>NZ_CP108428.1:0-4747500 GCF_035982555.1 Amycolatopsis sp. NBC_01286
TCGGATCGGACATCACCCGGATTGTGAGGCCAGAAGCAGGGCGCTGCGGTAATCGGAGCCGCAACTCACGTGATCCCGCACGGATCTCGCGTGATCCCGGGCGGACTCGTGTGGTCCGGCCGGGAACCTCGTGTTTCCAGGCGGATCTCGCGTGATTGAGACCGGAACTCGCGCACCGCCCGGTGAGCAGCTCGCACACCCGAACAGTCAGCTCGCGCACCCAGCCGGTCGGTTCGCGTACCCAGAGAGTCGGCTCATGTACCCGGATGGTCGGCTCACGCATCTAGCCGGTCGGTTTACGTCCCGAACGGTCGACTCGCGTACTCAGACAGTCGGCTCACGTGCCTCGACGGTCGGCTCCCGCGATCGAAGCGCCGGCCACCTACGATCCAGGGGGTCGGCACCCGTAATCAGGCAGTCGACACCGGTAATTCACGGGTCACCACTCGGCCAGACGGCCGGCGCGCGTGCGTGCGTGCGTGCGTGAAGGGTCAACTCGCGTGATCAGAGGGTCAACACGTGATTGGAAGGTCAACTCGTGTGATGGGAGGGTCGACACGAAGTGGGTCGCGGTGCCGGCGGCACCGGGTTGTGGGCATAAAGAAAAGGGCCTGGCCCGGGAGAACTAGTGTTCTCGACCGGGCCAGGCCCTCTCCCAACGAAATGTTCGGCGGTGTCCTACTCTCCCACAACCCTTCGGTTGCAGTACCATCGGCGCTGTCAAGCTTAGCTTCCGGGTTCGGAATGGGACCGGGCGTTTCCCTGACGCTAAAACCACCGAAACACTATCAAACACCCACACCCCCCAAAAACACGAGGGCCGTGTGGTGTTTCAGAACCGTAGAGTGGATGCGTAACACCTTCGTAGACAAGTCCTCGGCCTATTAGTACCAGTCAACTCGACAACACATTACTGTGCTTCCATATCTGGCCTATCAACCCAATGGTCTATTGGGGGCCTTAACCCACAAAGGGTGGGATACCTCATCTTGGAACAGGCTTCCCGCTTAGATGCCTTCAGCGGTTATCCCTTCCGAACGTGGCCAACCAGCCATGCCCCTGGCGGGACAACTGGCACACCAGAGGTTCGTCCGTCCCGGTCCTCTCGTACTAGGGACAGCCTTCCTCAAGTATCCTACGCGCGCGGCGGATAGGGACCGAACTGTCTCACGACGTTCTAAACCCAGCTCGCGTGCCGCTTTAATGGGCGAACAGCCCAACCCTTGGGACCTACTCCGGCCCCAGGATGCGACGAGCCGACATCGAGGTGCCAAACCATGCCGTCGATATGGACTCTTGGGCAAGATCAGCCTGTTATCC
This sequence comes from Amycolatopsis sp. NBC_01286, assembly GCF_035982555.1. Lineage (NCBI taxonomy): Bacteria > Bacillati > Actinomycetota > Actinomycetes > Pseudonocardiales > Pseudonocardiaceae > Amycolatopsis > Amycolatopsis sp. NBC_01286. The sequence goes on from NZ_CP108428.1 coordinate 1,321, forward strand.
CCGGGGTACCTTTTATCCGTTGAGCGACACCCCTTCCACCAGGTGGTGCCGGATCACTAGTCCCGACTTTCGTCCCTGCTCGACATGTCTGTCTCACAGTCAAGCTCCCTTGTGCACTTGCACTCAACACCTGATTGCCAACCAGGCTGAGGGAACCTTTGGGCGCCTCCGTTACTCTTTAGGAGGCAACCGCCCCAGTTAAACTACCCATCAGGCACTGTCCCTGAACCAGATCATGGCCCGAGGTTCAGATTCCCAATTCGACCAGAGTGGTATTTCAACAATGACTCCACAGTAACTAGCGTCACCGCTTCACAGTCTCCCACCTATCCTACACAAGCCGAACCGAAAACCAATACCAAACTATAGTAAAGGTCCCGGGGTCTTTCCGTCCTGCCGCGCGTAACGAGCATCTTTACTCGTAGTGCAATTTCGCCGGGCCTGTGGTTGAGACAGCCGGAAAGTCGTTACGCCATTCGTGCAGGTCGGAACTTACCCGACAAGGAATTTCGCTACCTTAGGATGGTTATAGTTACCACCGCCGTTTACTGGCGCTTAAATTCTCAGCTTCACCCCCGAAGGGATTAACCGGTCCTCTTAACGTTCCAGCACCGGGCAGGCGTCAGTCCATATACATCGTCTTGCGACTTCGCATGGACCTGTGTTTTTAGTAAACAGTCGCTTTCCGCTGGTCTCTGCGGCCACCCACCCCTAGTCCGTAAAGGACTTCAGGATGTTTGGCCCCCCTTCTCCCGAAGTTACGGGGGCATTTTGCCGAGTTCCTTAACCACAGTTCACCCGATCGCCTTAGTATTCTCTACCTGACCACCTGTGTTGGTTTGGGGTACGGGCCGTGCATGCACTCACTAGAGGCTTTTCTCGGCAGCATAGGATCACTCTACTTCACCTCAAACGGCTACGCATCACGTCTCAGAGTATATAAAGCACGGATTTGCCTATGCTTTCTCCTACACGCTTACACCAGGACAACCATCGCCTGGCGGAGCTACCTTCCTGCGTCACCCCATCGCTTGACTACTACGAAATCAGGTCCCACGCTCCACAATGCCAACTCCGCCCGAAGGCATCACCGGCACGCTTTGGGTGGTTAGTATCAAACGCCTCGTCATGGGCGCACATGCTCGGGTACGGGAATATCAACCCGTTGTCCATCGACTACGCCTGTCGGCCTCGCCTTAGGTCCCGACTTACCCTGGGCGGATTAGCCTGGCCCAGGAACCCTTGGTCATCCGGCGGCAGAGTTTCTCACTCTGCATTCGCTACTCATGCCTGCATTCTCACTCCCACACCCTCCACCGCTAGCTTCCGCCACGGCTTCCCTGGGTGCAGGACGCTCCCCTACCCATCAACACGACTACACAAGGACTTCAAGAGCCCAAGTGGATCTATTGTGTCAATGACACAGCTTCGGCGGTGTGCTTAAGCCCCGCTACATTGTCGGCGCAGGACCACTTGACCAGTGAGCTATTACGCACTCTTTCAAGGGTGGCTGCTTCTAAGCCAACCTCCTGGTTGTCTGGGCAATCCCACATCCTTTCCCACTGAGCACACACTTAGGGGCCTTAGCTGGTGTTCTGGGCTGTTTCCCTCTCGACGACGAAGCTTATCCCCCGCCGTCTCACTGCCGCACTCTCACACCACGGTATTCGGAGTTTGGTTGATTTCGGTAACCCGGTAAGGCCCCTAGACCATCCAGTAGCTCTACCCCCGTGGTGAAACATGCGACGCTGCACCTAAATGCATTTCGGGGAGAACCAGCTATCACGGAGTTTGATTGGCCTTTCACCCCTACCCACAGCTCATCCCCTCAGTTTTCAACCTAAGTGGGTTCGGGCCTCCACGACGTCTTACCGTCGCTTCACCCTGGCCATGGGTAGATCACTCCGCTTCGGGTCTAGACCACGCGACTCATTCGCCCTATTCAGACTCGCTTTCGCTACGGCTACCCCACACGGGTTAACCTCGCCACGCAGCACTAACTCGCAGGCTCATTCTTCAAAAGGCACGCCATCACCATTACAGCTCTGACGGCTTGTAGGCACACGGTTTCAGGTACTCTTTCACTCCCCTCCCGGGGTACTTTTCATCTTTCCCTCACGGTACTAGTCCGCTATCGGTCTTCAGGAAGTATTTAGGCTTACCGGGTGGTCCCGGCAGATTCACAGCAAATTCCACGAGCTCGCTGCTACTCGGGAACACCACCAAGAACAACAACACAAGTTTTCGCGTACGGGGCTCTCACCCACTCCGGCCGCCCATCCCAAGGCGTTCCACTAACCCATGCGTCAATTCCGAAGAAATGTCAGTTCCTTCAAGGCAGGTCCCACAACACCGACTACACAACCCCTGACAGGTATCACATGCAATCGGTTTAGCCTCTTCCGCTTTCGCTCGCCACTACTCACGGAATCACGGTTGTTTTCTCTTCCTACGGGTACTGAGATGTTTCACTTCCCCGCGTTCCCTCCACACACCCTATATATTCAGGTGCGGGTAACACCACATCACTGGTGCTGGGTTTCCCCATTCGGAAATCCTCGGATCACAGCTCGGTTGACAGCTCCCCGAGGCTTATCGCAGCCTCCTACGTCCTTCATCGGCTCCTGAAGCCAAGACATCCACCATGTGCCCTTAACAACTTGACCACAAAGATGCTCGCATCCACTCTACAGTTCTCAAACACCACACCAGAAACAAACATCGCTCCCGAGGCGTAAGCCCCGAGGCGTGTTGCCTCAGGACCCAACAGTGTGCATAGCAAACAACCCACCACTCGACTCGGCGAGCGTCCTCCACGACCCCGAAGGATCAGTACTAACGCCGGCGTCTGTCACCGCGATGAGCCATAACCAGTAGTTCCACAATTCCTTGAGCAACCAGAGCAACACTGCATTCGAGTGTTAAACCCCAGCCACCCCACGCTCTAGTTCCGGGTATCCCGGGAACGTGGATGTGTTGTGCTCCTTAGAAAGGAGGTGATCCAGCCGCACCTTCCGGTACGGCTACCTTGTTACGACTTCGTCCCAATCGCCAGTCCCACCTTCGACCACTCCCTCCCCTTACGAGGTTGGGCCATGGGCTTCGGGTGTTACCGACTTTCATGACGTGACGGGCGGTGTGTACAAGGCCCGGGAACGTATTCACCGCAGCGTTGCTGATCTGCGATTACTAGCGACTCCGACTTCACGCAGTCGAGTTGCAGACTGCGATCCGAACTGAGACCGGCTTTAAGGGATTCGCTCCACCTCGCGGTATCGCAGCCCTCTGTACCAGCCATTGTAGCATGTGTGAAGCCCTGGACATAAGGGGCATGATGACTTGACGTCATCCCCACCTTCCTCCGAGTTGACCCCGGCAGTCTCCCACGAGTCCCCGCCATAACGCGCTGGCAACGTAGGATAAGGGTTGCGCTCGTTGCGGGACTTAACCCAACATCTCACGACACGAGCTGACGACAGCCATGCACCACCTGTACACCAACCACAAGGGAAGCCCCATCTCTGGGGATGTCTGGCGCATGTCAAGCCCAGGTAAGGTTCTTCGCGTTGCATCGAATTAATCCACATGCTCCGCCGCTTGTGCGGGCCCCCGTCAATTCCTTTGAGTTTTAGCCTTGCGGCCGTACTCCCCAGGCGGGGTGCTTAATGCGTTAGCTACGGCACGGACAACGTGGAATGTCGCCCACACCTAGCACCCACCGTTTACAGCGTGGACTACCAGGGTATCTAATCCTGTTCGCTCCCCACGCTTTCGCTCCTCAGCGTCAGTATCGGCCCAGAGACCCGCCTTCGCCACCGGTGTTCCTCCTGATATCTGCGCATTTCACCGCTACACCAGGAATTCCAGTCTCCCCTACCGAACTCAAGTCTGCCCGTATCGACTGCACGCTGAAGGTTAAGCCTCCAGATTTCACAGCCGACGCGACAAACCGCCTACGAGCTCTTTACGCCCAATAAATCCGGACAACGCTTGCACCCTACGTATTACCGCGGCTGCTGGCACGTAGTTAGCCGGTGCTTCTTATCCAGGTACCGTCACTTGCGCTTCGTCCCTGGCGAAAGAGGTTTACAACCCGAAGGCCGTCATCCCTCACGCGGCGTCGCTGCATCAGGCTTTCGCCCATTGTGCAATATTCCCCACTGCTGCCTCCCGTAGGAGTCTGGGCCGTGTCTCAGTCCCAGTGTGGCCGGTCACCCTCTCAGGCCGGCTACCCGTCGTCGCCTTGGTAGGCCACTACCCCACCAACAAGCTGATAGGCCGCGGGTTCATCCTGCACCGCCAGAACTTTCAACATTCTCCCATGCGAAAGAATGTGATATCCGGTATTAGACCTCGTTTCCAAGGCTTATCCCAGAGTGCAGGGCAGATTACCCACGTGTTACTCACCCGTTCGCCACTAATCCACCCGAAGGCTTCATCGTTCGACTTGCATGTGTTAAGCACGCCGCCAGCGTTCGTCCTGAGCCAGGATCAAACTCTCCAACAATGAATAGTTTGATCGAGACTATGTACTCAATCATTCTCAAAGGAACCTCATACGAGGTTATATATAAGCTCTACTGGCTTAGTTCACTAGCACACTGTTGAGTTCTCAAGCAACACACTCCGGAATCCGCCACCTTATCGGCGGCTTCACCCTCGGCGATTGTTTCAAGCCTTTGTTGTTCCGAGGCTATCACCTCGGTTCAGGACCACCCACTCTACCACCTTCGTGGGAGCTTGGTTCGCGGTCCTGGCGGCCACCCGGTTTCCCTGGCGACTTGGAGAACTTTACATGCCCCGAAACGGCCTCGCACAGGGGGGTCCCCTTTTTGCACACGAGGCCGCTGACCTGCGGCGATCTACTCCCGCGGCTGCCCGTCGGCGAAGACGACCGTGACGGCGACGAGCGCGGCCGTGAGCACCGCGGTGACGTGGATCGGCACCGGCGTGAACGACGCCGCGACGACGAGCACCGCGGTCACCGGGAAGCCGACCGCGATCGGCCGGCACTCGTTGGCCGGGCCGATGTGCAGCAGCCAGACGCTCAGCAGGAATATCGCGACCGGCACGGTCGTCGCCATCGCCGCGGCGATCGGGCCGACGTCGTGCAGCGTGTGGGTGTCGTAGCCGACCGCCACCTCGAGCCCGGCCCCGACCGCCGCCGCGGACGCGAAGATCAGGTAGTGGCCGTAACCCCAGCTCATCGTCGTGAACAGGGTCGGCCGGCGAACCAGCCGCGCGTGCCCCGGCTGGTCGAAGTACAGCCACCACATGGCGAACACCAGCACCAGGCCGGCCGCGGCGAGCGAGATGAGCCCGCCGACGTGCTCCGCCTCGGCGGCCCCCTCCTTGATCGCGGTGGTCGCGCCGAGGATCACCTCACCGAGCACGATCAGCGTGAACAGGCCGTACCGCTCGGCGATGTGGTGCGGGTGCCACGTCGTGCCGAAGCGGCGCTCCGCCCACAGCGGGACGGCGAGCTCGAGCACGACGAGCACGAAGAACGCGACGACGGCCGGCGTTCCCGACAACCACAGCCGGGCGATCCACAGCACCTGGACGGCGGTGATCCCGACGGCGTAGCGCAGGGCGGCGGGCCGGCAGGGCGGGTCCGACCGCGCGGCGCGCAGCCACTGCGTCACCATCGACAGCCGCATCAGCACGTAGCCGGCGACCATCAGCCGGAAGTCGCCCTCGAAGGCGGTCTCCACCCCGGCCGCGACGGTCAGGCCGCCGGCGATCTGCACCAGCGTCGCCAGGCGGTACGGGACGTCGTCGGTGTCGAACGCTGAGGCGAACCAGCTGAAGTTCAGCCAGCCCCACCAGATCGCGAAGAAGACCAGGGCGAAGGAGAACACGCCGTGGCCGATGTGGCCCTCGGCGAAGGCGTGGTGCAACTGCGCGGCCGCCTGGCCGACGGCGACCACGAAACACAGGTCGAACAGCAGTTCCAGCGGCGTCGCGACGCGGTGTCGCTCACTTCGGTCGCGCGCCAGCATCGGCCGGTGCCACAGGCGGATCCGGCTTCCGGGCCGCGGCGGCTGCTCGGTCATGGACCCTCCCGGGCTCGTGCCTGTCGGATCCGGTCATCCCAACATGATCACGAGCAGCGGGAAAGCGCGACACGGGCGAAAAGGACGGGCGGGCCCGGTTCCCCCTCACCCGGGCCCGCCCGCCGCCGTCACGCGCGCTGCGGCCGGCCGATGGGCAGCCCTTCCGCGAGTGCCGGACGGTCCCCCGCGGACGCCGACACTCACTGGACGGAAGGTGACCGAGTGTGTCCACTCCCTCGAACTCCGGACGCTTCGGTCGCTCGGACCGGTCACCCCATCCCCGGGTGGCCGATCGATTGCCACTGTCGGTAGCCGAAGCCGCGCAGTGAAGGCTCCATAAGATCTACCCGGTCGCTCTGCGTAGCACCAGTGCCTTTCCGTGCTCGTCACTCGTTTGGAGCATCGCGAATCTGCGGAAAGTAGTGTCCTAGCCCCGGTGGACGTCCGCAGCGGACGTCTCGGCCCCGCCGGCCGCCCGATCGTCCCTGGAAAGCTGCGCACGGTGTCTCCGCGCCCGCAGTTCGGCCACGGCGAGGCCCAGCGCGCCACACGTCAGGACGGCCGCGCAGCAGAGGGCGACGGTGAGCGCCACCTGGTAGTCCCCCGCCGCGACGACGACCGCACCGAAGACCGACGCCAGCACGGCCGTGCCGATCGCCGTGCCGATCCGCTGCCCGGTCTGCAGCGCGCCGCCGGCGACGCCGGCCAGCCGGACCGGGACGCACTCCAGCGTCAACGTCGTGTTCGGCGAGATCACCATGCCGCCGCCGACCCCGGCCAGCACCAGCGGCAACGCGAACGCCCAGCCCGCGGCCGCGGGCGGCACCAGCTGGGCCAGCAGCGCGACGATCAGCAGGCCGAGGGCGACCAGCGCCAGCCCGGTGACGGTGAGCCGGCGGCCGAAGCGCGGCACCAGCCGGCCGGCGACGGCCGCGGCCACCGCCGAGCCGAGCGCGAACGGCGTCACCGACAGCCCGGACTGCAGGGGTGTGTAGCCGAGGCCCTGCTGGAAGAACATCGCGAAGACCAGCCAGATCCCGGCGAACCCGCAGAAGTAGAGCGCGCCCACCGCGGCGCCGCTGGCGTATCCCGGGGTGCCGGTGAACAGCCGGGTGTCCAGCAGCGGCGAGCGGCCGCGCCGGACCAGCGAGTGCTCCCAGCGCACGAAGCCGGCGCCGAAGACGAGCGCGATGACGAACATCCACCACAGCCGCGCCGGGCCGCCGTCGTCGGACTCCACCACCGGGAGCAGCACGCCGAGGACCGCGACGGCGAGCAGCAGGATCCCGACGAAGTCGATCTCCGACCGCAGCCTGAGCCCGCTCTTCTCGCTGCGGGGCAGCAGCCGCAGGGCCAGGGCGAACGCGAGCACGCCGATCGGGACGTTGACGTAGAACACCCAGCGCCAGCCGTCCGGATCGCCGAAGACGGCGAGGATCACGCCGCCGAGGATCGGGCCGACCGCCGTCGAGATGCCGACGACGGCGCCGAACATGCCGAACGCGCGGCCGCGCTCGGGCCCGCGGAAGAGGTCCTGGATCAGGCCGGTGTTCTGCGGCGTGAGCATGCCCGCCGCCATGCCCTGGGCGAGCCGCGCGAGCACCAGCGTCGTCTCGTTCGGGGCCGCGCCGGCCAGCGCGCTGGTGGCGACGAACGCCGCGAGGGCGCCGAGGAACATCTTCCGGCGGCCGAACGCGTCGCCGAGGCGGCCGCCGGTGACCAGGACCAGGCCGAACGCCAGCGCGTACCCCGAGACGACCCAGCGGATCCCGCCGCTGCTCGCGCCCAGGTCGCGCTGGATCGACGGCAGCGCGACGTTGACGATGCTGACGTCGAGCAGGCCCATGAACCCGGCCGTCAGCGAGACGGCCAGCGCCTTCCAGCGCTTCGGGTCGGGTTCGTAGTCGTCCATCGAGGGGCTGACCTCACCGGTGCTCACGGGGCGGGGATACCCACTCAGCAAACACGAAGGGCCGGATCCGCGCGCGGTGTGCGCGCGGATCCGGCCCGTTCGAAGCCGTGCTCAGGTCGACGCGGTGATCCCGCGGATGCCCTTCAGCTCGCCGATCAGCATCGAGCTGACCTTCACCGGGTAGTCGTGGAGCGCGAACACCGTCTGGTTCCGCCCGACCAGCTTGAGGTGGACCATCGTCTCGCCCTTGTGCGCGAGCAGTGTGGAGCGCAGCTCGCTCACCACCGACTGGTCGATCTTCTCCGCCGCGGCCAGCAGGACCAGCGGCGGCTCGTCGTCACCGTTGCCGGTGCCGACCTCGGACAGGTCCAGTGTGGCCAGGCCGCCGCCGAAGATCGACATCTTGTCTTCGCGCCAGTTGATCCGGCCCTTCACCAGCACCGCGTTGTCCTCGATCAGCTCGGAGGAGAACAAGGCGTACGACTTGGGGAAGAACAGCACCTCGAGCGAGGCGTCCATGTCCTCGACCGTGCAGATCGCCCAGGGCTCGCCCTTCTTGTTGACCCGCCGTTCGAGCGACGTGATCAGCCCGGAGATGACGAGCTCGCCCTCCCGGGGCGGGTCGGCCAGGATCCCGGCGATCGGCTTCGGGGCGTGCTTGCGCAGGATCCGCTCGGCGCCGTCGAGCGGGTGGGCCGAGACGTACAGGCCGAGCATCTCGCGCTCGTAGGCGAGCAGCTGCTTGCGCGGGTACTCCTCGTCGCCGAACTTCAGGTGCGCGAGCGGTGACGAAGAAACCGCTGCGGCGCTGTCATCCCCGTCTTCCCCGCCGAAGCCGAACAGGTCGAACTGGCCCATCGCCTCCTGGCGCTTGAGCGGGACGACGGCTTCGACCGCGTCTTCGTGGACCTGGATCATCGACAGCCGCGTGTGGCCGAGCGAATCGAACCCGCCCGCCTTGATCAGCGACTCGATGACCCGCTTGTTGCAGACCACGAGCTCGGACTTGTCGAGGAAGTCGGTGAAGGTGGAGTACTTCCCCTTCTCCGCACGGGTCTTGATGATCGACTCGACGACGTTCGCGCCGACGTTGCGGACCGCGCCGAGGCCGAAGCGGATGTCCTCGCCGACGGCCGCGAACCGCAGGGCCGACTCGTTGACGTCCGGCGGCAGCACCTTGATGCCGAGGCGGCGGCACTCGGACAGGTAGACCGCCGACTTGTCCTTGTTGTCGCCGACCGACGTCAGCAGGGCGGCCATGTACTCGGCCCGGAAGTTCGCCTTGAGGTAGGCGGTCCAGTACGAGATCAGGCCGTACGCGGCCGCGTGGCTCTTGTTGAACGCGTAGCCGGCGAACGGGAGGATCGTGTCCCAGAGCGCCTTGACGGCCTCGGCGGAGAACCCGCCGTCGAGCAGCGGGCTGGCCTTCATGCCGGCCTCGAAGCCGTCGTACTCGAGGTCGAGGACTTCCTTCTTCTTCTTGCCCATCGCGCGGCGGAGCACGTCCGCGCGCCCCATCGTGTACCCGGCCACCTTCTGGCCGATGTGCATGATCTGCTCTTGGTACACGATCAGGCCGTAGGTGTCGGCCAGGATCTCCCGCAGCGGCTCGTCGAGCTCCGGGTGGATCGGCTTGACCTTCTGCCGGTTGTTCTTGCGGTCGGCGTAGTCGTTGTGCGCGTTCATGCCCATCGGGCCGGGGCGGTAGAGCGCGCCGACCGCGACGATGTCGTCGAACACCGTGGGCTCCATGCGGCGCAGCAGGTCGCGCATGGGCCCGCCGTCCAGCTGGAACACGCCGAGCGTGTCGCCGCGGGCGAGGAGCTTGTAGGTTTCCTTGTCCTCGACGCCCAGGGTGTCGAGGTCGATGTCGATCCCGCGGTTGGTCTTGATGTTGTCGATCGCGTCACCGATGACCGTCAGGTTCCGCAGGCCCAGGAAGTCCATCTTCAGCAGGCCGATGGCTTCGCACGACGGGTAGTCCCAGCCGGTGATGATCGAGCCGTCGTCACGCTGCCAGAGCGGGATCGCGTCGGTCAGCGGGTCGCACGACATGATGACCGCGCAGGCGTGCACGCCCGCGTTGCGGATCAGGCCTTCGAGACCGCGGGCGGTGTCGAAGATCGTCTTGCACTCTTCGTCCGTCTCGACCAGCGCGCGGACCTCGGCGGCCTCGCCGAAGCGCTCGTGCTGTTTGTCGACGATGCCCGAGAGCGGGATGTCCTTCGCCATGATCGGCGGCGGCAGCGCCTTGGAGATCTTGTCCGCGATCGCGTAACCGGGCTGGCCGAAGTGGACCCGCGCCGAGTCCTTGATCGCGGCCTTGGTCTTAATGGTGCCGAAGGTGATGACCTGAGCGACCTTGTCGACGCCGTACTTGTCGGTCGCGTACCGGATCATCTCGCCGCGCCGGCGGTCGTCGAAGTCGATGTCGATGTCGGGCATCGAGACGCGCTCGGGGTTCAGGAACCGCTCGAACAGCAGCTTCTGCGGGATCGGGTCCAGGTTGGTGATACCGAGCACGTACGCGACCAGCGAACCGGCGGCCGAACCACGGCCGGGGCCGACGCGGATGCCGACGCGGCGGGCGTAGCTGATGAGGTCGGCGACGATCAGGAAGTAGGCCGGGAAGCCCTTCCCGATGATGACGTCGAGCTCCTTCTCGATCCGCTCGTCGTAACCCTCGGGCGGACCGGCCGGGAACCGCCAGGCCAGGCCCTTCGCGACCTCTTCGCGCAGCCAGCCGCCCTGGTCGTAGCCCTCCGGGACCTCGAAGAACGGCAGCCGGTCCTTGTGCGAGTAGACGTCTTCGTAGGACTCGACGCGCTCGGCGATCAGCAGCGTGTTGTCCGACGCGCCGGGGACTTCCTTGTCCCAGTACTCGCGCATCTCGGCGGCGGCCTTGAGGTAGTAGCCGTCACCGTCGAACTTGAACCGGGTCGGGTCGTTGAGGGTTTTGCCGGCCTGGACGCACAGCAGCGCCGAGTGCGTGTCGGCCTGGTCCTTGGTGACGTAGTGCGAGTCGTTCGTCGCGATCGGCTTGAGGTCGAGCAGCCGGCCGACCTCGAGCAGGCCCTCGCGGACCGACCGCTCGATCGGCAGGCCGTGGTCCATCAACTCGAGGAAGAAGTTGCCGGCGCCGAAGATGTCCTTGTAGTCGGACGCGGCCTGGATCGCCGCTTCCTTCTGGCCCAGCCGCAGCCGGGTCTGCACCTCGCCCGACGGGCAGCCGGTGGTCGCGATGATCCCCGAGTGGTTCTCCGAGATCAGCTCGCGGTCCATCCGGGGCTTGCGGTAGTAGCCCTGCATGCTGGCCAGCGAGGACAGCTTGAACAGGTTCCGCAGGCCGGTGGCGTTCTGCGCGAGCATCGTCATGTGGGTGTACGCGCCGGCGCCCGAGACGTCGCCGCCCTCGCCCAGCTCGTCGGACCCGCGCTGGTTCTGCTGCCCCCAGAAGACCGGCTTCTTGTGGAAGCGGCTCTCCGGCGCGACGTAGGCCTCGATGCCGATGATCGGCTTGATGCCGTGCTTCTTGGACTGTTGGTAGAACTCGTCGCCGCCGTACATGTTGCCGTGGTCGGTCATGCCGACCGCCGGCATGCCGAGGCGCGCCGCCTCCGCGAAGAGGGGAGCGATCTTCGCCGCACCGTCGAGCATCGAGTACTCGGTGTGGACGTGCAGGTGGACGAAGGAATCGTTCGACACCAGCGAAAACCTCCCCTAGATCGGTGGGACCGGCTGCGCGCGGGTCACTCACCCTAACCCGTGGCTCGAGTGGCCCGCGCACGTGCTCGCCGCGCTCGATTCTGCTCCTCGCCGGAGCCGTTCGGGCGGTGCGACGCGCCACCGCTTCGGGCGGTGATGATCACGGCACGCGGTGCTGCCGGGCGGTCACCCGGAGCGTCAGCCGACGGGGGTGACGAGGGGTCGGAACGGCTTGGGCGTGACGGCCGGGGCGGCCACGTTCGGGTGAAATGCCGGGAGCGCGGCCTGCGGCGGGGCGTCCGCGGCCGCCGTGCCCCACGTCGGGTTCGGCGTCGTGGACAGGTCGTAGGTGATCGTGCCGCCGTTCGCGACGAACGACTCCGCCACCCACGGCTTCGACGACGGCGAGCCGTTCACGCGCACGCCCTGGACGTAGTACGTGTCCGCCGACGCGCGCGGGGCCTCGACCGTGATCGTCGCGCCGTTGCCGCGGTGGACGACCGCGCGCGGGAACAGCGGCGACGCCAGCACGAGGTCGGCGCGGCTCGGGACCTGCGGGAACATGCCGAGCGTGGCGAAGACGTACCACGCGGACATGGTGCCGAGGTCGTCGTTGCCCGGCAGGCCGCCGGTGCCCGGGCCGTAGACCGTGTTCACGATCTGGCGGACCGTCTGCTGCGTCTGCCACGGCCGGCCGAGGTAGTCGTAGAGCCAGGGCGCGTTGATGTCCGGCTCGTTGCCCGGGTTGTAGTGGACGTCGTCGACGCCCGACAGCGCCCAGTTGCCCGCCGCGTCGTGGAAGAAGCCGTCGAGGCGCTTCACCGTCGCGGACGCGCCGCCCAGGCCGCCGACCACGCCGGCGACGTCGTGCGAAGCCATCCACGTGTACTGCGCGCTGCTGCCCTCGACGAAGCCCGTGTCCGTCGACGGCTGGAACGGCGTCACCCACGAGCCGTCGGCCTTGCGCGCCTGGACGTAGGGGCCGTCGACGCTCGCCCGCGGGTTGACCAGGTTGCGCCAGTAGCCGGAGCGCGCGAGGAATGTAGAAGGGTCACTGCCGATGCGGGACGCCCAGTCCGACAGCGCGAAGTCGGCGACGGAGTCTTCGAGCGTCTCGGCGGCCGAGCCCCAGCAGTGGCAGGCGTCGTCCGGCGCGTAGTGCAGCTTCAGGTAGTCGGCCAGGCCCGGCCGCTGGCCGATGCACTGGATCGGGCAGCCGGCGTCGCGGCTGTCGTTCGCGGTCGGCACGGTGGCCGCGCTGACCAGCGAGCCGAACGCGCCCTGGACGTCGAAGCCGCGGGCGCCGAAGGCGTACATCCCGGCCAGCGCGGGCGCCGACGGGTCACCGGACATCACGTGCGTGCCGCCGTTGTCGTGCAGCCAGCGGTCCCACTCACCGCCGTTCTGCCCGGCGAAGTTGTAGAGCGACTGCGCGTAGTCACCCGCCCGGGCCGGGTCGAGGAACGCGAGCAGCTGGACCTGCCCGCGGTAGACGTCCCAGCCGGAGAACGTGCCGTACTGCGCGTGCTGGCCCTTCGCGAGCCGGTGGACCTTCCGGTCGCTGCCGAGGTACTCGCCGGTGACGTCGCTGGCCAGGCTCGGCTGCTGCAGCGCGTGGTAGAGCGCGGTGTAGAACGTCGTGAGCTGCGCGTGCGTGCCGCCGCCGAGCTCGATCTTCGTCAGCTGGTCCTGCCAGGCCTTCCGGGCCGACGCGCGGACGCCGTCGAACGTCCGGCCGGCGGGGATCTCGGCGTCGGCGTTGCGCTGGGCGTTGGCGGCGCTGACGTAGGAGATGCCGATCCGCGCGGTGACCGGGCCCTTGCTCGCGTCGAAGCCGACGTAGCCGCCCGAGCCCTTGCCGACGCGTGCGGCGTCCGTGAAGCCCTCGCCGCCGGTCGCGCTGCTCGTGCCCGGCCGCAGGGTGCCGTCGACCCAGGTGCCCTGGCCGGTGATCGGCTGGTCGAAGGTGACGCTGAAGTGCAGCGTGTAGTAGGAGCGCTGGTTCTCCTCGCCGCCGGTGGTGCGGCCGCAGAAGCCGCCCGAGTCGACCGAGCCGGTCACCCGCCGGTGCGCCGCGTCGATGCTGATCGAGGCGTTCGAGCTGCCCGGCAGCGAGTTCGACGTCCGGAAGAGCAGGTTCGCGGGCTTGTCCGCGGGGAAGGTGAACCGGCCGAGCCCGGCCCGGTCGGTGGTGGTGAGGTCCACGCCGACGCCGTTGGCCAGGCCGACGCCGTAGTGGCCCGGCTCGGCGGTCTCGTCGGCGTGCGAGAAGTCGCTGGCGAAGACCTGGTCGGTGCGGTCGGCCGACGGCGAGGACAGGACGGCGCCGGGGAACGGCATGATCGGCACGTCGCCGGACGCGCCCGGCGTGCAGCCGGTGCCGTTGAGGTGGGTGAGGCTGAAGCCGCGCACCCGTGTGACGTCGTATTGGTAACCGCCGGCGGCGCCGGTCCCGTTCTGCAGGCCCTTCGTCGTGGTCGGGCTCCAGGCGATCATCCCGAACGGCGTCGTCGCGCCGGGGTAGGTGTTGCCCGCGTTGGTGCTGCCGATCAGCGGGTCGACGTAGGACGCCGGGTCGGCGACCAGCTCGACGCCGGCCGCGGCGGGCGTCGCGAACGCCGTCGCCGCGAGGGCCACCGTGCCGAGCAGGGTCAGGATCTTCCGCGCGGCCATGGCCCGCCCTTCGCCGGTGACGTGCGACAACGTTGTCAGACTGACGCTGCGCAACGCTACGGTCACCCGTTTGCACCCGTCAACGACCCGGTGAACTTCTGTCCGGTTGTCAGGGTGGCCGGTGAAGTGAGCCACAAGCGCGTGGTCCCGCGTTGACACCGCCGCGGCCGGGACCGAGCATCCGATCCATGAACCTGTCCGACAGCCGGACAGCCGGTCCTCGGCGGGTGAGCGCCATGGAGGCCGTGCTGGCCCACCTGCGCCGCCAGATCGAACGCGGCGAGTACGCCGTCGGCGACAAGCTGCCGTCCGAGGCCGCGCTGGGCAAGGAGTTCGAGGTCAGCCGCTCGGTGGTCCGGGAGGCGCTGCGCGGGCTGCAGGCGCTCGGGCTCACCGAGTCGAAGTCCGGCAAGGGCACCTTCGTCACCGCGACCGGGCCTGCCGAGCACCCGGTGTTCGGGCCGTACTCGGCCCGCGACCTGATCGAGGTGCGCCGGCACGTCGAGATCCCGGTCGCCGGGTACGCGGCCCTGCGGCGCTCCGCCGACGACCTCGACCTGCTCGGTCACCTCGTCGAGCGGATGGACGCCGAGACCGACAACACCGCGTGGGTCGCGCTGGATTCGCTCTTCCACATCACCATCGCCCAGGCGTCGGGCAACCCCGTGTTCGGGAAGGTGATCGAGGAGATCCGGGACGCGCTGGCCCGCCAGTCCGCCTTCCTCAACCAGCTCGGCGACCGCCGGCAGCGCTCGAACGTCGAGCACCGGGCGATCGTCACGGCGATCGCCGACGGCTCGGAAACCGCCGCGGTCGAGGCCATGACGGCCCACCTGCGGCACGTCGAAGCCACCTTGACCAGCATCGTGAACGGGGACGAGTAGCACCTTGACCGAACAGACCCTCACCCCGGAAGCCACCGCCGACGCGGGCGACGCCGGTTACCGCAAGGCCCTGAAACCGCGGCACGTCACCATGATCGCGATCGGCGGGGCCATCGGCACCGGCCTGTTCCTCGGCGCGGGCGGCCGGCTCGCCCAGGCCGGGCCGGCGCTGGCGATCGTCTACGCCGTCTGCGGGCTCTTCGCGTTCTTCGTCGTCCGCGCGCTCGGCGAGCTCATCCTGTACCGGCCTTCGAGCGGCGCGTTCGTCTCCTACGCGCGGGAGTTCATGGGCGAGAAGGGCGCGTACGTCGCCGGCTGGATGCACTTCCTGAACTGGTCGACCACCGGCATCGCCGACATCACGGCCATCGCGCTCTACGCGCACTTCTGGTCGTTCTTCACGCCGATCCCGCAGTGGGTGCTCGCGCTGATCGCGCTCGCCGTCGTGCTGACGCTGAACCTGGTCTCGGTGAAGCTGTTCGGCGAGATGGAGTTCTGGTTCGCCATCGTCAAGGTCGCCGCGCTGGTGCTGTTCATGGTGATCGGGATCGTGCTGCTGGCGACGCGGACGCCGATCGACGGCGTCGCGGGCGGACCGCAGCTGATCACCGGCCACGGCGGGATCTTCCCGGCCGGGCTGCTGCCGATGGTCATGATCGTGCAGGGCGTGGTGTTCGCCTACGCGTCCATCGAGCTGGTCGGCGTCGCCGCGGGCGAGACCGAGCACCCGGAGAAGATCATGCCGAAGGCGATCAACTCCATCATGTGGCGCATCGCCGTGTTCTACGTCGGCTCGGTCGTGCTGCTGGCGATGCTGCTGCCGTGGAGCTCCTACACGAAGGAGCAGAGCCCGTTCGTCACCGTGCTGTCGCACCTGGGGGTGCCGGCCGCGGACAGCGTGATGAACCTCGTCGTGCTCACCGCGGCACTGTCCAGTCTGAACTCGGGGCTGTACTCGACCGGCCGGATCCTGCGCTCGATGGCCGCGGCCGGGTCCGCGCCGAAGTTCACCGGCGTGCTGAACCGCAACCAGGTGCCCTACGGCGGGATCCTGCTGACGGCGTCGGTCTGCGTGCTCGGCGTCGGGCTGAACTACCTGGTGCCGAAGGAGGCCTTCGACATCGTGCTGAACTTCGCCGCGATCGGCATCCTCGCGACCTGGGCCATCATCGTGCTCTGCCACCTCCTGTTCGTCCGCAAGACCGAACGGGACGGGCTCGAGCGGCCGACGTTCCGGCTGCCGTTCTCGCCCTACACCGAGATCGTGACGCTGGTGTTCCTCGCCGCCGTCGTGGTGCTGATGGGCTTCGACGAGACCGGCCGGATCACGCTCATGGCGTTGCCGGTGATCGCTCTCGCGCTGGTCGCCGGCTGGTTCGCCGTGCGGAAGCGGATCGACATGAAGGCGTTCGACAAGGCGGGCCTGTGAACCACGAACTCCTGGTCGAGCTGGTGCGCGACGGCATGGTCGAGGGCGGGCACCACGGCTCGGTGATCGTGCTCGCCCCGGACGGCACCACCCTCTTCGACGCCGGCGCGCCGGACGCCCCGATGTACCCGCGGTCGACGGCGAAACCGGTGCAGGCCACGGCGATGGCGCGGCTCGGGCTGCGCCTGCCGCCCGCCGGGTTCGCCATCGCGGCGGCCAGCCACTCCGGCGAGCGGATGCACCTCGACGCCGCGGCCGCGGTGCTCGGCGGGCGCTCCCCCGGCGAGCTGGGCAACCCGGCGGACTTCCCGTACGACCCGGTCGAACGCGACGCCTGGGTCGCGGCCGGGCGGGCCCCGAGCAAGCTCGCGCACAACTGCTCCGGCAAGCACGCGGCGATGCTGGCGACCTGCGCGCTGAACGGCTGGGCGTCCGAGAACTACCTCGACCCGGCCCACCCGCTGCAGCGCGCGATCGCCGCCACCTTCGAGGACCTCACCGGCCGCGCGATCGACCGGGTCGCGGTCGACGGCTGCGGCGCGCCGCTGTTCGCGACCACGCTGCGCGGGCTCGCCACGGCCGTGTCGAAGATCGCCACGGCCGCGCCGGGAACGCCGGAGCACCTGGTCGCCGACGGGATCCGCCGGCACCCCGAGCTGGTCGGCGGCAGCCGCCGCGACGTCACCGCCGTGCTGCGCGCGGTGCCCGGGCTCATCGCGAAGGACGGCTTCGAAGCCGTCCAGGTCGCGGCTCTGCCCGACGGCACGGCGATCGCGATCAAGATCGCCGACGGCGGCGACCGGGCCCGGCGGCCCGTGCTGGCCGCGGCGCTGGCCCTGTGCGGGGTGCGCGTGCCGCCCGGGCCGGAAAACCTGCGCGTCACCGGAAAACTGGCCGAAGCACTCGCCGTGGGAAGTCCCTGAGCCACGTCGCTCCGGTTGCCAGGCGCGCGACCTCGGGTACCGTCGGATCCGGAAGGTGTTACTCCGCTTCGGAAGGCGTGTGCCCGTGCTGGACCGACTTGTCGACAGAGCTCTCGGACTCCCCCGCGCCGAAGGACCGAAACCGGTCATCACGCGCGACCTGCCGGTGCCGATGCCCGACGGCGTCACGCTGCTCGCGGACCGGTACGCCCCGGCGGGTGACACGCCCGCGCCGGTGGTGCTGATCCGCACGCCGTACGGGCGCGCCGGCCTCCTGTCGAAGCTGTTCGGGAACACGTTCTCGCGGCACGGGCTGCAGACGGTCATCCAGAGCACCCGCGGCTCGTTCGGCTCCGGCGGCGAGTTCCGGCCGTTCCACCTCGAGCGGGAGGACGGCGTCGCCACCGCCGAATGGCTGCGCGCGCAGCCGTGGTGCGACGGCAACCTCGCGATGGCGGGCGCCAGCTACCTCGGGCACACGCAGTGGGCGCTCGGGCCCTACCTCGACCCGCCGCTGGCCGCCATGTGCCTCGGCATCACGGCGTCGGAGTTCGTCTCGACGTTCTACCCGGGCGGCGTGCTCGCGGCGGACAACATGGTGTCGTGGTCGGCGATGATCGGCCGTCAGGAAGAGCGCTTCGGCGCGTTCCCGAACCCGCTGCAGGCGCGCAAGACGCGCCGCGCGATGGCGCACCTGCCGCTCAGCGGCGCCGACGTCGCCGCGATCGGCAAGCCGGTGCGGTTCCTGCAGGACATCACCGAGCACTTCGTGCCGGACGACACCTACTGGGCCATGTCCGACCACAGCGCCGACGTCGAGAAGCTCGACGTCCCGGTGTCGATGGTCACCGGCTGGTACGACCTGTTCATCCGCGGGCAGCTGCAGGACTTCCGGCGGCTCGCCGAGGCCGGCAAGGCGCCGCGGATCACGATCGGCCCGTGGTCCCACGGCGAGCCCGCGAGCATGCGTCCGATGATCCAGGACCAGCTCGGGTTCCTGCGCGCCCACCTGCTGGGCGACCGCACGTTCCTGCAGCGCGCGCCGGTCCGGATCTTCCTGCAGGGCGCGGACACCTGGCTGGACTTCGAGGCGTGGCCGCCGCCGTCGACCGCGACGGCGTCACACCTGCGCCCGATCGGCGGCCTCGGCGAGGTGGGCGGCGGCGAAGCGCGGCCGACGACGTTCACCTACGACCCGGCGGACCCGACCCCGGCGGTCGGCGGGCCGCTGCTGACGGGCGTGACGAAGCAGCGTGACAACCAGGAGGTCGAGGCCCGGCCGGACGTGCTGGTCTTCACCGGCGAGCCGCTGGCGTCGGACCTGGACGTCATCGGCGAGGTGGCCGCGACCGTGCACGTGCGCACCGAGCTCGGGCACGCCGACGTCTACGTCCGGCTCTGCGACGTCGACGCGGGCGGCGTCTCCCGCAACGTCACCGACGGGATCCTCCGGCTGCGCCCGGGCTTCCCGGCGGCGGACGCGGACGGCGTGGTGACGGCGGAGGTCACACTCGACCCGACGGCCTACCGCTTCCGCCTCGGCCACCGCCTGCGCGTCCAGGTGGCGGGCGGCGCGTTCCCGCGGTTCGCCCGCAACCACGGCACGGACGAGCCGGTCACCGCGGCGGTGGACGGCAAGCCGAACCGCTTCGAGATCTTCCACGACGCGGCCCGGCCGTCCCGGATCACGCTGCCGATCTTCACTCCCTAAAAGACGTACGGGACCACGCGGTGGTGCGTGGTCACCCGGCCGTCGTCGTGCAGTGCGTGCAACAGCAGCGACGGCGGCCGGTCGTACTCGAGCGGGCCGCCCTCCTCCCAGCCCCGGTCGCCGCCCGGCTCGACCGGTAGCAGCGACCCCGAGACGACGCCGGGGGCGATCCGCAGCGGCACGCCGGCGAACGTCGTCGACGCGCCGGTGTGGACGTGGCCGGCCAGCAGCGCCGCCACGCGCGGGTGGCGGGCCAGTACCGCCGCCAGCCGCTCCTCCCCCGTCTGGCGGATGCCGTCCACCAGCGGGAGGCCGACCTCGACCGGCGGGTGGTGGAAGGCGACGAAGGCCGGGCCGTCGCCGCCGGACAGCACGCCGTCGAGCCAGGCGAGGGTCTCGTCGGCGAGGTAACCCGCGCCGCGGCCGGGGATCGTCGAGTCGCACATGGCGAACAGCACGCCGTCGACCTCCCGCGCGAGATCGATCGGACCGTCGGACGCCGGCTGATCGAGCAACCCGGTCCGGAAAGCCGCGCGGACGTCGTGGTTGCCCGGGCAGACCAGCACCGGCGCCGGATGCTTCAGCAGCGCGGCGGCGCGTGCGTACTCCGCGGCCGCGCCGTGGTCGGCGATGTCGCCGGTGACGACGACGGCAGCGACGGCCAGCCCGTCCAGGTACGCCATCACGGCGGCGACGCGTTCTTCCGCGCGCGGCCCGTCGTCGAGGTGCAGGTCGCTCAGGTGCGCGATGATCATCTTTGGTCCTTCCCCAGGTAGGCCAAGGCTTTCACCCAGTTGCGGACGAGCACCGCGGACGCCGTCGGCAGGTCGCCGTCCCGCAGTGCTGCGGCGATCCGGCGGTGCTCGCCGATGCTCTCCCCGGCGCGGGCGGCCCCGCCGAAGTAGCACGATTCGTACCGCTTGAGCAGGGGCTTGGTCTGCTCGATCAACCGCAGCAGGTGCGGGTTCGGGCAGCGGGACAGCAGCAGCGCGTGCCACTGTTCGTCCACTTCGGACAGATCATCGCCGCGCTCCAGCGCCGCGACCATCCCGTCGGCGACGACGTCGAGCGCGTCGGGCAGCCCGGCGAGCTCCAGTGGCGACGTCCAGCGCAGGGCGAGGGCCTCCAGCTCGGCGACCAGCGGGTAGAGCCGGCGGGCCTCGTCCGGGTCGAACGGCGGCACGATGAAGCCGCGGCCCGGCTCGGAAACGAGCAGGCCGCGGCCGGCGAGCCCGATCAGCGCCTCCCGCAGCGGCGTCCGGCTGACGCCCAGCTCGCGGGCCAGGTGCACCTCGTTGACGCGGGCGCCGGCGGCGAGCCGCCCGTCGAGCACGCGGGTGGTGATCTCCTCGATGAGATCGCTGCGCAAAGGAGTGCGGGCCATCCGGGCAGTATTGCATGCAATCGGGTCGTACTGTATTCAGTTGGCATGACCTTTGACGGCTTCGATGTCGACCGCGCCCGCCGTGAGACCCCCGGCTGCGCGGAAGTGGTCCACTTCAACAACGCCGGATCCGCCCTGCCCCCGGCCGTCGTGACGGACACGGTGGTCGACTACCTGCGCCACGAAGCGCTGATGGGCGGGTACGAAGCGGCCGCCGAGGCCCAGGACCGGCTGGCGGCGGTGTACACGTCGGCGGCGAGACTGGTCGGCGGCGAACCCGACGACATCGCCATCACCGACAACGCGACGCGGTCCTGGCAGGCCGTCTTCTACGCGCTGCCGTTCGCCGCGGGCGACCGGATCCTCACCTCCACCGCCGAGTACGCCAGCAACGCGATCGCGTACCTGCAGATCGCCCGGCGCACCGGCGCGGTCGTCGAGGTGGTCGGCGACGACGAGTCCGGCCAGCTCGACGTCGAGGACCTGAAGCGCCGGATCGACGGCAGCGTCAAGCTGATCGCCGTCAGCCACGTGCCCACCCAGGGCGGGCTGGTCAACCCGGCCGAGGAGATCGGCGAGGTCGCCGAAGCCGCCGGGATCCCGTTCCTGCTCGACGCGTGCCAGTCCGCGGGCCAGCTCGACCTCGACGTCTCGCGCCTGAAGTGCGACGCGTTGTCGGTGACCGGCCGCAAGTACCTGCGCGGGCCGCGTGGCACCGGTTTCCTGTACGTCCACCCGCGGCTGCGGGAGCGGCTGGAGCCGGCGATGCTCGACCTGCACTCGGCGGTCTGGACGGCGCCCACGGAGTACGTCGTCGACTCGACCGCCAAGCGCTTCGAGGTGTGGGAACGCGACTTCGCCGCGGTCTTCGGCCTCGGCGCGGCGATCGACTACGCGCTCGAGTGGGGCCTGCCGGCCATCGAAGCCCGCGTCGCTTCCCTGGCCGGGACGCTGCGCGGCCGGCTGGCCGACGTCGGCGCCCACGTGCGCGACGTCGGCGTGAAGAAGTGCGGGATCGTCACCTTCAGCGTCGAGGGCACGCCCGCCGCAGACATCAAGGCACGGCTGGCGGAGGCGGGGATCAACACGTCGGTGTCGTCGCGCACGTCGGCGCAGTTCGACTTCACCGCGCGCGAGCTGCCGGACCTCGTCCGGGCGTCGGTGCACTACTACAACACCGAGGACGAGATCGAGCTGCTCGTGAAGGCGGTCGAGAAGCTCTAGAAGGCGTTGACGCCGGTCAGTTCGGCCGACACCGTCCACAGGCGCTCGGCGAGCGCCGGGTCGATCGCGTAGTCACGCACGCCCACGCGCATGCCATCCGCGGGCGTGGGCTCGGCGACCTCGCAGTCTTCGAGGTAGACGCCGCCGAGGCCGTCGAGCTGCGGGGACGTCGCCGCCCAGACCTGGGTGGCGGCGCCCTGCTCGGGCGTCTTGGCACCGGCTTCGGTGACCTGCCCGGTCTCGTCGACCATGCCCGCGTCGACCAGCTCCTGACGGCTCAGGTGGCGCACCAGGTCGGTCAGGATCCGGCCCGGGTGCAGGGCGAACGCGCGGACGCCGTGGCCCTGCGCGAGCTTGTTGAGCTCGACCGCGAACAGGACGTTCGCGGTCTTCGCCTGGCCGTAGGCGAGCCACTTGTCGTAACCCTGCTCGAAGTTCAGGTCGTCGAAGCGGACCGGGCCGAAGTGGTGGCCGCGCGAGGACACCGAGACGACACGGGCGCCCGGGTTGAACGCGGGCCAGAGCCGGTTCACCAGGGCGAAGTGGCCGAGGTGGTTGGTCGCGAACTGCGCCTCCCAGCCCGGGCCGACGCGCGTCTCCGGCGCCGCCATGATCCCGGCGCTGCCGATGAAGACGTCGATGCCGCGCCCGGACGCGACGAACCGCTCGGCGAACGCGCGGACGCTGTCGAGGTCGCCGAGGTCCAGCTCGTCGATCTCGACGTTCTTCAAGCCCCGCAACGCTTCCTCCGCCGTCGCGCGGCGGCGGGCCGGGACGACGACGTGCGCGCCCGCCTCCGTCAGCGCGCGCGTCGTCTCGAGGCCGATGCCCGAGTAGCCGCCGGTGACGATCGCGAGCTTGCCGGTCAGGTCGATGCCGGCCAGGACGTCGGACGCCGTGCTGGTGGCGTCGAAGCCCGAGCCGATCTTGTGCTGTGCAGTGGTCATACCCCCGACGTTAAGAGCTGGAGTGCACTCCAGCGCAAGTCAGCCCTTGAGCAGCTGCCGCGCGATCACGAGCTTCTGGATCTCGCTGGTGCCCTCGTAGATCCGGAACAGGCGCGCGTCGCGGTAGATCCGCTCGACCGTGACGCCCCGGACGTACCCCATCCCGCCGTGCACCTGCACCGCGCGGTCGGCGACCCGGCCGAGCATCTCGGTGCAGAACAGCTTCGCCGACGACGGCCCGAGCTTGCGGTCCTCGCCCGAGTCGTACCGCGCGGCGGCTTCGTGGACCATCGCGCGGCCGGCCGCCAGCTCGGCGTGCGACTCCGCCAGCAGCGCCTGCACCAGCTGGAACTCCCCGATCGGGTGACCGCCTTGGCGGGCCGTGCGCGCGTACTCGACGGCTTCGGCCAGCGCGCGTTCCGCCATGCCGACGCACAGCGCCGCGATGTGCAGCCGGCCGCGGGCGAGCGAGGCCATCGCGATGCCGAAGCCCTTGCCCGCTTCGCCGACCAGCGCGTCCGCCGACACCTCGACGTCGTCGAAGACCACCTCCGACGTCCACGCGCCGGCCTGGCCCATCTTGGCGTCGTGCGGGCCGACGGTGACGCCGGGCGCGCCCGCGGGCACCAGCAGCGCCGAGATGCCGCGGCTGCCCGCGCTGTCCGGTTCGGTGCGCGCGAACACGACGAAGACCTCGGCGAGCGGCGCGTTGGTGATGAACCGCTTGGTGCCCGAGAGCCGGTAGCGGTCGCCGTCGCGGACCGCGCGGCTGGTGAGCCCGCTGGGGTCGGAGCCGGCTTCGGCCTCGGTGAGCGCGAACGACGCGATCGCCTGGCCGGCGGCGAGCCGGGGCAGCCAGCGGGTGCGCTGATCCGGCGTCCCGTAGTGCACGATCGCCTGGCCCGCGATGCCGTTGTTGGTGCCGAACAGGGATCGGAACGCGGGCGTCGTCCAGCCGAGCTCGACGGCCAGCCGGACGTCCTCGGCCATGCCGAGCCCGAGGCCGCCGTACTCCTCCGGCAGCGCCCAGCCGAACAGGCCCAGTTCGGCCGCTTTCTCCCGGATCTCGGCGGGGATTTCGTCGGTTTCGTCGATTTCCGCCTCGCGCGGGACGACCTCCTTGCGCACGAACTCCCGCACCGCGCCGAGCACCTGCCCGAAAACGTCCACGTCCATGCGTCGCACCGTACCCGGTAGCGTGCGGTGCGTGAGCACCTTCTACGACGTCGCCGCACAGCACCCGGACCGGCTCGCGGTGCTCGCCCCGGACGGGCGGTCCGCGACCTTCGGCGAGCTGGCCGCGCGGGCGAACCGGCTGACGCACGCCCTGCACCGGCTCGGCCTCGGCGCGGGCGACGGCGTCGTCGCGATCGTCCACAACGGACTCCCCTACTTCGAGCTGCTGTTCGCCACGCTGCAGGCGGGGATGTACTTCACGCCGGTCAACTACCGGTCCTCCGCCGAGGAAATCGCCTACGTGGTGGGCAACAGCGGCGCACGCGTCGTCGTCGCGGACGCGGACATCGCCCGCGACTGCCCACCTTTGGCTGCGGTGGAACGCTTTTCGGTCGGCGCGGCGGACGGCTGGGCGGACTACGCGTCCTGGGGCGAGGACGAGCCGTCGACCGCGCCGGAACCGCGGACGGCCGGGCAGACGATGCTCTACACGTCGGGCACCACGGGCCGGCCGAAGGGCGTCCGCCGCGCGCTCAGCGGGAAACCGCCGTCCCTGCACGAGATCCACCACGACCTGCTCGCGATGATGGACGTCCACGAGGGCCCGGGCGTGCACTTGGTCGCCTGCCCGCTCTACCACGCCGCGCCGGGTTCGTTCAGCGTCAACGCGATGCACCTCGGGCACTCCGCGGTGCTGATGGACAAGTTCGACGCCGAGGAGACGCTGCGGCTGATCGAGCGCCACCGGGTGACGAGCACCCACCTCGTGCCGACCATGTTCCACCGGCTGCTGCGGCTGCCCGAAGACGTCCGCGCGCGGTACGACCTGGCGAGCCTGGTGAGCGTGATCCACGGCGCGGCGCCGTGCCCGCCCGAGGTCAAGGAGCGGATGATCGCGTGGCTCGGCCCGGTCGTGCACGAGTACTACGGCGCGTCGGAGGGCCTGATCTGCGGCGTCACCGCAGCGGAGTGGCTGGCGGCACCGGGCACGGTCGGCCGGCCGCTGACCGGCGTGCGGCTGAAGATCGTCGACGACGACGGCGCCGAGGTGCCGGCCGGCGAGCCCGGCACGATCTACTTCAGCTCGGCGCACACCGCGCTCGACTACCTCGGCGACCCCGAGAAGACGGCGGCCGCCCGATCGGGTGAATTCCTGACGGTGGGCGACTTCGGCCACCGCGACGCCGAAGGCCGCGTGTTCCTGCTCGACCGCCGCACCGACCTGATCCTGTCGGGTGGCGTCAACATCTACCCGGCCGAGATCGAGGCGCGGCTGCTCTCCCACCCGGACGTCGCCGACGCGGCGGTGATCGGCGAGCCGGACGACGAGTGGGGCCAGCGGGTGATCGCCGTCGTCCAGCCGATCCCCGGCGTGCCGGGTGACGACGCCCTGGCCGCGCGGCTGGCCGAGCACTGCCGCGCCGCCCTGGCCGGCTTCAAGACCCCCAAACGGTTCGACTTCACCGAGCAGCTGCCGCGCACGGAGTCGGGCAAGATGCTGCGGCGCACCCTCCGGAAGGACTGACCGCCCGATGCGCAAGCCGATCGCCGTCACCACCGCCGCACTCGCGGCCTTGCTGATGCTGCCCGCCACCGCGTCCGCGACGCCCGGCAGCGGGGTCACCGGCACGATCCTCTCGCAGAAGACGATCGGCCACACCGACTACACGCTGCGGGAGATCACCATCCAGCCCGGCGGCTACACCGGCTGGCACTTCCACGACGGCACGCTCTACGCGTACGTGAAGGCGGGAACGCTGACGCACAACCTGGCCGACTGCTCCCTCGACGGCCGCTACCGCACCGGGCAGGCGTTCACCGAGCGGCCCGACCAGGTGCACATCGGCCGCAACCTCGGGACGACGCCGATGGTCCTCGAAGTCCTGTACGTGCTCCCGGCGGGCAGCCCGCTCTCGGAGGACGCGCCGAACCCGGGCTGCGGCTTCTAGCTCGAGAACCAGCCCGCCGCGTCGAGGCGGTAGGCCGCGGGGCCGACGACGGCGCGCAGGTCGGTCTCCAGCGCCGCCATCCGCTCGGTGCCCACCGTGCGCGCCCAGTCGGCGCGCAGCTCGTCGAAGATCTCCGCCGACTTCGTGAGGGCGTCGACGCCGTGCGCGGTGAGCCGCACGATCTTGCGGCGCGCGTCGGCCGGGTCGTCGGCGCGCTCGGCGTACCCCAGCGCCTCGAGCCGCTCCACGGTCTTGCCCGCCGCCTGCTTGGAGACGCCGAGGCGCCGGCCGATCTCGGACGCCGTCGCGCCCTGGACGCCGATGGCCTGCATCGCGAAGCCGTACGACGGCCGGACGCCCGCGTGCCCGCGGCGCGCGAGCTCGGCGTGCAGGCGGTCGATGAGCGTGCGGAAGCCGCCGAAGAGCAGGAACGGCAGCTCGTAGCCGGGTACGTCGGTCATAGCCCCTTGCCAATTTCGACAACCAGGTTTACGGTTTCGACAACCACATTGTCGATCCTACGTCTGGAGACGTCTTGTTCCCCGATCACACCCCAGAGTCTGCTCCCCCGGCCGCCCGCCCCGCGATGGCGGCCACGGCGAAGAAGTTCGGCGGCCACGTCCCGGCCGCCGTCGCCCGCCTGGCGACGTCACCCGAGCTGCTGAACGGCTTCCTCAAGCTGAACGCGATCTTCGAGTCCACCACCCTGCCGGCGCTCGACCGCGAGGTCCTGATCATGACGGTCGCCGCCCGCAACGGCTGCCACCTCTGCGTCGCCATGCACACGGCGTCCCTGCACGGCCTCGCCGCCGCACCGGAACTGGTCACGGCGCTGCGGGCGGAGTCGGCGTTGCCCTCGCCGCGCCTGGAGGCGTTGCGCGGGTTCGTGCACGCGGTCATGGACACGACGGGCGAGGTCCCACCCGAGGCACTGGACGCGTTCACCGGCGCGGGTTACACCCCGCGGAACGCGCTGGAAGTGGTGCTGGGCATCGGAACCTACACGCTGTCGACGTTCGCGAACCGCCTGACGGGAGCACCGCTGGACGACGTCTTCGCCTCCCACGCCTGGCACGCTACCGCGGCCTGACGGTCGTGCCGTTCGCGTCGCCTTCGACGAGGTCCCGGTAGGCCTCGGCGACGACGGCCACCGGCGTCCCGCGGTGGCCGTCTTCGCCCATGGCTTCAAGGGTTTCGCTGATCCAGCCCGGACTGACGGCGTTGACGCGCAGCCCGCGCGTCAGCTCGGCGGATGCGGAACGGACGAAGCCCTCGAGCCCGGCGTTGACGAGCGCGCCGAGGCCACTGCCGGGGATCGGCTCGGTGAACGTTCCGCCGGTGAGGGTGATCGAGCCGCCGTCCGGCAGCCGCCCGGCGGCGAGCCGCACGAGCGCGACCTGGCCGAGCAGCTTGCCGCGCAGGTCGTCGAGCACCTGCTCGTCGGTGAGGTCGCCGAGCGGCCGCAGCGGGACGTTGGCGGCACAGCACACCACGGCGTCGGGCCCCGTCTCGAACAGCGCGTCGAGAGAGGAGGGGTCGGTCAGGTCGGCGCGAACCGGCGACGTCCGTGAGACGGGCACGATCTCGTGGCGCGGCCCGAGAGTGGCGACGACGGCCCGGCCGACGAGCCCAGTGGCGCCCAGCACGACGATCTTCACCCCGCTGACGTTAGTGGCGAGGGCAACCCGTTTCCGGGGTCAGAACGGGCGCCAGAAGTGGCCCACGACGTCACACTCCCGCGGGCTGCTGTCCTTGAGGCGGTAGAGGCACCGGGTGATGCGAATCCGGTCGAACCCGCCGACCCGGTCGGGGTCGCCGAGGGTGAAGTGGATGCTCCTCACGCCGTTCGGGTAATCGTCGAAGGTGACGGTCCGGCTCTCCGAGGCGATCCGCGTGGAGCCCTTCATCGCCTCGAAGACGATCTGGGTCGTCTCGATCGGGTTGTCCTCCCCGGTCATGACCGGGTTCTGGGTGCTGATCGCCCCCTGCACCTCGGTCGTCCGGTTCCACCACGTGAACGAGCCGTCGGCACCGTAGCCGTACCCCACGTCGAACGTCGTCGAGTCGCCGACCTGTCCGGCGCTCGCCGTGCCGGTGGCGGTCATGAGGCCACCCGCCAGCGCCAAGCCCAGGAACAGCGCGCGCAGCTTCCGATTCATCGATGGCCCCTTCGCGTCGGTTTCGTCGCCGACTACTCGCCGGAGGAGGCCGGCCGGTTTATGTGACCCAGCTCTCACCGAGTCGTGTCCGGTCCCCCGTCGCGGCTTCGACCCCTTGGTGTTCACACCACCGAGAAGGAGTCGAAATGGACAAGCCGGCCGGCCGGCGCGAGTGGCTGGGGTTGCTCGTACTCGTGCTTCCCACCCTGCTCGTCGCGATGGACATGACCTCGCTGTTCCTCGCCCTGCCGAAACTGAGCGCCGACCTGGGCGCGAGCGGTACCGAGCAGCTCTGGATCACCGACAGCTACGGCTTCCTCGTCGCCGGGTTCGTGATCACCATGGGCACCCTCGGCGACCGGATCGGCCGGCGGCGGCTGCTGCTCGTCGGCGGGGCGGCCTTCGCGGCCGTCTCCGTCGTCGCCGCGTTCGCCACCACTCCCGGGCTGCTCATCGCCGCCCGCGGGGCGCTGGGGATCGCCGGGGCGACGCTCATGCCCTCGACGCTCGCCCTGATCACCACCATGTTCCGCGACGAGCGGCAGCGCGGGAAGGCCATCTCGATCTGGGCCACCTGCCAGTTCGCCGGCGGCTCGCTCGGCCCGGTCCTCGCCGGGTTCCTGCTCCAGCGCTTCGCGTGGGGCTCGATCTTCCTGATCGCCGTGCCCGCCATGGCCGTGCTGCTGATCGCCGGGCCGATCCTGCTGCCCGAGTTCCGCACGCCCGCGCCGGGACGGCTCGACTTCGGCGGCGTCGCGCTCTCGCTCGCCGCGGTCCTGCTGGTCGTGTTCGGCCTCAAGCAGCTGACCACCGGCGCCGGCCTGCCCGTGCCGCTGGGTGCGATCGTCGCCGGGATCGTGCTGGGTGCCGTGTTCGTCCGCCGCCAGCTGAGGCGACCCGTGCCGCTGCTGGACCTGCGGCTGTTCCGGAACCGGCCGTTCACCGCCGTGCTGGTCGCGCTGGTGTTCGCGGGCGTCGCGATGGCGGGCGTCGGCCTGCTGGTCACCCAGTACCTGCAGGGTGTGCTCGGGTACTCGCCGCTCGCGTCGGCCCTGCTGTTCGCGCCGATGGGCATCGGCGTCGCGGCGGGCACGACGGTGGCGCCCGCGCTGGCCCGGCGGCTGGCCCCGGTGACGGCGATCGCCGGCGGCCTGGTGGTCTCGGCGGCCGGCGGCCTGCTGCTGGCCTGCACCGACGGGCTCCCGCTGGTCGTCGCGGGGATCGCGGTGCTGACGCTGGGCACTGGTCCGCTCTTCGCGCTGGGCATCGGCCTGGTCGTCGGCTCGGTGCCGCCGGAGCGCGCCGGGTCGGCCGCGTCGATGGCCGACACCGGCAACTACCTGGGCGGCTCGCTGGGGCTGGCCTTCATCGGCCTGGTCGCCACGGCCGTCTACCACCACACGTTCCCGGCCGGCACCACCCTCGCCGCCGACGTCGCCCGCGCGAACGTCGCCAACCAGGCGAAGGCGGCGTTCACGACCGGCCTGAACGTCACGGGCGTGATCGCGGCGGTGCTCTTCGCGGGTCTGGCCGTGCTGGTGACGCGGATGCGGGCCTCAGCCGAGCGCGCCGAGGAACTGCAGGACGCCCAGCAGGCCCGCTAGGGCGCCGAAGAACTGGTAGATCCCGAAGCTGCCGCCCACCCGGCGGACGGACGCCTCGGCGCGCGGGTCGAGCAGCACGGCGACGGTCTTCCCGACGCGCGGCGACACGAAGGTGTACCGCCCGGCCCACGCCGAGCGCGTCCGTCCGTAGACGGTGTACCGGACCTTGGGCTCGCTCGGCGCGCGGTTCAGCCACCGCCGCTCGTCGACGACGTCACCTTCGATCTCGCGGGCTCGCCGTCCGAAGCGCAGGCGGCCCGCCGCGATCCCCGCGGACAACGCCCCGAACAGGGTGAACACCCAGGCCACGAGCAGGTAGGACGCGGTGACGTCGCCGGCCAGGCCCAGCTGCCCGGCGGCCAGGCCGAACGCCACCAGCAGCACCCCGTGCACGACGAAGGTGACGGGCAGCGCGGTCCGGGGCGTGGGCAGCAACCGCACCCGGCCGTTTCCGGCCGGTCCGCACCGCACGACGTCGTCCACCAGCACGGGCACGGTGGTGCGCAGCAGTTCGCGTTCCCCGCCGCTCAGCTCGTCGGCGACGGTGCCGGCCACGAGGGAAACCCGCAGGACCGACGGCAGCGGACGCACCGCCGTCACGCGGTACCGGCGCAGCCCACGCGTGAACCACCACCGGAACGACGACCAGGCCACGCCCGCGATCGCCTCGATCGAGCCGGCCACCAGGAAGACCTGCACCGCCGCACCGTGCACGCGTTCAGCCAGGTCCCTTCGAGGATTCAGGTGGGCGTAGTTGAGGCGCTTACGCACCCCTCAAGCCAAGTTCAACGCTTGCTGAAGATGGCGGCCTTCTGGCCACCGGAGCTCGCCCCCTCCCCCACATACGCGGCGACCTGTCGGACGTTGCGACAGCTCCGCCCTCGCGAAATCCAAGAGATGGTGGCGGAGGCTCGCGCCGGGGCTAGCGTACGGCAGCTCGCCAAGAAGTACGGCGTACATCGCTCGACTATCGGCAAGCACCTTGACGCACACGAGGTGAACACGCGGAGGCTCTTACTCGGAGATCGACAGATCGTGGAGGCCGCACGGCTCTACCGGGAGGGAGCGACCCTCGAAGACTTAGCAAGCCGGTACGGGGTCAGTGACACGACAGTGCGGACACACTTGCTCCGCGCAAGAGTGACTATGCGACGGGGCGGGCGGACGAGGCGCGATGCTGGAGCTCAGCGCCCGGCGAGCTAAAGAATCTGAGCAGAAAAAAGGCCAGGCGTTGCGAGCCTCGTGGCTCTTGCCTGGCTTTACTGGCCACTTACTAATCGCGTGGCTTTCGAAGCCACCAAACAATCACGTCAAGAAAAGTGAACCCAACTTCAAGGCCAACTGGAGCTGACCGTACTGCTCGGTAACGCCCGGCACATGGTCGACGATGTCGGCTACAAGTGCCAGAGTGGAGAGGACTGAAGCAAGAACCCGTCGGGTCTTCGCCTTCCACTCTTGCAGCTTGGTCAGCTTCCTAGCCAACCGCGCCGCCCGTCTCAACCACTTGGTTTTCGACGATGGGTACTGCTCCTCGTGCGCCACCGCTACCCCTCTCTGCGTTGTACCCCCCGAGGCGACCAGCAAGTACTGGTCTCCTCGGCGAGCACAACGGCAAGGAGGCGCTGCGATTACCTCAGCGTAGAGGGCTGTCAGCCTTTTTGGGTAACATTCCGACCAAGCTACCGACAAGTGTGACTGACGCAACAAGATCAAATTGTCACTGCCCGCGACAAGTAGCCCACCTGCAACTTTCGCATGCTCAGCGACCAGCTGAGCTTTCGATCAGCGAAGTGTTAAAACTCTTCCGGCCTCCAACCGGTTAGATACTTTAAAGCAAGCTCAACCGCAGCTTTTGCAGTTTCATCATCAGCGGCAAGATTAGATCGCACTGATTCGATCGCATCACGAAGTTTTTCCTCCCCACCGTAAACCACCAGAAGCGCGTCCCAGCCCAAGCGACGCTCCCGCGAAACGAAACGACTATCGAGCGCCTGGCCTCGCACCTCACTGTACGCCTGCAACAGAATGTGACGGTTAAGCTTCGGGTCTGCAAACAGCGCGTCAATTGCCTGCTGCTCCTCAGTTGGCCGCTTGCGCATCCAGAGCAGCAACCTAAAGGCGCCAGGATCAGCAGCCAGCGTAGGCGATACTGCGCTTTGCAGTTGCGCACTTAGCTGATCCTCGAAGGCTTGGCTGTCTTCTTCCCTTGCGAGCTCATGCCCCACGTACTCGCGATGGCCTACCATTTGGATCAGGTCAAGCTTAGCCGAGAATGTCGTCAAGGCTGCAAGAACTCTTTCGACTGCGACCTTCACATCACTCGGCTCCTTCAACACCCGAAAGAGCCGGAGCACGACCCTCTTAACCGTCGACCGAGAGCTACCCGCAGCCAAACCTGCGCGTTGGCGCTCCGGCAAGTCGGGAAGAATATTCAGAAGAACAGCGCTAGCTGGCACCACTGCATCCATAGGGTACTCGCCTTCAAAGTTTTCAAGTTCCGCGATTACATCTTCACGGCGAGCAGAGTCGATCTCCATAAGAACATTCTGCAACTCGGTCGGATTTTCGAGAACGGCAAAGGCTCGCTCAGCGTGATTGAATGCCACCAAGTCGTCGCCAACTAAGCGCTCCAAATAAAGCCCCAAAACATAAGGATGCGCCAGACGGCGATCTCGTAGCCAGCTTTTCCGAAAATCTCCCCCATAGTTCATGCCACCTTGCACGTACTGCCCCGCTGCTAAAAAAACACGCCGGATGAGCGCTTCAGCAACCTTCTCGTGCCCTGGCGAGCTCTCAAGCAAGGCTTCAACCGTAGCCCTATGCTCTTCGTTAGGCCGAGTCCCGATATACATGCTGGCAGGAGTCGTAAGAGCTACCCGACCAGAAACGACGCTTCTGAATAGCTCAGGGGCAAAGACACGCACCGCTTCCAGGGCGATCACGTCGACCGTATCAACATCACCTTCAAGGCTTCGGAAGGTTCCCCGGGCCGACCCTGCAAACCGGCGAACATCGCGCATGTTGCGAACAAAAGGATGGACGATCTCCATCATGATATCCGGCCAGCGGGTCTCATCGAAGCGACTATCACCCATATCTCCAAGCGTCTCATTTAGGGCGTCAGCAACTTGCGAAACCAGGAGATTGTCTGAGATAGCGGGGACTTCAGCTGAGGCTTGCACGATTTTTTCCAGATAGCTTCGCCCCGTTACACCCTCGCCAGACAGGGCCAGTTCGACCCGATGACGGTCGAAAGCGAGCAAGTAGATGATGTTCGGAAAGCTGGCCGTGAGCCGCACCAACTTAAAGATGTCGCGAATCTCACCGCTGTCAAGACGATCCAGGTCGTCGATCACGACAATCACGGGCTGCTCAAGCTCTGAGAGTTGCCCGGCCAACTTAGCCCGCCGCTGAGTCACACTCTGTTTACGTCGCTCTTCAAATTTCTTGATCGCCTTGGCCCCCGCGCCAAATCGCGTTACCCAGGACCCTACGAACGGGATCGCGCCTAGCGGGCTAAGCAGTTCACCGTAGGCGTCCAGCTCTTCGGCGATCTTCTTCAACTTGCCGGGTCGCTCGCCGAGCTGTGCAGCGATCTCCACGAAGAACGAATCGACGAGTTGCTCAGCTCCGGAGAACATCCACGGATTGAAGTCCACCACCGTCAGGGCAGGCTCTTTCGCCAGATTCTCGCGAATTAGGTTAACCAGCGAAGTCTTCCCGGACCCCCACGGCCCCATGATTGCGAAAACGCTGCCCTCAGTGACGTCGAGGTTGCGCAGCTCCACCGCGAGGTGACGGGCCAGTGGCGCCCGCCCTAATGCGTCGTCGGGTGAGCCTTTGATGGGATTATCGCCGGTAGCTACCATGCCCATATTTCAGCACAGCACGGCGCGGTTCGCCAGTTCACTAACTCGCCGTGCCAGGCCGACACGAATTTTCTATACCGCGGTAAGCGCAAAGTTTTGGTAGCGCCACCGTTGAGCGGTCGCGTGCGCTCGCTCGACCACCTCAGCCACCTCCGGTATGGGCGCCGTCTTATCCCGCAAGCGTCTCTGGATCTTTTCTTGCAGCGTAGGCCAGAGTTGATTAGCCAGATCCACCTTACTGGGTTTGTAACTCCATCGCTCCCATACATTCTTAATATCGGTCTTCTGGTTTGCGGTGCCGTAGCGGGCACGCACCTCCGACAGCCGCTTCACAAGCTGGTCACGAGTCAACCCGTTGACCGTCCGATGAATCGCCGTGATACCGTCCGCGAGTTCATCGTCGTCAAAGTGCGCGAACTCGTAGCACGCCGCACTCCAAGTATGAATATGAACCAGAAGATCTAGCTCTTCTTCGACAGTCTTAGCGCCTTGCGCCTTAAGAACGTCTCGAATCTCGGAAAGAATATTGGCACGGGTCTTTGCAACTTTACCAGGCGCGAAATAGGCCCCCTCGGGGTCTGCGGCTACCATCAGGCAAGTTGGCGGCTTGAGCAAATCCCAGTGCTTGTCACCTTTGCGGCCAGCTATTAAGGGGGCGGCAGCGAGTGCCGCCACTTTTTGGAGATCTTTATCTGCGCCACCCAGCTTCAGCAAACGCATCAACTCAGGGGCGTCACGGTAACCAAGTTCAGACCAAATCTTCGGCACATGCACTTGCTCGCTCTCCCCTTCAACCGCTAGCACGACGCGCGGATGAGGTGAGATCCCAAGGCTGACGAGATCTTCATCGAGGTTGGTATCACGGTGACTGATCCGCTCAACTAGGGGATGAAACGCCATCGACGGAATCTCGGGCAACTCGGGCACTGCGGACTGTTCGGCGAGGTCTTCGTAAAACAGGAGCAGAATCTCAGCTGTTTGCCGAAGGTCCATGGCACCAAGGGCCGCACCTTTCAAGTCCTCCCACGACTTCTTTGGCGCTCGGCGGGCTAGCCTGCCCCACGAGCGCCCCAACGGATCGATGGAATGGGCGAGCAGCAACAGACGTTCAGCATCGTCCCTCGCCTGCTCGCCGCTGTAGCTCAGCACGCGACTGACTTCGACAGGGTTGAAGGCGTCGCGATACTGCTCCCATACTTCAACCTTAACGTTCGAGAGATGAACCCACTCGGGATCGAGTTTCGGCAGGTAACGCGCCTCAAGCGCCGTTGCCATGGTGGCAATCCGCCTGAAAGCGTCAGCTTCCTCCACGAGCCAGGAATGAGGGGCAGGCAACACGTCTTGAAAGTCATCGCCACGCCGGCGGTACCGGCGATGCGCCAGTAGATCCCTTAGCTCCCACAAGATGTGCAGCTGGTGCCACGAGTAAATGAGGCCATTCCACCAGCGCGTCGAGAAGTGAGGGTGGCGAATAAACGGCAGCCGCGGCCGGAATGGCTGCAGCCCAAGGTCGTACAGGCCACCATCCTCACGAGCTTCGCGCATTGCCCACAGGATGCTACTGCCCCCGACGGGTTCGTCGATCTTCGGTAAGGCTTGACTGGGAGTTCGCCGATCTTGAATAGAGGCGAACGGGATCAGGAGCCGGTGGCGGTATAACTCACGCACGAGTTGCGCATTCAAATCGAAGCCGCGCGCCTTGGCTTCGTCAACGAAACCTTTTAGGTTGAGCGGATGGCGTTGCGTGAATACCCACGGCGATGCGAGGGCAACCATAGTCGACATGGAAGCCGCCCGAGTGAGGTTCCGTGCCGATGAGCCGCCTGGCGAGTGTTGCGTCACACGTCTACTCTAAGTCATCTCCTTCAGATGTGCGAATTATCACGACATCCACGGGTACACTGCAACTCTTTCAAGACTGGAGTAGGCAGCTGCAGCCTCATTCGCGACACACGGCGGAGACAAGCCAACGGTAAGGCTGACGTGAACTACCCACCTCGCCCTACCCCAAATTACTCCGAGGAACCAATGACAACGACTCTCAGTACGATTCTTGTCTCAGCCCTCACTTCCGGCGTTGTGGCGTTAGGCATCGAATGGCTGTTCAAGCCACGCCTGGAAGCTCGGAAAGAACGACTGCTGGAGCTACATCGGAAGCGACGCGCATTTGAAGCGCAGATGGCTTCAGTTCTGGTCAACACTGCTAAGTGGGCCGGCTTGGGGATGCCGGACAGCATGTCGGAGACGGTGGCCGCGCGGCTCGCTGACGACAAAGAGACGGCCGGACGACAAATCGAAGAGGCAGCAGCGGCCATGAACAACGAGCTATATGACGTGGCGGCCGCCTACCCGACGCGACGCATACGAGACATCATCATCCGCTATATCTTCGCCATGTGGCTCGTGCAGCAATCAGACCGGACGCAGGAGGTCAAGTGGGAGATATTCGCTGACCTAACACAGGCTGCACACACGTGGCTGTTCAGTCGGGCTTGGCGAGTGCGCTCGCGTGCCAGGGCGATGTTTCACCTCATGAAGGCGCTCGACGAGTTGTCGGGGAACGGCGTAATCAAACCAGACACCGGGCAGATCGAACCTGACTCAGCCCACGTCGATAGCTGAGCGGGCGACGACTTTGACCGAGTCGGGAGGTCTGCGGACCTGATGTCATACACCGCCTCCGCACGTCAGGCCCATGATCAATCAACTCCTGGGCGTCACCGTTGACGGGTGCGCCACCCTCGGTCACCATGGACTAGTACAGCGCAATATCCGGCACATTGCTCGCAAGGAGGCCTCATGCGCGCTCGGTTCCTCGGTAAAGACCCTGACTCGCAGGTCGACAACTCGCCCACGCTGTTCGCCACCGACCGGACCGACCGGGTGACGTACATCGCCCAGGGCTGGAAGGTGACCGATCCTCAGTTGCTCGCCGACGTCGGCCCGGTGCCTGACCACGAGACCCTGATCGAGATTCCCGAAGACGTGCTGAAGTTCTACGCACGTCGCTACGCGCAGGAGGAGGGAGAGCGCTGACCGAGCTCATCAAGCCAGGGCCGGAGTTCCGGCAGCTCTTCCACACGTTCGAGCACACGGCCTTCCGGCTGGAGACGTTCGACCAGTACGACGCCACCTACGAGAACGAGTCCTTACGCAAGTACCTGGCGGGCGAGCCGGACGACCTGCCGTGGATGCAGAGCTGGCTGACCATGCTCGGCGAGGCCACGGCAGCCGGGCGGACCTTCGCCCGGGTGCGGGTGGTGACGACGCCGCTCAACGATTACAGCCGCTTCGGCGTCTGGTGCTCGCAGTTCACCGGCGGCGCTGGCGAAGACATCCGCTACCTGCCGCGCGACCAGGCCGGCGATCTGCCGCAGCACGACTACTGGCTGTTCGACTCGCGCAAGCTGGTGCGGATGCACTTCGACGAGCGGATGGCCTTCCTCGGCGGTGAGGTGGTCAACGACCCGGCCGAGATCATCCAGCACAATTACTGGCGGGATGTCGCCCGGCATCACGCGGTACGACGGGAAGACTTTGCCAAGGAATAAGGCCACTGGTGCCTCAAATGTCCACGAGGCACGCTTGGCGCTAGGCGGACGGCTCCGCGAGCTGCGCGAACAAGCCGGGCTGACCGGCAAGCAGCTGGCGGAGTCGCTCGGGTGGCAGGCCTCGAAGGTCTCAAAGATCGAGAACGGCAAGCAGACGCCGAGCGTCGCCGACATCGAGAGCTGGACGCAGGCGACTGACAGCTCAGCCCAGACGCCGGCGCTGCTGGCGTCCCTGCGCACCCTTGAGGTGCAGCACGCCGAGTGGCAGCGCATCTTACGCGGCGGCATCCGGCCCCGTCAGAACTCCCTGGCCGAGCTCGACCAGAAGACGCGGCTGTTTCGCGTGTTCGAGCCGACGGTCATCCCGGGCCTGCTCCAGACGTCGGAGTACGCCCGCGCGCGGTTCGCGGAAAGCATCCGTATCTTCAAGCTGCCTAACGACATCAACGAGGCGGTCGAAGGGCGCATGAAGCGCCAAGACATCTTCTACCGGCCCGACAAGCGATTCCACTTCATCCTGACGGAGGCGGCACTACGCTTCCGGATGTGCTCCGCAGGCGTCATGCTCGGGCAGCTCGACCGCCTGGTGTCACTGTCGGCCCTGCCCAACGTGAAGCTTGGGATCATCGGGTTCGAGACGCAGTACACGGCCTCGCCCTGGCACGGCTTCTGGCTGTACGACGACCAAAAAGTCCTGGTCGAGACGTACTCGGCGGCGCTCAGCCTGGCCCAGCCGCAGGAGATCGAGCTGTACAGCAATGTGTTCGGCGAGCTGTCGGCTGTCGCCAGCTACGGCCGTTCGGCAAGGGCCATCATCACCCGCGTGATCGACGAGCTGGCTTCCGGCGACGCCGAAGCGTGAGGGCGCGCGTTTAGGCTCCCGCGCCGAGGTGCTGCTCAATGAGGATGACGTCCTGCTTGTCCTTGGGACGCCCAAACGCCCGCTTCCACTTCAGGACTTCGGTAAGCGGAGCGAACGGCACGCCGTCGATAAGGTCGGCCATGGCAACGAGTTCTTGGATCGTCGGGTTGTAGTCGCCGTACTTCCAGCTGTCATCGGCCTCATAGATGCCGCTGGCGAGATGGACCTTGCCGCAACTGGTCGCCTTCTCTGTCCAGCCAGCGGCCCTGAAGTGCTCGTAGAGCTCGGTGGTGACGAAGAGGTCGACGTCGGCGGTATCGCGAAGGCCATGGGCTGCTAACGGACCGGCGCCGAACACTACATACTGGTGCGGCGGCAAGTTGAGGGCTTTGACCGCTTCAACGATGTCCATCGCGCCAACGTAGCGAGGGCCGCGGACGTACGTACCCCCGCTGGCTCGGCATTGCCCCGATCGCGCGCTGATCTCGACCTTGCGAGCAATACCGAGCAACTTGCTTTTCCGATGCGTGACGCCGCGCTTACTCTCCTGGCACCCAACCCGCTGACCAGGGAGA
This sequence comes from Amycolatopsis sp. NBC_01286, assembly GCF_035982555.1. Classification (NCBI taxonomy): domain Bacteria; kingdom Bacillati; phylum Actinomycetota; class Actinomycetes; order Pseudonocardiales; family Pseudonocardiaceae; genus Amycolatopsis; species Amycolatopsis sp. NBC_01286. Next base: position 39,914 of record NZ_CP108428.1, read on the forward strand.
AGCGCCGTGCCAATGCCCGTACCGCTCCTCGATGCCGACCAGATCGCGCGCCTATCTGAGCGTGCCCGGGAGGTGGTCGAGTACCGCAAGAGCGGCCTGAGCCTGAACCACATCCAAGGTTGCCCGCTGGGATGTGCCTACTGCATCCGCCACACCTACGGCCTGTGGGACGAGAACCAGCCGCGCGCCCTGATGACGGACGCGGCGGCCGTCGAGGAGCTGGTAGGCCACCGTTACTTCCAGCCGCACGTCACGCCGATCCAGTTGTTCAACCGGGCGACCGAGCCGTTCTTGCCGAAGGTGCGGCCGCATACCTTTGCCGTGCTCGAAGAGCTGGACGCGCGGGAGCTGACCAACCACGTCCTCGTCATCAGCCGGCATCAGATGAAGCCGTACGACATCGAGCGACTCAACCAGCTCCGGCATGTCAAGGTGACACTGCTGTTCACGTACTCGGGCATCGACAACCCGAAGATCGAGCCGTACCCGTCGCAGGTCGCGGCCGACTCCCTGAAGCTGATGAGCGTGCCGCAGCTGCGCAGGTACCGCACGGTGCTGTACTGGCGTCCGCTGGTGCCGGGTCTCAACGACACGGACGAGCACTTGGCGGCCGCGTTCGAGCTGAGCCAGCATGCCGACGCGACGGTGTTCACCGGCTTGTTCTACCGCGACCAGATCGCCGACTACTACAAAGCCAACGGCATACCTGAGCCCTACGAAGACACGGCCCGCCGCAAGATCGTGCCCGAGACACTGGAGCGGCGCGTCCTCGATGCCTTCTCGAACTCGTCGGCCTTGTTCCGCAAGACGTCGTGCGCGGTGAGCTACGCCCACGGCCTGCCGGACTACAACGGCCACTACGGCATCCGGGAGCTGTGCGACATCTGCCCGCTCTCCCAGCTTGAAGTGTGCGCGGGCGCCCACCGTGTGCCGACGCGCGAAGACGTACACCAGATTGCCCGCGTGTTGCCCGAGGCCGACCACCTTCAGGTCGTAGACATCACCGAGCGGGCGGCCGTCGTGACGGGCCTGGCCGTGGAGCAGCCGCGCTACTTCCTGCAACACGCGCTGGGGTTCCAGGTCCACGACGCACGCCACCCGCACCACGCGAACCGACACGGCCGCGCGGACATCGGATGGAAGGAAGTCGCCAGCTCATGACGGACTGGAAGAGTCTTAGCTACGTGGTTGTCGATGTCGAAGGCAACGGCCAGCAGCCGCCCGATCTCGTGGAACTGGCGGCGGTGCCGATCGTGGCCGGCGTGGTCGCGGAGGCGTCGAGCTGGCTGGTGAAGCCGGACCAGCCGATCTCTCATTTCGCCCGCCGGATTCACGGCATCAGCGACGAGCAGGTTGAGGACGCTCCGGTGTTCGGCTACGTCGAGGCGGACGTACTCAAGGCGCTCGACGCCTCGGCGCTCATCGCCCACAACGCCCATGTCGATGTCGGCGTACTGCAGCGCAAGCTCGGCGACTGGGAGTGCCCGGAGGTCTTCGACACGCTCAAGCTGGCCCGGCGACTGTTACCGGGACGCAAGACCTACAAGCTCGGCGCGCTGGTCGAGGAGTTCGATCTCGCCCGCGGTCTTGGCGGGGAAGACCAGCCGCACCGAGCCACTTACGACGCCGTCGTCACAGCCCGCCTGTTCGTCCACCTGGCAAGCCGGCGAACGCTCGAAGAACTGCGCGACCAACCAACAGGAGGGAGCCAAGATGACACCCCGGCACTCTTCTGACCGCAGGCACGGCTTGTTCGTCAGCGTCGACGGACCGGGCGGTGCGGGGAAGACCACGATCGTTCGCCACTTGGCGCAGATGCTGGTGGCGAGCGGTGAGCAGGTGCACGTCACCGCCGAACCATCGACCAGCGCCATTGGACAGCTGGCCTCCGAACTGACGCCGACCGTCACCGGGCACGCGTTGGCCTGCCTGTATGCCGCTGACCGCTACCACCACGTCGAGTCCGAGATCCGGCCACGCCTCCGGGACGGCAATATCGTGATCTCAGACCGCTACCTCGCCTCGGGGCTGGTGGTGCAGCGCTTCGACGGCGTCGACCCGGTGTTCCTGTGGCAGCTCAACGAGGAGGTCGAACGACCGGACCTCACCGTCATCCTGGAAGCCGATCCCCAGGTGATCGCCGAGCGGCTCGGCGAGCGCGGCCCGCATAACCGCTTCCAGCTGGCTCCCGGCAGCAGCCATGCCGAGGTCACGTACTACCGGCAGGCCACCGAAACGCTGGTGGACGCGGGCTTTGAGGTGCTGCGGGTGGATTGCAGCAGCCGCCCGCCCGAGCAGTCCGCGGCGGTCATTTGCGACCGGCTGACGGCTCTCCTCGCCCCAGGCGAGGCGCTGATCTCATGAGCGAGTCCATCACTGACGAGGACGCGGTCCGCCGCTACCCCGAACTCCAAGCTCTGGTGACCGCCCGGCAGGCCGGCTGGGTATTCCGCGCGCTGCACGAGGACGACGAGCCGGTCGGCATCGCGGGGAGCTACAGCCGTCAGCAGTACACCGACGCTCTGTTCATCTTCGACCGCACCAATGTCAGCGCCGCCCGCGTGCTCGACGAGGCTTACGGCGGTGGGTGCGTCTGGTCCAAAGAGGGTTCCGACCTGCCAGAGGTTGTCCACGCACTGCTCGGCTTACCCGAACCCGGCCAGCCGGGAGCCCCGGCGCTGGTTAAGCGCTCTAGCCTGCTGTGGACTCCCCGATGAACGCGTCCGTTCAGGTGCACGGTGAGCTGCCGGTACACACCGAGATCCCCCGGATGCGGGAGGAGCCTCGCTTCTGTGACTCGCTCGACTTGGTGGCACTGCCCACGGCAGTCTCGGTCGCGCGCATGTTCGTCGCGGACACTCTCAGGCGGTGGCACGCCTTGTTCATCGAGGAACATATGGAAGTAGTGGCCGTCGAGATGGTGTCGCTCGCGGTAGCGGCGACCGGGCCATCCGAAGCCACGAGTTGGTCAGCCCTCACCGAGCTCAGCCCGATCCGGCTGCAGCTGCTTGGCTACCAGCGGCACATCGTCTTCGAGGTTACCGACACGCACACCGAGGCTCTCGAACTTGCGGGCGAGGCGCCGCCAGACTCCGGCCTCGGTCTGGTCACGACGCTCGCGAGCCGCTGGGGTTCTGCAATCACGCCGCGAGGCCGGGTGAACTGGGCTGAGCTGGATGTCTATGAACGGACGGAGGCTGGCCTGCCACGTCGTGCGAGCACACCTTCGCCCAAGCCGCCGGCTGTCACGGGTGGGTCACTGCCGGAACATGACTATGACTTTCTCCAGCGAGTCCACAACGGGCTGGGGCGGCTGTAAGCCCAACAGTTGTGTCATGGCGGCAATGCTAGACAAACAGGAGGCCCTATTGTTGTAGGCGCCGTCGCGCACTCCTGCCGCGCTTCGACGGCGGCTTCGGCACATTTTCGATATCTATCTGCCCCTCACTCCCAGGCAGCAGGAACGACTCATCAGTTTGGCCCCAGTTGTCGATATTCGAGGGCGAAGACTTAGCAGTAGCCCCGGCTGCTTCGAGCAGAGTTTCAAACATGTCGGTTGCGGTTTGCGCCGTAAAGGGCGGAACCACTTCAGGCAGAGCGAGGCGGGGGAGGGTCATCTCAGGGCCATCGAACCAGGAACGCAATGACGGCGACGGAGACCGACCGCGCAGGGCCGCAGGTTCAGCGGAAATGACGATAAACGCCGCGAGCAGCTGACCAGCTCTTTCACCGCGCGAAGGCGCCCGGCGTTCAACTAAGACGAGTCTCGGGTTTGAGGAAGCAAACGTGAACTCCTCATATTGCGCGCCATCTAGGAAGCGCAGCGGCGCCAGCCGCGCCTTACCCCACCCGATCAGACCACCAACTGCAGCGGCAGGACGGGCCTTCTTATCCGATAGGCGCCTAAAGACTAGGGTTGGGGACGATTGGATGTTGAGCTGCGCGCGCAGCTCCTGGCTGACCCATTGGCGCTCCTCGGACGACCGGTGTAGCACGACTGCAACCGAATGCGCCCCGTCGTACCCTCCTCCTCCATAGCCAATCTCGCGAAGGATGCTGTCAACTTCACCCGAGAGGGCGCTTGCTGCTGCGGCGTCCTGGTTAGGCGCACTAAATCGCGGCGCCGGCGGAACGTTAGCCGAGACTGACGACTCAGGCGAATGGCCAGCGGTTCGCCAGCTGCCGCCAGGAGCTGGCGTTGACGTGGCCGAGGGCCGCCGAAGCTTGCCTTGCGAAGCGTCTGCAAACCATGTAACCCAACGATCTAAAACCTGGTCTGCTTCTCCCGGGGCGAGAAAAGTGAAGGGCCACGCTATTTTGAACTTCCCATACATGAGGCCGGTCACGACACCTGAGGTTAGCTCTGAAAGCCGCGCCGCGCTGTCTGGCATGGCAGCGATTGGCAGGTAGTGGCCTGGAGGGGTGTAAATTCTGCCTGTTGAAGTCGACTTTACCCAGAAGTAGCCATTGTATCCCAGACTGGGATCTCCCATGCTGTCAAAAGCCTGGTCGAACGAAAAAGCAACTTCATACCAACCGTATTGTCCCTCGGTCTGAGCATCGCAGAACCAGAGCGAATGCGCCCGGCCGGAGTAGTCAGCCTGCAACTCGAACGAGTGTTCATGGACACTTCTACCGACCGCGAGGTAGCAATGAGCAATGACGTCGAAGGGCAAGGCAGGTGACCCACTATCTAGCGGAGCCTGTTTACATGGCTTGGATAGCACAATCGAAGCGTTACCAAGCCGCAGAGTCCAGCCAAGGTCCGAGATCTCGGTCACATGGCAGGTTGGCGCGTTTTCAACGATCGTCTCTCTGAGATGATTACTAATCTGCTCCCATTGCACGGTTGCAACGCGGAACAGCTCCTCTTGCTCTATACGGTGCTGGCTTGCTAGCTGCCCCTGCCAGGCGGCTTGACCACGTCGCGCTGTCTCGGCGAGGTGTGCTGCCTGCAGCGCACTCATGCCACCCGTCGTCACCCGAGTCTGCCCCGAAGTCGCTCGAGCTTTTTCCTCTTGCAATCGCCTCAAGAGGCGACCGGGCGAAGGTCTCGTCCCCGCGTGTTTGTACAAGCACTCCGCGATAACGGTGGCAAGCGATGATGAAATCCCCGTCAAGGGCGGCGCCTCAGAGGCAAGATGCTGCTGCCTCAGGTCTGTGCCCGTGAAAGGCCTAGAACCCATCAGCAGCTCAAAAGCGATAACGCCGAACGCGTAAACGTCGGTCTCGGCGGCTGCGGTTTCGCCACGCCACTGCTCTGGGGCAGCATAGTGCGGCGTCATGCCATACCGCCTCGTATGCATTTCCGTGGCGTGATCAGCGTGGCGTGCAATGCCGAAGTCCGAGAGGCTCCACGCACCGTCAAGGTACAGCACGTTCTCAGGCTTGAGATCACGATGAACAATCCCCGCGCCGCCATCCGCCGTTCGAGCCTGTGCCAATCCGGCAAGGGCGTGGGCAATATCGCACAAGATGACAAGTGCCTCATCTTCAGGCAATGGCCCGCCTGCAGCCTTGATGTGATCGCGGAGCGATCTATCGGCCTTGGGCATCAGCATCGCCAAGTGGGTTTCGGTGCGGCCCGTGCCGAGCACCGGAACCACGTTGGGAACGTCGAGGTTGCGCGTGATCGTCAACTCCCGAAGCGCGCCGTCTGCTATCGGCACGAGCTTGATCACATGGGGCTCACCGTCTCCGCAGGTGGCGATACGGACCTCGCCGGCACCGCCCGAGCCGATGACGTCGCCCAGCTCCCAGCGATCTTCACCGCCAATCAACACGCTCACCATCGCTATGCCTCCTCTGCGAACGGCGCTCCTACCACAGGCCGTCGGGCGTCGGGCTGTTAACGACCGTCGGCCCGTTATGCCGATGACGCTCGGCGACCGCCCGCACCTGCGGGTACTCCTCCCGTAGGAGTCGCTGCAGCCAGCGATTTGTTGCAGAGTCGCTGTCGAGAATGGCAAGCAGCAGGTGCAGCTCACTAACCACGAGCCGACCGTCACTGATCGCATACTCTGCGGCGAGCTGCACGTCGGATCGCTCTAGCCATGTGAACGGCACGAAGGGTTCATGATGCCGGTCGTCGCCCAGTGTTGCTGCCAACTGCTCGCGGATACTGACCGCCTGCCCGATATGCGTAGCTTCGTCGAAGCACTGGGCCGCCCGTTTGCCGGGTAGGTCGAGGAGTGTCACCAGCAGGTCGGAGGTATAGAAGATACGGTTCTGAGCCTTGCAGGCATCGCGGACGAAGTTCAATGCTTGCTGAAGCTCGCCGGATAGTTCGACGAGATGAGCGAGGGAATTCCCTTGGCGCGGCGGACGCGGTGGGGTCGCAAGCTCTACGCTGACTCCAGGGGAAGAGGCCGCGCCTGCGGCGACCTTGACCATACGTTCAGCGATCTGCTCGATGGCCTCGTCCAAAATGCGCTGAAGGCTCCGCATCGAGGCGCTACGGTCTCTGCCATACTTAAGCAATAGCCAGTCGCGTCGCTGCTGCAGACTGCTTCGTCGAAGCACTACGGCTTCTCTTTTAGTCGATGCGTTGAAGCTGATTTCAGCAACTTCCTTCGACCAATCAACATCTTCCGGTGATACTGGTCGGTGAGCGCGCCGAGGATACAGATTCTCAATGTAGCCAATCAGGTTAGACCATACGATGTTTCGAACCGCTTCCAACCCGCTTGCTAAGTTGATATTCCAGTGTCGCTGTAGCGGGCTCCACTCGCCCTTAAGTCGATCAACAAGATCGCTGCGCCAGATGCCATGACCCTGCGCCAATGCTCGCAGGCAGCGGTCGATCTGCTCATGGTCACCAGTCAACGCGAGGTTTTCCACGGCGCCCTCCTCGCAGCTCAACAGCAAAGCAGAAGCAGTCTAGCACCGCAGCGCCCCACCGATGACTTTGACAAGAATCGCTGGCGAACCGATACTTGTCTTAAGTTAATAGGTAACCAAGCCATGGGCGAACTGCCACCATCCCCGGAGAGCGGATCTGAGGATCAAAATAGGCCTAAGCGGCGGCGCAAGTTGCCCAACTCAAGGGACGACCGACTGACCCTTGAGGAATTCGAGGAGGCATGGTTCGCCCTTTCTGACGTAGAGAAAGCAGAGAGATTCCCTCGAGCAGCCGATAATCCTTATGTGTCCCCATTTCCGGATCGCGCAGCAGCGCAAGATTTACTGGGCGAAGACGAACCCAACCGCTTCATCCCGACCAGTGAAGAACTGCCCGAGATGCAGGCTTGGGAAGAACAAAACCGACAACGACTTGCGAAGATGTCCAAACGATGGGCTCGAAATGCTCGATTTGAGGCCCTGCAGGAGCTCCGCGCCCGATCCGCTCGCGAGCGGATCGACGCGATCTCACTAGACGTCCCGGAGAGCACCGACCCCGAGGACAGCACGGAGTCGTAGCCCGGCTCGTGAACCGTGGTCATGATCTTGGCCAGTTGAAGGCTCTGAGCTGCGGCAACACAGTGGTCACGTTCGAGGCTCGTGCCAAATTGCAGCCGCACGATCCCGTGACCTGTCTACTTCTCGGTGTCAGCCGGACGTCAGCGCAACCAGCGCAGTTCGCAACCGAAGGAGACAAGATGGACAGGTTCCAAGCAGCCACCGAAGCATACGGCCGGGTGGTCGGCGGCCACCTCGGGTCGCAACCGGACGCCGGCCTCGCCCGCAGAGCGCCGAGCTCTCCGGCCCGGCGGGTTCCCGACCCGGTGAGCTATTCGAGCGACGTGACCGAGCGCGACCGCTACTACCGGGCCGCCTCGACGCTCCACACGGGCGGCGAACTGGTCGAAACCGCCTTCGACCGGGTCGAGGAGTCGGACCAGCGGATACAGCGAGCCCGTGACCGCGGGGTGTCGCCCCTGACTTTGTCGCTCATGGAGCGGATGCACGTCACGTACGGGGCGAGCTCGAGCTACCTGATCGACGACTATCTCAACCGACCTTACGAGCGGTGGTGATCCACCATGCTCACGGTCGCATGCGTCGTGGCGGTGGTGCTGCTCATCGCCTTCAACATCTGCCTGCTCGGTTCCTATCGTTATGATTTGCAAAGGCTGGACCGGCGGATACAGCACATTAAAGCTGTCTCACGAGAGCAGCAACGCAAGATGACTCGTTTCACCGAGCACCAGCTGAATGCGCTCTGGAACCGCGCACAAGCAGATGTCGATCGGGAAATTGTGCGGGCGCGGCAGCGCAATCGCGCGCAGGGAGGTTCGCGGTGAGCAAATCTTCCAAGTCACCGCTTGCCGCCATGCTCGGCAAGTTCCGCTCGGTCATGACAGCCATCTTCGTCCTCATATTCGGGCTCGGCGTGGCCCACGCGATGCCCGTACAACTGATCTACGCGCTGGGCATCGTGTCGGCGCTGTTCTTGATTCGCCTCTACATGGAGCGTAGGCGGCGCTAGCAGCATTCGCACCGCACGGCCCATCTTTCATCCACAACATTCACGCCGGGGCGGAGCTATGCCCTGTGGCGGCTCTGCCCCGGCAGGAAGGAGGCCCAAGATGCCTCGAAGAACCCGTAAACAGCTGGTCGAGAGAACCGAAGACGAGGACATGGCTCGCCAGGAGCGAGAGGTGGCGTACAAGACCTGGGCGTGCGAGCTGGCCTGCCAATGGCAGGACGGGCGACCGGTCGCCGAGGCCGGCGCGGAGCCGACTCCGGCCGGGTTGAGCTAGTCCCGAAATCCGGGTTCATGCAATGGCGCAGCGTGTGCCGAGAATACCGGATTGTTCAAAATCTGTCGTCAGGCGTTTTGCCATAACGTCGGCCTACCGTTCGGCTTTTGTTCTGGTTAAACGCCTCTAGGTTGAGGCATGAGCAGTCGAGATAATAACAAAGTCTGAACGCGCCACCAGGCGCAGCGAGTAGAGAGTCCCTAGGAAGTTCTTCTCCGCAAGCGTTGCACTGGTGACTACGTTCAGGTGTTTTACACATCAACGACCTCGAAACGGGGGCGCTGTGTGCATTCCATTACACGCCTACCGAGTTGCAGTGTCAAGCGGGACAGGCTGTCTTAAATGTGCACATCTTCCCTTCGTTTCGGGACTACCCGAGAGGAGGGTTTTATGTCCGAGTCATTTTCAGAACAACCGCTTAGTGTCACAGCTCAGGAGCGGCTGCACCCGGCTTTACGGAAGTTGGCACGGGCGTGCATTGCCCTCGCCCGGGTCGCGAGTCCACCGCCCCCGGCGATTCCCCCAACCAACGAGCCGGACGGTGAGCAGCCCGCCCGGCGAGAGGCCGCGCGATGATCGACCTGTATTGGTACGAAGCTTTTCCGCCGCGTGACGCGACGCTGGCGGACGTTACGGCCATGGTGCGGGTGCTGGCAGGGCGGCCGCACTACGGCCTGCTGGGGTTGCAGCCGGTGGTGGTGTTCGAGTTGTGGGTGCATTCGGACCGGGTGCGCTGGCTGCTCGGGATAGAGGCCCGGATTGCGCGGACGTTGCCCGGCGAACTTCGGGGGCAGCTCCCCGGCCTGGTGCTGGCAGCGACGGATAACCCGCAGCGGCCAGCCACAGTCACGGCACGGGAGATCCGAGTCACGAGCGTGGTGCATCCCATCCGGCTGGACACTGCCCGGCAGGTCACTACCGGCCTGACGCGGCTGCAAGACGCGCTGCGCAGCGGCGAAGCCGTGGCAGTGCAGTGGGTGATTGGGCCGAGTCAGACCTCGACGACCCCGCCCGATCAGCGGTCGCCGCTGGAACTGCTCGGCTTCGGGGCGCCCCACCAGCCCGGCGGCGAAGAGCAACGCGGCTGGAAGGCGCGGCTGAGTGAGCCCCGGTTTGGTGTGCGGGGCCGGGTGGGCAGCGTCGCCCCGACCTTGCGCCGGGCCGCCGAACTCCTGCGCCCGGCGGTGTCGGCGCTGGGTCTGGCGAGCGCGGCGCACGCCCGGGTGTACGGCTCACGGCAGTCGACGCGCACGGCCGAGCAACTGGCCGTGGTGATGGGACGTGCGCGGTCGTGGTCGGGGATGTTGAACGCCAGCGAACTGGCCGTCCTGCTGGGCTGGAGCCTCGACGGGCTGGAGGTGGCAGGTGGCGCCAGTGACTTCGCTCCGCCCCCGGCGCCCTTGCTCCGAGCGGTCACGGCGGGTGCGCCCGGAGCGGCGGCGCGCCCCCTGGGCGTCAGCACGCACCCGGCGGCCGGGCGGGCGGCGGTGTGGTTGCCCCGGTCCAGCTATGGCACGCACTGCCACGTGATCGCTCCCAGTGGAGCCGGGAAGTCGACGCTCCTCGCTCAGTGGGTGACGGCTGAAGCGGCGGCCGACGGCAGCCTGATCGTCATCGAGCCCAAGGGTGACTTGGTGTTGGACGTGTTGGCGCGGCTGCCGCAGCCTTCGCGTCACCAGGTGGTGGTGATCGACCCCGGAGTGCCCGGTCCGGTGATCGGCTTCAATCCGTTGAGCGGCCCGCCGGCTGACGCCGAGCGACGAGCCGACACCGTGCTGGGCCTGCTCCGTGAGCTGTTCGGCTCCGCCATTGGACCGCGCAGTGCCGACGTTCTCCTGCACGGGCTGATCTTGGCCAGCCGCCTGCCGGACGGCGGCCTGACCGACATCATCCCGATCTTGACCAACCCACGGCTCCGTCGGTCGGTGGCGGCGCGCGTCGGTGACCCGCTGACGATTGATCCGTGGCTGGCCTGGTTCGACAACCTGTCGGAGCCGGAACGGACCCAGGTGGTGCAGCCGGTGGCAAATAAGCTGCGGCCGTGGACGGCCCGTCCGGCCGTGCGCCACCTGATCGGGCAGGCGCACCCGAAGTTCGATGTGGCGTCGGTGTTCGCGCGGCCCACCATCCTGCTGATCAACCTCAACGCCGGGGTGCTCGGCTCGGAGACGGCCCGCCTGGTCGGCAGTTTGATCTTGAGTCAGCTGTGGCAGGCGATCCAGCGCCAGACGGCGAAGCCCGCTCCCCAGCGACGGCCGGTGTCGGTGTTCGTAGACGAGTGGCAGAGCTTCACAGCCGGGCTCGACTTCGCTGACGTGCTCGCAAGAGCCCGGGGTGCGAACGTGTCGTTTACGGTTGCCCACCAGCACCTTGATCAGCTCGGTAGCGAGCTGAGAGCGGCGGTGCTGGCCAACGTCGGTGCGCGGGTGGCGTTCCGCCCGGCGGAGGGTGACGGCCGGACTCTGGCGAACGTGTTCGGTGCGCCGGTAACGGCGGCGGATCTGGAGCGGCTCCCGGCGTATCACGCGGCGGCCCGGGTACTGGTGAACGGCGCGCCGAGTCAGCCGTTTGAGGTCGCCACCCCGGCGCTGTCGGATGCCCTGGCCGACCCGGTGCAGGTGCGGCAGGCCAGTACGGACCGCTACGGCATGGGCCCGGCTGAAGTCGATGCCGAACTGCTCAAACGGTGGCACGGCAGTACCCCGCCCAGCGCGCCGTTGGGGAGCCGGAGGGCACCACGATGAGGAGCCCACAACGATCTTCCAGCCCTGCCGCTCGGCCTACCGATCGCGTCGAGCTGGCGACGCCCTGGCGTGCGCAGATTCGCGATAGCTACCAACGACTGTCTAGCGCTTTTCGTAGCCACTTTGGAGTTTTCAGATGAGTGGCCGTGGACGAGCGCGCCTCGTCGCCGAACGGCTCAGCCCACGCGACTGGGAGATCTTGAAGTCGCTCCGTCAATTGCAGCTGCTGACGGGTCATCAGCTCCAGCGCTTGCACTTCGCGGTCGGTCGGCCCGACACCCAAGCCCGCAAAACCCGAGCCGCCCTGCAACGGCTGTTCACGCTGGAGCTCGTCGTACGACTGCGCCGTCGCATCGGTGGGCTGCGGACTGGCAGTGCCGGGTACCTGTATGGGCTGTCTGGTCTCGGCGCGGCGGTGCTTGACCTCGGGCAGGCCCCGTCCCAGCGGCATCGTAGGGCGTATGAGGCCCAAACCGCCTTCCAAGATCACACGCTAGCGGTGGCTGAAACCTATGTGCAGCTGGTCGAACGGACCCGCGCCGGCCGGGCTGAGCTGCTCGACTTCACCTTTGAACCGCGGTGCTGGCGGACTTTCTACGGCGTCGGCGGCGCGCTGACTACCCTCAAACCGGACGGCTACGCACGGGTCGGCATCGGCGGGTGGGAGTACAGCACCTTCCTGGAAATTGACCTCAACTCCGAGAGTGCGCCCACCATCCGCCGGAAGCTCGAAGCCTACGTGCGGTACTGGAACAGCGGGGCTGAGCAGCGCCAGTACGGCGTGTTCCCGCGGGTGTGGTGGTTCGTCCCCGATGGCACCCGCGCGGCGGTTATTACCCGTGAGATCCACAAGCTCCTGAAGGAAGCCCGCGTGCTGTTTCGCGTCGGCCTGCTGCATGAAGCTGCCGACGTTCTGACCCAACCCACTGAAGGAGGTGCCCGATGAGCCAAGCAACCCACTCTAGCGTGCCCACGGGGCGCATCCTGGTTGGCGATGTGCGCGACCGGTTGGCGGAGCTGCCCGACGCCTCGGTGGACTGCGTGATCACGAGCCCGCCGTACTGGGCCATGAGGGACTACGGCAACGACGGGCAGGTCGGAGCCGAAGTGGATGTCGAAGCTTGGGCAGCCGAGATCGCGAGCATCTGCGACCAGCTCGCTCGCGTGCTGGTGCCGACCGGCTCACTATTCCTCAACCTGGGCGACGGCTACAGCCGCCACGAGCGCGAAGGCGCGACCAAGAAGTCTCTCCTGCTTGGTCCCAGCAGGGTTGCCCTACGGCTGACGCGCTCCGGGTGGCTGCTGCGCAACACCATCGTGTGGGCGAAGCCGAACCCGACGCCGTCAAGCGTGCGCGACCGGTTCACCAACGCCCACGAGTATGTCTATTTCTTCACCCGGCAGGCGAGCTACACGTTCGACCTGGACGCAGTCCGAGAACCCGCCAAGACCGCAGGCGCCGGCCGGTCCTCGAGCCGGGCTCGGCCGACGCTGCCGCGCACAGCGGTGCCGAGCCTCGGCGGCGGCAGCAGTCCCCGGGTGGACCTCAACCACGGCTTGGCCCGGCTGAAGCGGGCCGGGATCGCCAGTCACCCGCTGGGGAAGAACCCCGGCGACTGGTGGGTGGAGGCGACCGGCAGCTATCGGGGCGCGCATTTCGCCACGTTTCCACTCCGTATCGTGCGAAGAGGTTTGCTCGCCACATGTCCGGAACGGGTGTGCGTATCTTGCGCCGCGCCGTGGCAGCGGGCACCGCAGCGCCTGCACGGCCGGTTGCTGGCCACCGGCCCCCTGCGGCTCGCTTGTAACTGTCGGGCTGACTGGCGGCCGGGCCGGGTGCTCGACCCGTTCATGGGCTCCGGGACCACGGCGGTGGCCGCCGAGATGTACGGCCGGGATTGGGTCGGCATCGAGCTGAACCCGGAGTATGCCCGGCTGGCCGAGGAGCGCCTGGCAGCGTGGCGGGCGACGCAGGTAGGTGCGGTGTCGTGAGCCGCATCTACCGGGCCACCCCTCCCCGGTGGCCTGTGGCTGCTCATCCCTCGCTCGCATTCCTCGCGGGCATGGGCGGCCACACCAACACCGAGGAGGAGATCAGCTGTGACTGATCCCAACGCAAAGAACGGCGTCAAAACGCTTGGCATCAAGCTGCCGCCGGAACTGCACGCCCAGTTCGCCCTCGTCGCTCAGCTCGACGAGATCAACTTGACGGTTGCCATCCTGCGGGCCGTTGAGCTGTACGTGGCGACGAAGCGGGCCGAGCCCGACTTCGCTGAACGGGCAGCCGCCGCCCTGGCGGAGATCCAGAAGGAAGCCGACTCGCGCCGGGCGGCCATTGAAGGCCTGTTCGGCACGTCTCCGGGCGAGGCGGCAGCCGAGGAGCCAACGTCACCGGCCAAGCCGGCGGCGGGGCGCAGCCGCAAGGCCGGAACCGAAGGGTAACCCTTTCGATTCTTCCTCACGGTGACGGGTGGCGGCCTCACAGCCGCTACCCGTCACCCCAAACCTGCAATTTCAACAAGGACCATAAATAAGGACAGGATATCCCGTCTTGGCACTTCCTAAGAACCCTGAAAAAATGATGGAGAGGAATTCCAATAATGGTTCCGTAGAACTGAAAGGTTCGATTAATGCCTGAAACTTACAACCATATCAAAGCTTTTATTTACCTTCGCGTGGCCCGTGACGACCACCGATATGCGGGCCGGGCGCTGGCGGCTCAAAACCGCGTCTGCGAGCACCGAGCTAATGAACTCGGACTCACCGTTCTCGGTGCCTACATCGACCGAGGCTCAAGCTCGACCATGAGCCGACCAGGCCTGACGGCGCTCCTCGGCGAACTGGGCCGTCGCGACGACCTGGCTTTTGTTATCGCCTACGACCATCGTCAGGTGGCCATCCGGGCCGAAGACTACAGCCGGGTGGTGTGGGCGGTCGGAAAGGCGGGCGCACAGCTGGAGATCGCCAGTTTGCCCCATCGAGAAGCCACAGCGGTCGATGCCCAACTCATTGGCCGGATTGGCTCGGTGCAGCTGGCGGAGACGGGCGCGAAGCCGCCGCCATTCGGCGAGCCGGATGACGACCAGGACTGAACTTAACAACCCTGAGAGGAGGAATTTATGTCATCTGAAGAGAAGAGCACGAGCCGCGCTTTAGAAGTAGCCGGGAGCCGCACGCTGCGGCCGTCCCGGGCCAAGGCTCAGCTGAGCACCGCGCGCCGGGAGACCCCCATCGCCTTCGTGTACGCGCGCGTCAGCACGAAGGAACAAGCGCGGACCGGCGGCGGGACGGAAGGCTACTCGATTCCGGCTCAGCGCGACGCAGGGCTAGCGAAAGCGGGACTGCTTGGAGCAGTGGTGCATCGGGTCTACATCGACGCTGGCGAGTCAGCGCGCTCGGCCGACCGTGATGAGCTGCAAGCCATGCTTCGTGATGTACGGACGATTAAGCCGGACTACGTCATCGTGCACAAGATCGACCGACTGGCCCGGAACCGCGAGGACGACATTGCTATTAACTTGCTACTGCGGCGTCATGGCGTAGAGCTGGTGTCGTGCACGGAGAACATCGACAACACCCCGAGCGGCAAGCTGCTGTACGGGCTGCTGGCGGAGATAGCGCAGTTCTACTCTGGCAACTTGGCGCAGGAGGTCATGAAGGGGCTGCTGCGGAAGGCCGAGGAGGGCGGAACGCCCTACCGGGCGCCTGCTGGGTATGTGAATGTGCGTAAGACGGTGGCGGGGGTGACGTTCGCCGACGTAGATCTCGACGCGGACCGGGCCGACCTCGTGCGGTGGTGCTTAGAGCAGTACGCCACGGGCGAATGGGCCGCCGCTGACCTGCTGATTGAGGCGACTGCCAGGGGCCTGACCAGCCGGCCGACGGCGACGAAGCCGGAGCGGCCGATTGGCCTGACGACCTTCTACCACATGGTGCAAAACCCGTACTACATGGGAATTGTCAGCTACCAAGGCATTCACTATGAGGGGAAGCACCAACCCCTGATCGAGCCGGAGACGTGGCTGGCGATTCAAGACATCTTGGCGGTTCGTGCCCACCTGGGCGAGAAGGACCGCAAACATATGCACTACCTGAAAAGTACGATCTACTGCGCCGACTGCGGCGGACGGTTGGTCTACTCGATTAACGTCGGCAATGGGGGCGCGTACACCTACTACGTGTGCGTCAAGAAGAAGACCAAGACGAGCAACTGCCGCCGCCCGGCGGTGCGGCTGGAGCGCATCGAGGAGGGCATCGCTCGGTTCTACGAGCGGTTCGAGGTGAGCGCGGCTCACATCGAGGCGATTCGGGCCGGCGTGCGGGCACTGTTGACTGCCGACCAGGAGGAGGCGCGCCGTCACGCGACACTGGCCGTCAAGCGCAAGCAGCAGGCGACGGACGAACGGCAGAAGCTGCTGCGGGCCCACTACGCGGGTCACATCCCCGAAGAGGTGCTTGGCTCGGAGATGAAGCGGCTAACCCGCGCGCTGGCTGAGGCCGACGCCATGATCGTGGCGGCCCAGACGTCTACGGCTGAGGTCGAGGCCACGCTTGAGGCGGCCCTGATGGCGGCAGGGCAGTGCCACCGGGCGTACGTGAGCGCACCGAAGCCCATCCGGCGGCAGATTAACCAGGGCTTCTTCGTGAAGCTGTTCATCGGGCGCGACGGATCGGTGGTGCGGGTCGAGCTGACGGAGCCGTTTGCCGCGCTGCTCGCGCAGGAGTTGTCGGTGCGGCTGGCGGACGCGGACGGCGCTGCGAGCGCCGTGACGGCGTCCCAGACGACCGCAGACGGGCCGGGAGATTCACCCGATGGGACGCATCCCATCGGGGCGGGACGGGCGGCAGACCGGCCGTATGACGACCGACGCGACGCGCACCACAACGATACGGAAAGTGACAATGATGTCACACCGCGCGACATTCTTTCATTTGCTAACGGTGTGCAAGATAAAACCTGGTGGGCGCAGCAGGGTTCGAACCTGCGACCGCTCGGGTGTAAACCGAGTGCTCTTCCGCTGAGCTATGCGCCCGGACGGCGGCGGCCCACCCCGCAAGGGGGACCGCCGCCGTGGAGCCTCACGCCAGTTCGGCGACGGCCTTCTTCCAGCCCTGCTGGTCGCGTGCCTCGCCCGGGGCGTTCACCTCGGCGAAGCGGACCACGCCTTCCTTGTCGACCAGGAAGGTGCCGCGGACCGCGAGACCCGCCTGCTCGTTGAAGACGCCGTACGCGCGCGCCACGTCACCGTGCGGCCAGAAGTCGGACAGCAGCGGGAACTGGTAGCCCTCCTTCTCGGCCCACGCCTTGAGCGAGAACGGCGTGTCGACCGAGACGCCCAGTACCTGGACGCCCTTGTTGTCGTAGTCGGCGAACTCGTCGCGGAGCTGGCAGAGCTCGCCCGTGCAGATGCCGCTGAACGCGAACGGGTAGAAGACCACCAGCACCGGCTTGTCGCCCCGGAAGGACGACAGCTGCACCGGCTGCTTGTTGTAGTCGTTCAGTGTGAAGTCAGGGGCCTCAGAACCGACCTCGACGGTCATACCGCGTTTCCTCTCCCGTACGGACACGTGCCTGCGACGACAACCCTATCGTGTCAGCCGGGCGGGGCCGGTTCAGCGCTGTTTCGACTTCGACTTCGGGGACACCAGCCTCGTGCCGATCCAGTTCGCGCCGACACTGATGTTGGCGGTCTGGGCCAGCCCGACGACGGGCACCGCTTCCGCGATCTCACTCGGCTCGACGTGCCCGGGCTGTCCCGTCTTCGGGGTCAGCACCCAGATCACGCCGGTCTCTTCCAGGGGGCCCCTGGCGTCGATGAGCGCGTCGCCGAGGTCGCCGTCGTCCTGGCGCCACCACAGCAGCACCACGTCGATGACCTCGTCGGCTTCCTCGTCGAGGATGTCCCCGCCGATCTGCTCCTCGATCGCCGCGCGGACGTCGTCGTCGACGTCCTCGTCCCAGCCGATCTCCTGGACCACCATCTCGGGCTTGATGCCGAGCCTCTCGGCGACGCCGGTCTGATCAGCGTCTCCCGCGGCGACCACTGCTTTCACTCCTCCAACTACGACGGAGCGTGGCGCTCGAGCACCCTCGTGGAGGGTACGGCTGCGCCACACTCGGCTACCCGGTTGCCGATAGCGAACACTGGTGTGGCTCTGCGCGCAACCGTCCACACCGGATCCGTGACAACTCGTGTCGCAGGATACGGGCCGCGGGGCCCCCGCCGCGACGGCGTATCGGGTACCTCGGGGACCGGTCTGCCACCCCGCCGGAGCCCGTCCCCTAGGGTGATGAGGAAGAAAACGCGCGCGCGGATACACCGCGCGCGGGGAGCGACTCGATCGGGTCGGCTGATGTTACCGCCTAGTAGCAGTGCGGAAGCCGGGAGGGAAGACGACGATGGAGAGTCGTACACCCCCGAGTACGAGCACCACCGGCTACAACTTTTCGCAAGGAGACCCCTTGGCCCCGCAGAACGACGGCGCCTCCGGCAAGGAGACCCCGGCACGCGTACGCGTAATCCGTGACGGATTGGCTGCGCACCTGCCCGACATCGACCCGGAGGAGACCGCCGAGTGGCTGGACTCCTTCGACGAGGCGCTGGCCAGGGGAGGCCAGCAGCGGGCCCGGTACCTGATGCTGCGCATCCTGGAGCGCGCTCGTGAACGCAACGTCGGTGTGCCCGCGCTGACCTCGACGGACTACGTCAACACCATCCCCACCGAGAACGAACCGTGGTTCCCCGGTGACGAGGAGATCGAGCGCCGCTACCGGGCCTACATCCGGTGGAACGCCGCGATCATGGTGCACCGGGCGCAGCGCCCCGGCGTCGGCGTCGGCGGCCACATCTCGACCTACGCCTCGTCCGCCGCGCTCTACGAAGTCGGGTTCAACCACTTCTTCCGCGGCAAGGACCACTCCGGCGGCGGCGACCAGATCTACATCCAGGGGCACGCCTCCCCCGGCATCTACGCCCGCGCGTTCCTCGAGGGCCGGCTGTCCGAGCAGCAGCTCGACGGCTTCCGCCAGGAGTACTCGCACGCCGGTGAGGGCGGCGGCCTGCCGTCGTACCCGCACCCGCGGCTGATGCCGGAGTTCTGGGAGAACCCCACGGTGTCGATGGGCCTCGGCCCGATGAACGCGATCTACCAGGCGCGGTTCAACCGCTACCTGCGCGATCGCGGCATCAAGGACACCAACGACCAGCACGTCTGGGCGTTCCTCGGCGACGGCGAGATGGACGAGGCGGAGTCGCGCGGCCTGATCCACATCGCGGCCGGCGAAGGCCTCGACAACCTGACCTTCGTGATCAACTGCAACCTGCAGCGGCTCGACGGCCCGGTGCGCGGCAACGGCAAGATCATCCAGGAGCTGGAGTCGTACTTCCGCGGCGCCGGCTGGAACGTCATCAAGGTCATCTGGGGCCGCGAGTGGGACTCGCTGCTGCACGCCGACCGCGACGGCGCACTGGTCAACCTGATGAACGTCACGCCGGACGGCGATTACCAGACGTACAAGGCCAACGACGGCGCCTTCGTCCGGGAGCACTTCTTCGGCCGCGACCCGCGGACGAAGGACCTGGTCAAGGACCTCTCCGACGCCGACATCTGGAACCTCAAGCGCGGCGGCCACGACTACCGCAAGGTGTACGCGGCCTACAAGTCGGCGCTGGAGCACCACGGCCAGCCGACGGTGATCCTGGCCCACACCATCAAGGGCTACGGCCTGGGCCCGGCGTTCGAGGGCCGCAACGCCACGCACCAGATGAAGAAGCTCACCCTCGACGACCTCAAGCTGTTCCGCGACTCGCAGCGGATCCCGATCAGCGACGAGGAGCTCGAGCGCGACCCGAAGCTGCCGCCGTACTACCACCCGGGCAAGGACTCGGCGGAGATCGAGTACCTGATCGGCCGCCGCAAGGCGCTCGGCGGCTTCCTGCCGGAACGCCGCCCGAAGTCGGCGAAGGCGCTCGTGCTGCCCGGCGACAAGGTCTACGAGGGCGTCCGGAAGGGCTCAGGCAAGCAGGAGGTCGCCACGACGATGGCGTTCGTCCGGCTGGTCCGCGAGCTGGCGAAGGACTCCGAGATCGGCAAGCGCGTCGTCCCGATCATCCCGGACGAGGCCCGCACGTTCGGCCTCGACTCGATGTTCCCGACGGCCAAGATCTACAACCCGCACGGCCAGACGTACACGTCGGTCGACGCGAGCCTGATGCTGGCCTACAAGGAGTCCGAGAAGGGCCAGCTGCTGCACGAGGGCATCAACGAGGCGGGCTCGACCGCGTCGTTCACCGCCGTCGGCACGTCGTACGCGACGCACGGCGAGCCGATGATCCCGATCTACATCTTCTACTCGATGTTCGGGTTCCAGCGGACCGGTGACGGCCTCTACGCCGCCGCCGACCAGATGGCCCGCGGGTTCGTCATCGGCGCCACCGCCGGGCGCACCACGCTGACCGGTGAGGGCCTGCAGCACGCCGACGGGCACTCGCTGCTGCTGGCGTCGACCAACCCGGCGGCCGTGGCGTACGACCCGTCGTGGTCGTTCGAGATCGCGCACATCGTGAAGGACGGCCTCCGCCGGATGTACGGCGAGACCGGCCCGGACGGCAACGGCGAGAACGTCTTCTACTACATGACGATCTACAACGAGCCGTACCAGCAGCCCGCCGAGCCGGAGAACCTCGACGTCAACGGCCTGCTGAAGGGCCTGTACAAGTACGCGGACGCCCCCGAGGGCGACGGTCCCGAGGTGCAGATCCTGGTCTCGGGCGTCACGATGCCGGACGCGCTGAAGGCGCAGAAGCTCCTCGCCGAGGAGTGGGGCGTGCGGGCGGCCGTGTGGTCGGCGACGTCGTGGACCGAGCTGCGGCGCGAGGCCGTCGAGATCGACCACGACAACCTGCTCTACCCGGGCAGCGAGCCGCGCGTGCCGTACGTGACCGAGGCGCTTTCGGGCACCAACGGCCCGGTCGTGGCGGTGTCGGACTGGATGCGCTCGGTGCCGGACCTGATCCGCCCGTACGTGCCGACCGACATGCTGACGCTCGGCACCGACGGGTTCGGGTTCTCCGACACCCGGCCCGCGGCGCGGCGGAAGTTCCTGGTCGACGCCGAGTCGATCACCGTCGGCGCGCTGTCGATCCTGGCCAAGCGCGGCGAGGTCGACCAGGCGAAGGTCCTCGAAGCGGCCACGAAGTACCGGCTCGACGACGTCGCGGCCGCCGGGCCGCAGACGTCGGATTCCGGCAGCGCGTGACCTGGTGCTAGAAAGGGACCCGGCAGACATCCGATGTCTGCCGGGTCCCGTTCGCCGTGCAGGCTGTTGAGGGAGTTGATGAAGGTGACGAAGCGCCGACTGCCGAAGCCGGACGAGCTGAAGCAGCTCCTGCGGCCCAAGCCGATCGTGCTGAACCCGACCGACCGGCGGCTCGGCAACGCGCACACCATCGCCGACCTGCGAATGGCCGCACGCAAGCGGACCCCGCGGGCGGCCTTCGACTACACCGACGGCGCGGCCGAGCTCGAAGACAGCCTGCTGCGCGCCCGCCAGGCCTACCGGCGGGTCGAGTTCCACCCGAACGTCCTGCGCGGGGTGTCCGATGTGGACACCACGCGGGAGATCCTCGGCAAGACGTCGGCCCTGCCCTTCGCCTTCGCCCCCACCGGTTTCACCCGGATGATGCAGCACGAGGGCGAGAGCGCGGTGGCCCGCGTCGCCGAGCGCAACGGCATCCCGGTGGGGCTCTCGACCATGGCGACGACGTCGATCGAGGACCTCGCCGCCGCCGCGCCCGGGGCCCGCAAGTGGTTCCAGCTCTACGTCTGGCGCGACCACGGCGCCGGCGAAGATCTGATGAATCGCGCGTGGGAACACGGCTTCGACACGCTCATGCTGACCGTCGACACCCCGGTCGGCGGCGCCCGGCTGCGTGACGTCCGCAACGGCCTGACCATCCCGCCGGCGCTCACGCTCAAGACGTTCCTCGACGGCGCGACGCACCCCGCGTGGTGGTTCAACCTGCTCACCACCGAGCCGCTGAACTTCGCCTCGCTCAGCCACTTCGACGGCACCGTCGCCGAGCTGCTGAACAAGCTGTTCGACCCGACGCTGAACTACGACGACCTCGACTGGGTGCGCCGCACCTGGCCCGGGAAGCTCGTGGTCAAGGGCGTGCAGAACGTCGACGACGCGCGCGACGTCGTCAAGCACGGCGCCGACGCGGTGCTGATCTCGAACCACGGCGGCCGCCAGCTGGACCGCGCGCCGACACCCTTGGAGCTGCTCCCGGCGGTGCTCGACGAGATCCAGGGCGGCGCCGAGGTCTGGATCGACACCGGCATCCTGTCCGGCGGCGACATCGTCGCGGCCATCGCCCGCGGCGCCGACGCCGTCCTGGTCGGCCGCGCGTTCCTCTACGGCCTGATGGCCGGCGGCGAGCGCGGCGTCCAGCGCTGCGTGGACATCCTCCGCACGGAGATGGTCCGCACGATGCAGCTGCTGGGTGTCCGCACCCTCGCCGACCTCAAGCCGTCACACGCGACCCTGCGCTGAGTCCGGTCAGACCTGCGCCTGGCCGCCGTCGACGAAGAACTCGACGCCGTTGACGAAGCTTGCGTCGGCCGACGCCAGGAACAGTGCCGCGCCGGCGATCTCCGAGGGGGCGCCGACGCGGCCGAGCGGCACGGCGGCCGCCATCCCGTCCAGCAGCTCCTGCTCCGCGCCCGGGTCGGCCAGGCCCAGCAGGCCCGGCGTGTGCGTCGGTCCCGGGCTCAGCACGTTCACCCGGACGCTCTTGCCGGCCAGGTCGAGGGCCCAGGTGCGGGCGAAGTTGCGGACGGCGGCCTTCGTCGCGGCGTAGATGCTCATGCCCGGCGCCACGCGCGTGGACGTCGTCGAGCCGGTGATGATGATCGACGCGTTGTCGTTGAGCAGCGGCAGGGCCTTCTGCACGGTGAAGACGACACCCTTGACGTTCGTGGCGAACGTGGCGTCGAGCTGTTCCTCGGTGATCTCGCCGAGCAGCTGGCTCACGCCGCCGCCGGAGTTGGCGACGACGACGTCCAAGCCCTTCCCGCGCTCTTCGACGGCCCGGTAGAGCGCGTCGAGGTCGGCGGGCTTCGAGGAGTCGGCGCGGATCGCCTGCACGCTGCCGCCGATCTCGGCGACGGCGTCGTCGAGGACCTCCTTGCGCCGCCCGGTGATGAACACGTGCGCGCCTTCGGCGGCGAACCGCTTCGCGATGGCGAGCCCGATGCCGGTGCCGGCGCCGGTCACGACGGCCGTCTTGTCCTTCAGTGTGCTGGTCACGATGCTCCCCTGGTCGAGTTCTTGACTGTCTCGTCCAGAACCTACGCCGTTATGGACGAGACAGTCAAGAATGGGTACGCTGAGGCCATGGCACGACCCCGGAGCTTCGACCAGGACGCGGTGCTGCGCGCCGCCAGGGACCAGTTCTGGGCGACCGGTTACGCGGGCACGAAGATCGACGACATCGCCGCCGCGACCGGCCTCGGCAAGGGCAGCCTCTACGGCGCCTTCGGCGACAAGCACGCGTTGTTCCTGCGCGTCTTCGACGACTACTGCACCGAGTCCGCCGAGGCGACGCGCCGCGCGCTCGAAGGTCCCGACAGCGGCGCCCACCAGCGGATCCGCGACTACGTCATGGGGATCGCCGAGTCCACGGCAGCGGACCGGGACCGGCGCGGCTGCATGCTCGCGAAGGGCACCGCGGAGTGCGCGGAGCACGACGAAGCCGTCGCGGCCCGCGCCCAGCGCGTCTTCCGCGAGCTGCGGGAGCAGCTGACGGCGGCCATCGCGGCCGCCCAGCGCGCGGGCGACATCGCCGGCGACCAGGACCCGGCCCACCTCGCGAGCCTGCTGCTGGCCGTCACCCGCGGCATCGAAGCCCTCGGCAAGGGCGGCTCGAGCCCCGCCGAGCTCCGCGCGATCGCGGACACGGCCCTCGCCGTCCTACCCCAGCCGTAACCCGCGTGATCAGAACGCCAACTCGCGTGATTGGCACGCCAACTCGCGTGATTGGGAGGTCGACACGACTCCCGAGCCCGCCTGCGCCGTGTCGACTTCCCAATCACGCGTGTCGACCCTCCAGACACGCGTGTCGACCCTTGGATCACGTGAGGCTCTGACTCGTTGGGCCGTGTGGCGTCAAGTTCTTGACGTAACGCCTGGTTTGTGAGGAGGATCACGGGCACTCCGCCGAAAGGCCGTTTTCGCATCGTGGAAAACGGAGGTCGCCCGTGTTCGTGCAGGCCCTGTTCATACAAGACGTGACTCCCCTCGGCTCGCTGGGCCTGTCCGCGCTCGTCGCCGTGCTGCCCCTGGCCACCGTGCTCGTCCTCCTCGGCGTCGTCCGGATGAAGGCGCACCACGCCGCCCTGATCGGGCTGCTGGTCGCGCTGGTCGTCGGGATCGCCGCGTTCGGGATGCCGATCGTCCAGGCCGTCTCCGGCGCGCTGTCCGGCGCCGCGTTCGGGCTGTGGCCGATCATGTGGATCGTCGTCAACGCGCTGTGGATCTACCGGCTCACCGTGCGGACCGGGCACTTCGACGTGCTGCGCCGCTCGTTCGGCCGGATCTCCGACGACCCGCGCATCCAGGCGCTGATCATCGCCTTCTGCTTCGGCGCCCTGATGGAGGCCCTCGCCGGCTTCGGCGCGCCCGTCGCGATCAGCGCCGTGATGCTCGTGGCCGTCGGCTTCCACCCGGTGAAGGCCGCCGTCGTCGCGCTGGTCGCGAACACCGCGCCGGTGGCGTTCGGCGCCATGGGCACGCCGGTCGTCACGCTCGCCCAGGTCACCGGGCTGCCGCTGGAGCAGGTGTCCTCGATCGTCGGGCGCCAGACGCCGTTGCTCGCCCTGGTCGTGCCGCTGCTGCTGGTGATCATCGTCGACGGCAAGCGCGGCCTGCGCGACACGTGGCTGCCCGCGCTGGTCTGCGGTGTCGCGTTCGGGCTCGTGCAGTTCCTCGCGTCCAACTTCGTCTCGCCGCAGCTGGCCGACATCGGCGCCGCGCTCGCCGGCGCGGCCGCGCTGGTCGCGCTGCCCCAGACCCGCCGTCCGGTGCCCGAAGCCGTCCGCGTCGGGATGGGCGGGACGACGACCACCGAAGCGCCGCCGGAGGATGCCCGCGGCGACGTCGTGAAGGCGTACCTGCCGTACGCGCTGATCATCGTGATCTTCTCGCTCGGCCAGCTGCCGCCGATCAAGGCGCTGCTGGACAAGGCGACCTGGAAGTTCCACTGGTTCGGGCTGAACGTCGCCGCGCCGAACGGGAAACCGGTGTCCGGCAACACGTTCTCGCTGCCGTTCCTCAACACCGGCGGCACGCTCGTGCTGATCGCCGGGATCGTCACGGCGGCGGTGCTGGCCGTGTCCGCGAGCGGCGCGCTGAGCGAATGGCTGGCGACGGTGAAGGAACTGCGCTTCGCGATCCTCACCGTCACCGGCGTGCTCGCGCTGGCCTACGTGATGAACCTGTCCGGTCAGACCAGCACGATCGGCACGTTCATCGCGGCCGCCGGCGCCGCACTCGCGTTCCTGTCCCCGGTGCTCGGCTGGTTCGGCGTCGCCGTCTCGGGGTCCGACACGTCGGCGAACGCGCTGTTCGGCGCGCTGCAGGTGACGGCGGCCCACCAGACCGGCCTGCCCGCGGACCTGCTCGCCGCGGCCAACAGCTCCGGCGGCGTGCTCGGCAAGATGGTCTCGCCGCAGAACCTCACCATCGCCTGCGTCGCGGCGAACCTGCCCGGCGAAGAGGGCAAGCTCCTGCGGAAGGTCCTGCCGTGGAGCCTCGGGCTGCTGCTGGTGATGTGCCTGATCGTGCTCGGGCAGAGCACGCCGGTGCTCAGCTGGATGCTGCCATGACCCCGTGGTCGCGGGCCGCGACGCGTTGCTTGGCCGAGCGGTTCCAGGTCCACCAGCCGTGCACGACCAGCCCGGCGAACACGATGTAGATCGCGGCCGAGAAGTAGAGCCCGGACGAGATCTGCAGCGGCACGCCGATCGCGTCCACGACCAGCCAGACCAGCCAGAACTCGACCAGCCCCGCGCCCTGCGCGCCGAAGGCGACGAGGGTGCCGACGAAGATCGCGGCGTCCGGCCACGGCGCCCACGAGGCGTGCAGCGCGTCGAGGACCAGGGCCATCACGGTGGTGCCGGCGACGAACGTGCCGAGCATGACGAGCCGTTCGGTGAGCCGGCCCTGGCGCACGACAACGCCGAACACCGGGTCCTTGCGGCGCGTCCAGGCCCACCAGCCGTAGACGGAGATGGCGAGGATGGCGACCTGCCGGGCGGCGAGCCCGCCGAGGTGCGCGGAGGCGTAGACGGCGAACAGCAGCACCGTGGCGCCGACCTGCACCGGCCACGTCCACAAGGTGCGACGTTGCGCGAGGAACACCACGGCCAGCGCGAACACCTGCCCGGCGAACTCGGCGATGGAGATCCGCTGTCCGAGCACCCGGAAGCCGTGTTCCAGCAGGTAGTTCACGTGACGCCCCTTTCGTCCTACCGGTCACCAACATGCTCCGGGAGGGGCGCATTCCCTAGGGACTGTGAGGCGCGGAACATCCCACGTCGTGGACGTCGCCGACGCGGACGGTGCCACCGCGGACGACGCGCGCGTGCACCCCGAGCGTCAGGTCGTTGGTGTCGGCGATCGTCTTCAGCAGACCGGGCGCGGCCGCGAGGCCGTCCCACGGCAGGCCGACCATCACGCAGCGCACGGCCCGGCGCAGGATCTCCAGCTCGACCCCGCCGATCCGGACCCGCTCCCCCAGCCAGGCCTCCTCGGCCAGCTCCGGCACCGGACCGGTGTCGAGCAGCAGGTTCGGCCGCAGCCGCCGCGCGTCGATCTCGACGCCGGGAGCGCGCTCGGCCAGCCAGGCCAGCGACGACGTCGTCACCAGGTGGACGGCGGCCTCGTCGTGGTGCGGGATTTCGGCTTCCCGGACCAGCCGGACGTCCGGGCGGCCCAGCGCGGCGGCGATCGCCTCGTGGGCGGCGTCGCCGCGGACCGTGCGCCCGTCCGGGAGAGTCACGACCGGCACGTCACCGTCGTACCGCGCGGCGAACTCGTGCAGGCCCGCCATCCGGCGAAAGCGGCGGGTGTTCTTGCCGCTGCCGAACTTCCCGTCCGGATCGCGGACCGCGTACAGCCGGTCGCCGTCGAGACCGCGAGCGCCGAACTCACCCTCGGCCAGCCGTTCCCCACGCATCGACTTCACCGGATAACGCCACAGCGCCGTCACGACCCCCATGCGCATCAGCGTAACGAAACGGGCCCGGCAGCTTCCTCGTCTGCCGGGCCCGTCTCGTCACTCCGCTGCTCAGATCTGCGGGCGCGGGGTCCCGACCGGCGGGGTCGGGGTGTTGTCGGCGCCGACCATCGCGTGGGGGGCCTCGCTGCGGCCCATCTCGCCCGTGCGCTGCTGCGGCGTCTCCGCCAGCTGCTGCTGCATGTTCGCCATCCAGCCGCGCCAGCGGTCCTGCGCCGGCTTGATCAGGCCGCCGCCGAAGCCGACGACGATGACGCCGCCGATGGTGGCCAGCACGGCGATCAGCACCGGGCCGGTGATCGCGGTCGCGATGTTGACCTGGCCGAGCGCGGCGATGATGCCGAACGCCATGATCAGCCAGTAGGCGCCGGTGGCCAGGTACCGGCCGGCCGGGCGGCCCGACATCGCCGACGTCACGACGTCACGCACGACCTTCGCGATGGCCGCGGCGACCACGATCAGCACCAGCGCGACCACGATCCGCGGCAGGAACGCGATGATGTCGTTGAGCAGCTGGCTGACCGGGTTGGTCGGCCCGAACACGCCGAACGCCAGCTGCAGCGCGATCAGCAGGATGAAGTAGTAGACCAGTTTCACGAGGATCCCAGTCGCGTCGATCTTCTGCTGGCCGATGCTGGCGGAAAGGCCGGTCTTCTCGATCAGCTTGCCGAACCCGACCTTTCCGAGAACGAGGCTCAGGCCCTTGGAGACGGCCTTCGCGATCAGCCAGCCGATCAGCAGGATGATCAGGAAACCGACGAGTTTCGGGACGAACGTGGCCACGAGGTTCCACGCTTGTCCCAGTCCGTCCTTGAGTTGCTGGCCCATGCCGACTCCCTCTTGATGTTTCGCACCGAATCGCGCCGCGATTCGGGTGGTGCCGCTGTTGTGCACCGGATCGTCGATCAGGTACCCAGCGGCGGCAACTCGTGCGCCCCACGATCGAGTGAGACGACTGGCGCGCAAAGATCGTTGGCAGCCATACTGGTTCTACCGGTGGGGACCGGGGAGACGAGGCCGTCCGGCGCAGCGTAAACCGCAAGCGCCGGGCGGCCTCGAGCATGTGGGGGAATCCCGGTGTCACGGGCCGAGAACAAACCGGCCCCCGGACGCCGAAGCGGTCCGAGGGCCGGATGAACAACCGGGAAACGTCAGGCGGCGCGCAGCGCGTCCCGCAGTTTCACCTTCGCGCCACTGCGCATGACGGCGTTGCGGTAGATCCGCGCGGCGAGCCAGATCAGCACCGGGATCATCAGCACCACCAGCCCCACCGACAACACGGCTTCCCACACCGGCACCCCGCCCATCGCCAGCCGCATCGGCATCAGGGTCGGCGCGAACACCGGGATCACGGAAAGCACTTCGGCGAACGTGTTGCCCGGATCCGACGGCAGCACGGAAATCCCGACCACGTACCCGGCGATCACGAACATCAGCGCCGGCATCACCGCGCCGCCGACGTCCTCCTGCCGGGACACCAGCGCACCCAGCGCGGCGAACACGATCGAGTACATGAAGAACCCGAGCAGGTACCAGACGATCAGCCAGACGACCGTGCCGACGGCCGCCGAAACGGACACCGTGAGCACGCCCGTGGCCAAGCCGGCGATCACCCCGCCGGCCCCGATGACAACCATCTGGATCAGCCCGACCACCCCGATGCCGAGCACCTTCCCGGCCATCAGCTGCCACGGCTTGATCGTCGAGAGCAGCAGCTCGACAACGCGGGACGTCTTCTCCTCGACGACGCCCTGGGCGACGCTCTGGCCGTTGATCATCAGCGAGAGGTAGATCAGGATGCCGGCGACGATGCCGAGCACCAGCTGCTGGCCGTTGTAGTCGTACGGCTCTTCCAGCGGCGGGTCCTCGACGAACTTCGCGGCCGAGACGGTGGCCTCGAACTGGGCCGGGTTGCCGCCGAGCGTGGTGATCTGCTGGTCGAGCGCGACCTGGCGGGACAGCAGCTGCAGCACGTTCGCGAGCTTGCCGTCGAGGTCCTTCTTCACCTGGACGTGCACGCTCTTGCCGTCGCCGGTGAGCAGCGCGTCGATCGAGCCGTCGGCCAGCTTCGCGCGCCCGGCGGCCTCGTCGGCGACCTGGGTGACGTCGATGCTCTGGTCGACGGCCTTGCCGGTCGCCTGCAGCGGCGCGCTGAACCCGGCGGTGGCCGGGGTGTAGCCGATCGTCGCGTCGGCGCCCCCGCCGCCCGAGATCAGCTTGATCACGACGATGCCGACGACGATCAGCAGCAGCATGACGACGGTGGTGACGCGGTAGGCCTTGGAGCGGACGCGGGTGCCGATCTCGCGCGAGGCGACCAGCCCGACGGCGCCCGCCGCGCTCATCCGGACGTCCGGAACCGGGGTACTCATGCGGGGACCTCCTCGGTCGTCACGACGGAACGGAACAGGTCGGCCAGCGTCGGCTGCTCGCGGGCGAACTCGCGCACCGGCCCGGTGGCCAGCGCGGCCTGGAGCACGGCCTGGTCGTCGGCGCCGTCGGCCAGCTCCAGCTCGGTCGCGGTGCCCTTCCGGCCGAGCACCTTGACGCCGGCGAGGCCGTCGGCCCAGTCGTCACCGGCTCCGGGCACGTCGACGCGCAGCCGCACCGCACCGCCGGAACGCAGCTCCTCGACCGTGCCGACCTCCACCATCTGTCCACTCCGGACGATGCCGACGCGGTCGCAGAGCCGCTCCACCAGGTCGAGCTGGTGGCTGGAGAACACGACCGGCACGCCGTCGCCGGCCTTCTCCTTGAGCACCTGGCTCATCACGTCGACCGCGACCGGGTCGAGGCCGGAGAACGGCTCGTCGAGCACCAGGATCCGCGGCTCGTGCACCAGCGCGGCGGCCAGCTGGACGCGCTGCTGGTTGCCGAGGCTGAGCTTCTGCACCTCGTCGTCGCGGCGCGCGGCCACACCCAGCCGTTCCGTCCACTTCTCCGCCGACGTCTTGGCGTCGGACGCGGACATCCCGTGCAGCCGGGCCAGGTACGTGAGCTGCTCCCCCACCTTCATCTTCGGGTACAGCCCGCGTTCCTCGGGCATGTAACCGATGTGGCGGCGCGTTTCGTGCGTCACGGGCTCGCCCGCGTAGCGCACTTCGCCGGCGTCGGCGGAAAGGACGCCCAGCGCGATGCGCATGGTCGTCGTCTTCCCGGCGCCGTTGCTGCCGACGAAGCCGAACAACTCGCCCGGCCGGACGTCGAACGTCATTTCGCGCAAAGCGACCACGTCGCCGTAGCGTTTGGAGATCGCGTCGATCTCTAGACCGGTCATCCCGGTGCCCCCATTTCCTCCGCTTGGCTGCGATCGTAGGCAGCCGGTACACGCGCCGCATAGCGACCCGCGTTGCCATCGCGGGCTACGAAAGTTGCGGGCCACGTAGGATCGCGTCGAAATGGCCGAACCCACCACACGGCGTGTGCCGAAGCACCACGGACTGTCCGCGAAGACGCTCCGGCGGCTGGAGCACGCGTCCGGCAGCCTGGCGAGCGCCAGCATCGCCGTCATGGAACAGCGGCTGCCGTGGTTCGCCCGGCTGCCCGCCGACCAGCGCGCGAGCGTCCTGCTGATCACCCAGGCCGGCGCGGCGGGGTTCGTCGGCTGGCTGCGGGACTCCAAAGAGGCCTTGAAGCTCACGACCGAGGCGTTCCGCGACGCGCCGGCCGAGCTGTCGCGGTGGGTCAGCCTGCGCCAGGCCGTCGGCATGGTCCGGCTCGCCATCGAGGTTTTCGAGGAGCAGCTGCCGGCCTTCGCGGCGAACGAGGCCGAGCGGGCCGCGCTGATCGAGGGAATCCTGCGCTACGGCCGGGAAATCGCCTTCGCCGCGGCCAACTCCTACGCCGCCGCGGCCGAGGCGCGCGGTGCGTGGGACGCCCGGCTGGAGGCCCTGGTCGTCGACGGCATCGTCCGCGGCGACGCCGAAGAGTCCGTTCTCTCGCGCGCGACGGCGCTGGGCTGGGACCCGACCGCCGCGGCGACGGTCCTGGTGGGCAACCCGCCGTCGGAGGACCCGCCGACGGTCGTGTTCGAGGTCCGCAGCCGCGCCGCCCGCGTCGGCCGGCCGGTGCTGCTGTCCGTGCAGGGTTCGCGACTGGTGGTCGTCATCGGCGGCGCGACCGAAGGCGGGGTGAAGGAACGCGAGATCCTCGGCCGGATGTCGGTGGCCTTCGCCGACGGCCCGGTGGTGGCCGGCCCGACGGTCCCGACGCTCGCGGAGGCGCACCACAGCGCGACGGAGGCGTTGTCCGGCCTGCGGGCGGTGGTCGGCTGGCCGGGCGCGCCCCGCCCGGTGCGCTCGGCGGACCTCCTGCCGGAACGCGCGCTCTCGGGCGATGCCGAAGCCGAGCGGCTGCTGGTCGACACCATCGCCCGCCCGCTGGAGGAGGCCGGCCCGACGCTGCAGCGCACGGTGGAGGCCTACCTCGAGAGCGGCGGCGTGCTGGAGACGTGCGCGAAGACGCTGTTCGTCCACCCGAACACGGTCCGCTACCGCCTGCGCAAGGCGGCGGACCTGACGGGCTGCCAGCCGACCGACCCCCGGGACGCGCTGGTGCTGCGGATCGCGCTGGCGGTGGGCCGGCTGGCCCGCGCCCGCGGCCTCTGGTGACCGGCTCCCCACGCCGTCCGCGACCCTCTCACGAGAGCCCCGTCACGTGATGGACTTAACAGCGAAAGGTGATTGAACCCGACAAGGCTTCCGGGTTACGCGCGAGGTGGTGCGGCGCGTCTTTGGAGGTTTCCGACAAAGACGCCGGGCAGACACTGTGAGCGTCGGCATCCCGCGAAAGTGCCCGCTCCGTGTTGTCTTAGAGGGTGACGTCAGCAGTGCTCGCTCCCGGCCAGGGATCCCAGGCCCCCGGTATGTTCACGCCCTGGCTCGACCTCGACGGCGCGCGCGAGCGCGTCGCCCAGTGGTCCGAGCGCGCGGGGCTCGATCTGCTGCGCCTCGGCACGGAAGCCGGCGCCGAGGAGATCCAGGACACCGCGATCGCGCAGCCGCTGATCGTCGCGCTGTCGCTGCTCACCTTCGAACACCTCCAGGCCACCGCGCCGGTCCCCGATGACGCGCCGGTCGCCGGGCACTCGGTGGGTGAGCTGGCCGCCGCCGCGATCGCCGGGGTGCTGAAGCCCGAAGAGGCCATCGCGCTCGCCGCCGTCCGCGGGGCCGAGATGGCGAAGGCGTGCGCGATCGAACCGACGTCGATGGCCGCGGTGATGCTCGGGGACCCCGAGCAGGTCGTCGCGTGGCTGGGCGAGCGGGGCCTGACCGCGGCGAACCGCAACGGAGCGGGGCAGATCGTCGCCTCCGGCGCGGCCGACGCGATCGCGAAGATCGTCGCCGAGCCCCTCGAAGGCACGAAGATCCGCGCCCTCAAGGTCGCCGGCGCGTTCCACACGCGCTACATGGCGCCCGCCGAAGAGGCGCTGCGCGCCCACGCCGCCGAGCTGACGCCGGCCGATCCGACCCGCCCGCTACTGTCCAACGCGGACGGCGCCGTCGTCACCAGCGGGGCCGAGTACCTGGAGCGGCTCGTCGCGCAGGTCACCCGGTCGGTCCGGTGGGACCTGACGATGGACGGCCTGGTCTCGCTCGGCGTCACCCGCACCGTCGAACTCGCGCCCGCGGGCACGCTGACCGGCCTGGTCAAGCGGCAGCTCAAGGGCGTCGTCACCACTACCACCGCGCTGAAGACGCCGGCCGAACTGGCGGCGCTGCGCCAGGAGGACGCCTCGTGACCGACCGACCGGCCCTGAGCCTCAACCCGGGCTCCCGCGGCAGCCGCGTGCTGGGCGTCGGCAGCTACCAGCCCGAGCGGATCGTCAGCAACGACGACCTCTCGAAGACCATGGACACCAACGACGAGTGGATCCAGACGCGCGTCGGCATCATCGAGCGCCGCTTCGCCGAGAAGGACGAGCTGCTCACCGACATGGCCGTCGCCGCCGGCACCGCCGCGCTGGCCGACGCCGGGGTCGACCCGTCCGAAGTGGACACGGTCATCCTGCCGAACTGCACGATGCCGACGCAGATCCCGAACGCCGCCGCGCAGGTCGCCGCCCGGATCGGCATCCCGAGCCCCGGCGCGTTCGACCTCAACGCCGCGTGCGCCGGGTTCTGCTACGGCCTGGGCGTCGCGTCGGACCTGATCCGCGCGGGCTCCGCCAAGAAGGTCCTCGTGATCGGCGCCGAGAAGCTCACCGACTCGGTGAACCCGACCGACCGCGCCAACGCGATCATCTTCGCCGACGGCGCGGGTGCCGCGGTCGTCGGCGCGTCCGACGAGCCGCTGATCGGCCCGGTCTCCTGGGGCAGCGCCGGCGACCTCGTCGACCTGATCGGGATGACCGAGGACAAGTTCATCTACCAGGAGGGCCAGTCGGTCTTCCGGTGGGCGACCACCCAGATCGCGCCGATCGCGCTGCGCGCGCTCGAGGTCGCCGGGCTGAAGGCGTCCGATGTGGACGTGCTGATCCCGCACCAGGCCAACCTGCGCATCGTCGAGGCGATCGCGAAGAAGCTGCGGGCCAACGGCGCCCGTGACGACATGGTCGTCGCCGACGACATCAGGTACTCCGGCAACACCTCGTCGGCGTCCATCCCCCTCGCGCTGGACCACATGCGCAAGGCCGGGACGGCGAAGTCCGGCGACGTGGTGCTGGCCGTCGGGTTCGGCGCGGGCTTGTCCTACGCCGGGCAGGCGTTCATCTGCCCCTGACCGTTACGCTCCCGGCGGGCACTCGCCCGCCGGAACAAGAACCCCAAGTAAGACCGAGAAGGGAACTACCCCATGGCTGACAACGCTGAGATCCTCGCCGGCCTCGCCGAGATCGTCGAAGAGGTGGCCGGTGTGGCTCAGGACGACGTCACCGCCGAGAAGTCGTTCGTGGACGACCTGGACATCGACTCGCTGTCGATGGTCGAGATCGCCGTGCAGGCCGAGGACAAGTTCGGCGTCAAGATCCCGGACGACGAGCTCGCCAACCTGAAGACCGTGGGCGACGCCGTCAACTACGTGTCGGCCAACTCGAAGTAAGTCCTCTTCCCTCCTTGAGGAGACACCCATGAGCAACATCGACGTCGTGATCACCGGTCTCGGCGCCACCACACCGCTCGGCGGGGACGTGACGTCCACCTGGGACGGTCTGCTGGCCGGGCGGAGCGGGGTCCGGACGATCGAAGCCGACTGGGTCGAGGAGCTGCAGCTGCCGGTCAAGATCGGCGGCATGCTGGCCGTCGATCCCTCGGAAGTCCTGCCGCGGGTCCAGGCCCGCCGGATGGACCGCTGCGAGCAGGTCGCGATGATCGCCGCCCGTCAGGCGTGGGCCGACGCCGGCTTCACCGAACCGACGGACGAGCACACCGACGTCGACCCCGACCGCCTCGGCGTGTCGATCGGTACCGGCGTCGGCGGCCCGGTCACCCTGCTCACCCAGAACGATCTGTTGCACCAGCAGGGTCTCCGCAAGGTGTCGCCGCTGACCGTGCCGATGCTGATGCCGAACGGCCCGGCCGCGCACGTCGGCATCGACCTGAAGGCACGGGCCGGGGTGCACTCCCCGGCGTCGGCCTGTGCCTCCGGTGCCGAGGGCATCGCGAGCGGGGTCGAGATGATCCGCTCCGGGCGTGCCGACGTCGTGGTCGCCGGGGGTGCCGAAGCGTGCATCCACCCGATCACGCTCGCCGGGTTCGCCCAGGCCCGCACGGTGTCCACGCGCAACGACGACCCGGGGGCCGCGTCGCGGCCGTTCGACGCGAACCGGGACGGCTTCGTCCTCGGTGAGGGCTCGGGCGTGGTCATCCTGGAGCGCGCGGACCTGGCGAAGGCCCGCGGGGCGCGCGTCTACGCGACGATCGCCGGGCACGGCATCACCTCGGACGCCTACCACATCACGGGCAACCACCCCGAGGGCATCGGCCAGATCGCCGCGATGCGCGCGGCGATGAAGATGGCCGGCGTCAGCCCGGCGGAGGTCGGGCACGTGAACGCGCACGCGACGTCCACTGTGGTCGGTGACATCGGCGAGGCGGCGGCGATCCGCAAGGCGGTCGGCGACCACGCGATCGTCACGGCACCGAAGGGTTCGATGGGTCACCTGGTCGGCGGGGCCGGCGCGGTCGAGGGGATCATCACGATCCTCTCGCTGTACCACGGCATCGTGCCGGCCACGATGAACCTGACCGACCTGGACCCGCGGGTGCAGCTGGACGTCGTGTCGGGCGAGCCGCGCAAGGTCGAGCTGACCGCGGCGATCAGCAACTCGTTCGGGTTCGGCGGGCACAACACCGCTCTGCTGTTCACCCCGGCGGCCTGAGCACGCTGACAAAACGAGAAGGGGCCCGGCTTCGGCCGGGCCCCTTCTCGGTTCAGCACTTCTGGTGTTCGGGGGGCGGGCCGTTGTCGACGGCGGCGATCTTCAGCGCGGACTTCTCGATGACCATCGGCAGCACGAGCCGCCACTGGATGCACGGCTCCGGGAACCAGGCCGGGGCGTCTTCGACCGCCTGGCGGCTCCGGAAGCCGACCAGGACCCGCAGCGACGTGCCGGAGCCGCGCTCGATCCGGTAGACGACGGCGTCGCTGTCCTTTGTGGTCTTGATGCCGTCCTTCCACGTGCCGAGCGGCTGCTGCGCCACCCGCTCCGTGGTGACCACGGTCATCCATCTCGAGTACTGCTGGGTGTTGATGGCCGAGAAGTACGTCTCCAGCACCTTGCGCACCTCGTCGGCCCGCGGGTGCGACTGCGCGTCCGGCGTCATCCCGACAATGTCGGCACCGGTCGGCTGGCTGCCGGTCGCCGACTGGGGCACCGTCACCGGCGCCGAGGTGTCGCCGGCGGGCTGGTCGGGACGGCGGTAGAGCTCGCGCGCGAGCAGGCCGCCGCCCACGGTCACGGACAGCACCACGACCACGACGGGCACCAGCCAGCGCTGGCGGGGGCTGGAGGCGGGGGTCGTCACGCGGAAGAGCGTACCGGCCCCGCCACCGGTCCCGTGCTGCCGGAGTCCGGTGTCAGCCGACCTGGTGCAGCCAGGTCACCGGAGCACCGTCACCGGCGTGACGGTACGGCTCGAGCGCTTCGTCCCAGCTCGCGGCCAGGAGTTCGTCGAGCTTGTGCGCCAGCGACTCGCCGCCGCGGGTCATGCTCACGAGTGCGCGCAGCTGGTCCTCGCCCACCACGATGTCGCCGTTGGCGCTGGTCCGTCCGTGCCACAGGCCGAGCCCGGGCGCGAAGCAGAACCGCTCGCCGTCGACGCCCGCGCTGGGCTCTTCGGTGACTTCGAACCGAATCATCGGCCACGCCTTGAGGGCCGCCGCCAATCTGGCGCCGGTGCCCGCGGGCGCGCGCCAGCCGCATTCGGCGCGAAGCTGACCCGGACTGGCCGGCTGCGCCGTCCACTTCAGGTCGACTCGGGCGTTGAGGGTGCCCGAAATAGCCCACTCGACGTGCGGACACACCGCAGACGGCGACGAGTGGACGTACACCACACCTCGGGTGCTGCCACGGGTGCTCACTGCTACCTCCGCTTGCTCGACGAGGGACGTCTTCCCCTACGCCCTGAAATCGAGCTGCGTGGCCTCAGTGCGGCTCCCGAATACCGCCTCCGATGCGTTGTAGCACATTCTGCACCCCAACCGTGCTGTTTGGCCACATGAACACCACAAGTCACCCGCAGCACCACTTTCGGTGAGACGCGGCCGCGTCGTCCCCGTGTCGCGCCTCGGATACGACCGGGCGCGCTAGCGTGATGCTCCGGAACGACGAGCAGGGGAGATTTCGGTGCGACTGGTGCGCCTCGAGCGGCAGCAGTCCCGGGTGGCGGACGACATCCGGGCGGCACTGGCGTCCCTGGGCCGCGGCAGCACCGTCGTCGGCGGGATCGCGCTGATCGGCGTCGGGACGGTGACGGATCGCCCGGTCGAGGCGGTGGTTCTGCTGCCCCACGGCGTGATCATCGTCATCGGCGTCGACCTGCCGGACCCGGCGCTGCGGCTGGAAGCCCCGCTGGGCGCGGAATGGAAGGCCGACGGCTGGCCCTTGGTGGCCGACGACGACGCGATCAACCCGGCGACGGAGGCCCTGGACCTGTCCCAGGTGTGCGAAAGCCGCATCGCGGAACTGGTCCCCGGCACGGCACCGGTGGGCACGATCGTGGCGGTCGGCCCGTACGTCGAGACGGTCGACCAGCCCGCGAGCGACCTGGCGGGCCCGGTACGGGTCCTGCACCCCACCCCGACGACGATGCTGGCAGCGGCCGTCTCCTTGGCGACGGCCCACCGCCCCCGCTCGGTCGACCAGGTGCGCGCGCTGATCCGCGGCCTGGCCCCCGACGCGCCCGACTTCTCCGACGAAATCCTGCTGGGTGAGAGATTCAGCCGGTTCAGTGACGACACGCCGCCGGAGTCCCTTTGGGACACTGCGCCGCGGTCGCCCGGAACCCTGACCACCGCCCGCCAGCCAGCGGGCTGGCGAACCGAGACCCCGGTAACGCCGACTGCAAGTGGCCGAACGCAACTGGCCGACCCACCGGCAGCGGTCGTCGAAACCGATCACGTCCTGGATCACGCGAGTTCCGGCCTGGATCACGCAAGTTCCGCCCCCGATCACGCAAGTTCCGGCTTGGAGCCCGCGGTTGTCCCGCCGGAGGCCGTGGTTGCCAAGCCGGAGCCCGAGAGTTCCGGACCAGACCTCGCGGTAGTCGAGCCGGAGCAAGCGAGTGCCGAACCAGACCTCGCGGTGGCCGAGTCGGACCCCGAGAGTTCCACCCTGAATCAGGCGAGTGTCGAGCCTGATCACGCGACTTCCGCCCTGGATCACGCGAATGTCGAGTCGGAGCCCGCGAGTGTCGAGCCTGATCACGCGAGTTCCGCCCTGGGTCACGCGCCGAGCCCGGGTCTCGCGGCCGAGACCGACACGGCCGCCAACCTCGCCGCAGGCGAAGACCTTGGCGCGCTTGGCATCCCAAAGCCCGCCGAGCCCAGCGTGCCCGCGGATTCCGCCCCGGTGAAGGCTTCCGCGACGGCTTCGGAATCGGCGATCCTTCCCGGCACCACGGAATCCGCGGCCGAGACCGACACTTCGGCTAGTTCTCCCCCGGCACGGACCCTTGCCGAGGCCCAGAACAAAGCGGCGGCGACCAGCACAGCCACTGATCCCGCTCCGACGCAGGTCTCCGCGATGGTTTCGGACACCGCCGCCAAGGCCGGCACCCTCGCCCCGGCGCAGACTCCCGCCGCGGCTCAATACACCGTCGCGGCTGTCGGCGCCACAAAATCTGCCGCCGAGCCCAGCGCCGCCAACGGTTCCGTCTTGGCGCAGTCCTCTGTCGCCGCTCAAAACACGACCGTGGCCCCTGGCGCTGCGCAGGCCACCGGAGCGAGCACCGCACCGGACGCCGCTCAAAAGGTGGCCGCGACTTTTGCCGGCGCCACGGACTCCACGGTTTCCATTCCGGTGCCCACCGCGGCGACGATTTCGAGTGGCGCAACCCGCACCGGCTCCACGAAATCCGCCGAACCCGGGACCTCTTCGGATTTCACCGACTTCGAACGCACCGAGACCCTCGTCAAACCTCCCACGGCTCTGCCCGTCTTCCCCGGAGCCGACCAGATCCCGCCCTACCGTCCGGCTGCGGACACCGAGCGGACCGAATCTCTCGAGCTACCCAGCAGCACCAGCACCGAGACCCTCCCGCGCCCGACGGCTGCCCCGGCGGAGTCCTACCCGCACTCCCGGCCGAGCCCCGCCCCGCGGCAGAAACCCCCGGCACCCACCTCGCGGACCGTCCGGTGGCTGCCGTTGGGGGCGATCGGGTTGCTGGTCGTGCTGGTCGTCGCCGCGGTGGTCGTTGCCACTCGCGGGGATGACACCGCCGCCGCGCCCGTCACCTCGCCGCCCGCTCCCGTCAGCCGGCCGGTCTCGCAGCAGCCGGCCAGTGTCGCTCCCGCGCAAAGCCTGCAGTTCTCGCTGCGCGCCGCCGACGGGGACCAGCGGTGCGCGTCGCACGCCTTCGGGGACGCGCAGGCCAGCCTGCAGCAGACCAGCTGCTCCGGCGTGCGGCGGGCGAGCTACGCCACGACCGTCGACGGGCGGGCCGGCGCGGTGACCGTCGGCATCGTCGCCTTCCCCGACGCCGCGCAGGCCGCCGCCTTCAAGGCCGTCGCCGACACTCCGGGCGGTGGCGGGATCCTCGACCTCGCCGCCGAGACCGGCAAGTGGGGCACGCCGGCGCCGCGGTTCGAGAACGCCGCCTACACCAGCCGGCTCGAAGGCACGTCCGTCCGGGTGGTGCAGGCGGTGTGGGTGCCGGGACCGTCCACTGCGGACGATCCCGGCCTGGTCCGGGCGGCCAAGGCCGCGCTGGACCTGCCCGCGCGGTAGCTCAGAGCCCGTAGGCCTCCAGTAGCCGCAGCCACACCTCGCTGATCGTCGGGAACGCCGGCACCGCGTGCCACAGCCGGTCCAGCGGCACCTCGCCGACGATCGCGATCGTCGCCGAGTGCAGCAGCTCCGAGACGTCCTGGCCGACGAACGTCACCCCGAGCAGCACGTTCCGCTCGGTGTCGACGACGATCCGGGCCTTGCCCTGGTACCCGTCGGCGTGCAGCGACGAGCCCGCCACCGCGATGTCGATGTCGACAACGCGGTCGTTCGAGCCCTCACGGGCGTCCGACAGGCCGACGGAGGCGACCTCCGGGTCGGTGAACACCACCTGCGGCACGGCGTGGTGGTCGGCGGTCGCGGTGAACGGGCTCCACGGCGAGGTGTCGACCTTCTCGCCCTTCGCCAGCGCCGCCACGGTGTCGCCCGCCGCGCGGGCGCCGTACTTGCCCTGGTGGGTCAGCGGGGCGCGGCCGGTGACGTCGCCGGCGGCGAACAGCCAGTCACCGTCCACTGCGGACGCCTTGCCGGTGTCGTCGACGGTGAGCGGGCCACCGGCCTCGACGCCGAACTCCTCCAGGCCGAGCCCGGCCGTGCCGGGACGCCGTCCGGTCGCCACCAGGAACTCGTCGACGACGAGCACCTCGCCGTCCTTCAGCGTCAGCTCGGTGCCGCTCTCGCCCGCGGCGACGCGCTCGACACCCGACATCGTGTGGACGAACACGCCTGCCTCCCGCAGGCCCGCCAGCACGAGGTCGCCGACGAACTCCGCGTTGCGCGGCAGCGGGCGCTCGCCGGTGATCACCAGGTGCACCTCCGCGCCGAGGGTCGCCCAGGCCTGCGCCATCTCGACGCCGACCACGCCGCCGCCGAGGACGCCGAGCCGGGCCGGCACGGCCGAAGCCGACGTCGCCTCGCGCGAACCCCACGGCCGGATCGTGTCGATCCCCGGGATCTTCGGGGTGTTCGGGACGCTGCCGGTGCACACGATCACCGCGTGCCGCGCGGTCAGGACGCGGTCGCCGTCCACGGTGACCTCGCGCTCACCGGTGAGGACGCCGTGCCCGCGGACCGGCTCGATGCCCGCGCCGCGGGCCCACTCGACCTGGCCCGCGTCGTCGCCCTTGCCGGTGAACCAGTCCCGGCGGGCGAACACCTGCGCCGGGTCGACCGCGTCGCCGACGGGCACCCCCGGGATCCGTTTGGCCGCGGCGAGGAGATTTCCCGGCCGCAGCAAGGCCTTGCTCGGGATGCAGGCCCAGTAGGAGCACTCGCCCCCGAAGCGTTCGTGCTCGACGAGCGCGACCTTCAGGCCCCCGCGAGCCGCTCGCTCGGCGGCCACTTCGCCCACCGGGCCCGCGCCGATCACCACTACGTCAAAAGTCTGTCCGGACATGGCATCAGCGCACACCACCACGCGGGATCACGCAAGCCAACGGCTATCCTCGTCAGGAAGCCGCAAGCTGTCGGCGGCCCCGGAGCGTCGCCGGATCCCGGGTGCCGCGCATCACACGTTCGAGTAACGGGAGGTTTGTCGTGGCCAGGAACACGGCTGTGCGGGTGCTGGATGACCTGACCGGCGAGGCCGCTGGGGAGACCGTCGGGTTCGCGCTGGACGGCATCGACTACGACATCGACCTCTCCTTCGCCAACGCCGAGGCGCTGCGCGTGCTCTTGCAGCGCTACGCCGACGCCGGCCGCCGCAGTGGTGGCCGCAAGCGCCGGCCGCGGCTCGTGCCGGGCGCGAAGAAGCCGCGCGCCAAGGCCGTCCCGAAGACCGCGAAGCCGGTCGCCGGACGTCGCACCGCCGTCGTCACGAAGGCCGCTCCGGCACGCGCCACCAAGGCGACGCCTAAGGCCGCCGCGGCCAAAGCCGCCCCGGTGAAGGCGGCCACCCGCGCGAAGACCACGGCCGCCGAGCCCGCGAAGACCACTCGCACGCGGAAGGCGGCGGAGCCGAAGAAGACGACCCGCGCGTCCGCCCGCAAGGTGCCGACCGTGACGTTCTCGGCGGCCGAGAAGTAAGTCCACAGTAGACGGAAGGTCCGTGAAGGCCTCCTTACCGGCTCTTAAGGCCGGGAAGGAGGCCTTCACGGCTTTCAGGCCGCGCGCTGGGCGCCGTCCGCGTGCCAGGACGGGTAGCGGTAGCGGGTGTGCAGCAGCGCCCGCTGCCGGGTCAGCTCGGCCGCGGACGGCGGGCGCGGCACGAACGTCCCGAGCAGCTGCGACGCCGCCGCGCGCACCGCGGCTTCGACCGCCGGGAAGCCGGGCCGCAGGCCGTGCTCGGCCAGCGACGCGACCGGGCTACGGTGGGAGTCGAGCGGGCGCGGGTCCGGCGGCGCGCTCGTCAGGTACCGGCCGACGAGGGCGGCGGACGTCTCGACCAGCAACGTCGAGTGGGCCAGCAGCCCGCCCTTGGTGCGGAACACGGCGAAGCCGCACAGCTTCGCGTCCTCGACGAACAGGCCGCGGTCGCCGATCCGCGGCACCAGCCCGAGCTGGTCGACGGCGGCGCTCATAACCTGACCGAGCGCTTCGAGGGGCCGCTCGGGCGGACCGGGCAGTGACATTCGGGGCTCCGCCCCGGCCGGGGGCTCCGCCACCCGGACCCCCGAAAACGGCAGCACCAGCGTGACGTTGAGGTTGC
The DNA here is from genome assembly GCF_035982555.1 of Amycolatopsis sp. NBC_01286. NCBI lineage: Bacteria > Bacillati > Actinomycetota > Actinomycetes > Pseudonocardiales > Pseudonocardiaceae > Amycolatopsis > Amycolatopsis sp. NBC_01286. The sequence continues at coordinate 81,691 of NZ_CP108428.1, forward strand.
CCGGGTCGTGGAACACGGTGCCGCCGCCGCTCGCGCGCCGCAGCACGGGCACTCCGTCACGCTCGCACGCCTCGACGTGCACCTCACGCGCGATCCGCTGGCCGCGCCCGACCACGACGCACACCGGGTTGCGCCAGAGCCACACGACCGGTGACTCCGGCGCGACCCGGAGGAGTGCTTCGTCGAACGCGAGGTTCTCGGCCGGGTCGGTGAACGCCGCACGCACATCCGACCCGCTCGTCATAACGCCTTGAGTTCCTCCACGATCTCGCCCACCGACGTCTTGGCGTCGCCGAAGAGCATGCTGGTCTTCGAATCGTAGAACAGGTCGTTGTCGATCCCGGCGAAGCCCGAGCTCATGCCGCGTTTCAACACGATCACGGACCGGCTCTCGTTGACCTTGAGGATCGGCATCCCGTAGATCGGCGAGGTCGGGTCGGTCTGCGCGGCCGGGTTGGTGACGTCGTTCGCGCCGATCACCAGCGCGACGTCGGTCTGGGCGAACTCGGAGTTGATCTCGTCCATCTCCTTGAGCTGCTCGTACGGCACGTCCGCCTCGGCGAGCAGCACGTTCATGTGCCCGGGCATCCGGCCGGCGACCGGGTGGATCGCGTACTCGACCGTGATGCCCTTCTTCTCCAGCAGCTTCGCCATCTCGCGGACGGTGTGCTGCGCCTGCGCCACGGCCATGCCGTAGCCCGGCACCACGACGACCTTGCTCGCGTACGCCATCTGGATCGCCGTGTCGGCCGCACTCGTCGAGCGCACCGGGCGCTCTTCCTTCGCGCCACCGCCGGACGCCACTGCCGGGCCGCCGCCGAAGCCGCCCGCGATGATCGCCGGGATGGACCGGTTCATCGCCTTGGCCATCAGGTTGGTCAGGATCGAGCCGGACGCGCCGACGATCATCCCGGCCACGATCAGCGCGGTGTTGTCCAGCGCCAGGCCCATCGCCGCGGCCGACAGCCCGGTGAACGCGTTGAGCAGCGAGATCACGACCGGCATGTCCGCGCCGCCGATCGGCAGCACCACGGTGAGGCCGAGGATGCCCGCCGCGACGAGCAGCCCGACGATCAGCAGCCAGGAGTCGCCGCCGGCGACGATGACCACCGCGCAGCCCAGCGCGATCAGCAGCAGCAGCGCGTTGATCGGCTGCTGAAGCTTGCCCATGCTGATCGGGCGGCCGCTGATCAGCTCCTGCAGCTTGCCGAACGCGATGTTCGAGCCCCAGAAGGAGATCGACCCGATGATCGCGGCGAACAGCGACGCGATCGCGATGTACGTGGGCTCGTGCGCGTACCCGTCCGTGGAGTTGAACTCGACCCACGCGATGAGCGCGACCGCGCCGCCGCCGACGCCGTTGAACAGCGCCACCATCTGCGGCATCGCGGTCATCTTGACCTTGCGCGCGGACGGTACGCCGACCAGCGCGCCGATCGCGACGCCGAGGACGATCAGCAGCCAGTTGCCCATGCCCGGGGTGAGCAGGGTGGCGAGCACCGCGACGCCCATGCCGACCGCGGCGATCCAGTTGCCGCGGACCGCGGTGCGCGGGCCGGTGAGGCCCATCAGGCCGTAGATGAAGAGGGCGAACGCGACGATGTAGAGGATCGCGACGAAGTCGGTCACTTCTCGTCCTCCTCGTCGGCGGGTGCGGGCTTCTTGGCCTTGAACATCGAGAGCATCCGGTCGGTGACCAGGAAGCCGCCGACGACGTTGATCGTGCCGAAGGCGATCGCGATCACCAGCAGGATCTTGTTGAACACGCCGTCGACGCCGAGGCCGAGCACGACCAGCCCGCCCAGCAGCACGATCCCGTGGATCGCGTTGGTGCCGGACATCAGCGGCGTGTGCAGGGTGTTGGGCACCTTCGAGATGACGGCGAAGCCGACGAACCCGGCGAGCACGAGCACCGCCAGGTTCTGCACGAGTGGGCTCACGCGACGCTCCCTTCGCGCCCGGCCACGCAGGCACCGGCGACGATCTCGTCCTCGAAGTCCAGCTTCAGCTCGCCTTCCTTCGTCACGAGCAGTTCCAGCAGCTCGGTGACGTTGCGGGCGTAGAGCTCACTGGCGTGCGAAGGCATCTCGGCGGGCAGGTTCAGCGGGGACGAGATGGTGACGTCGTGCTCCACGACGTCCTCCCCCGGCTTGGTCAGCTCGCAGTTGCCGCCGCTTTCACCGGCCAGGTCGATGACGACAGACCCGGCGGGCATGCCCTTGACGGCGTCCGCGGTGACCAGGGTGGGCGCCTTGCGCCCGGGCACCAGCGCCGTGGTGATCACGACGTCGAACCGGGTGATCGCCTCGGTGAGCCGGCGTTGCTGCTCCTCGCGCTCCTCCGCCGTCAGCTCGCGGGCGTACCCGCCTTCGCCGACCGCTTCGATGCCGAGGTCGAGGAACTGCGCGCCGAGCGACTTGACCTGCTCGCCGACCTCGGGCCGGACGTCGTAACCGGTGGTCTGCGCGCCGAGGCGCTTCGCCGTGGCCAGTGCCTGCAGCCCGGCGACGCCGGCGCCGAGCACCAGCACCTTCGCCGGGGGCACGGTGCCGGCCGCGGTGGTGAGCATCGGGAAGAACCGCGGGAGTATCCGGGCCGCGAGCAGCACCGCGCGGTAGCCGCCGATGCTGGCCTGGGACGACAGCGCGTCCATCGCCTGGGCGCGGGAGATCCGCGGGACCGCCTCCATCGCGAACGCGCGGAGACCGGCCTCCTCGAGTTTCGCGAGCCCTTCCGGGTTGCCGCGCGGGTCGAGGAAGCCGATGAGCACGGTGCCCCGGCCCAGCTTCGCGACCTCCCCCGGCGCGGGTGGGTTCACCTTGACGACGACAGGTGCGCTCCAGGCGTCGCCGAGTTCGGCGCCGGCCTGGATGAACGCGTCGTCGCTGAGGTACGCCCCGGCCCCGGCACCCGGCTCGACGAGGACGCGCAGCCCGCGTTGCGCGAGCCTCCCGACGAGTTTCGGCACCATGGCCACCCGGCGCTCCCCGGGGCGTGACTCGGTGACCACACCCACGGTGAGCTGCTGATGCTGTTCGCTGTCCGCCACACGACCTCCTCATCGGCGAGGAACGATCCGTGGGTTGTACCACGCCGGACCGACAGTCCCCACTGACCTGAGTCGGAAGTCTCGCAGTTGTCCGGTAATCCGGGCGTTGTGCGGAAAATGTTCAGCGAGTCTTCCAGTGTGGAACGCCCAGCAAGATCAAACGCAGCCGTTTTTCCGCCATTCCGGTGATTTTCGGATCTTCACCGGGCCGTGCTTCCAGCAGTTCGACAATCGTCGCCAGCATCACGGAAACGATCAAGTCGGCCAGCATGTGCAGGTCGTCGGTCGTCCAGGACCGCAGCGTCGCGAACCGGGCGAGGTCGATCGCGAGGTCGCCGGAGAACATCCGCAGCTCGACGCCGATGGCCCGGGCGAGCGGGCCGCCGCCGTACCGCTCGCGCGTCAGGAACCGGAAATGGTCCTCGTGCGCGCGCACGAATTGGTGCAGCGTGGCGACCGAGGCGCTGATCATCCCGTGGTAGGTGTCCGGGTCGGTGCGCGCGGACCGGATCATGCCGCGCAGCGTGCGGGTGGCCTCTTCGACGAGCGCGACGCCGAGTTCCTCCATCGACGCGAAGTGGCGGTAGAACGCCGTCGGCACCAGGCCCGCGCCTTTCGCGACCTCGCGCAGCGAAAGGCTGGCGAACGGGCGGTCGGCGAGCAGTTCGAGGGCCGCGTCCAGCAACGCCTGGCGCGTGCGCTGCTTGCGCTCTTGACGACTTACGGGCTCCTCGGGCACGTCGTCCAGCGTACGGATGTCCACCGCGTTGCTCACGTCACATCCTCCGCCTCTCGCGTTGACAGGTCGTCCACTCATGCCGTGCACTGTTGAGTGTACAGTCGTTCACTGTAATCGAGGAGGTCCGATGACGGCGCTCTTGCCCAAGCGGGTCCGCCGGCTCGCCTCGCTCGCCGAGGCGCTGCTCACGCCCCACGGAATGGACCGGTATCTCGAGCTCGTCGACCCGATGCTGGTCCGCCGCGAGGTCCGCGGGCTGGTCACGGCCGTGCGGAAGCAGACACCCGACAGCGTCACCCTCACCGTGCAGCCGAGCCGCGCGTGGCCCGGCTTCACCGCCGGCCAGTACGTCCGGCTGCAGGTGTCGATCGACGGCGTCCGCCGGACGCGCTGCTATTCGCCCTGCGGGTCGCAGTACACCGGCGAACTCGAGTTCACGATCAAGGAGCAGGGCCTGGTATCCGGGCACCTGAACCGCGAGATCGGCGTCGGGTCCGTGGTCGGACTGTCCACACCGGACGGGACGTTCACCCTGCCCGCCACCCGGCCGGAGCGGGTGCTGCTGATCGGCGGCGGCAGCGGGATCACCCCGGTGCTCGCCATGGCGCGCACCCTCGTCGACGAGGGCCACCCCGGCGAGATCGTGTTCCTGCTCTACTCGAACGGCCCGTCCGACGTGCTCTACCGCACGGAGCTGGCCGAGCTCGCCGCCCGGCACCCCGGGCTGCGGGTCGTGCACGCCTACACCCACGCGAAGACCGGCGGCGACCTGCGCGGGTTCTTCTCGCCGGCGCACCTCGAAGCGGCCGCGCCGTGGTACCGCGACGCGGAAACGTTCGTCTGCGGCCCGAAGCCGCTCATGGACGCCGTCCGCGAGCAGCTCGGTGAACGCGTGCACACCGAAGAGTTCACGCCGCCCGCGTTGACCTTCGACACGGGGAACGCCGAGGGCCAGGTGCGCTTCAAGCGCAGTGGCCGCGAGTGCGCCAACTCCGGGAAGCCGTTGCTGGAGCAGGCCGAGGAAGCCGGGCTCTCGCCGGAGCACGGCTGCCGGATGGGCATCTGCTTCTCCTGCACCCAGCTCAAGACCGCCGGCCGCGTCCGCAACGCCAAGACGGGCGAGGTTTCCGGCGAAGAAGACGAAGAGATCCAGCTCTGCATCTCCGTCCCCGTCGGGGACGTCGAGATCGACGCTTAAGGAGTACCGCCATGACCGGTCTGCAGGACCGACTCACCCCGGCCCAGGTCGAGGAGTTCGGCCGCGAGCTCGACGCGCTGCGCCAGCGGGTCGTCGAGGACCTCGGCCAGGAGGACGTCGACTACATCCACAACGTCATCAAGACCCAGCGCGGCCTCGAGGTCGCCGGCCGGGCGCTGCTGTTCGCCGGGTTCTTCCCGCCCGCGTGGCTCGCCGGTGTCGGCGCGCTGTCGCTGGCGAAGGTCCTCGACAACATGGAGATCGGCCACAACGTCATGCACGGCCAGTACGACTGGACGCGCGACCCGGCGCTGAGCTCGCAGCGCTTCGAGTGGGACAACGTGGCGCCCGCCGAGAACTGGCGGCACTCGCACAACTACATCCACCACACGTATACGAACATCCTCGACAAGGACCGCGACATCGGTTACGGCGTCCTGCGGATGGACCCCGCCCAGAAGTGGCACCCGTACTACCTGGGCAACCCGGTGTACGCGGTGGCGCTGGCGGTGTTCTTCCAGTGGGGCGTGATGCTGCACGACCTGGAGTTCGACCGGATCGTCAAGGGCGAGCGCACGTGGTCGGACACCACCGGGGTCGTCCGGAAGATGGTCAAGAAGGCGTCCCGGCAGGTCGGCAAGGACTACGTGCTGTTCCCGCTGCTGACCGGCCCGCTCGCGCCGCTGACCTTCGCCGGCAACGCGACCGCGAACCTGGTCCGGAACCTCTGGTCGTTCTCGATCATCTTCTGCGGGCACTTCCCCGCCGACGTCGAGAGCTTCACCGAGGAGGAGACCGAGAACGAGTCGCGCGGCCAGTGGTACCTGCGCCAGATCCTCGGCTCGGCCAACATCACCGGCGGCCCGCTGTTCCACATCATGAGCGGGAACCTGTCGCACCAGATCGAGCACCACCTGTTCCCGGACATCCCGGCCCGCCGGTACCCGGAGATCGCCGGCGAGGTGCGCGCGCTCTGCGAGAAGTACGGCCTGCCGTACCACACGGGCCCGCTGCACAAGCAGCTCTGGTCGGTGGCGAAGAAGCTCACGAAGCTGGCGTTGCCGTGGAACGGCGCCCCGCGCGCACGCGCTACGGTAGAGCGCGACCAGGAACTCCGCGCGGCATAGAAGGACGATGCTCATGGTCGGGCAGTTCGAGAGCGGCAAGGACACGGTCCAGGTGATCACCGAGTCGGCCGCGACCCACATCGGCAACATCGCGACCATCATCACCGGCGCGGTGCGCGACATCGCCCGCGAAACCGGTGACTGGCTCACCGACGTCATCGAGATGCGCGAAGCGGCGCAGAAGGCACGCGAAGACCGCGAAGAGCCGGAACTCGACGTCTGAGAGTTTCCGCGAAAGCCGCTTTGAGGGCTGCAGGGTCCTCGAAGCGGCTTTCGCGCGCTTCACCAAAGCCGTGAGGGGCACCTTCAGGGACCTAACGTCCCTGAAGGTGCCCCTCACGGCTTTCCGGCAACCGGAACCGTCGGTGCCGCCGGGTAGCGTGGAATTCGGGGGCGCCCCCGCCGGGCATGGGGGAAATCCGGATGGGCAGCGCGGTGCGGACCGGTGAGACTGGAGCCGTGACCAGCCTTGATCTGCCTCGTCCCCACCTGCTGCGGCGGGTGTTCGGGCCGCTGGCCGCGCGGGACTTCTGGGCCGAGTACGCGTGGCTGTGGCTCTCCGGTCCGCTGACGCTGTTCTCCCTGGTCAGCGTGCTCGTCGTGCTCGTGCTCGGCCTGTGGCTGACGCCCGTGCTCATCGGGTTCCTCGTGCTCGCCGGCGCCCTGCTCTACGCCCGTGGCCTCGGCGCCGCCCACCGCGGGCTGGCGCGGGTGCTGCTCGGCGTGAGCGTGCCCGCCCCGCGCCGTCCCGAGCTGAAGCCCGGGCTCTGGAGCTGGGTGAAGGCGCGCGTCGGCGACCCGGCGGGCTGGCGGACGGCCGGCTACCTGCTGCTGCGGCTCCCGCTGAGCTTCGCCGGCCTGCTCACGGTGTTCTCCGCGACGCTCTTCGGCCTGACCGCGACCAGCTACGCCTTCCTCTGGTTCCCGCTCGGCGAGCGGAACCTGCCGGCCTTCGGCATCCGCGCCGAGGGCTGGGCCGGCGCGCTCGCCTGGTCGGCGTCCGGGCTGCTGGTGCTGGTGGCACTGCCGTGGGTGGTGCACGCCTTCGTCGCACTCGACCGGCTGCTCGTCGTCGGGCTGCTCGGTGAGCGCGTGCTGTCCGAACGCGTCCGCGACCTGGAGGCGAGCCGGGCGACGGCGGTCGAGGACTCGGCGTTGCGGCTGCGGCGGATCGAGCGCGACCTGCACGACGGCGCCCAGGCCCAGCTGGTGGCGCTGGCGATGAAACTGGGACTGGCCAAGGACGAGCTGAAGGCCGACGACCTCGACGTCGCCCAGGTCCGGCAGCTGGTCACCGCGGCGCACGCCAACGCGAAGCAGGCCCTCACCGAGCTGCGGGACCTCGCCCGCGGCATCCACCCGGCGGCCCTGGACGCGGGCCTCGACGTGGCGCTGGCGACGCTCGTCGCGACGTCCGGGATGGACGCGCGGGTCACCGTCACGCTGCCCCGGCGGCCACCGCCGTCGCTGGAGACGATCGTCTACTTCAGCGCCGCCGAGCTGCTGACGAACGCCGCGAAGCACGGCGGCGCGACGCTGGTCGAGATCCGCGAGGACCGGGACGTGCTGTGGCTGCTCGTCCGCGACGCCGGCGCGGGCGGGGCCCGGGTCGTGCCCGGCGGCGGCCTGGCCGGGGTCGCCGAACGGCTGCGGACGGTCGACGGCGAGCTGGCCGTGACCAGCCCGCCCGGCGGTCCGACCGAAGTGACCGCGCGGGTCCCGCTGCCCCGCTAGGGTCGGCGGCATGCGGATCGTCATCGCGGAGGACTCCACCATCCTGCGCCAGGGCCTCGTGGAACTGCTGACCTTCCGCGGCCACGAGGTCGTCGCCGCGGTCAAGGACGCCGAGACCCTGCGCGCGGCGGTGACCGAGCACGCGCCCGACGTGTCCATTGTGGACATCCGGATGCCGCCGTCGCACACCGACGAGGGCCTGCGGGCGGCGATCGCGTTGCGCGGCGAGCTGCCCGGCTGCGCGATCCTGCTGTTCTCCCAGTACGTCGAGACGAAGTACGCGTCGCAGCTGCTGGCCGACCGCGCGGGCGGCGTCGGCTACCTGCTGAAGGACCGCGTCGCCGAGGTGTCGGACTTCCTGGACGCGCTGCGCCGGGTCGCGGACGGCGAGACCGTCCTCGACCCCGAAGTCGTCCGCCAGCTGTTCGCGGCAACGCGCCAGACGGACGCGCTGAGCGGGCTCACCCCACGCGAACGCGAGGTGCTGGGCCTGATGGCCGAGGGCCGGTCGAACTCCGCGATCGCGGCGGAACTGTTCCTCTCCGCCGGTTCGGTGGAGAAGTACGTGACGTCGATCTTCGGCAAGCTGGGGCTGTCACCGTCCGAAGGGGACAATCGCCGGGTGCTGGCCGTGTTGCGCTACTTGGACTCCTGAGCGAGCATCCCGTCGACGAACGCGCGTAGACCGCGCGCGAAGGTGTCGCGTTCGGCCAGCTCCGGCCAGCGCTCCCCGATCGCCGAGAGGCTGGGGAACCGGGTCTCGTCCAGCTTCTCGAAAACCGTGTCGCGGTAACGCGGCCGGCCCGCCGCGGCGCGGCGCGCGGCGCGCACGCGGACCAGGATCTCCCCCGCCGTGTAGTACCAGATGTTCCGGTACAGCTCCACGGCCTCCTCCGGGGTCCGGCCGCAGCCGATCGCCCCGCCGACGATGGCGTCGACCATCCACAGGGCCGACTCGCCGAGCAGGTCGTCGGCCGTCAGGACCTCCACCGCCTCCGGCCAGGCGGCCAGCGCGGTGTGCATCACGGTCGCCGCGACGACGATCCGCTCGCGCGGGTCCGCCGGCATCTCGGGTCGCTTGAGCCGGGAGGCGTAGTAGTCGAGCAGCTGGATCAGCAGGTCGTCCTTGTCGCGGACGTGGTGGTAGAGCGTCGTCGTGCCGACGCCCAGCTCGGTGGCCAGCCGCCGCACCGTCAGCTTGTGCCAGCCCTCGCCGTCGAGGATCACCCGCGCCGCTTCGAGGATCTGCGAGCGCGAGGTCGTCGGCGGGCGGCCGATGGGTCGTGGCATGCCGTCCATCATGCCGGTCGACACCCGTCCGGCGCGCGTGCTACTTTCGGAACATGTTCGAAAACTACGACCTGTTCAAGACCATGATCCACCTGCGACCCGGCGGCGTCGTCGAGGCGTCCGGCCCGGGCGACCGCCGTGAGGCGCTGGCGGGTGACGCGGCGAGCCTGTGGAGCCTCGGCGCGTTCCACGCCGAGAGCGACACCGCCGTGCACGCCGACTTCTGGGAGCGGCACCCGAACGGGCACGAGGTGCTCTTCGTCTTCGCCGGCGCGCTGCGCGTCTACCTGAGAGACGAGGGGCCCGAGCCCGTGACCACGCTGAGGGCCGGGCAGTCGTTCATTGTCCCGCCCGGCCGGTGGCACCGGCTGGCCGTCGAAGAGCCCGCCGACCTGCTGTCCATCACGCCGCGGTCGGGCACCGAGCACGAACGGGCCGCGGCGTGAGCGCGAACCGGCGAGGCATCCTGGTGGTGTGCCTGGCCGTGTTCGGGCTGATGGCGGGGCAGCAGATGCTGAACCCGATCCTGCCGCCACTGGCCCGCGAGTTCGGGTTCAGCGAGCTGGCGCTGGGCGCCGTGTGGGCCGTCGGCGGGGCGGGCGTCGTGCTGGCGAGCCCGTTCTGGGGGCGCCGCGGCGCGTCATGGGGCCACCGGCCGGTGCTGCTGATCTCCCTGGCCGGCGCGATGATCGCGCTCCTGGCGTTCGCGCTCGTCGCCCGGCTCGGGCTCGGCGGCACCCTGGCGGTGCCGGTGCTGTTCACGCTGGTGCTGCTCACCCGCGGGGTCGTGTTCGGGCTCGCGTGGGCCGCGACACCGGTGACAGCGCAGTCGTACATCGCCGACCTGACGTCGGGGCCCGCCGAGCGGGTGCGGGGGATGTCGATGTTCGGTGCCGCGCAGGGGCTCGCGCTCGCGGTCGGGCCGGCGCTCGGCGGGGCGCTGAGCCTCGCCGGGCTGACCGTGCCGATCTACGTCGCGCCGGTCATCCTGGCCGTGATCGCCGTGCTGGTCGCGATCGGCCTGCCGAAGCCGCCGGCGCGGGAAGTGCGGGCGCCCCAGGTGAAGGTCAGCCCGGCCGACCGGCGGATGTGGCCGTTCCTGCTCATCGGGTTCGGCCTGTACCTCGCGCTCGCGATCGTGCTCATGACCGTCGGCTTCCTGGTGCAGGACCGGCTGGGCCTGGCCGCGCAGGACACGAGCCGGGTGACCAGCCTGGTCATGCTGGCCGGCGCCGGGCTGATCATCCTCGTCCAGGTGCTGGCCGTGCCGCGGCTGAAGTGGGCACCGGTGCGGCTCATCCGGGTGGGCGCGGTCGTCATGACCGGCGGGATGCTGCTGGTGACCGTCGCTTCCGGCGGGCTCCTGCTCGGCGCGGGCGTCGCCGTGCTCGGGGCGGGGATGGGGTTCGCCACCCCGGGGTTCATGTCCGCGCCGACGCTGCTCGCGACACGCGAGGAGCAGGGCGCCGTCGCCGGGCTGGTCGGGTCCGCCAGCGCGCTGGCGTTCATGGGCGGGCCGTTGCTGGGCACCGGACTGTACGAGATCTCGCCGACGGTCCCGTACGCCGCCGGCGCGGTGCTGCTGGCGGGGCTGGCCGTCTTCGCCTTCACCCGCCTCGGCACCTTGACCCGGCAACCCGCGGAACTGGTGGCCGCTCCTTAGGCTGGAGTCCATGTACTCCACCGAGATCGAGGTCCGCACCGGCGCCGAGGCCGTCGTCCACGACCTCACGCACGAGGCCGAGTCGTTCCTGCGCGACGCGGACGCGCACGACGGGCTGCTGCACGTCTGGGTCCCGCACGCCACCGCGGGCTTGGCGATCCTCGAGACGGGCGCGGGCAGCGACGAAGACCTGCTGACCGCGCTCGACGGGATCCTCCCCCGCGACGGCCGCTGGCGGCACCGGCACGGGAGCCCGGGTCACGGCCGTGACCACGTGCTTCCCGCTCTGGTGCCGCCCTACGCGACGGTCCCGGTGCTCGGCGGCGTGCTCGCGCTGGGCACCTGGCAGTCGATCTGCCTAGTGGACACCAACCTCGACAACCCGGTCCGCCGCGTGCGGTTCAGCTTCCTCGCAGGCTGACCGGCCGGGCCAGAGGGCGACCGCGAGCCCGGCGGCCAGCAAGGCGCCGAGCACCCAGACGCCGGTGGTGACGTCGGGCGCGTCCGGCACGCCCTGCAGCAGGCTGCGCAGGCCTTCGGCCGAGAAGCGGAACGGCGTCCACGACCAGAGCAGCGTGCGGTAGGCCGGATTCAGCAGCTCCGGCACCTGCCCGGCGACCGCGGGCGCGACCAGGTAGAGCGGGCCGAGCACGGCCATCGCGCGCAGGCCGAGCAGGCGCAGCAGGCCGGCTTGCACGGCCGCGAACGCCGTCGCGGCGAGGAACACGAAGCCGAGGACGCCGGTGGTCAGCGGCAGCGCGGCGTCCCACAACGCGAAGAACCCGGCGACCACGGCCGTGATCAGCACGCCGGCCCCGGTGATCTGCAGCAGCCGGGCGCCCGCGCCGAGAGTGCGTCCGGTGCGCTTCGCCAGCTGCGTCACCGCGAGCCCGGCGACGAGCGCGCCGATCCAGGCGAGGGCGCTCGCGGCCAGCGGCGCGGTCCGCCCGGCGAGGCTCACCGGGTGCAGCACCTCCTGCTTCGGCGTTCCGGCCAGCGCGCTCGCGGCGCCGGTCAGCGCCTGCTGCGCGACCTGCGTGCCCGCCGGGTTGACCGCGCCCGAGGTGACGACCGTCGCGGACGGCCCGGGCCCGAGTTCGAGCACGCCGTAGACCTGCTTGTCCTCCAACAGCTTCCGCGCGCCGGCCGGGGTCGCGACGGTCCACTCGAGCTGGCCGCCGCCGTGCGCGGCGATGCGTTGCGCGACCTCCGGCGGGGCGGCGACCGCGACCGGGACGCCGTCGGGCGCGACGGTGGCCTGCGCGCCGAAGGTGAGGAACCCGAGCACCACCGCCACCAGCGCGCCGGCCACGGCGGCGACCAGGGCGAGGGCCCCGGCGGGGCGCCGGACAGGACCGGTCATGACAACCTCCACTTATTCTTCATACGTTGAATTAATCTCAAGGTAAGAGCCGCCGCCGAAGAAGTCAACACGTGTTGAATAGTGACGCCGGTAACCTCGGACCCGTGACGAAGACGCGGCTGGTGCTCTGGGACATCGACCACACGCTGGTGGACTACACCGGCCTCGGCGCCGCTTGGTACACCGCGGCCCTGGCCGCGACGACCGGCGCCGAGCTGAAGACCTACCCCGACTTCGGGGGCCGCACCGAGCGGGCGATCAGCAGTGACCTGCTCACCGCGCACGGCATCGAGCCGACCGAGGAGCTGCTCCAGGCGCTCTGGAAGGCGCTGATCGCGGAATCCGAACGTGCCGTCGTCCACCTCCCGACCAGCGGCCGGGCCCTGCCGGGCGCCGCGGCGGCGCTGACCGCGTTCGCCGGGCACGACGAAGTCGTCCAGTCCCTGGTCACCGGCAACCTGCCGGAGATCTCGCGGCACAAGCTCGCCGCGTTCGGCCTGGACGAGCACCTCGACCTGGAGATCGGCGGTTACGGCACGCTCTCGGCGCACCGCCCGGACCTGGTCCCGCACGCCGTCGCGCAGGCGGTGGCCAAGCACGGCGCGCCGTTCGCCGCCGACGCCGTGGTCGTCATCGGCGACACCCCGAGCGACGTCGAAGCCGCGCTGGCCCACGGCGCGATCGCCATCGCCGTCGCGACCGGGCACTACCCCGCGGACGCGCTGCGGGCGGCCGGCGCGCACACCGTGCTGCCGGATCTGGCCGACATCGACGCCGTCCGGAGCGCCGTCCTCGGTTGACGACCCCGAAGGTCATCGTCCTCGGGACCGGGATGACCCTCACTCCGGAGGAGGACTCCCCTAAGGGAAATCTCGCTCTGCCGTCGGATGTCCGGAGCGGCCGCGCTCGCCAGACTTCTGAGCATGACTGAAACAGCGTCGGTGGGCCTGCCCGCCGGAGGGGGACGCATCCGCGGCACGGTCGCGGTACTGAGGCGACGACTGCCGTTCACCAGCAGCGTCGTCCTCGCCATGCTCGTGCTGGCCGTCGCGACCGGGGCGCTCTGGAGCGCCGCCGAAGACCGCGCGGCCTACCCGTTCGTCGCCTACGGGTTGCCGTCGCTGGAGGTGGGCCGCTGGTGGACGATGCTCACCGGGCCCTTCTTCGCCGTCATCCCCTGGTACTACCTCCCGATGGTCGGCAGCTTCGCGCTCTTCGCGGGCTTCGCCGAGTGGCAGCTGGGGACGCGGCGCGCGATGGCCGTGACGATCGGCGGCCAGTTCGTCTCGGTGCTCGTCGCCACCCAGTTCCTCGCGCTGAGCCGCAACTCCGGCTGGCTGTGGGCCGAGCGGATGGCGGGCAGTCTCGACGTCGGGTTCTCCGGCGGCGCGCTCGCCGCCGTCGCGGTCGCCAGCGCGACGCTGCGGCCCCCGTGGCGCCTGCGGCTGCGGGCCGGGCTCTGCGTGTACGCCGGCGTCGCGATCATCTACGTCGGCACGCTCGCCGACCTCGTCCACTTCTTCGCGCTGGCGCTGGCCATCCCGCTCGGGAAGCGGCTCGTCGGCCCGCGCGGCACGACCGACACCGCGGGACCGAACGTGCGGGAGTGGCGGCTGCTGACCGTCGCCGGCCTGCTGCTGCTCACCGTCGCCGAGGTCGTGATGTTCCTGGTGCCCGGCGACGGCCCCTTCGGGTCCGCGGAGGGCGTTTCGCTGACGGCGCCGGAGCTGGCGATCCTCGTCCTGCTGGTGGTGCCGATGCTCAACGGCCTGCGCAAGGGCGGCCGGGTCGCGTGGCGCTGGGCCGTCGCGCTCTCGGTGTTCGTGACGCTGCAAGGACTCGCGACCGCCACCCTGATCGGCCTGGCCGACGTCTTCGGCGGCGACTACGACACCGCCGGCCTGCCGCTGTTCTTCGTGGACAATCTCTTGTGGACGGTCGAGCTGATCGTCCTGATCGCCGGACGTCACGCGTTCCGGGTGCCTTCGCGACGCCGGCTGCGGCGCCACGCCCAGGGCCCGGGGGTCGCGCTGGCCCGCACGCTGCTCGGGCGGCACGGTGGCAGCACGCTGTCGTGGATGACGACGTGGCCGCGCAACACGTACTTCGTCCGTGAGGACGGCCGCTCCTACCTCGCCTACCGCAAGCACGCGGGCGTCGCCGTCGCGCTCGGCGACCCGATCGCGCCGGACGGCACCGCGGCCGCGACGGTCACTGAGTTCGCCGCCATGTGCGAGAACTCCGGCCTGGTGCCGTGCGTGTTCTCGGCGACCGAAGCGACCGTCGCGGCGACCGGCGAGCTGGGCTGGCAGCACGTCCAGGTGGCCGAGGACAACGTGCTCGACCTCGACGGCCTCGAGTTCCGCGGCAAGGCGTGGCAGGACGTCCGGTCCGCGCTGAACAAGGCCGCCAAGCAGCACATCGACTTCCGGCTGGTCCGCTTGGCCGACCAGCCGGAACCCATCCTCGCCCAGGTCCGGGCGTTGTCGGAGGAGTGGATGTCGGACAAGGCCATGCCGGAGATGGGCTTCACCCTCGGCGGCCTCGACGAGGCGATGGACCCGGCGACCCGCGTCGGCCTCGCGGTGGACGCGGAGGGCGTCGTCCACGGCGTGACGTCCTGGCTCCCGGTCTACACGGGTGCGGGCAAGGTCGGCGGCTGGACGCTGGACGTCATGCGCCGCAGCGCCCACGGCTTCCGGCCGGTGATGGAGTTCCTCATCGCGTCGGCCTGCGTGGCCTTCCGCTCCGAAGGTGCCCGGTTCGTCTCGCTGTCGGGTGCTCCGCTGGCCCGCAGCGCCGACGGGGCGCCCACGCGCACGATCGACCGGACGCTGGAGTCGCTGGGCCGCGTGATGGAGCCGTACTACGGGTTCCGTTCGCTGCACGCGTTCAAGGCGAAGTTCCAGCCCCGCCACGTCCCGCTGTACCTGGCGTTCCGCGACGAAGCCGACCTGCCGCGCATCGGCTTGGCGCTGAGCCGCGCGTACCTGCCGGACGTCCGGCTGCGCGAGCTGGCGAAGCTGGTCAGTAGCTCTCGGGGACGCTGATCCGTTGCGGGAAAAGGATCCTCCGGCGGCTGACGACGTTCTGGTCCTTCTCGATCAGGGCGCCGTCGGTCAGCCGGAGCCAGTGCCCGTTGTGCGAGTCACTGAACGCGACCATCACCCCGGGCGTCAGCTCCGTGCCGAGCCGCGCTTCGGGCACCGCCATGCGCCACTTCCCCGGTGGCAGCACCGCGTAGAGGTATTCGTCGTCTTCGATCTCCGGCCCGCGGTGCAGGGTGGAGCCGGTCATCGGCAGGCTCCGCACGAAGTCGAACGATACGACGACGTGGTTGATCGCCTCCGCATTGGCGTTGGCCACGACCATGCAGGTCCGGTGCTCGACCCGTTCGATCCACGCGGTGACCTTCGCGGCCTGTTCCTGCCGCTCGCGCGCGTCCCGCTGCCGCCGGTCCTTCCGGGCCACCCGTCCGTCCCGGATGGCGATCCACAGTGCGACGGCCACGGCGGCGACGGTCCCGACGGCCCCCGCCCACTGCCCGGCCGCACCCCACCACTCAGGGCTGCGGCTGCGCGTCGTCCAGCCCCAGGCCTTGGCCAGCAGCGGTCCGAAGAGGAGCAGGAACCCGGCGACGCCCAGGACGCCGAACGCACCGGCGCGAAGCCGTGCGAGCCGCTTGTCCATGGGCCCAGCCTGCCGGACCCCGGCGGTCAGCGGTAGGTGGTCGGCGGCGGCGTCATCGTGCCGCGGTCCGCCGCCGGGACGAACCGGTAGCTCTGGAGGATCCGCACCAGGTCTTGGCGGATCGTGGGCCCGGAGCGATCGGCGTCCGCGTACGCCACCACGACACCCGACGTCACGGCGTCGGCGCCGGTGAAGGCCATGGCCGCGACCACCGCGTGCTTCGCCGCGCATTCCCCGGTGTCCGACGGGATCACGTCGGCGACGACGATCCGGGCCGGCGCCTTGGTGCCGTCGGCCTTCGTGACCTGGACGTCCGTGCCCGCGTCCGGCGTCACCGTGGCCAGGGGCCCGTTGTCCGGGCTGTACGCGCTGACGCCGAGGTCGGTGACGGCCTTGCGCGCCGCGGCGCCGGGGTCTCCGAGCGGTTCGGTCTTGACGCCCGCACCGCCGAGGTCGCTCTTCTGGCAGAAGTTCCGGCCCAGGAACGCGCTCGTCACGAGCGTGATGCCCGGGGCCGCGCCGGTCTTCTCCCAGCCGTGCACGGTGGTGGGCGCGGGTTCCCAGTTCGGCGGCACGTCGTAGGCGTACGAGCCGTCCTTGCCCGCGACGGACTGCCAGCCGCTCACCGCGGCGGGCACGGTCACCCGCGGCGACGGCGTCACGACCAGCGGCAGCGGCGCCGGCGTCGACGACGGCCGGTGCGGCTTGCCGACGCCGAAAGCGTTCAGCACCCCGGCGATCAGCGCGATGAGGACCAGCCCGACCCACGGCGCCCGCGACGAGCGTCGCCACTTCGGCGGCTCCGCGGCGGGACGGATCCGCTTCGGCTCAGCACGAGGCGGCTCGATGTGGGGAGTCTCGACGTGCGGCGCTTCGGCCGGTGGAGTCCCGAAGCCGCCGGACGGGAAGCGCGGCGCGTCCGCGGGCTCGTAACCACCGAACCCGCGGAGCGCCGCGTTGTCCTCGTACCCCGGCGTTGTCTCGTCACGCCGCCGGAACAGGCCCATTACGACCGGACGAGCTTGACCAGGTGCTCGACGACGGCGTCGACCGCGATCTCTTCGCGCTCGCCGGTGCGCCGGTCCTTGACCTCGACGACGCCGTTGGCCAGGCCGCGCCCGACCACCAGGATGGTCGGCACGCCGACCAGCTCGGCGTCGGCGAACTTGACGCCCGGGGTCGCCTTGCGGTCGTCGAGGATGATCTCGAGACCGGCCGTGTCGAGCTCGGCGGCGAGCTTCTCGGCGCCGGCGCGCACCGCGTCGTCCTTGCCCGCAATGACGATGTGCACGTCGAACGGCGACACCTCGCGCGGCCAGATCAGGCCGAGCTCGTCGTGGTTCTGCTCGGCGAGCACGCCGACCAGCCGCGAGACGCCCACGCCGTAGGAGCCCATCGTGATGCGGATCGGCTTGGAGTCGGGGCCGAGCGCGTCCAGCTCGAAGGCGTCGGCGTACTTGCGGCCGAGCTGGAAGATGTGCCCGATCTCGATGCCGCGCGCGGCGACCAGCGTGCCGTGGCCGTCCGGCGACGCGTCGCCCTCGCGGACCTCAGCGGCCTCGACGGTGCCATCCGGGGTGAAATCACGGCCGGCGAGCAGGTCGATGACGTGGTGGTCGACCTTGTCGGCCCCGGTGACCCAGGCGGTGCCGGGCGCGATCCGCGGGTCGGCGAGGTAGCGCACGCCGTTGTCCTGCAGCGCCTTCGGGCCGATGTACCCCTTGACCAGGAACGGGTTCGCCTTGAAGTCGGCCTCTTCGAGCAGCTCGACCTCGGCGGGCTCGAGCGACGCTTCGAGGCGCTTCATGTCCACTTCGCGGTCACCGGGGAGCGCGACGCAGACCAGCTCCCACTCCTTCGCACCCGGCTGACGCGCCTTGAGCATGACGTTCTTCAGCGTGTCGGCGGCGGTGAACTCGCGGCCGAGCCCGGCCGCGTTGAGGAAGTTCACCAGCGACTCGATGGTCGGCGTGCCCGGCGTGTGGTGCTCCTGCGCCTCGGGCCGGCCTTCGGTCGGCTGCGCGGCGGGCGCGGGCGTCACAACGGCTTCGACGTTCGCCGCGTAGCCCGACTCGGTGCTGCGGACGTAGGTGTCCTCACCCGTCTCGGCGACCGCGAGGAACTCCTCCGACGCCGAGCCGCCCATCGCCCCCGACGTCGCCTTGACCACGACGTACTCGAGGCCGAGGCGGTCGAACAGCTTGGTGTAGGCGGCGCGGTGCGCCTGGTAGGACCGCTCGAGGCCCTCGTCGTCGAGGTCGAAGGAGTACGAGTCCTTCATGACGAACTCGCGGCCGCGCAGGATCCCGGCGCGGGGGCGCGCTTCGTCGCGGTACTTCGTCTGGATCTGGTACAGCGTGACGGGGTAGTCGCGGTACGAGCTGAACTCGCCCTTGACCGTCAGCGTGAACAGCTCTTCGTGGGTCGGGCCGAGCAGGTAGTCGGCACCCTTGCGGTCCTTCAGGCGGAAGAGGCTGTCGCCGTACTCGGTCCAGCGGCCGGTCGCCTCGTAGGGCTCCTTCGGCAGCAGTGCGGGGAACTGGATCTCCTGCGCGCCGATGGCGTTCATCTCGTCGCGCACGACGGCCTCGACACGGCGCAGCACGCGCAGGCCCAGGGGCAGCCACGAGTACCCGCCCGGGGCGACCCGGCGGACGTAGCCGGCGCGTACCAGGAGCCGGTGGCTCGGTACCTCGGCGTCCGCCGGATCCTCGCGCAACGTGCGAAGGAACAACGACGAAGTCCTGGTGATCACTGCGGGGCTCCCTGCGCCAAGCGGGTGTGAAAGTCCCGCTCAGGGTAGTCACTCCCCCCACCGTGACTCCAACGGGTTAGCCGAGCGCCCGTTTTTGTCGGTGGTGATCGCTAGCGTTCCGGTCATGAAACTTCGCATGGCCATGATCACGATCGACTGCGCGGATCCGCGCGGGCTGGCGGAGTTCTGGACGGCGGCGCTCGGCACGACCGTCGCCCAGGACTTCGAGGGCGAGTTCCTGTTCCTCGCCCCACCTGAGGGCGGGCTGTCGCTGGGGCTCCAGCGGGTGCCCGAACCACGCGTCGGCAAGAACAGGGTCCACATCGACCTCGGTGCCGAAGACCGGGAACAGGAGGTGAAACGGCTGGTGGCGCTCGGCGCGACCGAGCAGGCGCAGCACGAGGTACCGGGCTTCGCGTGGACGGTGCTCTCGGATCCCGAGGGCAACGAGTTCTGCGTGTCCGGTTCGCACGACGGGTAGTTCCCGCCTGCCGGTCTACCCGCGCCGCCGCGGCGGCGCGGGTAGAACTGGCGGCATGAGCGCTCGCGTACTGCTGCCGTGGACCGACATCGAAGTGCCGGAGGGGATCGAGGCCGCGTATTACGACGGCCTTGGCGCGCCTCCGCCGGCCCTCGACGGTGTCGAGTTCTACGTGCTGCCGTACGACCGCGGACCGGAGCCACCCCGCCTGATCAAGGACCTGCCCTCGTTGCGCGTGGTGCAGGCCCTGTCGGCCGGGGTGGAGGCCCTGGTCCCGCTGCTGCCCGCCGGCGTCCGCCTGGCCAATGGACGCGGCCTGCACGACCTGAGCGTCGCCGAGCACACCCTGGCGCTGATCCACGCGAGCCAGCGGGACCTGCCCCGCTGGTTCGCCCAGCAGGAGCGCCGGGAGTGGGTTCGCGAGCACACGCGGTCGCTCGCGGACAGCCGGGTGCTCCTGGTCGGCTACGGCTCGATCGGGCAGGCGATCGAGCGCCAGCTGCTGGCGGCCGAAGCGCTGGTGACCAGGGTGGCGAGCCGCGCGCGTCCGGACGCGGGCGTGCACGGCGTCGCCGAGCTGCCCTCGCTGCTGCCCGAGGCCGACATCGTGGTGCTCGTGCTGCCCGACACCCCGGCGACGCGCGGCCTGCTCGGAGCCCCCGCGCTGGCCGCGCTCCCCGGCGGCGCCCTGGTGGTCAACGTCGGCCGCGGCACGGCGATCGACACGGAAGCCCTGCTGGCGCAGACGCGAGCCGGGCGGCTCCGTGCTGCCCTCGACGTCGTGGACCCGGAGCCGCTGCCGGCCGACCATCCACTGTGGACGGTGCCGGGCGTCGTCCTGACGCCGCACATCGCGGGTGGCTCGGCGTCGTTCTACCCGCGCGCCAAGAAGCTGGCCGCGGACCAGCTGCGGCGGTACGCGCGGGGCGAGGAGCTGCTCAACCTCGTGCCACCGGCTTGACGTACACGTGCCATTCGTCTTCGACGCGGAACCCGCACCGCTCGTAGACGCCGAGCGCCCGGTGCGCGTTGTCGACGTCGACGTTCAGCGCCGACCGCTCGAACCCGGCCGCCTTCGCCGCCAGGACGGTGTGGCCGAGCAGCCCGGAGGCGACCCCGCGGCCGCGCAGCGCGTCCCGGGTGCCCACCCAGGTCGCGTAGTGCTCGCGGATGCCGGTCGCCTCGGCTTCGGACGCGTAGAAGTGGCTGAGCACGAAGGCCAGGACCTTCTCACCGTCGAGCACGAGGAACGACAGGTCCGGCCGGAAGTCCTTGGAGCCGGTGACGAGGTGGCGCCAGGCGCCGGGCTCGTAGACGGTGCTGCCCCAGTGGTCGCCGAAGGTGTCGTTGCGGGCGTCGAGCGTCGCGAGGTCGTACGCGAAATCGAACGGCACGGGCTCGACGCCGTCCGGCAGCGGCGGCTGCGGCGGCAGGTCGGCGAGGCCGACACGCATGTCCACCATCGTCCGCTGGTGCTCGTAACCGGCCGCGGCGAGCACCCCGGCGATCCAGCGCTCGTTCTGGTGGCTGCCGTGGTGCAGTTCGAGCGGCGCGCCCGGGAAGGCGCGTTCGTGGACCTCGCGACTCGTCCGGGTGAACCACTCGGCCAGGTGCGCGCCGACGGCGTCGTCGCGGTGGTCCGGGTGCACGACCGACTGGAGCCGGATCATGTGCACCGGGTTCGCGGCGTCCCGGCGGCGGACGAGGCCGTAGCCGACGAGCCGATCGCCCGCCCAGGCGCCGGTGCTGGCCGTGGCCAGGTCGATGTTGGGGCCTTCGAGCTCCTCGCGGAGGTCTTCGGTGCTGAAGTGCTCACCCGTGCGGTCGACCTCCTCGGCGGCGGCGTAGAGCCGGGCGAGGGCCGCGTCGTCGTCGAGCGTGAGGGGACGCCAGGTCAGGTCCATGCGCCGAGGCTAGGCCGGGCGGCACCGGCCACGCATCCCGATTTACGCTCAGTGCGTGCTGGTGCTCCTCCCCCCTTCCGAGACCAAGGCCGACGGCGGCCGCGGCGCCCCGCTGGACCACGCCGCCCTGTCGTTCCCCGAGCTGAACCCGACGCGCGCGAAGCTCGCCGACGCGCTCGTCGAGCTGGCGGGCGACGTCCCGGCCAGCATCGCGGCCCTGGGCATCACCGAGCGCCAGGCCGGCGAGGTCATCCGCAACGCGCAGCTGTGGACGTCCCCGACGATGCCGGCCCTGCGCCGCTACACCGGCGTCCTCTACGACGCGCTCGACGTCAAGAGCTTTACGAGGGCCGGGCTGGCGAAGGCCCACCGCCGGCTGGCGGTGACGTCCTCGCTGTTCGGCGTGGTCTCGGCGACCGACCCGATCCCGGCGTACCGCCTCTCGGGCGGCAACTCCCTGCCCGCGCTCGGCACCATCCGCGCCATGTGGAAGCCGGTGCTAGAGCCGGTGCTGCAGAACATCGACGACCTGGTGGTCGACCTCCGCTCGGGCACGTACTCGGCGTTCGCCAACCTCCGCCCGGACGCCGTGACGGTCCGCGTGGTCACCGAAAACGCCAACGGCGAGCGCGGAACGGTCAGCCACTTCAACAAGGCGTACAAGGGCCGCCTGGCCCACGTGCTGGCGGTCACCCGCGCCGAACCGTCCACTGTGGACCAGCTGGCCAAGGTGATCCGCAAGGCCGGCCTGGTGGTGGAACGCACCGGCGACCACGCACTGGACCTGATCACCGAAGGCTGACGCTCCCCGCCGGCACCGGACCACGCCACAGCGCCGATCGCGGCACAGCACGGTCGTGTCTCTGCCACGACGCCCGCTGGCTCATTCCGGACCTGCCCTCAACCCGGCGCCGCCCATCCGACCCGCACCGGAACCGGCCGCGACTCGACGCGGCCGTCCCGACCCACACCGGAACCGGGCGCGACTCAGCGCGGCCGTCCCGACCCGCACAGAACCCGCGACTCAGCGCGGCCGATCGCGAGCCGGAACGGATCCGTC
Organism: Amycolatopsis sp. NBC_01286; assembly: GCF_035982555.1. Taxonomy (NCBI): domain Bacteria; kingdom Bacillati; phylum Actinomycetota; class Actinomycetes; order Pseudonocardiales; family Pseudonocardiaceae; genus Amycolatopsis; species Amycolatopsis sp. NBC_01286. The sequence continues at coordinate 103,744 of NZ_CP108428.1, forward strand.
GAGAGCCGCCCGGTCGGGTACCGCCGGCCCGCGGGTGAAGCGTTCAGGACCGCAAGCGGTCCGCGATCTGGCCGTGCATGGGCTGGGCTGGGGCCAGTCCGCAGACTGAACCAGCCCGCAAGAGAAAGCAGTCCGCAGGCGGACGCAGTCCAGGGCTAGAAGCGGTCCAAGGCGAACGGGCTCAGGTCGAAGCCCGGATCCTCGCCCAGCGCCACCGCCGCCACCAGCTTTCCGGCGTACGGGGCGTTCGTCAGGCCGCCTGCGCCGAAGCCCGTCGCGATCGTCAGGCCCGGGCGGATGCTGCCCAGCACCGGGAGGCCGTCCGGGGTGCCCGGGCGGAAGCCCACCCGGGTCTCGGCGAGGGTGGCGTCCGCCAGGCCGGGTGCGATCGTCAGGGCGTTGTCCAGCACCTCACGCTGGCCGGCGGCGGTCACCCGGTAGTCGAAGCCGGACTCCGTCTCGCGTGTCGCGCCCGCGACCACCCGGCCGCCGCCGAAGGCCAGCAGGTAGTGGCTGGTGCGCGGCAGGACCACCGGCCAGGCCGACGTGTCGGTCCCGGGCAGGTCGAAGTGGCTGATCTGGCCGCGGTGGGGTGTGACCGGCACATCGACGCCCAGTGGCGCCAGCAGCTCGCGGCTCCACGCGCCCGCCGCGACCACGACGCTGTCCGCTTCGAGCGGGCCCGCCTCGCCCGCCACCGTGCCGTCGGCGCGGAAGGCGACCTCACCCTCGACGAACTTCGCGCCCTTCCGCTCGGCGGCGGCCAGCAGGGCCCGGCGCAGCTGGTGCCCGTCGACGCGGCCGGCGCCGGACAGGTGCACCGCGCTCAGCCCGGGCGCCAGCGCCGGGAACAGCTCCCGGGCCTGGGCCGGGTCGAGCGAGCGGACCTCGCCGATCTCCGGCGCGTCCGCCGCCCGCGCGGCCAGCCGCTCCCGCGCCTCGGCGAGCTCGGACTCCTCGGCCGAGACGATCATCCCGCCGACGACCTCGAACGACGACTCCTCGCCCAGCTCCGCCAGTTCCGCCGTGAACTCGCGGTAGTACCGGCCCGCGGCCGCCGCGAGCGGGTACACCGCGTCCTCCCAGCGTGACGTCCAGGGACTGACGATCCCGGCGCCGGCCTCGGTGGCCGTGCCGGGACGGGCCGCATCCGCCACGATCACTTCCGCACCCCGGCCCGCCAGGTGGTAGGCCGTGGCGGCACCGCCGATTCCGCTTCCGATCACGAGCACTCGCATGCTCCCCACCCTGCCCGACCGTGCCGCGCCGGGGCGACCCGGATTCCGCCGCGCGGGCACCCGGACCGCCGTATGCTGCGCGCCATGCCGAGCCGTGCCGAGCGGTATGTCGCCCATCTCGACACCCTGACCGGGAGTACCGACCCCCGGCTGCAGCCGATCCCGTCCACCCACGCCGGGCTCGACGACGTCATCTCGCTCGTCTACGCCGGCGAACCCGAGCCGCGCTACCTGACGGGCGCGACCTACGGCCTCTCCCTCGCCGACCACGCGGAGTGGCACGGGGTGAAGCCGGAGCTGTGGATCAGCGTCCGCTCGGACGACCCGGTCTGGGCCCTGGCCATCGGTTACCTGGCCGAACACCTGCGCGGCACCTGCCCGTTCGTCTACGGCGACACCATCGACTTCGGCGAGCCGATCGCGCCGGAGTCCGACATGACCGCGTTCGCCGTCTCGGCGCCCGCCGGCCTCGACGCGGACCAGTACACCCTGCTCGACTGCGGTGGCGCGCCCATCAGCATCGCCGGCTGCTTCCCGGTGCACGACATCGAGCGGGAGTACATCCGCGAGCACGGCATCGACGCGTTCTGGCAGCTGGACTGGGACCTCTACGACGTGCGCCGCCCGCCGGTGGTCTAGCGCGCACCGGCCGTCGGTGCGGGTCGCGGGTCAGGAACCCTTTCCCAGCAAGGCCATCGCCGCGTTGTGGCCGGGGATGCCGCTGACACCACCTCCTCGCACCGCTCCCGCGCCGCACAAGAGCACGCGCTCGTGCGGCGTCTCGACGCCCCAGCGGCCGGCCTGCGCCGGGTCCGCCGCGAACGGCCACGCCAGGTCCCGGTGGAAGATGTGCCCGGCCGGCAGCCCGAGCTCGGCCTCCAGGTCCAGCGGCGTTTTCGCCTCCACGCACGGTTTCCCGTCCGGCCCGGTCAGCAGGCAGTCTTCGATCGGCTCGGCGAGCACGCTGTTCAGCGACGCCATAGTCGCGCGCAACGCCTCTTCGCGCGCTTCGTCGTTGCGTCCCTCGAACAGCCGCGCGGGCATGTGCAGGCCGAACAACGTCAACGTCTGGACGCCGGCCGCCCGCTCGGCCGGACCCAGGATCGACGGGTCGGTCAGCGAGTGGCAGTAGATCTCGCACGGCGGCAGCGTGGGGATCTTCCCCGCCGCCGCCTCGCGATACGCCGTCTCCAGCTGCGTGAAGGTCTCGTTGACGTGGAACGTGCCGCCGAACGCCTCGGCCGGGTCGCCGCCCGGGTCCCGCAGCTTCGGCAGCCGGGACAGCACCATGTTCACCTTCAGCTGCGCCCCTTCCGGCCGGTCGGCGCTCTCCTCCCCCAGCAACCGCGCCAGGGTGGGCGGTGCGACGTTCGCCAGGACGTGCCCGCCGCGCACGATGTGCTCGGCGTCGGCGTGCCGGTAGCGCACCTCGCCGCCGGGGTCGATCGCCAGCACCTCGGCGCCGGTGACGAGCTTCGCGCCCGCCGCGGAAGCCACCGCGGCCAGCGAGCCGGTGACCGCGCCCATGCCGCCGACCGGCACGTCCCAGTCGCCCGTCCCATTGCCGATCACGTGGTAGAGCAGGCAGCGGTTCTGCCGGAGGTCCTCGGCATCGGCGGCGGCGAACGTGCCGATCAGCGCGTCGGTCAGCACCACGCCGCGCACCGTGTCGTCGCCGAACCACGAGGTGAGCGCTTCGCCGATCGGCCGCTCGAACAGCATCGACCACGCTTCGGCGTCACCGACCCGGGCCCGGAAGTCCACTTCGGACAGAAGAGGCTCGGTGAGCGTGCCGAAGGTGCGTTCGGCAACTTGCCCGGTCAGCTCGTAGAACCGGCGCCACGCCGCGAAGTCCGCGGCGGAGCCGGTGAGCGCCCGGAACGACTCGGCGGTCCGACCTTCGTCGCCCGTGTCGACAAGGAGACCCGAGTCGCCGGACGGCGTGTACGACGACATACGGCGCCGCCGCAGCGTCACGTCCAGGCCGAGGTCCGCGATGATCTTCCTGGGCAGCAGGCTGACCAGGTACGAGTAGCGCGACAACCGGACGTCGACGCCGTCGAACGCGCGGAACGACACCGCGGCGCCACCGGTCTCGCCCCGCCGCTCCAGCACGAGGACCGACCGGCCGGCCCGCGCCAGGTAGGCCGCCGCGACCAGCCCGTTGTGCCCGCCACCGACGACCACGACGTCGTACGCATCCATCCCGCTCCTCCTCGTTCGGCCTGCCTGATCATCGTGACCACCGCGACGGCCGGAATTCAAGGAAAGGGCACGAACGGACCGTTCGCGCAATTCGGTTGCGCGGCGCCGGGGCGGCCGGGCAAGCTGGGAGACGTCCGGCAGGGAGCCGGGGTGTGAGCGAGCGGGGAGGTGCCTGTGGTGATGACTGTGCGGGCCCGTCTGCGCCCAAGCCCACCCGCCCCCCGAGGCTGATCACGCGCCCGGTGGGGCATCCCTGAACCAGGAGAACCCACCAGTGCGCTTGCACGACTTCGAAGATCACGACCGATTCGACGAACGACCTCCGCGCCGCCGCGAGCGGTTCGGCGGCGACGACCACCACCGCACCCCGCTCCTCTCGCGGTTCGCCGACGAAGGCGACCGACTGCCCTCGCGGCTCGACGAGGAGCCCGACTGGCAGTCCTCGGACCGCTACACGCCGTTCGAGGACGAAGACGACCTACAGCCCTCGCGCCGCCGAGCGCGGGTCGGGGACGAAACGGACCAGCGGGTCTCCCGGCGTGCTCGGTTCGACGACGAACCCGAACCCACCCGGCGCGGGCGGCTGACCGAAGGCGAACGCGTCCGGCTCGCGAAACTGCGGGACGACGCCTACACCGAAAACCAGCTGCCCGACGGCGCCGATCGCTGGTCGACCTGGGACGACGCCGAGCACGGCCCGCTGCCCCGGCCGGACTGGGTCGTCACCGAGCTCGCCGCGGTCGACACCGACCTCGGCGTCCTCAAGACCGGTAAGGAGGCCGATGTCCACCTGCTGCGGCGCGGGCTGCCCGGCACTCCCGGCGGGCTGCTCGCCGCGAAGCGGTACCGCAGTGACGAGCACAAGCTGTTCCACCGTGACGCGGGCTACCTCGAAGGACGGCGGATGCGCCGCTCCCGCGAGACCCGGGCCATGGCCCAGCGCACCGCGTTCGGCCGCAACCTGATCGCCGAGCAGTGGGCCGTCGCGGAGTTCGCCGCGCTGGGTCGCTTGTGGACGATCGGGGCGCCGGTGCCCTATCCCGTCCAGCGCAACGGGACCGAACTGCTGCTCGAGTTCCTGGGCGAGGACGACGGGACCGCGGCTCCCCGGCTGGCCCAGGTCCGTCCGGAACCGGACGAACTGAAGGACCTGTGGTTCCAGGCCACCGCGGCACTGGAGCTGCTCGCGTCCGAGGGGCTCGCGCACGGTGACCTCTCGGCGTACAACCTGCTCGTGCACCGGGGGCGGCTGGTGGTGATCGACCTGCCCCAGGTCGTCGACGTCGTCGCCAACCCGGGCGGGGTCGACTTCCTGGCGCGTGACGTGCGCAACCTGGCCGGCTGGTTCCACTCACGGGGCCTCGGCGAGCACGTCACCAGGCCCGATGAGCTGCTGGCGGAACTCGTGTCCGACGCCGGGATCGGGTGATCGCGGGGCGGCGTCGCGGATGTGGTGTGGAACACGTCTGCGACGCCGCCCACAACAGGTGACCTCAACGAGTAGTCCCGACCCCACCTCGGGTACAGTAAGCACAGACCGCAACCGGCGGCGTGGATGAGTTGGTGTCCGTCGCCTCCAGAGCCACCGAATGGCTCGCGGTGATCCGTAATCCCAAAGCGGCTCGCAGTGTCGTAAAGCGACAAGACACAGTGCGCCGGGGTCCGTCCCTGTGAACGCCCACCGCACACCATCTTGCCCTGCCTGCGCGCGGGGAGCCCGGGCCTCCTTGTGACGAACCATGTCCGAGAGGCATTTGTGACAGTCACGTTCAACTCTGGTACCACCTCGACGTCCGCGCACGCGGACCGTCCCGACCGCCGGCCGCGTCAGCGCCCCGCCGGTGGGGACACGCTGCGTGATGACGCAGTCGAGACCGTGGAGACCAGGACTTTCGCCGAGCTGGGCCTGCCGGAGCCGCTGCTCCGCGCGCTGGCCGAGGCCGGCATCAACAGCCCGTTCCCGATCCAGTCCGCGACCATCCCGGACGCCCTGGCCGGCCGCGACGTGCTCGGCCGCGCCCAGACCGGTTCCGGCAAGACCCTCGCCTTCGGCCTGGCCATGCTGGCCCGGCTCGCCGACGGCAAGGCCCGCCCGAAGCGCCCCCGCGCGCTGATCCTGGTGCCGACCCGCGAGCTGGCCATGCAGGTGGCCGACTCGCTGACCCCGCTGGCCAAGTCCCTCGGCCTGTGGTGCCGCACCGCCGTCGGCGGCATGGCCTTCGCCCGCCAGGCCGACGCGCTCGCCCGTGGCGTCGACCTGCTGATCGCCACCCCGGGGCGGCTGTCGGACCACGTCCGGCAGGGCACCGCGCACCTGGGCGACTGCAACTTCATCGCCCTCGACGAAGCCGACCAGATGGCCGACATGGGCTTCATGCCGCAGGTCCGCGAGATCATGGACCTCACCCCTCCGGGCGGGCAGCGGCTGCTGTTCTCGGCGACGCTCGACGGTGACGTCAACCGCCTCGTGCGGCAGTACCTGAGCGACCCAGTCACGCACTCGGTCGCGCCGTCGACCGCGAGCGTCACCACCATGGACCACCACGTGCTGCAGGTCTCACACCAGGACAAGCAGGACGTCATCACCCACATCGGTGCCCGTGAGGGCCGCACGATCATGTTCGTGCGCACCAAGCACCACGTGGACCGCCTCGCCGAGCGCCTGCGTGAGCAGGGTGTCAACGCGGCGGCGTTGCACGGTGGCAAAACCCAGGGTCAGCGCAACCGGGTGCTCGCGGACTTCAAGGAAGGCCACACCCCGGTGCTGGTCGCCACGGACGTCGCCGCGCGCGGCATCCACGTCGACGACATCTCGCTGGTGCTGCACGTCGACCCGGCGGCCGACCACAAGGACTACCTCCACCGCGCGGGCCGCACGGCGCGCGCCGGGGCGTCCGGGGTCGTCGTCACGGTGGTCACCAACGACCAGCGCCGCATGGTCAAGCGGATGACCGACCGGGCCGGCGTCCGCGCCGAGTCCACGATGGTCCGTCCGGGTGACGACGCGCTGACCCGCATCACCGGTGCCCGCGAGCCCAGCGGCGAGCCGGTCATCGAGCGTCGGCGCGAGAGCCCGCGTCGCGGTGGCGGCGGCGGTGGCTTCCGCGGCGACCGCGGCAGCTTCGGCGGTTCGAGCCGTGGCGGTTACCGCGGCGGCAGTGGCGGCAGCAGCAGCAGCAGCCACGCCGGCAGCGGTGGCGGCTACGCCGGCGACCGTGACCGCGGTGGCGACCGTGGCGGCTACAGCCAGGGCTCGCACGAAGGCCGCTCCGGTGGCTTCAGCGGCCGTGGCCGTCAGCCGCGCTCGGGCGGCGGTGGCGGCTACGGCCGGCCGAGCCGTGGCCCGCGTCGCGGCTACGACAGCTGATTTCTCCCGGAGGCCCCGGGCCGGCACTCGCCGGTACGGGGCTTCCGGCGTTTCCAGGCCCGCTTCACGGCCGCGCGAGGCCCGGGTGGGAGACTGCGGGATGTGACTACGCCGCCGACACTTCCGCCCGACGAGGTTTTCGACTGGCTCGACGTCGAGGCGGAAAAGCGTGCGGGCGCGGGACTGGTGCGGCAGTTGCGGCCACGCCCCGCCAAGACCGACGAGCTGGATCTCGCCGGCAACGACTACCTCGGGCTGGCGCACGATAAGCGCGTCGCCGGGGCCGCCGCGGCCGCCGCGCTGCGGTGGGGCGCAGGCTCGACCGGCTCACGGCTGGTGACGGGCTCGACCGAGTTGCACACCGAGCTGGAGATGGAGCTCGCCCGGTTCTGCGGCGTGCAGGCCGCGCTCGTGTTCTCGTCGGGCTTCACGGCCAACCTCGGCGCGGTGACGGCGTTGTCCGGCAGCGAAGCCGCGATCGTCACCGACAAGTACATCCACGCGTCGCTCATCGAGGGCTGCCGGCTGTCGCGGGCGGACATCGCCGCCGTCGCGCACGCGTCGCCGTCCGCGATCAAGAACGCGCTGGCGACCCGGCGCAAGCCGCGGGCCCTGGTGGTGACCGACTCGGTGTTCTCGGTGGACGGCGACCTCGCCCCGCTCGACGAGCTGGCCGGGATCTGCCGCGAACACAGCGCCGGCCTGCTGGTCGACGACGCGCACGGCTTCGGCGTCCTGGGTGAAGGCGGGCGCGGCGCGGTCCACGCCGCCGGGCTCGCGGGCGCCCCCGACGTCGTCACGACGTTGACGCTCTCGAAGGCCCTCGGCGCGCAGGGCGGGGCCGTGCTCGGGCCGCGTCGCGTGATCAAGCACCTCATCGACACCGCGCGCAGTTTCATCTTCGACACCGCGCTCGCGCCGGCCAGCGCCGCCGCCGCGCTCGCCGCGTTGCACGCGCTGAAGGAAGAGCCGGGGCTGGCGGAGAAGGTCCAGGAGAACGCCGGGAACCTCGCGATGCAGCTGAAGGCGGCGGGGCTGAAGGCGAGCGTGCCGGACGCCGCCGTGATCTCGGTGCAGGCGCCGTCCGCGGAGACGGCCGTCGCGTGGGCCGCGGCGTGCGCCGAGCAGGGCATCCGCGTCGGGTGCTTCCGGCCGCCGTCGGTGCCGGACGGCATCTCACGGCTGCGGCTGACGGTGCGTGCCGACCTCACGGAGTCCGATGTGGACCGTGCCGTGAAGGTGATCACGGCGACCGCGCCGCGCGGTGCGACCGACTGAGCCGTACCGGAACGGTCGGTTCGCGTACCCAGAGGGTCGGCTCGCGTACCTGGAGGGTCGGCTCGCGTACCTGGAGGGTCGGTTCGCGTGCTCCAGCGGGCATCACGCGTGATTGGAGAGGCATCACGCGTGATTGAAGGGTCGACTCGCGTGATTGCGAAGTCGACACTCGCGTGATTCGGGACGTGAGTCGCGTGTCTGGGGGCGGGACTCGCGTGATTGGGGGCGGGACTCGCCGTTAGGCGGGGCGGCGCATGCGGATGTGGGGGATTCCGTCGTCGTCCGTGTACTCGGGGCCTTCTGCGGCGAAGCCGTAGCGCGCGTAGAAACCCTGGACGTACGTCTGGGCGTCCAAGACGTACTCGGCGGGGATCGTGAGGGCCGCGTCCATCAGGCGGGCTGCCAGGCCCTGACCTCGGGACTGGGCGGCCGTGACCACCCGGCCGATGCGGCGGATGCCGCCTGGGTCCAGCAGGACTCGCAGGTAGGACGTAACCCCGTTGTCGTCCGAGAACCAGAGGTGGCGGGTGTCCGGCAGCAGGTCGCGGCCGTCCAGTTCCGGGTACGCGGCCTTCTGCTCCACCACGAAGACGTCAACCCGCAGGCGCAGGATGTCGTGCAGCTGGGCAGCGGTCAGCTCCGGGCCGGTCGCGTCGTGCAGGGTCGGCATACCCCTGCTTACCACGCTCAGCCGAGCAGGCGCGGGTTGGCCTGTTGCTGGATGTCGTTGACGTACGCCGAAACCCGCGTGTAGACGCCCGGCTTGCCGGCCTTGCCGCAACCGTCGCCGAAGGACACCAGGCCGATCAGGGTGTCGCCGACGACCAGCGGGCCGCCGGAGTCGCCCTGGCACGCGTCCACGCCGCCGTCGGCGTAACCCGCGCACACCATGGTCTTCGGGTCGTAGACGTCGTAGTCGGAGTTGCAGTCCTTGTCGCCGATCACCGGGACCTGGGCGCTGCGCAGGTAATCGGACCGGTCGCCGCCGTCGGCGACGCGGCCCCAGCCGAGCACCGTCGCCTGCGTGCCTTCGCGGTAGGACGCCGAATCGCCGCTGTCGGGCAGCTTCGCGGGCCGGTAGCCGAGCTGGCCGCGCACGGTCAGCACCGCGACGTCGTTGCCCGCCGTCGGGTCGCTGTACCCCTTGCTGATCCAGATCTTCGACACGCTCAGCACCTGGCCGTCACCGGTGCGCTTGTCCTCGCGCCCGGCCACCACGCGGACGTCCTGCTTCGCCACGGCTTTCGCGCAGTGCGCCGCCGTCGCGACCGCCGTGGAGCTGACGATCACCGCGCCGCAGTACTGGTTCCCGCCCGGGTCAGCGAGGTACACCGCGTACGGGTGGTCGTCGAGCGAAGCCTTGTTGCCGCCGACGATCCGGGGCTGGTTGGCGGACGCCGGGTCCGCCGAAGCCGTGTTCACCACGACCGGGACGGCGACCGCCGCGACCGCGAGGAGCGCGCCGCTCACGAGCAGCAGGGATCGGCGGGAGTTCACGGACATGGGTCGTTCCCCTCTTCGAACACCAGGCAAAGGCACTGCGCACGGCACTCACGCGACTCCACAGCGTGAACAGGTGGCCCTGAATACCCTAATCGGAGTGAGCCCGAAGCGGTGTCACTGAAACGGGTGGACTCCGCGCTCACCGACCGTTTATGTCAAGCTTGCGGAATGCGACGGACAGCGACGGCGGCGCTCGGGACGGTCATGGCCGTCACGCTGGCCGCCTGCACGTCGGAGGTCCCCTCGGCGCCCCAGCCGGTCGCCGCGACGCCGGTCACGACGACCGTGTCCAAACCCCCCTCCCCGGTGAAACCGGCGCCGCCGAAGACGTCGAGCGCGCCCGTTGTCACCTGGCAGGCGGGTGCCCACCCGCTCCCCCTGCGTTCCGACGGCTTCGGCGAGATCGAACCGACGCCACCCGAACTGGTGAATCGGGCACTTCCGACAAAAGACGTTCTTCCCCCGCCGGCCGGGAGCGTCTACGCCTCGACGATCAGCGTCGTGCCCGCCGCCGTCCTCGCGCGCAGCACCTGGCAGGCCGCGTGCCCGGTCAAGGCCACCGACCTGCGCTACCTCACGATCGCGTTCTGGGGGTTCGACGGCCGCGCGCACACCGGCGAGATGCTGGTGAACGCGTCCGGCGCCGCCGGGATCACGAAGGCGTTCGGGAAGCTCTTCGCCGCGCACTTCCCCCTGGAGGAAATGCGCGTGACCAGCCCGGCCGAGCTGACCCTGGCGCCCACCGGCGACGGCAACTCGACCAGCGCGTTCGTCTGCCGCCCGGCGCGCGGCCAGACGACCTGGTCAGCGCACGCCTACGGGCTGGCGGTGGACGTCAACCCGTTCTGCAACCCCTACACCCAGGGCGATCTGGTGCTGCCCGAGCTGGCTTCGGCCTACGTCGACCGCTCGCGGAAACGCCCCGGCATGGTCCTGGCCGGCGACGCCACCGTCCGCGCGTTCGCGGCGATCGGCTGGAGCTGGGGTGGGGCGTGGACCAGCCCGAAGGACCGGATGCACTTCACGGCCAATGGGCACTGAGTACGTAATACGACGTTAAGCACACGCGGGAACACCTGCTCCACGCGGCAGGTTGGCTAGGGTGAACCGACCGGAACGAGCCCGCGGAGGATGAAGTGCCCCACTACGACCTGGTGATCGTCGGGACGGGATCGGGGAACTCGATCCTCGGCCCCGATTTCGCCGGCAAGAAGACGGCCATCGTGGAGAAGGGCACCTTCGGCGGGACCTGCCTGAATGTCGGCTGCATCCCGACGAAGATGTTCGTCTACGCCGCCGACGTCGCCTACACGCCCGCCGAGAGCGCGAAGTACGGCGTCGACGAAGAGCTCAAGGGCGTGCGCTGGCGCGACATCCGCGACCGCGTCTTCGGCCGCATCGACCCGATCGCCGCCGGCGGCGCGGAGTACCGCCGCAGCCACGAGGACAACAAGAACGTCGACGTCTACGAGGGCACCGGGCGCTTCACCGGGACCAAGGAACTGCGCGTCACGTTCCCCGACGGGCGTCCGGACGAGGTGCTGACCGCCGACCGGTTCGTGCTCGCGGCGGGTGGCCGTCCGGTGATCCCGGACATCCCCGGCATCGAGGAAACCGGCTACTACACCTCCGACACGGTGATGCGGCTCGACGAGCTGCCCGAGCGCATCGTCATCCTCGGCGGCGGGTACATCGCGGCCGAGTTCGCGCACGTCTTCGCGTCGTTCGGCGTGCGGGTCACGCTGGTCAACCGGTCCGCGCGGCTGCTGCGCTCGGAGGACGAGGACGTCAGCGCCCGCTTCACCGAGCTGGCGTCGGAACGCTTCGACGTCCGGCTGGAGCGCAAGACCGTGCGGGCGCGCAAGACGGCCGACGGCGTCGCGCTGGACCTCGAAGGGCCGCAGGGCGCCGAGACCGTCGAGGCCGACCTGCTGCTCGTCGCGACCGGCCGCAAGCCGAACTCCGACCTGCTCGACGTCGCCGCCACCGGAGTGACCACAGTGGACAGTGGGCACGTCGTGGTCGACGACTACCAGGAGACCGCCGTCGAGGGCATCTACGCGCTCGGCGACCTCTCCTCGCCGCACGAGCTGAAGCACGTCGCGAACCACGAAGCCCGGGTGGTGCAGCACAACCTGCTGGACCCGGACGAGCGGATCGAGGCCGACCACCGGTTCGTGCCGCACGCCGTGTTCACCCACCCGCAGATCGCGTCCGTCGGGCTCACCGAGCAGAAGGCGCGCGAGCAGGGCGTTTCCTACGTGGTTTCGAAGCAGGACTACGCCGGGATCGCCTACGGCTGGGCCATGGAGGACACCACCGGCTTCGCGAAGCTGCTCGCCGACCCCGCCACCGGGCAGCTGCTCGGCGCGCACATCATCGGACCGCAGGCGTCGAGCGTCATCCAGCCGCTGATCCAGGCGATGAGCTTCGGCCTGGACGCGCACGCGATGGCGCGTGGGCAGTACTGGATCCACCCGGCCATGCCGGAGCTGATCGAGAACGCCCTGCTCAACCTGCCCCTGGACTGAGTCACCACGGGCCGGGCGGGGTGACCGCCCGGCCCGCGGGAGCCCCTAGAGCGTGATCGACCAGGTGTCGAGGGTCCCGGTGTCGCCGGGGCCGTAGTCGGTCACGCGCAGCTGCCACTTGCCGGCCGCCGGGGACGACGCCGTCGCCGGGACGGTGAACGTCCGGGCGCCGCTCCACGGCGTGCAGGTGCTGCCGCCGCTGTACTTGAGCGCGTACGCCTTGCCCTTCGGGTCCAGCAGCGTGATGCCGAGGTCTTCGGCGCACGTGTGGCGGATGGTCAGCGAGACGCCGATCGAGGCGGCCGCGCTGCCGGTCAGCGTCGAGCTGATCGGGCTGAGCACCTGCTGGTAATCACGGATCGCGTAGTCGGTGTCGTTGGTCAGCGTGCGGGAGCCGCCGCCACCCGCTTGGGTCCGCGCGCTGACAGCCGCGCTGGCCGCGGACGCGTTCCCGGCGGCGTCCTTCGCCTTGACCGTGAAGGAGTACGCCGTGTCCGGGTTGAGCCCGGAGACCGTGGCGCTGGTGCCCGCCACGCTCGTGGCGAGCGCGGAACCGTTGTAGACGTCGTAGCCGGTGACGCCGGTGTTGTCCGTCGACGCGTCCCAGGCGAGCGAAACGCTGCTCGACGTCGTGCCGGTGGACCGCGGGTTGCCCGGCGCGCTCGGCGCCGTCGTGTCACCGGTGCCGCCGCTGGTGACCAGCGAGAGCTGCCACTTGTTCAGCGCCTCGATCACCGGCTGGAACAGCGACATGTCGCCGTCGCTCGGGTTCTGGACGCACTGCGACGGGCCGCCGTCGTGCAGGCCGGTGGCCTTGCTGCCGAGCAGCCAGCCGCCGCCGGAGTCGCCGCCGAGCGAACACGCCGTCGTCCAGGTCAGGTCGCCGATGATGAGGCCGTTGCCGTAGTCGGCGGACTTGTGCGTGTACTTCACTTCGCCGCACTGCCAGTGCGAAGTGTTGCCGGAGTGGCAGACGCTGTCGCCGACCATGGCCTCGGCCGCGCCGGAGAGCGTGACCGCCGGCTGGCCCCAGGTGTTGACCGACGCCGAGAGGTTCCAGCCCGCCTCCGTCACCGCGACGAGGCCCATGTCGCCTTCCTGGCCGTTGACGCTGTGCGTGCCGCCGACGTTCGACGTACCGACCTTGTTCTGCTGGCCCGAAGCGCCGTAGGCGGCCTGGTTGCTGTCGTTCGTGCAGTGCCCGGCGGTCAGGAAGTGCTTGGCACCGCTGGAATCCGTGACGGGGAAGCCGACCGAGCAGTTCGATTCGCTGCCCGGCCACCACGGGTTGCCGGTCTGGATCGTGCCCGACTGCTGCTTCGGCGACGTCGTCGTCTCGGTGATCCGGACGCCGATTTCCTTGACGCTGGAGAGGAAACTCTCCGTCGCGGCCGTCTTCTTCGTGCGGTCGACGGAGACGCCGACCTCGTTGTTCCGGACGTCGACGCCCCAGCCGTAGACGCCGGGCACCCCCTTGCCGACCAGCGCGCGGACGGCCGCGTCGGTGCGGTCCAGCTCGGCCTGGCTGCGGGCCACGACCTGCGCCGCGGCCCCGGTGGCGCGGACCTGGTCCGCGGCGGCCGGCGTCGTGACGGCGACGGTCAGCTTCCCGGCGGCCGCGTCGAACCACTCCCCCGCCGACTGCTGCCGGACGGCGGTCGGCAGCGCGGCGGCCAGGCGGTGGGCGTCGTCCTGGGCGGCGAGGCGGGTCCGGGCCTGGTCCGCGGACAGGCCGAACGCGGCCGCGACGCCGTCGACCTCGGCCTGCGGATGGGCCGGCGGTGCCGGTGGCGCGGCTTGAGCGGGCTGGAAGCCCAGTCCCAATGCGGCGAGCGCGGCGACACCCGCGACGGAAACCAGTCTGCGCATGAGGTTCTCCTCGGATCGGGATTCGATTCGCCGACGGTAGATCCCGGAGAACACCGAATTGAAGATCCGCAGGGCCTTAACAGTTAACTGGCGTCCCATTCCCAATCGAAACCGTAACGGCCGGGCCCGAAAGTGAGCGCGACGCCGTGGACCGCACCGGATTCCGGGACGACGTCGGTGTATTCGGCCGGCTGGCCGTCGTGTTCCACGATCCGCCGGCACACCGCGGGTACCGCCGCCGGGTCGAAGCGGATTTCGAGCACGTATTCGCGGACCGGGAGCCGGAACTTGCGTTCGTAGTTCGTCGCCAGCGGATGCGGCGCGCGATTCACGAGCGTGTGCTCGGTGATCACCGTTTCGCCTCGGACGAGCGGCCGGCCGAAGAGCAGTTCGACGACGAGCAGGCCGTCTTCCGGCTTGTGCACGCTGCGCCCAGCCTGGCAGCCGCGCAGGGAACGCACCTCCGGCAGCGGCCGGTCGTGCTCGTCGAGGTGCAGGATGACCACCCAGCGGTCCGGGCCGTCCGCCTCGGCGCGCAGCACCTGCCGCGAATGGAACTCCAGCTCCTCGCGATCCGGGCCGACCGTCACGACGTCGTGCTGGCTGATCCGGGTCAGCCGCTCGTCCCACCGGGTGTCCACATCGGACACCGCGGCGTCGATGCGCCCACCGTCCGGCCAGAACCGGCCCATCTCGGCGGCCGTGGACCGGCGTGACCGCGGCGAGCCGAGCAGCGCGACGAGCGACCCCGGCGGCACGTCGAGGACGACTTCGAGCTGCCGCACCCCGCGCACCGAGTCCCGCCGCTGCGGGCGGCTGCGCCCGGACTGCCAATAGCTCAACGTCGCCGTCGTGACCGAGACGCCGCGGGCGTGCAGGTGTTCGCGCAGGCGGTCGAGACTCAGGCCGCGGGCGCGGATCGCCGCGCGCAGGGCCGCATCGAACGGGCCGGTGCGCAGCAACGTCCCGAGGGCCGGCGACGGAACCGCCATCGAACGATCTTAAGCCGCCGAACGGCCGAGAACGGTATTAACTGTTAAGAATCAGACGAACCGGTGGCGTCCCGCGAGTGCGCCGAAGCCCATCTGCACCACGAGCAGGCCCAGCAGCATCGCCAGCGGCACGGTCCAACCGCCCGCGAGGTCGTGCAGCAAGCCGAAGAGGAACGGGCCGAGCGCGGCGAACAGGTAGCCGAAGCCCTGGGCCATCCCGGACAGCCGGGCGGTGTCGCCGCCGGTCTTCGCGCGCAACGCGATCACCGTCAGGGCCAGCGAGAAGACGCTCATCCCGAGGCCGATCAGCACGCTCCACAGCAGCGGCGACCACGCCGGGGCGAGCATCAGCCCGGCCGTCCCGGCCAGGCCGAACACGCCGAACGCCACGATCCACGCGCCCTGGCCGCGCTGCCGGGCCGCCATCGGCGCCACGACCAGGCTGATCGGCACGGCGATCAGCGAAACCAGGCCGAACAACAGGCCCGCGTGGTCGCGCGAGACACCGGCGTCCATCAGCACCTGCGGGAACCAGCCCATCGCCGCGTAGGCGTAGAAGGCTTGGAGGCCGAAGAAGGCCGTGACGATCCAGGCCAGCCGGTTGCGCAGCAGCGAGCGGCCGCCCTCGGCGGCGTCGGCGTGACGCGGTGCCCGGCCGGTGCCGCGGGCTGCGAGAATCCACGCGGCGAGCGCGACGACGGCCACCACCGCCCAGCTGCCGAGCGCCGGGCGCCAGCCGCCGAAGGCGTCGCCCAGCTGCGGGGTCACGGCCGACCCGAGCGCGCCGCCGCCCTGCAGAGCGGCGGTGTAGACGCCGGTCATCAGGCCGATCCGAGCCGGGAAGGAGCCCTTGATGACGACCGGGATGAGCACGTTGATCAGGGCGATCCCGGCGGTCGCGACGAGCGTCCCGCCGAGCACCACGTACGGGCCGTCGAGCACGCGCAGCACGAGCCCGGCGGCGATCGCGGTCAGCGCGACCGCGATGGCGGCGCCGATCCCGGCGCGACGGGCGAGCAGCGGCGCGGCGAGCCCGGCGCCGGCGAAGCAGAGGGTCGGCAACGTCGTCAGCACGCCCGCCCAGAGCACGGACGCGCCCAGGCCGGCGCGCATTTCGGCGAGCATCGGGCCGACTCCGGTGATGGCCGGGCGCAGGTTGAGCGCCGTGAGCACCACGGCGACCGCGAGCAGCGCGCCGCCGGCGACCACGCCGGGCGTGCGCGTCTCGATCGCGCCGTCCAGCTCGGGTTCGAGTGCTGATTCACGGGATTCGACGGGCATACGAGCTACTATCTCATACGTAGGATGATTGGATGAAGGGATAATTCCTGTGCCTCTGGCCACCACCCGGCGGACAGGCTTGGTCGACCAGGTCATCGAGCAGCTGCGGACCGCCGTCACGCAGGGCGAATGGCCGATCGGCGAGCGCATCCCCACCGAGGTCGAGCTGGGCGACCAGCTCGGCGTCGGCCGCAACACCATCCGCGAGGCCGTGCGCGCCCTCGCGCACACCGGCATCTTCGAGGTCCGCCAGGGCGACGGCACTTACGTGCGCGCGACCAGCGAGGTCTCCGGCGCGATCCGCCGGCTGTGCGGCGACGAACTGCGCGAGGTGCTGCAGGTCCGGCGCACCCTCGAGGTCGAGGGCGCCCGGCTCGCCGCAGCCGAGCGGACCGACGAAGACGTCGCGGAGCTGCGCGCGCTGCTGGCCCGCCGCGAGGTCGAGCTGAGCGAAGGTCGCTGGCCGGACTTCGTGCGCACCGACGCCGAATTCCACTGCGCGGTCGTCCGCAGCGGCCACAACCGGCTGCTCACCGAGCTGTACCGCGGGCTGACCGAGGTCATCACGGCGAGTGTCGCGGCGACGTCCACCATCACGCCGGGCGCCGGACACATGCCCGAGATCGGCCACGAAGGCCTCGCGGACGCCATCGCCGAGCGCGACGCGGACCGGGCCGCCGCCGAAGCCTGCGGCTTCCTGGACGAGCTGCTGGAGCGCATCGAACCGGCCTGAGCTGGGCTTTTACTCATTTGGCACCACTTCTGACCCCTAAGGGTGCCAATTCAGGGTTGTCGTGGTGCCACGATGGCGCCATAGTTGTGCCATGGACCTGACGCCCTTCGTAGACGAACTCCGGCGGGAGCTCGCGGTCGCCGCCGAGTCGGCGGGCGAAGAAGCCGTCGCCCTCGCCGAGCGGCTCACCGCGCCGCTCGAGTCGGCGATCCGGCTGACCCTGCTCGACGCCCTGTCGGCCGCGGCCGACGAGATCACCCGCGACCTCGCACCCGGCTCGGTCGAAGTCCGCCTTCGCCGCCGGGACGCCGAATTCGCCGTCTCGCTGCCCACCGCACCCGAGCCGGCGCCCCAGCAGACCCCGCCGCCGCCGTCCGAGCCGGACGACGGCACCGTCTCCCGGATCAACCTGCGCCTGCCCGAGCAGCTCAAGCAGCGCGTCGAGGAGGCGGCGAACCGGGACCGGCTCTCCACCAACGCCTGGCTGGTCCGGGCCGCGAACGCCGCGCTCGGTTCCGGGAGCGCCCAGCCCCGGCAGCGGTCGGTCTACGGCGACAAGTACACCGGCTGGGTTCAGTAACCCTTCTTCTTCCTTCACGGCTCCGACCTGCGGAGACGTCACCCGAACTGCCCAGGAGGGCACAGCCATGCCTGTTTTCGCCACCCCCGAACCGATCACCGCCACGATCGACGTCAGCGTCGCCGACGTCCGGATCGTCGCCGGCGAGCGCACCGAGACCACCGTCGAGGTCGAGCCGGCCGACCCGTCCGACAACGACGACATCAAGGCCGCCGGTCGCACCCGCGTCGAGTTCACCGACGGCGTGCTGCTGGTCAAGGGCCCGAAGTACACCACCAAGCTGTTCGGCAAGGGCGGCGCGCTGCACGTCACGGTCGAGCTGCCGGCCGGCTCCCGGGTCCGGGCGGTCTCCGCCATGGGCGACTACCACGTGTCCGGCCGCGTCGGCGACAGCCGCGTCAAGACGTCCGTGGGCAACATCCACGTCGACGAGGCCTCCCGGATCGAGGCGAACACGGCGACCGGCGACATCTTCGTCGGCCGCGCCACCGGGCACGCCGAGCTCGGCACCGGCACCGGCGAGCTGCGGATCCGCGAGATCGACGGCACCGCCGAGCTGAAGAACTCCAACGGCGAGACCCGCGTCGGCGAGGTCACCGGCGACCTGCGGGTCTCCACCGCCAACGGCGACATCCTCGTCGACCTCGCCCACGCCGGGGTGCACGCGAAGACGGCCGCCGGCGACGTCCGGATCGGCGAGGTCATCCGCGACGCCGTCGTGCTCGACACCGCGGTCGGCGAGATCGAGGTCGGCATCCGCGAGGGCAGCGCCGCGTGGCTCGAGCTCAGCTCGCTGACCGGGGCCGTGCGCAACTCGCTCGCCGCGTCCGACGGGCCCAGCGGGACCGCCGAGACGGTTCAGATCAAGGCCCGCAGCTACACCGGCGACATCGTCATCCGCCGCGCCTGAACTTTCGTTGAAACAGAAGGGGAATCCGATGCCAGACGCCATCGTGGCCGAAGGACTCGTCAAGAAGTACGGCGGTGTGACCGCGCTCGACGGCATGTCGCTGCGGGTGCCGGAAGGCACCGTGCTCGGGGTGCTGGGGCCGAACGGCGCCGGGAAGACCACCACCGTCCAGATCCTCACGACGCTGCAGAAGCCGGACGCCGGCCACGCCACGGTCGCCGGGTTCGACGTCGTGCGGGACGCGCACGCGCTGCGGTCGCACATCGGCGCGTCCGGGCAGTACGCCGCCGTCGACCTGGAGCTGACCGGGGCCGAGAACCTCGAGATGGTCGGGCGGCTCTACCACCTCGGCACCAAGCGCGCGAAGGCCCGCGGCCGGGAGCTGCTGGCCCGGTTCGACCTCGAAGCCGCCGCCGACCGCCCGGTGAAGGGCTACTCGGGCGGCATGCGGCGCCGGCTCGACCTGGCCGGCGCGCTCGTGGCCAACCCGCCGGTGCTGTTCCTCGACGAGCCCACGACCGGGCTCGACCCGCGGGCCCGCACGGACCTGTGGGACGTCATCACCGAGCTGGTCTCGGGCGGCACGACGCTGCTGCTCACCACGCAGTACCTCGAGGAGGCCGACCGGCTCGCCGACAGCATCGCCGTCGTCGACCACGGCCGCGTGATCGCCCGCGGCACCTCCGACGAGCTCAAGGACCTCGTCGGTGGCGAGCGGATCGAGCTGACCGTCGGCACCCACGACGACGTCGCCCGCGCGCGGGCGACGCTGGCCGGGCTGGGCGGCGGCGAGCCGCAGGCCGACGGGTTCCGGCTCACCGTGCCCGTGACCCACGGCGCGAAAGCGCTTACCGAAGCGCTGGCCCTGCTCTCCGCCGACGGCGTCGACGTCCGCGACGTCGGCCTCCGGCGTCCCACCCTCGACGACGTTTTCCTCACCCTCACCGGTCATGACGTGACCGAACCCGCGAAGGAGGCCGTGTGATGAACGCGGTGCAACTGGCCGTGACCGACGGCGTCACCGTCGCCAAGCGGAACTCGATCAAGATCGTCCGGTCGCTGGACCTGCTCGGGTCCATCGTGTTCCTGCCGGTGATGTTCGTGCTGCTCTTCGGTTACGTGTTCGGCAGCGTGATCGACATCCCCGGCCTGTCCTACCGCGAGTTCATGCTGCCGGGGATCTTCACCCTCGCGGTGGCCATGGGCAGCATCGTCACCGGCTACGGCCTGACCGACGACCTGCAGAAGGGCATCATCGACCGGTTCCGCTCGCTGCCGATGTCCCCCGCCGCGGTGCTGATCGGGCGGACCACCGCCGACCTGATCCTCAACGTGACGAGCCTGCTCATCATGGGCCTGGTCGGGCTGCTGGTCGGCTGGCGCATCCACACCGGCGTCTTCGAGGCGCTGGGCGGCGTGCTCCTGCTGCTCGCCTTCGCCTACGCGCTGTCGTGGGTGATGGGGACGATCGGGCTGGCCGTGCGCAAACCCGAGGTGTTCAACAACGTCTCGAGCATCGCGATCTTCCCGCTGACGTTCCTGGCCAACACGTTCGTCGACAGCGGCCGGCTGCCCACACCGCTGCGGGTGATCGCCGACTGGAACCCGATCTCGGCGATCACGCAGGCGTCGCGGGACCTGTTCGGCAACACGAGCCCGGCCCTGCCCCCGCACGACGTCTGGCCGATGCAGCACGCGGTGCTGGCGTCGGTGCTGTGGATCGTGGTGCTGCTGGCGGTCTTCGTACCGCTTTCGGTGCGCTGCTACCAGAAGGCGACGAGCCACTGACCCCACGGCTCGTGAGTGTTTAGGGCGGTTCTAACCGCCCTAAACACTCACGAGGGCTACGGCAGGGTCAGGATCTCGGCGCCGTCGGCCGTCACCACGAGGGTGTGCTCGAACTGGGCCGTCCACTTCCGGTCCTTCGTGGTGACGGTCCAGTCGTCGGCCCAGATGTCGTAGTCGATGGTGCCGAGGGTGATCATCGGCTCGATCGTGAAGGTCATGCCCTCCTCGATCACCGTCTCCACCGTGGGCTCCTCGTAGTGCAGCACGGTCGGCGCGGTGTGGAACGACGGGCCGACGCCGTGGCCGGTGAAGTCGCGGACCACGCCGTAGCCGAAGCGCTTGGCGTACGCCTCGATGACCCGGCCGATCACGTTGAGCCTGCGGCCCGGGCGGACGGCCTTGATCGAGCGCAGCGTCGCCTCGCGGGTGCGCTCCACCAGCAGGCGGACCTCCTCGGAGACGTCACCCGCCAGGAACGTCGCGTTCGTGTCGCCGTGCACGCCGCCGATGAAGGCGGTGACGTCGATGTTGCAGATGTCGCCGTCCTCGAGCACCGTCGAGTCCGGGATGCCGTGGCAGATGACCTCGTTGAGCGAGGTGCAGCACGACTTCGGGAAGCCGCGGTAGCCCAGCGTCGAGGGGTAGGCGTGGTGGTCGAGCAGGTACTCGTGGACCACCTTGTCGATGTCGTCGGTGGTCGCGCCCGGCTTGACGGCCTTGCCGCCCTCCTCCAGCGCCTGCGCCGCGATCCGGCTCGCGATCCGCATCGCCTCGATCACCTCGGGCGTGCGCACGCCGTTGCCGGTGTCCCGCTTCGGTGCCGGCTTGTCCACGTATTCGGGACGGGCGATGGAAGCGGGGACGTCACGGCGCGGCGTCTGGACGCCGGGAACCAGGGGGGCACGAACGGACATGCCTCCACCTTACGACGGCCGCGTCAGCCGATCGCCGCCAGGAACCGGTGTGCCGCCTGAACCGCCGGTTTGGAGGACCCCGCCTCGGTCAGCAGCACCGCGAACGCCAGGTCGCCGCGGTAGCCGACGAACCAGCCGTGGGAGCGGGAGCCGTCGCCGAACTGGGCGGTGCCGGTCTTGCCCGCGACGTCGGGGATGTCCCGCAGGCCGGTCGCCGTCCCCGACGTGACGACCTCGCGCATCATCCCGCGCAGCGCGTCGAGGACGTCGTCCGACGGCGCGTCACCGACGTTCTGGGTGGTCGCCGGGCGTCCCATCACCAGCGACGGCGTCGGCACCTTCCCGGCCTGCACGGTCGCCGCGACCAGGGCCATGCCGAACGGGCTGGTCACCACCGTCCCCTGGCCGAAGCCGTTCTCCGCGCGCTGGACGGCGGAGTCGGTGGCCGGGACCGCGCCGGTGACCGTGGTCAGGCCCGGGACGACGAAGTCGGCGCCGATGCCGAACGACTTCGCCGTGTCGGTCAGCGCCGACCCCGGGAGCCCGGCCGCGAGCCGGGCGAAGGTGGTGTTGCAGGACTTCGCGAACGCCGTCTTCAACGAGACCCGGCCCAGGTCGAAGCGGCCTTCGTTCGGCACGACGCGGTTCTCGACCGTCGTGGTTCCGGGGCAGTCGACCGGACTGCCGGCCTCGACGTCGCCGTCCGCCAGCGCGGCCGCGGCGGTGATGATCTTGAACGTCGAGCCCGGCGGGTAACGCCCGGACAGCGCCAGCGAGCCTTCGGCGTCGGCCGCCTCGTTCTGCGCCACGGCCAGGATGTCCCCGCTCGACGGCTGGATCGCCACCAGCGCGGCCGGGTACTCGGCCGGTACGAGGGCCTTCTCGGCGGCGTCCTGGATCCGCGCGCTGAGCGTGCTGGTGATCGCGGGCCCGGGCTTCGGCGGCTCGGCCCGCAGCTCGGACACCTCGCCGCCGGTGACGTCCTGGGTGACGATCCGCCAGCCCGCCGCCCCGGCCAGGTCCTGCTCGACCAGCGTGCGGATGGCCGGCAGCACCTGCGTCCCGGACCCGCGCGTCACCGGCAGCAGCCGTTCCTGGCTGGCGAACCGGACACCGGGCAGGTCGTAGATCACCGGCTTGACGCGCTGGTAGTCGCCGGCGCGCAGGGTGATCACCGGGAACGTGGCGCCGGGCTTGGTCTTGCCCATCCCGTCCAGCAGCGAGCGACCGGTCACCGACGGCTCGTACCGGTGCAGCGCGGCGGCGAGCGACTTGGCCACCGCGCCCGCGTCGCCGGTCTTCGCCGGGTCGACGACCACGCCGATCACGGTCTGCGGGCGCATCAGCGGCACGCCGTCGCGGTCGAGCACCGGCGCCGTCTCCGGCAGCTGCGGCAGCACGCCGAGGGTCTGGCCGACCGCGAGCTGCGGGTGCACGACCGTCGGCTGCCAGTGCACCTGCCAGCCGTTCTCGGCCGCGCGCAGCTGGGCGTCGGCGCGGTAGGTCCAGGTGCGGCCGTGCGGGAGGTGCCAGGTGAGCTGGTAGCCGGCCGTGACGGTGTCGCCGTCCGCCGGCTCCTTCACCTCTTCGTCCTCGACGTCCAGGGACTCCGGGTCGAGGGCCCCGCGGACCTGCGTCAGCACGGTCTTCGCCGCGTCCGGTGAGTCGGTGCCCGCCGCGGCGGCGGCGATGTCCCCGGACGCGACGGCGTCGAGGAACGCGGAGAGGGCGTCCTCGGGGCCGTCGCCCGAACAGCCGGCCGCGGTCGAGGCGGCGAGCAGCAGCACCGCGAGCACGGCACCGCTTCGACGTGCACTCATGGCCGGATGATGCCCTGGTCAGGGCGGTGCGGCGGGGCTGAAACGCCGCCACGGAAGAGTGCTAGAACAGCACCGTCGCGTACTGGCCGACCTGCTGGAAGCCGACCTTGCGGTAGGCCGCGAGGGCGGGTTTGTTGTAGCCGTTGACGTAGAGGCTCGCGGTGCGGCCGAGGCCGCGCACGAGCCGGTTCACCACGGCGGCCGTACCCGCGGTGCCCAGGCCGTCACCCCGGCGTTCCGGGTGCACCCAGACGCCCTGGATCTGGCCGACGGACGCCGACATCGCGCCGATCTCGGCCTTGAACACGACCTCGCCGTGCTCGAACCGGGCGAACGCGCGCCCGGCGCCGATCAGCTCGGTGACGCGGGCGCGGTAGCTGGCGCCGCCGTCGCCGCTGCGCGGGTCGACGCCGACCTCTTCGATGAACATCGCGACGGCCGCGGGCAGGTAGCGCTCGATCTCGTCCGGGCGGACCGCGCGGACCCCCGGGTCGGCTTTGATGAGCGGCAGCGTGTCGAGCGCCATCAGCGGCTGGTCGTCACGGACTTCGCGGGCCGGGCCCCACTCGTCGGCCAGCTCGTCCCACAGGCCGAGGACCTGCTCGGCCGGGCCGACCAGCGACGAGCAGGTGCGCTGCCGGCGCAGCGCGCGGTCGGCGAAGGAGCGCAACGCGGGCGCGTTGCCGCGCAGGGGGATCAGGTTGGGACCGGAGAAGCACAGCCCTTGGAGCCGCCCGGCGCGCACCGGGCGGTTGTCGGCGGCCCAGAGCTCACCACCGAGCCGCCAGGGATCGAGGCCCGCGGCCTCCACCCTGGCACTGACCATGCAGCTGCCCACCGGGTCGGCGGCGAGCGCCCCACGGACCGCCGGATAGTCCCGATCATCGAGCAGCCGTGCACCTGCAAGCCGCAACACGGACTCCAGGGTGCCAGATGAACAGCCGAAACGGAACGCGAGCCTCTCGACACGCTCAGATGAACAGCCGGTGTCCGGCGAACCGGGCAGAATCGAAGACATGCAGCGCTACGCGTACAAGGTCGTCGAGGTCCGCGAGAAGCTCCTGGGCGGCAAGATGTCCGGGGACAAGCTCGAGAAGCTGCTCAACGACCACGCCGGGGACGGCTGGCAGCTCAAGGCCATCACGTCGGCCGAGGTCAAGGGCCGCGTCGGCCCGGGCGGGGTCGAAGGCCTGCTGGTCACCTTCGAGCGCCCCGTCCAGTAGGGCAGCGGCGGTGCGGGCGCGGCCAAGGCGGCCGCGCCTGATCGCCGCGCCGCGGATCAGGCCCGGTAGGCCGGGTTCGACCGGCCGCCGTGGGCGCGG
This sequence comes from Amycolatopsis sp. NBC_01286, assembly GCF_035982555.1. Lineage (NCBI taxonomy): Bacteria > Bacillati > Actinomycetota > Actinomycetes > Pseudonocardiales > Pseudonocardiaceae > Amycolatopsis > Amycolatopsis sp. NBC_01286. The sequence continues at coordinate 128,075 of NZ_CP108428.1, forward strand.
CCGGGTTCGGCCAGGCAGCCATGGCGCGGCCAGGGGATTCAGCCCGCCGTCACGAACGCGGCCGGGTTGGTCAGGGTGCGCCGCGGTAGGTGCCGAATGTCCAGGCGTTGCCCTCCGGGTCGCGCAGGCTGAACGTGTGCGAGCCGTAGTCCGTGTCCGTCAGCTCGGCGGTGATCTCGGCGCCGGCGGCCTTCGCCTTCGTGTGGATGTCGTCCACGTGGTCCGACACGACGTAGACCGCGCCGGTGCCGGGCTTCATGGCGTCGTGGACGCCGTCGGGTGGCCGGACGCTGCCCAGCATCACGGCGCCGCCCTCGGGCCAGCGCAGCTCGGCGTGGGCGACGAGGTCGCCGTCGGGTACCACCAGCGTCTCGGTGAAGCCCAGGACGTCGACGAGGAAACGGACCGCGGCCGGGGCGTCGTCGTAACGCAGGGCCGGCCAGACGTTCGGTGCGGGAGTCATGCCGGTGAGTCTTGCCCGGCGGCGGCCTCCCCGTCTTGGAGGAACGGGAGCTCCTCGGCGATCCACGTGCCCGGGGTGCACCCGGCCAGCGCCCGCCACTCGTTGCTCAGGTGCGCCTGGTCGTAGAAGCCGCATTCGACGGCGAGCGCGGCCAGGTCGGAGTGGCCGCCACGCAGCAGCCGCCCGGCCCGCTCGAACCGCAGCACGCGCGCCGCCTGCTTCGGTGCCAGCCCCAGCTCCGCCCGGAAGCGCTCGCCCAGGTGCCGCCGGCTCCAGCCGACCTCACCGGCGAGGTCCGCGACGCGGACCCGGCCGTCGGCGCCGCGCATCCGGCGCCACGCCTCCCCCAGCTCGGGCGGCGGCCGGCGCGGGTCCACCGCCCGCGCCGCCAGGACGTCGTCGAGCAGGGCGAACCGCTCGGGCCACGTCGGCCGCTCCCGCAGCCGCTCCGGGAGGTCGCCGAGGCCGAACTCGGCCAGGTCCACGACGGCACCGCTCAGCTCGGCCGCTGTCACGCCGAGCAGGGTGCGCACGCCCAGCGGGTCGAGCTCGAGCTGGAGGCCCTCCTGCGTGCGGTCCTGCTCGATCAGCACCGCGCTCGTGTGCAGCCCGCCGACCAGGGCCTGCAGCCGGTGCCCGGCCATCCGGACGGGCGCGGCCAGGCTGATGACGAGCGTCACGTACCGGGACGGCAGGCCGCGGTGCACGGCCAGCGTCACGTCGTCCTGCGCGTACCCGATGTAGCGCGTGACCAGGGGCCGCACCACCGGGTGCGGCTCGCCGACGGCCCAGCCCACGCTCACGGACGCCAGCGTAAACGTCACCACCGACAGTTCCGGTTTCTGCTAACACGGAGGTGCGTCCCCCACCGCGGAAGGAACCACCGATGACGATCCAAGAGCAGGCGCAGCAGCTGGAACTGCTCGCCGACCAGGTGCCCACCGGCATCGCGCTCGCGACGAAGAGCGACCTCGAAGACCTGCAGGCCCAGGTCATGGGCCTGCTCGGGGAGACGTCGACCGCGACCGCGATCCAGGGCTCGATCCAGGGCTCGATCCAGCTGGCGTCCCAGCAGATCGACGAGGTCGCGGCGGCGCTGGAGAACGTCCGCCTGCAGATCCGCGACGCCGCCCAGCACCACCTGCAGGGGTGAGCGCCCTCAGCCGGCGGTGACGACCGGGGCACCCTCGCCGAGGCCTTCGCCCGCCTCTTCGGCGATGCGCATGGCCTCCTCGATCAGCGTCTCCACGATCGCGTGCTCCGGCACGGTCTTGATGACCTCGCCCTTCACGAAGATCTGGCCCTTGCCGTTGCCCGACGCCACGCCCAGGTCGGCCTCGCGGGCCTCGCCCGGACCGTTGACGACGCAGCCCATGACGGCCACGCGCAGCGGGATCTCCATGCCCTCGAGCCCGGCCGTGACCTGCTCGGCGAGCGTGTAGACGTCGACCTGCGCGCGCCCGCACGACGGGCACGACACGATCTCCAGCTTGCGCTGCTTGAGGTTCAGCGACTGCAGGATCTGGATGCCGACCTTGACCTCTTCGACCGGCGGCGCGGACAGCGAAACGCGGATCGTGTCGCCGATCCCCTGCCGCAGCAGCGCGCCGAACGCGACGGCCGACTTGATGGTGCCCTGGAACGCCGGGCCGGCCTCGGTGACGCCGAGGTGCAGCGGGTAGTCGCACTGCTCGGCGAGCAGCTCGTAGGCGCGGACCATGACGACCGGGTCGTTGTGCTTGACCGAGATCTTGATGTCGTGGAAGTCGTGCTCGGCGAACAGCGACGCCTCCCACAGCGCCGACTCGGCCAGCGCTTCCGGCGTCGCCTTGCCGTACTTGTCCATGATCCGCTTGTCGAGCGAGCCGGCGTTGACGCCGATCCGGATCGGGGTGCCGTGGTCCTTCGCGGCCTGCGCGATCTCCTTGACCTGGTCGTCGAACTTCCGGATGTTGCCCGGGTTCACGCGCACCGCGGCGCAGCCGGCCTCGATCGCGGCGAAGACGTACTTCGGCTGGAAGTGGATGTCGGCGATGACGGGGATCTGCGACTTGCGCGCGATCGCGGGCAGCGCCTCGGCGTCGTCGGCCGACGGGCAGGCGACGCGGACGATGTCGCAGCCCGCCGCCGTGAGCTCGGCGATCTGCTGCAGGGTCGCGTTGACGTCGGAGGTGAGTGTCGTCGTCATCGACTGGACGGAGATCGGGAAGTCGCTCCCCACACCGACCGAGCCCACCTGGAGCTGGCGGGTCTTGCGGCGCTCGGAGAGGACGGGCGGGGGCAGGGCGGGCATACCGAGTGCGACGGTCACGGTCTTCAGCGTACCTACCCCGAGTGGGCCACCCGCACCATGTCAACCGTCACGGTGAGCAGCATTACGGCGTGTGTGCCACGCCACGGAGGGGCCGCGACCCCTCCGTGGCGTGGCGTTACTGCAAGCGAATCGGATTGACGATGTCGGCCGTCACCGTGAGTAGCGTCACCGCGCCGCCGATGAGGACCAGGACCATCGTGAGCCCGGACAGCTTCGTGTAGTCCACCGGACCGCCCGCGGCCTTGCCCCGCAGGCCGCGGATCCAGTCGCGGATCCGCTCGTACCAGACCACCGCGATGTGCCCGCCGTCCAGCGGGAGCAGCGGCAGCAGGTTGAACACGCCGATGAAGAAGTTGAGGCTGGCCAGCAGGAAGAAGAACAGCACCCAGATGCCCTGCTCGACGGCCTCGCCGCCGATCCGGCTCGCGCCGACGACGCTGACCGGGGTGTTCGGGTCGCGTTCGCCGCCGAAGATCGCGGAGACGACGGCGGGGATGCGCTCGGGGAACTGGACGAGCCGCTGCGCCGTCTCGGCGAACATCGTGCCGGTGAAGCCGAACGTGGCGCCGACCGCGGCGACCGGGCCGTACTGCGTGGTGATCGCGGGCGTCACCGGCGACGCGCCGATCATGCCGACCTCGCGGACGCCCGCGCTGCTCCATCGCTGCACCTTCGGCACGTCGACCACGAGCGCCAGGTTCTGCCCGTTGCGGACGACGTCGAACTCGGTCGGGCCGCTGGTGGCCTGCACGGCTGCGAGCATCTCCGTCCAGCTCGCGACCGGTTTGCCGCCGACCGAGAGGATCTTGTCGCCGGCCAGCAGGCCGGCCGCCTGCGCCGGGCGCAGCGCCCCCGGCGGGCAGGTGGTGTCCTTGGCCTGCTCTTCGGTCGTCGCCGACCGCGCGCAGGACGTCGAGGCCAGCACCGGCGACGGGTCGGCGGCGGTCAGGTTCGGCAGCCCCATCGTGACGGCCATCAGGTAGAGCACCACGAAGCCGAGGATGAAGTGCGTGATCGACCCGGCGCACATCACGACGGTGCGCTTCCAGGTCTTGAACCGCCACATCGCGCGCGGCGCCTCGTCCGGCGTGACCTCGTCGAGCGCCGTCATGCCCGCGATGTCGCAGAACCCGCCGAGCGGGATCCACTTCAGGCCGTATTCGGTCTCCCCGCGGCGCCAGGAGAACACCGTGGGCCCGAAGCCCACGAAGTACCGGCGGACCTTCATGCCGAAGGCCTTCGCGGTGACCATGTGACCGGCTTCGTGCAGTGCGACGGAGATGCAGATCCCCAGCGCGAAGAGCACCACACCGATGATGTAGGCGAGCACCCGCTACTTCCCCTCGATGATCGAACCGGCCCGGGCGCGAGCCCAGCGCTCGGCCGCGAGAACTTCCTCGACGTCGCGAGGTTCGCGACGCCATTCGTCGGCGGCTCCCACCACCTCGGAAACAGTGTCCACTATCGACGTGAAGCGGGTGTTCTGCGCCAGGAAGGCGGCGACGAGCTCCTCGTTCGCGGCGTTGTAGACGGCGGGCAGGCAGCCGCCGACGGTGCCGCAGTGCCGGGCCAGCTCGACGGCCGGGAAGGCCTCGTCGTCCAGCGGCTCGAACGTCCAGGTCGCGGCCGTGTCCCAGGCGCACGCGGCGGCGGCGTCGGGCACCCGGTCGGGCCAGTGCAGCGCGAGCGCGATCGGCAGCCGCATGTCGGGCGGGCTGGCCTGGGCGATCGTCGAGCCGTCGGTGAAGGTCACCATCGAGTGCACGATCGACTGCGGGTGCACGGTGACGTCGATCTTCTCCGGCGGGACGTCGAACAGCAGCGCGGCTTCGATCAGTTCGAGGCCCTTGTTGACCAGGGTGGCCGAGTTGATGGTGATCAGCGGGCCCATCGACCAGGTCGGGTGGGCCATCGCTTGCTCGACGGTGACGTCGGCGAGATCGGCCCGCTTGCGGCCGCGGAACGGCCCCCCGGACGCGGTGAGCACGAGCCGCGCGACCTCGTTCTTGTGCCCCGCGCGCAGCGCCTGCGCGATGGCCGAGTGCTCGGAGTCGACCGGCACGAGCTGCCCGGGCTTGGCCGCCGCGAGCACGAGCGGCCCGCCGGCGATGAGCGACTCCTTGTTGGCCAGCGCGAGGGTGGCGCCGGTGGCGAGCGCTTTGAGGGTCGGTTCGAGGCCGCGGGAGCCGGGGAGCGCGTTGAGGACGGTGTCGACCTTCACGGCGTCGATCAGCTCGGTGACGGCGTCGGAACCGGCGAAGAGCCGCGGGAGCTTGAAGTCGCCCCGGGAGTAGCCGCGCTTCTGCGCTTCGGCGTACAGCGCGAGCTGCAGGTCTTCGGCGGCCGTGGCCTTGGTCACCGCGACGGCCTCGACGCCGTGCGCGAGCGCCTGCGCGGCGAGGGCCGCGGGATCGGCACCGCCCGCGGCGATCCCGGCCACCCGGAACAGGTGCGGGTTGCGCGCCGCGACGTCGAGGGCCTGCACTCCGATGGACCCGGTCGAGCCGAGCACGAGGACGCTTCGCGAGGTAGTCATCGCGGGCCATTGTCGCGCGGGCCGTGTCCGCGGCGCACGCGGAGGTTCCCTGGCCGTGCGGACCGTCCCGGCGGGTCGCGCAGCCCGCGTGCGCGGAGGCCCCTCGCCGCCGGAGCCGCGGCCTCCGCACGCCCGGACGTCCGCCGCGATCGCCTCGCGACCGGGAGACACAAGCCATGCGGGCCGTGTCCGCGGCGCACGCGGAGGTGTGGGATCATCGCGGGGTACGTGGTTCATGGGTCTTGAGGGAGTTCATCGTGGCAGGCAAGGCGGTCGAGAAGCGGCCCGAGGTCGACCCCCGCGACGAGCCGTCCGCGGCCTGGGGCTGGCACGGCTCCTTCCCGAAGGGCACCCGGATCGCCGGCTGGGTCAGCGCGGTCATCCTGCTCGTGATGATCAAGGGCAACCACGAGAACAACACCGAGAACGTCTGGCTGGTCGGCCTGGCGGCGTTCCTCGTCCTGCTGCTGGTCCTCGACATCCGCAAGCGCCGCACGGCCTGGCGCAAGTAGTTGGTGACCCGCTAACCTCCCGGCCCATGAAGCTGCGCTGGGGTTTGGCTCTCGTCGGTGTCCTGGGTGCCCTGCTGGTGGCGCCGGCCGTCCCGGCCTCGGCGTCCTCGATCGTGGTCCCGTGCCAGTTCACGCCGACGCCCGCGAACCCGGCGGCCCGTCCGGTGATCCGGCCGCTGCCGTTCGCGTTGACGCGCGGAACGGTCGACGTCACGTTCCGCTTCAACTACGGCCCGGTGACGGTCCGCCTGGACCGCGCGGGTGCAGCCCCGTGCGCGGTCCACAACATGGCATCCCTGGTCTTGCAGCGGTTCTACGACCATTCCCAGTGCTGGCGCCTGTCGAACTCGGCCCGGCTGGGCGTCCTGCAGTGCGGCGACATCTACGAAGTGGAAAAGGGCGGCCCGGGGTACAAGTTCCCGGACGAGGTGACCGGCGCGGAGACGTACCCGCGCGGGACGATCGCCATGGGGAACCAGGGACCCGGGACGAACGGGTCGGAGTTCTTCATCGTGCATTCGTTCGCGAACATCCCGGCGAATTACTCGGTGCTGGGTCACGTGGTGAGCGGAATGTCGGCGATCGACCACATGGTGGCGGACGGCATCATCCCGACGGATCCGAACGGGCCGCTGGACGGCGCACCGGCCAAGCCGGTGAAGATCCAGCGGGCTTCGCTCGGCCGGTAGGTCGACGCAGTCATCCGCCGTCGGCGAGTTCTTTAATGAGCGCACCCAGTTCTTCGGTTGCGGCAAGGCAGGATCGCTGAGACGTTTTCTTGATCCGAGTCAATGCCTCGACGTCTTGCGGATCGGCGTCCCGCAAGCCCGATCGCACAAAGTTCGGATCCAGGGTCCAATTTCGCGAAACCGTGTCCAAGCGCCATTCAAAAGACCCTCCGAACCCCGCTACAACCCCATTCAACCGATCACCAAGGCCAGCAGGTGGATCGCCGTACCTCCAGACCACGAACGGTGGCCGAACGAAGCCGTCCACAGGGTCAACGCCCACGGAGATCCGCGCCCAGGCAACCGCCCCGCGAGCCGAAAGTGTCTCCAGGATCGAACTCGAATCAATCATGAGAACTGCCCCGCGAATCCCGGGCTTCCCCACCGCAAGCCGTCATTAAGAGACTTCAATTTCCGCACGTAGTCTCCCCACGGAATCGCGTTCATGCTCAGACGCGGGTCGTAAGCATACTTACCGTCAGTGTACACATGGTGGAAAGTATACTCGACCGTACTCGAACCCTCCGGGACCAGGAGAAGATCTCCCTTTCCCTTGAACGCGATGATCTTTCCTTCTCGACCTGCCGCAACGAGCAGGTTTTCCGATATCTCGGAGCAGTCGAACCCGCAGACGTTGATCGGCTGCTGTTTCATGGCAGCCAAGACACGTTGGTCGGGCGGAAATCGGTCGTTGGGCAACCGGAATCCGTTCGAATCCCGAGAAGACGACCGCCCGTCGCGGACGTCGGCAAGTGACTCGCCGCTGTCGCAGCCGAATCCCGTTCTCCGGGTCCCGCCGTTGAAGTCGTCCCGCAGGACACCGCCGCCGCAGTTATCCCAAGCCGAAGCCTGCGCGGGCAGCAACGGGGACGGGATCGGCGGATCCACGTCGTGGACCACCGGGTTCTTCGGGTCCAGGATCTGGTTGAGGAAGCCCTGGTAGATGTTGACCAGGTCTTGCAGGCCGCCGAGGAGGCCTGCCACCATGCTCGCCGGCAGGTTGGGGTCCGACGAGACTCCGCCCCCGCCGAAGTACGGGTTCTGGGCGCCGTCCGGGATGGGGTCGGCGACGTTGCGGGCCTTCTCGTTCTGGTCGATCCGTGCCTGGATGCCCGGCGGTGGGGGCGGAGGCGGAGGCGGGCACCAGCAGCCCCCGGGAGGTGGTGGCGCACACACCTGGCAAGCGCCGGGCCCGGGCGGGTTGCCGGGTTGCGTTGCAGGACCCGGGCGCCAAGACGGGTTCCAGCCGCGGTCACTCGAGAAATCGGTGTAGTAACCGATCCGGCCCGGCTGGGGCGATCCGCCCCTGGACTGAACCTGGAACAGCCATCCCCACGGGACGTAACCGGCGATCGTGTTGTACGTGTCCCAGCCCACAGATCCGGTGGAGCGCGCCCCACCGAAAACGAGGCCCAGTAGCCCACCGATGCCCTTGCTCACTCCCCGTCCGGAAGTGGTGGTCCCCACGCCAGGAGGTGTCAGAGTGTCCGTCGAATGACCGTCCCGGTCGATCCCGTTGACCGGGCTCGCGTTGCCGTAGGTGAAGCGGTTCGCGGCTGCTGAGGGAAGGTCTGGGAGCGATACGCCGTCCCGGGCGCCGAACGTCCCCGTACCCGGTGAGTACCAGCGGGCGCCCATGTCTACCGCGCCCGTGGCCGGGTCCGTGTAGTCCGACTGGAAGCCCAACGGTGACGTCGCGCCCGACTGGGCCACCTTCGCGCCGAACGGGTCGAAGCTCGCCGAGCCGGTCAGTGCGCCCGAGGGAGCGAGACCGCCGACGACGTCGGAGTGCTGGTCGGTGATCGCGACCTGCGACGCCCCGCCGGTGCTCTGGGCCTGCAGGTCACCCTGCGTACCCCGGGCGAAGTTCGACGTGCCGTCCGAAGTCAGGTCCAGGCTGGGACCGTCGTAGGTCAACGTCTGGTCGTTGCGCGACGACGCCCGGTCCAGACTGTCATACGCGTACGTGACCGAGCCCTGCTTCACCGCCCGGTCGAAGGCGTCGAAGCCGGACGTCACCGTTCCCGCCGGGCCGGTGCGCGCGTCCAACGTTCCCCGCGCGCTCCACGTCAACGTGTCGGTGCCGTCGGTCAGCTGGCGGTTGCGCTCGTCGAACGTGGCCGTGCGGCCGCCCGCACTGACTCGGTTGCCCGACGCGTCCCACCCGTACCCGGTCGTCTGGGTGCCGGCGGTCCACGACGTCAGGCGGCCCGCTTGGTCATAGCCGTAGGAGTTGTCCCCGGCGCCGGCGACTCCCGATGTCTTCTTGCCGGTGAGGCGGTCGTCCAGGTCGTAGCTGTAGGCCATGGCGGCGAGCGACACGCCGCCGGTGCCCTTGAGCTCGTCTCCGGTCTGGCGGCCGAAGTCGTCGTAACCGTAGGTGCGGACGTGGCCGGCGCCGTAGTCGATCGAGCCGACGTTGCCCGCGTCGTCGTAGCCGAGCGTCTGCTTGACCCCGGTCAGGCCGTCCTGCTGGGTCGAGAGCCTGCCCTTGACGTAGCCGAACGTCGCCGTGCCCGCGCCGTCGACGCGCTGGGTGAGCCGGCCCGCCCCGTCGTAGGCGTACGTCGAAGTGCCCGACAGCGGCCCGCTGCTGGTCAGCAGGTCACCACGGTCGTCGTAGGTGAACGTCTTCTCGCCGTTGGGCGCGTTCACCGCCAGCAAGCGGCCGGCCGAGTCGAACCGCTGGACGCGATCCGGCGTCGGCTGCGCGGCTCCGGTCCCCGTCTCCAGTGTGAGCCGGCCGAGCGCGTCGAAGGTCCGCTGGCGGACCACGCCGCCAGGAGCCTGGATGCGTACCGGCCGGCCAGTGGGGTCGTACGACGTCGTCCAGGTGCGGTCGGCCGCGGCCGGGTGGGCCGCGGTGGCCGGTTCGATCGCCGACTCGGGCAGGCCCAGCACGTTATACGTCTGGATAGTGGCGTTGCCGCGGCCGTCGGTCGACCGGGTCCGGTTCCCGGCCGGGTCGTAGCCGAACGACGTCGTGATCGACGACGTGTCGGTGACCGGCTCCTGCTGCCGGACCAGGAGGCCGCGGGAGTCGTAGTCGAACCGGGTGGTGCGGTTGAGCGCGTCGGTCGCGGACACCTTGTTGCCGTCGGCGTCGTACCCGAGCGCACTCTTGCGCAGGACGTGCTCGTCCGGGGCCAGGCTGTAGAAACCGGTCGCCCGGCCCGCCGGGTCGTAGCTCACGTAGCCGGTCCGGCCGTGGCCGTCGGACTGCCGCACCTGGTGCCCGGCGAAGTCGTAGCCGAAGCGCGAGACCACACCCGCCGGATCCGTGGTGGTGGTCAGCTGCCCGAGCACGTCGTATTCGTTCTTGGTCAGGTCACCGGTCGGCGACGTCGACGAGAGGAGGTTCCCGGCGTCGTCGTACCGAAGCTTCGTGGTGTACGCCGCCGGGGCCGGACGCCGTTCCAGCCGGGTCGCGGTCGCCTGACGACCGAGGTCGTCGTAGGTGGCTTCCACCCGGGAACCGGTCGGGTCCGTGGTCGAAAGCAGCTCGCCTTCGGTCGTGTAGCCGTACTGCCACACCCCGCCGGCCTGGCCGCCCGCCGCCGGATCGGGATCGACGCGCTCCACGGGCCGGTTGAGCTGGTCGTACCGGTAGCGGGTGACGACGCCGTCCGGGCCGGTCACGCTCAGGACGTTGCCGAGCGCGTCGTACTGGTTGACCGTCGCGACCTTCGCCGCGGTGGTCTCGCCCGGCTTCCGGTAGTCCGGTGACGCCGTCTTGACGACCCGGCCGGCCCGGTCGTAGGTCACGGTCCCGACGTTGCCGTTCGGGTCGCGGGTCTCGGTCTGCTCACCGAAGCTGTCGTAGCCGCTGAGGACCTGGGGGCGCACCGCGGCCGCGGCCGCTCCCCCGGACTCGGTGGCGACGAGTGGCTGGGTGGTCCGGGTCAGCTGTCCCAGCTTGTCGTACGTCAGATCCGTCGTGAACGCGACCGGATCGGCGTCGCGGGCGTTGCCGCGCGGTGACGTGACCGAGGTGGTGAGTCCGCGCTCGTCGTACCGGTAGGTCGTGGTCAGCTTCTCGGTCGCGCTCTTGACGACGGACTGGCTGGTCTGGCGGCCGGCGACGTCGTAGCCGTACTCGATCGTCTCGCGGTTGCCCAGATCGAGCCGGGTGCTGTTCGAACTCTGTCCGGTGTGGACGGTCTTGAGGACGTCGCCGCCCGGGCCGTAGGTCCACTCCGTCCGGTTCGCCAGGCCCGCGGGATCGACGGTCTGCGCCGTGCCGCGCCCCGAAGCGTCGTATTCGAACGTCGTGACGCGACCGCCGGGCTCGGTCAGCTTGGTCTTCTGCCCCGCGGCGTCGTAGGCGTACTCCTGGAGCGTGACATCACGCTTGGGCGCCGCCGGGTTGAAGGGATCGCGCAGGTCGTGGGCGATCACCTTCCAGATCTTTCCGTCACCGAAGTACTGGTAGCGGGTGGTGCGGCCCATCGAGTCGGTCTCGCGGACCCGCCGGCCGGCGAGGTCGTACGCGTAGGAGGCGAGCACCAAGGTCGGGGCCGACGTCGTGTCACCGCCGCCGTCCGTGTCACCGCCGCCGGTCGAGGGATCGGTGGCCTGGCCGTTCCACGCCCGCAGCCGTACTTCGGCCAGTGCGTTGCGCGCCGTGTAGCCGTATTCGTACTTGTTGCCGCCGGCGTCGACCATCCACGTGCGGTTTCCGAAGCCGTCGTAGCCGGACGAGGTCACCCCGCCTTCGGCGTCGACGACCCGGTTCGGCCTGCCGAAGTCGTCGTATTCGGTGGTCGTGACCCGTGCGGTGTCGCCGCCGGTCAGGTCGCGGTTTTCGGTCCGCACGACATCGCCGTCGGCGTCGTAGCCGGTGAGCGTCTGCGCGGTGTGCGTGACGCCGGTGACGGAGTTGACCGCACCGGGACTCGTGGCCACGGTCTGGTGCGACCGGGCGTCGTAGGCGTAGGTCGTCGTCGCGCCGGCCGGATCGGAGGCGCTGCTGCGCGTCTCCGTCTTCTTGCGACCGAAGACGTCGTAGGTGTACGAGGTCGTCAAGCCCGCTGGGTCGACGACCTTCGCGAGATCGCCGTTGCGGTAGTAGGAGTAGCTCGTGACGCCGTTGCGCGGGTCGGTCGTCTGCAGGAGCAAGCCGGCCGGGACGTTGCCGCCGCCCACCGCCGCTTCGGTTCCGTCCGCGTGCTGGTGGCGGGTGACCGCGCCGTCGGGGGTGGTCTCCGTCAGCAGCAGACCGCGGACGCCCACGTCCGTGTAGGTGTACGTCGTCGCGTACGCCGGATCGGCCGCGTTCGCCGAGCGCGCGTCCGAAGAGGACAGCAGCTTGTCGTTGCGGGCGTCGGTGACGTCGGCCGCGTTGAGGTAGTAGCTGTAGTACGCCGTCTGGCAGTCGCCGGGCGCGACGCGGCACGTCTTGCGCGCGACGACGTTGCCCCGCTCGTCGTTGGTCAGGACCACGACGTTGCCGAGCTCGTCGCCGATGGTGGTCTGGAAGCCCTTGTCGTCGTAGTCGTAGGTCCGCACGCCCTGGCCGTTGACCGGCCCGCCGACCCACGTGCCGTCGCCGCCGACCGGCCCGCCGCAGTACGACGGGTCGCCGGGGTTCTGCGGGACCGAGGGGTCACAGGTCGGGTTGTCCGGGGGAAGCGGGTTCCCGTCGCCGTCCCGCCGGTCCTCCGGGCGGATGCCCTGACCCAACGGCGCGACGTAGCGCAGGATCCGGCCGCGCACGGGGTCGTAGTCGTAGAAGTGCGGCCGGTTCCCGGGATCGCTGACCTGAGTCGTGCGGATGAGGTTGGTTTCGGTGCCTGTGACGACCGGACGGCCGAGACGCCAGTGCCCGCCGTTACGGTCGACGACTTCGGTGAGCCGGTCGGCTGCGGTGTCGTAGCTCAGTTGAGCGGCGATCCGGCCGCTGGGCAGGGTGATCTTCGCGAGCGAACCGGCCGCCGCCCGCGCCTGGAAGTGTGCCGCGGCGGTCGTCGGCCCGACGGCGTACTCGTAGAACGCCGCCTCGGCGATCTGGCCGGAGAAGAAGCGGCGCGGGTCCGTGCCCCAGCCGGGCCAGGCCGACGGCGGGACGGTGTACGCGGCACCGATCTGGTCGTAGACGACGTCGTCGTGCGCGATCTCGCCCTGGGCGCTGCCCACGGCCTGCCCGTCGAGGTACAGCGTCTGGGTGGCGAGCGCGCCGGAGAGCACGACGTGGTGCCAGGCGTTGTCGTTCACCGTGGTGGCCGACGTGATCGGTGCCGCGGTGCCGTTCCAGAACTGCCCGCGCAGCTTGCCGTCCGTGCCGACGTAGAGCACGGGCACGGCGCTCGTGGGCGTGCCGCTGATCGGCGCCTTCTGGTAGCCGAACAGCGGACCGCCCGACGCGGTCTTGAACCACATCTCGACCGCGAGGTCGCGGTTCTTGCGCACCAGGCCGTCAGGCAGGGTCACCACGGACGACGTGCCGTTGAACGTCGCCGCGGTCCCGGTGCCGGCCAGCGGCCCCGGCTGCCCGAGGACGACGTCCTTGTAGGTTCCGGCGTCCTTGCCGAGCTTGAGCCCGTTCTCGCTGCCGGCCGTGGTGCCGGACGTCTCCGCGAACCGCCAGTAGGACGACGGGCGGGCGTCGACGACGGAGCTGCGGTAGTGCGAGGCCGGGGTGTAGCCGTAACCCGTGCACCCGTTGTCGGGGTCGCAGACCTTCGTCAGCCGGTCACCGTCGTAGGAGTAGGTCCAGGTGAGCTGCTTGCCGTCGATCGGGTCGGTGCTGACGGACGTGACGTGGTTCCCGGTCCACTTGAAGTACAGGATCCGGTCGCTCGTCCGGCTGATCGCCCGCCGGAGGTGCTCCGGGGTGCCGTAGTCGAGTTCGACGTGGTGGCCGGCCTGGTCGTAGATGTCGATGAGCCGGCCGTCGGGACGGAACCGGTAGAGGGTGGAGGCCTTGTCGGTCAGCACCCAGCCGCCGCCCGCGGCCTCGACCTCGATCCGGAAGTTCGCCTGACGGCCCGGAGGCGGTGCGAAGGTGCCGTCGCTGTTGCGGCCGAACCGCACCTGCTGGCCGTCCGGGTAGGTCACCACGACGTTGCCCGAGCCGTCGTTGTCGGGCACGACCCGCATGTCGTACCGCGTCGACCAGCCCGCGCCGAACGTCAGGTCGGTGCGCGGGTCGAGACTGTTGTACGTGCGGGCGACGGTCAGCTCCGGCCCGGTCACCTGCAGTGCCGCGTCGACCGCACTGGAGAAGTAGTTTCCGGTCTGCGGGTCGAAGTCCTGCTGCGCACCGCTGTAGGGCGCGTTCGCGAGGTGGGACGTGATCTCCGGCTGCGGGACCGCCGTCAGGAGGTGGCTGGGGGTCAGTTTCTCGCTCTCGGCGTTCCCGTCGAAGGCGAAGACCCGCCACTGGTAGTCCTTGCTCCAGCGCAACGCGCCGACCAGGACGGTCCACGTCCGTTTGGCCACGTAACCCGAGTCCACACAGGACACTCCGGACAGGGTGCCGTCCGGCTTGGTGACGTAGTTCTCGCAGACCTCGAAGCGGTACTTCAGGTTCGACGAGACCGGCGCGTCGACGTCCACCGCGTCGGCCCAGAGCTGCGGGGTGAGGGTGGGCGCCGAGTAACCGTTCGGCGGGTACTGCGCCTTGACGATCGGGGGAACGTCGAACACCGTCATCGACAGCCGCGTCGGCGGGATCTGCTCGTCGGTGAACCACGCGCCGCCACGGCGCAGCATGCTGAAGTCGAAGAGGTAGTTACCCGGCTCGATGGCCTTGATGGTCGCGTCGAGCGTCACCGAGTCGCCACGCGGGACGTCCCGCGGCAGCGAAGCCGCTTCGAGCGCACCCACCGGCGCACCGGCGGCAGTGAACGCGCGGTAGCCGAGCGCGTAGTCCGCCGCCGTCCAGGTGTCCGCGCCCCGGTTGGTGACGGTGATCTTGACCTTGCCGGCCTGGGTCCGGGTCACGGGCGGCGTGGGAACCCCGTTGTCGACGCGGTATTCGGCGTCGTAGGGCGTGTGCGTGACGAACAGCCGGGGCGGGTTCGCGGTCCGGTTCCCGGTGAACTTCTTCCAGCCGTAGGGATCCGTCTCCGAAGCACGGACGGCGAGGCCGTAGTTGGGCTGCGCACCGGTCACCCAGCGCTGCACGAGGTCGCGGCCGCCCGTGCCCAGCGGGATCAGCTCGGTCGCCGACGGACAGCTCGAAGCGTGCTGGGAGAGCGCGATGTACCCGTGCGCGAAGGATTCCTGAGCCAGCGCGGGACCGTAGGCGGGGCCGGGGAAACCGGACGCGCTCGTCCACGGGGCGGTGACGCCGTGCACGGTCACCGGCCGCGGCTGGCAGGACCAGGACCAGGTGCTCTTCAGCGTGAGCTGGGCGCCGAGGATCTTGTGGTTGCGGAGCCGGTTCTCCACACCGCCGAAGGACAGGTAGCTGGCGGCTTTCAGCGCGCCGGTCGTCCCGATCTTGAGCTCGGTCGATCCGTCGAGACGGGAGCCGTTCTGGAACACCGCGCCGCCGTCCGACGCGGTCGTCTCCACGCTGGGGTCGACCTCGACCGGGTAGGCCCGGGCCGGATCGGCCAGCCAGTTCGCGTCCAGTTCGACGCGCAGCACGAACCCGCCGTCCCGTTCCAGGAGCCGGTAGACCACCCCCTCGGAACGAGCGGGCTCACCGGTCGCGGGATCACGGCGGGCATCGGTCATGAACCCGGCGGGGATCCGGGCGCGCTCGTGCCCTTCGGCGTCCGAGAGCGCGATCCGCCCGTCCACGAGCGACGGCCGGAGTCCCCTCAACCGCAACGGGAACTCCCACGCGGCCGGCGCCTGGGGCGAGTTCAGGACCAGCGTTTCCTTGACGCCGCCGGGCACCACGTCGAGGCGCAGGTCGGCCCCGGCGCGCACCCCCGGGTAGACGATCCGGCTGCCGGACGCCACACCGGCCGCGGGCGTGGCGCCGGCGACACCGAACCCGAACTGGTGTCCGTCGTCGAGGCCGACCCCGACGACCTGGTCCGAAGCGGCGTCCGGCGCGAAGACGAGCCGCTCGGCGTCGGCCGCGTTGCGCCACCCGGCTCCCCCGTCGTTCGGCACGACGGTCGGATCGATCGGCTGGTAGGCGCCGTCGGCCGCGCGGTAGTTGATCGGCTCCTGGCCGAACTCGGTGGTGAGGGTCCCGTCGGTGTTGGCGAAGGTCCGGTCGGTCGCCGTGCGCCGGTCCGGGAGCTCCTTGCTGGTCTTTTCGTCGAACCCCGTCCCGTGGACGGGTGCGTTCCCGACCCGGACCGCGTTCGCGCGGACGTTCTCCGCGCCGGCGGCGACGGCCGGGTACTTCGACTGCAGCGACTTCGGCGCGGCAGCGTTGGCCTTGCCGCCCGCTTCGTCGCCCTGCTCCCCCGCGGTGCCCGCAGGCTGCTGCGGGGCGAGCGCCATCGCCTGCCGCAGCAGGTCCGCGTCCGTGTCCGCGCCCGGGCCGTCCGGGATCGACGGTCCGACCACTCCCGCCGTCAACGCGACGACGAGGACCAGCAACGCGGCCCGGCTCGCGTGCCCGGACTTGCGTCGGGGAGAAAACATGGGAAACCCGCCCTCGTCGGTCGAACCACAGCACGGCAAAGGAGCAGCACCCGGCCGGGGCGGGTGCCGCGAACCGCGTCACACCCGCCCCGTACGGGGATCCGTCAGAAGGACGGCTTGGGCAGCGGACCGCCGCTGAACGTCGTCGAATCCGGCGCCGTGCGCGCACTGCGCGCGGCCGCTGCCGGGGCACCCGAGCCGTAGGCGTAGGTGACGCCGTCGCTGTCGCGGTAGGTCACCACCACACCGCCGCCGGAGAGAGCGACGAAGGACGGATCCGTCGCGGACTGGTAGGCCGCTCCGGTCCGGGAGTCCACCAGCCGCTGCCAATCCTTGTACCCGGTGCTGCCCGGTGCCTTCTGCTCTGTCACGTAGACGAAGCCGTCCGTCGCCCGGACGGCCACGTGCACGACACCGCCCGTGTCGACCGCGGCGGCGGGTGACCCCTGCGCGGTGACTCCCGCGAGCGGCTTCCAGGTCCCGGTGAAGCCCGCGGCCTGCTCGCGCTGGTTGACGACGACGCCGTCCGGCTGGACGGCGAAGGCCTCGAGGTTCTGATCGGGGTTCGCGGTCGCGGCGAGCTTCCCGGTCCAGCCGGTGCCCGGCACCGGGATCCAGGAGCTCAAGGTCCCGTCGACGTAGATGGCCTTGGTGTAGGACCCTCCCGTGGTCCTGGCGACGAGGTCGATCCCGTCCGGCTGGACGACCGCGGTCAGGTCCGCGGTCAGCCCGGACGACGGCAGGACGCGCCACGGCAGGTACTGCTTGCTCGCCGGGTCCTGGGGGCGGACCATCAGCCGTCCCGCCCCGTCGACGGCGAACGCGCTGCCGACGCCGGAACGCTGCACCAGCACGGCCGGTCCGGGGGTCCAGCCACCGAACCCGCTCGCGGTCGCCCAGGTGGTGGTGGCCGGGGCCTGGGTGCTGTTCCGCGTCTCGCTGTCCTGCCCGAGCGCCGTCACGGTCAGGCTGTCGTCCGCGAGCCGCAGGGCACTCGGGGTACCGGTGTACTGCTGGTAACCCGGCACGACGGCGAAGTCGACGACAGTGATGTCACCGGACCGCTGCCGGCCGTGGACGAGCCGGCCGAAACCGTCGACGTAGAAGTGCTGCAGTTTTCCGCCGGCCCCTTCGATCACCGCGCTGGGCGCGTCGGCACCGTTCGGCACGGCCGGGCGGACCGGAAGGCCGGGATCGACCAGCTTGCAGTCGTCGGTCGTGACGCTCAGCTGGTAGTCCGTGCCGATCGTGCCGACCACCTTCGGGCCCGTCCAGCTGCCGGCGCCGAGGTAGCGGTACCACTTGATCTGGCCGTTGCTCTTGTCGAGCGCGTAGAGCACGTCGCCGCCCGCGGAGGCGATCTGGGCGAAGTTCTGCCAGCCGCCGCTGCCCACCAGCCGCGCGTACTCGAGCCACCGCTGGCTGGCCGGGTCGTACTGGAACCGGTAGAGGTCGCCGGCGGGCGTGCGGGCGTAGAACACCCCGGCGCCCGCGCCGACGATCAGGTCGTACTTGGCGGCCGTCCAGCCGGTGTCGATCAGGCGGTTGGTCCAGGTCTTGGCCGTCTCGTCGTAGCGCATCCAGGCGAGGATGTTGTCGTGCGTCCAGTAGAAGTCGCCCGTCGAGTCGACGGTGATCCGGTTGCGCTGGGAAGCCAGCGTGACGCCGAACCAGCCGGTGGCGATCTTCTGGCTGACCCCGCCGTTCTCCCAGCCGGTGGCCAGCCGGCGCTGCCTGTTGACGTCACCGTTGTCGAGGATGGAGTAGATCCGGCCGTCGGTGCCGGTGAGGGTCTTGCCCGTCCACGTGTTGCCGATCGTCGTCCGACCTGTCCAGGAGGTGGCGCCGGTCTCGGGCTCGTTGTGCCGGTCGAGGTCCAGGTGGGTGTCGGGGAGCGTGTAGAAGACCGCGGCGTTGGCGCGGCAGGTGATCGTGTCGGCGGCGGTGGCCACGTTCGTCCCGGCCACGGCCACCGTCGCACCGAACGCGATGGTGAACGCGGAACACAGGACCACGGGTCTTGGGACGGACCGTCTCTGGCGCATGGACTTCCCTCGTCTGAAGATCGTGAAAGCGTTTGGGCAGCATCGATCGCCCCACCGCCCGAGGGCAGCCGGTGATCGTGAAAGCATGAGCGGCGCCGGTCGGCCGGGACCGGCAGCGTTCCTCCCCTGGGCGCGATTCAACGCGCCGCGCGATGACGAGCTCGCCCTCCCGCGAGCCGTTCGATCTTCACATCGATCTTCTGACGAACCCGTTACTCGTTCTTTTGCAGTTGCGCCGTTCGGCCTACTTCTCACGTCGGGCACAGCAAAGGGCCGGGTGTCACCGATCGGTGACACCCGGCCCTTCGGGTGTGGCTCAGCGCTCGACGGCCGGTGCCACCAGTTCGCTCGGGCCGGTGCCCGACTCGCCGGCCACCGCGGCCAGTTCCTCGCCCACCGACTGGCCCTTCGGCTTCTTCGTGTCCTTCGTCAGCAGCGATGCCACCGCGCCGATCAGGCAGACCACGATGGCGAAACCGAACGCCACCGCCAAGCCCGACTGGAACGGGCCCGAGATCAGGTTGGGGAAGAAGCTGCGGCCCGTGAGGAACTGGGCCTGGTCCGGCGGCAAGGACGACAGCTGGCCGCCCAGGAGCTGCTGGATCGGGTTGTAGCCCAGGAATGCCGCGAACAGCACCGCCACCGCCGGGAGGTGTGCGACCTGGGTGGCCGCCGCCTCGGGGACGCCGTGGGCGATCAGGCCGTCGTGCATCGTCGACGGGAGGCTGCTCGACAAGCCCGAGATGATCAGGCTGAAGAAGAAGCCGATCGACAGGACCATCGCCGCGTTCTGGAACGTCGTCATCATCCCGGCGCCCGAACCGCGGGAGTCGGCCGGGAGGCTGTTCATCACCTCGGCGCGGTTGGGCGAGGAGAACATGCCCATGCCGATGCCGTTGATCAGCAGGATCGCGGCGAACGCCCAGTAGTCGAAGTTCACCGGCAGGATGATCAGCAGCAGGAACGTCAGCGCCGTGATCGCCAGGCCGGTGGAGGCCAGCATGCGGCTGCCGATCCGGTCGGCGAGGATGCCCGACGTCGGCGCGGCCAGCAGGAACCCGACCGTCATCGGCAGCATGTAGATGCCCGCCCACAACGGCGTCTGCTCGAACGTGTAGCCGTGCTGCGGGAGCCAGATGCCCTGCAGCCAGATGATCAGGATGAACTGGAGCCCACCGCGGCCGAGCGATGCCGTCAGGTTCGCGATGTTGCCCCAGGTGAACGACCGGATCTTGAACAGCGAGAGCCGGAACAGCGGGTTGTCGACCTTGGTCTCGATGACCACGAAACCGATCAGCACCGCGACGCCGCCGATCAGGCACGAGAGCACCATCGGGCTGCCCCAGCCGGTCGCCGAGGTGCCGTAGGGCTGGATGCCGTAGGTGATGCCGACCAGCACCGAGATCAGGCCGACGGCGAAGGTGATGTTGCCCCACCAGTCCATCCGCGCGTGCTTGCGGACGCCGGTGTCGTGCAGCTTGAGGTACGCCCAGATCGTGCCGATCACGCCGAAGGGCACCGAGACCAGGAAGATCAGGTTCCAGTCGATCGGGGCCAGCACGCCGCCGACGACCAGGCCGAGGAACGAGCCCGCGATGGCCGCGACGCCGTTCATGCCGAGCGCGAGGCCGCGCTGGTTGGCCGGGAAGGCGTCGGTGAGGATCGCCGAGGAGTTCGCCATCAGGAAGGCGCCGCCGACGCCCTGCACGATCCGCCAGCCGATCAGCCACAGCGCGGCCGCGTCACCGTCGAACCAGGTGATGGCCAGCATGACGGACGAAACCGTGAAGACGGCGAAGCCCAGGTTGTACATCCGGGCGCGGCCGTACATGTCGCCGAGCCGCCCGAAGCTCACCACCAGCACGGCGGTGACCACGAGGAAGCCCATGATCATCCACAGCAGGTAGCTGGTGTTGGCGGGTTCCAGGGGGTTGATCCCGATGCCCTTGAAGATGTCGGGCAGCGCGATGAGCACGATCGACGAGTTGATCGTGGCGATCAGCATGCCCAGCGTCGTGTTGGACAGCGCGATCCACTTGTACCGAGGCCCCAGTTCCTCGATCGAATACGTCCGGCTTTTCGCCACTGTGTGCAAACCTTCCACTCGCAAGTCCCTTAGCTAGGCTAAGCAACTTGCTTGCGTATGGCAACCATCACGAGGGATCGCCTGCGAGAGCATGATCACATCGTCATGAATATCCTTTGTGGACTCTTTAAAGTGGCGCCGCGAAGTGACGTCGCCGTAACCCCGCGCTAACGGAGAAGCCGCCCCAGCACGCCCACGCCGTCGGCGATCTCCCCTGCCGTGCGGGCCGCGTAGCCCATGACCAGGCCCGGCCGCCCCGGCCGCTGCCGGTGCCACGACAACGGCTGGACCTTGACCCCCTCCGCCAGCGCGGCCGCCGCCAGCGCGACGTCGTCGAAGCCCGGCTCGAACGTGATCGTCAGGTGCAGGCCCGCCGCCGCGCCGTGCACCCGCGCGGCCGGGAGCGACGCCGTCACCGCGCGGATCATCGCGTCGCGGCGACGGCGGTGGCGGGCCCGCACCGAGCGCAGCTGGCGTTCCAGCTCGCCGGTCTCCATCAGCCGGGCCAGCACCAGCTGGGCCAGCACGGCGTTGCCCAGGTCGGCGAACCGCTTGGCCGCGACGAGGTCCTCGCGCAACGCCGGCGGCGGGAGCAGCCAGCCGACGCGCAGGGCCGGGGCCAGCAGCTTCGAGACGCTGCCCGTGTAGCAGACCTCCGGCAGCATCGACCGGACCGCGGGCACCGGCGCGCGGTCGTAGCGGTGCTCGGCGTCGTAGTCGTCCTCGACGACCAGGCCGCCCTCGCCCGCCCAGCGCATCAGCTCGCGACGGCGCTCGCCGCCCAGGACCACGCCCGTCGGGAACTGGTGGGCCGGCGTCAGCAGGACCGCCCGCGCGCCGCTCGCCCGCAGCTCGTCGACGCGCAGGCCGTCGTCGTCGACCGTGATCGGCGGGGTCGCCAGGCCGTTGTGGTGCAGGTGCTGCCGCGCGCCGAGCGAGCCGGGGTCCTCGACGGCGATCTCGTCGACGCCCCGCTGCCGCAGCACCTCGCCGAGCAGCGTCAGGCCCTGCGCCACCCCCGACACCACGATGATCTCGCCCGGGTCCGCGCGGATCCCGCGGCTGCGCGCCAGCCAGCGCGACACCGCCAGCCGCATCGCCGGCGCCCCGCGCGGGTCGCCGTAGCCGAAGTGGGCCGGCTCCAGCTCGTCCAGCACCGCGCGCTCCGCCCGCAGCCACGCCGCGCGCGGGAACGCCGTCAGGTCCGGCACGCCCGGCGTGAGGTCGATCCGGGCCGGGGTCGCGCGGACCTCGTCGAAGACGTCGGCGCCCGGCAGCGCCGTGATGACCTTCGCGGGTACCGGCCGCCGCACCGGCGCGGGCGCGAGCACCGGCGCCGCGACGACGACCGTGCCCGCCCGGCCGCGGCCCGCCGCGTGGCCGTCGTCGATGAGCCGCTGGTAGGCCTCGGTGACCACGCCCCGCGACACGCGCAGCTCGGCCGCCAGCACCCGGGACGCGGGGAGGCGGCCGCCGACCGGGAGCCGGCCGTCGGCGACCGCGGCCCGCAGCTGCCCGGCGAGCCAGTCCGCGAGGCCGCCCGGCGGCGCGGCCCGGACGTCGAGCTGCAGGAAGTCGGAGCCCGCGGTTATGGTCCCTTCCGCCGGGTCTGGTTTGGCCCTGTCCATCGGACCATTGTCGCAGCACGCTGGGTTCATGGACACCAGTTACGTGCACGGATACGCCGAACCCGAGGCCTGCCGCCTCGGCGACCAGGCCGACACCCTGGCCGAGCTGCTGCACGCCGGGACGGCCTACCCCGCGGGCAGCCGCGTCCTGGAGGTCGGCTGCGGCGTCGGCGCCCAGACCGGCCATCTCGTCGCCCGCAGCCCGGGCGCGCACCTGACCGCGATCGACGTCTCGGCGGCGTCCCTGGCGCAAGCGAAAGCGAAGGTCGGCGCCGACGTCGACTGGCGGCGGGCCGACCTGTTCGACGTCGACGAGACCTTCGACCACATCTTCGTCTGCTTCGTGCTCGAACACCTTCCCGAACCCGGGAAAGCGTTGGCGCACCTGAAAACCCTGCTCCGCCCGGGCGGCACCATCACGGTGATCGAAGGCGACCACGGCTCGGCGTTCTTCCATCCGCGCAGTGATCACGCCCAAGCCGCCATCGACTGCCTCGTCCGGCTGCAGGCCGACGCCGGCGGTGACGCGCTCCTCGGCCGCCGCCTGTACCCGCTGCTCGCCGGTGCGGGGTTCGACGACGTCGCCGTCGAACCCCGGACCGTCTACGTCGACGCGTCCCGGCCCGGCCTGGTCGCCGGGTTCACCCGGGACACGTTCATCGCGATGGTCGAAGGCGTCGAGGAGAACGCCATCGCGCGGGGGCTCACTACGGCATCCGAGTGGAACCGCGGTGTAGCCGATCTTTACCGCACCACAAGGGAATACGGGACGTTCCATTACGCGTTCTACAAGGCAACAGCACATCGAACTCCGGGAGGAGCGTCATGATCATCGCCGTTCTCGTCGCCGCCGGACTCCTCGTCTGGGCACTGGATCACGCTTACCGCCGCCGTCCGTACCCGCGGAACCGGCTGGCCGGCAGCATGGACGTCTACGACCGCGACGCCCAGCGTCTCGAAGGCGACCTGGTCGCCGAAGAGCGGCACTACTCCGCGACGCGGGCCAGCCGCTCCCGGACCAGGATCGCGCCGGGAACCCGTTCCGCGGCGTAACAATCCGCGGCGCGGGCCCAGTGTTCGCGCGCGGCGTCCGGGTCACTCAGTCCACAGTGGACGTCGCCGAGCCCGCGGTGGGCCCGGCCCTGTTCCGGCAGGCAGCCCGTTTCCTTGGCCGCCGCAAGGGCTTCGCGGTGGTACGTCAACGCCTGGTCGTCGCGGCCACGCGCGATGGCGACGAAGCCGAGACTGTTCAGCACGCGGGACTGCACACCGAGATCCCCGCATTCACGAGCGATGCCCAGTGCCTCTTCGAGGTGCTGGGCCGCTTCGTCGTGCCGGTCTTGCCCGAGCCGGACGTCACCCAGGTGCTTGAGCGCGACACTGCGGTTGGTGGGACTGCCGGTCTCCTGCGCGAGTTCCAGCGCCCGCTCCAGGTACGCCTCGGCCTCGGCGTACCGGCCGCGCGCGTGCTCGATGTCGCCGAGGATGCCCAGCGCGTACCCCTCGCTGACGCGCACGCCCATCGCGCGGAAGTGCTCCAGCCCCGCCGAAATCGAGGCGACGGCCTCGTCGTAGCGCCCTAGCGCCGAAAGCGCGTCGCCGATGTTCACCAGCGCGTAGCCCTCGCTCGTGCGGTCGGCGATCTCCCGCGCGAGGTCCAGGGCTTCACCCAGGTAGCCGATCGCTTCGCCGTAACGGCCGATGCCGCGGCACGTGCAGCCGAGCACCACCAGGACCAGGCCTTCGCTCGTCTGATCGCCGGATTTTCGCGCCAGGGCCAAGGCTTCCGTCGAGTAGCCGATGCCCTCGGCGAACCGGCCCAGCGCGCGGCAGGCCAGGCCGAGGGTGTTGAGCACGTGGATCTCCGTCACCCGGTTGCCGGACTCGCGGACGATCACGAGCGCTTCTTCCAGGTACCGCACGGCTTCCCGGGACCGGCCGACCCGCCAGTGGCCCAGCGCGATGAGCGTCAGCGGGTCCGCTTCGGCGGCCCGGTCGCCGGAGTCCTGGGCCAGCACGGACGCGTGCGTGTGCAGCACCAGCGATTCCTCGTGGTACCCGCCGACGTCGAGGTAGTGCCACAGGATCCCGGACAGCAACCGCAGGTGCTCCGGCCGGCCGTGCCGGGTCGCGTGCGCCGCGACGGCCAGCAGGTTGCGACGCTCGGCCTCCAGCCACGCCGGCGCGTCGAGCACCTTGACGTCGGGATCCGGCACCTGCGGGCGCAGGTGGCGTTCCAGCGGCAGGACGACGTCCATGGCCTGCGCGGCCGACCGGACGTAGAAGTCGAACAGCCGCTCCTCGGCATCGTGGCTCTCGCCCGGCTCCTCCGCCGCCAGCTCGGCGGCGTAGACGCGCAGCAGGTCGTGCAGCTGGACGCGGTCGTGGCCGGTCTCCTGCGCGAGGTGGGCCCGCACGAGCGAGCCGGTCAGCCGCTCGGCCTCCGGCAGCGGGAGCCGCGCGAGCGCGGCGATCGCGGCGGGCGTCAGGTCGCGGCCCGGGTGCAGGCCGCAGAGCCGGAACACCCGCGCGGCGTCGGCCGCCAGGTGCCGGTAGGACCACGAGAACACCGCGCGGACCGCCGTCAGCGGGTCACCGCCGCCGTCGAGCAGGTCCAGCCGCCGCCGTTCGTCGGCCAGCTCGGCTTCCAGCGCCGCCAGCCGCTCCCCCGGGCGGCTCAGCGCCAGCTCCGCGACCAGCCGCAACGCCAGCGGCAGCCGGGCCGAGTAGCCGATCAGCGCCGAGGTGGCCGCCTGTTCGTCGTCGACGCGCCGGCCGACCAGGGTCCGCAGCAGGTCCCGGGCCTCGGTGTCGGTCAGCAGGTCGACGAGCACGCGGCGGGCGCCGTCGCGGGCGACCAGCCCGGGCAGCGCGTCCCGGCTGGTCACGAGGACCAGGCAGGACGGCGAGCCGGGCAGCAGCGGCCGGACCTGGCCGACCGACCCGGCGTTGTCCAGCAGCAGCACCATCCGCCGGCCGTCGAGCACCGTGCGGAACTTGGCGGCCCGCTCGTCCGGCTCGGCGGGGATGTCCGCGCCGTCGACGCCGAGGGCGCGCAGGAAGCCGGACAGCGCGTCGCCCGGCTCGACCGGCCGGACCGTGCCGTACCCCCGCAGGTCGACGTACAGCTGACCGTCGGGGAACTCCGCCCGCGCCCGCTGCGCCCAGCGCACGGCCAGCGCCGTCTTGCCGACGCCCGCCGTCCCGGACAGCACGGCGATGCGCGCGCCGGTGTCGGCCTCGCCGCGGCGCAGGAGCGCGTCCAGCTCGCCGAGCTGGGCCGTGCGGCCGCGGAACCCGTGGACGTCGGCGGGTAGCTGCGCGGGCACCGAGGCCGGCTGCTCGGGGGCGCCGAAGTCCTGCCGCAGCACCTGGCGCTGCGCCTCGCGCAGCTCCGGGCCGGGTTCGATGCCCAGCTCGTCGGCGAGGCGCCGCCGGACCTCGTCGAAGACGCCCAGCGCGGCGGCCTGCCGCCCGGACGCGGCCAGCGCCAGCATCAGCCGGGCGTGCGCCGACTCGTTCAGCGGCTCCTCCGCGGTCAGCGCCCGCAGCTGCACGGCCGCGTCCTCGGGGTGGGCCGCCGCGGCTCCGGCGTAGGCCAGCACGGCCTGCGCCCGCCGCATCGCGAGCGCCAGCCGGACCGGGTGCTGACGGAGCCGTTCGACGTCGGCGAGCGCCGGGCCGCGCCACAGCGCCAGCGCGTCGCGGTAGGCCTCTTCGGCCGCCTCGGGCTCCCGCTCGGCCCGCTCCACCAGCGCGTCGAAGCGCAGGAGGTCGAGCTCGTCCGCGCCGACGGACAGCCGGTAGCCGCCCTTGTCGGTGGTGATCAGACCGGCCGGGCGCAGCGCCCGCCGCAGCCGCGCGACGTAGGTGTGGACCAGCTCCAGGCACGACGGCGGCGGCTCGTCCCAGATGACGTCGACGAGGTCCTCGCGCCGCACGGTCCGGTTCGGCTGCAGGGCCAGCAGCGCGAGCAGCAGGCGCTGCTTCTCCGCGCCGATCTCGACCGGACGGTCACCGAAGCGGACGGCCAGCGGCCCGAGCACGTCGATCCGCACCGGCTCCGGCGGCGCCTCGGCCAGCGCTTCCCGCAGCCGCCGCTCGGTCTCCGGCCGGGGCCGCCGGACCCTGCCGCGCTCGGCGTTGCGGATCGCGCGCAGGCTCAGCCCGGCGCGTCCGGCGAGCTCCGCCTGGGTCAGCCCGGCGCGCACCCGCTCGTCGCGCAGCCATCCGGCGAACGGCAGGCCATCGTCCACAAGCGTCCTTCCCCGCGTGCCCCTCGCGCCGAACGTACCCCTCCAGCATCGCCAACGTGCCGGTTGCGCTGTACCACCGAACGGCGAAGATCCCTGTTTCCGCAGGTGACAGGGGGTTACCGCGCATCCGGGTCGAGTACAGCCGTTCGTCCACCGAGCCTTTCTAGGCTGTGCGGGTCCGGTGGTGGCGAGGGGTTCGCGGTTCAGCCGTCGCGTGGGGTACGACGGCTGCACCCGGGCCTCAGACGCCGAGGCGCTCCAGCACCGCGCGCACGGCGGCCGGGTCCTCGACGTGGGCGTTGTGCCCCAGGCCGGCGAGGGTGACCGAGTCGGGGTCCAGGGCGCGCAGCTGCTCCGGGCGGCTCATCGGGTCGTGCTCGCCCGCCGCCAGCACGACCGGGCACCGCGCCGCGGCGAGCAGGGCAGGCATGTCCGGAGCGCCCACGCCGAACGCGGCCGGGTCCATCGCGAGACGCCAACCTCCCTCCGTCTCGCGGAGCCCGGCCGGGTCGGCGGGCGCGATCCCGAGCAGCCCGGAGACCTTCAGGTACGCCTGGTCGGCGTCGGCCTGGGTCTCGAACACCCGCGGCGGCCGCACGGCGAACGACGCCGCCCGCCCCAGGTCGTCCTGGCTCCACTCGACCTTCACGCCCAGCGCCAGCACCCCGGTGACCTCGACGTCGTACTTCCCAGAGGCGAGCTCGAGCGCGAGCACCCCGCCGAGCGAGTGCCCGGCGACGACCAGCGGATTCTTGTCGGGCAGCGCCCGCGCGACGGCGGCCGCGAGCGTCTCGAAGCTGTAGTGCGGCAGGGGCGCCGAGAGGCCGTGGCCGGGCAGGTCGGGCACCAGCACGCGCCGCGGGACCGCTTCGGTCAGGTGGGCCCACACGGCGCCGGTCGCGCCGAGCCCGTGCAGGAAGAGGATGGCCGGTTCGCCCTCGCCGCCGGTGCGCATGTTCAGCGTGTCCATCGCAGCAGCCTCCCCTACGTCGTGGCGCCGGGCTAGGGTCGGGCGCGTGGGGATCACCGATCCGGACGGCTACGTGCGGGGCGTCCCGTACGACGAGCTGGCGCGGCTGCGGCGGGAGACGCCGGGGGTGCGCGTCGACGACTTCTGGGCCGTGCTGGGCCACGCCGACGTCCGCACGGTGCTGCGCGACCCGGCGCTGTTCTCCTCGCAGCTCGGCGGGACGCAGATCCGGGATCCGGCCACCGAGGCCGACCTCGCGTACGTGCGCCGGATGATGCTCAACATGGACCCGCCGGAGCACGGCCGGCTGCGCGGGCTGCTGACCAGGGCGTTCACCCCGCGTGCGATCGCGAAGCTGACCGAGCAGATCGAGACGTCGGCGCGGGAGCTCGTCGCGGACGTCGCCGATCAGGGCGAGTGCGACTTCGCGAAGGTCGCGGCGGACCTGCCGCTGCGCACGCTGGCCGCGGTGTTCGGCGTGCCGGAGCGCGACCGGCGGCTGATGTACGACTGGAGCAACCGCGTGATCGGCTACCAGGACGCCGAGTACGCGGTCAGCGCGACGGTCGACCCGGCGGAGGTGACCGATCTGGCGCGGGCCGCCCTTGCCGTCCGGCCGGCACCGGGCCCGGACGGCGTGATGCCGGACCCGCGCACGCGCGCCGGGATGCCGGACCTCTACGCGTACGCGAACGCCCTCGGCGAGTACAAGCGCGAGCACCCGGGCGACGACGTCATGAGCACCCTGATGCGGCACGTCGGCGACGACGGCGGCCGCGTCTCACTGGCCGAGTTCGAGAACCTGTTCTGGCTGTTTTCCGTGGCGGGCAACGAAACCCTGCGCAACGGCCTGCCGGGCGGGATGTCCGCGCTGCTGTCGCACCCGGTGCAGTACCGGCGGCTGCTGGCCGACCGGTCGCTGCTGCCGTCCGCGGTGGAGGAGATGCTGCGGTGGTGGTCGCCGGTGATGAACTTCAGGCGCACGGCCACTTCCGACGTCCGTCTGTCCGGTGTGGACATCCGGGCCGGGGACAAGGTCGTCGTGTGGTTCTCCTCGGCCAACCGTGATCCGGCTGTGTTCGACGATCCGGACGCGTTCGACATCGCGCGCACGCCCAACGACCACCTGACCTTCGGCCACGGCCCGCACTTCTGCCTCGGGGCGCAGCTGGCCCGGGTGCAGCTGCGGGCGATGTTCACGGCGGTGCTGGACCTGCTGGGCGAGGTCTCGTCGGCCGGGGAGCCGGTGCGGCTGCGCTCGACCTTCCAGAACGGGCTGAAGTCACTGCCGATCGCCTGGACGCGCTGATGGAGCTGCGCGAGATGCGGGCGTTCGTCGCCGTCGCCGAGGCCGGCACGCTGTCGAAGGCGGCACGCGAGCTGCACGTCAGCCAGCCCGCGCTGTCCCAGACGATCACCGCGCTCGAGCGGCGGCTCGGGGTGCAGCTGCTGGTGCGGGCCAGCACCGGCGTGCGGGCGACCGAAGCCGGGACGACGTTGCTGACCGAGGCCCGCGCGGTGCTGGCGCGGCACGACCAGGCCCTGGCCGCGCTCGCCCGCCACACCACGGCCGGCGGCGGCGTGCTGCGGGTGGGCGTCCCGCTGGAGCTGCCGTCGGAGCTACTGCCGACGGCGCTCGCGGCGTTGGCGGACGCCTGCCCGGACACGCGCGTGCGGGCCCGGCACCTGTCGACCGCGGCGCAGGTGGCCGCGCTGCGGGCCGGCGAGCTGGACGTCGGGCTGGTGCGCGAGCGCCCGCCCGGCCCGGACCTCGACGCGGTGCCGGTCGTCTCGGAGAAACTGGGCGTGCTGCTGGCCGCGGACCTGGCGGAGAAGCTGGGTGAGCCGGTCCGGCTGGAGGCACTGGCCGGGCTGGACTGGTTCGGCTTCGCACGGTCGGGCAGCCCGGCGTGGTTCGACGAGCTGACCGCGATCCTGCGCAGCCACGGCCTCGACCTCGGGCCGGACGTCCCGGCGGAGCGGACCCTGATCGTCGAGCTGAAGCTGCCGGCGGTCGCGGCCGGCGGCGCGTTCGCGCTGGCGCCGCCGGAGTGGCCGTACCCGCTGCCGGAGACGGTGACGTGGGTGCCGCTGGCGGGGCACCCGATCGTCCGGCGCACCTGGGCGGTCTGGCCCGCCGCGTCGCACCGGCGCGACCTCGGGAAGTTCGTGGCGGCCCTGGAAGACGCCGGGCATCGAACCGGCCGATAGCCGCCATAAGCACTGCCGAACGCCGATCCGGAAGGCCGCGCGGCCGCTCCCGCTTGAACCCGGGGAATCACCCGAACGAGAGCAGGAGACGAGACCATGACTGCACAACTGTCCGGCACCACGGCGCTGGTGACCGGCGGAACCAGCGGGATCGGCCGGGCGACGGCGGTCGCGCTGGCCGGGCTCGGCGCCCACGTCGTGCTGTCGGGCCGGGACGCCACGCGCGGTGCCGAGGTCGTCGAGCGCATCCGCGCGGCGGGCGGCAAGGCCGACTTCGTCGCGGCCGATCTGACGGACGCCGCGTCGGCGCGGGCCTTGGCGGCGCGGGCGCGGGAGGTGGGCGGGCAGGTGGACGTGCTGGTGAACAACGCCGGGGTCTTTCCCTTCGGCCCCACCGGATCCGCGACGGAGGAGGAGTTCGACGGCGTCTTCGCGACCAACGTGAAGGCGGCGTTCTTCCTGGTGGCCGAGCTGGCCCCGGAGATGGCCGAGCGCGGGCACGGTTCGATCGTCAACGTGTCCACGATGGTCGCGAAGATCGGCCTGGCGGGCATGGCGCTCTACGGCGCGTCGAAGGCTTCGCTGGAGCTGCTGACGAAGGCGTGGGCGGCGGAGTTCGGCCCGTCCGGGGTCCGCGTGAACGCGGTCAGCCCCGGCCCGACCCGCACCGAGGGCACGGCCGCGATGGGCGACGCCCTGGACCAGCTGGCGTCGGCGGCGCCGGCGGGCCGGGCGGCGTCCCCGGAGGAGATCGCGTCGGCGATCGCCTTCCTGGCGGCGGAGGGCTCGAGCTTCGTCCACGGCGCGGTGCTCCCGGTGGACGGCGGCCGGGTAGCGGTGTGAGCCCGGTGGGACGGCGTCACCGCAGGAAGGTGACGCCGTCCCGCGGTCGCTCGTCCACCGACAGCGCGAAGACGTCCGGCCGCGCGTAGTGGCCCGAGACGTCGAGGCTGTGGCGGGCCGTCACGACGTCCTCGAGGTCGATCTCCGCCGTGATCAGGCCTTCTCCGGTCCTCAGTGGACCGGCCAGGACGTCGCCCGTCGGGCCGACGATCACGCTGCCGCCGCGGAACGGGTCGTCGCCCGACTCCCCGTACAGGCACGCCGAAATCACGAAACAGCGGCCCTCGTCGGCGATGTGGCGCATCGAGGCCTGCCAGACGTCGCGGTCGTCGGCCGTCGGGGCGCACCACAGCTCGACGCCCTTCGCGTACATCGCCGCGCGCAGCAGCGGCATGTGGTTCTCCCAGCAGATCGCCGCGCCCGCGAGACCCGCCGCCGTCGGGATCGCCGGCAGGGTCGAGCCGTCGCCGCGGCCCCAGACCAGGCGTTCGCGCGCGGTCGGGACCAGCTTGCGGTGCTTGCCCACCAGCCCGAGCGACGGGTCGAGGAACACGACCGTGCTGTACAGCGTCGAGCCGTCCCGCTCGATCACGCCGACGGCCAGGCTCGCGCCGGTCCGCGCCGACAGTCCCGCCAGCGCCCTGGTCTCCGGCCCGGGCACGGTCACCGACGCGCGGAAGTAGTCCGCGAACGGCTCCCCGCGCGGGTAGCCGCCGAGGACGGCTTCCGGCAGCACCACCAGCGCCGCGCCCGACGCGCGGATCTCGTCCTCCCGGCTCAGCAGCCCCTCGAGGCCCACGGCCCCGGTCTGGAGCGCGGCGACGACCGACGTCGTCACCCGCGGACCCGCTCGCGCTTGGGCGGCCACGGCACCACCGCGGACGTGCGGCGCTGGTAGTCCGCGTACTCCGGGTAGCGCCCCAGCGTGATGCTCTCGGTGAACTTCGTCGACCCCACGAACAGCAGCGTCAGCAGGACCGCGCCCAGCACCGTCCACGTGAGACCCGCCGCGACCACGCCGAACGCCGCGATCACCCACCACTGGGCCTGCTCGAAGAAGAAGTTCGGGTGCCGCGAGTAGCGGAACAGGCCGTCCTGGCGGAAGCGCGTCGCCGCCCGGCCCGCGTGCTTCTCGTGGTGGAACGTCCACTGCTGCTGGTCGGCGACCGTCTCCCCGACCAGGAACGCCGCGAAGATCACCGCGACGACGACGTCCCACACCCCGAACGCGCCCTGGTGGTCCAGCGCCGTCATCGCGGGCAGCGTGATCAGCAGCAGGATCGCGTTCTGGTAGAGCGAGATGAAGAAGAAGTTGAACACCTGGAACTGCCAGGGCGCGAGCTTCTCGCGCAGCACCGCCCACCGGTAGTCCTCGCCGCCGCGGGCGTAACCACCCTTCCGGGCGAAGTTGAACGTCAGCCGGACGCCCCACGCCAGGACCAGCGCGAACATCACGTCCAGACGGGCGTCGGCGAACCCGGCGGCGCCGGCGAAGATCCCCAGGTAGGCCACCGGAACGATCGACCAGATCCGGTCGACCCAGGAGTACTCCCTGGTCAGCACCGACAGCAGCCACGTGCCGAGCGTCACCCCGGCGAAGACGTACAGGCAGACCCGCAGCGCGTCCATGTCCTCACCATAAGACCTAGGATCGATCACATGAACCTGCCGCTGCGGGACCGGAAGATCGACATCTTCTTCGCGGTGCTGTTCTCGGCCTTCACGATCACCTCGCTGATCAGTGATCTGCTGCCGACCGTGGGCGTCGACTTCTCACAGCCGTCGGACAACTTCTTCGTCAACTCGAACTGGTGGTACGCCCACGACGCGGACCCGCTGTTCATGCACCCGCCGGACTGGATGCGGATCGTCACCGGGCTCTCGGCGTTCGTCTACATGCCGTTCTACGTCGTGCTCGTGTTCGCGCTGCTCGGCGGCAAGAACTGGATCCAGCTGCCCGCGGTGGTCTACGCGACGATGATCGTCACCCTCACCGGGGTCGTCGTGTTCGGCGTCGAGTTCTTCGGTGACCCGGCCACACGCACCGGCAACCCGGTGAAGTTCCTCGCGTTCAACCTGCCCTACGTCCTGGTGCCGCTCCTGCTGCTGATCCGGATGCGCGCGCCGAAGCCGTTCACCCGCCGCTTCTGACGCTTCAGACGCTTCTGACCGGAGGCACCGTGCCGTACTCGTTCCTCAGCCACCTCGAATGCTCCCGGACCGGCGAGCGCCTCGACGCCGACGTCGTCCAGGGCGTGTCCCCGGCCGGCGCGCCGCTGCTCGCGCGCTACGACCTCGACGGCGTCCGCGAAGCCGTGTCGCCGAAGGAGATCTCCGGGCGCGAGCCGACGCTGTGGCGCTACCACGAGGTGCTGCCGGTGCGGTCGGCCGAGCACGTCGTCAGCCTCGGCGAGGGCATGACGCCGTTGCTGCGCCTGCCGCGCTACGGCCGTGAGCTGGGCCTGTCCCGGCTGTGGATGAAGGACGAAGGCCTGGTGCCGACCGGCTCGTTCAAGGCGCGGGGCGCCGCGGTCGGCGTCTCGCGGGCGGCCGAGCTGGGGGTGCGCGGGATCGCGATGCCGACGAACGGCAACGCGGGCGCGGCGTGGGCGTTGTACGCGGCCCGCGCCGGGCTGACGAGCTTGATCGCGATGCCGGACGACGCGCCGTCGATCACCATGCGCGAGTGCGTCGCGGCCGGCGCCGAGCTGTACCGGGTGGACGGGCTCATCGGCGACGCGGGGAAGCTCGTCGCCGCGGCGGTCCGGCGGCGTCCGGACGTGCAGGAGGTCTCGACGCTGAAGGAGCCGTACCGCATCGAGGGCAAGAAGACGATGGGCTACGAGATCGCCGAGCAGTTCGGCTGGCGGCTGCCCGACGTGATCCTGTACCCGACCGGCGGCGGCGTCGGGATCATCGGGATCTACAAGGCGCTGCTGGAAATGCGTCAACTCGGCTGGGTCACGGGCGCGCTGCCCAAGCTGGTCGCGGTGCAGGCCACCGGGTGCGCCCCGATCATCGAAGCGTTCTCACGCGGTGACCGGGAGAGCGTGCCGTTCCCGGACGCGCGGACCGTCGCGTTCGGCATCACCGTGCCCAAGGCCCTGGGCGACTTCCTCGTGCTCGACGCCGTCTACGCGACCGGCGGGACCGCGGTGGCCGTCACCGACGAGGAACTGCTTGCGGCGCAACGGGAACTCTCCGAGCGCGAGGGCACCTTCGTCTGCCCTGAGGGCGGAGCGTGCTTCGCCGCGTTGCGGCACCTTCGCGAGTCCGGCTGGCTCGAAGGCGACGAAGACGTCGTCGTGCTCAACACCGGCGCCGGGATCAAGTACCCGGAGACGGTGCCGCTCGACGTGCCGCTGCTGGCGAAGACCGACTCGATCCCTTAAAGGACCGACTGCACCGCTTCGGGGGTGCGGGCGACGACGGTCGTGCCGTCGTCCGCGGTGATGATCGGGCGCTGGATCAGCTTCGGGTGCGCGGCCAGGGCGTCGATCCAGCGCGTGCGGTCGGCCGGGGTGCGGCCCCATGTCTTGAGGCCCAGTTCCTTCGCGACCGGCTCGGTGGTGCGCGTGATGTCCCACGGCTCCAGGCCGAGCCGCTTCAGGACGGCCTTCAGCTCCTTCGCGGTCGGCGGGTCGTCGAGGTAGCGGCGCACGGTGTACTCCGCGCCGGCTTCGTCGAGCATCGACACCGCTGACCGGCACTTCGCGCACGCCGGGTTGACCCAGATCTCCACCGGCGCAGCCTACCGCGATGGTTTTGGAGCACGCGTTCTGTTACGGTCGCGGTATGCCCCGCCCCCGCGTCCACGACCTCGACGCGCTGCTCGACGTCGCCGAACGGCTCGTCGCTTCGTCGGGATACCAGAACGTGACGGTGCGCGGCCTGGCCGCGGCCGCGGGCGTGCCGAACGGGACGATCTACCACGCGTTCGGCTCGCTCAGCGCCTTGCTGGCCCGGGTCTGGCTGCGCGCGGCGACCGCGTTCCTCGATCTCCAGACCGCGCGCGTGGACCAGGCTTCCTCTCCGGTGGACGCGGTCGTCGCGGCGGCCGACACGCCCGCGGTGTTCGTTTCCGTGCGGCCCGACGGGGCCCGGATGCTGCTGCGGGTCAAGGCGGACCGGCTGTTCGGGCCCGAGCTGCCGGACGAGCTGGCGGACGCCCTGCACGCGCTGGACAAGCGGCTGATCGCGCTGCTGGTCCGGCTCGCGCGGCTGGTGTGGGACCGCGGTGACGGCCTGGCCGTCGAGGTGATCACCACCTGCGTCGTCGACCTGCCGACCGCGTTCTTCCGCCGCGACATCACCGATCCCCTGGTGCGGGAGCGGCTCGCCGCCGCCGTGCGGGCCGTGCTGACCCTACCCCCTCGAGAAAAGGCTCAACCGTGACCGATCCCGTTTCCGTGCTGGACCTCGGCAGCGACGAAAACCGCTTCTCACCGGACTGGCTGCAGCGCGTGCACTCCTTTGTGGACGGTGTCGAGGGTCCGCTGGTGACCACCGGCAGCGGCAAGTTCTACTCGAACGGCCTCGACCTCGACTGGCTGATGGCGAACGGCGACCAGGCCGCGAAGTACGTCGCCGAGGTGCAGGAGCTGCTCGCCCGGATCCTGACGCTGCCGGTGCCGACGGTCGCCGCGGTCAACGGCCACGCGTTCGGCGCCGGCGCGATGTTCGCCATGGCGCACGACTTCCGCGTGATGCGCGCCGACCGGGGCTACTTCTGCTTCCCGGAGGCCGACATCAACATCCCGTTCACGCCGGGGATGGCGGCGTTGATCCAGGGCAAGCTGACCCCGGCCGCGGCGATCGCGTCGATGACCACGGGCCGCCGGTTCGGCGGCCCGGACGCGCTTGCTGTGGGCTTGGTGGACGAAACCGCACCGGAGGCCGACTTGGTGACGGTGGCTTCTTCGCGCGTCGCTGCCTTGGCGGGCAAGGACCGCGGCACGCTGGGCGCGATCAAGGCGACGATGTTCGCCCCGGCCGCCACGGCGCTGCGCACCCCGGCTTAGGGCGCCGCCCCCCGGTATCCAGCTTACCGGGGACCACCGACAGTCCGGCCGGCTTGAAAGCCGTGAAGGCCCCCTTACCGGCTCTTATGGCCGGTAAGGGGGCCTTCACGGCTTTGCGACCCCGGCGAGGCGGCGGCGCTGGTGGGCGCGCGTCCCGGCCGTCGTCGCCCTGCGCGTCCCGGCTGATGTCCTGAAGGGCACCCTCAGGGACTTAAGAGCCCTGAGGGTGCCCTTCAGGGCTTTGCGACTTCGGCGAGGCGGCGGCGCAGGTGGGCGCGTTCCGGTTCCGTGCCCGCCAGGGCGAGCGCGTCGCGGTAGGCCGACGCCGCTTCCGGCAGGCGGCCCAGGCGGCTGAGCAGCTCGGCCCGCGCCGCCGGGAACGGGGCGTAGGACTGCAGGCGGGGTTCCTCGGCGAGGGCGTCGAGGAGGGCCAGGCCCGCGGCCGGGCCGTCGCGCATCGCCACCGCCACCGCGCGGTTCAGCTCGACCACCGGGGACGGCGCCAGGCCGCGCAGGACGTCGTAGAGCGCGACGATCTGCGGCCAGTCCGTGCCCGCCACGTCCGGTGCCTCGTCGTGCAGTGCCGCGATCGCCGCCTGGACGCCGTAGAGCCCGGGCGGGCCGCCGGTCAACGCCACCTCCACCAGCGAGGTGCCTTCCGAGATCAGCGCGTGGTCCCAGCGGCCGCGGTCCTGGTCGTCGAGCAGGACGACGTCGCCGTCGCCGCCGGTCCGGGCGTCGCGTCGCGCGTGGACCAGCAGCATCAGCGCGAGCAGGCCCGCGACCTCGCG
Source organism: Amycolatopsis sp. NBC_01286 (assembly GCF_035982555.1). NCBI lineage: Bacteria > Bacillati > Actinomycetota > Actinomycetes > Pseudonocardiales > Pseudonocardiaceae > Amycolatopsis > Amycolatopsis sp. NBC_01286. The sequence goes on from NZ_CP108428.1 coordinate 164,034, forward strand.
CTCCGCCGGCAGCAGCCGGCGCAGGATCCGGCCCAGCCGGATCGCCTCCTCGGCCAGGTCGAGCCGCTGCAGGTCCGGGCCCGAGCTGGCCGCGTACCCCTCGGTGAAGATCGAGTAGACGACCTGGAGCACACCCGGCAGCCGGCCGGGCAGCTCGGCGGCGTCCGGCACCCGGAACGGGATCCGGGCCGTGCGGATCTTGTTCTTGGCCCGCACGATCCGCTTGCCCATCGTCGCGCTGGGCACCAGGAACGCGCGCGCCACCTCCGGCGTCGTCAGCCCGGCGAGGCAGCGCAGCGTCAGCGCCGTGCGGTCCTCCGCCGGCAACGCCGGGTGGGCGCAGGTGAAGAACAGCTGGAGCCGCTCGTCGGGCAGCTCGCCGTCGGACGACGGGGCGGGCGCGGCGCGGTCGGCCTCGACCTGCAGCACCGCGAGCCGGGCCGCGTAGGCCTGGTCGCGACGCAGCCGGTCGACGGCCTTGCGCCGCGCCGTCGTCATCAGCCACGCGCCCGGCTTCGGCGGCACGCCGTCGACGGGCCAGCGCACCAGCGCCGCCTCGATCGCCTCCGACGTCACCTCCTCGGCCAGGTCGAGGTCGCCGAACCGGCGGACGAGCGCGGCGAGCAGCAGCCCGCGCTCCTCCCGGAACACCGCCTCGACCGACGTCTCCACCTGCTCCGGCACTTCAGTCCCCGTAGGACGCGAGCGGCCGGACGACGATCGAACCGCCGTCACGGGCACCGGGGCAGCGCGCCGCCCACTCGAGCGCGACGTCGAAGTCCGGCACGTCGACGACGAAGTAGCCACCGAGGACCTCGCGGGACTCGGCGAACGGCCCGTCGGTGACGATCCGCTCGCCGTGGTCGTCGACGCGGACCGCGGCGGCGGTGGTGAAGTCGGCGAGCGAGTTCCCGTGGACGTGGACACCGGCGTCCTTCATGGACTTGTCGAACAGCATCCAGTCCTCGGGTGTGCTGCAGCCGGTGGGCGCGCCGTCCGCGTCGAGCGAGGCGTTGATCAGCATCAGGTACTTCATGGTGTTCCTCCGTCGTGTCGCGGCCCGGTTGCCGTACGCCACCACTACGAACGGCCCGCGGCGCCTTGGACACCCTCGCCGGAGATTCTGCCTCTCGTGCTCAAAATCCGCCGCGGTGCTCCTTCAGCCGCTTGATCCGGTCGATGTGGGCCGGGTGCCCGGCCAGCAGCCGGGCCCACAGCCGCCGCTCGTCGCCGCGGTGCAGGACGATCCACTCCTTGAGCAGCCCGATCAGCTCCGGGCCGTAGCCCAGCCGCGCCGCCACCCGGTCGGCCCGGTACTCGCCGAGCCGTTTCGACCAGGCGAGCACCGGGCCGAGCAGCGGCGCCAGCAGCAGCCACGGGTCGAGGAACGCGAGCGCGGTGAGGATCCCCAGGCTCAGCAGCACGGTGACGAGCACGGCGACCGCCCGCCCGAAGGCCGCGAACGCGCGCCCGACGTACGGCACGACCAGGGCGAGCAGCCGGACCAGCCGGGTCAGGATCCGGGCCGGGAGCTCCAGCCACCAGATCAGCAGCGAGATCCGCGTGTGCCCGGCGAGGTGGTGGCCGAGTTCGTGCGCGAGGATCGCTTCGAGGCCGGCCGGGGGCAGGTCGAGGGCGGTCCGCGTCACCGCGACGGTCCGGCCGCCGGCGGCGAAGGCGTTCAGTTCGCGGGAGCGTTCGACCCACAACCGGTACCGGCCGCCGTCGACGCCCGCGGCCGCGCAGACCGCCTGCCAGCAGGGCGTCAGCCGGGCCAGTTCGCGGGCAGTGGGCGAGCGCATCCCGAACATCAGCGGCAGCAGGAAGTGCTCGAACGCGGGCACGAACGTGATCCCGCCGGCGACCACCCACCCGGCGGGTACGACCCAGAAGTACGCGGGCCAGACGAGCTTCCCGAGCAGGACCAGCACGAGCCCGCTGCTGGCGACGACGGGCACGGAAAGCACAACGCTCACGACGGCGGACAGGTCCGGCCGTGTCCTGGGTCGCGCACCTTCGCCCACGTCCGCTCCCCCGTCCCGGCTGACCGCGCACCCACCTTGGCGTGCTGCCGGGCGAAGCACAACGGCCGTCCGGCGGCGGGTGGAGCGGGCCCGCCGCCGGGCACAGGCGTCAGCCGGGGATCTCGTCGAACTCGACGACCTGGCGCACCTCGACCTCGATCTCGGCTTCGAACAGCTCGGCGTACGACTTCGCGAACTCGACGGCGTCCGCCCGGTCCTCGGCGTTGATCAGCGCGAACCCGCCGATGACCTCCTTGGCCTCGGCGAACGGGCCGTCGGTGACGCGGACCGCGGCGCCGCGCGGCTTGCGGACGAGCGCGCCCGTGTCCGACCGGTGGACGCCCTCCGCCGTGATCAGGCGGCCGTTGCCCATCGACTCCTGGATGAACGCACCCATCTTCTCCATGAACTCCGGGCTGGGGTTCCACGCCTCGGGGGCGCTCTCGTCGAGACGGTGCATCATGAGGAAACGCATGGCTGACTCCCTGGTTCTCTCGGCCGGGGTCCGGTTCTCTCGGACGCGATGACCGGCCTTCACCCCCGCGTCGATCGGGCGCTCGCGGCGTTCGACATTTCCCCGGGAAGATCTTCCGCAGACTACTGTGTGACCTGCGTCACTCCGGCCCGTGCGCGCTTCACGTCCGTGCTGACCAGGGCCAACACGACGAGACCGGCCCCGAGCCCGGCCTCCACCCAGCCCACGCCGGGCACCGCGCCGGCGATCGCGACGCCCAGCGTGGTGCCGGTCTGCCGCCCGGTCGAGGCCAGGCCGGCCGCCACCCCGGCCATCGAGCCCGGCATCCCGGCCATCGCCGTGGTCGTGATCGGCGGGTTGACCGCGCCGAGGAAGACGCCGAAGAGCAGCGAGACCGCGAGCACGGCGACCAGCGGCGTGGCCGGCCCGAGCCAGGCCGACGCGACACCGCCCAGCGTGAGCGCGCTCCCGGCCACGACCAGCGGCAACCGCGGCCCGCGCGTGCCGACCAGCCGGCCGGTGACCGGCGACAGCACCAGGACCAGCGCCCCGACCGGGAGCAGGCACAACCCGGCGTCGAGAGCCGACAGCCCGCGGACGTCCTGCAGGTACTGCGTCGTCACGAACAGGAACGCACCGAAGCCGCACAGCGCGAAGACCGCCATCACGATCGCCGCGCTGAACGGGACGCTGCGGAACAGCCGCAGTTCGAGCAGCGGATCCGCACGTCGCGGCTCGTAGACGACGATCCCCGCGACGCCGAGCGCGGCCACGGCGAGCAGGCCGAGGACCACCGGCGACGACCAGCCGAGCCCCCGGGACCCGATGATCGCGGCGACGACGCTGCCAAGCACGAGGACCACCAGGACCTGCCCGACCGGGTCGAACCGGCGGGCACGGGCGGCGCGGGACTCGGGCACGAACCGCGCGGTGGCCACGATCGCGGCAACGACGATCGGGACGTTGACCCAGAAGACCGCGCGCCAGCCGAAGCCGTCGACGAGGAGGCCGCCGAGGATCGGCCCGAGCACCAGTGCCAGGCCGGACATGGCGCCGAAGACGCCGATGGCGCGGGCCCGCTCGGCCGGGACGGGGTAGGCGGTGGCGACGATGGCCATCGCGACCGGGTTGAGCATGGTGCCGCCGGCGGCCTGCAACGCGCGTGCCGCGATCAGCCACCCGATGCCCGGCGCGAGCCCGCACAGCAGCGACCCGGCGCCGAAGACGGCGAGCCCGGTCAGGAAGACCCGCTTGCGGCCGACGCGGTCGGCGGTGGACCCGGCGAGCACGAGGAACCCGGCCAGCACGAGCGTGTAGGCGTCGATCGTCCACTGCTGCCCGGCCAGAGAGGCGTGCAGATCGCGGCGGATCGACGGGAGGGCGACGTTGACGACGGAGATGTCCATCACCACGACGACGATGCTGACGCAGCAGATCGCCAGCACGAGTCCCCGGTTGACTGTCGGAGCGTTCATGGGTTCCGACGCTAGGATTTAGAGCGTGCTCGAAGTCAAATCACCGCCCATCCCGGCGGCGGGGCTGACGATCGCCGACGCCGCCCGCCGCACCGGGGTCAGCGCGCACACGCTGCGCTACTACGAACGCGCCGGCCTCGTGGTCACCCGCGTCGACCGCACCGCCGGCGGCCGGCGCCGCTACCGGAAGCTGGACCTGGACTGGATCACGGTCTGCACCCGCCTGCGCGCCACCGGCATGCCCATCAAGACGATCCGCGAGTACGCCGAACTGGTGGCCGCCGGGCGCGGCAACGAGCAGGACCGGCTGGCGCTGATGGAAGCCCACCGCGCCGAGGTGCTGGCGAAGCTGGCCGAGCTGCAGGAGAACCTGCAGCTGATCGACCACAAGATCGACGTCTACCGGGGCCGCTTGGAAGCCGGGGACGCGGACCGGCTGTGGGCGCCTAGGGGGTGAGCGTCCGGTCCACCAGCTCGAGCCCGAGGTCCGGCGTCACGCCGTCCGGGTTCGTCAGGCGCAGGTCGCGGTACCAGGACTCCGGCGCCTCCGGGTGCGGGCCGACCACGCCGACGCGGCCTTTTCCGTACGGTGCAACCAAAGCGGCGATCTTGTCGTTCGTGTACCGCGCGAGCACGGTCGCCTGCGCACCGGACCGCAGGACGAAGTCCGGGCCGTCCTGGAAGTACATCCGACGGCGCTTTCCCTGCCAGTCCACCGGGATCACCGTGTCCCGGGTCGAGCGCACCTCGGCCCCCGACGTGCCGATGTACTGCTCGGTGTCGCCGGGCAGCAGGGTGAACCCCGGCGTCGCGCCCGCCAGGTAACCGCCCAGGCAGAACCCGAGGTAGCGCCCGCCGCCGCGGACGTAGCCGGTGATCACGTCGGCGTAGCGGCGCATCGCGCGCCAGCCGTCGTCGAGGGAACCACCGCCCGGCTGGGCGTACACCGCCGCCGTCGCGAGCGCCGCGGCCGTCAGCGGGGTCTTCTCGTCCGGTCCGCAGAACTCGACGCGCAGGCGCGTGCGCAGCAGGTCCGCGACGGCGTCCGAGCAGGCGCCGGTCGACGCCTTCCCGCGGTAGACCAGCGCCAGCGGCCGGGTGTCCGGCGCGGGCGCGCCGCACGCCGCGAGCAGCCCGGCCGCGACGGCGCCCGTCAGGACCAGCCGGCGGGAGACCGTCACGTCGCGACCCGCAGCCGGGGCGCGGCCGCCACCCGCCGTTTCGCGCGTGTGGCCAGCGCCGTGACCAAGGCTTCCAGCGGGCCCTTCCCGGCCGTCGCCCGCCAGGCCAGGCCCACCACGAGGACGCCGGCGACCTGCAGCGCGTAGCCGACGCCGGAGGTGTAGACGTCGTAGTCGGAGTTCAGGAACATGATGTGCGCCGTGTAGAAGGTGAGCGTCATGCTCCCGGCCGCGGCCAGCGGTGCGAAGACGACCTTCGCCACCCGCAGGCGGCCGAGCAGGAGCAGCAGCCCGAGCAGGCCCATCGCCGCGCCCGTGGTGCCGATCAGGTCGGGTGCGGTGCCGGTGTGCGGCCCGTCGACCGCGAGCCACCAGGCGGTCGACGTCGGCGTGGTGCCGTCGCCGCCCAGGTTGAGCAGTTCGGTGGTCTCCGGCGCGGTCAGGACGCTGCCCGGCTGCGCGGCCCAGATCGCCGCCAACCCACCGAAGCGGTTCAGCAGCACCCACGACACCGCGGCGGCGCCGACGGCCATCGTGACCCCGGTGACCAGCAGCGTGACCGCTACTTTGACGCGGCTGAGCGTCAGCCGGCCGATCACGATCCCCGCGCACAGGTAGGCCGTCCACGAAAGCGCCGGGTACTCCCCCGTCAGCGACAGCTCGGTCAGCAGCCGCACGGGATGCTCCGCGGCGTAAGCGAAACCGTTGTTCAGCAGGGTCGGCTCGGCCAGGTGCGGCTGCAGCAGGTGGGTCAGCGGCGGGACGCCGGCCACCACCGCCACGCCCACCCCGGCGACCGCCCAGCTCGGCAGCAGCACCAGCGGGATCGCGAGCAGGAACAGGATCGCGTAGTACGGCAGGATGACGACGGCGAGCTCGGCGTCGGTGTACCCGAGCGCGAGGCCGATCGCGCCGATCGTCAGCCCGCGCACGGCCAGCATCGCCGCGGTGGGCCCGAAATCCGCCCGCGACACCCGGCGGCGGCCGGTCATGAACGCGATCCCGAGCCCGGCCAGCACGGCGAACGTCGCCGCCGCGCGGCCGCCGAAGATCGCGAACGCCGTCGACGGGTGGCCGGGCGAGCTCTCCTCGACCAGCGAGTGCACGGCCATCATGCCGAGCAGCGCGATCCCGCGGGTGGCGTCGACCGCCGTCAACCGGACCTTGGGCGCCGGGGCGGTCATCGGGCCATCACCGAGTCGACGAGGTCGAGCCCGAGGTCGTGGCCGTACCGCAGCAGCGGCGGCCGGAGACCGCCGTCGGCGTACCAGTCGCGGGTGGCCTCCGGGTGCGGTCCGACGACGCCGACCCGCCCGGCGCCGAACGGCGCGACGAGCGCGGCGACCGTGCCGTTCGGGTAGGTGGCCAGCACGTCGGCGGCGTCCGGCTTCTCCAGCACGAACACCGGTCCGTCCTGGAAGTAGAGCTTCCGCGTGCGGCCGCGCCAGCGGACCTTGACGACGGCGTCCTCGTCGTGGTCGACCGTCGCGTCCTCGGTGTCGATGTAGCGGTCGGTGTCGCCGGGCAGCAGGCCGAACCCCGGCGTCGCGCCGGCGAGGTAGCCGCCCAGGCAGAACCCGAGGTACCGCCCGCCGCCCTCGACGAACGCGCGGACGTCGTCGCGGTGGCGGCGCAGTTTCCGGTACGCGCTCCCGAGGGTGCCGCCGCCGGGCTGGGCGTACAGCGCCGCTCCGGCCAGGGCTGCTTCGCCGAGCTTGAACTTCTCGTCGGGACCGGTGAACCGGACGTCGAAGCCGTGCTTGCTCGACTTCAGCAGGTCGGCGACGGCTTCCGGGCAGCCCGGCAGCGAAGCGGGACCGCGGTAGACGAGGGCGAGCGGCCTCACGCCGTCCGCTCCGGGTTGTCGAGCGTCAACGCGGTGCACCGCACGCCGCCCCCGCCCTTGCGCAGCTGCGTCGTCTCGAGTTCGACGACGGTCAGCCCGCGCTCGCGCAGGGTCGCGGCCAGCTCCGGGACGCCGCTGGTCATCGTGACGGTGGTGCCGTCGCTGACGAGGTTCAGCGCGAACCGCTCGGCCTCGGCCTCGGTGACCTCGATGAGCGTGCCGCCCAGCTCGCGCAGCCGGGCCTGGCTCGGCTCGTCGAGCGCGGCCGGGCAGTACGCGAGCACGTCCGGCGTGACGACGGCGACCGCGAGGTCCAGGTCGTACCAGCGCGGCCCGGTCGTGCGCAGCGGCATGATGTCGTAGCCGAGCGCGTCGGCGACGACGTCGTGCGCGCGGCGGTCGGTGCGCTGCCCGTAGCCGGCCAGCAGCAGGTCGCCGTACGCCAGCGCGTCACCCTGGCCGCTGAACGCGTACGGGCTCTCGACGACCTCGAAACCCTTGGCGCGGAACCACTCCCGGTGGTACGGCGTCTCGTCGCGACGCTCCGGCGGCAGGTTCGCCAGCACGGCCCGGCCGCCGCGCACGACGGCGGCGTTGGCCGTGTAGACCATGTCCGGGCACTCCGGCGCCGGGTCGAGGAACTCGACCTTGCGCCCGGCGGCCAGGTGCGCGGCCACGAGCGCGTCGTGCTCGGCGACGGCGGCCGCGACGTCCGGCTGGACCGCCGTGTCCATGTACGGGTTGATCTCGTAGTCGACGCGGAAGTGGTGGGCACCCGACATCAGCAATGCGGTGTTCATGCCGGAAGTCCTTTCAACGTAAGGAGTTGCGCGGGAATGCCGCGCCAGGAGGTGCGCGAGCCTAGGTGCTCGCCCTTCATCAGCAGCGACAGCGACCCGAGCGAGACGCCGTCGCCGACGACCGCGTCGTAGAGCACGATCGCGCGGGTGCCCACGGTCGCGCCGTCGCCGACGGTCACGACGGACATCTTCATCACCCGGTCCTCGAACAGGTGAGTCTGCAACGAAACCTCGGTGCCGATCGTGGCGTCGTCGCCGACGCGCACCAGGTCGAACTCGGTCAGGTAAGTCGTGCCGAGCCACGTCCGCCGCCCGATCCGGGCGCCGAACCAGCGCAGCAGCGGCGGCAGCATCGGCGTCCCGACGAGCATGCCGAGCCCGGCCGGGACGGCGGCCGACTCGTACAGGCCGGTGACGAACTCGCTGCGCCGCACGAACGGGCTCCACAGCGGCTCGACGCGTGCGGTGTACTCGCCGATGACGTTGCGCTTCGTCGCCGCGCAGAACCCGATCACGCCGAGCCCCGACGCCATCGCGACCAGCGGCGACACCAGGGCCGGCACCGGCAGGTCCCGGCCGAACGCGAGCCCCGACAGCGTCAGCAGGAACAGGTAGAAGCTCAAGGCCAGCAGCGACGCGGGCAACGTGGCGCGCGCGAATTCGATGGCGAGCCGCTGCCGGACCACACGACGCGGCGGGCGGAACGTCTGCTCCTCCGGGAAGTCGCCGCTGTCCTGCCGCCGCGGCAGGTGCATCGCGGGCGAGCCGAGCCACGACGAGTCGCCCGGCACGTGCTGCCCCGGCGGCACCGTGCCGACGCCGACCAGGGAGCCGTCGCCCAGCTCCGTCCCGGCCGGGACGACCGACGCGTTGCCGACGAACGCGCGCCGGCCGACGTCGGTGGTGAGGAACGCGACCCGGCCGCGGGCGAAGGTCGCCGCGCCGACGGTCGCCATGTCCGCGACGAAGCTTTCGCTGCCCAGCGTGAGCAGGTCCGGGTCGAGGTGCCCGGCGGTGGACACCTCGGCGCCGCGGCCGACCCTCGCGCCCAGCAGCCGCAGCCACGGGACGGTGTAGAGCGTGGCGTACAGCGAGTTCGTGAAGGTCAGGCTGAACTCGAGGAGCTTGTCCGCGACCCACTTGCGCACCCCGAGCTCGGACCGGACGGGGTGGACCCCGACCGGCGTGGCCGGCAGCACAAGACGGCGTCCGACAGCGACGACCACGCAGACGGTCAGCACGAAGACCGGGCCGGCCAGCAGCGTGGCCACCACGCCGGCGAGCACGCCCCAGCCGAGCAGCGCCCACCACACCAGCGCCACGCTCGGCAGGATCAGGCAGATCGCGCCGACCTCGAGCGCGCCGAGCCCCAGCAGCGTCAGCAGGATCTGGTGGACGCGCCAGCCGCGCGCCACCGGCGTCTCGCCCAGCATGTCCTCGACGGCGGGGGAAAGCGCGTCGACGCGCTCCGGCGGCGAACCCGACCAGCGCTGGCCGTCGGGCACGGACTCGCCGCGCCCGAGCATCGACTGCTCGGCCAGCGCGGCGTCCGCCCCGACCGAGGAACCGGGCTCCAGCACGGCGTTCGCCCCGACGAACGCGCGGTCGCCGACGGTGATCTCGCCGACGGTGACCCAGCCGTCCTCGACCCGCCACGGCCGCAGCACGGCGCCGTAGCCGATCGCCGCGTCGTCCCCGATGTGCACGAGAGAAGGCAGCGAGACCGAGCTGGTGGCGATCACCGCGCGCTTGCCGACGCGCGCGCCGAGCAGCCTCAGATACAGCGGCATCAACCCGGACCCGCTCACCACCGGCAGCGGCCCGACGCTCAGCAGCAGGTCGAGCGTCCACAGCCGCAGGTACGTCGGGCCCCACAGCCGGTAGCGGCCGGGCCGGATGCCCGCGGACAGCGGCCGGACCACCAGCAGCGGCACCAGCCAGCGGACGCCGAGGTAGCTGACCAGGATCGCGACCAGCAGCTGGGCGAGGACCGGGACCGAGACGTCACCGTTGTTCCAGGTGTAGACGTAGGCGACCGGCAGCGTGATCACCAGCAGCAGCAGGTAGATCACCGCGGTCTGCGCCGCACCGGCGGCCGCGATCCGGCGCGCACCGTGGCGCAGCGGCTCGTACCGCGGCTCGCCGGCCGGCGCCGCCGCGGGTTTTCCGATGTGCGCGGCCAGATCCCGGACCTGCGGGTGGGCGTACAGGTCGCGGACGGCGATGCCGGCGCCCGCGTCGTGCTCGCGCAGCCGGGACACGACCGTCGCGGCGAGCAGCGAGTGGCCGCCCAGGTCCGTGAAGAAGTCCGCGGTGACCGAAAGGTCCTCCGGCGCCATGGCGAACGCTTCGGCCCACACCCGCGCGAGCAGCTCCTCGGCGTCGCCCTCCGGCGCGACGACCGGGCCGTCCGTCGTCCGCTTCCGGCCCTCGGGCACGGGCAGCTCACGGCGGTCGACCTTGCCGCTCGGCATCATCGGCAGCTGCGGCAGCGTCACGAAGAAACCCGGCACCATGTAGGCGGGCACCTGCTCGCGCAGGGTTTCCCGCAGCCGCCGGAACAACTCGGTCTCGTCTCCGGCCGAAGCTTCGTCCGAAGTGGACACGACGTAGCCGACCAGCTCGGGCGCGCCGGGCGTCACCTCGACCATCGCCGCGGCGGCCGCGGACACGTGCGCGTCGGCGAGCAGCACGCTCTCGATCTCGCCGAGGTCGACGCGGTGGCCGCGGATCTTGACCTCGGCGTCGGCGCGGCCCAGGTACTCGATTTCCCCGTTGTCCCAGCGCTTTCCGAGATCTCCGGTGCGGTAGACGCGCTCGCCGTCGTGCTGGAAGAACTTGTCCGCGGTCAGCTCCGGGCGCCCGACGTACCCCTTCGCGACGCCGGGGCCGCCGACGCAGATCTCGCCGACCTCGCCGTCCGGCACCGGACGGCGGTCGTCGTCGAGCAGGACCACGGTGTAGGTCGGCACGGGCACGCCGATGGTGACCGGGCGGCCCGGGAGCAGTTCGCACCAGGTGGCGGTGACGGTGGCTTCGGTGGGGCCGTAGGTGTTGAGGATGCGACGCCCGGGTCTCGCCCAGCGGTCGACCAGCTGCCGCGGGCAGGCTTCCCCGCCGACGAGCAGGTTGCGCAGCAACGGCAGCTCGTGCGGGATGGTCGCCAGCAGCGTCGGCACGCAGTAGAGGACGGTGATCCGCCGCTCGGTGAGGAAATCGGCCAGCTCGGCGCCGAGCCGCCGGGAGTCCTCGGGCCCGGCCACGAGCGTCGCCCCGACCGCCCAGGTCGGCCAGATCTCCTCGATCGAGAAGTCGAAGGAGATCGTCATGCCCTGGTAGACGCGGTCGTCCGGGCGCACGTCGTAGAGCTCCGGCACGACGTCGAGGAAGTTGCGGATGCTGCGCTGCGCGACCTCGACGCCCTTCGGCCGGCCGCTGGAGCCGGAGGTGTAGATGATGTAGGCGCTCGGGTCCGGGTCGAGCAGGTCGTCTTCACGCAGGTCCGGCCGGTCGTCGCGGCCGCCGCCGGGCACGTCGGCGAGGTCGAGCACCGGGCAGGCGGCGTCCCCGGTGCGCCCGGCGAGCGTGGCCGTCGTCAGGAGCAGGTCGGCCCGGGAGTCCTCGGTGATGTAGGCGATCCGGTCCGCGGGCGAGGCCGGGTCGATCGGCACGAAGACCCCGCCGGCCTTGCCGATGCCGAGCAGGCAGACGTAGGTGTGCGCGCTGCGTTCCACGAGGATCGCGACCCGGGACCCGCGCCGGACGCCGGAAGCACGCAGGTGGTGCGCGAGCCGGTTGGCCCGCCGGTCCAATTCCGCGTAACTCAGCGACTGGTCGCCGGCTTCGACGGCGATCGCGTCCGGAACGACGTCGGCGGTCCGTTCGAAAACGTGGTGCATCCGCCGGATCGGTTTCCGCACCCGCGTGGGCGTTGTGGTCCCGACCGCGAAATCGGACGTGAAGTCCGTGAACACCACCGAAGATCCTCCAAGTCCTGGTCTCACCCGAAAGGTGTCAACCACCTGGGACATTGGCGACGGACTGCGACATACGGCGCAGCTCGTTCACCCATTGGCATGGCGCCTATGTTTCACGGAGATCAACGGAGTTGGCAACTCACCAACAGTGACATATCCCACAGCACTTCGACCAATCCGCGGCGAAGGGTGTTCATTTCGGCCGGAGTGCGCTATTCGTCCTCGCGGAATTCGCCGCCGACCACCGGCCGTTCGCCCGCCATTCACTTGACGCCTCCCGCTCGCGAAATGGCCGGGGACGTCCCGAAACCCTTTTCACCCGCGTGGGGGAATAGCCGAAGATGGACCCATGGACGTGTCGACGATCATCCGGAAGACGCTGCGTGTGCCGCGGAGCGCCGCACCCGCCGGGGACGGTGCCGTCGTGGCCCGGCAGATGGACGCCGTCCTGGCCACCGCCGGGTACAAGGCCACGCGCGAGCTCCTGGAGCACGTCGCCGGCCTGGAACCGGGGGCGGCGACGGACCTGGCCGTCGACGTCGTCGGCGCCGCCCGCGCGCTGGTCGGCGACCACGTGCGGCACAACGCGTACTTCATCGACTTCCCGCGCGGCGTGCCGGACACCGTCGAGTTCTGGGTGAGCTGCCTGCGCTCGGCCTTCGTCCCGGACAAGAGGCGCAAGGCCACCGACAAGGAGCTGCTCGCGCTCCTCGGCGACGGCCTGGTCGGGCTGCTCGACCTGCCGCGCTACGGCCGCTACCAGCACACCTACGCCGAACTGCTGGCCGCCCACGACGAGCTGATCGCGTCCGTCAAGGACCGCGTCACCCTCCTGCGGCTCGGCGGCAGCCTCGAAGAGGAGACCCACGCGCTGTACCGGACGCTCGCCGAGTCGGCCACGCCGCTGGGCGAGGCGGACCTGGGGCTGCTCGCCGAACTGGCCGACGGCTGCGCCGACGTCGAGCTCACGGCCGTGCCGGTGCGGGAGAACCGGGCCGTGCTCAACGCCGCCCGGCTGGCCGCGGGCCGGCCGCTGGTCGCCGTCGACACCGTGCTCGACGTGCTGCGCACGGCGTGCCAGGCCAGCGGTGGCGACGTCACGCTGGCCGAACCGACGCGGTTCCGCAGCTTCTCCCGCCGTGAACGCCGGGTCCTGCTCGCCGCGCTGGACCACGTCGTCGCCGGCAACGAGGGCAAGCTCGGTGACGTCAACCGTTTCTCGCGCCGCTTCAAGCGCCTCGGCGAGTACCTGCACCCGCACGAGTACCCGCGGTTCCCGGACGCCCGTGACGTGTTCGCGGTCGCCCGCGGCGAGAAGACGGCGCAGTCGACGGCGGGCCGCGCGGAGGCGGCCTTCGCGGCCGACGACGTCGCCGGGGCCGCGGCGATCCTCACGGCCGCGCCGGGCATGCTGCTGCGCTCGCTGGATCGGTTGCTGCGCAACGCTTCCGAGGCCGAGCAGGACGACGTCCTCGACGCGGCGGCGAAGGTCCTCGGCTCGGTGTCCGGGCGCGTGCTGTGCTCGGTGCGCGAGCACCTCGGCAACCGCGCCGAGCCGGACGCCGCCCGGGTGTTCACCACCCGCGGCCGCCGCGCGTGGGTCACCGAGGACACGCGGCCGCCGCTGCCCGACGACGTCGTCGGCCGCGCCTGCGCGCTGATCGACGCCGAGCTGACCACCCGGCTCCCCCGCTACGAGCACTTGGTCGTCGACCCGGCCGTGCTGGACGTCGCGCTGCCGCTGTCGGGAAAGGCGAGCGAAGACGGCTTCGCCGTGCTGCCGCGCGGGTCCCGCAGTCACGTCGACGGAGAGGTGCTGCGGTTCTTCACGCACTGGCGCCAGACCAGCCACAGCACGGACTTCGACCTGTCCGCGCTGCTGCTGGACGCCGACTTCCACTACGCCGGGCACGTCTCGTGGACGAACCTCCGCGACGGCGGCGCGGTGTACTCGGGCGACGTGACCGACGCGCGGGACGGGGCGAGCGAGTTCATCGACATCCCGCGGGACTCGGTCTCCGCCGCGTACGTCGTGCCGCAGGTCAACATCTACTCCGGCGAAGGCTTCGACGAGGTCGCGGAGTCGATGTTCGGCTGGATGACGCGCGACCGAAAGCAGGCCGGGGCGCCGTTCGAGGCCCGTACCGTGCGGACCCGCTCGGACATGCGCGGCGGCGGCCGCGTCGCACTCCCGATCGTCTTCGCCCGCTGCCACGACGGATCGTGGACCGCGACGTGGCTGCACCTGTACCTGACCGGCTCGCCGAACTTCAACCGCGTCGAGGCCAACCAGGCCGGTACGGCTGGGCTGGTGCGCGGCATGCTGCGGCGCCGGTACCTGACGGTCGCGCACCTGGTCGGCCTGATGCGCGCGGCGGGCACGAAGGTCACCGAGTGGGAGCCCGGCGTCGAACTCGACGGGCCGGTCACGTTCCTCGGCGTGCACCAGCCCGACGGCCTGCCGGACGCGGCCGAGGTGATCACCCTCGACCGGCTAAACCGGTTGGTCCCGGACTGAGCTGACCGCTAGCCTGGTCGCGCGAGGCCATGAGAGGACTTCCTTCTACTCCTTGTAATGGTTCTTAGTCCCCTCCCTCTCCTCGTAAAGGTAGTTCGATGGCCGAGATCCGTTCCACGACCGACGAGGATCTCGACGTCTTCCTCGAGACGCTCCACGCGGCGTTCGCGCGTTTCCGCGAGACCCCGGCCGAAGGCACCGGGTTCTGGTGGTCGGCGCTCGAAATGGACCGCGGCCTGCTCGCCGTCACGGCGGACGGGCGGCCGGTCGGCACCGCCGCCGCGCACTCCTTCGAACTCACGCTGCCCGGCGGCACCCTCACCCCGGTCGCGGGCGTGACCGCCGTCGGCGTCGTCCCCACGCACCGGCGTCAGGGCGTGCTCACCGCGATGATGCGGCACCAGCTCGCCGAGGTGCGGGCCCGCGGGGAGTTCCTCTCGGTGCTGCTGTCCTCCGAAGCCGTGATCTACCGCCGGTTCGGTTACGGCCCGGCGACCTACACGGGCCGGCTGACGGTGCCGCGCCACCGGGCCGTCTTCGCCGTCCCCCGGGCGGGCGAACCGGCCGCGACCGGCTCGATCGAGCTGCGGCAGCGTGCCGAGTGCGGCGATCTCCTGGAGGAGATCTACGACCGCTACCGCCGCACCCAGCCGGGCGCGCTGTCCCGGCCGCACCACTGGTGGACGTCCGGCGCAGGGCAACCCCCGGTTTCCCTGGCACAGCGCCACATCGCCGTCCACCGCGACGCGGACGGCGTCCCGGACGGGTACGCCGCCTACTCACTCAGCGAACCCACGACGTTGACGGCGGACGAGATCATCACGTCCGACGACGCCGTGTTCACAACCCTGGCCCGGTTCCTGCTCAGCCACGACCTGGTCACCAAGGTGGTGCTCAAGCAGGTCCCGCCCGGACACCCGCTGCGCTGGCAGCTGACGGACTTCCGCGCCGCCGAGGCGAGCGACGAGGGCGACTGGCTCTGGGTGCGGCTACTGGACATCCCGCGCGCGCTAACCGCCCGAGGCTGGTCCACGGACGGCGAACTGGTCCTCGACGTCACCGACCCGTTCCGCACCGAGCAGGGCCGCTACCTGCTGAGCGTCAGGGACGGAACGGCAACGTGCACCCGGACGGACCGGGAGCCGGACCTGTCCCTGGACGTGAGCGACCTGGGCTCGATCTACCTGGGCGGCACGGCCCCGAGCACGCTGGTACGAGCCGGCCACATCCGAGCACACAACCCATCCGCGGCGACCCTGGCGGACAACCTCTTCCGAGGTGAGCGCGACCCGCACTGCCTGCAGTGGTTCTGACCGTCCACTATGGACAATCGCAGCGTCACAACCGGGCTCCGGCACGAAACGCGCGCACTTCGTCCATAGTGGTCCGCCACTCCGAAAGCCCTATCGAGTAGCTGGGCCAGCAAACCGGAAGCTGACTGCTTCCGGTTTCGTCACCGACGACACCAGGCACGTTCAACGCGCCCAGCCGCCTCGACGAGTGAGCTGAAGTCCATCGGGAACGTCTCGGCGAAGTCCCCCACCACGATGCGGCCGATGCCTTCCCGGCCATCGGACAGAATGCTCAGCACCCCAGCAGCGCCGGGATCAGCGTGCGGGCAGCCAGGGCGCCAGCAACGCCTCGAGGTCCGCGTCCGACAGGGCGCGCGGGCCGCCGTGGAACTCGTGCCAGCGCGACGCGTCCCGTGCCGCGTGGAACTCGACCTCGAACGCGCGCATCAGCACGTACATGAAGCTCATCGAACTGAACTGCTCGCCCAGCAGGGTCCGGGCCGTGCGGGCGACCTCGGTCGCGCTGCGACCGGTGACGTCGGTGAGCATGAGCTCCTCGGCGGCCGGGTCGAACAGGCTCGGGGCAGACATCACAACAAACTCTCCATCACAGAAACAGAACCGGAACTCAGCCTTCGGCCGCGAGCTGCCCGCAAGCAGCCGCGATCTCCTGGCCGCGCGTGTCACGCACCGTGCAGGCTACGCCGCCGGCATTCACCAGCCGCACGAACTCCCGCTCCACCGGCTTCGGCGACGCGTCCCACTTCGAACCTGGCGTCGGGTTCAGCGGAATCACGTTCACGTGCACCAGCTGGCCCAGGTGCTTGCGCAGCCGCTTGGCCAGCAGCTCCGCCCGCCACGGCTGGTCGTTGATGTCCCGGATCAACGCGTACTCAATGGACACCCGACGACCCGACGTGTCCGCGTAGTACCGAGCCGCGGTGAGCACCTCGTCCACCGACCACCGCTCGTTCACCGGCACGAGCGTGTCCCGCAGCTCGTCGTCCGGCGTGTGCAACGACACCGCCAGCCGCACCTGCATCTTCTCGTCCGCCAGCTTCCGGATCGCCGGCGCCAGACCCACCGTCGACACCGTCACCGAACGCTGACCGATCCCCAAACCACCCGGCGCCGGGTCCGTGATCCGCCGGACCGCGGCCACCACACGCTTGTAGTTGGCGAGGGGCTCGCCCATCCCCATGAAGACGATGTTCGACAGCCGCCCGGGACCGCCCGGCATCTTCCCGTCGCGCATGACCGCCGCCGCCGAGCGGACCTGGTCCACGATCTCCGCCGTCGACAGGTTGCGGTCGAGGCCGCCCTGGCCGGTCGCGCAGAAGGGGCACGCCATGCCGCAGCCGGCCTGGCTCGAGATGCACAGCGTGGCGCGGTCCGGGTAGCGCATCAGGACGCTCTCCAGCAGCGTGCCGTCGTGCGCTCGCCAGAGCGTCTTGCGGGTCGCGCCGTCGTCGGCCGACAGCGCGCGGACCTCCGTCAGCAGCGTCGGCATCAGCTCCTCGACCAAACGAGAGCGCGACGCCGCCGGGATGTCCGTCATCTCCGCCGGGTCGACCGTCAGGCGCGAGAAGTAGTGGTTCGACAGCTGCTTCGCGCGGAACGGCTTCTCCCCCAGCTCGGCCACCGCGGCGGCACGGTCGGCCACCGAAAGGTCGGCGAGGTGGCGCGGCGGCAGGCCGCGCTTGGGGGCGTCGAAGACGAGCGGAAGGGCAGTCATAACTCCCCCAGTGTCCCACGCGGCATCCGGCGCCACCCAGGCCACCCGGACGGCTGTTCCCCAGGTCACGGCGGAGCGGAAACCGGCTGCGGTGACCGGCGGGTTCTGCCAGGCTCGCCGGGTGAAGATCCTGTTCGCGACCGCCCCCGGCTACGGGCTGACGCTGCCGCTCATCCCCCTGGTCTGGGCCGCGCGGGCCGCCGGGCACGAGGTCCTGCTCGCGACGTCCGCCGAGATGGTCGACGCCGGCGCGCGGGCCGGGCTGCCCGCCTTCGACGTCTTCCCGCAGCGCGACGTCTGGGACGACCTGATGGGCACGGTCGCGGGAAAGCCCGAGGACGAATTCCCCGAGGAGTACCGGCTGGCGAGGCGGGCGGGCAACCCCTTCGGGTTGTTCACCGTGACCATGACCGAAGGCACGATCGAGGCCGGCCGGCTGTTCGGCGCCGACCTCGTCGTCCACACCTCCGACCACGCCGCCGGGATGCTCGCGGCCGTGGCCCTCGGCGTGCCCGCGCTCGAGGTCGGCAACCGGATCTCGTGGTCGGTGCGTGACGCGGACTGGCGGGCGGAGCACCACGTCTTCGGCGAGGACGAGGTCAGCGACCTGATGCGGGCCAAGCTCGGGATCGGCGACGCGAAACCGGCCGTGCTCGCCAGGGTCGACCCGCGCGCGCCCAGCATGGGCGGGCTGGCCGCCGGCGCGGAGCACCCCGACGAGCGCGACGGCGTCCCGTGGTGGGCGATGCGGTTCGTGCCCTTCAACGGCGGCGCCGTCGTCCCGGACTGGGCGTTGCGCCGCCCGGACCGCCCGCGGATCGCCGTCACGCTCGGCACGGTGGTGCCGGTGATGTCCGGCGTCAGCAGCCTGGCCGTCGTCCTGGAGGGGCTCGGTCCCTTGGACGTCGAGGTCGTGCTGGCCGCCGGGACCGCGGACCTGACGGAGCTGGGCGAGCTGCCGCCGAACGTCCGCTCGGTCGGCTACCTCGCGCTGTCGGCGTTCCTGCCGTCCTGCTCGGCGATCGTGCACCACGGCGGGTCGGGCACCACGGCCGCGCCGTTGTCCTACGGCGTCCCGCAGCTCGTGCTGCCGTCCTTCGCGGACAACCCGCTCTCGGCGCAGCGCGTCGCCGACCGCGGCGTCGGCCTCAGCCACGACCCGGCCACCGTGGACGCCGCCACCGTGCGGGCGCTGGTCGAGCGGTTGCTCACCGAAGACGGGTTCCGGACGGCGGCCCGGGAGGTCGCCGCGGAGATGGCGACGCAGCCCAGTCCGGCCGACGTCCTCGCCAGGGCGGTCGCCGCACTGGGCTGACCCGGGTGGGTGAACACACCTGAACGCACCGCCCTAATCTGACCGGGATTCACAGCGAACCGGACGGGCCGTTCGTGAGTCCAAGGGCGGACGAAAGAGGTGAGCCCGTGCGGAGCCGTTCCTTCCGGCGCAGCGTCCTGGCCGTTTCGGTAGTGCTGAGCGCCGCCGCCTGCACGACGTCGACGGACGGCCGGCCCCAGCCGGTGCCGACCGTGACCGCGGCCCCCGCGGGTGACCGGATCGACGTCGGGACCATGCACGTCACGCTGCCGGCGGGCGCGAAGTACACCGCGCACAGCCAGGACGGCCTGCTCGACGGCTGCATCACCGAAGGCACCGTCGTCTGCGAAGCGCGGCTCCTGGACCTGCGCGAAGCCACGTCGGACCCCAACGCGCCCATCAACCTGCCGAGCGCGAAGCGGCCCTTCGGCTGGTACACCGGCACCGACGTGCCGACGTGCATCACCGCCGCGTCGCCGCCCGGGGAGGCCGCGACGGCCACCGGCAGCACCCTCGTCGAGTCCGGGTTCAAGCCGGTCGGGACCAAGAACGCCGAGTACGGCCGCTGGCAGGTCAGCTGCGAGGACGCCACGCAGAACAACGAGGTCCGCATGTGGTGGCTGCCGACGAGCAAGATCCTCGTCGTCGAGTACGGCGCCTTCGCCGGCTGGGACGCCAAGATGGACACCCTGCTGACGGGCGCCACTTTCTCTTAGCCCACGACGTCCAGCGCCGCGCGGATGATCGCGTCGGTGTCGATGCCGTGGTAGCGGTAGACCTCCTCCAGCGACCCGGACTGGCCGAAGCCGGTGACGCCCAGCGTCGCCGCCGGCACGCGGTTGATCCCGGCGAGGAACGCCAGCGTGTGCGGGTGCCCGTCGAGGACCGTGACCAGCGGGCACGCCCGGGACGCCGGGAAGACCTGGTCGAGGATCCAGCTCTCGCCGCTCCCCTGCCCGGCCCGCGCGCGCGTCGCCTCGAACAGCAGGCCCGGGCTCGTCACGCAGACGACGTCCGCCTCGACGCCGACCTGCGCGAGCCGCTCGGCCGCCGCCAGGGTGTCGGGCACCAGCGCGCCCATCGCCGCGAGCGTGACCACCGGCGCGGACGCCCGGCGCAGCAGGTACGCGCCCGCCACGACCTGGCGGCGACGGCGTTCGCGCGCGGCCGGGTCGGCCGGGACGCCGGCCAGGGTCTGGTCGACCGGCCGGGTCGAGAGCCGGAAGTAGGACGACGTGCCGCCCGGCTTGCCCAGCCGGCCCAGCGCGGCCAGCAGCGTCCACTCGGTGTCGATCGCGAACGCCGGTTCGTAGCTGACGCAGCCGGGCTGCTCGATGCCGATCGACGGCGTGGTGATCGACTGGTGCGCGCCGCCTTCGGGAGCGAGCGTGACGCCCGACGGTGTGCCGATGAGGATCGACTGGCCGCCCGCGTAGATGCCGAACGACCACGGCTCCAGCGCGCGTTCGACGAACGGGTCGTACATCACGCCGATCGGCAGCAGCGGCTCGCCCCAACGGCTCCAGGTGGCGCCCAGCTCGCCGAGCAGGCCGACCAGGTTCGTCTCGGCGATGCCCAGCTCGACGTGCTGGCCGGTGGGCTTCTCGCGCCAGTGCATGATCGTCTCGGGGTCGTCGTCGAACCAGTCGCGGCGCTCGATCGCCGACCAGACGCCGACCTTGTTGACCCAGCCGCCGAGGTTGGTCGTCGAGCTGACGTCCGGGCTGACCGTCACCACGCGCTTCGCCGCTTCGGGCGCTTCGCGCGTCAGGTCGAGCAGGACGCGGCCCAGCGCCGCCTGCGTCGTCGCGGTCCCGGACGGCGTGCGCCCGATGTCGACCGGCAGGTCCACCGAAGGCACGGCAGGGACGTCCGGCCGGCGAAGGCGCGAAGCGACGTCGGCGCACAACGCGGCTTCGGACGTCCCGTCCGCGAAGCCCTGCCACGGCGTTGAAAGATCCGTGCCCAGCGAAGCGGCGAGCTCTTCCATCTGCCCGACGGTCAGCAGCGACGAGTGGTTCTGCGGGTGCCCCTGCGTCGGCAGGCCGCGGCCCTTGACGGTGTAGGCGAAGATCACCGTCGGCCGGCTGTCCGAAATGGACGTGAAGACCTCGTCGAGCGAGCCGAGGTCGTGCCCGCCCAGGTTGCGGATCGCGGCCAGCAGCGTCTCGTCGTCGAGCGAGGCCACCAGCGCGGCCAGCGCGTCGTTGCCCGCGGGCAGCCGGTCGCGCAGCTGAGCGGCGTCGCAACGCAGCAGCCGCTGGTACTCCGGGTTCGGCATCGCGTCGATCCGCGCGCGCAGCTCGGCACCGCCGGGCCGGGTGAACAGCTCTTCCAGCAGCCGGCCGTACTTGAGCGTCAGGACCTGCCAGCCGGCCGCGTCGAACATGCCCTGCAGCCGCCCGGCCGCGATGTTCGGCACCACGCGGTCCAGCGACTGGCGGTTGAGGTCGACGATCCAGACGATCTCGCCCAGCTCGGCCACCGCCGGGTCGAGGATCGCCTCCCAGATCGCGCCCTCGTCCAGCTCGGCGTCGCCGACCAGCGAGTACTGCCGGCCGGTGCCCGCGTCACGCCCGCGCGTCGTCAGGTAGCGGCGGGCCAGCGCGCCCCAGATCGGCGCGGTGGCGCCGATGCCGACCGAGCCGGTCGAGTAGTCCACCGGGTCGGGGTCCTTGGCGCGGCTCGGGTAGCTCTGCAGCCCGCCGAACTCGCGCAACGTCGGCAGCCAGGCCTCGTCCAGCTCGCCGAGCAGGTAGTTGATCGCGTGGAGCACGGGTGACGCGTGCGGCTTCACCGAGACGCGGTCTTCGGGACGCAGGTGCCGGAACCACAGCGACGTCATGATCGAGACCAGCGACGCGCAGGACGCCTGGTGCCCGCCGACCTTCAGCCCGGACGGGTTGGGCCGCACCCGGTTGGCCTGGTGCACGATCGCGGTGGCGAGCCACAGCACCCGCCGTTCGATCGCGGCGAGCTCGTCGGAGCCGGTCGCCGGAGCGGTCGGGGAGGTCTGGGTCATCGTCGACACCTTTCGTGCAGGAAGCGTCACCAGGACAGCACTGGTGGACGCATCGCACAACCGATGCCGCGCGAGCTGCGCAGAATGCACTGCCCCGAGGGGGACTCACGCCTCCGGCTGGGCAGAATGCACGCGCTCCAGCAGCGGCTTCAGCCGGTACGGGACGAGCTCCCGCATGACGAGCGAGATGTTCGTCCGCTCGACACCCGGCGAGGCCAGGATGTGCCCGGCGATGCGGTAGAGGTCGTCCGCGTCGACGGCGACGACCTGCACCATCAGGTCGCTCGCCCCGGTCAGCCCGCAGACCTCGGTCACCTCGGGGATGCCGGAGAGGGCGTCGGCGATCTCGGCGAGGCGCCGCTGGTCGACCTGCGCGTTGACGAACGCACGCAGCGGGTAGCCCAGCCGCGCCGGGTCGATGCGGCGCTCGAACGACTCGAGCACGCCGCGCTGCTCCAGCCGGGCGAGCCGGGCCTGCACCGTGTTGCGGGACAGGCCGAGGCGCTCGGCCAGCGCGACCGCCGTCGAGCGCGGGTCCGCGCCCAGGGCCAGCAGGAGCCGCGCGTCGATGTCGTCGATGGTGTCGGGCACGCCGCCGATCTTCGCAGGCCGTCGTGAGCGGTGTCACGACGAGGCGGTTGCCATTCGACTGTTTCCGATATATCGTGAACGTGTCGCAATAGTTCGAGAAAGGAACACGACATGCGTAGGCAACGACACCCCTTCACCCAGGAACACCCCTTCGCCCGTGAACGCGGGCGCACTCCCTTCGGCGGTCTTGGTGGCTTCGGCGACTTCCCCCCGGGCTTCGGTCCCGGTGGCGGACGCGGCCGGGGTCACGGTCCGGGCCGGCGAGGCCACGGCGGCCGTCGCAGCCGGCGCGGTGACGTCCGCGCCGCGATCCTGGCGCTGCTCGCCGAGCAGCCCCGGCACGGCTACGAGATCATCCGCGAAATCGGCGAACGCTCCGGCGGCTTCTGGCGGCCGAGCCCCGGCTCGGTCTACCCGACGCTGCAGCTGCTGGCCGACGAAGGCCTGGTCGTCAGCAAGGACGAGCACGGCAAGAAGCTGTTCGAGCTGACCGACGACGGCCGGACCGCCGCGGAGCAGCAGGACAGCACCCCGCCGTGGGAGCAGATCGCGCAGGACGTCGACCCGTCCGAGATCGGGCTGGCCAAGGCGGGCAAGAACCTGGCCGCCGCCGTCGTGCAGATCATGCGCGCGGGTTCCGAGAGCCAGCAGGCCCGCGCGGCCGAGGTGCTCAACGACGCCCGGCGCTCGCTCTACGGCATCCTCGGCGAGGACGAGGACGAATCCTCGGCTCCGTCCGAAGAGACCGCGGAGTGACCAGGCAGGACGAGGCCGGTGGGCTTGACCCGCGTGTGAACGCGGTAGCCCACCGGCAGCGTCAGGTCGGTCTCGCGATTCCCGTTACGCTGCAAGGACTTCGTGATCGCCTGTTCGGCGATCGGTTTGCTGAACTCGATCTTCAGCACGGCTTCGAGGTCCGCGGCGGTCGCGAAACGCCACTCGGTGACGACCCGGCGGCACGCGAACCCGGCGCGGGCGAAGAACCGTTCGACCGCGACCGGGTCGTAACGCGGTAGGTCGGCACGCATCCAGCCGCCGTAGGGCTCGCTGGTCGCGTCGAGGTCGACGATCAGCAGCACCCCACCCGGCCGCAGCACCCGCTCGGCCTCCGCCAGCCCGGGCTCGCACCCGGGCCCGAAGAAGTACGCGGTGCGCGCGTGCACGACGTCGACGCTCGCGCTGCGGACCGGCAGCCGCTGGGCCCGGCCCAGCCGGACATCCACGTTCGCCAGCTCCCGCACGCGCCCCAGCGCGTCCCGCACCAGCGGCTCGTGCGGCTCGATCCCCAGCACCGACCGCGCGTCGCGCGCGAACCGCGGCAGGTGATAGCCGTCACCGCAGCCGACGTCCAGCACGTCCCGGCCGGCCCAGTCGTACTCCTCCCGCAGCACGCGCCAGATCTCGCCGCCGCTGTCCTGCGCCCGGTTCTCCAGCTCGTAATCGGCCTGGTAGTACCAGATGTTCGGACTCGGCACGACCTCCGCGCGCCGGGACGACCACCGCACCGCTGCTCCTTCCGGGGCCCGCTCCGCCGGCAGTGATTCTTCCGGCGCGGATTCTTGCCGGAAACCTTACGGATCACGCTTAGAATTCGGTGGTCTCGGGAGGAGCACTCATGACGATCGGCCCGCCCAGTACCCCGTCCCCGGTTCCGGCCGGAATCCCGTGCTGGATCGAGCTCGCCTGCCGGGAGCAGGCCGTCGTGGAGAGATTCTACGGCGACCTCTTCGGCTGGATGTACGCCACTCAACGCGATCCCGCGACGTCCGACGGACGTTATGCGATCGCGACGCTGAACGAGCTCCCGGTCGGCGGGCTCTACCGCGCCGCCCAGGGCGCGCCGCTGGGCTGGATGCCGCACATCTCCGTGCCGCACACGGCGAGTGCGGCCGAATGGGTGGAGCACCTCGGCGGCCGGCTGACGCTCGGCCCGATGCCGATCCCGCAGCGGGGAACGATCCTGCACGCCTACGACGCGTGCGGCGCGCCGGTGGTGTTCTGGGAGGTCCCGCCGGACTGGGAGTTCGTCACCGGGATCCCCAACACCTTCAGCGGCGCCGACCTCAACACCCACGACGGCGTCGCGGCGGATCACTTCTACACCAAGCTGTTCAACTACTCGAGCCACCAGATCGGCGACGGCGAATCGCTCGACTACGCCGAATGGCTCATCGAGCACCAGCCGGTGCTGTACCGCTACGTGATGGGCTCGGAGTACAGCCTCGACACCCCGCCGCACTGGCTCGTGTACTTCGACATCGACCCGGCGCGCGGCGTGGACGCCGTCGCGGGCGAGTCGCTCATGCACGGCGGCACCGTCGTGATCCAGCCGTACGACACCCCGTTCGGCCGGATGGCGATCCTCGCCGACCCGGAAGGCGCGGTGTTCGCCGTGATCGACCACTCGCGCATCGCCGAAGGCTGGGGGCGCGCCGAGGTCGACGACCCCTACGACGACTGACGCCCGAGCAGCGCCAGCACCACCACCAGCGCGTAGCCGCCCGCCACCAGCCACATCCCGGTGGCGGGCAGCAACGCGCCGACGAGCGCGACCCCGATCGCGCCCCCGGTCTGACGGGACGCGTTGAGCACCCCGGCGGCCAGCCCGGCCTTGTCCGGCAAGGAGTTCATCGCCAGCGACGTCATCGCGGGCATCGCCAGCGAGCAGCAGCCGAAGACCACCGAGACCAGCACGAACGCCACGATGGCCCGGTCCGCGGGCAGCAGCGCGAAGCCGGCCGAACCGGCGAACCCGGCCAGCGCGCCCGCGATCATCGGGACGCGCGCGCCGAAGCGTCCGGTGAGGCGGCCGCTGAAGAACGCGTTGAGCCCCACCGCCATCGTCAGCGGCACCAGTGCGAGACCGGCCGCGAGCGCCCCCAGTGACCAGGCGCGTTGCAGGTACAGCGCGAGCGAGAACAGGGTGCCGTAGAGGCAGAAGTTGAACAGGCCGCCGATGCCGGTCGCCACCGCGAAGTTCCGGATCCGCAGGACCCCCAGCGGTAGCACGGGATCCGGCACCCGCCGTTCGACGGTCACGAACACCGCGCCGGCCGCCACTCCCCCGGCCAGCAACGTGAGGGTCAGCGGGGCGAGCCAACCGGCGTGGCCCGACTCGATGAACCCTGCGACGAGGCAGGCGAGTGACGCCGTGCCGGTCAGCTGCCCGGCCAGGTCCAGGCGGGTCGACGCGTGCCGCGGCGGTTCGGCGACCGCGCGGCGCGTCAGGACGATCGCGACGATCCCGACCGGCACGTTCACCGCGAACACCAGCCGCCAGTCGGCCAGGCCCACGGCCAGCCCGCCGAGCACCGGCCCGGCGGCGAGGCCGGCCCCGCTCATCCCGCCCCACACGCCGAGCGCGCGGGCCCGCTCCCGCGGGTCCGGGAACTGGTGCACGATCAGCGCCAGCGACGACGGCAGCAGCGCGGCGGCGCCCGCGCCCTGCACCGCCCGCGCGGCGATGAGCCAGGCGGCCGAGCCCGCGAGCGCGCAGGCGATGCTCGCGAGCACGAACACCGCGACCCCGACCTCGAAGACGCGGCGCGAACCCCACCGGTCGCCGGCGGCGCCCCAGGTGAGCAGGAACGCGGCGAGCGTCACGGTGTAGGCGTCGACCACCCACTGCAGCGCGGCGGTCGACGGCTCGCCGAAGTCGGCGCCGATCGCCGGGAGCGCGAGGTTCACGATGGTCGCGTCGAGGGTGATCATCAGGAAGCCCAGGCAGACGGCGGTGAGCGCGAGCTTGGCCGGGGCGCGGGTTTCGGCGGGCATGCCCCGAGTCAAACCCCTGGACGCTTCGGTGGTCCACGAACCATCGCCTACGTCTGGTAGGCGGAACCTCCCACCGCAGGTCTACCGTGCCGTCATGGAACTACGGCAGCTCCGGTACTTCCTGGCGGTCGCGGAGGAACTGCACTTCGGACGGGCGGCCGAGCGGCTGCACATCGCGAGCCCGTCGCTGTCACAGCAGATCAAGAAGCTCGAACGGGACCTGGGCGCGGCGCTGTTCGTCCGCGACCGGCGGCACGTCGAGCTGACCCGGGCCGGGGCCGCGCTGGTCGGCGACGCGCGGCAGATCCTGGAGCTGGCCGACGCGGCCGCGCGCCGGGTCCGCGGCACCGCGCGGACGAAGCTGCGCCTCGGGCACGTGAGCTGGCTGCCGGCCGAGCTGACGCGGCTGCTCGGCGACGTCGTCCGGCTCGACGAGTGGGTGCTGCCGTCGCACACCCAGGTCGTCCGGGTCGCCGAAGGCACCCTGGATCTCGCGCTGGCCTGGGTGGACACCGGGCGGCTGTCTTCCCTCGGCCTCGCGGCGCACCTGGTGCGGATCGAGACGCTGCCGGCGATCGTGCCCGGCGATCAGCCTGCGGCCCGGTTGGCCACGGTGCCCGCGCCGTCGGTGTCGGTGCTGGTCGACTCGGACCAGTCGTCGTGGCCGGCGTGGAACGAGTTCGCGCTGGACTACGCGGCGGCGAGCGGCGCCCGGGTCGTCCACATCGACGACGGCGGCGTCACCGGGCAGGCGTTCTTCGACCACGTGACGCGGCTGCGGGTACCGGTGCTGCAGTCACCGAAGCGGCACACGGCGCCGTTCCCGCCGAGCCTGGTGCGGCGCCCGATCGGCGCCCCGGGCCCGGGCTGGACGTGGTCCCTGGTGCACCGGCAAGACGACGACCGGCCGGAAGTCGCGCAGGTCGTCGAGCGGGTACTGGGCCTGCGGGCGACGATGCGCTGGGACGAGCCGGGCGCCTGGTTACCGGCGACCGACCCGCACCGCGCGTCAGCCCAGCGGCACGAACGCCGAGAGCAGCAGCCAGGACACCACGGCTGAGGGCAGCAGCGAGTCGAGGCGGTCCATGATCCCGCCGTGCCCGGGCAGCAGCGTGCCCATGTCCTTGACGCCCAGGTCGCGCTTGATCAGCGACTCGACGAGGTCGCCGAGGGTAGCGGTGAGCACGATCGCGACGCCGAAGATCACGCCCTGCCAGACGTGGCCGTCGAGCAGCAGGCTGAGCGTCAGTGCTCCGGCCACGACGCCACCGACCACCGAACCCGCGAAGCCTTCCCAGGTCTTCTTCGGGCTGATGCTGGGCGCCATCGGGTGCTTCCCGCCGAGAACGCCGGCGATGTACCCACCGGTGTCCGAGGCGACAACGCCGATCAGGAAGGTGAGAACGCGCCCGACGCCGTCCGAAGGTGGCACGAGCATCGCCGCGAACGCGCCGAACAGCGGCAGGTAGGCCGCGGCGAACGCCGACGCGCTGATGTCGCGCAGGTAGCCCTTCGCGCCGCCGGGCAGCCGCCAGAGCAGGCAGGCGAGCACGGTGAGGACGAACGCCGTCAGCGCGCCTTCCCGGCCGAACGGCCAGGCCAGCCAGATCATCGCCTGCCCGCCGACCAGCACCGGAATCACGGCGATCCGGGTGTCGGCCACGCGGCGCAGCACGCCGGCGAACTCGAAGGTGCCGACCGCGATGGCGACCGCGATGATCCCGATGAAGATGAAGCGCACGGTGAGCAGGGAAACGATGATCGCGGCCCCGAGCAGCAATCCGACACCGATGGCCGCGGGCAGATTACGCCCGGCCTTGGAGCCCTTCTTGGCTTCAGGCGCCACCACCGGCGGAGTCTCGGCTGCCCCAGCCTCGGCAGCACCGCCCGGCTGCGCCACTGTCGACGCAGTCGCTTCAGCCGACGCGGCGGTCTCGACAGCGCCAACCTCGGCAGTGCCGCCCGGCTGCGTCGAAGCCGGCGCAGCAGCGCCGTTCGTCCGAGCGGAACCCGGCGCGACGGCCTCTGTCGGCTGAGCCGAAGCCTCCCCAGCAGCGCCGTTCAGCCGGGCCGATGCCGGCTCGCCGGATGTGGCCGGTTCCGGTGTCCCGGGACCGGCCGCCGGTTCTTCGCCGGTGGCGTCCACCCGGTCTTCGCGTTCCTCGCTCACCTGTGCCATCAGACCTCGAGCAGCTCGGCTTCCTTGTGCTTGACCAGCTCGTCGACCTTGTGCGAGTACGTGTCGGTGAGGTTCTGCAGTTCCTTCTCCGCGCGCACGACCTCGTCTTCGCCCGCTTCGCCGTCCTTGCCGATGCGGTCGAGCTCTTCCTTGGCCTTGCGGCGGATGCTGCGGATGGTCACCCGCGCGTCCTCGCCCTTGCCCTTGGCGACCTTCACCATCTCCTTGCGCCGCTCCTCGGTGAGCTGCGGGATGACGATGCGGATGACCTGGCCGTCGTTGCTCGGGTTGACCCCGAGGTCGGACTCGCGGATGGCCTTCTCGATGGCGTTGAGCTGGGTCTGGTCGTAGGGCTTGATCAGCGCCATCCGGGCTTCCGGCACGTTCACGCTGGCCAGCTGGTTCAGCGGGGTCGGCGCACCGTAGTACTCGACCACGATGCGCGAGAACATCGACGAGGTGGCCCGGCCGGTGCGCACCGACGTCAGGTCGTCCTTCGCGACGGACACCGCTTTTTCCATCTTCTCCTCGGCATCGAGGAGGGTCTCGTCGATCACGGCTACTCCCGTTGTTGTGATGGTGTGGCGCCTGGCTGATCCCAGCAGGTCTAGGCAGGTACCCCGTCGGCGGGGGTACAGACCAGGGTCCCGATTCTTTCACCACTCACCGCGCGGGCGATGTTCCCCTCGGTGAGCAGGTTGAACACGATGATCGGCATGTTGTTGTCCATGCAGAGGCTGAACGCCGTCGCGTCGGCGACCTTGAGGTCCCGCTCCAGCACCTCGCGGTGGGTGATCTCGCGGAACATCTCGGCGGTCGGGTCGCTCTTCGGGTCCGCGGTGTAGACGCCGTCGACGGCCTTCGCCATCAGCACGGCCTCGCAGCCCAGCTCGAGCGCCCGCTGCGCGGCCGCGGTGTCCGTGGAGAAGTACGGCATGCCGACCCCGGCGCCGAAGATCACGACGCGGCCCTTCTCCAGGTGCCGCTCGGCGCGGCGCGGGATGTACGGCTCGGCGACCTGACCCATCGTGATCGCGGTCTGCACCCGGGTGGGCAGGCCCTCCTTCTCCAGGAAGTCCTGCAGCGCCAGGCAGTTCATCACGGTGCCCAGCATCGCCATGTAGTCGGCGCGGTCGCGGTCCATGCCACGCTGCGACAGCTCGGCGCCGCGGAAGTAGTTGCCACCGCCGATCACGACGGCGACCTGGACGCCGGTGCGGGCGACGTCGGCGATCTGCTGCGCGACCGAGTGGACGACATCCGGATCGACGCCGATCGAACCACCGCCGAACATCTCGCCGCCCAGCTTCAGCAGCACCCGGCGGTAGCCACCTTCGACCCGGTCACCCATCTATGTCGCCTCCTAGGCGCTTCGACCCTCGAAAAATCTTCTTCTGGACCCGGCAGTGCCCCGTCCCCGATGGACGGAGACGGGGCACTGGGGGTGAAACCTACGCCCGGACCTGGCCTCAGGCCTGGCCGACCTCGAAACGGGCGAACTTCGTGATCGTCACGCCCGCCGCGTCGAGCAGGGCCTTGACGGTCTTCTTGTTGTCCTTGACCGACGGCTGCTCGAGCAGCACGTTGTCCTTGTAGTACGCGTTGACCTTGCCTTCGACGATCTTCGTCATCGCCTGCTCCGGCTTGCCCTCTTCACGGGCGGTCTTCTCCGCGATGGAGCGCTCGTTCTCGACGATCTCGGCGGGCACCTCGTCGCGGGTCAGGTACTTCGCGCGCAGCGCGGCGACCTGCATGGCGGCGGCGCGGGCGGCCTCGGTGTCGTCACCGGTGAACTCGACGAGCACGCCGACGGCCGGCGGCAGGTCCGAGCCGCGGCGGTGCAGGTAGCTCGTGGTCTGGCCCTCGAAGGACACGACGCGGCGCAGCTCGAGCTTCTCGCCGATGCGGGCGGACAGCTCCTGCACGACCTCGTTGACCGTCTTGCCGTCCAGCTCGGCGCCCTTGAGGGCGTCCACGTCGCTGGTCTTGACGGTCTTCGCGACCTCGACGATCTTCGCGGCGAGCGCCTGGAACTCGGCGTTCTTCGCGACGAAGTCGGTCTCGGAGTCGAGCTCGATCAGGACGCCGCCGGCGCCGGCGACGAGGCCTTCGGCGGTGGCGCGCTCGGCGCGCTTGCCGACGTCCTTGGCGCCCTTGATGCGGAGGAACTCGACGGCCTTGTCGAAGTCGCCGTCGTTCTCCTCCATCGCCTTCTTGCAGTCCATGAAGCCGGCGCCGGTCATCTCGCGCAGGCGCTTCACGTCAGCGGCGGTGTAGTTCGCCATTCTGCTAAATCCGTCCTTTTCAGGTACGTGAAATCCTTGGGGGGAGCGACATCCGTGCGGCCGGGCCGGGATCCGGCCCGGCCGCACGGACAGCGGTGGATCAGGAGGAGGCGGTCGCCTGCTCGGCCTCGGCGGGGGCCTCGGCCGGCGTCTCGACCGGAGCGTCGACGGCCGCGGCCGCCTCGGTCGCGTCGGCGGCGGCGGTCTCGGAGCCGGCGAGCAGCTCCTTCTCCCACTCGGCCAGCGGCTCGTCGGTGGCGACACCCGGCTCCGGCTTGGAGTCGGCCGAAGCACCGTTGCGGCTGGAGCGCTGCATGAGACCGGCGGCAGCGGCCTCGGCGACGACCTTGGTCAGCAGCGCGGCCGACCGGATGGCGTCGTCGTTGCCCGGGATCGGGTAGTCGACCTCGTCCGGGTCGCAGTTGGTGTCCAGGATCGCGACGACCGGGATGTTCAGCTTGCGAGCCTCGCCGACGGCGATGTGCTCCTTCTTGGTGTCGACGATCCACACGATGCTCGGCACCTTGGCCATGTCGCGGATACCGCCGAGGGTCTTCTCGAGCTTGTCCTTCTCGCGGGTCAGCGTCAGGATCTCGCGCTTGGTGAGACCCTCGAAGCCGCCGGTCTGCTCCCGCGACTCGAGCTCCTTCAGGCGGAGAAGACGCTTGTGCACGGTCTGGAAGTTGGTCAGCATGCCGCCGAGCCAGCGCTGGTTCACGTAGGGCATGCCCACGCGCGAGGCTTCGGCCGCGATGGCTTCCTGAGCCTGCTTCTTCGTGCCGACGAACATGATCGTGCCGCCGTGCGCGACGGTTTCCTTGATGAACTCGTACGCACGGTCGATGTAGGTCAGCGTCTGCTGCAGGTCGATGATGTAGATGCCGTTGCGCTCGGTGAAGATGTAGCGCTTCATCTTCGGGTTCCACCGACGGGTCTGGTGCCCGAAGTGGACGCCGCTGTCGAGCAGCTGCTTCATGGTGACGACGGCCATTGCCGGAATCGACCTCTTCTGTGTCGTGCGCGCCGGAGCCCTTGAGGACCCTGCCGCGCTACTCGGTTTTGTCGCTCGCGGCCGGGAGGCCGCTCGCCCTGGTGCCCGTGCCGGTGTCCGGACCCTGAGGCGAAGGACCACAGGGACCGCCGAACACCGTGCGACTCGCCCCGGCAGGTGATCCAATGCCGGGGGAACGCGCACGTGCACGCGAAGTCAGTCCGCTCACACGGACCGCGGAAAAGATTCTACCCCCTGCCACCAGCCCCTCCCCCACCGGCGGCCACCGCCGGGCCGGGTTGTCCACAACGGGGTGAGTTGTCCACAGATCCGGGCATCGGACCCCAAGTGGTTCGCAGGTGCCGCAGGCTGGACGGGTGGAGTCGATCAAGGGGTTCAGAGGTGGGGTACCGGGTCGTGGCGCGGGGCTGATTGCCCTGGTCACGGCCGCTTTCGCGGGCGCTGTGGTGCTGGCGGCTTGGGCGTTCGGCCCGCCCGTCGCCGGGCCAGTGGCGGCCAGGGCACCCTCGGCAGACGCCGCGGCGCTCACCAGAGCGAGCGGCTCCGGCATCTCGGACGCTGCGGCGCCCGCAGCGGGTGTGCTCGGCCTCCGCCCCGCAGACGCTGCGGCGCTTGCGGCGGGCAGCCCCGGCCTCACAGATGCTGCGGCGCTCGCAGCGGCGACCCGCTTTCAGGTCGCGGACGCTGCGGCACTCGCAGGCCCCACCGGACCCGGCTTCGCGAACGCCACGGAGATTGCAGGGGCGACCAACTCTGCCTTCTCAGGCGCCGCAGGATCGGCAGGACTGGCGCGCACTGCATCGGTCCTCGCGGATCGGGATCGCATCCGGGCATGGTCCCCGGGCGCAGCGTCGTCCTGGGCTGCCGTGCGCGAGCTACCCGATCCGATTGTCCCGCCGTCACCCGGATTCGGGTGGGGCCTCCCCGCGGTGGCTGATGCGTGGGCTGTGCCTCAGCCGCGGCTTTCCTGGCCTCTGTCACCCGATCCGGTGGTTGCCAAGTACTTCGACGCGCCGGAAACGCCTTACGGGCCCGGGCATCGCGGGGTCGACCTGGCCGCGGTGCCCGGGCAGGACGTTCTGGCGGCCGATGCGGGGGTGGTCGTGTTCGCCGGGCTTGTGGCCGGGCGGCCGGTGATCTCCGTGGACCACGATGGCGGGCTGCGCACCACCTATGAGCCCGTCGCGCCGAAGGTGGCCGCCGGTGAGCAGGTGTTTCGCGGGCAGGTGCTCGGCACCGTTCTCGCCGGGCATCCCGGCTGCGCGGTCGCCGCGTGTCTGCACTGGGGGGTGCGCCGGGGTGAGGAGTACGTCGATCCGCTGTCCCTGACCGGTGAGGTGGGCGCGTACCGGCTCAAGCCGTGGGGCGGTGGTCCGTGATCAGCTGCCGGTCTGCTCGACCAGCTTGGCGCGCAGCCGCATGACGGCGCGGGTGTGCAGCTGGCTGACCCGCGACTCGGTGACGCCGAGGACCTTGCCGATCTCGGCGAGGGTCAGGCTCTCGAAGTAGTAGAGGCTGACCACGATCTTGTCGCGCTCGGACAGCTGCCCGATCGCCTGCGCGAGCTGGCGGCGGTTGTCCTGGTCGACCAGGACCGCGACCGGGTCCACCGCGTCGTCGTCGGGGATGGTGTCAACCAGGGACCCGCTGTCCTTGCCCGCGGCCACCAGGTCCTCCAGCGCGACGACGCTGGTGAGCTGCAGCTGGCCGTAGAAGTCGCGCAGGTCGTCGAGACCGATGCCGAGCTCGACGGCCAGCTCCGCGTCGGTCGGGGTGCGGTGCAGGCGGGCGCCCAGGCGCTCCATCGCGCGCTCGGCTTCCTTCGCCTTGCTCCGGACCGCGCGCGGGACCCAGTCCTGCGAGCGGAGGTCGTCGAGGATCGCGCCACGGATGCGCTGCATCGCGTAGGTCTCGAAGCGCAGGCCGCGTTCGGGGTCGAACTTCTCGATCGCGTCGACGAGCCCGAAGATGCCGGACTGCACGAGGTCACCGACGTCGACGTGGGTGGGCAAACCGGTGCCGACCCGGCCGGCGACGTACTTGACCAGCGGGGCGTAGTGCAGCACGAGCCGATCGCGCGACGCCTGGTCCGGGCTGTCGGCGAACTGCTGCCACAGCGCCGCGATACCGGCGTCGACGTCGTAGGCGGCCCGAGATTCCGCGGGCACGGCGGCGGCACCGCGAGTGTTCACTCCGGTGGCGTCGGTGACGTGCGGTCCTGCGGTCATTGCACCGTCGTTCTCGGCATGCGGCTCAGTGTCGTCTCCGTGCTCGTGCGAATGCGCGTGCGCCGCCAGGCCCGCTGGTGACGACCCCGGCGAGGCTCCCCGGGGCACTTCACGCCCTGGGATGCGCTCGGTCATGGATCGCTTTCAACCGGTCGACGGTCACATGAGTGTAGAGCTGCGTCGTGGCAAGCGTAGCGTGACCAAGCAGTTCCTGAACGCTCCTGAGATCGGCGCCCCCTTCCAGCAGATGTGTCGCCGCCGAATGGCGCAGGCCGTGCGGGCCCATGTCCTGTGCTCCGGGCACCGCCGTGACGGCGTCGTGGACCACGCGGCGCACCGCCCGCGGGTCGAGGCGTTTCCCCCGGACACCGAGGAAGAGCGCGGGCTCGACGCTCCCACCGGCGCTTTCGCCGAGGATCTTCGGACGCCCCTCCTCGATCCAGTCGCCCAGCGCCCCGGCCGCGGGGACGCCGAACGGGACCACCCGCTCCTTGCTGCCCTTGCCGAGCACGGTCACGACACGCCGGGAGAAGTCCGCGCCGCCGAGGTCCAAGCCGCACAACTCGGACACCCGGATGCCCGTGGCGTAGAGCAGCTCGACGATCGCGCGATCACGCAGGGCGATCGGATCACGTTCCGCCGCGCCGGCCGCCGACGCCCGCATGACCTCCCCCGCCTGAGCGGCCCGCAGCACCCCCGGCAGGGTGCGGTGCGCCCGCGGGGCGGCCAGCCGGCCCCCGGGGTCGGTGGCGAGCACCTCGGTGCGGTGCGCCCAGGCGGTGAACGTCCGGGCCGAGGCCGCCCGCCGGGCGAGCGTCGTGCGGCTGGCCCCGCCGGTCTGCTGCGCCGCGAGCCACGCCCGCAGTCGGGCGAGGTCCACATCCGCGAGCCCGCCCCCGGCCTCGGCGACGAAGCCCAGGAGCGACACCGCGTCACCGACGTACGCGCGGACGGTGTGCGCGGAAAGGCCTCGCTCGAGCCCGAGGTGCCGCTCGTAACCGGTGATCACGGCCCGGACCGGCTCGGGGAGGGTGTCCCGGAGCCCGCGCAGGTCCGGCCGGCGGGATCGAGGTGGCGGCGGCATGGATGTCACGCTGCGCGAACATCCGCCGCCGGTCAAGGATCGCCACGCGGGCCCACCGGTCCGGCCGAACATATTCGACGATTTCGCCGGGAATCCGTGGTCTTCACGCGCTTTCCTTCCGCCGTCGCCAGCCCGCCTCGCCGCGGACGGCGAATCCGTCGATCTCCAGCTCCGGCAGCAGGGCCCGCACGGTCCGCAGCGGAACCCCGGACTCGGCCGCGATCTCGGCGTCGGACCGGTCCGCGCGCACGGCCAGCGCCTCGTACGCCCGCAGCGCGTCGGGGCCCAGCCGGTCGGTGCGCCGTTTCGGCCGGGCCGCGGTGCCGGCTTCCACGACGCCGAAGAGGCCCACGGTCTCGAGGACCTCGTCGACCGTCGAGACCAGCGTGGCCCGGGCGTCCCGGATCAGCTCGTGGCAGCCGACCGACATGGCCGACGTGATCGGCCCGGGCACGGCCATCACCACCTTGCCCAGCACGCCGGCGGTGCTCGCGGTGTTGCGCGCGCCGCTGCGCCGCCCGGCCTCGACCACCACGGTGCCTTCGGTGAGGGCCGCGATGAGCCGGTTGCGGACCAGGAACCGGTGCCGCGCCGGCGGGGTGCCGGGCGGGTACTCGCTGACCACCGCGCCACCGCTGCCGGCGATGCGGGTGAGCAGCGCGACGTGCCCCGCGGGATAGCCCGCGTCGATGGCGCACCCCAGCACCGCGACGGTGACCCCCGCCGCGGCGAGCGCGGCGCGGTGGGCCACGCCGTCGATGCCGTAGGCCGCCCCGGAAAAGACCGGCACGCCTCGGGTGGCGAGCCCGAGGGAAATATCGGTGGCGTGCTGGTTGCCGTAGTCGGTCGAGGCCCGGGCGCCGACCACCGCCACGGCGCGATCGGCCGCGGTGCCGAGCGGGATGTCGCCGGCGACCCAGAGCGCCAGTGGTGGCACAGCTTCCGTGACCCCGCGCTGGGCGGCGAGGTCGAGGGAGAGGAGTGGCCAGGCCGGCCATTCGTCGTCCTCGGGCACGACCAGCCGGGCCCCGACAGCCGCGGCCCGTTCGAAGTCCTGGCCGACGAGGTTGTACGCCCGCCGGGCCTCGGTCGCCTTCAGCACGTCGGGCGGGCAGTCACCACGCCACACGCGAGCGGCGGCCTCCACGGGCCCGTGCTGGGCCACGAAGGCGACGAGCGCGGGGGCCGGTGGCTCGGCGACCCGCAGCAGGTAGGCGCGGGCCCGGTGCAGTTCGTCGGCGCGCTCTCCGACGGTGGGTGCGGAGCCGGCCGGTTCGGAGCCGGGCTCGGACTCACCGGGCAGGCATCCGGCGGGCGGACATTCGGGAGTGCTCATGCCGCGACCCGCTCTCGGAAGGCCAGCGCCGAGCCGACCTGTTCGGGACCCGGGCGGGGTTCGGCGTCCAGGTCGGCCAGGGTCCAGGCGATGCGCAGGCAGCGGTCCGCTCCCCGGCCGCTCAGGATTCCCCGGTCCATGGCCCGGTCCAGGAGGACCGTCGACGACGGCGGGAGGGCGAACTCGCGCCGCAGGGCCGGGCCGGGGACCTCCGAGTTCGCGCGCCAGCCGTAGTCCTGCCAGCGGTGGGCCGCGCGGGCGCGGGCTTCCAGCACCCGGGCGCGGACCGTCTCCGAGGACTCCGCCGTGTCCGTGTCGTGGACGCTGATCGCGCTCAGCGGACGCAGACGGACCCGGAGGTCCACCCGATCCAGCAACGGGCCCGACAAGCGGCCGAGGTAACGGCGGCGGGCCATCGGGGAACAAACGCAGTCCACGTCCTTCGGCGGGGCGCACGCGCACGGGTTCGACGCCAGCACGAGCTGGAACCGCGCCGGGTAGGTGATCGAGCCCTTGACGCGGGCGATGCGGACTTCGCCCTCCTCCAGGATCGTCCGCAGGGATTCCAGGCGCTGGCTGCCGAACTCGCAGACCTCGTCGAGGAACAGGACTCCGCGGTGGGCGCGGCTGATCGCGCCGGGGGACGCGAGGCCGCTGCCGCCGCCGATCAGGGCCGGCACCGAGATCGAGTGGTGCGGGGCGACGAACGGCGGGACCGTGACCAGTGGCGACGACTTCGACAGCGAACCGTCGACCGAGTGCACCGCCGTGACTTCCAGGGACTCCTCGGACGACAACGGCGGGAGCAGGCCGGGCAGCCGCTTCGCGAGCATCGTCTTGCCCACGCCCGGCGGCCCGGTGAGCAGCAGGTGGTGCCCACCCGCCGCGGCCACCTCCAGGGCCCAGCGCGCCTCCGGCTGGCCGACGACGTCGGCGAGGTCCGGGACCTGCGGTGGCACGACCGGGGCGGGCGGTTCCGGGGCGACCAGGCCGGCTTCGCCCTTCAGCCAGCCCACCAGGTCACGCAGGTGGGTCGCACCCGCCACCTCGATGCCGTCGACCAACGCCGCCTCGACGAGGGAATCCGCCGGGACGACGGCTCGCTCGTAGCCGGCCGCGCGCGCCGCGAGCAGGCCCGGGAGGACACCGCGGACCGAGCGGACCCGGCCGTCCAAGGCGAGTTCGCCGAGCAGGACCGTGCCGAGCAAGCGCGTCGCCGGGACGGCACCCGTCGCCGCGAGCACGGCCACCGCGATGCCGAGGTCGTAGGCCGAGCCGACCTTGGGCAGGTTCGCCGGGGACAGGCCGAGTGTCACCTTGCCGTCGGGCCAGGGCTGCCCGGAGTTGCGCACGGCGGAGCGGACGCGGTCCTTCGCCTCGCGCAGACCGGCGTCCGGCAGCCCGACGAGGGTGACGCGGCTCAGGCCGCCGCCGAGGTCGGCTTCGATCTCGATGACGCGGCCGTCGATGCCCAGCAGGGCGACCGACCAGGACTTGGCGATCGGCATCAGAACGCCGCCTCGATGTGCTGCAGCCGCGGGCAGGCGCCGGCTTCGGCGAGGATCGTGACGACGTCGTACCGGATGGGGCACCAGCCGATGCGGAACTCGCGCAGCCAGCGTTGCGCCGCGCGGCGGACCCGGCCGGCCTTCTCCTCGGTGACGGTCTCCGACGGCAGGCCGAACTCGGTTCCGGACCGGGTTTTGACCTCGC
This sequence comes from Amycolatopsis sp. NBC_01286, assembly GCF_035982555.1. Taxonomy (NCBI): domain Bacteria; kingdom Bacillati; phylum Actinomycetota; class Actinomycetes; order Pseudonocardiales; family Pseudonocardiaceae; genus Amycolatopsis; species Amycolatopsis sp. NBC_01286. Next base: position 201,896 of record NZ_CP108428.1, read on the forward strand.
AGAAGACGACCCGGGTGCGGTCGGTGAGGACGAGGTCGAGCTCGCCCTCGCGGCAGCGCCAGTTGCGGGCGAGCAGGACCAGGCCGCGGTCCTGCAGGTGCCGCGCGGCCACGTCCTCGCCCCAGGTGCCGAAGTCGCGGCGGTGTCTCGCGAGCTGGTCGGTGCCCGTCATCGTGTTTCGTCCCCTCGCCGCGCCGCGGCGGTCACCGGGGCGGTCCCGGTGATCACGGTGCGTGCGTGAACGACGTTGCCAGGGCGCGTGGCGGGGAGACCAGACCCGGATCGCCGGGTTGTGGACAACCGGGGGGATGTGGACAACTGCCCGCCCAGAGCCGGCGTGGGACCGGAAATGTCGGTGCGGCGTGCTAGGGGCACGGACCCCGGCAAGGGGCCCGGAGACGACAAAACCGGCGAAACCGCGCCTGGTAGCGCGGTTTCGCCGGTGTGACGGGGAAGCTCAGCCCGAGAACGGGCCGTCTTCGGGAAGCCGGAGGTCCGGCTTGTCCAGCTCCTCGACGTTGACGTCCTTGAAGGTGATCACCCGCACGTGCTTGACGAACCGGGCGGGGCGGTACATGTCCCAGACCCACGCGTCGGACATGCGGACCTCGAAGTACACCTCGCCACCGCCGTCGCGGACCTGGACGTCCACCGCGTTGGCCAGGTAGAACCGCCGCTCGGTCTCCACCACGTACGAGAACTGGCCGACGATGTCGCGGTACTCGCGGTACAGCGAGAGCTCCATCTCGGTCTCGTACTTCTCGAGATCCTCTGCGCTCATGAAATCCGCGCCCCTCCTCGGGATCGTGCTCCTGCTCCGCCGGCGGAGCGTTCATTGTGACCTACGCCGGCGCTCGGGGCATGCAACGGCAGGCTGAGTTGTGGGTCCAAAGCTTCGTCGAGGACGGCGGCCAGGCTCGCACCGGCGTCCTTCTCCATGGCTTTCTCCAGTGCCGCGTAGGTCAGGACGACCGGGCGCTCGGGCCGCATGCCGTGCGCGATCGCCGCCGTGGCGACGTTCGTGTACGACCAGCGGTGGACGTCGCTGGGCCCGTGTTCGCGCAGCGCCGACAGGTGGTCTGCCGTGCTGTATCCCTTGTGCACGTCGAAACCGTAGTGCGGCAGGTCGTCGTGGTGACCGGCCATGATGCGGTCCCGGGTCACCTTCGCCAGCACCGACGCGGCCGCGATGGCGGCCACCGTCCGGTCGCCCTTGATCACCGCGGCGTTCGGGGCGGTGAGGCCCGGGACGCGGAACCCGTCGGTGAGGATGTAGCCCGGGGCCACGCGCAACGCCGCCGCGGCGCGGCGCATGCCTTCGAGGTTCATCACCCGGATGCCGTAGAGGTCGACCTCGGCGGTCGGGACGACGATCACCGAGTAGTCGACGGCCCGGGCGAGGACCAGGTCGTAGACCCGGTCACGCGCCTTGGCCGTCATCAGCTTGGAGTCCGTCAGCTCGGTGAGCCTCGCCGCGTCGCCTTGTTTGAGCACGCAGGCCGCGATCACGAGCGGGCCCGCGCACGCGCCGGCCCCGGCTTCGTCCACACCGGCGACCGGGCCGAGGCCGCGGCGGTCGAGTGCGCCCTGCAGACCCCAGAAGAGGTCGCCGCGCACCACGGCTCGCGGCGGCCGGATCGGCTCGGCCGCGGTGAGGGGAACGGGAAGTGTCAAGGCTGCATCACCCGTCTGCCGGCACGGTCCGGGTGGCTAGCTTTTCCGCCCGGCCGTCCGGCGCAGTCCGGACTTGAGCTTGCGCCCGAGGAACAGCGCCGGCCAGGCCGCCGCGATCCCGGCTCCGAGCGGGAGCCCGCTCTGCCACTCCGGCGCGCCGAGCGCCACCGGCTGAGCCGATTCCTGCGGGTTGTGGTCGGTGATCCCGCCCCACCGGCCCGGCGGCAGGACGATGATCCGCGCCTTGCCGATGATGTTGTCCACCGGGACCGCACCGTTCACGCCGCCGCCGCCCTGGAACCGCGAGTCGTCGGAGTTGTTGCGGTTGTCGCCCATCACCCAGACCATCCCCGCGGGAACCTTGACCGGTTCGAAGGGCTTCTCGTTCGGGTTGGACGGGTCTTCCCAGTAGACGTACGGCTCGTCGAGCGCCTTGCCGTCCACGATCACGCGGCCCTGCGGGTCGCAGCACTGGACGGTCTGGCCGCCGACCGCGATCACCCGCTTGACGAAGTCGCGCTCGTCCGGCGGGGCGAACCCGACCAGCGAGCCGAGGCCGCGGAGCCCGCGGACCACGATGTTGCTCGACTCCTGCGGCGGGATCTCGTTGTTGATCCACGCCTGCGGGCCCTTGAACACGACCACGTCACCCGGGCCGGGCTCGGTGAAGTCGTAAGTGACCCGGTCGACGAGGATCCGGTCACCGGTGCATCCGGGGCACCCGTGGAGGGTGGCCTCCATCGATCCCGACGGGATCATGAAGACCTTCGCCAGGAATGTCTGGATCAGGATCGTGAGCACCAAGGCGATCACGAGCAGGATCGGCAGTTCCTTCCAGAACGACCGTTTCTTGGCGGGCTTGGCTCGCCTGCGGCGGGCGCCCCCGCGCTCCTCGGAGCGAGACAGCCGGGGCTGGTTCTCCTCGGAGCGATCGGGGTCATCCTCAGGAGCGTTCTGGGACACGGGTTCGGCCACGTCGTCAGGCTACCGGTAACCGGGTTGTGACTCAGTTAGCCGTCTCGCGGTTCTCGCGACGCTCCTTGATCTTGGCCTTCTTGCCGCGCAGGTCGCGCAGGTAGTACAGCTTCGCGCGCCGCACGTCGCCGCGCTTGTGGACCTCGACCTCGGCCACGTTCGGCGAGTGCACCGGGAAGGTGCGCTCCACGCCGACACCGAAGGAGACCTTGCGAACGGTGAAGGTCTCCCGGATGCCGCCGCCCTGACGGCGGATCACGACGCCCTGGAAGACCTGGTTGCGCTCGCGGTTGCCCTCGATGACGCGGACGTGCACCTTGAGCGTGTCGCCCGGGCGGAAGGCCGGGATGTCGGAACGCAGTGACTGCTTGTCCAGCGCGTCCAGGGTGTTCATCGGTGGTCCGTCCTCGTCTTCGTATGGCTTGCGTACACATCCCGAAAGGCGCACCGCGCGCAACGATGCTGCTGCGGGCGACCCAAGGGGGCTGATGGCGGGCTCGTGAACGAGGAAGTCCACTCACGCCAACCTGTCAAGTATTACAGACCGGGGTTCCGGCGGGAGAACCGCCCCTAAGCCCGCTCGGGGTCGGCGGCGCTCAAGCCCTCCAGGACCCCGCGATCGTGCTTGTCCAGACTGCCTTCCGGCAGCGCGGCCAGGAGGTCGGGGCGGCGGCGGGCGGTGCGATCCAGGGCCTGGTCACGGCGCCAGCGGTCGATCAGGGCGTGGTTCCCGGACCGCAACACCTCGGGCACCGGCAGCTCCCGCCACACCTCGGGCCGCGTGTAGCTGGGCCCTTCGAGCAGGCCGTCGGAGAAGGAGTCCTCGGCGGCCGAGCGGGCGTTGCCGAGCACGCCGGGCAGCAGCCGGACGACGGCCTCGACCATGACGAGCACCGCCGCCTCGCCGCCGACCAGGACGTAGTCGCCGATCGACACCTCGTCGACCGGCATCCGGCGGGCGGCGTCGTCGACGACGCGCTGGTCGATGCCCTCGTAGCGGCCGCACGCGAAGACCAGGTGCTTCTCCTCGGCGTACGCGTGCGCGAGCTCCTGCGTGAAGGGGCGCCCGGCCGGCGTCGGCACGACCAGCCGGGTCTCCGGACGGCAGACGTCGTCCAGCGCCGGGCCCCAGATCTGCGGCTTCATGACCATGCCGGGACCGCCGCCGTACGGCGCGTCGTCGACCGCGCGGTGGACGTCGTGGGTCCATTCGCGCAGGTCGTGCACGCCGACTTCGATGAGCCCGCGGTCGATGGCCCGGCCCAGCAGCGCGGCGCGCAGCGGGTCGAGGTATTCGGGGAAAATGGTGACGACGTCGATCCGCATCTCAGGCGTCCAGCAGCCCTTCCGGCGGGTCGAGCACGACCCGGCCGCCGGCGACGTCCACGGTGGGGACGATCGCCCGCACGAAGGGCACCAGCACCTCGCGGCCCTCGACGTCGAGCTCCAGCAGCTCGCCCGCGGGCGAGTGGACGACCTCGACGACCTTGCCGAGGACGGTGCCGTCGAGCAGCTCGGCCCGCAGACCGGCCAGCTCGTGGTCGTAGAACTCGTCGGGGTCGGTGGTCGGCGGCAGCGCGTCGGTGTCGACGAGCAGCAGCGCGCCCCGCAGCGTCTCGGCGACGTCGCGGGTCAGGACCTCCTCGAAACGCACCAGCAGCCGCCCGCTGTGTTCGCGGGCGGCTGCGATGGTGAGTTCCCTTTTGCTGCCGTCACGCAGCTTCGTCGTGACGGCCGCACCGACCTTGAACCGCTCTTCCGGCGAATCCGTGCGCACGTCGACCGCGAGTTCCCCGCGGATTCCGTGCGCCTTGGCGATGCGGCCTGCTACGACGTCCATCTGACCGTTCTCTGTGCCTGGATCAGCGGTCGGTGTCGACGACGTCCACGCGGACGCCGCGGCCACCGATGCCGCCCATGACGGTGCGCAAGGCGGTCGCGGTGCGTCCGCCCCGGCCGATCACCTTGCCGAGGTCGTCGGGGTGCACGTGCACCTCGAGCGTGCGGCCACGGCGTGTGGTCAGCAGCTCGACCCGGACCTCGTCCGGGTTGTCGACGATCCCGCGCACCAGGTGCTCGAGGGAATCAGCCAGAAAGCTCACTCGGCCTTCTCACCCTCGGTGGCTTCGGCCTTCTCGGCCTCGGCCTTCTTGGGGGCCGACTTCTTCTTCGGCGTGGTGGCCTCGGTGGTGGGCTCTTCGCCCGCCGCGGCCAGGGCCGCGTTGAACAGGTCCTGCTTGGACGGCTTCGGCTCGGCCACCTTCAGGGTGCCCTCGGCGCCCGGCAGGCCCTTGAACTTCTGCCAGTCACCGGTGATCTCGAGGAGACGCTGGACCGGCTCGGTCGGCAGCGCGCCGACACCCAGCCAGTACTGGGCGCGCTCGGAGACGACCTCGATGAGGCTCGGCTCCTCCTTCGGGTGGTACTTGCCGATCGTCTCGATGGCCTTGCCATCCCGGCGGGTGCGCGCGTCGGCGACGATGATGCGGTAGTACGGCGCACGGATCTTGCCGAGGCGCTGCAGCTTGATCTTGACGGCCACGGGTGTGGGTACTCCTCAAATCTCTCTGGTGCTGGGGTGGGCGCACGCGGTCCGAGTGGGGACACGGACGCGGGCACCCGAAGGTCACAGCTTTCGCGCGGTGAGAGGGTCCGGCGGAAGCAGGCAGTGCACCATTCTGCCAGATGGGGTCGGAGGCCCCTGAAAGCGGCCTGGGAAAACGGCCTCAGAAAGAGGCCACGCCGAGCGCGCCGAGCAGGATGGTGAGCGCCGGGAGGAAGTTGTTCACCTGATGCGCGACGATGCTCGCGGGCAGCCGCCCGGTGACGAGCCGCGCCAGTCCGATCGGCACCGCGATGACCAGCAGCAACGTGGTCCGCAACGGCTCCAGGTGACTGGCCGCGAACACCGCCGTGCACAGCAGGAACGCGGCGAAGCGGCCCCAGCGTTCACTGCGCCACTGCAGCCGCTCGGCGGCGCCCCAGAGCAGGCCGCGGTAGATGATCTCCTCGCAGATCGGGCCGAGCAGCCAGAGGTAGACGAACATCACGACGGCCGCCGACACGGACATCCGCCGGTCCTCGACCAGCGAGCTGATCGCGGACGTCGCGTTGGCGTCGCCGACCAGCTGCGTCCAGAGGTACGCGGCGACGGTCGTGAAGACGAGGCCGATGCAGCCGTACTTGAACCCGACCCGCACGTCGGACCAGCGCCACTGCAGCCGCAGGTCGGTGAAGGGCCCGTTGCCGCGCACGTAGGTGACCAGCACGGCGACGCCGGCCGCGATCATCGTCGGCAGCATGGTGCCCAGCAGCACGACGCGGATCGGCAGCGGGCCGGGCCCGGTGTCGCCGACCAGCACGGACACGAACGCGGCCGAGGCGAGCAGGACGACCTCGACGAGCAGGAACGCCCCGAACCCCCAGCGGTGAGTGGGCGCGGGCTCCAGGAACGCCGCGGCGGCGGGCTCCGGGGGTACCGGCGGGTCTTCGGGGGGCGGTAGCGCGTCCGGAAGGGGTTCCCGAGGCTGGGAAGTGGTCACGCCTGCCCTCCGCGGTCGCTCGGCTCCTCCCCCGAGCCTAGCGGCCGGAAAGTGATCGCACAGTATCCGTCCAGCTACTGTCCACGATCTTCGCAAGCGCTCAGTGCGCGACGAACAGCAGCACGGCGGGCGGCAGGTTGTTGGCGGCATGCGCGATCACGCCGGCGCTCACCCGGCCGGACAGGTGCCGGGCCAGCCCGATCGCGATGCCCTGCCCGAAGAGCGCGATCGTGCGGGTGGGCTCCCCGTGCAGCTGGGCGAACACGAGCGCGGTGAGCACGAGCACCGCCCACGCCGGGATCCGGTGGAACGACAGCGCCTTCCAGAGCGTGCCGCGGACCAGCAGCTCCTCCGTGAGTGGGGCGCCGATGATGACGATCACCGCGGCCAGCACGAGCCAGACCGTGTCGCCGTCGAAGGTGTCGGCGAGGTCGGTGAGCGGGCTGTCGGAGACGTCGTCGGCGCCGTAGACCGCGATCAGCACCAGGTTGAGCAGGTAGCCGACGACCAGCGCGAGCGCGCCGCAGGCGAGGCCGATCCGGACGTCGCGCCAGGTCGGCGTGAGCCCGAAGTCGGCGCGCAGCCCCTGACCCCAGAGCCAGGAGCCGACGGCCGGGCCGAGGCCGAGCAGCAGGTTGGGCACGAACGCCAGCAGCAGGAGCGGGCCGATGTCACGCAGCTCGAGCGGGTCGAACCCGCCGACGTTGCGGTTGACCCCGGCGGCGATGGCGAGGTTGATCAGGTAGTAGCCGGCGATCCCGGCGAAGAACGCCACGAAACACCAGTGCGCCCCCAGTACGCGCCGTGCGCCGTCGTCGTCCGTCACGCGCCCAACGCTAAAGTGCCGGTCCCGCAAGGAAAACAGCGGGGGTCTACCCGTAGACGACACCGCCGAGCACGATCTGCGCCGGATGCCGCAGGACGCCGAGGTCGTCACGCGGGTCGCTCGCGTAGACGAGCAGGTCGGCGGGCGCGCCGTCGGTGATGCCGGGGTGGCCGAGCCAGTCGCGGGCGGCCCAGGACGCGCTCGCGAGGGCCTGCTCGCGGGTCATGCCCGCGCGGTGCAGTGCCTCGATCTCGTCGACGAGCCTGCCGTGCTCGACCAGACCGCCGGCGTCGCTCCCGGCGAAGACGCGTACGCCCGCTTCGATCGCCGTGGCGACCATCTCGCCGACACCGGCGTGCAGCGCGCGCATGTGAGCCGCGTACGCCGGGTACCGGCCCGCCTTGTCCGCGATGCCCGGGAAGTTCTCGATGTTGATCAGGGTCGGCACCAGCGCGACGTCATTTCGAGCCAGCTCCGTGAGCTGGTCGGCGCTCAGGCCGGTGCCGTGTTCGAGGCAGTCGATGCCGGCCGCGATCAGGCCGGGCAACGCGGCTTCGCCGAACACGTGCGCGGTGACGCGGGCGCCGTGGTCGTGCGCGACCCGCACGGCGTCGGCCAGGACGTCGTCCGGCCACAGCGGCGCGAGGTCGCCGACGCCGCGGTCGATCCAGTCCCCCACCAGCTTGACCCAGCCGTCGCCGTCCTTCGCCTGCTCGGCGACGGCGGCGGGCAGCTGGGCCGGGTCGTCCAGCTCGATGCCGAGACCCGGGATGTAGCGCTTGGTCAGGGCGAGGTGCTGCCCGGCGCGGATGATCGTCGGCAAGTCGGCCCGGCGCTGCAGCGGCCGGACGTCGATCGGGAGGCCGCAGTCGCGGATCAGCAGCGTGCCCGCGTCGCGGTCGGTGCGGGCCTGCTCGGCCGCCTCGTCGAGCGAGACAGGCCCGCCGATGCCGATGCCGGGGTGGCAGTGCGCGTCGACCAGCCCGGGCACCAGGAAGACGTCACGGCCCAGGGTCTCGGCGCCGGGGACCGGCTCGAGCGAGATCCGGCCGCCGGTGATCCAGAGCTCCCCGGACTCGCCGCCGGGCAGGATCACCCCGGCGGCGTGGAGCGCGGTGCTCACTTGTCCTTGGGGTTCTTCGGCAGCTTGAACTTCGTCGGGTCGAAGCCGGGGGCGTCGTTCAGGCCGCCGAGCTTGGACAGGTCGGGCATGCCACCCGGCATGCCGCCACCGCCACCCGGGGGCAGCATCGGCATGCCGCCACCGGGGAAGCCGCCGCGGACCTTGGGCTGCGTCGGGCCGCGGCCCTTCTTGCCCTTCTTGCCCTTGCGCGTCTTGGAGCCGCCGCCCCCGCCGCCGAAGCCGAACCGGCCGGCCATCTGGGCCATCATCTTGCGGGCCTCGAAGAACCGGTTGACCAGGTCGTTGACCTCGCGCACGGTGACGCCGGAGCCGTTGGCGATGCGCAGCCGGCGCGAGCCGTTGATCATCTTCGGGTCGTCACGCTCGGCCGGGGTCATGCCGCGGATGATCGCCTGCAGCTTGTCCAGGTGCTTGTCGTCGACCTGGGCCAGCTGGTCCTTCATCTGGCCGGCGCCGGGCAGCATGCCCAGCAGGTTGCCGATCGGGCCCATCTTGCGGACGGCGAGCATCTGCTCGAGGAAGTCCTCCAGCGTCAGCTGGCCGCTGGACAGCTTCGCCGCGGCCTTCTCGGCCTGGTCCTGGTCGAAGGCCTGCTCGGCGTGCTCGATCAGGGTCAGCACGTCGCCCATGCCGAGGATCCGCGACGCCATCCGGTCCGGGTGGAAGGTGTCGAAGTCCTCGAGCTTCTCGCCGTTGGAGGCGAAGAGGATCGGCTGACCGGTGACCTCGCGGACCGACAGCGCGGCACCACCGCGGGCGTCACCGTCGAGCTTGGTGAGCACGACGCCGGAGAAGCCGACGCCGTCGCGGAACGCCTCGGCCGTGGTCACGGCGTCCTGGCCGATCATCGCGTCGACGACGAACAGGGTCTCGTCCGGCTTGACGGCGTCGCGGATGTCCGCGGCCTGCTTCATCAGCTCTTCGTCGACACCGAGGCGGCCCGCGGTGTCGACGACGACGACGTCGTACTGCGCGTGCTTCGCCTCGGCGATGGCGCGGCGGGCGACGTCGACCGGGTCGCCGACGCCGTTGCCGGGCTCGGGCGCGAAGGTCGTGACGCCGGCGCGCTCGCCGACCACCTGCAGCTGCGTGACGGCGTTGGGGCGCTGGAGGTCGCAGGCGACCAGCAGCGGCGCGTGGCCCTGCTTCTTCAGCCACAGCGCGAGCTTGCCGGCCAGCGTCGTCTTACCGGCGCCCTGGAGGCCGGCGAGCATGATCACCGTCGGCGGGGTCTTCGCCAGGTTGAGCCGGCGGGTCTCGCCGCCGAGGATCCCGACGAGCTCCTCGTTGACGATCTTGACGACCTGCTGCGCGGGGTTGAGCGCCTGGGAGACCTCGGCGCCCTTCGCCCGTTCCTTGATCCGCGCGATGAAGGTCTTGACCACGCCGAGGGCGACGTCAGCCTCCAGCAGCGCGATGCGGATCTCGCGCGCGGTGGCGTCGATGTCGGCGTCGGACAGCCGGCCCTTGCGCGTGAGCGTCTGAAGGGCGGCGGTGAGCCGATCGGACAGGGTGTCGAACACGGGTGTGCACGCTCCAGCTGGGTCGAGAGTGGCGCGCCGGACCAGGCCGGCCTCTCCAGAGTAGTCGCTGCGGCTTCCCGGCCTCACGGGTACGCGAAAGTCGCCCACGCGATTAGTACACCTACATGTACTACTGTGCGCGCGAGCTCACCTCAAAGTTGGCTTTAAGTTGCGAAATTCACTGGTGAGCCGAGCAGGATTCGGTAAACATGTGCGTATGACTTCCGCGACCAGAGCCCGGCCGTCGCTCGCCGAACCGACGTCCGACACCGACGAACCGGTCCCGCTCCGGCGGATCGCCGGCCTGTTCCGCCCGCACCGCGGGCCCCTCGCCGCGCTGTTCGCGCTGATCGTCCTGCAGGCCGGGCTCGGCGTCGTCTCGCCGTTCCTGCTGCGCGAGATCCTCGACGACGCCCTCCCCCACCGCGACACGCTGCTGATCAGCGTCCTGGCGGCCGGGATGATCGCCTGCGCGGTCGGCAGCGCGTCGCTCGGCGTCGCGACCACCGGGCTGTCCAACACGATCGGCCAGCACGTGATGAACGAGCTGCGCGTGTCGGTCTACGGCCACCTGCAGCGGATGTCGCTCGGCTTCTTCACCCGGACGAAGAGCGGCGAAGTGCTCTCGCGGGTCTTCAACGACATCGGCGGCGTCGACAACGTCATCACCACGACCGCCGGGTCGATGGTGCAGAACGCCACCACGACGATCGCCATCACAGTGGCGCTGATCCTGCTCGACTGGCAGCTCGCGCTGCTGTCGCTGATCGTCGTCCCGCTGTTCCTCCTGTTCACGCTGCGGCTGGGCAAGAAGCGGCGGACGCTGGCCCGCGGCCGGACCCGGCGGATGGCGCGGCTGACGACGATGGTCGAGGAGTCCCTGTCGGTCACCGGCGTGCTGCTCGCCAAGACGATGGGCAACGAGCGGGTCATGCGGGAGCGCTTCGGCGCGGAGTCACGGGAGATCGCGTCGCTGGAGCGCGCCGCCGCGCTGGCCGGGCGCTGGCAGATCGCGTCGCGGGCGATGAGCCTGACGGTGATCCCGGCCCTGGTCTACTGGATCGCCGGGCTGGCGCTCGCGAACGGCGCGTCGCCGATTTCGCTCGGCACCGTCGTGGCGTTCACCAGCATGCTCAACCGGCTGGTCGCGCCGGCCAGCGCGATGCAGACGATCGGGCAGAACGTGGCGACGTCGAAGGCGCTGTTCGGCCGGATCTTCGAGGTGCTCGACCTGCGCGTGGAGATCAGCGACAAGCCCGGCGCCGGCACCCTGGAGGTGCGGCGCGGCGACGTCTCGATGCGCGGTGTCGCGTTCCGGTACGACGAAGACGGTCCGCTCACGCTCGCGGACATCGACCTCGACGTCCCGGCGGGGACGACCACGGCGCTCGTCGGGTCGACCGGCTCGGGCAAGACGACGCTCGCCTACCTGGTCGCGCGGCTGTACGAGGTGAGCGCCGGGTCCGTGGAGATCGACGGCACCGACGTCCGCGACGTCACCCTGGCCTCGCTCGCCGCGGGCGTCGGGATGGTGTCGCAGGAGACCTACCTGTTCCACGACACCGTGCGGGAGAACCTGCGCTTCGCCAAGCCGGGCGCGACCGACGAGGAGATCGAGGCGGCCGCGAAGGCCGCGCACATCCACGACACACTCGCCGGGCTGCCCGACGGGTACGACACGGTCGTCGGCCAGCGCGGCTACCGCTTCTCCGGCGGCGAGAAGCAGCGGATGGCGATCGCGCGGATCCTGCTGCGCAACCCGCCGGTGCTCGTCCTCGACGAGGCGACCAGCGCCCTCGACACCCGCACCGAGCGCTCGGTGCAGGCCGAGCTGGACCGCCTCGCCGCGGGCCGCACGACGCTGACGATCGCGCATCGGCTGTCCACTGTGGAGCACGCGGACCAGATCGTGGTGCTCCACGAAGGGCGGATCGTGGAACGCGGGACGCACGAAGAGCTGCTGGCGCTCGACGGGCGTTATGCCCGGCTGGTGCGCGGAACCGCCTAATGTGAGGCCCATGCACCCCGATTCCGACGTCACCTCGCGGGTCAGCGCGGATCCCGAGCTGGCCGACCTGGCGGGGCGGGTGCGCGAGGGCGTCGGGCGGCTGAACTGGCGGATGCGCTCCGAGCGCGACCCGAACGGCCCGGGCCCGGCGGTGCTGGCGGTGCTGAGCCGGCTCTACCGGGCGGGCACGCACACACCGTCGGAGCTGGCCGCTGCGGAACGGCTGCAGCCGCAGTCGCTGACCCGCATCCTGGCCGGGCTGACCGAGCGCGAGCTGGTGACACGCACGCCGGACCCCGACGACGGCCGCCGGTCGCTGATCCGCATCACCCCGGACGGGCTGGCGGTGCTGCGGGAGTACAGCATCCAGCGGGAACGCTGGCTGGCCACGGCTTTGGAGTCGACGTTGTCGCCGACCGAGCGGCAGCTGCTGAAGCTCGCGTCGGAGCTGCTGATGCGGGTGGCGGACGCCTGAAGGCTGCCGCGGAGACCCTCGCTCCTCCGCGGCAGCCTTCAGAACTCCCCCTCGTGCGCACCGCCTCCCCGCGATGCGCCGCGGGTTCCGGGAACGGACCGCTCCTCCGTCGGCCCGCCCCGGAACCCCGGTGTCTGGACGGCACACCTCCCCAGGGGCCGTCCCGACCCCCTCACCAGCGGTTCCGGCATCCGCTGGCAGGACGAAGTCTGCCGCGCCCCGGCGGCCACCAGCAGTGGGAGAACCCTCAATTACCCGTGGGTAGTACTACTCAGGACGTCTTCGTGCGTCCCGGGCTGCGCGACGCGGCCCGCTTCGCCGTCGTACGCGCCTTCGCCGCTCTCGCCGCGGCGGCCTTGGCCTTCGTGACGGCCGCGTTGCGCGCGTCCTCGGCTTCGGCCGCGCTCTCCTGCAGCGCCGCCAGCAGCCGTGTGACGCCCTCGGACTGCTCGGCCGCCGTCGGCTGGACGACTTCGGCGCCCTCGATCTTCGCCCGGATCAACGCGTCGAGGGCCTCGCGGTAACGGTCGGGATAGCGGCCGGGGTCGAACTCGCCGGTCAGCTCCTCGACGAGGGTCACCGCGCGGCGCAGCTCGCCGGGCCGGATGTCGACGTCGGCGTGCCGGAACGGGAAGTCCGGCGTGCGAACCTCGTCCGGCCACAGCATCGTCTCCAGGACGAGCACCTGATCGCGCACCCGCAGCGCGCCGAGCACCTCACGCCGGCGCAGCGCGACGGTGACCAGCGCGATCCGGCCGGACTGCTGCAGGGCCTCGCTGAACAGCACGTACGGCTTCGTCCCGGCCGGCTCGGGTTCGAGGAAGTAGCTCTTCACGAACCAGATCGGGTCGACGTCGGCCGACGGCGCGAAGCCGCGGATGTCGATCGTGCGGCCGGGCATCGGGAGCGACGCGAGCTCGTAGTCCGACAGCAGGACGACGTCGCCGCCGGGGACCGGGTAGCCGCGGACCATCTCCTCGGGCGGCACCTCTTCGCCGTCGACCTCGCAGACCCGCTTCACCCGGACGCGGCCGCCGTCGGCGCCGTGCACCTGGTGCAGCGGGATCTCGTGCTCCTCGGTCGCGCTGTACGCCTTCACCGGAATGGCGTAACTGCCGAACCCGATCGTGCCCGTCCACACAGCGCGCATACGAGTCACCTCCGCAGCTCCAGGCTAGGCGGGCGGGCTTGCGCGACGACAGCTACAAACGGGTGTCGGGCGCGACGGATTCGCTCACGCATTCGAACGACGGCGTGACCTCGTCGAGCGCCTCGGCCGCGCAGCGGGCCGCGATGGCCGCCTCGCGCAGCACCTCGGTGACCACCTCGACGTCCAGCGGCGGAGCGGCGGCGAGGGCGTCCGTGCCGGCCTCGACGCGGCGAGCGAGCCCGGCGAGCGCGTGGGAGATGGCCTCCTGGCCGGCGACCAGCTGGGCGACGACGTCGATGAGCTCGGTCGTGGTGGCGCCCGGGCCGCCGCCGCGCAGGCCCGCGGCGAGCTCCTCGGCGCACGAGCGCAAGTGGGTGGCGACGACCGTCGGCGGCAGCGTCAGCCGCGGCGAGTCCTGCATCACGCACCCCCTCAGGCCGGTCAGAGCAGCCATAGTGCCACCGCACCCGGCGTCACCGGACACGACACACCGCCGCTCGCATATTTGACCGATCGTTCTCGATGCGGCTAGAGTTTTGATCATGTCCCGGGTCAAGGAGTTCGACGTCGACGAGGCGTGTGACGCCGCGCTCGCGCTCTTCCGGCGTCAAGGCTACGAAGCGACGTCGGTCAGCGACCTCGTCGCACACCTCGGCGTCGCGAAGGCGAGCCTGTACGCGACCTTCGGCACGAAGCACGACCTGTACGTCGCCACCCTGAAGCGCTACGCGGAGCGGACGGACGCCCAGGTCGTGGCGAGCTTGTCGCGGCCGGGCTCCGGAGTGGCCGCGGTGCGCGGACTGCTGGAGGGCTACGTCGCCGACATCGCGGGCGACGCCGGACCCATCGGCTGCTTCGTGGTCAACGCGGCCATCGAGCTGCTCCCCCGCGATCCGGCGGTCGCGCGGCTGGTGGAACGCAGCTGGGACACCCTCGAAGTCGCGCTCACCATGACGCTGGAACGCGCGAAGGCGCAGGACGAGCTGCCCGAGGGCAGCGACCCGGCGACTCTCGCCCGGTTCCTGCTCACCGTCCTCCAGGGCCTGCGGGTCCTGGGCAAGGGCGCGGACGCGGCGGGCCGGCTGGACGCGGCCGTCTCGCAGGCGATGCGCGTCCTCGTTCGAGACTGATCAGACCAGAAAGAAGGCAAGCATGGGGGCACGGTTCGCGGGCAAGATCGTCCTGGTGACGGGCGGCAGCTCGGGCATCGGCCGGGCGACGGCGAAGGCGTTCGCCGCGGAAGGCGCGACGGTGGTCGTCGCCGGACGCGACGAGCGGCGGCTCGCCTCGGCGGTGCAGGAGATCGGCGGCTCGGCGAGCGCCGTCGTCGCGGACGTCACCGACTCCGCGGACGTCGCGCGCATGGTCGAGACGGTCGTGGAGCGGCACGGCGGCCTGGACGTCGCGTTCAACAACGCGGGCATCCTCGGCGAGCCGGCGCCCGCCGGGGACCTGCGCGAGGACGTCTTCGACGCCGTGATCGGCACCAACCTCACCGGCACCTGGCTGTGCATGAAGCACGAGATCGCGCACATGCGGGCGCACGGCGGCGGCGCCATCGTCAACATGGCGTCGAACATCGGCGCGCACGGCCGGATCCCGGGCATGGCCGCCTACGCGGCGTCGAAGGCCGCGGTGAGCGTGCTGACCCGCACAGCGGCGCGCGATCACGTCCGCGACGGCGTGCGCATCAACGCCGTCAGCCCGGGTCCGACCGACACCGAGATGTCGTTGCGGCCCGGCGAGACGGACGCCGACCGCGCCGCGCGGCTCGAGACCGCGATTCCGCTGGGCCGGGTGGGTGCCACCGCCGAAGTGGCCGCAGCGGTGCTGTGGCTGGCTTCGGCCGAGGCGGGGTTCACGGTCGGCCACGACCTGGTGGTCGACGGCGGCGCGACCGCCTGAGCGGCCCCACCCGGGCCCGCGTCGCTTCAGGATTCACGGTTGCGCATGGTGACGATCCCCTTTCGTGCCAGGACGGACGGTGGACGGACGGGTTCAGGACTCGCGGTTGCGCACAGCGGCTCTCCTCTCGCGCGGGGCGGACGACTGGCTCGGCTTCAGGACTCGCGGTTACGCACAGCAGCTCTCCCTTCGAGCGCGGTGACGGACGAAAGCGGGGGTTCAGGACTCGCGGTTACGCACGACGGCTCTCCTCTCGCGCGGGGCGGACGGCGGACCCGGCATCAGGACTCGCGGTTACGCACAGCGGCACTCCTTCCTGCGCGATGACGGACGGGAGCGGGGTTCAGGACTCGCGATTGCGCACGACGGCTCTCCTCTCGCGCGGCACGGACTGCGGGCGGAGGGTCAGGATTCGCGGTTGCGCATGACGGCGGCCTCCCTTCACTGGTCCGATCGTGTGGCACCCATCGATCGCGGCCGCCCGGTGTGATGGGGTGGACGCTGATCGTCGGATCACCCACGGGAGTTGCACCGCCTTGAGTATGGACGGCGCCCATCCGGCCCAGCCCCGCGCGGGCCGTGATCGTGGCGTGCTCCATCCGGGTCAATGGACCCTCTGGCGGCAACGCGGGTCGCTGATCCGCTACGTCTTCCTGGTCGAGTCGGTGGCCCTCGTCGCCACCGTCTGGACCGCCGTGAGCGTGCCCGTGCGGCTCTGGGACCTGATCGTCTTCGCGGTCCTGGGCGTCCTCGGCGTGCTGCAGGCGGAGCTGGGCCGGCAGATCGAGCGCGTCCGGCGGCTGGTGTCGGACACCCCGCACATCAACCTGACGTCGGTCTGGACGTTCGCCGGGGTCCTGCTCCTGCCGCCCGCGCTCGTCGCCGCCCTGGTCGTCGTCCTCTACGTGCACCTGGCGACGCGCAGCCTCACGCGGATGAAGCGCGTCCCGCCGTTCCGGACCGCGCTGAACGCGACGCTGGTCGTCATCACCTGCTACTCGGCCGAGTTCGCGCTGAACCGGCTCGGTGTCCCCGACATGTACGCGGCGCTGACGTCGGGCTGGCGCGGCGTCACGGCGATCACGCTGGCCGCCGTGACGTACTTCCTGTTCGCGGCGATCACGATCGTCCCGGCGCTGACGATCACCAAGCGCTCGGTGAAGGCGTTCTTCGGCGGCCTCGGCGACAACCTCCTCGAGGTCGCGACGCTCTGCCTCGGCCTGCTCACGGCGTTGACGCTGGCGACATTGCCCGCGCTGGCCATCGCGATCGTGCCGCCGCTGCTGGTGCTGCACCGCGCGGTGCTGATCAAGCAGCTCGAGATCGCGGCGACCACCGACGAGAAGACGGGCCTGTTCAACACGACCGGCTGGCACCTGCTCGCGTCGCGCGAGCTGGCCCGGGCGCAGCGGAGCACGCAGAGCAGCTTCGGCGTGCTGATGATCGACCTGGACCACTTCAAGCTGATCAACGACGCGCACGGGCACCTCGCGGGCGACGCGGTGCTGCGGTCGATCGCGACGACGATCAAGAACGCCGTCCGCGACTACGACTCGGTCGGCCGTTTCGGCGGCGAGGAGTTCGTCGTCCTGCTCCCGGACATCGGCCCGGCGGCGGTGCTCGCGGTGGCCGAGCGCATCCGCGCGGCGATCGCGGCCCTCGAGGTCGAGTACGAGGACGGCACCCACGTCCGCGTCATCGACGCCCTGTCGGCGTCGATCGGCGTGGCGACCTACCCCGACGGCGGCACGGCCGTCGAGCGCCTGCTGCAGGCCGCGGACAAGGCCCTCTACCGAGCCAAGGACGCGGGCCGCAACAAAGTCGTCGACGGCACCGCGACCGCCTGACCCACTCCCCTCTTTCCCGGCCCTGACCAGGTGACTTGTCAAATTTGCTCGGCTGAGCTAAATTTTGCTCATGCGAGCAAGAACGTTCACCGAATCCGGCCGGCGGGCCCAGATCGTGCAAGCGGCGATCGAAGTGATCGCCGCGGAAGGCTTCGCCAAGGCGTCGTTCAGCCGGATCGCGAAGCACGCGGGTCTGTCGAGCACCGGCATGATCAGCTACCACTTCGCGGGCAAGGACGACCTGCTCACGGTGTGCGTCGCCGAGATCGAACGGGTCACCGGGGCGTTCATGCAGCCGCGCATCGACGCCGCCGTCGGGCACGTCGCGCAGCTGCGCGCCTTCGTCGAAGCCAACGTCGCGCTCGTCGGGGAGCACCCCGACGCGATCCGGGCGCTGATCGACCTGGTGAAGAACGCCGGCTCGCAGAGTGACGCCGTCAACGGGCGGCTCGCGTTGTTCGAAGAGCACTTCCGCACCGGACAGGCGGCCGGCGCCTTCGGCCGCTTCGACCCGCGCACCGCGGCACTGGCGCTCACCAGCGGCCTCGACGCCGTCGTCGCCACCGCCGCCGCCGCAGTGCCCGAACCATCCGAGCTCGCGCGCATCGGCCGCGATCTCGCCGACCTCTACGTGCGGGCGACCGCACCCGAGTCCACTGGGGAATCCGCATGATGATCGAGGAAAAGACCGCCAGGCCCGAGCCCGACGCCGGCCTGCGGCGGGTGATCCGCGCCAACGTGCTGACCGTCGTGTTCGAGGTGATCGTGCCGATGGCGCTGTTCTACGGCCTGCGCGCAGCGGGCGTCAGCCAGTGGTGGGCGCTGATGGCCGGCGTCCTGGTGGCCGCGCCGTACGTGCTGTGGACCATCGTGCGCAACCGCAAGATCGACCTCGTCGCCCTGGTGACGCTGAGCGTCCTGGTGCTCTCGGTCGTGCTCGGCCTGCTGTCCGACGACCCGCGCACCCTCGCCATCCGGGAAGGCTGGACCGCCGCGCTGGGTGGCGTGTTCGGCGCGTGGATGCTGGTCACGGTGTTCATCGGCCGGCCGGCGCAGCTGACGCTGGGCCGCACGATCGCCGAGGTCAAGCGCGGTGCCGAGGGCGCGAACGCGTGGGCGGCCCGCTGGGACACCGACGCCCGGTTCCGGCGCGGCATGCGGATCAACACGGCCGCCTGGGGCGGCGTGCTGCTGATCAGCGCGATCGCGCACGTCGTGCTCGTCTACACGCTGCCGATCGACCTGATCTCGCTGGTCACCAACGTGCAGTGGTTCGCCATGCTGGCCGCGCTGCTCGTCTGGCACGTCTGGTACCTCAAGAAGGAGAACCTCGATGCCTGACGTCCTCGTGGCGGGGGCCGGCCCGACCGGCCTGCTGGCCGCGTTCGAGCTGGAACGCGCCGGGCTCGACGTGCTGGTCCTGGACCGCGACGCCCGGCCCACCACGCAGTCGAAGGCGCTCGGCCTGCAGCCCCGGTCCGTCGAGGTGCTGGCGGACCGCGGCCTGCTCGCCGCGATCGAGCCGTACACCGAGGCCCGGCTGCCCGGCGGGCACTTCTCGGGCATCCACATCGACTACACCGACCTGCCGACGCCCTTCCCGTACCAGCTCGGCGTCGAGCAGGTGCACGTCGCGGCGGCGATCGAGGCGCGGCTGCGCACGCCGGTGCTGCGCGATGCGGCCGTCACCGCCGTGACGCAGGACGACGACGGCGTCACGGTCACCGCGGGCGGGCGGGAGCACCGGGCCGGCTGGCTGGTGGCGGCCGACGGCGGCCACAGCACGGTCCGGACGCTGCTGGGGGCGGCGTTCCCCGGTCGTTCGGCGCGGATCTCGCTGGTCGTCGCCGACCTCACGCTCACCCGCAAGCCGGCCGGGTTCGCGGACGAATGGCGGCTGCCGACGAAGTCCGCTGGGTTCCTGCTGCCGCTGTCCGGCGGCCGCCACCGCGTGGTCGTCGTCGGTGAGGAGCAGCAGCGGCTCGGCCGCGACGAGCCCGTCACGGCCGGCGAGCTGCAGCGGGCGCTGAGCGCCCTGCACGGGCCGGGGTTCGAGGTGGGCGAAGTGCTCTGGGCGTCCCGGTTCGGCGACGCGTCCCGGCAGCTGGAGCGCTACCGCCACGGCCGGGTGCTGTTCGCGGGCGACGCCGCGCACATCCACCTGCCGGTGGGCGGCCAGGGACTCAACCTGGGCCTGCAGGACGCGGTGAACCTCGGCTGGAAACTGGCCGCGCACGTCCGTGGCCACGCTCCGGCCGGCCTGCTCGACAGCTACCACGACGAGCGTCACCCGGTCGCCGCCCGTGTGCTGGTCAGCACCCGCGCGCAGGCGGTGCTCGGGGTGCCCGATCTCGACGCGGTGGCCGTCCGGGAGATCGTCACGGGGCTGATCGCCGTCCCCGAGGCCCGTCGCGCGGTCGCGGCGGAGATTTCGGGCATCGGCGTGACGTACCCGGGGATTTCCGGTCGTACGACGGGGATCCCGGTCGCCGAGGACGGTCGCGCCGTGCTGATCGGCGCGGAACTGCCGCCGGGGTGGGCGGACCGCGTCGAGACTCGTCCCGGCGCCGAGCCGCGGCTCGTCCGGCCCGATGGTTACGTGGTCTGGGACGGCGGACCGGGCTTGGAAGACGCGCTGAGCACGTGGTTCGGCGAGCCCGCGATCGCGCTGGTGTGACTTGCCTGAGCCGAGTGACGGCTCGGCTCAGGCAAACCGCTCAGGACGCCGCGGCCAGCACCGCCTGCTCGACCTCGCGGCGCCAGCCCGGCTCGATGCGGCCGCTGCGGGGCGTCACCGCGAACGAGTCGACCACCGCGCCGCCCAGCGTCGCCACCTTGGCCCAGCGGACCTCCGCGTCGCAGCGGCGCAACGCCCCCGCCACGCGGAACAGCAGGCCGATCCGGTCGGCCGCCCGAAGTTCGAGGACCACCGTGTCCGGGCCGCTCGTCTCGTCGTCGAACCACAGCACCTTCGGCGCGACCGACGCCGCGTCGGGTGAGCCGTAGTCGCGTTCCTTCGCCGCCAGCCGCTGCGTCAGCGGCAGGGTGCCGGCGACCGCGCGGGCGAACTGCTCGCGCAGCAGCGTCACCTCCGGCAACGAGCCGAACTTCGGTGACGCCGTGAACAACCCGGCGCGCCCGCCGTCGTGGCCACGCAGGATCGCCGAGTGCACCTCCATCGAGTTCAGCGCCAGCACACCGGCCGCCGGAGCCAGCAGCTCCGCGCGGGCCGGCACGGCCAGCAGTACCGTGACGACCTTGCCGTGCGTGCTGATCCGGACCTCGCCGTTGCCCGAGGCCACGGCCTGAGCGACGAGCTCGCGCTGTTCGGAGTCCATCGGCTCGGGGGCGGTGAACCCCTTGCCACGCAGCACTTCCTCACACCCGGTGACCAACTCGGCGTGCAGCCGGGCCTTCCAGTCCGTCCAGACGCCGGGGCCGGTGGCCAGCGAGTCGGCCTGGGTGAGCGCGTGCAGCAGTTCGACCAGGACGATGTCGCTGTCCAGGGTCTTCACCACCCGCGCCACCGTCGCCGGCTCGCTGATGTCGCGCCGCGTCGCGGTGTGCGGCAGCAGCAGGTGGTGACGGACCATCGCCGACACCGTCGCCGCGTCCGCCGCGTCCAGCCCGAGCCGGGCCGCGACCTGGGCGGAGATCTTGGCGCCCAGCTCCGAGTGGTCGGCGTCGCGGCCCTTGCCGATGTCGTGCAGCAGCGCGCCGATCAGCAGCAGGTCCGGCCGCGGCACCGTGGTCGTCAGCTTGGCCGCCTCGACGCAGGTGCGCACGAGGTGCCGGTCGACCGTCCACTGGTGCACCGGCGAGCGCGGCGGCAGATCGCGGACCGCGCCCCACTCGGGGAACAGCCGTGACCACAGCCCGGTGCGGTCGAGCGACTCGACCGCGTCGACCAGGCCCTCCCCCGCGCCCAGCAGCTCCACCAGGGCGTTCAACGCCTCGGCGGGCCACGGCGCGCGCAGCTCGGGGGCCGACTCGGCCAGGGCTTTCAGGGTGCCGAGCGCGATCGGCTTGCCGGTGCGCGCCGACGCCGCGGCGACCCGCAGCAGCAGCGCCGGGTCCTTCGCCGGGACGGCGTCGCGGGCGAGCGCGACCTCGTTCCCGTGCAGCACCACGCCTTCGGCGAGCGGCGTGCGGGACGGCCGCCGCCCGAACCGCGCCTTCGGCGGGTCCACAGTGGACCGCAGGGCGACGTCGAGCGCGTACGCGATCGTGCGGCCGGCGCCGGACAGCTTGCGCGCCAAGGTGAAGCGGTCGCCGAAGCCGAGCTCGGAGGCGACCAGGTCGGCCTCCGGCGCGGACAGGACGTCCCGCTCGCGCCGGATCTCGCGCCGCAGCTCGGTCCGGACGTCGAGCAGGAGTCCCTTGGCTTCCAGGAGCTCCTCGCCCGGACGGGCGGTGAGCTGCGCCGCGGCCAGCGCTTCCAGCACGGCGAAGTCCCGCAGCCCACCCCGCCCGTGCTTGAGATCGGGCTCGGCGGACTGCGCGATCTCGCCGCTGCGGGTCCAGCGCTGCCGCACCGACGCCGTCAGATCGGGGATCTGCTTGCGCGCGGTGCGGCGCCACTGGTCCCGTGCCGCCGTGACCAGGCGGCCGGACAGCTCGGCGTCCCCGGCGAGGTGCCGGGCGTCGAGCAGGCCCATCGCCGTCCGAAGGTCCTCCGAAGCGACCTTCAGTGCTTCGCCGGGTGTGCGGACCGAGTGGTCCAGCCCGACTTTCGCGTCCCACAAGGGATACCAGAGCGCGTCCGCGATCTCGCCGACCTTGCTGTTGCCGTTGTGCACCAGCAGCAGGTCGAGATCGGAGAACGGCACCAGCTCCCGGCGGCCGAGCCCGCCCACGGCGACCAGCGCGACCCGCGGTTCCGCGGTGTCGACGCCGGCCGCCGAGGCACCCCTGCTCAGCCAGAACTCATAGAGGTCGACCAGGGCCGCCCGCAAAGCGGACGCCCCCAGCCTCCCGTGCCTGCCCTCGAGCAACCGCTCGGTGGCCTGGACCAGTTCGCCCCCGTCGGCCATCCCGGACGCCTATAGCGCGTCCGTGCCGCGCTCGCCGGTCCGTACCCGGATGACGGTCTCGACCGGCGTCACCCACACCTTGCCGTCACCGATCTTGCCGGTGTGCGCGGCCGTGGTGATGGCGTCGAGCACCTTCTCCACGTTGGTGTCGTCGGTGACGACCTCGATCTTCAGCTTGGCCACGAAGTCCACCGAGTACTCGGCGCCGCGGTAGACCTCGGTGTGGCCCTTCTGGCGGCCGTACCCCTGGACCTCGCTGACCGTCATGCCCAGCACGCCCAGCTGCTCCAGCGCGGAGCGGACATCGTCCAGCGTGAACGGCTTCACAATCGCCGTGATGAGCTTCATGCCTTGCTCTCCTCGAGTTTCGCGGCCGACGTGGTCTTGACCGGAATGGTGGACGGAGCGCCACCGCCGGACAACCCGGTGAAGTCGTACGCGCTCTCCGCGTGCTGGGCCTCGTCGATGCCGCCGACCTCGTCCTCCACGCTGACGCGGAAGCCGCCCGCCTTCTTGATCGCGAACCCGATGATGAAGGTCAGCACGAAGGAGTACACCAGCACCGCACCCGCGGCCGCCGCCTGGCGCCCCAGCTGGGTGAAGCCACCGCCGTAGAACAGGCCGTCGGCGCCGAGCGAGTTCACGCTGGTGGTGCCGAAGAAGCCGATCAGCAGGGTGCCGACGATGCCGCCGACCAGGTGGACGCCCACGACGTCGAGCGAGTCGTCGAAGCCGAACCGGTACTTGAGCGAGACGGCCAGCGCGCAGACCGCACCGGCGATGAGGCCGATCGCGATGGCCCCGATCGGGCTCACGAAACCACACGCCGGGGTGACGGCGACCAGACCGGCGACCGCGCCGGACGCGGCGCCGAGGGTGGTCGGCTTGCCGAACTTGAGCTGCTCGACCACCAGCCAGCCGAGGACGGCGGCGGCGGTGGCGACGGTGGTGTTGGTGAAGGCGACCGCGGCGAGGTCGTTGGCGGCCAGCGCCGAACCCGCGTTGAAGCCGTACCAGCCGAACCACAGCAAGCTCGCGCCCAGCAGGACGAACGGCACGTTGTGCGGCCGGCCGGTGTCCTTCGGCCAGCCCTTGCGCTTGCCGAGCACGATCGCCAGGGCCAGACCCGCGGCACCGGCGTTGATGTGGACCGCGGTACCACCGGCGAAGTCGAGTGCCTTGAGGTTGTTGGCGATCCAGCCGCCGACGGCGTCCGCGCCGATGAAGCCGTTGAACGAGAACACCCAGTGCGCGACCGGGAAGTACACGACCGTCACCCAGATGACGACGAACAGCGTCCAGCCCCAGAACTTCGCGCGATCCGCGATGGCGCCGGAGATCAGCGCCGGCGTGATGATCGCGAACATCAGCTGGAACATCACGAATGCGAGCACCGGCAGCGCGTCCGAGCCCGGCCACGCGACCTCCGGCGAGGTGCTCGTGGCGGCCGTCACGAAGCCGGCGAGCTTGCCGACGGTGTCGCCGAGCCCGGCGAGGTCGAAGTTACCGACGAAGCCGCCGAAGGCGTCGTTGGAGAACGACATCGAGAAGCCGTACAGGGCCCACAACACCCCCACCACGGCCAGCGCGATGAAGTTCATCATCAGCATGTTCAAGACGCTCTTCGCGCGGACCATGCCGCCGTAGAAGAAGGCCAATCCCGGTGTCATGAGCATGACCAGCGCGGCGCTGGCCAGTACCCATGCGGTGTCTCCTGCGTTCAGCACATCGTCCTCCCGTGCCCTGGGTTATGCGAAGGGAGTTTTGGCGCGCGGTGTTTCACGGGGCGGCTCGTCAGGTTTCACCCGCGTGAACTGTCCACGCCACGTTGTTACGTCCAGGTTTCCCGGGACCCGTGCTGAAGTGTCCGGTTGTGAAACCTCGTGGTCGAATATCCCCATGACCCCAGCCGACGGCGGGAATGACCCACTGCCACCCCAGGTCGTGGAAGCGTTGCGATGTTCGGTGTGCGGCGACCCGATCGGGCTAGCAGAACGCACGCTGCGTTGCGGCAACCGCCACTCTTTCGATCTAGCGCGACAGGGTTACGTGAACTTGTTGCACGCGCGAATCCCGGCCGGAACGGCGGACACCGCGCCGATGGTCACGGCCCGCGCGGACTTCCTCGCGTCGGGCGCGTACCGCGCGCTGGCCGACGAGCTGGCGAGGGTGTGCGCGGAGACCGACGGCCTGGTGATCGACGCCGGCGCGGGCACGGGCTACTACCTGGCCCACGTCCTCTCCGCGGCCCCGGCGGCGACCGGGCTGGCCCTGGACGTCTCGGCGGCAGCCCTCCGCCGCGCGGCGCGAGCCCACCCCCGCCTGGGCGCGGCGGTCTGGAACCTGTGGGAGCCGTGGCCGGTGGGCGACGAGGTGGCGACAGTTCTGCTGAACGTCTTCGCCCCACGCAACGGCCCGGAGTTCCACCGGGTCCTGCGCCCGGGCGGCCTGCTGACGGTCGCCTCCCCGACCCCGGACCACCTACGCGAGCTGGGCGACCTGGTCCTGACGGTCGACGACCGCAAGGAGGAACGCCTGGACGGCACCCTGGGCGAGTACTTCACCCGCACGGCCCGCACGGCGGTGCACAGCAAGGTGGAGCTGACACCGGAGCGCATCCGTCAGGCGGTGGAGATGGGCCCGGCAGGCCACCACCTGGACCGCGACGGCCGTAGAGAGCGTCTGGCGGCAGTGAGTGAGCCACAGGAGGTCACGGTGTCGTTCTCGGTCTCCACGTATCGGCGCCTGTGATGTGACCAGCGCGACGCCCTCGGCGGACCGGCCGCGCACGGGCCGCCGCGGTCATCCCGGGCGGCCAGTGCCGTCGTCGCGGCCGCCCGCCCCTCCGCACCCGCAACGTCGCCGACGCCCGGTCCGGCCCCTTCCACCGCGACGTCGCCGATGCGCCCTCGTCGGCGGCCCGACCTCCGCGCACCGCAGCCTCACCAGCACGCCCGTCGGTGACCCGACCTCCCTCGCACCGCAAGCCCGTCGGCGCGCCCGGTCAACGACCTGACCTCCGCGCACCGCGACTTGCCGGCGCGCTCAGCCAGGCCCAGGCGAGGCCACCCCCGATCGAGATGGCCCATCTCCGCTCGGCGATGCCCCGGTCGCCCCCGCCGAGGTGAACTCGTCTCCCGCTCTCCCGTCCGCCGCGACTTCCCGTCCGCTCGCGCCGCGTAACCGGCCTCGCCCACACCGCGTCTCCCGCCTGCCTGCACCGCGTCTTCCACCAGCCCGGCACCGCGCCTCCCCGCCAGCCCGCACCTCGTCTCCCTGCCCGCCCGAACCGCGCGTACTCCGCGCGCACCTGGCGCGTCTGGAAGGGTGGAGGCGTGAAGCCCGACTGGACCGCCCCCGCGACCCTGCTCGCGGACCCGGAGTGGGTACGGGCCCGCATCGGCGGTGCGGCGAAGCTCTACGGCTGCGCGCGGCCGGAGGTCCTCGGCACGATCTGGTGGTACTCCCTCTCCTCGATCCTCGTGGCGCCCGCGCTCGAAGGCCTGGTCGCGGGCACCCTCGTCGATCCGGCGCTGGCGGCCACGGAGCTGGACCTCGTCGCCGACGGCCGGTTCCTCAGCGCCCGGTCCACCCGCCCGCTCTCCGGCGGACTGCCCGAACTCGGCGCGGCGTTCGCCAAGACGCTCGGCACCGCGATCGCGACGATCGCCGCCGTCACCGGGGCCCGCGAACGCGCGCTGGGCGCGATCGCCACCGACTCGATCGGCAACCGGCTGCTGTGGACGCCGGAGCCGGAGCGCGCGATGGCCCTGGCCGAGCCGCTGGTAGCGGCGATCGACCTCGACCTGCCGAAGCCGCGCTTCGTCCGCGTCGGCCGCACACCCGCCGTCCGGCGCGCGTCGTGCTGCCTGATCTACGAAGTCGGCAACCCGAAGTGCGTGAGCTGCCCGCGTCAGACGCCGTCGGAGCGCGAAGCACGCCTTCGCGCCGCCCTGGGCTGACCGGTTCAGTCGAGGACGGCGACCTCCAGTCCGCGCAGCCGCTCCGGGTCCGCGATGACGTCGATGCCGGTGATCCGGTCGTCGTCGATCGTGAAGGACAGGACGACCGACAGCCGCCCGTCGCGCACCATGAGCAGACCGGGAACGCCGTCGACGAGGGCCAGCTCACTGGCGCGGGCCCGCGCGGAGGCCAGCAGTGCGCCGTCGCGGACGCTGGCGACCCCGCGCAGCACGACGGGCGCCGGGCTCGGTCCGACGAAGCGGTCGGCGTGCAGGACGACGTCCGGGTCGAGCAGCGACAGCAATGCCTCGAAGTCGCCGCCGCGCGCAGCGGCCAAGAACGCCTCGACGACCTTGCGGCGGCGAGGCACGTCCGCATCCGCCGCG
Organism: Amycolatopsis sp. NBC_01286; assembly: GCF_035982555.1. Classification (NCBI taxonomy): domain Bacteria; kingdom Bacillati; phylum Actinomycetota; class Actinomycetes; order Pseudonocardiales; family Pseudonocardiaceae; genus Amycolatopsis; species Amycolatopsis sp. NBC_01286. The sequence goes on from NZ_CP108428.1 coordinate 228,347, forward strand.
GCACCGCCCTTGACCCGTCGACGGGCACGGCTCGCGAGCTGCCGCGTCGCGGCCGGGGTCTTGTCGATCATCGGGGCGATGTCGTCGAACGGCACGGCGAACATGTCGTGCAGCACGAAAGCGACCCGCTCGGCCGGCCCGAGCGAGTCGAGCACCACCAGCAACGCCAACCCGACCGAGTCGGCCAGTTCGGCTTCCTGTTGGGGATCGCGGACGTCCGCGTCCGGCTCGGGCCGCAGTTCCAGAGGCTCCTCGCGGTGGTTGCGCCGGGTGCGAAGCATGGAGAGACACACTCGAGCGACGACAGTGGTCAGCCACGCGCCGAGGTTCTCGACGTCACCGGTGTCGGTGCGGTCGAACCGCAGCCAAGCTTCCTGGACGGCGTCGTCGGCCTCACTCGCCGAGCCGAGCATCCGGTAGGCGACCGCCCGCAGCCGGGGCCGCTCGTGTTCGAACCGCTCGGTCAGTGCATCCACCGTGTCCCGTTCCTTCCGCGCCGGAGTCGTAGCAGTAGATCCCGCAGCAACGACCGATGTGACACGAACGCGGCGGCGCCCGGCGTGATCTCGGTCATCGGCACCGCAGTCGCTACTCCTCGGTCATCGGCACCTCAGTCATCGGCGCGGTCCGGCACCCCGGTGGCCACCCGGCGCAGCGCCTCCGCCAGCAGCGCGGCCGGTTCGGAGAGCGGCCCCGGCAGCCGGGCCAGCACCACGCGCCGCCGTTCCGACGGCCCGCCCCGCACCGTCACCACCCGCACCCCCGGCGGCACGGCCTCGACGAGCGAAGCCGGCAACGTCGTCAGGCCGCAACCGGCGGCGACCAGGTTGAGCTTGGCGAGCCAGTCACGCGCGGTGTGCGCGATCTCGGGACGCTCGTCGAGCCCGGGCCACACGCCCATCAGCGTGTCCTCCCCCGACGGGCCCGCGATCCACCGCTGTCCACGGAGGTCGGCGACGTCGACCACGTCCGCGCCGGCCAGCGGGTGCCCTGCGGGCACGGCGAGGCAAAGAGTGCGTTCGGCGAGGGTTTTGAGCCGCAGCGCCGGAGTTTCGGAGTCCGGCGGCCGGAACGGCGGCACCGAGCCCAGCACGGCCAGGTCCACTGTGCCCGCGCGCAACGCCCGCACCAGGACCGGCGTCGTGCCCTCCCGGGTGGTAACGCGCACCGCGGGGTGGGTGCGCCGCAGTTCCGCGACGGCCCGCGGGACCAGGACGGCACCCGCGCTGGGGAACCAGCCGAGCCGCACGCTCCCGCCGTCGGCGGGCAGCCCGGCCAGCTCACGCCCGGCGGCGTCGATCTGGTCCAGCACCGCGATCGCCCGGCGCAGCACGACATTCCCGCCCGCGGTCAGGCGGACCCCGCCGGGACGCCGGTCCAGCACCGGTGTCCCGGCCACGCGCTCGAGCGAGGCGATCTGCCGTGACACCGCGGACTGCGTGTAGCCCAGGGCCGCCGCAGCGGCGGTGAGCGTGCCGCGTTCGGCGACCTCGCGGAACACGCGGAGGGCCACCAGGGAGACGTCGCCGAAGTCCATGACGTTCACGCATACCAGGCTTGCCGATCTCTCGCTGGGCGCATGGCCCGGACGGACCTAGCGTGATGGCATGACACGTACCGCTGTGGTGACCGGAGCCAACCAAGGCCTCGGCTTCGCCCTGACCCAGGGACTCGCCACCCGCCTCGGCCCGGACGACCTCGTCCTGCTCACCGGCCGCGACACCGAGCGCGTGGCGGCCGCCGCCGAGCGCGTCGCCGCGAACCCCGCGACGCGCGCCCGGGTGGAAGGCCGCGTCCTCGATGTCTCGGACGCCGACGCCGTCACCCGCTTCGCCGCGGACCTCGGCGCGGCGGACATCGTGCTGTCCAACGCCGTCGGCCCGCTCGATCCCGGACGACCCCAGGCCGAGCAGGCCGACGTCTTCCTCGACGTCGCGAACGCCGGCACCCATGCGGTGCTGCGCTCGTTCGGCCCGATCCTGCGTCCGGGCGGCAGGCTGCTCGTCGTCGCCAGCTCGCTGGGCACGCTCGGCCACCTGCCCGAAGCCTTGCGGCCCCGGTTCGACGGAGTGTCGCTCGACGACGTCGAGCAAGCCGTCGAGGACTTGCGCGCCGCGATCCACGACGGCCGGGCGAACGAGCTGGGCTGGCCGGAGTGGATCAACGTGCCCTCGAAGGTCGCCCAGGTCGCCGCCGTACGCGCGGTGGCCGCGGAGCGCCGGGACCGAGACCTCGCGGACGGCACCCTGGTCGCGGCGGTCTGCCCCGGCCTGGTCGACACGCGGGCGTCGCGCCCGTGGTTCGCCGACTTCAGCCAGGCCCAAACGCCCGACCAGGCCGCACGTGCGGTGCTCGATCTGACGCTCGACGACCTCGACCCGTCGACGTACGGCGAGCTGGTCCGGTTCGGCGCCGTGCTGCCGTGGCACAGCGGCAACCCGACGCGACACGAGGAACTGACCCGCTAGCCGCGCCTGGGCAGGCCCACGCGCGACCGCCGGCCCGGGTCCCGTGCGACCACCGGTGACGACGACCACCGGTCACGCCCGGTTCAACGGCGCCGGCTCAGAGCACGCAGAACTCGTTGCCTTCGGGATCCGCCATCACGACGTGGTCCGGGCGGCCGCCCGCCTCGTGCTCCTGCTGCACCGTCGCGCCCGCCGCGATGAGCCGGGCGATCGCCTCGGCGACCCGCTCCCACCGCGTCTCCCAAGGCACCTCGCGACCGCCTCCCGCCTGGATGTCCAGGTGCAGCCGGTTCTTCACGACCTTGTCTTCGGGAACCTTGAGGAAGCTCAGGCTCGGCAGGACACCTTCCGGGTCGGCCAGGTACGCGCCGTCGTCCCATTCGTCCTCGGGGACCCCGAACTCGGTGAACCAGGCTTCCCAGCTCGCGAACCCGGCCGGTGGTGGCCGCTCGATGTAGCCGAGGGCCACCGCCCAGAACCTCGCCAGCGCGCGGGGCGCCGCGCAATCGATCGTCAGACTCCAGCGCACCGTCACCGGCGCAGCGTAGCCGCCAACAGCGCCACCGCCCCCCTCGCGACCGCGATTCCTCGTGCCGCGACGTGGTTTTCGTCCAGAGGCGTCACCGGGTCCGACACCATGACGCTCGTGACCAGTGACCGGCCGTCGGCCGTCCGGGCCAGGTAGTTCAAGGTCAGCACACCGGGTTCGCTGCCGCCCTTGAACCAGACCTCCGGGAACTTCGCCTTGTCGAGGCCGAGCCCGCCGTCGTTGAGCGACAGCGCGTGCCCGATCTCCGGTTGGTTCTCCTTCTGCAGCCCGGAAAACGCCCGGCAGATGTCGTCCGGGGAGCCAAACCACTCGAGCTGGTCGATCTTCTCGGGACTGGGCCAGGAGGCGAGTCCGGTGAGCGGGAGCCGTTCGAGTCCCGCGACCGCGGCGGGACGTGCCCAGCGTGGCAACGCCAGGTAGGCATCGGCGCGGGCCGGGTACTGCGTCGCCTTGAGCTCGAACAGCGCCTTGGTCGTCAGGAACGGGATGTTCGCCGACGGCCGCTGGTTGCCGAACGCGGTGACCTGCCGCTGCACGGCGTCGCGACCGAGCCGGCGGATCAGGTGGTCGGCAGCGGTGTTGTCGCTGATCGAGATCATCTTGTCGGCGTATTCCGACAGCGGGAGCCGGGTGCCGGCCGGCTGGTTCTGCAGCACGCCCGACGGCAGGCTCTTCCAGTCGTCGCGGATAGCGAGCTGTTCGGTCCAGGACGCCTTGTGCTCCGCGACCGCGGTGCCGAGCGCACCCAGGACGTAGAGCTTGAACGCCGAGCCCAGAGGCCGTTGCACATTGTCCCGCACGCCGTGTACGTCACGGCAGCGCCCGTCCGGCAGGATCTCCGACGCGCCGAACGAGACGCGCCCGCCGAGCGCCGCGAGCTGGGCGTCCACCTCCGGCCACGACGACGGCACCGGGTCGTCCGCGGTCGCCCGCAGCCCGTCGATCAGCCCGGCCTGGTCGACATGGAGATCCAGCAGGTAGTCGTCCGCCGGGCCGTGGACCAGCGCCTCGACGTGGTCGGGCGCCTCGGTGACGACCCGCTCCACCTCGAGCCGGCCGAGCCCGGTCAGTGCGGCGTTGATGCCCGCCGTGCCGCCCGCCGCGGTCACCAGGACCTGCGCGATGTGCTGCTGCAGCTCGGCGTCGGACACCGGGACGCGCCCGGTGGCGTCGACGACCCATTCAAGCTGGTCCCCCGCCGTGGGCACCTCGGCGGCGTGGGCGGCCGGAGCCACCAGCGGCGCGAGAACCGCGATCACGCCCGCGATTGCTGTTTTCATCGTTCCCCCTGTTCACAACTGTGCTCACAACTGTTCGGCCGACCGGATCCACAGCCCGGCCACCTGACCGTCCTCGCGGTAGGTCACCTGCACGGTCCGCTCACCGGCCTCGAAGGCCACCGGCAGGTGGACGATCGTGTAGTCCCCCGCCGACCGTGCGTACGCCTCTCCCATCCGTTCGTAGCGTCCGACCGATCCGGCCAGCTGCGTCCAGGCGAGCTGCAGCTCCTCTTCGCCGACCGACGCGAGCATGCGGTCGTCGAAGTCCCGGCGTACCTCGTGCCACCGGCACCCGACGAGCTCGAACACAAGCTCCTCGGCGAGGTGAATCGCGTCGGGCCGCTTCAGTTCCGTCATCGACGCGCCCGTCGCCGGATCGACCGGCCGGCCGAACCGCTGGAACGCGGCCTGCCGGCTGGTGCCCAGCAGGTCACCGATCTCCTGCCAGGTGTGCCCGGCCGCCCTGGCCGCGTCCACGGTGTCCCGCAGTGCGGCTTCCGCGTCGCGGACCTTCCGCAACGCCGCACCGACCGCGGCCAAAGGTTCGTCCGGCACGGTGTCAAGAGTGGATTGACGACCGGAAGTTGTCAAGTCGTTCTTTACGTGCGTTCGCTGCCTGCGGGCAGCGCTCCGGCACGTGGCGTCGCAGTACTGGCGATTTCGCCCAGCTCCGCGACGAGGTGGCAGCGGCTTGCCACACACGGCACATTTCATACGTTCGAGTGTAGCGCACGGAATACCAAACCGTGCTAATGTCGGCAGCACGAAATGACCGCGCCCACCACCTGGGAGGCGTGGCCGACCGAAGGGGAGGACGGTTACGGTGAGGACCGATGAGTGAACGCACCTGGGGTTTCCGGACCCGCGCATTGCACGCGGGCGGAACGCCCGACCCGGCGACCGGTGCGCGTGCCGTGCCGATCTACCAGACCACGAGCTTCGTCTTCGAGGACGCGGCCGACGCGGCGAACCTGTTCGCGCTGCAGAAGTACGGCAACATCTACAGCCGGATCGGGAACCCGACCGTGGCGGCGTTCGAGGAGCGGATCGCCAGCCTCGAGGGTGCGATCGGCGGTGTCGCCACCGGCAGCGGGCAGGCCGCGGAGTTCCTCACCTTCAGCGCGCTCGCCGAGGCCGGCGACCACATCGTGTCGGCGAGCGGTCTCTACGGCGGCACGGTCACCCAGCTCACCGGCACGCTCCGGCGATTCGGCGTGGAGACGACGTTCGTCAGCGGCGGCATCGACGACTACGCGGCGGCGATCACCGACCGGACCCGGCTGCTCTACACCGAGGTGATCGGCAACCCGGGTGGCGGCATCGCGGACCTCACCGCGCTGGCGGACCTGGCGCACGCCCACGACATCCCGCTGGTGGTCGACGCGACGCTGGCGACGCCGTACCTCTGCCGGCCGATGGAGCACGGCGCGGACATCGTGCTGCACTCGGCGACGAAGTTCCTCGGCGGCCACGGGACGACACTCGGCGGGATCGTCGTCGAGTCGGGGAAGTTCGACTGGGGCAACGGGAAGTTCCCCCGGATGACCGAGGCCGTCGAAAGCTACGGCGGCCTCAAGTACTGGGAGAACTTCGGCGAGTACGCGTTCTGCACGCGGCTTCGCGCGGAGCAGCTGCGGGACATCGGCGCGGTCCTCTCGCCACACTCGGCTTTCCTGCTGCTGCAGGGTGTCGAGACCTTGCCCCAGCGGATGGACGCACACGTAGCCAACGCCCGTGCCGTCGCCGAATACCTCGACGCGGACCCACGCGTGGCCTGGGTGTCCTACGCGGGGCTGCCGGCGCACCCACACCACGACCTGGCGAAGAAGTACCTGCCCGCCGGGCCAGGGGCGGTGTTCTCCTTCGGCATCGACGGCGGGCGCACAGCGGGCGAAAGGTTCGTCGAGTCGGTGGAGCTGTTGTCGCACCTGGCGAACGTCGGGGACGCCCGCACGCTCGTGATCCACCCGGCGTCGACGACCCACGCGCAGCTGTCCGAGGAGCAGCTCACGGCCGCGGGCGTGGGACCTGACCTGATCCGGCTGTCGGTCGGGCTGGAAGACGTCGAGGACATCCTCTGGGACCTCGACCAGGCCCTGGGCAAGGCGGTGGCCGGATGACGTATGCCGTGGGCGCTGTCGAGCGGCGCGCGATCCTGAACCGGGCGAAGTCGGTGACGCTGGTGGGAGCGTCCGCGAACCCGTCGCGGCCGAGCTACTTCGTCGCGACCTACCTGCTCTCGTCGACGCGGTACGAGGTCAACTTCGTCAACCCCCGCCTGGACACCCTGTTCGGGAAGCCGGTGTACGCCTCGCTCAAGGACGTGCCGGGCGAACCGGACCTCGTCAGCGTGTTCCGGAAACACGATGACTTGCCTCAGGTGGCCGAGGACGTGATCGACGCCGGCGCGCGGACGTTGTGGCTGCAACTCGGGTTGTGGCACGAACCGGTGGCCGACCGGGCTCGGGAGGCGGGGCTGGACGTCGTGATGAACCGGTGCGTGAAGATCGAGCACGCGCGGTTCGCCGGGGGCCTGCACCTGGCCGGGTTCAACACCGGCGTGATCAGCTCGCGGAGGCAGTCGGCACCCTAGGGAAGAGCGCACCCGTTCCCGTCGTTGGCCCCGGTATGACCGAGAAACTCGGGATCACCCTGTCCGGTGGTCCGACCGCACTCCTGGAACTGGGCGGCGTCCGGCTGCTCACCGACCCGACGTTCGATCCGCCGGGTGATCACTCGATCGGCCAGCGCGTGCTGGTCAAGACCGAGGACTCGGTGCTGACCGAGGACGCCGTCGGCGTGGTGGACGCCGTGCTGCTGTCCCACGACCAGCATCCGGACAACTTGGACGATCGCGGGCGCGACTACCTCAAGACGGTGCCGCTGACCCTGACCACCCCGAGCGGCGCCGAGCGGCTGGGCGGGACTGCGCGGGGCCTGGAGCCGTGGGAGGAGACGCAGGTCGGGCGGCTCACGATCACCGCGGTCCCGGCGTTGCACGGGCCTGACGGAGCGGAGCAGCTCGCCGGTGACGTCACCGGGTTCGTGCTCAGCGGCGAAGGCCTGCCGACGGTGTACGTCAGCGGGGACAACGCGTCGGTGGACCTGGTGCGGGAGATCGCGTCGCGGTTCAGCGTCGACATCGCGGTGCTGTTCGCCGGTGCCGCGAGGACGAAGCTGTTCGACGGGGCTCCCCTGACGTTGACCAGCGAAAACGCCGCCGCGGCGGCGAAGGTGCTCGGCTCGGCGAAGGTCGTCCCGTTGCACTTCCGGGGCTGGCAGCACTTCAGCGAAGGTCCTGACGTACTGAGGAAGGAGTTCGAGGCGGCCGGCCTGACCGACCGACTGGTGCTGCTCGAACCCGGGGAGCGCGCAGAGGTCTGATGTGGACCCGTGAGAGGCTGGCGGTATGGCCAAACCGACGCCGCTGCAGTTCCGGAACATCCTCGTCGCCCTCCTGGCGGCGGCGGGCTTCGTGTGGAGCATCGTGGCGGGTCTGCCGTGGTGGGTCAGCGCGATCATCGGCTGCGCGTGCGTCTTGTCGCTGGCCTCGGCCTACCTGAACCGTCCCGACGCGGGCTGACCACGGGTCGTCGACAAGGTTTACGGCACTCGTCGACGACCCGCGAGTTCAGGCGGGGATACCGCGCCGGGGTTCAAACACTGGACCGACGTGCTCCGCTGGAGTGTGACGCGACAGCCGTACGGCTCGGCAAAGAACACGCGACTCGTCACCCCGACGTGCGTGACCCAACCGACTTGCGCGACTTGTCGCACACGACGCCGACTCCCAAATGCGGGCCGTGCGAGCCTCAGCGGGTTTTGGCGAACCGGGCTTTCACGTTCGCGCGGCCCGTCTCCGTCAGGCGGCCGAACAGGCGCAGCCTGGCCAGGCCGCCGTCCGGGTAGATGTCCAGGCGGGCCTCTGTCACCTCGGGGCCGTCCGGTACGGCGAAGCGGTGGCGGGTGTCCGGCTGCAGGCGCGTCTTCGGCAGCAGCTCCACCCACTCGCCGTACGTGTCGCGACCGCTGATCGATGCCCAGCCCGGGGCGTTGCCCTTGAGGTTGCTCGTGTCCAGCTCGACAAACCGGACAGTGCCGGCGCCGGCCAGTCTGAAGGTTGCCCAGTCGTTGCCGTCGTCGCGGCGGCGGGCCGTCTCCCAGCCCTCCGCCTGGTGGGCCGCGAGACCCGGCGAGAGCATGTTGTTCGGCGACGAATAGAACATGTTGCTGCACCCCGTCACCAGGGCGCCGTTCTCCAGGGCCGCCAAGTCCAGCGCGTCGAGGTCGAGCAGGTCCGGGTCCGGGATCGGGGCGCCGTGGACGCGCAGGCGGGCGACGCCGCCGTCGGGGTGCTGGGTCAGGCGAACGTGGGTGTACCTGCGGGAACCGTTGACCGTGTGGAAGTTCTCCGTGTGGCCCGCCGCGGGCGCGCGGTCGACCAGGATGTCCCAGTCCGCCGTCGCCAGCTCGGCCGCGCTCGGGTAACCCGGCACCGAAGCCGCTTCGACCGAGACGAACGGCGGGTAGTTGCCCTTGAAGAACGCCGTGTCGACGACCACCCCCGTGACCGTGCCCGCCAGGCCGAGCCGGAGGATCGCCTCGTCGTCGCCCGGTTCGCGGTGGCGGCGGGTCTCCCAGCCGTCGTAGACCTGGCCCTTCGGGCCGAACGTCTCGGCGCGGTGCGCCGGCGTCCACGGGTTGACCAGGTTCTCCTTCTCGGCGAACAGCTCGTCGGTCGCCCACATCACGGTCCCGCCGAAGCGACGTGAAGCGAGGTCGGGCAGATCTGTCCACTCAGGACGGTCAGACAACACAGCCTCCATCTCAGCAGTTCCCCCGGGTCAGCAACGCCCCGAAGGGCGCGTCGCCGGTGATTTCGGTGCCGCGCAACCAGGTCGAGCGGACCACGCCGGCGAGCGGGCGGCGGTCGTAGGCGCTCACCGGGTTGCGGTGCTTCAGTTTCGCGACGTCGACGACGAACGCCTCGTCCGGCGCGAACACGCAGAAGTCGGCGTCGTAGCCCGCCGCGAGGTGGCCCTTGCGACGCATCCCTGCCTGCGCGGCGGGGTGCTCGGCCATCCAGCGGACGACGTCGGTGAGCGCGAACCCGCGTTGCCGCGCCTGCGTCCAGATCGCCGGGAGACCCAGCTGCAGGCTCGAAATCCCACCCCAGGCCTGCCCGAAATCGCCGCTGTCGAAGCGTTTCAGCTCCGTCGTGCACGGCGAATGGTCGCTGACGACGCAGTCGATCACGCCGTCGGCGAGCCCCTGCCACAGCTGTTCGCGGTTGGCCGCCTCGCGGATCGGCGGGCAGCACTTGAACTGCGTCGCGCCGTCGCGGATCTCCTCGGCGACGAAGCTCAGGTAGTGCGGGCAGGTCTCGGCGGTCAGCGCGACGCCGTCGCGGCGGGCCTCCGCCACGAGCGGCAGGGCTTCCGCGGACGACAGGTGCAGGATGTGCGCCCGCGCCGAGTTGCGGCGGGCCGCCTCGATCACGTGCGTGACGGCCAGATTCTCTGCCGCCCGCGGGCGCGAGTGCAGAAAGTCGACATAGCGACCGCCGTGCGGCTCGGGCGCCTCGTCGATTTCGTGCGCGTCCTCGGCGTGGACGATCATCAGCGCGTCGAAGGAACTCAGCTCCCGCAACGCTTCGTCGAGGCCGGCCGGGTCAAGTGGCGGGAACTCGTCGACGCCGGAGTGCAGCAGGAAGCACTTGAACCCGAAGACGCCGGCCTCGTACAGCCCGCGCAGGTCCGAGACGTTGCCGGGGATCGCGCCGCCCCAGAAACCGACGTCGACGTGCACCCGGCCGGTCGCCGCCTTGCGCTTGACCTCCAGGGCCGCGACGTCGACCGTCGGCGGCAGGCTGTTGAGCGGCATGTCCACGATCGTGGTCACTCCGCCCGCCGCCGCCGCGCGGGTGGCCGTCTCGAAGCCCTCCCACTCGGCGCGGCCGGGATCGTTGACGTGGACGTGCGTGTCGACCAACCCGGGCAGCAGAACGACGTCGTCGCCGAGTTCGACGACGCGGTCGCCGGTCAGCGAAGCGCCGCCGGGTTCGACGGCGACGATCCGGCCGCCGTTGACGCCGAGCGTCACCGGGACCTCACCCTCGGCCGTGACCGCCCGGGCTGCGCGCACCACAAGATCCATCCGAGAACCCTTCGCCGGGAGAAGTGACCACCGCCGATTTCACAGTACGGAAAGACGGTTTCGCACAACGACACTAACCACGGCTCGCGCCGCTCGTCAACGACGGACGCGGCGCGTTACGGTCACCTCGTGCGGCTTGAAGCGGAGTTCACCAGCGAACCGTTCCACGGCGAGGGTTCGCCGCCCGAGCACGCGCTCGCCGCGCGCGACGCGGCCGTGGAAGCGGGGCTGGACACCGACTTCGGGCCGCTCGGCACGCTCGTCCGCGGTGACGCGAAGGCCCTTCTCGAGGCCTTGCCCAGGATCACGCAGGCGGCGCTCGACGGCGGCGCCACCCAGGTCACGCTGCAGGTGCGCCAGGTCGTCGCGGCGGACGCCGGCGCCGCGGCCGAGGAGGGAGATCAACCCGGCGGACCGACCGAGCCGGAGGTCGTTTCCGCCGCCGACCAGCGCGATCCGACGACTGCCCGAGCTGCCGAACCGCACACGACGGACGGTCCTGTGGTCGCTCCACACGCGACGGGCGATCCGGCAGGCAAGCTGCACGCGGCGGGCGGTCCAACAGGCAAACCACACGCGACCGGCGGCCAGGCAGGCAAACTGCACGCGACCGGCGGCCAAGCAGGCAAGCCACACGCGACGGGCGATTCAGCAGACAAGTCGCACACGGCGAGCGGCCTGGCAGGGAAACCGCGCTCGACGGGCGATCCAGCAGGTAAACCGCACACGGCCGACAGTCGAGCAGGCGGAACGAACACGACGGGCGACCAGGCGGGTGGCCCGAACACGGCGGGCAGTCAGGCGGGCGAATCGCACGGCGTCGACAGCGCCCCATCCGTCGAGCTGAACGATGCGCTCGCCCGGCTGATCGCCGATGTAGAGCGCGAACTCGGCGCCGAACTGGGCGATCTCGACCGCGCCGGGAAGCAGCGCGCGGTGCGGCTGCTGCGCGAACGCGGCGCCTTCGGCCTGCGGAAGTCCGTCTCGTCGGTGGCCGACGCGCTGGGCGTCACACGGTTCACCGTTTACAACTATCTCAACCGCGAAGCCGACTGACCAGCGCTTTCAACAAAATGTTGACGGAACTCCGGCGCCGACGTACGGTCAGCGGGACGCCACTCACGAGGAGTTCCCCGTGCCGCTCACCCTCACCGATTTCAACACCGCCGACGCCGGCGACGTACGTCCGGCGTTGACGGCGTGCCTCGCCGTCCCCCGCTGGGCGGACGCGGTTCTCGACCGCAGGCCCTACGACAACCTCGACGCGCTGCAAGCCGCCGCGGACCTGCCGTTGAGCAGTGACGAGATCCGCCAGGCCATGGCCGCGCACCCCCGGATCGGCGAAAAGCCGAAGCAGCAAGGGACCGAGGCCGACTGGTCCCGCAGCGAACAGTCCGGTGTGGACAACGCCGACGAGTTCGCCGCCGCGAACGCCGAATACGAAGCCAAGTTCGGGCACGTCTATCTCGTCTGCGCCAGCGGGCGCAGCGGCGACGAACTGCTGAAGATCCTCCGCGAGCGCATCGGCAACGACCCGGCGACCGAGCTCGGCGTCGCCGGGCAGGAGCTGCTCAAGATCGCCGGCCTGCGGCTGGCCAAGGCGGTGACGGCGTGAGTCTGGTGACGACGCACGTGCTCGACACGGCGCAAGGCCGGCCCGCAAAGGGAATTACCGTCCGTTTCGAAACCGCCGAGGGCAAGCCGATCGCCGACGGGCGCACCGACGACGACGGCCGCGTCCGCGACCTCGGCCCCGAGACGCTGGAACCCGGCGTCTACCGGCTGGTCTTCGACACCGGCGCCTACCTCGGCCCGGACGCGTTCTTCCCGGAGGTGGCCCTCACCTTCCGGATCTCCGACGGCACCACGCACCACCACGTGCCGCTCCTGCTCAGCCCGTTCGCCTATTCGACTTACCGAGGGAGCTGAACCGTGGCCATCACCCTGGGCCCCAACCAGTACGGCAAGGCGGAGGTCCGCCTGGTCACGGTGCGCCGCGACGGCCCCGTCCACCACCTGAAAGACCTCACCGTGTCGACGTCGCTGCGTGGCGAGCTGGCCGCGACGCACCTGACCGGCGACAACGCCGCGGTGCTCGCGACCGACACGCAGAAGAACACCGTGTACGCCTTCGCGAAAGAGGCGCCGGTCGGCGAGATCGAGGACTTCGGCCTGCGCTTGGCCCGGCACTTCACCGGCACGCAGGGGAGCATCTCCGGCGCCCGGATCAAGATCGACGAGCACAGCTGGGACCGGATCACCGTCGACGGCGCGCCGCACGACCACGCGTTCAGCGGCGCCGGCAACGAACGGCGCACCACGGCCGTCACGATCCAGGGCGACCGCGCGTGGGTCGTGTCCGGGATCGACGGCCTGGTCGTGCTCAAGTCGACCGGCTCGGAGTTCCACGGCTTCCCGCGCGACGAGTACACGACGCTCGCCGAGACCGACGACCGGATCCTCGCGACTGCCGTCACCGCGCGCTGGCGCTACCAGGGCGACGGCATCGACTGGGCGGAGAGCCACCGCGAAATCCGGCGCGCGATGCTGGAGACCTTCGCGACGAAGCACAGCCTTTCGCTGCAGCAGACGCTGTACGCGATGGGCCAGTCGGTGCTCGAACGGCGGCCCGAGGTCGCGGAGGTGCGGCTGTCGCTGCCGAACAAGCACCACTTCCTCGTGGACCTGAGCCCGTTCGGGCTGAAGAACGACAACGAGGTGTTCTACGCCGCCGACCGGCCATACGGGCTGATCGAGGGCACGATCCTGCGCGACGACGCCGAGGACCCCGGCCCTGCTTGGGACATCCACTAGCGAGCGCCTGCCGCCTGCCGCCTCGCAAAAAGCAGCCCCCGCCCTCTCCGGGGGACCGGCCCCGCTTCCAGCGTATCGGGACCCTCCGACGGAGAGCCGTAAAAGCCGATGTCGGGGCCGGGTTGTCCACATCACGGGTGGGGTGTGGACAACCTGGGCCGGAGTAGCAAGTCCCAGGTCGGGGCGCGGATGGGTAGGCCGAGTGTGGAACGGCTTGGCTGAGGGCGCGGACACGATTGGTGGGATCTGCAGGATCGGCCGGACCTGCGGAATTTGGCGCCATCGGCGGGATCGGCCAGCTCGGCGGGACTTGGCAGGATCGGCAGGAACGGCCAGATCCGCAGGAACGGGCAGCTCGGCGCGATCGGCAGGAAACGGCGCGATCGACGGGATCGGCGGCGAGCGCGGGTCCGAGGTGGAGCGCCTCGAACGGCCGGGCGGTGCGGGGCGAGCCAGTTGGGTTGCGGACAGTTGCCGAGGGTAGGCAAGGGCATTGGCCTGGACCACACCTCGCCGGGCGTGGGCAAGCCCCGGAAGAGGCGTGGACATGCCGGTCGGGCATAAACCCGCCGCCGAAACGTGGGCGACAGACCGCGCGCGGCGAGCCGATCAAGCGGGCAGCAGTGGCTGCCGAGGCGCGAGCGGGCCGATCGAGTGTGGAGCGGACTGCTGAGGCATGGGCGAGTCGGCCGAGCGGGGAACAGACCGCTGAAGCGTGGGTGAGCCGATCGAACGTGGAGCGGACCGCCAAGGCATAGGCGAGCCGACCGAGTGAGGAACAGACCGCTGACGCGTGTGCGAGCCGATCACGTGCAGAGCGGACCGCCAAGGCATAGGCGAGCCGACCGAGCGGGGAACAGACCGCTGAAGCGTGAGCGGGTCGATCGAGCGTGGAACAGACCGCCAAGGCGCGGGCGAGTCGGCCCAGCGTGGAGGGGACTGCTGAAGCGTGGGCGAGCCGGCCCAGCGGGGAACTGACTACGTGGCGCGGGCGAGCAGACCGAGCGTCGATCCCGCCTGCGAGACGTGAGCGAGCCGACCGAACGCGGATCCCGCTCGCCGAGCCGCGGGGCAGGACGCCTGGAGTTGATAGAACGCTCTAACGACCGCGTATCCTCTAACCGTGGCAGGGACCAAGGAACGCATCATGGCCGCCGGGGCTGAGCTTTTTCGGCGCAATGGGTACAGCGGTACCGGGCTCAAGCAGATCGTCAGTGAGGCGAATGCTCCCTTCGGCTCGCTCTACCACTTCTTTCCCGGCGGGAAGGAGCAGCTCGGTGCCGAGGTCGTCCGGAGTTCCGGGCTTGCCTACATCCAGCTGTTCGACCTCTTCATCGACCCGGCACCCGACCTGATCAGCGGGATCGAGGCGTTCTTCGCCGCCGGGATCGCGACGCTCGAAGCCACCGACTACGTCGAAGGCTGCCCGATCGCTACCGTTGCTCTCGAGGTCGCGAGTACCAACGAACCGCTGCGGGAAGCCACCGCTGACGTCTTCACCGCGTGGATCGACGCCGGGACCGAGAAGTTCGCCCGGTTCGGGCTCGGCCGGGAGGCCGCACGGACGCTCACCATCTCCGTCGTCAACAGCCTCGAAGGCGCCTTTGTCCTCTGCCGGGCGCTGCGGGACACCGAGGCCATGGCCGTCGCCGGCGCGACCAGCGTGGACGTCGCCAAGCGGCTTCAGGGCGAGCAACTTTAGTCGGGAATCCAACAAGAATACTCAAAATGGCGCTTGACCGATCAGCATCGGACATCAAGGCTGCAGAGTGGTCTAGTCCTCCTGCCTCAACACCGTCGTTCGGTTGGAGCCGCCATGCGCCGTGTCCTCGCCGTCCTCGCCACCGCCGTCGCCGTCATCGGGATCACCGGTCAACCCGCCGATGCCCTGGAAAACGGGCTCGCGAGAACACCCCCGATGGGGTGGAACACCTGGAACACCTTCGAGTGCAACATCAACGAGACGCTCGTCAAGCAGACCACCGACCTGATGGTCAGTTCCGGGATGCGCGACCGCGGCTACACCTACGTCAACCTCGACGACTGCTGGATGACCAAGAACCGGGACGGCGCGGGCAACCTCGTCGCCGACCCGGCTAAGTTCCCCAGCGGCCTCAAGGCGCTCGGTGACTACATCCACGCGCGCGGGATGAAGTTCGGGATCTACGAGAGCGCCGGCAGCGAGACCTGCCAGCACTACCCCGGCAGCCTCGGCCACGAGCAGACCGACGCCAACAGCTACGCGAGCTGGGGCGTCGACTACCTCAAGTACGACAACTGCGGCAGCCCCGGCGGCGAAACCCAGCAGGACTACGTCCGCCGCTACTCCGCGATGCGTGACGCGCTCAAGGCCACCGGCCGCCCGATCGCCTACAGCATCTGCGAGTGGGGCAACTTCTCCCCCTCGACCTGGGCACCCGATGTCGGCAACCTGTGGCGCACCACCGGCGACATCACCAACAACTGGGGCAGCATCGACTCGATCTACCGCCAGAACGTCGGCCTCGCGTCCGCCGCGAAGCCCGGCGCCTGGAACGACCCCGACATGCTCGAGGTCGGCGACGGCATGGACTTCCAGGAGGACCGCGCGCACTTCACGCTCTGGGCGGCGATGGCCGCACCGCTGATCGCCGGCGCCGACCTGCGCTCCGCGAGCGTCGCGACCTTCTCGACCTATCTCAACTCGGACGTCATCGCCGTCGACCAGGACTCCCTCGGCAAGCAGGCGACGCGCATCTCGTCGAGCGGCGGGCTGGACGTCCTGCGGAAGCCCCTCCAGGACGGGGACGTCGCCGTCGTCCTGTTCAACGAGAACACCACCACGAAAACCGTCTCGACGACGGCCGCCGCGGCCGGGTTGCCCAGCGCGTCGAACTACCGGCTGACCAACCTGTGGTCGAAGGAGCTGACCACCAGCACCGGCACGATCAGCGCCGCCGTCCCGTCGCACAGCACCGTGATCTACCGCGTGAAGGCCAACGCGAGCGGCTCCAGCATCGGCACGGCCAAGGCGCTGCAGGGCGCGTCGTCGTCGCGGTGCGTCGACATCAACGGCAACCTCACGACGCCCGGCACCAAGGTCGACATCTGGGACTGCGACGGCGGGTCGAACCAGTCCTGGACGTTCACCAGCGCCGGTGAGCTGAAGGCCAACGGCCTCTGCCTCGACGCCGACGGCGGTGCGACCGCGGCCGGGACCAAGCTGATCGTCTGGACGTGCCACGGCGGCACGAACCAGCAGTTCAAGCTGAACGTCGACGGCTCCATCAGGGGCACGCAGTCCGGCCTCTGCGTCGACGTCACCGGCGGCGACAAGCCCGCCGGCAACGTCAACGGCACTCAGCTCGAACTGTGGGGCTGCAACGACGACGCCAACCAGAACTGGTCCCTCAAGTAGTTCAGGTCCCCGTCAGGTGTTCGGGCCGCACCGGGACGCGCGTGAGCGCGAGCCCGGTCGCGGCCCGGATCGCCGCCACGATCGCCGGGGTCGACGAGATCGTCGGCGGCTCCCCCACCCCGCGCAGGCCGTACGGCGCGTGCGGGTCCGGGCGTTCCAGGACGTCGATGCTCATCGGCGGCATGTCCAGGACCGTCGGGATCAGGTAGTCGGTGAAGGAGGGGTTCCGGATCTTCCCGCCGGAGGTCTGGATCTCCTCCATCACCGCGAGCCCGAGCCCCTGCGCCGAACCACCCTGGATCTGGCCCAGCACGGCCTGCGGGTTCAGCGCCTTGCCGACGTCCTGCGCGCAGTCCAGCGCGACCACCTTGACCAGGCCCAGCTCGACGTCGACGTCGACGACGGCCCGGTGCGCGGCGAACGCGTACTGCACGTGCGCCATGCCCTGCCCGGTTTCCGGATCCAACGACGAAGTAGGCCGGTGCCGCCACTCCACCGTCTCGTCGTAGACGTCGTCGGCGAGGACGTCCACCAGGTCGGCGAGCACCTGGCCGTCGATCGCGACGAGCTTGCCGCCGACGACGCGTGTCTTCCGGTCGAACCGGGACAGCAGCCGCGCCCGCACCGCCACGCAGGCGGCCTGCACCGCGCCGCCGGTCACGTACGACTGGCGTGACGCCGACGTCGAGCCGCCGTTGCCGATCGAGGTGTCCATCGGCAGCACCGTCACCTGCTCGACGCCCAGCTCGGTCCGGACGATCTGCTGCATGATCGTCACCAGGCCCTGGCCGACTTCGCAGGCCGCGGTGTGCACGGTCGCCGCCGGCTCGCCGCCGACCAGCTGCAGCCGCACCCGCGCGGTCGAGTAGTCGTCGAAGCCTTCGGAGAAGCAGACGTTCTTGATCCCGACGGCGTAGCCGACGCCGCGGACGACGCCTTCGCCGTGCGTCGTGTTGGAGACGCCGCCCGGCATGTGCCGCAGGTCGAACGGCCGGTCCGGGGGCATCGGCTTGGCGCGCACCAGGTCCAGCAGCTCGGCGACCGGGGCGGCGGAGTCGACGGCCTGGCCGGTCGGCATCAGCGCGCCTTCGCTCATCGCGTTGCGGACGCGGATCTCCACCGGGTCGAGGCCGCAGGCAGCCGCGAGCTTGTCCATCTGCGACTCGTAGCCGAACGCCGCCTGCACCGCGCCGAAGCCGCGCATCGCGCCGCACGGCGGGTTGTTCGTGTAGGTGCCCCAGCAGTCGACCGCCACACTGTCCACTGTGTACGGTCCGACGCCGAGCGTGGCGGCGTTCGCGACCACCGCGCCGGTCGAGGACGCGTACGCGCCGCCGTCGAGGAACAACCGCGTCCGCACGTAGACGAGCCGGCCGTCACGGGTGGCGCCGTGCTCGTAGTACATCTTCGCCGGGTGGCGGTGCACGTGCCCGTAGAAGGACTCTTCGCGGTTGTAGACCATCTTCACCGGCTTGCCGGTGTGCAATGCCAGCAGGCACGCGTGGACCTGCATCGACAGGTCCTCACGCCCGCCGAACGCGCCCCCGACGCCGCCGAGCGTGAGCCGCACCTTCTCCACCGGCAGCCCCAGCGCGGCGACGATCTGCTGCTGGTCGACGTGCAGCCACTGCGTCGCGACGTACAGGTCGACACCGCCTTCGGTGTCCGGCACGGCGAGCCCGGACTCCGGGCCGAGGAACGCCTGGTCCTGCATGCCGACCTCGTAGACGCCGGAGACGACGACGTCCGCGGAAAGATCCTGCGGCCCGCGGCGGATCTTCACGTGCCGGACGACGTTGCCGCCGTCGTGCAGCGAAGCACCTTCGCCGGCGACGGCCGCTTCGGAGTCCGTTACGGGAGAGAGTTCTTCGTAGGAAACGACGATCCGCTTCATCGCGCGCCGAGCGGTTTCCGGGTGGTCGGCGGCGACCAGCGCGACCGGCTCACCCTGGTACCGCACAACGGAAGAAGCGAGCACGGGCTGGTCGGTGTGCTCCAGCCCGTAGCGGTTGACGCCGGGGACGTCCTCGTGGGTCAGCACGGCGTAGACCCCGGGCACCTTCAGCGCGTCGGTGATGTCGATCCCGGTGATCCGCGCGTACGGGTGCGGGCTGCGCAGGGTCACGCCCCACACCATGTCCTCGTGCCACAGGTCCGAGGAGTACGCGAACTCGCCGCGCACCTTGACCGTCCCGTCGGGACGCCGCGGCGAGGTGCCGACGCCGTTGCCCGTCTGGGTGCCGACGGTGGCGGTCATCGGTCCTCCCGCAGTCTGGCGCTCGCCGACTTCAGCTCCGACGCGATCTCGGACTCGTCCGCCTCCCGCAGCGTGCCGTCCTCGACGACGGCCTTGCCACCGACGAACAGCCGCCGCACCGGCGGTGTCGTGCCCAGGACCAGCGCCGCGACCGGATCCGTGATGCCCGCGTAGTTCAGGCCGGTCAGGTCCCAGATCGCCAGGTCGGCGAGCTTGCCGGGCTCGATCGAGCCGAGGTCGTCCGCCCGGCCGAGGCAGCGGGCGCCGCCCAGCGTGCCCATCCACAGCGCTTCCCGCGTGGTCAGCCCGCGCGGGCCGCCGCGTTGACGCGCCTGCAGCAACGCCTGGTGCAGCTCTTCGCCGAGCCCGCCGGACTCGTTGGACGCGGCCCCGTCGGCGCCGAGGCCGACCGCGACCCCCGCGTCGAGCAGGTCGCGGACCGGGGCGATGCCGGCGCCGATGCGGCCGTTGGACGTCGGGCAGTGCGCCGAGCCGGTGCCGGTCGCGCCGAAGCGGCGGATCGCGTCGGGCGCGAGGTGGATGGTGTGCGCGAGCCAGACGTCGTCGGCGAGCCAGCCCAGCTTGTCGGCGTATTCGGCGGGCGTGCAGCCGACTTCGGCGAGGCACTGCTGCTCTTCGTCGAGGGTTTCGGCGAGGTGCGTGTGGAGCCGGACGCCCTTGCTGCGGGCCAGTTCGGCCGCGCCGGACATCAGCCGTTCGGTGACCGAGAACGGCGAGCACGGGCCGACGGCGATCTGCAGGTGCGCTTCCGCCGAGTCGTCGTGGAAGCGGCCGATCGCCGCTTCGGTGCCGGCCAGCGCGTCGTCGGTCGTCTCGACGAGGTTGTCCGGCGGCAGCCCGCCGTCGGACTCGCCGCGGTCCATCGAACCGCGCACGACGTGCAGCCGGACGCCGATCCGCTGCCGGGCCGACGCCAGCGCGGCCACCTGGTCGCCGCCGTCGCGGGGGAAGACGTAGTGGTGGTCGGCGACGGTGGTGCAGCCGGTCAGGGCCAGCCGCGCCATCCCGGCCGTGGCGGCGGCGTGCGTGATCTCCGCATCGAGCCGGCCCCAGACCGGGTAGAGCGCGACCAGCCACTGGAAGAGCGTGTGGTCGGCGGCCATCCCGCGGGTCGCCCACTGGTAGAGGTGGTGGTGGGTGTTGATCAGGCCGGGGGTGACCAGGCAGCCCGACGCGTCGACGCGCTCGTCGAACTCGCCGGTGTAAACGCCTTCGCCGACTTCGGCGATCCTGTCGTTCTCGACGACGACGTATCCGCTGGCGTACTCCTCGCCGCTGACCGTGGCGATCGCCCCGCCGGTGATGAGTGTCCTCACGCGACCCCGCCCTTCGCCACGGCGCGCACGGCGTCGAGGATCTTTTCGTAGCCGGTGCAGCGGCAGAGGTTGCCGGCCAGCGCTTCGCGGATCTCTTCGTCGCTGGGATCGGCGACGCGGTTCAGCAGGTCGTGCGCGGCGACGACCAGCCCCGGCGTGCAGAACCCGCACTGGACCGCGCCCTGGTCCACAAAGGACTGCTGGATCGGGTCGAGGACGTCGCCGTCGGCCAGGCCCTCGACCGTGCGCACCACGCGCCCCTCGGCCTGTCCGGCCGCGACCAGGCAGGCGCACACCGGGACGGCGTCGAGGTAGACCGTGCAGGAGCCGCATTCGCCCTGCTCACAGGCGTTCTTCGAGCCCGGCAGGCCGAGTCGCTCGCGCAGCACGTAGAGCAGGCTTTCGCCCTCCCAGACGTCGTCGGCCTGCCGTTTCTCGCCGTTGATCGTGACATTCAGGCGCAAACCCGCTCCCCCGTCCGGTGCTCGTCCCAGGCCCACGTCAACGTACGCCGCGCGAGCACCGACAGCGCGTGTTTGCGGTACGCGGCGCTGCCGCGGACGTCGTCGATCGGCGACGTCGCTTCGGCGACCAGGCCGCCGAAGCGACGTTTCAGGGAGTCCGGCAACGGCTCCGGCGAGCCCCACGGCAGTTCCGCGGCGAGGAACTCCTCGGCGGCGCGGGCCCGGCGCGGCGTGGGTGCGGCGGAGCCGATGGCCGCGCCGACCTCGCCGTCGCGCAGGGCCAGCGCGAAGGAGCAGACCGCGATGACCATCGCGTTGCGCGTCCCGACCTTGGCGAACTGCTGCGGCCCGGCGTGCGCGGGCAGGTGGACGGCGGTGATCAGCTCGTCCGGCGCCAGCGAGTGGCGCTTCACCCCGACGTAGAACTCCTCCGCCGGGAGGATCCGGCTCCCCCGCACGGAGGCGACCTCGACCCGCGCGTCCAGGGCCAGCAGCACCGGGTGGGTGTCGCCGGCGGGTGAGGCGGCGCCGAGGTTGCCGCCGACCGTGCCGCGGTTGCGGATCTGGGGCGAGCCGACCGTGCGCGAGGCCATGGCCAGCGCCGGGACGAGTTCACCCACTTCGGCGATGACGCGGCTGTACGGGACGCCGGCGCCGAGCCGGACCGTGCCGTCCGTTGTGGACCACTCCGCCAGTTCAGGCACGCGAGTCAGGTCGAGCAGGGCGTCCGGGCGGCGGTGGTCGAAGTTCAGCTCGACCATGACGTCCGTGCCGCCGGCGATGGGGACGGCGTCCGGGCGCTCGGCTTTATGGGCCAGGGCCTCGGCGAGCGTCGTGGGACGCAGGAACTCCACTCGTGCTCCTTTTCGAAGAGGGCGATAGACCAGTAGACGCCCAACCGGGCGGGGCGGCAACGGCGCGGGCCATGAAACGCACCCGAGCGGAACCCCGCGCGTTTGTGCTTTCCTACAAGCCTGATGACGACCGTGAAAACTCTGCTGGACCTGCCGGGACTGCGGCTGCGCCCGCGGGCCGGGGCCGACCTGCTCGACCGTCCGGTGACGCGCATCTACGTCACCGAGTTGCCCGACCCCGGACGGTACCTGTCGGCCGGTGAGCTGGTGCTTTCCGGCTTGCTCTGGTGGCGCGGGCCGGGGGACGCCGAGCCGTTCGTGGCCGCGCTGGCCCGCTCCGGCGCGGCGGCGCTGGCCGCGTCCGGCGCCGACTCCGACGGCATCCCGGACGACGTCGTCGACGCCTGCGAACGGCACCGGATCCCGCTGCTCGAAGTGCCGATCGACCTGTCGTTCTCGGTGGTCACCGAGCAGGTGGTGCTGGCGCTCGCGGCCGCGTCCGACAGCTCCCGCAAACGTTTGCTGGCCGCCGCGGACGCCCCGGTCGGGACGCTGCTGGAGAGCGCGTCGGCCGAGCTGGGCCTGCCCTGCTGGGTGCTGTCGACGCTGGGCCGGGTGGTCGCCGGGACGGCGCCGCTGCCGATGCCGGTCGAGGACGTCGTCCAGCGGTACGCCGCGAAACAGGACACGGCGGGGCCGTTGACGCTGACGCCGGTGGAGGGCCGGCACGCCGTGCCGTGGCTGATCGCCGTCGGCGGGCCGCTGAGCACCGCTCAGACCGAGCTGACCGAGGAGCTGGCGGGGCTCGTCGGCGTCACCCGGGCGCGCGCGAAGCCGTCGGAAGCCGACCTGACCGGCGACGTGCGTGTGGTCGCGTTGCGGACCGAAGGCAGCGACGAGAGCCGGGACGTCCTGCGGGAGCTGCTGCCGGACGCGACGCTGGTCGAACCCGGCGGCGAGACGACGTACGCCGTGACCGCGCGGTGGCCGTCGGACGCTTTCACGGCTCTGTCCACAGTGGAGCCATTGCTCGCGGCCCGCCGGATCGTCTGCGGGGTCGGCGATGCCGCGCCTCGCGATGAGGCACGCGAGGTCGCGGCCTACGCGCTGGCGGTGGCGTCGCGGCGCCCCGGGCGGGTCGTCGTGGTGCCGGGTGAGGAGATCGGCGTGCACCAGCTGCTGCTCGCCGGGGCGCCGGACGGGCTGCGGGCCGCGCTGCGCCGGCGCGTCCTCGGGCCGCTGCTGGACTACGACGCCGAGCAGCACACGGACCTGGTGCACACGGTGCGGGTGTTCCTGGAGTGCTCGGGCTCGCCGACCCGCGCGGCGAAGGCGCTGCACGTCCACGTCAACACCCTGCGCTACCGCATCGGCCGGGCCGGCGAGCTGCTCGGCGCGGACCTGACGGAGTTCACCGACCAGCTCGACGTCTACCTGGCGCTGCGCGCCGGGGACCAAGCAGGATGATGGGGAGCGTGGAACCCGAAATCACCTCGGCGCGGCAGGCGGGGCACGACCCCCGCGTGCTGGCCTTCGGGCGGCTCCAGGGCGCGGCGAACCGGCTCGAATACCTGCTCGGGCGCGCGCTGGAGAAGGAGTGCGGGATCACCCACCTGATGTACGAGGTGCTGCTGATCGTCGGGCGCGCGGGCGACGACGGGCTGACGATGCGCTCGATCGCCCAGGAGCAGGTGCTGACGACCGGCGGCGCGACCCGGCTGGTCGACCGGATGGAGGCCCTCGGCCTGGTGACCCGCACGGCCCACCCGCGCGACCGGCGCGTCCAGCTGGTGCGCCTGACCGAGCTCGGCGAGCGGACGACGGTGCGTGCGAGCCGGCTGCACGTGGCGAACATCGAGCAGTACTTCTTCTCGCCGTTGCCGGAGGAGCACCGGGAGCGGTTCGCCGACGACCTGCGGCGGCTGAGCCACGCGGCCCGCGACGCCCTCCCCCGGCTGCGCTGAGCGGGCTTTCCGATCGAGGGGTTGAGAAGTGGGTAAGCAGAAGCGCCGGGCGGCCGTCGAGGACGTCCCGGCGCCCCGGACGGCCGGGGAGTTCGGCGACGCCCTGCTCGCCGCGGCCTACGACGTCGCGCGCGGCGTTCCCGGCGCGGCCAAGGCGTCCGCGAAGAGGCTCGCGAAGGGCTTCGAACCGGCACCGGAACTCGCGGAAGGCGCTGACCTGGCCGCCCGGCGGGCGATCACCCGGCCCTGCCGCAACGGCTGGCTGCCCGAGGACGTCGACCAGGCGGCCCGGCGGCGGGTCGACGAGTTCGCCGTCTCGTACGTGCTCGACACGCTCGCCGGCTACGCCGGGCAGTTCGCGACCCTGCACCCGGGCTGGCGGGAACAGCTGGACGACGTCGGCGCCGTCGCCTGGTGGTCGACGTCCGAGCCGCACTTCACGCAGTGGGCGGCGAAGCACATCCTGACCCCCGCCGAAGCGGTGACGACCGTCGTCGAAGCCCTTGGGCTCCTGGTGTCGATGCCGGCGCTGAACCCTGTTCTGCCGGTACCCGGGACGCCTTATCGGCCACCGGTCCACCACGCCGTGGACGAGAAGAAGCTGGGCCGGGTCCGCGCGCTGCTGGCCAAGGCCGAGTCGAGCTCGTTCCCGGAGGAGGCCGAGGCGCTGTCCGCGAAGGCGCAGGAGCTGATGACCCGGTACGCGCTCGACCGCGTGCTGGTGGAGACGTCGGTCCCGGACGTGCCGGCGTCGCGGCGGCTCTGGCTCGACACGCCGTACCTCGACGCCAAGTCGCTGCTGGTCCACGTGGTCGCGACGGCGAACCGCTGCCAGGCCGTCTTCGACCCGCGCTGGGGGTTCGTCACCGTCGTCGGCGACGAGAACGACCTGGACGCCATCGCGCTGCTGACGACGTCACTGCTGGTCCAGGCGACGCGCGCGATGATCGCCGACCCGGCCGGCCGCTCACGCGCGTTCCGGCAGTCGTTCCTCGTCTCCTACGCGACGCGGATCGGCGAGCGGCTGGAGAAGGCCGCCAAGACGACCCTGTCGTCCTCGCCCGACTCGGACCGGCTGCTGCCGGTGCTGGCGTCCCACGAGCTGAAGGTGAAGGCGGCGTTCACGGAGCTGTTCCCGGAGGTGGTGGGCAAGTCGGTGACGGTCCGCGACCTGGACGGCTGGGACGCGGGACGGTCGGCCGCCGACCGCGCCCGGCTTCAGGGCTCGTGAGTGGTAATGCGGGTTAGAACCCTCATTACCACTCACGACCCTCACACTTCGCGACGCGCGTACTTCTCCAGCACCGGGCGTCCGAACGGCAGCTCACCTTCGTCGAGCGCCCCACAGTCCAGGCCCCGCAACAGGTACACCGCCAGCGCCTGGGCCGTCGCGGGTTCGTCCAGCACTCCCCCGGACGTCTTGTCCGCGTACGCGCGCAACCGGTCCACCGCCGACGGGAAGTTCTCGCGGTAGAACGTGTACGTCGCGGCGAAGCGGGTCGGCAGCTGGTGGGCGTGCAGGTCCCAGCCCTGGTAGAAGCCGCGTTCCAGCGACCGGCGGACCAGGCGCAGGTGCTCGGCCCACGCCGACGGGAGCGCGTCGCCGAGGGGGAGGCGGTTGGTCGAGCCGTCCGAGAGGCGGACGCCCGTGCCCGCCGCCGAGACCTGCATCAGCTGCTTGGCCAGGTCGGCCGCCGGGTGCTCCATGCTCTGGTACGCCGCCGCGATGCCGAGGCCGGCGCTGTAGTCGTACGTGCCGTAGTGCAGGCCCGAACAGCGGCCGTCCGCGGCGTGCACGATGCGGGCCACCGCCAGCGTGCCGTCGGCGTCCACAATGGACTGCGTCGTCTCGATCTGGACCTCGAAGCGCAACGTCCGCTCGGGCAGGTCGTACGCGGATTCCAGGCGGGCCAGCACTTCCGCGGCCACCGAGACCTGGTCCACCGCGGTCACCTTCGGCAGCGTGACGACGAACCCGGACGGCAGTGGCCCGTGCTCCAGCAGGCTGCCCAGGAACAGGTCCAGGGTGCGGATCCCGCGGTGGCGCGTCAAAGCCTCGAAGCTCTTGAAGCGGATGCCGACGAACGGCGTGCCGCCCGTGGTCGCGAGGGTCTGCCCGGCCGCGCGCGCCGCCGCGTCCTCGACGTCGTCCGGGACGCGGCCGAAGCCGTCCTCGAAGTCGATCCGCAGGTCCTCGATCGGCTCGGTGAGCAGCTTGGCGCGGACGCGCTCGTAGACGTCGGCGTCCAGGCCCAGCAGGTCCTCGTGCTCGACGAAGACCCGCATGGCCTGTTTGCCCCAGTCCGCGACCAGCCGCGTCCGGTACTGCGACGCCGGGACGTACACCGTGTGCACCGGCTGCCGCCCCGGCCGCTCCCCCGGGTACAACGCCGCGACGCGCGCGTCGGCCTCGGCCAGGCGCGCGTCGGCGGCGTCGTAGACGTCCTGGGACAGCCGCACTACTTGATCCGCTCGTACGCGGGCAGCGTCAGGAAGTCCGGGAAGCCGTCGGCCAGCGCGACCTGCTCGAACAGCTCGACGGCCGGCTCCAGCTGCTCCGGCTTGATCTCCGCGGCCAGCTCGCCGCGGACCTCGGCCAGCACGCCGCGCACCAGCTCGGACGTCACGACATCGCCGGTGTCCAAAGTGGTCCCGTTCTTGACCCACTGCCAGACCTGCGAACGCGAGATCTCCGCCGTCGCCGCGTCTTCCATCAGGTTGTGGATCGCCGCCGCGCCGTTGCCGGACAGCCAGGACGCGATGTAGCGGATGCCGACGTCCACCGCCGCGCGCAGGCCGGCCGCCGTCGCGCCACCCGGTGTCGAGGCGACGTCGAGCAGCTGGTCGGCGGTGGCAGAGAGATCCCAGTCCTCGTCGCGCCTGCGCTCCAGCTGGTTCGGCTGGTCGCCGAGGACCTTGTCGAACTCCTCGCGGCAGATGTCGACCATGCCGGGGTGCGCCACCCAGGAGCCGTCGAAGCCGTCGCCGGCCTCGCGGCTCTTGTCGGCGCGGACCTTGTCGAGCGCGGCCTTGGTGACGTCCGGGTCGTTGCGGTTCGGGATGAACGCGGCCATGCCGCCGATCGCGAACGCGCCGCGCTTGTGGCAGGTGCGCACGAGCAGCTCGGTGTAGGCACGCATGAACGGCGCGGTCATGGTGACGGAGTTGCGGTCCGGCAGCACGAACTTCTCGCCGGCGTCGCGGAAGTACTTGATCATGCTGAACAGGTAGTCCCAGCGGCCCGCGTTGAGGCCCGAGGCGTGCTCGCGCAGCTCGTAGAGGATCTCCTCCATCTCGAACGCGGCCGGGATGGTCTCGATCAGCACGGTCGCGCGGACGGTGCCGTGCTCGATGCCGAGCGTCTTCTCGGCGTGGGTGAAGACGTCGTTCCAGAGCCGCGCTTCGAGGTGGCTCTCCATCTTCGGGAGGTAGTAGTACGGGCCCTTGCCGCGGCTGAGCGACTCCTTCGCGTTGTGGAAGAAGTGCAGGCCGAAGTCGATCAGCGCGCCGACGGCCTGGCGCCCGCCGAAGGACAGGCCGCGCTCGTCGAGGTGCCAGCCGCGCGGGCGGACGACGATGGTGGCGTGCTCGACGTCGTCCTTCAGCGCGTAGCTCTTGCCGCCGCTCTCCAGCGTGATGTCCTCGCGGACGGCGTCGTACAGGTTGACCTGCCCGGACACGACGTTCGCCCAGTGCGGGGTGTTGGCGTCTTCGAGGTCGGCCAGCCACACCTTCGCGCCGGAGTTGAGCGCGTTGATGGTCATCTTGCGGTCGGTCGGCCCGGTGATCTCGACGCGGCGGTCGCGCAGCGCGGCCGGCGCCTCGGCGACCTGCCAGTCGCCCTCGCGGATCTCCTTCGTCTCCGGCAGGAAATCCAGCTTGCCGGTGGTGCGGGCCTCCTCGCGGCGCTTGCCGCGCGCCTGCAGCAGCTCGTCGCGGCGGCCGGCGAAGGCGTCGTGCAGGCCGGCGAGGAAGGCGAGCGCCTCCGGCGTCAGGATCTCGTCGCCGCGCTCGACCGGGTCGCCCAGCACCTGGACTTCAGAAGACATGTGGAACACCTCGAGGGTTCGGATCTTTGGATAACGGCCCTACGGTTTTCTACCAGCCGGACTATAGTTTCTGCATAGCGGAAGCTCAACGCAGACGTAAGGAGGACCACCGGTGGCAGCGGAGAAGAACGGGCGCGATGGCGGCGTCCAGTCCCTGCAGCGTGCCTTCGAGCTGCTGGAACACCTCGCGGACACCGGCGGTGAAGCCAGCTTGTCCGAGCTCGCGACGCTGTCCGGGCTGCCGATGCCGACGATCCACCGGCTCATCCGCACCCTGGTCGACCTGGGGTACGTCCGGCAGAACACCAACCGCCGGTACGCGCTGGGCGCGCGGCTGATCCGGCTCGGCGAGAACGCGAGCATGCAGTTCGGCGCCTGGGCGCGGCCGCTGCTGGCGGAGCTGGTCGAGGAGGTCGGCGAGACGGCGAACCTGGCGGTCCTGGAGCGCGACGAGGTCGTCTACGTGGCCCAGGTGCCCTCGAAGCACTCGATGCGCATGTTCACCGAGGTCGGCCGGCGGCTGCTGCCGCACGGCACCGGCGTCGGCAAGGCCATGCTGGCCCACCTGCCCGCGGACGACGTGCGGTCGCTGCTCTCGCGGACCGGCATGCCGGCCTATACCGAGCACACGTTCACCGACGCGGACGCGCTGGCCGTGGAGCTGGCCCGGATCGCCACGCAGGGGTACGCGCTGGACGAGGCGGAGCAGGAGCTGGGGGTCCGTTGCGTCGCGGTGGCCGTGCCGGGCGCGCCGGTGCCGGCCGCGGTGTCGGTGTCCGGGCCGTCGGGCCGGCTGACCGCCGAGGCGGTGGCGCACATCGCCCCGGCGGTGCAGCGGGTGGCGGACGCTCTGGGCGCGAGCCTCTCCCAGGCCACGGTCACGGTCTAGGTCAGCTCACCGACCAGCATGTCCATGAGCAGGCCGTCGCGCCAGGTGCCGTCCGGGGCGCGTTCGTAGCGGCGCAGCACGCCGACCGGGCGGAAGCCCAGCTTCGTGTAGACCCGGATCGCCGTCTCGTTGGACGCCGCCGGGTCGATCGTCAGGCGGTGGTGGCCGTTGTCCAGCAGGTGGCGGGCCAGCGTGCGGAGGGCGTCCGTGCCGAGGCCGCGGCCGTGGAAGTCCGGATGCAGCGAGATGTCGATGCCCGCGTGGCGGTACTGCGGCTCCAGCTCCTCACAGCTCTGGATGATCCCGACGACCAGGCCGTCGAGTTCGATCACGTAGCTGGTGTAGCCGGCCTCGACCTCGTACAGGCCGTCGACCTCGTGGGCCGCGTCGCCCCACCAGCGGGCGACCTCCGGGGTGGCGAGGATTTCGCTGACGCGGGCGCGATCTTTTGCCGAAATGGTACGCAAAAGTACCCGCGCACCGTGGATGATGGGCATGATTGGTCCTCTCTCGCGGCGAATGACGGCTTTGGGACGTCTGGGGCGAGGAGGGGCACGAGCGGACCTGCGTCAACCGGGCATGCCCGGATTCTCCTTCGGCGCGCACCCGCCCGTCATCCGATTTTCGCGGAAGGACGGCATGGACTCCCATACCGGCGGCGCGCTCGCCTGGCTCGCTCAGGGCGCCGCCTCGAACCTGCTCGACCGGCTCGTCGACCGCGCGCTCAACGGGCCGCCGCTACCGCCCTCCTGGCCGCCGCGCCCGGGTGGGTCGGTGCCGGGGACGGTCGAGATCTCGGTGCGGCACCAGCTGACGATCCGGACCCGGACGCCGGTGATCCTCACGCTGCAGGAAGACGGCAGCCGCACGGGCACGGTCTTCTCGATCGTCCTCGGCCACACGACCCGCGTGAACCTGCCGGGCGGCGACTACTTCGGCGCCGCGATGATCGTCGACCCGTTGGCGCGCAAGCGCTCCGGTCAGACGCTGCAGGGCATCGGCTGGTCCCGCCTGACGGTCACCGCCCGCCGGACGTCACCCCTGATCATCCCGGCCCACCACCCGTCGGCGCCGGTGCTGCTGCAGCTGGGACTGCGGAAGGCGGACGGCACGCCGTTGTTCCGTTTACCGCCTTCCCGGCTCTAGCCGGTATCCGGCCGCCGTCTCGCGACTCTGAAGGAGAGCGAGAGGGGGCTCGACTTGGAACCGTTCACCGGATCACTCGTCTGGCTGGGTCAGGCCGCGGCTGCGGCGGTCGTCGGCAGGCTCGCCGAACGGGCCGTGGACCGGGCCTTCGACGGTTCACGGCGGGCTGTCACGTTGCCGGATCCCCGGCGCCACCGGATCGGCGACGTGACCAGCGACGTCGACATCGTCGTACGGCACGTGCCCGCCGGACGGCGTCCCGTGCTGCTGGCCTTCCAAACGGCCCCGGCCGGGACCGCCGGGGAACCGCACGGGGTGACGGTGCCGATGCTGCTCGGCGAGACCGCGCACCTGACCCTGGCACGCGACGACTACCTGATCAGCGCGCTGGTCCTCGACGCGCCCGCGCAGCTCGGCGGCAACCCGGTGCTGCACGGCGTCGGCTGGGTCCGCCACTGGGTGGCCAGCAACCGGACCGATCAGCTCAGCATCACCACCGAGGCGCCGACCAAGGAGCTGCTCGAACGGCTCGGCCTGCGCAGGCCGGACGGGACAAGCCCGTTCGAGCTGCCGCCGCGCCCCGACCGGCCGCAGCTGCCGACCTCATGGGTTCGCGCGCGCCAAGCCGCGCTGCTCGCGGAGCAGCCGGCTGCCTTCACCGCCACGGCGAACGCGCGGTGCCGCGCGAGCGTGGTGCACCGCGGCTCGCGCTGCACCATGGCGGTTTCCACCTTCAGCGCGAACGGACTGTGCATGCACCACGACAGCCACTTCAAGGCGGGTGGCACCGTCCACGACTGGGCCACCCGGAAACGGATCCGCTAGCCCAGCAACGCGTCCACGAACGCACCCGGCTCGAACGGCGCCAGGTCGTCCGGACCCTCGCCGAGGCCCACGAGCTTCACCGGGACGCCCAGCTCGCGCTGGACCTGGAACACGATGCCGCCCTTGGCGGTGCCGTCCAGCTTGGTCAGCACGATGCCCGTGACGTCGATGACCTCGGCGAACACCCGGGCCTGCATCAGGCCGTTCTGGCCCGTGGTCGCGTCCAGGACCAGCAGGACCTCGTCGACCTTCGCCTGCTTCTCGACGACTCGCTTGACCTTGCCCAGCTCGTCCATCAGGCCGGTCTTCGTGTGCAACCGGCCCGCGGTGTCGATCAGGACCGCGTCGACGCCCGTGTCCACGCCGCGCTTGACCGCGTCGAACGCGACCGCCGCCGGGTCCGCGCCTTCCTTGCCGCGCACGACCTCCGCGCCGACGCGCTCGGCCCACGTCTGCAGCTGGTCGGCCGCCGCCGCGCGGAACGTGTCCGCCGCGCCCAGGACCACCGTGGCGCCCTGGGCGACCAGCACCCGCGCGAGCTTGCCCGTGGTCGTCGTCTTGCCCGTGCCGTTGACGCCCGCGACCAGCACCACCGCGGGCTGCTTCTGCCCATCGACGGTGTGCGGCAGCGCGCGCACCGCGCGGTGGCCGTCGGTGGACAGCTCCGCCGTCAGCACCTCGTGCAGCACCTCGCGGGCCTCGGCCGAGTTTCGCACCGCGCGGCGGGACAGCTCGTCGCGCAGCCGCTCGACGATGTGGTTCGTGGTCGCCGCGCCGAGGTCGGCCATCAGCAGCGTGTCTTCAACGTCCTGCCAGGAGTCCTCGTCGAGGTCGCCGGCGCCGAGCAGGCCCAGCAGGCTCTGGCCGAACATCGAGCGCGACTTCGTGAGCCGACCGCGCAGCCGCTCCAGCCGGCCGGCCGCGGGGTCGATCTCCTCGGCGACGGGCGCCGGCTCGACGACCTCGGTGTCCGACGGCGTGGCGTCCGGCAGCTTGACGTCCCGGACCGTGCGCTGGGCCGAGTCGCGCGGGACCGCGGCGTCGTCGCCGACGGCGGGCTGGCCGTCGGTCTCCGGGCGGTCGTCGACCGGGTGCTCGGCCGGCTCTTCGACCTCGGGCGCCGCGCCGCCGGGCGCGAGCGCGATGCCCCCGCTGGCCGCGTAGCTGCCGCCCTTCGGTTTCGCTTCGACCTCACGCTGGGCGTCCAGGCTGATGCGGCGCTTGCGCGCGATCAGCAGGCCGGTCACCAGCAGGGCGACCAGCACGACGACCGCGATGACTACGAAGATGAACCAGGAGCTCGACACCGCACCATCCTTTCATTGGCCCGCCGTCACCGCGGACCCGCCGTCCACGCAGGCAATTCGTAACGACGTACATCCCGATTGGGCCAAGACTTCACGGCGTGGGTTGCGTCACAGGCAACGCTGCACTAAACCCCTCCGGATGGGGAAACGCGCCAGCCACGGCTTCCGGGTGATCGGGTTGATTTCGGGCACGTCGGTCGACGGCATCGACGTCGCCGCGGCCGACCTGCTCGCCGAAGACGGCACCGTGGTGCTGACGCCGCTCGGCGAGCTCGACGTCCCCTACCCCGAACCGCTGCGCGAAGGCCTGCTCGCCGCGCTGCCGCCGAACCCGTGCACCGCCGGGGAGCTGACGCGGCTCGACACCGGCGTCGGCCAGGCGTTCGCCGACGCCGGCCTGCGCGGGGCCGTCGAGCTGGCGGGCGGCACCGCGGACCTCGTCGCCTCGCTGGGCCAGACGGTGTTCCACTGGGTCGAGGACGGCAGCGTCCGCGGCACCCTGCAGCTCGGCCAGCCCGCGTGGATCGCCGAACGCACCGGGCTGCCGGTGCTCGCCGACCTGCGCGCCCGGGACGTCGCCGCCGGCGGCCACGGCGCGCCGCTGGCCAGCACCTTCGACCAGCTCTGGCTGCGCGGCCTGGCCGAGGACAGCGGCCGTCCGGTCGCCGCGCTCAACCTGGGCGGGATCGCGAACATCACCGTTGTCGCCGCGGACGCGCCCGCGATCGCCTACGACACCGGGCCCGCCAACGCGCTGCTCGACCTCGCCGCCCACCGCGTCACCGGGCACCGCAGCGACCTCGACGGGCGGCTCGCGCTGAGCGGTTCGGTGCGCGCCGACCTGCTGGTGGCGCTGCTCGCCGACCCGTACTTCGCCGCCCCGGCGCCGAAGTCCACCGGCAAGGAGTACTTCAACGCGGCCTACCTCGACGCCGCCCTCGCCGGGCTGCCGCCGGTAGCCGCGGCCGACCTGCTCGCGACGCTGACCGAGCTCACCGCCGTCACGGTCGCCGAGCAGTGCCACCACCACGGCGTGACGACGGTGATCGCGTCCGGTGGCGGCGTCGCCAACCCGGCGCTGATGACGGCGCTCGCGCGGAACCTGCCCTCGGCGGTGCTCAAGACCAGCGACGACCTCGGCCTGCCCGGCGCCGGCAAAGAGGCGTACCTGACGGCGCTGCTGGGCTGGCTCACCTGGTGCGGCGTGCCCGGTACGGTGCCGTCGGCGACCGGTGCGCGGGGACCGCGCCTGCTCGGCGCCCTCGTCCCGGGTGCCGGGCCCTTGACCCTTCCTGCCCCGCTGGGGGGCGCCGTGACGCGGTTGCGCGTCGCGGAGAAGGCCGGATGAGGAGTAGGAGAAGTCCATGCGGGGTGTTGATCTGGCCATCATCGTGGTCTATCTGGCGGCGATGCCGCTGATAGGCGTGCTGGTCGGGCGGAAACAACGGTCGGCCGCCGACTACTTCGTCGGGGAGCGCAGCCTGCCGTGGGGTGCGGTGATGCTGTCCGTGGTGGCCACCGAGACGTCGACGCTGACCGTGATCAGTACGCCGGGCCTGGTGTTCGGCAACGCGTTCCTGTTCCTGCAGCTGGCCTTCGGCTACATCATCGGCCGGGTCATCGCCGCGTTCGTGCTGCTGCCGCGGTACTTCCGCGGCAACCTGGTGAGCGCGTACGCCTTCCTGGGCAAGCGGTTCGGCTCGGGGTTGCAGGGCACCGCGTCGGTGACGTTCGTGGTGACGCGGCTGCTCGCCGAGGGCGTCCGGCTCTTCGCCGGCGCGATCCCGATCAAGGTGATCCTGGGGCACTACAACATCCACCTCGACTACTGGGTGATCGTGGTGATCCTGACCGCGCTCACGCTGGTCTACGCCTACATCGGCGGGATCAAGGCGGTCGTCTGGGTCGACGTCATCCAGCTGACCCTGTACCTCGGCGGTGCCGCGGTGGCGGCGATCGTGCTGCTGAACAAGCTGCCGGGCGACTGGGTGAGCCAGGCGTCCGCGGACGGGAAGTTCGCGCTGGTCGACTTCACGAAGAACCTGCTGACCAGCCCGTACGCCTTCGTGACGGCGGTGCTCGGCGGCGCGGCGTTGTCGATGGCCTCGCACGGCGCCGACCAGCTGATCGCGCAGCGGCTGATGGCCACGCGCAGCCTGCGCGACGGCCAGAAGGCGCTCATCGGCAGCGGGCTCATCGTCACCGTGCAGTTCGCGCTGTTCCTGCTGGTCGGGGCGATGCTGTGGGTGTTCAACGGCCGGAAGTCCGTGGCGGAGCTCGGCCTGCAGAGCCCGGACGACGTGTTCTCGAAGTTCATCATCGACGACCTGCCGGTCGGGGTGTCGGGCCTGCTCATCGCCGGCGTGCTCGCCTCGACCATGGGCGCGCTCGCGTCGGCGCTCAACGCGCTCTCGACGTCGACGGTGGCCGACCTCTACCAGCGCTTCACCAAGAAGGCGCCCGAGGACTCGAAGCTGCTCAAGCACGGTCGCATGTGGACGCTGATCTGGGCCGTGGTGTTCGCGGTGTTCGCGTCGCTGTTCTCCACCACGAAGAACTCGGTGATCGAGCTCGGCCTGGCGATCACCGGCTACACCTACGGCGCGCTGCTCGGGGCGTTCCTGCTCGGCCTGCTGATCAAGAAGGCCCGGCAGGTGGACGCGATCGTCGCGTTCGTCGCGACGGTCGTGGTGATGGCGTTCGTGATCCTCGGCCTGAAGTTCAGCGCGAAGAGCGGTTCGCTGATCGGCGTCGACTTCAGCAAGGCGGCCGGCGACCGCGTCGCGCTCGCCTACCCCTGGTACACGCTGCTGGGCGTGGTGATCACGCTGGTCGTCGGCGGGTTGCTCTCGCTGCGCCACCGCACGCCCGACCCGAAGGCCGCGGAGGCCAACGCCGTGGGCGAAGAAGTCACTTCCGCCTGATTCTTCTGAACCGGTTCCGGCGGGCGCCCGTGTTGGTCAACGGGAGCCCGCCGGGAAGCGGCGGGAGGATTCGAAGGTGGGAACATGAAACGGATTTTGGTTGCGCTCGCGGTCGGCTCGCTGGCCCTCGGCGGCGCGGCGACGGCTTCGGCCGCCACGGCGACCCCGAAGGTCCCGGTGGCGATCCAGGTCCCGGACGGCAACCGGCCCCTCGCCACGTACTCCGGTGACGGCGTCCAGATCTACGGCTGCACGAACGGCGCCTGGGCGCTGATCCAGCCCGCGGCCGTGCTGTCGAAACACGGTCAGCCGGTGGCGATCCACAGCAAGGGTCCGGTGTGGACATCCACTGTGGACGGAAGCACGGTCGGCGCGGCTGCGGCGGCGACCTCGCCGCGTGACGGCGCGATCCCGGAACTGCTCCTCAAGGCGAACCTCAACAGCGGCACCGGGGTGTTCGGCAAGGTCACCTACGTCCAGCGCCTGAACACCCGCGGCGGCGTCGCGCCGGCCGGAGCGTGCACGGAAGGCGCGCAGACCGCGGTCCACTACACGGCCGACTACGCCTTCTGGGTGGCCCAGTAGCAAGAGCCCCAAGGCGGCCTCGGTTGCGTGAGACGCACCGAAGGCCGCCTTGGTTCGTTCAGGGCCCGGTGAAAGCTGAGCGCTAGCCGACCGCGACCGGTTCGTCGTCGGCGGTGCGCAGGCGCTGCGAGATCACCTTCGTGATGCCGTCGCCCTGCATGCTCACGCCGTAGAGCGCGTCGGCGATCTCCATCGTCGGCTTCTGGTGGGTGATGATGATCAGCTGGGACGAGTCGCGCAGCTGCTCCAGCAGGCCGATCAGCCGGCGCATGTTGGTGTCGTCCAGCGCCGCCTCGACCTCGTCCATGACGTAGAAGGGTGAGGGGCGGGCGCGGAAGATCGCGACCAGCATGCCCACCGCGACCAGCGACTTCTCGCCACCCGACAGCAGCGACAGCCGCTTGACCTTCTTGCCCGGCGGGCGCGCCTCGACGTCGACGCCGGTGGCGAGCAGGTCGTCCGGCTGGGTGAGGACCATCCGGCCCTCGCCACCGGGGAAGAGCACGCTGAACACCGTCTCGAACTCGCGCGCCACGTCCGCGTAGGCGCCGGCGAAGACCTCGAGGATCTTCTCGTCGACCTGCTTGATCACGGCCTCGAGGTCCTTGCGGGTGTCCCGGAGGTCCTCGAGCTGCGTGGAGAGGAACTTGTACCGCTCCTCCAGCGCCGCGAACTCCTCCAGCGCGAGCGGGTTCACCTTGCCCAGCAGGGAAAGGTCCTTCTCGGCGCGCTTGGCGCGGCGGGTCTGGGTGTCGCGGTCGAAGGGCATCGGCGGCGGCGGGGTGACGTCCTCACCGCGCTCCTTGGCCGCCTCGTACTCGGCCATCTCGCCCGCGCTCGGCGGCACCGGGACGTCCGGGCCGTACTCCTGGACCAGGTCGGCGAGGCCGATGCCGAAGTCCTCGGCGATCTTGGCTTCCAGGGTCTCCAGCCGCAGCCGCTGCTCGGCGCGCTGGACCTCGTCGCGGTGGACGGCGTCGGTCAGCTTCTCCAGTTCGCCGGTCAGCTCGCGGACCTTGGCGCGGACGCCGGTCAGCGCGGATTCGCGGCTCTGGCGCCGGGACTGGACCTGGTCGCGCTCGGTGGCCGCGCGCTGGACCGAACGCTCGATGCGCTCGAGCGCGATCTCACCACCGTCGACGACGGCGTCGGCGATCCGCGCGCCGTGCTTGCGGGCCGCGGCGGCACGCTCGGCGCGTTCCCGGGCCTGCTGCTCGGCGTGGGCGGCGCGGCGGAGGCCTTCGGCCCGCCCCGCGATGCTGCGCGCCCGCTCCTCGGCGGTGCGCTGCGCGAGCCGCGCCTCCATCTCCTCCTGCCGGACGACGGCCAGCTCTTCGACGGCCTGGTCGCGCTCGGCGGTGTCCGGGTCGTCCTCGACGGGCTGCTCGGCGACGGCGGCGAGGCGTTCCTCCAGCTCGGCGAGCTGGGCCAGCGCCTGGATGCGGCTGTGCTCGACCTTCGCGCGCTGCCCGGTGAGGCGTTCGACCTCGGCCTGCGCGGCGCGGGCGGCCTGCTGCAGCCGGTTGAGCCGCTCCGACGAGCGGGCCTTGCGCACCTTGGCGTCGCCGAGGGCGTCCTTGGCCTGGGAGACCTCTTCGCGGCGGGCCTGCTGCTCGGCGCGGGCGCCTTCCAGCTCGGCCGTGTACTGCTCCACCTGGCGTTCGGCCGTGCGCAGCCGCACGCCGGCCTCGTCGACGGCGGCCTGGACCTCGATCACGCTCTCGCGGGCGCCGGACCCGCCGATCGCCCAGCGGGCGCCGAAGACGTCACCCTCGGCGGTGACCGCGCGGACGTCCGGGTGCGCGGCGACCAGGTGCCGGGCCGACTCGAGGTCGCGGACCAAGGCGAGCTTGTCGAGCGCCTGCTCGACGGCGGGCCGCAGCTGGGCCGGCGCGGAGACGACCTCACGGGCCCAGCGCGCGCCTTCCGGCAGCGCGGGCCAGGAATAGATGTCCACAGTGGACTCGGGCGCGCCGAGCACGATGCCCGCGCGGCCGGAGTCCGTGTCCTTCAAGTACTTCAGGGCGCGCAGGGCGTCTTCGCCGCCGCTGACGGCGACCGCGTCGGCCACCGGGCCGAGCGCCGCGGCCAGCGCGACCTCGTGGCCGGGCTCGACGGTCAGCAGCGCGGCGACCGAGCCGAGCAGGCCCGGCAGCTCGTGGGACGCGCCGAGCAGCGCGCCCGCGCCGTCCTTGCGCTTGAGCCCCATGGACAGCGCCTCGACGCGGGCCTTCTCCGACGCGATCTCGCGCTCGGCGGTGCGTTCGGCCTTGACCAGCTCTTCGACGCGCGCCTTGGCCGCGTTGTTGGCCTCGACCGCGCGGTCGTGGTGGGCCATCAGGCCGGAGTCGTCGGACTCCTCGACGCCGCCCTCGGCCTTGGCCTCTTCGAGCTCTTCGTTGGCGAGTTCGGCGCGCTCGGCGGACTCCTCGATGGAGACGCTGAGCCGGTCGATCTCGTCGGTGGTGGCGCCGTTCTTGCTGCGCAGCGCCTCGACCTGACCGGTCAGCTTGGCCATGCCCTCGCGGCGGTCGGCGATGGCGCGGACGGCGGCCCAGTGCGCGCGCTCGGCGGCCTGGACGCGCTGTTCGAGGTCTTCGCGCCGCAGCACGGTCTGGGCCAGCAGCTCCCGGGCCTCCATGACGGCCTCGTTGAGCTCTTCCTCCTGCTCGGCGACGCGCTCGGCTTCTTCGAGCAGCTCTTCGGGGTCGCGGCCGCCGGTGTGCGCGGCGACGTCGGCCGAGAGGTGCCGCTGCCGCTCGATGGCGAGGCGGACGGTGCCGCGCAGGCGCTCGGCCAGCGCGGACAGCCTGTACCAGGTCTCCTGGGCGCTCTGCAGCAGCGGCGCGTCCTCGGCCAGCGACGACTCCAGCTCGGTCTCCTCGGCGGAGACGATCTCGAGGGTCTGCTCGACCTCGGCGCGGCGCTGGCGCGCGACCTTCTCGTCGGCCTCTTCCCGCGCGATCGAGCCGCGCTGGCTGACCAGGTCGTCGGCGAACAGGCGCAGCCGGGAGTCGCGCAGCTCGGACTGGACGTACTGGGCCTTGCGGGCGATCTCGGCCTGTTTGCCCAGCGGCTTGAGCTGGCGGCGCAGCTCGGTGGTGAGGTCGCCGAGGCGGTCGAGGTTGCCCTGCATGTTGGCCAGCTTGCGCAGGGTCTGTTCCTTGCGCTTGCGGTGCTTGAGGACGCCGGCGGCCTCTTCGATGAAGGCGCGGCGCTCCTCGGGCTTGGACTCGAGGATCGCCGAGAGCTGGCCCTGCCCGACGATGACGTGCATCTCGCGGCCGATACCGGAGTCCGAGAGCAGCTCCTGGACGTCCATCAGGCGGCAGCGGTCGCCGTTGATCTCGTACTCGCTGGCGCCGTCGCGGAACATCCGGCGGGTGATCGACACCTCGCCGTACTCGATCGGCAGCGCGCCGTCGGCGTTGTCGATGGTGAGGGTGACCTCGGCGCGGCCGAGCGGGGCGCGGCCCGCGGTGCCGGCGAAGATGACGTCCTCCATCTTCCCGCCGCGCAGGTCCTTGGCGCCCTGGGTGCCCATGACCCAGCGCAGGGCGTCCAGCACGTTCGACTTGCCGGAGCCGTTCGGGCCGACCACGCAGGTGATGCCCGGTTCGAAGCGCAGCGTGGTGGCCGAGGCGAAGGACTTGAAGCCCTTGAGCGTCAGGCTTTTCAGGTGCACTGGGTGCTGACCCCTCTGGCTGCCGGTTCGGGCGTTTCAATCGTCCCAGGCTACCTGGGGGTGTCCCGGGACCGCGGGACGCGCCCCCTCTCCGGCGCGCCTTAGCACAGCGTGATCGGCGTCGGCAACCTCCTGCGTCACACCCGCCCCGGAAGTACCAAGGCCCGGGCTACCGCTCGGCGAAGCCGCTGAGCCCCCCTTTCGGGTCGGACCAGCGCTCGATGACCGTCTCCACACTTCCGGGTGATTCTCCGGATCGGAGGGCGGCCAACAGCCGCTCACAGTGGTCGCGATCACCCTCCGCTATGACCTCGACACGACCGTCGGGCATGTTGCGAGCACTGCCGACGAGCCCGAGCTCGAGCGCCCGGCTGCGCGTCCACCAGCGGAAACCGACGCCTTGCACCCGCCCGCGGACCCACGCCGTCATCCTGGTGTTCGTTTGTCCCTCACTCACACGTTCATCCTTTCCGGACAGTTTGACTGCGCTCAGTGATCACGCAGGCTCCCTACCTGGGCGAATGCGGCACTGACGGTGATAATCTCCCCGCCGAGGTCGCCCTCCCGGGTTCCCCCGCTCGGGCAAGCAGTGATCGTTCGACGACCTCGAGCCGCAGGTTTTGGAGTCACCCCGATCTTCTAGGAGCCTCTATGCCCCGCCCCGACGGGTCGGATTCGAGCTCACGCATCACCAGGATCGACACCACCGCACCGCCGAAGAGCAGCAAACCGAACCGCGCCGGGTACGTCGTGCTCGGGGTGGCCGGGCTGGTCGTCGCGACGGCGTTCGCGGCCGTCGCCGAGCTCGCCGGACCGGCCCCCGCGACCACCGCGGGCGGCACCGGCGCCCCGGGCGGCCAGGGCACCTCGCCCGCCGGCGTCCAGACGGTGTCGGGCACCCCGACCCCGGGCGGCCCGTCCACCCTCGGCGGCCCGCCGCCGCCGACGGAGACGCAGTCGTCGAGCGCGCCGACCACGGTGGTCTCGGTCAGCCCGGACGGCAAGACGACCACCACGGTCGTCACCCAGGCCCCGCCGCCCCCGTACACGCCCCCGCCGGGCGGCCCGGGCAGCACACCGCCACCGGTGACCAAGACGACGACGAAGACCCCGCCACCGGTGACGACCACTCCGACGACGCCGCCGCCGACCACGACGTCGCCGCGGACCGACCCGCCGACCGACACGACCACGCCGGCCGGCGGTGGCGGCAGCTCGTCGGGCGCCCCGTCGGTGAGCACGACCGGCACGTCGCCGACGACCAAGTAAGCGCGAAGTCCCCGAAGGCCACCGCCGCGGCGGTGGCCTTCGGCGTTTCCGGCCTCCGCACGCACGGCTCACCTAGCTGCACCGGCCGGGGGTCGTGAGTGGCAATGTGGGTTAGAACCCTCATTGCCACTCACGACCTGCGCGTCAGGCCTCGAAGCGGTAGCCCATGCCCGGCTCCGTCAGCAGGTGGCGGGGCCGTGAAGGCTCCGGCTCCAGCTTGCGCCGCAGCTGGGCCAGGTAGACCCGCAGGTAGTGGGACTCCGTCTCGTACGACGGGCCCCACACCTCGTGCAGCAGCTGCTTCTGCGCGACCAGCCGGCCGCGGTTGCGGACCAGCAGTTCCAGCACGCCCCACTCCGTCTTGGTCAGGTGGACTTCGTGGCCGTCGCGGCGGACCTTCTTGGCCGCCAAGTCGATGCTGAACGACGCCGTGTCCACCACCGCGTCCACGTCGTCGGCGCCCGCCACCGCCGAGCGGCGGACCGCCGCGCGCAACCGCGCCAGCAGCTCGTCCATGCCGAACGGCTTGGTGACGTAGTCGTCGGCGCCCGCGTCGAGCGCCTGGACCTTGTCCGCCGAGTCGCCGCGGGCGGACAGGACGATGATCGGGACCGTCGTCCAGCCGCGCAGGCCGGCGATGACCTCGGTGCCGTCGAGGTCGGGCAGGCCGAGGTCGAGCACGACGACGTCCGGCTTCGTCTCGGCGACGGCCTTGAGCGCGGCTGTGCCGTCGTGGGCGGTGATCACCTTGTAGCCGCGCGCGGTGAGGTTGATCCGCAGTGCCCGCACGATCTGCGGCTCGTCGTCCACCACCAGCACGGTGGCCCCGATGTCGGTCATCGCACCCCCTCTTCGACTTTGTACGTGACGCTCTCGGCGGGCAGGGACACGACGACCGTGAGCCCGCCGCCCGGGGTGTCCTCGGCGCGGATCGTGCCGCCCATCGCCTCGGTGAACCCCTTCGCCACCGACAGCCCGAGCCCGACCCCCGGCGTCGCGTCCCGGTCGCCGCCGAGCCGCTGGAACGGCGCGAACGCCGAGTCCGCCGTCCCCTTCCGCAGGCCCTTGCCGTGGTCGACGATCCGCAGCTCGACGTGGCCGGAGTGGGCGCTGGC
The DNA here is from genome assembly GCF_035982555.1 of Amycolatopsis sp. NBC_01286. Classification (NCBI taxonomy): domain Bacteria; kingdom Bacillati; phylum Actinomycetota; class Actinomycetes; order Pseudonocardiales; family Pseudonocardiaceae; genus Amycolatopsis; species Amycolatopsis sp. NBC_01286. Next base: position 269,682 of record NZ_CP108428.1, read on the forward strand.
CCGGGCCGACACCCGGCCCCCGCCGTGCCGCAGCGCGTTGTCCAGCACGTTCGCCACCACCCGTTCCAGCAGGCCGGGATCGGCGAGTACCGACGGCAGCTGGTCGTCGACCGCGACGACCACCGCGTCGGAGGCGTCCACATTGGACAACGCGTGCGCGACGACCTCGTCGTAGCCGACCGGACGCAGGAGCGGCACCACCGCGCCGGTGGCCAGCCGCGAGGAATCCAGGAGGTTGTCGATCAGCCCGGCCAGCCGGTCGGCGGACAGTTCGATGGCCTCCATCAGCTCCGCCGTGTCCTCTTCGGACAGTTGCAGGTCGGGCGCGCGCAGGCTGCCGATGGACGCCTTGATCGACGTCAACGGCGTCCGCAGGTCGTGCCCGACGGCCGAAAGCAACGTCGTGCGCAGCTCGGTGGCCTCGGCCTTGCGCTCGGCTTTCGCCGCGGCGTCGGCACTGCGCTGCTGCCGCAGCGAAAGCAGCGCTTGCCCGGCCACGGCCTCCAGCACTCGCCGGTCGGCCGCGGGCAGCGCGCGCCCCCGCAAGGTCAGGTGGACGTCGGCGGTGACGGCGATGTCGACGTCGGCCTCGTCCGGGTCGGCGCACGGGTGCTCCCCCGCCGTCGCCACGCCCCGCCACTCGCCTTCGCGCTTTTCCAGCAGTGTCACGGAAGTCAGCGCGAAGTTCTCGCGGACCTTCTCCAGCAGCCGCTCGATCGGGTTCGCGTGGGTCAGCACGGTCCGCGCGTAGGAGGCGAGCAGCGCCGCCTCGGTCCGCGCCCGCGCCGCCTGCGTCGCCCGGCGCGCGGCCGCGTCGACGACCAGCGCGACGAGCACCGCGACCACGACCATCGCGATCAGCGTCACGAGGTTCTGCGGGGTGTGCACGGTGAGCGTGTACAGCGGCGGCGTGAAGAAGAAGTTGAGCAGCCCGGCCCCGAGCACGGCCGCGACCAGCGCCGGGCCGAGGCCGCCGACCAGCGCGACGACGACCGTGGCCAGCACGTACGAAATCACGTCGGTGGCGAAGTCGAACCCGGTGCGCACGAATAGCCCGATGACCGTCACCAGCACCGGCAGCACGACGCTCAGCACCCAGCCCGCGACCAGCCGCGAGAACCCCAGCGGGCTCGCGCCGAGCCGGGCGCGCAGCCGGCCGCCGGCTTCGGCGTGGGTGACCATGTGGACGTCGATGGGCCCGGACTGGCGGACCACCGTGGCGCCGATGCCCTCGTCGAACAGCCGCGCCACGCGCGAACGGCGTGACGTGCCGATCACCAGCTGGGTCGCGTTGACGCCGCGGGCGAAGTCCAGCAGCGCGGTCGGGACGTCGTCGCCGACGACCGTGTGGAACGTCGCGCCGACCTCCTCGGCGAGGGTGCGGCAGCGGGCGATCGCGGTGGGGCCGAGCCCGGACAGGCCGTCGCCGCGCAGGATGTGGAGGACCTGCAGCTCGGCGCCGGCGCGGGTGGCGATCCGGCTGGCGCGGCGCATCAGCGTCTCGCTCTCCGGCCCGCCGGTGATGGAGACGACGACGCGTTCGCGCGTCTCCCAGGTGTCGGTGATCTGCTGCTCGGCGCGGTACCGCTGCAGCGCGACGTCGACCTGGTCGGCCACCCACAGCAGGGCCAGCTCGCGCAACGCGGTGAGATTGCCGGGGCGGAAGTAGTTGCCGAGCGCGGCGTCGATCCGCTCGGCCGGGTAGACGTTGCCGTGCGCGAGCCGCCGCCGCAGCGCCTCGGGCGTGATGTCGACCAGCTCGAGCTGCTCGGCGCGGCGGACGACCTCGTCGGGCACGGTCTCCTGCTGGGTGACGCCGGTGATGCGCTCGACGACGTCGTTGAGGCTCTGCAGGTGCTGCACGTTGACCGTGGACAGCACGTCGATGCCGGCCTCCAGCAGTTCCTCGACGTCCTGCCAGCGCTTGGCGTTGCGCGAGCCCGGCACGTTGGTGTGCGCCAGTTCGTCGACGACGGCGACCTCGGGCGCGCGGGCGAGGATGGCGTCGACGTCCATCTCCTCGAAGGCGCGGCCGCGGTGCTCGGCGTGGCGGCGCGGCACGATCTCGAGGTCTTCGAGCAGCACCGCGGTCTTCTCGCGGCCGTGCGTCTCCACCAGCCCGGCGACGACGTCGGTGCCGCGGTCGAGCCGGCGCCGCGCCTCGCCGAGCATGGCGAAGGTCTTGCCGACGCCCGGAGCCGCGCCGAGGTAGATCCTCAGCTCCCCCCGGCGCGGCTTCTTCGTACTGGTCACGCTGTCAGTGTGCCCCTCCGGCCGCACCTTGCACGGCCAAGTTGAGCTGGAGCACATTCACCCCGGGGAGACCGATCCCGGCACCCGACGTGTTCGCTTCGACGAGCTGCTTCACGCGGTCGGCCGGCAACCCCGTCACCCGGGCGACCCGGGCGATCTGGAGGTCGGCGTAGGCCACGCTGATCGCCGGGTCGAGCCCGGAACCCGACGCCGTCACCGCGTCCGGCGGTACCTGATCGGGTGACACGCCTTCCCGCTTCGCGATGGCGTCCTTCCGCTCGCCGATGGTCTTCACGAGGTCCTCGTTGTACGGGCCCTTGTTGGACGCGCCGGACGGCATGCTCGGGCCGGCAGCCGAGGGACGGTTGTGGAACCACGGGTCCTTCGCCGGGTCGGCGGGCACCGGGTCGACGCCGATGAGCGACGACCCGACGGCCTGGCCGTTCTGCGTGACGACCGAGCCTTCGGCGTGGCCCTCCAGCCCCGGGATGCGGGCGATCGCCCACACCGCGAGGGGGTAGATCACCCCGAGCAGGACCGTCATCACGATGAGGACGCGCAGCCCGGCCCAGGTCTGCTTGACGAGAGTGTTCACGAGTTCACCCGATTCCAGGGATGAGGCGCACGAGCAGGTCGATCAGCCAGATCCCGAGGAAGGGGCTGACGATGCCGCCGAGGCCGTAGACGAGCAGGTTGCGGCGCAGCAGGGCCGAGGCCGACGACGGCTTGTACCGCACGCCGCGCAGGGCCAGCGGAATGAGCACGACGATGATCAGCGCGTTGAAGATGACGGCGGAGAGGATCGCCGACTTCGGTGTGGCCAGGTGCATGACGTTCAACGCGCCGAGCTGGGCGAAGATGCCGGTGAACATCGCCGGCAGGATCGCGAAGTACTTCGCGAGGTCGTTCGCCACGCTGAACGTCGTCAGCGCGCCGCGGGTGATCAGCAGCTGCTTGCCGATCTCGACGATCTCGATCAGCTTCGTCGGGTCGCTGTCGAGGTCGACCATGTTGCCGGCCTCCTTCGCGGCCGACGTGCCGGTGTTCATCGCGACGCCGACGTCGGACTGCGCGAGCGCGGGGGCGTCGTTGGTGCCGTCGCCGGTCATCGCGACCAGCCGGCCGCCTTCCTGCTCCTTCTTGATGAGCGCCATCTTGTCTTCGGGCTTGGCCTCGGCGAGGTAGTCGTCGACGCCGGCGTCCGCCGCGATGGCCTTGGCGGTGAGCGGGTTGTCGCCGGTGATCATCACCGTCTTGATGCCCATCGCCCGCAGTTCCTTGAAGCGCTCCTTCATGCCCGGCTTGACGACGTCGGACAGCCGGATCACGCCGTGCACCACGGTGTCCTCGGCGACCACCAGCGGAGTGCCGCCCTGGGCGCTGATCTCGTCGACCACACGCTCGGTCTCGTCGGGGAACTGCCCGCCGTTGTCACGCACCCACGCGCGCACGGCACTCGCCGCACCCTTGCGGATCCGCCGGTCACCGACGTCGAGCCCGCTCATCCGGGTCTGCGCGGTGAACGGCACGAACTCGCCGTGCACGTCGTCACCCGCGTGGGCCTCGGTCAGCTCGACGACGCTGCGGCCTTCGGGCGTTTCGTCGGCGAGGCTCGCCAGCCGGGCGGCGCGGGTGAGGTCGTCCGGAGTGGACGATCCCACCGGGATCAGCTCGGTGGCCCGGCGGTTGCCGAAGGTGATGGTGCCGGTCTTGTCGAGCAGCAGCGTCGAGACGTCGCCCGCGGCCTCGACCGCGCGGCCGGAGGTCGCGAGGACGTTGCGCTGCACCAGCCGGTCCATCCCGGCGATGCCGATGGCGCTCAGCAGGGCGCCGATCGTCGTCGGGATGAGGCAGACCAGCAACGCCGTCAGCACGATCACCGACTGCTCGGACCCGGAGTAGCCGGCCATCGGCTGCAGCGCCACGACGGCGAGCAGGAAGATGATGGTCAACGTGGCCAGCAGGATGGTCAGCGCGATCTCGTTCGGCGTCTTCTGCCGGGAAGCGCCTTCCACCAACGCGATCATGCGGTCCACAAAGGACTCGCCCGGCTTGGTCGTGATCTTCACGACGACCCGGTCGCTCAGCACGGTCGTGCCGCCGGTGACGGCGCTGCGGTCGCCGCCGGACTCGCGGATGACCGGCGCGGACTCGCCGGTGATGGCCGACTCGTCGACGGTCGCGATGCCCTCGACGACGTCGCCGTCACCCGGGATCACCTGGCCGGCCTCGACGACCACGAGGTCGCCGACGCGCAGTTCGGCGCCAGGCACCTGCTCCTCGTCGCCGTTCGCGGTGAGGCGCCGCGCGACGGTCTCCTTCTTCGACCGCCGCAGGCTTTCCGCCTGCGCCTTGCCACGCCCTTCGGCGACGGCCTCGGCGAGGTTCGCGAAGATGACCGTGAACCACAGCCAGATCGCGATGAGGATGGTGAAGACGCTCGGGTCGGTGACGGCGAAGACGGTGGTCAGCGCCGAGCCGACCCACACCACGAACATCACCGGGTTGGCGAGCTGGTGCTTCGGGTTGAGCTTCTTGAAGGCATCCGGCAGCGACGTCCAGAGCTGGCGGGGGCTGAAGACCCCGGCGCCGACGCGACCGGTGTGCTCTTCGTGGGTCACCTGAGGTCGTTCTTCGGTGACGGTCATGCGAGTGCCTCCGCGATGGGCCCGAGCGCGAGCGCCGGGATGAACGTGAGGGCCGCGACGAGCACCACCGTGCCGGTGAGCATGGTGGCGAACAGCGGCCCGGTGGTGGGCAGCGTCCCCGCCGTTTCGGGGACCTTCCGCTGCGCGGCCAGGGAACCGGCCAGGCAGAGCACGGCGACGATCGGGATGAACCGGCCGAGCGCCATGGCGACGCCGAACGACGACTGGAACCAGTCGCTCGTCGCGGTCAGGCCGCCGAACGCACTGCCGTTGTTGTTGCCGGTCGAGGCGTAGCCGTAGAGGATCTCGGACAGCCCGTGCGCGCCGCTGTTGCCGAGCGCGCCCGCCGTGCCCGGCAGCATCAGGGCGATCCCGCTGCCCAGGAGCACGACCAGCGGCATGGCCAGCATCGAGATCGCCGCGCAGGTGACCTCGCGCTTGCCGAGCTTCTTGCCCAGGTACTCCGGCGTCCGCCCGACCATCAGGCCGGCCAGGAACATCGCGATGATCGCCATCACGAGGATGCCGTAGAGGCCGGTGCCGACGCCGCCCGGCGAGATCTCGCCGTAGAGCATGTTGAGCAGCGGACCGCCGCCACCCAGCCCGGACAGGCTGTCGTGGGCGCCGTTGACCGCGCCCGTGGACGTGCCGGTGGTGGTGTCGGCGAAGATCGACGTGCTCGAGATGCCGAACCGCTGTTCCTTGCCCTCCATGCTCGCCCCGGCGGCCAGCGCGGCCGGGTTGCTCGCCTTGGCCTCGGAGAACCAGATGATCGCCAGCGACGCGGCCCAGAGCAGGCTCATCACGCCGAGCAGGACGTACCCCTGCTTGGGCTTGCCGACGAGCTTGCCGAACGTGCGGGTCAGGCTGACCGGGATCACCAGGATCAGGAACAGCTCGATCAGGTTCGTCCACGCGTTGGGGTTCTCGAACGGGTGCGCCGAGTTGGCGTTGAGGATGCCGCCGCCGTTGGTGCCGAGCTCCTTGATCGCCTCCTGGCTCGCCGCCGGGGCCAGCGCGATGGTGCTCCGGCTGCCGTCGGGGTTGGTGACGGCGACGCCCGCCTTGAGGCTCTGCACGACGCCGAGGGCGATCAGCACGAGCGCGAACACGAAGGCCATCGGCAGCAGGACGCGGACGGTGCCGCGCGTGAGGTCCACCCAGAAGTTGCCGAGCCGGTCGGTCCGCGAGCGGATGAACCCGCGGGTCAGCGCGATGGCGACGGCCAGCCCGACGCCCGCGGACAGGAAGTTCTGCACGGTCAGCCCGGCCATCTGCACGAAGTGGCCCATCGTCGTCTCGGGGACGTAGGACTGCCAGTTCGTGTTGGTGACGAAGGAGATCGCCGTGTTGAACGCGACGCCAGGGCTCACCGAGCCGCGGCCCAGGCTCCACGGCAGGATCGGCTGCAGCCGTTGCAGCAGGTAGAGCAGGACGACCGAGACGAACGAGAAGCCGAGCACGCCGGCGGCGTAGGTCGGCCACCGCTGCTCGGAGTCCGGGTTGACGCGGAAGAGCTTGTAGAGGCCCTTCTCGAGCTTCAGGTGCTTCTCGGTGGAGAAGACGCGCGCCATGTAGTCGCCGAGTGGTTTGTAAACCACGGCGAGCGCGACGAGGAGGAGACCGAGCTGGACCAGCCCGGCCGCGGTGTCGGACATCAGAATTTCTCCGGCCTGATCAAGGCGACGAACAGGTAGACGAGAAGGCCCAGCGCCAGCAGTCCGCCGACGACGTTGGCCACGGTGCCCGCGCCGCTCACAGCTTCTCCAAGCCACGCAGCGCCAGCGCGATAACGACGAAAATGCCGATCAGGAGAACGGCGTACAGCAAGTCGGCCACTAGGCACCTCTCAGGACAGGTCACCGCTTTCGGTGACCAGGGACGAGGCCAACTGTGCGGCCGTTCCGGCCCGCCGCGGAGGGTGGCTGACGGCGCGTTAACGCCGTCCTGATGCGCATTTACGCCGTCTTTATGGCGGGTGGCGCCGATCACGCAAGCGTTTGCCTTCACCTCGGCGCGGCCGTGGTTGGTGAGTGACTCACGGCACACTGCGTGATCGAATGAGCGCGGAACGTGCAATTCGGGCAGACAAGATGTTCTCCCCGTGTTACACCTGTGTTACCGATAGTTGTACTAGCTAAGTAAAAGCTTGGAGGGGTCCGTATGTGCGGTATCGCCGGCTGGGTTTCCTACGACGCCGACCTCACGCGCCGGCAGGACGTCGTGGACGCCATGACGGAGACCATGGCCTGCCGTGGTCCGGACGGCGTCGGTACCTGGGTGCGCAAGCACGTCGCGCTCGGCCACCGGCGCCTCGCCATCATCGACCTGCCCGGCGGCCGGCAGCCGATGTCCGTGCACACGCCGAACGGCGACGTCGCGATGGTCTACAGCGGTGAGGCCTACAACTTCACCGAGCTGAAGGACGAGCTCACGAAGCTCGGCCACAAGTGGGAGACCGACAGCGACACCGAAGTGGTGCTGCACGGCTACCTGCAGTGGGGCGACGCCGTCGTCGACCACCTCAACGGCATGTACGCCTTCGCGATCTGGGACGAGCGCGACGACCGGCTCGTGATGATCCGCGACCGGATGGGCATCAAGCCGTTCTACTACTACCCGACGGCCGACGGCGTGCTGTTCGGCTCCGAACCGAAGGCGATCCTCGCGAACCCGCTCACCCGCAAGGTGGTCGACACCGACGGCCTGCGCGAGCTGATGGCGTTCACCAAGCGCCCCGGCTGGTCGCTGTGGAAGGACATGGAGGAGGTCCAGCCCGGCACGATCGTCACCGTGTCGCGCGAGGGCATTCGCACCCGCACGTACTGGAAGCTCGACGCCAAGCAGCACACGGACGACCAGGAGACCACGGTCGAACGCGTCCGCGAGCTGATGACCGACATCGTGCACCGCCAGCTCGTCGCCGACGTCCCGCGTTGCGTGCTGCTGTCCGGCGGCCTGGACTCCAGCGCCGTCACCGGCCTCGCCGCGCCCCACCTCGCCGAGCAGGGCGAGCAGCTGCGGACGTTCTCCGTCGACTTCTTCGGCCAGGAGGAGAACTTCAAGCCGGACGAGATGCGCGACACCGCGGACTCGCCCTACATCCGCGACGTCGCCGACCTGGTCGGGTCCGCGCACCAGAACGTCATGCTCAACCCGGCGGAGCTGAGCGACCCGGCGGTGCGGCGCGCGGTGCTGAAGGCCCGCGACATCCCGGCCGGCCTCGGTGACATGGACACGTCGCTGTACCTGCTGTTCAAGGCCATCCGCGGCGAGTCGACGGTGGCCCTGTCGGGCGAGTCGGCCGACGAGGTGTTCGGCGGCTACCGCTGGTTCCACGACGAGAAGGCCGTCAACACCGACACGTTCCCGTGGCTGGCGTTCCGGAACTCGATGATGGAGGACCGGGCGTCGCTCTACACGCCCGAGCTGGTGCGCAAGCTCAACCTCGAGACCTACATCGCGGACCAGTACGCGACGGCGGTCTCGTCGGTGGACCACCTCGACGGCGAGTCCGCGAAGGAAGCGCGGATGAGGACGATCTGCAACCTGCACCTGACGCGGTTCGTGCGGATGCTGCTCGACCGCAAGGACCGCGCGTCGATGGCGGTGGGCCTGGAGGTCCGCGTGCCGTTCTGCGACCACCGGCTGGTCGAGTACGTCTACAACACGCCGTGGTCGCTCAAGACGTTCGACGGCCGCGAGAAGAGCCTCCTGCGGCACGCGACCAAACACGTCCTCCCGGAGTCGGTGGCCCAGCGGGTGAAGAGCCCGTACCCCTCGACGCAGGACCCGGGCTACGCGGCGGCGCTGCAGCAGCAGGTCAAGGAGGTCCTCGCCGAGCCGAACCACGCGGTGTTCGGCCTGGTCGACAAGGCCTGGGCGCACCGGGTGTCCGAAGTGGACTCGGCCACCATGGACCCGGGCGCCCGCATCGGCCTGGACCGGCTGCTCGACCTGTACCACTGGATCGAGATGTACTCCCCGGAGCTGCAGCTCGACTGAGGTCTTGACCTGGGTCTTGACCTCAAGCGCCCTTGAGGTCGGACGCTGGGCGGCATGAACGTGCTGCTGTTCGGCCGCAACCCGGCCACGGTCTCGAGGGTGACGGCGGCGCTGTCCGCGGCGGGTTTCGCCGCGGACGGCGTCGCTTCGGAGGAAGCGGCGCTGTCCCGCCTGGGCGTCGTGGACGCGCTGGTGCTGGGCGCCGGGGTGGTGGGCCCGCTGCGGGAGCGCCTCACGGCCGCGGCGGCCCGGCACGGGGTGCGGTGGGTGCAGGGGCCGCACATCCTCCCGGAGCGGGACGCCCTGGAGTACGTCCGCACGGAGATCCTGCCGCGGCTGAAGTCAGGCCAGCGGTAGTTCCGCCGTCACGTCGTCGCCTTCCGTGGCCAAGCTCGCGCCGATTCCGCTCAGCAGGGTCCGGGCTCCGCGGTTGCCCGCGGTGGTCGAGGCGATGAACTTCGTCGCGTCGCCGTCCTTCGCGAGGTCCAGCAGCGACGCCGTCACCTGCTTGCCGATCCCCCGGCCGCGGACGTCGCGGCTCAGCCAGATGCCCGCCTCCACCGCATCGCCGTGACGTTCCAGGCGGGCCGCGCCGACCGCCGTCCCCGCGACGTCGACCACCCACGTGCGCTCCACCGCCGTCTCCGGGCGCAGTGACCTGGCCCGGTGGAACTCCAGGAACGCCGCGCGGCGTTCGGGCGTCCAGCCGGGTGGGCCGTCGACTGGGGGCATCACATCCAGGGGGTCCGCGCCGGCGACGGCGGCCTCCAGCAGCCGCGCCAGTGCGGGCTCGTCCAGCGGGGTCAGGATCACGCCCGGAGTGTGGCGGACGGCCGCGGCGACCGCGACCGGTTTCGGGCCAGTGCGCGCAGGAACCGGATGTAGCGCGACCACCTCGCAGGCCGGGACACCCGGCCGGTCACGGCCAGTTCGGCGCGATCCAGCAGTTGTTCCAGGAGCGCGTCGTGCAGGGGGCGGAACACCAGGGGCCAGCTCAAGCGGGTCCAGCCGTGCAGGGTTCCTTCCAGGACGTGCGTCAGCGCGTCACCCGAAATCGTGAACTCGTGGAAGCCGTGCAGGCCCGTCGGCGCCGTGAAGCGGAACCGCAGGCGATCGGGCGCGACCTCTTCGAGGACGTACCGGACCGGGCCGTGACCGGCGGTCGTGCCCGGGACGAGCGGGCCGTCGAGGCGGGTGGGCGGCCAGTCGGCGACCGGCCAGAGGCGGTCGTCCTCGGTGCCGAGCGTGGCCAGCAGCTCCGGCGGCACCGGCCGCGGGAACCTCCGGGTGTGGACGTTGCGGATCATGGCACAACCCTCCGTTCTGGAGACTGTCCTCCAGAACGTATCAGAGGATAGTCTCCAGAACCATGGGCCGGCCGGCGACGCACACCACAGCGCAGTTCCTCGACGCCGCGACGACGTTGTTCGCCGAGGGCGGCGCCCGCGCGGTCACGATGGCTGCGACGGCCAAGGCCGCGGGCGCGCCGAACGGCTCGATCTACCACCGCTTCCCGGACCGCCCGGCGCTGCTGGCCGCGCTCTGGCTCCGCACCCTGCGCGACTTCCAGGACCTGTTCGTCGAGACCCTCGGCGACGCCGCCTCGGTGGACGCCGCGGTCGAGGCCGCGACGAGCGTCGTCCGCTGGTGCCGCAAGCACCCCGACGGCGCCCGGGTCCTCGACGCGGGCAAGCAGGCCTTCGGCCCCGCCGACTGGTCCCCCGAAGCCGCCGCGGCCCTGACCGCCGCGGAGGAAGAACTCCGCACGGCCCTGAAACAGGCGACGCTCTCGCTGCCCCCGCTCACCGGCTGCACCGACGAGGACGTCGTGCTGGCCTTGGTCGAGATCCCGCGCGCGATCGTCCACCGCTACCTCTCGACCGGCCGCACTCCCCCGCCGAAGGCCGCCGACCTGGTGGAACGCACAGTCCGCAAGCTCCTCCGCCCGTGATCAGAAGGCCGGCACGCGTGATTGAGAGGTCAACTCGCGTGATTGAAGCGACGACACGACCAGCTCGCGGCGTGTCGTCCCCCCAATCACGCGTGTCGGCTTGCAATCACGCGTGTCGGCTCCTCCATCACAACGTCAGCGGCGGACCTCCGTCAGCTTCACCGGGCGGCGCTCGCGGCGCGAGACTTCGCACGCTTCGGCGATGTAGAACGCTTCGAGCGCGTCGGCCGCGACGCACGGTGATGGCGCGCGGCCGGCGACGACGTCGAGGAACGCCCGCAGCTCCGTCGTGTACGCCGGACGGAAGCGCTCCATGAAGCCCGGGTACGCCGGGCCCGGCAGCGGCGGGACCCCCGGCTCGACCGAGCGCAGCGGCGCCCGGTCGTCCAGGCCGACGACCACGCCGGAGACCGAACCCAGCGCCTCCAGGCGGACGTCGTAACCCGCGCCGTTGTAGCGGGTCAGGGACACCGTCGCCAAGGAGCCGTCATCCAAGGTGAGGGTGGCCGCCGCCGTGTCGACGTCGCCCGCGTCGGCGAAGAACCGCTCGCCGCGGTTGGCGCCGATCGCGTAGACCTCCTCGATCTCGCGGCCGCTCACCCAGCGGATGATGTCGAAGTCGTGGACGCCACAGTCGCGGAACAGCCCGCCCGAGTGCGCCACGTACTCCGCCGGCGGGGGCGCCGGGTCGAACGTCGTCGCGCGCAACGTGTGCAGCCAGCCCAGCTCACCCGACGCGACCGCCGCCCGGGCCGCCGCGTAACCCGCGTCGAACCGGCGCTGGAAGCCGATCTGGACCGGGACGTCGGACGCGCCGATCCGGTCGATCACCGCCAGGGTGCCCGGGATGTCGGCCGCGACCGGCTTCTCGCAGAACACCGGCAGGCCCGCGTCGACGGCCGCGATGATCAGCCCCGGATGGGCGTCGGTGGCCGCGGTGACGACCAGCCCGTCGAGGCCCGCGGCGAACAGCCCCTCGATGCTCGCCGCGACCTCCACTCCCAGCTTCGCCCCCGCGGCCTGGGCGCGCGCGGTGTCGACGTCGGCCACCAGGACCGACTCGACCTCGTCGAACCCCTTGAGCGTTTCCGCGTGCGCGGTGCCGATCCGCCCGGTGCCCGCCAGTCCCAGCCTCATCGTCGTGAACCCTCCTGTGTGCGAAAGTCGGAAACTCAGCGGTGCGTCGGAAAGCCCAGGTCGACGCCCTGCGCTTGCCGCGGCCAGCGCGACGTCACGGCCTTCGCCCGCGTGTAGAACCGGACGCCCTCGGCGCCGTGGACGTGGGTGTCGCCGAACAGCGAGTCCTTCCAGCCGCCGAAGGAGTAGTAGGCCATCGGGACCGGGATCGGGACGTTGATGCCGACCATGCCCACCTGCACCCGCCGCTCGAACTCGCGCGCGGCCAGGCCGTCGGTGGTGAAGATCGCCGTGCCGTTGCCGTACGGGTTGGCGTTCACCAGCGCGAGCGCCTCCTCGAAGGTGCCCGCGCGCACGACCACCAGCACCGGGCCGAAGATCTCGTCGGTGTAGACCGACATGTCGGTGGTGACGTGGTCGAACAGCGTCGGCCCGACCCAGAACCCGGCGCCGGGCCCCTCGAAGGTCCGGCCGTCGACGACCAGGGACGCGCCGGCCCGCTCGCCCGCGTCCACATAGGACACGATCCGGTCGCGCGCGGCGCCGGTGACGACCGGGCCCATCTGCGAAGTCTCGTCGGTGCCCGGCCCGGTCTTCAGCTCGCGGGTCCGGGACGCGATCGCGTCGACCAGGTCGTCACCGCGGTCGCCGACCGCCACCACGACCGAGATCGCCATGCACCGCTCCCCCGCGCTGCCGTAGCCCGCGGACACAGCGGCATCGGCCGCGCCGTCGAGATCCGCGTCCGGGAGCACGATCATGTGGTTCTTCGCGCCGCCGAGGGCCTGGACGCGCTTGCCCGCGGCCGTCCCCGTCTCGTAGACGTGCCGCGCGATCGGCGTCGAGCCGACGAACGACACCCCGGCGATGTCGGGGTGCACGAGCAGCGCGTTGACGGCCTCGGCGTCACCCTGGACGACGTTGAGCACGCCCGGCGGCAGCCCGGCCTCGGCGAACAGCTCGGCGAGGCGGACCGACGCCGACGGGTCGCGGTCGGACGGCTTGAGCACGAACGTGTTGCCGCAGGCGATGGCGATCGGGAACATCCACATCGGCACCATCACCGGGAAGTTGAACGGCGTGATGCCGGCGACGACGCCGAGCGGCTGGCGCAGCGAGTACGCGTCGATGCCGCGGGAGACCTGGTCGGAGTGCTCACCCTTGAGCACCTGGGCGATGCCGCAGGCGAACTCGACGACCTCCAGGCCGCGCTGCACCTCGCCCGCGGCGTCCGACAGGACCTTGCCGTGCTCGGCGGTGATCAGCGCGGCCAGCTCGTCGCGGTGCGCGTCGACCAGCTCGCGGAACTTGAACAGGATGCGGGTGCGGGCGGACAGCGAGCTGTCCGACCAGTCGAGCGACGCCTTGACGGCCGACGCCACCGCGGCGTCCACATCGGACTGTCCGGCCAGGACGACCTGCCTGGCCACCTCCCCGGTCGCGGGCTGGTAGACGTCGCCGCGGCGGGACGACACCCCGGCCGTGCGAGCGCCGTCGATCCAGTGCTGGACGAGTTCGGACACGGAATCTCCTATGCGTGTGCGGTGGTCGACCGGACCACCAGGGACGGGTGCAGCAGGTGCCGGACCGGCTCGGTGCGCTCCCCGCGCACGCGTTCGAGCAGGGCTTCGAAGGCCAGCCGCGCCATGTCCTTGCGCGGCTGGTCCACCGTGGTCAGGGAGAGGTGGCGCAACGCGGCGAGCGACGTGTTGTCGTAGCCGACGACCGACACGTCCTCCGGCACGCGCAGCCCGGCTTCCTCGAGGGCCGAAATCGCCCCCACGGCGTTGAAGTCGTTGCCGGCGACCAGCCCCGTCGGCAGGTCCCGGCGCGCGTACGCGGTGAGCAGCTCCCGCACGGCGTTCTCGCCGCCGATGTCGGTGTGTTCGCTGCGCACGACGATCGGCTCGAGACCGTGCCCCCGCATGGCGGCCTCGAAGCCGCGCCGCCGCTGCGCCGCCCCGGCCGCACCACCGCCGTCGAGGTGGGCGATGCGCCGGTGCCCCAGGCCGACCAGGTGGCCGACGGCCAGCGCGGAGCCCGCCTCGCCGTCGTCGTTCACCGTGTCCACTGTGGACGCGCGGGCGGTGCGCGAGACCAGCACGACCGGGCACTGCTTGGCCGCGACCTGGATCGCCGAGGCCGGCACGACCGGCGACAGCAGGACGATGCCCGCCGGCCGGAAGGAAAGCAGGTTGTGCAGGGCGTTCCACTCGCGCGTGGGACTGCGGCCGCCCGTGTTGAGGATGAGGTCGAAGCCCGCCGCCTGCGCGGCGCTGTCCAGCTCTTCGACGATGTCCGCGAAGAACGCGTTGCGCAGGTCGTTCACCATCACGCCGAGCACCGTCGAGGTCCGGCTGGCCAGCGACCGCGCCATGATGTGCGGCTGGTACCCGAGTTCCTCGGCCGCGCGCAGGACGGCGGTGCGCCGCGCGTCGGAGACCTTCGGTGAATTCCTCATCACCAGGGAGACCAGTGCGCGGGAAACCCCCGCTCGCGCGGCCACGTCCTCCATGGTCGGACGCACCATCGCCGCACCTCCCCGCCTGTGGGTTACGGGCCGGAAACAAGCCCTTGACTTTGCTGTGACGGACGCTACAAGATTAGAGCGCTCTAATCAATAGAGCGCTCCAACGGACCAACGGAGGCCCTCTGTGTCAGCGACGATCCGCGTCGCCGCCGCCCCGATCTCTTGGGGTGTCTGCGAAGTCCCGGGCTGGGGCCGCGTGCTGGACGCGCCGACCGTGCTGCGCGAGATGGCGGAACTCGGCGTCCAGGCGACGGAGCTGGGCCCGCCCGGGTACCTCCCCCGCGACCCGGCCGAGCTGCGCACGCTGCTCGGGGAGCACGACCTGACGCTCGTGGGCGGGTTCCTCGCCGTCGTGCTGCACGCCGACCGGGAAAAGGCGCTCGCCGAGGCCGAGGAGTCCGCCGCGCTGTTCGCCGCGTGCGGGGGCGACGTCCTCGTGCTCGCCGCCGCGACCGGGCTCGACGGCTACGACGAACGTCCGCGGCTCACCGACACCGAATGGGCGACACTCGTCGAGACCGCGGGCCGGATCCGGGACATCGCCGGTGGTCACGGCCTGCGCACCGTGCTGCACCCGCACATCGGGACGCACGTGGAGCAGCAGGCCGAGGTCGAGCGCTTCCTGCGCGACTCCGATCTGGGGTTGTGCCTCGACACCGGACACCTGATGATCGGCGGGACCGATCCGGTCGAGCTGGCGAAGCGGTTTCCCGAGCGGGTGGCGCACGTGCATCTGAAGGACGTCAAGGGGGACCTGGCCGCCGAGGTGCGCGCGGGGCGGCTCGGCTACACCGAAGCGGTCGGGCGGGGCCTCTACGTGCCGCTCGGCGAGGGGGACGTGGACGTGGCGTCGATGGTGCGCTCCGTCCAGGCGGCGGGTTACGACGGCTGGTACGTCCTCGAACAGGACACCGCCCTCGGCGAGGCGAGCCCCGACGACGTGCCTCGCCGCGACACCGAGCGCAGCCTCGCGGAACTCGCGAAGATCGTGCAAGCCCTCTAACTGGTCCCAAAGGAGTGACTGTGTTTTCGTTCAAGAGAAGCTTCGCCGTGGTGGCGGCCGTCGCCGCCACCGGCCTGGTGCTCGCCGCCTGCAGCGGCCCCAGCGCCGACAACTCGACCAGCAGCTCCGGCGCCAATTCGTCCGCCGCGGCGCCGCCGAGTTCGAGCGGCCCGCTCAAGGTCGCCGTGGTCACCCACGGCAGCGCCGGTGACGCGTTCTGGAACGTCGTCAAGAACGGCGCCGAGCAGGCCGGCAAGGACCTCAACGTCGGCGTCGACTACTACTCCGACGGCGACCCCGGCAACCAGGCCAAGCTGATCGACAACGCCGTCGCGCAGAAGGTCGGCGGCCTGGTCGTGTCGATGGCGAACCCGCAGGCGCTGCAGACGTCGATCCAGAACGCCGTCAAGGCCGGCATCCCGGTCGTCACGATCAACTCGGGTGAGGACCAGAGCGCCGCGTTCGGCGCGATCGCGCACGTCGGGCAGAGCGAGGGCCTCGCCGGCCAGGGTGCCGGGCAGCGGCTCAAGGCGGCCGGCAAGACGAAGCTGCTCTGCGTGATCCACGAGGCCGGCAACATCGGCCAGAACCAGCGCTGTGACGGCGCGAAGCAGGCCTTCGGCACCGTCTCGACACTGCAGGTCGACATCTCCAACCCGACCGACGCGCAGGCGCGGATCCGCGGCGCGCTGCAGGCCGACCCGTCGATCGACGCGGTCCTGGCGCTGAACTCGCAGGTCGCGGCCCGCGCGGTGGACGCGGCGAAGGAAGCCAGCTCGAAGGCGCAGGTGGCGACGTTCGACCTGAACGCCGACGTCGTGGCCGCCATCAAGGCGGGCACCATCCTCTTCGCCGTCGACCAGCAGCAGTACGAGCAGGGCTACCTGCCCATCGTGTTCCTCAAGCTCTACAAGGAGAACGGCAACACCATCGGTGGTGGCCACCCGGTGCAGACCGGTCCGGGCTTCGTCGACAAGACCAACATCGACACCGTGGCCCCGTACGCGCAGCGCGGCACCCGCTAAGGGGAGTGAAATGACCGCAGCGTCTTCTGGGGCCGAGCCCCAGACCCCGGCCGGGGGACAAGCCCCCCTGGACCCCCCAAAGACGGCTGGGATCCAGGCAGAACCGGACGAACGAATAGCCAAGAAGAGCCTGACCGACCGGCTGGTCGTCCGGCCGGAGATCGGGGCGCTGCTGGGCGCCGTCCTGGTGTTCGTCTTCTTCTCGGTCGTCACCGGCCAGTTCCTCAGCCCGCTCGGCGTGGCGACCTGGCTCGACGACTCGTCGACGCTGGGCATCATGGCCGTGGTGGTCGCGCTGCTCATGGTCGGCGGCGAGTTCGACCTGTCGGCGGGCGTGATGACGGCGTCGACGTCGCTGGTCACCGCGATCCTGGCGACGCAGGCGGGCTGGAACGTCTGGCTCGCGCTGCTGGTCTCGCTGGTGTTCGCGCTCGGCGTCGGCGCGTTCAACGGGTGGCTGGTCATGAAGACCGGCCTGCCCAGCTTCATCGTCACGCTGGGGTCGTTCCTGGCGTTGCAGGGGCTGAACCTCGGCGTGACGCGGCTGGTCACCGACACCGTCCAGGTGTCGGGGATGCGCTCGGCCAGCGGCTACGAGTCGGCCGGCGGGCTGTTCGCGTCGACGTTCGACATCGGCGGCACGGAGTTCCAGTCGTCGATCGTGTGGTGGATCGTGGTGACGGCGATCGCCGCGTGGCTGCTGCTGCGGACCCGGTTCGGCAACTGGATCTTCGCGGTCGGCGGGTCGCAGGTGTCGGCCCGCTCGGTCGGCGTGCCGGTGGTGCGCACGAAGATCCTGCTGTTCATGGGCACCGCCGCCGGCGCGTGGCTGGTCGGCTCGATCAACATCCTGCGCTTCGCCAGCGTGCAGGCCAACCAGGGCATCGGGCTGGAGTTCCAGTTCATCATCGCCGCGGTGATCGGCGGCTGCCTGCTCACCGGCGGCTTCGGCTCGGCCGTGGGTGCGGCGATCGGCGCGCTGATCTTCGGCATGGCCCGCCAGGGCATCGTGTTCGCCCAGTGGAACAGCGACTGGTTCATGCTGTTCCTCGGGGTCATGCTGCTGGCCGCGGTCCTGGTCAACAACGCCTTCCGGCGGCGCGCGGAAAGGGTGCGGCGATGAGTCCTCTGCTCGAGGTACGGGACATCGGCAAGACCTACGGCAGCGTCATCGCCTTGCGCGATGTGTCCACTGTGGTCAACGCGGGCGAGGTCACCTGCGTGCTCGGCGACAACGGCGCCGGGAAGTCCACGCTGATCAAGATCCTGGCCGGGGTGCACCAGCACGACCGCGGCGAGTTCCTGGTCGAGGACACGCCGGTGAAGTTCGCTTCGCCGCGCGAGGCGCTGGACCGCGGCATCGCGACCGTGTATCAGGACCTCGCGGTGGTGCCGCTGATGAGCGTCTGGCGGAACTTCTTCCTCGGCTCGGAGCCGACGGTCGGGTTCGGCCCGTTCAAGGCACTGGACCGCAAGAAGGGCCGCGAGACGACCAAGCAGGCGCTGTCCGACATGGGCATCGACCTGCGGGACGTCGAGCAGCCGGTCGGCACGCTCTCCGGCGGTGAGCGCCAGTGCGTCGCGATCGCGCGAGCGGTCTACTTCGGCGCGAAGGTGCTGATCCTCGACGAGCCGACCGCGGCCCTGGGTGTCAAGCAGGCCGGCGTGGTGCTCAAGTACGTCGCGCAGGCTCGCGACCGCGGCCTCGGCGTCGTGCTGATCACGCACAACCCGCACCACGCGTTCCCGGTCGCGGACCGGTTCCTGCTGCTCAAGCGGGGTGCGCCGCTCGGCTCGTACGAGAAGAAGGACATCGACATCAACGAGCTGACCCGGCAGATGGCGGGCGGTGCGGAACTCGAGGCGCTGGAACACGAACTGCGGCAGGTGGAGAAGGCGTGAGTCTCGAAGCGTTGACGATCGGCCGGGTGGGCGTCGACCTCTACCCCGAGCAGAGCGGCGTCCCCCTGGCCGGCGTCAGCACCTTCGCCAAGTCGCTCGGCGGGACCGCGACCAACGTCGCGGTCGCCGCCGCGCGGCTGGGCCGGTCGGCCGCGGTGCTGACCAAGGTCGGCCCGGACGGCTTCGGCGACTACGTCCGGCAGGCCCTGAGCGGCTTCGGCGTCTCACCGTCCTATGTAGGCACTTCGCCGGACCTGCTGACGCCGGTGGTGTTCTGCGAGCTGAACCCGCCCGCGGACCCGCCGCTGCTGTTCTACCGCTCCCCCGTCGCGCCCGACCTCACGCTCACCGAGGCGGACGTGCCGTGGGACGTCGTGGAGTCGGTGCCGCTGCTGTGGGTCACCGGCACGGGCGTCTCGGTCGAACCGGCGCGAGCGACCCAGCGGAAGATCCTCGAAACCCGGGGCCGCCGCGAGCACACCGTGCTGGACCTGGACTATCGGCCGATGTTCTGGACGTCGGTCGAGCAGGCCCGCGAAGAGATCGGCTCGATGCTGGACCACGTCACGGTCGCGGTCGGCAACCGGACCGAGGTGGAGGTCGCCGTCGGCACCGCGGACCCGGACGAAGCGGCCGATCGGATGCTGGAGCGCGGGCTGCGGCTCGCGGTGATCAAGAAGGGCGCGGACGGCGTGCTCGTCGCCACGCCGGACGGCCGGTGGACCGTGCCGCCGCAGCGCATCGAGGTCGTGTGCGGCCTCGGCGCGGGTGACGGCTTCGGCGGCGCGCTGATCCACGGGCTGCTGTCCGGCTGGGACCCGGTGCGGATCGCCGAGTACGCGAACGCGGCGGGCGCGCTGGTCGCGTCCCGGCTGGCGTGCGCCGACGCGATGCCGACCGCCGCCGAGATCGAGGAGCTGCTGTGACGACCTTGCTGACCGACGACCGCTGGCGCGAGCTGCTGCACACCCGGGCCACGAACCCGGGCGCGGTCCGCCAGGCGTACGCGACGCGCAAACGGCGTTCGAAGCTGCTGTCCGACACCGGGACGCTGTTCCTGGTCGCGGCCGACCACCCGGCCCGCGGGGCGCTCGGCGTCGGCGAGGACCCCCTCGCCATGGCCGACCGGCGGACGCTGCTGGACCGGCTGCTCGTCGCGCTGGCCAACCCGGCGGTCGACGGGCTGCTCGGCACCCCGGACATCGTCGAGGAGCTGCTGCTGCTCGGCGCGCTGCACGACAAGGTCGTCATCGGCTCGATGAACCGCGGCGGGCTGGCAGGCGCGGACTGGGAGATCGACGACCGGTTCACCGGCTACGACGCCGCGAGCCTGATCGACTGCGGCCTCGACGGCGGCAAGATGCTGCTGCGGCTGGTCGACTCCGACCCGGGCACGATCCCGACACTGCAGGCGTGCGCGACCGCCGTCACCGAGCTGGCCGCGTACGGGCTGATGGCGATGGTCGAGCCGCTGCCCTACACCCGCGAAGGCGGGAAACTGGTGCTGCAGAAGGATCCCGCGTCGCTGGCCCGAGCGGTGACGGTCGCGTCCGGCATCGGGACGACGTCGGCGCACACCTGGCTGAAGCTGCCGTCCACCGACTCGCCCGAGGTCCTCGGCGCGACGACGCTCCCGGTCGTCATCCTCGGCGGCGTGCCGTCCGGTGATCCGGCCGGCGACCTGGCGTCGTGGGGCCGGACGCTGCGCCACGACGTCGTCCGCGGCCTGGTCGTCGGCCGTACCCTGCTCTACCCGCCCGGCGGCGACGTCGGCTCGGCCGTCGATGCCGCCGCGAAGGTTCTGGAGGCCGCGAAGTGAGCGCGTTGCACCGTCCACACGGGACACTGTCCGAGGACTCCGACCCGATCGTGCTGACGCCGGAAGCGGCGGGCTGGGCGTACACCGGGTTGCAGGTGCTCAAGATCGGCCGTCGGCTTCCCCGCACGATCGAGACCGGCGAGTTCGAGGCGTTCGTGCTGCCGCTGTCCGGCTCGCTCACGGTCCGCGTCGACGACGAGGAGTTCGAGCTGGAAGGCCGTGACTCGGTGTTCAGCCGCGTCACGGACTTCGCCTACGTCCCCCGCGACGCCGAGGTCGAGCTGACGTCGGCCACCGGCGCGGTGGTGGCCCTGCCGATGGCCCGCTGCACCCGCCGGCTCGAACCGAAGTACGGTCCGGCGGAAGACGTTCCG
This sequence comes from Amycolatopsis sp. NBC_01286, assembly GCF_035982555.1. Taxonomy (NCBI): domain Bacteria; kingdom Bacillati; phylum Actinomycetota; class Actinomycetes; order Pseudonocardiales; family Pseudonocardiaceae; genus Amycolatopsis; species Amycolatopsis sp. NBC_01286. The sequence goes on from NZ_CP108428.1 coordinate 290,329, forward strand.
GTCGAGGTCCGTGGCAGCGGCCAGGCGACGCGGCAGGTGACCAACTTCGGCGTGCCCGGCGTGTGGGACCACGCGGACAAGCTCAACGCGTGCGAGCTGATCACACCGGGTGGCAACTGGTCGTCGTACCCGCCGCACAAGCACGACGAGGCGTCCGAGTGCGAGGTCGTCAACGAAGAGATCTACTACTTCCGGATCGCCGGGCGAGACGGCGTGACACCGTCACGCGAGGGCTTCGGCCTGCACCGGACGTACACCGCGGACGGTGAGCTGGACGAAGACGTCGCGGTGCGCGACGGCGACGTCTTCCTGATCCCGCGCGGTTACCACGGCCCGTGCGTCGCGGCGCCCGGTTACCCGATGTACTACCTGAACGTCCTCGCCGGACCGGCGGACGAGCGGTCGATGGCGTTCTGCGACGACCCGGCACACAGCTGGATCCGCGATACCTGGAAACCCGAGGACCTCGACCCGCGCTGCCCGGTGACCGACCACGAAGGGCGGGTCCGGTGAAGCTGACAACGGCTCAAGCGCTGGTCAAGTGGATCCTCGCGCAGCGTTCGGAAACCCTCGACGGCCGTGAGGTGCCGCTGTTCCCGGGGGTGTTCGCGATCTTCGGGCACGGCAACGTCCTCGGCCTCGGCACCGCGCTGGAGGAGCACCGCGGCGAGATCCCGGTCTGGCGCGGGCACACCGAGCAGGGCATGGCCCTGGCCGCGGTCGGCTACGCGAAGGCGACGCACCGGCGGCAGGTCGGCGTGGTGACGTCGTCGATCGGGCCGGGCGCGCTGAACATGGTCACCGCCGCCGGGGTCGCGCACGCGAACCGGCTGCCGGTCCTGCTGCTGCCGGGCGACACGTTCACCAGCCGCGCGCCGGACCCGGTGCTGCAGCAGATCGAGCCCTTCGGCGACGGCACCGCGACGGTCAACGACGCCTTCCGTGCGGTCAGCCGCTACTTCGACCGCATCACCCGGCCCGAGCAGCTGCTCTCGGCGTTGCCGCAGGTCGCGCGGGTGCTCACGGACCCGGCCGACGCGGGCCCGGTCGTCCTGGCGCTGCCGCAGGACGTCCAGGCGGAGACGTACGACTTCCCCGAGGCGCTGTTCGAGCCGGTCACGCACCGGCCGCTGCGGCCGCGCCCGGACCGCCGGGCCGTCACCGAGGCCGCGGGCGTGCTGCGCGCGTCCAAGCGGCCGCTGCTGGTGCTCGGCGGCGGCGTCCGGTACTCCGGCGCCGGGCGGCGCGCGCTGGACTTCGCCGAGCGGCACGGCATTCCCGTCACCGAGACCACCGCGGGCCGCACGCTGGTGCCGCACACGCACGCCCTCAACGCCGGCCCGCTGGGCATCACCGGCTCGACGTCGGCGAACGTCGTCGCGGCCGAGGCGGACGTCGTCCTGGCCGTCGGCACCCGGCTGCAGGACTTCACGACGGCGTCCTGGACGGTCTTCTCCCCCGACGTCCGGCTGGTCACGCTGAACGCGGCGAGGTTCGATGCGGTCAAGCACGGCGCGCTGTCGGTGGTCGGCGACGCCGACGCGGGCCTCGCGGACCTCGGCGCGCAGCTCGAGAGCTGGCGGGTCGACCCGTCGTGGACGTCGCGAGCCGCGACCGAGCGCGCGAAGTGGGACGCACACATCGACTCGCTGCGGTCGGCGGCGTCGGAGGTCCCGTCGTACGCCCAGGTCGTCGGCGTGGTGAACGACCTGTCCGCGGCGGACGACTACGTCATGACGGCGTCGGGCGGGATGCCGGGCGAGCTGATCGGCGGCTGGCGCGGGTCCGGCTCGGTGTCGATGGACGTCGAGTACGGCTTCTCGTGCATGGGCTACGAGCTGTCCGGCGCCTGGGGCGCGGCGATCGCCCACGACGGCCTGGTCACGACGTTGCTGGGCGACGGCTCGTACCTGATGCTGAACTCGGAGCTGTTCTCGGCGGCGTTCGCCGGGCACCCGTTCGTCGCGGTGGTGTGCGACAACGACGGCTACGCGGTGATCGCGCGGCTCCAGCAGGGACAGGGCGGGAAGCCGTTCAACAACTTCTACGCCGACTGCACGACTTCACACGCCTCACCCCCGCGCGTCGACTTCGCGCGCCACGCGGAATCGTTGGGCTGCTTGGTGTTCACGGCGTCCACAGTGGACGACGTCCGCTCGGCGTACGCCCAGGCCCGCGAGGCCGCGGTGGCCGAGAAGCGCCCGGCGGTCGTGGTCGTCAAGACCCAGCCGTCGACGTGGACCGAAGCCGGGGCCTGGTGGGAGGTCGGCGTGCCCGAGCACCTCGCCGGGCGCGACGAGTTCGAGCGGTCCAAGGGCACGCAGGTGCGCTACCTGCGGTCCTGAGCCGGGACGAAGCTCACGCCGTCGCGGTCGCTCGATCCCGCACCCGGGGGCGCAGGGTGAACCCGCTCGGCTTGAGCGTCAAGGATTCGACGATCTTGAGTTCGTACGCCGGGTCGGCCTCGAAGTCGTAGCGCTGCAACACCATGCCGAGGGCCAGGACGGCTTCGTGCAGCGCGAACTGGCGGCCGATGCAGGCGCGCTCGCCCGTCCCGAACGGCTTGTACGCCTGCGCCGGCCGCTTCTTCACGGCCGCGGGCTCGAAGCGGTCCGGGTCGAACGCCTCGGGGTCCGGGCCCCAGGCCGCCGGGTCGCGGTGCACCAGCGGCAGCGGCACGATCACCCAGTCACCCTTACACAACCGGTACTTCCCGCCGAGGACGACGTCTTCGCGGGCTTCGCGCGAGTAGCCCGGCGCGGTCGGCCAGAGCCGCATCGCCTCGTCGAGCGCGCGGCGCACGTAACGCAGCTTCGCGACGTCGCCGAAGGCGGGCTCGCGGTCACCCCAGACGGCGTCGACCTCGGCGCGGGCCTTCTCCAGCAGCTCGGGGTGTCGCGTCAGGTAGTACAACGCGAACGAGAGCGCGCCCGACGTCGTTTCGTGGCCGGCGACGACGAACGTGATCGCCTGGTTGCGGATGTTGATCGGGTCCAGGCGTTCGCCGGTCATCGGGTGCCCTTCGGTCAGCATCAACCCGAGCAGATCCCGGCTCTCTTCACCGCTGGTCCGACGCCCTTCGATGACCTCGTCGACCAGGTCGGTCATCACGGCGATGTCGGCCTGGTTCTGCTCGGCCGTCCCGGCGAACGCGCGCCGGACGAACGGCAGCTTGACGTTTTGCAGCTGCGCGAACCGCAGCGAACGCAGCATCGCCGTGACGAACGGGTGCGGTTCGGCGCGCTCGAACGAGCCGAAGCGGTAGCCGAACCCGGCGAGGCCGATCGTCTCCAGCGTCAGCCGGGTCATGTCGGCGGCGACGTCGACCGGCCCGGTCGCGGCGTCCCAGCGCGCGACGAGCTCACGGGCGACGTCCAGCATGACGGGGTGGTAGCGGCGCATCGCCTCGGCGGAGAAGGCCGGCTGCAGGATGTCGTGCGCCAGCCGCCAGTTCGGCTCGTGGGTGTGGGCGGTGAACAGGCCGTCGCCGGCGACCGCGCGCAGGTTCTCGATGCCCATGCCGACGTGCTTGCCGAACTTCGTCTCGTCGTTCAGCTCGGTGACCAGGTCGACGCCGCCGACGAAGACGATCTCGAAGCCGAAGACCTTGCGCGTGAAGACCGGCCCGATCTTCCGGCCGATGCGCAGGGTGTCCTGCAGCGGCGTGCGCGGGTTGGCTCCGATCAGGTCGCCGATCACCGGCAGGCGGCCCGGCCGGTGCGGAATGCCGGTGGTGTCCACGACGTCCCCCTATTGAATTCGAATCCAATAACGTCACGATCCCCCGCTACTGAACCCGTGTCAAGTAAGCTCGCGGGATGCGGACGAGGCTGAGCACCGAACAGCGGCGCGAGCAGCTCCTGACGATCGGGGCCGGGTTGTTCGCGAAGCGGCCGTACGACGAGGTCTGGATCGAGGAGGTCGCCGAGATCGCGCAGGTCTCCCGCGGCCTGCTGTACCACTACTTCCCGACCAAGAAGGACTTCTTCGCCGAGATCGTCCGCGGCCAGCGCGACCAGCTGCTGGAGATGAGCGAGCCCGACCCGCAGCTCCCGGTGACCGAGCAGCTGCGGGCCGGGCTCGACGTCTACCTCGAGTTCGCGCGCACGCACCCCGACGGCTACCGGATCGTGCACCGCGCCACCGGCGGCGCCGACGGCGAGATCCGGGAGATCCGCGAAGCCGGGATGGCCGCGAACGCGTCGCGCATCCTGGACGCGCTCAGCCTGCTGACGCCGATCACCGAGACCACCCGCTTGGCCGTCCGCGGCTGGCTGACGTTCGTCGCGACGGTCATCCTCGACTGGCTCGACCAGCCGAAGGTCACCCAGGAGGAGCTGCGCGACCTCTGCGTGCGGACGCTGTTCGCGGCGGTCGGCGTCACCCCGTGACGGCGGGCGAAGCGGCGTCCCCGGCCAGCTTTTCCGGGCGGCCCGAGCCGTCCGCCGGGACCGCCCAGACGGCGTCGTCCAGCCCGTAGAGGACCCGGTCACCCAGCCAGAGCGCCTGGTCGTCGACGCTGCGCGGCTCCGCGAGTTCGGTCTCCTTCAGCGTCTTGAAGTCGAGCACGGACAACCGCCAGCCGCCGTCGCCGACCTTCTTCTTGAACGCGACCCGGGTGCCGTCCGGGGACAGCGACGGGCATTCGACGTTCTCGCGCAGGGTCTTGCCGCGGAAGCGCGCGTAGTCGGCTTCGACGAGGTAGGTCTTCCCCTTGCTGCCGAGCGTCGCGTAGAAGCGGTTGCCGTCCGGGGCGAAGGTGATGCCCCAGTAGTTGACGTCGGCGGCGAAGTAGCGCTGCCCGTCGGCGAAGACAGGCAGTTCCTCGATCGTCTTGACCAGCCGTCCGGTGTCGACCTCGTAGACGCCGGCCCGGGTCGAGAAGCCGGTGGCCGCGTAGGAGTCGCCGGTGACGAAGACCGTCCAGTCGACGCGCTGGCCGTCCGGCGACACCCGCGCGCGGCTCGGCGTACCGGCCACGGCTTCGGAGTGCCGGACGGCGAGGTGGTCGTCGAGGACCAGGACGTCGGTCACCGGCGGGAGCGTCCCGGGCCGCACGGCCAGACACACGGCGGTGGTCCCGGCCACCGCGAACCGGTCGCACTTCAGGCCACTGACCTGTGGTTTCGCTCCCGGCTCGGCCAGCGGGACGGCGGCCACGCGGCCGGTCGACACCTGCCGGAACAGCAGCTGACCGGGGCCGAGCGTGAGCCGCGCGGCCGGTCCCGCCTCGGCTGCGCCGGGACGGGCGTTGACGGTGTAGGTGACGGCCGCGGCGATCAGGAGCGCAGTGCCGGCCAGGGCGACAACGAGTTTCTTCACGGCCGCACCGGCTTCGCGACCGCAGCGGCGAGGACAACGGCCACCAGGCAGCCCGCGGCGACGAGCACCGCCGGCCGCAGATCCCAGAACGTCCAGGCGAGTCCGAAGAGGACGGACGAGAGCATCCGCGCCCCGGCCTGCCCGGTCTGCACGACGGCCAGCCCGGTCGCCCGCAGGTCCCGCGGGATGAGCGGGCCGGCCGCGGCCATCAGGACGCCGTCGGTGGCCGCGTAGAACACACCGTGCAGGCCGAGCGCAACCACGGCGAGCAGCATCGCGGACGGCCCGCAGAGCAGGACCAGCGCCAGGCCCAGCGCGACGTGCCCGCCGAGGAACACCGGCCACCGCCCGATCCGGTCGGCCAGCTTGCCGAGCGGGACGGCCAGGAGCAGGTAGACGCCGGCGGTGCCCAGCGGCAGGAGCGGGAAGTACGTCGCCGCGATGTCCCAGCGCCGTTGGAGCACGAGGTAGACGAACGAGTCGCCGATGGTCACCAGGCCCAGCAGCGCGGCCCAGAGCGTGACGCGGCGGAAGTCCGCGTCACGCAGCAGACCCGCCGCGGCCCGCATCGACACCGCGGCGCGGTCCACCGTGCCGGGCCGGTCGCGGACGAACAAAGCCAGCACCAGCACGGCGATCGCGGCGATGCAGAAGCTGGTGAAGAACACGCTCGTGTAGCTGCCGAGGCTCAGCGCGAGCACGGCCATCGCGACGAGCGGGCCGAGGAACGCGCCGACGGTGTCGAGCGCGCGGTGCACCCCGAACGACCGGCCGAGCGTGCCGGGTTCGCTGCTCAGCGAGATGAGCGCGTCGCGTGGGGCGGTGCGCACGCCCTTGCCGGTGCGGTCCGCGGCGAGCACGACGCCGATCGCGGGGACCGACGAGCCGGCCGCCACCAGGCCGAGCTTGCACACCGCGGACAAGCCGTACCCGAACCCGGCGACCGCCTTGAGCCGCCGCCACCGGTCCGCGAGGTGCCCGCCGAGTACCCGCACGAGGGCGGTGGCGCCCGCGTAGAGGCCGTCGAGCAGCCCGAACTGCAGCGGGTTCAGGCCGAGGCCGAGCACCAGGTAGAGCGGGAGGACGGCGGTGACCATCTCCGAGGAGACGTCGGTGACCAGGCTGACCATGCCGAGAGCCACGACGTTGGCGGACACTCTCTTCAGCGCTGGCTTCGGGTGGGTGCCGGCCGCGAGGTCCGAGGTACGGCTTGCCGCGATGTACATGCCCGGTCCCCTTCTAGTGGCAGGTGTAGGTCGGGCTGCTGTCCAGGACCTTGCCGTCGACGCCGATCAGCTGCGTCTGGAACGACGTGTCCGTCATGGACAGCTTCAGGACGCCGAAGGTCTTCAGCAGCTTCGCGGTCGTCGCGTGCGCCGGGCTCAGGTCGTAGAGGTTCGCGCCGCCCGAACCGCCGACGATCTCGACGGGACCGTTCGCGTCGGCCTTGCCGTCGGCGTTCTGCGGCACGAACCGTTCGTAGTCGTGGTCGTGACCGTTGAGGACGAGGTCGACCTTGTTCGCCGTCATGGTGTTCCACAGCTCGACGCTGTCCTTGTTGTCGCCGTGGTCACCGGAGCTCCACCGCGGGTGGTGGTAGTACGCGGCGACGCAGCCCTTCTTGTTCTTGGCGAGGTCCTGCTTCAGCCAGGTGATCTGCGGCGGCTCGGCGAAGTCGTCGTGGGTGACGAAGTCGTTGGAGTCCAGGGCGATGAAGTGCCAGTTGCCCATCTCCCAGCTGTAGTAGCGCTGACCCTGGGGCTTCGCGATGGCGCCGAAGTAGTCCTCGTAACCCTTGAACCTCGGCTCGTCGTACGACTCGTGGTTGCCCGGGATCGGGTGGGTGATGTTCTTGAACTTGCCCCAGGTCTTGTCGTAGTAGGCCTTGAAGTCGGCGAGGTGGGCGTCGTCGTACTGGTTGTCCCCCATGGTGATCACCGCGGCCGGCGCCATCTGCTCGACGAGTTTCGCGGTCTTGACGTGCGCACAACCGGAGTCGCTCGCGGTGCAGCGTTCGGCGATGTCCCCGGCGGCGGCGAGGACGAAGCCGTTGGCACTGCCCGCTTTGGTCTTGACGGTGACGGGTGCGCTCGCCGGCGAGACGTTGCCCGCGGCGTCCCGGGCGCGGACGGTGTAGGTGTAGCCGGTGTCGGGCGAGAGCCCGGTGTCGGTGTAGGACGGCGTCGCGCTGGTGGCGACGGCCTGGCCGTCACGCAGGACGTCGTACCCGGCGACCCCGACGTTGTCGGTCGCGGCGTTCCAGGTCAGGCCCACGCTGGTGGCCGTCGTGGTCGCGGGCGCGAGCCCGGCCGGGGTGCTCGGCGCCTGGGTGTCGCCGGCGGAGTCGGGCGTGCCGTAGGCCTGGAGCTCCCAGAGCGAGTAGCCGTACTTCGTGGCGCGCGTGACGCCGACGAAGCGCAGGAAACGGCCGTGGGCCTGGAGTCCGGTGAGGTCGTCGGTCTTGCCGTCGCCGTTGTCGACGCTCGCGACGGTGGTGAACTGCGTACCGTCGTCGGAGACCTCGAGCCGGTACTTCTTGGCGTAGGCGGCTTCCCAGGTGAGCTTGACCTGGTGGACGGTGGAAGGTTGCCCGAGATCGACCCGCAGCCACTGCGGATCGGCACTGACAGCGCTGGCCCACCGCGTCTGCGTGTTCCCGTCGACGGCCTTGTCGCCGGTGAGCGACGAGCTTTCCGTAGTGGACGTCGCGACGGGCTTCCCTTGGGACAGAAGGACATCGGCTTGGGCGGTAGTGGCGGCGGCGATCGCGGAAGGCAGCAGGACGACGACGGCGATCGGCGGCGCCAGCCGTGCGAGTGGACGAAGACGGAAGGGGGACACGTCGCGCTCCTAGGGGCCGGACAGTGGCGGGTCTGCTCTGGGCTGGGCTGCGGCGTAGGTGTGCTTTGTTCGAACAGTTAAGAAACTTTCCTAACTAAGAAGACTGTAGCGAGCCGCGGTTTCGGCTGACAAGACTTGTCTCGTCCTTGAATCGGTCAAGAGGGTGAGATTGGTATGATTCCCGCAGGTCAGATGATGTTTCACTGAGCGGCACACTGCCCCGACGCCTGGGACTGCCCGAGTTTCGCCCGCACTCCGCCCGGACTCGAGCGCCGTTTCCCCACCACCAAGCCGTGCCCCGACCGGGGCGCCGCGGGGCACCAACCCCTCCGGCGACCAGCAGCGCGGTGCCACCGATCCCCACTCAACTCGTTCAGCTCACACACTGGCGCCGATTCCCTTGCGTTCAGCGAATTCGCTCGCCATCACGGCACCAGATTCGACCACCGCCACCCGACCGACACCGGCCGGACTTCGCCGCCGATCCGCCTCATCCCGCAAGGGACACGACCTCACGCGCGCCGCGGCTTCCTCGCACACCACCACACCGCGGAAGCACTCCCCCAGCCACTCCCGTACCGATTTTGTCGGTCCCCACCGGTAGCCTGGAATTCGGGGGCTTCTCGCGCCCGCCGACAGCGATTTCTCTTACACAGCAACAGAAATAGCACGCCGGTCCCGCACCCGAGTTTCACTCGATTCAGCGATGATCTTCGCACGCGTGTTCGGTAACGTAAGGGCCATGACCTCGACCGACGAGTTTCCCGTTACCCCGCACCGAAGACCCATGGCCTCAAGAATCCGCGCGCAGCTGCTTCCGGATCTCCGCCACGGCGGCCCGCCCGGCGCGGTTCGCCCCGACCGTGCTGGCCGAGGGCCCGTACCCCACCAGCTGCAACCGCGGCTCGAGCACGACCCGCGTCCCGTCCACCCGGATCCCGCCACCCGCCTCGCGGATGTGCAGCGGCGCGAGGTGGTCGATCGCCGCGCGGAAGCCTGTCGCCCAGAGGATGACGTCCGCGTCGAAGCGCGAGCCGTCCACCCACTCGACTCCCGAAGGCACGATCCGGGCGAACATCGGCCGACGCTCGAGGATGCCCGCCGCCCGCGCGGCCCGCACCTCCGGCGTCACGGCCAGGTCCGTCACGCTGACCACGCTCTCCGGCGGCAACCCGGCGCGCACACGTTCGTCGACCTTCGCGACGACGGTGCGTCCCCAGTCCTCGCTGAAGGGCTCATCCCGCCACACGGGCGGCCGCCGCGTCACCCAGGCCGTCGCGCGCGCGAGCGGGGCGAACTCCATCAGCAGCTGCACCGCCGACGCCCCACCGCCGACGACCACGACCCGCTTGCCCCGGAACGCTTCCGGCCCGGTGTAGTCCGCCGTGTGTACCTGCTCGCCCGCGAAAGTCTCCTGGCCCGGGTAGTGCGGCCAGAACGGCCGGTCCCAGGTGCCGGTGGCGCTGATCACCGCGCGCGCCGCCCACGACTCGGCCGGACTCGACACCACGAGCCGGTCCCCGTCGCGCGTCACGGACTGGACGTCGACGGGGCGCATGACAGGCAGGTCGTACACACGCTCGAAGCGCGCGAAGTAGTCAGAGACGACTTCGGAGGCCGGCCGCGTGACGTCCGGGGTGCCGAAGGCCATGCCGGGCAGGTCGTGGATGCCGTGCACCTTCCCGAGCACCAGCGACGGCCACCGGTACTGCCAGGCGCCCCCGGCCCGCTTGCCGTGGTCGAGCACCACGAACCCGGAACCGTTCGCGAACCCGGCTCGGCGCAGGTGGTAGGCCGCCGACAGTCCCGCTTGGCCGGCCCCGACCACCACCACGTCCGTTTCGTGGTCCGCGCTGCTCATGTCGTGTTCAACGGCTGGCCGCGCCGGGTATTTCGCGCCCTGCATCACATGGCGACCCGGTGGCGGCGCGCATCGTCGGCCCGGTACAACGCCGTCGTAGCCGTCCGTCACACGGCGACGCGGTTGCGCCCCGCGTCCTTGGCCCGGTACAACGCCGCGTCCGCCGAGCGCAGCACGTCATCCAGCGCCGGCCCCGTGTCCGGGAACCGCGCGACCCCGATCGACACCGAAAGGCCACTCACCCGGACCGTCCCGCCTCCCGTCGAGATCACGACGTTCAGCTCCCCCACCGCCACCCGCACCCGCTCGGCGATGCCCAGCACGTCGGCGCGGCCGAGGCCGGGCAGCAGCACGACGAACTCCTCGCCACCGAACCGGCCGACCGTGTCGCCCTGACGCACCGCGCCGGAGATCGCCACCGCGACCGCGGCCAGCACGTCGTCGCCGGTGAGGTGGCCGTAGGTGTCGTTGATCCGCTTGAAGTGGTCGAGGTCGATCATCAGCACCGCGAACTCGCCGACGGCCCCGCGCCGCAACGCGCGGGCGTGCTCGCGGACGGCCGACTCGTGCCAGCCCGCGGTGTTGAGCAGCCCGGTCTTCTCGTCGGTGACGGCGGCGACCTGCAGCTGCTGCTTGAGCAGCAGGTAGCGGTGCAGCAACAACAGCGGCGCGATGACGAACAGGACCAGCACCGGCTGCTCGACCAGGGCCAGCGCGGCGAGCCCGCCGAGGCAGAGCGTCGCCACCTCGAACGCGTTGTCCTCCCAGGTGCCGACGAGGTCCGCGGTCGACCTCTGGCTTGTGTAGAGATAGATCCCGGCGGCGACCAGCCCGACGTTCACCAGCTCGAACACCACGGCGGCCAGGCAGAGCGCGACCAGCCCGCGCGGCGTCTGCACCGGCGTCCCGTGCAACCCCGACCACGTGAGCACGGACGACGCGGCGAAGCAGGAGAGCATCGCCCACGCGGTACTCGCGACGAACCGGTGCGCGGGCCGTGTGCGCACGTGGCGCCAGACCCGCACCCACAAGTGCGCGTAGAGCACGACAGCCAGCAGCGCCACCCAGGCAGGAGGGAGCAGAACGACACCGGCGAGGTACCAGACGGAGGTGACGTTGATGTGCGTCTGTCCGCTCATCCACCGGCGCAGCCGTTCGATCCGGCGGGACATCTCGGCCTGCGCGACGCCGAGCGCGACCAGCACGGCGAACCAGACCGGCCGCACCGGTCCCCCGAAGCCGGCGGCCAGCGCGGCCCCGGTGGTCGCGACGGCGGCCAGCTCACAGCAGAGGGCGTAGGTGATCCAGCGGCGCTTCGCCCCGGTCCACATGACCCACCGCGAGGGCCACCCCGTCCAAGTGGAAAGAGCTTCCCGTCGCACGGCGGCCTCGGCTCTCAAGCGCCGCGACCACGGAGGTGACGGACCGGCATCGTGACGTACCCCTTGCGCGAGTTCGGCCGACCAGGTAGCCCAGCGTAGCCGTTCCGGCGAGCCGCGTCGCCGGTCCGGGCGAATTACGGCGAAGCTACCGGCCCGCGGACCCGCTCAGAGTGGGTCTGACCTGCTCACAGCTTCCCCGGTGATCACCGATGCAGGAATCCGCGGCGAGAACAGCAGGCCGAACTCCGGCCCGCGCCTCCCAAGGTCGGAAACGGCCGCCGGGATACCACCAGCGCGGAAACCGCCCGGCGCCCTCAGCGCGCAGGCGCTCTCAGCGCAGGCTGTTCGGCGCTGAGCAGAGCGGGCTTCTTCGCGCGGAGACATGACTCAGTCGACCCTGGGCGCAGTCGGCTCAGGCGGTAGTCAGCTCAGGGCGCAGCCAGGCCGGGATGAGCGACGGGTTTCGAACCCGCGACTCCACCGGGCGCTCTAACGGCTGGGCGAGGTCACTTGCGCCGCGCGCGGATGACCGCCACCAAGCCGACGACCGCCGCGATGCCGAGCACCACCGGGGCCAGCCGCTTCAGCACGGAGGCTCCCGCGTAGTCGAGGAGGTCGATCGCCTCGGTCTCCGGGACGGCCGGGACGCTGTGCAACGCGGGCCGTTCGGCCACCGGCTTGGGTTCGGTGTTGATCTCCGCCGTGGTCGGCGCCGGCTTGACCGCCGGCTCCGGCTTCGCAACCGGCGCAGCCTTTGCCGCCGATCCGGACTGCGCTGCCGATACCGACTGGGCGGCAGAGCCCGACTGGGCCGCCAGTCCCGACTGGGCCGCCAGTCCCGACTGCGCCGCCGGTCCCGGCTGGGCTGCCGACCCGGACTGGGCCGCCAATCCCGATTGGGCGGCCGGTCCTGACTGCGCCGCCTGTCCCGACTGAGCTGCCGATCCGGACTGAGCGGCCGGTCCTGCCTGGGCAGCTGACCCGGGCTGGGCAGTCTCTCCCGGTGCCTTCTCCCCCGCCGGTGCGGGCTTCGCGGCCGCGGCCGGGGCGGACTTCGCCGCCGGCTCTGCCGTCTTCCCGGCCACCGGCGCGGCGGCCTTCTCCGCTACCGGCTCGGCCGTCTTCTCCGGGGCCAGCTTGCCCGACAGGCAGCCCGCGAAGGTGTCGAGGATCTTGCCGCCCACCTCGGTGATCAAGCCGCGGCCGAACTGGGCGGGCTTGCCTGTGATGGACAGGTCCGTCGCGACGGTTCCGTGCGTTCCGCCGTCGGCCTCGGTCAAGGTCAGGGTCACCGTCGCGGCGGCCGTGCCCGCTCCGCGAGAGTCCTTGCCCGAAGCCTTGATGGTGACCTTGTGCGCGGCGTCGTCCTTCTCCAGGAACTCGCCGTTTCCCTTGTACAGCAACGAGATCGGGCCCAGCTTGACCTTCACCGTCCCACTGAACTTGTCGCCTTCGACCTTGGTCAGCGCGGCACCGGGCATGCACGGGGCGACGCGCTCGGGGTCGACGACCGCCTGCCAGACCTCGCCGATCGGAGCCGGGACGGTGAATTCGTGGTCGAGCCGCACGGGCCGACCTCCTTTCTGCCAGACCTGGGTGCCTGGTGACCCACCCTAGTCGCACCCGGGAGCCGTGACCCGGCGCGAAAACGCCGGGTCACGGACAGCCACGGATTCAGGCGCCGGCCGCGGCCGTGATCGCGCGACCCGTCAGGACCGTCGCCAGGTGACGGCGGTATTCGACGTCGGCGTTGCCGTCGACCGGTGGGTTCGTGCCCTCCGCCGCGTGCGAAGCCGCCTCGCGGATCGCGTCCGCCGAGGCTCGCGCCCCGACCAGGGCCGCTTCGACGCCCGTCGCGCGGACCGGCGTCGAGCCCATGTTCGTCAGCGCGACCCTGGCCTCCTCGATGACGCCGGCCTCGGTGCGGACGGTGACCGCGACGGCGACCATCGACCACGCCTGGGCGACCCGGTTGAACTTCTCGTAGTGCCCCCGCCAGCCCGTGTGCTTGGGCACGCGGACCTCGACCAGCAGCTCGTCCGGGGCCAGCGCGGTGGTGAACAGGTCCTGGAAGAAGTCCGCGGCCGGCACCGTCCGGCGCCCGGACGGCCCGGCCAGCACCAGCTCGGCCTCCAGCGCCACCACCGGCGCGAGCAGGTCGCCCGCCGGGTCGGCGTGCGCGATCGCGCCGCCCAGCGTGCCGCGGTGGCGGATCTGCGGGTCGGCGACCGTGTCCGTCGCCGCTTTCAGCAACGCCGCGTGCTCGGCGACCAGCGAATCGCGCTGGACGTCGTAGTGCGTGGTCATCGCGCCGATCGCCAGGACGTCGCCGTCTTCGCGCACGCCGCGCAGCTCCGGGACGCGCCCGAGGTCGATCAGCGTGGTCGGGGTGGCCAGGCGCATCCGCAGCACCGGCAGCAGGCTCTGCCCGCCGGCCAGGACCTTGGCGTCCTCACCGGCCGCCGCCAGTGCCTGTACCGCTTCGTCCACTGTGGACGGGCGGACATAGTCGAACGAGGACGGGATCACTGGGCACCTCCGGTGGCGTCGATCGAGCCGAGGCCGCCGCCGGCTTCGTTGCCGGGCCCGCCGGCGTCGGTGGTGCCGTACCGGATGGCGTGCCACACCCGCATCGGCGTCAACGGCATCTCGATGTCGTTCACGCCGAAGTGGCGCACGGCGTCGATCACCGCGTTGACCACGGCCGGGGTGGACGCGATCGTGCCCGCTTCGCCGACGCCCTTGGCGCCCAGCGGGTTGGTCGTCGACGGCGTCTCCGTGCGGTCCGTGGTGAACGACGGCAGGTCGGCCGCCGACGGCAGCAGGTAGTCGGCGAACGTGCCCGTGGTCAGCGTCCCGCTCTCGTCGTGCACGGTGCCCTCGAACAGGGCCTGCGCGATGCCCTGCGCGAGCCCGCCGTGCACCTGGCCCTCGACGATCAGCGGGTTCACCGCGACGCCGACGTCGTCGACGCAGACGTAGGAGCGCAGCGTGACCCGGCCCGTCTCGGTGTCCACTTCGGCCGCGCAGAGGTGCGTGCCGTGCGGGTACGAGAAGTTCTCCGGGTCGAACGTCGCGTCCGAGTCGAGCGAAGGCTCGACGCCGTCGGGCAGGTTGTGCGCCGCGAACACCGCGAGCGCGATGTCGCCGATCGACGTCGACGTGTCGGTGCCCTTCACGGTGAACTTGCCGCCCGCGAACTCCAGGTCGTCCTCGGCGCATTCGAGCAGGTGCGCCGCGATCGGCTTGGCCTTCGCGACCACCTTCTCCGCGGCCTTGACGACGGCGATGCCGCCGACCACCAGCGACCGCGAGCCGTAGGTGTCCATGCCCTTGTGCGACGACTGGGTGTCGCCGTGGATGATCTCGATGTCCTCGAACGCGACGCCGAGCTGGTCCGCGACGATCTGGCTCCACGCCGTCTCGTGACCCTGCCCGTGCGCGGACGCGCCGGTGATGACCTCGACCTTGCCGGTGGGCAGCATCCGGATCGCCGCGTGCTCCCAGCCGCCGGCGCCGTAGTCCAGCGAACCGAGCACCCGCGACGGCGCGAGCCCGCACATCTCGGTGAACGTCGAGATGCCGATGCCGAGCTGCACCTTGTCCTTCGACGCCCGGCGCTTCTCCTGCTCGGCGCGCAGGCCGTCGTAGTCGAAGAGCTGCTTGGCTTTCTCCGTCGCGGCCTCGTAGTTGCCGGAGTCGTACGTCAGCCCGCACACCGTGGTGAACGGGAACTCCTCGTGCTTGATCCAGTTCTTTTCGCGCAGCTCCAGCGGATCCATGCCGAGCTCGTCGGCGAGCTCGTCCATGATCCGCTCGATCGCGAACGTCGCTTCCGGCCGCCCGGCGCCGCGGTAGGCGTCGGTCAGCGTCGTCGTGGTGTACACGTTGGTGCACGCGAAGTGGTACGCCGGGAACTTGTAGATCGCGTTGAACATGAACGCGCCGAGGATCGGCACGCCGGTGCCGACCAGGCCGTTGTACGCGCCGAGGTTGGCGAGCAGCTCGACCTTGAGCCCGGTGACCGTGCCGTCGGCGTTCGCCGAGATGGTGATGTCCTGGATCTGGTCACGGCCGTGGTGCGCGGCGAGCATGGTCTCGGACCGGGATTCGTTCCACTTCACCGGTTTGCCGAGTTTCCGCGCCACCAGCAGCGACATCATCTCTTCCGGCAGCACGCCGATCTTGCCGCCGAAGCCGCCGCCGACGTCCGGGGCGATCACGCGCAGCTTGTGCTCCGGGATGCCGAGTGTCAGCGCCGACATCACCCGCAGGATGTGCGGGACCTGGGTGGCCGACCACATGGTGATCTGGGCACCGGTCGGGTCGACAACGCAGGCGCGCGGCTCCATGAACGCCGGGATCAGGCGTTGCTGGCGGAAGCGGCGCTTGACGACGATCTCCGACGACTTGAGCGCGTCCTCGACGTCGCTGCCGGTGCCGGCCTCGGCGGAGTCGAACTTCCAGACCGCGCTGGTGTTGCTGCCCTGGTCCTCGTGGACCAGCGGCGCGCCGTCGGCGATGGCGGCTTCCATGTCGAGGATGACCGGGAGCTCGTCGTACTCGACGTCGATCTCCTCGAGCGCGTCGTGCGCTTCGGCCGAGGACCGCGCGACGACGACCGCCACGCCTTCACCGGCGAAGTTGACCTGGTCGGCGGCGAGCACCGGCCGGCGCGGCGTCTTCATGTCCGGGGTGATCGGCCACGCGCAGGGCATGCCGATGGAGCTGTCCGGGTCGAGGTCCGTCGCGGTGTAGACGGCGACGACGCCGGACGCGCTCTTGGCCGCCGACGTGTCGATCGAGACGATCTTGGCGTGCGCGAACGGGCTGCGCAGGATCGCCATGTGCAGCATCCCGGGCAGCGTGATGTTGTCGGTCCAGCGGGTGCGGCCGGTGATCAACCGCTCGTCTTCCTTGCGGCGCCGTGACTTTCCGACTTCCGGTTCGATCGTCGCGGTCATCAGTCACCACCCACGCCGACGTGCTTGGTCTCGGTGATCCGCTCGGCGTCGGGTCCGGCGCCGGGGCTCATGTGCTGAGCGGCGTCGCGGACCGCGCGGACGATGTTCTGGTAGCCGGTGCAGCGACAGAGGTTGCCTTCGAGGCCCTCACGGACGGCCTGTTCGTCCGGGTCCGGGTTGTCGGCCAGCAGGTCGATCGACTGCATGATCATGCCGGGGGTGCAGAACCCGCACTGCAGCGCATGGTTCTCGTGGAAGGCTTTCTGCACCGGGTGCAGCTGGCCGTCGCGGCTGAGGCCCTCGACGGTGGTGACCTCGCTGCCGTCGGCCTGCACGGCCAGCACGGAACAGGACTTCACGCTGTGCCCGTCCAGGTGGACGGTGCACGCACCGCAGTTGCTGGTGTCGCAGCCGACGACCGTGCCGACCTTGCCGATCCGCTCTCGCAGGTAGTGCACGAGCAGGGTGCGCGGTTCGACCTCGTCGGTGTACTTCGTCCCGTCGACAGTGACGGTAATGCGCATCAGGCCTCCAAAGCCGGTTCGGGAGCGGCCAGGCCCGACCGTGATCGGGCTCACAAGACCCGAGCGTGCTACGCCTTCCTGGCGCGGACAAGTCCTGATGTCACACGTTCGGCGGCCGTTCCCGCAGCTGCGGGAGAATCCACAGTGGAATCACCGCATCCGCGGAAACGCCGCCCGGGTGAACTTTTCAGCCGTGGATGCGGCCGGACAGTTCGGCGAGCCGCCGTCCGCCGCCACCCCAGCGCAACGCGATGATCTCCGCGGCGATCGACACCGCCGTCTCCTCCGGGGTGCGGGCGCCGAGGTCGAGACCGATCGGCGAGGACAGCCGTTCCAGCTCGGGCTCGGTGATGCCGGCCTCGCGCAGCCGCGAAAACCGGTCGTCGTGGGTCTTGCGGGACCCCATCGCGCCGACGTACCCGACGTCGAGGCGCAGCGCGACCTCCAGCAGCGGGACGTCGAACTTCGGGTCGTGGGTCAGCACCGCGATCGCGGTGCGCCGGTCGATGCGGCCCGCGTCTGCCTCCGCCGTGAGGTACCGGTGCGGCCAGTCGACGACGACCTCGTGCGCGTCCGGGAACCGGCTGCTGGTGGCGAACACCGGCCGCGCGTCGCACACCGTGACCTGGTAACCGAGGTAGGCGCCCATGCGTGCCATCGCGGCGGCGAAGTCGATCGCGCCGAAGACCAGGAGCCGGGGCGGCGGCTCGAAGGAGTTGACGAACACCGCCATCCCCTCGCCGCGGCGCTGCCCGTCCGGGCCGTAGTGCAGGGTGCCGGTGCGGCCGCTGGCCAGCAGGCCGCGGGCGTCGTCGGCCACCGCGTCGTCCATCCGCGACGAGCCCAGCGAGCCCTCGGTGCGGTCCGGCCAGACGATCATGTGCTCGCCGACCAGGCCTTCGCGCTCGTGCTCGATGACCGTCACGACCGCGACCGGCTCGCCGCCGCGGACCGACGCGACGACGTCGCCCAGCTCGGGCATCGACTCGCGGTCGACGTGCTCGACGTAGATGTCGATGATCCCGCCGCAGGTCAGACCCACCGCGAAGGCGTCGTCATCGGTGACGCCGTAGCGCTGCAGCACCGGCTTGCGCTCGGTGACGACCTCCTGCGCCAGCTCGTAGACGGCGCCTTCGACGCAGCCGCCGGACACGCTGCCCGCAACGGTGCCGTCCGGGGCCACGACCATCGCCGCGCCGGGGGCGCGGGGGGCCGACGAGAAGGTGGCGACGACGGTGCCCAGCCCGACCGTCTCCCCCGCCGACCAGCGGCGGAACACGTCATCCAGTACGTCACGCATCGGAAATCTCCCCGAGCAGTCGTTCCAAGGTGGCCAGGGTGTGCCCGGCCAGCAGCCGGTCGATGTGGGGCAGTGCGGCCACGATGCCCGACTGGACCGGAGCGTACCCCGCACGGCCGACGTGCGGATTCACCCAGAGTACGGCGTGCGCGAGGCGGTGCAGCCGCGCGAGCTGCTCGCCGAGCATCGTGGTGTCGCCGCGCTCCCAGCCGTCGGAGAAGATCGTGACGACCGCGCGCCGGGCCACGCCGCGCTGTCCCCACCGGTCGAGGAAGGCCCGCAGCGTCTCGCCGAGGCGGGTGCCGCCGGCGAAGTCCGGCACCGCGGAACCCGCCGAGAGCATCGCGCGCTCCGGGTCGCGCTGACGCAGCTGGCGCGAAACCCGGGTCAGCCGCGTGCCGAGCGTGAACACCTCTACGGACTGGGGCGCGGACCGGGTGAGGACGTGCGCGAACCGCAGCAGCGCGTCGGCGTACGGGCTCATCGAGCCGGAGACGTCGATCAGCAGCACGACCCGGCGCGGGCGCGAGCCGCGGCGGGTGTGCGCGAGCCGGACGGGTTCGCCGCCGCTGGCGAGCATCGCGCGCAGCGTGCGGGCCGGATCGAGCCGTCCCCGGCGGGCCGGCGTCCGCCGGGCGGCGCGGCGCCGGGGCGGCACGGGACGCAGGGTGGCCAGCAGCTCGCGCAGGTGCTCGCGTTCGGCGGTGGTCAGCTCGGCGAGGTCGCGGTGACGCAGCACCTCCTGGCCGCTCGCGGCGACCTTCAGCTGGTCGGGACCGTCGCCGCCGTCGGCGTCCCCGCCCTCGGAGTCGACGAGCGGCGCGATCCGCGCCTGCTTCGGCGCGGCGGCCTTCGTGCGGCGCGGACCCGGCGGTTCGATCGAAAACCACTGGCTGAAGGCCTCTTCGTAACAGGCGAGGTCGTCGGGGCTCGAGCACAGGGTGAGCCGCCCCGCCCAGTACAGCTGGGTGGGCTCGGCGACGTCGACCTCGCCGACGGCGGCCAGGTAGGCCTGCACGCGGTGCGCGTCGCAGGCCACGCCCGCCTCCCGCAGCGCGGCGGCGAACCCGGCGTACCCGGCGACCGGATCGGAGACCGTGGTCATGTCCCCATTGTGCGCTTGTCGGTGTGTCCCGGCGAGGAGTCGAACCTCGGACCTCGGCGTTCGTAGCGCCGCGCTCTGTCCTGCTGAGCTACCGGGACGGGGCGGCCTGCACACGCCCCTCCCCGGACGGGCGCAGACCGCGCTCTTCGCGGCGGCCGGCCCCGGTAGCGGCGGGGCGGGCGCGAAGAGCCTTCAGAAAGAATTCAGCGGACGGCACGGGAGATCGCGCCGCATCGGAACATCCGGGCTTCGGTCACGATCTCCTCCTCTCGGGTTTCTCGGTGCTGGAGGAAGAATGCCGGACTCTTGGTGGCGCGGCAACGCATTTACGCGGCGTGCGACCATGCACCGGTGAGCTACGACCTGGTTGTGTGGGACGGACCGGCACCGGCGGACGACGCCGGGGCCGCGGCGGAGTACGGCCGCCTCTACATGAAGTACATCGAGCTGTCGGCCGTGCGGCCACCGTGGCCGACGATCACCGAGTACGTCCAGGCCCTGCTCCGCCGGTGGCCCGATCTCGGCGCGCACGATCTCGGCGAGACTTCCCCGTGGGCGTCGAGCGGGTTGATGTCGAACGCGAGCGGCCCGCTGCTCTACTTCGGCATGGGCCGGGACGTGGCCGGCACGGTCGTTTCCGGCGCCGTCGCCGAAGCCCGGCTCCGGAACCTGGTGGTCTACGACCCGCAGGAACGACGCGTCCGGTCTTAGGAGCCGGCGCGCGGTTCCCCCGGAACGACGACGCGCCCGCTCCGATCGTCCTTTGTGGACTTTCGAAGCGGGCGCGCCGGCCGGGTCAGGAGACCTTGATGCCGGGTTTGATCGGTGCGCAGGCGCGGAGGCCGGCGGTCTTGTTGAGCTCCAGGATCGGCGGGAGCGTCTTCTGCGCGTACGCCTGCAGTTCCGCGAGCTTCGCGGGGTCGACCAGGTCGCGGCGGACGTGGTAGCTGACCCAGTTGCGCGAGTCGACGGTGTCGTCGCCGATCGGGCGGTTCACGAAGATCGTCGCGTAGTCGCGGTCGAACCGCGGATCCTTGTCGAACTGCAGCGTCGTGATCCACGAGCCGATGAAGGTGATCATCTCCGGCTTCGCGACGTTGAACGTGTAGTCGCGCAGGCCGGCCATGTCCGCCTTGTGCAGGTAGTCGGCGATCGGCTTGTCGCCGAGGCCGGCCAGGTCGAGCACCCGGATGCGGCTGCCCAGCGACGTCCCGCCGAGGTCGATCAGGCCGACCTGGGCCGTGTCGGGCAGCTTCAGGATGTCCGCGAAACCGTTGATGGCCTGGGCGTCGCGCTCGGCGACGATGCAGAACGCCGTCTTCGCGTGGGCGCGGTAGGTGGTGCCCTGCGTGTAGAGCCCGCTGACCGAGCTGACCAGCGCGACGACCAGCAGGCAGGCCAGCGCGATCCGGCCGCGCAGCCGGGCCGCGGCCAGCGCCTCGACCACCACGATCGCGCCGCCGAACGCGCCGAGCGTCCACACCGGCGTCGCGAACCGCAGCTGGCCCATCCAGTCGTACTCGAGCACGATGAACGCGACCACGGTCAGCCCGAACGGCGCCAGCAGCGCGACCAGGCCGGTGCGCAGCTTCGACGGCCGGACCAGCAGCATCACCAGGCACGCGACGGCGACCGCGACGACCAGCCAGCCGATGTAGTCCACGATCTGGGCGGGCCGGTCGAGGTCGTCGAGGGTGGGCGGGTCCTGCCCCTTCGCGACCGCGGTGTTGGGCACCAGCCGGCCGAACTCGAACCAGCGGAAGACCACGTAGGCGCCGTAGGGCACGGCGAACGCGGCCACCGAGACGACGACCGCGCGGATGCTGCGGGCGAGCAGTTCGCGCTTGAGGAACAGCGCGACGACGATCGGGTACGCGCCGGCGTAGATGATCCCGTCCGGCCGGGTCAGCGCGGCGGCCATGGCGATCAGGCCGGTACCGATGGCGACCTGGTGGTTGAGCAGCTTGCCGCTCTGGACGGCGCGCAGGCAGAGCACCGCGATCGCGGTGACGGTCAGCGCGTAGAACGAGTTCTCCAGGCCGGAGAAGCACCAGATCACGAACGACGGGATCGCGGCGAGCGCCGCCCCGGCGACGAAGGTGATCAGGGCGGGCCGGCGGCTGAGCGTCTTCGCGCCGAAGTAGAACAGGACCAGGATGCCGAGGCAGCAGGCCAGGGCGAGGGCCTTCGGGAACAGGATCTGGTCGTTGACGCCGAAGATCGTGCCGTGGTCGAACAGCCCGACGAGCTTGCCGAGCGCGAGCAGGATCATCCAGGTCGGGTTGGAGTAGCCCTCGACCGGCAGGGCGCCGGGCTGCAGCACCGGGCCGAACCCGTCGGCGACGTCACGCGAGTAGGCGAACGTGATCGCCGCGTCGTCGATCAGCCAGTTGCCGTAGAGCGAGGCGTGCGCGGCGATCAGCGCGGTGCCCCCGAGGATCGCCGCGACGGCGGCCAGCTTGGGCCGCCACCCCCGGCGGGTGTCCGCCGGACCGGCCGGCTGGGGCCGATCCGGCTCCGGCTCGGCCAGTGGTCGCGCCTCGGTCGTCTCCGCCACACTCATGCCTCAGGTCCTCCCACGCCTTCGGTCATCCCCCGGACCGGCCGTCAGGCGAACAGGGCGTCGAGCTTGGCCCTGACCCGGTCGAGGTCTTCGCTGTATTTCAGGACCGCACCGAGCGTTCTCGCCGCTGATGCCGCGTCCAGTTCGTCACGGTGGAGAGTCATCAGGGCTTTCGCCCAATCGAGTGACTCCGCTACTCCAGGTGGTTTCAGCAGGTCCATTTGCCGGAGCCGTTGCACCGCTTCAGCGACCTGCCGAGCCAGAACTTCACCTATTAGCGGGATCCTACGGCGCAGGATCGTGACCTCTCGAACCAGGTCCGGGTGTTCCAGCCAGTGGTAGAGGCACCGCCGCTTGAGCGCGTCGTGCACCTCACGGGTCCGGTTGGAGGTCAGCACCACCAGCGGCGGCTGCTCCGCGCGGACCTCCCCGTACTCGGGGATGGTCACGGCGTACTCGTCGAGCAGCTGCAGGAGGAAGGCCTCGAACTCGTCGTCGGCGCGGTCGATCTCGTCGATCAGCAGCACGCACGGGGCGCTGATGAGGGCCTGCAGCAGCGGCCGGGCCAGCAGGAACCGCTCGGTGTAGAGGGAGCGCTCGGCGGTCTCGACGTCGATGCCCCCGCTCGCTTCGAGCGCGCGCAGGTGCAGGAGCTGCCGCGGGAAGTCCCACTCGTAGAGAGCCTGGGCGGCGTCGATGCCCTCGTGGCACTGAAGGCGCACGAGCGGCCGATCGAGCGCGGTGGCCAGCGCGAGGGCGAGGGCGGTCTTGCCGGTGCCGGGCTCGCCTTCGCAGAACAGCGGACGCCCCATCCGCAGGGCGAGGAACCCGGCGGTGGCGAGCCCGTCATCGGCGAGGTAACCGGTCCGATCCAGCGCGGCGGCGAGTTCTTCGGGTGAGGCGAGCGAGTCGGTCACGAACTCGATCGTAGGGGTCGGCAAGCTTCGGCGCGGTTTACGGCCGAGGGGGCTCGGCAGCTCGACGGGTTGGGAAGGGGTCGCGGCGGGGTGATGAGGCGGCTGCGGCGGGGTCGACCGCGGCTACGACTGGTCGGCAGGGTGGAGCGGTTGTGCGGGGGCAGTGCGGGCGGCCGCAGCTCCGACTGGTCGGCGGGCTGGTGAGGCGACGCGGAGGGGTGCGGCCGAGTAGGCGGCAGGGTCGGCCGCAGCTGCGACGGCTCGGTAGGCAAGTGGCAGCGTGGCCGCGGGGTGGTTGCGCCGTGTGAGGCTCGCGGGGGCAGGCTCGGCGGGCGGGAACGTCAGGCCGGTCCAGTGAGGCGGCAGGGTCGGCCGCAAACCGAGCGGGGACGGCTCGGCAGATCGCCACCGCGTGGTGGAGGGTGACTAGGAATCAGGTTTGTCGCCGGGGCAGGTCGGCTGGGCGGCGCAGGTCACCCTGGACTGCACAAATCGCGCGGGTCCGCCCACGTCAGGCGGAGTGGCTCCGGGGCGACCCATGTCGGGCCGTCCACATCGCGGCTGTTGGCCAGGTTGGGTGGGTCAGGCGGGGTTGGTGGGGCTTGCTTCGTTCGGCAGGTCCGCTCGGTGGTCTACGTCGCGGCCGTTGCCTAGGTCTGCGCACTCGATCAGTGTCAGGTCCTTGCGGGTTGCCAGCCAGTCTCGGGCTCCTCGGTCGCCCTCCGCCGTTTTGGCTATTTCTGGCCACCAGGTGCGGCCCAGTAGGACCGGGTGGCCTGGGGTGCCCTCGTAGGCTGCTCGGGCGACCGTGTTCGCGGTTGCGTTGGTTGCTACCCGGGTGAGGATTTCGGGGCCTACCCACGGGAGGTCGACCAGGTGGACCAATGTCGCTACCGGTTCCTTCAGGTGGTTCAGCTCCGCCAAGCCGGTGCGTAGGGAGGCGCCCATTCCGGTTGCCCAATCCTCCGCTACTACCGCCATTTCAGGGTTTGGCAGCAGGGCTCGGACCTCGTCGGCTGCTGCGCCTATGACTACTCGGATCGGGGTGCAGCCTGCTTCCTTCATGATCCGTAGGGCGCGTTGGACCAGGGGCTCGCCGTTCAAGGTGGCCAGGGCCTTCGGGCCTCCGAATCTGCGGCCGGCACCTGCGGCCAGTAGGAGGCCGGCTACCTGCTCAGCCATGGGCTCGGCCCGGGGCTCCTGCCGACAGGTCCGACTCGATCGCGCGGGCTGTGGCCAGCAGGGGTGGGACCAGGTCTCGCTCCACCGACTCGGCTGTGGTGCGGCTCGCGTGGGTCGAGAGGTTGACGGCTGCGACCACCGTGCCTCGGCGGTCGTGGATCGGGGCCGCTACCGAGCGGAGGCCTTCCTCCAGTTCCTGGTCGACCATGGCCCAGCCCTGCTCGCCGACCCTGGCCAGCTCGGTGCGCAGGCGCTCGGGTGAGGTGACCGTGCGGTCGGTGAGGCGGTCCAGTCTCGCGACCACGAGGTACGCCTCCAGCTCCGCGGCGCTGAGGCCGGTCAGGAGGACGTGCCCCATCGACGTCGCGTGCGCCGGGAAGCGGGTGCCCACGTTGATGCTCACCGTCATGATGCGCGAGACCGCCACCCGCGCCACGTAGACGATGTCGGTCCCCTCCAGCACCGAGACCGAGCTCGACTCGTGCACGTCGGCCGAGAGGTGCTCGAGGTGGGGCTGCGCCACCTCGGGCAGCGTCATGCTCGACAGGTACGAGTACCCCAGCTCCAGGACGCGGGCGGTGAGCGAGAAGTACTTGCCGTCCGTGCGGACGTAACCGAGGTCGGTCAGCGTCAGCAGGAACCGGCGGGCCGCGGCGCGGGTCAGGCCTGTCGCGCGGGCGACGTCGCTCAAGGTGAGTTCGGCCGCGCCCGCGTGGAACGCCTTGATGACGGCCAAGCCGCGCTCCAGCGACTGCACGTGGTGGGCACCGCGGTGGGCCGGCTCGCCGTCCAGTTCGACTTCGAAGGGGGGCAGACTCGCGTCCATTCCGAAACCCTATCCGGCGTCGGCGGGCAGGGCGCTTGGCTCGCCCAGCTCGGCCAGGGCGCGCTGGGCGATGGCGAACGCCGCGTTCGCCGCCGGGGCGCCGGCGTAGACGGCCGTGTGGAGCAGGACCTCGCCGATTTCGGCCGCGGTCAGGCCGTTGCGGACCGCGGCCCGGACGTGCATCGGCAGCTCGTTGTGCGCGTGCAACGCCGTCAAGGCCGCCAGCGTGACGCAGCTGCGGGTGCGCCGGTCCAGGCCGTCACGGGACCAGACCGTGCCCCACGCGCCCTCGGTGATGTAGTCCTGGAAGGGGCGGCTGAACTCGGTCGTGCCCGCGACCGCGCGGTCGACGTGCTCGTCGCCCAGCACCTCGCGGCGCACCTTCATGCCTTGCTCGTGGCGGCTGTCGGTCACGCGGTTGTCGGTCACAGTGCCTCCAGGTGCTCGAGGATCAGCCTGGTGAACTCCTCGGGCTGCTCGTAGCTGCCCAGGTGCGCAGCGTCCGCCACGACCTCCAACCGCGCGCCCGGGATGCCGTCGGCGATCGGGCGGGAGTGCTCCTCCGGCGGGGTGGCCGGGTCGTCGGCGCCCGCGATGACCAACGTGGGGGCGGCGATCTTCGGCAGCACGTCGAGCAGGTCCATCCGCTCGATCGCGCCGCAGCACGACGCGTAGCCCTCGGCCGGGACCTCGGAGATCATCGAGCGCAGGAACGCGGCGCGGTCGGGGTGCCGTTCGCGGTACGCGGGCGTCAGCCACCGGCTGACACCCGCGCCGGCCACGGTCGCCGTGCCCTCCGCGCGGACCGTGCGGGCGCGGTCCGCCCACATCTCCGGCGGGCCGAGCTTGGCGGACGTGCAGCAGAGCACCAGGCTCGCGATCCGGTCGGGCGCGTGGACGCCGAGCCACATGCCGGTCATCCCGCCGAGCGACAACCCCACCAGGTGCGCCTTCGCGACGCCGAGGTCGTCCAGCAGCGCGAGGAAGTCGGCGCCCAGGTCGTCGAGGTCGTACGGGCCGGGCGGCACCGGCGACGCGCCGTGGCCGCGGGTGTCGTAGCGCACCACCCGGAAACCGCGCTCCAGCAACGGAACCACCTGGGGCTCCCACATCCGGAGGTCGCTGCCCAGCGAACCGGCGAACACCACCACCGGCCCGTCTTCAGGGCCTTCGACGACCCTGTGCACCGGTACGGCGTTCACGTTCCCATCTCCGTTCATAGGGCGAAGAACACCGTCTCACCGTCGCCCTGCAACCGCACGTCGAAGCGGTAGCCGTCCGCGGTCTTCGCGGCGATCAGCGTGTCGCGCCGCTCCGCCGGCACCGACGCCAGCGTCGGGTCCGCCGAGTTGTCCTGGTCCGCGAAGTAGATCCGCGTGACGACCCGGTTCAGCAGGCCGCGCGCGAACACCGACACGTCGATGTGGCGTGCCTGGGTGGTGCCGCCCCCGCCGGGCAGCGGGCCCGGAAGCAGGGTCAGGATTCCGTACGTACCATCGGTTTCCGTCGGGCAGCGGCCGAAGGCGCGGAACTCGTCGGACGCCTCGCTGCGGGGGTCGTCGGGGTGGTGGAAGCCGCCTTCGGGGTCGGCCTGCCAGGTCTCGATCATGGCGTCCGGGACCGGGTCGCCGGCGCCGTCACGCACCGTGCCGCGGATCCAGAGCGCGCCGGGGGTGCCTTCCGGGACGACGTACGGGCCGTCGGGCCAGGGCAAGCCGATCGACAGGTACGGGCCGACGGTCTGCGAAGGGGTGGGGAGCAGCCTGGGCATCAGTCCTCGTCCTCTTCTTCCTCTTCGAACACCGATGCCTCGCGCCCGCGCAGCACGATGTCGAACTGGTAGCCGAGCGCCCACTCCGACTGCGTGATCTCGTGGTCGTACCGGGAAACCATGCGCTGCCGGGCCTTCTCGTCCGGGATCGAGTTGAAGATCGGGTCCTGGGAGAACAGCGGGTCGTCCGGGAAGTACATCTGGGTGACCAGCCGCTGGGTGAACGCCGAGCCGAACACCGAGAAGTGGATGTGCGCGGGGCGCCAGGCGTTGTCGTGGTTCTTCCACGGGTACGCGCCGGGCTTGATGGTGGTGAAGGTGTAGCGCCCGTCGCTGTCGGTCAGAGCGCGCCCGACGCCGTCGAAGTTCGGGTCGAGCGGGGACGGCCAGCGGTCGCCGGTGTGCCGGTAGCGCCCGCCCGCGTTCGCCTGCCAGATCTCGATCAGCGAATCGCGCACCGGACGGCCGTCGCCGTCGAGCAGCCGGCCGGTGACGATGATCCGCTGACCCTGCGGTTCCTCCGCGTGCCGGCGGGTGAGGTCGTTGTCGTGCTCGCCGAGCCGGCCGGGGCCGAGCAGCGGGCCGGTGACCTCGGTCAGCATCTGCGGGAGCAGCACCAGCGGTTGCCGTGGGTACCGCAACGCTGTGGACCGGTAGCCGGTGAAACCCAGCGGCGGGTGCGTGCCTTCGGGGTCCGGCCCGTAGTGCGGCAGCTTGAGTTCGGTCGGAGCAGCCATGATGCCTCCTTTACCGGCCTTCGAGGACGACGGCCAGGCCTTGGCCGACGCCGATGCAGATGGCGGCGAGTCCCCAGCCCCCGCCGCGGCGGTGCAGGTCGTGCGCCAGGGTGCCGAGGATGCGGCCGCCGGACGCGCCGAGCGGGTGGCCGATGGCGATCGCGCCGCCGTGGGTGTTGACGATCTCCGGGTCGAGCTTCGGCCAGTCGCGCAGGCACGCCAGCGACTGCGCGGCGAAGGCCTCGTTCAGCTCGACCGCGGCCAGGTCGTCCCAGCCGATGCCGGCGCGCTCCAGCGCGATCTCGGCCGCGCGCACCGGGCCGATGCCGAAGACGTCCGGGTCGACCCCCGCCGCGCCGCGGCCGGCGATCCGGGCGAGCGGCGCCCGGCCGAGCCGGTTCGCCGCCGCTTCGTCACCCAGCAGCAGCGCCGAGGCGCCGTCGTTGAGCGGGGACGCGTTGCCCGCCGTGACGGTGCCGTTTTCCTTGCGGAACGCGGGCTTGAGCTTCGCCAGCTTCTCCGGGCTGGAGTCCGGGCGGATGCTCTCGTCGCGGGTCAGGTCCACGCCCTCGACCGGGACGACCAGGTCGTCGTAGAAGCCCTCGTCCCAGGCCTTGGCGGCGTTGACGTGGCTGCGCGCCGCGAAGGCGTCCTGCTCGTCACGGCCGATGCCGTACTGCTCGGCGAGCTTCTCGGTGGACTCGCCGAGGGAGATCGTCCAGTGCCCCGGCATCGCCGGGTTGACCATGCGCCAGCCGAGCGCGGTGTTGTAGAGGGTCTGGTTGCCCGCCGGGAACGCCTTCTCCGGCTTGGGCATGACCAGCGGCGAGCGGGTCATCGACTCGACGCCGCCGGCGACCACCAGGGACGCGTCACCGACCTGGATCGACCGGCTGGCCTGCATCACCGCGTCGAGCCCGGAGCCGCACAGCCGGTTGACGGTGTTGCCGGGGATGCTCGTCGGCCAGCCCGCGAGCAGGGTGGCCATGCGGGCGACGTTGCGGTTGTCCTCGCCCGCGCCGTTCGCGTCACCGAGAGTCACTTCGTCCACTGTGGACGGATCGAGGTCGTTGCGGGACTGGATGGCCCGGAGCGCGGTCGCGGCGAGGTCGTCCGGGCGGACGCCGGCCAGCGCGCCGCCGTAGCGGCCGAACGGGGTGCGGAGCGCGTCGAGGACGTAGACGTCGGTCATGCGGTGGCCTTCCGGGTCACTTGCTTGCCTTTTCGAGGTGTCGCAGCACGGCCAGCTCCTCTTCGGTGGGGGCGGGGGTGACCGTGAGGTCGTCCGCGACCTTCAGTGTCCACCCGGTCGCCGCCACCGCGCGCTCCAGCTCGACGCCCGGGTGGAGCTCGGTGAGGGTGAGCTCCGCGGTCTCCGGGTCGGGGCGCAGCAGGCCCAGGTCGGTGACCACCAGGGTCGGGCCCCGGCCCGGCAGACCGAGGCGTTCGCGGTCGCCCTTGCCGGTGCCGTGGCCGAAGGACGTCACGAAGTCGACCTTCTCGACGAACGCGCGGGGGTTCTGCCGGAGCACGACGAACACCTCGCGGCAGGACGCGGCGATCTCCGGGGCGCCGCCCGCGCCGGGCAGGCGGACCTTCGGATTGTGGTAGTCCGAGCCGATCACGGTGGTGTTGATGTTGCCGAACTTGTCCAGCTGGGCGGCGCCGAGGAAGCCGACGTCGATGCGGCCGGGCTGGAGCCAGTAGTTGAAGATCTCCGGGACGCTGACCACGGCGTCGGAGGTGTCGGCCAGCTCGCCGTCGCCGATGGAGAGCGGGAGGCGGGACGGCTTCGCGCCGAGGCAGCCGGACTCGTAGATCAGGGTCAGGTCCGGGGCGTGGGTGCGGCGGGCCAGGTTGGCCGCCTTGCTCGGCAGGCCGATGCCGACGAAGCAGGACATGCCGTCGCCGAGGGCGCGGGCGGCCGCGACGCTCATCATCTCGTCGGCGGTGTAGTCGGTGCTCATGCCGTTGCCTCCGCGGTGGAGCCGGTGTCGGGGGTTGGCGCGGTGGGGACCGGGGCCGTGGGCGCCGCCTCGGGGAAGGAGGCGGCGACCGCCCGGCCGGACGGGGTCGCGCGAGCCGGATCCACGCCGGCTCGGCCGAAGACCGCCGCGCCGGAGAAGGGGGCCGCGACCTCGCGGCCGAGCGCCCGGGAAGACGTGCTGCCGGTGGGCTGCGCTCGGGAGAACCCCTGGCCCACGGCCGAGGCGGGGGTCATGCCGTTACCCCGGTCAGGTTGTTGAGCCACTTCGTGAACGCCTCGCGATCGCGGCCCACTTCGTCCCAAGCCTGGTAGGCCGAGTTGTCGCGTTCGTAGTAGCCCGCCGCGTAGGACGGCTTGGCGCCGCCGGGGACTTCCGACACCGCCGTGACTACCCAGCCCGGGAGGATGACCGCGCCGGGGCGCGGTTCCAGTTCGTCGACGATCTCCTCCACAGTGACCAGCGAGCGTTTCGCCGCCAGGACCGCTTCTTTCTGGACGCCGGTGATGCCCCACATCTGGACGTTTCCCGCGCGGTCCGCGCGCTGGGCGTGGACGATCGTGACGTCCGGGTTCAGGGCGGGCACCGCCGTCAGCTGCTCGCCCGTGAAGGGGCAGGTGATCGGCTTGATGGTGTCGGTCTGTGCCGGGAGATCCGTGCCCGTGTAGCCGCGCAGGACCGCGAACGGGAGGCCCGACGCGCCCGCGACGTAGCGGTTCGCCATGCCCGCGTGGCTGTGCTCCTCGATCTCGAGGGGCACCGGCCAGTCGTGCTGGACCGCGTCGCGGAACCGGTGCAGCGAGCCGACGCCGGGGTTGCCGCCCCACGAGAAGATCAGCTTGCTCGCGCAGCCGGCGCCGATGAGCTGGTCGTACACGATGTCCGGGGTCATCCGCACCAGCGTGAGGTCACGCCGCCGCTGGCGGATGATCTCCTGCCCGGCCGCGACCGGGATGAGGTGCGTGAAGCCCTCCAGCGCGACGGTGTCGCCGTCGTGCACCAGCCGGGCCACGGCCTCTTCCAGCGACAGCAGCTCCGCCATCCCGCACTCCCACCTGTTCGCATCACGCACACTCGTTCTGTCATCGAACATAACACGATGGCCGGGGCGGCGACCAGACGTCTTCCACCCAATGGATGACGCAGGCACGACGAAGGGGACTTTTCCCGCCGTTCGCGCGAGACGGTCGCGCTAGAAGAGCCCCTTCGAGAACAACGATCAGCCGATCCGGACCAGCCGTGAGCCGTGGGCCGGAACAGCCGAAGCGGTCCACGAACCCCGGAACCGGCCGAGATCCGTCCGGGCGACCAGGTCACGCACCGGGCTCGCCCCGTGACCACCGAGGTCCACCCGGATGTCCGCCGGTGCCGAGCCCAGGTTGTAAACGGCCGCGTACGTCCGGCCGTCCGGGGCGCGCTTCCGCCACACCTGGAGGTCGCCGCCGGTCACCTGGGTCGGGTAGGCCCCGGCCTGGTCGACGCGGATGACCTCGGGATTCGTCAGGATCGACACCGCGGCGGAGTCCAGGAAGCAGATGTCTCCCCCGACGTACAGCGGCGATGACGCCATCGACCAGAACGTCATCACGCTCTGCCGTTCGACGTCGGAGATGCCGTCCTGGATGCCGCTGCCGGTGTTGTTGCTGATCGGCATCGAGTCCAGGTCCGGCCGGAACTGCGGCCCGAACACGCCCTGCCACGAAGGCAGGTCCGCCCAGCGCGCCTTCACCGAGCTGTCCCAGGAGGACACCGTGTCGCAGTAGCACTCGACGTCGGTGTCGATGCGCACGCCGTTGGCGTGGGGAGCGAGCGCGGGCCCGATGGATCGCGGCACCGGCCACGCGCTCGCCGTCAGCCACATCGGCCGCCGCGCGTGGTCGATGGCCGCGGACCACGCCCTGATGTCGGCGACGTTGTCCGCCGTCGTCCCGTCGACCTTGACGAAGTCGACGCCCCAGGACGCGAACCGGGACACGATCGAGTCGTAGTACTTCTGCGCGCACGGGTTCCCGAAGTCGACCTTCCAGTTGCCGCCCCAGCCGTTGGACGGGGTCAGCGGCCGGTACGCGATGTCCTGCGCGTGGCACGACGTCCCGAGGATGGGCGCGTTCTTGTCGTAGACCTCCTTCTCCAGCCCGGTCACTGCGTACAGGCCGAGCTTCAGCCCGCGCGAGTGAACGTAGGAGGCCAACGCGGGGATCCCGGACGGGAACCGGCCCGGGTCCGGCGTCGGAATGCCGTTGACGTCGGTGTGGAACACCCACGCGAGGTCCGCGTTCCAGCCCGAGTCGATGTTGACGTTGGTGTAACCGGCGGACTTGAGCTTGCCCGCGAGGGCGTCGGCCGCGTCGCGGATGTGCCCTTCGTTCAGCCACGAAGTGCCGTAACCCGCGCGGGTCGACGACTCCAGGCTCCAGCTGCTCCAGCCCATGAACGGCTTGACGAACGGCGTCCGCGCATCGGCCGTGGGCACCAAGAAGGCCAGAAAACCCAGTACAGCGAGGAAAACGGAAAGGAGACGCTTCAAGAGAGACACTCCTCGGGTGGGGAAAGGGGGAACTACTCCTTCAGGCCGCTCGCCGCGATCCCGCTGACGATGAACCGCTGTGCGACCAGGAACATCGCGACCAGCGGCGCGATGGTGACGAGCGCGCCGGCGAACAGGGCCGGCAGGTTGACCGACTGCGCGGTCAGGAACGTGGAGAGGGCGATCTGCGCGGTCCACGACGACGGGTCCTGCCCGATCACCAGCGGCCACAGGAACGCGTTCCAGCTTTCGATGAACATCAGCGCGCCGAGCGACGCGATCATGCTCCCCGAGTTCGGCAGCACGAGCCGCCGGTAGACGCCGAGGTAACCGAGGCCGTCGAGCCGCCCGGCCTCCTCGATCTCGGCCGGGAACCGCAGGTAGAAGTTGCGGAAGAGGATCACGGTGAACGCGCTGAACAGGTTCGGCGCGATGATCCCCCACTCCGTGTTGACCCCGCCCAGCGAGCCGACGACGACGAACGTCGGCACGAACGTGACCGACTGCGGGATCATCAGCGTGACCAGCACGTACGTGAACACCGCACGCCGTCCCGGCACATTGATCCGGGCCAGCGCGTAGCCGGCCATCGAGCCGAACAGCGTGCCGACCGGCGCGGTCACGATCGCGACCAGGAACGAGTTCCACAACGAGTGCGCCATCGGGACCGACGCGTCGGCGAACAGGTCGCCGAAGTTGACCCACGACAGCGGGTCCGGTAGCCACGACCAGTCCGGCGAGGTGACCTGCTGACGCGTCATCAGCGCGTTGCGCAGCATGATGTAGAACGGCAGCAGGAAGATCACCGCGAGCACCGAGGCCAGGACGTACTTCGGCGCTTTCCGGGGAACTGTGAGGACGGCCATCAGTCCTTCTTCCCGAAGCCGACGAACCGGCCCTGCAGCAGGGTGATCACGACGATGAGCACGGTCAGCAGGAACGCGCCCGCCGAGCCGACGCCATAGTTCTGGTCGCCGAGCGCGGAGTCGTAGAGGTAGACCAGCGGCGGCTTCACCGGCGCCGTCGCGGTGCCGGACAGCCCGGTGCCGAACAGGTTGTAGAACTCGTCGAACGCCTGGAACGCCGCGATCAGGATCAGCAGCAGCACCGCGACGGACGTGTTCCGCAGCTGCGGCAGCGTGATGTAGCGGAAGGCCTGCCACTTGGTCGTGCCGTCCAGCTCCCCCGCCTCGTACAGCGACGGCGAGATCGCCTTCAGCCCCGCGAGGAACAGGATCATGTACAGCCCGACCTGCAGCCACAGCCGCAGCGTCACCACCGCGACCCAGTACACCGGCGGGCTGGTCTCCGACAGCCACGGCACCGGCTCGGCGCCGAACAGGCCGCCGAGCACGTTCGCGACGCCCGAGGGCAGGCCGTTGAACAGCGCCATCTTCCACACCAGCGCGGCGACGACGTACGACACCGCGGCCGGGATGAGGAACACCGTGCGGAAGAACGCCTTGCCGCGGCGGATGCTGTTGATCAGCACGGCGAGGCCGAGCGACGCCACGAAGGTGATCGGCACGATGAACACCGTGAACAGCGCGATCGTCGACAGCGACGTCAGGAAGGCGTCGTTGCCGAGCAGGAACGCGTAGTTGTCGAAGCCGATCCAGTGGCCGATGGTGATGGTGCCGCGCGCTTCGTTGAAGCTGAGCAGGAAGCTCCACGCGATCGCGACGTACTTGAACAGCCCTAGCCCGAGCACCACCGGGCCGGTCAGCACGGCGAACGCGCCGATCGCGCGCCAGTCCCGGCGGCGACGGCGTGGTTTCTTCGCCGCCGCCGGGACGGCCGGGGCCTCCATCACGGCGGTCATCAGGCCAGCTGCTTGTCGACTTCGGCCTGGGCCTTCTTCGCCGCGTCCCCCAGCTCGGCCGCCGGGTCCGCCCCGTTCGCGATCTTCGTCGCGGCCTGCAGGAACAACGTCGCCGACGCCTTGTTCCACAGGCCCGAGTAGGACTTGTCGTTCTGCTGCGAGATCGTGACGGCGTCCTTGGCCGGGCCGCTCGAGAACTCGGTCGTCTGCGCGGCGACCGGCTTGCGGGCCGGGATGTGGAAGCCGTACTTGACGCACCAGTCCTTCTGCAGGTCGGCGTTCTTGATCCACAGCCAGTCGATGAACTGCTTCACCGCATCCAGATGAGCGGACTTCGCGTTGGCCAGCTGGTACCAGCCGCCGACGCGGGCGACCTGCTTGCCGGCGTCCCCGAACTTCGGCCACGCGACGACGCCGACGTCGTCACCCAGGGCCTTCTTGACGTCCGGCAGCGACCACAGGCCGCCCCACTGCATCGCGGTGGCGCCGTTGGCGAACGCGCCGGGGTCGGACCAGTCGGTCGGGTAGCCCTGGAGCAGGCCGCCGGTGTCGTGCAGCTGCTTGAGCCCGGCGATCGCGGCGACGGCTTCGGGAGCGGCGAACGCGACCTTCTTGCCGCTGCTGTCGAAGAAGTCCGCGCCGGACGACCAGAGCAGCAGGGTCGCGGCCTCGCCGACGCCGTCGGTGCCGACGTACAGGCCTTTCTGCTTGCCGGTGTTCAGCCTGCGGGTCGCGTCGAGCAGCTCGGCGAACGTCTGCGGCGGCTGGACGCCCGCGGCCTGCAGCGCGCTCTTGCGGTAGTACAGCATCATGACGTCGTCGATCATCTTGACGCCGTAGATCTTGTTGTCCACCGTCACCGTGTCGAGCGCGGCCGGGCTGAAGTCGGCCTTGGCCGGCGCGATGACGTCGTCGAGCGGCGCGAGCAGGCCGTTCTTGACGTTCTGGTACCGGAAGTCGCCCAGCTCGAACAGGTCCGGCGCCTGCGCGGTGAGCATCGCCGAGTTGAGCTTGGTCTCGTAGTCGCCGGCGATCCAGCTGACGTTGAGCGCGATGTCCGGGTTGGCCTTGGTGAACTCCTGCGCGTACCGCTGGACCGCTTGCTGCGTCCCGGATTCGCCGTACGCGTGGTACCACTGCTGCAGCGTGACCTTGGCGCCCGAGGGGGCACCGGCGTTCTTGTTCAGCGGGTCCGTGGTGCAGCCCGCCAGGGCCGCTCCGCCGGCGAACAGGACGGAACCGACCAGGAAGCTTCGACGATTCAGCGTAAATTTCTGGGGGCTCACAAGGGACTCCTTAGACGCTCTCGGCGACGAAAAGACTCTGGATGGCGACGGCGGCCGCGCCCCGCGCCCACTCCTCGAACGGCAGCGGCCGGATGACCAGGCCGCAGCGGGCGGCGCTGCCGAACGCCTGGACCGCGAAGGTCCGGCGGATCTGCTCCTCGAACAGGTCGTAGGTGGCGACGCCTTCCCCGGAGACGACGACCCGTTCCGGACCGAACAGGTTGACCAGCGCGGCCAGGCCGAGCCCGATCGCGTGGCCGGCCGCGGCGAACACCTCGCGCAGCGGCTCGTCACCGCCGCGGGCGCGCGTCACGGCGTCGTCCATGGTCAGCGTGGGTTCGCCGGAGACGTCACGGGCGCGCAGAAGGATCGCTTCGGTGGACGCGATCGCTTCGACGCAACCGCGGCCGCCGCAGTGGCAGAGCGGGCCGCCGTCGGCGACCGGGACGTGCCCGATCTCGCCGGCGACGCCGTGCGCGCCGCGGACCAGCGCGCCGTCGACGACCAGCGCGCTGCCGATCCCGGTGCCCACGGTGACCAGGGCGAACGATGACGCGCCGACGCCCTCGCCGAACCACTGCTCGGCCACGGTCAGCGCCTTGACGTCGTTCTCCAGCGTCGTCGTCAGGCCGGTCGCCTCGTCGAGCAGCTCGGCGAGCGGGACGTCGCGCCAGCCGAGGAACGGCGAGTAACGGACGATCCCGGACGCGCGGTCGACGTCGCCGGACACCGCGACGCCGAGGCAGTAGGCCCGCTCGCGGAGGTTGCTGGTGCCGTCCGGCGTCGGCTCGGCAAGCAGCTCCCCGACGAGGTCGGCGAGCGCCCGCACGACGTGCTCGACGTCGTGGCTCGTCAGCGCGTGGTGGGCGGTGGCGCGGACGTCGGCGCGCAGGTCGGTGACCACGCCGATCAGGTCGTCGCCGGTGATCTTGACGCCGACGAAGTACTCGCGGTCGGGGCGGATGGCGAGCGGGTTCGCGGGGCGCCCGGCCCCCGGCGTCGTCCGGCCTTCGGAGGCGAGTTCTTCGAGGTAACCGGCGTCGATGAAGGGCCGGGCCGCCTTGGTGACCGCGGCGGAGGAGAGCCCGGTGCGCCGGGCGACGTCGACGCGGGAGACCGGCCCCTCGGTCAGGACCGTGGTGAACACGGTCGCGGCCGCGGGACTGGTGATCGGCGCCCTTGCCGGTGCACTGCGAGGCATGGCCGGAAGGGTAGGCAGTACTAATTAACTTCGTCAAGAATTTATTTTTCGGCTGGTCGTGCCTACGCTCAGGACCATGTCGCTCGTGGAACACGACCCCGCGCACCGGCTGTGGCTGCTGCGCACCCCGGAGAGCTCGTACGCCTTCCGGCTCGACGCCGACGACCGGCCGCGGCACGTCCACTGGGGGCCGCCGCTCACGCTGGCGCAGGCCACGCAGGTCGCCGAGCGCCGCAACCCGGCCGAGAGCAGCTTCGACGAGCCAGGCGACGAGCGGCTCGAACTGCCGGCCGAGGGCGGCGCGTTTTTCGGCGTCGCGGCGCTGGCCGCGCGGTTCGAGGACGGGACGTCGGCGCTGGAGTGGCGTTACGCGGGGCATTCCAGCACCGAAGACACCCTGGACTTGCGGCTCGCGGACCGGCACTACCCGCTGGAACTCTCGCTGCACTACCGCGTCCGCGGCGACGTCATCGAGCGGTGGACGACCCTGCGCACCACCGGGGACGCGGAGATTGCCTTGCTGCGCACGGATTCCGCGTCCTGGACGCTCCCCCGGCGCGACGGCGCGCGGCTGAGCAGGACGTCCGGTGCCTGGAGTGCCGAGTACGGCGTGCTGCGCGAACCGCTGCCCGTCGGCGAAACCACGCTGACCAGCCGTCGCGGCGTGTCCAGTCACCAGGTCAACCCCTGGGTGATGCTCGACGCCGGTGACGCGACGGAGACGTCCGGCGAGGTCTGGTCGACCGCGCTGGCGTGGAGCGGCAGCTGGCGGATCACGGTCGACCACACGCACACCGGCCGCGTCACCTGGACCGGCGGGTTCGGGCACGAGAACGTCTCTTGGCGGCTGAAGCCCGGAGAAACCTGGGAGACGCCGGTGTTCGCCGGGCTCTACGCGGCCGACGGCTTCGGTGGCACGAGCCGGCGTTGGCACGCTTACGTCCGCGAGTTCGTCCAGCCGCACTCCGGCGAGCTGCGGCCGATCGTCTACAACTCCTGGGAAGCGACCGGCTGGGACGTCGACGAGCAGACCGAAACACGACTCGCCGAGGCCGCGGCGAAGCTCGGCGCCGAGCTGTTCGTGATGGACGACGGCTGGTTCGGCGCCCGCACCGGCGACACCGCCGGCCTCGGCGACTGGACCGCCAACGAGCAGCGCTTCCCCGCCGGGCTCGGGCCGCTCGCCGACGCGGTGCACGCGCACGGGATGAAGTTCGGGCTGTGGGTCGAGCCGGAGATGGTCAACCCGGACAGCGACCTCTACCGCGCGCACCCGGACTGGGTGCTGCACATGGCGAACCGCACGCGCACGACGTTGCGCAACCAGCTCGTGCTCAACTTCGCCCGCCCGGACGTCGCGGACTGGGCGCACAAGTGGCTCGACCGGCTCGTCGGCGAGCACGGGATCGACTACCTCAAGTGGGACATGAACCGCGCGTTCACCGAGGCCGGGTGGCCCTCGATGGCGGATCCGGGACGGCTGTGGGTCGACCACGTCCGCGCGGTCTACGCGATCTTCGACCGGCTGCGGGCCGATCACCCCGGCCTGCGGATCCAGGGGTGCGCGGGCGGCGGCGGCCGCACCGACCTGGGGATCCTCGCGCGCACCGACGAGATCTGGGCGTCGGACAACACGGACGCGGCCGACCGGATCACCATCCAGCACGGCTACGGCCAGCTCTACCCCGCCGGCACGATGTCGGCCTGGGTCACCGACAGCCCGAACCCGACCACCGGCCGGGAGGCGCCGCTGAGCTTCCGGTTCCACGTCGCGATGGCGGGCGTGCTCGGCCTGGGCGGGGACCTGCCTCGCTGGAGTGCCGCAGAACTCGAAGAGGCGACAGCGCTCGTGGCGCTGTACAAGGAGATCCGGCCCGTGGTGCAGCACGGCGAGCTGTACCGGCTGGCCGATCCGGCGCGCTCGGCGCTGACCGCGGTGCAGTACGTCCTGGGCGGTGACGTCGTGGTGATCTTCTGGCGGCGGCCCGCGGAGTTCGCGCGGCCGGTCACGCCGCCGCGCCTGGCCGGGCTGGATCCGGCGGCGCGGTACCGGGACCAGGACGGCGTCGTGCACCACGGCGCGGTGCTGCTGAGCCACGGGATCGACGTCGCGCTGCCGGGGAGCGGCTACGCGAGCGCGGTGGTGCGGCTGACCAGGGTCTGAATACCCACGCCGACCGGAGTCACCAGGACGGGTGAGCAGGATTGACTTTCACCGGCTGCGCGTCGAATGTGAAAGGTCTTCACTTCGCCGCTCGCCAACGGAGGCAGCATGCGCAGGCGCCTGTTCACCCTTCTCGCCGTGCCCGCGATCGCCGCGCTCGCCTTCGCCGCCCCGGCGTCGGCGTCGGCGAGCACCAGCTACCACGAGTACGTGGCGCTGGGTGATTCGTGGACCGCCGACGTCTTCGTCACTCTCCCGCCCACGACGCAGTTCACCCCGCTCGACTGCGCTCAGTCCACTTCGGACTACCCGCACGAGGTGGCCGGCGCGCTCGGCGTCGAAACCTTCCGCGACGCGAGCTGCGGCGGCGCCGCGACGCCCGACTTCACGCAGCCGCAGAAGCTGCCGCTCGGCGGGACGAACCCGCCGCAGTTCGACCGGCTCACGCCGACCACCGACCTGGTGACCGTCGGCATCGGCGGCAACGACATCGGGCTCGCCTCCGCCGTGACCAAGTGCCTCAACCTGCTGCCGGTGAGCACGTGCAAGGCGAAGTTCACCGCGGGCGGCGTCGACCAGCTGGAGAACGCCGTCGCGGCGACCGAGCCCAAGATCGCCAACGCGCTGCAGGCGATCCACGCGCGCTCGCCGCAGGCGCGGGTCCTGCTGGTGAACTACCTCGCCGGGCTGCCCGCGAGCGGGAAGGGGTGCTGGCCGGTGATCCCGATCGCCGACGGCGACGTCGCCTACCTGCAGGCGAAGTTCCTCCAGATGAACGCCATGCTCGCGCGGGTCGCCGGGGCCAACGGCGCCGAGCTCGTCGACACCTACACCCCGACCGTCGGGCACGACGCGTGCCAGGCGCCCACCGTGCGCTACGCCGAGGGCCTGATCCCGGTCTCGGTGAGCAACCCGCTGCTGCTGGCCTTCCCCTTCCACCCCAACGGCGCGGGCGCGGCGGCGCAGTCGGAGATCGTTCTCGGGGCGGTCCAGCGCGGCTAGGCGGTGTCCTGCAAGTCTGCTCGATGGGCTTCGTGATCCAGGTGGTTCCTGACGGCGCGA
Organism: Amycolatopsis sp. NBC_01286; assembly: GCF_035982555.1. Lineage (NCBI taxonomy): Bacteria > Bacillati > Actinomycetota > Actinomycetes > Pseudonocardiales > Pseudonocardiaceae > Amycolatopsis > Amycolatopsis sp. NBC_01286. The sequence continues at coordinate 329,671 of NZ_CP108428.1, forward strand.
AGACCGCGAGCTTGACTTGCAGGACACCGCCTAAGCTGTCCGGGTGCCCAAGATCGTGGTGACCCGGTGGATTCCCGACGACGCGGTGGCGGTGCTCGCGCAGGCTGGCGAGGTCGTGGTGTCCCCGGCGGACCGGCCGCTTTCGCCCGCCGAGCTGCACGAGTTCGCGGCCGGCGCGGCGGCGGTGGTCGGCATGCTCCACGACCGGCTCGACGGCGCGCTCGCCGACGCCGCCGGGCCGGATCTCAAGGTCGTCGCGAACGTCGCGGTCGGCTACGACAACGTCGACGTCCCGGCGCTGGCCGGACGCGGCGTCGTCGTCACCAACACCCCCGGTGTGCTCACCGACGCCACCGCCGACCTCGCCTTCGGCCTGCTGCTCGCCGTCACGCGACGCCTCGGCGAGGGTGAACGGCTGCTGCGTTCGCGCACGCCGTGGTCGTTCCACCTCGGGTTCCTGCTCGGCTCGGGCCTGCAGGGCAAGACGCTCGGGATCGTCGGGTTCGGCCAGATCGGCCGGGCGATGGCGAAGCGGGCCGAAGCGTTCGGCATGTCGATCGTCTACACCGGACGGTCGAAGCAGGGTTCCGTTTCCTTCGAAGAACTCCTGGAGCGCTCGGACGTCGTCTCACTGCACTGCCCGCTGACGCCGGAGACGCGGCACCTGATCGACGCCGCCGCGTTGCGCGCCATGAAACCCGGCGCCTACCTGGTGAACACGACCCGCGGCCCGGTCGTCGACGAGGCGGCCCTCGCCGACGCGCTCGAGGCCGGGGAGATCGCCGGCGCCGCGCTGGACGTCTTCGAGCACGAACCCGACGTCGAACCGCGGCTGCTCGGCCGCGACGACGTCGTGCTCAGCCCGCACCTCGGGTCGGCCACCGTCGAGACCCGCACTGCGATGGCCGTGCTGGCCGCCCGCAACGTCGTCGAAGTGCTCGGCGGGCGTGCCCCGCTGACGGAGGTGAAGCCGTGACCCGCGTCGTGATCGCGCCGGACAAGTTCAAGGGCAGTCTCACCGCGGTCGAGGCCGCGGAAGCCATCGCGCTCGGCGTGCGGGACGCGCTGCCGGACGCCGAGATCGTCACCTGCCCGGTCGCCGACGGCGGCGAAGGCACCCTCGACGTGCTGGAAGCCGCGGGCGCCCGGATCGTCCGGCTGACCGTCCGCGGCCCGCTCGACGAACCGGTCAAGGCGCGCTACGCCGTGCTCGACGGCACCGCCTACGTCGAGTCGGCGCGCGCGTGCGGCATCGAGTTCGTCGAGCCCAGCCCGGAAACAGCGCTGGCCGCGCACACCTGGGGCGTCGGCGAGCTGCTCGGCGACGCGCTCATGCACGGCGCGACGCGGCTGGTCCTGACGGTCGGCGGCACGGCCAGCACCGACGGCGGCGCCGGCATGCTGAGCGCGCTCGGCGCCGGCGTGCTCGACGCGTTCGGCGCCCCGGTCGGCCTCGGCGGCGGCACGCTGTCGCGGGTCGCGTCGACCGAGCTGACGCCGGTGCGGGAGCGGCTCGAAGGCGTGCGTGTCGCGGTCGCGACGGACGTCACGAATCCGCTGCTCGGCCCGGACGGCGCGGCGGCGGTGTTCGGGCCGCAGAAGGGCGCGGGCCCCGAAGAGGTGGCGGCGCTCGACGCGGCACTCGGCCGCTGGGCGCACGCGCTGCAGGTGGGCGGCGCCCCGGACCTGTCACGGGTGCCGGGTGCGGGAGCGGGCGGCGGCGTCGCGGCGGGCGCGATCGCGGGCCTCGGCGCGACGGTGGAGTCCGGGTTCGACCTGATCGCCGGGCTGACCGGGGTGGACGCCGCCCTCGACGGCGCGGACCTCGTCATCACAGGCGAGGGATCACTCGACGAGCAGAGTCTCAACGGCAAGGCCCCGGCGGGAATCGCGGCGCGCGCCCGGCCGCGCGGGGTGCCGCTGATGGCGCTGGCGGGGCGGATCCAGCTCGACGAGGCCGGGCTGGCGAGCCTGGGCGTCATCGCGAGCAGCGCGTTGATCGACCACGCGGAATCACTGGACCACGCACGGGCGAACGCGGCCGAGCTGCTGCGCGTGCGGGCCGCGATCCTGGTCAGCGCCTGGCGGGCTCGTTAGCCGGTCTGCCGCGACTGGTCGTGAGTGGTAATGCGGGTTCTAACCCGCATTACCACTCACGACCGCGGTCAGCTCGTGTGCTGCGGCAGCACGGCGAAGGCCACTCCGCCGGCGTCGTCCTCTTGGACGTCGAGCACCTTGTCGTCCAGGAGCGCCGCTGCCTGGGGTTCGAGGAACACCTTCGGTCCCTCATCGGCGCCGAGCACGCTGTCACCCTCCGCGGGTTCCGGCGCCACGGACAACGCCAGCTGGGCGCTTTCGCCCTCGGCGTTCTGGACCGCCAGGCGGAGCCCGGCGTCCCCGTCGCCCTGGCTGGTCAGTGCGGTGATCGCCTCGGCGGCGGCTTCGGTCACGGTCAGCATCTTCGGCCTTCCCTTCGTCGCGGTCCGGTGCACTGGGGTCCCACGCTAAATGCGCCCGAACGGACGCGCAGCGTGAGCGGATCAGCCCTGTCTCGCCTCGCGGATGGCGTCCGCCACGGAGCCGCCCGCGTAGTCCGCCCGCTCGCCCGGATCCGGGTTCGCGTGGCGGTGGGGCACCTCGTCGTCGGGGACGACCTGCTCGTAGTCCGCCGGCGCGTCCTCGACGGTTTCGTCGAGCTCGGCCGCCGGGGTGGCCGCGAGCGGGCGGTCCGGGATCGGGTCCGGCTCGGTGTCCGGCTCCTCTTCCGCGAGCCGCAGGTCGATCGGCTCGCCCTCGCGGACCTCTTCGGGCGTGGTGCCGTACCGATCGGCGGCGCTCCAGTGCTCGGGCGGTTCGACGCCCTCTTCTAGCGGGTCGACGCGCAGCTCGTCCTCGTCCAGCGCCTCGCTGGGGCTCAGGCTGTCCGATTCGGCCGAGTCGCGGTCGCTCACTGGTTTCTCCCGGCGTAGAGGAAGTAGTCATCGGAAATAGTCATTGCCGGGGACCTACCCGAGGTGCCGGAGCCCGAAACGCCCGCGGTGTCACCGGGATCACATTTCTTCAACGGGTTTAACATATTCACAAGTTTGTGAAGGCGGAGTAGCTTCGGATCATGGCCACCACCAGGTGCGCACCGGAACACCGGCTCATCGCCACCGACCCGGACCGCCACCACGAACTCGGCACGCACGCGGCGTGGTACGTCGTGGCCGGCGTCGTGACGACCGGCATCCAGGCGGCCCTGTTCCTCCTGCTGCGCGACCGGCTCGGCTCCCAGGTGGCGAACCTGGTCGCGATCGCGCTGACGACGGTCGGGAACACCGAGTTCCACCGCCGCGTCACCTTCGCCGGGCGGCAGAGCAACGCCGGGAAGCGGCACCTGCAGGACCTCCTCACCTTCGCCTTCTACGCCGGGTACGGCTCGGCGGTGCTGGCGATCCTCGACGCGGTCGTCGACCGGCCGACGTCGTGGGAGGAGACGGGCACGCTGCTGCTGTCCAGCCTGGTCGGCGGGTTCGTGCGGTTCGCGGTGCTGCGCTGGTGGGTCTTCGCGCACCGCAGCGAAGAGGCCGAGGCCGCGCACACCGGCTAGCGTGCCGACGTGGCCCCGCGAGAAGACATCAAGCCCCACGAGGGCGGCACCGAACCGGACTACCGCTTCACGCTGGCCAACGAGCGCACGTTCCTCGCCTGGCTGCGCACCGCGCTCGGCCTGCTCGCCGGCGGGGTCGCCGTGCACCAGCTCGTGCCCGCCCCGGCCGGGGCCAGCGCCGTGCTCGCCGGGCTGTGCGTGGCCCTGGCGGCCGTCCTCGCCGCGGCGGCGTACCCGCGCTGGCGGCGTGTGCAGATCGCGATGCGGGCCGGTGAGCCGCTGCCGCGCAGCCTGATGATCGTGGTGCTGACGGCGGGCCTGTTCCTCCTCATCCTCACGGCGGCGATCCTGCTGGCGCTGTCGTGACGGCCGCCACACCGTTCGGTCACCGTCCGTGGTGCCCCGAAACCGGCGTCCCGGGCCGGCCCAGCGCCCCCGGACCCGTCCCGGCCGCCGGCTTATTGGCAGTCGGATTATCGGCCGTTCGCGACTACTCCGGTCTCACCGCACCGGCGGCACCGTGACCGCCCCCGCCGGTGCGCAGGCCGAGCGGACCGGGCTGGCCTGGCGTCGAACCGCCCTGGCCTCCGCCGCCTGCACCCTTCTGCTGCTCCACTCGGCCGCACTGCGCCACTGGGGCCTCGCGCTCCTGCCCGTTCTGCTCTCCGCGGCGACGTCCGCCCTGCTCGCGGGGGTCGGCGCGGCCCGCGAACGGGCGTTGCGTGCCGCCGAACCGGTGGCCATGCCCCGGCTACTGCCCGCCGTGACGTCGCTCGCCGTGACCTTGACTGCCACGTCCGTGATCGCGCTCCACTGACGAGTGAAGTCGGCACATCCTGAAAGCGATTAATCGCAATGTGAGGCGTCTGGTCGCGGTTGCATCACGGTCGCTCCTGCGAACGGGGTATTGGTGGTTGAAATCTGGACTGATGGGCCAGGAGGTGCTTACGATTACCCAGCGTCGCACGGAGCGCAGGTGGGACCGGATCTCCGGGAGTACCTGCGATCACACCGTTACGGAGAGTTGAACCCCCGGCAGCGACGGTCGAGGGTCGGCCGGGGAGACGACCATGACTGCACCGTCCAGGACCACCGGGGAATCCGCCACGGAGGTTCGCGATTATCGCACTCCGGAATCATTGCCCCGACCTGGTGGGCGACTGACCAAGGAGGACCTCGACCCGCTCGTCAAAGACGCGGGCGAGGGCAATCCCGCCGCCATCCACACCCTGCTCAAGATGATCGAGCCGGTGGTCGTGCGGTACTGCCGCGCCCGGATGGGCGGCCGTGACCTCTCGTACCTCTCGGCGGACGACGTCGCCCAGGAAGTGTGCCTCGCGGTGCTGAAGGCGCTGCCGGACTACCAGGACCGCGGCGGTTCCTTCCTCTACCTCGTGCACGCCATCGCGGCGAACAAGGTCGCCGACGCCTACCGCGCCGTGGCCCGCGACCGCTCCGAGCCCGTTCCCGAGCTCCCGGAGCGCCCGCTGATCGGCAACGAGCCGGAGAACCGCGCGCTGTCGCTCGACCTCGGCGCCCGGCTCGGCCGGCTGCTCGCCACGCTGCCCCGGGTGCAGCAGGAGATCCTCGCGCTGCGCATCGCCGTCGGCCTTTCGGCGCAGGAGACCGCCGAAGCGCTCGGCATCTCGGCGGGCAACGTGCGCGTGACGCAGCACCGCGCGCTCGCCCGGCTGCGCGGCATGATCAGCGACGACGAGTTCTAGAACCAGACCAGACCTTCACGCCGCGGGCGTGGGACCTCCTGTACCCCCTGGGGGAGGTCCCGCGCCCGCATCCATGTGTCAGAGGCCGTAGACCTCGCGCGCGTTGTGCTCGAAGACGCCAAGGCGTTCCGCGTCCGACAGGGACCCGGTCAGCGAGACCGCCGCGTCCAGGACGACTTCGTAGGACGCCGCCAGTTCGCAGACCGGCCAGTCCGAGCCGAACAGCAGCCGTTCCGGACCGAACGCGTCGAGCACGTGGTCGACGTAGCGGCGCAGGTGCGCGACCTCCCAGCCCGACCAGTCCGCCGCCGTGACCAGGCCGGACAGCTTGCACACGACGTTCTCGCGCTCGGCGAGCGCGGCGATCGCGCCGGCCCACGGCTCCCACTCCCCCGCCGCGATCGGCGGCTTCGCCGCGTGGTCCAGGACCAGCCGCAGCCCCGGCAGCCGCAGCGCCACCTCGCTCGCCGCCGCGAGCTGCGCGGGCCGCACCAGCAGGTCGTAGACCAGACCGGCGTCCCCGACCGCGCTCAGCCCCGCCACGATCTCCGGGCGCAGCAGCCAGTCGTCGTCCGGCTCGTCCTCGACCTGGTGCCGGATCCCCACCAGCGGCCCCCGCGACCGCAGCGCGGCCAGCCGGTCCGTGACGTCCGGGGCGCGCAGGTCGACCCAGCCGACGACGCCCGCGACCACCGGTTCCGCCACGGCCGTCGCGAGGAACTCCTCGGTCTCCTCTTCCGCCGCCACCGTCTGGACCAGCACGGTCGCGTGCACCCCGGCCGCCTTGGTCACCGCGCGCAGGTCGTCGGCCGTGTACGGCCGGCGGATCGGGTCCATCGCGCCCCCCGCCAGCCACGGGTACGCCCGCCGCGACGGGTCCCAGAGGTGGTGGTGCGCGTCGATCATGAGACTCCTTCGGCGATGACGGCGTCGGCGCGCAGCAGTCCCGCGTCGACCAGTTCGGCCCACAGCTCCGGCGGCACGACGGCCCGGGCACGCCGCGCGTTCACGCTCACCTGCTCCGGATCATGCGCGCCGACGACGACCGACGCCACCGCGGGATGGGCGATCGGCAGGGCCAGCGCGGCCTCGGGCAGCTCGACGCCGTGCCGCGCGCAGATCTTCGCGATCAGCTGCGCCCGCTCGACGAGCTCGGGCGGCGCCTCGGCGTAGTCGTAGACCCGGCCGGGTTCCGCGGTGGCCAGGATGCCGGCGTTGAACACCCCGCCGGCCACCACCGTGACGCCGCGCTCGGCGCACAACGGCAGCAGCTCGTCCAGCGCGGCCTGGTCGAGCAGCGTGTAGCGCCCGGCCACCAGCACGACGTCGAGGTCGGTCCGGCGGACGAACTCCCCGAGCATCGGCGCCTGGTTCATCCCGGCGCCGAACGCGCCGATCACGCCCTGGTCCCGCAGCTCGCGCAACGCCGGGAAGGCACCGCGCAGGGCCTCCTCGAAGTGGTCGTCCGGGTCGTGGACGTAGACGACATCGACGCGGTCGAGGCCCAACCGGGTGAGACTGTCCTCGAAGGAGCGCAGGACGCCGTCACGGCTGAAGTCCCAGCGGCGCTTGTAGGCGGCCGGGACGGCGAAGCCCTCGTCGTCCTTCTCCCCCGCGCCACCCGGGTTCGGCTCCAGCACGCGGCCGACCTTCGTGGACAGCACGTACTCGTCGCGCGGGAACTCGCGCAGGGCCGCGCCGAGGCGGGCTTCGGACAGCCCGAGGCCGTAGTGGGGCGCGGTGTCGAAGTAGCGGACGCCCTCGTCCCACGCGCGCCGCACGGTCGCGGCCGCCGTCTCGTCGGTGATCGCGTGGTACAGGTTGCCCAGCTGCGCGCAGCCGAGCCCGAGCGGGGACAGGGAGAGGTTCACGCGGTCACTCCTTCACCGGCAGTTCCCAGACCAGCCCGATGCCGGTGTCGTCGCCGGAGTAGTCGTCCTCCACGGCCAGCAGCTCGGCCATCCTGGCCTGCCACGGGACGTTCGCGGGGTGCTCCCGCAACGCCGCGCGCATCGCCGCGTAGTCGTCGACTTCGAGGACGTGGAAAAGGTCGAGGCCGCTACGCCAGATCCGCCAGGTGCGGACGCCGGCCGCGCGCAGCGCGACGTCCAGCTCGGGCGGGATCACGGCGTGGACGGACTCGTACTCGGCTTCCTTGCCGGGTTTCAGCTTCGTGTGCAGGGCCACTCTTTGTGGTGCGGGATCGTGGGTCATGACCACTCCTTCGCCGGGGCATGGCACGCTGGGGAGTAACACCCAAACATCCGAGGTCTGTTGCAGGGAAGGGCGGACACGATGCCCGTCACCGATGTCGCGATCGACAAGATCAAGGACATGATCATCTCCGGCGAGCTGGCGCCCGGCGACCGGCTGCCGAAGGAGGCCGAGCTGGCCCAGCGGCTCGGGCTTTCGCGCAGCTCCCTGCGGGAGGCCGTGAAGGCGTTGTGCCTGATCCGGGTGCTCGACGTGCGCCAGGGCGACGGCACGTACGTCACCAGCCTCGAGCCGAACCTGCTGCTCGACGCGATGACGTTCGTGGTCGACTTCCACCGCGACGACACCGTGCTCGACTTCCTCGCCGTGCGGCGGATCCTCGAGCCGGCCGCGACCGCGCTGGCCGCGCTGCACATGAGCGACGACGACATCGCGGAGCTGGGCACGCTGCTCGGGGAGCTGGCCGACTCGCCGACCGTCGAGGCGCTCGTCGCCAACGACCTCCAGTTCCACCGCAAGATCGCCGACGGCTCCGGCAACCCCGTGCTCTGCTCGCTGCTCGACAGCCTCTCCGGGCCGACCGCGCGGGCCCGGATCTGGCGCGGCCTCACCCAGGAGGGCGCGGTCGCGAAGACCCGGGAACAGCACTCGGCGATCTACGAGGCCATCGCGGCCCGCGAGCCGGAACTGGCGCGCTCGTGGGCGACCGTGCACGTCGCGGGCGTGGAGCAGTGGCTGCGCAACGCACTGGGCACGGCCGACGACCCGACGTCGGACGCCGCCGCCGACCTGCCCGCCGCGGAAGCTTCCTAGCCGCACCCGCAACACCTCCTCGTCCCCACCCTCGTGAGTGTTTAGGGCGGTTAGAACCGCCCTAAACACTCACGAGAGCCGCGGCAGACCCTGGAACGTCGGATGATCACGCTTTTGGACTCAGGTTTGCGGCTTTCCACCCGCATACCGGGCGATGATCAGCGCAACCAGGATGATGGCGCCGTAGATGGCCCCCTGCCACTCCGCCGTGACGTGCGCGTAGTTGAGCAGGCTGGACACCGACGACAGCAGCAGGACGCCGGTCAGCGCGCCGACGAGCGTGCCCTTGCCGCCGTCGAGGGAAACGCCGCCGATCACCGCGGCCGCGAAGACCTGCAGGATCAGCCCGGAGCCCTGGTTCGCGCCCAGCGCGCCGACGTACCCCGTGTACGCGAGCCCGCCGATCGCGGCGAGGATGCCGGCGACGACGAACACCGCCCACGCGATCCGGTCGACGCGCACCCCGGCCGCCCGCGCGGCCTCGCGGTTGCCGCCGATCGCGTACAGCGCGCGGCCGACGCGGTGGTAGCGCAGCACCCAGCCGGCGACCGCGAACAGCACCGCCGCCAGCCACACCGACATCGGCAGCCCGGCGAACGTCGTGGTCGCCAGGTTCGTGAACGAGTCCGGCAGGTTGAACAGCGTCTTGCCCTTGGTCGAGCCGACCTGCACCCCGCGCAGCACGGTGAGCATGGCGAGCGTGACGATGAAGGCGTTCAGCTTCAGCTTCACGATCAGGAAGCCGTTGACGAACCCGACGAGCGCGCCGCACAGCGGGATCACCAGCAGGCCGATCGCGGTCGGCAGTTCGACGCCGAAGCCGGCCGACGCCGCCGGGATCACCACCATCGCGCCGAGCGCGGGCGCCAGGCCCATGGTGGATTCCAGCGACAGGTCGAACTTGCCGGTGATCAGCACCAGCGACTCGCCCAGCACGACCAGCGACAGCGCGGCCGACGCGGTCAGGATGCTGACGATGTTGCTCCAGCCGACGAACGTGTCGTCGACCAGGCCGCCGATGACGAACACCACGACGAGCGCGGGCAGCAACGCGAGTTCCCGCAGCCAGAGCGCCTTGCGACGCTGTGCAATTGGCGCGGCCAGCTCCGCTGCCGGAGGATCGGTCATCACGTCGGTCACGACAGCTCGACTCCTTCGATGTCGGCCACGAGGTCGCCGTCGGACCACCCGGCCTGGTGCTCGGCGACCACGGCCCCGGCGCGCAGCACCAGGACCCGGTCGCTCAGGCGCAGGTCGTCGAGCTCGTCGCTGACGATCAGCACACCCTTGCCCTCGGCGCGCACCCGGTCGACGACCGCGAGCAGCGCCTCCTTCGACTTCACGTCCACCCCGGCCGTCGGGTTGATCAGCACGACGACCCGAGGGTCGCTGGCCAGCGCCCGGGCGAGGACGACCTTCTGCTGGTTGCCGCCGGACAGGTCCGACACCGGCTGCTCGGCGCTCGCGGCGACGATGCCGTAGTCCGCCAGCGCCTGGGACGCCTTCGTGAACCGCGTCTTCGGCGACGCGAGCCCGCCGCGGCCCATCTTGTCCAAAATGGACAGTGTGGCGTTGTCCATGATCGGGTGCTCCAGCACCAGGCCTTCGTGGTGCCGGTCGCGCGGCACGCAGCCGATCCCGGCCTTGAGCGCCGCCGGGATGTCGCCCGGCCGCAACGGTTTGCCGTCGACGCGGACCGTGCCCGCCGACGGGCGCCGCAGGCCGTAGACCGTCTCGGCGACCTGGTGCTTCCCGCTGGCGTTGCTGCCCGCGAGCCCGACGACCTCGCCTTGGTGGAGCCGGAAGGAGACGTCCGAGAAGCCGTCGCCGGAGAGGCCGTCGACCGCGAGGATCTCCGGCGCGTCCGCCTCCAGGGCGTCCCGCGTGGCGGCGTCGCGGACGGACAGGCCGCCCGGTTCGCCGGTCATCGCGTCGACCAGCTCGGCCCGGCCGACTTCGGCGACCGGCGCGGTCAGCACGTGCTTCGCGTCGCGCAGCACCGTGACCGCCTGGCAAACCTCGTACACCTCATGGAGGTGGTGCGAGATGAACAGGAACGTCACGCCGTTCGCCTGCATCTGGCGCATCCGCTCGAAGAGCCGCTCGATGGCCTGCTTGTCCAGCTGCGCGGTCGGTTCGTCGAGCACGATGAACCGGGCGCCGTAGGACAGCGCGCGGGCGATCTCGACGAACTGCCGGTCCTCGACCGACAGTTCGCCGGCCGGGGTGTCGACGTCGACGTGCACGTCCCACGACCCGAGCAGCTCGGTGGCCTGCCGCCGCAGCTTCTTCCAGCCGATCGAGAACCCGCCGCCCGCCTGCCGGTTCAAGAACAGGTTCTCGGCCACCGTGAGCTGCGGGACGACCATCGCGTGCTGGTAGACGCAGGCCACGCGCGCCTTCCAGTCGTCCTGCTTGGTCAGGGGCGGGGCCGGCTCGCCGCCGAACTCGACGTGCCCGGTGTCCGTGGCGGACAGGCCGGTGAGGATCGAGACGAGCGTCGACTTGCCGGCCCCGTTGCGCCCGACGAGCGCGTGCGACTCGCCCGGGTGCACGTCGAGGCTGACGTCGTGCAGCGCCACGGTCGGGCCGTAGCGCTTCCCGACGCCGCGGGCGCTGACCACCGCGGTGGCGGGCGGCGCGATCACAGGTTGTTCCCCCACAGGGCCTTGTCGTCCACGTTGGCCTTGGTGATGACGGGCGCGGGCAGCTGGTCCTCGAGGATGCCGGGGCTGATCTCGACGATGGTGCTGTCGTGGTCGGTCGGGCCCGGCTTGAACGTCTCGCCGGCCATGGCCTTCTTCAGCCAGTACAGGCCGTACTTCGCGTACGCGTCGGCGGGCTGGGACACCGTGGCGTCCAGCTCGCCGGCCCGGATCGCGGCCAGCTCCTGCGGGATGCCGTCGTTGGACACGAGCACGATGTGCTTCGGGTCGCCGACCGGGAAGAACAGGTTCTTGCGCTTGAGCGCCTGCTGGGTCGGGGCGAGGTAGACGCCGCCGGCCTGCATGTAGACGCCCTTGATGTCCGGGTTCGCCGTCAGCATGCTGTCGAGGCCGGAGGACGCCTTGTCGGCCTTCCACTCGGCCGGGATGTCCAGCACCTGGATGCCCGGGTACTTCTGCGCCATGCAGGCCTTGAAGGCCTCCGAGCGGTCGCGGCCGTTGACCGAGGCGAGGTCACCCTGGATCTGCACGACCTTGCCGGACTTGACCTTCTCGCCGATCGCGTCGCACGCCTTGGTGCCGTAGGCCTTGTTGTCGGCCCGCACCACCATCGCGACCTTGCCGCTCTCGGGGGCGACGTCGACCGCGACCACCGGCACGCCCTTGTTCTCCGCCTGCTTGAGCCCGGCGACGATCGCCGCGGAGTCCAGCGGCGTCACGACCAGGCCCTTGACGCCCTGGTTGAGGAACGTGCCGATGTCGGTGATCAGCTTCGCCGGGTCGCTGTCGGCGTTGACCGTCGGGAGGACGTCGACGCCCTCGGTCTTCGCCATCTGCGGCACGTAGTTGTTGTAGGCCTGCCAGAACGGCGAGGTCAGCAGCGGCAGGGTCGCGCCGACCTTGCCGCCGGGACTGCCACCCGCGCTGGGCGCGGCGGCATTGTCCTTAGTGGACCCGCAGGCGGCCAGCACCAGGCCGCAGACGGCGGCCGTGGCGGCCACCTGGATCACCCTGTTGTGCACCGCATCCTCCTTGATGACAGCGAAAAGTCTTATTGGGGTTGCACCGGACCGCGCGGGCGCAGGCCGTACATACCGCCGTCGACCGCGAGCGCGGTGCCGGTGGTCGAAGCGGACAGCGGGCTGGCGAGGTAGACGATCGCGCCCGCGACCTCGTCGGCGGTGACCAGCCGGCCCATCGGCTGGCGCGCGGCGAGCGCCGCGCGTTCGGCCGCCGGGTCGTCGGCGGAGTCGAGCAGCCGGCCCACCCAGGGGGTGTCCGCCGTGCCCGGGCACACGCAGTTGACGCGGATCCGGTCGGGCAGGTGGTCGGTCGCCATGGCCAGGGTCAGCGAGAGCACCGCGCCCTTGCTGGCCGAGTAGAGCGCGCGGCTGGGCAGGCCGGCCCAGGCCGCGATGGAGCAGGTGTTGACGATCGCCGCGGACGGCGAGTTCCTGAGGTGCGGCAAGGCGGCCCGGGCGAGCCGGACCATGCCGACGACGTTGACGTCGAACACGCGGTGCCACTCGTCGTCGCCGTTGGCGGTGACGTCGCCCTGCGCGCCGATGCCGGCGTTGTTGACGAGGATGTCCAGGCGCCCGAAGCGTTCCACGACGGCGTCGACGGCCGAGCGCACTTCGTCGTCCGAAGAGACATCACAGCGGAAGCCTTCGTCACCCGGTTTCAGATCCAGGACGGCCACCTGCGCGCCGCGCTCGGCCAGCAGGGTGGCCGTCGCCAGGCCGATCCCCGAGGCGCCTCCGGTGACGGCGGCCACCAGGCCCTCGAATTCACTCACTTGCGGTCTCCGTCCACTCGGGACCGTCCGGGAAGCGGAACCGGCGCAGCGTGGTGTCGTGCATGCGCGCGGAGAACCCGGGGGCGGTCGGGGCGAGGTACCGGCCGCACTGCACGACGGCCGGGTCGGTGAAGTGCTCGTGCAGGTGGTCGACCCACTCGATGGTGCGGTCGGTGTCCGACGCCGACACCGCGACGAAGTCGAACAGCGACAGGTGCCGCACGAGCTCGCAGAGCCCGACACCGCCGGCGTGCGGGCACACCGGCACGCCGAACTTCGCGGCCAGCAGCAGGATCGCCAGGTTCTCGTTGAACCCGCCGACGCGGGCGGCGTCCAGCTGGAGCACGGAGATCGCGTTGGCCTGCAGGAGCTGCTTGAACATCACGCGGTTCTGGACGTGCTCACCGGTGGCGACGCGGATCGGCGCAAGCGCTTTCGCGATGGCGGCGTGGCCGAGGATGTCGTCCGGGGACGTCGGTTCTTCGATCCAGTACGGGTCGTACGGCGCGAGCGCGGTCATCCAGGTGATCGCGGCGGAGACGTCCCAGCGCTGGTTGGCGTCGACGGCGATGCGGATGTCGTCGCCGACGGTCTCGCGGGCGAGTTTCATCCGGCGGACGTCGTCGTCGAGGTTGCCGCCGACCTTGAGCTTGATCATGTCGAAGCCGTCCGCGACGGCCTGTTCGGACAGCCGCACCAGCTTCGCGTCGGCGTACCCGAGCCAGCCGGGTGACGTGCTGTAGGCGCGGTAGCCGTTGGCTTCCAGCTGCGCGACCCGCTCGGCCCGGCCGGGCTCGGCGGCACGCAGGATGTCGAGGGCTTCGGCCTCGGTGAGCGCGTCACTCAGGTACCGGAAGTCGACCAGGCTGACCAGCTCTTCGGGCGTCATCCGGGCCGCGAACTTCCAGACGGGCAGCGCGGCGCGGCGCGCGGCGAGATCCCAGGCGGCGTTGACGACCGCGCCGACCGCCATGTGCGCGACGCCCTTTTCCGGGCCCAGCCAGCGGAACTGCGAGTCGCCGACGAGTGTGCGCGACAGGTCGCCGAGCGCGGCCGCGTCCGCCGGGACGTCGCGGCCGACGACGTGCGGCGCGAGCGCGCGGATCGCGGCGGCCTGGACGTCGTTGCCGCGGCCGATGGTGAACGCGAGGCCGTAGCCGTCCGGGCCGCCGTCGGTGTGCAGCACGACGTAGGCCGCGGAGTAGTCCGGGTCGGGGTTCATCGCGTCCGAGCCGTCGAGCTCCCGCGACGTCGGGAACCGGACGTCGAGGACCTCCATGCCGATGATCTTCGCCATGGTCAGGCCTGCCTCGCGGTCTGGCGCTGCCGGCCGAGGCCGTCGATCTCCAGCTCGATCACGTCGCCGTCGCGCAGGTACGGCTTCGGGTCGGGCTGCCCGAGCGCGACGCCTTCGGGCGTGCCGGTGTTGATCAGGTCGCCGGGGCGCAGCACCATCACCTGGCTCAGGTGGTGGATGATCTCGGCCACGGAGAAGATCATGTCCTTGGTCGACGAGTCCTGCTTCTTCTCGCCGTTGACCCACAGCCGCAGGCCGAGGTCCTGCGGGTCGGGCACCTGCGCCGCGGGCACCAGGGCCGGGCCGAGCGGGTTGAAGTTCTCGCAGGACTTGCCCTTGTCCCACTGGCCGGCGCTGAACTGGAACGCGCGCTCGGAGACGTCGTTCGAGACGACGTACCCCGCGACGTGGTCCAGGGCCTCCTCGACGCTGTCGAGGTAGCGGGCGGTCGTGCCGATGACGACGCCGAGCTCGACCTCCCAGTCGGTGCTGACCGACTTGCGCGGGATGAGGACGTCGTCGCCGGGGCCGACCACGACGTCCGGCGCCTTCATGAACACGACGGGCTCGGTGGGCGGCGTCGCGCCGGTCTCCTCGGCGTGGCGGCGGTAGTTCATCCCGATGCAGACGACCTTGCCCGGCTGGGCGATCGGCGAGCCGACGCGCAGGGCCGTGACGTCTTCCGCCGGCAGCTCCCCGGCGGCGAGCGCGGCGGCCACCCGGGCGAGGCCGCCGGTGGCGAGGAACCCGCCGTCGACGTCGGCGGTCAGCCCGCTCAGCCCGTAGGTCGTACCGTCGTCGGCGCGGACGTACGGACGCTCGCTTCCCGGCTCTCCGAGGCGTACCAGCTGCACGGATGTTTCCCTTCACCAGCCCGACCAGACATCCGATGTATATCGCAGACGAGGCCTCCGATCCAGAGCCGTCGCACAATCGGCGGGAAAATGATCGGATCAGTGTCGGTGGGAGCCCGGTCGAGCACGGGGTGTCACCAGTCACAGGCGGAATAGGCCCGGTGACCACGTCGCTGCTCCTCGGTGTAACTGGAGGAGGCGCATGACCGACACCGCGGAACCTGCCGCGCCCACCCGGCGCGCGCAGCTGAAGTTCGTCCTGATCCTGGGCGGGCTCTCGGCGTTCGGGCCCCTGTCCATCGACATGTACCTGCCGGCGCTGCCGCAGATGGCGGGCGACCTGCACGCCGCGGACACGACGGTGCAGCTGACGCTCAGCGCGTTCATCGTCGGCCTCGCGGTCGGCCAGCTGGTGCTCGGGCCACTGTCGGACGCGCTCGGCCGCCGCGGGCCGCTCCTCGTGGGCCTCGTCCTGTACGTCGTGGGCTCGGTGCTGTGCGCGGTCAGCCCGGACGCGTGGCTGCTGGTCGCCGCCCGGGGTGTGCAGTCCCTCGGCGCCGCCGCGGGCATCGTGATCGCCCGCGCCGCCGTGCGCGACCTGTACTCCGGCACCGCGATGACGAAGTTCTTCTCGACGCTGATGCTGGTCAGCGGCCTGGCCCCGATCCTCGCCCCGCTGATCGGCGGCCAGCTGCTGAACTGGACGTCGTGGCGCGGGGTGTTCGTCGTGCTGACGGTGTTCGGCGCGCTGCTGCTGGCCGTGGTCGCCTTCGCGATGCCGGAGCCGCTGCCGGTGTCCCGCCGCTCGCCCGCGCGGCTCGGCCGGGTGATGAAGACGTACGGGCGGCTGGCGGTGGACCGGACGTTCGCGGGTTACGCGCTGGCGTCCGGCCTGCTGTTCGCGTCGATGTTCGCCTACATCTCGGGGTCGTCGTTCGCGCTGCAGGGCGTGTACGGGTTGAGCCCGCAGGCCTACAGCGTGGTCTTCGGCGCCAACGGCGTCGGCATCGTGCTGGCGGGTCAGCTCAACGGCCGGCTGGTGGGCCGGGTTCCCGAGCGCACGCTGCTGCTCGCCGGTCTCCTCCTCGGCGCGCTCGGCGGCGTCCTGGTGCTGGTGTCGGCGTTGGCGCACCTGCCGCTGGCCGCGCTGCTGGTGTCGTTGTTCCTGCTGGTGTCGAGCATCGGCCTGGTGATGCCGAACGCGAGTTCCCTGGCGCTGGCCGAACACGCCCGCTCGGCGGGCGCGGCGTCGGCGCTGCTGGGCGTGCTGCAGTTCGTGGTCGGCGGAGTGGCCACACCACTGGTGGGCTTGGGCGGCCCGGGAACGGCCGTCCCGATGGCGGCGACCATCGCCGGGTTCGCGTTGCTGGCGCTGGTGGCGTTCTTGACGCTGACCCGGCCGGTGGTCACGGCTCCGGATCCGCTGCCGTAAGCCGACTGTTCTCCCTCAAGCCGTCGTCGATCGATCCCAGGTCGACGCGCATGGCGTTCGTGAGCAGCTCGAACGCGTCCACGGCGGGGTCCCACACGTCGTCGAAGTTCCGTCCCCGCAGCTTCATGTCCGGCCGGGCGAGCCAGTCCCGGGTCGCCCGGAGCCGGCCACCGAAGCCGCGAGCCGCCGACGTGACGTCTTCGGAAGCGACGATGGCGCACGAGGTGACCAGGTCCTGCAACCTGCGCAGCGCGCCGGCCAGCTCGAGAACGGTCTCCGCGTTGCCCTCGGACCGATCGGAACGAGAGACGGACAGCGCGGTCACGGCGTCCGCGAACACCTGGGTGATCTTCAGGTAGATCTCCGACCTCAACCCGAACAGCAGCTTCCGGCGTTCCAGCTCGCGCTGGTGCTCGAGCTCCTGGGCGAACCGCGCTCGTTGCTGCTCCAGCTCGGTCGCGGATCTCTTGTTCGCGCTTTTCGTCGTCAACCACGTGGTGATCGACGCCGTCAGGAGGGCGACCACCGCTGTCATGCCGGCGACAGCGATGGTCAGCCAAGCGGGAGTGTTGTTCATCTGGGCAGGCTTGACCCTCAGCCGAGGTCCGCGAGATCGCCCGTCTCGAGCTGCTCCGCCGTCACCTTCGTGCGGCCGTCGACCAGCGCGCTCAGCGCGTCGCCGTCGTCCCACATGTTCACGTTCATCGCCGCCGCCACTTCGCCGTCGCGGAGCCAGAACGCCGTGAACTCCCGCGACGCGAGGTCGCCCCGCACCACCAGCTCGTCCGCGGCCGGGTCGGCCAGGCCGCGGTACTCGCAGCCCAGGTCGTACTGGTCGGTGAAGAAGTACGGCGACGCCAGGTAGGGCTCGTTCTCCCCCAACAGGTTCTGCGCCACGTGCATGCCCTGGTCCTTCGCGTTCTGCCAGTGCTCCACGCGGATGCGGCGGCCGTAGCGCGGGTGGAAGTGGGCCGCGATGTCGCCGACCGCGTAGACGTCCGGGGCCGCCGTGCGCAGGCCCGCGTCCACCGCGACGCCGCCGTCGTCGGACAGCTCCAGGCCCGCCGCGTGGGCCAGCTCGACCCGCGGGGCCGCGCCGACCGCCACCAGGACGACGTCCGCCGGCAGCTCGTCGCCGTTGCCCAGCTTGACGCCGCGGACGCCGTCCGGGCCGCCCATGATCTCCGCGACCTGCTCGCCCAGGCGCCAGTGGACGCCGTTTTCCGTGTGCAGGTCCCGGAACACCCCGCCGATCGTCTCGCCGATGACCGTCGAGAGCGGGACCGCGACCGGGTCCACCACCGTGACGTCCGCGTCGTGCGAGCGGGCGGCCGCGGCGGCTTCCGAGCCGATCCAGCCGGCGCCGATCACGACCACGCGCTCCGCCTCGGCGAACGCGGACCGCAGCTTGAGCGCGTCGTCGAGGCTGCGCAGCGTGTAGAGGCCCGGCAGGTCGCCGCCGGGGACCGGGAGGGCCTTCGGGCGCGAGCCAGTGGCCAGCACTAGGCGGTCGTAGCGGTGCTCACCGCCCGCGTCGTCCAGGACCAGCCGCGCGCCCAGCTCGACGCGGGTCGCGGTGACGCCCGGGGTGAACCGGATGTCCTTCTCCGCGTAGTACTTCTCTTCGTGCACCCAATCGGGTTCGTCGGTGGTGCCGAGCAGGA
Organism: Amycolatopsis sp. NBC_01286; assembly: GCF_035982555.1. Lineage (NCBI taxonomy): Bacteria > Bacillati > Actinomycetota > Actinomycetes > Pseudonocardiales > Pseudonocardiaceae > Amycolatopsis > Amycolatopsis sp. NBC_01286. The sequence continues at coordinate 347,725 of NZ_CP108428.1, forward strand.
CGCCCTTCGACAACGGCGGCAGCTCGTACGGCCGGTGCGGATCGGACCCCATGAGCAGGACTTCGCCGGTGTAACCGCGTTCGCGCAACGCGGCCGCGGCGGACGCACCGCCCAGGCCCGCTCCGACGACGACGATCTTCCGCGGCTCCGACATCCTGACCTCCACCGGCGACAGCAAATCCTGGCGCGAACCTACTCCGGAACCCGCCGCACCACATCCCGGTACGCCGGAACCCCTCGTTCCGCAAGGGAAAACTCGCGAGTAGGCAAATCGGGTGAACCGGCGTCATGGCCCCGTGGCGCAGGTCTCCCACCCCCGCACGAAGCAGAACGTCGAGGGAATCGGAGGCGGCGACCATGAGTCGGGGCGAGTGGTCGGTCACCTGCCGGGATCTGGCCGGCAGGCGCAGGGACGTGACGGTGTTCGTCAGCAACGACAAGGTGGTGCTCGTCGCGCCACCGGGCGAGGCGGCGGTGCTCGGGCCGCTGGACGTCGGACGGCTGCGGGCCGCCCTGCGTGACGCCATCGTGGCTACGGCGGACGACAAGGTGGAAACCTGACAACTACCGTTCCTACTTTCCAGTAGGTTAGAGTCGGCCCGACGACGTCGAGTGCGAGGGGCCGGCCATGACCACCTACTTCGTGACGGGCGCGACGGGTTTCCTCGGGAAACGCCTGGTCGCCCGGCTGCTGCGGCGACCGGAGACGTCCGCGGTGTACGCGCTCGTGCGTGAGACCTCGCGGGAGCGGCTGTCGGTGCTCGCGGAGGGCTGGGCGAACGCCGGCAAGCTGCACCCGGTGGTCGGCGACCTGACCGAGCCCCGGCTGGGCGTCGACGCCGCCGGGCTGCCGCACCTGGACCACGTCGTCCACCTCGCGGCGGTCTACGACTTCACCGCGGACGAGGAGACCAACCGGCGCGCCAACGTCGAGGGCACCCGCCACCTGCTCGCCTTCGCCGCGACGGCCGGGGCGGGGCTCGTGCACCACGTCTCCTCGATCGCCGTCGCGGGCGACCACGCCGGACGCTTCACCGAGGCCGACTTCGACCTCGGCCAGCACTTCGGCTCGCCGTACCACGCAACGAAGTTCCAGGCCGAGAAGCTCGTCCGCGAGCAGCCGCTGCCCTACCGCGTCTACCGGCCCTCGGCCGTCGTCGGCGACTCGCGCACCGGCGAGATGGACAAGATCGACGGCCCGTACTACTTCCTGCCCGCGATCTCGCGGCTGGCGGCGCTGCCCCGGCGTCTCCCGCTGGCCGCGCCCGACCTCGGCGGGACCAACCTGGTGCCGGTCGACTACGTCGTCGAGGCGATGGAGTACCTGATGCACCGGGACGCGCCGGCCGGGGCGACCTACCACCTCGCCGCCGCGCGCCCGCAGTCGCTGAACTCCGTCTACAACGCCTTCGCGCGCGTCGCGGGCGGGCCGGCGATCCGGGCCGTGCTGCCCGCGAGGCCGTCGAACGTGCTGCGGCGGGCGGGCACCCGGCTCGCGCACGCGGCCGCCGCCGGGGTCGACCGCGTGCCCGGCGGGCGCCTGACGCGGGCCGCCGTCCTCGACGAGCTGGGCGTCCCCCTCGAAGTCCTGCCGCACCTGAGCACCGAAGTCGTCTTCGACACCGCGCGGACGACGACGGCGCTCTTCGGCAGCGGCGTCCAGCTCCCCGAGCTGCGGGAGTACGCGGCCCCGCTCTACCGGTTCTGGCAGGCGCACCTCGACCCGGACCGCGCCCGCCGCACCCACGGCCTGGCCGGGCGGACGGTGCTGGTCACCGGCTCGTCGTCCGGCATCGGCCGCGCGTCGGCGCTCGCCGTGGCGCGCAAGGGCGCGAAGGTGATCCTCGTGGCCCGGCGCGCCGACGAGCTCGACGACGTCCGTGGCGAGATCACGGCCGCCGGCGGCGTCGCGGCGGCGTACCCGTGCGACCTCACCGACGGCGACGCGGTCGACGCGCTGGTCAAGGACGTGCTGAGCGACCACGGCGCCGTCGACATGCTGGTCAACAACGCCGGCCGGTCGATCCGGCGCTCGGTTTCGCTGTCCACGGAACGGTTCCACGACTACGAGCGCACGATGGCGATCAACTACTTCGGCCCGGTGCGGCTCATCCTCGGGCTCCTGCCGTCGATGGCGCAGCGGCGCTTCGGGCACGTCGTCAACGTCACCACCATGGGCCTGCAGACCGACACCCCGCGCTTCTCCGCCTACCTGGCTTCGAAGGCGGCGCTGGAGGAGTTCGGGCTGGCCGCCGGGCGCGAGACGCTCTCGGACGGCGTCACCTTCACCTCGGTCCGGATGCCGCTGGTGCGGACGCCGATGATCGCGCCGACCGGTTACCGCGGGATCCCGTCGAGCAGCCCGGAACGCGCGGCCGCGCTCGTCGTCAAGGCCCTCGAAGAACGTCCCGCGATCCTCAGCCTCCCCGAAGGACGGGCCGCGGAGATCGCGACGTTCGTCGCGCCGCGGCTCTCCCGCTTCGCCGCGCACCTCGCTCACCAATCGACGCGGGAGTCGGCGCCGGAGGTCCGCGGGCTGCCGGGCCGGCCCGCGCCGGCGGCCGTCGCGGCGGCGATCACCCGCGTGATCTGGCGCCGTCGTGCGTGATCGGTGCGAATTCCGGCAAAAACCTGGCACCGCGGCGACGGTACTTCTACCCTCGCGCGAGTCTCGTTCATCAGGACGAGCGTGAACTGGGGAGTTCGAAATGCCGGAACGCAGTACTGGGGAACGCACCGCCTTCGCGGATCAGACCGCCGCGATCGGCACCGCCCGCACCACGACCGGGTGACGTCTTGTGAGTGTTTAGGGCGGTTAGAACCGCCCTGAACACTCACGAGCAGGTGGGGGCGGGTGGTCCGGCCGGTATCCGCGGGCGGCCCGGCCGCTACCATCGCTTCCCGGGTGTGATCGGGAGCGGAAGGCGGGCGGCGTGGACGTGGCGAGTCCGGTGCGCGCCACTGCCTCCCCGGAGCCCGCTCCCGTGGAGCGCTCCCGGCCGCTGCTGCGCTGGAGCGTGCACGCCGCCTGGGTCGTGCTGCTCGCGCTGGCCACCGAACTGCGCGTCGGCCGCTTCGGCTTCCACCCGTCCGACCAGGGCTTCATCCTCGCCCAGGCGTGGCGGGTGCTGCACGGCGAAGTGCCGCACGCCGAGATCATCTCCGCGCGCCCGCTCGGGTCGGCGGTGCTGCACGTCGCCGACTTCGCGCTGCCGATGCCGCTGTTCTTCGGCTCGAGCTTCCTGTCCATGATCGAGATCATCGTGGCGACCATCGGGTTCGCCGCGCTGGTCACCCGCCGCCGGGTGCTGGCCTGGGGGCCGGGCATGACGGCGATGGTCGCGGCGGCGTCGCTCATCAACCTCAACGCGTTCCCGCTGATGGCCTGGCACACGGTCGACGGCATCGCGCTCACCGCGTGCGGCGCCTGGGCCCTGGACGCGGGCCTGCGCGGCGGCCACGCGTTCGCCCGCCGCGGCGGGCTGGCCCTGCTGGGCTGCGCGGTGTTCGTCAAGCAGAGCTTCGCGCTGGCCGCGGTGATCGGCGTCTGCTGGCTGCTGCTGCACCCGGCGACGCGGGCCGGCGCGCTGCGGACGGCGCGCTGGTGGCGTCGCCTGGTCGTCGACCTGCTGTCCCTCGGCGCGCCCGGGCTGGCCTACGTGGCCTGGGTGAGCCTGGGCGGCGGGTTCGCGGAGATGGTCGAGCAGCTCACCGGCGGCGTGCCCGCGTACGGCCAGCGGCTGCTCGGGCTGTGGCTGGAGGACCCGGAGGTGCTGACCCGGGCGCCGGTGCGGGAGCTGAGCTTCTTCGCCGCGATCGCCGTGGTGCTGCTCGCGGTCCGGCTGCCGGGCGACCGGCTCGGCGCGGCCGGCCGGGTGGCGTCCTGGGTGCTGGTGCTGGCCGGCGCGACGGCCGTGGTCCTGACCGTGGTCGACGGCCGGTTCACCGGCTCGTCGCGCTGGGCGGACGTGCTGTGGTGGATCGTCGCGGTGAGCGTGCTGGTCAACGCGGCCGTGACGCGCAAGGTGCCGTGGGCCGGGCTGCTGGTGCTCGCGACCGGGTTCATGACCAGCCTGTCGTGGGGCAACGACACGCCGACGCTGCTCACCGGGACGCTCGCGCTGACGGCGTTGCTGCTGCTGAGCGCCGTGGTCCCGCCGCGGCCGCGGCTGGCGCGGCGCTGGGTGACGGCGACGGCGGGCCTGACGGCGGTGGCGGTGTGCGGCTGGGTCGTCGTCGCGCGCCACGACCAGGCGGCCTACCTCGACCTGAGCCACGACAAGCTGACCGAGGACCTCGGCGCGGTGACCCCGGCGATGAGCGGGATCCGCACCAACCCCTCGACGTTCACCTACGTCCGGCAGATCCGCGACTGCCTGGCGGAGTTCCCGGCGGCCCGCACGGCGATCCTGCCGGACAGCTCGTTCGCCTACCCGGCGTTCGGCCTGCGCAACCCGTTCCCGCTGGAGTGGCCGCTGCCGCTGGAGATCGTCGGCGACGCCCCGCAGCGCATGCTCGCGGAGGCCGACGACCTCAACCGCGAGGGCGACTACCTGGTGCTGTTCCAGACGGACTCGATCCGGCAGCTCGCGACCGGCGGCCCGGTGCCGGCCCAGATCCCGCTCGACACCCCGGTGTTCGACTACCTGGGGCTGGAGAAGGCGATCCAGGCGAAGCTCACCGGGCGCGCGGTGACCTGCGGCAGCTTCGTCGGGAAGTACGCGCGCTGAGTCACCCGCCGTCGATCTGCTCCTGGATCCAGCCGGCGACGACGTCCACCCGCGCGATGACCTCGAGCCCGGGCTGGGGGCACGCCGGGCCGTCGTTGACGATGGCCACGAGGGTGCCGGTGCGGTCGTCGTCGGAGGTGAAGAACGGGCCGCCCGAGTCGTCCTTGCACGGGCTGTTCTCGACGGTCCGCGTCACGACCGGCGCGGCTTCCAGGGTGGTCTGCCGGATCTTCGCGACGGTGAACTGACCGCGCTTGAGGTGGTCCGACGGCGCGACGACGGTGGCCGACACCGAACCCCAGCCGATGAACCGCAGTGGCTGCCCCTTCGACGGCGGCTCGGTCGCCAGCTTCAGCGGGGCGATGCCGGTGATGGGCGCGCTGAGCTTCACGACGGCGAGGTCGTTGACCGCGGACTGCCGGACGTCGACGACCTGCGCCGACTCGCCGCCGGTGTCGCTGTCCTTGAGCTTCCCGAGCGTCACGGTCATGTCGTAGCGCGGCTTGCCCCCGACCCGGACGTCGTTGACGTCGTGGAAGCAGTGCCCGGCGGTCACGACCCACCGGGCGTCGATGAGCGAGCCGCTGCAGGCGCCGCTGCGGACACCGCCGCCGGGGACCGGGATGTCCGTGGAAGTCAGCTTCGCGTTGAACGGCAGGATGGGATCCGGTACCGGACGACTGAGCACCGGAGTCGTCGGGCTACTCCCGGTAGTGCTGCTTTCGGTCACCGCGGTGTGACGCGGAGCGTCGGCGCTCGCGATCAGCGACGCGCCGAAAGTGGTGTAAGCGCAGGCCAGCCCGGCTCCCACGACAGCCGCGACAGCGGCAGCCCCCAGCCTCGGCCCGCGGCGGCCGCGCGATTTCTTCCTCACTCTTATGAGTACGTACGCCAGGCCGAGATGGTTGCGTGATCTAGTCCACGAGCAAGTCGTCGGGCGTGCCGGACGCCAGCTCGGCGAGGACTTTCAGGGCCGCGTCGAGCGTTTCGGGAGGCGGCGCCGACACCGCGATCCGCACCGCGTTCGGCGCGTGACCCGGCAGCACCGCGAACGCCGACGCCGGGGACAACGCGATCCCGCGCCGCGCCGCCGCCGCGACGAACGTCTCCGCGCGCCACTGTTCCGGCAGCACCCACCAGCGGTGGTACGACGCCGGGTCGCCGTGGACGTCGAACCCGGCCAGCCGCTCCGCCACCACCGCGGCCCGCGAAGCGGCGTCCGCACGCTTCGCCGTCTCCACCTCCGCCAAGGTGCCCGTCGTGATCCACTGCGTCGCCGCCTCGACCGCGAACCTGGGCGCCGCCCAGCCGCCCGAGCGGACCGCCGACGCCAGCCGGGCCGTCCACGCCGGCGGCGGCACCAGGAACCCCGCCGTCAGCCCCGGGGCGACGCGCTTGGACAGGCTGTCCACGAACACCGTCCGCTCCGGCGCGAACGCCGCGAACGGGCGGACGTCGGCGCGCAGGAACGTGTAGATGCCGTCCTCGATCACCGGCAGGTCCAGCCGCGTCACGACCTCGGCGAGGGCCGCGCGCCGGGCCGCGGGCATCGTCGTGCCGAGCGGGTTGTGCAGCGTCGGCTGGACGTACAGCGCCCGCACCGGCCCGGCCGCCAGCAGCGCCGCGGGCACCAGGCCGTCGTCGTCCGTCTCGATCGGCACCAGCTCCACGCCGAGCCGCGCGGCGACGCCCTTCACCACCGGATACGTCAACGACTCGACCGCGAGCCGCTCCCCCACCGGCACGAACGCGGCGATCGCCGCCGCGATGGCCTGGCGGCCGTTGCCGGTGAACAGCAGCGTCGCCGGGTCCGGGCGCCAGTCGCCGCGGGTGAGCAGTGCGGCCGCCGCGTCGCGCGCGACCGGGGTGCCCGCGGCGCCGATCGGGTGCAGGGCCGCGGTCAGGACGTCCTGGCGCAGCAACGGTTCCAGCGCGCGGGCGAGGCTCGCGGACTGGCCCGGCAGCACGGCGAAGTTGAGCTCGAGGTCGACGCGGGCGTCCCCGGGCTCGGCGAGCGCGGGTTCCGGCGGCGGCTTCGCGGCCCGGATGAACGTGCCGCGGCCGACCTCGCCGACGGCCAGGCCGCGCCGGACCAGCTCGCCGTAGACACGGGCGGCCGTGGAGTTCGCGATGCCGCGCTCCCGCGCGAAGCGGCGCTGCGGCGGGAGCCGGTCGCCGGGGCGCAGGCGGCCGGCTTCGACGTCGGCGGCGAGGGTGTCCGCGACGACGCGGTAGTCGTCCATGTCCACCTTCCTCCCCGGCCGTCCCGGCCATGATCCCACCGGCGTGGATCCCGCTAGGTTGGGTCCCATGAGCGACAACACCTGGGCCGCGGTCGACGACTACTTCGCCGCCGCCGTGCTGAGCCCCGATCCGGTGCTCGACGCCGCGCTGGCCGATTCCGCGGCCGCCGGCCTGCCGTCGATCGCCGTCGCCCCGAACCAGGGCAAGCTGCTGAACCTGCTGGCCCGCCTCGCCGGCGCGCGGTCGATCCTGGAGATCGGCACGCTCGGCGGGTACAGCACGATCTGGCTGGCCCGCGCGCTCCCGGCCGGCGGCCGGCTGGTGACCTGCGAGTACGAGCCCAAGCACGCCGACGTCGCGCGGGCGAACCTGGCGCGCGCGGGCTTCGGCGAAGAGGTCGTCGACATCCGGGTGGGCGCCGCGCTGGACACGCTGCCGACGCTCACCGGGCCGTTCGACTTCGTGTTCATCGACGCCGACAAGGCCAACCTCGACAACTACGTCCGCGAGGCGCTGGCGCTGTCGCGGCCGGGCACGACGATCGTCGTCGACAACGTCGTGCGCGGCGGCGCGGTGGTCGACGCCGGGAGCACCGACCCGAACGTCCAGGGTGTGCGGCGGATGGCCGAGCTGATCGCCGCCGAACCCCGGCTGGACGCGACCGCCGTCCAGACGGTCGGCGGCAAGAGCTACGACGGCTTCCTGCTGGCCCTGGTCAGCTGAGCCGTCACCGCCGCGGGCGGATCTCCGGCGGCGGTGCGAGCGCCACCCCCCGCTTCGCGTCGCCGAGCGGCCGGATCGGCTGCCCTTCGTGCGCCGCGGCCATGAACGCGCGCCAGATGTCGGCCGGGACGACGTCGCCGGTGAGCTTGGCGCCGGTCGCGTCCTTCAGCAGCCGGTCGTCGTCGGAGCCGATCCAGACCGCGGTCGCCAGCTGCGGCGTGTAGCCGACGGCCCAGGCGTCCTGGTTGTCCGGCGAGTTGCCGTGCTCGGCCGCGCCGAACCGCAGCGCCGCCGGGCGCCCGTCCGGCAGTGACGTGCCCAGCGTCGCGGTGACATCCTCGGCGATGCGGCGGCTCGCGTCGCCGTCGTCGTCGAACGCGGGCCGCGCGGTGTCGGTGTGTTCCCAGACGACCGCGCCGCTCTCGTCGCGCACCTTCGCCACGAAGTGCGGGGTGGCGCGCTGCCCGTCGGCGGCGAAAGTCGCGTACGCGCCCGCCATGTCCAGCGGCCGCAACGGGTACCGGCCGATCGCGATGCCCGCGCCGATCAGGAAGCCGTCCTTCTCCCGCATGGTCGGCACGCCGTCGACGGCCTCCGGGATGCCCGCCTGCCGCGCGGCCTCGCTCAGCGCGTCCGGGCCGAGTTTCCTGGCCACGGCGATGAACGGGCCGTCGGCCTGGGACTGCATCGCGGCGACCGGCGTGCACTTCGGGCAGACGACCGGGTACTGGAAGCTCTCGCCGAGGAACTCCTGCTTCTCCGGCGACGGGAGCGGCTGGTCGAGGCCGTACCCGCCGCGCAGGGCCGCGGCGAGCGTGAACGGGTAGAACGCCGAGCCGGCCGCGTGCGGGGTGCTCGCGTAGTCGCGGACGCCCTGGTCACCGCCTTGGTAGGCGCGCACGGCGCCGGTCTTCGGGTCGACGGCGACGACGGCGCCGCGGAACTCCTTCGGTTCGCCCTTCAGCCTGTCCTGCAACGCTTTCGTCGCGGCGGCCTGCGCGGTCCGGTCCAGCGTCGTCTCGACGGTCATGTTGCCCTGCTGGAGCCGGCCGAGCGGGAAGCCGTCCTGCTCGAGCTCGGCCAGCACCTGCTGCTTGACGTGGAATCCGTCGTAGGTGACGCGGCCGGCGCGGGTTTCCGACGGTGGCTGGATCTCGGTGCCGGGGTAGGCCATGCTTTCGTCGCTCTTCACGTAACCGCGCTCGACGAGCTTGTCGTGCACGTACTGCCAGCGCCGCGCGGCGTGCGCGTCGCCGGAGGCCGCCGGGTCGTGCACCGACGGCGACTGGATCATCCCGGCCAGGAACGCGGCTTCGCTCCAGGTCATGGAGTCGTCGAGCTTCTTGCCGAAGTAGGCGTTCGTCGCCGCGGCGGGCCCGAACGTGCCACGGCCGAAGGAGATGATGTTGACGTAGCTCTCGAAGATCTGTTCCTTGCTCTGTTCCTGGGTGATCTTCGTGGCCAGCACGAGCTCGGCGAACTTGCGCCCGACCGTGGCGTCGTCGTCGCCGGTGGACTTCTTGATGTACTGCTGGGTGATCCCGGACCCACCGCCGACGCCGGTCAGGAACGCGCGGCCGATGCCGGTCGGGTCGAAACCCTGGTTGTCCCAGAAGGTCGGGTCCTCGGTGGCGATGATCGCGTCGCGCAGCTTCGAGGGCACCTGCGCGTAGGGCACGAACATCCGGTCGCCGTCGGCCGGAATCACCTTGAGCAGCGGCGATCCGTCGGAGTAGTTCAGCACGACGGTCTTGTCGAGCCCGGCGAGCACCTCCTGCGGGCTGCGCACGTCGAGCACGAGGTAGGCGATCCAGAACGCGATCAGCGGCACGCCGACGAGGAGCCCGAAGCTCCAGTAACCGATCCGCCGCATCCGCCGCCATCGCCGGCGCCGCGGGGTGTCGGGCTTCGCTTCGGCGTCATCGGCACCGTCGGGTTCCGTCGTCGTCGAGGTCACGAATGGATGACGTCCGGTCGAGTGAAAAGGTTCTGTGGAGAATTAACGGAGTTGTTCGAATCCTGTCAAGACGGCCCGATGAGGTGCTTCAGGCCAGGAAGGCGCGCAGCAGCGAGGCTGCGCGTTCGATGTGCTCCGCCATCGCCTGGCCGGCCGCGGGCGCGTGACCAGCCGAGATTGACGTGCGCTGCGCCGGTTCCGACCGGATCGGAGCATCGCGGGCGCGAGCTGGCGGCTCGCGTCACACCGCCGGGATCACGCCGCGCCGCATCGGTTCCGGCCTGAGCCGGAGCCTTGTGCCGGGCTGACCGCCGCGCTCGTCAGGCCAGGAAGGCGCGCAGCAGCGAAGCCGTTCCCTCGATGTGCTCCGCCATCGCGTGGCGGGCCGCGACCGCGTCGCCGGCCAGGATTGCGTCCACTATTGCCTCGTGCTGGGCGTTCGAGTGCTCCAGGTTCGGTTGCAGCAGCGGGATCCGGTCCAGCAGCTGGTTCACCCGGGTGCGCGCGTCGGCCATCGCCGTGGTCAACGATCCGGACGCCGTGACCTCGGCGATCGCCAGGTGGAGGCGGGAGTCCTTGCGGCGGTAGTCGTCGAGGTCGGCGCCCGCCGCCTCGGCCAGGGTGCCCGTGAGGTGCTGACGGTCGGCCGGGCTCAGCGAGCGGGCCGCGGCCATCTCCGCCGCGCCCGTCTCCAGCACGTAGCGCAGGCTCAGCGCGTCCTCCAGCACCACCGAATCGACGGCGACCGCGTCGGGTGCGTGTTCCGGCGGGCCGGGGAGGGTCTCGTTCACGAACGTGCCGCCGTAGCGACCTCGACGTGACTCGACGTAACCGGCGTCGGAGAGTGCGCGGATGGCCTCGCGCAGCGTGACGCGGCTGACCCCGAGCCGTTCGGCGAGCTCGCGCTCCGACGGGAGCCGCTCCCCCGCGCCGACCACGCCCAGCCGGATCGCCTGCAGCAGCCGCTCGACGGTCTCCTCGAAAGCGTTGCCCGCGCGGACCGGCCGGAACAGCGCTTCGCCGGCATTCACCACCGAGGTCGACTCCATCCCGCGAGTTTAGGCCGCGGGCCACGGTGGCCGGGTGGTTCACCCGCCGCGCGCGACCCGGGCACGCTGGGTGTCCGTCACGGTACGCCTCGCACCTTCGAAGTGGACCGAGGCTCGCGCGGCGATCACACTGTGTTCGCGGTGTGAAAAACCTGTGGAACCGAACGGGCACAGTCGGCGACGATGGGCCGCACGACACCGATGAGCGACGCAGGGGGCGAGCCGGTGCACTTTCTGATGGCCGAGGATCTGGTACACGAGCGCGAGAACGAGTTGCGCCACGGCGTGCGCAACCGTCCGCCGGGCCGGGCGACACCACGCCGCCACACCGGGACCCGGCGCCAGCAGTTCGGCTGGACCCTCGTGGAGGTCGGCCTGCGGCTGGCCACCGAGTCCGACGACGAGGCCCGCCGCAACTGACCCGTCAGCACTCGATGACGTTCACCGCCAGGCCGCCGCGCGCGGTTTCCTTGTACTTCACGCTCATGTCCGCGCCCGTCTCGCGCATCGTCTTGATCGCCTTGTCCAGCGTCACCACGTGACTGCCGTCGCCGCGCATCGCCATCCGGGCCGCGTGGATGGCCTTCGACGCGCCGACCGCGTTGCGCTCGATGCACGGGATCTGCACCAGGCCGCCGACCGGGTCGCACGTCAGGCCCAGGTGGTGCTCGACGCCGATCTCCGCCGCGTTCTCGACCTGCGCCGGGGAGCCGCCGAGCACCTCCGTCAGCCCGGCCGCCGCCATCGCGGACGCCGAGCCGACCTCGCCCTGGCAGCCGACCTCGGCGCCGGAGATCGAGCCGGTCTGCTTGAGGATCGAGCCGATCGCGGCCGCGGTGAGCATGAACGTGACGATGCCGTCGTCCGACGAGTGCCGGATGAACCGCTGGTAGTAGTGCAGGACCGCCGGGATGATGCCGGCGGCGCCGTTGGTCGGCGCGGTGACGACGCGCCCGCCCGCGGCGTTCTCCTCGTTGACCGCCAGCGCGTAGAGACTGACCCAGTCCATCGCGTACAGCGGGTCGTCCAGGCCGTCCTCGGCCAGCAGCTTCTCGTGCAGCGCCCGCGCCCGGCGCGGCACCTTCAGCCCGCCCGGCAGCACACCTTCGTGGACGCAGCCGTTGCGGACGCACTCGGCCATGACCGCCCAGATCCGCAGCAGGCCGTCCCGGACCTCTTCGCGCGAACGCCACGACAGCTCGTTCGCCATCATGATCTCGCTGATCGGCAGCCCGGTCGACGCGCAGTGCCCGAGCAGGTCCGCGCCGGTGCGGAACGGGTACGGCACCGGCGTCGCGTCCTCGACGAACACCGCGTCCGTCTCGTACGACTCGTCGCGGACGAAGCCACCGCCCACCGAGTAGTACGTCCGCTCGCGCAACAGCGCGCCGGACGCGTCGAAGGCCCGGAAGATCATGCCGTTCGGGTGCGCCGGCAGGGCCTTGCGGCGGTGCATGGTGAGATCGGTGTCCTCGTCGAACGCGATCTCGTGCGTGCCGCCCACCTTCAGCCGGCCGGACTCGCGGATCTCCGCGACGCGCACCGGCACGGTGTCGGTGTCGATGGCCTCGGGACGCTCACCCGAAAGCCCGAGCAGGACGGCTTTGTCGCTGCCGTGGCCGAAGCCGGTCGCGCCGAGCGAGCCGAACAGCTCGGCCTGCACGCGCGCGGTCTTTTCGAGATCCTCGCCGAGTCCGTCCACAAAGGTCAGTGCCGCACGCATCGGGCCGACGGTGTGGGAGCTCGACGGCCCGATGCCGATGGAAAACAGGTCGAAGACGCTGATCGCCATTGATCCGCCTCTCCTATCTCGCCAGCAGGGAGCTGGCTTCTTGCGCGGCCGGCCCCTGGTCGGTGAGGTGCCGCAGGTTCTCCGGCAGCTCCTCACCGCGGTGGGCCTTGGTCTGGGCGTAGAGCCGTCCCGCGCGGTACGACGACCGCACCAGCGGCCCCGCCATGACGCCCGCGAAGCCCATCGCCTCGGCGGCGTTCGAGTGCTCCACGAACTCCTCCGGCTTCACCCACCGGTCCACCGGGTGGTGCCGCGGCGACGGCCGCAGGTACTGCGTGATCGTCAGGATCTCGCACCCGGCGTCGACCAGGTCCTGCATCGCCGGGGCGACCTCGTCGGGCGTCTCGCCCATGCCGAGGATCAGGTTGGACTTCGTGACCAGGCCGAACTCACGCGCCTTGGTGATGACCTCCAGCGAACGCGCGTAACGGAAGCCGGGACGGATCCGCTTGAAGATCCGCGGGACCGTCTCCACGTTGTGGGCCAACACCTCCGGCCGCGACCCGAACACCTCGGCCAGCTGCTCCGGGTCCGCGTTGAAGTCCGGGATCAGCAACTCGACACCGGTACCCGGATTGAGCGAATGGATCTGACGCACCGTCTCGGCGTACAGCCACGCGCCACCATCGGCGAGGTCGTCACGAGCGACGCCGGTGATCGTCGAGTACCGCAGGCCCATGGCCTGGACGGACTCCGCGACCTTCCGCGGCTCCGTCCGGTCCAGTTCAGCGGGCTTACCCGTGTCGATCTGGCAGAAATCACACCGGCGGGTGCACTGGTCACCACCGATGAGGAACGTGGCTTCGCGGTCTTCCCAGCACTCGTAGATGTTGGGACAGCCCGCTTCTTCACACACCGTGTGCAGACCTTCGCGGCGCACCAAGCCCTTCAGCTCGGTGAACTCCGGCCCCATCCGCACCCGCGTCTTGATCCACGGCGGCTTCTTCTCGATCGGCGTCTCGCTGTTGCGGATTTCCAGGCGCAGCAGCTTCCGGCCCTCGGGCAGAGCGCTCACCGGGACAGGTCCGCGTACAGCGGGTGCTTCTTGGCCAGGGTCTCGACGCGGTCGCGCAGCTTCGCGCGGAGGGCGTCGTCGAAGTCGGGCTTGAGGGCCTCGGCGATGACGTCGGCGACCTCGGTGAAGTCCTCGGCCTGGAAGCCGCGGGTGGCCAGCGCCGGGGTGCCGATGCGCAGGCCGGAGGTGATCATCGGCGGGCGCGGGTCGAACGGGACGGCGTTGCGGTTGACCGTGATACCGACCTCGTGCAGCCGGTCCTCGGCCTGCTGACCGTCCAGAGTGGACTGGACGAGGTCGACGAGCACCAGGTGGACGTCGGTGCCGCCGGTCAACACGCGTACGCCGGCCGAAGCGCAGTCTTCCTGCGACAGCCGCGACGCCAGGATGCGCGAGCCGTCCAGGGTGCGCTGCTGGCGCTCCTTGAACTCCTCGCTCGCGGCGATCTTCAGCGCGACGGCCTTGGCCGCGATGACGTGTTCGAGCGGCCCGCCCTGCTGGCCGGGGAACACCGCCGAATTGATCTTCTTCGCCAGCTCCTGGCGGCACAGGATCAAGCCGCCGCGCGGACCGCCGAGGGTCTTGTGCGTGGTCGTGGTGACGATGTCGGCGTGCGGCACCGGCGACGGGTGCAGGCCGGTCGCGACCAGCCCGGCGAAGTGCGCCATGTCCACCATCAGCTTCGCTTCCACCAGGTCCGCGATGCGGCGGAACTCGGCGAAGTCGAGCTGACGCGGGTACGCCGACCAGCCGGCGATGATCAGCTTCGGCTCGTGCTCGACGGCGAGACGCTCGATCTCGGCCAGGTCGACGATGCCTGTCTCTTTGTCGACGTGGTAGGCGACGACGTTGTAGAGCTTGCCCGAGAAGTTGATCTTCATCCCGTGCGTCAGGTGGCCGCCGTGCGCCAGGTCGAGGCCGAGGATGGTGTCACCGGGCTTGAGCACGGCGAACATCGCGGCGGCGTTGGCCTGCGCGCCCGAGTGCGGCTGCACGTTGGCGTGCTCCGCGCCGAACAGCGCCTTCGCGCGGTCGATCGCGAGCTGCTCGACGACGTCGACGTGCTCGCAGCCGCCGTAGTAGCGGCGGCCGGGGTAGCCCTCGGCGTACTTGTTGGTCAGCACCGAACCCTGCGCCTCGAGCACGCCCACCGGGGCGAAGTTCTCGGAGGCGATCATCTCCAGGGTCGACTGCTGGCGGGTGAGCTCGTCGGCGACGGCCGCCGCGACCTCGGGGTCGACGTCGGCAAGGTGGGCGTCGAAGGTCGTCATCAGCTCTCCTGGGTGAGTGCGGCGTAGGCGGCGGCGTCGAGCAGCTCGGGCACGTCACCGGAGAGACGCACCTTGAGCAGCCACCCTTCGGCGTACGGGTCCGAGTTGATCACCTCGGGGGTGTCCGACGTGGTGCCGTTGACCTCGACGACCTCGCCGGAGACCGGCGCGTACAGCTCGCTGACGGACTTGGTCGACTCGACCTCGCCGAACACCTCGCCCGAGGTGATGGTGGCGCCGACGTCGGGCAGCTGGACGAACACGATGTCGCCGAGCGACTCGGCAGCGAAGGCGGTGATGCCCACGGTGGCGACGTCACCTTCGACGTTCAGCCACTCGTGTTCCTTGGTGTACTTCAGGTTCTCGGGGATGCTCACGGTGAAAGAGTCCTTTACGCGCGGGAGTAGAAGGGCAGGGCGACGACCTCGACGGGTTCGATCCTGCCCCGGATGTCGACGGAAAGTTCGGTGCCGGGCTCGGTGTACGCCCGATCGACGTACGCCATGGCGATCGGGTGACCCAGCGTGGGCGACAGCGCCCCGCTGGTGACCTCGCCGATCACAGTGCTGTCCACGCCATCGGCCAGCAGCTTGTAGCCGTGCCGCGGAGCGCGCCGCCCCTGGCCCTTGAGCCCGACGCGCACGCGCGGGACGTCGGCCTTGGACCGCTCTTCCAGCGCCGCGCGGCCGACGAAGTCACCCGGCTTCTCGAACTTGACAACCCGCCCGAGCCCGGCTTCGAACGGGCTCTGCCCGAGGGTGAGTTCGTTGCCGTACAACGGCATCCCGGCTTCGAGCCGCAGCGTGTCGCGGCAGGCCAGCCCGGCCGGGACGAGCCCGTGACCCTCGCCGGCCTCGGACAGGATGCGCCAGACGGCCGGGGCCTCGTCGGCCGGGACGAACAGCTCGAAGCCGTCCTCGCCGGTGTAGCCGGTGCGGGCGAGCAGGACCTCGTGGCCCTTCACGACCGCCGGCACGCTGGCGTAGTACTTGAGCGCGTCGAGGTCGGCGTCGGTGACCGAACCGAGGATCTTGACGGCGTTCGGGCCCTGGACGGCGATCAGCGCGGTCGTCTCGGACCGGTCGTCGACGACGGCGTCGAAGCCCGCGACCCGCTCGGCCAGCGCGTCCGCGACGACCTTCGCGTTGCCGGCGTTGGCGACGACCAGGTAGTGCTCGTCGGCCAGGCGGTAGACGACCAGGTCGTCGAGCACGCCGCCGCCGGCGTCGCAGATCATCGTGTAGCGCGCCCGGCCCGGCTTGACCCCGGTGAGGTTGCCGACCAGCGCGAAGTCCAGGACGTCGGCGGCCTGCGGGCCGGTGACGTGGATTTCGGCCATGTGCGAGAGGTCGAACAGCCCGGCCGCCTCGCGGACGGCCTTGTGCTCGGCCAGCTCGCTGGCGTAGCGGACCGGCATGGACCAGCCGGCGAAGTCGGTGAACAGTGCACCGAGTCCCTTGTGGACTCCGTGCAGGGACGTTTCGCGAGACATGTTCGCCTTCCGTGGGTGGGGTCGTGAGTGCGTAACAGTGTTAGAACACTGTTACGCACTCACGACCCGTACTCGCTGAGGGGCGGGCAGGAGCAGACCAGGTTGCGGTCACCGCGGGCGCCGTCGATGCGACGGACCGGCGGCCAGTACTTGTTCTTGCGCGACACGCCCGCCGGGAACACGGCCAGCTCGCGGTCGTAGGCCTTGTCCCACTCGCCGACCAGCGTCTCGGCGGTGTGCGGCGCACCGCGCAGCGGCGACGACTCCGCCGTCCAGGTGCCCTTGGCGACCTCGTCGATCTCGCCGCGGATGGCGATCATCGCGGCGATGAACCGGTCGATCTCGCCCAGGTCCTCGGACTCGGTCGGCTCGACCATCAGCGTCCCGGCGACCGGGAACGACATGGTCGGCGCGTGGAAGCCGTAGTCGATGAGCCGCTTCGCGACGTCGTCGACCGTCACGCCGGTCTCCTTGGTGATCTGGCGCAGGTCGAGGATGCACTCGTGCGCGACCAGGCCGTCCTGGCCCGTGTAGAGCACCGGGTAGTGCGGGGCCAGGCGAGACGCGACGTAGTTCGCGGCCAGCACGGCGACCTTCGTCGCGGCGGTCAGGCCGGGCGCGCCCATCATCCGGACGTAGGCCCAGGAGATCGGCAGGATCGACGCCGAGCCGTAGGGCGCGCCGCTGATCGGGCCGACGCCGGTCGCCGGGCCGGCCGCCTCCAGCAGCGGGTGGTTGGGCAGGAACGGCGCGAGGTGCGCGCGCACCGCGACCGGGCCGACGCCGGGGCCGCCACCGCCGTGCGGGATGCAGAAGGTCTTGTGCAGGTTCAGGTGCGAGACGTCGCCGCCGAACTCGCCCGGCTTGGCCAGGCCCAGCAGGGCGTTGAGGTTCGCGCCGTCGACGTACACCTGGCCGCCGCCGTCGTGCACGATCTTGGCCAGCTCGTCGATCGAGTGCTCGTACACGCCGTGCGTCGACGGGTAGGTGACCATGATCGCGGCGAGCGTGTCCCGGTGCGTGTCCACTTTGGACCGCAGGTCGGCCAGGTCGACGTTGCCCTCGTCGGTGCACTTGACGACGACCACGCGCATCCCGGCGAGCACCGCGGACGCGGCGTTGGTGCCGTGCGCGGACGACGGGATCAGGCAGACGTCGCGGGCGTCGTCGCCGTTCGAGCGGTGGTAGGCGCGGATCGCGAGGAGCCCGGCGAGCTCGCCCTGGCTGCCCGCGTTCGGCTGCAGCGACACCTTGTCGTAGCCGGTGACCTCGGCCAGCCACTCGGCCAGCTGCGCGACGAGGACGTGGTAGCCCTCGGCGTCCTCGGCCGGGGCGAACGGGTGGATGCCGGCGAACTCGCGCCAGCTGATCGGCTCCATCTCGGTGGTGGCGTTGAGCTTCATCGTGCAGGAGCCGAGCGGGATCATGCCGCGGTCGAGCGCGTAGTCCTGGTCGGACAGCCGGCGCAGGTAGCGCAGCATCGCCGTCTCGGAGCGGTGGCTGCCGAAGACCTCGTGGCCCATGAAGCCGCTCTCGCGGGCCAGGCCGTTCGGCAGCGCGACGCCGTCCCGCGCGTCCTCTTCGACGCCGAAGGCCTTGAGGACCTTGGCGGTGATCGCGGGGGTGCTGACCTCGTCGAAGGCGACGCGGACGTGGTCGGCGTCGACGTGGCCGAGGTTGACGCCGGCCGCGCGGGCGGCGACGTGGACGTCGGCGGCCTGGCCCGGGACGTGCGCGACGACGGTGTCGAAGAAGGACTCGTGCACGACCTCGACGCCGGTCTTGCGCAGCGCGTCGGCGAAGCCCGCGGCCAGGCCGTGGACGCGCTGGGCGATCCGCTTGAGGCCGTCCGGGCCGTGGTAGACCGCGTACATCGCGGCGAGCACGGCCGGCAGGACCTGCGCGGTGCAGATGTTGGACGTCGCCTTCTCGCGGCGGATGTGCTGCTCACGCGTCTGCAGCGCGAGGCGGTAGGCCGGGTTGCCGTCGGCGTCGACCGAGACGCCGACCAGGCGCCCGGGCAGCGAGCGCTCGAGCCCGGCGCGCACGGACATGAACCCGGCGTGCGGGCCGCCGTAGCCGAGCGGGACGCCGAAGCGCTGCGTCGACCCGGCGGCGACGTCGGCGCCGAACTCGCCGGGCGAGGTGATGAGCGTCAGCGAGAGGAGGTCGGCGGCGACGGTGAACAGCGCGCCCGCGGCCTTCGCCGACTCGGAGATCGCGTGGTAGAAACCGCGGCCGCGCAGCACGCCGGACGCGCCGGGGTACTGGACGACGACGCCGAAGAAGTCCTCGGGCAGCCCGGTCAGCAGGTCGCGGACCTCGACCTCGATGCCCAGCGCCTCGACGCGGGTCCGCACGACGGCGATGGTCTGCGGCAGGCACTCGGCGTCGAGCACGACCTTGTTGGACTTCGACTTGGACGCGCGGCGCATCAGCGTGACGGCCTCGGCGACGGCGGTCGACTCGTCCAGCAGGGACGCGTTCGCGGTGGCCAGCCCGGTCAGGTCGGCGACCATCGTCTGGAAGTTGAGCAGCGCTTCGAGGCGGCCCTGCGAGATCTCCGGCTGGTACGGCGTGTAGGCGGTGTACCAGGCCGGGTTCTCGAGGACGTTGCGCCGGATCACGCCGGGGGTGACGGTGTCGGAGTAGCCGAGCCCGATCATCTGCGTCATCGGCCGGTTACGCGCGGCGAGCGCGCGCAGCTCCGCGGTGGCGTCCTCTTCGGACGCGGCGGGCGGCAGGACCAGGTCGCGAGTGACGCGGATCGCACTCGGCACGGCCGCTTCGAGCAGCGCGTCGAGGGATCCGTAGCCGCACTCGGCGAGCATCTTGGCGCGTTCGGCCTCGGAGGGGCCGATGTGACGGGCGTCGAACTGCGTAGAGGTGATCGGGAGCTCCTCGGGCCGGGCACCGGACACAACGGTGCGCTGGGAACTCCCCCTCTGTCATGGCACCTGAGAGTTTCACCGTGTCAGACACGGCTTTCACCTTGGGTGAGGCGCGGGTGCGCCTGCTTTCCAGAGTGGCCTCGCACGAAGCGGTAGCAGGTACCTGAGAGATTCCGGGGAGTTTGCTCCTTCGGTGCCCCACTGACTTCGTGAGGGCTCTCCCGCCTCGGCTCGACGGCCCGATCTGCAGTTATGGCGGCTACCGTACCTGCCGGGTTCAACCCCCGTCTACTTCACCCGGCCAACACCACACCGGCCCTCGAGCCCGCCTCGACCGACGGCCCACAGTGTGACGTGACCCACTCGGCGGTGGTGTGGCTTACAGCTCGTCCAACTGCCAGGCAATAGCGCTCGGCCGCTCACCGCCGGTGCGGAGGAACTCGTGGGCGGCCTTCCGGATGTCGGCCACCGGCAGCTCGGCATCGGCTGGGAACTCCGTGTCCGATCCCATGTAGTAGTAGATCGTTTCCGCGCCGGGCTCCGCGGCGCCGCGGGAGAAGAAGGCGTCCGCGCCCGGGTCGCCGGCTCCTGAGCAGTAGAGAACACCTCGGCCTCGGGCGCCGTCGATCCCGACGTTCAGCAGAGCACGGCCGGGGTCACCCTCGATGGTCAGCTCGGCCAGGTCAGGCCTGCGAGTGGCAGCGAGAGCGTCCAGGACGGCATCCAGCTCAGCCGGGGACTTCACCGACGTCGGCTCGGCCGACTTGGCGTCGTACCACGCCTCTAGCTCCACCACGGGCGGGCTCCTCCCTCGAAACGCTTGACGTAGGGGGTGCCGTCGGGCTCGACCCCGTGAACCGTGAGTGTGGACCCATCGGGCAGCAGGATGGGCACCAGGGTGTCGCAGCTGAGGATGCCCTTGCAGGGCACATTGTTGATCACGATCGCGGCATGGGTGACACCGTTTTCGGCCATCCGTGCGGCGAGTTTCATTTCGATGTCCGACGTACGCAGCGGCTTCCGGGGAATGCCCTTGGCTTGAAGTTGCCTCAGGGCCAGAGCGGCGTCGTCGTCCCGGCCGCTGACTGTCTCGTTCACCCGGCCGTCGGGGCCGATCCAGCGGCCGTGAGTCTTGCGCCCGCGATCGTCCGGCCCGATGGGCGCCGGGAGCTGCTGCCGCAACTTCTCGACCTGCTCATTCGTGATCTGGCCGGAGGACGTCACAGACGTCGCCGGATCCGGCCGCGCTTTCGTTGAGGCGGGCGAAGCGGTAATGACACCAGGCACCGAGATACCGCCGCTGACATGGGATGCGTAGGCATCGAGGAAGCTCAGTTGTGCCAGCAGACGTCCGACGATCTCGTCGGCAGACGAGATCATGCCGCTGTACACACCAGGCAGATCGCCGATGGCCGAACCGGACGTGACCTGGGCCAGCTCGGTTCTCGCCTCCTCCACCCTCTCGGCCACCTGCCGCAACGCATCGACCGCCACCCGGACCGCGTCCGCCGCCATCGTGACGGCGGCGACGTACTCGTCGTGGGCGCTCGGCATGGAGCTCATGGTTCAGGAGCCATGAGTCTCGGGAGGCGCAGTTCAGCCGTTCGGTGCGTGCGACTCGACCAGGCGCATGAGGTTTCCCGGCGCACGTCAGCGGCCGGCGACCCGGCGGGCGACCGCGCTAGCCAGCGCCGGTGGGCGGCGGACCCGGCCCGAGGGCAGCACCAGCCGTTTCAACGGCCCGCCCAGCGGGACCGGCGGGAGGCCCGCGCCCAGCAGGACGTGCTCCACCACCTGCTCCGCGAGCCACGCCACCGAGTCGTTGAGCCGGTCCAGGGACGGCCGGTCGCCGTCGAAGACGTCCGTGTCGTCGAGGACCACCTCGAAGTACTCGCCCGGCAGCCGGACGACCACCGCGTCGACGGCCGTCTCGATCGCGCGGGCACCTTCCGCCGGGTCGGTGAACCCCGCCTCGAGCAGCGGCTCGCGGTAGATCCGGGCGGCGCGGGCGCGCATCCGCGGGCCGTAGCGGACCACGACCGGGAGCCGGCCGGTCAGGTCCGGCACCTCGAGGCCGTGCAGCAGCATGATCGGCGGCACCGCGTGCACCAGCCGCGGCGCCGGCTCGGCCAGCTCGCGCGCGGTGATCCGGAGCCGGCCGGCCATCGCGTCCGGGAGGCCGAAGTAGCGGAAGTCGACGTTGCCGAACCCGAGGCCGTCCGCGACCAGCGACGCGAGCAGCTCGCCGTAACCCCAGATCGGCGACAGCACCACGACCGGCGGCGCGGTCACGAACGGCGGCGACGGCGACGGCGGCCGGGACGCCTCCTGCTCGGGCACCTGGATCACCAGCCGCGGCGGGTCGTCCCAGTCGTGCGGCTCGGCGACCCGCCAGTACAGCCCGAGCGGCTGCCAGAGCCCGCCGAGGATCTCGCGTTCGATGATCCGGCGCGCTTCGGCGTCGGGGTGCGGGAAGTCGCGGGGCGGCACGATCCCGACGTAGTGGTGGTAGGTGACGCGGATCTCGTCGCCGCGGGTGGCCGATCGGATCCGCATCTCCCAGTCGATCGGCGACGCGGCGATCGCGTTCGCCACCTGCGTGCCGGGCGAGGAGTAGACGAGCGCGGTGGCCTGCCGCAGGAAGTCCCCGGCCCGCTCGATGCCTTCCCGCAGCGACTTCGCGGCCTGCGCGACGTGCACCGGCGTGGCCAGCGACTCGGGCAGCACGCCGGCGACGCGGAGCAGCTCGGCCTCGCCGAGCCCGGTGACCTCGGCGAGCTGCGCCCAGTGGTCGAAGACGGTCACCTTCGGCGCGTGCCGGTGCTCGACCCAGCTGCGCAGGGTGGACGTCGGCACGCCGATCCGCCGCGCGGCCTCGTCGAAGGAGAGCCCCCGGGCCCGGATCCCGGCCCGGACCGCTTCCGCCCACTCGTCGGCGCGCCAGTGCGTCACCTCACAAAGCTAACGAAACCCGCTAGCTTTGCGCAGGGACAAAACGCCCGCACCGCGTCGACGCTGGTGAGCATGACCACCACCGTCCTCGCCCTGACCCTGATCGTCGGCGTGCTCACCTTCGCCGCCGGGGCGTTCCTCGCCGCCGAAACCGCGGTCCGCGTGCTTCGCCGCCGGGAAGCGCGAGTCGCCGCCGAGCGGAAGTCGCTCAACGCCGCGTGGAAGTACCTGCGGGAGGTGTACGGCCTCAAGAAGGCGTGGTTCCCCGGCGAGAAACCCGCCGGGAACCGCAAGCGCCGTTAGATCGGGGTGACGTACGCGCCGGAGATGCCGCCGTCCACCAGGAACTGCGACGCCGTGATGAAGCTGGCGTCGTCGCTGGCCAGGAACGCGACGGCCGCCGCGATCTCGTCGGGCTCGGCGAACCGGCCGACCGGGACGTGGACCAGGCGCCGCGCCGCGCGTTCCGGGTCCTTCGCGAACAGCTCCTTGAGCAGCGGCGTGTTCACCGGCCCCGGGCACAGCGCGTTGACGCGGATGTTCTCCCGCGCGAACTGCACGCCGAGCTCGCGGCTCATGGCGAGCACGCCGCCCTTCGACGCGGTGTAGGAGATCTGCGACGTCGCCGCGCCCATCACCGCCACGAACGACGCCGTGTTGACGATCGAGCCCTTGCCCTGACGCTGCATGTAGGGCAGGACCGCCTTGCAGCACAGGTAGACCGACGTCAGGTTGACGCGCTGGACCCGTTCCCAGGCCTCGATCCCGGTGGTCAGGATCGAGTCGTCCTCGGGCGGCGAGATGCCGGCGTTGTTGAACGCGACGTCGATCGAGCCGAACTGCTCGGCCGTGGTCCGGTAGAGGGCTTCCACCTGCTCGGCGTCGGTGACGTCGGCCTGCACGAACAGGCCGTCGACCTTGTCGGCGGCGGCTTTGCCGGATTCCGGCGTCAGGTCGGCGATGACAACCTTCGCGCCTTCGCTCGCCAGACGGCGGGCCGAGGCGAGGCCGATGCCGCTCGCGCCGCCCGTGATCACCGCGACGCGGCCTTCGAAACGCTGGACCATTACTCCTCCGTGCTGATGAAAACGTTCTTGGTCTCGGTGAACGCCGTCGGGGCGTCGGGGCCCAGCTCGCGGCCGAGGCCGGACTGCTTGAAGCCGCCGAAGGGCGTCCAGTAGCGCACCGACGAGTGCGAGTTGACCGACAGGTTGCCGGCCTCGACGGCGCGCGCCACGCGGAACGCGCGGCCGGTGTCGCGGGTCCAGATCGAGCCGGACAGGCCGTACTCGGTGGTGTTGGCCTGCCGCACCGCGTCCGCTTCGTCGGTGAACGGCACGACGGCCACGACCGGGCCGAAGACCTCGTCGGCCGCGGCCGGGTGCCGCAGGTCCGGCGGGGTCAGGACGGTCGGCGGGAACCAGAAGCCAGGGCCGGCCGGCGCGGTGCCGCGGAACGCGACGGGCGCGTCGTCCGGCACGTACGAGGCGACCTTCTCCCGGTGCGCCGCGGAGATCAGCGGCCCCATCTCGGTCTTCTCCTCGGCGGGATCGCCGACGACGACGCCGTGGACGGCGGGTTCCAGCAGCTCCATGAACCGGTCGTAGACGCTGGCCTGCACCAGGATCAGGGACCGGGCGCAGCAGTCCTGGCCGGCGTTGTCGAAGACACCGTAGGGCGCGGTCGCCGCGGCTTTCTCCAGGTCGGCGTCGGCGAAGACGACGTTCGCGTTCTTGCCGCCCAGCTCCAGCGTCACGCGCTTCACCCGCGCCGCGCAGCCGGCCATGATCTGCTTGCCGACCTCGGTGGAGCCGGTGAAGACCACCTTGCGCACCGCCGGGTGGTCGACGAACCGTTGTCCGACAACGGATCCCTTGCCGGGCAGCACCTGGAAGACGTCTTCGGGGATGCCGGCCTCGCGCGCCAGCTCGCCGAGCCGGATCGCGGTGAGCGGGGTCAGTTCGGCGGGCTTGAGCACGACGGTGTTGCCGGCGGCGAGCGCGGGCGCGAACCCCCAGCCGGCGATCGGCATCGGGAAGTTCCACGGCACGATCACGCCGACGACGCCGAGTGGCTCGTGGAAGGTGACGTTGACCCCGCCCGGCACCGGGATCTGCTGCCCGATCAGGCGTTCCGGCGCGGCGGAGTAGTAGTTGAGCACGTCGCGGACGTTGCCCGCCTCCCAGCGCGCGTTGCCGATGGTGTGCCCGGAGTTCTCGACCTCCAGCCGCGCGAGGTGCTCGATGTCGGCCTCGACGGCGTCGGCGAAGCGGCGCAGCAGCCGCGCGCGGTCACCGGGGGCGACGTCGCGCCAGGCCGGGAACGCCGCCTGAGCACCGGCGATCGCCGCGTCGGTCTCGTCGGCGCTGGTCAGCGCGACCGACCGCACCACCTGCTCGGTGGCGGGGTTGATCACCTCGAAGCTGGTCATGCCCTCTCCTTGCTCGCCGCGACCAGGGCCTGGAACAGCCGGACGTCGTCGGTGTGCTGCTCGGGGTGCCACTGGACGCCGAGCAGGAAGTCCTCACCCGGCGCTTCGGCGGCTTCGATGGTGCCGTCGGCGGACCAGCCGACCGGGTCGAGGCCGTCGCCGAGCCGGTCGATCGCCTGGTGGTGGTAGCACAGCGTCTTGGTCTCCGGCCCCAGGATCCGCGCGGCGCGGCTGCCGTCGGCCAGGGTGACGACGCCCTGGCCGAACGTCGCCGGCGCGGGCTGGTGCTCGGTGGACTCGCGGGCCTCGGGCAGGTGCTGGACCAGGGTGCCGCCGAGGGCGACGCTGATCACCTGCAGGCCACGGCACACGCCGAGCACGGGCTTCCGTTGGCGACGCGCCGCGTCGAACAGGCCGAACTCGAACGCGTCGCGCTGCGGGCGGACGTAGGTCTTGGGGTGCTGCGTCTGGCCGTAGCGCTCCGGCTCGACGTCGGCGCCGCCGGTCAGCACCAGGCCGTCCACTGTGGACATCAGCCGATCGTACGCGTCACTCATCGGTGGCAGCAGCACCGGGATGCCGCCCGCCGCGACGACGCACTCGACGTAGACGCGGTGCAGCAGCGCGACTTCCGTCTCCCACACGAGGAACTTCGCGGGCTCGAGGTAGGTGGTCAGCCCGATGACCGGCCGGCCGTCAGAGGCGCTCGAAGCCACGAACCCGCTCCCAGTCGGTGACGGCGGCGTTGTACGCGTCCACCTCGATCTTCGCCGCGTTCAGGTAGTGCTCGACGACGTCCTCGCCGAAGGCCGCGCGGGCCAGCTCGCTGCCCGCGAGCGCGGCGGCGGCTTCGGGCAGGGTGGTCGGCACCGTGTCGCGGCCGGAGTTGTAGGCGTTGCCGGTGAAGGGTTCTTCCAGCTCCAGCTCATTCTCGATGCCGTGCAATCCGGCCGCGATCAGCGCGGCGACGGCGAGGTACGGGTTGACGTCCCCGCCCGGCACGCGGTTCTCGACGCGCAGCGACTCGCCGTGCCCGACGACGCGCAGCGCGCAGGTGCGGTTGTCGGTGCCCCAGGCGATGGCCGTCGGCGCGAAGCTGCCGGGCACGAACCGCTTGTAGGAGTTGATGTTCGGCGCGAGGAAGTAGGTCAGCTCGTGCAGCGCGGCCAGCTGGCCGGCGAGGAAGTGCTCCATCAGCTTCGAGAAGCCGTGCTCACGGTCCCCGGCGAGCACCGCGCCGCCTTCGGTGGCGCGCAGGCTGATGTGGATGTGGCAGGAGTTGCCTTCACGCTCGTTGTACTTCGCCATGAAGGTGAGGCTCTTGCCCTCCTGCGCGGCGATCTCCTTGGCGCCGTTCTTGTAGACGCTGTGGTTGTCGCAGGTGGCGAGCGCGTCGGTGAAGCGGAAGGCGATCTCCTGCTGCCCGGGGTTGCACTCGCCCTTGGCGGACTCGGGGTAGAGCCCGGCGCCGGCCATGTCGTTGCGGATGCGGCGCAGCAGCGGCTCAAGGCGCGCGGTGCCGAGCATCGAGTAGTCGACGTTGTACTGGTTGGCCGGCTTGAGACCGTGGTAGCGCTTGTCCCAGGCGGCTTCGTAGGTGTCGTCGAAGACGATGAACTCGAGCTCGGTCCCGACGAAGGCGCCGAGCCCACGCTCGGCGAGCCGCTCGAGCTGGCGGCGCAGGATCTGCCGCGGCGACACCGACACGGGCCCGCCCTGCACGCGCTCGACGTCGGCCAGCACCAGCGCGGTGCCCTCCTGCCACGGCACCAGCCGCAGGGTTTCGAAGTCGGGCCGCAGCACGAAGTCGCCGTACCCGCTGTCCCACGACGAGAGCGCGTAGCCGTCGACGGTGTTCATGTCGACGTCCACGGCGAGCAGGTAGTTGCAGGCCTCGGTGGCGTGCCCGACGACCTCGTCGAGGAAGTACTCCGCCGCGCAGCGCTTGCCCTGGAGCCTGCCCTGCATGTCCGTGATCGCGACGAGCACGGTGTCGATCGTGCCCGCCTCGACGAGCTCCCGGAGTTCGTCGAGGGTGAGCATGCCTCGCCTGCGTGCCATCAGCTACCCCAAAGGTTTGATGCGAATCCTTTGCCGGTCCTTCCTACCCTGGTGGCGCGCGACGGGTCAACCCTCGAAAAGGTATTTTCTTGGCCCATTACAGTGACGTTCTCGCGGCGTGGTGGAATGTCCGGGATGCCCGGCTGAGAAGAGTCTGTGAATCCCGTCCGACCGGGAGGAATCCGGGGTACTCCCACGTTGTACGGGGCAAGAGAGGTGAGATCGATGACCACAGCATTCACGCAGAGCACGATCGGGCAACAGCAGCAGGCCCGGCCTCAGCTGCCGACCCTGCCCACGGGCTGGCCGATCGGTTCGTACGAGTCCTACGAGCAGGCACAGCGCGCGGTCGACCACCTCGCGGGCACGGACTTCCCGGTCACCGACGTCACGATCGTGGGTGTCGAGCCGCTGCTCGTCGAGCGCATCGCGGGCAAGATGTCGTGGAGCAAGGTCCTGGGCAGCGCGGCGATGTCGGGCGCGATGTTCGGCCTGTTCCTCGGCCTGGTGCTGAGCCTGCTCAACCCGGGAGCCGGCCTGGTCCCGATCGCGATCGGCCTGATCGCCGGCCTGGGGTTCAACCTGCTGTTCGGCGCCCTGGGCTACGCGACGAACCGCAACAAGCGCGGGTTCATCTCGCAGAGCCAGCTGGTCGCCCGCAGGTACGACGTCCTGTCCCAGCCACGCAACGCGGAGAAGGGACGTGCGCTGCTGGCCGACCTGGCCGCCCGAAGCGCATTCGGCCACTGACGGGTTTCCTCTCGAAGGCCACTTCCCCACTCGGGAGGTGGCCTTCGGCGTATCCCCGATCGGGGTGGCCTCCGGCGTTCCTCGGCAGGTGGCCTTCGGCGCGTCCCCCTGGGTTGCTTCCGCTCGGAACTGTCGGTGCCCGCCGGTAACGTGGGAATTCAGGGGGTGCTCGATCAGCTCACCCGTCCCCCACCTGCGCGCCGGCACCGACTGGTGCCGCGTTCGACCGTTCGACGGCCGCCGAGCGCGGCGGAGGGATCGCGCCAACGGTGGATTCCCGCTCCCAGCGGCGCGGCCTTCAGCTCCACGGCCCGCGGGTCATACGCGCTCGCCTAGCGACTCCGGCCCAGGCGGCGGACTCGCGCCAACGGCGGATTCCGGCCCCAGCGGCGCGCCCATCAGCTCCGCGGCCGCGGGTCGTGCGGCACTCGCCCAGCGACTCCGACCCCAGGCGGCGGACTCGCGCCAACGGCGACTTCCGACCCCAAGCGGCGGCATGCGCGCCACTGGCGCGGCCATCAGCTCCACGCCCCGCGGGTCGTGCGCACTCGCCCAGCGACTTCCAGTCCCAGGCGGCGGTCTCGCACCAACGGTCACTTCCGGACCCCAGCGGCGGCACGCGCGCCAGCGATGCGCCCATCAGCTCCGCGGTCCGCGGGTCGTGCACGCTCGCCTAGCGACTTCCGGTCCAGGCCGCGGGCTCACGCCAACAGCGACTTCCGGACGCAAACGTCACCGATTCACCGGAGCCAGACCGCGACCACCAGGAACCGTCGGTGCCCGCCGGTAGCGTGGGAAACGGGGGCTGCTCAGGTGCCCGACGAGACCGTCGGGGTGCCAGGGGCGTCCTCCGGGTCCGGCAGGTCCGCCGGGCGGCCCGAGCGCAGCAGGTCACCCCAGCGGGAACGGTCGTGGTGCGCCGCCGGGGTCGTCGTCAGGAACTCGCGCAGGATCTCCAGGAACCGCTTCGGGTCGGAGCGGTGCGGGAAGTGCCCGGCGCCCTCGAACAGCACCAGCTTGCTGCCCGGCATCGCCTGGTGGGCACGCAGCGCGTGGCCGCTCGGCACGACGACGTCGTCCGTGCCCCACACCAGCAGCGTCGGGATTCCCTCGGTCAGGTAGCACCGGTCGAGCATGTTGACGACCTGGCCGCGCCAGTCGACGACCGAGCGGAGCGTCCGCAGGAACGCCGTGCGGCTGCTCGGCTGGAGCAGGCGGACGTAGCGCGTCAGCACGTAGTCGAGGTCCGGGCCGAGCCCGAGTCCCTCGGAGATCCGCAGCAGCTCGGCGAACCCGCGCATCGCGGCCAGCGCCGGTTTGGTGCCCAGCAACGGCATCACCAGGCCCGCGCCGGGCGCGGCCGCCAGGCGCAGCAGCGGGTGGACGCTCGCGCCGACCCCGCCCGAGCCCACCAGAACAAGGCGTTCGCAGCGCTCCGGGAACTGGTACGCGAACTGCATCGCGACACCGCCGCCGAGCGAGTGCCCGACCACCGTCACGCGGTCGATGTCCAAAGTGGTCAGCAGGTCCCGCATGCCGCACGCGTAGGCGGCGACCGAGTAGTCCGCGCGCGGCTTGGCCGACGCGCCGTGGCCGAGCAGGTCCGGCGCGATCACCGTGTAGTCGCCGGACAGCGACGCCAGCAGGTCCAGCCAGGTCGACGAGTCGTCGCCGATGCCGTGCAGGAACAGCAGGGCCGGCCCGCGCCCGGCCATCCGGTAGGCGCGCTCGTACCCGTGGACCACCCGTATCCGTGGGGCGAAGGTGTCCGCCCCGATCCCCGTGAGTGCCGGCACCCACCCAGATCACCACGCCGGCGTTCGCGGCACGTTTCGGGCAGGTTCGGATCGGGTGAACGCCAGGAGCGGCCCCGACCTCCGCTCCTGGCGTCCGTTCCCCCCTACCTCGTCGGCGTCGTCGTGGGTGCCGCCGTGGGCGCCGACGTCGACGAAGGAGCACTGGATGAAGGCGGCGTCGTAGGCGACGCCGTGGGTGGCGTCGTCACCTTCGGGATCGCCGCGCTGAACGGCACGTTCGGGTCTTCGCGGCAGGCTGAGCGGTAACCGTTGTAACCGTCGAAGTTGCCCTGGTCGTCGGTGACGCCCTGCTGGATCCGCGGCCGCGGGAACCGGTTGTCCGACCCGATCTTCTCCTTGGTGCCGGACGAGCGTTCACAGGCGTAGCGGGTCAGCGTGATCGGCCGGCCCTCCTCGTCGTAGAGGTAGACCTCGGTCAGCGGTTTGCCCTCGGCGTCGAAGGCGTAGACGTTGCCGATCGACTGACCGCCGTAGGACAGCTGGTCGTTGCCGTACGGGTCGGACGACGACGGGTAGTACGACGACGCGCTCTGGTAGACGTTGCGGTTCGAGATGAGGTCGACCGCGGCACCGAACCCGCCCAGTGACCCGCCGATGACGAACGCCGACACCGGCACGGCCACCCACAGCAGCCGCCGGTCGGCCCGCACCCGCGGCCCGGCCCACACGATCGCGACGCCCGCGAGGAGCAGGAACGGCAGGAGCAGCACCGCGTCCCGGTCGCGCAGCATGAGCAGCACCCCGAAGGCGAGCAGCGCGAGGGCGCACAGCACCCACCACGCCGGCTTGAGCGAACCGAGGTAGCCCAGGAACTTCCCGCCGTCCTCCTGCTCGCGCACCTTCGTCAGCGAGCCGCGCAGCCAGGCGAGCTCCGGCAGTGCCAGCACCGGTTCGACGCCGCCACGCAGCAGCAGTACCAGGCTGATCAGGAACACCGGGGCCACCACCAGCAGGCCGGCGAGGACGTCGGGATTGACGCTGACGGCGGCGCCGAAGGCCAGCAGGGCGAGCGCCACCGCGCAGAGGATGAGCCCCCACAACGCGATCCGCGGCTTCACCCGGCTCGGTGACGCCGGCGCCGCGGTCAGCACGGTCGTCGCCCCCTCCGCGGCCGGCGGATAACCGCCGGACGCCCGCAGCTCGGCGGCGTAACTCTCGGGCGTGCCGAGCCGTTCGATGAGAGCCTCGACGCGCGCGCCCTCCCCCAGCTCGGCTTCCAGTTCCGTCAGGTGCGGGCGGACGTCTTCGAGGATTTCTTCGATCTCGCTCGCGGGCAGGTCGGCGAGCGCGGTCCGGACCCGCGCCAGATACACCCGCACGGCGGTCGGCTTGTCGCTCATGCTGCCTCTCCCAAAAGCACGTTCATCGTCGAAGCGAAGCTGTGCCAGGTCTTGCCCGACTCCGCCAGGCGGAGCCGGCCCGGCTCGTTCAGGCTGTAGTACTTGCGGTGCGGCCCCTCTTCACTGGGCACCACGTACGAGGTGAGCAGGCCGGCCTTGTAGAGCCTGCGCAACGTCCCGTACACCGACGCGTCCCCCACCTCTTCGAGGCCCGACGCCCTGAGTCTTCGCAGGACGTCGTACCCGTAACCGTCTTCCTCGCGGAGCACCGCGAGGACAGCGAGGTCGAGCACACCCTTGAGCAGCTGACTGATCTCCACTGCACCCTCCAGTCGTACGCTTAGGAAGGTACCACGCATTGCGCAGTAGTGTGCACGGCGGAGGGGCGCCGCGAGGTCAACCGGGGTCGACCGGCCGCTCGAAGAAGGACTCCAGCACGACGATCGTCTGCGTCCCGGTGACGCCGTCGATCGTGAACAGCCGCTGCAGCGCCGCCTGCAGCTCCTCGGTCGACGCCGTCCGCACCTTCACCAGCAGCGACGCCGGACCCGCGACGACGTGCGCCTCGATGACCTCGGGCAGCGCCTCGAGGGCGGCCTTCACCGAGCTGTCCCCCATCCAGGCGTTGGCTTCGACGAGGACGAACGCCGCGACTCCCCGGCCGACCGTGGCCGGGTCGACCTCCACGGTGGTCCGCCGGATCACGCCCTGTTCGCGCAGCTTGCGCACGCGCTCGTGGGCCGCGCCGGCCGAGAGCCCGACCGCGCGCCCGAGCGCGGTGTACACCTGAGCCGCGTCCCGCTGGAGTTCCGCCAGCAATTTCCGATCCACGTCATCCACCTCTTGACCATACCAGGTTCGGTGTACCATGATCGAGGCAGGATGACATTCGGACCCGGGAGGTGAGAGATGGATCTGGTCAAGGCGGATTTCCAGGTGCTCGACGAGCGGTTCACCCGCGTCAACGGCGACGAGTGGATGCAGCGCCTGCACACCGGCTGCCGCTGGACCGAGGGACCGGCGTACTTCCCGGCCGGGCGTTACCTGGTGTTCAGCGACATCCCGAACGACCGCACGCTGCGCTGGGACGAGACGACGGGCCAGGTCGGCGTGTTCCGGCAGCCGTCGGGCTACGCGAACGGGCACACGGTCGACCGGCAAGGCAGGCTGATCAGCTGCGAGCAAGGTCCCCGGCGGGTGACGCGCACCGAGCACGACGGGTCGGTCACCGTGCTCGCGTCACACTTTCAGGGGAAGAAACTGAACAGCCCCAACGACGTCGTCGAGCACTCCGACGGCTCGATCTGGTTCACCGACCCGAGTTACGGCATCGACAGCGATTACGAGGGCTACCGCGCGGAGAGCGAGATCGGCGCGTGCCACGTGTACCGCGTAGACCCGGCGGACGGCGAGGTGCGCATCGTCGCCGACGACTTCTCCCGGCCGAACGGGCTGGCGTTCTCGGCCGACGAGTCGCTGCTGTACATCGCCGACACGCGCCAGGAACCCAGCCACATCAGGGTGTTCGACGTCCGCGCCGACGGCACGCTGACCGGCGGCGAGATCTTCGGAACCTGCGACAGCGGCGGCTTCGACGGCGTACGAGTCGACAGCGAGGGCAACGTCTGGGCGGCGGCGCACGACGGCCTGCACTGCTTCGCCCCGGACGGCACCCGCATCGGCAAGCTCCGGATGCCGGAGGTCTGCTCGAACTTCACGTTCGGCGGCGAGAGGAGGAACGAACTGTTCATTACCGCGTCGAGCTCGCTGTATACGCTGCGGGTAACTGTGAACGGCGCTCGCTACCCGTAAGTCCCGGCGACTGTCCTGGCTCGGCGACGGCAGGCGCGGCCGGAGCAGGGCACGTGAACGCTGCGGTTCGGAGTTCGGTTCGGCAGCACCCCACAACCAGGGCCGAAGCCGACACCCGCGGGCGGGCGGGCGCGCAGCAGCCCGAACCTCGTTCGGCGGCACCCGTAGCTGAGACCGAGTCGACACCGCACGTGGTGGGGTCAGTTGAGCGAGGCTGACCGAACCTGGTTCAGCGGAGGCCGACGTGGCTGGCGCCGACAGGAGGCGAGCCGGCTGAGCGGCGCGAGCCGGACCGGGTTCGGCGGGAGCTGGCGTGGCTGGAGCCGACGAGCGGCAGGTCAGCTGAGTGCTGCGGCTCGGACCGGGTTCGGCCGGACCGGCGCACGGAGCTGGCTGGCGACAGGCAGCGGGACAGCTAAGCACCGCGGCCCGAACCTCGTTCGGCTGGAACCGGCGACTACAGCTGGTGAGCGACGGGCAGCGGGCCAGCCGAGTACCGCAGCCCGAAGTGGGTTCGGTTGGAACCCGCAACTCGAGCCGGTTGGTGACACGAGGCGAAGTCAGCTGAGTGTTGCTGTCCGGACCTCGTTCAGCAGGGCGTTGCGGCGCCAGGCTCGGCTCACCCGGACGAGCCAGGCTGCTTCAGCTTGGACGTCTGCGTCCACGTCGGCGATGTGCTTTGGCTCCTCGTCGGCCGGGGCGAACTTGTGGCCTTTGCGCTCTGCCTCGATCGCCGCTGCCAGGGTGACCGCTTCCACCGTTGCCGCCAGGTCGGCTTCGGGGACTCCTGCGCGGCGGGCTTCCTCCTCCGCGCGGGCCGGGAGCTGTGGGTCGAAGTGGGCGCGTAGGGCCAGGTGGCCGTCGCGGATTTCGATGACCCTGCGGTACAGCGCGAACTCGGGGCCGCTCGTCAGCTCGTGGCCCGGGTTGAGCGCGATGCCCGGGACGGCCGCGTGCAACGCCGTCCACAGTGGCTCGATGCGGCGGTACGCCCGGTACGCGCGCACCCGGCCGAGCACCGATGACACCGCCGGTGACCACGCGCTCAGCGTCGCGCCGGCGGTGAGGAAGCTGACGGTCGTCGCCGCGAGGACCGAGGACAGCACGTCCTCGCGGGCGCCGATCCTCGCGGTCCGGAGCAGCTGGCGGACGTCGTCGACGTCCCAGAACGTCCAGGCGAACGCGGCGCCCACCCCGCCCACCAGCAGCCAGAGCCCGGCGCGCAGCGGGCCCGGCTCCGCGTGCCACGCGCTGCGGACGAACACCGTGATCAGCAGGCCGAGGCTGATCAGGCCGTAGGCCAGGAACACGCCCTGGTTGGCGAGCGCGAACGGCAGACCGGCTTTGGAAACGACCATGTCGTCGCCGTCGCGTTCCGGCCCGGACAGCGCGTAACACACCGCGAGCAGCACCATCGCCGCGCCGGTGAACAGCGCGTGCGGGGCGAGCCGGGCACCTTCGCCGCGCCACACCGACTGGCTGAAGGCGACCGCGAAGCCGATCGCGGCGAACTTCAGCTCGTCACCCACCAGTGGCGCGACCCAGTCGAACACCGGGCCCTGGCCGACGAGGGCCTCCATCGCCGGGGTCAGCACGACGATCCCGGCGGCGATGCAGATGCCGAACCCGGCGAGGAACCACATGGTGCGCACCGGCTGGCTGCGGCGCGCCTCGACGAGCTTGTACCCGAACCCGGCGAATCCCACCAGGCACAGGTGATAGGCCAGCGTCTCGATCACGGCGTACGGCGGGGGCCGAACAGCGAATCGAAGCGTCGGACGCCGTCCGGGACGTCGGCCGCTGGTTCGCGCGGTTCTTCGGGCCGCACGACGCGCTGGGCGAGCAACGTCGCGACCAGTTCCGCCTCGCGCTCCTCGACCTCGGTGTAGGTGGTGCGGCCCAGGACCCGCCGGACCAGCTCGGGCGAGAGGTTCGGCATCAGCTGCCGGCCCGCGGCGGCGTCGATGGCCGCGCCGTCGGCGCCGGCGCCCGAACCCGTGTGCCCGCACAGCAGGTGCCCGACCTCGTGCAGGAGGATGTGCCGCCGGTGCAGGGCGGTCGTGTTGGTCGGGTAGAGGATGTAGTCGGCGCGTTCGGTGCTCATCAGCAGCCCGCACGGCGCGCCTTCGGGGGCGCTGACCGGCATCAGCTCGATCGGGCGCCCGCGCACGGCGGCCAGGCCGGCGACGAACGCCTCGGCATCGAACGGTTCCGGAAGGCTGACGGCGTCGGCGACCTCACGGGCCCGCCGCCACAACGCGCGGCCCGGTCGCCGCGCGGAGAGCCGCGATGGTCGTTCCGCCACGTCAGCCCTCCTCGCATCACGCCGCCACGGCCGGATTCGTCGCGGCAGGCGATGGCGCGAGCCCGCTCCGGGATCCGGTTTTCGTCCGCACCGCCATGCCGACCCCGCGAACCTACCGCGACAACGGGCGCCTCGGGGCCACCACGTCAGTTCTCACCTCACCGCGAGGCCCGAAGTGTGCCCGCGCGGCTCGGAGCGATGACGCATTGGCACTCCCCGCGACGCCTTGAGTGGTCCGCCGCCGAGACGACGCCGCGCCAGATCACCGACACGACGCCCGGAGTGTGCGTGCGGCCCCCGAGCCATGACGCAGTGACACTCCCTCGCGACGCCTCGAGTGATCCGCGGCCGAGCTGACACCGCGCCAGCTCCCCGATACAAGGCCCGACGCGTACCCACACAGCCCCGAACGACAACGCATCGGCACTCCCTCACGACGCCTCGAGCGGTCAGCGGCCGAGCTGACACCGCATCAGCTCCCGACACAACACCCGAAGTGTGCGCGCGGCCACGAGCGATGACGTGTCGGCTCTCCCTCACGACGCCTTAAGTGGTCCGCGGCCGAGCTGACCCCGCATCCGCTCCCGACTCAACCCGCCGACGGGTGCCTACGCAGCCTCGAACGAAGACGCAGTGCCTCTCCTCCGCGATGCCTCGAGTGGGTCCGCGGCCGAGTTGGCGCCGCGTCAGATCACCTACACAACGCCCGATCTATACCCACGCGGCCCCGAGGGGTGACGTAGTGGTTCTCCTGGGCCGCCCAGGTAGCGATGCCGTCGCGAAGCCTGGAGGTCGCTGTTCAAGGCAGCGACGCATCACCACACCCGAAGTGCGCCCGGCGGCTTGTTCCCAAGGCGAAGCTTGGGGTGCTTTCGTCGCGACGTCGAAGTGTGGTCGCGCAGTGGGTCAGTTGTCCTTCTTCGGGGCGCGGCTTGCTTCTCGGCGGGCTATTGCGTCGATCATGTCGCTGATCGTGTCCAGGCCGTCCGCTGACAACGTCACCGCTCTCAGGGCCAAGTCGCGGACGCCCGCGTCGCGTAGGGCGCCCAGTAGGGCCAGCTCGTCGGCTATCTTGCGACTCTGCTCGTCGTCGAAGAAGTAGGCCGGGGGGACTCCGAAGAACTGGGCCAGGGCTTCCAGGTGGCGCTTGGTCGGGTTGGTGCGCCGGCCGGTGCGCAGCTGCCACAGGTAGGTCGTCGAGAAGCTCTCGCCCGTGGCCTCGCGGCAGGCCGTCGCGACCTCCTCGTTGCTGTACGGCTCGCGATCAGACCTGCGGACCACGTGGAACAGCTGGTCGACCTTGTCGGCCAGCGTCGACTTGCCGGGCTCCTTGACCACGTTGCACTCCCTCAGCTACCAGGCGTATTCATCCTAGCTGAAAGGCGAACACCTTTTATCAACGCGAGTTCGCCCTCGGCCGGGGCTGGCACCTCGGGCACGAGAACGACGACCGGTTCATGAACGGCTCCCGCCGGATCGGCGAGCCGCAGCGGTGGCACGGCAGGCCCTCCTGGCCGTACGCGTCGAGCGAACGGTCGAAGTAACCCGACTGCCCGTTGACGTTGACGTACAGCGCGTCGAACGAGGTGCCGCCCTGGCCTAGGGCCGCGTTCATCACGTCCGACGCCGCGGACAGCAGCTCGCGGCACTTCGCGACGGTGAGCTTCTCCGTCGGCCGCGCCCAGTGCAGCTTCGCGCGCCACAGCGCTTCGTCTGCGTAGATGTTGCCGATGCCCGAAACCAGGGTCTGGTCTAACAAGGCGCGCTTGATCTCGGTGCGGCGGGAACGCAACGCCTTGACCGCCGTGTCGAGGTCGAACGCCGGGTCCATCGGGTCGCGCGCGATGTGCGCGATCGTGCCGGGCAGCAGCACGCGCTCGCCGATGTCGGTCAGGTCGTCGAGCACCAGGCCGCCGAACGTGCGCTGGTCGACGAACCGCAGCTCCGGCCCGCCGTCGTCGAAGCGCAGCCGGACGCGCAGGTGCTTCTCGTCCGGCGCGTCTTCGGGCTGGACGAGCATCTGCCCGCTCATCCCGAGGTGGGCGACGACGGCTTCCTTGTCGGACAGCTCCAGCCACAGGTACTTGCCCCGCCGCCGCGCGGCTTCGACGCGGACACCCTTGAGCCGCTGGGTGAAGTCGTCCGCACCCGGCACGTGCCGGCGGATCGCCCGCGGGTGCAGGACCTCGGCCTCGCGCACCGTCCGGCCGGCGACGTGCGCTTGCAGGCCCACGCGGACGACTTCGACCTCGGGAAGTTCGGGCATGACGTCATTGTGCCCGGGGGGTACGACACTTTTCGCAGGGGCAGTCGCAGGGGCAGTGCGGGGGCGGTGCCGAGGCAAAAGAAATCCGCCTGTCTCCCGGAGGATTCGTGGCGGCCGGCCACGAACGCCTCTGGGCTACAGGCGGATCAGGGGAACGCGAGCTTCAGGCGTCCCCGGTGTCCTTCTTCTCGGCCTCGAGCTCGGCCGACAGCGAGCGCCAAGCCGTCTCGGCGGCCTTCTGCTCGGCTTCCTTCTTCGTCGAACCCGAACCCGTGCCGAGGGGACGGCCGCCGATGAGGACGGTGGCCGTGAACTCCTTGCGGTGGTCCGGGCCCGTGTCCTCGACGCGGTACTCGGGCACACCGAGACCGGCCGACGCCGTCAGCTCCTGCAGGCTGGTCTTCCAGTCGAGACCGGCACCGCGCAGCGGAGCTTCGGCGAGCAGCCCGTCGAAGAGGTGGTGCACGAGCTTGCGGGCGATCTCGATGCCGTGCGCGAGGTAGACGGCACCGATCACCGCCTCCAAGCCATCGGCGAGGATGCTCGCCTTGTCCCGGCCGCCGGTGAGCTCTTCGCCCTTGCCCAGCAACAGGTGCGCCCCGAGCCCGCCCTCGCCCAGCCCGCGCGCGACCCGGGCCAGCGCGTGCATGTTGACGACGCTGGCACGGAGCTTCGCGAGCTGACCTTCGGGCAGGTCGGGGTGTGTGTTGTACAGGTGATCGGTGACGACCAGGCCGAGCACGGCGTCACCGAGGAACTCCAGCCGCTCGTTCGGCGGCAGGCCCCCGTTTTCGTACGCGTACGAACGGTGGGTCAGCGACAGAACGAGTAGCTCGGGGCCGAGTGTGACTCCGAGCGCTTCGAGCAACGCCGCCGAATCGGCTGGTGGTCCCCCGGGCGTCTTGCCCCCCATATCGGCTACCCGATCAGGCGGGCTCGACGACCTGGCGGCCGTTGTGCTGGCCGCACGACGGGCACGCGATGTGCTGGAGCTTCGGCTGCTTGCAGGCGCGGTTGGAGCAGGGCACCAGCTGAACCGGAGCCGCCTTCCACTGGCTGCGGCGGGCGCGCGTGTTGGATCGCGACATCTTCCGCTTCGGGACGGCCACGAGTAGATCTCCTTAAGACGGTCTGCTCGCGGTGCGAGCGAACTTTCCTCACCGACGAGCTGGACGCTCGTCAGGCTTGCTCTTGCTCAGCGGGGTCCTGCGCAGGCTTTTCGCCCGCATTCTCGTCGAAGCGCTCGACCAGTGCGGCCCACCGAGGGTCTATCTTCTCATGCCCGTGTCCGGGCTCGAGATCGGCCCACTTGACGCCGCAGCCGATGCAGAGCCCGGCGCAGTCTTCGGTGCACAGCGGCGCCAAGGGCAGCGCCAGGACGACGGCGTCGCGGACGGTCGGCTCGAGGTCGATGCGGTCGTCGACCAGCCGCGGGATCTCGTCCTCGTCGGTGGTCTCCTCGGTGACCGACCCCGGGTAGGCGAACAGCTCCTGGACCTCGACCTCGACCTCCTCGACGACCGGGTCGAGGCAGCGCGCGCAGTTGCCCTTCGCGGTCGCCGTCGCGGTGCCGCTGACGAGCACACCTTCGACGACGGACTCGAGCAGCAGGTCGAGCCGGAGCTCGGAGCCGGCGTCGATGGTGATGACATCGGGGACGCCCAGGGGCGTCTCCACCGGCACGCTGCGCTGGAGAGCGCGGCTGAGACCGGCGTGACGGCCGAGCTCACGGGTGTCGATCACCCACGGGCTGCGGCCATCGAGCTGGGGGGTCTTGTTCTCGGACATCCAGTCCAGAGTACGCACGGGGTGCCGGCCCGTTCGAGCTGGCACCCACGCACGTCGGAAAGCGGCCGAGAGGCTCGTCACACCTGATAGTCGTAGAGCGTCGGGCGGCCGCCGCTGTTGGGCAGGTTCGCCGGGGAACGCAGGTGGTTGCGGCCCGAGTCGACGGTGCGCAGCGTCGTCGCCAGCAGCTCCGAGAACTCCGCCAGCTTGCCGTCGACGTACGCGTCGCAGTCGCCGCGCTGGCGGTCCGCTTCCGCGTGCGCCTCGTCGACGATGCGGGCCGACTCGGCGTGCGCCGCCTGGACGACCTCCGTCTGCGCGACCAGCCGGGACTGCTCGAGGCGGCCGTCTTCGATGGCGCGGTCGTAGGCGTCGCGGCCGGCCTGGATCATCCGCTCCGACTCGCCGCGGGAGCGGTCGGTGAGGTTCTGGTACTCGGCCTGGCCCGCCGCGACCGTGCGGTCGGCCTGGTCGTGCGCGTCGGCGAGCATCTGCTCCGCGCGGGCCCGGGCGTCGGCCAGGATGCGCTCGGCCTCGTCGGTGGCCTCGGCGATCGCGCGCTCGGCCTCGGAGTTCGCCCCCGCGACCGTCTCGCCTGCCTCCTTGCGGGCGGCGTGGATCAGGTCGTCACGCTTGTCCAGCACGTCCTGGGCGTCGTCGACCTCCGCCGGCAGTGCGTCGCGGACGTCGTCCAGGAGTTCGAGGACGTCGCCGCGGGGCACCACGCAGCTGGACGTCATCGGGACGCCGCGCGCCTCCTCGACGATGGTGACGAGCTCGTCGAGCGCCTCGAAAACCCGGTACACGGCAACTCCAATCCCCTGTCGCTGGGACCAGTCTGCCCTCATCCGGCGCCGAAGCGGTGAAGGCGCACGGCGCCGGGCGTGTCCGCGTTCCACGACCGGGTGAACGTCGGATCGGTGATCACCTTGACGAGCTGGTCGCGGGTCGCGCCGGGTCTCCCCCGTCCGTGTCCCGAATGGCCACGGACGAGGGAATCACCGCGATCAGGAGTTCAGGTCGACGGCCTTGAAGGTGACGTAGCGGTCGGGGGTGTAGGCCAGCTCGCCGGCCTTGCCGGAGATCACGCGGTCGTTCGTGCCGACGGCGAACAGCTTGTAGTAGCCCGCCGCGCAGGCCGGGAGCACGCCTTCGCGGTTCTCGTAGGTCGTGCCGGTGGACGCGCCGCCGCGGACGTTGTCCACCACGGTCTTCGCGGCCGCCGAGAGCTGCGAGTAGCCGATCTTCGCCAGGCCGGAGAGGTTGCCGCACTGCGACGGCGTGCCGCCACCGCCGATGTCGACGACCTGGAAGGTGGCGTAGTGGTCGCCGGTGTAGAAGTACTCGCCGCCGCTGCCGGTCACGATGCGGCGCGTGCCGCGGTTGCTCGCGCCCGGGGTCGGCACCGTGTACTCGTGGTAGTAGCTCGTCGCGCAGGACGGCAGGATGCCCTCCCGGTTGTCGAACACGACGCCGTCGTTCTGCGGGTAGGGGAACGGCCCGCCCTTCTGGATGAGGTTGTAGGTCGTCGTGGCCTCGGCGGGCAGCGACGAGAGCGCCTTGTGCGTGAACCCGGCGAGGTTGCCGCACTGGTTCTGCGCCGCGACGGCGGGTGCGCTGGTGACCGCTTCGGCGGCGGTGACCCCGGTGAACAGCGTGGCCAGGAGCGCGAAGACAACCGCGACCAGGCGAGATCGGGAGTTGGTCATTTTCGGACCGTAACCCGATCGAGTGATCGTCAGAAGACGGGAATGTGAACTCCATCGCTGCCGGCCCGAAGTCCCGACGTTCGTAGGGGGCCGATCGACGGGAACCGGACGCGCGGGGCTCTTTTGTGGAGCGTCAGCGGCCGAGCGCGGGGAACTTCGCCGACAGCCGCTCGTAGACGATCTCGGGCACCAGGTGCTCGATGTCGCCGCCGAGGGCCGCGACCTCCTTGACCAGCGAGCTCGACACGAACCCGTACGCCGGGTTGTTCGCCATCAGCAGCGTCTCGACGCCGGTGAGCTCGCGGTTCATCTGCGCCATCTGCAGCTCGTAGTCGAAGTCGCTGACCGAGCGCAGGCCCTTGGCGATCGCCGCGATGTCGTTGTCGCGGCAGTAGTCGACCAGCAGGCCTTCCCACGAGTCGATCCGCACGTTCGGCAGCTTCGAGGTGATCTCGCGCAGCATCTCCAGGCGCTCTCCGAGTTCGAAGAGGCCCTTCTTGCTCTTGTTCACCCCCACCGCGACGACGACCTCGTCGAACAGCCCGCTCGCCCGCTCGATGATGTCGAGGTGCCCGTTGGTGGCCGGATCGTAGGAACCGGGACAGACCGCACGCCGCATGGCGCGGACGCTACCGTGCCCGCGCGCTCCACGCGGGGTGGTTCACACCACAGCCGCGAATTCCGCCCAGTACACCGCGGTGTCGCCGTACTTCTTCGCGCGCGAAGGCTCGAAACCGGCCGGCCAGTCCGGCTCGCCGTCGCGCGCGGCGCGTTCGACGACGACCAGCGCGCTCTCGCCGAGCCAGCCACCGGCGGCCAGCGCCGCGAGGACCTTGCCGAGGGCCGCGGCGTCCACGGCGTAGGGCGGGTCGGCGAGCACCAGGTCGTAGGCCCGCGGCGCCGGCGCGGCGACCACCGCCTCGACCTGGCCCGCGCGGATCGTGCCGCCCAGGCCCACCGTCGCGACGTTGGCGCGCAGGACGTCGACGGCGCGCCGGTCGGACTCGACGAACAGCGCGCCGGCGGCGCCGCGGGAAAGCGCCTCCAGGCCGAGTGCGCCGGAGCCCGCGTAGAGGTCGAGCACGTGCGCGCCGTCCAGCTCACCGGCCGTCCCGAGGGCGTTGAACAGGGCCTCCCGCACGCGTTCCGACGTCGGCCGGGTGCCCTTCGGGGGCACCTTCAGCCGCCGTCCGCCCGCCGTTCCGGCCACGATCCTGGTCACCCCCTGATTGTGCGGGGATGACACGGAGCACGGATGGCCGGGACATTGGTGAACGCGCCGGACGCAACGCGTAGAGTCGTTCTTCGCCCTCGGAGGCGATCCAGAGCTGTCAAGGAGCCATGCGTGTCGGAACCTCGGGTCAGACGGGCCGAGATCGCCATCGAACAAGCCCACGTCGATCACGTCTACACCCGTCTGGACGAACTGCGGACCCAGGCCGAGGCGATGCGCACCAAGGGCTACGAGCTCGGCCAGGGCGCGCAGCGCGAGGCGATCTTCGAGCAGGCGTCGATGCTGTTCGAGCGCGACATGATGGTGTACCACGCCAACCAGACGCTCCAGTCGCTCGACGCCGAGTACGAGGGCCTGGTCTTCGGGCGGCTCGACCTGCGCGAGGACAACGAACGCGTCTACGTCGGCCGGCTCGGCATCCGCGACGCCGAGTTCGACAACCTCGTCACGGACTGGCGCGCCCCGGCCGCGGCGGCGTTCTACCAGGCCACCGCCGAAGAGCCGATGGACGTCGTGCGCCGGCGGGTGATCCGCTGCTCCGGGCAGAACGTGCTCGACGTCGACGACGACGTGCTGATGGCCGACGCCGTGCCCGAGGACATGCAGATCGTCGGCGAGGGCGCGCTGATGGCCGCGCTGGGGCGCTCGCGCGGCGAGAAGATGCGCGACATCGTCGCGACCATCCAGAAGGAGCAGGACGAGGTCATCCGGGCGCCGTGGCGCGGCGTCACGGAGATCACCGGCGGGCCGGGCACCGGCAAGACCGCCGTCGCCCTGCACCGCGCCGCCTACCTGCTCTACCGCCACCGCCGTCAGCTCGGCGGGGCCGGCGTGCTCGTGATCGGGCCGTCCGGGGTGTTCACCAGCTACATCTCGCGCGTCCTCCCCTCGATGGGTGAGACGAACGTCGAGCTCCGCGCGCTCGGCGAGGTCCTCGACGGCCTGGAGGCGACGCGGCAGGACGCGGCGCCGCTGGCCGCGATCAAGGGCTCGCTGCGGATGCGGCGGGTGCTGCTGCGCGCGCTGCGCGACACGCCGCCGGACGCGCCGGAGGAGATGCGGATCGTCTACCGCGGCGAGGTCCTCAAGCTGGACGCGCGCGAGCTGGAGAAGGTGCGCCGCAAGGCCCACACGCAGGGCGCGCCGCCCAACCGGTCGCGGATCCGGGCGGCGGAGATGCTGCTGGACGCGCTGGCGACGAAGGCCGAGGGGTACGCGAAGGCCGACGGCAAGCCGTTCGAACGGGCCGACCTGGTCTCCGACCTCGGCGAGCGGATCGAGTTCCACCGCTTCCTGGTCGTGTGGTGGCCGGTGCTGTACCCGGCGCAGATCCTGAAGTGGCTGGGCGAGGAGAAGCGACTGGCGGCGGCGGCGAAGGGCGTGCTGAACCGGCCGGAGATCTCGCTGCTGGCCGCGGACCTCGCGGACCGCTCGCGGGGCTGGTCGATCGCGGACGTCGCGCTGCTCGACGAGCTGCGCGTGCTGCTCGGGCCGCCGCCGAAGCGCAAGCGCCGTCAGGTGATCGAGGGCGAGGTCGAGCGCGGCGGGGGCGGCACCACCCGGCCCGAGCACTACGACGAGTACTCGCACGTGGTCGTCGACGAGTCGCAGGACCTGTCGCCGATGCAGTGGCGGATGGTCGGGCGGCGCGGGAAGTACGCGAGCTGGACGGTCGTCGGCGACCCGGTGCAGAGCTCCTGGCCGGACCCGGCGGAGGCGGCGCAGGCCCGCGACCAGGCGTTCGGGATCAAGACGACCCGGCGGCGGTTCACGCTGCGCACGAACTACCGGAACTCGGCCGAGATCTTCGACCTGGCGGCCAAGGTGGTGACCGGCCACGCGGAGGCGGGCGAGCTGCCGGTGGCGGTCCGCAAGACGGGTGTCGAGCCAGACGTCCGGCCGGTCGAGCCGGCCGGCCTCGCGTCGGCGACCCAGGCGGCGGTGAAGGAGCTGCTGGGCGCGGTCGAGGGCACGGTCGGCGTGATCACGGCGATGGACCGCGTCCCGGAGGTCGCGGGCTGGCTGGCGGACCAGGCGGACGAGCGGCTGAAGGTCGTGGGCAGCCTCGATTCGAAGGGCCTGGAGTACGACGCGGTGGTCCTGGTCGAGCCGATCGACCTGGTCACGGAGTCGACGACCGGACGCCGGGTGCTGTACGTGGCGCTGACCCGCGCGACGCAGCAGCTGACGGTGCTGGCCTCGAACCCCGACTGGATCCCGGCGGGCTGATCCCGAGCGCCCCAATGTGGCGTTCGGTACGTCCAACGCACCCAACGCCACATTGGGGCGTTTGAGCCCGGGCACGCTGAAGGGCTCCTTCGAGGAGCGGGAGGCAACTTCCCGTGCCCTTGAAGGAGCCCTTCAGACCCCCGGTGAGCGAAACGTTCGTGGGACGCGGCCGTCCGAGGGCATGTCTAGTCGATCCGGGTTGTTCGGTGTCCGCGAGCGGCTACCGAACAACAATGCCGAACAATGTCGTTACGCCGTTTAGGTGCACGGCGGGGCGTAGTCCAGGCCCGGCAGGCTCGCCGTCCACTCGTCCTGTGTGATGCGTGGGGCCGCGATCGCGCAGATCCGCTCGGCCGCGCGATCGGGATCCGTTTCCTGCACCCGGACCGTGCCGTCCGCGATGGCTGCGGCGAGCGTGTGACCGTCCGGGGCGTACCGCACGGCGTAGACGCGGTCGCGTTCCTCGGGCAGGACCGCGCGCGGCGCCGCCGTGTCGACGTCCCACAACCGGATCGTGCGGTCGTAGCCGCCGGAGGCGAGGGTGTGGCCGTCGCCGCTGAACGACACCCCCATCACGATGTCGGTGTGCCCGGTCAGCACCGCTGCCGGGCGCGCGGGGGCGACGTCCCACAGCCGGACCGTGCGGTCGGCGCTCGCCGTGGCGACGCGCTTGCCGTCGGGGCTGAAGACGATCGAGAAGATCGTGTCCGTGTGCCCTTCGAGCTTGGTCAGCGGCTTCGGCGCATGTGGCGCCGAGATGTCCCACAGCCGCGCCGTGTGGTCCCAGCCCGCGGTGGCCAGGGTCCGGCCGTCCGGGCTGAAGGCGAGGGTGTGGACGTCGTCGCCGTGGCCTTCCAGCCGGGCGATCTCGACCGGGTGCGCGCGGTCGGCGAGGTCCCAGAGCCGGGCCGTGTGTCCTTCGCCCGCGGTGGCCAGCAGCCGGCCGTCCGGGCTGAACGCGACCGCGTCGATGTCGTC
Source organism: Amycolatopsis sp. NBC_01286 (assembly GCF_035982555.1). Taxonomy (NCBI): domain Bacteria; kingdom Bacillati; phylum Actinomycetota; class Actinomycetes; order Pseudonocardiales; family Pseudonocardiaceae; genus Amycolatopsis; species Amycolatopsis sp. NBC_01286. Next base: position 392,561 of record NZ_CP108428.1, read on the forward strand.
GCCCGGCCGCGAGAACACCACCGGCGGCCCGGGTTTCGCCGGGTCGGTGATGTCCCGCAGCGTCATCGTGTGGTCCCAGCTGCCGGTGGCCAGCGTCCGGCCGTCGGGGCTGACCGCGACGCCGCAGACCGCGTCGCCGAAGCCGCCGATCGTGGCCAGGGGACGCAACGTGCCCAGGTCGCGCAGCCGCACCGTCTTGTCGTAGCCGCCGGTGACGAGCAGGCCGCCGGGGCCGAAGTCCACGTCGCACGCCTTGTCCGGGTGCGCGGGGACGGCGGGGCCCGGCAGGTCCCAGAGCCGGGCGGTCTGGTCGTCGCTGGCCGTGGCGAGGGTGCGCCCGTCCCGGCTGAACACCGCCGAGCCGACAGCGCCGGTGTGCCCCGGCAGCGGCGCCAGCTCACGCGGCCGCCGCGGGTCGGCGACGTCCCACAGCCGCGCCGTGCGGTCGAACCCGGTGGTCGCGAGGGTGTGCCCGTCGGGGGTGAACGCGACCGACCGCACGATCGCCTTGTGCGCGAGGAGCGCCGAAAGCTGCGCCGGCCGGGCCGGGTCCGTGACGTCCCACAGCCGCGCGCTCTGGTCGGCGCTCGCCGTCGCGAGCGTGTGGCCGTCGGGGCTGAAGGCCACCGAGTGCACGACGTCGGTGTGCCCGGTCGCGACGCCGAGCGGGCGGCGGCCGGCGACGTCCCAGAGCCGCGCCGTCTTGTCCGCCGACGCCGAGGCCAGCAGCTTGCCGTCGGGGCTGAAGGCCAGGTTGTTGACGTACGACGTGTGCCCGGTCAGCTCCCCCACCTGCTTCAGGCTCGCGGTGTCGTACAGCCGGAGCGTGCCGTCGACGTCGCCGGTGGCCAGCAGCGGGCCGGCGGGGCTGAACGCGACCGCGTACGCCTTGCCATCGTGGCGTTCCACGACGACGCCGGGCCCGGGCCGGTGCGGATCGGTGACGTCCCAGACCCGGACGGTCCCGTCGAAGCCCGCGGTGGCGACGGTCCGGCCGTCGGCGGCGAAGGCGACGTTGTTGACGTTGCCGGTGTGCCCGCTCAGCGTGGCGAGCTGCTCCGGGTGGTGCGGGTCGTGGACGTCCCACAGCCGGGCCGTGCCGTCCCAGCTCGCGGTGGCCAGCACCTGCCCGTCCGGGCGCAGGGCGACGGTGTTGATCCGGCCGGTGTGCCCGGTGAGCCGCGTCGAATACGGCGTCGCGAACACGCCGAGGACGGCGCCGCGCGCGTCGGCGGCCGGGTCGAGGCGGTACGCGGCGAGGGCGAGCTGCGCGGCGAGCGCGGGGTTGGTGGCGCGCATGGCCAGCGCCTGGCCGGCGACCTTCTGGGCGAGCGCGCTGTTGCGCTGGCCGGTGGCGGTGGACTCGGCGCGCACCGCGTAGGCCGTCGCGCCGACGGCGAAGACCAGCAGCACGGCCAGGAGCGCGACCAGCTGACGCAGCCGCCGCGTGCGACGGCGTTCCCGCTGCTGCTCGGCGTGCTCGACGGCGAGGCTGGCGTCGAGGAACCGCCGTTCCCGCTGGGACAGCACGGAGTCCTGGCGCGCGGCCCACTCCCGCGCGATCGCGAGCCGGGTGCCGCGGTAGAGCCAGCCGGGGTCTCGCTCCACGGACTCCCAGGCGTCGGTCGCCTCGGTGAGCTGCCGGTGCACACGCAGGCCTTCGCGGTCTTCGGTGAGCCATTCGCGCAGCCGCGGCCAGCCGCGGATGAGGGCCTCGTGCGCGATGTCGATGCCGGTGTCGTCGAGGGTGACCAGCCGGGCCGCGGCCAGTTCGGCGAGGACGACGGCGGTGTCGTCGTCCTCGGTGTCGAGCTCGTCGCGGCTGAGCCGGCGTTTGGTGTCCTCGGTGCCTTCGCCGAGCGCGGTCATCCGGAGGAAGATCTGCCGCGCCAAGCGTTGCTGGCGCGCGGAGAGCGTGGCGAACGTGCCTTCGGACGTCTGCGCGACGGCCCGTTCGATACCGCCGGTGGACTCGTAACCGGCCAGGGTGAGGGTCGTGCCGCGACGGCGTCGCCACGTCTCGAGCAGCGCGTGCGAGAGCAGCGGCAGCACGCCGGGCTGGCCGGTGGCGTCCGCGACCAGCCGCGAAACGAGGGCGTTCTCGACGCGGTAGCCGGCGTCGACGGCGGGGCGCGAGATCGCCTGCCGCAGCTCTTCGGTCGTCATCGGGCCGAGGAGGACCTGCGCGTCCTGCATGGCTTCGGCGAGGTCCGCGTGACGCGCGCAGTGGGTGTAGAAGTCGGTGCGGATGCCGAGCACGACCCGGGTCCGGCTGCCGGGTTCGGTGGTCGCGGTGACCAGCGCGGCGAGGAACGCGGCGCGCTCGCCGGCGTCCTGGCAGAGCGTGAAGACCTCTTCGAACTGGTCGACGACCAGGACGACGTCCTCGTCACCGCCGTCGGCCAGCTGCCGTGCGGCGAGGCCGAGGTTGCGCGGGTGGGCGGTGAAGTCGTCGAGCAGCGCGCCGGGGGCGACACCGAGCGCGGCGGCGAACTTGACGGCGCACTCCTGCAGCGGCCGGGCGCCCGGGGTGAGCAGCACGACGTGGCCGCGCAAGGCGGGGACGAGGCCGGCGCGCAGCAGGGAGGACTTGCCCGAGCCGGACGCGCCGAGGACGGCGAGAAAACGCTGTCTCGACAGGCGTGTCGTGAGCTTTTCGACCAGTCGTTCCCGGCCGAAGAACCGGCTCGCGTCGGCGGCCCCGAACGCGGCCAGGCCGACGTACGGCGGCGATTCCCCGGCTTCCGGCTCGGCCGGTGAATCGGCGCCGCTCCGGTCGTCCGCGACCTCGTGCCAGCGCTTTTCCCAGTCGCCGGGGGTGCCGCCGCAGGCGCGGACGTAGGCCAGAGTCACGGCCAGGCTGGGGAGTTTCCGCCCGCCGGCGGCCTCGGAGAGCGTGCCGGCCGAGTAGTGCGCGCGCCGGCCGAGCTCGCGGTAGGTGGGATTCCCGGCACTTTCGCGCAATCGCCGGAGATCGGCGGCGAAGTCGGTGAGCAGGTCGTCCCCGGGATCCAGCGGTCGCTCCGGACGCGGCACCCGTCCTCCTTTGCGGTTCCGGTGCGCCACACGGTATCCGGTCGGACATCCCTCAGAGGGAAAAGGCGGATTTCACAATCGGCGCCGGACTTCTTCCCGGTCGACGCCGAGCGCGGCGAACAGGTCCGCGGCCGGATCCGGCGGGGTCACCGACAACAGCGCCCGCAGCAGCTCCACCGGATCCCGGCGCCGCGGCACGCCGCGGATCGCCTCGTTGACCACCGCCCGGGCGTTCGACGTCAGCGCTCCCGGCGTCAGCTTCGCGCGTCGCCGGGGTGCGGGCGCCGGGCGGAGGCCTTCGACGTCGATGCCCAGGGCCGTCAGGGCTTCGCGGTCCAGGCGGTCGAGGGCGGCGTGGGCCGCGGCCAGGTCGACGCCGAGGGCCCGCGCGCAGTCGGCGTTGTGGAGCAGGCCGAGCAGCAGGTGTTCGGTGCCGAGCCGGCGGTCGCCGCGGCGACGGGACTCCTCGAGGGCCTCCGCGACGACCGAGGCGAACGGGCTCTTGGCGATCATCCGGCCCTCATTTCCCGTGCTTCGTGTGCACCGACTGCCGGGCCACGCCCAGGGCGTCGCCGATCTGCTCCCACGACCAGCCGCGGTCCCGGGCGTGCGCGACCGCCGCCGTCTCGACCTGCTCGGCGAGCCGGTGCAGCGCGCCGACGGCCCGCAGCGCGACCGCGGGGTCGGTTTCGGAAACCCGGCCCGAAAGCTCTTCCGCCTCCATGGCATGTCAGTCTAGCCTGACACACGACGTCAGTTCAAACTGACAGAGCAGAGGAGAGACGTCATGGATGTCGCAGTGATCGGAGCGGGCCCGGTGGGCCTGATGCTGGCGGCGGAGCTGCGGCTCGGCGGGGTCACGGCCGTGGTCCTCGACCGGCGGGCGACGCCGGACGAGCGGCCGCGGGCGAACGGGCTCGGCGGCCGGATCGTCGAGCAGCTGGACCACCGGGGGCTGTTCGAGCGATTCGCGGCCGCGGCGGCGTTCGCCGGGCCGTTCCCCGGGTTCCCGTTCGGGCCGGTGCCGCTGGACTTCACGAAGCTCGGCAGTCCGCCGCTGCGTGGGCTGATGCTGCAACAGCCGCGGATGGAGGCGCTGCTCGCCGAACGCGCCGTCGAACTCGGCGTCGAGATCCGGCGCGGGCACGAACTCGTGGACGTCGATACGGTTCGCGGCCCGGACGGCGAGTACCGGCCGGCCGCGCAGTACGTCGTCGGCTGCGACGGCGCGCACAGCCGCGTCCGCGCACTGGCCGGCATCGGGTTCCCCGGCACGACCGACGACGAGCTGCTGCGGTTCGGGCACTTCCGGACGGACCAGCCGTTCGACCTCTTCACCACGGCTCACGGCCTGCGCCGGGGCTGGAACCGCCGTCCGGCCGGGCGGGTGCTGGTGACGTCGCTGACGCCGGGTGTGGTGATCGTCGGCGTCCGGGAGGTGACGCCGGAGCCGTCGGGCGAACCGACCCTCGACGAGTTCCGCGAGAGCGTCCGGCGGGTGCTCGGCGCCGACCTGCCGCTGGGTGAGCCGCTGTGGCTGTCGCGGACGGTCAGCCAGGCTCGGCTCGCCGAGCGCTACCGGGCCGGGCGGTTCCTGCTGGCCGGCGACGCCGCGCACCTCTTCCCGGCCGGCGGCTCGTCGCTGAACGTCGGGCTGCTGGACGCGGTCAACCTCGGCTGGAAGCTCGCCGCCGTCGTCCGCGGCGAAGCCGATGAGACGCTGCTCGACAGCTACGGTTCCGAACGCCGTCCGGTGGCCGCGCGGACGTTGACCCAGACGCGCGTCCAGGCCCTGCTCGAACGGCTGACCGGTGAGGACGGCGACGCGTTGCGGACGCTCTTCGGCGAGCTGGCCGCGTTCGAGGAGCCGACGCGGCACCTCGCCGGGCTGCTGCGGGACGCCGACGACCTGCCGTACGTCGCCGATCTGGCGCTGACCGTCGGCGGCGAGACGACTCGCGTGGCGGAGATCATGCGGGCCGCCCGGACCGTGCTGTTCGACTTCGCCGACCGCGCCGACCTGCGGGAAGCCGCCGGATCGCGCGTGAAGATCGTCACAGCCACCTGCGCGGCGGCGACGGAGGACGCGCTTCTCGTGCGTCCGGACGGCGTCGTGGCGTGGAGCGGCGGCGATCCGGCGGCGTTGCGGGAAGTTATCGGGACACCGGGGCGTTGACCCCGGTTGTGAGCTCACTGCCTGATGTGCCGCTGTCCGTGCTCGATCTGTCCCCGGTGTCCGAGGGGATCAGCATCGGGGAGACGTTGCGCAACACCCTCGACCTCGCCCGCGCCACCGAGCGGCTGGGCTTCAACCGCTACTGGCTGGCCGAGCACCACAACATGCCCGGCATCGCCAGCTCGGCGACGGCGGTGCTGATCGGGCACGTCGCCGATGCGACCGAGCGCATCCGCGTCGGCTCCGGCGGGGTCATGCTGCCCAACCACGCGCCACTGGTCGTCGCCGAGCAGTTCGGCACGCTGGAGGCGTTCCACCCGGGCCGCATCGACCTGGGCATCGGCCGCGCGCCGGGCACCGACCAGCGGACGGCGCTCGCGCTGCGCGGGCCGGGCGGGCTGTCGGCGGAGAACTTCCCGGAGCACCTGCAGGAGCTGATCGGCTACTTCACCCACTCGGAGGCCCGCGGGGTCAACGCCGCCGTCGCCGAGGGCAACCAGCCGCCGGTCTGGCTGCTGGGTTCGAGCGGCTTCAGCGCGCAGCTCGCCGGGCGGCTCGGGCTGCCGTTCTCCTTCGCGCACCACTTCGCCGCGGAGAACACGATCCCGGCGGTGCAGCTCTACCGCGACAACTTCCGGCCCGGTGCGCTCGACGAGCCGTACGTGATGCTCGGGACGTCCGTGGTCGCCGCCGAGACCGACGAGCGCGCCCAGTTCCTGGCCGGGCCGTCCGGCCTGACGTTCCTCAGCCTGCGCCGCGGCCGGCCGATCGCCATGCCGACGCCCGAGGAGGCGGCGGAGTACCCGTACACCGAGATGGACCGCGCGTTCCTCGCCGACCGCTTCGGCTCGAGCATCATCGGCTCGCCGGAGACGGTCCACAAGGGACTCCAGCAGCTCCTCGACGACACGGACGCCGACGAGCTGATGATCACGACGATGGTCCACGGCCACGCGGACCGCGTCCGGTCCTACGAGCTGATCGCCGGCCTCAAGTCCTGACGGGCTTCCGGCGGACGCGTGATCCGAGGGTCGACACGCGTGATTGAGGAGCCGACTCACGTGATTGAAGGGTCGACACGGCGCGGCATCGCCCGCACCGCCGTGTCGACCCCAGGATCACGCGTGTCGACCTCCTGATCACGCGTGTCGGCTTCGCGATCACGCGGGCCGGCGTTCCGGACATCTCCGGCGAACACGCGTACCGGAAGGGTCGGGTTGTGTGGCTGGACGGGCGGCTCTCTTGCACCTACCCTGCCGGGCAATCTTCCGGCAGGGTTGATGTGTCGTCCATTCGGGTAGACGTGCGTGCCGGGAATGGGCCGGACTGTGCAGGGGTGAACAGTGCGCGCGCCCGGAGCCGTAATTTCCTTTCCTCGGTTGACAACAAGATCCGGGCCGTTTGTCAGTAATCGACAAGAAATGCGCGGTTACCAGGCCGTGACCGCGTGATCATGCTCAAGTTCTTGTCTCCCAGCAGGGCCGTGGTTAGCGTACCGACCAGTAGGAACCGGCACGGTGACCCCCGAGACCGTGAATGGCCGACATGAGATAGCCCGTTCGGACCAGTTCATTTGCTCACCTCGGGTGTATTCGTCGTGCCCGCGAAACACTGGGGAGGCACTCGAATGGCCGAACGGACGACGACGACGTCGTTCCCCGGGGCCGCCGCACTGCGGCAGACCGGGCGGCTTTACGCGCTCGGCCTCGACGTCGTCCGGCTGACGTTCCGGCGTCCCTTCCAGACGCGCGAGCTGATCCAGCAGTTCTGGTTCATCGCGAGCGTCTCGATCCTGCCGACGGCCCTGGTGTCGATCCCGTTCGGCGCGGTCATCGCGCTGCACATCGGGTCCCTCACCACGCAGATCGGCGCACAGTCGTTCACCGGCGCGGCGAGCGTGCTGGCCATCATCCAGCAGGCCGCCCCGATCGTGACGGCGCTGCTCATCGCCGGTGCCGGCGGCAGCGCGATGTGCGCCGACCTGGGCTCGCGGACCATCCGCGAAGAGATCGACGCGATGGAGGTGCTCGGCGTCTCGCCGGTCCAGCGCCTGATCGTGCCGCGGGTGCTCGCCGCGATGGGCGTGGCGATCTTCCTCAACGGCATGGTGAGCGTCGTCGGCGTGCTCGGCGGCTACTTCTTCAACGTCGTCATGCAGCACGGCACCCCGGGCGCGTACCTGGCGAGTTTCTCCGCCCTCGCGCAGCTGCCCGACCTGTGGATCAGCGAGATCAAGGCGCTCATCTTCGGCTTCGTCGCCGGGGTCGTCGCCTCCTACCGCGGCCTCAACCCCAAGGGCGGGCCGAAGGGCGTCGGCGACGCGGTCAACCAGTCCGTGGTCATCACGTTCCTGCTGCTGTTCGTGCTGAACCTGGTGCTCACCACCGTCTACCTGCAACTCGTGCCGCCCAAGGGGAGCTGAACGTGACCACCACGGAAGTCCCCAAGTCCGCGCGGGTGCGCGAAGCCGTCGACCGCCGGTTCGGGTTCCTCGACACCCTCGGCGACCAGATCCTGTTCTTCCTGCGCGCGATCGCCTGGATCCCGCGCGCGCTGCGCCGCTACCTGCGCGAAGTCGTCCGGCTGCTGGCCGAGGTCAGCTTCGGCAGCGGCGCGCTCGCCGTCATCGGCGGCACGATCGGCGTGATGATCGGGATGACCGTCGCCACCGGCACGGTCGTCGGGCTGCAGGGCTACTCCGCGCTCAACCAGGTCGGCACGTCGGCGTTCGCCGGGTTCGTCTCGGCCTACTTCAACACCCGCGAGATCGCGCCGCTCGTCTCCGGCCTCGCCCTGAGCGCCACCGTCGGCTGCGGCTTCACCGCGCAGCTCGGCGCGATGCGCATCTCCGAGGAGATCGACGCCCTGGAAGTCATGGGCATCCCGAGCGTCCCGTACCTGGTGACGACGCGGGTGATCGCCGGTTTCCTCGCCGTCATCCCGCTCTACGCGATCGGCCTGCTCTCGAGCTACCTCGCCTCGCGGCAGATCACCGTGTGGTTCTTCGGCCAGTCCGCGGGCACCTACGACCACTACTTCCTGCTGTTCCTGCCGCCCGGCGACGTGCTCTGGTCGTTCGGCAAGGTCCTGGTGTTCAGCGTCGTCGTGGTCTTGGCGCACTGTTACTACGGCTTCCGCGCGAGCGGCGGCCCGGCCGGTGTCGGCGTGGCCGTGGGCCGCGCGGTGCGCACCGCGATCGTCGCAATCAGCGTCCTCGACTTCTTCCTGTCCCTGGCCATCTGGGGCGCGACCACCACCGTGCAGGTGGCCGGATGAGACGCGATACCCGCCGGAAGGCCGGGGTCCGCACCGCCGGGGTGCTGTTCCTGGTCGTGATGGGCGTGCTGGTCACGCTGTCCATCAAGGTCTACGACAAGGACTTCGTCGCCACGGTGCCGGTGACGCTCAAGGCGAGCCGCATCGGCAACCAGCTCTCCCCCGGCGGCCAGGTCAAGGCCCGCGGCGTGCTGGTCGGCGAGATCCGCGACGTCAAGGCGACGCCCGAGGGCGCCGAAGTCGCGCTGGCGCTGGAGCCGGACAAGGTCTCCCTGCTGCCCAAGGACGTCTCCGCGTTGCTGGTGCCGAAGACGCTGTTCGGCGAGCGGTACGTCCAGCTGTCCATCCCGGACGGCGACCGGGGCCCGCACCTGAGCGCGGGTGACGTCATCGCGCAGGACCGCTCGGCCAACGCGATCGAGCTGGAACGGGTCTTCGACAACCTGCTGCCGCTGCTCAAGGCCGTCCAGCCGCAGAAGCTCGCGACGACGCTGACCGCGGTGTCGACGGCGCTGCAGGGCCGCGGCGAGCAGCTCGGGCAGACGATCGACACCGCCGCGAGCTACCTCAAGGAGTTCAACCCCAACCTGCCGCAGCTGACCTCGGACATCCGGGACCTGGCGACGGTTTCCCAGGTGTACGGCGACATCGCGCCCGATCTGCTCGACGCGCTCACCGCCTCCGCCGTCACGCTCAACACGGTCAAGGAGAAGCAGGCCGATCTCGCCGGGGTCTACCAGCAGGTGACGTCGTCGTCGCAGGAGATCACGACGTTCCTGCAGAACAACCACGACAACCTCATCTCCCTGGCCGCCGACAGCCGCGCGCCGCTGGAGATCGCCGCGAAGTACTCCCCCAGCTTCGCCTGCACCCTCGCTTCGCTGAACGCCCTGAGGGGATCCATGGACAAGGTGCTCGGCGCGGGCACGAACGAACCGGGCCTGCACGCCGAGGTCGCGGTGACCGCCGACAGCGGCAAGTACCTGCCCGGCAAGGACGACCCGCGCTTCACCGACGGCGGCGAGCCCCGCTGTTACCCCTCCGGCGTCGCCCCGACCGCCGGCACCGCCGCGGCCACCCCCGGTGCCACCGGCCACCCGCTGCTGCCCGGCGGCCAGGGTGACCTCGGCGTCGCGAACTCGCCGCAGGAACAGCAGCTGCTCGCCACGCTCGTCGCGCCGTCGATCGGGGTCCCGGACGCCCAGGTGCCCGGCTGGAGCAGCGTGCTCGTCGGCCCGCTCTACCGCGGCACGGAGGTGAAGCTCAAGTGAGGAACATCGCCTCCCCGCTGATCAAGAGCCTCATCTTCATCGTCGTCACCGCGCTCGCCACGACGTTGCTGGCCATCTCCATCACGAACTCCGGCCTCGGCGACTCGAAGCCGTACTCGGCGAAGTTCCTCGACGCCACCTCGCTCAACGTCGGCGACGACGTGCGCATCTCCGGCGTCCGCGTCGGCCAGGTCGAGTCGCTCGACATCAGCGACCACAACCGGGCGCGGATCGGGTTCTCCCTCGACAGCGGCCGCCGGCTGCCCGCCGACGTCCACGCGGTCATCAAGTACCGCAACATGGTCGGGCAGCGCTACATCGCGCTCGAACGCGGCACCACCGGGACGCGGGACCAGCTGCCCGAGGGCGGCGAGATCCCGCTGGACCGCACGACGCCCGCGCTGGACCTGACCGACCTGTTCAACGGCTTCAAGCCGCTGTTCCAGGCGCTCTCGCCCAACGACGTCAACGAGCTCTCCGGCGAGATCGTCCAGGTGCTGCAGGGTGAAGGCGGCACCGTCGAGAGCCTGCTCGCCCACACCGGCTCGCTGACCACCACCCTCGCCGGGCGCGACAAGGTGATCGGCGAGGTGATCGGGAACCTCAACACGGTCCTGAAGACGGTCAACGGCAAGGGTGACGCGCTCGCGAACCTCGTCTCCACGCTGCGGCAGCTGGTGTCCGGTCTGGCCGGCGACCGCGCCGCGATCGGCGACGCCATCAGCGGCATCGGCGACCTCACCCAGTCCACCGCCGGGCTGTTCGAGCAGGCACGCCCGCCGCTCAAGGCCAGCATCGCCGGGCTGCAGGGCGTCGCCGGGAACCTGGCCCAGAACCAGTCCGATGTGGACGGTTTCCTGACGAACCTGCCGGTCAAGTTCACCGAGATCGGCCGGGTCGCCTCCTACGGCAGTTGGATGAACTTCTTCCTCTGCCGCGCCACCCTGGAAACCACGCCCCAGCGCGGTGTCTACGTCCCGACGCCGAGGTGTGAGTCGTGAAGTCCTTCAAGGAGCGCAACCCGCTCGTCCTCGGCGTGCTCGGCAGCGTCGCGCTGGCCGCGCTGCTCACCGTCACGTTCAACTACGACAACCTGCCGATCGTCGGCGGCGGCACGACGTACGAGGCCGAGTTCTCCGAGGCGGCCGGCCTGCAGGCCGACGACGAGGTCCGGATCGCCGGCATCAAGGTCGGCGAGGTGCGCGACGTCGCGCTGGCCGACGACCACGTGCTCGTGTCGTTCCGGGTCAAGGACGCCTGGGTCGGCGACCGCACGTCCGTCCAGATCAAGATCAAGACGTTGCTGGGCCGCAAGTTCCTCTCGCTGGACCCGAGCGGCGACGCTGTGCAGAACCCGGACCAGGCGATCCCGCGCACCCGGACCGTCACGCCTTACGACGTCACCGACGCCTTCAACGGCTTGGCCAACACCGTCGGCTCGATCGACACCAAGCAGCTCGCGGACAGCTTCACGACGTTGTCGGACACCTTCCGCAACTCCCCCGAGCACGTCCGCAGCGCGCTCGACGGGCTGTCCCAGCTGTCGAAGACGGTGTCGAGCCGCGACAGCCAGATCTCCGAGCTGCTGGCCAACGCCCGGACGCTGACCACGACCCTGGCGAACTCGAACGACGACTTCGAGAAGCTGATCGACGACGGCAACCTGCTGCTCACCGAGCTGAACCGGCGCCGCGACGCGATCCACGACCTGCTCACCGGCTCGGCCCGGCTCGCCGACCAGCTCAGCGGGCTGGTGCAGGACAACACCGCGCAGCTCAAGCCGGCGCTGCAGGCGCTCAACCAGGTGACGGACCTGCTCAAGCGGCAGAACGACAACCTGACCAAGGGCCTGCAGCTGGCCGGGCCGTACTTCCGCGTCGTCACCAACACGACCGGCAACGGCCACTGGATCGACGCCTACCTCTGCGGCCTGCTGCCCGAGAACCACGACCCGTGCGTCCCGCCGAAGAACCCGGGAGGGACCAAGTGAGCGCGCTGACCACCACCAGGGCCGGGGTCCTGACCAGCCGGTTCATCGCCGCCGCCCTGCTGCTCGCGCTGGTCGTCACGGCCGCGCTGTGGTGGGTGTTCGCCGGCAGCGGCCAGCACCACGTCACGGCGTTCTTCTCCCGCGCGGTCGGCGTCTACCCCGGCTCCGACGTCCGCGTGCTCGGCGTCCGGATCGGCGAGGTCGACGCCGTCACCCCGCGCGGCGAGCAGGTGCAGGTCGACATGAGCGTCGACGGCTCGGTCGGCGTCGCCCAGGACACGACGGTCCTGGTGATCGCGCCCAGCGTCGTCGCCGACCGCTACGTCCAGTTCGCCAAGCCGGCCCGCGGCGGGCCGCGGCTGCCGGACGGCGCGTCGATCCCGGTGCAGCGCACGGCGACGCCGGTGGAGCTCGACCAGCTCTACGCCAGCCTCGACTCGCTGACCAAGGCCCTCGGCCCGAACGGCGCGAACTCCCAGGGCGCGCTGTCGGACCTGCTGAAGACCGGCGCGGCGAACCTGCAGGGCAACGGCCAGGCGTTCAACGACAGCGTCAAGAACTTCGCGCAGCTGGCCCGCACGCTGGCCGGCAACTCGGGCGACCTGTTCGGCACCGTCGACGAGCTGCAGCAGTTCACGACCATGCTCTCGACCAACGACCAGCAGGTCAGCAGCGTCAACCAGCAGCTCTCGCAGGTGTCGGGCACGCTGGCCGCCAACAGCGGCGAGCTGGCCCACGCCCTCGACGGCCTGGGCCGCGCGCTCGGCGACATCCAGGGGTTCATCCGCGACAACCGCGGCGCGCTCAAGGCCAACGTGGACAACCTGGTGACGACCACGCAGACGCTCGTCGACCAGCGCGCGTCGCTGGCCGGCACGCTCGACGCCGTCCCGCTGGCCGTGACGAACGTGCTCAACGCGGTCGACCCGGACACCGGACGGCTGCTCGGGCGCGCGAACCTCGACTACTACCAGGAGCTTCCGCTGCCGGTCACCGGCGACGTCTACACCAACGGGGGCGGGCGATGAAGCGGGCCCTCGCCGCCGCGGTCGTCGGCTGCCTCCTGCTCACCGGCTGCTCGTCGGGTGAGTTCAAGGGCGTCTACGACCTGCCGCTGCCCGGTGGCGCCGACGTCGGCGCCCACCCGTACGACGTGACCGTGCAGTTCGCCGACGTCCTCGACCTGGTGCCGCAGGCCGCGGTGAAGGTGGGCGACGTCCCGGTCGGGCGCGTCCGGGAGATCCGGCTCGGCACCGACGGCTGGACGGCCGAGACCGTGCTCGAGGTCAACGGCGACGTCGTGCTGCCCGCCAACGCCGTCGCGCGGTTGCGCCAGTCCAGCCTGCTGGGCGAGAAGTTCGTCGAGCTGGCGCCACCGGACGACACGGCGACGGCGTCGACCGCAGGCCCGCGGCTCGCGAACGGCGCCACGATCACCCTCGACCGCACCAACCGCAACCCCGAGTTCGAAGAGATCTTCGGCGCGTTGTCCCTGCTGCTCAACGGCGGCGGGATCGGGCAGCTGCAGACGATCAACCGCGAGCTGTCGAAGGTGATGGACGGCAACGAGGAGCAGATCCGCTCGTTCCTGGGCGGGGTCGACAGCCTGATGACCGACCTGGACGCGCACCGCTCCGACATCACCGAGGCGCTCGACGGCCTCAACCGCCTGTCGGCGACGCTGGCCAACCGCCACGAACAGGTGTCCGGCGCGCTGACCGACCTGACGCCGGGCCTGCAGTCCCTGACCGAGCAGCGCACGCAGCTCGTCTCGATGCTGCAGTCGCTCGACCGGCTCTCGACGGTGGCCACCGACGTCGTCGACCGCAGCCGCGACGACCTGGTCGCCGACCTGCGCTCGCTCGCGCCGATCCTGCAGCAGCTGGCCAAGGCCGGGGACGACCTGCCGCAGTCGCTGCAGATGCTGCCGACGTTCCCGTTCCCCGACTCGGTGCTCCCCGCGGTGAAGGGCGACTACATCAACGTCTACACGTCGATGATCCCGGCGGCCGGCGTGCCGCTGCCGCCGCCCGGTCAGGGCGTCCCGCCCGGCCTGCCGACGCTCCCGCTGCCGAGCGGCGAAGCCCGCGTCTCCGGAGGCCGCTGATGCTGACGCGCAGAGTGCGGATCCAGGTGGTGCTGTTCGTCATCATCGCCCTGGCCACCACGGCTTTCGTGGGCGCGAACTACGCGGGCCTCGGCCGGCTGTTCGGCTCCGGCAGCTACACGGTCAAGCTGGAACTGGCCGAAGGCGGCGGCCTGTTCACCAACGGCGAGGTGACCTACCGCGGCGTCGCCGTCGGCCGGGTCGGCGAGCTGCGGCTCACCACCACCGGCACCGAGGCCGACCTGCTCATCGACGACGGCGCCCCGCCGATCCCGGAGAACTCCCAGGCCGTGGTGGCGAACCGGTCCGCGGTCGGCGAGCAGTACGTCGACCTGCAGCCGCGCACGTCCGACCGGCCGTACCTGGCCCAGGGGTCGGTGATCCGGCGCGAGTCGACGACGCTGCCGCTGCCGGTGAACAACCTGCTGACGGACCTGGACTCCTTCACCGCGTCCGTGCCGACACAGGACCTGCGCACGGTGGTGAACGAGCTCGACGACGCCCTGCGCGGCGCCGGCCCGGACCTGCAGACGCTGATGGACTCGGCGACGACGTTCACCCAGGAAGCGAGCACGCACCTGCCGCAGACGTCGAAGCTGATCGGCGACGGCGCGACCGTGCTGCGCACCCAGGTCGACTCCGCGGCCGAGTGGCGCTCGTTCAGCAGCAACGCCAAGGTGTTCGCCCAGCAGCTGGCCAGCTCGGACGGCGACCTGCGGCGGCTGATCGCGACCGCGCCGCCCGCGGCGTCCGAGCTTTCGAGCCTGCTGAAGGAGAACGACCCCGGCCTGCCGATCCTGCTGGCCAACCTGCTGACGACGTCCCGGGTGTTCGCCACCCGCACCGACGCCGAGCAACAGTTCCTGGTCAACACGCCCAAGGCCGTCGCGGCCGTCGGCTCGGCGCTGAACGACCAGGGCAACGCGCTGCGGATGGGCCTGGTGCTGAACTTCGACAACCCGCCGCCGTGCCGGCAGGGCTACGAGGACACCCCGCACCGGGCGAGCACCGACGTCTCGCCGCTGCCGTTCCGGACCGACGCGGCGTGCACGCTGCCGTACGGGAACGAGAGTTCGGTGCGCGGCACGCAGAACACGCCGCACCCGGCCGTGCCGGCCCCGGCCGTGCCGGGCGGGCTGACCGGCCCGCTCGGGTTCGGCACCCAGGCGACGTCGACGAGCCTCGAGGAGATGCTGTGGCTGCGGTGAAGTACCTGCCCTTGGTGCTGGTGGCGGCGGCCGCGGTGTTCGCGGGCGGGTCGGGCTACGCGTGGTACTCGGCGTCGAACGACCCGGCCCTGACCTACGGCACCGCCCGCGACGACGCCCTCTCCAGCGGCCGGACCCTGGTGACGGAGCTGAGCAGCCTGGACTACCACGACGTCGACGGCGGTCTCGGCCGCTGGCTGGCGGCGTCGACGGGCCCGCTGCACGACCAGCTGGCCCACACCGACGACACGACGAAGAAGACCCTCGCGGCGAACGCCACGGTGGCGACGGGCCGCGTCCTGGACGCGGCGTTGAGCGAGCTGGACGAGCACGCGGGCACAGCGAAGCTCCTGGCCTCGGTGGAGATCACGATGGCGAAGCAGGGAACGGCCCCGGCGGTCAAGCGCAACCGGTTCGCGGCGGCGCTGACGCGCACGCCGGACGGCTGGAAGCTGAGCGCGCTCGACCAGCTGCCGGTGGGTGCGTGATGAGCCGGACGGAAGAGATCACGGCGATCGAGGAGACCGACGAGCGCGACCTCGTCGCCGAGCCCGAAACCGACGCCGCTGCCGACGCCGACGCCGACGCTGTCGCCATCGAGACCGACGACTCCGACGTGGTCCCCGAGGCAGCTGATGCGGACGAAGCGGATTCCGCCGAAGCGGCACTTTCACGTGAAAGTGCCGCTCCGACCCGGCGACCTGCCTGGCTGCGGCTGCCCGCGCTCCTGCTGGCCGCCGCCCTCCTGCTGACCGGGGCCGGCGTCTGGTTCACCCTCGAAGCGCGGTCCGCCTCGGGGAACCCGGCCGCCGACAACCTCGCCCTCACCGACGTCGGCGCCACCGCCGACGTCACCTCGGCCGTCACGCTCGCCATGAACCGGATCTTCTCCTATTCCTACGACAAGACCGACGTCACCGAGAAGGCCGCCGCGGCCGTGCTGCGCGGTTCAGCGAAGGATTCCTACGACAAGCTCTTCGCCCAGGTTCGCGAGAAAGCGCCCCAGCAGAAACTCGTGCTCACTTCGCGCGTTTCGGCGATCGCCGTGCAGGATCTCCGGAATGGTCACGCGCGGTTACTCGTCTTTCTCGATCAATCAGCCGTCCGGGCCGACAACAATGCGACCGACAATGCCGCGGCCCAGCTTTCCGTGACCGCGGAACACAACGGCGACGGCTGGGTCGTCACCGAACTCGAACCGCGCTGAGGCCGTTCCACCGAATAGCGCACTTCACCGGTTCCGGAAACGTCCGGAACCGGCCGGGAAAATCGCAAGGGAGAACAACTATGTCCGTGGCAACGCAGCTGAAGAGACTGGCTGTGCTCACGTCGGCGGCCGCCGTCGTGCTGACCGGGGTCGCCGTGACGCCCGCGTCGGCCGACATCATTCCCATCGCGGTGTCCTACAAGGTCACCGGCTCCACCACGGTCAAGAAGACCGGCAGCGCCATGAAGCTCGGCCCGGGCAGCCTCAAGGGCAACCTGCTGATCGACGACCAGACCGGGTCGGTCGGCCTCAGCGCCGACCTGGCCCTGCCGCCGGCGCAGGCCGACATCTCCCTGCTCTCGGGCATCTTCCGCATCAAGGCGAAGGTGAAGGTCACGCCGCTCGGCCCGGCCACCGGCACGATCGCCGACGGCAACATCGTCACCAAGGCCAAGGCCAACATGGAGATCTACGACATCTGGGCCGGCCCGATCGTGCCGATCATCCCGCTGCCGACCGTGCCGGGCAGCTGCAAGACGAAGACCCCGCTCGACCTGACGCTGTCCGCGCAGGACGTCGACATCACCGCGCCCTCGTTCACCGTCAAGGGCACCTACACGATCCCCGAGTTCACCAACTGTTTCATCGCCGACATCGCACTCGGCGCGCTGATTTCCGGGCCGGGCAACACGATTTCGCTCGACCTCGCCAACGACGCCACCTGATCCGGCCGCGGGTGGCGGGCTTCCGGGCCCGCCACCCGCCGGCTCAGCAGGCCGCGGCCGGGTCTTCCTTGAGCGCGAAGCTGTCGTTGTCCCCTGCGGACACGCCGAAAACCGGGCCGCACCAAATGAACGTCGACTCGCCGACGACGTTGGAGCCCCAGCTCACCACCGTTCCGTCGGCCTTGTAGGCGACGTTGTGGTTGAACCCGGCGTCGACGCCCACGACGCCCGACTGGGCCTCCGGCGGCACCTCGGTCTGGTGCAGGCTGTCACGGCCCCACGCGTAGACGCGGCCGCCCTTGAGCGCCAGGCTGTGGTTGAACCCGGCGGACACCGCCGTGACGTCGGACGTGAGCCCGGCCGGCACCGTCGCCTGGCCGTAGGTGTTGCTCCCCCAGGCCAGCACCCCGCCGTTCTTGATGGCCAGGTTGTGGTCGCCCCCGGCGGAAATCGCGGTGACGCCCGTCTGCGCGGCGGCCGGCACGTCGGTCCGCGTCCCCCAGCTCACCACCAGCCCGCCCTGCTTGAGGGCCAGGCTGTGCATGTTGGACGTCGAGATCGCGATGACGCCGCTGCTCACCGACGCGGGCAGGGTGGTCTGGCCGTACCAGTTGTTCCCCCAGGCCAGGACCTTCCCGCTCTTGAGGGCCAGCTCGTGCCCCCAGCCGGACGCGATCTGGCTGACCCCGGACGTCGCCGCCGCGGGGATCTGGTTGGCGCCCCAGTTGTTCGCGCCCCACGCGAGGACCGCGCCGCCCTTCAGCGCCAGCGCGGTCGTGCTGCCCGCCGACACCGCGGTGACCCCGGTCAGCGCGTCCGGCGGCGGGATCGTGACGTCGTAGTCCGGCTTGCCCCAGGCGAGCACGCCGCCCACGGTGGCCGCGTTCGCGGGCAGCGCGCACAGCGACGCCGCCATAACCGCGGACACCGTGAATACGGCTCCGCCGAGCGATAGCCGTCCACAACGGGAAGTACCGGGCACGGTAGCCTCATTTCTCCGGTTTCGTTATCCGGGATTGCCTCGGCAAGATCACAAATGGTAGACCGTTCGGCACAGCGGTTCGCCGCCGTGACCGCACTTTGTCACAATCCGCCAAATCCGTGACCGAGCCTACGCGGCGGGACACAAGAAATCGATACACCCGCTCGGGCCCTCACCCACGCAAGGACGAAGTCTTGTTCCGTACTGAACTGGCGAGTAGCCTCGATTTCGGCAGATGGACCTCCACCTCGCACGCCGGTGAATCGCGTCCCGCCACCCGGGGCAATGGGGTCGGGTGAACGCGATGGGGGCACGGCGGCGAGAAATCGATCAGCCAAAGCCGAGACTGAACTGAATCAAAGGAGATGAAGCCATGTCCCGACTCAGCAGGCTGTCCGCCGGTATCGCCACCACCGCGACCGCCATCGGCGCCATCGCGGTGCTGACGGCCGGCGTCGCGTCGGCCGCGACGATCACCTACACCGCCGGCGGCTCGACGCCCGTCACGTACAACTGCACCTTCCCGGGCATCTCGCCGCAGCCGGTCACGGTCGTCGCGCACCTGGACGCCCCGAGCTCGGTCGTGCACAGCACCTCCGTCACCCCGACCAACGTGAACGGCACGGCGACGATCAGCGCGACCGTCCACTCGCTGCTCACCGCGGTCGGCTACGACGGCATCCGGGGCACGGCGTCCGTGCCGGTCTCAGTGTCGTCGGGCACGCTGTCGCAGCCGGCGGCGACCGGGCTGAACATCCCGCAGGTGATCTACCCGACCGGCGGGGCGATCACGGTGAACATCGCGCAGGTCGCGACCTCCAGTATCCCGACCTACACCGCCCCGGCCGCCGCGGGCACCTCGACGCTGTCGCTGACGAGCTCGCTGTCGGCGGCGCTGGAGTTCCACAAGAAGTCCACCGGCGCCTGGACGCCGTGGGCGATGAGCTGCACCCTGAAGGTGACGAGCCCGGCGCAGAACACCGCGTTCAGCCCGAGCATCACCGTCTCCTGACGCGACGTCCCGGTGCGGGCCCCCTCGACGGGCCCGCACCGGGACTTCCCGTCCCCGCTCGCGAACCACCCGAGGAACCCGATGCCCCGTCGAGTCCGGCCCCGCACCCTCACCGTTTCCGCGCTGGCGGCCGTCGGCCTGCTGTCGGCGGTGAACGGCGCGCTGACGGGAGTCGGCTCGGCCGCGCCCGCACCCGCGGTCCCGCCGGACACGAACGCGAAGACGTCGGTGACGGTGACCTGCCCCTTCGCCGATCCGCTCGGCGCGCGCAAGCTCACCACCGAGACGGCGGCCACGCTGCCGGCGCAGGCGAAGACCGGGACGTCGGCGACGATCCGCGAGTTCGCCACGAAGCTCACCCTCCCCCGCGACGTCGCGCTGGCTCTCCTCCCGGCCGGGGCCACCGCCGGGTCGCTGCAGGGGAGCCTGAACGTCGACCTCGCCGTGCACCAGGGCGACCGCGCGGACAAGGTCCCGGTCCCCCTCACCGTGGCGGCCACCCCGCTGCCGGACACCGGGGACGTCACCCTGACCGCCACCGGCGCCGTGCCGGAGATCGCGCTGAACACCGTCGGCGCCGTCACCTTCGACGTCACCGCGCCGACGCTCTCGCTGACGGCGGTGCCGCCGGCCGGCACCGTGGCCACGCAGCCGGCGCCGCTGATCGCGTGCACCCTCGATCCCGACCAGCAGACGACGCTGGGCAAGGTGCTGGTCCTCCCGCCGGTGAAGCCGGGGACAGCGGCGAAGAAGCCGGCCGCGGCCGCCGCCGAAGCCCCCGCTCCGGGCGATCCGCCGACCGAGGACGAGTTCGCGGTGCCGCTGAGCCTGGTCACGATCATGACGAGGTCGACGGTCAAGAAGCTCGGCGCGACCGTCACCGCCGACCCGTCGTTCCTGATCAACGGGCTGTTCATCCTCAACCTGAACGACGGCAGCTCGCGGGTGACCGGGTCGACCACCTTCAACCAGGCGACGACGTCGTTCCTCGGCTTCGGTTTCGTGCCGACGACCGCGACCGTGGAGTTCCTGCCGGTCGACTACCGCAACAGCAAGATCATCGAGGTCGCCGGGAACATCACGACCGACCCGGACACCGGGGCCACCTTCCTGAACACCACGCTGCAGGTGATGGCCCGCCTCAGCAACGCGAAGGTCAACGGCGTCCCGCTCGACCTCGGCCCCGACTGCGTGACGGCGCAGACGGTGACGCTCACCTTGGACGGCCCGTACGAGGCGTTCGGGGTCGGGCACATCCAGACGGACCCGGACAAGGGTTTCCGCCTCCCGGCGTTCACCGGCTGCGGCACCGGCGGGCAGGACCTGTCGCCGCTGCTCACCGGCATGAGCTCCGGCGACGGCAACCAGGCCTACGTGGACACCTACAACCTGGTGGTGTGCACGGATCCGGACAGCACCCAGTGCCCGCCCGGCTCCAACGGACCGCCGCCGGACGCGCTGAAGGCGGCCGCGAAGCACGCGGAGAAGGCCGTCAAGAAACCACACTGAGGGGGAAGCTCATGAGGGGGCTCGGAACGGCCGTCGTCGCGGCACTGCTCGTCACCGGCGTGACGGCGGGAACCGCGAGCGCGACCACGCTGACCAAAACCGGTTCGCTGACCTACAACTGCCCGTTCCCGGGCATCACGCCCCAGCCGACGACGGTGGCCGCGGAGCTGTCGGTCACCGATCCCCACCCAGGCCTGCCCTTCACGGTTTCGCCGTCCCTCCAGCAGACCTTCCCCACCAGTGTGCGGACGCTGCTGAACGCGATCGGCTACGACGCGGTGCGCGGGTCGCTCAGCGCGGCGTTCTCCGTCACCGACGCGACACCGGCGGCCGGAGTGATCGCGGGCGGTTTCCCCGCTCAGCCGTTCACCACCGTCACCGTGACCGGCGCGCCGCAGACGTTCACCGCCGGCACGGCCGGCGCGGTCGGCTTCTCGCTGGGCGCGAGCGTGAGCGGGATCCTCGAGTTCCACAAGGCGTCCACCGGGGCGTGGACCCCCTGGACGTCGAACTGCACGCTCAAGGTCACCAGCCCGGCGCAGAACACGGCGTTCACGCCGAGCGTCCCGATCACCTGACCCGGGAGGAAACCGTGAAGATCCGCCGCCCGCTCGTCCTGGCCGCCGCGACGGCCGCCGTGCTCGCCGGAACGGCCGCGCCGGCCGGGGCGGTCACGACGACGTTCCACTCCGCCTCCGGCGTGGCCCACAACTGCACGTTCCCCGGGATCGCCGCGCAGACGCTGTCCGCGGTGGAGCAGTTCGACGGTCCCGGCTCGATCCCGCACGGCACCGCTCCCGGGATCACGAACATCTCCGGCAGCCTCGGCATCACGACGACCCTGAAGAACCTGCTGCACGCCGCCGGGTACGACGGCGTCCGCGGCAGCGGCATGATCCCGGTGAAGCTGACGGGCGCCACCGTGACCTCGAGCACGCCCGGCGTGATCGCCCCGACCATCTGGAGCGGCACCACGGCGGCGATCACCTTCACCGGCGGCGCGGAGACGTTCTCGGCCGTCTCGGGGACCGTTTCGGCCACGTTCGCCATGAACCCGCCGTTCAGCCTGGCCCTGGAGATGCACAAGTACACCACCGGCACCTGGACGCCGTGGACGATGAACTGCTCGCTGAAGGTGACCAGCCCCGCGCAGAACACGGCGTTCAGCCCGAGCCTGATCATCACCTGACCGGAGCAACCACTACCGCTAGCTCGGCGTCCACTGTGGACGGATCGCGCCCGTGCGCGGGACCGGCAGCAGGTCGCTCACCGGGTAGCGCAGCGGCAGCGGGGCCGCGCCCGCGCGCAGCGCCAGCTCCATCTCGAAGCGGGCTCCCGGGTCGCGCAGGCTGTCGCCGAAGGTGGCCTGGAGCTGGCGCATGCGGTAGCGGACCGTCTGGGGGTGGACGCCGAGGCGTTCCGCGATCTCCACCACGTTGCCCTGGCTGTCCAGCCACGCCCGCAGCGTCTCCAGCAGCCGCTCCTGCTGCTTGCCCGTCATGTCCGCCAGCGGCGCGAACAGGCGGTGCCGCAGCGTGCCGACCAGGCCCGTGTCGGAGTTGACCAGCAGCGTCGCCAGGTGCTCCTCGGCCCGCAGCACCGGGCGGGGCACCAGGACGCCGCGTTCGGTGAGCTGCAGCGCGTTCCGGGCCCAGCGCAGGGAGTCCGCGACCGAGGCCAGCGGCACGCACGGGCCGATCGAGAGGCGGCAGTCCGGCAGCGCCACCTGCAGCGTCGCCAGGCGGGCGCTGCCCAGCTGGCCGGGCACGACCAGCTTCGGGTCGGGGGTGTCGAGCTCGGCGAGGACGTCGGCGTCCAGGCCCGCGTGCCGCCGGGCCGGGGCGACGCCGTCGGCCGGGCAGACGGCCACCGGGGTCGCGTCGGTCGGGACCGTCCAGCCGATCAGCTGGGCCAGCTCGGCGATCGCCTTCGGTGACGCGGGCGGCGTCTCGAGGATCAGGTGCAGCAGCTTGCGGCGCCAGGTGTCGAGCGCGCCCGCCGTGCGCGCCTTCGCTTCCAGGTAGCCGTCGAGCGCGACGGAGGCCAGCTCGTCCATGAACGCCAGCATCGCGTCGGCCAGCTGGGACATCACCGCCGACGAGAGCCCGCTCCGCCGTCCGACGCGCATGATCCGCCGCCACGACACCCGCGCGCCGACCCGGTAGGCCGACTGCAGCGTGTCGAGGCTGCGGCCCTCGCGCATCTCGTTCTGCCCGAGGCGGTGGTGCACGTCGTGGGACTGCTCCTTGGACACCGTCGGGTCGGCGATCTGCGCGACGAACAGCGTGATCGCGTATTCGACGCCGGCGCGGATCGACTTGCCGTAGGGCCCGTCGAGCGGGCGGGCGTAGGCCGGGATGGTCGCGCGGATCTCGTCGACGATCTCGGCGGCGAGGCTGGCCAGCTCGGGCCGGAGGATGTCGGCGAGCTTGCGGGGCAGTGCCGCGGGTGGTGCCGGATGGTCGAATCCGCGCTCGACCGACATCGCAGCTCCTTTGCTCCGCCCCAGAGGCCCCGCTCCACGCGCGGCCGAGCACCCCGCGTCCGATGCGGGGTGACACCGGACACATCGAAAAACTAGCCCGGAACGTGTCACACCTTCGAAGGGAAACCGATTTCCTGTCATCTTCGTGACAAGTTCACGAGGACTCCATGCGCAACGCTGACAACTACCCCGCCGACTGCACCCGGATGTACGTACGAACGGACGAACTCCGCGCCCGCCGCGCACCCGGACACGGCCGCTTGTATCGTGTGGTTGATACAAGCGGGAGGTACGACATGGCGTGGGACAACATGCTCGCGGTCGGGCTCTTCATGGGCCTGGTCGGCCTGGTGATCCTGATCATCCTGTGGCCGAACGACAAGCGCGGGGCCCGCCTGCTCGTGCGCTGGGGGGTGCCGGACCCGGACGCCGCCGAGGTGGCGCTGGCCGTCCGGTACCTCAAGCGGCGCCGGTTCTGGTACCCGTGGCTCTACCTGGGGCTCCCGCTGCTGTTCGGCGGCAACAACGACGGCGCCTCGATCGCCGGCACTCTGCTGCTCGGCGGCCTGATCGCCGAACTGCTGGCCCAGCGGCCCACGCGTGGCCCGCAGCGGGAAGCCGTCCTCGTCCGGCGGACGCTGCGCGACGTCGTCCCCGTCTGGGCCCTCGTGCTCAGCGGGCTGGCGTCGGCGGGCGCGGTCGTCCACCTGGCCCTGACCCGGCAGTGGCCGTTGCTGGCGGTCGCCGTGGGCACGACGGTGGCCTGCTGGGCGATCACCCTGCTGGCCGTGCGGCGCCCGCCGGCCGGGGAGCCGCGCGCCGACCTGGCGCTGCGCTGCCGCAGCGCCCGCGTCGCGATCGGGCTGGGCATCGGCACCTGCACGGCGATCGGCTGGACGCAGGGCAACCTCGGCTCGCTCCTGATCGTCGTGGTGGGCATCGCCGCGTTCCTGGCCGTCACCGCCCCGCTGAAGAGGCTCCCGGCTCTCGCGTGAAGATCGTCGTCGACACCGAGAACGGCCTGGCGCCTTGGCGGCAGGTGCACGACCAGATCATCCGCGCGGCCACGGCGGGCGCGCTCCCCGAGGGGACGCGCCTGCCGCCGATCCGCCAGCTGGCCCGCGACCTGGGCCTGGCGTCGGGCACGGTGGCCCGCGCGTACCGCGAGCTGGAGGCGGCGGGCTGGGTGGAGACGGCGCGGGCCCGCGGCACGGTGATCACGATCCCCACGGACCGTCCGGACCCGGCCGCCCTGCTCCTGGCCGCGGCCACCGAGTACGCGACCCGGGCCCAGGACCTGGGCGCGAACCTCGACATCGCCCTCGACGCGGTCCGCAAGGCCTACCCGTCGTGAGTGGTAATGCGGGTTAGAACCCTAATCACCACTCACGAGAAGCCGACCCAAAGCAGCCAGAACCGGCTGAAGGACCTCGACCTCGCCTGAGTTGCCCACGCACTCGGTGACGCCCGCACCCACGACGTCGTAGGCCGCCAGCGCGTCCAGCGACGACACCAGCCGCGCGATCGTCCAGCCGTCCGGCTCGGGGTAGTTGAGGCCGCCGAACTCCGACGGATCCAGCACGTCGAGATCCACGTGCACGTACAGCTTCTCCGCACCCGCCAACGCATCGACCGACGTGACCGCCAGCCCACGCGCAACCGCCGCACGCTCCTCCGGGTCGAACACCCGCGTCCCCAGCAGCACCGCGCGTCCCGGCTCCAGAGCCGGCGCCGCCGCGAACTCCGGGTCGCCCTCACCGAGCAGCGACCGCAGCACCATCCCGTGGAACGCCCCCGACGGCGACGTCGACGCGGTGTTCAGGTCCGCGTGCGCGTCGAACCACGCGACGCCGAGGCCCGGGCCGTACCGGTACCAGGCGACGCCGATCGGGACCAGCTCGACGCCGCAGTCGCCGCCGATCGTCAGTACCGGTCCACCGGGCGCCTCCAGCGCGGCCAGCTGGGCCGCGCGGTTGGGCCCGGTCAGCACGGCCCGTGACGCGATCCCACCGTCCACTGAGGACAGTTCACGGGACTGCGGGACGTGGTGCACGGGCCGGCCGAGCACGTGCCCGGCCAGCTCCGCGAGGGCCACGCAGCCCCCGGGCAGGTCGCCCGCCCGAGGGCCCACCGCGCCTTGCCGCTGCGGTACGGCGTTGATCAGCAGGGTCACTCCAGGACGAGCAGGAGGTCGCCGCCCTCGACCTGCTGGACGGCGTTGATCGCGCGCCGCGCCACCTTGCCGCCCGCGGACGCCGTGATCGACGCCTCCATCTTCATCGCCTCGATCGTCGCGACCGTGGCGCCGGCCTCGACCGTGTCGCCCTCGTTGACCTGCAGCGTGACCACGCCGGCGAACGGCGCCGCGACCTGCTTCGGGTTGCCCTTGTCCGCCTTCTCGGTCGCCGGGATGTCCGACGCGATCGAGGTGTCGCGGACCTGGATCGGGCGCAGCTGGCCGTTGAGCGTCGACATCACCGTGCGCAGGCCGCGCTCGTCGGCCTCGCCGATCGCCTCCAGCTCGATGAGCAGCCGCACGCCCGGCTCGAGGTCGACGGCGTACTCCTCCCCCGGGCGCAGGCCGTAGAAGAAGTCCTTGGTGGGCAGCACCGAGGTGTCGCCGTAGGCCTCGCGGTGCGCCTCGAACTCCTTGGTGGGGCCGGGGAACAGCAGCCGGTTGAGTGTCCGGCGGGGGTTCTCCTCCAGGGCCTTGCGGTCCTCTTCGGACAGTTCCTGCACCGGCTTCGGGTCCGCGCGGCCTTCGAGGGCCTTGGTGCGGAACGGCTCCGGCCAGCCACCCGGCGGGTCGCCGAGCTCGCCGCGCAGGAAGCCGATCACCGAGTCGGGGATGTCGAACTTGTTCGGCTCCGCCTCGAAGTCGGCCGGGGAGACGCCCGCGCCGACCAGGTGCAGCGCGAGGTCGCCGACGACCTTCGACGACGGCGTCACCTTCACCAGGTGCCCGAGGATCTTGTCGGCCGCCGCGTACATCGCCTCGATGTCCTCGAAGCGGTCGCCCAGGCCCAGCGCGATGGCCTGGGTGCGCAGGTTCGACAGCTGCCCGCCGGGGATCTCGTGGTGGTAGACGCGCCCGGTGGGCGAGGCCAGCCCGGCCTCGAACGGCGCGTAGATCTTGCGCACGCTCTCCCAGTACGGCTCCAGCTCGCCGATCGCGTCCAGGCTCAGCCCGGTGGTGCGGTCGGAGTGGTCGGTGGCCGCAACGATCGACGACAGCGACGGCTGCGACGTCGTGCCCGCCATCGACGACACCGCGCCGTCGACGGCGTCCGCGCCCGCGTTGATCGCCGCGAGGTAGGTGGCCAGCTGGCCGCCCGCGGTGTCGTGGGTGTGGATGTGCACCGGCAGGTCGAACTCCTTGCGCAGCGCGGTGACCAGCCGGGTCGCCGCGGGCGCGCGCAGCAGCCCGGCCATGTCCTTGATCGCCAGGACGTGCGCCCCGGCGCCGACGATCTGCTCGGCCAGCTTGAGGTAGTAGTCGAGCGTGTAGAGCTTCTCGCCCGGGTCCGACAGGTCCGAGGTGTAGCAGAGCGCCACCTCGGCGACGGCGGAGCCGGTCTCGCGCACGGCTTCGATGGCCGGGCGCATCTGCTCGACGTCGTTGAGCGCGTCGAAGATCCGGAAGATGTCGATGCCGGTTTTCGTGGCCTCCTGGACGAAGGCGGTGGTCACCTCGGTCGGGTACGGCGTGTAGCCGACGGTGTTGCGCCCGCGCAGCAGCATCTGCAGGCAGATGTTGGGCACGGCCTCGCGCAGCGCGGCGAGCCGCTCCCACGGGTCCTCGGCGAGGAACCGCAGCGCGACGTCGTAGGTCGCGCCGCCCCAGCACTCCAGGGAAAGCAGCTGTGGCACGGTGTTCGCGACGATCGGCGCCACCGCGAGCAGGTCCTTCGTGCGGACGCGGGTGGCGAGCAGCGACTGGTGCGCGTCGCGGAACGTCGTGTCGGTGACGCCGATGTGCGGCGACTCCCGCAGCCAGCGCGCGAAGCCCTCCGGACCGGCCTCGACGAGCTTCTGCTTCGAGCCGGCGGGCGGCTGCGCGTCCTTCGCGAGCTTCGGCAGCTTGAGCGTCGCGTCGGGCGTCTTCGGGCGCTCGCCGTGCGGCTTGTTGACCGTCTGGTCGGCGAGGTAGGTCAGCAGCCGCGTGCCGCGGTCGGCGGAGTGCCGCGCGGTGAGCAGGTGCGGCCGCTCCTCGATGAACGACGTCGTGACGCGCCCGGCGCGGAAGTCCGGGTCGTCGAGCACGGCCTGCAGGAACGGGATGTTCGTGGCCACGCCGCGGATCCGGAACTCGGCGACGGCGCGGCGCGCGCGGCCGACGGCGGTCTCGAAGTCGCGCCCGCGGCAGGTGAGCTTCACCAGCAGCGAGTCGAAGTGGGCGCTGATCTCGGTGCCGGAGAAGGCGGTGCCGCCGTCGAGCCGGATGCCGGAGCCGCCCGGCGAGCGGTAGGCGGAGATCATCCCGGTGTCCGGGCGGAAGCCGTTGGCCGGGTCTTCGGTGGTGATGCGGCACTGCAGCGCGGCGCCGCGCAGGTAGATCTTGTCCTGCGACAGGCCCAGGTCGTCGAGGGTCTGACCGGAGGCGATCCGCAGCTGCGACTGCACGAGGTCGACGTCGGTGACCTCTTCGGTGACCGTGTGCTCGACCTGGATGCGCGGGTTCATCTCGATGAACACGTGGTTGCCCTGCTTGTCGAGCAGGAACTCGACGGTGCCGGCGTTGCGGTAGCCGATCTGCTTCGCGAACTTGACCGCGTCGGCGCAGATCCGGTCGCGCAGCTCGGGGTCGAGGTTCGGCGCCGGGGCCAGCTCGACGACCTTCTGGTGACGCCGCTGCACCGAGCAGTCGCGCTCGTAGAGGTGGATGATGTTGCCCACGGCGTCGGCGAGGATCTGCACCTCAATGTGCCGCGGCTCCACGACGGCCTTCTCGAGGAACACCGTCGGGTCGCCGAAGGCGGACTCCGCCTCGCGCGCCGCGGCCTCGATGGACTCGCGCAGCTGAGCGGGCTCCAGGACGCGGCGCATACCGCGCCCGCCACCACCGGCGACGGCCTTGACGAACACCGGGAAGCCCAGCTCGTCGGCCGCCGCGACCAGCGCGTCGATGTCGCTGGAGGGCTCGGACGAGCCGAGCACCGGTACGCCGGCCTCGCGCGCGGCCTTGACCGCGCGGGCCTTGTTGCCGGTGAGCTCGAGGATGTCGGCACTCGGGCCGACGAAGGTGATCCCCGCTTCCTCGCACGCGCGCGCGAGATCGGGGTTCTCCGACAGGAAGCCGTAACCCGGGTAGACGGCGTCGGCCCCGGCCTTCTTGGCCGCGGCGACGATCTCGTCGACCGAGAGGTAGGCGCGCACGGGGTGACCGGGCTCGCCGATCTCGTACGCCTCGTCGGCCTTCAGCCGGTGCAGCGAGTTGCGGTCTTCGTGGGGGAACACGGCGACCGTGCCGGCCCCCAGTTCGAAGCCGGCGCGGAACGCGCGGATCGCGATCTCACCGCGGTTGGCCACCAGCACCTTGCGGAACATGCCCGGTCCTTCCCGTTTGGATCGGTAGTCAGCGCACGTTACCCGGTTTTTCCCGCTGGGCGGGAGCTGCATACCAGGTGATGGACATCATGCGCGTGGAAAGATTGGCCGATCAGCGCTGGTGGCACCTCCCTGCCGGAGTCTCAGGACGCCTGCGGCACGTAGAGCAGCCGGTTGGCCGTGCCTGCCGGGACGCCCTTCAGCGCGTCCGGCGTCGCGGCCTGAACGAGGGCCTGGTCCACCTGCGCTGGCGTCGAGCCGGGGTGCTGGGCCAGGTAGATCGCCGCCGCGCCGGCCGCGAACGCCGCGGCCACCGACGTGCCCGACTCCGGGCCCGCGGTCGTGCCGCCCGCGATCGGGCTCGGAACGGCGACGCCCGGCGCGTACAGGTCGACGTCCTGGCCGAAGTTGGACGCCTTGTCCGGGTGGTCCTGGTCGTCGATCGCCCCGACGGTCAGCGCTTCGGTCACCCGGCCCGGCGAGAAGCCGCTCGCGTCCGCCGTCTCGCTGCCGGCCGGGACGGCGATCGGCAGCACCGTGGCCAGCCGCTTCACGGCCGCGTCGAGCTGGTCGTTCGGGACGCCGCCGATGCCGAGGACGGCGACCGCGGGCTGCCGGGCGTTCTGCGCGACCCAGTCGAGCCCGGCGATGATCTGCTCGGTCGCACCGCCACCGTCCTTGTCGAGCACCCGCACCGGGACGATCTGCGCGCCCTTCGCGACGCCGTAGGCCTGGCCCGCGGCGATCCCGGCGAGCCGGGTGCCGTGGCCGTTGGTGTCGGTCGTGTCGGTGCCACCGCCGAGGAAGTCCCGCCCCGGCGCGACGCGGCCCTGGAAGTCGGGGTGCTGCGCGTCGACACCGCTGTCGATCACGTAGATCGTGACGCCCGCGGCGTCGTCGCCGTAGCGGTAGGCGTGGTCGAGCCCGGCGCGCTGGTCGATCCGGTCCAGCCCCCAGCTGGGCGGATCCAGCTGCACTCCCCCGGCGGCGGCCGCCGGCGCCTGCCCGGCGAGCACGATGGCCACGGCCGCGAGAACACCCCGTCGTTTCCTCATGATCAGCGTGGTACCCGCGAGCCGGAGCCGCGACAACTCAGGGCTGTCGCCCGATCGGCTGATCTACACTGGGAGCACTAACGCAACGGGAGTGGCACTTGGAGACCATCGGCACGCAGCGCCCGGGCGGCCGCACCGAGCGGACCCGCCGCGCCGCCCTCGACGCGACCCTGGAGCTGCTCGGCGAGCGCGGGTACGCGGAGCTGACGGTCGAGGCCGTGGCCGAACGCTCCGGCGTCCACAAGACGACGCTGTACCGCCGCTGGGAGTCCGCCGAAGGCCTGGTCGCGGCGGCGCTGCTGATGGGCACCGAGCAGGAGTGGGCCGCGCCGGACACCGGCTCCCTCGAAGGCGACCTGCGCGAGGTCAACCGGGAGCTGGTGCACTTCTTCACCGAGCCGGGCCTGCGCGAGCTGCCGATCGCGTCGATCTCGGCGGCGTTCCTCTCGACCCGCGCGGCGGCCGCCCTGGAGGAGTTCTACGTCGACCGCCACGCGCGGTCGGCCCCGATCGTCGAGCGAGCCGTGGCCCGCGGCGAAGTCCCGGCCGGGACGGACGCGGTCGAGGTCGTGCGCGTCGCCTGCGGGCCGGTCTTCTACCGCCTGTTCGTCTCCCGCGAAGGCGTGACGCCGCGAGACGCCGACGTCGCCGCGGCGGCAGCGGCGGCCGCCGCCAAAGCCGGGGTGTTCGTCACGGCAACGGACGGCTGAACCGCAGCTCCTCCAGCGAAACCGCGCCACCGTCGATCGTCTCGGTGCGCGTGCCGCCGTCGAGCGACCAGCCCGCACGCTCGTAGAACGTCTTCGCACGCTCGTTCGTCGCCAGCACCCACAGCACCGCGGCCGGCCAGCTCTCGGCCAGCGACGTCAGCACCTGTTCGTGCAGCAACCGGCCCAGACCGCGGCTCCACACCTCGGGGTGCAGGTAGATCGCGTACAGCTCACCCTCGTCCGGCCCGTCGCGGCGCGGGCCGAACGCGGCGAACCCGACCACCTGCGGGGCTTCCACCACGAGCACGCGGCCGCCGTCGCGCAGGGTGCGGGCCCAGCCCGCCGTCCGGCTCCCGACCGAGATGCGGGCGAGGAACTCCGCCGGCATCAGGCCGTCGTAGGCCGCTTGCCACGACCGCACGTGGATCTCGCCGATCGCGCCCGCGTCCGCCTCGGTGGCGGGCCGGACCACGGCGGTCACGACTTCTCCAGGTACTCCGCACGATCGACGTCGACGACGTCCGCGACCATCTGGGCCAGACCGGGGAACTTCGAGATCGCCGGGTCCTTCTCGACGATCTCCTGCGCCCTCGCCCGCGACTCCGCGATGACGTCTTCGTCCCGCAGCAAGGAAAGCAGCTTCAGCGTGGACCGCTTCCCGGACTGCGCGGCGCCGAGGATGTCACCTTCGCGGCGCAGCTCCAGGTCGAGGCGGGACAGCTCGAACCCGTCCGTGGTCGACTCGACCGCCGCCAGCCGCTCGCGGGTCGTCGTGCCGTCGAGGGCTTCGGTGACCAGCAGGCACAGCCCCGGCACGCTGCCCCGGCCGACGCGGCCGCGCAGCTGGTGCAGCTGGCTGATCCCGAACCGGTCGGCGTCCATGATCACCATCGCCGTCGAGTTCGGCACGTTGACGCCGACCTCGATCACGGTGGTGGCCACCAGCACGTCCAGCTCCCCCGCGGCGAAGGCGCGCATCACGGCGTCCTTGTCGTCCGCGGGCATCCGGCCGTGCAGCACGGCGATGCGCAAGCCCTTGAGCGGGCCCTCCACCAGCTGCGGCGCGATGTCGAGGACGGCGACCGGCGGCCGCTTGTCGCTCTTGTCCGACGGCGGCTCGTCGCCGATCCGCGGGCACACGATGTAGGCCTGGTGCCCCTTGGACACCTCTTCGGTGACGCGCTGCCAGACGCGGTCCATCCACGCCGGTTTCTCCGCCACCGGGACGACCGTAGTGCTGATCGGCGACCGGCCGACCGGCATCTCGCGCAGCGCGGAGATCTCCAGGTCGCCGTAGACGGTCATGGCGACCGTGCGCGGGATCGGCGTCGCGGTCATCACCAGCACGTGCGGGCTGGTGCCCTCGCTGCCGCGGGTGCGCAGGGCGTCGCGCTGCTCGACGCCGAAGCGGTGCTGCTCGTCGACGACGGCCAGGCCGAGGTCGGCGAACTGCACGGTCTCCTGGATGAGCGCGTGCGTGCCGACGATGATGCCCGCCTCGCCGCTCATGGCCTCCAGCAACGCTTTCTTGCGTTCCTTCGCGCCCATCGACCCGGTGAGCAGCGTGACGCGGGTGGCCTTCTCGGCCGCGCCCAACTCGCCGGCCTGCGCCAGGTCGCCGAGCATCTCGCGCAGCGACCGCGCGTGCTGCGCGGCGAGCACCTCGGTCGGCGCCAGCAGCGCGGACTGCCGCCCGTTGTCGACGACCTGCAGCATCGCCCGCAGCGCGACGATCGTCTTGCCCGAGCCGACCTCGCCCTGCAGCAGCCGGTTCATCGGGTGCTCGGTCGCCAGGTCGCCGGCGATCTCGTCGCCGATGCCGCGCTGGCCCGCGGTGAGGTCGAACGGGAGCCGCTTGTCGAAGGCGTCCATGATCCCGCCGTCGACGTGCGGGTTCGCCTTGGCCGGCCGGGAGATCGCGGAATGCCGGCGCTGCGCGAAGATCAGCTGCACGGCCATCGCTTCGTCCCACTTGAGGCGCTTCTTCGACGCCTCCAGGTGCGCCCAGTTCTCCGGGCGGTGGATGCCGCGCAGCGCGTTTTCGAGGTCCCCCAGGTGCTGGAGCCGCAGCAGCTCCGGCGGCATCGGGTCCTCGTCGACGTCGAGGACGTCGAGCACCTGGCGGACGCACTTGGCGATCGACCACGTCGGCATGCCTTGCGCCGCCGGGTAAACCGGGATGATGGCGGCCAGGAAGTCGTCCATCGCCTCGGCTTCGCGATCGGCCTCGAACAGCTCGTACTCGGGGTTGGTCAGCTGCAGGGTGTCGCGGAACGCCGAGACCTTGCCGGCGAACAGGCCGGACTTGCCGGGCACCAGGTCCTTCTCCCGCCAGGCCTGGTTGAAGAAGGCGCACGTGAGCCGGCGCTTCCCGTCGGTGATCACCATGTCGATGATGGTCCCGTTGCGGGCCTTCATCCGGCGCTTGCTCACCTTTTCGATGCGCGCCAGCACGGTCGCGTGCTCGCCCAGCTCGAGGCCGGCGATGTCGGTGAGCTCACCGCGCTCGGCGTAGCGGCGCGGGTAGTGGCGCAGCAGGTCGCTGACCGTCTCGATGTCCAACGCCGTGGCGAGCGCCTTCGCCGTCTTGGCACCCAGCAGCAACGGCAGCTTGTCGCGCAGTCCGGCCATCGCTATTCGACTCCCATCAGCAGCACGGCGTCCGCCTGCCCACCCGCGTACCCGGCCAGCTCCACCTCGGGGTGCTCCACCCGAAGCTGCTCCGCGAGCTCTTCGGCGACCCCCGGCGGCGCGGCCGCCCCGCTCAGCACCGTCACCAGTTCCCCGCCCAGCGCCAGCATCCGGTTCAGCACCTTCATCGCCGCCGCGACGAGGTTGGTCTCCGACGCCGGGGCGGCCTCGATGAGCACCACCTCGTCGTCGACCAAGCCGACCACGTCGCCGGACTGGGCCCGGCCCACCCAGGTTAGCGACTCCTCCTGCGCGATCCGCAGTTCGCCACGCCTGGTCGCGGCGGCCGCCTCGGCCATCGCGACGACGTCGTCGTTGGTGCGGCGCCCGGCGTCGTGCACGGCCAGCGCCGCGAGCACCTGCACCGGCGACGTGCACGGGATGACCACGACGTCGCGGTCGGCGGCCATCGCGTGGCCCGCCGCGGTGTCGGCCGCCGCGGTCAGCGCGACCCCGCCCGGCAGCACCGTGACGTGCCGGCCGGCGGCCTCGTTGAGCAGGCCGATCATGTCCTCGACGCTCGGTGTGGTGCCTTCGGGCACTTCCAGGACCGGGATGCTCTCGGCGCGCAGCACCTCGGCCAGCCCGCCGCCGTGCACGACGGCGACGACGGTGCGGTCGATCCCGCCGCCCGGCTCGATCGGCGTCGGCGTGAGCAGCGGTTCGACGCGGATCCGGCGCGGCCGCCCCAGCGTCAGCCCGGCTTCGATGGCGGCGCCGATGTCGGCGCAGTGGACGTGCACGGCGTGGCTGCCCGAGCCGTCACCGGCCACCGTGACGCTGTCGCCGAGGCCGCCCAGCTCCTTGCGCAGGGTCGGCAGGCTCGCCTCGTCGACGCCGTCGAGCAGGTACATGACCTCCCAGGCGTAGACCTCGTCCGCCACCACCGGCACTTCGAGCGCGTGGTCCTGCTCGACCGCGGTGCCGGTGAGCACCCCGACCAGCGCGTCGAGCACGGCGACGAGCCCGCGGGCCCCGGCGTCGACGACCCCGGCCTTGGCCAGCGCGGGCAGCTGGAGCGGCGTCTTCTCGAGCGCGTGCGCGGCTTCCTTCGCGGCGGTTCGCGCCACTTCGCCGAGCTGACGCGTATCGCCGCGGACGGCGAGGGCGACGGCGTGCAGCACGGTCAGGATGGTCCCGGCGACCGGCCGGCTCACGGCCCCGGTGGCGACCTCGTCGGCGTGCCCCAGCGCGGCGGCCAGCCACGGGCCGTCCAGCTCGCCCTCGGCCCGGTCGGCCAGCCCGCGCACGACCTGGGAGAGGATCACGCCGGAGTTGCCCTTGGCCGAGGCGACGGCCCCGCGCGCGAGGACCCTCAGCGCGTCGGCGGCGGTCGCCGGCGCCGCGACGTCGAGCTCGGCGGCCGCGCCGGTCATCGTGAAGAGCATGTTGGAGCCGGTGTCGGAGTCCGCCACGGGGTAGACGTTGATCCCGTCGATGGCCGGCCGCAGGCTCGCCAGGCTGCGCACACAACCCGCAGCCCAGGCCGACACCGCCGCCGCGTCCAGCACCCGCACCCCGTGACCTCCTCGCCGTTCCCGGGGCGAGCGTATCGACCCCGTGCGGAACCCGGCGGAGCCACTGGTTACTATGGTCGAGTTGCCCAGTCCGTCTGGGCTCATTTCTATGACCCAGATCCAAAGGAGTTCGACGTGGCTGCCGTGTGCGACGTCTGTGGCAAGGGACCCGGCTTCGGCAAGTCGGTCTCGCACTCCCACCGGCGTACCAACCGCCGGTGGAACCCGAACATCCAGACCGTCCACGCCAAGGTGGGTATTTCCCAGCGCAAGCGCCTGAACGTGTGCACCTCGTGCATCAAGGCGGGCAAGGTCGTCCGGGGCTAAGGCGAAACTTAAAGGTGGCGAGTGCTCGTGGAGAGCACTCGCCATTTTTTTCGCCTTAGGTGTCTTCTGGGGGTCGAACCCCCAGACCCCCGCCAGGGGGCAAGCCCCCTGGACCCCCGGCGGGGTCACCTGAGCGGTCAGCTCACTTGTAGAACTCCACCAGCATGTCGCGCAGGGACTCCGGGTGCTGCAGCACTCCGTGGTCCTGGCCCGGGAGGGTCTCGTGGCGGGCACCGGGGACCGCCGACGCCGCGACGCGGGCTCCTGACTGCAGCTTCTCCGGGCTGGCGCCGCCGCCGATGACCAACGTCGGGGCCGTGATCCGGGCCAGGTGGTCCTTGCGCGGGCGGGCACCCGGGCCGCAGATCTCCAGGTCGTACGGGAGCGTGTGCGCCAGCGACGTGAACCAGCCCCACACCGGGGCCCGCTTCATCCCTTCGATGACCTCGGGCGGGGTGCCCGCGACCTCGAGGAACGTCGCCGCCGCGC
Organism: Amycolatopsis sp. NBC_01286; assembly: GCF_035982555.1. Classification (NCBI taxonomy): domain Bacteria; kingdom Bacillati; phylum Actinomycetota; class Actinomycetes; order Pseudonocardiales; family Pseudonocardiaceae; genus Amycolatopsis; species Amycolatopsis sp. NBC_01286. The sequence goes on from NZ_CP108428.1 coordinate 427,881, forward strand.
CGTCGCGGTCGCCCGCGGCGATCTGCGCGGCCACCTTCTCCGTGACGTCGGGGCGTGATTCCGCGTCCGTCGCGTACGGCGGTTCGTACGCCACCAGCTTCTCGATCGCCAGGCCCGCTCCGGCCGCCTCCAGGGCCAGCACCGCGCCCGACGAGTGGCCGAACACCGACGCCGAGCCGCCGACCTCGGCGATCAGCGCCGCGATGTCCTCGATCTCCCGCTCGACCGCGTACGGACTGGTGTCACCGCTGTCGCCGCGGCCACGGCGGTCGTACGCGATCGTCGTGAAGTCCGCAGCCAAGACGTCGGCCAGGCCGGCGACCGTGGTCCGGTCGTTGAACGCGCCGCCGACCAGGATCACGGGCGCGCCCGTGCCGCGCTGGTCGTAGGCGATGGTCGTGCCGTCGGCCGATGTGACGTTCATGAGCCCTCCAAAGGTTTCCCCCTGGTCGGAGCCGTCACTCCGATCCGGACACCGAACCTACGGGAGCTTCCAGTCGACCGGCGCGGCGCCCTGCTGCTCCAGCAGTTCGTTGGCGCGGCTGAACGGGCGCGACCCGAAGAAGCCGTTGTGCGCCGACAGCGGGCTCGGGTGCGCCGACTCGATGCACGGCACCTCGCCCAGCATCGGGCGCAGGTTGCGGGCGTTGCGGCCCCAGAGGATCGCCACCATCGGCTCGGACCGGGCCGCGAGGGCCTTGATCGCCTGCTCGGTGACGTCTTCCCAGCCCTTGCCCTGGTGCGAGTTCGACTTGCCCGGCTGCACCGTCAGCGCCCGGTTGAGCAGCAGGACGCCCTGGTCGGCCCACGGCGTCAGGTCGCCGTTGGCCGGCAGCGGGTGGCCGAGGTCCTCGGCGTACTCCTTGTAGATGTTGACCAGGCTCTTCGGGATCGGCCGGACGTCCGGCGCCACCGAGAAGCTCAGGCCGACGGCGTGCCCGGGCGTCGGGTACGGGTCCTGGCCGACGATCAGCACCCGGACGTCGTGGAACGGCTGCTTGAACGCCCGCAGCACGTGTTCACCCGCCGGGAGGTACGTGCGGCCCGCGGTGATCTCCGCGCGGAGGAACTCCCCCATCGCGGCGACCTGCGGCGCCACCGGTTCCAGGGCCTCGGCCCAGCCTGCCTCGACGATGTCCTGCAGCGGTCGTGCGGTCACGGGCGGCGAGCTTACCGGCCGTGGCCGCCGTCACTCGCGCGGGTCGAGCCGCCGCAGTTCGACGCGGAACCGTTTCGCCCGCTCGACGTACGAATCCACCACGAGAGCGATGCTCTCCGGCCCGAAGGACTTGTTCTCCCGCGTCTTCGCGGGCACGCCGAGGGCGATCTCGCCGGTCTTGACGTACGAGCCGTACGACAGCACCGCGCCCGCGCCGACCATGCCGCCGTCCTCGACCACCGTGCCGTTGAGCACCACCGAGCCGGACGCGATCAGGCAGCCGGTGCCGATCTTCGCGCCCTCGATGTGCACCGCGTGCCCCACCGCCGACGACGGGCCGAGGATCGTCGGGTGCTGCTCGGTGCAGTGCAGGACGCAGCCGTCCTGGACGTTGGAGCGCTCGCCGATCTCGATGTAGCCGTGGTCGCCGCGCAGCACGGTCTGCGGCCACACCGACGCGTGGGCGGCGATCCGGACGTCGCCGATGACCGTCGCGTCCGGGTGGACGTAGGCGTCGGGGTGGATCGTCGGTTCGAGCGAACCGAGCGCGTAGATCGGCATGCCGCCTCCGGGGTGACTGCGGTTTCACGTGCCATGCGATTGGATCACGTCATCGACCCGAGGCAGCACACCCGTCCGAGAAGCACGCTCCTCGTGCTCCTGCTCGTCGCGCTGGCCTGGCTGTTGAGCGCGCCCGTCGCGGCGCCGGCAATGGCGAACGGCCTGGCCACGACGCCGCCGATGGGCTGGAACAGCTGGAACCAGGTCCGCTGTCACGACCTCACCGAGGACGTCGTCAAGCAGGCCGCCGACGCGCTCGCGGACGACGGCCTGCGCGACGCCGGGTACCGCTACGTCGTCGTCGACGACTGCTGGCAGGCCCCCGCGCGCGCCGCCGACGGCTCGCTGCAGGCCGATCCCACGCGGTTCCCGCACGGCATCGCCGACCTCGCCGACTACGTCCACTCGCGCGGCCTGCTGTTCGGGATCTACGCCGTGCCGGGCAGCCGGACCTGCGCGATGGCCAACGACGCCTACCCCGCGGCCGGCATCGGTTCGCTCGGCCACGAGCGGCAGGACGCCGAGACGTTCGACCGCTGGGGCGTCGACTACCTCAAGTACGACTGGTGCAATGCCGACACGGTCGACGGCCTGGACCGGCGGGCGGCGTTCGAGAAGATGCGCGACGAGCTGGCCGCGCTCCCCCGCCCGATCGTCTACGCGATCTCCGAATACGGCGTCTCCAGCCCGTGGACCTGGGCGCGGCCGGTGGCGAACCTGTGGCGGACCACCTACGACCTGACCCCGACCTGGGACTCCGTGCTCGCGACGATCGACCAGCAGGCCGCCGTCGCCGTCCACAGCGGCTCGCCCGGCGGCTGGAACGACCCGGACATGCTGCAGGTCGGCAACGGCACGCTGACCGCCGACGAGGCCCGCGCGCACTTCAGCGTCTGGGCCGTGCTGAACGCGCCGCTGTTCGCCGGGACCGATCCGGCGAAGCTGGGCGACGACGACCTCGCGACGCTGGGCAACCCCGAGGCGATCGCCGTCGACCAGGACTTCGCGGGCGGCCAGGGCCGGCAGCTCGCGGCCGGGCCGGGCTACCAGGTGTGGGGCAAGCCCCTGTCCGGCGGCGGGTTCGCGGTGGTGCTGCTCAACACCGGCACCACCACCGCGACCGTGTCCGCGACGGTCCCGGGCGCCTGGAACGTCCGGGATCTCTGGGCCCACCAGGACGTGGGCACCGCGATCTCCGCGTCCCTGCGCCCGCACGCCGCGGCCCTGCTGAAGCTCACGCCCCGCTGAGGTCCTTGGCGTAACACCGGCTGTCCGGCTCGTTCTTGTAGATGCCGAAGCCGGGGATCTCGACGTAGCCCGACGACGCGTAGAGCGCGATCGCCTCCGGCTGCTTGGTGCCGGTTTCCAGCACCGCGCGCTTGCGGCCGGACAGCGCCGCCGTGCGCTCCAGCTCGAACAGGATCATCCGCGCGAACCCGCGACCACGCGCGGAGTCGGCGACGTACATCCGCTTGAACTCGGCGTCGCCGTCCTGGAAGTCGGGGGCGGGGCCGTCGTGCGCGCGCCACGCTCCACAAGCGACGGCTTCGTCGCCCTGGTAGCCGATGAGGAACAGGCCCTGCGGCGGGTCGAACTGCGCGGGGTCCATCGGGGTGGCGTCTTCGTCGCCGTAGCGCTCGACGTAAACCTGTTGCACCGCGGCCATGAGCTTGGCCGCGTCGGGGTGGTCGTAGGGGACCGGAACGATTCTCACGTTCGCAGAGCCTAGATCAGCGCCAGTGGGTCCAGCCGCCTTCTCGCGTCGAAGGCTTGCCGTCCACGGTGATCCCCGAGTCCGGCATGGTCGCGACGCCGATGGTGCGCCAACCCTCCGGCAGCTCGGTGAACGACGGGAACGTGGCGACCAGGGCGTGGTCCTCGCCGCCGGTGAGGACCCAGTCGAGCGGGTCCGCGCCCAGCGCGGCGCCGACTTCGGTGAGCCGGGCGGGGACGTCGAGGTCGGCGGTGCGGACGTCGATGCCGACCCCGGACGCCTCGGCGATGTGCCCCAGATCGGCCAGTAGCCCGTCGGAGACGTCGATCATGGCCGTGGCCCCGGCGAGCGCGGCGCGCGGCCCGGCTTCGTACGGCGGCTCCGGGGCGCGCTGGGCGTTGACGACGCCGACCGGGGACCGGAAGCCGCGGCCGAGCACGGCCAGGCCCGCGGCCGCCCAGCCGAGCTTCCCGCAGACCGCGACGACGTCGCCGGGGCGGGCCCCCGAGCGCGTCACCGGTTCGCGGTCGCCGAGGTCGCCGAGCGCGGTGACGCTGATCACGAGCTGGTCGGCGCGGACCATGTCACCGCCGGAGACGCCGACGCCGGCGCGTTCGGCCTCGGCCCACATGCCGTCGGCCAGCGCGGTGATCACCTCGCGCGGGGTGTCGGGCGGGCAGGCGATGCCGACGAGGACGGACGTCGGCGCGGCGCCCATGGCGGCGATGTCGGCCAGGTTGACCGCGACGGCCTTGCGCCCGACCTGCTCCGGGGCGGACCAGTCGAGCCGGAAGTGCACCCCCTGCACCAGGACGTCCGTGCTGGCGACCACGCGCCCGTCGGGGGCGGCGATCACGGCGGCGTCGTCGCCGGGGCCGAGCAGCGTGCCCGGGGGCTGGCGGCGTCCTTCCGTGACGGCTCGGATGAGCGCGAACTCCCCGGTCTCGGCGACCGTTGCGTCGTTCGGTGACACCGGTCACCTCTGCTTTCTCTACCGGGACAAAGATCGATCACCGATAGTCGGATGCCCTATGTTTTTGCGTGAGCTGGCGATACGTTGCTGGCTGAGAACGTTCCTGCTCCCAAGTTCCTACCCTGAGCCGATCGATCCCGACGAAAGGGCGCGCCGTGGTCCACGCATACATCCTCATCCAGACCGAGGTCGGCAAGGCGGCCGCGGTGGCGGCCGAGATCTCGAGCATCCCTGGTGTGACCAGCTCGGAGGATGTCACCGGCCCGTACGACGTCATCGTGCGCGCGGCCGCCGACAGCGTGGACCAGCTGGGCCAGCTCGTGGTCGCGAAGGTGCAGAACGTGGAAGGCATCACCCGGACGCTGACCTGCCCGGTCGTGCATCTCTGAGCAGTGGTGTAGTGGTCCGGTGCCTGACTCCGACACCGGCGCCCCACCCAGGGTGGTGCTCGTCACCGCGGCCGCGCTCGCCGTGGCCCTGGCGGTCGCCGTGGCCGTCTTCGCCCTGACTCACCGTTCTCCGGATCCCGCGGCCGGCCCGTTGCCGCTGGTCTCCGTGCCCGCCCCGGCGGCGGCGTCCCCGGCGTGCAAGACGCTGCTGGGCGCGGTGCCGACCGAGCTGACGTCGAACGGGTCATCGCTCTCGCTGCGCACCCTGGCGGACCCGGCCCCGCCGGCGACGGTGGCGTGGGGCACGACCGACCCGCTGGTGCTCCGGTGCGGGCTGGACCGCCCGCCGGAGCTGACCCCGACGTCACAGCTGAGGCTGGTGAACGGCGTCCAGTGGCTGCAGGTCCCGGGCGACGGCGCGTCGACGTGGTACGTGGTGGACCGCGAGGTCTACTCGGCCCTCACGGTGCCGGACAGCGCCGGAACGGGCCCGTTGCAGCAGATCTCGGACACGGTGGCCGCGAAGCTGCCCGCGCGCCCGCTGCGGTTCTCCTGAAAGCCGTGAAGGCCTCCTTCCCGGCTCTTATGGCCGGTAAGGAGGCCTTCACGGCTTTGGGCTAGCGGAGGCCGGTGCCGCGGGCGATCGCCGTCTCGATGAGGGTGGTCAGCAGGGTCGGGTAGTCCACGCCGGTGACTTCCCACATCTTCGGGTAGGCGGACTTCGTCGTGAAGCCGGGCATCGTGTTGACCTCGTTGATGCTCGGTTCGCCGTCGGCGCCCACGAAGAAGTCGACGCGGGCGAGGCCCTGACAGTCCAGCGCCCGGAAGGCCTCGACGGCCATCGCGCGGAGCTTCTCGGTGACGGCGTCGTCGAGCTTGGCCGGGATGTCCAGCTCGGCGTCATCACCCAGGTACTTGGTTTCGAAGTCGTACCAAGCGTTTTCGTCCTCGGACAGGACGCGGATCTCGGCCGGGAGCGACGCCTCGACGCGGCCGTCCGGGAACTCCAGGACACCGCACTCGACCTCGCGACCGACGACGGCCGCCTCGACGAGGACCTTCGGGTCGGTGGCGCGGGCCAGCTCGATGGCGGCGTCGAGGTCGTCCCAGGACGTCACGCGGCTGATGCCGACCGAGGAACCGGCGCGCGACGGCTTCACGAACACCGGCAGGCCGAGCTGGGTTTTGGCCTCGTCGTCCAAAGTGGACTGACCCCGGCGGAGCGCGGCGAAGGTACCGACCGGAAGTCCTTCGGCGGCCAGGAGCTTCTTCGCGGTCTCCTTGTCCATGGCGGCCGCGCTGGCGAGCACGCCAGGGCCGACGTACGGGATGCCGGCGAGCTCGAGCAGGCCCTGGATGGTGCCGTCCTCACCGAAGGCGCCGTGCAGCACCGGGAAAACGACGTCCACCTGGGACAGCAGCTCGCTTTCCCGCCCCGGCTCGACGGCGACGAGCCCCTGGCTGGAGGGATCCCCGGCGAGCACGAGGTTCTTGCCGTCTTCGACGGACGGCAGCTCACGGCCGCGGATGGCGAGCTGAGCGGAGTCGCCGGTCCCGAGCACCCAGCGCCCTTCACGAGTGATGCCGACCGGGACGGCTTCGAACCGCTCCGGGTCGAGGTTCCCCAGGACACTGCCCGCGGACAGGCAGGAGATGGTGTGCTCGCTACTGCGCCCGCCGAACACGACCGCCACCCGGATCTTCTCGCTCATGGTGAGCCACCGTACCCGGTGACCTCGACGAACACCCCAGCCCCGTGCGACGGGCGAGACGCTCAGAGCGCCGAACGCAACCCTCGTGGCCCAGGGACGTCGTTACCTACGAGGGGCATTGTCAGCGCAGCAGCGACACCGATGTCAGCACCAACACCGGCACCAACGCGGCAGCGCCGCACCGAGCACCTCCCCGCGCAGCCGACTCGCCCTTTGTGAGCCGTACGCGGGGTGTCGGCCGGACGCGAGTGCCGGCCTTACGCGGATTGCCCGGCTGACCCGCCCGTCTCCTTGGCGGCCCGCCCGTCCCCTTGCCCGGCCCGTACGTCCGCTCGGCTGGCCCGCCCGCCCGAACACAGCGCCCGCCCGCCCGAACACAGCGCCCGCCCGCCCGAACACAGCGCCCGCCCGCCCGAACACAGCGCCCGCCCGCCCGAACACAGCGCCCGCCCGCCCGAACACAGCGCCCGCCCGCCCGAACACAGCGCCCGCCCGCCCGAACACAGCGCCCGCCCGCCCGAACACAGCGCCCGCCCGCCCGAACACAGCGCCCGCCCTCCCAGGGGGTCCATCCCCGCTCCAGCGTATCCAGGCCGACCGACGAAAATTCGGAAAAGCCCTCGCCAGGGCCCGGTTATCCACATCACGGCCAGGCTGTGGACAACGACTGGACCGCCGCCCGGCACCCGGCCGCCATCACGCGGGCTCAGAAGGTCGGCACGCGTGATCAAAGCCGGTACTCAGCTGCTTGAGAGCGGAGCCGCGTGACGGCAGGCGAGACTCGCGTGATTCGGAACGGAACTCGCGTGATCGGAGCCGGAACTCGAGTGCCTGAGAGCCGAGCCGCGTGATGGGAGGCGAGACTCGCGTGACTGGGGACGGAACTCGCGTGACCGGAGGCGGAACTCGCGAAGGTGGGCCGGCGGCGGACTGCTGGCAAACCGTCAGCGCAGCAGCGAGACCAGCGTCGGCAGTGCCGACACCAACGCCTCCCGTGTGCATCCCGCGTACCCGATCGCCACTCCGTGCGCCGTCGGGACTCCCGCGAAGTGCCGCGCCAGCCCGTCCAGCCGGATCCCCCGCCGCTCCGCCGTCGCGATCACCGACGCCTCCACCTCAGCCGACGGGAACGGGACCACCAGGTGCGCCCCGGCGTCGTCGCCGCGGAGGGGGATTCCTGCCGTTGCCAAGGCGCCCGCCAAGAGCGTTCGGCGCTCCGCCATCTCGCGGCGGATCTTGCGCAGGTGCCTTCCCAGGTCTCCGTTGCGCGCGAACTCGTACAGCACCCGCTGCCCCGCCGGCGACGGCCGCGTGCCCGTCAGGTCGCGGTACGCCAGCACCGCCGACGTGATCGCCTCCGGCGCCACCATCCAGCCCGCGCCCAGCGTCGGCGTCAGGATCTTCGACGTCGTCCCCAGGTGCGCGACGACGTCCGGGGCCAGCGACGCCAGCATCGGCAGCGGCGCGACGTCGAAGCGCAGCTCGCCGTCGTAGTCGTCCTCGATCACCAGCATCGACGACGCCCGCGCCCGCTCGACCAGCGAGACCCGCCGCGCCGCGCTCAGCCGGCTGCCCATCGGGTACTGGTGCGCCGGCGAGCAGTACACCGCCCGCGCGCCCGCCGGGATCGCCTCCGGCCGCAGCCCCTCCTCGTCCACCGGGACGCCGACGACCCGCATACCCGCCCGGAGGAACGCCTGCACCGCGCGCTGGTAGCCAGGCTCCTCGACGGCCACGACGTCACCGCGTTCCAGCACCGCCGAGGCCAGCTCGACCACCGCGGCGGTCGTCCCGCCGGTGGCCAGCACCGAGCCCGCCGCCAGGCCGCGGTGGCGCAGCAGGTGCTCCGACACGGCCGCGCGGTACTCCGGCAGGCCCGCGCGGTGGGCGCGGATCAGCGGGTCCGGGTCGGCCGCGGCGCGCCACGCCCGGCGCCAGGCCGCGCGGTCCAGCCCGGCCGCCCACGGTGTGCCCGGCCCGAGGTCCAGCAGCGACGGCGGCTCGACCTCGGCCGAAGGCGCGACGCCCGGCGCCGGGACCTCCGAAGCCGAAAACGACGGCGGCGTCGTCACGTAGGTCCCCGAGCCGTGCCGCCCGGCGATCCAGCCCTCGGCGTGGAGCTGCTCGTACGCGGCCGACGTCACCGTCCGGCTGACGCCGAGCCGGCCGGCCAGCGCGCGGGTCGACGGCAGCCGGTCGCCGCCGCGCAGGTGCCCGGACGCCGCCGCCTCGCGCAGCGCGTCCGCGAGCTGGACGGCGAGCGGTGTGACGGACGCGCGGTCGAGGCTGACCGGGAGCGCGGTGTCGGCGTGGGTCACGCGGGCCTCCTCAAGTGGACTTCCCAAGTGGACTTCCCAAGTGTACGAGAAGTGGACGTTTTCCGATGCCACTGCCGGGAGAGACGCTGGTCGCATGCTTTCCACCACGCCCCGCACCACGCTCGGCCGCAAGAAGAACCGGGCCGTCACCGACCGCGCCGTGCTGCACGCCGTGCTGGACGACGGCCTGATCTGCCACCTCGGCGTCGTCCGCGACGGCGTCCCGCTGGTCCTGCCCACCGGCTACGGCCGCGACGGTGACACGCTCTACCTGCACGGTTCCACCGGCGCGTCGAGCCTCCGGAAAGCCACCCAGGACCTCGACGTCTGCGTCACGGTGACCCTGCTCGACGGCATCGTCTACGCGCGGTCGGTGAACAACCACTCGATGAACTACCGCAGCGCCGTCATCCTCGGGAAGGCGAAGCTCGTCACCGACGCCGAGGCGAAGATGCACGGCCTCGAGGTGCTCACCGACCACCTCGCGCCGGGTTCGTGGGCGCACGCGCGGGAGGTCAACGCCAAGGAGTTCGCCGCGGTGTCGGTGCTCTCCCTCGACCTCGCCGAGGCGTCGGTGAAGATGCGCGCGGAAGGCCCCGACGACGAGCCGGACGACGTCGGCGCGGACACCGCGTGGGCCGGGGTGCTGCCGGTGCGGACGGTCTTCGGCGCGCCCGAGCCGTCGGCCGACCTCTCCCCCGGCTGGGTGATTCCGCCGCACGTCACCGATCGGGAGTAGCACGCTGTCGATCCGCGCGGTGGCCGTTCGTATAGGCGGCGACAGACCGAAGCGGAAGGACACCCCATGCGCGAACTCAGCGTCACCATGAACGTCACCCTCGACGGCGTCGTCCAGGGCCTCGGCCGGCCCGACGAGGACACCCGCGGCGGCTTCACCCACGGCGGCTGGGGCGGCCGCTACCAGGACGAGGTCCTGGGCCAGGAGATGAGCCAGGGCATGGGCAAGCCCGGCGACATGCTGTTCGGCCGCCGCACCTGGGAGGACTTCATCGGCGCGTGGGCCGGGCAGACCGACGGCAACCCGTTCACCACGCACATGAACGCGGCCACCAAGTACGTCGCTTCGACCACTTTGGACGACGTCGGCGCGTGGCAGAACTCCGTGCTGCTGCGCGGAGACGCGGCGAGCACGGTGGCCGAGCTGAAGGCCACGCCCGGCAACGACCTGTCGGTCATCGGCAGCGCCGCGCTCGTGCGCGCGCTGCACGCGGCCGGGCTCGTCGACCGCTACACGCTGCTGATCCACCCGCTGACGCTCGGCCGCGGCGCGCGCCTGTTCGACGCCGACGCGCCCTTCACCGAGTTCACGCTCACCCGCAGCGTCGCGACCACCAAGGGCGTGATCATCGCCTACTACGACCGGCGCAAGTCCTCGTGAGTGTTTAGGGCGGTTAGAACCGCCCTAAACACTCACGACCGGGCCAGCGGGAGCCGGACGGTGAAGGTCGTGCGGCCCGGGGCGGACTCCACCGAGACCGTGCCGCCGTGCGCCGTGACCAGGGACTGCACCACCGACAGGCCGAGGCCGGTGCCGCCGCCCGAGCGGGTGCGGGAGTCGTCGACGCGGAAGAACCGGTCGAAGATCCGCTCCTGGTCGGCCGGCGCAATGGCGGCGGGCCCGGCGTCGGTGACCCGGGCGACGGCCCCGGCGCCCTCGACCGCCACCGCGACGTGCACCGCGGTCCCCGGCGGCGTGTGCACGGCCGCGTTGGCCAGCAGGTTGTCGAGCACCTGCCGCAGCCGCACCGGGTCAGCGTCCACCAGGGCCGGATCCAGGGAAGTCGTCACCGGGTGGTCGGGCCGGCCGGCGGCGAACGCGTCCGCCGCGTCGCCGGCCAGCTCGGCCAGGTCCGTCCGCTCCGGACGCAACGGCGTCTCGGCCGCCCGCGCGTCGAGGCGGGCCAGCAGCAGGAGGTCGTCGACGAGCACGGTCATCCGCGCCGTCTCCTCGCGGATCTTGCTCAGGTGCGCCTCGCGTTCCGCCGGCTCGTTCGCGGCCGCGTAGCGGAACAGGTCGGCGTAGCCCCGGATCGACGTCAGCGGGGTGCGCAGCTCGTGGGAGGCGTCGGCGACGAACCGGCGCAGCCGCTCGTTCGCCTCGGTCCTGGCCGCCAGTGACGTGTCGATGTGCGCCAGCATCACGTTGAACGCCGTCCGCAGCTCCTCCACCTCGACGCCGCCGCCGCTGCCCGACGCGCGCACCGGCAGATCGGGGTTCGCGGTGAGGTCGTGGGCCGCGATGTCGTGCGCGGTGCCGGCCATGTCGGCCAGCGGGCGCAGGCCGCGGCGCAGCACCAGCCGGCCGACGACCACGAGCACCGCCAGCGCGAGCGCGAACGCGCCCACCTCGACCCAGACCAGCTGCCGGACGGTCCCGTTCAGATCCCCCTGCGGCGCGGCGCTCAACAGCACCGAATCGGTGTCGACCGGGCAGGCTCGCACCCGGTAGGGGCCGTCGTCGTAGAGGTAGATGTCGCGGGTGACGTCGCCGCCGACGGCGTCGGCGGCGATCTTCGCCAGCTGCTTGCCGTCGCCCGGCAGCATCCCGCCCGGCTCGGGCGTCGCGACGCCGTCGCGCACCGAGTACAGCGCCGAGTACCAGGAGTAGACCGACTGCGGCGAGCCGTGCGTCTCGCGCAGCGTCGGCACCTGGGTGTTCTGGCTCTTGGACAGCTGCTCGTCGAGGCGCCGGTCGAGGTAGCCGTGCATGATCCCGACGGTCGTGACGCCGACGGCGGCGAACACCACCAGGGCGAGCGCGCCGAGGCCGAGCGTGATGCGGGTGCCGAGCCGGGTGCGCCGCCAGGCCCCGTACCACCGGCGGAAGAAGCCCCTCACCGGTTGACCTGGCGCACGACGTACCCGACGCCGCGCACGGTGTGGATCAGCGGTTCGCCCGCGCCCGCGTCGATCTTGCGGCGCAGGTGCGAGATGACGAGTTCGACCACATTGGACCGGCCGCCGAAGTCGTACTCCCAGACGTGGTCGAGGATCTGCGCCTTCGTCAGCACGGACGGCGAGCGGCGCATCAGGTAGCGCAGCAGCTCGTACTCGGTCGGCGTCAGCTCGGCGGGCGCCCCGTCGCCGCGGCGGACCTCGCGGGTGTCCTCGTCCAGCGTCAGGTCCCCGACGCGCAGCACGGCCCCGCGCGCGGCGGCCGGGAGCGCGGCGCCGGTGCTGCGGCGCAGGACCGCCCGCAGCCGCGCCATCAGCTCCTCGACGGAAAACGGTTTCACCAGGTAGTCGTCACCCCCGCGGGTGAGCCCGGCGATCCGGTCCGCCGTCGCGTCCTTGGCCGTGAGGAACACCACGGGCACCGCGCTGCCGTTCGCGCGCAGCCGGTCGAGCACGGTGAAGCCGTCGAAGTCGGGCAGCATCAGGTCCAGCACCACGATGTCCGGCGCGAACGCCGCCGCCTCGCTCAGCGCGGCCTTGCCGGAACCGGCCGTGACCGCCTGCCAGCCCTCGTACCGGGCGACGGTGGCGACGAGGTCGGCGATGTGCGGCTCGTCGTCGACGACGAGCAGGCGCACGGGTTCGGAGGGCTGCACCACCCCATCTTCTCCCGGCGCGCGAGCGGGCGGCGAGGCGGTGACGCGGGCCGACAGGAACCCGACAGCCGGCACCCAGACTCGCCACAGGCTCGGTGGCGAGGCTGGCCTTCGTGAACCGAACCGACGAGGGATCCGTGTGACCAGCATGACGCAGACCGCCGAGGCCACGCGCCCGGCGATCCGCCCCCGGATCGCCGCGAAATCCGGCCTCTTCCTCCTCCTGGGCGCCAACGTGGCCGCCGTGACCACCCTGTTCGCGCAGGCCGGGCTCTCCGACGACGTGCTGATCAGCATCGGCAGGCTCGCCGGGCTGTACGGCGCCCTCGCGATGGCGTTCCAGCTGCTGCTGGTGGCCCGGCTGCCCTGGCTGGACCGGCGCATCGGCATGGACCGGCTCACGACGTGGCACCGCTGGACCGGCTTCACGATCCTGTGGACGCTGCTCGCGCACCTGGTGTTCATCGTGTTCGGGTACGCCGAGGTCGAGCACCACGGCGTCGTCGACGAGCTGGTGGACATGGCGAACCAGCTGGAGGGCATCCTGCGCGCGCTGGTCGCGTTCGCGGTGATCCTCATCGTCGGGGCGGCGTCGGCGAAGTTCGCGCGCCGGCGGCTGGCCTACGAGACGTGGCACTTCATCCACCTCTACACCTACGCGGCGGTGTTCCTCGCGTTCACGCACCAGATCGCGCTCGGGACGTCGTTCGCCGGCTCGCCGATGGCGAAGGGCTACTGGTGGACGCTCTGGCTCAGCGCCGGCGCCGCCGTGCTCGCCGGGCGCGTGCTGCTCCCGCTGTGGCGGAACCTGCGTCACCGGCTGCGCGTCACCGCCGTCGTTTCCGAGGCCCCGGACGTGGTTTCGGTCTACATGAGCGGCAAGCACCTCGACCGGATGCCGGTCCGCGCCGGCCAGTTCTTCCTGTGGCGGTTCCTCACCAAGGACCGCTGGTACCAGGCCAACCCCTTCTCGCTGTCCGCGGCGCCCGACGGCCGCACGCTGCGCCTGACCGCGAAGGCCCTCGGCGACGCCAGCGCGTCGCTGCGCAACCTCCGCATCGGGACGCGGGTGTTCGCCGAAGGCCCGTACGGCGCGTTCACGACGATCCACCAGCAGCGGCCCGACGCGCTGCTCGTGGCGGGCGGCGTCGGCATCACGCCGATCCGCGCGCTGCTGGAGGACATCCAAGGCCACGTCGTCGTGCTCTACCGGGTGCGCACGCAGGCCGACGCGGTGCTGCTGCCCGAGCTGAACCAGCTGGCCAAGACCCGCGGCGCGATGGTGAGCGTCCTCACCGGACCCGACCAGGCCGTCGGGCCGCGCGGCACGATGCTCGGCCCGGCGAACCTGCACATGATGGTGCCGGACGTGCACGAGCGGGACGTCTTCGTCTGCGGCCCGCCCGGGATGACGTCGGCCGTGCTGCGCAGCCTGCGGGAGCTGCGCGTGCCCAAGGCCCAGGTCCACGCCGAACGCTTCAGCCTCGCGGCCTAGGGGGACTCGTCATGAAGAGAACCATCTTCGTCGTCGCGCTGTCGATCGCGGGCTTCATCGCGGTCTGGCGGTTCGAACCCGGGCCGCCGGTGCAGAACACCGCCGTCGCCCAGGCACCGCCGGCCGTCGTCGCACCGTCCGCTCCGGCTCCTACAACGGCGCCTTCACCGTCCACTTCGGCCGGTGGCCCGACCGGTGGCACGTCGAACTCCCCTGCGACGTCCGCGCCGCCGCCGTCTACTTCGGACAGTGCGAAAGCGACGGTGACCACGCAGGGCACGGCCGAGTGGAGCACCTACGGGACCGTGCAGGTCCAGGTGACCTTCGCCGGCTCCCGGCTGGCCGCGATCACCCTGCTGCAGGCGCCGGACGGCGGGCGCGCGCTGACCGCGTTGCCGAAGCTGCAGGAGGAGGCGATCAAGGCGCAGAGCGCGAAGATCGACACGGTGACCGGCGCGACCGAGACGAGCGAGTCGTACAAGACGTCGCTGCAGGCCGCCATCGACGCTCGGGGCAACTGATGACGAACCGCGTGGAACAGGTGATGGGCCTGCCGATCTCCCTCGACCTGCGGGACAGGGACGACACCGGCGACTTCACCGACGTCGTCGACGACGTCTTCGCGTGGTTCCGCGACGTCGACGCCCGGTTCAGCCCGTTCAAGCCGGACAGCGAGGTCAGCCGCTACGACCGCGGCGAGCTGCCGGCCGAGGACCTGAGCGACGACCTGATCGAGGTGCTGGAGCTCTGCGCGTACTACGAGCAGCTCTCCGGCGGCGCGTTCCGGGCGCGGCTGCCCGGGCGCGGCCTCGACCCGTGCGCGGTGGTGAAGGGCTGGGCGGTGCAGCGCGCCGCCGACATGCTCAAGGCCGAAGGCGCGACGACGTTCTGCCTCAACGCGGGCGGCGACGTCGTCACCGCCGGCGAGCCCGAACCCGGACGGCCGTGGCGGGTCGGCGTCCGCCACCCCGAGCAGCCCCTGGCCGTGTGCGCGGTGCTGGAGTCGCGCAACGGCGCCATCGCGACGTCGGCGGCCTACGAGCGCGGCTCGCACATCCTCGACGGCCGCGACGGCACCCCGGCGACCGGCCTGATGAGCGTCACGGTGGTGGCCGGCGACCTGGTCACGGCGGACGCGCTGGCCACGGCGGCGTTCGCGATGGGCGCCGAGGGCATCACGTGGGCGGCGGACCGGCCGGGCTGCGAGATCCTCATCGTCGACGACAGCCGCCGGATGCACCGGACCGCGGGGCTCGCGGTCGCTTCGTAAATCGAGTCGCTCCGGCGTGGACACTCGGCCAGACTCGGGGCATGCCTTCCGCCGTGCTGAACGTGTCCGTCGACTGCGCCGACCCGTACACCCTCTGCCAGTTCTGGAGCCAGGTCACCGGGAAACCGATCCCCGACGGCGACCACCCGGGTGACGACGAGGTCGGCATCGAGCTGTCCGACGGCACCGCCTTGCTGTTCCTGAAGGTGCCGGAACCGAAGACGGTCAAGAACCGCCTGCACCTGTGCCTGCAACCGGACGTCCCGCGTGACGAAGAGGTCGCGCGCCTGATCGGGCTGGGCGCCACGCTCCTCCACGACCGGCGCAACGAGGACGGCACCGGCTGGGCCGTGCTCGCCGACCCCGAGGGCAACGAGTTCTGCGTGCTGCGCAGCAAGGCCGAGCGCGCGGCGACGTCGTGACGGACTCGTTCGCGGCCTCTTTCGGGGTGAACAAGGCCAACTGGGACGACCGCGCGCCGCTGCACGCGTCCTCACCGGACTACAACTTCGCGGACTTCGCCGCCGATCCGGCGTACCTGAGCGCCGTCGTGCGCTTCGACCGGCCCCGGCTGGGTGACATCGCCGGGCTGCGCGCGGTGCACCTGCAGTGCCACCTCGGCACGGACACGGTGTCGCTGTCCCGGCTGGGCGCGCGGGTGTCCGGGCTCGACTTCTCGGGCGCGGCGCTGACCGAGGCGCGGCGGCTGGCCGAGGCGGCGGGCGCGGACGTCGACTACCACGAGGCCAACGTCTACGACGCCGTCTCCGTGCTGGGCGCGGGCGCGTTCGACCTGGTCTACACCGGAATCGGCGCCCTGTGCTGGCTGCCGTCGGTGGCGCGCTGGGCCGAGGTCGTCGCGGGCCTGCTGCGGCCGGGCGGGCGGCTGTTCATCCGCGAGGCGCACCCGATGCTGCAGACGCTCGACGAGACCGCCGACCCCGCGCTGCCGCGGTACCCGTACTTCGAGCAGGCCGAGCCGCTGGTGTTCGACGAGCCGGGCACCTACGTCGAGGTCGACGGCGCACTGACCCACACGGTGACCCACGAGTGGAACCACTCGCTGGGCGAGATCGTCACCGCGCTGCTGGCCGCCGGGCTGACGCTGACCGGGCTCACCGAGCACGACAGCGTGCCGTGGAACGCCATCCCGGGCCAGATGGTGCACGACGAGGCCGTCGACGAGTGGCGGCTGAAGGACACGCCGCAACGGCTCGCGGCGAGCTACACGCTCCAGGCCGTCAAGTGACCGTGATCGCGGTCGCCACCCTGGGCGGCACCATCTCGATGGCCCCTGCCGGCGGTTCCGGGGGCGCGGTGCCGCGGTTCGGCGCCGCGGAGCTGCTCGCCGGTCTGGGCGACCTGCCGTTCGAGGTGCGCGCGGAGACCCTGGCCGGCATCGGCAGCGCGTCGCTGGACTTCGCGACGCTGCTGCGCTGCCGCGACTGGGGTCTGGCACAGGACGCCGACGGTTTCGTGGTCGTCCAGGGCACCGACACCCTCGAGGAGACGGCGTACTTCCTGGACCTGTGCTGGCCGTCGGAGACCCCGGTGGTCGTCACGGGCGCGATGCGCAACGCGGGCCTGCTCAGCCCGGACGGCCCGGCGAACCTGCGGAACGCGCTGACCGTCGCGGCCGATCCCCGCGGCCGGGGGCGCGGCGCGATGGTGACGCTGAACGACGACGTCCACGCGGCGCGGTGGGTGCGGAAAGCGCATTCGAGCCACCTGGAAGCGTTTTCGTCGGCGCCGGCGGGCCCGCTCGGCATGGTCGTCGAGCAGGCGGTGCACTGGTTCCACCCGTCGCCGCCGCGGCTGCCTGTTCTCTCCGGCGACGACTTCAGCGGGCTGGTACCGGTGGTCGAGTCCGGTCTGGACGACCCGGGCGCGGTGCTGGAGCTGGTCTCGGCGGATCCGCGCGTGCGCGGGGTGGTGCTGGCCGCGGCGGGCGCCGGACACGTCTCGGCGGGCACGGCCGACGTCGTCGAACGGCTGGTTCCGCGGCTGCCGGTGGCGGTCGCGTCCCGGACGGGCGCCGGGCCGACGCTGCGCTCGACGTACGGCTTCCGCGGTTCGGAGTCGAGCCTGATCGCGATGGGCGCGACGATGGCGGGCTGGCTGGACGCCCGCAAGTCCCGGATCCTGCTGGCCACACTGCTGGCGGCCGGCGCCGACCGCACGCGCATCGAGCAGGAGTTCCGCCTCCGCGGCGACCTCGGCTGACCCCGGCAGGTCAGTCGCGGATCGGACCGCTCAGCGGGTCCAGGTGGTACGGGCGCATCGCACGGCCCGCGTCGCGGTAGACGTGGACCGAGACCGCCGGGTCCGGGCCTTCGTTGCGGACCTCGTGCACGTAGCCCGGGCCGAACACCCGCGACTGCCCCGCGGCGAGCGCGTGCAGCTCGGTGATCGCGCGGCCGTCGGGCGCGCGGCGGGCGACCGCCTCCGTCAGGTGGCCGCTGACCACCGTGAACGCGCCGCTGGCGATCGCGTGGTCGTGCAGGTCGGTGCGCTGGCCGGGCAGCCAGCTCATCAGCCACACCTCCTGCTGCTCGTCCTGGGAGACGAGCGTCGCGTAGCGCTCCTCCGGGTCGTAGCGCAGCAGGTGCTTCCAGCGGTCGCGATCGGCGGCGACCTCCAGCGCGACGCGCACGGGGTGGCGCAGCGCGGGGTTCTCGGGACGCAGCAGGGTGTTGTCCGGGACGGCGAACATGAGGGTCCTCACGGGAGAAAAGGGGTGTCGAGCTGGGCCGGGGCGGGGTTCACCGACAACAGCGACACGCACACATGACGGCGCGGAGGTCGTGACGACCCCGCGACTCGATCATGGTTGGTGCGAACATGGCACCTACGGTTCCAGCCACCCGGAGGCCGGTCAAGCGGCTCCCAGCATCCGGGCGGTACGTGATCCGCCCGCCCGGTGCCGGAAAGCCGTGAAGGCCTGGCGGATTCACGTGGTGGTTGCAACACCTGGTGTTTGTTGATCTGACAGTAGCTTCGTGAGGGCCTCGGTCGGTGTTCGCCAGCCGAGGGTCTCCCGAGGTCGCCCGTTCAGCTCCGCCGCCACCCGTGCCAGCTCCGCGGCGGTGTGCCGGGACAGGTCGGTGCCTTTGGGGAAGTACTGCCGGAGCAGACCGTTGGTGTTCTCGTTGCTGCCGCGCTGCCAGGGCGAATGCGGATCGCAGAAGTAGATCTGCAACCCCGTGTCCAGGGTGATCTTCCGGTGATGGGCCATCTCTTTGCCCTGATCCCAGGTCAGCGAGCCCAGCAGCAGCGGCGGCAACGTCTGGATCATCTCGGTCATCGACGCCGCGACCGTGGCTGCGTCCCGCCCGTGGGGCAGGTGCAGCAGCATCACGAACCGGGTCGAGCGTTCCACCAGCGTCCCGATCGCGGACCGATTGTCCTGGCCCAGGATCAGGTCACCTTCCCAATGCCCCGGCACCGCACGATCAGCGGCCTCGCCAGGCCGCTCGGAAATGTTGACCATGCCCTGGATCCCGCCCGACGGGCGCTCCCGCCGAGCCTGGGCCTGCCGCCGCGGCATCCGCAACGCCCGCCCGGTCCGCAACGCCGCGCTCAGTTCCCGGCGCAACGCACCCCGACCCTGCACATACAGCGACTGATAGATCGTCTCGTGCGACACCCGCATCTCCGGCCGGTCGGGAAAGTCCAGCACCAGTCTCTCGGAGATCTGCCGCGGCGACCACTTCCGGGTCAGCCCGTCCTGCACCACCGCCCGCAACGCCGGATCGGCACGCAGCTTCGCGGTCTTGGGTCGTTTCGCACGTTCCTCGGCCGCGTGCTGGGCACTGCTGGCCCGGTAGTGGCCGGACAGGCCGGTGTTGCGGGCCAGCTCCCGCGACACCGTCGAGGCCGACCGGCCGATCACCCGTCCGATCGCGCGGGGGCCGTGACCTGCGGCTGTGAGGCAGGCGATCTCGTCCCGTTCGGCGATGCTCAGCCGGAGTGGGCCGGGGCGGGTGGGTGCGTTGGCGGTCACTCCGCCAGCGTGGCGGAACAGCCGCACTCCCGTGGTCGGGGCGAAGCCGGCCGCTCGCGCGGCCGGCTTCGCCGCCTTCCCGGCCCGGATCTGGTCCCAGAAGTCCAGCTGCGCTGATCGTGGCAGCCATCGATGCGCTCGAACCATCGGCAACTCCACCCCTTTCATCGAGGTGGTGTTGCAACGACCCCATGACTCCAAGCCTCCTTCCCGGCCTTTAGCGCCGGTAAGGAGGCCTTCACGGCTTTTCGCTTTACGACCACTCGTGTTTTTGGGAGCGGCCCAGCAGTTCCGCGCCGGCCTGGCGCGGGTCGACGCCCTCGTGGCAGACGCGGTGCATCGCGTCCGTGATCGGCATGTCGACACCGAGGCTCCGCGCGAGTGCCCGGATCGACGAGCACGACATGACGCCCTCGGCGACCTGCCCACCGCCGGCGGCCTGGGCCTGCTCCAGCGTGTCGCCACGGCCGAGGCGCTCGCCGAACGTCCGGTTGCGCGACAGCGGCGACGAGCACGTCGCGACCAGGTCGCCGACCCCGGCGAGCCCGGCGAACGTCAGCGGGTCGGCGCCGAGTTTCGCGCCGAGCCGGGCCATCTCGGCCAGGCCGCGGGTGATGAGCGTCGCCATCGTGTTGGTGCCGAGGCCGAGGCCCGCGGCCATCCCGGTGCTGAGCGCGATGACGTTCTTGCACGCCCCGCCCAGCTCGCAGCCGACGACGTCGGTGTTGGTGTAGGGCCGGAAGTAGGAGTTGGCGCTGGCGCGCTGGATCGCGACCGCGCGCTCGTGGTCGGCGCAGGCGAGCACCGACGCGGACGGCTGCCCCGCGGCGATCTCCTTGGCCAGGTTCGGCCCGGTGACGACGACGACCTCGCCGGCTGGGATTTCGACGATCTCGGCGATCACCTCGCTCATCCGCTTGAGCGTGCCGAGTTCGACGCCCTTGGCCAGGCTGACGAGGATCGTGTCGGCCGGCAGCAGGGGCCGCCACTCCGAGAGGTTGGCCCGCAGGCTCTGGCTGGGCACGGCCAGCACCACGGCCTCGGCGCCGTCGAGGGCCTCGGCCGGGTCGGCGGTCGCGGTGATGTTCACCGGCAGCGCGACGTCCGGCAGGTACGCGGAGTTGGCGTGCCGCTCGCGGATGTCCGCGGCGACCTGCTCGCGGCGCGCCCACATGGTGACGTCGCGCCCGGCGTCGCCGAGGACCTTCGCGAACGCGGTGCCCCACGAACCGGCGCCGAGCACGGTGACCCGCTGGACGTCGGCGCGCATCAGGCGGTATCCCCCGGCTTCGCCGGCGGCGGTTCCTCGTGCCGGATCTCGCCGAGCAGCCGGGTCACGTCGTCCATCATCACCTTCGTGACCTCTCGCAGTTTCGCCGCGCTGCGCGTGTTGCCGCCGCGGTAGGCGGACAGGTCGAGCGGGTCGCCGACCGAGTGGGTGACGGTCTTGCGCGGGAACGGCGTGAACTTCTTGGTGTAGCCGTTGAAGATCTGGCTGGTGCCCCAGCGCGCGATCGGGATCACGGGGACGTCGTTCTGCAGCGCGAGCCGGGCGGCGCCGGTGAAGGACTCCTTCGGCCAGCCGGCCGGGTCCTTGGTGATGGTGCCCTCGGGGTAGATCACGACGAGCTTCCCTGCTGCAAGGGCGTCGTGCGCGGCCTTGAGACTGTCCCCCGCGGCGGCCGAGCCCCGCGAGACGGGGATCTGCCCCGCCCCGACGAAGATCTTCCCGAAGATCGGCGTCCGGGTCAGCGACTCCTTGCCGAGGAAGCGGGGAACGCGCTTCTGGCGGTGCACGAACACGGCGTCGACGACGGGGTCGAGGTGCGAGATGTGGTTCATCACCAGCAGCGCGGGCCCCTGCCGGGGGATCTTCTCGGTCCCGGCGTACACCCGCCGCCCGATCCCGGTCACCGGGTAGAACAGTACGGCGGCGAGCCCCACCCAGAAGCCGCCCTTCTCACGCCGGGCCACAGTCTTCCTCCTCCACAGCTCAAGTCCACCCTTGATCCTGCCGCGCCGGCCTTAGAGCGGTCCAGGGAGGGTGGCCGACGGCCCCCGAGCCCAGGTGAAACACCCCGACCAGCGCAAGCCGGCCAGGCCCGGCCGGGTGGGCCGGGCGGGCTGGACGGGCCGGGCTGAGCTGGGCGGGCTCGGCCAGGTGGGCTCAGCCAGCTGGGCAGGGTCTGCCGGGGTGGGCGGTGGGGTGCTTACCGGAGCGGCCCCCGACCCCCGACCCCGGAGCAGGCGGCGGTCTCGACGCTGGTCCACACCTGACGAGGCTGCGCGGGCTCGGGGTCGTGAGTGTTTAGGAGGGTTAGAACCCTCCTAAACACTCACGACCAGCCGCGGCAGACCCGGAACAGCAGCTCGGGTCGGGGCAGGCAGGTCGGCGGCGCCTGCAGTCTGCAGGTCAGATGCTGGGCCGGGCGGCTCACCGGCGCGAAGGGTCACCCAGCCGGGTCGAGCGTCAGGCCGGGTTCGGAAACTCGGGGCCTCACCGCGGGCCGCTGGGATGTCGCCGAAGACTCCTTACTCGCCGTCGCACTGTGAACAACTCGCTTCCGATGTTCCACTCGTGCGAGTCACCCGCTCCCGGCGCGAATGCCGGAGAACTGCCGCCTTTCGCCGCCGACAGCAGACCTTCAGCGCGGCCCTGCGGCGGCCGAACGAACCGCGAATCCCCAGCAACAGGCCCAAATCCGCCGCCATTCCCGCCCCCAGACAGAGCCCACCCTCCCCGGGGGCCACCCCGTCTCAAGCGTATCGACCGGCCCGGACGAAACCCGCGCCGAACGGACCCCCGAGCCCGGAGTTGTCCACATCACGGTGGACCTGTGGACAACCGCCCCGCTCGTGCCCCGGCTGCCGGGGTTTCGGGTAAAGATGGACGGGTGGACGTGGACCTGGTCGTGCCGATGAAACACCCTCGCGATGGCAAGTCGCGGCTGCGTGGTGCCGTAGACACCGAACGCCATCCCGGGCTGGTGCTGGCGCTCGCCGCCGACACGCTCGCCGCCGTGGTCGCCACCGCGAACGTGCGGCGGGTGTTGCTCGTCGCCGCCGATCCCGATGCCGTCGCCGAGCTGCGGAACCTCGGGATCGAGATCATCGGGGAAGGAGGCGGAAGAGGCCTCAACCAAGCCTTCCGGCACGGGGCCGACCTGCTCCGGCGGGACGACCCGGGCGGCGTGGTCGGCGCGCTGCAAGCCGACCTCCCCGCGCTGCGGGCCGGCGATCTGTCGGCCGCGCTCGTCGAGGCCGCGGGGCGGCGGTCCTTCGTCGCCGATCGGCAGGGCACCGGCACCACGCTGCTGCTGGCCGCCCCCGGCGCGCCGCTCGACCCGCGGTTCGGGCCCGGCTCCGCGCGGGCGCACGAGGCTTCCGGAGCCGTCCCGCTCCGGGGCGGGCTGCCGTCGCTGCGCAGTGACGTCGACACGCCCGAAGACCTCGCCCACGTACGGACCCTCGGTGTCGGAAAACACACCACCGCCCGGCTAGGGGAACCATGCGCCGCACCCGGCTGAGCTGTTCATCTGACCTTCACCACGCTCGGAGCAAATCCGCGTGGCTTAGTGAAGAATGGGTTCCGTGAGCACAGACGACGGCAGCACGCCCGCACCGCGGAGGCGACGGAACACGACGACCGGGTCTTCGGAAACGCCGAAGGAAGCACCGAAGAAGACCCCCGCGGCCAAGAAGGTCCCGTCGAAGTCCACCGCCCGCGACACCGCGGCCCGTGCCACCGCCGGCAAGGCCAGGGTGCGCAAGAGCACGCCCGCGGCGTCGACCCCGCGCCGCCGCAGCGCCGCGCACGGCAACGCGCGCGGGGCCGAGGAGTTCCGGGCCGTCCCGTCGGCGCCGCCCGCCGTCACCACCACCTCGCCGACCGCGGCCGAGACGCTGCCGGACGACCGGTACTTCAACCGCGAGCTGTCGTGGCAGGACTTCAACGCCCGGGTGCTCGCGCTGGCCGAGGACGAGTCGCAGCCGCTGCTCGAACGGACGAAGTTCCTCGCCATCTTCGCGTCCAACCTGGACGAGTTCTACATGGTCCGCGTCGCCGGCCTGAAGCGCCGCGACGAGACCGGCCTGCTGGTGCGCAGCGCGGACGGGCTCACCCCGCGCGAGCAGCTCGACTACATCTCCAAGCGCAACCAGGACCTGGTCGAACGGCAGACCGGCGCGTTCGAGAAGCACCTGCGCCCGCGGCTGGCCGAGCACGACATCCGGATCGTCGGCTGGACCGACCTCACCGGCGCCGACCAGCTGCGCCTGTCCAGCTACTTCTCCGAGCAGATCTTCCCGGTGCTGACGCCGCTGGCCGTCGACCCGGCGCACCCGTTCCCCTACATCTCCGGCCTGTCGCTCAACCTCGCCGTCACGGTCCGGGACCCGGAGGGCGGCACCGAGCGGTTCGCCCGGGTGAAGGTGCCGAGCAACGTGCCGCGGCTGATGCGCGTCGAAAACGAGCGGACCAGCCGCACCGCCACCTTCCTGCCGCTGGAAGAGCTGATCGCGGCGCACCTCGGCGAGCTGTTCACCGGCATGGACGTCACCGAGCACCACGTCTTCCGCGTCACCCGCAACGCCGACTTCGAGGTCGACGAGGACCGGGACGAAGACCTGCTCCAGGCCCTCGAACGGGAGCTGGCGCAACGCCGGTTCGGCCCGCCGGTGCGCCTCGAGGTCGCGCTGGACATGAGCGAGCACATGCTCGAGCTGCTGCTGCGCGAGCTGGACGTCGACCCGGCGGACGTCGTCGAGGTCCCCGGCCTGCTGGACCTGACCTGCCTGCACCAGCTGTCCGGGGTGGACCGCAAGGAGCTCAAGGACCGGCCGTTCGTGCCGGCGACGCACCCGGCGTTCGGCGAGCGCGAGACGCCGAAGAGCGTCTTCGCGACGCTGCGCGAGGGTGACGTCCTGGTCCACCACCCGTACGACTCGTTCTCCACGAGCGTGCAGCGGTTCATCGAGCAAGCCGCGGCCGACTCGAAGGTCCTCGCGATCAAGCAGACGCTGTACCGGACCTCGGGCGACTCCCCGATCGTCGACGCCCTGATCGACGCCGCGGAGGCGGGCAAGCAGGTCGTCGCACTGGTCGAGATCAAGGCCCGGTTCGACGAGCAGGCCAACATCACCTGGGCGCGGACGCTGGAGCGCGCGGGCGTGCACGTCGTCTACGGCCTGGTCGGGCTGAAGACGCACTGCAAGGTGTCGATGATCGTGCGCCAAGAGGGCTCGACCATCCGCCGCTACTGCCACATCGGCACCGGCAACTACAACCCGAAGACCGCGCGGCTCTACGAGGACATCGGCCTGTTCACCGCCGACCCGAGCATCGGCGCCGACGTCACCGACCTGTTCAACGTGCTCACCGGCTACTCCCGGCAGGACACCTACCGGACGATCCTGACGTCGCCGCACGGCATCCGCCGCGGCATCGTGCGCGCGATCGGCGAGGAGATCGAGCTGGCCAGGGCCGGGCAGCAGGCCGGCATCCGGATCAAGTGCAACTCGCTGGTCGACGAGCAGGTCATCGACGCGCTCTACCACGCGTCGCAGGCCGGGGTGCCGGTCGAGATCGTCGTGCGCGGGATCTGCACGCTGAAGCCCGGCGTCGAAGGCCTGTCCGAGAACATCCACGTCCGGTCGATCCTCGGCCGGTTCCTGGAGCACTCGCGGATCTTCAACTTCCGCGCCGGCGGCACGCACTGGATCGGCAGCGCGGACATGATGCACCGCAACCTGGACCGGCGGATCGAGGCGCTGGTGCGGGTCAAGGACCCGAAGCTGACGCGCCAGCTCGACGACATCTTCGACTCGGCGCTGGACCCGGCGACGCGCTGCTGGGTGCTCACCGCGAGCGGCGAGTGGTCGCCGTTCCCGGCCGACGGTTCGCGGGTGCGCGACCACCAGCTCGAGCTCGCCAAGCTGCACGGGGCCGCCGGATGACCGAAGAGGTACGGGCGGCCGGCGCGGTGCTGTGGCGCCTCGCCGGGAGGGTGACCGAGGTCGCCCTGGTCCACCGCCCGCGGTACGACGACTGGTCGCTGCCGAAGGGAAAGCTCGACCCGGGCGAGACGACGGCCGAGGCCGCCGTGCGGGAGGTCCGGGAGGAGACCGGGTTCCGCGCGGTCCTGGGCCGGTACCTGGCCCGGACGTCCTACCCGGTGCCCGCGAAGCACGGGTCCGGGACGGTGCCGAAGACCGTCGACTACTTCAGCGCGGAAGCCGTCTCCGGCGCGTTCGAGGACAACGACGAGGTCGACGAGCTGCGCTGGCTGGCACCGACCGCCGCGGAGAAACTGCTGACGCGGCACGAGGACGTCCGCGTGCTGCGCGCGTTCTGCGAGCTGCCGGTCGGATTGACGACGCTGCTGCTGGTGCGGCACGCGAAAGCCGGCAAGCGCGACGGCTGGAACGGCGACGACGACCTCCGCCCGTTGTCCGAAGCGGGACTGCGGCAGGCGGCGGGACTGCGCCGGGTGCTGGCGTTGTCCGGCCCGGACCGGGTGCTCTCGGCGCCGCGGCTGCGCTGCGTCCAGACGGTGCACGGGATCGCCGAGGACATCGGCGCCGAGGTGCGGCACGAACCGCTGCTGTCCGAAGAGGGTTACTGGCCGGACCCGGTGCTCGGTCTCGCGCGGCTGCTGGCGATCGCCGGTGACGGCGGCACGCCCGTGGTGGCCAGCCAGGGCGGCGTGATCCCGGACCTGGTGAGCGCGCTGGCCGACCGCGACGGCGTCGAGCTGAGCGCGGCGCGCGGCGGTGTGGTGCCGAGCAAGAAGGGCTCGTTCTGGGTCCTGTCGTTCCGCCCGCCGACGGCCGAAACCGGCCCGGTGCTGGTGGCGGCGGACTACCACCCGAGCGCGCTGCCCGCCCCGGCTCCCAGCCGGCACTGAGCCGATCGACGCCGATCGACGCCGGACGACGCCGATCGACGCCGTCGAAGACAGCGCCGTGACAGTGGATGTTGGTGTACTGGTTCCGGTCCCCCGCTGGGCCGCGCCGGGCTAGGGGTACGGCGCGTCCTTCGCCGGGGGCTCTTCTGGTGGCACCGTGGCCAGCAGTGCCTGGATCTCCGGAACGCGGGGATCTCCGAGGCGCTGGCTGGCGGCCAGCGCCTCGGCCCAGTGGCCGCCGGCCTCGCGCGGCCGGCCCGTGTAGAGCTTGAGCCGGCCCAAGGTGATCTGGACGTCGATGGTGCCGTAGTCGGCGTTGAGCTCCTTCAGCTCGGCCAGCGCGTCGAGCCCCGCCTTCTCCGCTTCGTCGTGTCTGCCGGCGCCTTCGAGCGCTTCGGCGACGTTCCCGAGGGCCAGCGCCGCGTGGTAGCGGTCGCCGAGATCCGCGAAGGCTTCGTGCGCGGCCTGGGCGGCTTCGGCCGCGTGGTCGTAGTCGTGCAGGCCGATGCGGCTCGCGCTGACGTTGAGCAGCGCGTGCGGGACGAAGGCGCGCTGGCCGCGGTCGCGCGCGAGGTCGACGGCCTTGAGGGCGTAGCGCTCGGCTTCCGCGTACTCCGCGCGGACGTAGTAGGCCCCGGACAGGTTGGACAGGATCGCGACGGTCAGCGCCGTCCCGTTGCCGGTCTCGGACGCCGTCCGCGCTTCTTCCAGCGCTTCGAGGGCCTTGTCGGGCTGGAGGGTGCGCAGGTAGGCCGAACCGAGGTTGTTGGCGCTGTACTGGAGTCCGGTGTTGTCGCCGGCGTCGCGGGTGGCCGCGACGGCGATGCCGGCCGTCGCGATCCAGTCCTCGCGGTCGTGGCGTTCGGCGAAGAACCCGCGCAGCAGCCAGGCGAGCTTCCACGCGTGGGCGACCCAGCCGTGCTGCGCGGCGACGCCGACGAGCGCGGTCAGCGCCGGGCGTTCGGCGGTGTACCAGGCGATCGTGTCCTCGTGCTGCGCGAACCGGACGGCCGGCAGCGGCACGGGTTCGAGCGTGATGTCGTCGGTGAGCAGGTCGGGCCGGACGAGCTTGTTCGCCTCCGCGACGCCGGCGAGGTACCAGTCGACCAGCCGCCGCAGCGCCGCCTCCCGTTCCGGCGCGGTCGTTTCCGTCTCGACGAGCTCGCCGGCGTAGACGCGCAGCAGGTCGTGGAACTGGTAGCGGTCGGTGCTGGGCTGGTTGAGCAGGTGCGCGGCGGCGAGCTGGTCGGCGAGCTCACGCGCTTCGCGCAGGCCGGCGCCGGCGAGCGCGGCGGCCGAGGAGAGGCTGAAGGCCAGGCCCGGGTGCAGGCCCAGCAGCCGGAAGAACCGGGCGGCGGCCGGGCGCAACGCCTTGTAGGACCAGGAGAACGCCGCGCGCAGGTCGGTGCCGGCGTCCTGCGGGTCGCGCAGGGTGTCCAGCCGCAGCTTCTGGTCGCGCAGCTCCTCGACGATCCCGGCCAGCGAAACGCCGGAGAAGCGCGACGCGCGTTCGCCCGCCAGTGCCAGCGCCAGCGGCAGCCGGCCGCAGAGCTGCACGAGCTCCGCGACGGCGTCGGGTTCGGCCGCGATGCGCTGCGGCCCGACGCTCCCGGCGAGCAGCGCCTCGGCGTCGCGGTCGTCGAAGGAGCGCAGGGCGATGCGGCGGGCGCCGTCGCGGGCGACCAGGCCGCGCAGCTGGTTGCGGCTGGTCACGACGACGAGGTTGCCGGTGCCGGGCAGCAGCGGGCGGACCTGGTCGGCGTCGCGGGCGTTGTCGAGCAGCATCAGCGTGCGGCTGCCCGCCAGCCGGCTGCGCAGCAGGCCGGAGCGTTCCTCCACTGTGGAAGGCCACGTCTCGGGCGGGACGCCGAGCGCGCGCAGGAAGCCGGCCAGCGCCGTCTCCGGCGTGACGGGGGTGCCCGCGGAGTGCCCGCGCAGGTCGAGGAACAGCTGGCCACCGGGGAAGCGGTCCCGGACGCGGTGGGACCAGTGCACGGCCAGCGACGTCTTGCCGACGCCGGCGGTGCCTTCGATGACGACGATGCCGGACGCGCCGCCGGGCGGGAGGCGGTCCAGCTCGGCGAGTTCGGGGCCGCGGCCGGTGAAGCCGGCGACGTCGAAGGGCAGCTGACGCGGGACTTCGGTGCGGGCGGCGGGTTCGGCGTCGGCGGCGAGCAGCT
Source organism: Amycolatopsis sp. NBC_01286 (assembly GCF_035982555.1). NCBI lineage: Bacteria > Bacillati > Actinomycetota > Actinomycetes > Pseudonocardiales > Pseudonocardiaceae > Amycolatopsis > Amycolatopsis sp. NBC_01286. The sequence goes on from NZ_CP108428.1 coordinate 456,132, forward strand.
CGGCGTGCAGGCGGCGCAGGTCTTCGCCCGGTTCGACGCCGAGCTCGTCGGCCAGCAGCGCGCGCAGTCCGGCGTAGCGCGACAGCGCCTCGGCGCGTCGCCCGGACCGGGCGAGCACGCGCACCAGCCGTTCCCACAAGGATTCCCGCAGCGGGTGCTGCGAGACGAGGTCGGTGAGCTCGGCGATCAGCCGCGCGTCGGGGACGAGCCCGCCGTCGAGGTCGATCCGCTGCTCGACGGCGAACAGGTACCGCTCGGTCAGCAGCGGCCCCCATTCGGCCGTCAGCGCGGGTGATCCGACGCCTTCGAGCGGGCTGCCGCCCCAGGTGCCGAGGGCGGTGGTGAGCAGGGTGCGGCGGTGCGCGGGCTCGGTGGTGGCCGCGGCCTGGTCCAGGGTGCGCAGGAAGCGCAGGGCGTCCACCCGGGACGGGTCCACGACCAGCCGGTACCCCTCCGGCTCGGTGACGACGGTGTCCTCGCCGCACAGGCGGCGCAGGCGCATCACGTACGTCTGCAGGCTCCCCCGGATGTGCGCGGGCGGCGCTTCGCCCCAGACGCCGCGCGCGAGGGTGTCGATCGAGACCAGGCGGCCCGCGGCCAGCGCGAGCGTCGCGAGCAGCGCGCGCTGGCGGGAACTGGTGAGCAGGACCGCTGAACCGTCGACGAGCACCTGGAAGGAACCGAGTAGCCGGATGTCGATGGTGGTCGCCCCCAGGTTCGCCTAGCTCGGCCGGCCCGCCCGACGCGGGTTCCGAGAAACGCAGCGTGGCATCACTCGGCCGGGCGCTCAAGCGACTTGGCGGAATTGATCGGAACCGGTCCCGGCGACGCGAGAGTAGCCCGAGTGGCGGTGCGCGTGTTCCTTTCAGGAAAGGCGTCCTCGCCGTGAGTAACTCTTACGGCACACGCGAATACGGCTCATGTTTCCGCAGAGTCGGCTCACGTACCGGAAGGGTCGGGGCGGGATTGCTTCTGGCGCACCGGGGTGCGAACCAGGCAGGGCCCCGCGCTCGGTTGCGCGGGGCCCTGCCTGGGAAACTCGGTTGCCGCGGGTCAGCTCTTCTTGGCCGCGGTCGACGTCCGCCTGGCCGGTGCCTTCGCCGCGGTCGTCTTCGCCGCCGTGGTGGTCTTCGCCGCGGTGGTCGTCTTGGCTGCTGTGGTGCGGGTGGCGGCGGGCTTGCGGGCGGTGGTGGTCTTCGCCGCCGTCGCCTTCGGGGCCGCCTTCGCCCTCGTGGTGGTCGTCTTCGCCGGTGCGGCCTTGGTGGCCGTCGCCTTGGCCGCGGCGGGCTTCGCCGCTGTGCGGGTCGTGGCCGGCTTCGCCGCGGTGGCGCGGGTCCGCGTGGCCGTCGCCCGTGCCGTGGCGGGCTTCGCCGTGGCCGCGCGGGGTGTGGTGGCCCGCGTGCTGGTGGCCTTGGCCGGCGCGGACGCCTTGGCCACGGACGCGCGCGTCGTCGTGGACGCCGCCGTGGCGCGCCGGACCGGCGCGGCCTTGGCCAGCTTCTTCGCGCCGGAGATGACGTCCTTGAAGGTCGTCCCCGCGCGGAAGGCGGGCACGTTGGTCTTCTTGACCTTCACGGCCTGACCGGTGCGCGGGTTGCGCGCGGTGCGAGCGGCGCGGGCGCGCTTCTCGAAGACGCCGAAGCCGGTGATGTTCACCTTCTCGCCCTTGTTGACCGTCCGGATGATGATGTCGACCAGACCGTCAACGGCCTGCGAAGCCACCTTCTTGTCGCCCAGACGCTCCGACAGCGCCTCGATCAGCTGGGCTTTGTTGGCCATCCAGTCCTCCAAGAAGGAAGTACCCGTCCACGGCCACCTCGGCCGACTAGCGACACGGTATTACCAACGCAGCACAAATTCCAACGGCTCGCGGAAACCTTCCCTTGCCCCGGGACGGGTTCCGCCTCGCGGACGAGCCCCTTGACGGGGTGCCGGAGGGCCGTTGGAAGCAGTGCGGCAGCCAGTCGCGGAGGGCGGGATTCCCGTTGCGGGGCAAGGGATCCCGCCCCCGCGGCCGGCCGGGGCCGGGCTAGCCGGCGGCGATCGGCGTGGTCGTCGGCTTCCAGGACGGACGGGTCGTCTCGAAGCCGTCGATCTCACCGGCATGGCGCAACGTGAGAGCGATGTCGTCGAGTCCTTCGAGCAGCCGCCAGCGGACGTATTCGTCGATCTGGAACGGCGCGGTGAAGTCCTTGGCCCGCACGGTCTTGGTCTCGAGGTCCACCGTGACCTCGGTGCCGGGCTCGTTCTCGAGCAGCTTCCAGAGCAGTTCGACGTCGTGCTGCTCGCACTGGGCGGCCACCAGGCCGCCCTTGCCGGAGTTGCCGCGGAAGATGTCGGCGAACCGGGCGGAGATGACGGCCCGGAAGCCGTAGTCCATCAGCGCCCAGACGGCGTGCTCGCGGGAGGAGCCGGTGCCGAAGTCCGGTCCGGCGACGAGCACGCTGCCGGCGTTGAACGGCTCCTGGTTGAGGATGAACTGCTCGTCGCCACGCCAGGCGGCGAACAGGCCGTCCTCGAAGCCGGTCCGGGTGACCCGCTTGAGGTAGACCGCCGGGATGATCTGGTCGGTGTCCACGTTGGACCGGCGCAGCGGGACGCCGACGCCGGTGTGCTGGGTGAACGGTTCCATGGTGGGAGCTCCTCTCGGGAGATCGGCAGTGGTCAGCGGGTGGCGGTGACGAGGTCTTCCGGCGACGACAGCGTGCCGCGCACGGCCGTCGCGGCGGCGACCAGCGGCGAGACCAGGTGCGTCCGGCCGCCCTTGCCCTGCCGGCCCTCGAAGTTGCGGTTCGACGTCGACGCGCTGCGCTCGCCCGGCTTCAGCTGGTCCGGGTTCATGCCGAGGCACATCGAGCAGCCGGCCTGCCGCCACTCGGCGCCCGCCTCGGTGAAGACCGTGTCGAGGCCCTCCTCCTCGGCGGCCTTGCGCACCCGCATCGAGCCGGGGACGACCAGCATCCGGACCGAGTCCGCCACCTTGCGCCCGCGCAGCACCTCGGCCGCGGCCCGCAGGTCCTCGATCCGGCCGTTGGTGCAGGAGCCGAGGAAGACGGTGTCGACCGAGATCTCGCGCAGCGGCGTCCCGGGCTTCAAGTCCATGTAGGACAGCGCTTTTTCAGCGGCGATGCGGTCGTTCTCGTCCGGGATCTGCTCCGGGTCGGGCACCTCGGCACCCAGCGGGAGGCCCTGGCCGGGGTTGGTGCCCCAGGTCACGAACGGCGTCAGCGCGCTCGCGTCGAGGTGCACCTCTTCGTCGAACTCCGCGCCGTCGTCGGTGCGCAGCTGCCGCCAGTTTTCGACCGCGGCGTCCCAATCGGCGCCCTTCGGCGAGTGCGGGCGGCCCTTGAGGTACTCGAACGTCGTCTCGTCCGGGCCGATCATCCCGGCGCGGGCGCCGGCCTCGATCGACATGTTGCACACGGTCATCCGGGCTTCCATCGACAGGGCTTCGATGGCCTTGCCGCGGTATTCGAGGATGTAACCCTGACCGCCGCCGGTGCCGATCTTGGCGATCACCGCGAGGATGACGTCCTTGGCCGTGACGCCGGGGCGCAGCTCGCCGTCGACCGTGATGGCCATCGTCTTGAACGGCCGCAGCGGCAACGTCTGGGTGGCCATGACGTGCTCGACCTCGGACGTGCCGATGCCGAAGGCGATGGAGCCGAACGCGCCGTGCGTGGACGTGTGGCTGTCGCCGCAGACCACGGTCATGCCGGGCTGGGTCAGGCCGAGCTGCGGGCCGATGACGTGCACGATGCCCTGCTCGGCGTCACCCATCGGGTGCAGCCGGACACCGAACTCCTTGCAGTTGCGGCGAAGGGTGTCGACCTGCGTGCGCGAGACCGGATCGGCGATGGGGAGCTCGATGTCCACGGTGGGGACGTTGTGGTCCTCGGTCGCGATGGTGAGGTCGGGGCGGCGCAGCGGCCGCCCGGCCAGCCGGAGGCCGTCGAAGGCCTGCGGGCTGGTCACTTCGTGCAGCAGGTGGAGGTCGATGTAGAGCAGGTCCGGTTCGGCGCCTTCGCCTCGGCGCACGAGGTGGCTTTCCCACACCTTCTCCGCGAGTGTGCGGGCCTTGCCGGTCGGGCTGGTCATCTCCGGCTCCTTCCACGGTTCATTGTGGTGGTGGAACTCGGGCGCACACCTGCGGAACTGGTGCGAGCCGCGAAGGGAGGGCGCAGCTCGAGTTCGGGTTTCCCAGATGCTGGACTTCCCAAAGTGCGGGACGCTAGTATCGGGTCGTGGGACAGCATAGCGGTATCGGAGTACTGGACAAAGCAGTGGCCGTTCTGCAGGCGGTCGCCGACGACCCCTGCGGCCTGGCGGAACTGTGCACGCGGACCGGGTTGCCGCGGGCGACCGCGCACCGGCTCGCGGTCGGTCTCGAGGTGCACCGCCTGCTGCGTCGCGGACCGGACGGACGCTGGCGCCCGGGCACGGCACTGGCCGAACTCGCGGGCGGCTCGACCGACCCGCTGCTCGACGCCGCGGGCGTGGTCCTGCCCAAACTGCGGGACGTCACCGGCGAAAGCGTGCAGCTGTACCGGCGTGACGGCGTCCAGCGCGTGTGCGTCGCGACGGCCGAACCGCCGTCGGGCCTGCGCGACACGGTCCCGATCGGCTCCCGGCTGCCGATGACGGCGGGCTCGGGCGCGAAGGTGCTGGCGGCGTGGGCGGATCCGCACACGCAGCGCACGATCCTGGCGGACGCGGTCTTCGGCGAGCGCACGCTGCTGGAAGTCCGCCGCCGCGGCTGGGCCCAGAGCGTGGCCGAGCGCGAGCCGGGAGTGGCGAGCATCTCGGCGCCGGTCCGCGACTCGGCCGGCACGGTGGTCGCGGCGGTCTCGGTGTCCGGCCCGATCGAGCGCATCGGCCGCAAGCCGGGCGCCCGCTGGGCCGCGGACCTCCTCGCGGCGGCCGACGCGCTCCAGGAACGTCTCTGACGTCACTTCCGCCTCAGGAGTCACACAAACGCCGTGAGGGGCACCTTCAGGGATTCAGCGTCCCTGAAGGTGCCCCTCACGGCGTTCGGGGTCAGGCCTGGCCGGTTTCGAAGCGGGCGACCTTGCCGTCGCGGACTGTGAAGCTCCAACGGGTGCGCATCGCGCCCACGTCGCGTTCGAGTAGCTCGCGACGAACGAGCGGCCGTCGTCCTGCGCCTTCTCGACCGTCAGGTGGCCGTCGCTGGAGAAGATCTCCCGCTCGGTCCAGTCGCCCAGGTCGCGCTCGGTGCCGTCGTCGGACATCGTCGCGTCCGGGGTCAAGGCGGCCTGGAACGCCGTGCGGTCGCCCGCGTTCAGCGCGTCCACGAAGGCGCGCACCGCCGGGTCGCCGATCTGGTCCGTCATGGGTTCATCCCACCAGGCGGCGGCCCGGCGTGCACCTTTTCGGGGGAACCTGGCCGCGGTGGCGTATTCGGTGACCGCGGTCACGTCTCCTTCCCGACGGAACCATGGAGGGGGCACACCATGTCCACCACGCTGTCCACCACGCTGAACCGCCGGGCGCTCGCGATGCTGCGGGCCGTCGGGGCCGGGCGGGCCGAGCTGACCTGCAGCTGCGAACCCGACCTGCGCGTCGACGGCCTGCCGTGCTGCGACCAGGCGACCGCGCACGACCTGGCCCGCGCCGGGCTGATCCGGCCGGCGCTCGGCCCGGCCGTCGCCGTCGGGCAGTGGGCGCGCGCGGAGCTGACCGACGACGGCCTGCTCGCGCTCGGCGCGGCACTTGCCGCCTGAGAGGCAACCGTTCGGCCGCCTCGCGCGTGTACGCGGCAACGGAGCACCGCGAGGGGGAAACATGAGGATCGCCGTGGGCATGCTGGGCGTGGGCCTGGCCCTGACCGCCTGTACCGGACCCGGGGCGGAACCGGCCGCCCCGACCGTGACGGTGACCTCGCCGTTCCCGGTGGCGCCGACCGCGGATCCGGCCGTCCTGAGCTGGGTGGACGGCTTCTGTTCCGCGATCAACGGCTACCGCGTGCGCAACAACGCCGAGACCGGGCCCCCCGGAGCCCCTCCGACGACGGTCGCCGAGGCGCAGAAGGCGCTCTCCGCCCAGCTGGGCGGGATCGCGAACCGGACCGGCGAGGTGGTGGACAAGCTGGCGGCGCTGCCGCCGGCCCCGGAGCCGCTGGCGGAGCAGGTCCGGACGGCGTTCGTCACGAAGTTCACGACGTCCCGGGACCGCGCGGCCTCGGCGAAGACCGAGCTCGACCGGGCGAAGCCGGGCGACCAGGCGTCCCAGGACCCAGCGGGCGACGCCCTCGACCTGGCCCAGAAGGACATCGACGGCGTCTACGACCCGGTGGCCCCGCTGGCGGAGTCACCGCAGCTGATGGCCGCCGCCGCGGCCGCACCCGGCTGCAAGGCCTAGCTGTATTGCCCTGTGAGGTTGAGGACGCGGCTGACAGGCGGCTGACCAGCCAGTGAGGTGTGGCCTCGGTGGTGGTTGTAGGTGTGCAACCAGCCCGGCAATGCCGCCCGCCGTTCGGTCTCGGTGCGGTAAGCCCGGCTGTAGGCCCATTCCTCCAGCAGAGTCCGGTTGAACCGCTCGACCTTGCCGTTGGTCTGCGGCCGATAAGGCCGGGTGCGCTTATGGACGATCTGCGCGTCGCGCAGCGTGTCGCGCCAGAGAAGTGAGCGGTAGCAGGATCCGTTGTCGGTCAGCACCCTGGCGACGGTGATGCCGTAGCCGGCGAAGAACGCCCGCGCCCGGGTCCAGAACGCGGCCGCGGTCGCCTTGGTCTCATCGGCCAAAATCTCGGTGTAGGCCAGCCGGGAGTGATCATCCACAGCGTTGTGCAGATAGCTGTAGCCCAGGTTCGCGCGGCCGCCGACCTTGCGGGGCCGGGCGGGGTCGCGGTGGGCGGCGCTGTTGCGCCCGCCGACGGCGCGGCCGTGGACTTTGTGGCCGCCGCCGTCGGGGATGTTGCCGAGCTTCTTGATGTCGACGTGGACCAGATCACCGGGGGCGGCGTGCTCGTAACGGCGGACCGGCCGACCGGTGGCACGATCGAGATGGACCAGGCGCGCCAGCCGGTAACGGGTCAGGACCCGATGCACCGTCGAGGGGTTCAGGCCGAGCAGGTAGGCGATGCGGGCCGGGCCCCACCGACGGGTCACCCGGATCTTGATCACTCGCCGTTCGGTCCGGGTGGGTGTCCGGTTCGGGCTGGTCCTGGGCCGCGAGGAACGGTCGGTCATCCCGGCCTCGCCCTGGTTGCGGTAGCGAGCGGCCCATCGTGCGGCGGTGGAGACCGACACCTGAAACCGTTCTGCGGCTCGCCGCAGCGGCCATCGGTCGTCGACGACGCAGCGGGCCAGGCGCAGTCTGCCGGTCGGGGTCAGGGGTGCGTTAGCGTGGGTCACGAGGGCCTCCGTTGCTCGGTGTAGACGTCGCAATCCACACCGAACCCGGAGGCCCTCCCTTATGCCAAGATCATCCGATCACGTGTCGCACCGATCGCAACCTCCCCGGACAGAACACCTAGCCCGCGCGGGTCGGCCCGAAGTCCGTGAATGCCACATTCACGGACGCCAGGTCCCTCGATGTGGCATTCACGGACTTGCGCGGGTCAGCGGTGCAGGGACGCCTGCAGCGGCAGGGAGCGGGACGAGTCGCCCACCTGGATCGTGAAGCCGCCGTGGACCGGGCGCCACGCCTTGTCCCAGATCGAGAAGTCGCGGGCGTCCAGCTTGATCGTCACGCGCCGGGCCTGCCCCGGCGCCAGCTGCACCCGCTCGAAACCCTTGAGCTGGCGAGGCGGTTCGCCCGCGGCGGCCGGGAAGCCCAGGTACAGCTGCGCGACCTCGGCACCCGCGCGGTGGCCGGTGTTGCGGACCGTGAACGTCGCCGTCGCGCCGTCGCCCGTGTTCCGCACCGACAGGCCCGAGAAGGCGAACGTCGTGTACGACAGGCCGTAGCCGAACGGGAACAGCGGCGCCTTGCCCTGCGCGTCGAACCAGCGGTAGCCGACCTGCAGCCCCTCCGAGTACGAAGCCACGCCGTCGACGCCCGGGAACTGCTCGGGCGTGTTCGCCGGGGTGTCGGCGTCCGCCGCCGGGAACGTGATCGGGAGCTTCGCCGACGGGTTGCTGTCACCGAAGAGCACACTCGCCACCGCCGCGCCGTCCTGCTGGCCCGGGTACCAGGCCTGCAGGATCGCGGGCACCGACGACGCCCACGGCATGAGCACCGGGCCGCCGCTCTTCACCACGACCACCGTGTGCGGGTTGGCCGCGGCGACGGCCGCGACGAGCGCGTCCTGGTTGCCTTCGAGGGCCAGGCTCGGGCGGTCCTTGCCCTCCAGTTCGTTGTCGCCGACCATCACGATCGCGACGTCGGACGCCCCGGCCAGCGACCCCGCCCGCGCGGGGTCGCTGCCGTCGTCGAGCGTCACCGCGGCGCCCGGAACCCGCTGCCGGAGGCCCGTCACCGGGTCCACTGTGGACGTCGGGATGACGGCGGAGCTGCCGCCACCGCCGGTCTTCGCCTGGGTCGCGAACGGGCCGATCAACGCGATCGACCGCACCGCGGCGGAGTCGAGCGGCAACTGCGCGTGTTCGTTGCGCAGCAGCACCATGCCGCGCTCGGCGAACTGCTTCGCGGCCGCGTCGTGCTCGGCGGTCGGCAGCGGCGTGAGCACCGGCGGGTGGTCGAACTGGCCGAAGGCGAACATCGTCCGGAACCGCGGCAGCAGCAGTTCGTCGACGCGCTGCTCGGTGACCTGCCCGGCGAGCACGGCCTGCTTCAGCTTGTCGCCGTACCAGGTGCCGTCGATCATCTCGAGGTTCATGCCCGCGTTCGCCGAGCCGACGGTGCTGTGCGCGGCGCCCCAGTCGGACTGCACGAACCCCTTGAAGCCCCAGTCGTCACGCAGCTTTCCCTGCAGCAGCGCGGGGTTCTCGCACGTGAAGACGCCGTTGATCTTCGGGTAGGCGCACATCACCGACCCGGCCCGGCCTTCGGTCACCGCCTGTTCGAAATGGGGCAGGTAGATCTCGTTGAGCGTGCGTTCGTCGATGTGCTCGTCGATGCTCTGCCGCTGCGTCTCCTGGTTGTTCGCCGCGTAGTGCTTGACCTCGGCGATGGTGCCGTTCTCCTGGATGCCGCGGATGTCGGCGGCGGCCAGCGCCCCGGCGAGCACCGGGTCCTCCCCCATCCCCTCGAACGTCCGGCCGTTGCGCGGGACGCGCGCGATGTTGATGTCGGGCGCCTCGGACACGTTGTGCGCGAGCGCGCGGGTCTCACTGCCGATCAGCCGGCCGTAGCGGCGCGCGGCGTCGGTGTCGAACGTCGAGGCCAGCGCCATCGTGGCGGGCAGCGCGGTCGCCGGTTTCTGCGGCTTGTCGTCGGCCGGGCCCATGCCGGCCGGGCCGTTGGCGATCCGGAACCCGGGCACGCCGAGGCGCGGGATCGGCGGCACGAACCGCTGGTGCTCGGCGTCGGGCTGCAGGTGCAGCTGGGAGATCTTCTCGTCCAGCGTCATCGCCGCGACCAGTTCCGCGGCGCGGCGGTCGGGCGGCTGACGCGCGTCGCGCCACGGTTGCGCCGCCGCCATCCCGGTCAGCGGGACCGTCAGCGAAATCCCCAGTAGCGCGGAAAGAACCAGGCGGCCGTAACGCATCGAGTCTCCCTCGCCACTGAACGGGACCAAGCCGGGGAGAAGGTAACGCATACGTGGCAACAAAACATAGACTCGATGGTCGTTCACGTACATGAACATTCCCGGGACTCAACCGTTTTCGCGGCTCACGCGTGGAGGAGGCGAGGAACGAGGGAGGACGCAGGATGCTCGAGAAAACACTGATCGGCGTAATGGTGGCGGGCGCGGCGACACTGACCGTGGCGGCCCCGGCGAGCGCGGCGGATGAGGTCAGCTGGGGAATCACCCAGCAGGTCGAGCCCGGCGGGCGGATCGACGCGGAGACCCACGCGGCGATCGGCAACGGCTGCAGCCCGCGCACGGCGGTCACGTCGAAGGGGTTCGCCGCACCGCTGCAGTTCACGGAAGGCGGCAACTGGGGCCGGGCCGGCGGCCACACCACGGCGATCAAGATCCCGGGGAAGTACACGGCGACGTTCACGTGCTCGGACGGCCGGGTCGCCACCGGGTCGTTCACCATCCTGGGCACCCCGCCGCCGACCACCACGACCAAGCCGAAGCCGACCACCACGAAGCCCAAGCCGCCAACGTCGACGTCGGCCAAGCCCGCCAAGCCGGTGAAACCGCAGGTCGCGGTCAAGCCGGCCGGCGCACCGCAGACCGGGGACGGGTCGCTGAGCTGACCCTCCACATAGGACCCCCGGGCCGGCCGCATCCCCAGTCGGCCGTCCCGGGGCCCGGCTCAGCGTGAAGCGGCCAGCCGCAGCGCGCGGTAGACGAACTGCTGGTCGCCGAGCCGGTGCCGCAGGTCGCGCTCCAGCCCGGCGATCGGGTACAGGTTCTGCGGCGCCCGCGAGTCCTTGTACGGGACCGACGCGAAGCGCCCCAGCACCGACTGCGTGACGTTCGCCAGGTCCGTCACCTCTTCGCGCGCGAGGTGCGAGGCCGCCTCGACGCGCACCACCCCCGACCACGGCGGGCCGCCGTCCGAGGGCAGGCGCAGGTACCACGAGTGCCGGACCCACGTCGTGCCCATCAGGAACACCGGCGTGCGCTGGTGCGGGGTGAGCTCGCCGACCATCGCGTTGAGCTCGCCCGGCAGGTACGTCGTCTGGTGGCTCTTGATGAACCCGACGGCCCGGGGCAGGTGCGTGCGGCCGCTCAGCGGGCCGTCGACGACGAGCAGGTCGTGGGCGACGTGCCCGGCGATCGCCCGGCGCGCCTGTTCGGCCGTCTCCAGCTCGACGTCGGCCAGTTCGCTCTGCAGCGCCGACGACAGCACCACGGCGAGGGGCTTGTCGTCCTTGGCCGTCGCGCGGAAGGCCTCGTACCGCCCGGCCGTCGTCTCGATGCCGGCGGCCTCCGGGGCCACGGTGAACAGCCCGCGCCGGACGTTGGCGCCGATGACGTGGGCCCGGCCCGCGCAGCAGCACACGACGCCGGCCGCGTAGGACGCGCAGATCCCGATGGACGCGGAGTTCGCGCCGTCCGGGTCGTCGATCCAGACGCGGGCGTCGATGCGGCGGACGCCGTCCACGAACAGCACCGCGTCCGGCGGCGACGGCACTGGCGACGGGTCGATCGGCGCCCACTCGGCCGCCGGGACCTCGACGTCGAGCTCGACCTCGGCCTGCGACCGAGCGAGCTCCTCGGCCTCCATCGAGCTGCCGTACCCTGGGTCCCAGGCGTCGATGTTGAAGCTCATCCCCGCCACCGCGGTCATGCGCCCTCCCTGGTGATGTGCGAGCCGCTGCCGTCGCGGGTGACCAGGAACCGGACCGGCACGCGCTCGGCCAGCGCCGGCACGTGCGTGATCACGCCGACCATCCGCGTGCCGGAGGCCGACAGGTTCTCCAATGTGGACGCTACGACGTCGAGGGTCGCCTCGTCGAGCGTTCCGAAGCCCTCGTCGAGGAAGATCGACTCCAGCTTGGTCGCGCCGGCCACGGCCATGGCGCCCAGCTGGGACGACAGCGCGAGGGCCAGCGCCAGCGACGCCTGGAAGGTCTCCCCGCCCGACAGCGTCTTCACCGGGCGGCGGGCGTCGGCCTCGTTGTGGTCCACCACCAGGAAGTCGCCCTTGTCGTGGGTCAGCTCGAACTGGCCGCCGGACAGTTCCAGCAGCGACGCGGACGCCTCGGCGACCAGCGTGTCGAGCGCCCCGGCGATCAGCCAGCGCGGGAACTTGTCCGAGCGCAGGAGATCCGCGAGCAGCTTCGCGACCTGCGACTCCGACTCCGCGCCCGCGATGTCGCCGCGCAGGCCTTCGACGTGGGCCACGCGCCGCCGCAGCTCGGTGTGGTCGGCCTCGGCGCGGGCGCGCGCGGTGGCCAGCGCCACCGGCACCCGGTCGCGCACCGGCCCCACCGGCAGGGTGATCCCGAGCGCGGTGACGTCGTCGGCGACCTGCTGTTCGGCCCCGCGCAACGCTTCCGTGGCGGATCCCTCGGAGGTCTCGGCGGCGGCCAGCCGCGCACGGCGTTCGGTCGCCTGCCCGGCCGCCCAGTCCGTCAGCGACGTCCAGGCGTCCAGCAGGCTTTCGCCGTCGATCGGCGGCGCGCCGAAGCCGACGAGGGGATCGCGCGCCCGGGACAGCTTCTGCCGCTCGGCCTCGACTTCTTTGCTCACGCGTGCCTGGCCGTCGATGGCCCGCTTCGCCGCGGCACGCGCTGTGCGCAGCTCCGCGTCGGCGGCACGCGCGGCTTGTTCGAGCGACGCGACCTGCGCCAGCTGCGCGGTGACGACGTCGGCGGACGGCGCTTCGGCGAGCGTCACGACCAGTTCGTCACGGCGGCGCGTGGTGGTGTCCAGCCGGGTGCGCGCCGACTGCTCGGCCAGGCCCGCGTCGTTCGCCTGCGTGCGGCGGGTTTCGGCGCTCCGCTCGGCCGACGCGAGGTCGTCCGCCGCGACGACGGCTTCCTTGCCCGCGGCTTCCGCGGCCGCTTCGAGCGCCCCCAACGCGGTGCGCCGTGCCTCGAGCGCCGATGCCGCCCACGCCGTGAGCCGCTGCCAGCCCGCCGCGACGTCGTCGGCGTCGATCCCCGGCGCACCCAGCTCCACCAGCGGATCCCGGGCCGCCCGCAGGGCTTCCCGGGCCGCCACGGCCGACTTCTCGACGACTTCGGCGTCGCGCTGGGCCGCCGTGCGCTCGGCGCGGGCCGCCGCCAGTTCGGCGTCGGCGGCGCGGGCGGCCTCGATGACGCGGGCGCGGGCGTCGAGCGTCGCGGACAGCCACTCCCCCCGCTCGCGCACGGCGGCGATGAGATCGGCGAAGTCCTGCTCGGAAGAACCGGCTTCGACCGGGCGCAGCAGCAGCGCCGACTCCGGCGGGCCTTCGACGTCGACGAGGGCCACGCGCAGCTCTTCCGCCTGCGCGGCCGCCGAAGCGGACTGGTCGGCGTCGCGGTCCACGGCCCGTTCCAGCTTGCGGACGGCGGTTTCGGCCGCCGCGCGCCGCTGCTCCGCCTGGTCCAGGCGCTCGCGGGCCTCGGCGAGGTGGGCGTGGCCGTCGTGCGCCGGCACGGCCGAGACTTCCTGCTCGCACACCGGGCACGGGTGCCCGACGGCGAGCCCGGCCCGCAGGACCAGCGCCTGCCCGGCGCGTTCGGCGTCGGTCACCGCGGTCCGGGCGGCGGCGAGTTCGGCGTCGGACGCGGTGAAAGCCGTCCGCGCCGCGTCGAGTTCCGCGCGGCGGGCCGCGTGCTCCGGCAGGGCTTTGCGCTGGGTCTCGGCCACCGTGTAGAGGGTGCGGGCGTCGGTGCGGGCCGCGGTGAGCGCGGCGCCGTCCGGCTGGGCGGCCAGCGCGGCGCGCGCTGCGGCGTCGGCGGTCTCGGCCGCGGTCAGCCGGGATGCCGCGGCCGTCACGCGCTTCGCGACGCGCGCGGACTCCGCCGACAGGTCACCGAGATCCGCCGGCGGCCGCAGCCCGGCCAGCCGGTCCCGCTCGCCGCGGACGCGCGCGGCGTCGGCGGCGGCGTTCTCGGCGGCCCGTGCGGTGGTGTCGTGGGTCTTGCGGGCCGCGTCGACGATCGCCACCGCGTCGGCCACCGCCGTCGCGGCGGTGTCTTTGGCCTGCGACGCCGTCTTCGCGCCTTCGGCCAGGCCGGGGAGGGCCTCCTCGGCGGCGACGAGTTCCGTGCGGGCGGCGCGGATCCGCTCCAGCTCGCCCCGGTCGGGCGCGGCGGTCAGCGCGGCGCGGGCCGCTTCGTCCGCCATCTCGGCCGAGTCGAGGGTGCTCCGCGCGGCCGTGGCCGCCTCCGCCGCGGTCCGGCGCCGGGCTTCGAGGTCTTCGACGCCGCCGGGGCGTTCCAGCGCGTCGAGGATCGCGAGGTCCCGGGTGAGGGTGGTGACGAGCTGCCGGGCTTCGTCGTGCGCGCGGGTCGCGTCGGTCAACCCCGGCAACGCCGTTTCGACCCGCGCGTCCAGTTCGGCCAGCGCGGTCATGCGCGCGGCCAGGGCCTCGACGGCTTCCTCGGTCGCGTCGGCGTAACTGCCGAGCTGCTCTTCGAGGACCTTCGCGCGGTGAGCCTGCTGCTCGGCGGTCACGTTGGCGCGGCGGCCGATCCGCTCGTAGACCTCCAAGCCCAGCAGCTTGATGAGGATCTTCTGCCGGTCGGCGGCCTTGGCGTGCAGGAACTCCGCGAAATCGCCCTGCGGCAGCGCGACGCAGGTGCAGAAGTGCTTGAACGTCAACCCGAGCAGACGTTCGATCGCCGGCGTCACCTCGGAGTCCGCGGCGACGGCGTCGGCTTCGTCGTCCGCGCCGCCGAGCGCGGCGTTGTCGGCGAGCCGTTCCAGGCGGACGTTCTTCACGCTGACCGTGGGTTTCTTGCCGCCGCTGCGGCGGACTTCGCGCACCACGTGGTAGCGCGTGCCGCCCGCGTCGAAGACCAGCCGCACGGTCGCGCGGTTCGCCGTCGGGGCCAGCGCGGGCGCCACCAGGCCTTCGTGGTCCCAGCGCGCGACCGAACCGTAGAGGGCGAAGGTGAGCGCGTCGATGACCGTGCTCTTGCCGGCGCCGGTCGGCCCCACGAGCGCGAAGTAGTCCGTGTCCTCGAAGCTGACTTCGGTCTTCTCGCGGAACGACGCGAAGCCGGTCATCTCCAGCAGTACCGGTCGCATGTCACACCCCGCTCGTCTCGTCGTCGTGCAGCCGCGCGAAGAGCGCCTGCACCCTCTTGTCCGCCACCGTCCGCTCGTCGCAGTACGCCGCGAACAGCTCGCCCGGTGACCGGTCCGCCACCGCGCGTTCGCCGCCCGACGCCGTGATCGGCGCCGCGAACTCCGGGTCGATGCGGATCTCCAGTGCGTTGGGCAGGGCTTCCTGGATCTCCTCGCGCAGCCCGGCCCGGGTTGCTTCCCGGACGTAGACGCGGAGGTAGTCCTCGCCGAACTCCGCCGCGCGGCCGACGAGTTCGGCCACCGTGCCGTGGACGGTGCGCAGCTTCCGCCCCGACGTCAGCGGGATTTCGGTGATCTTCGCCGGCGTGCTCGGCGTCACCTCCACCGACAGCACGACGCTCGTGTTGTCCTGTTCGCCGAAATCGACGGGCATCGGCGCGCCGCTGTAGTGCACCGGGCAGGCCGCGGGCAGCGACTGGCGCCGGTGCAGGTGCCCGAGTGCGACGTAGTGCGGGTCGGCGCCGAACGCCGTCGCCGGCACGTGGTACTCGAAGATGGACTGGGCCGCGCGTTCCCCGCCGCCCATCGCGCCGCCGGTCACGGTCAGGTGCGCCATGACGAGGTTGACGGCGCCGTCGGTGAAGCCGGACTTGAGGTGCTCCAGGATGTCGCGCACGCGCTGGTCGTACTGGCCGACGTTGTCCGCCGGGGTGCCGGCGAGCAGCTCGGCGGCGCGCACCGCGTAGCGCTGGGAAAGGAAGGGCAGCACGGCGACGTTGACGCGCTCGCCGGTCGAACGCGCGTCGAACGACACGACACCGCCGTCGGCGACCGGGCGCGGGTCGCCGGAGAGCTGGATGCCCGCGGCCCGCAGCAGCGGCCGGTACGCCTCGAACGTCGCGGCGTGGTCGTGGTTCCCGGCGATCGCCAGTACCTCGGCACCGGTTTCGCGCAGCGCCATCAGGGCCTGCACCACGAGTTCCTGCGCGGCGGCCGACGGCGCCGACGTCTCGTAGAGGTCACCCGCGATCAGGATCGCGTCGAAGGCCTCCTTCCGCGCGATCCGGACGATCTCGCCGAGCACGGCGCGCTGCTCGTCCAGGCGGTTGCGGCCCTTGATCGTCTTGCCGACGTGCCAGTCGGAGGTGTGCAGGAACTTCACGCGGCGTCCTTCCGTTCTTCGCCTGTGGCCGGGGGGCTCAGAAAGGTGGTGGGTCGTCGCCGAACGGGTCGCTGCTGCCGCGCGCGGGCAGGCCCGCGAACGGATCGGCGTTCTTGGACGCGGCCGTCGTCGTCGGTACCTTTCCCGCCTCGGAGAGCCGCGTGGCCCAGGCCGGGAACGGGAAGCCGACCGCGATCGGCACCGGGATCTCCGGCTGGCTCACGAACATCGTGCCGGGCGTCGCGAGCGTCGCGCGGACCCGCTGGCTGGCCGGCAGGAAGCCGTACTCGGGGCGCGAGGCCTCCGCGGCGTCGAGGCGGCCGACGATCCGGATCGAGCTGTTGCTGACGATCCGGCGTTCGACCTCGGACGCGGTCTGCTGCGCGCCGATCAGGATCACGCCGAGGGAGCGGCCGCGCTCGGCGATGTCCAGCAGGACTTCCTTGATCGGGCTGCTGCCTTCACGCGGCGCGTACTTGTTGAGCTCGTCCAGCATCGTGAACAGCAGCCCGCCCGCGCCGGCGGCTTCCTTGCGCGCGGTCTCCGCGGCGAGCGTCACGCCGACGACGAACCGCTGCGCGCGCTCGACGAGGTTGTGGATGTCCACCACGGTCACCTGCTGGTTCTCCGTGGAGAGCTTGCGCGCGGCGTGGTCGGTGAGGTCGCCGCGGATGAGGCCGTTGAGCGCGCGCTGGCTCGAGCGCAGGCGGCGGATGAAGGCGTTGACCGTGCCCGCGCCGGTGACCGCACCCGCCCAGCTCGCGCGGGTTTCCTCGTCGGTGACGCGGTCGCAGATGACGTCGATCAGCTCGGCGTAGGTGCGGCACAGCACGCCGTCGACGTTGGCGGCGCCGTCCTTCCCGGCCGGCGTGGTGTCCAGCCGCAACCGGTTCGCGACCTGGTGGATGACCATCGTGTACTGGTTGCGCTCGTCCTCGGCGTCGGCGAAGACGTAGGGCAGCAGGTCGGTCGCGCAGAACTCCGCGATGGTCCACCAGAAGGCGCCGACGCCGGTGGTCCGCCCGGTGACGTAAGGCTTCCCCGTGGTGTCCGACGGCGTCGGCGGCGCGTAGAAGCCGACCGAGGCGAAGGGCTCCGCGGGCAGGCCGAGCTTGGCGTACTCCTCCTGCAGCTTCGCGTCGAGGTGGATGTTCGGGGTGTCGAGGAACAGCAGGTCCTCGCCCTTGACCGAGAACACCAGGGCCTTGGCGTTGTGGGCGTTGGACAGGGCGCCGCCGCGGAAGATCGAGTGCAGCAGGAACAACGCGAACGACGTCTTCGTGGCGACGCCGGACACCCCGCTGATGCTGACGTGCGCACCGCGCGTGCCGTCGAGGAAGTCCAGGTTGAGGAACACCGGTTCGCCGTCGCGGCCCAGGCCGACCGCCACCTGGCGGCTCATGTTGTCGAAGTACAGCGCCTGCGCGCGATCCTCCCCCACCGCACGGGAGACCACGGCGCCCGGCCGCGGCGGCACGTAGCACTCGGGCTCGACGCGGGTGGTCGCGATCTCGGCGATCTCCTGCACCTGCGCGGGCAGGACTCCGTCCGAGATCAGGAAGACGTCGCTGCCGAAGCTGGCGCCTTCGTGCCGCGCGCTCACCTGCGTCACGACGCCGTAGGACACGACTTCGCCGCGCCCCGGCAGCTCCCGCCGTGTCACGACCACGTCGTCGAGCTGCAGATAGGCTTCCGGATCGATGGCCACGTGGAACTGCAGCGGCGTCGAATCCTCGGTGCCCGCCACCCGTCCGACCACGGTGGTGAGAGTCTCCTGGTCCACGGTTCTCCCTGTCCGCCCGGCGCTTCCTCCGGCCGCAGACTAGCCCGCCGGAAGTCCGCGGCCCCGGCCAACACGGCGTTGCGCCTTCCGCGGTACCGAGGACGTCACCGCCCGCCACGGCTGGGCCGAACGAGTGAGTTCACCCTTCGGGGAAGATCTTTTAGTCACCACAGGCATTTCGGGCGGCACCCGGCCGGGGTCCCGCACGCCGGAAAGGTCGTCCCGGCGGGGCGCGGCGTTACCGCCCGGCGCCGGGCTTCCCCCGGGCCGCCGTCCGGACTTCCGCTGGCTCCAGGGTGAAGCGGCGCCGGCGGCCCTCGCCGCGGGGTCCGGCGGGGCCTCGCGGGGGCCGCCGGCGGGCCCGCGATCCCCGATCGCAGCGCGGGATCGGGGCCGGAGTGGCCTCAGCCACACGCCGGACGCGCCCGGCACGGCGTGTCGGCGAAAAGTCTTCCGGGACCCCACCGGTCCTATATGGACGACCACTGTGGACGGCACCGGAACCAGGTTTTGCCTGCTCAGGGCCATGGTCGGCTTCCCGGGACCGTTGCGGGCGGGATCGGGCAAGCCCCTCTCAGGGGGCGGAACCCGCCCCCGTACAAGGAAATATTTCGACCCCCAGTTGGATTTTGTGCGGTATTGGTAATACCGTGTGCAGTGTCGGCCGAGATGGGCCGTGTACAAGTTCCACTATGGAGGACTGGAATGACGAACAAGGCCCAGCTGATCGAGGCGCTGTCTGAGCGTTTGGGCGACAAGAAGGTGGCTTCGCAGGCCGTTGACGGTCTGGTCGACATCATCATCCGGACGGTCAACAAGGGCGAGAAGGTGAACATCACCGGCTTCGGCGTGTTCGAGAAGCGCGCCCGCGCGGCCCGCACCGCTCGCAACCCGCGCACCGGTGAAGCCGTTCGCGTGAAGAAGACGAACGTCCCCGCCTTCCGCGCCGGCACCACCTTCAAGGACGTCATCTCCGGCACGAAGAAGCTGCCGAAGGCGACCCCGGTGAAGCGTGCGACCGCCGCCACCACGACCACGCGTGCGGCTGTCGCCAAGGCGTCGGCCCCGGCGAAGGCCACCAGCACGCGGGCCACCACGCCCCGCGCGGCCGCGGCCAAGCCGGCCACCGCCCGCGCGACGGCCACCCGCACGCGCGCCACCACGGCGAAGCCGGCCGCCAAGGCCACCGCGACCAAGGCGGCGACCGCCACCAAGGCCGCCCCGAAGACCGCGGCCGCCAAGGCCGCCCCGGCCAAGGCCACCGCCGCCAAGGCCACCACCACCCGGGCAAAGGCCGCGGCCAAGCCGGCCGCCACCAAGACCGCGGCGGCGAAGAAGCCCGCCGCAGCCAAGGCCCCGGCCAAGCGCACGTCGGCCGCCAAGAAGAAGTGAAGTAGCTTCTGATGCCGGAAGGGCCCCGCACCAGTGGTGCGGGGCCCTTCCGCATGTCCGGGGGTTGTTCGGGTTCGGGCGTGCGGCTGGGTCTGGCATCGCGGACGGGTCCGGGCGTCCGGTTGGGCCTGGCGTCCGGCAGGGGTCCCGGCATTGTGGCTGGGCATTCGGCTGGGTCCCGAGATCGTTGGCCGGGCCTGGGCATCGTGGCGGGGTCTGGGCCTACGGCCGGGTCTGGGCCTCGGCATCGTGGCTGGCTGGGCCTGGGCATCGCAGACAGGCCCCGGCATCGCGGACGGCTGGGCCTGGGAATCCAGCCAGGCCCCGGCATCGTGGCCAGGTCTGGCATCGCGGACGGCTGGCCCTGCGCATCCGGCCGGGTCCCGGGATCGTGGCCGGGTATGGGCATCACGGCCGGGCCTGGGCATCGCGGCGGGGTCTGGGCCTACGGCCGGGGCTGGGCATCGGCTGTGTCTGGGCCTCCAGCCGAGCCCGGCATCGTTGGCCGGGCCTGGGCATCGTGGCCGGCCGGGCATGGGCATCGCAGACAGGCCCGAGCATCGCAGGCGGCTGGTTGAAAGCGGGCCGCTGTCCGCATCTCGGCCGGGCTGCCGTGTGGCACTGGTCAGGGCTCGCGGGCGCTTGCTCGGTCCTGGTCAAGTACTTGCGGTTCCCCTGGCACAGCGGCAGCTCGGCTTCGGGGTCGACGCGCGGTTCCCTTGGCTCAGCGGCGGCTGGAGCCTGGTCAACACGTGCGGCTCACCGGTGCGAGGGCTGCCCGGTCCCGGTCAGCGCTACGGCTCTGCCGCTACGGCACAGCTCAGTGCCGGTCAGTCCCTTGCGATTCTGCTGCGACGGCGGCCGCCGAGCCCGGCCGGTCCCTGCGGCTCCGCTGCCCAGACGACTGCCCAGACCCGGTCAGCTTTCGTGCGGGTTTCACTACTGCGCCGACCACTCGGGCCCGTCCGACTGGTGTGGTGCCGCTGACGCACTGACCAATCGACTCGGTCGACGCTTGCGGTCCCGAGGCGTGCGGCAACTACTCGGGCCCAGTCAGTGCCCGAGATACCGCTGGTGGGGTAGCCAATCGAGGTCGGTCAGCGCTTGCGGCTCCCCGCTGAGGCAGTAGCTCGGTACCGGTGATTGCCTGCGGTTCCCCTGGTGCAGCGGCTGCTCAGTCCCGTTCAGCGGGGCGGTACCGCTGGCGCGCTTGGCCGATCGGCGCGCGCGGGTCCGCCGATGCGGCAGCAGCTCGAGCCCAGCCAACGCAGGGCCGCTGGTGCACCAGCCAATCGGTGCTGGTCGGTGCGCGCGGTTCCGCTGGTACAGCAGCAGCTCAAGCCGGTCAGCGCGCGGCACCGCCGGAGCACCGGCCAAACGGTCCCGGCCAGCACGCGCGGTTCCACCGACGCGGCGGCCACTCGACGCCGTCGGTACCTGCGATTTCGCTGATGCACCGGCTAAACGGTCCCGGCCAGCACGCGCGGTTCCACCGACGCGGCGGCCGCTCGGCGCCGTCGGCCCTGCGGTTCCGCTGGTACAACAGCAGCCCAGGCCTGGTCAGCGCGCAGCGCCGCCGGGTGCACCGGCCACTCGGTCCCGGTCAGGACCTGCAGCACAGCGGCGCAACAGCGGCCCAAGCTCAGCGGGCACGCACGATTCCACCGCTGCTACAGCAGCAGCCCCAGCTCCGGTCAGCGTGGACGACAGGCGGGACAGCTCCGTCGCCCGCACGCCGTCCTTCTCCGGGTGGGCCAGTACCGAGCCGTGGCGGGGGTGCAGCTTTGCGAAGAGCTGCACCGCGAACAGCAGCCGCCCGGCCAGGACACCTGGATTCGGGTCGCGTGACCTCTCCGCTGACAGGGAGCGCCGCCAATTATTCCGCGGGCAGTGTGACGGGCGTATGGCCCGATCCGAATCCGGGTTCCCGGCCCGATTTGGAACGAGTCCGTTATTCGGCCGGTGCGAATGTCTCGCGAATGCCCGATGTCCGGGATGAAGCATCCCCCGAATTCTCGAAAGGTGACCAACCCCGGCGGCCGTCCGACCGCGTCGCTCCGGTGCGTACCGGAGCGACGCGGCTCCGGTCAGGAGAAGGTGACCGGGATGAACACGTCCGCCGTGCGGTCGTTGGCCGACACGTGGTCACGGCGGGAGACGATCGCGCACGTCACCGACGGGTCGCCGCAGTCCAGGCCGGTGCCGGCCCGGGCTACGCGGATCCGTGTGGTGAACGTGCCGTTGGCCGCGATCGTCGACGTGCCGCCCGGTGAGTTCGTCACCCACGCGGACGGGCCGACGCCGGTGCCGCCCTGGCCGTCGCCGCCCGCGCAGGGGCTGGGCTTCACGCCGTAGCTGTAGTCCTCGGGCACCGCGCACAGCGCGACGTAGTAGCCGTTCAGCGCGCTGAAGCCGCTGCCCGTCACCGTGACCGTCTCGCCCGCGGCGGCGAGGCCGGTGGCGTTGGACGCGGTGAGCGTGAAGCCGTTGTGGGTGGCCGAGCCGCCGGCGGCGGACGCGGGTGCGGCGAGCGCGGTGGCGGCCGCCGCGGCGGTGGCGGTGACCAGAGCGGCGCGGAGCACGGTGGATCTCTTCGACATGCGGGGATCGTCCCTTCGATCACGACGACGTAACAGGATTAGGTAAGCCTTACCTATCCATCGAGTAATATGGTTAGGCTTACCTAATGTTGTCAAGGGGGTTGCTCCTCGCTGCCGTCACGCTCGCCGTGGTGACCGGATGTTCCGTGCCACCAACGACTTCCGCCCCGGCGGGCGGGCCCGTCGCACCACTGGCCGCACTGACGCCGTTGCCCGATCCGAAGGCCCGGACCGGCCCGAGCACCGCCGTGCTCGCCCAGCCGGACATCGGCGCCGAGCCGCCCGCGCAGCACCTGCCGGTCACCGTCACCGACCACCAGGGCACGAAGGTGACCGTCACGGACACCCGCCGCATCCTGGCTTTCGACATGGCCGGCACGCTCGCCGCGACGGTGTTCGGCCTGGGCCTGGGCAGTCACGTCGTCGGCCGCGACGTCTCGACCGGCTTCCCCGCCGCGCGGAAACTTCCGCTGGTCACCCGCAACGGCCACCAGCTCAACGCCGAAGCGATCCTCGCGCTGCGCCCGTCCGTGGTGCTGACCGACACCACGCTCGGCCCCTGGGACGCGGTCCTGCAGCTGCGCGACGCCGGGATTCCCGTGGTCGTCCTGGATTCCCGGCGCTCGCTCGACAACGTCGGCGCGCTCGTCCACGACGCCGCCGCCGCGCTCGGCGTCCCCGAAGCGGGACAACGCCTCGCGGACCGGCTGACCGGCGACATCACCGCCAAGCGCACCGAAATCACCCGGCTGGCCCCCGCCGACCCGGCGCGGAAGCTACGCACAGTCTTCCTTTACCTGCGCGGCCAGGCCGGCGTGTATTACCTGTTCGGCCGCGGGTCCGGCGCCGACTCGCTGATCATGGCGCTCGGCGCGGTCGACGTCGCGAGCGAGGCCGGCGTCGAGGGAATGCGCCCGGTGAACCCGGAAGCGCTGATCAAGGCCCGGCCGGACGTGATCCTCGTCATGACGAAGGGCCTCGAGTCGGTCGGCGGACCCGATGGCCTGCTGCGGGTTCCGGGCGTCGCACAGACGCCGGCCGGGCTGCACCGCCGGTTCGTCGACATGGCCGACAGCCAGATCCTCGGCTTCGGGCCGCAGACGCCGGGCGTGCTCGACGCGCTGGCCCGCGCCCTCTACGCGCCGGGGTCGGCCGGATGAGCCGTCCGGTCCGCGTCACCGCTTTGTTCGCCGGGCTCGGCGTCGCGACCGTGGTCGTGGCGTGCGTGTCCGCGGGCACCGGCCAGTTCGCCATCCCGCTCTCGGACGTCGTCGCGTCGCTGCTGCATCGGTTCGGGATCGGGCCGGGCCTGGCCGATCCGTTCGCCGAAGGGACGCTCTGGCAGGTCCGCTTTCCCCGGGTGGTGCTGGCGTTGCTGGTCGGCGGCGTGCTCGGCGTGTCAGGGGCCCTGATGCAGGGCCTGTTCGGGAACCCGCTGGCCGAGCCCGCCGTCGTCGGTGTTTCCGCCGGGGCCGCGGTCGGCGCCAGTCTGTCCATTGTGGCCGGCTGGGTGTTCCTCGGCGCCTTCACCACGCCCGCGCTGGGGTTCGCCGGCGGCTTGCTGACAACACTGGCCGTCTACGGCCTTTCGCGCTCGCGCGGCCGGTCGGAGGTGGTGACGCTCATCCTCACCGGCGTCGCGGTCAACGCCGTGGCGAGCGCGGTGATCGCGTTCCTGATGTTCTCCGGCGACCAGGCCGCGCGCGAGCAGATCGTGTTCTGGCAGCTGGGTTCGCTGGCCTCGGCGCGCTGGCCGTACGTCTGGTCGGTGCTGCCGCTGATGGCCGTCGGCGTCGTCGTGTCCCTGATGCTCGCGCGGCGGCTCGACCTGCTCGCGCTCGGCGAGCGCCCGGCCCGGCACCTCGGCGTGAACGTCGAAGCGCTGCGCACGACCGGGATCGTCGTGGTGGCCCTGATGGTCTCGGCGGCCGTGTCCTACTCAGGGATCATCGGGTTCGTCGGGCTGATCGTGCCGCACGGCGTGCGGATGGTCACCGGGCCCGGGCACCGCGTGCTGGTCCCGGCGTCGCTGCTGGCCGGCGCGTTCCTGCTCGGCGTCGCCGATCTCGCCGCGCGCACCCTGTTCGACTACGCCGACCTGCCGATCGGCATCCTCACCGCGCTGGTCGGCGGGCCGTTCTTCTTCTGGCTGCTGCTGCGGACCCGGCGCCGGGCGGGAGGCTGGGCGTGAAGGCCGCGGCCGAACTCGTCGGCGTCACCTACACGATCGACGGCAAACCCCTGGTGCGGGACGTCTCCCTCGACGTCCGGCCCGGCGAAGTCCTGGCACTGGCCGGGCCGAACGGCGCCGGCAAGTCGACGGCGCTGGCCCTGCTGGCCGGCGACCTGACGCCGGACGCGGGCACCGTCCGGATCGCCGGCGCCGACCTGACGTCCTGGTCGCTGCCGGAACTCGCGCGGCGCCGGGCGGTACTGCCGCAGCAGCACACCGTGAGCTTCCCCTTCACCGTGGCCGAGGTCGTGCGGATGGGCCGGGCGCCGTGGCGGCGCACCCCGGCCGAGGCCGACGACGACACCGCCGTCGCCGCCGCACTCGCGGCGACCGATGTCGCCGGCTTCGCCGACCGCCGGTTCACGACGTTGTCCGGCGGCGAACAGGCGCGCGCGGCGCTGTCCCGCGTCCTCGCGCAGCACGCCGGCCTGCTGCTGCTCGACGAGCCGACCGCGGCCCTCGACCTGCGCCACACCGAACAGGTGCTGACGCTGGCCGCGCGGCGCGCGAGCGAGGGGGACGCCGTGCTCGTCGTGCTGCACGACCTCGGGCTCGCCGCGGCGCACGCCGACCGCGTCGCGCTGCTGCGTGGCGGCTCGCTCGTCGCGCTCGGGCCGCCGGCCGACGTGCTCACCGAGGCCGTGCTGAGCGACGTCTACGGCCATCGCGTCGAGGTGTTCCCGCACCCCAGGACCGGAAAGCCCGTTGTCCTGCCTTACCGATCGGCGAAGGAGAGTTGATGCGCAGATCCGCTGCGAGTGTGCTGGTGACCGGGCTGCTCCTGGCGACGGCGTTCCCGGCGCAGGCCGCCGGGGCGCGCGTCCAGGTGTCGCCGGCCGCCGCCGACCCGGACTACGCGACCACGCTGACCGTCCGCGGCAGCGGGTTCCAGTCCGTGCCGAAGGGGTACGGCGGGATCTACGTGCTGTTCGGCTGGGTCGCCGGCGGCGCGTGGCAGCCCAGCAAGGGCGGCGCCGCGGGCGCGACCTACCGGTACGTGCCGGACAAGGAGAGCAAGGACAACCGCGGCTTCCAGCGGTTCGTCGCGTTCCCCGGCAGCGACACGGCGTCGTCGGCCAACGGCGGGCAGCTGTCGGCGGACGGCTCGTGGAGCACGCAGCTCGTCGTGCCCGGCGCCCGATTCCGCGCGACCGACCGCGACGGCCGGGTCGTCGACGTCGACTGCCTCACTGTCCGCTGTGGACTGATCACGGTCGGCGCGCACGGCGTGGTCAACGCGAACAACGAGACGTTCACGCCGGTCACCTTCGCCGTCCCGACGAAGGCCGCGACACCGCCTGCTTCGGCCACGACGGTCACGCCGTCCACAAGCGACAGTCCAACACCGACGGTCGCGTCGCCTGCCCCGACGCCGTCGCTGTCGCCGAGCCCGGATCCGACCCCGACTCCGCAGCCCGCGGCCGCCGAAGCGCCGACGTCACGCGGCGCGCTGTGGTGGGTGGTGTCCGCCCTCGCGCTGCTGGTGACGGCGGCCGCGCTCACCGTCCCGCCCCTCCTGCGGCGTCGCCGCGGGAGCTCCCCCGATCAGGAAGGAACCGATTCGTGAACCTGCGAAGATGGGCTGCCGTCGCGGTGGCCGCGGCGGTGCTCGGCGCCGTCGGTGCGCCCCCGGCCTCGGCCGCGACGACCCCCGCCGTCACCGTCACCCCGGCCACCGGGCTGGACCCCGCGGGCGCGTCGATCACCGTCAAGGGCACCGGGTTCGCCCCGGACGCCAACGACGGCAAGGGGTTCGGCGTCCGCGTCGGCCCGGCCAAGGACGACGTCCGCGCCCGCACCGCGACCGGGTTCCAGGTCAGCAAGCTGGTCAAGAAGGACGCGGTCGGCGTCCAGATCCCGCTGAACGCCGACGGCAGCTGGGAGCTGACCGTCCCGGTCAAGGCCGAGTACACCTCGGCCGGCACCACCTACAATGCCGCGTCGCAGCCGTTCAGCGTCTACGTGTTCGGCTGGGACACCCCGGACCCGACCTGGGACAGCACGACCGCGCTGAAGTTCACCGGCGCCGGCGACCCGCCGCCCGCGACCACGACCGGCTTGGACTGGGGCCTCAAGCAGACCTGGCGGTCCTACATCGAGCGGTTCGGCGGCACGGCGACAGCCGACCGGGGCACCACGGCCACGCCGTCGCCCTACCGCTGGCCGGCGGGCCCGTCGACGTTCGACGGGAAGACCGGCAAGGGCTCGGTCGCCTTCGGCGGGCGCGTCACCTTCGTGCTGGAACCGCACCTGATCTGGAACTTCGAGCTGTCCAACCCGAAGGTCACCTTCGCCGGTGACGGCACGGGCAAGCTGAGCGCGACCGTCGGCTACTCCTTCTACGGCACCAAGGCCGCGCCCGAGCAGGTGCGGACGCCGTCCGAAGTGGACTTCGCGGACCTGAAGTTCACGGCGGCGCCGCGGCAGGAGGGTGACAACGTCGTCGCCGACATCGCCTCGGCCACGCTCACCGAAGCGGGCGCGGGCGCGTTCGCCGGGTTCTACCCGGCCGCGGCGGACCTCGACGCGGGCAAGCTCGTCTTCCCCGGCAAGATCGGCGGCACCGAGCCCCCGGCCACGACGCCGCCGACGACCACCCCGCCGCCTTCCTCGACGACGACGCCGCCGTCGACCTGCGCGCTCTCTCCAGGCGCGCTCACGCAGGGAAACCTGTTGTGGGGCTTCAAGAAGAGCTTCCGGAGCTACGTCGGCGGCGGCACCGGCACCACGATCACCGCGACCGAGGGCGCGGAGGTCACGAACGTGGACGAGGTGGCCGGGAAGGCGATCCCGACCGGCGCGTACCGCTTCCCGCTCGGCAGCGGCCAGTACACCGCGGCCGGCGAGTTCACCGCCCGGTTCGGCGGCCAGGTCGCGTTCAGCTACCCCGCGCACTTCTTCACGCTGGTCCTGGCCAACCCGAAGGTCACGATCGCCCAGGGCAAGGGCACGCTCTCCGCGGACGTCGAACTGCGGACGACCGCCGGAGCGCCGTCGCCGCCGGTGAGCAAGCCGGGCGTGACGCTGGCGAACCTCGACCTGGCCACGGCCACGACGACGCCGGGCGCGGGCACGCTCACGGTGTCGGCGATCAAGGCGGCCCTGACCAGCTCGGACGCCTTCGCGGGCTTCTACCAGGCCGGCGACGCGCTCGACGAGCCGACGGTCACGCTGGCCGCGAGCTGCGCGACACTCCCTCCGGCCGGCAACCCGGGCGGGCCGGGCGCTCCCGGCGGCGCGGGGACGGACCTGGTCCCGGACGTCGCGTTCCGGCCGGACAACCTCGCCTCGACCGGCGTCAGCCTGACGGGCGTCTACTGGGGCCTCGCGCTCCTGGCCGCAGGCGGTTCCCTGCTGCTGTGGACCCGCCGGCGCGCCATCCGCTCCGCGAAGTGAACTGACGAGGGCCGGGCGCTGACAGGCGCCCGGCCCTTCTCGCAGTTCGCGTAGTCCAGCACGTTCTAGTACAGTACGTACTATGGCACCACGCGGACACCTCTCCCCGATCGCTGTCGCGGTCTTGGCCCTGCTGGCCGAGGAACCGATGCACGCGTACCGGATGCAGCAGCTGGTCAAGGAACGCGGCGTCGACCTGGTCGTCAACGTCCGCAACCGCTCCGGCCTCCACGCCGCCCTCGACCGCTTGGTGCGCGACGCCCTGGTCGAGGTCCACGCGGTCGAGCGCGACACGCGTCATCCGGAGCGCACCGTCTACGCCCTGACCACGGCCGGCCGCGAAACGTTGCTGGCGGGCCTGAGGGAGACCGTCGCCACGCCGGCCGCGGAGTTCCCGCTGTTCCCGGCCGTCGTGTCGTTCCTCCACCTGCTCGACTCCGGCGACGTGCGGACGCAGCTGGACCTGCGGGCCGCGGAACTCGAGCGTCGCCTGACCGCGACGCAGGCGGTGCTGACCGCGTCCATCGAGCACCACGTCCCCCGGGTGCACCTGCTCGAACACGAGTACACCCGCGCGGTCACCGAGGCCGAGCTGGCGTGGGTGCGCGGGGTGTCCGCCGACCTCGCCGCCGGGACGCTCGCCTGGGACGCCTACTTCGTCCCGCGAAAGGAGCGATCATGACACCCAAGCCCGGCCTGCTGACCACCCTGCTCGAGATTGCGCTTTCATTCGGCCTCTATTACCTCTTTCGCGCTTTCGGCGTCGGCATCTTCTGGGCGCTCGTGATCCCGGCGATCGCGGTCGGCGCCGTCGCGGTGGCGGTCACGATCCGCCGGCGGCGCATCGACCTGATGGGGCTCCTGGTGCTCACCGAGCTGGCGGTGACGATCACGGTGTCCCTGGCGACGCAGAGCCCGCGCGTCGCGGCCCTGCGCGAAGTGGCTTACATCCTGGTCGGGGGCGTGTTCTGCCTCGTGACGCTCGTCCGGCGCCGGCCGCTCGCCCATACGACGGCGGCGTCGATGGCGAGCTTCGGCGACCCGAAACGGGAGAAGGCGTTCGAACTCGCGTGGACGGAAGAGCCGCGTTACCGCCGGTGGCAGCGGCTGCTCACGGCCACGCTCGGCGCGCTCATGGTGGGCGCCGGCGTGATCCGGGCGTACATCCTTTACGCCGCACCGGACAGCGGGATCGCGCACGCGGTCGACGTCTCCAACGCCGTGGGCACGGTGATGTGGGTGGCGGTGTTCGTCGTCCCCGCCGTCCTCATCCAGCCCGCGCGGCGGATCGTGCAGGACGTGCTCGAACGGCTGCAGGCCACGCCCTAGCGCCTGGCGGTCACTGGAACAGACCAATTTCGGCCCGGCTGAACCGAGCAAGATCTCCCGGCCCTACCGGTGGGTGCCAGCGGCGCGCGATCATCGGAACCTCCGTGCTGACCCCGGGATGTGGCCATGAAACGGATCGCCGTCCTCTTGCTCCTGGCCGTCGCCTGCCTGGTTCCGGTGTCGAGTGCCGACGCCGGGCAGACCGGGCTGCGGGCCGCCGATCCGAGCGTGCTGCGCGTCGGCTCCACCTACTTCGCCGCGCAGTCCACCGGTGGCGGGATCGCCGTCCGGGCCGGCTCCTCCCCCGACGCCGCGGCGAGTGCGCCCGCCCGGCAGGTCTGGTCCGACACCCGGGGCCGCGGCGAGGTGTGGGCGCCCGAGATCGTCGTCGACGGCGGCCGGTTCTACATCTACTTCTCGGCCGGGACCGGCAACGCGCACCGGATGTACGTCATCAGCTCCGCCGTCGCCGACAGCGGGTACACCGCCGAGACGCAGCTCGCGCTGCCCGACGGCAAGTGGGCCATCGACGGCACGCTGTTCACCTTCGGCGGGCAACGCTGGTTCGTCTGGTCGGGCTGGGCGGGCGACACGAACGTCGAGCAGAACCTCTACCTGGCCCGGATGAGCGGCCCGACGACGCCGGCCGGCGCGCGGTACGTCATCTCGCAGCCGCGCGAGAGCTGGGAACGCGTGGTGGGCAACCCCTTCATCAACGAAGCGCCCACGGCGATCAAGGACCCGAACGGGCAGCTGCACATCGTCTACTCCACCAACGGCAGCTGGAGCGACCAGTACTGCCTCGGCGAGGTCCGGCTGCGCGCCGGCGGCGACCCGGCCTACGTCTGGGACTGGTACAAGTCGAACGGCTGCCTGTTCGGCTCCCACCGCGAGACGATGATGGCCGGCTGGGACCCGACCCTGCACGTCGACGGGCCGGGCAGCCACAGCTTCGTCCTGCTGAACGGCGACATCGCGACGAGCCCGCCCGCCGGGCCGAAGTTCCCGCTGATGTACCACGCCGTGGCCAAGGGCACGCCGTACTCGTGGGCGAACCGCTACTGGTACTCGGGCACGTTCTGCTGGTGGGGCTCGACGACCTACCGCCGGGCCAACGTCCCGGGCGCGACCACCGACACCGGCTGGAGCCTCAAGTTCTTCGAGTGATCTGCCGGAGGTAGTTCACGTTGCCGGGCTGCGCGGTCTTGCCGGCAATGGTGGTCCGCCGCGCGTAGCCGGCCGCCGCTTCGGCCGGCGCGGCCGCGGTGACGACGCCGGGCGACAATGGTCTTCGACGGCGGGGAAAGGGCGGTGCGGACGTGGGAAAGCGCGTGCTCGGCGTCGACCTGCACCTCGACGTCGGGACCGGGCGCCGGGCCCTCGAAGCCGCGCTGCGGGATGCCGTCTCCTCCGGGCGGTTGCCCGCCGGGACCAAGCTGCCCGGCTCGCGCAGTCTCGCCCAGGACCTCGGGGTCGCGCGGGGCACCGTCGTCGAGGCGTACGCGCAGCTCGTCGCCGAAGGTCGGCTCGTCAGCGCGACCGGCTCCGGCACCCGCGTCGCCGACACCCGGCCGCCCGGGAAACCCGCGCCGGAGACGCCGTCGCGGGCCGGTTTCGACCTGCGGCCGGGGCGGCCGGATCTCGGCCTGTTCCCGCGCGCCCTCTGGGCCGCCGGCGTCCGGCGGACGCTCGCCGCGGCGAGCCGCGAAAGCATGGACTACAGCGATCCCGCCGGGCTGAAGGGCCTGCGCGAAGCCGTCGCGACCTACCTCGCCCGCGCCCGGGGCGTGCGCGTCGACGCCGGGGCCGTCGTGGTCACCAGTGGCTTCACGCACGGGCTGGCGGTGCTGGCCCGCGCCCTGCGCGACACCGGCGTCCGCACGATCGGCACCGAGGATCCCGGGCTCGCCCACCACCGGTCCGTGATCCACGCGGCCGGGCTGGCGACCACTCCCCTGGCCGTCGACGCGGAAGGCGCCGCCCTCCCCGGAGACGCGGGCGCCGCCCTGCTGACGCCCGCCCACCAGCACCCGCGCGGCGTGGTGCTGAGCCCCGGCCGACGGGCCGCGTTCCTCGAGTGGGCGCGCGAGCACGACGGGATCGTCGTCGAGGACGACTACGACGGCGAGTTCCGGTACGACCAGAACCCCGTCGGCGCCCTGCAGGCCCAAGCCCCGGACCACGTCGTCTTCGCCGGCAGCACCAGCAAAACGCTCGCGCCCGGGCTGCGGATCGGCTGGCTGGTCGTGCCCGAACGGCTGCGCATCCCCGTGCTCGACGCCGTCGCCGCCACCGGCGCCACGGTCGGCACACCCGCCCAGCTCGCGATCGCCGACCTGCTCGACCGCGGCGACTACGACCGGCACGTCCGCCGCGCCCGCCAGGTCTACCGGAAACGGCGGACCGAGCTGGCCGCCCGCCTCGCCCCGTTGGACGGCATCCCCGCCGGGCTGCACGCGCTCCTGCCGCTCGCGTCCCGGCAGGAGGAGAAGCGCGTCATCGACGCCGGTCTCGCGGCGGGCCTGCGGCTGCAGGGGATCAACGCCGCCGGCTACTGGCATTCCGCCGGCCGCCCCGAGGCCGGGCTGATCATCGGGTACGCGACGCCGCCGCAGCACGCGTGGCGGCCGGCCTTGGACGCACTGGCCGAGCTGCTCGCCGACGCCGCGATCAAGCCCTGGTGAACCCGGCCCGCCAGGACGTCCCGGCTGCCCAGCCCAGCTTCCGCGCGCGGCCGTTGGCGGCCCCGCGGGCCCACCCGGCGCGTTCGCCGTCCACGCGCCGGGGTTCCGGCGCGCCGACGGCCGCGCAGAAGACGGGCACCCAGTCGTGGCCCGCCGCGGGCTCGTCGTCGCAGACGTTGACCGCGCCCGACGGCCAGTCCAGCGCCGCGACGGCGGCCGTGGCGGCGTCGTCGACGTGGACGAAACTCGAGACATCCTCGGTGGCGGGCAGGTTTCCGGCCTGGGCGAGCTGTGCCATCAGCGCACCGGGTTCGTACCAGGTGCCGGGGCCGTGCAGCGTGCCGTAGCGCAGCACGACCCACTCGGGCAGCTCGGCGACGGCGGCCTCCAGCGACGCGACGCCGTCGACCGTGCCACGCCGTTCGGGCGCGGCGCCGAGGTCGAGCGGCGTGTCCTCGGTCGCGGGCCCGGTGCCCGGTTCGCAGGCCCACGAGATGCTCTGCGCGACGATCCGCCGGACGCCCGCCGCGAGCGCCGCGTCGACGAGGTTGCGCGTGCCGGCCGTGCGCACCTTCGCGTTGGCCACGCGATCCCCCGCGCCGAGGTCGGTGAGCTGGTGCATCACGACGTCGGGCCGGGCGGCGCGGACCAGGGACGTGAGCCCGGCGGCGTCGTACACATCGCCGACGACGGCGGTCGCGCCCAGCGCTTCGACCTGTGCGGCGCAATGCCGCGTCAGGCCGACGACGTCGTGCCCCCGGGCGACCAGCGCGGGCACCACCCGGCGGCCGACGGCACCGGACGCCCCGGCGAGGAAGATCCGCATCACCGCCCCCTCTCCGCCAGCTCTTCGGCGCTGACGAACGTCAGCATCTCCTGGCCCGGCGCGCAGATCATCACCACGACGAACCGGCTCCACCGGTCGGCGAGGTGGTTCGCCGCCTGGTAGTGGATCACGTCGCCGCCGGGTTCCCAGAACGCTTCACCCGCCTTGATGACGCGTTCGGGCTCGCCTTCCAGCTCGAAGACCATCTCGCCTTCGAGCATGTACCCGAAAACAGGCCCGGAATGCCGGTGTGGCGGTGTCCCCGCGTCCCCCGGCGGCAGCTCGATCGTGGCGGTCATCACGTGCGCACCGTCCGGAATGGACGGAGCCTGCGAGGCGAGCATCGTGAGCACGGAGTTCGTCCGCGGTGGTGCACCAGTCATGGCTCCCACGCTAAGCCCGGCGATCACCCGACGGCTGGTCCACTTCCGGGTGCTCGGGGTGGACCGCTTTCACCCCGCCTGACCGAACGCGTGAAGTTTCGCCACACCAGGTCGGGTGAACGCCCCGGCAAGGGCAGCAGGTTGACGATCAGAACCGGAACGTAGGCGAGGAGGTACGCCGCTCCTGCTCTCCAGTCCTCTGCCGCGGCTGGTCGTGAGTGTTTAGGGCGGTTAGAACCGCCCTAAACACTCACGACCGCGAAGTCGAACAACAGCAGTGCTTCGCGATACCGAACGCACCAGCCGGTACCCAGCCGCTGACCGCTTTCAGCTCGCCTGCCCGAACGCGAACAGCCGCCGGTGCTCCCGTGGTGACACGTTCGTCGCGCGGCGGAACTGCGCTCGCAGGTTGGCCGCCGTGCCCAGGCCGACGGCCCGGGCGATCTCCTCGATCGGCCGGTCCGAGTTCTCCAGCAGCTCCTTCGCCCGCGCGATCCGCTGCTCGCGCAGCCACGACAGCGGCGGCAGGCCCGTCCGCTCGCGGAAGCGGCGGTGGAACGTGCGCTCCGACATGCGCGCCCGCTCGGCCATGTCCCGCACGGACAGGTTCTCCCCCAACGCCGTGAGCAGCCACTGCTGGGCCCGCGCGATGACGTCGTCGCCGGGCGGCACCACCTTCTTCTCGACGAACTGCTGCTGGCCGTCCGGCGATCGCGGGGCCATCACGATGCGGCGGGAGACGTGCCGCGCCGCCGTGGCGCCGAGGTCGCGGTGCAGGACGTGCAGGCACAGGTCGACGCCGGCCGTCACGCCGCCGGACGTGAGCACCGTGCCGGTCTCGGCGACGAGCAGCGACCCGTCCACCGTCACCGCCGGGAACCGGGCCGCGAGGTCGTCGCAGAGCGACCAGTGCGTCGTCACGGTCAGGCCGTCGAGGACACCGGCCGCCGCCAGCGCGAACGCGCCCGAACAGATCGAGATCATCCGGGCGCCCCGGCGGTGCGCGGCGGCGACGGCCCGCACCACCGCCCCGGGCAGCTCACGCTCGGCGGCGCCCGCGTAGCCGGGCACGATCACCGTGGCCGCCTTGCGCAGCAGGTCGAGACCGCCGTCGGGGACCACGGACGTCCCGCCCGCGACCGGCACCGGGCGGCCGTCGACCGACGCGGTCACGACGTCGTAGGCCTCCGGCGCCTCCCGCGCGAAGACGTGCAACGGGATCGCGTAGTCCAGCGGGAGCACTTCGTCGAGCAGGACGACGACCATCCGGTGACGGGTCATGGCAGGATCGTAGCGCTTGTAGGCAGTGCTGCCACTTCTCGACGGCGACGCGGGCGCCCAGACTTTCCGCCATGACCACCAAGACCATCGTTCTCGTCCACGGCGCCCTGACCGACGCCTCGGTGTGGCGCCACGTCTCCGCGACCCTGCAGGCCGACGGCCACCAGGTCATCGCGCCGGCCCTGCCCCTGCGTTCCCTGGACGGCGACGTCGCCTACCTGCGCCGGTTCCTCGACACGCTGCCCGGCCCGCTGGTCGTCGCCGGCCACTCCTACGCCGGCTCCGTCATCTCCGCGCCGGACGCGCTCACCCCGGCGGTGCGGGCACTCGTGTTCGTTGCCGCGTTCCAGCAGGACGCCGGTGAGACGGCCGGTGAGCTGAACGGCAAGTTCCCCGGCAGCCTGCTCGGCCCCGACAACCTGCTCTTCCGCGACTACCCGGGCGGTCAGGAGGCCTACCTGCGGCCGGCGATGTTCGCCCCGGCCTACGCCGCCGACGTCGAGCCGGCCGAGGCGCGGGTGCTGGCCGCCGCCCAGCGTCCCTTCGACCCGACGGCGCTCTCGCAGACCTTCGACCAGACCGCGACGTGGCGGACGCTGCCGTCCTGGGCCGTGATCGCGACGGCGGACCGATCGATCCCGACGGAGGCCCAGCGGTGGATGGCCGAACGCGCGGGCTCGACGATCACCGAGGTCGACGCGTCCCACGCGGTTCCGCTCTCACAGCCCGACGTGGTCGCCCGGGCGATCGTCGAGTCCACAAAGGACATTTAAAGCTCCGTACTCCGGCTGACGTCTTCCCACTGCGCGAAGTCTCGCCGCAGCGCCTCGATCTTGCCGCGCGCCACCTTCAGGGCGGCCGTGCCGAGGAGCAGCCGCAACGGCGGCTCGGCGGCCGCCAGCACGGTGACGATCGCCTCCGCGGCACGCGCCGGGTCGCCGGGCTGGCTGCCGTACGTGGATAGGGTCGCTTCACGGCGTTTGCCCGCCGTCTCGGCGTAGTCGTCGATGCGGATCGGGGACTGCTTCATCGACGGCCCGGACCAGTTCGTGCGGAACGCGCCGGGCTCGACGATGGTCACGCCGATGCCCAGCGGCGCCACTTCGGCGGCCAGGGACTCCGACAAGCCTTCCACGGCGAACTTCGTCGCGTGGTAGTAGCCCGTGGCCCCGAAACCGGCCAGGCCGCCGAGGGACGAGACGTTGACGACGTGGCCGGAGCGCCGGGCGCGCATGCCCGGGAGCACCGCCTTGGTCACGTCGGCGAGCCCGAAGACGTTGGTGTCGAACAGCGCGCGCACCTCGGCGTCGTCGCCTTCCTCAACGGCGGCCAGGTAGCCGTAACCGGCGTTGTTGACCAGGACGTCGATCCGGCCGAACTTCTCTTCGGCGCGCTTGACCGCGGCGGCGACTTGCGACGGGTTCGTGACGTCGAGGGTGAGGGCGATCGCGCGATCGCCGTGGCGGCCGACGAGGTCCGCGACGGTCCGCGGGTCGCGGGCGGTGACCGCCGCTCGCCACCCGCGTTCGAGGACGTGGGTGGCGAGCGCGCGGCCGAGGCCGGTGGAGCAGCCGGTGATGAACCAGACCGGGGATTCGGTGAGTGTCATGGGATCCACGTTCGCCCCGGCCGGCCCCGGCCACCAGCCGTCGGGTCTTCCTGGGACCGCTGGTACCAGGCACATCCGACGCCGGCGGCGCACACTGGACCCCATGGCGAACGCGGAATTCGGGCAGGCGGTGCGGCGCTGGCGTGACCGGGTCGCGCCGGACACCGCCGGGCTGCCCGCCGGCGGCCACCGGCGCGCGGCCGGCCTGCGGCGTGAGGAGCTGGCCCTGCTGGCCGGGATCTCCGCCGACTACGTCACGCGGCTCGAGCAGGGCCGCGCGTCGCACCCGTCCGCCCAGGTCGTCGAAACCCTGGCGCGGGCGCTGCGGCTGTCGCGGCCCGAGCGCGAGCACCTGTTCCACCTGGCCGGGCTCACGCCGCCCGGCCCCGACACCGTGCCCGCGTACCTCACCCCGAGCGTCCAGCGCCTGCTGGACCGGCTCACCGGGACACCCGTCGCCGTCTACGACGCGGCCTGGACGCTCCTGGTCGCGAACCCGCCGTACGCGGCGCTGCTGGGTGACCCGTCCGGGTGGCGTGGACACGAGCGCAACGCCGTGTGGCGCAACCTGATCGGCCCCGGCACCCGCGTCCGGCACACGCCGGAGTCACAGCGGGCGATGGAAGCCATGCTGGTCGCCGACCTGCGGGCCGCCGCCGGCCGCTACCCCGCCGACCGCGGCCTGCGGCGGCTGGTCGCCGAGCTGCGCGCGCACAGCGACCGGTTCGGCGAGCTGTGGGACTCCGGCGCGGTCGGTCACCACGAGGCCGCGCGGAAGATCGTCGACCACCCGCACGCCGGACCCGTGACGCTGGACTGCGACACGCTCACCGTGGCCGGCAGCGACCAGCGCGTCATGCTCTACACGGCCGAACCCGGCACCGAAGACGCCGAACGCCTCGCGCTGGTCACCGTGCTCGGCACGCAGGCCCTCACGGGCTAGCTTTCCCGTACATGGCACACACCGCCCCGGTGACCAGCGCCTGCTGCGCGGCCCCGAGATCCGGCTCGAGGAGCCCTTGCTGCTCGGTGACGAACACCTCGGCCGTGCGCGTTCCCGTGCGGTCGGCGAAGAGGTCGGACCGGTAGCCCGGAATGCCGCCCATGTGGCCGGAACCGTCCGCACGGCGTGTTCAGCTGCGCGAGCCCCAGCCCGTAGCTCCCGGCCGGCGGATTCGCCGGGTCGACCGGGATCATCGTCGTCATCTCCCGCAGCCGGTCCGCCGGCAAGAGCAACGCCGTGAGGAACCGGTCCCAGTCCCGCGCGGTCGACACGACCCCGCCCGCGGCGCCCGCCCAGTCCGGGTCGATCCCGGTGACGTCGGCGTGGCCGTCGTGTTCGGGGCCGGCGAACCGGAACCCGGCCGGCAGGTCCGGGATCAGCGCCTGCAGGTGCTCGGCGTCGGGTTCGTAGCCGTGCGCGAGGTTCCGGCCGTGGTCCACGGCGCTTGCCGGGCCAGCTCGACCGGCGGCCCGTGACCGGTGCCGACGCGGACCACGACTCCCGGCGCCCCCGCGTCCACCGTCCGCTGGACCAGCGCGGCCGGCCCTACCGGTGCGCGGCGATCTCGTCGCTGGTCGTCACCCACACGCCGGGGTGGTTGACGATGTACGCCAGCGCCTGCTCGACGTACTTCACCCGGAACGCCTGCCCCGAGACGTACGGGTGCAGCGACAACGCCATCACCCGTCCGCCGGCCGCCGAGTCCGCGTAGAGCTGGTCGAACTGGTCCCGCACGATCTGGACGTAGTCGGGCCCCGTCATGCTCTTGACGTGGAACAGCTGGGTGTCGGCGAGTTCGAGGGTGTACGGCACGGACCGCAGGCCGGGGACGTTCAGCGCGTACGGCTGGTCGTCGTTGGTCCAGTCGAGCAGGTAGTCGACGCCGAGCTCGGCGAGCAGCCGCGGGGTGTCGAACGTCTCGGTCAGACCCGGTGAGAGCCACCCGCGCGGCCGCCGGCCGGTCGTCTTCTCGATGCTGTCGAGGATTCCGGTGAGGAACGCGCGTTCTTCGTCTTCGGCCATTCCGGTCTGCGGGAGCGAGTTCGACTTACCGTGGGCGAGCCAGGCCCAGTCGCGGTCCCGGCCCGCTTCGACGATCCGCGGGTACCGCTCGCCCGCGTCGGAGTTCAGCAGCGCGCTGGCCCGGATCCCCTGCCGGTCCAGGACGTCGATGAGCCGCCAGATCCCGACGCGGGCGCCGTAGTCGCGCCAGCCGTAGTTCATCGGGTCCGGCACCAGCTTGGACGTCGCTTCGTTGAAACTGACCGATGGGCGGTCGGCGTAGAAGTGCTCGATGTTGAGGCCCACGTAGAACGCCACGCGGGCGTCGCCGGCCCAGCGCACCGGGGCGCGGTCGACGATGGGGTCGTAGCCGAAGAGTTCGATGTCCACGGCGCTCACCGCTCCAGCGGGACGGCGATGCCGCCGCCGTAGCGCCGCTGTTCGGCCTCGTCGAGCATCGCGGCCGCCACCGTGGCGCGGCTGACGCGCGCGGGGAAGAACCGCCGCGGCGCGGACTCCAGCGGCACCGTGCGCCGGGCCGGGCTGAGGTCGCCGTCGGACAGCGGCCCCGCGTGGAACACCGTGCCGCCACCCCGGAGCACGATCGCGTCCGCCGTGGTGCGGTCGTCCAGCTCCTTACGCATGAACGTCTTCAGCAGCCCGCGGGTGAACGCGCCCGCGTGCGGCGCCGAATCGCCGGTGCCGAACGCGGCGAGCCAGACGACGAAGTCGGGTCCGGCGTCGACGGCCGCGCGGGCGCCCGCCGTCAGCACGCCGGGCGCGCCGGTGATCCCCAGTCCGGACAGGACGGTCCGGGCGCCCTTGAGCGCGCGGCCGATGGAGTCCGGGTCGAGGACGTCGCCCGCGACGCGTTTCAGCCGGCCGGACGGCGGCAGCGTGATCCGGTCCGGGTCGCGGGCGACGGCGGTGACGGTGTGCCCGCGCTCCAGGCCCTGCCGCACGAGTTCGGTTCCGGTGGCGCCGGTGGCGCCGAGAATCGTGAGTTCCATGGTGGTTCCCTTCAGTTCACTGTGGACAGAGTGGCCAGCGCCGCGGCGTGGAGCGCGGGCGCGCTGGCGAGGATGTCGGCGCTGCCGGGCCGCCACGGCTGTCCGGCGAGGTCGGTCACGGTCCCGCCCGCTTCGGTGATGAACAACGCGCCGGCGGCGACGCCCGGCAGCGTCGGCCGGTACTGCCAGAAGAGGTCGGCGTGCCCGGCGGCGACGAGCAGCATCGGGAACGTCGAGGGCACGGTCGCGCGGACCAGCAGCGCGGCGCCGAGCATCGTCGTGATCGACTCGCCGATGCGCCGGTAGGTGTCGCTCTGGCCGGCTTCGGCCTGGCCGGTGGTGGCGATGGCGGCCCCGAGCTCGGCCTTGGCGGACACGCTCAGACGCCGGCCGTTCGCGAACGCGCCGCCGCCGCGGACCGCGCTGTGCAC
This sequence comes from Amycolatopsis sp. NBC_01286, assembly GCF_035982555.1. Lineage (NCBI taxonomy): Bacteria > Bacillati > Actinomycetota > Actinomycetes > Pseudonocardiales > Pseudonocardiaceae > Amycolatopsis > Amycolatopsis sp. NBC_01286. The sequence continues at coordinate 494,987 of NZ_CP108428.1, forward strand.
GACGTCGGGGACGGGCTGGTAGACGGCGGCGAGCACCGGGACGCCGTCGCGGAGCAGGGTCGCGCTGACGCACCACTCCGGCAGCCCGTGCACGTGGTTGACGTTGCCCTCGACCGCGTCCACGGCCCACCACTCACCCGGCGGCAGCTCGGTGGTCTCCAGCTCGTCGGTCAGCCACTTCGCTTGCGGCCGGGCCGCGGCGAGCGCGCGCCGCAGCTCGTCGTTCGAGGTCCGCTCGTTCTCCCCGGCCGCGGCGAGCAGGCCGGCGCGATCGGCGGGACGAGCGTCCTCGGAGTAGCGCGCCAGCAGGCGGCGACCGGCGTCCCGCACGGCGGCGATGGCGGCTTCGAGCACTGCGGCGTCCTCGATCGTGTTCTCCTGAGTGGTCATGACGTTCCTGTTCTGCCAAGGGGAAGAAGCTGTTGTCTCCGACCGTAGGCAGAAATGCCGATGACTTCAAATGAATGCTTTGCACTCGTTGATTTACCCAGACGCAATCCACATCGCCGGTCCCGCTGCTGGAGGGGCTGGCCATCGTGCTGATCGGCACCACCGGCGGGATCGGCCGGTTCGCGGCGCCGCGCTGGTGGGTCCTCCCGGTCCGCCGCCCCACCTGAGCGGCCACAGTACGATCCGCGGCATGTACCTGGACCTGAACCTCCTGACGGCGCTGGACGCGCTGCTCGAGGAGGGCAGCGTCGCCGCGGCCGCCGATCGCCTGCGCCTGTCGTCGCCCGCGATGAGCCGGACGCTCGGCCGGATCCGCAAGACGACCGGCGACCAGATCCTCGTCCGCACGGGCCGGACGATGACGCCGACGCCGTACGCGCTCGAGATCCGGGCCCAGGTCCGCGATCTGGTGCAGCAGGCCGAAAGCGTGCTCGCCCCTGACCGCGCGCTCGACCTCGCCGAGCTCGACCGGGTCTTCACGCTGATCTGCCACGACGCGATCACCACCGCGCTGGGCCCCCGGCTCATCGCCGCGGTCCACCGCGACGCGCCGAACGCCCGGCTGCGGCTGCTGGCGGAAGGCCGGGCGGACACCCAGGAACTGCGCCGCGGCCAGGTCGACCTCGAGCTCGGCAGCGCGGCGCCGGACTCCCCCGAGATCCGGTCGGAGCTGTTCTTCGAGGACCGCCTGGTGCTGGCCGTCGCGCCGGATCACCCCTTCGCCACGCGAAAACCGACCCTGCGCCGCTACGCCGAGGCGTTGCACCTGCGGATCACCCGGCGAGGCCGGCTCCACGACCCGATGGACGACGCCCTGGCCGAGCACGGTCTCGAACGCCGGGTCGTCGCCACGACCCCGACCACCACGTCGGCGCTGAGCGTCGTGCGGCTCGGCGAGTGCGTCGTGGCCGTGCCCGAACGCATGTGCGCAGGGATGATCGACGCGCTGGGCCTGGTGACCGTGCCGCTCCCGATGCCCGTACCCCCGGCGCCGCTGGTGGGTTCCTGGCACCAGCGCTACGAGAACGACAAGGCGCACCGGTGGCTCCGGGACCGGGTCCGCGAAGCGTTGCGGGACCTCGGGTAGCCGTCGCCACGGCCGCCGAAAGTACGATTCCACCGCACACATCTGATACCCCGGGTTGATCCCCGCCCGGCGAAACCGTGCCACGGTCGCGTCCTCCACACCTTTCGGGAGGACTTCAGATGCCAGGTTTCCGAGCCGGACTGGTCGTGACGATCGCGGCCCTCGTGGCGGCCGCGACGCCCGCCGCGGCCGCCGACGACCCGCTCGCGCCCTACACCGGACAGCAGCTCACCTGGGGCGCGTGCGCGTTCACGCCCGCCGCCGACGCCAGACCGGCCGAGTGCGCGCTGGTCACCGTCCCGCGCGACTGGGCGAACCCCGCCGCGGGCGTCGACCTGCAGGTCTCGATCAGCCGCGTCGCGGCCACCGGGCAGCGGCTCGGCGCGCTCCTGGTCAACCCCGGCGGGCCGGGCGGGCAGGGCACCTCGCTCGCCGGCGCGCTGGCCGGCCTCGAACCGTCGGTGAACCAGCTCTACGACCTGATCGGCATGGACCCGCGCGGGACCGGCCGCGAAGGCAGCGACGACCACGGCTTCCAGTGCCAGGTCCCCACCGGGCGGCTGCCGGCCGGGCTCGACGCGCGTGACCGGTCGGCGCAGAGCATCGCGCTGCACCAGCAGTCGCCGCGCGCCATCGCCGAGGCGTGCCAGAGCAACGCGCTCACGCCGTACGTCACGACGTGGCAGACCGCGCACGACATGGACCTGATCCGCGCGCTGCTGGGCGACGAGAAGCTGAACTACCTCGGCTACTCCTACGGGACCTGGCTCGGCGCGAAGTACGCGTCGCTGTTCCCGGAGCACACCGGCAAGACCGTGCTCGACTCCAGCGTGAACTTCGAAGGCCGGCTGCAGGCCGACTTCGAGGCGTTCCCGGTGATCGACCAGCGGCAGTTCGACGACGTCTACCTGCCGTGGGTCGTGCGCCGCTACGGCGACCAGCTCGGCACGAGCGTCGCCGAGGTGAAGGCGAAGATCGAGCAGATCCGCGCCTTCTACAAGACCCAGGGCGTGGACGGCGACTCGTTCGACCGGATCTTCGTCGGCAACGGCAGCCAGTTCCAGTGGTACCTCGGCGTGCTGGTCCTGGTCCTCGGCGCGAACTCCCTGGAGCCCGGCGGCGCGGCTCCGGGCGGCGAGCTGGATGCGGTGTCCCGCAGCGCTTTCGGCGTCCCGGCGGCGCAGCTGACGGTCGCGAAGGTCGCGGCCGCCGTGCCCGACTACACCGCGGTCCCCGGCACCCGGTACGCCGTGGCGTGCGGTGACCAGCCGACGCAGTCCGCCGCCTGGTACAAGCGGCTCAGCGACCGGCAGGGCCCGCAGTACCCGTTGTACGGCTGGCTCTACGGCCTCAGCGAGCCGTGCGGGTTCTGGTCCGACGCGCCGCAGCACACGCTGCCGAACCTGCCGGCGCAAGTCGCGAAGAACGTGCTCGTCGTCCAGGGCGAGTTCGACCCGCAGACGGGTTACGAGCAGGCGAAAGCGGCCACCCGCGCGGCCGGCGTCCCGCTGGTGTCGGTGGACGACTCGCCGTTCCACGGCCAGTACGCCCTGTCCGGCAACCCGTGCGTCGACGGGATGGTGAACACGTTCCTCACCAGGAACTCCCGGCCGGGCAGCGCCACCTGCCCCGGCGTGCCGCTGCCGGACGAAGACGCCGTCCACCCGGTCACGGGTCCGCTGGGCGCCGCGCACAGCAGCCTCACCACGCGGCTCGGTGACGCGCATTCCTTGCTGCGCAACGAGGTTCAGCGCCAGGTCAGCGCGCTGAACTGACACCTCCCGGGACGGCCGCTTCGGGCGGGGCGGCCGTCCCGGGCTCAGCCCTGGACGGTCGGGCGGAGGACGATCTCGCCGATTTCGACGTCGTGCGGCTGCTCGATGGCGAACGCGACCGCGCGGGCGACGGCCTCCGGCGCGATGGCGAACTCGTCGATGCCGCGCTGGATCTCCGCCCGCACCTCGAGGTTGTCGATCGAGCCCGCGAGATCGGTCCGGACGAACCCGGGCGAGACCGCCGTGGTCCGCAGCACGCCGTCGGTCGACTCCTGCCGGAGGCCTTCCAGCAGCGTGCGGACGGCGTTCTTGGTGCCGGCGTAGACCGCCATCGTGGGCGTGATCTTCAGGCCGGACGTCGACACCGTCGTCACCAGGTGCCCGCGGCCCTGGCGCCGGAACACCGGCAGCGCCGCGGCGATCCCGTGCAGCACACCGCGCAGGTTGACGTCGATCATCGCGGACCAGCCGTCGACGTCGAGGTCCGCCATCGGGCCGATCTTGCTGATGCCGGCGTTGCTCACGAGCACGTCGAGCCGGCCGAACTCCTCGACCGCCCGGGCGACGAGCCGGTCGAGGTCTTCCCGGACGGTGACGTCGGTGGTGCAGACGATCGCGCGGCCACCCCGGGCGCGGATGTCCTCGGCGACCTGTTCGAGGCGTTCCGTCCGGCGCGCGCCCAGGACGACGGCCGCTCCGCGGTCGGCGAGGGTGCGCGCGATGGCCTCGCCGATGCCGCCGCTCGCTCCGGTAATCGCGACGACCTTGCCGTCGATCTCCGACATGACGAGCCTCCTCGATAGTTGATGTGGACAAGTGTCCGCTTGTTTCGACGCTAGCGGACACTTGTCCACTTGTCCACCGGGCTCAGCTGTCCACCGGGCTCAGCGGACGGCGAACCCGCCGTCGACGGTGAGGATGCTGCCGGTGACCCAGGTATTGGCCGGCGAGACGAGGTAGAGCGCCGCGGCGGCGACGTCGGCCGGAAGCCCGATCCGGCCCGCCGGGTACGAGCGCCGGACGTAGTCGTCGTAGTCCGCGCGCTGGTCGTCGCTCATCGGGCCGAGGAAGCGCCGCTCGAACGCCGGCGTGCGAACCGACCCCGGCACGATGGCGTTGACCCGCACCCCGGCCGGCCCCAGCTCGCTGGCCAGCGCCTGGGTGAACGAGTTGAGCGCGCCGCGCGTCGCGGAGTACACCGACGCCGGGCGGCCGTCGACCATCTTCGTGCCCCAGTAGCTGGAGATGTTGACGACGCTCCCCCGCGCCGCGACGAGCCCGGGCAGCAGCCGCTGGACCAGCCGGAACGGCACACCGAGGTTGACCCGCACCATCGCGTCGAAGTCGGCGTCGGTGGTGTCCTCGAGGGACTTCAGGTGGGTGACCCCCGCGTTGTTGACGACGATGTCGACGGCCAGATCGGCGGGGAGCGCGGCCAAGGCGTCCGGCTCGGCGAGATCGACGGCGACGGTCCTGACGGACGCGCCGTGCAGCCGGGCCGCGACGGCGTCGAGCTTGCCGGGGTCGCGCGCCAAGAGGACGAGATCCGCGCCTTCCCGCGCGAAGGCGTCGGCGATCCCGAGGCCGATCCCCTCGCTGCCGCCGGTGATCAGCGCGGTCTTGCCGGTCAAGGTGCCCATGAATGCCCTGCTTCCCAGACGGAGAGTCGTTCTCCGTTTCACGGTAGCACTAGACGGAGAGCGGTTCTCCGTCTAGTGCTAGGCTCGGGAAATGGCCAGGGAGATGCGATCCGACGCGCGCCGCAGCGCCGAGCTGGTGATCGCGGCCGCGCGGACGGCCATCGCCGACCACGGGCTGGCGGTGTCGACCAACGAGATCGTCAAGCGCGCCGGGGTCGGGCCCGCGACGTTCTACCGGCGCTTCCCGTCGCGCCACGCGCTGCTGGAAGCGGTGCTGCTGGAAGTCGTCGGCGAGCTGGTGGAGCAGGCCCGCGAGGCAGCGTCGGCCGTCGATCCGTGGACCGGCTTCGCCGAGCTGGTGCGCGCGCTCGCGTCGGCGCAATCGGAGAACAAGGGCCTGTCGGACGCCCTGGCGGCCGAGCCCGGGGAGAGCGGCTCCGCGGTGGCCGAGGCGTTCGCCGTACTGCGCGACCACGTCCGCGCGGTCACCGAGCGGGCCCGGGAAGCCGGCGCGCTCCGCCCCGACGTCGCCTGGCAGGACGTCCCGTTCCTCGCCGGCGCGGCCGCCGGGATGTCCCCGCACTGCCTGGGCCTCGACGCGGCGAAGAGCGGCCGCGACCGCGTCATCGCCATCACCCTCGACGGCTTGCGCGCCCCGGGCCGCGACCCCCTACCGGGCGCCCCACCGACCTAGGCTTGGGTGCTCTGCCGCGGCTTGTCGTGAGTGTTTAGGGCGGTTAAAACCGCCCTAAACACTCACGACCGGAGCCGGTGCGCCTGCTCGCGGGTCTCGTCGTTCATCGGGAAGAAGCACTCGATGCGCAGCTCCTGCAGCGTCACGTCCTGCGGCGTGCCGAGCGTCGTCACCGTCGAGAAGTAGTCGAACCGCCGGTCCCCCAGCGCGTACCGGATCGGCACGATCGGCAGCACCGGCGTCGCCGCGTCCAGCGACCGCAGCGACTTCGGCACCCCGGGGTAGTCCAGCACCTCGTCGAGGATGCACTGGACCCGCTCGTCGGTGACGCCGCCGATCGCCTCCCGGCGCGCCCGCCGGACCAGGGCCTCGGCGACCTCCGGCCAGTTCGTCACGCGCTGCCGGACGCCGTCCGGGTGGAACATCCGGCGCAGCACGTTCGCCGGGCCGGGCGCGGCCTTCGGCTGCCCGTCCTGGAGGAGGGCGAAGAACCGGCGCGCGGCCGTGTTGGTGTGCCGGATGTCCCAGCTGCGGTCCATCACCAGCGCCGGGAACGGCTCCTGCTGCGCCAGGATCGTGTCGAGCGCGTCCCGGACGGCGGCGAGCGACGGCGCGTCCAGTTCGGACTCCGGGTACTCGGGCGCGAACCCGGCCTTGAGCAGCAGGGTGTTGCGTTCGCGCAGCGGCACGTCGAGCACCTCGGCGAGCTTGAGGACCATGGCGCGGCTGGGGTTCGCGCGGCCGGTCTCCAGGAAGCACAGGTGGCGGATCGACACGGCGGCCTCGGCGGCGAGGGCCAGCTGGCTCAGCCGCCGGGCGCCGCGCCAGTGTTTCAGCAGTGGACCGACGTCAGACACGGCTCGAGTATCCCGCGGTCCACGCGTGCGGGCGCACCGCCGCCTCCAGCGCGGGCCGGGCGAGGTTCGCGGTGTAGTTCGTCATCGCCGAGATCGCCACCCCGGTGATCACCTCGAACACCTGCTCCCCGGTGAAGCCGGCCGCGGTGAATGCCGCGACGTCGGCGTCGTCGAGGTGCCCGCGCTGCTCGATGAACGCGCGGGTGAGCGCCGACAGCGCCGCCATCCGCGGGTCGGCGGGCCGCTCGCCGCGGCGCAGGGCCTCGACGACGTCGGCGTCGACGCCGTCCGCGAGCGACTCCAGCGTGTGGAACGCGACGGCCCACTCGCTGCCGTTCGCGACGGCGTTGGTCAGCAGCAGCACCTGCCGCTCGTCCGGGCCGAACGTGCCGCCGCCGCGGAAGTGCCCGAACGCCGAGAAGAAGGTGTTCAGCAACGCCGGCGAGTTCGCCATCAGCCCGGCCGCGGCCGGGACGAACCCGAACGCTCCCTGCAGGACGGTCAACGGCTCCTTCGCGGCTTCGGGTGCGGTGTCGGCGGTGTGGATCGGGTAACTGGTCATGAACCGAGTCTGGGCCGGTCGCGGCGTCGATCCAATTCCCTGGGAGGTAAACGTGCTCGTGCGACAATCGCCCGATGGGCTTCACGTCAGCAGGACAGGTCGACACGCCGATCTTGAGCGTCGCGTACGAACACTCCGGCCCCACTGACGCGGTGCCCGTGATCCTGCTCCACGGTTTCCCTTATGACGTCAGGGCTTTCGACGAGGTCGCACCGTTGCTGGCCCGCCGGAACGCCTGGGTCGTCGCCCCCTACCTGCGCGGCTTCGGCGCGACGTCGTTCCGCGACGACGCCACCCCGCGGTCGGGCCAGCAGGCGGCGCTCGGCACCGACCTGGTCGAGTTCATGGACGCGCTGGGCATCGAATCCGCGGTCCTCGCCGGCTATGACTGGGGCGGGCGCGCGGCGTGCATCACGGCCGCGGTGCACCCGGAGCGCGTCCGCGGCCTGGTCACCGTCGACGGCTACAACGTCCAGGACATCGCCGCCGCGCACGAGCCCGGCAAGCCGGAATGGGAAGCCACGTACTGGTACCAGTACTACTTCCACTCCGAGCGTGGCCGCCGCGGGCTGGAGCGCAACCGCGAAGAGCTGTGCGAGTTCCTGTGGCGCACCTGGTCGCCGGCGTGGTCCGGTGCCGCCGCGGCGTTCCCCGCGAGCGCGTCCAGCCTGCACAACCCGGACTTCGCCGACGTCGTGATCCACTCCTACCGGCACCGCTACGGCCTCGTCGACGGCGATCCCCGTTACCAGGACCTGGAAGACGTCCTCGCGGGGCAGCCGCCGATCACCGTGCCCACCGTGCTGCTGGAGACCGGCGCCGACGGCCTGCTCGGCCCGAGCGCGGCCGGTGACCGGGAGTGCTTCACCGGCCCGTACGAGCACCGGCTGCTGGCCGGGATCGGGCACAACGCGCCGCAGGAAGCGCCGGAAGCCTTCGCGGACGCCGTCGCGAGCCTGCTTTAGTCCTCAGTGGACAGAAGCCGCGGGAACAGCGCGCGGACGCCGTTCCGGAGGTCGTCGAGCGCGCCTTCGGTGCTCATCAGGTAGCGCAGCAGGGCTTGCTGGAACAGGCCGTCGAACAGCGCGTAGGCCTCCGACGGCGAGCAGTTCGGCGGCGTGCCGGCGAGGTCGGCGTACGCGCTGACGTTGCGCCAGATCATGTCCTGCAGGCTGTCGTCGATCTCGGCGACGTCGTCGCGGAAGGCTTCCTCGAACATCGACTGCGAGCGCAGGTCGTACCAGAGCCGGTGCATCAGCGGCGCGTCGGCGAGCGCGGCGGCCAGCCCGTCCGCGCAGGCCGCGGCGAGCTCGGCGGGCGTGGCCACCTCGCCGACGCCGCCCTCGTAGCGCTGCACGCAAGCGGCTTTGTAGCGCCGCACGCAGTAGGTGATCAGCTCGACCTTGTCGGCGAAGTAGTAGTGCAGCAGCCCGTGGGAGAACTTCGTGTGCTCGGCGATCGTGCGCAGGCTGGTGCGGGCGTACCCCAGGTCGGCGAGCGCCAGCAGCGCCGCGTCGGCGAGTTCCCGGCGGCGCTCTTCGAACTTGTCGACACGGGTCCGGCGCCTCACGGCGGCTGCGCTGGTCACGGGCCGAAGATACCATCGAGCGGTTCTCTGACCAATCGTCCAAGAAAATCTTGACATTCGTCCAAATGGCGGTCAAGGTCGTGACCAGCCGCCGGTGCCGCCGGCGGAGGTTTCGAAGGGACGACGATGTCTCTGTTCTTCTACCTGGAAAAGGGCGCTTCGCTCGACCCCGAGGCGCCTTGCCTGACCCTCGACGAAGTCTCGCTCTCCTACGGTGCGGTGATCGCACTCGCCGAGCGGGTCGCCCGGGCCCTGCGGCGCTCGGGCGTCGCGCCCGGGGACAAGGTCGGCATCCTCTCGGCCAACGACCCGACCGCGTTCGCCTGCGTCTTCGGCATCTCCCGGGCGGGCGCGGTCTGGTGCCCGATCAACCCGCGCAACGCCGCCGGCGAGAACGCGGAACTGCTGGACCTGTTCGACTGCACCACGTTGATCTTCCAGCCCGGCTTCGAGGAGCTCGTCGGCCAGATCGCCCCCAAGCTGCCGAAGCTGACCACGCTCGTCCGGCTCGGCGACGGCGACGACGTCGCCCCGGGCTTCGACGCCTGGCTCGACGCCGCCCGCGACGACCCCGCCGCCGCGGCCGCACCGCCCGACGACGTCGTCGCGCTGGTCGGCACCGGCGGCACGACGGGCCGCCCCAAGGGCGTCATGCTCACCGACCGCAACCTCGAGGTCATGTCGGCGATCACGCTGATGAGCTACCCCTTCGACGGGCGCCCGGTGTACCTCGCCCTGGCCCCGCTGACGCACGCGGCCGGCGTCCTGTGCTTCCCGATCCTCGCCCGCGGCGGCGAGGTCGTGATCATGGCGAAGCCCGACGTCGGCCGGTTCCTGGAGCTGATCGACCGCCACCACGTCACCCACACGTTCCTGCCGCCGACGTTGATCTACATGGTGCTCGGCCACGAAGCGCTCGCCACCACGGATCTCTCGTCGCTGCAGTGCTTCTGGTACGGCGCCGCGCCGATGTCGACGTCCCGGCTGACCGAAGCGCTCGACCGCATCGGGCCGATGGCGCAGCTGTTCGGCCAGTCCGAGGCCCCGATGATGATCTCGACGATGGCGCCCGCCGAGCACCGCCACCCGGACGGCACCGTCCACACGGGACGGCTGGCGTCGGCGGGCCGGCCGTCTCCCCTGGTCACGGTGGCGATCCTCGACGACGACGGCAACCCGGTCCCGCGGGGCGAACGCGGGGAGATCTGCGTGCGCGGCTCGCTGGTGATGGCCGGCTACTACCGCAACCCGGAGGCCACGGCGGAGGCGTCCGCCCACGGCTGGCACCACACCGGCGACATCGGCTTCCTCGACGACGAGGGCTACCTCCACATCGTCGACCGCGCCAAGGACATGGTCATCACCGGCGGGTTCAACGTCTACTCCGCCGAGGTCGAGCAGGCCGTGATGGCCCACGACGCCGTCCGCGACTGCGCGGTGATCGGCCTGCCGGACGACAAGTGGGGCGAGCGCGTCACCGCCGTCGTCCAGCTCCAGCCCGGCGCCGACCTGGACGCCGGCGAGCTGATCGCGTTCGTCAAGGCCCGCATCGGCAGCGTCAAGGCGCCCAAGCAGATCGAGATCTGGCCGGAGCTGCCGCGCTCGACCGTCGGCAAGGTCCTCAAGGCCGACATCCGCTCCACCTTCACCGAACGCAGCAAGGAGGCTGTCCGACCATGAAACTCGCGCTCTACCTGCCGAACTTCCGGGACAAAGTGACCGTGCGGGAACTCGAGGACCTCACCGCCCTCGCCGAGGACCTCGACTTCGACTCCGTCTGGACGCTCGACCGGATCATCGTGCCGGAGTCCTCGGACCGCGGGGAAATGCAGTACCCCTTCGGGATGCTGGACGAAATGGGCAAGCAGCTCCCGGTGAGCTCGCGGGGCGAGTTCCTCCAGGGCATGCCGCTGCTCCCCTGGCTCGCCGCGAAGACGTCGAAGGTCCGGATCGGCATGAGCATCATCGACACGCCGTACCGGTCCCCCGGCGTCCTCGCCGCGGAGCTGGCCACCATCGACCACCTCTCGGGCGGCAGGCTCAACGTCGCCGTCGGCTCCGGCTGGATGCCCGAAGAGTTCGCCGCCGCCAGCGCCGCGCACATCTTTCCCAAGCGGCACAAGCACGTCCGCGAAACCCTGGAGATCATGCAGGGCATCTGGACCAACGAGGTCTTCGAATACCACGGCGAGTTCGCCGACTTCGAGCCGGCCGGGTTCGGGGCGAAGCCGGTGCAGAAGCCGCACCCGCCGATCTTCTTCAGCGGCCTCAAGGACCCGAAGCGCTCGGCGAGCCGCATCGCCAAGTACAACCTGTCGGGCTGGATCGGGATCCAGGACTCGCCCGAGGACATCCAGCGGTGGCGCACGGAGATCCAGCGTGAGCTCGACGAGCTCGACACCAAGCGGTCGGTCGACGACCTCGAGATCTCCAGCATGATCTGGTTCGTCATCACCGACGAGGACGTGGACCAGAGCCCGCTGGGCAAGGGCACCAACCTGCTCGTCGGGTCGGCGGCGCAGATCACCGACCGGCTCAAGCGCTACAACGAAGCCGGGCTGACGATGCCGTTCCTGTGGCCGCCGTTCCAGGACGTGCCGGTGGCGAAGACGCTCGACGACATGAAGCGGCTCAAGGAAGAAATCCTGCCCAAGATCGACGCGATGTGAAAGGGAACGAGAATGTCCGAGCTTGAGGGAAAGCGCGTCTTCGTCACCGGGTCCGGCGCCGGGATCGGCAAGGCCATCGCGACGCTGTTCATCGAACGCGGCGCCAAGGTCGTGGTCAGCGACCTCAACGCCGACTCGGCCAAGCAGGCGGCCGAGGAGATCGGCGCGGCCGGCGTCGCCAACTGCGACGTCACCGACGAAGCCCAGGTCCAGGCGGCGATCCAGCAGGCGGTCGACCTCCTCGGCGGCCTGGACGTCCTGGTCAACAACGCCGGGATCGAGGTGTCGTCGCCGCTGCTGCAGCAGTCCACGGAGAGCTTCGACAAGATCTTCGCGGTCAACGTGCGCGGCACGTTCGTGGCGATGAAGGCGGCGACCCCGCACCTGGTGGAGTCCAAGGGCAACATCGTCAACATCTCGTCGATCGCCGGCATCGGCGGCAGCCCCCTGCTGGGTTCGTACTGCGCGACGAAGGCCGCGGTCATCCAGCTGACGCGCGTGGCGGCGGTCGAGATGCGCCCGGCGGGCATCCGCGTCAACGCCGTCTGCCCGGGTTTCGCCGACACGGCCATGGTGGAGCGCCTGGTCCCCGACTTCGAGGCGGCGACCCAGGTCCCCTTCGGCGACCTGGTGGCGGCGAAGCAGGGCCGCCTGGGCACCCCGCAGGACATCGCGGAGGTGGCCGCGTTCCTGGCCTCCGACCGGGCCACCTGGATCACCGGAAGCCACTACGTCCTGGACGGCGGCCTGTCGGCGTCCCTGGTCTGAGGCCCGAGGCGGGCCCGGCCATCACTCGTTCGATTGACTCCAGAAAATCTGTGCCAGCCGGGGTAGACATTCCCGAGCGGGCGTGTGTAGTGTTCTGCTCATACCGAGAAAGACAACGTCAAGCAGGCGCGGGAGAGAACGTAACTACCCGCGAGGTGAGACAAGACGGTCAGGCAGGACGGAGCCGATCAAGGAACAGGTTCCGGCTGGTGCCCGTGCGGGTGACGTGTTCCCGCGAAGATCAGCAGTAGTAGTGGTTAGTGCAGGTGCAGGACCGGTCAGGTGGCCGGAGCCGATCGGTGACGGGGCTCCGGGCAGTGACCAGCGACGTCAAGCGTGCTGGGACCGATCAGTGGAAGGGTTCCCGTCGTTGACGTTCGCAGCAGGTGCAGTGACAGTAGGGAAAATTCAGGAGAGAAGGGAACGGAACCATCATTGGATCGCCCGCAGCGGCCGGGTAGTGCCGCGCGGGTGCCGCAGTCCCATCGAGTTCGGAGGTGGTGCTCGGTCACGAGTAAGCGATCCCCGCACAACCCGGCTTCACGCCGGACGCGGGTGCAGGAAGCCGTCGTTCGCGTCGGTTGACAATGGTGAAACCCAACCCTTGAGGACCCCGGGTGCCGCAGTGGCACCCGGGGTCCTTTGTGACGTGGAGGCAGAGTGATTCCTGACCAAGAAGGACCGGCCACGCCCAGCGGGGCCGACAAGTTCGACGACGAGCACTACCCCGCCTACACCATGGGCCGAGCCGCCGACATCCTGGGCGCCACCCAAGGTTTCCTGCGCAGCCTGGGCGAAGCGGGCTTGATAACCCCCCAACGCTCCACCGGCGGCCACCGCCGCTACTCCCGCCACCAGCTGAAACTGGCCGCCCGAGTCCGAGAACTGGTCGACCAGGGCACCGCCGTGGACGCCGCGTGCCGCATCGTCAACCTCGAAGACCAGCTGCACGAAGCCCAGCGCCGCAACACCGAACTCCGCACCACCGACTGACCCGGCCGTGTAACGCCCCAGCCTCGACTCGGCCGGGGTCTTGGGATTCGCGGGGCAACGACGCCCCGGAACCCGGCGCGGGGCGCGGTCAGCAGCTGGTCGGCGCGGCTCCTCGCCGCGGAGGACCCGGCGTCTGGCTGATACGAACTCACACGCCGAAGAGCGGACGCCTTCGGAGCCTGGGGCCGCGCGTGAGCTGAGCCGGCGGTCAGCCGCAGCTCCGCCGCATCGGTCTCACTCACGGGCGCACTCAAGGAGTAGCCGCAAGGAAGGCCGTCCTCGGGCAACGACGTCGGCACAAGCGTTTCCGGGCCACCGGGCAACCACGGTGCCCCTCCTGGCGTGCTGGAGGCATGACGTCGTCGAAGTCCTGGCTGCCCGAAGCGGCCCTGTTGTGGCTTCCCCTGGTCGTGCTGATCGGCGGGCTCGCGGTGGTGTGGACCGGCGTTTCCATGGCCGCGGACGTGAACCGGTCGGCGGGGCTCTTCCCGGGGCGGGTCGTCTCGGTCGGGGTCCGGGAGCCCCCGACCGCGGACGTCGAGTACACCGGAACCGACGGGGTGACGAGGTGGGAGACCGTCGAGAACCACCGAGGGCGGCGTGCTGTCGTTCTGGGCCGCCAGGTGCAGATCCGGGTGTGGCCGGACGAACAGCGCGCGGAACTGGACGCCGGGGACAAGCACACCGGGCCGATCGTGGCCGGCAGCTTGCTGACTCTGCTCGGCGCGGGCGCCACCGTCCTGCTGTTCCTGTGGCATCACGGCGTGAAAATGGAGAGAACCCGGGCACGACTCGAAGAGTGGTGGTCGTTGTCGTTGTGGTGGCTGTCTCGCTGGCTGTGACGTCTCTTCCCTCTGCGCGCCGTCCCGGCGCAGCAGTGTCGCGGCCATGGACATCAGGTTCCGGTGGCCGGAGAAGTTCGAAGGTTTCGGTCGGGTCCCACCGCCGGACCCGGTCCACGCAAGCCAGTTCGCTGCGCTGCGGGGCGAGGACTACAACCTCGTCCTGCGGGGCGAAGCCTGGGTGAACCACCGCAATGTGACGTGGCCGTTGGCCAGCCTGCTGGTCAGCCGAGGCCAGGCCGAGCCGCGCGTCTACGGCGTTGAACCGATCCGGATCACCCGCGCCGAAGTGACCGGCCTGCGGTGGGCGGGCGCGTTCGGCCGCGGCCTCGAATTCCACACCGCGTCGGGCCGGTTGGACAAGATGACCGTCTGGCCCCGGGGCAAAGCCGGCGAACAGCTGGCCGAGCCCGGCTGGCACTGAAGACGGTCGATCACTGCCGTGCGAAGACTTCCAGGTGAACGCCCATGTCGCTGGTCGAGCGGTCGCAGGCGTCCGACCCTGCCGATGAGCGGGTGTCGCCCTGTTTGGTCAGAGCAACTCCAGACGGATGCCGTCTCCGGTCCCGTCCCCATCGGGTCCGTGTTCGCGAATGATCCCGACGATCTCATCGAACAGCGTCGGGCCTTCGCCACGCTTGGCCTCGACAACCTCGGCTTGGATGGTCGGACGGTTCGACGGGTGGCAGGTGAGGAGAAGCTGCTCTCGCCTTCGGACCGTCGCCTCGTAACCGAGCGCGGACCGAGACGTCCCCGAGTTGAGCCACCTCAAAACCCAGCCGTTGTCGGGTGTCCCGAAGCCGCCACCGAGGATGTCGTCGAAGGCGTCCAGGTTTCCTCGCCACGTGTAGCCACGGAGCAGCCGTGAGAACTCGCGGGTGAACCCGTCGAAGTCGAGAAAGCAGGCACCATCGATGGTCAACACGGGAAGGTCGTCTCGATGGCCGGCCATGATCCAAGCATGGCAGGCGGTAGCGACGTCGATGCGTACCCGGCAGGCGAGACGTTCGGGCAAGGACCAGTTCTGCAGTGTGAAGGCCCGCTCGCCGAGTACTCTCGGCGCGGTGGGGAGCACGAAGATCAGCAGGATCCTGGCCTGGTCGGTGGCCGGGATCGGTGTGTCCACAGTGGTCTGGTTCACCGGAGACACCAGGCTCGCCGGTTACGGCTGGGCCATGAGCGGAGCCGGGCTTGCCTTCGCGCTGTGGGGGATGCGGCGGAAAGCTCACGACCCGAGCCCGAGCCGGTACCCGACGATCCGGGGACACCGGCTGTTCCGCCGGACCAGGACGCTGTCCTCGTGAAGGCCGCGGACGTCCGGGTCCGGACCGCCCGGTGGGTCGCCGGCGTCGCCGCGGTTGTCGCCGTCGCGCTGGCGGTGGTCGCGCTGCTGCCGCAAGATCCGTGGCGCACCTCGCTCCTCACCTGGGCGGTCATCGCCGGGCTCGGTGCCGTGACCGCGCTGGTCGACGCGATGCGCTTCCGCTCCCAGCTCCCGGCAGCGTGGACGGAACTCCAGGTCCTCGGCCCTGCGGCGGCCAAGCCGTGGCAGCTGGCCCGGACACCCGACGGCAGTGAGCTGGCGTTCAAGCTGACCTCGGCCGACGACGTCCTGACCCGCCACATCGAACAGACGGGCCGTCTCCGGGTGATGGGCGAACCCCGCATCGGCGGTCCGGTCCGGATCGCCGTCCCGGGCCACCCGCTGCTGGGACTCGCATCGTTCAGCCTGCCCTGACCACCACCGCGGCGACCGGCAACCGGAGTCGAGCACACCGACGCCGATTGCCGGCGATGACGTGGGTGTCCGGCGATCGAGGAGATTTCGACCACACCGCAACCAAAACCGGATCAACGCCGGATGGAGGCGCAGAGCCGGTCCCAGTTGCCCGAGGCGATCTTCAGCCGGTCCGCATCGCTCAGCGACGCCTCTGCCAGGAAGGCACGCGCCCCACCCTGCGATGGGGCGACGAAGGGGTAGTCCGTCGAAAACAGGATCCGGTCGACGCCGGCCACCTCGGTCGCCCACCTCAGGTAGCGCGGGCTGAGGATGCCGCTCGGTGCCAGGAAGATGTTGGTGCGGAGGTAGTCCGAGACCGGCCGCCGCAGTCCGGCCAGCTCGTTCAGGGAATCGATGCGGTCCAGGTAGAACAACACCATCTCGCCCCAATGGCCGACGATCACCTGCAGGTCGGGGAAGCGGTCGAACACCCCGCTCAGGATGAGGCGGAGGACCTGCACGCCGCTGTCGTAGTGCCACCCGATGCCGTGCGTGGCGAGTGCGGCGTCGACACGCGGGCCGTAGCCGCTGTAGTAGGCACCGCGCACGGCAGCGGGCGGTGACTGCGGATGCAGGTGCAACGGCGCCTTGAGCGCGGCCGCCGCCTCGTAGATCGGCCAGAACTCGGGCTCGTCCATGTTGCGGTCCCTGGTGCGCCCGAAGAGCATCGCGCCGTTGAGGCCCAGCTCGGTCACCGCGCGTTCCAGCTCGGCGGCCGCCGCGGCCGGACGCGGCGTGGCCAACGTCGCCAAGCCCTGGAAGCGGTCCGGACGGGCGCGGATCGCCTCGGCGAGGGTGTCGTTGGTGGCGGTCTGCAAGGCGACGGCGTCGGCCGGGATCAGGTTCTGCACGCCCGGGGTGCTCAACGACAACACCTGGACGTCGAGTCCCGCCTTCGCCATCGCGGCGAGCCGTTCGTCGCCGAAGTCGGCCAGCCGGCGGGCGGAATCGCCCCGTGTGGACGGCGTCAGCGACAGATCCTGCCACTCGGGTTCCAGCGCGCACCACGCGTCGACGACGTCGCGGGTCACGAAGTGTTCTTCCAGGCCAATGATTTTCACGAGCTTTCCTTCAAGTGTCGAGGAGTTCGGGGGCGAAGATGTCCTCGGACGTGAGCAGCCTCCGGGACAGCCCCTGCTCGTGGTGGTAGCGCAGGAAGGTGTCGACGGCCTTGCGGTTGGCGTCGAGGCCGTACGGCCACCAGTCCTCGCCCAGCAGCGCCCGGTTCTCCGCGAACAACTCGCTGAACCACGGGGTGATCACAGCCATGTGCTGCTTCGCGGCGTTGGCCCGGTACTGCTCCTGCACGATCTCCTTGGCCTGGCCGAACGCCCGGTAGATCGACGCGGCCAGGCCGGGCACCTCGGCCAGCTCCCGGCGGATCGCGACGACGTGCATCATCGGGAAGATGCCGGTACGGCGGTAGTAGTCCCGTTCGACCGCTTCGTAGTCGACGAACAGCCGCCGGATCTTCTTCGTCGAGCCGTCGAGCAGGCTCTGCGGGACGTCGACCGAGAGCAGCGCGTCGATCTCGCCCGCTTCGAGCAGCGCGGCCAAGGTCTCTTCGTTGCCGGCGTGGCGGACGTCGACGCCGTCCGGGACGGGCTGCGGGATCCAGCCGAACGACGGGATCGGGTGGTCGGTGCCGCCGATCACCCAGTTCATCCGCTCGGGCGTCACGCCGTATTCGTCGGCGAGGATGCCCTTCACCCAGACACCCGGGTCGGAGCCGTACAGCGCGAACTCGCCGATCGTCTTGCCCGCGAGGTCTTCCGGCCGCTCGATCCCGCTGTCGGCGTTCACGAACAGGGCCGAGTGCCGGAAATTGCGGTTCGGGAAGATCGGCAGGGCCAGGAACGGCGAGCCGGCCAGGTCGAACGAGCGCAGGAAGTAGGTCAGCCCGTACTCGGCGACGTCCAGGTCGCCCTCGGCCATGCGCTGGAAGACGTCGGAGATCAGCGGCGACGTCTCCAGGGTGGCGTCGATCGCGACGCGCCCGTCGAACAGCGGCTCGGTGTGCTCGTACCGGTAGACGCCCATGGTGAGCTTCGGGTCGGTCATGACAAGTCCTCCTTCGCCTCGTGGGTCGCTTCCGTGAACGACCTTTCATTTTGATGATGCCGCGCGCGCCCTGCTATCGTCAAGGCGAATGGTCATTCACGGAAGGAGGTGAGCCGTGCCCCGCATCACCGCCGAGCGCCGGGCGGCGAACCGGTCGCAGATCGTGGCGGCGGCCCGTCGCTGCTTCTCGCGCGACGGCTTCCACCAGACGTCGATGCCGGACATCGCCGCCGAAGCGGGCGTGTCGGTCGGCGCCCCGTACCGCTACTTCGCCGGCAAGGAGGAGATCATCCTCGAGATCGCCGGCGACGCCTTCCGGGTGATGTTCGACCCCGTCGAGCAGTTCGTCGACGCGGCCGGCGACGTGACGCTCGCCGACCTGGTCGCGGCGGCGATCGATCCGGTGAGCGGCGAGATCGCCGTCGACGAGGCGGGCCAAGCCGTCCCGGTCGACGAGTTGCTGCGCTGCGCCGTCCAGGCCTGGGGCGAGCTGCTACGCCACGAAGGGTTGCGACAGCAGGCCGAAGCGGGCTTCGAGGGCGTGCGCGGACGGATCGCGGACGCCCTCCGCGCCGGCCAGCGGGCGGGCAGCGTCCCGGCCGAACTGGACCCCGACCGCGGAGCGCGCGTGGTCATGGCCGTGCTGCACGGATTTGTCCTGCAGTACACGGCATTCGGGCTCGACGACACCACCGGCTTCGTCCGCGACGTCCGCATCGCCCTCGGCGACACCGGGCTGCTCCGCGAACGTCGCTGACCCACCGCTCCGGCGTGGTCAGAGCTTTGCACTGAGGGAACGGAGTTCGGCGACCACGTCCTCGCCGGAGGGTGCGCGCTCGGGATCCACCAGCCACTGCAGCATGAGGCCGGTCATCAACGCGAGCGGCACCGAGCCGCCGAGTGCGCCCCGGCCCTTTTGCTGCCCACGGGCGAGGTGCTCGCGGACTTCGGGGGACCGTTCGGCTTGCACGAGGGCCTCGACCTGGGCGACCCACAGCGCCCGATGGGTGGTGAAGGTGTCGATCAGGACCTGCCAGCCCTGCTCCGGGGTGTCGGCCGTGGCGCGGTCGGCGAGTTCGACGCCGAGTTCGTCCACCGCTTCCACCAGCGCCTGAGTGAGCAGCGCGTCCCGGGACCCGAAGTGGTAGCCGATGGCCGCGTGGTTGACCCCGGCGGCCGCGGCGATGTCCCGCACGGTGGTCCGCGCCCAGCCGCGTTCGACCAGGCACTGCTTGGCCCCGGCCAGCAAGTCCTCTCGGTTACCCATGGCCGGAGTGTACCCACCCGCTTAACCAAATGATTTATCCGTATGGATTGACCATGTGGATAAATCTCGGCTATGGTCAGGACCATGACCAAGCCGACCGGCTGATCCAGGGTGCGGGCCCAGCGCTCGCCTTCCGGTCCGGACGTCATCGCCGGCGAAGTCACGGGATCGCTTCTCCCGCATACGAAACAGTGCTGCAACCAGCCCAAGGCCGACGAGCCGCAATGACGCTCGGCGGCGCCTTCTGCTGCCGCCGACCCTCGCCGGCAGCTCCACATCCCCTGATGGCACCGCCATCGAGAAACCGAAATGAGGAACTCTGGTGAAGAATTCTGTTCGCAGGGCACGAAGATACGCGTGGTCCCGGCAAGTGGTGCTCGTGACCGCGGTCGCCGCGGCACTCACCAGTGGCGGCGTGGCCTCCGCGTCGACCGGCCCCGATCCGGTCGCGCCGAACACGGAAGGACAGGGGACGCTCGCCGCATCGCCGAGAGTCGCGGCCGCCGTCGGAGCGGATCTCTGCGCGCAGGCCGCGGTGAACGCCGGCTTCTCCGGGCACAACCTGCTCGTCGCGGTTTCCGTGGCCCTCGCCGAATCCGGCTGCAACCCCAGCGCCCAGGCCCACAACTCGAACGGTTCGACGGACTACGGGCTGTGGCAGATCAACAGCGTCCACGGCATCGCCGTGTCCTGCCTGCTCGACGCCCAGTGCAACGCCGGCGCCGCCTGGTCCATCTCCAACGGCGGAACGAACTGGGCGCCCTGGACCACCTACAACTCCGGTGCCTACCTCAGCCACGAAAGCGTGGCGCAGGCGGCGATCGACCGGCTCGGGTCGACGCCGCCCGCGCACCGCACCGGCAAGGTGTTCGACAACGTCCTCGACGGCAACGGCGCCTGGAGCGGCGCGGGCGTGTCCGACGGCGGCGGCAGCGTCTCGCAGATCGCCGTCGCCGCGCTGCCCAACGGCTCCATGCACCTGGAAACCCTCAGCGGTGGCTTGGTCTTCGACAACGTCCGCAACCCCGACGGCAGCTGGAGCGGGGCGGCCATCTCCGACGGCGGCGGCACCGTCCAGCAGATCGCCGTCGCCGGCCTGCCCAACGGGTCCATGCACCTGGAAACCCTGACCGGCGGCAAGGTCTTCGACCACGTCCGCCGCGCCGACGGCAGCTGGGACGCCGTAACCCTCGCCGACGGCGGCGGCTCGGTCTCCCAGATCGCGATCGCCGCGTTGCCCGACGGCTCGATGCACCTCGAGACCCTCAACGGCGGCCGAGTCTTCGACAACGTCCTGCGGCCCGACGGCAGCTGGAGCGGCGCGGCCGTCTCCGACGGCGGCGGCACCGTGCAGCAGATCGCCGTGGCCGGCCTGCCCGACGGCTCGATGCACCTCGAGACGCTGACCGGCGGCCGGGTGTTCGACAACGTCCGCCTGCCCAACGGGAACTGGACCGGCCCGGCCGTGTCCGACAACGGCGGCACGGTGCAGCAGATCGCGATCACCGGCATGGTCGACGGCTCCCTGCACCTGGAAACCCTGACCGGGGGCAAGGTTTTCGACCACATCCGCAACCCCGACGGCAGCTGGGCCGCGCCGAGCATTTCCGACGGCGGCGGCAAGGTCTTCTTCATCGCCGTCACCGGAATGCCCGATCGGTCCATGCACCTCGAAACGCTCGTCTGACCGAACCGCGTCACGAACACGAGGAGAATACGTTGTTCACCAACACAAAGGGCCGGGCGAGACGGTCGGCGCTGGTCGTGATCGCCTGTGTCGCGGTCGCGATGTCCGCCGCAGGACTGCCCGCAAACGCTTCCACCACAACAGCACCCGCGGTAGCCGCACCGCGGACCACGGCCACGGTCACCCGCCAGGCGATCGCCGATCTCGCCCACTCCAAGGTGGGCCAGGGCTGCGGCGGATTCGCCGATGCCGGCGGCAAGTCGGCCTGCGCCGATTTCTGGTGCGCGGTTTTCGCCGGCTGGATCTGGCGAGGCGCCGGCGTCAACCCGAGCCCGAACCTGTGGGTGGCCACGAGCGTCGGCGGCTGGGGCATGCAGAACGGCGTGTGGAAGCCGCGGGCGAACGGCACCATGGGCAACCCGGCCCCCGGTGACCTGGTCGTGTTCGGCGCGCCCAACGCGGGCGTCGGCGGGCACGTCGGCATCGTCTACTCGGTCAACTCGAACGGCACGATCACCACCGTCAACGGCGACTACGGCGGCAGCAGCGCGGCGCAGAACCACGTCGTCCAGGAAACGATCAACCCGATCACCGCGGTCTCCGGGGGCAACAGCTGGCCCATCTCGGGTTACGTCAGCCCGCCGGGCGTGTCCGGCGGCGGACCGACCACCGGCAAGGTGTTCGACAACGTCCTCGACAGCACCAGCAACTGGAGCGGCCCGGGTGTCGCCGACGGCAGCGGCCACGTCTCCCAGATGGCGGTCGCCACGCTGCCCAACGGGTCGATGCACCTGGAGACGCTCAGCGGCGGTGTCGTCTGGGACAACGAACGCAAGCCCGACGGCAGCTGGAGCGGCGCGGCGATCTCCGACGGCGGCGGCACCGTCCAGCAGATCGCCGTGGCCGGCATGCCCAACGGCTCGATGCACGTGGAGACGCTGACGGGCGGGAAGGTCTTCGACCACGTCCGCCTGGCCGACGGCAGCTGGACCGCCCTGACGGCGTCCGACACCGGCGGCACCGTTTCGCAGATCGCGGTCGCCGCGTTGCCCGACGGGTCGATGCACCTGGAGACGCTCAGCGGTGGCGTCGTCTGGGACAACGTGCTCGGGCCGGACGGCAGCTGGAGCGGCGCCGCCATCTCCGACGGCGGCGGCAGGGTCCAGCAGATCGCCGTGGCCGGCCTCCCCGACGGGTCCATGCACCTGGAGACCCTGACCGGCGGCCGCGTCTTCGACAACGTCCGCCTGCCCAACGGAAACTGGACCGGCGCGGCCGTCTCCGACAACGGCGGCACGGTGCAGCAGATCGCGATCACCGGCATGGTCGACGGCTCGATGCACCTGGAGACGTTGACCGGCGGCAAGGCCTTCGACCACATCCGCAACGCCGACGGCAGCTGGGCCGCCCCGACCATCTCCGACGGCGGCGGCAAGGTGCTGTCCATCGCGGTCACCGGAATGCCCGATCGGTCCATGCACCTGGAAACGCTCGCCTGACCCACCGAAAGGATCGTTCTTCACGGCTTGGGGCTCCTGACACCAGTGGTGTCAGGAGCCCCAAGCCGCGTCACCAGGCGTGAGCGAGCCGCAGGGTGGGCACGCCACGAGAAGGCCCCGCGACACGAAGGCGATCTCGAAGGCCCGTTCACACAGGGACTTCGGTGGAGCTACAACGGCTGGAGGCGCCGGTCGACTTCCGGAAACAGCACAAGCCGCGGAAAGAGATCTCCGACACGAAGATGTCCACCACGCAAAAAGCCTCGTTGACCAATGGTCAACGAGGCTTGCGTGGTAGCTGTTTGTACCCCCGATGGGATTCGAACCCACGCTACCGGCGTGAGAGGCCGGCGTCCTAGGCCGCTAGACGACGGGGGCTTAGGAACTTCCCTGGTCTCCCAGGGGCTTTTCTATTTTTCTTGCTGGAGAGAACTTACCAGAGGCGATTTCTCGCTCTGCAGGGGGGTCACTCTCCGCAGCTGGGGTACCAGGACTCGAACCTAGACTAACTGGACCAGAACCAGTCGTGCTGCCAATTACACCATACCCCAGTGAGGTACTTTGCCGACCTGAACTACCGGTCTGGCTCAGCACCGCACGAGAGGAAATACTAGAGCACGCCGTTCCGGACGGTGAACGCGGGGGTGTCACTGCGGCGCTGAGCGGGGACGCCGATCGTCGCGTACTCCGAAACCAGCAGCTCAGGCAGCTCGGCGAGGCCGGCTACCGTGTGGACGCCCTCGGGGGCGCGCTCGCCGATGCCGTCGCGGTCCAGCCAGACCGCGCCGAGGCCGGCGTCGCGGGCGCCGATCGCGTCCGTGTCGAGTTTGTCCCCGACGTGCACGGCCTGGGCGGGTGCGCAGCCCAGGCCGAGGCAGACCGTGTGGAACATCACCGGATCGGGTTTCGCCACCCCCAGCTCGCCGGCGATGGCGACGTGATCGAAGAACGGCGCCAGGCCGAGATCGGCGATTTTCTTGCGCTGGTGGACACCTGACGCGTTCGTCACGGCGGCCAGGACGAGACCGGCGGCGCGCAGCCACTCCAGGCACTCGAGGACGTCGTCGAACAGCTGCCACGACGTGTCGAGCAGCTCGCGGCGGCGGCGTTCGAACGACCGCACCTGCTCGTCGTCGGCGAGGATGCCGAGCTCCGCCAGGAAACAGTCCGTGCGGCGCTGGTGCATGGTCGCGTAGTCGATCTCCCCCGCGACGACGAGCGCGACGTGCTCTTCGGTGATCAGGTCCCACAACGGCCAGAGATCACCCCGGCCGGTGAGAATGTGGAGGCTGCGGCGGATCGCGGCGGTGCAGTCGATGAGGGTGTCGTCGATGTCCAGGCACACCAGCCGGAGCGTCGGCGGCGCCCAGGGCTCGGGCGCCGCCTCGGCGGGGGCGGTTCGCGACGGGGTCCGGGGTGCCAAAGCGAAATCCACCCAGTGAGGCTAGGGCAACGGCAGCGTTCGCGACGCTGCCAAAGAGGTGATTGCCGCTCGCCTGTTCCGGCGTGGTCGCTCTACTCCCAGTTGGCGAACCGTCTTCTTTCGGTTATCCGACCATTGCGCGGCGCAGGCGTCCCAATGAGACGTCGCGGCCGAGCAGCTCCATCGATTCGTACAGCGGCGGGGAAACGGTCCGGCCGGTGATGGCGACCCGGACGGGCGCGAAAGCCTTGCGGGGCTTGAGACCCAGACCGTCCACAAGCGCGTCCTTCAGCGCCTGCTCGATGGCCGCGGTCTCCCACGACGGCAGCGCTTCGAGCGCCGACAGCGCGGCTTCGAGCACCGGCCGCGCGGGCTCGCCGAGGTTCTTCGCCGCCGCGTCCTCCTCCGGCGCGAAGGTCTCCTCGTCCGCGAACAGGAAGCGCACCATCGGAGACGCGTCCGCGAGAAGCGTCACGCGCTCCTGGACGAGCGGCGCGATCGCGTTCAGCCGCGCGACCTGCTCGTCGCTGGGCGAGTCCGGCAGGACGCCCGCCGTGACGAGGTAAGGCGTCACCCGGCTCACGAACTCGGCCGCCGGCAAGGCCCGGACGTGCTGGCCGTTGATGGCTTCGGCCTTCTTGACGTCGAAGCGCGCCGGGTTGGCGCTGACCTTCGTGACGTCGAAGGCGGCGATCAGCTCCTCGGGGGAGAACACGTCGCGGTCGTCCGCGATGGACCAGCCGAGCAGGGCCAGGTAGTTCAGCAGCCCCTCGCGGATGAAACCGCGGTCGCGGAGGTTGAAGAGATTCGACGAAGGGTCGCGTTTGGACAGTTTCTTGTTGCCCTCGCCCATCACGTACGGCAAATGGCCGAACCGCGGCGTGAATTCCGCCACGCCGACGCGCTCCAGCGCCGAGTACAGCGCGATCTGCCGCGGGGTCGAGGGCAGCAGGTCCTCACCGCGCAGCACGTGCGTGATCTTCATCAGCGCGTCGTCGACCGGGTTGGTCAGCGTGTAGAGCGGGTCGCCGTTCGCGCGCACCAGCACCGGGTCCGGGATCGTGTTCGCCGGGAAGGTGATGTCGCCGCGGACCAGGTCGGTCCAGCCGAGGTCGGTGTCCGGCATGCGCAGCCGCAGCACCGGCGCGCGGCCCTCGGCGCGGTAGGCGGCGCGCTGCTCGTCGGTGAGGTCGCGGTCGAAGTTGTCGTAACCCAGCTTCGGGTCGAGGCCGGCCGCCTTGCGCCGCTCCTCGACCTCTTCGTTGGTCGAGAACGCCTCGTAGAGCTCCCCCGCCTCGAGGAGCTTCGCGGCGACGTCGGCGTAGGTCGCGCGCCGCTCGCTCTGGCGGTACGGCCCGTACTCGCCGCCGACCTCGGGGCCCTCGTCCCAGTCGAGGCCCATCCAGCGCAGCGCTTCGAGCAGCTGCTCGTAGGACTCCTGCGAGTCGCGCGCCGCGTCCGTGTCCTCGATCCGGAACACCAGGCTGCCCTGGTGGTGCCGGGCGAAGGCCCAGTTGAACAGCGCCGTGCGGATCATCCCGACGTGCGGGGCGCCGGTCGGCGAAGGACAGAAACGCGCGCGAACCACTGATGTCTCACTCATAGCCCGATCAGCGTATCCGTCGCCACATCGCTTGACGCACGGACCGGGGCGGGTGCATCCTCGCCTTATTCAACAGACGATGAAATAGACGGGGAGATGGTGGAGATGACCGAGCGCGCGGGGTGCGTCGTGGTCGGCGGCGGGCCGGCCGGGATGGTCACGGGACTGCTGCTGGCCCGGGCCGGCGTCGAGGTGACGGTGCTGGAGAAGCACGCCGACTTCCTGCGGGACTTCCGCGGCGACACGGTCCACCCGTCGACCCTGACCCTGCTCGACGAGCTGGGGCTCGGCGAGAAGTTCGACGCGCTGCCGCACAGCGAGATGCGCTCGGCGGGCTTCCCGCAGGAGAACGGCGAGCTGATGAAGCTGGCCGACTTCACCCGGCTGAAGGTGGCGCACCCCTACGTCGCGATGGTGCCGCAGTGGGACTTCCTGGATCTGCTGGCCGAGAGCGCGCGCAAGGAGCCGACGTTCGTCCAGCGGATGGAGACCGAGTGCACCGGGCTCGTCCGCGAGCAGGGCCGCGTCGCCGGCGTCACCTACCGCACGGTGGCCGGGGAGACCGGGGAAATCCGCGCCGACCTGGTGATCGCCGCCGACGGCCGGTGGTCGCTGGCCCGCCGTGAGGCCGGGCTCGTGCCGCGCGAGTACGACTGCCCGTTCGACGTCTGGTGGTTCCGGCTCTCCCGCGGCACCGACGACGTCGACGGCATGCTCCTGCCGCAGATGCGGGACCGCCGCTTCGCCATCCCGCTCCCCCGGCCGGGCTACTTCCAGATCGCCTACCTCGGCCCGAAGGGCGACGACCTGCGTAAGCAGGGCATCGAGGCGTTCCGGGAGAACGTCAGGCAGATCCTGCCCGGGTTCGCCGACCGGGTGCCCGAGCTGACGACGATGGACGACGTCAAGTTCCTCGACGTGCGGATGAACCTGCTGAAGAAGTGGCACGTCGACGGGTTGCTCTGCATCGGCGACGCGGCCCACGCGATGTCGCCGGTCGGCGGCGTCGGCATCAACCTGGCGGTGCAGGACGCGGTCGCGGCGGCGACGCTGCTGGCCGAACCGCTGCGGCGCGGCCGGCCGCGCGAGGCCGACCTGGCGAAGGTGCGTGGCCGGCGGCTGCTGCCGACGCTGCTGGTGCAGGGGCTGCAGCGACTGCTGCACGGGACCGTGGTCCGGCAGGTCATGGCGGGCAAGCGCAACGGCCCGCCGGCCGCGATGATCAAGCTGTTCGCCCGGTTCCCGCGGCTGTCGTACGTCCCGGCCCGGCTGCTGGGTCTGGGCCTGCGGCCGGAGCACGCCCCGGCGTACGCCCGCCGCCCGATGGAGCCGGTGCAGCGGTAGCGCGCCGGAAAGCCGTGAAGGCCTCCTTCCCGGCTCTTAGCGCCGGTAAGGAGGCCTTCACGGACTTCGGTCAGATGCTCTCGACCGGGTTGGTCAGGGTGCCGATGCCGTCGATGGTGATCGAGACGCTCTGGCCGCTCTCGATCGGGCCGACGCCCTCCGGGGTGCCGGTGAGGATGACGTCGCCGGGCAGCAGCGTCATCACGCCGGAGATGAACTCGACCAGCTCGGGGATCTTGTGCACCAGGTCGGAGGTGCGGCCGTCCTGCTTCAGCTCGCCGTCGACCTCCGAGCGCAGCGCCAGGTCGGACGCGTCGAGGGACGTCTCGATCCACGGCCCGAGCGGGCAGAACGAGTCGTAGCCCTTGGCGCGGCCCCACTGGCCGTCGGACTTCTGCAGGTCGCGGGCGCTGACGTCGTTGGCCACGGTGTAGCCGAGGATGGCGCTCGCGGCGCGCGCGGCCGGCACGTTCTTCACCGGCTGGCCGATCACGATGGCCAGCTCGCCCTCGAAGTCGACGCGGCCGACGCCGGACGGGCGGCGGATGGCCGCGTTCGGGCCGATGACCGAGGTCGACGGCTTGATGAACAGCATCGGCGAGGTGGGTACCTCGTTGCCGAGCTCGGCCGCGTGCTTGGCGTAGTTGCGGCCGACGGCGATCACCTTGGACGGCAGGATCGGCGCGAGCAGCCGGACGTCGGCCAGCGGCCACCGCTTGCCGGTGAAGTTGGGCTGGCCGAACGGGTGCTCGGCGATCTCCAGGACCTGGGCGTCGTCACCGTCCCCTTCGACCGAAGCGAACGCGACACCACCGGGATGAGCAATACGGGCTAGGCGCACGCAGCCAGTCTACGTGCGCGCCGCCCACGGCCTTCGGGGGTTCCGGGTGGCCGGCCTCAGGCCACGGTCGTGCTCTTGTGCACCAGCGCGTCGCACAGGGCCAGCCAGCTGGCCTCGACGATGTTCCCGTGCACCCCGACCGTGGTCCACTCGCGCTCGCCGTCGGTGCTCTCGACCAGCACGCGCGTCACGGCGTCGGTGCCGGGGTGGCCCTGCAGGATCCGGACCTTGTAGTCGGCCAGGTCCACACTGTCCAACCAGGACAGGTGCGGGCTCAGGGCCTTGCGCAGCGCGGCGTCGAGGGCGTGGACGGGGCCGATGCCCTCGGCGGTGGCGATGACGCGCTGGCCGCCGACGTGCACCTTGACCGTCGCCTCGGAGACGACCTCGGCGTCGGCGCGGTGGTCGAGCACCACGCGGTAGGACTCGAGCTCGAACGGCGCCTCGACCGGGACGTCGGCCTCCTCGCGCAGCAGGAGTCCGAGGGAGGCGTCGGCGGCTTCGAAGGACCAGCCCTCGGCTTCGAGGCGCTTGACCTTCCGGAGCGCGCTCGTCAGCGCTTCGGGCCGGCCGGCAAGGTCGACCCCGAGCTCACGTCCCTTGAGCTCGAGGCTGGCCCTGCCGGCCATCTCGGTGACCAGTACCCGCATGTCATTGCCGACGGAAGACGGATCGATGTGGTTGTACAACAACGGATCCACCTTGATCGCGCTCGCGTGCAGTCCCGCCTTGTGAGCGAAAGCCGACGCCCCTACGTAAGCCTGGTGGGAGTAGGGGGCGAGGTTGGCGATTTCGGCAAGGGCATGGGAGACCCGGGTGAGTTCGGCGGCGCCTCCGGTCGGGAGGACGTCCATGCCGAGCTTGGTCACCAGGTTTCCCGTCACGGCGAAGAGGTCGGCGTTGCCGGCCCGCTCCCCGTAACCGTTGGCGGTGCACTGGACGTGCGTCACGCCGGCCTGCACCGCGGCGACGGAGTTCGCCACGGCGCAGGAAGTGTCGTCCTGACAATGGATCCCGAGCCGGAACCCGGTCTTGTCCTTGACCTCCCGGACGGTTTCCGCGAGCCCCAGCGGCAGTTGCCCGCCGTTGGTGTCGCAGAGCACGAGGACGTCGGCGCCCGCGTTTCCCGCGGCGTCGAGGATCCTCAGCGAGGTTTCGGGGGAATGCGCGTAGCCGTCGAAGAAGTGTTCGGCGTCGAGGAAGACCCGCCGGCCTTCTTTCGTGAGGAACCCGACGGTGTCGCGCACCATGGCGCAGGCCTCGTCGACGTCGACCCGCAGGGCGCGTTCGATGTGCCGCAGATCGGATTTCGCGACGAGCGTGATGACCGGCGCTTCACTGTCGAGCAGGGCCTGGACCTGCGGATCGGCGTCGGCGGTGGTGCCGGCCTTGCGGGTCGAGCCGAACGCGACGAGCGCGGCGTGCTTGAGCTGCAGCTCGCCTTTCGCGGCCCGGGCGAAGAATTCCGTGTCCTTGGGCAGCGCGCCCGGCCAGCCGCCTTCGATGAACCCGACGCCCAGTTCGTCCAGCAGCCGCGCGACGGCCAGCTTGTCCTGGACGGAGTAGGAGATGCCCTCACGCTGCGCACCGTCGCGCAGGGTCGTGTCGTAGAGGTGGAAGGCATCGCCGAGGGGGGTATCGGCGGGCTCCTTGCGGGTCACGGTCTGTCTCCTCGATGCGATGGCGGCGGTTTCGGGCGGTTCCGAGCGGTTTCAGGCAACAAAAAAACCTCCCGCAGGGTGCGAGAGGTTGCGCGCCGGGAGCTCTTGTGGAGCTATCGTCCGGCGCGCTCGATGATAATGATCGCGAAGCTGGTCACAGCCGCATCATGCCACAGGCTTTCGACGGAAGTCCACAACCTGGGCCAAGCTCCCACCATCCGGGAACGCCGCGCGCGGACATCCCCCGCCGCGCCCTAGGGGGCCGGCCCCGCATCCAGTTTATCGGCGCCCGCGGACACAACCGCCCGGAAGACCGTTCCACGGCCGGGTTGTCCACATCACGGCAGCGCTGTGGACAACCAGCGACCGGCCGGCGCCATGCCCGGTACGAGCACCGCACGAGCGGCCCGCTCGCGACCAAAGCCGCACCAATGGGCCACTCGCGCGGCCACACCGGCGTCACGAACGGGCCGGTCGCCGCGAGCCCCGCACCAGCGGACCGTTCCCGGCACTGCTTGCGCACGAGAGGCCCGTTCGCAACGACACCTGCGCGCGGGCGACCCGTTCGCACCACTGAGCACGGCGCGAACGGTCCGTTCGCGACCGAACCCGCACCGACGGGCCACTCGCGCGGCCACACACAGCACCAACGGCCCACTCGCGCAACCAGCCGGGCACGAGCGGCCCACTCGCGACCAAAGCCGCACCAACGGGCCACTCGCGCTACCCGCCGAGCATGAGCGGCCTGTTCGTCACCAGACCCGCACCGGCGGCCCACACGCGGCACCAGCGCGCGAAAGGGCCCGTTCGCACCACCTGCGCGCGAACGGGCCGTTCGCGACCGAAGCCGCACCAGCGGTCCACTCGCGACGCCGACGCGCGAAAGGGCCGTTCGTGACACCAACCCTGCACGCGAGCGGCCCGTTCGTGACGCCACCTACGCACGAGTGGCCCGTTCGCGACCAAACCGGCACCAGCGGCCCACTCGCGACGCAAGCGCGAAAGGACCAACCGCCACACACAGACACACGAAAGAGCCCCGCACCGAATCGCGGTGCGGGGCTCTCCGTCAAGCAGCAGGCAAGTCTCAGCCGGTGCGCACGTTCGACGACACGAGGGCCGCCAGTCGGTCACCGACCGCCGTCGTCGCACCCGGCGACGCCTGGTCCCGGGTCGCCAGATCAAATGCCACCGAAGCCTCGATGCGGCGCGCGGCTTCCTTCTGGCCCAGGTGGTCCAGCAGCAGTGCCACCGACAGCACCGCGGCCGTCGGGTCGGCAAGGCCCTGGCCCGCGATGTCCGGCGCCGAACCGTGGACCGGCTCGAACATGCTCGGGTTGCGGCGGGTCATGTCCAGGTTGCCGCTCGCCGCGAGGCCGATTCCGCCCGTCACCGCGGCCGCGAGGTCCGTGATGATGTCGCCGAACAGGTTGTCCGTCACGATGACGTCGAACCGGGACGGGTCGGTCACCAGGTGGATCGTCGCCGCGTCCACGTGTGAGTAGGCGACCGTCACCTCCGGGTGCTCCAGCGAGACCTCTTCGACGATCCGCGACCACAGCGACCCGGCGAACGAGAGCACGTTGGTCTTGTGCACGAGCGTGAGGTGCTTGCGCGGCCGGGCCTCGGCGCGGTTGAACGCGTCCGCGACCACCCGCCGGACGCCGAACGCCGTGTTGATGCTGACCTCGGTCGCGATCTCGTGCTCGGTGTCCTTGCGGATCAGGCCACCGGTGCCCGCGTACGGGCCTTCGGTGCCTTCGCGCACGACGACCATGTCGACGTCGCCGGCGTCGGCCAGCGGTCCCCGGACACCCGGGTACAGCCGCGCCGGGCGCAGGTTGACGTGGTGGTCCATTTCGAACCGCAGGCGCAGCAGCAGGCCGCGCTCCAGGATCCCGCTCGGCACCGTCGGATCGCCGACCGCGCCCAGCAACATGGCATCGTGCTGGCGAAGCTCGCCCAGCACCGACTCCGGGAGCAGCTCACCGGTCGCGTGCCATCGCGCGGCGCCGAGGTCGTAGTTCGTGATCTCCGCCGTAGGTGCCACTTCACCGAGCACCTTCAACGCCTCGGCGACCACCTCGGGCCCGATCCCGTCTCCTGGGATCACCGCGAGCCGCATCCACACACCTCCGTCGACCAGGCCACCGGACGCACCGATGGCCCACCGCAACAAAACGCCAGCAGCCGGAAGGTTACCGGCCGTAGACAAATGGCCGTAGCCGCACCACCCTTATGCCGCATCCTCCCGCAGGGTGAGACACCCGATTGGGTGAATAACAGTGGGGCGCCCCCGGCGGATACCCGCCGGAGACGCCCCTGAACCTGCACAGATCGATCTTCCGGCCCCCTAGTGGCGGCCCGCCCCGATCGGCTGACGGTCATTCCCCGGCCGGGCACCCTGGGCCGCGTCCACCTTGACCACGTTCGCCCGGTTCCCCGCGGCGTTGTGGTGCTCGATGGCGAGCAGCCCGAGCGCGTTGTCGGCCGCGGCCGACAACGCGTTCCGGGTGACGACCAGCGCCGTGCCCGGCTTGGCGACGTAGCCCAGCGCGGCGTCGCCGCCACCCTGGACCGCGTAGCCCGGCGCGAGCGCGTCGAACGACAGCGGCGTGCCGACGTAGTCGATCAGCCCGTTCGTCGTGCCCGGAGCGACGTAGAAGCCGCTGACGCCCACCGTGTAGGAGATGCGGTGGGTGTCGGCGGTCGCGTCGATGCCCAGCGCGGCCAGCGAAACCGGCAACGTGATCACGTTGGTGTCGAACACGTTGGTGTCGACGTCGCCGAGCTGCCCGTTGACGGCCTGGATGTCGACGGTCGGGAAGCCCGGGGTCAGCGCGACCGTGACCGCGATCAGGACGTCGGTCGCCGTCGCCTTGGTCACGTAGGTCTCGAAGTCCGGCGCGCCGTCCCCGGTGGTGTCGATGTCGACGAACGGCGACGTGTTGCTGCCGATGTTCGCCCAGTCGCTCCAGGTGGACAGGCCGAACGCGAGGATCGCGTTCTCCGGCTCACCCTGCGCCTTCGCCAGCGGAGCGGTGGAAGCCGCGCCGATGTAGCGGAGGTCGCCGCCCTTGGCGGTCCGGTTCACCGTGCAGTCGGTGATCACGTCCGCGTCGCACTCGGGCAGCTGCGGGGACTCCGCCTGCAGCTCGAGCACGCTGATCAGCGAGCGGTAGCGCTGCGCGCCGGTGCCCTGGTCGACGCCCTTGCCGCTCAGGTTCAGCACGGCCTGGGTGGCGTCGGGGGCGAACTTGACCGACGCCGGGGTCGAGATCGCCGAGACCGGCTTCGGCGCCGCGTAGACCGAGACCCGCAGCGGCACCTTGGCCCCGCTCTTCGGGGTGAAGGCGACGCGGCCGGAGGCGTCCGCGACGAACTGGCGGGCGAGCCCGGCCTGGACGGCCTGCATGGTCGGGTCCATGACCTTGCGCAGGGCCTTCGGGTCGGTGATCTTCAGCGTCACCTTGACCTTGGCGGTGCCGCGCGGCGAGAGCTTGACCGTCGGCGTGTCCACTGTGTACTCGACGCCCGGCAGTGCGTCGACCGCCTGGTAGGCCACCGAGTACTCGGCCGCCGTGACGCCCTTGTTGACCATCTTGATCGTCTTCGACAGCGTCACCGGGCCACCGGCTTCGACCGTCCCGAAGCTGACGCTGACCGCGCCCGGGTCGTCCTGGACGTAGGCGAGCACCTGGTTGTCCAGCGCCGCCTTGGCGTCGATCCGGCCGCTGCCGACACGCTGCGGCGCGAAGGTGTGGCCCGCGCCGTCGGTGACGTCGTGGCCGGCGGTGTCGATGACCGAGGCCTTGACCTCCTCGACCGACCAGTCCGGGTGGGACTGGCGGACCAGCGCCGTGATGCCCGTGGTGTGCGGGGCGGCCATCGACGTGCCGGACAGCACGGTCCGGCCGTTGCCGCTGCCGCGGAACGCCGAGGTGATCGTGTCACCGGGGGCGGCCACGTCCGGCTTGAGCGCCGGGCCGCGGGTGCCGCGCGAGGTGAACGAGCTCGGGGTGTCGACGATCTTCTTGTCGTACGTCTGGATCGACGCGCGACCGGTGCCGTAGAGGCGCACCTGCAGCGTGCCCGCGGTCAGCGACGCGCGCAGCGGCGCGGTCGCGGAGCCGGTGAACTGGAACATCGGGATCGCCGCGTTGCCCGCGATGCCCGCGCTGAAGTGCTCCAAAGTGGACGACAGGAGCGCGCCCTTGGCTCCCGCGGCCTGGGCGTTGTTCGCCCGGACGGCCGAACCGCACGCGCGGGTCGAGTCGTTGTCGTCCCACTCCAGCCAGACGAACTTGCCGGCCGCCTTCGCCTTGTCCGCCGCGGAGTACGCCGCGCAGCCCGCGTTGTTCGCCGCGGACAGCGCGACGACTGGAGCGATAAGGTTCAGCGTGTCGTAGCCGGCGTAGCTCTGGCTGTACTGGCCGGTCTTCTGGCCCTTGGCCGCGGCGGGCGCGGTGACCTCGGCGGCGTCGCGCAGGACACCCGCGTCCCGCGTGCTGGCCACGGTCAGCGCCTCGGGCGTGTTGCCCGGCGAGCCGGCGATGTCGTTGATGTCGCCGCCGTTGCCCGCGGAGATCACCGGGAGCACGTTGTTCGCGGCGAGCTTGCGCACGAACAGCGAATCCGGGTCGTCCGGCGCGCCGAAGTCGGAGCCCAGCGACAGGTTGACGATGTCGAGGTGGTCGGTGAAGTCGCCGTCGCCGTCCGGGTCGAGCGCCCAGTCGAGCGCCTGCGAGGTGACGTTCGTCGAGCCCGCGCAGCCGAACACCTTGATGGCGTAGAGGAGCGACTTCGGCGCCGTGCCCGGGCCGATCTGCATCGCGTCGACCTTCTTGGCGTCGAGCTTCTTGTAGTCGCCCTTGAAGGTCTTGCCGTCGGCGGTGACGCCGAAGCCGCCGATGGTGCCGGCGACGTGCGTGCCGTGCTCACCGCAGGCCAGCGGGTTCGGGTCCGGCGCCGGGGTGGTCTTGCCGGGCGTCGCGGCGTCGTAGTCGTTGCCGACGAGGTCGGTGCCGCCGACGACCTTGGCGCTCGGGAACAGCGGGGTCGGCTTGGTGCTGTCGACGCTCTTGTAGGCCGCCGGCGTGCCGGGGCCGCCGAAGTCGGCGTGGGTGTAGTCGATGCCGTCGTCGATGACGCCGACGCGGACGCCGTCGCCGAACTTGCCGGTCTGCTGCCACGCGGCGAGCGTGTTGGTCAGCTGCTCGGCGCTGGCGTTGGTCCGGGTCTTCGGCACGACGGTCCGCACCGAGACGACGTCGGCGCGCTTCGCGACGTCACGCAGCTTCGCGGCGTCGGCGGTGACGACGACGCCGGGGACGGCGTTGGCCGTCTGGGTGACGGTCTGGGGCTGGGCGCCGGCGGTGCGCAGCTGGCCGAGCACGGAGCTCACGGCGGCGGCGGTGTCGTCCTTGGCCGCGCGGGCCGCCCGCTTGGCGGACTCCTTGCCCTGGGGCTGCGCGGCGGTGAACGCGTCGACGGCGGGCTTCTTGGCCAGCTCGACGAACGCGGTGACGCGGCCCTGCGCGGCGGCCAGACGCGGCTCGACCTTGCCCTGCAGCTTGGCGTCGTCGATCTTCGCCGGCGAGACGCCGTCGGCGAGCGGAGCGTCTGCCGCGCTCGCGACGGGCCCCCCGAGCGCGGCGGCCAGCACGACGGCGAAGGCCGCCGTCGTGGCGCGCGCGGGTAAGCGGGATCTGCTCATGAGTGGGCCCCTTACTCGAGGTCTGGACCCGAACCTGCCTGCCGCTCCTGGCACCCCCGACGGTGAAGCACGGCAACCGCGCCGTGCCCTCGACGACGCGTGGTTCAACCTCGCGGGGAGAACCTAATGCCCCAAAACACCTACTTAGGTAGGCAAAGAAGTCCGTTATGTGAATGTGATTGCCGATACTCTCGTCAGCCATGCACCGCTACGAGCCCCGGAACGACCTCGCGTTCAGTCTGCTGCGCAACGGTCCGGTGACACTGTTCTGGCGGCCGCGGCTGCTGACCGAGACGACGGATTGGCTGGCGGAGCACGGCTACCAGGTCACCCGGCTGAGTGCGCACGAGTGGACGGCCGATCACGACATGCACACCGCCGTCGCCGCGGCGCTCGACTTCCCGGATTACTACGGGCAGAACCTCGACGCGCTCAACGACTGCCTGCGTGACGTCATCGCCCGCGACTACGGGTGGTCGCCGGACTCGGCCGGGCTCGCGATCGTGTTCACCGGCTACGACGCGTACGCCGCGCGCAGTCCGCGGTCGGCCCAGATCGTGCTGGACCTCCTGGCGAGCCACTCACGGGTCGCGATGCTGTTCGGCCGTCCGCTCGTCGTCCTGGTGCAGAGCAACGATCCGGACATCCTCTTCGCACCGGTCGGCGCTTCGTCCGTGAGCTGGAATCGCGCCGAGTGGCTGAACGCGAACCGAGGGCCCGGAAACGCCTGAAGGCCCCCTCGCCGAATGCGGCGAAGGGGCCTTCAGGGCCGGAGACCTCAGCTGAAGTCGACGGCGCGGATCGTGTGCGCGCCCACCGCGGCGCCGATCGGCTCCAGCAGGTGGGCATCGATGTGGCGGTCGACGCGCAGCAGCATCACGGCGTCGGAGCCGTCGGTGGTCTGGCTGATCTGCGCGGCCTCGATGTTGATGCCGGCTTCGCCGAGCAGCGTGCCGACGCGGCCCATCACGCCCGGGCGGTCCGGGTACTCGACCAGCAGTACGGTGCCCTCGGCGCGCAGGTCGAACCCGCGGCCGTTGACCTCGACGAGCTTCTCGGCCTCGTCCTTGCCGGTGACCGAGCCGGACACCGTCAGCGTCGCGCCGTCGGCGTGCACCGCGCGCAGGGTGACCAGGTTGCGGAACTTGGGGCTCTCCGACTCCGTGGTCAGCTGCACCTGGACGCCGAGCTTCTCGGCCAGCTGCGGCGCGTTGACGAACGTGACCTGGTCCTCGACCACGCCGGTGAACACCCCGCGCAGCGCGGCCAGCTGCAGCACGCCGGTGTCTTCGTTGGACAGCTCGCCCTTGACGACGACCTCGACCGACGTCGGCGCCTTCGGGTTGAGCGCGGTGAGCAGCGTGCCCAGCTTCTGCACCAGCGATAGGTACGGGCGCACGTGCTCGCCGACCGTGCCGCCGCCGGAGACGTTCACCGCGTCCGGCACGAAGTCGCCGCGCAGGGCCAGCAGCGTCGACTTCGCGACGTCGGTGCCCGCGCGGTCCTGCGCCTCGGCCGTGGACGCGCCCAGGTGCGGGGTGACGACGACGTTCTCCAGCTCGAACAGCGGGCTGGACGTGGTCGGCTCGGTGACGAAGACGTCGACGCCGGCACCGCCGACGTGGCCCGAGCGCAGCGCGTCGGCCAGGTCCTGCTCGACGATCAGCCCGCCGCGGGCGGCGTTCACGATGATGACGCCCGGCTTGGTCTTCTTCAGCGCGGCGGCGTCGATGAGGCCCTTGGTCTCCGGGGTCTTCGGCAGGTGGATGGAGATCGCGTCGGCGCGGGTCAGCAGCTCGTCGAGGGTGACGAGCTCGATGCCCAGCTGCGCGGCGCGCGCGGCCGAGACGTAGGGGTCGTACGCGATGAGCTTGGCGTCGAACGCGGCGAGGCGCTGCGCGAACAGCTGGCCGATCTTGCCGAGGCCGACCACGCCGACGATCTTGCCCTGCAGCTCGACACCGGAGAACGAGCTGCGCTTCCACTCGCCGCCGCGCAGGCTCTGGTCGGCGGCCGGGATGCGGCGCGCGACGGCCAGCAGCAGCGCTACGGCGTGCTCGGCGGCGGAGACGATGTTGGACGTCGGGGCGTTCACGACGAGGACACCGCGCTCGGTGGCGGCGGGCACCTCGACGTTGTCCAGGCCGACCCCGGCCCGGGCGACGACCTTGAGCTGGGACGTGGCGGCGAAGACCTCGGCGTCGACCTTGGTCGCGGACCGGACCAGGAGCGCGTCGGCGCTCTTCACCGCCTCCAGCAGCGCGGATCGGTCCGTGCCGTCGACGTGCCGGACCTCCACCTCGTCACCGAACACACTCAGCACGGAGGGGGCGAGCTTCTCCGCGATGAGGACGACGGGTTTGCTGGGCTTGCTCACGATGCGGCTCCCACTATCTGGTCATTTCCAGGACGCTCTGTGTCTACAGACGGTCTCAGCACGTCGTTGTGCGCCAGTCGAGCGGGAGTTTAACGCGCAGGAGCACGTCCTGGCTTCCCACGGTGTTAACGCGCTCGTAATCCCTCGAAAACAAGAGCCAGCAGGCGCTGCATGCCCGCCTCGCCGGGCAGGTGCGGCCCCGCCCAGGATGCCGCGTGCAGCAACAGAAGCAGTTCGTGCGTGGTGACGTCCGCGCGCAGCTCCCCCGCCGCCTTCGCACGTTCCACCAGCTGGGACGCCGCGTCCCGCATGGCGTGACACGAAGCGTACAAGCGGGACGTCTCGTCGTTGAGCGCGTCGGCGGTCAGCTCGGCCAAGCCTCGGAAGGTGCCGGTGGTGTCGCCGAGCCCGAGCAGCCACGCCTGCAGCGCGTCAAGGGGCGCCGGGTCGGTGAGCAGCTCGCGGGCCCGCTCGGCCTGGCCGTCGAACCGGGCCCGCAGGAGGGTCTCGAGCAGGGCGTCCCGGGTCGGGAAGTGCCGGTAGAGCGTGCCGATGCCGACGCCGGCCCGGCGGGCGATGTCCTCCAGCGACGCCTCGACGCCGTGTTCGGCGAAGGCGCGCTGCGCCTCCTCCAGGAGGCGTTCGTAGTTGCGGCGGGCGTCCGCGCGCATCGGCTTGACTTCGGTCATCGCCCTTCCGAGCTTACCGGGTAGCCAATCGGAGGCTGCCTCCGTATATTAACCGGAGGCAGCCTCATATTACTGGAGGGACGAGGATGACCCTGATCGAAGAAACCCGGGCCCGGCTCGGCGCCATCGGCGCCTGGCTGCCGAGTGCCCCGCTGGCCCCGCCGCCGGACGTCGAGCGCGCGGCCACCCGCCGGCTCGCCGAGCTCGGCTACCGCTCGGTCTGGAGCGGCGAAGGCCCCGGCTCGCGCGAGGTGTTCGCCCACTTCGGCGACCTGCTCGCGTCGGTGCCGGACGTCGTGCTCGGCACCGGCATCGCCAACCTCTGGGCCCGGCCGGGGGTGACCGCCGAGAAGGGCGGCGCCACGCTCGCCCAAGCGCATCCCGGCCGGTTCGTGCTCGGCGTCGGCGTCGGGCACGCGTTCCAGGCGGCGAAGGCCGGCGAGGCGTACCGGCCGCTGGACCGGATGCGCGCCTACCTGTTCGAAATGGACACCATCGCCGCGGAAAACCCGTCCCCGGTGGCGTTTCCGCGTGTGCTGGCCGCCGTCGGGCCGAAGATGCTGGCGTTGTCGCGCGACCACGCCGACGGCGCGCACCCGTTCGCCCAGCCCGTCAGCCACACGCCGTACGCCCGCGAGATCCTCGGGCCGGACAAGCTGCTGATCCCGCAGCAGACGGTGCTGCTCGGCACCCGCGAGGACGCCCGCGAAAGCGTCCGGAAGCGGGTGGCGCTCTCGCGCGAGCACCACATCGAGGCCTACCTCGCGGGCTGGAAACGGCTCGGCTACACCGAAGCCGACATCGACGGCCCGAGCGACCGGTTCGTCGACGACCTCGTCCTGTGGGGTGACGCGGGAACCATCGCGAAACGCCTCGACGAGCTGCTCGACGCGGGCGCGGACCACGTGCTGCTGACGCCGTCCGCGGCCACGTTCGACTCCACTGTGGACATCCTGGCCGAGCTGGCGCCGGCGGTGGTCCGGTGAACGTCGGGATCTGGCAGTTCTTCGAGGACGCCCCGATCGGCGAGCTGCGGGAGACCGCCGCCGAAGTCGAGGAACTGGGCTTCGACACGCTCTGGTTCGGCGAGTACGCCGGGCGCGAGGCGTTCACCCAGGCCGCGCTGATCCTGGCGGCGACCTCGCGCCTCACCGTGGCCACCGGGATCGCCCGCTTCGACCGGCGGGCGCCGATCACGGCGGAGGCGGCGACGCGCGCGCTGGGCGAGGCCTACCCGGGCCGGTTCACCGTCGGGCTCGGCGGCCACTTCCCCGGGGCGCGCCCGATTTCGGCGATGCGCGAGTACCTGGCCGGGATGGACGCGGCCGAGCTGCCGGGGCTGCCACCGCCGGCACCCCGCCCGCGCCGGCTGCTCGCGGCGCTCGGCCCACGCGCCCTCGACCTGGCGGCCGAGCGGGCGGACGGCGCCCACCCGTACTTCGTCCCGCCGGAGCACACGGCGGTGGCGCGGGAACGGCTCGGCCCGGGCAAGTACCTGGCCGTCGAGCAGGCGGTGGTGCTGGACGCGTCTCCCGAGGCGGCCCGCGAAGCGGCCCGGGAGCACGTCGGCACGTACGTGAAGCTCGCCCCGCACCACCAGGCCAACCTCCGCCGGCTCGGCTTCACCGACGAGGACCTGGCCGACGGCGGCAGCGACCGCCTCGTCGAAGCCCTGGTCGCCTTCGGCGGCGAGCAGCGGGTAACCGACCGGATCCGGGCCCACCTCGACGCCGGCGCCGACCACGTCTGCGTCCAGGTCCTGGCCCGCACCAAGGACTCCTACCGCCGGCTGTCCACACTCATCCCCTGACCGGGGTACGCTGGCGGGACGCGGTGAGGGCCGCGTCCCGTCCGCGGAAAGGGCCGAGCCCACCCCCGCAGCACCGCACCACCAGCTCCGCACCTTCTTTCCTGCCCGGTGCCGGCGGACCACGGGCGCCCGAGGAAAGGAGGCACCATGGGCACGTTGCCCGCCAAACCCAGCCTGGACCAGCTGCGCAAACGCGCGAAAGACCTCGCGCGCGCCGAAACCGTGAAACTGTCCGAAGCGCAGTTCCGGATCGCGCGCGAGCACGGTTTCCCGAGCTGGCCGAAGCTGCAGGCGTACGTCCGGCGCGTCACCGAGCACGGCGAAACCCTGCAGCACCCGTACCACCAGGACGTCCACTACTACGCCGGGCGCGCGCTCGGCCTGCTCGCGTCCGCGGAAGACGAGACGCCCGGCGCGCGCGAGCCGTTCGACCGCTGGAGCCAGCCGGTCACCCGCGACGGCGCCCGCGTGGTCGTCGCCCGCGAACACGGTTTCGTTTCCTGGAAAGCACTTCGTGAGCACATCAAGTCACTTGTGGACAGTGGTGAGCCGTTCGCCCGGGCGTACCGCGCGGTCGAAGCGCAGGATCCCGACGCGCTGGCGACCCTCCTCGACGGGTTCCCCGGGCTCGTCACCGCCCGCGGCACCAACGGCAACGACCTGCTCGGCATGGCCGGCGCGACCGGCGACGAGCGGCTCAGCCGGGTCCTGCTGGACCACGGCGCGGACCCGGCACGCGGCAACGTCCACGGCTGGACACCGCTGCACCAGGCCACCTACAGCAACCAGGCGCGGCTCGTCGACCTCCTGCTCGACGCGGGCGCGCCGGTCGCCGTCTCCGCGCGCGGAGACGGCGGTACTCCCCTGGTCGTCGCCTTGTTCTGGGGACACCGCAAGGCGGCGGAGAAGCTGGCGGCCCGGGATCTCGCCCCCGGCAACCTGCGCGTCGCGGCCGGGCTCGGCCACGCGGACCTCTTGGACGAACTGCTGAAACCGGACGGCACACTGGCCCCGGCCGCGGGTGCACACCGCGGCTTCTACCGGCCGCACAGCGGTTTCCCGGCCTGGCGCCCGGGCGACGACCCGGCGGAGGTCCGCGACGAGGCCCTGGCCTGGGCGGCCCGCAACGACCGCGCCGGCGCCCTGCGCACGCTCGTCGCGCGCGGCGCCCGCATCGACGCCGACGTCTACCGCGGCACGGCCCTGACCTGGGCGGCCGCGTCCGGCAAGCTCGCGGCGGTCCGGACGTTGCTGGACCTCGGCGCCGACGTGAACCACGCGGGCACGTTCGGCGGCCCGAACCACGGTGAAGGCGCCACCGCCCTGCACCTGGCGGCGCAGTCCGGGCACCTCGACGTGATCCGGGTGCTCGTCGAGGGCGGCGCCGATCTCACCGCGCGGGACGCGCTGTTCGACAGCACCCCGGAGTCCTGGGCCGAGCACTGCGACCAGCCCGCCGCGAAGGAGCTGCTGGCTGCTCTGTAGACAACCGGAGTCTGTAGTCCGTATCGTCTAGACGGACTACAGACTCCGTTTTGTCTTCTGGGAGGACCTTGTGAACTCACCCCGCGACGTGTTCGCCGCGCTGTCCGACGGCATCGGCGAAGGACGGTTCGGCGAGCTTTCCGCGCTCTACGCCGAGGACACCGTCGTCGAGCACCCCCAGGCCGTGCCGCGGCCGACGCGCATCACCGGCCGCGCGGCCGTCCACGAGCGGTTCGCCGGCCCGCTCGCCGGGTTGGTCCGGCTCAAGCCCAAGAACGTCGTCGTCCACGAGACCACGGACCCCGAGGTGATCGTCGCCGAGTACGACTACGACGCCGAGTCGGTCGAGACCGGCAAGACCGACGTCACGGCCAACATCCAGGTTCTGCGGATCCGCGACGGCCTGATCGCCGGATCCCGCGACTACCACGACTACCTGCGGCTCGCCGCGATCCGCGACGGCGTCGGCCAGCTGCCGAAGGCGTACCAACAGGCGCCGCCGCGGGAACTCTCGCCGGTCACGCCGGAGAGCGCGGGCAGTGTGTTCGAGCGGCTCGTCCACGGCGTCGCGGGCGCGCGCTGGGACGAGCTGCCGGAGCTGTACGCCGAGGAAACCCACGTGACGCACCCGTTCCTGCCGGGCTCGGGCGTGGTGCGGACGCGCGACGAGCTGCGCGCGCACTTCGAAGCCGGGAAGGCGCTCAACCCCGGCTTTTCGGTCGCGGACCTGGTCACCCACCAGACCACGGACCCGGAGGTGCTGATCGGCGAGTTCGCCTACCAGGGCGAGTACGGCGGCCGTCCGGTGCGGATCGCGAACATCTTCGTCCTGCGGATCCGCGACGGCCTGATCGTCGAGTCCCGCGACTACGGCGACCACCTCGCCGTCGCCGGCGACACCGGGACGATCCCCGCATTGGCCGCCCGCCTGGGTTCCTAGGCTCCAGGGAAGTCGAACTCGCCGTCGCGGACGCCCTTCACGAAGGCGTCCCACTCCGCGGGGGTGAAGACGAGGACCGTGCCGCCGGGGTCCGTCGACTTCCGCATCGCGACGTAGGTGACGTCGTCGGTGTGCGGGATGAACGCGTATTCGGCGACCTCGTCGAGCGCGGCGCCCTCGGGCTCGGCCCGGATCCACTCGGCCTCGGTGAAGTCCAGGTGGTGCCGGATGTGCGCCTTGTCGTCGGCCGGCTGCTCGCTCATACCACCAGCGTAACCACCCGGGCACCGAACGAAACCGCTCCCCTGCCCCGGAAAGCCGTGAAGGCCCCCTTACCGGCATCTTGCGCCGGCAAGGGGGCCTTCACGGACCTTGCGAAACTCAGGCGGTCTCGGTGATCGGCCGATCCACCCACGACATCAGGTCGCGCAGCTTCTTGCCGGTCGCCTCGATCGGGTGCTGGTTGCCCTGCTCCTCGAGCTTGGTGAAGTTCGGCCGGCCGGCCTCGTCCTCGGCGACCCATTCGCGGGCGAACGTGCCGTCCTGGATCTCGCCGAGGATCTTCTTCATCTCTTCCTTGACCGTCGGCGAGATGACGCGCGGGCCGCGGGTCAGGTCGCCGTACTCGGCGGTGTCGGAGATCGAGTAGCGCTGGCGCGCGATGCCGCCCTCGTACATCAGGTCGACGATCAGCTTCAGCTCGTGCAGCACCTCGAAGTAGGCGATCTCCGGGGCGTAACCGGCCTCGGTGAGCACCTCGAAACCGGTCTGCACCAGCGCGGACGCGCCACCGCAGAGCACAGCCTGCTCGCCGAAGAGGTCGGTCTCGGTCTCCTCGGTGAAGGTCGTCTTGATGACACCGGCGCGGGCACCGCCGATGGCCGCGGCGTAGGACAGCGCGAGCGCTTGGGCGTTGCCGGTGGCGTCCTGCTCGACCGCGATGAGCGCCGGGACGCCCTTGCCGTCGACGAACTGGCGGCGCACGAGGTGGCCCGGGCCCTTCGGGGCGACCATGGCGACGTCCACGTTGGACGGCGGCTTGATCAGGTCGTAGCGGATGTTGAAGCCGTGCCCGAAGAAGATCGCGTCGCCGTCCTTGAGGTTCGGCGCGATGTCCTGCTCGTAGATGTGGCGCTGCTTCGTGTCCGGCGCCAGGATCATGATCAGGTCGGCTTCGGCCGACGCCTCGGCCGGGGTGAGCACGCGCAGGCCCTGCTCCTCGGCCTTCGCCCGCGACTTGGACCCCTCGGGCAGGCCGATGCGGACGTCGACGCCGGAGTCGCGCAGGCTCAGCGAGTGGGCGTGGCCCTGGCTGCCGTAGCCGATGACAGCGACCTTGCGCCCCTGGATGATCGAGAGGTCGGCGTCGTCGTCGTAGAAGATTTCCACTGCCATGGGGGTTACTGCTTCCTTTCGAGACTTACTTCTTTAACGCGGTGATGTGGCGGTGATGGAACGGGCGCCCCGCCCCACCGCGACCATGCCTGACTGCACCAGCTCGCGGATGCCATACGGCTCCAGCATCCGCAGCAGGGCACCGATCTTGTCGGACGTCCCCGTGGCTTCGACGGTGAGCGCCTCCGGGGAGACGTCCACCACCTTGGCCCGGAAGAGCTGGACGGTTTCGAGGACCTGGCTGCGCACGGTGTTGTCGGCGCGAACCTTCACGAGCAGCAGTTCGCGCTGCACGGCGGTCGACTG
Organism: Amycolatopsis sp. NBC_01286; assembly: GCF_035982555.1. Lineage (NCBI taxonomy): Bacteria > Bacillati > Actinomycetota > Actinomycetes > Pseudonocardiales > Pseudonocardiaceae > Amycolatopsis > Amycolatopsis sp. NBC_01286. The sequence goes on from NZ_CP108428.1 coordinate 538,796, forward strand.
CTCCAGCTCGACGATCTTGATCACGTTGACCAGCTTGTTGAGCTGTTTGGTCACCTGTTCGAGCGGTAGCTCTTCGACGGCGACCACGATCGTCATGCGGGACACCTCGGGGTTCTCCGTGGGCCCGACGGCGAGGGACTCGATGTTGAAACCGCGGCGGGAGAACAGGCCCGAGACGCGCGCGAGCACACCCGGCTTGTTCTCGACCAGGACACTCAGCGTGTGGACGCTCATCTCAGCGCTCACCTTCCCCAGCGGCTTCCGCGGCGGCTTCGGTCGTCTCCACCGAAACCTCGTCGTCGTCGAACAGCGGCCGGATGCCCCGGACCGCCATGATCTCGTCGTTTCCGGTGCCGGCCGCGACCATCGGCCACACCTGGGCATCCTTCCCCACGACGAAGTCGATCACGACGGGGCGGTCGTTGATCTCCATCGCGCGGCGGATGGTGGCGTCGACGTCTTCCTTCGTCTCGCAGCGCAGCCCGGCGCAGCCCAGCGCCTCGGCGAGCAGCACGAAGTCCGGGATGCGGTGCTTGTGCGTGCCGAGGTCGGTGTTGGAGTACCGCCCCGAGTAGAAGAGGTTCTGCCACTGCCGGACCATGCCCAGGTTGCCGTTGTTGATGACGGCGACCTTGATCGGCGCGCCCTCGATGGCGCAGGTGGCCAGCTCCTGGTTGGTCATCTGGAAGCAGCCGTCGCCGTCGATCGCCCACACCTGGGTGCCGGGAACGCCGAACTGCGCGCCCATCGCCGCGGGCACCGCGTAGCCCATGGTGCCGAGGCCGCCGGAGTTGATCCAGGTGCGCGGGTTCTCGTACTTGACGAACTGCGCGGCCCACATCTGGTGCTGGCCGACGCCGGCGGCGTACACCGCGTCCGGGCCGACGATCTGGCCGATCCGCTCGATGACGTACTGCGGTGACAGCGAGCCGTCGTCCGGCCACTCGTAACCGGCCGGGTAGTTCTTGCGCCAGCCGTCGGCCTGGGTCCACCAGTCGGTGAGGTCGGGCTTGCCACCGTGGTCGAACTCGGTCTGCACGGCGGTGATCAGCTCGCCGATGATCTCCTTGCAGTCGCCCACGATCGGGACGTCCGCCTTGCGGTTCTTGGAGATCTCGGCCGGGTCGATGTCGGCGTGCACGATGGCGGCGTCCGGCGCGAACGACGAGAGCTGGCCGGTGACGCGGTCGTCGAACCGGGCGCCGAGCGCGATCAGCAGGTCGGCGCGCTGCATCGCGGCGACGGCGGCGACCGTGCCGTGCATGCCCGGCATGCCGAGGTGCTGCGGGTGCGAGTCGGGGAACGCGCCGCGCGCCATCAGCGTGGTGACGACGGGGATGCCGGTCAGCTCGGCGAGCTGCTTCAGCTGCTCGTGCGCCTCCGCCTTGATCACGCCGCCGCCGACGTAGAGCACCGGGCGGCGCGACTTCGCGACGAGCTTCGCGGCTTCGCGGACCTGCTTGCCGTGCGGGCGCAGCGTCGGGCGGTAACCCGGGAGGCGCAGCTCGGTCGGCCAGGAGAACGAGGTCATCTCCTGCAGCACGTCCTTGGGGATGTCCACCAGCACCGGGCCGGGTCGGCCCGTGGACGCCAGGTGGAACGCCTCGGCGATGGTCCGCGGGATGTCCGCTGGGTCCGTGACGAGGAAGTTGTGCTTGGTGATCGGCATCGTGATGCCGCAGATGTCGGCTTCCTGGAACGCGTCGGTGCCGATCAGCGCCCGGCTCTGCTGGCCGGTGATGGCCACGACCGGGACGGAGTCCATGTTCGCGTCGGCCAGCGGGGTGACCAGGTTCGTCGCGCCGGGGCCGGAGGTGGCCATGCAGACGCCGACCTTGCCGGTGGCCTGCGCGTAGCCGGTGGCCGCGTGGCCCGCGCCCTGCTCGTGGCGGACCAGGATGTGGCGGACCTTCGTGGAGTCCAGCAGCGGGTCGTAGGCGGGCAGGATGGTGCCGCCCGGAATCCCGAAGACCACCTCGGCGCCGACGGCCTCGAGCGAGCGCACGAGCGACTGCGCGCCGGTGACGCGCACCGGGGTTCCCGCCGGTGGCGCCGGCTTCGGACGTGCTCCTGGCGCGCCGGGCGCCGGGCCCGGCTTCGTCGGGTTTGTGGCACTGGTCATCGGTTCTGCCTCGTGGGTCTCGGTGTCACTCGTTCGGGTCGGTTTTGTGCGGTGGGGCCAGGAATTGCTTCCCTCGGGCAACAAAAAACCCTCGCCGACCGTAAGGTCGCACGAGGGTCGCGCGTCGACGCAGCGGAAAGACTTCCCTAAGCGTCGACGCGCTTGGGAAGTACGAGGCCGGTCAGCGGTGTCACGACGCTGACGCTAGTCCGAAGGTCTCTCAAGTGTCAACTCTGCGGGACGGAGAGTCCGCATCGTGGACATCGGCGCGGCGCGTGTCACGTCCGCACCGACCCGGTTTCCCGTGCTCGCGCCGGGCGGTGCACCATTTCGGCGTGGCCGAAAAAGAGCAGGACACGGGCCGGAAGGCCGTCTTCCGCATCCCCCGCACGTCGTTCATGGCGATCGCGCTCCTGACGATCTGTGTGACGCCGATCGCCCTCGGGGAAATCCCGTACCTGCAGTGGCTCTACGTCTTCCCGATCGCGCTGGCGGTGTTCGTGATCCGCACCCGCACCGTCGCGACGCGCGACGGCCTGGCGACGCGCACGATGTTCGGCCACCGCGACGTGCCGTGGTCGGCGTTGAAGGGGCTGGCGATCACCAAGCGGTCCCGCGTCCAGGCGGTGCTGACGGACGACACGAAGGTGCCGCTGCCGACCGTGCGGACCCGGCACCTGCCGGTGTTGTCACTGGTGAGCGAGGGCCTCGTCGCCGACCCGAGCGGGCTGCTCGACAACGAGGACGTCAGGCCGGTCAAGCCCGAGACGTCGCCCAGCGAGTAACCCCCACGGCGGCGCGGCCCCGTGAAGGTCTAAATTGGTAGGACCAGTTTCTGCGGAGCGTCCCGAACCTCCGCCTGGCCCCCATCCGACCTGGGAGTTCGCCGTGCCGCCTCTCCGTTCCCGGACCACCACCCACGGCCGCAACGCGGCGGGCGCGCGCTCGCTCTGGCGCGCCACCGGCATGACCGACAGCGACTTCGGCAAGCCGATCGTGGCGATCGCCAACTCCTACACGCAGTTCGTGCCCGGCCACGTGCACCTCAAGGACCTCGGCGAGATCGTCGCCGGCGCGGTCAAGGAAGCCGGCGGCGTCGCGCGCGAGTTCCACACGATCGCCGTCGACGACGGCATCGCGATGGGCCACTCCGGCATGCTCTACTCGCTGCCCTCGCGCGAGATCATCGCCGACTCGGTCGAGTACATGGTCAACGCGCACCAGGCCGACGCCCTCGTCTGCATCTCCAACTGCGACAAGATCACCCCGGGCATGCTCAACGCCGCGATGCGGCTGAACATCCCGGTCGTGTTCGTCTCCGGCGGGCCGATGGAGGCCGGCAAGGCCGTGGTCGTCGGCGGCGTCGCGCAGGCCCCGACCGACCTGATCACCGCGATCGCCGCGTCGGCCAGCCCCGACGTCGACGAGGACGGGCTCGACATCGTCGAGCGCTCGGCCTGCCCGACCTGCGGTTCGTGCTCCGGCATGTTCACCGCGAACTCGATGAACTGCCTGACCGAGGCGCTGGGCCTGTCGCTGCCGGGCAACGGCTCGACGCTGGCCACGCACGCCGCGCGTCGCGCGCTGTTCGAGGAAGCCGGCCGGACGGTCGTCGAGCTCTGCAAGCGCTGGTACGAGCAGGACGACGACTCGGCCCTGCCGCGGACGATCGCGTCGAAGGCGGCGTTCGAGAACGCGATGGCCCTCGACATGGCGATGGGCGGCTCGACGAACACCGTGCTGCACATCCTCGCCGCCGCTCGCGAGGGCGAGGTCGACTTCACGATCGACGACATCGACGCGATCGGCCGTCGTGTCCCCTGCCTGTCCAAGGTGGCGCCGAACTCCGACTACCACATGGAAGACGTTCACCGGGCCGGCGGAATCCCGGCGATCCTCGGCGAGCTGTACCGCGGCGGGCTGCTCAACACCGACGTCCGCTCGGTGCACTCCCCCGACATCGAATCCTGGCTCTCCGCCTGGGACATCCGCGCTTCGTCGCCTTCTGACGTTGCGGTGGAACTCTTCCACGCGGCACCGGGCGGAGTCCGCACCACGCAAGCGTTCTCGACGGAGAACCGCTGGTCGTCCTTGGACACGGACGCCGCGGGCGGCTGCATCCGCGACGTCGAGCACGCGTACACGAAGGACGGCGGCCTGGCCATCCTGCGCGGCAACCTCGCCGAGAACGGCGCGGTGATCAAGTCCGCGGGCATCGACGAAGAGCTGTGGCACTTCGAAGGCCCGGCGCGGGTGCTGGAGAGCCAGGAGGAAGCCGTGTCGGCGATCCTCAAGAAGGAGATCCAGCCGGGCGAGGTCCTGGTCATCCGCTACGAAGGCCCCGCGGGCGGCCCGGGCATGCAGGAAATGCTGCACCCGACGGCATTCCTCAAGGGATCGGGCCTGGGCAAGAAGTGCGCCCTGATCACGGACGGCCGCTTTTCGGGCGGCTCATCCGGCATCTCGGTCGGCCACATCTCCCCGGAGGCGGCGGCGGGCGGCCTGATCGCGTTGGTGGAGAACGGCGACAGGATCGTCTTGGACGTCCACGAGCGCCGCCTGGAACTCCTGGTGGACGCGGAGATCCTGGCGGAGCGCCGGTCGAAGATGGAGACGACGGAGCGGCCGTGGCAGCCAAAGGACCGCGAGCGCCCCATCACGGCGGCCCTGCGGGCCTACGCCCGCATGGCGACTTCGGCCGACACGGGCGCGGTCCGCGACCCGAACAAGTAAGCCCCTGCTTCAGCCGTCGAAGGCCGTCCCCGGTTACCTGGGGGCGGCCTTCGGGCTTTCTCGACCGCGGTTTCCCTGGCGGACGGCCTTCGCGCGTTTCCCGACCATAGTTCCGCCTGGCGGGTCCACAGCCGGCCCTCCGAGTCAGAAGTTGTCCACAGGCCTCTATCGGGTCAGCACGATGACCACGACCGAGGCCGCCGCGGCCAGTAGCAGCGAGACCAGCCCGAGCGGCAACGGCCGCCGTCGCCAAGGTGTGTTCCGCTCCAGCGAAATCGGCCCGGCGCCGGTGAACAGCAGGCTCAACGCACCGAGACCGAGCACCAGCTCGAACTCGAAGCCCTGGCCCTGCCCCTCGAAGAACCCGCCGTGGAACTTCGCGTAGACCGCGTTCGCGGCGACCCCCAGCAACCCCGCCGCGGCCAGCGGCGTGAACAGCCCGACGACCACGAGCGCGCCGCCCGCGAGCTCCGTGATGCCGGTGATCCACGACAGCAGCGTCGTCTGCTTGTGGTAGCCGAACGTCTCCAGCATCCGCGCGAACCCGCCGACGCCCGGCCCGCCGAACAGGCCGAACAGGTGCTGCAGGCCGTGCGCCCCCATGGTCACGCCGATCGCCAGCCGCAGGATCAGCAGGCCGAGCCCGAGCCCGCCCTGGCGGGGACCGTCGTCGGCCGGCCCGTCGTCCTCGACACCCGACAGGACGCTGGTGGGCTGCTGCGAGAAGTCGTCTGCACTGGTCACGCGCGAAGGGTAGGGGATCCGCGCGGGCCTGGCGAGGCAGCGCGCCGCGCTCAGTACTCCCCGTGCACCAGGTTGTCCGGCAGCTCGCCCCCGGCGTACCGCGCGATCTCGGCCGCGGCGACGGCGTACGACCGCCCCCGCACGCCGCGCACGGCGCCGCCGATGTGCGGAGTCAGCAGCAGCCCCGGCACGGTCCACAGCGGGTGCCCGGCCGGCGGTGGCTCCGGATCGGTGACGTCGAGCGCGGCCCGCAACCGGCCCGTGGTCAGCTCGGCGACCAGGGCACCGGTGTCCACGACGCTGCCGCGCGCGACGTTGACCAGCACCGCGCCGTCCCGCATCTCGGCGAGGAAGTCCGCGTCGACCATCCCGCGGGTGCGCGAGGTCAGCGGCACCATCAGCACGACGGCGTCGTGCAGGCCGAGCAGCCCGGGCAGCTCCTGCACGCCGTGCACGCCGTCGCGTGCGGTCAGCCCGACCATGGTGCAGCGCGCGTCGAACGGCTCGAGCCGCCGCCGCAGGTGCTGCCCGAGGTCGCCGGCCCCGATCACGAGGACGCGCTTGCCCTGCAGCGTGTCGGCGGTCTGCCGCGCCCAGCGGCCCTCGCGGCGCGCGTCGGCGAAGACGTCGAGTTTGCGATAAATCGACAACAGCGCGGCGACGACCCACTCGGCGGTGCTGCCGCCGTGCGCGCCGCGGCAGGTGGACAGCAGGACGCCGTCCGGCACGTTGCCGATCCAGTCCTCGGCGCCGGCGGAAAGCAGCTGGATCAGCTTCAGGTTCGGCAGCGCGCGCCACAGCTCGTCGCCGGCGCGGTGCTTGCCGGGAATGAGCACCTCCGCCTTCGCGGCCTCGGGTGGCACCGGCTCGCCCCACTGGTAGCGCACCGGGAGCACCCGCGGCACCTCGGCCAGCACGGACAGCCCTTCGTCGTCGGGCACCAGCACGGTCAGCGTCATGATCGCCACGGTAATCGAGGAGTACTCACCCATGGTTCACGCACCGGCCCCTAGGCTGGGCGATCATGCGAACCCGGTACCGGTCGGCCCTGCTGGCGATCCTCGCCTGCGGCGCCCTGCTGCCCGCCGGTTGTGCGCGGTTCGACGACACCGCGGCGGGCCAGACGTTCAGCCCAGCGCCGGTCGCGAGCCCCGAATCACCCCCCGAGGTGCAGGGTCCGGGCTCGGACTCCGGTGGCGACGGCAAGCAGGCCCGCCCTGGTCAGCCCGCCACGACGATCCCGCCGCCGCAGGGCTGCAAGGATTTCGACCAGACGGTGATCGCGACCTGCCTGGACACGGTGGCCGCGGTCGCCGGTCTGCCGGGCGACGGCTCCACGCCGAGCGCGCTCGCGGGCGAGCGCAAGAGCGGCCGCGTCCTGCTGGCCACGGCCGGCAAGGACGCCACGGAGTTCGCGAAGCTCGACGTCCAGGCGGCCGGCGACGGCGGCCTGACCGGTCTCGCGCTGTCACCGTCGTACGTCGAGGACCAGCTCGTGTTCGCTTACGTGACGACGGCGACGGACAACCGCGTCGTCCGCTTCGCGAAGGGCCAGACGCCGAAGCCGGTGCTCACGGGCATCCCCAAGGGCGCGACCGGCAACCGCGGCTCGCTCGGCACGGACAACCGCGGCGCGCTCCTGGTCGCGACGGGCGACGCGGGCAACCCGAACGCGGCGGCCGACCCGTCGACGCTGGCGGGCAAGGTGCTGCGGATCGACACATCCGGCAAGGCCGCGGCGGGCAACCCGAAGGGCGCCATCGCGGTGGCGGCGGGCCTCCACGCCCCGGGCGGCCTGTGCGCCTCGGCCGACGGTGGTCGCGTCTGGGTCACCGACCGGCTGGCCGACAAAGACGCGCTGTACCGGGTCCAGACCGGCCAGCCGCTCACGGCCCCGGCGTGGACGTGGCCGGACAAGCCGGGCGTGGCGGGTTGCGCGGATTTCGTCGACGCCAACGGCTCGGTCTCGGTGGGCACGTCCCTGGCCGGAAACCTGCAGAACCTCCCGGTGACGGCGGAGGGCGCGGTCAGCGGCAAGCCGACGATCAGCCTCGACGGCAAGACGGGCAAACCCCCGATCACGTACGGCCGGCTCGCGGGCATCAGCATGATCAACCCCCAGCTGGCGGTAGCGGGAACGGTCAACAAGGACGGCGGCACCCCAGTCTCGAGCGACGACCGAGTGGTCCTGATCACACCAGCCACCTCCGGCGGCGGCAACGGCAAGGACTGACGGCCCGCCCTTTGCTCAACGCTGGTGCCGCGGTCGTAGTCGCGCCTGAGACAACGTCACCTGACCAGCCGCCCGGCGATCCGCCGGCTCCGGTCCAGCGGCGTCGTCGCCTGACCGACGACACCAGCGACACCCGCGCCTGCTCGCCCCAGCCGACCGTCGCCTGGTCAGGTTCAGCCCTGCCGTCGCCCAACCGACAACAGCACCAACATCCGCGCTTGCTTGCCCCAGCTGGCCGTCGTCAGGTCCATTCAGCCCTGTCGTCGCTGACCGACCACACCATCGGCACCCACGGCAGCGTCAGGTCCAGTTCAACCCTGTCGTCGCCGGACCGACCACGCCACCACCCGCGCCCGTTCGCGTCAGCCGACTGCCGTCAAGTCCAGCTCAGCCGCCTCGTCGCCCAACGGACCACATCACCAGTAGCCGAGCAACTGTCGGCAGCTCGGCGACCACACAAAGCCAGCGGCTCCCGATCAAGTCAGCGGCTTCAGCTCGACCCGTCGTCCCTCCGCGGACGACGTCAGCCCCGCCTCCGCGAGTTGCAGGCCCCTGGCGGCCGAGAAGAAGTCATAGCGGTGTTGCCGTCCGGCGACCACGTCGCGGACGAACTCCTCCCACTGCGCCTTGAACCCGTTGTCGAACTCGGCGTTGTCCGGCACCTCGGCCCACTGGTCCCGGAACGCCTCAGTCGCCGGCAGGTCCGGGTTCCACACCGGCTTCGGCGTCGCCGACCGGTGCTGCACGCGGCACCGCCGCAGACCGGCCACCGCGCTGCCCTCGGTGCCGTCGACCTGGAACTCGACCAGCTCGTCGCGGAAGACACGCACCGACCACGACGAGTTGATCTGCGCGATCGCCCCCGATTCCAGCTCGAAGATGCCGTACGCGGCGTCGTCCGCCGTCGCCGCGTACGCCTCGCCCTGCTCGTTCCAGCGACGCGGGATGTGCGTTGTCGCTTTCGCGGTCACCGCCGAAACCGGGCCGAACAGGTTCTCCAGCACGTAGTTCCAGTGGCAGAACATGTCGAGCACGATCCCGCCGCCGTCCTCGGCGCGGTAGTTCCAGCTCGGCCTCTGCGCATCCTGCCAGTCGCCCTCGAACACCCAGTAGCCGAATTCGCCGCGAACGGACAAGATGCGCCCGAAAAAGCCGCCATCCACCAGTCGCCGCAGCTTTCGCAGCCCGGGCAGGAACAGTTTGTCGTGCACGACGCCGTGACAGATCCCGGCGTCCCGAGCGAGACCCGCCAGCTCCAGCGCGGCCGTCAACGTATCGGCCAACGGCTTCTCGGCGTAGACGTGCTTGCCCGCGGCGATCGCCGCCCGCACCGCCGGCTCGCGCGCCGACGTCAGCTGCGCGTCGAAGTAGATCTGCACGTCCTCCAGCGCGGTGTCGACGTCGGTGGTCCACGACGTCAGGCCGTGCCGGTCGGCCAGCTCCTTGAGCTTGACCGCGTTGCGCCCGGCGAGGATCGGCTCGAGCTGCGCGCGGGTGCCGTCCGGCAGCGCCACTCCGCCCTGTTCGCGGAACGCCAGCACCGACCGCAGCAGGTGCTGCCGGTACCCCATCCGGCCGGTGACCCCGTTGAGCAGCACTCCGATGGTCTGGTTCATCAACTACCGGCCTTCCACGTCGAAGATTCGTTCCCCGCCGTACGGCGCGGTCACACCGGGGATGTCGTATTCGGCGCGCTGGCCGCACATGCCGTAGCCGTCGGGGTTCGACGGCGTCGCGACCCGCACCCCCGATTGCTCGAGGTGACTCCCGTCGCCGTCGGCGAGCGCCTTGAGGTGCGCGCCGGTCAGTTCGGCGGCCTTGAGCGCCCCGGCTCGCCACCGCGGCACCCACTCCCAGGCCTTCGGCGCGACGAGCGCGACGGCCGCCCGGTGGAACGTCCGCAGCGGCTCCGGGTCGCCGTCGAGCAGCGCCTCGCGCAGCGGCAGGTAGCCGCGAATCGCCAGGTCACGGCGTCGTCGAGCGGCGTCGTCGGTCTTCGGCAACGCCGCGGCCTCGGCGTAGGCGGCGAGGTCGGCGAGCACCGTGGGCGGGAAAGTGAACACGGCGTCGCCGGCCTCGGGCAGGCCGCTGTTCTGCATGAGCACGGTGACGCGCAGGTCGCCGCCCTGCACCATCCGGTGCACGGTGCCCGGCGCGAACCAGGCGATGACCCCGGCAGCCAACGGCGTCTCGACGTAACCGCCGACGCTCAGCGTCTGCACGGCGCCGCGCCCACCCGTGACGACGTACGCCTCGGTGCAGGCGAGGTGCAGGTGCGGGCTGCCCCCGCAGACGCCGTCTTCGGCCGCCCAGTCGTAAGCCCGCAGGTGGGAGACGCCGATGCCACCCGGAAGGGGGAATTCGTCCATGGCTGCCTCTCAGAACCCGTGCGTGCCGAGGTAGCCGTTGACGCGGTCGCGATCCCAGGCACCATCGGCGACGACGACCCGATAGCGGTAGGCGAAGCTCTCCCCCGGAGGCAGGACGAATTCTTCGAAGAACGCCCACGAGATCGCCACGGTCGGCGTGTCCCGCGAACGGACGAACCAGTGCGACTCGTGGATCGAGCTGTCGTTCTCCGGGGCGTGCGCGAACACGAGCGTCGAATGCGCGTCGACGTCGTCGTGTTCGCCGACGAAGGCCAGCCAGGGCGCTTGCCTGCCCATCATCTCCTCGCCGCCCAGCTCACCGGGCCCGAGGATGCGGCCCCCGCTGAATTCGCGCGGACCACGCCAGTGCAGCCCGGTGTACCCGGCCATCTCGCGGCCGGCGGTGGTCGGGCTGCCGAACGCGAGCGGGGCGTCGCGGATGTTGGTCAGCTCGATCGCCCAGTCGATGGCCCAGGCGCCTTCGTCCGGCTCGACCGAGTGAACGACGATGTCGCGCCGCTCCCGAGCCCACTCCTCACCGCTGTTGGCGACCCAGGTGAGCTGCTCGGTGAAGGTCAGCCGGTCACCGTCGACGGTGAACCCGGCGAACGCGTCGTGCCGCATCGAACCGACGCGATCGGGCAGGTCCTGGTACCAATCGCCGGGGACGTAGGTGTGGCCGCCCCAGAAGTTCTGGCCGGACAGGTGGCTCGACGTCATCTGCAGGCCCTTGTGCCAGCGGTGGTCGGCCGGGCGGTAACCGCTGACGCGCCGTCCGCCGAGGGTGCGCAACGGATGGGTGTAGGGCTTGCGGGACTCGTAGGCCACGGGGTCGGGCTTGTACACATAGGACATCAACTGGACCCCGCCGGCTTCGACGGCGACGTGGTCGCCGTGCCGGTGGGTGACGGTGATCGCCGCGCTCACACCCGCACTCCTTCCTGCTCCACGCCCTGACCGGCGCCGGCCATCGACCGGTAGAAGTCGTCACCCGGCCCGATCTCGCCCCGGCGCACCCCGCCACCGGTGAAGGCCGACTTGTAGAGCGCCGCGACGAGTTCCAGCACCCGCCGCCCATCCGCCCCGCTGCACGGCGGCCGGCGCCCGGCCCGGAACGCGGCCAGGACCGGCGCGAACGCGGCGGTGTGCGAGCTGGCGACGTCGTCGGGCGGCCCGGCCCAGCGCGTCGTCCGATCGGCGACCACGTGCGGCGCCGGGGTGTAACGCCAGTCCTTGCCGCGGTAGCCGTAGAGGTGGGTGAGCTCGACGGTCGCGTTTTCGCAGTCGATCCGGATCCGGCTCACTTCGTCCGGCGACAGCACGCTGTTGACCACGGTCGCCAGCGCGCCCGACTCGAACCGGACGAGCGCCGTGGAGACGTCCTCGGTCTCGACGTCGTGCACGAGCCGCGCGGTCATCGCCCGCACCTCGGCCCAGTCGCCGAGCAGGTGGAGCAGCAGATCCATCTGGTGGATCCCGTGGCCCATGGCCGGACCGCCGCCCTCGCTCGCCCACCTCCCCCGCCACGGCACGGCGTAGTAGCCGGCGTCGCGGTACCAGGTCGTCTGGCAATGCGCGACGAGCGGATGGCCGAGTTCCCCGTCCGCGAGCAGCGTCCGGAAGTGCCCGGCAGCCGAGCCGAACCGGTGCTGGAAGACGAAAGCGGCGTAGGGCCCACCGTCCCGTTCGACGGCGGCGATCTCGTCGTACTCGGCGAGCGACCGGCACGGCGGCTTCTCACACCAGGCCCAGGCGCCGCTCTCGAGAACCTTCTTGACCTGCTCGACGTGCAGTCCGGGCGGAGTACAGATCGAGACGAGGTCGGGTTCCTGCTCGGCCAACAGGGTGTCGAGGTCCAGGTACGGCTTGGCACTCGCAGCCTCGGCACAGAACGCGGCGGCACGCGCTTCATCGACGTCCGCGACGGCCACCACCTCGACGTCATCACGATGGGCTTCGTACGCGGCCCAGTGACTTTTCGCGATCCCGCCCGCCCCGACAACGGCGACCCGTAAGCGCTTTCCGGTACGCAAGCTCGAACCTCCTCCCCTCCGCGGCGATGCCCGGCAACCGGCCCCTACACCCCGACGTCCCTGGAGCGCGGCCTCGTCGACCGTCGCAGAAAGCGCTTTCTCACGCAACAGGCCGTACCGCTGTCAACGTTGTCAGCGCCTGGTGTGCAACCAGAACGGACGAGAACGCACCGGCTCAGACTGGTCGGCCACCGCACTTGTGGGGGCCTGGCAACAGCGTCACGAATCAGAATCAGCGGGCAGACTTTGCTACCACACACGGTTCAATAGGTCATCGAAACCGGCCACGACAGCCGACCTAAGGTCGATCAGCGAATGTTGTCGCCAGAGATCGACGGCGGCAGCGATCCGCGGACCTCATCACTGCAAACCGACGTCAAGCGGACCCCCAGCCCTTGCCACCCCAGCCCGACATCAGAAAAGATTCGCAGGCTTCGCCACCGCACACCGAGAGGGTCAGACGGTCCACAGACCGTGCGCCCTCTTGCGGATCAGCGGCTCTTGCCCCGCAGGCTGCGTTTCCGCGGCTGCCGGCTTTCGGCGCGCATCGCCCGCACGTCCAGGAAAGCGACCACCCCGGACGCCAGCGCGGCGAACATCCCCAGGAACCGGCCGAAACCCGGCCCGATGGCGATGCCGGCCGCCTCGAAGATGCCCCGTTGGTCGGCGTCGAACTCCCAGTCGAGCGTGAGCCAGCCGATCGCCATCAGCAGCACCGACGCCGCGGCGACGACCAGCCACAGGTGCGGCAGGCCGCTGACCCGCACGTTCCGGACTCGTCCGAACACGACCACGACCAGCCCGGCCAGCAGCAACGGCAGCGGCGGGCACCAGGCGAAGAAGCTCGAGTCCCACGCGTCGCGGACGACCTGGTCGTGCGGCAGCTGCGAAAGGATGTCCTCGATGTCCGGCTTGTTGGTGCTGAGCGTGGTCCACGGGAGGAACGTCGAACCCAGCGCGAGCAGCCCGGCCGCCAGGCCGAGCCACTCGCGCCAGGTGACGCTCTTGACGGAAAACGGCTGTGTCATGAAAGCGGTCAGGAACCGACGCGCTCGATGATCAGCTCGCGGACCCGCTTGGCGTCGGCCTGTCCCTTGGTCGCCTTCATGACCGCGCCGACGATCGCGCCCGCCGCGGCCACCTTGCCGCCGCGGATCTTCTCCGCGATGTCCGGCTGCGACGCCAGGGCGTCGTCGATCGCCGCGAGCAGGGCCGAGTCGTCCGAGACGACCTTCAGCCCGCGCTTCTCGACGACCTCGCGCGGCGAACCCTCGCCGGCGAGCACGCCCTGGACGACTTCCTTGGCCAGCTTGTTCGTCAGCTCGCCGGACGTCACCAGCCCGATGACCTCGGCCACCTGAGCCGGGCTGATGGCCAGGTCGGCCAGCTCGACCTCGCGGGCGTTGGCCTCCTGGGCGAGCGTGTTGACCCACCAGCCGCGCGCCTCGTCCGGCATCGCGCCGGCTTCGACCGTGGCCGCCACGAGGTCCACCGCGCCGACGTTCAGCAGGTCACGCAGGGCTTCGTCGGAAAGCGACCACTCCTGCTGGATCCGCTTCCGACGCTCGGCCGGCATCTCCGGCAGCGTGCCGCGCAGTTCCTCGACCCATTCGCGCGACGGTGCGATCGGGACCAGGTCGGGCTCCGGGAAGTACCGGTAGTCCTCGGCGGTCTCCTTGGTGCGGCCGGGCGACGTCGAGCCGTCAGCCTCCTGGAAGTGCCGCGTCTCCTGCTTTATCGTGCCGCCGTCGGCGAGGATCGCCGCCTGCCGCGTCATCTCGTAGCGCACCGCGCGCTCGACGCTGCGCAGCGAGTTGACGTTCTTCGTCTCGGTGCGGGTGCCGAACTCGGTCGCGTCCTTCGCCATCAGCGAGATGTTCGCGTCACAGCGCAGCGAGCCCTGGTCCATCCGGACGTCGGACACGTCGAGCGCGCGCAGCAGGTCGCGCAGCGCGGACACGTACGCCCGAGCGACTTCGGGAGCCCGCTCGCCGGTGCCCTCGATCGTCTTGGTGACGATCTCGATCAGCGGCACGCCGGCGCGGTTGTAGTCGAGCAGCGAGTGCTCGGCGCCGTGGATCCGGCCGGTGGCGCCACCGACGTGCAGCGACTTGCCGGTGTCCTCCTCCATGTGCGCGCGCTCGATCTCGACGCGCACGACCTCGCCGTCGTCGAGCGTGACGTCGAGGTAGCCGTTGAAGGCGATCGGCTCGTCATACTGCGACGTCTGGAAGTTCTTCGGCATGTCCGGGTAGAAGTAGTTCTTCCGGGCGAACCGGCACCACTCGGCGATCTCGCAGTTCAGCGCGAGGCCGATCCGGATCGCGCCTTCGACGGCCTTGCCGTTCACCACCGGCAACGCGCCCGGCATGCCGAGGCAGGTCGGGCACACCTTCGTGTTCGGCTCGCCGCCGAACTCGTTGGCGCAGCCGCAGAACATCTTGGTGTTCGTGTTGAGCTCGACGTGCACTTCGAGCCCGAGCACCGGGTTGAAGCGTTCGATGACGTCGGCGTAGTCCATCAACTCGGCCACGGCAGTCACTTCGTTCCTCCCAGCTCCGGGACCTTGTGGACCAGCGAACCGCCGGCGGCGGCGTCGCGGGCGGCCTCGTAGGCGGCGCCGACCCGGTAGAGCCGGTCGTCGGCGAGCGCCGGGGCCATGATCTGCAGGCCGACCGGCAGCCCGTCCTCGTCGGACAGGCCGCTCGGCACGCTCATCGCGGCGTTGCCGGCCAGGTTCGACGGGATGGTGCACAGGTCGGCGAGGTACATCGCCATCGGGTCGTCGACGCGCTCACCGATCTTGAACGCCGTGGTCGGCGTGGTCGGCGAAACGAGAACGTCGACCTTCTCGAAGGCCGAGGCGAAGTCACGCGTGATCAGCGTGCGCACCTTCTGCGCCGAGCCGTAGTACGCGTCGTAGTAGCCCGACGACAACGCGTACGTGCCCAGCATGATCCGCCGCTTGACCTCGGCACCGAAGCCCTTTTCGCGCGTCAGCGACATGACCTCTTCGGCGCTGTGCGTGCCGTCGTCGGCGACGCGCAGGCCGTAGCGCATGGCGTCGAACCGGGCGAGGTTCGACGAGCACTCGCTCGGCGCGATCAGGTAGTACGCCGGCAGCGCGTAGGTGAAGTTCGGGCAGGACACCTCGACGACCTCGGCGCCGAGCGCGCGCAGCTGCTCGACCGCGGCCTCGAAGGACCGCAGCACGCCCGGCTGGTAGCCGTCGCCGCCGAACTCCTTCACCACGCCGACGCGGACGCCGGACAGGTCGCCGTTCGCGCCCTGGCGGGCCGCGGCGACGACCGGCGGGACCGGCGCGTCGATCGACGTCGAGTCCATCGGGTCGTAGCCGGCGATGACCTCGTGCAGCAGCGCGGCGTCGAGCACCGTGCGGGCGCAGGGCCCGGCCTGGTCGAGCGACGACGAGAAAGCGACGAGGCCGTAGCGCGACACGCCACCGTAGGTCGGCTTGACGCCGACGGTGCCGGTGACCGAGCCGGGCTGCCGGATCGAGCCACCGGTGTCGGTGCCGATCGCCAGCGCGGCTTCGAAGGCCGCGATCGACGCCGACGAACCACCGCCGGAACCGCCCGGGATGCGGGCGTGGTCCCACGGGTTGTGCGTCGGGCCGTACGCCGAGTTCTCCGTCGACGACCCCATGGCGAACTCGTCCATGTTGGTCTTGCCGAGGATGACGACGCCGGCTTCGCGCAGCTTGCGCGTCACCGTCGCGTCGTACGGCGGGATCCAGCCCTCGAGGGTCTTCGACCCGCACGTCGTCGGGATGCCTTCGGTGGTGAGGACGTCCTTCAGCGCGAGCGGCACGCCGGCCAGCGGCGACACGGGCGCCTGGCCACCGGCGATGCCCTCGTCGACGGCCTTGGCCGCGGCCAGCGCGCCCTCGGTGTCGACGTGCAGGAACGCGTGGACGTGGTCGTCCACCTCGGCGATCCGGTCCAGGTGGGCCTGCGTGACCTCGACCGCGGACACCTCGCGCGTGTGGATCTTCTCCGCCAGTTCCGCGGCGGTCAGCTTGATCAGCTCGGTCACTGCTCTTCCCCCAGAATCCGCGGCACCCGGAACCGGCCCTCTTCGGCGGCCGGCGCACCGGCCAGGGCCTGCTGCTGGGTGAGCCCGGGACGGACCACGTCCTGCCGGAAGACGTTCGTCAGCGGCACGGCGTGCGAAGTGGGCGGCACGTCTTCGGCGGCGACTTCGCTCACCTTGGCCACCGAGTCCAGGATCTGGTCGAGCTGGCCGGCGAAGACGTCGATCTCGTCGTCGGTCACGGCCAGCCTGGCCAGCTTCGCGAGGTGCGCGACCTCGTCTCGGGAAATGTTGGGCACGCGGGTGACTCCCGGGTTGTGCTGTGCGGGTTGTCTCGGAAGCTGCAAGTCTATGGTGGCGGCGTGGGCGGACTCGACTGGGTTACGCCCGGCGCAAGCCGAGTGCCGTCCGGCGACACCGAAGTCCCGCCCGGCGGACAGTGGGTCCCGCGAGCCGGGTGGGTCTGTCACAATCGGCGACCGGCATCGAGCGTCCCACGGCAAGGCTGGGACGCCAGAGGTGAGAGGGGCGCGTGGTGTCGTTCCTGATCCGGGTCATCCTTCCGGACAGCCCGGGGACCCTCGGCGCGGTCGCCACGGCCCTCGGCACGGTAGGCGCGGACATACTCAGCGTGGACGTCGTCGAACGCGGCACGGGCGTGGCCGTCGACGACCTGGTCGTCGAGCTCCCGTCGGGCCGCTTGCCCGACGCGCTGATCACGGCGGCGGAGAGTGTCGAGGGCGTCGAAGTGGACGCGGTCCGCCCGTACGCGGGCGTGCTCGACACCCACCGCGAGCTCGAGCTCGTCGAAGAGATAGCCGCGCGGCCGAAGACCGGTCTCGACATCCTGGCCGAGGGCGTGCCCCGCATCGTGCGCGCGGGCTGGGCGATGATCGTCGAGTACTCCGAGACCGGCGCCGTCCGGCTGGCGTCGTCGAGTGCCGCGCCGGAAACTCCCATCACGGACCTGCCCTGGCTGCCGCTCGAGCGCGCGACGGTGCTCGACAGCGAGGAGGCCTGGATCCCGGAAACGTGGAAGGAACTGGGCACCGAGCTGGCCGCGACCCCACTGGGCAAGCCAGGCAAGGCGCTGCTGGTGGCCCGCCCGGGTGGACCGAACTTCCGCGCCGCCGAAGTCGCCCGGCTCGCTCACCTGGCGGGGATCGTCGCGGTCGTCCTCGACGGCTGACGCGAGGTAGACCGCGTCGCCCGAATCCGGCAACGCCATCCCGGCCACCTGGCCGGGTGGTTATGCGCGGCCGTCAACAGCTGGTCGTGCATTCGCCGATTTCGACGACGCCCCGAGATCGTCGCGGCGGCCGAATGCCGGAGCGGGTCACGCAATTGCCGGAAAGGGGCGACGTCTCTTCTCAAGACGTCGCCCCTTCGACAACAAACCCTCGTCGCCCTCGCCCGGTCAGACGTCGATCTGATACGCGACCAGCGAGATGTGCAGGAACGGCCGCCAGTCGCGTTCGGGCAGCCGGGTGAACCCGAGGCGTTCGTAGAGCCGGTGCGCGCTGCGCATCCCGTCAAGACTGCTCAACACCACCCTGCGAAGTCCCAGCGTCCGCGCGCGATCGAGCACGGCCCTCGTGAGCGCCTCCCCGATTCCACGGCCACGCGCCGACGGCGCCACCGCGAGCATCCGGAACTCCAGCTCGCCCGGACGTGAAATCTCCGCGTACGCCGAACCCGGCCGCACGATCGTCACGCAGCCGAGCACGTCTCCCGCCTCGCCGACGGCGACGAGCACCTCGGCCAGCTCGACCCGTCGCGCGACGTCACGCAGCACCGCGTCGTACCCGACGTCTCCGGCCAGATGACCGTCGACGTCGTACGCCTGGACCGTGACCTCGCCGGCCGCCGCGTACTCCTCCGGCCGCGGTGGCCGGATCTCGACATCACCCATCCGTCTCCCCGGACTCGTCTTCGGTGGTCTCGTCGCCGGCCGGCAGCGCCACCTCCCGCGCCGCCTCGGGCCCCTGCTCCAGCAGGACTCGGAAGCCGGCCTCGTCGAGCACCGGCACCTTCAGCTGGACCGCCTTGTCGTATTTCGAACCAGGCGAATCCCCGACGACGACGAACGCCGTCTTCTTCGACACCGACCCGGCCGCCTTGCCGCCGCGGGCCATGAGGACCTCCTTGGCCTCGTCGCGGGAGAACCCGTCGAGCGAACCCGTCACCACGACCGACAAGCCTTCGAGGTTGCGCGGGATCGACTCGTCGCGCTCCTCTTCCATCCGCACGCCTGAGCGTCGCCACTTTTCGACGATCTCGCGGTGCCAGCCGACTTCGAACCACTCCTGGGTCGCGCGCGCGATGGTCGGGCCGACGCCGTCGACGTCCGCGAGCTCCTCCTCGGTGGCTTCCTCGATCCGCTCGACCGAGCCGAACTCGCGAGCCAGCGCCTGCGCGGCCGTCGGCCCGACGTGCCGGATCGACAGCGCGACGAGCACCTTCCACAGCGGGCGGTCCTTCGCCGCGTCGAGGTTGTTGAGCAGCTTTCGCGCGTTCGCGGACAACTCGCCGGCCTTGGTGCGGAACAGCTCGACCTCGGACAGGCTGTCCTCGTCCAGGTCGAAGATGTCACCCTCGTCGGCGACCACCCGCGCGTCCAGCAGCGCGACCGCCGCCTCGTAGCCGAGAACCTCGATGTCGAAACCACCGCGGCCGGCCAGGTGGAAGAGCCGCTCCCGCAGCTGCGCGGGGCAGAACCGGGTGTTCGGGCAGCGGATGTCCTTGTCGCCCTCCTTCTGGTAGGCGAGCTCGGTGCCGCATTCCGGGCAATGGGTGGGCATGACGAACTCGCGCTCGTCGCCCGTGCGCGCGTCCACCACCGGCCCGAGGACCTCGGGGATGACGTCGCCTGCCTTGCGGATGACGATCCGGTCGCCGATCAGCACCCCCTTGCGCTTGACCTCTTCCCCGTTGTGGAGGGTGGCGCGCGCGACGGTCGACCCCGCGACCGTGACCGGCTCGGTGACCGCGAACGGCGTCACCCGCCCGGTGCGGCCGACGCCGACCTGGATGTCCAGCAACGTGGTGATCGCCTCTTCGGGCGGGTACTTGTACGCGATCGCCCACCGCGGCGCGCGCGATGTGGTGCCCAACCGCCGCTGCAGCGACACCTGGTCGACCTTGATGACGACGCCGTCGATCTCGTGCTCGGCGTCGTGGCGGTGCTCGCCCCAGTAGGCGATGTGCTCGGTGAGTTCCTCGGCCGTCGTCAGGACCTTGCTGTGCGGCGACACCGGCAGGCCCCACGCCGCCAGCGCGTCGTACGCCTCGGACTGGCGCTGCGGCTCGAACCCCTGGCGTTTGCCGAGCCCGTGGCAGATCAGCCGCAGCCGGCGTTCCTTCGTGATCTTGGGGTCCTTCTGCCGCAGCGACCCGGCCGCAGTGTTGCGCGGGTTCGCGTACGGCGGCTTGCCGGCTTCGACCATCTTCGCGTTCAGCTCGAGGAAGTCCTCGACGCGGAAGAAGACCTCGCCGCGGACCTCGACCAGAGCGGGCACCGGGAACTGTTCGGTGCCCGTGAGCGTCTCGGGAACCTGCTCGAGCGTGCGCATGTTCAGCGTCACGTCTTCGCCGGTGCGGCCGTCACCCCGGGTGAGCGCCCGGGTGAGGTGGCCGTTTTCGTACAACAAGTTGATCGCCAGGCCGTCGATCTTCAGCTCGGCGAGTAACTCGGTCCGGCCGACCTCCTTCTCGACGCGCTCGACCCAGGCCAGGAACTCGTCCCGGTCGAACACGTTGTCCAGGCTGAGCATGCGCTCGAGGTGGTCGTACGCGGTGAACTCGGTCGAGAACGTGCCCCCGACCCGCTGGGTCGGCGACTCGGGGGTGACCAGCGCGGGGTGCGCGTCTTCGATCGCCTGCAGCTCACCGAGCAGCTCGTCGAACTGCCCGTCGGAGACGATCGGCGAGTCCAGGACGTAGTAGCGGAACTGGTGGTTGCGCAGTTCCTCCGCGAGCGCGCTGTGGCGCTCACGCACGTCGGCCGGGACGTCGGTGACGTCCTCGGCGGCCTCCGGGGCGGCCGCCGCCGCGATCTGGTCCTGGGGAAGGTCTGTGCTGCTCACGGGTGGTAACCCTAGTCGGCGGCACCGACATTTTCGGGCGTCCCGCCGCCGAGCCCGCGAACCAGTTCACGGAACTCCAAAAGGGTGATCGCGCCCACCGGTTCGGTCTCCGCGGTCTCGACACGCCGTAGTCGTTCGGCGGCCAGACGTTCACCCAATGTGGCGTCGAGGGGCAGGAACGTCATGGTCAGCCGCGCGGCCTCGTCGAGGTCCCGGAACCCGGGGTGGAAGACGGCGACGTCGACGACGTCCTCGTCCACCTGCGCGACGACCCGGACATCGGCCAGCGAGATCCGGTGCTCGCCGAGGTTGACGGTGACCTCGGTCGGATCGGGCACCGGCGGGACCGAGTCGTGGTACTCCCAGATGGCGTCGTCCGGCGGCGCGGTGGCCCGCCACGCGTCGGTGAACGGCCGCACCTCGGGGTCCTCCTGGCCGGTCACGACCAGGGCGTAGATCGACCGGCGACCACGTTCGAGCGAGAAGTGCAGCCGGGGGTGCAAGGCCTCGACCAGCTGGCAGAGCTCGTGTTCGACCCGGTGCGGCTCGCCCTCGCCGAGCGCCGCGCTGACCATCGGGAGCAGGTCGTACCAGCCTTGCCAGAACGTCTCCGCGGCGACGGCCGGGTCCGCCGGCACGTGCTGCTCCGGCCACGCGGTGCGCGGGTCGGGCGGATCGGCGGCGGAGCTCTTGCGGCGGAACAGGCGCATGGCTATCGGTGGTCCTCGTTCGTTCGGCTTCTCCGCCACGCTACTTGGCGTGGCGCGCCGACGTCGGCGAGTTGCCGAACTCCGTCACCAACGTTCCGGCGGCTCCACGAAGGCCTTGCCCAGCTCGCGGGACAGCTCGAGAGCCCGGCGCATCCAGTCCGGCGTCGCGCCGGCAAGACCGCAGGCGGGGGTCGGCACGGCGCGTTCAGCCAGGACGCTTTCGTTGAACCCGAGCCGGCTCGCCAGCCGGAACGGCGCTTCGCCGACGTCCTTCAGACTCAGCGGAGCGGCGGGTTCGGTGGTCGGGATCGCGCCCATGAACAGCGTCGCCCCGCCGTCCCACACCTCGCCGATCTCGTCGAGGAACGCGGCGGACACACCGTCTAGCACCCGGAGGTCGAACGCCAGCCCGTCCGCGCCGGCCTCGCGCAGCAGACCGAGCGGCGGTTCCGCGGCGCAGCAGTGCACGATCACCGGTTGGTCGGTGATCGCGCGCGCGCCTCCGATGACGGTGGCGAGCAGGTCACGAGCCTCGGGTCCCGGCACCGCCGCGACGTTCCCGTAGCCGGACGGCGTCGACAGCCCGCCGGCCAGCACCGTGGGCAGCGACGGCTCGTCGAACTGGACGACCACGGGAGCGCCGATCCTGGAACGAACCTCCGCGACGTGGTCCGCGAGGCCGTCGAGCAGAGACGACGTGAAGTCCCGCAGGGCACCGCGGTCCGTGAGCACCCGGTGGCCGCGGGGCAGCTCGATCCCGGCGCCGAGCGTCCACGGCCCGGCGAGCTGGACCTTGAAGGCAGGTGGCGTGACCCCGGCCTTCTCCTTGGCCTCCTGCAGCGCGTCCAGATCCCAGCGAAGCAGGTCGACGGCCCGCCGGTGCTCGTGCCCCGGCCGGGCAGTGACGCGGTAGCCGCTCGGCACGACCTCGACGGCCAAGTCGACCAGCAGCGCCGCCGTCCGCCCGAGCATGTCCGCCCCGACGCCGCGCGCCGGCAACTCCGGCAGGTGCGGGAAGTCCGGCAGCTCGCCGAACACGACCGCCGCCGCTTCCGCGGGGTCCGTGCCGGGCATCGAGCCGATCGCCGTCGCGGCACCGCTGGGCCAAGCTTGTTTGCTCACAACCCCGGATTCTGGTCGACCACCGGCCACCGACACCGACCGGGCCACCGCACCGCACTCCACGGAGGCGGACATACGCCGCATTTCCCGTTACGTGGTCCGTGGGCGCGTCCGCGCGGATAGGCTGCCCGGTCATGACGAGTTCGCCACCGCAACCGGGCTGGTATCCCGACGCGCGGGACCCGCGGCTGCACCGCTGGTGGGACGGTCAGGCCTGGACCGCCAACATGCGTCCGGCCCACCAGGTCCCGCCGAGCGACTCCGAGCCGATCGAGCTGGACATCGAACGTGCCCACGACCCGTCGCGGATCCAGAACCAGGTCAGTCGCGCCACCCGCGGCCGCGGCAGCGCGCGCAACGGCGGCGGGACGTTGTTCACCGAGCCTGTTCTGGTGGTGAATCAGCGCGCCAAGCTGATCGAGATGGCCAACGAGTTCGGCGTCTTCGACCAGAACGGCACCCGGATCGGCGGAGTCGTCGAGGTCGGCCAGAGCACGCTGAAGAAGGCGATCCGGCTCCTGACCAACTACGACCAGTTCCTGACCCACAAGTTCGAGGTCCGCGACGCCAACCACAGCACGGTGCTGAAGGTGACGCGGCCGGCCAAGGTGTTCAAGTCCCGATTCCTCGTGACCCGGGCCGACGAGTCGCCGATCGGTGAGATCGTCCAGGAGAACGTGTTCGGGAAGATCCGCTTCGGCTTCGTCGTCGACGGCCGCTCGGTCGGCGGGATCTTCGCCGAGAACTGGCGCGCCTGGAACTTCTCCATCCGGGACCACACCGGCAACGAGGTCGCCCGGGTGACCAAGACTTGGGGCGGCTTCATCAAGGCCGCCTTCACCACGGCCGACAACTACGTGGTCGAGATCCCTCACCCACTGCCGGATCCGCTGGCCAGCATGGTGGTCGCCGCGGCCCTCACGATCGACACCGCCCTGAAGCAGGACACGGACTGACCTAGTGACCGGCGTCTCATCTCCTCCAGGTGGACAGCGGGCCCGACACAGCTCAGGGTGAAGAAAGGCCGGGACGCCGGAGTCTCGCCGGGACGGAGGTCACCGTGGAACCGTTGCCGGAAAGCAGCGATCGGAACTGGACCGAACCCGGGATCTACGAGGTGTCGACGGGCGTCTACCGAATCCCGTTGCCGCTGCCCAACGACGGCCTGCGCGCGGTGAACGTCTACGCGATCACAGACGGCAAGAAGCTGGTCCTGGTCGACTCCGGCTGGGCACTGGACGTGGCCCGTCAACAGCTGACGGACGCCCTCGGCGGGATCGGTGCCGAACTTGCCGACGTCAGCGAGTTCCTCGTGACCCACGTCCACCGCGACCACTACTCGCAGGCGGTCGTGCTCCGCCGTGAGTTCGGTTCGAAGATCGCGCTCGGCCAAGACGAAGAGCCGTCGCTGAAGGTCTCGGGCAACCCTGAGCGATTGCCGATGGAAGCCCAGGTCGACCTCCTCTTCAAGGCGGGCGCCGGAGAGGTCGTCGAAGCACTGGGGCGCGAGTTCGGCACGAACCGGCGCCACCGGGAAGCCGATCTGTGGGAAGCGCCCGACGAGTGGCTGACACCAGGACGTCGATCGATCATGCCGGGACGCGACTTCGACATCGTCGCCACTCCGGGACACACGAGCGGACACGTCGTCTTCGTCGACGACGCGGCCGACCTGTTGTTCTCCGGCGACCACGTGCTCCCGCACATCACCCCGTCCATCGGGTTCCAGCCGGTGCCGGCCGAATTGCCTCTGAACGACTTCATGGATTCGCTGCGCCTGGTGCGCTCCATGCCTGACCGTCGCATGCTTCCCGCCCATGGTCCGGTGTCGGAGAGCGTGCACACACGGGTCGACGAACTGCTGGAACACCACCGTGAACGCCTCGAGACCATGGGCGGGCAGATCGCTGCCGGCGCGAGCACCGCGTTCGAGGCCGCGAACCGGGTCGGCTGGACCCGCCGCAAGCGCAAGCTGTCCGAAATGGACTCGTTCAACCGGATGCTCGCAGTCCTGGAAACCGCGGCACATCTCGACCTACTGGTTTCGCAAGGCAAACTGACCGCGCAGGTCGTAGACGGAGTCCTGCACTACTCGGTGACCTGAGGACTTCCTGCATACTGGGTGCAATGGATGTCATCAGACGTGCCAGGGCAACGGACATCGAGGCGCTCGAACGCCTGTTCGGCGCACCGGGCGGACCGCTGGCAACCGCACTCCGCGACCTCACGAGCACCCCGCACGTCACGCTGGTCGTAGCTGAGGACGGCAACGGCGTCGTAGGCACCGCGCAACTGACGGTGATGCGAGGCCTGGCCTGGGACGGGGCATCGCGGGGCTTACTGGAAGGTATCCGCGCTGTCCGGCGAGGCGTGACCAGCGCGCTGCTGAGCTGGGGTGTCGACGAAGCTCGCCGACGTGGCTGCACCCGGCTCCACCTGGACTCCGGCCTCGCTCGCGCCGACCTGCGGGAGTTCTACGCGCGTTTCGGATTCGAGCACAGTTATCAAGGGTTCACCCGCGCGCTGTGATACTGGCGCCGTGACCGACTACTCCATCCGCAAAGCACGGCGTGATGACGTCGATGCGATAGTGCACATGCTGGCGGACGACCAGCTCGGCGCGACCCGTGACGACCCCACCGATCCAGCCCCGTACCTGCAAGCGTTCGATGTTATCGACGCGGACCCGAACCAGCTCCTTGTCGTGGTCGTGGCCGACAACGAGACTGTCGGAACACTGCAGTTGACCATCATTCCCGGCCTGGCGAGGCGCGGTGCACTTCGCGGTCAAATCGAGGCCGTTCGGGTCCGGGCCGATCATCGGGGTTCCGGCCTCGGCGCCGACCTCCTTCGATGGGCGATCGACGAGTCACGGCGGCGCGGGTGCGCCCTTGTGCAACTCACGTCGGACACATCCAGAACGCAGGCGCACCGGTTCTACGAGCGCCTCGGTTTCGAGCCGAGCCACACCGGATTCAAGCTTAAGCTCTGAACGACCGACCAACTCGACCATCCACATAGGACCATTTACGGTCATCACTCCCCCTGGATCTGGCGCTGCATAGGTCCATACACACCGACCATTCCTGAACCAGTCTCGGCGAGTCAAGCCACGGAGGGCACGAACGGACCGTTCGTGCCCTCCACCGCAATTTCGCCGAAAACTGCCGTACGGTCGCGCTCATGTCATCTTCGCGACCACTCCGCAAACTCGACCCCGCGACCAATTCCCGGAACGCTCACGACAAGCTTCCCTTCATGCTGCAGACTGTCCGCGCAAGCCCGGATACGTTGCAGCGCATGCAAGACGACCAGGTCGTCGAGTTGATACGCGAAACCGATGCCGAGATCTCCAAGCTCCAGGCACTTCAACTGAGAGCGATCGCTGACCTCAGCGTGCGGCGGAGACGGGCACCCAGCACAGCTTCGGAAGTGGCCTTGGCCCTGTCCATAACGGAACACCGCGCCGGCGCCATTGTTTCCGCGGCCAACGCGCTAATCGCCCGGCTTCCGCGCATGCTCAACCTCATGGACGACGGCAGGCTGGACCTCTATCGCGCCATGAAGGTCACGGACGCCACCGCCTGGGTTTCCGGTGACTACGTGCGCATCGTCGACGAAGCGCTCGAAGACCGGGTTCCCGGACGGAACGCCACCCAGGTCCGTCGGGCGGCCGCGTATGCCGCCGCAAAGGCCGACCCGGAAGGTGCCGCGAGCCGGACCGAGCAGAAGCTCCTCGAACGACGGTTCAGCCTGCACCACCAAGACGCCGCCGTGACCCACCTGTCGATCAACAACGCTCCGACTGAGAAGGCGACAGCTGTCTATACCCGCATCGACCAGGCTGCTCGCGCCCTGAAGACGCCCGAAGAAGCGCGAACACTGGACCAGCTCCGAGCCGACGTCGCGCTGGATCTGCTCCTGAGCGGCACGGGTGGGCCGAACGCACGAACCGAGGTGTTCTTGCACGTCGACCTGGCCACCTACCTGAGCCTGAACGATCTCCCGGTGACTTTGGCCGGCCGCGGTCCGATTGCACCTGCGGTCGCCCGCAGCATCATCAGCGGGCCCGACACGACGTTGCGACGAGTGCTCACCGACCCGCGTACCGGCCAGGTGGTCGAGCTCTCGCCGAAGCGCTATCCGCTCGACTCGGCACATGACGAGTTCATCCGCGTCCGAGACCAGGAGTGCCGACAGCCTGGGTGCACGCGGCCCGCCCAGAGTTGCGGGATCGAGCCGACTCGAGCGTCAGGCGGGACCGAGGCGGTCGTGCACCAGCCGGTCACCTTCTGCTCCCGCCACCGCAAGTTGAAGAACCAGCCTGGGTGGGCTTACGAGGTCACTCCTGACGGGACCGTGAACGTTGCGACGCCGACCGGCGGAGTTCGCTCGACAACACCACCATCAATGCATCCGATCCGGCGACGAGCGAACCGGTCCTCGAAGAAACCTCGGAAATGACGAGGTCAGCGCGTGCTCGCGATCTTCGCGCTGCCCAGGACGATATCGCCGCCGTCAGAATCCGGTCGGTAAAGCACGACGACCTGCCCCGGAGCGACCCCACGCAACGGTTCGCGTAGCTGCACGGTCATGGTGTCCGAGTCCACCTCGGCGACCGCATCGACGATTCCGCCGTGAGCCCGAACCTGGACCACGCACTCAGTCGGCTCCGTCAGCGGACGGCCACTGGGCCAGATCGCCCGGTCGGCGTCGATCACGTTGATCCCGAGGCCGGCCACGGAGCCGACCTTGACGGAGCCGGACACCGGCTCCAGGGACAGGACGTAGCGAGGACGTCCGTCCGGTGCCGGGGCTTCGATACCGAGCCCCTTGCGCTGCCCGACGGTGAATCCGTGCACACCGGTGTGCTGGCCGAGCACTGCACCGGTTTCCGCGTCGACGAGCTCGCCCGGACGCTGCCCCAGCCGGTTCTCCAGGAACTTCTTGGTGTCGCCGTCAGGGATGAAGCAGATGTCGTGGCTGTCCGGCTTGTTCGCGACGGACAACCCCCGCTGCTCGGCCTCTGCTCGCACCTCGGTCTTCCAGGAGTCGCCGAGCGGGAACATCGCGTGACTGAGCTGCTCCGAGGTAAGGGAGGCGAGCACGTAGGACTGGTCCTTGCCACTGTCCGCACTACGGCGCAGCTCGGGCACACCATCAACTACGGACAGGCGCGCGTAGTGGCCGGTCGCGACCGCGTCGAAGCCGAGCGCCATCGCCTTTTCGAGGAGAGCCTCGAACTTGATCTTCTCGTTGCAGGTGACACAGGGATTCGGTGTACGGCCGGCGGCATACTCGCCGACGAACGTCTCCACGACTTCTTCGGTGAACCGCTCGGCGAAATCCCAGATGTAGAAAGGGATACCGAGAATGTCAGCAGCTCGCCGGGCATCGTGCGAGTCTTCGATCGTGCAGCACCCGCGCGAACCAGTGCGCAGAGTGCCAGGTTTCGCCGACAGCGCCAGGTGCACGCCGACGACATCGTGCCCGGCATCAACCGCGCGTGCCGCGGCGACTGCCGAATCCACTCCTCCGCTCATCGCGGCCAAAACCCGCATTGCCTTACACCTCTTGCTTCTGGGTCTGCTTGCGCATTCCGGCGAGTCCGGCCTGCCTCGCGCGTGTGACGACACCGCCGATCTCGGCTGCTACCGCCTCGACGTCAGCGGCGGTGGACGTGTGGCCGAGAGAGAATCTGAGCGAGCCACGAGCGGCCGCCGGGTCCGCGCCCATTGCGAGGAGTACATGACTCGGCTGGGCTACGCCCGCGGTGCACGCCGATCCTGTCGAGCACTCGATGCCCTTGGCGTCGAGCAGCATCAGCAGGCTGTCGCCGGCGCATCCGGGGAATGTGAAATGGACGTGGCTGGGGAGCCGCTCGCACTCTCCACCGTTGAGAACGGCGTCGGGCACCTCGCGTTGAATCGCTTCGATGAGCTCGTCGCGCAGTTCCTCGACGCGCTTCGCGTATTCGGTTCGAGTAGAGATGCTGGCCTGGACAGCGGCCGCGAACCCGACGATCGCCGGGACGTCCAGGGTGCCGGAGCGGACGCTGCGCTCCTGGCCGCCACCGTGCAGTAGAGGTACGCAGGTCACGTCACGGCCGAGAAGGAGAGCTCCCACGCCGAACGGTCCGCCGAGCTTGTGGCCGGTCAACGTGAGCGCAGCTGCGCCACTGGCGGCGAAGTCGACTGGGATCGCGCCGACGGCCTGGACCGCATCCGTGTGCAGCGGGATGTCGAACTCGGCACAGACGGCGGCCAACTCGGTGATCGGGTTGATCGTGCCGACCTCGTTGTTGGCCCACATCACCGTCGCCAGCGCGACGCTTTCAGGATCCGAGGCTATAGCGGCACGCACAACCTCGGGCGACACCCGGCCCTGGCTGTCCACGTCCAGCAAGGTGATCTCGGCGTCGCAGCGAGCTTCGAGCCACTCGACGGTGTCGAGCACCGCGTGGTGTTCGGCAGCGCCGCACAAGATGCGGCGGCGCTGCTTCTGCTCGTCGTGACGAGCCCAGTAGATGCCCTTCAGCGCGAGGTTGTCGCTCTCAGTGCCACCGCCGGTGAAGATCACTTCGGAAGGGCGGGCGCCCAAGGCGTCGGCGATGGTCTCTCGGGCTTCTTCCACCATCCGGCGGGCTCGGCGGCCCGAGGAATGCAGCGCTGAGGCGTTGCCCACGGTGGACAGCGCCTCGGTCATCGCCGCTATGGCTTCGGGCAACATCGGAGTGGTCGCCGCGTGGTCGAGATAGGTCATCGCCCCTTCAGGGTAGTCCGCTCCAGCGCGTGACGAAGCGCACCCTGACCCTCGAAGTGGCCTGTCACACCTTCGACGGCCAACGTCCGGTCAGCCGCACGCCCAAGAGGGCGAGCGCTATCAAGGCGACTGTGAGCAGGGCCATCGCCGGCGACGGGTCGAGAACGGAGCCCACAGCACCAAGCAAGACGCCGCCCAGACCGATGAGCAGTGCCGATCCGACCCAGTCTGCGAGCTGCATCGCCGAGGTGTTGAACCCGCGTTCACCCTCAGGCGAGTAGCGGAGCAGAAGGACCGAGATCGCAGGCATCGCTATCCCCATTCCCGCGCCGCCGACCGCGCAGGCCACGAACGCTGTCCAGCCGGGGCACCAGGGCTGCGAGACCAGGCCGAAGCAGACCAGGCCGGCCGCGACGAGCCAGAATCCGGTGCGTAGGGATGCTTCTCTCGACCAGTTGAGGTAGCGGCCCTGGGCGGCAGATGCCGCGGACCAGCCCAGTGCCGTGATCGTCAGGGGCAGGCCGGCTAGGGCCGGGCTGTAACCGTGGACTGCGCTCATCGTCAGGGGTAGGTAGGCCTCCATTCCGGCGTATGCGCCTGCGATCAGTGCCCGGGCGGCGACGACGGTGGGGAGGCCTCGGCGGGAGGTCAGTGTCCCCACCGGGAGCAATTTGCGGAGGGCGTAGCCCAGGGCCAATAGCCCGGCCGTGCCGTAGCCGAGTGCGAGGAGTGACTGGTGCTGTGCGGCCCAGGTCAGTGCGGCGATGCCCAGGGCGGCGATGATCGCCTGGACCACGCCTGCGCGGGGGCCGCCGGTGGCAGGGACGTGAGCGGGCAGGCGGCGGACGACCACCAGCAACATGGCCACGCCCACGATCACGAGCGGGACCAGGCCGAGGAAGACCCAGCGCCAGCCGACGCTGGCTGTCAGGATGCCGGCTACCGGCGGGCCGATGACCGCCGGTAGGACCCAGGCTGCGGCGTTCGCGGCGTAGATCACCGGGCGTTCGTGGTCGGTGAACGTCAACGCGATCAGGAGCGAGACCGAGACCAGGAGCAGTCCCGAGCCGAAGCCCTGCAAGGCGCGGCCGAGCAGGAGTGTCGGCATGCCTGTCGCCGTTCCCGCGACGAGCAGGCCGGCTGCGAACAGTGCCGGGCCGGCGAGCAGGGCCGGTGCTGGGCCGCGGCGGTCGCCGATGCGCCCCGACAGGACTGTGGCGACGACGCTGGAGATCAGGAAGATCGTGAACGGCCACGAGTACAGCGACAGGCCGTGCAGGTCGGCGACCAGGGTCGGCATCGCCGTCGCGACGCCCATGTTCTCGAAGGCGACCAAGGTGACCACGAGCAACAACGCGATCGTCGTCAGCCGGTGTTCCGCGCTCCAGAGCACACTGCGGCGGACGGGCGCGGGGTCGATGGTCGAGGTCATGATCAGCAGCGTGCAACCTCCAGCGCGCTGGAGGTCAAGCCGGTTTCAGGCGGTGTGGCGCGTCGCCGGCTCCAGGCGCAGGTCGCGTGCCAGGGCTGCGGCCTCGCCGCGGGAGCTCACGTCCAGCTTGTCCAGGATGTTGCGGACGTGGAACTTCACCGTGTGCTCGCTGAGCTGCAACTGCTCGGCGATCTGCCGGTTGCGCAGGCCCTGGGAGATTCCCGACAAGACCTCGATCTCGCGTGGGTTGAGCCGGTCGAGCGGACGCAGTTCGGGCGGTTCGGCGACGCCGAGGGGCAGGACTGCGGTGACCGTCGTCCCCCAGCCCGGGACGGCGTCGACCTCCCAGTGTCCGCCCAGGGTGGTGAGCCGTTCCGTCAGGCCGCCCGCCGGGACAGCCGCGGCGACGTCGGGGCTGTCGTCGCGGACCGTGATGCGGACGACCGAGCCGTCCAGGCGCCAGGACGCCCGCAGGCGCGTGGTCGCCGGGCGGTCCAGGGCCGTAAGCACCAGGCCGCGGGTCAACGTCCTGGCCGTGTGGGCGATGTCCTGCGCGAGCGAGCCCTCGCCGACCGGGCTGACCAGGTCGACTTCGACGTCCGTGTGCCGCACCAGGTCGGCCAGCTGGTTCTTGAGCACGGCGAACGCCGCGCCCGCCGGTTCCGCGGACAGGGCCTGGTCGCGATCGACGACACCCTTGAGCTCGAGCAGGGCGTCGGCGGCGAGGTCGACTGCCGTCCGGCGGGCAGCGGCATCGGGGAGACGGCCGGACCTGAGCACCGCCAGAAGGGTCGACAGGGCCGTCGCGTGGGTCTGGCCGAGGTCGGTGATCGCCTGGGCCCGCGCGGTGGCCGCGGCGAGGTTGCTGGCCAGGACCTCCGGACCCGGGTCGGTCGCGCGCTGGCCGGCGTCCGTGCTGAGGATGTGCCACAGCCGGGCGGCCAGCTCGAGCTCGGCGGCCGGCGGCTCCGGCGACGAGGGCACCACGGCGAGCACCGCGCCCTTGCCGACCGGTGGCGACGACGCGAGCAGGACGAGACGGCGTTCGACGCCGCCCAGGACGCCGTCGACGACCAGGGCCGTGCCCGGCTCGCTGCGGTCGACCAGCCGCTGCAGCTCGACGCTCGTCACCGCCTGGGCGATCGCCGGGTCGCCGACGACCTTGAGCGGGCTGCGTGGGCAGTCCCCCGTCTGCATCGCCGCGGCGCGGTGCGGGACCAGCTTCCCCAGCTCGATCGAGAACTGGGTGAGCAGCCGGGGGCGCGGCGCCGACAACAGCCGTTCGACGACGTCGAGCACGTGTCGCGGATCCGACCAGGAAGCGTCCATGGCTCCAACGTAGGCGTGCTCGCGCGCCGGCGGCCTGCTCGTCCGGCTAGTGAACACTGCTCGTCCGAGCGGTTCGGCGCGTCCGCCGGGCGAGTTGACTCGGTGGCGAGGACATTCGAGCATCGAAGGTCCCGAATCGAGGAGTGCAGACGACACCATGCGAGCTATCACCTTCGCCGAGTACGGCGGGCCGGACGTCCTGAAGCTGTCCGAAGTTCCGGTGCCGGAGCCCGGGCCCGGGCAGGTGCGGCTGGCCGTGCGAGCCGCCGGGATCAACCCGATCGACTGGAAGATCCGCGGCGGTGGGATGGCGCAGAACTTCCCGGTCGACTTCCCCCACACCCCCGGGCTCGAGGTCGCCGGGGTCGTCGACGCCGTCGGTGAGGGCGCCGGGCTCTCCGTGGGCGACGAGGTCTTCGGCTGGTCCGAGACCGGCGCCTACGCCGAATACGCCCTGGGGAAAACGCTTGCGCCGAAGCCGACGGGACTCTCGTGGGCGGACGCCGTGGCGCTGCCCGTCGCCGGTGAGACGTCCCTTCGCGTCCTGAACCTGCTCGAGATCCGCGAAGGCGAGACGCTGCTCATCCACGGCGCCAGCGGCACGGTGGGCCGGTTCGCGGCGCAGGTCGCCGTCGCGAAGGGGCTGACCGTCATCGGCACCGGCGGCAGCCGGAGCCTCGACGACCTGAAGTCCCTCGGCGTCATCCCGGTCCTTTACGGCGACGGCTGGCCGGAGCGGGTCCGCGAGGCCGCGCCGGGCTCGGTCGACGCCGTTTTCGACACGTCCGGGCACGGCGTTCTGCCGGGCTCGGTCGAGCTGCGGGGCTCGCAGGACCGGATCATCACGATCGCCGACGCCGCGGCGTTCGAGCTGGGGCTGACGTTCTCCAGCGGCGGTGAGCAGTCGCGTGAGGTCCTGGAGGGGATCGCCGGCTGGGTGACCGACCGCGGGGTGACCATCGCGCACGGCAAGAGCTACCCGCTCGCCGACGCGGCCGCCGCCCAGACGGAGAGCGAAGGCGGACACCCCGGCGGGAAGCTGACGCTCACCATCGGCTGATCGCGGACGAGCCTGTCGCCGGAGATCGGCAACACACGGAGCAGGCCCGCCGACGGCCTTCGGCAATGCGCGGAACGGGCCTGTTGCCGGCAATCGGCGACACGCGGAACGGGCCTGCCGCCAGCTTCGGCAACACTCGGAACGGGCCTGCCGCCGGCAATCGGCGACAGGCCCGTTCGCGAGCCGACCAGGGCCTGTCGCCGGATCGCGGCGACAGGCTCGGATCACTTCGCGGGAGGCGAAGCCAGGGAGGGCATGGCCTGGGCGGCCACGACCTGGGTCAGCGCAGTCTGGATGGCCCCGGCCCGGGGAGGCATCACGTCAGACGGTGCGGTCACAACCCGGGGAGCCATTGACTCGGGCGGCGTCGCCACAACCCCGCGAGCAACCAGCTCGGACGGCGCGGCCACAGTCCGGCGAGCCACCTATTCGGACGGCATGACCACAGCCCGGTGATCCGCCGACTCGGGCGGCGCGGCCACAACCCCGGAAGCCACCAGTTCGGACCGCGCGGCCACAACCCCGCGAGCCACCGACTCGGGCGGCGTGGTCGCGACCTGGCACATCGTCGCTTCGGACGCCGAGACCTCCACCGCGACGGCCCGGGCCGGCACGACCTGCGGGCGCGGGGTCCGCCGGCGCTGCTGGGCCGGGATCTGCACCGTTCCCAGTGCGGAATGGACCGCCGCCTCGGCCAGGGCGGCCAGCTCACGGCGGGTCTCCGCGCGGCCCGGTGCGATCTCCGGGCAGATGTGGACCTCGAGCACCAGGCCCCGCAGTGCCGCGACCCGGCGCAGGGACGCGATCAGCGACTCCGGGCCGATGAACGCCGGGTGGCTGGTCTCGCGGCCGTCGGCCAGGCGGTAGCGCAGGGCGATCGGGCGGACCGGGACGCCGCCGTCGATGGCTGCCTGGAACGTCGCGGTCGTGAAACGACCGGACGCCAGGCCGCACCACGTCGTGCCTTCGGGGGTGACGCTCACCAGCGAGCCCGAGCGCAGCGCGTCGGCCAGGTCGGACATCGTGGCGGGCAGCGTCTTCAGCCGCTCGCGGTCGAGGAAGATGCTGCCGCCTCGGCGGACGAGTCCGCCGAGGACCGGCCAGCCCGCGATCTCCTTCTTGGCCAGCGCGCGCATCGGCCGGAGCGCGTTGATCGCGACGATGTCCAGCCAGGAGATGTGGTTGTTGACCACCAGCGCGCCACGGCCGGCGGGCGCGGTGCGGAAGTCGTCGCCGCCTCGGATGTCGAGGCGGACGCCGAAAGCACGCAGCACGCCCTGGAAGATCAGGCGGACCAGGCGCTCGCGGCCGCGAGTGACCAGGAGCAGCGGCGACGCCAGCATCGCCGCGAAGACGACCACGATCGCCGAGGCGAACCGCAGCACCCGGCGCGGGAGGCCGACCACCGGGTCGCCCTCGGTGAGGCAGCCGTCGCCGCACGGCGACGTCGGCATCCAGGCGTGGCTCATGCCTGGTTCCCGAGGAAGAACTTCAGGTAGCGCTCGTCGACGTTCTGCAGGTCGAGCAGGACGAAGAAGTCCGCGACGCCGAAGTCCACGTCGAGCGCCGGCGGACCGCAGACCTTGGCGCCGAGCCGGATGTAGCCCTTGATCAGCGGCGGCAGCGTGGCCCGCGCCGGGCGCTCGATCGCGGACGTGTCCCACGGGATCAGCGGCGAGACGCGCGTCGCCTCGTCCGAGTAGTGCTTCGCGCGCAGGACGTCCCAGACGCCCGCGGCGAACGAGCCGCTGTCCACCAGCGGGACGGACGCGCAGCCGGCGAGGTAGCGGTGGCCGGAGAGCAGCATGTAGCGGGCGATCCCGGCCCAGACCAGGCTGACGACGGCGCCGCTGCGGTGGTCGGGGTGCACGCACGAACGGCCGGTTTCGACCAGGGAGGGCCGCAGGGCGTCGAGCGCGCCCAGGTTGAACTCGCTGTCGGCGTAGAGCTTCCCGGCCTGGACGGCGCGGTCCGGCGGCAGCATCCGGTAGCAGCCGACGATGTCGCCCGTGTTGTCGTCTCTGACGACGAGGTGGTCGCAGAACTCGTCGAACTCGTCGACGTCGAGGCCGGGACGCGGGGAATGCAGCCGCGCGCCCATCTCTTCGGCGAAAACCTGGTGACGCAGGCGCTGCGCCGCGACGACTTCGTCGTTCGCGTGGGCGACGAGGAGGGAGTACCGAGGGGCGTCCGCGGGGAGCGCGGAACCCGCCTGATCAGTGCTGACGAGGAGCTGTGACGTCGTCATGGTCAAGGTGTACCCGGGAGTGGGAATCCGCGGAGAGTGCCATCCGATGACCGATTAGTGCACGTTCAGTTAATTGCGGGTTCTCAGGCTTCTCTCAGGTCCCGGAGACGCGCGAAGGGCCTTCCGGGAGCACCCGGAAGGCCCTTCGGGACAGCAGATCAGCCCTTGCGCTTCGCGACCGCTTCGGTCAGCTGCGGCGCGACGTTGAACAGGTCGCCGACGATGCCGAAGTCGGCGATCTCGAAGATCGGCGCCTCCGGGTCCTTGTTGACGGCGATGATCGTCTTCGACGTCTGCATGCCGGCGCGGTGCTGGATCGCGCCGGAGATGCCGAGCGCGATGTACAGCTGCGGCGACACCGTCTTGCCGGTCTGGCCCACCTGGAACTGCGCCGGGTAGTAGCCGGAGTCGACGGCGGCCCGGGAGGCGCCGACGGCCGCGCCGAGGGAGTCGGCCAGCTTCTCGACGACGTCGAACTTCTCCGCCGAGCCGACACCGCGGCCACCGGAGACCACGATCGAGGCCTCGGTCAGCTCCGGACGGTCACCGCCGGTCACCGGCTCGACGCCGGTGATCTTGGTGGCCTTCGCCGCGTCGGTTGCGGGGATCTCGACGGTCTCTTCGGCCGCCGCGCCCTCGGCGGGCTCGGCCTCGACGGCACCCGGGCGGATGGAGACGACCGGGACGCCCTTCGACGACTTGGACTTCACCGAGAACGCGCCACCGAAGATCGACTGGTCGATCACGCCGTCGCCGTTGACGCCGACGGCGTCGTAGATCAGGCCGGAGCCGAGCCGGACGGCCAGGCGCGCGGCGACCTCCTTGCCCTCGCCGCTGGCGGTGACGAGCACGGCGGCCGGGGACGCCTGCTGCGCCAGTGCGGCGAGCACGTCCACCTTGGGCGTGACCAGGTAGTTCGCGGCGTCGTCACCTTCGGCGACATACACCTTGGCGGCACCGTGCGCGGCCAGCGACTCCTTGGCCTTGGCCGCGGTGCCGGTCGCGCCGACGACGACGGCCGACGGCTCACCGAGCGCGCGGGCCGCGGTCAGCAGCTCCAGCGTGACCTTCTTGACCTCACCGTCGACGTGGTCGACGAGGACGAGTACTTCAGCCATTGTTCTACTTCCTCCTCGAACCGTTGTCAGATGAGCTTCTGGCCGACCAGGTACTCGGCGACCTTGGTGCCGCCGTCACCCTCGTCCTCGGTCTTCTCGCCGGCGGTGCGCGGCGGCTTCGGCGAGGCCTCGGTCACGGTGGACCAGGCGTTGGCCAGGCCGACCTCGCCCGCGTCGACACCCAGGTCGGCGATGGTGAAGGTCTCGACCGGCTTCTTCTTGGCGGCCATGATGCCCTTGAAGGACGGGTAGCGCGGCTCGTTGATCTTCTCGCCGACGCTGACCACCGCGGGCAGGGTCGCCTCGAGGCGGGTGAGGCCGTCCTCGGTCTCGCGGACGGCCTTGATGGTGGCGCCCTCGACGGTGACCTCACGCGCGTAGGTGACCTGCGGCAGGCCGAGCAGCTCGGCGAGGATCGCCGGGACGGCGCCGCCGCGGCCGTCGGAGGACTCGTTGCCGGCGATGATCAGGTCGTAGTTCTCGACCTTGGCGATCGCGGCGGCGATGACCTTCGCGGTGGCGATGGCGTCGGAGCCGTGCAGGGCCTCGTCGGAGACGTGGATGGCCTTGTCGGCGCCCATGGACAGCGCCTTGCGGATCGCGTCGGTCGCGCGGTCGGGGCCCACCGAGAGCACGGTGACCTCGCCCTCGCCGGCTTCCTTGATCTTCAGGGCTTCTTCGACGGCCTTCTCGTTGATCTCGTCGAGAACGGCGTCGGCGGATTCGCGGTCAAGGGTGTGGTCGGCCCCGCTGAGCTTTCGCTCCGAGTAGGTGTCCGGTACCTGCTTGACCAGGACGACGATGTTGGTCATGGGTCTTCTTCGACCTCCCGGTTGTGGCCCGCGGGCGCGCCACGGGTCAGTGCTCTACTGGCCGGTAGATTAGGGCCATTCCGCCGCCAGGACCCGCCGAGGTGACGCCATTCACCTGGATGCGCAAACTAGTGGGACCATCGTCCCGATAGTCGACCGGTTACCCCACCTGAACCGCCGTTCGTCCGATCGGACCAACTACGGCCTACTCCCAGTAGGCCATTAGGGGTTAACCTCCGGCACCATGCCAGCGCGCATCGCCGTCATCACCGACTCCAGTTCGTGCCTTCCCGACCTCGTCGCCGCCCGCTGGGCCATCGGCGTCGTGCAGATCCAGCTCAACATGGGAAGCCACTTCGACGACGAAAACCGCTTCGACCGCGGCAAGGTCATCGACACCATGAGAGCCGGCCAGATGATCACCACCTCGCCCCCGGACCCAGGGGCGTTCTTCTGGACGTACCAGGAAGCCGCCGCCTCCGGCGCCACCGCGATCGTCAGCGTCCACCTCTCCGGCCGGATGTCCGACACCGTCCGCGCGGCCCGGGAGGCCGCCCAGCAGGTCCGCATCCCCGTGCACGTCCTCGACAGCCGCACCACCGGGATGAGCCTCGGCTTCGCCGCGATCGCCGCGGCCCGGGCGGCCGCCAACGGCGGGGACGCCGCCCGCGTCATCGAAGCCGCCGAACGCCGGTGCTTCACGAGCACCGAGTTCATCTACGTCGACACGCTCGAATACCTCCGCCGCGGCGGGCGGATCGGCGCCGCGCAGGCGACGCTCGGCGCCGCGTTCTCCATCAAGCCGCTGCTCACGGTCAAGGACGGTGAGGTCGCGCCGCTCGCCCGCGTCCCCGGCACGCGGCGGGCGCTGGCCAAGATGGTCGAGCTCGCCGTGCGGAAGTCCGGTGGCTTCCGCGTCGACATCGCCGTGACGCGGTTCGGCGCCAGCGACCACGAGCTCGAGATCGGCCGGCAGATCGAGCGCCGCGTGTCCGGGATGGCCGAGAGCATGGTCGTCGAGGCGAGCGCGGTCATCGGCGCGCACCTCGGCCCGGGCGCGCTCGGCATCACCGTGTCGCCGGTGGACTGACCCGGCGCCCGGGGATCAGCAGCAGCACGATCGGCACCACGACGCCGAGCCCGGTCGTCACGACGATGAGCACCTGGTCGAGTTGCTCGAAGTGCGACACGTGGCCGAGGTGGTAGAGGAAGTGCGGCAGGCCGAACAGCACCGTCGCGACGGCCGCCAGCCGCGCCACGGCTGTGGTGCCGATCACGGCGGCCCCGATCAGGAGGGCCGCGAGGGCCAGGTTGAGCCCGCCGAAGTCTCGCAGGAGGTGCTCGTTGAAGGGCCCGTCCATCGAGACCCAGCCGGTGCGGAAGCCGGGAAAGTCCTGGTAGAAGCCACTCGGGGTGACCAGTGGCCAGATTCCGGTCACGGCTTCGACGACGCCGAAGAACACGAGGAGTACGCGGGTGATGGTCCGTTGCATGACCACGGAACGAGACGGCCGTGCCGGACGTGACACCGCTAGGGTCGCGGAGGTGACCACCCCAGCCACCCGGGCCGAGGCGCTGCACCTGACCGGCGAACGGACCGTGCCGGGCATCGCCGTCGAGAACTATTGGTTCAGGCGCCACGAAGCCGCGTACCTCGCGCTGCTCCCCCACTGCGTGGACGCGACGGTGCTCGAAGCCGGCTGCGGCGAGGGCTACGGCGCCGGTCTTCTCGCGACCACGGCCCGCCGGGTGCTCGCGCTGGACTACGACGTGCCGACCACCGAGCACGTCGCCCGCCGTTACCCCGAGGTCGCCGTCGCGCGGGCGAACCTGGCGTACCTGCCGCTGCGGGACGCCTCGGTGGACGTCGTGGCCAACTTCCAGGTCATCGAGCACCTCTGGGACCAGGGCGGCTTCCTCGCGGAGTGCCGGCGCGTGTTGTCGCCAGGAGGAAAACTGCTGGTCACGACGCCGAACCGGCTGACCTTCACCCCGGACAGCGACACGCCGCTGAATCCGTACCACACCCGTGAGCTGGCGCCGGCCGAGCTGGCCGGGCTGCTGGCCGACGCCGGTTTCGACGTCGTGACACTGCACGGCCTGCACCACGGCGAGGCCGTCCGCGCGCTCGACGAGCGGTACGGCGGTTCGATCATCGACGCGCAGCTCGACGTCGTCATGGGCGAGCTGCCCGGGCAGGCCGTCTGGCCGGACGCGCTGCTCGCCGACGTCGCCGCGATCGAGGCCACGGGGTTCGACATCCACGGCGACGACCTCGACGCGAGCCTGGACCTGATCGCCGTGGCGGTGCGCCGATGACGGACGACTACGAGGGCACGTTCTGCCTCGTCCTGCACAGCCACCTGCCGTGGCTGCCGCACCACGGGACCTGGCCGGTCGGTGAGGAATGGCTGTACCAGGCGTGGGCGCACTCGTACCTGCCGATGGTCGACCTGCTCGAACGCTTCGCCGCCGAAGGCCGCCGTGACGTGCTGACGCTCGGCATGACGCCGGTGCTCGCCGCGCAGCTCGACGACCCGTACAGCATCCGGGCCTGCCACGACTGGCTCGGCCACTGGCAGCTGCGCGCCCAGCACGCGTCGACGCTCTGGCGCGGCGACCCGATCCTGCGTGAGCTCGCGGCGGCCGAACACCGGACCGCCGTCCGCGC
Source organism: Amycolatopsis sp. NBC_01286 (assembly GCF_035982555.1). Classification (NCBI taxonomy): domain Bacteria; kingdom Bacillati; phylum Actinomycetota; class Actinomycetes; order Pseudonocardiales; family Pseudonocardiaceae; genus Amycolatopsis; species Amycolatopsis sp. NBC_01286. The sequence goes on from NZ_CP108428.1 coordinate 578,432, forward strand.
GGCCGACGAACTCGGGACGCGCTGGCGGCACGGCTTCTCCCCGATCCTGCGGTCGCTGGTCGACAACTCGACCATCGAGGTGCTCGGCGGGCCGCTGGCCCACCCGTTCCAGCCGCTGCTGGAGCCGCGGGTGCGGGAGTTCGCGCTGAACGCGGGGCTCGCCGACACGGCCTTGCGGATCGGCTCACGGCCCGAGGGGATCTGGGCGCCGGAATGCGGCTACGCGCCTGGTCTGGAAAACGACTACGCCGCCGCGGGCGTGCGGCGGTTCATGGTCGACGGGCCGTCGCTGCGCGGCGAGACCTGGGCGGCGCGGCCGGTCGGCGACAGCGACGTCCTCGCTTTCGGGCGCGACCTCGAGGTCACCTACCGCGTCTGGTCGCCGAAGGCCGGCTACCCCGGGCACGCCGCGTACCGCGACTTCCACACCTGGGCGCACGAGGTCGGGCTCAAGGCGTCGCGCGTCACCGGCAAGACCGTCGAGCCGGCCGACAAGGCGCCGTACGACCCGGCGCTCGCCGCGGACGTCCTGGGCCTGCACGTCAAGGACTTCGTCGACACCGTCGTGACGCGGCTGCGGTCGCTGAAAGCGCAACACGGGCGTGAGTCGCTCGTGGTCGCCGCGTACGACACCGAACTGTTCGGGCACTGGTGGCACGAAGGACCGGCCTGGCTGGAGGGCGTGCTGCGCGCGCTGCCCGAGGCCGGGGTGCGGGTCACGACGCTCAAGGGCGCGCTCGAAGCCGGGCACGTCGGCCCGCCGATCGACCTGCCCGCGTCGTCGTGGGGGTCGGGCAAGGACTGGCGCGTCTGGGACGGCGAGCAGGTCAAGGACATGGTCGAGGCCAACACGGCGCTGCAGGAACGGCTGCTGGACCTCGTGGCCGGTTTGGACACCACGGCCCGGGACACCGTCGCCGACCAGGCCGTCGCCGAGGCGATGCTGGCCCTGGAGAGCGACTGGGCGTTCATGGTCACCAAGGACTCCGCCGCCGACTACGCGCGGCGCCGGGCCGCCGTGCACACCGAACGCTTCGACGCGCTGGCCGGGGCGGTGCGCCGCGGCGACCGCGCGCGAGGCGAGGAACTGGCCGCGGCCTACCGCGCCGACGACGGACCGTTCGGGCACCTCGACGCCCGGGCTTTGAAGCACAAGTGAAAGGGACTCATCGGATGGGGATCCACGAAATTCCGGTCAAGACGCTCGACGGGCAGGACAGCTCGCTGGGTTCGCTGGCCGGCAAGGCGCTGCTGGTGGTCAACGTCGCGTCGAAGTGCGGCCTGACCCCGCAGTACTCCGGCCTGGAGCGGCTGCAGGAGCGCTTCGGCGCCCAGGGCTTCTCCGTGGTCGGTTTTCCGTGCAACCAGTTCGCCGGGCAGGAGCCGGGCAGCGCGGACGAGATCCAGACGTTCTGCTCCACGACCTACGGCGTCACCTTCCCGCTGTTCGAGAAGATCGACGTCAACGGCGACGACCGGCACCCGCTGTACTCGGAACTGACGAAGACCGAGGACGCCGAGGGCGCGTCCGGCGACGTCCAGTGGAACTTCGAGAAGTTCCTCGTCGGCGCCGACGGCGAGGTCCTGGCGCGGTTCCGGCCGCGCACCGAGCCCGAGGACGAGGCGGTCGTCAAGGCCATCGAGGCGGCCCTGCCCGCGTGACGGCAGCCCGGGGCATGCTCCCCCGGCGTCACCGGAATTCACCGGATCGACGGGTTTCAGCGGCCGTTCGGGTATCACGGAAACACGCCGGAAAACGGTTTCCGTGAGCCGGACGGTCGAACCGCGGGTGATCAGCCTGCCGTTTTCCCCTTCTCGCGTCGAATACTTTTGATGACGCCATTCCGGCGTCTTCGTGTGCGAGAAGGGATCACCCGATGAGCACCTCCAGACGCCGGGCAGCGCTGGCAGCATTCCCCGTGGCACTCGGGCTGCTGGTGGCCGGGCCCGCGGTGGGCGCCGCCTCGGCCGCGCCGGTCGCGGCACAGCCGGACGCGGCCGGCCAGGCTCGCGACTGCCTGCTGTGCGTCGGCCACCATCACCATCACCACCACGGGCACATCAACATCCTGGGTCTGCACCTGGGACTCTGGTTGCACCTGTAGATCCCGGCTCGCCGTGCCGGGGCGGTGGCCTCCCGCCCCGGCACGTTCACAGGCCGAGCTGAGCGCGTCCGACGTCGTCGAGGTCGTCGGCGGTGGCGCGGCCGGTCCAGTTCACCTCGTAGTCTTCCGGCGCGAAATCGCCCGGGCTCGCGCCGGCCAGAAACGCGCGGCCGCACTTTTCGGCGTACGCGGCGTTCTTCGCGCAATGCGGGCTCGCCGGGATGTACATGACGTTTCCCCAGCGGTCCGGATTGGTGCCGTCGGCGACGGCGTGGATGACGTCGCCGTGCCACCAGACCGTGTCGCCCGGTTCGACGGCGGGGATCGAGGTCAGCGCCGGCAGCAGGTCGTCGTGGTACTTGTCGCAGACGGGCAGGGCCTGGCCGTTGGCCGCGCCGCAGAGATCGTCGTCGGGGATGTCATCCTGGAGCGCGCGGAGCAGGACGTACGCGATCGCCGACGGGATCGGCACGACCTGCAGGACGCCGTCGCCCGGGCGCATTTCCGACAACGCCGTCCAGCCCTGGAAGGTGCGGAAGGCCGAGCACATGACCGTGGACGGGAATTCGTCCACTTCGGTGCGGTAAGCGCCGTCCCACGGGTCGTACTCCGGCCAGTTCCCGGCGAAGACGTGGCGAAACACCTGCTGGTAGGCGGGCAGCAGCCAGCGCTCGACCGAGCCGGAGTCGGTGTGGGCCGAGAGCCCGAGCGACGCCGAGCCGGGCGCGCGACGGCGGATGCGGTCGGGGTAGGCGGTGTCGCGATCGGGGTCGAACCAGACGCGGCCTTCGGACTCGTGCCGCCAGAAGGAGTTGAGGAACCGCCGGACGGCGACCATGTGCTCGTGCTGGCGGGCTTGGATCTGCGGCTTCGACCAGTAGACGGGGTAGATCTGCGGCTGGCCGGACGCGAGCCCGGCGAAGACGTCGTCGGCCGGGCCTTGGTAGGTCCCGGCGAAGTCGTTGCCGGCGAGGTACGCGGCGAGCTCGGCGTCCCAGCCTTCGGCCGTTTCGCGCGCGAAGGTGCCCTTGACGACGGCGCAGCCGCGCCGCCGGACGGCGTCCACGGTCCGCTGCGGCACGGTCCCGTCGGCGATGTCGCGAAACCGGACGACGGGGAAAGCGTCCTGGTCGGCGGCGACGACGTCGACCTCCCGCCGCATCCACTCCCGGACTTCGGCGAACGCGCCGGCGACGTCGCCGACCCGGGCGCGCAGCTCCTGTTTGGTCCGCGAGATTGCCTCGGACATGTTCGCCGGCAGCTCGGTGGTGGTCATCGGTGTCCTCCGCGATCTTTTGGTTAGGACTCCTTACTAGAATGCTCTCGCTACGGTAACCCCGTCCGTTCCCGGCCACAAGAGGTGCGATGTCCGACCCCGACCGGCCGCTCCCGCGCCTGGCGATGCTGCGGGCCATGACCGACCGCGCGGTGCTCGACCACGTCTTCGTCCACAACCGGACCACCCGCGCCGAGCTGGCCGCGACCACCGGGATCTCGAAGCCGACGATCTCCGAGTCCGTCCGGCGGCTCGAAACGGCGGGCGCGCTGCGGGCCACCGGCACCGACCAGACCGGCCGCCGCGGGCGGATCGCGACGTTCTACGAACTGGCCGCGGACGCCGGCCGGGTCGTCGCCGCGGAAGTCAACCAGCAGGGCATCCGGACCGTGACCACCGACCTGACCGGCACGGTCCTGGCGACCGGCCACCACGCCCCGGATGGTCACCCGATGACCACGGCGGTCCGCGCCGCCGCCGTCGCCGCCGCGAGCGTCGGCGGGCCGGGACCGGTCCGCGCGACGGCGGTCTCGGTGGCCAACCCGGTCGACCCGGTGACGCACGAGGTCGTCGCGCTGCCCGGGTCGCCGTTTCCCGAGGGCACGATCCGGGCCGGCGAGATCGGCCGGGACGTCCTGCTCGACAACGACGTCAATTTCTCGGCCCTCGCCGAACGCCGGGAGGGTGCGGCACGGGACGCGAAGAGCTTCGCCTACGTCTACGTCGGGGCCGGGCTCGGCGTCAGCCTGTACGTCGGCGACCAGCTGGTCCGCGGCGCGCACGGCCTGGCGGGCGAGATCGGCTACCTGGACAGCTCGGGCGCGACGCTCGCCGAGGCACTGGCCGGTCAGGGTTTCGGCAGGTCGGACGCGCCTTCGCTGGACGTCGACGCGATTCTGACCACGCTCTCGCGCGCGGCCACCGGCGACGGTGTGGCCGTTGAGCGGCTACGGCTGCTCGGCGCGACGCTCGGCCGGGCCGTGGCCGCGATCTGCACCATCGTCGACCCGGACGTCGTCCTGCTGGGCGGCCCGGCCGGCAGCCGCCCGGGCCTGGTCGCCGAAATCCGGCGAGCGGTCACGGCGGCCGCGCCGGGGCCGGTCCGGGTGGAGGCGGGCACGGTCACGGACTCGGCGGCCTTGCGGGGTGCACTGTTGTCCGCACTCGACCACGGCCGCGACGCCCTGCTCGCGGAGGTCGCCGAAAGCTAGCCACAGCCGTCCTGTCGCTGTCGGCTGTCGGCTGTCGGCTGTCGGCTGTCGGCTGTCGGCTGTCGGCTGTCGGCTGTCGGCTGTCGGCTGTCGGCTGTCGGCTGTCGAAGAGGAGACAACAGCCTGACGACGAGACGGCCTCCGGACATTGCCAATCGGTCGACAGCTTGGCGGCGACACCACCTCCGGGTAGTGACCGAAGTCAGACCACCCGCCAGCCGCGACACTGCCGCCGGACCTCACCCAAAGTCAGCCCACGCCTGGCGGCGGCACGGCATCCGGATGCTGCCCAAAGTCAGACCACAACCCGGCGGCCGCACAGCCTCCGGGCGTTGGCCGGAGTCAGACCAACGCCCGGCCGCGACACAGCGCCTGAGCGTGCCGAAGTCAGACGACTGCCTGGCGAGGGCACATCACCCGGGCATTGCCGAACGCTGACGACAGCCCCAGCGGCGTCGCGTCCAGGTGTTGCCGGAATCAGTCGGAGCCTGCGTCGATCACCGCGCGGACGCACTTCGCGACCACCGCCGGGTCGAGCTTTGTCACCTGGCGGTCGTACGTCAGCAGGCCGTTGACCTCGTTCTCGACGTCGGTCGTCTGGGTGTAGATCGCGCCGGACAGGCCGCGTTCCGCTATCACTCGCTCCAAGCGGGCGCTCACCTCCGCGTAGCGCTCGGTGAGCCGCTCGGGCGTCGGCGTCATCTCGTACGCGTTCGGCGGGCCGGGCCAGCAATGACCGTCGAGGACCAGGCCTAGGCCGCCGTACTCGCCGTCGACTATCGCGCGGCTGTCCTGGACCGACGGCTCGCCCGGGCCGACGTACGTGTGGTCGTCGTAGATGTCGCCCGCGCCGGTGTCGGGGCGTGAGAAGCAGCAGTTGACGCCGCTGTTCGCGATCACCAAGCGGGTCGGGTCGAGCGTTTTGACCAGTTCCGCGACGCGGGCCGTGTCGTACTCGCCCCAGCCCTCGTTGAACGGCACCCAGCCGGCGATCGACGGGACCGCCTGCAGTTGTGTGATCATTTTGATCAGTTCGGCCTCGAACCGGTCCCGGGCCTGCGGGACTGGGTCCGGCGCGGGTCCCGGCGGGCCGTCGAACGACACCGTCAGCGATGGCATGTCCTGCCAGACGACCAGGCCTAGCCGGTCGGCCCAGAAGTACCAGCGGGCCGGCTCGACCTTGACGTGTTTGCGGACGAAGTTGAAGCCCAGCTCCTTCGTCTTTTCGAGGTCGAACCGCAACGCGTCGTCGGTCGGCGCGGTCGAGATGCCGTCGGGCCAGTAGCCCTGGTCGAGCGGGCCGTGGAGGAAGGTGATCCGGCCGTTGAGCGCGATTCGCGGACGGCCCTCGGCGTCGGGGACCAGACCGATCGTTCGGAGGCCTGCGTAGCCGCCGACTTCGTCCAGAACCGCGCCGTGGCGGTCCAGCAGTCGGACTTCCAGGGTGTAGAGGTAGGGGTCGTCGGGCGTCCAGAGGTGTGGTTCGGGAACGTCCACGCGGACCGGCGTCCCGGCTTCGCCCGAGCCGCGGGCCACCTCGCCGTCGGTGGTCGAAAGCACGACCACAACCGTGGAGCCACCGGTGACCTGCGGGAACACCGTGACGCCGGTGAGGTCCGGGGTCAGCTCCAGCCCTTCGACGCGGGTGGCGGGCACCGGCTCGAGCCAGACCGTCTGCCAGATGCCCGACGAGGCCGTGTAGCAGATTCCGCCGGGGGCGTTGCGCTGCTTGCCGACTGGGAAGGGCTCGATGTCGGTGCGGTCTTCGGCGCGGACGGTCAGCTCCTGCGGGCCCGTCGGCCGCAGGACGTCGGTGATGTCCGCGCTGAACGCCGTGTAGCCGCCCTCGTGCGTCGCGACGAGCTGGTTGTTGACCCAGACCTGCGCCTTCTGGTCGACCGCGCCGAAGTGCAGCAGGACGCGGTCGCCGCGCCAACCGGCCGGGATCTCGACGAGGCGGCGGTACCAGAGGATTTCGTCGCGCCGGCCGATTCCGGACAACGCCGACTCCGGTGGAAACGGGACCAGGATCCGCTCGGCGTAGCCGGACGGCCTCGGCTCGTCCGTGGCCGCCGGCCAGCCCGCGTACTCCCAGACGCCATTGAGGTTCAGCCAGCGGGGCCGGGTCAGCTGGGGCCTCGGGTACTCGGGCAGCGCGTTGTCCGGGCCGACTACAGCGGACCACGGGGTCGACAGGACGGGGTCGAGGCGGCGCCAGCCGGTGTCTTCGGGGGAAGTCATTCCCGCCGATGATGGCAGAGCTGCGGTCGCGAGCCAGTGATCGACGTCACACGCGAAGGGGTCCGGTGGACCGCCGCCGGGCCCTTGCGACTCGCGAGTAACCTCTGCCCATGCGTGTGCTGATGCTGTCCTGGGAGTACCCGCCCGTGGCCATCGGCGGCCTGGCCAGGCACGTGCACGCGCTCGCCTGTCACCTGGCCGGACAGGGTCACGAGGTCGTCGTCCTGTGCCGGCACGCCGCCGGGACCGACGCCGGGACGCACCCGCGCAGCGACCGCGTCGTCGAGGGCGTGCGGATCATCCGGGTGGCTGAAGACCCGATGCACGTGACCTTCGAACGCGACCTCGTCGCCTGGACCCTCGCCATGGGGCACGCCATGGTCCGCGCCGCGCAGGACCTGCTGCGGAGCTGGCAGCCGGACGTCGTCCACGCGCACGACTGGCTGGTCGCGCACCCGGCCATCGCGATCGCCGAGGCGGCGCGGGTACCGCTGGTCGGCACGGTCCACGCCACCGAGGCCGGCCGGCACTCCGGCTGGCTGTCGCACCCGCTGAACCAGCAAGTTCACTCGGTCGAGTGGTGGCTGGCCAACCGCGCCGACGCCGTGATCACCTGCTCGCAGGCCATGCGCCGCGAGGTCGCGCACCTCTTCGAGATCGAGGCCGGCGACGTCACAGTGATCCACAACGGCATCGAGGAACGCGGCTGGCAGGTGCCGGCCGACGAGATCGCCCACGCCCGCGAGGTCTACAGCCCGGCCGGCGCGCCCCTGTTGCTCTACTTCGGCCGGCTCGAGTGGGAGAAGGGCGTCCAGGACCTGCTGGCCGCGCTCCCCCGCATCCGGCGGCGCCACCCCGGCACGCGCGTGGTCGTCGCCGGGAAAGGACGGCACTTCGACGAGCTCGTCGAGCAGTCGCGCAAGCTGCGGGTGCGGCGCGCGGTCGACTTCGTCGGGCACCTGTCCGACCGGGACCTGCGCGCGGCGCTGGCCGCGGCCGACGCCGTGGTCCTGCCCAGCCGGTACGAGCCGTTCGGGATCGTCGCCCTGGAGGCCGCGGCCGCGAAGGCGCCGCTGGTGGCGTCGACCGCCGGCGGGCTCGGCGAGGTCGTCGTCCACGGCGAGACCGGGCTGGCGTTCAGTCCCGGCGACGTCGGCGCGCTGGCCGACGCCGTGACGGCGGTGCTGAACGACGCCGACGCGGCGGCGCGGCGGGCCCGGGCCGCGCAGGCCCGGCTGGCCGCCGACTTCGACTGGGGCCGGATCGCCGAGGCGACCGTCGCGGTCTACCGGCGGACGAAGGCAGGCGAGCCGGTGGAGCTGCCCCGGCCGAAGATCGCCACCGGCAACGCGTTCGAACCGGTCGCGGCCGGGATCCCGGAACTGTAGGTAGCGGCCGCGTCAGAAGTGGCGGACCTGGACGCGGTCCGTGTGGGCCGCGGGCACGGCCGTGGCCGCGGCGGCGACGGACGCGCAGGCGAAAAGGGCGACGAGCGCGACAAGGACAGCGCTCAACTTGCTGGTCATCGGGACTCCTCGGGGAGCAGTGGCACGACAGGCACCACGCAGCGAGCATCCGCGCACCCTCCCGGCGAAACAATAGGGAGAACACCACGGGCGGCTACGCATTCGCCTTCCGTGACCGGTTCGCCCGTCAGTGGACGCCGGTCAGAATCCGGATCCGGACGTGTTCGACCACCGGGCCGTGGGGCTCGACCGCGCGTCGCACGCGGTCGGCGAACCCGGGCCGGGACGCCGGGGGCGGGAGCTGCTCCGGGCTCATCGCCGAAAACACGCCACCGACGATCTCCTCGACGGTGAGCGTGGCCGAGTAGTCGACAACCCGCAGGTCGACGGCGTATCCGGCGGCCGAGAGAGCGTCGCGGTAGCGCTCCTGGCTCGCCGTGTCCGTGCCGCACGTCCGGTGCAGCGGGACGCCGAGCTGGTCGGACAGGACCTGTCGCAGCGCGGCCGACCACGCGGCGTCCTGGAGCCACAGCGGCTCGCCGTTGGTCACCACCACGACACCGCCGACGGCGCGCAGGAGCGGGCGCGCCGTCGCGAACAGCCGTTCGTGGTCCATCCAGTGCAACGCCTGCGCCACCGTCACCGCGCCCAGCCGGCCGGGGCCGAGGGCTGTAGTCAACGCGGGGACATCGGTGTCCGCGCCCAGGAGCCAGCTGACGTTCGGCTCGGCCGTCGCCCGGCGGGCCTCGGCCAGCATGTCCGGTTCCGGGTCCATCCCCAGCACGGCGCCGGTGCGCGGCGCCAAGGCGCGGGTGAGCTGGCCGGTGCCGCAGCCGAGGTCGAGCACGACGTCGTCGCGCGTGAGACCACACGCGCTGACCAGGGCGTCGGCGACTTCGGGCGGGTAGCCGCGGCGGAACCGCTGGTAGTACTCGCTCACTTCGCCGCCGAACGCCGGTGCCGTCATGACCCCGAGGATGCCGTCGGAAGCGGCCGGGCGGATGTGGTTCCGCTGCGGGCGGAAGCGGCTAGAAGACCGGCAGCAGGACGCCGTGCTCGGACTCCGGGCGCGGGCCGAAGATGCGGCGGTCGGTCTCGGCGATCGGGACGTCGTTGATGCTCGCCTCCCGGCGGCGCATCAGGCCTTCGTCGCTGAACTCCCACAGCTCGTTGCCGTAGCTGCGGAACCACTCGCCGGCCGCGGTGCGGGACTCGTACTGGAAGCGGACGCCGATGCGGTTGCCGCGAAACCCCCACAGCTCCTTGCGCAGCGCGTAGTCCAGTTCGCGCTCCCACTTCGCGGTCAGGAACTCGACGATCCGCGCGCGTCCGACGACGTGCTGGTCGCGATTGCGCCAGACCGAATCCTCGGTGTAGGCCAGCGAGACCCGCTCGGGGTCGCGGGTGTTCCAGGCGTCCTCGGCGGCCTGGACCTTCTGGCGGGCGGTGTCTTCGTCGAACGGCGGGAACGGCGGGCGCGGGGTCATGGACGGCTCCTTCCGAAACCCGGAGAACGGCCGTTCTCCGAACTGCCGCTAGAGTAGAGAACGCTCATTCTCCGCACCAGAGGCAGGTGACATGGATCCCACGGAGGCGACCGGCCGGTTGCTGGAGGCCGCCGAGGAGCTCTTCTACGCCCACGGCGTGCAGGCGGTCGGGATGGACGCCGTCCGCGCGCGCTCCGGCGTCTCGCTCAAACGGCTCTACCAGTGCTTCCCGGCCAAGAACGACCTGGTCGAGGCCTATCTCCTGCGCCGCGACGAACGCTGGCGGCGGTCGTTGCGCGAATTCGTCGACGCCCGCGGCGACGACCCGCTCGCCGTGTTCGACTGGCTGCACGACTGGTTCCGCGAACCCGGCTTCCGCGGCTGCGCGTTCGTCAACTCCTTCGGCGAGTTCGGCGAACCGGCGCCCGGCATCGCCGCCGCGATCCGCAAGCACAAGGACGAACTGCGCGCCTACCTGCGTGGTCTCGTCGCCGACCACACCACCGCCGACCAGCTGTTCTCGCTCGTGGAGGGCGCGACCGTGCTCGCCGCGATCACCGGTGACCCGGGCGAGGCGAGCACGGCCCGGGCGGCCGCGAAGGTCCTCCTGGCCGCTCAGGGGTAGGGCGTCAGCCGGGCGGCGAGCTTCGGGCAACAACGACGGGAACACGCTGCGGCAGACCGGGCGTACGCGGCGAATTGACGTCGTGAACGGCACGACCGGGCCGTTCGCACCGCTCACTCATGGCAGTAGCCGAGCTGCTCGTCCCAATCCGCGCCACGCCCGTGCGGGGTGAGGTCGAACAGGTTCCACACCGGCTCGATCGTCCCGACGTGGCGCGGGTCCTGGCCCGGCTCGGCCGGCTCGTACAGCAGCTCCGAACCCCAGAAGTGCCGGAGCCCGTCGGCGTCGTGGCGGAAGACGTTGAGCATCGGGCGCGGGCTGCCATCGGCCGCTTCGCCGTGGTAGTCGCGGCTGAACGTGGTGCCCGCGCACGAGAACAACCGCAGCCGGCGCCAGCCGCGTTCGGCGGCGAACGTCCGCAGGTGCCCGATCGGCGCCCGCGCGACGACGGCGAAATCGGCGTGGGGCGCGAAATGCTCCACGGCGCCGTCGAGCTGGTCGAGCAACGCCGTGCAGGACGGGCACGGGCCCTGCTCCAGCTTCAGCTGCGCGCTCTCCCCCGACGCCGGACCGGGCCGGTCGTCGTCGGGGTCGCGCGGGAACATGTAGTGGTAGACGACCAGGGTGTCGTGGCCCGGCGAGAACAGGTCCGACAACCGCACTTCGCCGTTGTCGCCCTGGAGGACGTAGTCCTCGGGCACGAGGCCGCCGGGTGGCAGGTCGCGGCGTTGGACAGCCACCGCCTCCAGTTCACGACGCAGCGCGGCTTCCCGTTCGAGCAGGCGATCACGCGCGACGCGGTACTCGGGCGACTCGCCCGGGAAGCTCAGGCTCATCCGGGCAAGGTACGCGTGAAACTGGTCCGACGGCGGGGAGCCACCGCCGTCGGACCAGTTCCGGACCACACCATCCCGAGATGGGTGTGGTGCCGGCCGTCCCTCGTCAGGTAGGGACGGCCGGAGCTCGAAGCACTCTCGACCGCCGAGAGCGCATCAAGCACTGCCCTGCTACCGGGCGTCCGTGAGGTACCGCGCGTAGGCACCGGTGGTGAGGAAGCTCGGCAGTTTCTCGCCGAGCGCGGTCTCGGTGAAGATCTGGTACGCGTCGCCGAGGCGGTGGCCGTCGCCGAGTTCGGCGCGCACCGACGCCAGCTCGTCGTCCAGGAACTCGACCGCCAGCTCGCGGGTGAGCGCGGTGCCGTCCTCGAGCTTCGTGCCGTTGCGGATCCACTGCCAGACCTGGCAACGCGCGATCTCCGCGGTGGCCGCGTCCTCCATCAGGTTGTGGATCGCCGCCGCCCCGGTGCCGCGCAGCCACGCGTCGACGTAGCGCAGCGCGACGTTGATGTTCGCGCGGACACCCGCCTCGGTGACCTCGCCGCCGGCGCTCGCGACGTCGAGCAGGTCCTCGGCGGTGACGTCGACGTCTTCGCGGAGCTTGCCGAGCTGGTTCGGCCAGCCGCCGAGAACGCCGTCGAACACCTCGCGGCAGACCGGGACCAGGCCGGGGTGCGCGACCCAGGAGCCGTCGAAGCCGTCGCCGGCCTCGCGTTCCTTGTCGGCGCGGACCTTCTCCAGCGCGGTCGCGGTGACCTCGGGGTCCTTGCTCGGGATGAACGCGGCCATGCCGCCGATGGCGTGCGCGCCGCGCTTGTGGCAGGTCCGCACCAGCAGCTCGGTGTAGGCCCGCATGAACGGCACGGTCATGGTGACCTGCGCGCGGTCCGGCAGCACGAAGTCGGCGCCGTGCGCGGCGAAGTTCTTGATCATGCTGAAGATGTAGTCCCAGCGCCCGGCGTTCAGGCCCGCCGCGTGCTCGCGCAGTTCGTAGAGGATCTCGTCCATCTCGAACGCGGCGGTGATCGTCTCGATCAGCACCGTGGCGCGGATCGTGCCGCGCGGGATGCCGAGCTCGCGCTGCGCCAGCAGGAAGACGTCGTTCCACAGCCGCGCTTCGTGGTGGTTTTCGAGCTTCGGCAGGTAGAAGTACGGGCCGACGCCGCGGGCCACCAGCTGGCGGGCGTTGTGGAAGAAGAACAGGCCGAAGTCGACCAGGCTCGCCGACACCGGACGGCCGTCGATGCGGATGTGCTTCTCCACCAGGTGCCAGCCGCGGGGCCGCGCGACGATCGTGGCCGGGTCGTCGCCGATCGTGTACTGCTTGCCGGCTTCGGTGGTGAAGTCGATGTTGCGGCGGATAGCGTCGAAGAGGTTGAGCTGGCCGTCGATCACGTTGTGCCACGTCGGCGACGTCGCGTCCTCGAAGTCCGCCAGCCAGACCTTCGCGCCGGAGTTCAGCGCGTTGACCGTCATCTTGCGGTCGGTCGGGCCGGTGATCTCGACGCGGCGGTCTTCCAGGCCCGGCGCGGTCGGCGCGACGTTCCACGACTCGTCGTCGCGGATCCGGCGGGTCTCGGGCAGGAAGCCGAGCGGCTTCTCCCCCGACTGCAGCTCCTCGCGGCGCACGCGGCGGGCGTCGAGCAGCTCGCGCCGGCGGCCGGCGAACGTGTTGTCGAGCTTGGCCAGGAAGTCGAGTGCCGCCGGGGTGAGGATCTCGGCGAACCGGCCCTCGACCGGACCGGTGACCTCGATGCGGTAGTTCAGTCGATCAACCATGGGGTGCCTCCGCGAGCAGAGCTGTGCAGGGAAGGGAAGTGGGGGTCGCGGGCCGGCGGCGCAGGGGGTCGCCGCCGGCCCGCGAAGTGCGTCAGAACTGGGCTTCCTCCGTGGAACCCTTCAGCGCCGTGGTGGAGCTGGTCGGGTTCAACGCGGTCGCGACCTGGTCGAAGAAACCGGTGCCGACCTCGCGCTGGTGCTTCGTGGCGGTGTAACCACGGGCCTCCGACGCGAACTCGCGCTCCTGCAGGTCGACGTAGGCGGTCATGCCCTCACGGGCGTAACCGTGCGCCAGGTCGAACATCGAGTAGTTCAGGGCGTGGAAGCCGGCCAGCGTGATGAACTGGAACTTGTAGCCCATGTGGCCGAGCTCGCGCTGGAACTTCGCGATCGTGGCGTCGTCCAGGTGCTTCTTCCAGTTGAACGACGGCGAGCAGTTGTAGGCCAGCATCTGGTCCGGGAACTTCGCCTTGATCGCCTCGGCGTACTTGCGCGCCACCTCGAGGTCCGGCTTCGAGGTCTCCATCCAGAGCAGGTCGGCGTACTGGGCGTAGGCCAGACCGCGCTCGATGCACGGGTCGATGCCGTTGGTGACCTCGTAGAAGCCCTCGGCGGTGCGGCCGCCGGTGAGGAACTGCTGGTCACGCTCGTCGACGTCGCTGGTCAGCAGCGTCGCGGCCTGCGCGTCGGTGCGGGCGACCACGAGGGTCGGCACGTCGAGGACGTCGGCCGCGAGACGCGCGGCGTTCAGCGTGCGCTCGTGCTGCTTGGTCGGGATCAGCACCTTGCCGCCGAGGTGGCCGCACTTCTTCTCGGACGCGAGCTGGTCTTCCCAGTGCACGCCCGCGGCGCCGGCCGCGATCATGCCCTTCATCAGCTCGAACGCGTTGAGCGGGCCACCGAAGCCCGCTTCCGCGTCGGCGACGATCGGGGCGTACCAGTCGATGTCGGTGTTGCCTTCCGCCCAGTTGATCTGGTCGGCGCGGCCCAGCGCGTTGTTGATCCGGCGGACCACGGCCGGCACGGAGTTGGCCGGGTAGAGGCTCTGGTCGGGGTAGGTCTGGCCGGCCAGGTTGGCGTCGGCCGCGACCTGCCAGCCGGACAGGTAGATCGCCTGCAGGCCGGCGCGGACCTGCTGGACGGCCTGGTTGCCGGTGAGCGCGCCCAGCGCGTGGATGTAGTCCTCGGTGTGCAGGAGGTCCCACAGCTTCTCCGCGCCGCGGCGGGCGAGGGTGTGCTCTTCGACGACGCTGCCGCGCAGCTTGACGACGTCCTCGGCCGAGTAGGAGCGCTGCACGCCCGCCCAGCGGGGGTCGTTCGCCCACTTCGCGGTCAGCTCCGCGGCCGCCTGCTTGGCCTGTTCGGTCATCGGACTCTCCCGGTGTTGCGAAGTTTGCGATTGCTCGCCTTGCTTGGCCTGACCCTCGCACGCCAGTGGAAATCCGATCCAGTCGTCCAATTTGCCAATTTGTGCGAAGGGTACGTACGCTCTTTGCAAAGGTTGCGAATCGCTGGTTCGCAACAGCCACGAAAATCCGCGTTCTTGACCGTTCACGTAACCGTTCAGGACCGGAAACCTTCCGGAAAGGCGGGCTCGGATGGAGAAGACTTTCGCCGGAGCGCGGCTGCGGCACCTCCGCGAAAGCCGCGCGATGAGCCAGGCCGACCTCGCCCGTGTGCTGGAGATCTCACCGAGCTACCTCAACCAGATCGAGCACAACTCGCGCCCGCTGACCGTGCCCGTCCTGATGCGGATCACGCAGGCGTTCGGCGTGGACACCGAGTTCTTCGCCAACAACGACACGTCCCGGCTGGTGGCCGACGTCAAGGAGGCGCTGCTCGACGAGTCCCTCGGCGTCGACGTCACGACGAGCGAGCTCAACGAGCTGGCGACGAACCTGCCGGCGATCGCGCAAGCCCTGGTCAAGCTGCACCGCAGCTACCGCAACGCCGTCGAGAACACCGCCGCGCTGACCACCGAAAACGGCCTGGGCCTGCACGGCAGCGCAGCGTCGGCGCTGCCGCACGAAGAGGTCCGCGACTTCTTCTACGAGCGCGAGAACTACGTCGCCGAGCTGGACGAACGCGCCGAGAAGATGGCGGCCGACATCCCGCTGCAGCGCGGCCAGGTGCTCAGTGCGTTGAAGGACTGTCTTTCCCAGCGTTACGGCGTCGAAGTCACCAGCGACGGCATCGACGAAGCCGCGGGTCAGCAGCACCGCTACGAGCCGCTCAGCCGGACGTTGCGGCTGGCGCCCAGCCTGCGCGTCGGGCAGCAGGCGTTCCGGATGGCTTCGCAGATCGCCCTGCTCGAGTACGACGACCTGATCACCGAGCTGGCCGATTCGTGGGCGTTTTCCGGCCCCGCCGCGCGCTCCCTGGCCCGCGTCGGCCTGGCGAACTACTTCGCGGGGGCGCTGATCCTCCCCTACGGACCGTTCCTGGCCGCGGCCGAGCGGTTCCGCTACGACATCGAGCGGCTGTGCGACCACTACGGCGTCGGCTTCGAGACCGTCTGCCACCGGCTGTCCACCCTGCAGCGGCCCAAGCACCGCGCGGTGCCGTTCTCCTTCGTGCGCGTCGACCGGGCCGGGAACATGTCGAAGCGGCAGTCCGCGGCCGGCTTCCACTTCTCCCGCGTCGGCGGCGCCTGTCCACTGTGGAACATCTACGAGGCGTTCACCCAGCCGGGCAAGATCCTGACCCAGATCGCGACACTGCCCGACGGCAAGAGCTACTTCTGGATCGCGCGGACGATTTCGCGCAACATCGGCGGCTACGGCAGCCCGGGAAAGACGTTCACGGTCGGCCTGGGCTGCGAACTGCGGCACGCGGGACGGCTGATCTATTCGACGGGCCTGGACCTGGACGAACCGGCGGCCGCCACCCCGATCGGCATGGGCTGCAAAGTCTGCGAACGCCCGGCCTGCTCGCAGCGCGCGTTCCCGACGATCGGCAAGCAGCTCACGGTCGACGAGAACACCAGTACGTTCGTCCCGTACCCGGCCGTGCCGAAGGGGTAGGGGCACCCGGTCGGGTTTCACGCGCGAGTCGTACATTCAACCAGGTGCACGACATCGACACGGTGACCGCGGCGACCATCGAGAACGCCGCCGCGCGGCTGGCCGGGGTGGTGACCCGCACGCCGCTGGAGCCGAGCGCGCGGCTGTCGTCCCGGGTGGACGCCCAGGTCTGGGTGAAGCGCGAGGACCTGCAGACCGTCCGGTCGTACAAGATCCGCGGCGCCTACAACTTCATCGTCCAGCTGGACGACGTCACGCGCGCGCTCGGCGTCGTCTGCGCCAGCGCCGGCAACCACGCCCAGGGCGTCGCGTACGCGTGCCGCCGGCTCGGCGCGAACGGGCGCGTGTACGTCCCGGGGACCACGCCGCGGCAGAAGCGCGAACGCATCGCGACGCTCGGCGGCGCGCACATCGAGGTCATCGTCGTCGGCGAAACGTACGAAGACGCCTTCGCGGCCGCCACCGAGGACGCCGAGCGCACCGGCGCGACGCTGGTGCCGGCGTTCGACGACGTCCGGACCGTCGCCGGCCAGGGCACGGTCGCGCTGGAAGTGATCGAGCAGCTCGGCTTCGTCCCCGACGTCGTGGTCGTCCCGGTCGGCGGCGGCGGGCTGCTCGCCGGCGTCGGCAGCTTCCTGCGGGAACGGCACCCCGGCGTCCGGGTCGTCGGCGTCGAACCGGCGGGCGCGGCCTGCATGGCCGCGGCGCTCGACGCCGGGCACCCGGTGCGGCTGCCCGAGCTCGACACGTTCGTCGACGGCGCCGCGGTGCGCGTCGCCGGCAGCGTCACCTACCCGCTGATCCGCGAGAGCGGCGCCGAGCTGACGTCGGTCGCCGAGGGCGCGATCTGCACCGAGATGCTGGCGATGTACCAGTCGGACGGCATCATCGCCGAGCCGGCGGGCGCGCTCGCCGCGGCCTCGCTCGGTTCGGTCGTCGATGTCGAGCCCGGCCAGACGGTCGTGGTCGTGGTCTCCGGCGGCAACAACGACGTCAGCCGCTACAGCGAGATCCTCGAACGCTCGCTGATGCACGAACAGCTGAAGCACTACTTCCTGGTCGGGTTCCCGCAGGAGCCGGGCGCGCTGCGGCGGTTCCTGGAGCAGGTCCTCGGGCCCGAGGACGACATCACCCGCTTCGAGTACGTCAAGCGCACCAACCGCGAGCTGGGGCCGGCGCTGGTCGGCATCGAGATCCCGCGCTCGGCCGACCTGCCCGGACTGCTGGCCCGGATGGACGCGAGCCCGCTGCAGGTGGAGCGGATCGAGCCGGGTAGCCCCCTCTTCCACTTCCTGCTGTGAGCGCTGTGGTCCACTAGACGGATGGTTGTGAAGGTCGACGGAGTCCGCAGTATCGAAGCGTTGCGCGAAAAGGTCCACGAGGGTGCGGAGCCCGAGTACCTGCTGTTCTACGGCCACGCGCCCTCCAAGACGGGGCGCGCGACGGCGAGCTGCCTGAGCCAGTGGTGGGTGGACCCGTTCGAGGCCGGCGGCGTGCGCTACCCGTCAGCCGAGCACTACATGATGGCGGGCAAGGCCGAGCTGTTCGGCGACCACGAGAAGGCCGAGCTGATCCGGCAGGCACCCGACCCGAAGACGGCGAAGGTCCTCGGCCGCGAGGTCGCCGGGTACGACAACGAGACGTGGGAGCGGCACCGCTACGACATCGTCGTCGACGGCAACCTGGCCAAGTTCGGCGCGCACCGCGACCTGCGCCGCTTCCTCCTCGGCACCGGCGAGGCCGTGCTCGTCGAGGCGTCGAAGAAGGACCTGGTCTGGGGCAGCGGGCTCGCCCGCGAGGAGAAGAACTCGGACAAGCCGGACTACTGGCGCGGGCTGAACCTGCTCGGCTTCGCACTGATGGAGGTCCGCGAGCAGCTGCGCAACCGCTGACCTGCTGTTGGGGCGCCGGAGTTTCGCGGGTTGTGCTGCGGGGTGATCGCAATGATCACCACCGAACGGCCAGGGGGTTTCGAGGATGGGCTCGCGGGCTTCTGGCGTTGGCCGAAGACGGACCACGGTCGCGGCGGTCGAGGTGCGGGCGATTCACGACCACAGCTAAGTCTCGGCCGCGGCTGGTTTCGGTCGTCTAGCTGTGATGTCCGGGGAGGTTGGTCAGCCGGGTGACCGGCGGCTTGCCGCCGGTTGAGCTGTGGGGTCGGTGATGATTGTAGAAGTGCAGCCACCCCGGTAACGCCGCCCGCCGCAGGGTCTCCGCTGGGTAGAAGCGGGCGTAGGCCCAGCCTTCGGCCAAAGTGCGGTGGAACCGCTCGATCTTGCCGTTGGTCTGCGGCCGGTAAGGCCGAGTTCGTTTCGGGGTGATTCCCAGCTCGGTGCAGATGTCGCGCCAAGCGTGGGACCGGTAGGCCGAGCCGTTGTCCGAGAGCACGCGTTCGACGCTCACGCCGCGGGCGGCGAACCAGCCCACCGCCCGGCGCAGGACCGCGGTGGCGGTAGCGGCGGTCTCATCGGCGTGGATCTCGGCGTAAGCAACCCGGGAATGATCGTCGATGACCGTGTGCACGAACGCGGTCCCGATCTTGGGGTTGCGGTAGGCGTTGCGTGGTTTGCCCGGTGTCGCGGCCCGGTTGCGGTCGCCTTGGGCACGGCCGACGTAGCGGTGGCCGCCACCGTCGGGGATGTTGCCGAACTTGGTGACATCGACATGGATCAGCGAACCGGGGTGGTCGTGTTCGTAGCGGCGCAGCGGTTCACCGGTGACCCGGTCTATCCGGGAGAGCCGGTTGATCCGGCAACGCACCAGCACCGCGTGCACGGTGGATGCGGGCAGGCCGAGCCGGCCGGCGATCTGGACCGGGCCCAGCCGCTGCCGCCACCGCAGCCGCACGATCGACCGGACCAGGTTTTCGGGGGTGCGGGCCGGGCTGTGGTGCGGACGCGAGCTGCGGTCGGCCATCCCGGCCGCGCCTTCGGTGCGGTAGCGCTGGGCCCACTTCGCGGCGGTCTTGGCGGCGACCATGAACATTTTCGCTGCTGCGGTGCAGGTCCAGCCCTGTTCGACGATCAGGCGGGCCAGCCGCAGGCGGGTGCGTGGGGTCAGGGTGGCGTTAGGGTGGGACACGAAGGCCTCCGGGCGGTGATG
Organism: Amycolatopsis sp. NBC_01286; assembly: GCF_035982555.1. Taxonomy (NCBI): domain Bacteria; kingdom Bacillati; phylum Actinomycetota; class Actinomycetes; order Pseudonocardiales; family Pseudonocardiaceae; genus Amycolatopsis; species Amycolatopsis sp. NBC_01286. The sequence goes on from NZ_CP108428.1 coordinate 597,583, forward strand.
TGGTTCCTAGACAGCTCCACTTCACATCCGGAGGCCTTCACCTGTCTGCACGACAGGCCGCCGCTGGTCACCTCAACTCGGGACAACGTCCCTGAACATCACATCTAGCCCACACGCCCCTGGTCGATCCGCGACGACGGCGGCCTTCAGATGCGGTCGGTTTGCGTCCGTGCCGGGCCGCTTGGCTGTCGTCGGATCCGGACCACACTCCGGCCGGTCCTGGCGCCGGTCGATCCGTGACCACGCACGCCCCGGAGCCGTGGTCGCGGTCTCGACAACGGGGTGAATCCGCAGGTCAGGCTAGGCCGACGAACATCGTCCGGTGCAGGTCTCCCACGTGGTCGCGGGTTATCCGGGTCGCCGCGTCCCTGTTGCCCGAGGACAGGGCCTTCACCAGCTTCGCGTGCTCGTGGTTCGACTCGCGCAGCTTCTGCAACGGGTACGGCAGGTAGAACCGGTACAACTCCGTGAGCACCGCCTCGTACTGGCGGACCGCTGCCGGAGGGCCCGGTGCGGCGACCGTCAGGTGGAACTCGGCGTCCAGTTCGTGGAACTCCGCCCAGCCCGTCGCCGTGTCCATCCGGGCGACCAACGCCCGGAGGCGCTCGACGTCCGGGCGGCGTCCGGCCACCAGCTGGACCAGACCGCTCTCCAGGACCAGGCGGTGGTCGATCAGCTCGCGGACCTCCGCGGCCGACTCGCGGTAGGCGCCGACCTCGCGGACCCGCTCCGCCGGTGGGTGCTCGGCGACCAGGGTGCCGCCGCCGCGGCCTCGGCGTCGCTCGATCAGGCCGTCTTCGGCCAGGCACTCCAGCGCCCGGCGCACGGTGATCTCGGCGACGCCCAGTGCCTGGGCGATGTCGCCGTTCGGCGGCAGGCGCTCCCCCGGTTTCAGCAGGCCCAGCTCGATGGCGAGGGCGATCCGGGCGCGGACGGTGTCCAGCGCCGACAGCCGCCGGATGCCGGTCAGGGCGGGGGCGTCCAGGTCTGCCGTGGCCATGAACCCGACCGTACCGCACAAATTGCTCATCTTGAGCACTCTTGTTTAAGTGTTCAAGGTGGACTATTTTCCGTCCATGCCGCGACCACTCCCGATCGCTCTGGTGCAAGCGCCGCCCCGGCCCGGCTCGGCCGGGTTCGCGGGCGAGGTCGAAGCCGTCCTGGGCCGGTTTCCGGACACGCGCCTGGCCGCCTTCCCCGAGCTGCACCTCTGCGGCGTCGAGGGCGAGGGCGACGAACGCACCGCGCAGCTGCGGGCCGCCGCCGAACCGCTGCACGGACCCCGGACGAAGGAGCTGGCGGAACTGGCCGGCGACCTGGGGATCTGGCTCGCTCCGGGCACCGTTTGCGAAGAAGGCGACCACGGCGAGCTGTTCAACACCGCCCTGGTCTTCTCGCCGGAGGGCGAGCTGGCCGGCTGGTACCGGAAGGTCTTCCCGTGGCGGCCGCACGAGCCGTACGACCCCGGCACGGAGTTCGTCGTCGCCGATCTGGCCGACGCCGGGCGCGTGGGCTTCTCGATCTGCTACGACGCGTGGTTCCCCGAAGTGACCCGCCACCTCGCCTGGATGGGCGCCGAGGTGGTGCTCAACCCCGTCCAGACCACGACCCCCGACCGCGCGCAGGAACTGGTCCTGGCGCGGGCGAACGCAATCGTCAACCAGGTGTTCGTCGCCAGCGTGAACACGGCCGGGCCGTTCGGCATGGGTGACAGCCTGCTCGTCGGGCCGGAAGGCGACGTCCTCGGCGCGCTGCCCGGGCCCGGCGAAGGCGTCCTCGCGCACACGATCGACCTCGACGAGGTGGCGCGTGTCCGACGCGAGGGCACCGCGGGCACCAACCGGATGTGGGAGCAGTTCACCCCGGCCGACGCGCCGCTGCCCCTGCCGCTCTACCAGGGCCGGATCGACCCGGACCGCTGGCGTCCACGAGAAGGAGACGACCGATGACCTCCACGGCCGCGGCCCCGGCCGCCCTGCAGCGCCGGCTCGGCCTGCCCGGCGTCGTCCTGTTCGGGCTCGCCTACATGGCGCCGCTGATCGTGCTCGGCACGTTCGGCATCGTCGCGACGACGACCGGGGGCACGGTGCCCTCGGCGTACCTGCTCGCCCTGGTCGCGATGCTGTTCACCGCGGCCAGCTACGGGAAGATGGCCGCCACCCACCCCGTCGCCGGCTCGGCCTACACCTACGTCCGGAAAGCGGTCGACGCGCGCGCCGGGTTCCTCGTCGGCTGGGCGGTGCTGCTCGACTACTTCTTCCTGCCGATGGTGATCTGGCTGATCGGCGGCGCCTACCTCTCCGCCGAGTTCCCCAGCGTGCCCAATTGGATCTGGTTGATCACTTTTATCCTGCTGACGACGATCCTCAACGTCCTCGGCATCAAGATCGCCGAGAAGGCGAACTTCGTGCTGATGGCGTTCCAGATCCTGGTGATCGGCTTCTTCGTCGTGCTTTCGATCAAGCAGGTGCTGCACGTCGGGGACGCGCTGGCGAGCTCGCAGCCGTTCTTCCACCCCGGTGCCACGCTGGGCACGATCTCCGGTGGCGCCGCGCTCGCGACGTACTCCTTCCTGGGATTCGACGCCGTGACGACGTTGACCGAGGAGACGATCGAGCCGCGCAAGACGATCCCCCGCGCCATCCTGCTCACCGCGCTGATCGGCGGCGGCATCTTCATCGTGCTCGCCTACTTCACCCAGCTCGCCCACCCGGGCAGCGCGTTCACCGACGAGTCGTCCGCCGCGTTCGAGATCGCGACGACGATCGGCGGCAACCTCTTCGCGTCGTTCTTCCTCGCCGGCCTGGTCGTCGCGCAGTTCGCGTCCGGGATCGCCGCGCAGGCGAGCGCGTCGCGGCTGATGTACGCGATGGGCCGCGACGGCGTGCTGCCGCGCGTGTTCGGCAAGCTCCAGCCGAAGTTCGCGACGCCGGTGTTCGGCATCGTCCTGACCGGGATCGTCGGGCTGGTCGCGCTGGCCCTGGACGTCAGCACGTCGACGTCGTTCATCAACTTCGGCGCGTTCACGGCGTTCACGTTCGTCAACGTCAGCGTGATCGCGACCTGGCTGCGCGACCGGTCCGGGAAACGGGTGCTGACCTGGGTGGTCTTCCCGGTGATCGGTGCCGTGGTCGATCTGTGGCTACTGGTCAACCTGGACGGCATCGCGCTGATCTTCGGCGTGGTCTGGCTGGCGATCGGCATCGTGGTGCTGGCGGCGATCACCCGCGGCTTCCGCCGGCCGCCGCCGGAGATGACCTTCGAGGAGTAGTCAGCCGCCCGGGCACTCGGTGCCGCCGCCGCTGCGCTCGACGCAGTGGCGCGGCCCCGGCGGCGCGGGCGGGGCGTGGCGAACGTGGTAGGCCCAGTTCATCCCGGCGACGGCGATGGCCACGAGGAGGCAGATCCCGAAGAACCACGTCCACCCTCGGCGCCGCGTGGCCGCCGCGACGACCACGCCCACCAGCGGCAGCCCGGCGCCGAGCCAGGCCGCCCAGGTCAGGTAGCCGTCGCCCTCGTGCGTGCTCGTGCCGAACACCGGGAAGCTCGCCAGGAACCCCTGCAGGACCAGGAACGGGACGACGAGCAGCAGGCCCACGACGCACAGCGCCAGGACGACCGAGGCCCAGAGCGTACGGACTTCCCCCACCCGGTCAGTATGGCCGGATCGACGACGACGGACCTGAGTGGATCTACTGCTCGCCGAGGGTTTTCTGCAGGGCCTTGCTCGCCTTGCGGGCCATGTCCGCGACGGCTTCGCGGCGGGCGGTGTCGGCGGCGTAGTCGTCTTCGCGGTTGCGCACCACGCGGGCCGGCATGCCGACCGCGATCGAGTAGTCCGGGATGTCGCCGCGGACGACCGCGTGGGCGCCGAGCACACACCCGCGGCCGATGCGGGTGCCCTTCAGGACGCTGACCTTGGTGCCGAGCCAGGTGTCCGGGCCGATGCGGACCGGCGTCTTGACGATTCCCTGGTCCTTGATCGGCACGTGGATGTCCGAAATGACGTGGTCGAAGTCACAGATATACACCCAGTCGGCGACCAGGGTGGCCGCGCCGAGCTCGATGTCGAGGTAGCAGTTGATGACGTTCTGGCGGCCGAACACGGACTTGTCGCCGATCCGCAGCGAACCCTCGTGGCAGCGGATGGCGTTGCCGTCGCCGATGTGGACCCAGCGGCCGATCTCCAGCCGGCCGTAGCCGGGGCGGCAGTGGATCTCGACGTCCTTCCCGAGGAACAGCATCCCGCGCAGGATGATGTGCGGGTTGGCGAGCCGGAACTTGAGCAGCCGGTAGTACCGGACCAGGTACCAGGGTGTGTACGCGTGGTTGCGCAGGACCCAGCGCAGCGAGTCGGCGGTCAGGAACTTCGCCTGCCGCGGGTCGCGGCGCGCCTGCCGCCAGGCCCGCACCCGCGAAAGAGCGGGCGCACCCCACATCGACGTCATGCCGGTGACCGTAACCTGTGTGCGGGACGGGTTCACAGGCAAGGGGAGCTGGATGGGCACGAAGCTGATCATCGACACCGACCCGGGCGTCGACGACGCGCTGGCGATCGCGCTGGCCGCGGTCTCGCCGGACGTCGACCTCCTGGGCGTGACGACCGTGTTCGGCAACGTGCCCCTGGACAAGACCACGGCGAACGCGCGCCGGCTGCTGGAGCTGTTCGGCCGCACCGACGTGCCGGTCGCGGCCGGCGCCGCCCGCCCGCTGGTCTACTCGAAGCCGCGTGACGCGAAAGAGGTCCACGGCGGCGACGGCCTGTCCGGCCACGCGGACACCCTGCCCGAGGCGACCCGGCCGCTCGACGAGCGGGACGCCGTCAGCCTGATGCTCGCGCTGCTCGAGGCGGCCGACGAGCCGGTGACGATCGCGCCGATCGGGCCGTTGACGAACATCGCCGCGCTGCTGGCCGCCCACCCGGGCGCGCGGGAGAAGATCGCCCGGCTGGTGGTCATGGGCGGTGGGGTCACTTTCGGCAACAGCACCGCGGCGGCGGAGTTCAACATCTGGAGCGACCCCGAGGCGGCCCGGCGGGTGCTGGTCGAGGAGGACGTCCCGGTGGTGCTGGTGCCGCTGGACCTCACGCACCGGTGCGCCGTCGACGCCGAGTGGCTGGCGAAGCTCGCCGCGTCCGGGCCGATCGGCGCGACGCTCGAGGGGCTCACCTCGACCTACCGCCGGCACTACACGCGGATCTTCGGCGAGGACCGGATGGTCATGCACGACGCCGTCGCGGTCGCCGAGGCGATCTCGCCCGGGATCCTGCACACCGAGACCTACCGCGTCGACGTCGACTGCGGGCTGGGCCCGGCGCGCGGCCAGACCCTGGTCGACCGGCGACGGCTCGGCGAAGAGGATCCGCAGTTCTCCCCCGGCCGGCTGATCGAGGTCGCGATGGACACCGACCTCGACGGCCTGCGCGGTTTCGTGCTGGACCGGCTGACCGGAGCCGCGCGGTGAGCGAAGAGCCCGTGGTCGTTCCGGAGAACACGCCGCCGCCGCGCCGCCGCCGCGCCGGGATCGTGGTGGCCGCGGTCGTCGTGATCGCGGCCGCGCTCGTGGTCGCGATCCAGTTCGCGCCGAAGCAGGAGACGGCCGAGAACGCCGCCGCGACGGCCGCGCCGACGCCGTCGGTGGTCCCGACAGTTGTCCCGAAAACGACCACGCCGCCGCCGACGCAGCCGAAGCTGCCGCAGGCGAGCGAGTTCGACGAGTGGGCGTCGAAGACCAGCCAGTGGCTCGACATCCCGCTGCGCGCGATGACCGGCTACGCGCAGGCCACGGTGACGCTGACCAAGGAGATCCCGGGCTGTCACCTGTCGTGGGTGACGCTGGCGGCGGTCGGGAAGGTCACCTCCGACCACGGCCGCGCGCAGGGCGGGCAGCTGGGTGCCGCCGGCGTGCTGAGCAAGCCGCTCGGGACGGTCGAGGTGCGCGACTTCTACAACAAGGTCGTCTCGACGGCGAACGCCGCCGGGCCGATGCAGCTGTCCCCGGCGATCTGGGGGAAGTACAAGACGAGCGCGTCGGGCGGCACCCCGGACGTGCAGAACATCGACGACGCGGCGCTGTCCACCGGCCGCGCGCTGTGCGCCGACGGCCACGACCTCTCCCAGGGGCAGACCTGGTGGGACTCGGTGAGCGCGCTGCAGTCGGCGCCGCTGTTCCTGCACCGGACGCTCGCGACGGTCAACGTCTACGGCACGGTCGGCCAGGGCTCGGCGGCGCCGAACGCGGCGGTGCTGAGCGCGGTCAACTTCGCCATCGACAAGATCGGCCTCCCCTACATCTGGGGCGGCAACGGCACCGGCGGCGGCGACCCGGGCTTCGACTGCTCGGGCCTGACGACGGCGGCGTACGCGAGCGCGGGCGTCAAGCTGATGCGCACGGCGGACACGCAGTACCGCAGCGTGGCGCACGTGACCGAGCCGCAGCTGGGCGACCTGATCTTCTACGGCGAGCCGACGACGAAGATCCACCACGTCGGTCTCTACATCGGCAACCAGCAGATGATCGACGCGCCGCAGACCGGGCAGGCCGTGCAGGTCCACACGTACCGCAAGGACGGCGACGACTACGCGGGAGCGGGCCGCCCGACCGCCTGAGCCGTGAGTGGGTAGTGCGCCCGAACGAACCGGGCCGCGCGTCGATGGGTGCGACACGCGGCGCGGCTCATGCGGCTACTGACGTCCCTGGCTCGCGACGTCGAGGAGCATCTTCGCGGCCACCGTCGCTCCGTCGTCGCGGATTGTGCTCGCCACCGCTTGGGCTCGCGTCCGCATCTCGGGAGTCAGGGCCGTGGTGAACGCGGCCGACAGTGACTCGGCCGTCGGGGTCGGGCCCTCGTGCGCTACTCCGATGCCCAGTCCGGCCACCCGCTCCGCCCAGTACGGCTGGTCCGCGATCCGGGGCACCACCACCTGGGGTGCGCCCGCCCGGGCGGCCGTGGTCGTGGTGCCCGCGCCGCCGTGGTGGACGACCGCGGCCACCCTGCGGAACAGCGCCTGCTGGTTGACCTCGCCGATGACGAAGCAGTCCTCGGCGTCGTCGATCGCGGTCAGGCCGGCCCAGCCTCGGCCCAGGACCACCCGGCGGCCCTGGGCGCGGGCCGCCTCGGTGGCTTCGCGGGCGATGCCCTCCGGGGCGTACGCGGCCATGCTGCCGAAGCCCACGTACACCGGCGGTTCGCCGGCGTCCAGGAATGCCTCCAGGTCCGCCGGCAGCGGCCGGTCGTCGGGCAGGATCCACGCGCCGGACTGCACCAGGTCGAGGTTCGTCATGCCCTCGGACGGGCACAGCGCCGGGTCCGCCGCCAGCCACGGCCGGTCGGTGAAGACGTGGTCGCGGACGTTGTCCACCGGCGGCAGGCCGATCGCCGCCCGCCGGCTGTTCAGCTCCGGGCCGTACAGCGCGTTCACCCGCTCGGCGTCCTGCGCCCACCGCACCTCGAGGTCGGTCTCCTCCGCCGGCGACGGCGTGCCCGGCCGCATCCCCGGCGCGAACTGCCGCGACGGCAGCCCGAAGATGTGGAAACACGCGTACACGTACGGAATTCCCCGCTTTTCGGCCACGTCCCGGGCGCCGGCCGGCAACAGGCCGGTCGCCAGCAGCACGTCACATTCCCCGGCCACCGCGCCGAGCGTTTCGAACCGCGCGGCGACCAGCGCGGGAGCGAGCTTGAACGCATCCGCCCCGGTCGGTGGTTTCGGGTTGGCGACCACCGAACGCACCGTCGGGCCGAGCGGCACCAGCGGGACCCCGGCCCGCTCCAGCAGCGCCACGAAATCGTCGTCCGGCGGCGCCGCGACCAGCGCCTCCGCCCCCAGTTCCCGCAACGCCACCGCGAGCCCCACCAGCGGTTCGACGTCCCCGCGCGATCCCCACGTCGTCAGCAAAACACGCACTTAAGAATCCCCATTTCCCCTGTTCACGACCTACGGCGGGCCATTCTGCGGCATCACCCCGGCCTTGCCGCAAGCCCCGGGGTCGGCTATAAATTGAAGGGGGCGAGGAAATACTTCTTTCGCGTGCGCGATTTCCGTTCAGCCGAGGTGGTCGTTCGCGCCGCTCACCCAGCCGATGTAGCGCTCCGCAGACCTGCGCACCGCGCCCTTCGCGTCGCCGAGCACCGTCCCGCCCAGCAGGCCGTACAGCCGATCGAACTCGTACGGCTCGAGCCGGTCGACGATCCGCCGCACCAGCCCCGCGGAAAGCGGGATCTTGTTCGGGTAGCTGCGCATGAACGTCACCCACCCCGCGTCGACGACGGGCACGATCGTGTCGCCGGTCAGCAGCACGCCGCCGGTGTCGGTGCCGACGTGGGCCACGGCAGCGCCGGGGAAGTGGCCGCCCGCCTCGACGAGCGTCACGCCGGGCAGGACCCGCTCGGTGCCGGACCACTCCCGCAGCACCGGGTCCTCGCGCCGCACCCACCGCCGGTCGGCGGCGTGCACCAGCACCGGGACGCGCCCGAGGCGGTGGCTCCAGCTGACCTGCGAGCCGTACATGTGCGGGTGGCTGGCCACGATCACCGCGGCCCCGCCCAGCTCCTCGATCTTCGCGACCAGGGCCGGGTCGAGGTGGTTCGGCGGGTCCCACAGCAGGTTGCCTCCGGACGTCTGCGCCAGGTGCGTCCACTGGCCGATGCCGAACGGCGGTTCGCGGTTGAACCGGTGCAGGCCCGGTTCCAGTTCGTGGTGCACGACTTCGCGGCTGTCGGCCGCGAGTTTCTCCAGGGTGGTCCACACCTGACCGGAGGCGGGCACCCATTGCCGTTCGTCCGCGCAGATCGCGCACGCGCCGGCCGGGGGTAGTTCGGTGTCGGGGTGCTCGACCCCGCAGGTTCCGCAGATCCAGATCGTCATGGCGCCAGTCTTGAAGCTCCAGCAAGGTCGAGGTCAAGGAAAGAAGTCAGCAGGGGCACCAGGACGTCCGGGCGGTCCAGCGGGACGATGTGCCCGCAGTCCTCGACGAGGTGCGCCGTGAGGTCGTCGGCGATCGGCCGCAACTGGTTCGCGAGGGTGTCGCCGACCGGGTGGGCGCCGATCGCCAGGGTCGGCACCGTGAGACGGCCGGCCTCCGCGATCTGCGCGGCACTCGCGGGCATGGCGCGGTAGTGCTCGAACGCGCACCGCAGTGACTCCCGCCCGGTGTACGCGGCGACGAAGTGCTCGCGGATCTCCGGTGGTACTCCACGGCCGCGCGTGCCGGCGTCGAGGAACCAGCCGATGTAGTCCGCTTCGTGGCCGGCCAGGACCGTCTCGGCGAGGCCGGGCACGGCGTGGAAGCCGAACCACCACGGCGGGCCGCCGGCGAGGAAGGCTTCGGCGCCGGGCAGCCGGCCGAGCAGCGACTCCATCAGCACGAGCTGCCGGACGCGCTCGGGGCGTCGCGTCGCCAGCAGGAACGCGGGCGGGGTGCCCGCGTCGATGCCGACGACCGCCGCCGTCGGCTCGCCCAGCGCGTCGAGGAGGGCCTCGGCGTCCAGGGCGAGGTTTCCGGCGTCGTAGCCACCGTCGGCGCGCGTGGTCGCGCCGAGACCACGCAGGTCCGGCGCGAGGACGCGGTGGTCGCGAGCCAGGTGCGGGATGACCGCCGACCAGAGCCGCCAGGTGTGCGGGAAGCCGTGCAGCAGCAGGACCGCGGGCCCTTCCCCGGCGTCGGCGACGTTGATCTCGATGCCGTTCGCTTCGATCCGATACTCGCGCACGCTGTCTCCTCGGCAGTTACCATTGGTTACCACCAAACGGTAGGTAACAGCGTCCGAAGAGCCAAGAAGGCACTTTCACGACAGGTGGTGAGCTCCAGGTGACCCCCTCCGGCCGAGGCGACCTCTTCGACCCGAAGTGCCCGACACGCCGGCTGCTGGACCGGATCGGCACGAAGTGGACGTCGATGGCGGTCAAGGTGCTGGCCGAGGCCGAGCCGGGCGAAGTGCGGTTCGCCGAGCTGCAACGGCGGATGCCGGGCGTCTCGCAGAAGATGCTGTCGGTGACCCTACAGAGCCTGACGCGCGACGGCCTGGTCGCGCGCCGGGTGGAGGCCACGGTGCCGCCGAGAGTGCACTACCGGCTGACTGACCTGGGCCGGTCGCTCGAAGTGCCGCTCGCCGCGCTGCGGGACTGGGCGGAGGAGAACATGGTGGCCGTCGACCGGGCACGGGACCTCGACCCGGGATGACGCACGACATTCACCCTTGCCCCTGACATCGATGTCAGGTTTTACCGTAGCTCGCATGACCGACATCCACGGAACGCACGACGCCCGCTTCGACGACGTCCGCGCCGCGCTCGAGAAGAACGTCGACTCCGGTGACGAACTGGGCGCGTCCCTAGTCGTCGACCTCGACGGCGACGTCGTCGTCGACCTCTGGGGCGGCTTCCGCGACCAGGCGCGCACTCTGACCTGGGACGAGCACACCATCACCAACGTGTGGTCGACGACGAAGACCGTGACCAGCCTGGCCGCGCTGATGCTCGCCGACCGCGGCGACCTCGACGTCCACGCGCCGGTCGCGCGGTACTGGCCGGAGTTCGCGGCCAACGGCAAGGAGGACGTCGAGGTCCGGCACCTGCTGTCGCACACCTCCGGCGTCTCGGGCCTGGAGCAGCCCGCGACGGTCGAGGACCTCTACGACCTGGCGACGTCGACCGCCCGGATGGCCGCGCAGGCGCCGTGGTGGACGCCCGGGACGGCTTCGGGCTATCACGCGGCGAACTTCGGGCACCTGGTCGGCGAGGTCGTCCGGCGGGTGAGCGGGAAGCCGCTGAAGGCGTTCGTCGCCGAGGAGATCGCCGGGCCGCTGGGTGCCGACTTCCAGATCGGGGCCGCCGAAGCGGACTGGGGCCGGATCGCGGACGTCGTCCCGCCGCCGCCCGCGGAGTTCGACCTCGTGGCTCTCGGCGCGGACAGCGTGATCGTCAAGACGCTGACCGGACCGGTCATCGACGCGAACGTCGCGAACACGCCGGCGTGGCGCCGCGCGGACCTGGGCGCGGTGAACGGGCACGGCAACGCGCGGTCGGTCGCGCGGATGCTGTCGGCGCTGGCCCGCGGCGGCACGGTCGACGGCGTCCGCCTGCTCGGCCCGGACACGATCGACGTGATCTTCGAGGAGCAGGCCAACGGCGTCGACCTCGGGCTCGGCGTCCCGTTGCGCTGGGGCATCGGCTACGGGCTGCCGCTGCGGGAAGCGGTGCCGTGGATCCCGGACGGCCGCATCTGCTTCTGGGGCGGCTGGGGCGGTTCGATGATCATCATGGACCTCGACCGGCGGCTGACGATCTCGTACATGATGAACCGGATGGGCCCGGGCATCATCGGTTCCGACCGCAGCGGCACGTACGTCCAGGCGGTTTACGACGCCCTGGGATGATCCCGGCATGGACTCGGGGACGACCACGCAGCTGATCACCGTGGGCGCGACGCTCGGCGGGGTGGTGCTGACCCTGCTGACCACGACGTTCGTGGAGGGTCGCAAGCTGAAGGCGACCCAGCGGACCGAAGCGCTGAGGCGCGCGGCGGACCGCGCCACCTGGCTGCGTGACGAGCGCGTCAAGGCGTACGCCGGCCTCTCGACGGCGAGCGAGGAAGCGTTCCAGCTGATCCGGGCGGAGTTCCCGGAGCTGCTGAAAAACCGGGACGTGATCGAGGACAGGTGGCGCGAACGCCGCGGCGAGCTTCGCAAGGCCTACAACCAGGTGGAACTCTTCGGCACCGACGAGCCGCGCCGGCGCGGCAAGGAACTGTGGAAGGCCGCCCGCGGTGGCGTGAACGCCGTCCTCGCCGAACTGGACGCCAAACTGGACGCTGAGGAACCAGTGGTGCGCAAGGAAAGCCTCGACCGGGTGCTGACCGGGATCAGCGAAGCGGGCGAACGGTTCCTCGAGGCGTGCCGCGCCGACGTCCAGGGCACGGCCGAGGAGCACTGACCCTTCGTCAAGCCGGGCCGGCGAGGCCGATCAGGTTGCCTTCCGGGTCGGTGAAGTGGGCGACCACCAGGTCGCGGCCCGGCGCGCGGTCCGGGCCCATGCGGCGCGTGCCGCCCAGGCGTTCGGCCTGCGCCAGCGCCGCCGCGACGTCCGGGACACCCACGTAGAACACGGTCTGCCGCGCGAAGGACGCGCCGCCGCCGACGCCCCCGGGGATGCCGTCCGTTTCCACGAAGCCGTACTCGCCCGGCTCCGACACCTGGTCCGACACCGGGCCCGACGTGTCGAACTCCCAGCCGAACAGCTCGCCGTAGTACCCGCGCAGCCGGGCCGGGTCGGTGCCGATGATCTCGAAGTGCACGACCGGAGAGGCCATGACCGGTTCCTTCCGTTCGACGTCCAGAGTCTCACCGTAGGCCACGGTAGTTGTTAAAAACAACCTCGGAGTTGTAAATTAGCATCATGCCGACCAGTCGCAGCTACGGAGACGCGTGCGCCACCGCCCGCGCGCTCGACGTCGTCGGTGAGCGGTGGGCGCTGCTCGTCGTGCGCGAGCTTCTCCTGGGGCCGCAACGGTTTTCCGACGTCCGCCGCGCGCTGCCGGGTGCCAGTTCCAACCTGGTCACCGACCGGCTTCGCGAGCTTGAAGGCCGGGGTGTCGTGACCCGCCGGACGCTGCCGCCGCCCGCCGGTTCGACCGTCTACGAGCTGACGGCGTGGGGCCGTGAGCTGGAGCCGATCGTGCTCGCGCTGGGCGCGTGGGCCGCGCAAGTCCCGCTCCCCCGGGATGCGACGCTCGGCGCGACGTCGGTGCTGCTGTTCCTCCGCGGCTCCGCGCGTCCGCGCGGGAACGCCTGCTACCGCGTCGAACTGGACAGTCGCGTGTGGACGGTCCGCACCGAACCCGGGCGGCTGACCGTCGAGCCAGGCGAGCCGAACGGTCCGGACGCCGTCGTCCGGACCGACCCGCACACCCTCAACGCGCTGCTCGAAAAGCCCGGTGACCTCGACGCCGCGCTCGCCGACGGCCGCGTCACGATCGAGGGTGACCGGAAAGCCGTCCGCCGGCTGCTGCGCGAGCACGAAGCCTGAGCGGTCAGCCGAAATCGGCGGCGTGGTCCGCGGCCCATTCCGCGAAGTCACGCGCCGGGCGGCCGGTCACGTCCTGGACCGTCTCCGTCGTCGGCTGGGGCCGGTCCACCAGTGCCGCCAGCCGCCGGATCCGCGCTTCGACGACGTCCGCCGAACCGACCGCGCCCAGCCCCCGGGCTTCGAACGCCGTCGTCAGCTCACGGCGGTAGTCGTCGAGGTCCTGGACTTCGACGCGCACCGGACGGCCGGTGGCGAGACCGATCAGCTCGGCCTGGCGCCGCACCGTCAGCGATTCGGGTCCGGTCAGCGTGTGCTCGGCGCCGAGGTGCCCGGACGCCGTCAGCGCGCACGCGGCGACGGCGGCGATGTCGGCCTCGTGGATCAGCGCCGAGTGCGAGCCCGGGAACGGGTCGCGCACCACTCCGGCCGTCCGTATCGGCTCGGTCCACAGCAGCCGGTTGGCCGCGAACCCGCCCGGACGCAGGAAAGTCCACGGGATTCCCGCGTCGCGCACCGCCTGTTCGGCTTCGCCGTGGGCGCGGGTGATGGCGTCGTCCGACGCTGGGTCGGCGCCGGCCGCGGACAGCAGGACCACCTGCGCCAGGCCACCCGCGCGGGAGAGGAACCCGCCGAGCCCGGCCGTCCCGGCGTACAGGAACACCTTCGTGACGCCGTTCAGCGCCGCGTCCCAGCTCCCGGGCCGGGCCAGGTCGGCCGCGACCACGTCTACGCCGTCGGGCAGCCGGGCGCGGCTCGGGTCGCGGCCGGCCGCGCGTACCTGCTGCCCCACGTCGAGCAGCTGTCCCACCAGCGCGCGGGCGACGTTCCCGCGGGCTCCGGTCACCAGAATCGTCATGCGTCCAGGCTCGTCCCGATCCGGGTGACCGGGGTAGGCCAACCGGTACCACCCCGGGCCGGGGTGATGATGACACGGTGGACAGCGTGGAACTGAGCGGTTTCCTGCGCAGCCGCCGCGCGCGGCTGCAGCCGGGCGACGTCGGGCTCGTGCCCGGCCCGCGACGCCAGACGCCGGGGTTGCGGCGCGCGGAAGTCGCGCTGCTGGCCGGGATCTCCGTCGACTACTACGTGCGGCTCGAGCAGGGCCGCGGGCCGCGGCCGTCGGAGCAGGTCCTCGCCGCGCTCGGGCGGGCGCTGCGGCTGACCGGCGACGAGCACGCCTACCTGCGGCGGCTGGCCCACCCGGCGCCGGTGACCCCGCCGCGCGCAGTGCCCGCCAACGTCCTGCGGCTGCTCGACCGCCTCGACGACGTGCCCGCGATGGTGATCGACGCCGGTTTCGACATGGTCGCCTGGAACCGGATGCTCGTCGCGCTGATCGGCGACCCGGCCGGGTGGCCGCCGCGGCGTCGCAACCGGCTGCGCCGGCTGTTCGACACCGGCGACACGATCACCGGCAACCGGCTGGACCTGGCCCGGCTGTGCGTCGCGGACCTGCGCGCGGGCGGCCGGTACCCGGCCGATCCGGCGGTCCGGTCGCTCGTGGACGAGCTGCGGGGAACGAGCCCGGAGTTCGCCCGGCTGTGGGCCGAGCGGGAGGTCGCGGTGCAGCGGACGCTGACCAAGCGGACCGTCCACCCGGTGGCCGGCGCGCTGGAGCTCGACTGCGAGATCCTCGCGGTGCCGGGCCACGAGCACCGGCTGCTCGTCTACACCGCGGCGCCGGGCACTCCGTCGGCCGAAGGGCTGCGGCGGCTGGCTTCCCGCAGTGACGGCGCCAGCGCGAAGATCCCGAGCGTCACCACGACCGCCGACGACAACGCCCAGTGCAACCCGACCCGCGTCGCCAGCGCGCCGACCAGCACCGGCTCGACCAGGAACCCCAGGTAACCGCAGGCGGCGACGGCGGCCACCGCCTGGCCCGGCTTGTCCGCCTGCTTGCGGCTCGCCACGCTCCACGCGATCGGCACGATCCCGGCCACACCGAGCCCGACCACCGCGAATCCCAGGATCACCGCCACCGGCCACGGCGCGAGCAGGACCACGGCGAACCCCAGCACCGCGACCACGGTCGCCGCACGCGCGAACCGCACCGCGCCCGTCCGGGCCACGACCCGGTCGGCGACCAGGCGGATCGCGATCATCGTCGTCGAGAAGGCGAAGTAGCCCAGGGACGCCAGCGCGGGCGTCGCGCCGGTGACGTCGGCCAGGTACACCGCGCTCCAGCTGTTGACCGCGCCCTCGGCGACGAACCCGCAGAACGCGATCACGCCGAGCGGCACCAGCGCCCGGCCCGGCCACGCGAACGCCGCGTCGCCCTGGCCGCGGTCGGCGCCGGCGAGGAACCGCGTGCGCGCCGCCCACAGCGCGAGCGCGAGCAGCACCGCGCCGGCGATCGGGAAGTGCACCGACACCGGGACGTGCGTGGCCTCCATCAGCGCGTCGACACCGGAGCCCGCGAGGCCGCCGATGTTCCAGAAGGCGTGGAAGCCGGCGAAGATCGGGCGGCCGTAACCGTCCTCGACGCGGGCCGCGTGCGCGTTCATCGCGACGTCGAGCAGGCTGTTGCCGACGCCGAGCACCACCAGCGCGGCGACGAACACGGGCGCGGACCAGGCGAACGCGACCAGCGGCAGGCCGGCGCACAGCACGACGGCACCGAGCACGACGGCCGCGCGGCTGCCGATCCGGGCGAGCAGCGCCCCGGCGCCGAGCAGCGCGAGCACCGACCCGGCGGCCAGCCCGAACAAGCCCGTCGCCAGCTGCCCGGTGCTCAACCCCAGCTGCGCCTGCACCGCCGGCACCCGCGCCAGCCAGGTCGCGAACGCCGCGCCGCAGACCGCGAACACGACCGAAACCCCCAGCCGGGCGCGCTTCAGCTCCCCCGTCATGCGGCCACCCTAGCGATCCTCGCAATCTCGGAAACTTGGCTCAAAAACGGTTAAAGTGCGGTGTTCGCTCCGCATTTGCGGCTTCTGGAGGTCGGATGCTGTTCCGTGTGCTCGCCCTGACGACCGTGCTGCTCGCCGGCACGACGACCGCCGCCGGGGCGTCGACCCGGACGCTCACCGTCGAAGGCGCGGTCACGACTCCGGCGTCCTACACCGCTTCGCAGCTGAAGACCCTGGGCGAAACGACGTACCCGCGGGTCACCGGCGTCGACCTGACCAAGGTGGTCGCCGCCGCGACGCCGGTTCTGCCGCCGGGGAAGAACACCGCGCTGCGGGTGACGGTGACCGTCACCGGCGCCGCGCACCGCTCGGTCACCTTCGCGCTGGCCGAGCTGGACCCGGCGTTCGGCAACCACCCCGCCGTCCTCACCACCGGCCGCGAGACCGACCTGGTCGTGCCCGGCGACCGGGACCGCAGCCGCCGCGTCGACGACGTCCGGTCGGTGCGGATCGCCGTGTCGAACGCCGCGGCGGCCGAACGGGCGGTGCGGATCACGACCGCGCACCGGTCCGTCACGCTGCCGCCGTCGCTGCTGAAGCTGCTGCCGTCCCGCACCGTGACGGCGACGTTCGCCTCGGGCGCCGGCCAGCAGACGCACACCGAGACCGGGCCGTCGCTGCGGCTGGTCCTGCTGGTCGCCGGCGTGCCGCCGCGGCCGGACACGGCCGTGGTCGCGGTCGGCGACGACGGGTACGGCGCCGCGGTAACGCTCGCGGAAGAGTCCACGGGCGGCCGTCCGCTGCTGCTGTCCACTGTGGAGGACGGCGCCGCGCTCGCACTGCCGCGGCTCGTCCCGCTCGGCGACGTCAAGGGCGGCCGCTACGTCTCCGGGGTGACGGCGCTCGACGTGCGCTGACGTCAGCCGCGGTGCACCGGCCTGCACCGCCTTCATGTGTTCCTGGCACGCTGCCTGGCTTGACCGCACCCGTATAGTCGGAACCGACTAATAGGGAGCGACTGAAGACCATGGCAGCTCGCAAGATCCGCAACACCCTGGCGCTCGCCCTGCTGGGCCTGCTGCTGGAACGCCCGATGCACCCGTACGAAATGGCGTCCACGCTGCGCGAACGGCACAAGGACTCCAGTTTCAAGATCAACCCCGGGTCGCTCTACGACACCGTGGAGTCCCTGGCCAAGCACCGCTGGATCGAGCCCGTCGAGACGGTCCGGGAGGGCAACCGGCCGGAGCGGACCGTCTACACGCACACCGAGCTCGGCCGGCAGGAGTTCGTCGCCTGGCTGGACGAGCTCGTGCGCGTGCCCGTCGACGAGTACCCGAAGTTCGTCGCGGCGGTCAGCTACCTCGGCGCGCTCGGGCCCGAGCGCGCCGCCGACGCGCTGGAAGAACGCGCCCGCCACCTCGCCGCCCGCGTCGAAGGCGCGGAGACGGCGTTGGCGGACACGGTCGGCCGGGGTGCGCCGCGGCTGTTCATGATCGAGGTCGAGTACGTCCGGCACGCGTGGCAGGCGGAGCTCGACTGGGCGCGCCGCACGGCCGCCGAAATCCGCAGTGGCTCCCTGCCCTGGCCCGAAACCTCCTGAGGGGAAGACCGTGCCCGATCTCGAAACCGACGTCCTCGTCGCCGGCGCCGGACCCGCCGGCCTGCTGCTCGCCGCGGAGCTCGCGCTGGCCGGCGTGCGCACCACCGTCGTCGAACGGCTGCCGGGAAAGCCGCCGTACTGCCGCGGCTTCAACCTGAACTCGCGGTCGCTGGACCTGCTGGCGCGGCGCGGGCTGACCGAAGGCCTGGTCGCCGAAGGACACCAGGTGCCGCACGCGCCGGCGACCGGCATGCCCGAGCCGCTGCTGCTCGACGGCGCCACCACCGACCACCCGTTCTCCCTCGGCATCCCGCAGACCCGCGTCGAGGAGGTCCTGGAAGCCCGCGCGCTCGACCTCGGCGCGGAACTGTTGCGCGGCCACGAACTGCGGAGCTTCACGCAGGACGCGGCCGGCGTCACCGCAGAGATCTACAATGGACTGATCGTCCGGGCGCGGTACCTCGCCGGCTGCGACGGCGGGCGCAGCACCGTGCGCAAGCGGGCCGGGATCGGCTTCCCCGGCGTCGACGCGCGGTGGTTCGCGCTGCTCGGCGACGTCGAATGCGAGCTGCCGTACGGGGTTTCGGCCGGTCCGGACGACCGGACGCTGTTCGTCATCCCGCGGCCGGGGTACGTCCGGATCATCGTCCGGGAGGACGACCCGCCCGCGGACAAGGACACGCCCGTCACGCTCGACCGGCTCCAGTCCCAAGTGGACGACGTGCTCGGCCGGCACGTCGAGCTGCGTGAACCACGCTGGCTGACCCGGTTCGGCGACGCGGCCCGGCTGGCCGAGCGCTACCGCGAAGGCCGGGTCCTGCTGGCCGGCGACGCCGCGCACATCCACCCGCCGGCCGGGGCGATCGGCGTCAACGTCGCGCTCGACGACGCGTTCAACCTCGACTGGAAGCTCGCCGCGACGGTGCGCGGAACCGCGCCCGAGGGCCTGCTCGACACCTACCACGCCGAGCGGCACGCGGCGGGTGAACACATCCTGGCCAACACCCGCGCGCAGGTCGCGCTCTCGGAGGCCGCCGCGGCGGAACCGCTGGCCGACCTGATGCGCCGCGTCGCCACGCACCCCGCGGGCAAGCTCGCGCTGGCCGAGATCATCACCGGCCTCGACGCCCGCTACGAGCCGGCCGGGCACCCGTGGCTCGGCCGCCTCGCCCCGGACCTCCCCCTGCGGGGCGAGGTGACCCACCTCGCCGCGCTGCTGCACCCCGGCCGGCCGGTGCTGCTCGACCTGACTCCCGAGCGCGCCTTCGCCGCGTGGGCCCCGGGAATCGACGTCGCCGCCGCACAGTCCACTTCGGACGTCGGCGCGCTGCTGCTGCGCCCGGACGGCCACGTCGCCTGGCTGACGACCGGCTCGGACGACACCGGCCTGGCCGAAGCGATCCACCGCTGGGTGGGCGACATCCCGATCCCGGCGACCGCGTAAGACGGGTCAGCGCGGGCGGTTCAGCACCGCCCGCTGCTGACGTCGGCCGGCGACCAGGAACGTGCTGTGCGGCGCGAACCCGAGCTTCGCCACCACCCGGCCCGACGCCGCGTTCGCCGGTTCGTAGATCGCCAGCAGCCGGTCGGCGAAACCGGACGCGAAGAGGTGGTTGCGCACCGCCGTCGTCGCTTCGGTCGCGTAACCCCGGCCCCAGCACGGCTGGGCGATCCACCAGCCCAGCTCCACCGCGGGGTGGCCGAGGCCCGACTCGATGTTGTCGCGGCACACCACCGACACCACGCCGTCGAACGAGCCCGGCGCCGCCGACACCGCGAACCAGCCGAAGCCGTGCTCGGCCCAGTGCTCGAGCGTCGCGCGGTGCTTGGCGAGGGTGTACTCGCGGGTCCACGGCTCGCCGGTACCGACATACCGGACCGTGTCGGGCACCTGGGCCAGCGCGAACAGGTCGTCGAAGAAGGCTTCGGACCACGCGTGCAACGTGAGCCGTTCCGTGGTGAGCCGCACCACGACGAGTCTAGGACTCGTGCAGCAGCACGGCGATTCCGTCGAGCTGGACCCGCAGGCCGAACTCGAACGCCTCGTCGAGGTCGACGTCGGCCAGCCCGGTGATCGTGTCCGCGAGCGCCGGGAACCGGCCCGACTCGAGGTGCCCGGCCAGCGCCGCCATCTCGGCTTCCAGCCGCTGGGAGCCGGTGATGCCGGTGTCCTGCTCGGTTTCGACCTCGATGGCGTGGCTCACCGCGAGGCCGCCGACCCAGCCGTTGAGCGTCATGATCACCTGCAGCTTCGTCCGCCGGTGCAGCCCGGTGCCGGCCAGCGCCCGCAGCATCCAGTCGACCAGCCGCAGCCCGCTCGGCACCACCGGCGGCCGCACCAGCGAGTTCAGCATCACCGGCGCGAGCCACGGGTGCCGCCGGTAGGCCCGCCACTGCGTCCGCGCGGCCAGCTCCAGCCGCGGCCGCCACCGCGCCGGGCCCGGCTCGGGCAGCTCCTCGGCGCCGAGGGCGGTGTCGGCCATCAGCCGGACCAGCTCGTCCTTGTCCGGGACGTGCCGGTACAGCGCCATCGGGCCGACGCCGAGCTCGGCCGCGAGCCGGCGCATCGACAGCGCCCCGCGGCCCTCGGCGTCCGCCAGCGCGATGGCGGCCCGGACGAGCCGCGCCCGGCCCAGCGGCGGCTTCTGCGGGGTCCGATCGCTCACCACGGTGCCGCTGCCCGGCACCGCGCGCACCCAGCCCTGCTCGCCCAGCACGGTCAGCGCCTTCGCCGCGGTCGCCATCGCCACGCCCCACTCGCGCACCAGCGACCGGGTCGACGGCACCCGCTCGCCGGGCCGCAGCTCACCGGCGGTGATCCGGCGCCGCAGGTCCGCCGCGATCCGTAGGTACGGCGCCTGCTCGGCCACGAACACCCCTCGATCCGTACTAGAACACTTCACGCTGGCGACTAGAACACTTCCAGGGTACTCACCCATTCTCGGCAGCATGGATTGCCAGGTCTTCACGCTGGGCCATACGGTGCCGATACAGCGTAAGAGACAGGGGGACGGCATGACCACGACAGAGAAACCGGCGAGCCCGAGCGGGACTCGGCGCGCCACGCCGTGGTGGCGCCGGCCGTGGGTGTTCCCGCTGGGCCTGATCGTCACGGTGTTCCTGGTGTACTCGCTGCCGCCCTACCTCGGGCTGGACCCGGCGGAATCGCGGATCCCGGCCCCGGACGGCGTCGCCTGGTACTACCCCGTGCTGGTCACGCACATCGGCTTCGCGACCGTCGCGATGGTAACCTGCTCGCTGCAGATCTGGCCGTGGCTGCGGCAGAAGCACCCGGCCGTGCACCGCCGCACCGGCCGCGTGTACGTCTTCGCGGGTGCCATCCCGGCGTCGATCGCCGGGCTCGCCATCGCGGTCGCCGCGCCGTTCGGGCCGGTCGGCGCGGTGTCGAACGTGCTGCTCGCGACGCTCTGGTTCGGCTGCACCGTGCAGGGCTACCGGATGGCGCGGGCCCGGCGCTTCGCCGACCACCGCCGCTGGATGATCCGCAGCTTCGTGCTGTGCATGTCGATCATCAGCAACCGGATCTGGGCGATCGTCTGGTCGGTCGTGCTCCCCGGGCAGCTGGACACGACGTTCGGCGGCAGCGAACTGGCGCTGGGCCAGGCGATCGCCGGGCTCACGACGTGGACCGGCTGGGTGATCCCGTTCCTGATCGCCCAGTGGTGGCTGGACCGGGGACGCCGGCGCGCGACGGTGTGAGAACGAGCGGAACCGGTCGTGAGGGCCGGTTCCGCTCGTCACCCGCCGTCATGCCCCCGAACGGCCTATGGTCCGGACCACATTAATGGTCTATACCAATTAGGTCCGGAATTCCCGCCGCCGCGCTGCTTGTCGTGGAGGTCTCCCCATGCGTCTCCCCCGTCTCCGTCCCCTCCTGGCCGCCTTGGGCGGTCTGGCCGTCCTGGCCACCGGGTTCGCGGCACCCGCCGGCGCCGCGGCCGGCTCGCCGATCCCGGTCGGCCCCTACGTCGACATGGGCGCGTGGCCGACGCCCAGCCTCTCGGCGATGTCGGCCGCGAGCGGCGTCAAGGGCTTCACGCTCGCCTTCGTCAACTCCTACGGCTGCAAGGCCAGCTGGTTCGGCGCGTACGACCCGCGCACGGCCTGGCAGAAGGACGAGATCACCAAGATCCGCAACGCCGGCGGCGACGTCAAGATCTCCTTCGGCGGCGCGTCCGGCATCGAGCTGGCCCAGGCGTGCACCACGTCCGCCCAGGTCGCGGCCGAGTACGACGCGGTCGTCAAGGCGTACGGCCTGAAGTACGTCGACATCGACGTCGAGGGCGCGGCCGTCGCCGACCCGGCGTCGATCACACGCCGCTCGCAGGCGCTGAAGACGTTGCAGACCAACAACCCGGGCTTGAAGATCTCACTGACCCTGCCGGTACTGCCCAGCGGCCTCGACGCGAACGGGCTCAACGTCGTCAAGGCCGCCAAGGACGCCGGGGTCAACCTGGACCTGGTCAACATCATGGCCATGGACTACTACCAGGGCGCGGGCGACCAGGGCGCGAAGGCGATCTCCGCGGCGAAGGCCACGCAGGCGCAGCTGAAGTCGCTGTACGGCCTGAGCGACGCGGCGGCGTGGAAGAAGGTCGGCGTCACCCCGATGATCGGCGTCAACGACTCGCAGAACGAGATCTTCTACCAGAAGGACGCCAAGGCGCTGGTCGCCTTCGCCAAGACGGTCCACCTGGGCATGCTGTCGTTCTGGGAAGCCGGCCGCGACGCGAACGCGTGCACCGGGGCGCTGTACAAGTGCACGAACGTGCCGCAGGCGAAGTACGAGTTCGCGAAGATCTTCGCGGGCTACACGGGCTGAGTCACCAGCTGAGTCACCACTGGGCGGCGTCCGCGAGCAGTGCGTCCCGCACCGCCGCGGGCCCCGCCCGGCACGGTTCGGTTCTGGTCACCACGAACAGCGTGTTGATCGGCGGTTCCGCCGGGTCCAGCAGGGCGACCAGCGCACCTGAGGCCAGTTCCGCCGCGCACAGGTACCGCGGCAGCACGCTGACGCCGAAACCGGCCAGCACGCACGTCAGCACGCCGCGCAGGTCCGGGACCACCACCGCGGGTCCGGCCGGTGGCCGGACGCCCAGCACCGAGCGCCAGTAGCGGCGGATGATCGGGAGGTCCTCGGCGTACGCCACCAACGGCGCCGTCCGCGGGTCGCCGGTGAAGCCGCGTGGGCCGACCAGGACGAACTCCTCGTCCGTCAACGGTGTTGCCGCGAAACCGCGGCCGCGGGGGCGGATCGTCGAGACGACCAGGTCGAAACGGCGCTGCGCCAGCCCGGCCAGCAGGTCGTCGGCCAGGCCGAAGCTCACCCGCAGCTTGAGACCGTCGGAAACCAGGTCCGCGAGTGCGGGCAGGACGCGGGCCGTCGTCAGCTCGGCCGGTCCGGCCAGGTGTACCGGCACCGCGAAACGGTCGGCGGGGCCCAGGGCGACGTCGGTCAGCGCGTCGACGTGCGGGGCGATGCGGGACGCGAGTTCGTCGGCCGCCGACGTCGGCGTGACGCCTCGCGCGCGGCGGACGAACAGCTGCCGGCCCAGCTCCGCCTCCAGGGCCCTGACCTGCGCGGTCACCGTCGGCTGGGACAAGCCCAGTGACGGTGCCGCGCCGGTCAGCGAGCCCGCGCGGTGGACCGCGAGGAACGTCCGCAGCAGGTCGAGGTCCAGGTCAGTCCTCGATCAGCTCGATCGAGTCCACGACGTTCGGGTAGAACGCGACGTGGTCCTTGATCGACGCGACGGCGTCGTACGGCTTCTCGTACGTCCAGATCGCGTTTTCCGCCTGCACGTCACCGGCGTTCAGGCTGTAGTAGTTGCTGTCGCCCTTGTACGGGCAGTACGTCTCGTGGTCGGTCCGCTCCAGCAGGCTGAAGTCGACGTCCGCCCGCGGGATGTACTGCGCCGCCGGGTAGTTCGACTCCTGCAGTGTCAGCGCGTTGCGGCTGTCGGCCACCACGCGCCCGCCCGCCTTGACCACCACGCGGACCTTGGTCGGCTCGACGGTGATCGGGTGGTCCGGTCCCGGGACCAGCACCTTCTTCTCCGGCATGTCAGCTCCTCGACGAAGTCGTGTACTGGGAGCAGCACCCGGGACCCGGCGGTTATTCCGGGTCAGGGCAGGTAGTACATCGGGTTCGGCAGCTTGATCGGCCGCAGCGCGTGGCCGCCTTCGAGGTCGCTGAACTGGTCACCGACGTTCAGCACGATCTTCGCGCCGGTCGCCTCGATGTGCGCCCGCGTGCCCGACTTGTACTGCACGGTGTTGCAGGTCAGGCCGCACGGCAGGTAGTCCGGCGCGGTCACCTTCGGCTTGAAGAACGCAGCCGTCGGGGCCGGGTAACCCTCGTTGGCGAGGTTCTTGAGCGACTGCGGGCCCTGCAGCTCGTTGCGGCCGGTCAGGAAGAACACCTTCACGCCGTGCTGGGCGGCCCAGTTGGTCAGCTCCAGCACCGGCTTGTTCACCTCGAAGGTGCCGTTGTCGATGGCTTGCTGCTGCTTGACCGGGTCGAAGCCGAAGTCGTTGTCGGCCTCCCAGCCGTAGGTGACCTCGGAGGTGTCGTCGACGTCCAGCACGATCGCCGGGTTCTTCACCCGGCCCAGCTGCTGCTGCAGGTAGCGCTTCGCGTCGGAGACGACGTTCTTGGTGTCCTTCACGAACTTGCTCGTGTCGGAGTAGTGGTGCTTGCCCGCGGCGTCGAGGTAGTCGCCGTAGTACGCCTTGACGTCGTTCTTGACCTGGCCGATGTTGGCCGGTTCCTTGGCGCGGGCGGCGGTGGCGTCGTCCGAGCCGGCCAGCGCGGTGGCCCCCGAAGCGACGGTGGCACCGATCGCCGCGGCGGCGGCGAGCTTGACGAGACCTGACCATTTTCCGGACACGGCGACCCTCCAGTGAAGACTTGGCGACTCGGGGAACCTACGTCACGTTCACCCGGAGTTCCACCCTTCGTTGGTTCCTGTTCACCTAAACCCGCTCGGCGCGGCACACGAACGCCACCGGCGCGCGGCCGATCCGCGTCAAAACCACCGACGCTTCCGCCGAGCCGCGTGGTTTCAGCCTGCGGCGCAACGCGTCCGGGTCGACGTCGAGGCCGCGGATCAGGATCTCCAGCCGGCCGACGTCGTGTCGCTTGAGGACGGACTTCAGGGACTTTTCGCTGTACGGGCCCTGCTCCAGGACGCGGAACGCGCGCACGCCCGGCGGCGGTGTGTCACCGGTCAGGTACGCGATGCGTTCGTCCAGCTGCCACAGCCCGTGCCGCGCCGCGTAGTGCCGGACCAGCCCGGCCCGCACGACCGCGCCGTCCGGGTCGACGATCCACTCCCCCGGCTCACGCGTGGGCAGCTCGTCCGGCTCGGCGTCGGTGACCGTCCACTGTGTCCCGTCCGAGCGCAGCACGCTCGCCCGCCGGGTGACGCCGGTGCCCAGGCCACGCCACAGGCAGGACTCGCGCACCTGGCCGTCGAGGGACACCAGCTCGACCTCGTCCGCCCACGGCACGATCGCGAAGTCCAAGCCGGGCGCGCACTTCACCGACAGCGGACGCCCCGGGTACGCGTCGACCAGGCCGTCGAGCGGCGGGGTGAAGTCCGCGGGCTTCCAGGCCCGCCGCCCGGCCGCGTCACGTCGAGCCGGATCGGCGACGATCACGGTGTCCCGGCTGACCGGCTTCAGCGCGTCGGCCCGCACTAGCCCGAACGAGACATCCGCGGCCGAACCGTTGTGCCGGGCCATGGCCAGCCGCACCGGGTCCACATCGGACCCGAGCGCGCGCCGCGCCACCCGGGCGATCTCGGCCAGGTCCGCGCCGACCGAGCAGGTGACGTCGTGGACGTCGAGGCCGGCCAGTCGCTGGGCCCGGTGCCGCGCGACGAGGGACGCACTCGCCTGCTGGAGGGCGTCCGTGGTGAACAGCCAGTCCACACCGGACAGCTTGCCGACGGCTTTCCGGCGCAGCACGGCGGTTTCCAGCACCGCGGCCGCGTGCTCCTCGCCGACCAGGCGGCGCACAGCGGCGACGTCGGCGATGCGGTCGGTCAGCGGCCGCGCGGAAGTCTCGGCGAGCGCCGCCTCACCCGCGCCGGAGCGCAGGTAGGCGACGTCGTCGAGGCTGAACGCGTAAGGCACTTAGGACGGCCGCTTGGTCCCGGTGATCATCACGTTGTAGAACAGCTCGCGCGGCAGCACCTTCGACAGCAGCTTCTTGTCCACAGCGGACAGCCGCAGCCACAGCTTGTAGGCGAACAGCCGCCAGCGGACGGTCAGCTTCTCTTGCGGCACCGCGGCTTCGAACGTCCGGATCGGCCAGCCGGCGAGCGCCGCGGCGAACTCCTCGGTGACCGCGCGGACGTCCTGGGCGCCGGCGCCGCGGGCCCACGACTCCAGCTCCGACGGGTCGAAGGTGTGGATGTCGACCACGGCTTCCAGCGCGGCCGCGCGCGAGGACTCGTCGAGCTCCTCCTGCGGCCGGCGCCAGCCGCTCAGCGCGGGCAGCTTCGTCACGTTGGTCGTCAGGAACCAGGTGAGCTGGCCGAGCTTGCGGGCGTAGGTGTCGCCGATCTTGGTCGGCTCGCCGGCGAACACGAACCGCCCGCCCGGCTTGAGCACACGCAGCACCTCGCGGAACGCCGCCTGGACGTCCGGGATGTGGTGCAGCACCGCGTGCCCGACCACCAGGTCGAACGTGTTGTCCTCGTACGGGATCCGCTCGGCGTCGGCGACCCGGCCGTCGACGTCAAGGCCGAGGCTCTCGGCGTTGCGCAGCGCGACCTGGACCATGCCGGGCGAGAGGTCGGTGACCGAGCCCTTCTTGGCCACGCCGCCCTGCATCAGGTTCAGCAGGAAGAAGCCCGTGCCGCTGCCCAGCTCCATCGCGTGCTGGTACGGCTGGCCGTCATCACCCGCGACGGCGTTGAACACGTCCGTCGCGTACGAGATGCAGCGCTCGTCGTAGGAGATGGACCACTTCTCGTCGTAGGTGCCGGCTTCCCAGTCGTGGTACAGCACGTTCGCGAGCTTGGGGTCGGCCCAGGCGGCCTGGACCTCTTCCGCGGTGGCGTGCGGGTGCGGTGCCGGGTCGTTCACGTCGGTCAAGGCGTCATTTCCCTTCGAAAGTGGCCTTGCCGGGGCCGTTCTCGATGAACGACTTCATGCCGTTCTGCTGGTCTTCGGTCGCCCAGAGCGCGGCGAACAGGTGCGACTCGAGCTTGAGCCCGTTCGCCAGGTCCGTGTCGAGACCGCCGTCGATGGCCGCCTTCGCCGCGCGCAGTGCCACGGCCGGGCCGTTGGCGAACTGGGACGCCCACTTGTGCGCGGCCGCGTAGACGTCGTCCGGGGCGACGACCTCGTCGACGATCCCCAGCCGCAGCGCCTCTTCGGCCTTGACGAACCGGCCGGTGTAGACGATGTCTTTGGTCTTGCTCGGGCCGATCAGCCGGGCCAGGCGCTGGGTGCCGCCCGCGCCGGGGATGACGCCGAGCTGGATCTCCGGCTGACCGACCTTGACGTTGTCGCCGGCGACGCGGCGGTCCGCGGTCAGCGCCAGTTCGAGGCCGCCGCCGAGGGCGTAGCCGGTGATGGCGGCGACGACCGGCTTCGGGATGTTCGCGATCGCGGCGAGCGTCCCGGTGAGGGTGGCGCCGAACTTCGCGATCTGCGGGTAGGTGCGGGTGGCCATCTCCTTGATGTCCGCGCCGCCGGCGAAGGTCTTCTCCCCGCCGTAGAGGATGACCGCGCGGACGTCGTCACGCTCGGACACCTCTTTGGCCAGCTCCGCGAGCTCGGCGGTGACCTGGGCGTTCAGGGCGTTGACCGGGGGCCGGTCGAGCCGGATCGTCCCGACGCCGTCCTTGACCTCCAGCGATACGAACTCTCCCACGCCCATCCTCCTCATTGACGATCTGCCAGCACGCTACCGGCGGGTAAGGACAGCCTAGCGACGGCGGGCGAAGAAGCGATCCCCGGAGCGTTCGAGCACCAGGTCCTGGTCGAACGTCTTCGAGAGGTTTTCGCTGGTGATGACGTCGTCGACGAGGCCGGACACGACCGCGTGACCGTCGCGGAGGAGCAACGCGTGGGTGAACCCCGGCGGGATCTCCTCCACGTGGTGGGTGACGAGCACCATCGCCGGCGCGTCCGGGTCGAGGGCCAGCGCGGACAGCCGCGCGACGAGGTCCTCGCGGCCGCCGAGGTCGAGGCCGGCGGCCGGCTCGTCGAGCAGCAGCATCTCCGGGTCGGTCATCAGGGACCGGGCGATCAGGGCCCGCTTGCGCTCGCCCTCCGACAGCGTGCCGAAGGTGCGGTCGGCCAGCTGCCCGATGCCCAGCGCGCCCAGCAGCTCGGTCGCGCGGGCGGTGTCGAGGGTGTCGTACTCCTCACGCCACCGGCCCACCACGGCGTACCCGGCGCTCACCACGACGTCCTTCACCAGCTCGTCGCCCGGGACGCGCTGGGCGATCGCGGCGGAGGTGAACCCGATGCGGGGGCGCAGCTCGAAGATGTTGACCTTGCCGATGCGCTCGCCGAGCAGGTCGAGCTCGCCGGTGCTCGGGTGCAGCTCGGCCGCGGCGAGGCGCAGCAGGGTGGTCTTGCCCGCGCCGTTCGGGCCGAGCACCACCCAGCGCTCGTCGAGTTCCACGGACCAGTCGAGGCCGGCGAGGAGGTCGTTTGTCCCGCGGCGGACGCCGACACCGGCCATCCGGACCACGAGGTCGTCAAGTTCGCTGGGCTGGATCGGCTCGCTCACGAAGCCCATTCTGTCTGCCGTCGCGCGCGCGTGCGCACCCGCCCGGGTGAGACGGCCGATCGGCAGGTCGGGGACGTCCACGAAGTGGAACTCCGCACTCCGGAAGTGCCCGGCGCGGCGCGGCTGTGGCAGGATCACGGACATGTCAGCCGACGCGCCCGTGACCCCGGTGACCCGGGGCTCGTTCTGGCGCCGTCGCACGATCGACCTGCTCCTCGTCGCCTCGGCCGGGTGTACCCCGGCACGGCTCCGCTGACCCCGCGCGTCCTTTTCCCGACGTGCGGCCGGCGCCGTGCACGCCCCCGCGTCCCGATCACCTTTCGCGTCCGAGGAGCCCCGCGTTGACCACTTCCATCACCCGTCCCGCCGTCGAGATCCACCCGCAGCTGACCGACCCGCTGCTGCCCGAGCTGCTGCACCCGTCGCGGCTGCTGTGGACCCCGCGGGAGCTGGCGGACCTGACCGCCACCGTGACCACCGAACTGACCGCGAACGTCAAGGCCATCCTGCGGTTCGACGAGGACCGCCGCTGGTGGGCCCGGCTGGCACTGACCGACGGCGTCGAGCTGTGGCTGCTGTCGTGGCTGCCCGGCCAGCACACGAAGCCGCACGACCACGGCGGCGCGTCCGGCTCGTTCACCGTGCTGCAGGGCGAGCTGAACGAGGAGTACCGCTACCCCGGCGGCCCGATCCGAAGCCGCACGCACACCGCGGGCGACGGCATCGGCTTCGGCGCCGGGCGCGCCCACCAGGTCACCGGCATCGGCGACCGGCCCGCGGCGAGCGTCCACGCGTACTCACCGCCGCTGGTGGCGACCCGCGAGTACACGACGCTCGCGGACGTTCCGGCCGAAATCCCGCCGCTGCCCGCTATCGTCCGCCGATGAGCGCCATCGACACCCTCCTGGCCGCCGCCCGATCCGGCCTGGAGCGGGCGACCCCGGCCCGGGCCCACGAGCTGCAGGAGGCGGGCGCGCTGCTCGTCGACATCCGGCCGCTCGCCAACCGCGAGGCCGAGGGCGAGATCCCCGGCGCGGTGATCGTCGAGCGGATCCACCTGGAGTGGCGGCTGGCGCCCGACAGCGACTGGCGGCTGCCCTCGGTGACGCCGGACTCGACGGTGATCGTGCTGTGCAACGAGGGCTACTCGTCGAGCCTCGCGGCGGCCGACCTGCAGCGGCTGGGCCTGCCGCGCGCGACGGACCTCGAAGGCGGCTTCCGGGCCTGGGCGTCCGCCGGCCTGCCCGTGCAGACCGGCGGAAGCCCGGCTGTTCCCTAGTCTTTCGTCAGCTCAGCGCGGGCGCGACCTGTGCGGCGAACAGGTCGATGCCGGCGCGGTCGTACGCGGCTTCCGGGAAGTTGAAGATCGCGTAGGACATGCCGAGCTCGCCCATCGCGGCGAGCTTTTCGGTGACCTGCTCGGGTGTGCCGGTGGTCGGGCTGTTCTCGAAGTTGGCGAACCACCGCTCGGCCGCGTCCGCCGGGGTGTACTTGTGCAGGTGGGACTTCAGCCACGCCAGCTTGTCCTGGACGTCCTTTTCGGTCTCCCCGATCACGACGTTGTGGTTGACCGAGCGGACGATCGCGTCGAAGTCGGTACCGACGTCCTTGCAGTGCTGCGCGAGGATCTCCGACTTCCGGGTGAACGTCTCGGCGTCGCCGCCGAAGTTCGTGTACTTCGCGTACTTCGCCGCGATCTTCAGCGTCTTCTTCTCACCGCCGCCGGCGATCCACAGCGGGATCCCGCCTTCCTGCGGCGGCAACGGACGCAGGATCGCGCCGTCCGTCTGGTAGTGCTTGCCGTCCAGAGTGGACGTCCCGGTGGTCCAGAGGTCCCGCATGATCTGCACGCCCTCGTCGAGCTGCCCGAGCCGCTCGCCGGCGCCCGGGAAGCCGTAGCCGTAGGCCCGCCACTCGTGCTCGTACCAGCCGGCCCCGATCCCCATCTCGACGCGCCCGCCGGCGATGGTGTCCGCGGTCGCGGCGACCTTCGCCAGGTAGGCGGGGTTGCGGTAGCCCATGCAGGTGCACATCTGCCCGAGCCGGATGGTGTCGGTCGCGGCGGCGAAGGCCGAGATCAGCGACCACGCCTCGTGCGTGGCCTCCTCCGTGGGTACCGGCACGGTGTGGAAGTGGTCGTAGACCCAGATCGATTCGAAGGGCCCGGCCTCCGCGTGCTTCGCGAGGCCGAGCATGGTCTTCCAGTGGTCCGCGGGCTCGATGCCGGCGAGGTCGATCCGCCAGCCCTGCGGGATGAAGAGTCCGAAGCGCATACCCCCAACTTAACGCGGCCGACGCCGGGACGCGGTGTGGTTTTCGGCGCTGCCCGGCTGGAGTTGCTCCAGGTCAGCGGCGGGCTTTCCCGGCGCGGGCGAGAAAGCCGTGAAGGACTCCTTACCGGCTCTTACGGCCGGGAAGGGGGCCTTCACGGCTTTGCTCAGGCCAGGATGACCCGGGCCAGCTCCGCCGGTGTCGCCAGCAGGCCGTGCTTCGGCAGCACTCGGACCGTGTAGCCGATCGCTCCCGGCTGGGGGAGTTTCAGCCGGGCCGCGAAGGCGCCGATGCCGTCGCCCTCCATCGGGACCGTGACCGGGTCGCGCAGCTCGTCGTCGTCGGCCACCCGGCCGACCACCGCCTGGATGTCCACTTCGGACGGTTGCAGGCCGGCCAGGTCGATGCGCGCGCGGATCGTCACCTCGGTGCCCACCACCAGCGGCTCGGTCGCCTCGACCTGCAGCTCCGAGTCGAAGATCTTCACCCGCGGCCACGACACCTCGATCTTGGTGCGGTAGTCCGCCAGCGACAGCGCGCCGCGGTAGCCGTCGCCGGTGGCCGCCGCGACCGTGCGAGACGCCGGGAGGTACCCGTGGTCGACGTACTCGCGGACCATCCGGGAGGCCTGCACCCGCGGGCCGAGCGTCTCCAGCGTGTGCCACACCATCGACAGCCAGCCGGTGGGCACGCCGTCGGCGGACCGGTCGTAGAACAACGGCGAGATCTGCTGGCCGAGCAGGTCGTAGAGGGCCGCGGCCTCGAGGTCGTCGCGGCGCAGCGGGTCGGCGACGCCGTCCGCGGTCGGGATCGCCCAGCCGTTGCTGCCGTCGTAGCTCTCGTCCCACCAGCCGTCGCGGATGGACAGGTTGAGCCCGCCGTTGAGCGCCGACTTCATCCCCGACGTCCCGCACGCCTCCAGCGGCCGCACCGGGTTGTTCAGCCAGACGTCGCAGCCGCGGTAGAGGTAGCGCGCCATCGACATGCCGTAGTCCGGCAGGAAGACGATCCGGTGCCGGACGTCCGCGCCGTCGACGAACCGGACGATCTGCTGGATCAGCTGCTTGCCGTTCTCGTCGGCCGGGTGCGACTTCCCGGCGACGACGACCTGGATCGGCCGGCGCTCGTCGAGCAGCAGCGTGCGCAGCCGGTCCGGGTCGCGCAGCATCAGCGTGAGCCGCTTGTACGTCGGGACGCGGCGGGCGAAGCCGACCGTCAGCACGTCCGGGTCGAACACCGAGTCCACCCAGCCCAGCTCCAGCGGCGACGCGCCGCGCTGCAGCCACGCCGCGCGCACCCGGCGTCGCACCTCGAACACGAGCTTCTCGCGCAGCTCGCGCCGCAGCGCCCACAGCTGGGCGTCCGAGACGCCTTCGCGCAGCGGCTTGTCACCGGAGTCGAGGCCCCACTCGCGGCCGAGCAGCGTGCTCAGCTCGCGCGCCACCCACGTCGGGCCGTGGACGCCGTTGGTCACCGACGAGATCGGCACCTCGTCGTGGTCGAACCCGGGCCACAGCCGGGAGAACATCTTGCGCGTGACGCGGCCGTGCAGCTGCGAGACGCCGTTCGCGCGCTGCGCCAGCCGCAGGCCCATGTGCGCCATGTTGAAGAGGCCAGGGTTGTCCTCGGCGCCGAGCGCGAGCACGCGCCGCGGGTCGATGTCGGGCACCAGCCGCCCGTCGGCGAAGTAGCGCTGCACCAGGTCCACCGGGAAGCGGTCGATGCCCGCGCTGACCGGGGTGTGCGTGGTGAACAGCGTCCCGGCGCGGACCGCCGGCATGGCCTCGTCGAACGCGAGGCCGTCGGCCTGCACGATCTCGCGGGCCCGCTCCAGCCCGAGGAATCCGGCGTGGCCTTCGTTGGTGTGGAACACCATCGGCTGCGGGTGGCCGGTGATCTCGCAGTACTTGCGGACGGCGCGGAAGCCGCCGATGCCGGCCAGGATCTCCTGCCGCAGCCGGTGGTCGGCGTCGCCGCCGTAGAGCCGGTCGGTGACGCCGCGCAGGTCGTCGTCGTTGGCCTCGGTGTCGGTGTCGAGCAGCAGCAGCGGCACCCGGCCGACGCGAGCCTGCCAGATCTGCGCGCACAGCTCGCGCCCGCCCGGCATCGCGACGCCGATCAGCACCGGACGTCCGCCCACCGTCAGCAGCTCGAGCGGGAACGCGTTGGGGTCGATGACCGGGTAGTGCTCGACCTGCCAGCCGTCGAGCGAGAGCGACTGCCGGAAGTAGCCGTTGCGGTAGAGCAGCCCGACGCCGACCATCGGCACGCCCAGGTCGGACGCGGCCTTGAGGTGGTCGCCGGCGAGCACGCCGAGGCCGCCGGAGTAGTTCGGCAGGGCCTCGGTGACGCCGAACTCCATCGAGAAGTAGGCGACGGCCGGCGGCAGGCCGGCGTCGTCGCGCTGCTGGTACCAGCGCGGCTCGGACAGGTAGTTCTCCAGGTCCGCGGCGGCGACGCGGGCGCGGGAGAGGAAGTCTTCGTCGACGGCGAGCTCGTCGAGGCGGGCCGGCGGCAGCGCGGTGAGCATCCGGAGCGGGTCGCGGACGGCGTCGAACAGCTCGGCGTCCATCGACGCGAACAGGTCGCGCGTCGGCGGGTGCCACGTCCAGCGCAGGTTGGTGGCCAGCGCGCCGAGGCCGGAAAGGGACTCCGGGAGGCTGGCGCGAACGGTGAACCGGCGGACTGCACGCATGGACAGCGACGATATCGGGCCGCCCCGCGCGCTGCTCGGGGAGTACTTCGGGGATTACGCGCACACGCCCCGTAAGCCCTGGGTATGGTCCTGCCCGTCGGGTACGGGCAGGCTGGGAGTGGAGCGAGTGAAGATGACCTCAGGGGGAGGACGGCGCGCGCTGGTCGCGTTGCTCGCGATCGCGGCGGTCGCCGTGAGCGGGTGCAACAGCAAGAGCGGCTCCGGGAGCGGGCCGGTCAAGGACACCGGCGCGGGCTCGGTCGCCGGGCTGCCGGTGACGCACTTCGAGAGCGGCCTCAAGTCCGGCGCGCCGACCCCGAGCCTCGACGTCCGCAACGCCGACGGCGGCGAGGACGACAAGCTCGCCACCGCCGCGATCGACGACGTCCAGACGTACTGGGGCGAGATGCTGCCCTCGGACTTCGGCGTCCAGTTCGAGCCGGTGAAGTCGCTGCTGTCCTACGACGCGAACACCGACACCGAGGAAACCGGCTGCGGCAGCGTCAAGAAGCTCGTGAACGCGTTCTACTGCCCGACCGACGACTCGGTGGCGTGGGACCGCGGCGTGCTGCTGCCGATGCTGCGCAAGCGGTTCGGCCCGATGTCGGTCGTCGTCGTGCTCGCGCACGAGTTCGGCCACGCCGTCCAGTACCGGCTCGGCGACAAGGCCGGGATCACCAAGAGCACCCCGACCGTGGTGAAGGAGCAGCAGGCCGACTGCTTCGCCGGCGGCTACTTCCGCTGGGTCGCCGAGGACAAGAGCAAGTACTACCAGGTGTCGACGTCCGAAGGCCTGAACCAGGTGATGGCGTCGATGTTCCTGATCCGCGACCAGGCGGGCACCAGTGCCGCCGACCGCGGCGCGCACGGCACCGCGTTCGACCGCACGTTCGCGTTCCAGGCCGGGTTCGAGAAGGGCCCGAAGGAGTGCGCGGCGATGAACACCGACAACGTCAAGGCCCGGCTCACCGAGCGCCCGTTCGACAAGGGCGACAAGGGCAAGGGCGACGCGAAGTTCAACGACCAGGCCGTCGAGCTGCTGAAGAAGAGCCTCGACGAGGCCTTCAAGGGCGCCGGCGTGGCCGCGCCGGAGATCAACGACGGCGGCAGCTGCAACACGACGGCGCCGGCGTCCTACTGCCCGGACGACAACTCCGTGAGCATCGACCTGGCGAAGCTGGCCGAGCTGGCCCAGCCGATCGACCGCGAGGCGGAGATGAAGGGCGAGGACCCGGGCGGCATGGGCGACTTCGCGGCGTTCTCCGAGGTCGCATCCCGGTACGCGCTGGGCATCCAGAAGGGCGTGGGAGCGTCGATCGACAACCCGAACGCGGGCCTGCGCACGTCGTGCCTGGTGGGAGCGTGGGCGGCGTTCACGAACCGCCCGGGCGACCTGCGGCTGTCGGCGGGTGACCTCGACGAGGCGATCGCGGACCTGCTGCAGCCGGAGAGCCTGGTCTCGGCGGACGTCAACGGCAAGCGCCCGGACAGCGGTTTCGACCGGGTCGAGTCGCTGCGTCGCGGATATCTCGAAGGCTCGTCGGTCTGCTCGAAGCAGTACGGCTGAGGTTCACCGGTTCGAAAGGCCCCCGCCGCGAGGTGGGGGCCTTTTCGTGTCCCGAGGGAGTCGGTGTCGGCGCGAACGGGCCACTCGCGCTCGTTGCGGTGCGAACGGCCCTTTCGCGCCCGTCGCGCGAGGGCACGAACGGTCCACTCGCGCCTCCGGCGGCACGAACGGGCCACTCACGCACCAACACGAACGGTCCTTTCGCGCGCCCTCTCTGCGACGGCCTGCTCGCGCCGGGCCACCACACGCGAAAGGCCCCCGCCGCGAGGTGGGGGCCTTTCACGTGCTCAAGCCGAACGCCGTGAGGGGCACCCTCAGGGACGTAAGAGCCATGAGGGTGCCCTTCAGGACACGGCTCAGAAGAGAGCGGAAGCCAGGTCGCGGCGGGCCTTCATGACCCGGTCGTCGGCCGGGTCGAAGAGGTCGAACAGCGCCACCAGGTGCTCGCGCGCCTTGTTGCGGTCGTCGCCCGCGGTGCGGCGGACCACGTCGATCAGGCGCTTGAAGCTCGCCTCGACGTCGTTCTCCGCGATGTCCAGGTCGGCCGCCGCGAGCTGGGCGTCCAGGTCCGCCGGGTCGGCGTCGGCCTTCGTGCGGGCGTCCGGGTCCGCGGCCTCCGCCCGGGCCGTGAACTTGACCTGGGCCAGCGCGTTCTTCGCCAGCTCGTTGGCCGGTTCGAC
The DNA here is from genome assembly GCF_035982555.1 of Amycolatopsis sp. NBC_01286. Classification (NCBI taxonomy): domain Bacteria; kingdom Bacillati; phylum Actinomycetota; class Actinomycetes; order Pseudonocardiales; family Pseudonocardiaceae; genus Amycolatopsis; species Amycolatopsis sp. NBC_01286. Next base: position 633,050 of record NZ_CP108428.1, read on the forward strand.
GTCGAGGATGCGCTCGTAGGCGGCCTGCGCGGCGGCGAAGTCGCCCCGCTCGAAGGCCTCCTCCGCCTCGGTGAAGCGCGGGTCCTCCGGCTCCTCGACCGGGCCGCCGCCGTTGGCCTCCGCCTCGCGGATCGCCGGCAGCTTGTCGCGCAGGGCGTCGAGCAGCGCGTTGATCCACTTGCGGATCTCGGGCTCGGGCAGCGCGCCGGAGAACGCGTCGACCGGCTGGCCGCCGCCGATGGCGACGATCGTCGGGATCGACTGCGCGCCGAACAGCTGCGCGATCCGCGGGTTGGCGTCGACGTCGACCTTCGCGACGATCCAGGCGCCGCCGGACTCGCCGGCCAGCCGCTCCAGCACCGGGGACAGCTGCTTGCACGGGCCGCACCACTCGGCCCACAGGTCGACGATCACCAGCTGGTGCAGGGACCGCTCCACGACGTCGGTCTGGAACGTCGCCTCGGTGACATCGATCACGGCCCCGGACGACGGGGCCGGCGGGGGTGCGTCACCCTCCGGGCCGGGGCCGCTCGCGGGCGGGGCCGGCGGCCGGCGCGCCGTTTCGGCACGGGCCTTGAGCGCGGACAGGTCGACCGCGCCGGACAGGGCGGCGGACAGGGCCGCTGACTTCGCTGCAGATCCGCGTGGTTGTGTCACGGTTCCATCCTGGCACGCGCGCCGGAGTGTTTCACCGGGTGCCCGGCACGTCCGCTTGGCAGGACGGCGTGGCTGGGGCAGGCTCGGCCGCGTGCACATCCGGCGGGACGTCAAAGTGGGGCTTTCGATCGCCGCCGCCGTCCTCTGGATCGGCGCGGTGACGCTGCTGATCGTGCACGAACCGGACCCGGGCGCGGCCACCCCCGCCGAGCTGCGCGACCGCCTGGCCACCGCGCTTGCCGCCCACGATTCGGACGCCCTCGCCGGCCTGCTCGACTACCCCGGCTCCGGCGCGGACGACTTCGCCAAGGACTACGTCGAGGTGCTGGCCGGCAACGGCGTCCACAGCGTCACGGTCCGCCTGGCCCCGGACGAGCGGGCCCCGACCCGCGCCACGGTCGACGGCGTCCTCGCCGACGGCCGCCCGTTCAGCTACCCGCTGACGGTGACGACCGACGACGGCCGCTGGACCGTCGCCTTCACCCCGCCGCTCCCGTAAGCCCGTCGTGAGTGTTTAGGGCGGTTCTAACCGCCCTAACCACTCACGAGCTGTCGCGGAGGTGGGCTTCGATCCGGTCCACCTTGGCCTCGAGCTGGTCGGCGAAGCCGGGGCGGATGTCGGCCTTCAGGACGAGCCCGACGCGGGCCGAGCCCGCCCCCGCGGCCTCGACCGCGCGCTTGACGACGTCCATCACCTCGTCCCACTCGCCCTCGACGTTGGTGAACATGGCGTTGGTCGAGTTGGGCAGCCCGGACTCCCGGACCACCTTCACCGCGCGGGCGACGGCCTCGCTGACTCCGCCGTCCGGCTCCCCGCCGGACGGGCTGACACTGAACGCGACGATCATGCTCGGAAGTCCCTTCTTCGGTGCTCTTTCCGCCGGTCGGGCGACACGCGCCGGTACCCGCTGGTAACTTCGCGTGTCATGAACCGTCCGCTGCCGTTCGACCCGATCGCCCGCGCGGCACAGCTTTGGGAGGCCCGGATCGGGCCCTCCGGCACCATGGCCGCGGTCACCGGCGTGATGCGGGTCCAGCAGATCATCCAGTCCGCGGTGAACGGCGCGCTCAAGCCGCACGGCCTGACCTTCGCCCGGTACGAAGCGCTGGTGCTGCTCACCTTCGCCCGCAGCGCCAGCCTGCCGATGCGGGTGATGGGCGAGCGGCTCCAGCTGCACCCCACCAGTGTCACCAACATAGTCGACCGGCTGGAGCGCGACGGGCTCGTGAAGCGCGTCGCGCACCCGACCGACCGCCGCACGACGCTGGTGGAGATCACCGCCGAGGGCCGCAAGCGCCGCGAGACCGCGACCGCGGCGGTCACCGAGATCGACTTCGGGCTCAACGGGCTGACCGAACGCCAGACCGAGCAGCTGACCGACCTGCTGACGAAGGTGCGCCGCGCGACCGGGGACTTCACCGAGTAGCCGCCCGTACACAAAGAAAGGCCCGCGTCCGAAGACGCGGGCCTTTCTCACGTACTGGGATCAAGCGGCGACGGGCTCGCGCACCTGGAACAGGCCGACACCGCCGTGGGTCAGCCGCTGCGGGCCGTCGAGCTTGCCGTTGCGCAGCGCCCACTTCTCGAACAGCCAGGTGAACAGCGGCGGGATGCTCGCGAGCAGCGCGAGGACCAGGGTCTTGGGGCGCCAGCCGAGCGGCTTCGCCACGGACAGGGAGACGACCACGTACAGGACGAAGATCACGCCGTGCACCATGCCGATGACAGGCACGCCGCCCTCACCGGAGGAGTGCACGACGTACTTGAGGAACATCCCGACAAGCAGCGCGGCCCAGGAAAGGGCTTCGGCGACTGCGGCCACGCGGAACACTAGAGCGGCCTTGCTGGACACTGCTTCCTCCTGTGGGGTCTCACCACTTTGGTCCTGACACACGAAAAACGCCCGACACACCGTCCAAGGCGGACTGCCCCGGACGTCAACGGCGTTGTCGGACGTGCTGGTACCCAGTGTGAGGCGTGACGGCGCTCACCGGAACACCGGGGCCCGTGACCCTGCTCACGAACGTGGCCCGGACCCCTGTCCATTGTGGTCCGGACCACGTTCGCGAGCGGCGCTATCTAGTCAGAACACGGGGAAATCGGTGCTGAGGACGGCGAAGTCCCCCACGTCGCCTTCGCGGCGTCGGTGGTCAGGCCGAAGTCCAGCGTCGTGCCGCTCTTCAGCTGCTCGAGACCGACGTACACCTTGTCGGACCGCTTCGAGCCGACCTCGAGGCCCGAGACGTACTGCAGCTTCGAGCCGTCCGCGCCGGGCGCCTTGATCGTGACGTCGCGGCCGTTCCGCAGGTGCAGCACGGACCGCTCGAACCGCGGCGCGTTGAGCACGAAGTTCCCAGTCCCTGGGACGGCGGGGTAGAGCCCGAGCGCGCTGAAGACGTACCAGGCCGACATGGTGCCGAGGTCGTCGTTGCCGGTGACGCCGTTGGGCGCGTTCGTGAACAGCGTGTGCGCGGCCCGCACGACCCCGGACGTCTTCGCCGGCTGCCCGGTGAGCGCGTACATCCACGGCGAGTGCAGGTCGGGCTCGTTGTTCGGGTTGTAGCGGAACTGGTCGTAGTAGTCGTACGGCCCGACGACCCAGTTCTCGCGGACCGCCGCCGCCGGGTCCTTCACCAGCTCGTCGTAGGCGAAGAAGTCGTCCAGCCGCTTCCCGGTCGCCGCCGGGCCGCCCATCCGCTGGACCAGGCCGGGGACGTCCTGCTGGACCAGCCACTGGTACTGCCAGGCCGTGCCCTCGTGGAAGCCGTCCTGGCTCTGCGGGCTGTACGGCCCGGTGGCGGGGGTGAACCAGTCGCCGCCCGCGACCTTCGGCCGGAAGAAGCCGGTGAAGCCGCGGTCGGTCTGCGACGCGTCCCAGAGCGTCCGGTAGGTCCGGGCCTGCTCCGACAGCGCCGCGGCGTCGGACTTCTTCCCGAGCGCCGCCGCCATGACCGACAGCGAGCAGTCGCCGAGCGCGTACTCGAGGGTGGCCGACGCGCCGTGGTTCGGGTCGGTGTCCTGCCCCTTCTTGGGGAAGTTCGGGTCGTACTGGACGAACCCGTCCTGCTGGTAGCTCGCGTTGCCCGAGCGGCCCTGGAACGGCGACGACGCGGGCGGGATCTGCGTCGAGTTCTGCAGCAACGCCTGGTAGGCGCGCATTTCGTTGCCCGACAGCGCGCCGAACCGCCAAAGGTCCACCAGGAACGGCGTGACCGGGTCACCGGTCATCGTGTTCGTCTCCTGGCTGGCGTACGCCCACCGCGGCAGCCAGCCGCCCTGGTCGTGGATGGCGAGGATGCTCTTCGCGATGTCCTTCGCGCGGTCAGGCCGCAGCAGCGCCAGGAGCTGGTTCTGCGTGCGGTAGGTGTCCCACAGGGAGAAGAAGTCGTAGTACGTCCAGCCGATCGCGCGGTGGACCTTCTTGTCGAAGCCGTAGTAGCGGCCGTCCGCGTCGTTGGCGGTCAGCGGCTGCAGCAGTGTGTGGTAGAGCGAGGTGTAGAACACCGTCCGGTCGTCGGGCGTGCCGCCCTTGATGTCCACACTGGACAGTTCCCGCCGCCAGGTGCGCTGCGCGTCGGCCTTAGCCGCGTCGAACGACCGGATGTGCTCGGCCGCCAGGTTGACCCGCGCGCCCTGCGCGTCCACCTGGGAGATCGCGGTGGTCGCGGTGACCTGGCCGCCACCGCCGAAGGTCAGCCACGCGCCGCGCAGGCCCGCGCCGCCACTCGACTCGCGCGAACCGGGCGTGCCGCCGGTCGGCGACCACGTGCCCGAGGACTTGAACGGCTTGTCGAACTTCGTCGTGAAGTACGTCGTGTAGGACTTGCCGCCGCAGAACGCCTGCGACTCGACCGTGCCTTCGACGGTCCGGTCGTCCACGACCCGGATGCTGCTGCCGGTCACCGGCTCCTTGTCGTTGGCCTGCCCGACGTTGACGAAGACGTTGGCGTCACCCGGTTTCGTGAAGGTGTACCGCTCGACGCCGGCGCGGGTCGCCGCCGTCGTCTCGACGTCGACGCCGCCGTAGCCGGTCAGGTGGACCTTGTAGTAGCCGGGCTTGCCGACCTCGCCGTCGTGGGTGAACGGCGCCGCGTACTTCGTCTGGTCGAAGGTCGCGGCCTTCGTCGTGTCGAACGCCTTGCCCGGCCCGATCTCGCCGGTCGTGGGCAGCGTCGAGACGAGGCCGCCCTGCTCCCAGCAACCCGCGCCGGACAGGAAGAAGTGGCCGAAGCCGCGGATCGCGGTGTCGGTGTAGCGGTAGCCGGCGTAGTGCGAGGTGATGGGGCTGACCTGCGTCATCCCGAACGGCGCCGACGCGCCGGGGAACGTGTTGCCCTCGTCCTGCGTGCCGATGAACGTGTTGACGGCGTCGAGGGCGTCCCCGCCGGAGGCCGAAGCGACGGCGGGACTCACCCCCGTCGCCACGACGGCGAGCGTCAACGCGCCCGCCAGGACCTTGCTCCTCATCGAGCTTCCTCCCTGAAACGACGAAAAGCCGTGAAGGCCTCCTTCCCGGCCATAAGAGCCGGTAAGGAGGCCTTCACGGACCACAACTGCTAACCGACGGCGATGGCGAAGACGTGCAGCACGCCGCCGCTGACGTTCGACGGCAGCGTCACGCTGGCCACCGTCTTGCCCGCGTCGAGGGTGATCGGGTTCGTGCCGAACACCATCGTGCGGATCTGCTGCGGGTCAGTGCCCGAAGCGTTGCGGTACGGCGTCGACAGCACGATCCGGTTGCCGAACGACGGCTGCGCGCCGCCACCGCCGAGCGTCCAGTCGGACGTCCCGATCGTGGCGGTCGACTTGCTGCCATCGGTGTAGGTGATGGTCAGCGTGCCCTGCGCGTTGCCGTTCGACCCGGCGCCGAGCAGCGCGAGCCGGGTGCCCGTGCCGGTGACGTTGACCGTCTGGCCGTTCGCGACCGCGTTGTCGGGGTCGCCGACCGGGAACGACGGCCAGGTGAACTTGATGCCGTCACTGGTCACCGTGCCCCCCGGGGTGGCGCCGGCCGCGGCCAGCGCGTCGGCCGAGTAGCTCCAGCCGCCGCCGTCGAAGTTGGCCGCCGACGAGTCGGAGTCCGGCGAGATGCCCGCGTTGTCGACCGTGGCCAGCCAGCTGTTCGGCTGGGCGACCAGCACCGTGAGCACCGCTTGCGTCGAAGCCACACCCGGTGCCGAGAACGTCACCGGGATGCGACGCGCACCGTCGGCCAGCCCCGCCGGCACCGAAACCGTCAGGTCGGCGTGCGCCTTGCCGCCCGCCGGGACGGCGATGCTGCCCGTCGCCGGCGTCAGCGTGATCCCGTCGACGCTGCCCGCGGTGTAGGTCCAGGTCCGGGCCGTGCCGGAGAGGTCCTGGACGCCGACCGACGCCTTCGACGTCGAGCCCGCCGGCGTCACCGCGCGCGACGGGTCCACAAAGGACAGGCTCGGCTTCTCCTGCTCGCGGAACGACGGCGGCGCGTCGGCCGCGGCGCTGCCCCACGAGGTGGCCGTGGCGGAGCGGGTGTAGTCGAGCGTGCCACCGCTGGAGATGAGCGCCTCCGGCAGCCACGCCTTCGACGACGCGCCGCCGTTGACCTTCAGGCTGCCCACGTAGTCGCCGGTGCCCGGCGCGTTGACGGTGATCTTCTTGCCCGCGCCGGTGGTGAGCACGGCGTGCTCGAAGCGCGGGGTGACGAGCAGCGTCTCGGCGCGGCCCGGGATCTCCGGGTAGATGCCGAGCGCGGACCAGACGTACCAGGCCGACATCTGGCCGAGGTCGTCGTTGCCGATCAGGCCCTCGGGACGCGGGTTGTACAGCTCGTCCATCGAGCGGTGCACGATCGCCTGGGTCTTGGCCGGGGCGCCGGTGTAGGAGTAGACGTACGGCGCGTTGGAGTTCGGCTCGTTGCCCATGAAGGCGTACGGCTCCTGCGTGCCCGCGTTCAGCTTCGTGAAGAAGGTGTCCAACCGGGACTGCGTCGCCGCCGGGCCGCCGAACGCCGTCACGACGCCGCCGAGGTCGTAGGGCACCATCCACTCGTACTGCGCGCCGTTGCCCTCGACCCAGCCCTGCGAGCTGGCGGGGTCGTAGGTGCCGGCGAACGAGCCGTCCGCGTTGCGCGGCTGCAGGTGACCGGTGCCCGGGTTGTAGAGGTTCTGCCAGTTCTGCGCGCGCTTCATGAACGTCGTGTACGTCGCGCTGTCCCCGAGCCGCTTCGCGAACTCGGCGATGGAGAAGTCGGCGCTGGTGTACTCGAGCGTGTCCGCGCCGGCGCCCGGCACGTAACCGAGCTTCTGGTAGTCGTCGAGGCCCGGCCGCTCGGTGTAACCCTGCGTCGGCTGGGTGGCGCCCTTGATCATGAGCAGCAACGCCTTCTGGGCGTCGAAGTCACGCGCGCCGAACGCGTACGCGCTGGACACGATGATGTGGTACGGGTCGCCGTTCATCACGCCGGTGTAGTCGTTGGCCACCGTCCAGCGGTCCCACGACCCGCCCTGCTCGGCGTAGGCCATCATCGACCGGACGATGTCCGAGGTCTCCTTCGGGTCGATCGTCGCCAGGAGGGGGGCCTCCGAGCGGTAGATGTCCCAGCCGGAGAAGTTCGTGTACATCGCGTGGCCCTTGTCGGCCTTGTGGATCCGCCCGTCGAAGCCCGGGTACTGGCCGTCCACGTCGGAGAAGACGTTCGGCTGGATCAGCGAGTGGTACAGCGAGGTGTAGAACGTCGTCAGGTCGGCGTCGGAACCGCCGGTGACGGCGATCTTGCCGAGCTGGTCGTTCCACGCCTTGCGCGCGGACGCGGCCACGGTGTCGAACGACTTCTTCGTGTTCTCGGCCTTGAGGTTGGCCTTCGCGCCGTCGACGGACACAAAGGACAGTCCGACCTGGACGTTCACCTGCGCGCCGTTGAGGTTGGCGAAGGTGACGTACCCGCCGCTGCCCGGGCCGCTGACGGTGGTGTCCTGCTGCTTGGCCTTGGCCGGACGCGCGATCGAGGCGCCGACGCCGTTGGGCTGCGCGACCTTCGCCTTGGCACCACCGGTTTCGGCGGACTTGCCCGGCGTCACGGCGCCGTTCTTCCAGGTGCCGATCGACTCGAACGGCGTGTCGAACTTGGCCGAGAAGTAGACGCGGTAGCTGTTCTGCGCGCCGCAGAACCGGCCGCTCGTGGCCCAGCCGCTGATGGTGTCCTTGCCGAGGGTGATCGACGCGTCGTCGGTGCCGTTGACCGAGCCGGACGTGTTCACCAGCAGCGTCGAGGACGCGCCGGCCGGGTAGGTCAGCCGCGCCGAGCCGGTGCGCTGGGTCGCGCTCAGCTCGACCTTCGCGCCGCTGTCGAGGGTGACGTCGTAGGCGCCCGCCGTCGCGTGTTCGTTGGCGTGCGAGAACTTCGACGTGTAGTGCGCGGGGTCGGTCGCCGGGGACGTCGAGACCTCGCCGACGAACGGGATGAACGGGATGTCCTGGTAGGTCGAGCAGCCCGCGCCCGAAAGGTGCGTCAGGCTGAAGCCGTTCAGCGCGTTGTCGTCGTAGAAGTACCCGCCGGGCTGGGACTTCACCGTGTCCGGGCTCCACTGGACCATGCCGAACGGCGCGACCGCGCCCGGGAACGTGTTGCCGGCACCGCCACCGGTGCCGTGGTCCTCGCCGCCGGGCCGGGTGCCGACGAACGGGTTGACCCACTTCGCGAAATCAGTCGCCTGAGCCGCGGCAACGGGCATCGCGGGGGCCACCGCGGCCACTACTGCCAAGCTCAGGAAGGTTAAACCGGCTCTCCAGCGCGCTCGCGCCATCGCCATCGCCTCTCCACCACATCAGCGCGACCAGAGGGTGAATGACAACCTTGTCGCGCGCTCGGTCGAACCGGGCCACCTTGGGCAGCGGCTCACGAGACAGTCAAGGGTGCTGTCAACACCTGTCCACTTCCGGACAAGCTGATCAGCCGTCTGACCTACAACTTCCGTAGTCGAATCGGCACAATCCGCGCCCAAGGCGTTGACAAGCACCGGGACCTTGGCGTTCAATCCCGTGCACTATGACAACGTTGTCTCCACCCGGCCGGGACCGGGACGGCAGCACGCGCACCGCGAGCCGCCGGGCCACGATGAGCGATGTGGCCAGGCTGGCGGGCGTGTCCATCAAGACCGTCTCGCGCGTGGTCAACGACGAACCGGCGGTGCACCCGGACACCGCCGAGCGGGTCATGGCGGCCATCGAGCAGCTGGGTTTCCGGCGCAACCTCGGCGCGCGCAACCTGCGCCGCGGGTCGACCACCGGGACCATCGGGCTGATCGTCGAGGACGTCGGCAACCCCTTCTACTCCGAGCTGAACCGCGCGGTGGAACGCATCGCGACGTCGTTCGGCCGGCAGGTGCTCACCGGCTCGTCCGAGGAGAACTCCGACCGCGAGCGCGAGCTCGTGCTGGAGTTCTGCGCGCGGCGGGTGGACGGCATCCTCGTCGTCCCGGCCGGCCTGCAGCACGGCTACCTGGTGCCGGAGATGCGCGCGGGCACGCCCGTGGTGTTCATCGACCGCCCGGCGGGCGACATCGTCGCCGACACCGTGCTCGTCGACAACCTCGGCGGCACCATCGAAGCCGTCACGCACCTGGCGAAACACGGCCACCGGCGGATCGCGTTCCTCGGCGACAGCCCGGACATCTTCACCGCGGCCGAGCGCCTGCGCGGGTTCCGCGAGGGCTGCGTGCGCAACGGCATCTCCTACGACGAGTCGCTGGTCTCCATGCGCACGCCGACCCAGGAGGGCGTCGGCGACGCCGTCAAGCGGCTGCTGCACGGGCCCGACGCCGCCACCGCGGTGATCGCGGGCAACAACCGGGTCGCCGTCCACCTGCTGCGGGCCCTGGCCCACGCCGAGTACCGCCCGGCGATGGTCGGCTTCGACGACTTCGAGCTGGCGGACCTGCTCGACCCGCCCGTCACCGTGATCGCGCACGACGTCAGCGCACTGGGCCACGCCGCGGCCGAGCTGCTCTTCGCCCGTGTCCAAGGAGATCAGTCCCCGCCGAGAAAGGTCGTCCTGCCCGTGCATCTCGTCGCCCGTGGTTCCGGTGAGGTCGCCCCGTGACCCTCGAACCGATCCGGCTTCCGGCCAACCAGCCGCCGCAGTTCTACCGCGGGGGCGACGCCATCGCGGCGTTGCGCGGCGCCTCGCCCGACAAGAAGTTCGGCCCGGAGGACTGGGTCGCCTCGGTCAGCACCATGTTCGGCCAGGAGACCAACGGCCTGACCCGGCTCCCGAACGGCGCCTGGCTGCGCGACGCCGTCGAGGCCGACGCCCCGGCGTGGCTCGGCGCCAAGCACGTCGAGGCGCTCGGGACGTCGACCGGGCTGCTGGTCAAGCTGCTCGACGCGGGCCAGCGGCTGCCGGTGCACTTCCACCCGTCCGACGCGTTCGCGAAGCAGCACTTCGACTCGCACTTCGGCAAGACCGAGGCGTGGATCGTGGTCGGCACCTACGGCGACGACCCGCGCGTCTACCCCGGCTTCAAGGAGACGCTCACCAAGGACACCGTGTCCGAGTGGACGCGGGAGCAGGACGTGCCGTCGATGCTGGGGGCGCTGAACAGCGTCCCGGTGACCGCGGGCGACACCGTCTACATCCCCTCCGGCCTGCCGCACGCGATCGGCGAAGGCGTGTTCGTCGTCGAGCTGCAGCAGCCGACGGACTTCTCGCTGACCATCGAGTGGCGTGACTTCCTCGCTTCGCCGGAGAAGGGCCACCTCGGCCTCGGCTTCGACACCGCGATCCAGGCGCTGGACACGTCCGGCTGGGACGCCGAGCGCCTCGAGACCATCATCAAGCGGACCGCGGGCGACACCGCGGCCACCGTCGATCTGCTGGCCGCCGGATCGGAGCGGTTCTTCCAAGCGGAACAGCTTCGCACGACCGAAGTGACAACGTTGTCACTCGACCCGTCGTTCGCGGTGCTGGTCGTCCTCGACGGCGCGGGCACCCTGCGCACCGAGCACGGCGGCGAGCACGCGCTGGCGAAGGGCGACACCTACGTGGTCCCGTTCGACGCGGGCCAGACCGAGCTGGCCGGCACCGCGACGGTGATCCGCTGCCGCCCGCCGGCCCTCGAAGGGCGGACCGGATGAGCGAAATCCTGCTGGACGCGGTCGACCTGACCAAGCACTACGGGTCGGTCGAGGCGCTGCGCGGGGCGTCGTTCCAGGCCCGCGCGGGCGAGGTGACGGCGCTGATCGGCGACAACGGCGCCGGCAAGTCCACCCTGGTCAAGTGCCTCTCCGGCGCGGAGCAGCCGACGTCGGGGAAGATCCTCCTGGACGGCGCGGAGGCGCACTTCGACTCCCCCACGACGGCCCGGCGCCTCGGCATCGAGACCGTCTACCAGGACCTGGCCGTCGCTCCCGAGCTGGATCCGGCCGCGAACCTGTTCCTGGGCCGGGAAATCCACCGCAAGGGGATCCTCGGCAAGCTCGGCATGCTGGACAAGGCCGAGATGCGCCGCCGGGCGATCGAGGAGTTCCAGCGGCTCGGCGTGACGCTGCAGAGCACCGACGTCCCGATCGGCTCGCTGTCCGGCGGGCAGCGCCAGAGCGTCGCGGTGGCGCGGTCGGTCGTCTGGGCGTCGAAGGTCGTGTTCATGGACGAGCCGACGGCCGCGCTGGGTGTCGTGCAGCGCGAGCGCGTGCTCGACGTCATCAAGAAGGTGCGCGACAAGGGCATCGCCGTCGTGCTGATCAGCCACAACATGCCCGAGGTGCTGTCGGTCGCCGACCGCGTCGAGGTGCTCCGGCTCGGCAAGCGGGTGGCCCGGTTCACCGGGTCCGACACCAAGCTGGAAGACCTCGTCGCCGCGATGACCGGCGCCCTCGTGCAGGAGGAGGCGGCGTGAGCGCCCCGGCCCCGGAAATCCAGTCCACTGTGGAGGAAGGCTTCGGCAAGCGCCCCTTGGGGAAGCGCCTCGTCGGTGCCAACACCTTCTGGATCGCGCTGGTGCTGGTGGCGCTGATCATCGTGTTCAGCGTGCTCGCGCCGGACGCGTTCCCGACGGTGTACAACTTCCAGCTGCTGCTCATCGAGACGGCCGTGCTGCTGGTGCTCTCGGTCGGCATGACGTTCGTGATCATCACCTCGGGCATCGACCTGTCGGTGGGCTCGGTGCTCATCTTCGCGGGCATGGTCGGCGGCAAGACGATGGAAGCCATGTCCGGCGGTGACGCCGGCGGCGCGGGCTGGGGCGTGATCGTCGTCGGGCTGGTCGTCGCCATCCTGGCCGGGACGGTGTGGGGCCTGGTCAACGGCTTCCTCATCGCGGTCGCGGGCATCCCGCCGCTGATCGTCACCCTCGGCACGATGGGCGCGGCGCTCGGCGCGTCCCTGCTCATCAACAACGGCAGCGACGTGCGCACGGTCCCGGTGGTGCTCAACAAGCAGCTCGGCTACGGCACGTCGTTCGGCGTCGTGCCGAACCTGGTACTGATCGCCGTGGTGATCACGCTGATCGGCGCGTGGCTGCTGCACACCACGAAGTTCGGCCGCTACACCTTCGCCATCGGCTCCAACGCCGAAGGCGCGCGCCGCGCCGGCATCGGCGTCACCGCGCACCTGATGAAGGTCTACACGCTGACCGGCGTGCTGGCCGGGCTCGCCGGGTTCCTGTCGCTGGCCTACTACAACTCGACCACCATCACCGGGCACACCAGCGACAACCTCAACGCCATCGCGGCGACGGTGATGGGCGGGACGAGCCTCTTCGGCGGCGTCGGCTCAGTGCTCGGCACCGTGATCGGCGTGTTCATCCCCGCGGTCCTGAAGAAGGGCTTCAACATCACCGGCGTCCCGGACTTCTGGCAGATGATCGCGGTCGGCGCCGTGCTGATCGCGGCCGTCTGGTTCGACCAGCGCCGCCGCCGCCAGCGCAACTCCCGCTGACCCCGCTCCCGAGACTCCCGAGTTCCCCCGAGTACAAAGAGGTGCTTCCGATGAACTTGACCAAGACGCTCGTCGCGGCCGGGGCGCTGGCGTCCGCCGCCGCGCTGCTCACCGCGTGCGGCTCCGGCACGGTGGGCGACACCGGCGGCGGCAGCAGCCAGGCCAACTCGGCCAACGCCAAGAAGCTGGCGCTGATCCCAGGCGTGCAGGCCGAGCCGTTCTACATCTCGCTGCAGTGCGGCGCGCAGGCCGAGGCCAAGAAGCTCGGCTACGAGCTGACCACGCAGGCGCCCCAGAAGTTCGACGCGCCCCTGCAGACCCAGCTCGTCAACGCGCTCGGTGCGAACCCGCCGGCCGCGCTGCTGATCGCGCCGACCGACGACACGGCGATGCTCGCGCCGATCCAGCAGGTCAAGGCACGCGGCACGAAGATCGTCGAGGTCGACACCTCGCTCAAGGACACCAGCGTGGCGGAGTCGTCCGTCTCGTCGGACAACGCCGCGGGCGGCAAGCTCGCCGCGCAGACCATGGTCAAGCTGGCCGCCGGCAAGAGCGGTTCGGTGCTGGTGCTCGACACGATCGCCGGGACGTCGACGACGGCCGCGCGCGTCAAGGGCTTCGAAGAGGAGCTGAAGAACACGCCGGCCCTGAAGTCCATCGGCGTCCAGTTCACCCAGAACGAGCCCGACCAGGCCGCGTCCAAGGTGACGGCCGCGCTGGCCGCCAACCCGGACCTGATCGGCGTCTTCGCGACCAACCTCAACACCGGTGAAGGCGCGGCGACCGGCCTCCGCAACTCCGGCAAGGTCGGCGCGGTCAACCTGATCGGCTTCGACGCCAGCCCGTCCGAGGTCGAGGGCCTCAAGAGCGGCCAGTACCAGGCCCTGATCGCCCAGGACCCGGCGTCGATCGGCACGCAGGGGGTCGACCAGGCCGTCGCGGCGCTCGAGGGCAAGCCGGTGACGCGGAACCTGACCGCGCAGCTGCACTCGATCACCAAGGACGACATGGACGCCAACTCTCAGTACTTCTACAAGCAGAGCTGCTGATCCCTTCCGGTCCGTCAGAGGCCCCGTGAGAGGTGTGCGCACCACTCACAGGGCCTCTGAGCTGGGCTTTCCCTCCCTGCCGGTCACCGTGGTGGGGGAACCGTTCACCGCATGACCCATTCCCCCGGACGGCCGACTTCCGTCACACTGGCTGCACATGCATCAGCACATGCATGTGTCGCCGGGAGGGGTGCGATGAACTACGAACGGCCGGCTGTGCACCGGACGATCTTCGCGGTGGACGTGGAGGGGTACGGCGACCCGCGCCGGACCACACCGCACCGCCTGGCGCTGCGCGAGGGCCTCTACCGGGCGCTGCGCCGGGCCTTCGACGACGCCGGTGTCCCGTGGGCGGGCTGCCGGACCGAGGACTGCGGCGACGGCGTCTTCGTCCTGGCCCCGCCGGAGATCCCCAAGGGGCCGTTCGTCGAGTACCTGCCGAACGCGCTCGCCGTGGCGCTGCACCGCCACAACCGCACGCACCACGCCGAGGCGCGGATCCGGCTCCGGATGGCGCTGCACGCGGGCGAGGTCGCTTACGACGACAACGGCGTCACGGCGCCGGCGATCAACCACTCGTTCCGGCTCCTGGAGGCTCCCCCGCTGAAGAAGGCCCTCAGGACGTCGCGGGGCGTGCTCGCGCTGATCACGTCGGCCTGGTTCTACGAGGAGGTCGTCCGGCACAGCGACGACCTCGACCCGACGACGTTCCGGCCGGTGCGGGTGGCGGTGAAGGAGACGCGCACGACGGGCTGGATCTCGCTGCCGGACCGGCCCTTCCCGAGCCGACTGGCCGAGGTGCCGGCCCCCGCGAGCGGCGAATACAGCACGTGGCGCCGCTTCCGGCGGCACGCCAAGGTGCTCGCCGACCAGGACGAGAGCCTCTAGCCGACGGACGGCACCGTAGGATCTACTGCCCTGGACACCGTCGCCGAGGGGAGCCCGATGACCGCGCTGCACCTGCGGGCGGCGTCCCGTGCCGATCCGCTGCCGGTGCTCGCCGCGGCCCGCCGGATCACCGACGACCTGCGCGACGGCCTCTCCGGCACCCGCGCCCGCCGCGCCGCGCACGGCCTGCGGCGGCTGTTCGGCTTCCCCGGCGTCGGCCTCACCGACCTGTCCGGCGTGCTGCTCTGGTCGGGCCGTCCCGGGCCGGACGACGTCGTCGCGACGGTGCTGGACGGCGTCCTGCACAGCGAGGAACCGGGCTCCGCCGACGACGTCCTCGTGCTGCCGCTGCACGCCCACGACGAGCTCGCCGGGGCGCTGCTGGTCGTCGGCGACGTCCGGGACTCCGTCGCCGGCCAGGCCGCGGACCTCGTCATCCGGGCGCTGGAACGCGGCCGGCTCGAAGCGTCCGCGGAACAGGCCGCGCAGGCCGAGCTGCGCGCGCTGCGGGCCGAGATGTCGCCGCACTTCGTCTACAACGCGCTCACCGTCATCGCGTCGCTGGTGCGCTCGGATCCCGATCGTGCGCGGGACCTCATGCTCGACTTCGCCGACTACACGCGCTACAGCCTGGCCCGGCACGGCGAGTACACCGTCGTCGCCGAGGAGTTCCGCGCGATCGAGACGTACCTGGCGCTGCAGCGGGCGGTGCTGGGCGAGCGGCTGCGCGTCCAGGTGCGGGTGGCGCCGGAGATCCTCGCCGTCGCCGTCCCGTACCTCGTGTTGGAACCGTTGGTGGAGAACGCGATCCGGCACGGCATCGAGCCGCGTCCCGAGGCCGGGCTGGTCCAGGTGCACGGCCAGGCGGAAGGGAACGACTGCGTGATCTTCGTCGAGGACGACGGGGTCGGCATGGATCCGAAGCGGGCCGCGGACCTGCTCGCCGGGCGCGTCGGCGAGGACGACCCGGCCGGTCTTGGATTGGCCAATGTGGACAGACGGCTGCGGGACGTCTACGGCGCCTGGTACGGCCTCACCGTGGAAACCGAGGTCGGGGCGGGCACCCGGGTGATCGTCCGGGTGCCGCTGTTCCAGCCGGGGGTGCTGCCGTGACGGGCCTGCGAGTGCTCGCCGTCGACGACCTGCCGCCCGCGTTGGACGAACTCTGCCGGATGCTGCGCGAAGCGCCCGAAGTCGGCGAAGTCGTCGGCGCGAGTGACGCGCTGAAGGCGTTGAAGCTGCTTCAGGCCGACCGGTTCGACGCGGTGTTCCTCGACATCTCGATGCCCGGGCTCGACGGGCTCGAACTGGCGTCGCTGCTGGCGAAGCTGAGCGAGCCGCCGGTGATCGTGTTCGTCACGGCGCACGACGGCCACGCCGTCACCGCGTACGGCATCGGCGCGGTCGACTACCTGCTCAAGCCGGTCCGGGCCGAACGCCTGGCCGCCGCGCTGGCGAAGGTCGGCCGGATGGCGACGCCGTCTTCGCGCTCGACGCCGGACGCGATGGCCGCGCTGCCGGTCGAGTCCGGCGGCCGCACCCGCTACGTCCGCCGCGACGACGTCCTGTTCGTCGAGGCGCACGGCGACTACGTCCGGCTGCACACGCGCGGCGGCGTGCACCTGGTGCGGATGCCGATCTCGCGGCTCGAGGAGTACTGGGAGGGCACCGGGTTCAGCCGGGTGCACCGCGGGTTCCTGCTCGCCGTCGGCGCGGTGCTGGAGCTGCGCAGCGACAGCGCGGGCGGGCTGCTCGCGCACACCGAGGCGGGCGACGTCCCGGTCAGCCGGCGCCACGCCCGCGACCTGCGGGACAGGCTGCTCGAAGCCGCCCAGCGCGGCCGGCTCGGGCCGGGCGCGCGATGAGCAGGATCCGGCGGGTGGCCGTGACCAGCCCGCAGACGCGCCTCGCCCACGCCCGACGTCGCTCACGCGGCCGCTGGCGCGTCCCGCGCCTGCCACCGGCGGAGACCCAGCGCGCCACGGCGCTGTACCGCGCGCAACGCCGGCACGGCCTGCCCGCGCTGGTGCTGATGTTCGCGTTGCTGCTGGGCCTGCCGGGCGTGTTCGCGATCTTCCCCGGCCTCGACTCGGTGCGGCTGCTGGGGATCCCGCTGTCCTGGCTGATGATCGCGGTCCTGCCGTACCCGTCGATGGCGCTGCTGGCACGCTGGCAGCTGCGTCGCGCCGAGCGCATCGAGGACGAGTAGTGGGCGTCGCGCTCGCCGTCGCGCCGGTCGTGCTCATGACGCTGCTGATCGGCGTCCGCGGGGTCGCCGCGATGCGCACGACGTCGGACTTCCTGGTGGCGTCCCGGCGGATCTCGCCGCTGGTCAACTCGGCCGCGGTGTCGGGTGAGTACCTGTCGGCGGCGTCGTTCCTCGGCGTCGCCGGGCTCGTCGTCAAGGACGGCATCGGCGCGCTCTGGTACCCGGTCGGCTTCACCGCCGGCTACATCGCGATGCTCGTGCTGGTCGCCGCGCCGATGCGGCGCTCGGGCGCGCTGACCGTGCCCGACTTCGCCGAAGCCCGGCTCAACTCCCCCGCCCTGCGCCGTCTCGCCGCGGTGGTGGTGCTGGTGATCGGCACGATCTACGTCGTCCCGCAGTTCCGCACCGCGGGTCTCGTGCTGACGGCGGTGGGCGGGACGCCGTACTGGGTCGGCGTCGTGCTGGCCGGCGCCGCGGTCAGCGTCACGCTCGCTTTGGGCGGGATGCGCGCGGCGACGTACGTCCAGGCGTTCCAGTTCGTGCTCAAGCTGCTGCTGTTCCTGATCCCGGCGATCTGGCTGGTGCTGCAGGCGGGCGCGGTGAACCGGGCCGACGCGCTGAACCCCGTCGAGTTCACCCACTTCACCCGCGAGACGCCGGTGAAGTTCGAAGTCGACGTCACCATGGTGATCCGCGAACCGACCGCCGTCGAGCGCAACGGCGTCGCGGAAACCTTGCCGCCAGGGGAGTTCACCGCGCACAGCCAGGACGTCGTCGTGTTCGGCGAAGGCACGGCGGTGCCCGCGGTCCGCGGCGGCGCGCCGCTGGGCGGCCCGGACTGGCGGCGTCCGCTGCTCGACCTCGGCGACCAGGGCTACCCGCTGCTGGGCACGTGGTCCGTGCTCATCGCGACCATGCTCGGCACGATGGGCCTGCCGCACGTGCTCATGCGCTTCCACACCAGCCCGGACGGCCGCGCCGCGCGCCGCACCGCCGCGATCACCGTGGCCCTGCTGGGGATCTTCTACCTCTTCCCCGGCATCTACGGCGTCCTCGGCCGCGTCCTGGTCCCCGGCCTGTACCTCTCCGGCGCGACCGACACCGTCGTCGTCGCCCTGCCGTACCAAGTGGACAGTGGCTGGGCCGGCGGGTTCTTCACGGCGTTGCTGACCGCGGGCGCGTTCGCCGCGTTCCTGGCGACGTCGCTCGGGCTGCTGCTGGTGATGTCCGGGGCGCTCGCCCACGACCTGGTGCCCGGCGGGCTGCGCCGGCTGCGGTTCGCCGTGTTCGGCGTCGCCGGCGTGATGGTGCTGCTGGCCCTGCGCTCGGCCGAGCTGGACGCCGGGGTGCTCGTCACGTGGGGCTTCACCGTCGCCGCGTCGACGTTCTGCCCGCTGCTCGTGCTCGGCATCTGGTGGCCGCGGCTGACCGCGGCGGGCGGCATCGCCGGCGTGCTGACCGGGCTGCTCGCGTCGTCCGGTTCGATCCTGTTCGCCCTCGCCGGCCCGCAGCTGCACGGCTGGGTGGCGATCCTGGTGCAGCAACCGGCACCCTGGTCGGTACCGCTGGCGTTCGGCGTAATGGCGTTGGTCTCCCTGCGCGGCCGGCCCCCGCTCTGGGCGACGTCGGCGATGCTCCGCCTGCACCTGGACGAACCCCGTTCGGCCAGGCCGCGCGACCGTTCGTCAACCGTTCGTCGTCTCGCGAGGCTGTTGAGCCGCTGATTCTTCACGCGGCCCTTACTCCTCCCTACGGTGACGCGGACCACATTTCGCAATGCCGCAAGGGAGCAGCATGAGCACGACGGAACCCGGCGGACCCCCGGACACGGCCGACGCCATCTGGGAACGCGCGCACGAAAGCACCGAGTTCCGGGAGCTGCGCAGCCGCCTGCGCCGGTTCGTCTTCCCGATGGCGGCGTTGTTCCTGCTCTGGTACCTGCTCTACGTCCTGCTCGCCGACTACGCGCACGGCTTCATGAGCACGAAGGTCTTCGGCAACGTCAACATCGGCCTGATCTTCGGTCTCCTGCAGTTCGTCTCGACGTTCGTGATCACCGGGCTCTACGTCCGCTACGCGAACCGCCGTCTCGACCCGATCGCGGAGAAGATCCGCGAGGACATCGAAGCCGACAGCACGAAGGGGGAGCAGGCGTGATCACCACCATCGCCGCGGGAGTCGAAGGCAGCAACCCGCTCCTCAACATCAGCATCTTCGGTGTGTTCGTGATCATCACGCTGGTGATCGTGTTCCGGGCCAGCCGCAACAGCAAGACGGCGTCGGACTACTACGCCGCCGGCCGCGCGTTCACCGGCCCGCAGAACGGCATCGCGATCTCGGGCGACTACCTGTCCGCGGCGTCGTTCCTCGGCATCGCGGGCGCGATCGCCATCTACGGCTACGACGGCTTCCTCTACTCCATCGGCTTCCTCGTGGCCTGGCTGGTCGCGCTGCTGCTGGTCGCGGAACTGCTGCGCAACACCGGCAAGTTCACGATGGGCGACGTCCTGGCGTTCCGGATGAAGCAGCGGCCGGTCCGGGCGGCGGCCGCGACGTCGACGATGGTCGTGTCGTTCTTCTACCTGCTGGCCCAGATGGCCGGCGCGGGCGGCCTGGTCGCGCTGCTGCTGGGCATCGAGGGCAAGACCGGCCAGTCGCTGGTCATCGTCATCGTCGGCGTGATCATGATCGCCTACGTGCTCATCGGCGGCATGAAGGGCACCACCTGGGTGCAGATCATCAAGGCCGCGCTGCTGATCGTCGGTGCGCTCGTGATGACGCTGTGGGTGCTCGGGAAGTACGGCTTCAACTTCTCGTCGCTGCTGCAAGGCGCCGTCGACAAGGCGGGCAAGACGGGTGAAGCGCTGCTCGGCCCGGGCAAGCAGTACGGCGCCACCGGAACGTCCAAACTGGACTTCTTCTCCCTCGGCATCGCGCTGGTGCTGGGCACCGCGGGCCTGCCGCACGTGCTGATGCGCTTCTACACCGTGCCGACCGCCCGCGACGCGCGTCGCTCGGTGGTCTGGGCGATCGTGCTGATCGGCGTGTTCTACCTGTTCACGCTGGTGCTGGGCTACGGCGCGGGTGCGCTGGTCGGCCCGGACAAGATCAAGGCCGCCCCCGGCGGCGCGAACTCGGCGGCACCGCTGCTCGCGCTCGAACTGGGCGGGCCGGTCCTGCTGGGCCTGATCGCGGCGGTCGCGTTCGCCACGATCCTCGCCGTGGTCGCGGGCCTGACGATCACGGCGTCGGCGTCGTTCGCTCACGACGTCTACGCCAGCGTCATCAAGAAGGGCAAGGCGACGCCGGGTTCGGAGGTGAAGGTCGCCCGGATCACCGCACTGGTGATCGGCGCGGTCGCGATCCTCGGCGGCATCCTGGCCAACGGGCAGAACGTGGCGTTCCTGGTCGCGCTGGCGTTCGCGGTGGCGGCGTCGGCGAACCTGCCGACGATCCTCTACTCGCTGTTCTGGAAGCGGTTCAACACCCAGGGCGCGCTGTGGTCGATCTACGGCGGCCTGGCCATCACGATCGTGCTGATCGTGTTCTCGCCCGCGGTCTCGGGCAAGCCGATCGACCCGAAGACGCACAAGAGCGCGTCGATGCTCCAGGGCGTCGACTTCCACTGGTTCCCGCTCGACAACCCGGGCCTCGTCTCGATCCCGATCGCGTTCTTCCTCGGCTGGCTCGGCACGGTCCTGTCGAAGGAGCACAACGCGAAGAAGTACGCCGAGATGGAGGTCCGCTCCCTCACCGGCGCGGGCGCCGAGAAGGCCGTCTCCCACTAGCGGCCCGCCCGACACCGAAGGCCGCCGCGAGGGTGTTCCCGATCCCCTCGCGGCGGCCTTCGGCCATTCCCGGTCAGTACGGCAGGGTGCCCTTGGCGACCTCGGCCAGCGTGTCGGCCAGGAACTTCCGGGTGCGGCCCCACAGGCCGCCGCCCAGCGAGATCCGCGCCACGCCCAGCTCGGCCAGGCCGGCGATGCCCGGGCTGCCCGGCCACGCGGGCGCGTTGACCGCGCCGCCGACGCCTCGCACGAACTCCGCGAGCACGTCCGGCGTCTGCAGGTGGATGGGGTAGACGCAGTCGGCGCCGGCCGCGAAGTACGCCTTCGCCCGGGCGACGTTGCCGGCCAGCACGTCACGGGGGTCACTCGCGCCGCGGAAGGCGTCGACGCGGGCGTTGATCACCAGGGCGTCACCGGCCGCTTCGCGCAGCGCGGCGATCCGGTCGGCCTGCACGGCGACCGGCCGGACCTGCCCGGTGGCACTGTCGGTGTCCTCGAAGTTGAGGCCGACGGCGCCGATGTCCAGGAGCCGGCCGGCCAGTTCGGCGCCGGACAGGCCGTAGCCGGACTCGGCGTCCACCGTGACGGGCACGCCGACGGCCTTCACGATCCGCGCGGCAGCCGCGAACATCTCGTCGACCGGGGCCTGCTCCCCGTCCGGGAACCCGAGCGCGGCCGCGACGGCGACCGAACTGGTCGCGATCACGGGGAACCCCGCGGCCTCGACGGCCTTCGCGGTGTCGGCGTCCCACGCGTTCGGCAGGACGAGCGGCGTGCCCGGGACGTGCAGGGCCTTGAGGGCGGCGGCGCTCACGCGTCACGCTTCGGCAGCGGCGTGTGGCTGGTGACGGCCACCCGGTTCCAGCTGTTGATCGCGATGACCTGCCACGCGACGGCGCGGTACTGGTCCTCGGTGAACACCCGCACGGCCTCGTCGTAGACGTCGTCGGGGACGCTCTGGGTCGCGGCCAGCTTGGTCATCGCCTCGGTGAGGGCGAGGGCGGCCTGCTCCTGCTCGGTGAACAGGGTCGTCTCGCGCCAGCCGTCGAGCACGAACAGCCGCCGCGGCGACTCACCCGTCTCGAGCGCGTCGCGGCTGTGCATGTCGAGGCAGAACGCGCAGCCATTGAGCTGCGAGGCGCGCATCTTCACCAGATCCATCAGCTTCTGCTCGACCCCCGCGTCGGCGGCGGCCTTGTCCACCTCGGCCTGCACGTTCGCCAGTGCCTTGTAGATCCCGGGCGCGTGCCCGAGTCCGATTCGCTTCGTCATGGTTACACGCTAGCCCGAACTGGCCCACGAGTATGGTCCAGTCACATGGCAGATTCGTGGACCAGTTCCGGCCTGGACGTCCACCTCGACTGGCAGCCGGAAACCGGGCGCACCGGCCTGGCCACGGCGATCCGCGCAGCGATCCGCGAGGGCCGCTGGCAGCCAGGCGCAACTGTGCCGTCGACCCGGGCGCTGGCCCAGGACCTGGGCATCGCCCGCGGCACGGTCACCCGCGTCTACGCCGACCTCGCCGCCGAGGGCTACCTGCACACGGCCCAGGGCGCCCCGACCCGCGTCGCGACGGCGGGCGCGCTCCCCAGTCCGCGCCCCGGCCGGCACCCCGCGACCCGGCCCCACGCTGGGACCTGCGGCCGGGCCGCCCGGACCTGACGGCGTTCCCCCGCCAGGCCTGGATCACCGCGACCCGCCGCGCCCTGCTGCGCACCCCGGCGGCGGCGTTCGGCTACGAGTCGGAACTGGGCGCCCCGGAGCTGCGCGACACGCTCGCCGCGTACCTGGCCCGCAGCCGCGGAGTGGTCGCGGACCCGGCGCGGATCGTGGTGTGCCACGGCTATTCCCACGCGATCGCCGTCCTGGCCCGGGCCCTCGCGGATCTCGGCATCACCGAGATGGCGTTCGAAAACCCGTCCCTGCGCATGTACCGCGACATCGCGGCGGCGCAAGGCCAGCGAATCGTCGGCATCGACGTCGACGAACACGGCATCGACGTGTCCGCAGTGGACAGTCCCGCGGTGGTCGTCACGGCGGCACACCAGTACCCCACCGGCGTGACCTTGGCCCCCCACCGCCGCACCCAGCTGACCCGCTCGGGCGCCCTGATCCTGGAAGACGACTACGACGGCGAGTTCCGCTTCGACCACCAGCAGGTCGGCGCCCTGCAGGCCCTGGCACCGGAACGGGTCGTCTACGCAGGCACAGCAAGCAAAACCCTGGCCCCCGCACTCCGCCTGGCCTGGCTGGTACTACCACGTTCCCTGATAGAGCCAGTCCGCGCAGCCCTATCGGACAGCGGCTCCCGCCCGGCCATCCTGAACCAGCTGGCCCTGGCGGAGTTAATCGACTCGGGCGCCTACGACCAGCACATCCGCCGCAGCCGAGCGGAGTACCGAGCCCGCCGCACGCACCTCCTGGCGGCCCTACCGGACTCAGTACGCCCCCACGGCATAGCAGCGGGCCTCCACCTCCTGCTGATGCTCCCTTCCGACGGCCCCACAGAAACAGAAGCCATGGCGGCGTGCCGCCGCCGAGCAATCGGCATAGAGGGCCTGGGCACCTACTGGATGACCCCAAACCGCCCAGGGGGCCTGATAGTCGGCTACGCAGCACCCCCCAAACACGCCTTCAAAGGAGCAGTCCAGACGCTGACAGAGGCCCTATGGGAAATCAACACCTAACCCACCCACCAGCCACGCCCCCCGCGCCCCACCTCCCAGCCACGGACCAGCCCCTCCAGACACGCGAACCGACCCTCTGGGCACGCGACCCGACCCTCCAGGCACGCGAGCCGACTCCCCAAGCACGCGAGTCGACCCTCCAATCACGCGTGATGCCCGTTCAATCACACGAGATGCCTCGCTGATCACGCGAATCCCGCCGCCAATCACGCGAGTCCCGCCTCTGATCACACGAGTTCCGGCCCCAATCGCACGAGCCCCGGCCCAGCCATCCCCGGCTCCGGCCCGGCCACCCCGGTCCCGGCCTCAAAACACGAGTCCCGGCTGCAGCCACCCCCGACTCCGGCCCAGCCACCCCGGTCCCGGCCTCAGCAACACGAGTCCCGGCCCCAACCACGCCAGTCACGAGCCCAATCACACGAGTTCCGGGCCCAACCACGCCAACCCCACTCAGCCACCCGAGTTTCTGGCCCCCGCCAGCCGAAGCCCGACCCCAATCGCGCCGGTTGCGGACCCGACCACGCCAAACCGCCTCAGCCGCCCAAGTTTCTGGCCCCAACCACATGAATTCCGGCCCCACTCACACCGGCGCGGGCCCCGCCCACACTAGGTCCGCCTCAGCCTCGCGAGTTTCCGGCCTCAACCACGCGAATCCCGGCCCCAATCACGCCAGTGCGGGCCCGACCACGCCAGATCCGCCTAAGCCGCGCGAGTTCTGGCCCCAACTGCGCGAGTTCCGGCCTCAATCACGCGAGTTCCGGTTCCAACCACGCGGGTTACGGGCCCAATCACGCCAGTCCCACCCTCAACCAGGCAAGCCCGTAACGAGCCGCGGGCCACCCCGTCGAGGCAGCCCGCGGTACCCGTCAGAACCAGCAGTCGGGCCGCACGCGCAGCAGTTCTGTCTTCAGCACCGGCGTCCCGTCGACCGGCGCCGGGTCGTCCGCGGTCGGCTGAATACCGCCGGCGGCAACCTTGTCCAGCGTCCGCAGGCCCGCGGCACCGACCGTGCCGAACACCGTGTAGTCCGGCCGCAGCGCGGAATCGCCGTACACGACGAAGAACTGCGAGCCGTTCGTCGCCGGGCCCGCGTTGGCCATCGCCAGCAACCCCCGCGCGTAAACCCGGCGCGCACCGGTCGGGTCGGTCGGTGCCGGCGGCAGGTCCACCGGCAGCTCGTCCTTGTACTTGTAACCCGGCCCGCCCTCTCCGGTCGCGGTCGGGTCGCCGCACTGCAGGACCTTCAGCGTCGGGTACGACGTCAGCCGGTGGCACACCGTGCGGTCGTAGAACCGGTGCTGCGCCAGGTGCAGGAAGCTCTGCACCGTGCACGGCGCCTTCGCGCGGTCGAGCCGCAACGGGAGCGCACCTTGACTGGTCGGGACCGCGACGTCGACCTTGCCGCGGTCCGGGGTGTGCCGCGGGTCGGGCGGCAGCGGCACCGGCCGGGAAGCCGGCTCGTCCGGCGTCTCGGTGTACTGGCAGGGGCCGTGCGTGGTCTTCGGCGGTGGCGCGGTGTCGTCCGCGGCGGCGACGCCGCTCCCGGCCGCGAACAACGCGCCGACCGCCAGCGCGGTGACCAGTGCTTTCTTCATCCTGCACGCCCTCCCAGTGATCGCCCGGTTCCGGAGCGTCCCGCAGTCTAGGGCCCGGCACCGACAAGAAGAACCGGCAAAAGTCGCCCATGTCATCCACTCGGGTGAACCGCGGCGCCGGACCCCGGAAATTGTCGGACCCCCGGAGCACGATCTCGATCACGCGGCAAAGCGCCGCCCGGCGAAGGGGGAAGTCATGACGGTCCACGTGGTCAACCGGCGAAGAACCACCGTGGCGGCAAGCCATCCCGGCGCGCTGATCGCGGACGTGACGTCGCGCGGACCGGAGCCGTGGGTGCGGTTCAGCCCGTTCTACCCGCACGGCGGGATCCCGGTGCCGTACTCACCGGGCGTCGAGAGCGCGTCGGTCGAAGGGATCTGGCAGGCGCTGAAAGTCTTCCGCGGCACCGGAATCGACGTCGGGAAGCTGGGCGTGACATCAATGAAGGGTCTGAAGCGCACGGTCCGCAAACACGGCGAGGTGGTGGGTCACCGCACCGGCGTCGAAGGCTCGGAGCTGCTGGCGTACGAACAGGCTCGGAGGCGGATCTACCTGCCGTCCTACCGCTGGGTCCTGGAGAACAAGCTGGCCGACCTGGTCGGCGAACTCCGCGAAGCGAGCGCGGAGCGGGACATCGTGCTGCTGGACTACACGACGAACGGCGAGGTCGAGAACCTGTCAAAACCGTTGTCCCACGCGGCACTGCTGAGAACGCACCTGACCGGGGAGTGGCCGTGGGCGCTCTGATCCTCCGGCTCATCAACCGCGTCGTGCGCCGGTTCCGTCCGACCGCGGAACCCGCACTAGCTCCGCAGGTCCGCGATCAGCGCGTCCGCGGCGGCGAACGGGTCCAGCTCTCGGGCGACGACCCGTTCGGCCACGCCGGCCAGCCGGCCGCCACCACGCAGGTCGGTCAGCTCGGCCCGCAACCGCCGGAGCGCGATGGCCTCCACCTCGTCGCGGGCCCGCGCCACCCGGCGGCGGCCCAGCTCGTCGTGGGCGACCAGCCAGTCGTGGTGCTCGGCCAGCGCGCGGACGACGTCGTCGACGCCCTCGCCCTTGGCCGCCACCGTCCGGACGATCGGCTGGCGCCAGCTCGGCCCGCGGATCTCACGGCGCGCCAGCGAGATCATCTGCTTGAGGTCGTGCACCGTGGCTTCCGCGCCGTCGCGGTCGGCCTTGTTGACGACGAAGACGTCGGCGATCTCCAGCACCCCGGCCTTCGCGGCCTGGATCCCGTCGCCCATGCCCGGCGCGAGCAGCACCACGGTGGTGTCGGCCAGCTTCACGACGTCCACTTCGGACTGTCCGACCCCGACGGTCTCGATCAGCACCACGTCGAAACCGGCGGCGTCGAGCACGCGCACGGCCTGCGGGGTGGCCCACGAGAGCCCGCCGAGGTGCCCGCGGGTGGCCATCGAGCGGATGAACACGCCGGGATCGGTGGCGTGCTCGGTCATCCGGATCCGGTCGCCGAGCAGCGCCCCACCGGAAAACGGCGAAGACGGGTCGATCGCGAGCACGCCGACCCGCTTACCCTCCGCGCGCAGCGCGGTCAGCAAGGCCGACGTCGAAGTCGACTTGCCGACGCCGGGCGGGCCGGTGAGCCCGACGATCCGGGCCCGCCCGGTGTGCGGCGTCAGCGCTCGCGCGATCTCCGCGACACGCGGGTGAGCGTCCTCGACGAGCGAAAGCAGCCGCGCGACGGCACGGGGTTGCCCGTCCCGCGCGCGGCCGACCAGATCGTCGAGGTCGAGTGCGCCGGCCACTTACGCGGACGGCACCCGCAGCAGCAGGGCGTCGCCCTGGCCACCGCCACCGCACAGCGCGGCGGCACCGAGGCCGCCACCACGGCGGCGCAGCTCGTGGATCAGGTGCACGGCCAGCCGCGCCCCGGACGCCCCGATCGGGTGGCCGAGCGCGATGGCACCACCGTTGACGTTGACCTTCTCCGGGTCGATGCCGAGCTTGTCGGTCGACACCAGGCCGACGGCGGCGAACGCCTCGTTGATCTCGATCAGGTCGAGCGCGTCGGCGGTGAGCTTCTCCTTCGCCAGCGCGGCGAGGATGGCGTTCGACGGCTGCTCGTGCAGGCTCGCGTCCGGACCGGCGACGACCCCGTGCGCACCGATTTCGGCGATCGCCGTGAGGCCCAGCTCCTCGGCCTTGGCCTTGCTGGCCACGACCACCGCGGCGGCGCCGTCGGAGATCTGCGAGGCGGAGCCCGCGGTGATGGTGCCGTCGGCGGCGAAGGCGGGGCGCAGCTTCGCGAGACCTTCGGCGGTGGTGTCGGCGCGGACACCCTCGTCGGTGTCGAAGACGACCGGGTCACCCTTGCGCTGCGGGATGGAGACCGGCGCGATCTCGTCGGCGAAGTAGCCGTTCTTGATGGCTTCGGCGGCGCGCTGGTGGGAGCGCGCCGAGAACGCGTCCTGCTGCTCGCGGGTGACGCCGTAGCGGGAGTTGTACTTCTCCGTCGAGGCGCCCATGGCGACCTGGTCGAAGGCACAGAAGAGACCGTCGTAGGCCATGTGGTCGACGAGGGTGGTGTCGCCGTACTTGAAGCCGGAGCGGGACTTGGGCAGCAGGTGTGGCGCCTGGGTCATCGACTCCTGGCCACCGGCGACGACGATGTCGAACTCGCCGGCGCGGATCAGCTGGTCGGCGAGCGCGATGGCGTCGAGGCCGGAGAGGCAGACCTTGTTGATCGTCAGCGCGGGCACGCTCATAGGGATGCCCGCGGCGACCGCTGCCTGGCGGGCCGGGATCTGGCCGGCGCCGGCAGTCAGCACCTGGCCCATGATCGTGTACTGCACCGCGTCCGGGGCGACCCCGGCGCGTTCGAGGGCCGCTTTGATCGCGACCCCGCCCAGCTGCGCCCCCGTGAGGTCCTTGAGGGACCCCAGCAGGCGCCCGATCGGTGTACGGGCGGCACCCAGGATCACGGAACCGGACACGGCGTCCTCCAAGCTTCGGCGCATGGGCAGTTCGCTCGACCATACCCGGGGGGTGGGCTTCTTGATGGAGCCAGTGTGAGGCGGGGCACGCGACGATTCCGGCTCGACGCCGTGCCGCGGCCGCCTATCCTGCCTCCATGAATGACGCCCTGCGGCCGTTCGTGACGGCCATCGACCACGTCGGCATCGCGGTCCCGGACCTGGACGCGGCCATCGAGTTCCACCGCGCACACTTCGGTCTCGAAGTGGCACACGAGGAGGTGAACGAGGAGCAGGGAGTGCGCGAGGCGATGCTGCGCGCGCCCGGTACAACGGGCACGGAGACGCAGATCCAGCTGCTGGCCCCGCTGCGCGACGACTCGGCGATCGGCAAGTTCCTGACGAAGAGCGGGCCGGGGCTGCAGCAGCTGGCATACCGCGTGTCCGATGTGGACGCCGCGGCGGCGGCACTGCGCGATCAGGGCCTGCGCATGCTGTACCAGGAGGCAAAGCGCGGCACGTCCAACAGCCGGGTGAACTTCGTCCACCCGAAGGACGCGGGCGGCGTTCTCGTGGAGCTGGTGGAGCCGGCCAAGGACGGCTCCGCACACTAGCGCGGACGCGGAACCCCGCCCGGCACAACAGTCCGGCGCGAGATCGCACGCAAGACACAACGGGGGCGGGGCGGGGCGGGGCGGGGCGGGGCGGGGCGGGGCGGGGCGGGGCGGGGCGGGGCGGGGCGGGGAAGCCTGACTCACATCGCCGGCCGTGCGCCACCCGGCAGCCAGCCGGTGCAGCACGCGGAGCCTGCGGTTCGATCGGCGCCGCAAGGCGCCGGCCGGCCGGCGCCCACAGGGCCCACGCGCGCCAAGCCCGCTGATTCCGGCGGCCCACTCCGCCCCGGTTATGTCGTGCGCTCGGTCTCGCGCCGGACTTGGTGTGCCGAGCGGCCCACTCCGGGTGCCCTGCTTGTCCGAGCGGTACGCCTCGAGTGCGTTCCGGGGGCGGCTCATGTCGGGCGGTGCAGGTCGGGCCCGCCACGCTCCCGCTAGGCGGTCGTGGCCTCGGCGGGTGCAGCCTCGGCGGATATGGCGCCAGGCGATGCGGCCTTGGCTGCGAGCGACTCCGCGATGAAGGTGAGCTCGCCGTCGAACTCGGCGGGAAGGTCGTCGTCGGAGTGGCGGGCCGTCGCGTGCCGGTGGCTGACCGCGCGGGCGAGGAGGCCCGACGCGCGGTCGACGTCGGCGTTCGACAAGTGGCCGCCGGTGGCCGCCAGGATCACCCAACGGACCTGCCGTACCAGGACCTGGAAGCGCGCGTGGAGGGCGTCGCGGACG
Source organism: Amycolatopsis sp. NBC_01286 (assembly GCF_035982555.1). Classification (NCBI taxonomy): domain Bacteria; kingdom Bacillati; phylum Actinomycetota; class Actinomycetes; order Pseudonocardiales; family Pseudonocardiaceae; genus Amycolatopsis; species Amycolatopsis sp. NBC_01286. The sequence goes on from NZ_CP108428.1 coordinate 662,109, forward strand.
ACGTGGTGGGTGTCGGCCTCGCGCCACAGCAGGTGCGAGAGCCCGAGTGATCGGCTGAAGCGATGGTCCAGCTCACGGACGAGCCGGCGCAGGCTGCCCGCGAGGTCGCCGGGGACGACGACCGCGGCCGGTTCGATGCGCTCGTCGGGCAGCCGCTCGACGAGCGCGGTGAGCAGGTCGGCCTTGTGCCGGAAGTAGTAGTGCACCAGGCCCTTCGGCACGCCGGCCCGCTCCGCGATGCGGGAGGTCGGGGTGGCGTCGAAGCCGGACTCGGCGAAGAGCGCCTCGGCGGCGCAGAGGATGCGCTCTTTCGCCGAATCCTCGGTCATTCCGGTGCCTCCTGGTCGTTCGGTGCCGGTCGTTCGAGGCCGACCTCGCAAGTTGAGCGGTCTGCGCCGGGCGCCCGGTGCGGGACGGCCGGCGCAGACCGCTCAGTGTCGACGACTTAGTGCGACCGCTCAACTGCCAGCCGGTCAGCGTCGGCCCCTCAGGCACCGGTCACTCACCTACCGGCCGCTGAGTGCCGACGGCTCAAGCGCCGGCTGCTCACCTGCCAGCCGCCGGTACTGGCCGATCAGTGCCTACCACTCACGTGTCAGCACCCAAGCGCTAGCCACTCACCTGCTGGGTACCGACCAGTCAAGCACCGGCCGCTCAGGCACCGGTTACTCACGTGTCGACCGCTGAGTGCCGACCAATCACCTGCCGACCGCCGGGTGCCAGCCGCTCAAGCGCCAGTCAGTCAAGCGCCCGCCGCCCAAGCACCGGCCACTCACCCGCCGGCCGCTGAGTACCGACGGCCACACGCCGACTGCTCACCTGTCGGCTGCCGGGTACCAGCCGCTCAAGTACTGGCCACGATCGCTGGGCGCCCCCCACCTATGCCAGCTGGTCAGTGTTGGCCCGCCGTGCGGTGCGCCGCCGTTGCGACCGGCATCGCCGCCGCGCCGGCGACGATCGTCAGCACTCCGGCGATCCAGGACGTCCAGGACGCGCCGTCCAACCCGGTGTAGCCCAGCACCCCACGGTGCGATGAAGAACAGCACGCCGAGGGCTATCTTGATGCCTTCGCCGTAGACCGCGCCCGGCACCGCCAGCGAGGCTAGGCCGTCCAGGGCGATCAGCGCTCCCAGGACGACCAGCGTCCACATCGCGGTCGTGTCCGTGCTCAGCCAAAGGGGTGAAAGAGCGGCTACGGCCCCGATGACGACCTCGGCCCAGTCGTGGGGGCGGGTCCATGCGCGCGTGGAGACTTCACTCATTCGTGCTCACCTCCGTCGGTGATCCTGCTGGTCGGGTGGGTGTTCCCTGCTTTGATCGTGCGCTTTGACTGGCCAGCCGGTCAAGACTGCTCCGTCACAGTTCGAGGTGAATTCGTGCTGCTCGTCTCGTACAGTTGTGGACGCGAGTTACCGGCGAGTAATTTCTGCCGCCAACGCCGTTGACCCCGGAGGAATCAATGACGCAGCTCGGCGAGATCCAGCAGGCCATCCTGAACGGCGAGTCGGCCGCGGTCGGCTCGTTGCCCGTGCCGGAGAGCTATCGAGGGGTGACCGTCCACGCGGACGAGGTCGACATGTTCGACGGCCTCGAGAGCCGGGACAAGGATCCGCGCAAGTCGCTGCACGTCGATGACGTGCCCGTCCCGGAGCTCGGCCCCGGTGAGGCGCTGGTCGCGGTGATGGCGAGCGCGATCAACTACAACACCGTGTGGACGTCGATCTTCGAGCCGATCCCGACGTTCAAGTTCCTGAAGAAGTACGGGAAGCTCTCGCCGCTGGCGAAGCGGCATGACCTGCCGTATCACGTGGTCGGGTCTGACCTGTCCGGTGTCGTGCTGCGCACCGGGGTCGGGGTGCACACCTGGAAGCCGGGCGACGAGGTGGTCGCGCACTGCCTGAACGTCGAGCTGGAGAGCCCGGACGGGCACAACGACACGATGCTCGACACCGAGCAGCGGATCTGGGGCTTCGAGACGAACTTCGGCGGCTTGGCCGAGGTCGCGTTGGTCAAGGCGAACCAGCTGATGCCGAAGCCGGATCACCTGACCTGGGAGGAGGCCGCCTCGCCCGGGCTGGTCAACTCGACGGCCTACCGGCAGCTGGTCTCGCGCAACGGCGCGGACATGAAGCAGGGTGACGTCGTCCTGATCTGGGGCGCCTCGGGTGGGCTCGGCTCCTACGCGACGCAGTACGCGCTGAACGGCGGCGCCATCCCGGTGTGCGTCGTGTCCAGTCCGGAGAAGGCGGCGATCTGCCGGAAGCTCGGCGCCGAGCTGATCATCGACCGCAGTGCCGAGGCCTACAAGTTCTGGAAGAGCGACACCGAGCAGGACCCGAAGGAGTGGCAGCGTTTCGGGGCGAAGATCCGGGAGCTGACCGGTGGCGAGGACCCGGACATCGTGTTCGAGCACCCGGGCCGGGAGACGTTCGGCGCGTCGGTCTACGCCGCGCGCAAGGGCGGGACGATCGTGACCTGCGCGTCGACCTCGGGATACATGCACCAGTACGACAACCGGTACCTGTGGATGAACTTGAAGCGGATCGTCGGCTCCCACTTCGCGAACTACCGCGAGTCGTGGGAGGCGAACCGGCTGATCGCGAAGGGTCTGATCCACCCGACGTTGTCGAAGACGTATGCGTTGGAGGAGACGGGGCAGGCCGCGCTGGACGTGCACCGCAACGCGCACCAGGGCAAGGTCGGCGTGCTCGCGCTGGCGCCACAGGAGGGCCTCGGCGTGCGCAACGAGGAGAAGCGCGCGAAGCACCTCGAAGGGATCAACGCGTTTCGCGGGGCCTGAGCGGGAAAGGGGCCGGATCGCGGCGTCGGGATCCGGCTGGATCCGGCCCGATCCGGCAAGATCCTTTCGCCGCATCGGGCGGTACTTTCGGCGCAGGCCCCGGGTGCTCACCCTTCCGTGACCCGGCTGCGACTACGGTAGGCGCATGAGCCTTGGCGATGAACGGGAGCTTGTGCCGCTGGGAGCCGGCTTCGACGTGGCGAAGCGCGGGTACAGCCGAGCACAGGTCGACGAGCACCTCGAACGGCTGGACGCCGACCTGAAGATGCTCACCGCGGATCGGGACGCCGCCATCGCGCAGGCCGGCGACCTGGCCCGGCAGCTGGAGATCGCGCGCGGCGAGATCGCGGACCTGCGCGGGCAGGTCGACCGGCTGGCCCAGCCGCCCACCAGCGTCGAAGGCCTCTCGGAGCGGCTGCAGCGGATGCTGCGCCTGGCCCAGGACGAGTCCGCGGACACGCGGGCCCGCGCCGAAGCGGAGGCCGGCCACATCCGGGCCAAGGCCGAGACGGACGCGAGCGCCATGCGCGCCCGCTACGAGCAGCTGCTCACCGAGCTCGACCTGCGCCGCAAGGAGATGGAGGCGGAGCACCGCAAGGTGCTCGAGGACGCCCGCGCGCAGGCCGCGGAGATCACCGGCAAGGCCGAGGCCGAGCGCACGAAGCTCGACACCGAGTCGTCGGACCGCCGCACGAAGGTCGAAGAGGACTTCGAGATCGCGATGGCCGCGCGCCGCAGCGAGGCGATGCGGGTGCTGGCCGAGCAGGAAGCGGCGAGCAAGGCCGAGGCCGCGCGCCGCGTCCACGAGGCCACGCAGGACGCCGCCGACATCCGCACGAAGATCCTCGACGAGGAGAAGTCCGCGAAGGCCGAGATCGACCGCCGTCAGCGGGAGTCGGTCGCGGACGCGAACAAGCGCCGTCAGGACTCGCTCAACGAGGCCAACGCCCGCCTCGCCGAAGCCGCGGACGAGGCCCGGCGCCGCGTCTCGACGGCGACCGACGAGTCGAACCGGCGGATCACCCAGGCGAATGAACGCGTCGACTCGCTGCGCAAGGTCCGCGGCGGGCTGGCCGAGCAGGTGCGCGCGGCGCGGGCGGTGCTCGCCGAGGCGCACACCGTCCTCGGCGACGACGTCAAGGTGCCCGCGGAGGTCACGGCCGATCTGAAGGCGGCGGACCTGAAACCGGACCAGCCGGCGGCGGAATCAGACACCGGGAAAACCAAGCCGGTGAACGACGTCGAGGAGACCATCCGGATCCGGGCCTCGGACGTTCCGAAGCCGAAGCCGGCGGCGAAGCCCACCCCCAAGCCCACGCCGAAGCCCAGTCCGCGGCCAAGCGGAGCGCAGAAAGCGACTGGCGAGTAACCTTCGACCCGACACGAGCTCGGACGAGCCCGCGCGGTCGACGCCGACCGTCATCGTCCCTGCTCACGCGGGATCACGTGGAGGTTTTGCGCATGGGTGCGGCATATCGGACCGTGGTGGTGGGCACGGACGGCTCGGAGTCTTCGTTCGCGGCGGTGGACCGCGCGGCGGCGGTGGCCGGCGACGCGGGGGCGACGCTCGTCATCACGTGCGCGTTCTACCCGGCCAGCAAGACCGACGTCGACAAGGCCCAGGACGTCCTGGGTGACGAGGCTTACCAGGTCGTCGGCTCGGCGCCGGCCGAGGACACCCTGCAGTCCGCGCGCGACCGGGCGGTCCGCGCCGGTGCGGAGAAGATCGACACGGTCGCGGTGAAGGGTGACCCGGTCGAGTCGCTGCGCAAGGTCGTCCACGAGCGCGAGGCGGACCTGCTGGTCGTCGGCAACCGCGGGCTGAACACGATCGCGGGCCGGATCCTGGGCTCGGTGCCGTCGGAGGTGGCGCGCAAGTCCGGTGTGGACGTGCTGATCGTCCACACGACCTGACGTGACCGATTCGGGCGAAGGGCTTCAGCAGCGGCTCGAGCGGATCCTGCTCGGCGGCCGGCGGAAGTACACCCGGCTCGAAGTGGCCGAGAAGGCCGGCGTGCCCGACGATCGGTCGCGCCGGCTTTGGCGTGCGCTGGGGTTCGCGACCGTCCCCGACGATGAGGTGGTCTTCACCGACGCCGACGTCGAGGCCATGCGGACGGCGGATCAGCTGGTGCGGTCGGGCCTGATCGACCCGAGCATCGAGGTGGCGGTGACGCGCGCGCTCGGCCAGCACCTGTCGCGGCTGGCCGAGTGGCAGGTCGACATGCTGTTCGAGCTGATCAAGGAGCAGCCGGAGCTGGGCCGCAGCGAGCGCCAGGTGGCCCGGCTCGTCGACCGGCTGCTGCCGGAGCTCGAGCAGGTGCAGAACTTCGTCTGGCGCCGGCACCTGGCGGCGTACGCCGGCCGGGCGTTCGCCGCGCCGGACGAGAACCTCGAGACGCGCACCCAGGTGGTCGGGTTCGTCGACATGGTCGGCTACACACGCCTGACGCGCCAGATCGACGAGGACGAGCTGAGCCGCGTGCTCGACGTGTTCGAGCTGCTGGCGACGGAGACGATCGCCGAGCACCACGGCCGCGTGGTGAAGATGATCGGCGACGAGGTCCTGTTCGTCGCCGACTCGGCGGTGGCCGCGGCGGAGATCGCGCTGGCGTTGTCCGAGCGCACCTCGGCGGACGAGAGCATCCCGGCGGTCCGCGCGGGCATGGCGTCCGGCCGCGTCTTGAACCGCTTCGGCGACGTCTACGGCTCGGTGGTCAACCTGGCGGCCCGCCTGACGTCGGTGGCCCGCCCGGGCACGATCCTGATCGACCGCGAGCTGGCGACCGAGCTGGCGGAGGAACCGGCGTACGAGCTGCGCCAGCGCCGCCCGGTGACGGTCCGCGGCTACAACCGCCTCCGCCCCTCGGCACTGCGGCGCGCGCCAAAGGTCCCGACGGGCGCCTTCGCAAGCTCACAACAGCTGGCGGCGGAGATGCTGGGCCTCACGGAGCCGAAGACCGCGGAAGACGAGACCGCGCTTGTCGGCGAGGACACCGCCGAGACGCCCCGCTCACGCCGCCGTCGCCGCCGTCGCATGCTCTGACACACCTCACCACCAGCCGAAACTCCCCCACCGCTCCCAGGGGGGCGTCCCCAGGTCCAGTCTAGTGGCGACCACCGTCCGGACCCGGGGAAACGGGTCTGAAGGGCCGAGTTGTCCACAAGTGAGCACCCCTGTGGACAACAAGGTCTCAGGCGTCGTAGTCCACTGTGACTGTCTCCGAGACCGGGTATGACTGGCACGTCAGGACGAAACCCGCCGCTACCTCGACTTCTTCCAAGGCGAAGTTGCGGCGCAGGTCCACCTTGCCCTCCGTGACTCGCGCCCGGCAGGTGCCGCACACGCCGCCCTTGCAGGCGAACGGCAAGTCCGGGCGGAACTTCTGCGCGCCGTCCAGGACCGAGGACGTCCTGGGCAGTGTCATCGTCGAAGCGCGGCTGTCCAGGACCACCCGGACTTCCGAGGATTCTCCGGCGACCTCGGGGTCCAGGTGCGCGACCGGCTCCGGCGGGGTGTCCACGTAGAACAGTTCCTGGTGGATTCGTGCGCGCGGCACGTCAAGCGACGTCAGCAGCTCCTGTGCGCCCGTCACCATCTCGAACGGGCCGCACAGCCACCAGTGGTCCACTTCGGACACCGGGACCAGCGAGGAGAACAGCTGCCGCAGCTTGGGGACGTCCAGGCGGCCGGTGAACAGCTCCGCCTCGCGGGGCTCGCGGGACAGGACGTGGATCAGCTCCAAACGGGACGGTGCGCGGTCCTTCAGGTCCGCCAGCTCGTCCGCGAACATCACCGTGTCCGTGCGGCGGTTGCCGTACAGCACCGTCACCGTCGCGTCCGGGGTGGCCAGCAGCGACGACACGATCGACAGCACCGGCGTGATGCCCGAGCCCGCCGCGATCAGGACGTGGTGGCCGCCCTGCGTCAGGTCCGGCGTGAACGAACCCGTGGGCGGGGCGACCTCGATCGTGTCGCCCGCGCGGACGTCGTTCAGCAGCCACGACGAGAACAAGCCGCCCGGGACCAAACGGACGCCCACTCGCGGCGCCGTGCCCGCCGCCGCGCAGATCGAGTACGAACGGCGCTCGTCGCGGCCGTCCACCGAACGGCGCAACGTCAGCGACTGGCCCGGTTTGAAGTCGAAGTCCGAGGCCAGCGAAGGGGGCACGTCGAACGTCACGGCGACGGCGTCGTCGCACAGGCGCGCGATGCCCGCGACCTTCAAGGGGTGAAACGCCACCTAGATCTCCTTGACGTGCTCGAAGGGCTCCTGGCACGACCGGCAGCGCCGCAGCGCCTTGCACGCCGTCGCGCCGAAGCGGGACTGCTCCTCCGTGTCCGTGGACCCGCACAACGGGCACGGCACCGACGACACCGGCGCCGACAGCGTCAGCGGGATCGGGCCCGACCGCCGCGGCGCCGCGCCCGGCGGGGCGATCCCCGCCTCGGCCAGCTTGCGACGGCCTTCCGACGTGATCCAGTCCGACGTCCACGACGGCGCCAGCTGCGTCCGGATCTCGACGTCCGCGTAGCCCGCGCCGAGCAGCGCGTGCTCCAGGTCGTCGCGCATGGTGTCCATCGCCGGGCAGCCGGTGTACGTCGGCGTGATCGCGACGACGACGCGACCGTCCACTTCGGACACCGAACGCAGCACGCCCAGGTCGGCCAGCGTCAGCATCGGCAGCTCGGGGTCGGTGACGGTCGCGGCGACCAGAGACGCGGTCACCATTTCGCGTCCGGCATCGCCCGGGCCACGCTCTGCAGCTCCGCCAGCAGGAGTCCCAGCTGCTCGGTGTGGACGCCGTCGCGGCCCGTCCGGCCCGAGACGCCGGCGATGTCGCCGGACGACGGCCGACTCAGGGTCGACGCCAAAAGCACCTGGTCCAGCACCACATCGAACTCCGGGCGCAGCGAAGCCGCGTCCACCAGTTCCAGCGGGTGCGTCCGGAACAGCTCGCCGATGTACGGCCACACCGCGTCGAGCCCCTCCTGCATCCGCTCGTGCGACAGCGGTGTGCCGTCGCCGAGCCGGACCAGCCACTGCGCCGCGTAGTCGCGGTGGTAGGCGACTTCTTTGACGCCCTTGTCCGCGATCGCCGCGAGCACGGGGTCCACCGACGACACCAGGCGCTGCAGCAAGGCCAGCCGCCACGTCGAGAACACGAACAGCCGCGCGATCAGGTGCCCGAAGTGCCCGCCGCCCAGCTCCGCGAGCCGGACGTTGCGGAACTCGCGCTCGACGCGGTCGAACGCGAACGAGTCTTCCGAGCGCGACGAGCCGTCGGCTTTGCCGGCGCGCGCCAGCAGCAGCCGCGCCTGGCCGAGCAGGTCGAGGCCGATGTTCGCGATCGCGACCTCGTCCTCCAGCTCGGGTGCGTTCGTGCACCACTCCTGCAGCCGGTGGGAGAAGATCAGCGCGTCGTCACCCAGCATCAGGCAGTACGCGGACAGCTGGGCACCGTCCACACCGGACGGCACGGAAGTGTCCACACCGGACAGCGGGTCCTCGAAGCCGGTACCGAACGCCCAGCGGGCGTCGTTCTCCTCGGTCAGCGACTCGTAGACGTTGTCGAAGCTCATATGTGCGGCACCTCCTCGGGGATGTCGTAGAACGTCGGGTGCCGGTAGACCTTGTCGCCGCTCGGCGCGAAGAACGGGTCCTTCTCGTCCGGCGAGGACGCCGTGATGTCGGAGGCGCGCACGACCCAGATCGACACGCCTTCGTTGCGCCGCGTGTACAGGTCACGCGCGTGGTGCAGCGCCATCTCGTCGTCGGCCGCGTGCAGCGAGCCGACGTGCACGTGGTTCAGCCCGCGCTTGCCCCGGACGAACACCTCGTACAACGGCCAGTCGTGCTTGACCGGGCCGGGCGCGGCGGGAACGCCCTCGAGCGGGACGGCCCCGTGGCCGCCTTCGGCAGTCAGGTCGCTCACTTGCGCTCCTCTTTCTTCGCCGCGTGCGCCACCGCGGCCTCGCGAACCCACGCGCCGTCGTCGTGGGCGCGACGCCGGTGGGCGACGCGCGACGCGTTGCACGGGCCGTTGCCCTTCAGCACGTTCTTGAACTCGTCCCAGTCCACGGCGCCGAAGTCGTAGTGCTCGCGTTCCGAATTCCACTTCAACGCAGGGTCCGGGAACGTCACGCCGAGCGCGGAAGCCTGCGGCACCGACATGTCGACGAAGCGCTGCCGCAGCTCGTCGTTGGTGTGGCGCTTGACCTTCCACGCCATCGACTGCGCGGTGTTCGGCGAGTCGGCGTCCGGCGGCCCGAACATCATCAGCGACGGCCACCACCAGCGGTTCACGGCCTCCTGGACCATGTCCCGCTGCTGCTGGGTGCCCTTCATCATCGTCATCAGCAGCTCGTACCCCTGCCGCTGGTGGAAGGACTCCTCCTTGCAGATGCGGATCATCGCCCGCGCGTACGGCCCGTACGAGCTGCGGCACAGCGGCACCTGGTTGCAGATCGCCGCGCCGTCCACCAGCCAGCCGATCACGCCGACGTCGGCGAAGGTCAGCGTCGGGTAGTTGAAGATCGACGAGTACTTCTGCTTGCCGGTGATCAGCTTGTCGGTCAGGTCCGCGCGGTCGGCGCCGAGCGTCGCCGCGGCCGAGTACAGGTAGAGCCCGTGGCCGGCCTCGTCCTGCACCTTGGCGAGCAGGATCGCCTTGCGCCGCAACGACGGCGCGCGCGTGATCCAGTTGCCTTCGGGCTGCATGCCGATGATCTCGGAGTGCGCGTGCTGCGCGATCTGCCGGATCATCGTCTTGCGGTAGCCCTCGGGCACCCAGTCGCGCGGCTCGATGCGCTGGTCGCGCTCGATGGTGTGCTCGAAAAGCTCTTCCAGGTTTTCGGCTACAGCGGTCACGGCTGCTCCTTCGACACGAGGGTCAGGACGTCGTACTTCGCGACCGAATCGCCGTCCTGGTTGGTCACGTCGGCGTCCCAGCGGACCTCGCCGTACTCCTGGTCGATGCGCGGCGTGATCTGCTTGGCGGTGAGCGTCACGGTCAGCGCGTCGTCCACCTTCACCGGCGTCAGGAACCGCAGGTTCTCCAGGCCGTAGTTGGCCAGGACCGGGCCCGGCTCGGGCGAGACGAACAACCCCGCCGCGAACGAGACGACCAGGTAGCCGTGCGCGACGATCCCGCCGAACAGCGGGTTCGCGGCCGCGGCCGCGGGATCGGTGTGTGCGTAGAACGTGTCGCCGGTGAACTCGGCGAAGTGGTCGACGTCGGACTGCAGGACCGTGCGTGGCCCGGCGACGACGGAGTCGCCGATGCGCAGCTCGGCCAGGGACTTGCGGAACGGGTGGACGTCGCTCTCGGTGCGCGGCGCGCCGGCGACCCAGCGGCCGGTCACCGCGGTGAGCACCGCCGGCGAACCCTGCACGGCCGTGCGCTGCATGTGGTGCAGCACGCCGCGGATGCCGCCCATCTCCTCGCCGCCGCCCGCGCGGCCGGGGCCGCCGTGCACCAGCTGCGGCATCGGCGAACCGTGGCCGGTCGACTCCTTGGCGTCGTCGGCGTCCAGGACCAGCAGGCGGCCGTGGTAGGCCGCCGCGCCGAGGACGACGTCGCGGACGAACTCCTTGTCGGCGCTGACGATCGAGCCGGCCAGGCTGCCGCCGCCGCGCGCCGCGAGCTCGATGACCTGCTCGGTGGAGGTGTAGGGCAGCAGCGTCGAGACCGGGCCGAACGCCTCGACCTCGTGCGGCTCGGAGCGCTCCGGGTCGGCCTTGAGCAGCACCGGCGAGAGGAACGCGCCACGCTCGGCGTCGGCGTCGACGACGTCGACCTTCTCCGGGTCGCCGAACACGATGCTGCCCGCGTCGAGCAGGGCCTTGAGCGAGCGCCGGACCTCTTCGCGCTGCTCCAGGCTGGCCAGCGCGCCCATCCGGACGCCCTCGGCGGTCGGGTTGCCGACCGTCACCTTCGCGAGCCGAGCGGACGCCGCCGCGGCGACGTCGTCGAGCAGCTCGGCCGGGACGAACGCGCGGCGGATGGCCGTGCACTTCTGGCCCGCCTTGACCGTCATCTCCGAGGTCAGCTGCTTGACGTAGAGGTCGAACTCCGTGGTCCCGGGGCGTGCGTCCGGGCCGAGGATCGAGCAGTTCAGCGAGTCGGCCTCGGCGTTGAAGCGGACGGCGTTGCGGATGATCGCCGGGTGCGCGCGCAGCTTCTGCGCGGTGGACGCCGAGCCGGTGAACGACACCAGGTCCTGCGCGGTCACGTGGTCGAGCAGGTCGCCGACGCTGCCGGCGACGAACTGCAGCGAGCCCTCCGGCAGGATGCCCGACTCGACGATCAGCTCGACCAGCCGGGCCGTGAGGTAGGCCGTCTGGCTCGCGGGCTTGACCAGGCTCGGGACGCCGGCGAGAAACGCCGGGGCGAACTTCTCCAGCGGACCCCAGACCGGGAAGTTGAACGCGTTGATCTGGACGGCGACGCCACGCAGCGGGGTGGCGATGTGCTGGGCGACGAAGGTGCCGCCCTTACTGAGCGGCTCGACGGCGCCCTCGACGTAGACGGTGGCGTTCGGCAGCTCACGCTTGCCCTTGGAGGCGTAGCTGAACAGGACGCCGATGCCGCCGTCGATGTCGAACTTGGAGTCACCCAGCGTGGAACCGGTCTTCGCGGAGAGTGCGTACAGCTCCTCGCGGTGCTCGCGCAGGTGCGACGCCAGCGCCTTGAGCAGCGCCGACCGCTGGTGGAACGTCAGCTCGCGCAGCGCCGGGCCGCCGACCCGCCGGCCGTACTCGAGCGCGCCCGCGAAGTCGACGCCCGCCGAGGAGACCCGGGCGACCTCCTCGCCGGTCGTGGCGTCGTGCAGCGGAACACCGTCTTCCGCCGCCGTGTGCCACTCGCCCGAGACGTAGCTGCGCAGCAAACCCATCGAGTCCGACCTCTCCACCGAATTACCTACCGGACGTTCAGTAATTCCATCGTAGCCGCTGGCCGCCGAGATCGGAAGGCCCCGGCGCTTGACACCGGCCCGGACCTCTGCCTTTACTGAGGCGCACCACCGGATGACCGTCCATTCGGTCAGTCAACGGAGGGGTGCATTGACCAACGCCGCGCACACCATGTTCGCCGCCGACGAGGCGTCCCGCGCGCTGGGCATCGACCTCGTCGAAGCGGGTGACGGGCGCGCGGTCGCGACCATGACGATCACCGCGTCGATGGTCAACGGGCACGACATCGCGCACGGCGGGTACGTCTTCCTGCTCGCCGACACCGCCTTCGCCTGCGCCTGCAACACCCACGGCCCGGTCACCGTCGCCGCGGGCGCGGAGATCTCCTTCGTCGCCGCCGGCCGGCTCGGCGACCACCTCGTCGCGACGGCCACCGAGCGCACCCGCTACGGCCGCAACGGCATCTACGACGTCACCGTGCACCGGGAGACCCCCGCGGGACCGGAAACCGTCGCCGAATTCCGCGGCCGCAGCCGCGTCATCTCCGGGAAACGGGAAGAAGCATGATCGAGGCGAACATCTCCGCCGACGAGCTGGCCGCGCTGCAGCTCGAGCGTCTGCAGTGGACACTCCGGCACGCCTACGCGAACGTGCCCGCGTACACGAAGAAGTTCGACGACGCGGGTGTGCACCCGGACGACTGCAAGGAACTGGCCGACCTGGCGAAGTTCCCGTTCACCACCAAGCAGGACCTGCGCGAGAACTACCCGTTCGGGATGTTCGCCGTGCCGCAGGACCAGGTGCGCCGCATCCACGCCTCCAGCGGCACGACCGGCAAGGCGACCGTCGTCGGCTACACCGAGCAGGACATCGACACCTGGGCCACGGTGATGGCCCGGTCGATCCACGCGGCGGGCGGGCGGCCGGGCCACAAGCTGCACAACGCGTACGGCTACGGCCTGTTCACCGGCGGTCTCGGCGCGCACTACGGCGCGGAAAAGCTGGGCTGCACGGTGATCCCGGCGTCCGGCGGCATGACAGCGCGGCAGGTGCAGCTGATCACCGACTTCCGGCCCGAGATCATCATGGTGACGCCGTCGTACATGCTGACGCTGCTCGACGAGTTCGAGCGCCAGGGCGTCGACCCGCGGGAAAGTTCCCTGCAGGTCGGGATCTTCGGCGCCGAGCCGTGGACCGAGCAGATGCGCGCGGAGATCGAAGAGCGGTTCGCGATCGACGCCGTCGACATCTACGGGCTGTCCGAGGTGATGGGCCCCGGCGTCGCGCAGGAGTGCGTCGAGACGAAGGACGGCCTGCACATCTGGGAGGACCACTTCTTCCCCGAGGTGATCGACCCGTTCGACGAGCACGTGCTGGGCGGCGGCGAGACCGGCGAGCTGGTGTTCACGTCGCTGACCAAGCAGGCGCTGCCGATCATCCGCTACCGCACGCGCGACCTGACGGCGCTGAACCCGGGCACCGCGCGCCCGGCGTTCCGGCGGATGGACAAGGTCACCGGCCGCACCGACGACCTGATCATCCTGCGCGGCGTCAACGTCTTCCCGACGCAGATCGAGGAGATCGTGCTGCGGACGGCTTCCCTCAGCCCGCACTTCCAGCTCGTCCGGTCGACGCGCGGGCGGCTCGACCACCTGACCGTGCTGGTCGAGGCGCGCCACGACGCCGTCGCCGAGGACCGGGTGCGTGCCGCCGCCGAGCTGGTGACCGGCGTGAAGGACGGCGTCGGCGTGACGGTGTCGGTGGACGTCGTCGACCCGGACACCCTGGAGCGCTCGATGGGCAAGATGCGGCGCATCGTGGACCAGCGGGAGAAGCCGTGACGGCGCCCCGGCGCGGACGTCCCGGCTACGACCTCGAATCGCTGCTGCAGGTGGCGGTGAAGCTGTTCAACGAGCGCGGTTACGACGGCACGAGCATGGAGGACCTCTCCCGCAAGCTCGGCATCACGAAGTCGGCCATTTACCACCACGTGCCCAGCAAGGAAGAGCTGCTGCGGCTGTCGGTCGACCGGGCCCTGGACGGGTTGTTCGCCGTCGCCGAGGAGACGGCCCGGCTCGACGGGCGGGCGGTCGACCGGCTGGAGCACCTGGTGCGCGGCAGTGTGCTGGTGCTGGCCGACCGGCTGCCGTTCGTCACGCTGCTGCTGCGTGTCCGCGGCAACACGAAGGTGGAACGCGCCGCATTGGCTCGCCGGCGCGAATTCGACCTCCTGGTGACGGACCTGGTGAAGCAGGCCGAAGCCGAGGGCGACATCCGCCCCGACGTCGACCCGGCGGTGATCGCGCGGCTCATCTTCGGCATGGTCAACTCGCTGATCGAGTGGTACCGGCCCCGGCGCGGCTCGGCGGCGGAAGTGGCCGACGCGGTGTGCAAGGTGGCGTTCGAAGGCCTGCGCACGCCCTCGTGAGTGGTAATGCGGGTTAGAACCCGCATTACCACTCACGAGGGCCGCGGCAGGTCATCGCCGGAAGCTTCCTGGGGCGGTCGCCCCGCTTGCCAGAGAAGGGCATCGCGCAGCTGCTCGATGAGTTCTTCGTCGTCCGATTCGGAAGGGTCGACGCCGAGCGGGATCCAGCGCTCGGCCACTTTCGACCCCTGGTCGAAACTGGTGATCACGATTCCGGAGTACGACAAGGACTCTTCGTCGGCGCAATCGCCGTCCGGGAGCGGTTCGTCCGGTTCGAAGGCGTCGTCGAAGCTGACGTGACGATGCTGCAGGCGGACGCTCACCCAGCGTCCCGCCGGCCGGATCGGCGCGTCGTCTTCGATCATCTGCTCCTCCCCCGGCACACGGACCCCCTGCCGTCTCGTCGTGTCCGGACGCCGGGAAGTTACCGGCGGGTTGTTCCGGTTCCGTAACGGCAGCGGCTGACGCGCGACTTCGGTTGCCCACCACCGGAGTCACTCTCTTGACGAGAAGTCAATTACTTGTTGACAGCGTGCCGCTCCCCGGCGAGGCTGAGCGGATGACCAGCGGAACGCGGCCCCGCCGGCGGCTCGAGCCGGCCGAGCGGCGCGCCGAGATCCTCGCGGCCGCGCGGCACCTGTTCGGCGCGGGCAGCTACGCGTCGGTGTCCACTTCGGACATCGCCGCCGCGGCCGGGGTGGCGCGCCCGCTGATCAACCACTACTTCGGCGGGAAGCGCGAGCTGTACCTGGAAGTGGTGCGGCAGCTGATGATCGTGCCCGCGCCGGTCACCGAGGCGCTGCCGGACACCACGATGGAGCAGCGGCTGACGATCGGCGTCGAGCGCTGGATCGACGTCGTGGACCGCAACCGGGACGCCTGGCTGACCGTGATCGGGCCGGAGTCGGCGGGCCGCGACCCGGAGATCGAGCGGATCATGCTGGAGGCGGACGAGATCGCCGCCGACCGCGTGCTCGAAGCCGCGCTGATGACGGACGTGACCGAAGGCCGCGAAGAGCTGCGCGCGATGATCCGGTCGTTCGGCGGGATGCTGCGCGCGGCGTCGCGGGAATGGCTCATCCGCGGCACCCTGGACCGGACGGCGCTGCGTACGTTCCTCACCGATTCGATCCTCAACCTGCTGAAAATCACCTACCCGGCGGTACTTGCCGAGCAGCGCGGAAGCGACGGGCGAAAGCAGCGGGCGTCATCCCGGTCCAGCGCTTGAACGCGTAGATGAAGCTCGACGCCTCGGCGTACCCGAGCCGGTACGCGACGTCCTCGACGGACAGCACGCCGGTGTCGAGCAGCTCCTCGGCCAGCGCCTGGCGGACTTCGTCGACCAGCGCGCGGTAGTTGGTGCCGGCCTCGGCCAGGCGCCGCCGCAGCGTGCGCGTGCTGAGCGTGAGCTGGCGGGCGATCTCGTCCATCCCGGCGTCGACGCCGCCGAGCCGCACCAGGCGTTCGCGCACCTGCTGGGAGATCCCGGACCGCTGCCGCCGGCGGGCGACGAGGGCCTCGCACTGCGCGGCGCAGAGCGCGACGGTCTGCTCGTTGGCCTGCGGCAGCGGCAGCGTGAGGAACGCCGGGTCGAGGGTGGCGCGGCAGGCGTCGGCGCCGAACCGGGGCTCGACGCCGAACGCCGTCCGGTAGGCGTCCACTGTGGACGCTTCGTGGCGGAAGCTCAGGTCGTCCAGCGCGATCTCGGGCAGCAGGTCGCGCATCACGGCGAAGATCGCGGACAGGTCCCGCAGCACCAGGAACCGGGCGACGTCGGCGGGCACGCGGCTGTTGTCGAGCTCGATGGCGATGCGGTCGCCGTCGGCCACGACGTTCGGGATGCAGAACGCGAAGCTGAGGTCGAAGTAGCGCAGCGCCAGCAGCATCGCGTCCCGCAGCGTGGGGCTGCTGATGCAGGCGAACCCGAAGATGCCGAAGGTGGTGACGCGGTAGCGGCGCCCGAGCTCGAGGGCCGTCGCGTCCGAACCGTCCAACGCGGCCAGCGCGCGGACGACGGCCAGCTCCTGGCGCGCGTCGACCTGCGCCGCCGGGTCGGCGAGCAGGTCCGCGGACAACGACGTCGCCGCGAGGAGCCGGCCGGCGGCCAGACCGCGGTCGGCGGCGAAGCGGGTCATCAGCTCGATGCTCGCGGTGCCGCGCGGGAAGTCCCAGTCCCCGACGGCGGGGGCGGCGAACTCGGCCATGGCCGGAAGTATGGATCACGCCCGGCGAGGGAGCGAATCGAGGACCGGAACTGTCCGGGGTGATCGTTAGGGTGGCGCTGTGACGACGTTGAGCCGACGGGCGCTGAACCGCGCGACACTGGAGCGCCAGCTGCTGCTGCGCCGCGCGAAGCTGTCCCCCTTCGACGCGGTGGCGCACCTGGCCGGGCTGCAGGCGCAGGCGCCGTTCCCGCCGTACTACGCGCTGTGGGCGCGCCTGCACGGCTTCCAGCCGGCTGACCTGGCGGAGCTGCTGGAGAGCCGCCGGGTCGTCCGGATCGCGCTGATGCGCGGCACGGTCCACCTGGTGACCGCGGCGGACGCGCTGGCGTGGCGGCCGGCGGTGCAGGTGCTCTACGACCGCGACCTCAAGCAGAACACCCTGCACGCGCAGGCGCTGACCGGGCTGGACCACGACGTCGTCGCCGCGGCCGCCCGGGAGCTGCTGCTCGACGCGCCGCTGTCGAGCACCGCGCTGGGCGCCGAGCTGGCGCGGCGGTGGCCGGACGTCCCGACGGCGTCCCTCACCCACCTGGCCCGCGGCAGGCTGCCGCTGGTGCAGGTCCCGCCGCGGGCGATCTGGGGCAAGGCCGGCCAGACGACGTACGCCTGCCTGGACGAATGGGTCGGCGCGCCGCTGCCGCCGCCGTCGCCCGCCGCGCTGATCGCGCGGTACCTGCGCGCGTTCGGCCCGGCGTCGGTGGCGGACGTCCAGACGTGGGCGGGCATCACCCGGCTGGGCGAGGTCGCGGCGGAGATGGACCTGCGCCGCTACCGCGACCCGGACGGCCGCGAGCTGCTGGACCTGCCGGAGCTGTCCGTGCCGGACGAGGACGTCCCGGCGCCGCCGCGGCTGCTGGGGCCGTTCGACCAGACGATCCTGTCGTACGCCGACCGCACCCGGGTGATCGGCGACGAGCACCGCAAGCGCGTCATCACGCAGAACGGCCTGGTCAAGGGGACGCTCATGACGGGTGGGTACGTGCGCGGGTTCTGGGAACTCCGGAAGGACCGCAAGGCGGCGGCGGTGGAGCTGACGCCGTTCGAGAAGCTGCCGAAGCGGGACCTGGAGGCGCTGGAGAGCGCGGCGGCGCGGTTGCTGAGCTGGGCGGAGCCGGGCGCGGCGACCCACGACGTCCGGGTGCTGGCCTGAGCGGCGCCGTGGCCGGAAATCTCGATCGCGTGACCGCTCGTGTCCTGTTGTCACAGGCTCCGGGTGGGTAGCTTTCTTCAGCATGACTGGTTCGGCGAAGGGGCCGTCGGTGCTGATCGCAGGCACCGGGTTCGGCGGCATCGGCACGGCGATCGAGCTCAAGCGCGCCGGGTTCTCCGACTTCACGATCCTGGAGAGCGCGGCCGGGCCCGGGGGCGTCTGGCGGGACAACACCTACCCGGGCGCCGCCTGCGACATCCCGTCGCCGCTGTACTCCTACTCCTTCGAGCCGAACCCGCGCTGGCCGAAGCGGTTCTCGCACCAGCCGGACATCCTGGCCTACCTGCGCGGCGTCATCACGAAGTACGGCCTGGAGCCGCACATCCGGTACGGCGCCGAGGTCACCGAGGCCGTGTTCGACGACGGCGTCTGGCGCGTCGCGACCAAGAGCGGCGAGACCTACACGGCCGACGTTTTCGTGCCGGCCGTCGGGCAGCTGTCGCGGCCGGTCCTGCCCACCATCCCCGGGCGGGACCGGTTCGCGGGAGCCGCCTTCCACTCGGCGCGCTGGGACCACGACGTCGACCTGCGCGGGAAGCGCGTCGCAGTCATCGGAACCGGGGCCAGCGCCGTCCAGTTCGTCCCCGAGGTGCGGAAGCACGCCGCACGCGTGACGGTCTTCCAGCGGACGCCGCCGTACGTCATGGCGAAGTCCGACCCGACCTACCGCGACTGGCAGCACTGGCTGTTCGAGCACCTGCCGCCGACGCAGCTGCTCGGCCGGCTGCGGATCTTCCTGCTCGCCGAGTACGCGACGTACGCGATGACGCGCCACCCCGTGCTGGCGAAGATGTTCGAACTGCGGACCGCGCAGCTGCGCCGCCGGCACATCGAGGACCCGGAGCTGCGCGCGAAGCTGAAGCCGAGCTACCCGCTGGGCTGCAAGCGGATCCTCTTCACCAACGACTACCTGCCCGCGCTCGCGCAGCCGAATGTCGACGTCGAGACGGCGCGGATCAGCGAGATCACCGAGAAGGGCGTCCGGACCGAGGACGGCGTCGAGCACGAAGCGGACGTCATCGTCTACGGCACCGGCTTCGCCGCGACCGACTTCCTCGGCCGGATCGAGGTGCGCGGTCTCGGCGGCCGGACGCTCGAGGACGCGTGGTCCGGCGGCGCGCGGGCCTACCTCGGGATCTCCGTGCCCGGCTTCCCCAACCTGTTCTGCGTCTACGGCCCGAACACCAACCTCGGCGCCGGGTCCATCATCTACATGCTCGAACGCCAGGCTCGGTACATCCGTCAGGCTGTAGAACGGTTGGCCCGTCCCGAAGTGTCCACGCTGGACGTGCGGCCGGAGGTCGAACAGCGGTACGACGACGAGGTGCAGGCGCGGCTGGGCCGGAGCGTGTGGAGCGCGTGCACGAGCTGGTACCGCCAGGCCGACGGCCGGGTGACGACCAACTGGCCGGGCCTGGTCACCGAGTACGACCGCCGGACCAAGCGGTTCGACGTCGCCGACTACCGGGTGGCGTGATGGACTACGACGTCCTGGTGATCGGGTCGGGGTTCGGCGGCAGCGTCACCGCGTTGCGGCTGACCGAGAAGGGCTACCGCGTCGGCGTGCTGGAGACCGGCCGCCGGTTCGCCGACGACGAGTTCGCGAAGACGTCGTGGCGGCTGCGGAAGTACCTGTGGGCGCCGAAGCTCGGCTGTTTCGGCATCCAGCGGCTGACGCTGCTGAAGAACACCTTCGTGATGAGCGGCTCGGGCGTCGGCGGCGGTTCGCTGGTCTACGCGAACACGCTGTACGAGCCGC
Organism: Amycolatopsis sp. NBC_01286; assembly: GCF_035982555.1. Taxonomy (NCBI): domain Bacteria; kingdom Bacillati; phylum Actinomycetota; class Actinomycetes; order Pseudonocardiales; family Pseudonocardiaceae; genus Amycolatopsis; species Amycolatopsis sp. NBC_01286. Next base: position 681,449 of record NZ_CP108428.1, read on the forward strand.
CGGACGAGTTCTACGCCGACCCGCAGTGGGCGCACATCACGGACTGGAAGGACGAGCTGGCGCCGTACTACGACCAGGCGAAGCGGATGCTCGGCGTGGTCGAGAACCCGGCGACGACGGCCGCGGACCGGGTGCTGCGCTCGGTGGCCGAGGACATGGGCATCGGCCACACCTACCGGCGCACACCCGTCGGCGTCTACTTCGGACAGTCCGGAGTGGACCCGTACTTCGGCGGCGCGGGCCCGGTCCGGCAGAAGTGCACGCTGTGCGGCGAGTGCATGACCGGCTGCCGCGTCGGCGCGAAGAACACAACCGTGAAGAACTACCTGTACCTGGCCGAAAAGGCGGGCGCGGTGGTGCATCCCCTGACCACGGCTGTTTCCGTCCGGCCGATCGAGGGCGGCTACGCGGTGGACACCGTCCGCACCGGGCGACGGGCTCGCCGGACGTTCACCGCGTCGCAAGTGGTCTTCTCGGCGGCGTCCCTCGGTACGCAACGGCTGCTGCACCGCTTGCGGGACAACGGGACTTTGCCTGATCTGTCACCGCGTCTCGGCCTGCTGGCGCGGACGAACTCCGAGGCCGTGCTGGCCGCGCGGTCGCTACGGGACGACACGGATTACACGCGCGGCGTCGCGATCACGTCGTCGATCCACCCGGACGCGGTGACGCACGTGGAGCCGGTGCGGTACGGGCGCGGCAGCAACTTCATGGGCCTGATGACGACGGTGCTGGTGGACGCTCAGTCCGGGCGCCGGCGCTGGGTGCTGGGGGCGCGCGAGCTGTGGCGGCAGCGGCGGAACGTCGTCAAGCTGCACAACCCGCGGCGCTGGTCGGAGCGGATGATCGGGCTGCTGGTGATGCAGACGCTCGACAATTCCGTGACGACGTACACGAAACGCGGCCTGTTCGGCCGCCGCATGACGACGAAGCAGGGCGCGGGCTCGCCTAGTCCCGAGTGGATCCCGGCGGGCCACGAGGTGACGCGCCGGGTGGCGGAGAAGATCGGCGGCCTCCCCCAGGGCGCGTGGACGGACCTGGCGAACATCCCGATCACGGGCCACTTCATCGGCGGCTGCGCGATCGGGGACTCGCCGGCCACCGGAGTGGTCGACCCGTACCAGCGGCTGTACGGCTACCCGGGCCTGCACGTCGTCGACGGCTCGGCAATCACGGCGAACCTGGGCGTGAACCCGTCTTTGACGATCACGGCCCAGGCGGAGCGGGCAATGGCCTTCTGGCCGAACGCCGGCGAGGCTGACCCACGCCCTTCGCTGGGCGCGGAGTATCGGCGGGTGGCGGCGGTGGCGCCGCGGACGCCGGTGGTGCCTGCGGAAGCGCCCGGCGCGCTGCGGCTGCCGATTGTGCCGCGGTGAGCCGCGCGTTCGCCGGGTTGCGAGTGGAAGATTCCCGCCCGGTGGGGGCGGTTTAGCAGCGCGCGTGGATGTGCGGCGACCCGGATCCGCGCCCTTCGCTGGGTGCGGAGTTTCGGAGAGCGGTGGCGCGGAAGCCTTTGGCATCCGCGAAAAGCACCCGGCGCGCTGCGTTTGCCGCTGGTGCCGCGGTAAGCCGCGCGTTCGCCGCGCTGCGAGTGGCAGATTCCCGCCAAGTGGGGACGGTTCAGCAGCGCGCCGAACGCCGGCGAGGCTGACCCGCGCCCTTCGCTGGGCGCGGAGTACCAGCGGGTGGCGGCGGTGGCGCCGCGGAAGCCGGTGGTGCCCGCGGAGGCGCCCGGCGCGCTGCGGCTGCCACTGGTGCCCAAGTGAGCCGCGCGTTCGCCGGGTTGCGAGTGGCAGTTTCCCGCCCGGTGGGGGCGGTTCAGCAGCGCGCGTGGATGTGCGGCTCCCCGATGTCGCCAGTTTATCCGGGGTCACCGACAGTTTCGGCCGTCAGCTCGGTCGTCACCGCGACGTACGCGCGGATCGCTTCGTTCTCCTCCGCCGCTCGCCAGACCGGGACCGCGATCATCGGCGGGATGCCCGTCACCGGGACCACCTTCAAACCCGGGAACGGGTAGCGCTCCAGTAGCGACAGCACCGTGATGTGCAGGCCGATGCCGCGCGCCACCAGGGAAAGCATGTCCTCGGCGCCGATGCGGGTGCGGCCGATCAGCTGGGGGACGTCGTCCTCCGTGCGGGGGATCGGGCGGCCCGACGGTGTTCGCGGCGGGGCCCATTGGTCTCGGGCCACCGGGTTCAGCGTTTTGCTCGGGTCCAGCAGGCGGTAGTCCGCGATGTCCTCCAGGGTCACCGAAGCCCGCGTCGCCAGCGGGTGGTCCTCGCGCATCAGGAGACCTCGGGGCAGGGACAGCAGCGGCGGGCCCGTGCGCAGGTTCGGCAGGTCGAACGACCGCGTGTCGCCGCCCGGAGACCAGTGCAGGACCAGGTCCAGGTCGCCCTCGGCGAGCAGGTCGTGCTCGGTCCAGCGGGCGCCGATGCGGGTCGGGGTCAGGCTCACCCGGCACGCCGGGTGGCGGCGCTCGAACTCCTGCGTCAGCCTTGTCACCAGGTCGCCGCCGAGGCTCGCGACGTACCCGACGCGCAGCCGGCCGCTGATCCGCCGGCCGGACACCCGCGTCTCGGTGAAGATCGCCGCCAGCTCCGCCACGCCCGCGCGGGCGCCCGTGCGCAGCCGCTCCCCCAGCTCCGTCAGCCGGACGCCGGTGTCGTCGTGCACCACCAGCGGGCCGCCGATCTCGGCCTCCAGCTCGCCGATCTCCTTCTCCAGCGCGTCCGCCGTGCTGCGCACGCGCCAGGCCGCGGACTCGAAGTCGCCTTCGCGCGCCACGATCAGCAACGTCGCGACGGCGCGGATCGCGGCCAGCTCGATCAGCGACCCCGTCCGCACCTGCTCGCGCGCGGCCGGCGGCGGTTCCAGCCCCGGGTCGCCCGCCAGGATCCGCCGGTGCAGCCCGCGCAGCACCGGCCCCGGGTCGGCGCCCAGGTACTCGGCGAGGCGACGACGGACGCCCTCGAAGTGCGCGAGTGCGTCGGCCTGCCGCCCGCTGCGGTAGTAGGCGAGGATCAGCTGCCCCGCGAGCCGCTCGTCGAACGGGTGCTCCGCGGCCAGCTGCGGCAGCATCGCCAGCAGCGCCGCGTGCCGCCCGAGCCGCAGCGAGACGTCGTGGCGGTCCAGCCGGGCCGCGAACCGCTCGGCTTCCAGGCCTTCGCGGACGCCGGTCAGCCACGGCGAGTCCAGCCCGGCGAACGGCTCGCCGCGCCACAGCGCCAGCGCTTCGTCGAACAGCGTGGCCGCGGCGACGTCGTCGGACGCCGCTCGCGCGCGCGTCACCTTGTCCCGGAACCGGTGCAGGTCGACCGACGCCGGGTCGACGCGCAGCACGTAACCGTGCGGGGTCCGCTCGATCGCGCACCCGGCGGCGCGCAGCCGCGAAAGGTAGCTGCGGAGCGTCGCTGTCGCGCGGTGCGGCGGGTTACCGCTCCAGACACGGGTGACGAGCTGGTCCGGCGTCACCGGCCGGTTCGGGTCCGCCAGCAGCGCCGCGAGCACGTAGCGCTGGCGCGTGTGCCCGACGTCGAGCGCGGCCCCCTCGGATTCGGCTTCGAGGGTGCCGAGGACGCCGAACCGCATCACCGGACTCCTCCCTGGACCTACTCAGACCCGCTCCGACCTGCGGATTCCACGTTTCCGCAACGATCACACACGGACCGTCCTGCAGTCTAGGTGGCGCGGGCGCGCGGCCGGGGGGTCTGCGCGCGCCGGCTGGGGGTGCCGTGAAGGGGCCCTTCCGGACGAGCGTCCGGAAGGGCCCCTTCATGACGTATGCGTCACGGCAGGCCGGCGAGCCCAGCGGACACGGTGTTCGCGAACGCGTACCCCGCGGTCGCGTCCCAGTTGATCGACCACGTCATCGCGCCGCGGATCGCCGGGTAGGTCGCCGACGGCTTGAACGAGCCGCACGACGTGCCCTTGGCCAGGCAGTTCAGCGCCGAAACCGTGTTCGCCGGCGCCTGGTAGCCGCCCCCGGCCGCCTGCGACGACGCCGGCAGCCCGAGCCCGACCTGGTCGGCCCGCAGGCCGCCCTGCAGCTGGATGCAGGCCAGCGCGGTCAGGAAGTCGACCGTGCCCTGGGCGTAGACGCTGCCGTTGCAGCCGAGCATGGTGCCCGAGTTGTAGTACTGCATGTTGACGATCGTCAGGATGTCCTTGATGTTCAGCGCCAGCTGGAAGTAGCCGCCGCCGGTGGACTGCATGTCGATCGTCTGCGGCGCCATCGTGATGACCTTGCCGCCGCCGTTGTAGATGCTGCGCAGCGCCTGGCCCATGTAGGTGGCGTTGACGCCGTTCTCCAGGTCGATGTCGACGCCGTCGAAGCCGTACGACGAGATCAGCGACTTGATGCTGTTGGCGAAGTTGTTCGCCGACGACGAGTCGCCGACGCTGATCGTGCCGTTCTGGCCGCCGACGGAGATGATGACCTTCTGGCCGCGCGCCTGGACCGTCTTGATGTCGGCCTTGAACTGCGCGTCGGTGTAGCCGCCGAGCTGCGAAGACAGGCCCGAGTCGAGCGTGAAGCTCACCGCGCCCGGCGTGCCGGTGGCGTCCGCGAAGGACACCGCGATGATGTTGTACTTCGTCGGGACGTCGGCCAGCTTCAGCGCCTTCGCGCCGTTGTAGAAGTTCTGCCAGTAGCCGGTGAGGACGTGCTTGGGCAGGTCACCCTGGGTCGGCGGCGGCGTGGTCGTCGTCGGCGGGGTGGTCGTGGTCGGCGGCGTCGTCGGGGTGGTGGGGGTCGTCGGGGTGGTCGGCGTCGTCGGCGGCGGGGTGCCCGGGCCGTCGAGGCTGACGTCGTCGGCGAAGTAGGTCGGCTGGCCGTACCAGCCGTGCAGGTAGACCGTCAGCGAGGTGCTGGCGCCGGTCGTGAAGCTCAGCGAGAGCTGCGTGTAGCCGCTGGTGCCGGGCGTCCACGTGCTGGTGGTCGCGGATCCGGAAACACCCAGGTAGACGTAGCTGCCCTGCACCCAGGCGGACAGCTTGTAGGCGGTGTTCGCCGCGACGGTGAGCGTCTGCGAGCACTGCGCGGTGTCCGACGACGTCGGCGTCGCGCTCAGGGCGCGGCTGCCGCTGTGGACCGGGGTGCTCACCGCGGTCGGGGCGGCGGTGCAAGTCCACCCCGCGGTGCCGGATTCGAAGCCGGGGTTGGCGAGGATGTTGGCCGCCGAGGCGTTGCCGGCGAGCACGAACGTCACGCCGAGACACAGCGCGACCGCGGAAAGTAACGATAACAGGGCTAGACGGGCTTTGGGGACCACGGGGCGACCTCCACTGGTCGTGAGGCAGGTCACCACAAAATGGACTAGACCAATCTCGTTGTCAAGGAGCCCCATCCGAAAGTCGGGGTGGTCGGAACGGCAGAATGTACGGATCGGAACCACCCGAGGGCGAAGCAGGAGCGTGTTGCAGTGAGCGTGTCGGTCGAGCAGAGGATCGCCGAAGAACTGGGCGTGCGCGAAGGACAGGTCAAGGCCACCGTCGAGCTGCTCGACGGCGGTTCGACCGTCCCGTTCATCGCGCGGTACCGCAAGGAAGTCACCGGCATGCTCGACGACGCGCAGCTGCGCACGCTCGAAGAGCGGCTGCGCTACCTGCGGGAACTCGACGAGCGCCGGCTCGCCGTGCTCGATTCGATCCGCAGCCAGGGCAAGCTGGACGAGGCCCTCGAGGCCTCGATCCTCGCCGCGGACACGAAGTCGCGGCTCGAGGACATCTACCTCCCGTTCAAGCCGAAGCGCCGCACGAAGGCGATGATCGCGCGCGAGGCGGGCCTCGAGCCGCTGGCCGACGGCCTGCTGAACGACCCCACCACGGACCCGCACGCCGCGGCCGCGGTGTTCGTCGACGCGGACAAGGGCGTCGCGGACGCGCAGGCCGCCCTCGACGGCGCCCGCTCGATCCTCGTCGAGCGCTTCGCCGAGGACGCCGACCTCATCGGCGACCTGCGGGAGAAGATGTGGGGCCAGGGCCACCTTGTGGCCAAGGTCCGCGGCGGCAAGGAGGAGGACGGCGCCAAGTTCTCCGACTACTTCGACTTCTCCGAGCCCTACACCAAGCTCCCCTCGCACCGGATCCTCGCGATGCTGCGCGGCGAGAAGGAGGAGGTCCTCGACCTCACGATGCTGCCGGCCGAGCCGACCGACGAGCCGCAGGTCGGGCCGACCGACTACGAGACGCGCATCGCCGCGAAGTTCGGCGTCACCAACGAGGGCCGCCCCGGCGACAAGTGGCTGAACGACACCGTGCGCTGGGCGTGGCGCACCAAGATCCTGCTGCACCTGGGCATCGACCTGCGGATGCGGCTGCGCCAGGCGGCCGAGGACGACGCCGTGCGCGTGTTCGCGTCCAACCTGCGCGACCTGCTGCTCGCCGCCCCGGCCGGCACCCGCGCCACGATGGGCCTCGACCCGGGCTTCCGCACCGGCGTCAAGGTGGCCGTCGTGGACGCGACCGGCAAGGTCGTCGACACCCACGTCATCTACCCGCACCAGCCGGCCAACAAGTGGGACCAGTCGATCGCCGAGCTGGCCGCGCTGTGCGCGCGCCACCAGGTCGACCTGGTCTCGATCGGCAACGGCACGGCGTCGCGCGAGACGGACAAGCTCACCCAGGAGCTGATCAAGAAGCACCCGGAGCTGAAGCTGACCAAGGCGATCGTGTCCGAGGCGGGCGCGTCGGTGTACTCGGCGTCGGCGTTCGCCTCGGCGGAACTGCCGACCATGGACGTCTCGCTGCGCGGCGCGGTCTCGATCGCCCGGCGGCTGCAGGACCCGCTGGCCGAGCTGGTGAAGATCGACCCGAAGTCGATCGGCGTCGGCCAGTACCAGCACGACCTGTCCGAGGTCTCGTTGTCCCGCTCGCTCGACGCGGTGGTCGAGGACTGCGTGAACGCGGTCGGCGTCGACGTCAACACGGCGTCCGCGCCGCTGCTGACCCGCGTCTCGGGCATCACCACCGGGCTGGCGGAGAACATCGTCTCCCACCGCGACTCGAACGGCCCGTTCCGCTCCCGGACGGCGCTGAAGGAGGTCGCGCGGCTCGGCCCCAAGGCGTTCGAGCAGTGCGCGGGCTTCCTGCGCATCCCGGACGGCGACGACCCGCTCGACTCGTCGTCGGTGCACCCGGAGGCGTACCCGGTGGTCCGCCGGATCCTGACCACGACGGGCACGGACCTGCGCGCGCTGATCGGCAACACGCGCACGTTGTCGTCGCTCCGCCCGGCCGACTTCGTGGACGAGACGTTCGGCCTCCCGACGGTGACGGACATCCTGGCGGAGCTGGACAAGCCGGGCCGCGACCCCCGCCCCGCGTTCAAGACGGCGACGTTCGCCGAGGGCGTCGACAAGATCGGCGACCTGAAGCCGGGCATGCGCCTGGAGGGCGTCGTCACGAACGTGGCGGCGTTCGGCGCGTTCATCGACGTGGGCGTCCACCAGGACGGCTTGGCGCACGTTTCGGCGCTGTCGAAGAACTTCGTGAAGGACCCGCGCGAGGTCGTGAAGCCGGGCGACATCGTGAAGGTGAAGGTCCTCGAGGTCGACGTGCCGCGGAAGCGGATCTCGCTGACGCTGCGCTTGGACGACGAGCCTGGCGCTCCGTCCGGTAACCGCGGCGGCGGTGGCGGCGGTGGTCGTGACCGGGGTCAGCAGGGCGGCGGTGGCGGCGGTCAGCGCCGGGGCGGTTCCGGTGGCGGCGGCGGCCAGCGCGGCGGCAGTGGTGGCGGCGGTGGCGGCCGGGGTGGGAACTCCGGCTCCTCGAGCAGCAGCGGCTCGATGGCGGACGCGCTTCGCCGGGCCGGCTTCGGCAAGTAGGCACAAAGCCGTGAAGGCCTCCTTACCGGCTATAAGAGCCGGTAAGGAGGCCTTCACGGCTTTACGGGTCAGAACGGGAAGCCGTGGGCCTGTTCGCGTAAGGTCACCCACTGCCACTGCGTGAACTCGTCCCAGCTGTGGCCTGAGCCGAAGCGGCTTCCGTTGCCCGAGGCTCCCGTGCCGCCGAAGGGCGCGAACGCGTCGTTGTTCAGCGTCTGGTCGTTCACGTGGACGATGCCCGTGCGCAGGCGGTCCGCCACCGCTCGGCCGCGGTCCACCGAGCCCGTCTGGATCGCTGCCACCAAGCCGTATTCCGTGTCGTTCGCGACCGCTACCGCTTCGTCCTCGTCGCGGACCACGATCACCGGGGCCACCGGGCCGAAGATCTCCTCGCGGAACGCCGGCATCGACGTTGTCACGCCCGCCAGGACCGTCGGCTCGTAGAACAGGTCCGTGTACGAACCGCCGGCGCGGACCGTGGCGCCCGCGGCGACCGTTTCCGTGACAATGCGGTCCACATTGGACAGTTGGCGAGCGTTGATCAGCGGGCCCAGTGCGACCTGGCCGGTGAACGGGTCGCCCACCGGGAGCTTCGCGGCCCTTGCCGCCAGGCGGTCCAGGTACTCGTCCGCCACCGACTCCATGACGATGTGGCGGCCCGCCGTCATGCAGACCTGGCCCTGGTGCAGGAACGCGCCCCACGCGCCGGCCGAGCTGGCCGCGTCCAGGTTCGCGTCGTCCAGGATCACCAAGGCGTTGTTGCCGCCCAGTTCCAGGCTGACCCGCTTCAGCGTCCGCCCCGCCGCCTCGCCCACGCGACGACCGACCGCCGTCGAGCCGGTGAACGAGATCGCCGCGACGCCCGGGTGTTCCGTCAGCGCTGCGCCCGGCTCCGCGTCACCCGCCAGAACGTGCAGCAAGCCGGAAGGCAGGCCCGCCGCTTCGAAGAGACGTGCGATCAGCGTGCCGCCGGCGACCGCTGTGTTGACGTCCGGCTTCAGCACCACGGCGTTGCCCAGCGCCAGCGCCGGCGCGACCGCCCGCACCGACAGGATCTGCGGGAAGTTCCACGGGCTGATCACGCCGACGACGCCCAGCGGGATGCGACGCGCGATGCTCTCGCGGCCGGCCTCACTGGTCGGCAGCAGGTGCCCCCACGGCTGCGTCGGCAACGCGGCGGCCTCCCACAGCTCGGCCAGCACCAGGTCGACCTCGAACGCCGCCTTGGGCGGGATCGCGCCGCCCTCGCGGACCAGCCAGTGCTCGAACTCGGCGCGGTTGTCCTCCAGGACCCGCGCGGCCTTGCGCAGCAGCGCCGCGCGCTCCGGACCCGGCGTCGCCGCCCAGGCCGGTTGCGCCGCGGCCGCCCCCTTCACGGCGTTGTCGATGTCCTGCGCGTCGGCCAGCCCGACCTCGGTGAGCACCTCGCCGGTGGCCGGTTCGGTCACCGGGAGCGTCCCGCCGTGGGCCGGCACCCAGCCGCCCGAAAAGATCTTCCCGCGCCAGTCGACGTCGTCCAGCATGCGTTCCTCCCGCGTTCCGACAGAGCTTCCAGCCTGGTCGCGGGAGCGGCGAGCGCGTTGATTCTGCGGGTCACGGTGTTAGCCTGATCAGGTCAGCGACGACCCCGGGCGGCACCATGACCTTCCCCGTGTACCACCGCGGCGAGGCCTGGCGGGAGCGGCTCGGCGGCGCGTTCAGCGAGCTGTTCCCCGAGCGCCTCGACAGCTCCGAGCCCGCGGGTGACGTCGTCACGACCCCGCTCGGCGACGTCCACGTCTACACCGTCGCGGGCACCCCGCAGGTCGTCCGCCGCTCCCCCGGGACGATCCGGCAGAACCCTTCCGACCTGCTCAAGGTGTGCGTCCAGGTCCGCGGCCGCGCGACGGTCGTGCAGGGCGACCGCGAGATCGTCGTCGAACCCGGGCAGCTCGCGCTCTACGACACCGGCCGCCCGTACGCGCTGCGGCTCGAAGGGGAGTGGATCTCCGCGGTGATGGCCTTCCCGCGCGACGTCCTGCACCTGCCCACCGCCCGCGCGATGGAGCACGCCTTCCCCGCCACGAACGGGCCTGGCGCGGTGTTCGCCGACTTCGTCTCGGCGTCGGTCGCCCAGGGCAGCCACCTCTACGCAGCCGCCGCCAGCCGCCTCGGCGACGCCGGGCTCAGCCTGCTGGCCGGCACGCTCACCGAGCACGTCAGCGTCGACGAGATCCCCGACGCGCTGCGCGCCCGCGTGCTCGACCACGTCCAGCGCCACCTCGACGACCCGCGGCTGTCCCGGGCGACGGTCGCCGCCGCGCACGGCATGTCGCCGCGCACGCTGAACCGGCTCTTCGAAGACGAGCCGCACACCGTCACCGACCACATCCGCCGGCTGCGCCTGGACGCCGTCCGCCGCGACCTGCGGGATCCGTTGCTGGCCAACAGAAGCGTCGGGGCGATCGCGGCGCGGTGGTGCTTCGTCGACGCCGCGCACTTCAGCCGGGTGTTCCGCGCCGAGTTCGGGGAGAGCCCGTCGGCGTTCCGGCTCACTTCAGCGCGACCAGGCCCACCACGAACAGCCCCGCCGGGACCACCGCCGCCGACAAGCTGATCAGCCACGTGCCGCCGCGCCAGCCGGCCGGCGACGCGTCGAGCACCATGCCGCGCACGAGCGCCGCTTCGACGACCGCCGTCAGCAGAAAACCGAGGCCCACGCTGAAGATCGACGCCGCGCCGACGAAGAACAGGCCCGACGTCGACGCCGCGGCGAGCGGCGCCGCGACCTCCCAGCGCACCAGGCCCGCGCTCGCCGCGAGCAGGGCCAGCAGGAGCACGAACGCGACCAGGAACCCGACCCGCGCGCTCGTCTGGTGCTGGCCGCGGGTGAACAGCCAGAACCCCGCATCGAGCGCCGCCACGACCACGGCGAGCACCACGAAACCGGCACGGAAAGTCAGCACGTGATCACTCTAGTGTCCGGACGCCGCTACCGGTCGTGAGTGGTAATGAGGGTTAGAACCCTCATTACCACTCACGACAACCGGCACCGACCGCTCAGAGGAAGTGGGCTTCGATGTGGCCCAGCGTGCCGAAGTCGGCGAGCACGTGGCCGCCCGCGTGGATCGGGCACGGCGGGGTCGCCGTGCCGGTCGTCACTACGTCGCCCGGGCGGAGGCGGTGGCCCGTGCGGGCCAGTTCCGTCGCGAGCCAGTGCAGCGCCAGGCGCGGGTCGCCCAGGACGAGGCCGCCGTGGCCGCGGGCGAACTCCGCGCCGTCGGCGTGCAGGACCACCGCCTGGCCCGGCAGGTCGAGGTCGCGCCAGCCCGGTACGGCCCGTCCTTCGACGAACCGGCCCGCGCACGCGACGTCCGCCAGCAGCTGCGGGCCGCCCGCGTGCCGGTGGTCGGTGTAGCGGCTGTCCGGCATCTCGAGCGCCAGGAACATCGTGTCGACCGCGTCGAGCACCCCGCCGAGCGACGGCGCCGGGCCCGGGTCGGCCTTCATCCGGAAGGCGAACTCCGGCTCGGCGACGCCCATCGTCATCGTGTCGGCCGGCACCGGCGGGCCTTCGAGCTGGTGGAACCGCTCGAACAACGCGCCCGGCAGCGGCCCGGGGACACCGAGGTGCTGCTGGGCGTACGCCGTGGTCGCGGCGATCTTCCAGCCGCTCACCGGGCCGGCCAGCGCGGCCAGCGCGGTCTGGGCCGCCATGCCCTCGGCGGCGTCATGCGGGCGGACGTCGGCCGGGAGCCCGTCCAGCCGCTCGCCGGTGCGCCACGCGTCCCAGAGCAGCTCCGCCGCCCGCTCGTGCTTCACGCCCGTGATCTTGCCAACCGGAACACCGGGTGTCGATCGGCTTCCGCCTGGAACGCCTCGACGGGACCACTGCCCTTGGCGTCGAAGTACGACGCCGTGACCGGGATCTGCCGCACGTAGGCCCGCAGCACCGGCGCCGCGGTGGCGGCGTCGGCCTCCTCGACCTCCCACGTCTCGGTCTTGCGGCCACGGCTCAGCCGGGCGACGGCGTCGGCCCGCAGGTTGTGCACCCAGGCGACGGCGCCGTAGGGCGCGACGAGCCACCGGTCGCCGCCGACCTCGACGACGTTCACCGGTGTCGTGCGCTCGAGACCGCTCTTGCGGCCCTTCGTCGTCAGCAGCACGCCACCCTTGCCCGCGGCCGGGACGCCGCGCGCGAGCAGCGGCTTCACCAGCGCGTTGACGGTCTTCCGCAGCGTTCCCAGCCGGTACTCCCTGGCCATCATGGGTGCATAGCGTAGGCCCCGGAGAGGTCGCGGACGAGCGCCCAGACGGCGTCGAAGCGCTCGGCGTCGACCACCGGCTTGCGCAGCGCCGCCAGCGCGACGGCCTGCTGGGCTTCGGTGGAGCTCGGCTTCCCGTTCAGGTCCACCGCGGCGAGGCTGAAGTCCTGCACCAGCACCGCGAAGATCTGGTCGACGACCTGTTCGTCGAGCCTGGTGATGCCGGCCTGCTCCAGGATCAGCTGGCCGTAGACGACGAGGGTGAACAGCTCGGTGAGCGCGAGGCCGAAGTCGAGGTCGGCCTGCTGGGCCTCGTCCGGCGTCGCCTCGGTGAGCAGCTTCACCAGCGCGCCGGCCTGCTCGGTGAACAGCGCGACGTTCGGGATGTGCGACGCCTGCGCGTACGCGGCCCGCCAGTCGTGGAAGCGGACCTTCGACAGCCCGCGCGCCGGGCCCTGGCGGAAGAGGAACTCGTCGTCCGCGGCGTCGGTGCGGGTCGGCACCGGGGCGTACTCCTGCGGCGAGAACAGGTACGCGGGCATGAACTTCGCGATCAGCGCGAGGTTCACCGCCACCGTGCCTTCGAGCTTCGGCAGGCCGTCGATGTCGTTCTTGGCCATCGCGAGGTAGGTGCCGGCCTCGAAACCCTTGGCCGCCACGACGTCGGCGACCAGGCCGATGACCTTCTGCGCCTCGGTGGTCACCTTCATCTTGGTGATCGGGTTGTAGAGCAGGTAGCGGCGGTCGTCCGCGTGCGCGCTGCGGAAGTAGTCCACGGCGCGGTCGGAGAACAGCTTCATCGCCGTCAGCCGCGCGTAGGCCTCGACGAACTCGCGGCGGACGTGCGGGAAGTTCGTGACCGGCTTGCCGTAGAGGACGCGGTTGTGCGCGTGCGTGATGGCCTCGTACAGCGAGTGCGTCGCCATGCCGATGCCGCCGAAGCAGAGGTTGAACTTGCCGATGTTGACCGTGTTCAGCGCGGCGCTGAAGGCCTCGGCGCCGACGTGCAGGAGGTCCTCGGCGTGCACCGGGTAGTCCTCGAGCCGGAACTCGGCGACGTACATCTGCGACGGCACGACGTTCTTGACCACGTGGTAGTTCGGGTGCTCGGCGTCGGCGTAGAAGAAGACGTACTGGTCCGGGCCCTCGACGCCGTCGATCCGGCCGAAGACGGCGACCGTGCGGGCGACGTTGCCGTTGCCGATGTAGTACTTCGAGCCGGTGGCGCGGTAGCCGTCGCCGTCCTTCGTCAGCACCAGGTCGGAGGAGTAGATGTCGGCGCCGTGGTCCTTTTCGGACAGTCCGAACGCGCCGACGCCACCGGCGTCCAGTGCGTCCGCCGCGCGCTTGCGGGCGACGTCGTTGCCGCTCTGCCACACCGGTCCCAGGCCGAGGATCGTGACCTGCCAGGGATACCAGTAGTTCAGCCCGTAGAACCCCAGGATTTCCGACAGCGCGGCGACGCGGCTGGTGTCCCAGCGCTTGTCCGGGTTGCCGTCGGCGTTCGCGGCGGGCGTCAGGAAGGTCGAGAACAGGCCTTCCTTGCCGGCGAACTCGAGGAAGTCCGCGTAGAAGGTGCGCGCGTGGTAGTCCTCGGCCAGCTTCGCCTTGCCGCGCTGCTCGAACCAGTCGATGGTGGCCCGGAGCAGCCGGCGCGTTTCGGCGTCGAAGTGCGCCGGGTCGTACTCGTGCGGGTTCAGCAGCATGGGGTGAGCCTCCTTGATTACCGACCGGTAACTTAGCAAGGCGATCCTGGTGCGGGCAATCTCACTAGGAGTACGTCACTCGCGTTGGGTACACTGATCTTGCGGGCCGCTCAGTTCTGCCTCGGCCCGCTGCTGTTGTCGACTACCACGCGCCGCGGCCGTTGACCGGTCTGCGCCGGGCAGGACAACCCTTCTCAGGTTATGGAGACCAGGGCGCAGCCGCGCCCGCATGCACTTATGAGCACATTCGCTGAACTCGGCCTGCCCACCACGCTCGTGGACGCGCTGGCCGCTCAGGGCGTCACCGAGCCCTTCCCGATCCAGGCGGCGACCCTGCCGCACACCCTCGCCGGGCGTGACGTGCTCGGCCGCGGCCGGACCGGCTCCGGCAAGACCTACGGCTTCGTGCTGCCCGTGCTGGCCCGCCTCTCGGCGGGGCCGACGCGGCGCAAGCCCGGCCGTCCGCGCGCGCTGATCCTGGCGCCGACCCGTGAGCTCGCGACGCAGATCGAGGCGTCCATCCTGCCGCTGGCCAAGCCGCTGGGCCTGCGCACGACCACCATCTTCGGCGGCGTCTCGGCCAACCCGCAGATCACCAAGCTGCGCGACGGCGTCGACATCGTCGTCGCCTGCCCCGGCCGGCTCGCCGACCACATGCGCTCCGGGCACGTGAAGCTCGACGCCATCGAGATCACCGTGCTCGACGAGGCCGACCACATGGCCGACCTGGGCTTCCTGCCCGAGGTGCGGCGGATCATGGACGCGACGCCGTCCCGCGGCCAGCGGATGCTGTTCTCCGCGACCCTGGACAACGGCGTCGACGTGCTGGTCAAGCGCTTCATGAGCAACCCGATCACGCACAGCGTCGACTCGGCGCAGTCGCCGGTCTCGACGATGGAGCACCACGTGCTGCACCTCGAGGAGACCCACCGGCTGCCGGTGCTGGTCGACCTCACCGCGGCGCCGGGCCGCACGCTCGTGTTCACCCGGACGAAGAGCCGCGCGAAGGCGCTGACCCGCAAGCTGGTGGCGTCGGGTGTCCCGGCCGTCGAGCTGCACGGCAACCTCGGCCAGAACGCGCGCACGCGCAACCTCGAGGCGTTCTCCTCGGGCGCGGCCAAGACCCTGGTCGCGACGGACATCGCGGCCCGCGGCATCCACGTCGACGACGTCCGGCTGGTCATCCACGCCGACCCGCCGGTCGAGCACAAGGCGTACCTGCACCGCTCGGGCCGCACCGCGCGCGCCGGCGCGTCCGGCACGGTCGTCACGCTGATGACCGACGAGCAGGTCCGCGACGTCCGCGACCTCACCCGCAAGGCCGGCATCAAGCCGACCACCACCCAGCTCGGCCCGGGTCACCCGCTGCTGGCGGAGCTGGCCCCGGGCGAGCGGTCGTTCACGGCGGCGCCGAAGCGGCCCCCGGTGGACAATCGCCCGAAGAAGGTCACGGCTTCGGGCGCGGCCCGCCCGGCCCGCGTGCGCGACGGCGACGAGCGCCCGGCCCGCGGCGGACGCCACGGTGGCGCGGGCGCGCCGAAGGAGAACCGCGGCGGCCAGCGAGCCCGGGCGAACTCCCAGTCCCGCCGCGACGACCAGCCGCGTTCGGACCGCCGCACCCAGTCTTCGGAGCCGGGCCGCGGCTCGGGTTCGGGCCGCAGGTCGGGCGCCCCGGCGGCGGCCGGAGCTTCGGGCTCGGCCGACCGCCGCGGTTCCGGCGGCGGCGGTCGCCGTGGCGGCGCTCCTGCTGCCGGAGCGGGCGCCGGCGCCAGCCGGTCTGGCGGCGCGGCGGCGTTCTCCTCGGGCACCCGCGCGGGCGCCCGCCGAGGCCGCTGACCTTCGCAGATAGCTGACATCGACCCCCGGGCTGCGGCCCGGGGGTCGTTGTCGTTTGCACGGGCCGGCGCCGGCGGATGGCCGACGCCGGGCATCTGACTCCGGACCAGAAAGACCCCGCTCGTGGCGAGACACCGGTCCACGGCCGCATTCGGGCCCTGGGCTCCGGCCCGGGTCGAGTCGTCTGCACGGGCCGGCGGACGGCCGACGCCGGGCATCTGACTACAGATCAGAAGGACCCCGCTCGTGGCGAGGCACCGGCCCACGGCCGCATTCGCCCCCTGGGCTCCGGCCTGAGGGTCGAGTCGTCTGCATGGTGACGGCGCCGGCGGATGGCCGACGCCGAGCATCCGACTACGACCAGAAAGGCCCCACTCGTGGGGAGGCACCGGCCCGCGGCCGCATTCGCCCCCGGGGATCCGGCCCGAGGGTCGAGTCGTCTGCATGGTGATGGAGCCCAGCGCCGGGCATCCGACTACGGACCAGAAGGAGTCCGCGGGCACACCCCACTCGCATGAGGCACCGGCCCTCGACCGCATTCGACCACCACGGGCAGCCCAGCCACCGCGCCAACGACTGTTCAGGCCCACCCTCGCGAAGGCAGCCCCCACCCATCCCTGGGGGGCGGCCCCTGTCCAGTCTATCGGCTCTGACCTGCAAAAACCGTCGCTCGCGAAATCTGTGGACAACCGGACCCGATGTGGACAACTCCGCGGCGGGCCGGGTTGCGCGGCGATCACCGGGGTGCGGCCGCGGCCGTGGCATGCTCACGGCCATGGAGGACACGGAACTGGTGCAGACCGGGATCGGCCTGCTCGCGTCGGTCTACCGGCTTCGGCGGAACCTGCGCGACGGCAACGACGAGTCCGGCTCGAGCGGGTACCCCGAGCTGCTCGAAGGGGCGTTCGACTTCACCATGACCGCGGACATGAACGTCCCGGAGGAGCACGTCGCCGACGTTCAGCACATCGTCAACCAGGCCGTCGACCAGCTGGCGCACCGCCAGGAGGCCGTCATGCGCGGGCTGCTGATGGGGTTCGTCAAGGTCGTCGAGGCCTATGAGGAAGAGCAGCCCGAGCCAGACGTGCTGGAGGTCCTTCAGCAGCTTTCGCTCGAGGTGGCGACCGCCCCGCCGGAGGACTGACCGACCGGGTGGGTCAGGATCCGGCCCGTCCGGGGGCCGCCGACGCCGTCCAGGCCGTGCCACTCCTGGGCCACCAGGTACAGCGTGTCCTCGCTCAGCGCGCACGCGAAGCACCCGCGGTCCAGCTCCACCCGCTCCAGGACTTCGCCGCCTTCGCGCACCCGCGTGCACGACTTGCCCGGGACGTCCGCCACCCAGATCGCGCCCGACGCGTCCAGGGCGATGCCGTCCGGGACGCCGTCGCCGAGGTCCGCCCACACCCGGCGATCACGCAGGGAGCCGTCCGAAGTCACGGTGAACGCCGTCAGGCAGTTCGCGTATGACTCCGCCACGACCAGCGTCGAGCCGTCCGGGGTCAGGGCCATGCCGTTGCCGAACGCGATGTCGTCCGCGACCTGGCGAGCCGCGCCGGACGGCGAGACGTGCCAGACGCCGCCGGGGCGGTACGGCTCCCCTGCCATCAGGTCGAAGCCGCCGCCGTTGACGTAGCAGCCACCGTCCGAAGCCACCACGATCTCGTTGAAGCCGGTCGAGCCCAGGTCGGCGTGGGTGGACAGGGAGCCGTCCCGGGACAACCGCAGCAGCAGGCCCTGCGACGACGAGACGATCAGCGGGTCGCCGCCGAGGAAGCCGAAGCACATCGGCATCGTCGGGAAGTCCGCCCGGAACACCACCTCGCGCTCGCCCGCCGGCGTGACCGCGACGATCTCGTGGGCCAGCCAGTCGGCGAACCACAGCCGGCCGTCGTGCCAGCGCGGGGACTCGCCGAACGCGATCCCGTCGATCAGCACCCCGGTCATCGCCACACCCCCAGCACCAGCGCCACGACCACGATCTTCACGAGCCAGTCGCCCGCGTGCAAGGCGGCCAGCCGCACCGGCACGTTCTCGTGCAGCACCGACCCGGCCAGGATCAGCACCGGGAAGCCCACCCAGAGCACCAGCGCCAGGCCGAGCGCACCCGCGACGCCGTCGACGCCGACCGCGGTGCTCAGCCCGGCGAACACCGTGACCAGCGCCAGGGTCCGGACGAACTCCGCCGCCATCTTCCACGGCGCGGGCCGCTCGGCCGCCGCCTCGCTCAGGCCGGCCCAGACCGTCCCGAACGCCGTGTACCAGGCGGAACTCACCACGAACCCCGCCACCGAGGCCACCAGCACAGCCACGACACCCATCGCCATCTCCTTCGCGCAGGACCTGCTTGCGAAGGGGACGTCGACGCCGTCAGCGGCGCTTCGACACGCCGCGCGGAAAAGTTTCTAGAGCGACGACGTGAGCCCGCGGGCCCGCAGCACCGAGCGCTCCAGCGGGCGGAACACGATCAGCTCGATCCCGACGCCGACCAGCAGGATCAGGAAGATCGCCGCGATGACCGTCTCGATGCTGTTGAGCGAGGAGCCCTGGTTCAGGTACGCGCCGAGGCCGACGCCCAGCTGCGGGGACAACGCGATCAGCTCGGCCGCCATCAGCGAGCGCCACGAGAACGCCCAGCCCTGCTTGAGCCCGGCGAGGAAGCCCGGCAGCGCCGCCGGCAGCAGGATGTGCCGGGCCGACGACAGCCGGCCCGCGCCCATCACCTGGCCGACGCGCGGCAGGATCGGCGGGATCTGGTCGATGCCCGAGACCAGGCCGTTCGCGATCGACGGCACCGAACCGAGCAGCACGACGAAGTAGATCGCGCCGTCGTTGATGCCGAACCACAGGATCGCGGCCGGCACCCACGCCACCGACGGCAGGCTCTGCAGCCCGGTCAGCAGCGGGCCGATCGCGGCCCGCACCACGCGGACCTTCGCGACGAGCAGCCCGAGCGGCGTGCCGAGGACGACCCCGGCGACGAAACCGAGCGCGGCGCGGTGCACCGACGTCCAGACGAACCCGAACACCTCGCCGGTGACGACGTGGCTCCAGAACTCGTCCCAGACGGCGATCGGCGCGGGCAGCTGTGTCTCCGGCCAGAACGCCGCGGCCCACAGCAGCTGCCAGACGACGACCAGCACGACGAGCGCCAGCACCGGGGGCAGGAACCCCCAGGCGAACCGCTTCCAGAAGCTCGGCCGGCGGTCCCCGACCGGGGTGTCCAACGAGTCCAGTCCAGCACCTACAGCGTCGAGATCCTCGACATCCGCGGGCCGGTCAAGCTGCGGCATGGGTGCTGATCACCTCTCGCAGGTGCCCGGTGATCTCTTCGGTCAGCTCCTCGGCGTCGGCCAGCGGCACGTCCACCCACTCGCGCACGACCCGCCCGGGCCGCGACGACAGGAGCACCACGCGCTGCCCGAGCCGGACCGCCTCGCGCACGTCGTGGGTCACGAACAGCACCGACGTGCCGGTGCTGCGGTAGACGCGCAGCAGCTCACCCTGCAGGACGTCGCGGGTGATGGCGTCGAGCGCGGCGAACGGCTCGTCCATCAGCAGCAGCGCCTGCTCCGGGTCGCCGCCGACGCGCAGGGTCGCGGCCAGCGCGCGGGCCAGCGCGACGCGCTGGCGCATCCCGCCGGACAGCTCGTGCGGCCGCTTCGCCCCGGCGTCGGTCAGCCGGACCAGGTCCAGCAGCTCGGCGGCCTTCTCGCGGCGCTCGGCCCGGCCGAAGCCGGCCAGGCGCAGCGGCAGCTCGACGTTGCGCGCGGCGGTCAGCCACGGCATCAGCGCGGCCTCCTGGAACATCACCGCCGGCCGGGACGTCGTGAGCGTGATCTCCCCCGCCGACGGCGCGTCCAGGCCCGCGACCAGGTTCAGCAGCGTGCTCTTGCCGCAGCCGGACGCGCCGAGCAGGCAGACGAACTCGCCCGGCGCGACCGTCAGGTCGACGCCGTCCAGCGCGACCACCGCGCGCCCGCCCGTGCCGAACGTCTTGCGCACACCGTCCAGCCGGACCGCGGCCGTGCCGGTGTGCCCGGTCCGGCCACTCGGGAGGGTCGTGGTCATCGCAGGCTGCCTCTCCGGATCACTTGATGAGCTCGGGCGCGTTCACGGCGGGCTGGTTCTGGGCCTTGAGGACGTCGTTGAGCGGGCCGAAGTCGGCGAAGCCCTTCAGCGCGACGACGCTCTTCACGACGCCCGCGGTCACCGAGTCCTGCGCGAGCTGCGGGAACTCGGCGGGGATCGGGTCGGAGGTCAGCTCGATGTTCGAGAACGCGCGGTCGATGACCGCCGGGCTGAGGCTGCTGCCGGCCAGCTCCTTGAGCGCGCCGTTGACCACGGTCTTCGCGTCCGCCGGGTTGGCCTTCGCCCAGTCGATCGCGGCCAGCTGGCCCTTCAGCACGGCGCGGACGGTGTCCGGGTGCTCCTGCAGGAACTGGCTGCGCACGATGACGACGGTGGTCGGGAACCGGCCACCGGGCCACAGGTCCTTCTCGTCGACCAGGACCTTCGCGCCGGCGTCGAGGACCAGCCGCGACGACCACGGCTCGGGCAGCCAGCCGCCGTCGACCTCGCCCTTCTTGAAGGCGTCGAGCGTCTTCGAGTTGTCCAGGTTGGTGATCTTGACCTGGCCGGTCAGGCTCTTGCCGGCGAGGAACTTCTTGAGCGCGACGTCCTGGGTGTTGGCCAGCTGCGGGGTGGCGATGTTCTTGCCCTTGAGCGCGTCGACGCTCGCGATGTCCGGCTTGACGACCAGCTGCGCGCCGCCCGAGACCGCGCCGGAGATCAGCTGGATGGTGCCCTTGGACTTGGTGAAGGCGTTGATCGCCGGGCCGGAGCCGATGTAGGCGATGTCGAGGGAGTTGCCCAGCAGCGCGTTGACCTCGTCGGGGCCCGCGTTGAACGTCTGGGTGGTGAGCTTGGTCGAGCCCAGTTCCTGCTTGAAGAAGTCCTTCTTGACGCCGATCAGCGCCGGGGCGTGCGTGACGTTCGGGAAGAACCCGAGCCGGACCTCGGTGGCGGCGCCCGCGTTGGCGGCGGGGGCGGTGTTCTCCGCGGCGCGGGAGCAGCCGGCGAGCACGCCCACGACGGTCAGGGCGGCGAACGCCGAGGCCAGGAAGCGGGTTCTGTGGTGGGAGCGCACGTCAGCGTCGCCTTTCACGGGGTCGATGTCGGGGGCGAGGTTCGCACGGTCACCCACTGGGGCGCATAGCCATCCGCATCCCGGGAAAACGAGTGAGATTCCTTGACATCGACGATTCATGCGCCTAAGTGCAACCTCCTGGGCCGCTCGCGCGTGGTGCTCCCGACGACTTCCGAGGGGGAGCTGTGGAACCTGACGCGCGAAACCGGCTGACGAGCCAGCTGGTGCTGCTGATGTGGGCGGCTCTCGGACTGGGGCCGATCGGCGCCGACTGGCTGGAGACCACGGGCCTGGGCGAGTGGCCGGCCGTGGGGGCGGTCGCCGCGGCCCCGCTGCTGGGTCTGCTGGCCGGCCTGGCGGTCTGGGTGCTCTCCGGGAGGCCGCGCCCACGGGCCGCGTTCCTGCCGGACTGGGCGGCCGTGCCGTCCCTGGCCATCGGCCTGATGGGCCTGGTCACCGGCACGGCGTCGCGGGGTCACCTGTTCGTGTTGATCTTCCTGACGGTGCCGGCGTTGATCGTTCTGCTGGTCGTCGCCATCGAATTGCGAAATGCGGGCAACCGGACGCGTCATCCGGACGTGGTACAGGTGACCACGGACTTGGGAGGGATGACATGACGAGCACCGCACACCGTGCCGGCCAGGGGGCCACCATCCGCGTGGCGCTGGTCGTTCTCTTCGTCGGGCTGGGCCAGGCGTCGTTCGAATGGCTCCGGTCGCTGGGGATGGACGCCGTGACGAGCATGGTCGTCTGGGCGATCCCGGTCGCCACCGCGGCGGCCGTTTCGCTCGTGCTGTGGCTGGCGTCGGACCGCGCGTTCGCGCTGCGGACCTGGCTGCCGGTCAGCCTGTGCATTCCGGTGTACCTGGGCGGCCTCTTCGGCCTGGCGACCGGCACGGCGAGCCTGGTGGCCTCGATCGTCAGCGGCGTCGGACTGGGGATCACGGTCGTCGCCGTGGCCGGCCTGTACCGGGCCCGCCGCCAGGACGACACCCGCGAACCGGCGCGCCAGTAGCGGATGTCCGTGAAGGCCTCCTTACCGGCTCTTATGGCCGGTAAGGAGGCCTTCACGGCTTTCAGCGACGCAGGAGCAGGGAGACGTCGCCGAACTCGTGCCAGAGGTAGCGGCGCTCCACCGCCGCGTCGTAAGCCCGCTGGACCAGCTCCGGGCCGGCCACCGCCTCCAGGAGCAGCAGGTGGGACGCGTCCGGCGCGTGCAGGCCCGTGACGATGCCGTCCACCACCCGGGCCGGGCGGTCCGGGCCCAGGACCAGGTCCGTCCAGCCCTCGGCCGCGCCGACCGCACTGCCGTCGAAGGCCGACTCCAGGGCGCGGGCCGCTGTCGTGCCCACCGCGATCACGCGGCCGCCGCGGGTGCGGACCCACGAAACCAGCGCGGCGGTCGTGGCGGGGACCCGGAAGCGCTCGGCCTGGGGCGGCTCGCCAGTCTCCAGCGACGACACCCCGGTGTGCAGCAACAGTGGCGCGACCAGCACGCCGTCGGTCACCAGGCGGGTGACCAGCGCGTCCGTGAACGGCCGGGCCGCCGACGGCATCTCCGCGCTGCCCGGCTCGCGGGCGAACACCGTCTGGTAGTCGCTCAGCGGCCACGCGCGTGGGACGTAGCCGTAGCGGATCGGACGTCCGCTCGCGGCCAGCAACCCGGGCACCGGGACCGACGCGGCCGCCCGCCACAGCCGTGCCTGCCCCGGGACGTGCTCGGCGAGCAGCGTCAGCGACGCGCCCCCGGGCAGGTCCAGGCGCTCGCCCGGCCGGCCGTCGAGCAGCGGGCCGCCGGGGGCGCGCAGCTCGACCACCCACGCGCCGTCGGCCAGCTCGGTCGAGAAGTGGACGACGACCGGACGCCCGCCGCGACGGGCGTCGATCGCCGCGGGCAGTGTCCCGGACGTGTTGACGACCAGCAGGTCGCCCGGCCGCAGGTGATCGCCCAGTGCGCTGAACACCGTGTGGTGCACCGCGGACGGGCTCGCGACCAGCAGGCGGACCTCGTCGCGCGCCACCCCGCGGGCTTCCGGTGGCGCCGACGCCGAGAGTTCGCCGGGCAGCTCGAACCGGACGCTCATGCGGGCACCAGCAGGTCGGCGGCGCGGTAGCGGCCGCTGGCCGGACGCTCGTCGAGCAGCCGCAGGAACGCCGGGACCGCCGCCTCGGGCAGCGGCCGGTCGGAGATGTCCTCGCCGGGGAAGGCGAGCTGGTGCATCGCGGTGCGCAGGTCGCCGGGGTCGACCGCGTAGACGGCCAGGTCCGGGTGCTCCGCGCCGAGCACGGCGGTGAGCTGGTCGAGCGCGGCCTTCGCCGAGCCGTAACCGCCCCAGCCTTCGTAGGCTTCGACGGCGGCGTCTGAGCTGACGTCGACGATCGTGCCGCCGGTCTTCGTCAGGGCGGGCAGCAGCAGCTGGGTCAGCGCGAGCGGCGCGAAGACGTTCACGCGGTAGACGTTTTCCAGCTCCGCCAAGGGATAACGGCCCAGCGGCGGCAGCGGGCTGACGCCGAGCGTGCTGGCGTTGTTGACGAGCAGGTCGAGCCCGGAGCCGACGGTGGCGGCGAGTGCGGCGCGGTGGTCCGGGTCGGCGACGTCGCCGGGGACGGGCGTGAAGCCCGCCTCCCGGGCCGCGGCGGTCAGCGCGGCCGCGTCCCGGCCGTCGCCGACGACCGTCCACTTGCGACTCACCAGGGCCGCGGCGAGGGCCTTCCCCAGCCCCGCCGAGGCGCCGGTGATCAGTGCGACTGGCATGGTTCCTCCTTGCAGGGGTACCACACCATCGTTGAACCTCTACATTAGTCGAGGTCAACAGGACGGCGGCCGCGCAGCAGGAAATACGCTGCCAGCGAAACGACGAGCCCGACGTAGTAGGCGAGATCGGCGCCGTGCAGGGCCGCGGCGACCGGGCCGGTGTAGAGCGACGTGTTCATGAACGGCACCGCCGCGCCGAAACCCGCGACGAACGCCACGACGGCGGCCCAGGGACGCGTGGTCGTCGCGGCCCGGACGTCCACGGATCGGCCGCCGCGGGTGCGCCGCAGCCAGTCCGGGAGCACGACGCCGAGGAACGGCGGGATCCAGTAGCTGACGAACAGCAGCACGTTCTGGAACTTCGCCGCCAGCTCGCCGCTGTGCATCCAGAGGATCAGCGCGAACGCGAGCACCGTGACGAGAACCGCCGACACCGGGCGCCGCAGCCGGACGCCGACGGTCTGCAGCGCCAGGGATCCGCTGTAGTCGTTCATCGCGTTGGACGACACGGCCGCGAGCGCGATCACCGCGAGGGCCAGCGAACCGAGGAAACCGCCGCCGAGCAACGTCGCGACGCCGGTCGCCGTCTGGTCGCCCAGCGACGACCCGAGCGCGAGCCCGAGGCCTTCGCCGATCGCGTACGACGCCGTCAGACCGAGCAGGGTGAACCAGAAGACGCCGCGCGACGACGTGTCCGCGGGCAGGTAGCGACTGAAGTCCGAGGCGTACGGCGCCCAGGAGATCGCCAGCGACAACGCGATCGTCGAGAACAGCACGACGGCGCCGGTGTGGTCGCCGCCGGTGGCCGTGTCGGCCGTCGCGATCGGGTGTCCGGAAAGGACCTTCACGGCGAGCGCGGCGAACGCGAGCACCAGCAGGACGCTCATCACGGCCTGCACGCGGTGGATGAGCGCGTAGCCGAAGACGCCGAGCGCGCACTGCAGCACCAGCACGATCAGCACCGCGGCCCAGAACGGCAGCCCGGTCAGCTCGGCCAGCGCCTCACCGCCGAACAGCCCGACCAGCGCGTCCCAGGCGATGGAACCGAGCCACTGCACCAGGCCGGGCAGCACGACGCCGCCGCCGAACGGCAGCCGCGCGAGCGGGAGCTGGCCGGTGCCGGTGCGCGGGCCCCAGGTGGACAGGTAGGCCACCGGCAGCGATCCGAGGACCGTGCCGGCGAGCATCGCGACCAGGCCCGTCCAGAAGCCGAGGCCGAGCGACGCGGCGAGGGTGCCGGTGAAGACCGCCGTCATGGTCAGGTTCGGCGCGAACCACACGCTGAACAACCGCCACGGCCGCCCGAACCGGTTGCTCTCCGGCACCGGCGTGATGCCGTGGGTTTCGATCGCCAGGTCCGAGCCCCCGGCGGGCATCCGCCCGCCGAAGACCTCGGCGTCGAGACCGCGTCCGCTCATGTCCTGCCTCCACTCGGGTGATCGAGGCAACCCTAGGGGATGCGTGATCACCCCCCGGCCCGGCGAGCTCTTGACGTGCCTCGACGGTCAGTGGTGGTTGGTGTGGAAGGACCAGGCGTCGGCGACGATGTCGCGCAGATCGGGCCGGCCGGGCTGCCACCCCAGGTCCTTCCGGGCCTTCTCGCTGCTCGCGACGGTGACGACCGCGTCGCCGTCGCGCCGAGGGGCGAGCACCACGGGGATGGGGTGCCCGGTGACCTCGCGAACCGCGGCCACGACCTGCATGTTGGTGTAGCCGTTGCCGTTGCCCAGGTTGTAGATCTCGTGCCGGCCGGGCTCGATCGCCTCCAGCGCGAGCAGGTGCGCCGTGGCCAGGTCGGCGACGTGGATGTAGTCCCGCACGCACGTGCCGTCCGGGGTCGGGTAGTCGTCGCCGTACACCTGCAACCGCTCCCGCTTGCCCGCCGCGACCTGCACCACGATGGGGATGAGGTGGCTCTCCGGGTCGTGCCGCTCGCCGAGGTCGCCGACCGCGCCCGCCGCGTTGAAGTAGCGCAGGCTCGTCGCGCCGAGGCCGAACGCCGCGGCTTCCGCGGACAGCATCAGGTCGACCATGAGCTTGCTGGCCGCGTAGGGGTTGCGCGGTTCCACCCTGGCGGTCTCGTCGAGCTTCTCGTCGCCCTCGCCCCGGTACATCGAACCGGTCGACGAGAAGATCAGGCGCCGGACGCGCGCCGCGCGGGCCGCCTCCAGCAACGCGAGGGAGCCGCGCACGTTGACGTCCCAGTAGCGGTCCGGCCGGGCAACGGACTCCGCGACCTCGATCCGCCCCGCGAAGTGGAGCACGCCGCCGAAGCCCGCTTCGGGCGTCAGCACCCGAGCCGCGTCGTGCACCGACAGCTGGTGGAAGGCCACGCTGTCCGGCACGCTCGCGCGGTGCCCGGTCGACAGGTCGTCGAGCACCTCGACCTCGTGCCCGGCCGCCAGAAGCGCTCGGGTCACCACACTCCCGATGTAGCCCGCACCGCCCGTGACCAGCAGTTTCACCGTGAAATCCTCCCTCGCCGAATGGTCAGGGGAGCTTAGCGACCCGGCCGGCCGCGAATGCGCGGCGCCGCACCGTGCCCGGACGGCCGCGCGGTGTAACGCGGCGGGCCGAACGGGCGAATCACGGTTAGCCGTCCGGGAGGGGTTCGCGTGGTGCAGCACCCCCGGACCGTCGTGCTGACCGGGCTGCTGAGCCTCGGCTTCGGCCTCGGCGTCACCGCGCTGACGCTCAAGGTCGCCGACGGCAGCCACTCCGCGCTCGACACCGCGCTCAGCACCACCACCGGCTTCCTGTTCCTGCTCGCCGGCGCGGTCGCGCACGTGCGGCGGCCGGCCAACGCGATCGGCGTGCTCATCGCGCTCGTCGGCGTCGCGTTGTTCCTCGAAGACCTGCAGTTCACCGCGAACCCGGTGCTGTACACGCTCGCCGTGCCGCTGCGGGCCGCGTCCAGCCCGGTGATCGCGCACCTGGTGCTCGCCTTCCCGCACGGCGGGCTCCGGTCGCGGTGGGAACGGCTGCTCGTGGCCGCGTCCTACCTGGTCGTGCTCGGGCTGGGGGTGCTCGGGCTGCTGTTCAGCGACGACCCGCGCGACCTGCTGGCGATCTCCGCCGACCACGACGGGCACGGCCTCGCCGACCGCGTCCTGGGACTGGCCGCCGCGGTGATCAGCGCCGGTGTCCTCGTGGTGCTGCTGTACCGGTGGCTGACCGGCCGGCTGCCCCAGCGGCGGCTGCTGTCGCCGGTGATCGCGATCGCCCTCGTCGGCGCCGCGACGTCGGCGGCGGGCACCGCGCTCGGTGACGCCAGCCCCCTGTCGGAGCCGCTGCTCGGGATCTACCGGATCGCGTTCTGCCTGTGGCCGCTGGCGTTCCTGGCCGGCGTGCTGCGCGCCCGCGTCGGCAACGCCGAGATGATCCGGCTGCTGCTGGAGCGCGACGGCACCGGGCTGGCGGCGCTGGTGCAGGACGACGAGGTGTGGAAGGACAGCCGCTCGATCGACGCGCTCAACGCGGCGGCCGGGCTGGTGCTGGACAATCAGCGGCTCACCGCCGAGCTCGAACAGCGGCTGGCCGAGGTGCGCGCGTCGCGGGCCCGGCTCGTCGCGGCCGGCGACGAGGAGCGCC
The DNA here is from genome assembly GCF_035982555.1 of Amycolatopsis sp. NBC_01286. Lineage (NCBI taxonomy): Bacteria > Bacillati > Actinomycetota > Actinomycetes > Pseudonocardiales > Pseudonocardiaceae > Amycolatopsis > Amycolatopsis sp. NBC_01286. The sequence goes on from NZ_CP108428.1 coordinate 708,553, forward strand.
GCCGGCTGGAACGCGACCTCCACGACGGCGCGCAGCAGCGGCTGGTCAGCGTCGTCCTGCTGTTGCGGATGGCCAACCGCCGCGCGGAGCTGCCGCCGGCGGTCGGCGAGCTGCTGACGAGCACGGTCGACGAGCTGCAGACGGCGATCACCGAGCTGCGCGAGCTGGCCCGCGGCATCCGCCCGGCGATCCTCACCGAGGCGGGCCTGGTCGCGGCGGTGCGGTCGCTGGCGGACCGCGTCCCGATGGAGGTGGCGCTCACGGTGGGCACAGTTCCGCGCCTCGACGCCGCGGTGGAGGCGACGGCCTACTACGTCACGTCGGAAGCGCTGACGAACACGTTGAAGCACGCGCGGACCGGCCACGCGGACGTCCGCATCGCGGTGGCCGGCGCGCAGCTGCGGGTCGAGGTGACGGACCGGGGCGTGGGCGGCGCGGACCCCGCCGGCGGCTCGGGACTGGCCGGGCTGCGCGACCGCGTCCAGGCCCTGGGCGGCGACCTGTGCGTGGAGACCTCCGGGGAAGGCACGACGATCCGCGCGGTCATCCCCCTAGCAACGCGGCCCGAAACGCCGTGAAGGCCTCCTTACCGGCCATAAGAGCCGGTAAGGAGGCCTTCACGGACCTCGATGGAGCTGACTAGACGAGGAGCAGGAACAGCAGCCCGCTGGGCGAGCCGAGGCCGGTCACGTCGTCGTAGCCCTTGGTGGTGTGGATCGTCAGACCCTGGTAGTCGAACGTCCGCACCGAGCGGAGCAGGCCGTCCGACGCGTCGACCGAGTTCGCGTAGTCGACCCGGGCCACCGCGGCGTCCACGTGCTGCACGTCGCTGATCGCCTTGGTGCGGGAGGTCAGCTTGTAGATCACGGGGTTGATGAAGCCGTGGTGGAAGTGGTCGAAGCTGTCGGCCACCGCCATGATGCCGGCGAACACCGGCGACGCGAGGCTCGTGCCGCCGATCCGGTACTGGTCGTAGTGCGCACCCTCCGGGAAGGTCTGCGTCTGGCCGACCAGGAAGCCGGTGTTCGGGTCACCGATCGCGGAGATGTCCGGAACCACGCGGCCCTTGTTGCCGGCCGTCTGGTTCTTCGTGGACAGCGAGTCCGGCACGACACCCTTCTGGTAGAAGGGCTGCGGGAACAGGCGGCTCGTGCCACCACCGGAACCGGAGGTGTAGGCGAACGGCCCGAACGCACCGTTGGTGATCGTGGACTTGCTGGTCTCCCAGCCGGTCTCGAACAGCCGCTGGCCGTTCTTGCCGACCGCCAGCGACGTGCCGCCGACCGCGGTGATCCACGGCGCGGAGGCGGAGAAGTCCGGCGACGGCGTGCCGAGGCGCGCCACCTCGTCACCGTTGTCGCCCGAGGAGAAGTAGACGCCGATGCCCTCGAGGACCGCCTGCAGCGAGATCTGGTTGAAGACCTTGACCTCGTCGGCCGGGATGTCCTCGCCGGTGTCGCCGTAGGAGTTCGACACGATGTCGGCCTTGTGGCCGGCGATCACGTAGTTCAGCGCCTCGTCGAGCGCGTTGTCCTCGCAGGACTCGCCGCCGACGTAGAGGATGTTCGCGCCCGGGGCGAGCCCGTGGGCGGCCTCGACGTCGAGGGTCTCCTCGCCGTACCAGCCCGCCGCGTCACACTGGTCCGGCGGCTCGAGAACCGGGTTCGCCGGGAAGACGTGCTGCGAGAACTGGCTCTGCTTCAGGGGGTGCTGCGGGTCGTTCTTCTTCGCGTACGTGCTCGCGTCGGCGTAGATCGTCGGCGAAGCGAAGGCGTCCACGATGGCGATCGTGGTGCCGTGGCCGTCCGCGCCGAACTTCGCGGCCTGGTCGACACCGTAGGCCGAGCGGAGCTGGGCCGGGGTGTAACCGCAGGGCGCGTAGGTCAGCTGCTTGCCGTTGTAGGCGGGGTCGGTGGTGTCGACCTTCTCGCCGTAGTAGGAGCTGCACGGCGGCGCGTTGCGGAAGCCGGGCCCGGGCGCGACGTCCGACGGCTGGACCGACTTGGTCGCCTTGCCGGAGTCGATGCCGTCGGTGTGGTCCGGCTTGAACAGGTTGGTCGCCTGGTCCACGCCGACGACGCCGAGCACGTCGTTCGCCAGGTTCGCGGGCACCGAAAGGTTCTTGTCGGCGGCGCGGAGGGTCTGGCCCTTGACGCTGTACTTGCCCAGCTTGACGCCGAACGCGTTCTGCGTCTGGCCGGCGGTGCCGGTGGCCTCGACGTAGGCGCGGTTCGACGGGATGTCACCGATGCTGAAGCCGCTGCCGGTCAGCCACGCCTTGACGGCGTTGACCGTCGCGTCGCTGGCGGCGAAGCGGTCCCGCACCTGGTCGGTGCTCAGGAACTGGCGGTAGGTCTTGCTGTCCGGGTCGGACACGGCCTGGGCCAGCGCCTCGGCTCCGGCGTTGTCACGCTGGTTCAGGTAGACGCGGAAGCTCAGCTTCGCCGCGGGCGCCGTGTCGGCGACCTTCGCCTGCGCGTTCGCCCACAACGGGTGCGACTGCGGAATGTCCTGACGCCCCTGTGCCGACGCCGCTGCCGGCATGGCCGCGGTGAGACCACCCACCACCGCGAGCGAAAGGAGCAGGGTGGAGCTTCTTCGCACAGAAATCTCCCTCTTCTGAATCGGCCCGGGTAACGGACCTAGAACACCGGACGAGACTAGATCGGGGTTCCGGCCCCGGGGAAGTACTTGCGGAACCGTTATCTGGTCGCGAATTCACCGAATCCGGAGCGCGGGACGGAAATCCGATTTGTCGTCCGAAATACGCGAGGATTGCTCCGCGATGCGCGGTAAGTCCGATTCGTGGCCGTATTACGGACCACGCGATCGGAGTACCCGCCACCTACGAAAGTCGGTTGCTCCGTCCACTCCGGACAGTCCCGCGATGACGGCACTTAAGCCGTCAGCCACCGGCTCGGCCGGGGATCCGGGACCGGCCGCGGGCCGACGTCAGACCTGCGCCGCCAGCCGGCGATCCACTTCCACCGGGGAAAAGACCGACTCCACCACCATCGCCACCGCGCCGCCCACCGCGAGCCCGGTGCCGCCGATCTCCACCTGCAGGCTCTGCGTCGCCCGCGGCAACGCGCGCCGGTACAGCACCTCGCGGACACCCGCCACGAAATGCGGCTCGGCCAGGTCGCCCGCGATCACCAGGACGCCCGGGTTGACCACCGACACCAGCGTCGCGAGCACCTCGCCCACCTGGCGGCCCGCGAACTCGGCCAGCCGGACCGCCGCCGGTTCGCCGGCCAGGATGCGGTCGCGCACGCCCGAGCCCGACGTCGTCGGCAGGCCCTGCTCGGTCAGGCGCGCGGCCAGCGCGCCGCCGCTGGCGACCGCCGCGAGGCAGCCCTGGGAGCCGCACATGCAGCGGGCCTCCGGGAACGCCGGCAGCCGGATGTGCCCGATGTCGCCGGCGCCGCCGTCGACCCCGCGGTAGACGTCGCCGCCGATGACCAGGCCGGCGCCGATGCCGGTGGACACCTTGACGACCACCAGCGCGGGCGACTCCGGGTGGCGGGCGCGGTGCTCGCCCAGGGCCATCAGGTTCGCGTCGTTGTCGACCAGCACCGGGGCACCGAACCGCTCCCCCAGGTACTCGTCGATCGGGTAGCGGTCCCAGCCCGGCATGATCGGCGGCTGCGTGACCCGCGCCTGCCCCGGCTCGACCGGCCCCGGCACGGAGATCCCCACCCCGCAGACCGGCAGGTCGACGTCGGCGAGCAGCTCCTCGAACCACTCCGCGATCCGGCCGAGCACGGGTTCCGGGCCGTCGGCGACGCGCACCGGACCCTCGCGGCCGCCCAGCCGGCGTCCGGACAGGTCGGTCAGCGCGACCTCGGCGTGCATCGTGTCGACGCTCGCGGCGAGGACGACGGCGTGCCGATCGTCGAACCGCAGCTGCCGCGCGGGGCGGCCACCGGTGGAGTCCTCCTGCCCGCCCTCGGCCAGCAGGCCCGCCGACTGGAGCAGGTCGAGCCGCGCGGTGAGCGTCGAGCGGGACAGCCCGCTGCGCGTGAGCAGGGCCTTGCGCGTGGTCGCCTGACCGGTCCGGACCAGTCTCAGCAGCTCACCGGCGCTGGTCGGCGTGGTCATCCGGGCCCCCTTCGCTGTGGGTCACATCATCCCAGGGCCTACTTTTGTCCATTGACAAGACATAAGTAGGAGATAGATTGGACACATGGACGTAACATGGGGGTCCGCTGAGGCCGTGCTGGCCGAGAACTGGATCGGCGCGTCCACCGTGCCCTCGCGCGGGCTGTACCCGCACCAGTGGAGCTGGGACTCCGCCTTCATCGCCTTCGGCCTGCGCCACCTGGCCCCGGAGCGCGCCCGGCGCGAGCTGGTGACGCTGTTCTCCGCGCAGTGGCGCGACGGCCGCGTCCCGCACATCCTCTTCAACCCGGACACCCCGCCCGAGGCGTACTTCCCCGGCCCCGCGTTCTGGCGCGCCGGGCGGACGTCCGGGCTGATCCAGCCGCCGGTGCACGCGCGCGCCGTGCTGGCCGTGCACCGCGCCGACCCGGCGGGTTCCGGCGCCGAGACGTTCCTCGCGACGCTCTACCCGAAGCTCAAGGCCTGGCACGGCTACCTGCGGACCTACCGCGACGCCGGCGGGCGCGGGCTCGCCTCGATCGTGCACCCGTGGGAATCGGGGATGGACAACAGCCCGGCGTGGGACGGCCCGCTTTCGCGCGTCACGCCCGCCGACCCGGCCGGGTTCGTGCGCCGCGACCTGGAGCACGGCCACGCCGCCGACCGCCCGAGCGACGAGGACTACGGCCGCTACGTCCGGCTCGCGTCGGCCTACCGCGACAGCGGCTACCTCGACGCGCGCTGGGCCGACGTCGACGGCGGCTTCACCGTCGAGGACCCGGGCCTCAACGCGCTGCTGGCCGACGCCGAGCTCGCGCTGGCCGAGATCGCCGAGGTGCTCGGCCTGCCCGCGGCCGCTGCCACGCACCGCGACAGCGCGGCCCGCGTCGCCAAGGCGCTGCAGGAAACGTTGTGGGACAGCGCGTCCGGCTTCTTCTTCGCCCGAGACGTCCGCACCGGCGAGCGCACCCGCGAGTACACCTGCGCCGGGCTGCTGCCGCTCGTGCTGCCGGACCTCGCCGTCGCGCCGGCGCTGCTGGCCACCGCCACCGGCCCGCGCTTCCGGCTCGGCCAGGTGCACGGCGTCCCGAGCTACGACCTGACCGCGGCCGACTTCGACCCGGGCCGCTACTGGCGCGGCCCGTCGTGGTTCAACGTCGGCTGGCTGGTCCGCCAGGGGTTGCTGCACCACGGCGAGCACGCGCTGGCCTCGTGGCTGCGCGACGACCTCGTCGAAACGGCCACGCGCACGGGTTTCGCGGAGTACGCGGACCCGTTCACCGGCGCGGGCCACGGCGCCCGCTCGTTCGGCTGGACCGCGGCGCTCACCGTGGACCTGATGTCCACCACCGGCTGACGGCCGGCCCAGCCGCGTCGGGGGCGGGTGGGCCGGCCGCCGCTACTCGTTGTGGTGTGCTGGGCCGGCGTGACCCACGACGACGCGTACCTGCTGTTCCTCGACGCCGCGGGGTATTCGAGCATCGTCGCGCGGGCCGAACTGTGAACCGGCGAGCTGCGGCCAGCCGTGGACAAGGGGCCGTGCGGTTGCCGGACGACCAGTCCGAGCCCGATCCATTCACCGCACGTCAACTTCGCGGAGCACCCCGGCCCGAGGGGTGACGTGAGCGGCCAGAAAGCGTTTTCCCACGGCCGACCAGGGGACCCGCACCACCCCCAGCCGGGTGCGGGTCCCCCGTTGTGCAATGGTGCGGTGCTCCGGTTTTCGTGGCGGCGAACCGGTCCTGACACCGAAGACCTCTGCCGGCTTCGGCGTCCTATCAGAATTTTCGCAGTCTACCTTCGCGGAGCCCGCGGCGAACGTGCATTTTTCATGGTCCACACCGTGAATCCCGCATCAGCCGAAACCTACGCCGGACGACAGCAGGCCGAACGCCCGATCGGCGGCGGCGACCGCGTCCGGATGGCGCTGCTCCGCGGGAATCCCGTTCGCGACGGCGTCCATGTTGGCCGTCGACAGCAGCCGGCGGACCGCCGCGATCTGGGCCGCCGCCAGTTCGGCGTCCAGTGAAGGCACGTTCGCTTCCATCAACGCCAGTGCCAGTGCCGCCTCCCCCGCGGAGACGAACTCCGCCAGCCGCGCCACCAGCGCCGGGGTGCCGGTGACCAGCCGGAACACCGCGACGACCTCGAGGGCGTCGCACAGGCCGGTCACCGGTTCGCGCTCGGCGAGGCCGCGCAGGAACGCCTCCCGCAGCGCCGCCAACGGCCCCTGGCCCGGGCGGCGGGCGCGGACGACGTCCGCCGCGTCCGTCTCGTGGTCGGCGAACCGGTGCAGCACCAGGTCCTCCTTGCTCGGGAAGTAGGCGAAGAGGGTCCGCTTGGACACCTCGGCCACCCGCGCCACCTCGGCGACCCCGACGGCGTCGAACCCGCGCTCCAGGAAGAGCGTGATCGCCGCCGTCGAGATCGCCGCCCGCGTGCGGAGTTTCTTGCGCTCCCGCAGGCCCAGTTCATCGGTCACGTCACTCAGCGTAGCGCCCGGGCTTCAGACCTTCTGCAGGCCAGGCGTCCCTGCTTGCACTACGTAGCTGGCGTCGTTCTTGATGACCACCTTCGCCGGGTCGTAGACGCTCGTGTCGGACGTCGTCATGAAGTCCGCCCGCGTCTGCGACGGCGTGGCCGTGACGCGGACGTAGCCGCGCTCGCCCTTGCAGTACTTGACGTGCGGGTTGTTCGCCAGCCAGGCCGCGCTCGGCGGGGTCGCGGTATCGCTGTTGCTCGTCACCGACGTCGTGACGAGCTCCGAGCCGATGAGCGGGTCGCTGTGGTCGAAGTAGTCCAGCCGCAGGTCGGCGGCCCAGTGCCGGTGGACGTCGCCGGTCAGCACGATCGGGTTGGCCACCTTCCGGTCGACCCAGCCCTTCGCGATCCGGTCGCGTGAGGCCTCGTAGCCCTGCCAGGAGTCGGGGCTCTCGCAGGTGGCCTTGTTGCCGTCACCGTCCCGCGTGGCGAAGAAGACCTGCTGGCCGAGGAAGTCCCACGTCGCCGGGTGCGACTCGAACTGCTTGAGCAGCCACGCCTCCTCCGTGGCCCCCAGGATGCTGCGCGAGGTGCTGCGCATGTCGGTGCAGGAGGGGCCCGCCGAGCCGGACGGGTCGGCGACCTGGGCGTTGCGGAACTGGCGGGTGTCGAGCATGTGGAACCGGGCGAGGTTGCCCCACATGAGCTGGCGGTACAGCTGGATCGACGAGCCGTTCGGCTTCGCGGTCGAGCGGATCGGGGTGTGCTCGTAGAACGCCTGGAACCCGGCGGCCTTGCGGGCGGCGGGCGCGGGCGAGGTGGTGCCGTTCCAGTTGTTCATCACCTCGTGGTCGTCGAAGACGACGATCCACGGCGCAATGGCGTGCGCGGCCTGCAGGTCGGCGTCGGTCTTGTGCTGCCCGTGGCGGGCGCGGTAGATCGCGAGCGTGGTCGCGTCGTCGGCGACGGCGAGGCTGCGCGGGTTGCGCTCCGCCGCGGCGCGGCCCGACTTCTTCTCGTAGATGTAGTCGCCGAGGAACAGCACCAGGTCCGGGTCGTCGGCCACGACGCCCTTGTACGCGTGGTAGTAGCCCTCCTCCCAGTGCTGGCAGGAGGTGAAGCAGTACTTGAGCTGGTTGACGGCGGCGCCCGCGGCGGGCGCGGTGCGCGTGCGGCCGACCGGCGAGATGTAGCCGGAAGTCTTGAAGCGGTAGAAGTATTCACGCGCGGGCTGCAGCCCGACCGGTTCGATGTGGACACTGTGCGCGGACGCGCGGACCGCGCTCGCCGACCCGCTCTGCACGATCGAGCTGAACGCCGCGTCGTTCGCGATCTCCCAGTCGACCGCGTACGTCGCGTCGGGCATGCCGCCGAAACCGTCCGCGTTGAGCGGCGCGGGCGCGAGTCTCGTCCACAGCACTACGCTGTCGGGAAGCGGATCGCCGGAGGCGACACCGAGCTGGAACGGATCGTGGATGGCGGGCGCGGCCGCCGTGGTGCGGGCGTTCGCCCAGGACGGCAGGGCCGCCGAAGCCGCCGTGGCGGTGACCGCGGCGAGGCCGCCGAGCAGCACCTTGCGCCGGTTGACCTGACTCATGTCGGAAGTCCTTTCGGGGAGGGGGAAGACGCGGTCAGGCGGCGAAGTCGGTGATGCCGTCGCTGCAGGACTTCAGGTCCGGCTGGCCGGTGGTGTAGTTGGCGACGCAGACCTTGTAGAAGACCCAGCCGCCCTTCGCGACGGTGACGGCCTTGTCGACCTTCGTGCCCTCGCCGCCGGAGTTCCAGACGTAGAACGGGCCGGCGCCGCCCTTGAGCCAGTAGGTGACGACGGCGGAGTAGCCGTCGGCATCGGTGTCGTAGACCAGGAAGTGCGAGTCGGACGAGCGGTACTGGCCCTCGCCGACGCAGGCGTCGGCGCACTGGCCGCTGCCCGTGCCGACGCCGCAGTCGGGCGCGACCCGCGTGTCGGAGCCCGTGTTGACGTAGGTGTCGGAGACGTAGCCGCCGAGCGCGGGCACGTAGTCCCACAACGTGCTCGTGCCGAACGTGCCGGTCACGGACGTGCCGGTGGTCTGGCAGTCGATGCTCACCGACGCGCCGTTCGCGACGGTCTTGACGGCCGTGGCGCTCGTGGTGGGCGCCCGGCGGACGTTCAGCGGGTCGCCCGCGGTCTTGATGGTGCCGGTCGCCGCGGCCGACGCCTCGAGCGCGCCGCCCACCGAGAGCGTGCCCACCGCCGTGAGAATGATCCCTAAGCCGGCGATACGCCGGAGGTTCAAACGCTTCATGGCGGGAGCGTGACGCACTCCGGTACACGTCCCATACAAAGCGCCGGACCCGCGCGCAGACACTCCGAATGGATCTATCGGGCCCGGTGGCCGGGAAATAGCATCCGGGCATGGGGGAACTCATCGGGCAGGTTGAGGCCACCTCGCTTACCATCCGCGTCCTCGGGCCGCTGGAGGTCACCGCCGCCGGGCGGGTGATCGCCCTCGGCGGCCCGAAGCCCCGGCTGCTGCTGGCCGCCCTGGCGCTGCAGCCGAACGTCGTCGTGTCCACCGAGGTGCTGGTGGAGGTGCTGTGGCCGGCTTCGGCGCCGCGCTCGGCCGCGGCGAACATCCGGACCTACGTCCATTCGCTGCGAAGGCGGTTCGCCGAGATCGACCCCGGCCTCGGCGAGCGGATCAGCAACCGGGCCTCCGGCTACCTGCTGACCGCGTCGCCCGGCGAACTGGACCACCTCGCGTTCACCGCGGCGGCGGGCGACGCGCGGGAAGCGCTCGACCGCGGGGACGCCGAAAGCGCTCTCACGGTGCTCGACCGCGCCGAAGGCCTGTGGCGCGGCGAAGTTCTCGAAGGGCTCCCCCACGACCACAGCTGGGGCGCGACCGTCGCCCGGCTCGCCGAGCTGCGGCTTTCGGTGCAGGAACAGCGGCTGCGCGCGCGGATCGACTTGGGCCGCGGCGGCGAGGCCGTCGCCGAGCTGCGCGGCCTGGTCACCGAACACCCGCTGCGGGAAGAACTCTGGGCGCAGCTGATCGTCGCGCTGCGCGCCGCGGGCCGGACCACCGACGCGATCGATGCGTTCGACGCGGCCCGGCGGGTGCTGCGCGAGGAGCTCGGTGCCGAACCGGGCGCCCGGCTGCGGGAGCTGCGCGCGACGCTGGTGGTGTCCGAAAGCGTGCCTGCCACGCGCCCCGCCGACCTCGCCCCGATCTGCCAGCTGCCGCTGGACCTGCCGGACTTCACCGGCCGCGACGACGTCATCCGCGAGGTCGTCGCGTTGATGAAGGAGCGGGCCGAGCGCAACGCACCCGCCGTGATCGTGCTGTCGGGCGCGCCCGGCGTCGGCAAGTCCGCGGTCGCCGTCCGCGTCGCGCACGCCGTCCGCGACGACTTCCCCGACGGGCAGCTGCACGTCGACCTGGCCGGCACGTCGTCGTCACCGCGCGCGCCGATGGGCGTGCTCGCGGAACTGCTGCACGCGCTGGGCATCCCGGACGCCGGCCTGCCGCGCGAGCCGGCCGAACGGGCCGCGCTGCTGCGATCGCGGCTGGCCGGGCGGCGGATGTGCGTCGTGCTCGACGACGCCGGCAGCGCCGCGCAGGTGCGGCCGCTGCTGCCCGGCGCCGGCGCGTGCGCGGTGCTGGTGACCAGCCGGCTGCGGCTGCCCGGGCTCGCCGGGGCGAAGCCGGTGGACGTCGACCTGCTGCCCGAGGCCGACGGCGCGCGGTTGCTGGAGGGCATCGTCGGCGCCGAGCGCGTGGCCGCGGAACCGGAGAGCGCCGCGGCGATCCTGCGCCAGTGCGGGCACCTGCCGCTGGCGATCCGGGTCGCCGGCGCGAAGCTCACCCACCGGCCGGGCTGGACGCTGCGGCTGCTGGCCGACCGGCTGCGCGACGAACGCCGGCGCCTCGACGAGCTGCGCGTCGGCGACCTCGCCGTCCGCGCGAGCGTGACGCTCTCCTACGACCTGCTGCCGCTGTCGGCGGCGACGGCGTTCCGCGGGCTCGGGCTGCTCGGGCCGGTGCAGTTCCCGGCGTGGGCGGTCGCCGCGGTGCTGGGCCGCCGCGAGGCCGACGACGTGCTCGACGTGCTCGTCGACGGCCACCTCGTCGAGCTGGTCGGCTCCGACGCCGCCGGGCAGCCGCGTTACCGGCTGCACGACCTGCTGCGTGTGTACGCCGTGGAGCTGGCCGAGCAGAGTGATCCCGCGAAGACGCGCGCGGGGCTGCGGCGCGTGCTGGAGGGCTACCTCGCGCTCGCGCTCGAAGCCGCGCGGCTCATGCCGATCCACTTCTTCGGCAGGTACCGCGACGACGAGCTGCCCCGGCCGCAGCTGCCCGCGGACGTGCTGCCGCCCGAGACCGCGGCGTGGTTCGCGGCCGAGCGGCCCACCAGCGTCGCGGCCGTCTCGCTGGCCGCCGGGCACGGGTTCGACGACCTGGCCTGGCAGCTCGCGTCCGCGTTGACGCCGTACTTCGACCTGCGCGGTCACCAGGACGACTGGCACAGCACGCACACCATCGCGCTCGCCTCGGCCCGGCGCACCGGCTCACTGCGCGCCGAGGCGATCGTGCAGCGCAACGTCGGCCAGTACCTGCTCTACCAGGACGAATACGCCCGGTCGCGGGTGGCGTTCGAGGAGTCGAAGGCGCTGTTCGAGCGGGTCGGCGACGCCCAGGGCGTCGGCATCGCGCTGACCGGGCTGGCCACCATCCTGCGCATCGAGGGCGAAGGCGACCGCGCGCTCGACCACTGTCACGAGGCCCTGAAGGTGTTCGCCGAGGCGGACGACCGGCACGGCGAGGCCGTCGCCCGGATCAGCGCGGGCGCGGTCTGGATGTCGCGCGGCTGCTACGCGGCGGCGAAGCGCTGGTTCACCGACGCGCTCGAGCTGTCGGCGGCGATCGGCGACCGGCACCGCGAGGCCCACGCGTTCAAGCGGCTCGGCCTGCTCCACCAGCACCAGGGCAACCTGGCCGCGGCCCGCGAGCACGTCGACCGGGCGATCGCGATCTTCACCGAGCTCGGCGACGACCACTGCGTCGGCTACGCGAACCAGAACCTCGGCGAGCTGTGCCTGCACAGCGGCGACTTCGCGCACGCCCAACTGCTGCTGGTGAACTCGCTGTCGGTGCACCGCCGCAACGGCGACCGGCGCTCGGAGGCGGAGGTGTCCCAGCTGCTCGGCGAGCTGCACCAGGCCCTGGCGCAGCCGGACCGGTCCCGGGAGTACTCGGAGCGCGCGCTGGCGCTGTGGCACGAGCTGTCGACGCGGCCGCCGGACCCGGCACCGCCGGCCGAACCCCCGCACACCGTCTCCGCCTGACCGCTCGCCACCTGCCGCTTGCCGTGAGGGGCACCCTCAGGGCGCTTAAAGCCATGGGGGGCACCTTCAGGGCATTCCGCGCCGGCCGATTCGCCTGCGAGTGACTTTGTACGGATCATGTATGGGCCCCCGCCAGGCTTTGCCACGTTCGAGTGAACGAGGGCGAAGGGAGACCGGGGATGATCCGGATCAGGAAGACCGGCCGCGTGACCGCGGCGGTACTGGCCGCGGGAGCGGTGACGGCGCTGGCCGGAGCCCCCGCCCAGGCGGCGACCGCGGCGGCGAACGGCTGGACCGCCGACCTGTCCACTGTGGACGGCGACGACGTCAACGTCACCGGCGCGGGCGGAACGCTCACGCTGGCCGACCCGGCGTGGCACAGAACCGCGCGGGTCTTCGCGGGCAGCGAAGGCAGCCTGCTCCTGCCGGAGCACGCGCTGAGCGGGCCGGCCGACCGCGTCAGCGCGGCGGTCGGCGCCGACGTCCCGGCCGGCACGAGCGTCGAAGTCGACGTCCGCGGCCGCACCGGCGTGAACGACTGGACGGAGTGGGCGCCCGCGGGCACGGCGCTGGGGGCGAGCGTCGGTTCCGTGCAGGTGCGGATCAGCCTGCACAGCACCACCGACGGCGTCGCCCCGGCCGTCCGGAGCGTCGCGCTCAGCGCGGACTCCGTCCCGCGGGTCGACGCGCTGGCCGCGACGACGCCGTTGACCTACAAGGTCTACGGCACCCGCGAAGGTCTGGTCGGCGGCACCACCGCCAACGGCCACAAGATCGTCAGCCACGACCACTTCGTCTCGTTCCCGTCGGTGAAGTCCGTGTCCCCCAAGGGCACCGGCAACTACACCGCGCGCGTCTGCCGCACCGACGGCAGCAAGTGCGAGTACGCGCCGGTGTGGGAGGTCGGCCCGTGGAACATCCACGACGACTACTGGAACCCGGCGTCGGTCCGCGCGGAGTTCAAGGACCTGCCGCAGGGCAAGCCCGAAGCGCAGGCCGCCTACCTCGACGGCTACAACGGCAAGAAGGACGACTCGGGCCGCACGGTCCTGAACCCGGCGGGCATCGACCTCGCCGACGGCGTGTTCTGGGACGGCCTCGGCATGTCCGACAACGGCTACGTGAACGTGACGTACCTGTGGACCGGCTCCGGCCCGACGGGCGTGGTCGGCACCGCGGGCGACCCGCTGAACGTCCGGGCGAGCGCCAGCACGTCGGCGGCGGTCAAGGGCCTCGCGGCGAACTACGCCAAGGTGACGATCGAGTGCTACACCACCGGCGACACGGTCACCGGCAAGTTCGGTACGAGCAACATCTGGGACCGCATCGGCGCCGGCCACTACGTGTCGGACACGTACCTGCAGACCGGCTCCGACAGCCCGGTCGCCCCGCACTGCTGAGCGGCCCGCGGCTCGAGTGAGCCTCGATCGTCGCGTGGTTGACTGCCCTCACCCCCGCGACAACAGCGAAGGCCCGGCATCCCCCGCCGGGCCTTCGCCCATTTCGCGCAGTGCGTATTCCGCTCTCCGGGACATCAATTCACAACCGTGAACGACTATCCGCCGGGTGTACAAGCACGTGTCCGTTGTGTAAAACTTCCGGCACCTGGAGCATTTCCCCACACGGAATGGCGGGCACCTTGTGAGCGTTACCCGGAGAACCCTGCTGACCACCGCGGCCGGCGCCGCGGTGGCGGTGAGCGCCAGCACCTCCACCACCGCGTCGGCGAGTACCCCTGCTGCCGTCGACCAGGCAACCGTCACCCGGACGCTCCGCCAAGCGGCCGACTACGCGGTGGCCAAGCTCCGCGCCGTGGCCCCCGGGGTCACCGCGTTTCCGACCGGCACGAAGTTCGAGAAATGGGCTTATTCGCAGAATGGCGACTGGGTCGGCGGATTCTGGCCCGGTCAGTTGTGGCTGGCGTACCTGCACAGCGGCGACGAACAATTCAAGACGCTCGCGCTGGCGTCCGCGGACAAACTCGCGCCGCGGCAGTTCGACACCGGAACGCACGATCTCGGCTTCCTCTTCTACCCGTCGTGGGTCACCGCGTGGCGGCTCACCGGTGACGAGAAGTGGCGGGCCGGCGCGGTGCAGGCCGCGGCGTCGCTGATCAAGCGCTTCAACCCGGCCGGGAAGTTCATCCGGGCCTGGGGCGCGCTCGACGACCCGAAGGACGCGGGCCGCGTCATCATGGACACGATGATGAACCTCGACCTGCTGGCTTTCGCGAGCAAGCAGACCGGGGACCCGCAGTACCTCGACGTCGCGATCGCGCACGCGAAGACGGCGCAGCGCAACTTCGTCCGCCCGGACGGCTCGACGCCGCACGTGTTCGACTTCGACCCCGTCACCGGGGCGCCGATCGGGCAGAACACCGTGCAGGGCTACAGCCCGACGTCGTGCTGGTCGCGCGGGCAGGCGTGGGGGATCTACGGGTTCACCACGATCTACCGGCGCACCGGTGACAAGGAGTTCCTGACGACGGCCCGGCGCCTCGCGGACTACGCGCTGTCGCGGCTCACGCCCGACAACGTGCCGGTGTGGGACTACCTCGCCCCGCAGGCGCCGAACGACATCAAGGACGCCTCCGCCGGCGTGGTCATGGCGTGCGGGCTGCTCGACCTGGCCGAGCAGACGCACCGCCCGCAGTACCGGGACAGCGCGCTGCGGATCCTCGACGCGACGTCGAAGACGTGCCTGACGACGAAGTCGACGCGGGCCGAGGCGACGGTCGCGCGCTGCACCCGCAACCGCCCGGCCGAGGACGGCATCGAGATCTCGCTGCCGTACGCCGACTACTACCTGCTCGAAGGCATCCTGCGGGTGCTCGACCGCGCCAAGGTGGATCGCGCCGTCGACCTGTCGAGCCGGTAGGACCCGACCGGGGAGGCCGCCACCTCCCCGAGGCCGTCAGTGCTGGTGGTGGGCGTGCACCTTCGCGTGCCCGAGCCCGCGGCCGATCATCCACTTGTTCACCGGCACCGTCACCACGAACGCGATCGCGAGCGAGAGCACCAGCGAAAGCCAGAAGAGCACGCTGGCCAGGCCCGCGTCCATCGCCCCCGGGATCGCCACGACCACCGTGTTGTCGATGACCTCCATGACCGCGATCGACACCGTGTCCGCGGCCAGCGCGACCTTGAACGCCGCCGCCAGGTCCAGGCCCGACTTGAGCACGCCGCGCATCGTCAGGCCGTAGCCGAAGACGAAGGCCAGCACGATCGACAGGACCACCGTCGCCGCGTTGTGCAGGCCGAACGCCGTGCCCAGCACCATGCCGAGCACCTCACCGATGGCGCAGCCGGTCAGGCAGTGCACCGTCGCCTGAACCGCCGTCGCCCACGAAGCCCCGTGCTGTTCGCTCATGCCTGCGACTATACCCCCAAGGGGTATCGACGTGCTTGTCTCGCCGGCCACACCGCGGGCGAGCACGCACAGCGACGTCCAGCTCGCCGCAGTGCTACCCAGAGTGCTATCCAGTGTCGCTCAGCGTAGCGAACACCGCCGACCAGGCGTTCTCCCGCCGGAAAGCCGCCAGGTAGAACTCACTTTCGTAACCCTTTGCGCACATCCCGTTGACCACAGTTACCCGGGGCCCTACGTTCGCCGTGGGTCTCCACCGCGCGCAGACCGTCACCGAAGCAGTGAGGAATGGGTGGGGATGCGAGGGCCGACGAGGACGTCCCGGCTGATCGCGACGCTGCTGTTGAGCGTGGCGTTCGCGCTCGGCGGCTGCTCGGAACAGCTCGGCAGCACGCCGCCACCGGCACCGACGCGGATCGTGTTCGTGCCCAAGATCGCCAAGATCCCGTACTTCGAGGCGATGAACAGCGGCGGGACGGAGGCCGCGAAGCAGCTGGGTGCCGAGTGGACGATGACCGCCCCGGCGTCGGTCGACCCGGCCGCGCAGGTGACGATCCTGCGCACGCTGATCGCGCGGAAGGTCGACGTCATCGTCGTCGCGCCGAACGACCCCGCCGCGCTCGCGCCGGTGATCGCCGAGGCCCGGGCGAAGGGCATCCACGTGCTCACCTCGGACACCGACGCGCCGGGCACGCAGCGCGAGGTGTTCGTCAACCAGTCCAGCGCCGAGGGCATCGGCACCGCGGTCACCGACGCGCTGATGGCGAAGACCGGCGGCGCCGGCAAGTACGCGATCGTCTCGTGCGGCCCGGCCGCGGCGAACCTCAACAGCTGGATCTCGGTCCAGAAGGAGTACACGGCCGCGCACTACCCCAAGGCCCAGATCGTCGAGACCGTCTACGCCGGGGAGGACGAGGACGCCGCGACGGCGCTGGCCAAGCAGCTGATGACCCGCTACCCCGACCTGACCGGCCTGGTCGGCGAGTGCACGACGTCCGCGCCGGGCGTCGCGAAAGCCGTGAAGGAACAGCAGAAGATCGGCCAGGTGTTCACCGTCGGCGTCGGCACGCCGCAGTCGATCAAGCCGTACCTGCTCGACGGCTCGTGCTCGCAGTCGGTGCTGTGGAACGTCGAGTCGCTGGGCTGGCTGACCGCGTGGACGGCCAAGCAGGTCGCCGACGGCAAGCCGCTGAGCCCGGTCAACAGGGTGAGCCTGGAGTTGCCGGCGGTGAAGTACGACGCCCCGTCGAAGACCGTCCTGCTGGGCGATCCGCTGCTCATCACCGCCGACAACGTCGACCAGTTCAAGTACTGATCGCTACCGTACGTCGATGGTGACCGTCGCCGTACTGGTGACCGCCGGGAGCCGGGTCGTGTCGACCGCGAGGTACTCGCCGTCGTCCTGACGGCCGTCCGGCAGCGTCTTCGGATGCAGCGCGTACGGCGGGGCCGCGTTCGTCACGCCGTCGATGCCGAAGTCGTTGTCGTTGCTGATGACCAGCGTCCGGCCGCCGTCGGTGGTGGCGACGCCCTCGACCTTGTCGTGCCCGAAGAAGCCGCCGGCCGGGTCGAGGCCGGTCACCAGCGCGCCGAGGTCCAGCGAGAGCTTCTTGCCCACCGGCGTGATCCCGGCCGCGGCGAGGTCCCTGATCGCGTCGGCGGTGGTGTCCTTGCCGACGTAGGCGTCGATGCTCTTGCCGCCGACCAGCACGCCACCCTTGACGGCGTCGTAGCCCGCCGCCCGCGGCCCGACGTCGGTGGCGCCGGCCAGGTCGATCTCGAAGAGCTTCTTGTACGCGCCCGGTTCGAGCTTGCCGTCCCGTTCGTCCACCAGGAAGCGGGTCGCCGACAGCGCGGTGATCTCGCTGACCGCGGTGCCCGTCGTGGCCGGGTCGTCGAGCAGGTAGAGGTACTCGTGCGTGGCGCGGGTGCGCAGGTCGACGGTGACGATCCGCAGCGTGGTGACGTTGCCCGGCTTCTTCGTCAGGTCCGGCTGCTGCAGCGCGGACTGCATGACGCCGACGAGCGTCCGGCCGTCGGGGGTCAGCGCGAGGCCTTCCATGCCCTTGTTCGGCACCCGGTACTTCAGCTCGGCCGGCAGCGAGCCGTCGAACGGCGAGAGCCGCTCGAGCGCCCGGCCGTCGCGGCCGAAGTGCGTGATGAACGGGCCGTACTCGTCGGACACCCAGAACGTGCCGTCGCGCTGGGCGACCAGGCCTTCCGAGTCGTAGCCGTCCGCCGACTTCGGCAGGACGTTGCCGTTCAGGTCGACGATCTTCTCGCCGGTGTCGGCCTGCGGGCTGACCTGGCCGTTGTACGGCGTGCCGTCCGCGGCGCGCAGCGGGATCGTCTTCTCCAGCACGGCTTTCCCGTCGTGGAGCCGGAACTTCCCGATGGCCGGGGTGAACGCGGGCAGTGGCTCGATCTTGCCGCCGTCGGGCGCGTCGACGTTCGGGCCGCGGTCGGTGAGGCCGTAGAACTCGTCGCGGTTCCCGGGGACGGGGGTCAGCGCGGAGCCGTACGCGCCGCCCTTGAGCTGGACGCCGCCGATCGTGGCCAGCGGCTTGAGCGCGGTCGGGTAGAGCTTCACCGCGTCGGAAACGGTGTAGGTGAAGGAATCACGGCCGTGGAAGCCGGGTGCCGGGGTGTAGTGGAACGCGCCGTCGGCACCGATCGTGACGCTGCCGTGCGCGGCCGCGGTGTGCCGGACGACGGCGGTGGCGCCGCGGTCGTTGCCGAGCACGTCGTCGTGCAGGGTCTGCCCCGCGCGGACGCGGTAGTGGTCGTCCTTCGCCCGCGGCCCGTGCTCGTGCGCCGAGGCCGGCCCCGCGGCGGCCAGCGGCAGCGCCAGGACCGTGGCCACCAGGGCGATTCGTACCCGCTTCATCGGTTTTCTCCTCCTCCGGCGCGTGACTGCGCCGGAGGAGGAGTCTGAGTGGCCGAAGTGGACAACGCCCGTCTTCGAGGAGACCGTGGCGTTAACGGTGCCGCCGGGTGGTCTGCCGCAGCTCGTCGTGAGTGGTAATGAGGGTTCTAACCCGCATTACCACTCACGACCCCGGCCACGGTGCTAGCGGTGGCGGCGGGCCGCGGCGACCGCTCCGGCGCCCAGCACCAGGATCAGCGTCGTGAGGCCCCAGCGGCGCTTCTCCTTCGTCCGCACGGCGGTGTCCTGCGCCACGGGTTCGGCCTTCTTCGTCGGGACGGCGTGCGGTTTCTTCGTCGGGGGCGCCGGGGTCGGCGGCGCCGTCGTGGGCTCTTCCCGCGGTGACGCGGTCGGTGGCGGCGGCGGCGCGACCGGTTCCTCCACCGGTGGCGGCTGCGACGGCGGAGGCTGCTCCGGCGGTGGCTTCGGTTTCGGTTTCGGTGTGGGGGTCGGCGTCGGCGGGTTCGGCGGCGGCGAGTTGGGCGGCGGGCTGTTGGGCGGGGGCGAGTTCGGCGGGGGCGTGTTCGGGGGCGGGGTGTTGGGCGGCGGCTCGGTGGGCGGCGGCGTGTTCGGCGGCGGCTCGGTCGGGGGCGGCGGCGGGGGCACCGCCGCCTCGGCGTAGCAGCCGGCCGCGTCACCGCTGGCCAGCACCGGGCCGGTCGAGATCTCGACCGCCGGACCCGAGCCGTCGCGGGGCAGGCGGTACGTCACGCTCCGGCGGCCCTCGTGGTTGGCCGTCGCGTAGATCGCGCCCGGGCCGAGGACGACCGAGCCGTACGCGCCGCCGCTGGGCAGCTGCAGGCCGGGCACCACCGCGACCTTGCCGGACGACGGGTCGACCGTCACCACCGAACTGTCGCCGCGCGACGACGTCGAGACGCCGTACAGCAGCCCGTCCGCCGGGTCGTAGGCGAAGTCGTCGACGCCGTCGGCCAGCGACACCGGCCGCAGCGACGTCCGGTGCACGACGCGCACGTAGTCGGCGCTCGCCGGATCGACGTCCACTGTGTACAGATCGCTGTTCTGCCGGACGTACCAGTGGTTCCCGGCCACGACGCCGGCGGTGGCGCCGGTGACCTGGCTCCACACCGGGTGCGGCGTGCCCGCCTTGCCGACCACGCCGAGGTCGGTGACCGCGCCGGTCCGGCTGATGCGCACGGCGTGCGCGCCGTCGTGGTAGCGGCCGGCGCGGGTGCCGTCGGCGACGCCGTACACCACGTCCTGCGCGGGCGCGTAGCCCATCGCGTTGATCCAGTACCCGACCTCGGTCAGGCGTTTCGTGAGGCCGTCGGGCAGCGACAGCAGTCGCAACGTCGTCGGCGCGCCGCTGCGTTCGTTCTCGGCCTGCAGGATCGTGCAGCCGTTCGGGGCCGGGGCCGCCGGGCGCTTCGGCGACGAAGGAGCGAGCCACCCCGTCGCCGCCAGCAGTGCCGAAACCACCGCGGCGACGCCGAGCATCGCCGCCCAGCGGGCCCTCCCGCCGGTCAAGCCAGCCTTTCCAGCGCCGACTTGAACGCGTCCGGCGGGATGCTCGCGCCGCCGCTGAACGGGTTCTGCAGCTGGTAGATCGCGAACAACAGCAACGTGATCGTGCCGGCCAATGTGGAGACGATGATGATGTGCGCGGCGAGCCGGGTGCCGCCGAAGAGGTTGGGCAGCAGGATCGCCGTGATGATGCTGCCGAGGACGAGCGCGAACCAGACGACCGCGCCCACCCCACCACCGCCGGCGTTGTTCAGTCGCTGCGTGCGGGACTGGTACACCGACCAGAGCTGGTTGCTGGCCTCGGTCTTGCGGTCGATCTGCCAGTCGCCGTCGACGTTCGCGGCCGCGACGGCCTGGCGCATCTGGTCCAGCTGCGTCCAGCCGGTGGCCGGGATCGCGCCGCCGTCGGCCAGGCGCGGCCACTCCTGCTGCTCGACCGTCTGCGAGTAGGCGGTGGCGAGCTGGCGCACGCGGTCCGCGGTGTCGGGCGGGAGCGCGTCGGCGGCCCAGGTGGCCGCCACGAGGCTGTCGGCCTCGGTCTGCGCGTCCTGGGTCGCGCCGCCCACCGAGTCGTAGAGCGAGATGAGCACGAACGCCATCAGCACCGCGTGCAGCCCGCCGACGATGGTGAACACCTGGCCGGCCGCGTCGTTGTTGTCGGCCCGCCCCTCGTCCCAGCCGAACCGCCGGACCAGGTACCCGATCACGGCGCCGACGAGCGCCGCGCCGACCACCCACAGAGTGCCGGCCAGGAAGATGTTCATCCGAGTCCTTTCACCCGCCGAACGCGGGACGCGCCGCCCGGTGAATTCCGCAACCGGACCCGCTCAAGTTAGTCAGCCATTTCCGGGCGGACAACTTGGTATTGTGGGAATCATCCGAGTGGCCGCACCCGCGCTCCGATTATCGCCGGTTCGGCCCAGTCGACCGGCACCGGGGTCCGTCTCGCCACCGCGTGGCGCTACTCCGAATTCCCCTTACGAGCAGGGAACTTTCCCGACCGAGTGACGCGCGGGCACCCGTCGTGACCAACTGTGGCCGACACCCCGCCGGCAGGTGTCCGGAATGGGCGGACCGGGGCCCGCTGAATATCCCGGTGACCCGATCGTGTCATTGTGCGGCTCCGCCCGGTTGATATGTTGATTTCGCGGCGCCGTCAACCGCGCATTATCGAAAATCGCAGGTCACAACTCCGCGCGCCGCAGGGCGGGCGCGCACCGACTCCGAACGAATGGGTGGTTCTCGCTGTGACTGTCACCGACCCGGTGGACTCCGCGACCGCGGAACAGGCACCTCTGAGCCTCGGCCGGGCCGCGGCCCGGACCCTGGCGACGACGACGAAGTCCGTCCCGCAGATGCAGGGCATCTCGTCGCGGTGGCTGCTGAAGCTGCTGCCGTGGGTCGAGGTCTCCGGCGGCGCCTACCGCGTCAACCGCCGGCTGAGCTACTCCGTGGGCGACGGGCGGGTCACGTTCACCACGACCGGCGCCGAGGTCCGCGTGATCCCGCCGGAGCTCGGCGAGCTCGCGCCGCTGCGCGGGTACGACGACGAAGAGGTCCTCAACGAGCTGGCGAGCCGCTTCGGCCAGCACGAGTACGAGCCGGGTGACGCGCTCGTCGAGTTCGGCAGCCAGGCCGACCACGTCTTCCTCATCGCGCACGGCAAGATCACCAAGGTCGGCACCGGCGCCTACGGCGACCAGACGGTGCTCGGCACGATGGCCGACGGCGACTACTTCGGCGAAGGCTCGCTGATCAGCAGCGACGGGATCTGGGAGTTCACGGCGAAGGCCGTCACCCGGTGCACCGTGCTGAGCCTGCCGCGCCAGGTGTTCCAGGAGGTGCGGGACCGGTCGGAGACCCTGCAGGCCCACCTGGACGCCTTCGTCGCCGGTGGCGCGTCGGCCCGCAACGACCACGGTGAAGCGGAGATCACGCTCTCCGCGGGCCACGACGGCGAACCGGCGCTGCCGGGCACGTTCGTCGACTACGACAGCTCGCCGCGCGAGTACGAGCTGAGCGTCGCCCAGACCGTGCTGCGGGTGCACTCCCGCGTCGCGGACCTCTACAACCAGCCGATGAACCAGATCGAGCAGCAGCTGCGGCTGACCGTGGAGGCGTTGCGGGAGCGCCAGGAACACGAGCTGATCAACAACACCGACTTCGGGCTGCTGCACAACGCCGACTTCGCCCAGCGCGTCCCGACCCGCACCGGGCCGCCGACGCCGGACGACCTCGACGACCTGCTTTCGCTGGTGTGGAAGGACCCCGGGTTCTTCCTGGCCCACCCGAAGACGATCGCCGCGTTCGGCCGCGAGTGCAGCAAGGCCGGGATCTACCCGGACGCCGTCGACATGGGCGGGCACCAGGTGCCGGCGTGGCGCGGGATCCCGATCCTGCCGTGCAACAAGATCCCCGTCACCGAGACCCGCACCAGCTCGATCCTGCTGATGCGCACCGGCGAGCAGTCCCAGGGCGTCGTCGGGCTGCACCAGACCGGGCTGCCCGACGAGTACCAGCCGGGCCTGAACGTCCGCTTCATGGGCGTCTCGGAGCAGGCGATCATCTCCTACCTGGTCAGCGCCTACTACTCCGCCGCGGTGCTCGTGCCGGACGCGCTCGCCGTCCTGGAGAGCGCCGAGATCGGCCGGGAGGGCTGATGCCCGAACCCGCCACGCCACCCCGGAAGCCGGACGCGGAGCCCCCGCGTCCGGGCTCCGGCCTCCCCCCGTCGGCCTTCGGGCCGACGGGCCTGGGCACGGCCGCCGCCCGGATCGTGCCGAAGCCCGCGGGCGCCCGTCCTCCTGAAGCCCCAGAACCCGATCGGCGCGTGAAACCTTGACAGTCACCGAAGAACCGGCGCCGCCGCAGCTGTCGCTCGGCACCCGAGCGGCCCGCACGCTCAGCACCACCACCAAGTCGCTCCCGCAGATGCGCGGCATCACCCCGCGGTGGCTGCTCTCGCAGCTGCCCTGGGTCGAGGTCCCGGCGGGCAGCTACCGGGTCAACCGGCGGCTGACCTACACGATCGGCGACGGCAAGCTCAGCTTCTTCAACACCGGCGCCCGCGTCCAGGTGGTGCCCGCCGAGCTGACCGAGCTCGAGCTGCTGCACGGGTTCGGCGACGAGCAGGCCCTCTCGGCGCTGGCCGACGCCTTCGAGCAGCGCGAGTACGAACCGGGCGCGACGATCACGACCGCCGGCGACCCGCTCGACACGCTGGTGCTGATCGCGCACGGCAAGGTGACCCAGCACGGCCGCGGCGAGTACGGCGACGAGACGCTGCTGGGCACCGCCGCCGACGGCGACCACTTCGGCGCCGACCTGCTCGCCCGCGACGACGCGACGTGGAAGTTCACCGCCCGCGCCAAGACCCGGGTGATCGCGCTGATCCTCCCGGTGGCGGCGTACGCCCGGCTCAACGGCCGCTCCGAGTCGCTGCGCGCGCACGTCGCCGAGATGGCCGGGCGGGAGCGCAAACCCCAGAACGCCCGGGGCGAGGCGAGCATCGACCTGTCCGCCGGCCACGACGGCGAGCCGATCCTCTCCGGCACCTACGTCGACTACGACGCGTCGCCGCGGGAGTACGACCTCGCCGTCGCGCAGACGATCCTGCGCGTCAGCAACCGCGTCACCGACCTCTACAACCAGCCGATGAACCAGCTGGAGCAGCAGCTGCGGCTCACCGTGGAGGCGTTGCGGGAACGGCAGGAGCACGAGCTGATCAACAGCACCGAGTTCGGGCTGCTGCACAGCGCGGACCTCAAGCAGCGGATCACCACCCGCAGCGGCCCGCCCACGCCGGACGACATGGACGAGCTGCTCACCCGCCGCCGCAAGACCCGGTTCTTCCTGGCGCACCCGCGCGCGATCGCGGCACTCGGGCGCGAGTGCACCGCACGCGGGCTCTACCCGGCGACGACGGTCCTCGACGGCCGGCGCGTGAGCGCGTGGCGCGGCGTGCCGATCCTGCCGAGCGACAAGATCCCGGTCACCGACGCGGGCACGACGTCGATCATCGCGATGCGTACGGGCGAGGACGACGCCGGCGTGATCGGGCTGCGGCCGGCGTCGCTGCCGGACGAGTACCAGCCGGGCCTCAACGTGCGGTTCCTGGGCATCAACGAGCGCGCGGTGACGTCGTACCTGGTCAGCGCCTACCACTCGGCGGCCGTGCTGGTGCCGGACGCGCTCGGCGTGCTCGGCGACGTCGAGGTCGGGCGCTGATGACGACCTTGGACACGCGCACCGCGGCCCGGCCGCTCTCCGACGTCCTGACCTGGAGCAAGAGCCTGGTCGACGCGGCGACGCGGACGGCGGCCGAGCGGCTGCCGGAGTCGATGCGGCGGATCGCGGGTTACCACTTCGGCTGGTGGGACGCGAACGGCGAGCCGACGCGGGGTGACGGCGGCAAGGCCCTGCGCCCGGCGCTGGTGCTGCTGTGCGCGGAGGCGGTGGGCGGGGACGCGGCGGACGCCGTCCCCGCCGCCGTCGCGGTCGAGCTCGTGCACAACTTCTCGCTGCTGCACGACGACGTCATGGACGGCGACACGACCCGGCGGCACCGGGCCACGGCGTGGACGGTGTTCGGCACCGGGCCGGCGGTGCTCGCCGGGGACGCGTTGCTGTCGCTGGCGTTCGAGCTGCTCGCGCCGAGCGGCGTCGCGAGCACCCGGCTGCTGTCGGCCGGGGTGCTCGACCTGCTCGACGGCCAGGCCGCGGACCTCGGCTTCGAGCAACGCGACGACGTCACCCCGGGCGAGTGCGTCCGGATGGCGGAGGGCAAGACGGCGGCGCTGCTGGGCGCGGCGTGCACGCTCGGCGCGCTGGCCGGGCAGGGAAAGCCCGAGGACGCCGAGCGGCTGGGCGCGTTCGGCCGGTCGATCGGGCTGGCGTTCCAGCACATCGACGACCTGCTCGGCATCTGGGGAGACCCCGACGTCACCGGCAAGCCGGTGTACTCGGACCTGCAGAACCGGAAGAAGTCGCTGCCGGTCGTGACGGCGCTGTGCTCCGGCACGCCGGCGGGCGCCGAGCTGGCCGAGCTCTACGCGCAAGCGGACCCGCTCGACGACGCTTCGCTGGCCCGCGCGGCCACGCTCGTCGACGAGGCCGGCGGCCGCCAGTGGAGCCAGGCCCAGGCCGAGGCGTTGCTGGCCAAGGGCCTCCGCGACCTCGCCGCGGTGAACCCGAACCCCCGAGCCGGCGCCGAACTCGCCACCCTGGCCCGCCTGATCACCACCCGCACCCACTGAGGTTGTGATTGAAGGGTCAACTCGCGTGATCAGAACGCCAACTCACGTGATTGGAGGGTCGACACGATGCCATGGCCCGTGTCGACCCTTCAATCACGCGTGTCGACTCCTCAATCACGCGTGTCGACCCTTCCGTCACGGCTTTCCGGGGCGGGTGAGGCCGTCTTTGTCGGCTCCCAGCGACAGGATGTTCTTGTCCGTGTCGGACAGGGCCTTCGTGACCTGCGTTGACGCCGGGGATGTCGACAAGTCGAGAAGGCGGATGGGGGCGTCCAGCTTGATGAGGGTCGGGACGTACTCGGCCTTGTCGACCTTCCAGCGGTCGCCGTCGCGGACGAAGCGGAACCGGGCCGCCGCGCCCTCCTCCGTGTCCCCGCGCGGGTCGGAGTGGCGGGCGACGCTGTTGCCGAGGCCGTAGGCCACCCACTTGTCCCCCACCTTCTCGAACGGCTGCACCACGTGCGCGTGGTGGCCGACGATCAGGTCGATGTCCGCCGATCCCAGCAGCTTCTTCGCCTGGCTGCGCTGCTCGGCCGTCGGGTCGTGCTGGTACTCGACGCCCCAGTGCAGGCTCGCGATCACGACCTGCGCCCCCGCCTCGCGCGCCTTCTTCGCCGCCGCCAGGACGTCGTCGACGTCGATCTGGTTGGCCAGCCACGGCTTCCCGGCCGGCACCTTGATCCCATTGAAGCCGAAGGCGTAGGACACCTGCGCGACCTTGACGCCGTGGACGTCCAGGATCAGCGGCGTCGCCGCTTCCTTCGCCGAGCGGGCCGAGCCGGTGTGCTTGAGGCCGTTCGCGTCGAGCGCGTCCAGGGTCCGCTCGACGCCGCCGGCGCCCTGGTCGATCGTGTGGTTGGACGCCGTCGAGCAGGTGTCGTACCCGGTGTCCTTGATCGCGGCCGCGATCTCCGGCGGCGCGCTGAACGACGGGTACCCGCTGTAGGGCCCGCCTTCGGGCGCCAGCGGCGTCTCGAGGTGGCAGATGCCGAGGTCGGCGCCGGAGATCAGCGGCTTGATCCCGGCCAGCAGCGGCCGGTAGTCGAACTTGCCGTGCCCGTCGGCCTCGGCCTGGTCCGACAGCGCCGGGTGGATCAGGACGTCGCCGGTCGCGACGACGCTGAACGACCCGTCGGGCGCCGACGCCGAAGCCTCCGACGACGACTCCGGGAACGGCGTCGGCGCCGGGCCTCGCTGCTGCGGCGGGCTGCTGCAGGCGGCCAGCAGGACGGCGGTCCCGGCGAGCACGGCGACGCGGTAGCTCGTCATCGATCCCCCTTGTGACGTGGTCCGGTCATCCTCCCAGTCGGGCGAATCCGACATCTCGGGGGCGACGTCCTCCGTCAACCAGCGCAACAGTCGACAACACCGATCACAACACTCACACCGGACAGCTACCGGACAACGCGCAGGTCGAGCGGTAATTAATACGATTAATGGCCGGGCCCGAGCGACACGGCGATCACACAGAGTAGATCTCGCTCCGCTAACTGCCAGGCCGGAGCGTCTTGACGTCACCCGAACGAGTGTCTTGTAATACGAGTCACACGGCGTTCACGCGCCCGCAACACTCACCCCCGGCCCCCATGGGAGCACTCGATGTCCACATACCCGCACAGGTCACGGACCTGGGGCGTTGTTGGTTGTTGTTTGATTGCCGGTGCCATGTTGGCCGCCTGCTCCTCCGGCAAGACGGAAGCACCGGCGTCGCAGCAGGCGCCCGCCAACGGCAAGATCACGCTGTACTACCTGCAGAAACAGGGCGACCAGCAGTACTTCGTCGAGCAGGCGCAGGGGGCGCAGGAGAAGGCGAAGGAGCTCGGCGTCGAGCTCAAGGTCGTCAACCTCGGCCAGGACGCCAACAAGGCGATCACCGAACTGGACGCCGCGGTCGCGCAGGGCGCCAACGGCGTCGCCATCGTCGTCCCCGACCAGGCCATCGGCCCGCAGGTGATCGACAAGGCGAAGA
Source organism: Amycolatopsis sp. NBC_01286 (assembly GCF_035982555.1). Lineage (NCBI taxonomy): Bacteria > Bacillati > Actinomycetota > Actinomycetes > Pseudonocardiales > Pseudonocardiaceae > Amycolatopsis > Amycolatopsis sp. NBC_01286. The sequence continues at coordinate 735,468 of NZ_CP108428.1, forward strand.
GCGCGGGCATCCCGATCATCGCCTCGGACGACGTCATCAAGGACGGCTCCGGCGCGAAGGCCCCGTTCGTCGGCTTCAACGGCAGCCAGATGGGCGACTCGGTCGGCACCGAGGCCGGGAAGCTGTTCAAGGCCGCCGGCTGGACCGCCGCCGACACCAAGATCATCAGCGCCTACAAGCAGGACCTCAGCGTCTGCACCGACCGCGTCAACGCCGCCAAGTCCGCGTTCGCGAAGGCCGGCGACCCGAGCATCCCGGTGATCGACGTCGGCACGGACAACTCGCCGGTCGACGCGCAGAACCGCTCCGGCGCGGTGATCGGCTCGAACCCGGGCGTCAAGCACTGGGTCGTCTGGGGCTGCAACGACGAGAACGAGACCGGTGTCGTGACGGCGCTGGCCAACTCGGGCGTGCAGGCGAACAACATCATCGGCGTCGGCCTCGGCGCGTACCTCACCTGCAAGGACTGGGCGGCCGGCAAGGATACCGGCAACAAGTCCGCGCTCTACATCTCCGGCGCCGAGGTCGGCCGCTCGGCGATCCAGGTGCTGGTGGACAAGGTGAAGAACGGCAAGGAGCTGCCCGCCGAGACGATCGCGAAGACCACGATCGTCAACAAGGACAACTACAAGCAGGCCGGCGTCAACTGCACCTGACCGAACTCCCGTGCCCGTCACTTTCACGTGAAAGTGACGGGCACGGGTTCCACCGCTCGAAGGGCGATCATGTCCAGCTCTGCTCCCGCGCTCGCCGTCGAGGGCATCGGCAAGCGTTTCTCCGGGGTCACCGCCCTCGACGACGTCTCGCTGGAGTTCCGCTCCGGCGAGGTGCTCGCGCTGATGGGCGAGAACGGCGCCGGCAAGTCGACGCTCCTGCGTGTGCTCTCCGGCGACCAGGGCCCCGACGACGGCCGGCTGCTGCTCGACGGCACCGAGGTCACCTTCGACACCCCGCGCGCGGCGATGGCCGCCGGGGTGCGCGTGATCTACCAGGAACCCGAGATCATCCCGCACGTTTCGGTGGCGGAGAACGTCTTCGTCGGCGAGCTCCCCGCCAAGGCGCGGGTCTTCAACCGCCGCACGCTGCTGAAGGCGACGCAGGACGCGCTCGCCGAGTACGGCTTCGAAGGCGTGCTCAACCCGGCGACGCTCGGCGTCGCGCTCTCGGCCGCCCAGCGGCAGATCGTCGAGATCCTGCGCGTGCTCACCGCGGACACCCCGCCGAAGGTGATCGCCTTCGACGAGCCGACGTCGTCGCTGTCCGAACACGAGGTGGACGCGCTGTTCCGGCTGATCGGGCGGCTGCGCGACAACGGCGTCGCCGTCGTCTACGTCTCGCACCGGCTGAAGGAGATCTTCCGGCTCGCCGACCGCGTCGCGGTGCTGCGCGACGGGAAGCTCGTCGGCGTCCAGCAGGCCGCGGACACCGACGAAGCCAGCCTCGTCCGGATGATGATCGGCCGCGACCTGTCCGCGCTCGAACGCCGTGTCACGCAGGACACCGGCGAAGTCGTGCTGAAGCTCGACGACGTGACCACCGACGACGTCACCGGCATCTCGCTGCAGGTCCGCGCGGGCGAGGTCGTCTGCCTGGCCGGGCTGGTCGGCGCGGGCCGCTCCGAGCTGGCCCGCGCGATCGTCGCCGACCTGCCGATCCGCTCGGGGACCATCGAGCTCGCCGGGAAACGGCTGCGCGCCCGCAACCCCGGCGACGCCGTCAAAGCGGGCATCGGCTTCGCGCCCGAAGAACGCAAGACGGACGCGCTGCTCATGCAGCGGTCCGTGCGCGACAACATCTCCATCTCCGTGCTCGACCGCCTTCGCCGCTTCCGCGTGGTGAAGCGCGCGAAGGAACGCGCGCTCGTCGAGGAGTACATCCGCGAGCTGCGTGTGCGGACGCCGTCGATGGAGCAGGAAGTCCGGAAACTGTCCGGCGGCAACCAGCAGAAGGCCGTCCTGGCGCGGTGGCTCGCGCGGCGGCCGAAGCTGCTGATCCTCGACGAGCCGACCCGCGGCGTCGACGTCGGCGCCAAGGCCGAGATCTACCGGATCATCGACGGCCTCGCCGCGGAGGGCATCGCGCTGCTGGTCATCTCGTCCGACCTGCCCGAGGTCCTGACGCTGGCCGACCGCATCCTCGTGATGCGCGCCGGGCGGCTGGCCGGCGAGATCGCCAGTGCCGACGCGACCGAGGAAGCCGTGCTGACCCTCGCCATCCCCGAAACCGAACCCGCAGTAGAAGAGCAGCAGGAGATCGGCGCATGAGTGAGCTTGCGAACGAATCGATCGACACAGCAGTAGCCGTGCCGAGCGTCAGCGAGGTCGGCGCATGAGTACCCCGACGCAGGAGAAAGCCATGTCCTCGGAGCCGGCCGCGCCGCAGCAGCCCTCGGTGGTCCGCCGCGTGCTGACCGGCATCGGCGTGCAGAACTCGAGCCTGATCATCACGCTCGTCGCGTTGATCGTGCTGCTGAGCATCCTGAACGACAACTTCCTGCGCACCAACAACCTGCTGCTGATCGGCAGCGCGATCACCATCATGGGGCTGCTCGCCCTGGTGCAGACGCTGGTGATCATCCTGGGCGCGCTGGACATCTCGGTCGGCTCGATGGCGGGGCTCGCCTCGGTCGTCTCGGCGATGGTGTTCACCTCGTCCGGCAACGCCGAGGTCGGCATCCTCGCCGCGGTCGGCGTCGGCATCGTCTGCGGCCTGGTCAACGGCATGATCATCATCTTCGGCCGGGTCAACCCGGTGGTCGCGACGCTGGCCATGCTGGCCACCTACAAGGGCATCGCGCAGGTCATCTCCGACGGCAAGTCGCAGGGCTACACCGGCGGCGACGACCTGTTCATCTTCCTGGCCAAGGGCGCCATCCTCGGCCTGCCGTCGCTGGTGTGGGTGTTCCTGATCGTCGCGGCGGCGCTGCACTTCCTGCTGAAGTACACCGACATCGGCCGCAACGTCTACGCGATCGGCGGCAACGACACCGCCGCGCGGCTGGCCGGCATCAACATCAACCGGTACATCATCGGCGTCTACGCGCTGGCCGGCGTGGTCGCGGCGGTCGCGGGTGTCCTGATCACCGCGCGCACCGGCTCGGGCCAGCCGGTGTCCGGGTCCGAGGGCCTGGAGCTGCAGGCCGTCACCGGCGCCGCGCTCGGCGGCACGATGCTCAAGGGCGGGCGCGGGTCGATCATCTCCACCGTGCTCGCGGTGATCATCCTGGGCGTGCTCGACAACGGCATGTCCGGGCTCGGCATCAACCCGTTCTGGCAGAACGTCGCGCACGGCGCCCTGCTGGTGATCGCCGTCGTGCTGCAGCAGCTGCGCAGCGGAGAGCGCCGCGTCGGCCTGCCCGAGTAGCGGTGAACCTCCACGCTCGGATAGTGGACGAGCTGGGCAGGCTCATCGTCGAAGGCGTCCTCGGGGACGGGCAGCCGCTCGTCCCCGAGGAACTTGGACGCCGCTTCTCCGCATCCCGGACGGTGGTCCGCGAAGCGCTGCGCGTACTGGAGTCGAAGGGCATGGTGACCGCGCGGCCGCGCGTGGGCACGTGGACGCTGCCGCCGGAGTCGTGGGACGCGATCGACCCGGACGTCATCGCCTGGCGCGTCAACGGGCCCGACGGCCGCAAGCACCTGCACGAGCTGCTGGAGCTGCGGCTGACCATCGAGCCACAGGCGGCCCGGCTGGCCGCGCACCACCGGCGCCCGGGCGAGCTCTCGGCGATGGCCGCGGCCTACGAACTGATGGCGGACGCGGTGGAACGCCAGGACACGGCGGCCTTCCACGACGCCGACTCGGAGTTCCACGCAGCCTTGATCCGCGCTTCCGGCAACGCGCTCATCGCGCAGCTACAGGTGCCCGTCGTCGCGGCTCTGCGGGCGCACGGCGAGCCGCTGGAGCTCGTCGCGCACTCCCGCGTGCTCACGCTGGTGCTGGCGAAGAACGCCGACGGGGCCGAATCCGCGTCGCGCCGGCTGCTGGAAACCGTTGCGCCGTACCGCTCACCGGCACCTTGACACGTCCAGCGGGAAGCCTGAACACTCGCTGGCGAACGGCCGCCGGGTGGGTGGTCGCCGCCGCCACGACCTGCTCGAACATCAGGGGCTTCGCCCCTGGCCGGGGGGCTCCGCCACCCGGACCCCCGAACCGATCTTTGAGGAGGACGCTCCCATGCGTTTCCCGGGAATTCGCGGCTTCGGCGTGCTCGCGGCCGTGACGCTGACCGGCGGGCTGCTGTCCGCGCCGGTGGCCACCGCGGCCGCCGCGGACTGCGCCGTCGCGGACCAGATGGTCGCCGCCGGCGACTACTGGGTGGCCAACGGCACGAACCTCGACGCGATCGACTGGCAGAACGCGACGTTCCACGTCGGCAACCTGGCGCTGGTCCGGACCACCGGCCAGTCCAACCACAAGACGCTCCCCTGGGCCGAGGCCGCGAACTACCAGCTGCCGCAGGACCCGAAGCGGCCGTTCTTCCCGGACGACCAGGCGGCCGGCGAGGCCTACCTGGACCTCTACACCTACTTCCACCCGGAGATCTCGCTCGACTCGATCCGCACCCGGATTCGCGACGAGGTCGCTTCGGTGCAGGCGGGTCACAAGGACTACTGGAACTACGTCGACGCGCTGAACATGGCGATGCCGTCGTTCGCGCGGATGAGCGTCATCGACCAGGATCCGTCCTATGTGGACACGATGGACAAGCTGTTCAAGTCGTCGGAACACAAGCTGTTCAACGAGCTGACCGGCCTGTGGTACCGCGACGCGCGCTTCACCGGCTCGGGTGTGTTCTGGTCGCGCGGCAACGGCTGGGCCCTGGCGGCGCTGGCGAAGGTGCTGCAGGCCCTGCCCGCCACCGACCCGCACCGCGCGGAATACCTGCGGGTGTACAAGAAGATGGCGTTTTCGCTGTCCCTGCTGCAGCGGCGTGACGGCTTCTGGAACCCGGACCTGCTGAACCCGTTCGACCACGGCGGCCCGGAGAGCAGCGGCACGGCGTTCTTCGCGTACGGCATCGGCTGGGGCGTCAACGCGGGCATCCTCCCCGCCGCGAAGTACCGCCCGGTCGTCGACAAGGCGTGGACCGCGCTGTCGACGAAGGCGCTGCAGCCCAACGGCTTGGTGGGTTACGTCCAGGGCGTCGGCGACCGCCCGGCCACCGCGAAGGCCACGGATACCGCGGCTTACGGCGTCGGCGCGTTCCTGCTGGCCGGCCAAGAGGTCGCCAAACTGCAAGGCTGCTCCGCCGAGTAGCCGAAGTCCGTGAATGCCACATTGAGGGACACTATGTCCCTCAATGTGGCATTCACGGACTTTCACCGCAGGCAGTCGCCGGGTTCGCCGCGGCGTAGGGCCGGGTCGTCCTGGAGGAACGTTTTCGCGCGGCCGGGGCCGCTCGTGCGGTGCTCGAAGCGGACCGTGACGCGGCCGTGGCCTGCCCCCTGGACCCAGCCCGTGCCGTGGTCGTCGTGGACCACGTCGTCGCCTTGGCGCCAGGTTGACGGCGGTGGCGCGGGAGTCGCCGGGGCCGCGGGGGTGACCACCGTCGAAGACGGAGTTTCCGGGACGGCCAGGGTGAACAGCGCGTCCTGGTGCGGCACCGAAAGGCCGCTGTACGCGACGCCCGCCAGGCGGATGCCGCCGAACTCCGCGGGGTCCAGCAGGAGCCGTTCCGCCGTCGCGGCCAGCTCCGCCAGGTCGTCCGTCGGCGCGGAGATCGTCTCGGAGCGGGTCACCGTGTGCATGTCGGTGTGCCGCAGCTTGATCACCACCGTGCGGGCCACGCGCTCGGCCTTGACCAGCCGCTGGTGCGCGCCCACCGCGATCCGCCGCACCTGCTCGCGCAGCGTCGCCAGGTCCTTGATGTCGATGTCGAACGTCGTCTCGGCGCTGACCTGCTTGGTCTCGCCGCGGTCGGCGACCGGGCGGTCGTCGAAGCCGGTGGCCAGCAGGCGCAGGTCGCGCCCGACCACGCCGCCCAGCGTGCCGACGGCGTCCTTTTCGGACAGTGCCGCCAGCTGCCCCAGCGTCTGGACGCCGATGAACCGCAGCTTGCCCTCGGCGACCGGGCCGATCCCCCACAACGCGCGCACCGGCAGCGGCGCCAGGAACTCGCGTTCGGTGCCCTGCGGCACGACCAGCAGCCCGTCCGGCTTGGCCTCGTCGGAGGCGATCTTGGCGATCTGCTTCCCGTTTCCCGCGCCGATCGACGCCACCAGGCCCGTCTCGGACCGGATCCGCGCCCGCAGCGACGCGCAGAACGACGTCACCGCTTCGAGCGACGCACCCACGAGCGAAGGCGGCTCGGCGAACGCCTCGTCCAGGGAGATCTTCTCCAGCACCGGCGCCACCGACGTGACGACGGCGAAGACCTCCTGGCTCAGCCGCTCGTACACGCGGAACCGCGGCGGCACGATCACGCCGTTGGCCGGCAGCAGCCGCCGGGCCTGCGCCATCGGCATGGCCGAGTGGATGCCGAACGCGCGGGACTCGTAGCTCGCGCCCGCGACGACGCCGCGTGGCCCGGCGCCGCCGACGAGGACGGGACGCCCGGCCAGCGTCGGCCGGGTGAGCTGCTCGGCCGAGGCGTAGAAGGCGTCCAGGTCGAGGTGGATCACCCAGCGGGCCACGTCAGTCCCCGCCGGTCGCGTCCAGCAGCTGGTGCAGGGCCTTCGTGTAGCTCTCGAACGCGGCCCGCCCGGCGGCGGTCAGCCGGACCAGCGTGACGGGCGTGCGGTGTTCGTAGGCCTTGGTGATCTCGACGTACTCGGCTTCTTCGAGCTTGCGCAGGTGCGTCGAGAGGTTGCCGGCCGTCATGTCGAGCAGCTGCTGCAGCCGCGGGAAGGTGATCTGGTCGTTCGAGTGCAGCCCGGCCAGCGCGACCGTGACCCGCAGCCGTGCCTGGGCGTGGATGACCGGGTCGAGCTGCGGCAGCGGATCGCTCATCGCCGGCCGCGTTTCTCACGCACGAAGTACACGATCGCGCCGAGCAGGAACCCACCGCCACCGCAGACGGTGAGCACGAGGAAGTTCGCCGGATAGCCGACGAGGACGCTCAACGCGGCCGAGACGAGCATCCACGCGCCGAGGCCGTACATCATCCGGTCCTGCCAGATCGTGCCGCCCGCCATGTACATGACGCCCGTCAGCAGCAGCCACGTCCCGGTCCACATCAGGGAGATCTGGTCGGGGGTCAGCGTGCCGAAGCTCGTGATCCGGATGTCGACGACCGTCAGCCCGATCGACCCGAGGCACCAGCTCCAGCCGTACATCGCCCCGGTGATGCGGGACGGTCCCCGCAGCCCGCGCCCGGCGCGCGCGGTGACGTAGATCGTGTAGCCGACGGCGCCGAAGAACAGCACCGGGACGACGATGCCGCCGATCCAGACGGGCACGGCGTCACCGGATTGGGTGGCGTAGTAGGTGAAGCCCCAGCCGATCAGCCAGGCGAGGGCCCACGCCGCCAGGATGCGCGCCGGGCCCCCGCCCAGTTCCCGGCGCATCCGCCGGTTCTGCTGGGCGATCAGGTTCAGCGACTCTTCCGCCGACAACGGTTCGTCGTCCACCATGATCACCCTCCCGTGCAGACCCCGCGATACTGCACGGAAGTTAACACGCATTCACAGCCGCGCCGTGTCCAGCCGGAACCGGCGCACCACCACGAGGGCCGGGACGATCAGCCAGCCCGCCAGCACCAGCGCCGCCAGCCCCATCCCGCCCGCGTGGGCGAGCGGTTCCAGCCCGACCCGGCCGAGCCAGAACGTCGGGAAGAAGTGGGCGAGCGTGGCCATCCAGTCCGGCAGGACGTAGAGCGGGATCCACAGGCCGCCGAGCATGCCCAGCGGCATCATCAGCGCGCCGGTGACCGCGCCGACCGTGTCACCCTTGCCGAACAGGCCGATGGCCAGGCCGAGCACGGCGAACGGGAGCGTGCCGAGCCACAGCGACACCAGGACCAGGCCCCACTGCGCGGCGCTCATCTGCACCCCCATCGCCAGGCCCGCGGCGAACACCACCACGAGCACCGGCAGCGCGACGGCCATGGCCGAGATGACCTTGACGACCAGGTAGCCGGGGCCGCGCATCGGCGTCAGGCGCAGTTGCCGCTGCCAGCCGTCGGTGCGCTCCTGCGCCACTCTCGTGCCGGTGAACAGGGCGCCGCCGCTCGCGCCGTACGCAGCAAGGTTGATCATGGTCTGGACGTCCGCCGGGAGGCCGTTCGGCGCGACGAGCTTGCCGAAGATCGAGCCGAACAGCAGGAACATGGCCACCGGCATGCCGATGGTGAAGATGGTGAACTGCGGGCTGCGGACGATCCGCTTGATCTCCAGGCTCAGGTACGTCGTGTTCACGCGACGGCTCCTTCGGTCTCGTCGGCGGTGAGGGCGAGGAACGCCTCTTCCAGGCCGAGCGCGGTGATTTCGATGTCGGCGGCGAGCGGGTGCGCGGCGAGCAGGCCGCGGATCGCGGCGTCGGAGTCGGCGCAGGCCAGCTCGGCGCGGCCGGCGCGGATCTGCACGCTCGTGACGCCCGGGAGCGCGGCCAGGTCGCTCTCGCCGGCGCCGGGCACGACGGCCTTCAGCACGCGCCCGGACACCGCGGCCCGGACCTCGGCGACCGGGCCGTCGGCGACGACCTTGCCGTGGCGCATCAGCACGACGCGGTCGGCGTAGTCCTCGGCCTCGGCCAGGTAGTGCGTCGCGAACACCACGGTGCGGCCGGCGTCGGCGAAGGCGCGGATGGACGCCCAGAAGGACCGCCGCCCGTCGACGTCCATCGCGGCGGTGGGCTCGTCGAGCACGAGCAGCTGCGGGTCGCCCGCCAGGGCGAGCGCGAACCGCACACGCTGCCGCTCACCGCCGGAAAGCTTGCCGCAGCGGCGTTTCACGAGGTTCTGGAGGCCGGCCCGGGCGATCACCTCGGCCGCGGGCAGCGGCTTGGCGTGCGTCGAGACGACCAGCGCGACGATCTCGCCGACGGTGACGTCCGGTAGCAGCGCGCCGTTCTGCATCATCGCGCCGACCAGCCCCCGGTCGACGGCCTCGCGCGGGCTCCCGCCCCCGACGACGACCTCCCCCGCGTCCGGCTTGGTCAGCCCCAGCAGCATGTCGACGGTGGTCGACTTGCCCGCGCCGTTCGGCCCGAGCAACGCGACGACCTCCCCGCGCGCCACCTCGACCGACACATCGGCGACGGCCGTGACCGCCCCGAACCGCTTGGTCAGGCCGTGGAGCGCGAACGCCGGTCCGGTGTCCATGGGTCCCCCTTCGTGAACTTTGAATCGCAAAGTCGCTGCGGACTTTGTAACACAAAGTCCGCTCAACTTCAAAGCCCCCGGTGCGGGAGAGCGCACAAAAGCGGGGTGCCGGGCCCTGGGCCCGGCACCCCGCTTTCAGCGGTTACCGCAGGTCAGCCGGTGAACCGACCGGAAACCAGACCCTGCGTGTCGGCCTTGGCCGAAGCAGCCGGAGCCGGCGCCGGGGGCGTCGGCTGTGGCAGCGGGGCGCACTCGACGTCGGCCGTGCGGCCCGGCTTGCGGGCCGGGAGCGCGCCCGTCGCCAGGTAGTCGGCGATCTTGTTGTCGACGCACGCGTTGCCGCGCGGGGTGATCGCGTGGCTCGTGCCGCCCGGCTCGGCGATCAGCGAGGCACCCGGGAAGCGGCTGCGGACCTCGAGGCTGCCCGGGAACGGCGTCGCCGCGTCCAGCGTCTCGTCGATCATCAGCACGCTCTGCACGCCGTGGCCGTCGACCTTCGTCGGCGTGCCCGGCTTCACCGGCCAGTTCAGGCACGGCGCGTTGTACCAGGCGTTCTGCCACGTGAAGTACGGCGCCTTGGCGAACGTCTTCCAGTTGTCGGCCTTCCACTGGTTCCAGCTCGTCGGCCACTGGACGTCCGAGCACTGGACGGCGAGGTAGACCGCGTAGCCGTTGTCGTCGCCGAGGCCGCCGAACGCCTCGAACAGCGACTTCATCGTCGCCACGTCACCGTTGTTGACGAACTTCGACAGCGCGTCGCCGAGCAGCGTCCAGCGCAGCTGGTAGTAGGACGCCTGCTGGATGACGTCGATCAGCTCGTCCGAGCCGATGACCCCGCCCGCGGGGTGCAGCGCCAGCTTCAGCAGCTGCTCGTTCACGACGCGCTGCACCGCCGGCTGCGTCTTGCCCAGGTGGTAGACGTCGTCGTGCTGGGCGAGCCAGCCGAACCAGATCCGGATGTTGACGTCGAACGCGACGTCCTGGTTCAGGTTGTCGCCGTACCAGACGCCACGCGGGTCGACGGTCGAGTCGAGGATCATCCGGCGCACGTTCTGCGGGAACAGCGTGCCGTAGACCTGGCCGAGGTAGGTGCCGTAGGAGTAGCCGTAGAAGTTCAGCTGCTTCTGGCCCAGCGCCTTGCGGATGGAGTCCATGTCCTTGACCGTGTCGGTCGTCTTCATGTTCTGCAGCAGCGCGCGCGAGTTGTTCTTGGCGCACGCGTCGGCGTAACCCTTGGCCTTGGCCAGCCAGGTCCGCTCGAGCTGCGGCGTCACCGGCACGTACTCCGGCCGGTCGTAGGTCATGTAGTTCGGGTCGCACGACAGCGCGGGCTTGCTCGCGCCGACCCCGCGCGGGTCGAAGCCGATCCAGTCGTAGGCGTCGCCCGCGTGGTTCGGCACCTTCGGGCCGCGGGTGGCCAGCAGCAGGCCGGAGCCGCCGGGGCCGCCCGGGTTGGTCAGCATGACGCCCTGGTACTGGGCGTCCGCGACCTTGTGCTTGACGCGGCTGACGGCGAGCTGGACCTGCTCGCCGTTCGGCTTCGAGTAGTCGAGCGGGACCGCCAGGTACCCGCATTCGGCGCCGGCGGTGACCAGCGTCGGGTCGGTACACGGCCCCCAGGCGATCGACGCGGCGGCCGGCGCGGGCGCGGCGACCGCGGCCGGCGCGGCCACGAGCGCGGACGCCAGCGCGGCGGCGGCCACCGCGGCGATTACAGCACGTCTCACTGTTTTCTCCCTTTTCAGCTCCGACGAAAGCGGGTGAACCCTAGACCCGCCTCCGGGCCGCAGGTACCGCAAACGGTTGCCCGTCGGCGAATGCCCTACGAAAGGAGGAAATCGGGTGGCGCGCCGAATCGGACATCCCGTACGGTGCCGGTCATGATCTACTTCATCCGCCTCCGCCGCGTCTGAGACGGCGTGACCGCCGGACCGCCCGCCCACCGGGCCGGTCCCCCTCACCTGCGCGCCGTCTGCCCTTCTTCCTCTTGAAGGAGACTCATGCTGCGCAAGCACATCGTCATGGTCGGCTGCACCGCGCCGAGCCACGTCTACCCGTCGCTCGGCGTCATCACCGAGCTGGTCCGCCGCGGGCACCGCGTGTCCTACATCGTCGGCGCGCCGCTGGCCGGGCTGGTGTCGCCGACCGGCGCGTCCGTGGTCGAGCACCCGACGATCTTCCCGCTCGGCGAGGCCGCCGTCTGGCCGGACGATCCGGCCGACGCGATGCGCGTCTTCCTCGACGAGGCGATCGCGATCCACCCGCGGTTGACGTCGGTGTTCGACGAAGACCGGCCCGACCTGCTGCTGTACGACATCGGCGGCCTGGGCGCGCCGGTCCTCGGCGAGCGGTACGGCGTCCCGGCCGTGCAGCTGTCGCCGACGCTGGTGGCCTGGGACGGCTACGACGAGGACATGGCCGAGGTGCTGGCCCCGATCAAGGCGTCACCGTCCGGTGTGGACTACGCCGCGACGTACACCGCGTGGCTGCGGGCGAACGGGATCTTCGCGGACGCCTGGGACTGGATCGGGCACCCGCCGCAGGTCCTGTCGCTCATCCCGCGGGCGATGCAGCCGCACGCGGATCGCGTCGGGGACCACGTCCGGTTCGTCGGGCCGTGCCTGGACCCGTCCCGGCTGGCGGACCGGTCGTGGAAACCACCGGCTTCGGGACGTCGTGTGCTGCTGGTGTCGTTCGGCACGGCGTTCAACGACCAGCTCGACGTCTACCGGGCGTGCGTCGAGGCGTTCGCATCGGATTGGCACGTCGTGATGTCGATCGGCAAGCACGTCTCGCCGGACGCCTTGGGACCATTGCCATCCTCGGTGGAGGTGTTCGAGAGCGTGCCGCAGCTGGCCGTGCTGGAGACGGCGTCGGCGTTCATCACGCACGCCGGCATGGGCGGCGCGACGGAGTCGCTGTGGTTCGGCGTCCCGACGGTCGCGATCCCGCAGGCCGCGGACCAGTTCGGCAACGCGACCCAGCTGGAAGCGCTGGGTGTCGGGCGGCACCTGCCGGCTTCCTCGGTGACCGCGGAGTCGTTGCGGAAGGCGGTCGACGAGGTGTCGTCGTCACCTTCGGTCGCTTCCCGGCTCGCGAAGCTGAAGGCGGAGATCCGCGGCCACGGCGGAGTAGCCGCGGCGGCGGACGCGGTGGAGTCCTACTTGGACTGACGGCGGAGGAGATTGGCGACGCCGATCACGAGGAAGACCACGAAGATCATGGCGAGCAGGAGGATCAGCGCACCGCCGACACCGCCGAAGCCGAGCGCCATGATCAGGACGAGGACGAGACAGGCGGTGCCCAGGTAGAACCGCGCGTCGCGGGCCGGGCCGCGACGACCGGGGATGGCGGGATCCGGCGGGATCGTGCCTCCGGCGGACGGTCCCGCCGGTTTCGACCGAGCTGCTCGCGGTACCGGGGTCGTCGCCGGCGGCTTCGAAGCCGGAGTTGTCCTTGCCGGAGTTGTCGTCGTCGGCGGTTTCGGAACCGGAGTCGTCCTTGCCGGAGTTGCCCTTACCGGAGTTTTCGGCTTCGGCGCCGATGGTGTCGTCTGCGGCACCACCGGTGCCGGCTTCGGGGCCGGTGGTGCGATCCCGGGCGCGGCTCCGGCTTCCGGCTCCGCTTCCCGCACTTCGGCAGCCGACGGCTGCTGAAGTGCCGAGGTCGCCGCGACCTGGGCCACCTCGTCGGCCGAGCCGACCGGAACACCCGGCGAAACCGCCGCCTCGACCGGTGGCGGCGGCGTGCCCTCCGTGACCCGCGTCGCCTCCTCCGCCGCTCGCGCCCACGTCCGGGCCGTCGCCGAGACCATCCGGCTGTCGTCGTCCACCAGGCGGCGGATCTCCTTCTCCGTGCGGGCCTTCACCACGCTGTTGCCCACCCGGTTGAGCCGCACCAGACCCTCCAGCGCCGTCAGCCGGTCCGCCGCGATCGGGCTCGCCAGGCCGTGCCTCAGGTACTCCGGCAACGCCCAGTGCGGGTTGCGCGCCAGCACGATGCGACCCTCCACATCGGACTGGTGCTTCGGCCGCTGCCGGGGCATCTCCGCCACCACGTGCTCGTGGACGTAGCTGTACAGCTCGTCGACCGTGACGTCGCCGTCGCCGTCGAGGTCCGCGCTGCCGTCGCGCAAGCCCGCCACCAGGTGCCGGGTGAACACCGAACGGGCCGCCGAGCCGACCACCGAATCGCCCTCGAACGAGTACTGCGTCGCGTCGGACGCCGTCAGCACCGCGCGGCCGCGGCCCTGGAACCGCTCCAGCGTGTGCACGTCCGTGCCCGCCTTCGCGAGCTTCCCGGACGGGAACGCGCCGCTGTAACAACAGTCGAGCACCAGCACCTTCTGCCGCGACGCGCAGCCCGCCATCGCGCGGTCCACCTGCTCCGCCGCCAGCGCGGTGAACATCAGGCTGTCGCGGCGGGTGTTGGCCATCGCCAGGTACAGACTGCCGTCGTCGTCCTTCACGCCGTGGCCGGTGAAGTACAGCAACGTCAGCTCGTCACGGCGGCGGCCGCGGTAGAACTCGCCGATCGCCTCGCCGACGACGTGGTGCGGCTGGTCGACCAGCGTCGTGACCTCGAAGCCGGCGATCTCCGGGTCGCTGAGCACCTCCGCCAGCGCGCGGGCGTCGCCGCCGGGCGCGGTCAGCCGCCGCAGCGCCGGGTCGGTGTACGTCTCGGTCGCGATCAGCAGCGCGTGCCGGGCGGCCACGGCCCTAGCCGTGCCGTCGGACGAAGGCGTCGATCAGCTGCTGCCGCTCGGCCGCGGTGGCGCGTTCCAGCTCGACGGTGTCGCCGTCGACGGTCACCGTGATCCGGTGCTTGCCCGCCTGCCGCCCCAGCCACTCGCGCAGCGTCTCGACCAGCCCGGGGAACACCCCGCCGGCCGCGCTGAAGGCCACCACGAGCGAGCCGATCGTCACCGGGTCGGCGGCCTTCGCCCCGGGCGGCGGCTCCCCGGCCGGGACGGCGGCGAGCACGTCGAGGTCCAGCTCGGCCAGCTCGGCGCGCAACCGCCGGGCCAGCCGGTCCAGCTCCTCGGCGTCGGCCTCGTCGTCCGCCTCCAGCCGCAGCAGCGCCCGCCGCGTGTCCGGTTCGGTCATCGCCACATCGTCCGCCCCGCCGGGGGCGCGGACAAGGTCCGATCGGGCAGCCTCAGGCGCGGATTTCGTTGAGGTAGTTGTAGATCGTGTAGCGCGTCACGTCCAACCGCCCGGCGAGGTGGTCGACCGCGTCCTTGATCAAGAAGTACCCCGCCTCGTCGAGTTCGCGCACCACACCGGCTTTGTGGCGCTTCTTCATCAGGTCCACCGGGATCCCGGCCTTGCCGATCGCCCGGTCGACCAGGAACCGTTGCAGGCTGTCGACATCCGGTGGGAAAGTCTCCGGCTCGCCGTTGCCGCCCGTCGACGCGGCCGCGTCGACGCTGTTGACGCACAGGCAGCCGACCGCGACACCGTCGGCGTCACGCAGGAAGAGCGTCGACGACCGGATCGCGCGGCCGTCCGGGCCGTGGGTGCGGTAGTTCGTCAGGTCCTGCGTCGTGCCGCGGCGGACCAGGCCGAGCAGCAGGTCGGTCATCGGGCCGCCCACGTTGCGGCCGGTCAGGTCACCCGCGATCGCGACGATCGAGTCCGGCAGCCGGCTCAGGTCGTGCAGCAGCACCTCGTTGCCCGGGCCGAGCATCGCCGCCAGCCCCGGGATCGCCGGCACCAGCGCGGTCAGCACCTCGTGCGTCGTCGCGCCCGCGGCCGGGATGGCCAACGGTTCCCGGGGCTTGGTCAGCGTCTCCAACGCCTCGCGGAGCAGGTCCGCCGCGGCCGCCGGCGTGGACGCGTGCGGCGACAACCGGACGTGCTCGGGCCGGACGGTCGCGGCGATCCCGGCGTTGGCCAGCGCCGCGCCGACCTGCTCGGCCGGGTGACCCGGCAGCGTGAACGCCAGGATCCCGGCCCGCCGTCCGGTCGCCGAGACGACCTCGGCGCCGCAGGAGGCCAGCACCTCTTCGAAAGACCCGATCCGCTCGGCGATGCGGGCGGCGATGGCGCCGACACCGGCGTCTTCGACCAGCTCCAGGGCCTCGGCGAACGCACCGGACGTGATCGGGCTGAGGTTGGAGATCGACCAGGCCTGGGCGGTGGTGTCCGGCGGGTGGATCTCGTCGTCGAACAGGCCGGGGTCACGCGCGCCGGTCCAGCCCGACAGCACCGGGTCCAGCCGGTCGAGCGCCCGGTCCGACAGCACCGCGAAGCCGGTGCCCCAGCCCGCCCGCAGCCACTTCTGGCCGCCGACGACCAGGACGTCCGCGACCTCCCACGGCGCCTCGATGACACCGAAGCCCTGGATGCCGTCGACGACCAGCAGCCGGTCGCCGACGACGTCGCGCAGCGCGGCGAGGTCGGCGCGGAAGCCGGTGCGGAAGTCGACGGCGCTGACGCTGACGGTGGTGATCTCCGGCGTCAACGCCTCCGCGACGCGCTCAGGCGTCACGTAACCGCCGGTCAGGCGGCGCAGCTTGAGCCGTCCGGCCTGTTCGGCGCGGGCCCACGGGTAGGTGTTGGCCGGGAACTCCGCGGCCGACACCAGGACCTCGCCACTGCTGTGGAACGCGGCCTGGAACAGCCCGAGGCTCGTGTTCGGCAGCAGGACCGTGTGGTCGGTGTCCGAGCCGGACAGCCGCGCGGCGGCGGCCTTGGCCCGGATCTCCTGCCGCATCAGCTCGTCCACAGTGGACGGACCGGCCGTGGTGGCCTGGTCGAGCAGCGCGGCCGTCGTGTCGAGCACCGCGTGGGACGGCGGGCCGAACCGGGCGAAGTCGAGGTAGCCGGCGGGCTCGTCGAACTGGAGCAGGTACCGGGGCGAAATCCGCGTCACGCGAGGATCCTCGCCAGGAACTGCCGGGTGCGTTCGTGCTTCGGCGCGCTCAGTACCTCACTCGGCGGCCCGGTCTCGACGACGGCGCCGTCGGCCAGGAACACCACCTCGTCGGCGGCCTCCGCGGCGAAGCTCATCTCGTGCGTCACGACGACCATCGTCATCCCCTCCCCCGCCAACGTACTCATCACTTCGAGCACCTCGCCGACCAGCTCCGGGTCCAGCGCCGACGTCGGCTCGTCGAACAGCATCAGCTTCGGTTTCATCGCCAGCGACCGCGCGATCGCGACGCGCTGCTGCTGCCCGCCGGACAGCTGCGCCGGGTAGGCGTCACCGCGGTGGGCGAGGCCGACGCGGTCGAGCAGCTCGAGGCCCTGCTTGCGCGCCTCGTCCGCTTTGCGGCCCAGTACCCGGATCGGCCCTTCGACGACGTTTTCCAGCGCCGTCCGGTGCGCGAACAGGTTGAACCGCTGGAATACCATGCCGATGTCGCGGCGCTGGCGGGCGACGTCGCGTTCGCGCAGTTCGTACAGCTTGCCGCCGCGTTGCCGGTAGCCGATCGGCTCGCCGTCGACCCAGATCTGGCCGGCGTCGATCGTCTCCAGGTGGTTGATGCAGCGCAGGAACGTGCTCTTCCCGGCACCGGACGGGCCGAGCAGGCAGACGACCTGTCCCTTGTGGACCTCCAGGTCGATGCCGCCGAGGACTTCGGTGTGGCCGTAGGACTTCTTGACGCCGACCGCGCGCAACAAGGGCTCAGACACGGGCACTCCTCACCAGCGGCACGCCGCGCAACGCCTTGCCGGCGCGGGAAAGCGGCCCGCGGTCGGCCTGTCCGAACGCGCGTTCCAGGTAGTGCTGGCCGACCCCGGCGACGGTCACCACGACCATGTACCAGACGGCCGCGGCCAGCAGCGTCTCCATGACCAGCAGGTTGTTCGACGAGATGTTGTTGGCCGCGTGGATCAGCTCGGTCACGCCGATCACCGACGCCATCGACGTCCCCTTGAGCATGTTGATGAAGTCGTTGCCGGTCGGCGGGATGATCACGCGCATCGCCTGCGGCAGCACGACCCGGCGCAGCGTCGCGGCCGGTGTCATGCCGATCGACTTCGCGGCTTCGGTCTGTCCGCTGTCGACGCTGTTCAGCCCGGCCCGCACGATCTCGGCCATGTAGGCGCTCTCGTTGAGCGCCAGGCCGAGGAACGCCGCGGTGAACGCGCTGATCAGCACGTTCGTCTGCGCGTCGACCAGGAACGGGATGTGGATGACGGGGAAGACGAGCGCCAGGTTGTACCAGAGCAGGATCTGCAGCAGCACCGGCAGGCCGCGGAAGATCCAGATGTAGCCGGCGGCGAACCACCGGGCGACCGGGTTGGCGCTGCGGCGCAGCAGGGCGATGACAATGCCGAGCACGATCGCGACGGCCTGCGACAGCACGGCGAGGACGACGGTGTTGAGCAGGCCGGTCGCCATCACCTTGAAGAAGACGAAGTCCGGGACCTGGCTCCACTCGATCTGCGCGTTGCCGAGGGCGACGCCCAGCAGCACGAGCAGCGCGAGGATCACGACGGCGGCGACCCACCGGCCCCAGTGCCGGAGCCGGACGATCGGCAGTGGTTCGATTCCAGCCGGTTCAGGAGCCGCCATTGATCGCGACCTCCTTGATCGCCCCCTGGTCGACCCCCCAGGCCTGCAGGATCTTGCCGTAGGTGCCGTCGGCGACGAGCGCCTGCAGCGCCTTCTGCACGGAGTCGGTCAGCGGCTTGTTCTGCTTGTTGACGCCGATGCCGTAGGGCCCGCCTTCGATCGGCTCACCCGGGACGACCTCGAAGAACTTGCCGTCGCCCGCCGTCTTCGAGATGTAGACGGCGCTGGGCAGGTCGTTGAGGATCGCCGCGACACGGCCGGTGCGCAGCTGGTTCTGGTTCTGGTTGTCGCTGTCGGTCGCGGTGACGTTGACGGCGGGCTTCCCGGCCGACGTGCACTTCGTGCTCTGCGTCGCGGCGAACTTCTGGTGACTGGTCCCCTGCACGACGGCGACGTTCTTGCCGCACAAGGCGTCCGGCCCGGTGATGCCGTCCGGGTTGCCCTTGCGGGTCATGATCGTGATGCCGGAGGTGAAGTAGTCGACGAAGTCGATCTGGGCCTGGCGGGCCTTGGTGTCGTTCATCCCGGCCATGGTGAGGTCGATGCGGCCGGACTGGAGGCTGGTGATGAGCGAGCCGAAGGCCATGTCCTGGTGCGTCACGGTCACCCCGAGCTTGGCGGCGATCGCCTTGGCGAGATCAACCTCGTACCCGATCGGCGTCTTGCCGTCGGCGGCGTAGAAGTTGTTGGGCGCGGACTGCAGGTTCGAGGCCAGATGCAGCACCCCAGCCTGCTTGACGTTCGCCGGGAGAGCAGCGTTGAGCTGGGCATCCTTCTGCACACCTTGGACGATCGCGGCGGTATCGGGAATGCCCCCGGACGCGGGCGCCCCGGGAGCCTGCGACGTCCCGCCGGCACCGTCGGGGCCACCACCACAGGCGGTCACCAGGACGGCCAGGCTCGCGAGCAACACCGCCTGGACTGCACGGGAACGGGACATAGCGGACCTCCACTGTTCGGCTGGCGGGAACGGTACAACTCGTTGTTGAAGAGGTCAACTGCTTGTTGAAATCTGGTTGGGTCGGCCACTGGCTGTCACAAAGAGCCGGTTCGCGGCCGGTTGAGGTGCGCGAACGGCCCGCTGGTGACGGCCGCAGGGGCCGCGAACGGCCCGTCGATGACGGTCGGCAGCGCACGAGCAGCCCGTTGATGACCACCGAGGAATACGAACGGCCCGCTGGCGACGGTAGATCCCGCGCGAACGGCCCGTTGCCGACCACGCCGAGGCACGAACGGGCCACTGGCGACCGTCGCGGATCGCGAACGGCCCGTCGACGACAGTCGGCGGCGCGCGAACGGCCCGTTGGCCACCATCGAGGGGTGCGAACGGCCCGCTGACGACCACCGCCGAGGCGCCAACGGGCCGTTCGTCCCAGCGGAGGTGCGCAAAGCGCACGAACGGGCCGTTCGCGCACCTGGACCAGCGAGCGGCAGCCAGCACGAATGGCCCATTCGCGACCGAAACAGCACGAACGGGCCGTTCGCACAGCCGACAGGCGAGCGGGTGAGCGGGTGAGCGACCAGGCGACCGATCGAGCCCAAACCAGCCGGTGCTAGCTTCGCGCCCATGAGTCTGCGGATCGGCATCCTGGGTGCGGCCCGGATCGCACCCACCGCCCTGATCAAGCCCGCCGCCGCCCACACCGACGTCGAGGTCGTGGCGGTCGCCGCGCGGTCTGCTGATCGGGCGCAAGCGTTTGCGGCCAAGCACGGCATCGGCCGGGTGCATTCGTCCTACGAAGCGTTGGTCGCCGACCCGGATGTCGATGCCGTTTACAACCCGCTGCCCAACGGTCTCCACGGCCGGTGGACGAAGGCGGCGATAGCAGCCGGGAAGCACGTCCTCTGCGAGAAGCCCTTCACCGCCAACGCCGCCGAAGCCCGCGAGATCGCCGACCTGGCCGCGGCGTCCGATCGCGTCGTGATGGAAGCCTTCCACTACCGCTACCACCCCCTCGCCCTGCGGGTGGAGGAGATCGTCGCGTCCGGTGAGCTGGGCGAACTCCAGCGCGTCGAGACCGCGTTGTGCTTCCCGCTGCCCAAGTTCTCCGACATCCGCTACGACTACGGTCTCGCGGGCGGCGCGACGATGGATGCGGGCTGCTACGCCGTCCACATGGCCCGCATCTTCGGCGGTGAAACCCCGGAAGTCGTTTCGGCGCAGGCGAAACTGCGCGACCCGCGGATCGATCGCGCGATGACGGCCGAGCTGCGGTACCCGTCGGGACACACCGGGCGGGTCACCTGCTCGATGTGGTCGTCTTCGGTCCTCAAGATCAGCGCGAAGGTGACCGGCTCCCTGGGGTCGCTGAGCGTGCTCAACCCCGCGTCCCCGCAGGTGTACCACCGCCTCACGGTCCGGGTCGGCGGCGCCCGCCGCGTGGAGCGGTTCCCGCGGCGGGCGTCGTACGCCTACCAGCTGGACGCCTTCGCGGCGTCGGTGCTGGAGGGCGCGCCGGTGAAGACGTCGGCGGAAGACGCGGTGCGGACGATGACCGTGATCGACGCGATCTACCGCGCGGCCGGGCTCCCCGTGCGCGAACCGAGCTGAGCCCGGACGTCGGCGAGGGCGAAGCCGAGCAGGTTCAGCCCCCGCCAGCCGCGGGGGTTCCCGGTCCGCGGGTCGTCGGCGGCCAAGTAGCGGCCGAGATCGGGGTGCTGGGTGAACTTCGCGACGTTGCCGTCGACGACGATCTCGCGACGGGCACCGACCCACGTCGCCTCGTCGAAACGCCGCACGCGACGGCCGAGGTCCTTCGCCCGCTTGGGGTGCGCCGCGGCCACGACCTGGGCGGCCACCTCGTCGTCGCCGAAGAGTTTCGCCTTGCGCCACATCATGTAGTGCTCGGCCGTGGCGAACCGGACGTCGTCGACGACGAACGGCGACGGCCCCCACTGGCTGAGACACCCGGAACCGGCCCCAACCAGCCGCCCCGCACCCGAAATACCGGTGCGGGACGGCCGGTGCGGCTAAGCAGCCACGTAGTTGCCGGTCAGGATGAGCAGCACCTGGACCGTGATGCCCGTTCCGTAGTAGTCCGTCGAGTCCGGGGCGAACGCCGCGATCGACGTCCACAGCTTGTCCAGCCACGCCTGGCTGCCCGGGTCCGTCATCGCCGCCACCGCGAACGGCGCCGTGAAGCACGGGTGCTGGCCGCTCTCGGTCTTCGTGCCCGACAGCGAGTAGCCGCTCTGGATCTTCGACGGGTCGCCGCCCGTCGCGGACTTGATCCACGTGTTCATCTTGCGGACCTGTGCGGCCGCAGCGCTGCCGGACGCCGAGATCGCGTCCGCGCCGAGGCGCCACGGGTCGCGGCAGGCGTTCCAGCTGTACTTGCCGTCGTACTCGCCCTCGAGGAAGTCCGCCGGCGCCGGCTTCGGCGTCGAGTTCGTGTTCACCACGAAGTCCGGCAGCAGCCCGGTGTTCGGCGCGTACTGCGACTGCAGCTGGCTCACCGCGGTCTCCGACCGGGTGCGCACGGAGTCCCAGAAGCTGTCGCCGGTGGCCTTCGCGAAGGCCCGCAGGTGCCCGGGCATCCAGTCCGACGAGCGCGAGCTGTTCTTGTACTCCGCGTCGTTGCCCCAGTCACCCAGCAGCGTGAACTTGGTGCTGTTGTTGACCTCGCTCTTCTTGATCGCGTTGATGATCCGGACGGCTTCGGCCTTGTAGTTGACCGACCCCGTGCTGCCCCACTTCGTGTCCGCGATCAGCAGGCCGTACGCGATTTCGAGGTCGCCGTCGGTGGCCGAGTCGCTGCCGTTGACGCTCTTGCAGTTCGCGTCCTGCTCGGCCGCGTGCAGGTCCTTGTTGTTGACCGACGGGTGGGCCTTGACGAACTTCACGATCCCGTCGACGATCGCGCGGGCCTGCGGGTCCTTGTCGGCCATCATCGCCGAGATCGTGACGCCGTAACCCTCGCCCTCGGCCACGAACGAGTGGTCGGCGTCCTTCGACAGCACGGCGTAGGTGCCGCTGCCGCACTTGGTCGTCAGGAAGTTCTTCTTCCAGAAGTCGTAGTACTTCTGGAGCACCTGGTCCTGCGTGGCCTGCGAGACCGAGGGCCGCAGGGTTCCCGGCACGTACGGGGTGCCGGCCGCGGACGCGGTCGTCGGCACGCTCAGCAGCCCGGCGGCCAGCGCGGCCGTGGCCACCACCGCCCGGACGATCTTCTTCATCGCTCCTCCGTAAAGGACATCGTTTCGGCTGCGGCGACAGCGGCTCCGAGCGTGACAGAAAGTTCAAGAGCTGGTCAAGACTGTTAGGAAACTTTCCTTACAATTACCGTGAGTGGTTTCACGGCCCCCCGCTCGCCCGGACGGACTAGCGTGGGGGCATGGAGATCGACCGCGGCGCAGACTTCCGCGCCTTCTGGACCGAACGACGCCTGGCGTCCCTGACGACCGTCCGCCCGGACGGTACCCCGCACGTCGTCGCGGTCGGCGTGACCGTCGACTTCGAAGCCGGCCTCGCCCGCGTGATCACGTTCGACACGTCCGTCAAGGCACGGCTGATCCGGGCCGCGGGCGCCGACGGGATCCCCGTCGCCGTCTGCCAGCTCGACGGCCCGAAATGGTCCACTTTGGAGGGACGAGCGGTGCTGCGCGACGACCCGGAATCGGTGCGGGACGCGGAAAACCGCTACGCCGCACGCTACCGGCAGCCGAAGCCGAACCCGCAGCGGGTGGTCCTCGAAATCACCGTGAACCGGATCCTCGGCAACGCTTGACCCGGCTTGTCGTGAGTGGTTAGGGCGGTTCTAACCGCCCTAACCACTCACGAGCCGCGGGAGTGCACCAGCCGCGTGTACTCGGCCAGCAGCGCCGCCAGCTCGCTGTGCTCCCCCGCCGACGCGAGCTGCTGGTGGCCCACCAGCATCGCCATGCCCAGCGACGTCAGCGTCCGGGCCAGCTCGCGGTCGCCGACGATGCCCGTGACCGCCTTGCCGACCGTCCGGACGCGGGCCTCGTCGACGCGTTTCTGCACCGCGCGCACGCTCTCGTCGTTCATCCCCCACGCCCGGATGGCCGCCTCGGCCTCGTGGTGCAGGCCGAGCGTGAGGTCCATCAGCGCGGCGAAGTCCGCCGACGGGCCGCCGGTGCCGAAGTCCCGTTCGCGCAGGATCAGCACCTGCCGGTTCTCCCAGTGGTCCAGGAGCTGCTCGACGAACCCCGGCCAGCCACCGAAGTGGTGGTAGAACGACCCGCTCGTGACGCCGAGGTCGCGGCAGAGCCGGCCGACGTTCAGCTCGGTG
This sequence comes from Amycolatopsis sp. NBC_01286, assembly GCF_035982555.1. Lineage (NCBI taxonomy): Bacteria > Bacillati > Actinomycetota > Actinomycetes > Pseudonocardiales > Pseudonocardiaceae > Amycolatopsis > Amycolatopsis sp. NBC_01286. Next base: position 758,508 of record NZ_CP108428.1, read on the forward strand.
AACCCGTGCGCCGCCAGCGCTTTCAGCGCCGCCTCGAAGTAGGCCCGCCGCGTGACCGGCGGCATCAGACGTTCCGGCTCCGGTCCCGCCAGTACGGCTCGCGCAGTGAGCGCTTCAGGATCTTGCCGGTCGCGTTGCGCGGCAACGCTTCCACGACGTCGACGCTGCGCGGGCACTTGTAGTGGGCCAGGTGCTCGCGGCAGAACTCCATGAGCTTCTCGGCGTCGAGCTGCTCGCCGGCGACGATGGCCTTGACCTGCTCGCCCCACCGGTCGTCCGGGACGCCGATCACGGCCACCTCGGCGACGCCGGGGAACTCCGCGACCACCCGCTCGACCTCCGGCGAGTAGACGTTCTCGCCGCCGGTGATGATCATGTCCTTGACGCGGTCTTCGAGGAACAGGAACCCGCCGTCGTCGAGGCGGCCGACGTCGCCGGTGCGCACCCAGCCGTCCACAATGGTCTCCGCGGTCGCCTCGGGATTGCCGAGGTAGCCCGCCATCCGCTGGTCGGTGCGGATCCAGACCTCGCCGGCGGCGACGTCTTCGAGCGTGACTGGGTCGACGATCCGGATGTCCACTCCGGACAGTGCGGTGCCCGCGGAGGCCAGCCGGTCCGGGCGGGAGTCGTCGCGGTGCGCCTCGGGGTCGAGCGCGGTGACCGCGCCGGACAGCTCGGTCATGCCGTAGACCTGCGCGAACCTGACGTCCGGCCAGGCGGCCAACGCCTTGCGCAGCAACGGAAGCGGCATCGGCGACGCGCCGTAGCAGAGGTAGCGCAGCTTCGAGAACGCCTGCATCGCCTGGTCGCCGGCCTGCGCGATGCCGGCGACGACGGCGGGCACCAGGAAAGCGTGCGTGATCCCGGCCGCCAGCGCGGCGAACAGCGAGGCCGCGTCCGGCTCGCGCGTCAGGTAAGACGGTTCGCCGTACAGGAAGCCGGAAACCGCGTAGCAGCTGCCGCCGACGTGGAACAGCGGCATCGCGACGAGGTTGACGTCGCCCGGCCCGATCGGGAACGCGGTGCCCGCGGCGAGGCCGTGCGAGAGGATGCTGCGGTGGGTCAGCACGGCGCCCTTGGGGAAGCCGGTGGTGCCGCTGGTGTACATGACCAGGACGCCGTCGTGCTCGTCGAGTTCGTGCGGCGCAGCGGGTTCCGCGGACAGGAGCGGTTCATACTGGTCGTCGTCCCCGCCGACGACGACCACGCGCTCGACGGCGGGCAACCGGTCCCGGACCGCTTCGACGGCGGGCAGCAGCTCGGCGCCCACGAAGACCACCTTGGCCCCGGCGTCGGCCAGGACGTAGGCGAGTTCGTCGCCGGAGAGCCGCCAGTTGACCACGGCGTTCGCGGCGCCGATCCCGGCCGCCGCGAAGGTCGTCTCCAGGCAGGCGGGGTGGTTCTTGTCGATGAACGCGACGCGATCACCGTGCCCGATCCCGGCCGCCGTCAGCGCACCCGACAGCCGCCGGACGCGCTCGTCGAGCTCCGCCCAGGTCCACGCGCGGTCGCCGTAGACGAGCGCGGTGTCCGTGGCGCGTTCCCGCGCCCAGTGCGCGAGAAGCTCGCCGAGCAGCCGGACCCGGGGGCGGTGGTCATCGGGCATGGCGGGTTTCCCTTCGGGCCGGCGCTGGACCGTAGACCGCTCTATGGTGCGTCGCGCCCGGACGCGCGTCAAGGCCGGACAGGGATCGCCGGGTCAGGTGAGCGGTCGGTGTTTTCCTTGCCGCGTCAGCCGAACAGCGCCAGCAGTCCCTCGGTCGACCGGACCACGACGTGCGCCGCGGTGCGTTCCGCGTGGGGCCGGTCCGGGCGCTCGGCCTCGTGGCGCCAGCGGCGCAGCGCGTCCAGGCTCGAGTCGTAGATCTCGCCGGGGTCCGCGTCCGCTTCCAGGCCGAGGCGGTCGGCCGGGGCGGTGCCCTGGGCTCCCAGCAACCGCACCGCTTCCTCGGCCGGCTCGCCGGACAGCGCCGTGCGGCCGCCGCGGATGTCGGCGATCAGGCGCAGCTCGCGGAAGTCGTGGGCGGCCGCCGCGAAGCGCTCCACTCGCGACACCAGGCGGTCACCGCCCGCGCGGGGTTGCGCCGCCAGCAACGCTTCCAGGCGGATCACCGCCGTCCGCGCCTTCAACGCTTCGGCCCGTGCGACGAAACAGCCGGCCAGGGTGTCGCGCAGTTCGCCGAGACCGCTGCGGCGGACCAGTTCCGCCGAGAGCTTGACGCGGTCGTCGCAGCCGGTGCGGATCAGTGTCAACGCCAGCCGGACGCCGAACATGCCGAACCGCACGATCAGCGACCGGCGCGTCTCCACCGGGATCGGGCCGGGGAACGCCGGGTCGGTGAACGAGTCCACCGAGAGCACGTGCCGTTCCAGTTCCTCGCGCGGCACGGCGGCGAACGCGGCCAGGAGGTCGAACTCGTCGTCGCGCAGGGAACGTCCGCCGTAGGCCAGCTGCCCGGCGACGGCGATCACGCCCAGGAACCCGTTGCACAGCGGGTCTTCGCGCCACGCCCGCCGCGCGAGCTGCTTCGCCGTGAGCAGCGCGTCGATCCGGCCCGCGCCGATCTCGTCGGCCCGCGAGAGCACCAGCACCGAGTTGACCGCGCTCTGCCGCGCGAACGCCGAGCCGCCCGGCGGGTGCGCGGCGGCGAGCTCGTCCGGCTCGAGGTGGCGCACCAGGCGGACCGTCGCGTCGGGGAAGTCGTCGGCCGGGCCCGGGTCGTCGAGCAGCACGAGGTCGCGCAGCGCCCGCGTCGGCCACTCCCCCAGCGCGGCGGACAGGGTCGTCTTCCCGGACGACGGCGCCCCGGCGAACGCGACGCGCAGTGGTTGCTCCAGCCGGTGCTGGCAGTCGAGCAGCAACGCCGACGCGCGCGGGTCGTCGCGGTAGAGCCCGGCCGCGGCGGCCAGCAGGTCGCGGACGTCCTGGGTCACGCCGAAAGCTCCCGCCGCGTCGTCCGGCCGGCGATCGTGCCGAGCTCGCCCGCGCGCTGGTGCAGGCCGGCGAGCCGGTCGATCTCGCGGCGGATGTGCACCGTCCGCCGCTCGCGCTCGGCCGTGCCGGCCAGGATCGTCTCGCGCTCGTGCGTCAGCTCGTCCGCGAGCTCTTCGGCCAGGCCGGTGAAGTGGTCGCGCAGGCGTCGCTGCACGACGCGGATCGCGTCGCGGCATTCCTTGCCGAAGCGCAGGAAGACGTCGTCGACGTGCCGTTGCGCGGCCTGCTTGGCGACGGCCTGGCGGCGCTGCAGCCGCATCCCGCCCTCGTCCTTGATCGTCTTCGCGGCGAACGCCGCGCCGGCGCCGAGCGAGACCGGGTTGATCAGCGGCAGCCCGGCGAGGCTGGTCACCAGGCCGAACATCAGCACGCCGCCGTACGACCCGCGCAGGCCGGTGAAGGCCTGCTGGCCGACCTTGAACTTGTCGATCTTCGGGCGGCGGACGTCGTCGAGGGCGTCGATGCCCGGGCCGTCGAGCCGCAGGTCGGGCAGCGCGCCCTCGTACTGGGCGCCGAAGCAGGCCGCGGTCGCCTGCGCGATCCACTCGGCCCGGTCGGCGAGCCAGTTGTAGTTGGTGTCGACGGCTTCGGCGAGCGCGCCGTCCAGCCACGGCGCGAACTCGTCCCACACCTTCGCCGGGTCGCCGTCGTCGAAGGTCTGGTCGATGGTGTTCACGATCTTGCGGGTCCGCTCGCGCAGGTCGTACTCGGCGTCGGACAGCAGGTCGGTGATCTCGTCGGACAGCAGGTTCTGCCAGCGGGTGTTCTGCCGGCGCAGGTCGTCGGCCCGGCGTTGCGCCCGCTGCAGCAGCGCGGCCTGGCCCAGCCCGGCGTCCTGCCCCGCGGCGTCCGCGCGGTCGCGCAGGGATTCGACGAGTTCCGCGGCGGCGGCGCGCACGCCCACGGCGGCGAGCAGCGCGCGGGACTGCTCCGGCGGCCGCGCGGCCTGCTCGGCGATCCAAGACAGCAGCTCGGGGAAACCCGAGCGGGCGTTGAGGTCGGCGTCGCCCGCCTTCGCCGCGGCCTGGCGCACGACGGCGGACACCGGCAGCACCGGCGCGTCGATCCCCGCTTCGGCGAGCATCGCGCGGTCGCGTTCGGCGACGGCGCGCCAGCCCGGGGAGGCGTCGATCTTGGTCAGCGCCAGCACGACGTGCGGGCACCAGGTGCGCACGTGCCGGGCCAGCGCGAGCTCGGCGGGGCTCAGCGGCGCGGTCGCGTCGGAGACGAGGATCACCGCGTCCGCTTCGGCGAGCAGGTCGAGCGCGGCGGCGGTGCGCGGCGAGCGCGGGTCACCGACCGGCGGGGTGTCGACCAGGATGAGCCCGGCCGAGAGGAGTTCGCGGGGCACACCGACTTCGACGCGGCTGAGCGTGCCTGCGGGCCGGGCGCCGAGCTCACCGGTGAGCTGTTCGACCGCGACGGGGATGCGTTCGAGGGACCGGCCGACCAGGGTGGCGGCGGGTTCGTCGGCGTACCCGATCTCGGTCGGCACGGCGGGGGTGGCGGCGTCGCCGACCGCGCACACCGGCGCGTTCAGGACGGCGTTGAGCAGGTAGCCCTTGCCCTGTTTGGGAAAGCCGAGGACGCCCAGCCGGATCTGCTCAGCGGGGGCGTCACGGCGTCTGCGCAGGAGCTCGGCGAGATCGGCGCGGCCGTGGGTGCGGCACGCGTCGAAGGTCTCGTTGAGCACTTCGAGCCAAGCTGGGGCGGTCACGACGAAGGAGTCTCCCCCGTACGAGTGATGGACGCGAGCCGGGTGCCCGTTCCGCGGTCGCACCCTGACCGCGGAACGGGCACCGGAGGAGATCAGTGACCCAGGTGGATGTCGTTGTGACCGAGGTCGCCGACGTGGATGTTGCCCAGCGCGTTGTGGCTGAGGTTGTCGGTGACGCCCGACACCACGTCGTGCACCGCGTCGACACCGTTGTTGCTCGCGATGTCGCCGACCGCGTTGTGGTCGACGCCGCCGACGGCACCGGTCACCGTGGTGACGGTGTTGTGGGTGATGTCGCCCAGGCTGTTCTGCACCGCGCTGGTCAGGTCGCCGCCGACGTGCTTGACGTCGAGGTCGCCCACGTTCTTCAGCGTGCCGGTGAAGTCGCCGATGTGGTTGGTGACCTCGCCGACGGGGCTCACGGCGCCGGTGACGGCACCGGCCAGGTCGCCGCCGTGGACCGGGGCCGCGACGGTGCCCGTGACGCCGGTGACGACCTGCTCGACCTGGCCGACACCGTTGTGGCCGTCGACGGCGCCGGTGACGGCACTGCCCAGGCCGAGCGAACCGGCGTCGATGCCGTGGGCGAGGTCGCCGCCCAGGCCGAGGGAGTTGGTGACACTGCCCGCGAGGGCCGTCACGTTCGCGGCGTTGGTGACGTCGGTCACGCTCGACAGCTGCTGGCCGCCGAAGACCGCGCTGGTCGGCAGGCCGAGGTCGCCGACGACGGGCAGCTCGCCGACGCCGCCGACACCGAGGTCGCCGACACCCGGCAGCACCGAGGTGGCCGGCAGGCCGAGTCCCGCGGTCAGGGCGGTGAGCTGGTCGATCGCGCCCTGGATGCCCGTGGTGTCGGTGCCCAGCGAGGTCAGGTCGCCGACCACCGGGAGACCGCCGACGGCGGGGAGGCTGTCGACCGGGACGTAGTCGAGCACCAGCGGGATGACCTCGTGCACGTCGGCGGCACTGACGTCGCCGAGGCCGGCGAGGGCGAGCGCCTGCTGCGGGTCCGTCCCGAAGGCCGCGAGGGCGGTCGGGTCGTTGAGCAGGTTGAGGGCGAAATCGTGCAACGTCTGCACGGAGTCCATGGAGGTTCTCCTGATCCGGTGGTTCGGGGGACGGCATCGGCCGCTGGGACCGGTGTCCATGGCCAAGTTAGGGAGCCGGTCCCCCCACGCACATCGGGGATCACTCCGAGTCGCATCCGGCTCAGCCGATAGGGGATCGATATGTCATCGTTAGGGAGTTAGGGGCTCATCCGAGATGCTCGCAGTTGGGTTAAATCCCCCCAGACCCTTGCCTGACTAACCCGTTTGGGTGAGGATGCCCCGAGCCCTAGGGGGCTTTGCCGCCCCCGATCGGCCCCGCGAGGTGAGGAGGAAGCGCCGTTGCCCTACGTCCTCGGGATCGATGTGGCCCAGGGGCGGACCCACGCCGCGATCAGCCACCGCCACGGCCCCGGCTGGGGTGCCCCCGAACCCCTGTGGCTGGGTGAACGGTCCCCGGCCGCGGCGTCCGCGCTGTTCCTGGACGACGAGGGGTACCTGCTCACCGGCGACGCGGCGGCGCAGGCGGGCACCCGGGTCCCGTCCCGGCTGCTCACCGGCTTCCACCGGCGCATCGGCGACGACGTGCCGATGGTCGTCGAAGGCGAGACCTTCCCGCCGGAGACGCTGACCACCGTGCTCGTCGAAGGCATTGCCGAGCACGCCGAGAACCAGTTCGGCGGACCCCCGCAGCACCTGGTGATGACGCACCCCGGCGACTGGGGCGGTTACCGCCGTGACGTGCTGCGGCGGGCACTGGCCGACGCCGGGTTCACCGCGGTCACGCTGGTCCCCGGCTCGATCGCGGCGCTCGGCGCGCACCTGCCCGTCCCCGGCCCGGGGGTGACCGGCGCCGGGGTCTGCGAGTTCGGCGCCGACGGCGTGAGCGTCACGCTGGCCACCCCGAGCGGCGCGAACGGCTGGCAGATCGGGGCGAGCGCCGAAGGTGTGTCCCCGGCGGCCGCGTTGAGCACGCTGTTCGCGCTCGCCGGCACCGCGTCGACGTCCCCTAGGGGCCTCGCCGGCGTGGTCTTCTGCGGTGACGTCCCGCCGCACGCGCTGCCCGCCCGGCCGCCGTGCCCGATGTTCGCGGGACCGGTTCCGCCGGCCACCACCGCGCTCGGCGCGGCCGCCCTCGCCGGGCTGCGCGCCGAGGGCCGGGGCACCGCCCAGGAACCCCCCGCCGTCGAGACCACCCTGCTCCCCAAGATGGACACGCTCGGTGAGCTCGGCGAGCGGCCACCCCGCCCGCCGGTCGAGATCACGCCGTTCGAGCTCCCCGAACGCACCGGCCCGATGGACCTGTTCCGGCGACGGCGCCCCCTCGCCGCCGCGGTCCTCGTGCTCGCCGCGGCCGTCTCGGCCGTCCTGATCACCATCACCGCCCGCGAAGCCACCGCCGGCCCCGACCAGCCCCCGGCTCCCAGCCAATCCACCCCGAGCCACTGCGCCGCTCCCGGCGCCCCCTCCGGTGAAGGTCACTGTTGAACACTCTGCTCACGCAGGCCGCCTCGCTCCACCCCGTCCCCGTGCACCCGGCGGCCCGGCAGCTGCTCCGCCAGGTCGCCGCCGACCCGGCCGCGCCGCTGCGGATCGCCGTCGTCGCCCCCGGCGGCTACGGCAAGAGCGTGCTGCTCGCCGCGCTCGCCCGCGCCTACCGGGACGCCGGCGCCGACGCGCTGCTCGTCGACGACGCCGACCGGATCGACGCCGACCAGCTCGAAGAGCTGCTGGCGGGCGCCGACGGCCCGATCGTCGTCGCGCACCGCCCGGCCGCGGTCGCGGCCGGCTGGACGTTGCTGCAGCTCGCCCCGCTCGGCGTCAACGATGTCGCGCGGCTGGTCGAGGCGCTGACGGGCACCCCGGCCGAGCCGGCCGCGGTGGCCGAGCTGCACCGGGTGAGCGGTGGCGTGCCCCGGTTGGCCGAGCGCGCGCTGCTCGGGCGGCTGGAGGAGTTCCGGCCCGAGCTCGACGAGCTCGACGACGACGTCCTGCGCTACCTGATCGCGGCGGAGGCCGGCGCGGGCCGCAACCTCGACCTGCTGTGCGTGCTGCTGGACCGCACGCCCGACCAGCTGCCGGGCATCGTCGACGGCGCCCGCGCGACCGGCCTGCTCGCCCCGGACGACACGCTGCTGCCGCTGGCCTCGGCCGCCGTCCGCGACTTCGGCCCGCCGGCGCGCCGGCTGACCACGGTGCAGCGGCTGGTCGAGCTGCAGCTGGCGAACGGCCTCCCGGTGCTCGACCTGGCGCGTTCGCTGCTGGGCACGGGCAGCACGGGCACGTCCGCGGCGGCCGCCTTCGCCGCGGCGGCCGCCGAAGCCCTGCCGACGGACGCCCGCCTGGCGACCAAGCTCTTCGAAGCCGCGGCCGAAGCGGGCGACCGTTCGGCGTCGGTCACCGCGGGCTGGGCCCGCGCGGCGGCGCTGTCGGGCGACCTGGACACGGCGTTGCGCCTCGGCGACGGCATGCTCGGCGCCCCGGACGCCGAAACCCGCGCGGCGGGCGCGGAGATCGCGGCCACGGTGCTGGCCCACCGAGGCGAACTGGCCCGCGGCGCGGAGCTGTACCAATGGGCCGCTTTAGGTGGGCAGAGCCCCGGCCAGCACGCGGCCGACCCGTACTCGGCGGGCCACGGCCCCAGCTCCCCGGCGGGGTGGACCGACCCACGGCACTCGACGGGCCGCGGCACCGGCCCCGGCTCCCCAGCGGGGCGGGGTGGCACCGATGCCTTCGCGGTGATGGCCCTGGTCGGCACCGGCGACCTCGATGGCGCCCGCCGGCTGCTCGACTCCCCCGCTCCCGGCGTTGCGCCGACCTTGTTCGCCGGTGCGGCTACCCGGATGGCTCGCGGTATCGCCGACTCGGTGTCCGGCTGTGCGACCGAGACGTTGTCCACCCTGCTCGGCGCGGCGGCGATGCTGGAACCGGCGCTGGGCGGCACCTTGCTGCCCGACAGCCCCGCGGCGCTGGCCGCGCTCGCCGCGTTGCACACCGGCGAGCTGGCCCTGGCGGAGTCCGCGCTGACTCGTGCCCTGGACGGCCGGATCGGCGGTGACCTCCTCGCGGTGCGCCACCGCCTGCTGCTGGGCTGGGTGGCGATGACCGCGGGCGACCTCGCGACGGCGGCGGGGCACCGCGACGCCGTCGCCGGCCGGCCGCTGGAAGCCCGCGACGAGATGTTCTTCACGACCTTGGAGCTCGGGCTGGCCCGGCGCTCCAGCGACCTGGTCGGGCTGCAGCGGTCGTGGGACCGGGCGTACCAGGCGTCGATGCGCCAGCAGACGGACCTGTTCACGCTGCTGCCGCTGGGCGAGCTGGTGATCGCGGCGGCCCGCACCGGCGCCCACGCGAAGCTCGCCGGCCAGCTCGAACGCGCCCACACCCTGCTGGCCCGCCTCGGCGAGCCTCCACTGTGGACGGTTTCGCTGGTCTGGCACGAACTCCACGCGGCGATCACACTGGAGGACGCGGAAGCGGCGAAGGCGCACCTGGCGACGTTGACGTCCCACGCCCACTGCGGCCGCCACCCGAGCGCGCTGGCCACGGCGGCCCGCGGCTGGCTCGCGGTCCTGAGCGGCACGTTCGCCCCGGACGAGATCTCGGCGGCCGCGGCGGAGCTGCACGATCTCGGGCTGCGCTGGGACGCGTCGCGCCTGGCCGGCCAGGCGGCGATCCGCACGTCCGACCGCAAGGCGATGGTCCAGCTGCTGGAGGCGGCCCGCCAGTTCCAGGGCACCGGCGTCCGCCGCGAGGCGGGTGCGGCGGAACCGGCGTCCTCGGGCACCGGGCTCGCGGCGTTGAGCGAGCGCGAACTCGAAGTCGCGCGGCTGGTGGTCGAGGGCCTGACGTACAAGCAGGCGGGCAGCAAGCTGTTCATCTCGAGCAAGACGGTCGAGCACCACATGGCCCGGATCCGCGGGAAGCTGGGCGCGTCGGACCGCCGGGAGCTGCTGGCGACGTTGCGCGAGCTGCTGTCCCGCCCCGACGCCCCCTAACCCCGGCGTTCACGCGGGACGGTCAGTCGCGGCTGGGGCCGAAGCGTTCGGTGCGGATGCGGTGCGGGTCGTGGCCCAGCGCGACCAGGATGTCCGCGACCGTCTCGACGAAGCCCGTGGGGCCGCAGACGAAGGACGTCGCGCCGAACTCGGCGGGCCAGCCCGCGGTGTTGAGCGTCGCGACGTCGATGCGGCGCGGGATCCCCTCGCGGCCGTCAGGCAGCTCGCGCGTGTAGACGTACGTGACGTCCAGGCCCGCGACCGGCTTGCGCAGTTCGTCGGCGTAGTACAGCTCGGCCGGGGTGCGCAGCGAGTAGATCAGCTTGAACGGCGTGCGGACGCCTGCCGCGCGCTGGGCGCGGACCATGGCCATCAGCGGCACGATGCCGGAGCCGCCGGCGACCAGCAGGACCGGTTCGGGGTCGGCAGGCCGCCAGACGAACCAGCCGCCCACCGGGCCGCGGATCTCGACCGGGTCGCCGATCGCGTACGGGCCGGTGAGGTGTTCGGACACCTCCCCGTCGGGGACGCGCTGCACCGTCAGTTCGATCCGGTCACCATCGGCGGGGGCAGCGAGTGAGTAGCTGCGCTGCGCACGATAGCCGTCGGCGGCGGTCAGCCGGACGTCGACGTGCTGTCCCGCGAGGTGCCCCGGCCAGCCCGGCAGGTCGAAGACGAGCGTGCGGGCCGTGGGGGTCTCGTCGCGGAACCCGGCCAGGCGGGCGACCCGCCAGGCTAGTCGCCCTGATACCGCTGTTCGCGCCATGGATCCCCGTAGTCGTGGTAGCCGACGTTCTCCCAGAAACCCGGCTCGTCGCGGGTCTTGAGCTCCAGCCCGCGCACCCACTTCGCGGACTTCCAGAAGTACAGGTGCGGCACGAGCAACCGCGCCGGGCCGCCGTGCTCGGGAGTCAGCGGCTTGCCGCCGTACTCGTAAACGATCCAGGCCTGGCCGTCGAGCAGGTCGGCCAGCGGCAGGTTCGTGGTGTAGCCGCCGTAGGAGTGCACCAGCACGTAGTCGGCCGCGGTGTCGAGCCCGCCGACCAGCGTGTCCACCGGGACGCCCCGCCACCGGGTGTCCAGTTTGGACCACTGGGTGACGCAGTGGATGTCCACAGTGAACTTCTCGCTCGGCAGAGCCGTCAGCTCCGCCCAGCTCCAGGCGTGTTTCTCGCCGGTCTCGGTGGTGACCGTGAACTCCCACGCCTCGGTGCGCACGCGCGGGGTCGGGCCCGCCGACAGCACCGGGAAGTCCTCGGCCAGGTACTGCCCGGGTGGCAGGCGCGGGTCGCCGCTGCGGGCACGGCCCCGGAACCCCGGTGTCACGACGCCCATCCGGCTCTCCCTCCTGCTGCCGACGAGTCTAAGCCCGCACCTGAAGCCCGAGCGACGTGACGAGCACCGCAGCCTGTTCGGGTGAAACGATCGCCGCGTGCAGCTCGGCGTTCAGCGGGTCGAGCGCCGAGAGGTCGCTGCCCCGCAGGTCGGCGCGCGGCAGCTTGACGGCGTGCAGCGTCGCCCCGGACAGGTCGACGTCCGCGAACACCGCGTCGCCGCAGTTCGCCCCGGTGAGGTCGGCCTCCCGCATCCGCACGCCGTGGAAGGCGACCGACCGCAGGTCGGCGCCCACCAGCCCGGCGAACGACCAGTCGCCGCCGGTCACCCGCAGCGGCCGCAGCTCGCACTCGGTGAACGTCGTCCCGACGAGCTTGCACCCGGTGAACTCGGCGTCGAAGAAGTTGCACCGCTTGAAGGCGCACCCGGTGAAGGCCGAGTCGGTGTGCCGCGACGAGTTGAAGCGCACGTTGCCGAACACGCAATCGGTGAACGTCGAGTTCCGGACGACCGCCTCGGAGAGGTCGACCTCGTGGAACTCGCACCGCACGTAATGCCGCCCGACGAGCTCTTCGCCGTACCAGTCGTCACGGGAGAAGCGCTGGTCTTCGACGAGTGGATCTTGCGTGGCATCGGACACTCGGCCAGGCTAGCGGCCACCGACGACGAGGAGGTGCCGAAGCATGCTGGACGCCGACGACGTCCGAGCGGCCGTGCCGATGCGAGCGGCGGTCGACGCGGTGCGAGAGGCGTTCCTCGACCTCGCCGCGGGCCACTTCGAGGTGCCGCAACGCCTGTCTTTCGACGGCGGCACGACGCTCGTCATGAGCGCCTGCCACACCCCCACCGGCCGGACGGCGGTGAAGACGCTCAGCCTCGTCGCCGGCCGCGACCCGATGATCCTCGGGACGCTGGTGTGGAACACCACCGAGGGACAGCTGGTCGCCGACGCGATCGCGGTGACGACCTTGCGCACCGGCGCGGTGTCCGGCGTCGCCACCGACCTGCTGGCCCCGCCCGGGGCGAGCCGCCTGGCCGTGATCGGCACCGGCGCCCAGGCCGCGGATCAGGTCCGCGCAGTGGCGGCGGTCCGCCCCATCCGGCAGGTGACGGTCTTCGGACGTTCGCCGGCACGGGCCGCGGAGTTCGCCGACCGGTTGCGAGGCGAGTTCCCCGGCGTGCGCGTGGCACCGAGCGTCGAGGACGCGGTGTCCGACGCGGAGATCGTTTGTTGTGCTACTTCGTCCGCCACTCCTCTCTTCGACGTCGACGCCTTGCCGGAGCGCGTCCACGTCAACGCGATCGGGTCGTACCTGCCGTCGATGCGGGAACTGCCCGCCGAGCTGCTCGCGACGGCTGATTGTGTTGTGGTGGACCAGGTCGACGCCGTCCTGGAGGAGGCAGGCGAGGTGATCCACGCGGTGGACAGCGGGCTGGTTTCGCGGGATTCGCTGGTGGAGCTGGGGAACGCGCTTCGGGAACCTCCGGTGGTCGGCGGGCGGACCGTGTTCAAGTCCGTGGGGGTGGCGGTGCAGGACTGGGCCATCGCGCGACTGCTCGGTGAGGCGGGTCGTTGATTGCCTCGTTGACCGGCGTTCAAGTCGCCAGAGCCTGGCGGACCGATCGCGCTCCGTTCTTCGAGGGCGATGTCAGGACTAGACCACTCCACGATCGCTCGGCGAAGGGGTTCGTCGAGCGCGCGAAGGTGACGAGCCGCGTGAGCGAGGATGGGCCTTTCGGGGGGGGGTATCGGGGGCAGTCGCCGCGCGCTGGCGGTGGATGGGCGTCTTGAGTCGACTGAGGGTGCGCTGGCCCATGGCGGAGGGCGTGCCTTGGCGGATTGAGGGCGCTAAAGGCGGATTCTGGCTCACTGAGCGTGCCAGTGGCCCAGCAGAGAGCAATAACAGCGGCCAAACGGCGCAATCTGGGGCTTGAAGCGTTTGACAGGTCACCCAATCCGGGAATTTCGGCGGCATGTCTCCTTGGCGAACCACCACTCGACGGAACACGGCCGTGCGGGTCATCACGGCGATCGGCGCGATCTTCGCGGGGATCGAAGTTCTTTACATGATCATGGTGCTCGCCGGCGCGAATGCCGGTAACTCCTTCTTCGTCTTCATCAAGTCGTTGGCCGTTCCTCTCGCGTTGTTCTGGCCGGGCCTGTTCCCGGTGAGCAACCCGAGCCTGGCCGTGATCCTCGACTTCGGTCTGGCCGCCGTGTTCTGGCTGGTCGTCACGGGCATCATCGCCCGCTTCGCCGGTCGGTGACGGGCGCTCGCCGCCCGCGCCTTCCACTGGACTGCCGCCTGCCGTCGCCGACCCCTCCGGTGACGGCAGGTGGCTCACCACACTGACCGCGCTCACCACACTGACAACGAAACGCGCACGACTGCCTGGCGCATGTGACGAAGCAGGCGCCAGGCACCGGCCGAAACCGTCCGGGCTGGTCACGAAGGCCCTTGTCGACGCGCAACCGACGGCAGGCACGCTCTCACCCCTTCGGGCGGCCACCCGCCATCCCCGCCGACCGCGTTCTTCGGCGACACTGGACGGATGACTGACGGCAGATGGTTCGACGGCTGGGCACCTTGGCCTGAGCTGGCCGGGCTGGCCGCGGTCGGGCGCTCACTGCTTCCGAACGTCCCGGTCACGCCGGCCGCTGTCGTGCGGACCGTCACCGAGCAGCTCGTCGGGCGCCGGTTGACCACCAAGGTCGACGGCCGCGAAGTGGGCCTCACCCTCACCGAACTCCACTACCCGGCCGACAGCCTGCGCCTGGCCACCGGACGCGTCGGCGACGTGCGCATCGTCGCCGAGGACGTCGACTGGCCCGAGCCCGCGGACGAGACCGGCCAGCAGCGCAGCATCCTCCTCAAGCGGGTCACCGTGCTCGCCGAGGACGTCCGCCTCCGCTCGCTGCCCACGCCGGCCGCCATTCCCGCGCGGGTCGAGCTGCGGATCGCCGTGGCCGCGGACGTGCTGCGTGAACGGGTGGCGGCAGTCCGCCCCGGGATCGTCGCCGCGCCCGCCGAAAGCGGGCTGCTCCAGATCCACTGGGCCAAGCGGCCGCAGTGGGGCCACCTGACCCTGGAGGCCCAGGTGGCGGACGACGCCGTGGTGCTCGTGCCGCGGACCCTCCACATCGGACGCCGGCGGCTGAAACCACCGGCACGCTTTCGCCCCATCGTGCTTCCCCTGCCGGAACTCCCGCCCGGGATAAAGCTGACGAAGGTGGAGCCCCGGCAGGACGAACTCGTGCTCCACACCGTGGCGGAGGAATGGCCGGAACGGCTTTCCCGCATTCCGCTGACCGACCTGCTGAGCTGGCTGACCACCGCGGCCATGACCCTGACTCTGCCGAAACTCGGTACGCGTTCATAACTCTCCTTCATCGACGTGGGCCCTACGCCAATGAAGCTACTCGAACGCCCGTTCGAACACATCACTCACACGGGTACAACCGGGAAACCCTTGCACAGCAAGGAATCAAGCGTCCCGGTCGCGCAGATAGCGCGTGTGATCCGCCTGCCGGTCGACGTCCGCCGCGTAGAACCGCTCGGCGATCCGATGCGCTTCCGCTTCGAGCAAATCGAGCTGTGCCACCAGCTCCGCAGCCGCACCGGCCCGCCGGGAGGCGAACCACCGCGGCAGGTTCAGGAAGGATTCCACCGACAGCGGCAGATCCGTCCGCACCAGCCGGACCACGGAGTGCCGCAGGTCCGGATCGGCCGACAGCCGCGCGGGCTGCGCGAGCAGGTCGGCCAGCACTTCGGCGATCCGCCGCACGGTATCCACAGTGGACTCGGGCATTCGCGACGCCTGGGACGACACCGAAGAAACCAGCGTCTCCAAAGACACGCGCAGCTCCCCCGAAGCGTCGGGCAGCAGCCGGACCTTCTCCGGCGGCGCGAGCAGCGCGCCTGCCGCGTACAGCGCGACCACGACCACCGGCCACAGCCAGCCGATCACCCCGGCCAGGTACAGGCCCAGGCCGGCGAGCCCGCCGACGCAGCCGGCGAGGTTCTTGGTCGAGCCCAGGTAGCGCAGCATCATTGGTACCCGCGAATCTCCTGGAAGACGCTCGCAAGCTGGACCTTCCGCGCGTCGAACACCTTGCCGCCGGTCAACGTCGCGACCTGCGTCAGCTCGTCGCTCGACCCCTCGCCGAACAGCACCGTGAACACCGGCACCCCCTTCATCGCGGCCGGTAGCGAGCCGAACGACGCCTGGAAATCGGACAGGGACGAGCCGTTCGCGTTCTCCCCGTCGGTCATCAGGACGATCGAGGTGAACCGATCGGGATCGCGCGCCGCCAAGGGTTCCAGCACCCGGTAAGCCTCGGAGAGACTGTCGTAGATCGCCGTCCCGCCGCGGGCGGAGAGCCCTTCGGCGAACGCCTTGATCCGCGCCAGCTCGGCCGCCGGATCCTGCTCCGGCACGACGAACGTCGACGCCGGTGAAGGCCCCGAGTTGAACGGCAGCATCGTCACCTCCTCCCGGCTCCGGAACCGCCGGTACCGGCCGGTGAGCGAGTTGTCGGCGCCCGTCAGCCCGGCCAGCGCGGTGCGCAGCGAGTCGATCCGGTCGCCCTCCATCGAGCCGGACGTGTCGAGCACGTACAGCGTCCGCGACGGCCTGCGGATCTTGTCGAAGTACGCCTGGAGCAGGGCGTCCACCGCCTGCTGCGTCGCCGGGAACGGCAGCTCGACGAGGTCCCGCTGCGCGAACTGCGACCCCAGCGCGACCCCGGGCACG
Organism: Amycolatopsis sp. NBC_01286; assembly: GCF_035982555.1. Taxonomy (NCBI): domain Bacteria; kingdom Bacillati; phylum Actinomycetota; class Actinomycetes; order Pseudonocardiales; family Pseudonocardiaceae; genus Amycolatopsis; species Amycolatopsis sp. NBC_01286. The sequence continues at coordinate 774,354 of NZ_CP108428.1, forward strand.
ACCGGACGTCGCTGGGTGGTGTCCATGATCCGCTTCTGGACGTCCGGCGTGCGCAGGTAGTCGGAGAGCCGCTGGTGCGACGAACGCGCGTCGGAACCGGCGTCCGCCAGCAGCGTCAAGGGATAGTCCGCGGTGACGACGCCGTCGCTCGGGTAGATCAGCTTCAGCGGCTCCGGCAGCTTCCCGGACGCGTTCGCCGACAGCAGCACGGACTCGTAGTTGATCAGCCCGTCGACCTTCTGCCCGGGGTCCTGGCCGGTCGCGCGCCGCGTGTACGCGTCCGACAGCCAGCCCGACGACCCGGCCGAAAGTGCCTGTGCGCTGAAGAACTGCGTCAGCTGCGGGGTGACGGCGGCGATCTGCCGGGCGTCGATCGCGTTGCCCGCGCCCGCGAGCGCCGACGCGACGCCGACCAGCGCCGAGAACCCGGAGTTCGACGCCGACGGGTCGGTCATCCCGTACGTGAACGCCTTCTTGCCGGCCTGCGCGGCGATCTCGCCCCAGCCGACCGGCTTGCCGGTCCAGCCGAGCCGTTGCGCGGACGACGCCGAGAGCCCCAGCACCACCGGCGAACTCATGATCTTGACCTGGTTGCCGAGCCGCTTCGCCGCGTCGGGAATCCCGGCCGGGTAACGGTTCGACGAGAACCACACGGCGTCGTACTTGCCGTCGGCACTGCCGTTCGCGAGCGACTCGGCGCCTTCCAGGGTGCCGGTGAAGGTGAACTTGACCTTGACGCCGGTGGCCTTCGCGGCCTCGTCGAGCACCGGCTGCATGTCCGCCAACTCGCTGCCCGCGAGGATCCTGAGCGTCCCCGGCTCAGGGCCGTCGGACGCCGCGGAGGAGCAGCCGGCCAGCAATACCGCGCTCAACGCCAGTAAAACGAGCTTCTTCATACTTCCCCCTCGTGCGAACGCCGCAGGTGGTCCTCGGCGCGGCGCAGCTCGCCGGTCAGTGACTCGACCGTGGTCGCCATGGTGCGGACGGCGTCCGCGCGGAAGCCGTCGATCGCGTCGATCGAGGCGTAGATCCGGTCGAACGACGCGCGGATGGTCTCGGTCGCGACGGCCGGGTCGCTGCTCGCCTTGCGGATCTCCGCGGACTGCGTTTCCAGCAGCTCGGAGTTGGCGCGGATCAGCCCGTCGGTGGTCGACTGCAGCGCCGCCACCTCGTCCAGGACGTCCCGCTGACCCGCCAGAGCGGCCGAGACGAGCAGTGCGACGCGCAGGGCGGACACGGTCGTCGAGACCGCCCGCTCGACGCCGCGGATCAGCTCGTCGTTGGTGCGCCGCACCAGGTCCAGCGCGAGGTACCCCTGCGCGCTCACCGCGAGCTGGGTGAGCAGGTCCTGGTGCCGCTGCCGGATCGGGTACAGGATGTCGCCGCGCAACGCCTGCGCCCGCGACGGGTCGGCGAACTCGAACACCGACGCCTGACGCTCGATGGCCGCGTCGACGGCTTCGGCGAACACCGATGCTTCGGCGAGCTTCCCCAGCACCTTCCACAGCCGTTCGCGCTCGCCCTTGATCGCGGCGTTGTCGCGCCGCAACCGGTCCTGTCGCGTCCGCAGATCGACGACCAGCGCGTTCACCGGCTCGTTCGCCGCGTGGTAGCGATCGAGAGCCCGCTTCGCGGCACCAGCCATCGGGAACATCCCGAGCAGCTTCCGCCCGGTGATCGGCAGTTTCGCCGGGTCCAGCTCGGCGACGGTCCGGCGCAGCCCGGCGAGGCTCGTCGTGACGCCGTCCTGTGGAGAAGCGGAACCACGCAACGAGCGGTCCAGCATCGCGCCCGCGACGCCGGCCGCGGCCCGCATGTCGGCCTCGCCGACGGCCAGCAGCTCGTCGAGGACGTCGGTGAACTCCGGCGACTTGACGTCCAGGGCTTCCAGGCGCGTCGCGAAGACGCCGGCGCGCGCGGTGATCTCGGCGCGGGTGTCGGCCCCGAGCGTGACGAGCCCGGCGGCGCGCTCGGGGGAAACCGCGGTGACGGGGGTGAGTTCGTCCATGTCAGTACTGCTTGCCGACGGCGTCGAGCAGGCGCTCGAGGGTCTCGAACGACGGCGGCTCGACGGCGTCCACCAGGTCGGCGGGCGCGTGCGCCGGCGCGGCGACGTCCGCGAAGAGCTTCGGATCGGTGGTGCGGAACCCGAACGTCGCGGCCAGCTTGCCCAGCTCGGGGTCGGTCGCGAGCAGCTGACCGACCTTGTCGCCGTCGGCGGACAGCGGCACCAGCGTGTGCTTCGAGTACACCGTCGGCGCCGTGTAGATCATCCGCATGTCCGGCCGGATCGAGCCGTCGCCGCGGACGACGCGGTCCACGAACTGCGACTCGTAGATCAACGCCAGCGGCGTCTTGCCCATGCCCGCGGACAGGTAGTCCTCGAACGGTCCTTCGGTGCTGTTCTGCGTGTATCCCTGGTCCAGGAACAGTTTCGACACCGACGGCAGCACCCTCGCCTCCTGCTCGGGCGAGCTGACGACGGTGTTGCCGTTGGCCACGAAGGAAACGATCGACAGGTACATCGCCGCGGAGTTCGACTCACGCGGGTCGGTGGTCGTGACCAGGACGTTCTTACGAGCCGGGTACGCGGTGTTGCCGGGCAGCTGGTCCCAGCGCGTGCCCGCCTTCGCGACGTCCAGGTACTTCGCGACGTCGAGGACGTCGTAGTCGCCGGCGCCCTTGCGCACCACGCCGTTCGCGCGCAGCAGCGCGACGATCGGCTCGAAGGTGGCGATCGCCATCGGCGACTGGAACGGCGTGTAGACGGTCGTGACCTTGCGGTCGCGCTGGATCTTCTGCGCCGCGGGCGAAGACGACGGGAACGCGAACGCGTACTTCCCGAGGTCGACGGTCGTCGCGAGCTGCCGCGACCCCGCCGTGTCGACCTCGACCTTCAACCCGTGGTGCGCGAAGGCGTCGACGACGCGCTGGTCGGTGAAGAAGGCCTGCTTCTCCGACCCGATGACCCCGCGCACCGTCGCAAGCCCCGGCCCGGAGTCGTTGCCCCAGACGATCACCGCCACGACCGCGAGCAGCAGCACCACGGCCAGTCCGATCGATACCCGGCGTTTCACGAGCCACTCCCCTCGACGGCCCGATGATTCAGGGCCTTCGACTCGTTTGACGCGCGAACGAGCCGGTTCGAAGTGAACAGCGGGTGAAGGAACGGTGTCAGGTCACCGGGAACCAGGTCCCGGACGCCCATTCCGTGTCGCCCCAGGCTTTTCGCTCTTCGACGCGTGGGTCGAGCACCAGATCCGTGTCTTCCCGGAAAACCAGCACCGGCCGCAGCTCCGGGCCGTACGGCGGCCATTCGGGGCCGTCTGCGGACGCGACGCCGTCGTGCACGAACCGCACCCAGCAGCGGTGGATCAGGAACGCCGCGCGCTCGCGGGCCGGGTTCACGTCGGTCGCCTCCGCGAACAACGGCAGCGGCGTCTTCCAAGCCATCGTCGTCTCCGTGCCGTGCCCGCCGTCGAGCTGCTCGGGCACGCCGGGCGCCGCGATGTCGATGCGGTAGCGGTAGACGGGCGCGTGCGCGGACTGCGCGTCGGCGAGGCGCTGGGTCGGGACGCCGTAGCGTTCGTCGCCCATCGCGGCGATCTTCGCGGCGTTGAGGTCCGGGACGCGGCGGAGGTACGTCTCGAGGAGCTGCGAAGCGCCTTCGTCACCGAGGATCGCGGAGAGGACGTCGTCAGCCGGCGCGGTCGCGGCGTCGTCACCCAGCATCATCGCGTACGTGCTGCCTTCGTTGCTGTTGCAGCCGACGAGCAGCGGGACGCCGGCCGCGCTGCCGCGGCGGATCGGCTCGATCGGAACCTCGGGCAGCACGCGGGGGTGCAGCGTCGGGCGCCACAGCCACAGCGCCTGGAAGCCGCTGAGGATCCGTTCCTGCGCCTCGACGAACTCCTTGGCCGGCAACGCCCGCAGCGCTTCGACGTCGTGGCAGCCGACCTCGTCGAGCAGCCGCCGGGCCAGCGCGGTGCCGGTTTCCGGCGTCGCCACGTGGTCCGCGCCGCCGCTGCTGCTGATCGCCTGCGCGAACAACCCCGCGCCGAGCGGGCTGCCCATCAGGTTCCCGACGCTCTTCGCGCCCGCCGAGACGCCGTAGACGGTGATCCGCGACGGGTCCCCGCCGAACGCGGAGATGTTGCGGCGCACCCACTTCAGGGCGGCGATCTGGTCGAGCAGGCCACCCACCCCGGCGTCCGCCTCGGCCTCGCCGAAGACGCCGGCGAGGTGCAGGAACCCGAGCGAGCCGAGCCGGTAGTTGATCGTGACGACGACGATCCCGGCGCGCGCGAACTCCTCGCCGTCGCCCAGCTGTTCGCCGTGGCCGACGCGGTAACCGCCGCCGTGCAGCCAGAACAGCACCGGGTACCCGCCCTCGGGCGCGGGCTCCTCCGGCGTGCAGACGTTGAGGTACAGGCAGTCCTCGTCGCAGACCGCCCGCGGGTTCATCGGGTCGGGCGACTGCATCGCGTGCGGCCCGTACTCCGCCGCGACGTGCACGCCATCCGAGAGCGAAGGCGGCTGCGGCGCCTTCCACCGCAGCTCGCCCACCGGCGGCCGGGCGTACGGGATCCCGCGCCACCTGCGGACGCCGTCACCCGCCAACCCCACCAGCGCCCCGAGCTCGGTCGTGACCGTCGGGACCGAGGCCATCAGAGGGAGGCCTGCTCTTCGGTCGGGAGGCACACCTCGAACCGGGTGCTCCCTGGCTCGGACTCGACGCGCAGGTCGCCCTGGTGCCGCTCGACGACGATCTTCCACGAGATGTCGAGGCCCAGCCCGGTGCCCTCGCCGACCGCCTTGGTCGTGAAGAACGGCTCGAAGATCCGGCCCTTGATGTCTTCCGGGATGCCCGGGCCGGTGTCGCCGATCTCCACGCGGACCTGGTCGTTGACGCCCCAGGTGCGCAGCGTGAGCGTGCCTTCGCCGCCCATCGCGCCCAGCGCGTTGTCGATGATGTTCGTCCACACCTGGTTGAGCTCGCCCGCGTACGCCGGGATCTTCGGCAGGTCGCGGTCGTACTCCTTGACAACGCGGACGCCGTCGCCGATCTTGCCGGCGAGCATCACGAGCGTGGAGTCGAGGCCGTCGTGGACGTCGACCCACTGGTGCGGCGACCGGTCCATCTGCGAGTACTGCTTGGCCTTGCCGACCAGCGCGGAGATGCGGGTGGTCGAGTCCTCGATCTCGCCCATCAGCATCTCGGTCTCGAGCGCGTAGGCGAGCCAGCGGACGGCGCCGTCCATGAAGGTGTCGCCGACCTGCTCCAGGACGTTGTCCAGGTCGGTCGTCGTGAGCCCAGCCCGGACGTAGATGTCGGCGAGGTCCCAGCCGCCGTCGATGTCGTGGTCCTCGAACCAGTCGCTGATCTGGTCCTCGCGGTCGGACTGCTGCATCGCGCTCAGCTTCGGGGCCTGCGCGACCTGCTTGACGAGCTTTTCCTGGACGTCGATCAGCTGGTAGAGCAGCTCGGGATCGATGGTCTTCTTCGCCAGGAACGCCAGCTTGTGCCGCATTCCGGCGACGCGCTCGCGCAGCGCGGACGTCGCCCGGACGGCGGCCGCGGCCGGGTTGTTCAGCTCGTGCGTCAGGCCGGCCGACAGCTCGCCCAGCGCCAGCAGACGGCGGCGCGAGCCGATCACGGTGTCGCTGTTGCGCCAGCCGAGGTACATGCCTTCGAGCAGGTGCGTCGCCATCGGGAACCACCGGCGGAACTCGACGGAGAACTCCCGCGAGGGCAGCGCCAGGAACGTGACGTCGGACAGCGCGCGCACCGAGGCGCCGTAGCGGTGGTCGGTGTCCTGGTGCACGAAGAACTGCGTCGCGCCGAAGTAGACGCCACGCTGGTCGGACCGGTTGGTCTCGACCTCGGTGCCGCTGACGAGCCGCGTCATCCGGATCGCGCCGCTCAGCAGGACGTAGAAGCAGGTCGCTTCGTCGCCTTCGCGGATGACGACGGTGTCGCCCTCGTACTCCTCGAGCACGGCGTTGTCGGCGATCCAGTCGAGCTGGTCTTCGGAAAGGTGTTCGAACAGGAAGAGGCCGCGAAGCTCTTCCCGCGGCAATGCGCTCATTCCTTCACCCCTGTTTTGTCGGTGGCCGGGGCTACGTTTCCCGCATGTCCCGCTTTCGCTTGACGCCCACAGCCGAACAGGAGGCTCGGCTGCTGGTCCATTGCGCCCACGCGCGGTTCGTCTGGAACCTCGCCGTGGAGCAGCACTCCCATTGGCGGCCCGGGCGGCCGCTCCCTCCAGGCTACGTCGAGCAGGCCCGGCAGCTGACCGAGATCCGGGACGAACACGCGTGGTTGCGCGAGGGCTCGGTCACCGTCCAGCAGCAGGCGCTGCGCGACTTCGCCCAGGCTCTGCGCAGCTTCTTCGGAGGCACCCACGGCAAGCCGACTTGGCGCCGAGCGGCGGTCCACCAGGGATTCCGGCAGGTCGCCGTCCGGCCTGAGCACGTACGAAGGCTCAACCGGCGGCGCGCCGCCGTGTGGGTGCCCAAGGTGGGCTGAGTCCGGTTCCGCTGGTCGCGGCGCCCGTCCGGCGAATTCAAGTCCTACCGGATCACCCGCGACCGCGCCGGGCGGTGGCACCTCGCGTTCGCCGCTGTCCCCGCGCCCGTTCCGGCGCCGGGCGACGGCAGTGCGGTCGGGATCGATCGAGGCGTTGCCGTGTCGGCGGCACTGTCGACCGGAGAGCTCCTGCACTGCCCCGGGCTGTCCCGCGCCGAGCGGGCGAGAGCGTTGCGGCTGCGACGGCGGCTCGCCCGGGCCGCCCGCGGATCGAACCGGCGCGCCCTGCTGCTCCGGGCGATCGCGCGGCTGACCGCCAAGGCGTCCGCACGCCGGAAGGACTGGGCGGAAAAGCTGACGACGCGTGTCGCCCGCGAGTTCGACGTGATCCGGGTCGAAGACCTGCGCATCACGCACATGACCCGATCGGCGAAGGGCACCGCCGCGGCGCCGGGACGGCGAGTGCGGCAGAAGTCGGGCCTGAACCGGGCGATCCTCGCCCAGGGGTGGGGTCTGGTGGTCTCGCGCCTGGAGAACAAAGCTCCGGGCCGGGTCGAAAAGGTCCCCGCCGCCTTCACGTCGCAACGTTGTTCCGCCTGCGGGCACGTGGCGTCCGAATCCCGCGAGAGCCAAGCGGTGTTCCGGTGCGTCGCCTGTGGGTACAGCGGCAACGCGGACGTGAACGCGGCCAGGAACATCGCCGCCGGACGGGCGGTGACCGCGCGGGGAGGCGGGACAGTGGTCCGGCCGGTGAACCGTGAACCTCGGCGACCCGACCCGGCCGTGCCGGGCTCGCGCCGCCGGAATCCCCTGGTCGGATGACTGCGGGGAGGACGTCAATGTTCCTCCAGGTACCGGTGTACCAGCGTCACGGCCATCGCGCCTTCGCCGACCGCGGAGGCCACCCGCTTGACCGACTGGGACCGCACGTCGCCCGCTACGAAGACGCCCGGGATCGACGACTCGAGGTAATGCGGGTCACGGTCCAGGGTCCAGCCCCGGGGGCGCTGGCCGGCGGCCAGCAGGTCCGGGCCGGTGCAGACGAAGCCGTGGGCGTCGCGGTGGAGGTCGTCGCCGAGCCACTCCGTGCGCGGGGCCGCGCCGATGAAGATGAACAGGTGGCCGGTGTCGACCTCCTCGGTGACGCCGTTTTCGCAGAGCGTGAGCCGCTCCAGATGGTCGTCGCCGTGGGCCTGCTTGACCGTGGTGCGGGTGCGGACGTGGATGTTCTCGATGCCGGCGATCTGCTCGATCAGGTAGTGCGACATCGACGACTCGAGCGACTCGCCGCGCACCAGGATGCTGACGTCGCTGGCGTGCTTGGAGAAGAACACCGCGGCCTGGCCGGCGGAGTTCGCGCCGCCGACGATGTAGACGTGCTCGCCCTTGCACTCGGGCGCCTCGGTGGGCGCCGAGCCGTAGTAGACGCCGCGGCCGCTCAGCTCCTCGATGCCCTCGGCGTCCAGCGCGCGGTAGGTGACGCCGCTGGCGAGGATCACCGAGTGCGCGGCGATCTCGCTGCCGTCGCCGAAGGTGATGACCCGGGACGAGCCGCGGGCCTCCAGGCCGACGACGTCGCGGGCGGTGAGCACCTCGGCGCCGAACTTCTGAGCCTGGCGCCGCGCCCGGTCGGTCAGCTGCGCGCCGGAGACGCCGTCGGGGAAGCCGAGGTAGTTCTCGATGCGCGAGCTGGTGCCGGCCTGGCCGCCGGTGGCCTTCTTCTCGACGAGCACCGTGCGCAGGCCCTCGGACGCGCCGTACACCGCGGCGCCGAGCCCGGCCGGGCCGCCGCCGATGACGACGAGGTCGTAGAACTCCTGCGCGGGGCGGGTCGACAAGCCGACCGCGTCCGCGATCTCGCCGCTGGAGGGGTGCTTGAGCACGGTGCCGTCGGGGGTGACGATCACCGGGATGTCGGCTTCGACGGCGTCGGCGGCCTTGAGCAAGCGCTTGCCCTCGTCGTCCTCGACCGAGTACCAGCGGTAGGGCACGGCGTTGCGCGCGAGGAAGTCGCGCATGTGGAACGACGGCGACGAGTACCGGTGGCCGAGGAGCTTGACCTCGTCGACCGGCTTGTCGCCGACGGCCTTCCAGGTCTCGACGAGCGCGTCGATCACCGGGTAGAGCTTCTCCTCCGGCGGGTCCCACGGCTTGAGCAGGTAGTGGTCGACGTCGACGACGTTGATCGCCTGGATCGCGGCGTCGGTGTCGGCGTAGGCGGTCAGCAGGGCCCGGCGGGCGTGCGGGAACAGGTCCATCGCCTTCTCGAGGAAGGCGATGCCGTCCATCTGCGGCATCCGGTAGTCGGCGAGGATCGCCGCGACGGCGTCGCCGCGCAGCTTGATCTCGCGCAGCGCGTCGAGGGCGTCGGCGCCCGAGTCGGCGCGGATGATGCGGTAGTCCTTGCCGTAGCGCCGGCGCAGGTCACGGGCGACCGAGCGGGACACGGCGGGATCGTCGTCGACGGTCATCAGGATCGGCTGGCTCACGCTTGCAGCCTACGGCGCGAGGCGCTCCGCTGGGGAGGACCGGCGTTTCGGCACCTGGACCCGCTCCAGGTCTCGGGCCACCACGATCTCGCCGTCGAACTCGGCCCGGGCTTCGTCGAAGAACCGCTGAGGCTCGGTGTAGCGCTGCGAAAAGTGGGTCAGCACGAGCAGCCGGACGCCGGACTCGGCGGCGACGCGGGCGGCCTGCTGGGCGGTCAGGTGGCCGAAGTCACGGGCCAGGGCGGTGTCCTCGGCGAGGAAGGTCGACTCGATCACGAGCATGTCCGCGTCCTCGGCGAGGGCGTAGACGCCGTCGCAGAGGCGGGTATCCATGACGAACGCGAACCGCTGGCCGCGCCGGGGCACGCTGACGTCGTCGAGGCTCACCGTCCCCAGCCGTCCGTCCCGCTGGAGCTTGCCGACGTCCGGGCCCTGGATGCCGAACGAGCGCAGCCGCTCGGGGAGCATCGTCCGGCCGTCCGGCTCGACCAGCCGGTAGCCGAACGCCTCGACCGGGTGACTCAGCAGCCGGGTCTCCAGGACGCCGAACTTGCCCGACGCGATCTGGCCGCTCGAAGAGATGGGCTGTTCCCGCAGGTCGGCGGTCTCGTAGAACGACGTCGCGTGCCGCAGCCGCTCGAAGTAGTGCGCGCCGGACGCCGGGAAGTGCGCGTGCACCGGGTGCCGCACCTTGTCCAGCGACAGTCGTTGGATGACGCCGGACAGCCCGAGGCTGTGGTCGCCGTGGAAGTGCGTGACGCAGATCCGGGTGACGTCCGTGACCGCGACGCCGGCGTGCACCATCTGCCGCTGGGTGCCCTCGCCGGGGTCGAAGAGGAGGCCTTCGCCGTCCCAGCGCAGGAGGTAGCCGTTCTGGTTGCGGTGGCGCGTGGGCACCTGGCTCGCGGTGCCCAGCACCACCAGTTCGCGGGTCACATCCCCGCACGGTACTCAGACCGCGGCGGGCGTGTTCGCGATCTTCCGCAGCCGGAAGGCCAGCACGAGCAGCACGATCCCGTAGACCAGCGCGTAGATCCCGGCCAGCAGCGCGACGCCGTACGCGCCCGCGATCGGGTTGATCACGATGAGGATGCCGGCGAGCACGGAGATCGCGCCGGCCAGGATGAGGAACGCCTCGCCCCGGATCTGCTTGCGCAGGCGGATCGCGGCGGCGATCTCGGCGATGCCGGTGACGATCGCCCACAGCCCGACCAGCAGCGCCAGCAGCAGCACCGTGATGCCCGGCCACACCAGCACCACGATCCCGGCGACGATGCCGAGCACGCCCAGCACGCCGTACGCGGCGCGGTGGGCGCCGTCGCCCGGGCGGAACGCCTGCATCAGCCCGCCGATGCCGTCCACGATCGCGTAGACGCCGTAGAGGATCGCGAGCACCAGGACGGTCGCACCCGGCCAGACGAGCGCGAAGATCCCGAACAGCACGGCGAACACACCGCGCACGGCCGTCAGCGGCCAGGCTTGCCGGGGTTCGACGACGATTCCGAAGGCGGTCATGTCCCGCTCCTTTGCACTCCGGGAGCCCCAGTATCGCGACACCCGGGGCCCTCGGCGCGGTTCACCACCCGTTCGGGCGTGGATCCCGGAGCAGGAGCTCGACGTTGCGGTCGGCGGCGGTCCCGGCGCCCCGCTCGGGGCCGTCGCGGTGCTGCCAGTAGTTCGCCGACAGCTCGCGGGACAGCCCCGCCAGCCCGATCGGGTCGGCACCACCGCCCGTCACCGGTCCACTGTGGTCGACGATGGTGACCACAATGGACAGCGTGCCGTCGGCGTTGTCGCGGACTTCGACGAGCCGGGCCTGCTGCGGCCAGTCGATGTGCGACGCCGTCGTCACTTCCCAGAACGTCTCCTGCGGGGTCACCTTGTTCTCGTGCGTGTGGCCGTTCACCCAGAGGACGACGTTCGGTGACGCGTGCAGCAGTGCGGCCAGCTCGTCGGCCAAGACCCGCCGGTCCGGGCCGTGGTCGTTGACCAGCGTGTCGAGGGGGTGGTGGCTGAACAGCACGACGAGCCGGTCCGCCGACGCCGTCAGCTCCGCGCGCAACCACTCGAACTGGGGAACGTCGAGCGAGCCCTGCCAGAAGCCGTGCGGGTTGACCGTGTCGAGCACCAGGCAGCGCAAGACGCCGTGGTCGAACGCGTAGTAGGCGGTGTCGGACTCGGCGTTCGCCCGGACGTATCCGTGGCCGTGGCAGTCGACGTGCGCGCCGATCCACTCGGCGCGGGAGACGTGCCGCCGCTCGGCGTCGGGCGTCACGGGCACCGTGGCGCCGTCCAGCAGCCGCGCGACGACGTCCCGCTCGGCCTGGTCGAAGCCGTGCAGCAGCTCGACGACGTCACCCTCGGGCAAGGCCGTCAGCTTGGCCCCGCCGACCGTGATCTCGCCCAGTTCCGGCCACGGCGGGACGACACCCTGCAGCATGTTGTCGTGGTTGCCGTAAACGGCGTACCAGGGCACGTGCAGCCCGGTCGCCTCGAACGGGCGCGCGGCCGCGTCGAGGGCGCCCGGCGCTTCCGGGAAGCCGTAGCGGGCCCGCGCGTGGTCGTCTTCGCAGCCCTCCGGCGTGCCATCGGGGTGCCAGTAGCGGACGTCGTAGGTCGCCGGGTCGCTCGCGTGGACGCCCTCCCAGTGCCCGCGCTCGCCGGAGTCCGGGTCGACCGGGCCGCCGTCGAGCGTGCCCAGGTAGGCGCGCAGTTCGTTGGCCTGGCAGGCGTCGGTCGCGTCGCCGGTGGACACCGCGAAGTCGACGTCGAACTCGTTGACCGCGCGGACCATCGCCTCGACGACGTGCGTGGTGAACACGTCCTGCGGCCGGTAGGTGCCGATCAACGGGAGGTACGGCCGCAGCGGCGAGTCCGGGTCGGCGTGCCGTTCCAGGTACTCGACCCGGCTCGGCGACTGCGCGTCCATCACGTGCAGGTCCGACAGGTGCGCGAACCGCGCCAGCGGCGTCCCGGGCCGGGAGGCCGACGCCGGCGCGAAGTCCTCCCGGACGGCGTGCGGCTCGCCCGGCGCCTCGGCGAGCCGCCGGTAACCCAGCTCGCCCGCCTCGGCCCGGACGATCCGCCGGCGCGTCGTGTCCACTACGCGTCCGCCGCCAGCAGGACCGGGCGGCTGCCGAAGCCGACGGCCGCCGTGCTGCCCGGGAGCAGCTCCGCGGCCGTCACGCTCGGCAGGTCCACGAGCACCGTCGTGCCGTCCGGCAGCACCGCCGTGAGGCGGGTGACCGCGCCGCGGAAGCTGTGGTCGGTGACGCGGGCCGGGCCGCCGGGTTCGAGCGTCACCGACTCGGGGCGGACCAGCACGCGCACGGCCGCGCCGTCCGCCCGCTCCCCCGGCTCGGCCAGCTTCAGCCGCTGCCCGGCGACGTCGACCTCGGTGCCGCCGCCGGTGACCGTGCCCGCGAGGTGGTTCATCGTGCCGACGAACTCCGCCACGAACGCCGTCGCCGGGCGCGCGTACAACGCGGCCGGGGTGTCGCACTGCTCGAGCCGGCCGTCCTTCATCACGCCGACGCGGTCCGCGATCGACAGCGCCTCCTCCTGGTCGTGCGTGACGAACAGCGTGGTGATGCCGACCCGCAGCTGCAGCCGGCGGATCTCGTCCCGCAGCTGCGTGCGCACCTGGGCGTCCAAAGCGGACAGTGGCTCGTCGAGCAGCAGCACGCGCGGCTCGATGGCCAGCGCCCTGGCGAGCGCGACGCGCTGCTGCTGGCCGCCGGAGAGCTGGTGCGGGTAGCGCTTGGCGTGGCTGTCCAGCCCGACCAGCTCCAGCAGCTCCTGCGCCCGCTGGTGCCGGGGCGCCGTGCCCTGGCCGCGCAGCCGCAGCCCGAACGCGACGTTGTCCCGCACGGTCAGGTTCGGGAACAGGCTGTAGGCCTGGAAGACCATGCCCATGTCGCGTTTGCTGGCCGGCACGCCGACGACGTCGGAGCCGTCGACGAGCACCTCGCCCGAGTCGACCTGCTCGAGGCCGGCCAGCACGCGCAACGCCGTCGTCTTGCCGCAGCCGGACGGCCCGAGCAGCGCGACCAGCTCGCCGGGCTCGATGAGCAGGTTCAGCCCGTCGAGGGCCTTGACGTCGCCGAACTCGCGGTGCAGCCCGCGGAACTCCACGGACGCGCCGGTCTTGGTTTCGATCACGGTCATCAGGCGGTTCCTTGCGGTGCGGGGGCGATGGGCGCGGCCGGGTTGTGCTCACGACGGCGGCGGCCCGCGACGAGGGACAGGACGAACAGCAGCAGGAAGGCGACGAACAAGCTGAACAGCGACACCGCGACCGACACGCCGGCCTCGGACTGTCCGGTTTGGACGGTCCACACCGGGAAGGTGTCCATCAGCAGGATGCTGGCCAGGGTGTATTCGCCGAGCACCAGCGCCAGGTTGAGGAACGCGGCGCCGAACACCGCACTGCGGATGTTGGGCACGATCACCCGCAGCAGCACGGTGCCCCAGCCGGCGCCGAGGCTGCGCGCGGCCTCGACCAGCGTCGGCAGCGCGATCGCCTGCAGGCCCGCGTCGAGCGTGCGGTAGGTGAACGGCAGCGCCAGGACGACGTACTCCAGCACGAGGATCACCGGCGTCCCGTTGATCACCTCCGGCGCGTCCGCGAACACCACGAGCACGCCGTTGACCAGCACGATCGGCGGGATGACCAGCGGCAGCAGGCTGATCCCCTCCATCACCCGGCGCAGCTTCGGCTTGCGCAGGTGCACCCAGCTGACCGTCGGGACCATGATCAGCAGGGTCAGCACGACCGTGCCCGCGGCGACCCACAGTGACGTGCCCAGCGTCTCGAACAGGCCCGGCTCGTCGAGCAGCTTGCTCCACGAGACGAAGCTGTGCGTGTCGTTGACGTCGCGCAGGCTGAACTCGACCGACGCCGCCATCGGCACCAGGAAGTACAGGCCGAACAGGGTGAGAATGGTCCAGCGACCCCATTTGTTGGTCATCCGAGCCACCTCGACGCGCGCCGCTGCATCCACGAGTAGAACGCCATCACGATGGCGACCACGACGATCATGCCGAGGCCGAGCGCCTTCCCGAGGTTCTGCTGGTCCGCCACGACGTTGCCGGAGACCAGCGAGCCGATCTGGATCGGCACCAGCGGGATGATGCCGGTGGTCAGCGCGTACGCGGTGGCGTAGGCGCTGAACGCGTTGGCGAACAACAGGAGCGTCGAAGCCAGGAACGGCGGCAGCAGCACCGGGACGGCGATGAGCCGGAAGTACTGCGTGCGCGTCGCGCCCAGGTTCTCCGCCGCCTCGCGCCACTGCGCGCGCATGCCTTCCAGCGCCGGGGTGAACACGATGACCATCAACGGGATCTGGAAGTAGATGTAGACGATCGCGATGCCGGAGAAGCTGAACAGGCTGAACCCGGACGCGTAGAGGTCGAGGCCGAGCCCGGTCAGCGCCTTGGTGACGATGCCGATGCTGCCGAGCGTGGCGATGAACGCGAACGCCAGCGGCACGCCGCCGAAGTTGGCCAGCACGCCGGCCGCGCTGGAGACGACCTTGCGCAGCAGGCCGTCCGGCTTGGACCCGAGGACGGCGTGGGCGAGCAGCGCGCCGAGCACGGCGCCGACCACGGCGGTCAGCGCGGACAGCTCGATGGACGTCACGAACGACCGGCCGAACTGGTCCTTGAAGGCCGCGCCGAGGTTGTCGGTGGTGAACGCGCCGTCGTTGTCCTGGAAGGCACCGACCGCGACCATCACCACCGGCGCGCCGAGGAAGACGCCGGTGTAGGCGAGGAAGGGCAGCAGGCCGAGGTGGCCGGTCACCCACTTGAGCAAGCGCCGCGCGAACCCGGGGCGCACGGGCACGGCGGCAGGCGACGTCGCGCCTGCCGCCGTGGTGAGGGTCTCGGCCGTCACGTCAGCCGACGGCCTTCGCCCACTCGTCCGCGACGACCTTCTTGGCCGCGTCGATCTGGTCGTTGGTCGGGAACTTCGTCTCGCCGGGGATCTGCGGCAGGGCCGCGAGCGACGTCTTGTCCGCGGTGCCCGCCGTCTCCATCTTCGGCAGCCGCGCCGGGCGCGAAAGGCCCTTCAGGAAGAGGTTCTGGCCCTCGTCGGAGAACAGGAACTCCTGCCACAGCCGCGCGGCGGCCGGGTGCGGGGCGGTCTTGCTGACCGCCTGGCAGTAGAAGTTCGAGTAGACGCCGTCGGCCGGGACCGCGACCTTCCAGTCGACCTTGCCCTCGAGCTTCTTCGCGTAGCCGGCCTGCAGGTAGTCCCAGTCGAGCGTGATCGGCGTCTGGCCGCTCTCCACGGTCGCCGCGCTCGACTGCACCGGGATGAAGTTGCCGGACTTCTTGAGGTCACCGAAGTAGCTGATGCCGGGCTTGATGTCGGCGAACGAACCGCCGTTGGCCAGCGCCGCGGCGTACACGCCGGCGAAGGCCGCGCCCGCCTTCGTCGGGTCGCCGTTCAGCGCGATCTTGCCCGCGTACTCCGGCTTCTTCAGGTCGGCGAAGGACGTCGGCGGGTTCGGCACCTTCTTGGCGTCGTAGCCGATGGAGATGTAGCCGCCGTAGTCGTTGACCCACTGGCCGTCGGCGTCCTTCTGGTTGTCCGGGACGTCGGCGAAGGTCGCGACCTTGTAGGGCGCGAGCAGGCCGTCCTTGGCCGCCGTCAGCGCGAAGGCGCCGCCGAGGTCGAGCACGTCGGGCGCACGGTCCTGGCCCTTGAGCTGCTTGACGGCGTTGACCTCGTCCTGGCTCGAGCCCTCGGGGTTGGCCTCGGTGACCTTGAGGCCGTACTTCTTCTTGAAGGCGTCGAGGACCTCGCCGTAGTTCGCCCAGTCGTGCGGGAGGGCGATGACGTTGAGGGTGCCTTCCTTCTTCGCCGCCTCGACGAGCTTGTCGAGCCCGCCGAGGTCGGCGGCCGACTTGGCGGTGCCGGCGGCACCGGAGTCCTTGTTGTCGCTGGAAGATCCGCCACAGGCGGTGAGTACCAGGGCACCTGCGGCGACCGCCGCGGTGAGCGCCGCGAAACGTCTGTTCACTTGCTACGTCCTCCGATACCCGGGGTGGCTGTGCGAGCGAACGCTCCCCGAGCAAGGTGAACAATCCATAACTTCCCGGTAAATATGTACTACCGTACGCATGCACGCTCTGTAATCACACTTTTCGCCCGTTCGGCGGTTGCCCGTTAACCCGGCCGACGGGTTTCGCGTGAGGACTTCCGTTACGGAGAATGAGGACCGGCGTGCGCCGCGGCCGCCACCACGGCGCACGCCGGTTGATCAGGGGTAACTCACCAGGTTGACGGGCTTCGTCCCCGTCGGCGTCGTGTCACCGGTGGTGTTGATGACGTGCGTGATCGTCCCCTGGTAGTTCAGCGAGACGGTCACCATGTCGTGGAACTTGACACCCGGGGTGTTCGGCGCCTCGAAGGCGTGCGCGCTGGCGACCGAGGGGTTGGTGCTGAAGAAGCAGTAGCTGCCCAGCCCCCACGCCTCGTGACTCGTCACGTTCGGGCCCACCTTGTACGCGGAGTAGCCCTTCGTGGAGCCGTTCATCCAGCCCGCCTGGTTCGGCACGTCGTACGGCATCTCGTTCTGGAAGAAGTACGTCCGGCCGCCGTTGCCGTTCCAGACGACCTGCGTCTTCTGGTAGTGCTCGACGAACAGGCCGTACATCGTCACGTTGTTGCCGTTGACCGTGAGCCCGTTGTCGGCGGTGTTGGTGGTCCAGCCGACGTTGTTGCCGTTGTCGGCGTGGTCGGCGCGCCAGATCCACATGTGGTCGCCGATCACGTTGTTGCTGTTCACCACCAGGCTGTTGGTCGCCTTGCCGACGGCCGGGCCGCCGATCCGGAAGAACACGTCGTGCAGCGACGTCGGGTCGGCCGAGTGGTCGGCGGTCGAACCGGCCGCACCGACCTGCATGAGCGTGTTCGAGTTGGTCGTGCCGGCGTCGATCAGCAGGCCGGCCACCTTCACGCCGTTGACGTCGTCGACGTTCATCGCGGTGACGCCGCCGTCCGGCACCAGGGTAGCGATGCCGAGACCGAGCACGACGGTGTCGGGCCGGGTCACGTGCAGCGCCTGGTTGAGGTGGTAGACACCGGGCGTCACCAGCAGGTTCTTCCCGGCGGCCAGCGCGGCGTTCATGTCCGCGGCGGTCGCGCCGGGCTTGGCGATGTAGAACTGGTCGATCGGCAGCGAGGTGCCCGGCGCGGTGCCGTTCGCCCAGCTCGTGCCGGACGCGTTGGTCTTCACCCCGGGGACGAACACCTGGTAGTTGCCGGCGTTGTCGATGTACAGGAACGGCTTTTCGCGCACGACCGGCGTCGAGGCGACGGTGGTGTAGGGCGGCGACGGGAAGGTGTTCGAGGGAGCGCCCTGGACGCCGGCGAAGACCATGTTCCAGTTCGAGCCGTTCCAGCTGCCGAACTGCGAGTTGCGCGAGATCCACTGCTGCTGCGAGCCGGAGCGGACCTGGCCGTCGATCTTCGAGTCGGAGATCCAGCCGCCGCTGGCCCAGCCGCCGTCGTCGAGCTGCAGGTCACCGCGGACGTGCATGCGGCGGTACGGCGCGGCCTGGCTGACCGCCCAGCGGTCGGCGCCGCCGGTCGGGTTGACGGATAGGTTCTCGGCGCCGCGCCAGAAGTTCTGCGTCGCGTTCTGCGGCGGGAACCAGTCGGCCTCGACGTGCACGGCGCCGTTGATCGTCACGGCGTCCGGGCTCAGCCCGAGGCCCAGCACCTGCGTGTAGAAGCCGACGTTCACGTCGTTGGAGTACGTGCCCGGCTTGAACATCACGGCGTAGCGCTGGCTGCCGAACTGGTTGCGTTCCTGCTGGCTGAAGATGCCGTTGAGCCGGCTCTGGATGCTGGAGCTCGACATCGACGGGTCGAAGATCACCACGTTCGGGCCGAGGTCCGGCTGACCGGAGGTCGGAGGAGTAGTGCCACCCACGGGGGTAAGTGTGAACGACTGCGCACTGGTGTTGTTACAGGAGTACTGCTGAAGCTGGACGGAGTCGGCGGTGGAGGCGCTCGGCACGTCGAGGCACTTCCCGCTGTTCCGGTTCACGAAGTGGTACCGCCCGCTGCCCTCGTCGACGGCCTGCCACTGCTGGTTGAGGCCGTTCGAGTAGCTCCACAGCTGCACGAGCCCGCCGTCGGCGGTCGAGACGCCGGTGACATCCCAGGCCGCGGCGGCGTTGTTGCGCGTGTTGACGCGGAAGTAGCCGTCCCCGGTCGACTGGAACTGCCACTCCTGGGAAGCGCTTTGATTGCAGCTGTACTGCTGCACGACGGTGCCGTTGGCACTGGCGGCAGCCCGAGCATCGACACACTTACCACTGTTCACGGCGGCGACCGTGTACCACCCGTCAGGGGTGATCGCGGCCTGAGCCGCCGGCGCCGCCGCGACGACGGTGATCAAGCCCGCGACCAGGGTGGACGCTGCCGAGAGCACCGTCATCACCCGCCGTCGCACCGGACTCTTCATCGAAACCTCCTCTGCCGCACAGGCGGCGTTCTTCGAGCAGGAAACGGCAGAGGCATGCCCGGTGAAGACGCGGCGTAACGGGCGGGGACCTCGGCGTCACAACCGCCGAAAATGTAACGGCGGACACACCGGGAGTCAATACACGCCTAAAAATAAGTCCTAAAACTGCAGGTCACAAGGTTGTGCCCAAGTTGGTGACCATGCAGGCACCCCCGCGTCGAGGGCCTTGGGAGGGCGTGTAGGGTATAGCCATACGAGATGCGGAGTACACCTTCGTCTCGGGGCTATGGCGCAGCTGGTAGCGCACCTCACTGGCAGTGAGGGGGTCAGGGGTTCGAGTCCCCTTAGCTCCACAGTGACGAAACACCGCTCACCGGAACAGAAGTTCCAGGTTGAGCGGTTTTTTCGTATCGGCGAACTTTGACTTTCGTCCAGAAGAAGTTCAGCTACCGGCGGGTAGCTGGGCAAAACTGGGGCACCGGCCCGAGGGCGGCGAAATGGGGTCACGAAAAGTGCCCCAGTAGCGTCCCCCGGACAGGTGGACGCCAAAGGTTCTTTGCGCGCACCTTCGTGCCATCGGCGGCAAGCTCAGCTCCTTCGCCGAGTCTCGTAACGAAGCGGTTCGCCGCCCATCACCGCAGTCCTGTCTCCTCCGATGCGGCTGGACGGAGTTAGCAGCGACCACGACCCGTCGCTCGATGCGAGGCAGCCATGCAGACCGACGATGAAGCCCTGCGGCGATCCGACCCCGTAGCGCTCGAGCAGGGCGAACCGACGAGTGACCGACACTGGCCGCCCACGACAACACCTGTTGTCAAGCGGTGAGTTTCCGGCACCTCCGGATTCGGAAGGTGCGGTAGACCGCGCCGCCGGTGACGAGCACCACCGGCAAGCCGCCGAACGCGACGGTGAACCGCGCGCTGTCCGACCTCCGTTCGACGCAGTGCTCGGCCGGTCGGTACCGGACGTCCAGCCGGCAGCCGACCTGGTGGCGGTGCCGGGTTCCCGGGTTGAGGTCCACCCGGACTACACCCTCAGGGCCGACGAAGGCGATCTCGTACTCCGGCGCTTTCTGCGGCACCAGCACCTGGGCGGGTGTGTGCTGGACCCGCTGGACGCGTCGAGTAACTGGGAGATTCACGGCTATTCGGACTCCTGCGCCATTGTGGACGATCGCCGGATATAGCTGGTTAGCGGTGGCGCACTGGGCTTCACCAGGCCCGCTTCCGCGAAGGGCGCTTTCAAGAAGATCGACGCCCCTTCGACGCCGAGGCCAACCCCCGGGGTGCCGATTTCGCAGCGGCACGAGGCGCAAAGGTTCCCGTTTTCGGAGACCTTTCGGGCAGGGGTAAAACGTTCCGGGGCGTTGACGCCGTCTGGGTCATCGCTGATACGTTCAGTCGAACAAGAGTGCATCACCCGGCTGGGGTAGCAGAGGTGATTCCGGCACTCTCGGTAACTGGGGTTTGGTTTACGAGGGAAGGCAGAAGACTTTATGGCGAGGAACGAAGGCCGAAGTGACCACGCCTCGCCGGCGCCGTCGATGACGAGCCTGTCGCCCGCAGTGGTTGCGCTGCCGGTGACCTGATGACCGGAGACCTGCGGTTCCGGCGAAAACGCCGACGCGCTTCTGCTGTTGTTGCGTGACCTGACGGAGGAAGCCGCGGGAGCCCCGCCGGCAACGCCGTTCGTGCCGAGACGGGGCACCGTGACGACGGTGTGCGCGCTCGTGCGAGCGGGGGTCTGGCCGAGCTGCGCAAGTTGAGCGGCACAGAAGCGGATTCTTCGGCGGTGAAGAAATGATCCGCGTGATCCTCCCAGGTGCTGAACCCACCCCGTCGGAGCCGCGCCACATCCACTGACTCCGCGGGTGCACCCATTCCGACTGTCCCAATCGGCGAGCGTCCTCAGCGAGGAACTGTTCATGCGGTGGCGCCGAACCGCAGCGGATAAGCCGGTCATTGTCGGGCGGACAGTGGTCCGATGCCGGTTGGCGCCGAGGTTGTTCGACTGCGGCGGGATCCTCTGCTGCTGCAGCAGATGATGTACATCAAATACAGCTCGTCCAGATTTCCCTGTGCGAGTACAAGAATGGGAGTCATACGATGCGCAACAAGATCGCGGCCTTGGTCGCGACGACTGCTTTTGTCGCCGGCGGGACACTCATGACCGCGACGTCGGCGTCGGCAACTGTGGACCCTCCCGGCGGCAGCTGGGACCACACGTGGACCACCACGGACGCCAACAAGGGTGGCACTGTCTACGTCGAAGAAAACGGCGACGTCGTGTCCGTCTGCGACTCGTTCGCCGACGGACTTGCCGCCCGGGCGCGTGTCTCCGTCCAACAGAGTTCGGGCGCCTACCTCGAGCGTTACACGCTCGTCGCCTCCGGTGGATTGGGATCTTGCGCCACGGCCAGGGCTTCTGATGGCGGCACGCACGACCTCCCGGAACACGTGAGCATCGGCGTCACGGTTTACCTGGGTCCGGACTTCCAGCACGCGAGCGACCACTATTACCTCAACGATCACTAGGTTTCTTGCGTCCTGGCTTCGTGTGCTGAGCCGAAGCCTGTCGGACCAGGGGTGTAGTGCAGCCGAAGTCGGACTTGCTTCGGTAGTCCTGTTCGGACGGCCCGGTCGTTGGATCCCGACCGGGCCGTCTGCTCCGGCGTCGCCCAGATCCGCTCCGGCACGGCGCGTCGTGATCGCCGGCCACGACGCCTCCGCCGGCGCACCGGATTGAACGGAATCAGCCGCTCATCAGCTGCATCGGTCAGCAGCATCGACAACGGGTTGAGCTGCGAGCTCACCGTCGCCTGGGCGTAGCCGTCCCGATCCAGTTGTCGGGCCAATTCGGTCACGCCCAGCGCCGTGATCGCACCCAGCGGTAGTTGGCCGAACTTCGGCAGGATGTGACACCGCAACCGGCTCCGGTAGCTCTCGATCGTCCGCGGATCCAGATCCAGCGACCGGAACCACCGCGCCACCCAGTCAGCGACCGTGACCGCGCTGTCGGCCGGATCGATCCACACCCGCCGACGCCGATCCGCCTCCAACTCGGCGGCATAGACCTATCACCGGGTATTACGAGCTCGTCTCGCGGGTGAACACCTCACTCTCGTCTCATCCCGAGCGGCCGAGCAAGCCGCCGGTGTTCTTGTGGAGCTGGCCGCCCGGTTGCGGTGGTGGTGCCTGAAAGGCCCGGTAGCGTTGCTTGGTGACGCATCGGATGACTGCGTGCATAAATTTCGTGCGGTCGGGCACTCGTACTGCCCAGCGCTCGTCGGTACGGGTGTTCCACAACACGCCCGTCTCATGGCCGCCCATCACCAGATAGAGCGCCAGCTGGAGAAACATGGCGCGATCGAGTTCGGAGACGAACTTCAGCTCGAAGACCCGGCCATCGTGCACGGCGTCGGCGACACCAACGAACGTGATCGGCGTCGCCGCTGGTGACCCCAGAGCCATGCCGGAGAGGTTCATCGGCACCTGGGCCTCGCAGTCGCGGGGAAGCTGAGTCGCCAGCCGCCTGGTCAGCGCGTCGCGCACCTCCTCACTGACTTTCCGGGTGACCTGCTCGGCGTAGCGCATCTGGTCGGTGTCGACGGCGGTCAGCAGCAGCGCATCGTGCCAAGGGTCCTCGTTCAGCTTGACGCGCAGTTGCTTCGCGATCGGTTTGGGGTTCAGCATCACCTCGAGGGCCGGGTTGTACCGGTCGAAGAACACCGCTTCCTGGTAGTGCCCCACCACGGGAGAGAGATCGATCAGCCCGTCGACGCGGTCGATGACGATCTCCTCGCCCGAGCCGTCGTCGAGACGTCGCCGATCGAGCAGGGCGACACACGCCTGAAGGTTCTCCGCGTAGGTGAAGTCGAAACAATCCGAGGCCAGCAGCGGCTTGTCATACTTCGGCTGGTCCTCGTTCAGCAGTTGCGTGAACCGCTGCACGGGGATGAACCCGATGCTCTTGGGTTGCCGACGAGCATGTGCGGATCGCACAAAGACGACTTCGTGCTTCCCTCGGGATGCGGCGACCAGGAACACGTTGCGCAGGACGGTGATGTCCACGTTCGGGAAGCCGCAGCGCATATCCCACATGTTTTCGTCGTAGTCGAACACCACACTCGTCGGGCGTTCCAGGCCTTTGCTGGAGTCGAAGGTGGTGAACACGGCGGTGTTGTCGTTATAGGTGACCGACTTGTCGCCGTCGCGGATGGAGGCGTAGACGGTTTGCTTGTTGAAGACCTCGCTGTGGTGGTGTTCCAGGTGGTTCAGTGCCTCGGCCATCTGCCCGTTGCGTTTGCCCAGGCACAGCAGGTCGCCCGGGTTCTTCGCCCGCATCAGGTCGAGCGCCTCGCGGTAAGAGACATACCGGATAGTCTGCGCGGGGTTGACGCCCACCACCGGCTTGTTCCATGCCTCCGACAGCAGCGCGCCGAGTTCCTGACCTGCCCGGAAAGACTGTGTGAACGGCATCAGCTCAGCTTGACGGGTGATCTCCCGGGTGAACCGTTGGACATCCAGCGTGGTGTTCGACTGCACTTTCTGAGCCAGGTCGCCGACCAGAACGGTCTGCATCGACGGGTTCAGCGACTTGATGTTGCGCAGCAGCTGCGCGTACTCCTCGTTGATGTCCTGGTACTCGTCGACCACGAGCAGGTCGAAGCGGGGAAACCACGCCGAAATGCTGTTGAAGGCCGCGTTGAACCGCCGGATGGATTCATCGAGGCCGCAAGTGATGCCCGCCTTGAGCAGCGATGGATACACGATTCCGTGATAGTTCTGCACTTTCGCGTTCCGTACCCGGCGTTGCGCATCGGCCTTCAGCAGCTTGCTGTAGGTCAGGTACAAGACCTCCCGGCCTCGGCCCACTTCGCTGCACAATGCCTGGATCGCGGTGGTCTTGCCCGATCCCACCGTGGCGTCGACGATGACATCCCGCCCCGCGCGTACCGCGTCGATCATCCGCCGCTGCTCGCCACTCAGCGGCACGGGCGTGGGAGCCGCGGCAATGCGGCCGCGGCTCCCACGACGGCTGGACACCCGGGTCGGGCTGACGACCGCAGCGAAGTTCGGGTTGGCCGCGAGCTGCGCCCGTAGCACCGCCTCGCCATCAGCTCGCATCGCCGGCCGCAGGTCCGGCGGCAGAAGCACCTGGCACCGTGCCTGCACCGCACCGGGCGTGCGCTGCAGCGTCCCCGCCAGCGCCTCCAGCGCCACACCGCGCCTGAGCCCGTCCAGCAGCGTCGCGGTGTCCTCCGCCGACCAGGCTGCGCCCGCACGGCGTGGCGCAGGCTTGGAGTCGTCACTCCGGCTTTCAGTAGTCACCTTGTCACGCTATCGACAATCATCGACATAATGTGCCGGTATCGCGAATCCAGGCCGGGCTGCGCGCGTTCTGTTCGGGTGCCGGTGGGCGTGGCGCGGTAACACAGTGTGGGCCAGCGCGGCGACCTCAGAGTGCGCCGCGTTTCTTCTGCCGGGCCGATGCCGGCAATTTCCGACCGGTCACGAGAACCGATGCGGCTCCGCGATCAAGAAACCGCCGCCCCCGTGATCGATCTGACCAGTCTCGGCCTCGGCGCGGCCCGCACGGGGAGCCGGGCCACGACGCTGCGGTTCCACCAGAGCGCCGGGTCGCTACCCGTCATCAGATTGGGGAAACCACGTCCACGAAATCGGCGAGACCGACGATCCGGGGGCCTCCATACAGCGACAGGACCGACCGGCGGCCAGAGATCGGGCATGAGCGGATAGAGCCTCACCATCGCCTCTTCCCCGGGCGCGAGCGTCTTCACCTTCTCCAGCGTCAGAAAGGATCGGGGTGCGACGGCAGCCTTGGCGAGGTGGTCAGGAGCCACGATCGGGCGCGAACGTGTCCACACTCCGGTTCGGTCGCCGTCCACCTGTCCTGCTCACGATGGGGGTCCGTGCCGAAAATATGCCGTGACGTAGAACTCGGCGTTAGCATTCGGTTCATGCGGCGGCAACGCTTCACCAGGACGATCACCACCGGCCCCCGTGGCCGGGTGTACCTGCCGGTGCCGTTCGACCCGGACGAAGTGTGGGCCGAAAAGGATACCCACCACGTCACCGGCACCCTCAACGGTCACCAGGTCCGCGGCCCGCTCGCACGCTTCGGCACCGACATCGGCCTGGGACTGGGACTGGGACTGGCGCCAAGTGTAGCGGCGGGACAACGGCATCGAAGCGGGCGACCGGGTCGACGCGGAGCTGCAGCCGGAGGGGCCCCAGCACCAGGACCTGGCCGACGACATCGCCGAAATGATCACTCTCCTCGAGCAGCGGAAGAAGCAACGGTGACCGCGACGCCCGGACCAGGTACACCGGTCGAGGACCGTCGGCGACTGTCCACACATGCCGCAGAACCCGGGTCTCGACCGACGCTCGGTAGCTCGACGCGGCGGCCGGCCAAGTGGCTGACGTAGCTTGTTACCGCGCCTTCCGGTGCACGTCGTCGCTCGCCTTGACTGCTCGACTGGCGCCAAGCCCGTGGTCGTGTGCCGATCACACGTTTGTTCGAAACAACCGCAAGCGGTCCTCTCACCAATTTCACCGGGGCACAGCTGGGGCAAACCTCCTGTTACAACTGCACTCAACAACACACAGTTGCCAACAACGGCACCGAAGCGCATCATCTGACTAGGCGATTCTCTATCGCCGCAGGTCAGGGCCATGATCGACCCTCACTGGCAGTGAGGGGGTCAGGGGTTCGAGTCCCCTTAGCTCCACTCTCTTACAGAACCCCTTCGATTATGCCGTTTCGGCAGGTCGGAGGGGTTTCTTGCGTTCCGGGTTCGATCTTCGGTGATCGACCTTGCTGCGTGATCTTGTGCTCCTGGTGGGGCAGAACTGGAGCACCACCCCCTCGATACGGCGTCGGCGCGGTGTTCCTGCTGCTCCCGGGCCCGACCGGGGGGTGACCCCCACCGTGGCGAAGAGGGGGACAACCGGCGCAACCCGCCTGCTGTCGACCACACTCGTGACGGTGTCGGGGCGCCGTGTGCCAGCACCGCTCGAGATCGTCGAGCAGCCGCTGCTCAACCTCCGGGGCGACGTGGGGGTAAGTCTCGACGGCCCGGTTGTCCAAGTGATGGCCGAGCCTGCGGGCCTGCGCGATCTACGGTGCGCCGCCCGCGATCAGCCACGTCTTGTGACTGTGCCGCAGCCCGTGGAACGTCGACCCGGGCCGCGCAGCCCGCCTTCATCCCGGACGCGTCGCTGTCGTCGATCGCCGGGTGGAAACCCGCCGCAGGAACGTCGAGCGCCACAACCACGTCCCGCTCGGCGCGGGGAACACGAACCCACGCCGGTGCCTCGCGAGGTGCTCGCGCAGCAACGCGACCAAGAACGGCGGCCACGCGATCGGCCCACCGAGCAGACCGGCCTGCTCGGCAATCCGCACCACCTGCTCCGCAGCCGATCGGCCGTCATCCAAGATGCGCGGACTGCGGCGACGGGTCCGAAGACACGCCCATGCCGATGAACGGACGTCCATCCGTTGTGTTGTCTCCGCCCGCTGGATGTCATCGTCTTGCGGATCGCAGACGGGCGGATCGCGGTATGAGGTCAACCGCAGGACCATCGCCAGGGCCGCTCTGCAGGAGGTGCCTCTCAGCGCCCCGGTGGAGGACCGTCCTCGACGACCACTTTCTCGGCGCCTCGCTTGGCGAACGCCGCCCACAGGCTGAAGCTCACGACGCCCACCGCGACCGCCAGCCAGAGCCAGACGAACGGCTCCCTCAGCGGGAACCGCACCAGTACGAAAACGATCATCGCGACCCCGACGACCGCGCCGAACACGGCGGAGGGCTTGGACGGCTTGATCCGGTACACGAGCATCACTCCCCGGACAGCAATTTTCGTGGCCCTCGACTATCCCCTGAACGATCTACCGAAACTTCACCGGCTTCCTCGATTGGCGCCGGTTCGAAGTCGCCGTACGCCAGTCCCGTAACGGCGGCACGGGGTGGCTTCGGGTCGATCGCACCCTGTCGAGGTTCGAGCGGATGGTCCTGGTCGTGGGGTGGTCGGGTCCCCAACACCCGCTGGCTGTCGGCAAGGGTCGCCTCGAACCGCGGGATCACCCGCCAGGTGGTGGGCAGCAGCGAGGTTGTTCCGCGAGCTCAGCTCACACTGGTTCCACAAACGCACCGGATTGGCGCCGCACCCCATCCTGCGCAGCTCGAACAGCCCCGATAGCGAAGATTAGGGTTTCGTGTAGGGGTTTCCCTGATGAGCGACCACTGTCTTCCTCTTAACCTTCGACAAGTGCGGCCGCGGTGGTACCCGAAATCGTGGCCAGCCGGCCGAAGTCGAATGATTCAGGAGGAAAAATGGCTCAGGAAACGACTTCTTTCGAAGAGTACGACAAGAAGGCCTACGAGTCGCAGGTTGCCGCCCTGCGGTTGAACGGGTCGGCTGTCGTCACCAACCTCAAGAACATGAAGCGGACGTTCATCAGTGTCAGCCTCGAAGGATCGAACGTCGCCGCCAGCATCGACGGCAAGCTGATCTACGACAAGGACGACAAACGAGGGTACTTCTGCGACCAGATCGACGTCGAACTCTCCATCGGCTCGCCGTACAAGATCGGCATCGACAGCCCGCAGACGACCATGGGCAGCGAATCGACGAGCACCAGTTCGCAGTGGCAGCTCGACGTCAACGCGGGAACGTTCGGGCCGGTGCCGACCACGGGCGTCAGCGGCGGCATCGTCATCGGCAGCTCGTTCAGCAAGGGCCTGCAGGACTGGAAGGTCGTCAACACCTCGACCAACGACGTCATCCGGCACAGCTACCGGATGGCCGCATCCGAGCGCGCGGCCTACGAACAGCCCTCCGACCTCGTGGACCAGACGGCGGGCGGCCAGCTCCAGGGGTGTCCGCTCTTCCACGTACCGGACATCTCGGTGGCCAACATGCCGCTGCTGACCACGGGCATCTTCGTGAGCGACCGGCTCCAGGACCGTTCGCGCGTCAACCTGCAGGTGAAGGTCACCGGACACTTCGTCCGCGTCGAGAAGACCTTCGAGTTCTTCGTGGTCGACATCGAAACCCTCCGCAAGCCGTGGACCTGGCAGTACTCGGTCCCGGTCACCATCCCCGCGGCCGACTGACCTGTATTTCAGCACCACGCCTTGAACGGAGGGGAATCATGCCCGAGGAAATTCCGACGTCCGAACTCCAGCGAATGCCAAGAGACATGTTCAACGAGATGGCCAGATACCTGTCCCCAGCCGACCTTTCGAGTCTGCTGACGACGTCATCGGACATGAACAAGAAGGTCGGCGCGTACATCGACAAGATCCTCCTGTCCGGCGACATCGTGCGGTCCAGCGGGATCCCGGTGGATCGCACGGAATCATGGCGCAAGATCGTCTCGTTCCTCGATCGGGGTGACTACCTGCGCAACCCGGGGCAGGACCCGAAGACCTCGATCCTCGACGTCCTGAAGAACCAGGAAAACCACGACCAAGCCGAAAAGTTCACCCAGTACATCGTGATCTGCACGTACGGGCTGGAGCGGGAAGCGAACCAGTTCAAGGCGTACGCACTGGACGCCCTGGAAAGGGTCAACTACACCTTCACCTGGTTCGAGGACGGCAAGTACCTCCGCACCGGGGACAAGGACGAAAACGGAGAAGGAGTCATCTTCTCGCGCCCGGAGGGTGAGACGATCCTGGACATGGCGCGGCGATGGCGCGTCATATCCGGAGTGCTGGCACCCCTCCCGGGAGAAGCGCCCGATCAGCGACACCGGTAAGGCCGGGCTCCAGGGTCAACCGGCGGCGAAGTGGGTGACGAGCTGGGTCCGCGAGCGGACACCGAGTTTGCGAAACGTCCTGCTCAGGTGAGCCTCGACGGTCTTCTCGCTGACGAACAGACGCTCGGCGATCTCACGGTTGGTCAACGCGTCCGCGGCCAACCGCGCGACCCGGCGTTCGGACGGCGTCAACCCGCGCACGCCGTTGATGCGAAGCTTGGGCGGCCGGCCGCCACCTCGCGCCAGCCCGGCTTTCAGCCGCTCGGCCAGTTCGAGGGCGTGACACTCCACGGCCAGCTCGGCGGCACGCCGGACAGTGGCCCGAGCGGTGCCTCGATCGCCGTCCCGCAGCTGCAGGTCGCCGAGATCCGAGAGGGTCCTGGCCAGCTCCAGCCGGCCAGGACCGTCTCGCAACAGGTCTGCTGCTTCAGCGAGATTCCGCAGTGCCTCGGCGGGGGCGGCGAGCTGGGCCGCGGCGCGCAGGGCGATCGCGATGTGCCTGGGAACAGCGAAATCACGGGCCAGCCGCAGTTGCTCGGCGACGAATGCTCCGGCTTCCTGCCGGTTGCCCGCGAGCAGATGGGCGCTCGCGGCCGCCAATCGCCACGGCACGTCCCAGGTCAGGCTCATACCCCACCGTTCGTACCACTGTCCGCACAGCAGCGCGTCGGCGAGTGCGGCGGCGTGGTCACCTTCGGTCAGATGCAGCCGGATTCTGGCCTCCAGCAACCACATGAGGGTGGACGCGTGCGGTTGCCGCCCACCCGCGAGCTCGCCGCTTTCCAAGATCTGCCGCGCTTCCGGCAGCCGGCCCTCCTCCATTCGCAAGTGGACCGCGGTGGCGTCCAGCAACGGCAACCCGACGTTCGGCCGGGGTGTCGCCGCGGTGCCGAGTTCGACGTGTTCGACGGCCTCCGCCAGATCACCACGCGCCCAGGCGATCCGGCTCAAGTAGCCTCGGATGATGCCCATCGGCAACAGCAGCCCGCGCTCGACGGCGGTGTCCAGCGCTCGTTGCATGCGCCGTTCGGCTTCGTCCAGCTGATCGGCCACCAACAGGGTGTGCACCGCCGCCCAGAGGGCGCACCGCTCGGGGGTGAGCGCGTCACCGGCGAGCGCCGAGCGTGCGAGCCGCAGCGCTTCGGCGACCGGGCGACCGGCGAAGATCGCCTCGATCGACCGCTGCGAGTCCGGTATCGCGCCTGGGCGGCCGCTTCGCCGTTCCAAGGACTCCAGGTGCCGCAGCAGCAGGGTGCGGCCGGCCGGATCGGCCCTGGCCATGCCGACCAGTTCGCCCTCGACCTCCAGCTCGAGGTCCGGGGCATCGGCACCGGCCAGATCGTCGAGCGCTTGGACCAGCAACGGGATGGCCGTGTGCGGGTCACCACTGGCGTTGCGGAACCGGGCGAGGCTGTAAGCGCACAAGGCCCGCTGCCTGCGGTCATCGGTGAGCGTGAGCGCTTCCCGCAGGTGGATTTCGGCGTCGGTGACGGCCAGGTGGTGGGCCCGGCAGTTGCCCA
Organism: Amycolatopsis sp. NBC_01286; assembly: GCF_035982555.1. NCBI lineage: Bacteria > Bacillati > Actinomycetota > Actinomycetes > Pseudonocardiales > Pseudonocardiaceae > Amycolatopsis > Amycolatopsis sp. NBC_01286. Next base: position 804,163 of record NZ_CP108428.1, read on the forward strand.
GCTGCCGGCTGATCTCCGCCCGCAGTGCCGGTGCCGGCGGTTCGGCGCGCGCCCTCTCCAGGAACACGGCCGCGTCCTCCGGCGACCCGTGCTGGAACGCCTGCCTGGCCGCCGCGGCCAGCAGTGTGACGCGGTCGTGCACGCCGCGCGGGGCAGTGCGCAGCAGGTGCGAGGCGATCTGGACCAGTGGTCTTCCCGCCCGCTGCAACACCGCCGCCGCCCGTTCGTGTTCCGCGCCGAGGTCGTCCGCCGGGATCAGCGAGAGCGCGACATCGCCCACGACGGCATGCACGAAGGCAGGAGGGTCGGCACGCTCGAATATCCCCAACCGAGTGAGCTTCTGCGCGGCCGCCACGGTTCCGGACCCAGGCAGGCCGGCTTGTTCGGCCACGACAGCGACGGGCGTGTCGTCACCGAGCACGGCGACCGCCCGCGCCACAGCTTGGACCTCCGGTGTTTGGCGGCGCAACCGGCCGGCGACGTACCAGCGGATCGCGTCCGGGCCCGAATCCGCGACGGAGGCGGCGTTGGCCGCCTCCGGCCGTACACCGTCGGCGGCCAGCACTCGCAACAGTTCCCGGACGAACAGCGGGTTCCCGGCGGTGACGGCGTGACAGGCGACGCAGAACTCGTCGTGCGCGTCCCCGCCCAGCTCCCGCCGCACCAGTTCGGCGACCGCGACGCCGCTCAGGTTCTTGGGGCGCAGCAACGTCAGTTCCCCGGCGGCAAGGATGTCGTCGATCAACTCGTCGGCGCCGGGTTCCGCGGGCCGGATCGCGATGATCACCAGGGCCCGGGCCGAGTCGAGCCGGCGCGCCAGGAAACCCAGGAACTGCAAGGACGGCAGATCGGCCCACTGCGCGTCGTCCACCAGCACGACCAACGGCGCCCGCTCCGCCAGGTTGACCAACAGCCAGTACAACCCGTTCAGCAACGGGTAGAGCGAGCCGGGCGCGTCCTCCTGGCCGGTCTCTCCGAACAGGCGCTCGGTGGCTTTGGCCGCACCCGTGAACACTTCGTCCCGCGCGGCCCGCTCCCTCGGCAGAACCGGCTCGAAGAGCTGCCGCACCACGCCGAAACCGAACTGGCGTTCCAGCTCCGCACCGCGCGCCCCCATCACCGTGCACCTCTGACCGGCCGCGAGCCTGCGCACCTCCCGCAGCAGTGTGGTCTTGCCCAGCCCCGGGCCCGCTTCCACCACCGCCAGACCACCCCGGCCGGCCGCCAATTCGGCCAACGACCGCTTGAGGTCGCGCAGCTCTCCGTCCCGCTCCACGAGCCGCGTCACCAGACGTTCACACTCCTGTGTCCGACACCCTGAGATCAAGAACTTCGTCGAGCCGGAAGTGTTGTCAGCATAACGACTCGCCACAGGGCTGATCCACGTCGAACACTCTGCTCCGTGTGGCGCAGAGGAGTGGGCGCGGATCGAGGAGTTCGGGGCGGCGACCCTGACGTTGCGGACGCGCAGGCGTTCATCGAGGCGATGATCGGGCTCGGGTGGCGGGCTCGGGTGATCGACATGGTGATGTCCTGGGAGGGCCGAGATGATCTCGGCCCTCCCAGGACAGTTCGGTACGAGGGGTCAGATCTTGCCCGCGGCGACGTCGGCGAGGGTGACGCGGAACGACTTGTAGTTCACCACGTAGTGCTTGGACGATTCCGCCGAGGTGACCTCCTCACGGATCGGCAGGCCGTTGTCGGCGTTGATGATGAGGACGTCCGCACTGCCGCCCAGGATGGCGGGGGGCGCGGTGAGGGTCAGTGCGGCCTGGCCGTCGACTTCGGTCTTGCCGACGATCATGTCCGGGATGGTCGCGTACAGCTTCAGCACGCCCGCGCGGACCTCCGCATCGGCGGCGTTGGCGAACAGCGCGTGCTGGGTGTTGCTCCACAGGTGGTTGTTGATGAGGTTTTCCAGGTCCTTGCCCGTCGGACGCGGCCGGGGAGCGGGAACCGGCTTGCCGATCTTGCGGAGCACCTCCGCGGTCTCCGCTTGGGCGGCCGCCCAGGCCTTGTCGGCCTCGGCGGGGCTCAGGCCGATTCCCAGAGCGTTGCCGGCCGCGGTGATCATCGCGATCCTGGCCTTGTCCACGTCGCCGTTCGCGGCGAGACGGGCCGCCGCCATCACCTTCCCGTCGTACGGCGTAGCCGGCTCGGCGTCGCCCTTGGCGACCGCGTCCGCCAGGGTCTTCGCCGAGTCGCCCGTGAACTGCCGGCCCTTGTCGGTGTAGAGGGTGTAGTAGAGGTCCGGCTTGCCGTCCAGCCCGAACTTCGTGTTGATGATCAGCGACGCGTCTCCTGGCCGCGTGCCGGCCGCCCGGACCGCGGAGGCCAGCTTCACCAGCGGCGCCTCGACCGCCTGCGGGGCGGCGCCGGACGGGCCGGCCGGGACGCTGCCGCCTGACGTACCCATCACCACGGCCGCCGCGACGGCTGCCGCACCCACGGCGGCGACGCCGACCTTGGGCCAGGAGAACCAGTGCTTCGGTCGCACGACCGTGGCCACGGGTTCCTCAATCGCCGTCCGCAGTGCCGCGCGGGCACGGTCATAGGCCTCGGGACCGGGGGACGGCACGTCACGCAGATTCTTCATGAGATCCATTTCATCCATGGGTTGTCTTTCACGTTGTCGGGACTTGCAGCAGCGCGATCACTTCGGGGGCTTCACGCAACGCCTTGCGCGCCTGGTGCAACAGGCGGCGGGCCGTGCCGGCCGGGATGTCGAGCACCCGCCCGGCCTCGGCGACGGTCAGGTCCTCCCAGGCGACCAGGCCCAGCACTTCCCGCTCTTCCGGTTTGAGCCGAGCCAGTGCCCTGCTCAGCAGGGCCTGCGTGTCCACGCGGGCATCCACCGCCGGCCAGGGATCCCAGTCACCCGCCACGCCGGTCAGGTCCGACGCCGGCTCCTCGGCCGGCGCGGACCGCCAGTGCCGGCGCAGCCTGTTCAGCGCGACGCCGTACAACCAGGGCCTGGCTTCGGGATACGAACGGTCGTAGTTCGCACGGGACTCGTAAGCCGCCACCCACACATCGCCGAGCACGTCCTCGGCTGCCTGCCGCCCCACTCTGCGCGCCAGATAGTTCCCGAGCGCGGTCTCGTGCCGGCTGATCACTTCCACGAAGGCATCGGTGTCCCCGCGCAGCGACCTGCCGATCAGTTCCGCGTCTGACGACATGAAGCTCCTCGGGTTTCGCTTCGCCCTGACACCCCGTCTTTGCCAACGCGCGCCCAAAGCGTTCAGGTCAGGTCAGGTCAGGTCAGGTCAGGTCAGGTCACCCCACTGGGGCACAGCAAGCGAGTCCCGAGGCGGAGTCCAGCGGGTCACGCCCGCCTCAGCGCCGACTCCGGCGCCGAGGGCACGGTGTCCGGCGCTGGTCACGTCCGGGGGGTCCGCATCGGCTGTGGGCGGCCTACCTGTCAAACCCATTGTCCAGAACGTGCAGAATGCACTACTGCGCCGGCGGCTGTTCAGACAGGATCAGGGGCAATCGAAATCGTCGGAGGATGCCTGATGACCGCACCGCACGCTGGTCGTGGAACGCCGCCCGATGATGACTTCGGGCACCTGGTCAGCCGGCGTCCCGCTCTTGTGGAGCAACCGGGTGGACCTGACGAGCTGGCCGCGCTCATCGTCGGCTCTGCCGCTCTCGGGCGGACGGTCGTCGCTCGGGGCGAGGGGCACTCGACCTTCGGGCAGGCGCAGTCCGCGGGAGGCGTGCTGGCGGACCTGCGGTCGTTGGCTGGGGTTCCCGAGATTGGTGAGGATCGGGTTACCGTGTTGGCCGGTACTCGCTGGTCAGCCCTTCTCAAGGCGACGCTCGCGGCCGGCCTGACGCCGCCCGTGCTTCCCAACTACCTCGAACTGTCGGTCGGTGGCACGCTCGTGGCGGGCGGCTTCGGCGGGACGGCTCACCAGCACGGCCCGTTGACCGACTCGGTGCTGGAACTCGACGTCGTCACCGGCGACGGTCAGGTGCACACCTGCCACCGCGGCGACGAGCTGTTCGTCGCGACCCTCGGTGGCCTGGGGTTGTCCGGCGTGATCACGCGCGTGGTGCTGCGGCTGGTGCCGGCGCCCGAGCGCGTCCGGCGGCACCTGGTGCCGGTGCCGGACGCCGCGACCCTCATCGCGGCGCAGCGGGACCTGATCGGGAGCACGCAGTGGCCCTACGTCGAAGGCATGGTGCAGGCCCGCGCGGAGGGCAGCGGGTTCCTGCTCGACGTCGCCGCCTTCTACGACGCGGCCACGCCGCCTGACGACGCGAAAGCGCTGGGCGAGCTGGGCTTCGACCCGGCGGACGCGACCACGACGGACCTGACCTACTCGGAGTTCCTGCACCGCATGGCGGCCGGCGAGGCGACGTTCCGGGCTTCGGGAGACTGGTTCCACCCGCACCCGGGGCTCAACCTGCTGCTGCCCGACGAGGTGGCGGCCGAGTTCGTCGCCGAGGTCGCCGCGGAGCTGACCCCGGACCACATCGGGCCGAGCGGGGTCGTCCTGCTCTACCCCGTCAAGACCACCGACGCGCCGCTGCCGCGGATGCCGCGGGGTGCGACGGCGTTCTTCTTCGCCCTGCTCCGGACCGCGCCGCCGGACCCGGTCGCCGCGGAAGCGCTCGTCACCGCCAACGAAAAGCTGTACCACCGCGCCCGGTCGCTCGGCGCCGTGCAGTACCCCGTCGGCTCCGTCCCGATGCGCCCGGCCGACTGGATCGTCCACTTCGGACAGGCCTGGCCACTGGTGGAGTCGGCGAAGCAGCGCTACGACCCGGGCAACGTCCTCGGCAGCGGCCAGGGTGTCTTCACCGGCGAAGAAGCGGAGTGACCACAACGGGGCGTCGCTGACGCGAAGTGACCGCAATCCAGGAGCAGCCTGCTCCCGCGCCGTCGTGTGACCCTTACGGGCATGGCGGTTTCCCCCAGTATTGCGCGCGCTCCCGTGGTGGATCCGGTGCGCCGGCCGGTCGGTCCCGTCGTCGTGCGCGACCTGCGCGACGGCGTGGTGCCCGACGCCTGCGTCGTGTGGCCGGACGATCCGTACTACGACGTCTGCGTCGACACGGCCAAGGCCAAGTACCTGGCCGTCTACGGCGCCGTCATCGACCCGCACCCCGACTTCTTCGTCGCGGCTCGTGACGTCGTCCGTCCCTCGGCCGAACCCCTCGGCGTCGCCGGGATCACCTCGGCCGGCGGCCGGACGCTGCTTTCCGAGCAGTACCTCGACTGTCCGGCGCAGGACGCCTGCGCGCGGCTCAGCGCCGAAGTCCCGCCACGCGAACGCGTGTGCGAGCTCGGCCCGCTCGTGTCGAACGCGCGCGGGTGCGGGCTGTTCCTGATGCGCACCGTGCCCGAGATCGTGCGCTCGCTCGGCTTCGACTACCTCGTCGCCACGCTGACCGAACAGCTGCACGGTGTCGCCCACCGCGCCGGCTGGCGGTTCACCACGCTCGCGAACGCCTGTCCCTCGGACCTGCACGACACGGACCGAGAGCGCTGGGGCACCTACTACTCGACCCGGCCCCGCACCGGGATCCTGCTGTGCGCGTCGCACGGCACCGCGAAAGGAGCAGCTTGATGCGCTGGTTGAGGCAGGTCGACCTGGACGCCGCGGACGCGGTGGCGGTCGAGGAGCTCGCCGCCGACGGCACGGTCACGACCTACACCTACGGTGCGGTCTTCGGGGCGGCCGTCCGGCTGGCGGAGGCGCTCGACCTCCGCGCCCGCGGTCGCGGTGACGACGACAGCACCGTCGGCATCCTCACCGGCAACGGTGTCGCGGCCGTGATCGCCGACATCGCCTGCCAGCTCACGACGGTCAGTTCGGTCCCGATCCCGCTCGCGTTCGCCCGCGAGCAGGCGCGCCACCTGCTGCGCACGGCGATCACCGTGCTCGTCGACGAGCAGGGGACGCGGCAGCTGGAAGCGTGGGGCGGGGCCGCGGACCTCTTGCCGCAGAAGTGCGAGATCGTCCCGGTGGCCGCCGAGGCCGACGCCACGGCACTGGCGGACGCCTGCGAGCGCATCGCCCTGGCGGAAACGTTTTCCGAGGAGGCGATCTGCAAGATCGTGCACACCTCGGGGACGACGTCGACGCCCAAGGGCGTCATGCTCCGCCGCGGCGCGGTCGACGACCTGCTCGATTCGGTCCGCTCCCGCGTCGGCGTCGAGGCCTGGCAACGCTACGTCTCGGTGGTGCCGATGAGCTTGCTCGTCGAGCAGGTCTTCGCCGTGTACCTGACCTTCCTGGCCGGCGGCACGGTGGTGTTCCTGCCCGAGGACGTCAAGCCGCTCGGCACGGCGGGGTCCGATGTGGAGCGGGTCCGCGAGCTGCTCCCGCGCGTCCGCCCGACCGTCTCGCTGGTGCCGCCGTCCCTGGTGGAGTCCCTGGCCCAGAAGGTCGACCGCACCAGGGAAGCCGGTACACGCGCGCTTTCCCTTTCGCTGTACGGCCGGGAAGACCCGATGCTGCTCTTCAGCGGCGGTGCGCCGGTCTCCGACACGGTCCTGCGGGCGATGTGGGATCGCGGGCTGCCCGTGTACGTCGCCTATGGCCTCAGCGAAAACGGTTCCGTCGCCACGCTGAACGCACCCGGCCAGGTGAAGCTGGGCACGGTCGGCCGGCCGCTGAACCACTGCCAGGCCCGGGTCGGCGAGTCGGGCGAGCTGCTCATCAAGAGCACGTCCCAGCTGTCGGGCTACCTCGGTTCGAGCGACCCGAGCGCCCTGCCGCTGGACGACGACGGGTGGCTGCACACCGGCGACATCGCGCTGCTCGACAACGACGGGTACGTGACGATCACCGGCCGCCTGAAGAACGTCATCATCACCTCGAACGGCCGCAACGTCAGCCCGGAATGGGTGGAGGCGCAGTACAAGAGCCGGCCGGCCATCGAGTCGGCGGTCGTGTTCGGGGACAACCTCGAACGCCTGGTCGCGGTGTTCGTGCTCGCACCCGGCGCGGCGCCCGGGGAAGCGCTTTCGCAGGTCCGGCAGGTGAACGCGGAGATCCTCTCCGAGATCGAGCAGGTCGCCAAAGCCGCCTTCGTCACCGGCGACGAGCTGTTCCACGCCGAGTTCTTCACCGTCACGGGACGTCCCCGCCGGACGGACATCTGGACCGCGGTGCAGGGGCACCGCTTCAACATGGTGGAGGTGTGAGCATGTCCGAGTTCACCTTGGCCGATCACATCGACGGCCACGGCCTCGTGGTCGAGAGCGGCGCCCGCGACCCGTTGACCGCGGTCGACGGCGTCGAGCTGCTGACCGCGCTGTCCGAGCACGGCTACGCGGTCCTGCGCGGCTTCGACACCGCGCCGGAGTCGTTCTCCGGGCTCGTCGAACGGGTCTCCTCGCGGATCACCCTGGACCCGGCGCGCCGGTTCGCCGGCGGCAGCGTGGCCCAGAAGATCGAGGCCGGGCTGGTGCCGCAGGGCCTGCACGTCGAAAACGGGGCCACGCCGTGGGTGCCCGACCTGGTCTGGTTCTACTGCGAGCGGCCGGCGAAGATCGGTTCGCAGACCACGATCTGCGACGGCGCCCGCACCTGGGACCGGCTGTCGCCGCGGACCCAGGAGCGGTTCCTGGAACAGCGGATCTCCTTCGCCCGGCCGATGCCGGCGGACAAGTGGAAGAACCTGGTGTTCCGCCTGCTCGACGGCGCGAAGACCGCCGAACAGATCACGTTCGACGACCTGCTCGCGGTCACCGACGACGACGTCGACGTCAAGTACCTGCTCCGGGCGGACGGCTCGGTGCACTACACGTACTTCACCCACGCCGCCCACACCACGATGTTCGGTCAGGGCCCCGTCTTCGCCAACAGCATCCTCACCCCGTCGGTCAACTACGAGCCGCCGGTGATCGAGTTCGAGGACGGCACCCCGCTCGACGCCATGCTCATGCGCGAGATCATCGAAGCGACCGCGCTGGAGACCGACGAGATCGACTGGTACGCCGGCGACGTCGCGATCGTCGACAACAGCCGGGTGATGCACGGCCGGCGCAAGATCCGCGACGAGAACCGTTCGCTGTTCAACGCGCAGAGCTACGTCAAGCCCGAACTCCTCGCCGAGGCCCGGTCCCGGCTCTCCTGATCGGAGGCGCGATGGAAACCCAGTACGACGCGATCGGCCAGTCCTACGAGCGGCTGAAGAAACAGATGCCGCTGGCCCGTTTCCCCGAGGGCGCGACCTTCCACCGGCTGGCCACCCGGCCCGCGGGCGCGGCGGCGGCCGAGGTCCTCGACCTCGCCTGCGGCACCGGCTGGTACAGCCGCGCGCTGGCCCACGGCGGCGCGCGGGCCGTGCACGGCGTCGACATCTCCCAGGAGATGGTCGCCTCGGCCCGGCGCACCGAGGAGGCCGAACCGCGCGGGATCGAGTTCAGCGTCGGCGACGCGCGCTCGGCCGGCGTGCTCGGCGAGTTCGACGTCGTCACCGCCGTGTGGCTGCTGTGCTACGCCGAGACGCAGGCCGACCTGACGGCCATGGCCGCCACGGCGTACGCGAACCTCCGCGACGGGGGCGAGTACGTCGGGATCGAGATGAACCCGGCCTTCGACTGGAGCCGCGAGCCGGCGACGAAGTACGGCCTCACCCACCGGGTGCTGGAGGACTTCGACGACGGCAAGCGGCTGGAGGTCACCGCGCACGTCGAGCCGGAGATCTCGTTCAAGGCCGTCTTCTGGTCGGCGAGCCCGATCGTGCGCGCGTTCCTCGACGCCGGCTTCCGGTCCGTGGAGTTCACCGCACCCGACCTCCCGGAAGCGGCGGTCGCCGAGTTCGGCGCCGGCTTCTGGGCGGAGTTCCTGGCCAACCCGACGATTCTGGGCCTGCGCGCCCGGAAGTGAGGAGGTCACCGTGCCCGCCGGACTCGAACCATTGCTGGAGTCGCTCGGCCGCGCACAGCGGAAGGGCTTCGAGTACAAGGGGTTCGTCGCCAACCACGCGCCGATGGGCGCCGAGGTATTGTCCACAATGGACGTCGGCGAGGAGCTCGTCGGCTGGACCGACACGTACCTGACCTGGGTGGACGATCCCGAACCCGCGAAGCAGCGGATCGACGGCGATCCGGTTTCCCTCGCCTGCGCGCTCGGCGACATCGAGCGGTCGACGGACTGGATCGAGTTCTTCACCCGCGAACTGGCCGAAGCGCACTGGCGTGACGTCGTCGACGCGTGGTGGCCGCGGCTGCTGCGCGGCATCTCCGCGGCCGGCACCCACGGGTTCCTGCGCACCGCCCACGCGGTCCGCGCGATGAACGAGCACGGCAGCGAACACCCGTTGCTGCTCGACGAGATCGCGCACGGCCTCGGTTACTGGGCGGCGCGCTACCAGGAGCTGCCGGGTGTCTACGCGCAGGCCCGGCCGCTGCGCACGGCCCCGGGCGCGCTCGAAACGATCCCGTGGCTCCCGGCGACGGCCAAGTCCCGGCGTGAGGGCATCCCGGGCCGGCTCGACCTGCTGCGCGACGACCGCGAGTTCGCCGCCGGCGTGGAAAGCTTCCGCCCGACGGTGTCGTGGCCCGACCAGATCGGCCGGTTGACGCAGATCGGCGCCCGCGCGTTCGCCGCGCACCACAACACGCCGATCCCGTTCGTCCACCTGGTGACCGCGCCGTCGGCGTTGCGGATGCTGAGCAAGGACCTGACCGCCGAGGCCCTGGAGTCGACGGCCTGGCACCTGTGGCAGTTCTTCGCCGGGATCTTCGCCGGGTTCGGTGCGCTGACGCCGGAACCGGCGGCGGTGCCGGTGGAGCCGGCGCCGTCGATCGACGCGCTCCGCACGGCCGCCGTCGAGCACGGTGACGAGCACGTCATCAAGTTCACCGACGCCTGTCTCACGGAGTTCACCATTTCCGGTGACGACATCTTCCTGCGTGCGGCATCTCTCGCGCCGGCTCGCTTCGGTGCGCTGCACTGTAAACCACGCTGATCGGCGCCGGCCGGTGCCGAACCACGGAAAGAGGTCGGGATGCCGAGCGAACGGACCGCGCCGACGAGGTCGCTCGTCCTGGTGATGGCGATCGCGACCGGGGTGACGGTCGCGAGCCTCTACTACGTGCAGCCGCTGCTGCCGATCGTGGAGGCGGAGTTCCACGTCGGCTCGACGGCGGCCGGGCTGACCGTCTCCCTGTCCCAGCTGGGTTTCGCGGTCGGCCTGGCCGCGGTCGTCCCGCTCGCGGACGTGCTGACTCGCCGCAAGCTGGCGGTGGGACTGCTGGCCCTGCTCGCCGCGGCGATGGTCGTGGCGGCGAGCAGCCCGTCGGTCGCGGTGCTCATCGGGGCGTCCGTGCTGATCGGGCTGGGCGTCACCGCGGCTCAGGTGATCGTGCCGTTCGCGGCGTCCATGGCCGACGACGCCTCACGCGGCCGCGTGGTCGGCACGGTGATGACGGGCATGCTCGTCGGCACCCTGCTGGCTCGCACGGTGGCCGGCCTGCTGGCCGACGCGGCCGGCTGGCGCATCGTCTACTGGGGCGGCGCCGTGCTGGTGACGCTCGTCGCGTGCGTCCTCGCCCGCCGCCTGCCGGCCGACGGCCCGCGCGAGCGCCTGAGCTACCCGGCGCTGCTGGTGTCGATCTACCGCGTGTTCCGCGCGGAACCGGTGCTGCGCAACCGGATGGCGATGGGTGCGGTCGGTTTCGCGACGTTCAGCCTGTTCTGGGCGACGATGGCGTTCATGCTCGCGGACGCGCCCTACCACTTCGACGCGAGCACGATCGGGCTCTTCGGCCTGGCCGGAGCGGCGGGCGCGCTCGCCGCGAACTTCGCGGGCCGCTTCTCCGACCGTGACCTGGGGCGCCGCCCGGGGGTGGCGTTCGCGGGGTGTGTGCTGCTCTCGTTCGGCCTGCTGGTGCTGGGCCGCCAGTCGGTGGTCCTGCTGGTGCTCGGGATCGTGGTGCTGGACGTCGGGGTGCAAGGCCTGCAGGTGACCAACCAGGCGACGATCTACCGCCTGGCCGCGGGCCGCAACGGCCGCATCACGGCGAACTACATGATCGCCTACTTCGTCGGCGGCGCGGCGGGCTCCGGCCTCGGCAACGCGGCGTACGTCGTGGCGGGCTGGACGGGCGTGTGCGCGGCGGGAGCGTTCCTGGGCGCGGTGCTGCTGGGCCTGGCCGCCCGCGCTCGCCTGCCGCGACCGGCAGCGGCGGACCGGGTACCCGCGCGCTGAGCACGGGCGGGTGCACTACCCGGCGGCGGTGGATCACGCCGGGAGTCCTTTGTGGGCACAACCGGCCAGGAACCGCCCGAACCGGACTCCGAGGCCGCCACGGCAGGGTTGATCCGCGTGTCGGATCGGACCTACTCTTCAGCGTCGATGACTGCCGAGGAGGACCGATGCGAGGCATCAACCGTAGCCGTGGCCACTTGGTGATCATCTCCTGCGCGCTGACCGCCGGCCTGCTGGCCGCGACGGGCCCGGCGGCGGAGGCGGCGCCCGCACAAGCGCCGCGGTACTCCCCCGGTGCGCCGGGCGCCGGGGACCCGTACTTCCCCGACATGGGCAACGGCGGCTACGACGTCGGCCACTACGACATCCGGCTGGCGTTCAGCCCCGCGACCCAGGCGATCGACGCGACCACGACGATCCTCGCCACGGCCACCCAGGACCTCTCCCGCTTCGACCTGGACTTCCAGGGACCGCTGAAGATCAGCAGGCTCTCGGTGAACGGCCGGAACGCCGCCTTCACCCGCAGCGGCGCCCAGGAGCTGGTGATCACCCCGCCGTACGGCCTGCGGAAGGGCAGCGCGTTCGTCGTCTCGGTGAGCTACGCCGGCGTCCCGCGGAAGATCGACGACCCCGCGCTGGGCCTGTCCGGCTGGGTCCCCACCAAGGACGGCGCGGTCGCGCTCAACCAGCCGATCGGCGCGGCGACCTACTACCCGGTGAACGACACCACCGACGACAAAGCGACCTACACGCAGACCATCACCGTGCCCACCGGGCTCACCGTGCTGGCCAACGGCGAACCCGGGCCCACCACCACCCGCGACCACCAGACGACCTTCCGCTGGTCCATGAACCGGCCGATGGCCAGCGAGCTGAGCATGCTCGCGATCGGCGACTACGACGTCACCCGCGGCGTGGCGGCCGGCGGCCTGCCGAACATCACCGCGATCGGCAAGTCGATCGACACCAAGCCCGGTCAGGGCAAGGTGTTCAACCAGACCACGGCGCAGGTCATCCAGTGGGAATCCTCGATGTACGGGCAGTACCCGTTCGACTCGACCGGCGGCATCCTCGCCGACGTCGGCGTCGACTACGCCCTCGAGACGCAGAGCCGCCCGGTCTACGACCAGAGCACCAGCGACGTCGACGGCGACCTGCTCGCCCACGAACTCGGTCACCAGTGGTTCGGCGACAGCCTCACCCCGGTGCACTGGTCGGACATCTGGCTCAACGAAGGCTTCGCGACCTACTCGGAGTGGCTCTACCAGGAGAAGTTCGACAAGGTTCCCGTGCAGCAGACCTTCGCGAAGGCCTACGCCGACGAGAAGGACTGGAGCGGCGAAGTCGCCGACCCGGGGCGTGACCACATCTTCGACGACCTGGTCTACAACCGCGGCGCGATGGCCCTGCAGGCGCTGCGCATGAAGATCGGCGACCGCGCCTTCTTCAAGGTGCTCACGCAGTGGCCGACGGCCCACCGGTACGGCAACGTCTCGACGCGGCAGTTCATCCAGTTCGTCGAGCGGCTGACCGGCCGCGACCTCGACACGTTCTTCCACACCTGGCTCTACCAGCCGGGCAAGCCGGCGCTCTGACGACCATGACCGACGCCGGACCGCCGGACGCCGACGAGGCCGCGTTCATCGCGGCGGTCCGCTCCGGCGACACGGCGCGGTTCGCGGTCGTCACCGAACGCCACCGGCGTGAGCTGCAGGTGCACTGCTACCGGATGCTCGCGAACTACGAGGACGCCCAGGACATGACGCAGGAGACGTTCCTGCGGGCGTGGCACAAGCGGGAGACGTTCAAGGGCCACGCGGCGCCGCGGACCTGGCTGTACCGGATCGCGACGAACGTCTGCCTCGACTTCCTGGACAAGCGCACGCCCGTGGCGTCGGAGCTGCCGGACCCCGGCGCCGAGGTGCCGCACCTGCAGCCCTACCCCGACCGGATGCTCCCCGAGGACCCGCAGGAATCGGTGGTGGCGCGGGAGACGATCGAGCTGGCGTTCATCGTCGCCGTCCAGCACCTGCCACCGCGGCAGCGGGCGGTGCTCGTCCTGCGCGACGTCCTCGGCTGGCCGGCGTCGACGGCCGCCGACGCCCTCGAGCTGACCGTCGCGTCGGTGACCAGCGCGCTGCAACGGGCGCGCGTGACCATGCGCGAGCAGCTGCCCGGCCGCCGCCTCGACTGGCGGAACCCCGCCACCCACGAGCTGTCGGACGACGAGCGCGGCGTGGTGAAGGCGTACATCGACGCCCACGAGCGCAACGACGTCGACGCGCTGACGGCCCTGCTGCGCGACGACCTGCGCTTCGCGATGCTGCCGGATCCGGGCACCGTGACCGTGGGGGCCGGGGACGCGGTGGACGGCTGGGTCGCCGGTGGGCTCTTCCTTCCCGGCCACGACTGGCGCTGCGTCGCCACGACGGTCAACCGCATGCCCGCCGCCGTGCTGTACCGCCGCACCCCCGACGACCCGGTGTACCGGTTGCTCAACATCGCGGTCCTGCACATCGTCGACGGGAAGATCGCCGAGCTCACCGGCTTCGACGTCACCGGCAAACCGTGGCTGGAGCTGCCCCCGTCCCTCAGCGCCTCGTCTCGTACCGGGTCAGCACCACGCCGCCGGGGAACGTCCGCGTCTCCACGAGGTTCAGGTTCACCCAGCTGTCCAGCGCCGTGAACAACGGCGTGCCGCCGCCCACCAGGACCGGGTGGGTGACGATCTCGTAGGCGTCGACCAGCCCGGCCCGCACGGCCGCCCCGGCCAGCCTCGCCCCGCCGACCCGCATCGGGCCGCCGTCCCCGGCCTTGAGCCGGGTGATCTCGGCGACGGCGTCGCCGGTGACCAGGCGGGTGTTCCAGCCGACCTCGTCGATCTTCGAAGAGAACACCACCTTCGGCGTGTCCCGCCAGTTCCGCGCGAACTCGGCCTGCGCCGGGGTGGCGCCGGGCCGCTGGTCGCCGGTCGGCCAGTGGGAGCTCATCGCCTCCCACAGCCCGCGCCCGTACAGCGACAGCGTGCCCGCCAGCTCCTGGTCGAGCCACCACTGGAACATCTCGTCGCTCGGCGGCCCGCTCCAGCCGAGGTCGTCGCCGGGCGCGGCGACGTAGCCGTCCACCGTCACGTTCATGCCGAAGATCAATTTGCGCGTCAAGCCAGCCTCCTGTGAATCGATCTCACACGTATAGACGGGCGCGGTGCGAAGTTCTAATCGGTGCGCGGCGACGTCGCTCAGAACAGGGTGGCGGGCTCGATCGGCTCCGGCTCGGGCAGCGGTTCGAGGCTGGGCACCAGTGCTCGGACGTCGTCGTGGAAGCGGCGGGCCAGCGCCGGCGCGTCGTTGTTGTCGGGGGTGTGCAGGAAGACCGTCGGTGACCGGCCTTCGCGCAGCCAGCCGGCGACCACCTCGGCCCACGGCTGCCAGCCCTCGACCGTCTCCTCGACCGAGTCGCGGCCCAGGTAGCGGACCACCGGCTGGTCGGTCAGGGCCCGCGTCCGCCGTGGGAGCCGCGGCTTCTTCGTCCAGGCTTCCTGCTCGGCCTCGCTGGTCGGCGGGGTCCCGAAGAAGACCGTCGTGTCGAACGGCACCCACTCGGCGTCCGCGGCGGCCAGCGCCCCCTCCAGCAGCGACGTCGAGGCGGCGTCGGTGAAGAACCCGGGGTGCCGCACCTCCACCGCGCGCCGGCGGTCGGCGGGGAGCCGGCGCAGGAAGCGGACCAGGGCGTCGACGTCCGCGGGGCCGAACGAGCCGGGCAGCTGGGTCCAGAGGACCGCCCGGTCGCCGAGGGGTTCGATCGCGTCGAGGAACGCCCGCATCTCGGCCTCGACCCCGGCGAACCGGCGCTCGTGCGTGACGACCTTGGGCAGCTTGAGCACGAACCGGAAGCCGGGGCCGGTCTGCTCCGCCCACGTCGCGACGGTGTTGCGGGCGGGCGTCGCGTAGAAGGTCGTGTTGCCTTCGACCGCGTTGCACCAGCCGGCGTAGGCCCGCAGGCGCTCGCCGGCCGGCAGCGCCTGCGGGACGAACCGGCCGGGCCACGCCTTGTGGGTCCACATCGCGCAGCCGACATGAAGACGTGCCACTCCGTCCGCTCCCCTCGCTCGTGCGGGAAACCACCACCCGGGCAGCAGTTTTCCACTCACGGCAACGGGAGCGGCCAGCGGCTGCGTCAGTTCCACCTCTGGTCTACGTGGTAGTGGCAGTCCCACAGCACCAGCCGGGTCCCGTTCGCGGTGCTGCCGTTGTCGGCCAGGCCGACGCACTTGCCGGAGGGCGTGTTCTTCAACGCCCACCCGCCGGCCGGCACGTCGACCCAGCTCCACTGCTGGTCGGGATTCCCGTGGCAGTCCCACAAAACCAGCTCGGTCCCGTTCGCCGTGCTGCCGTTGTTCGCCAGGCCGACGCACTTGCCGGACGGGGTGCTGCGCAACAACGGGTTACCGCCCCAGAACCAGTACTGGTCGGGGTTGAGGTGGCAGTCCCACAGGACCAGCCGCGTCCCGTTGGCGGCGCTGCCGTTGTCGGCCAGGCCGACGCACTTGGCGGGCGAGACGGCCAAGCTGTGGATGGGGCGGCTGTCGGTGGCGCTCGCCGGGAGGGTGACACCGGCCGTCAACGCCAGCGCTCCGGCAAGCGCCACTATCACTCGGCTGAATCCGCGCATGGTGAGACCTTTCGCCGTTCCTGGTGGACAGGGCTTCGCACCGGAAAGCATCACCGGATCGGCCGGTGTGGCAGCCCGTCCAAGGGGCAGCACAAAGGGCGGCACCACGGGCGGGAACTCAGCGGAACGCGGCGATGTTGCGCGCGGCCCAGCCGGCGAACGGGCGCGGGGCGCGGCCGAGGACCCGCTGGACGTCCGGGCTGACACGCAGCTCGTCCGGGTTCGGGGCACCGAGGATGTCCAGCGTGTCGTCGGCGAGCTCCGCCGGCATGCTCCGGGCCATCCCGGCCTTCGCCTCCGCCCGGGTCAGCTCGTGGAACCGCACCGGCGAGCCCAACGCGGTGGCGATCGCTTCCGCCTGCCCGCGCGGCGTGATCACCTCCGGGCCGGTCAGCGCGTACACGCCGCCGGTGTGCCGGTCGTCCAGCAAGCAGGCCGCCGCGACCTCGGCGATGTCCGCGGGGTCGATGATCGGCACCCCGACGTCACCGAAGGGCGCGGCGACGACCCGCCGCTCGCGGACGGACTCGGCCCACCACAAGGCGTTCGAGGTGAACCCGCCCGGCCGCAGGACGGCCCAGTCCACATCGGACTCCCGCAGCACGTCCTCCACCGCGCGCAACGCGATCCGCGTCGCGCCGAACGGCCTGGTCGCCACGCCCAGCGAGGAGAGCAGGACGATCCGCCGGACCCCACCGGCCACGGCCTGGTGGATGACGTCGGCGGGGTTCGCTCCGGTGGCGTGCAGGTCGCCGGACAGCAGCAGGAACAACGCCTTCGCCCCGGCCAGCGCGGGCTCGAGGCCGGCCGGATCGGCCAGGTCGGCCACCACGTGCCGGCCGCCGGCCGGCGCCGGCGCCGCGTGCCGCGACACCGCCGTCACCTGCTCGCCCGCCTCGATCAGCGCCCGCGTCAGCGGCTTGCCCACGTTCCCGGTGGCTCCGGTCACCACGATCATCTTCAGCTCCTCGGTTCGACGTCTTCTACGGCCGAACGCTAGGAGCCGGGCTAACTTTTGGTAAGGACATACCTGGAGGTAAGCTCCGGACATGACCGGAGGCGCGCAGCTCACCCCCGCCGAGGCGGGCAAGCGGTATGAGGTGTTTCACACCGACTGCCTGGCGCGTGACGTGGTCGACCACGTCACCAGCAGGTGGGGCATCTGGGTGCTGATCTGCTTGCGCAGCAACGACCTTCGGTTCTATGAGCTGCGCGAGAGCATCCAGGGCATCAGCGAGAAGATGCTTTCCCAGACCCTGCGCACCCTGGTCCAGGACGGCCTCGTCTGGCGGAAGGTCGAGCCGACGACACCGCCGCAGGTCACCTACGGGCTGAGCGAGTTCGGCCGGTACGCCAGCGAGCCGCTGACCGAGCTGTTCGACCGGATCACCGAACGGCTGGCACCGCGCGGCACGGACTAGCGTCGACGGGAAAGGGACTCCTGGTCAGCGACGGCGGCCGGTGGCCAGGATGACGAGGAACTGACCGCCGCCCGGCTCGATGTTCGCCGTCACCGGCAGGTCCGGCACCAGCCGGGAAAACCGGTCCACGAGCCAGTCCGCCGCTTCCTGGGCGTCCTGTTTCGTCGGGCAGCGGCCCACCATCTCGCGGCCGCCCTTGCGCTCCAGCCGCCCGGCCACGGTGATCAGCGGCGCGGGTTCGGCCACGTGCAGGCGATCCGGCCAGGCGATGACCACCTTGACCGCGCCCTTGCGGGTGTTGCACCCGCGGTGCGCGAGCCGCTCGGCGATCTTGGCCTTGCGGTCGGCGGTCCGGCTGTCGACGCTGGGTCCCCGCGGGTCGTTCACCGACATGTCGGGGTCGACCGGCTCGTCGCACACCCAGCACCGCCAGCCGTCGCGCTCGGCCACGTCATCGAGGAGACTCATCCTGGCAAACTAGCCTGCGCGGCCACCGTCGTGCGCACCGCACTCGGGTGCGGCTCAGCCGATCCGGAAGCTGCCCGCGCAGGGGTAGCCCGGCACGCCGGCCGTCGCCGGCTTGGCCGGCTGCGGGTAACCCAGCAACCACAGCTGCCCGGTCATCGCCACGTTCGCGGCCAGTGAGGTGTCGGCGAACAGGCGGAACCGCGTCTGCCGGCCGTCCGGGTGCAGCGCCCAGCCGGTCAGCTTGGCCACGCCGCGGACGCGCGGCGCGAACGGCGTGTCGAGCGCGACCCGCAGCTCCACCCAGACGTCCTCGGTGATCGGCCGGCGGATCCGCAGGACACCGGCGACCATCAGCAACCCCAGCAGCACCAGCACCGCGCTGCCGCCGGCGACGCCGCCCAGCGCGGCCGGGCCGGTGATGCCGTCGGGCTCGAACCGCACGGTCGCCACGGCGACGAAACCCGCCGCGCCCAGCACCAGGAACGTGCTCGCGGAGACGACCGTCCGCCGGATCCTGGCCGCCCGGTGCGCGGCCAGGACCGGATCGTGCCGCGGCGGCGTCGGATGGCGCGAGACCGGCTCCACGGGCGTCGCCCCGGATGTCGCGGTGTCTTCGATCCGCCCGGCCCGCAACCACATCGCGCCCGGCAGGCGGACGAACACCCGCCGGCCGCCGCCGAGCACCCACAGCCGTCGCTCGCCGGCCAGCTGCACCCGCGCCCCGCCGGGCAGCCGGGACCGCAGCCACCGCCCGTCCGGCAGCCGCACGAACACCCGCGATCCCTTCGCGAGCAACCCGTCCGGGGCGACGTCGAGCCGGTGGTAGGGCTCCCCGAACAGGCGCCGGACCCGCTGGTAGACGCTCAGGACGTAGCTCCACAGCGCCAGCGAGCCGCCGAAGACGGCGAAGTAGTAGTACGGCAGGGCGCTCCCCGGCCGTTCGACCAGCGCGAGCAGGACGCCGAAGAGGAGGAGCGCGCCGCTGAGCCCCATGCGGACCGTGGTCGCGTTGGTCAGCTGCCGGACGTACCCGGGCAACAGCGGTTCGGCCCCCGACGGCACGGCGGGCACGGGCTCGTGGACGCGGACCCGGCCGACGTCGGAAGCGATGTCCATGGCTCGTCGTCCCCCGTCGGTCCGTGTGCTCGGCCGCGGCAGCGTACCGGGCCGGATCCGGGCTATCCCAGCTGGTCGCGGCGGCGGGTCAGGTAGGCGGTCTCGGCGGTGTTGCCCGCCAGCCCGATGGCCCTGTCGTACGCCTCGCGCGCCGGCCCGCTACGGCCCAGCCGGCGCAGCAGGTCGGCGCGGGTCACGTGGTAGGCGTGGTAGCCGGCCAGCTCGTCCGCCAGGCGGTCGACGGCCGCGAGAGCCACCTCCGGGCCGTCCAGCTCGGCGACGGCGATGGCCCGGTTGAGGGCGACGATCGGCGACGGGTCGAGGCGGACGAGCCGGTCGTAGAGGGCCAGGACCTGCGACCAGTCGGTGTCGCGCATGTCGCGGGCGGAGGTGTGCACGGCGTTGATCGCGGCGAGGATCTGGTAGCGCCCCGGAGCCACCCCGGCGGCGGCCGCGGCGAGGCGTTCGCGCACCAGCCCGTGCCCCTCGGCGATCAGCACCGCGTCCCAGGCCCCGCGGTCCTGCTCGGCGAGCGCGACCAGCTCGCCGCTCGCCGAGACGCGGGCGGGGCGGCGGGCCTCGGTGAGCAGCATCAGCGCCAGCAGGCCGGCCACCTCGCCGTCGGCCGGCAGGAGCGCGCGGATCAGGCGGGCGAGCCGGATCGCCTCGGCCGTCAGGTCGTGCCGCACCGGATCGGTGTCCGGGCCGGTGGCCAGGTAACCCTCGTTGAAGACGAGGAACAGAACGGCGAGCACGCCGGAGACGCGGGCCGGGAGGTCCTCGGCCGCGGGCACCCGGTAGGGGATGCGGGCCGCCTTGATCTTGGCCTTCGCGCGGGTGATCCGCTGCCCCATGGTGGGCTCGGCCACCAGGAAGGCGCGGGCGATCTCCGGCATGGTCAGGCCGCCGACCATCCGCAGCGTCAGCGCCATCCGGGTCTCCATCGCCAGCGCCGGGTGGCAGCAGGTGAAGATCAGCCGGAGCCGGTCGTCGTCGATGGCACCGAGAGGCTCGGGTGGGGCGTCGTCGTGCACCATCTGTACCTCCTTCTGGGCCTCCTTGTGCTTGTCGTCGCGCTTGTTCTCGCGCCGGATCCGGTCGATGGCCTTGCGCTGGGCGGTGGTGGTCAGCCAGGCGCCGGGGTTGGGCGGCACGCCGTCGGCCGGCCACCGCTCGACGGCGGTCGCGAACGCCTCGGCCGCGGCCTCCTCGGCGACGTCGAGGTCACCGAAACGCCTGGTCAGCGCGGCGACCACCCGGGCCCACTCCGCGTGGTGCACCCGGGTGATCGCCTCCTCGACGTCGCTCATCGGAACGGCCGCACCTCGATCTTGCGGTCACACGCCTTCGACGCCTCCGTGGCGAGCTTGAGCGCCACGTCCAGGTCGGGGGCCTCCCACACCCAGACGCCGGCGAGGTACTCCTTCGACTCCACGAACGGGCCGTCGCTGAACACCGCCTGCTCGCCGCGGCTGTCGACGACCGTGGCCGTGTCGGTGTCCGCGAGCCCGCCCGCGAAGACCCAGTAGCCCTCGGCGATCAGGCGTTCGTTGAACGCGCTGATGGCGGGCTGCCGGTCCGTGCGGCCGGGATCGTCCTTGTCGTCGATGACGGAAACCAGGTACTGCATCCGAAGCTCCTCTCCTGCGGGGTCGAGACAGTGTGGTCCGGCGGTCAGGCCTTCGAGCCGGTGGCGTACCGCGGGCGCCCGGCCGGCCGCAGGACCTGGATCGTCACGCCGTTGGTGTCCACTCGCGACTCGACCACCTCGAGCGCGAGGTCCGGACCGGTCTCCGGGAACAGCCGCGTGCCCTGGCCGACGACCACGGGCACGACGATCAGCGTCAGCTCGTCGACCAGGTCGTGCGCCAGCAGCCACCGGACCAGGGTGCCACTGCCGTGCACCTGCAGGTCGTCGCCCGGCTTGGCCTTCAGCTCGCGGACGGCCGCCTCCAGGTCGCCGTCGAGCACGGTCGTGTCCGCCCAGCCCGGCGCGGTGAGCGTGGCCGAGGCGACGTACTTGGGCGCCTCGCTCAGCGCCACGCCGACGGGGTGGGCGCGCATCCCGTCGACCGCTCCCCAGGAGCCGGCGAACAGCTCGTAGGTCCGGCGGCCGAACAGGAACGCCCCGGCGCGCTGGTAGGTCCGCGTGATGAACGCCCTGGTCTCGTCGTCACCCGCGCCCAGGGCCCACCCGCCGCGCTCGAACCCGTTGCGGCGGTCCTCGTCCGACGCGCCGCCGTTGCCCTGCACCACGCCGTCGAGGGTGATCTGGGTGATGGTCGTCAGCTTCATGGTGGTGGTTCCTCACCTCGGCGCCGCCCCTCGTGGGCGGCCTCACCCCTGCCACGAACACCACCGGCCCGATCCGACAACCCCGCCAGGATTTCTTCGGGGAAGTTTCCGAACACGCGCCCGGCGGGGCGCCGCCACCGCATTTTTCCCCACACGGGAGTCCGGCAACCCGCCCACCGAGGAAATTCCGGGCGATTACCCCGGCATTTCACCTGCCCTTGCCTAATGGACGTGAATTGATCACCCCGAATTCCGTCACTACGTACACTCGAAAGCGGCGAAGTCAACACGGGTGGTCTATGCTCATTTCCGGGCACACTCCGTAGATTCGTCCGTATGTCCCGCATCGGTCCCGTTTTAGCTGCCGCAGTACTGGCCGTCCTGCTGATTCCCCCCACCGCCGCCACCGCGGCGAAGTCGCCGACGCCGGGGCCGGTGTGCGACCACCAGCCGGTCGCCAACACCACCGCGCCCGCCGGGGCCGTGGTAATCGACCCCGCCGTTTCCGCCGACCTGTACCACAAAACGCAGGATTCGCCGGCCGGCACCACTTTCTGGCTCGCGCCGGGAACGCACACGCTCGCGTCGGATCCGTTCGGCCAGGTCATCCCGAAAGACGGGGACGTCTACCTCGGCGCGCCCGGCGCGGTGCTCGACGGGCAGCGGATCAACCTGGCCGCGTTCACCCAGCAGGCCAAGGACGTCGTCATCCGCGGCCTGACCGTGCAGAACTTCGTCCCGCCGCAGGACCAGGGCGTCGTCAACCACGATTCCGGGGAACACTGGACCATCGAAAACTCCACGCTGCAGAACAACGCCGGCGCCGGGTTGATGGCCGGCGCGCGGCAAGTGGTGCGGCACAGTTGCCTGCGGAACAACGGGCAGTACGGCATGAACGCCTACCGCTCGGACAACACGATCACCGGACTGGTCGTCGAAGGCAATGAAATCGCCGGGAACAACACCGACGACTGGGAAACCCGCGTTCCCGGCTGCGGGTGCAGCGGCGGGATCAAGTTCTGGTCCGTCAACCGGGCCGACATCCGCGGGAACTGGGTCCACGACAACCACGGCGCCGGCCTGTGGGCCGACACCAACAACAACGACTTCCTCATCGAACACAACCTCATCGAGGGCAACGAGGCCGAAGGCCTGTTCTACGAGATCAGCTACAACCTCGTCTTCCGCGACAACACCCTGCGGCGCAACGCCCTCGTTTCCGGCAAGTACAAAGCCGATCGCGGCGACAACTTCCCGGTGGCCAGCGTGTACATCTCGGAGTCCGGCGGCGACCGCCGGGTGCCGGCCCGGACCCACCTGATCGACATCTACGACAACACCTTCGAGGACAACTGGTCCGGGATCACCGCGTGGGAGAACGCCGACCGGTTCTGCAACAGCCCCGCCAACACCTCCAGCAACACCTGCACCAAGCTGGTCCCCGACCGGACGTCGTGCTCGGCCCCGGCGATCGCCACCCGGCCGCTCTACGACGACTGCCGGTGGAAGACGCAGCTGGTCGAGGTGCACGACAACACGTTCCGGATCGACCCCGCCCACATCGGCTGCACGAGCGCGCTGTGCGGCCGGATGGCGCTGCTGGCCAACTACGGCACCTACCCGGACTGGTCGCCCTACCGCGGCACCGTCGTGCAGGACGCGATCACGCACGACCAGGGCAACTACTGGTTCAGCAACGCCTACTACGGCCCGTGGAGCTTCGTCGCCGGCGACACCTCGCGCACGCTCACCGCGCAGCAGTGGCAGTCGACGCCGTGGGACCAGGACGACTGCGCCTCCTTCGACGGCGTGGCCGGCCCCTGCTGAGCGGGACGGCGGCTGACGGGGCCCGTCAGCCGCCGTCGCCCTGATCCGGGCGGCGGGCCAGCGACGCGAGGATGATCTCCCGCGCCGCGCGGTCGGTGGCCGCGAAGGCGGCCGGGTCCCGGCCGATGCGTTCGGCGCCCGAGCGCATGACCCCGGACAGCAGCTCCACCGCCAGCTGGACGTCACCGACGTCGCGGAACTCCCCACGCTCGATGCCGGCCCGGACGACGTTCTCCACCGCGACGACGATCGCGTGGAACGGGCTGTCCGGGCCCTTCGGCGTCCCGGCGAACGGCAGGCCGGCGCCCGGCCGGAACATCAGCTGCACGACCTGGTCGGTGAACGCGTCCAGGACGGCGACGATGATCTCGCGCAGCCGGTGCGCGGCGGGGTCCGCGGACCGCGCGGCGATCGCGGCCACCCGCTCGACCGCCGGCTGGGCCAGCCGCTGCGTCAGCGCCAGGACCAGCGCGCTCTTGTCGCGGGCGTAGTTGTAGAGGGTGTTGCGGGCGAGCCCCGCCCGGGCCGCGATGTGGCCCATGGTGATCGAGTCGTAGTCGCGTTCGAGCAGCAGCTGCCGCGTCGCCGCGGCGAGCTCGGCCCACACCACCTCGTGGTGCTCCTCGATGCTGGCTCCGCGGATCCGTGGCATCGGATCATCTTCCCATCGCCGCGCGCTAGCGTGCCCGCTCCGCGGCCAGTGCGACGCTCGACAGGTGCGGGTTGTCCTGGTGCGCCGAGGTGAGCTTGACGCGATCGAGGCGCCAGCCGGCCGCCGTCCGGACCGCCTCGTTGTCGTAGAAGCCGACCACCAGCCAGTGGTTCGGTCCCCCACCGGCTAGCTCGTCCGAGACCCAGTGGTCGGCGCGGACGTGCGCGTGGATCTTCGCGCGGTCGCCGTCGACGTCGACGACGTGCCCGGTGATGGCGTGGTGCGTCGCCGTGTAGAAGGCGAAGGCACCGCGGAGGTTCTCGACGTAGTCGGCGAGCGGCACGGTCATCGGCGGGATGTCGGCGACCGACCCGAAGTCGAGCGTCACCGGATCGGTGAAGACACGGCCGGGCAGCTCGGTGAACTCCTTCAGGTCGGCGATGTCGGCGTAGCGGCCGAGCAGCTCGACGAGTTCGGCGCGATCGCTGAGCGCGTTCATGGGGATCCCTCTCGGTCGGTGCTGGTGCCGCCTTGATGCGACAACCTGTCGTAAAGATTACGACAGGTTGTCGCGAAAAGCTAGCAGCCCGGGCCTATCGCGGGCGTATCGGAATCCGCGTACCCCCTCGCAACGGGCCCGCGGCTTCAGTGGGCGCGTGGACCACAGCGAACGGAGGCCGTGTGCTCGACGGGTGGCACGGCTGGACCGGGACGTTCACCGGCGTCGCCGTCGTCACCGTGGCCGCGCTGCCCCTGGCCGCGCTGGCCGTGTGGGTGTCGGCTCGCCGCAGGGCGTGGCGGATGGCGCTGGCCGAGGTCGCCATCGGGTACGGGACGGTGCCGTGGGTGTGGCTGATCATGCTGCCGGGCAGTCACGCCGGCACCGTGCCCGGGCGGGTGAGCCTGGTGCCGCTGCGCGACCTGCTCACGATGCCGGTGGGCCAGATCGCCGGCAACCTGCTCGTGTTCGCGGCGCTGGGGTTCTTCGTCCCGGTACGGTTCGCGACGTCGGTGCCGCGGGTCCTGGCGCTCGCGGCGGGGCTGTCGATCCTGCTCGAGACCGCGCAGTACGTCCTGCGGCTGGATCGGGTGTCCTCTGTGGACGATGTGCTGCTCAACGCGGCCGGCGCGGGCCTGGCCGCGTTGGCGTCACGGCGCTGGTGGGCGGCCCGCTGAGTGCGCGTGCCGGCTAGGCGTCCGGGACCGAGCGCCCGCCTGAAGCTCACCCTCAGCTACGCCGGGCTCCTCCTGCTCACCGGCGCCGTCCTGCTGGTCGTGGTGTGGGTGTTCCTGCTGCGCTACGTCCCCGACAACGACCGGGGCCTGCTCGGCATCGCCCCCAACCGCTACCTCCTGGTGCGCGTCTTCTTCCCCGCCGCGGCCACCGCGATGGGCGTCCTGGTCGTGGTCGGGCTCGTCGGCGGGTGGGTGCTCGCCGGCCGGATGCTCGCGCCGCTCACCCGGATCGCGGACGCGGCGCGGCTGGCGTCGCGGGGCTCGCTCTCGCACCGGATCCGCCTGGAGGGCCGCAAAGACGAGTTCCGCGACCTCGCCGACGTCGTCGACGTCATGCTCGGACGGCTCGAATCCCACGTCGCCGAGCAGCGGCGGTTCGCCGCCAACGCCTCGCACGAGCTGCGCACCCCGCTGGCGATCTCGAAGACGCTCCTCGACGTCGCCCGCACCGACCCCACCCGGGACCGGAGCGAGCTCGTCGAACGCCTCCACGCCGTCAACGCGCGGGCGATCGGCCTCACCGAGGCCCTCCTGCTGCTCAGCCGCGGCGAGCGCGGGAGCTTCACCCGCGAGGCCGTCGACCTCTCGCTCATCGCCGAAGAGGCCGCCGAGACGCTGCTTCCGCTCGCCGAACAGCGCGGGATCACGCTCGACGTCACCGGCGAGCCGACCCGGAGCGCCGGCTCCGCGGAGCTGTTGCTGCGGATGCTGACGAACCTCGTGCAGAACGCCATCGTCCACAACCTCCCCGGCGGCGGCACCGTGACGGTCCGCACCGAGGCGAAGCGCTACGCGAGTGTGCTGCGGGTCGAGAACACGGGCCGGGTGCTGCCCGCGGACCTGGTGCCGACGCTCACCGAGCCGTTCCAGCGCGGCACCCAGCGCACCCGTGCCGACGAGCACGCGGGCGTCGGCCTCGGGCTGGCGATCGTGCACAGCATCGTCCGGGCCCACGACGGGCACCTGGAGCTGACCCCCCGCGCGGACGGCGGCCTGCTGGTCACGGTCCGCCTCCCCGAGACCGGCCGGGGACGCGGCTGACGCAGCCGTGTCAGGGCGGTGTCAGGTGCGTGTCAGCTCCGGCCGTGATCGTGGCTTCACCAGCCCGCCACGAAAGGCACTTCGATGACCAAGACCGCAGGCCTGCCCATGGAACGCGACGCCGGCCCCTTCGACCCGCCCCGTGAGATCACCCGGCTGCGGGAGACGCGGCCCGTCAGCCCGCTGCTCTTCCCCGACGGCCACGAAGGCTGGCTCGTCACCGGGTACGACGCCGTCCGGGCGCTCATGGCCGATCCGCGCTTCAGCTCGCGGCAGGACATCGGTGTGCTCCACGTGCCGTATGAGACGCCCGGGATGCCCGTCGCCACCGAGCCGTCTCCGCCGCTTCCCGGCGTCTTCATCGCGATGGACCCGCCGGATCACAGCCGGCTGCGGAAAAGGCTCACCGGGGCCTTCACCGTCAAGCGGATGAAGCAGCTCGAAGCGCACATCGTCGACGTCGTCGAGCGGCAGCTGGACGTGCTGGCGAAGCTGACGCCGCCGATCGACCTCGTCGCGGAGTTCGCGTTGCCGGTGCCGTCGCTGGTGATCTGCGAACTGCTCGGCGTCCCCTACGCCGACCGCGCGGAGTTCCAGGCGAACTCGGCCCAGTTCATGGTCAAGGAGCAGCCGCTCGAACAGAAGATGGGCGCCTACATCGCGCTGAACACCTTTCTCGCCGAGCTGGTCACGCGCAAACGCGCCGAGCCCGGTGACGACATCCTGTCCGATCTGGCCGGCCAGGACGACCTCAGCATCGAAGAACTGACCGGCGTCGCCTTCCTGCTGCTGCTCGCGGGCCACGAAACCACCGCGAACATGCTGTCGCTGGGCACTTTCGCGCTGCTGGAGCACCCCGCGCAGCGGGCCGAGCTGGCCGCCGACCCGGCGCTGCTGCCCGGGGCCGTCGAGGAGCTGCTGCGCTACCTGTCCGTCGCCGACATCTTCTACCGCTACGCCACCGAGGACATCGAGCTCGGCGGCGAGACCATCCCCGAGGGGTCGACCGTCGTCGTCTCGCTGCTGGCCGCCAACCGCGACCCGAAACGCTTCGAGAACCCCGACGTCCTGGACGTCCACCGCACGGCCCGCGGGCACCTGTCCTTCGGCCACGGCGTCCACCAGTGCCTCGGCCAGCAGCTGGCCCGGATCGAGATGCGCGCCGGGTTCGAGGCGCTGCTGCGCCGCTTCCCGACGCTGGAACTCGCCGTCCCCGCCGGCGAGGTGAAGCTGCGGACCGACATGAACATCTACGGCGTCCACGAGCTGCCGGTGACCTGGACGGCGGCGGACCAGTGACGGCGATCGAGGTTTCCGGGCTGCGCAAGGCGTTCAAGGACAAGGTCGTGCTCGACGGCGTCGGCTTCGACGTCCCCGAAGGCACGGTCTTCTCCCTGCTCGGCCCGAACGGCGCGGGCAAGACGACCACGGTGAACGTGCTGACCACGCTGATGAAGGCCGACGGCGGGACGGTCCGCGTCGGCGGGCACGACGTCGGGACCGAGGCCAAGGCCGTGCGCGCCCAGATCGGTGTCACCGGCCAGTTCGCGGCGGTCGACGAGCTGCTGACGGGCCGGGAGAACCTGCAGCTGATGGTGGACCTGAAGCGGGCGGACGGCCGGGTCGTCACCGAGCTGCTCGAGCGGTTCGACCTGACGGGCTCGGCGGGCGAGCTCGCGTCGGCCTACTCCGGCGGCATGCGCCGGAAGCTGGACCTGGCGATGACGCTCGTCGGCGACCCGCGGATCATCTTCCTGGACGAGCCGACGACCGGCCTGGACCCGCGCAGCCGCCGGACGATGTGGACGATCATCCGCGAGCTGGTCGACGGCGGCGTGACCATCTTCCTCACCACGCAGTACCTCGAAGAAGCCGATCGGCTCGCCGACCGGATCGCGGTGCTGGACCGGGGAAAGCTCGTCGCCCAAGGCACGCCAGACGAGCTCAAGCACCGGCTCCCCGGCACGCACGTCCGCCTCCGGTTCACCACCGCCGCCGAGCTCGACGCGGCCGCGCGGATCTTCCCCGGCGCCACGCGCGACGACGAAGCCCTGGCCCTGCGGGTGCCCAGTGACGGCGGGACGCACTCGCTGCGGGCCCTGCTCGACCGGCTCGACGAGTACGCGGTCGGTGCCGAGGGGTTCTCCGTCCACACGCCGGACCTCGACGACGTCTTCCTCGCCCTGACGGGCCACAACACGAAGGTGACCGTGAAATGAGCACCCAGGTCATGGTGCGCCGCAACTTCAAGCACATCGCCCGGAACCCGACGTCGGTGTTCAACGCGGTGCTGATGCCGATCGTGATCATGCTGATGTTCGTGTACATGCTCGGCGACGCGTTCAGCGTCGGCGTCGACTACGTGGACTACGCGACGCCGGGGCTGATGCTGCTGGCCGTCTGCTACGGCCTGGGAGCGACCGCGACGTCGGTGAACTCCGACATGACGAAGGGCATCATCAACCGCTTCAAGGTCATGGACGTCTCCCGCGGCGCGGTGCTGACCGGGCACGTCGTCGCCAGCCTGCTGACGAACCTGGTCGCCATCGCCGCGCTCGTCGGGGTGGCGTTCCTGCTGGGGTTCCGCACGTCGGCGAGCCTGCTCGGCTGGCTCGGCGTGGCGGGGATCGTCGTGCTGCTGGGGGTCGCGGCCGGCTGGTTCACCGTCGCGCTGGGCCTGGCGGCGAAGTCCCCGGAGACGGCCGGGCTGGCCACCGTGCCGCTGGTCATGCTGCCGTTCTTCAGCAGCGCGATCGTCCCGGCCGAGAAGATGGGCCCGGGCCTGCGGCAGTTCGCGGAGTACCAGCCGTTCACGCCGATCATCGAGACCCTGCGCGGCCTGCTCAACAGCGCCCCGGCCGCGGCCGACGTGATCCCGGCCCTGGCCTGGTGCGCCGGGATCGCGGCGGTCGGCTACCTCTGGGCGCGGGCGACGTTCAAGAAGCGGGCGTGACCACCTCGCCCGGACCTCGGTGCCGGTGGTCGTGAGTGGTTAGGGCGGTTAGAACCGCCCTAACCACTCACGAGGGCTTGACCAGCTCGCTCCACGCCGTTTCCGTGCCCTCGCGAACCGCCTCGGCGAACCCCTCGCCGCCGAGGCGGTCTCGTGCGGCCTGCTCGAGCCGGGCCACGTCCGGGTGGGAACAGTCCGGCAGGCCGCGCAGGCCGGCGCTCGCCGTGAGCAGCCGCACGGCCTGCGCGGGGCGGTCTTCGCGCAGGGCCACGTCCGCGAACCCGACGAGGACCTGGGCGATCGTCAGCGGGTGTCCCGCCTCGGTCGCCGCGCGCAGGGCCGCGGCGCGGTGGTCGCGGGACTCGGCGACGTCGTCGGCGAGGTAGCCCAGCAGGTCCTGCGTCATCGCGCGGACGCCGGGCAGCTCGGCGGCGTCGCCCAGCAACGCCGTCGCGGCGTCGAGCTGGCGGCGGGCCAGCTCGGGGTCGCCGCTCCAGCGGGCGAGCTCCGCCTTCGCCAGGGCCAGCTCGGCCAGCGCGCTCGGCCAGGCGACGCGTTCCGCGTGCCGCTGCGCCTCCGCCATGGCCGCCGCGCTCGCCTCGGCGTCGCCCGAGAGCCAGTACAGCTGGGCCTGCCGCGACCGCATCGGCACGACGTCGTCGAGCGCGCCGACCTCGGTGACGACGGCGATCGCGGCTTCGTAGTGCTCGCACGCCCGCGTGAACTCGCCGCGGGTGGCGATCCGGTTCGCCAGCTCCATCAGGGCGAACGCGATCCCCCACCGTTCGCCGAGCGCGCGGAACTCGGCCAGCGCCAGTTCGAGGTACTCGTCCGCGGCCCGCCCCTCCCGGCCGAGCTCGATCCGCATCTTGCCCAGGTGCAGCCGGGCGAGGGCGCGGACCCACGGATCTTCGTCGGCGAGCAGCGGTTCCCACGCGGGCAGGGGCTCCTCCGGCGCCTGCAGCAGCCGTTCCAGCGCGCCGACGACGCCCCAGATCGGGTGGTGGCGCGGGCTGCGCCGGGTGAACGCGTACGCCTTGTGGATCCACTCCTCGGCCCGGTACTGGTCCCCGCCCCGCCCGGAGCTCAGGAACATCGTGGCGTAGCCGTACACCGTGGCGCGGACGTCGTCGGTCACCTCGCCGGGCACGGCGGTGGCCGCCATGATCAGCTCGTTGCTCTCGGCCTTGTGCCCGCCGAGCCACCAGTACCAGGCGGCGCCCGCCGCGAGCCGCATCGCGCCCTGGGCCTCGCCGGCCGCGAGCGCGCCGCGCATCGCGGCCCCGATGTTGTCGTGCTCGGCCGCGAGCGTGGCCAGCCAGTCCAGCTGCTCGACGCGGCGAAGGTGCGGCTCCGCGGTTTCGGCGAGCTCGGTGAAGTACGCGAGGTGCGCGTGCCGCGCCTGCTCCGCCTCCCCCGCCTCGGCGAGCCGCTCGGCGGCGTACTCCTTGATCGTGCCGAGCATCCGGTAACGCGGCGCCGCGTCGTTTCCCGTGACCACCAAAGACTTCTCCGTCAACGCGGTCAGCAGTTCCAGCACCTGCCACGCCTCGACGGCGTCACCGGCGCAGACGCGCTCGGCCGCGTCCAGGCTCGCCCCGCCGGAGAACACCGCGAGCCGGCGCAGGACCGTGCGTTCGGCGTCGGTCAGCAGCTCCCAGCTCCAGTCGACCATCGCGCGCAGCGTGCGGTGCCGCGGCAGCGCGGTACGGCTGCCGCCGGTCAACAGGCGGAACCGGTCGTCGAGCCGGTGGGCGAGCTGGCCGGGGGACATCGTGCGCAGCCGGGCCGCGGCGAGCTCGATGGCCAGCGGCATCCCGTCCAGCGCCCGGCAGATGCGGGCCAGCGTCGACGCCGTGGCGGCGTCGGTCGCGAGGTCCGTGCGCACCGCGCCGGCCCGGTCCCGCAGCAGCCGGACGGCCGGCGCGGCCTCGATCTCGCCGGGTCCGGCGTCGTCCGCGGGCAGGACCAGCGGCACGACCTGCCAGAGCGCCTCGCCGGTGATGCCGAGGGGTTCCCGGCTCGTCGCGAGGATCCGGAGCCGGCGGCACTCGCCGAGCACGCGGTGGGCGAACGTCGCCGCCGACTCGATCACGTGCTCGCAATTGTCCAGGACCAGCAGCACGTCCCGGTCGCGGACCGCGGCGACGACCCGGTCCGTCGCTTCCGCGTCCGTCGCCTCGGCGAGCAGCGCGTCCCGCAGCCGCAGCGCCGACAGCGTCGCCTGGGCGACATCGCCGTTCGCGCCGAGGGCCGCGAGTTCCACCACCCAGGCGCCGTCCGGGAAGCCGCCGAGCAGCGTGCGGGCGGTTTCCGTGGCCAGCCGGGTCTTTCCCGAACCGCCGGGCCCGATCAGGGTGACGAGCCGGTGCGCGGCGACGAGGTCGCGGACCGTCGCCACGTCGGCGTCCTTGCCGACGAAGCTGGTCAGCTCGGCGCGCAGGTTCGTCTGCCGGGTCTCCTTCCGCCGGGTCAGCTCGCCGCGCAGCAACGCGACGTGCACCGCGGCCAGCTCCGGCGACGGGTCGACGCCCAGCGCGTCGGCCAGGGCTTCCCGCGTGCGCTGGTAGACGAGCAGGGCTTCGGTGTCGCGGCCGGCCGCGGCGAGGGCGCGCATCAACGCGGCGACGAGCCGTTCGCGCACCGGGTGCGCGGCCACCAGATCGGTCAGTTCCGCGACGAGGTCGGCACCGCGGCCGGCGCCGATCTCCGCGTCGAACCGGTCCTCCACGGCGGTCAGGCGCAACGCCTCGAGCCGGGTGACGGCCGCGGCGAAGGCCTCGCTCTCCACGAGACCGACGTCCTGCATGGCCGCGCCACGCCACAACCCGACGGCCTCGCGCAGCAGCCGCGGGTCGTCCTCGGTGCGGGCGCGGGTGACCAGGCGCTCGAACCGGACGGCGTCGACGGCGTCGGGGTCCACCTTCAGCCGGTAGCCGTCCGGCTGGCCCTCGACCGAGCCGTCCGGCAGTGCTTTCCGCAGCCGGGAAACCAGGCGTTGCAAGGCGTTCGCCGCTTCCGCGGGCGGGTGCTCACCCCAGATCCAGTCGACGAGCGCCGTCTTCGGGACCACGTGCCCCGGTTCGAGCGCGAGGGCGATCAGCAGCCCGCGCAGCCGGGCGCCCGGCACGTCGGCGGTAACGCCGTCGTCCGTGCGCACCTCGAACGGTCCCAGCATCCCGATCTGCACCCGGCCGATCTTGCCACGGGCGCCCGGCTCCGGGTGGTCCGGCAAGATTTCCGCCGGCCGGGGGTCACGAACAGTGGCGAGCCGGGTTCGCTGCGCAGCGGTCGCCGTGCACGGCGGGCCACAAGCCGGCCGCCCACGCGATCTCCCGTTCCACGGCCGTGAAGACGCGCCCGCGAATGTCCTCATAGGACTCCAGGAACGCCGCCGAACGCCCGATCGGCGCTGATTCCGGTCGTCGAGGAAGCCGATCGACGGCCACCGGCCCATCAGCCGGGTGAGAAGGCGAAGCCGGCCCCGGCGAGTCAGTCCACTGTGGACGCCCGCGGCGTCACCGGCGCGGCTCCCAGCGGAAGAGGCGGGTGGCCAGCGCGATCGCGACGATCACCCAGGCCAGCGTGGGCGCGAGCAGGATCAGCGAGTCGCCCAGTGCGACGCCGCCGTTCCACGCGTCGAGGATCAGCTCGGTGGCCGAGCCGCCGGGGAGCAGGCGCTTGAGCAGCGTGAGCTGCTCGGTGCCGGTGGCGCCGACCCACCCGGCCACGGCGACGACACCGACGGTGACCGGCAGCGTGGTGACCTGGGCGTGCTCCGGGGAGTTGGTCAGGCCGGCCGTGGCCAGGCCCAGCGCGAGCATCATGACGATCGTCGAGACGACCGCCGCCACCAGCAGGAGCGGGTGGGCGGGCCGGTCGGTGACCGCGGCCAGCACCCCCAGGATCACGGTGACCTGGACCAGCGTGAGCACCGTGATCGGCACCAGCAGCCCGGCGAGGATGCCGACGTCACCGGCCGCGGTGGAGCGCAGGCGCTTGAGGAAGAGGTTCTGGCGGCGGGACGCGAGCGTCGTCACCGAGGTCGTGTACAGCCCGATGCTCACCACGAAGAACAGGGCCAGCGCCGCGATGTAACCGAGGCTGCCCACCTTGGTGAACAGCTCGTGCTGGTTGATGAGGAACGCGCTGAACGCGACCGGCAGGAGCAGGGCGGTGACCAGGACCAGCCGGTTGCGGAAGATCTGGATCAGCTCGCCGCGAGCGATCGAAAGCATGGGAGAGGCCCTTTCTCAGGAGTTGCTGATGGCGCGGAAGACGTCGTCGAGGCGGGTCGGGCCGGCTTCGAGCCCGCGCAGCTCGACGGCGTGGTCCTGCGCCCAGGCGAGCACGGTGTGGAGGTCCTTCTGCAGGCCGAAGGTCTCGATGAGGAACCGGCCGTCCGGCTCGCGGGTGGCCTGCAGCGGCGGCGCCGGTGCGTGCGGCGGGAGTGCGAAGTGGATGGTCGAGGGCAGCGTCCGCGTCAGCTCGGCGACGGTGCCCTCGCGGTGGAAGGTGCCCTCGTGCATCAGGCCGATGCGGTCGGCGCGCCGCTGGGCCTCTTCGAGGTAGTGCGTGGTGAGCACGATGGTCGAGCCGTCCTCGCGCAGCCGGTCGACGGCGTCCCACAGCGCGTCGCGGGACTGGATGTCCAGGCCGGTGGTGGGCTCGTCGAGGAAGATCAGCTCCGGCGTCCCGTAGACGGCGGTGGCGAAGTCCAGCCGCCGCTTCTCACCGCCGGACAGCTGCGACACCTTCGTACCCGCCTTGCGCGTGAGGTCGACGATGCCGAGCACGCGCTCGACGTTGTCGGCCCGCTCGGTGAGGCTGCCGATCAGCCGGACCGACTCGCGCACGGTCAGGTCCGGGGAGAACCCGCTCTCCTGCAGCATGATCCCCATCCGGGGCCGCACCGCGGCGCGGTCGCGCGGGCTCTTCCCGAACACCCGCACGGCGCCCGAGGTGGGCGCGCGGTGGCCCTCGACGGTCTCGAGGGTCGAGGTCTTGCCGGCGCCGTTCGTCCCGAGCAGCGCGTACAGCTCGCCGCGCTCGACCTGGAACGAGAGGTCCCGCACGGCGTGGAAGCCGCCGTAGGTGAGGTTCAGGTGGTCGACGTCGATGACTGGTGTCGTGGACATGCTCCGATTCCAGCCCCGTTCGCGCCCCGGCGGCAGTGTGGCCACGTCACCACAGGACATGACGTGGTGTCACTGGTGGGGCCCGCCGTGGCCGTTACGCTCGGGGTATGGAGGTGACCACGCTCGCGCGCCGGGCGACCTGGACCGGTGGGGCGGTGCAGGAACGGCTGCGCCGGCTCAACCTCATCACGACGGTGCCGCCGCTGGCGTTCGTCGGGGTGCTGCTGGTGGTGCTCACCGCCCGCACCTGGTGGCACGTCGTGCTGCAGGTCATCGGCCTGGCCGCCGCGCTGGCGACCGCGGAGCGCTGGACCGCGGGCGACTTCATCCGCGTCGCGCGGCCCTGCGTGGCCATCACCGCGGCGGTCTGGCTCGCCGGGGCGATCAACGACGACTCCTCCTCGTTCTACGGCCTGTGCGTCGTCGGCTCGTTCACCATCCCGCCGCTGCCCCGCCACCGCATCGCGGCCCTGCTGGGGCTGGGCGTGCTGGTCGCCGCGCTGGGCTCGACGAACCTGTTCGTGCACCCCGACTCCGGCCACGGCATCGGACGGCTGATGCAGTTCGTCGTCATCCCGGCTGTGTCCGTCGTGGTGTCGACCGCGTTCACGTTCGTCAGCCAGCGGTTCTACGACCTGGTGGCCGAGCTGGAGCAGTCCCGCGACCGGGAGGCGGAGCTGGCCGTCATCCGCGAGCGCATGCGCTTCGCCAGCGACCTGCACGACATCCAGGGCCACACGCTGCACGTCGTGAAGCTGAAGGTCGCGCTGGCCGAAAAGCTGCTGCGCAGCGACGTCGACCGGGCCCAAGAGGAGCTGAAGGAAGTGCACACCCTGGTCGGCGACACCATCCTCCAGACCAAGGAGCTCGCCTACGCCCAGCGGCGGCTCAACCTGTCCGCGGAGCTGGAGAACGCGAAGAACCTCTTCGAGGCCGCGGGCATCCACGTGCGCGTCGACCGCGAGGCCGAGGTCGACGCGCGGGCGGGCGAGCTGCTCGGCCAGGTCCTGCGCGAGACGACGACGAACATCCTGCGCCACGCCCAGGCCGAGCAGGTGCGGATCACGCTCACGGAGTCCGGGATCTCCATCGTCAACGACGGCGCGCAGGAGGGCGGACTGCCCGAGCTGAACGGCCTCGCCACGCTGCGGCAGCGGCTGGCGGAGGGCGGGGGCGAGCTGAAGGTGGAACAGCAGGACGGCCGGTTCCTGACGGCGGCCGTTTTCCCGCGACGGGGGGACGTCCGATGACGACCGTGGTGCTCGCCGACGACGAGGCGTTGCTGCGCAAGGCGTTGGCGGCGTTGCTGCCCCTCGAGGGCGAGATCACCGTGCTCGCCGAGGCCGAAGACGGCGAACAAGCCGTGAAGGCCACCCTGGAACACCGGCCGGACGTGCTCGTGATCGACCTCGAAATGCCCCACGTGGACGGGCTCGGCGCCGTCGCCGAGATCCGCCGCACGCGGCCGGACCAGGTGATCCTCATGCTCACCCGGCACGCCCGGCCCGGAGTGCTGCGCAAGGCGCTGAAGCTCGGTGTCCAGGGGTTCGTCAGCAAGTCGGCGGAACCGGCGCACATCACGTCGGTGATCAAGACCCTGCACGAGGGCAAGCGCTGGATCGACCCGGACGTCTCCGCGCTCGCCGTCGTCGACGACTGCCCGCTCACCGACCGCGAAGTCGACGTCCTGCGCGCGACCCGCGAAGGGTTCGCGGTCGCCGACATCGCGGGTCAGCTGCACCTCGCGGAGGGCACGGTCCGCAACTACCTCTCGAACGCGATGCAGAAGACCCAGACCCGCACGCGTCACGAAGCGGCCCGCTACGCCCGCGAGCACGACTGGCTCTAGACCAGCTTTTCCGTCCACGCCAGCAGTTCCGCGACGACCTCGGCGCGGTTCGTCTCGTTGAGGATCTCGTGCCGGGCGCCCGGGTAGACCTTGACCGTCAGGTCCTTGATGCCCGCGTCGCGGTAGCGCTGAACGAGGACGTCGAACAGCGCGAGGTTGCCGTTGACCGGGTCCTGCTCGCCGACGGCCAGGTACATCGGCAAGTCCTCGCGCATCCCGCCGACCGCTGCGGGATCCGCCAGCCGGCGGGCACCGGCGAACATCGCCTTCGTGTTCGCCGGGTCGATCCCGAAGCCGCACAACGGGTCAGCGACGTAGGCGTCCACTTCGGACTCGTCGCGGCTGAGCCAGTCGTAGTCCGTGCGCGGCGGCTGGAACGGCGCGTTGAACATCGCCAGGTCCAGCGGCTGGTCGAGGTCCAGCGCCGGCTCCAGGACGTCGAGCGCGGCCGTGCCGGTGAGGACGGCCGCGTCGACGTCCGCCGAGTGGTCGAGCAGGTACTGCTGGGCCGCGAACGAGCCCATGCTGTGCGCGAGCAGCATGACCTGCAGGCCCGGCTGTTCGTCGCGGATATGCGCGGTGAGCACGCCGATGTCGGCAACCAGCGCCGGCCAGCCGTCCGGGCCGAGGTCGCCGGGTGTGTCCCGGATGGACGCGCCGTGGCCGCGGTGGTCCTGGCCGTAGACGGCGAACCCGCGATCGGTGAACGCGCGGGCGACCCGGTCGTAGCGGAGCACGTGCTCCCCCATGCCGTGGGTCAGCTGCAGCACGCCGACCGGCGGTCCCACCGGGTCCCAGCGGTACGCGGTCACGCTTCCGGGCAGGGTGAACGTCTCATCGGGCATCGTTGCCTCCTCGTTCCGCCCACCCTGCCTCATGCGCCCCGCCGGTTCCAGTCCTCAGCCGGCCGGGATGTAGGCCAGGCCGTGCGCGCCGGGCTCGCCGGCGCGCGGCACGTCGAGCGTCGCCACGACGGCGGGCGCCGCGGGATCCGCCAGGTCGACGACCGTGACCGTGGAACCGACCACCGCCGAGACGTACGCGCGGTCGCCGTCGGGGGACGACGTCAGCGTCAGCGGCATCGTGCCGACCTCCGCCGTCCCGACCAGCTCCAGCGCCTCGGGCGACGCGCCCTTCCAGACGGACAGGCGGCCGTCGGGGCGGTGCTGCTCGCCGGCCAGCAGCAGGCCGGTGGCCGTCCAGTGCACCGGGATGACGGCGTGGGCGGCGGGCAGGGTGCGCACGACCGTGCCGCTCCGGGTGTCGATCAGCGCGACGCCGGGCTCGGCGTCCCGCACGGCCACCGCGACAGTCGCGCCGTCCGGGCTGACGGCGATGCCCTCGCTGCCGGCCACGGCGATCTTGTCCAGCAGCTCGCCGGTGGCCAGGTCGACCACCGTGACGAACGGCGCTTCCTTGTTCGCCGCGTACCCGCGCAGGCCGTCCGGGTCGATGGCGAACCAGTGCGGGCCGGGCGCGAGGGTGTCGATGCGGCGCAGCACGCGGCGCGTGGTCGTGTCCACGACGACGACCCCGCCGGGGCCCGCCGGACCGGCCTCGACGCTGACGTAGAGCAGCCGGCGGGCCGGGTCGAGGGCCAGGCCGTGCGGCCCGTGCTCGGGTGAGAGGTCGAGCACCTCGACGATCTCACCGGCGTCCGGGTCGATGACGGTGACCTGGTGGTTGTGGCCGTCGTGGGCGCCGTAGTAGCCGCGGACGTAGGCGCTGGTGCAGTAGAGCAGCCGGTGTTCGGCGTCGAAACACAGCTCGTGCGGCTCGGCCGGCACGGTCAGGACGGCGCCGGCCTCGTGGGTGACGGCGTCGAACAGGGTGACGATGGGACCGCTCTGGCTGACGACGGCGATCCGGTCGCCGGGGCGGGGGTAGGTGGACATCTTGGTTTCTCCTTCGTTCGTTCTGGTCCCACCTTGCGTCGTGCGGCGGGATTGCCACAATAGGAATGTCGGCACGGGATAGTTGCTCAGATCGGAACGGTGCTGGTGAACATCGATGCGAACCTGCTGGTGGCGCTGGACGCGTTGCTGGCCGAACACAGCGTCACGCGCGCGGCGGAGCGGCTGCGCACGTCCCCGGCGGCGATGAGCCGCACCCTGGCCCGGCTGCGGCGGCTGCTGGGCGACCCGCTGCTGGTGCGCGCGGGGCAGGCGATGGTGCCGACGCCGCGAGCGGAGGCGATGCGCGACGAGGTGGCGGCGGTGGTCCGCCGCTGCGGGGCGCTGCTCTCCCCCGGCGAGGACGTCGACCCGCTGACGCTGCACCGGACGTTCACGGTCCAGGCGGCCGACATCGTCGCCGCGGCGCTGGCCCCGGGCCTGCTGGACCTCGCGGCTGCGGAGGCCCCCGGGGTGTCGGCGCGGTTCCGGGCCGAGGAGCTGGAGGGCGGCCCGGCCCTGCGCGACGGCCAAGTCGACCTCGAGGTCGGGGCCCTGGACCACGCGGACCCGGAAACCCGCACGGAACCCCTGGTCACCCTGCACATGGCGGCGGGGGTCCGCGCGGGCCACCCGCTGACCGAGGGCCGCCTGACACCGGCCCGCTTCGCGGCGGCGTCGCACGTGGTGGTGAGCCGCCGGGGCCGCTTCACGGGCCCGGCGGACGCGGCCCTGGCGGACGTCGACCTGCGACGGCGGGTGGTGGCGGTGCTGCCCAGCCACCTGACGGCGATGACGCTGGCGGCGCGGACGGACCTGGTGTGCCTGGTGCCGGGCGGCGAGACCGGCCCGATGACGGAGGCGGCCCGCGCACTGGGGCTGCGGCTGCTGGAGGTGCCGCTGCCGCTGCCACCGGTGGTGATCGGGATGGCGTGGCACCCACGGAACTCCGCGGACGGCGGACACTCCTGGCTGCGCTCGGCGGTGCGGCGGGCCCTGGGCGAGGAACTCCGCTAGTGGCAGCGCGGTAACCCACCGGCGCCGGCCGCGGGACAATCGTCCGGTGACCGACTCCGGGGTAGCCGATCGGGCCGCTTTGCTCTCGCGGCTGAAGCGGCACTGGTGGCGGATCGCGCTGGTCGTCGCCGCCGTCGGCGTCGCCGCGTTCTCCTGGGAGCACCCCTTCGCGGCCTTCTTCGGGCTGCTTCCGATCATCGCCTGGTGCTCCCTCGCGACGGCACCGCGAACCGGCGTGCTCTTCGGGCTGGTGCTGCTGCTCCTGCTGGCCTGGTTCACGGTGCCGCGCGGGCTCGAGCTGGCCGGGCCGCGGGTGCCCGCGGCGATCGAGGTCTACTGGTTCCACACCGCTCTCGCGGCCGTCGTCGGCGCCGTCGGGATGCTCGTCGAACGGCAGCGTCCCAGCTCGCTGCTGCTCACCATGGTGGTCGTCGGGTTCGTGGCGGCCGGCGTCGTCGTGTTCTCGGAGTGGGAGGCGCCGCCCGGGGACGAAGGCGTCGCACCCGGGCCGTCGCAGCTGACGGTCGTGCGGACCGTCGGCTGCGGGTCCGGCGGGTGCTGGGGTGTCCTGGACGCCACCGGCGACCGCGCCGCCGAGGTGATGCGCGACTACCTCGTGCCGCACGGTTTCACGCCGGCGAGCGAGATCGACGGGGTGCCCCGGCTCTGCCGGCGCACGGGCGTGCTCGTGACGCACGAGGTGTGCGCGGAGCTGCGGACCCGGTCGGCGACGGCCGTCCGGGTCGAGTGGTACGTGAACTGACGCGCGGCGGCTCGCCGGGGAGCCACCGCGCGTCCGGTTCAGGCCGGCGCGACCGCGCGGCCCGTCTGCGGGGAGATCATCCCCGCGCACAGGCCGCGGGAGGCCAGCCCCTGCGCGATGCGCGGGATCGCCGTCCGGGTGTTGGCCGGCCACTCGTGCATCAGGATGATCTGGCCGTTCTGCAGCCGGGCGTTGGCCGCGACGATCGCGTCCACGCTCGCGCCGTTCCAGTCCTGCGAATCGACGTCCCAGATGATCTGGGTGAGACCGTACTTCGCTTCGACCGTCCGGAGGGTCGTGTTGGTCTCGCCGTACGGCGGCCGGAACAGGCGCGGGGTGCCGCCGCCCGCGCCGGCGATCGCCTGCTGCGTCCGGGAGACCTCCGAGTCCACTTGGGACTGGCTCTGCTGGATCAGGTGCGGGTGCGTGTAACTGTGGTTGCCGACCCACATCCCGGCGCTCACCTCCGCCCGCACCTGCGCCGGGTACGCGGCCGCGTACTGCCCCTCGTTGAACATCGTCGCGCGCAAGCCGTTCTGCCGCAACGCGTTCAGCAGCGCCGGGGTGTTACCGTTGGACGGACCGTCGTCGAAGGTGAGCCCGACGTACCCGGAACAGGCGGCCGCGTGGGCCGGGGTGACGGAGATCGTGCTCGCCGCGGCCAGCACGGCGGCGGCGACCAGGGATTTGCGCATGATCAGCCCACCGTCAGGTTCGAGTTGCCGCTGCTCTGGTAACCCTCGGTCGCGAGGATCATGTAGTAGCTGAAGTTGCCGAGCCGCATGCCGTAGCGCGCCCACGCGTCGAAGTGGTTGCCGGTGGTGATCGTGCCACCGGTCCGCTTCTGCTGCCGCACGCTCCAGTACTGGTTGAAGGTCTTGGTCCCTTCGACGGACGGCGCGTTGTACCGCGTCGTCTGGTAGACGTCGTAGGTGCCGCCGTCACTGGTGACGGTGCCCTTGTAGGTACCGGTCGGCCGGTAGGTGCCCCAGTTGTCGACGATGTAGTACTCGACGAGCGGGTTCGACGTCCAGCCGTAGAGCGCGAGGTAGCCGTTGCCGGAGGGGTTGAAGCTGCCGGAGTAGTTCACGGTCCGCCGGCTCCCGTTGCTCCACCCCTTGCCGGCGACGAAGTTCCCGGTGTTGCTCCAGGAGGTGCGGTAGTTGCCACCGGAGCCGAGCGTCATCGAAACCGAGCCACCACCATCGGTCCAGAAGGAGTAGTAGTAGCCGTTGCTGGTCCCGGTCTGGTTGGTGGTGACAACGGTGTCGGCGTGGGCGACACCCGGCGTCAACGCGGCGATCAGCGCCAGGGCGACCCCGCCGGTCAACGCCCTGAAGCGGCCGTGGTTCTTGGTGCGCATGCTTCCTCCTCATTGAGGCTGGCAGGCAAGCCAGGATGACGGAAGCATGATTTCCGCACGGTTGGTTGGGCAATAACTTTCGAAGATTTTCGAGAGTTTCGAGCCGCGCGCAGCGGCTATTGCGAACGCCGTTGACTGCGCAGGTTGTGTGGCCGTACCGCGGGCTGGGCCGCGAGGACGCCGGCGGTCCCTCGCCGACCACGCTCGGGTCGCTCGCGCGCTGGTGGCGTTGGTCCGGTCCCTGGCGGCGACCGGGAAGCACACCGAAGCGGCGACCGAATCCCGTCAGACGATCGCGCTCGTCGCCGAGCTGGACGAGAAGGTCCGTGCCCATGTCCGCGAACACTTCTCCGGACTGGGTCTGTGGCCGGCGGCCGATCCCGGAAGCGGCTGAGGCCGTGCGGCTGCCCGCGAATCTCCGCCCTGCTGCGGTACTGACCGCAGCAGGGCGGATCCGCGGCCACGGCTACTCCCGCAGCCCGATGGCGTCGATCGGCTTGGCTCGCAGCGCTACCCGGGTCGACAGGCCCATCGACAGCAACCCCAGCAACACCGCACCCGCGATGATTCCCAAGTAGACGGTCGGCGCGCCTGATGGCACCACCGTCCCCCGCAGGCCCATGTTCAGCAACGCCAGCGGTACCAACGGAACCAGCGTCCCGACGACCGCCGCGACCCCGACCGTGGCCAGTGCCTCCAGGCGCATCATCCGGATCACCTGGCCGCGCGTTGTGCCCACCAAACGCATCAACGCGAACTCTCGGCCGCGCTGGGCGGTGCTCATCACCAGTGTGTTGGCCACCGAAATCGCCACGTAGCCGATCAGCACGCCGACCGCCACCAGGTTCAGGTAGAACTGGGCCTGGCGCTGGCCGCCCGTTTCCGGGGATGCCGCGGTGAAACCCAAGCCCGGGTAGCGCTCGGCGACCGCGCTCAAGGCCGCGGACACGGCCGAGGGGTCCGCGGTGGGCGAACGGCGGACCAGGACTGAGTCGTCCAGCTGGTCACCGGTGTGCGCACGAGCCAGCGACGCAGGCAGCACGAAGTCGCCGAAGGCCAAGTCGTGCGTGTACGTCGCGACCAGGCGGAGAGTGGCCGGAACCCCGTCTCCGTAATAGAACTCGACCTGGTCGCCGATCTTCTTGCCCAGCCAGCTCGCCTCCGACTCGCTCAGCGCCACCGTGTCGCCTCGCAGGTCCGCCAGGCGGCCGGCCGAGATGCCCAGGTCCAGGGTCGCGCCGGCCTGGTCGCCCAGCAGGCCCTGCGCCGGCAGGCTCTGGACGTCGATGTCTTCGCCCGTGGGCGTCGCCACGATCACCTGGGTGCGCACCACCGGCGTCGCCGCCGCCACGCCCGGGACGCGGCGGACCGCTTCGGCCACCTCCGGGGAGATGCCGCCCGCCGGGCTCGTGAGCACGTAGTCCGCCGTGGTCGATCGCGCCGTCTGCTGCTCGGCGGCCGCCGAGGCCGACGTCTGGCTGTAGAACATCGACAGCGCGAACGCGACCGCCAGCATCAGCGGGGTCACCGCCGCCGCCAGCCGGCGCGTGTTGGCCTGGCTGTTCGCCGCGGCCAGGTAACCGCTGATCCGCGACACCCGCGACAGCACCGGCGCGAGCACCCGCACCATCAGCCCGACCACCTGCGGCCCCACGACCGCCAGCCCGATGACGGTCACGAGCGTCGCCATCGACGACGCCGCCGTGCCCGCGTCGCCGTGCACGAACAGCGGGACCGCCGCGCCGCCGAGGCCGATCAGCACCAGCGCCCAGCCCGTGACGAGCCGGACCTTGCCGAGCTCACGCCGCTCCACCGCGGCCTCGCCGAGTGCCTCGACCGGCTTGATCGTCGACGGCCGCCGCGACGCCGTCCAGGCCGCCAGCCGCGCCGCGCCCAGGCCGAGGACCACCGCCGCCACCAGCGGGAGCGGGCCGATCACCAGGCCGAAGTCCGCCGGGATGACGCCGATCGCGGCGAACGCGTCGCGCATCCCGGCGGCGACCGCCAGCCCGAGCAGGCTGCCGAGCACGCCGGCGACCAGCGCGATGAGCGTCGTCTCGACGCCGATGAGCTTGCGGATCTGCTTCGGCGTCGCCGCGACGGCCCGCAGCAACGCGAACTCGCGCCGGCGCTGGTTGATCGTGAGCGCGAGGGTGCTCGCCACCACGAACACCGCCACCATCAGCGCGAACCCGCCGAACGAGCCGGCGATCGCGAGCAGCAGCGTGCGGGTCTGGCTGACGTCGAGGAACTCGACGGTGCTGCGCTCGACGCCGCTGGTCACCTCGACCGGCGCCCCGGCCGTCGCGGTGCGCACGCGGTCGGCGAGCGCGTCCGGAGCGACACCCGGGCCGGCCAGGACGCCGATCGCGTTCACCTGGCCCGGCCGAGCGGCCAGGTGAGCGGCCTGCGACGCCGTGAAGAACAGCGCCGACTGTCGCGACAGGTTGGCGGCGGTGGCGACGCCGGACACCCGGAACGGCACCGGCGTCGACCGCGTCATGACGCGCACCTGGTCGCCGACGA
Source organism: Amycolatopsis sp. NBC_01286 (assembly GCF_035982555.1). Lineage (NCBI taxonomy): Bacteria > Bacillati > Actinomycetota > Actinomycetes > Pseudonocardiales > Pseudonocardiaceae > Amycolatopsis > Amycolatopsis sp. NBC_01286. Next base: position 847,569 of record NZ_CP108428.1, read on the forward strand.
CGACGCCGGCGCGCTGGGCCAGGTCGGCGTCGAGGACGACCTCGCCGTCGGTCGCCGGCGCCCGGCCGGCGCTCAGTGTGAACGGCGCCAGGACCGCCGCGTCCCAGTTGTGCCCGAGCGACGGGACGCCGGTCAGCACCTGCCCGTCGCGGGTCACCACCTGCGCCGGGAAGCTCTGCTCCGCCACCGCGGCGCGGACGCCGGGGACCGCGGCGAGCCGGCCGGCCAGGTCCGCGGGCACGGTGGCCTGCTCGGCCACCTGCTCCGACGACAGCGCGTCGGCGCCGGGCGGCCGCACCGACTGGGTGCCGCCGACGACGACGGCCGCGGCCGCGTAGCGCTGCGTCGGGACGCCGGCGCGCAGGCCGGACTCCATGAGGATCCCGCACGCGGCCACCAGGGCCGCGCCGCACAGGATCGCGATGAACGCGCCGGCGAAGCCGCCGATGCGCGTCCGGATCGTCTGCAGGGCCAGGGTCAGCACGGTCACCACTCCCCGAGGTGCGTCATGCGCTCCGCGACCCGCTCGGGCGTGGGCTGCGTGAGGTGGCCGGCGAGCTTGCCGTCGGCGAGGAAGAGCACGCCGTGCGCCGCTGATGCGGCGACCGGGTCGTGCGTGACCATCAGGACGGTCTGGCCCATGCCTTCGACGACGGCGCGGAGCAGGTCGAGCACCTGCCGCCCGGTGCGGGTGTCGAGCGCGCCGGTCGGCTCGTCGGCCAGCACGACCTCGGGCCGGGTGACGAGCGCCCGCGCGATCGCGACGCGCTGCTGCTGCCCGCCGGACAGCTCCGAAGGCCGGTGTTCGAGCTTCTTCGCGATGCCGACGCCTTCGACGATTTCGCGCAGCCAGTGCGGATCCGGCTTGCTGCCGGCCAGCCGCGTCGGCAGCGTGATGTTCTGCAGCACGTTCAGCGACGGCAGCAGGTTGTAGGCCTGGAAGACGAACCCGATCCGGCTGCGCCGCAGCTGCGTGAGCGCGGTTTCCTTCAGCTTGCCGATCTCGGTGTCGCCCAGCAGGACCCGGCCCGACGTCGGCCGGTCGAGCCCGGCCGCGCAGTGCAGGAACGTGCTCTTGCCGGAACCGGACGGCCCCATCACGGCGGTGAACGTCCCTCGCGGCACCCCCACGGACACCCCGTCGAGCGCGGTGACGGCGCCGTCGCCGCGGCCGTACACCTTCCGCACCTCGGCCAGCTCCAGCGCATACCCTGTGGTCATCACGATCCCTTTCGTTCTGTAGCACCAAAACTAGGTTCGTGGCGGCCTCCGTTCGATCCCGTGGGGAGGTGGATCCGGGGTAGCGCCTGCACCACCACGGCGGTGGGGTGTGCCTCGGTGGGACACTGGCGGCGTGACGACCCGCTTGCGTGCCTGCTGGTCGGCGGTGCGCTACCTGCTGGCCGGGGCGGCGACGTCGCTGTTGTCGATCTTCGCCCTCGTCGGCCTGCTCGTCGTGCTCGTGCTGTGCCCGTTCGGCATCGGGATCCCGTCGGTGGCGCCCGCGATCCGGCTGTCGCGCAAGGTCGTCCGGCTCGATCGCCGCCGCGCCGCCCGCGCGCTCGGCGAGCCGATCCCCGAGCCCTACCGCGACGGCAACCCCGTGACCGACCCGGCGACGCGCCGTGACGTCGCGTGGCTCGCGCTCCACGCGGCGACCGGGATGCTCATCGGCGCGCTGGCGATCGGCCTGCCGCTCGGCGCGGTCCAGCAGGTCGTCTCGGCCGCCGTCTGGCCCGCGGTGCCCGGCGGGATCGAGGCGTCGATGGGGATCCTCGTGCACTCGTGGCCGACCGCCGGGCTGGCCGTGCTCAGCGGCGTCGTGATGGCCGCGGTGACGCTGTTCCTCGCGCCGGTGGTCGCCCGCTGGCAAGCCCGTACCGCGCGGTCGCTGCTCAAGCCCGGCGCGGGCGTCGTCCTGGCCGACCGCGTCGCCGAACTGACGGCGACCCGGGCCGCCGCCCTGGAGGCGCACGGTGCCGAACTGCGCCGCATCGAGCGTGACCTGCACGACGGGACGCAGGCGCGGATCGCCGCCGTCGTGCTCCAGCTGGGCATCGCGGGCCAGCTGTACGAGCGGGATCCGGACACCGTGCGGGACCTGCTGGTCAAGGCGCAGGACACCGCGACCGACGCGCTGGCCGAGCTGCGGACGGTCGTGCGCAGCATCTACCCGCCGCTGCTGAGCGAACGCGGGCTGGCCGGCGCGGTGCGCGCCCTCGGCGAACGCAGCCCGGTGCCGGTCGCGCTCACCGTCGAGAACGACGCCGGACGGCCGGCGGCGGTCGAGGCCGCCGCGTACTTCGTCGTGGCCGAGGCGCTGGCCAACGTGACCAAGCACGCCGACGCGTCGAAGATCGAGATCACCCTCGGCGGCCCCGCGGGCCTGCTGTCCATCGACATCCGCGACGACGGCCGCGGCGGTGCCGTGGAGACCGGCGGCAGCGGGCTCGCCGGGATCCGGCGGCGCGCCGAGGCCTTCGACGGGACCCTCACCCTGACCAGCCCACCCGGTGGGCCGACCGAGCTGCGAGTGGAGCTGCCATGCGGGTCGTGATCGCCGAGGACGACGCCCTGTTGCGCGAAGGACTTTCGCTGCTGCTGAAGACGTCGGGCATCGAGGTGGCCGCGACGTTCGACAACGCCGAGGACTTCCTCGAGTTCGTCGGGACGGACCGGCCGGACGCCGTCGTGATGGACGTGCGCATGCCGCCGACGCACCGCGACGAGGGGTTGCGCGCCGCCGTCCGGGCCCGCGAGATCCACCCGGGCCTGCCGGTGCTGGTGCTCTCGGCCCACGTCGAGACGAGCTACGCGGTCGAGCTGCTGGCCGACGGCGTCGGCGGGGTCGGCTACCTGCTCAAGGAGCGGGTCGGCAAGGTCGAGCGGTTCCTCGACGCGCTGCAGCGGGTCGCGAAGGGCGGCACCGCGATGGACCCCGAGGTGATCGGCCAGCTGATGGCCCGCAGCCGCGCGAAGGACCCCCTGGACGCGCTCACCGCGCGCGAGCGCGAGGTGCTGGCGCTGATGGCCGAGGGCTACAACAACGGCACCATCGCCGAACTGCTGGTCGTCAGCGACGGCGCGGTGCTCAAGCACATCCGCAACATCTTCCAGAAGCTCGACCTGCCCTCGGACGAGGGCGGCCACCGGCGCGTGCTGGCCGTGCTCGCCTACCTCGGCCGCGACAGCTGACGCTCGGCGGTAGTGCAGGCGCTACCCGGATTCCGGGTGCGCAGGCCAGTGAATCGCGCCGCGGCCGCTTCTAACGTTCTGCCCATGGAAAACGACACCACTGCCACCACCCGCTCGGCCGCCCCGCTCCTCTGGCTGGTCCTGGTCATCAGCGCCGGAACCAACGCCGTCGGTTCCGTGACAGGGCTGGATTTCACCCTCCGCATGGTCGCCGGCTCGGTCGCCCTGGTCTGCACCATCCTGCTGATCACCCATTACGTCCGCCGCCGCAAGGCCAGGTAGTCGCCGAGGCGCGCCGACGCGTCGAGCATGGCGACACCCTGGGCCGTGAGCCGCGTCTGCCAGCCGGCCAGCGCGCGGGACAGCTCCTCGGTACCGCCGGCCGTCCGGATCTGCTCGACCACCGTGGCGATGTGCCCCAGCGGGTAGCCGCCGCGGCGCAGGAGGTGGGCGAGGTCGGCGTCGCGGACGTCCTCCGCGCGGTAGACGCGGTAGCCCGCGGCGTCGCGCGCGGGCGTCAGGATGCCGGCCTGCTCCCAGTTCCGCAGCGTCGCCGGCGTGACGCGCAGCCGGTGCGCCAGCTCGCCGATCGTCCGGGCGCCGGGGTCCGGCGCGGGTTCCGCCGTCAGGTCGCCCACCGCGCGGCGCACCGAGCCGAGGGTTTCGCGGTCCCGCAGCAGCCGGGCGTGGCCGCGGTCGATGGCCAGCAGGGCGTCGTCGAGGTGGCCGTCGTGGAGCGCGAGCATCACGCGACCGGCCGTCGGGTGGCCGTATCCCCTGATCAGGGCCAGGTAGGCGCGCAACGCGGCCGCGTGCGTCCCGGTGTAGATCCGGTAGCCGCTCGGCGTGCGGTCCGCGGGCGGGAGGAAGCCGTCCGCCTCGTAGTTGCGGACGGCCTGGGTCGAGAGCCCGTGCTCGCGGGCCAGGTCGGCGGGTCTCATCGAGTTGAGACTTTACCGAGCCCGGCTTAGGCCAAGTCTCAACCGTTCTTTCAACGATACGCTTGAGCCTCATGAGTCAGGACATCCGAGACTTCGCCCCTGCGTCGTGCACCCTGCTGGGCTACGGCGAGCCGTCGCACCAGGAACCGGCGTTTCCCTTGCGGCGCAACGCACTCTTCGCCCAGCTGGCCGGCCACGGCTTCCGCTCGATCGCCCTCGAGACCGACCGGGTGGCCGCGCTCGCCGTGGACGGTTTCGTCCGCGACGGCGCCGGCACCCTCGACACCGCGATGAAGGAAGGCTTCTCGCACAGCTTCGGGGAGCTGGACGCCAACCGGCGCCTGGTCGCCTGGATGCGTGAGCACAACGAGCCCCTCCCGGCCGCGGAACGCCTGGCGTTCCACGGTTTCGACGCGTCCACCGAGATGATGAGCGCGCCCAGCCCGCGGCGCTACCTCGAACACGCCCGCGACTACCTGGGCCTCGACGTCGACGTCGCGAGCCTGGCCGGCGACGACGACCGGTGGAGCCGCACGGAAGCCGTCATGGACGCGGCGGCCTCCCCCGGCGCCACGCCGGCGGCCGACGCCCTGCGCGCGATCGCCGACGACCTGCTGACCACGCTCCACAGCCGCGCGCCGGAGCGGATCGCGGCGACGTCACGCGCCGAGTGGGTCCGCGCGCGGACGCACCTCACCGCCGGGCTCGGCCTGCTGCGCTACCACAAGCAGGCGGCGATCGACGGCGCCGAACGGTATTCGCGCCTCAGCGGCACCCGCGACGCGATCATGGCGCAGAACCTGCTCGACATCCGCGACCTCGAAGCCCAGCGGGGGCCGACGATGGTGTTCGCCCACAACAGCCACCTGCAGCGCGGCACGAGCACCTGGAACTCGGCGGTGGCGAACCTCGTGTGGTCCGGTGCCGGCGCCATCGTGGGGTCGCTGCTGGGCGAGCGGTACGTCTTCGTCGCCGGGAGCGTCGGGCGCAGCGAGGCGCTCCGGCTCGGGGAGCCCGAGCCGGAGACCTACGAGGCTTCGCTGCAGGACCGCGTCGACGGCTGGGGCCTGGTGCGCGCGGTCGAGCCCGGCCGCACGCGCACGGACGCCATCCCGGAGACGGGTTACTTCCCGCTCACCCCCGAGGTCCTCGACGGCGCCGACGCGGTCCTGCACATCAGCGCGACCACCTGAGCGATCGCGATCAGGACGACGGCCGTCCGGACCGGCGCCGCCACCGCCCCGAGCACCGGGCCGGCGGCGGCGCCGACGTTCAGCGCCGCCGTCGCGTACGACCCCGCCATCGTCGGCGCGCCCGCCGCCAGCCGCAGGATCCGCGCGATCACCGTGCTCCCGACGGCGAACGACAACGCGCCCTGCGTGAACGCCAGGACGGGCAACGCGGCCGGGACCAGCGCCAGCACGACCCAGCCCGCGAGCAGCAGGAACCCGCCGATCGCGACGACCTGGCCAGGCCACCGGTCGGCGAGCCGGCCCGCCGCGGTCACGCCGGCGAAGCAGCCGGCGCCGAAGATCGCGAGGACCAGCGGCACCGGCGCGATCCCGGCGGCCAGCGGCGCCAGGGCCGTGAAGACGCCGAACGTGGCCGCGTTGACCAGGGCACCGAGCAGCAGCGTCCCGGCGAGCGTCGGTCGTCGCAGCTCGGCGAGTTCCTTACGCAGCCCGGACGGCTTCGCGGTCGCGGGAGTGCCGGGGATCCGCGCGACTCCCGCGACCGCGGGCACGCACAGCAGCGCGACGGCCCAGAACGCCGCGCGCCAGCCGAACGCGGCGCTCAGCAGCGCGCCGCCGGGAATGCCGGCGACGCAGGCGAGCGTCGTGCCGCCGAGCAGGACGGCCAGCGCGCGGCCCGTCCGGTCCGGCGGTACGAGACCGGCCGCCGCGGTCAGCGCGACGGCCAGGAAGCCCGCGTAAGCCACCGCGGCCACCGCCCGCGTCACCAGCAGTACGGCGAACGATCCGGTGAGGCCGCCGACGACGTGCGTCGCGACGAACACCGCGAGGAAGCCCAGCAACGCCGTGCGACGCCGCCACGAACGGGCCACGGCGGCCATCAGCGGCGCGCCGGCGACCAGGCCGACGGCGAACGCGGACGTCAGGAAACCGGCCTGCGCCGGGGAAACCCCCAGCGCGCCGGCGATGTCGGGCACCAGCCCGGCGAGCATGAACTCGGACGTGCCCATGGCGAACACGCCCAGGGCGAGGAAGTAGACAGGAAAGGGCACAACAGGCTCCAGGGATCACGAGATCGGCAGACGACTTCGTGGTCACCCGGGGACCCGGGCACGCGGGTGGTGAAAGGAGCGAGCTACCGGGCTGCCGGGGCGACCGACAGCCCGGTCCTGGACGCTTCGGGGCTCGACACGCGTCCGACGATACCGTGGGCCCATGTTCGAGCAGGAAGTCGCACGCGTGGACGCCGTCCTGGAGCCGATCGCGAACGCCCCGTTCGACGGGGAGCCGTTCGAGGTGGTCCTTCCGCCCGGTGCGCGGGAAGTGCTGCGCGCCCTGCTGGACCACTACGCGACCGGCGACGACGACGCCCGGGCCGAGGTCCGCGCGTTGTTCGAGCGGTACCCGTCGTTCCGCTGGGCGGTGTCCCTGCCCGACGCGGACTTCCGCACCCGGCTGCTGCACATCTCGGCCTGCGACCAGGGCGCCGACCCGCGCGACGAACTCGTGGCGCTCAACGCCCTCTGCACCGCCGCCCGCGCCGACGGCGTCGACATCCGGCCGGTGCTGCGGGAGGTGGCGGCACTGTCGAGCCCGGTGGACAAGTACGGCATGGGCTCAACCCGGGACTTCCTCTTGCGCAGTGCGGGTTAGCTACGCCGTCCTCGCGCCGGGTGGTCTGCCGCGGCTCGTCGTGAGTGTTTAGGGCGGTTCTAACCGCCCTAAACACTCACGACCGGAAGCTGGCCCGGTAAGCGTTCGGGCTTGTTCCGACGACTCGCTTGAACCGCTCCCGGAACGCCGTCGCTGAGCCGAAGCCCACCTCGCCCGCTATCCGGTCCACCGCGTGGCCCGTCGCCTCCAGCAGGTGCTGCGCGCGCCGGACGCGGACCCGTAGCAGCCACTGCAGCGGCGTCGTGCCCGTCTGCTCGCGGAAGCGGCGGTTGAGCGTCCTCGTGCTCATCCCGGCGTACGCGGCGACGTCCTCGAGGGTCAGCTCCTTCGCGCAGTTCTCCTCCATCCACGTCAGCACCGGCTCCAGCGCCGAGCCGCGCGGGGTCGGGGGCTGGTCGTGGACGATGAACTGGGCCTGGCCACCTTCGCGTTCCAACGGCATCACCGACAGCCGGGCCGCGTCGGCCGCCACCGCCGAGCCGTGGTCGCGGCGGATCAGGTGCAGGCACAGGTCCAGCCCGGCCGCCGCGCCCGCCGACGTCAGGAACTGACCGTTGTCGACGTAGAGGACGTCCGGGTCGACGTCGATCGCCGGGTGCCGCCGGGCCAGCTCGGCCGCGCCGACCCAGTGCGTGGTCGCGCGGAGGCCGTCGAGCAGGCCGGTCTCGGCCAGGATGAACGCGCCCGAGCAGATCGACGCGATCCGCGCGCCCCTCGCGGCGGCCCGCCGCAGCGCGTCGAGCACTTCGGGAGCCACCGGCGGGTTCGCGTCGCGGCCCGGCACGATGACCGTGTCCGCGTCGTCGAGCCCGTCGAGGCCGAACGGCGGCCGCAGGGTGAACGCGCCCGCGTCGACCTCGGGGCTCGCGCCGCAGATCCGGACCTCGTACCCGCGACGCCCGCTCGGCAGCAGCGTCCGGGAGAACACCTCGATCGGCGTCGCCAGGTCGAAGGGGACGACCCGGTCCGGCGCGAGGACGGCCACGATGTGCATGCCGTCCACGATAGGCCCGGCCTACCCGGCCGCCGGCGGCTCCGGGCGGAGGCTGCGCAGCATCAGGTTGGCGAAGTGCTCGCCCACCTGCTCACCCGACAGCTCACCCTCGGCGTGGTACCACATGCCGAGGCGGTGGATCGCGCCGTAGTGGTAGTTGATGACCAGGTCGGCCGGGACGTCTTCGCGGAAGACGCCCGCTCGCTGGCCTTCCTCGACGAGGTCGCGCACCCGCTCGTGGTAAAGCCGGCGTTCGGCACGCACCTGGACCTGTTTGGACTTTTCGAGCAGCGGGAACGACTGGAAGAACACGGTCGCCGCGTCGAGGTCCGCAATGGACGTCACCACGACGTCGGCGATGATGGCGTGCAACCGTTCCGGCAGCGGCATGTCCGACTCGGCGATGGTCCGCATCCGCTGGGTCTGCATCCGCAGCATCGCGCTGTAGATCTCGAACAGCAGGTCGTCTTTGGACTCGAAGTAGTGGTACAGGCCACCTTTGGTGACGCCGGCCGTCTCGACGATCTCGCGGACCGTCGTGGCCTCGAACCCCTTCTCGGCGAACAACCGCACCGCGGCCCGCATGACCTTTTCCCTGACCGCCATGTCTTCACCTTAAGTGAGGGGGTGGGCCGGCTCGCGCGGCGCCGCGAGCCGGCCCACGTTCCTCTACTTCCCCAGCAGGTTCACCTGGTCGGGGGTGGCGCGTTCGCCGCTGTACGGCGTGATCGCGCCGGTGCCCCGGTCGGTGACGGCCGGTTGCTGGATCACCGTCGTGGTCGTGTCCGGGTTGATCTTGAACACGTACCCGCCGGTGTACCCCGAGTGCGAGTCCTTCGAGAATCCGAACGGCGTCAGGCCCGGTCCTTTGAGGGAACCGGAACTCATGGCTTCGACGATCTTCTGCCGCGTCGGGTCGGGCCCGGAGGCCTTGAGCGCCTGCGCGAACGTGTAGGCCAGCACCATGCCGTAGAACAGCGTGTTGGTGAGCTGCTCCTTGGGGATGTACTTGTCGTGGATGCCCTTGAAGTAGGCGACCCACGGGTCGGACGTCTGCGCGACGTCGGGCAGGTAACCGGTGCCGATCAGCCCGTTCAGCAGCTGCGCGCTCGACACGCTCGCGCCGCCGCGCTTGGCGAAGTCCTGCAGCAGCCCGGAAAGCGTCGCCGGGTCGGCGCCGATGCTGCTGACGACGAACTGCGGCTTGTAGCCGATCTTCGCCGCGGCCAGGATGGACAGCGCGGTGAACGCCGGGATGCACTCGCACACGACGACCTCCGCGCCGGCCGCCTTGAGCGCGGACAGCTGCGGTGTGACGTCGGTGTTGGCGCTGTCGTAACCCTGCTTGGCGACCGTCTGGTCCTTGATGAACTGGTCGAGGCCGGCCTGGGTGTCGCGGCCGACGTCGTCGTTCTGGGTGAAGTAGCCGACCTTCTTGCCCGCGAAGGTGTCCTTGATGTACTTGCCCTGGATCTTGCCCTCCCGGGTGTAGTCCAGTTGGTACCCGAAGGTCATCGGCGCCTTCTGCGGGTTGTCCCAGGCGAGCGCGCCCGACGACACCAGCAGGTCCGGCACGCCTTCGGTGTTCAGGTAGTCGACGACCTTGGAGTGCGTCGGCGTGCCGAGGCCGCCGACGATCGCGAACACCTTGTCCTGCAGCACGAGCTTCTTGACGACCTCGACGGTCTTGGTCGGGTTGTAACCGTCGTCCTCGACCTTGTAGTCGATCTTGCGGCCGTTGATCCCGCCGCCGTCGTTGATCGACTGGAACACCGCGCGGGCGCCGACGGAGATCTTGCTGTAGCCCGGCGCGGCCGGCCCGGTGAGCGGCTGGTGGGTGCCGATCACCACGGAGTCCTTGGTGACGCCGACCGCCGAGTCCGCGGCCTGCGTGCCGCTGGTGTCGGACTCCCCCGCACCGCCGCACGCGCTCAGCGCCAAGGCCAGGACCGCGATTCCCGCGACGGTTCTAGTGCTTCTCATGGGTCTCCTTTTGCTCGGCGGATCGACGGAGAAGTCCTCGCAGCCGGCTGAAACCGCCCTGGATGCCGCGCGGGAAAGCGAGCACGACGACGATGAGGATCACGCCGTACACCGCGAGCGGGAGGTTGTTGGCCACGTCGGTGTTCAGGTGCAGGGCGTCGGCGAGGTCTTCGGACCACGCCTGGAAGTAGACGAGCGCGATCGCGCCCCACAGCGCGCCCCAGAGCGACCCGAGCCCGCCGAGGACCACGGCGGCCAGCAGGCTCAGCGACAGCGCGGGGGTGAACGAGCCGGGCGCGGCGGTGCCGAGCAGGAACGCCTGCAGGCCACCGGCTAGCCCGCCGCACACCGCGCTGATGAGGAACGCCAGGATCTTCGTGCGCCCGACGTGGATCCCGCTCAGCGAAGCGGCGACCTCGTCGTCGCGGACGGCGCGGAAGGTGCGGCCGAGCTTGCCGCGCACGATGTTCACCACGAACACCAGCGCGATGAGCACGCTGAGCCAGACGATCCAGGTCTGCCAGCGCAGTTCCGGCACCACGCCGACCAGGCCGGCCGGTCTGCTGTGGACGGTGAAGCTCAACCCGTTGCTGCCGCCGAGGAAGTCCTGGAACCGGCGGGTCAGCGCGGGCAGGCCGACGGCCAGCGCGAGCGTCGCCCCGGCGAGGTACGGCCCGCGCAGCCGGGCCGCGGCGGCCCCGGCGAGCAGCCCGCCGAGACCACCGGCGGCCGCGGCGAGCAGCAGGTCGGCCCACAGCGGGAACGCCGGGACCCGGCGCACCAGCAGCGCGACGGTGTACGCGCCGATGAACATGAACGCGCCGTGGCCCAGGGAAACCTGGCCAGTGAGGCCGGTCAGCAGCGTCAGCCCGGCCACCGCGATCAGGTAGTAGCCGACCGTCGCGATCCGCAGGTTGGTGAACTCGTCGGTGACCAGGGAGAGCACCACGACGACGGCGAGCGCGCCCAGCGCGGCCAGGATGTGCAGGACCAGGGGCGGCAGCCGGCGCTTCCCCGCGCGGGCGGGCGAACCGGCCGGGGCCTCCGGGAGACTCGTGCGCACGCTCACACCCGCCTCGCCTTCGCGCGGCCGAACAAGCCGGCCGGCCGCAGCGTCAGCACGATCACCAGGATCGCCAGCGCGGCGATCGTCACCGTCTCCGGTCCGAAGTAACCGGACACGTAGGACAGTCCGACGCCGAGCACGAACCCGCCGGCGATGGTGCCCAGCGGGTTGTCGAGCCCGCCGAGCACGGCCGCGGTGAGCGCGTAGACGAAGACGCCGTCCAGGACGTTCGGGAACAGGAACGGCGGGGTGGCCAGCAGCCCGGCCAGCGAGCCGACGGCCGCCGCCATCCCCCAGCCGACGGTGAGCATCACCCCGACCCGCACGCCGAGGGTGCGCGCGACGTCCGGGGCGAACGCGGCCGCCCGCATCCGCAGGCCGAGCGGGGTGTACTTGAACACCACCAGCACGAGCGCGGCGATCGCGAGCACCACCAGCACCACGAAGAGGTCATTGGCGGAGAACCGGCCGACGAAGTCGAAGGCGTACGGGTACGCCAGCGGCTCGTTGGACCAGATCATCCCGGCCACGGCCTGCAGCACCAGGAGCAGCCCGAGGGTGACGATGATCGAGCTGAGCTCGGAGCGGTGGCGCAGCGGGCGGATCAGCAGCCGTTCGGTCACGACGCCCAGCAGCGTCCCGGCCACGATCGCGACGGCGAAGCCGAGCCAGTAGCTGCCCGTCCCCTTGGTCACCGAGTACGCGAGGTACGTCGAGATCAGGGCGAGCGCGGGCTGCGCGAAGTTCACCACCCGGGTGGCCCGGTAGATGATGACCAGCGCGAGCCCGAGGGCCGCGTAGACCGCACCGGCGGAGATCCCGCCGAGGGTCAGGTCGAGGAATTCCTGCATACCGGACCGTTCACCTCCCGTTTGATGGTCAGCAGCGTCAGAAGCCGAGGTAGGCGTGGCGGAGGCCGTCGTCGGCCAGCAGCTCCGCCGCGGTGTCGACCGCCACGACGCTGCCGAGCGCGAGGACGTACCCGTTGTCCGCGATGGACAGCGCGCTGTGCGCGTTCTGCTCGACGAGCACCACGGTGAGCCCGGTCGAGGCCCGCAGGTCACGCAGGATCCGCATGATCCGCGCGGTGATCAGCGGCGCGAGGCCGAGCGACGGCTCGTCCAGCAGCAGCAGCTGGGGCCGGCTCATCAGCGCCCGGCCGATGGCCAGCATCTGCCGCTCGCCGCCGGAGAGCGTCGCGGCGAGCTTGGCCGAACGTTCTTCCAGCGGCGGGAAAAGCTCGAACACCTCGCGTTTCGCGGCCGCGCGGTCGGCGCGGTCCCGCCGCCACAACGCGCCCAGGCGGAGGTTCTCCTCGACGGTCAGCTCGGTGATCACGCCACCGCCTTCGGGCACGTGCGCGACGCCGCCACGCGCGATGCGGTCCGGCGCCCGGCCCCGCAGTTCCGTGCCGTCCCAGGTGATCCGGCCTTCGCGGGCCGGTTGCAGGCCGCTGATCGTGCGCAGCAACGTCGTCTTGCCCGCGCCGTTCGCGCCGAGCACCGCGGTGATGCCGCCGCGGTCGACGGTCAGGCTGACGCCGTCGAGCGCGCGGACGGCGCCGTAGGCCACGGAAAGGCCCTCGATCTCAAGCACCGGTCGCCTCCTCGGCGGGGTCGCCGAGGTAGGCCTCGGCCACGCGGGGGTCGGCCTGGATCTCGGCCGGGGTGCCCGCGGCGATCACCTCGCCGAAGTTGAGGACCACGACGCGGTCGCAGACCTGCATCACCAGGTCCATGTGGTGCTCGACGAGCACCACCGCCATGTGCCGCCGCAGCGACAGGATCAACGTCGTGAGCTCGACCAGCTCGGCGGCCGAGAGCCCGCTCGCCGGTTCGTCGAGCAGCAGCAGGTCCGGTTCGGCGACCAGCGCGCGGGCCAGCGCGACGCGCTTGCGCACGCCGTAGGGCAGCACACCGGGCAGCCGGTCGGCGAGGTCGGCGATGCCCAGCTCCGCCAGGGTCGCCCGGGCCCGGTGGGCGAGGTCGGCCTCGTCGCGGGCCGAGCGGCCGACACCTGCGAGGGCCGGGAGCACGCCGGAACGAGCGTGCCGGCCCGCGCCGGCCATCACGTTCTCCAGCACGGTCAGCCCGGCGAAGAGGCCGAGGCCCTGCAGCGTGCGGACGATCCCGAGCCCGGCGAGGTGCTCGGGGCGGTGCCGGACCAGCGGCGTCCCCCGCCAGAGGACGCGCCCGGACTGGGGGCGGACGAAGCCGCAGATGACGTTGAACAGCGTCGTCTTGCCGGCGCCGTTGGGGCCGATGACGCCGACGACCGTGCCCTCGTCGACGCTCAGCCGGACGTCGCGCAGCGCGGTGAGACCACCGAACCGCACGGTGAGGCCGTCGACCACGAGCAGGCCCTCGCCGGGAAGTGTCATCGATGACCCCTCTAGTTCTCACCATGTGGACCAGTCCGTACCGCGCGGTCGGTATGAAGAGGGTGGGGCGCGGCGCCAGCCGTGTCAAGGTGCGAACCGGCAACATCCGGATCTTCCGGGCCGGTCCGAAAATTTCGCGAAGCACGGCCTCGGCGGGAAGCGGCGACGTCCGCGAAACGACCGAAGGCGGGTGCGCAGAGTGCGCACCCGCCTTCGACGGTGGAAACCTCCGGGATCAGCCGGTACCGGACTGCGGCGCGATCATCTCCGAGGCGTCGACCTTCGTCTGGATGATGCCCAGCTGCTGGAGCAGGTCCGGCACGCGCTGGATGCGGCGGGCGTCGAGCGTGGAGCCGAACGTGGGCATCACCATCAGGCTCGCGACGTCCTGGTCCACCCGGGCGTTGCGGACGACCAGCGGCTCGATCCGGCCGCGGTCCACCGAGTCGCGGGTGGCCTTGAGCATCGCGCGCTGGAACGCCGCCATCGTCCTGGGGTGCTCCTGGACCCACTTGCCGGTGGCGCCGAAGCCGGTCAGCGGGAACGACTGGGTGCTCCCGCTGGCGGCGTCGACGACCGGGTACGCGCCGGCCACCTTGGCGGCCTGGGTGAGGAACGGCTCCGGCTGGTACGCGGCGTCGACCTTGCCCTGGGCCAGCGCGGCGCCCATCTCCGGCAGCGGCATCGGGACCCACTGCACCTTGCTGAAGTCGATGCCGTGGTCGCGCATCACCGACCGGGTCAGGATGTCCGACGCGGCGTTCTTCGAGCTGATCGCGATCCGCTTGCCGCCCAGGTCGTTCACGGTCTTCACCGGCGAGTTCGGCACGGTGACGACCTCGTTGCTGAGCGGGCTCGCCGAAGTCGCGTCGGCCACCAGCCGGACGTCGGCGGAACCACTGCTCTTCGCCAGGAAGAACAACGTGTACGTGGACAACGCGATGTCGTCCTGGCCCTTCGTCATGCGCGTCAGCGATTCCTGGCCGCTGGCGGCGAGGTCGGTCTGCACGTCGAGGCCTTCGGCCTTGAAGTAGCCGCCTTGCTGGGCCAGCCACAGCGTCGCGAGGTCGACGGCGGTGAAGATGGCGACCCGGATGGCCGGTTTCTCGACGTCGCCACCCGCGGAACCGCTTCCGCCCGCCTGGTTGCAGCCGGCCAGCAAAAGCCCGGCGGAAAAGAGCACAGCGAACCGCCGTAACGAGGCGCGTCGGAACATGACACTCCCGGAAAACACTGGACAGATCAGGGAAACCGGCCGGTATGGCCGTGATCTGCCGGACTGTAGATGACGCTTTCCACAGCCGCAAACGTGTTGCCGACAAAAGAGAACACGTTATTTCCGGAAAAGGATCACCGGACATCGTTCAGTGCGGAGCACGCAAGCAACCCACCAATACACCGCCACGGAAATGAGCAACGGCAAATTGCAATCGGCGTTTTCCCGTCGAGGACGATCCCGATGTGCGCGCGGTCGGTCATCGGCTGACCCGCGCCCGGCGCAGGCGGCGCGTCCACCGGGCGACCAGCCGGCCGAGGCGCTCCTCGGCCCGGCGGCGGTCCCGCTCGTTCTGGCAGGTGGCGGTCCACAGCTGGCTGACCGGGATCATGACGGCTCCTCTCGCCGGGGGCTTCCGGCAGGACGACGCCGTGGTCCGCCCGGATCGACAGAGTCCGGAGAAAGTTTCCGGGACCCTGTCGATTCCGGCCCGCGGCCGCGTCGGGTGGGTGAGAAGCTGCACCGGACGATCAGGAGGAGCCTTGCGGTACATGCTGATGATCTGCGACGACGGCGCGGAGCTGTTCAGCCCGCCCGAGATCGACGCCCAGCCCGAGTTCGTCGCTTGGCTGCGCGACGTCGAAGCCCGCGGCGCCACCCACAAAGGGACGCTGCTGCGGCCGCCCGCCGAAGCCGTCACCGTGCGGGTGCGCGACGGGCAGCGGCTGACGTCGGACGGCCCGTTCGCCGAGACGAAGGAATGGGTCGCCGGCTGCGAGGTCGTCGAGTGCGAGGACCTCGACGAGGCCATCGCGATCGCGTCCGCCCACCCGTCCGCCGGGCGGTTTCCCATCGAGATCCGGCCGTTCTGGGAGGACTGAGCGATGAAGTTCCTGATGTGGGTGTGCGTCGACCCCGAGCTCGTCGGCACCGCGGAAGAAGACCCGGGCGACTGGGTCGCCGAGGCCGGCGCGCGCCGGCTCGAAGGCAACCAGCTGCGGCCGGTCGGCGACGCGACGACGCTGTGGCCGCGCGACGGCGGCACGTTCGTCTCGGACGGCCCGTTCGCCGAGACGAAGGAGCAGATCGCCGGGTACGACATCCTCGAGTGCGCCGACCTGGCCGAGGCGATCGACGTCGCCGCGGCGCACCCGGTCGCGAAGTTCGGCGCGATCGAGCTGCGGCCCGTGTGGGAGTGACCGAGTCCGTCGCCACGGCGGTCGACGAGGCCTTCCGCACCGAGTGGGGCCGCGTCGTCGCCACCCTGATCCGGATCACCGGCGACTGGGACCTGGCCGAGGAGTGCGCCCAGGAGGCGTTCGCCAAGGCACTGGCCACCTGGCCCCGGGACGGCGTGCCGCGCCGTCCCGGGGCGTGGCTGACGACGGCCGCCCGCAACCGGGCCCTGGACAAGCTGCGGCGCGGCACCGCCGAGGCGAACCGGCTGCGCGAGCTGGCCGTCACCGCACCCGTCGACGACGCGCCACCGGAACCCGACGACGTCCCCGACGACCGGCTGCGGCTGATGTTCACCTGCTGCCACCCGGCGCTGCCGCTGGAAGCGCAGGTCGCGCTGACGCTGCGGACCCTCGCCGGCCTGACGACCCCGGAGATCGCCCGCGCGTTCCTGGTGCCCGAACCGGCGATGGCGCAGCGGATCGTGCGGGCGAAGCGGAAGATCCGCAACGCCCGGATCCCCTACCGCGTCCCGCCCGCCGAGCTGCTGCCCGAGCGGACGGCGGGTGTGCTCGGCGTGCTCTACCTGCTGTTCAACGAGGGCTACTCGGCCAGCGCGGGCGCCGACCTGGTCCGCCAGGCCCTGACGGCGGAGGCGATCCGGCTCGCGCGCGTCGTCCTCCGCCTGCTGCCGGACGCGCCGGAAGCCGGCGGGCTGCTGGCGTTGATGCTGTTCCACGACGCCCGCCGCGCGACCCGCACCGACGACGACGGCGACCTGATCACCCTCGCCGACCAGGACCGCACCCGCTGGGACCGCGCGCTGATCGACGAAGGCGTCGCCGTCCTGGACGAGGCGCTGGCGCTCGGCCGGCCGGGCCCGTACCAGCTGCAGGCGGCGATCGCGGCGTGCCACGCGACGGCGTCACGCGCGGCGGACACGGACTGGGCCCGGATCGCCCGGCTGTACGAGCTGGTGGCGAAGCTGAACCCGTCGCCGGTGGTCGAGCTGAACCGGGCGGTGGCGGTGGCCATGGCCGACGGGCCGTCCGCCGGCCTGACCCTGGTCGACGCGCTCGCGGACGGCGGGCAGCTGGCGGGTTACCACCTGCTCCCGGCCACGCGCGCGGACTTCCTGCGTCGCCTGGGCCGGGCCGGGGAAGCGGCCGAGGCGTACCGGGCGGCGCTGGAGCTGGCGCCGACCGACGCGGAGCGCCGTTACCTGGCCCGGCGAATCGGCGAATTGCAGTAACAAACCACCCGGCCGCGGAGACTCTGGCCGCGAATCGCGACGCGCGAAGAGGGTGGGGAACGATGAACGACTCCTGGAAGTACCGGCCGCCGCTGCTGTCTCCCAGGTTCGGCCACGAGGTGGCGCGCGCCGGCGACGACATCTTCGTCATCGGCGGCACCGACGGGAGCACCGGCCACAGCTCCGTGGAGACCCGCAAGGTGACGGGCCGCGGCGAGTGGCGCCACGTCAGCCCGCTGCCGGTCCCGCGCCGCGACCACGCCGTCGGGGTGGCCCGCGGCCGGGTCTACGTCGCCGGCGGCACCGTCGGCGACCGCCCCACCGACGCCGTCGACCGCTACGACCCGCAGCTCGACGAGTGGAGCCCGGCGCCGCCCCTGCCCGTGCCGCTCGCCGCGGCTTCGGCCGCCGGCCTCGGGGACCTGCTCTACGTCGCGGGTGGCAGCGCCGGGGACAGCGCCTCGGACGCGGTGCTCGTCTTCGACCCGGAGGAGAAGCGCTGGGACCCGGTGGCCCCGATGCGCACCCCCCGGACCCGGTTCCGGCTGCTCGCGACGGAAACCCACCTGTACGCCATCGGCGGGCTGGCCGGCGGGCCGCAGGACATGCTCGACTCGGTGGAGCGGTACTCGCCCCGGACGGACACCTGGGAAGCCGTGGCCCCGATGCACAAGCGGCGCGTGCTCCCCGGCGTCGCGCTGCTGGGCGACCGGATCGTGGTCGTCGGCAGCGAACCGGCGGCCGAGGACCCGATCGCGCGCGACCGCACGACCGAGGTCCTCGACCTGGGCACGGGAGCGTGGCACCTGCTCGCCACGCTCCTGCCCCACGGCCGGTCGTCGGTGGTCTGCACCGCCGGCGCACCGCACCGGGTCCTGGCGATCGGCGGCCGCGCGAACCCCTACGGCCAGCGGATCACGGTGCCCGGCGTGCTCTCGCTGAAGGTGCAGTGACTCAGCAGAACCAGCCGGACTGGACCCAGCCTCTCTTGTTGACGTTGCCCATGGCGTAACCCTCGGCCCAGTCGCCGCTGGGCGAGTACCGCGACAGCTCGAAGTGGTCGCCGCGGTAGAGCGTCCCGACGATGACGCCGGCGGGCTGCGTCCGGACGTACAGGTCGGTGGCGCAGATCTCGTGGACGGTCCCCGCCGAGGCGGCGGGGGCGAGGGTGATCGCCGCGGACACGGCGAGCGTCGCGGCCGCGAGACCGCCGGCGATGCGTGCTGTGGTCATGTCTTTCTCCCGTCAGTCCAGTGAAAAGCAGCTGCGGAGCAGGAAGCCCCACTTGCTCGCGCCGTGCCAGAAGACGTCGGCCGAGTTGTGGTCCGACGTGATGTACCGGACGCCGATGTAGTTGCCCTGCACGAGCGTGTCGATCGGGTCGGAGTGGCCCTGCCCGGAGGTGTAGTTGCCGAAGAGCGTGGCGGACGAGCACGTGATGTGGGCGGCGCGCGTCGGCACCCACGGGTCGCTGATGGTGCCGCTTCCACTTTGGACGGTCGTGGTCCCGGCTTCCGCGGGGGCGACGGCGAGGCCGCCCGCCGCCGCGGCCAGTGCGACCACCGCGCAGGCGCGTTTGACGCTGGTGAACGTCATCATCGGTCCTTTCCTCAGCGGTTTCTCCGCTGCTCGGAAAAGAACTACCGAGTAGGCCGTCCCGGCGGAAGCCCACGTCGTGACCGTGCGTGCACACTTCGGGTCTCACCGTGCAACCGCGCAGGTCAGCGCGGCCCGTCCGACGGCAGGTGCGGCCCGCCGGGCCCGGCACCGGCGGCCGGTCCGGCTCCGGCGGATGTGCCCCCGCCGGGGCGGGACGACATACTGGTGCCATGCCCCGTCCGAAGCACGTCCCCGCGAGCGATCTCCGGCTCCCGGACGCACTGGAGCCGGGGCGGCCGAAAGGCGACCAGCTCCGCGAGATCATCGAAGGCGTCGCGACGGAGGCGGGCCCCGGCAGGCTGATGCCGTCCGAGCGGTTCCTCGCCGAGCACTTCCAGGTCGCCCGCGGCACCGTCCGCCAGGAGATCAACCGCCTGGTCGCCGACGGCGTCCTCTACCGCCAGCACGGCACGGCGACCTTCACCGCCCAGCGCCAGGCCGCGCACATCGACATGCTGACGTCGTTCACCGAGGACATGAGCGCCCGGGGCGTCGTCCCGAAGACGAAGGTGCTGCACGCCGAGATCGAGAGCGCGGGCCCGCGCATCGCCGGCCGCCTGAACGTCCCCCCGGGCGCGCGGGTGTTCCGCCTGGAGCGGCTGCGTTACGTCGAGGACGAGCCGTTCGCGGTCGAGCGCACCAACCTGTCGGTCGACCGGTTCCCGGACATCGAGCTTTTCGACTGGGAGACGCAGTCCCTGCACCGCACGCTGGAGGAGCGCTGGGGCGTGCGGGCGGACTGGAACGACACGGCGATCTCCGCGGTCCTCCCGAACACCCACGACGCGGGCCTGCTGGGCATCGAGGCCACCCAGCCGTGCCTGATCATCGAAGGCACGCTCCACGACCAGAGCGGCGGCGTCATCGAGGCGGGCCGGTCGCTCTACCGCGCGGACCGCTACACGGTCTTCACCCAGGCTCGCCGCAGCGGTTAGGCGCTGTCCTGCAAGCGGTTGACCTGGGTATCCGGTAATCGTGTGCGATGGCCGGCCGAGGAGAACCGGCAGACCGGGCGCGGGCAGTGATCGAACCGCTGCCGCCGCCCGCGGCAAAGCGGTGGCCGAAGTCGGCGGGATCACCGTCAGGTGATCAACGCGATCCCGTGGAAACTCCGCACCAGTGCTCCGTGGCGTGACCTGCCAGAACGCCACAGCCATTGGAAAACCGCGCATGAACGACTGCGGTTGTGGACCAAGGACGGCACCTGGGATCGGATCCTTGACTACGTCATCGTCAAAAGACGACGCCGTCGGTGACCTCGAATGGGTCGTCTCGGTGGACTCGAGCGTGGTCAGGGCGCATCAGCACTCCGCCGGGGCCCGGAAAAGCAGCATCGCCCGGACCGGGCCAGGCCGGCCACGATGTCGGCCGGAGGCGGTGATCGCGGACAAGGCGTATTCGCATCCCTCGACACACGAGGCGATGCGCCGACGGCGGATCACCTTCGTCAGCCGAACGCGATGACCAGATCGCCTTCGATGCTGAGGTCTGCAAGCAGCCCGACGTCGTGGAGCGGTGCTTCAACCGGCTCGAACAGTTCCGTGACCCGGCTCCGATGACTTACAGGACAGTGGTTAGGCGTAGTGGCTCTTGAGCGCCTTCGCGCAGTGCGCCACCAGCACCTCCGCCGCGTCCGGGCCGAAGAGCGTCACGTACGACTCGTAGATCCCGTCGCGGTGCCCGTTCGCGTCCGGCAGGTACCCCAGGTAGCCGTCGGTGTAGCCGATCACCCGCGTGTGCCGGAACGGGCTGCCCTCGCGAATCCGCAACCCCAGTGACGCGAACAGCTCGAACGGCGTGTGCAGCCAGGCGATCTCCCCCACCGACACCACGCTGACCGGCACCTCGGCGCACCCCGTCGGCCGGTCGCTGGCCGCCATCACGGCGAGCATCGCGCAGCCCTCGTAGCGGGTCTGGGCGATCCGGACGGCCGGGTGGTCCGAGCCGTGGCGGGACAGTTCGCGCTGCCACTCGCCTTCGGCCGACTCGCGCAGCTCCAGACTGTCCTCAATGGACGGTACGTCGCGGTAGGGCAGGTACAGCGACGAGCGGGTCAGCCGGACCGGGCCGGTGGCCGGGGCCGACGACGTGGCCGCGAGCGTCCGGGCGATCGACGTCGCCAGGTGGCCGCCCAGCGTGCGGACCTCGTCGTGGTCGCGGCCGCGGCGGACGAAGCGGGAGCTGGCGTCGCCCGCCGCACCCTGGAGGAACGCCGCGACCGGGCGGCCCATCAACGCCGCCAGCTCGCGGCGGGTGGCGCCCGGCCAGTCCGCGGACCAGCGCAGGTTCTCCGGGCCCAGCACCGTGGGGTGGCTCGCGTAGTCGAACAGCAACGCGGCCGGGGTGTCGTCGTCGCGCCGCAGTTCGAGCACGCCGAACGACGTGTCGTGCGGGCCGTCGGGGTCGTAGCGGTTGCTGCCGACCGCTTCCGTCTCGCCCGCGTGCCACCGGGCCCGGACCCGTCTTCGGCAGGCGCGCAGCAGGGCCGCGGCGCCGGTGACCTTCTCCGTCATGCGCTCGACCAGGCCAGTGTCCCGCTGCCCCGGCAGCCCGGGGTGCAGCGGCCCTGTCCAGCCCTCGGGCCCGGAGTGCGTGTGCGACGCGCAGACGAGCACGCGCTCGGCGTCGATGCCGACCACGTCGGCGACGGCGTCGGCCAGGGTGCGGGTGAGCCCGGCGTCCACGGCCAGCGCGTCCAGCGCCACCCACAGCACGCCGGGGTCGTCGTCGGTGGACAGCCAGATCAGCGACGCCTCGAGGTCGTCGTGGGTGCCGGTCGCGACGCCGTTGCGAGCCAGGTAGCCGCCCAGCGGGTGCCCGGGTCCCGGGGTGATCCGCACGTCCTGCGCGGCGAGCAGGAGCGAGGCGGTCACCAGGTGGATTCCAGGACGTCGACGACGCCGTCCCGGCCGGCGGCGCGTGCCACCCCGGCCAGCTCGGTGACGTCGGCGGCGGGGTGCAGCAGGACCTCCAGCAGCATCGGCAGGTTCAGCCCGGACACCAGCTCGACGCGGGCCGGCCCCTGTGCGGAAAGGGTGCGGACGGCGTTGAACGGCGAGCCGCCGTGCAGGTCGGCGAGCACGAGCAGCTCGGTGGCGGCGCCGGCCAGCTCCCGCAGCCGGGCGCCGAAGTCCTCCGGGCGGTCGCTCGGGTTCAGCTCGCAGACCTTCAGCCGCGCCTGCGGGCCGAGGATCATCTCGGCCGCTTCGCCGACGCCCGAAGGCAAGCTGCCGTGCCCCGCGAGGATGATCGGGATCGACATGACGGGCTCCTAACTCTTCGCAGGCCCGGCGGGTGCGAACCAGCCGAGCCACCCCAGTGCGACGCCGACGACCATGACGACCGCGATGATCCAGATCGGCCGCATCCGGGCCTTCGCCGCGAGCAGGTACACCCCAGCCGTGACCAGTACCGGCAGCAGGAACGGCACCAGCTCGTCGAGCCGGTCCTGGATCGCCACCGCCTGCGTCACCGCCTGCCCCTGGACGGTGGTGGTCTGCCGGTAGGTCAGCGTGGTGACGACCTTGACGATCGACGGGATGAACCCGCCGAGCACCACGAACCCGAGCACCGTCGCACCCTGCGCGACGCGGGCCAGCGCGCCGGCCGCGAGGTGCCCGGCCAGCCGCTTCCCTTCACGGTACGCGAACCCGAACTGCCACCGCCGGATGAGCGCGTAGGGCACGAGCACCATGACGGCGGCGAACGCCGGGCCGAGCCAGTTGCCCTGCAGCGCCCACGACGCGCCCATCGTGAAGATGATGCTGTTGTACAGCGCGAAAACGAGGGTGTCGCCGATGCCGGCGAGCGGGCCCATCAACGCGACCTTGGTGCTGGCCGCGGAAGTCGGTGTGCCCGCTTCCTCCAGCGCGACGGCGGAGCCGAGGATCAGCGGCCCGCCGACGAGCACCGAGGTGTTGAAGAACTGCATGTGCCGCTGCAGCCCGGCGGCGTAGTCGGCTTTGTCCGGGTAGAGCCGGCGCAGCACCGGTTCCATCGAGTACGCGAAGCCGAGCGCCTGCATCCGCTCGTAGTTCCAGGAGATCTGGCTCGACCAGAAGTACCGGCGGTAGGCGCGGCGCAGGTCCTGCTTCGTCAGCCGGGGGTCCACAGTGGACTCTTCGTCGACGGCTTCCGAAGCGGTCTCCGGCACGGCCGCCGGCTCTTCGCGCTTGAACGTCACGAACAGCATGGCCACCGCGACGCCGACCAGCGCGACGCCCAGCACCGGCAGGTGCAGGTAGGCGAACGCGACGAAGCCGATGAGCAGCAGGTACCAGTACTTCCGCAGCTCCATCATGCCGAGCAGCAGCGCGAACCCGACCGCGGGCAGCAGCGAGCCGGCCAGCGTCATGCCGTTCACGAAGCCGGCGGGGATGCCCGCCGTGATGTCCTTGACCAGCCCGCCGGACGCGGCGAGCGCGGCGAGGAACGTCGGGATGGCCCGCACCGCCACCCACGGGATGAGACTGACCCAGTGGATCATCGCCATCCCGCGCGCGTTGCCGTCGGCGGCGTAGGCGTCGGCGCGGTGCACCAGCCCGGTGGTCACCATCTTGCCGACCGGGTCCAGCGCGGAGAGCAGGACCGCCGCCGGCAGCCCGACCCCGAGCCCGACCGCGACCTGCGCGGACGTGCCCCCGGCGGCGCCCGCGGCCAGCGCGGTGCCGACGATCGCGCCGGTCTGGTAGTCCGGGATCGTCGCGCCGCCGTAGGTGTAGACGCCGAGCGCGGCCAGCTCCAGCGTCGCGCCGATCAGCAGGCCGAGCAGCGGGTTGCCGGTGATCAGGCCGGCGACCGAACCGGCGATCAGCGGGCGCTGGGCGTAGATGAGGAACGGGCCGAGCCCGTCGTAGGTGCAGTAGACGGCCCAGACGGTCAAGGCCAGCGCGACGAGCATGCCGGGCTCACAGCCCCTTTCGATCGAGCAGCGCGACGAAGTCGGCGGGTTTGTCCTGGGGCATGAGCTGGGTGACGAGCGGGACGCCGGCCGCGGCCAGCTTCCGGTAGCCGGCGGCCTCGTCCGCGGTGACCGCGATCGAGCGGGTGACCATGGTGTAGCCGTCGCCGGGCCGGGGCGCGGCGTTGCCGACGTTGACGACCTCGGGCCGCAGCCCGCCCTCGACGAGGCGGAAGACGTCTTCGGGGTGCTTGGCGATGATCATCACGTCGGCGGCGGCGGGCGCGAGCAGCGTGTCGGCCACCGAGAGCACCTCGGTGGGCAGACCGCGCGCGGCCTGCGGGAGCAGCATCCGCTGCAGGTCGTCGGCGGCGACGTCGTCGTTGCAGACGAGCAGCCGGCGCACGCCGAGACGACGGGTCCAGGCGACGGTGACCTGCCCGTGGACCAGCCGGTTGTCGATGCGAACGTGCGCCCCCGCCATGTTTCTCCTCCCAGATGGCAGGAGACATCCTGGTTCGTCGCAGTAGTGAAGTCAATACTCCGGGTGACCGGCCGCGGGTGACCGGGAAGCGCGGGTGACCGAGAAAACAGCCTCGCGCGGGCCGACGGCAGGACCCCTCAGACCTCCCGTCGGCCCCGAGCGCGCGAAGCCCTCTTTACGTATCCCGGTGTGAAATCCCCGGACCCTCCCATAAAGGTATATACCAGTATGGACCGTCTAGATCGACTGTCAAGACCCGTACCGCTCAGCGGACCGGGCCCGCCGGGCCGGCCGTCGTCGATCGGTGACCGGTTCACCCCAAGCTGTCCGTTCTTGTCAGTGACAGCCATCGGGCCCGCTTCTATCATTCCGAGTGGTCTAGACCGCCTGCGTACTTCTCGTCCACTGCCGCATCGGGAAGGCGGAATCCTCGTGACCGCAAGAACCTGGCGCCTCGTCGCACTCAGCACCGCCCTCGTGTTCGCCACCGCGTTGCTGCCATCGGCCGGGGCCGCCGGCAACGATGGCACCGAACAGCTCCCCGATCACCTCCGGACGCCGGCGGCCACCGCCGCGGCGCCGCTGTCGACCGTCTGCGACGGCGACGGCACCAGCGGAAAGCGCGTTCAGGCGCTCTACGTCCGCGGAAATGGGCAGACCGACCGGTATTCGCAGTTCGCCGCTCGGTTCCAGACGTTCGCGAGCCAGATCGACGACGCCTTCGTCGAGGCCGCGGGCCGGCTCGGCGGCGGCGTCCGGCACCTGCGGTACGTCACCGACACGAGCTGCCGCGCCACCGTCGCGAACGTGACGATCGCGCAGGCCGACATGGCCACCGTCGACACGATCACCAACGCGATCAAGGCGCAGGGCTACAACCGCGCCGACCGCAAGTACATCGTCTGGTACGACAAGGACGGCTGCGGCCTGGCGTTCGGCAACGGCGGCAACGACAGCCCGGGCGCGAGCAACCCGTACAACGCCGGCCCGCACTACGCGACGGTCGGCACCGGCTGCTGGACGTGGCAGGCGACCGGCCACGAACTCCTGCACACGCTCGGCGCCGTCCAGGGCAGCGCGCCGCACGCGACGCCGTACGGCCATTGCTGGGACGACGAGGACATCATGTGTTACGACGACGGCGGCATCCCGAACCCGCCGGGCGGCCTGGTGAAGGTCTGCCCCGGCGCGCCGGAGAACCAGATCGACTGCGGCGGTGACGACTACTTCACCACCAACCCGCCGGCCGGCAGCTACCTGGCGACGCACTGGAACGTCGCGAACAGCGCGTACCTGATCACCACCGGCACCACCAGCCCGGCGGGCGCGATCACCGGGATCGGCGGCAAGTGCGTCGACGTCAGCGCGTCGAACACCGCCAACGGCACCGCGATCCAGCTGTGGACCTGCAACGGCACGGGCGCGCAGCGGTGGACGTCGCAGAGCGGGACGCTGCGGGCGCTCGGCAAGTGCCTGGACGTCGCGTCGAGCGGCACCGCGGACGGCACGCTCACGCAGCTCTGGGACTGCAACGGCACCGGGTCGCAGACGTGGCAGGCCCGCTCCGACGGCACGCTGCTGAACCCGCAGTCGGGCAAGTGCCTCGACGCGACGGGCGGCTCGTCGGCCGACGGCACCCGGCTGCAGATCCGGACCTGCGCGGCGACGGCGAACCAGCGGTGGCAGGTGCCGGCCTGATCTTTCCGTGATTTTCTCGCGAAGAGGTTCCCATTCGGACGGAAACTGGCAGAATGCGGATTGACCTGCCGGTTTCCGTCCTTACCGAGAACCCGCCGAGAAGTCGTCGGGAACTCGTCGAAATCCCGGCGGAAAGCGCGCAACCTGGCCGCGCCCTCGTCGTTAAGCGCAACGCCGGTCAGAACCCGCTCACGTGGGAGACCGACACGCTGCGAAGCCGGGCCGTTACGGCTTCGCTCAGGGAGGGAAAGCAATGCCGGCCGTTACCGCGAACATCGTCCCGCTCCGGCACGCGCGCCCGGGGGTCGTGGCGTACGTGAAGAGCCCGGACGAATGGTTCGTCGCCAACAGTGGCTGGATCCAGGGCAGCGAAGGCGTCGTGCTGATCGACACGTGCGGCACCGAGCAGGCCACTTTGGAACTGGTCCGCGACGTCCGCAAGTACGCGCCCGAAAGCGCGCAGCAACTCACCGTGGTCGTCACGCACGCGCACGGTGAGCACCACAACGGTGTCGGGGTCGCGCTGCGCGACGGCGGGACCGTGCTCGCCGCGCCCGCGAGCGTCGAGGTCGTCAAGGCCGGGCCGCAGACCTACGGCAACGTCTTCACCTGCACCCAGTGGGGCGTGCTGGAGCCGCCGGAGCCCGCCGCGGTCCACCCCGTCATGGGCTGGAAGCGGCTCGACCTCGGGGGCGCGGCCGCCGACGTCGTGGCCGTGCCGGGCACCGCGCACACCGCCGGTGACCTGGTGGTGCACGAACCGCGCTCGGGCACGCTGTTCACCGGCGACCTGGTGTTCATCGGCAGCACGCCGATGGCGGTGCACGGCTCGATCCCGGGCTGGCTCGACGCGCTCGACTGGCTGCAGGACACGTTCCGCCCGCGGACGCTCGTTCCCGGCCACGGACCGGTCGCGAACCCGGGCCACAGCGCCGTGCACGCGATGCGCGTCTACCTGGAGTGGCTCCTGGACGCGACCGCGCGCAGCCGCGACTTCTCGAAGCTGGCGACCCAGGCTTCGCTGCGCTGGCCGACGTGGACCAACCCGGAGCGCCACATCGGCAACCTGATGCGCGCGTACGCCGACCAGCACGGCCTCAAACTCGACGTGGACCTCGCGGTCGACGCGGTGATCGCCGCCGCGGGCGGCCGCATCGACCTGGACTACCTGCTGGGCGCCGAGCCGGTCCGCCGGATCTCCTAAGCGGGCCCGAGGCTCTCGAGGAGCTTCCGCAGCATCTCCGCCAGGTCCTCCCGCTCGTCGTCTTCGAGCACGGCGAGGACGCGGTGTTCGGTCGCGATGTGGTCCGGCAGCGCGCGATCGATCAGCTCACCGCCGGCGTCGGTCAGCTCGACCCGCACGCCGCGGCCGTCGGCCTCGTTGGGCGTGCGGCGGACCAGGCCCCGCGCCTCCAGCTTGTCGAGGCGCTGGGTGATCGCGCCGGAGGTGACCATCGCCGAGCGCATCAGCTCCGTCGGCGTCAGCCGGTACGGCGGCCCCGTGCGGCGCAGGGTCGCCAGGACGTCGAAGGTCGCGTGGTCCAGGCCGTGCCGGGCGAACGTCCGCCGCAGCTCGGCGTCGACCAGCACGCCCAGCCGTGACAGCCGGCCGATCACGGCCATCGGGGAGACGTCGAGGTCGGGACGTTCGGCGTGCCACTGCTCCAGCACCCGGTCCACGTGGTCGGCCATCGGCCCAGCGTAACCGATGTCTTAGCGGTAAGTGAGCGGTAGCGATTTACCTTAGCGCTGAGCTATATTGCCTTAGTGCTCAACAATCGACTCCTGGTGGTCACCGCCCTCGCCCCGGTCATCTGGGGTTCCACCTACCTGGTCACGACCGAGCTGCTGCCACCCGGCCGGCCGCTGCTGGCCGCCGTCGTCCGGGCGCTGCCCGCCGGTCTCCTGCTGGTCGCGCTCACCCGGCAGCTGCCGCGCGGCAGCTGGTGGTGGCGCTCACTGGTGCTCGGCACCCTGAACATCGGCGCGTTCTTCGCGCTGCTGTTCGTCGCCGCCTACCGGCTGCCCGGCGGCGTCGCCGCAACCCTCGGCGCCCTGCAGCCGCTGCTCGTCGCGGGCCTGTCCACCGGCCTGCTCGGCGAACGGCCGACCCGGCGCACCCTGCTCGCCGGCGTCGCGGGCGTCGCCGGCGTCAGCCTGCTCGTGCTGCGATCGGACGCCCGGCTCGACGCGCTCGGCGTCGCCGCGGCGGTCGGCGGCGCGGTCGTGATGGCCACCGGCGTCGTGCTGAGCAAGCGCTGGACGTCGCCCGCTCCCCTGCTGGCGACCACGGGCTGGCAGCTCGTCGCGGGCGGGCTGGTGCTCGTGCCGCTCGCGCTCGCCGTCGAAGGGCCGCCGCCGTCGACGCTGTCCGCGGCGAACTACGCGGGTTACGGCTACCTCACGCTGATCGGCGCCGCGCTGGCGTACACGCTGTGGTTCCGCGGGATCCGCGCGTTGTCGCCGACGCACGTGACGTTCCTCGGGCTGCTCAGCCCGGTGGTCGCGACCCTGCTCGACTGGCTCGTGCTCGGCCAGCGCCTCGGCGGGTGGCAGCTGCTCGGCGGCGCGGTCGTGCTCGCCGCCGTCGTGACCGCTCAGCGACGGACGCTGGGCCGGACGGCTGCTAATAATTATCAGCCTTTGACAACGTCTCCGCGTGCCACCGACTCTGAAGTGGTCTGAACAACTCGTGATCACCGGCCTCGACGAGGAGGCGCCCCGTGCGTCCGAGATCCCCCTTCCGACGGCGGTTTTCCGCTCTGGCCGCGACGCTCGCCGTCGCCGCCGGGCTCACGACCGCCGTCGCCCCGGCCGCCGACGCGGTCCCGGCCACCATCCCGTTGAAGATCACCAACAACTCCGGTCGCGGTGATCAGGTCTACATCTACGACCTGGGCACGAACCTGGCCACCGGACAGCAGGGCTGGGCCGACGCCAACGGCACGTTCCACGCCTGGCCGGCCGGCGGCAACCCGCCCACCCCGGCGCCCGACGCGTCGATCCCCGGGCCCGCGAACGGCGGCTCGAGCACCATCCGGATGCCGAAGTTCTCCGGCCGGATCTACTTCTCCTACGGGCAGAAGCTGGTGTTCAAGCTGACGACCGGCGGCCTGGTGCAGCCCGCGGTGCAGAACCCCTCCGACCCGAACGTCAACATCCTGTTCAACTGGTCGGAGTACACGCTCAACGACGCCGGCCTCTGGATCAACAGCACCCAGGTGGACATGTTCTCCGCGCCGTACGCGGTCGGCGTGCAGCCGACCGGCGGCACGACGAAGACCACCGGGCACCTGAAAGCGGGCGGCTACAACGGTTTCTACACCGCACTGCGCGGCCAGCCCGGCGGCTGGGCGAACCTGATCCGGACCCGCTCGGACGGCACGGTGCTGCGCGCGCTGGCGCCGAGCCACGGCATCGAGGCCGGCGCGCTGCCCGCGACCGTGCTGCAGGACTACATCAACCGCGTCTGGACGAAGTACAGCTCATCGGCGCTGACGGTGACGCCGGTCGCGGACCAGCCGAGCGTGAAGTACACCGGCCGCGTCTCGGGCAACGTCATGAACTTCACGAACACCTCGGGCGGGTTCGTGACGGCGTTCCAGAAGCCCGACTCCGACAGCATTTTCGGCTGCTACAAGAACCTCGACGCCCCCAACGACGTCCGCGGCCAGATCTCGCGCACGCTCTGCGCGGGCTTCAACCGCTCGACGCTGCTGACGAACGCCAACCAGCCGGACACCAGCTCGGCGGGCTTCTACCTGGACAGCGTCACGAACCACTACGCGCGCAAGATCCACGCGCAGATGGCGGACGGCAAGGCGTACGCGTTCGCCTTCGACGACGTCGGCAACTACGAGTCCCTGGTCAACGACGGCAACCCGGCGACGGCCTACCTCACGCTGGACCCCTTCAACTGAGGACACCACGGCCCTCGTGAGTGGTTAGGGCGGTTAGAACCGCCCTAACCACTCACGACAAGCCGCGGCAGGACCTCAAGCCCCGACGTAAACCGCCAGGTGCTCGCCGGTCAGCGTCGACCGGGCCTCCACCAGCTCCCGCGGTGTGCCCTCGAAGACGACCGTGCCACCGTCGTGGCCGGCGCCGGGGCCGAGGTCGATCAGCCAGTCCGCGTGGGCCATCACGGCCTGGTGGTGCTCGATCACGATCACCGACTTGCCCGAGTCCACCAGCCGGTCGAGCAGCCCGAGCAGGTTCTCGACGTCGGCCAGGTGCAGGCCGGTGGTCGGCTCGTCCAGGACGTAGACGTCACCCGCCGAACCCAGGTGCGTGGCCAGCTTGATCCGCTGCCGCTCACCGCCGGACAACGTCGTGAGCGGCTGGCCCAGGGTCAGGTAACCGAGGCCGACGTCGCCGAGCCGCTCGAGGATCTTGTGCGCCGCGGGCAGCTTGCCGCTGAAGAACTCCGTCGCCGCGGCCACCGACATCGACAGGACCTCGCTGATGTCCTGGCCGCCGAACTTGTAGTCCAGCACCTCGGCCTGGAACCGCTTGCCCTCGCACACTTCGCACGGCGTCGCGACGCCGGCCATCATGCCCAGGTCGCTGTAGATCACGCCGGCGCCGTTGCAGTTCGGGCAGGCGCCTTCGGAGTTGGCGCTGAACAACGCCGGCTTGACGCCGTTCTCCTTCGCGAAAGCCTTGCGGATCGGCTCGAGCAGCCCGGTGTAGGTCGCCGGGTTGCTGCGCCGCGAGCCGCGGATCGCGCCCTGGTCGATCGAGACGACGCCCTCGGCGCCCGCGACCGAACCGTGGATCAGCGACGACTTCCCGGACCCCGCCACGCCGGTGATGACGGCGAGCACGCCGAGCGGGATGTCGACGTCGACGTCACGCAGGTTGTGCGTCGACGCGCCCCGGACCTCCAGCGCCCCTTCGGGCTTCCGCACTTCGTCCTTGAGCTTGGCCCGGTCGTCGAGGTGACGGCCGGTCATCGTGTCGCTCTTCCGCAGTCCCGCGACGGTGCCCTCGAAGACGACCTCGCCGCCTTCCGAACCGGCCTTGGGCCCGAGGTCGACGACGTGGTCGGCGATCGCGATCGCCTCCGGCTTGTGCTCCACGACGAGCACCGTGTTGCCCTTGTTCCGCAGCTGCAGCAGCAGTTCGTTCATCCGCTGGATGTCGTGCGGGTGCAGCCCGATCGTCGGCTCGTCGAAGACGTAGGTGACGTCGGTGAGCGACGACCCGAGGTGCCGGATCATCTTGGTCCGCTGCGCCTCACCGCCCGAGAGCGTGCCAGACGGCCGATCCAGCGAGAGGTAACCGAGGCCGATCTCGACGAACGAGTCGAGCGTGTGGCCCAGCGCCTCCAGCAGCGGCGCCACCGACGGCGCCTTCAGGCCGCGGACCCAGCCGGCGAGGTCGCTGATCTGCATCGCGCACGCGTCCGCGATGTTCACCTTCCCGATCTTCGACGACCGGGCCTCCGGGCTCAGCCGCGTGCCGTCGCACTCCGGGCAGGTGGTGAACGTGACCGCCCGCTCCACGAACGCGCGGATGTGCGGCTGCATCGCGTCGACGTCCTTGGCGAGCATCGACTTCTGGATCGACGGCACCAGGCCCGTGTACGTCAGGTTGATGCCCTCGACCTTGATCTTGGTCGGCTCCTTGTAGAGCAGGTCGTCGAGCTGGCGCTTGGTGAACTTCTTGATCGGCTTGTCCGCGTCGAAGAAGCCGCAGCCGCGGAAGATGCGGCCGTGCCAGCCCTCCATGCTGTAGCCGGGGATGGTGATCGCGCCCTCGTTGATCGACTTCGTCTCGTCGTAGAGCTGGGTGAGGTCCATGTCGTTGACCGCGCCCCGGCCTTCGCAGCGCGGGCACATGCCGCCGAGGACGCTGAAGCTGCGACGCTCCTTCGTGGTGCGGCCGCCCTTCTCGAGGGTGACCGCACCGGCGCCGCTGATCGACGCGACGTTGAAGGAGAACGCCTGGGGCGAGCCGATGTACGGCTTCCCGAGCCGGCTGAACAGGATCCGCAGCATCGCGTTGGCGTCGGTCGCCGTGCCGACCGTGGAGCGCGGGTCGCTGCCCATCCGTTCCTGGTCGACGATGATCGCCGTCGTCAGCCCGTCGAGGACGTCGACGTCGGGGCGCGCCAGCGTCGGCATGAACCCCTGCACGAACGCGCTGTAGGTCTCGTTGATCAGCCGCTGCGACTCCGCGGCGATCGTGCCGAACACCAGCGAGCTCTTGCCCGAACCGGAGACCCCGGTGAACACGGTCAGCCGGCGCTTCGGCAGCTCGACCGTGACGTCCTTGAGGTTGTTGACGCGCGCGCCGTGCACCCGGATCAGGTCGTGGCTGTCGGCTTCGTGGCTGGCCTTGCTCATCGTGTCTCCATCTTGTCCGGGCGGGCCTGAGAGCGATCCAACCAGGTCAGCTGTCCTGCAGCACACCCAGAACGTTGCCGTCGGCGTCGGTGAAGGTGGCCACCAGCCGGCCGCCGCCGACGTCCTTCGGGGCGTCCTTCACGGTGCCGCCGGCCGCGGTGACCTCGGCGAGCTTCGCC
Source organism: Amycolatopsis sp. NBC_01286 (assembly GCF_035982555.1). NCBI lineage: Bacteria > Bacillati > Actinomycetota > Actinomycetes > Pseudonocardiales > Pseudonocardiaceae > Amycolatopsis > Amycolatopsis sp. NBC_01286. Next base: position 879,909 of record NZ_CP108428.1, read on the forward strand.
TCGATGTCGTCGACGTGCCAGTAGCTCACCGGGCCGGTGCCCGGTGCGGCGCCACCCGGCACCAGCCCGATGTGCTGGCCCTGGACGTCGTAGCCGACGTAGTAGGCCGAGTCGGCGGTCGGCTCGGCGCCGAGCAGCGCGGTGTAGACGGCCTTGGCCTTCTCCAGGTCGGAGACGGGGTGCAGCACGGTCTTGATCCCCTGGGTGCTCATGGTCACTCCTCGTTGTCGTCTTCTGTGCCACCGACGCTACGACCGGGGCGATGACCTGCGCTTCTCGATTCCTGATCGGTCTCGCGCGTGCATGATGGAGGTATGCGGATCACGGCTTGGTGGCGCGGCATCAGCCCGCGACGGCGCCTGATGCTCAGCGGCGTGGCGGTCGTCGTGGTGGCCGTGGTCGTCGCGGCCATCGTCGTCACCTCCGGCACCAGCGCCGCGCCGCAGGCCGGGACACCCGACCAGGACAAGCCGGGCCCGGTGCTGCTCGTGCCCGGTTACGGCGGCGGCCAGGGCGCGCTCAACGAGCTGGCCGCGCACATCCGGCAGACCACCGGACGCACCACCGAGGTGCTCACCCTGGCCGGCGACGGCACCGGTGACCTGCTCGAACAGGTCGCCGTGCTCTCGGCGGCGGTCGAACGCGCGTACGCGGCCGGCGCGCCCTCGGTGGACGTCGTCGGCTACTCCGCGGGCGGCGTCGTGGCCCGGCTGTGGGTCGGCCGCGAGGGCGGCGAGCACCAGGCCCGCCGGGTGGTGACGCTCGGCGCGCCGATGCACGGCACCGGCCTGGCCGCGGCGGGCGGCGCGCTCGTGCCGGGCGCCTGCCCGACGGCGTGCGTCCAGCTGGCACCGGGCAGCGCGCTGCTGCAGGAGATGGCGAAGGACCCGATCCCGTCGACCCTGCCGTGGCTGTCGGTGTGGACCGAGCGCGACGAGACGGTCACGCCCCCGGACTCGGCCCAGGTGGACGGCGCGGTCAACGTGGCGCTGCAGCAGGTCTGCCCCGGCAACCAGGCCGGCCACGGCGACCTGCCCACCGATCCCGCCGTCACCGAGCTGGTCCTGCAGGCGCTGGGCACCACGCCGCTGGAAGCGCCCGCGGACTGCCTCAGCTCGTGACGTCCTTGGTCGCGAAGTTCGCCCAGGCCGCGCCGAAGAACACCACGATGTAGCCGGCCTGCAGCAGCAGGCCGTGGTCGATGTTGCGCCACAGCACAGGATCACGGAAGAAGTCGATCCACGACAGCCAGTAGTGCGTCGGCAGGTACGGCTTCACCGACGCGGCCGCGTCCAGCGTCTCCAGCACCGAGCTGGTGATCAGCACGGCCAGCCCGCCCAGCGCGGCGCCGAGCGAGGAGACGGTGACCGTCGAGAGGAACATCGTGATCGCCGCGAACCCCAGCATCGACACCACGATGTAGGTCACCGCGCCGAGCAGCCGCAGGCCCAGCCCGGACGAGCTGAGCGACTGCCCCGACAACGACGTCACCCCGGCGGGCTGCCCGCCGGGACCCGCGACGCCGGGGTTGCCGCCGGTGCCGAACAGGATCACGCCGAGCATCAGCGACGTCAGCACCACGATCACGATCGCCGCGGTCACGTACACCGCGATGGCGACCATCTTGGCGCTGAGCAGGCGCGTCCGGCCGACCGGGCGCACCAGCAGGTACCGCAGGGTGCCGCCGGACGCCTCGCCCGCGATCGCGTCACCCGCGACGACGGCGACCGCGATCGGCAGGAACAGCGGCAGCACCAGGGCGAGCGCGGCCGCCGGGTAGAGCGCGCCGTCGTTCACCACGGCCGACAGGAACGCCCCGCCCTGCCCGGGCGGCGGCGCGAAGTCGGCCGTCGCCAGGAAGATCCCGACGATCGCGGGCAGCAGGCAGAGCAGCAGGACGCTGACCCAGATCCGCGGCCGCAGCACGAGTTTCCGCAGCTCGACGCCGATCATCCGGCCGCCACCTCCCCGAAGCGGTCCGAGCCGGGGCCGGTGAACTCGAGGACCACCTGTTCGAGGGTCCGCCGCTCGGCGTCGATGGACGACACCCGCACGCCGGCCTGGACGAGCATCGCGTTCAGCGCCGCCGGGTCTTCGTGCCGGATCACCAGCCGGTCACCGTCGCGGGACTCGAGCTGCCCGTCGAGGACCGCGGCCGCCGCGGCCGGGTCCGGCGTGCCGACGAGCACCCGGCCGGTCAGCGCGCGCAACGACGTCAGGTCTTCCTCCAGCACCAGCCGGCCGCGGTCGACGACGCCGACGCGGGTGCACAGCTGCTCGACCTCGGCCAGCAGGTGACTCGACAGGAACACCGTGGTCCCGCCCGCGTTCAGCTCGACCAGCAGCTCGCGGATCTCCTTGATGCCCTGCGGGTCGAGGCCGTTGGTCGGCTCGTCGAGGATCAGCAGCCGCGGCTTGCGCAGCAGCGCGCCGGCCAGCCCGAGCCGCTGCCGCATGCCCAGCGAGTACGCCTTGATCGGCCGCTGGTCGACCGCGCCCAGCCCGACCTGCTCCAGGGCGTCGTCGATGCGACGCCGCCGGGTGCGCCGGCCGCCGCCGCGCCCGGCGGCGTCGAGCAGCGAGAGGTTCCGGCGGCCGGACAGGTGCGGGTAGGCGGCCGGGCCCTCGACGAGCGCGCCGACCTCCGGCAGCACCTCGGCGACCCGTTTCGGCACCGGCTTCCCGAGGACCTCGATCTCGCCGCTGGTCGCGTAGACGAGCCCGAGCAGCATCCGGACCAGCGTGGTCTTGCCCGAGCCGTTCGGGCCGAGGAAGCCGTAGCGGTCGCCTTCGCGCACGTCCAGGTCGACGGCGTCGACGGCGAGCACCCGGCCGTAGCGCTTGGTCAGGCCGCGGGTGACGATCATCGGCCGCTCCGGCGCAGCCGCGACAGCTCGTCCGCGACCGTGCGCAGCACGTCCGGCGTCACCGTCCCGGCCAGCAGGTACGAGCGCCGGGAGAACGACGACCGCACGATCGCCAGCGACAACGGCGTCAGCGACAGCTGCACCACGCTCCCGGCCGTCAGCTTGACCTCCACACCGCCTGCCTTCCCGGCCGCGTCGCTCGCGGCGTTCCCGACGTTGCGCGGCACGGCGATGACGGCGAAGGCCGCCAGCCCGGTGCCGTAGAGCGCGGCGCCGGTGACCCCACCGAAGTTCGACGACGCCACCGGCCGCCCGCCGAGCGTGTCCGGCAGCACGGCCTGGCCCAGCGCCCCGAGGGCGTCGGTGACGTCCGGGGCGCTCGTGACGGAGAAGCCGGAGCCGAGCACCGGCCGCGGCGCCTCGACCACCGGCGTCGTCTGCTCGACCTGCTGGAACGCGGTGCTCAGGATCGGTGCCTGCTGGCCCCGCGCGGTGACCTCGACGCGCACCGGCAGCCCGGTCGCCGGGTCGGCCCACAGGTCCACCTGGCCGATCGTGGTGTCCGGGTCGGCCGGGACCAGCCGCAGCCCGGACGCGTCGACGCCGGCGACGCGCCGCGCGGGCAGCGTGCTCACCGAGTCGTTCTTCGCCGCCTGCAGGACCCGCCGCGCGAGCTCCGGCGGCAGCAGATCCCCTGCTCGCGGCAGCCGGACGCTCGGTTCGCCGATCAGCTCGGTCAGCGTGTTGGTGCCGTAGTCCCAGGTGTATTCGCCGTCGGGCAGCCGGTAGACGTCGTGCTCGCCCGCGGTGCCGAGGGTGTCGACGCGGTAGCGGTCGGGCCCGGCGTACCAGGCGCGCATCCGCGTCGTCCCGGCGAAGAGCGCGGCGACGTCGGCGAGGTTCGGCAGCTCCGGCAGGGCGAGCGAGCCGGAGCTCTCGGCATACCCCTGGTACGGCCGGCCGGCGGACGCCAGCACCAGCGTGCGCAGGCGCGCCGGGTCGATCGACTCCCCCGCGGACGGCAGGGCGGCGACGACGGCGGGCACCGACACGAGGACAAGGGTCACCGCGGCGACCACCGCCCACCGGCGCCGCGTTTCGTGCCGCACCACCGAGGGCGTCATCCGGCATCACCTCTGTCGTCCTTTGTACGCCATGGCACCCGGAAGATCAGCCGCCGAGTTCTTACGAATCCTGTGGATCGCGGCGGTACGCTCGCCCGGTGACGACCCCCGTTCATGCTGCTGTCTTGAGCTAGTTCCGGCTGCTCCGGCAGTCCCGAACCCCCTCACCCCGCGCCGCGCGCGGGCACTCCGCCACGCGCGCGGCCGCAGCAGAACGGAATTCCGTGCCTCACCTCGTCATGCCCGGCGAACCCGGCCGCATGCTCTTCGCCCCGCCCTCCCGCTCCGACGTCCCTGCCGTCCCCGCCGACGAAGCGCTCTCGGCCGACGCGGCACTGCGCAGCTTCTCCGCCGGCGTCGCCCTGCTCTGGAGCGGCGGCTACCCGGCCGCGCGGCAGCTCCTCGACGCCGTGTCCCGGCGGCTCCCGCCCCCGCCGCCGGACGACTACCCGGCCCACCGGGCGCACCGCGCGCACCGGGCGCGGCTGCTCTCGCTGCTGTACGTGCCCCTCGACCCCGGGCACATCGTCCCGCTGCGCCGGGCGCCGGACGTCCGGGAGGCGTGCGCCGGCGTCTACGGCTCGCTCGACGTCGCGGCCGCGGTCCCATTGCGGGAGCTGCTCGGCGTCCTCGGCGCGGCCGGGTGGCGCCGGACCGGGATCGCCGTCCCCGCGCTCGGCGCGCGGATCCACCCGTACTACGGCGTTTTCGCGCCGGTGCGCCAGGAGTACGTCCGGCTGGTCGCGGAAACGCCGTTGCCCGCCACGGATGTCGCGTTCGACGTCGGCACCGGGACCGGCGTGCTCGCCGCCGTGCTCGCCCACCGCGGGGTGGCGCGGGTGGTCGCGACGGACGCCGAGCCCCGGGCCGTCGCGTGCGCGGCGGACAACCTGGCCCGGCTGGGGTTCTCCGCGCGCACCGAAGTCGTCTGCGCGGACCTGTTCCCACCCGGCCGGGCTTCGCTGGTGGTGTGCAACCCGCCGTGGCTGCCGGGGCGGCCCCGGATGTCGCTCGACCACGCCGTGTACGACCCGGGCAGCCGGATGCTGCGCGGCTTCCTCGACCGGCTGCGCCGGCACCTGAAGCCGGGCGGTGAGGCCTGGCTCGTGCTGTCCGACCTGGCCGAACACTTCGGCCTGCGCACCCGCGGCGAGCTGCTCGGCTGGATCGACGCGGCGGGCCTCGACGTCGCGGGCCGGACCGACACGGCACCACAGCATCCCCGCGCGACCGACGCCGACGACCCGCTGCACCGGGCCCGCGCGGCGGAAGTCACGTCGCTGTGGCGCCTGCGCGCGGACTGAGCACCACCGCCGGAGTCACGACTCGGTCCGGAATGCCGGATCCGGGCCGTGCCCCGGTTATTCTCGGGCCCAGCGCAACCGACCATGGGGGACGAAGTGAGCACGACCGGCGAGGGCACACCGCAGAGCAACGCCGAGGCGATGATCGCCGAGGCCAAGCGGGCTTTGTGGGTGATGGTGGGCCTGCTGGCCGTGATGTGGGTGCTGCAGATCGTCAACGCCCTCGACGACAACGGCCTGAGCCACGAGTTCGGCATCGAAGCACGCGACCCCGCGTCGCTGCCGGAGATCTTCAGCGCGCCGTTCTTCCACTTCGGCTGGGACCACATCGAAGCCAACTCCGGCCCGCTGTTCGTCTTCGGTTTCCTCGCGGCTTACCGCGGGGTGAAGAAGTGGCTGGGCGTGAGCGTGCTGATCATCATCGCGAGCGGCCTGGGCGTCTGGTTCATCTCCCCGTCGACCGCAGTCACCGCCGGCGCCAGCGGCCTGGTGTTCGGCTACTTCGGCTACATCATCGTGCGCGGCCTGTTCGACCGCCACCCGATCGACATCGTGATCGGCCTGGTGATGGCGTTGTGCTTCGCCTACCAGTTCTCGTCACTGCTGCCCTCCGACGAGCAGGTCAGCTGGCAGGGCCACATGTTCGGCTTCGCGGGCGGCATCATCGGCGGCTGGCTCTTCCGCGACCGCCACCCCAAGGCCGCAACCGGCCCGGACGCCACCGACCCGGCGACCGTGCTGCTCCCCAAGGACCTCAGTTAGGCGGCAGGCGCAGCTCACCGGTCGATGTGGCGGGGCACGACGCGTTCCACGACGCGATCACCGAGCGGTTCTCCTCCGCTCGCGACCTGCGGGACCAGCTGCACTGGATACGGGGCGTCGTCGTCAACGCTCACAAGAACCACGCCTCCGCAGTGAACGCCAACCTCCGGATGTGGCGAGGCTGAAGGTGGCAGGGGCGGAACGCGGACCCGATGGCGGGCCGGTCACTCCGGTGAAGATCGTCCTTTCCGACTTCCACGCCGTCGCGCAGCAGTTCGTCGACGCGCAGACCGGCCTCGAACGGATCCGGCAGGACCTGCTCACCGGTCTCGACGGGGCGAACGGCGCCGCCGGGGCGTGCGGCGGTGCGCACCAGTACCAAGAGGGCTGGGCCGCGGCGATCGACTGCATCGTCAACGACGGCTTCCACACCGCGTTCGATCTGCTCGGCTCGATCGGCAAGGGCATCGACACAGCCGCCCTCAACCACGCGGCCGCCGATCGGAACAGCGTCCCCGGCCAACCCGGCGACGGGCAACCGTGGACCCCCGTCGCGCCCAACACCTGGCCGGCCAACAGTGATTTCGCAGTCCTGACCGGCGATTCACCGTGGTGGATGCCCGACTTCCTCGAGAAGTACATCCCGACCGCGGACACAGGCCGGATCGACAACGCCGCCGACGCGTGCCGCCACGCAGCGGCCGCGACGCGCGACCTCGTCACCGGCCTGCACACCAAGCTGCAGGGCCTGGTCAGCAACAACAGTTCCGACGACGTCAGCGAACTCGAGCAGTTCTGGCAGCGCGCCGCAGGCCCGCAATCGATCCTCACCGAGTTGCCTCGGACGCTTGATGACGTCGCGTCCAGCCTCGTCGACTTCCGGGTGTGGAACACCGACACCCAGGAAAAGATCAAAGAGAAGATCAAAGAGAGCGTCGACGGCCTCTCCGTCGTCGGCGTCATCCTGGTCATCGGCAGCATTCTCACCGAAGGTGCCCTCGACGTGCTCATCGTCGGGGTGATCGAAGCCCTCGAGCTCTTCGGCGTCGACGCAGGCGCCACACTGGCGATTCCCATCGCCGAAGTCGTCACCACAGCCGAGACGATCCTCGTCGTGGCCGGCGGCGCGATCGCCATCACCCAAGGTGTGGTGCCCGCGATGCAGGCGGCCATGAGCAGCACACCCAACCCCGACGTCGAAGGCGTCGACGCCACCAGGATCGGCGACGAGCTCAGCGGCCACACCCAGCCGTCCCGGGTCCCGGATCCCGGCGGCCACCCGACCACGGTCCCCAAAGGCGCGGACGCGGGCACCACCCGCGCACTGCAGCGCGAGAACGAATCGGCCACCACCCTGGCCAGGGCCGGCTACGACGTCGAACAACACCCGGAACATCTCCACCGAGATAGCGAAGAAGGTCGAGCGGGAGCAGACCGACCGGGTCGTGCTCAACCTGGCGGACAGTCCCGCCGACCTGGGCGCGATGCGCGCGCAGCTGCACGACTGGCCGGTGGACGGGCTCAAGGAGGTCATCGCGATCGACAAACTCGGCAATATACTTCACCTCTACCCGTAAGACACCACGCAAGGACTTCTCTGGATGGCAATTTCCTACGACCTCGAGCTGTCGCCGGAGCAGGTCGCGCGTCAACTGCTCGACGTCGCGCGTCGTGAGAAGCTGCTCGACGCACCGGTCACTCCGGAGCAGATCCTTCGCGACGGCGCAGTCACTCCGCTGCACACGTGGATCCGGGTCTACGAACGCAAACCCGCCGCCTGGGCGCCGGTGATCACCGATCTCGGTATCACCCCGACCGTCGCGGCCGGGTTCAGCCTCCACAAGCACGACAAGATCGCCGAACAACAAGATGACATGATCCGGCTGTCGGCCGGTCTGCTGGAACACGTTCCCGGCGACGCGCTGCTGTCCGGAATGGACACCATCTGGCTGCTGCGTCGCAATGGCGCCCTCACCGTGAACGAGCAGGACGACATCTGGCCACCGCGCCGTCTGGCCGTGCTGCGGCAGCCCTACCGTCGCGCCACGCAGACGTTCGCCGAGGACTGAAGGCATGGGCGAACAGCCCGCCGAACCCGCATGTCCCCGATGACCTGAGAACGCGCCGATGTGGCTTCCTGGGTGCGGGGTGTGAACCGCTGTGAGAACGCTGTGGATCCGGCTCCGCGAGATGCCGGGCCGGCGCGGCTGTGGTGATCTGGATCGGTGGCGAACAGTTTCCTCCGGACCGCGGTCCTCGCGGCGGCGTCGACGCTGGTCCTGGGGACCGGCGTCGCTCTCGGCGCGAACTCGACCGCCGACGACGCCTACGCGGCGGCCGCCCCGGTCAGCACGCCCATGCCCACCGTCAGGTCCATACCTGAAGCCGCGGCGCCCGCGACCACCTCACCGGTCGGCGCGTTGTTCGCGAACGGGAGCCACTTCTGCAGCGCCAGCGTCGTGCACTCCGGCGCCGGTGATCTCGTGCTGACCGCCGCGCACTGCGTCAAGGACGGGATGGCCTTCGCGCCCGGTTATCACGACGGCGTCGCGCCGCTCGGAATGTGGACCGTGACGGACGTGGCCGTCGCGGCCGGCTGGACGTCGGCCGCGGATCCGGATCTCGACTTCGCTTTCCTGACCGTTCACCAGGCCGGGAACACCGCTTCCCTGGAAAGCCTGACCGGCGCGAACACCCTCGGAATCGATCAGGGATTCGACCACGAAATCACTCTTACGGGCTACCCCGACACGACCGATTCCCCGGTCGTCTGCACCGGCGGGACGACCCGTTCCGACACATATCAGCAACGGATCGCGTGCCCCGGTTTTCCGGACGGGACCAGCGGCGGGCCGTGGGTGACGAACGGCGTGGTCGTCGGCGTGATCGGCGGTTACCAGCTCGGCGGCGACACCCCGGACGTCTCCTACAGCGCCTATTTCGACGACGACATCCAGCAGCTCTACACGTCGGCCGCGGGCTGAACGCGAACCGGGCCCGCGTCCCTGGCGGAGGACACGGGCCCGGCTCATCTCACGTGAACCTTCAGCAGGTCACGATGAGCCCGGTGAGCGCCGAGCACGTCTTCGACGCGCTGTCGTTGGCGCTGGTGGGGTCGGTCGGCGCGCTCGTGGTCTTCTGCACCGTGGTGGTGTAGGAGCCGAGGGCCAGCAGGCCGCCGTTGACCGAGAACTTCGCGGTCGTGGACGCGCCGGAGGCCAGCGAGGCGACGTCGCAGTTCAGCGTCCGGGTGCTGCCCACGTGGGCGCACCCGGTCGAGCTCGCGTACGAAAGACCCGACGCATACGTTGCGACGACCCGGATCCCGGACGCGGCCGACGGGCCGGTGTTCGTCACGGTCAGCGTGTAGTCGATGCGCGCGTTCAGGCCGCCGTGGCCGGTCGCGGCGAGCGCGACTTTGACGTCGGCGAGGTTCGACGCCTCACCGATGGTGACGACCGGGCCGTCGAGGGTCTCGAAGGCGTAGTTGTCGCCGACGAACTGGTGCTGCAGCGTGAACTGGCCCGGCGTGATCGTTTCCTTGGCGCGCAACGTGAACACCGCGGTCCGGGTGCCACCGGCTTCGAGGTCGCCGAAGGGCGCGCGGTAGCTGCTGCCGGCCTGGAAGCAGCCCAGGTCCGTCACGCCGGTGCAGGAGACGAGGTCCGCGACGTCGGTGATGGCGGTCGGCGAGCCGTAAATGGCCGCCTTCGCGAAGGTCACCGTGAAATCGCGGTCGTTGTAAATGGTTTCCGAGACGGTGAATGTCTGCCCCGGCAGTACCGTTGTGGGACTGACTTCGACAGAACTGGAGGGCGGGGCCGCGTCCGCGGCGGGCGCCATCGCGATGAACGCGGTGGCCAAAGCGGCCACCGAAGACAGAATCGTTGTCCGTCGCCAGCTTCTTCGCATAGTGGTGTTCTCGCCGTTCAGTCGAGGAATGCCGCTCTGACAGATGCTGCTGTTCAGTCGTCGCGTCCCCACAATTCGTTACCTCCATCCGGCGGCGCCCCGGCACCGCCTTCAGGACTGACGCCAGCGGCCGTTCATCTCACCCGGGCGCGGCGGTGGGCCCGGCAGGTCCGGGCCGTCACCGGCCGACAGCCCTTCCAGGAGCAGCGCGAGGTACCGCTGCCGCAGCTCACTGGTGCGCACCGGGTCGTCGACGCGGATCGCCGCGCAGCACTCGAGGATCATGCCGACGTCTTCGGTGACGGCGTCACGGCGCAGGCGCCCGCTCTCGTGCGCGCGGGCGACGAGCCCGGCGGCCAGCTCGTTCGCGCGCTGGGCGTCGAGGCCCATCTCCCGGGTCGGCGTGAACGTGCCCGCCAGGTGCGTGGTCAGCGAGTGCACGTCGGCGTCGACCACCCGGCCGAGGAAGCCGGTGAGGGCCGTCCAGGCGTCCGGCTCCTCGACCGAGACCTCGGCCTCGGAGATGAACCGGCGGAGGCCGTCGTGGCACAGCCTGCAGAGCAGCAGTTCCTTGCTCGGGTACCGCCGGTAGAGGGCGCTGATACCGACGCCGGCGCGCTCGGCGACGGCCGAGACGGGCGCCTTCGGGTCCAGCAGGAAGACGTCACGGGCGGCGTCGAGGATCACGACGTCGTTGCGGGCGGCCTGGCCGCGGCGGCCAGGCAGTGCGGTGTCGGACGGAGTGCTCTCGGACATGACCCGAGGGTAGCACTGGAACGGATCGTTCCGCTCTGCTATCGTACGGAACGAAGCATTCCGTTCCAGTCATCGAGGAGCAGTTATGACGGTCCCCGCCCTTCGCCCGTTCCGCGCCGAGATCCCGCAGTCCGCCCTGGACGACCTGCGGGCGCGGCTCCAGCGCGCCCTCTGGCCGGACGACCTGCCGGCCGGCTACGGCGTCACGAACGAGCGGGTCCGCGCGCTGGCCGAGCACTGGCTGGAGCGGTTCGACTGGCGGGCCTTCGAGGCGCGGCTCAACGCGTATCCGCAGTTCACGACCGAGATCGACGGCGAGACGATCCACTTCCTGCACGTCCGGTCGTCCCGCGCCGACGCCACCCCGCTGGTGCTGACACACGGCTGGCCGGGGTCGGTCGCCGAGTACCTCGACGTCATCGGCCCGCTGACCGAGCCGGAGTCACCCGAGGCGCCGGCGTTCCACCTGGTGATCCCGTCGCTGCCGGGCTTCGGGTTCTCGGGCCCGGTGAAGTCCGCGGGCTGGGGCACGCACCGCACCGCGGCGGCGTGGGCCGAGCTGATGAGCCGGCTGGGCTACGAGTCGTACGGCGCGGCGGGCAACGACGCCGGTTCGATGATCTCGCCGGAGATCGGCAGGCTTGCGCCGGAGAAGGTCGTCGGCGTGCACGTCACGCAGCTGTTCTCGTTCCCGTCGGGCGACCCGGCGGAGATGGCGGGCCTGAGCGCGGCCGACCAGGGCGCGCTGGCGCACCTGCAGTGGTTCTACGAGAACATGTTCTCCTTCAACCAGCTGCACAGCCAGCAGCCGCACACGCTGGCGTTCGCGCTCGCCGACTCGCCGCTGGCCCTGCTGGCGTGGAACGCGCAGCTGTTCGGCGAAAGCCTCGACGCCGACTTCGTCCTGGCGAACGTGGCGCTGTACTGGCTGACGGGAACCGGCGGCGCGTCGATCCGCTTCTACTACGAGGACGCGCAGAGCCCGGCGCACCCCGCGGCGCCGACCACGGTCCCGACGGCGCTGGCGATGTTCAAGGGCGACTTCCAGTCGATCCGCCGGTTCGCCAACCGCGACCACGCGAACATTGTCAGCTGGAACAGCTACGACGCCGGCACCGGCAGCGGCGGCCCGCGCGATGCCGCCGGCCACTACGCGGCACACGAGGCCCCCGAGATCCTGGTCGCCGACATCCGCCGGTTCTTCGCCGGCCTCTCCCGCCCCTGGCCGGTCCTGGACCAGGCCCACGCCGCACTGCGCTCGGCAATCGAAGGCGTCGAGGACTGGTCGGCCCCGACCCCGTGCGCGGACTGGAACATCACCCAGGTCCTGCAACACGCGGCGGCCGACCAGCTGGGTTACGCCGCGTTCATCACGGGTGAGCCGGGCCCGGACTTCAACCCGTTCACCCCGTCGGGCACCCTCACCGAGTCGCCGAGCGCCTACCTGGAACCCAAGCTGGCGGCGGCCGAGGCCGCATTCGCGACGATCACCCCCGACACCACCGCGGTCCCGACCCCCCTCCCCCAGGGCGCACTGCCGGCCCCGGTAGCGGTCGGCGCAGCAGCTCTCGACGCGGCGGTCCACGCCTGGGACATCGCAACCGCAACGGGCCGGAAGTCGTTGCTGACACCCGAACTGGCGGAAGCGTTGCTGCCGGTGGCCAAGGAACTGGCCGAGCCACTGCGAGGGTTCGCCTACGCCCCAGCCCTACCGTCACTGACCGAAGACGACGCGGTGTCGACACTGCTGAGGTACCTGGGCCGCAACCCCCATTGGACGGCCTAACGCGCCATCTCACCGCCGCGGGGTCGGGACCCTCCCCGCCACAGCACCCCTCAGCCAACCCTGCTCGACCAGTTCGCGGCAGCGGCCGCCCTCAGCCAAGCACGACGGGACCACGCAAGGCTCTCCAGCCACGCCCTCAGCCGACGGCAACATCAGCGCCACCGGCCGCAGCAATCAAACCGACTGCCACAAGCAATCCAGCTCGCAAACTGACGGCCAGCAGCCACCACCCACCCGCCGCAAACCGCACTCAGGCAGCCAGGCCCACCAGATCACGACAGCAGCCACGCCCGGACAACGCATCCCGCGCAACACCTCTCCACTCAACCGACAGCCATCACCCGCCCGCCGCAAGCTGCACTCAGGCGGCCAAGGCCTCACCAGATCGGACGGCAGCCACGCCCGGACAACGCCGTCCTACGCAACACCTCTCCACTGAGCCAGCAGCCAACCCCATCACCGACTTCCGGCGCACCTCCCACCCGGCCGACGGCAGCACCAGCACCCCACCATCCACCGCACAGCCGACCGGCCACCGGCCACGCTGCTGCCCACCACCACGCCGGGTTCATACAGTTCGGGGGCGGTCGTCACCGGCGCGGTCGGTCGAGGCCATGTTCAGCTGGCCCGGCCTCGGCCATCTGAACTATCCGACCGGCCACCACCGACCCGCCACAGCGTCCCCTCGAAACCCAAGCCCAACCGGCTCACGGCGGCAACCACCCTCCGCGCGCCCAACGCACCACCGGCCGCCGAACATCCACAGTGGACCACCCACCACCCGGGATCACCATGAACGACCCTACCGAGAGCACGCGAAAATCCGTTGCCCCGCAAGGAACCGCGATCCTAACCTCGAGCCATGACGAACCGGCCCTTCCGTTGGGACCTCGTGCGTCCCGACCAGGTCGGGACGCTCCTCGACCACGCCCGGGAACCGCACCTCTGGTTCCTCCCCCAGCTCACCGAAGCCACCGGGAAAGTGCTGGCGCGCTGCGGAAACGGCGAGCTCCACTTCGTGGGCCGCTCGCTCGACAGCATGCACGACCTCCTCGGCGGGGCCCTCGAACGCACCTCCTGGCACGACCGCGTCCACCAGCTGCCGATGTCCCTGAAACCACTGCGGGACTTCACGAAACACGACACCACGCTGCTGCGGGAGCACCTCGCGGCCGCCGGCATCACGCCGTACCGGCTGGCGCGGGGCACGCGGCCCACGGTGTTCGTCGACCTCGTCCACGAAGGCGAGACCTTCACCGAGCTCTACCGGCAGCTGCGCCGGTGGATCGTCGAAGACCGGGAGGCCTGGCCGGTGATCCGGCGGAAGCTGCGGTTCCTCGGCGTGACGCCCCGCAACCTGTCCTGGCGGTGGCGGGAAGACGCGGGCTGGCCGGCCGAGCTGTCGGCGGCCGCGGTCCGCAACGTTTCGCTCGACCGCGACGTCTGGTACTACTTCGGCGACCACCAACCGAAACTCACGCCGTCGTTCCCGCGGCAGCGGTGGACCGACGAGAGCGTCCGATCCCCCGACCGCGGGAAGGCCACCCGGAGTGCCCTGGCCGAAGCGTTCGCGCTGGTCGACGCCGGCCGGCAGGCCCGGACGAGGGAGCAGCTCGTCCGGGCCGTCGCCGGGGAGCCGGCGATGGCCGGGTCGTGGCTGCGGACGCTGATCACCGAACTGCGGTACTGACCGATCGGTCAGCAGGCGGTACGGTGAGCCGCATGGCGCGGAAGTCGGTGTCGGTGCGGCGGGAAGAAATCGTCCTCGCTGCGCTCGAACAGGTCCGCGCGCGGGGCATCGCCGGGGTCCGGGCGGCCGACGTCGCGAAAGCCCTCGACGTCAGCACGGCCCTGATCTTCTACCACTTCGGCACCCTCGAAACCCTCATCATCGAGGCCTTCCGGCAGGCCGCCGAGACCAACCTCGCGGTCCTGCGCGGCGAACTCGACCGCGGCGGCCCGGCCGGCGAACGACTGCGGGCCGTCCTGGCGCTGTACGGCCCCACCGAGCCCGCGCACGGCTGGAAACTGTGGATCGAGGCGGGCGCCGCGGCGATGCGCGACACCCAGCTGCGCGCCGTCCTGCAGCGGCTGGACCTGCGGTGGCGCGACGCCGTCGTCGCGCTGATCGCCGAGGGTGTCGGGGCCGGCGAGTTCCGGTGCCCCGACCCGCACGGCGCCGCGTGGCGGCTGACCGCGTTGCTCGACGGGCTGGCCATGCAGGTCGTCGCCCGCGAAGGCACCGTCACCGCCGACGACTGCGCCCGGTGGATCGAGCAGGCCATGACCCTCGAACTGGGCCGTAACTGACTCACCGATCAGGAGGGGTGATGACCGAACCCGCGTTCCTCGAGGTGACGTGGACCGACCCCGGCACCGGGTGCCGCGGTTACCTGGTGATCGACCGGCTGGTCCGCGGCGTCGCCAGCGGCGGGCTGCGGATGCGCCGCGGCTGCACGCTGTCCGAGGTCCGCGGCCTGGCCCGGGGCATGACGCTCAAGGAAGGCCTCAACTACGACCCGGCCGGCCGGGTCGTCCCGCTCGGCGGCGCCAAGGGCGGCATCGACTTCGACCCGTACGACGAGCGGGCCCGTGACGTCGTCGCCCGCTACCTGCACGCCATGCGGCCGCTGATCGAGCAGTACTGGACCCTGGGCGAGGACCTGGGCCTGCGCCAGGACGTCATCGACAGCGTCATCACCGAAATCGGCCTGCAGAGTTCGATCCAGGCGATCTACCCGCTGCTCGAAGACCGGGAAACAGCGGTCGAACGGCTCGCGGCCGCGTTCAAGATCGAGGTCGGCGGCCTGGGCCTAGACGAGCTGGTCGGCGGCCTCGGCGTCGCACAGGCCACGCTGACCGGTCTCGAAGTGCTGGGCCTCGACGGCCCGAACCGCGTGGTCGTCCAGGGTTTCGGCTCGATGGGCGGTGCCACCGCGCGGTTCCTCGCCGAGGCCGGGCTCGACGTCGTCGGCGTCTCGGACGTCCACGGGGTCGTCACCAACCCGGACGGCTTGGACGTCGAGAACCTGCTTCGGCACCGCGACCGGTTCGGCGGCATCGACCGCGACCACCTGAAGCCCGGCGACGGGCTGCGGCCGCCGGAAGCGTGGCTGGACGTGCCGGCCGAGGTGCTCGTGCCCGCGGCCGTCTCCTACTGCGTCGACGCCGGCAATCAGGCCCGGATCGGCGCGAAGCTCGTCGTCGAGGCGGCCAACATGCCGGTGACGGCGGAGGCCGAGCAGCTGCTCGGCGCACGCGGGATCCGGGTCGTGCCGGACTTCGTGGCCAACTCGGCGACCAACTCCTGGTGGTGGTGGACGCTCTTCGGCGACGTCGAGGCGGACGCCGATGCGGCCTTCGCCAAGGTCCGCAGCCGCATGCGCGAGCTGGTGACCGGCATGGTCGAGCGGGCAGCACGCGACGGCCTCGGCCTGCGTGCCGCCGCCCTGGCGCTGTCGGAGAAGAACCTCGAAGCCATCCAGGCGAGGTTCGGGTGACCCACCCCGGGAACGAATCGGACCGAAAGATAGTTGAACGCTCTATGAAACTCGGTATCTACAGCTTCGGCGACCGGCCGCCGGACCCCCGCACCGGTGACCAGGTCTCCGTGGCCCAGCAGCTGGCCAACACCCTCGAGCGGATCAAGCTCGCCGACGAGCTGGGCCTGTCCTTCTACGGCCTCGGCGAACACCACCTCGACCAGTACGCCATCTCGAACCCGGCCACCGTGCTGGCCGCGGCCGCGAGCGTGACGGACCAGATCACCCTGAGCTCCGCCGTGACCGTGCTGAGCACCGAGGACCCGGTGCGCGTCTACCAGCAGTTCACGACCCTCGACCAGCTCAGCCACGGCCGCGCCGAGCTGCTGGCCGGGCGCGGGTCGTTCACCGAGTCGTTCCCGCTGTTCGGCAACGACCTCGGCGACTACGACGAGCTTTTCGAAGAGAAGCTCGCCCTGCTCCTGCGGATCGACCGCGAAGACCCGCTCACCTGGTCCGGCAAGTTCCGGCCGCCGCTCGACAACGTGCGGATCCTCCCCCGGCCCTACGGCCGGCGGCTGCGGATCTCCGTCGGCACCGGCGGCAACCCCGAGTCGTCGATCCGCGCGGGCCTGCTCGGCCTGCCCGTGGTCTACGCCGTGATCGGCGGCCGTCCGGAGCGCTTCGCGCCGCTGGTCGACCTCTACCGCCAGGCCGGCGAAGCGGGCGAGCACCAGCGTGAAGACCTGCACGTCACGATGAGCGCCATCGGGCTCATCGCGCCGAACTCGCAGGACGCGAAGGAGAAGTTCTACCCGTACTGGCTCGAGACGATGAAGTACGGCGCGAAGGCCCGCGGCTGGGCGATCCCGACCCGCGCCGAGTACGACACGTACGCCCAGGGCGCGCAGGCGTTGTTCGTCGGCAGCCCGCAGGAGATCGCCGAGCGGCTGATCTCCGTCGGCAAGCTCACCGGTGCCGACCGGTACGCGCTGCAGATGGACTGGTCGGGCGTGCCGCACCAAGACGTCATGAAGGCCATCGAACTGCTCGGCACCGAGGTGCTCCCGCTGGTGCAGAAGGAGTTCTAGACGTCGTTCGCGGCGATGTAGCCGAACGTCATCGCCGGGCCGATGGTCGAGCCCGCGCCCGCGTAGCTGTGGCCCATCACGGCCGCGCTGGCGTTGCCGGCGGCGTAGAGACCGGGGATCACCGAGCCGTCCGGGCGCAGCACGCGCGCCCGGGCGTCCGTGCGCATGCCGCCCTTCGTGCCCAGGTCGCCGGGGACGAGCTTGAGCGCGTAGAACGGCGGTGCCCACAGCGGCGCGAGGCAGGAGTTGGGCAGCACCAGCGGGTCGGTGTAGTAGTGGTCGTACGCGCTCGCGCCGCGCCGGAAGTCGCGGTCGACGCCCGCCCACGCGAAGCCGTTGAACCGGTCCACTGTGGACTTCAGCGCCGCCGCCGGCACGCCGATCGCCGAGCCGAGCGCCTGGATGCTCGACGCCTTGAAGACCGCGCCCGCGCTGTACCAGGCGTCCGGGAACGGCAACAGCGGCAGGATGTCGCGGAACAGGTACTTGCTGCGGTAGCTCTGGTCGACGATGAGCCACGCGGGGATGTCCGGCGCCGACGGGTTCTTGTCGTACATCGTGTGCACGACGTCGCTGTAGGGCGCGGCTTCGTTGACGAACCGCTGCCCGGCCTGGTTGACGATCAGGCCGCCGGGCAGGGTCCGCTCGGCCAGGCAGAAGTACGGGTCGCCGGGGGTCGGGATCGCCGGACCCCACCACGCGTCGTCCATCAGGTCGAGCGCGGCGCCGGCCCGCTGACCGGCGCGGTGGCCGTCGCCGGTGTTCTCCTTGGCGCCGACCGTCCAGGCCGTGCCGATCGGCTGCCGCTGGTACTGCGCGCGCATGGCCGCGTTGTGCTCGAAGCCGCCCGAGCCGACGATCACGCCGCGCCGCGCGCGGATCAGCCCCTGGGGCACCAGAACCCCGGTGACCGCCCCGTTTTCGACGTTCAGGTCGGTGAGCGGGGTGTTCAGCAGCACCGGGACGTTCGCGGCGAGCAGCCCGGCCCGCAGCCCGGCGGCCAGCGCCTGCCCCATGGTGAGCGGCTTCTGCCCGGCGAGCGCGGCGGCCGTCCCCCGCGCGAGGCACGTGGCGGCCACCGCGGCCCCCTTCGCGTTGACCGCGGCGAGGTTCAGCCACTTGTAGTCGGCGCTGAACACGACGAGCCCGGCCGGTGTCGCGAGGTACGCGGGGTTCAGGTTCGCCAGCTCGGCGCCCAGCAGGTTCCCGTCGAACTGGTCCGGCTCGATGGACCGCCCGTTCGGCAGGCCGCCCGGCAGCTCCGGGTAGTAGTCGCTGTAACCCTCCATCCAGCGGAACCGCAGCGGGCTGTTGGCCATGACGGACGCGATCATCGCGGGTCCGTTGCGCAGGAACGCTTCCTGCCGCGCGGCCGGCACGTCCGGGCCGACGACGGCGGCGAGGTACTGCGCGGCCTTCGCCGGGGTGTCCGGCACGCCGGCGGCGAGCAGCACGGGGTTGTTCGGGATCCAGATGCCGGCGCCGGACCGCGCGGCGGACCCGCCGAACGTCGGCGCCTTCTCGACCACGACGACGCTCAGCCCGCGCTTGGCCGCCGTCAGCGCGGCGGTCATCCCGGCCGCGCCGGAGCCGACCACGACGACGTCGTACTCCCCCACGAGTGGTGCGGCGCTCGCGGACGACGTCCCCGCGATTCCGGCGGTCACGGCGAAACCCACGCCCGCCGCGGTGCCGCGCAGGATCTGGCGGCGGGTCAGGTCGGCATCCATGGCGCACTCCTCGCTCGCGGAACGGCGAACGTCATGGTGTCGGTACCGGCCAGAAACTGGAACATGTTCTACCCGCTTGGAGCAGCCGTCACCGTCTCGAATGGACCGGTGGCGCCAACCGTTGACGACATTCGGCGCACCGGGCCCTAAGTTGACGGCCTCCTCATCTTCTGGCTAACTTGAGAGCAGTCTCAAGTTCTCTCCCGAGGAGGTCCTCTTGTCGAAAGTGCTCGCCGTCCTGGGTGTCGGTCCCGGGCTCGGCCTGTCGATCGCGCACCGGTTCGGCCGCGAAGGCTTCACGACGGCGCTGGTCTCACGCACCGACGCGCGGCACGCGACCTACCGCGCGTCGCTCGCCGAAGCCGGCGTCACCGCGCACACCTACACCGCCGACGTCACCGACAAAGCCCAGGTCGACGCCGTCCTCGCCCGCATCACGGCCGACGCGGGCGAGATCGACGCCGTCTACTTCGGCCCGGCGGACCTCGGCGTCGGCTCGGCCATCGCGCCGCTCACCGAAGCCGGCGCCGACCACCTGCGCGTGCCGTTCGAGTCGATCGTGCTCCCGGCGGCGCAGCTGACCCAGGCCGTGCTGCCGCGCATGCTGGAACGCGGCGCAGGCTCGCTCCTGTTCGCCGGCGGCATCAGCGGCAAGTACCCGATCCCGCTGCTGGGCAGCTTCGCCCCCGCGGCGGCGGCGTTGCGCATGTACGTCCTGACGCTCAACGCGGCCGTGCGCGACCAGGGCGTCTACGCCGGAACGCTCACCATCGGCGGAGTGATCGAACGCGGCGACATCCACCGGATGTTCACCGAGCAGGCCCCGGATTCCATGCCGGGCACGCTGGATCCCGACGACATCGCCGAGCGGGCGTGGCGCCTGCACACCGAGCGCGACGAGGCCGAAGCGGAGTTCAACGCGCTGGCGGTTTAGCCTGGCGATCATGTACACCTCCGGGGAACGGAACCGCTTGCGGGACAAGCTGATCAAGGCGGCCCGCGCGGACGACCGCGTCACCGGGGCCGCGCTCACCGGCTCGGGGGCGCTCGACGCCGAAGACGCCTGGTCCGACATCGACCTCGCCTTCAAGACGGCCGCGCCCGAGCCCGTGCTCGCGGACTTCACCGCGCTGATGTACCGCGAGCACGGCGCGCGGCACCACATGGACGTCGTGTTCGAGCGGACCGTCTTCCGGGTGTTCCTGCTGGAGAACACGCTTCAGGTCGATCTGGCGTTCTGGCCCGAGGCGGATTTCGGCGCGACGACGCCGAAGTTCCGGCTGCTCTTCGGCACCGCGAACGAGCGTGAGCAGGCACCGCCGCCGGACGCGCGGCGGCTGGTCGACCTGGCCTGGCTGCACGCCCTGCACGCGCGGTCGAGCATCGCCCGCGGCCGTCACTGGCAGGCCGAGTACATGATCGGCCGGGTTCGCGACCACGCCCTCGCCCTGGCCTGCGTGCGGCACGACCTGCCCGCGGGCGAGGGCCGCGGCCTCGACCTGCTGCCCGCCGCGGTCACCACGCCGTTCGAGGAAACCCTGGTGCGCGGGCTCGACGACCTCGGCCGGGCGTTCCGCGCCGTCACCGGACTCCTGATCACCGAGATCGAGCGGGTCGACGCCGAGCTGACCGGGACGCTGGCTCCGCTGCTACGCGCGCTGGCGTCCTAAGTACGCGAGTTCCGGGTGCGCGGCGACGTAACCGTCGAGCAACCGGCGCGCCACGGACACCGACTCGACCAGCGGGTGCAGCGCGAACGCCCGCAGCGCCGCCGCCCGCGAACCCGTCGTCGCCGCTTCGATCGTCGCCCGCTCGACGGCTTTCACCGCCGTCACCAGGCCCAGCGCGTGGTCCGGCAACGGCCCCGCGCCGATCGGCCGCGCACCGTCCGAGTCCACCACGCACGGCACCTCGACGACGGCGTCGGCCGGGACGCCCGGGAGCGCGGATCCGTTGCGGACGTTGAGGATCAGCGTGGCGCGCTCACCGCCGGCGAGGGCGCGCATCAGCGTCAGCGCGACCTTCTCGTAGCCGCCACCCTCGAGGTCCTCGCGTTCGCCGTCGCGCGTCTCGGCCATGTATGTCTCTTCGCGCTCCAGCCGCGTCCGGTCCCACGACGCCAGCGACGGCTCCGCGTAGAACGGCTTTTGCTGCTCCAGCAGGAAAGCCCCGCGCGACGCGACGCCCAGGGCTTCGCGGGTGAAGTAGTAATAGTGCAGGTACTCGTTCGGCAGGGAACCCAGCGTACGCAGCCAGTCCGCGCCGAAGAGCTTCCCTTCCTCGAACGACTCCAGTGCGTCCACATCGGACAGCAGCCGCGGCAGGACGTCCTCGCCGCCGACGTGCACGGCCCGCAGCCAGCCCAGGTGGTTCAGGCCCGCGTAGTCGAACCGCGCGGTCGCCGGGTCGACGCCGAGGGCGCGCGCCACCCGGCGGCAGAGCCCGACCGGCGAGTCGCAGATGCCGATCACCCGGCCGCCGAGCACGCCGGCCATCGCCTCGGTGACCAGGCCGGCCGGGTTCGTGAAGTTGACGACCCACGCGCGCGGCGCCACCTCGGCGATCGTGCGGGCGAGCGCGACGGCGACCGGGACCGTCCGCAGGCCGTACGCGATCCCGCCCGCACCCACGGTTTCCTGCCCCAGCACGCCTTCCGCGAGCGCGACCTGCTCGTCGAGCCGCCGGCCGCGCATCCCGCCGACCCGGATCGCGGAGAACACGAAGTCCACATCGGACAGTGCGGCGCGCAGGTCCGTGGTCGTGCGCACCCGCGGCGCGCCCGGGACACCGGCCGCCTGCTCGGCGAGGACGCGCTCGATCGCGGCGAGGCGCCCGGCGTCGACGTCGTGCAGGACCAGCTCGGTGATCTCGCCCCCGGCCAGCAGCGCGCCGTGCACCAGCGGGACGCGGAACCCGCCGCCGCCGAGCAGCGCGAGCCTCATCGCAGTACCTCGACGCCGGCCTCGCCGAGCGCCACGCACGTCGGTTCGTCGGCTCCCGCGCTGGTGACGACGATGTCGAGCGCCTCCGGCCCGCAGACCTTGGCGAGCCCGGTGCCGGGGAACTTGCCCGCGTCGGCCAGCAGCACCACGCGGTCGGCCGCGGCGACCATCGCCCGCTTGACCGGCACCTCGACGACGGTCGAGTCCATCACCTGGCCGTCGCACCGCACGCCACTCGCGCCGAGGAAGACGGTGCCGGCGCGCACCTGGCGCAGCGCGTCTTCGGTGAGGAACCCGACCATCGAGTGGTAACTGCGGCGCACCACCCCGCCGAGCAGCACGAGCTGGACGTCTTCGGCGTCCTTCAGCTCTTCGTAGACGGCGAGGCTGCTGGTGATCACGGTCAGCGCGCGGTCGCGCAGGTGCCGGGCCAGCCGGTGCGCGGTGGTGCCGATGTCGAGGAGCACCGTGTCGCCGTCGGCGACCAGCGCGGCCGCGCGGCGGGCGACGGCTTCCTTGTCGTCGGCGCGTTCCGCGGCGACCTGCGCGAACGGCTCGTCGTCGTCCGCGCACGCCACCGCGCCGCCGTAGACGCGGGTCAGCCGGCCTTCGCGGTCGAGGTGCACCAGGTCGCGCCGCACCGTCGCCGGGCTGACGCCGAGCCGCTCGGCCAGCACGCCGACCGGCGCCGGCCCCTCCACGCGCAGGGTCCGCAGGATCAGGTCGTAGCGGCGCTGGGGCAGCATCCGGCGACGATAGCAGTCAAACCTGCTCACCACACGGACGAGTTTGCGCAGGTCTTGCGAAATCTGCGCGACTCAAGCAGTCTCGTGCGCAAGCTTGCGCAGCTCTGGAGGCGCCCGTGACGGCTGAACCCGACGTCGACGTCTTCCTGTCCGGTCTGCTGTTCTTCGACCTGGTCTTCACCGGTCTGGAAAAGCCGCCCGCACCAGGGGAAGAGGTGTGGACGGGCGGCATGGGCTCGGGGCCCGGCGGGATCGCGAACTTCGCCGTCGCGCTGAGCCGGCTCGGGCTGCGGACGTCGCTGGCGGCCGCGTTCGGCACCGACGTCTACGGCCGCTACTGCTGGGACGTCCTTTCGCGGCAGGAGAACATCGACCTCTCGCGCTCGCGGCGGTTCCCGCAGTGGCACTCCCCCGTCACCGTCTCGCTCGCCTACGCCGGCGACCGCGCGATGGTCACCCACGGCCACGCGCCGCCCGTCCCCGTCGCGGAGCTGGCCGGTTCGCCGCCGCCGAGCCGCGCGACCGTCGCCCACATCGGGCTCGACACCGCCGACTGGGTCCACACGGCGCACCAGTCCGGCAGCCTCGTGTTCGCCGACGTCGGCTGGGACCCGTCCGAGGCGTGGTCGCGGGCGCTGCTGGACCAGCTGGCGTGCTGCCACGCGTTCCTGCCCAACGACATCGAGGCCATGCGCTACACCCGCACGGACACGCCCGAGGCGGCGCTGTCGACGCTCGCCGACCTCGTGCCGATCGCCGTGATCACCCGTGGCGGCGCGGGTGTGCTGGCCGTCGACAGCACCACCGGCGAGACGGCCGACGTGCCCGCGCTGCCGGTCGACGTCCTCGACGCCACCGGCGCGGGCGACGTCTTCGGCGCGGGGTTCGTCGCCGCGACGCTGACCGGCTGGTCGCTGGCGGACCGGCTGCGGTTCGCGTGCCTGACCGCGAGCCTGTCGGTGCAGCACTTCGGCGGCGCGCTCGCCGCGCCCGGCTGGCACGAGATCGCCCAGTGGCACGCGCGCACCCGGCGCCGCGACTACGCGTTCCTCGACGAGGTCCTGCCCGCCGACACGGAAACCGGCACGTCCCGGCGCGGGCCGGTGACGCTCGGCTTCGGCACCGAGGACGGCTGGGGGTAGCCGTGCCGGACCGCGCCGCCCGCTACACCGCGTCCGGGCTGCGGACGTCGTTGCTGACGGTGCCGGGCGCGGTCGGCGCCGAGGCGGTGGGGCTGCGGCCGATCGGCGAGGTGATGGGCTGCGTCGTCGAGCACGCCGGTGTCGACGACCCGGCGGCGTGCCTGCGCCGCGGGTACGCCACGGCACTGGACCGGCTGCGCGCGGAAGCCTGGGCCCTGGGCGCGGACGGCGTCTTGGCGATCCGGTGCACGGTGACCCGCGCCGGCCGGACGCGGGAGTTCGTCGTGCTGGGCACGGCCGTCCGCGCCACCGGCGGCAAGCGGCCGGGGCGGGTCTTCACGACGAGCCTGTCGGGTCCGGACGTCGCGAAACTCCTGCCGGCGGGCTGGGTCCCGGTGACCCTGGCGATCGGCCTCGACGGCGGCACGGTCTACGACCTCGCGATGCCGGACCGCCCGGCCCGGGAGATCGCGGCCCCGACGGAACTGGTGACGCGCGTGCGGGCGACGGCCCGCGCGGAGTTCCTGGAGGCGGTCCGGCTGTCGGGCGCGGACGGCGGCCTGGTGTCGGCGACGACGCTGAGCGCGTGGCCCCTCGGCCGCACCGGTGCGGCGGCGGTGGCGGGTGTGTTCGGCACGGCGATCGCCCGCTGCGGTGACGGTCCGGCGCCCCGGGACGCGCTGGCTGTGCTGCCGCTGGACCGCCGCGGCTGACCCGGCACGCTCAAGATCCTTCCCCTGAACCGGGAGCTTCCGGACTGATCACCCCGGGTCCGCCGCCCCGGGTGCGGATCCGTGCCACGATGGCGGGAGAAGCCGGCCGAAGGAGGTCCGAAGTGCCCGAGTGGGACGGTCGTGGCCTGCCTCCCGTCGCGCGGGCCCGTGTCGAGCGTTACGCCGCGTCCGGGCTCAAGACGTCGCTGATGAGCGTGCCCAGTGCGGTCGGCGCCGAAATCGCCGGCTTCACCGCGGTCGGCGAGGTGATGGGCTGCGTCGTGCAGCAGGTCGGCTGGGCCGGCACCGCCGTCTTCGCCGACGACCAGGTCAAACTGATCTCCGGCATGCTGCGGCAGGGCTACTCGACCGCGCTCGACCGGCTCGCCCAGGAGGCGACCGCCCTGGGCGCCGACGGCGTGCTCGGCATCGGGTTCACCGTCACCTCGCTCGACGGCGTGATGGAGGAGTTCGTCGCCCTCGGCACCGCCGTGCGCGCGGAGACGAAGCAGCGGCCGCGGCGGCTGTTCACCACCGACCTGCCCGGCCAGGACGTCGGCAAGCTGATGCAGGCGGGCTGGGTGCCGGTGCGCCTCGCGGTCGGCATCGCCGGGCGCGCGCAGTACGACTACAACATGCAGTACCAGACGACCACCTGGGCCGGGAACACCGAAGTGGACGCGCCCACGCGGGTCGTCACCGAAGTCCGGGCCGCCGCGCGGGCCGAGTTCGCCCGCGCGATCCGCGACGCCGGCGCCGACGGCGGCATCGTCTCCGGCATGACCCTGCGGACCTGGCCCGTGCAGGAGGTCGCGATGGCCGGCATCGCGTCCGTCACCGGCACCGCGATCGCCCGCTTCCACACCGGGCGCGCCGCCCCGACCAGCGCGCTCAAGATCCTTCCGTTGAACCGTTCCTGAGGAGGCTTCGTGACCACCGCGGACCCCGCCGGGCAGCACATCCCCGAGGATGCGATGCGCCGGCTCGCCGAGATGCGACCGGGCCAGAAGACCAGCCTGTTCACGTCGGACCTGAGCGTCAACGAGTTCCTGCTCGTGCGCGAAGCCGGGTTCCGGCCGCTCGGGCTGGTGCTCGGGTCGAGCATCTACCACGTCGGGTTCCAGATGGGCCGGTGGAGCAAGAACCAGGAGCTGGATCGGCTTTCCCAGGCGATGTACCACGCCCGCGAGCTCGCGATGTCCCGGATGGAGGCGGAGGCGGACGTGCTGGGCGCGGACGGCATCGTCGCGGTCCGGCTCGAGATCGAGTTCAAGGAGTTCGGCAGCGACCTCGCCGAGTTCATCGCCGTCGGCACCGCGGTGAAGGCCGACGAACCCGGGCAGTGGCGCAACAACACCGGGAAGCCGTTCACCTCGGACCTGTCCGGGCAGGACTTCTGGACGCTGGTGCAGGCCGGGTACGCGCCGCTGGGCATGGTGATGGGCACCTGCGTCTACCACATCGCGCACCAGCGGTTCCGGCAGATGATGGGCAACATCGGCCAGAACGTCGAGATCCCGCAGTACACCGAAGCGCTCTACGACGCGCGCGAGCTCGCGATGTCGCGGATGCAGACCGAGGCGGAACAGCTTGAGGCGGAAGGGATCGTCGGCGTGCAGCTGCTGTCGCTGCCGCACCGCTGGGGCGGGCACACGACGGAGTTCTTCGCCATCGGCACCGCGGTGAAACCGTTGCGGGAGGACCACCACATCGCCAAGCCGCAGCTCGTGCTGCCCCTCACCGACTGATGGGCGCCGAGCTGGAGTTCCACCTGCTGGTGGCGGCACTGCGCACGGACCGCGCGGACGTCGAGTCCTACCACCGGGTCCTGTCGGAAACACTGGGCGACGCGCTCCCGCCGGGCATGGTCGAGGTGACGCGGCGCAAGACGTTCGCCGACCGCGTCGCGGGCCGTGACGGGCAGGTGGTCTCGGTGCAGGTGACCACCCCGGACCGGGTCCTGGTGCTGAGCGCGGGCAAGCACGGCGGGGTCGCGGCGGAGATCCGCCAGGTGGTGCGCGGCGTGGTGATCAGCCGCAAGGAAGCCGCGGTCGACGACTGGCTGGCCGCGCTGGCCCAGGAGCTGACGACGCTGGCCGAGAAGGACGCGAAAGCCCGGGACGCGCTCTCACGCCTCCTCGGCGGCTGAGAAGTCCTTGCTGCGCAAGGGAAGCTGTGTCGGGGACGGGATGAGCACCCCCGAATACACAGCCTAGCCGCGGGGTACGACAGAACCGGGCGCCACGCCAGCGCTCGGGCGCCAGCACCCGGGCGCCAGCGCTCAGGCGTCAGCACCTCGGTGTCAGTACTCGGGTGTCAGCTCAGCACTCGGCCGAGGAAGCCCCGGATGTAGCCGGCGATCGCGTCCAAGTGTGTCTCCAGGGCGAAGTGGCCGGCGTCGAGCAGGTGGATCTCCGCGTCCGGCAGGTCGCGGGCGTACGCGCGGGCGCCGTCGGCGATGAAGATTGCGTCGTTGCCGCCCCAGACCGCGAGCACCGGCACCCGGCTGGTGCGGAAGTACTCGTGGAACTTCGGGTACAGGCCGATGTTGTGGTGGTAGTCCGCGAGCAGCGCCATCTGGATCTCCGCCGCGCCCGGCCGGTCGAGCAGCGCCTGGTCGTGGATCCAGACGTCCGGGCTGACCAGCTCGGCGTCCGGTGAACCGTCGAGGTACTGCCCCTTGGTCGCCTCGAGGGTGACCATCGCGCGCAGGTCCTCGTCCGTCAGCGTGCCGGCGGCCAGCTTCTGCGGGAGACCTTCGCCGAGACCCTCGACGTAGGCGTTGCCGTTTTGGGTGACGATCGCCGTGACGCGGTCCGGGTTCGCCGTGGCGATCCGCAGGCCGACCGGCGCGCCGAAGTCCTGGATGTAGAGCGCGAAGCGGGTCAGGCCGAGCTGGTCGAGCAGGCCCTGCGTCAGCTCGGCGAGCGCGTCGAAGGTGTAGGTGAACTCGCCGACCGGCGGCGCGTCGGAGGCGCCCGCGCCCAGGTAGTCCGGCGCGATGACGTGGTAGCGGTCGGCCAGCGCCGGGATCAGGTGCCGGTACATATGCGAGCTCGTCGGGAAGCCGTGGAGCAGCACGATCGTGGGTGCTTCGGCGGGCCCGGCCTCGCGGTAGAAGAGCCGGTGGCCGGCGACGGTGGCGTGGCGGTGGTGCACGGCGGTCATGGTTACTCCTCGCGTCTCATGTTTACTTTTCCATTTATCCATGAGACGCGGTACGCTGTCAACGGGCCGGGGAAACTGGAGCCCGGACTCGGGAGGCGAACGTGGTCACTGCGGCACCCGGCGAGGAGCTCTCGCTCGCGCTGGCTTTGGTCAACACCCATCGGGTCGGGGACGTCGACGACCTCGAAGACCCGCTCCCCTGGCTGCACGCGCACGGGCTCCGGGTGACGTCGGTGGCCGACGTCACCCCGCTCACCGACCTCCGCACGGCGGTCCGCGAGCTGCTGGCCGCGCTGGCCGAGGACCGGGCGCCGGCCGCGGCCGCCGTCGACGCGGTGAACGCGGCCGCCCGCACCGACGCCGCCGCGCCGCAGCTCACCTGGGCCGCCGGCCCGCGCCGCGAGTGGCGCAGCACCCGGCCGGGCAGCGTCGACGAAGCCGTCGCGACCCTGGCCCGCGACGCGATCGACGTCGCCGGCGGCGACCTGGGCCGGTTGGTGCGCCCGTGCGAGGCCCACGGCTGCGTCCGGTTCTACCTCCGCGAGCACGCCCGCCGCCGCTGGTGCTCCACGACGTGCGGCGACCGCGTCCGCGCGGCGCGGCACCAGCAGCTGGTGGTCGAGCGGCGTACCGTGTGAGCCCGCCGACGAAGGGACGCACCATGGACTGGACGCTCGAAGTGATCGTGGTACCGGTGTCCGATGTGGACCGGGCGAAGGCCTTCTACACGGACAAGCTCGGCTTCCACCTCGACCACGACACCGCGCCCGTCGAAGGCGTCCGGATCGTCCAGGTGACCCCGCCGGGCTCGGGCTGCTCGGTCGTGTTCGGCCGCGGCGCCGTGCCGGACATGCCGCCGGGCTCGATGAAGGGGCTCCAGCTGGTCGTCGGCGACCTGCCGAAAGCCCACGCGACGCTGGTCGAGCGCGGCGTCGATGTCGGTGACATCCAGGTCGTCGGCGCGGGTCCCTGGGACGGCAAGGCCGACCTGAACAACGTCGGCTTCGTGTTCTTCGCCGACCCCGACGGCAACGAGTGGGCGATCCAGCAGATCACCGCCCGCGGCTAGCCGGCCAGGGGCGCCGCGCGGCCCCGGGTGGTCACGGCCGTGGGACGCCCATCGGGTTCGGGACCGGCACCAGGCCCGCGTCGATCACCGCGCGGCTCAGCGGGACCGCCAGTTCCAGCACCCGCGCCACCCCCTCCTCGCCGAGCGCCTCGACCGGTGCCGACGCCAGCCGGTCCGTGTCCTCCTCGATGCCGCGCCGCAGCGCTGCCCCGGACGGCGTCAGGTGGCCCGCGGCGTCGAGCACACCCCGGTCCCGCAGGCGATCGACCGCCGTGTCCCAGTCGTCGTCGGACCAGCCGCGGTGCGGTTGGACGTCGCCGCGGCCGATGACGCCGTCGCCGATGTGGGTCAGCGTCGTCTCCAGGCCCGACAAGCCCGCGTGGACCGCCGACAGGACGTGGCCGTCGCCGCGGTGCTCGCGCAGGATGGTCGCCGCCAGCCACAGCCGGCCGAACAAGCCGGACGGCCGCGGCACCGCCGACCACGCCGCCGCCAGCGGACGCCCGTCGAAGCGGCACGCGTCCGCCGCGCGCTCCAGCAGCGAAGCCAGCTCGTCGACGGCGGGGAGCACGCGAGACAACGCCTTCTCCACCGCGGAAAGCCGAGCCTCGAGGACGTCGGACGGCGACGCGAACGACCACGCGTCCGGCAGCGCCCGCGCGACCATCGCCGGGGCGAAGCCGAACAGCACCGACGTCGCCGCCGCCGGGCCGATCGGGCCCAGCGGGGCGAGCCGGCCGGCGAAGTAGCCCATCCAGTAGCCGCGCAGGCCGACGGCCTTCGCCGCGGCCGCCGTCTCCGGCGCGAAGTAGACGACCGCGTGCAACGGCTCCACCGCGGCCCACAACCGGCGGGGCAACGTCATCGTGTGCTCCTCACGGGGTCAGCCGGTGCAGGTCGCGCGGGAACAGCGTGACCTCCCGGATGTTGGCGACTCCGAGGAGCCGCGCCGTCCACCTTTCCAGGCCCAGCGCGAAACCGCCGTGGGGCGGCATGCCGTGCGCGAACACCGCCAGGTAGTCGCCGTAGTCCGCGACCTCACCGCCGAGCGCCGCGACGTAGTCGGCGTGGCGGTGCAGCCGCTGGCCGCCCGTCACCAGCTCCAGCCCGCGGAACAGCAGGTCGAAGCTGTTCGAGTACGCGGGCCGCGCCTGGTCCGGGTGGGTGTAGAACGGCCGTTTCGCCATCGGGTAGCCCGTGACGAACAGGAACTCCGACCCGTGCTCGCGCACCGCCCAGTCCGACAGCCACCGCTCGTCGGCGGGCGCCAGGTCGAGTTCGTCCTTCCCCAGCATCTCCTGGGCGTCGGCGAAATGGAGCTCCGGGATCTCGGCGGGCACCTCCGGGACGGCGACGCCGAGCGAGGCGACCGACCCGGCCATCCCGGCGAGCACCTCCCGCAGCACGGCCATGACGTCGTGGTGGTCTTCGATGAACCCGAGTTCGGCGTCGAGGCTGGTGTATTGCGCCAGGTGACGCGCGGTGTCGTGCGGCTCGGCGCGGAAGACCGGGCCGACCTCGTAGACGCGCTCGAACACCCCGACCAGCGCCTGCTTGAAGAACTGCGGCGACTGCGCGAGGTAGGCGCGGCGGCCGAAGTAGTCGACGCCGAAGACGTTCGCGGCCGACTCGGTTGCCGACGAGACGATCTTCGGCGTGTGCGTCTCGGTGAAGCCGAGACCGTCCAAAGTGGACCGGAACCCGGCGACGGCGGCCGCGGACACCGCGAACCGCGCCTTCAGCAGCGGATGCCGCAGGGCGACCGGTGCGTGGTCGAGGATCGTCGGCAGCGACGTCGAAACCGCGGGCCGAAAGAGGTCGAACGGCGGTGGCGACGCCGGTTCCGACAGCGGGACCACTGACGCCGACGTCAGCTCGACGCCGCCGGGCGCGCGCGGATTCGCCGTCGCGGTCGCGCGCACCTCGACCACGGTCTCCTCCGGCGGCGGCACGACGTCGGAGCGCAGCACGACCTGCGCGGTGCCGGAGCGGTCCCGGAGCACGAGGAACGTGACGGATTTCAGGCGACGACGGCGGTGTACCCACCCGGCGACGCGGACGTGGGTGCCGACGTGCCGGGGCAGGTCGGCGGTCAAGGTTCGGGAGATCATCGTGGGCCCTTCGCAGGCGACGTGACCCCTTGGGAGTGCGGGCGATAAGGGAACTCGCGGTGCCACCGCACTTTCACCGTCCGGGGACGGCCTCTCGTGGCCCGTGACGGGGGCCGGCCGGCGGGGCATTTCCTCCCCGCACTCCGGAGGGTCTTCACCGCGGGACACGGGACCGCCTTCCCAGCTGCCGGCGGCTCTCTGGACCCGTGCGCTCCCGGGGCTACTCGGCTCCATCAGCGCGTTGGCCGGGAGGTTAGCCCGGCCGCGGCGCAGCGCGCACGGCATTTTCGGGCGTGGCCGACGTCACGCCACTATTGAATGAACGTTCAGTTGACAGTCTTGGCGGGCAGGCCTACCGTCCCTGTTGAATGAGTATTCAGTCAGGAAGGGACATCCCATGACCGGCAAAGTCTGGTTCGTCACCGGCTCGTCGCGCGGCCTCGGCCGGGAGATCGTCGACGCCGCCCTGGAGCGGGGCGACTCCGTCGTGGCCACCGCCCGCGACCCGCGCAGCCTCGGCGACCTGCCGGCGGACCGCGCGCTGGCCGTCGCGCTCGACGTCACCGACGAAGCCGCCGCCGACCGGGCCATCGCCGCGGCCGTCGAGCGGTTCGGCCGCATCGACGTCGTCGTCAACAACGCCGGCTACGCCGACTTCGGGTCCATCGAGGACACCCCGGCGGCGCAGTTCCGCGCCCAGATCGAGACGAACCTGATGGGCGTGGTCACGGTGACCCGCGCGGCGATCCCGGTGCTGCGCGAGCAGGGCCACGGGCACATCATCCAGATCTCCACCGTCGGCGGCCGGATCGCGCCGGGGGTCGGCCTGGCCGCGTACTCGGCGGCGAAGCACGGCGTCGAAGGCTTTTCCGGCGTGCTGGCCAATGAAATGAAGCCGTTCGGCGTCAAGGTGACCATCGTCGAGCCGGGCGGGATCCGCACCGACTGGGCCGGCTCGTCGATGTCGTTCATCGAGCCGAGCGCGGCCTACGCGCCGGTGCTGAACCCGATGATCGAGCACATCCGCGGCCCGGAGCAGCTCGCCACCAGCGACCCGGCCAAGGCCGGCCGCGTGATCACCGAGCTCGCCGACCTGGCCGAGCCGCCGCTGCGGCTGCCACTGGGCTCCGACGCGGTCATGCTGATCCGCGCCACCGACGAGGCCAAGATCGCCGAGATCGACGCGTGGGCCGAGACGTCCCGCCGCACCGACGCCGACGACGCCACGCAGCGGGACTTCAGCCGCCTCGCGCGGAACTGAACCCGGAACTAGGGTTGCGTGACTGTTCCACCCCAGGCGACCGGCAGCTCGCGAACGCCGTAGACGAGCGTGTTGTGCTTGTACGCCAACGACTCCCGCGGCACCGCGAGCCGCAGGTCCGGCACCCGGCGGAACAATCGCGTCAGTGCCTCCTGCAGTTCGACGCGCGCCAGCTGCTGGCCGATGCACTGGTGCGCGCCGAACCCGAAGGCGACGTGCGTGCGCGGCGACTCGCGGTGGAAGTCGAGCTTGTCGGCCGCCGGGAACAGCTCCTCGTCGCGGTTGGCCGAGTTCAGCGCGGCGACCAGCCACTCCCCCGCCTTCACCGCGCGGGCCCCGACCTGGACGTCTTCGGTGGCGTAGCGCAGCACCCCGAACTGCACCACCGACAGGTACCGCAGCAGCTCCTCGACGGCGCGTTCCGGTGCCGCCAGCACGACTTCGCGCTGCTGCGGGTGGTCCAGCAGCACCAGCGTGCTGAGCGCGATCATGTTGGCCGTCGTCTCGTGCCCGGCCACCAGCAGGCTGAGCCCGAGCATCACCAGCTCTTCCATGGTGAGCGCGTCACCCGTTTCACGACCCCGGGCGATCAGCCGGCTGAACAAGT
Organism: Amycolatopsis sp. NBC_01286; assembly: GCF_035982555.1. Classification (NCBI taxonomy): domain Bacteria; kingdom Bacillati; phylum Actinomycetota; class Actinomycetes; order Pseudonocardiales; family Pseudonocardiaceae; genus Amycolatopsis; species Amycolatopsis sp. NBC_01286. The sequence goes on from NZ_CP108428.1 coordinate 912,482, forward strand.
CGTCCTGCGGATTCTCCTGCTTGTCCACGAAGAGCGCGGCCAGGAACCCGGAAAGCTCTTCGTAGGCCTGCTGTCCCTGTTCACGGGTGGTGTCGGTGCTGACGAGCGTCGAGCTCTGACGCTGGAACCGCTCGCGGTCGGCGTACGGGACGCCGAGCAGCTCGCAGATCACCAGCGACGGGATCGGCAACGCGAAGTCCCGCACCAGATCGGCTTCGCCGGGCTTCGCGAGCATCGCGTCGAGGTGGCTCTCGACCAGCCCCTGGACGTAGGTCCGCATCGCCTCGATCCGCCGCACGGTGAACTCCGCGAGCACCATCTTGCGCAGCCGCGAATGGTCCTTGCCGTCGAGCTGGATGATCGAGCCGGGGGCGACCTCGATGTCGAGGTCACGTTCGGCGCCGGCGTTCACGTGCACCGAAGACGCGCCGCGCGAGCTCATCGTGCGGTCGGCGAGCACCGCGCGCACGTCGCTGTAGCGCGTGACCAGCCAGGCGTCCATGCCCGCCGGGCAGCGGACCTGCGACGTCGGCGCCTCTTCGCGCAACGTCGCGTAGTTCTCGGGTGGGTCGTACGGGCATCCGGCCGGTCGCGTCGTCGGGAGGGCCGGGGTGTCGGATGCTGCCGTCACAGCGGATCACGCCTCTCTACCGGTGGTCTGGACACTTCCACCATGGAGACGTCCGGCGCCGTCGTGGGACGTCCGACCCACATCCGACCCGGATGGACCAGTCCGGACGGCGTTCGTTAGAGAACTTTACGAATAGGTCTTGACGCGCCGACGCCGCACCGCGAACCTGGACGCACGCCGCAGTCATCGTCCGTCCACTCCTCCCGGAGGCAGCATGACCCGGCGCGCTTTCGTGCTCGTCGTGACCCTTTTCCTCGCTTTGGCCGGCGCCCTCGCCGGCGGCACCCCGGCGAGCGCGGAGACCACGCAACCGACGTTCCTCACCTTCTACGGCTGGTGGGACAACACCCCGCCCGGCGGCGACATCGCCTACCCGCAGATCCACGACACCGCCGGCGGCAAGGGCACCTACACCGACCCGATCACGTTCGCCACCAGCACGTCCGAGCTCAAGGCCGGCACCAAGGTCTGGGTGCCCCGGGTGAAGAAGTACTTCATCATGGAGGACGGCTGCGACGAGTGCTCCGACGACTGGAACGGCCGGGGCCCCAACGGCGGCCCCAACCTGCGGCACATCGACCTCTGGCTCGGCGGCCAGGGCGGCAGCGCCTTCGACGCGATCGACTGCGAAGACGCTCTGACGCACTACAACGCCGACAACACGCCGGTGCTGGAGCCGGTGGTGGTCGACCCGCCGTCGACCGAACCGTACGACTCGACGCCGATCTTCAACACCAGCTCCGGCGCCTGCTACGGCGGCGCGCAGCCGAACACCACGGTCGGCCAGTACCGCAACAACTCGACCAGCACGTGCCTGGAGGCGCCGAGCAGCGGGACGACGCTGAAGGTCGCCGCCTGCACCGGAAGCGACGCCCAGCGCTTCACCTTCCACGGCGCGTTCCTCGTGCACAACGACAAGTGCGCGGGCATCTCCGGCAGCTCGATCGTGCTGCAGACCTGCACCGGCGGCCCGGCGCAGCAGTGGTCGATCAACCCGGACGGCACCATTTCCGACATCCAGACGAGCAAGAAGTGCTTCCGCGCTTCGGGCACGGCACTCACTGCGGGCAGCTGCTCCGGTGACCAGGCCCGCTGGACGTTCACCGCGGCCGGCAGCTCCACCGGCCTCAGCGTGACGCCGTCGGCGGTTTCGGTGGCGCCCGGCGCTTCGGTGACCGCCACCGTGACGGCCACCGGCGCGGCGTCCGGCACGTTGTCCGCGAGCGGCGCCCCCGCGGGCGTCACCGTGGCCTTCTCCCCGACGTCGGTGCCGGCCGGCGGCACCTCGACCGCGACGGTCACCGCCGCCGCGAACGCCACCCCCGGCTCGGCGACGATCACCATCACGGGCGGCACGAACACCGCGTCACTCGGGGTCACCGTGACCGGCGGGAGCGGCGGTCAGGAGACGCTGCTTTCGCAAGGCAAGACGGCGACGGCGTCGTCGACCGAGTCGACGTCCTACCCGGCGAGCGCGGCCTTCGACGGCAACCTGACCGGCACCCGCTGGGCCAGCAAGGAGACCGCGTCCGAGTGGCTGCGCATCGACCTCGGCGCGACCAAGGCCGTCTCGCACGTCAAGCTGACCTGGGAGGCCGCGTACGGGAAGGCGTACAGCATCCAGACCTCGCCGGACGGCACGACCTGGACGACGATCTACAGCACCACCACCGGCAACGGCGCCACGGACGACCTGACCGGGCTCGCCGGCAGCGGCCGGTACGTGCGGATGAACGGCGTCACGCGCGGCACGGCGTACGGTTACTCGCTGTACGAGATGCAGGTGTACGGCACCCCGTAAGTTGCCGAACCGGCAACTAGATTTGCCTTCCCGGGGACGTTCTCCGCATGGTGGGAGGACGTCCCCGAGGAGGAACCATGGCCCACACCCACGAGCAGCCGGTGACCGTCGAGAACATGCTCAAGCAGGAGTTCTGGGAAGCGCTCTACCAGCGTGACGAGCACCGGATCTGGAGCGGGAACGTGAACCGCAACCTGGAGAGCGAGGTGACCGGGCTGAAACCCGGGCACGCCCTCGACCTCGGCAGCGGTGAAGGCGGCGACGCGATCTGGCTGGCCCAGCAGGGCTGGACGGTCGACGGCGCCGACATCTCGACCCTCGCACTGTCCCGCGCCGAAGCCGCGGGCAAGGAACGCGGCGTGGACGTTCGGTGGCTGCACCGCGACATCCTCACCTGGCGGCCCGAGGAGACCTACGACCTGATCTCGGCGCAGTACATGCACCTGCCGCCGGACCTGCGGAAGAACGTGTTCACGGCGGCCGCGGCGGCGGTCCGGCCCGGCGGTTCGCTGCTGATCGTCGGACACTCGCCGAGGGCGATGCGGGAGTTCGGCGGCGAGGCGCCGCCGCAGGAGCTGTTCTTCGAGCCGGAGGAGATCACGAACTACCTGGGCGACGCCCGGGAGTGGGTCGTCGAGACGTGCGAGACGCGCGGCGAGGGCCACCACACCGACGCGGTCTACCGCGCGAAGCGCCTCGAATCCTGACAGCGACTCCCGAAAGCGGCACTTTCACGTGAAAGTGCCGCTTCCCGAAATGCCGCGAGGGCCTCTTCACGCGCCCTCGACGCGTGTGAAGAGGCCCTCGCGGGTGTTCCACCGGAGTGTGGATCAGGCGAGCTCGAGGCCGTAGCTCGAGAGCTCCAGGGTGAGCGGGTAGAAGTAGCTGGTCACGGTGTCGCCACCGGACAGCGTGCCGAGGCCCTTCGAGCCGTCGTACGCCGGGCCGCCCGAGTCACCGTGGTCGGTGTGCGCGGTCGTGCCGAACTCGTGGTTGAGGACACCGACGTCGAAGTTGACCGACTCGTCGACCGAGGTGACCTCGCCGCTGCCGCCACCGGTGGTCGAGCCCTGCTTCTCCATCTGCTCGCCGACCGTCGGCTCCGCGGCGCTGGTGATCGCCTGGCCGGTGTTGATCTCGCTCGGGCCGGTGCCGTTCGGGCGGGTCAGCAGGCCGGAGTCGGCGTCGGGGCAGTCGCTCTCGACGACCGTGGCGCCGGAGACGTCACCGCCGGCCCAGGTGCCGCCGAGGTTGGTGCAGTGGCCCGCGGTGAGCAGGAAGGGCTCCCCGCCGCGCGTCACGTTGAAGCCGAGCGAGCAGCGGCCCTGGTCGTTCTGGATCGCGTCACCGTCGGCGATGTGCAGTTCGAGCTTGCCGGTGCGGTGCTCGACCCGGACGCTGTCGCCGTACTGCGCGGCGGCCGCGGTGACCTTGTCGGCGGTCTCCTTGCTGGCCGAGTCGTAGACCTTCACCACGACCTGGTTGGTCTTGGTGTCGATGCCCCACGCGGTCTGCGGGACGTTCTTCACGGCGTCCAGCGAGTTCTTGACGCCGGTGAGCGCGGCGAAGGTGTGCTTGACCTTCTTCGCGGTGAGGCCCGCGGCCTGCACCTTCTGCGCCGACGCGTCGTCGGTCACGTTCACGACGGCCTTGCCGTTCTCCAGGTAGATGCCACCGGAGGTGGCGCCGAGCGAGCCCGCCACCTGCGTGGCGTTGCTGACGGCGTTGGCCTGCATCTCGGAGAAGGCCAGTGGGGACGCGGTGGCCGCCGACGCGCACACGCCGGACGTCAGCGCCGCGGCCGACAACACGGCGAAGGTCTTGAGAGCGGTCTTCCGGGGAGTCATCAACTTCCTCCAGTTTGCCGGTTCGAAGCCTGCGCCGGTCACTTTGGTTGCCGAGCAACCAACGCACCACCGACTAAGGTTGGTTAATAACCAGCAGAACCGGACATACCTCGCACTCAGGACGCGGCGACTCCGTGCCACTACTGCGTTCGGCGTAACAAACGCCTGGTGTAGTCCCTTCGGCTCAAGACCCAGACGGCCAACGGACGTGCGCCTCGTAGTCCGGGTGCTTCCGGAGGTACCCGGCGATGAACGGGCAGACCGGCACGATCGTCCCGCCCTTCGCGACGACGTCGTCGAGCGCGCCCGCCGCGAGCACCTTGCCCAGGCCCTGGCCGGCGAAGGCGTCGTCGATCTCCGTGTGGGTGAACACGGTCAGGTCGCCCCGCTGGTCGTACGCGGCGAAGCCGGCCAGCTTTTCGTCCGACCACACTTCGTAACGGCTCTCGGCGGGGTTGTCGGTCACCTTGGTCATCGGCACTCCATTCTCTCTGCGGCGTGAACACCGGACGGCCGCCGGAGCTTCCCCCATCGTGCGACAGCCGGCCGCCTCGCGCGCCCGGGCCGTGAACCCGACTGGGCCGCCCGGGGGACAGCGGCTTCCCGTTCGTGTGCAACCCGACCGAGACCCTTGGCGCGCCCGGCTGCTTTTGGTTGCCTCATCGTGTCGGAAACCGCCAGCGCCGCAACGGAAAGGCCTCACCCGCGTGCCGCAGCAGCCGTTCGTCCTCCCCGAGTTCTACATGCCCTACCCGGCGCGGCTGAACCCGCACCTCGAGGGCGCCCGCGAGCACAGCAAGGCCTGGGCGTACGCGATGGACATGATCGACGTCCCGCAGCACGGCACGGTGATCTGGAACGAGCACGACCTCGACTCCCACGACTACGCCCTGCTCTGCGCCTACACCCACCCGGACGCCGGCGCCGAAGAGCTCGACCTGATCACCGACTGGTACGTCTGGGTCTTCTACTTCGACGACCACTTCCTCGAGCTGTACAAGCGCACCGGCGACATCGACAGCGCCCGCGGCTACCTCGACCGGCTGAACCTGTTCATGCCCGCCGAAGGCGCGATCACCGACACCCCGGAGAACCCGGTCGAGCGCGGCCTCACCGACCTCTGGAACCGGACGATCCCGCACCGCTCCGCCGGCTGGCGGCGTCGCTTCATCGAGAGCACGAAGGCGCTGCTCGAAGAGTCGCTGTGGGAACTCGCCAACATCAACGAAGGCCGGCTCTCCAACCCGATCGAGTACATCGAGATGCGCCGGAAGGTCGGCGGCGCGCCGTGGTCGGCGAACCTCGTCGAGCACTCGGTGCACGCCGAGGTGCCGGACGCGATCGCCGCGGCCCGGCCGATGGAGGTGCTGCGCGACTGCTTCGCCGACGGCGTCCACCTGCGCAACGACCTGTTCTCCTACCAGCGTGAGGTCGAGGACGAGGGCGAGCTGTCCAACGGCGTGCTCGTGTTCGAGAAGTTCCTCGGGCTGACGACGCAGCAGGCGGCCGACGCCGTCAACGACCTGATCACCTCGCGGCTGCACCAGTTCGAGCACACCGCGCTGACCGAGGTCCCGGCGCTGTTCGACGAGCACGCCGTCGACCCGGCGTCGCGGATGGCGACGTTCGCCTACGTCAAGGGCCTGCAGGACTGGCAGTCCGGCGGGCACGAGTGGCACCTGCGCTCCAGCCGCTACATGAACGAAGGCGCCCTGGAATCCCGCGGCGGCCCGGAGCTGGGCACCGCCACCGGGCTCGGGACGTCGGCCGCGCGCATCTTCTCGTCGGTGCTCGCGACGGCGCCGCAACGGCTGCGGTCGTACTCGAGCACGCCGTTCCGCGCGGTCGAGATCGAGCGGCCGCCGGTCGAGCTGCCGTTCCCGCTGCGGCTGAGCCCGCACCTGGACGCGTGCCGCGTCCGCAACGTCGACTGGGCGCGGCGGATGGGCTTCCTCGACGGCGTGGTGTGGGACGAGCGGAAGCTGCGCGCCACCGACCTCCCGCTGTGCGCGGCGGGCATCCACCCGGACGCCGCCGCCGACCAGCTCGACGTCACCAGCGACTGGCTGACCTGGGGCACGTTCGCCGACGACTACTACCCGATCGTGTTCGGCGCGACCCGCGACCTCGCCGGGGCGAAGGCGTGCAACGCGCGGCTGTCGCTGTTCATGCCGGTGGACGGCGAACCCACGCCGACGCCGACGAACGCGCTGGAGGTCGGGCTGGCCGACGTCTGGCCGCGCACCACCGCCGGGATGTCGCCCGAAAACCGCCGCACGGTGCGGAAAGCCGTCGACTCGATGACGTCGAGCTGGCTGTGGGAGCTGGTGAACCAGGCGCAGAACCGCATCCCGGACCCGATCGACTACGTCGAGATGCGGCGCCGGACGTTCGGCTCGGACCTCACGATGAGCCTCTCGCGCTTCTCGCACGGCCGCGCGGTGCCGCCGGAGCTGTACCGCACGCGCCCGGTCCAGGCGATCGAGCACGCGGCGACCGACTACGCGTGCCTGGTCAACGACGTCTTCTCCTACCGCAAGGAGATCCAGTACGAGGGCGAGCTGCACAACGCGGTGCTGGTGGTGCAGAACTTCCTCGACTGCTCCGAGGAACGCGCGTTCGGCGTCGTCGACGACCTGATGAAGGCCCGCCTGGCGGAGTTCAAGCACGCGGCGGCGATCGAGCTGCCGGCGCTGTTCCGCGACTACGCCATCGACCCGGACGTCCAGGAGATGCTGCTGGAGTACGTCGAAGAGTTCCGCGACTGGATGGCGGGCATCGTCAACTGGCACGAGAACGTGGGCCGCTACACGGAGAAGGAGCTGAACTACCATCCGATGGCGGCCTCGGCGTGGCAGGGCCCGACGGGCATCGGCACGTCGTCGCTGCGCATCTCGTCCCTGCTCCCCAGCGGGCGGTGACGTGCCGGGCTCCCCGACCACGAAGCAGTGCGAAATCGCCCGGCTGCTGCGCGCGGTCGGCATGCACCGCGAGGCCGAGCAGGCGCTGCGCACCGACCTCCGGGCGCGCTTGCGCCGAGCCCGAAGACGCCTGCGGGTCCGGCTGATCCGATCGTCCCGCAGGCTCCGCCGCCGAGTCCGGGTGTGACGGAACCGCCGGCTCGCGTGACCGGGGAGTCAACTCGCGTGAGTGAAGGGTCGACACGGCGCGCAGGCTCCCGTGTCGCCGTGTCGACCCTCTAATCACGCGTGTCGACCTCCCAGACACGCGAGCCGACCCTCCAGACACACGTGTCGGCGTTCTGATCACGTGCGGCGGCGCTCGGATCACATCGGTCGCGTCGTTCGCGCCACTCCGCCGGGCATTCCCGGCGCGAGAAGGCGATACTCAAGGGCGTGAGCGGCTTCAACCTGCGTTTCCTCGGCCATTCCACCGTCCGGCTCGAGCTCGGTGACCGCGTCGTCCTCACCGATCCCGTGCTCACCGCCCGGGTCGGCGGGCTGACCCGGGTCGTGCCGCCGCCCCCGCCGGACGCGTACGCCGGCGTCGATCTCGTGCTGCTGTCGCACCTGCACGGCGACCACCTGCACGTGCCGTCGCTGAAGCTCGTCGGCCGGCGGACCCGGATCGTCGTGCCGCGCGGGGCCGGGAGCTGGCTCGCCAAGAAGGGCTTCACCGCCGTCGAGGAGATCGCGCCCGGCGAGACGCTCACCGAGGGCGGCCTCACCATCACCGCGACCGAGGCCATCCACTCCGGACACCGCTGGGGCCCGCGCCTCACCCACGGCCCGCAGAGCCCGGCCATCGGCCACCTGATCGACAGCGAGGGCCTGCGCGTCTACAACGCCGGTGACACCGACCTCTTCGACGGCATGGCCACGTTCGGCCCGGTCGACGTCGCGCTCCTGCCCGTCTGGGGCTGGGGGCCGAACCTCGGGCCCGGCCACCTGAACCCGGCCCGCGCCGCCGAGGCCGCCGGCCTGCTGCAAGCCCGCGCGGTCGTGCCGGTGCACTGGGGCACGCTCGCCCTCCCCGGCATCCGGCGCACCACGCGCATGCGGCGGCTGCTCGCCGACCCGCCGCGGGAGTTCGCGGCCCACGTGGCCGCGGCGAAGATCGCCACCGGCGTCCTGTTCACCGAGCCCGGCGCCGACGTCGTGCTCCCGGCCTCGACGGACCGGGCGTGAACTGGACCGATCCGGCCGCCATCGGGTACCCGGTGCTGTTCGGCGGCGTGCTGCTCGGCTCGATCATCCCGATCGTGCCCACCGGCGCGGTGGTCGGCGCCGCGGCCGCCGTCGCGACCACCACCGACCACCTGTCGCTGCCGCTGGTGATCGTCCTGGCCACGCTCGGCGCGTACGTCGGTGACGTCGTGACGTTCGGCGTCCCGCGCCTGGGCAGCGAAGCCGCGTTCCGCTGGATCAGCCGCCGCCAGCCCGCCGAACGGCTCGAGAAGGCGCGTGACCAGTTCGCCCGCCGCGGCTGGCAGATCGTCGTGATCGGCAGGCTCGTCCCGGCCGGCCGGATCCCGGTGCTGCTCGCGGCGGCCGCGCTTAGCTACCCGTGGCGGCGCCTGCTGCCCGCCGCGCTCGTCGCGTGCGTGCTCTGGGCGGTCGCCTACAGCCTGCTCGGCATCGTCAGCGGCGGCATCTTCGACTCACCGCTCATCGCGACATTGCTGGCGACGGTGCTGGTCCTGCTGGTCACCGTGCTGCTGAACCTGATCGCCCGCCGGCGGCGCACCAAAGCCGAGGCGAAAGAGAAGACGGGAGACCGAGCTTGACGACGACCGCGCCGAAGGGCCGGCTGCTGCGGGGCGGCCGGGTCGTCGCCCGCGTCCTGCTGGTGTGGGTGGCGGTGACCGGCGCGCTGCGCCTGCTCGACGTGCTGCTGTCCGGCTTCCGGATGACGCACTGGTGGCAGCCGACGGTGTGCGCGCTGCTGCTGGGGGTGCTGGCGGCGTTCGTCTGGCCGCTGGTCATGCGGATCGCCTACCCGCTCGCGTTCTTCACCTTCGGCCTCTTCGGATTCCTGCTGCTCGGCGCGGGCACGCTCGCCGTGTTCAAGACGGTCCCCGGCGTCGAGATCGTCGGCTTCCGGACCGCGGTGATCGTCACCGTGGCCATGGCCGGCGTCGGCGCGGTGATCTCCAGCCTGCTGGCCATCGACGAGGACGAGATCTTCTTCCGCCGCGCGAACCGCCGCCGTCGCCGGCACGCCGCCGGGCCCGGCGACGCCGAACAGCCGCCCGGCGTGGTGTTCCTGCAGATCGACGGCCTCGGGTACGACACCGTCCGCCGCGCGATCCGCGACGGTGACATGCCGACGTTCGCCGCGTGGCTCGCCGAGGACAGCCACGCGCTGACGCAGTGGCACACCGACTGGAGCTCCCAGACCGGCGCGAGCGTCTGCGGCATCCTGCACGGCTCCAACCACGACATCCTCGGGTTCCGCTGGTACGAAAAGGACCGCGACCACGTGATGGCGTGTGCGCACCCGACCGACGCGGCCGAGATCGAACGGCGCCACTCCGACGGGCGCGGCCTCCTCTCGGGCGACGGCGCGAGCCGCGGCAACCTGTTCTCCGGCGACGCCGACCACGTCAGCCTCACCATGAGCTCGATCCCAGTGCTGGTCCCGAAGGGCCTGCGCCACCGGCACCGCGACCGCCTCGGCGCGGGCTACTACGCCTACTTCGCGAACCCGGTCAACGCGCTGCGGACGTTCGTCGTCGCCCTCGCCGACGTCTTCCGCGAGATCAGCGCGTCGGTCCGCCAGCGCCGCGCCGGCGTCGTGCCGCGGATCCCGCGCGGCGGCTGGTACCCGCTGGCCCGGCCGGGCACGACGGTGATCGCGCGCGACGTCGTCGTCTCGGCGATCCTCGGCGACATGCTGGCCGGACGGCCGGTCGTCTACGCCGACTTCCTCGGCTACGACGAGGTCGCGCACCACTCCGGCATCGAGCGCTTCGACACGCTGTCGGTACTGCGCTCGATCGACCAGCAGATCGCCCGGCTGCACCGGGCGAGCCGGCTTTCCTCGCGCCGCTACCACGTCGTCGCGCTGTCGGACCACGGCCAGACCCAGGGCCAGGCGTTCTCGCAGCGGTTCGGCGAGACGATCGAGGCGTACGTCGGCCGGCTGTGCGGCGGCTCGCCGTCAGCGGCTTCGGGGAAACGCCGCCAGGCCGAGAGCTGGCAGATCAACGCGGCGCTCGCGGAGGCCACCAAGAGCGGCGGCCTGATCGCGCGCCGGCTGCGGGGCCGCGTCGAGAACGCCGAAGGCGGCGAGGACCGGCCGCGCACGGAGTCAGGTTCTCCTGGCGCGGTCACGCGCGTGGCGCCCGGCGTGGTCGCGGTCGTGTCCGGGCACACCGCGATGGTGTCGTTCACCGAGCACGAAGGCCGCGTCGAGCTGGAGACGATCGAGCGCGAGTTCCCCGACCTGCTGCCGTCGCTGGTGGACCACCCCGGCGTCGGGTTCCTGCTGGTGCGCAGCCGCGAGTTCGGGCCGGTCGTGCTGGGCCGCGACGGGCTGCACCGGCTCGCCACCGGCGTCGTCATCGGCGAGGACCCGCTGCTGCGCTACGGCCCGCACGCCGCGGACCTGGTGCGCCGCGTCGACACGTTCCCGCACTGCGCCGACGTGATGATCAACAGCAACTACGACCCGGAGACGGACCAGTCGTCGCCGTTCGAGACGCACGTCGGCTCGCACGGCGGCCTCGGCGGCCCGCAGCAGCGCGGCTTCGTCGTGCACCCGCGTGAGTTCCCGCCGCCCGGCGACGTCGTCGGCGCGGAGGCCCTGCACCGGGTCTTCCGCGGCTGGCTGACGCACCTGGGCCACCCCGCCCCGGCTTCGGCCGAAACCCCTGCCGCTTCGGAGGTCGCTTCGTGAAACTGACGGTCTACGGCGCTTCCTGGTGCCCGGATGTCAAGCGCAGCCGCGCGTTGCTCGACCGCGAAGGCGTCGAGTACTCCTATGTGGACGTCGAGGCGGACGCGGCCGCCGAGGCGCGCGTCCGCTCGCTGCAGGACGGCGAACGCCGCATCCCGACGATCGTCTGGGACGACGGCACCTTCCTGGTCGAGCCGTCCGACGCCGAGCTGGGTTCGCGGTTGTGAAACTGCTGCGAGAGCTGCCGATCGGGACGCGGGTCGTGGCGCGCTACCGCGTCGAGGGCGGCCTCACCGACGCGCTCGGCCTGCTGGTCGCCCGCGACGAAACGACGTGCACGATCGAAACCCGCCGCGGCCCGGTGGTGGTGGACTTCGACGCCGTCACCCTGGCCAAGCCGGTACCGCCGCCGCCGGCGCGGAAATCGGCTGGTGGCGCGCCCCCGGCTTTGTGACGATCGGGACCATGTTCGACGAACTGGTGGCCGAAGCCGACGCGGTGTCCGTCGACGGCTGGGACTTCTCGTGGCTCGACGGCCGCGCGACCGAGCAACGCCCGTCGTGGGGCTACCAGCGGCTGCTGGGCGAACGCCTCGCCGACGTCCACGCGGCCCTCGACCTGGAAACCGGCGGCGGCGAGGTCCTCGACGGCTGCCCGGCGCTGCCACCACTGATGGCGGCGACGGAGTCCTGGCCGCCGAACGTCGCTGTCGCGTCGGAGTTGCTGCGGCCGCGCGGAGTCGTCGTGGTGGCGACTTCGGACGAACCGCCGCTGCCGTTCGCGGACGACCTGTTCGACCTCGTGTCCAGCCGCCACCCGGTCCGGACGTGGTGGGCCGAGATCGCCCGCGTGCTGCGCCCGGGCGGGACGTACTTCTCCCAGCAGGTCGGCCCGGCGAGCGTGTTCGAGCTGGTCGAGTACTTCCTCGGCCCGCAGCCGGCCGACGTCCGCGAGGGCCGCCACCCGGACCACGCCGTCGCCGCGGCTTCGGAGGCCGGTCTCGAGGTCGTCGACTTGCGCTCGGAGTCGCTGCGCACCGAATTCCGCGACATCGGCGCGGTGGTCTACTTCCTGCGCAAGGTGATCTGGATGGTCCCGGGATTCACGGTCGAGCAGTACCGGCCGCGCCTGCGGGAGCTGCACGACCTGATCGAGCGCGACGGCCCGTTCGTCGCCCACACGACCCGGTTCCTCATCGAAGCTAGGAAGAACGAGGCCCGGAAGAACGAGGGTCGGAAGATCGAGGCCCGGAAGCCCTGACGATCGCCGCTTCGACGCCGTCGAGCAGCAGCTCCAGCCCCGCCTCGAACGACAGCCGCGCCTCGCGCTCCAGGTAGGGCTCGCCGTCCGGGACCGCGGCCATGTCCGCGCCGAGGGCCGACACCGTCGGGAAGCGGGCCGGGAGGTCGGGGACCAGCTCGCCGAGCAACGCCGAGCGGGCGTACCACCAGTCCTCTTCGGACTGCCCCGTCTCGCGCGACGCCTGACGCGACTCCGCCGCCGACTGGACCGAGCCGCGCACGACGTTGAACAGCGCCGACACCACCCAGCGCACGCGCGGCAGCGGCAGGCCCGTCTCCGCCAGGACGCGCAGCAGCGTCTCCTGCACGTGGAACTCCCCCGGCCCGAGCACCGGCCGCGCCGGGGAGACCTGCAGCAGCCACGGGTGACGCAGGTGCAGGTCCCACAGCTCGTCGGCCAGGGCCAGCGCCGCCGCCCGCCAGCCACTTGCCAGGTCGGGGTCCCCGGGCAGCTCGCCGAGCGTCCGGTCGTACATCAGGTCGACCAGCTCGGTCTTGCCCGGCACGTACGTGTAGAGCGCCATCGCCGTGCGGCCGAGCCGCTCCCCGACCGAGCGCATGGACAGCGCCGCCATGCCGTCGGCGTCGGCGATCCCGATCGCCGCGCCGACGATCGCCTCGACGCTCAGCCCCGGCTTGGGCCCGGGACCGGTGCGCGGGGCGCCGACGCGCGGGCCCCACAGCAGCTCCATGGACCGCCGGGCGTCGCCCTGACCGGCGAAGACGACCACCTTGCCGACTCCTTACAGCCTAAAGTATTGTTACCAGAGCAATCACCTTACAGCCTAAAGTATCAAGAAGGACGGTATGACCTCACCCAGGCGGGCCGCCGACACCCACGACGTGATCGAGGTCCGGGGGGCCCGGGAGAACAACCTGACCGGCATCGACCTGGACATCCCGAAACGCCGGCTGACGGTGTTCACGGGCGTGTCCGGCTCCGGCAAGTCGTCCCTCGTCTTCGGCACCATCGCGGCCGAGTCCCAGCGCATGATCAACGAGACCTACAGTGCCTTCCTCCAATCGTTCATGCCGAACCTCTCGCGCCCGGACGTCGACCTGCTGGAGAACCTGAGCGCCGCCATCGTCGTCGACCAGGAGCGGATGGGGGCCAACTCCCGCTCGACCGTCGGCACCGCGACCGACGCCCACACGATGCTGCGCATCGCCTTCTCCCGGCTCGGCGAGCCGCACGTCGGTACGTCCGGCGCGTTCAGCTTCAACCTGCCCGAGGGCATGTGCCCGGCGTGCGAGGGTCTCGGCCGGGTGTCCGACCTCGACGTCCGCGCCCTGCTCGACTTCGACAAGTCCCTCAACGACGGCGCCATCCAGGTACCCGGCTTCACCCCGGACACCTGGTACGTCCAGACCTACCTCGCTTCCGGTTTCTACGACCCGGACGCCAAGATCCGGGACTACACCCCGCAGCAGCTCGACGACCTGCTGCACAAGGACTCCTGCAAGGTGAAGGTCGGCAAGACCAACGTCACCTACGAGGGCCTCGCGGTGAAGGTCAAGCGCCTCTACCTGCACAAGGACACCGAGTCGCTGCAGCCGCGCCTGCGCGGGTTCATCGAGAAGGCGGCGGCCTTCAGCACCTGCGCCACCTGCGGCGGCGCCCGGCTGAACCAGGCCGCGCTCTCGTCGACGATCGACGGCCGGAACATCGCCGGCTGCTCGGCCATGCAGATCAGCGACCTCGCCGAGTTCGTCCGGAAGCTCGACGAACCCTCGATCGCGCCGCTGCTGGGCAACCTGCGCGACACGCTCGACTCGCTGGTCGAGATCGGCCTCGGCTACCTCTCGCTGGACCGCGAGTCGGGCACGCTGTCCGGCGGCGAGGCGCAGCGCGTGAAGATGGTGCGCCACCTGGGTTCGAGCCTCACCGACGTCACGTACGTCTTCGACGAGCCGACCGTCGGCCTGCACCCGCACGACATCGAGCGGATGAACAACCTCCTTCTCTGCTTGCGGGACAAGGGGAACACGATCCTGGTCGTCGAGCACAAGCCGGAGACCATCGGGATCGCCGACCACGTCGTCGACCTCGGTCCCGGCGCGGGCAAGGCCGGCGGACGGCTCTGCTACACCGGCGACCTCGACGGCCTCCGCGCGTCCGGCACGCTCACCGGGCGCCACCTCGACCACCGCGTCACCGTGCGCCCGGAGGTCCGCGCGCCGGCCGGGCACCTCCGGATCACCGGCGCCAGCCTGCACAACCTGCGCGACGTCAGCGTCGACGTTCCGCTCGGCGTGCTGACCGTGGTCACCGGTGTCGCCGGGTCCGGGAAGTCATCGCTGATCCACGGCTCCCTGGCCCACCGCGACGGTGTCGTGGTGGTCGACCAGTCGGCGATCCGCGGTTCGCGGCGGTCGAACCCGGCCACCTACACCGGCGTGCTCGACCCGATCCGGACGGCGTTCGCCAAGGCCAACGGGGTCAAGGCGAGCCTGTTCAGCGCCAACTCCGAAGGTGCCTGCCCGAAGTGCAAGGGCCTCGGGCTCGTCTACACGGACCTGGCGATGATGGCCGGCGTCGCGTCGGTCTGCGAGGAGTGCGAAGGCAAGCGCTTCACGCCCGACGTGCTGACGTACACCTTGCGGGGCAAGAACATCAGCGAGGTGCTGGCGATGCCGGTCACCGAGGCGCGCGAGTTCTTCCCGTCCGGCAACGCGCGGGCGGTGCTGAACCGGCTCGCCGACGTCGGCCTCGGCTACCTGACGCTCGGGCAGCCGCTGACGACCCTGTCCGGCGGTGAGCGGCAACGGCTCAAGCTGGCGATCCGGATGGCCGAGCACGGCTCGACGTACATCCTCGACGAGCCGACGACCGGGCTGCACCTGGCCGACGTCGACCAGCTGCTCGCGCTGCTCGACCGGATCGTCGACGCGGGCAACACGGTGATCGTCATCGAGCACCACCAGGCCGTGATGGCCCACGCCGACTGGCTGATCGACCTCGGCCCCGGCGCCGGCCACGACGGCGGCCGCGTGGTCTTCGAGGGCACGCCGGCTGCGCTGGTCGCCGACGCCACCACCCTGACCGCCCGCCACCTGCGCGAGTACCTGGGGAAGCCGTGACGGGCCTGCTCGACGTGACGGCGGTCCACCGGGTGACCCCGCGCACGGTGCGCGTCACCTTCACCGGCGAGGGCTTGGAGGCTTTGGAGGCGTGGCCGGACCAGCAGCTGAAGCTGATGTTCCCGCCGCCGGGACGCCCGGTGCGCCTGCCTTCCGCCGACGGCGACG
Source organism: Amycolatopsis sp. NBC_01286 (assembly GCF_035982555.1). NCBI lineage: Bacteria > Bacillati > Actinomycetota > Actinomycetes > Pseudonocardiales > Pseudonocardiaceae > Amycolatopsis > Amycolatopsis sp. NBC_01286. The sequence continues at coordinate 928,172 of NZ_CP108428.1, forward strand.
TCATGCGCTGGTACCAGGCGTTCCTGGCGATCCCGGCCGAAGAGCGGCCGGTGATGCGCAGCTACACGGTGCGCGACCGGCGCCCGGCGCTCGCCGAGATCGACGTCGACTTCGTCCTGCACGGCGACGCGGGCGGCCCGGCCACGAGCTGGGCGCGCACGGCGGCTCCGGGTGACGTCCTCGGCCGGTACGGCCCGGACGCGGCCTACCGCCGTCCGCTCCCTGTGGCCGACACGGTGCTGCTGGCCGGGGACGAGACGGCGATCCCCGCGGTCTCCTCCCTGTTGTCCGAAGTGGACAACGCGGTGGTGTTCCTGGAGGTCCCGGACGCGGCCGAGGAGCAACCGCTGCCCGGCAACGTCCACTGGCTGCACCGGTACGGCGCCCCGCACGGGGCCGCGCTGCTGGACGCGGTGCGCGAGGCGAAGCTCGGCGACGGCTCGGTCTCGGCGTGGCTCGCCGGTGAGGCGGGGGTGGTCCGGGCGCTGCGCCGGCACCTGGTGGGCGAGCGCGGGCTCGGTAAACGGGACATCGAGTTCACCGGCTACTGGCGCCGCAAGCTCACGCAGGACGACGCGCCCACGCCGGAAGATCTGGCGGACGCCGCCGAAAAGCTCGGCTGACGGGCTCGCGGTCCGAGCCGAGCACTGCCCGGGTTTGCCACAGGTCCCGCCCATCGGCAGAGGTGCTCGGCAGTTCCCGCACAACCGCGGCCGCCGGCCGGTTGTCTCCGCGCTACTCTGGAGGCGATCGACCGGCGGGCCGGGCTGGAACTGGCGCCACGACAGGACATCGACGCGCGCCTCACCGGCCATTTGGCCGCGGATCTCGACGCCGGCCGGAGCGCGCTCTGACCGGGCGCGGCGCAGGAACCGGAACACGCGGCTGAGAATCGTTGTCGTCACGAATCCCACGTTACCGAACACGCGTGCGAACACCATCGCTAAACCGGGTGATCCTCGCGAACGCCGAGCGCAGCGAGATTTCCGTTGCGGCGCAAGCGAATCAGCAGCTCAGGAGCGACGAGAAGCCCCCGAATTCCAGGCTACCGGTGAGCACCGACAGAACCGGAATCCGAGAGAACCGGAATCCGCCAGAATCCTCACCACGTGACCGGCAGCGAATGGACGCCGTAGACCAGCATGTCGTTCTTGAACTCCAGCTCCTCGACCGGAACCGCCAGCCGCAGCGCGGGAATCCGGCGGTAGAGCGTGCCGTAGACCACCTGCAGCTCGACCCGGGCCAGCGTCTGGCCGAGGCACTGGTGCACGCCGTAGCCGAAAGCGACGTGGTGGCGGGCGCCGCGCGTGACGTCCAGCTCGTCCGGTGTGTCGAACACCGAGTCGTCGCGGTTCGCGATGTCCGAGGCGCCGATGATGCCATCACCGGCGTGGATGACCTGACCGCCGAGTTCGAAGTCTTCGACGGCGACGCGGCGGCGGCCCGAGTGCGTGATGTTCAAGTACCGCAACAACTCTTCGACCGCGCTGCGCAGCAGTTCCGCGTCGCCGGACCGGACCAGCTCCAGCTGGGCCGGGTTCTCCAGCAGCGCCACCGTGCCGAGCGCGATCATGTTCGCTGTCGTCTCGTGGCCCGCCACCAGCAGCAGCTGACCCATCCCGGCGATCTGCTCGGCGGTCATCGTGCCCAGCTGCGAGACCGCCAGGCGGCTCAGGACGTCGTCGCCCGGGGACGCCGCTTTCTTTTCCACCAAGCGGGAAAGGTAGGCGAGCAGCTCGTCGGTGGCCTTCACGGCCCCTTCGGGCGACGCGTCCATCGAGATCATCACCTTCGTGATGTCCTGGAAGAACTCGCGCTCCTCGTACGGCACCCCGAGCAGCTCGCAAATCACCAGCGACGGCAGCGGCAGCGCGAACGCCGGCACGAGGTCGACCGGCTTCGGGCCCGCCAGGAGGTCGTCGATCAGGTCGTCGACGATCTTCTGGATCGCCGGGCGCAGCGCCTCCATCTTCTTGACCAGGAAGTCGCCGGTCAGCAGCTTGCGCTGGGCCGCGTGCTCGGCGCCGTCCATGTTGATGAACGACTTGACGCGGTTGCGCCGCGCCGCCGACGCCGCGCTCTGGTGCGGGTAGCCGGGCCGGTCGGAATCGGCGCTCACCCGCGGGTCGCGCAGGATCGTGCGCACGTCTTCGAAGCGCGTCACCAGCCACGGCGTGCTGCCGTTCCACAGCTTGACGCGGGAAACCGGTTCGTCACGCTGCAGTTCCCCGAGCTCGGCCGGCGGGTCGAAGGGACACCGCCGGGTCATCGGAAAAGCGGGCACACCGTCCGTCATGAGGACCTCCCGAAGCCGCCGCACAGTTCGACAAGAAATTACATAGCTATGCTAAGCATCTTGTCGCGACTCCGCCACACTCCGTTCAGGCGACAGCGGGAAGTTCACACGAACACGAGGGACAACAGCTCGTCGACGAACGGCTCCACCAGCTCGGCCCCGGTCCGGTGCAGCACGCTGTGGAACAGCGCGACCCGCCCGTGCGCGCCGACGAACACCACCGCGGCCGCGCGACCCGGCGAAACCCGCAGCGGGTGGCCGGCTTCGACGCACCGCTCGAACGCCGCGGCCAGCCCGTCGATGACGTCCAGCAGCGGCCCTTCCGCACGCGCGTCCGGATCGGGCCGGGACGCGCCGTTCGCGAGCATCAGCCGGTAATGTCCGGGATGGTCCATGGCGAACGCGCAGTAGGCGTGGATCTGCGCCCGCACCCGGCCGACGACGTCGGTCTCGCCGAGCGACTCCTCCGCCGCGCGCATCGAGTCGCGCAGCCGCGCGTATTCGTAGTCCAGCAGCCCCTGCACGAGTTCCGCGCGGTCGGCGAAGTGCTGGTAGATGCTGGCCGGGGCGATCCCGACCGCGCGGGCCACCCCGCGGATCGTCAGCCCGTCCTCGCCGCCGAGCTCGGCGAGCAGCCGGGCGGCGGCCGCGAGGATTTCCCCGCGCAGCCGATCCCCTTCGCCCCAACGATTCCTGGTACGGCCGATTCCCGCGTTGTCCGGCACCCGCCCATTCATACGCCGGTGGCCGCCGCGGCCGTGTTCCGGGGGTCCCGGAATGACCATGGCGGCCACTCGCCGTCCTAAGTGGACTCAGGCGGTCAGGCTCGGGTACAGCCCGGTCAGGTCGCCGGAAAGCCCGGCGCGCACTCCCCGGCTGACGTCGTCGGCGAGCACCTCGTAGCGGCCCTGTTCGACACCTTCGAGAGCGAGACCGGCCACGACCGCCGGGTCGATCTTCGGGCCGTCGACGTGCTTGGCCATGTCGGTGTCCATGTACCCGACGTGCAGCGCGGTCACCTGCGTCTTCTGCGACGCCAGTTCCAGGCGCAGCGCGTTGGTCAGCGACCAGGCCGCCGACTTCGCCGCGGAGTAGGCCGCGACCTGCGGCGAGGTGAACCAGGACAGCACCGAAAGGACGTTGAGCACGGCGCCGCCGCCGTTGCGCTCCAGGATCGGCGCGAACTCGCGCGTCACGGCCAGCGTGCCGAAGTAGTGCGTGTCCATCTCCAGCCGGATGTCCTCGAGGGACCCGCCGAGCACCGACGCCCCAGTGGACGAGCCGGCGTTGTTGACCAGCAGCGTGACGTCCCCGGCGATCGCGGCGGCGGCGCGGACCGATTCGGGGTCCGTGACGTCGAGCCGCAACGGGATCACTCCCGGCAGGTCCACCGACTCCGGGTTGCGCGCGGCCGCGTAGACCTTCGCCGCTCCTCGTTCGACGAGGGCGGCCGCGAACTGCCGGCCGAGCCCGCGGTTCGCCCCGGTGACCAGCGCCACCGCACCTGTGATCTCCATGTCGAGCTCCTCTCGCATCTGACTTGCTCGTTGCAAGCTAGCTACCGGCGACCCTACGGCGTAAACTTGCTCCAAGCAAGCCAGCTCGAAGGGATCACACATGAGCCGTCGCATCACCTGGGAGGACGCCTCCTGCCCGATCGCCCGCGCCGCCGACGTCCTGGCCGAGCCGTGGACGCTGCTGATCCTGCGCAACGCCACCGCGGGCACGACCCGGTTCGAGGACTTCCGCAGCGAGCTCGGCATCGCCGACAACGTGCTGACGACCCGGCTCGGCAAGCTCGTCGACCGCGGGCTGCTGACGAAGCTCCCCTACCGCGACGGCGGCCGCACCCGGCACGAATACCGGCTCACGCAGGCCGGTTCGGACGCGCTCCCGGTGCTCCACGCCCTCGGCGCGTGGGGTGACGCCCACACCGATTCGGTGAGCGCGTACGGCCCGATGAAGCTCGTCCACACCGGCTGCGGACAGCTCACCCGGCCGGGCCCGAACTGCGACAGCTGCGGAAAACCGCTGGTCAGGGACGATCTGGCGTGGCGCGGCTCGTGGCTGAGCGAAGGTGAGATCCCGCTGGCCGAGCCGATCTCCTGAGCCCGGCGGGGCATCCTCGTATGCGTGGCAGCGCATGTCAACACTGCAAAATGGTTGGTAAATCACCACTAAACACGCAGTACGAAAGTCGGGTCACAAGCGGCGCCCGGATACGTAAATTCGGACCACAGCACACGCAAACCCGGCAAATTCCCCACAGCTGCCCCTACCGCGAGGAGCCGTCCCGATGTCCAGGAAGTACCTGCTGCCCGGAGCCGCTGTCGCACTGGCGATGATCGCCACCCCGATGACCGCCGCCCCGGCCTTCGCGGCCCCGGCCCAGGCCGAAGCGGCCACGATCGTCTACTACGACACCTCGGACGCCCCCACCTTCCGCGCCCAGATCAACGCCGGCGCGGCGAACTGGAACGCGGCGGTCTCGAACGTCAAGCTCGAAGAAAGCTCCTCGGGCGCCACGCTGCACTACACCGAAGGCAACGACCCGCAGGGTTCGTACGCCCAGACCGACGGCCACGGCAGCGGCACCATCTTCATCGACTACACGCAGGCCGAGGAGTACAACCAGACCCGCATCACGGCCCACGAGACCGGGCACGCGCTGGGCCTGCCAGACCACTACGAAGGCCCGTGCACCGAGCTGATGTCGGGCGGTGGCCCCGGCCCGTCGTGCACCAACGCGAACCCGAACGCGGACGAGTCCGCTCAGGTGGAATCCCTGTGGGCCAGCGGTTTCCGCGCGGCGGCCGGCACGCCGACCCGCATCTACGAAGTGACGATGCCGGTCAAGTGACCCGCAGCTGACGTCGTCGGGGGAGGCCGCACCGGGTACGCCCGGTGCGGCCTTCGCACGTGACGGAAGGGTCGACACGCGTGATTGCGAAGCCGACACGCGTGATTGGCGGGTCGACACGGCGTTCAGAGGCGGGAGACCAGGCGGTCCCGGGCCACCTCCAGGTGGGCTGTCATCGCCTTGCGGGCTCCCGCGGCGCTGCCCGCGACCAGGGCGTCCACGATCGTCCGGTGCTCGGCGATCGTCTGCTCGCCGAACGGCTGGTTGTAGTTCAGCCGGAAGAAGTGCAGGTGGCAGTGGGTGCGGGCGAACGCCTGCTCCACCGCGACGTTGCCGGCCAGGTGCAGGATCAGCTCGTGCAGCCGGGCGTCGTGCGCGGTCAGGGCCTTGTAGTCGCTGTACGCGTCGTCGACCGGGGCCGCCGGGCACGTCGCCAGCTCGGCTTCCAGCGCGGCGACACTCGCGTCCGACATCGCCGCCGCCGCCAGGGCCGCGGACGGCGGCTCCAGCAGCAGCCGCAGCGCGTACACGTCGTCGACTTCCTTGCGGTTCAGCAACTCCGTGACGCGGTAACCGCGCAACGGCAGCCGGCTGACCAGCTCCTCGGACTCCAGCCGCGCCAGTGCTTCGCGCACCGGCGTGCCGGAGACGCCGAGCTCGCGGGCGATCTCGTCGATGTTCACCCGCGCGCCCGGCTCGATGCCGTCGTTCATGATCAGCGCCCGGATCTGCTCGTAGACGCCGTCCGCCAGCACCTGCCGGTTCGGCAGTGCCTCGAGCCGTCGTCCGGAACTCACCCTGACTCCCTCATCGCTGGTGACTACAGGCTACTGCTTGCCCAGGATCTGGCTGCTCTTCTGCGCCATCTCGGCGAAGACGTCGTCGTCGCGCTGGTGCGCGAAGTACGCCTCGAACAGCGGCCGTTCCGCGTCCTGCAGCGCCGCGCCGTTGCCGTAGACGACGGCCGGGACGAGCGAGCCGTCCTTCATCATCGTGGTGAACACCGACAGGTCGACGCCCTGGCCCTTCACCGCCGCTGCCGCCGCGTCCATCGACGCCGGGATCGACGGGAAGAACGTACCGCTCGCGCCGGCGGCCGACTGGCAGTCCGGCGAACCCATGTACGAGACCCACTTCCAGGTCAGGTCCGGGTTCTTCGTGCCCGCCCAGATGTTGTTCCCGTTCGAATTGGACAGCAGCGCGCGCTTCCCGGACGGCCCGAGCACGGTGGGCGCGATGCCCACCTTGACGCCGGGCAGCTTCGCGAACGTGCCGGCCGTCCACGACCCCGCCGTCTCCATCGCCACCTTGCCCGAGCCGATCAGGTCGGTGTCGCTGATCGTCGCCTGACCGCCGGTGGTGAACGTGCCGATCTTCGGGGAGAACCCGCGGTCGGCCAGTGAGCGCACCCAGTTCATCGTCTTGGCGAACACCGGGTCGTCGTAGCCGAACTTCGTCGGCCACGTCTGCTTGTCGGCCAGGCGCCAGCCGGTGGTCATCGCGAACGAGCTCCACGTCGACTCGCCGATGAAGTCCCGCGAGGCGAGCTGGCCGGTGCCGAAGGTGGCGACGTGGTCCTTGTCGAAGCCGGGCTGGTCGCCGCGGACGCCGTTCTTGTCGACGCTCAGGTGCTCCGCGACCTTCTCGAACGTCCCGCCGTCGTCGGGGTTCCAGGTCAGCTTCGCCAGGTCGGCAGGGGTGTAACCGGCCTTCGTGATGGTGTCGACGTTGTAGTAGATCCCGGTCGCGGACCAGTCGAGCGGCAGCGCGTACTGCTTGCCGTCGGTGAACTTCCACGAGTCGACGCCGACGGAGAACCGCTTCAGGTCGAACTTGTCGCGGGCGACGAGGTCGTCCAGCGGCAGCAGCTGGTGCTGCGCGGCGTAGGCCTGGAAGTACTGGACGCTGTTCTGGAACGCGTCGGGCGCGGTGCCCGCGACGAACCCGGCGGTCAGCTTGGTGAAGTAGTCGTCCACGTTGTACTGCGTGATCTTCACCGTGGTGCCGGGGTTGGCCTTCTCGAAGGCGGACGCGCAGCTCTGGTAGGCCGCCGCCTGCTTGTCGTCCCAGGTCCACCAGTTGACGGTGTTCCCGTTGCCGCTCGCCGAGCCATCGCCGCAGGCGGCCACCAGGGCTCCCAGCGTCGCCACCAGGCCGATCGCCAAAGTTCTCATCTTGTCACTCCATTGTGGATGGTCATGGCCGCAGGATCGGCCGGAACCCTTCGAGTACCGCCTGGACGTCGTCCGCGCCGCCGGCGTCGTGGCCGTTGTATTCCCAGACGCCGATCTGCTTCGGGCCCTTGTAGGCGTGGTAGGCGCCGAACACCGTGGACGGCGGCACGATCCCGTCCATCAGCCCGGCGGAGAACCAGGCGGGCGCGGTGGCGCGGGCCGCGAAGCCGACGCCGTCGAAGTAGGACAGCACCTCGAACGTCCGCGCGACGGCGTCCCGCTTGTCGGCCAGGTACCGCGTCAGCTCGACGTACGGCCGCTCCCCCGCGATCAGGCTGGCCCGCCGGAAGTCGCAGAGGAACGGGGCTTGGGCGTGCAGCGCGGCGACGTCCGGGACCAGCGCCGCCGCGGCGAGCGCGATGCCGCCGCCCTGGCTGTTGCCGAGCACCGCGACCCGCGCCGCGTCGACGACGTCGAGCGCGCGCACGGCGTCCACCGCGCGGGCCGCGTCGGCGAAGATCCGCCGGTAGACGTAGGTTTCGCGGCTGTCGATGCCGCGCGTCAGGTGGCCGGGGTACGCGGGTCCGCTGCCGACCGGGTCGGGGGTCACGCCGCCCTGGCCGCGGACGTCGACCTGCAGGTGCGCGTACCCGGCGGACGCCCAGGTCAGCTCCTGTAGCGCGCTCCCCCGGCTGCCGCCGTACCCGTGGAACTGGACGATCGCGGGCCGCGGGCCCTCGACGCCGCGCGGCAGCCGCAGCCAGGCGCGGACCGGGTGGCCGCCGAAGCCTGCGAACGTCACGTCGAAGACGTCGAGGGTCCGCAACGGCGTCTCGACCGGCGTGACTTCCAGGGCCAGGTCGTGGTCACGGGCGTCGTCGAGGGTCGACGTCCAGAATTCGTCGAAGTCGGCGGGGGCGGCGTAGTCGCTGCGGTACTCCCACAGCGCGGCGAGACCGAGGTCGGTGAGCATCAGAGTCCTTTCAGGACGGTGGACTCGCCGGCCCGCAGCCGCAGCTCGGTCTCCCGGCCGCGGAAGCGCACGCGCACCACGCCGGCCGGGTCGCCGGACAGCCGCCGCAGCACGGCGTAGACCAGCTCACCTTCGCGCCATTCGAGGTCCACCGCGAGCCCACCGCGGCAGCGCAACCCCCGCGCCTCGCCGTTCGCCCACTCCGCGGGCAGCGCCGGGAGCAGCGTGACGACGTCGTTCTGGCTCTGCAGCACCAGTTCCACGAGCCCGGCGGGGAAGCCGTAGGTGCCGTCGATCTGGAACGGCGGGTGCGTGCTGAACAGGTTGGGCAGCAGCCCGCCCCACTCGGAGCCGTCGACCGGCGCGTCGCGATGACGGTCGCCGGTGAACGGCTGCGACGCCTCGCCGAGCAGCTTCCGGGCGGTCTCGCCGTCGCCGAGCCGCGCGCGCAGGGCGATCTTCCAGGCCCACGACCAGCCCATCGCGCCTGGTCCACGGCGTTCGAGCAGCACTCGCGCGGCTTCGGCGAGGTCCGGTGTCGCGACGGCGTCGATCTGCCCGAGCGGGTAGAGCGCGACCATCTGGGACATGTGCCGGTGCGCCGGATCGTCCTCGGGGAGGTCCTCGGCCCATTCCTGCAGCCAGCCGCCTTCCGTGATCGCCGGCGGACGCAGACGGGGCAGCGCGAGGGCGATCTCGGCGCACAACGGATCGTGGACGTCGAGCGCGTCCGCCGCGGCGAGGCAACGCTCGAACACCGCGCGGATCAGCGCGATGTCCATCGTCACCGAGTACGTCAGCGACTCCGTCGTCCCGGCTTCGGACAGGAAGAGGTTCTCCGGGGACGTCGACGGGCACGTCTCCAGGAAGCCGTCTCGTTCGACCAGCCAGTCCAGGCAGAACTCGGCGCACCCGCGCAGCAGCGGCCACGCCGTCTTCTCGAGGAACACGCGGTCGCGGGTGAAGTCCCAGTGCTCCCAGGCGTGCTGGACCAGCCACGCGCCACCCATCTGCCAGAGCGCCCACGACGGGTTGCCGTGCCCCATCCCGACCGGCAGCGCCCAGCCCCACGGGTCGGTGTTGTGGTGGGTGACCCAGCCGCGGGCGCCGTACAGCTCGCGCGCGACGTCGGCGCCGGTGACCGCGAGCTTGCCGAGCAGGTCGAACAGCGGGAGGTGGCACTCGCCGAGCCCGGTCGTCTCGGCGGCCCAGTAGTTCATCTGGGTGTTGATGTTGACGGTGTAGTTCGACGACCAGGCCGGGCGGAGGTCGTCGTTCCAGATGCCCTGCAGGTTCGCCGGCGGCGCACCGGGCCGGGACGCGCCGGCCAGGAGGTAGCGGCCGTACTGGAAGAGGACGGTGGCGGTGAGCTGCTCGTCCGTTCCGGACAGCAGTTCGGCGACGTCGTGGGTGCCGCCGCGTCGGTCGCCGATCCTGAGCGAGGACGCGCTCAGCAAGGGCCGCAGGTCGGCTTCGTGCGCGCGTCGCAGCTCCGCCGTCCCGGTCTTGATGGCCTGCTCGGCGAGGACCGCGGCGCGTCGACGGTGCTCGTCGCGGGTGTGCTGGCGGTCGCCGATCCAGGCGTCGTACGCGCTGGTCGAGCTGGCCAAGGTGATCAGGACCTGGGTGCGGGTGCGGCTGACGCGGACGGCGACCGCGGCGAAGGGGTCGTAGCCGTCCGCGGTGCCGTACCGCAGCGGCTCTTCCACCTGCGGTTCGTGCCGCGGCGCGCCGTCGACCGGGATCTCGATGCCCAGGTCGAGCCCATCTCGCGAGACCTCCCGCAGCCGTGTCGACACATCGACGTCGACGTCCAGGGGCCCGGACGACGTCAGTGCGACGCACAGTGCCTGCGCGGGACGGCTCACCCAGGTCGTCCGCTCGACGTCGTGACCGCCGATGGTGAGCCGTTCGGTCGCGACGCCGTTGTCGAGGTTGAGCGTCCGGCCGTGGGAGGTGCCTTCGGGCAGCGTCAGCCAAAGGTCGACGTACGGCAGGAACTCCTGGCTGTACGGGCCTTCGAACGCCATCAGGAGGTCCTCGGCGCGCCGGAAGTCCTGCGCGAACACGGCTTCGCGCACCTCGCCGAGCTGGTCCGGTCCGGCGTCGATGTCCTTCAAAGCAGACGCGGGACCATTCGGCGTGCCGGACCAGACCGTGGCGTCGTTGACCTGGATCCGCGTGCGTCCGGCGCCGCCGAAGACCATTGCGCCGAGCCGGCCGTTGCCGATCGGCATGGCCTCGGTCCATTCCGCGGCCGGGTGTGGCCAGGAGAGCAGGAGATCGGTCATTTCAACCCCGTGAAGCCGATCGAGTTCACCAAGCGGCGGCCGAACGCCACGAACAGCAGGAGCATCGGGAGCGCGGCGACGAGCGTGGCGGCCATCAGGCCGGCCCAGTCCAGGGCCGCCTGCGGCGACGACTGCTTGAACACCGCGAGCGCCAAGGTCAGCGGGCGGACGGTGTCGTCGTTGGTGACCAGCAGCGGCCACAGGTAGTCGTTCCAGGTGTTGATGAACGTCAGCAGGCCCAGGGTCGCAATCGGGGCGGCGCTCATCGGGAGCACGATCCGGAAGCAGACGCGCAGCGGGCCGGCGCCGTCGATGATCGCGGCTTCCTCGATCTCGGTGCTGATGCCGAGCATGAACTGGCGCAGGAAGAAGATGTTGAACGCGGAGAAGAACGCCGTCGGCAGGATCATCCCGCCGAAGCTGTTGAGCAGACCGAGGTCCTTGACCAGCACGAAGTTCGGCAGCAGCGTCAGCACCTGCGGCACCATCAACGCGGTCAGCAGCACCGCGAACAGCGCGTTGCGCCCCTTCCACCGCAGCCGCGAGAACGCGAACGCGGCCAGCGCGGAGAAGAACACCGTGCAGACGGTGAGCAGCACCGCGTAGACGATCGAGTTCCGCAGCGCCGACAGCAGGTCGATCGACGCGGCCGACCCGCCCTGCGCGGCGGCTTCGGCCGGGGACGCCAGGCCGAGCGCGCGTTTGAACGCGCCCAGCGTGAAGTCGACCGGGACCAGTGAAGACGGGTCCGTCGCCATCGCGTAGTTGTTCGACAGCGCCGTCCGCACGATCCAGTAGAACGGGAAGATCGTCACCACCAGGACGATCACGAGGTACGCCCAGGCGACGAGCCGGCCCGGGGACAACCGTCTGCGCACGACCACTCCTAGTCGGTGTCGGACTCGCCCGCGCGAGCCATCCGGAGCTGAGCGAAGGTGACGGCGGCGAGCAGCACGAACAGCGCGAGCGACATGGTCGCGGCGTACCCGAAGTCGAACTGGCCGAACGCCTTGTCGTAGATGTACATCTGCAGCACCTTCGACGCGTCCGCCGGCCCGCCCTTGGTCGTCACCTGCACGATGTCGAAGATCTGGAACGAGCTGATCACCGTCAGCACCACGACCATCACCAGGATCGGCCGCAGCAGCGGCACGGTGAGCCGGCGGAACATCTGCAGCTCGCTCGCGCCGTCGATCCGGCCGGCCTCGTAGATCGTCGCCGGGATGGTCTGCAGCCCGGCGAAGATCAGGACCGCGTTGTAGCCCATGGACTTCCAGACGTTGAGCCCGGCCAGCGTCGGCACCGCCCAGCCGCCCGAGCCGAAGAACAGCACCGGCTCGCCGGTGAGCTTCGTGATGACGACGTTGACGATGCCGAGCTGCGGGTCGAGCATCCACGACCAGACCAGCGCGGTGACGACGCCGGAGATGAGGAACGGCAGGATCATCAGCCCGCGGACGGTGGCCGACACCGCGAGCCGGTGCAGGATCACCGCCGTCACCAGGGAAACCAGGATGCCCAGCACCACCGAGACCGTCACGAAGTAGATCGTGACGACCAGCGAGTGCCAGAACGTGGCGTCCCCGAAGAGTTCCCGGAAGTTGCCCAGGCCGATCCAGCGCGGTTCGGACAGGACGTGGAACTCGGTGAAGCTCAGGTACAGCCCGCGCAGGGTCGGGTAGGCGAAGAACACGGCGAACCCGGCGAGCGCGGGGCTGATGAGCAGCCACGCGATCGGCGCGTCCCGCCGGTGGGCGACCGACCCCACTAGACGGTGATCTTGTCGACGTCGTAGACGTACCCGGCCTGGTTGCCGATCTGGACCGTGTTGGCCCCGGCCTGCAGCCAGACCTGGACGGTCGTGCTCTGCGGCGTGTTCCAGTCGTCGTCGTTGCTCCCGGCGACCGGAAGCGGGAACGACGTCCCGTTGATCGTCACGATGCCGGTCCGGCTGGAGTCGCCGTCCACATAGGACAACTGCAACAGGTAGACGCCGGCCTTGGGCACGGTCACCGCCGGCAGCACGACGTAGCCGCTGCCGCCGAGGTAGCCGACCTTCTTGCCGCCCGAGCACGCGCAGTCGTAGACGGTCGCGCCGCCTTGCGGGGTGCCGTTTTCCGCCTCGTACGTCTTCGGTCCGTCGGCTGCCGGTGTCGTCAGGGAGTACTTCTGGCTGGGCGCGGACGGGCGGCCGTTCCGCTGGTTCGCGACGACCGTGAAGTCGTACGCGGTCGACGGCTTGAGCCCGGTGACGGTCGCGTTGGCGGTGTTGGTGGACGTCATTTTGTGACCGTTCGCGAAGACGTCGTAGTTCTGCGCGCCCTTCGACGCGTCCCAGGCCAGCGAGACGCCGGTGCCGGTGACGCCGGTGGCGTGCACGACACCCGGCGCCTGCAGCGTGTCGCGGTCGCGCGGGGTGACCTTCAGCAGGCGCGAGCCGTGCACCGGCAGGTCGGCGGAAGCGGTGCTTTCCTTGTGGGACCAGAGGTCGCGGATCTGGACCGGGCCGGTGATGCCGAGCTGCGCGAGGTCCGCGGTGACGCGGGCGGGCGTCGCGGCGAGGTTGAACAGGGCGACGGTGTAGCTGCCGTCGGCGTTGCGGTTCGACCAGACCTGCTGGTCACTCGTCTGGCTCACCGGCTTGGCCGGGATGCCGGCCTGGTTGACGGCGATGACCTCGTCGTTGGTCAGGAGCTTGACGCCGTAGTCGTCGAGCTGGGTCAGGTCGTCGCCGATGTAGAGCGGCGCGGCCTCGATCGCCCAGAGCGTCATGTAGCTCTGGCGCTCGGCCTCGGTGAGGCCGTCCATCTTTCCGCTGCCGACGTCGAGGGAGTCGAGGTTGTTCCAGTGGCCGGGGCCGGCGTCGGGGATCCACTGCACGACGTCGTTCCAGCGCTGCTTGACCGAGTTGTTCCAGGTCACGAGGGTGTCGCAGTAGCACTCGACGTCCGTGTCGACGCGCCAGCCGTTCGTGTTCGCCTTCCAGACGTCGGCCTGGCGGTGGCTCAGCGCCCACGAGACGACGAACTCCATCGAGCGGCCCGTCTTGGCGATGGCTTTGTGCCACGCCTCGACGTCGGTGGTGTTGGTGTAGTTCGGGCCGCCCTTGAAGGAGCCGGGACCGACGCCGTCGAGCTTGAGGAAGTCGACGCCCCAGCCGGCCAGCAGCTGCGCCACCGAGTCCACGTAGGACTGGGCGCACGGGTTCGTGAAGTCGATCTTGTAGGCGGAGTCCCAGCCGTTGGTCTTGCGCAGGTCGGGGTAGACGAGGTCTTTGGTGTGGCAGCTCGTGGTGCCCGCGATCGGGGAGTTGCCGTCGTTGTAGGCCTTGAGGTCCAGACCGACCGCCAGGTACGAGCCGAGCTTGAGGCCCTTCTTGTGGACGTAGTCGGCGACGTAGGCCATGCCGTCGGGGAACGTCGCCGGGTTGACGACCGGGCGCGCGTACTGGTCGAAGCCATTGGACCAGCCGGCGTCGATGTTGACGTACTCGTAGCCGTGTTGCTTGAACTTCGCCGCGAGGACGTCGGCCTGCTGCAGGACGTGCTTTTCGGTGAGCCAGCTCGCTGAACCGGCCGGGTTGACGCCGGGGTAGTTCGTCGACTCGAGGCTCCAGCTGCTCCAGCCCAGGTACGGCTTCTGGGCGAGCGGCTGCTGCCGGTTCTCCGGGGCCACTTGGGCCGCTTGGGCCGCGGCCGGCGCCGTGAGCAGGCCCGCGAGCACCGTCAGGCCGCCGAGGACACCCAGGGCCCGGCTGACACGGGAGGCTGCCATTGACCACTCCTTCGAGGTCGGGGGAACTACGTCAGACATCGGAGGACCACGGTCCTTATTACGAGAACCATGGATCCTATAGGATCGACGACTGGAGATTCTGACTGCACAGGTCCGATGCTGTCAACGCTTGCGCGTGACCAAAGATCTGATGAATCGGAAGTTGTCGGGGGTGGCGGTTAGGTTCGAGGCATGTTGACCACGCTGGCCGTCGAGAACTACCGCTCGCTGCGCGACCTGGTGCTGCCGCTGTCCGGGCTGACCGTCGTCACCGGGCCGAACGGCAGCGGCAAGTCGAGCCTGTACCGGGCGCTGCGGCTGCTGGCGGACGCGTCCCGCAACGGCGCCGTGGCGGCGCTGGCCCACGAGGGCGGGCTGCCGTCGACGTTGTGGGCCGGCCCGGAGACGATCGGGCGGTCGGTGCGCGAGGGGCGCACGCCGGTCCAGGGCACGGTGCGGACGAAGGCCCGCGGCCTGCGGCTGGGGTTCGCGGGCGACGAGTACGGCTACGCGCTCGACCTGGGCCTGCCGCAGCCCCTGGACACGATGTTCAACCGCGACCCGGAGTTCAAGCGCGAAGCGGTGTGGTCCGGCCCGGTGCTTCGCCCGTCGGCGTTGCTGGCCGACCGCTCGGGCCCGGCGGTCCGCACGCGGGTGGCGTCCGGCGGCTGGGGCGAGGACGTCCACAAGATCCGGTTGACCGACAGCATGCTGAGCGAGTTCGCCGACCCGAGGGCGTGCCCGGAGCTGCTGGTGGTCCGCGAGCGCATCCGCGGCTGGCGGTTCTACGACCACTTCCGCACGGACGCGGCGGCTCCGGCCCGCCAGTCCCAGATCGGCACCCGCACCCCGGTGCTCTCCCACGACGGCGCCGACCTGGCGGCGGCCCTGCGCACGATCATCGAGATCGGCCGCGCTTCGGAGCTGGACGCGGTGGTGGACCAAGCGTTCCCGGGGTCACGCCTGGAGGTGGTGGCACCGGAAGGCCGGTTCACGGTCCGCTTCCACCAGCACGGCTTGCTGCGCCCGCTGGAAACCGCCGAGCTGTCGGACGGGACTCTACGGTTCCTGCTGTGGGTGGCGGCGCTGCTTTCGCCGCGTCCCCCGGAACTGCTGGTGCTGAACGAGCCGGAGACCAGCCTGCACCCGGACCTGTTGCCGGCGCTGGCATCGCTGATCGCCGTCGCGGCGAAGGAGACCCAGGTGGTGGTGGTCTCGCACGCGCAGCCGCTGATCAGGGCACTGTCGGAGATCGCGAAGGTGGGCGAGGTGGAGCTGGAGAAGGAGTACGGCGAGACCAAGCTCGTCGGCCAGGGGAGGTTGGACCGCCCGTCGTGGCACTGGCCCACCCGCTGAAGCCTGCCCCCAGCGGGTGGGCTCGCGTACCGCGAAGGTCGGCTCGCGTGCCCAGAAGGTCGGTTCGTGAGCCGACTGCTCAGGTACGCGAACCGACCGTCGGGGTACGCGAGACGACCGTCTGGGCACGCGAGTTCGCCGGTTCGCGTGACAGGCATGCGCTCGACTACGTTCTACGGCTCCAGTCTCGCCGCGGCCTCCAGCCTGCTGACCGGCACTCGGGCAGTCGGCTCACATACCCAGAGGGTCAATTCGCGTACCCAGAGGGTCGGCTCGCGTACCGGAAGAGTCGGCTCACGTACCCAGAAGGTCAGTTCGCGTACCCAGAGGGTCGGTTCGTGAGCCGACTGCCCAAGTACGTGAGCCGACCGTCCAGGTACGTGAGCCGACCGTGTGGGTACGAGAGGCGACCACCCTGCTGAGCGTCAGCGGCCCTTGGTGCTTTCGCGGATCTCCAGTGCGAATGGCGTCTGGACGTCCTGTGGTGGCGCCGACTTCTCCCCCGTGATGCGGCGGTGCACCAGGTCGATCGCCGCTTCTGCCAGTGCCGTCTTGTCCGGGGCGATCGTCGTCAACGCCGGTAGGGAGAACGCGCTCTCCTCGTTGTTGTCGAAGCCCACGATCGCGACGTCCTCGGGTACCCGCAGCCCCAGCTCCGCCACCGCCCGCAGTGCGCCGATCGCCAGCAGGTCGTTGAAACAAAAGACCGCATCAGGCCGCGACGGCAACGCCAGCAACGACTTCATCGCCGCCGCTCCGTAACCTCGGTGCCACTTCTCGGCCGGCGCCACCAGGGAGTCCGAATAGGACAGTCCCGCGTCGGTCAGCGCGGAGCGGTAGCCCGCCAGGCGCTGGGACGACGTGCCGCGCGCCGGGTTGCGGCCGATCGCCGCGATGCGGGTGCGGCCCAGGGAGGCCAGGTGGGACACGGCCATGTGCGCCGCCAGGACGTTGTCTATCGCGACGTGATCGATGGGGACGTCGACCGCGTGCTCGCCCAGCATCACCAGGGGGATTCCGCCCGGTTCGTCCGGAAAATCCGCGGCCTCCAGCGCCTCCGGGTGGACCAGCGCGCCGTCGACCAGGTGGGGGCCCAGCGACGACAGCGTCTTGCGCTCGCGCTCGCGCGTGCCCTGGGTCTGTTCGATCAAGACACTCCAGCCCCGTTTCTGGGCCGCCGTGATGACCAGACCGGCGAGTTCGCCGAAGTACGGGATGGACAGCTCCGGCACCATCAGCGCCAGGAACCCGGTGCGGCCGCGACGCAGGTTGCGCGCCCCCACGTTCGGCCGGTAACCGGTCGCCGCCAGGGCTTCTTCGACGCGCCGGCGGTTCTCCGGCTTGACGAAGGCATAGCCGTTCACCACGTTCGACACCGTCTTCACCGACACTCCGGCGAGCGTGGCGACGTCCTTGAGCGTCACGGTCACGGGCGATCCCTTCACATCGGCGTGAGCCAGAGCATAGCGACAATTTGCCGGTTTACAACGTTGTTCCAACGATGTAAAAAGTACCTCAAGGCTCCCGCGGTGACTCCGATCACCCCGGTGAGCGGGCCACCACCGTCGCTGCCCGAGGAGTCGCTGTGCCGCTGTCCACCCGTCCCCGCCTGGTCCTGGTCACCGCGGCCGCCGCCGCGCTCACCCTCACCTCCTGCACCGCTCGGGAGGAGACCCCGGCCGCACCGTCGAACGGCGGCGGGCCGGCCGCGTCCGCCTCTTCCGCCGCGCCCTCCGCCGACGGCTGCACGCTGGCGAAGACCGGCTACCCCAAGATCGACCCGAAGACCGCGGTGATCGGCTTCTCGCAGTCCGAAAAGGAGGCCAACCCCTTCCGGATCGCCGAGACGCAGTCCATTCGCGACCAGGCCGCGAAGCTCGGCATCCCCACCGACAAGCTGCTCGTCACCAACGCCCAGAGCGACCTCAACCGGCAGATCAGCGACATCAAGTCGCTGCTCGACCGGGGCGCGCAGCTGCTGATCGTCGCGCCGCTGAACTCCGACGGCCTCCAGCCGGCGCTCGACGCCGCGAAGGCCAAGAAGGTCCCGGTCGTCACCGTCGACCGCAAGGTGACGTCGGCGCCGTGCACCGACTACCTGACCTTCATCGGCTCCAACTTCGTCGAGCAGGGCAAGCGCGCGGCCGACGCGATGGTGAAGGCGACCGGCGGCAACGGGAAGGTTGCGATCCTGCTCGGCGCGTCGGGCAACAACGTGACGACCGACCGCACCTCGGGCTTCAAGGACGAGCTGGCCAAGACGCCCGGCCTGTCCGTGGTCGCCGAGCAGACCGGCGAGTTCGACCGGTCCAAGGGCCAGGCCGTCATGGAGCAGCTCATCCAGAGCCACCCGGACCTCACCGCCGTCTACGCCGAGAACGACGAGATGGGCATCGGCGCCGTCAACGCGCTCAAGACCGCGGGCAAGGCGCCGGGCAAGGACGTCAAGGTCGTCTCGGTCGACGGCACGCGCAACGCCGTGCAGCTGATCGCCGACGGCAGCTACAACGCCGTCATCGAGTCCAACCCGCGCTTCGGCCAGCTCGCCTTCGACACGCTCCAGAAGTTCGCCGACGGCCAGCCGATCGCGCCGAGCATCGTGATCACCGACGACCAGTACGACGAGACCAACGCGGCGCAGAAGGTCGGGAACGCGTACTGATGACCGCAGCCACCGAAGAGGACGTCGCGATGACGACCGCACCGGTGCTCGAGGTGGCCGGGGTGACCAAACGGTTCCCCGGCACCCTCGCGCTCGACGACGTCAGCTTCCGGCTCGCCCCCGGCGAGGTGCACGCCCTCGTCGGGGAGAACGGCGCCGGCAAGTCGACGCTGATCAAGGTGCTCACCGGCGTCTACCAGCCCGACGAGGGCGAGGTCCGCCACCTCGGCGAGCCGGTGACGTTCAAGCGGCCGATCGAAGCGCAGCGGGCCGGGATCTCCACGATCTACCAGGAGGTCAACCTCGTCCCGCTGATGAGCATCGCCAGCAACGTCTTCCTCGGCCGCGAACCGCGCACCAGAGCGGGGCTCGTCGACTGGTCCAAGATGTACGCCGACGCCCGCGAGCTGCTCAAGGGCTACGGCATCGACGACGACGTCAAGCGCCCGCTGCACACCCTGGGCGTCGGCGCGCAGCAGATGGTCGCCCTCGCCCGCGCGGTGTCGACCGAGGCGAAGGTCGTCATCATGGACGAACCGACGTCGTCGCTCGAACCGCGTGAGGTCGAGACGCTCTTCCAGGTGCTGAACCGGTTGCACGCCGAAGGCATCGCGATCGTCTACGTCAGCCACCGGATGGACGAGCTGTACCGGGTCTGCGACAGCGTCACCGTGCTGCGCGACGGCCGCGTCGTCCACAGTGGACCACTGGCCAAGCTCCCGCGCATCGAGCTCGTGTCGCTGATGCTCGGGCGCGAGATCCGCCAGATCCGCGAAGAAGGCGTCACGGCGTTCGGCGAGGAACACGACGTCGAACGCGAACCGCTGCTCAAGGCCGAACACCTGTCCGGCATGCGCCGGCTGCACGACGTCTCGGTCAGCATCCGGCCCGGCGAGGTCGTCGGCCTGGCCGGGCTGCTCGGCTCCGGCCGCAGCGAGACCGCGCGGGCCATCGTCGGCGCGTTCCCGCTCGACGGCGGATCCGTGCTGCTCGCCGGAAAGCCGCTCAAGAAGGGCAAGGTCGCTTCGGCGATGCGCGCGGGCATCGCGCTGCTGGCCGAGGACCGCAAGACCGACGGGATCATCCCGAACCTGTCGGTCCGCGAGAACATCGTGCTCGCCGCGCTCCCGACGCTCTCGCCGTTCGGCCTGGTCAGCAAGGCCAAGCAGGAGAAGGTCGTGAAGATCTTCATGGAGCGCCTGCGGATCAAGGCTTCGAGCCCCGAGCAGAAGGTGTCCGAGCTGTCCGGCGGCAACCAGCAGAAGGTGCTGCTCGCCCGCTGGCTGGCCACCGGCCCGAAGATCCTGCTGCTCGACGAGCCGACTCGCGGCATCGACGTCGGTGCGAAGGCCGAGGTCCAGGCGCTGATCGACGAACTCGCGAAGGAAGGCCTCGGCGTGCTGCTCATCTCGTCCGAGCTGGAAGAGCTGATCGACGGCTCGGACCGCGTCGTCGTCCTGCGCGACGGCTCGGTCGTCGGCGAGCTGACCGGCGACGGCATCACCGAGGAAAACGTCCTGGCCGCGATCGCAGCGGAAGGTGACAACGATGTCTAGCGCCACCCTGACCAGGGCACCGGACCGGGCCAAGGTCACCGCCTGGCTGCAGAACTACGGCGTCTACCTGGCCGTCGTCGTGCTGCTGCTGTTCAACGTCTTCTTCACCGAGAACTTCCTGTCCGCGGCCAACTTCCGCACGCAGCTGGTGCAGGCCGCGCCGGTCTGCATCGTCGCGCTCGGCATGGCGCTGGTGATCGGCACCGAGGGCATCGACCTGTCGGTCGGCTCGGTGATGTCGATCGCCGCCGCGCTCATCCCGCTCTACCTCGGCGCCGGGCCGCTGACGGCGGTCATCGTCGCGGTGATCGCGGGCATCCTGTCCGGCCTGTTCAGCGGCTACCTGGTGGCCTACCTGGGGATCCAGCCGATCATCGCGACACTGGCGCTGCTCGTCGGCGGCCGCGGGCTCGCGCTCGTGATCGCGCATGGCCAGCTCGTCCAGCTGCGCAACGAGGACTTCCTGGCGCTGGGCACGGGTGACGTCCTCGGCGTGCCGGTCATGGTCATCGTCGCGGGCGTGCTCGCGGTGCTGGCCGGGCTGCTGGTGCAGCGCACGACGTTCGGCCGCCAGCTGGTCGCCGTCGGCGGCAACCGGACGGCCAGCTCCCTGGCCGGGCTCCCGGTGAAGCGCGTGCTGGTCGGCGTCTACGTCATCTCCGGGGCGCTGGCCGCGGTGGCCGGCGTGCTCGCGACGTCGCGGCTGGGCGCCAGCGACCCCAACGACCTCGGGCTGCTGATGGAGCTGTCCGCGATCACCGCGGTCGTCGTCGGCGGCACGCCGCTGACCGGCGGCCGGGTCCGCGTGCTCGGCACCGTGTTCGGCGCGCTGCTCATGCAGCTGGTGCACGCCACCCTGATCAAGCACAACCTGCCGGACTCGACGGCGCAGATGGTCCAGGCGGCCATCATCGTCGTCGCCGTCTACGTCGCCCGTGAGCGGAGCCGCAAATGACCGCCACCCAGACGACAGCTCGCAACGCCGCGTTCGCCGGGGTCCTGCAGCGCCAGGGCGCGGCCGTCGTGCTCGTGCTCGGCCTCGCCGCCGCGTGGTTCGCGTTCCCGCGCTTCGGGTCCGCGGACAACCTGCGCGACCTCGCGCTGCAGGGTTCGTTCCTCGCGGTGATCGCGCTCGGCATGACGTTCGTGATCATCTCCGGCGGCATCGACCTGTCGGTCGGCTCGAACTACGCGCTCGGCGGCGTGCTCGCCGCGTACGGCGCGCAGTACGGCCTGCTCGTGGCGCTCCTGCTGCCGCTGGTGGTGTGCTCGGCGATCGGCTTCCTCAACGGCGTGCTCATCGCCCGCACCGGGATGGCGCCGTTCATCGTGACGCTGGCGACGCTGCTGTTCGCCCGCGGCCTGCTGCTCGCCATCACCTCCGAAGGCGCGACGACGTTCAAGATCGAGCCCGGCTCGGCGATCCTCTGGCTCGGGCAGGGCACGATCTTCGGCGTCGGCGTCCCGGTGTACCTGACGCTCGTCCTCTTCGCGCTCGGCGGCGTGCTGTTGCGGCGCACCGGGTTCGGGCAGTCGGTGTTCGCCATCGGCGGTGCCGAGCAGTCGGCGCTGCTGATGGGCCTGCCGGTGGTCCGCACGAAGATCGCGCTCTACACACTGAGCGGCGCGCTCGCCGGCTTCGCGGGCATCCTCACCGCCGCGTACCTGCAGTCCGGCGTCACGGTGATCGGCGTCGGCACCGAGCTGGACGCGATCTCGGTCGTCGTCATCGGCGGCACGCTGCTCACCGGCGGCGCCGGGACGATCGTCGGCACGCTCGTCGGCGTGCTGCTGCGGGTGCTGATCCAGAACGTCATCAACCAGGTCGGCACGCTCGACTCCAACTACCAGACGGTGGTGAGCGGGGCCTTCCTGCTCATCGTCGTGGTGATCCAGCGCCTGCTGGCTCGGTCCCGAACCCGCTGAGCTCCCTTCCCCTCACCAGGAGGTCTCAACGATGTTTCGTCCTGCCCTCAGAACCCGCCGATGGCTCACCGCCACCGCCGCGTTCGCCGTCGCGGTGGCCGGTCTCGGCACCGTGCCGGCGGCGGCGAGTGCCGCGGCCGCACCCCAGTGGCAACGCCTGACGCCCCCGCTGTCCACGCCGTGGACGAAGGACGTCTCGCCTGCCAACGCCCTGCCCGACTACCCGCGGCCGCAGCTGACCCGCGACAAGTGGCAGAACCTCAACGGCGTCTGGGAGTTCGCCAAGGCGACCCCGGGTGAGGCCGCGCCGATCGGGAAGACGCTCGGCGAGCGGATCCTCGTGCCGTACCCGGTCGAGTCCGCGCTGTCCGGGATCATGCGCCACGAGACGAACATGTGGTACCGCCGCACCTTCGAGGTGCCCAAGAACTGGCAGGTCGGCAAGGGACAGCGGCTGCAGCTGCACTTCCAGGCCGTCGACTACGACGCCACGGTCATCGTCAACGGCAAGACCGTCACCCGCCACACCGGCGGCTACGACGCGTTCTCCGTCGACGTCACCGACGCGCTGACCACGGCCAAGACCCAGGAGATCGTCGTCGGCGTCGCCGACCCGAACGACCAGGGCGGGCAGCCGATCGGCAAGCAGCGCCAGCCCGGCGACGGCATCTTCTACACGCCGTCCTCCGGCATCTGGCAGACCGTCTGGATGGAGCCGGTCGCCTCGGCGCACATCGACCGCCTCGACACCACCCCGGACGCCGCGTCCGGGTCGGTCACGATCAACGCCGTGGTCGGCGGGCCGGTCAAGCAGCGCGTCGAAGCGATCGCCTACGACCACGGCCGCCAGGTCGGGCGCGTCACCGGTGACGCGAACAAGCCGTTGAAGCTCAAGGTGGACCGGCCGCACCTGTGGACGCCGGACGACCCGTTCCTCTACGACCTGAAGGTGCGACTGTCCACAGGGGATGAAGCCGGCTCGTACTTCGGCATCCGGTCGGTCAGCGTCGGCAAGACCGCCGACGGCAAGCAGCGGATGCTGCTCAACGGCAAGTTCGTCATGCAGGTCGGCCCGCTGGACCAGGGTTTCTGGCCGGACGGCATCTACACCGCGCCGACCGACGCGGCCCTGAAGTTCGACCTGCAGCAGGAGAAGGCGCTCGGCTTCAACATGGTGCGCAAGCACATCAAGGTCGAGCCGGACCGCTGGTACTACTACGCCGACAAGCTCGGGTTGCTGGTGTGGCAGGACATGCCGGCGATGAAGGACGACGTCGAGCCGAGCGCCGCGTCGCGCGTCAACTACGAGTCCGAGATGCGGCGGATGATCGACCAGCACCGCAGTTTCCCGTCGATCGTCACGTGGGTGCCGTTCAACGAGGGCTGGGGCGACTACGAGGTCGGCCGGATCGCCGACGAGGTCAAGTCGTGGGACTCCTCGCGGCTGGTCGACGCCGAGTCCGGCGTCAACTGCTGCCGGTCCGAACCGGACAGTGGCGCCGGTGACATCTACGACGACCACACCTACACCGGGCCGGGGACACCGGTGCAGACCGGCACGCGTGCCGCGGTCGACGGTGAGTACGGCGGCCTCGGCCTGAAGGTCGCCGGGCACGAGTTCGACCCGGCGGGCAGCTTCGCCTACGAGATGGAGCCCGACAGCGCGACGCTGACCCGGCGCTACGGCGAACTGCAGCAGCGCCTGCTGCTGGTCGCCCAGCGGTGCGGCGTCTCGGCCGGCGTCTACACGCAGACCACCGACGTCGAGAAGGAGGTCAACGGCTTCTTCACCTACGACAGGCAGGTGAAGAAGATGGACTTCGCGGCGGTCCGCGCGGCCAACCAGGCGGTCATCAAGGGCGCCACCGGAAAGCCGGTGGCCGGGCCTTCGGTGCCGGCGGGCACGCCGGGGGTCGACGGCATCGCCGCCTACCCGTTCGACGAGAACACCGGCACGGTGGCCACGGACGCCGTCGGCGACCACGACGCCACGCTGGTCGGCGGCGCGTCCTGGACCGAGGGCAAGAGCGGTTCGGCACTGGCGGTGAACGGGTCGGGCCAGTACGCCGACACGGGCGCGTCGCTGGTGAACACCGAAGGCAGCTACAGCGCGGCGGCGTGGGTCAAGTTCAACGCCGTGGGTGACGGCTTCCAGACGGTGGTCAGCCAGGACGGCGACAACACCAGCGCGTTCTTCCTGCAGTACTCGGGCGCGGACCACCGGCTGGCGTTCAGCTTCGTGGGCACGCGGGCGCTGGCGCCCACCGCACCGGAGGCGAACCGCTGGTACCACGTGGTCGGCGTCCGCGACGCGGTTTCGGGCACGCTGAAGCTGTACGTGGACGGCCAGCTGGCGGCCACGAAGAGCGTCTGCCTCGGCGACGCTTCGACGGGCCACACGGTGATCGGCCGAGGAAAGTACGGCGGTGGCCCGGTCGACTACCTCGACGGCGCGGTGGACCAGGTGCACGTCTACGACCGCGCGCTGTCCGACGCGGACGTGAGTGCCTTGTACAGCAGCGGTAAGTAGCCGGTTTCGTCCGGAAAGGCCGCATCGGGAAGATCCCGGTGCGGCCTTTCCGCGTTCCCGGGTAACACCATCCGGACCCCCCTCGATACGGGACTGAACCGACACTCCAGGGGGACGCCCGATGCGGTGCCGGGCGTCGTGAGCTACACCTACACCTACGGCGGGTCGGCGGTCACCGTCCCCGCCGGACCGGACGGCACGGCGAGCGCGGTCCTGACCCCGCTGACGACCGACACGCAGTACCTCGAGGTGACCAGCACCTTCGCCGACGGCACGGTGTCGGAAACGGCGTACTACTCGTTCTACCCCCGGTCCGCGGCGCCGCCGCTCACCTGTGACGCGAACGGCGGCGCACAGCCGGGCCAGGTGGTCCACTGCACGGTCACGCCGGTGCAGCCGGGCCTGGCGTCGTACGGCTACTCCGTCCGGACGTGGAGCACCACCGGACCGGAGGTGGCCGTCCAGCCCGCCGCCGACGGCACGGCGGCCTTCGAGTTCACCGCGCCGGCGCTTCAGGAGCGTGAACTGCTGTCGGTGACGGTCTGGAGCGCCAACGCGGCGGGACAGCGTTCCGACACCTCGTACACCAGCTTCTACGTCACCCCGGATCCGGCGACCCTGCCGCACGCGGTGCGGGCGAGCTGAATCCGGGTTTGACCTGGAGTGCGCTCCAGCCCCTAGCGTCGATCCCGACGAGATCGCTGGGGGAAAGGAAACCCGACATGACCGACGAGCGCTTCGAACGTGGCCTGAAGACCCTGACCGAGATCGACGGCGAGGGTGGGCAGCGCGTCATCGACAACCTCGCCGACGTCTCGCCCGCGTTGGCTGAGGCCGTCGTTTCCTGGGGGTTCGGGGAGATCTACTCGCGGCCGGGGCTGGCGCCGCGGGATCGGCAGCTCGTCACGCTCGGCATGCTGACCGCGCTCGGCGGGTGCGAGCCGCAGCTGGACGTGCACGTCAACGCGGCGCTCAACGTCGGCCTGACCCCGGCCGAGATCGTCGAGGCGCTGCTGCACTCCGCCGTCTACTGTGGATTTCCGAAGGCGTTGAACGCGACCTTCGTGGCCAAGAAGGTCTTCGGCGAGCGCGGGCTGCTGCCGGTGGCCGGGGAGTAGGGGTGGGCTCGTGCGGGTGATCCTGTTCGGCGCGACCGGCATGGTCGGGCAAGGCGTGCTGCGCGAATGCCTGCTGGACGAGCGGGTCGAGGCGGTGCTGACCGTGGGCCGGGCCCCGGTCGGCACCACCCACCCGAAGCTCACCGAGAAGGTCGAGAAGGACCTCTTCGCCCTCGAGCCGATCACCGGCTACGACACGTGCTTCTTCTGCCTCGGCCTGTCGTCGGTCGGCGTGGCGGCCGAGGAGTACGAGCGGATCACCTACCAGCTCACCCTTTCGGTCGCGCGGACGCTGCCGGCGGACACCACGTTCGTGTACGTCTCGGGCGCGAGCACCGACAGCACCGAACGCGGCCGGGTGCGCTGGGCCCGCGTCAAGGGCGCGACCGAGAACGCGCTGGCCAAGCTGCCGCTGCGGACGTTCTTCTTCCGCCCCGGCTACATCCAGCCGCGGCACGGGATCACGTCGAAGACCCCGCTGTACCGGACGATCTACCGCGTGGCGGCGCCGCTGTACCCGGTGCTGAGCCGGCTGGCGCCGCGGGTGGTGACGACCACCGAGGACATCGGCCGCGCGATGCTGGAGGTCGCGGCCCACGGCTACGAGCGGCAGATCCTGGAGAACCCCGACATCAACGCGGCCGCCGGACGCGCGAGCTGAGCCGTCACCGGCCCCGCGCGACCAGCCCCGCGAGCAGGTTCGCCAGGCCCTCGGCCAGCGCCGTCGTGAAGAACTCCCCGGCCGGCGGGCCGCCCAGCTCGGCGGTCACCGCCGCGACGGCGTCGGTCGGGTTGGCGTAGGGCCACAGCCCCGACACCACCACGACCATCGCCCCGGCGAAGTGCGCCGCGCCCTCGGCCGTCAGCTCGGGGACCCGCTTCCGGACCAGCTCGCCGAGCCGGTCGGTGTTCGCGGCCGCGCGGCGCTTGAAGCCGCGGGCGAACTCGAGCGAGATGTTGCGTTCCAGGACCGACCCCATCGAGCTGATCAGGTCGCACAGCAGCGGACGCCCGGCCAGCGACGTCGCGAGCGTCGCGGCGAGACGTTCTTCGCGGGCGAAGCCGGGTTCGTCCGGGCCGGGGTCGGCGAGGGTCGCTTCCAGGTCGTCGAGCCAGTCCGTCCAGGTGGCGTCGAGGACCTCGAGGAAGATCGCCTCACGGCTGTCGAAGTAGCGCAGGACGTTGGACTTCGCGAGCCCGACCCGGCAGCTGAGCTCCCGCAGGCTGATCTCGGCGACCGGCCGCTCGGCGAGCAGCTCGCGCGCGGCGGCGAGGATAGCGGTGCGGCGCGCCTCGATCTGCTCGGGCCGCCGGGCGCGCTGGAATCCGCCGCTCATGGGGCCGAGGTTACCGTCCGGGCGGGCCGCGCTGAACGATCGTTCAACTAGAATCGGGGCCATGGCCACCCGGGACCCCGCCGCGAAGCGCCGTCAGCTGCTCGAAGCCGCCCTGGCGGAGTTCGCCGCGCACGGCATCGCCGGCGCCCGGATGGACCGGATCGCGACGCGCGCGAAGTGCAGCGCGGGCCTCGTCTACACCTACTTCGGCAGCAAGGACGACCTGTTCGACGCGGTTTTCGACACGATCGTCGAGCGCACCCTCGCCGAGACGCCGATCACCGCCGACGACCTGCCCGGGTACGCCGGCCGGCTGTTCGACAACTACGTGGCCTACCCCGAGGTGACGCGGATCTCCGCCTGGTACCGCCTCGAGCGCGCCGGCACGGGCCGCACGATCCAGGCGATCGCGGACTCGGCCAAGGGCAAGGTCGAGGCCGTCCGCGCGGCCCAGAAGGCCGGCACGGTCTCGGACCGCTTCGAGCCGGAACAGCTGCTGATGATGGTGCTGACGCTGGCGGCGATGTGGTCGGCCCAGACGGTCGAGATGATCGCCACGGCCCCCGACGACGAGGCCTACCGCCGCGCGACGGTCACCGAAGCGGTCCGCAAGCTGATCAGCTGACCGCCTTCTCCTCCCGCCGGGACTTCACCCGGCGGTAGCTCCAGATCAGCAGCGCGAACAGGATCACCGACGACAGGATCAGGCTCGATCCGGTGCTCCAGCCGCTGAACGGCAGGGACTTCACCGTGCCCCAGACGATGCCCGCCGCCAGCAGGGCGAGCCCGGCCAGCACCGAGCCGGCGATCCGCAGGGGTGACGAGACGCTCTCCTCGGCCGCCTTCATCGCGCGGTCGCGGACCGGGTCGACGTACCGCTCCAGCTTCGGGAACTCCGACGCGAGCAGCAGCAGCCCGGCGAGCACCAGCAGCAGGCCGGGCCCCGGCAGGACCAGCAGCAGCACGCCGACCACCAGCAGGATCCCGCCCGCCACCGTGATCATGACGCGCTTGGCCTGTTTACCGATCCCCACTCGGCCACTCCCCTCGTTCCGTCCGATTCTTCCCGGTTGTGCCGTCGCGTGCCACTCGCGAGTACCCGGATCCGCGCGGCCGACACCACCAACGCGCAGAGCGTGGCCGCCGCGAGCCAGGTCACGACGCCCGGCCAGACGTAGAGGAGCTGCCCGAACGTGCCCCGCCGGCCGGCGAACACGACGCTCATCAGCTGCGGCAGCAGCGCCAGGACCACCGCCGGCAGCAGGCTCGGCAGCAGCCGCAGCCCGGCCCGCCACCACGACGTCCGCCGCGCCGCCCACCGCCGCGCGTGGCGGACGCCGAGCACGGCGAGCACCACCGAGAGCAGGATCAGCCCGGCGAGCACCCGGTCCGCGACGACGCCGGCGGGCAGCGCGAGCTCCGGCGTCCCGCCCTGCACGAGCGTCGCGAGGCCCTGCGCCAGTGAATCGGCGTCGTTGTCCAGGGCCAGCCCGGTGGTGGCGAGCACCGTGACGCCGTAGCCGCCGGGGAGCAGGACCTGAGCGGCGGTGTGGCTGAACCACTCGCCGTTGTGGGACAGCTGTCCCGGCCGGTAGGCGCCCCAGCCGAACGCGTAGCCGTGCCCGGGCGCCGGGGTGTGCGCGAGCGCGGCCGACGCCGGCGAGAGCACGCCGCCGCCGTCCCGCTGCGCGATCAGCCACCGCGTCAGGTCGGTCGCGGTGCTCAGCACGCCGTGGCTGCCGCCGGTGAACCAGTCCGGCTCACCGACCGGGACGGCGAAGCCGAACGCCCGCACGTACCCCGGCGAGAGGCCGGCCGGCGGACTGTCCACAGTGGAGCTGGAGGTCATGCCGAGCGGCGCGAACAGCCGCGTCCGCAGGTAGTCGGCGAACGGCTGACCGGCCACGACCTCGACGATCCGGGCGGCAACCTCGTAGTTCGGGTTGTGGTAGTGGAACTTCGCGCCCGGCTCGTCGGCCAGGCCCGCGTCCCGCAGCCGGGAGACGGCTTCGGCGAGGGTGTGCGGCTGCGGCAGCGTCAGGTCGGGGAACGCCGAGTCGGCCATCCCGGACGTCTGGTCGAGCAGCATCCGCACGGTGATCCGGGCGCCGCGCGGGTCGGCGAGCCGGAACTCCGGCAGGTAGCGCGTGACCGGCTGATCGAGCCCGACGCGGCCGGCGTCGACGAGCCGGAGCACGGCGAACGCCGTCATCGACTTGCTCAGCGACGCGATCGGCAGCCGGGTCGACGCGGTGATCGGCGCGCCCGCCGCGTCGTGGCCGTAGCCGGCGACACGCACGACGTCGGCGCCGTGCGTGACGGCGACCGCGGCGCCGGGCAGGCCGGTGTGGTCGAGGTAGGCGCGGACGTAATCGTCGATGCCCTCCCGGGCGGGAGCGGCCGAAGCCGGGGTCGCCAGCAGGAAGAAGAACGCGCCGAGCAGCGCGAAAAGCCTGGTCATAGCGCAAAAGTAGGCAACGGCCCCACTCGCCGTCGGCTGCCGGACGGCGCGAGCCACCCCCTACTTTCGGCACCTCCTTGACGGCGCCCCCGGGAGTTCTTATAGTCAACACATCGGTTGATAAACAGATTGGTTGATAAAGATGACGGTTGACGACGAGGCGCTGGATCGGGCGTTCACCGCACTCGGCGACCCCGTGCGCCGCGCGCTGATCGCCCGGCTCTCCCGCGGCGAGGCGACGGTCAACGAACTGGCCGAGCCCTTCGCGATCACCAAGCAGGCGATCTCCAGGCACCTGCAGGTGCTGGAGCACGCCGGGCTGATCAGCCGCGGCCGCGACGGCCAGCGGCGGCCGTGCCGGCTCGTCCCGGCCGCCCTCGAAGAGCTGACGAGCTGGATCGACACCTACCGGCTGGCCACCGAACGCAGTTACCGGCGGCTCGACGCCGTCCTGGAAACGTTGGAGGAAAACGGATGAGCACCACCATCACCGCCCAGCCCGGCACCCCGTTCATCGTCGTCACCCGCGAGGTCGCGGCGGCACCGGAGAAGGTGCTGCGGGCCTACACCGACCCGGACCTGATCGTGCGCTGGCTGGGCCCGCACGGCATGGAGATGGAACTGCTGGAACTGGACGCGCGGTCCGGCGGCGGCTACCACTACGTCCACCGCGACGAACGCGGCGAGTACCGCTTCCGCGGCGTCTACCACACGGTGAGCGCCGGGAAGATCATCCAGACCTTCGAGTTCGAGGGCGCGCCCGGCGACGTCTGCCTCGAGACGATCACCTTCACCGGCCTCGGCGACGGCCGGACCCGGATCGACGGCCACTCGGTGTTCCCGTCGGTCGAAGCCCGCGACGCGGCCGTGGAAAGCGGCATGGAGGCCGGCATCACCGACTCGTACGAACGCCTCGACACGCTGCTCGAGAAGGACGCCTGATGACCGTCGCGGCGAGCTTCTGCATGTCGCTGGACGGGTTCGTCGCGCGGCCCGACAACTCCGTCGGGCCGCTGTTCGACTGGTACTCCGCCGGTGACGTCGAGGTGCCGATGGTCGGCTACCCGATGACGTTCCGCGTCGCCGAAGCGAGCGCGGGCTACCTCCGGCGACAGCTCGCTCAGGCCGAGCACAGCGCGTTCGTCTGCGGCCGCACGGTGTTCGACCACACGCACGGCTGGGGCGGCCGCCCGCCCGGCGGCGGCACGGCGTTCGTCGTCACCCACCGCCCACCGCCCGCGGACTGGCCGGCGGAGAACCTCGCGCCGTTCACGTTCTGCCCGGACGTCGAGACGGCGATCGAGCGGGCGAAGGCCGCGGGTGACGGCAACGTCGGCGTCTCCGGGCCGGCCATCGCCCAGCAGTGCCTCACCCTCGGCCTGCTGGACGAGCTGGCGATCGACCTCGTGCCGGTGTTCCTCGGCGAGGGCGTGCGCTACTTCGAGAACCTCGGCGCCGGCGGAGCCGAGCTGGACCGGGTCGAGGTCGTCGAGGGCGAAGGCGTCACCCACCTGCGTTACCGGGTGCGCTACCGGTCCTGAGTGGACGCCAGCAGCTGGTCGAAGGGCACGAAGGACGGCGTCTCGGGCACGACCGGGCGGCCCGCGGCGAGGGTCGCCAGCTCGGCGCCCGCCCGCTCGATCCGCCGTTGCAGCGCGCCTTCACCACTGCCCCAGTCCGACGACGCCGCGTAGACGCCCGTCGCGACCGGGTCCGCCTTCAGGTACCCGAACAGCGGCCGCAGCTGGTAGTCGAGCACCAGCGAGTGCCGCTCGGTGCCGCCGGTCGCGCCGAGCAGGACCGGCTTGCCCACCAGCGACTCCGCGTCCAGGACGTCGAAGAACGACTTGAACAGGCCGCTGTAGCCGGCGGTGAACACCGGCGTGACGGCGATCAGCGCGTCCGCCCCGGTGACCGTCTCGATCGCCTGGCGCAGATCCGGGCTCGGGAAGCCGGTGAGCAGGTTCTTCGTGACGTCCAGCGCGATGTCGCGCAGCTCGACGACGTTCACCTCGACCGGCGACCCGGCCGCGACCCCGTTGACGGTCGCCGCGGCCAGCCGGTCGGCCAGCAACCGGGTCGACGACGGCACCGACAGGCCCGCCGTCACCACTGCGAGCTTCACGCCTGGCTCCCGACGAGCGCCGCGTCCTTCGAGGCCTTCAGGGATTCGTGCGTCGGCGCGTCCGGCACGTGCGCCGGGCGCATCGCGTCGAGTTCCTTGCGCAGCACCGGGACCACGTGCTCACCGAGCAGGTCGAGCTGCTCGAGGACGACCTTCAGCGGCAGGCCGGCGTGGTCCATCAGGAACAGCTGGCGCTGGTAGTCGCCGAAGTGCTCGCGGAAGGTCAGCGTCTTGTCGATGACTTCTTGCGGGCTGCCGACGGTCAGCGGCGTCTGGTCGGTGAACTCCTCCAGCGTCGGGCCGTGCCCGTACACCGGGGCGTTGTCGAAGTACGGCCGGAACTCGGTCCACGCGTCCTGCGACTTCGGCCGGATGAACGCCTGGCCGCCGAGCCCGACGATGGCCTGGTCCGCGCTCCCGTGGCCGTAGTGCTCGAAGCGCTGGCGGTAGAAGGCGATGAGCTGCTGGAAGTGCTCCTTCGGCCAGAAGATGTGGTTCGCGAAGAAGCCGTCACCGTAGTAGGCGGCCTGCTCGGCGATCTCCGGGCTGCGGATGGAGCCGTGCCAGACGAACGGCGGGACGTCGTCGAGCGGGCGCGGCGTGGCGGTGAAGCCCTGCAGCGGCGTGCGGAACTTGCCCTCCCAGTCGACGACGTCCTCGCGCCAGAGCCGGCGCAGCAGCGCGTACTTCTCGATGGCGAGCGGGATGCCCTGGCGGATGTCCTCGCCGAACCACGGGTAGACCGGGCCGGTGTTGCCGCGGCCCATCATCAGGTCGACGCGGCCGTCGGCGAGGTGCTGCAGCATCGCGAAGTCCTCGGCGATCTTCACCGGGTCGTTCGTGGTGATCAGCGTCGTCGACGTCGAAAGGACCAGCTTCGACGTCTGCGCGGCGATGTGGCCGAGCATCGTCGTGGGCGAAGAGGGCACGAAGGGCGGGTTGTGGTGCTCACCCGTCGCGAAGACGTCGAGACCGACTTCTTCGGCCTTGAGCGCGATGCGGACCATCGCCTTGATCCGCTCGTGCTCGGTCGGCGTGGTGCCGGTCGTGGGGTCCGTCGTGACGTCGCCCACCGTGAAGATTCCGAACTGCATGACCTGCTCCCTTTCCGAAGGCGCGTGCCCATCTTACATGCGCGTTCAACTACTTCCAAGCAAGAGATATTCCGCCCCGTCGGCGTCCGAGGGGCACCAGCTAAGGTCAGAGGCATGGACGCGGAGTTCGCTCGGCTGGGTTTGGCAGAACGTTCGGTACGACTTCTCACCGGCCGCGACATCTGGGCCTCGATCACCCCACTGCTCAGCCCACGCCGGAACCTGGTGGCCGCCTTCGGTCACGTCGGTCCCGGCGCGGCCGCCCTGCTGCCGTTGCAGCCGGGCGACACGCTGATCACGGACGCGGGCCTGGATTCGGTGCTCGCCGGCACGACGAGCCCGCACGCCCTGCTGCACTGGGTGAAGGCCGGCGTGGCCGTGCACTCGCTGCGCGGGCTGAACGCGAAGCTGGTGATCGCCGAGGACGACCCGGCGTTCGTGGTGGTCGGCTCGGCCGACGTCACCGCCGCCGGCCCGCGGCAGCTGTTCGAGGCGGTCACGCTCTCGACGGAGAAGCACACCGTCGAGGAGGCTCAGGAGGCCTGGCTCGAATGGGCCGACCTGGCCGGTCCCTCGCTCACCGCCGGTGACCTGGAGCCGCTCCTGGAGCAGTACGGCGCCGGGAAGCTGGTCACCCCGCCGCGTCCGGCGACGCCGGCCCGCACGCCCGCGGCCCGGCCGGTCGTCACGACCCGGCAGGTGACGCCGGTCCGCCCGGCCGCCGCCACTCCCCCGCCGTCCCCGGTCCGCCCGGCCCCGCCGGTCACACCGGTCCGCCCGGCACCGCCCGCTCCGTCGCCGGTGCGCCCGGCGGTGGCCGACACGCCGGCCCCGGCCGAGCCGTCGGACGCCACACCCGCCGAAACCCCCGCGGTCACCGCCGGATCCCCGGAACCGGTTGCGGCTCCGGCCGAAACCGAACCGGCCGAAGCCACCGACGTCCCCCGGCCGTCCTGGCCGCGCCCGGCCGAGCTGTACCTGGTGAGCATCGTCGAAGGCGGCGAACCGTCGGCCGAGGCCGAGTACCGCCTGGAGGAGCTGGCCCGCGAGCACACCCACCCCGGCGACGACGGCGAGGCGCCGTTCCGCGTCGAGCTGTTCTGGGCGGACGACGGCCAGGGCCAGGACCCGCCGCGCACGCTGCGCGCCGGCGTGCACGTGATCCGCGTCTACAGCCAGAAGCAGGGCCGGGCGCTGGTCGGGTCGCGGATCGAGGCCCCCGGCCTCGTGCTGCACGCCTACATCGACGAGTACGCCTACCCGCGCCGCACCTACTGCTACATCCTGACGCGCGAGACGGTGTCGCGGCCGGCGTTCGGGGACCTGCGGAAGGGGCTCGCCACGATCGGCGAGAAGCCCAACTTCCGGAACAGCTTCCAGGTCCCGCGGAAGATCGAAGCGGTGCTCAGCCTGTGGCCCGACCTCGGTTTCGACCCCCGCTAGGGGGCGGTTCACGCCACACCGGGGGACGGACGCGCGGAAGTTGTCGGAGCAGGCGGATATCCTGCAGTACGGTGCAGGCCGAGTCCGCACCTCACTGAACCTTCGCGAGCCACGATCCGGGAGAACGACCCTGTGACTGCCGAGACCTTGTACGGGGCCGATGACCTGACGCATCTCGAGGGTCTCGAAGCCGTCCGCAAACGCCCCGGGATGTACATCGGCTCCACCGACAGCCGTGGTATCAACCACCTCTTCTCCGAGGTGGTGGACAACTCCACGGACGAAGGTGTCGCCGGGTACGCGACGAAGATCGTCGTCACCCTGCACGCCGACAGCAGCGTCCAGGTGGACGACGACGGCCGGGGCATCCCCACCGGCACGCACGCCAAGTCCGGTTTGTCCGGCGTCGAACTGGTCCTGACCCGGCTGCACGCCGGCGGCAAGTTCGGCGGCTCGGGCTACAAGACCTCCGGCGGACTGCACGGCGTCGGCGCGTCGGCGGTCAACGCGCTGTCGCACCGCTTCGACGTCACCGTGAAGCAGGACGGCAAGGTCCACCAGATGTCGTTCAAGCACGGCGTCCCCGGCACCTTCGACGCGCCCGGCCCGAAGGCGAAGTTCACCCGCCGCTCCGGGCTGAACCTCGTCGGCAAGATGAAGCGCGGCGAGCGCGGCGGCACCTCGATCCGCTACTGGTACGACTCGCGGTACTTCGAGTCCGGCGCGGCGCTCGACGTCGAGGGCGTGCGGGCCAAGATGCGCAACACCGCGTTCCTCGTCCCGGGCGTCACGTACGTGCTGCGCACCGCCATCGAGGACACGATCAACGAGGAGACCTTCCACTTCCCGCACGGGCTGGTGGACATGGTCGACTTCCTCAGCCCGTCGGGCGAGAAGCCGGTCTGCGGCACGCTGCTGATCACCGGCGAGGGCACGTACAAGGAGAACGCGGCGGACGCGGCGGGCGTCATGCAGTCCAATGTGGAGCGCCGCGCCGAGATCGAGGTGGCGCTGCGCTGGGGCACCGGCTACGAGCGCACGGTGGAGTGCTTCACCAACACGATCCGCAACGTGCACGGCGGCACGCACCGCCGTGGCTTCGACCGCGCGATGGCGAAGGCGCTGCAGGACGCCATCTCCAAGACCCGCGGGCTGCTCAAGCCCAAGGAGGACATGCCGACGATCGAGGACGTCCTCGAGGGCATGACCGCGGTGATCCACGTCCGGCTGCCGGAGCCGCAGTTCACGTCGCAGACCAAGGACGAGCTGTCCACCGCCGGCGCCACCCGCGTCATCCAGGGCATCGTCGACAAGCACGTCAAGGCCTGGACCGAGGACCGCAAGACCAAGTCCGAGGCGAAGGTCGTGCTGCAGAAGGTGGTCGACGCCTCCCGCGTCCGGCTCACCCAGAAGCAGCAGAAGGACGCCGCCCGGCGCAAGACCGCGCTGGAGGGCGCGGCGATGCCGCCGAAGCTGGTCGACTGCCGCACCACCGGCGTCTCCCGCAGCGAGCTGTTCCTGGTCGAGGGCGACAGCGCGCTCGGGTCGGCGCGGATGGCGCGCGTCTCGGAGTACCAGGCACTGCTGCCGCTGCGGGGCAAGATCCTCAACGTCCAGAAGGCCTCGCTCGGCGACACGCTGAAGAACGCCGAGATCGCGTCGATCGTGCAGGTACTGGGCGCGGGCACCGGCCGCACGTTCGACCTGACGACCATGCGCTACGGCCGCGTCATCCTGATGGCGGACGCGGACGTCGACGGCTCGCACATCCGGACCCTGCTGATCACCCTGTTCGCCAAGTACATGCGCCCGGTGATCGAGGACGGCCGGCTGTACGCCGCGATGCCGCCGTTGCACAAGCTCGTCACCAAGGGCCGCAACCCGGAGACGCACTTCACCTTCACCCAGCAGGAGATGGAGTCGAAGTTCGCCCAGCTGGAGCGGGCGGGCAAGAGCATCGTCACGCCGGTCCCGCGGTTCAAGGGCCTCGGCGAGATGGACGCCGACGAGCTGTGGGACACCACGATGAACCCGTCCACCCGCTCGGTCCGCCGCATCACCATGGACGACGCCGACGCCGCCGAGGGCGCGCTGGAACTGCTGATGGGCGAGAAGGTCGAGCCCCGGCGCAACTGGCTGGTCGCCTCCTCGGACCGGATCGACCGCGACGCCATCGACGCTTGATATTTTCGTAGCTACCAAGGAGTTCTGCCGTGGCACGCCGCAAGGGCCCCACCACCAAGGTCGATCCCAGCGCGTTCGACTCCGCCGGTGCGAACGTCTTCGACAACTCGCTGAAGACGGAGATCGAAGACTCCTACCTGGAGTACGCGTATTCGGTCATCCACTCACGCGCCCTCCCGGACGCGCGCGATGGCCTGAAGCCGGTGCACCGCCGGATCCTGTTTTCCATGCACGAGCAGGGTTACCGGCCCACGCACGCGTATGTGAAGTCGTCCCGCGTCGTCGGTGACTGCTTCGTCCGCGGCGCGCTGGTGTCGACCCCGGCCGGACTGCGGCCGATCGAAGAGATCGAGATCGGCGACCGGGTTCTCGACAGCCGGGGCCGTGCGGTTCCCGTCACCGAGGTCTACGAGAACCCGGCGTCCGACCTCGTGCGTATCACGTGGTCGAACGGGCACACGATGCTCGTGACGCCGGGCCAGCGGTTCCGGACCGTGGCCGAAGACTCGACGCTGACCTGGACGGACGCCCGCGACCTCACCGGGCGGCTGACCGTCGCCTACGGGAACGCCCGCCGGGACGAGCGGCCGGCGGGCGGCGACCGCTACGCCTACCTCCTCGGCTTGATCACGGCCGAAGGGTTCGCGGTCGACCGCAACCGCGACGCGGACGGCCGGGTCCGGATCCACATGTGCGACGTCGAGCCACTCGACGCGGTGCACGACTGGGCGGTGACCAACGGCCTCGGCGTATCCCGGGGAACCCGCGTCGCAGCGAAGCCGGGCTGGCGCGACCAGCACATCCTGACCTTCTCCCGCCACGATGGGCTGCTCGCCGCGGGGAGTCCGCGCAGCGATGAGAAGGCCGTTCCGGCGGAGGTTCTCGCGGACCGCTCGACCTGGGCGCCCTTCCTCGCGGGCATCTTCGACGGCGACGGTTACATCCGCAAGAACCACCGGGAGATCGTCTACGTCAGCACGAGCGAAATGCTCGTCCGGCAGGTCTACGCGATGCTCGCGGATCTGGGGATCCACGGTCATCACTGGTCCAACCCGAAGACCGATGGTCACAAGACCCTGCTCGGCCTGTCCGTCAGCGGATCGGACGCTGCCGCGCTGGCGCGCATCCTGCTGCCGTGGACCGAGATCGGCTACAAGAAGAGCGCGCTGGAAAACCTCACGGAAATCGCCTACGGCTACGGCGGCAAGCAGGGCAACGACCGGTTGCCCGCCAAGGCGGTCATGGCCGAGTTCTCGGCGGCCCACGTCGGCGGCGGCATCGTGCTGGCCGAGCGCTCGTTCCCAGTCGTATCGGCACAACAGGACGGCTGGATCGACAAGCTGCGGCGGATCGGCTCCCCGCTCGCCGAGCGGCTCGACGCGCTGAAGGGGTTCTCGTTCCTCGAAGTCGTTTCGGTCGAACCGGTCGCGGCGGACGTCACCTACGACATCCAGGTCGGCACTGACGAGCACGAATTCACGGCCGAGGGTTTCGTCGTCCACAACTGCATGGGCAAGTACCACCCGCACGGTGACACCGCGATCTACGACGCGATGGTCCGCCTCGCGCAGGACTTCTCCCTGAACGCGCCGCTGATCGACGGGCACGGAAACTTCGGTAGCCCAGACGATGGACCGGCTGCTTCGCGTTATACCGAAGCACGCATGTCCCCCGAAGCCATGCAGCTCGTCGGGGAGCTCGGCGAGGACACCGTCGACTTCCGGCCCAACTACGACGGTTCGCTCGAAGAGCCGACCGTGCTGCCCGCGGCGTTCCCGAACCTGCTGGTCAACGGCACGTCCGGGATCGCGGTCGGGATGGCGACCAACATGATCCCGCACAACCTCGGCGAGGTCGTCGCCGCGGCGCGGTGGCTGATCACGCACCCGACGGCGACGCTCGACAAGCTGATGGAGTTCGTCCCCGGCCCCGACCTGCCCACCGGCGGCAAGCTGCTCGGCCTCGACGAGGTGCGCCGCGCGTACGAGACCGGCCGCGGTGTCGTCCGGATGCGCGCGAACGTCGAGACCGGGCCCCTCGAAGGCAGCCGCGGGCGGCAGGCGATCACCGTCACCGAGCTGCCCTACGGCGTCGGCCCGGAGAAGGTGATCGAGAAGATCACCGACGAGGTCAACAAGTCCAAGCGGCTCACCGGCATCGCCGACGTCAAGGACCTCACCGACCGCGAGAACGGCACCCGGCTGGTCATCGAGTGCAAGGTCGGCGTCAACCCGCAGGCCCTGCTGGCCGACCTCTACCGGCTCACGCCGCTGGAGCAGTCGTTCGGCATCAACAACCTCGTCCTCGTCGACGGCCAGCCGCAGACCCTCGGGCTCAAGGAGCTGCTGGAGGTCTTCCTCCGGCACCGCTACGAGGTCGTGACGCGGCGCACGAAGTACCGGCGCCGCAAGCGTGAAGAGCGGCTGCACCTGGTCGACGGCCTGCTGATCGCCCTGCTCAACATCGACAAGGTGATCAAGCTCATCCGCGAGAGCGACAACGCGCAGGCCGCGAAAGACGGCCTGATGTCGCGCTTCAAGCTCTCCGAGATCCAGGCGACGTACATCCTCGACACCCCGCTGCGCCGGCTGACCAAGTACGACCGCATCGAGCTGGAGTCCGAGCAGGAGCGGCTGCGCGAGGAGATCGCGGAGCTGACGAAGATCCTCGACGACGAGTCCGTGCTGAAGAAGCTCGTCTCCTCGGAGCTGGCGAAGATCGCGAAGGACTTCCCGACCGAGCGCCGCACCGCCCTGATCGACGGCGACCTGAAGGAGGTCCTGGCCGCGTCGAAGCCGTCCGGGCCGCTGGAGGTCGAGGACGACCCGTGCCAGGTGATCCTGTCGGCGACCGGCCTGGTCGCGCGCACGGCGGCGGAGTCCGAGGAGTCGACGGAGACCCGCCGGCGCAACGGCCGTGTGAAGCACGACGCCGTCGCGGCGGTGGTCCACACGACCGCGCGAGGGCAGGTGCTGCTGGTGACGAGCCGCGGCCGGGCGTTCAAGACGGACGTCCTGCCGTTGCCGGTGCTGCCGGAGCAAGCGGGCACGGTCTCCCTGCGCGGCGGCATGGCGGCTCGCGAGCTGGTCCCGCTGGAGAAGGGCGAGACGGTCGTGGGCATCGCGCCGCTGGGCGAGCAGGCGGCGGGCTCTCCGGGCCTGGCGCTGGGCACGCGCGCGGGCGTCGTGAAGGTGTGTTCGCCGGAGTGGCCGGTCCGCTCGGACGAGTTCGAAGTGATCAGCCTGAAGGACGGCGACGAGGTCGTCGGCGCGACGTGGCTCCGCGACGGCACGGAGATGCTGGCGTTCCTGACGTCGGAGGCCTCGCTGCTGAAGTACGCGGCGTCGCTGGTCCGCCCCCAGGGCCTGAAGGGCGGCGGCATGGCGGGCATCAACGTCGGCGCGGGCGCGGCGGTGTTCTTCGGAGCGCTCCGCACGGACGACGACGAGCACGGCGAGCCGATGGTGATCACGGCGACGGGCGTGAGCGTCAAGGTCACGCCGTTCAGCGAGTACCCGGCCAAGGGCCGAGCCACGGGCGGCGTCAGGGCCCAGCGGTTCTTGAAGGGCGAGACAGAGCTGAGGGTGGCCTGGATCGGCCCGCGTCCCGCGGGTTCGGCCCGCAACGGAGATCCGGTGGAGCTACCGGAGGTGGACGTCCGCCGCGACGGCTCGGGCCACGCGCACCCGGGCCCGGACGTGGTGGGCCACCTCATCGAGCGCGACTGACGGTCGTGAGTGAGTAACAGTGTTCTAACACTGTTACTCACTCACGACCTCGCTAGGCCAGCAGGGCTTTCGCGATGTGGGTCACCTGGATTTCGTTGCTTCCCGCGTAGATCATCAGCGACTTCGCGTCCCGGGCCAGTTGCTCCACCCGGTACTCCGCCATGTAGCCGTTGCCGCCGAACAGCTGGACCGCCTCCATCGCCACCTCCGTCGCGGCTTCCGATGAGTACAGCTTCATCGCCGACGCCTCCGCCAGCGATGGGCGCTTGCCCGCCCGCAGCTTGGCCACCGTCTGGAACACCATGTTCTGGACGTTCAGCCGCGCCACCTCCATCTTCGCCAGCTTGAGCTGGATCAGCTGGAAACGGCCGATCTCCTGCCCCCACAACCGACGCGACTTGGCGTACGAAATGCACAGCCGCTGGCATTCGTTGATGATGCCCAGCGACAACGCCGCCACGCCGACGCGCTCCGCCGCGAAACTCTCCCGCGCGCCCTCGGAACCGGACGACGACAGCAGCCGATCGGGGCCGAGGCGGACGTCGTCGAAGAACAGCTCGCCCGTAGGAGACGACATCATGCCCATCTTCTTGAACGCCTTGCCCTGCACGAACCCCGGCATGCCGCGGTCCAGCACGAAGGCGAGCACCGGCCGGTCCCGCGGCGACGAGCCGTCGTCCAGCTTCGCGTAGACCACGACGACGTCCGCGTGCGGGCCGTTCGTGATGAACGTCTTCTGGCCGTTCAGGACGTACTCGCCGCCGTCGAGCCGCACGGACGTCCGCATGCCGCCGAACGCGTCCGAACCCGAGTCCGGCTCGGTGATCGCCCACGCGCCGATCTTCTCGAACGTCGCCAAGCCCGGCAGCCAACGCTCTTTTTGCTCCTGCGACCCCTTCGACAGGATCGTCGCCGCGGTCAGGCCCAGTGAAACACCGAGAGAAGCCACGATCCCCAGGCTCACCCCGGCCAGCTCGCTGATCGCGATCAACGCCAGCGTCTCTTGGCCACCCAAGGAGGAAGAGGAACCCGAAGACGGCGACAAGATCCGCGAGACCGCCTCCGAAGCCATGACATCCAGCCCGAAGGCGGCAAAGAGCTTCCGGATGATGTCGTACGGCGGCAGCTGACCACTCTCCAGCGCGTCCAGCTGAGGCCGGATCTCCTTCGCGATGAACTCGCGGATCGAGTCGCGGACCAGCAGGTCCGTCTCGGACCACTCGATCACGGCAGCCTCGCCGCGATGTCGTCGATCCCCCACGGGCCTTCGGTCTCGATCACCTTGACGTCGTGCCAGCCCGCCAGTTCCGAGATCGCGCCGCCCTGGACCGCGAACACCTTGCCCGTCAAAGCGCACTTCTCAGTAGCC
The DNA here is from genome assembly GCF_035982555.1 of Amycolatopsis sp. NBC_01286. Lineage (NCBI taxonomy): Bacteria > Bacillati > Actinomycetota > Actinomycetes > Pseudonocardiales > Pseudonocardiaceae > Amycolatopsis > Amycolatopsis sp. NBC_01286. The sequence goes on from NZ_CP108428.1 coordinate 969,429, forward strand.
AGATAGGCCACCAGCGGCGAGATGTTCGCGGGTGAGAACGCGTCGAACTCGCCTTCGGAGACCGGTGCCGCGAAGATCGCGCCCATCCCCGGGGTCGCCAGCGTCAGCCGCGTCCGGGCGATCGGGGCGATGGCGTTGACGCGGACACCGTAGCGCTCCAGTTCGGCCGCCGCCACCAGGGTCATCGCCGCGATGCCCGCCTTCGCCGCGCCGTAGTTGACCTGGCCCGCGTTCGGCAGCGTCACCCCGGACGCCGACGCCGTGTTGACCACCGCCGCCGCGACCGGCGTACCCGCCTTCGACTGCGCTTTCCAGTACGCCGCCGCGTGGTGCAGCACCGCCGCGTGGCCCTTGAGGTGCACCGCGATGACGTCGTCCCACTGCTGCTCGGTGATCCCGGCGACGAACGCGTCGCGCAGGATGCCCGCGTTGTTCACCACGACGTCGAGCCGGCCGAACTCCGCGACCGCCTGCTCGACCAGCTCCGACGCGCCCGCCCACGACGTCACGCTCGACGTGTTGGCCACCGCCTCCCCGCCCAGCGCGCGGATCTCCGCGACGACGTCGGACGCGGGCCCGGTGGAAGAGCCGCTCCCGTCGTTGTCCCCGCCGAGGTCGTTGACGACCACCCGCGCGCCTTCGCGGGCGAACAGCAGCGCGTGCTCCCGCCCGATCCCGCGGCCCGCGCCGGTGATCAGCGCGACGCGCCCGTCGAGTGCACCCATCAGTGGTCTCCGATCTCGGCGAAGCCGTCCTTGACGACGACCTTGTCCCCTACGGTGGTCTCGAAGGCGTAAGCACCAGGGCCCGCCGCCCAGATCGACGTCGAGAGGTCCTGCCCGGGCAGCACCGGCGACGCGAACCGCACGGCCAGCCGCCGCAGTCTGTCCACATCGGACCCGGCCACCTCGGTCAGCACCGCCCACGACGTGAACGCCATCGTGCAGAGCCCGTGCGCGATGATCCCCGGCAGCCCCGCGGCCCGGGCGACGTCCTCGTCGAGGTGGATCGGCATCGGGTCGCCGGCGGCCGGGCCGTAGCGGAACGTCTGGTCGTCGTCGACGTGCTGGCTGACCTTCGCCACCGGCGACTGCGAGCGCAACGAGCCGTCGAAGCGGTGCGAAGGCCCCAGTGAACCTTCCTTCGAACCGGTGTCGAAGCCGCGCACGAAGAACGTCACGTACTGCTCGTTCACCAGTTCACCGGAAACGGAACGGCACTCGAGGTAGACCGTCGCGCGCGTCCCCTTCGGCAGCCCCTCGTACCCGGTCATCTTGGCCCGGGACACCAGCGCATCACCGGGCCGGATCGGGCGGTGGAACCGGAAGTCCTGCTCGCCGTGCAGCACCTTGCCGAACAACGACGTCGGCACGACTTCGAGGGCCGGTTCCAGCAGCGACTGGAACACCGGCACGATCGCGAACACCGGGCTCGCGACGTCACCCGCGCGGTGGGCGGGGATCGGATCATTGGTCGCCAAGGCGTATTCGACGAGCCGCTCGCGCGTGACGTCGAAGGAGACGGGGTCGGTCCACTTGTCCAGCCCGGTGGCGTCGAACTTCATGCGACCAGGGCCTTGAACTTGCCGAGGGACTCGTCGAGGTTCTTCTTGCCGTCCTTCTCGACGGCCTTGCCGAGCGCGCCGACGATCATCTGGCCGGTGAACTCGGCGTCGATCGAAGCCACCGAGCCCGGGCCGGCCGCCGCGACCGACAGCGAGAACCGGATCTTCACCCCGGCCATCCCGGTCCCGGAGATGACCAGCCGGTGCGGCGCCTCGTAAGCGTCGACGGTCCAGGTGATCGTGTTCGCCATGCCGAGCATCGTGACGACCTCGGACACCTGGGCGCCCTGCGCGAACTCGGCGGGGACGTCGCCCTTCCACTTGGTGTGGATGGTCAGCCACTTCTCGAAGTTGTTCGGGTTCGAGAACTCCGCCCACACCTTGTCCGGCGTGGCGGGCAGTTCGACGAACGCGGTGATCTGACCCATGTCTCTCCTAGGCTCGCTGGTAGGCGGTGACGACGGCGGCGCCACCGAGTCCGATGTTGTGCTGCAGTGCGGCTTGCACGCCGTCGACCTGCCGTTGGTCGGCGTCACCGCGCAGCTGCCAGGTCAGTTCGGCGCACTGGGCGAGGCCGGTCGCGCCGAGCGGGTGGCCCTTGGAGATCAGCCCGCCGGACGGGTTGACCACCCACTTGCCGCCGTACGTCGTGGCCCCCGCGTCGACGAGCGTTCCGCCTTCGCCCTCTTCACAGAGCCCGAGTGCTTCGTACGTCAGGAGTTCGTTGGCGGAGAAGCAGTCGTGCAGCTCGATGACCTGGAAGTCGGCGGGTCCGAGCCCGGCCTGGTCGTACACCTTCAACGCGGCCTGACGCGTCATGTCGTAGCCGACGATGTTCTTCGCGCTGCCGTCGAAGGTGCTGCGGAAGTCGGTGGTCATGGCCTGCCCGACGATCTCGACGGCCCGCTCGGCCAGGCCGTTCGCCTCGACGAAGGCCTCGCTCGCGAGGATCGCCGCGCCGGAGCCGTCGGACGTCGGAGAGCACTGCAGCTTGGTCAGCGGGTCGTAGATCATCCGGGACGCGAGGACGTCGTCGAGCGAGTAGACGTCCTGGAACTGCGCGTACGGGTTGTTCACCGAGTGCCGGTGGTTCTTCTCGCCGATCTTCGCGAAGTGCTCGGCGGTGGTGCCGTACGCCTTCATGTGCTCGCGGCCGGCGGCGCCGAACATCCACGGCGCGGGCGGGAACAGCACCTCGGAGATCTCGGCGAGCGCCTGCATGTGGTTGCCCATCGGCTGTTCGCGGTCGTCGAAGGTCGACCCGAGCGAGCCGGGTTTCATCTTCTCGAAGCCCAGCGCCAGCACGCAGTCCGCGCGGCCGCCGCGGATCGCCTCCGCGGCCAGGTACAGCGCGGTCGAGCCGGTGGAGCAGTTGTTGTTGACGTTCACGACCGGAATCCCGGTCATGCCCAGCTCGTAGACGGCGCGCTGCCCGGACGTCGACTCGCCGTAGACGTAGCCGACGTAGGCCTGCTCGACGGCGTCGTACCCGAGCCCGGCGTCCGCCAGGGCGTTGGTCCCGGACTCCTTCGCCATCTGCGGGTAGTCCCAGTTCTCACGCCGGCCCGGCTTCTCGAACTTCGTCATCCCGACGCCGACGACGTACACCTTGTTCGCCATGCAACAAACATACAGACCGGCATGTATTTATCAAGACCGGAAGACGCATCTTTCCTAGCGAAAGCTCCAGCTTTTGGGGCTGAAGTGACAGGTGGGGTCAGCTCAGCGGAGCCACCGGACCCGGGTAGCGGGCCGGGTCGAGGCAGCTGCCCAGGCCGTCGACGACCGAGCAGAAGCCCGGCGGCCGGACCGGCGTGTAGCCCGCCGGGACGCCGTGCCCGTCGATCAGCTGCCGGTACGTCGTGACCGCGTCCGTCGGATGACGCACCAGGGCGGCGTCCGAGCGAGCGTCCACTGTGTACAGACCGAAGCGGGGCTGGTAGCTGCCCCACTCGTAGTTGTCGGTGAGGCTCCAGTAGTTGTAGCCGATCACGTTCATGCCGTCGGCCTTCGCGCGCTGCACCCAGTAGATGTGGTCGCGCAGGTGGTCCGAGCGCGTGTAGCCGTCCGGCCGCGCGTTGCCGTTGTCGGTCGGCATGCCGTTCTCGACGACGTAGAGCGGCAGCCCCGGGAACTTCCGCGCGTAGTACCGCAGCGCGTAGTAGATCCCGTCCGGCTGCGGCGTCACCTTCCAGAACTCGCCGCTCGCCGCGTGGATCGCGCTGAGGTTGTCGAGGCTCGCGCCGTAGTAGTAGTCCAGGCCGGCGAAGTCGAGCTTGTCGCGCACCTGGTCGAGGAACGACGCGTCCAGCACCCCCTGCACCGCCGGGACGTACGCGGTGTTGCTGGAGACGAGCGCGCCCGGGTCGAGCTGGTGGATCAGGTCGTACGCGGCGCGGTGGACGCGCACCAGCCGCGCCTGCGCCCACGGCAGCTTCCACCCGGCGAGCCCGCCGTTGGCCGTCTCGTTCTGCAGGTAGACGGTCGGCTCGTTGATCGTGATCCACAGCGCGCCGAGGCCCTTGTAGCGGTCGACGACGCGGCGGGCGTTGACGAGCCAGGCGTCGACCGTGCGGTCGCTGTCCCAGCCGCCCTGGTCGGCGACCCAGCCGGGGTAGACCCAGTGGTCGAGGGTGATCATCGGCCGCATCCCGGCGTCGAGGACGTGCCGGACGACGTCGTCGTAGTACGCCAGCTCACCCTGGTCGACCTGCCCGGGCCGCGGTTCGATCCGGGCCCACTCGACGCTGAAGCGGAACACGTTCACGCCGAGCTGCTTCGCGCGGTCGATGTCCGCGACGTAGTTGTGCCGGAAGTCGACGGACTCGCGGTAGGGCTCCTTGATCGACGACGTCTTCGCCTGTTCGTAGCGGCGCCAGTTGCTGTCGGGCGCCACACCTTCCGCCTGATAACCCGAGGTCGCGACGCCCCAGAAGAACGGCTGGGTGACGGCCACCGCCGGGGACACCCCCGCGACGAGACCCGCGAGCACCGCCAGGACCACGAGGACCGCACTGCGCCGCATCGCTCCCCCATTCATGAAGGAGCTTCATGTTAGCGGCGCGGTGACTCGCCGCACATCCACCGAAGGACGGAAGACAATCGAGGTAAAGCAAGGCTAACCTCACTTCGATCTTCACCAAGCCGAAGGACGTCATGACCGCCGAAGCACCCACGCTGACCAGGACCGTTCCGCCGCGACGCGCGGTCCGGCGCTGGTACCGGCGCAAGCCCGTGCGGCGCGCGCTCGTCGTCACGCACCGGTGGACGTCGCTCGTGCTCGGGCTGCTGCTGGTCCTCGAGACCACTTCCGGCGTCATCCTGCTCTACCGCGCCGAGTACTTCCGGGCCACGCACGGCGACTTCTACGCGCACACCGACAGCCCGCGCCCGCTCGGCCTGCAGCAGGCGCGGGACCTCGTCAAGCAGGCGCACCCGGAGTTCGCCGCGGCCTGGGTCAGCGACGACGGCGGGATCATCGCCGTCGGCGACAGCGACTACACCACCGCCTACGCCGTCGACCCCGGCAGCGGGCGGATCACCGGGCCGCAGAAGCTCGACGACGGCGTAATGGGCTGGCTGACGAACCTGCACGACTGCGCGTTCACCTGCAAGGACGACCCGGGGTACGTGTCGTGGCTGGCCGCGCCGGTGCCGTCGATCGGCTTCGACTGGCCGGCCGGGACGAACTGGGGGCTGCTGCTCCTGGTCGTGCTCGGGCTGCTGATGGTCCTGCTGGCGATCACCGGGATCGTCGTCTGGTGGCCGGGTTTCAAGAAGTTCTCGCACGGCTTCCGCGTCCGGCTCGGCAAGGGCCGCTTCGCGCGCGACTACGACCTGCACAACGTGATCGGCCTCGTGTCAGTGCCGTTCGTGCTGATGTGGGGCGTCACCGGCGCCGCGTTCTACCTGCCGCCGGTGGAAAACGCGTGGCTCGCGATCACCGGCGGCTCGACGCCGGACGAGACGAAGTACAGCTTCACGGCGAACCCCGCCGCGCCCGGCACCCCGGAGATCGGCATCGACCAGGCGTCTTCGGCCGCTTTGGCCGCGTCCCCCGGCACCGTCCGCTACCTCGTCCCGCCGTCCGAAGGCACCGACTACTACTCGGTGTCGATCGCGGATGACGGCTACCAGCCCTACGGCGCCCGCGCGTTCTTCGGCGGCGACCGCACGGTGTACGTCGACAGCCACGACGCCACCCACGTGTCCTCTGTGGACGCCGCGCCGGAGCCGACCGCGAACCGCTTCTACAGCAAGGTGTTCGAGGCCGCGCACTTCGGCTGGCTCGTCGACGGCTGGTGGCGGCTCGTCTGGGTCGTCCTCGGCCTGGCGCCCTTGGCGCTGATGCTCACGGGCATCTCGACGTGGCTCTTCCGCCTCGGCACGAAACACCGTCGCCGCAAAGCGCGCCGGGCGTGATCGAGCCCCTGGCCTTCGCCACGACGGCGCTCTGCCTGCTGTCCGGCCTGACGGCCCTGGTCGTGAGCGCGGCGGCCCGCTACCGCTGGCCACCCTGGCGCCCGCTGGCCGCCCTGATCGAACTCGCCCTGCTAGCGCAAGCGATCGCAGGCGTGATTTCCGATCACCACCCAGCCGAACCGGGCACGCACGTGGCGTACCTGGTGACGTCGCTGGCGATCCTCCCCGCGGCCCTCGCGTGGGGCGCCCGAGACGACACGCGCTCGGCAGGTGCGCTCCTCGCCGTCGCCCTGCTCACCTTGGCCGTCCTGGTGATCCGCCTCCAGACGACCTGGCGCTGAAAGCCGTGAATGCCACATCGAGGGACACTACGTCCCTCGATGTGGCATTCACGGACCTTCCCCTAGCCGACCTTGAACGACTGAGCGGCGCTGCCGTTACAGGTCGCCTGGACCAGCTGGACACTGTCCGCAGTGGACGATCCCGGCACGGTCAGGCACTTGCCGGTGTGACGGACGGCAAAGTGGTAGTAACCACTGCCTTCCGACACCGGCTGCCACTGCTGGTTGTTGCCGCCGCTGTAGGCCCACAGCTGCAGGCCGGCGTTGTCGGTCGTCGCCACGTTGGCGACGTCGATGACCTGCGCCGGATTGATCCGGTTGTTGATCCGGTCGTACCCGCCGCTGGTCGGGGCGAACTGGAACTGCTGCGCCGTGGTGGCGTTGCAGGTGTACTGCTGGATCACGGTGCCGTTGGCGCTGGCCGCGGCCCGCGCGTCGACGCACTTGCCGTTCGCCTTGTTCGACACGGCGTACCAGGCCGACGGGTCGATCGTGCCGGCGGGCGGCGGGGTGGTCGTACCGCCGCCACCGAGCCACTTCAGGCCGTCGAGCAGGAAGCGGTTCTGGTCGGCGCTCTCGAACGTCGAGGACAGCGCGGTGTTCGTGTCGTAGTTCATCGCGTTGTGGCCGAAGTTCGAGTAGATCATCTTGTAGCTCTTGTTGGTCCACGAGATCGGGTAGTACCCGCTGTACCAGGTCTGACTCGGGTCGGTGCCGATCGGGAAGGTGGACTGGTCCATCGACGCAAGGATGGTGATGTTGCTGTTCTGGCGCAGGTCGTTCTGCCAGGCGTACCACTCGGACGTCGACGACTTGATCGTCGCCGGCAGGTTCACCGTCGACGGGTGGGTGCGGTTCTCGATCTTCAGCGTCTCCGGCGTCGGGCCCCAGGAGTTCGAGGTGAACCGGCCGGTGCCGAGGAAGTCGTTGTGGAACCAGTTGGCGTACGACGGCGTGGTGTCGTCGTTGTAGGCCGTGACGTGGAAGCCGTAGAACCCGCCACCGGCCTGCATGTACCGCTGGAAGCCCTGGAACTGCGCCTGCGACTGTGGCTGGTCGTCCAGGAACATGACCACCTGGTACTGGTCGGGCGTGATGGACGTCAGCTGGTTCCAGTTGGTCGTCGAGGTGTAGGTGAAGCCGTTGGCCGCCGCCTGCTGCGGGAACCAGACGTTGGCTTCCTTCTCGAAGCTGATGTGCGCGGCGTCGTAGGTGCCGCTGTAGAAGGCGAGCACCTTGAACGGCGTCGCGGCGTGGGCGACCGGCGCGGCCGGGCCGCCGAGGCTGAGCCCCAGCAAGACGGCGAAAAACGCCAATATCCGGATCAGCGGGCGGCGGGTTCTGGACGGCATACGTGTTCCTTCCGGTGGGGGCGGGGACCGATCACCAATGGCGCGGGTAGTGGAGGCCGTAGCCGAAGGGGAACAGCGCGGGCTGGCCGTCACCGACGTTGATCGGCTGCTGGTCGGCGCTGCGCATCCAGGTCACCGGCAGCTTCCCGGTCGGGTTGTAACCGCCGAAGAGGACGTCGGCCACGCCTTGGCCCTCGCTGCCCGGCAGCCACGACTCGACGAGCCCGGCCCAGTCCCCCACCTGCGCCGCGACGTCGAGCGGCCGCCCGGACACCAGCACGACGACCGTCGGCACGCCGGAGTCCTTCAGCTTCTGCAGCGTCGCGAGGTCCGCGTCGTCCAGGCCCATCCCTTGTGGACGGTCACCCTTCGTTTCGGCGTAAGGTGTTTCCCCCACGACGGCGACGGCGACGTCGTAGCTCTGGTCGATCCCGGTGCCGTCCTTGGCGTAGGCCACCTTCGAGGAAGTGCTCTTGATGCCCTGGAGGATCGTGGTGCCGGGGATGACCGGGCCGCTGGTGCCCTGCCAGCCGACCGTCCAGCCGCCGGACTGGTTGCCCATGTCGTCGGCGCTCTTGCCGGCGACGAAGATCTTGTCCCGCTTCGAGAGCGGCAGCACGTGGTGGTCGTTCTTCAGCAGCACCTGGGATTCGCGGACGGCCTGGCGCGCCAGGTCGCGGTGTTCCTTGCTGCCGATGGTCTTCAGGAACCGCCGGTCGGTCAGCGGGTGCTCGAACAGGCCGAGCTCGAACTTCTTGGTGAGGATGCGGCGGTTCGCGTCGTCGATGCGCGACAGCGGCACGCGGCCCTGCTGCACCAGCGTGCGGAGCGTGTCGATGAACTTCTGCCAGTCGTAGGGCACCATCACCATGTCGATGCCGGCGTTGATCGAGGCCTCGACCTCTTCCGGCGTGAAGCCGGTCTTGCCGTCGATCTTGTCGACGCCGTTGTAGTCCGAGACGACGATCCCCTTGAAGCCCAGTTCCTTCTTGAGGACGTCGTTGATCAGGTACGAGCCGGCGTGCATCTTGACGCCGTTCCAGCTGCTGTAGGAGATCATCACCGAGCCGACCCCGCGGTCGACGGCGGCCTTGAACGGCGGCAGGTGGATCGCGCGCAGCTCCTGCTCGCTGATCTCGGTGTTGCCCTCGTTGACGCCGCCGGTGGTGCCGCCGTCGCCGACGTAGTGCTTGGCGGTGGCCATGACCGAACCGGGCTGGTCGAGTGAGCGGCCCTGCAGGCCGGTGATGACGGTCGACATCTCGGTGGCCAGCTGCGGGACCTCGCCGAACGACTCGTAGGTGCGGCCCCAGCGGTCGTTGCGGGCGACGCACAGGCAGGGCGCGAAGTCCCAGTCGATGCCGGTGCCGGAGACCTCTTCCGCGGTGGCGCGGCCGATCTTCTGGACCAGCTGCGGATCGCGGGACGCGCCGAGGCCGATGTTGTGCGGGAAGACGGTCGCGCCGTAGACGCCGTTGTGGCCGTGGACGGCGTCGACGCCGTAGATCAGCGGGATGCCCAGCGGCGTGGCGAGGGCGGCCTTCTGGAAGCCGTCGTACATGTCGGCCCAGGTGACGGGCGTGTTCGGGGTCGGCTGCGAGCTGCCGCCGGAGAGCAGCGAGCCGAGCCGCCCGGTGGTGACGTCGGCCGGCGACTTCACGCCGAGGCGTTCGGCCTGCATCATCTGGCCGAGCTTGTCGTCGAGCGACATGCGGCCGAGCAGATCGGCCACCCGGACCTTGACGGGCCGCCAGGAGTCCTTGTAGGCCGGGCCGTTCCCGGCGAGAGCCGGGGTTTCCGACGTCACCAGGAGCCCGAGGGCCAGCGCGCCGATACCCAGTCTGCGTCCGAGACCCATCCGGGTCCTCCTCGTCGAGAGACCGAAATTCACGCCTTGAATTAAGACACAGGCTTTCAACGTTGGTCCAGACCTCTGAGCGAACTCGGTTGCCACTGAGCGGGATTGCGCTTTCCGGTCACCTTCCGGCCTAATTTGGCCGACTCCGGCGCGGCGAAGCGCACGACGGTCGGCGACCTGACGCTGGGCGGCTTGATCCGCCACCTGGCCACGGGCGAACGCCGGTGGCTGCAGATCCTGCGTTCCGCCGACGGCTCGCTGCCCGAGGGGCATGCTGGACGTCGATCAGTACTGGACGGCGCCAGCTCCACGGCCCAGCTCAACTGAACCGGGAACTGTCGGTCCTCACCGGTAGCGTGGAAAACGGGGGCTGCTCAGCGCCGGTCAGCGGTCCGAACGCAGCGAAGCCGGGTCGAAGGAATCCCAGTACGCGTCTTCGTCCTCGACACTCGAAACAGGTGCGGGAGCAGCGGGCGCGGAACCCAGGCGTTCCTCCCGCAGCCGCTGGAACTCCTCGACCGTCATGCCCGGGTCGTCGTCCTCGGCTCGGGCCGGGGCGGGCATGCCCGTCATCTGCTCGATCATGAACGTCATGTCCTCGCCCAGCAGCAGCGCGACCTTGTTGTAGCCGTCCTGGGTCGCCTCGCGCATGGCCGCCCGGGCGATCTCCACCACCAGCGGGCCCAGCCGCTCGCCCAGGTTCACCGCGGACGGCGCCAGCCACAGCCGCAGGAGCTTGCCGCGGCCGTCGACCGTCGCCTCGACCTGGCCGTCGTGGTCGTGGGCCGTGCCGGACGCCGAAGCGAGCAGCTCGTCCACCCGCGCCAGCGCCTCTTCGCGCGCCCGGGCCTGGGAAATCAGCTGACGCGTCGTGGGCATCGCGCTCACCTTCCGTAGGAGACGGACTCGGCGTCCGGGTCGTCGTCCGGGATCGGCTCGTAGCCGAGCGCCTCGAGCTGCGACGCGTCCACGACCGGCGCCAGCGCGTGGTACATCTTGTCGCCCGCGCGGCGGGTCGCGCGCTGGGCCAGCTCGACGATCTGGTCCGCGATCACCGCCGACCCGTGCCGCAGCGCGGACCGGTGGATCGTCAGGCCGGTCAGCAGCCCGCCCGGCGCGACCTGGACCTCGATGGTGCTGTCTCCCGAAGCGGCCTTGCCCACCACGGGACCCGAGCGCTCGAAGCGCGCGGCAGCGTCCGCGCCCGCCCGGTCCGCCTGTTCGGAGACGCGGGCCGCCGCCAGGTCCATGTCGAAGTCAGCCACGATGCGAAGTTACCCCGTCGGCCGGTAGAACCCGATGAACGACTGTCCCGCGTTCGTGGTGCGGATCTTGCTGATCTGGACCGGGTCGCCGGCCTCGACCATCTGGCCGTCGCCGATCACCATCGCCACGTGCCCGGACCAGACGACCAGGTCGCCGGGCAGCAGCTGGTCGATCGAGGGCACCTCGGCGCCCACCGTCTGCTGCGCCGCCGTCCGCGGCAGCTGCAGGCCCGCGTCCTGGTACGACGTCATGGTCAGGCCGCTGCAGTCGAGGCCCTGGCCACGCGCGGTGCCGCCCCAGACGTACGGCACGCCGAGCTGCGAAAGCGCGTTGCGCACGGCCTTCGCGGCGGTTTCGTTGGGCGCCATGACGGTCTTGCCGCCGGGCAGGTTGATGCCGACGCCGGTGCCGGGCTGCGGCGGGACCGCGACCGGCAGCCGCGGCTTGTGCACGGCGCCGCCACCACCGCCGCCTCCCCCACCGCCGCCGCCCCCGCCATCGGAGCCGCCGCCGGAGTAACCGCTGTTGCTGTTGAAGGACGAAGCCACCTTCGTCGGCGGAGCGCTGCTCGCCGACGTCGTCTGCTCGCCGCCACCCAGCTTGGTGCCGATGTCGGTGAGCTGGTTGATCGTCTGCTCGCTGAACGTCGCGGCCTGGCCGGTCAGCTGGCCGATCCTGGTCTGCAGCTTCATCAGGATGTCGCGCGACGCGGCGCCGCGGCTCTCCGGCGGCTGGATGCCCTTGACCGCCGCCAGCGCCTTCATCGACGCCGAGATCTCCTTGATGATCTGGTCGCGGACCTGGTCGTTCTTGATCTGGCCCAGGTTCAGCGTCTCGGCGGCCTCGGCGACGGCCCGCTCGATCTCGGCGCTCTCGTCGAGCAGGTCCTGGACTTCCTGCTCCAGGCTCTTGGACGTCGCCGTCGCGCGGTCGGTCGTCGAGCCGGAGCTGGCCGAGGTCAGGTTGACGCGCTGCGCCGACGCGGTGTCGTGGGTCTTGCCCATCGACGTCTGCAGCGCGACGTGCCCGTCGCGCGCGCCGCTGATGGCGGCCGGGTCGTGGTGCAGCTTGTCCGCGAACTGGTTCGTGGTGTCCAGGCCGTGCCGGACGAGCAGGTCGGCGTGCTCGGTCACGTGAGATCCGTCCCGAGGCGCCGGACGACGTCGCTGTGCTCGGCCTCGACGCCGGCGTAGTTGCGGTCGGTCCGGCGGGCGGCGTCACCCATCGCGCTCCAGCCGCCGCCGACGCGGTGCAGCTTCTCCTGCAGCGTCCGCATCCGGCCGGTGTAGGCGCCGGTCAGGCCGGACTCCGCGCCCATGTCGGAGAAGCCGACCCCGACGTGCGGGCCGACGTGCTTGTCCGCCGCGCCTTTGACGTCTTCACCGAGCGGGTCGACCTCACGCGCGTACCGCGTGTACGCGCCGTCGTCGACGTGAAACCCCGAATGCGAACCGTCCACTGGCCCTCCCTGTCACCAGGGATGCGACGTGCGCGCGCCACCCCTGGTTCCCCACCCTGCGGGATCAAGCCTAGACCAGGTTACGTACCCGAGTGGGCGAATTGCCCGGACTCAGCCGAGCACCCCGGTGAGCCAGCTCTGGTCCTGCCAGTTGACGATCGCGCCGTTCGAGGTGACCGTCGGCGTGCCGAACCCGCTCTGGCCGCCGCCGAAGTCCTGCGCCAGCTTGGGGTCGGTCGAGATCTGCTGGAAAGCGGCGTTGATCTGGTCGTTGTAGGTGCCGGCGTTGACCGTCTCGGCGAACTTCGGGTCGGTGATGCCGACGTTCTTGCCCAGGTCGATCAGCTGCGCCTTGTCGTAACCGCGCTTGCCCTCTTCGGGCTGGTTCGCGTACAGCGCGTCGTGGAACTGGAGGAACTTGCCGGCGTCGGCCGCGGCGAGCGCCGCGTTCGCCGAGTCGAGCGAGTACCCGGGCGGGCTCGAGCGGTCGTTGAGCAGCGGCACCATGTGGTAGCGCACCGCCAGCTTGCCGTCGTTGACCGCCTGCTCGATCTGCGTCTTGTTGTTCTTCTCGAACGTGCCGCAGATCGGGCAGAGGAAGTCGGCGTAGACGTCGATCGTGGACTTCGCGCCGGTCTTGCCGACCGTGACGGCCACGCCGTCGCGCTTCTGCGTGACGTCGGCGGCCAGCGACGTGGTGGCCTGGCCGGGGTTGATGACCTGGCCCTCGGTCTTGTTCTTGTCGGAGATCGTCCAGATCACGCCGCCGATCACGAGCGCGGCCACCACGACCACGGCGGCGATCCCGATGATCCACTTCCGCTTGTCGCCGGACGCGCCCCTGGCCTGGGCCACCGCCCTCGCTCCCCCGGCCTGTGCGGCCTGACGACGCTTCCGAGCGGTCCGCTCAGCTCCACCCACTGTGTATCAGTTCCCTTCCGCGATACCCGAGTAGTCGGGCCCGGGCTCGACAGAGTTCCCACGACCTCGCGCCAGCCAGCCGTCGATCGACAGCCAGGTGCGCGGCCGCGCCAGCAGCCAGCCGGCCAGCAGCGCGAAACCGGAGTCGCGGAGGATCTCCTGCGGGTACTCGGTCTGCCCCGCCGCCACCTGGCCGCCGCCGCCGAAGCACCCGCAGTCGATGCTCAACCCGCGCGCCCACGACTGGGCGATGCCGGCGATGAGCACCACGAGCAGCACCAGCGCGGCGCCGGCGACCCACCGGGTCGCCAGGCCCGCGAACAGGAACAGCCCGAGCACGAGCTCGACGAGCGGCAGCGCGACGGCCACCACGTTCACGAGGGCGCCGGGCAGCACGTCGTACGCCTGGACGGCGATCAACGTCTGCCCCGGATCGGCCAGCTTCACGGCACCGGAAACGAGCCAGACGGCCGCGAGCCCGAGCCGGGCGAGCGTGCCGACGGCGTCCAGTACGGGTTGGGACGGTCGCACCACGCACTTAGGCTAACGGGAGGACCTGAGAACTTCGTGAGGGCCCGGCGGGGGCGGAGGGAGCGGCGGGATGCGGTGGCGCGTGCTGGTCTTTTCGGCGTTGCTGCTGGTCACGGCGACCGCGTGCGGTCCCGCCCACGTTTCGCCGACCGACTCCGTGGTGGCCCGCGCCAGTGCCACGGATCACCTGACCATCGGCATCCGGTTCGACGCGCCGGGCCTGTCGGAGCACACCGTGGACGGCCGGTTCGTCGGGTTCGATGTCGACGTCGCAACTTTTGTGGCGGGTGAGCTCGGCGTCGACGCGAAGGACATCACGTGGCGCGAGACGACGTCGGCGACGCGCGAGACGGACCTCGCCTCGGGGACGGTCGACCTGGTCGTGGCGACCTATTCGATCACCGACAAGCGCAAGCAGCAGGTGTCGTTCGCCGGGCCGTACTTCACGACCGGCCAGGACCTGCTGGTCCGGCGCACCGCGGCCGACATCACCGGGCCGGAGACGCTCAACTCGCGCAAGCTCTGCTCGGTGACCGGCTCGACGCCCGCCCAGCAGGTCAAGGACAAGTTCGCCCAGGCCGTCCAGCTGGTCGAGTACCCGCGGTACCCGGACTGCGTCACGGCGCTGCTGGCCGGGCAGATCGACGCCGTGACGACCGACGGCGTCATCCTGGCGGGTTACGTCGCGCGGGACCCCGAGCTGCTGAAGGTCGTCGGGAAGCCGTTCTCGAAGGAGAACTACGGCGTCGGCCTGCGCAAGGGCGATACGCAGGGGGTGAGCAAGATCGACGACGCGATCGGCAAGATGGTCTCTTCGGGTGAATGGCTGCGCTCGCTCAACGCGAACATCGGCCCGTCCGGTTACCAGCTCCCACCACCCCCCGAGGTCACCGAGAAGTGAAGCTGCCCGACCTGCCCGTGCGGGCCGTGCTGCCCGACGTGCTCGCCGCGTTGGACGCGCACGGCACCGCGGTCCTCGTGGCGCCACCCGGCACCGGCAAGACGACGCTGGTGCCGCTCGCGCTGATGTCCGGCGACGGCCGCGTCGTCGTCGCCGAGCCGCGGCGGCTGGCCGCGCGGGCCGCGGCGGGGCGGATGGCGGCGATCCTGGGCGAGCCGGTCGGCGAGACCGTCGGGTACGCCGTGCGCGGCGACCGGAAGGTGTCCTCGCGCACGCGCGTCGAGGTCGTGACGTCGGGGCTGCTGGTGCGGCGCGTGCAGGGCGACCCGGAGCTGCCCGGGGTGGCGACGGTGCTGCTGGACGAGTGCCACGAGCGGCACCTGGACGCGGACCTGCTGCTCGCGCTGCTCCTGGACGTCCGCGCCGGGCTGCGCGACGACCTGCGGCTGCTGGCGACGTCGGCGACGGTGGCGTCCGGCCGGCTGGCCACGCTGCTCGGCGACGCGCCGGTGATCGAGGCGTCCGCCCGGACCTACCCGGTCACGACGTCCTACCTGCCGCCTGCGCGGAACGAACGCGCCGAGCCCGCGGTGGCGCGCGCGGTGCGGACCGCACTGTCCGAAGGGGACGGTGACGTGCTCGCGTTCCTGCCCGGCGCGGGCGAGATCGCGCGGACGTCCGGACTCTTGCATCTGTCCGATGTGGACGTCTTGCCGCTGCACGGACGGCTCACCGCGGCGCAGCAGGACGACGCACTGCGGCCGCGTGCGCGACGCCGGGTCGTGCTGGCGACGGCCGTGGCCGAGTCGAGCCTGACCGTGCCGGGCGTGCGCGCGGTCGTCGACTCGGGGCTGGCGCGGGTGCCGCGCGTCGACCACCGGCGCGGGCTGCCCGGCCTGGCGACGGTCCGAGTGTCGGCGGCGGTGGCCGCGCAACGAGCCGGCCGAGCCGGACGTGAGGCGCCGGGCCGGGTGTACCGCTGCTGGGCAGAGCACGAGCAGGCGACGCTGCCCGCGTACCCCGAGCCGGAGATCCGGACGGCGGAGCTGGCGCGGCTGGCCCTGGAGCTGGCGTGCTGGTCGACGCCGGACGGCAGCGGCCTGGCCTGGTGGGACCCGCCCGGCGAAGGCGCGCTGGCGGCGGGCCGCGCGCTGCTGGCCACCCTGGGCGCGACGGCGCCGGACGGCACGGTGACCGCGCGCGGCCGCCGGATGGCCGACCTCGGGCTGCACCCCCGGCTGGCCCGGGCGTTGCTGGACGGCGCGGAGGCGGTCGGCGCACGCAACGCGGCGGAGGTCGTGGCGCTGCTCGACGCGGGCGGCAAGCTGACGGACGTCGACGCGGAGCTGCGGCGGCTGCGCGGCGCGAGCGACGACGCGGCGCGACGCTGGAAGCGCGAGGCCCAGCGGCTTTCGCGGCTGGTCACCGGGGAGGGCAAGCCCGATCCCGCGTTGATCGTCGCCCTGGCCCACCCGGAACGGCTCGCGCGGCGACGTCCGGGCGGCGAGCCCGTCTACCTCATGGCCGGCGGCACCGCGGCCGAGCTGCCGCCCGGGAGCGGCCTGGACTCCGCGTGGCTGGCCATCGCCGAAGCGACCCGTGATCCCGGGCGTGTGCACGGCACCATCCGGCTCGCCGCGGCCGCCGACGAGCGCCTCGCCGTGCGCGCCGGCTCGGTGTCCGAAGTGGACGAAGTGACCTGGGCCGACGGCGACGTCGTCGCCCGGCACGTCCGGCGGCTCGGCGCCATCACACTGGCGTCGCGGCCGTTGAAGAACCCCAACGTCCACGACGCGCTGGTGGCGGGCTTGCGAGCCGAAGGTCTCGGCCTGCTGAAGTGGACCGCCGACGGGACCCGGTTGCGCGAGCGGATGGCGTTCCTGCACCGGGTGCTCGGCGCGCCGTGGCCCGCCGTCGACGACGCCGCACTGTTGTCCGATGTGGACAGCTGGCTGGACCTCTCCGCGGCCCGCCGCCGCGCGGACCTCGCGAACGTCAACGCCGGTACCGCGTTGAAGGCCCTGCTGCCGTGGCCTACAGCGTCCAAAATGGACGAACTCGCCCCGGAACGGCTGGAAGTGCCGACGGGCTCGCACATCCGCGTCAACTACGGCGGTGACCAGCCGGTGCTGGCCGTCAAGCTGCAGGAGACGTTCGGCTGGACCGGCACGCCCACACTCGCCGGCGTCCCCGTCGTCCTGCACCTGCTCTCCCCCGCCGGCCGCCCGGCGGCGATCACCGCGGACCTCGCGTCGTTCTGGACGAACGGTTACCCGGCGGTCCGCGCCGACCTGCGCGGCCGCTACCCGAAGCACCCGTGGCCCGAGGACCCGGCGACCGCCACCCCGACGCGGCACGTCACGCGGCGCCGCACCTGACGAAAGTCGGGGGCGGCCCGCGACCGTCGGCCGATGTCGTGGCGCCGGGGAAATCCCAGACTGGGTGGCATGATCACGCTCAGGGGACTCACCAAACGCTACGGGGAGAAGACCGTCGTCGACGCGCTCACCTGCGACGTCGCGGCCGGGCAGGTGACCGGGTTCCTCGGCCCGAACGGCGCCGGGAAGTCGACGACCATGCGGATGACCGTCGGGCTCGACCACCCGCAGGCCGGCGAAGTGCGCGTCGGCGGGCGGCGGTACGCCGAGCTGCGGCACCCGCTGCGCGAGGTCGGCGCGTTGCTCGACGCCAAGGCCCTGCACCCCGGCCGCAGCGCCGGCAAGCACCTCCTCGCGATGGCGCGCAGCAACGGCGTCGCGGCGTCGCGGGTCGAGGAGGTGCTCGCGACGGTCGGGCTTTCGGACGTCGCGGGCAAGCGGGCCGGGCAGTTCTCGCTCGGCATGGGGCAGCGGCTGGGCATCGCGGGCGCGCTGCTCGGCGACCCCGGCGTGCTGCTGTTCGACGAGCCGGTCAACGGCCTCGACCCGGACGGCGTCCGCTGGGTGCGGCAGCTGATGCGCTCCCTGGCGGGCGAGGGGCGGACGGTGTTCGTCTCGAGCCACCTGATGAGCGAGATGCAGCTGACGGCCGACCACCTCGTGGTGATCGGCAAGGGAAAGCTCCTCGCGGACGCGCCGGTCGCCGAGTTCATCGCGGGCAACTCCCGCACGACGGTCTCGGTGCGCGTCCCGGACCCCGCCGAGCGCGACACGCTGTCCCGCCGCTTGCGAGCCGAAGGCGCCCACACGGACCTGGACGCGCCGGCCGAGCTGGTGGTCGACGGCATCGACGTCACCCGCGTCGGCGACCTGGTGCACGAGCTGGGCATCCGGGTACACGGCCTCGCCGAGCGGACGGCGTCACTCGAGCAGGCGTACATGGAACTGACCGCTTCTTCGGTGGAGTACGGGGTGTCGGCATGACGACGGCGGTGTCTGTGGTCTCTTCGGAGTGGACGAAGTTCTGGTCGGTCCGCGCGACCTGGTGGACGCTGATCGCCGGAGCCGCGCTGATGGCGTTCTACAGCGCGGTATCGGCGATCGCCCAGC
Source organism: Amycolatopsis sp. NBC_01286 (assembly GCF_035982555.1). Lineage (NCBI taxonomy): Bacteria > Bacillati > Actinomycetota > Actinomycetes > Pseudonocardiales > Pseudonocardiaceae > Amycolatopsis > Amycolatopsis sp. NBC_01286. The sequence continues at coordinate 987,532 of NZ_CP108428.1, forward strand.
GCTACGACAGCGAAGACCCGATGGGCGCCAACACCATCGCCCTGGGCGGCGGTTTCTACTTGACGCAGTTCGCGGTGATCGCGCTGGCGACGCTGTTCGTGACAAGCGAGTACACGGGCGGCGGCATCCGGTCGACCCTGCTGTGGACGCCGGTGCGTTCACGGGTGGTGCTGGCAAAGGCGGCGGTGCTACTGCCGGTGCTGTTCGTCTACGGCGTGGCGCTGTCGGTCTCGGGAATGGCGTTGGCGGGTGTGGTGAAGGACGGTCACGGCCTGCCGACGTCCGTCGCGGGCGCCCTCACGACGGCTGTGGGCATGGGCGGATACTTCGCCTTGCTCGGCCTGTTGTGCACCGGAGTGGGCTGGGCGCTGCGAAGCGCTGCGGGGACGCTGGTGACGGTGATCGTGGCGCTGGTACCGCTGCCGCTGATCGTGGCGTCGCTGGGGTTGCCGGGCTGGGTGCCGTACTTCCCGGGGATAGCCGGGGTGAACGCCATGGTGGAGGCGGGACAGCCGAACCCGATCACCCAGGCGGCGGCGCCGTACGCACCTTGGGTGGGGCTGCTCATCTGCGCGATCTGGACCGCGGTGGCGTTGGTCGCAGGCACTGCGGTGCTGAGCCGCCGGGACGCCTGAAGTCCGTGAATGCCACATTGAGGGACGCTATGTCCCTCGATGTGGCATTCACGGACTTGAGGAGATCCCCAAGCCCGCCAGCACTTCCCGGGCGCCGCGGGTCAGTGCGGCCCGCGACGGCGGCGCGAGAGAGCCCGTGCCCGCGATTGCGTCGAAGATCGCGCCGTCCAGCCAGGCCACCAAGACCGTCGCGTGGCGGTCTGGTTCTGAGGAGCCTGCGGTGGCCAGGACCGATGCGCAACGACGGCGGATCAGCAAGCCGCCCTTGTCGTACGCCGTTCGCAGCTCCGGGCGGCGGGTTGCCTCCAACGCGAACTCGTACCGCGCCAGCATTCGCGTCCGCCCCACGGTGATCGCCGCGTGGACGAAGCCCGCCAGGAACTCCGCCAAGCGGCCCGGTGGTGGCTCCAAGTCGACGTTGTCCAGCGTGACCATCCGGTCGATCGCCAGCTCCAGCAGCGCGCCCCGGGTTCGCGCGTAGTACGACGTCGACCCCGCGGGCAGCGAAGCCGCCCGGTCGACCGCTCGGTGGGTCAAGCCGCGCATGCCTTCCGCCGCGATCACCTCGATCGCCGCGTCACCGATTGCCGAAAGACGATCCACGAACCCACTCTACAGGTGTAGAGTCCTCTACACCTGTAGAGGAGGAGCTATGCGTGCGGTGGTGGTCGGCGGCGGTATCGGCGGGCTCGCGGCGGCGGTCGGGCTGTGCCGGGTCGGCTGGGACGTGACCGTCCTGGAGAAAGCACCCGAGATCACCAGCGTCGGCGCCGGGATCTCGCTCTGGCCGAACGCCCAGCGCTGCCTCGATGTCCTCGACGTCCAAGCTCCCCTGCAAGAACAGCGCGACGGCGGCTTGAGCGACAAGCGCGGCCGACGGATCACCGGCTGGGACGCGGCCGCCTTCACCAGGCACCACGGGCTTCCCTTGGCCGCGATCCATCGCCGGGATCTCATCGACGCGCTCGCGCGAGCACTGCCCCGAGAGGCGATAGAGACCGGCGCCGAAGTCACCGAAGTCCGCGAAGACGGCTTCGTGCGCTACACCGGCGGAGAACTCCACGCCGACCTCGTTGTCGCCGCCGACGGGATCAACAGCCGGATCACCAAGGGACCGAAGCCGGTCTACAGCGGCAGCACCGCCTTCCGCGGCGTCGCCCACCGACCAGGGACGCCGCTGAGCACCAGCTGGGATCGCGGCGCCGAGATCGGCGTCCTCCCGCTGGTCGACGGGGACGTCTACTGGTGGATCTCCTACGTCGCCCGGGCCGGCGAACGCCCCGCCGACGTCAAGGCCTACCTCCAGCAGCACTTCGGCGGCTGGCACGATCCGATCCCGGCCCTCATCGACGCGACGCCCGCCGCGGACATCCTCCACCACGACCTCTACTACCTCGGCACGCCGCTGACCAGCTACGTCCGGGGAAAGATCGCGTTTCTCGGCGACGCCGCCCACGCGATGCCGCCGTTCCTCGGCCAGGGCGGCTGCCAGGCTCTCGAAGACGCCGTCGTGCTCGCCCACGCCATGTCCACAGAGGACACAATCCAAAAAGGACTAACGAAGTACGACCAGGAACGCAGACCCCGCAGCCAGAAAGTCGCAAGGGACTCCGTCCGGGCCGGGAAGATCGGCCCGCAGCTCACCAACCCCGTCGCCACCACACTGCGCAACGCGCTCCTGAGACTGACCCCGGCCAAAGCCACGGCCCGGATCGGCGCCGGGATCAGTGGCTGGCAGCCGCCGGGTCTCCCCCGACCAGTCCCGCCTCGTACGCCGTGATCGCCGCCTGCACCCGGTTCTTCACGCCGAGCCGGGTCAGGATGGTACTGACGTGCGCCTTCACCGTGCCCTCGACGACGAACAGCTTCGCCGCGATGTCCGCATTGGACAGTCCGGATCCGATGAACACCAGCACTTCCCGCTCCCGGTTGGTCAGCAACGCGATGCGCGACCGGGCCGCCGACGCGCGCGCGAGGCGGCCGCCGGACAGCCGGGCGATGACCCGCTGTGCCACCTTCGGCGAGAGGAACGCGGCGCCGTCCGCGACGGCGTGGATGCCCGCCAGCAGCTCACGCGGGTCGCCCGACTTGAGCAGGAACCCGCCCGCGCCCAGGCCGAGCGCGCGCTCGATGTAGTCGTCCTCGCCGAACGTCGTCAGCATGATGACGCCGGTCGCGGGCCGCAGCCGCCGTATCTCGGCGGCCGCGCCCAGGCCGTCCAGCACCGGCATCCGGATGTCGAGCAGCACGACGTCCGGGTGCGTGGCCAGCACCTGGGAGACCGCCGCGCGCCCGTCGGCGGCTTCGGCGACGACCTCGATGCCGCCGTCCGCGGCCAGGATCGCCGCCACCCCCGCACGCATCAACGCCTCGTCGTCGGCCAGCACGACCCTGATCACGAAACCCCCTCGGCGAACTCGTCCTTCGAAACCAGCTTCCCGTCGGCGAAACACAGCCGATAGGCGGCGTAGTCGTTGTTCAGGAACGATCTTCCGGTGCCGTAGTACTCGCACGCGGCCCCGGGCACCGGCGGCAGCGGCGGCTCGCCGCGCGTCGGCCGAGCGCTGCGCTGGGTGCCCGGCAGCAGCGGCGCGACCTCGGCGCGCGGCTGCCCGAGCCGCAGCCGGTCGTAGACCGGACCGGGCAGCTCCGAGGAGTTCCACAGGTACAGGAACGCGATCCCGGCCACCCCGATGACCACCGCGAACAGCCCGAGCGGGATGCCGACGGCCTGGATCAGGCTGCGCCGGACGTCACGCCGCGCCAGTTCCAGCGCCCGCGCGGACGTCGACTGCCCGACGGCGTCGTCGGCGGCCTCCCGCAGCTCCGCGGTCTCCTCGACCGGCGCGGCGTCGTGCGGCAGCGTCGCGGTGACGGCGAACCCGCCCGCGTGCGGGCCGGCCTGCAGCGTGCCGCCGACCAGCCGGACGCGCTCGCGCAGCCCGATCAGCCCGCGGTGCCCGGACGCGGCGCCCGGCAGCGGCCCGGCGGGCGGCGGCGCGTTGACGACACTCACCTCGGTCTGCGCGCCGGAGCTGGTCACCCGGACCGTCACGGCGGCGCCGGGCGCGTGCTTCGCGACGTTCGTCAGCGCTTCCTGGACGACCCGGTGGGCCGCGAGGGCGACCATCGGCGGCGCCTGCGCGCTGTCCACTGTGGAGTCGATGAGCAGCCCGGACGCCCGCGCCCGCGCGATCAGCTCGCCGAGGTCACCCTGCACCGGCTCGACGGGCGCGGCGTCCTCGCGCAGCACGCCGATGATCTCGCGCAGCCGTTCGGTGGCGGCCGCGGCGCTGGTGCGCAGCTGGGCGGCCGCGCCGCGCCGGCCGTCGTCGAGGCCGCCGGCGACCTCCAGGGCCGCCGCGCGGACGGCGATGAGGCTCAGCTCGTGGCCCAGCGAGTCGTGCATGTCGCTGGCGATCCGCGCGCGCTCGCGCAGCCGCGCCTGGTCGGCGACCAGGCGCTGGCGGCTCTCCATCTCCTCGGCGCGGCGCCAGCCGGTGCGGGCCAGCTCCCCGCGCAGCCGGACGTAGCGGCCCAGCAGCCACGGCGACAGCCCGGCGAACACCAGCATCGTGACCAGTTCGGCCCAGTCGCCGAGGCCGTCCTCGCCGACGAGCAGCGAGAGCGGCAGGCCGAGCACCGCGACGGCGCCGCCGAGCAGCAGGCCCGGCCGCGCCCGCGGCATCCGCAGTCCGGCCTGGTAGCACATCGCGACCAGCACGAACACCACCCAGACCGGCAGGCGGTTGCCGTACGGGAACGGCACGACCAGCGTCCCCACCAGCGCGATGCCGAGCGACACGACCGGGTGACGCCGGGCGGTGGCCACCGAGCCAAGGACGACGGCGAAACCGCCGGCCATCTCCCAGTACGCCCGGGTGTCCACCGTGTCCGAGACGACGATGAACGCCAGGAACAGCGCGAGGACGGCGTCGAACACCACCCGCCACCGTCGCCTCGTCACCTCCTGCACAAAAGCGACGCTACAAGCGGGCCGCGGCGGCGACCACTGCCGAAAGTCAACCTTTCAGGGCGTCCAGGAAGGCCAGGGTCTGCGGCCAGGAGAGCGCGAACGCGTCGGCGTTGACCGCGGTGCCGTGCCGCGAGGAGTCACTGAAGCCGTGCTCGGCGCCCGGGAAGTGCTGGGTGAACGTCGCGCCCGTCGCACGGGACTGCAGCGCGGCCTGGAGCCGGTCGAACGTCTCGTGCGAGACGACCGTGTCGGCCTCCGGGTACGAGACGAGCACCGGCGCGGTGATCGCTGTCGACAAAGCGACCGTGTCGAGGGTGTGGTTCGGCGGCAGCGGGTCGCGGACGGTCGGGTGATAGGCGACGACGCCGGAAAGCCGCTGGTCACGGGCGGCGAGCAGGAGCGCGAACCGGCCGCCCAGGCACCAGCCCATGACGCCGGCCGACGTGCAGCCGAGGTCACCGAGCAGGTGGTCGAGCAACGCCGTCTGCTCGGTCAGCGCGACCTCGTCGGACAGCTCGCCGAGCTTCGCGCCGAGGTCCTCGCGGGAGGTGTTGTCGGTGCTCGCGCCGTGGAAGACGTCCCAGGTCAACGTCGTGATCCCGCGGCCGGCGAGCTCGTCGGCCCAGGCCCGGACCTGCTCGCCGATGCCGGTGATCATCGGCAGCAGCAGCATCCCGGATTCGGAGCCACCGGCCGGGCGGGCCAGGTACGCGGAGAGGTCGCCGACACGGGTGGTGGACGTCTCGATGCTCATATCCGCACGGTAGCGCCCCCGGTGCTGCATCATGATCCACCATGGCCGAGCGCACCCTCGCCGATCAGTTGGGCGGCGACCTCCCCGAAGGCATCGAGGCCCTCGAAGAGCACGAGCGGCAGGACCTCGCCGACGCACTGCGCGACGCGCGCAGACGGCAGGCGAAGGCGTTGGCCGAGGCGGGCGAAGAAGGCCTCCGGTACGTCCCCGCGTTGCTGCGCGGCGCGGTCCGGAAGGCAGTCGGACTGTGACTGACAACGCTGCGACCGACAACTACGAGGCCGAAGCCGAGATCCTCAAGCTGGCCCGCGTCCTCGGCGTCGAGCCGGAGCGGCTCGAGTACCTCGCGCGCGTCGACGCCGGCGACCTGCGGGTGTTCCGCGAGCGCGTCACCGACACGCTGTTCGACGCGAACCTCGCCGTGCTGCAGCGGATGGCGCTCGCCGCGCGGATCGTGCCGGGCGCGGTGCTGGCGAAGATCGCCGAGAAGGTGTTCGGCCCGCTGCTGTGCGCCCGGATCGCCGGCGTGGTCGACGTCGCCCGCGGCGTCGACGTCGCGAAGCGCCTGAGCCCCCGGTTCCTGTCGGAGGTCGCGGCCGACCTCGACCCGCGCCGCGCGAGCGCGATCATCTCGCGCATCCCCCTGGAGACCGTGCTCGCCGTCGCGGCCGAACTGGCCGACCGCGCGGACTGGATCACGCTGGGCCGGTTCGTCGGGCACCTCCCGGACCCGACCGTCCGGCGCTGCCTCGAGGAGATCGACGACCCGGGCCTGCTGCGGATCGCGTTCGTCCTCGACGACAAGAACCGCATCGACCACGTCGTCGGCCTGCTCCCGGCCCACCGCCTCGGCCGCGTCATCACCGCGGCCGGCGCCGACGAAGACCTCTGGACGCCGGCGCTGGACATGCTGAACCACCTGAGCGCCGAGCGCCGGAACACCCTGGCCCCGATGCTCGGCGGGCTCCCGGACGGCCTCCGGGAACGCGCTCAGGCGACGATCAAGTAGATCCCGTAACCGACGATCGCCAGGCAGACGGCGAAGCAGAGGATCGCGCCGGCCAGCGGGCCGGTGCCCGAGCCACCCGCTTCACGGGCCGATTCGCGCTGCGAGAGCCCCACCACTCCGAAGGAGAACAGGCTCGTCAGCACGACCACCGAGGCGAGCGCGACGACGAAGACGAGACCGAGGGAACCCCAATCGATGTTCACGGCGCTCCTCAGACGTTGGCCGGCTGCGGGGCCGGCTCGGGCTCGGTGATGGTGTTGGCGCTGATCGGGTTCCGCCGCGACGCGAGGTAGATGCCCACCGCGATGACGACGCCGGCGAGGCCGATCAGGACCGTGCCCCAGGTGCCGAGCGTCGACACCTCGGCGGCGATCGCGCCGACGATCGCGGCCGCGGGCAGCGTCAACGCCCAGGCCACCACCATCTTGCCGGCGACGCCCCAGCGGACCTCGGCGAGCCGCCGGCCGAGGCCGGAGCCGATGATGCCGCCCGAGCAGACGTGCGTGGTGGACAGCGCGAAGCCGAGGTGCGCCGAGGTGAGGATGACGGCCGCGGCACTCGTCTCGGCCACGAATCCTTGCGGCGTCTGGATTTCGGTGAGCTTCTTGCCCATCGTCTGGATGATCCGCCAGCCGCCGAGGTAGGTGCCGAGCGCGATCGCGGTGCCGGCGGTCAGGATCACCCAGATCGGCGGGTTCGAGCCCGGCGCGAGCGAGCCGGACGCGATCAGCGTCAGCGTGATGACACCCATCGTCTTCTGCGCGTCGTTCGTGCCGTGCGCGAGCGAAACCAGGGACGCCGAGGCGATCTGACCGGCCTTGAACGTCCGGCCCACGGTGTCCTTCTTCGCCCGGGCGGTGATCCGGTAGACGAGGAAGGTGCCCAGCGTCGCGACGAGCCCGGCGACGATCGGCGAGGCGAGCGCCGGGATGAGGACCTTCTCGACGACCTTGCCGAAGTGGACGGCGTCCGAGCCCGACGCGATCCAGGTGGCGCCGATCAGCCCGCCGAACAACGCGTGCGACGAGCTCGACGGCAGCCCGATCAGCCAGGTCACCAGGTTCCACACGATGGCCCCGACCAGGCCGGCGAAGATGATCACCGGCGTCACCTTGGTGTCGTCGACGATCCCGCCGGAGATCGTCTTCGCGACCTCCACCGACAGGAAGGCGCCGACGAGGTTCAGCACCGCGGAGACCCCGACCGCGACCCGCGGCTTGAGGGCGCCGGTGGCGATGGACGTGGCCATCGCGTTGGCCGTGTCGTGGAAGCCGTTGGTGAAGTCGAAGGCGAGCGCCGCGACGATCACCACCAGCACGATCAGCGAGAAGTCCATGCGGGGCTCATTTCCGTCGCCGGAGGCTGTTCGTGAGCAACGCTACGGATCGGCCGGCCGGAACCCGATCCCGGTGGTGTGACGGCTCCCTGAACACTCCATGAACCCGAAAGCGCTTACCGGGATGATCCGCCCATTTCCGGCAGGTAGGGCCAGCCCGACCACGAAGAGGGTGGTGCGGCCCAGTGCGGCCCGCCGCCGCCCCTGCGACCGTCGGGTCATGAGCAGACTGGGGCCGGGCTGGCCGATCGCCGCGACAGTGGCGTCGGGTGTGTTGTTCTTCTTCGGCACGGGGCTGGACCCGGTCGCCGCGCTGGCGTGGTTCGCACCACTGCCGATCCTGCTGCTCGCGCCGCGGGTGTCCGGGGTGACGGCGGCGCTCTGCGCGTTCGTCGCCTACGCCGCGGGCAGCACCGGCACCTGGAGCTACTTCTGGCATTCGCTGGCCGTCCCGCGGCCGGCCGCGATCGCGATCCTCGCCGGCAGCGCGGTGCTGTTCGCACTGGCCGTCGGCCTGTTCCGGCTGCTGGTGCGCCGTCGTCACGCCGTGCTGGCGGTGCTCGCCGCGGCCGGCCTGTGGACCGTCGCGCTGTACGCGGTCTCCCTGCTGAACCCGACCGGCCTGATGGGGACGTTCATGACGACCCAGGCCGACCGGCCGGTGGTCCTGCAGCTCGCGTCGGTGACCGGCGGCTGGGGCGTCGAGTTCCTGGTGCTGGCCGTCCCGGCCGCGGTGGCCGCGATCTGCGCGCCCGGCGTCACGGGCCGGTCCCGGCTGGTCTCGGTGGTGGCGGTCGCCGCCGCGCTGACCGGGCTGTTCTTCTGGAGCACCGCGCGGCTGAGCAGCCCCGCCGGGACCACGGTGAAGGTCGCGCTGATCGCCCCGGCCCAGGCGGCCTGGGCCACGGACGTCACGACGCCGCAGGGCGCCGCGCTCCTCCAGTCCTATGTGGACGCCATCGGCACGTTGCCGGACGGCGTGCGCGTCGCGGTGCTCCCGGAAGCGGCCTTCGCGGTGGACGACGCGTCCCGGGCCGGGTTCACCGAGCAGCTCCGCCGCACCGGCGTCGAGGTCGTCACCGGCGTCTACGACACGACGTCGCAAGGCCGGTTCAACGCGGCGCTCGACGTCCCGCCGTCCGGGCCGGCGGTCGAGTTCCACAAGTGGCACAACGGGGATTCGAAGAACATCGCCGACGGCACGGACCTCGCGTACCTCGCCGGGCCGGCGAAGATCGGCCTGCTGGTCTGCATGGACGTCAACTTCGGCAACCCCAGCGGCGACTACGGCGCGGCCGGCACCGGCCTGGTCCTGATCCCGGCGTCCGACGAGGACGTCGACGGCTGGGAACACAGCCGCACGGCGCTGATCCGCGGCGTCGAGAACGGGTTTTCGGTGGCGTGGAGCGCGTCCCGCGGGACGCCGATGCTCTCCGACGCGCACGGCCGCGTCCTCGCCGACACCCACACCGGAGACCAGCCGTTCTCGGTGGTGACGGCCGACGTCCCGCTCGGCAGCGGCGGCACGCCGTACGCCCGCTTCGGCGACTGGTTCGCGTGGCTGTGCGGGCTGCTGGCCCTGGCCGGCATCGCGGCCGCGGCGAGCCGGGAACGCGTCGACGCCTAGTCCGCGGCGCGGGCCACCACGGCCGCGCCGAGCAGTGTCACGTCCGCCGTCGACGTCGGGTCCAGGCCGGTAAGCGCCTGGACCCGCCGCAGCCGGTAGTCGACGGTGTTCGGGTGGACGTGCAGCTGCGCCGCGGTCGTCCGGCGGTCGCCGAGGCGCAGGTACGCCCGCAGCGTGTCGAGGAGATCCGCCTTGCCGGACAACGGTTCCAGCATCTCGGCGAGCCGGTCGCGGGCCTCGCTGGGGCAGGACAGCTGGTACTCCAGCACGACGTCGTCCAGCCGGTACACGCCGGGCGCGCGGCCGAACGTCCGGGCCACCGCGAGGATCCGGCGGGCGCAGGGGGCGGCCGCGGCGACGCCGTCGGGCTCGGTGACGACCACGCCCGCCGTCACCGGGACGGCCGCCGCGCGGGCCATCTCCCGGACCACGCCGTCCAGCCACGGCCGGTCGCGCTCGGGCAGCAGCGCCAGCCCGCCGTCCGTGGTCAACGACGTCAGCATCGGCTCGCGGACCTGCCGTTCCAGCTCGGCGCGCAGCCGCCGCAGCTTGCGGCGGGCCGCGACCAGCGGGTCGACGTCGGCCGACGCCTCGTCCGGGTGCGCGCCGAAGCCGAACGCCACGACCAGGTAGGACGGCGGCAGCCGCAGCCCGGCCTGGTCGGCCGCGGCCTGCGCGGGCTCCCCGCCGAGCAACGCGGCCAGCAGGCTCTGCCGCGCCGAGTACTCGTCACCGGAGATGGACTGCTGCTGCGCGAGGTAACCCGCCGCGACGGCCGGGGTGATCAGCTCGAGGTAACGCAGCAGGAGCGCGTTGACCGCCATGACGTCGGCGAGGTCTTCGGGCCGCGCGTCGGCGGTCGTCGTGTCCCAGGTGACCTGGATGCCGACGTGGTACGCGGTCAGGACCACCTCGATCGGGATGCCCTCCTCCGCGCGCCGGGCCGCCGACTCGCGCAGGAACGCGACCTCGGCCGCCGTCGGCAGCGTCTTCGACCGGAGCACGCCGACGAACGAGCGCAGGTTCTGCTCGATCACGCGGCTGATGTCGCCGGCCAGCTCCTCGCCGGGCATCAGCCGGTACGCCGTGAGCCGGGCGACCAGCTCCTCGATCACCGCACGGGTCAGCGCCGGCAGCGCGCCAGTCAGCCGGTCGGCCAGGTTCTGGCCGCCGACCCGGAACGCTTTGTCATCCGTCACAACCGGCCCCGTCCAACTCTGAGCGTCGTCCCATGTCGCGGACGACCCGTTGTGCCACATCATGACAGGAATCACTTACTGACGGGTAACTGGAGGCAACGGAAATGCGGGTCACCAACGGCGGTGTCAAGCGAATCCTGACCGCGCTCGTCGCGGCGGTCACTCTCGGCGTCGCGGCTCCGGCGGTCGCCGAAGCGGCGCCGAGCAGCGGCTGGAACAACTGGTCGTGCCAGCCCTCCGCGCAGCACCCCCAGCCCGTCGTGCTCGTGCACGGCCTCGGCGCGAACGACACCGTCAACTGGTTCTTCCACGCCCCGAAGATCGCCGCGCAGGGCTACTGCGTCTACTCGCTGACCTACGGCACCGGCGTGCTCGGCCCGCTCGTCGGCGGCCTCGCGTCCATGCGGGACAGCGCTGCCGAGCTGGGCCGGTTCGTCGACCGCGTCCGGAGCACGACCGGCGCGGCGAAGGTCGACATCGTCGGGCACTCCGAAGGCAGCACGATGCCCGCGTACTACCTCAAGTTCGGCGGTGGTGCCGCGAAGGTCGCGCACTTCGTCGGCTTCGGCGCGAACTACCGCGGCACCACGCTCGGCGGCCTCGACGCGCTCGCGAAAGGCCTCCTCGCCACGGTCCCCGGCCTGCGGGGGATCCTGACGACGGCGTGCGGCTCGTGCACTGAATACCTGGCGCCCACGGCGTTCCTGGACGACCTCGCCCGCGGCGGCGTGCACGTCGCCGGGCCGGCGTACACGAGCATTGTGAGCCGCTACGACGAGGTCGTCACGCCCTACACCAGCGGCATCCTCAACGAGCCGGGCGCGACGGACATCGTGCTGCAGGACTTCTGCCGCACCGACGTCTCGGGGCACCTCGGCCAGGCCGTCGACCCGAACGTGACCGGCCTGATCCTGCACGCGCTGGACTCCCGCTACCAGCCGCGCTGCACGCCGTTCATCCTGCCGCTGTAGCCGGTCGTGAGTGTTTAGGGCGGTTCTAACCGCCCTAAACACTCACGAGGCGTCAGACCGGGAGCGGGTTCTGGCCCATGAACCGCCGGCCGTTCGCGGCGGACTCCCGGACGGCCGCGAAACCGTAGTCCACCATCGCGGACTCGTACGCCGCCACGGCGTCGAGCAGCGGAGCCTCGGCCAGTGCGGACGCCAGCGCCGCACCGTCACGCAACGCGGTGTTGGCGCCCGCGCCGGCCGCGGGGCTCATCGCGTGGATCGCGTCGCCCACGAGGGTCACCCGCGACGGTGACCACGGCTCGATCGGCACGCTCGTGCGGATCGGCTGCGGGAACGTCGCGGTGTCGTCCCAGTGCTCGACCATCGCGCGGGCCCGCGGCGAGAAGTCCTTCACCAGCCCCAAAGCCAGCTCCTGCAGCTCGGCCGGCGTCAACGCGGCCAGCTCGGCGTCGTTCAGCCCGACGACCTCACGACGCGCTCCGACCGCGCACGTCATGTACGGCTCGTGGTCCCGCAGCTCGAGCCCCGGCACGAGCCGCGCGGCCGCCTCGGCGACGGGCTCCGGGTAGTCGACCGGCGCGAACCCGACCATCGTCCGGTCGGGGGCGACGACCATCGAGAACACCGCGAACATCTCGGGGTCGAACAGCTTCCTCGTGTGCGCGGTGAGCGGAATCCGGCCGTACAGCTGGAGAAGCCCGGTGTCGACGACCTCGGCGTGCGGCAAGTACTGGCGCCGCACCGGCGAGTTGACGCCGTCCGCGCCGACCAGCAGCTCACCGTGCGCGGAAGTACCGTCGGCGAAGTGCGCGGTCACCCCACCGGCGTCGGCCGTGTAGTGCGTGAACCGCTTGTCGTAGCGCACATCCAGGCCGTGCAGCAGGATCTGGCGCACGGTGAAGCGGTTGATGTTGAGGTGGGGCCCGGTTTCGTTGAGGACCAGCTCGTCGACGCGCCGCAGCCGCTCGTCGTAGATCTGCGTGGCCGGTAGCGCCCGGCCGGCCGTCGCCCGGAAGAGTTCGTGCAGCTCAGGTGGTAGGACTTCACGCAACGCCGAGTCGCCGACGTGGTCGATGTGCAGCCGGTACCCCTGCACCCGCGCGCCGGGCGCGGCGTCGCGTTCGTAGACCTGGCAGGCGATTCCGGCGCGGCGCAGGCCCTGGGCGAGGCTCAGGCCACCCATCCCGGCACCGATGATGATGACAGACACACTTGTCCCTTCGTCGCTGGCGATGAAGGGACGCACGGGTGAGCGCTGGAACGAGTGCCCGGACTAACCCATACCGGACCGTGCGTTCGCGCGTCCTCTGCGATCCACGTTAGCGCACGAGATCTCCGGCGCGCCACACCACTTTCGTGAGCGGAACTCCGGGGCGGTAGGCCAAATGTGTGACGGACGGCGCGTCAAGCACGTGGACGTCCGCCCGCGCGCCGGGCCGCAGCACGCCGACGTCGTCGCGGCGCAACGCCCGCGCGCCGCCCGCCGTCGCGGCCCAGACGGCCTCTTCGATCGTCATGTGCATCTGCAACACCGCCGTCGCGACGCAGAAGGCCATCGACGTCGTGTACGAGCTGCCCGGGTTGGCGTTGCTGGCCAGCGCGACCGTCGCGCCCGCGTCGAGCAGCCGTCGCGCCGGAGCGAGGGGCTGCCGGGTCGACAGGTCGCACGCGGGCAGCAGCGTCGCGACGGTTTCGGACGCGGCCAGCGCCTCGACGTCGGCGTCGCTCAGGTACGTGCAGTGGTCGACGCTCGCCGCGCCCAGCTCGACCGCCAGCCGGACGCCGGGGCCCTCCCCGAGCTGGTTGCCGTGCACCCGCAGGCCCAGCCCGCGTTCCGCGGCGGCCTTGAGGACGCGGGCCGACTGGGCTTCGTCGAAGGCGCCCGTCTCGCAGAAGACGTCCGCCCAGCGCACGCTTTCCGCGACGACGTCGAGCATCTCGCCGCACACGAGGTCCACATAGGACTCGGCGTCAGCGCCCGGCGGGACGAGGTGCGCGCCGAGGAAGGTGACCTCATCGGCGACTTCCCCGGCGATCCGGGCGCTGCGCGCCTCGTCGGCGACGGTCAGTCCGTAGCCGGTCTTGGTCTCCAGGCAGGTCGTCCCCTGCCGGGCCGCTTCGTCGACGTGCCGGCGCAGGTTCGCGGCCAGCTGCTCGTCGGACGCTTCCCGCGTCGCGCCGACGGTGATCGCGATTCCGCCCGCGGTGTACGGCTTTCCGGCCATCCGCGCCTCGAACTCGGCCGTGCGGTCGCCGGCGAAGACGAGGTGCGTGTGGCTGTCGACCCAGCCCGGCAGCACCGCGCGACCCTCGACGTCGACGTGCTCGTCGGCGTCCGGCGCCTGCGCGCTCGGGCCCACCCAGGCCACTTCGGTGCCGTCGAGCACGAGGGCCGCGTCGGTGAGGCGGCCCAGCTCGGGGTCGTTGGTCGTCAGCTCGCCGATCCCCGTGATCACGACAGCCACAGTGCTTCGATCTCCTTCGCCAGAACGGTTTCCGGTCGTTCGATCAGCTGGTGCGCCCCGTCGCGGACGACGTCGCGGCCCGCGACGACGACGTGCCGGACGTCGGCCCCGGACGCGGCGAACACCACCCCGGACGGCTCGATCCCGGCCGTCCGCACGGAGTCCAGCGCGACCGTCACGAAGTCCGCGCCCGCGCCTTCTTCGAGGCGCCCGACCTCGGGCCAGCCGACGGTCGTGTGGTCGGTTCCGGCGGCCAGGAGTTCCTCGGCGCTGAACCGGCCGCGTTCCTCGCTCGCCAGCCGGTCGTCGAGTTCGAGCGCGCGGGTCTCCTCGAAGGCGTCGACGACGGCGTTGCTGTCGCTGCCGACGCTCAGCCGCACGCCCGCGTCCCGCAGCGCGCGGGCCTGGCCGATGCCGTCGCCGAGATCGCGTTCGGTGGTCGGGCAGAAGCACGCCCCGGCGCGAGCGGCGCCGAGCCGGTCGATGTCCGACGTCGTCAGGTGCGTGGCGTGCACGGCGACCAGGCGATCGGTCAGCACGCCGTGGTCGTCGAGGAGTTCCGTCGGCGTGCGACCGTACGCGGCCAGGCACTGCTCGTTCTCGGCGCGCTGCTCGGAGAGGTGGATGTGGACCACGCGCGCACTGTCCACAAGTGACAACTGGTCGGCCGGAACCGCGCGCACGGAATGAATGGCCGCGCCGACGCGGAACAGGTCGTCCTCTTTCAGCGAGGCGACCCGTTCAGCCCACCGCGAAGCCGAGCCGTCGGAGAACCGCTGCTGAACCTCGTCCGGCGCGACGCCGATGCCCCCGGCGAGGTAACACGTGTCGAGCAGGGTCAGCCGGATCCCGGCGTCCCGCGCGGCTTCCCGCAGCGCCTCCCCCATGGCGTTCGGCGACGCGTACGGCGTGCCACCGGGCGCGTGGTGCAGGTAGTGGAACTCGCCGACGCTCGTGTAGCCACCCAGGACCATCTCGGCGTAGACCCCGCGGGCCAGCCGGTAGTACGAGTCCGGATCGAGCCGCGACGCGAGCGCGTACATCCGCGCACGCCACGTCCAGAAGGTGCCGCGCTCGTGGTGTGTCCGGCCGCGCAACGCCCGGTGGAACGCGTGCGAGTGCCCGTTCGCGAACCCGGGCAACGTCAGTCCACTCAGGACGGTTCCGACGCGGGGCGAGTCCGGCGTGACGCCGGTGATCCGCCCGTCGGCGACGTCGATGCGCACCCCGCGCGCGATGCCGCCGGGCAGCCACGCCTGCTCGCACCAGTAGGTCATCGCGTCATCTGCTCCAGTGCGGTGGCCAGGGCCTGCGCGCCCGCCTCGACGTCGGCGGCCTCGGCGAACTCCTCCGGCGAGTGGCTGATGCCGGTCGGGTTGCGCACGTAGAGCATCCCGGCCGGGACGAACCCGGCGAGGATCGCCGCGTCGTGGCCGGCGCCGGTCGGCAGCTCCGGCACGCCGCCCAGCCAGCCGCCGAGGTCGCGGCGCAGCACGTCGTCGAACACGACGTCGCCGGAGTACGACTCGCGCGTCACCCTGACCTGGCAGCCCTCTTCCGACGCCGCGGCCGACGCCGCGCGGCTGATCTCGGCGACCAGCCCCGGGGTGCCCTCGCCGGGCACCCGCGCGTCGAGCCACAGGTCCACTGTGGACGCGATGACGTTGGTGCCGCCGGGTGTCGGCACGAGCCGGCCGACGGTCGCGCGCGCGTCCGGCACGCCCGAGGCGAGCCGGCGGACGGCGGTGACCGTCGCGGCGGCGGGCAGCATCGGGTCCGCGCGGTCGGCCAGCAGGGTCGCTCCGGCGTGGTTTCCCTGCCCCTCGAAGGAGAACCGCCACCGGCCGTGGGCGATCACGGTGCTGCCGACGGCCACCGGCGCGCCGAGGTCGATCAGCCCGCGTCCCTGCTCGACGTGCAGTTCGAGGAACCGCCCGATCCGGTCGAGCCGCTCTTCGTCCGGCCCCATCCGCGCCGGGTCGATCCCGGCTTTCTTGGCCGCTTCGGCGAACGTGACGCCGTCGGCGTCCCGCAGGCCACGCGCCTTGTCGGCGTCGATGGTGCCGGTGAGCAGCCGCGAGCCGAGGCACGGGACGCCGAACCGGCCGCCCTCCTCCTCGGCGAACACGACGACGGCGAGCGGCTTGCGCGGCCGGAAACCCTTGGCCCGCAAGGTTTCCACGGCGGAGAGGGCGCTCGCGACGCCGAGCGGGCCGTCGAACGCGCCGCCGCCGGGCACCGAGTCGAGGTGGCTGCCGGTGACGACGGCGTTGCGTCCCGGCGGCCCCCACCAGGCCCAGATGTTGCCGTTGCGGTCGGTCTCGACGTCCAGCTCGAGCCCCAGCGCGCGGTCGACGAACCATTCACGCAGGTCGTGCTCCGGCGCGTCGAAGGCGTGGCGGGAGTAACCGCCCCGCTTCGGGTCGCGTCCGACGTCGTCGATCTCTTCCAGGAACCTAGAAGCGGTCACGCATCTCCCTGCATCGGCACCCGCACGCCCCGCTCGTCGGCGACGTCGGCCGCGCGATCGTAACCGGCGTCGACGTGCCGGATGACGCCCATTCCCGGGTCGTTGGTGAGCACGCGCTCCAGCTTCTGCGCGGCCAGGGCCGTCCCGTCGGCCACGCTGACCTGGCCCGCGTGGATCGAGCGGCCCATGCCGACGCCGCCGCCGTGGTGGATCGACACCCAGCTGGCGCCGGACGACGTGTTGACCAGCGCGTTCAGCAGCGGCCAGTCGGCGATCGCGTCGGAGCCGTCGGCCATGCCCTCGGTCTCGCGGTACGGCGAGGCGACGCTGCCGGAGTCGAGGTGGTCGCGGCCGATGACGACCGGGGCCTTCAGCTCGCCGCTGGCGACCATCTCGTTGAACCGCAGGCCGGCCAGGTGCCGCTCGCCGTACCCGAGCCAGCAGATCCGCGCCGGCAAGCCCTGGAACGCGACGCGCTCGCCGGCCAGCTTGATCCAGCGGGCGAGGGATTCGTTCTCCGGGAACAGTTCCAGCATCGCGCGGTCGGTCGCCGCGATGTCCTCGGGGTCACCGGACAGGGCCGCCCAGCGGAACGGGCCGTTGCCCTCGCAGAACAGCGGGCGGATGTAGGCGGGCACAAAACCGGGGAAGTCGAACGCGCGCTCGCAGCCGCCGAGCTTCGCCTCGCCGCGCAGCGAGTTGCCGTAGTCGAAGACCTCGACACCCTTGTCGAGGAAGCCGAGCATGGCCTCGACGTGCTCGGCCATCGACTCGCGCGCGCGGTCGGTGAACTCGTCGGGCTTCTTGGCCGCGTAGTCGTGCCAGTCGGCGACGTCGACGCCCTTGGGCAGGTACGACAGCGGGTCGTGCGCGGACGTCTGGTCGGTGACAATGTCCACCTCGACGCCGCGGCGCAGCAGCTCCGGCAGCACCTCGGCGGCGTTGCCGACGACACCCACGGACAGCGGCCGCCTCTCGCGCTTCGCTTTGGTGACACGGGAAATCGCGTCGTCGAGGTCGTCGGCGACCTCGTCCAGGTAGCGCGTCTCGACGCGGCGGTGCGCGCGCTGCGGGTCGCACTCGATGACCAGCGCGACGCCGTCGTTCATGGTCACGGCGAGCGGCTGCGCGCCACCCATGCCGCCGAGGCCGGCGGTCACCGTGAGCGTGCCCTTCAGGGACCCGCCGAACTTCTTCTTGGCGACGGCCGCGAACGTCTCGTAGGTGCCCTGGAGGATGCCCTGGGTGCCGATGTAGATCCACGAACCGGCCGTCATCTGGCCGTACATCGTGAGGCCCTGCTGTTCGAGGCGCCGGAACTCGGGCCAGGTGGCCCAGTCGCCGACCAGGTTCGAGTTCGCGATGAGCACGCGCGGCGCCCACTCGTGCGTGCGGAACACGCCGACCGGCTTGCCGGACTGCACCAGGAGCGTCTCGTCGATGTCCAAAGTGGTCAGTTCGCGAGTGATCGCGTCGAAGCTGGCCCAGTTGCGGGCGGCCTTGCCGGTGCCGCCGTAGACGACCAGGTCTTCGGGCCGCTCGGCGACGTCGGGGTCGAGGTTGTTGTGGAACATCCGCAGCGCGGCTTCGGTCTGCCACGACTTCGCGGTCAGCTGGGTGCCGCGAGCGGCACGGACGACACGGGACGTGCTGGTCATCAGACCTCCAGGTAGGCGGTCGTGAGTGCGTAACAGTGTTCTAACACTGTTACGCACTCACGACCCGAGACGGGCGGCGTCGAGGACGGCGCCGGAGCGGACGAGTTCTTCGGCGGCCGCGATCTCGGGCGCCAGGTGCCGGTCGGGGCCGGGGCCCTCGACCTTGGTGCGCAGCAGGTCCCGGACGCGGCCGGTGACCGGCGACGGCTCGAGCGGCGCCCGGAAGTCGAGCGCCCGGGCGGCCGTCAGCAGCTCGATGGCGAGCACGGTCGTCAGGCCGTCGACGGCCTTGCGCAGCTTCCGCGCGGCCGACCAGCCCATGGAGACGTGGTCCTCCTGCATGGCGCTGCTCGGGATCGAGTCGACCGACGCCGGGACGGCGAGCCGCTTGAGCTCGCTGACGATCGCGGCCTGCGTGTACTGGGCGATCATGTGCCCGGAGTCGACGCCGGGGTCGTACGCGAGGAACGGCGGCAGACCGTGCGAGCGGGCCTTGTCGAGCATCCGGTCGGTGCGGCGCTCGGCGATGCTGGCCAGGTCGGCGATCGGGATGGCGAGGAAGTCCAGCACGTACGCGACGGGCGCGCCGTGGAAGTTGCCGTTGGACTCGACGCGGCCGTCCGCCAGCACGACGGGATTGTCCACAGCGGACGCGAGCTCCCGCTCGGCGACGAGTTCGGCGTGCGTGAGGCTGTCGCGCGCGGCGCCGTGGACCTGCGGGGCGCAGCGCAGCGAATACGCGTCCTGGACGCGGTTGCAGTCCGGGCCGCGGTGGCTCTCGACGATCTTCGAGCCCTGCAGCGCGTGCCACATCCGCGCGGCGCTCAACGCCTGGCCGGGGTGCGGGCGCAGCGCCTGCAGTTCGGCGGCGAACGCGCGGTCGGTGCCCAGCAGCGCCTCGACGCTCATCGCGGCGGTGAGGTCGGCGATGTCGAAGAGCCGGTGCAGGTCGGCGGCGGCGAGCAGGAGCATGCCGAGCATGCCGTCGGTGCCGTTGGTGAGGGCGAGGCCCTCCTTCTCGGCGAGCACGACCGGCTCGATCCCGGCGTGCTTGAGCGCTTCGCCGGCCGGCACAACCTCACCGCGGTACTCGACGTCGCCCTCCCCCATCAGCGCCAGCGCGACGGCCGCCAAGGGGGCGAGGTCGCCGGAGCAGCCGAGGGAACCGTACTCGTGGACGATCGGCGTGATCCCGGCGTTGAGCAGGGCCGCAAGCGTTTGCGCGGTGCCGGGGCGGACGCCGGTGTAGCCGCTGGCGAGGGTCCGCAGCCGCAGCAGCATCAGCCCGCGGACGACCTCGGTCTCGACGGCCGGCCCGGCGCCGGCGGCGTGCGAGCGGATCAGGCTGCGCTGCAGCGCGGTCCGGCTCTCGACGGGGATGTGGCGGGTGGCCAGCGCGCCGAAGCCGGTCGAGACGCCGTAAGTGGGCGTGACGGCGTGGGCGAGGTCCTCGATGTGCTGGCGGGTCGCGGCGAGGTTCTTCTCGGCCGCGTCCGTGAGCCCGACCGGCGCGTGGCCGCGGACGACGTCGACGACCTGGGCGGCGGTCATGGGTTCCGCACCCAGGAGCACTTTTTCCGGCATGGGCCCATTGGACAGCGTCTTTCCCGCTGGTGGGATGCCCCACGGGGTGGTTCCGTCTGGGATTCCAGACATTAGGCTCGGGACATGGGCGAGAGCAGCGAGGTCCCGGCGCTGCGGCGCGGGCTGGCGGTGCTGCGGCTGCTGGCGACGCGCCCCGGGCCGGTCACGGCGTCGGCGATCGCCCGCGAGGCCGGCCTCCCCCGCTCGACGACCTACCACCTGCTCAACGAGCTGGAGGCCGCCGGTTTTGTCGTGCACCTGCCCGCGGAACGCCGGTACGGCCTGGGCATCGCGGCGTTCGAGCTGGGCTCGGCGTACCTGCGCCACGACCCCCTGGAACGGCTCGCCGGGCCGTTGCTGCGCAAGCTCGTCGACCGCGCCGGGCACACCGCGCACCTCGGCGTCCTGCACGGCAACGAGTCGCTGTACCTGATCAAGGAGCGCCCGGCCCGCCCGGAGACGCTGGTGACGGAGGTCGGCGTCCGCCTGCCGGCCCAGCTGACGGCGTCCGGCCGCGCGATCCTCCGGCACCTGCCCGCCCCGCACGTCCGCGCGCTGTTCCCGTCGGCCTCGACGTTCGTCCGCCGCACCGGCCGCGGCCCGGCCACCCTGGCCGAACTGCGCCGCACGCTCACCGCGGAACGCCGCCTGGGCTGGTCGATCGAAGACGGCCACGTCACGGCGGGTTTCGCCTCGGTGGCCAGCCCGGTCTTCGACCACGGCGCCCGCCCGCTGGCCGCGATCAGCGTGACGTTGCGGCACCACTGCACGTCAGAGCCGTGCGAAGAGACGTGGCCGGAACTGGCGGCGGAGGTAGCGGCAACGGCGGCGGAGCTGACCACCCGCATCGGCGGCCACCCGGGTTAGCCGTCGAGCGATCCGGCAGAGTCCCGGATGCCGGCGCCCATCGCCCGCATCAGCTCCGGAGCCCGGACTGCTCGCGCGTCGTTCGCCAGCCGCCCCAGCACGTCGTTGTCCTCGACGATCCGGAGCAGCACTTGCACTCCTTCGTCGTCGAGCAACCCGGGCAACTGCGAGCCCAGGAGCCAGGCGCCCGCGAGCTCGTGATCGAAACCGAATCGGCCGAGCAGGTCCACGTACTCGTCGTACAGAAGATCGAAGTACGTCCCCGATGAGTACCAGGAGATCATCGTGGCGAGGTCGATCGCGTCGCGAGTGGTGAGAACACGGCGATCCCACCAGGTCAGCAGCTTGAGCAAGGCCAGCGCGGGCACCGCGGGAACCCGGACGGTGAGCCCGCCGGGCAGGAGAACGGACTCAGCTGACGCCACCGCCTCGCGCATGCCGCGGACGTTCATCCGATGGTCGTCGGGCCAGAGGATGGTGCGGTCCGGCTGTTCGATGCCGCCGTAGGGCAGCACGTCGACTTCGATCCCGCCGACGAGGAACGAATGCTCGCTGCGGCCGTGCTTTTCGAGCTTGCCGGCGAGCCGTCGGAAATCGTCCCAGCTGCTGACCTCGGCGGCGATGTCGACGTCCCGGGTGGCCCGCTCGGGTGACCGTCCGATCAACCCCAGCGACAGGATCGTGCGCGCCGTCGCGCCGACCACCAGGTAGTCCACTCCGGCCGCTTGGGCCGCGGCATCCACCTGGGTCAGCGCCCGGGTGGCCAGCAGGATTTCAGGATCGGCCGAGGCGGATAAGTCGATCGTCACTGGTTCGGATCCGGTCTCCGTGTTCGCGCTGGCGGGGATCTCCCGAAGCCAGCAGGTCGGCGTAGATCAGTGGGGATGGCACCGTCCAAGCATCGGGTTCGGGTCCGTGCCAGAACCGTTCCCGGATGTGGACGTTGCCCCGGTCCTCGGCCCGGACCAGGCGGTGCCGGCCGATGAACCGGGCGGGGAGCTGTTCGGCGTAAAGCGTGAGGGAGGCGGGCCGCAGGTGCGGGTCGATGAGGCCGGCTCCGGCCTCTCCCCCCACCTGGATCCCCAGCGAACGCATCTCGGATTCCGAGTCCGGCCACCACGAGAGGTCGTCCACGGAGAACTCACCAAGAGCGAGCGCGGCGTGCAGGTTGATCGAATATGCCTCCGACCAGTGGTCGAGCAACTCGCCGCCGCGGGCCAGCCGGCGGCCTTCCGCCCCTGTGTAGAGGTAACCGGCCCCGGTGAGCTCGTCGATCACCGCCTTGACGGTTCCCAACGAGGCTCCGCTCGCTCCGGCCAGCACCCGGTACGGCTGGGCCGCCATGTCCGGCCAGCTGAGGATGACGAACACCACCCGCAGACCCGCCCGGCCGAAAGCACCGGCCCCGCTCGGCGAAGTTCGCGAACGCGGGACCGCCGGATTGCGACGTCCCCGGACATCGACGAGGACGTCGTCCCAGGCGAGGTGGGCGTTGCCCGCGGTGTCCACGTAGTCGATCCCCAAGGCACGCAGCCGCTCGGCGACCGGTTCGCTGATGTAGGTCGTGACCAGCAACGCCGGGAACCGCGTGGACAGGTTGAGGCTGGTGGCCAGCTCAGGCGTCAGTCGGGGCTTGATCTCGACTCCATAGGTCCGGGTGGCCCCCGACCCCGCCGTGAGCCGCAGCACGGCGTCGACCCGGTGCCTCTCCGCGGGTTCGGCGTGTTCCACGGCGAGCACCTCACCGCGGAGCCCGAGCTCGCCCAGCCGTTCGACTGCCACACCCGCCAAGCTTTTCGCGTTCAACGAGCGAGCATGTTCATTTGAATTGAACATGCTCTTATTCTGAACACTCTTCCTCTTCTCCGCAACCCGCCGAGCTGACCTCCACCCGGCGGCGTCCCGGCTGGTGCGATCGGGGCAACTGTCACCGAACGCCTCGATTCCGCTCCGCTCGGTGATTACCGTGGTTGCGCAAGAGGACACCGGTCGTGGGGGCACGAGGGGAACCGGCGATGGACGACGGCGTGGCATCGTGGCAGCCGGGGCACCGATGGTGACCCGGGTGGGCTTCGGCGCGGTCCTGGCCGTCGCCGAGTTCCGGGCGATGTGGGCCGCCGAGCTGCTGTCCATCTGCGGTGACCAGCTCGCCCGCGTCGCGCTCGCCGTCCTGGTGTTCCAGCGGACCGACTCGGCCGCGCTGACCGGCCTGACCTACGCGCTCACCTACGTCCCGTCGCTGCTCGGCGGGGTGCTGCTGGCCGGCGCGGGCGACCGGTGGCCGCGCCGCGACGTGATGATCGCGTCCGACCTGGCGCGGGCCGCGCTGGTCGCCGTCATCGCGATCCCCGGCGTCCCGCTGTGGGTCCTGTGCGTGCTCGTCGCGGTGATGACGGCGCTCGGCGGGCCGTTCAAGGCGGCGCAGCAGGCGCTGCTGCCGTCCGTCCTCGAAGGCGAGCGCTACCTCGTCGGGATGGCCCTGCGGAACGTCACGATCCAGGGCGCCCAGCTGGCCGGGTTCGCCGGCGGCGGCCTGCTGATCGCGGCTCTCGCCCCCACGGCCGCCCTGGCCCTGGACGCCGTGACGTTCCTGTTGTCGGCCGCGCTGCTGGCGTCCGGCGTGCGACGGCGGCCGGCCGTGGCCGCGACGACGACGTCCGGCGGCCGCGCCTGGCTGGCGTCGACGACGGCCGGCGCCCGGCTGATCTGGCGCGATCCGGCGTTGCGGACGCTGGTCGCGCTCAACTGGCTGGCCGGCTTCTACATCGTCCCGGAGGCGCTGGCCGCGCCGTACGCGGCGGGCATCGGCGCGGGCGCGACGCTCGTCGGGCTGATCATGGCCGCGGACCCGGCGGGCAGCGTGCTCGGCGGGTTCGTCTTCGGCAAGTGGATCCCAGAAGCGACGCAGGTCCGCGTGCTCGGCTGGCTGGGGATCGCGGCCGGGCTGCCGCTGATCGTGTTCGTCGTCCGGCCGGGGCTCGTGCCGGCGGTGGTGCTGCTGGCCGCGTCCGGGCTACTGGCGACCGGCTACAACATCCAGGGCACGGTCTCGTTCATGCGGCGGGTGCCGGACGAGCACCGCGCGCAGTGCGCCGGTGTGAACTCCGCGGGCCTGATCACCGTGCAAGGGGTGGGCGCGGCGGCCGCCGGCGTGCTGGCCGACGTGCTGAGCCCGGCGCACACCATCGCGGTGGCCGGCGCGGCGGGGGCCGCCGTGGCCGTGCCGATCGCGCGAGCGTGGCGCCGGGTCAGACTGCTGGACTCGGAGGGAGAGCGATGACATCAGTTGTCGCGACCGCACATGGCGCGCCTCCTTTCGCCGGCTCGACCCGTGCCGCCTGCGTCACCGGGCGGACACCATGAGTATGCGGAGCGGCGGTGGAGCATCGCGCGTTGTGCCACGCTTTCGTGACGTCTTCGTCTCGCCACGGCGCTGGGCGCTGTGGCGGCAAGGCCCGCGCGTAGTCACGTACTGCCTGGTCAGCGAGGTATTGGCGGTGGTGCTGACGCTGAAGCCGTCGCCCATCGAAGTCGATCGCCGGACGCTGGCGATCCTCGGGGTCCTGCTGGCGCTCGGCATTCTGCAGTCAGAGACGGGCCGCCGGGTCGAGCGCATCCGCCGCCGCGTCTCGGGCACGCCGCACATCAACATGACGTCGGTCTGGACGTTCGCCGGAGTCCTGCTGTTGCCGCCGCTGCTGCTCGCGGTGCTGGTCGGCGGCTTGTACCTGCACCTGGCGCTGCGCAGCTGGTACCGCCTGCAGCGCGTCCCGGCGTCCCGGACGATCAGCAACGCCGCGATCATCCTGCTGTCCTGCTACGCGGCCCAGGGTGTGCTCCGCCTGGCCGGCCTCGACGACGTCCGCTCGGCGACGAGCCACCCGTGGCCGGGCACTTTCGCGGTAGCAGGAGCCGGCGCGACGTTCTTCGTGGTCAACGCGCTGCTGGTGCTGCCCGCGCGCCGGGAGATCGGCCGGACCCCGGAGGCGCTGTTCGGCACGTGGGCCGACAACGGCCTGGAGGTGGCCACGCTGTGCCTGGGCGCGTTGAACGCGGTGGTGGTCGCGATGCTGCCGGGCCTGGTGGTCCTGGTCCTGCCCCCGCTGCTGTTGCTGCACCGCACCGTCCTGGTGAGACAGCTGGAGGTGGCGGCCCACCGGGACGACAAGACGGGCCTGTACAACACGAGCGGCTGGCACGCCCAGGCCGAGCGCACGCTGGCCGGCGCGGCCCGCCAGCGCGGCACGTTCGGCCTGTTGATGCTGGACCTGGACCACTTCAAGCAGGTCAACGACACGTACGGCCACCTGGCCGGTGACGCGGTGCTCAAAGCGGTGGCCGAGGCGATCATCGCGGCAGTGCGAGGCCGCGGCGACGCGGTGGGCCGCTTCGGCGGCGAGGAGTTCGTCGTGCTGCTGCCCGGGATAGCCCACCCGGACATCAGCGCGGTGGCCGAGCGAATCCGCCGCGCGATCAGCGCACTGACAGTCCCGGTGGGCAAGCTGCGGGTCACGGGCCTGTCGGTATCGATAGGCATAGCCGCGTACCCCACAGCGGGAACGGCGTTACAACGACTCCTGGACGCCGCGGACACCGCTCTCTACCACGCGAAAGCCACGGGCAGGAACAAGGTGGTCCACGTAGCGGACCTGGTCTAGCGGGAAGTTATGAGGCGCGGACGAATCGGCGCCGCCCGGAAGAGGCATCAAGCCCCAACATGGCGAGCAGTTCGGCACACTCGGTGACGTCCGAGGAGTGCCCGGCAACGGTGATGACGGCTTTGTCGTTCTGCTCGGCAAGCCGTTCGGCTTCCTCAGCCCGGATAACACCCATCCGGCTGTCTTCGTCGTTGGCGGTGGAGCTGCCATTGGATCGGGCCCAGGTCATCTGGCACCTACTTCCGGCACGGGCATCCCCGGCCGAGACTCGACCGGAACCCACAACCTTCGTCGACCTACAGCATGACACCCCGAGTGAAATCACCCACAAGGAGGTCCCCCACAGCACCCACAGTAAACGCTCCAACACGACAACCTGAGCCCCGACACACCCACAAGAACGGCCCCCCACACCCCCACCAGAACCACAGGCAAACACCCACACACCCAGCGCAACCACCACACGCCCGGACAGACACACCAGACGGCGAGGCGGGCACACCAAGAAACCCAGCAAAGCCAAACAGGCGCTACGAGACCCCCAGCGCAGCATGCCGAACACCCAAAGACTGCCGCACAGCGAGACAGCCGCCCCAAAACCCAGCAAAACCAGACAGGCCCCAAGACACCAGCAAAGCAAGACGAGCGTTCCACGACTCCCAGCGCAGCCAGACAGGTCTTCCAAGACTCCCAGCGCAGCCAGACGGGACGTCCAAGACCCCCAGCGAAGCCAGACGGAACGTCCAAGACTCCTGGGACCACCAGACAGGCGCACCAACACACCCGGGCCAGCCGCGGCGGCAGGGGCAAGGGGCGGCAGCCCCAGGGGGGTCCAGGGGGCGGAGCCCCATGGCGGGGGTCTGGGGGTCCGACCCCCAGAGACAATGGACGAAACCGAAGAGAAGGCCCAAGCTCCGAAGGAGCGAGGGCCTTCTCGAAGGTGGAGGTGCCGGGAATTGAACCCGGGTCCTCTGGCGTATCGACAGGACTTCTCCGTGCGCAGTCCGCTTCGTCTCTACTCGGCCCCTTCAATCACGCGAACAAGCTGAAGTGACGGGCCCAGCCACTGTTTGCTTCACGGCAGGTCCCCGTGGCCGGGACTGCCGCTGAGCCTCCTAGCTGATGCCGGTACCCGGGTCGGAGGCACACCCGGGCCGACAGAGACGCACTCGCTCAGGCGGCGAGGGCGTACTCGCGCTGATTGGAATCGGCGCTTATTCGATTGCGATGACGCTTACGGTGGTCTCTCGCCTGCACCGGCACGCTTCTCCTGGCTCAACGTCCAAAGTCGAAACCGTTCACCCCCTTGGTGGGACACAACCCGTACAGCATAACGCGTGGCGCCAGCCCTTTAGTCCAGGGCGGGGTAGGGCCAGCCCTACCGGCGGGATGCCCGCGCGCACCATGTCGGCCGGCGGTCCGGCGAACGATGCTTGGGGGCATCGTGGGACTGAAGGGAGCCAGGTCATGGCTAGCGAGAGGCGGGATCCGCCGTTCGGCGGTTCGGTGGTTTTCCTGCTGATGAACCTGCCGTTGGGGGTGGCGGCGTTCACGGTCTTGACGTCGTTGACGGCGGCCGGGCTGGGGACGGTCGTGGTGTGGGTGGGGGTTCCGCTGCTCGCGTTGCTGGTGCTGGGGGTCCGGGGCGCGGCGCGGATGGAGCGGGCGCGGGTCTACGCGCTGCTCGACCGGTACATCGATCTGCCGTACCTGCCGTTGCCGGCGGGGAAGCAGAGCCTGCGCTGGAAGGCGCGGCTCAAGGATCTGTCGACGTGGCGGGACCTGCTGTACTTCTTCGTGTTGTTCCCGCTCGGGCTGATCGAGTTCACGCTGGTGACGGCGTTCTGGTCGACGAGCCTGGCGCTGGCGGGGCTGCCGATCTACTTCCGGTGGCTGCCGGGCGGCGCGTACTACTTCCCGTCGGACGACCTGCGGTGGCTGACCGTGGACTCGACGGTGGAGGCGCTACCGTGGGCAGCGCTGGGGGTGCTGTTCATCGCGTTGTCCGTGGCGCTGACGAAGGCGCTGGCGGGGACGCACGCCCGGCTCGCGAACGCGCTGCTCGGCCCGACCGCGGCCCAGCGCCGTCGGATGGAGCGCTGGTGGGAAGAAGCCGAAGAGAAGCACCTGGTGGCGGGATGACGCCGGAGCAACGCCAGCTCGAGCACCCGCGGCCGCACCCGGCTCGCACGATCGGGTACATGCTCCTGAGCTTCGTCTTCCGGCTCCTGCAGTTCGTGCTGATCGTCACGGGGATCTCGGTGGGGGTCGGCACGGCGGTGGTGTGGGTCGGGTTCCCGATCCTGCTGGCGACGACGAGCTTCATCCGCTGGTCGGCGGATCGGGAGCGCGGCTGGGCCGGGCGGATGCTGCGGGTGCCGTTGCCGCCGGTGGAGCGGCGGGCCTACGACGGCGAGCCGGTGCTGCGGCGGTGGCTGATCCGGCTGAGCGACCCGACGACGTGGCGGGACCTGGCGTACCTGATGGCGGCGTTCCCGCTGGCGTGCGTGGAGTTCGCGATCGCGATCGCGTCGATCGTGCTGCTGCCGATGGCGATCTGGGTGACGCCGTGGCTGGGCTGGCTGCACGGGGAGCTGGCGATCGCGTTGCTGGGCCCGAACCGCACGAAGCGGCTGGAGCAGAAGGCCGAGCGGCTGCAGGCTTCACGGGCCCGGGGTGTCGACGCGGCCGAGGCGGAGCGCCGCCGCATCGAGCGTGACCTGCACGACGGCGCGCAGCAGCGGCTGGTGGCCGTCGCGATGAGCCTGGGCCGCGCGAAGTCGAAGTTCGACCACGATCCTGAAGGCGTCCGCGAGCTGATCGACGAGGCGCACGCGGACGCGAAGCTCGCGGTGTCGGAGCTGCGTGACCTGGCCCGCGGGATCTACCCGGCGGTGCTGGGCGACCGCGGCCTGGACGCGGCGCTGTCGGCGCAGGCGGCGAAGTCGCCGATCCCGGTGGACGTCACGGTGAACGTGGAGCCGCGGCCGCCGGCGGCGGTGGAGACGACGGCGTACTTCATCGTCGGCGAGACGCTGACGAACATCGCGAAGCACTCCGGCGCGAAGGAGGCCGAGGTGAAGGTGTGGCGCGACGACGCGCACGTCGTCGTCGAGATCACCGACAACGGCCACGGCGGCGCCGAGATGCGGCCCGGCGGCGGCTTGGCCGGTCTGGCCGACCGCGCCGCGACGATCGACGGCGTGATCACCGTCGTCAGCCCGGTCGGCGGACCGACCGTGATCCGGGCTGACCTCCCCTGTGAATGGTGAATAGGCTGGGCCCCGATCATCGGAGAACCTGGGGGCCGGATGCGGGTAGTGATCGCCGAGGACGCCGTGCTGCTGCGGGCCGGGGTCACCCGCCTGCTCGCCGACGAGGGCATCGAGACGGTGGCGGCCGTCGACAACGGGGACGAGCTGCTGGGCGCGGTCCTGGAACACCGTCCTGACCTGGCCATAGTCGACGTCCGGATGCCCCCGACGTTCACCGACGAGGGCCTGCGCGCCGCCCTCGCGGCCCGCAAGGAGGTGCCGGGCCTCCCGGTGCTGGTGCTCTCGCAGTACGTCGAGGAGTCGTACGCGGTCGAGCTGCTCTCGGGCGGCGCCGGCGGCGTCGGCTACCTGCTGAAGGAGCGCGTGGCGGACGTCGCGGACTTCCTGGACGCGGTCCGCCGGGTGGCGAACGGCGGCACGGCGATCGACCCGGACGTCATCGCCCAGCTGATGGCCCGCGGCCGCCGCAACCCGCTGGACGCCTTGACCGCGCGCGAGTCCGAGGTGCTCGGCCTGATGGCCCAGGGCCTGTCGAACACGGCGATCGCGAACTCGCTCGTGGTGTCGCACGGCGCGGTGGAGAAGCACATCGGCAACATCTTCTCGAAACTCGGCTTGGAGGCGAGCGCGGAGGAACACCGTCGCGTTCGTGCTGTCCTCACCTATCTCGGCCGTTGAGTGGACGTTCAGTGACCAAAAGTCCCGTAAGGTGGACGCTGGGTCACCCGTTCTGACGGCGGCGTCCTCGAGTCCCCTCACCTACCATGAGCGGACCCGCCGACGAGAGGAGTGCGCGGATGTCCGACGAAACCCGCTGCGTCCGCTTCTTCGGCGGTCCGCTCGACGGCCGGGTCCAGGAGCTCGGGGAAACCGAGCCCGTGCCCGGCGCCGTCATCAAGCACATCCACCTCCACGACGGCCCGAAGATCGAGACGCGCTACGAGCTCGGCCTCACCGAGGACGGCTGGGAGTACCGGGTCGCCGCGTCGTCGCGCAGTGAGGCCGAACCCGACGGCATCCGGGAGTCCTGAGCCGTCCGGCGGTAGGGACAACCCCCGCTCCGGCTGGGGGTGAACAGGACCCCGAAGAGGGCGGTCAGCACCGCTGTTCCAGCAGGTCGAAGCGGCCAAGCTCTACTGCATGCAGACAAGCCAGGGGGTCGCACGAGGCGGCCGGGACAGGTTTCTCGACGTCGTCCGGGCGGGGGCCATCCTCGCCGTCATCGCCCAGCACTGGGTCATGCCGGTGCTCTCCTACTCCGGCGGGCAGCTCGCCACCGGCAACGCGCTGGCGACGCCGGGCTGGTGGGTCGTCACCTGGCTGTCGCAGGTGATGCCGCTGGTCTTCTTCGCCGGGGGCGCCGCCAACCTCATCTCGCTGCGCCGCGCGGACTCCCCGCGCCAGTGGCTCGCCGCGCGGATCCGGCGCCTGATGGTGCCGGTGCTGCCGCTGCTGGCCGTGTGGCTGGTCGTGCCGGACTTCCTGCGCGGCCTGGGCATCCCGCCGCAGCCGTTGCAGGTCGCCAGCGCGATCGCCGCGCAGCTGCTGTGGTTCCTCGCGGTGTACGTCCTGGTCGTGCTGCTCACGCCGGTGATGGTCGCCGCGCACCGCCGCTGGGGCCTCAAGGTGCCGCTGGTGATGGCGGTGGCGGGCGTGCTCGTCGACGTCGCGCGCTTCAACGACCTCGGCTACATCGGTTACGCCAACGCGATCTTCGTCTGGGTCGCGGTGCACCAGCTCGGCTTCCACTACGTCGAAGGCCGGCTCGGTTCGCTGACCCGCCGCGGCGCGCTGACGCTGTCCGCCGCCGGCTTCGGCGTCACCGCGCTGATGGTCGCGTTCGGCCCGTACCCGGCCAGCATGATCGGCATGCCGGGTGCGCCGGTGTCGAACATGAGCCCGCCGACCGTGCTGCTCGCGTTCCTCGCCGTCGGCCAGATCGGCCTGCTGCTCGCCTTCCGCCCGCAGCTCAACGCGCTCGCCGAGCGGCCGGGCGTCGGCACCGCGCTCAGCTGGCTCGGTGCGCGGTTCATGACCGTCTACCTGTGGCACATGCCGGCACTGATCGTGGTGGCGGGCGTGACGGTGTACGGCCTCGGCTACGAAACCCCGGCACCGGGCACGGTGCTCTGGCTGGTCATGGCGCCCGCGTGGTTCGCGGTGTGCGGCATGGTGCTGCTGGGCCTGCTGCGGCTGTTCGCCCACTTCGAGACCCAGCGCGACACGGTCGCGGTGACGGCGAAGCTGCCGCAGCTGATCGTCGCCGGGCTGATGGTGTCGGGTGGCCTGCTCGGCCTCGCCGCCCACGGTTTCGCGCCGCTGTCGGACGGCATCGTGCACGGCCCGGTGCCGTGGGTGCTGCTCGCGACGGCGGGCTTCCTCTTGGCGGGCAAGCACATCCCGGCGACGGACCTGGGCACCCGCCTTCTGGGCCGCGCGGTCGCCGTCAGCGAACAGGCGACCATCAGGCGCTGAGACCAAAGCCGTGAAGGCCTCCTTCCCGGCTCTTATGGCCGGGAAGGAGGTCTTCACGGCTTTCAGGCGTTGAGCAGGCGCAGCGGGGTGTCGTGGAGGACGGCCCGCAGGAACGGCTCCCCCAGTCGATCGTCGGCCGCCCAGCCGGCGATCGCCTGCAGCTGGGTCGCGTAGGAGTACGGGATGTTCGGGAAGTCGGTGCCCAGCACCACGCGGTCGGCGACGTCCGCCAGCCGCGACGTCCAGTCCGCCGGCAGCGGCGACATCGCCTGGGCGAACGGCACGCCGACCATCGTGGTGTCGAGGTGCACCCGCGGGTACTTGGCGAGCAGCTCGAACGCGGCGCCGAACTCCGGCATCGCCGCGTGCGCGAGCACCGCCGTCAGCCGCGGGTGCCGGGCCAAGACCTCTTCGAAGACCTGCAACCCGGTGAAGTCGCCACGCAACGGACCGTGTCCACAGTGGACGACCACCGGCACGCCCGCGTCGGCCAGCGCGCCCCACACCGGCGTCAGGTGCTCGTCACGCGGGTCGTACGCGCCGACCTGGACGTGCGCCTTGAACACCTGCGCACCCGCCCGCAGCGCACCGTCCACAGCGGACCCCGCGCCCGGCTCCGGGTAGAACGTGCCGGTCGGCACCGCGTCCGGCACGCGCGACGCGAACTCGAGCGCCCACTCCGTCAGCCACTGCGCCATCCCCGGCTTGTGCGGGTAGACCAGCGGCGCGAACCGCTGGACCCCCAGCGTCTTCAGGGTGGCGATCCGGTCCTGCTCGTCGGTGCGGTAGTGCACCGGCCACTCGGTGCCGTAGTGCGTCGTGGCCCGGTCGAAGTACGCCCAGACCTTGTCCATCACCGGTTTCGGCAGGAAGTGGACGTGCAGGTCGACCAGGCCCGGCAGGCCGAGCGACGCCGTCCAGCGGGCGACGTCGGCGTCGTCGGCGGGCCCGGCCGTCACTCCGTGAACCGGCCCTTCAGCGCGCGGCCCATGGCCTTGCTGATGTCCCGTTCCGCGTCGCGCTTGGCGAGTGTTTGCCGCTTGTCGTAGGCCTTCTTGCCCTTCGCGAGGGCGATCTCGACCTTGACCTTGCCGTCCTTGAAGTACATCGACAGCGGCACCAGCGAGAGCCCGCTCTCCTTGGTCTTGCCGATGAGCTTCTCGATCTCGCGGCGGTGCAGCAGCAGCTTCCGGGTGCGTCGCGGCGTGTGGTTGGTCCATGTGCCCTGCGTGTACTCCGGGATGTGCACGTTGCGCAGCCAGACCTCGCCGTCGTCGACGGTCGCGAACGCGTCGGCCAGCGACGCCTTGCCCTCGCGCAGGCTCTTGACCTCGGTCCCGACGAGCACGAGACCGCACTCGTAGGTGTCGAGGATGGAGTAATCGTGCCGAGCCTTGCGGTTCGACACGATCACCTTCTGGCCAAGTTCCTTGGGCATACGACCACTCTACGTGATGACCTGGGCAACAAGCAGCTGCCTTTTCGGACGGACGCGCTAGTGCCGGACGTACAGGCGCAGCGTCACGTAACCGGTGAGAGCGGAGATCAGCACGGACACCCCGAGCAGGATCGGCGCGACCGGGAACAGCAGTTCCAGCATGGTGATCTTCGGGAACACGTCGCCGGTGAACACCGAGTCCAGGAAGCCGGCCTTGGTGATGATCAGCATGATGATCCCGAGGATCGCGCCGACCGCGCCGGCGACCACCGCCTCCAGGAGGAACGGCAGCTGCGTGTACCACCGCGTCGCGCCGACGAGCCGCATGATGCCGACCTCCGTGCGCCGCGTGAACGCGGACACCTGGATCGTGTTGGCGATCAGCAGCAGGGCGGCGATGGCCATGATGAGCGCCGCGCCGAAGGCCATGTTCCGGACACCGTTGAAGGCGTTGAACACGCGGTCGAGGAACTTCTTCTGGTCGTCGACCTTCCGCACGCCCGGTTTGGTGCTGTAGGCCTGCACGATCGATTCGCTGCGGTCCGGGTCCTTCAGCTTCACGTGCAGCGAAGCGGGCAGCGAAGCGGGGCCGGTGAGGGCGACCAGCTCGGGCTGGCTCTCGAAGATCTTCCTGAACCGGTCGTAGGCCTGGTCGCGGTTCTCGAACACGACCGACTCGACGCCGTCGTTGCCCTGCAGGTCCGAGCGCAGCGACTCGCACAGCGACTGGGTGCAGTTCTTGTCGTTCGCGCTGATGTCGTCGGTGAGGTAGACCGAAACCTCGACGTCGGCGAGGAAGTTGGACTTCATCTTGTCGATCGTCCGCACGGCCAGCAGGCCGCCGCCGAGCATGGCGAGCGACACGGCCGTGGTCAGCATCATCGCGATGGTCATCGTGATGTTCCGGCGCAGGCCGGTGATTACCTCACTGAAGACGAAACTGGCGCGCATGTCGGGTGCAGGTCCTTGGGGTCGGGGGCGTGCGGGGGTGGGCGGTCAGCGGCCGATGCCGTAGACGCCGCGGGCGTCGTCGCGGACCACCCGGCCGAGCTGCAGCTCGACGACGCGGCGCCGCATGGAGTCGACGATGCCGTGGTCGTGGGTCGCCATCAGGACGGTCGTGCCGGTGCGGTTGATCCGCTCCAGCAGCAGCATGATGTCCTGGCTGGTGTCGGGGTCCAGGTTCCCGGTCGGTTCGTCGGCGAGCAGCACCAGCGGCCGGTTCACGAACGCGCGAGCGATCGCCACGCGCTGTTGCTCACCACCGGAGAGCTCGTTGGGCAGCCGGTCCGCCTTGCCGTCGAGGCCGACGAGCTCCAGCACCTCGGGGACGACCTTCTTGATGGTCGGGCCGGGCTTGCCGATGACCTCGAGGGCGAACGCGACGTTCTCGGCGACGGTCTTGTTGGCCAGCAGGCGGAAGTCCTGGAACACGCAGCCGATGGTCTGCCGCAGGCGGGGAACCCGGCGGCGGGCCAGCTTGGCGACGTCGAAGTTGGACACCACCACGCGACCCTTGCTCGGCGTCTCTTCGCGCAGCAGCAGCCGGAGGAAGGTCGACTTCCCCGATCCCGAGGGACCGATCAGGAAGACGAACTCACCCTTTTCGATGTCGACGGACACCCGCTCGAGCGCGGGCCGCGTCGAGGTCTTGTAGACCTTGGAAACCTCTTCGAGCCGGATCACGATTCGGCATACTACCCACCGGTCTCGTGAAGCCCCGGTTGCCCGGGCCACCCGGGTGGAGCAAGGGGCGTTTGCGCACGGTGAGCGGTCACGCGAACACCCCTTGCACCGTTAAACGGCCGCGGACTGCTTCCGCCAGCGGATGCCGGCGTCGAGGAAACCGTCGATCTCGCCGTCGAGCACCGCGGACGGGTTGCCGACCTCGAACTCGGTCCGCAGGTCCTTGACCATCTGGTACGGGTGCAGCACGTAGGAGCGCATCTGGTTGCCCCAGCTGGAGCCGCCGTCCTTGAGCGCGTCCATCTCGGCGCGCTCTTCTTCCTTCTTGCGCAGCATCAGCCGGGCCTGGAGGACCTTGAGCGCGGCGGCCTTGTTCTGCAGCTGCGACTTCTCGTTCTGGCAGGAGACGACGATGCCGGTCGGCAGGTGCGTGATGCGCACCGCGGAGTCGGTCGTGTTGACGCTCTGGCCGCCGGGGCCGGACGAGCGGTAGACGTCGACGCGGATGTCCTTCTCCGCGATGTCGACGTGGTCGACCTCTTCGACCTCGGGCAGCACCTCGACGTGCGCGAACGACGTCTGGCGGCGGCCCTGGTTGTCGAACGGCGAGATCCGGACGAGCCGGTGGGTGCCCTGCTCGACCGAGAGGGTGCCGTAGACGTAGGGGGCGGTCACCGTGAACGTCGCCGACTTGATGCCCGCCTCTTCGGCGTAGGAGATGTCGTAGACGTTGGTCGGGTAGCCGTGGCGCTCGGCCCAGCGCATGTACATCCGGAGCAGCATCTCGGCGAAGTCCGCGGCGTCGACGCCGCCGGCCTCGGAGCGGATGGTGACGACGGCGTTGCGGTCGTCGTACTCGCCGGAGAGCAGGGTGCGGACCTCGAGGCCGTCGATGGCCTTGCCCAGCTCGGTCAGCTCGCCCTCGGCCTCGCCCATGCTGCCGGCGTCACCCTCGTCGCCGGCGAGCTCGTACAGCACGCCCAGGTCGTCGAGCCGCTGGCGCAGGTCGTTGACCCGCCGCAGCTCGCTCTGCCGGTGGGAGAGCTGGCTGGTCACCTTCTGCGCCGCTTCGGGGTCGTCCCAGAGGTTGGGGCTCGAAGCCTGCTGCTCCAGGTCGGCCACCTGCGCGCGCAACGCGTCGAGGTCCATCACCGACTCGATCTGCGTCAGCTTGCCGGTCAGGTCCTTCAATGCCGCGTCGAACTCATCACTCACGTTTGTCGAGGTTACGGCAAAACCCACGACCGGTCGCGAGCACCGGTCGTGGGCGGGGTCAACCTCAGGCCGACGGGATGGCGTCGAGCAGCTTCAGGGCGGCCTTGGCCTGAGCCTGCGCGAACTCGGCGACGGCCTTTTCGTAGGGCCCTTCGGCCGACTTCGTGGCCGTCTTCGCGTCGTCGAGCTGCTGGCCGTAGCTGGTGCGCGCCGACTCGAGCAGCGACCCGCGCTGCTTGGCCGTCAACGAACCGGCGTGCACGAGCCGCAGGATCAGCGGGCTGCGCAGGTGGTCGGGACCGGCCTCGGACGTCAGCCAGGTCTTGAAGGCCTTCTTGCCGGCGGCGGTGATCAGGTACTGCTGACTGGAGCGCGGGCCCTGCTTGCCGAGCCGGACGAGACCTTCCTTGGACAGCGCCGGGAGCTCCCGGTACACCTGACTGCGGGTGACGCTGAAGAAGGCACCGAAGCGCTCACCGGCGCCCGCGACGAGCTGCCCGCCGGTGGCGGGACCGTCGTGGAGCAGACCGAGCAGGGCGGCGGCTGTTGCATTCAATTCGGACACGCCCTCTACATTCCCACTTATCCGCGCCTGTGTCCACAGTGGTCAGCGGATCTGTCCATTGTGGCTAGTGAGATCCCCTCGTTCGGCCCAATCCGCTCTGGTCCACAGTGGACCCCGGACACGCAGCGCTACCACGGTGACCACGCATTGGTCCGACCAGCCGCATCCGGACGGTGGTGACAACCACCAGGCAGGTGAGTTCGCCGGGCGGCCGTCCCCGCTTGGCCCACAGTGGACACGCACCGCAACCATCGGGAACGAGAGCCCGGCTGGCGGAATTCGTAGCGATTCGACAGTTTCACGGAAAAGTCGGCGGCGAAAGTCGTACGAACATGACAAAAAGAGGCGCGTTCCCGGTTTCCCGAGAACGCGCCTCCTGGTGGTAGCGGGGACAGGATTTGAACCTGCGACCTCTGGGTTATGAGCCCAGCGAGCTACCGAGCTGCTCCACCCCGCGCCGTTGTGGTACTTGAGAAAGATTACACGGTGCGTTCAAGGCGTTCACAGGGGGGTCCCAAAACACGCTGACCAGGCGTTATGCCAGCCCGAGCCAGCCGCGGGCGCCCCCGAGGACGATCTCCAGGCCGTCCTCGAACCGCGCGTCGACGTCGGTGAGCACCGAGCCGCCGGGCGCGCCCCGGTAGCGCTCGTCCAGCTGGCCGGGCATCGGGTAGACGGCCTGCTCTTCGATGGTGAACCCGACGACGAAGCTGTAGACGGTGAAGAGCACCTGGTCCGCCCGCCGAGCGTCCAGCCCGGCGTCGATGCTCCGGCGGAACGCGTGCTCGCCGACCAGGCTCAGGTCGCCGAGGTAGGTCCCGGCGAAGACCTTCCCGCCGTCGCGGTAGGCCAGCATCATCCGGCGCGCCGCCCGGGCGCGGTAAGCGACGGTCTCCCACTCCCCCAGCGGCTCCGGCGGCTCCCGGTCGGCGTCGGCGTACATCTGCGTCGCCATCTCGTCGAGCAGCTCCTGCTTGTTCTTCAGGTGCCAGTAGAGCGCCGGCGCCTTGACGCCGAGCTCGGTGGCGATGAGCCGCAGCGTGAGGCCGTTCAGGCCGACCTCGTTGAGCAGCCTGAGCCCGGCACGGGCGATGTCCCGCCTGGTCAGGGCCATGTCCACGATCTCCTCAGCGTCCGAACTTGACAGCTTAACGATGTTAAGGGCATCCTCGGGGCACGTCAATTTAACGTTGTTAAGGGGATCTCATGGACGAGCTGACGACAGCGGTGGTCGTGGCCGGGGCGGGGCCAACCGGGCTGATGCTGGCGAACGAGCTGGCACTGGCCGGAGTGGACGTCGTGGTGCTGGAGCGCCTGGCGGAGCGGACGGGGTTGTCGAAGGCCCTGAACCTCCAGCCGCGCACCGCGGAGGTGCTGGACCTGCGCGGCCTGCTGGGCCGGGCGGAGCGGCGGTCGTTCGCGACGGTGGGCGAAGGCCACTTCGCGATGATCCCGGTGAGCTACGCCGGCTGGGACACGCGCCACCCGTACCAGCTGGGCATCCCCCAGGCCCAAGTGGAGGCGGCCCTGGAGGAGCGGCTGGCCGAGCAAGGCGTGAAGGTCCTCAGAGGCCAGGAGCTGAAGGAGTTCACCCAGGACGAAGAGGCCGTCACGGTCACCACAGCCACGACGAGAATCCGAGCGTCCTACCTGGTGGGCTGCGACGGCGGCCGAAGCGCGGTCCGCAAAGCGCTGAACCTCCCGTTCGAAGGGATCGACGGCCGCGGCCACGGAGTGGTGGCGGACGTCCGGTTCGCGGCCACCCCGGCAGGAGCCCAGACCGAGTGGCGGTCGATGCGCAACATCGTCACCACGGACGGCATCGGCAAGTACACGGGCCTGATCCCGCTGTCGGAACCGAACCTGTACCGCCTGGCCTACGGAGACCGCCTGAACCGCCCGGAGAACCTCCGGGCGGAGGTAACGGAAGAAGAAGTCCGCGACGTGATCACCAAGACGTACGGCGCGGAGACAAAGGTCGAGGAGATCCGCTGGGCATCCCGCTTCGGAGACGACTCGAGACTGGCCGCACAGTACCGGGTAGGCCGAGTACTACTGGCAGGCGACGCAGCCCACACGCACTTCCCAGCAGGAGGCCAGGGCCTCAACCTGGGCATCCAGGACGCCATGAACCTGGGCTGGAAACTGGCAGCAACCCTGAAAGGCACGGGCCACAAAGACCTACTGGACACCTACGAACAAGAACGCCGCCCAGTAGCAGAGGCGGTAGTACAAAACGTAGCGGCCCAGTCAGCCCTGATCCCCTCAACCCCAGAACTTCTGGCGCTACGAAAGCTCTACCGAGCAATGTCCGAACTCCCCCAAGCCCAACATTACTTGTCAGGCTTGGTATCAGGCCTGAGCATCACCTACAAAGCCCCCGAGAACGCCCACCCGGCAACAGGAACCCGCCTACCAGACTTCAAAACCAAGACAGGCAACGCAAGCGACTGGTTCCACAAGGGAAACTTCGTCCTACTGACAACAACCGAAACAGAAAGCCCCCACCCAGACGTCAAGGTGGCCGCAGTGGACAAACTCCCCTGGCCAGACGTAACAAGGGCCCTGATCCGCCCAGACGGCTACGTAGCAAACACAACAGGAGAAACAGAAGCCTGGCTGAAGTAGGAGCCAACCACCCGAAGGGGGGTCCAGGGGCGGCGAAGCCCCCCTGGCGGGGGTCTGGGGGTTCGACCCCCAGGACAAATGCGAAGGAGGCCCGGTCGACGTTCTCCGTCGACACAGGCCTCCTGCATCTGTAGCGGGGACAGGATTTGAACCTGCGACCTCTGGGTTATGAGCCCAGCGAGCTACCGAGCTGCTCCACCCCGCGTCGTGTTCCCTACTTTACGCCCTGGTTTCGAGCGGGCGCAAAGCAGGGGTCACTTAGGACGTCGACCTCACCCGCCGGGCTGGCTGGTGGGTGTGGTGCTGGGTGTCGCGCTGGGTGTGGTGGCCGGTTGTGCCTTGGCCGACTGGTAGGCCTTCGCGGCCGCGTCGAGGGCGGCCAGTGCCGCGCCTTGGTCGGCGAAGTTGCCGGATTTCTGGGCGGCTTGGAGTTTGACGATGGCCGATTCGATGTCGGCGGCGGCCCTGTCGAGGGCTGCGTTGCCGCCGCCGGTGTTGGGCGGTGTGGTCGTCGGTGTAGTCGGTGTGGTCGTCGGCTGGCCGGACTGGGGCGGCGTGGTGGTGGCCGCTCCGGTGCCGGTGCCGAAGACCTGGTCGAGGGCTTCCTGGAGGGTCGCGCCGTAGCCGACCTTGGGTCCGTACGAGACGAGGACGCGGGCCAGCTGTGGATAGCTGTTCTGGTTGCGCTGCCGGATGTAGACGGGTTCGACGTAGAGGAACCCTTCGGCGACCGGGAGCGTGATCAGGTTGCCGTAGATCGGGATGACGTTGGGGTTGTTGAACAGGGTCCGGTCCTGCGCGACGCGTGGATCGCTCTGGAACCGGTTCTGGACTTGGACCGGGCCGTCGACCTGGGTGGCTCCGGTGGCCGCGCTGGGTAGCTGGAGGACGCGGATCTTGCCGTAGTCGACTGGGTCGGAGGACACCGACATCCAGGACGCGAGGTACTGGCGTTGGAGGCCGGTGAGCGAGCTGGTCAGCTGGAAGGTCGGCTGGGTCTGGCCCGGGGTGTCCGCGAGGACGTAGTACCCGGGCTGGTTGGCGGCGCCGGCCGCGGCGGGGTTGGCGCCACCTTCCGCGGTCGGGTCCTGCGGGACGCTCCAGAAGGCCTGCTGGGAGTAGAACTCCTGCGGGTTGCTCACGTGGTAGCGGGACAGGAGCTCGCGCTGGATCTTGAAGAGGTCTTCGGGGTAGCGGAAGTGGGCCCGCAGGTCCTCGGAGATCGCGGAGCTGGGCTTCACGAGTCCGGGGAAGACCTTCTCCCAGGCGTTGAGGACCGGTTCCTTGTCGTCGATCGAATACAGGTTCACGGTGCCGTTGAAGGCGTCGACCGTGGCCTTGACCGAGTTCCGGATGTAGTTGATGGAGCTGTTGCCCTGGCGGGCGACGCCGTTGAGGGAGTCGTTGGTGGCCGCGCCGAGCTGCGTCTGCTGCGAGTACGGGAAGTTGTTGATGGTGGTGTAGCCGTCGATGATCCACTGGATCTTGCCGTCGACGACCGCCGGGTACGGGTCGCCGTCGAGGGTCAGCCACGGCGCGACCTTGCTGACGCGGTCACGCGGGTCGCGGTTGTACATGATCTTCGAGTTGTCGCCGATGGCGTCGGAGAACAGGATGTTCCGTTCGCCGTACTCGGCGGCGAAGGCCAGGCGGTTGAACCAGTTGTCGATCGAGACGCCGCCGGTGCCCTTGTACGTGTAGCGGTCGGTGGCGGTGTCGTACTCGCCGGGCGCGTTGCCCGAGGTGCCGCCGACGATGGCGTAGTCGGAGTCCGCGGCGGACAGCTCGCCGTAGTAGATCCGGGGTTCCTTGACCTCGATGCCGGGGGCGCTCCCGTTGGCGCCGGCGCCGGTCGGGTTCTGGGTGTCGCTGGTGGTGGCGATCGGGTAGCCGCCGTCGGAGTTGGCGTCCTTGACCGCGCGGTCGATCGTGTTGGCCGGCGCGGCGACGAAGCCGTTGCCGTGGGTGTAGACGAGGTGCTTGTTGATCCAGCTGGTCTGGTTGCCGGTCAGGCCCTCGGTCTTGATCTCCTTGGCCGCCACGATGTAGTCCTGTGTGGT
This sequence comes from Amycolatopsis sp. NBC_01286, assembly GCF_035982555.1. Classification (NCBI taxonomy): domain Bacteria; kingdom Bacillati; phylum Actinomycetota; class Actinomycetes; order Pseudonocardiales; family Pseudonocardiaceae; genus Amycolatopsis; species Amycolatopsis sp. NBC_01286. The sequence goes on from NZ_CP108428.1 coordinate 1,028,083, forward strand.
GCCGCCGACGGTGTAGCGGTCGATGTCGAGCTTGGCCGGGAAGCCGTAGAAGTTCTCGCGGCCGACGCGCTGGGTGAAGGTGTCGGAGAGGACGTTCGGGTCGAGTAGCCGGATGTTCGACATCGTGCCGGTGTCGGACTTGACCTCGCTCGCGGTCGCGTCGGACTTGCCCGAGTACTGCTGGTACTGGACGTCGGTCAGGCCGAACGCCTTGCGGGTGGCGTCCATGTTGCGCTGGATGGACGTCGCTTCCTTCTCGTTCGCGTTCGGCTTCACCGAGAACTGGTCGAGGATGGCCGGCCAGGCGACGCCGACCAGGATGCTCGACAGGATCAGCAGGACGAGGGCGATGGCCGGCAGCTGCAGGTTGCGCAGGAACGCACCGGCGAAGAACGCGATCGCGCAGATCACCGAGATGCACAGCAGGATCAGCTTCGCGGGCAGGACCGCGTTCAGGTCGGTGTAGGTGGCGCCGATGAACAGCGGCGCGCCCCGGTCGGACAACAGCAGGTTGTACCGGTCGACGAAGTACTCCGCGGCCTTCAGCAGCACGAAGAGGCCGACCGTGATGGCGAGCTGCGCGCGGGTCGGGCCGGCGAGCTGGCCGCCCTTGCCGGCGAGGCGGATGCCGCCGAAGACGTAGTGCGAGATCAGCGCGCCGAAGAAGGAGATGACGACGGTGATGAACAGCCAGCCGAGCAGCCAGTTGAAGAACGGCAGGTCGAAGGCGTAGAAGCCGATGTCGTTGCCGAACTCGGGGTCGGTCTGGCCGAACGAGGTGCCGTTGAGGAACAGCTGCACCACCTGCCAGTCGCTTTGGGCGGACAGCCCGGCGATGAGGCCGGTGAGCACCGGGATGCCGATGCCGAAGAGGCGGATCCGGGCGACGATCGCGGAGCGGTAGCGCGCCAGCGGGTCGTCGGCGCCGGAGATCGGCACGAACACCGGCCGGGAGCGGTAGGCGATCATCAGGCTGATCGCGAGGGCCCCGCCGACGAGCAACCCGACGGCGAAGAAGAGCACGACGCGAGTGACCACCTGGGTGGTGAACACCGATCGCGCGCCGACCTCGCCGAACCACAGCCAGTCGACGTACGTGTCCAGCAGGCGGGCCCCCAGCAACAGCGCGAGCACGATCACCGCGGCGATGATGAGGAGGATCCGGCTGCGCCGGGACAGCTTCGGCAGGCTCACCGGGGGCCGAGTCGCCACGGTGCACGCTCCTGTCTTCGTGAATGCTTGTTACACGGAGACGCGTGCGCCTCCTGATGACCTAACTCTACGGATGCCGCAGGAAGTTCCCGGGACCCGCCCAAACCGGACTCGCGACCGCGTCGCGCGGGGGCGCCTGCCACCATGTGCGCATGAACGAACCGCACCCGGCCGTCCCCGGTGTCGCCGCACTCGCCCGTGAGATCGAGGAGTTCATGGCCGCGGCCGGCTGGGACCAGCCGCCCCAGCTGTTCGCGCTGGTGCCGACGGCGGCCCTGCTCGACGAGCAGCCGGAGCTGGCCGGGCAGCTGGACCGGGCCAACCCGCTGACGCCGGTGGCGCAGGAGGCCCTGCCCGAGGGCGACCTCGCCGAGGCGCTGGGCCGGATCGCCTGGCCCGACCTGGTCATCGGGTGCGCGCTGGCGCAGGAGATCATCGTGCTGCCGCCGGGCTCGGAGTCGGAGCTGCCCGACGTCGCCGAGGCGGACGCGGACAGCCTGCGCCGCGCCGCCGCCGACCACCCCCAGCGGACCGAGGCCCGGCTGGTGGCCGCGGTGCTGCGCGAGGGCGCGCGCTCGTGCGTCATGCGCCTGCGCGGGATCGGCACGGCCGAAGACGGCGACGAGTCCGTCGACGAGATCGTCGAAAGCCCGGACCTGGCCCCGAATCTGATCGAAGCGCTGAAGGCGACACTGATGCCCTGACGGCCGCTGGGTGCCCGGCCGCTCAGCACGACGCGGTCGGCCGTCCCGCCTTGAGGTTGGCCAGCTGGGCGAGCGCGTCGTCCAGTGTGGACACCTTGATGAGGTTCAGCCCGGACGGCGCGGTCGTCTTCGCTTCGGCGCAGTTGTGCTCGGGCACGAGGAAGTCGGTGGCCCCCGCCTCCCGGGCGCCGACGACCTTGAAGGAGATCCCGCCGATCGGGTCGACCTCACCCGTCTCGGTGATCTCGCCGGTGCCGGCGATGTGCCGCCCGGCCGCCAGGTCGCCGGGCCGGAGCCGGTCGATGATCGCCAGGGTGAACATCAGCCCGGCCGACGGGCCGCCGACGTCCTGCAGCGAGATCGTCACGTTGAACGGGGCGTCGGCCCGGTCGACCGCGGTGAGGCCGATGAAGCCCTCCTTGCGGTCGGGGCGCGCGGCGAGGGTGAGCGGCACCGTCCGCTCCGGCTGGCCGTCGGACTGGAAGGTGATCTGGACGGTCTGGCCGGGCAGGGTGCCGGCCAGCGCGGCCCGCACGTCCGCGGCCTCGACGATCTTCTTGTTGTTGACGGTGATCAGCTTGTCGCCGGGGGCCAGCACGTGGTCCGCGGGGCTGCCGGAGACGATCTCCTTCGCCAGCACCTTGACCGGGTAGCCGAGCTTGCGCAGCGCGGCGACCTGGGCGTTGGTCTGCGAGTCCTGCAGCTGCTGGATGTTCTCCTGCTTGACCTGCTCGTTGGTCTCGCCCGGCTTGAAGTACTCCTCGCGCGGCGCCAGCGCGTACCGGCCGCTCGCCCAGAAGCCGAGGCCCTGGAACAGGGTCACGCCGTCGTGCAGGGAGACGGTCGTCATCCGCAGCTCGCCGGTGGTCTGGAAGGTGTCGTGACCGGCGACCTGGATGACCGGGTTGCCCGCCGCGTCGCGACCGAGCGTGTCGTAGGTCGGGCCCGGGCTGATCGCCACGAACGGCACCGGCACGACCGAACCGAGCACCACGAACACCAGGAACAGCGAGCCGCTGACCACGAGCGTCCAGCCCCGGCGGGTCATCCGGCGGGCCTCTCCGGTCCGCTCCGGCGGCGTTTCCGGCGGGGTCGTCGCGGGGGCGGTCTCCTCGGAGGACTTGGTCACGCCCGACAGCGTACGGTGACCGTGTTCGCTTCTCGGTGAAGGCCACGCACATGGGTCCGGTTGACGCGCTTCGGGGCGCCCGACCCGCGTACGGTGGACCCATGAGCAAACCCCCGTTCGGCTTCGGACCTTCCGATCCCGACAAACGAGGTGAGAACGACCCCTCGGAGGGCGGGCAGCAGTCCGGCGCCGAGGCCTTCAACCAGCTCGGTCAGATGCTGAGCCAACTGGGCCAGATGCTCAGTCAGGCCGGTACTTCCAGCGGGCCGGTGAACTACGATCTCGCCAAGCAGATCGCCCTGCAGAACCTGGGCAGCGCCGGCAACACCGGCGAGAGCCGGCTCGGTTTCTCCGGCAGTGACGACTCGAACGCCGCCGTGCGTGACGCGGCCCACCTCGCGGAGATGTGGCTCGACCCGGCGACGTTCCTGCCCGCGGGCGCGACGTCGACGGTCGCCTGGTCGCCGCGCACCTGGGTGGAGAAGACGCTCCCCACGTGGCAGCGGCTCTGCGACCCGGTCGCCCAGCGGATCTCGGGCGCCTGGATGGAGGCGCTGCCCGAGGAGGCCAAGCAGGCCGCCGGCCCGTTGATGCAGATGATGGGGCAGATGGGCGGGATGGCCTTCGGCTCCCAGCTCGGCAACGCGCTGGCGCAGCTCGCGTCGGAGATGCTGACGTCCTCCGAGATCGGCCTCCCGCTGGCACCTCCGGGGACATCGGCGCTGCTGCCGGCGAACATCGAGAAGTTCGCCGAAGGCCTGGAGCTGCCGAACAGCGAGATCCTCGTCTTCCTGGCCGCCCGCGAGGCGGCCCACCAGCGGCTCTTCACGCACGTGCCGTGGCTGCGCCAGCGGCTGCTGGCGACGGTCGAGGAGTTCGCCCACGGGATCTCGGTCGACACGTCGGCGCTGGAGTCCCTGGCCGGCCAGATCGACCCGTCGAACCCGGCGAGCATCGAAGAGGCCATGTCGTCCGGGCTGCTGGAGCCGCAGACGACGGAGGAGCAGAAGGGCGCGCTGAACCGCCTGGAGACGTTGCTCGCCCTGGTCGAGGGCTGGGTCGACGTGGTCGTGGCCGAGGCCGTCGGTGATCGGCTGCCGGGCGCGGACGCCCTGCGCGAGACCCTGCGCCGCCGCCGCGCGACGGGTGGTCCGGCGGAGCAGACGTTCGCCACCCTGGTGGGCCTGGAGCTGCGCCCCCGCCGTATGCGAGCGGCGTCGACGCTGTGGAACATGGTGGGCGAGCAGCACGGCATCGAGAAGCGCGACGCCCTCTGGTCCCACCCGGACCTGATGCCGACGGCCGAGGACCTCGACGAGCCCCTGGACTTCTCGGCCCGAGTCGGCCAGAGCGGCACAGCGGACGACCTGGACCCGATGGCCGAGCTGGAACGCACGGAGCGCGAAGAGCGCGAAAAGGCCGAGCCCCCGTCCACCGAAGACGACACCCCAGACGACAAGAGCTGAGCTTCACTCACCAGACCGGGCGCCCCGCACCAGCGAGGCGCCCGGTTCTGCATCCAGCCCCACGCCCCATCGCGTCGACTCCCCAGTCACACGTGTCGACCTCCCAGTCACGCGTGTTGCCCCCCCCAATCACGCGAGTCGACCTCCCCGTCACGCGTGTCGACCTTCGAATCACGCGAGCCGACCCCTAGGCACGCGAGCCGACCCTCCGAGTGCACAAGCCGACCCTCCAGGTACGCGAGTCGTCCGCCCAAGTACGCGAGCCGTCCCCTCAGGTACGCGAACCGACCGCCCAGGCACGCCGGCCGACCGTCCGAGCAGGGAAACCGCCCCTTCAGACCTCGAGTTCGCCAACCCCGACCGCCGCCACGCCCCCAACGTCAACCGGGGTGACCCGCACCTGCGGATCACCCCGGTTCCGTCCGAAACCGTCACCCGGTCAGTCCTCGGTGGAGATCCCCCACCCGGCGGCCGCCGACAGTCCTTCCAGGTACCCCATCGCGCGCTCCGCTTTCGGGTACCGCTGCACCAACGCCCAGAACGCCGCGTCGTGCCCGGGCTCGCGCAGGTGCGCCAGCTCGTGCACCAGGACGTAGTCCAGGACCCACGGCGGGACCTTCCGCAGCCGGTCGCTGACCCGGATGGTCGCGTCGACCGGCGTGCAGGACGCCCACCGCGTGCGCATCGGCGGCACCCAGCGGACGCTCGCCGGCACCGCGGTGCCGCCCAGGTACTTGCCCGACAGCTGCGCGCAGCGCGCCAGCAGGGCTTCGTCCGACGCCTTCGGGGACGCCGGCCGACGTGGTTCCGAGCGCTGCAGCTTGCGCTCCATCTCGGCGACCCAGTGTTTCTCCTCCGCCCTCGTCATCCGCGCCGGGATGAGCACGACGAGCGTGTCGTCGTTCCAGTACGCGGTGACCGTCCGGTGCCGGCGCTGGCTGCGCCGCACTTCGACCTTGTGTTCGGGTGTGTCCGACGAGGGGTTCTCGTCCCCTCGGCTCCTCAGTGAGGGCATCCGTGCTTCGACCACTCGACAACGGTAAGGCCACCCACCGACAACTCCGAGCTTCTTAAGGTCACAGACCCGAGTTATCCACAACTACCTCCACTTGTGGACAACTCGGCCGTTCCGGGTCCTTCCGAGGTCCGGGGGTCGCCGGCGGATGCGATTCTGCGGACATGCTGCTCTCCCCCGCGGACATGCCACCGGTCCCGCTGCCCGCCTTTCCGGCCCTGCTCCCGGGCCTGACCGTGCTGGAACGCGGCCCGGACGAGATCCAGATCGGCCTCGACCCGCGCCACGGCGTGGCCATCGAAGGCCTGCCCCCGAACCTCGTCACGCGGTTGCGGCTGCTCGACGGCCGGGCGCCCGTCGAGCGGATCCTGCTCGCCGAGAGCGAACACCGTGATCAGCTGCGCACGCTCCTGCTCCAGCTGACCGCCCTCGGCCTGGTCACCGAGGCCGGCGCGCCCGACAGCGCCGTGCTTCGCGGCGAGATCGGCCTGTGGTCGCTGCGGGCCCGCCACCACCAGGCCGCGCTGGCCGACCGGCGGCGCGCGACGGCGATCTCGGTCCAGGGTGACGGCCGCGTGGCGGTCGCCGTGGCCGTCCTGCTGGCCAACGCCGGGATCGGGCACATCGAGCCGCGTTTGCCCGGCGCGGTGACCGAGCACGACCTCGGCTCCGGCTTCACCGAGGCGGACCTGGGCCGGCCGCGGCGCCACGCGCTCGCCGACCTGATCCGCCGGATCGACGCGCGGGTGCGCGTCACGCGGCTCCACGACCGCTACCCCGATCTGGTGCTGCTCACCGACGCCATCGTGCCCGCACCCGAGGTCGTCGCCGAGCTGATGGACGACGGCGTGCCCCACCTGGCGGTCCGCGTCCGCGACGGGACCGGCATCGTCGGGCCGCTGGTGGTGCCGGGCCGGAGTTCGTGCCTGCGCTGCGCCGACCTGCACCGGACCGACCTCGACCCGTGCTGGCCGCGCGTCGCCGGCCAGCTCGCCGGGCGGCACCAGCGGCCCGACCTCGGCGCGGTCCAGGCGTGCGCGTCGCTGGCCGTCGCGCAGTCCATGCGGCTGCTCTCCCCCGCCGAGCTGGCGCCGCCGTCGTGGAACGCGACCCTCGAGATCGACGCCTTCGACGGCCGCATCCGCCACCGCGGCTGGCCGCCGCACCCGAGGTGCGGGTGCGGTCCACCCGCGGCGCAACAGGAGACGTAGGCCACTAAGACGCCGCGAGCAGGCTGCGCGCGGACGCGTGCGCAAGGCAGAATCGACGAGGTGACCGACTTCCGCGACGCCGCCGATCGTGACACCGCGATGCCGAGCAAGGGTGCGGCCCGCACCGCCAAGCTCGCCAGCCTCCCGCTCGGGATGGCCGGACGGGCGGTCAGCGGCTGGGGCAAGCGGCTGGCCGGCCAGAGCGCGGAGCAGGTGAACGCCACGCTGTCGGCCAAGGCCGCCGAGCAGCTGTTCGAGGTGCTCGGCACGCTCAAGGGCGGGGCCATGAAGTTCGGCCAGGCGCTGAGCGTGTTCGAGGCCGCAGTGCCGGACGACATGGCGAAGCCCTACCGCGAGGCACTGACGAAGCTGCAGGCCGCGGCCCCGCCGATGGCGGCCCGGCAGACCCACCGGGTCCTCGCCGAGCAGCTGGGCCGGACCTGGGCCGGCCGGTTCACCTCGTTCGACGACGAGCCGGCGGCGGCCGCGAGCATCGGCCAGGTGCACCGCGCGGTCTGGCACGACGGCCGCGAGGTCGCCGTCAAGGTCCAGTACCCGGGGGCCGACGAGGCGCTGCGCAGCGACCTGCGGCAGCTGCAGCGGTTCAGCAGGCTTTTCCAGGCGTTCGTACCCGGCACCGAGGTCAAGCCGCTGCTGGCCGAGCTCGCCGCGCGGATGAACGAGGAGCTCGACTACCAGGCCGAGGCCCAGCACCAGCGGGCTTTCGCGAAGGCGTTCGACGGCGATCCCGGCATCCTGGTGCCGCGCGTCGTCGCCAGCGCGCCGAAGGTCGTCGTGACGGAGTGGGTCACCGGCACACCGCTGTCGAAGGTGATCGCCGACGGCGACCGCGAGACGCGGAACCTGGCCGGCCGGCTGCTGGCGGAGTTCCACTACTCCTCGCCCGAGCGCGTCCACCTGCTGCACTCGGACCCGCACCCGGGCAACTTCATGATCACCCCGGACGACAGGCTGTGCGTCATCGACTTCGGCGGCGTCGCGCGGCTGCCCGAGGGCATCCCCCGCCACCTGGGCGAGATGACCCGGCTGGCCCTCGACGGCGAGTCCGCCGAGCTGATGCGCCTGCTGCGGGAGAACCGGTTCATCCGGCCGGACAGCGACCTGACCGCGGACGAGGTGCTCGGCTACCTGGCGCCGTTCACCGAGCCGCTGGCCGAGCCGACGTTCCACTTCACGCGCAAGTGGATGCAGCGGCAGGCGTGGCGGGTCGGCGACAGCCGCGGCAACGACTTCAAGGTCGGCCGCTCGCTCAACCTGCCGCCCGAGTACCTGATGATCCACCGGGTCACCGCGGGCTCGACGGGCATCCTCTGCCAGCTCGACGCGGAGATCCCGGCGCGGGGCATCGTGGAGCGCTGGCAGGCCGGTTTCGCCGGCTGAGTTGTCCACAGGCCGGGCCGCGAACGGGCGGATTCCGGCGAGTTGTCCACAGCTCGGGGAAACGGGGTTCCACCCGGTTGGCGGAGCGTTCATGCTCGATGCATGACCGCTACGCATCGCACCGATCCGCTCGCCCTCGGTAACCCCGGCACCGGCGAGGTGATGAACCTCGAACAGCTACGCAGGGCCGGCGTGTCCGATCGAAGAACCCGGCGGCTCTGCGGCCCCGGCGGGCCGTGGCGCCGCCTGCACCCCGGTGTCGTCCTGCTGCGCAACACCACGCCGACGCGGCAGCACCTGCTGCACGCCGCGATCGCGCGCTACGGGTCGAAGGTGGTGATCAGCGGCGCCGACGCCCTGCGGGCCCACGGCGTGAAGTGCCCGGCGACCGGCGAGATCGAGCTGCTGGTGCCCGACTACTGCCGTGTCATGGCGAAGGCGGGAATCCACGCGACCCGCACGTCCCGGTTGCCGGACCCGGTGCTGGTGGACGGCCTGCCGTTCGCCCCACCGGCCCGCGCGGCGCTCGACCTGGCACGGGCGGAACCCGACCCGGCGCAGATCCGGCAGCTGCTGACGCTGCCGCTCTACTGGGGACTGTGCGACCGCCAGCAGCTGCTGGCCGAGCTCGAGGCGGGCCCACAGCGCGGCTCGTCGGCGGTCCGCAAGGTCCTGCGCCGCCTGGACGAAGGCCCGATCCGCGCGCACGGCCTGGCGGCGCGAGTACTGGACACGGCGCTGCTCCCTCCGCCGAACTGGGACGTCACGATCTGCGACCGCCGAGGCCGACGCATAGGCGAGGCCGACGCGTGGTGGGACGAGATCGGCTTGGCCTGGCAGTACCGCTGCGGCCCCAGTTCCCCGGGCGGCTTCACCCACCTGGCCCTGGCGGCCACGGGAATCATCCTGGTCCGCTGCACGGTCCGCCAGCTACGCCAGGTCCCCCGCGACGTGGCGAAGGAGCTGGTCCAGGCCTACGGCGAAGCATCGAGAACACCACGCCCCCGAGTCCGGACATTGACCACACCACTGACCGGAGACGCAGCATGAACCGGGCTTCCGCACCGCTCGGGACACGTCCGCCGACTGCTCATTGATGATCTTCTCTGGCCCGGCGAAAGCGCATGAGCTCGTCACGATGTCTGGTCCATCGTCAGCCCGACTCAGCCAGCCGCCGAGTCGACCGCTGCTGAACAGCACCAACCCAACAGCCGACTCCCGCGGAGGAACCTCGTGATCACCAGTACTCGTCCGGCAGCTTGCCCTCGATGTCGCGCACGTGCTGCCGCGCGCAGTCCGGGCACAGCCACCGCAGCGTGCCGCGCTCGCGGGTGGACACCCAGGCGAGCGCCGTAGCCGGGTCGTCGTCGGCGCCGCGGGTGCGCCCGCAGCGTGTGCACGCGGCCGGCTCCGGCGCGCTCATCGGGACCGTCCACTGTGGATCGCCTTGGCGCCCAGCAGGTACAGGTCCTTACGGCTGCCTAGGAAGTCCGGGCCAGCGGGGTCAGTGAGGGCGGCGATCGTCGCGCGGTCGTCGGCGTCGAGGCGGTCGCCCGCCGACCCGGCGAGCCAGCCGACGCGGTGCACCACGTACTCGCACAACAGGTCCGAGCCGGGCATCGGGTGGTCGATGAGCGCGCCGAACGACTCGACGTCCTCGAGTCCGGCCTCGCGAAGCGCGCGCGGCCAGCCGTAGGGCATGGCGACGCTGCCCGCGATGCCGGCCCGCATCCTGGCGAACCACTCGGCCCGCGCAGCGAGCAGCCGATGCTCCAGCCCGGGCCGTCCGATTCCGAGATCCCAAGGGAGGCAACGCATTTCGAGCCCGCCTTCGGAAATGGCGAGCACCGCACCCGGCCGCAGCAACCCGGCCAGGGTCCGCAACGCGGCCTGCTGATCGCCGACGTGGTGCACCACCCCGGACGCCCACACGAGGTCGGCGGCCGGTATCCGGTCGGCCAGCCGGGGGTCGGCGAGGTCACCGTGCACGCCGACGACTTCGACGCTCCCATCGGCGACCGCGGCCACAGCCCGCTGCGCTTCGGCAAGCAACGCGGGTGTGGCGTCGAGCAGCACAACAGTGCCCCCATCACCAAGGGCCAGCTCACGCGCGAAGTGCACGCTCATCCCGCCGGCCCCGCACCCGACGTCGACCACAGTCGGCCGACCGACCGACCCGGAAAGGAGCCGCCGCGCGACGGGCGCGAGTGCCTCGGCATCGAGGGCGTCGGCCATGCGCAGCTGGGCGAGGCGGTCCGCCCAGTCGATGTCGTCGTGGGTGTGTCCGGGCATCACCCCATTCAACACCGCCACCCGGCAGAAAGGCGCGCTCGAACAACCAGACACCAACCAGACGAGGCGGGGCGGGGGCGGGGGGCGGGGGCCCAGGGGGATCGTGTCTCCCCACTGATCAGCGCCCGACCCCACTCTCACCGGCGACCACCGGCTGGCGCAAGCCGTCGCCGGTGCGAGCGTGATGAGGGCTCGCCGAAGGCCGGCCCCGCGGCGTCGACAAACCAGAGCCAGCCGACACAACCACACACAACCCCATTGACCTGCGCAAACCCAGGCAGGCCCCTGCCGCCGTCGGGGCGGCAGGGGCCTGCTCTCAGCTCTGGTTCTCGTACCGCTCCGCGCGCTGGGCCGCCCATCGGGCTACTCGGCTCCACCGGCGGATGGCACGGGCGCTACCTCGGGCCCGCTGGGTGCGGATGCCCTCCTCCAGATCCCGTATTCGGGCCCTGGACAGTTCTTCGTAAAGCAACATCTCGCTGATCTCCTCGATCTCGGTCTTCGTCAACTGCAGGTGCACGCGTTTGCGCGCTTCGTGGTCCCTCGTGGTGATCGGTTCGACGCTCATGCGGCGGCGCTCCGGTGCTCGCCGCTCTTGGCGGCGACGGGCTCGACGGTGGTGTTCTTGCGCGGACGGCCACGGGGCCGCTTGCGCGCGATCACGACACCGCGCTCGAAGATCTCGCCACCCCAGACGCCCCACGGCTCACGCCGGGCCAGTGCGCCGGCCAGGCAGGCCTCGCGAACCGGGCAGTCGGCGCAGGACGCCTTGGCGCGCTCGAGCTCGGCCGGGGACTCGGCGAACCAGAGGTCCGCGTCGCCCGAGCGGCAGGGCAGAGCCACGTCCGGGACGGTGACGGGGTCGAGCAGGTCGGCGAATATTGCCTCACCCGCGGTGTAGGCGATGGCCGAAGACATGGGGGTTCCTCCTGGTGTCGTACGGGTTTCGGTTTTGGGCGTGGAGCTGGGCAATGCTGTTCCTCTTGGGTTGTGCAGCCAAAAACACGAAGGCCGCGGATCCGGGTTTTCCGGTTCCGCGGCCTTCGTGAGCCTCAGTGTCCTGACTGGGTCAGGAACTTCGCTCCCGTATCGACAACGGAACACGGAACTGCTTGATGGTCGGCAGATCGGCCTGCGGGTACGCGGCGAGAACGCCCTCGGTCCCGAAGACGACGACATCGCCGGTGGTCCAGCCCCGCATGACGCGACGCGTGCCACGGATCTCGTGCGCGCTCACGGGCAGACCGGTGCCCGGGCGCTGTGCAGCCGCGACTTCCGCGGCGCAGGACAGACGGGTGCCCGGGTTCGTGAGCGTCAGATTGATGGTCATTTCACCGGCACCTCCTTCGTCTGTACTCTGCACACGCGGCCGCGGAGCGGCACTTCACGTGGATCCCCAGCCGAGCCCTTCGGGCTCGGTACTGGCAGGTTATTGCCCCCCACCACACCGGGGCAACTTAATTACGGGGAAAATCCTCGAAGATACGAAGATCGCCCCTGAGCAGCGGGTTCGCCGCGTGGATCATGGTCCGGACGCGGTCAAGACCACATCAGGACCCCCGTCAGGACCCCATCGACGCGCGGACGACGCCGAGGATCTCCGTGCCGAAGCGTTCGAGCTTGGTCGCGCCGATCCCGGAGATCGACACCAGCGCCGACTCATCGACCGGGCGCTGCTCGGCGACGGCCATCAGCGTCGCGTCAGTGAACACGACGAACGGCGGCACCTTCAGCTCCCGGGCCCGGTCCGCGCGCCAGGACTTCAACCGCTCCAACAGGTTCTCGTCCACCGACGACGGGCAACGACCGCAGCGGCCGAGCTTGACGTCGAGGGTTTCCAGCAGCGGCCCGCCGCACACCCGGCAGCGCGTCTTCACCGGCGTGGCCTGCTTCTGCTGCGACCGCGCGGCCCGGGCCGCCGGGTGGTCCTCCGGGATCAGGCCGTAGAGGAACCGGCTGCGACGGCGGTTGCGGCGCGCGCCCGGCGTGCGGGCCAGCGCCCACGACAGCCACAGGTGCTCGCGGGCCCGCGTGACGCCGACGTAGAACAGCCGCCGCTCCTCCTCGATCGCCGCCTCGTCGTTGTCGGCGTGCAGGATCGGCACGGTGCCTTCGGCGAGGCCGACGAGGAACACCGCGTCCCATTCGAGGCCCTTCGCCGCGTGCAGCGACGCGAGCGTCACGCCCTCGACCGTCGGCGGGTGCTGCGCCGCCGCGCGCTGCTCCAGCTCGGTGTTGAAGCGCGGCAAGTCGGCGTCGGCGACCGTCGAGGCGAGCTCCTCGGCTAGCTCGACGATCGCCAGGAGCGCGTCCCACCGTTCCTTCGCGGCGCCACCGGCGGGCGGCGACTCGGTGAGGCCGACGCGGGAGAGCACCGAACGCACGGTCGTGACCAGGTCGGAGCTGCCGTCGCCGCTCGCGGTCCGCAGCGCGGACATCGCCTGCCGGACCTCGGCCCGGTTGAAGAACCGTTCGCCGCCGCGGACCAGGTACGGGATGCCGGCCTCGGCCAGCGCCGACTCGTAGGCCTCGGACTGGGCGTTGACGCGGTAGAGCACCGCAATCTCGCTCGCCGCGACGCCGCCGTCGAGCAGCTCGCGCACGCGCCGCGCGACGGCGCCCGCCTCGACGTGCTCGTCGTCGAACTCGGCGAAGCGCGGCTGCGGGCCGGACGGGCGCTGGCCGATCAGCTTGAGCCGCGATCCCGCCGGCCGGCCGCGGGCGGCGCCGATCACCTGGTTCGCCAGCGCGACGACCTCGGGCGTGGACCGGTAGTCGCGTTCGAGCCGGACGACCGTCGCCTCCGGGAAGCGCCGCGTGAACTCCAGCAGCGACCGCGGCGACGCGCCGCCGAAGGAGTAGATGGTCTGGTTGGCGTCGCCGACCACCGTCAGGTCGTCACGGCCGCCGAGCCACGCGTCGAGCAGGCGCTGCTGCAGCGGCGTGACGTCCTGGTACTCGTCGACGACGAAGCAGCGGTAGCGGTCGCGGAACTCCTCGGCGACGACGCCGTGCTCCTCGAGCACCGCCGTCGTGTGCAGCAGCAGGTCGTCGAAGTCGAGCACCTGCGCGGCGTTCTTCAGGTCTTCGTAGTTGCGGTAGACCTCGGCGACCTGCGCGGCCGGGGCGGGGATGTCCCGCTGGGCGCGCGCGGTGACGGCCGGGTAGTCGTCCGGGCTGATCAGCGACGCCTTCGCCCACTCGATCTCGCTCGCCAGGTCGCGCAGGATCTCGATCTCGGTGCCGAGCTTGGCCCGGGTCGCGGCCTGGCCGACGTAGCGGAACTTGTTCTCGAGCAGGTCCCACGGCTGGCCGCCGACCACGCGCGGCCAGAAGTAACGCAGCTGACGGCGGGCGGCGGCGTGGAACGTCAGCGCCTGCGCGGCGTCGACGCCGAGGCCGCGCAGCCGGGCGCGCATCTCCCCCGCGGCGCGCGTCGTGAACGTGACGGCAAGCACCTGACCAGCGGAAACGTGCCCGGACATGACGAGGTGAGCGATGCGGTGGGTGATCGTGCGGGTCTTGCCCGTGCCGGCGCCGGCCAGGACGCAGACCGGCCCCCTCGGGGCACTGGCGGCGGCGCGCTGCTCGGGGTCGAGACCATCGAGCAGACGGGTGCGGCTCTTCGGGGAAAGTACGCCAGTCACGTCCCGCATCCTCGCAGAGGGGGACGGGGAATCCGGGCAGGGGCACGCGGCCGTATCCTGGTCAGATGGCGGGACAGCAGGACAAGGAAGCGGCCAAGCAGGCCAAGAAGGAGAAGCGCGCGGCGAGCAAGGCCCGGCGTGGCCAGCTCTTCGAAGCCTTCAAGATGCAGCGCAAGGAAGACCCTTGGCTCATCCCCTGGATGGTCGGCTCGATCGTCGTCGTCGCGGGTGTGGCCTTCGGGATCGGCTTCTTCTTCGACTCCCAGTGGGTGCTGCTCCCGCTGGGCATCATCCTCGGCGCGCTGCTCGCCATGATCATCTTCGGCCGGCGCGTCCAGAAGACGGTCTACTCGAAGGCCGACGGCCAGCCCGGCGCGGCGGCGTGGGCACTCGAGAACCTCCGCGGCAAGTGGAAGGTGACGCCGACCGTCGCCGCGACGACCCAGCTCGACGCCGTGCACCGGGTGCTCGGCGGCCCGGGCGTGGTACTCGTTGCCGAGGGCGCGCAGCACCGCGTGAAGACGCTGCTCGCCCAGGAGAAGAAGCGCGTCTCCCGGCTGATCGGCGACACCCCGATCTACGACGTCACGATCGGCCACGAAGAGGGCCAGATCCCGCTCAAGAAGCTCCAGGGCTTCCTCATGAAGCTGCCCCGCAACCTCAAGCCGGCCCAGGTCGACGCCCTCGAGGCGAAGCTGGCCGCACTCGGCAACCGTGGCGCGGCGATGCCCAAGGGCCCGATGCCCGCCGGCGCGAAGATGCGCAACGTCCAGCGCACGATCCGCCGCCGCTGACCCGAGCCCGCGCAGACGACGAAGGCCCCGTCCGGTGGACGGGGCCTTTCTCGTACGAGGGTGCCGGGCGGCGGGTTTCGGACGGGACACCCAGGGCCGCCGATGGTGCGGTGCCGACGCCGGCCGATACCAGGGGACGCACTCCGGGAGCGCCGCTCGGGCCGCCGGCCGATACCGGAGGTAGCCGAGACCACCAGCCGGCTGATGTCGGGCCTATCGGGCCGAGGCCTCCGGCCGGGCCGGTCGACCAGTCGGCGTCCGCTGCGGCTGGCCGGCGGCCGCGTGGTCGGCGCGGCTTGATCCAGCAGGCCGTCCGATGCGGCTGTCCGGCGGCCGCGTGGTCAGCGCAGCTGCCGCTGCGGCTTTCCGGCGCGGCTCGCGGCGCACGGGTCAGCGCAGCCGGATGACGACGGTGCCCGTCAGCCGGTCCAGCCAGCTGCGGCCGTCGGCGTTGCGGACGGCGGCCGGGATGATCACGAACGTGAGGACCGCGCGGACCAGCGCCCGCAGCGGGCCGACCAGGCCGGCGCCGTCGAGGCGGGCCACCCGGATGCCGACCACGCCCATCCCGGGGGTGAACCCGAAGAAGCCGGCGGACACGACGGAGATGACCGCCCAGACGCCGCCGGACCACAGGTTGAAGTTCTGCATAGCGACCGGGTCCTGCAGGTCCGGGTGCACGAAGATGGCCGTGACCAGGGCCGCGACCACGAGGTCGGCGAGCAGCCCGAGCAGCCGGGTCCCGCCGCTCGCCGCCGAGCCGACGCCGGATTCGGGCAGACCGAACTTCTCGCCCGGCCAGCGCGCGCCGTCCTGATCAGTACTCTGGCCACCGTCACCCGTGCCGGGCAGCCATTCTCCGGTCCATCTCGCCACCCGTCCAGGGTATGCCGGTGGCGCGGACCACATCCGACCTGGTCGGATACCCGGTATCCACCCACCCGTTAACACCGGCGAAACATACGGGTGACGGTCGGGCAACACCGCGCTTTTAGCGTGAGCCGAAGAGAGCACTGCCGCACGAGCTCGAACGAGAAGGAGTCACCGAGGGTGCCCACTACTCCAGACGACATTCAGCGCCTCATCACGGACGAGGACGTCGAAGTCATCGACGTCCGGTTCTGTGACCTGCCCGGCGTGATGCAGCACTTCACGGTCCCGGCGAAGGCCTTCACCGAAGAGGCTTACGAAGAGGGACTCGCGTTCGACGGCTCCTCGGTGCGCGGTTTCCAGTCGATCCACGAATCGGACATGCTGCTGCTGCCGGACCCCGAGACGGCGCGCATCGACCCGTTCCGCAAGGCGAAGACGCTCTCGCTGAACTTCTTCGTGCACGACCCGTTCACCCGTGAGGCGTACAGCCGCGACCCGCGCAACATCGCGCGCAAGGCCGAGCAGTACATCGCGGAGTACGGCGTCGCCGACAACGTGTACTTCGGCCCCGAAGCCGAGTTCTACATCTTCGACTCGGTCCGCTTCGACTCCGCCGAGCACGCCTCGTTCCACGAGATCGACTCCGTCGAGGGCTGGTGGAACACCGGTACCGAAGAGGTCGGTGGCAACCAGGGCTACAAGACGAAGTTCAAGGGCGGTTACTTCCCCGTCCCGCCGGTCGACCACTTCGCCGACCTGCGCGACGACATCGTCCGCGCGCTGCAGGGCTCCGGTTTCGAGATCGAGCGCGCGCACCACGAGGTGGGCACCGCCGGCCAGACCGAGATCAACTACAAGTACAACACGCTGCTGCACGCGGCGGACGACTTGCAGCTGTTCAAGTACATCGTGAAGAACACCGTGTTCGCCGCGGGCAAGACCGCGACGTTCATGCCGAAGCCGCTCGCCGGCGACAACGGCTCGGGCATGCACTGCCACCAGTCGCTGTGGAAGGACGGCACGCCGCTGTTCCACGACGAGTCCGGTTACGCGGGCCTGTCCGACACGGCGCGCCACTACATCGGCGGCCTGCTCAAGCACGCCCCGAGCCTGCTGGCCTTCACGAACCCGACGGTGAACTCCTACCACCGCCTGGTCCCGGGCTTCGAGGCCCCGGTTTCGCTGGTCTACTCGCAGCGCAACCGCTCGGCCTGCGTCCGCATCCCGATCACGGGCAACAACCCGAAGGCCAAGCGCGCCGAGTTCCGCTGCCCGGACTCCTCGGGCAACCCGTACCTGGCGTTCTCGGCGATGATGATGGCCGGGCTCGACGGCATCAAGAACAAGATCGAGCCGGCGGACCCGATCGACAAGGACCTCTACGAGCTCCCGCCGGAAGAGGCCAAGAACGTCAAGCTGGTCCCGGGCGACCTGGGCACGGTCCTCGACACGCTGGAAGCCGACCACGACTACCTGCTCGAGGGCGGCGTGTTCACGCCGGACGTGATCGAGACGTGGGTCTCGTACAAGCGCGAAAACGAGATCGACCCGCTGCGCCTGCGCCCGCACCCGTACGAGTTCGCCCTGTACTACGACGTGTGATCGGCTCGGGGCTTTGACCAGGGGTTTCGCCGGTCAAGGTCCCGGCCAGGCCGTCAGCTGACGGCCCACCGGACACGGGACGGCGGTCGAGGGGAAAGCCCCGACCGCCGTCCCGTTCTTTGTGCGCCTGTCGAGACACTGCAACGCAGTCGACCGCCGACACGACCTAATCGGCATGTTCAAGATCGTACTCACGGCGCTGGGACTGGTGCTCTCAGTGATAGGCATCTGCCTCGCCGCAGGCGCTTACGCGTCAACCAACCAGGAGCACGGCACCGAGCCCATCTGGCCGGCGCTGGACCGCCTCCTCGCCGGCAGTCGCCATCTCGTACGCCGCTTGCTGCGCCGCAATCGCGACGTCACGGTTCACGATGTAGTCGGGGCGATCAGAGTCCCCACTGGATTCGTGCAGGGCGAGGGCACTGTGACAGGCGGCAACGCCCCCACGGACTTGTCTCTGGAGGAACAGCTTCGCTGGGTCGAACGACGTATCGAGCGAGTCGAGATGGCAGCAGCCCACGAGGCGAGCCGGCGAAGCACCGAGGTCTACGCCCTACGCGCAGCCATCGGTGACACCGAGCGGCGGATCAGGGACGTAGAACAGGCAAGCCGCGCGCTTGCTCGTTCCGTGGCAGTCGGAACCGTGAGACTCCAGGTCACCAGTCTGCTGTTCGTCGGCGCCGGGACAGTCTTCCTCGCTGTCCCAGGGTTCATGCCGTAACGATCGGCGCCATTCTCGCCGCCGGCGTTCTTTCGTCCGGGGCTACGAAGTCAGTCGCCCTCGGCCGTCGACAGCAGCTTCAGGTCCGCGCCCGCCTCGGCGAAACGGCCCCGCGGGTCCGCTGCCAGCTTGCGGCGTTCCAGGTCCATCAGGCCCAGCGTGCACGTGATCTCCGCGGCCAGTGTGCCGTCGGCCTTGTAGATGTTCGAGTCCATCGAGAACGTCTTGCCGCTGCCGAACTTCGCGTCGCACGTCACGTCGACCACGTCGCCCGCGCGGATCTCCCTGCGGAACACGATGTGGGACTCCAGGAGCACCGCCGCGAAGCCCTCGACGCCGTTGAGTGCGCCCGCCTGTTCCAGCAGCTCGAGCCGCGAAACCTCGCCGTACGAGTGGTAGACGGCGTGGTTGAGGTGGCCCAGGGTGTCCAGCTCGTAGTGGCGGACCTTGATCCGGGTCCGGAACGGCTCTCGATCGGTCACGCGCCCCACCTTAATCAGCCTCGTAGAACAGGTGCTCCACCACCGTGTGCGCGCGGCGGGTGATCCGGCGGTACGTGTCGAGGAACTCACCGGGGTCATCCGCCGCGGTCTGGCCGAGCACCCGCGCCACCGCGACCAGGTCGCGGCCCGAGCTGGGGACCTCGTCGACGGCCTTGCCGCGCACCAGCATCCCGGCGTTGCGCACCCGCGTCGCCAGCAGCCACGCCTCGGTCAGCTCGGCCGCTTCGGACTGCTCGGCCAGGCCCGCGCCGGGGAGCAGCGCCAGTGCGTCCAGCGTCGACGTCGTCCGCAGCTCGGGAACGGCGTGGGCGTGCTGCAGCTGCAGGAGCTGCACCGTCCACTCGACGTCGGCGAGGCCGCCGCGGCCGAGCTTCGTGTGCCGCGTCGGGTCCGCGCCCTTCGGCATCCGCTCGGTCTCGACGCGTGCCTTGATCCGGCGGATCTCGCGGGCCTTCGTCGCGTCCAAGCCGCCCTCGGGGTAGCGGATCGGGTCGATCATCGCGATGAACCGCTGCCCGAGGTCGTCGTCGCCGGCGATGAAACGGGCCCGCAGCAACGCTTGCGCCTCCCACACCTCGCCCCAGCGCGCGTAGTAGGCGCGGTAGGACTCCAGCGTCCGCACCAGCGGGCCGCTGCGCCCCTCCGGCCGCAGGTCGGCGTCGACGACCAGCGCCGGGTCCGGGCTCGGCGCGCCCAGCATCTTCCGGACCGTCTCCGCGACCGACGACGCGAACTTCACGGCGTCGGAGTCCGAGACGCCTTCATTCGCTTCACACACGAAGAGCACGTCGGCGTCGGAGCCGTAGCCGAGTTCGGCGCCGCCGAGCCGGCCCATGCCGATGACGGCGATCCGCGCCGGGGTCCGGCCCAGCTCGGCCTGGCGCTGCCGGAACGCGGCGGCCAGCGCGCCCTGCAGCACTGCGACCCAGACGCTGGACAGCGCCGCGCACACGGCCCGGACGTCGAGCAGGCCCAGCAGGTCCGCGCACGCCACGCGCAGC
This sequence comes from Amycolatopsis sp. NBC_01286, assembly GCF_035982555.1. NCBI lineage: Bacteria > Bacillati > Actinomycetota > Actinomycetes > Pseudonocardiales > Pseudonocardiaceae > Amycolatopsis > Amycolatopsis sp. NBC_01286. The sequence continues at coordinate 1,047,654 of NZ_CP108428.1, forward strand.
AGTTCGTGCCGCCGCAGCGAACGCGCCGCCGTGACCGCGGGGTTCAACCCGGGCTGGCGCCGGACGGCCGCCCGCAGCGACGTCGCCACGTCGGCCGGCGTGCGGCCCAGCAGCCGCGCCGGGTCGCCGAGCAGCTGCAGCACCTCGGGCGCGCGGACCAGCAGGTCGGGCACCAGCCTCGACGTGCCGAGCAGGATGGCCAGCCGTTCGACGACCGTGCCTTCGTCGCGCAGCACCCGCAGGTACCACGGCGTGTCCTCCAACGCCTCGGAAACCTTGCGGTAGGACAGCAGCCCGCCGTCCGGGTCGGGGGTGTCGGCGAGCAGGTCGAGCAGAACAGGCAGCAGCGCCTGCTGGATCGCGGCGCGCCGGGAGACGCCCGAAGTGAGCGCCTTGATGTGCTGGAGCGCGCCGTCGGGCGCGGTGTAGCCGAGGGCGGCCAGGCGGCTGGCGGCCTGCTTGGTCGTCAAGCGCAGCGCCTCGGTCGGCACGTTCGCGACCGACTGCAGCAGCGGCCGGTAGAAGATTTTTTCGTGCAGCCGCCGGATGCCCTTGCCGTGCTTGCGGAACTCCGCCAGCAGCGCTTCGCCCTCGCTCTTGCCACCGGTCGGTTTCACGCCGCTCGCGCGGGCGAGGATCCGCAGCTCGTCGGTGTCGGACGTCGCGGGGAACAAGTGCGTCCGGCGCATCCGCCGCAGCTGCAGCCGGTGCTCCAACATCCGCAGGAACTCATACGACGCGCCCAGCTCGGCCGCGTCCTTCCGGCCCACGTAACCGCCTTCGCCGAGCGCCGCGAGCGCGTCCATCGTGGACGGCGACCGCAGCTCGTCGTCGACCCGGCCGTGCACGAGCTGCAGCAGCTGCACCGCGAACTCGACGTCACGCAGGCCGCCGCGGCCCAGCTTGAGCTCGCGCTCGGCGTGCTCGGACGGCACGTGCCCCTCGACCCGGCGGCGCATCTGCTGCACCTCGGCGACGAAGTTGTCCCGGTCGGCCGCCGACCACACCAGCGGTGCCACCATCTCGGCGTACTGCCGCCCGAGTTCGGCGTCGCCGGCGACCGGGCGGGCCTTGAGCAGCGCCTGGAACTCCCAGGTCTTGGCCCACTTCAGGTAGTAGCTCTGGTGGCCTTCGAGGGTGCGGACGAGCGCGCCCGCCTTGCCTTCCGGGCGCAGCGCCGCGTCGACCTCGAAGCACGCGTTCCCGGTGACGCGCATCGTCGTGCTCGCCAGCCGCGTCGCGACGCCGAGATCGCCCGCGCCGACGAAGATGACGTCGACATCGCTGACGTAGTTGAGTTCCCGGCCGCCGCACTTGCCCATCGCGATGATCGCGAACGTGTCGTCGGCCGAGGCGCCGACCTCGGCCTCGGCGACCACGAGCCCGGCGGCGAGCGCGGCCTCGGCCAGCTCGGTCAGCTGCGCGGCGACCTCGGCGTAGCGCGGCTGCTCGAGCCCGCTCTCGACGAGGTGCCCCAGGTCCGCGGCGGCGATGCCGAGCAGCAGGCTGCGGTAGGCGACCTTGAGCGTCTGCTCCGCCTCGAGCTTGGTGATCACGGTGCCGTCTTCACGCACGAGCGCGGTGCGCAGGGCTTCGCGGTAGCCGGCGGGGTTCGTGCTCTTCTTGCCGGTGAGCGAATGCCACTGCGCGGGGTTCGCGCACAGGAAATCGGCCAGCGCGGTCGACGTCCCCAGCACACCGAGGAGCCGGCCGCGGAACGTCCGGTTCTCACGGAGCTGCTCTTCGAGCTGTGCCCACTCTTCGCCGTCGGCCTCGCGGATGCGGTCAAGTCCCCGCAGCGCGAGATCGGGATCGGCGGCGCGGGACAACGCCGAGAGGACGTCGGACGCCGCGGCGACCGGGCCGGCGTCGTCCCACCAGCCGGCCGCGCGCAACTGACCCTCGGCACGGGCGTCGGTGAAGCCGTACCTCGCCGCCGAAGCGGTCGTTCGCGCGCGGTCTGCCATCACGAACCACCGTAGCCGCAACGGCCTCGTGATTCCGGCTCAGGCGGCCAGGCGTCCCGGCTCGGTGTCGGCCGGCGTCGGCTCGGGGACCTGGAAGCTGTGCGCGGTGACGGGGTGGCGGCGCGAGAGCAGCCAGATCCCGGCACCCACACCGATTCCGACCACGCCGACGGCGATGGTGCCCGCGCTGCCGAGCGAAGCGATCTTGCCCGAGACCGCGCCGACGATCGCGGCCGCGGGCAGGGTGAACAGCCAGGCGACGACCATCCGGCCCGCCATCCGCCAGCGGACCGGCGCCTCGCGGCGGCCGACGCCGGAGCCGACGATGCCGCCGGAACACACGTGCGTCGTCGACAGCGGGAAACCCAGCCGCGACGAGACCAGGATGACGAGCGCGGAGCTCGTCTGGGCGGCGAAGCCCTGCGGGCCCTCGATGTCGGTCAGGCCCTTGCCGAGGGTGTGCGTGATGCGCCAGCCGCCGAGGTAGGTGCCCGCGGCCAGCGCGCAGGCGGCGCTGATGATCACCCACACGGGCGGAGCGGCGCCGGGCGGCAGGCTACCGGCGGTGACCAGCGTGAGCGTGATCACGCCCATCGTCTTCTGCGCGTCGTTCGTACCGTGGGCCAGCGAAACCAGCGACGCCGAGACGATCTGGCCGACCTTGAACCCGCGCGTGGCCGGCCGGTTCCGGACCAGGAAGCGGTAGACCAGGTACGTCCCGGCCAGGGCCACGAGGCCGGCGATCACCGGCGACGCGGCCGCCGGCAGCAGGACCTTCTCGACGATCTTTCCGAAGTGGACCGAGTCCGCGCCCGCCGAAACCCAGGTGGCGCCGACCAAGCCGCCGAACAGCGCGTGCGACGAGCTCGACGGGAGCCCCACGAACCACGTCACGAGGTTCCAGACGATCGCGCCGATCAGCCCGCCGAACACGATCGACGGGCCGATCTTCGTGTCGTCCACCAGGCCGCTGGAGATCGTCTTGGCGACCTCGACCGACAGGAACGCGCCGACCAGGTTCAGCACCGCGGAGATCGCGACGGCCACCCGGGGCTTGAGGGCCCCGGTGGCGATCGACGTCGCCATCGAGTTCGCGGTGTCGTGGAACCCGTTCGTGAAATCGAAGACCAATGCGGTGACGACCACGATGACGACCAGCAACGAGGGGTCCACCCCGACCTCCGAACCCTTGTGGGGACTTAACCGCAAGGTACCTGACGAGGGACGCGGGTTGTTAACAGCCCGTTGCCGATTGTGACGCTGTCCGTTAAGCCAGCGGTAACGAGCGTTGACTGTCGGCGGCGGGCTGGAGCTCCCCGGACGCCAATCGGACGAACCGCTGCGCGAACGGCCGCCACGTCTCGGCGATGTCGTCGTGCACGGTGATCAACTTGTCGTGGTCGAGCGCTCCCGGGCGGGCCAGCTCCGCCATTTCGGGCTCGTCCGCGGCCCAGCTCTCGACGATCTCGGGCGTCGTCTCGATGTGGAACTGGACACCGTAGACACACCGGTTGAACCGGAAAGCCTGGAACTGGTAGCGCGGAGCGGATGCGAGCAGTTCGGCGCCGGGCGGGAGCCGGGTGATCGAGTCGTTGTGGAACTGCAGGACGTCCTGCATGAGCGGCAGCTCGGCGAAGAGCGGGTCGGTCCACGCCGCGTCCTTCTTCGAGACGAGGTGCGGGCCGATCTCCGGCCCGTCGCGCCCGACCTCGACGCGGCCCCCGGTCGCGACGGTCAGCAGCTGGGCGCCGAGGCAGATCCCCAGCGTCGGGAGCTGCCTCGACCCCGCCTTCGCCAGCAGGCGCCGCACGTCGGCGAGCCACGGGTGCTTCGCGTCGTCCTCCGCACCCATGTTGCCGCCGAGGCAGACGACGCCGGCGTAGCCGTCAAGATCGGCAGGCAGGTCCTGCCCGGGCGGAAGCCGGACGTCGAGGTCCGCGCCGGCTTCGGTCAGCCAGTCACCGAGGGGACCGAGCGGGTCCGAGACGTCCGGCTGGATGATCAGCAGTCGTGTCACGCCTTCCAGGGTAGGTGCGTCAGCAGGCGCAGCGAATCCCGGCCGTTGCCTGTGTTGCTTCGCCGGCCTGGTCGACCGCGTATCCGGCGGCGATCCAGCTGGTGATGCCGCCGGAGAGCCGTTTCACCTGGAAGCCGAGCTCGGCGAGCTTGAGCGCCCCCTTGGTGGCGGCGTTGCAGTTGATACTTTCGCAGTAGCAGACGTAGACGAGGTCGCGATCGAGGTGCGCGGTGCTCTCGGGCGTCATGTCGCGGTAGGGCAGGTTGATCGCGCCGGGGATGTGCGCCTGCGCGAAGGCTTCGGGAGCACGGGTCTCGACGACGACGTAACCTTCGACGCGGCCGGCATCGAGGTCCCGGGCGAGGTCGTCCGGATCGACCTCGAAGCCGAGCTCGGCACTGAAGTAGGCAACGGCCTCGGCGGGCGCGGCGGCGGGGAAGGCAAGTGTGCGTGTCATGGGAACAATCCTGCTGATCACGGCGTCGCGGACACAGGGCAGAATCGGGGTGAAGGCCGTCGCTGGCCTGGGATTTCCCTGTTTCCACCCCTGCTGACTTGGGAGATGTGCGGTGGACCTCGACGACGTCGACTGGCACCTGATCGAGCTCCTCCAGGACGACGGCAGGCTGAGCTTCACGGAGCTGGGCCGCCGGGTGTCGCTGTCGGGGTCCGCGGTGACGGAACGGGTCCGCCGTCTCGAGGAGCGCGGAGTGATCACGGGCTACGCGGCGACCGTGGACACGACGAAGCTGGGTCTGCCGATCGAGGCGTTGGTCCGGGCCAGGGTCCGCAGCCTGGACACACCCCGCTTCCGGACGGCGGTGCTGCCACTGCCGGCGGTCATCGCCGCGGACCACATCACGGGTGACGAGTGCTGGATCCTGCGGGTGCTGTGCCGGAACACGGCGGAGCTGGAGGAGTTGGTGGAAAAGGTGCAGCGCTACGGCGAGACGACGACATCGCTGGTGCTGTCATCACCACTGCGCCGCCGCCCATTGGCCCGTCGGGGACGGGCGGACTGAAGCATCTCGCGTGACGGGGGAGGCATCGCGCGTGATCCGCGGGGCATCTCGTGTGACTGGGCGGGCATCACCGGTGATCCTGCGGGCATCACTCGGATCGTGAGGTCGGAGCAGGGGTGGTCGGAGCTGCAACTCGCGTGATCCCGCACGGATCCCGCGTGATTGTGGCCAGATCTCGCGTGATCCCGGGCGGGACTCGTGTGATCCGGCCGGGATCCACGTGTTTCCAGGCGGATCTCGCGTGATTGAGGCCGGAACTCGCGCACCGCGCGAGAGCAGCTCGCACACCCGAACAGTCGGCCCGCGTACCCAGCCGGTCGGCCCGCGTACCCAGCCGGTCGGCCCGCGTACCCAGCCGGTCGGCTCGCGTACCTCGACGGTCGGCTCCCGCGATCGAAGCCCCGGCCACCTACGATCCAGGGGGTCGGCACCCGTAATCAGGCAGTCGACACCGGTAATTCACGGGTCACCACTCGGCCAGACGGCCGGCGTGCGTGCGTGCGTGCGTGCGTGCGTGAAGGGTCAACTCGCGTGATCAGAGGGTCAACACGTGATTGGAAGGTCAACTCGTGTGATGGGAGGGTCGACACGAAGTGGGTCGCGGTGCCGGCGGCGTGGTTTTGGGCATAAAGAAAAGGGCCTGGCCCGGGAGAACTAGTGTTCTCGACCGGGCCAGGCCCTCTCCCAACGAAATGTTCGGCGGTGTCCTACTCTCCCACAACCCTTCGGTTGCAGTACCATCGGCGCTGTCAAGCTTAGCTTCCGGGTTCGGAATGGGACCGGGCGTTTCCCTGACGCTAAAACCACCGAAACACTATCAAACACCCACACCCCCCAAAAACACGAGGGCCGTGTGGTGTTTCAGAACCGTAGAGTGGATGCGTAACACCTTCGTAGACAAGTCCTCGGCCTATTAGTACCAGTCAACTCGACAACACATTACTGTGCTTCCATATCTGGCCTATCAACCCAATGGTCTATTGGGGGCCTTAACCCACAAAGGGTGGGATACCTCATCTTGGAACAGGCTTCCCGCTTAGATGCCTTCAGCGGTTATCCCTTCCGAACGTGGCCAACCAGCCATGCCCCTGGCGGGACAACTGGCACACCAGAGGTTCGTCCGTCCCGGTCCTCTCGTACTAGGGACAGCCTTCCTCAAGTATCCTACGCGCGCGGCGGATAGGGACCGAACTGTCTCACGACGTTCTAAACCCAGCTCGCGTGCCGCTTTAATGGGCGAACAGCCCAACCCTTGGGACCTACTCCGGCCCCAGGATGCGACGAGCCGACATCGAGGTGCCAAACCATGCCGTCGATATGGACTCTTGGGCAAGATCAGCCTGTTATCCCCGGGGTACCTTTTATCCGTTGAGCGACACCCCTTCCACCAGGTGGTGCCGGATCACTAGTCCCGACTTTCGTCCCTGCTCGACATGTCTGTCTCACAGTCAAGCTCCCTTGTGCACTTGCACTCAACACCTGATTGCCAACCAGGCTGAGGGAACCTTTGGGCGCCTCCGTTACTCTTTAGGAGGCAACCGCCCCAGTTAAACTACCCATCAGGCACTGTCCCTGAACCAGATCATGGCCCGAGGTTCAGATTCCCAATTCGACCAGAGTGGTATTTCAACAATGACTCCACAGTAACTAGCGTCACCGCTTCACAGTCTCCCACCTATCCTACACAAGCCGAACCGAAAACCAATACCAAACTATAGTAAAGGTCCCGGGGTCTTTCCGTCCTGCCGCGCGTAACGAGCATCTTTACTCGTAGTGCAATTTCGCCGGGCCTGTGGTTGAGACAGCCGGAAAGTCGTTACGCCATTCGTGCAGGTCGGAACTTACCCGACAAGGAATTTCGCTACCTTAGGATGGTTATAGTTACCACCGCCGTTTACTGGCGCTTAAATTCTCAGCTTCACCCCCGAAGGGATTAACCGGTCCTCTTAACGTTCCAGCACCGGGCAGGCGTCAGTCCATATACATCGTCTTGCGACTTCGCATGGACCTGTGTTTTTAGTAAACAGTCGCTTTCCGCTGGTCTCTGCGGCCACCCACCCCTAGTCCGTAAAGGACTTCAGGATGTTTGGCCCCCCTTCTCCCGAAGTTACGGGGGCATTTTGCCGAGTTCCTTAACCACAGTTCACCCGATCGCCTTAGTATTCTCTACCTGACCACCTGTGTTGGTTTGGGGTACGGGCCGTGCATGCACTCACTAGAGGCTTTTCTCGGCAGCATAGGATCACTCTACTTCACCTCAAACGGCTACGCATCACGTCTCAGAGTATATAAAGCACGGATTTGCCTATGCTTTCTCCTACACGCTTACACCAGGACAACCATCGCCTGGCGGAGCTACCTTCCTGCGTCACCCCATCGCTTGACTACTACGAAATCAGGTCCCACGCTCCACAATGCCAACTCCGCCCGAAGGCATCACCGGCACGCTTTGGGTGGTTAGTATCAAACGCCTCGTCATGGGCGCACATGCTCGGGTACGGGAATATCAACCCGTTGTCCATCGACTACGCCTGTCGGCCTCGCCTTAGGTCCCGACTTACCCTGGGCGGATTAGCCTGGCCCAGGAACCCTTGGTCATCCGGCGGCAGAGTTTCTCACTCTGCATTCGCTACTCATGCCTGCATTCTCACTCCCACACCCTCCACCGCTAGCTTCCGCCACGGCTTCCCTGGGTGCAGGACGCTCCCCTACCCATCAACACGACTACACAAGGACTTCAAGAGCCCAAGTGGATCTATTGTGTCAATGACACAGCTTCGGCGGTGTGCTTAAGCCCCGCTACATTGTCGGCGCAGGACCACTTGACCAGTGAGCTATTACGCACTCTTTCAAGGGTGGCTGCTTCTAAGCCAACCTCCTGGTTGTCTGGGCAATCCCACATCCTTTCCCACTGAGCACACACTTAGGGGCCTTAGCTGGTGTTCTGGGCTGTTTCCCTCTCGACGACGAAGCTTATCCCCCGCCGTCTCACTGCCGCACTCTCACACCACGGTATTCGGAGTTTGGTTGATTTCGGTAACCCGGTAAGGCCCCTAGACCATCCAGTAGCTCTACCCCCGTGGTGAAACATGCGACGCTGCACCTAAATGCATTTCGGGGAGAACCAGCTATCACGGAGTTTGATTGGCCTTTCACCCCTACCCACAGCTCATCCCCTCAGTTTTCAACCTAAGTGGGTTCGGGCCTCCACGACGTCTTACCGTCGCTTCACCCTGGCCATGGGTAGATCACTCCGCTTCGGGTCTAGACCACGCGACTCATTCGCCCTATTCAGACTCGCTTTCGCTACGGCTACCCCACACGGGTTAACCTCGCCACGCAGCACTAACTCGCAGGCTCATTCTTCAAAAGGCACGCCATCACCATTACAGCTCTGACGGCTTGTAGGCACACGGTTTCAGGTACTCTTTCACTCCCCTCCCGGGGTACTTTTCATCTTTCCCTCACGGTACTAGTCCGCTATCGGTCTTCAGGAAGTATTTAGGCTTACCGGGTGGTCCCGGCAGATTCACAGCAAATTCCACGAGCTCGCTGCTACTCGGGAACACCACCAAGAACAACAACACAAGTTTTCGCGTACGGGGCTCTCACCCACTCCGGCCGCCCATCCCAAGGCGTTCCACTAACCCATGCGTCAATTCCGAAGAAATGTCAGTTCCTTCAAGGCGGGTCCCACAACACCGACTACACAACCCCTGACAGGTATCACATGCAATCGGTTTAGCCTCTTCCGCTTTCGCTCGCCACTACTCACGGAATCACGGTTGTTTTCTCTTCCTACGGGTACTGAGATGTTTCACTTCCCCGCGTTCCCTCCACACACCCTATATATTCAAGTGCGGGTAACACCACATCACTGGTGCTGGGTTTCCCCATTCGGAAATCCTCGGATCACAGCTCGGTTGACAGCTCCCCGAGGCTTATCGCAGCCTCCTACGTCCTTCATCGGCTCCTGAAGCCAAGACATCCACCATGTGCCCTTAACAACTTGACCACAAAGATGCTCGCATCCACTCTACAGTTCTCAAACACCACACCAGAAACAAACCACATTCCCAGGCTGTGTAAGCCCTAAGGCGTGTTGCCTCAGGACCCAACAGTGTGCATAGCAAACAATCACCCTCCGAGGCGCCGGCTACCCGTTCCACGACCATCCGAAGATGCTCAGTACTAGAGGAGGCATTGCCAACCAAAGGTGACCATAACCAGTAGTTCCACAATTCCTTGAGCAAGCCCGGCAACACTGCATTCGAGTGTTAAACCGTGCCCACCCCACGCTCTTGGTCCGGGTATCCCGGGAACGTGGATGTGTTGTGCTCCTTAGAAAGGAGGTGATCCAGCCGCACCTTCCGGTACGGCTACCTTGTTACGACTTCGTCCCAATCGCCAGTCCCACCTTCGACCACTCCCTCCCCGAGGGGTTGGGCCATGGGCTTCGGGTGTTACCGACTTTCATGACGTGACGGGCGGTGTGTACAAGGCCCGGGAACGTATTCACCGCAGCGTTGCTGATCTGCGATTACTAGCGACTCCGACTTCACGCAGTCGAGTTGCAGACTGCGATCCGAACTGAGACCGGCTTTAAGGGATTCGCTCCACCTCGCGGTATCGCAGCCCTCTGTACCAGCCATTGTAGCATGTGTGAAGCCCTGGACATAAGGGGCATGATGACTTGACGTCATCCCCACCTTCCTCCGAGTTGACCCCGGCAGTCTCCCACGAGTCCCCGCCATAACGCGCTGGCAACGTAGGATAAGGGTTGCGCTCGTTGCGGGACTTAACCCAACATCTCACGACACGAGCTGACGACAGCCATGCACCACCTGTACACCAACCACAAGGGAAGCCCCATCTCTGGGGATGTCTGGCGCATGTCAAGCCCAGGTAAGGTTCTTCGCGTTGCATCGAATTAATCCACATGCTCCGCCGCTTGTGCGGGCCCCCGTCAATTCCTTTGAGTTTTAGCCTTGCGGCCGTACTCCCCAGGCGGGGTGCTTAATGCGTTAGCTACGGCACGGACAACGTGGAATGTCGCCCACACCTAGCACCCACCGTTTACAGCGTGGACTACCAGGGTATCTAATCCTGTTCGCTCCCCACGCTTTCGCTCCTCAGCGTCAGTATCGGCCCAGAGACCCGCCTTCGCCACCGGTGTTCCTCCTGATATCTGCGCATTTCACCGCTACACCAGGAATTCCAGTCTCCCCTACCGAACTCAAGTCTGCCCGTATCGACTGCACGCTGAAGGTTAAGCCTCCAGATTTCACAGCCGACGCGACAAACCGCCTACGAGCTCTTTACGCCCAATAAATCCGGACAACGCTTGCACCCTACGTATTACCGCGGCTGCTGGCACGTAGTTAGCCGGTGCTTCTTATCCAGGTACCGTCACTTGCGCTTCGTCCCTGGCGAAAGAGGTTTACAACCCGAAGGCCGTCATCCCTCACGCGGCGTCGCTGCATCAGGCTTTCGCCCATTGTGCAATATTCCCCACTGCTGCCTCCCGTAGGAGTCTGGGCCGTGTCTCAGTCCCAGTGTGGCCGGTCACCCTCTCAGGCCGGCTACCCGTCGTCGCCTTGGTAGGCCACTACCCCACCAACAAGCTGATAGGCCGCGGGTTCATCCTGCACCGCCAGAACTTTCAACATTCTCCCATGCGAAAGAATGTGATATCCGGTATTAGACCTCGTTTCCAAGGCTTATCCCAGAGTGCAGGGCAGATTACCCACGTGTTACTCACCCGTTCGCCACTAATCCACCCGAAGGCTTCATCGTTCGACTTGCATGTGTTAAGCACGCCGCCAGCGTTCGTCCTGAGCCAGGATCAAACTCTCCAACAATGAATAGTTTGATCGAGACTATGTACTCAATCATTCTCAAAGGAACCTCATACGAGGTTATATAAGCTCTACTGGCTTAGTTCACTAGCACACTGTTGAGTTCTCAAGCAACACACTCCGGAATCCGCCACCTTATCAGTGGCTTCACCCTCGGCGATTGTTCCAAGCGATATTCACAAACTTTTGGTCGAGCATGCCTCAGTCTACGAGGTTAGTCGTAGTGGTTCGGCGGCCGCTCGTGGGCCGACGCTGAACATTACCCGGTCCGATTCGCGGTGTCAACCCGCTCGTCCCGTCCTGATCTCCGGGGCTTGCGGCCCCGGTGTGACCCGGTGTTCCTGGCGACTTGGAGAACTTTACATGCCCCGAAACCGGTCCCGACAGGGGGGTCACTTAACGGTGTCATCGCAGGTCAGAACGTGTACGCAGGGCTACTGCGGCAACGTCGGCAGGTACCGCGGCGGGACGCGGGCCGGCGCGACCCGCTCGAAGTCCGCCGCGAGGGCCAGCATCCGGCCGTCGGACCACCGCGCACCCATGAACGAGATACCCACGGGCAGGGGTCCGGCAAACCCGGCCGGCACGGTGACGTCCGGGTAGCCCGCGACCGCGGCCGGCGTCGAGGACGGGATCACGTCGTCGTCGCCCGTCGCGCAGTCGGTCTTCCACGCCGGCGGGTTGGTCGGTGACGCGATCGCGTCGAGGTGGTACTTCGCCAGCGTCTCGTCGAGCGACCGGCGAGCGAGGTCCGAGAGTTCGGCGCGCCCCGCGAGGTAGCCGGGGTCGGTCGGCGGCGGCGCGGCCAGAGCCTGCTCGAACAGCTCCTGGCCAGCGAAGCAGGTCTGCTCCAGCGGGTCGGCGCGGTTGTAGGCGATCAGCTCGGCCAGGTTCCGCGGCCCCTCCGGGCGGGTCGCCAGGTAGGCGTCGATGTCGCGGTGGAACTCCGTGAGCAGCGCCGGGAACTCCAGCTCGCCGAGCCGGTCCTGGTACGGCGGGGTCACTTCGACGACCGTCGCACCGGCCTTGACCAGGGAGTTCCGGGCGGACGTCATGACCGCGTCGGTCTGCGGGCCGAGTACCGGCAACCGCCAGAGGCCGATCCGCGCGCCGCGCAGGACCCCCGGCCGGAGCAGCTTCGCGTAGTCCGTCGGCTGGGTGCGCGGGTACTGCGCGGTGGCCGGGTCCGCCGGGTCGCGCCCCTGGAGGGCGGACAGCGTGAGCGCGACGTCGACGACGTTGCGGGCGATCGGGCCGGCGGTGTCCTGCTCGGCGGAGATCGGCACCACGCCGGTGCGGCTGACGAGGCCGAGGCTGGGTTTGTGGCCGACCGTCGCCGTCATCCCCGCCGGGCAGACGATCGAGCCGTCGGTCTCGCTGCCGATCGCGACCTGGGCCAGCGACGCGGCGACGCCGGCCGCGGAGCCGGCGGACGACCCGCACGGGTTGTGGTCCAGCACGTACGGGTTGTTGGTCTGACCGCCGACGCCCGACCAGCCCGACGTCGGCTTCGCGGCGCGGAAGTTCGCCCACTCGGACAGGTTCGCCTTGCCGAGGATCACCGCGCCCGCGTTGCGCAGCCGGGTGATGAGCGTGGCGTCCTTCGCCGGGTAGCTGCGCAGGGCCCGCGAGCCGGCGGTCGTCCACTGGTCGCGGGTGCCGACGTTGTCCTTGACCAGCACCGGGATGCCGTCGAGCGGCCCGCGCAGGCGGTGCGCGCGACGGCGGGCGTCGCTTTCGCGAGCCTGCCCCAGCGCCGCCGGGTTGACCGCGAGCACGGCGTTGACCTTGCCGTCGACCCGGTGGATCCGGTCGAGGTAGAGCCCAGTGAGCCCCACCGCGCTGAGCCGGCCGGCCGCCATCCGCGTCTGCAGCGCCGGGATGTCGGCCGAGTCCAGGTCGAAGCGCGAAGAGGACGCCGCCGCGGCGGGCGCGGCGGGGACGAGCACGAGTGCGGCGGCCAGGATCGCGAGGAACACCGGCCGCCGCCCCATCAGAGCACCGGCAACAGCGTGCGGAGCTCGTACGGGGTGACCGCGCTCCGGTAGTTGTCCCATTCGGCGCGCTTGTTCCGGAGGAAGAAGTCGTAGACGTGCTCGCCGAGTGCTTCCGGCAGGAGCTCGGACTTCTCCATCTCCGACAGGGCTTCCCCCAGGTTCTGGGGCAACTGCGCGTAACCGGCGGCGCGCCGCTCGGAGTCGCTCAGCTGCCAGATGTTGTCCTCGGCAGGAGGCGGCAGCTCGTACCCCTTCTCGATCCCCTTGAGCCCGGCGGCCAGGATGACCGAGTACGCGAGGTACGGGTTGCACGCGGAGTCCAGGGTACGGACTTCCACCCGACGGGATGACGCCTTTCCGGGTGAATACATCGGCACCCGGACGAGTGCCGAACGGTTCGCCCGGCCCCACGAAACGGTCGTCGGCGCCTCGCTTCCGCTGATCAGGCGCTTGTAGGAGTTCACCCACTGGTTCGTGACCGCGGAGATCTCCTTGGCGTGGTGCAGCAGGCCGGCGACGAACGCCTTGCCGGTCTCCGACAGCTCGTGCGGGTCCTCGGCGTCGTAGAAGGCGTTGCGATCACCCTCGAAGAGGCTGACGTGGGTGTGCATCCCGGAGCCGGGCTGGTCGGTGAACGGCTTCGGCATGAACGTCGCGCGCACGCCCTGGGTCAGCGCGACCTCCTTGACGACGTAACGGAACGTCATCACGTTGTCGGCCATGGTCAGGGCGTCGGCGTAGCGGAGGTCGATCTCCTGCTGGCCCGGCGCGCCCTCGTGGTGGCTGAACTCGACCGAGATGCCCATCGCCTCGAGGGTCTCGATGGCGTGCCGCCGGAAGTGCGTCGCCGTGGCGTGGCTGGCCTGGTCGAAGTACCCGCCGTTGTCCGCCGGCTCCGGCTCGCTGCCGTCGTCGGGCAGGTTGGCCAGGAGGAAGAACTCGATCTCCGGGTGCACGTAGCAGGTGAAGCCCGCTTCGGCCGCCTTCGAGAGCTGACGCCGCAGGACGTGCCTCGGGTCGGCCCACGACGGTGAGCCGTCCGGCATCGCGATGTCGCAGAACATGCGGGCCGAGTACGGGCTGCCGTCCGGGGTCTCCCAGGGCAGCACCTGGAAGGTGGCCGGGTCCGGCTTGGCGACCATGTCGGATTCGTAGACGCGCGCGAACCCTTCGATGGCCGAGCCGTCGAAGCCGATCCCCTCGGTGAAAGCGCCCTCGAGCTCGGCCGGCGCGACCGCGACGGACTTGAGGAACCCCAGCACATCGGTGAACCAGAGACGGACGAAACGGATGTCGCGCTCCTCGAGCGTGCGGAGCACGAATTCCTGCTGGCGATCCATGGCCGCACCCTAACGACAGCGTGTTAACGGGATGTTTCACGACGCGCCGAGGGTGACGAAGGTCAGTTCGCCGGCACCGGAACGGGCTTCTTCGCGCGCTTGACGGCCAGCGACGCGACGGACGCGATGATCGCCAGGACAGCGGCCGAATACCAGGCCAGCGTGTAGTTCCCGAGCTGGTCGCGGACCAGGCCCGCGGCCGACGCGGCGAACGCGGCGCCCAGCTGGTGGCAGGCGAAGACCCAGCCGAACACGATCGGGCCGGCCTCGCCGAAGGCGCGGACGCAGAGCGCGACCGTCGGCGGGACCGTCGCCACCCAGTCGAGGCCGTAGAACAGGATGAACGCCCACATGCTCGGCTGCACGGAGTCGGTGAACAGCTGCGGCAGCATGGCCAGCGAGAGCCCGCGCAGGGCGTAGTAGATCCCGAGCAGGATCCGCGGGTCGACGCGGTCGGTGAGCCAGCCGGAGAAGATCGTGCCGACGACGTCGAAGACGCCGACCAGGGCCAGCAGGCCCGCCGCGGTCGTCTGGGGCATGCCGTGGTCGTGGGCGGCCGGGACGAAGTGGGTGCCGACCAGGCCGTTCGTCGTCGCGCCGCAGATCGCGAAGCCGACCGCGAGCAGCCAGAACGTCCGGGTTCGGGCCGCCGTCTTCAGGACGGACAGGGCGCGGCGGGCGGAGCCGCTCTTCGGGGCGGGGCGGGCGACCTCGGCGCCGGCGGGCGCACCGTAGGCCGTGGTGCCGACGTCGGCGGGGTGGTCGCGGATGAGCAGCAGGACCACCGGGACGACGGCGAGCGCGGCGATGGCGATCACCAGCGACGCGGTGCGCCAGCCGGAGCCGACGGCGAGGTTGGCGATGAGCGGCAGGAAGATCAGCTGGCCGGTGGCGCCCGCCGCGGTCAGCACGCCGGTGACGACGCCGCGGCTGCGGACGAACCACCGGGCCGCGACGGTCGCCGCGAAGCTCATCGCCATCGAGCCGGTGCCCGCGCCGATCAGCACGCCCCAGCAGAGGATCAGCTGCCAGCTCGCGGTCATGAACACCGTGCCGGCCGCGCCGATGGCGATGACGAACAACGCCGTCGCGGAGACCCGGCGGATGCCGAACCGCTCCATCAGCGCGGCCGCGAAGGGCGCGAAGAGGCCGTAGAGCACGAGGTTGACCGAGACGGCCGAGCTGATCGTGGCCGTCGACCAGCCGAACTCCTGGTGCAGCGGGTCGATGAGGACGCCGGGGGCGGACCGGAAGCCGGCGGAGGCGAGCAGCGCGACGAACGCGGCACCGGCGATCAGCCAGGCGCGGTGCAGCTTCGGGGCAGGGCGGGTCTCGACAGTCACTCGTGAAGTGTTGTCTGGCGCGCCTCCCGGTGGAAGTGGCCTGAAGGACATCCTCCGCAAGGATCCGGCCATGGCTAGTCTTGACGGATGTCCCGCATCGCCCTGCTGCTCGTGGTCCTGTTGACGGCCGGGTGCACCGGCTCGCCGGACACGCGCGGGCCGTTCCCCGCGGGTGCCGAGCTGGTCCGCGCCGCGGCGACGTCGTTCGCGTCGGTGCGGAGCGTGCACTTCGCGGCCGGCGTCAACGGCGTCCTGCCCGGCTTCCCGCTGCGGCAGATCGACGGCGACGCGACCCTCGACGCCGGCGGCGGCGCGACCGGCACGGCCGACGTCCAGGACGGCGAGGGCCACGTCAAGTTCCGCTTCACCGTGCGCGACGGCGAGGTGAGCACCGATCCCGACGTCGCTCGCGGCCGGATCCCCGAGACGGACGCCGTGGGTCGCTTCCTCGGGCCGTCCGCCGGGCTGAAGCGGCTGCTCGACGGCGTGACCGACGCGAAGACCGAGGGCAAGGAGAACGTCGACGGCGCCGCAGCCCTGCGGGTCGGCGGCCGGGTGCCCGCGGCCGTCGCGCACAGCGTGTTGCCGCAGGTGAACGCCGACGTCATCGTCAAGGTGTGGGTCTCGGCCGACGGGCCGCGGCGGTTCGTCCGGCTGTGGGTGCAGGTGCCGCCGGCCGGGGACCACCTCAGCCCGGTGATGTTCGAGCTGTCGCTGACCGGGCAGAACGAGCCCGTCGACCTCGGTTAGCAGCGAGCTTCGGCGGCGGTCCCGTCGATCAGGTACGCGACGCCGGCGCGGTCGACGCACGTGTTGCCGTCGAGGAAGACCGTGTGCTGCACGCCTTCGTAGGTGAGCAGGACGCCGCCGAGGTCCTTCGCGAGGTCGACGCCCTGCTGGTACGGCGTCGCCGGGTCGTGCGTGGTCGAGACGACCAGGGGTTTCGGCAGGCCGTCGGCGTGCGGGGCGTGCTCGGCCGAGGTCGGCGGGACCGGCCAGGTCGAGCAGATGTCCAGCTCGCTGGTGTCCGGGCTGCCGCCGGCCAGGAACGGCGCGCCGGCCAGCATCCGCTGGTGCGCGCGGTCGATCGCGGCCCGGTCGGTGAGCCGGGCGCGGTCGACGCAGCGGACGGCGAAGTAGGCGTCGATCCCGCCGCCGTAGTGGCCGTCGCGGTCGCGGCCGTAGTAGCCGTCGGCGAAGGCCAGCGGGGCCCGGCCGGTGCCGCGGGCCAGCTCGGTGAGCGCGCCGTTCAGGGCGGGCCAGTCGCCGCGGGCGTAGAGCGCGGCGAACGTGCCGGTGACGGCGTCCTCGAACGACAGCTTCCGGGAGCCGGCCGGGACGGGCTTCGCGACGAGCGGCCGGACGAGCCGCTGGAAGGCCTCGGTCGTGCGGGCGGGGTCGCGGCCGAGAGCGCAGTCGCGGCGGGCCGCGCACCACTTGCCGAACTCGGTGAAGGCGTCCTGGAAGCCCGCCATCTGCGTGACCAGGGATTCCGCGATGTCCTGCGCCGGGTCGACGGCGCCGTCGAGCAGCAACGCGCGGACATTGCGCGGGAACGCCTCCGCGTAGGCCGCGCCGATCTGCGTGCCGTACGAGTAGCCGAGGTAGGTCAGCTTCTCGTCGCCGAGAGCCGCGCGAAGGACGTCGAGGTCGCGGACGACGTCCCGCGTGCCGGCGTTCGCGAGGAACGCTTTGCCGTACTTCGTCGCTTCGGCGCACTTCGCGCCGTACGCCGTGGTCTCGGCGAGCTGCTTCTTCACCCCTTCGGGCGACATGTCGCTTTCGCCGTCGGACGCGCGGTCGGCGTCCTGCTCGGCGTCGGTCCTGCAGGTGATCCGCGGCTCGCTCGCGCCGACGCCCCGCGGGTCGAAGCCGACCAGGTCGAACCGGTCCAGCAGCGGCGCGGCCGCGGGCGACTTCGCCAGGGACGCCGCCATCGACGTCCCCGCGCCGCCGGGTCCGCCCGGGTTGACGACCAGCGAGCCGATCCGCTGCTTCGCGGCCTTGTGCCGCAGCAGCCCGACGGTCACCGTCTCCCCCGCCGGCTTCGCGTAGTCCAGCGGCACGGTCAGGTGCGCGCAGTCCAGCGACGCGTCCGCCGAGCACGACGTCCACGTGAGCTGCTGCCCGGTGAATTTCCGCAGGTCAGGGGTCTGGGACGACGGCGGCCCGGGCGCCGGAGCGCTCGTGCACGCCGTCAGCACCAGGGCCGCGCCCAGCAGCGCGGCCGCCTTCACTGGCCCTTGCAGCGCGTGCCTTCCGCCGGGAGCGTGCCGTCGACCAGGTAGTCGTTGCCCGCCTGGTCCACGCACGAGATGCCCTGCAGGAACACCGTGTGCTGGGTGCCCTCGAAGGTGAGCAGCGCGCCCTTCAGGCCCTTCGCGAGGTTGACGCCGGCCTGGTAGGGCGTCGCCGGGTCGTTCGTCGTCGAAATGACCAGCGTCTTCGCCAGGCCTTCGACGTTCGGCACGTGCGGCTCCGAGGTGTTCGGGACCGGCCAGAACGCGCACGCGTCGCGGGCGGCGCTCGCCGGGCGGCCGTCGTCGAGGAACGGCGCGACCTGCACGTACTCCTCCTGGGCCTTGAGGATGACGGCCGGGTCGGTGACGCGCGGGTCGTCGACGCAGCGGATCGCGGTGAAGGCGTCCTGCGTGGTGCCGTACTTGCCACTGGTGTCGCGCTCGTTGTAGATGTCCGCGAGCTTCTCCAGCGTCGCGCCGCGCTGCTGCTTCAGCTCGTTGAGGCCGGTGTTCAGCGCGTCCCAGAGGCTCTCCTGGTAGAGCGCCTGGATGACGCCGGTGGTCGCGTCCTCGTAGGAGAGCTTGCGGCCGTCGCCGACCGGCACCGGGAAGTCGATCAACGGCCGGACGAGGTCCTGGAACACCTGCACCGCGGCGGCGGGGTCCTGGCCGAGCGCGCAGTCCTGCTGAGCGGTGCACGACTTCGCGAACTGCGTGAACGCGCCGCCGAAGCCCTGGCCCTGCGCGACCAGCGACTCGACGGCGTCCTGGTCCGGGTCGACCGCGCCGTCGAGGATCATCGCGCGGACGTTCTTCGGGAACGCCTCGGCGTAGGTCGACCCGATCCGGGTGCCGTAGGAGTAGCCGAGGTAGGTCAGCTTCTCGTCGCCGAGGACCGAGCGCAGGACGTCGAGGTCCTTGACGACGTCGCGGGTGCCGACGTTGGCGAGCAGCCCGGTGCCGTCGTCGGTGCGCTGGGCGCACTTGGCGGCGAAGTCCTTTTCCTGCGCTTCCTGCTTGAGCACGCCCTGCGGCGAGCCATCGGTCTCGCTGTCGTCCGCGCGGTCCGCGTCACGCTCCTGGTCGGTCAGGCAGCGGATGATCGGCTGGCTCGCGCCGATCCCCCGCGGGTCGAAGCCGACCAGGTCGAAGCGCTTGGCGAGGTCCGTGTTCGACGCCGGCTTGATCAGCCCGGCGGCGGCGACCATGCCCGACGCGCCCGGTCCGCCCGGGTTGACCACCAGCGACCCGATCCGCGCCCCCTCGTCGGTCGCCTTGTGCCGGAGCAGGCCGAGCGTGATGGTCGTTCCGTCCGGTTTCGCGTAGTCCAGCGGAACGGTCAGCCGCGCACACTGGATGTCTTTCGCCTGGAACGCCGACCTCGCGTCCTCCGACGTCGCGTAAGGTGCGCAGTCGGCCCAGGTCAGGCTCTGACCGTAGAACCGCTCCAGCCCCGCGGGCACCGGCCCGGACGGCGGGTGCGACTCGGTCGTCGGTGACGGCGGCGTGGTCTTGCCGGTGGACGTGCAGGCGGTCAGCGAGGCCGCGAGCAGCGCGGACACCGCGATCGCGGTGATCGTGCGACTACGGGACCTGGCGCTGGGATGAGGGAACACGGTTGGATCGTCCCATCCGGCCGCGGAACTCGAACGCACCACCGCCACGTTGGGTGGGGCAGGCCGGTCGAGCGAGAGAGAACGGGAGACCAGGGGTGGCAGCACTGATCAGCCGGGTGGGCAAACGGCTCCGCCGGATCATCCAGCGTCCGGGCAGCGTCGAGCTGACCCGCTACGAAGCACTGCTGCCCGCAGTCGAGAAGCTCGAACCCGAGCTCGAGAAGCTCTCCGACGAGGAGCTGACCGAGCGGGCCGGGAAGCTTCGCGCGACGCTGAAGGACACCGCGTTCGGCGACAATCACCTGATCGAGGTGTGCGCGCTCGGTCGTGAGGCCGCTCGGCGGGCGCTCGGCGAGCGCGCGTTCGACGTCCAGATCCTCGGCACGATGGGCCTGCTCAGCAAGCACGTCGTGCAGATGGAGACCGGTGAGGGCAAGACGCTCGCCGGTGCGCTGGCCGCGGCCGGGTACGCGCTGCGCGGCAAGCGCGCCCACGTCGTCACGGTCAACGACTATCTGGCGCGCCGCGACGCCGAGTGGATGGGCCCGGTCTACGCGCTGCTCGGCGTGTCGGTCGGCTGGGTCGAACCGGCGCACTCCCAGGAGGAGCGCAAGGAGGCCTACGCCAAGGACGTCACGTACGGCGCGGTCGCCGAGATCGGCTTCGACGTCCTGCGCGACCGCCTGGTCTCGAAGGTCGACGACCTGGTCCAGCCGGACCCCGAGGTCGCGATCGTCGACGAGGCGGACTCCGTGCTGGTCGACGAGGCCCGCGTCCCGCTGGTGATGGCCGGCTCGATCGACCACACCGACGCCGACGACGAGGTCGCGAAGGTCGTCCGGCGGCTGCGGCTCAACCTGCACTACGAGACCGACAGCGAAGGCCGCAACGCCTGGCTGACCGACGCCGGTGCCTCGGTGGTCGCGAAGTCGCTCGGCCTGGAGGTCGACGACCTCTACGGCGACGCGGCCTCCGACCGGCTCCCCGCGGTGAACGTCGCGCTGCACGCGCACGCGCTGCTCACCCGCGACGTCGACTACCTCGTCCGCGACGGCAAGGTCCAGCTCATCAACGCCGCCCGCGGCCGCGTCGCCGAGCTGCAGCGCTGGCCGGACGGCCTCCAGGCCGCCGTCGAGGCGAAGGAGCAGGTCACCGCGACCGACCGCGGCGAGATCCTGGACTCGATCACCGTCCAGGCGCTGCTGGCGCGCTACCCCGAGGTCGCCGGCATGACCGGTACCGCGGTCGCCGTCGCCGAGCAGCTGCGCGAGTTCTACGAGCTCGAGGTCGCGGTCATCCCGCCGAACACCCCGAACGTCCGCGAAGACCAGGAGGACCGGGTCTTCGCGTCGCCGTCGCAGAAGCTGCGGGCGATCGAGGAGGAGATCCGCACGGTCCACGAGACCGGGCGGCCGATCCTCGTCGGCACGCAGGACGTCGCCGAGTCGGAGGAGCTGGCCGAGAAGCTGGCGAAGGTCGACCTCGAGTGCGTCGTGCTCAACGCGCGCAACGACGCCGAAGAGGCGTCGATCATCGCCGAGGCCGGCAAGAAGGGCGCGGTCACCGTCTCGACCCAGATGGCCGGGCGCGGTACCGACATCCGGCTGGGCGGCACCGACGGCGCGACCCGCGAAGAGGTCGTCGAGCTGGGCGGGCTGCACGTCATCGGCACCGCGCGGTACCCGTCGAGCCGGCTCGACGGGCAGCTGCGCGGCCGCTCCGGCCGCCAGGGCGACCCGGGCAGCGCGATCTTCTTCGCCAGCCTCAACGACGAGCTCGTGCTGTCGAACGCGCCGGACGTGCCCGAGGGCATCACCGACGACGAGGAGACCGGCGAGATCACCGACAACGCGGCGCTGCGGCAGCTCAACCACGCCCAGCGCGTCGCCGAGGGCGTCGACCTGGAGATCCACCGCAACACCTGGCGCTACACGCGGCTGATCGAACGGCAGCGGCGTGACCTGCTGACCCACCGCGACAAGGTGCTTCGCACCGGGTACGCGGCGGAGCAGCTGGAGAAGGCGCACGCCGAGAAGTTCGGTGAGCTGAAGGAGAAGCTGGGCGACGACCAGGAGAAGGTGGAGCAGCTCAGCCGCGAGGTGCTGCTGTTCCACGTCGACCAGCTCTGGTCGGACCACCTGGCGTACCTGACCGACGTCCGCGAGAGCATCCACCTGCGGGCGCTGGCCCGGGAGACGCCGCTCGACGAGTTCCACCGCGCGGCGATCCCGGAGTTCCACAAGATCATCAACGAGGCGAACACGCGCGCGGCGAAGACCCTCGAAGAGGCCGAGCTGACCGACGACGGCATCGACCTCGGCGACGCCGGCGTGCGGCGGGCGAACACGACGTGGACCTACCTGGTGCACGACAACCCGTTCGACTCCGACTTCGAGCAGACCATCAAGAAGGTCCGGAGCATGATCAAGCGCAAGTAGTCCTTTTCCCGGGAAACCCCCGCTCGGTTCGGCCGAGCGGGGGTTTTCTCGTTTGCCCGGGCCGGGAGAATCGGGGCATGCGCAAGATCCCGACGCTGTTCCGTCGCGACCCCGAAGACCTCCGGCGGGTGACCCGCGAAGTGCACCCCGCGTGCCAGTGGGTGCTCGACGGCCAAGGCGTGCCCACCCGCAAGTACGACGGCACCTGCGTCCGGCTCGACGAGTCCGGCGAGTGGTGGGCGCGGCGCGAGGTGAAGCCGGGCAAGAGCGCGCCCGCCGGGTTCGAGGCCGTCCAGACCGACCCGGAGACGGGGAAGACCGTCGGCTGGGAGCCGGTCGCGCAGTCGGCGTTCGCGAAGTTCTTCGACGAGGCCCGTGAGGGCCTCGTCGGCGAGGTGCCGGGCACCTACGAGCTGTGCGGCCCGAAGGTCAACGGCGATCCGGAGCAGCTCGGCGTCCACCGGCTGGTGCGGCACGCGACCGCGGAGGAGTTCGGCGATGTGCCGCGCGACTTCGACGGGCTGATGACGTGGCTGCTGGCGCACCCGGAGTTCGAGGGCGTCGTCTGGCACCACCGTGACGGGCGGATGGCGAAGCTCAAGCACCGCGACGCCGCGGCGGTCACGACGGCGTCGTGACCCCGGAGATGCAGTAGTGCTCCTGGATGCGCGTCACCTGCAGTTCGCCGTGCACCGCACCGCTGCCGATGGTGCCGTCGAGCGGGACGCGGATCTCGTCCGCGCCGCTCTGGACGGGTGACCCGGCGGTGAGGTGCGCGTTGCGGCTGCCGAGTGTCCGCACCGCGGCGGCGACGACGCCTTCGGCGGACGCGCAGGCGGCTTGGCGACCGATGACCGCGTCGTCGCCCAGGACGGCGAGGATGAACTTGCCCGCGGCGACGCTGCCCGAGTTCAGGTCGAGCGGCGGGCCGTCGGCGGCGGTCGTCCGGCTGTCCCGGCCGTCGGAGACCAGGAAGCCGGGCGCGACGAACCCGGTGATCAGGAAGATCACGACCAGCAGGCCACCGCCGCCGGCGAGCAGGCCGATGAGCAGGCCGTTGCCCTTCTTCGGCGGCGGATAGCCCGGATAGCCCTGCTGGGGATAGCCCTGGCCCGGGTAGCCCTGCTGCGGGTAACCCTGTTGTGGGTAACCCTGGCCGGGCTGTTGCGGTGGGTAGCCCTGCTGCGGGTAGCCCGGGCCCGGGTACTGGTCGGGCGGCGGCTGCGGCGGATACGTCAAGGTGGTCCCTCCCCTACGGCGAACCCGGCTGCCCGGTTCGTCCGATCAGCGGCAACCTACCCGGGTGGGCGAAGGCGCCGCAGGGGATCGGTGCGCCGGGGTGGCATTTCGCCCACATTCGCTCGGCTGGGCGGGTGGCGGTGCGTCAGAATGGCGGCATGCCGCAACTGCGCATCGCGCTCGCCCAGGTCAACCCCACCGTCGGTGACCTCGACGGCAACGCCGACCTGCACGTCGAATGGACCCGTCGCGCCGCCGAAGCCGGCGCGCACGTGGTCGTCTTCCCGGAGATGTCGCTGACCGGCTACCCGGTCGAGGACCTCTCGCTGCGCCGCACCTTCGCCGAGGCGTCCCGCCTGGGCGTCGAGGCGCTGGCGCGCCGGCTGGACGACGCCGGCTGCGGCGAAGTGCTGACCTACATCGGTTATCTCGACCTCGACGAGGCCGGCCCGCGCGACGCCGCGGCCGCCCTCTATCGCGGCGAGGTCGTCGCGCGGCAGTTCAAGCACCACCTCCCGAACTACGGCGTCTTCGACGAGCACCGCTGGTTCAAGCCGGGCACCACGCTCGACGTCGTCCGCTTCCGCGGGCTCGACATCGGCATGGTCATCTGCGAGGACATCTGGCAGGACGGCGGGCCGATCTCGGCGCTGGGCCGGGCGGGCGTCGACCTCGTCGTGGCGCCGAACGCGTCGCCCTACGAGCGGTCCAAGGACGAGCAGCGGCTGCCGCTCATCGCCCGGCGCGCCGCCGAGGCCGGGGCGCCGCTGGTCTACACCAACCAGGTCGGCGGCCAGGACGACCTCGTGTTCGACGGCGACTCGCTCGTCGTCGGCGCGGACGGCACGGTGCTGGCGCGCGCGCCGCAGTTCGTCGAGCACCTGCTCGTGCTGGACACCGACCTCGCCGCGGGCGGGCACGCCGGGGACGGCGAGCTCGACGGCCTGCACGTCCGGCGCCGGGTGCTGAGCGAAGAGCCGCTGCCCGCGTACGAGCCGACGGCGTCACCGGTGATCAGCGAACCGCTCGCCGACGAGGCCGAGGTGTGGGCGGCGCTCGTCGTCGGGCTGCGGGACTACGTGCACAAGAACGGCTTCTCGTCGGTGACGTTCGGGTTCTCCGGCGGCATCGACTCGGCCGTCTGCGCGTCACTCGCGGCGGACGCCTTGGGCGGCGGCAACGTCTACGGCGTCTCGATGCCGTCGAAGTACTCGTCGGGGCACTCGAAGGACGACGCCGAAGACCTCGCGCGGCGGATCGGCGCGCACTACCGGGTCGAGCCGGTCGAGGACATGGTGCGCGTCTACGTCGAGCAGCTTTCGCTGACCGGGCTCGCCGAGGAGAACATCCAGGCGCGCACCCGCGGCATGCTCCTCATGGCACTGTCCAATCTGGACGGTCACCTCGTCCTCGCCACCGGCAACAAGACCGAGCTGGCCGTCGGGTACTCGACGATCTACGGCGACGCGGTCGGCGCGTTCGCCCCGATCAAGGACGTCTTCAAGACGCACGTGTGGCAGCTGGCGCGGTGGCGCAACGCAGAGGCGTTGAAGCGCGGGGAGACTCCGCCGATCCCGGAGAACTCGATCTCCAAGCCGCCGTCGGCCGAGCTGCGGCCGGGCCAGATGGACTCCGACTCGCTGCCGGACTACGCGCTGCTCGACGACATCCTCGACGACTACGTCGAGGGCGACCGCGGGTACGCCGACCTCGTCGAGGCCGGGTTCGCGCCGGAGACCATCGACCGCGTGGTGCGGATGGTCGACAAGGCCGAGTACAAGCGGCGCCAGTACCCGCCGGGCACGAAGATCACGCTCAAGGCGTTCGGCCGCGACCGCCGGCTCCCGATGACCAACGCGTGGCGCGAGGGCAAGGCCTGACGCTCTCCGCGGCAAAAGCCGTGAAGGCCTCCTTACCGGCTCTTATGGCCGGGAAGGGGGCCTTCACGGCTTTCAGCTCAGTGCGACCTGGCGGCCCTCCGGGGTGCGGACGGCGGCGTTCAGGGCCGCGCGGTCGGCGCGCCGGACGAGCAGTTCCAGGCCCAGCGCGTCCGTCACCGCGAGGACCGAGTCCGGGTCGGGGTGCGCGCCCGTCACCATGAGCAGCGGGAGGGGCGGCAGGCCGCGCGTCGTCGGGTGCGGCGTGGCGCCCCAGTCGATGAGGAACGGCGTGAGCGTGCCCGGGCGGCTCGGCGGGGTCAGCCGCCAGCGCAGCAGCTCGCCGTCGGCCGTCTCACGGGACATCTCGATCGCGTCGCCCGGGTCGAAGCCGTGGGCGCGGGCGTGCGCGATCGTGGCGTCGAGGTCCGTGGTGCGCACCGCCCAGGCGACCAGGGCCGGCTCGGTGAGGTCGTCGATGCCGAACGGCCGGGGTTGCGCGGGCGGCGGCTGCGCCGGGTCCGGGCCGATCACCTCCAGGTAGGCCCCCGCGCCGAGGTCGGCGAGGTGGTTGGCCGTGCCCAGGCCGACGTGGCTGCCGCCGGGCGCGGGCGTGACGCCGGTGAGTTCCTTGACGCGCGCGACGGCCTCGGCGAGGTCCGGTCCGGCGTAGACGAGGTGGTCCAGCACCGGCACATCATCCCGTGGCCGGGCCGCGGCCGACAGCCTCCCTTCGGTCGTAGGCTGAGCGCATGACTGTGGGGTTCGCGGTGTTCGACACGGCGATCGGGCCGTGTGGGCTCGCGTGGCGCGACGACGTCGTGATCGGGACGACGTTGCCGGACGGCAACGCTCCCGGAACGCGCGCCAAGCTGGCCCGGTGGTTCCCGGACGCCGTCGAAGGTCCGCCGCCGCCGGCCGTGGCGGCGGCGGTCGACGGGATCGTCGCGCTGCTGGCCGGCGACCGCCGCGACCTGGCCGAGATCGAGCTGGACCTGGCCGCGGTGCCCGAGTTCAACCGGCGCGCGTACGAGATCGCGCGCACGATCCCGCCGGGCAAGACCCTCACCTACGGCGACATCGCGCACCGGCTCGGGATGCCCGGGTCCGCCCAGGCGGTCGGACAGGCCATGGGGCACAACCCGTTCCCGATCGTGGTGCCGTGCCACCGGGTCCTCGCGGCCGGCGGCCGCGACGGCGGGTTCTCGGCCCGCGGCGGGGTCGCGACGAAACGCCGGATGCTCGTGATCGAGGGCGCGCTGGCGGACGAACCGACGCTGTTCTGACCCGCCGGGTCCCGCCGGGTCGATGTGGCCCCGCCGGCACGCGTGATCAGAACGCCGGCACGCGTGATTGCCGGGTCGACACGCGTGATTGAAGGGTCGACACGGCTCGGCGGGCCGGGTCGCGTGCCTGGGCGGTCGGGTCAGGCTGGTTGGGGGGTGGGTTTCCAGGGCTTCATCCAGGGGGACTCCGGCCAGTTCTCGGCCGCCGCCATCAGGGGGAAGGCCGTGGCGCCGTCGACGTGCTCGCGGATGATGTCCGCGTGGCCCGCGTGGCGGGCCGTCTCCTCGATCAGGTGCAGCAGGACCCAGCGGACCGACCACGCCGGGACGTCGTCCGGGTACCAGGGGACGCCTTTCGGCACCGGGACCGGGCGGCCGAGGTCGTCGATCCGGCCGATGACCTCCGCCGTGCGGGCCGCGACCTCGTCGTAGCGCTCCAGGACGCTCTGCAGCGTCTCCTCCGGGCCCAGCCGGTACGCCTCTTCGTAATCCTGCACGCCCTCGCCGAACGGCTTCTGGGGCAGCTGCAGCGCGATGTCGATCCAGCCGTCCTCGGTACTGGCGACGTGCTTGATCAGCCCGCCCACCGACAGCGCGCTCTTCGTCGGCGTGAGCCTCGCCTGCTCGTCCGTGAGGCCGTGCGCGGCCAGCTTCAGGACGTACCGCTGCTGTTCGAGGTACCGCAGCAGCCCGTCACGCTCGTCGGCCACCGGGGGCACGTTTCCCGCCATGTCGATCTCCTCCTCCGGGAATCGGGAACCCGATGGTCGCATCCGGCACCGACAAATCCGGAAGAACTAGATCCGGGGAGCGTGCCGCGGCGCGGGCTTGATGAAGGCGTACGCCCCGCCCGTGCCGAACAGCACCGCGCGCACCAGCAGCTGGAAGCGGCTGAACACGCCTTCGAACTCGCCGAGCTGCCCCGCGAGCACCACGGCCACCCAGGTCGCCAGCACCAGCACCAGGCCCGCGACGGCAAACCGGCGCCAGCCCGGCGGCCACCACAGCACCAGGCTGATCACCCCGACCAGCAGGATAACGCTCAGCAGCGACGAGATGACCCCGCTGCTCTCCGGGTAGGCCGCCTGGACCAGCACGACGGCGCCGAACACGCTCACCGAGATCGAGCTCAGCCGCGCCGGCCACTGGACCGGGCCGAGCCGGTGCAACGGCGGCCCGGCGAGCAGGAACGCGACGCCCGAAACCGCGAGCAGGACCCGGAACACCGGCGGCCCGGCGAGCAGGGCGTCGGCCGGGTCGCGCACCGGGGACACGCCCGTCGGGACGGCGAACTCCAGTAGCCATCCCGAATAGGCGAGCACGGCCAGTCCCATGAGGAGGGCCGAGGCGATCCGAGCCGTGCGCACGTGGCACACATTAAGCGACCGCTTGCCATTACGCGGCCCCGGCATGATCACGGCGACCCAGTCGTTATGCCTGCG
This sequence comes from Amycolatopsis sp. NBC_01286, assembly GCF_035982555.1. Lineage (NCBI taxonomy): Bacteria > Bacillati > Actinomycetota > Actinomycetes > Pseudonocardiales > Pseudonocardiaceae > Amycolatopsis > Amycolatopsis sp. NBC_01286. Next base: position 1,075,336 of record NZ_CP108428.1, read on the forward strand.
GACGGACGAACGGGAACAGGACCGTCTGGCGGATCGACGCTCCCGTCAACATCATGAGCAGGCGATCTACGCCCAGGCCGAGGCCACCGGTCGGCGGCATTCCGTGCTCCAGCGCCAGCAAAAAGTCCTCGTCGAGTTCCATCGCTTCGACATCACCACTGGCCGCGCGCAAGGATTGCGCCTCCAGCCGGCGCCGCTGCTCGATCGGGTCCGTCAGTTCGGTGTAGGCCGTGCCGACCTCCGAACCGAACGCGATCAGGTCCCAGCGCTCGGCCAGCAGCGGGTCGGTCCGGTGCTGGCGGGTCAGCGGGGAGACGTCGGTCGGGTAGTCCGTGTAGAACGTCGGCAGCACGGTCGCACCCTCGACGAGGTGCTCGTGCGCCTTCAGCACGAGGTCGCCGTGGCTCGGGTCCTCCCCGACCGGCACCCCGGCGGCGAGGCAGAACCGGCGCAGGTCCGCCACCGACGTCCCCGAGCCGACGTGCTCCCCCAGCGCCGTCGAGACGGCTTCGTGCACCGGGACCACCGGCCAGTCACCGGAGATGTCGTACTCGACGACCTTGCCGCCGGCGTCGGGCCGGCGCACGACCTGGGCGCCGTACGCCGCCTCAGCCGCGTGCTGGACGAGCTCGCGCGTCAGCTTCCGCATGGTGTCGTAGTCCGCGTACGCCTGGTACGCCTCGAGCATCGTGAACTCGGGGTTGTGGGTGGCGTCGACGCCCTCGTTGCGGAAGTTGCGGTTGAGCTCGAAGACGCGCTCGACGCCGGCCACGCACAGCCGCTTGAGGTACAGCTCGGGCGCGATCCGCAGGTACATCCGCATGTCGTAGGCGTTGATGTGGGTGACGAACGGCCGCGCGTTGGCGCCGCCGTGCACCGTCTGCAGCATCGGCGTCTCGACCTCGAGGTAGTCGGCGTGGTGCAGCCGTTCGCGCACCGCGCGGACCACTGTGGACCGCAGCCGCAGCATGTTCGTCGAGTCCGGGTTGACCGCGAGGTCGAGGTAGCGCTGCCGCACCCGCGTCTCCGGGTCGGTGAGGCCCTTCCGCTTGTCCGGCAGCGGGTGCAGGCACTTCGCGGTGACCGTCCACTCGTCGACGAGCACCGAGAGCTCGCCGCGCTTCGACGTGACGACCTGGCCGCTGACGCCGACGTGGTCGCCGAGGTCGACGCCGGTCCGCCAGCCCGTGAGGTCCAGCTCCGCCGCGTCCAGCATCAGCTGGATCTCGCCGCTGAAGTCCTTGACGCGCGCGAAGCACAGCCCACCGAGGATGCGCATCGCCAGCACGCGCCCGGCGATCCGGACGCGGTGCCCGGTCGTGGTGTCCGGCTGCAGGTCGCCGAACTTCTTGACGACGTCGCCGATGTGGTCGTCGCGGCGGAACCCGACCGGGTACGGGTCGATCCCCGCCTCGCGCAGCTTGTCGAGCTTCGCGACGCGCACGCGCACCTGCTCGGGCCGCCGCACGGCCTTGGTCGCCGGCACGGCGGCCGACTCCTCGATCTCCCGGACGCGGGCGACGAAGCCGTCGGTGACCGTCTCCAGCCGCAGCGACCGCGACCGGCCGGTCGGGACAAACCCTTCGAGTGCGCCCGCGACGATGCCGACCCGCGGGAGCCGGCGGGCCGAGGAGTAGCAGAGGAACCGCGGTTCCCAGTCCGGCCCGTACTTGGCGTTGGAGCGGTACAGCGACTCCAGCTGGAAGAACCGCGAAGCGACGCTCAGGATCCCGCGCCAGGCGCGCAGCACCGGGCCCGCGCCGATCCGCTCCCCCTCCGAGAAGACCGCGCGGAACATGGCGAAGTTGAGCGAGATCCGCTGCGCGCCCAGTACCGGCCCGGCCGCGACGACCACGGCGATCATGTACTCGTTGAGGCCGTTTTCGGCGTCGCGGTCGCGGCGCATGAGGTCCAGCGAGAGCCCCCGCCGGCCCCACGGGACGAACGACAGCAGCCCGCGCAGCTCGCCGTGGGCGTCGTAGGCCTCGACCATCACGCTGCGGCCGTCGCTCGGGTCGCCGAGCCGGCCCAGCGCCATCGAGAACCCACGCTCGGTCTCGGCGCCGCGCCAGGCCTGCGCCCGGGCCAGCAGCTCGGCCATCTCGCCGTCGGGGATCTCGCCGTGGCGGCGGACCCGCGAGGTGTAGCCGGCGCGCTCGATGCGCTTGACGGCCTGGCGCACCGAACGCCGTTCCGGCCCGGCGAGGCTGAACTCGCGGACGTCGAGCACGGCCTCGTCGCCGATCTCCAGCGCCCGCAGGCCGGCGTCGGTGTAGGCCTTCGCGCCGCGTTCGCTGGCCCCGAGCACGCCGGGCGTCCAGCCGTAGGTGCGCGTCTCGTCGAGCCACGCGCGCACCGCGTCCGGCCAGGCCTCGGCGTCGCCGATCGGGTCCGCGCTGGCGACACTGGTGCCGCCGAGCACGCGGTAGGTCACCGCGGCGCGGCCGTTCGGCGCGAAGACGACGCTCTTGTCGCGACGGGTGGCGAAGTAGCCGAGGGAGTCGTCCTCGCCGTGCTCGGCGAGCAGCTCCCGCAGGCGCAGCTCCTCCTGGTCGGTCCGCAGGCGACGGCTGCGCACCCCGCGGAAGAGCATGTACAGCGCGGCCGTGGCGACGACGGTCGCGCTCAGGTCGAGGAAGACGTCCAGCCAGGCCGGCCCCTCGCCGACGCCGATCCGCCGCAGCTGCAGGTTCTCACCGGTGGCGTGGTTGACGACCCACGCGAAGCGCTCCCACGTGTCGCCGAGGTGGCCTGGGAAGGCCTCACTGAGGCCCCAGCCGACCAGGATGACCACGGCGAAGCCGCCGAACAGCATGGCCAGGCCGTCACGCCAGGCGCTCGGCGCGAGCCGGGCCGGGAAGGCCGGGCGCAGCGTGAGCAGGAACACGATCAGCCCGATCGAGAGCAGGTCGGCCGCGGTCAGGGCCCACAGCTGCGCCGGGATGTGCCGGACCTGCTTCGGCCCGAGCGTCAGCAGATCGGGTGACCACAGCAGGGTCGCCTGCAGGGCCAGGGTGAGCAGCAGCCCGCCGACCTGGAACAGCACGAGCGTGTAGAGCGCCGCCTTCTTGCGGCGGCGCAGCGCTCCGCCCAGCACCACCAGCAGCAGCACCATGACCAAGCTCGCGCTGGTCGGCACGCTCAGGGCGGAGAAGCCCATGTCGATGCCGTTCATCAGGCGCCCGCGCGGGCCGCCGGTGAGCAGCAGGAGCACCGAAAAGACCGCGGCGAGCTGCACCACGGTGGCGACGATGCCGCCGCTCTTCGCCTGCCAGGCGGGGATGCGCGTGCGCGCGTGCGCGGTGGTACCCATCGTCGCCGTTGTCGCCTTTCGCGGCCGTTCGGTCGCCATGCTCTTCATGACCTCTTCTTGACGTCAGTGAACACAGGTTGGTTGTCCCCCGACATCAACCTGAAGGCTGACGCCGGCTCGTCCCGCCGCACGACGGTGTGAAGCTGGTCGCACGGGGTCGAGGTCGGTGCGGGTGCGTGTCACGCTTTGAGACGCCTCTGCTCCACGACCCGGGGACCTCACCCAGGCCCCGAGGGAAGGACGGTCGACGACGATGTCAGCCACCGAGAAGACCCCCTCCGACGAAGTAGCCGCGCCCTACGGCACCGGATCCGCCGCCCCCGCGGCGCCCAGTCCGGGCCGGAAGGTCCGCGTGCACCACCTGCGGGAGCTCAAGGAACGCGGCGAGCCGTGGCCCATGCTCACCGCGTACGACATGTACACCGCCGCGCTGTTCGACGAGGCCGGGATCCCCGTGCTGCTCGTCGGCGACTCCGCGGCCAACAACGTCTTCGGCTACGACACCTCGCTGCCGGTGACGGTCGACGAGCTGCTGCCGCTGGTGCGGGCGGTGACGCGGTCGGTCAAGCGCGCCCTCGTGGTCGCCGACCTGCCGTTCGGCTCCTACCAGCTCTCGCCGCAGCAGGCGCTGGAGACGTCCGTGCGGTTCATGAAGGAGGGCCGCGCGCACGCCGTCAAGCTGGAGGGCGGCCGCCGGTTCGCCGCGCACGTCGAGGCGCTGACCGCGGCGGGCGTGCCGGTGATGGGTCACATCGGGTTCACCCCGCAGAGTGAACACAACCTCGGCGGCTACCGGGTGCAGGGGCGCGGTGAAGCGGCGGACGTGCTGCTCGCCGACGCGCTGGCGCTGCAGGAGGCCGGGGCGTTCGCGGTGGTGATGGAGATGGTGCCCGCCGAAGCCGCGAAGCGCGTCACCGCGGAGCTGGCGATCCCGACCGTCGGCATCGGCGCCGGGCCGGACTGCGACGCGCAGGTGCTCGTCTGGCAGGACATGGCCGGGCTCCGGCGCGGCAAGGCCCCGCGGTTCGTCAAGCGCTACGCCGACGTCGCGACGGTGCTGCAAGACGCGGCCACGGCGTTCGCCGAGGACGTCCGCCGCGGTGAGTTCCCGGCACCCGAACACGCTTTCCACGACTAACCCCGGCCCTTGAACCGCTCGGCCAGTGCCGGGTCGTTCTCCCACCAGAGCCCCGACGTCGACGCGGCGCCCGCGGCGGCTTCCTCGTCCAGCTGGACGTCGATCTGCTTCGCGCGCCGCTCGTCGTCGCGGGCCCAGCGGACGAACAACGCGATGACGAACGGCAGGCCGGCGACGTCGCCACCGATCCACAGCACACCCGCGCCGATGATCTGGTCGGTGCGCGGGTCCGGGCCCCGGCCCGGGTGCGCCGCCGCGTAGTGCGCCGGCGCGAGCAGCGGGCCGAGCCACAGCACCAGGCCGAGCGCGCCGTCGAAGACGACCTCGGTGAAGGCGATCCACACCGACACCAGGTGCGGGTCCGTGCGCGGCGTCGGGTCGAGCCCGAGGCGCGTCCAGAAGTACAGGAAGCCGGACAGGACGAGCATCGCCCGGGCCAGCCCGTCGACCACCGGTTCCCGGAGCGTGAGGTCGTAGAGCGGGGTCAGGTAGAGCGCCAGGACCGGGGCGACCAGGGCGAGCGTGATCACCGGGGGAAAGGTCAGCGCGCGGGCCACCGGGCCGCGGCCGTGCCGTCGCAGCCGGCGGGCCGGGGTGACGTCGAGCAGCAACCGGATCGGTGCGCCCAGGGCCAGCAGCAGCGGCGTGATCATCAGCAACGTGACGGTCTGGACCGCGCGCACCCAGAAGAACGTCCGGTCGTAGAAGGCCAGCGGCGAGCAGGTGACGACGAGGATGGTCGCGAGCCCGGTGAGGAACGCCGTCGTGCGGCCCGGTGGCCACCGGCGGTGGCGGGTCGCGCGGAGGTAGAGCCCGCCCAGGGCGAGGACCACGAGCACCGCGGGGACGTCGAAGGTCAAGGGCATGTCAGACCGCGAAGAAGATCAGGCTGGCGATTCCGGCGATCACGCAGTAAATCGCGAACGGCGTCAGCGTGCGCGTTTCGAAGTAACCCGTGAGGAAACGCACGGAAATGTAGGAAGCGACTCCCGCCACCACGCTGCCGACGAGCGCCGGGCCGAGCGACGCGTGGTTCTCCGGGGCGAACAGCGTCGGCATCTTGAGCACGCCGGCGGCCAGGATCACCGGCGTGGCAAGGAGGAACGCGAACCGCGCGGCGTCTTCGTGACCCAATCCGCGACGCAGCCCGGCGACCATCGTGACGCCGGAGCGGCTGATGCCCGGCAGCAGCGCGAAGATCTGCGCGGCCCCGATCAGGACGGCCTCGCCGACGCCCAGTTTCGCCAGCCGGACGTCGGTCGCCTCCTCGACGGAAACCGCGCGCATGACCAGCGTTTCCTCGGCCGAGAAGTCCACTGTGTCGTCATTCTCCGCGGGACGCCGTCGCGAGAACTTCTCGGCGGCGTAGAGGACTCCGCCGTTGAGCGTGAGGAAGATCGCGGCCGGCACGGGCTTGCCGAGGTAGTCGCGCAGCAGGCCCTCGAAGAGCAGACCGGCCAGCCCGACCGGGATGGTGGCGAGCACGAGCAGCCACGCGAGCCGCTGATCCGGCGTGCGGACCTCGCGGTCGCGGACCGACGTCCAGAGACCGGCGATGATCCGGACCCAGTCCTTCCGGAAGAACAGGACCAGCGCGAGCGCGGTCGCCACGTGCATCGCCACGAGCACCGCGAGGTACGGCGAATCCTTGCCGATGCTCAGGTCCTGCTGCCACTGGCCGCCGAGCCAGGCGGGCAACAGGATGCTGTGGCCGAGACTGGACACCGGAAACAATTCCGACACCCCTTGCAAGGCGCCGACGACAATCGCCTCGACATAGGTCACCGCGGACATTCCGTGCCTTTCCGTACAGCGTTTCCTCGACCCCGATACCGGAACGTACCGGCGCATTCGTTAACGGCGGGCAAGGGGGACCTCAACGCTCAGCGTGCGCTCAGCGCGTGTTCACATCCATGAACATCAATCATGTCCTTGACTGGTGTTCGACTTGTGGCTTAGCGTCTAGCCCGTCGCCGCCACGACAAAAGTTCGAACCCTCGACGAGGAGGACGGGAATGCGTGAGCGGGAACTGACCTTCACGGCCGCACCGACGGCCCTCGTGCGCCGCCCTCCGAGATTCGCGCCGGCCCTGCGCTGACGCGTCACGGACTGGGGGCCCGCTCAGCCCGGCGGCGGGGGCGGGCCCCCACTTTTCTCGGTCGCCGTCCCGAGTCCCGGCGGCGGGGCACCTCGAGGCGGCGACCGAGCACCACCTTCTCCCCCGCGGCACCGGTTCCGGCAGAGTGTCGGGCATGGACGAGCTCTACCCGCCGATCGCCGCGCGCGCCGAAGGGTTCCTCGACACCGGCGACGGGCACCGCATCCGGTGCCAGGAAGCCGGCAACCCCGGCGGGAAGCCGGTCGTCGTCCTCCACGGCGGGCCGGGCAGCGGGATCGCGCCGATGGCGCGCCGGCACTTCGACCCCGAGGCCTACCGGATCATCCTGTTCGATCAGCGCGGCGCCGGGCAGTCCACGCCGGGCGCCGCCGACCTCACGGCCAACACCCTGTGGCACCTGGTCGCCGACATGGAACTCCTGCGCGAACGGCTGGGCATCGAGCAGTGGCAGCTCTTCGGTGGCTCGTGGGGCGCGACCCTCGCGCTGGCCTACGCGGAGACGCACCCTTCGCGGGTCAGCGAGATCATCCTGCGCGGCGTGTTCACCGTCCGGCCGAGCGAGCTGGACTGGATCTACCGCGGCGGCGCGGCCAACCTGTTCCCGCGGGAGTGGGAGGCCTTCCTGGCCCCCATCCCCGAAGACCGCCGCGGCGATCCTTTGGCCGCGTACGCCGACCTGCTCGCCGACGCCCGGGTCCGCGACGCCGCGGCGATCGCGTGGAGCAAGTGGGAGGGTGCGACGGTTTCCCTGTACCCGCAGGAGTCTTTCGTGCAGCAGTACGCCGAACCGGCGTTCGCCCTGACCTTCGCCCGGCTCGCGGTGCACTACTTCAGCCACGGGGCTTGGCTGTCGGACGGACAGTTGATCCGCGACGCGGGCAAGCTGGCCGGCATCCCGGGCGTCATCGTGCAGGGCCGCTACGACGCGGTCTGCCCGCCGACCACGGCGTACGAGCTGCACCGGGCGTGGCCGGGATCGGAGCTGAAGCTGATCGAGGGAGCCGGCCACGCGGTGACCGACCCGGGAGTCCTGGCGGCTTTGCGCGCCGCGACGGACGGGTTCCGGCCGTAGCCCGGCGAACGCTCGGCGCAAGTTGTCGTGAGTGTTTAGGGCGGTTCTAACCGCCCTAAACACTCACGACAAGCCGCGGCAGACCCGGGTACTAGAGCCGGCCGCCGGAAGCGGTGTCTCCCGAGAGGCGCTGCGCCAGGTAGACCGGGACCGTCGAGGCCACGATCAGCACTGCCGCCACCACGTTCACGATCGGTGCCTGATTCGGGCGGAACAGGTTGTTGTAGATCCAGATCGGCAGCGTCTCCATGCCCGTGCCCAAGGTGAACGTCGTCACGATGATCTCGTCGAACGACAGCGCGAACGCCAGCAGGCCGCCCGCCAGCAACGCCGACCGCAGCATCGGGAACGTCACCAGCCGGAACGTCGTGAAGCCCGTCGCGCCCAGGTCCATCGACGCTTCCTCCAGGCTGCCGCCCATCCGCCGCAACCGGGCGACGACATTGTTGAACACCACCACGATGCAGAACGTCGCGTGCGCGATGACCGCCGTCAGCAGGCCCAGGTTGATGCCTAGGATGGTCCGGAACGCGTTGTTCAGCGCGATGCCCGTGACGATCCCCGGCAACGCGATCGGCAAAATAATCAGCAGCGACACCGGGTTGCGGCCGAAGAACCGGTAGCGCTGCAACGCGAACGCCGCCATCGTGCCGAGCACCAGCGCGATCGCCGTCGCCGCCAGGCCCGCCTCGACGCTCGTCCACAGCGCGTTCAACGCACCTTCGTTCGAGGCGGCACGGCTCCACCATTCGAGGGTGAAGCTCGACGGCGGCCAGCCGAACGTCGTGTCCGCGTTGAACGAGTTCAGCAGCACCACCAGCAGCGGGAAGTAGATCACCGCCAAGCCCAGGCCCAGCGCCGTCCACAACAACACCCGAGACGTCCGCACCGAAGACTCCTAGAGGTTGTCCAGCGCGCCGGTGCGGCGCACCGCGGCCAGGTACACGAGCATGATCACCACGGGCACGGTCGCGACCGTCGCCGCGAACGGCAGGTTGTTGGCTGCGCCGATGTTGTCGTAGACGACGTTGCCGAGCATCTGCGACGTGCCGCCGACGATCTTCACCGCGATGTAGTCGCCCAGGGACAGCGAGAACGTGAAGATCGAGCCCGCGACGATCGCCGGGAACGTCAGCGGCAGGATCACCGAGCGGAACGTCCGGAACGAGCGCGCGCCGAGGTCGCCCGACGCGTCCACCAGCGAATCCGGCAGCCGTTCGAGGCCCGCGTAGATCGGCAGGATCATGTACGGCAGCCACAGGTACGACAGCGTGATGATCGTCGCCGTGACGCCGTAACCGGGCGAAAGCCAGCTCAACGCGCCGTTGCCCGACAGCATCGAGCGCCACGCGTACGCCTTCACCAGGTAGCTCGCCCACAACGGCGTCATCACCGCGATCACCAGGATCCGCCGCGCCCGCGGCGACGCCAGCTTGGCCATCGCGAACGCCATCGGGAACGCGATGACGGCGTCGATCACCGTGACCAGCGCCGCGATCCCGACCGTGCGGAAGGTGATCGTGCGGTACACCGCGTCGGTGAACAACGTCTTGAAGTTGTCCAGCGACCACTCGATGACGACCTGGCCGGTGAACGCGTCGGTGTGCCAGAACGCCGTGACGAACAACGCGGCCAGCGCGCCCACGTAGGCCAGGCCGAGCCAGAGCAGCGGGGCCGAGAGCTGGAAACCCAGGCGCAGCTTCGGTTTCCGGTAGAAGAAGGCCGAGAGCGCGGTCATGTCAGCCCTTGATCTCGGTCCACGCCTTGGTCCACTCGCCGTAGTCCTTGCACTTGACGTCCGTGCGGCCGTCGAGGCACTGCGGGATCGGCGTGGTCCAGTACGCGATCTTCGACGCATACGCCGAATCGCTGGCGTGGTAGGTGTCGCAGAGCGTCTTGTCCGTCATCTCCGCGCACGCCTTGGTGTTCGCCGGCGCCTCGCCGAAGTACTCCGCGACCTGGGCATTCACCTTCGGGCTGACGATGTAGTCGAGCCACTTGTACGCGCACGTCTTGTGCGCCGACTTCGCCGCGACCATCCAGGTGTCCGACCAGCCCGTCGCGCCTTCGCTCGGCACGGCCGACTCCAGCGGCGCGCCCTCGCCCTTGGTCAGGTTGACCGTGACCTGCCAGGCGGTGCCGACGACGGCGTCACCGTTCTTCAGCGCCTGCGACTCCTTGAGGTAGTCCGACCAGTACTCGCTCACCAGCGGCCGCTGCTGCTTGAGCAGGTCCACGGCGGCGGCGAACTGCTTGTCGTCGAGGGCGTACGGGTTCTTGATGCCCAGGTCCGGCTGGTGCGCCATCAGGTACAGCGCGGCGTCGGCGATGTAGATCGGCGAGTCGTACGCGATCACCTTGCCCTTGTACGGCGAGTTCGCCTCGAACATCACCGACCACGAGCTCGGCGCCGGCGTCACCTTGTCGGTGCGCCAGGTCAGCAGGTTCGCGCCCCAGCCGTGCGGGATGCCGTAGGCGACGCCGGCGACGCTGTTCCACGACTTGTCCTTGAGGAACGGCTGGACGTCGGTGTAGTTCGGCACGAGCGCGGTGTTCACCGGCTCGACGTCACCCGAGGCGACCAGCCGCAGCGATGCGTCCCCGGACGCCGAGACGACGTCGTACTGGCCCGTCTTCATCAGCGTGACGGCCTCGTCGGACGTCCCGAACGGCTTGACGTTGACCTTGCACCCGGTCTGCTGCTCGAACGGCGTGACCCAGTTGATCTTCGGGTCGTTCGAGCCGTTCTCCGCGTACCCGGGCCAGGCCAGCACGTTGAGCTGGCCCTCCGGCTGCCCGAGCGCCTTGAGCGCCTCCAGCTTCGGCGGGGTGAACCCCTGCGCGCCGGGCGGCGCGGACGCGCTCGTGCCCGACGTGCCACATGCAGCCAACAGCAGGCTGGCGCCGACGATTCCGGCAAGCCGCGTCTTCCTGTTCTTCATGGCGAACCCTCCACTCGGAAGCTGTGTTCGTGGCGCCAGCTCAGCCGGACGCGGCCGGCCGCCAACGCGCCGTCGGTGTTCTGCCGGACGACCGAAAGCCGGCCGCCGGCGTCGAGCGCGACGGCGTACCGCACGGTCGCGCCCGCGTAGACGACGTCGGTGACCGTGCCGGTCGCGGTGGTCTCCCCCGCGGCGGCGGGCTCGGACAGCTCGTCGTCGATCCGGATCTTCTCCGGCCGGATGCTGAACAGGCCCGGCCGGCCGATCACCGACTCGGCGCCGCGGCCGCCCAGCAGGTTCGACGTCCCGACGAAGCCCGCGACGAACGCGCTCGCGGGCCGTTCGTAGACCTCCTCGGGTGGCCCGACCTGCTCGATCTTGCCGTCGTTGAAGACCGCGATCCGGTCGCTCATGGTGAGCGCCTCGTCCTGGTCGTGGGTGACGAAGACGAACGTGATGCCGACGTCGCGCTGGATCTGCTTGAGCTCCAGCTGCATCGCCTGCCGCAGCTTGAGGTCGAGGGCGCCGAGCGGCTCGTCGAGCAGCAGCACCTTCGGCCGGTTCACCAGCGCGCGGGCGAGCGCGACGCGTTGGCGCTGCCCGCCGGAGAGCTGCGACGGCTTGCGGGAGCCGTAGTCCTCAAGCCGCACGGTCTTGAGGGCCTCGAGCGCGCGCTCACGACGTTGCTGCTTCGGGACGCGCTTCACGCGCAGGCCGTACTCGACGTTCTGCTGCACGGTCATGTGCGGGAACAGCGCGTAGTCCTGGAACACCGTGTTGACGTCGCGCTCGAACGGCGCCAGCCGGCTCACGTCGCGGCCGGCCAGCTCGATCGTGCCCTCGGTGGGCAGCTCGAACCCGGCGATCATGCGCAGCACCGTCGTCTTGCCGGAGCCGGACGGGCCGAGCATGGAGAAGAACTCGCCGGGCGGGATGTCGAGGTCGACGCCGTCGACGGCGTGGACGTCGCCGAAGTGCTTGCGCAGCCCGGAAAGCCGGACGGCGGGCTGGTCGTCGTCACTGGCCGACGCGGGTTCGGCCCGGGTCTCGGAAGGTACTTGGTTCGGCATCGCCAGCCTCACAGAGCGCTCATGACGTGCTTGATCCGGGTGTAGTCCTCGAGGCCGTACAGCGAGAGGTCCTTGCCGTAGCCGGACTTCTTGAACCCGCCGTGCGGCATCTCGGCGACCAGCGGGATGTGCGTGTTGATCCAGACGCAGCCGAAGTCGAGCTTCGCCGCGAAACGCATCGCGCGCTGGTGGTCGCGGGTCCAGACCGAGGACGCGAGGCCGTACTGGACGGCGTTCGCGTCGGCCAGGGCTTCGGCCTCGTCGGAGAACCGCTGGACGGTGATGACCGGCCCGAAGATCTCGTTCTGGCTGATCTCGTCGTCCTGCTTCACGCCGGAGACGACCGTGGCCTCGTAGAAGTAGCCCTCGTCGCCGACCCTTCTACCTCCACAATGGACGGTCGTGTGCTTCGGCAGCCGGTCGATGAACCCGGCCACCTTGTCCAGCTGGGCCGCGTTGTTGAGCGGGCCGTACGCGACGTCTTCGTCGTCCGGCTTGCCGGTCTTCGTGCCCTCGGCCTGCCGGGCCAGCGCGCCGACGAACTCGTCGTGCACCTCGTCGGCGACCAGCACCCGGGTCGCGGCCGTGCAGTCCTGGCCCGCGTTGAAGTAGCCCGCGACGGCGATGGCTTCGGCGGCGGCTTCGAGGTCGGCGTCGCCGAAGACGATGACCGGTGCCTTGCCGCCCAGCTCCAGGTGCACGCGCTTGACGTCGTTCGCGGCGGACTTGGCCACCTCGATGCCCGCCCGGACCGAGCCGGTGATCGACACCATGGCCGGGATCTCGTGCTCGACCAGCGCGCGGCCGGTGTCGCGGTCGCCGCACACGACGTTGAACACGCCCGGCGGCAGGAACTCCCCGGCGATCTCGGCGAGCAGCAGCGTCGACGCCGGGGTCGTGTCGGACGGCTTGAGCACGATCGTGTTGCCCGCGGCCAGCGCGGGCGCGATCTTCCAGATGGCCATCAGCAGCGGGTAGTTCCACGGCGTGACCTGGGCGCAGACACCGATCGGCTCACGGCGGACGAAGGATGTGTGGCCTTCCATGTATTCGCCGGCCGAACGGCCTTCCAGCACGCGCGCGGCCCCGGCGAAGAAGCGGACCTGGTCCAGGACCATCGGGATCTCTTCGGCCAGGGTCAGCGCGACCGGCTTGCCGGTGTTCGCGGACTCGACGCGCACGACCTCGTCGGCGCGGGCTTCGAGCGCGTCGGCGATCTTCAGCAGGGCGAGCTGGCGCTGGGCGGGCGTCGTCGCGCGCCAGGTCTCGAACGCGGTCGCGGCGACCCGCAGCGCGTGGTCGACGTCGTCGGGTCCGGCGATCGGCGCGGTGCAGTAGGGGCGCCCGGTGACCGGGTCGGTGATCTCCGCCGTCCGGCCCGACTTTGACTCGACGTACGCGCCGCCGACGTAATGCTTCAGCTCCTGCACGAGTGTCTCCCTCGGGTTCGCGGGAGCTAAAACATATAAGTCCATATGTAATAGGACAAGCGGATCAGGCAAGATTGGTGCGAACGGGTTCTTCGACGGCCGAAGGGGCACGATGCGCCAGGGGATGTCGCACAGCGCGCGCTCCGCCATGTTCGCCCCGCTCGGGCAGGTCGGGCGGGCGGAGGCGGTGGCGGCGCGGCTCGTCGACGCCATCACCCTCGGCCTGCTCGCCGACGAGGAGCAGCTGCCCAGCGAGGCCGACCTGGCCGCGCAGTTCGGCGTCTCGACCGTGACGGTCCGGGAGGCGCTCGTGGCGCTGCGGCAGCAGGGCCTGGTCGAGACGCGGCGGGGGCGCAGCGGCGGCAGCTTCGTCCGCACGCCGGCCAACCCGCCGGCGGACGTCTGGCGCGAGCGGCTGCAGGAGGTGTCGCTGTCCGACCTGCGCGACGTCGGCGACCACTACCTCGCGATCGCCGGGGCCGCCGCGAAGCTCGCCGCCGAGCGCAGCTCTCCCGAGGACGTCGAGCGGCTGCGGCTGGCCACCGACGACCTCCGCACGGCGCGCGGCATCGACTTCACGCGGGCGGAGCGCCAGTTCCACCTGGAGATCGCGGCGGCCGCGCAGTCGCCGCGGCTGACGCACGAAGAGGTCCAGCTGCAACGGGAGCTGGGCGGCCTGCTGTGGCTGCCGCTCGGGGCTCATCCGCACGAGGAGCACGCGGCGATCACCGCGGCGATCGCGTCGGCCGACGGCGACTTGGCCCGCAAGCTCACCGAGGAGCACCTCCTGGGCGCCCTCGACCGGCTCGCGGACGTGCACCTCGACCTGCTCACCCCCTAAACTCGGCATACTCCGCGCATCGAGGTGAGCACCGTGACCGACACCCGCACGCTGGCCGGCGACGAGGTCGTCGAGCACGTTTCCGCTTTGGTGGAAGGGGTTTTCGACCGGCTGAAGCCGCTTCTGGCGGCCGCCGAGTCGGTGCTGGCCGACACACCGGCCGCCTCGGCGTTGCACCGGATCCGCCCGGCCGTCACCGAGGCCCTCGGCGGGCTGATCGTCGGCGCGGGGTTCGTCAGCGCGCCGCGGGTGCTCGCGGACTCGGAGTTCGGCTTCGAGTGGTGGACCGGCTCTGCCGGCGAGCCGCCGTCCCAGTTGTTCATCAGCCTCGACCCGGGCAGCGAGAACTTCCTGGACTACACGCGCCAGTCGTGGTTCACGGTCCCGCGCGACTCCGGACGCCGGCACATCAACGGCCCGTACGTCGATTACCTGTGCACCGACGAGTACACCCTGACGTTCACGATCCCGGTGGTGTCGGCCGGCGCCTTCGCGGGCGTGGTGGGCGCGGACGTGTACGTGCGCGAGTTCGAGCGCGCGGTCCGCCCACGGCTGCGGTCACTCGGCCGCGGCGCGGCATTGCTGAACGCGCAGGGCCGGGTGATCGTGTCCAACAGCGTCCGCCAGGCGACGGGATCGCTGGTGCGCGAGGTGGACGTCCCGGCGTGGTGGTCATCGGGCGCGGAGCCCGGGCCGGGGCTGCGCCGGTGCGGGGACTCGCCGATCGTGCTGGTCAGCGGTCGTGAGTGAGTAACAGTGTTCTAACACTGTTACTCACTCACGACAGCCTGAAGCGCCACCCAGAGTTCCGCGCGGACGCCGGGTGAGTCGAGGTCGCGGCCGAGGAGTTCTTCGGCCTTCCGGATGCGGTTGCGCAGCGTGTGGCGGTGGACGCCGAGCCGCGCGGCCGCGATGTCCCAGTGGCCGTGGTGCTCCAGCCAGCAGCGCAGCGAGCCGACGAGGTCGCCGCGGCCGGTCTCGTCGTGCTCGCGCAGCGGGGCCAGCAGGCCGTGGGCAAACGCTTGCGCCACCACCGGGTCGATGAGGGACAGCAGGCCACGGCCGGTGTGCTCCGCCGCCGACAAGAGGATCTTGTCCTCGGCTTCCGCCGCGCGGGCCGCCAGTTCCGCCTGTTCCAGGCCGGCCGCGAAGTCCGCCGCGGCCACCGGCCCGGCGACGCCGCCGTGCAGGCCGCCGATCCGCAGCGCCGCCTCGGCCACCACGTCGACCACCGTGCCCGAGCCGAAGGCGACCACCAACGCGTCCCAGCGCGCCGCGAACAACGCCTCGCCCTCCAGCGCTTCCAGCAGCTTTCGCCGTGAGGCGGCCGCCCCGGCGAACACCAGCACCGACCACGGCGCTTCCGGCGGCTCGGCCCCCGTCGTGGTCAGCACCCGCAGCGCCAGCTCGTCCTGCCCGCCGACGAGCAGCTCCAGCAGTCCCGACCGCAAAGCCTGCCGCGCCGCGGCCTGCGCACGATCCTGTTCCAGCGCAAGGGAAAGCAACGACACCGCGGTGTTCACGATGTGCCGCCCCGCCGTGTCGAGCGGCACCGCGGTACCGACCGCCAGCACCCGGCGCGCGCTGGTGTCGAGCGTCTGCAGCACCACCTCGTCCTCCCCTGCCGACACCACGCGTGTGCCCGTGCGAAGGCGCTCCAGCTCTTCGCGCAGCGAAGCGCCATACGCCCGCGCACTCGCCGGTGCTGCTTCGGTGACCGTCGTCCGGTCGAAGAGCAGGACCCAGCCGTCGATCAGCTTGGCCAGTTTGCGCAGCACCCCCGCCGGGCCGCCCTTGCCGACCGCCGTGCGGGTCAGTTCCTGCTGGGCCTTGCCGATGCGGACCGTCGTGGCGTACTCGTCCGCCGCCACCGCTCGCGAGACGGCGCGGGTGATCGCGATGAACGGCGTCTCGCGCGGCACCTCCAGCACCGGCAGTCCCACCTCGACGGCGGTGGCGACCAGCGCGTGCGGCACCTCGTCGTGGCTCAGGCCGACGCCGAAGCCGAGCCCCGCGACCCCCGCGTCCACCAAGCGGCGCACATAACCCGGGGACGTCCGCTCGTCCAGGGCCAGGCCGGTCGTCAGCAGCAGCTCGCCGCCCTCCAGGAAGGCCTGCGGGTCGGTCAGCTCCGTCGGGTGCACCCAGCCGATCGGGCGGTCCAGGAGATCGTCGCCGGTCAGCACGCGCAGGCCGAACGGGCGGTCGGCGGTCAGTCCTCGCAGCGTCAGTGCCATAACGGCCAATTCTACGCCCCTAAATTGCCATAACGGCCAGCTGACGGCAGCCGCGCCGCAGCTCATCCTGAGGACGTCCACCCCCGTCCGGAGGAGCACGCCGTGACCGCAAGCACCACCGCCGAGCCGCAGGCCCCGGCACCCCGGCAGCGCCGGCTGCGCACCGAAATCCCCGGTCCCGTCTCGCGCGAGCTGCAGCAGCGGCGTGCCAACGCGGTCGCCGCCGGGGTCAGCTCGGTGCTGCCCGTCTACGTCACCTCGGCCAGCGGAGGCCTGCTGACCGACGCCGACGGCAACGTCCTGATCGACCTCGGCTCCGGCATTGCGGTGACCAGCGTCGGGCACTCCGTCCCGGCCGTCGTCAACCGGGTCCGCGAGCAGGCCGGGCTGTTCACCCACACCTGTTTCATGGTCACGCCGTACGAGGGTTACGTCGAGGTGTGCGAAGCGCTGGCCGAGCTGACGCCGGGTGACCACGCGAAGAAGTCGGTGCTGTTCAACTCCGGCGCGGAAGCCGTCGAGAACGCCGTGAAGATCGCGCGGGTCGCGACCGGGCGCCAGGCCGTCGTCGTGTTCGACCATGCCTACCACGGCCGCACCAACCTGACAATGGGCATGACCGCGAAGTCGGTGCCCTACAAGCACGGCTTCGGCCCGTTCGCGCCCGAGGTCTACCGCGTGCCGGGGTCGTACCCGTTCCGCGACGGCCTGTCCGGCGCCGAGGCGGCCGCGCTGGCGATCGACCGGATCGAGAAGCAGATCGGCGGCGACCAGGTGGCCGCCGTTGTCCTGGAGCCGATCCAGGGCGAGGGCGGCTTCATCGAGCCGGCACGCGGCTTCCTGCCCGCATTGTCGCGCTGGTGCTCGGAAAACGGCGTCGTGTTCGTCGCCGACGAGGTGCAGACCGGCTTCTGCCGCACCGGTTCCTGGTTCGCGTCGAACGACGAGGACGTCGTCCCGGACCTGGTCGCGACGGCCAAGGGCATCGCGGGCGGGCTCCCTCTCGCGGCGGTCACCGGCCGCGCCGAGCTGCTCGACGCCGTCCCGCCGGGCGGCCTCGGCGGCACGTACGGCGGCAACCCGATCGCCTGCGCCGCCGCGCTCGGCTCGATCGAGACGATGAAGGCCGGGAATCTGGCTGCGTCGGCGAAGCGCATCGAAGGGGTTGTCCTGCCGCGGCTGCACGCGCTGGCGTCGGAGACCGGCGTGATCGGCGACGTCCGCGGCCGCGGCGCGATGCTGGCCGCGGAGTTCGTGCGGCCCGGCACGACCGAGCCCGACGCCGACCTCACCAAGCGCGTCGCGGCGGCCTGTCACCGGGCCGGCGTCGTCGTGCTGACCTGCGGCACCTACGGCAACGTCGTCCGCCTGCTGCCGCCGCTGTCCCTGTCCACCGACCTGCTCGACGAGGGCCTCTCGGTCCTCGAGCACGCTGTCCGCACGGAGGCTCGCTCGTGACTTTCCCCTTCTGGGTCGCCGGAAAGCCGGTGACCGGCGGTGCTACGGCCCTTGTCCGGCACTCCTACGACGGTTCCGAGGCGGGCTCGCACTTCGTACCGTCCACTTCGGACGTCGAGGCCGCGGTCCAGGCCGCGCACGACGTCCGCGACGAGTTCGCGACGCTGCCCGCGCACGTCCGCGCCGGCGCGCTGGACCACGTGTCCCGGGCGCTGGGCGAGCGGTCCGAGGAGATCGCCCAGCTGATCACGGCGGAGTCCGGCAAGCCGCTGAAGTGGGCGCGCGGCGAGGTCGGCCGCGCGGTGTCGACGTTCCGCTGGGCCGCCGAGGAGGCCCGCCGCTTCTCCGGCGAGCTGCAGCGCCTCGACACCGACCCGGGCGGCACCGGCCGTCTCGCGCTGGTCCGGCGCGTGCCGCGCGGGCCGGTGCTGGGCATCACGCCGTTCAACTTCCCGCTGAACCTGGTGGCGCACAAGGTGGCCCCGGCGATCGCGGTCGGCGCGCCGATCGTGCTCAAGCCCGCGCCCGCGACGCCGCTGACGGCGTTGCTACTGGGCGAAATCCTGGCCGAGACGGATCTTCCGGCGGGCTCGTGGTCGATCCTGCCGGTCGACAACGAGACGTCGTCGCGGCTGGTCCGGGACCCGCGGCTGCCGGTGGTGTCGTTCACCGGCTCGGTCCCGGTCGGCTGGAGCATCCGCGACAGCGTGCCGCGCAAGCACGTCGCGCTGGAACTGGGCGGCAACGGCGCGGTCCTCGTCTGTCCCGATTGGACGGACCTCGACTTCGCGGCCCAGCGCATCGCGACGTTCGCCATGTACCAGGCCGGCCAGTCGTGCATCTCGGTGCAGCGGGTGTACGCGCACACTTCGGTTTACGACGCTCTGGTCGAAAAGGTCCTTTCGCAGGTGCAAGCGTTGCGGACGGGCGACCCGCGCACGGAAGGCGTCGACGTCGGCCCGATGATCAACGACGACGCGGCCGCGCGGGTTTCCTCGTGGGTGTCCTCTGCGGTCTCCGCGGGCGGACGCTTGCTGACCGGCGGCGGGCGTTCGGGCGCAACCTTCGAGCCGACGGTGCTCACGGACGTCCCAGAGGACGCATCGGTGATGGCGGACGAGGTCTTCGGCCCGGTGGTTTCGCTGGTGCGCGTCGCCTCGGTGGAGGAGGGAGTGGCGCGGATCAACGCGTCACGCTTCGGGCTACAGGCGGGCGTGTTCACGCGAGACCTCCCGACGGCGTTCTCGGTCTCGGCCGCCTTGCAGGTCGGCGGCGTTCTGGTGGGCGACGTGCCCAGCTTCCGCGCGGACCAGATGCCGTACGGCGGAGTGAAGGACTCAGGCGTCGGCCGCGAAGGCCCGGCATCGGCGATGGCGGACTTCACGGAGGAGCGAGTAACGGTCCTGACCGGCCTGACGCTGTAAGGGACGTGCGCCCCCTGATCCTGCTCGACGTGGACGGCCCGCTGAGCCCGTGGGCGGCCCCGCGCCACGCGAAGCCCGCCGGCTACGTCGAGCACCAGCTGAAGGTGTCCCGCTGGGGCCGCCGCAAGCTGCGGATGTGGCTCGACCCGGCGCACGGCCCCACGCTGCTCGCCCTCGCCGGTGCCGCGAACGCGGAGCTGGCGTGGGCGACCACGTGGGAGCACCAGGCGAACACCCTGATGGGCCCGGCGATCGGCCTGCCGCGCCTGCGAGTGGTGGAGTTCCCGGGCGAGCCGACGGAGTGGAAGTTCCCCGCAGTGGCTCGCTTCGGCGCTGGCCGCCCACTGGCCTGGCTGGACGACGACTTCGACACGTTCCCCCAGGCCCGTCGGGAGTTCCTCGACCGCCGCGGGGAGCTGCCGACCGAGCTGATCGCCGTCAACCCGCGCACGGGCCTCACCACCGAGCACTTCGACGCGCTCGAGACCTGGCTCCGCGAGCTGCAAACCGGCAGCTCCTCCGGGTCGTGAGTGTTTAGTCGGGTTAGAACCCTACTTACCACTCACGACAAGCCGCGGCAGACCACCGAGCCGGCCCTTCACAGCTTCGACAGCGCGGCCGTCAGCGCCACGTGCGCGTCGACCAAAGACGGGCCGTACCACGTGATGTGCCGCCCCGAGACCAGGACGTACCGCTCGTCCGGGAAATGGTCCGGGCCGTCCTTCTCGGTGAACAAGTACGGCTCGTCCGGCAGCACCAGCAGGTCCGCGTCCGCCGTGAAGTGCGCGCGCAGCTCTTCGATGTCCGGCCTCGGGTAGCGCTCCTCGGACGCCGCGTAGACGTTCGCCACGCCGACCCGGCGCAGGACGTTGCCCGCGAACGTCTCGCGGCCCAGGACTATCCACGGCTTGCGCCACACCGGGACCACCGCGTGGAACCGGACCGGCCGCACATCGCGCCAGATCTCCTCGGCCTCGACCAGCCAGGCCGGCTCCGCCAGGTCGTACGCCTGGGTCAGGATCCGCCGCAACGAACCCAGCGCGGCCGGGACCGAGGCCGACGCCTCCATCACCCACACCGGGATCCCGTTGGCGCGCAACCTTTCGACGTCCTCCGGGCGGTTCTCCTCCGAGTTGGCCAGCACGAGGTCGGGCGCCAGGTCCAGCACCCGGTCCAGCTTCGGGTACTTCGACCCGCCGACCCGCGGGACGTCCAAAGTGGACGGATGGGTGCAGTAGTCGGTCGCCCCGGCGAGCCGTCCGGGCGCGCTGACCTCGACGGCTTCGGTCAGCGACGGCACCAGCGACACGACCCTCGAAGCCGGTCCTGCCAGCGAAACCGGTTCGCCCAAGTCGTCGGTCAAAGTCATGCGCGTTCGAACGACACCTTCCGCTTCTCGACGTCCACCGCGGTCAGCCGCACGCCGATGCGCGCACCCGCGGTCAGCTTCTCCCCCGCGCACTTGGCCATCACCGTCGGGTCCTCGACGAGGATCTCGGCCTTGTTCTCGTCCGCCCGCAGCACGACGGCGCTGAACTCGCCGCCGACGTGCTCGGCCAGCACCCACGCCTCGACCTGGTCGATGCACGCCCGCTCGACCTTCGCGGCGAGGGTGTCCGACGCCGTCATCCGGTCCGGGACGTCCGTGAGCGCCGCGTGGACCCACTCCGGCACCTCACGATCGGCCGAAACCGCCAGGCAGATCTCCGTCGCGAACCGGTCGACCAGCCGCCGGATCGGCGCCGTCACGTGCGCGTACGCGCCGCCGATGCCCGCGTGCGTCGTCAGCGCGGGCAGCTCGCCGTCGAAAGCCGTGTAGCCCGCGCCGCGCAGCAACCGCGTCGTGTCCGCGTAGATCGCCATCGACGCGGGCTGCCGGGGATCCAGCCGGGACAGGAACTCCGAGACGGTGTCGGCCGCCGGCCAGGCGATGCCGACCGCCTCGGCGGAGCGGCGCAGCCAGTCGACGGCCTCGGGTTCCGGGTCGGGCAGCGTGCGCAGGACGCCGATCTTCGCGTCGATCATGATCCGCGCCGCGGCCATCCCGGTGAGCAGCGAGATCTCGGCGTTCCAGGCGTCGACGACGGTGCGCGGACGGCGGGCGAGCACCCAGCCGCCGTCCGGGTCGCCGCTGATCTCCTGCTCGGGCAACTGCAGCTCGACGGCGCCGCGCCGGACGGCCAGCTCCCGCCGCCGACGTCCCAGCTCGGGCAACGCGGCCACCGACGGGTGCGGATTGCCGGCGTCGAGCGCGGCCTGGACGGTCTCGTAGTCGAACTGCTCGGTGGACCGGACCAGCGCGCGGCGCACCCGGGTCGCCGTCGGCTCGCCCGCTTCGTCGGTCTCGATGGTCCAGAGCACCGCGGGCCGGATCTCGCCGGGCAGCAGGCTCGCCGCGCCCTCGGACAGCACCGGCGGGTGCAGCGGGACGTTGCCGTCGGGCAGGTAGAGCGTCTGCCCGCGCCGGCGCGACTCCCGGTCCAGCGCGCCGCCGGGCGGCACGAACGCGGCCAGGTCGGCGATCGCGTAGTGCACGCGGAAGCCGTGCGCGGTGCGCTCGACGACCATCGCCTGGTCGAGGTCCTTGGAGCCGGGCGGGTCGATGGTGACGAACGGCAGGTCCGTGGCGTCCTCCCGGGGCCCGGCCGCGGCCAGGGGATCCAGGACCGCGGCTTCGGCCTCGGCCAGCACCTCGGGCCCGAAGGACTCCGGCAGCGAAAACTCGGCACGAAGGGGGCCGAAGTCCCCGCCCGCCGAGTGTGTCCTGATCACGAGGGGAGGCACCCCCCAACCCTAACCCGCCAAAGGCCGATGATCGCCCGATCGGGCGCGGGCCGGTCGGGTGTACGTTGATCGCGGTAGTAATGAAAACCGTCTTCATTCCCAGGAAGGGTCTCGACCGTGAAGATCGCGTTCGTCGGCAAGGGCGGGAGCGGCAAGACCACGCTGTCGTCGTTGTTCGTCGCGTACCTCGCCGCCACCGGCAGGCCGGTGCTGGCCATCGACGCCGACATCAACCAGCACCTCGCGGTGGCGCTCGGCGCGACCGAGGAGGAAGCGCTCGCCTGGCCGACGCTCGGCGACAACATGACCCTGATCAAGGACTACCTGCGCGGCGACAACCCGCGCATCCCGGACGCCGCGTCGATGATCAAGACGACGCCGCCGGGGCGCGGGTCGCGGCTGGTCAGGCCGTTCGAGGACAATCCGGTGTTCGACACGTGCTTCCGGCAGCTGGGCGGCGTGCGCCTCGGCGTCACCGGGCAGTTCGACGAGGACGACCTCGGCGTCAAGTGCTACCACTCGAAGGTCGGCGCGGCGGAGCTGCTGCTGAACCACCTGGTCGACGTCGACGGCGAGTACGTCGTGATGGACATGACCGCGGGGGCCGACGCCTTCGCGTCGGGGCTGTTCACGCGGTTCGACGTGACGTTCCTGGTGTGCGAGCCGACGGTGCGCAGCGTGGGCGTCTACCGGCAGTACGCCGACCACGCACGCGACTTCGGCGTGCGGCTCGTGGTGGTCGGGAACAAGGTGACCGACGACGAGGACGTCGAGTTCCTGCAGGAGCAGGTCGGCGGGGCACTGCTGGGGTGGATGTCGGCGTCGGGCCACGTGCGCGCGGCCGAGCGCGGCGCGACCCGCCCGATCGGCGAGCTGGAGCCGCGCAACCTGTCGACGCTGTGCGCGATGCAGGCGGCGGTCGACGCCGAGCAGCGCGACTGGGCGCGCTACCAGCGTCAAGCCGTCGAATTCCACCTGCGCAACGCCAAGGCGTGGGCGGGCGCCGGCCTCGTCTCCCAAGTGGACCCCGAGTTCGTGCTGGGCCCGCAGGTGACGGTCTAGTCGGCGTCTTCGGCGTCGGCCTGCCGGGTCCGCTCCCGCGCGATGTCGAGCGCGCGGCGGGCGGTGGCCTCATCGGGGTACGGGCCGAGCAGGTCGACGCCACGGGAGCGTTCGAGGTGCTCGACCTGGTTGGTGCGGGTGTTGTAGTACCAGCCAGGATCCGGGTTCGCGTCTTTCGCCATGCCCCAAGCCTGGCATCCCGGGGCGAGTCTGTCAGCGCTTGTACCGGTAGGGGATCTCGGTCGGCAGCCCGGTGGGCCCGAACTCCTGAGGTTCCTCGGGATCGGCGGGCTGCTCACCGATCTCGTCGAACCAGCCACGGGAGGGCATGGCGGTCCCGCGCGGAGGAGTGTCGGCGTCTTGCGCGCTCGGCTGGGGAAGGGGCTGGGGTTCCCGCCCGGGAAAGACGGGCGGAGCCTGCTGACTCGGCGGCGGCGTGGAGTTCGGCCCCGGGAAGACGGGCCGTACTGGGGCGGCGTGGCGGGTGGGGAAGGACTGGGGGGTCGATTCGGGGCCGGGAAAGACGGGCTTGGCGGGTTGGCTGCGAGTGGGGCCGTTGGCCGGCCCCGGACCCCACGACTGGGGCTGGCCTGCCGGCGGCTGGGGCGGCTGCGGCTGACCTGCCGGCGACTGGGGTTGGCTCGTTGGCAGCTGAGGTTGGACCGCTGACGGCTGAGACTGGCCTGCTTGGGGCGCGGCCTGGTTTGGCTGAGGCCGAGGCTGAGCGGGCTGCGGCGCAGCCTGCGTCGACTGCGGCTGACCGAACGGCGGCGAGGCCTGGACGGAGTGCTGCTGAGGCTGGCCGGACTGCGGTGGCGTGGCTGAGCCGGGCTGCGGACCAGGAGGCGACGCGACAGGCTGACCACCCTGCGCCGCCGCAGGCTGAACCGGCTGCGGCAAAGACGCCGCGGCCGGCGGTGCGGCGGACTCGCTGTGCTGCGGCGGAGGTCCCCCAGGCTGCGGACCGGCCTGAGGCACCGGGTGCGGCACCACGAGGCCGCCGGGCTGTGGCGAGCCAGGCCCGGTGGGTGTGCCGGGCTGCCAAGCCGACGGTGCAGTCGGCGGAACAACGGGCTGACCAGGTCGCCAACCAGCCGGTGCGACCTGCTGCGATGTCGCGGGCTGATCGGGCGAGGCAGGCGGCACCGCAACCTCCTCGGGAAGCCGCCGAGCGGACTCACCGGCGAGCGAGGTCGGCAAATCGACCCCCGGAGCAGCATGTGACTCTTCGGATTGCGGCAGCTGCGAGTCAGACGGCTCTGGTCGCTGCGGAGGAGTCTCCGCAACGGCCGCGTCCGAGTACGACGCCGGATCGGCATCAGGGACCGTCGCCGGCCTGGCAGTCTCACCGGACTCAACAACGGGTGTCTCAGATCGCGAGGCCGACGCGCCTTCCCCGACCGTCGTCGACTCGACCGGCCGATCAGCTTCCGGCACGGACTGACCAGGCTCCGCGACGGGCACACCGGAATACGAGTCGGCCTGCGTGACCGTCGGTGGCTCGGCGGACTGGTCGGGTTGTGTCGTCTGCTCGGCAGGCAGCGACCGAGACTCGCCACCCTGCTGAGCGGACGGCTCCGCCGGCACCACGGGCTCGGACGCCACTGACTGGGCCGTCGCCTCGGGCGCGGGATCGGTGGGGGCTTGTTCTGCCCTCGCCTCTTCAGCGGCCGCTTCAGGCTGCGACGCAGATTCCGTCCGGAACTCCGCAGCAGGTTCAGGTTGCTGCGCCGGTGCCGCCTCGAACTCCGCAGCGGAAGCTTCGGGTTGCGTTGCCGCCTCTGTCTGGGACTCCGAAACGGGCGCCTCAGATTCCGGCGCCGGCTCCGCCTGGAACTCCACGACAGGAACGTCAGACTGCGGCGCCGGCTCCGCCTCGAGCTCCGAGGTAGGGGCGCCAAGCTCCGGCGCCGATTCCGTGCGGAACTCCGCAGCGGGAGCCTCACGTTCCGGCGCACGCTCCGCCTCGCGATCCGGCGCAGGTTCCGTCTGGAACTCCGTGGCGGCAGCCTCGGGTTGCGATGCCGCCTCTGCCTGGAACTCATCTGCGGGAGCTTCGGGCTTCGGCGCCGGGTCAGCTTGGAACTCCGTGACCGGCACTTCGGGCTCCGGCGTCGGCTCCGACTCCCTGGTGAGAGGCGCCGGTTCGGCCGGTGGCTCCGAGTTCGGATCGGCTTCGGGCCTCGCGGGCTCGCTCGTCGCCGGGACAGCCGAGGGCTCCGGGTGGAACTCGTCGGACAGTGCGGAGCCGGTCGGCTCCGGGCCGGGACGGTCGGCCGGTGCCGGCTCGCTCGGGGCAGGTTCGGCGAGAGGCTCCGGGTGGCGATCCTCCGCGGGCAGGTTCGGCTGAGCGACTTCCGGCGAGCGGAGATCCGACTCGATGGGGGCTGCTGCCGACCCTCCAGCGGGCATCGCCGGCTGGGCGCCTTCAGGCCGCGCGGACTCTGTCGGCGGCTCGGGCTGCTCGGCTGGGGGTGCATGCCGTGACTCGCCCACGTACGGCGGTAGTGGGCCGGCGGGCTCGGATGTCTCCGGGGCCGCGTGACGGGCCGTCTGGTGGGGGGCCACCGGGCTCGGGAGGTCCGCCTCCGCGGCTACCGACCACTCCTGCTCCGGGGCGCGGTGCTCCCAGCTCGGCGGGGGTTCCGGGCGGTGGCGGCTCGGCGACGCGTCCTCCATGTGGCCCCACGACGGGCCCGTGATCGACGCCCCGGACCCCGTGGGCGGCTCGGGCTCGGCCGGGCGACCCGGCCCTTCCGGCCGCGGCTCGGCGAACCCCGCCGGACGGCTCGCCGCTCCCGGCCGTGGCTCAGCGGGCGTCTCGACGCCCGCCGGACGCCCCGGCTGGTACTCCGGAGCCGAGGGGGCCTGGGCAGCTAAGGGAATCGAAGGAGCTGCTTGACCAGAAGGAACCGACTGGCCCGAGGAGGCCTGGGCAGCTGAAGGAACCGCAGGTGCCGATTGGCCCGAGGAAACCGCAGGACCAGGCTGCCCTGAGGGCGCCGGCTGACCCGAGGACGCCGGCTGACCCGACGGCGCCGGCTGACCCGGCTGGCCGTGCGGCATCGTGCGCCACACCGGTGCCGGGCCGATGTTCATCGCGGCCGGGGCCTGCCCTGGCGGCGGTGGTGCTCCCGGTGGTGGGGCCTGGGGTCGCGCCGCCGGCTTGGGGATCGGGTCCAGGCTCGACACCAGGACCGTCGTGTTCATCGGGTCTTCCACCTTGCGGCCGCTGCGCTCGCGGTAGACCATCTCGCCGTCGGCGTCCATCTCGACCAGGTAGCCCGCCTCCGCCAGCTGCTCCTCGTCCAGGTCACCCAGCTTCTCGTAGCGGGACGGGACCACCCGGTAGATCGGCCACGCCAGGCGCGCGTTCTCGGCGTGGAACTGGGCCAGCAGTGCCGCCATCTGCTGCTGCCACGGCAGCGACATCCCCTCGGCCAGGGACCGGGGCAACACGACGTACCCCGCGTCGACGCCGGGGTAGCCGACGCTCAGCTGGTCGGCCAGCGGGGTGCTGGAGGCGGGGCGAGCCGACTGCCGCGGCGGCTGGGGCGCGCCGAACAGCGACGCGGGGTCCTGGGGACCACCGGGCTTGCCTCGCTTGCCGAATTTCCGTCCCACGTGCTCATCCTCTGCCAGTACGCGGCCACCTGCTGGTGGAGGCGCCGCGACGTCGGGTGAATCGGTTCCGTTGTCGGCCCATCCGCCGGCCCGCTCGTGTCAAGGGGGCTTTAACCCATGCTAAACGCCGGGCCGGACC
The DNA here is from genome assembly GCF_035982555.1 of Amycolatopsis sp. NBC_01286. Classification (NCBI taxonomy): domain Bacteria; kingdom Bacillati; phylum Actinomycetota; class Actinomycetes; order Pseudonocardiales; family Pseudonocardiaceae; genus Amycolatopsis; species Amycolatopsis sp. NBC_01286. Next base: position 1,101,990 of record NZ_CP108428.1, read on the forward strand.
GCCTGCGGCACCACTTCGGCCTCATCGAACGAGAACGCCCGTGTGTGCACCGGAACACCGGTCTGCTGGGCCTCGACGACCTTGCCGTCACCGAGGTACATCATCACGTGGTGGATCGTGTTGGGATCCGCCGGATTGTTCGCGAGGAACAGCAGGTCACCGGGCTGCGCCTCGCGCACCGGCAGCATCGCGCCCGCGTGGTACTGATCACGCGAGACGCGCGGCAGGATGATCCCGGCCGACTCGTAGGCGCGCAGCATCAGACCCGAACAGTCGTACGAGCCGGGCCCTGTGGCGCCCCACACATACGGCTTCCCCTGCTCGCCCAGCGCGAAACTGATCGCCTTCGCGGCGGCCTGGCTCGGCGGCAGCAGCTGGCCCAGCCCGGTGCCGCAGGCGACGACGTCGACGACCTGGCCGACGTTCTCCACCAGCGTCGCCGCCATCGGCTCCCACTTGTGGTAGCGGTCCGGGAACCCCGAGCGCTCGACCCGCTGCGCGGCGTCGCCCGGGCGCATGTTCTCCCAGTCCGGCACCGCCAGCAGGACGTCGAAGAACTTGTTGACCTCGTACGTCGGGTCGGTGACCTGCGCGTACGTGCCCCAGCCCATCGACGGGCGCATCTGGAAGATGCCAAGCGAGTCGCGGTCGCCGTAGGTCAGGTTGTGCAGCCCGGACTCGGTCATGCCGGCCTGGATCGCGACCTGCCAGGCCCGCGGCGCGAGCGACCGCTGCTTGCCCAGCGAGACGATCAGCGCGACGGTGCCGCGCTGCTCGTCGTCCAGGTTCGACGCGTCGACCGTGCCGCGCTCGCCCTCACCGGGCTGGGTCGGGCCGACCGAGGCGTCACAGCTGGTCAGGGAGACGCCCCGGGCCTGCGCCTGCTGGTTGTCGATGACGACCTTGGCGGCGACGGCGGTGACGATGAGGGCGCCGATCGCGACGAACACGACCAGTCCCAGCCACAGCCCCAGCCGCCGCATCGTCAGCTCGCCTGGTCGTAGTCGGCGACCCGCCAGCCCGCGTTGGTGCTCACGACCGTGATGCTGAGCTTCGGCCCGTCGGTGGGGATCGTGAGCTGCACCGAGCTGGTGTAGGACGTGCCGACCGTCGGCTCACCGGTGACCTTCGTGGCCGGGACGTTCGCCGGGTCGACCGACGACATCACCGGCAGGTACTCCTCGGTCGTGAAGGGCTTCAGCTGCTCCAGCCACTGCGCCGACGTGATGCCCGCCGGGTGGTTCACCCAGGCCGCGGCCCATTCCTTCGCGACGCGGACGGCGTCCCCGTTCGGCGCCGCCGTCGTCGGGGTGACCAGGGGCTGGGACAGGCGCGTCGGCAGGTTCGACGTCGGCACCGACGCGGCCACGCCCGGCTGCGTCGCCGTGACCGAAGTGGTGGTCGTGCCGGAGGCGAGCGGCGACGCCTTGGCCGGCTGCTTGCCCATCACCTTGGGCACGACGATGCCGAGCGCGGTGACCAGGATGGCCAGGAACACCAGCGTCCCGATGAGGTGGCGCGGCGAGCGCAGCGGAAAGCCCCACAGGCGGCGGTAGACCGCGGCGCGGCCGCGGTTGGTCCGGATCGGCATCCGTCACCGCCCCATCACTTGGTCGGTGTCACGCGGCTCTTCACGGACTTCGATGCCCCGCGACGGCCGGTACAGCACGAAGACCGGCTTGCCGGCGACGACCTCGGGGTCGACGCGACGCGGCTGCGCGCGCACGCCCGGCGGCCGCGGCGCTTCCGGCGCGGAGTACCCGTTGAAGTCGGCTTCGGGCGAGCGCAGGTCGGACGGCACGACGACGGGCTCGGGCTCGTCGTTCCAGCGCCGGTCGGCCACCGGCGACGTGTCGACGCGGCGGCTTTCCTCACCCCGCACGGTCGGCCGGCCACCGGCGCCGACGACGACGTACTCGCCGGGGTCACCGCCGGCCGGGTTGTACTGGCCGTACACCGGAGAACCCGGGCGGCCACCCGAGGGCAGGGCACCGGCCGAGCCACCGCCGATGGCCCCCGGCCACGCGCCGGACCACGCCGCGGCCGGCCGGGACGCACTGGTGCCGTTGTTGTCGAGCCGCTGGGCGTTGGCGAAGATCGTCGCCTCCGGCCGGAACCGCCCCCCACCGACGGTCGCCCCCATCGGCCCGCGCTGCTCGCCGTCGACGACGTCGTCGGTCTCGCGCACGTTCTGCCAGAACGCGTCCTGCGGCGTCGGGCCATTGTTGTTGCGCCGGAAGCGGGAGAAGATCCCACCGCTGGGCGACGGCACCGCGGCGCCGACCATGCTGACCGACATCTCGACCATCTGCCACAGCCGCCGCACGGGGCGGCCGACCATGAACAGCAACACGGTGATCAGCCCGGCGAGCACCATCTGGGTGAGCATGTTGAGCGAGTTCCCGGCGTCGAAGATGGCCTGCAGCAGCAAGGCGTGCACGCCGGCGAGCACCGAGAGGACGACCAGGTTGAACGCGACCCCGCCGGCGACCTTGAGCACACGCCGCAGGATGTCCTGGTGCAGCAGCGCGACGAGCCCGATCAGCGGCGCGGTGAGCGCGAAGAGCCGGATCAGGACCTGCGCGAGCAGCACGGACGCCTTGGCGAGCAGCTGGAAGAGCGAGTAGACGAGCGCCTGGCCGAGCGACAGGAACCCGGCCCCGGTGCGGCCGCCGGCCTCGCCGGTGAAGTAGCCGGTGGCGGGGCCGAGCTTGGTGGAGATGTCCTTGTAGGAGTTCTTCTTGCCGTCGATGACGCCTTGGTTGCCGTCGTCGCCGTTCACGAGCTGGTTGCGGGTGAACGCCTGGGCGTCGAGCAGCGGTTTGCCGTACTGCTCGGCCTGCGGCGCCGTCGGCGTACCGAACTCCCCGCGCAGCCAGTTGTTGTAGACGATCTGCGTGTGGAGCTGGGTCGGCAGGATGTCGCGGACGATCCGGTCGCCGCTCTCGTCGACGAAGCCCGCCTGGATGTTCGTCGTGGTCTGGACGATCGCCTTGTCGATGGGGTCGAAGTACCGCAACATCGCCAACGACGACGCCGCGAGCCAGATGCCGGCCAACGCGTAGAGCGCCCGTTTGCTGACCGCGGCGAGATCGCCGCGCCAGATGTTGCGGAACATCATGATCGACAGGATCAACGCGACCAAGCCGAAAAGCTGGGCGTAGATGTTGTTGTAGACCTTCTCGGCGCCCGACTTGACCGCGTTGTAGATCGGGTTCAGCAAGCCACCCTCGAGCACCGTGTAGTGCAGCGAGTTGGTGGCGCCGACGATGTTCTTGCCGAGGTTGAAGAGCTGGTTGCCGCCCCAGGTGTCCAAAGTGGACCCGGCCGGGGTCAGGCTCAGGCCGGAACAGTCGGTCTCGAAGGTGTTCCAGACCATGCCGGCGTAGCTGTAGTCGATGTAGGCGCTGTTCGGCTCACCGTGACCTTCCGGCGGGTCGAGGGCACCGACCATGCCCGCGCCCGGGCGTTCCGGGTTCGGCGCCTCACCGCACGCGGCCGCGCTCGCTGCCGGGGCCGTGGCGATCGCCTGCAGGCCCAGGACCAGCATGACGGCGAACATCGTCGCCTTGCGGCTCGGGGTACGGCGGCCCGGGCGGCGCGGGCCTTCCTTGATCCGCCGCTTCAGCGCGTGCCACCCGGCGGCCATCGACAGCAGGACCGCCAACGTCAGCAGGGTGCTCATGCGCCACGCTCCGCGGTCGCCGGGGCGGCGACGCCGGTGGCGAAGCCGCTGCTACGACCGGCACCGGTACTTCGGCTCCGGGCGGCGGTCATGCGGCGTCCCGGCCGGTGCCGCCCTTCCCGCCCGTGCGGGCGTGTTGCTGCCCGCCGTGTCCGTTGCCGTTCGCAGGCTGCTGGACGTCGCCCTGAACTTCGCCCGTCTCCGAGGCCAGTGGGTCCGGTGCGCCCAGCAGGTTCTCGTCGGCCAAGCCGACCTCCAGCTCCGCCGCCAGCTCGAAGTCCTGCTCCAGCTCGATGTCGTCTTCCGGTGGGGCCGCCACGAACGGCTTCTTCTCCTCCGTATGAGGCAGGGCCAGTTCCGTGCCCGGACGGCGGGGCTTCTCCGCGTCCTTCGAGCCCGGCGTCGTGTCCATCACCCGGCGCAGGTGGTCCAGGTGCGGGCCGGAGAAGTCGACGCGGATGCGCTCCACGCCGCCCGCGCCGTCGCCGAAGATGAACTGGCGGGGCTCGATGTCCCGCTCCAGGCCGCGCTGCTGCGCGCCCGGACGGCGGCCCAGCGCCGCGACGACCTGCTCGTAGCCGACGCCCACCGGGACCTTCAGCAGCCGCAGCGCGTCCGCCTGGGCGTCGTCGTCGTCCAGGCGCCCGACGAACACCGAGTCCAGCAGGGTCACGAAACCCTGGATCTTCAGGAAGTCCGCCGGGATCTGCGACGACAGCAGCACGCGGACGTTCCACTTGCGCGAGTCACGCGCGAAGCGGTTCATCAGCACGCGCCCGGTCGGCACCTCCGACAGGAAGAACGCCTCGTCGATCCAGACGCCCTTGCGCATCTCCTTCGGCTTCTCGTAGACCGACCGCTGGGTCAGCCACGCCGCCAGGTTCAGCATCTCGACACCGAGGGACTCCGCGTCCGTCCAGTACTCGCGCGGGACGCCGTCCTTCGGCAGGGTCAGCCCGGCCATGGTCAGCACCGTCAGCCGGTCGTCGCGGGTTTCGGCGTACGGGTCGGCGTCGGTCTCCGGGATGAGCAGCGCCATCCGCTCGCGCATCTCGTCGAGGAAGTCCGCGACGACGCCCGCGTGCTCGTGGTGCTCGCTCGAGTCGCGCCGCAGGGCGTCGATCACCTGGCCCGGGTCGGCGTCGAACCGCCCGCCGACCGTGCGGACCGCGCGCAGCAGCACGATCCGGGTCTGCGCCATCCGCGACACCTCGTACGGCAGGACGCCGGTGAGGACGTCCAGCACAAGACGCCGTCGCGTCGCGCCCGCGAGAGCCTTCTCGCGGCGCCAGGAGCGCTCGGGGTCGTCCTCGTCCATGAAGTGCTCGATCAGCGGCTCGGCGACCACGCGGTACGGGTTGAGGATGCCGGGCTGGGCGTTGAGCAGGTTGATCGGCCGGGCGTAGGGCCGCAGCTCCGGCAGGTCGCACAGCCGCGACAGCGGGCCGGACGGGTCGAGCAGCGTCCAGCTCGCGCCGGCGCGCAGCGTCTTGTAGACGATGCCGCCGCCGAGGAACGACTTGCCGGCACCCAGGCCGGCGACCATCGCGGTCAGGCCCGAGCCGTCGCGGATCTCCTGGGCCATCCACGGGTCCCAGGCCACCGGGCGCCGGGTCGCCGTGCAGGTCTCGCCGAGCAGGATGCCGCGCCGGTCACCGACCTCCGCGGTCGCCGTCGGCACCGCGGACGCGCCCCAGACGACCGAGCCGCGGCGCATGTAGGCCGCCGAGGCCAGCGGCTCGCCCGGGATGAACTCCCGCGCCAGCGCGTACTGGGCCTCCGGGTGCTCGATGGCGATCTTCGGTTTGTACAGGTCGAGCAGCTGCTGGGCCAGGCGCAGCGCGTCCCGCTCGGTCGGGCCGGACACCGCCAGCCGCCACCAGCTGCGCACGCGGGTGGCGAGCGCGGTGAAGCCCGACGTCATCTCGTCGTCGATCTCCAGCACCCGCCCGGCCTGGCGCGACAGCGACTGCGGCGGCTCCAGCTCGTGCTCGTCGGTGTAGTGCTTGACCTGCGAGCGCACCTTGTTCATCTGGCGCGCCAGCTCGCCCGCGACCTCTTCGGGGCGCCGGACGTAGATCCGCGCGGACACCTCGACGGCGGCGGGCAGCCGGTCGGCGTGCTGGATCCACGGGTCGTCGACCTCGGGGATCTGCAGGCCGTGCATCTGGCCCACCGTCAAGATCGCCAGGTGGCGTGAGACGCCGGCGTTGGAGCCGGTGCGGCCGCGGACGGTCACGGTCGGCGCGTACGGGTCGGCGTAGTAGTCGGCGGCGTCGGTGAAGCTGGCCAGGTCCTCGGGCTCCCAGGCCGCGCCGGGCACCGCGGGCATGTTCCGCGGCGCGGGCAGGCCGAGCGAGCACGAGCGGTGCATCAGCCAGGACATCTCCTCGGCGTGCACCGGCCGGCCTTCCAGCCCGGCGCTGCCGATGACCTGGTCGAGGTGCTCGACCTCGGAGTCCAGCGCGGTCAGCTCGGCGTCGACGGCCTCGGGCAGGATCTTGCGCAGCACCGGCGCGGCCCGCTCGACCGCGCGGTCGACCATCCGCCGGGTCTGCACCTGGACGCCCAGGTAGACCTCTTTTTCGGCCATCGAGCGGCCCATCAGCTGCTGCTGCTCGCCGATCAGGTAGTCGTCGAAGGACAGCGCGCCCGGGACGTCGTTGGGGCGGCCGTGCGCGTTGTAGACGTGCGCTTCGGCCCACATCCGGATCGGGTACGGCCGGTTCGTGACGCGCAGGTGCAGCCAGCGGCCCTGCAGCTCGGCGTACTGCCCGGCGATGGCCGCGACGAGGTCGCGGCGCTGCGAGTCGGAGCGGAACGACCAGCGCTGCGGCGCCAGCCGGTACCAGGCGTAGACCTCGTACCCGCTGCGGACCAGGTGACCGTCGATGCTGCGCACCGCGATCGACGGGGTGTACGCCGGAATCGCCTGCTCACCGGGCAGGCGACGGCCCTTGGTGCTGCTGCCGCCCGAACCGTTCCGCGCCGCGCGGACCTGCTCGGGCGGTTGCCACGCGCCCGAGTGTGCGTCCCGACCTTTACCTCGGCTACCGCCGCGACCGAACAACGACTACCTCCCGGCCCGGGCCGCACCGCGGCGGCTCGGGCGCGCTCGTGGGGTTCCTCTGACAGACACCGCGGCGCGTAGCGCTTCCGTTGAGGCGGTGGTGGGGGCATGGGTGGCCACGGCACCCGGCTGCGGGCCGTGGTGCCGGTACTGCCGTCTCCGGCGGTGCTTCGGCAACGGGCGCTCGGCCCGCACCCGGACGCGGCTGGCGCTGACGGCGCCGCCCGTGCCCGTGGTCGCCTGCCGCGGCGTGTTGAGCTCGCGCCCGGCCATCGAGACCACGGTGCCGAGCGGCCGCTCGTGGCTGATCTTGGCCGTCAGCAGCCGGGTCACCACGATGGTGGCGATGAACGCCCACGCCGTCGAGAAGAACCCGAAGCTCCACCCGGCCCAGCGTTCGACACCGAGGACCACGAAGAACACCGGGATGCCGATGAGCCACGCGACGTAGCGGGCCCGCCAGGGAAAAGTCGCTTTCGGGGGGCCGAGCCAGACGGCGTCGACCCGGTAGACCTCGTCATCAGTCCTGATGCGCACGCGGGCCCCTGCCTCAGCCGGTGAACAGGCCGGCGATCCACTGGCCGACGTTGACGCCGGCGCCGCTGACCGCGAGTCCGATGATCGCCAGCGCGATGACCACGCCGGCGAGCCTGCGCATCACGCCGGCGTTGTCGCCCTTGCCGCCACCCAGCCACAGGAGCAGGAGCGCGACGGACAGCAGCACCAGGGGGATGACGTTGTCGAGCAGCCACTGGCGCACGTTTCCGGTGCCCAGCTCGCCTGCGGCCAGCGTGTCGAGGGTGGTCAAGGTCATCATCGCGTTACTCCCGGTGCGCGGTGGGGGCCGCGCGGTTCTGGCTCAAGCAGTGCTTCGAACAACATCATGGCGGCTACGAGGGGTAGCGGTCAAAGCGCGCTGAGTAGGTACCGGCTCGCTGCTCAACCGGGACGGCGCGCTTGTTACCCGAAATCTCCACGCCCACCATCATCGCGGCAAGGGTCCTCCGGTCAAAGCCCGGCCGCCCATCGTTTTTGTCGCAGTGCCGAACTCACTCTCTTGGCAGAGAATCGCTCACTTTGCGTGCCCGGCTTGTGACCGTCGCCGGGCCCGAAACAGTGTGACACGACCCGAACGGCGGGCTTGCAGGAGTCCACACTGTGACGCCGAGTGGACCGGTCCGCCGAGATCCCGATCTTGGCGGCCGCGAACGTCCGTCACTAGGTGTTCAAGACCTCACACAAGTTTCACTACATAGCGTGATCTTGCTCCATTCAGACGCGCCGGCGGCCGGCGAACACGCCTTCCGGGAAGGCGCCCGCCTCGACGGCCTGGCGGCTGAGGGCGCGGCACAGCAGCTCGAGCCGGGCCGTCTTCTCCGGGCCCAGGTGGTCCCACGGCCCGGTCGCGGCGGCCTCGGTGGCGACCTCGACCCGGTCGCGCAGCGCGACGCCCGTCTCGGTGAGCGCGCCCTCGGCGTCGAGGATCCCGCGGTCGGCCAGCCCGGCTTCGGCGGCGGCCCACTGCTCGTCGCTCCAGCCCCGGGTGAGCTTGGCGACCTCGGGCACGAATCCGTCGCCGGTGGCGACGTGCGTGACCAGCGCTTCGATGTTGCCGAGGCCGTTGAGCACGAGCGCGGCGATGTGGCCGTCGCCGCGGTACTCGCGCAGCAGCGTGATGGCGTGCCAGAGGGCGAGGTGCGGCTGGTCGGGCCAGGCCAGCGCCGCGTGCGCGGCGTAGAGGGGACGGCCTTCGGCGGTGCAGCCGGCCGAAGCCTCCCGAGCGAGTTCGGCGGCCTCGGCCACCTCTTCGCTCTTGAGGGTGTCGTCGCCGAGGAGGCGGGTCAGCACCTTGTCGACGCCGTCGAGGCGGGCTTCGAGGACTTGGGCGGGCGTGGCCAGCGTCCAGGCCCGCGGGATCACCCGCGCGACGACCTCGGGGTTGAAGTTGTAGAAGGTGGCCGCGACGACCTCGGCGCCGACGGGTCCCATGGCGGCGGAGCGGCCGGCGAAGTAGGGCATCCGCCCCGGTCGCAGCCCGATCCCGGTGAGAGCGGCGTCGACCTCGGGCGCGAAGTACGTCAGCGCGTGCAAGGAGTCGAAAGCCGACTTGAACTGCTTCTCGTTTCCCGCCATGCGGGCACCCTACCCCCGGGTAACCACTTGGCACGAGCCTCCGCGGCACCCGGTCGTGAGTGTTTAGGGCGGTTCTAACCGCCCTAAACACTCACGACGGGGTGCGGACGAGCTGGCGTGTAAGCCGGATCCTGTTCCCCGGTCGCCTTGCGGCTCGCGGGGCGGCGGTCATCCATCTCGGCCTGCCGTCGCCGGCAGGCTCCAGCGGCCTACCCGCAGACTCGGACGGGCCGTCCTCGAGCGCCTGCGCAGGAGCCGAAGCTCCCTCTTGGCCTTGCTCCGGGTGGGGTTTACCTAGCCGTCCCGGTCACCCGGGACGCTGGTGGTCTCTTACACCACCGTTTCACCCTTACCCCTGGTCCGAGAACCGGGGCGGTCTGTTTTCTGTGGCACTTTCCCGCGGGTCACCCCGGGTTGCCGTTAGCAACCACCCAGCCCTGTGGAGTCCGGACTTTCCTCGAGCCGGGTCGCCCCGGCCCGCGACCGCCCTGCCAGCTCGTCCGCGCCGGGAATCGTACCCGGGCGCGCTCACCACCCCGCGACGGCGCCGCTGTGGTCGCGGTCGCCGCCGTGGCGCGGGCGGACGATCTCGGGCGCGGGCTCCCCGCCGGGTGACCGCCGCCGGCGCGCCAGCTCGGCCGTCCAGTGCAGGACGGCGGCGGGGCTGTCGAGACCGATCAGCCCGACGAGCGCGCCGTCCCGGACGAAGCCGGTGATCGGGCGGGTGCCGGGCGCCGGGGACTCCAGCAGCACCGTGTCGGTGCCGAGCATGGGCCGGCCGGCGACCTGGATGCGGACGCCGTGCTGTTCGGACCAGTAGCGCGGCACCGGTGTGTACGCCGGTGACCCCTGCGGCCCGGCGAGCAGGTTCGCGGCGGCCGCGCGGCTCATCTCGACCGCGTTGAGCCAGTGTTCGTCGCGCCGCGGCACCGGGTCGAAGCGCAGGTTCGGCCAGCGGGCGACGTCGCCGGCCGCGACGATCGTCTGCGAGCCGACGACGTGGCAGGTCGGCCCGCAGACGACGCCGTCGTCGAGCGGGAGCTTGGCGCCGCGCAGCCACGACACCGCCGGCACGCTGCCGACGGCGACCACGACGCAGGCGACGTCGAGGGCGCGCCCGTCGGTGAACTCGATCCCGACCGACGCCGCGGTGGGCCGCCACCGCCGGACCGCGGTGCCGAGCTCGAGGCGGACGCCGCGGGCGGTGTGCAGCGCCGTGAGCCACTCGCCGATGTCGGGGCCGAGGACGTCGGCCAGCAGGGCCCGCGCGCGGCCGATGAGGACGACGTCGCGGCCCATCTCCCGGAGGCTGGACGCGACTTCGCAGCCGATGAAGCCGTCACCGACGACGGCGACCGGGCCGGGACCGGTGGCCAGCGCGCGCTTCAGGGCGATCGTGTCGGCCAGCGTCCGGACGACGACGACCCGCTGGTGGCCGTGCGGGGCGCCCGGCATCCGGCGGGGTTCGACGCCGGTGGCGATGATCAGCCCGTCGTAGCGCAGTTCCTCACCGCCGAGGTGGACGACCTGGCGGTTCGGCGACAGGCCCGTGACGGTGGTGGCGAAGCGCCACTCGGCGTCCACTTCGAGCGGGTCGGCCAGGAGCGTGTCGGCGCGGCTGACCGCGCCGGTGAGCAGGTGCTTGGACAGCGCCGGGCGGTGGTAGGCGATGTCGGGCTCGGCGCCGATGACGACGACCTCGCCGTCGAACCCGAGTTCGCGCACCCGCTCCGCGGCACGCAGGCCGGCGAGGCCGGCTCCGGCGATGACGATCCGTTCGCTCATCGGATGGCTCCCACCAGGTGGATGGCTCGCATGGGACAGGCACGTGCGGCGGCCCGGACGTGGCTTGTCAGCCGCGCCTCCGGCCGTTTCTCGTACTCCAGCCGGCCGTCGTGGCCGAGCCGGAAGACCTGGGGCGCCTCGGACTGGCAGACGCCGTAGGAGTGGCAGAGGTGGCTGTCGACGTCGACGCGCAAGGTGTCCGCGTCCGGAACCGGCGCGATCAGCCCGGCGCGCACGAGCGCCGCCGCGGGCAGCACGCGCAGCGCCGACAGCACGACCGGCGGGACGAGCAGCGTGATCCCGGCGAGCCAGACGGTGGCGAGGTGGCCGCTCCAGATCGCGCCGAGCCAGGCGTGCGCGGCGAGCAGGCCGATCGCCGGGTAGCCGAGCTGGTGGAAGCGGAGCCAGCGGCCTTCGCGGGCACCGCGACGCAACCCGGCCGTGACCGAGACGGCGACGACCAGTTCGAACCCGACGATGCCCAGCGCGTGCCGGGTGGTGCCGTCGTAGAACGGGAGGAGCAGGTCGGCGACGCCGAACGCGTCGTCGTCCCGGAAGTCGTCGAGGAACAGGAACGTCAGCCCGTGCAGGGTGCCGGTGGCGAGGGTGAACGCGGCGAGCACGACGTGCCCGGTGCGCAGCGCGTCCTGCCCGCTGAACCGGCGGACCCAGCCCGCGGCGGCCAGGACGCCCCAGCACAGGGTGAAGCACATGCAGAGGTAGGTGAGGCGGCCGGACAGCGCGGCGGCCTCGGCGATCCCGGCGTCGTGCGGCGACGGCACGGTGTTCAGCGCGGCTGACAAGGACATGGAGCGGCTTACCTCCGGGTGCGCGGCGGGGTCGTGGCGGGGGTTCCGAGCAGGCGGAGCAGGCCGAACGTGGCGACGGCGGCGAAGGCGACGAGGACCGAGCCGAGCGCGATGTCACCGCCGTCGAGCGTGTCGTCCTCGGTGGCCGAGACGAGCAGGGACGTCGTCTCGGCGAGGCCGGTGCTCTCCAGCAGCGTCAGGTGCCCGAGCGCGGTGTCGACGGCGGTCTGGGCGAACGCGCGGACGTCGTCGTCCCGGGTGCCCGCGCGGACGTCGGAGGCCAGTGCGAAGAGATCGCCGTACTCGGCGCGGAGCCGGTTGACGTAGGCGCGGTCGAACTCGGCACCCGAAGCCGCGGCGATCTCGGCCGCCCAGGCGCGTTCCTGCTCCGTCGGCTCGGTGGGCAGCGTGATGGCGATCCGGTCGGCGGCCGCGCGCAGGGCGACGTCGAGGCGGGCCTGGTCGTCGGCGATGCGGGCGGCGACGTCGCGCACGCGGCGGTTGGTGCCGCGCTCGGCCGCCAGCCTGCTGGTCGGCACGGCCCACAGGGTGTGCTGCTTCAGCCGCGTCAGCAGGGTGCGGTCGGTCTGCTGCAGCTCCCCGGCGGCGGCCGGGAGAACGGCGCCGAGCAGCAGCGCGGCGGTGGCCGCGAACAGAGCTGCGAATCGGAGCGGCATTCCGTGTCCCCTCGTGGAGTGGTCCTTACCGGGAGCTACGCGTGAAAGGTGCGGCACGGTTCTCGTTGTCACCTTTTAGTGACTGTGACGTGCATCACAAGACAGTTTTTGAACCGGCCGTGGGCACACACCGTGGCGACTGAGAGCCGAATAGCCGGAGAAACTGATGCATATGGCCTATCAAGTATTTCTGCGCTACGCTCTGCTGGCCCTTTCGGTCCGCCAGTCAGGTGAGGTTGCGAGCTTTATGGAAGCACCGGGCAGAACAGGTATCGGCCACACCGGCCCCTCCTCGTCCGCCGCCGCGGCCGTCCTCGCGGCGGACCCGGTCGACGACCTGGTCCCGTTGCTGTACAAGAACTTCCGCGCCACGCTGTTCAGCCAGGTGTTGTCCCTCACCAACTACGACCGGCAGTGGACCGAGGACGTGGTGCAGGAGACCATGATCCGCGCCTGGCAGCACTCCGACACCCTCGAGCGCGAGCCCGGCATGCTGCGGGGCTGGCTGCTCACGGTGGCCCGCCGGATCGTCATCGACGGCTGGCGGAATCGCCGGGTACGCCCGCAGGAGGTCGCTCTGGAGATCCCCGACAACGCCGAGTCAGCCGACCGCACCGACAGTTCGTTAGCCGCACTAACCATTTCCCGCGCATTGACGGAACTGGACGAGAAATACCAGTCCGTCATCTCGGAGACGTACCTCGCCGGAAATACCGTTCGCCAGGCCGCGACCATTCTCGGAATTCCGGAGGGAACCGTGAAATCGCGGTTGTACACGGCGATGCGGCAATTGCGTAAGGCGCTCGGGGAAGTGACGGTGCGATGAGGGCGGGGAAAGGGGTGCACCGGGACGCCGCGGCCTACGGGCTCGGCGTCCTCGACGATCCGGGGGAATTCGAAGCGCACCTGAGCGGGTGTGCCCGCTGCCGGGTCCGCGTCGCCGAGTTCCGCTCGGTGACCGGGGCGCTCGCGCGGGCGGCCGAGCTCGGCTACCTGCCCCCGGGCGACGGGACGGCCCCGCGCCGGAAGTCGTGCCGGTTCGGCGGCCGGCGGCCCGGCTCGGCGACCGGCACGCTCCTGCTGCTGGCCCTGGGCGTCGGCGTGACGGCCCTGTGCGCGACGGGCGCGGCCTTCGGGAAGGACGGGTTCGCAACCGCTGCGTCCATCGTCTCCCCTGCTCGGTTCGTCGCCGGCACCGGCGCCCACCTGCGGGTTCTCCCGAGTTCGGCCGGTTACCGGTAGTCTGCCCGAACCCAACATGAAAGTCCTTACGGTGGATACCGAAGTAAATCCCGAGAACCCCGTCAGCGGGGCTTCGGTACCGAAGCGTCCCGCTCCGCGGCTCCCCGGCCGCGAGCCCGAACTCAGCCGCTTGACCAGGCTCTTCCCGGTCGCGCTGGGCGGCACGGCGGCGAGCGCGGTACTGGCCGGCGAGTTCGGCATGGGCAAGAGCGCCACCCTGCGCGCCGCCGCGGCGCTGGCCGCGGACTCGGGCTTCACCGTCGCGATCGCCACCGGGTCGCGGCTCGAGAGCCACCTGCCCGGCGGGGTGGCCCGGCAGCTGGCCGAAGCCCTGGAGAACGTCACCGCCGACCCGGCCTCACCGCGCACGCCGTACACCGAGCAGTGCGGGCCCGCCGGGGAGAGCGAAGCGCTCGAACACTTCTTCCACCTCGTCCGCGACGCGACCGGGCACGGCCCGCTGTTCCTCGGCATCGACAACGTCCACCTGTCCGACGCCTGGTCGATGCGGTGCCTCGCCTACATCCGGCACCGCGTGCTCGACCTGCCGGTGCTGATCATCCTCACCGCCCTGATCGGGCACCCGCCCCACCGCGAGGTGGCCCTGCTGGAGATGGCGGGCTGCACGCCGGCCACGATCACGCTCAACGGCCTCGGCGACGCGGCCGCCGCGGAGATCCTCGGCCTCGCCCCCGGCGAGCTGGCGTCCACCTGCCGCGAGGCCACCGGCGGCAACCCGTACCTGCTGCACGCGCTGCGGCCGCGGCTGCTGCCCGGCGCGGACCCGCACGCGCTCGGCTCGTCGCTGATCGGCCAGGTCCTCCACACCCGGATGCACGAGTTCCCGCACGCCCCCGCGATCCTGCACGCCGCCGCGATCGCCGGCGAGGACGCGAGCTTCGACCTGCTGGCCCAGCTCGCCGGCGTCGACGAGCTGGACGCGCTGCCGGCGATCGACACCATGGTCCGGCTGCACGTGCTCGACAACAGCAGCCGGCCGATGCTGTCCTACTCCTTCGTCCGCAACTCCGTGCTCAAGGACATGCCGCAGACGACGCGGGCGGTCAACCACGCGCGGGCGGCGAAGCTGCTGGCGGAGACCGGCGCGCCGATCGAGCGCGTCGCCGCGCACCTGCTCGAGGCCACCGCGATCCGGATCCCCTGGGGGGTCGACGTGCTGCGGCTGAGCGCGCGCAACGCCCTGTCCGCGGGCGACGCCGAGCTGGCCTCGCGGCACCTGCGGCGCGCGCTCGACGAGCGGCTGAGCTCCGGGCGCCGGGTCGCCGTTCTGCTGCAGCTGGCGCACGCCGAGTTCCAGGTCGACCCGCCCGCGGCCGCGGTGCGGGTGCGCGAGGCCGTCGACAACATCGGCCGCCGCGAGACCGCCGCGTTCATCGCCAACGCCATGCTGCTCTCGCTGTGCGGCGGTCAGGACGCCCGGCTCGCGATCAGCGCGGCCGGGCAGATCGCGGCGCGGCTCGACGCCGGGGGCCCGGACGCCGTCGGCCCGCTGCTGAGCATGACCTACCTCGCCGAAGCCGGCAGCCGCCTCGGGCCGCCGCCGGAGTTCCGCGACTTCGAGGAGCAGTGGGCGCCGCTGACCGACCCGGCCGCGCGCCGGAGCCGCTCGGCCCTGCTGGCGCTCGACACCGTCCGCAGCGGCGAGTCCGCGCAGGACGCCATCGCACACTTCGCCGACGCCTTGGCAGGCGACAGCGACGGAGATCTCTTCGAGCAGCACTACTTCTTCACGCTGGCCACCGCGGTGCTCGCGGACGAGCCGGCCCACGTCGACCGGCTGTGCCGCATCCTCGACGTCGAGCGCGAGCCGTGGGACGTGCACGTGCCTCAAGGCGCGCTGCCGACGCTGGCCCGCGGGATCGCGTTGCAGGCCGGCGGCGACCTGCAGCGGGCGAGCGTCCACTTCGAGTCGCTGCTGCGGCGGTTCGACGAGCGCGGCGCGACGACGACGTGCCCGGTCGGCGTGCTGTGCGCGGCCAAGCTCGTCGAGTGCTGGGTCGACCTGGGCCGGTTCGAGGCGGCGACGTCGCTGCTGGACCGGATGGACTTCGTCGCCAGCCAGGGCTTGTTCACCCACACCTACCTCCTCTACGCGCGCGGCCGCCTGCGCGTCGCCACCGGCTACACCCGCTTCGGCTTCGAGGACCTGCTCAGCTGCGGCCGGCGGCTCGCGCACCACGGCATGCGGTTCCCCGGGTTCGTGCCGTGGCGCGCGCACGCGGCCCGCGCGGCGCTCGCGCTCGGCCAGGGCGAGGACGCGGCCCGGCTGGCCGAAGAGGACCTGTCCGCGGCGACCCGCTGGGGTGCGGCGCGCCCGCTCGGCACCGCGCTCACGACGCTCGGGCTCGTCCGCGAGGACGACGAAGCCGAGCGGTCCCTGACCAAGGCGATCACGGCGCTGAGCGCGTCACCGGCCCGCCTGCAGCTGGCGACGGCGCTGACCGAGCTCGGCTCGCTGCAGTCGCGCCACGGCCAGTCCGAAAAGGCCATCGAGACGCTGCGGCAAGCCGTCGAGCTGAGCGAGCACTGCGGCGCGCGACCTCTCGCGCGGCGCGCGGCGGAGGAGCTGCGCTCGTCGCGGCGCGCGTTGACCCCGGCGAAGGACAACGAGCACGGCTTGACGCGCCAGGAAAGCCGCATCGCCGTGATGGCCGCACAAGGCTTGACGAACCGCGAGATCGCGACGGCGTTGCACCTGACGCGGCGCACGGTCGAGCTGCACCTGTCGGGCGCGTACCGGAAGCTCGGCATCCCGGGGCGCGCGGAACTCGGTGGCGCACTGGCGAAGTCCCACCGCGGCGGGTGAAGTCCCACCGCGTGGACGCGCGTTGACCACCCCTGACGTCGTTGCTCTACTCGGGCCATGTCTTCGCCCGAGGAACCTCTGAAATTCGCCTACTGGGTCCCGAACGTGAGCGGCGGGCTCGTCACGAGCGACATCGAGCAGCGCACGGACTGGGGCTACGAGTACAACCGCGAACTGGCGGTGCTCGCCGAGAACAACGGGTTCGAGTACGCCCTCTCCCAGGTGCGCTACACGGCGAGCTACGGCGCGGCCTACCAGCACGAGTCGACCGGGTTCAGCCTGGCGCTGCTGCTCGCCACCGAGCGGCTGAAGGTGATCGCGGCCGTGCATCCCGGCCTGTGGCACCCCGGCGTGCTGGCGAAGTTCATCGCGAGCGCCGACGTCATCTCCGGCGGCCGCGCGGCCGTGAACGTCGTCAGCGGCTGGTTCAAGGACGAGTTCACCGGCCTGGGCGAAGCGTGGCTCGAGCACGACGAGCGCTACCGGCGGTCGGAGGAGTTCATCCGCGTGCTGCGGGAGCTCTGGACCAGCGACCACGCCGAGTTCCGCGGCGACTTCTACCGGATCCACGACTTCGACATCAAGCCGAAGCCGGTCGTCACGCCGCACCCGGAGATCTTCCAGGGCGGCAACTCCACGGCGGCGCGCAAGCTCGCCGGGCGCGTCTCGGACTGGTACTTCAGCAACGGCAAGGACTTCGACGGCTTCAGCGAGCAGGTCGCGGAGGTGAACGGGTACGCGGCGGAGAACGACCACACCGTCCGATTCGGACTGAACGGCTTCCTCATCGCCCGCGAGACCGAGAGCGAGGCGAAGGCCGTGCTGCGCGAGATCGTCGACAAGGCCAACCGCCCCGCCGTCGATGGCTTCCGCAACGCCGTCAAGCAGGCCGGAAAGTCCACTTCGGACACCAAGGGCATGTGGGCGGACTCGGAGTTCGAAGACCTCGTGCAGTACAACGACGGCTTCCGCACCCGGCTGATCGGCACGCCGGAGCAGATCGCCGACCGCGCCATCGAGTACAAGCGGCGCGGGGCGAACCTGCTGCTGCTCGGGTTCCTGCACTACCTGGAGGACGTCGCGCACTTCGGCGAGCACGTGCTGCCGGTGATCCGGGAGAAGGAACGCGACCTCGCCCGCGGCGCCGCGACCCCGGAGCCGCTCGGCGCCTGACCTCCGCGCGTGGCGGCGCCCCCCGTCTTCCACGTTACCCGAGGGCACCGACAGAATCGGCGGCCGACGTCGTCGGTTAGCGTGAGCCGGTGAACTTCTGGGCGGGTGCCGCGAGCCTGGTGCTCCTGATCGGGGTGCTGGTCTTCGCGATCGTCCGGCCGCGCGGCTGGCCGGAGGCGGTCGCCGCGGTGCCGGCGGCGGGGCTGGCGCTCCTGTTCGGACTGGTGCGCCCGGCCGCGGCCGGGCACCGGGCCGTCGAGATCCTGCCGACGCTCGGCTTCCTCGCCGCGATCCTCCTGCTGTCCTTTTTGGCCAGTGTGGACGGCGTGTTCGACTGGCTCGGCAACCGTCTCGCCGAGGCGTGCCACGGCCGCCCCCGGCGGCTGCTGGTCCTGACGTTCGCCGCGGCGGCCGGCGTGACGGCGGTCCTCAGCCTCGACGCCACCGTCGTCCTGCTGACGCCGGTGGTGCTCGCGACGGCGTCGAGCCTGAAGATGCCCGCGCGGCCGCACGCCTACGCCTGCGTGCACCTGGCGAACTCGGCGTCGACGCTGCTGCCGGTGTCCAACCTGACCAACCTGCTGGCCTTCGCCGCGTCCGGGCTGACGTTCGCCGGCTTCACGGCGTTGATGGCGCTGCCGTGGCTGGTGACGATCGGCATCGAACTGCTCGTCTTCCTGCGGTTCTTCGCCACGGACCTGAAGCCGCAGGAGACGGCGGAGCCGCGGCAGCACCTGGAGACGCCGACGTTCGCGCTGGTCGTCCTGGCGCTGACGCTGGTCGGCTTCGGGCTGGGCCCGCTGGGCCACGTCGAGCCGGTCTGGATCGCGACGGCCGCGGCGCTGGTCCTCGGCGTGCGCGCGCTGGCGCGGGGCAAGATCAAGCCGTGGCAGCTGATCAGCGAGGCGGCGCCGCAGTTGTGCCTGTTCGTGCTGGGCCTGGCGGTGGTGGTCGAGGCGGTGTCGGAGCACCTGCTGGGCGGCCTGCTCCGCGACGTGCTGCCGACGTCGACGGGCCTGGTGGACCTCCTGCTGGCGGCCGGCGTCGCGGCGCTGCTGGCCAACCTGGTCAACAACCTCCCGGCGACGCTGATCCTGTTGTCGGTCCTGGGCACGCACCCGGCGCCGGGTGTGCTGCTGGCGGTGCTGCTGGGCGTCAACATCGGCCCGAACGCGAGCTACCTCGGCTCCCTGGCCACGCTGCTGTGGCGCCGAGCCCTCCCGGCCCACCCGTCGGCCAAGACGTTCCACACGCTGGGAGCCCTGACGACCCCGCTGTGTCTGGCCGCGGCCACGGTGGCCCTCTGGCTGGGCCTCACCGTCGCGACGTAATCCGTCACCCGCGTGATCGCGGCCGGATCTCACGTGACTGAGGCCGGAACTCGCGAGTTCCGGCCTCAGTCACGCTGGTCACGGGCCCGATCACGCGAGTGACGGGCCGGGTCACGCGGGTTACGGGTTCGGGACCGTCAGGGTCTGGCCCGGCTTCATCGTCGCGCCGCAGTCGTCGAGCGGGCCGCCGAAACGGTCGGCGGCCACGGCCGGAATCGTCACCTTCGCGTAGTCCTGGGCCGCCTTCAGCTTGGCCGGGTCGGTGACCGCGTCCTTGCGGACCCAGTCGCCGTTGCGCAGGCCTTCGATCGGCGACGAGTAGACCAGCACGTAGTCGCGGTCCAGACGCGGGTCCAGCGCGATCCCGTTGCCCGCGGCCCACGGGCCCCACGAGTGGATGAACGTCGGCTTGACCGTGTCGAACACGTAGTTGCGCAGGCCCGCGAGGTCGTTGTCGTGGACCAGGTCGGCGATCGGCTTGTTGACCAGGCCGGCCATGTCCACCAGCTCGAGCCGGCTGGTCATCGACGAGCCGCCGAGGTCGGGCAGCAGCAGCGACGCCTTCTGGATGCCCAGGATGTCCGCGTACGTGTTGAAGCCGCGACCGAAGCGGTCCGCGACCAGGCACGCGGTGATGTTCGGGTTCTTCGCGAACTTGTCCGCGGCCTGGGCGAACCCGACGGCCGACGGGACGAACGCGCCCACCAGGACCACGACGATCCCGATCCGCAGCAGCGCCCGGCGGTGCTTCAGCAGCTCACCCGCCGACAGCGTGCCGGCGATGACCGCCAGCGGCCAGATCGGGCTGGCGAACCGGTGCTGGTACATCCAGTCGGCGACCATCACGCCGTACGCGACGATCCCCAGCCCCAGCGGCACCAGCAACGCGGTCAGCGAACGCCGCCACGGCGCCTTGACCAGCGCGAACACGATCACGAGCAGCAGCAGGACGACGCCCGCCCAGCCCGCGTAGCCGGCCAGCTCGAACGGCCGCTTCACGGCGTCGATCCCCGGCAGACCCTGCTGCTTCGCGACCGACGGGTTGGCCAGCAGCCTGCCGAACTCGGCGTGCCGCCAGACGACGTACGCGCCGAACGGGACGGCGAACGCGGCCACCGACAGCAGCGCGAGCCGGAAGCTCTTCCAGAACAGGCCCGACCGCAGCAGGAACAGCGCGGCCAGCGGGTACGCGCCCGCGTAGATCAGGCCTTCCGGCCGGGTCAGCGCGGCGAACGCGACCATGACGCCGGCCCACAGCGCGACCTTCGGGGTCAGCAGCTTGTCCCGCTTCACCGAGACGAACAGCGTCACGCCCAGCGTGACGACGACGAAGGCGAACAGCGAGTTCTCCAGGCCGGACACGACCCAGATGACGAACGACGGGATCGTCGCCAGCGTCAGGCCGACGACCAGGGTGGCCAGCCACGCGAAGCGCGTGAAGATCTGCTTCGCGGCGATGTAGCAGGCGGTCAGGATGCCGCCGGTGAACAGCAGGCCCAGCAGCTTCGGGAACAGCACGTAGTCGGGCAGGCCGAAGAGCAGGCCGTGGTCGAAGAGGCCGACGAGCTTGCCGACGCCGAGCAGCACCATCCACGTCGGGTCCGAGAAGCCCTCGACCGGCGGCGCGCCCGGCTGCAGCACCGGGCCGAGGCCGTCGGCGAAACTGCGGGCGTAGGAGAAGGTGATGGCGGCGTCGTCGACGATCCAGTGGCCGTAGCGGGTGGCGTGCGCCGCGACGGCGGCCACCCCGGCGAGCACGGCCAGTACCGGTGCCAGGCGCGCGCCCCAGCCCCGCGTCGTGGTGGTGGCCACGGGGTCGTCGGGGACGTCGCTCTGGGAAGTCTCGGTGAGTGCGCTAGCCGTCATGTCCTCGTCACTGTTCCGCCCGCAGGCCTCTGCCGGTGGGTTACGCACGAGCCGGCGCCCCATGAATGGACCCGAGGCCGGGTCCACCGCCGCGGCGCCGCGGTCGAGCCACTGTAGCCAATACCCCATCGGGGGTCGGCCACGCGTCGCCGTTGAGCGTGATCCACCCCACAGTTGCCCCGGTCAGCTCAGGTGCGACGTGTCGTTCACCAGCCGGACCGACGCGTTGCCGTCCGGGTAGAACTCGACGATCGACAGCGACGCCAGGTCCAGGTGCAGCCGGAACAGCAGCGACGGCCCGGCGTCCAGGCCCATCCGCAGCAGCGTCTTGATCGGTGTCACGTGGCTGACCAGCACCAGCGTCCGGCCGCCGTGCTCGGCGATCAGCTCGTCGCGGGCCTTGCGGACGCGCTGGTGGACGACGTCGAAGCTCTCGCCGCCGGGCGGCGGGACCGAGCTGTCGCCGATCCAGGAGCGGTGCAGCTCCGGGTCGCGGTCGGCGGACTCGGCGAACGTGAGCCCCTCCCACTCGCCGAAGTCGGTCTCGATGAGCCCGGGGTGGGTCTCGACGCGGCCGCCGAGCGCGTCGGCGACGGCCTGCGCGGTCTGCTTCGTGCGCGTGAGCGGCGAGGAGATGATCGGGACGGACTCGCCGTCGACGATCAAGCCTTCGGTCGCGGCCAGCCGCTTCGCCGCCGCGGCCGCCTGCGCGCGGCCGAGCTCGGTGAGCGGGACGTCGCCGCGGCCGGAGTAGCGCCGCAACGCCGACATCTCCGTCTGGCCGTGGCGCAGCAGGAGCAGCCGGGTCGGGGTGCCGCGGGCGCCGGTCCAGGCGACGACGGCGCGGTCCGGCTTCCGGGTCGGCAGCTTCGGCGTGGCCAGGGCGGGCTTGCCGGCGGCCGGCTTCCCGGTGGCCGCGTCCATCGCCTCGTTGGCCAGCCTGTCCGCGTGCGAGTTCTGCGCGCGCGGGATCCACTCGTAGCGGACGCGCGTGAAGCCGGCGGCGATCTCCTTCGCCTGCGCGGCGAGCGGCTGCATGTCCGGGTGCTTGATCTTCCAGCGCCCGGACATCTGCTCCACCACGAGCTTCGAGTCCATCCGAACGTCCACAGTGGACGCTCCGAGCTCGGCCGCGGCGGCCAGCCCGGCGATCAGGCCGCGGTACTCGGCGACGTTGTTGGTGACGACGCCGAGGCCTTCCTTGCGCTCGGCCAGAACCTCGTCCGTCGCGGCGTCCTTGACCACCGCGCCGTAGCCGGCGGGCCCCGGGTTGCCCCGGGATCCGCCGTCGGCCTCGATGACCACGTGCTCGGTCACAGGCCGGACTCCACGGTCCTGACCAGGATCGCGCCGCAGTTCTCGCACTGCACGACGTCGTCCTCGGGGCCGCCCTTGATCTCGTTGACGGTGTTGCGGTCCAGCTCGAGCTGGCAGGCGCCGCACCGGCGGGCGCGCAGCAGCGCGGCGCCGATCCCCTTGTGCTCGCGGACGCGCTCGTACAGCTTCAGCAGCGGCTCCGGGAAGCGCGGCAGCAGCTTCGCGCGGTCTTCGTCGCGGCGGGCGCGGGTGGTGTCGAGGTCCTTGAACGCCTCGTCACGGCGGATGATCGCGGCGGCGACCTCGGACTCGGCCTTGTCGACCTCGGCGCCGGTGCGCTGCGCGTCCAGGCCCAGCGCCTCGCGCTGCTCCATCAGCTCCAGGAGGTCGTCTTCCAGCGCGCTCTGCCGGCGCTGCAGGGTCTGCAGCTCGTGCTCGATGTCGGTCATCTGCTTGGAGTTCACGGATCCGGACGCCAGGAGCTTGCGGTCGCGGTCCTCGCGGGCGCGCACCGACTCGATCTCCTTCTCCTGCCGGGCCACCTCCCGGTCGAGGTCGGACGCGGCGGTCTCCGTGGACACGAGCGCGTCGCGGCGATCCCGGACGGTCTTCTCCCCGGCGTCGATCTCGGCCAGCTCGGGAAGGGTGCGGCGACGGTGCGCGGTGCGCGAGAGCTCGGCGTCCACCTTGGCGAGCTCGAGCAACTGGCGCTGCACGGCGGGTTCGGCCTTCACGGTGCTCCTCTTAATTCGATGTGCGCTCGGCGCGGACGTTCCACGGGTCGGTGCACCGCGTGGAGACGCAGATGTCGACGTTACCCGCAAACGCTCGCGCCACGACCGCCGAGGCTTGCCTGCACCAGGGCCATTCGCTGGCCCAGTGGGTCAGCCCGACCAGCGCGGGCACCGGGCCCGGGCTCGCCAGGTGCTCACCCGCGGGGTGATGCCGCAGGTCGGCGGTGACGTAGGCGTCGACCCCGGCTTCGGTGGCCAGCGCGAGGTAGGAGTCCCCGGCCCCGCCGGAGACGGCGACGGTGCGGATCGGCCGGTCCTCGTCGCCCGCGCCGAGCACGCCGGGGACGGTCGCGGGCAGCGCGTCCGCGACGCGCTGGACGAAGACGCCGAAGGGTTCCGGCTCCGGCAGTTCGCCGATGCGGCCGAGGCCCGTGACACCGTCCGGCTTCGGGTCGAGGGGCCGCAGGACGCGGAGGCCGATCGCTTCGGCGAGCGCGTCGGAGACGCCGGGGTCGGCGGAGTCGGCGTTGGTGTGCGCGCAGTAGAGCGCGATCCCGGCGCGGATCATCCGGTGCACGAGCGCGCCCTTCGCCGTGTCGGCGGGGACGCCGTGCACGCCGCGCAGCAGCAGCGGGTGGTGCGCGACGATCAGCTGCGCGCCGAGCTCGACGGCTTCGTCGAGGGTGTCGGCGCCGGGGTCGACGCAGAAGAGCACGCGCGTCACGGACTCGGCCGGGTCACCGCAGACGAGGCCGACGGCGTCCCACGACTCGGCGAGCGCCGGTGGGTACGCCTGCTCCAGCACGGTGATGACTTCGGAAAGGGCGGGCATCCGGGGATCTTCGCATGTAGCGTTTCGGGCCATGCGGCTTCGGTCCTGGCTCGTCACGGTGATGGTGGCGCTGGCGGCGCTCCTGGCCTGCACGGCCCCCGCTTCGGCGGCGCCTTCCTTGTGGCGCCTCACGGATCTCGCGGCGCAGCGCGTCCGGATCGCCGACCAGGTGGCGGCGGCCAAGTACGGCACGCCGTCCCCGATCGACGACCCGGTGCGCGAGCAGCAGATCTACGACACGGTCGCGGCGCGGGCCCCGCAGCTCGGCCTGGACCCGGCGGACGCGGTGCGGTTCTTCCGCGCCCAGATCGAGGCGAACAAGGTGGTCCAGCGCGGCCTGTACGCCCGCTGGGCCACGCACCCGTCGGAGGTCCCGGCGACCCGCCCCGACCTCGGCGAGATCCGCCCGGTGATCGACCGCCTCAACAGCGGCCTGCTGACGGAGCTGGCGGCGACGCTTCCGGCACGAGCGGCCCGTTCGTGCCCGCAGCGGCAGCTCCTCGCCGCCGGCGTCGCGGACGTCGTCCACCGCTTCGACGCCCTGCACGCTCGCGCACTGGAAGAAGCGGTCTCGGCGACCTGCCTGCCGCGTTAGGGGGCGCTCCGGCGGCGGGTCACCGCCGCCGCGAGCGCCGTGCGGGGGTCAGTTGCAGTTGCCGCAGCAGCCGCAGCCCTGGCCGGTGCACTTCGAGCAGCACCCGTGCATGATCGCTCTCCTTCCGGTTCGCGTCCTCGCGTGATCGACGCTAGGTGCCCGGTGCGGGCCGGTGGTACCGCCGAGCGGTGAGCTGACCAGGTGAACCCGGCGGACCGGTGGTTACGCTCGCCGCATGCTTCGGATCGTCGTTGTCTGCTCCGGCAACATCTGCCGCTCTCCCATGGCCGAGCTCGTCCTCCGGAAGGAGCTCGGCGACGCCGGCCTCGCCGACGCCGTCCGCGTCACCAGTGCCGGAACCGGCGGCTGGCACGAAGGCGAACCCGCCGACAAGCGGGCCCGGGCGACCCTCGAGGCCCACGGCTACCCCACCCGGCACGTCGCGTCCGAGGTGTCCGACGAGGACCTCGGCGCCGACCTCCTGCTCGCCGCCGACGCAGGGCACGCCGAGTTCCTGCGGGCCCGCGTCGACGATCCGGCGAAGGTGCGGCTGCTGCGGTCGTTCGACCCGTCGGCCCCGGGCGGCGCCGAGGTGCCGGACCCCTACTACGGCGGTGACGACGGCTTCGAGGACGTCCTCGGCATGGTCGAACGCGCGGTGCCCGGTTTGCTGGATTGGGTGCGTTCGCACCCCTGACACGTCACAGTGACCGAGGTCGGCGGGCGGGCCGGACCGGGCACGGCCTACCGTGGTGGGGTGCGGTTGCGGTTCCTGCTCCGGCCCGGGTGGCTGGCTCTGACGGTGGTGGTGTTCGCCTTCGCCGTCTGTTGCTTCACGCTCTTGTCGCCGTGGCAGTTCGGCCGCAACACCGAGCGCGAGCAGCAGAACTCCTCGCTCGAGACGTCGTTCACGGCCGCGCCGGTGCCGCTCGACCAGCTGCTGGCGCCGGGCGCCGTGCCCGACCAGCACACCGAGTGGCACCTCGTGTCGATCACCGGTCAGTACCTCCCGGACAAGGAGGTCGTCGCGCGGCTGCGGACCGTGCAGGGCGAGGGCGCCTACGAGGTGCTGACGCCGCTGCGGACGACCGACGGCACGGTCGTGCTGATCGACCGCGGGTTCGTCAAGCTCGACAGCAAGTCCGGCGTGCTGCCCTTCGCGCCGGCGCCGGGCGGGACCGTGCAGGTCACCGCGCGGGTGCGCAGCGACGAGACCGACCCGAAGAACCGTGACGCCTTCGCCGACGCGTCGACCGACGGGCGGCTGCAGAGCTACGTCGTCGACTCGAAGGTCGTCGCGCGGGCGGGCAGGATCGACATCCGGCCCGGGTACTTCCAGCTCGACACCGATCAGCCCGGTGTGCTGGGCGCGCTGCCGCTGCCGCAGACCGACTCGGGGCCGTTCTTCTCCTACGCCCTGCAGTGGATCGCGTTCGGCGCGATGGCCGTGCTGGGCTGGCTGTACTTCACCGTGCGCGAGCTGAAGCCGGGTGGCGCGCTGACCGCGCCGAAGGAGCCGGGCGAGCGGACGCGGCGGAAGTCCGTCTCGGAGATCTTGGCCGAGGACGAGGCCGAGTACGCCGAAAGTGGCCCTTCGAAGTAAGCCGGAAATGGCCCTGGGGCGAGGCCACTTGTGGTCCTCATACTGGGTTCATGCTGATCCACCCCTGGGACGCCGCGAAGGACGACGCCGAGTGGCGGGACTGGCTGGCCGGCCACGACTTCGGCCAGCTGATCGCCGGCGGCACCGGCCGCGACCTGCCGATGGTCACGCCCGCGCACTTCGCCTACGACGGCGACCGCACGATCGTCACCCACCTGGCCCGCCCCAACCCGATCTGGCCGCTGCTGGAGGAGCACCCGCGCGCGCTGCTGACGGTGGTCGACGACTACACGTACATCCGCGCGGACTGGAACACCGCGTCCGGCGCCGACCCGGCACGCGGCGTACCGACGTCGTACTACGCGACGGTCCAGCTCGAGGGCGACGTCCGGCTGGTCGACGACCCGGCGGCGAAGGCTTCCTTGCTGGACAAGCAGTTGCGCCACTTCGAGACCGACGGAGCGCGCGCTCCGGTGAGCGCGACGGACGCCCCCGACCGGCGGCTGCTGCCCGGGATCCGCGGGATCGAGTTCACGATCACGGGCGTCCGCGCGAAGTTCAAGTTCGGCGGAAACCGGACGGAAGAGGACCGCGAGCGGATCGGCGCCCAGCTGGCCGAGCGGGACGGACGGCTGGACGCGGAGGCGTTGACCCAGCTGCGCCGCCGCGGCTGACTCAGTGGTTGCGGCGCCAGAGGCCCGCGACCACCGCGAGCAGCACTGACGTCACGCCGGCCAGCCAGCCGACCACACGGGACAGTTCCACCGCGCGTGTCACGTGACCGGCGTCCGGGTTGCGGCCGACGCCCAGCACCGGGCGCTCCTCGATGCCGTGCGGGTACACCGTCCGGCCGCCGACGCGGATCTCCAGCGCTCCCGCGAACGCCGCCTCCACGCGGCCCGCGTTGGGGCTGGGGTGCGCGATCGTGTCGCGGCGCCACGCGCGCCACGCGCCGCCCGCCGAGCCGCCGACCACCGGGGCCGCCAGCACCGTCAGGCCCGCCGCGATGCGGGTCGGGACCAGGTGGACGAGCTCGTCGAGGCGGTCGAGCGCCCAGTGGCCGGGGCGGCCGCCGCGCGTGCGGCGCAGCAGGCTGACCGCCCGCGCGCCGAGCAGGCCTGGGACGCCCGCCACCGCGCCCCACACCAGCGGCGCGACGACGGCGTCGGATGTGTTCTCCGCCAACGTTTCCACCGACGCCCGCGACAGCGCGACCGGGCCCAGCCCGTCGGCGACGCGGGGGTCCAGTTCGGACAGTGTCGAGCGGGCCGGCTCGAACCGGCACTCCTCGAGGTCGCGCGCGAGCTCGGTGCCCTGCAGCGCCAGGCCGGCCGCGCCGAGCACGGCCCAGGTCGTGACGGCGGTCGCCGAGGCCTGCACCAGCGGACGGCCACGCCCGGCGCGTTCGAGCACCAGGCCACCCAGCACGGCGGCCACGGCCACCGCGGCACCCGGCGCGGGCCCGAAGCGGCGGAAGGCCGTCACCGGCGGACGCCGGCGCGGGTCGCCGAGGGCGCCGTCGGCCGCTACGCCCAACACCAGTCCGATCGCGCGCGCCGCGCTCACCTGTGCCCCCCGGCAGAAAGAAAGTCCAGTTCGAGGAGAGGCTACTCGCCCCACCGGACCACCGAACGGCCTACTCGACGAGCGCCACGATCGCCACCCGCGCCCGGACCACGGTGTCCCGCGCCGGGACCACCGACCGCCTGACCAGCGCCGTGATCACCGAGGGCGCCCGGACCACCCGACCGCCGCCGGGCTGCACCACCAGCACCACGATTCCGCACCACGAAGCGCGCACCGACCGGCTTGACCGCGACCGCTCCGAGCAATTCGGACACCGACCTCGCCGACGATCTCGTTCCGCGCCCGGACCCCACCCGCGCCGACCTAGTCGACCGGCGCCGCGACCCACCCTTCCGACGCGCGGATCACTCCACCGGCACCGCAATCTGGTCCCACGCCCGGGATCCCACCCGCGACCCGCGCCGACCTGCTCGACCGGCGCCGCGACCCACCCTTCCGACGTGCAGGTCACTCCACCAGCGCCGCGATCTCTTCGCGCGCCTGGACCACGATGTCGCGCATTGCGCGTTCGGCCCGGTCCGCGTCGCCCGCCGTGACCGCGGCCGCCACCTCCAGGTGCAGGGCCACCGCCTCGGGCTGGGGTTCCGGGGGCATCAGGCCGTGGCCGGTCCGGCCGGTCAGCACCTCCGCGACCACCTCCGACAGCTGCGCGAACATCGGGTTCCCGGACGCCGTGAGCAGCAGGTCGTGGAACGCGATGTCGAACCCGAGGAACGCCGAGAGGTCGCGCGCTCGGGCTGTCCGCGCCAGCCGCTCGCCCAGTGCGCCGAGGCGGCCGCGCTCCTCCGGGGTCGCGCGCAGGGCCGCGTAGCGCGCCGCGCACGGCTCGATCGCCGAACGCAGCTCGTTCAGCGTGGCCAGGGCGGCCGGGCGCGACGGGCCGTCGAGCTGCCAGCGGATCAGCTTCGGGTCGTAGTGGTTCCACTCCCCCGGGTCCCGCACGATCACCCCGACGCGCCGCTTGCTGCTGGTCAGGCGCATCGTCTCGAGCACTCGGACCACTTCGCGCGCTACCGTCCGCGAAGCACCGAAGCGTTCCTGGAGCTCTTCGGACCGCAGCACCGTCCCCGGCGGCAGCGAACCGTTCGCGATCGCCGCGCCGAGCTCGTCCAGGACCTGGTCGTGCCTGTCGTTCCCCACGACCCCCAACCTAGCGAACTGACTCGATTAAGTAGCACTTAATCTTGAATAAGTAGTACTTTTGAGTTTGACTCACCCGAGCACAACGAAGTGGGAGGTGCGGGATGACCGTCATCGTGGTGATGGGGGTGTCGGGCTCCGGGAAGACGACGGTCGGCACGGCGCTGGCGAACGCGCTGGGCGTCGAGTACGCCGAGGCCGACACGTTCCACCCGCAGGCCAACATCGACAAGATGACCGCCGGGACGCCGCTGACCGACGCGGACCGCGCCCCCTGGCTCGAGGCGATCGCCGGCTGGATCCGCGCGCACCAGGACACCGGCGGCGTCGTGACGTCGTCCGCGCTCAAGCGCCGCTACCGCGACGTCCTGCGCACCGGCGGCAACGTCTGGTTCGCGCACCTGCACGGCGACCGCGAAATCCTCGCCGAGCGCATGCAGACCCGCAAGGGCCACTTCATGCCAGTGTCCCTTTTGGACTCGCAGCTCGCCGACCTCGAGCCCCTCGAGCCGGACGAGCCCGGCGCGATCTTCGACATCCGCGACACCCCCGGTGAGATCACCGAAGCCGCGTTGACCGCCTTCCGGGAGCTCGCATGACGTCCGTCCTAGCCGCCGCCTGGACCGGCCACGACACCCGGCTGATCGGCGCGACCGTCGTCGCCATCGCGGTGATCGTCGTGCTGATCACCAAGGTGAAGCTGCACCCGTTCCTGTCGCTGGTGCTCGGCTCGCTGGTGCTCGGCCTGGCCGCCGGGATGCCGGTCGAGAAGCTGATCAAGAGCTTCTCCAACGGCGTCGGCAGCACGGTCGCCTCGGTCGGCATCCTGATCGCGCTCGGCGCGATGCTCGGCAAGCTGCTGGCCGACTCCGGTGGTGCCGACCAGATCGTCGACAC
This sequence comes from Amycolatopsis sp. NBC_01286, assembly GCF_035982555.1. NCBI lineage: Bacteria > Bacillati > Actinomycetota > Actinomycetes > Pseudonocardiales > Pseudonocardiaceae > Amycolatopsis > Amycolatopsis sp. NBC_01286. The sequence goes on from NZ_CP108428.1 coordinate 1,131,293, forward strand.
CGTGCTCGGCAAGGCCCGCGGCGCCGCGCTGCCGTGGGCGATGGCCCTGGTCGCGGCGCTGATCGGGCTGCCGATGTTCTTCGAGATCGGCCTCGTCATGCTGATCCCGGTCGTGCTGCTGGCGGTCAAGCGCACCGGGAAACCGTTGATGCTGCTGGGGATTCCCGCTCTCGCCGGCCTTTCGGTGCTGCACGGCCTGGTCCCGCCGCACCCCGGCCCGCTCGCCGCGGCGGGCGCGCTGAACGCGAACGTCGGGATCACGCTGGCGTTCGGCCTGCTCGTCGGCATCCCGACGCTGGTCATCGCGGGCCCGCTGTTCGGCAAGCTCGCCGCCCGGATGGTGCCGGACGCCGTGGCGCCCGCGCGGCTGGTCCCGGAGCGCGCGGACACGGACAAACCGCGGCCCAGCTTCGCCGCGACGCTCTCGACGGTCCTGCTCCCGGTCGTGCTCATGCTCGCGAAGGCGCTGTCGGACATCCTGCTGGACAAGGAAAGCCAGGCGCGCAAGATCCTGGACTTCATCGGCGACCCGCTGATCGCACTGCTCGCGGCGGTGCTGGTGGGCATGGTCCTGCTCGGCCGCCCGGCCGGCCTGGGCCGCGGCCAGCTGTCCACTGTGGTCGGTGACGCGCTGGGCCCGATCGCCGGGATCCTGCTGATCGTCGGCGCCGGCGGCGGCTTCAAGCAGACCCTGGTCGACGCCGGTGTCGGCGACGTCATCACGGGCCTGGCCAAGGACGCGAACCTCTCGCCGCTGCTGCTGGGCTGGCTGGTGGCGGTGGCGATCCGCCTCGCGACGGGCTCAGCCACGGTCGCAACGGTCTCGGCGGCGGGCATCGTCGCACCGCTGGCGGCCACGATGGACCCGTCGCACAGCGCGCTGCTGGTGCTGGCGATCGGGGCCGGGTCGCTGTTCTTCTCGCACGTGAACGACGCGGGGTTCTGGCTGGTCAAGGAGTACTTCGGGCTGACGGTCGGGCAGACGCTGAAGAGCTGGTCGGTGATGGAGACGCTGATTTCGGTGGTGGCGATCGCGCTGATCCTGCCGCTGTCGCTGGTGGTGTAGCTCGACCGCTTGAGGCCGCCATCCCCGCGCCGGGGGTGGCGGCCATTCTTGTGGTCGCCGACCGGGGGTGCGAACGGTCCACTCACGACGGTTTCGGCACGAACGGGCCACTCGCGCTCGCCAGTACTCGCACGGCAGGAGGCGGGTTCGCCACCGCGCGAACGGGCCACTCGCGACAATTTCGGCACCAACGGACCGTTCGCGCGGCAATCGACATCAGCGGGCCGTTCGCCTCGCGACCAGCACGAGCGGCCACTCGTGACGCCCGCCGCCAGGTGCGAACGGGCCAGTCGCGACAGTTTCGGCACCAACGGGCCACTCGCGCTCCGGCCACCAGTGCGCCAACGGGCCGTTCGCGACGAATCCGGCAGTACCGGGCCGTTCGCCTCCACACCGCCGGGGTACCAACGGGCCACTCGCACCCTCGCCCGCCGCGGCACCAACGGGCCGTTCGTGCCCGAACCGGCACCAACGGGCCGTTCGCACCCTCGCCCGCCAAAGCACCAACGGGCCGTTCGCGCCCCAACCGGCACCAACGGGCCGTTCGCACCAGCGCCACCCGCACCGTTGACATGTGACCTTTTGGTCACCTATTCTTCCGGCGTGCCCGACGACGACCTGGTGTTCAAGGCGCTGGCGGATCCGACCCGCCGGTTCCTGCTCGACCTGCTCTTCGAGCGTGACGGGCGCACGCTCACCGAACTCGAAACGCGCGTCGACATGAGCCGCTTCGGCGTTATGAAGCACCTCAAGCTGCTCGAAGAGGCCGGCCTGGTCGTCGCGCGGAAGGAAGGGCGGGAAAAGCTGCACTTCCTGAACCCCGTGCCGATCCGGGAGATCCACGACCGGTGGATCGACAAGTACACCGAGCGCCGGGTGACCGCGCTGCTCGATCTCAAGAACGAACTGGAAGGCGACAAACCATGACGAACACCGTGCAGGTCAACCGCATCTACATCAAGGCCACCCCGGAGCGGATCTGGGAAGCCATCACCAAGCCCGAGTGGACCCAGAGGTACGGCTACACCGGCCTCGTCGACTTCGACCTGAAGGCGGGTGGCAAGCACCGGACCCACCCGACGCAGGCCTTCATCGACGCGGGCTTCACCGGTGACCTGATCGACGGCGAGGTCCTCGAGGCCGATCCGCCGCGCAGACTCGTCATCACGTGGAAGCTGCTGATGGACCCGGCGATGGCCGACGAGCCCTACACGACCGTCACCTACGACATCGAAGCCACACAGACCGCCGGCACCAGACTCACCGTGACCCACGACGTCACCGGCGCGCCCGCCACCGGGGCGATGGTCGGCGGGGAGCACGAGGACATCGACGCCGCGCCCGGCCAAGGTGCGGGTGGGGGCTGGGCCTGGATCCTCTCCGATCTCAAGACCCTGCTGGAGACCGGCGACGTCATCGTGCCGGCCTGACGAGGTCCCGGCAGGCCGGCTCGCGCCGCTTCGAGCCGGCCTGCCGGGGGTCTACGCGCGCTGGGTCGCGGCCTTCAGCGCAGCCTTCGCGGACGCCGGCGCGTCCAGGGTGTCCAGCCCGAACAGGGCCGCCCCCACCACGGGGTTGACGTCCACCACGCGGACCACCGCGCGCGGCGCCACCTTCAGGCACCGCCGCTCGATCTCCGCGATCACCGGGGTGCCGATGCCCGTCAGGACACCGCCGCCGAGGACGATCTCCGGGGCTTCCTCCGTCAGGTCCAGCTTCCGGAGGATCACCGCGGCGAACACGCTGACCTCCTCGACGAACCTCGTCACGATGTCCGCCGCCACCTCGTCGCCCGCCGCGGCCACCTCGAACAACAGCGGGCAGAGCCCGTGGATCGAGGCGGCCGGGATCTCTTCGAAGTGCAAGCCCTGGACGACGTCGAACAGCGTCTCCCGGCCGAAGAAGCCGGCGACGGCCTCGCGAAGCGACGTGCGCGGGCCGCGGCCGTCCTCGGCGCGGACCGCCCACCACAGGGCCTCCTCGCCGAGCCGGTAGCCGCCGCCCCAGTCGCCGGAGATCTTGCCCAGCGCGGGAAAGCGGTGCACGCGCCCGTCCGGGCCGACGCCGGCGCCGTTGATCCCGGCACCGCACACCACGGCCACGCCGATCCCCGCGCTGCCCGCCCGGAGCAGCGCGAGGGTGTCGTTGCCGACGGTCAGCGTGTCGCTCCACCCACGGGCCGCCAGCGCCGCGTGCAGCGCCTCCTCCTCGCGCGGGAAGTCGAGCCCGGCCAGGTACGCCGACGTGTGCACCGCGAACGGCTTCTCCCCGTGATCCGGGAAAGCCTCCAGCACCAGGTCTTCCAGCGCCGCGACGCAGGCCGCGACACCGACGTTCTGCGGAGAAGCACCGGGACCGCGCGACTTTCCCAGCACGACGCCTTCGTGGGACACCACGAGGACCTCGGTTTTGCTGTTGCCGCCGTCGATCGCGATGACAGCTGGCTTCATCCGCGGGCCCAGGGCAGGTACTCACGGTTGATCTGCACCAGCGAATCGGCGAGCGTGTCGGCCTTCGTGTACTGCCCGACCAGCGGGTGCGCGAGCAGCGCGTCGGCCACGCGGTCGCGGCCGCCCTTGACCGCCGCTTCCAGCGCGAGGAACTCGTACGCCGTCGTCGCCGCGATGAGCCCGGAGAACTGCGGCTCCACCGGCGTCTGCGCGATCGGCGTGGCGCCGGAAGAGTCCACAGTGGACCGAACCTCGATGACGGCGTCGTCCGGCAGGAAGCCGAACGTGCCGTCGTTGCGGACGTTCACCACGTGCTCCTCGGCCGGGCCGTCCGCGGTCAGCGCGTGCACCAGCTGCACCGCGGCCTCGGAGTAGTACGCCCCGCCGCGCTTCTCCAGCGACTCCGGCTTCGTGTTCTCCTCCGGGTCGAGGTAGATCTTCAGCAGCTCTTCCTCGACGTCGCTGACGACGTCCGCCCGCGGCCGCTCGGTGCGCTGCTTGGTGACCTGCTCGTCGTGCGCGTAGAAGTACTTCAGGTAGTACGACGGCACGACGTTCATCCGCCGCAGCCACTTCTCCGGCACACTGACCTCATTGGACAGGTAGTCCAGGTGCTGCTCCAGCAGTTCCGGCAGCCGGTCGACGCCGTCGACGAGCGCGCCGCGCTCCCAGCTCAGGTGGTTCAGTCCGGTGTGGACGAGCTTGACGTCGTCCGCGCCGACGCCGAGCAGCTTCCCGAACTGCCGCTGCAGGTTGATCGCGACGTTGCACAGCCCGACCGCACGGTGGCCCTCGTTGAGCAGGGCACGCGTGACGATGCCGACCGGGTTCGTGAAGTTGACGATCCACGTGTCGTCGCCGGCGATCTTGCGGACGCGCTCGGCGATGTCGAGCACCACCGGCACCGTGCGCAACGCCTTCGCGAGCCCGCCCGCACCGGTCGTCTCCTGGCCGACGCAGCCGCACGCGTGCGGGAACGTCTCGTCGGAGCGCCGCGCCCGCTGACCGCCGACACGCAGCTGGATCAGCACGGCCGACGCGCCGTCGACGCCCTCTTCGAGCGACTGCGTCGTCCGGACCTGCGCGGGGTGGCCGGCGTGCGAGAGCAGCCGCTGACTGAACCCGCCGACGGCCTCGACGCGGTAGGCGTCCGGGTCGACCAGCACGATCTCGTCGACGTCCAAAGTGGACCGGCGACCGGCGATCCCGTCGATCAGCTCCGGCGTGTAGGTGGACCCGCCACCGACGACTGCCAGCTTCATCCCTTGACTCCCGTGAATGTGATGCCCTTGACGAACGACTTCTGCGCGAAGATGAACAGGATGATCACCGGCGCCATGATCAGCGCCGTCGCCGCCATCGTCATGTTCCACTCGACGTGGTGCATGCCGCGGAAGGACGCGATCGCCAGCGACAGCGGCCAGTGGTCCTGGTCCTCGCCCGTGTAGAGCAGCGGTCCGAAGTAGTCGTTCCAGGTGAACAGGAAGCAGAACATCGCGGTGGCCGCGATTCCGGGCTTCGCCATCGGGATCAATACCCGGTACATCGCCTGGAACTCGTTGCAGCCGTCGATCTTCGCCGCTTCGAGGTAGTCCTTCGGAATGGTGAGGAAGAACTGCCGGAGCAGGAAGATCGAGAACGCGTCGAAGAAGAAGTACGGCGTGATCAGCGGTACGAGCGTGCCGGTGAGCCCGAGCCGCACCCACAGGTCGTACAGCGGGACGACGGTGACCTGCGGCGGCAGCATCATCGCGGCCACCGTGAGCATGAAGAACAGGTTCTGCCCGCGCCACCGCAGTTTCGCCAGCGCGTACGCCGCCGGGATCGCCGAGAGCAGCGCGCCGATCGTCGCCAGCCCCGAGTACAGCAGGCTGTTGCCGAAGTACTCCAGCAGCGGCGCCTTCTGGAACACCGTCACGAAGTTCTCGAAGTGCCACACGCTCGGCCACAGGCTCGCCGTCATCGCCTGGTCGTCCGCCATCACCGCGGTGAGGAAGACGAACAGCAGCGGCAGCATGAAGATCACGCCGAGCGCGATCCCGGTCGCGTGCAACGCGATCCAGGACAGGCGCTTGTCCCAGCTCCGCTTGAACCGCACCTTCGGGTGCACACCCGCCGGCTTCTGCGGTGCTTCCGCCAACGCGGTCATGTCCCCTCCTCCTGGTGCTGGGACTTACGCAGCTGCCGCACCAGAATCCAGGTGAAGCCCGCCGAAACGATGAACAGCAGCACCGCCATCGCCGCCGCGTAACCCATGTTGAAGTAGCGGAAACCCTGGACGTACAGCCAGATCGGGTACGTCAGCGTCGAGTTTTCGGGCGCGCCGATGAGTTTCGAGTTGCCGGCGACGTCGGCCGTGCCCGCCGAAGCGGACGCCGCGACGATCGCCTGCGTGAAGAACTGCAGCGCGTAGATGATCGAGTTGACCACGCCGAACAGCAGCACCGGCGAGATCGACGGCAGCGTGACGTGCCAGAACTTGCGGACCGAGCCGGCGCCGTCGAGTTCGGCGGCCTCGTACTGCTCGGTCGGGACGTCGAGCAGCGCGGCCAGGATGATGATCATCAGCTCGCCGGAGCCCCACAGCGCGAGCAGCGTCAGCGCGGGCTTCGACATGGCCGGGCTGTTGAACCACAGGCCGCCGTCGATGCCGATGAGCCGCAGGAACCGGTTCACCGGGCCGAACTCGGGGTTGAACACGAAGACGAACGCGAGCGTCGCCGCCGCGGGCGGGGCCAGCGTCGGCAGGTAGCAGAGCGTCCGCACCAGGCCGACGCCCGACTTCAGCCGGGAGATCACCGACGCGATGCCGAGGGAGAACAGCACCCGGCACGTCGTCAGGATGACCACCAGCCACAGCGTGTTGTACGCCGCGACGCCGACGAGCGGCTCGGTGGTGAACATCCGGACGTAGTTGTCGAACCCGATGAACTGCGGCGGGTTGATCAGGTCGTACTTGGTGAAGGAGTAGTAGACCGTGGCGATCAGCGGGTAGCCGAAGAAGACCAGGAACCCGACGAGCGCCGGGGCCATGAAGAACAGCGCGGTCCGGCGGCGCTTGGCCCGGCGGGCCCCCGCCCGCGCCTTTGCAGGCGCGGACGGGGAACCCGGGGCTTTCTCCGCGAGGGTGGAGGTCATCCGCCCGCGCCCTTCTGCTTCAGTTCGTCGTCGATCTGCGCGTCCACCTTCTTCAGGCCTTCGGTCAGATCGGGGATCGAGCCGGCCTGCCACTTCTCGGCGAAGTCGTTGACCGCCTTGAGGTGCGCGTCACCGATCGGGGTGGTCTGGTTCGACACGAGCTTGCCGCTGTCGTACATGTCGAGGAACGTCTTGAACTGCGGCTGCAGATCGAGGCGCGGCGACGTCAGCGAGGCCTTCGTGCTGGGCACGTTCTTCAGGCCGTTGGCCATGTCCACCAGGGTGTCGGTGTCCAGGGTGGCCTGCTTGATCAGCTCCCACGCGGCACCGGGGTTCTTGGCGCCCTTGGGGATCGCGATGATCGTGCCGGTGGTGAAGGCGCTGCCGTACTTGTCGGCCATGCTGGTGAGCACCGGCGCGGGGGCGGTGGCGTAGTTCAGCGTCGGGGCCTGGTCCTTGATGAACGCGGTGCGGAACTCACCGTCGTAGATCATCGCCAGCTTGCCCTTCTGGAAGCCGTTGTCGGCGGAGTACTCGTCACCGAGACCGGCCTTGAACTTCTCGACCTTGTCGTGGCCGCCGAGCGCGTCGATCAGCTTCTGCTGGAACTCGAACATCGCCTTCCAGCCCGGGTTGCTGGCGAGGTCCGATTTGCCGTCCGGGCCGATGAACGGCGCGCCGAAGTTCGGCGCCCAGTACTGGGCCTGGTTGCCGTAGAACGGCATCGACGGCAGGAAGCCGGCGACCTTGATCGAGCCGTCCGCGTTGTACTCGGTCAGCTTCTTGGCGTCTTCGAGCCACTCGTCGGTGGTCTTCGGCGGCGACGTGATGCCCTTCGCCGCGAACAGGTCCTTGTTGTAGTACAGGCCGTAGACGTCGGCGAGCATCGGCATCGCGCAGCGCTTGCCTTGGTACTCGGTGTAGTTGCGGACCGCCTCGGGGATCTGGTTGAGGTCGATCTTGTCGCGGTCGATGTAGGGCTTCAGGTCCTGGAAGCTGCCGTTGGAGCACCAGGCGCCGAGGTTGTCGGTGTAGAACGAGATCGCTACATCGGGCGGGTTGCCACCGCGGATCGACTGCGTGAGCTTGTCGTCGTCCTGGTTGCCCTCGTGCTTGATCTCGATGTTCGGGAACTTCGCCTTGAGCTTGTTCAGGCCCGCGGTGACGACGCCGTACTCGCGGTCGGTGAACTTGCTGTAGACGGTGATCGTGAGCTTGTCGTCCTTGCCGGGCGCTGCGGCCGCGTCACCGCCGCCACTGGGCGCGGCGGCGCCGGAACAGGCGCTGGTCAGCAGGACGGACGCCGCGGCCACGGCGATTAACGCTGCGCCGCGACGGGTCCGGTTGGTAGGGCGCATGGCCCTCCTCCTCATCGGTTGGGCTACTCGGTTGGGGACGGGGCGGGACGGGTGTTCGGGACCGCCGCTTTACCGGGCGAGGGTCCGACCGCGGGTCGGCGCGACCCGAGGAGCGTGGGGGTGACGACGCCGAAGACGTCCTCACGGGTTTTGGCGAGCGCGGACTGCAGCGCGCCCGCGCGGACGGCGTTGCCCTGCACCGACGCGCAGCCGACCGGCGTGCGCGGCAGGACGAGGTCGTGCAGCCGTTGCTGGACGAGCCCGGCGAAGTTCTCGCCGCCGGCGCGGCTGGTGTCGCCGCAGAGCAGCACGAGCTGCGGGTCGGCGACGGCGACGAGGTTCGCGATGCCGCCGGCGACGCGCCGCGCGAGGTCGTCGAGGAAGGGGTGGGCTTCGCCGGCCTGCTCGACGGCGTCCCAGGCGGTCGCGGCGGTGATGCCGTGCGCCGCGGCCAGCCGGCAGATGGCGGGCGAGTCGACGAGGTTGCCGAACCGGGCGCCGGCCTCGGGCCAGACGTCGCCGGTGTCGACGGTCGCCGGGTCGGGCACGCGCATCCAGTCGATCTCGCCGCCGCCGCCGGTGGCGCCGCGCAGCAGCCGCCGGCCGATGACGACCGCGCCGCCGACGCCTTCGGACAGCCACACCATGACGAAGTCGTCGACGTCCTGGGCCTTCCCGGCGCTCATCTCCTCGACGGCGACGAGGTTGACGTCGTTCTCGATCAGGACGTCGACGCCGAGTTCGTCGCTGAGCTTCTGCGGGACGTCGAAGCCGAGCCAGCCGGGGATGTGCGGGGCGGAGGAGAGCAGGCCGGTGCGCGGGTCGAAGGCGCCCTGCGCGCCGATGACGACGTGAGCGAGCTCCTCGCGGGTGATCCCGGCCGCTTCGGCGACGTGGCTGAGGGCCTCGCCGAAGGTCCCGACGACGTCGGCGCCTTCGTGGACGGGCAGCGCGACCTGGTGCTCGGCGAGGATCGTCCCGGCGACGTCGGCGACGACGAAGTCCGCGACGTGCGGAGTGAGATCCACGGCGGCGACGCGGGCGAGACCGCCGTTGGCCGACCAGAGCTGAGCGCGCGGCCCGCGGCCGCCACCCCTGACGCCGGCCTTGATGACCAGGGTGTCCTGCTCGAGGCGGGTGAGCAGCTGCGCGGTGGCGGGCTTGGAGAGACCGATGGCCAGCTCGAGCTCGGCGCGCGTCAGCGGGCCCTCCCGCAGGAGGACCTCGATGGCGGCGCGATCGTTGATCTCGCGCAGCATCCGCGGGCTACCGGCTCGCACTGTCGTCGCTCCCGACTTAATTAGGATACTTTACAGACGGTTTCCGGGGACTGTAGTGAGCCGCGGCACAGCCGTCAACGGGCTCGGGAAACGGCCAGGTAACGCTTGAAGTCGCGCATGTGACACGGCGGATCCCACTAGCCCGGCCGCCGTTTCGCCTGGTGGGAGATTTGCGGTGGGGCGTTTGCGCCGGTCAGCGGGTCACCGGAAAGCGCCACACTGTGGCCTTGGTTGCGCGTGACGCACCGAAGGCGGCCTTGGGGCGCTCGGGGCCGAACGCGCTGAAGGCCACCACGAGAGACCTGGATGTCCTCGTGGTGGCCTTCAGCGAAGCCTACGGAGTTACTCCTCCGCGTCCGCCCAGGCCTTGAGCATGACCCGGGCTATGGACGAGTTGCCCGGCAGGAGGATCTCCGCCGCGCCGTCCGCTATCGGGGTCGGCTTGGCGCCTTCGTTTCGCAGTGAGCTGTTCTCGAACGCCGCGCGGACCTCCGCGCGTGATACCCACAGCGCTTCCTCGATCTCGCCGTCTGCCGGGACCAGCGGCAACGTGCGATCCGCGCGGGCCGTGAAGCCCAGCATGATCGAGCGTGGGAACGGCCATGGCTGGCTCCCGAGGTACCGGACGTCCGAGACCGACGCACCCACCTCTTCGCGGATCTCGCGCAGCACGCACGCCTCCAGCGACTCGCCCGCCTCGACGAAACCGGCCAGCACCGAATAGCGTCCGGCCGGCCAGATCGGCTGGCGGGCCAGCAGCACGTGGGATCCGTTCGTGCCCTCCAGCGAGTGGACCAGGCAGATCACCGCCGGGTCCGTGCGCGGGTACTCCTCGCGGCCGTCGTTCGTGCACTTGCTCGCCCAGCCGAACTGGATCAGCTCCGTGGGATTGCCGCAGCGGGTGCAGAACTTGGCCTGGCGACGCCAGTTGCGCAACGCCTGCGCCGTCGTGAACAAGCCGGCCGACGTGTCGTCCAGCAGGTCGCCGTAGCCACGCAGCTCGACCCAGATCTCGCCGTCGACGCGCGGGACCTCTTCGACGAAGCCCCAGCTCCCGGCCATCTTCACCGTGTCGGCTTCGCCCGTCGGGCCGCCCGGCAGGGACCAGTAGTCGGTGTCCTGCCACTCGCCGAGGAAGACCGCGTCCGACGGCGGTGCCGTGCCGAAGTCGACGGCCTTGCGGAACGCCAGCACCGACGAACCCTCGACGACCGGGGTGCGCCCGGTGTCGTCCAGGAGGACGACCCGGGCGTCGGCCCAGCGCGACACCAATCGCGAAGGGTTGGTGCGCAAGCCTTCCTGGCGGTCCACAGTGGACCGGGACAGGGTCGGCAGGGCACCGAGGGAGAACGGGACGGACATCAGGCCGGCTCGCCCACTACGACGTCGCCGAGCGCGAGGAGCTTGCGTTCGAGGACGCCCGCGTCGCCGACGACCACGCCGGTGAACCGCTTGGGCGCGAAGAACTTCAGCGCCGCGTCGGCCACCTCTTCGGCGGTCACGGCGGCGACCCGCGCCGGGTGCTCGTTGAGCCACTCCAGGCCCAGCCCGGTCGAGGCCAGCGCCAGCACCTGGCCGGCCAGGCCGGACTGCGACGACGTCGACGTCAGCAGCGAGCCGATCGCGTACTGCCGCACCGACTCCAGCTCGTCGCCCGCCGGCGGGACCTGGCCGAGACGGCCCAGCTCGTAGCGGGTCTCCAGCAGCGCCGGCGCCGTCGCGTCGGTCGCGGTGTCGGCGTCGACGTTGACCACCGCGGTGCCGTCGGTGAACTCGAAACCGGAGTGCGCGGAGTAGGTGTACCCCTTGTTCTCACGGATGTTCTCGACCAGCCGCGACGAGAAGTACCCGCCGTAGGCCAGGTTCGCCAGCTGCAGCGCGGCGTACCCCGGGTCCGTGCGCGGCACGGTCTGCGCGGACAGCCGGATCTGCGACTGGACGGCGCCGGCGCGCGGCACCAGCAGCACGCTCGGGCCGGTCAGGTCCGGCAACGCCGGCAGCCGCACGGCCGAGCGGTCCGACGCCCAGGCGCCGAGCACCTTCTCCAGGTCGCCGATCACCGCGGTGGGGTCGATGTCGCCGACCAGCACCAGCACCGAACCGCGCGCCTGCACGGACGCCTGGTGCAGCGCGCGGACCTGCTCGGGCGTCACGACGGCGACGTCCTCGGCCTGGGGCACCTCACGGGTGGCCGGGTGGTCGCCGTAGCGGTGCTTCTGCAGCGCTTCGCGGGCGATCGTGCGCGGCTGGGTGCGGGAGACGGCGATCCGCTCGACCAGCCGCTCCTTCTCGCGGGCGATCTCCTCGTCGGCGTAGGTCGCGCCGGTGAGGACGTCGCCGAGCACGTCGAGGAACGTCGGCAGCTTGTCGGCGAGCGCGGAACCGGTCAGCACCAGGCGTTCCGGGTCGACGCCGCAGCCGATGTCGCCGCCGATCAGCGCCAGCTCGGCGTCGATCTCGATGCGGTTGCGGCGCGCGGTGCCGGTGAGGATGGTCTCGGCGAGCACCTCCGCGATCGCCGGGTGCAGCTTGTCGTCACCCGCGAACGGGATCCACAGCCGGGCCTCGACCATCGGCACGGTCGCCTTGCGCACGGCCACCACGCGCAGGCCGTTGGCCAGCGTGGTGTCCACATGGGACAGGTCGGCGGCGGAACGCTGCTCGCCGAGCGGCGGCAGCGGACGCGGCCCCCGCTCGGTGCGGCCGATCTCCTCGGCGCTGCGGTGCGTTGCAGAAGAAGTCACTGCTCGTTGGTCCCTTCCGAAGCGGGCTTGACCACCAGGACGGCGCGCGCGTCGGGGCGCAGCGCCTTCGCCGCCGCCGAAACGGCTTCCGAGGTGACGGCGGACATCCGGTCCGCGAGCTGGTAGACCAGCGAGGCGTCGCCGTAGAGCAGTTCGAACGAGCCGAGCGCGAGGGTCCGGGACACCAGGCGGTCGTGCTCGGAGTGCAGGCTCGCGGTCCAGCGCGCGGTGACCTTGCGCAGTTCCTGCTCGTCCGGCGGGTTCTCGGCGATCTTCTCGAGCTCGTCGTCCAGCGCCGCGAGCACGCGCTCGCGCGGCACCTCGTGCGGGTGGATCAGGGTGATGGTGAACGTGTCCGGGTCGCGGGCCTCGAACGGGCCGAACAGCCCGGCGCCGGCGCCGATGTCGACGACCAGGGGCTCCTTGTGCACCAGCCGCTGCTGCAGCCGGGAGCCGTCGCCGTCGGTCAGCACGCCGGCGAGCACGAGGTAGGCGAGGTAGCCGCCGACGTCGTTGATCGGGTCCGGCATCCGGTAGCCGACGGCGAGCGCGGGCAGCGGGGCGTGCGGGTCGATCGTCTCGCCCAGCAGTTCGCTGGTCGGCAGCGGCTCGGCGAACGACGGCCGCTGCGGCGCCGGCCGGTACGGGACGTCGCCGAAGTTCTTCTCGATCAGGTCCTTGGCGTCGGCGATCTCGAAGTCGCCCGCCACGGTGAGCACGGCGTTGGCCGGCGAGTAGTAGGTGTCGAAGAACGCGGCGCAGTCTTCGACCGTGGCGCTCTCGAGGTCTTCGAAGCCGCCGTAACCGTTGTGCGCGTTGGGGAACGTCGAGTACAGGACCGGCGGCAGGGTGATCCACGGGAACCCGCCGTACGGCCGGTTCAGCACGTTGAGCCGGATCTCCTCTTTCACGACGTCGATCTGGTTCGCCAGGTTCTCGGCGGTCAGCTTCGGCGCGCGCATCCGGTCGGCCTCGAGGAACAGCGCGCGTTCCAGCGCGGCGCTCGGCAGCACCTCGAAGTAGTCGGTGTAGTCCGGATGGGTGGAACCGTTGAAGGTGCCGCCGCTGGACTGGACGTGCCGGAAGTGGGCGAGTTTCTCCAGGCTCTCGGAGCCCTGGAACATCAGGTGCTCGAAGAGGTGCGCGAAACCGGTGCGCCCCTCCGGTTCGGAGCGGAAACCCACGTCGTAGTGCACGCTGACGCCGACCACCGGCGCGGTCGCGTCGGGTGCGAGGACCACGCGCAAACCGTTGTCTAGGGTGTATCGGACGAGCTCGGGATCGGCCATGGCCCCACCCTACGACGGCTCCCCCACTCTCCGCGTCCCGCCTCGTGAGTGGTAATTCGGGTTCTAACCCGAATTACCACTCACGAGGCCCTGGAGGCGACCACGATGGGCCGCCGCGAGCGCGCCTGCCAGGTTTATCGCGAAGGATCCGGCCTGGTCAGGGGTGATGTCGCCGTCGTGCCAGTAGACCGGCGGCGGGTGCTCGAGGCCGTCGAACGCGGCCACCCACGGCCCTAGTTCGCCCAGAGCGAGCGCGTACGGCAGGCCGCGTGAGAACACCAGTTCCCGTTGGGGTTTGCCGAGGTCCTTCACCTTCACGGAACCCAGTTTCGCGGCGACCCCGCGGAGCCGCCGTGCGACGTCGAGACCGGCTCGCCGGCGCGCGGGCAGCGCCGCCGAGACCACCGCGGCGGCCGCCCCGGCCAGCGCGAGGATGACGCCGAGCTGGGCGTACCCGGCGGTCAACGCGAGCAGGACGGTCAGGAACACGCCGTAGAAGACGACCCGGATCCCGGCGCGGCGGAGCCGGCCGGGCCGCGGCGCGAGCCAGCCGCGGCGGACGGCGTCGGCGTACAGCTCTCCCGGTGCGATGTCGACGTGGTCGCGCCGCAGTTCGGCAAGGGTCACCGAGTCCTCCGGCAGGACCGCCTCGAAGACCGCACGTTCGAAGGAGGTCAAGTGCTCGTCGGCCGGGTTGCGGCGGGTCAGCCGGGAGCCGTCACTCACCCAGAGGTAGTTGCGGACGGCCAGGTCGAGCACGGTCGCGGCCAGGTCAGCCGCGCCGGTGCGGCCGTGCAGCAGCAGGCCGACGTGGCCCGGCAGCACGCCTTCCGGTGACGCGAACTCGCCGTTCGCCGAGACCAGCTCGACCTTCGGCGGCTCCCCCGCACCGACGTCACGACGGCGCGCGAGCCAGACGAACGCGGCCGCGACCAGCAGCAGCGCGCCGAAGCCCGCCCAAGCCCAGCCGACCGGGGCGGTGAGGACGAACGCGCCCGCGAGGGTCTTGGCCGGAACCAGCTTCGCGTTCGCCGGGACGGTGCCCGCCGGCAGCTCGACGGTGGCCGTCATCCGCTGGCCCGCGAGGAGGTTCTGCTGGCTGAACCGGGTCAGCCCGGCGTGGTCGATCTGCGCGGCGCCGCAGGAGAAGTCCGAATCGGCCGGTCCGGCCAGGCAGTCGACCGCCGTCGGGATCCGGGGCGCCGCGAAGGACGCGCGGAGGAACTTCAGGTCGGTGCTCCAGCCGCCGGCCAGCTCCCAGGTGACGCGGTTCCCGTCGACCGCACCGTCCACTGTGTACCGGACGGTCGAGGTGCCTGCCGTCAGGTGGATCGTGAAGACGTCCTGGTCCACCGCGGCCGTGCCGCTGCCTTCGAGGACGACGTCGCGCACGCCGTAGACGCGGTCGCGGTCGTGCGGCGCCGGGACCCGCAGCGGGACCCGGCGGTCCATCGTGACGCCGTTGGGGACCGAAACCGCCTCGGCGACCGAAAGCGAGCCGTCACGCTCCACCTTGAGCTGGATCTCGGCGCTCTGCGGCAACGCGGGCGGCGGTGGCTGGTCCTGCGCCGTCGCGGGCCCGGCGACGGCCAGGAAGAGCGTCAGCACCGCCGCGGCGACGACCCGGCCGCGCACGGTCAGCGCGGCGACGTCGCGCGGCCGGACTCGGTGAGCAGTCCGTCGAGCGCGGTCAGGAACGACGGGAAGTGCGTGCCGAACCGGCGCAGGTCGCTGTCGGCCTCCATGCCGCCGTACCAGTAGAGGCCGGCCGTGCCGTCCGACGCCGGGTTGAGCGCGGCGAAGGCGCCCAGCCAGCGCTCGGTGTCGCCCAGCACCACCGCGTACGGCAGCGACCGGGAGAACACCATCTCGCGGTCGCCCGGCGGGATGTCCTCGGCCTTGGCGTGGTGCAGGTAGTGCAGCAGGCCGCGGACCTGGCCGACCAGCACCCGGCCGCGCGCGGTGCGCGAGGGCAGCAGCACGGCCGCGGCGGCGACGCCGAGCCCGGCGAGCGCGACCGCGACGCCGAGCAGCGCGTACCCGACGGTGAAGGTGAGGATCGCCGTGACGACCAGGCCCAGCGCGAAGATGCCGGCGCCGAGCCAGGTCAGGCGGCTGCGTGCGGTGTCGGGACGGCGGGAGAACCAGCGCTTGGTGACGACGTCGGCGTACATCGCGTCGCTGATCCGGCGCAGGTCGAGGCCGCCGCGGGCGCGCAGCTGCGACACGAGCACGGCGTCGGTGCCCGCCGGCAGGAGCGTTTCGTAGACCGCGCGCTCGAAGTCGTGCAGGTGCTCGTCCGGCGGGTTGCGGCGGGCGAGCTGCCAGTCGGGCCCCGGTACTTCCGCGAGCCACAGGTAGTTGCGGACGGCCAGGTCGACGACGGTGGCGCTGATGTCGACGACGTCGACGGTCTCGTCGATCACCGTGCCGACCTGCCCGGGCAGCACGCCGTCCGGGGAAGCGAAGTAGACGCGTTCGCCGTCGCGCAGCAGCACCTCGACCGGGCCGGTGGCGGCGGTGAGCGCGCCCGCGTCCTGCTTGCGGCGGCGCACCACGAAGACCGCGGCGACGACGAGCAGCACCAGGAGGACGGCGAAGGCGACGCCGGTCAGCGGCGTCAGGGCGAAGGCGTTGGCGAGCAGGCCGATGCCGGCGAACCTCGCGGTGGCCGGCGCGGTGTTCACGGGCAGGCCGACCAGCAGGTCGACGCGGTCGCCCGGCTGGACGTCGTTCTGCTCCAGGCGCACGACGCCGGTGTGGTCGAGCTCGCTGAGCGTGCAGCGCCGGCTGGAGCCGATCGGGCCGGCGAAACAGTCCACAGGGGACAGCTCCGGCGACGGCGCGATGAAGGACGCGGTGAGCTTGGCGACCGGGCCGTCGAAGCCGCTCGCGGCCTGCCAGCGCGCCTGCTGCCGGCCACCCTGGTCGGCGACGACGCCGTCGACCAGGTAGGTCACGCTTCCGCTGCCCCCGGCGAAGGTCAGGACGAGCTGGTCGCCGGTGAGCTGGCCGGTGGCCGCGCCCTCGGTCTTGACGTCGCGGACGGCGAAGACGCGGTCCTGGTCGTCACCGGCCGAAACCCGCAGCGGGACGCGGGAAACGAGCTGCTGCCCGCCGGGGACGGTGACCTTTTCGGTGACGGAGAGGGAGCCGTCGCGCAGGAGCTTGAGCGCGACGTCGGCGATGGCGCCGTCCGGGGCCTGGACACCCGGGACGTCACTGCCGAGCAGCTGCGGCTTCTTGACCTGCTCGCTCGGCTGCGCGGGCAGGGGCGGCCCCGCTGTCGGCCCAGTCGGCCCGGTCGGCCCGGCGGCGGCGGCCGCGGGCCCGGCGGCGGCGAGCACGCCCGCCGCGACGACGAGCCCCAGTTTCCTCAACACAGCACCACACCCTAGAGCACTGGATCTATGCTGACGGCCGGAACGGCGAGATCAGCGCAGGTACGCCGGTTCCGACGGGGTGAGTCCACGGGGGGTTCCACACAGATGTCCCAACCGCCGCAGGGTCCGCACGACCCGCGACGTCCGATGCCGCCGCCGGGCCGGCCGCCATTGCCGCCGCCGGGGGCCCGGCCGTTGCCGCCGCCCGGGAACCGGCCGCTGCCGCCGGGTCAGCCTGGTCAGGGTCAGCCGGGTCAGCCGGGGCGTGGTCCGCAGGGTCAGCCGGGTCAGGGACCCGCCGGATCGCCGCCGCAGAATCCGCATGCGCCTCGGAATCCGCAGTCACCCGGTGGTCCGCCGCCGGGTTCGCGTGGTCCGCAGGGGCCGCCGCAGCAACCCGGCCGTCCGCCGCAGAGTCCGCACGGGCCGCAGGGCACTCAGGGGTTGCCCGCGCCGGGACCGCCGTCCGGGGCTTACCCGCGTCCCGGGGGCTTCGGTGGGCCGCCGACCGGGCCGCAGTTCCGTCCGCCGCCCGCCGGGGCTCCGCTGCCGCCGCCCGTGACGGCGCCTGCTCCCGTCTTCACCCCCGGGTACGCCGGGCCGCCGCCCGCGATGGGGTTCGGGCCGCGGTTCGCGCCCGGGTACCGGCCCTACGTCGCGAAGAAGTCGAACACCGGCGTGATCGTGGCCGTGGCGATCATCGGGATCGTGGCCGTCGTCGGCGGGGTGATCGCGGCCGTCGCGCTGACCGGCGGGCACTCGCGGCACGTCGCCGACGCCGGCTACTCCAGCACCTACCCGACCGACACCTACTCCGAGACCACCAGCGACGAAACCACGTCCACGACGTCGTCCACCGACGAGACGACCACGCGTCAGACCCGCACGTCGGGGCGCGAAACGCCGACGTCACAGACCCCGGCCGGCCCCCACTCGGTCTCGGCCACCGGCACCAACCCGCTGTTCGGCAGCGCGAACTTCGGGCTGCAGAACGTCCCGTGCACGCTGAGCCGCTGGGCGACCGACCAGAACAGCGTCACGAAGTTCTTCCAGTCCGGCATCGCCTGCCTCGACGCGATGTGGTCGAAGGCCCTCGGCGGCGCGGACCTGCCGTTCGAGACGCCGAACCTGTCCGTGCCGCGGTCGCTCTCGGAGTCCTCGACGCCGTGCGGCAGCGGCGGCACGACCACCGGCGTGACGCCGTTCTACTGCCCGTCGAACAACACGATCTACATGCCGATGGACCGCATCGAGATCGAGACGTGGGGCAACCACCCCGGGCCGTACCTGTCGATCCTCGCCCACGAATACGGCCACCACGTGCAGAACATGGCCGGCATCTCCGACGCCTACGGCGAGCAGCGCTACGACGCGGGCGCGGACTCGGCCGTCGGCCTGGAGCTGTCCCGGCGGATGGAACTCGAGGCCCAGTGCTTCTCGGGGATGTTCCTGGGCTCGGCGTCGGTCTCGGGCGGCTCGGTCGACAAGAACATCTACAACGAGGCCTGGAACGCCCAGGACCGCGGCGACGACTACGCCCGCAACGGCAAACGCGACCACGGCAGCGCCAAGCACAACATCTCCTGGTGGCAGCACGGCGCGACGACCAACCGCAACCAGCAGTGCAACACCTGGACGGCCTCCGGGGGCGACGTCTCGTAGCTCAGCTCGGCGGCCTCGGTGGTAGTCGCGGCTGGGGTGAAAAGCCGTGAAGGCCTCCTTCACGGCTCTTATGGCCGGTAAGGAGGCCTTCACGGCTTTCCGGCGTGGGGCTGGGTCTCAGCTCGGCGGGGTGAACGGGTTCTCGGCGGGCGCCGCCGGGGTCCCGCGCGGCGGGGTCGGCTCGGAGGAGCCCGAGTACTCGGCGGCCTGGGCCGGGAAGGGCTGCGACGGCGCCTGCCCGGGGTGAGGCTGCCCCGGCGCGTTCGGCGGGCGGCCCCAGGCGGTCTCGTGGAACTGCGCGGTGGCCGAGTAGCCCGCCTGCATGAACGCCGGCTGATCCGGCGCCGGGAAGGGCTGCGATTGCGCCTGCCCCGGATAGGCCTGGGCCGCGTTCGCCGGCGCCGGGTAACCCTGCGCCAGTCCCGCGGACGCCTGCGCCGGGTAGCCCTGCCCCTGTGAGGCAAACGCTTGCACCTGCTGGGCCTGCGCCGCCGCGTACGCCTGGAAAGCACGGGCGTGGTCGCGGTTGCGGCGTTCCGCCAGCACCGCCGCGAGGAACGCCCACGGTGGCACCCCGGGCGGCACCGGCGTGCCCAGCGCGTTGCCGACCTGCTGCGCGAGCCCCCAGCCGAGCGCGTGCGAAGCCTCCGGGCGAAGCTCGTTGAACCGGGCGAGGAACTGGCGGCTCGCCAGCGCGAGGCCGTCGGGCAGCCGGGTCAGGTCGAGCTGGGACGCCCAGCCCGCGAGGCCCGGTGGCATGCCGATCGCCGGGTAGCCGGCGCTCTCCGGGACGCGTTCGCGCACCACGAGCGTCCCGGCCAGGAAGTCGCCGACGCGGCGGCCGTCGGTCGAGCACAGCGACACGATCACCGCGACCGCGCCGAACAGCCCGAGCGTCCAGAAGTCCACGACGAACCCGGCGAGCCCGCGGGTGAGGGCGTGCCGGAAGCGGATCGGGCCGCCGTCGACGCGCACCACGCGCAGGCCGACCGCCATCTTGCCCAGCGAGCGGCCCCGCGAGAGCGTCTCGAACAGCACCGGGTAGCCGACCATCACCAGCACCAGGAACACGAGGAAGAGGGTCAGCGCGAGCGAGCCGTCGCCGGCCGGGACGGCCAGCGTCATCACGAAGACCGCGCCGAGCAGCAGCGCGAACTGCACGACGACGTCGAGCGCCATCGCCAGGGCGCGGCTGGCGAGCTTGGCCACGTGCAGGTCAAGGACGACGGCTTCGCCGGTGACCAGCTCGGATTCCTCGTGCACCGGGCCAGCGTATCGACGGATAGGGTGACCGGGTGGATGTGGACGTCTTCGTCGCGGCGCACTCGGCGGAGTGGCACCGGCTCGGCGAGCTCAGCCGCCGCGGCGGGAAGCTCACCGGCGCGGAGGCCGACGAGCTGGTCACGCTCTACCAGCGCACGGCGACGCACCTCTCGATCGTCCGCTCGGTGGCCCCCGACCCGGCGCTGCTCGGACGGCTGTCCGGGCTGGTCGCGCGCGGCCGCAGCGCGATCTCGGGGTCGCACAACCCGGCGTGGCGCGAGGTCGCGCTGTTCTTCACGCGCCGCTTCCCGGCCGCCGTCTACCTGTCACGGCGCTGGTGGATCCCGGCCGCGCTGGCGTCGATCGCGGTGATGGTGGTGATCGCGGTGTGGGTTTCGGGCGACCCGCACGTGCGCGCGTCGATCGCGACGCCGGACGAGCTGAACCAGCTGACCAAGCCGGGCGGCGAAGCCGAGACCTACTACTCGACCGGCCCGGCGACGTCGTTCGCCGCGCGCGTCTGGACGAACAACGCCTGGGTGGCGGCGACCTGCCTGTTCCTCGGCGTCGCGCTGGGCCTGCCGGTGATCGGCGCGCTCTGGATGAACGCGCTCAACGCCGGCGTGATCATCGGCGCGATGAGCGCCGCGGGCCGCGCCGACGTGATGATCGGCCTGCTGCTGCCCCACGGCCTCCTGGAGCTGACGGCGGTGTTCATCGCGGCGGGCGCCGGGTTGCGGCTCGGCTGGACGGTGATCGACCCCGGACGCCGATCGCGCACCGCGGCGCTGGGCGAGCAGGGCCGGTCGGTCGTGGTGATGGCGCTCGGGCTGGCGTGCGTGCTGTTCGTGTCGGGCGTCATCGAGGCGTTCGTGACGCCGTCGGGCTGGCCGACGTGGGTCCGCGTCGGGATCGGCGTCGTGGTCGAGGTGGCGTTCCTGGTCTACGTCTTCACGCTCGGCCGTCGCGCCGCTCGTGAAGGCGAAGTCGGCGACCTCGAAGCGCGCGACATCGGCGACGCGCTGCCCGAGTCAGCATAAGCACGAGCCCTCGAAGGCGATGGACGATCCGTCGTCCAGCCCGGCGGTTCCGACGAACCGGGCCTCGAACTCGCCTTGCTCGGTCAACGTCAGTTTGGGGCTCGACGCCGAGCCGTCGGCGCCCGTCTTCGCCGTCGCCGTGTCACTGCCGCCTTCGAAGACCAGGAGGTTCTTCGGACGGGCCGCGCGGACGTAGAAGCTGACCGGGACGTCCGGCGCCGGCTGGCCGTTCTCGCCGATCACCCGGACGACGAACGGCGCGCCCGGGTCCTTCGTCGCGAGGCGCTGGCCGTTGCCGGACAGGATGGCGAGGGTGCGCCCGCCCGCGGCCCAGGTGTTCGGGATTCCGGTCAGGGAACAGACTTCCTGGTACAGCCGGGCGCCCGCGACGGCGCCTTCCGCGGTGAGGCAGCGCGCGGTGGCGACGTTCGTGATCTCGACGAGCCCCGGCAGCCCCGCGACGCGCCGCCAGGACTGGCGCTTGTCCTTGTCGTCACAGGCGGCGAGCGTCACCGCGACGCCGTCGACCGGGCTGGCCGCAGTGAGGCACTGTCCACTCGGGACACTCTTGAAGTGCTGGGACGTCTTGTCGTACGCCCACTTGGCGTTCGGGTCCTTGGCGTCGGCGAGCACGGGCTTGCCGCCGGCGGCCGCGAGCGAGAGCGTCCCCCCGCCGTCGGCCAGGTAGACGGGCGCGCCGTCGTCGGCCGACGCGGGCACGGGGATCGACACGGCGGCCAGGACCAGGCATCCCACGAAAAGTTTTCGCATCCTCCGGGCTTAACAGTCCGGCGAGCCAGGCACCACCGCAGCCACTCGTGAGTGGTAATGCGGGTTCTAACCCGCATTACCACTCACGACTCCCTAAAGCCGGCCCGCGGCCTTCAGGGCCAGGTACCGGTCCGCCAGGGCAGGCGGCAGCTCCTCCGGGACCGCGTCGACGACGCTGACCCCGTGGCGCGCCAAGCGTTCCGTCACGCGGCTGCGCTCCGCCATGGTCCGCGACGCCGCCGCCGCGTCGTACACGGCTTCCGCGTCACCGCGCCCCGCCAGCATCTCCGCGACCCGCGGGTCCGCGACCGACGCGATCACCAGCTCGTGCCGCGACGTCAGCGAGCTCAGCACCGGGAACAACCCCTCCTCCAGCGGCGCCGCGTCCAACCCCGTCAGCAGCACCACCAGCGCGCGACGCCGCGTGCGCCGCAGGATCTCGGCGACCATCCCGCGCGCGTCCGTCTCGATCAGCGACGGCTCCAGCGGCGCCATCGCGTTGACGAGCGACGTCAGCAACGCCGCACCCGAGGAACCCTGCACCGCCGCGCGCAGGCGGCGGTCGTAGGCCAGCAGGTCGACGCGGTCGCCGGCTTTCGCGGCGAGCACCGCCAGCAGCAGCGCCGCGTCCATCGCCGCGTCCAGGCGCGGGGCGTCGCCGACCCGGCCCGCCGAGACGCGGCCGGTGTCCAGCACCAGCACCACGTGCCGGTCGCGTTCCGGGCGCCAGGTCCGGACCATGACGTCCGCCGCGCGGGCCGTCGCCCGCCAGTCGATCGAGCGGACGTCGTCGCCGATCACGTACTCGCGCAGCGAGTCGAACTCCGTGCCCTGGCCGCGGATCAGCACCGCGTTGCGGCCGTCGAGCTGCTGCAGCCGCGCGAGCCGCGACGGCAGGTGCTTGCGGCTGTGGAACGGCGGCCGCACGCGGACCGTCCACGGCACCACGTGCGAACCCTGCCGCGCCGCCAGCCCCAGCGGGCCGACCGAGCGGACCGTCACGCGCGCCGCCGGCCGGTCACCGCGCCGCGACGGCCGCAGAGAAGTCACCAAAGCGCGTCGCTCCCCCGCCGGTACGCGCAGGACGTGCCGGTCGGCGGCACCCGCCGAAGGCGGCCACGCGTCGCGCAGCTGCCCGCGGACCGCGCGGCCACCGGGGTTCGCCACCACCAGCGTCACCTCGCACGGCTCCCCGAGCCGCACCGACGTGTCGCCGGAGCGCGCGAACGTCAGCGGCCGGACGCTCCCGGCCAGCACGAGATCCACCACGACGAGCACCAGCAGCACCCCGCCGACGGCCAGCAGGCCGGCCCGCGACGGCAGGAGCAGCCCGACCACCAGCGCGCCGAAGAGCGCCAGCAGCCCGAGCCTTCCGGTGACGGCCATGTCAGCGCGGCACGGGCACGGACGCGAGCACCCGGTCCAGCACGCCGTCCGCGGTGACGCCTTCAAGCTCGGCCTCGGGCCGGACGTCCAGGCGGTGCCGCAGCGCGGGCCGGGCCAGCGCCTTGACGTCGTCCGGGGTCGCGTAGTCGCGCCCGGCGAGCCACGCCCAGGCGCGCGTGACGGCCAGCAGCGCCGTGGCACCACGGGGAGAAACGCCGATCCGCACCGACGGCAGCTGCCGCGTCGCCCGGCAGAGGTCGACGACGTAGCCGATCACCTCGGGGCCGATGGTGACCTTCGAAACGGCTTCGCGGGCGGTGGCGAGTTCCGCCGCCCCCGCGACCGGCTTGAGGCCCGCCGCCGCGAGGTTGCGCGGGTCGAAGCCCTGCGCGTGCCGCCAGAGGATGCCGATCTCGTCCTCGCGCGACGGCGTCGGCATGGTCAGCTTCAGCAGGAACCGGTCCAGCTGCGCCTCCGGCAGCGGGTAGGTGCCCTCGTACTCCACCGGGTTCTGGGTGGCGATCACGATGAACGGGTCGGGCAGCGGCCGCGACTCGCCGTCGAGGGAGACCTGCCGCTCCTCCATCGCCTCCAGCAGCGACGACTGCGTCTTCGGCGGCGTCCGGTTGATCTCGTCGGCGAGCAGCAGGTTCGTGAACACCGGGCCCTCGCGGAAGGAGAACTCGCCGCTGTGCGCGTCGTAGACGATCGAGCCGGTGACGTCACCGGGCATCAGGTCCGGCGTGAACTGCACCCGCTTGGTCTCCAGGTCCAGCGCCGCCGCGAGCGCCCGCACCAGCAGCGTCTTCGCGACGCCGGGGACGCCTTCGAGCAGCACGTGCCCCCGGCAGAGCAGGGCCAGGATCAGCCCGGTGACGGCGGCGTCGTTGCCGACGACGGCCTTCGCGACCTCCGCGCGCAGCGCGATCAGCGCGTCGCGGGCCCCGGTCGTCCCTTCGGTACCGCTGCTCAAGTTCGCTCCACCTCTCGTTCCACCCTGTCCAGTTCGCCGGCCAGCCGCACCAGCGCGGGATCGCCGGTCACCGGCGGCCCGTACAGCACGGCGCCGACGTCGTTCGCGGGCCGGCCTGCCCGCTCGCTCACCGACGTCACCAACGCCGTCGCGTCGGCGTCGCGGGGCAGGCCCAGCGTGGTCCGCAGCCGGGACCGCGCCGCCTCGCGCAGGGTCTCGCCGGCGTGGTCCGCCGCCTTCGCGCGCCGGTACAGCCGGGCGCGGCCCTCCGCCGTTTCGGCCGCGCGGACGACGACGGGCAGGGGCTCGGTGACGACCGGGCCGAGCCGCCGGGCCCGCCACAGCGCCAGCAGCGCGACCGCGATGCCCACCTGCGCGGCGCCGAAGTACCAGCCGTCCGGGATCAGCTCGAAGATCGACTTCCGCGAGTCGTCCAGCGCCGGGTCGGTCGCCGACGGCAGGTACCAGACCAGCTTCGGGTGCTGCCCGAGCAGGCGCAGGCTCAACGCCGCGTTGCCCTCGTCGGCGAGCCGGCCGTTGGTCAGCGGCGCCGACGTGCCGAGCAGCGTCGTCGTGCCGCCGGCGTCGGCGAGCTGCAGCAGCGTGCCGCCGCCGTCCTCGCCGGGGTAGCACGAGCGCGCACCCGGTGCGGCGTAACCGATCCCGCCGAGCGTGGCGTCGCCGGCCGCGACCGCGGCGGCGACCGTGCACTGCGGGCTCAGCGTGCCGACGTCGTTCTGGCCGACCGGCCGGACCAGCGGCAGGGAGTCCTTGAGCGTCGGCGCTCCCGGCGTCACGAGGACGACGTCGGCGGCGCGCCGCCGGGCCGCGTCGAAGCGCTTCGCCGGCACCAGGTCCGGCTGGGTGACCAGCAACGTCGTGTTCTCGCCGAGGGCGTCGTCCGCCTCGTCGATCGTGTGCGCGATCCGGACGTCGACGCCTTGGCCGGCCAGCAGCTTCGCCAGCGCGTGCGCGCCGCCGGGTTCGTAGGAACCGGGTTCGAGCGCGCCGTGCGTCTGCTCGCCGCGACCGAGCAGCAGCAGCGCGCCGGCGGCGACCACCAGCGCGAGCAGGGCGAGCGGAATGCGGGAACCGCGCCAGATCCGGCGCGCGTCCGGCGAAACGGAGGTGCTCACGAGGCCGCCATCACCACCGGCCGTTCCCGGCGGCAGCGCTCATCCAGCTCGGTCAGCGTGCGGTACGCGGTTTCGGTGCCTTCACGGCCGCCGTAGTGCACGTCGTCGAACAGCCGCGCGCCGTGCCGCAGCTCGGTCGCGACGTTCGGCAGCAGCACCCCGGCCTCCGCGGCGGCCTCGTCGGCCGTCCGGCCGGAGCGGGCGTCCAGCAGCGCGCGTTCCTCCAGGGCCCGTACGAGGGCCCGGAAGCGGTCGCGGACGGCGTCGTCGTAGCGACCGGCGGCCGCGGCCTCGGCGGCGGAGCGGCGGTAGTCGTCGGCGCTCTGCCGCTTCCCGTCGAAGACCAGCCGGTCCGCCCGGGCCGCGCGGGCGATCTTGCCGGTGCGCAACCGGATCACGACGACGAGCACGATCAGCAGCACCAGGATCAGGACCAGGCCGAAGATCCCGCCCGGGACGACCGAAGACAGGCCGTTCAGCAGCTTCTCCAGCTGCTCGCCGAGCCACTGCGCGACCTGCTGCAGCACACTCGGGCGCGCCTGCTGGTACTTCGGGTCGCTCAGCTCCTCCTGCGCGGCGCGGCGCGCGGTGTCCCGGTCGATGTCGACCGGGACGTCGGTCACCCAGCGCTGTTGGGGGGTCCAGGGGGGCTTGTCCCCCGGCTGGGGTCTGGGGCTCGGCCCCAGAAACCACAGCGACGTCACCATGCCTGCGGCGGCGTCACCCCGGCGGCGCGGGCCAGCTCGATGTCCATGCCCTCGCGGCGCATCCGCTGGTCCAGGTAGATGATCACGGTGACCAGCGCGACGAACGGCGTCGCGATGGTGCCGGAGATGACCTGGCCGACCGACGCCAGCAGCAGGTCGCCGGTGCTCGGCACGACCGCCGCGGCCGACGGGTTCAGCACCTGCTGGAAGACGCCGGTGCCGAGGGTGAACGGCAGCTGGATGATGTTGTTGAACAGGTACTCGATGATCCAGGCCAGCGCCAGGATGCCGAGCACGCGCCAGAACGAGCCCCTGACGAGCTTGACCGAGCGGGAGAACGCCTGCTTGAACGTGCCGCGCTCCAGGATCAGCGCGGCGCTGGCCAGCGCCCAGAACACGTACGCGAGCACGCCGGGGACGATGCAGAGCATCAGGCCGATCGTCGTGACCACCGAGTAGACGAGCCCGATGCCCAGCAGCGGCAGCAGCCGGGGCTGAACCTCGGCCCACGCGATCGAGAAGGTCACTTCGCGCCCGAGTGCGGCGCGGCCCATGACGGCGGCGAGGAACCCGTTGAGCAGCGTCGTCAGCAGTGTCGTGAGCGCCGCCGTCGGCAGGAGCACCAGGAACACGTCGCCGAACACGCCGAACACGGCGTCCCGCGCCTCCGCCTCGGTCGCGCCCGGGCCGAGCGCGGCGACCGAGGTCAGCTCGTCCAGGTCGGCGAAGAGGAACTTCTGCACGAGGAAGGTGATCGCGGCCGAGATCACCGCCAGCACCGCGCCGACACCCAGGATGAGCAGCGGGTGCCGGCGGATCGCGGTGATCGAGCCGTCGAGGATGTCGCCGATGTTGAGCGGGCGCAGCGCGATCACACCGGGCTTGCCCAGCCCGTGCGGGCTGAAGGCCCGCTGCTGCGGGAACTGCGGGTACTGCGGCGGCGGTCCGCCGTAGGGCATCTGCGGCGGGGTCTGCGGCTGCCACCCGGGCGGCGGCTGCGCACCGCGCGGGTCCGGGGCCTGCCAGCCGGTCGGCGGCGTCGACGGTGACTGATCGTAACTTTCCGGTGGCTTCGCCTCACCCGATCCAGGAGCGTGAGCCCGGGGCAAGCCCTGGCTCGGTGTCGGCGTGTCGGCGCCCTCTTCGCCGGACGCGCCACCGGTCTCTGTCATCGAAGCCCCTCGCCTGCGGTACCTGCTTGCGGACACTCTCTCAGAGCGGGTTGCACCCGGCCAGACCTGGGGTGACGTCGGTGCGCCGCGACCCTGCGCACACGGACGGGTGCGGGAGGCACCGTTCCCCCGGTAGGCTGAACGCCGGGATCGGGTACCCCCGGTCCGTACCGAGACCCTTCGGGACTGCCTAGATGACGCAACCGCCCCACGGCCAGGTACCGCCCAGCGGTTCCGTCCAGCCGCCGCCGGTGCCGGATGCGCAACCGGCTCCCGCGTGGCTGGGTCACCCGCACACCGTGCCCGCCGCGCCGCGACGTCGTTCGCCGGCCGCCGTGATCGGGGTGTGTCTCGGCGCCGTGGCCGTGCTGGTGCTCGGGCTGGTCGCCATCGTGGCGCTCAACCGCCAGGACACGCCGCTCGCGAACCCGGCCTACCGCGACACGCCGTCGTCCCAGGACATTCCCTCGCAGCTGCCCGGGGGCGCGGGTGCCCCGGCGTCGGCGTCGCCCGGCCCGTCGACCGAGCTGTCCACGCCGAGCGCGACCGGCCCGCAGAAGGTCCTCAAGCTGGCCGACCACCCGATCCTGCAGGACCCGAACGCCGGGCTGCAGAACCGCGTCTGCACGCTGCCGGCCTGGCAGAGCACCCAGGCGGGCGCGGAAGCCTTCTTCACCGCCGCCAGCAAGTGCCTGGACGCGGCGTGGGGCCCGTTCCTCACCGCCTACGGCCTGCCGTTCACGCCGCCGGCGCTGCACTTCCCGACCGGCGCGAGCTTCGAGACCGAGTGCGGCACCATCCAGGTCGGCATCGCGACCGCCGCGTACTACTGCGAGAACAACCTGTACGTGCCCTTCCGCGGGCTGCAGACCGACCAGTACGGCAACAACCCCGGCGTCTACCTGGCCCTGTTCGCCCACGAGTACGGCCACCACGTCCAGGAGGTCGCCGGGCTGATGGACGCGGCCTGGCAGAAGATCTACGAGGCCGGCCAGAACAGCCCCGCCGGGCTCGAGATGTCGCGGCGCAAGGAACTGCAGGCCCAGTGCTTCTCCGGGATGTTCCTCGGCGCGCACGTCGACCAGGGCGGCACGATCAACCGCGACATGTACAACAAGGCCTGGAACGACCAGGAGACCCGCGGCGACAACACCTCCCGCAGCCACGACCACGGCACCAACGCGCACTACGCGTCGTGGTGGCGGGCGGGCGCGACGAGCAACCGGATCTCCGACTGCAACACCTTCGCGGCACCGTCGTCCGAAGTCAGCTGAGGGTCAGCTGACCTTCGCGGGTTTGGCGGCCTTCGGTTTCGGCGGCAGCCGCAGCCAGGTGTAGACGAAGATCCCGCCCGAGAAGCACGCGAACACCAGAAGTGCGAGCCCGAGCGGGCGCCGCGCGTCCGACGCGCCGGCCGACGTGTCCGCCACCTGGACGGCGACCGTGCCCTGGTCCGGGAGCTCGTCCGGGACGCCGACGTCGACGCGCTCGTTCTGGCCGTGGCCGCAGCCGTTGAGCGTGCCCTCGTGGGTCTTGCCGGCGACGGTGAACCGGACGGTCTCGACGGGGTCCAGGCGGTCGCACGGTGCGGGCTTGATGACCTCGGCCGACACCGGTGCGCCGAGGTCGTCGTTGCTGATCCCGAGCAACCCGGGCCCGGCCAGCCAGGCCAGCAGGACGACGAGCACGCCGGCCGCGGCGGGGATCGCCACCGAGGGCCACTTCAGGGCGAGGGGTCGCGGGGGCACCCGGTCATGGTTCCAGATCCCGCGGGCAAAACCCAGGCGGCACGGTCTCGGCTCCGCAGGTCGGCCGGGCGAACCGGACCTACCGCTCGATCTTCTCCGTCTGCGTCACCTTCTTGACGTAGAGCAGCTTGTCGCCGGGCTCGATGGCGTCGGCCTGCGGGGAGTCGACGCGGTAGAGGACGCCGTCGCGGACCAGGCCCAGGACGAGGTCCGACAGGTGCCGCGGCGACCCGCCCTCCTCCGAAGGCTCGACCGCGCGTTCGGCGATGGCCAGCCCGGACTCCGGGGTGAGCAGGTCCTCCATGATGTCCACGACCAGCGGCGTCGACGTCGCCATGCCGAGCAGCCGCCCGGCCGTCTCGCTGGAGACGACGACCTGGTCGGCGCCGGACTGCTTCAGCAGGTGGACGTTCTCCGCCTCCCGCACCGACGCCACGATGTGCGCCTTCGGGGCGAGCTCGCGCGCGGTGAGCGTCACGAGCACCGCCGTGTCGTCGCGGTTCGGGGCGACGACGACCGCGCGCGCGTGCTGCACGGCGGCGACGCGCAGCACGTCGGACCGGGTGGCCGAGCCGTGCACGGCGACCAGGCCGAGCGCGCTCGCGGCGTCGAGGGCCTGCTGGTCGGTGTCGACGACGACGACCTGGCCCGGGGCGACGCTCTCGTCGCCGAGCAGCGCGTTGACGGCGGACCGGCCCTTGGTGCCGAACCCGACGACGACCGTGTGGTCGCGCACCTTCGTCCTCCACTTCTGGATCTTGAACGCCTGCCGGGAGCGCTCGGTGAGCACTTCCAGGGTGGTCCCGACCAGGACGATGAGGAAGAGCACCCGCAACGGGGTGATCACCAGCACGTTCACCAGGCGGGCGGACGACGTGGCGGGCGCGATGTCGCCGTAGCCGGTGGTCGAGAGCGAGACGGTCGCGTAGTAGAGGCTGTCCAGCAGGGACAGGCCGTCACCGTTGGCGTCGCGGTACCCGTCGCGGTCGACGTAGACGATGATCACCGTCAGCAGCAGCGCCAGGGTCGCGCCGATGACCCGCTTCATGATGGAGCGAAGGGGGCTGACCGTCAGCTCGGGCATCCGCAGGACGCCGACGAGCTCGTGGTCGGGCCGATCGGTGAGACTGCCGAGCGGCAGCCGCCTCAGGGCCCTCATGCACTGGCTCCCGCAGGCAGGTGTCGAGCGTCACTCACGCCCGGAGGATAGCCGAACCGGGCGGCGGCCCGCCGCGTGGAACGATGAGCCGATGGCTACTTCACAACGGCCCGCGCACGTCATGGCAGGTGCGCTGGGTTTCATGGGCGCTCTGCACTTCGCGGTCCCGAAGCCGTTCGACGGCCTGATCCCCCGCTCGCTCCCGGGCTCACGCCGGGCGTGGACGTACGGCTCGGGCGTCGCCGAGCTGGCCGTGGCGGCCGCGGTGGCGGTCCCGCGCACCCGCCGCCTGGGCGCCCTGGCGGCGGCCCTGCTGTTCCTGGGCGTCTTCCCGGGCAACGTGAAGATGGCGGTCGACGCCCGCCGGGCCCCGCTGCCGCAGCGAGCGATCGCGTGGGGCCGGCTCCCGCTGCAGTGGCCGTTGATCGCCTGGGCCCTGAAGGTCCGCGACGCGGCCTGACCAGCGTGTTTCGAGCCGGAACTCACGTGAGTGGGCCCGTATCCCGTGTGATTGGGGCCGTAAGTCGCGAGTTACGGCTCCAATCACGGTGGTTCCGGCTCTGATCACGCGGGTTACGGTTTCCGTCACGACTCGGGGAGGTTGCGGAGCAGGCTTCGGATGCCTTCGGCGTCCAGGAGGTCGGCCGGCCGGATCGTGTGGTTGGCGCGGACGTAGTGGAACGCCGCGCGGACCTGCTCCACCGGGACGTTCTTCAGCGCCGCCCAGGCCATCCGGTACGCCGCCAGCTGGACCGACAGCACCGCCTGCCGGGACTTCGGCGGGACCGAGCCCGTCTTCCAGTCGACCACTTCCCAGTAGCCGTCGGGATTCCAGAAGACGGCGTCCATCCGGCCGCGCAGGGTGATGCCCTCGACGTCGGCCGAGAACGTGATCTCGACGGCGTGCGGGACGCGCGCGGCCCACTCGCTCTTGTCGAACTGCGTCTGCAGCTCTTCGAGGCCGGGGTCCGGGATCTCGGCGAAGTCGGCGGCGCCCGGGAGGTCGTCGATCTCGATGAGCTGGTCGCCGCCGAAGCGGCGCTCCAGCCAGCTGTGGAACTCCGTGCCGCGGCGGGCGAAACTGTTGGGCGCCATCGGCAACGGCCGTCGCAGGTCCGTCGCGAGCTGCGCGGAGTCCTCGGCCAGCGCGACCAGCTGGCTCACCGAAAGCCGGGACGGCAACGGGACCCGCTTGATCTGGTCGTCCTTGCGCGCCCACTCCTCCAGCAGGACGTCGGTGTCGGTGAGCCAGCCGTCGGGATCGTCCTCTTCGGACGCTTCTTCCTCCGAAGACGCCGACAGCGCCTCGAAAACCAGGTCCACTCCACCTTGGACGCCGGTGCGGCGGTCGGCCAGCGGGTCGATCGGCCAGCGGGCCTTCCGCGAGTCCGAGACGAGCGGGTTCTCGTCGTCCGGCCCGGGCTCCGGCGCCCAGTCGCCGAGCTGCCCGACGCCGGATTCCCGGATGACGCCGGCGATCTCGGTCAGGAACTCCGACGGCCCCTTCGCCCGGCTGCTGCTCTCGTTCCACCAGTGCCCGGAGACGATCAGCGCGTGCTCCGACCGCGTCAGCGCGACGTAGCAGAGCCGCCGTTCCTCCGACTGCTCCCGCTCGACGAACCCCGCCTCGTGCAGCTCCAGTCCTTCTTGGACTTCCTTGCGGTCGTAGCCGTCGGCGATCCGCAGCTCGGGCAGGTCCTGGGAGTCGCCACGCAACGCGGCGGGCAACGACGTCGCCGTCCGCAGCCACGACGACGACCGCCGCCGGCCCGGGAAGACGTCCTGCACCAGGTGCGGCACGGCGACGACCTCCCACTCCAGACCCTTCGCCGAGTGCACGGTGAGCACCTGCACCCGATCCGGCACCACCTCGACCTCACCCGGGGTGAGCCCGTCTTCGGCGTGCGCCGCGGTGTTCAGATAGTCCACAAAGGACAACAGGGTCGCCGTCGGCGCCGTCTCGGCGTAGTCGGTGACGACTTCGGCGAACGCGTCCAGGTGTGCCCGCCCCGCCGATCCCGGCCGTGCCAGCGACTCCACGTCCAGCAGCAGCGTGCGTTCGACGTCGGCGACCAGCTCCGGCAGCGACTGGTCCAGCCGCCGCCGCAACGCGGCCAGCTCCCAGCCGACGCGCCGGATCCGCTTGTAGCCCTCTTCCGAATACCGTTCCGGCGAGCCGGGTTCGTCGATCGCGTCGATCAGCCCGGCCTGCTCGACGCGCTCCACGACCAGCTCGGGGCCGTCCGACTTCTCGGGACTCGACAGCTCCCCCGCGCGCCGCCACAACGCGGCGACGTCGGCGGCCGCGAGCCGCCAGCGCGCGCCGGTCAGCAGCCGCGCCGCCGCACTGCCGGAGAGCGGGTCGGCGAGCACGCGCAACGTCGAGACGAGGTCCGCGACCTCGGGTTCGTCCAGCAGCCCGCCGAGGCCGACGACCTCGACCGGCAGCCCGCGCGCCCGCAACTCGGCGGCGATCGGGGCCATGTCGGCCCGACGGCGCACCAGCACGGCCGCGGTCGGCGGCTTGCCGGTCCGCTCCTGCACGGCGTACCAGCGCCGGGCGAGCGCGTCGGCCACCCACTCGCGCTCGGCGCGGACGTCCGGCAGCAGCGCGCACGCGATGTCCGCGGGCCCGGCGCCCTCGCGCGCCCGCAGCCGTTCGACGCCGAGGCCGCGCGCCCGCAGCGGTTCGGCGATCGCGTTGGCGAGGTCGAGGATCTCCGGCGGGTTGCGGAAACTGGTCAGCAGCCCGAAATCGTGGGCGGGGGCGAGCTTTTCGCCGTCGAAGCGCGGGAAGTCCGTGGTGAAGCGCGGCAGGTTGGCCGCGCTGGCGCCGCGCCAGCCGTAGATCGCCTGGGCCGGGTCGCCGACGGCGGTGACCGGCATCGGCGGGTTCTCGACGCCGCCGAACAGCGCCCGCAGCAGCACGCGCTGGGCGTGCCCGGTGTCCTGGTACTCGTCGAGCAGCACCGAGCCGAACCGCTCCCGCTCGCCGCGCACGACCGACGGGTACTCGCTCGCCAGCTGCGCGGCCAGCGACATCTGGTCGGCGAAGTCCAGCG
The DNA here is from genome assembly GCF_035982555.1 of Amycolatopsis sp. NBC_01286. Taxonomy (NCBI): domain Bacteria; kingdom Bacillati; phylum Actinomycetota; class Actinomycetes; order Pseudonocardiales; family Pseudonocardiaceae; genus Amycolatopsis; species Amycolatopsis sp. NBC_01286. The sequence continues at coordinate 1,164,080 of NZ_CP108428.1, forward strand.
CGCCTTCGTTGCGCTTGCGCCGGTGGTAGGCCTCGACGAGCGGCAGCAGCGCGAGCCGGAAGTGCTGCGCCGCCATGATTTCCGTGAGCTTCTGCGGCAACGCGGCCCGCTGCCCCTTGGCGCGCGGGGCGTTCTCGATGACCTGGCACATCCACGACGTGTACTCGGCCAGCTTCTCTGTGGACACCAGGTGCTCGCCGAGTTCGCCGGCCAGGGCCAGGACGTCGGCGGTGACCGTCGGCGGGACGCGGTCGGTGTCCAGCTCGTTGTCCCAAGTGGACACCACGCGGTGCGCGAGCTGCCACGACGACGTCTCCGACAGCAGCCGGACGCCGGGCTGCACCGGCAGCCGGAGCCCGTGTTCGGACAGCAGCCGGCCCGCGTAGGCGTGGTAGGTGAGCACGGTCGGTTCGCCGGCGACCACAGTGGACCGCAGCCCGCCGGACGGGTCGAGCCGGTCCAGCAGCCCGGATCCGGCCAGCCGTCGCAAGCGTGCGCGGACGCGTTCGCCGAGCTGACGCGCGGCCTTGCGGGTGAAGGTGAGGCCGAGGACGCGGTCCGGGCTGACGATCCCGTTGGCCACCAGCCAGACCACGCGCGCGGCCATGGTCTCGGTCTTCCCGGCGCCCGCGCCGGCGACCACAAGGGACGGTTCGACGGGTGCGGCGATGACCGTGGCCTGCTCGGGGGTGGGCCGGTGCAGGCCGAGCGCGTCGGCGAGTTCGGCGGGCTCGACCGGGTTCGCGATGAGCAGTGGGCTCATGTGGTCACCTCGCGAGCTCGTGAGTGGTAATGAGGGTTAGAACCCTCATTACCACTCACGACCACCACACGCGAAGTCACGGGCCCGGTACCTGCCTGCCCTCGGGACGCAGCGGGCAGCAGCCGCGCGCCGGGCAGCGGTCGCAGTCCACGTTCTCCTGCGCCTGGTAGTCCGGGCCCGCCGCCGACGCCGCCGCGCCGCGGACCAGGTCCAGCCACTGCTTGCCGCCCACCTCGTCCATCGGCGGCTGCGACCGCTCGGTGGCGCCGGTCTTGTTGTTGGCCTTCGCGACGTACACCAGCCGCGCGCCGCCGGCCTCCGTGCGGCCTTCGATCGCACCCAGCAGCACCGCCAGCTGGTACGCGGCCAGCTGCGGGTGCTCCTCCGCGTCCTTGCCCGACACCGGGACCTTGCCCGTCTTGATGTCGACGATCACCGGCCGCCCGTCGGCGTCCAGCTCCACCCGGTCGACGCGGCCGCGCAGCAGCACCCGGACCTCGTCGGCGCCCCCGGCCGGCAGCTCGACCTCGATGTCCTGCTCGACGCCGGCTTCCTTCAGCTCCGCCCGGCTGCGCTCCAGCCAGGTGACGAAGTTCTGCAGCATCCCCTCGACCCGCCGGCGCTCCCGCTTCGAGAACCACGGCGCGCCGGCGTCGACGCGCACCCAGGCGTCGTCCAGCGCGGCCTGCAGCTCGGCGTCGGTGCTCCCGGACGCGACGGCCTGCGCGAGCCCGTGCACCAGCGTCCCGGTGACGGCGGCCAGCTGCGCCGGGTCACTCCCGCCGTGCCGCTCGATCATCCACCGCAGCGGGCACTTCGTCAGGATCTCCACTGTGGACGGTGAGATCCGGATCAGGTCGCCCGGCGGGTGCACCGGTTCGTCGGTGGACGCCGGGAGCAGGCCGTACCAGGTGCTCGGGTGCGCGCCGGGGACCTTGGCGTCGGCCAGCCGCGCGAGCTGCTTGGCCGCGCGGCGCCGGCGCGCCGGGTCGGCCTTGTCGTCGCAGACGACCTCGCGCAGGTCCCCCACCAGCTCGGCGAGCACCAGCGACCGGCCCGGCGGCTTCATCCGCGAGTCGAGGCCGCCGTCGTCGGCGCCGTTCTCCTCCAGGTCGTCGAGGAAGCGCGACGGCTGTTCGTCCTCGCCGGACACCGCGGTGACCAGCAGCGTCTCCTTCGCGCGGCTCATCGCGAGGTAGAACAGCCGCCGTTCCTCGGCCAGGATCGGCGCGGTCTGGGAGACGGCGTCATCGTCCACTCCGGACATCAGGTCCTTGAGCCGTTCCACGCCCAGCACGGATCCACGCAGCCGCAGGTCCGGCCAGGCGCCTTCCTGGACCCCGGCGACGGCGACGACCGTCCACTCGCGACCGGCGGCGGAGTGCGCGGTGAGCAGCGAGACGCCGTCGGCCGGGACGGCGGCCGGCGCGAGCGTGTCGCCCGCGATCTGTTGCGCGCCAAGGTAATCCGCGAAGGACGCGACGCTGGAGCGGGGCAGCCGGTCGACGTACCGGCCGGCCGCGTCGAACAGCGCGACGACGGCGTCGAGATCGCGGTCGGCCTGCGCGCCCAGCGAACCGCCGCGTTCGGTCTGCTTCAGCAGCTTCTCCTGCAGGCCGCTTTCGTTCCACAGCTCCCACAGCACCTGCTCGACGCCGTCGCCGCGGGCGACGGCCTGGTGCGTGACGCGCAGCAGGCCGCCGACGCGCCGCACGGGCTCGGCCTCGGCGTCGCCCAGCCCGATGAGGATGTCCCCGCCGCGCAACGCTTCCACGAGCAGGTCGTCACTCGAACGCTGCCCGCCGCCGGCCAGCTCCAGCCGGCGCAGACCGCGCCGGAGCCGCCGCAACGCCAGGGGATCCGCGCCGCCGAGCGACGATGACAGCAGCATCTCGGCGAGGTCGATGTCGAGCAGGTCCGGCGAGGGCGCGAGTTTCAGCACGGCCAGCAGCGGCCGCACCGCGGGCTGGCGCGCCAGCGGCAGTTCCTCGGTGGCCGACCCGATCGGGACGCCGGCCGCGCGCAAAGCGCGTTGCAGCACCAGGAAGGTCCGCGCCGGCGACCGGACGAGCACCGCGATCTCCGACCACGGCACGCCGTCGACGAGGTGGGCGCGGCGGAGCTGGTCGGCGATCCAGCTCGCCTCGGCGGCGGGCGTCGGCATCACGCGCACGCGGACGTTGCCGCCCGTGGCCCCGGCGGGCGGGACGATCTTGCGGTGCTGGGACAACCCGGGCAGCGTCGCACCGATCTTCGCGACCGCCAGCCGCACCGCCGGGGCGAGCCGGTGCGACGTCGTCAGCGTGATCGTGCGGCTGCCGTCCGGGTCGGCGTCGGCGAACAGGCTCGCGTCGGCGCCGCGGAAGGAATACACGTTCTGGTCGGGGTCGCCGGCGACGACGAACTCGGCCGCGGTGTGCCCGATCATCCGGACCAGGCTGGTCTGCAGCGGGTCGAGGTGGTGGGCGTCGTCGACGAACAGGTGCCGCACGCGCGTGCGCTCCCGTTCGCGCAGCTCGTCGTCGTCCTCCAGCGCGAGCAGCGCGGAGGTGACCAGCTCGGCGGCGTCGAGGGCGGGCGCGCTCGCGACGCCCAGCGCGTTGCCGCCCGCGCCCTGCAGCTGCGTGACCTCTTCGTACTGGGCCCAGAAGAGCCCGGCGGCGAGCCACTCCTCGCGCCCGCGGCGGCGGCCCAGCTCGGCGAGGTCCGCCGGCCCGAGCCCACGCTCGGCCGCGCGCATCAGCAGGTCGCGCACCTCCTCGGCGAACCCGGGCACGATGAGCGCCGGGCGCAGCTGCTCCGGCCAGTTCTCGGCGCCCTCGTCGAGGTCGCCGGCGAGCAGCTCGCGGACGACGACGTCCTGTTCGGCGCCGGCGAGCAGCCGCGGCGCCGGGAGCTCCGCGCCCATCGCTTCCAGCCGCAGCAGCGAATACGCGTACGAGTGGACGGTCCGGACGAGCGGCTCGCGGACGGTCCGGGGCAGCGGCCGCGCCAGGTCCGGGTCGGCGGTGAGGCTGCGGGTGATGTCGGCCCGCAGCGCGTCCGCGGCCTTGCGCGAGGTGGTCAGCACCAGCACGCTCTCCGGGTCGGCGCCTTCGGCGATGCGGCGGGTCGCGGCCGACGCCAGCAGCGTCGTCTTCCCGGTGCCGGGCCCGCCGAGCACCCGCAGGAAACCCCCGGGTGCGGACAGTACGCGCCGAGCGCCGGAATCCCAGGTGAACGTGGGCGCCTCGGCGATCGGCGGGCGCACCAGCCGCGCGTTCGCCGGTCCCGTTCGCCTGCCGTTCACCCCGCGATGGAACCACGTCCGGAGTAACGGGCGTCGCACCGGCACACCTAAGCGCGGGCGTGTCCGGTGAAGGTCACCGCCCGTGCGACGGGCGGCATCGGAAAGTGTCGTACCCGTGCGGCAGAGTGGGGGCATGGACGACGTTCTGCACGAGCGGGTGCGGGAGATCATCGAGTCGGTGCCGGCCGGCACGGTCGCGACGTACGGCGACATCGCGGCGCTCTCCGGCGCGCCCTCACCGCGGATGGTCGGCGCGATCCTCGCCGAGGACGGGCACGACCTGCCGTGGCACCGGATCCTGCGCGCCAACGGCACCCCGGCGCCGCACCTGGTCCACGACCAGCTCGAACGACTGCGCGCGGAAGGCGTGCTGGCCGACGGCCAGCGCGTCGACCTGCGGAAATACCGTTGGCAACCGGAGGGTGCCGCGGATTCCGAGCCGGGAGGACTGTTCTGACGCCTATGAATTAGGTTAGCCTCGCCTAATGACGACGCAGGTGGAGCGACCGGCACTGACGTACCACCGGGCCCGCGTGAGGATGGTCCGGCCGATCACGCCGCACACGGTGCGCGTGACGTTCGAGGCGGCGACCTTCGCCGAGGTGCCCGCCGGGGCGCCGGACCAGTACGTCAAGGTCTTCTTCCCGCTCCCCGGCCAGGAGGCGCCGAACCTGCCGGACACCGGCTCCGACGTCCTGTCGTGGTACCGCACGTACCTCGCGATGCCGGACGGCGTCCGGCCGCCGATGCGGACGTACACCGTGCGCGCGCACCGGCCGCGGTTCGCCGAGATCGACGTCGACTTCGTGCTGCACGGCGACACCGGCCCGGCCTCGGCGTGGGCGTCCCGCGTGACACCGGGCGACCGCGTCGCGTTCCTGGGCCCGCACGGCCTCTACGACGTCCCGGCCGGCACCGATTGGCAGCTGCTGACCGGCGACGAGACGGCGTTGCCCGCGATCGGCGCGATCATCGAGCAGCTCCCGGCCGGCGCGCGGCTTTCGGCGTACATCGAGGTCTCCGGGCGCGAAGAGCGTCAGACGTTCGAGACGCGCGGAGCGGTCGAAGTCCACTGGCTGGTCCGCGGCGCGCGGCCGCACGGCGAGGCGTTGCTGGAAGCGGTCCGCGCGGCGACCTTCCCCAGCGGGACGCCGTATGCGTGGGTGTCGGGCGAAGCGGGCGTGGTGAAGCTCGTGCGCCGGCACCTCGTACGGGAGCGCGAGGTCGACAAGCAGCGGATCTGCTTCACGGGCTACTGGCGGCTCGGGATGAGCGAAGAAACCGCGAGCCGCGAGTCGTTCCGCGCGGTCGAAGCGGGCGAACTCCCCGAGGACTGACGCCGTAAGTGCAACCCTGGGGTTGCACCGCACTCCGTCATGTGCAACTGTGGCATTGCACATGAGACGACGAAGGAGTGCGCATGAGCACCGACAGCATCGAACGCGAGATCGTGATCGCCGCGAAGCCGGCCAAGGTCTGGCCGCTGGTGGCCGAGCCCGGTTTCTGGGCGACCGACGACGAAACCGTCCAGGGCACCATGGCCGAAGAGGGCCAGACCCTGGTCGTCACGCACTCGGAGCACGGCGAGTTCCCGCTGCGCGTCGAGAAGGTCGACCCGCCGCACTACCTCGCCTACCGCTGGGTCAGCGCGTTCCCCGGCGAGGAGCTGCGTGAGGACAACTCGACGCTCGTCGAGTTCACCCTGACCCCCGAGGGCGACGGCACCCGCCTGCGCGTCGTCGAGAGCGGCTTCGCCACCCTGCCGACGTCCGACGAGAACCGCCGCAACGTCGTCAAGGACCACACCGGCGGTTGGGAGCAGTGCTTCACCACCCTCGCCGCCCGCGCCGAATAATGGCTCACGACGTCGTCGACGGCGTCCTGGCCGCACTGGCCGATCCGACCCGTCGTCAGCTGCTGGACCTGCTCGCCGCCCACGGCCAGGCCACCGCGACGACCCTCGCCGGCGGCCTCCCCGTGTCGCGCCAGGCGATCGTCAAGCACCTCACCGTCCTCGACTCGGCCGGGCTGGTCGGCAGCGTGAAGATCGGCCGCGAGGTCCGCTACGCCGTGCGTTCGGAAGCCCTGGACGCGACGGCCCGCTGGATGACCTCGCTCGCCGCCGACTGGGACCGCCGGCTGGCCAAGATCAAGCGCCTCGCGGAGGCCGCCGAGCAGGACTGACTTCCCCTCAAGGAGAACCCCGTGTCCGTCGTTGCGCTACCCCCTGCCCGTTTCACGCCGAGACAGCGCGCCGTCCTGGCCGTGCTGCTCGGTGCCGGTTTCCTGCTGTCGATCGACTTCTCGATCCTGAACGTCGCGTTGCCGCAGGTCGGCGCGGGTGTCGGGCTGGACCTGACGTCGCTGCCGTGGGTCAGCACGGCGTTCGTCCTGCCCGCCGCCGGCTTCACTCTCGTCTGCGGCCGCCTCGGCGACCTGTTCGGCCGCCGGCGGCTGTTCCGGTCCGGCATGGCCCTGCTGGCCGCGGCGTCGCTGCTGGGCGGTCTCGCCACGACGCCGGAGCTGCTGCTGACGGCCCGCGCGTTGCAGGGCTTCGCCACCGCGATGACGCTGCCCTCGGCGTTGTCGCTGCTGACCACGACGTTCGCCGAAGGCCGGGCGCGGGACCGCGTCCTCGGCCTCAACGGCGCCCTGCTCTCCGGCGGCTTCACCGTCGGCGCGCTGGTCGGCGGCGCTCTCGTCGGCCTGCTGAGCTGGCGCGCGGCGTTCTTCATGAACGTCCCGGTGGCGATCGCCATCCTGGTCGCGACGCCGTTCCTCGTCCCCGAGTCGACCGTGGCCGGCCGGGCGCGACCGGACCTGCCCGGCGCGTTGACCGTCAGCGGCGGCCTGCTGGCGCTGGTCTACGCCGTCATCGACAAGAGCGTGCTCGCCGCCGCCGTCGGCGTGGTGCTGCTGGCCGCGTTCTGGCTGATCGAACAGCGCTCGCCCGCGCCGCTCGTGCCGCCGCGGATCCTCGCCCGCCGCACGGTCAAGTGGGGCAACTTCGCCGGGCTCGTGCTGTTCGCGGTGGAACCCGCGGTGATCTTCCTGACGACCCTCTACCTGCAGCGGATCCTGGGGCTTTCGCCGTGGGCGACCGGCCTGGTCTTCGGCGTGCCGGGCCTGGCGTCGGTGGCCGCGGGCGTGCTCGCCGGGCGCGCGATCGGCCGCTTCGGCAGCCGCGTCCTGCTGGCCGCCGGGCTGACCGTCGAGGCGCTGGCGACGGTGCCGCTGCTGTTCCTCGGCCCCGGCCGCGGCGCCCTGCTGATCCTGCTGCCGGCCCTGTTCGTCGGGTTCTTCGGCCACGTCGCCGCGATCGTGGCGTACACCGTGACCGCGACGTCCGGGCTGCCCGACGAGGAGCAGGGCCTGGCCACCGGGCTGACGTCGATGACGCAGCAGGTCGGCATCACCGTCGGCATCCCGGTCCTCAGCGCCGTCGCCGCGACGCAGACCGCCGAGCTGACCGGCATCCACCTCGCGCTGGGCGTGGCCGTGGTCGTCACCCTGGCGAGCGTCGTCCTGCTCACCGCCAAGCTGAAGGAGTCCTGATGACCATCGTCGACCGCGAGACGTTCCAGGCCGAGCTGGATGTCTTGCGCAGCAGGGAAAAGGCCCACACCCACGAAGGCGACGCGATCGCCGCGGCCCGCCGCCGGCTGCCGATGGTCGAGGTGGACGCCACCCTCGAGCTGCTCGGCCCGGACGGGCCGGTCACGCTGCTGGACGCGTTCGAAGGACGCCGTCAGCTGATCGCCTACTACTTCATGTGGAACCCCGGCCGGCCCGCGGCGGAGCAGTGCGAGGGCTGCACGTTCTACACCAACCAGGTCGCGGAACTCGCCAACCTGCACTCCCGCGACATCACGTACGCGGTCTTCTCCCAGGGCCGCAACGTTTCCACCGGCCCGGCCGACGCCGGGACGTCGTACGCCGAAAGCCTGCGCTACCGCGGCTTCATGGACTGGCACATGCCCTGGTACTCGGCGCAGCCGTCGCTCGACACGCTGCTGGCCGGGCGCGAGGCCGGCCTGTTCCACCTGGTCTGCTACCTGCGCGACGGCGACCGCGTCTTCGAGACGTACTGGACGAAACGCCGTGGGGTGGAAGCGATGGACTACAGCTACGCGCTGATGGACCTGACGGTTTTCGGCCGCCGGGAGTCCTGGGAGGACTCGCCGGACGGCCGGCCACAGGACCGCACGAACGTCCGGACCGACACCGGCGCACCCACGTGGACACCGGGGCCGGGCCGGCCCATCGCCCAGTGGCCACGGCTCGCGGCCGGCCGCTCCGACGACCTCGGCGTCACAACGGCGCCGGACCAGCCGCCCCACCAATGCCACTGAGGACAGCGCTTTACCCGTCGCCGCCAACCAAAACTCCCCCGCCACACCCAGGGGGGCGTGCCCTGCTCCAGTCTATCGGCCCACCCCACCCCGGATGGGTGACGCAGCGAATCTGTGGATGGCCGGGCGCGATGTGGACAACTCGGGCAGAAAGCCGTCAAGTCGGTTGACAGCTACACCCTGAGCGTCGTGACCAGGAGCTTCACCAGCGCTCCCAGGCGCTGCCGGTCCGGTTGCCGCGTGCGCACCCCGGCTTCTTCGAGGGGCGCCGCCGTCACCGGGCCGACGCACGCGCACACCACCGGGCCGCGCAACGCCGTCAGCAAGTCGTCGTAGCGGCCGTAGTCCTGGGCCAGCGTCAGGAAGTTCGCCGCTGCGGGGGCGCTGGTGAACGCGATCGCGCCGAGCTCCCCCGCGATCGCCGCGTCGATCAGGGCGTGCACCGGGGTGACGTCCGGCGGCGAGTACCAGCGGTACGGCTGGACCGCGACCAGCCGCGCGCCCGCCTGTTCCAGGGCCGACGTGTGCTCCGGCAACGGCGTCCCGTGCAGCTGGACGGCCACGCGCTCGCCCGCCAGCCCCGCCGAAGCGAGGGTCCCGAAGAGTTCCGCGTTGGACTCCGAAGCGGCCGAGAAGGACTCTCGCAACCCGGCGCCGCGCAGCGCGCCCACGGCCTTCGGGCCGCGCGCGTAGATCCGGGACTCGCCCAGCGCCGTCAGCAACCGGTCGCGCAGGCCCCAGCCGTCGGCGGCGGCCAGCCAGCCGCGGAAGCCCGCGCCGGTCGTGATCGCCGTGAAGCCGACGGGGGACGCCAGCAGCGCCTCGGTGCCCGCGCGCAGGTCGGGGTCGGCGTCCAGGGGGACGATGGTGATCGTCGGGGCGTGGCGGACGTCGGCGCCGTAGCGTTCGAGGGCCTCGATGAAGTCGTCGGCCCGCCGTTCGGCCGTGACGCCGATCGCGACCCCGCTCAGCTCACCCATAGATCGCGCCCATCCCCTCGATCGCCGCCGCCAGCTGCGCCCGCAGGTCCGCGGGCTCGAGGACCTCCAGGTGCGGCCCGAAGCGCAGCAGCTCGCCGATGGCCGGCTCGCCCGGCTCCACCGGCAGCTCCATGGTGAGCCAGCCGTCCGCGGCCGGCTCGTTCGGGCACTCGCGCAGGGCCCGGGCCCCGACGGCACCCGCGTAGAACGGTACGAGAGCCTGCGCCCGCGGCGACAGCCGCACCACGGCGACGCGCGGGTACATCCGCCGTTCGAACTGCTCGGACCACTCCTGCCAGTACGCCGCGAGGTCGAAGCCGACCGGCCGCTCGAACTCCTCACCGAGGTCGGTCAGCTCCTGGATCCGCGAGATCCGGTACGTCCGGTCGCTGCCTTCGCAGCGCCCGGCGAGGTACCAGTTCCCGGCTTTGAGGATCAGCCCCAGCGGCTCGAGGTCCCGCTCGACGACGCGCTGCCCCCAGCGTTCGTAGCGGATCCGGATCCGGTGCGACGACCACACGGCGTCGGCGACCGCGGACAGCGTCGGCAGGCTCTCGATGCCCCGGTGCCAGCCGGGAACGTCCAGGTAGAACCGCTCGGCGACGCGGCCTGCGCGGTCACGCAGCTCCTGCGGCAGCGCGGCGTACAGCTTGAGCTGGGCGGCCGCGAGCACCGTGCCGAGGCCCAGCTCGGCCGCGGCGACCGGCAGCCCGGCCAGCGAGAGCGACTGCGCCTCCTCCTCGGTCATCCCGGTGAGCCGCGTCCGGTAGCCGTCGACCAGGCGGTACCCGCCGGTCCGGCCGCGGTCGGCGTACACCGGGACGCCGGACGCCGAGAGCGCGTCGATGTCCCGGTAGACCGTGCGCACCGAGACCTCCAGCTCCTCGGCCAGCTCTTCCGCCGTCATCCGGCCGCGATTCTGCAGCAGCAGGAGGACGGACAGGAGGCGGCTGGCGCGCATGAACACCAGTATGACCGAAATACCTGACACAAGCTGACAGGTATGACCGGCAGACTGTCTTCCATGAACGCATTCACCATGAAGAACTGGGAAGAGAACGTCGTCAGCGGCTCCGGGAACGGGCCGCGGGTGGCGTACGCGCACGCGTCGATGGCGTACGAGGGTGTCATCGAGGGTGAATCGGTCTGCGACCTGCTGCTGTACTACGCGGGCGAGGGCTACGACAGCGGCTCGACGACGTCGCCGAGCCTCGAGCGTGTCGACGGCAAGGTCGACGGTCGCGAAGGGACGTTCATCGTGCGGCACGAGTTCACGTTCGACGCCAAGGGCATCGCGTCGACGTTCAGCGTGGTCCCCGGCTCGGGCACCGGCGCGCTGACCGGGCTCACCGGCACCGGCACGGTCGGCGGCGCGATGGGCGAGGAGAAAATGGGGTACACCTTCGAGTACAGCCTCTAGGAGGAGTCGCACGTGGACCGTCGCCAGGTACTCGCCTACCGCATCGCCGAGCACGGCCTGCACCGTGGTTCGACGGACGTCGCGGATCTCGCCGTCGTCCGGGCCGGGCTGCAGGACAGCATGCGCGACACCGCGCTGCTGGCCGCGGTGGCCCGGCTCGACGGTCCGGTGTCCCTTGTGGACGACGACCGCCTGGTGCCGGCCTGGACGTTGCGCGGTGCGCCGCACTACCACCTCCGCACCGACCTCGCCGAGGTAACGCGCGCGCTGATCCCGCTGGACGACGCGGACGCGCTGGCGAGGATGCTGTGGCAACGCAAGGAACTGGCGGCGACGGGCGTGGCGGCGTCAGAGGTGGTCTTCACGGCGGCGGCCGCCCTCCGGAAGGTCGTCACTGCGGAGATGACCAAGGGCGCGGTCTCGACAGCGGTCACGAAGCTCGTGCCGCCGGAGTTCTCGCGCTGGTGCCGAGGGTGCAATGCGACGCACATCCACGAGCAGTTGATGCGCATCGCGACCCCGTTGGGCGGCATCCGCCTGGTCGCGGGCGCCACCCCGGCGACCCTGGTCCCCCTCGAAGGCCGCGGCCGCATGCGCACGACGTCGGACCCCGCGGCGGCGATGTCGGTGGTCACGTCGTACCTGCGGCTCAACGGCCCGGCGTCCCCGGGCGACGCGGCGGAGTTCGTCGGGACGTCCCGGGCGGTCGTGGACCGGACGTGGCCGTCCGACCTGGCCGAGGTCGACGTGGAAGGCAAGACCCGCTACCTCCCCGCAGCGCGGCTGCCGGCCCTGGAGAACCCGCCGGAGCCCGACGTCGTGCGGCTGCTGCCACCGTGGGACCCGTTCATCCAGGCGCGCGACAAGGCCCTGCTGGTCCCGGACCCGGCGCGGCGCAAGGAAGTCTGGAAGATGCTGGGCAACCCTGGAGTCCTCTTGGCCGAGGGCGACATCGCGGGCACGTGGCGCACAAAGTCGAGCGGCGCGAAGCTGACGTTCACCCTGACGGCGTTCGCCCCCTTGCGCCCGGCGGCCCGGGAAGCGGCCGAAGCGGAAGCCGCGCTGGTCGCGGCGGCTCGCGGCTTCGAGAAACACGACGTCACCTGGTCCGTGTCGTGAGTGTTTAGGAGGGTTCTAACCCTCCTAAACACTCACGACCTCACGCGTCCACCGCCAGGCGGTAACCGCGCTTCACCACCGTCTGGACCACCCGGCCGCCGCCCAGTGACGTTCGCAGGCGGCCGATCGCTGTCTCCACCGCGTGTTCCTCGCCGCCGCCCGGTAAGGCCGCGATCAGCTCGCGGCGCGAGACCACCCGGCCCGGGGACGCCGCCAATGCCCGCAGCAGCGCCATCGGGGCCGGCGCCACCTCGCACCACTCGCCGTCCACGATCGCGGCCTCGCCGCGGAGTTCCAGACACTGGCCGCCCGCCTGCAGCCTGGGGGAACGTGCCATCAACGTCTCCGCGAGCGTCCGGGCCAACGCGCCGATCCGCGCGCGGTGCGGCTGGACCGTCGGTACCCCCAACGCCGCCAGCGGGCCCGCCGTGATCGGGCCCACGCACGCCGCCACCACCGGGCCCGAAAGTGCCGAGACCAAGCCGGGAAGGCGGCCCGTGCGGCGTGCCAAAGCGAGCAAGGAAGCAACAGCGGGCGCGCTCGTGAACGGCAGCGCGTGGATCGAGCCCTCCAAGACGCCGTCCAGCAGGCGGTCCACCGGGCCCGGGTCCACCGGGCCGACCCAGCGGTACACCGAGATCTCGATGACCTCCGCCCCCGCCGTGCGCAGCGTGTCCACGAAGTACGGCAGCGGCTCGCCGTGCAGCTGGACCGCGATCCGCCGGCCGGAAACTCCCGACGCCAGCAGGTGCTGCAACAGCTCCGCGTTGCTCTCCGACGCCGGCGAGTAGTCCTCCGACAGCCCCGCCGCGCGGATCGCGCCCGTCACCTTCGGGCCGCGCGCCAGCAGCGACGACGTCGAGAGGCGCGCGACCAGCGCCTCCCCCAGGCCCCAGCCTTCGGCCGCCTCCAGCCAGCCGCGGAAGCCGATGCCGGTCGTCGCCACCACCGCGTCCACCGGCGCGTCGAGCAGCCGCGCGGTCGCCGCGCGCAGCTCGGTGTCGTCCGTCAGCGGCACGATCCGGATCGCCGGGCCGTACCGGACGCCCGCCCCCTTGCGCACCAGCAGCGCGCCGAGCTCGTCCGCCCGGCGCGCCGCGGTGATGCCGATGACAAAACCGGCCAGCGGAAGCACTTCCGTCACGGCGACTCCACTTCGACCACGCCCTCTCGCACGCGCACCTCGTACACCGGCACCGAGACGCCCTCCACGTCCAGGCACTGTCCACTATGGAGCGCAAACCGTTCTTTGTAGACCGGCGAAGCGACCACTGGCACCCCGCCGGCGTCCCCGACGATGCCCCGCGAAAGCACCGCCGCGCCGCTGCACGGGTCCCAATTGGACAGTGCGTACCACCGCGCACCGGGCAGCCGGAAGATCGCCACCTGGACGCCGTCGCCGAGCAGCGCCGCGACCCCCGAATTCTCCGGCACCGCGTCCACCGGGCACACCGCCGTCCAGGTCCGTTCGAGAGACGTCGTCATCGCCGCACCTCCGGGACTCCCAGCATGACCGGCACCTTCTGCTCCCGCTCGGACCGGAACGAGATGGCCGGATCCGGCGTCCCCGGCGCGTTGACGAACGACGTGAACCGCGCCAGCTTCTCCGGATCCTCCAGCACACCGCGCCACTCGTCGGCGTAGTTGTCGACGTGCTTGGCCATCGCCGCGTCGAGGTCTTCGCAGATGCCGAGCGAGTCGTCGACGATCACCGCGCGCAGGTGGTCGAGCCCGCCTTCCAATTCCTCGATCCACGGCGCCGTCCGCTGCAACCGATCGGCCGTGCGGACGTAGAACATCAGGAACCGGTCGATGGTCCGGATCAGCGTCGACGTGTCCACATCGGACACCAGCAGCTCGGCGTGGCGCGGTGTGGTACCGCCGTTGCCGCCGACGTAGAGGTTCCAGCCGTTGTCCGTGGCGATGATCCCGAAGTCCTTGCTCCGCGCCTCCGCGCACTCCCGCGCGCACCCGGACACCGCGGACTTCAGCTTGTGCGGCGACCGCAGCCCGCGGTACCGCAGCTCCAGTTCGATCGCCAGCCCGACGCTGTCCTGCACGCCGTAGCGGCACCACGTCGACCCGACGCACGACTTCACCGTCCGCAGCGCCTTGCCGTACGCGTGCCCGGACTCGAACCCGGCGTCCACCAACCGCCGCCAGATCAGCGGCAATTGGTCCACTGTGGCCCCGAACAGGTCGATCCGCTGCCCGCCGGTGATCTTGGTGTACAGCCCGAACTCCTTCGCCACCTCGCCGATCGTGATCAGCTTGTCCGGCGTGATCTCGCCGCCGGGGATCCGCGGGACGACGGAGTACGTGCCGTTGCGCTGGATGTTCGCGAGGAACCGGTCGTTGGTGTCCTGCAACGTCAGCTGCTCGCCGCCGAGCACGTGCCCGCTGCCCAGCGTCGCGAGGATCGACGCCACCGCGGGCTTGCAGACCGCGCAGCCGGTACCCGTGCCGTAGCGCGCGATGACCTCGCTGAACGTCGAGATCCGGGTGGCCCGGACGATCTCGAACAGCTCCGCGCGCGAATGTCCGAAGTGCTCACACAGCGCCTTCGACTGCTCGACGCCGGCCGCGGTCAGCAGCCGGCCGAGCAGCGGGACGCAGGAGCCGCACGACGTCCCGGCGCGGGTGCACGCCTTGAGCTTGCCGACGGTGTCGCAGCCGTCCTCGTGGACCGCCCGCGTGATCGCGCCCTTGGAAACGGCGTTGCACGAACAGATCTGCGCCGCGTCCGGCAGCGCGTCGACACCGACCGCCGCACCGCCACCGGCCGGGGCGAGGATCGCGGAAGGCTCCGCGGGCAGCGGACGGCCGACCAGCGCCCGCAGGGTGTTGTACTCCGCCGCGTCGCCGACCAGCACGCCGCCGAGCAGGGTCTTGCCGTCGTCGGTGACCACGAGCTTCTTGTACGTCCCGGCGACCGCGTCGTTGACGGCGACTTCCAAAGCGCCCTCGGTCGTCGCGTGCGCGTCGCCGAAAGAGGCGACGTCGACGCCCATCAGCTTCAGCTTCGTGGACGTGTCCGGTTCCGGGAACGTCCCGGACCCGCCGGTCAGCTGCGCGGCGACGATCTCGGCCATCGCGTACCCGGGCGCCACGATGCCGTAGACGCGCCCCTCGACCGCGGCGCACTCGCCGATCGCGTACACCGAGGGATCGCCCGTACGACAGGAAGAATCGACCAGCACGCCACCGCGAGGACCGACGTCCAAACCGGACTGCCGTGCGAGATCGTCCCGCGGCCGGACACCCGCCGAGAACACGACCAGGTCGACGTCCAGCTCGGTCCCGTTGCCGAGCCGGGCCACCAGCCGCGAACCGTCCGCCTCGATCGCGTCGGTCGACGTTCCCGTGTGGACGGTCACGTCCAGCCCGGTGATGAGCCGTCGCAACAGCGAGCCGCCACCTTCGTCCACCTGCAGCGGCATCAACCGCGGCGCCATCTCGACGACGTGCGGCGAGAGTCCCATGTCCCGCAACGCCTTCGCGGCTTCCAGGCCGAGCAGGCCACCGCCGATGACGACCGCCGCACGCCGGCCGCGGCCCGGGCGCAGAGCCGCCGCGCGGATCGCGTCCAGGTCTTCGATGGTCCGGTAGACGAAACAGCCGGGCAGGTCGTGGCCGGGCACCGGCGGCACGAACGGCCGCGAGCCGGTGGCCAGCACCAGCGCGTCGTAGGCGACCGTGGTGCCGGACGCCGTGGTGACCGTTCGAGCGGCGCGGTCCACCGAGGTGACCAGCTCGCCCAGCCGCAAGTCCACAAGGGAGTCACTCGCGTAGTCCGAGCCGGGCAACGCGAGCGACGCGGGGTCCCAGCCATCCACATAGGACGTCAGGGCCACCCGGTCGTACGCCGGGCGCGGCTCCTCGGCCAGGACGATGATCCGCCAGTGCCCGGCGCTGTCGGCGGTGCGCACCGCCTCCACCAGCCGGTGCGCGACCATGCCGTGTCCGGCGACGACCAGGGTGGGCATCTCAGACCTCCGCTCCCGCGAGCGCCCGACCGCGCTCACTCGGCTGTTCGGCGGGCTTGCGCAGGTAGACCGCCCAGGTGACGGCGAAGCACAGCCCGTAGAAGACCAGGAACCCGACGAACGCGGGCACGCCGCTCTTGGCGTCGGCGAACGACTGCCGGAAGGCGAGGTTGATGAACAGCCCGCCCTCCGCGCCGATCGCGCCGGCCAGGCCGATCAGCGCGCCGGACCGCCGTCGTGCCTTGAGCAGTTCGGCCGCCTCCTCGGCGCCGTTCGCGATCGCCGTACGGGCTTTCGCGCGGAAGATCGCCGGGATCATCTTGTACGTCGAGCCGTTGCCGACGCCGGTGAGGACGAACAGCACGATGAACGCGATCGTGAACAGCGTCAGGGACTTCGACATCGAGGCCAGGATCAGCACGACCGTCGCGAGGGCCATCCCGACGAACGTCGCGAAGGTGACCTTGCCGCCGCCGATCCGGTCGGACAGCCACCCGCCGGCCGGGCGTGCGAGCGAGCCGAGCAGCGGGCCGAGGAACGTCACCGCGGCCGCCTGCAGCGGCGTCCGGCCGAACTGGTTCTGCAGCACCAGTCCGAAGGCGAAGCTGTAGCCGATGAACGAGCCGAACGTGCCGACGTAGAGGAACGACATCACCCAGGTGTGCCGGTCCTTGACGATCTCGCGCATCGCCTTCGTGTCACCACGGACCGTCGCGAGGTTGTCCATGTAGCGGTACGCGCACGCCGCGGCGATCACGATCAGCGGGATGTAGACGTACAGCACGATCCGCGGCGCGGTCGCGCCCGCCGTCCCGATCACGAGCAGCCCGACCAGCTGGATCGCGGCGACGCCGAGGTTGCCGCCACCCGCGTTGAGCCCGAGCGCCCAGCCCTTGTGCTTCTCGGGGTAGAACGTGTTGATGTTGGTCATCGACGACGCGAAGTTGCCGCCGCCGACGCCGCCGAGGGCCGCCACCAGCAGGAACGTGCCGAGCGACGTCCCCGGGTGCAGCACGACCGCGGCCAGGATCGTCGGGATCAGCAACAGCAACGCGCTGACGACCGTCCAATTGCGACCGCCGAACTTGGCGACGGCGAAGGTGTAGGGCAGCCGCATCAGGCCGCCGATGAGTGTCGGCGTCGAGACGAGCAGGAACTTGTCGGCGGCGTCGAACCCGTAGTCCTTGCCCATGAACAGGACGATGACCGACCACAGTGTCCAGACGGAGAAGCCGATGTGCTCGGCCAGCACGGAGAACCAGAGGTTGCGACGGGCGACCCGCTTGCCGGTCTCCTCCCAGAACGTCTCGTCTTCCGGTTCCCAGTGCTCGATCCAGTGCTTCCCTCGGTGGGCCATCACGTTCTCCTCGTTCCGAAGTCGGGTGGTCATTGCGCGGCTAGCCAGCTCGCGACGGCGCCGACGGTGTCGGTGCACCCGCCGCAGCCCGTGGTGGCCCGCGTGGCCCGCGCCAGTGCGGGAGTTTCGGTGGCGCCGGCCTTCCAGGCGTCGATCAGCCGGGCCTTGGTGACGTTGTTGCAGCGGCAGATCACGGCCGTCGCCGGCAGCTCGGCCGGGCCGGCCGCCTGCCCGGCACCGGCCGGCAGGGCCCGGCCGAGCAGCACCGCGATCCGGTCGTCCGGCAGCGGCGTCCCGCGGTCGTGGTACTGGGTGATCGACGCGGCCGCGTCGGGCAGGCCGAGCAGGATCGCGCCGGTGACGCGGTTTTCGCGGACGACGAGCTTGCCGTACCGCCCGCCGGCCGGGTCGGTGAACGTCAGCACCTCGGCGTCGTCGTCGGTGGCCTCGACCTGGGTCTCGCCCAGCGCGGCGAGGTCGATGTCACGAGCCTTGAGCCGGGTGACGGCGGTCGTGCCGCGGTAGCGCGCGGCGGCGTTCGTACCGGTCAGGACGTCGGCCAGCACCTCGGCCTGCTCCCACGCGGGCTGGATCAGCCCGGCCGGGGCGCCGGGGTGGCGGGCGCAGTCGCCGAGCGCGTGGATCCGGCCGTCGCTGGTGCGCAGGACGTCGTCCACGACGACGCCGCGGTCGACGTCGAGCCCGGCGTCCTCGGCGAGGCTCGTCTCGGCGCGGACGCCGGCGGCGACCACGACCAGGTCGGCCGGGACGAAGCTGCCGTCGTCGAGTTTGAGGCCGTCGCCGGGCAGGTAGCGGGCGGCGGTCGCGCCGAACCGGAAGGTGACGCCCATGCCGGTGAGCTGCCGGGCCAGCACGTGCCCGGCGACCGGGTCGAGCTGGCGTTCCATGACGTGGCGGTTCGGGTGCACGACGGTCACCTGGTTGCCGCGCCCGGCGAGGCCGCGGGCGGCTTCCAGGCCGAGCAGGCCGCCGCCGAGCACCGCGACCGGCGCGCCGAAGCGGGCGGCGTCGAGGATCTCGGCGCAGTCGTCGAGAGTCCGGAAGGTGACCACGCCGGGCCCGGCGTCGAGGCCTTCGACCGGCGGGAGCCACGGGTTGGCGCCGGTCGCGAGCACCAGCGCGTCGTAGTCCACTGTGGACCCGTCGGTCAGTTCGACGCGGCGCTTGCCGCGGTCGATCCTCGCGGCGGCCACGCCGAGGCGGAGGTCGACGTGCGTGCGCGCGGCCCAGCCGTCGTCGTGCAGCCGGACGCTCGCCGGGCTCATCCCGCCGGCGACGACGGCCGAGAGCAGCACCCGGTTGTAGGCCGCGTGCTTCTCGGCGCCGAGCACGGTCAGCCGGACGCGCTCGGCGGCCGGGTCGCGGCGGCGGATCTCGTCGGCCAGCCGGGCCCCGGCCATGCCGTAGCCGGCGATCACGACGTCCCGGGCGCTCACGCCACACCGTCCACACTGGACAGCGAGACGGCGCACACCTTGAACTCCGGCATCCGGCTGACCGGGTCGAGCGCCGGGTTGGTGAACAGGTTCGCGCGCTGCGCACCGGGGAAGTGGAACGGCACGAACACCAGGTCGGGCCGCAGCGACTGCACGAACCGCACCTTCGCCGTCGTCTCGCCGCGACGGGACCGGATCCGCGCCTGGTCGCCCTCTTCGAGCCCGGCGCGCTTGGCGGTGTCCGGGTGAACTTCGACGAACGCCTCCGGTACGACGTCGTTCAGCTCGTCGACGAGACGCGTCTGCGCGCCCGACTGGTAGTGCTGCAGCACGCGGCCGGTGGTGGCCTGCAGCGGGAACTCGTCGTCGGGCAGTTCGGCCGGGCCGGTGTGCTCGACGGGCACGAACCGCGCGCGGCCGTCCGGGTGAGCGAAGCCGTCGAGGAACATCCGCGGCGTGCCGGGGTGGTCGTCGGCCGGGACCGGCCAGTGCAGGGCCTCGCCGGCGCGCAGGCGGTCGTAGCTGACGCCGGAGTAGTCGGCGATGCCGCCCTTGGACGCGATCCGCAGCTCGTCGAACGCCGTCTCGGCGTCGGTCGGGAAGCGGCCTTCGGGCTGACCGAGCCGTTCGGCGAGTCCGTTGAGGACGTCCAAATCGGACTTAACACCCTGTGGCGGGTCGATCGCTTTGCTCCGCAGCAAGATCCGACCTTCGAGGTTGGTGAGCGTGCCGTCTTCTTCGGCCCATTGCGTGACCGGGAGGACGACGTCGGCGAGCGCCGCCGTCTCCGACAGCACGAAGTCCGCGACCACCAGCAAGTCCAATGCGGACAGTCGATCTTGGACGCGCTGGGAGCGTGGCGCCGAGACGACGACGTTGCTGCCGAACACCATCAGCGCCTTCGGGCCACCTTCCTGACCGAGCGCTTCGAGCAGTTCCGACGCCGAACGCCCAGGTCCAGGCAGCGAGCCCGCGTCCACACCCCACACTCCGGCGACGTACTCGCGGGCGGCCGGGTCGTCGAGCTTGCGGTAGCCGGGCAGCTGGTCGGCCTTCTGACCGTGCTCACGGCCGCCTTGGCCGTTGCCCTGGCCGGTGAGGCAGCCGTAGCCGGAGCCCGCGCGGCCGGGCAGGCCCAGGGAGAGGGCGAGGTTGATCCAGCCGCCGACGGTCGCGGTGCCGGTGGCGTGCTGCTCGGTGCCGCGCGCGGTGAGGATGTAGGCGTTGCGGGCGCCGGCGAGCTTCGCGGCGGCCAGGCGCATATCGGCGGCCGAGACGCCGGTGACCCGCTCGGCGCGTTCGGGCCACCAGGACGCGGCGATCCGCCACATCGCGTCGAAGCCGTTCGTGCGCCGGTCCACATAGGACTGGTCGAGATGGCCGTCAGCGACGACGGCGTGCAGGATGCCGAGCGCCAAAGCGAGATCGGTGCCGGGCGCGGGCGCGAGGTGCAGGCTCGCGAGCTCGGCGGTCGGCGTCCGCCGCGGGTCGACGACGATCAGGTCGGCGCCCCGCAGGTGCTGGGTGAACGGCGGCATCGTCTCGGCCGGGTTGGCCCCGGCGAGCAGCACGACGTCGGCGTCGCCCAGATCGGTGACGGGGAACGGCATCCCGCGATCGGCCCCGAACGCCTTGCTCCCCGCGGCGGCGGCCGAGGACATGCAGAACCGGCCGTTGTAGTCGATCTGCGACGTCCCGAGCGCGACGCGGGCGAACTTGCCGAGCAGGTAGGCCTTTTCGTTGGTCAGCCCCCCGCCGCCGAAGACCGCGACGGCGTCCGGTCCGTGTGCTTCCTGGAGTTCCCGCAGTTTCCGCGCGACGAAGTCGAGCGCGAAGTCCCAGCCGACGGGCTCGAGGACGCCGTTCTCGCGCACCATCGGGCTGGTCAGGCGCCTCGGCGACGTCAGGAGCTCGCCGGCCGTCCAGCCCTTCTGGCACAGGCCCCCGGCGTTGACCGGGAAGTCCCGCGGCGTGACGCGGACGCCGTCGAGGCGCATCCCGCACTGCAGTGCGCAGTACGGGCAGTGCGTGTCGACCTGCGGCACTGGCCACCTCCGGCGTCGTTCGGGATGACCCGACGCTAAGGAGGCCGTGTTACTCGGAATCGACCGAATGTTTCCGGCAGTTGACATTGCGGCGCGACTCACGCGCCCCGCGCGGTGAGGTCAGGGCCGGCCCCAGCCGTCCTGTTCCAGGAACCGCCGCTCGAACCAGCACGGCGCCGAGCTGAGCGGATCGGGCGACGTGCGACCCGCGAACCGGTAGTCGGCCCGGGAGAGGACCATCCCCACCAGCGCGCGCTCCCGGCGTGGCAGGTCCCGGAGGCGCCCGGCCAGATCGTTCCGCGCGCCCACCGGGTCGCACCCCGGGCAGGGGCACGACGGCACGGCCGGCCGGCGGCTGCCGCAGTCCCAGGCGAGCAGCAGTTCGGCGATGCCGCCGGGTCTCAGCCCGGCGTCCACCTCGGCGAACGCGAGCTGACGGGCGGCTCGGCGGGAGAGGTGCGGAACGCGGACCGGCGGCGTCGCGGTCTCGATGCGTCGAGCCTGGCGCAGGCTCGAAGGCCGGCTACGCGGCACGGGCCTTTCGAAGAGCGATCATGCGTCCCAGGTTAGAGCACTCCGCTGACTTCGCGGGCCGCTACGCGGAGGCCGTCCAGTGCCGCGCGTGTCGATCTCGGGTTCAGGGCGTTGGCCGCCAGGCGGAACAGCACCGCGCGCAGCAGCAGCTGCGGCCACTCCGGCAGGTGGGCCCAGCGCTCCAGCAGCTCGCGGGTCGCGCCGCCCCAGGCCAGGGCGTCGACCGCGACGATCGCCGCGCCGTACTCGCCCGGGCGGTAGTACGGGACGAAGTCGACCAGGCCCGGGGTCGCGTCGCCGTCGAAGAGCAGGCCCGCCAGCAGTTCGCCGTGCGCGACCTGGGACGAGAGCTTGATCGGGCGGCGCGCGCCGGCCAGTACCTCGAACCAGCGGCCGCCCTTCGTCTCCTCCAGCGGGACTTCGAGCTCTTCCCAGGCGATGCGGTCGGCGACGGCGTCGACGTCCTTGCGCAGGGCGATGAAGTCCGGCCGCGGCAGCCCGACCGTCGCCCGGTGCAGCTTCACCGCGGCCAGCACCGAGGCGTCACCGCGGTGCTCGGCGGTGCCGGCGACGAACCGCGACGCCGTCCAGCCGCCGACGATCCAGCGGCCGTCTGTCGAGCGCACCGGCTTCGCGACCCGCAGGCCCGGCTCGTCGACGTAGTCGAGCGCGCGGGCGGTCCACAACGTCTTGGCCTTGTCGGCGACCGGCTTGAGCACGAGGTCGCCACAGCGCCACGCCGCCGAGTCCGGCAGCGCTTCGCCGTTGTCGGCGAGCCCGCCGAAGGCCGCGCAGACGTGGCCGGGAGGGCGTTCGAGGGTTGACCGCACAAGGACCGACGGTACCCGGCCGGGTGGTCCACGATCGAGAAGACGCGCTGGTCACAGACGGTTTTGAGAACCGGGACGAAACGCCGTGAGGGGCACCCTCACGGCCACGGGAGCCGGGAGGGTGCCCCTCACGGAGCACAACTGTCAGTAGGTCGGCAGGCTCGGGTCGATCTGCTTGGCCCAGGCCAGCACGCCACCGCCAAGGTGGGTCGCGTCCTTGAAGCCGGCCGCGTGCAGGGCCGCCAGGGCCTCCGCCGAGCGGGCCCCCGACTTGCAGTGCAGGACGATCGGCTTGTCCTGCGGCAGCTCCGCCAGCGCCTCGCCCGAGAGGATGCGGTCCTTCGGGATCAGCGTCGCGCCCTTGATGTTGACGATCTCGTACTCGTGCGGCTCGCGGACGTCGATCAGGGCGAAGTTGTCGCCGTTGTCGAACTTGGCCTTGAGCTCCGCCGGGGTGATCGTGCTACCCGACGCCGCGGAGGCCGCCTCGTCGGACACCACGCCGCAGAACGCCTCGTAGTCGATCAGCTCGGTGATCTTCGGGGTCTCCGGGTCCTTGCGGATCTTGACCTCGCGGTACTTCATCTCCAGCGCGTCGTAGCTGATGAGCCGCCCGAGCAGCGGCTCGCCGATGCCGGTGATGAGCTTGATCGCCTCGGTCACCATGATCGAGCCGATGGACGCGCACAGCACGCCCAGCACGCCACCCTCGGCGCAGGAGGGGACCATGCCCGGGGGCGGCGGCTCCGGGTAGAGGTCGCGGTAGTTGAGGCCCTTGCCGTTCGGCGCGTTCTCCCAGAACACGCTGACCTGGCCCTCGAACCGGAAGATCGAGCCCCAGACGTACGGCTTGCCCAGCAGCACCGCGGCGTCGTTCACCAGGTAGCGCGTGGCGAAGTTGTCCGTGCCGTCGACGATCAGGTCGTACTGCCCGAAGATCTCCAGCGCGTTCGACGAGTCCAGCCGCTCGGTGTGCAGGTAGACCCGGACCAGCGGGTTGATCTCGGCGATCGACTCCTGCGCGGACGCGGCCTTGAGCTTGCCGACGTCGGACTGGCCGTGGATGACCTGGCGCTGCAGGTTCGACTCGTCGACGACGTCGAAGTCGACGATGCCGAGCGAGCCGACGCCGGCCGCGGCCAGGTACAGCAGCGCGGGGCTGCCGAGGCCGCCGGCGCCGATGACCAGGACCTTCGCGTTCTTGAGCCGCTTCTGCCCGGTCACCCCGACGTCCGGGATGATCAGGTGACGGCTGTACCGGGCCACCTCTTCCTTGGTGAGCTCGGCAGCCGGCTCGACGAGCGGCGGCAGTGCTGACATCGGGTCCTCCATCTCGCGCGGAACACGTCCATCCCACTATGCACAACGCGCGCGGGCGAGCAGACCTTCCCACGTGCACAACGTGCGTGGGCGGATGGACGTCACGTGTCCAAATGGTGGGACTTACGGCGTGGGGTTGGGCCAGGAGTTGGTCTTGCAGATGAGACCGTCCTTGGCCACCTTCCCCTTGTCGCCGCCGGGGATGTCGTTGAGCATCGAGACGTAGTCGTCGTTGACGCCGAAGGACTGCTGCATCATCACCGGCGCGGGCTGGTTGTTGCCGCCGCAGCCGACGTGCTGGTTGCCCAGGGCGTGCCCGACCTCGTGGTTGATGGCGTACTGCCGGTACCCGGTCATGTCGGCGCCGTAGGCCTTCGCGCCGCGCACCCAGCGGGCCAGGTTGATCAGGACGCGGCCCATGCTCTTGCGGTAGCAGGACGCCTCGAACTTGATCTGGAACCCGCAGGCGTCCGCCCGGTGCGTCGTCTCCGGCGTGGTGAGGCTCACCTTGAACGACGGGTTCGGGAAGTTCGCGTCCACGCGCTGGAAGGCGACCTTGCCGTCCCACGTCCAGCTCTTGGGATCCGACAGCGTGCCCTGGACGGCCGAGGCGAAGGCGTCGTCACCGGCGTAGCTCGCCGGGTCGATGCCGTCCTCGACGTCGACGGTGTAGGTGTAGAGCTTGCCGCTGCCGACCTTCGGGCCGGTGCCGGGCACGGTGTGCCACGCGCCCGCGCCGGCCTGGGTGAAGGGGCTGCCTTCCGGCAGGTCCGCCGTCGGCACCTTGAGGTCGACCGGCGTCGCCGGGTTCTCCGGGATGCCCTGGCCGTCGGCGCCGTCGATGGAGCCGCCGGACGTGTCGCCGCCCGCCGACTCGATCCCGGAACCGGCGCCCTGCTCGGCGATCGGCTCAGCCGGGCTGTTCGCGGTGTTGACGACGACGAGCACGGTCAGCACGACGAGGATCGGCAGGGCGTAGACGCGCCAGCCGTAGGTCTTGGTGAGCTTGGCGAAGGCGGTCTTCGGGGGCTCTTCGGCCTGCTTGGCCTCGCGCGCCTGCTCGTGCGGCTTCCAGGACGCGCTCAGCGGTTCGGCGGAGGTCCGGCGGCCGCCGGGGCGGTAGCGGTCCTCGCTGACGCGCTGGGCCGGCGCCTTCGCCGGGCGGTACTGCCCGGTGCGCGGCGGGTCGTCGGACTCGGGGGCGCCTTGCGCCGGCCGGCGGGCCGACGCGCGGTGGGGAGCCCGCCGATCTTCGCCTCGCGCGTCCTGCTTCACCCGGTCCACCGCACCAGGGTGCCACAGCGCCGAAGCGGCGCCCTCGGCGACTGGCGGATCACGCAGCGATCAGTTGTCACCCGATCGGGCTACCAATTTCCGGCTTCGACGTGCTCCCACATGCCCAGAACCGCCTTCGCTACGACGATCGGCCGCTCCATCTGTGCCACGTGGCCGGTGCGCGGGAGCACGAGCAGCCGGGCCCGCGGGAGCGCGCGGGCGGTGCGCATGGCGCGTCGCACCGAGATGACGCGGTCCTCCCGGCCCCAGACGACCAGCGTCGGCACCTTCACCAACGGCGCGAGCGACCACAGGGACGCCTTCCCGACCGCCGACCACGCCCGGAAGATGCCGAACGTGCTGCGCGCCATCGCCGGGGCGGCCCAGGCGAAGGCCGCGCGGGCGCCGTGTTCCTCGGTCAGCTCGTCGAGCCGGCTCTCCGGGAACCGCGACGGGTCCGCGAAGCAGAGCTTGATGACCTGGGCGGCGCGTTCCCGCGGGCCGAGCGCGGCGAGCTGGGCGCGTACCCGCGCGCCGACCAGCGGCAGGTAGGCGAACGCCATCCGCGGGTCCGACAGCCGCCGCGGGTCGGGCCGCCGGTCGGGCATCGCGGGCGAGATGAGCGTCAGCGTCTTGACGAGCTCCGGGTGCCGCGCGGCGACGATGAGCGCGATGGCGCCGCCCATGGAGTTGCCGAGCAGGTGGACGGGCGCGCCGACGTCGCGGATGTGCCGCGCGACGACCTCGGCGTGCGCTTCGAGGCTGAAGTCGAACCCGGCCTCGGGCTCGGAGCTGCCGAAGCCGGGCAGATCCGGCGCGGTGCCCCCGGCGACCGGGGCGAGCAGCGCCGCCAGGTCGGTCCAGTTCGTCGACGAACCGCCGAGGCCGTGGAGGTAGACGGCCGGCACGCCGTCCGGGCCCGGCGTGCGACGGATGTGGAGGCGGGCGGTGCCGACCTCTTCGAACGTCGCCGGCCAGGGCGGCAGCACCGGCTCGAGCGGCGGCAAAGCCCTGGTCGAGAGGGGCACGTGGGTCACCGGCGGCCGGGCCGCGCCGACGTCTCCCGGGCCATGGGCGGAGGTCTTCACGGCTCCAGGATGCCCGACACTTGGCACAGCACGCGTACCGGCGAGTAATCTTCAGGTCGACTTCACGCGGTGGCGACCCCGCCCGTCGAAGGTGGCGAAGACGGGAGGAAGAGCATGACGGAGATGACGCGGTTGCAGCAACGAGGGGTGCGCTTGCCCCGGACCGAGCGCCGGGCCCAGCTCCTCGCCGCGGCGCAGCGGGTCTTCGCCGAGAACGGCTACCACGCCGCCGCCATGGACGAGATCGCCGAGGTCGCGGGCGTCAGCAAGCCGGTGCTCTACCAGCACTTCCCCGGCAAGCTCGACCTGTACATCGCGCTGCTCGAAAGCCATGTCGACGAGCTGGTCAGGCGCGTGCAGGCGGCGCTGGACTCGACGACGGAGAACAAGCAGCGCGTCCCGGCCACGGTCGGCGCGTTCTTCGACTTCGTGAGCAGCGACGCGGGCGCGTTCCGCATGGTGTTCGAGTCCGACCTGCGTGGCGAGCCGGCGGTCCAGGAAGCGGTGGACCGCGCGACCTCGGCGAGCGTGGACGCGATCACGGACACGATCACGGCGGACGCCGGTCTCGACGAGGACAAAGCCCGGCTGCTGGCGGTCGGGCTGGTCGGGATGAGCCAGGTCAGCGCCCGGTTCTGGCTGCAGCACCACCAGTCGATGAGCCAGGAGGAGGCGGTGGCCCTGACGGCCAACCTGGCCTGGCGCGGCATCGGCGGCGGCTTCCCGCTCAAGGACTCCTGACCCCCTGAGGCGGCACTTTCACGTGAAAGTGCCGCCTTGGCGGGTGCCCAAAAGCGGCACTTTCACGTGAAAGTGCCGCTTTTGACAGTGCGTGTCAGTTTGTGACGGCCGTGCGGACCAGGGCCGAGAGGCGGCGGGCCACCTCGTAGGGGCGTTCCTGCGGCAGCATGTGCCCGGCGCCCGGGTAGCGGACGAACTCCGCGTGCGGCAGCTCGTCCGCGATCACCTTCGCGTGCGCCAGCGGGCAGAGGCGGTCCTTCTCCCCCGCCAGCACCACCGACGGGACGTCGCAGAGCGCGCCCAGGCCGCCGACGCCGCGGTGGGACGCGATCGCGGCCAGGAACAGCCCGGCGCTCGCCGGGTGGCTGCACAGCAGCTGCTCGACGACGCTGTCGACCTGCGCGCGGCCGGGCCGGTCGCCGAAGACCAGGCGCCGCGAACCGGACCGGACCATCCCCGGACGCAGCCGCAGCGTGTCCGACCGCAGCCCGGCCAGCAGGCGGGCCAGCCGCGGCTCGAAGCGCGTGACGCCCCGGCCGACCAGGCCCGGGAAGCCGAGCGTCAGCCGATCCATGTCGCCCGACGACGTCGCCACGAAGGCCGCTCCCGCGAGCCGCGACGCGACCAGCTGTGGGTGCCGTTCGGCGAGCACCATCAACGTCATGCCACCCATCGAGTGACCGGCGAGCACGAGCGGGCCGTTCGGGACGCGGTCGGCGATCAGCTCGGCCAAGTCGTCGGCGAGCCGGGCGATCGACGCCGAACCCGGGCGCGCGGGCGCCGAACCGCCGTGACCGCGCAGGTCGTAGCGCAGCACCCGCACCCCGGGATCGAGGTGCGGCAGCACGAAGTCCCACGTGCGGTGGTCCTGCGTCCAGCCGTGGACGAGCACTAGCGTCACCGCGGAGTCTGAGGGGCCGGACTTCGCGACGTGCAGCGCGGCGCCGTCGCTCGCGACGAACCGGTGCCCGAGCGACGGGTCGCGCAGCCGCGACGCGGTGGTCACCGGCCCGCCGGGAGCAGGAAGGACTTGCGCCAGAAGAACTTCCCGGGCAGCCCGACCAGACCCGACTCCTCGAGGAACGGCATGATCTTCTCCCCGGCCCAGGCGATCGTGCCCTGCCAGTTCGGGTTGTTCAGGGCGGCTTCGACGCCGTCGCGCGGCCGGATCCCGACCGCCTTGTAGACGTTCGGGTTGATGAACGCCCGCGTCACGAAGTACGAGATGAGCGCGATGACGAACTGCTGGTAGGCGATCTCGGCCTTGGACAGCTTCGCCATGCCGCGCGTGACCTCTTCGCGGGCGAAGGTGACGTGCCGCGCCTCCTCCAGCACGTGGATCCGGTTGACCATCCGGACCAGCGGCTGGATGCCGTCGTCGTTCATCTGCTCGCGCTGCAGCCGGTCCAGCACCTCCTCGGCGACCAGGATCGCGCCGTAGCGCGCCGGGCCGTAGGAGATCGTCGGCATCAGCTTCGCGAGCTTCCGCAGCCACGGCACCGGGCCGTAGGCGGGGCAGCCGATCCGCGACGCCATCCGCGCGAACATCGTCGAGTGCCGGCACTCGTCGGCGATCTCGGTGAGCGCGAACTGCGCGTGCGCGGACGTCGGGTCCTGCTCGTAGACCTCCTTGAGCAGCATCTGCATCAGGAGGATCTCGAACCACAGCCCGGTGGTCGCGACGCTGGCGACCTCGTGCTTCCCCAGCTCGATGCGCTGCTCCGGCGTCAGCTTGTCCCACAGGTTCGTGCCGTACAGCGAGGAGCGCTCGTCCGGGATGAACCGCTTGCCCTCGACCAGCGGCGCGGTCCAGTCGATGTCGACGTCGGGGTCGTAGAACTTGTTCGCCGACGACTTGAGCAGCCGCTCCGCGGTCTTTTCGCGATCCGGTTCCTTCAGCGTCCGCGTCATCGCCGACAGCCCCTTCCGAAACATGTAACTTGAGGTAACAGTTACCTCTGGTAGCATCCCTCTCGTGATCGAACGTGTCAAGCGCTCCGGCAAGCCGTCCAAGCCTTCGTCGCGCGGCGAGGAGGCGACCGGCGACGCCCGCCGGGACCGCTGGCGCAAGCACCGGATCGCGCGGCGCAAGGAGTTCGTCGAAGCCGCCCTGCGCGCGCTCGACACCCACGGCCCGGACCTCGGCATGGAGGACGTCGCCGCCGAGGCGGGCGTCACGAAACCCGTGCTGTACCGGCACTTCGACGACAAGGCCGACCTCTACGTCGCCCTCGGGCAGCGCGGCACGGAGATCCTCTTCGAGCGGCTGATCCCGGCGATCAACGCCGAACTGGCGCCGGTGCCGCGGATCCGGATGGCGCTCGACGCGTTCTTCACCGTGATCGAGGAGCACCCGAACCTGTACCGGCTGCTCGCGCACGGGCGCCCGGAGAAGCCGGTCGGCTCGGACGTCGTGGCCGAGGACAAGGAACTCATCGCGACGGCGCTGACCGCGCTGCTCGGCGACTACATGCGGATGTTCAACATGGACTCCGGCGCGGCCGAGCCGTGGGCGCACGGCATCGTCGGGATGGTCCAGAACACCGGCGAGTGGTGGCTGGACCGCCGGTCGATGGGCCGCGACGCCGTCGTCGAGTACCTGACGCAGATCATCTGGGCGGCCATCGACGGGCTGAGCCGCCAGCACGGCGTGGTCATCGACCCGAACCAGCCGCTGGAAGCGAACAAGGTGGTCCAGCTGGGCCGCACGGAACCTGTGCCTGTTGAGGAGACGTCATGAGCGACCACGACGAAGACGGCTACAGCGGCGAAGCGACCCTGGTGGTCGACGGCGTCTCGCTGACGGCGCAGGTGGAGCTGCGCGGCTACTTCCAGCCGATCGACGGCTTCTACCGCTGGTACGGCCGGGTGGCGGTGCACGAAGAGCTGGCGAAACTGGCCGGCGGCAAGAAGAAGGCCGTCGAGATCCACGCGGGCGCGCACACGGCGACGGGCGAGCTGTCGGACCCGGACCCGTGGGGCCGCTACCGGATCACCGGCACCAGCACGCCGCCGTTCCACGTGCCGACGTCGCTGGAAGAGCTCAACGCCTGAAGTCCGTGAATGCCACATTCACGGACGCTATGTCCCTCGATGTGGCATTCACGGACTTTCGCAGCCGCCCGCGACGGCGCTCGCCCGTGAAGGCGCCGCCGCGGGCAGCGCGGTGGAACCGGCTCGGCCACCCGCGCGGTGGCCGTGCCGGTGTACGGCTCAGGGATTCCGCGGGCTCGGCAGGTCGCGGCCGGGGAGCCAGCCGTTCGCGATGTCCGTCGCGCGCCAGCCGCGGACGCTCAGGCGGACCGCCACGACCGGGGCGTCCAGGAACGGCGCCGCCTCCGGGACCTTCGCCACCAGCGTCTCGCGCACCTGCGTGTCGTCCTCACCGGCGACGACCTCGGCGAGCGCCCGCGCCTGCAGGAACGGCTGCATCGGCGAACCGGTCGACACGACCACCGACACCACCGGGTTCTCGCGGATCGCGGCGAGCGTCCGGCCGCGGCGCTCCAGCACCAGGTTCAGCGTGAACGCGTCGTCCTCGGCGAAGTAGACGCCGCCGACCCACGGGCCGTCATTGCCCGAAGTCGCGAGGAACAGCGACTTGTGCGTCGCCAGGGTGCTCCGCACGAGGTCCGCCACGGCGGTCGTCGTGGGCTCGACAGTGGTCATCGACTTGCTCCGGAGTGGGTGTCGGTCCGGGCCCCGTGGCGCCGGATCGCCGACGAAGTTAAGCCGGGAAACCCCGACACACCAAGGAAAGCGCACCGATCCGGTGAACCTAGCGGAGGACCTGGTCCGGCCACCTCGAGAACCGCGTCATCGCCCATTCGAGGGGCCCACGCCCGATCCAGCGACGCCAGGCCACCGAAGCGAGGAGCGCGACCGCCGAGAAGGCCACGAAATGGGTGAGCGCGAACACGTCCGTGCCGTCGCCGTCGCTGTCCCAGATGAGCCGGATCGCCACGAAGTGCAGCACGTACGCGGAAAGCGCGCGGCCGCCTAGGTCGGCCAGCGGCCGCAGGAGCCGTTCGAAGCGCGGCGCGAGCAGCAGGCAGCCGCCGATCACCGAAGCCGCGATGCCGATCGACACCAGCAGGTCGAACGGCGTGCACGACGCGCCGCTCGCGAGCAGCTCCCACGCCCACGTCGTGGTCGGCGGCGTGCCGTGGATCCAGGACTCGTCGAGGTGCAGCAGCGTCTCCGGGCTCATGCCGTAGCTCGCCGCGGCCGGCTCCAAAGCCTGGTGGACGGCTTCGAGGCCGCCGAAGACGCGCGTCGCGAGCCACGAGACGGCGTACGCGCCCGCCGCCAGCGCCGCGCCACCGGAGCACAGCGCGCGGGCGACCACCGGGGAGCGAAGGTCGAGGCGCCCGATCGCCATCCCGGCGAACAGGTAGGCCATCAGGGTGACCGCCGGGAACGTCCCGGTCAGCAGCAGCACGCCGGCCGCGCGCCCGAGGCCGTGCCAGGTCGCGAAGTCGCCCCACGCGACGTCCGGCGCCTCGAAGACCAGGTCGCGCGGCGCGAAGACGGACCGCACCGCGAAGGACACCAGCGGCATGACCACGGCCGTGACCAGCGCGGCGACGGCGAGCGTGCGCGCGCGGCAGCGCAGCCACGGGATAGCGAGCAGGAAACAGGCGCCGTAGTAGGCGAGGATGACCATGTAGCCGGTGCCGAGCCCGGTCACCAGGAGCCCCAGCGCGACCAGCAGCGGAGCCCGGGTCGCCAGCCGGAGCGCGACGCGCGTGCGGGCCCGGCCCGCTTTGGGCCGCCGCCCGCCGGACATCAGCGCGATCGAGACGCCGGCCAGCACCGCGAAGAGCGCGGCGGAATGGCCTTCGAAGGGCTTGAACCAGGCGGCGCCACCGCCGTCGAGCGGGTTCGGCCCGAGGTGCACCGCGTACATCCCCAGCACCGCGGCCCCGCGGGCCACGTCGATCCCGGTCAGCCGGACGGCCGGTCCGCTCCGGGGAGCGGGACCGGCCGTGGGCTGGTGTTCGCGGCTCCGTGCCGGAGCCGTTGTCACCGCGTGGACGCCGTCCACCTCATCTCTCGCTCACCCCGCCCGAACCCTGCCGGGGCACGGTGACGGATGGGGCTGAGAGCGAGCTGAGACCGGACGGTTACCGCGGTGTGACGTCAGTCGCCGACGCCGAAGCCGACCTTGCGGGTGTCGGACGGCGCGATCTCGACGTAGGCGATGCGGTCGGAGGGGACGATGTACTTGCGGCCCTTCTCGTCGTTGAGGCGGAAGAGCCCGTCACCGGCCGTCAGGGCCTCGGCGACCAGCTTCTCCACCTCGTCGGGAGACTGGCCACTGGACACCACCAGCTCGCGCGGGGTGTCCTTGATGCCGATCTTGACCTCCACGTGGGACCTCCGCTGGAAATTCGAAAGGGATGTGCTCGGCAAGGCTAACCGAACCGGGTCGTTGCGGTGCCGCATGTCCGCGCCCGGCCACGTCGTCGTGTCCTGGTACTCCATCGGGGTCAGCCCAGGCCGAGGGCCTGCATGCGCTTCGTGTGCCCCTGTTGCAACCTTCGGAACAGTGCCGCAATTCCGGAGAGGTCACCCGATCCGCCGATGATGAGCTCGGCCAGGCCGTCTCGTTCGGCGACGACGTACTGGGCCTGCGTGAGCGCTTCGCCGAGCAGGCGGCGCCCCCACAGAGCGAGCTTGTCGCGGGTCTTGGGGTCGGCTTCGATCCCGGCCGCCACCTCGCGCTCGGCGAAGGCGGAGTGTCCGGTGTCGGCCAGCACGGTGAGCACCAGGTCCTTGGTCTCGGGGTCCAGCCAGCTGGCCATCTCCCGGTAGAGGTCGGCGGCGAGGCCGTCGCCGACGTAGGCTTTGACGAGCGATTCCAGCCACGACTTCGGCGGGGTCGAGGCGTGCCAGTCGTCGATGTGCTTCGGGAACGGCGCCATCGCGTCCTCGATCGCGACGCCGTGCCCGGCCAGGTGCGCGGACAGCAGGCCGTAGTGACCGATCTCGGCGGCCGCCATGGCCGCCAGCGCGGCCCGCCCGGCCAGGGTGGGGGCACTGCGCGCGTCCTCGGCCAGCCGGTCGAACGCGGACAGCTCGAGGTAGGCGATCACGCCCAGAAGGTCGACGACGCCTTCGGTGATCTCTTTCGGGTCGGTCACGGCAGCAGGGTATCGCCGAAGCACCCGGGCGTGTCGGGACGAGACCGATCCCACTGCCTCCGGCGTGCCGGGTACTGTCGAAAAACTGCTGACCAGGTACACTGCGTTTGATATCGAAGCTTCCGTACGTCATACAGGCGTCGGGATCAGGCAGGCCACGAGGCCCGCCGACGTACTGCAATGTGCGTGCACGCCTCTTCCGGCATTCCCGGGACGGACCGGTTCCGCGCTTCACTTCAGCGCTGGGGACCAGGGTTTACTCCCGGTCGAGTGTCGAAACGGGACTCAGGGTTGTGCGCGCTGGTCACGAGAGAGGCGATCACCCTGACCGCAGAAAATCCCACAACCGAACAGAACTCCCCCGCCGTCGCGCTGGAACACAGCGAGACCGGCCCGGCCGCGCTCGACACGTCGCACCCGCTGCAGGCGGGCGTCGAGGTGGAGCCCGAGGCCCCGACCTTCGCGTCCTTCGGCGTCAAGCCGGAGATCATCAAAGCACTCGCCGAAGTCGGCATCGAGCGGACCTTCGCGATCCAGGAGCTCACGCTGCCGCTGGCGATGGCCGGCGACGACCTCATCGGCCAGGCCCGCACCGGCATGGGCAAGACCCTGGGCTTCGGCGTCCCGCTGCTGCACCGCGTGGAGGTGCCGGGCGACGGCACCCCGCAGGTGCTGGTCGTGGTGCCGACCCGCGAGCTGTGCATCCAGGTCGCCAACGACCTCAAGGGCGCCGGCAAGCACCTCGGCATCCGCACCCTGGCCATCTACGGCGGCCGCCCGTACGAGCCGCAGATCGAGGCCCTCCGCAAGGGCATCGACGTCGTGATCGGCACCCCGGGCCGGCTCCTCGACCTGGCCGAGCAGAAGCACCTGGTCCTCGGCAAGGTCCGCGGGCTGGTGCTCGACGAGGCCGACGAGATGCTCGACCTGGGCTTCCTGCCCGACATCGAGCGCATCCTGCGGATGGTCCCGGACAAGCGCCAGACGATGCTGTTCTCGGCCACCATGCCGGGACCGATCATCACGCTGGCCCGCACGTTCCTGAACCAGCCGACGCACATCCGCGCCGAGGAGAACGACGCGAGCGCGATCCACGAGCGCACCACCCAGTTCGTCTACCGGGCGCACTCGATGGACAAGCCCGAGGTCATCGCCCGGATCCTGCAGGCGGCCGACCGCGGCCTCACGATGATCTTCAGCCGCACCAAGCGCACCGCGCAGAAGGTGGCCGACGACCTGGTCGAGCGCGGCTTCGCGGCCGCCGCCGTGCACGGTGACCTGGGCCAGGGCGCCCGCGAGCAGGCCCTGCGCGCGTTCCGCTCCGGCAAGGTCGACGTGCTGGTCGCGACCGACGTCGCCGCCCGCGGCATCGACATCGACGACGTCACGCACGTGATCAACTACCAGTGCCCGGACGACGAGAAGACCTACGTCCACCGCATCGGCCGCACCGGCCGCGCGGGCCGCACCGGTGTCGCCGTCACGCTCGTCGACTGGGACGAGATGCCGCGCTGGAAGCTCATCTCGGACACCCTCGGCCTCGACAAGCCGGAGCCGGTGGAGACGTACTCGTCGTCGAAGCACCTGTTCGAGGACCTGGGCATCCCGGCGGGCACCACCGGCCGGCTGCCGCTGGCCAAGCGCACCCGCGCCGGCCTGGGCGCCGAGGTCGAAGAGGACCTCGGCGGCAAGCGCCGCGGCCGTGGCGCGCAGGGCCGTGGCAACACCGCCGCCGGCGGCCCCGAGTCTCCGGCGCCGGAGACCGAGGAAGCACCGCGCAAGCGCAACCGCACCCCGCGCAAGCGGACCCGCGGTGCCGCGCGCACGGGCGAGCCGGGCGAGGCCGCCGACACCGCGGCCACGTCCGGCTCCGAGCCCGGCGAGGCCGCTGCCGAAGGCCGCACCCGGACCCGGCGCCGCACCCGCGGCACCGCCCCGGAGACGGCCGGCCCGGTGGAGAAGGAGTCCGGCGAGAACGCCGAACGCCCGGCTCGACGGCGCCGCCGTCGCCGCCCGGCCGCGACTTCTGATACACCTGCGTCGGCAGACTGAGGCTTTAGCGCGGGGAGCAGGTACGTGAGCGACGAGGACAAGGCTGCTTCTTCCGTGCCCGAGGAAGAACCGGAGCAGCCTTCGGAAGCCGCCGCTCTGGGCTCTGAAGACGTCCTCGACGACGTCGAACCTGCTCCACCCGCGCCGCGGGTCAAGGCACGTCGTTCGCCTTGGAACCGCGGCCGGGACCGGGTGCTCGCCGCGGTGATCGCGGTGGTCGTCGTCGCGGTCGCGCTGGTCATCAGCGCGACCAGCGACAGCGAAGGCACCGACCGGACCGAGGCCGACCCGCCGTCGCCGCTGCCCGCGGCGCCGAACACGGTGCCCGGTTCGCTGGCCGAGATCTGGAGCGCCCGCAGCGGCGCGACACCGGTCCCGGTGGCCACCGGCGACACCGTCGTCACGGCGGATGGCGGCGAGGTCGCCGCCCGCGACCCGCTGACCGGGCAGATCCGCTGGCACTACACGCGTGACCTGCCGTTGTGCACGCTCAACGAGACGTGGGGGCGGGTCAACGCCGTCTACCACAAGACCGAGAACTGCAGCGAGGTCACGCAGCTCGACCCGGGCACCGGCCGGATCACCGCCCAGCGCAACGGCAATGCCGAGCTGGGCACCCGGCTGGTCAGCGACGGCTCGCACGTGACCACCACCGGCAAGAAGCTGCTCGACACCTGGCGCGACGACCTGGTGCAGAGCGCCGAGTACGGCCAGGTCCCGGCGCTGGTCAACGCGGGCAAGCAGCCGCGTACCGGCTGCACGTACGGCACGGTCGCGGCGGCGTCGGGCAAGGTCGGCGTCATCGAGCGCTGCCCGGGCGACCCGGCGGACCGCCTGAGCGTCTACAAGGCGGCACCGGAGAAGGACGACGAGCCCCAGGTGGCGTTCAGCTCGGTGCTGGCGGGCAAGCGGGCGCGCGTGATCGCGATGTCGGGCGACCTGGCCGCGGTGGTCCTGCCGGACCAGAAGCTCCTGGTGATCTACAACGGCGACGGCTCCCAGCGCGCGGCGTACCCCCTGGACGTCCCGCCGGCCGACCTGGCCGCGGACCCGCCGGGCGGCGTCGAGCAGACGTCCCAGACCGCGGCGAACGTCTACTGGTACAGCGGCTCGAAGGTGCTGGCCCTCTCCCGCGACGACCTGTCCCCGCGCTGGACGCTGGGCAGCGCGATGGGCCCGGGCGTGACGTTCGCGGGCCAGCTGGTCGTCCCGATCAAGGGCGGCCTGGCGGTGCTGAACGAGAACGACGGCTCCACGATCCGCACGGTCGGCGTCGACCGCCGTGGCTACACGGGCCCAGTCCGCCTGGGCACGGCCGGCCCGGTCCTGCTGGAAGAGCGCGGCGACACCCTCACAGCCCTGAAGTAACCCGTATCTCGCGTGATTGAGCACGTCATCAGCGTGATTGAAGCCGGAACTCGCGAGTTCCGGCTTCAATCACGCGAGTTCCGGGTCTGATCACGCGAGTTCCGGGCTCGGTCACGCGAGTTACGGGTTCGTCAGGTGAGCCAGAAGAGGGTCAGGGCGGAGACCACGAACAGAACCACGGCGATCCCGGCGCCGGCGGCGGGAAGGCCGTTGCGACGGTCGGCGACCCGCTGGGCCAGCAACGCCAGCACCGCGGCGATGGGGTGACCGATCAGCAGCACCGGGCCGGGGCCGGGAGCGTCGGTGTACAGGCAGACTCCCGCGACCACGAGGACGCCGACGGCCAGGACGGTGAGGCCCGCGGCCAGTGACCCGGTGAAGCCGCGCCACCAGCGGCCGCGCGGCTTCGCGGGTTTCGCGGGTTTCGCGGGCTCGACTTGCTCGACGGCCTCCGGTGAGGTGGCATCGGCCTGCTCGCCGGTCTCGGTCGGCGCGGCGGCCTCGGTCGAAGCGTCAGGCGATGGCGCCGCCGGGTCGATGACCTGGTGAGGTGCGGTCTCCGCGTCGGCAGCCGAAGCAGCCGACTCCGCGACCTGCCCGTGGGGCGCGGTCGGCGCGTCAGGCGATGGCGCCGCCGGGTCGATGACCTGGTGGGGCGTCGTTCTGTCGTCCGGCCGTGGGGTCGGCAGCGGGACCGTTGCCAGTTCCTCGGTGTCCGGTGAGGCCACTTTCTCTCCTGTTCAGGGCGCGAGCAGGTCCCACGGCTGCATCTGCGGGGCCGTTTCCTGGCCCACCGCGCAGCTCGGCCTGAAGTCGCACCAAGCGCAGCGCCGGTCGGGGCGGGGTGGGAACAACACGTCCTCGTCGCCGCCCGCGTTCAGGGTATCCGTGGCCAGCCTCAGGTCCCCGGCGGTCTCTTCGGCGCGTTGCAGGTGCCGGCGCAGGCTCTCGGGCGTGTGCTCGGCCGCCGCGATCGTGCCGCTCGGGAGGTGGTGCAGCTCGACCGTGGTGCACGGGGTCCGTAGCGTGCGCGCCGACGCCACCGCGTACAGCGCCAGTGCCTGCGACGCCCTCGCCTCGTACTCGTCCGGCGCGCGGCGGCCCGTTTTGTAGTCGACGACCACCAGCTCGCCGTCACGCTGGTCGATGCGGTCCGCGCGGCCCTCGATGATCATCGACGGCCGCTCCCCCGGCGTCGAGTTGACCGGCGCCGACACCCAGCGCTCGAGCCCGACCGGGTCGTGCGTGACGTCGTTGTCCTCGACGTACTCCGCCACCCAGCCCTTGGCCCGCGACCGGTAGCGCGCGGCCTGCTCGGCGTCCTCGAACCCCGCGTCCTTCCAGTACTCGGCGACGAGCGCGACGGCCTTCTGCGGCACGCGCTTGAGCACCGGCAGGTCGAACAGCGCCCGCAACGCGTTGTGCACCACCGCGCCGAGCGTGCTGTGCGCCCACGGCCCGGTGCGCTGCGGTGTCGGCCGCTGCAGGTACGCGAGCCGGTACCGGCGCGGGCAGTCGTCGAAGGTGGCCAGCCGCGCCGGCGACACCTTCGTCAGCCGCACCGGTTGCGCGACACCGAAATCGAAGCCCATCTGCTCCTTCACGGTTCCCCACGCTACGCACCACCACCGACACTTTCCGCGCCGGACCCGCGCCGGCCGCCGCGCCCGCACCACCGCGTAAAGCCGTGAAGGCCTCCTTCCCGGCCATAAGAGCCGGTAAGGAGGCCTTCACGGCTTTTCCTACCGCACCGCCTACCGCACCACCAGCACCGTGTGGGTGCCGCCAGTCGCGGCCACCGTCACCGTGCCGTTCACCGCGGCCGTCCGGACGGCGCGGCCGTCGAGCAGCACCACGCGACCGGCCGGCACCGCCAGCGAGCCGGACGTCCCGCGCGGCGCCGTCACCGTCAGGGAGAACACCGAACCCTGCTGGCCCCACGAAGCCGACAACGCGCCCTTCGGCGTCGGCACCGCCCCGCGCGCCCACGCGACCGAGCCCGGCTTCGGCGAAACCTGCCACGTCGCGAAGCCGGGTGACGTCGGCGAGACGCCCAGCAGCTCGTTCGTCAGCGCCGGGACGACGCCGGTGGACCAGCCGTGCGCCGCCGACGTGTAGCCCTGCTCGTAGTGCGAACCGCCGTCGCCGATGCCCTCCCAGTCCGTGATGCCCGGGTCGTGGCTGGTCATCCAGCCGTACATCCGCTTGATCTGGTCGATCGCGGACGCCGCCTGCCCGGTCTGGAACCGCGCCACCAGCTCCGGGTACGACGTGAACGCGTAGACGCGCTTCGTGCCGTCCGAAACCAGCGTGTCGTTGTCCATGAACGGGTTCCCGTACGGCAACGCCCCGGCCGCCAGCCGGGCCAGCGAGGACGAAGACCGCGCCGGCGACGCGATCCCGGCGACGATCGCCTGGCTGTTGCCGTCCTGGCCGTGGCGCACCGCGCCGGTCGCCGAGTCGAGGTACGCCCCCGCCGCCGGGTCCCACAGGTACTGGTTCACCGCGGCCGCGACGCCGGAAGCCCGCGACAGCCACCGATCGGCGTCGGCGGCGTGCCCCGTCGCCCGGGCCATCCCGGCCGCGCCTTGAAGCGCGCGGACGTACAACGCGTTGTAGTACGTCACTTCGCCGGTGCGCGGGAGGAACGCGTAGTCGCCGTAGCCGCTGGTGCCGTTGAGGCCCTTCGACAGCAACCCGTGCGCGTCGGTGACCGACGGGTACCACGCGTCGAGCGTCTTCACGAGCTTCGCGTAGTACGAAGACGCGTACGCGGTGTCGCCCGTGTAGAGCACGTAGTCCCAGCTCGCGGTGACCCACCAGAGCGGGTAGTCGAACAGCGGGAGCGTGTAGCCGTTGATCGACGCGGGCGGGATCCAGCCGTCCGCGCGCTGGTGGTCGGCCAGGTCGGCGAGCACGTTGCGCGCCGCCGTGCCGTCCTGGTGCGTCAGGTACTCGGTCAGCCCGGAGATCGCGACGTCGCCGACGTACGGGTCCCGGTCGCGCTTCGCGCCGTCGTGCAGCACGACCTTCCCGTCGAGCGACGGCGAGAACGCGCCGCGGGGGTCCACATCGGACGCCCGGAACGTGTCCATGCCCAGCTCGTTGGTGTAGGAAGCGTTGTACCAGTAGCGGTTCAGGTCTTCGTCGGACGACTCGAACCAGCCGCGGTAGGTGTCCGGCGTGCCGAGGAACGGCGTGAAGTCGAGCGAGACGCCGGTGATCCGCACCTCGCCGGACGGCTGCGTGAGCGGCGCGTCCGACGCGAGCGCGTCGAGGCTGATCCGCAGGTAGCGGAAGCCGCGCAGGCCGTCCGCGCACACCTGCGTGCCGCTCTGGCAGCCCTGCGTGTCACGCCAGACGGACGGCGTCGCAGGCACGGCGATCTGGTCGCTGCCCGGCCCGTTCGAGAAGTCCGACCGGCTGAAGTCGGAGCGTTCGCCGAGGTACTGCTGGGTTTCCGAGGTCGACACGCGGATGCCGGGGTGGTTCGCCGACGCGCCCGCGAAGGAGATCTTCGGGTAGCCCGAGACGACCTTGCCGAAGTCGAGCACCGCGACCGGCGTCGGCGGATCGGCGACCAGCCCCGGCCAGACCTCGGTGACCCGGCTGAACTCGCCTGACGGCGTGGCCTGGTCCTTCGTCACGGTGATCCGGACCTGCGTGGTGGTCACCGCGCGGTCGAACGCCACCGCGCGCTGCACCGCGGTGTTGCCGGTGACCGTGGCCGCGGTGCGCCACGCGCCGGCGTCCAGCACGTCGACCGTGAAGTCCTGCGGCACACCGTCCACACTGGACAGCACGGTGACGCCGGGGAGCGCGACCGCCGCGCCCGAGGTGATCGTCAGCACGTCCGGGTAGGCGCCGAGCGTGTCGTCGTTCCAGAACGTGTCGGTGTTGCCGTCGACGGCGTTGCCGGGGCCGTACGTGCGCGGCTGGCCGTTGCCGCCGTTGTTGGGCGCGTGGAACGACGACGCGGCCGCCGTCGTCCCGCCCGGCCAGGCCGGCTTCGGCGGGGGCGCCTGGCGCTTCAGCGTCGCGACGCCCTGCCCCAGCAGGCCCTTCGGGTTGGTGACGTCGCCGGTGGTGGACAGCACGCGCACCGGCCGGACGTCCCGGCTCGTGGGCGCGACGACGTACTTCTGCCAGCCCGGCGCCGCCACGGCGGACGTGGCGGGCACCGCGGCCACGCCGCTCGCCACCAGGACCGTGACCGGCAGGACTGCTCTGAGCCACTTCATCGAGGCCTCCGCAAGGCGCGTTTGAATCGTTTCAACCGCTGAGCTGAGATTCAGGCTGCGGGAGGCGTGGCAACGATGTCAACGCGCGGGCGGGATCCTGTCCGGCAGGACAACCCGAGTGGCGGGGGTCAGTTGCCGCCGGCGATGAAGCCGCGCACCGAGTTCGCGACGAGCTCGACGGCGATCGCCGCGAGCAGCAGGCCGGCCACCTTGGCCAGCAGCGTGATGCCGCTTTCCTTGATCAGCCGGATGACGACGCCGGAGTAGCGCATGCAAATGTAGATGATGAAGTGCGTCATCACGATCGCCAGCGCCAGCGCGATGTACGCGCCGATGTGGCCGTCGGCCTGCCGGACGAACACGATGGTCGCGGCGATGGCGCCCGGCCCGGCCAGCAGCGGCGTGCCGAGCGGCACGAGGGCGACGTTGACGTCGTCGGTGGCCGCCTCGGCCTCGTGGCCGTTGCCGGTCAGCAGCTGCAGCGCGATGAGCAGGAGCAGCAGGCCGCCCGCGCCCTGCAGCGCCGGGATGCCGATGCCGAGGTAGGCCAGGATCGCCTGGCCGGCGACGGCGAAGAGGCTGATCACGAGCAGTGACACCAGGACGGCCTGCCGGGCGGCCCGGGCGCGCGTCGCCAGCGGCTTGCGGCCGACGAGGCTGAGGAACACCGGCACCGTGCCGGGCGGGTCCATGATGACGACGAGGGTGATCGTCGCGCTCATGAAGAGCTTGGCGTCGAAGAAGTCGGCGATCGCCATCTCAGCCCTTCACGACCTGGAAACCGGTCGCGCGCGCCACCAGCTCCTCCAGCTGCCCGGGATCGGTGGTGCATTCGCCGAGGGCGATGGTCTTGTTCGTGCCGTGGTAGTCGCTCGAGCCGGTGACCAGCAGGCCGAGCTCGCCGGCGAGCTCCCGCGTGCGGGCGCGCGTGGCCGGGTCGTGGTTCGGGTGGTCGGCCTCGACGCCGGTGAGCCCGTGGGCGGCCAGGCCGGCGAGGGTGTCCTCGCTGATCGTGGCGCCGCGGCTGAAGGCGAAGGGGTGCGCGATGACCGTGACCCCGCCGGCCGCGGCGATCATGTCGATGGCGTCTTCGACCGGGGTGTCCCGGCGCGCGACGTAGTAGCCGCGACGGCTGTTCAGGTACTCGGCGAAGGCCTCGTCGACGCTCTTGACGAGCCCGGCGCGGACCAGCGCCTGGGCGAGGTGCGGGCGCCCGGCGGGCGAGTCCTCGGGCAGCAGGCCGAAGATCTCGTCGGCGTCGATGGGCAGGCCGTCGGCGGCCATCCGCTCGGCCATCTTGCGCAGCCGGGTGCGGCGTTCGATCCGCAGCCGGGTCTGCTCGGTGACGACGGCCTCGGCGGCCGGGTCGAAGAGGTAGGCCAGCAGGTGGACGCTGATCTGGCGGCCCGTCTCGGGGTCGGTCGAGACGGTGGACAGCTCGGCGCCGGGCACCAGCGTCAGGCCTGGTGGCAGGGCGTCGGTGGCCGGGGCCCAGCCCGCCGTGGTGTCGTGGTCGGAGATCGCGACGACGTCGAGCCCGGCTCTCGCGGCCGCGGCGACGAGGCCGGCCGGCGTGTCGGTGCCGTCGGAGGCGGTGGAATGGGCGTGCAGGTCGATGCGCATCGGATCCATTGTCGACGATGCGCTGGGTCACACCCTCGCCGGGATGAGGCTTGTCCCGGTCAGGCCGCCGCGCCCCCGCTCGCGGACTGCTGCTCAGCGCGAAGTCACGCGGCGGCTGACGGCCTCACGGCTCAGCCGACGGGCTTCTTGCCCCGGGCGGCCCGCTGGGCCTTGATCATCGAGAAGCGCTCGGCCTGCTTCTGCTTGTCGCCGAAGACCAGCTCGGAGATCGTGTCGTAGAACTCTTCGGCCCGCGGCAGGTAGTCGATCCTGTTGAGCGCCTGGATCTGACCGGCGGACTCGACGACCATCGTGCCGTAGCCCATC
This sequence comes from Amycolatopsis sp. NBC_01286, assembly GCF_035982555.1. Taxonomy (NCBI): domain Bacteria; kingdom Bacillati; phylum Actinomycetota; class Actinomycetes; order Pseudonocardiales; family Pseudonocardiaceae; genus Amycolatopsis; species Amycolatopsis sp. NBC_01286. The sequence continues at coordinate 1,206,393 of NZ_CP108428.1, forward strand.
ATGCGACCGGTGGCGGTGCGCACAAAGCTGAGGTCGGTGACCTTGCTGATGGGCATCATCAGCACCTTGGTCGTGAACACCCCGGTGGTCATGACGAACCGCTTGTCGGTGACCACCAGCCGCTCGACCCACCACTCCATCACCACGTAGGCGAACCGCAGCACCACGATCAGCGCCACGTACCAGAGCAGGTTCTGGCCGATGTAGAGCGCCGGTGGCAGCAGGTAGGACACCAGGACGCAGATGGCGAGCAGAGCCGCCGCCTCGAAGGTGTCCCACAGCAGCACCGCCCAGTGGCGGCGGATCCGGATGACCCGCCGCTCGGTGTCGAGGAGGTACTCGTCGGGGTCGCGTGGCGCGAACATGGTTCGAGGGTAACCCCCCTATCAGCCCTTGAACACGTTGCTGACGAAGGTGATCACCGATTCGGCCGAGCTGCGCAGGAAGTCGACGATGTTGCCGACAAGGCCCGCGGCCTGACCGGGCTGGGCAATGACGAAGAACAGCACCAACGCGATACCGGCGAGGCCCGCAATCTTCTTCACGTTCACCGCGATCAAATCCCGTCTCTTACGGTGACACCGGACAACAGCAAAAAACTGACTTTTACGTTGTACCGCACTGAAGGGGCGCGAGGGAGGAAAGTCCCGCGCTTGGGTCAGCACGCCGTCCGGAGTGTACCGTATGGCTACTCTCCGTGTACAGGACATCGGTTTTCACCTCGCTGACGTCTACCCTTCGGGACATGAAGGGCTCCACGGGCACCACCGTCCGCTGCGTCGGCGGGATCGCGTACGACGACCAGGGCCGATTACTCCTCATCCGGCGGGCCAACGACCCCGGTTCGGGCCAATGGTCGCTGCCAGGCGGCCGAGTCGAACCGGGCGAATCAGACGAAACGGCCGTGATCCGCGAGATGCGGGAGGAAACGGGCCTCGACGTGATTCCGGGCACACTGGTCGGCACCGTGACCCGCGAACCCTACGAAATCCACGACTACGCCTGCCGCATCGCGGGCGGCACGCTCACGGCAGGTGACGACGCCACGGACGCCCGCTGGGCCGATGCGGCAGACCTTTCGGACATGGAGGCGGCCGGCGCGCTCGTGGATCTCCTGTACGTGACGCTGCGTGGCTGGAACGCCCTGCCCCGCACCTGAGCAAGACGGCGTTGGAGGTAACCGGAGCCGGTTCGATCTACGCCGACAGTCGAGTCGTCGCTCCGGGCAGGGACTCGCACGGATCTTCACCTACACCGCCGTGAGGTCCCAGCGTCGCAGGGCGGCAGGAACGAAAGGCACCCGCTCGGGTCCGCCGGGCTAGGCCGGGAGCCAGGTCATCCGTTGGCCGTGGGGTGCGGTGCGGGCCAGCGCGTGGGCCTCCGGCTTGCCCTCGGCCCACCGGACGACGCCCAGCGTCGCCAGGCCGTCCGCGCCCGCGAGGTCCGCCCGGCCGGGCAGGACGCCCTCCAGTGCGGCGCCGTAGAACTCCTCCGACACCCACCACAGCGGCCGGGTGGCCGCCAGCGCGGCGAGGGCGTCGACGAAGGCCGCCCGGCGCTCGGCTGTGAAGTACGCCAGGACGTGGCTCGTCAGCACCACCAGCGGGGCCTCCGCAGGCAGCGTCGCGGCCGCCGCGGCCAGGTCGTCGACGCCGTCGCCCTCGATCAGGGGTGGGCGGTGCTTGGCCTGCTCGGCCGCCGCCGTGCGCAGCAGCCGGATGCGGTCCGGCTGGTCGGCCCAGACGCACGCCTCCAGCCACGCCAGCTCGTCCTCGTCGGAGAGGTCGACCGGGGACCGGTCCAGCCCGGCCCGCGCCACCACCGCGAGCTTCTTCGGCAGCTTGGGCGCCACCGCGCCCGGAGCCAGGTCGAGCGCGCAGTGCAGCCCGACCGCGGCCTTGGCCGGGCCCGCCGTCAGCTGCTCGCCGCCGTCGCACTGGTAGCGGTAGCCGAAGCGGTCGAGGCCGAGCAGCAGGCCGGCGCTGCAGCCGACCTCCAGCAGCGCGACCTTCCCGCCCGCTTCCTTCGCCGCCCGGGCCACCGCGGGGTACAGCAGCGCGGCGCGGCGCACTTCATTCGTCTGGGTGTAGCGCGACGCGATGAACGCCCGCGCCTTGTCCGCCCGCTCCAGCAGGAACGACCGGAACAGCGGCCACGTCTCGGAGTCGACACCGTCGAAGCCGCCCAGCGACGGGTAGTACCGCGACAGCGGGTGGATCGGGTCGGCCTGGACGAGCCGGTGCGCGGTCGCCATCAGCAGCGTCGCGCGCGCTTCGCCGTCGCGGGCGGCCGTCAGCAGCCCCGCGACGTCGTCGTCCTCGGCCGCCTGCGTCGCGAGGTGGTCGTACAACGGGGACACGCCGCGCGCTTCGACTTCCGCGAACGTGCGCAATGTGGTTTTGACGCGGTCCAGTTCGATCGTCATCGGAGCCTCATTCGTGCGGGGTCGGCCGGCCCGGCTGCTCGCCGCCACGGGCTTCCCCGTAGGAGCGCTTCGGCACCATGACCTTCCGCCGGAAGGTGCACACGATCAGGCCGTCCTGCTTGTAGCCGCGGGTCTCCACGTAGACGACGCCGCGGTCGTCCTTGGACTTCGACGGCGTCTTGTCCAGCACCTCGGTCTCGCCGTAGATGGTGTCGCCGTGGAAGGTCGGCTTGACGTGCTTCAGCGACTCCACCTCGAGGTTCGCGATCGCCTTGCCCGAGACGTCCGGCACGGACATGCCCAGCAGCAACGAGTAGACGTAGTTCCCGACGACGACGTTCTTGCCGAAGTCGGTCGTCTCTTCGGCGTAGTTCGCGTCGAGGTGCAGCGGGTGGTGGTTCATCGTGATCAGGCAGAACAGGTGATCGTCGTACTCGGTGACCGTTTTGCCCGGCCAGTGCTTGTAGACCGCACCGACCTCGAACTCCTCGTAGTACCGCCCGAACTGCACTCGTCTCTCCTGTCCGCGTAACACCGCGTGAGCCTGGTACGACACGCATCCGTAGTGAGGAGTACCCTCAACCATTGGTGTTCGCTCGTCAACGCGAGCCCCACCACTCTCCACGTCACACGTCCGTGCCTGGCCCGAAGGAGGTGAGGAACCCCGATGAGTAGTGGCGATAGTCCGCTCCCTAGTAGTCCCAGCGTTCCCACCTCACCGGCCGGCCGGCTCATCTCCTGGTAGGTCTTCCCGCGGCTTCGGGAGCGCTGGTGTTGCCGGGCGGACCCCGTTCCGCCTGGTCAGTCGTCCTCGCACGACCACGCACGACGCCCAGGAGACCTCATGCCTGCCATTCCCTCGCTCGGCGGCCTTCGCGGCCGCGGCAACAGCCGGGCCAAAGGCGTCCCCGTCCGGCCGATCCCGGTGCCGCTGTCCGCGTACGTCGTGGACTGCGCGGTGTACGTCGGCGGCAAGCGCGTACCCGGCCGCTGGACGCACATCGAGGCGATCAAAGAGGTCCGCAAGCGCCACGAGGGGTTCGTCTGGATCGGGCTGCACGAGCCCGACGCCGACCAGATCCAGGGCATCGCGGAGACGTTCGGGCTGCACGAGCTGGCCGTCGAGGACGCGCTCGAAGCACACCAGCGGCCCAAGCTGGAGCGCTACGACGACACGCTGTTCCTCGTGGTCAAGACCGTCCGGTACGTCGAGCACGAGTCGCCGACGACGGCCAACGAGATCGTCGAGACCGGCGAGCTGATGGTGTTCCTCGGCCGCGACTTCGTGATCACCGTCCGGCACGGCAACCACTCCGGGCTGGCCCGGCTGCGCCGTGAGCTGGACGACGACCCGGAGCGGCTGCAGCTCGGCCCGGCCGCGGTCGTGCACGCGATCGCCGACCACGTCGTCGACCACTACCTCGACGTCACGGGCCGGATCGAGAACGACATCGACGTGATGGAGGCGCAGGTCTTCGCGCCGCGCTCGCTGGTCAGCGCCGAGCAGATCTACCTGATGAAGCGGGAGGTCCTGGAGCTGCGCCGGGCGGTGATGCCGCTGGCGACGCCGGTCCAGCGGCTGGCCGAGGGCTACACGCGGCTGGTGCCGGACGAGGTCCGCTCCTACTTCCGCGACGTCGCCGACCACCTCACGACCGTGTCCGAGCGCGTCGCGGCGTTCGACGAGCTGCTGTCCACCCTGGTCGACGCGACGGTCGCGAAGATCTCGCTGCAGCAGAACACCGACATGCGCAAGATCACGTCGTGGGCGGCGATCATCACCGTGCCGACGATGATCGCCGGGATCTACGGCATGAACTTCGACTACCTGCCCGAACTGCACTGGAAGTTCGGGTACCCGCTGGTGATCACCGTGATCCTGGCGATCTGCCTGTTGCTGTACCGAATATTCCGGAAGAACGGCTGGCTCTAGGTCCCCTTTTTCTTTACGCCGGAATCGGAGAATTCGTGATGCCTCGCATGCTGTCCAACCTCAAGGCCTGGGCGCTCGCGCTCAGCCTCCTCTGGATCTTCGTCATCACCTTCGTCATCGTCGCCGACCCCGGGTTCGCGCACGGCATGAAGTAGCGCTCGGCGTCGTACCCTGGGGGCGTGCCGAAAGCGCTGGTGGTCGCGGACGAGGTGGACGAGCGGTTGTGGACCGACGCGGTCCGCAGCCGCCCCGTCGACCTCGTCATCGGCGCCGGCGACCTCCCCTACGACTACCTGGCCTTCCTGGCCAGTGCCCTGGACGCGCCGTGCGTGTTCGTGCCGGGCAACCACGACCCGGATCTGACCGGCTACACGCGGTACGGCGGACTGTCCATGAAGGACGGTTTCCCGACGGTCTGGCCGGGCCCGGCGGGCGGCGTCAACGCCGACGGCCGGGTCGTCGACGTCGCCGGGATCCGGTTCGCCGGGCTCGGCGGGTCGATCCGCTACAACGACGGGCCGAACCAGTGGACGCAACGCCAGCAGGCGCGCCGGTCCCGCGCGCTGGAGCGGCGCGCCCGGCGCCGGCGCCGGCGCGACGGCCGTGACGTCGACGTCCTGCTGACGCACTCGCCGCCGCTGGACCTCGGCGACCGCGAAGATCCGCCGCACCGCGGGTTTTCCTGCCTGCACGAGACGATCGACCGCTTGCGCCCGAAGTGGTTGCTGCACGGGCACATCCACCCCCACGGCGAGCCGGTGCCCGACCGGGTCGTCGGCGACACGCGGATCCGCAACGTGGTGGGCCACCGGATCATGGAGTTCTCATGAAGGAAACGGGATTCCCGCGCGCGGACGCCGAAAGCGACTTCCTGCGCGCCCGGCGTCAGCAGGTGCTTTCGCGGCTGTCGACGTGGCTGCGCCGCGAGCCCGACGACGTCAACATCATGCTGCCGTTCCACGAGGTGGTGGAGGCGCTCGGTTACCTCGGCGAGAGCCGGATCGGCCTGCGGGTGATCAAGCTGGACTCGATCGCCGGCACGGTCGACCGCAGCCGCGACTTCGACCGCCGCTTCCGCCCGACGTCGGGCCGCGTCCGCGAGCGCTGGGAAAGACTGGCCCTGGCCGCCCGCCGCGGCGAGGACATCCCGCCGATCGAGGTCTACCGGGTCGGCGAGCTGCACTTCATCATCGACGGCCACCACCGGGTCTCGGTCGCCCACGCGCAGGGACTGTCCACAATAGAGGCATCGGTGACGGTGGTCCGCACCAAGCTCGACCCGAGCGGCATCCGCTACCGGGGCGACCTGATCGTCAAGGACTACCGCAGGCTGTTCCTGGAGCGCGTCCCGCTGACGGGCCACGCGCGGGCGTCGGTGATCGTGTCGGACCCGTGGGACTACGCGAAGCTGGGCGAGCACGTGGAGGCGTGGGGGTTCCGGCTGATGCAGGACGAGGGCAAGTTCTGCGACCGCGCGAGCGTGGCCCAGCGCTGGTTCGAGGAGGAGTACGTCCCGGTGGTGGCCATGCTGCGCCAGGCGGGCATGGTGGGCGACAGGACGGACGCCGAGGCGTACATGTGGGTGGCAGCGGAGCGGTACCGGCTGATCCGCACACACCGGTGGGACGACGAGGTCATCGAACAGCTGCGGACGAAGCGCTAGCCCATCGGGAAGGTGCGGCCCTGGAGCAGAGCTGGTCAGCCCGGCCGATTTCAGGCTGTTGATCGAACTTCGCGACTCGCTCCTTCGAGCGGTCGACAAACCTTCGACCAAATCTGAGTGCCAGCATCGACGGCGGGTCGGCGGTCCTGTTGACCTCCTCTTGCCGGGATGCGATCAGATCCAGCTGACGCCTCGCCTGCGCGTAGCTCATTTCGTCGAGATCGAGCAGCTGCAATCGTCGTGCGGCGTTCCGGATTTCGAGGTACGAGTTCGCGCATCGCTCCGCAACGGTCTGGCGCCGTTGCGCCCCGAGCACGGGTTGGAACGAGCCCAAAGTCGCCGAAGCGATGGCGAGGACACCTACTGTCCCTGCGTTGTTCGCGCCTGACAACGCCAAACCACCCGCGACCGCCGCAGCCGCGGCGGCGGGAAGACCGACCAACAAGTTGATCGTGCGCCAAATCCGTGCCTGGGAGAACTGCGCGGAGGCGATGACATGCGTTTGGAGCTGCGTAGAACGTGCGGCGTTACTCCGAGGTCGGCTAGCCCATCGGGAAGGTGCGGCCCACCCAGGTCTCCGCCTCCGAGCTGGTCTGGTACTCCGGCTGGTAGCTGCCCGAGGCCACCACCACCCCCAGCCCGTACAGCAGCTCCGCCTGTGTCTGGGAGATCACCCCGTACGCGCCGACCTTGACGCCCATCTCCTCCGCGCGCTCCACCAGCTGGCGCACGTTCCGCCGGGCCCACGCCGGGGCGTCGTCCGCGGCCAGGACGTCGACGATCGGGCCTCGCAGCATCACCGCCGGGGCCGGGATCGCGTGGGCCGGGACCAGTTCCAGCTCCGGCAGGCCCGTGATGTTCAGGACGAACAGCACTCCCAGGCGCGCCAGGTGGCCCAGTGCCTCGACCAGGTCGCCGCGGTCGTCGATCAGGGACTCCGCGTCCGCGCACAGCATCAGGTGCCTCGGCTCCAGGCCCGCCCGGTCCAGCTCCGCGCGGACCATGCCGACCAGGTCGGCGTCGATGGCCATCCGGCGCGGCAGCGTCAGGCACACCATCGGGGAGCCGTCGCCGAACCTGGACACCCAGCTCGCCTTCGTCTCCAGGGCCTTCGCCAGCAGGTGCTTGCCCAGCGGGACCGTCATGCCGGTCGTCTCCGCGAGCGGGTAGAACTCCTCCGCGCGCAGCCGGCCGCGGGTGGGGTGGTTCCACAGCAGGGCCGCGTTGAGCGACGTCACGATCCGGGCGTCCGGCAGCACCACGTGCGGCTGGTAGACCACCGTGATCTCGCCGAGCTCCAGCGCCCCGGCGATGGCCGACGCGAGCCGGTAGCGGTCGCGGTCGGCCTGGCCCGACCCCGGGTCGAACAGCACCCACTGCGCCTTGCCGAGCTCTTTCGCCCGGTGCAGTGCCACCTCCGCCGAACGGATCAGCTCGCCGTGCTCCGCCCCCGGCACCTCCGCGACGACGATGCCCGCGCTCGCGCTCACCCCGACTCCGACGCCGTCCGCGTAGACGGGCTTGGCCAGCTCGGCGATCGTCTGCTCGACCAGCTTGACCACCGACGCCGGCTCGAGGTCGCCGCGCAGCGCCACCGCGAAGCCGTCGCCGAAGAGACGTGCGACAAAACCTTTGCCCGGCGCGAAAACCTCGCGCAACGTTCCCGCGACGCCGCGCAGCACCTGGTCGGCGACCTCGGTGCCGAGGCCGTCGTTGACGACCTTGAAGCCGTCGATGTCCAGCAACAGCAACGCGATCCGGCCCTGGCCGTGGTCGGCGAGCATCCCTTCGAGCTTGGAGCGGAAGTGCGCGTTGTTGGGCAGGCCGGTCAGCGGGTCGTGCAGGCTCTGGTGCTGGATGGTCTCCTGCAGCTGCCGAAGTTCGTGCGTGTCCTCGAACATCAGGATCGGGTACTGGTCACGCTCGCCGGGCAGCGTCTTGACCGTCAGCCGGACGACGCGCGAAGCCTCGGGCCGGGAGTGGATCGCGAGCCGGTCCAGCACCCGGTCGCCGGACTCCAGCGCCGCGCGCAGCGCCGAGCGGTCCCGCATGGTCGCCCCGAGGTCTTCGGCGCGCGTGCCGACGAGCCCGGCTTCCCCGGCGGCGTGCGCCAGCCGCAGGAACGCCGGGTTCGCCGCCCCGACAACACCTTCCGGGTCGACAAGAACGACGCCGGACGGGCAATGTTCGTAGAACGCGGCAAACCGCGCTTCGGCACCCCGCGAAGCCAGGACTTCCCGCGCGAACCCGACGGCCATCGCCTCCCGGTCGGCGGCTCCGGCCCCCGCCATCGCGGTGGCCAGGCGCCGGGCGGCGTCGACGAGATCCGGCGCCACCTCAGGCTCCCGCAAGGTTTCACCCCTTCGCACTCGATCGGGTTTTCCACCGCACCATGCGAACAGTTCGGTGTCTACCACCCGATCGGGTGCCCCGTCCAAAGTGGATCTTCAGCCGAGGCCCGGCGTGAGCGCCAACCCCCTGACCTGTACGGCGTTCAACGTCGGTTCCGGCCGCTGGACCGGCAGCGGGACGCCCTTCTGTTCCAGGACACCGCTGTTGCTGGACCAGAACTCGACGTTCATCCCCGGCGCGGTCAGCGACGCGCGGTACGTCAGCACGCCGTTGTCGACGACGCAGCTCAGCCGGTCGGCGATCTGCGCCCGCGTCTCCCCCGACGACGCCGGCGGGCAGCTCCGCCCGGCAGCGGCGGCCCCGCGCCAGGATCCGGGCGCCGTCCAGGCCGATCGGGGGCTCGTCTTCGGTCACGTACGCCGTGAGCGCGGACCGGACGTCCAGGTCTTTCTTCGAGGAAAACGCAGCACGACCATCGCGCGCTGCCGCGGCGTCAGCCCGGTCAGTGCGCGCTCGAGGTCGACGCGGACGTGGCTGTCGTGGTCCGGTGGAGCCGCCCGTTCGGGTGGCTCGGACGTCACGTGCTCACGGCCCGCTTTCCTGCGCCCGGCGAGGAACGCGTTGAGCAGGATGCGCGCGCGTAGGCGTCGACGGTGTCCGGCCGCACCCGGCGCCACCGCCGGTACAGCTGGACGAACATGGCTTGCACGAGGTCTTCGGCGCTGTGCCAGTCCCCGCAGAGCGCGAACGCCACCCGCCGGAACCGCTGCACCCGCGCGGCGGAGTACTCGCTGAAATCGAGCTCTCTCGACGCCCCCACCCGGCCCTCCTTCGCACATTCTCACCCCTACTAGTGCGCGGAGGGCCGGGAAGGTTCAAGCGGACCTACATGTGCACGACGCCCGGCGCCGCCTCACCCTTCGGCGCGCCCGAGCGCAGCAGCAGGCCGCTGAGCACCGCGCCGGCCGCGAAGATGAAGCCGGCCCAGGTGAACGCCGTCGTGTAGCTCTCGATCGAGGCTTCGGCCACCAACTGCGGCGTCGGCACCTTGCCCGCGAGGTACGACGACGCCGCGTTGCCCGCGAGGGTGCTGAGCAGCGCCGTGCCGATCGAGCCGCCGACCTGCTGCATCGTGTTGACCGCCGCCGACGCGACCCCGGCGTCGTGCGCCTCGACGCCGAACGTCGCGACGCTCATCGCCGGCGCCATCGCCAGGCCGATGCCGAAGCCCATCACCAGCAGCGGGCCGAGGACCCCGCTGGCGTACGTGCTTTCGAGGTCGATGCGGCTGAGCCAGAACAGCCCGACCGCCGCGATCGCCATGCCCGTCGGCACCAGCGGCCGCGGGCCGAAGCGCGGGAGCAGGACGGCCGTCGCCGTGGTGGCGGCCAGCATCAGCGTCGCCACCATCGGCAGGAACCCGACACCGCTCTGGATCGGCGTGAACCTCAGGTTCTGCTGCACGTAGAACGTCAGGAACAGGAAGATCGCGAACATGCCGATGGCGAGCAGGAACATCGCCAGGTACGAGCCGCCGCGGTTGCGGTCGAGCAGCACGCGCAGCGGCAGCAGCGGGTGCGAGACGCGCTGCTGCAGCCACACGAACACGCCCAGCAGCACCACACCCGCTGTGAGGAAGCCCCACACCGAGACCGACGACCACGAGTCCGACTCGGCGTTCGCGAAGCCGAAGACCAGCGCGAAGAGGCCCGCGGACGCGGTGACCGTGCCCGGCAGGTCGAGCTTCGGGCGCGGGCCGGCGTCACGCTGGTTGCGCAGCAGGATCGAGCTTCCGACGAAGGCGACGACGGCGAAGATGATGTTGACGAACATGCACCAGCGCCAGTCGAGGTACTCGGTCAGCACGCCGCCGAGCAGCAGGCCGACGGCCGCGCCGCCACCACCGATGGCCCCGAACACGCCGAACGCGCGACCGCGTTCCTTCGGGTCGGTGAACGTCGTGGTCAGCAGCGAAAGCGCGGCCGGCGCGAGCAGCGCGCCGAACACGCCCTGTGCCGCACGGGCGATCAGGAGCATCTCGATGTTGCTCGCCGCGCCGCCGAACGCGGACACCGCGGCGAAGCCGGCCAGGCCGACGAGCAGGGTGTTCTTGCGGCCGAAGAGGTCCGCGAGCCGCCCGCCGAGCAGCAGCAGGCTGCCGAACGCGAGCGCGTACGCCGTGACGACCCATTGCCGCGCGTCGTTGGAAAAGCCCAGGTCGAGCTGGGCGGAAGGCAGCGCGATGTTCACGACGGTCGCGTCGAGAACGACCATCAGCTGGGCCAGGCCGATCATCACGAGGATCAGCCACCGTCTGGCGTGGTGGGGGTTCTCGGCGGCGCGCGCGTCCCCCGACGGCGCGACGACGAGCGTGGACTCGGTCATGGGTGTCCTCACTGAAAGTGATCAGGAAGCTATGTGGAGTAGGTATCTCCCCTTACGTGGCCCAACGTACACAAGAACCGGAGAAGGTGCCTCTACTTCATTGGTAGAGTGGGACGCATGACACGGGACGCGAGTCCCGCCGCACCGGCGCGGCCGCTGCGGCGTGACGCCGAATTGAACCGCCGCCGCATCCTCCAGGCCGCCCGCGAGGTCTTCGGCCGACGCGGCCTGGAAGCCACCCTCGACGACATCGCGCACCACGCCGGCCTCGGCGTCGGCACGGTCTACCGGCGCTTCCCCAGCAAGGAACACCTGGTCGAAGCCATGTTCGCCGAGCGCATGGAGGAAATCGGCGACCTCGCGGCGGACGCGCTGAAGGCCGAAGACGCGTGGGAAGCGTTCGTCAGCTTCACGTGGAAGGCGGCCGAGCTGCATTCGACGGACCGCGGGCTGCGCGAGATCATGCTGTCCAACAAGTTCGGCCACGAGCACGTCGCGGACGCGAAAGCCCGCATGGTGCCGTTGATCACACAGCTCGTCGAGCGGGCCAAGGCGGCGGGCGGCCTGCGCGCCGACTTCGCCCCCACCGACATCCCCCTGCTGCACATGATGGTCGGCTCGGTGGTCGAGTTCACGTGCGCGGTGGACCCGTCGCTGTGGCGCCGGTGCCTGGGCATGCTGCTCGACGGCCTGCGCGCGGAGCCCGGCAAGGCGACGGAACTGCCGCACCCGCCGCTGGACGAGCAGGAGATCGACGAAGCGATGTGCTCCTGGCGACCCTGAGGACCCGGCAGGCACAACAAAACCAGGCGGGTGTCGTAGCTCCCGCCTGGTTCGGCTCCCTCGCTCCCGTCACTCGGCCGGGATGACCGCCCACAGGATGAGGTAGGCCACGAACTGGGGTCCGGGCAGCAGGCAGGACAGCACCGCCAGCAACCGGACCGTGTTGGGCTTCATGCCGTACCGCTGCGCGAGACCGGCGCAGACGCCGGCGATCATGCGGCCGTGGCGGGGGCGGCTCAGTCGCCGGGTGACCGGTGCGCTCATCGTCTTCCCTTTCCTCGAACTTCCGATATACCCACTTCACCACCCGGCCACCCGGTTCCGCATCACTCGCGGGAAGGATCGTTCCCTTAGGGGACGGCGAAAGCGAAAGTCCTTCAGGCACTGCGGAAACCGCAGCTCGCGCAGCGGAAAACCGAGGACCTGCGCGTTTGTCGCTCACCCAGCGGAAAATAGTGAGAGATGTCCCCGTCAGGGGTGGCTTTTCGGCCGGATGTGGTGATACTTGCACCCCGTGTACCCGCGTTGGAAATCTTTGGTCGTCGTGATGTTCTGCGCCCTGCTTTCGGCCGGCTGCGCCACCACGCAGGCCGCGTCCGACCCGGCCGAGGGCTCGGGGCCGACGCCCCTGACCGCGTCCGCCGCGCTCGGCGACTTCGGCACCGTCGACTACTGCAGCATGCTCGACGTGCCCAAGGTCGCGGCCGGCGCCGTCGCCGTGCCGACGTTCGAGAGCTGCCAGGCCGACCTCGGCTGGCGCACGATCCTCGTCGGGCCGCTGGCCTTCGACTCCGACCCGAACATCAAGCCCTACGACTACGCGGGGCCGGTGCCCGACGGCGTCTCGGTGCAGCAGTCGATGTTCAACGACCACACCGCCTGCACCCGCACGATCATCTTCGCCGACGGCAACCGGCTGGACGTGTCGGTGACCGACAGCGGTCCCGCCGACCAGCCCGGCCGCTGCGAAACCGCGGACGCCACCGTCGGCTCGGTGCTCGCCGCGGTCACCGCCGGCAAGGTCGGGCGGCTGACGTTCCCCGAGCGCTCGTGGGGCCGGGTCGCGCCCTGCGCGCTGCTCGACAGCCACGACCTCGACGACCCCGCCGGCGCCGGCAGCCAGCCGACCATCGGGCTGGCCGGGCACAGCTGCATCCGCGGCAAGGTCGGCATCAAGCTCACGGTGGACACCGCGGGCACGAACGGCCCGGTCGAGACGCTCGGCGGCCGCGCGGCCCAGGTCCGGCTCGCGGGCGTGTTCTGCCTGGTCGACAGCACCCAGCCGGCGCCGGGCCTGCCCGGACGCCGTGAGCTGGCGGAGATCAGCGTGGTCGAGACGGCGGGCACGGCCGGCGACGGCACGTGCGCGCTGGCCCGCACCGCGGCGACGTCGATCTACTCACGGCTGCCGAAGGCCTGAAACGCCCTGAAGGGCACCCTCAGGGACTTGGAGTCCCTGAGGGTGCCCTTCACGGCACTACCGTTCAGTCCTCGTAGGTGAGGTTCTTGCCGTTGGCCGGGTCGAAGAGCTTGACCTTGTCCGCGTCGAACCAGACCTGCAGGTCCGAGTTCTCCTTGGCGGCCGATTCCGCCGAGAGCCGGGCCACGATCTGCGACGCCGACCCCGGGACGTCGGCCGAGCCGCTGTCCGCCGCCAGTTCCGCGAGCTCCGCGGACGTGGCGGTTTCGCCTTCGACGGTGAAGTGGGCGAACTTCTCCGACCCCATCGACTCGAGGACGTCGACGTGCGCGGTGAACGTGCCACCGCCCGTCTTCTGGCCGGCTTCGACCAGCGCCGCGTCCTCGAAGTGCTCCGGCCGGATGCCGACCAGCACCTCGCGCGGCGCGTCCGCCTTCTCCACCAGCTGCCGGATCCGATCCGTGAGCGGCGTGGTGCCCAGCGGCGTGCGCAGCTCGTTGTTCTCCAGCGTGGCCGGCACGAAGTTCATCGACGGCGAGCCGATGAACCCCGCGACGAACAGGTTCGCCGGGTTCTCGTAGAGGAACTGCGGCGCGCCGATCTGCTGCACGAAACCGCCGCGCAGCACCACGACCCGGTCGCCAAGAGTCATGGCCTCGGTCTGGTCGTGCGTGACGTACAGCGTCGTCGTGCCGAGCTGCTTCTGGATCTTCGACACCGACGTCCGCATCTGGCCGCGGAGCTTGGCGTCCAGGTTGGACAGTGGCTCGTCCATCAGGAACGCCTTGGGGTTGCGGACGATCGCCCGGCCCATCGCGACGCGCTGGCGCTGGCCACCGGAGAGGTTGGCCGGCTTCCGGTCCAGGTGCGCGGTCAGGTCGAGGATCGTCGCCGCTTCTTCCACCTTCGCCCGCACCGTCTTGTCGTCCACCTTGGCCAGCCGCAGCGGGAAGGCCATGTTCTCGCGGACGCTCATGTGCGGGTACAACGCGTAGGACTGGAACACCATCGCGATGTCCCGGTCCTTCGGGGCCTTCTCGTTGACGCGCTTGCCGTCGATGCGCAGCTCGCCGGAGGAGATGTCCTCCAGGCCCGCCACCATGTTCAGCATGGTCGACTTCCCGCAGCCGGACGGACCGACCAGCACGAGGAACTCGCCGTCGCCGATGGTGATGTCCACTTCGGACACCGCGAGCGCGCCGTCGGGGTACTTCTTCGACACCTTGTCGAGGACGATTTCTGCCATGACTACCCCTTCACCGCACCGGAGGTCAGCCCCGCCACGATGCGACGCTGGAAGAACAACACGAACACAATGATCGGGATGGTGATCACGACCGCGGCCGCGCTCACCTGCCCGGTCGGGTCCTCGAACTGCGAGGACCCGGTGAAGAACGACAACGCCGCCGGCACCGTGCGCGACGCCGTGGTCGACGTCAGCGAGATGGCGAACAGGAAGTCGTTCCAGCAGAAGATGAACACCAGGATCGCGGTGGTGAACACACCCGGCGCGGCCAGCGGCGCGATCACCTTCCGGAACGCCTGGGCCGGCGTCGCGCCGTCCATCTTCGCCGCCTTTTCCAGCTCCCACGGGATTTCCCGGAAGAACGCCGACAGCGTGTAGATCGACAGCGGCAGCGCGAACGTGATGTAGGGCAGGATCAGCCCCGGCCACGTGTCGAACAGCGCCAGGTTCCGCTCGATGTTGAACAGCGGCGTCACCAGCGACACCTGCGGGAACATCGCGATCAGCAGGGAGAGCCCGACCAGCAGTTGCTTGCCGGGGAACTCCAGCCGGGCGATGGCGTAGGCGGCCATCGTGCCCAGCACCACGGCGATCACCGTGGAGATGATCGCGATGCCGATCGAGTTGACCAGTGCCAGCAGGAACTCCGACGTCTGGAAGATGTCCGCGTAGTTCTGCCAGGTCCACGACTGCGGGATGAAGTACCCGTCGGTCAGCGTGTCCTTGGTCTTGAACGAGAGCGAGACCACCCAGAGCACCGGCACCAGCGCGAACACCAGCACGAGGATGTCGACGAGCCCCCAGCGAAGCTTGCGGCCCGTCGTGACGGTTCCCATCACCATCAGCGCTTACCCCCAGTATCCGAACCCGGTGCGGCCGTGCCGAACACCTTGATGAAGATGAACGCGATGATCGCCACCGTGATGAAGATCAGCACCGCCATCGTCGACCCGATCCCGAGGTTGAGCCCCTTGACCAGGTTGTCGTAGGTCTGCATGGACACCGACCCGGTGTCCTGCGCGCCGCCGGTGAGGACGTAGATGTTGTCGAAGATCCGGAACGCGTCGAGCGTGCGGAACAGCAGCGCCACCAGGATCGCCGGCTTCATCACCGGCAGCATCACCTTCGTGAACCGCTGCCAGCCGTTCGCGCCGTCCATCGCGGCGGCCTTGAGCAGGTCGTCGGGCACCAGCGCCAGGCCCGCCATCAGCAGCAGCGCCATGAACGGCGTGGTCTTCCACACCTCGGCGCCGATGATGATGAACAGCGACGGCCACTGCTCGGTGAGCGGCGCGCCGTCGGAGGCGAGCCAGTTCGCCAGGTAGCCGGTCTTCGGCGTCCACGCGTAGTACCACGAGAACGCCGCGACGACCGTGACGATGCCGTACGGGATCAGGGCGACCGTCCGGACGAGACCGCGGCCGACGAGCGTCCGGTGCATCACCAGCGCCAGTGCCATGCCGAGGACGAACTCGATCGCCACGGACACGACCGTCAGGAGCATGGTCGTCCCGAACGCCGTCCACCAGTACGAGTTGGACAGCACGGCGCCGTAGTTGTCGAAGCCGACGAACTGCTGCTGCGCCGGGAACCGCAGGTCGTACCGCTGCAGCGACAGCCAGATCGAGTAGACGATCGGGTAGCCGGTGACGGCGATCATCACGACGAACGCGGGCGCGCACAGCCAGAGCCCGAGCTTCCGCTCGGCCTTCTTGCCCTCGGACAGGGCGGGTTTGCCCTTCTTGTGGGACGTCGCTCCTTCGGCGACGGTGGCCCCGGCGGTGTCGGCCGGGGTGGAGTCCTGAACGGTCACGGGATCACTCCCTTCGACTGGAGCGCGTCACTGAGCTGCTGGCGCAGCTTGTCCGCGGTGGCCTGCGGATCGATTTCGGCCGGTGGCGAAAGGATCTTCGACATCACCGTCGACGCGTTCTGGTAGGCCGGGGTCAGCGGCCGGACCGCGGCGTCCTTCAGTGCGTCGAGGATCGAGTCGCGCATCGGGTACTTGATCGCCATGTTCGGGTTGTCGTCGCCCGCCGGCTTCGACGGGTCGAGCGGCGTGTCGTTGTGGTACACCGATTCGATGGTCGGCGGGACGCCGTCGTTGATCGCCGAGAACTTCTGGTTCTCCGGGCTCCGCAGGCACAACGCGGCTTCGTACGCCTCGGGCTTGTGCTGTGACAGCGAACTGACAGCGAGGTCGTACCCGCCGATCGTGGTCTTGGCCGGCGTGCCGGCCTCGGCCTGCGGGTAGACGGCCCACTTGAAGTGCGAGACGTCCGACGCCTTGTCCTTCGCGTAGGAGGCGTAGACGAACGGCCAGTTCAGCTCGAACGCGGCGTCACCGCGCTGGAACGTCTGCCGGACGTCGTCCTCCTTCGAGTTGGTCAGCGACGCGTCGGTGATCCCCGAATCGGTGATCTTCTTCAGCAGGGCGAGCGCTTTCACGGCGCCGTCGTCCATCACCACGGACTTGCCGTCGTCGGACAAGATGTGCCCGCCCATCGACGCGACCAGGGTGTTGTAGAAGACGACCAGGCCTTCGTACTGCGCGCCGGTGAAGACGATGCTGTACGGCTTGCCCAGCTGCTTGAGCTCCTGCGACTTCTGGATCGCCTCGTCCCACGTCTTGGGCGGGGTCGGGGTGATCCGGTCGTCGTACCAGAGCAGCTGGATGTTCGTGTTCTTCGGAGCCGCGTAGAGCTTCCCGTTGTAGGTCGCGGTGTCGAGCGGTCCCTGCAGGACGCCTTCGGAGGCCGCGGCCTTGTTCTGGTCCTTCCATTCATCGACCCAGCCGGCTTCGGCGAACTCCGAAACCCAGGTCACGTCGAGCCCCAGTACGTCCATCGCGGTGTCGCCCGCCGCCAGCCGCCGCGCCATCTGGAGCCGCTGGTCGTCCGAGCCGCGCTGGAGTTTGTTGTAGACGATCTCGTAGCGGCCGTTCGCCGCCTTGTTGCAGTTGTCCACGACCTTCTGGAAACTGTCCTCGGGTGCGTAGTAGACGTTGATCTTCGTGCCACCGCCCGAGCCGCAGCCGGCCACGAGACCGGTCAGCAATGCCCCTGCCCCCAGCAGGGCGGTGGTACGGCCGGGCGATCGCCCCCGTTTGCCCGCGCCGATCCTCTTCCCCATCAGGCCTCCTCACCCGCGTGCACGCCGGTTACCGCGGTGCCCGGTGGGCACCGCGACGCGATGAGGCGAAACCGCGCCAGCACCCCGACGTGCTAGTGCTCGGGCCGCCACGCTGGTGGGCGGGGCCGCCCGACTGGTGTCGGACAACTTATGCCGGGCGATCACACCCCGCAAGCAGTATCGGTAACGATTCAGGCCAGTGCATGCCGAACTGTGATTATCGCCTGATATTGGCGGTAAACCTCACGACGGCGGTTTGAGCGCGAGCTTCGCCAGCAGTTCCCGCGCCCGCTCGGCCGACCGCGGCTGGCAGAGGACGTCGTACCGGCCCGCGACGAGCTGGCTCGCCGACGAGAAGTCCCGGCGCCCGCGCGACATGCTGTACCCGATCGCGGCGAACGCCAGCCCGGACAGCACGCCCAGCACCAGGCCGGTGAGCAGCTGCAGCGCGAACCCCTGGTTGACGAACAGCCCGAGCAGCAGGCCGGCGAAGAGGCCGAACCAGGCGCCGGACACCGCGCCGGTGGCGAGGACCCGCCCCCACGAAAGCTTCCCGATGACCCGCTCGACAAGCATCAGGTCGACGCCGACGATGGTGACGTCGCCGACCGCGAACTCGTTCTCCGCGAGGAAGTCGACCGCCTGCTGGGCCTCGCCGTAGGTCGCGTACGACCCGATCGGCCAGCCGGTCGGCGGCGTCGGCAGCCGCGGCAGGTTGCCGGGCGCCCGGCCCCCGCCAAAGGGACTACTCACCATCATCACCTGCGCAGTCGTGGGTCCTGGGCGTCCATCTTGTCAAGAACACCCGGACCGTGCGAGCCGCTTACCCCGAAAGGCCGGACGCGCCACCATGTCGACAAGTCGCTTTGCACTTTCCCTAGGAAAGATACGTCCGAGGGCCCTTCGGACGCATCTTTCCCAGCGAAAGTGGCGGTCTCAGGAACGGGACTTGTATTCGCGCAGCAGGCCGCGGCTGATGATGGTCTTCTGGATCTCGCTCGTGCCCTCGCCGATCAGCAGGAACGGGGCCTCGCGCATGAGCCGCTCGATCTCGTACTCCTTCGAGTAGCCGTAGCCGCCGTGGATGCGGAACGAGTCCTGCGTGACCTCCGCGCAGTACTCCGACGCGATCAGCTTGGCCATGCCCGCCTCGACGTCATTGCGCTCGCCCGAGTCCTTCAGGCGGGCCGCGTTCACCATCATCAGGTGGGCCGCCTCGACCTTGGTCGCCATCTCGGCCAGCTTGAACGCCACGGCCTGGTGCTCGGCGATCGCCTTGCCGAAGGTCTTGCGCTGCTGGGCGTACTCCACCGCCAGCTCGAACGCGCGGATCGCGATGCCGCACGCCCGCGCCGCGACGTTCACGCGGCCGACCTCGACACCGTCCATCATGTACGCGAAGCCCTTGCCCGGCGCCTCGCCGAGGACCATGTCGGCGCCGATCTGGTAGCCGTCGAACACCGCTTCGGTGGTGTCGACGCCCTTGTAGCCCATCTTGTCGATCTTGCCGGGGATGGTCAGCCCCGGTGCCACCTCGCCGAAGCCCTCGGGCTTCTCGACGAGGAACGCCGTCAGGTTCTGGTGGGGCTTCTCGGCGCCCTCGTCGGTCTTGACGAGCAGCGCGATCAGGTTGGACGAGCCGCCGTTCGTCAGCCACATCTTGGCGCCGTCGACGACGTAGCCGTCGTCGGTCTTCTTGGCGCGCGTCTTGATCGCGGCGACGTCGGAGCCGAGGTCCGGCTCGGACATCGAGAACGAGCCGCGGACCTCGCCGGTCGCCATCCGCGGCAGGAAGTGCCGCTTCTGCGCCTCGGTGCCGTGGCGGGTGATCATGTGCGCCACGATGAAGTGCGTGTTGATCACGCCGGACACGCTCATCCAGCCCCGCGCGATCTCCTCGACGACGAGCGCGTAGGTCAGCAGCGATTCGCCGAGCCCGCCGTACTCCTCCGGGATGGTGATCCCGAACAGGCCCATCTCCTTCATGCCCTCGACGATGTCGGCCGGGTAGGTGTCGGTGTGCTCGAGCTCCTGCGCGTGCGGGATGACCTCCTTGTCCACGAACTGGCGGACGGTCGCGAGGATCTCCGACTGCACGTCGGACAGGCCGGCGGTCTGGGCGAGACGGGCCATCACGGCTCCCTTTCCGGTTACGACGCCGCTCCCGGCGCTGGGTTACCGGTGAGTATGACCCGAAACGGGCGACCCTGCTATGAGGGCGCTCACGCCCGGCCCCCTCAGCACCGTAAAGTGCGACCGGAAGGGGAGGAACCATGACTTATCCGCAGGATCCGAACGACCCGTACGGCCAGCAGCAGCCGCCGTCGGGTGGTTTCCAGCAGCCCCCGTCGGGCGGCTACCAGCAGCCGGGTTACGGCCAGCAGTACCCGTCGGGCGGCTACCCGCAGCCCGGTTACGGCCAGCAGTACCCCGGCATGGGGATGCAGCCGAAGGAAGGCCCCGGGCTCGCCGTCGGCGCGCTGATCTGCTCGATCGCCGGCATCTTCCTGTGCTTCCTGATCAGCGTCGCGGGCATCATCATGGGTCACATCGCCTACAACAAGGCCAAGGCCGGCCAAGCGGAAGGCCAGGGCCTGGCGATGGCGGCGTTCATCGTCGGCTACGCCGCGATCGCGCTCAACATCCTGGGGTTCATCCTCATCTTCGGGGTCGGCGCCGCGAACGGCCTCTTCCGCTGACCGGCTAAGTTGAGGTCCTGCACGCACCGAGGGGGCCCGCGATGACCGACCCGTCCGGCGACAAGGACCACCCGTCCACGTCGTACGACCCGCCGTCGACCACCGAGTCGTCGTCGTACGACCCGGGGTCCTACGAACCGCCCGCGACCGCGGACCCGACGTTCGACAGCACGGTCCCGGACAGCACCATCGCCGACAGCACGGTTTCGGACAGCACCGCCGCGGATCACACCGTCGCGAGCAGTACGGCCGCCGACACGACGGTCACCGGTGCCACGCCGCCGCCGTACCCGGCCGCCGGGAGCCTGCCGCCGGGGGCGTTCGAGACGCCCGCGGCGCACATCCCCGGCACGCCGTACGCGGCCCCGGGCTACCCGCAGCAGACGTACGCGCAGCCGTACCCGCCGGCGTACGGCGCGCCCTACGCGCCGCCGGCGCCGTACGCCCAGCCGTACCCGGGCGCCCCGCGCACCCAGGACAACGCGCTCGCCATCGGCGCGCTGGTCTGCTCGATCCTCGGCTTCTGCTCCGGCATCACCGCGCTGCCCGGGCTGATCATGGGCCACATCGCGCTGAGCCGCACCAACCGCGGCGAAGGCGGCGGCCGCGGGGTCGCCACGGCCGCCGTGATCATCGGCTACGTCGTCGTCGCGCTGTGGGTCGGCTTCTTCACGACGTTCATCATCCTGGGCGTGAACGGCCAGTTCGACAGCTAGTCGGACGTCGGCAGCGCCGCGTCGCCGGGGGTGCGCGGAGCCGGGGCCGCGTGCCCGTTCGCCTCCGGTTTCGCTTCCACCGCATCGGGTTCCGGCGCGGCCTCGGGAATCGCCGGCGCGACGGGCGCCGGCGGGGCCGCGGGTGCCGCGGCCGGCTTCGGGGTGTGCGCGTCGAGGAAGCGCAGCAGCTCCACCGGGAACGGCAGGATCAGCGTCGAGTTCTTCTCCGACGACACCTGGACCACCGTCTCCAGCAGCCGCAGCTGCATCGCCGACGGCGTGTCGGCCATCGTCGCCGCGGCCTGCGCGAGCTTGTGCGACGCCTGCAGCTCACCGTCGGCCGAGATGACGCGCGCCCGGCGTTCCCGCTCCGCCTCGGCCTGCCGGGACATCGAGCGCTTCATCGCCTCCGGCAGCGCGACGTCCTTGATCTCGACCTTGTCGATGTGGATGCCCCAGTCGAGCGCCGGGCTGTCGATCATCAGCTCCAGGCCCTCGTTGAGGTGCTCGCGGTTCGACAGCAGGTCGTCGAGCTCGCTCTTGCCGATGATCGAGCGCAGCGACGTCTGCGCGACCTGGCCGACGGCGGCGCGGTAGTCCTGCACGTTGACCGCGGCGACGACCGGGTCGATCACCTTGAAGTAGACGACGGCGTCGACCCGGACGGTGACGTTGTCGCGGGTGATGCCGTCCTGCGCCGGGACCGGCATCGTGATGATCTGCATGTTGACCTTCTGCATCCGGTCCACGAACGGGACCAGCAGTTTCAGGCCGGGCTCCTGCACCCGGGACCGCACCCGGCCGAACCGGAAGACGAGCCCGCGTTCGTACTGCTTGACCACGCGCACGCCGGCCGCGAGCCAAGCTCCGCCCAGTACGACGACGGCGCTGACGATCTCCACCACCATGGCTGCTCCCGGGGTTGCGATTTCCCCTGAAAACCCAGCGTACGCCCGTGGCCACCAGGGCGAAACGCGCTGGACGCGGCGGCCAGACTGAGGTCGTGAACGACCTTCGCGTGCCTCCGGTCTTCGCCGCCCGCGCACCCCGCGTGCTCGGCCCCGGAGCCGTCCCCTGGCTGGCCGCCCTGCCGGCTCTCGCCGCCGCGTACGCCCGCGAGTGGGGCCTGACGTTCGAGGGCGAGGCGATGCACGGCTACGTCGGCGTCGTCCAGCCCGCGCGCCGGGCCGACGGCACGCCCGTGGTGCTGAAACTGGGCTGGCGCAACGACGAGTCCACCGACGAGCCGGTCGCACTGTCCACATGGGCCGGCCGGGGTGCGGTGCTGCTGCTGGACTCCGCGCCGGACGACGGCGTCCTGCTGCTGGAGCGGCTCGACGCCGGGCGCACCCTCGATCACCTCCCGCTGCGCGAAGCCGTCCCGATCCTGGGCGGGCTGGCACGGCGGCTGGCCGTGCCCGCGCCGCCGGAGCTGACCCGGAGCGTCCGCGCCGAGGCCGCGGGGCTGGTCGAGGAACTCCCCCGGCACTGGACCGAGCTGGGCGAGCCGTTCGACCGGCGGCTCGTCGACGACGCCGTCGCGATCTGCCGCGAGCTGGGGCCGTCCTCGGGCGACCTGCTGGTGAACGAGGACCTGCACTTCCAGAACGTGCTCGCCGGGCGGCGCGAGCCGTGGCTGGTCATCGACCCCAAGCCGCTGTCCGGCGACCTCGAGTACGGCGTGATCCCGTTGTTCTGGAACCGGTTCACCGAGTCCACACTGGACGAACGGCTGGACCTGATCGTCGCGTCCCAGGAGCTGGACGCCGGGAAGGCACGCGCCTGGACGCTGGTGCGGGCGGTGCAGAACTGGCTCTGGAGGGTCGAAGAGTCCGCCGAACACGGCGTGGACAGCGACGACCCGGCCTTCGTCACAGTGCCGGAAATCGCCGCGTGGGCAGCCAGCCGATAGGGTCGGCGCCATGGCAGCGGTCAACAGGGTTTTCGCAGCTCAGCTGTCGGGTTTGCCGGTGTTCGGCCCGGACGGCGAATCCATCGGCCGGGTCCGCGACCTCGTCGCCGGATTGCGCCTCGACACGCAGCCGCCGCGGATCCTCGGCGTTGTCGTCGAGCTGACCACCCGGCGGCGGGTCTTCGTGCCGATGCTGCGGGTCACCGCGATCGAGCCGACCGCCGTCACGCTCGCCACCGGCTCGGTCAACATGCGCCAGTTCAACCAGCGGCCCAACGAGGTCCTGGTCCTCGGCCAGCTGCTGGACGCGCACGCGTCGCTGGCCGGCTCGGACACCCGCGTCACCGTCGTCGACGCCGGGATGGAGCCGACCCGCACCCGCGACTGGGTGCTGGCCAAGCTCGCCATCCGGGAGCGGCGGGTCGGGCTGGGCCGCCGCCGCTCGGCGATGCAGGTGCTGCCGTGGGCGGAGGTGGCCGGGCTGAGCCTGACCGACATCACCGGCCAGCAGCAGGGCGCCGGGCAGCTGCTCATGCTGTTCGACACCATGCGCTCGGTCGACGTCGCCGCGACGATCCGCGACCTGCCGCTCAAGCGCCGGCACGAGGTCGCCGACGCGATGGACGACGAGCGCCTCGCCGACGTCCTCGAAGAGCTGCCCGACGACGACCAGAAAGAGCTGCTGTCCTACCTCGCCGAGGAGCGCGCGGCCGACATCCTCGAGGCGATGAGCCCGGACGATGCCGCCGACCTGCTGGCCGAGCTGGCCCCGGCCGAGCAGAGCCGGCTGCTGGAGCTGATGGAGCCCGAGGAGTCGGCGCCGGTCAGGCGGCTGCTGGCCTACTCGTCCGACACCGCGGGCGGCCTGATGACCCCCGAACCGGTGGTCCTCACGCCGGACACGACGATCGCCGAGGCGCTGGCGCACATCCGCAACGCCGAGCTGCCGCCGGCACTGGCCAGCATGGTGTTCGTCTGCCGGCCGCCGACCGCGACGCCGACCGGGCGCTTCGTCGGCGTCGTCCACTTCCAGCGGCTGCTGCGCGAACCGCCGGCCGAGCTGGTGGCCAGCGCCGTCGACACCGGGCTGGCCGCGCTGCGGCCCAACGCGACGCTGCCCGAGGTCACCCGCTACTTCGCGGCCTACAACCTGACCTGCGGACCGGTCGTCGACACCGAGGACCACCTCATCGGCGCGGTGACCGTCGACGACGTCCTCGACCACCTGCTGCCCGAGGACTGGCGCGAGACCGGCCTGCACGACACGACCGGCGAGACCGGCGAACAACTGGAGGCCGAACGTGCCTGAGCTGACGTCCGGACGGCGGCTGGACCAGCCCCGCAGCCAGAACCGGTTCAAGCTGAACATCGACCCGGACACCTTCGGCAGGCTCACCGAGCGCGTCGCCCGGTTCCTCGGCACCGGCAAGTACCTGTTCTGGCAGACGCTGCTGGTGATCATCTGGATCGCGATGAACCTCACCGCCGTGTCGCTGCAGTGGGACCCGTACCCGTTCATCCTGCTCAACCTGGCCTTTTCGACCCAGGCGGCGTACGCGGCGCCGCTGATCCTGCTCGCGCAGAACCGGCAGGACGACCGCGACCGCGTCTCCCTGGAGGAGGACCGGAACCGGGCCCTGCAGACGAAGGCCGACACCGAGTACCTGGCCCGGGAGCTGGCGGCGCTGCGGCTCGCGGTCGGCGAGGTGGCGACCCGGGACTACCTGCGCGGCGAGCTGGACCGGCTGCGGGAGGACCTCGACGTCCAGCCCAGGAAGGCCAAACCGAACCGCGCTCCTACCGGCTCGTAACATGGACGGGGTGACCAGCACTCAGCAGCTCCCCAGCGTCGATGACGTCCGCAGCGCGCTGAAGAGCGTGCAAGATCCCGAGATCCACAAACCCATCACGGACCTGGGGATGGTGAAGGACGTCGTCGTCGGCGAAGACGGTGTCGTCACCGTCGGGATCTACCTGACGGTGGCCGGCTGCCCGCTGAAAGCGACGCTGACCAAGGACACTCAGGACGCCGTCTCGAAGCTCCCCGGCGTCTCCGACGTCCGGGTCGAGCTGGACGTCATGAACGACGAGCAGCGCACCGAGCTGCGGAAGTCGCTGCGCGGCGAGGCCACCGAGCCGGTGATCCCGTTCGCCCAGCCGGGCTCGATGACGCGGGTGTACTGCATCGCCTCGGGCAAGGGCGGCGTCGGCAAGTCGTCGGTCACCGTGAACCTGGCCGCGGCGATGGCCCAGCGCGGGCTCTCGGTCGGCGTCGTCGACGCGGACATCTACGGCCACTCGATCCCCCGCATGCTGGGCACCCGCGAGAAGCCGACCAAGGTCGACACGATGATCATGCCGCCGCAGGCGCACGGCGTGAAGGTGATCTCGATCGGCATGTTCACCCCGGGCAACACCCCGGTGGTGTGGCGCGGCCCGATGCTGCACCGCGCGTTGCAGCAGTTCCTGGCGGACGTCTTCTGGGGCGACCTCGACATCCTGCTGCTGGACCTGCCGCCGGGCACCGGCGACATCGCGATCTCGGTGGCCCAGCTGATCCCGAACGCGGAGATCCTGGTCGTCACCACCCCGCAGCAGGCGGCGGCCGAGGTGGCCGAGCGCGCGGGCGCGATCGCGCTGCAGACGCGTCAGCGCGTCGCGGGCGTCATCGAGAACATGTCGTGGCTGGAGCAGGCCGACGGGTCCCGCCTGGAGATCTTCGGCTCGGGCGGCGGCCAGACGGTGGCGGACTCGCTGACGAAGTCGATCGGCTCGGAGGTCCCGCTGCTGGGCCAGGTGCCGCTGGACCCGCGCCTGGTCGAGCAGGGCGACTCGGGCACGCCGCTGGTGCTGTCCGCGCCCGACGCCCCGGCGTCCGTGGTGCTGAAGGAAGCGGCGAAGAAGCTGACGGTCCGGGCGCGCGGGCTGGCCGGGATGATGCTGAACGTGACGCCCGCCGGGCGCTGACCCTCAAGTCCGTGAATGCCACATTGAGGGACCTGAAGTCCCTCGATGTGGCATTCACGGACTTCCGGTGAGCTACGTGGCGTCCGGGTCGATCGGCGGACGCTCGCCGGGCTTCAACGGCTCCGGCTGGGGCTTCGTCTGAGCGGCGGTGTAGCCGTTCGTGCCGTTGGTCCCGTTGCCGCCGTTGGTGATGCCCTTGAGGCCGAGCGGGTCGCTGTCACCGTCGAACAGGTGCTGCGTCACCACCCGCTTGGGGTCGAAGTTGCGCAGCCCGCGCAGGTCTTCCAGCGGCTTGCGCAGCTGGTCGAACTCCGGGCCCATCTCCTCGCGGAGCTGCTCTTTCGCCCCGGTCGCGAAGTCGCGGACCTTCTTCACGCTCTTCGCCATCCAGGACGCCGCCTCGGGCAGCCGTTCCGGGCCGAGGATGAAAAGACCGGCGATGATGAGGACGAGGATTTCCCCCCATCCGACACTGTCGAACACCGTCAACCTCCGCTCGGAACCTACTGGCTCAGGGTACTCGCCACCGGCCCTGCTCAAGCAGGCCGAACGTCCGAACTCAATCCGAAGCCAGGGTTACGTCCACGACGAAGCTGGCACCGTCACGCGCCAGCGACACCGGGACCACCTCGCCGACGTCGTGCGCGCGCACCGCGACCGTCAGTTCCGCGGAGTCGCGGACCAGGCGGGTGCCGATCTTGGTGATCACGTCGCCCTCCTTGATGCCCGCGTTCGCGGCCGGGCCGCCGGGGGCGACGTTCTTGACCTGCGCGCCCATCGTCGACGAGCCGGCGACCGTCGAGGACGCGTTGATGCCGATGTCGGCGTGCTGGACCTTGCCGTCCTTGATCAGCGCCTTCGCGATCTTGATCGCGTAGTCGCTCGGGATGGCGAAGCCGATGCCGATGCTGCCGCCGTCCGCGCTGGACGAGCGGATCGACGAGTTGATGCCGACCAGCGCGCCGGTGGCGTCGACGAGGGCGCCGCCGGAGTTGCCGTGGTTGATCGCGGCGTCGGTCTGGATGGCCTCGTAGGTGACCGGCGCGGCGCCGTTGTCGCCGCCGGCGGTGATCGGCCGGTTCAGCGCGCTGACGATGCCCGCCGTCACCGAGTTCTGCAGCGCCAGCGGCGAGCCGATGGCCATCACGGTGTCGCCGACCTGCAGGTCCGACGACTTGCCGATCTGCAGCACGGTCGGGTTGGTGACGTTGACCTTCACCACCGCGAGGTCGGTCTTCGGGTCGGTGCCGACGAGCTTGGCGTCGGTGCGGGTGCCGTCGATGAAGATCGCGGTGATCTTGACGCTCGGGTCCGCGGCGGCGGAGCTGATCACGTGGTCGTTGGTGAGGATGTAGCCCTGCGGGTCGATCATCACGCCGGAGCCCTGTTCGCCGGACTCGGCGCCGGGCTTGAACACCTCGAGCGAGACGACGGCCGGGGAGACGCGCTTGGCGATCTCGGCGACCGACCCGGCCGGACGCTCCTTGGCGGCCTCGGCTTCGGAGATCGTCGCGGAGCCGGTGAGCTCGGTGCCGGTGTCGGCGGCCCACCAGCCGACGAGCCCGCCGACGGCCCCGACGAGCAGCGCGACGACCCCGAGCAGGATCAGCGCCTTCGGCTGCACCCGGCGGCCGAACAGCACCTCGGGCAGGCTGAGCAACGCCCCGGGCGGACGTCGAGCGGGCTTCTCTTCGTCTTCGGCGGGCATCGCGGGCCCGGCGAGCACGGCCCCGGCGCCCGGATCACGCCACGGGTCACCCGTCCCGGTCCACAGCGGCGGCTCGGCCTGCGACGCGTCCCCGACGGCCTCCCGTGGCCGCTCGAGGAGAACGCCTTCGGCCCCGGGCGGCCGGCTGAACGCCTCGGCCAGCGACTCGGGAGCGGGCGGCGTCAGCTTGACGCCGTTGGCCTGCTGGGGGGTGTAGAGCTTGTCGAACGCCCCGTCGACCCCTTGGGGCCTGCCGAACACCGCGGCCTGCCCCGGATCGACGGCCGGCCGCGCCAGCGGGCGCGGCCCCAGCCGGTCGGCATCACGCGCGCCGGGCTGCTCGGGATTCACGTTCGGCTCGGTCATCATTCCCCGGTGCTGAAGATCAGGTGGCTGGGCGTGACGATACCCAAGCCCGGTGCGCCGAGTCTGCCGGTACGGCGGTGAAATGGCTGTTTCTTGGCCGAGTCGTCGGGTGAAGCGGCCGGTTGACCAGGGAGAGCATGCCGGGTTCCTGCGCGAGACAGGTCGGTTTCCCAGGCCGAGCAAGCCGAGTTGCCCATGCGAGGCGGGTCGGTTCCCAGGCGGAGCTCCCGCGCCAAGCGGGACGGTTCCCCCAGGCCGGGCAAGCCGAGTTCAGCACTCAGAACCGTGCGATCTTCCAGGCAAAAGGCCGGTTGCCCACAGGCAGAACGGCAATGTGGACAAATCGCCGTCGCCCCTCGCGAATGGTCATTTCCGTCGGGGGTCGCCGATAGACTGGACTCGGGGCAGCCCCCCAGGGATGGGCGGGGGGCGCTTTCGATCGGCAGGCCCGGCCCCGAGCAGTTCTGCGGGCGCCGGGACCTGGTCTGAACCGGGCCGCGCACTGGGCCACGCCAGGAGTCTGCGTACCGGGCCGCGTATGAGCCGAACGCACGGAAAGGCCACCTCGAGATCGAGGTGGCCTTCAGAACGAAACGTGCGCGGATCCGGTCAGCGAACGCCGACCGGCACCGCGATCGGCGAGCTCACCGGAGTGGACGTCACCGAGGGGGCCGGCTCCAGGCGCGGGGCCTGGGGCACCGCCATCTGGGCCGGGAGCAGGTTCGCGTTCTGCGGGACCTGGCCGCCCGTGTCCGGGGTGCCGTCACCGCTGTCCGCCGTCGTTCCCACCAGCGCCAGTGCGCTCAGCACCAACCCCGACACGACCACGCCCGCGCCCTGCGCCGCGCGGCGCTTGAAGCGGCCGCCGCCCAGGACGTTCGGGGACTGGCCGAGCGGGGCCGACGAGCCGAGCGGCGCCACGCCCCCCAGGACGCCCGAGTCGCGCAGGCCGGCGACCCGGTCGGGCCGCTGGACCGCGACGAGCTGGCCGTCGGCGGTGATCGCCAGGTTGTCGGGGCTGCTGGGCAGGTCCGTGTGCTCCGGGATGGACCGGAGGCTCGCCAGGAACCCGGCCGACATCGACGGCGCGCCGGCGCCGCGGATCGCGGCGCAGGCCTGTCGCTGAGCCTGGACGTCACCGGCGCAGGATGCGCAGCGCGTGATGTGCGACGCCGCGCGGTCACGCGCGCCGTGCGAAAGCTCGCCGTCCACGAACGCGACCACGGCGTCCGGCAGCAGGTGCGACTCGGGGAGTCCCCAGCCTCGCGGTGCGGTCATACCGACACCTTCGCAGACTCCGGGGCGTAACTGCGCCGGCGCTCCAGCGAAGCGCGCAGCGCCTGCCGGCCACGGTGGATCCGGCTGCGGACGGTGCCCAGCTTGACGTTGAGGGTGGCGCCGATCTCCTCGTACGAGAGGCCTTCGACGTCACACAGCACCACGGCGGCCCGGAACTCCGGCGGCAGCTCGTCGAGCGCGGCCTGCAGGTCCGGGTCCAGGTGGGTGTCGGTGTAGACCTGCTCGGGGCTCGGGTCGTCGCCCACGATGCGGTCGGTGTCCTCCGGCAGGCCTTCCATGCGCACCCGCGAACGGCGGCGGGCCATGTCCAGGAACAGGTTGGTGGTGATCCGGTGCAGCCAGCCCTCGAACGTGCCGGGCTTGTAGGACGCCAGCGACCGGAAGACCCGGATGAAGGTCTCCTGGGTGAGGTCCTCGGCGTCGTGGGTGTTGCCGGTCAGGCGGTAGGCGAGCCGGTAGACCCGGTCACCGTGCTCGCGGACGACCTCGTCCCACGACGGTGGCGTCCAGGCCGCCTCGTCGAGGGACACGGGCTGAGCCGCGTCGACGGCCGTATCGGCGTTCTGCATCGCGGGAGCAGGCACCTCCATCTGTGTTTCTCCTGTCTGCTCCACCCAACGCGGGCCACGGGCACGGTGTTCCCGTGCGTCTGGATTCGAGTCTGTCGGCGTTCCTTATGGTTCTAGTGAGACTGGACTGAGAACAGGCTGAGAAGTTCTTCCGGGGTGCTTACCAGGGAGCCTGCGCGGATTTATCGACAACCAACGCTAACCTCCGTGCGTGAACACGCCCACCCCTGCGGCCGCACCGGCCGACTCCGGGTTCGTCGACGGGTACCTGCCCGACGACGAGGTGCTGTCTTCGGCGCGCGCGCGGGCCGAGGACCTGGGCTGCAGCCCGCTGAGCGCGGGGGCGGGAGCGACCCTGCGGTTCCTGGCCGCCACGCTGCGGGCGAAGGCCGTCGTCGAGGTCGGCACGGGTGCCGGCGTGAGCGGGCTGAGCCTGCTGCGCGGGATGGCCCCGGAGGGCATCCTGACGTCGATCGACCTGGAGCCGGAGTACCAGCGGGCCGCGCGAGCGACGTTCCGCGAGGCCGGCTACGCACCGGGCCGGACCCGGCTGATCGTCGGGCGCGCGCTGGACGTCCTTCAGCGGCTGACACCGGGCGGCTACGACCTGGTGTTCGTCGACTCGGCGCACATCGAGTACCCGGGGTGCTACGAGCTGGGCGTATCGCTGCTGCGCCGTGGCGGGATCATCGCGTTCCACAACGTCCTGGCGGGCGGCCGGGTGATCGACCCCTCCCGCCGCGACCCGGAGACGCTGGCCCTGCGCGAGGTGGCACGGGCGTTTCGCGAGGACGAACGCCTGGTCCCGGCCCTGTTGCCGGTGGGCGGCGGTCTGCTGGTGGCCGCGGCGATCTGAGCTCAGCTCGGGACCAGCTCGCGGTGCTCGGTGCGGATCCGGGTTCCTGCCGCCACCGCGGCCGCCGCCAGCAGGAGCCAGATCGTCACCAGCGCGATCAGCCAGCCCCAGCCCGCGTGGCCGTAGACGTTCGCGCCCGCCGCGCCACCGATGCTGCTGCCCAGGTAGTACGTCGCCGTGTACATGCCGCCCACCTGGCCACGCGCGTCCTCGGGGGCGTCGGCCGCCGCCCAGCCGTTGGCGACCGCGTGCGCGGCGAAGAACGCGCAGGTCAGCACCAGGAAACCGGCGATGACCAGCGGTAGCGAGTCCGGCAGGGTCAGCGCCGCTCCGGCGGCCATCAGCAGCAGCGAGCCGATCACCGCGCGACGACGGCCGACGCGCGCGACCAGCCGTCCGGCCGCCGCCGACGAGACCGAGCCGGTCGCGTAGGCGAGGAACACCAGCGACGCGATCGCCGACGACAGGTTCAGCGGATCGCCGGTCAGCCGGAACCCGGCCGCGTTGTAGAGCGCGACGAACGAGCCCATCGCGAGCAGCGCCACGGCGTACTGCGCGAGCAGCACCGGGCGCCGCACCGCCGTCAGCAGGCCCGCCGCGACCGCCTTGAGCTGCACCTTTCCGCGAGCCGTCCCGGGCGGCAGCGTCACGACGGTGATCGCGGCGCACACCGCACCGATGCCCGCGACGACGTAGAGCGCGCCGCGCCAGCCGAGCGGCCCAGCGGAGAAACCGGCGGACAGCCGGCCGAGCATGCCGCCGACCGTGTTGCCCGCGATCATCGCGCCGACGGCGGCGGCGACACCCGCGCGGCCGAGCCGTTCGGCCAGGTAGGCGGCCGCGACCCCGGGGAACCCGGCGATCGCGATGCCTTGCAGCGCGCGCAGCACCAGTAGCGCCGGGTACGTCGGCATCAGCGGCAGGAGCAGCCCGAACACGACCGACGCGACCACCGACGTCACGATCACCGGCCGCCGCCCGACCACCTCGGACAGCGCGGCGATCGGCAGGACCGCGATGGCCAGCGCGCCGGTCGCGACGCTCACCGCGAGCGCCGCGCCGCCGGGATCGAGGTGGTACTGCGCGGCGAGCTGCGGCAGCACCGGCTGCGGCGCGTAGAGCAGGGCGAAGGAGGAGATCCCGGCCGCGGCGACGGCGGTCTTGACTCGGCGGGTGCTGGTCACCATCCGAAAGTAAGCAGGGCTAACCAATACGTCCAATACGCCGTTGGCCCATAATTCATGTGATGACGTATGACTCGCTGTCCGCGCAGGTCGCGCCGCACCTGCGGCTCCTCGTCACGCTGCGGGCCACGGGGAACGTCACACGCGCGGCCGAACTGCTGGGCGTCCCGCAGCCGACGGTGAGCCGCCGGATCGCGGCGCTGGCCGACGCGCTGGGCGCGCCCCTGACCGTCCCGGACGGCCGCGGCATCCGGCTCACCCGAGCGGCGGAACTGCTGGCCGAGGCGGCCGAACGCGCGTTGGCGGCGGTCGACACCGGCGTCCGGCTGGCGCGCGAGGAGGTGGCGCCGGAGTCCGGGCACGTGGTGCTCGGGTTCCTGCACCTGCTGGGGCGGACGCTGGTGCCGTCGCTGTTGCGCGGCTACCGGGCGCGGTACCCGGGAGTGCGGTTCACGCTGGTCCAGGGCTCGCGACAGGACATGCTCGACCGGCTCGCGGGCGGCGAGCTGGACCTCGCGCTGCTCGCGCCGTTGCCGTCGGAGGCGCCTTCGCTGGTCTCGGCGGGGCTGGCCGAGGAGGAGACCCTGCTGTCGGTCCCGACGGGCCACCGCCTCGCGGACCGGCGGCAGGTGCGGGTGGCCGAGCTGGCCGAGGAGGAGTTCGTGCTGCTGGAGCCGGGTTACGGCGTCCGCACGCTGACGGACGAACTCTGCGCGGCGGCGGGCTTCACGCCACGCATCGCGTTCGAGGGCCAGGAGTCCGACACGGTCCGAGGCTTGGTCGCGGCGGGTCTCGGCGTAGCGCTGCTGCCGAGGTTCGGCCCGGGCACGCCGGCAGGAGTGGCGGAGGTGCCACTGAACCCACCGGCGTCACGGACGATCGGCCTGGTGTGGCGCGCGGGCGAACCGACAACACCGGCGGTGACGGCCTTCCGCGACCACGTGCTGAAAACGGCGGGGCGCACATAATCTGGCCGCCGCCGGGAAACTCCCCCACCCTTCCCTGGGGGGCGTCCCCGGGTCCAGTCTATCGGCGGCCCCCGACGAAGCCCGGCGAAAACGGTCGTGAGCAGCGAGTTGTCCACAATGCAGCCGGGCTGTGGACAACTCTGGACGGCACGACGACAGCGACAGTCCGGCAACAGCGCAGACAGCCCAGGCCGCCGCCAAGCGGCCGCCGGACCTCAGCCCAGTGAAGCGGCCAGCTCCACCAGGGTCCGGGCCGCGAAGCCCGTCGCTCCCGGGACCACCTCGTTGTAGTTCTTCTCCGACCTCGCCGGGCCCGCGATGTCCAGGTGGGCCCACGGCAGGCCCTCGGTGAACTCGCGCAGGAACAGCGCCGCCGTGATGCTGCCCGGGCCGCCCGGGGTCTGGCGGACGTCGCCGAACTCGCCTCGGACGTTCTCCGCGTAGTCCTCCACCAGCGGCATGCGCCACCACGCCTCGCCGACCCGCGCACCCGCCGCGACGACCGATGACGCCAGCGCGTCGTCCGTGGCGAACAGGCCGCCGGTGCGCAGGCCGAGCGACACCTTCATCGCGCCGGTGAGCGTCGCCGCGTCGACGACGACGTCCGGGGCGAACCGCTTGATGCCGTACGCCAGCGCGTCGGCCAGGACCATCCGGCCCTCGGCGTCGGTGTTGCCGACCTCGGTCGTCTTGCCGCCGTAGTGGCGGACGATGTCGCCCGGCCGGTACGCCGATCCCGACACGTGGTTCTCGGCCGCCGGCACCAGCGCGGTGACCCGCACCGGGAGCCCGAGCGCGGCGATCGCGCGGGTCGCGGCGATCACGGCCGCGCCGCCCGCCATGTCCGTGCGCATCAGGTGCATGCCGTCGGCCGGCTTGATCGACAGGCCGCCGGTGTCGAACGTGATGCCCTTGCCCACCAGCAGCAAGTGCTTGACCGCTCCGGAAGCACCGGACGGCTTGTAGGACAGCTCGATCAGCCGCGGCGGCCGCGCGGAACCGCCGCCGACGGCCAGCACGCCGCCGAAGCCCTGCTCCGCGAGCCACTGCTCGTCGCGGATCGTCGCCTCGACGCGGGGGCCGGCCACCTTCGCCGCGGTGTCCGCGAGCCACGCCGGGGACTTGACGTTCGAGGGGGTGTTCGCGAGGTCGCGGGTCAGCGCCGTCGCGGCGGCCAGCGCCGTCGCGCGCTCGACGAGCTCGGTGTGGCTCGCCACCGCGCGGTCGTGCGTCACCAGCCGCACCGTCCGCACCGCCGGCTTCGGGTCCTCTGTGGACACCTTGAAGCGGTAGCCGCCGAGCAGCAGTCCCAGTGCCAGCTCCGTGACGTGCTCGCCGGACGCCTCCTCGGGCAGCACGAGCTGCACCGCGCGGAACGCCTTCCCGCCGTGCTCGACGTCGTCGGCCAGCCCCGCGTTCACCGCGCGGACCAGCGCCGCGCCGGTCTTGCGGTACTGCTTCGGCTCGCCGTCGCCGAGCCCCGCGACCCAGCGGGGGCCGTCGCCGGGGACCGTCTGCACGTCGCCCGCTTTGCCGGTGATCCGGACGCCGCCGACCTCGACCGGCTCGGCCTCGACGTCGTCGGCCGGCGCGGTCACCAGCCGGACGGTCGGGGTGCCGCGGCGAAGGTCGCCCGCGACCTCGATGTCGAGGAGACTAGTCGGAACGGGGGGTAGCGGATTACGCACAGTGAGCAACCTTCGGGCGCAGAGGAACCGCGACCCCGGCCTCCGAAGGGAGACCGGGGTGCGACGGAAGGACGGTTCTGGGGGGCCGGTTCAGCCGGTGACCTCCTGCAAAGCGGCGCCGAGGTCTTTCGCTTCCTCCGCGGAGAGTTCGACGACGAGTCGCCCGCCACCCTCGAGCGGTACGCGCATCACGAGGCCCCGCCCCTCCTTAGTCACTTCGAGGGGACCATCTCCGGTCCGGGGCTTCATGGCCGCCATAGCGTGCTCCCTCCGTCTCAACCGGCGCGCCCGGGTCGCGCTCGCGTGAAAGCCAGCCGGGTCTTACCGTCCATTGTCCCCTATCAGCGCCTCGGCGCATCAGCGGACCGATCTTTTGCTGCCGTATCGGTGCTGGTATGCGGCCCGCGAGGGGTGTGAGAGTCTCGGACGACCGATGTTTCAGCGCAAGGAGAAGACGTGACCACATCCGACGTCCTGCTGATCGCCGACGCCGACGGGGTGCGCACCCTCACCCTCAACCGGCCGCAGGCGTACAACTCGCTGACCGTCGAGCTGAAGGAAGCACTGCTCGCGGCCCTGCGCGGGGCGGCGGACGACGAGAGCGTCCGGGCCGTCGTGCTGACCGGTTCGGGCAAGGCGTTCTGCGCCGGCCAGGATTTGAAGGAGCACGTCGGGTTGCTGCAAGCGGGTGACCCCGCCCCGCTACACACGGTGAAGGAGCACTACAACCCGATCGTCAAGGCGATCGTGGCCATGGCGAAGCCCGTCATCGCGGCGGTCAACGGCACGGCCGCCGGGGCCGGTGCGGCCTTCGCCTACGCCAGCGACCTGCGGATCGCCGCCGAGTCGTCGTCGTTCCTGATGGCCTTCGCGAACGTCGGGCTGGGCCCGGACTCGGGCGCGTCGTGGACGTTGCAGCGGCTGGTCGGTTACGGCCGCGCCGCCGAGCTGATGCTGCTGGCCCGCACCGTCGACGCCGCCGAGGCGCAGCGGCTCGGCCTGGTCGGCGAGGTCGTGCCGGACGACGAGCTGGCGGCGCGCGCCCAGCAGGTCGCGGCGAAGCTCGCGGCCGGGCCGACCGTGGCGTACGCGAAGATCAAGAGCGTGCTCAACCTCGCCGCGCAGTCGACGTTCGACGAGGCGCTCGACGCCGAGGACGCCGCCCAGACCGCGCTGGGCGCGACCGCCGACCACACCGAGGCCGTCGAGGCCTTCGTCGGCAAGCGCAAGCCGGCCTTCCAGGGCAAGTAGGCAGTCTGCCGCAGCTCGTCGTGAGTGTTTAGGGCGGTTCTAACCGCCCTAAACACTCACGAGGGCCACGGCAGACCCGGGAACCCGTCAGCCTGCTCGGAAGCAGGTTTCGATGTGGTCGTCGACCATGCCGGTGGCCTGCATCAGCGCGTAGCACGTCGTCGGGCCGAGGAACGCGAAGCCGCGCTTCTTCAGCTCCTTCGCCATCGCCTTCGACTCGTCCGTGATGGCCGGGACGTCCGCCATCGTCCGCGGCCGCCGGTGCGAAGAGGGCGCGAACGACCACAGCAGGTCGTCCAGCGGGACGTCCAGGTCGGCGATCGCCCGGGCGTTGTTGATCGCCGCGAGGATCTTCGCGCGGTTCCGCACGATGCCCGCGTCCTGCATCAGCCGCTCGACGTCGGCGTCGCCGAACTTCGCCACCTTCGCCGGCTTGAACTGCTTGAACGCCTTGCGGAAGTTCTCACGCTTGCGCAGGATCGTGATCCACGACAGCCCGGACTGGAACGCCTCGAGGCACAGGCGCTCGTACAGCTCGTCCTGGCCGTGGAGCGGCGTGCCCCATTCCTTGTCGTGGTAGTCGATGTAGTCCGGGGTCGAGTTGCCCCAGCTGCACCGCGCGACGCCGTCAGTGCCGATCAGCTCAGTCATCCCCGCCCACCGAATAGTCCTCCGCGAACCGCGCGAACCGCCGCAGCGACTGGCGCACCCCCAGCGCGAACGCCGGCCGCACGACCGGCCAGCCGAGCCGGCCCAGCGGCCCGAACGGCAGCCGCAGGTGCTCGGCCCAGACGAACGTCGAGCGCTGCGCGCCCTTCGGCACCACCTGGAACACGCCGGTGCCCTGCACAACGCTGCCGAAGTGCCGCACCGAGCACCGCACCGGCGGCTCCCAGGTAGTGATCTCCATCTTGTCGGTGAAGCCGATCCCGGCGACGCCGGTGAACGCGGCCAGCCGCGAGCCGACGCTGCGGCCGTTGCCCTCGGTCACCTCGACGTCGGTGCCCAGCATCCACTCGCCCTGGCGCGTCCAGTCCGTGAGCGCGAGCCAGGTCGTCCCGGCCGGCGCGCGGACGTCGACGGACAGCACGAGGTCCGTCACTGGGCGCTCTCCGGCGCGGTCTCCCGCTCGGCTTCGCGCTCCGGTTGAAGCTCCGGTTGACGCTCGGGTCGACGCTGCTCCAGCTCGGCGACCCGGGTGCGCAGCTCGTCGATCTCGACGCCGAGGCGGCGCAGCACCCAGTCCACTTCGGACATCTTGTAGCCGCGCAGCACCAGCTGGAAGCGCACGTCCTCCAGGTCTTCGCCGGTGATGTCCTCGGCGGGCAGCCGCGTGGGCGAGCTGCCCGGCGGCAGCGGGGCCAGCTCCTCACCCCGGCCGAACACGACGGCGGCCAAGAGGAACACCACGGCGGCCACCAGCAGCATGACTACGAGGTAGATCAGCGCGGTCGTCACGCGACGATCGTGGCATACCC
Source organism: Amycolatopsis sp. NBC_01286 (assembly GCF_035982555.1). Classification (NCBI taxonomy): domain Bacteria; kingdom Bacillati; phylum Actinomycetota; class Actinomycetes; order Pseudonocardiales; family Pseudonocardiaceae; genus Amycolatopsis; species Amycolatopsis sp. NBC_01286. Next base: position 1,243,393 of record NZ_CP108428.1, read on the forward strand.
GCCCCAGGAACGTCTCGCGAGCACGACGAGCCGCAGGGAAAGAAGCACCCAGGCGACCATCAACACGGCACACGGGACGCTCAGGAACAACCTCGACGCGTCGACGACGCCGGTCGAGCCGATCAGCAGGCCGACCGAGGCGAGGTTGACGCCGACGGCCACCGCGAGCAGGACACCGCAGAACCGGGCCAGCCGGACGGCGTCGAGGCGGCGGCTGAGCCAGCGGGTGCCGAGCAGCGCGAGCAGGCCGATGACCGGCACGACGAACACCGCGCCGTGGGTGAGGTGCGCGACGACGCGGTACCACTGCGGCGTCGACGTCGGCAGGTTCGTCCAGGCGCCGTAGGTGAGGATCCGGGCGTAGTCCCAGGACGCCTGCATCAGCGGCACGCCGATGACGAGCTTCCACAGCGTGCGGACGCCGCTGAGCATGCCGAGCTCGGCCTGGTAGTCGCGGGCGACGACGGCCGCCGGGCCGAAGTCGGCGACGGCGCGGCGCTCGGCGTCCTCGTCGCCGCGGCCGCCGGCGCGGTAGGCGTCGGCGGCGTCGTGCAGGCCGTCGCGCGCCTCGTCCAGCAGGTCGGCCTTGAACTTGCCGCAGCCGTGCAGCCGCCGGTCGAGGTCGGCCAGGTACTCGTCGATCATGCGCCCAGCACTCCCCCGATGACGGCCGTGAACTGCCGCCATTCCGTGCGTTCGGCGGCCAGGGCCTGCTGGCCGGCGCGGGTGAGCCGGTAGGTGCGGCGTTTGCGGCCGGAGACGACGTCCCATTCGCTGGCCAGCCAGCCGGCCCGCTCGAGCCGGCGCAGGGCCGGGTAGACCGTGCCGGTCGGCAGGTCGAGCGCGCCGTCGCTGCGCAGCTGCAGGGCCTCGATGATCGCGTAGCCGTGCAGCTTCCGGCCGTCGAGGACCGCCAGCAGCAACGCGTCGAGGTGCCCGCGCAAGGAGTCCGCCTTCATGGGTACGCAGTCTACACGTCGACTGGCTACATGTAGGCAGACTACGTGTAGCCTGGCTACATGAACGCACTCCCGGTCGCGAGACTCCAGTTCGCGACGACGACCTCGTTCCACTTCCTGTTCGTGCTGCTCACCCTGGGTCTGGTCACGCTGGTGGCCGTGATGCAGACGCGCTCGGCACTGGGCGGCAAGCCCGAACTGGAGCGGATGACGCGCTTCTGGGGCCGGCTCTACGTGATCAACTACGCGCTGGGGATCGTCACCGGAATCGTGATGGAGTTCCAGTTCGGGCTGACCTGGACCGGGCTTTCCGCCTTCGCCGGCGACGTCTTCGGCGCCCCGCTGGCCATCGAGACGCTCGTCGCGTTCTTCCTCGAGTCCACGTTCCTCGGATTGTGGATCTTCGGCTTCGGGCGCATGGGCAAGTGGCTGCACCTGACGCTGATCTGGCTGGTCACGCTCACGGCGTACGCGTCGGCGCTGTTCATCATGCTGGCCAACTCGTTCCTGCAGGACCCGGTCGGCAGCCACGTCGAGCACGGCACGCTGCGCCTCGACGACTTCGGCGCGCTGTTCACCAACCCGGCGCTGGCCGCGTCGCTGCCGCACGTGGTCGCCGCCGCGATCCTGACCGGCGGGTTCTTCGTGGCCGGCGTCAGCGCGTACCACTTCCTCAAGCGCACCACCGAGATCGAGTTCTTCCGCCGCTCGATGCGGATCGGCGTCATCGCGGCGCTGATCGGCGCGATCCTGGTGGTCAACCAGGGTTTCGCGCAGTTCGGCGAGCTCGCGATGTACCAGCCCGACAAGCTGAAGGACGGCGGTGTCGGGCTGCCGCTGGGCCTGATGATCATGCTCGGGTTCGTCATGCTGCTGTGCGCGCTGCTCGGCACGGTGCTGCTCTTCCGCGACTGGATCACCAAGGCCCGGTTCCTGCACCGCCTGATGGTCGCGGCGATCCCGCTGCCGTTCGCCGCCGCGATCCTCGGCTGGCTGGTGCGCGAGATCGGCCGTCAGCCGTGGCTGGTCTGGGGGAAACTGCGCACCGCTGACGCGCTCGCGGACGTCCCGGCCGGCCAGATCCTGTTCTCGTTCATCGCTTTCTCACTGCTGTTCGCCGCGCTCGCCGTGGCCGACTGGGTGCTGCTGGCGCGCGTGGCCAAGCGCGGCCCGGAGCCGGTCGAGCGCGACGTCGCCGAACTGCCCGTCCTGAGCGGAGTCTGACCGATGGTGACCTTCTGGTGGGGTGTGCTGGGCCTGCTGACCTGTGGCTACTTCGCGCTCGCGGGGTACGACTACGGCGTCGGGATGCTGCTGCCCGCGTTCGACGCCGGCGAGCGAAGACGGCGGCAGACGCTCGGCGCGCTCGGGCCGTTCTTCCTGGCCAACGAGGTGTGGCTGGTGGCCGCGGTGGGCGTGCTGTTCGGCGCGTTCCCGCACCTGGAGGGCAAGGTGTTCGCCGGGGCGTACGTCCTGGTCGTGACGCTGCTGCTCGGCCTGGTGACGTTCACGGCGTCGATGCAGCTGCGCAGCCGCCGCCCCGGTGCGCCGCGCGGCGCGTGGACCGCGGGCATCGTCGGCGGCGCGCTGGTGACGGCGGTGTCGTGGGGCCTGTTCCTCGGCAACCTGGTGGCCGGGCTGCCGCTGACCGCCGACGGCTCGCCGTCCGGTGACGTCTTCGCGCTCTTCAACCCCTACGCCGTGTTGTGGGGGCTGGGGTTCGTCGCGTTGTTCTGCTTGCAGGGCGCGGTGTTCCTGGCCGTGCGCGCGCCGGCCGAGCTGACCGGCCGCGCGGTGCGGCTGGCCAAGACCTTCCTGCCGCCCGCGGCCGGCTTCCTCGTCGTCGCGACCGGGTGGAGTTCGGTTGTCCTGCGCGGGGTGACGGCGGCGGGCATCGGCGTGGTCGTGCTGGCGTTCCTCGCGCTGGGTTCGGTGTGGCTGGGTCTCGCGCTCAAGCGCCACCGGGTGGCGCTGCTCGGGGCGATGACGCTCGCGGCGTGTCCCGCGCTGCTCGCCGGCACGCTGCGGTTCCCCGCGATCCTGGTGGCGGACTCGGGTTACGCGCTCACGACGGCCGAAGCGGCGACGTCGTCCGACACGTTCGCGGTGCTGACGTGGTTCGCGCCGCCCGCCGTGCTGGTGCTGCTCGTCGTGCAGTGGCTGACCTGGCGCGCGCACCGCGCCCCCGTCGACCAGCGTTCGCTGCTGCACTTCTAGGAGGACGACGTGCCCGCACTGCCCGGACTCCGGCGGTACCTGGTTCTGCTGACCTCGCTCGGCGTGCTGTCGGCGTTCGCGGTGTTGCTCCAGGCCGAAGGTCTCGCCACGCTGCTCACCGGCGGCGGTCTCTCGTTCGTCTTGGTTCTGGCGATTGCGTCACGCGTAATGCTTTCCCTGGTCGGCGATGTCCTCAGTGGACGGTTCGCGTCCTCGGTGAAAGCCGGTCTGCGGCATCGGCTGCTCGGCTCGTCGTCCGATCGGGCGGGCGTCGTCGCGACGCAGGTGACGCGCGGTGTCGACGCCACCGACGGCTACCTGACCGGGTACCTGCCGACGCTCGTCGTGTCGGTGGTGGTGCCGATCGCGGTGATCGTCCGGCTGTTCACGACGGACCTGACGTCGGCGCTGGTCGTGACGGCGACCCTGCCGCTGATCCCGGTGTTCGCGATCCTGGTCGGCAAGCACACGTCGGCGCACACGCAGTGGGACCTGCTCAAGAAGCTGGGCGGGCACTTCCTCGACGTCGTCCGCGGGCTCGGAACGCTGAAGGTGTTCGGGCGGGCGGAGGCGCAGGCGCGCACGGTCCGCGCGATGGCGGACGCGCACGCGGACGCGACGCTGAAGACGTTGCGGGTGGCGTTCCTGTCGGCGCTGGTGCTGGAGCTGGTCGCGACGCTGTCGGTGGCACTGGTCGCGGTCCCGATCGGCTTCCGCCTCCTGGACGGCGGCCTGGACGCGCGGACGGCATTGTTGATTCTGATCCTGGCCCCGGAGGCGTACCTGCCGCTGCGAGCGGCGGGCGCGAAGTTCCACGCGGCGGCGGAAGGGTTGACGGCGTTGCGGGAAGCGCTTGCGGTACCGGTGGTTTCGCTTCGTTCCGGGACTGTGGTTCGACGCCGGGGTGCGCCTTCGCTGGTCTTCGAGCGGGTGACCGTCCGTTTTGGCGATGTTGCCGCATTGTCCGATGTGGACCTGTCGGTGCCCGCCGGGTCGCGGCTGGCGCTGGTCGGACCGAGCGGATCCGGGAAGAGCACGTTGCTGGCGGTGCTGCTGGGGTTCGTGGCGCCGACATCGGGCCGCGTCCTGGCGGACGGGGTGGACGTGCGCGCGCTGGATCCTTCCGGCTGGCTGGCGGACATCGCGTGGGTCCCGCAACGGCCGACGTTGTTCCGGGGTTCACTGGCTTCGAACATCGGACTGGGCCTCGCGCAGCCCGACGTCACCGGCGCGGCCCGCGCGGCGGCGCTGGACCAGGTGGCGGCGGGGTTGCCGGGTGGTTACGCCACGCAGGTGGGCGAGCTGGGCGAGGGCTTGTCGGCCGGTCAGCGGCAGCGGGTGGGGCTGGCCCGAGCGCTCGCCCGGACGACGGCGGGCCTGGTGCTGCTGGACGAGCCGACGGCCCGCCTGGACTCCCGAACGGAGGCGACGGTGCTGTCCGCGACCCGGCGGCTGCTGCCCTCGCGGACGGCGGTGCTGGTCGCGCACCGGCCGGCGATGGTTTCGCTGGCGGACCGGGTGGTCGAGCTGCGCGATGGCCGGGTGTCCGCGGAGGTGGCGGCGTGACGTTGTGCCTTGCGATCGGTCCGGGCCGCGTTGCTGGGGCTTGGGCCGGGGCCGGGACCGGGACCGGGACCGGGACCGAGCTTGCTGCCCCTGCGCTCGTGGGTACCGCTGCCCTTCCGTTCACGGCGCACGCCGACCACACCGAGGCCCCGAACGTCGCGGTGGTCGGCTCCGCCCCGCCGCTGAGATGGGTCCGCGCCGCCGTCTTGTCAAGTTCGGTATCCACAGGCAAGCAGTTGTCCACAGATTTCCGCGCACCCCGTTTTCGCAGGCCAGGGGCGGTACGCTGGGATCGGGGACGCCCCCCTGGGAGTGGTGGGGGCCGCTCTGGGAGTGGTGGGGGCCGCTTTGGGCCCGGTCGGCAGTCGTCGTCGGCGGCGGGTGTGCCGCTGCGGTCTCGCGATGATCCGCTGGGACCTTAGCCCGCGATCTCACTTCTCACCCCGGGGAATCACCTCATGAACAGCGCGAACGATCCCGCCGGAGCGGGGCTGTGGGCAGTGTCCACAAAGGACCTCCTCCGCCTCGCCCGGGCCGCGTTGCTCGCCGCGGGAGCCGAGCTGGCCGCGCTCGCGCTCATGGCCACCGCCGCCTGGTTGCTGCTTCGCGCTGCCGAGCGGCCGCCGCTTGCCGCACTCACCGTGGCCGTCACCGCTGTGCGGGCTCTTGCTCTTCTGCGTGGTGGCCTGCGGTACGCCGAACGGCTTGCCGGGCACGAGGTCGTCCTGCGGTGGCTCGGCTCGCTGCGCACCCGCGTCTACCAAGCCCTCGCGCCCGGGTCGCGGTATTCCGGTGGGGACCTCCTCACCCGGCTCGTGTCCGATGTGGACGCTCTGCAGGACGCCGTCCTCCGGTGGTTGCTGCCCGCTGTCGTTGCCGGGATTGTCGGGCTCACCGCCGTCGGGGTGGTGGCGACGGCTTCCGTGGGGGCCGCGGGGGTGCTGGCCGCGGGGCTCGTCGTCGCCGGTGGGGTGCTGCCTTGGCTGGTCATCCGGGTCACCGCGGCGCGAGCGGTCGAAAACGCGCCGAAACGGGCGGAACTCGCCGAACGTGCCGTCGAGCTCGTCACCGGATATCGGGAACTCGTCGCTGCTGGGGCGCTGACAGAAAAGCGGGACGCCGCGCACGACGTCGTCGAGCAGCTCAGGGAACCGGTCACGAAGACCGCTCTGCTCGGTGCCGCGGGGATCCTCGTCCAGCTCGTGACCACCATCGCCGTCTGCCTTCTCTGCGACGCCTCCGTTCCGTGGACCGCCGCTCTCACCCTCGGCTCCATGACGACGTTCGAGGTCGTCCTCCCGCTGATCACCGCCGCCCACCGGGTTCCGGAGATCCGCACGTCGGCGGCTCGTGTGACGGCCGTGCTCGCCACGCCGCCGGCCAGCCCGGGCACCCGCACCGTCCACGAAGGACACTTCAGGCTGGAACGCGCCGGCCTCCGTTATCCGGGACGCGCGCCCGCTCTGCTGGACGTCGACCTCGACCTCGCGCCCGGCCGCCGCGTCGGGATCGTCGGGCCCAGCGGAGCCGGGAAGACCACCCTCCTGCGCCTGCTCCTCGGCCTCGAAACCCCGACCTCCGGGCGCGTCACCCTCGACGGGCACCCGCTCGCCGAGTACGCCGACCTGGCGAAGACCGTCTCCGGGGCGCTCGCCGACGCGCACGTCTTCCACACCACCGTCCGCGAGAACCTCCTGCTCGCGAAGCCCGACGCGACCGACGACGAGCTGCGCGAAGCCTGCGAAACGGCCGGCTTCGACCTGGCCCTCGACCGCGACACCGGCCCGGACGGCGACGCGCTCTCCGGCGGTCAGCGGCAACGGCTGGTCCTGGCCCGCGCGGTACTGGCGGCGCCCCGGGTCCTGGTGCTCGACGAGCCGGTCGACGGCCTCGACCCCGCGCACGGCGACGCCGTCCTCAAGCGCGTCCTCGAGCGCACGCGGGGCAGCGTCGTCCTCGTGACGCACCGGCCCGAGCACCTCGACGGCTTCGACCAGGTCCTCACCCTCGAGGACGGCCGTGACCGAACCGACGGTCGAGCGCCGGTAGCACAACGGAAACCGTCCGGTCACCCTTCGCGGTCAGGATGGGCCGGGCGGCCGGCCACTACGCCGCTCGAACCAACTCACGAGTAGCGACCGTGCCATGCTGGAGGCACCGCATCCGAGGAGGAGGACCACTTGATCGCGCAGCTTGTCCGCTTCGTGCTGGGCCCGCTGGCCAGGGCGCTCTACCGGCCGGAGGTGCGTGGCGTGGAGAACGTGCCCGCCACCGGCCCGGTGCTCCTGGCGGCCAACCACCGGGCCGCGCTCGACACCGGCGTGATCACCTTCGCGACGCCGCGGCAGGTCAAGTTCCTCGGCAAGGCCGAGTACTTCGTCGGCAAGACGATCAAGGGCCGGCTGATGGCCGGCTTCCTCGGCGGCCTCGGGTACGTCCCGGTCGAGCGCGGCAACGCCCAGGCCGGCCTCGCCGCGCTCGAAGCGGCGCGCAAGGTGCTCGACGCGGGTGGCGTCTTCGCGATCTACCCCGAAGGCACGCGCTCGCTGGACGGCCGGCTGCACCGCGGCCACACGGGCGTCGGCGCGCTGGCCCTGGCGACGGGCGCGAAGGTGGTGCCGGTCGCGCTGACCGGCACCGAGAACCTCCAGCCCGAGGGCGCGCGTGTCCCCCGCCTGGCCAAGATCGGCATCACGTTCGGCAAGCCGCTCGACTTCTCCCGCTACGAAGGCCAGGACTACGCGCCGGCGATCCGCCGCTCGGTGACCGACGAGGTGATGTACGCGATCCTCGAACTGTCGGGCCAGGAGTACGTGGACACCTACCACAAGCGGCCCAGCGAAGGCGCCGCCTGAGTCACCAGGGCACCGGGCCCTCGTCGTCGACGAAGGTGCCCGTCGGGCCGTCCTTCGGGATCGTCGCCATCCGGACCGCCGACTCCGCGCCCTGCGCCGCCGTCCGGGGGCCCGAGTGACGGTTCAGGTCCGTCGCGCAGTGGCCGGGGCAGACGGCGTTGACCAGGATTCCGTCGGCCCGCAGGTCCCTGGCGTACTGCAGCGTCAACGACGTCAGCGCGGTCTTCGACGGCGTGTACCCCGCCGAGATCGGGAGTTCACTGACCGGGTCGGCGTTGCGGGCCAGCGACGCGCCGCTGCTGGAGACGTTGACGATGCGCGGTGCGGCCGACCGGCGCAGCAGCGGCAGCAGGGCGTTCGTCACGCTGACGACGCCGAAGAGGTTCGTCTCGAAGATCGCGCGCAGGACGTCGAGGTCGGCGGTGCTGGGACGCTGGCTCGCCAGGTCGGAGCCCGGCGGCACGGCGACGGACGCGTTGTTGACCAGGACGTCGAGCCGGCCGTAGCGGGCGTCGATGGCGGCCGCGGCCGCGGCGACCGAAGCGGGGTCGGTCACGTCGAGCACCACCGACGAGCCGCCGATCTCCGCGGCCGCCTGCTCGCCGGCAGCGGCGCTGCGGGCGCCGACGACGACGGTGTGGCCGAGGGCGGCGAGCCGGCCGGCGATCTCGCGGCCGATGCCCTTGTTCGCGCCGGTGACCAGAGTGATTTGGTTCATGACCCCAGCACACCAGCGCGTGGCCGCTTCGAGCCAACACCGGATCCGCATCGGCCGATACCCTGCGGGTATGCAGCAACCGGAAACGCGGGAGCTCGCCTACTTCGTGGCCGTCGCCGAGGAACGGCACTTCGGCCGCGCGGCCCAGCGGCTCGGCATGGCGCAGCCGCCGCTGTCGCGCGCCATCCAGCAGCTCGAACGGCGGCTGGGCGTGCCGCTGCTGGAACGCACCAGCCGCGGGGTGACGCTGACCGCCGCCGGCGCGGTTTTCCTTGTGGAGAGCCACAAAGCGCTCGACGCCGTCACCGCCGCGGTCCGCCGGGCGCAGCGGGCGGGCGAGGCCGTCCCGAAGCTGCTCGTGGCGACGAAACCCGACGGTGACGCCGGCCTGCTCGAGCGGATCCTGCCCCGGTACCGGCAGGACCCGGACGCCGTCGAGGTCGAGGTGGTCGTCTGCGGGATCGGCGAGCAGACGCCGATGCTGCGCGACGGGCGCGTCGACCTCGCGTTCGTGCACCCGGCGCACGACGACCTCGCCGGGTTCGACACCGAGCTGCTGCTGACCCAGGACCAGGTGGCGGTCCTGCACCGCGACCACCGGCTGGCCGGGCGCAGCGCCCTGGTGCTCGCCGACCTCGACGGCGAGCCGTTCCCCCGTTGGCCAGGGACGGACAAGACGACGAGCGGCCCGCTGATCCGGGACCCGGGCCAGCTGATGGCGCTGATCGCGCTGGGTCAGGCCGTCGCCGTGCTCCCGGCGTCGGTCCGGCGGCACGCCTGGGCGGACGTCGTGTGCGTGCCGGTGCTCGACGCGCCGCAGAGCTCGATCATGCTGGCCTGGCCCGACCGGACGCGGTCGCGGGCGGTGGCCGCGTTCGTCCGGGCGAGCACCGAAGCCGTGAGCGCTCAGATTCCGGGCGGTCCCGCGGCCCACTTCGGCGGAGCCGGCGGCTCGTAGGTCGCGAACTTGTCGAGCAGCACGGCCGGGTCCGGGTCGGTCAGCAGCAGCTGCCGGTAGTCGTCCTTGACGAACCCTTCCGTCACCATGTGGTCGGCGAAGGTGAGCAGCGGGGCGTAGTAGCCGTCGACGTCGACCAGGCCGATCGGCTTGCCGTGCAGGCCGAGCTGGGCCCACGTCCAGACCTCGAACAGCTCCTCCAGCGTCCCGGCGCCGCCGGGCAGGGCGAGGAAGCCGTCCGACAGGGCCGCCATCTTGGCCTTGCGCTCGTGCATGTCCTTCACGACGTGCAGCTCGCTCAGCCCGGCGTGCGAGATCTCGACGCTCGAAAGCGCCTCCGGGATCACGCCGATCACCTCGCCGCCCGCGGCCAGCGCCGCGTCGGCGACCACGCCCATGGTGCCGACGCTCGCACCGCCGTAGACCAGCCCGATGCCGCGCTGGGCCAGCAGCTTGCCGAGCGCCGCCGCCTGCTCGGCGTAGCGCGGCGAGAAGCCCATCGACGACCCGCAGAAGACACAGATCCGGCTCATCAGTGGGTGTCCTCCCAGGCCTGGTAGGAGTTCTGCACCACGCTGACGGCGTCGTCGATGTCGTCGGTGACGTGCAGCAGGTTCAGGTCGTGCGCGCTGACCTTGCCCTCGGCCTGCACGGTCTTGGCGATCCAGTCGTAGAGCCCGCCCCAGTACTCGCTGCCGAACAGCACGACCGGGAACTTCGTGACCTTCTTCGTCTGCACCAGCGTCAGCGCCTCGAACAGCTCGTCGAGCGTGCCGAAGCCGCCGGGCAGGCAGATGAAGGCCTGCGAATACTTGATGAACATCGTCTTGCGGGCGAAGAAGTAGCGGAAGTTGACGCCGAGGTCGACCCACGGGTTCAGGCCCTGCTCGAACGGCAGCTCGATGCCGAGCCCCACGGAGAAGCCGCCGGCCTCGGCCGCGCCGCGGTTGACGGCCTCCATCGCACCCGGGCCGCCGCCGGTCATCACGGCGAACCCGGCGTTGGCCAGCGCCGCGCCGATCTTGCGGCCGAGCTCGTACTCCGGGTGGTCGCGCTTGGTGCGCGCCGAGCCGAACACCGTGACCGCGCGCGGGACCTCGGCGAGCGCGCCGAAACCCTCGACGAACTCGGCCTGGATCCGCAGCACGCGCCACGGGTCGGTGTGCACCCAGTCGCTGGGCCCGCGCGAGTCGAGCAGCCGCTGGTCGGTCGTGCTGCCCTGGTCACGGCGGTCGCCGCGCAGGACCACGGGGCCCTTCTGGCGCTCGACCGGACGCTCGGGGTACTGGCCGTCGGGGAATTCAGACTGTTCGCTCACTACGCCATGCTACGACCTGCCCGCCAGCGAGAATGCGAGCAACGCTGTCGAGGTGAAGTCGATGGCCGGCTCGTTACTGGGCCATGAACTCAGGTCGTCGGCGTAGCGGGATCCCTGACCGTCGAAGGATTCATCCGGACGGGTGCATCTTTCGGGCCCGCGGGGAACAGCGGATCTGCGCCGTCGGGTCCATTCACGACCGCGCACTTTCGAAGGTCCGGTGAGGTCACCGCCGCCCCGTCGCTCCAAAGTGGACAGTTGTGGCCGGACGCGTCGACGTCGGCGCCGGCCCGGTCGACGCGGGTGCCGACGTCCCGGCCGGCCCGGGCCGACGAGATGTCCGTTTCCGCGCTATCCACCGCGATGACCTACCGTGGGACGATGACCAGGGCCCCCGCCGAACCGCTCGGCACGCGGATCCGGCGGCTGCGTGCCGACCGCGGCTGGACGCAGCGCGAGCTGGCCGAGCCCGGGTACGACCGGGGTTTCCTGGCGAAGGTCGAGACCGGCAGCCGGCCGCCGTCGGAGGAGATGCTGGCCTACCTCGCGCGGCGGCTCGGCCTGACCGTCGACGAGCTGCGGTTCGGGCGCCCCCCGGGCGTCGCCGCGGACCTGCGGGACGCGCTGGACGAGGGCTACCGGGACCTGGAGCAGGGCCGCGTCGCTACTGCGGAGACGCGCTTCGCGTCGGTCGGCCAGCAGGCCGCGGGCTACCACCTCGCCGACGTCGAGTGCTACGCGCGGTTCTGCCAGGCCGAGGTGAAGTGGCAGCTGTTCGACGTCGAGGGTGCACAGGCGGCGCTGGAGCACGCCGAGGAGCTGGCGGCCGCGGCGCCGCCGTGGCTGCGGGCGATGATCGTGCACCGCTGGTCCGGCTGCCGCTACCTGACCGGCGACGCCGGCGCGGCGATCGCCCGCGTCGAGGAGGCGCTCGGCGTTCTGGCCGGCGACCCGGACGCCGAGTTGTGCCTGCTCAGCGCGTTGATCCACCCGCTGATGGAGATGGGCGGCCTGCACCGGGCGCGCCAGGCCGCGGTGGCGGGCCGCCGGCTGATCCGGTCGGCCACGCGGCCGGACTTCGTGGCGCGGTTCCACCGGCAGGCGTCGCAGGTCTGGCAGGCGATCGGCGAGGCCGACCGGGCGGAGCAGGACCTGATCGAGGCGTCACGGCTGTTCGCGTCGGTCGGCTTCGACCGCGACGCGGCCCGCTGCCGCTGGGCCCGCGGCTACCTCCTGCGCCGTCTGGGCCGGCTGGCGGAGGCGCGCGCGGAGCTGACGGCGGCCCGCGACCAGCTCGCGGCGATCGGTTCGGAGGAGGGCGTCGCGGGCGCGACGATCGAGCTGGCCGAGGTCCGGCTGCGCCAGGGCGCGCTCGCCGAGGCGTCGTCGCTGGTCGATGCAGTGCTGCCGCTGCTCACCCAGGACGTCGAGACGCTCGGCGAGGCGACGGGCCTGCTGGGGCAGATCGCCCAGGCCCAGGGCGATCTGCCCGCCGCCACCCGCCTCCTGAAAGAGGCACTGGAAATCCAGACCCGAGCTTCTTTGCACGCGGCGGCGGTTTCGACGTCCCTCCGGCTCGGAGACGTCCTACGACAACGTGGTCATCTCGACGACGCCATCGCGGCCTACCACCGCGGCCTCGATTCGGCCGAAGTCACCGACACCCCGGCCTGACCGACCCTCCAGGCACGCGAGCCGACTCCCCGAGTACGCGAGCCGACCCCTTGGGCACGCGAGTCGACCCTCCAATCACGCGTGATGCGTCCCCAATCACGCGTGATGCCTCCCCAATCACGGGTGATGCCCGCCTGATCACGCGGGACCGACGGGCATCTCGCGTACCTGGACAGGCATCTCGCGTACCTGGACGGTCGGCTCGCGTACCTGGACGGTCGGATGCGTGATTGAGCGGGCTTCACGCGTGATTGGGGGGTCGACTCGCGTGATTGGGGGGTCGACACGCGAGTGGTGTGGACCACTCGGGGTGGCGGTCCGGGAATCCGGGCGGAAACGCAAGTTCCTACGAAAGTAAGTGAATTGGTTCAGACCAGTCGGTGATACCGGCCGTTGCCTGGGGATTTGCGCGGAACGGCGTGATCTTTCCCGGAGGGCGCTGGGCCGTTCGGCCCATTGACCGGCAGGCCGGTGGAACCTTTACTCGGATGCGTCCGGCGCCATAACACCAGTTATTCCGGCGGACACATCGCGACCCGGCCGGGCGCACGGTCTCCCGAGTCCCACCGGAAAGGTTCCCCATGAGATCCCCACGAGGGCTGGCGGCGATCGCCGGCCTGACCCTGACCTTCGCGCTGCCGGCGATCCCGGCCAGCGCCGCTCCCGCTCAAGCCCCGGCCCAGAACCCCGAGGCGCTCGCCGCGGTCGCCGCCGACCAGGCCGCGCTCAGCGGCGTCGACCAGCTGGCCAAGGGCCCGAGCGAAGCGTTCGTGCGCACCGGCGTCACCCCCGGTGGCGGCGGCCTCTTCTACGCCTCCTACCAGCGCACCTACCACGGCCTGCCGGTCGTCGGCGGGGACGCGGTCGTCGTCGCCGACGGGGCCGGGCGCGTCCGCGCGACCGACGCCGCCAAGACCGCGCCCATCAGCGTGACCACCAAAGCCACGCTCGGCACCGCCAAGGCCTCCAGCATCGCCAAGGCCAAGGTGTCCCGGGTGGACTCCACGAGCACCCCGCAGCTGGTCGTGCTCGCCGGGGACGCCCCGAAGCTCGCCTACGAAGTCGTCGTCAGCGGCCACAACGCGGCCACGCCCACCCGCCTCCACGTCTTCGTCGACGCGGCCACCGGCGCGGTCCTCGACTCCCGTGACGACGTCCGCACCCTCGCCGGGCCGGGCAAGGGCGCGACGACGAACACGGCGGCCGTCGCGGGCACCGGCAACTCCTACTACGCCGGCCAGGTCTCGATCGACACGTCCGGCTCCGGCAGCTCCTACTCGATGACCGACCCCGGCCGCCACGGCATCGCCTGCGGCCGCGAAGGCGGCGCCATCTTCACGAAGAGCACCAACAGCTGGGGCAACGGCTCCGGCACCGACCTCGAAACCGGCTGCGTCGACACGCTCTACAGCGTGCAGTCCGAGTGGAAGATGCTCAACGACTGGCTCGGCCGCAACGGCATCGACGGGGCCGGCGGCGGCTTCCGCGCGAGCGTCGGCCTCAACGACGTCAACGCCTACTGGGACGGCTCCTCGACGCACTTCGGCCACTCCCAGGACAACCAGCGCCAGGCCACGCCGATGGACGTCGTGGGGCACGAGTTCGGCCACGCGGTCTTCCAGACCACGCCGGGCGGTGCCGGTTCGGGCAACGAGAACGGTGGTATGAACGAGTCCACCGGCGACATCTTCGGCGCGCTCACCGAGGCCTACGCCAACAACCCGAAGGACACACCGGACTTCGTCGTCGGCGAGGGCGTGAACCTCGTCGGCCAGGGCCCGATCCGCTACATGTACAACCCGTCGCTGGTCGGCGACCCGAACTGCTACTCGTCCTCGATCCCCAGCACCGAGGTGCACGCCGCCGCGGGCCCGCAGAACCACTGGTTCTACCTGCTCTCCCAGGGCAGCAACGCCTCCCCGGCGAGCCCGACGTGCAACGGCTCCAGCGTCACCGGCATCGGCATCCAGAAGGCCGGCAAGATCTTCTACAACGCGCTCCTGAAGAAGACGTCTTCCTGGAACCACAAGGCCGCCCGCAAGGCGACCCTCGAAGCCGCGATCGCGCTGTACCCGGGCAGCTGCACGGAGTTCAACGCCACCAAAGCCGCCTGGGACGCCGTCTCTGTCACCGCCGCCAGCGGTGAGCCGACCTGCACCGGCACCCCGCCGGCCGGCAACGACTACTCGCTGACGCTCTCGCCGACGTCGGCGTCCGTCCAACCCGGACAGTCCGCGTCGACCACGGTGACCACCCGGGTCACCGCGGGCAGCGCGCAGACCGTGCAGCTGCAGGCCACCGGCCTGCCGGACGGCGCCAAGGCGACGTTCAGCCCGGCGAGCGTCCAGTCCGGCGGCACGGCGACGCTGACCATCACCACCGCGGCGACCACCCCGAACGGCACCAGCCAGGTGACGGTCACCGGTGACGGCACCGACGCCGACCACACCGCGCAGTTCTCGCTCACGGTCGGCACCGGCACCCCGCCGACCGGCTGCTCCGGCCTCGCCGAGTGGGACTCCGCGAAGGCGTACGTGCCCAACGACGTCGTGGGCCACAACAGTCACAAGTGGACGTCCACCTGGTACTCGACCGGGGCCGAGCCGGGCGCGCCCGGGTCGTGGGCCGTCTGGAGCGACGCCGGCGCCTGCTGATACCCGCCGCGCGGCGGTGGGTGACTCCCCCGCCGCCGCGCGGCTTCCGGGCATATCCTGTACCAGTGGAAAGGCGAACCGCGTGAGCGTGAGCGGCGAGACCGTCGGCGAGCGCCTGCGTGAACTGCGCACCGAGCGCGGGCTCACCCAGCGGCAGCTCGCCGGACCGCAGTACTCCGCGGCGTACGTCTCGTCGGTCGAGACGGGCGCGCGGACACCGTCGGGTGACGCGCTGCGGTTCTTCGCGCAGCAGATCGGGATCGAGCCCGACGAGCTCCTCGGCGGCAGCTCCCCGCGTGAGCTCCTCGAGCTGGACATCGAGCTCATCGAGACGGCGGAACGGTTCCTGCTCGGCGACGCCCGCCGCGCGACGCCGCGGATGCAACGGCTCCGGCGGCGCGCCGAACGCCTCGAACGGCCGCGGCAGGAAGGCATCGCGCTGCTGTGGCTGGCCGGCTACTCTCGCGGCGAGGCGCGCACGAAGTACGTCGCGGAGGCCGAAACCGCGCTGGCGAGCGAGCCGCCGCCGGTGCGGGCGATGGTGGCGCCGCTGCGCGCGGCCGTGCTCAGCGACTGGGGCGAGGCGCAGTATTCGTTGCACCTGCTGGAAACCTGCCACGCGGAACTGCTGCGCGACGGCTACCCGCAGCCGTCGATGCTGCTGACGTTGCGGGCCTGCCTGGCCGAGCGGCACCTGCGTCAAGGCGATCTGGAACGGGCTTCGGAGTACGCCGACGCGGCGCTGCGCCTCACCCGGGGCGGGCCGGCGGTGCTGGCCGAGCTGACCCGCAGTCACGTCGAGGTGTGCCGCAGCCACCTGGCCGCGGACCGGTTCGCCGACGCGGCGGCGTCGATCGCCGCGGCCTACGACCTGATGCAGGAGCGGGCGCTGCACCCGGCGATGGCGCACTGCCTGCTGGCCAGGGCCCGGGTCCGCGGCCGCCGGGGTGACGTCGAGGGCGCGCTGGCCGACCTCGGCGCGGCGCGGGAGACGGCGTGGCCGGACGACGTCCCGGCGATCACGGTCGAGCTGGCCGGGGAGTACCTGGCCGCGGGCCGGCTGGAGACGGCGGGCGCGTTGCTGGACCAGATCCGCCCGGCCGTCGTGGCGGGCACGCCGCTGGCGGCGGAGCTGCGGCTGCAGCTGGGTTCCCTCGCGCGAGCGCGGGGTGACGAGCGGCGCGCGGCCGAAGACCTGCGGGCGGCGGTCGAGCTGGCCACCGGGCTCGGGGCGCACGGGGTCCTCGTGCGCGCGCTGCGTCCGCTGAGCGAACTCCTCGGCGAGACCGGCCGTCAGGAAGAAGCGGCCGACGTGCTGCGCAACGGCCTGATCGCGCTGGGCGCGGAAACCGACTGAGCACGATTCCTGAGCAATACTAACGATTCTCGGTGATCGACACCCATCCGGCGTTCGGATGGTGTCCGGGACAATCCCTACGAAAGTCGTTCCGGGGCACCCGCCGGGAAGAATCCCCAGTTGCAGGCGGGTTTGTACGAATTGACCCATGAATCCGGAACGCGCCGTTGGTCCGTTCGGCCCATTGACGCCCCGTGCCCCTGATCCTTTACTCGGATGCGTCCGGACGCATACCTGCAGTTAGGCCCCCGGACACGTTCCCCGTACCCCCTGATCCGGTCGCCCTGTTTTCGCGTGCCCGGGCGAACCGTCGTGCCTGCATGGAAGGACAACCTCGATGACCCATCGTGGGTTCAGAACGGGCTTGGCGGCCGCCGCCGGGCTCGCCATGACGCTCGCGTTGCCGGTGGCCCCGGCGAACGCGGCTCAGCAAGCACAACCCGCCGCTCCCGAAGCGGCGGCCGCCCGGGCCGCCGACCAGGCCGCCGCGAGCGGCCTCGACGCCCTCAAGCGCGGCCCGGCCGAGGCGTTCCGGCGCGTCGGCCTGACCGCCGGTGGCGGCGGTCTCTTCTACGGCGCCTACCAGCGGACCTACCAGGGCCTGCGGGTCGTGGGCGGGGACGCGGTGGTCGTGGCCGACGGCGCCGGGCGCGTCCGCGGCACCAGCGCGGCCGAGACCGCGGCGATCACCGTCGGGACCCAGGCCGGGCTCGACGCCGCCAAGGCCGCCGCCACCGCGCGCGCCCAACTGGCCACTGTGGACAGTGTGAGCACGCCGGAGAAGGTCGTGCTGGCCGGGGCGACGCCGAAGCTGGCCTACGAGGTCGTCGTCGCCGGGCGCACCGCGAGCGCGCCGAGCAACCTGCACGTGTTCGTCGACGCCGCCACCGGCGCGATCCTCGACAAGCGGGACGACGTCAAGACGTTCTCCTCCGGCGCGAAGACCCAGGCCCAGCCGGGCACGGTGAACGTCGCCGGCACCGGCAACAGCTACTACGTCGGCAACGTCTCGATCGACACCACGCAGTCCGGCAGCACCTACACGATGCGCGACCCGGGCCGCACCGGCATCAGCTGCGGCCGCGAGGGCGGCTCCGTCTACAGCGGCCCCGACAACGCGTGGGGCAACGGCACCGGCACGGACCTCGAAACCGGCTGCGTCGACGTCCTCTACAGCGTGCAGACCGAGTGGAAGATGCTCAGCGAGTGGCTGGGCCGCAACGGCATCAACGGCAGCGGCACCGGCTACCCGGCTTCGGTCGGCCTCGCCGACGTCAACGCCTACTGGAACGGTTCCTCGACCCACTTCGGGCACTCGCAGGACAACCAGCGCCAGGCCACCTCGATGGACGTCGTCGGCCACGAGTTCGGCCACGGCGTCTTCCAGTTCACCCCGGGCGGTGCCGGTTCCGGCAACGAGAACGGCGGGATGAACGAGTCGACCGGTGACATCTTCGGCGCGCTGACCGAGGCGTACGCCAACAACCCGAAGGACGTCCCGGACTACCAGGTCGGCGAAGGCGTCAACCTGGTCGGCCAGGGCCCGATCCGCTACATGTACCAGCCGTCGCTGGTCGGCGACCCGAACTGCTACTCGTCGTCGATCCCGAGCACCGAGGTGCACGCGGCGGCCGGCCCGCAGAACCACTGGTTCTACCTGCTCGCCGAGGGCTCCGCGCCCGGTGGCGGCAAGCCGAACAGCCCGACCTGCAACAGCTCGTCGGTCACCGGGCTCGGCATCCAGAAGGCCGGCAAGATCTTCTACAACGGCCTGCTGAAGAAGACGTCGTCGTGGAACCACAAGGCCGCCCGCAAGGCGACCCTCGAAGCCGCGATCGCGCTCTACCCGGGCAGCTGCACCGAGTACAACACCACCAAGGCCGCGTGGGACGCCGTCTCCGTCACCGCCGCGACCGGTGAGCCGGCCTCGTGCACCGGCGGCGGGCCGGACTTCTCCGTCGCGCTGAACCCGGCTTCGGGTTCCGTGCAGCCGGGCGGCTCGGCCACCACGACCGTCAGCACCGCGATCACCTCCGGCGCGGCGCAGTCGATCACGCTGTCCGCCTCCGGCCTGCCCGCCGGCGCGACCGCGACGTTCAGCCCGGCCACCGTGCAGTCCGGCGGTTCGTCGACGCTGACCATCGCGACGACGTCGTCCACCCCGACCGGCAGCTTCCCGATCACCATCACCGCGGACGGGGCCAGCACCGACCACACGGCTTCGTTCTCGCTCACCGTCGGTACCACCGGGTCGTGCGCGCCGGTGACCAACGGGACGCGGCTGAACATCCCGGACTACCCGGGTGCCGCGGTCAGCAGCACCAGCACCGTGGCCGGCTGCGCGCGCAACGCGTCGTCGACCACCAAGGTCGAGGTGCACATCACCCACACCTACAGCGGTGACCTGGTGCTCGACCTCGTCGCGCCGGACGGCTCGTCGTACCGGCTGAAGAGCTCCAGCTCCTCCTCGACGCCCAACATCAACACGACCTACACCGTCAACGCCTCCTCGGAGGTCGCGAACGGTGCGTGGAAGCTCCAGATCCGCGACGTCGGCCCGGCCGACACCGGTTACCTGTCCTCCTGGACGTTGACCGTCTAGTCCCAAGTCCGTGAAGGACTCCTTACCGGCCTTAAGAGCCGGTAAGGAGTCCTTCACGGCTGTCCCCCTCCCTCACCGAAGGAACTCACCGCCATGAAGTGGAAGACGAAGCTCGGCGCCGGGGTCACCGCCCTGGCCGCTGTGTTAGGGGTCGTGACCGCGCCTGCGGCTACAGCCGCACCGGTCACGACGCTCGCGGCGCCGGACATCTCGCTGGCCAACATCAAGACCCACCTCAACCAGCTGCAGACCATCGCGAACAACAACGGCGGCACGCGCTCCCCGCGCGGCGCCGGGTACGCGGCTTCCGTGACCTACGTGGAAAACCTGCTCAAGAACGCCGGGTACACGACGACCCGGCAGACCTGCAGCAGCTGCATCGGGCAGTCGCAGAACCTGATCGCGGAGTGGCCGCAGGGTGACGCGAGCCAGGTCATCATGCTCGGCGCGCACCTCGACAGCGTCAGCGCCGGGCCCGGCATCAACGACAACGGCTCCGGCAGCGCGTCGATCCTCGAGACCGCGCTGACGCTGGCCCGCACCAACCCGGCGATGGCCAAGCGCGTCCGCTTCGCCTGGTGGGCCGACGAGGAGTCCGGCCTGGTCGGCTCGAAGTACTACGTCAACAACCTGCCCAGCGCCGAGCGCACGAAGATCAAGACCTACCTCAACTTCGACATGATCGGTTCCAAGAACTGGGGTTACTTCGTCTACGACGACGTCGCTTCGGTCAAGGCGATCTTCGACGAGTACTTCTCCTCGATCGGCATCCAGACCGAGGGTGACAGCGAGGGTGACGGCCGGTCCGACCACGCCTCGTTCAAGAGCGCGGGCATCCCGGTCGGCGGCCTGGCCACCGGCGCCGGCGACATCAAGAGCTCGGCGCAGGCCCAGAAGTGGGGCGGCACCGCGGGTGCGGCGTTCGACAACTGCTACCACCGCGCGTGCGACACGACGTCGAACATCCCGGACGCGCCGCTGGAGAAGAACTCCGACGCCATCGGGTACGCGCTGTGGAAGCTGGCCGTCGCCGCGCCGCAGGGCAACGACTTCTCGGTGAGCCTGAACCCGACGGCCGGGACCGTCCAACCCGGACAGTCGCTCCAGGTCGCCGTGAGCACCACGACGACGTCCGGCTCGGCCCAGTCGATCGCGCTGACGGCGTCCGGCCTGCCCGCGGGCGCGACGGCGTCGTTCAGCCCGGCCACCGTGCAGTCGGGCGGCTCCTCGACGCTCACCATCGCGACCACGTCCGGTACCCCGACCGGGACGTTCCCGATCACCGTGACGGCCGACGGCGCGAGCGTCGACCACACGGCGGCGTTCTCGCTGGGTGTCGGCAGCACGTCGTCGTGCGCGCCGGTCACCAACGGGACCCGGCTGAACATCCCGGACTACCCGGGTGCCGCGGTGAGCAGCACCGCGACCGTCGGCGGCTGCGCGCGCAACGCGTCCGGCACCACCAAGGTCGAGGTGCACATCACCCACACCTACCGCGGTGACCTGGTCATCGACCTGGTCGCTCCGGACGGTTCGGCCTACCGCCTGAAGAGCTCCAGCAGCGACTCGACGGCGAACCTCGACACCACCTACACCGTCAACGCCGCTTCGGAGGCCGCGAACGGCGCGTGGAAGCTGCAGCTGCGTGACGTCGGCCCGGCCGACACCGGTTACCTGTCCTCCTGGACGCTGACCGTCTGACCCTCGGAACGACCGGGGGTGGCACTTTCACGTGAAAGCGCCACCCCCGGTAATTTGTCTAGACCACCCGATCGTCGGTAGTCAGCGGTTCCCGGCGGCACCTATCTTGAGCGGACACGCCGCGTTCGCTTCATCGAAGATGGGAGCCGGTATGCCCGGTCGGAGAACCCGCTTTTTCGGAACCCTTCTGGCGGCAGCGCTGGCTGTCCCGCTGCTCGTGTCGGCCCCCGCGCAGGGGGCGGTGCAGGCCGACACGTGCGCGGTGAAGTCGCGTCCCGCGGGCAAGGTCCTGCAAGGCTATTGGGAGAACTGGGACGGCGCCGCGAACGGCGTCCACCCCGGACTGGGCTGGGTGCCCATCACCGACAGCCGCATCGCGCAGCACGGCTACAACGTCATCAACGCCGCGTTCCCGGTGATCCGCTCCGACGGCACGGTGCTGTGGGAGAACGGGATGGACGCCGGCGTCAAGGTCTCCACGCCCGCCGAGATGTGCGCCGCCAAGGCCGCCGGCTCGACGCTCCTGATGTCCATCGGCGGCGCGGCGGCCGGGATCGACCTCTCGTCTTCCGCCGTCGCCGACAAGTTCGTCGCCACGATCGTGCCGATCCTGAAGGCGTACAACTTCGATGGAATTGACATCGACATCGAGACCGGCCTCACCGGCAGCGGCAACATCAAGACGCTCTCGGCGTCGCAGTCCAACCTGATCCGCATCATCGACGGCGTGCTCGCGCAGATGCCGTCGAACTTCGGGCTGACGATGGCGCCGGAGACCGCGTACGTCACCGGCGGCAGCATCACGTACGGCTCGATCTGGGGCGCGTACCTGCCGATCGTCAAGAAGTACGCGGACAACGGCCGCCTGTGGTGGCTGAACATGCAGTACTACAACGGCTCGATGTACGGCTGCGCCGGCGACTCGTACCAGGCCGGCACGGTCCAGGGCTTCACCGCGCAGACCAACTGCCTCAACCAGGGCCTGGTCGTCCAGGGCACCACGATCAAGGTGCCCTACGACAAGCAGGTCCCGGGCCTGCCCGCCCAGCCCGGCGCGGGCGGCGGCTACATGTCGACGAGCCTGGTTTCCCAGGCGTGGCGCGCGATCCCGAGCCTGAAGGGCCTGATGACGTGGTCCCTGAACTGGGACGGCTCGAAGGCCTGGACCTTCGGCAACAACGTCAAGTCCCTGCAGGGTCGCTAATCCACAAGCCGTGAAGGCCTCCTTACCGGCTCTTATGGCCGGTAAGGAGGCCTTCACGGCTTTCAGGAGTCGCCGGCGGGGATGGGGTCGTTGTACTCGCCCGAGGGGCCGGCGTAGGAGCGGCCGTTCGGGAAGGGCCAGGGGTTCGGGACGCAGCCGTGCAGGCCGAGCGTCTGCTGCTCCATCACCGGCGCCGGCTTTCCCGTGCCGGGGCACAGTTCGTGGCCCTGGCCCAGCCGGTGCCCGGTCTCGTGCGTGACCATGTACTGGCGGTACAACGCGAGCGGGGCGCCGTAGTTCGGGACGGCGTTGGCCCAGCGGGCGACGTTGAGCACGACGTTGCTGCCGTTGCGGCACGACGTGTAGCCGTCCGCGGTGCCGCCGCAGAGCCGGTCGCGGCTGGCCGGGGTGGCCAGGTAGATCGTGAAGTCGGCGCTGTCGTCCGGGCCGACCTGCTGCAGCCGCCACTCGCCACCGCCGGTCCAGCCGCGCGGGTCGCCGAGGATCGTCCGGATGTCCTTGGCGAACTCGGCGGGCCCGACGCCGTCGATGTCGGTCTCCAGCGCGATCCGGTACCGCATCAGCCGGCCTTGTGTCCCGGCCACCTGGTCGCTGCCCGGGGTGAACATCCACTGGCCCGACCCGGTCTGCGGGAACGTGATCAGGACGGTCTGCGCCTGGGTCTGCGGTGGCGGCTGCTGCGCGGGCTGTTCGGCGGGCGGGGGCGGCACGGACGTCGCGTCCGCGATGGCCATGACCACGGGCCCGGCCGCGGGCGCCGCGACGGGCTGGCCTTCACAGGCGGTCACGGCACCGACGACCGCCAGGGCGAGCACGGCGACGGCCGCGGCTCGTCTCGCGGCGGTTTTCGGCATGGGTCCTCCCCAACAGGCGGTGTCACCAGTGGATACGGCTCGCACCGGGGAAAGGTTGCAAGCTCGCGCGACTGTAGAGCTTCACCGCAGTTCAGGACCTTCGGGTGTGACGCCCGACACTCAGCCCAGGAACTTGCGCAGCACGTCGGCGACCTGCCGGATCTCCGCCGTGCGGACGTTCTCCTGCTGGGTGTGGGCCAGCGTCGGGTCGCCCGGGCCGAAGTTCACCGCCGGCATGCCCAGGGCCGCGAAACGCGCGACGTCGGTCCAGCCCAGCTTCGCCGCCGCCTGGCCGCCCGCCGCCGCGACCAGCTCGGCCGCCGCCGGGGCGGACAGGCCCGGCAGCGCGCCCGGCGAAAGGTCCACAACGGACAGTTCGAAGCCCGCGAAGACGTCGCGCAGGTGCTTCTCCGCCGCCGCCGGGTCGCGGTCCGGGGCGAAGCGGTGGTTCACCGTCAGTACGGCTTCGTCCGGCACGACGTTCCCGGCGACGCCGCCGCGGATCGCCGTCGCCTGCAGGCCCTCGCGGTAGGTCAGGCCGTCGATGTCGACGATGCGCGGCTCGTACTCCGCCAGCCGGCGCAGCGGCTCGGCGAGCGCGTGGATCGCGTTCTCCCCCATCCACGCCCGCGCCGTGTGTGCGCGGGTGCCGGTGAAGCGCAGCTCGACGCGCATGGTGCCCTGGCAGCCGGCCTCGATGACGCCGTTCGACGGCTCGCCGACGATCGCCAGGTCCCCGGCCAGCCACTCCGGCAGCTCGCGCTCGATCCGGCCGAGGCCGTTCTTGACCGCTTCGATCTCTTCGTTGTCGTAGAAGACGAACGTGATGTCGTGCTTCGGCTCCGGGAGCGTCGCGGCGAGGTGCAGGAACACCGCGTCGCCGCTCTTCATGTCGACCGTGCCGAGGCCGTGCAGGGTCTCGTCGTCGCCGCTGCCCTCGCGCCGTGACGGCCGGTTGCCGTTCTCCGGCACGGTGTCCAGGTGCCCGGCGAGCACGACCCGCGAGCCGCGGCCGAGGTGGGTCCGCGCCAGGACGGCGTCACCGTTGCGGACGACCTCGAGGTGCGGCGCCTGCTTCGACAGCGCTTCCTGCACCAAGGTCGCGAGTTCCGCCTCGCTGCCGGAGACGCTGAAGACGTCCACCAGGGCGGCGGTGAGGTCGACGGGATCGGCGTGCAGGTCGAGGCTCATGACCGGCACGCTACCGGCAGGGCTACCGTGGGCGCGTGGTTAGGTTCCCGGTCGCCGTGGGCGGCGCGTTGCTGGTCCTGCTCCTGTCCGGCTGTGGCAGCGAGGCCGGCCCGACGCCCAAGCAGGGCGGCGAACCCGGGCCGGACGCGCTCCCGACGAAGCTGGACGCGCTGACCGCCGACCAGTGTTACGCCAGCCCGCGGACCCAGCTGCCGAAGGGCTGCGAGAAGTACGTCACGGAGCTCGGCAGCGTCCCCGGCTCGGCCCGCAAGCGCGCCGGCGACAAGGACCCGCAGCTGGTCACCGAGGCGGCCGGGCTCGAACGGGCCGTCGGCACGTTCCGCAGCACCGGCTGCACCACGGTCGCGGACCCGGGCGGGCCCTGCACGCAGGCGCTGGTCGACATCGCCGCCGCCCTTTCGGGGCTGAAGAAGCAGGTCGACGCCCGGCCCACAGAGGGTTGACCCAGGTCACTCCACTACGGTTGGGGCCGTGAGCGAGCAGACCCCGAACCCCGAAACGACCGGCGCCACCGGCGTCGGGCTGGCCACCGTCGCGACCGACGGGACGGTCCTCGACACCTGGTTCCCGCAGCCCAAGCTGACCGAGACCGGCGCGTCCGGCACGTCAGACACCTCCGGCACCGACGTCCTGAGCGTCGAAGAGGCCACCGAGGTGCTCGGCGAGGCCGCCGCGGCGCTGCTGGACCCGGACACCGACCGCGGGGTCGAGGTCGTCGCCGTCCGCACCACGATCGGCAAGCTGGCCGACGCGCCGGCCGGCACCCACGACGTCTACCTGCGGCTGCACCTGCTCTCGCACCGCCTGGTCCGCCCGCACGGCCAGAACCTCGACGGCCTGTTCGGCCTGCTGGCGAACGTCGTGTGGACCAACCACGGCCCGTGCCCGGTCGAGGGCTTCGAGGCGACCCGGCTGCGGCTGCGGGCGCGCGGCGCGGTGACCGTCTACAGCGTCGACAAGTTCCCGCGGATGGTCGACTACGTGATGCCCGCCGGCGTCCGGATCGGCGACGCGGACCGCGTCCGCCTCGGCGCCCACCTGGCGAGCGGCACGACCGTGATGCACGAGGGCTTCGTCAACTTCAACGCCGGCACGCTCGGCGCGTCCATGGTCGAGGGCCGGATCTCGGCCGGCGTGGTGGTCGGCGACGGCTCCGACGTCGGCGGCGGCGCGTCGATCATGGGGACGCTCTCGGGCGGCGGCAAGGAGACGATCTCGCTGGGCGAGCGCTGCCTGATCGGCGCGAACGGCGGCATCGGCATCTCCCTGGGCGACGACACGGTCGTCGAGGCCGGCCTGTACGTCACGGCGGGCACGAAGGTCCTCGTCGACGGCAAGGTCGTCAAGGCCCGCGAGCTCAACGGCGTCTCGAACGCGGTCTTCCGGCGCAACTCCGGCACCGGCGCGGTCGAGGTCGTCGCGCGCGCGGGCTCCGGCGTCGAGCTGAACGCGATGCTGCACGCCAACTGAGACAGTCCGTGAAGGCCCCCTTGCCGGCGATTACAGCCGGTAAGGGGGCCTTCACGGCTTATTGGGTGACGTCGGGTTGTTCACCTACCATTCATCTGGTGACCACCGAATCGTTGCCCCACACCCCGGCCGAGCTGGGGCTGCCCGACGTCCCGGTCGAGGCCCGGCCGGCCGATCCGGCGGTCCACCACGTGCGCGCCAAGCTCGACCGGGAGATCCGCGCGCTGCTCGCGCACGAGCCCGGCACGCGCTCCGGCGCCGACCCCGAGGACCTGCACCAGATGCGCGTCGCCCTGCGGCGGATGCGCAGCGTGCTCAAGCTCTCGGGTGAGCTGGTCGGTGACGGCGCCGAGCCGGTGCGGGCCGAGCTGGGCTGGCTCGGCCAGTCGCTCGGCGAGGTGCGCGACCACGACGTCCTGATCGAGCACCTGCGCGAGGTCATCGCCGACTTCGAGGTCCGCGACCAGCCCGCCGGCCGGCAGCTGGTGTCCCGGTTCGTCTCCGAGCGCGCGACGGCGAAGGGGCGGCTCACCCGGGCCCTGTCCAGCGCCCGGTACTCGACGCTGCTGCGCGAGGTCAGCCTGCTGACGCGGGCGGCGCCGTCCACTGTGGACGTTCCGCAGCGCGACCTGATCGCCGGGCTGGCCAAGCCGCACCGCAAGCTCGCCAAGGCCGTGCGCGCGCTGCCGGCCGACCCGCCGGACGACGACCTGCACGCCCTGCGCATCCAGGGCAAGAAGCTGAGGTACGCCGCCGAGCTGGCCCAGACGTCGGCGAAGAAGAAGCAGGCCAAGCGGATCAAGGCGCTGCTGACGACCACGAAGGACTTCCAGACGGTGCTGGGCGACCACCAGGACGCGGTGCTCGCGGCCGAGCGGATGCGCACGGTCCTGGACACCGGCGACAGCGCGATCGGCTTCGTGGCCGGCCGCATCGCGGAGCGCGAGCTGACCCGCCGGGCCGAGGCCCGCGCGACGTGGCGGGCCTCCTGGGAAGCCGTCGACGCCGCCGCGCAAGCCGTCGTGAGTGGTAATTAGGGTTCTAACCCGCATTACCACTCACGAGACCGACCAGACGTACCCGTCCGGCCGCACCAGCACCGTCCGGCCGCCTTCGGCCTCGTACGCCGCGTAGGCGTGGCCGTCGTCGTCGACCAGGTCCGCACCCGTCGCGACGCTCCCCTGCGGGAGGATCCGCAGGCCGGGGCCGTCGCCGAAGGACAGCTCCGTCGCGTGCGGGCCGCGGAACAGCTCGAACAGCCGGACGCGCTTGCCGTTGGCGTCGGTCAGCGGGGCGTCCGGGGCGCGGTCGCCCGGCTGCAGCGCGCCCGTGCCGGCCGGGGACAGCGGGCCGCCGCGGTAGGTGATGTCCAGCTGCTGGGTGTCCTCGCCGCGCTTGTGGGCGTCCTCGTCGCCGTCCTTGTACTTCTGCAGCAGCCCCGTCGAGACGCCCAGCACCCGCGCCGCGACGGTCCGGCGCTCCACCTCGTAGCTGTCGAGCAGCTCCGGTGAGCCGTCGGCGAGTTTCCAGCCGAGGTTGTAGCCGTCCTGGACGCCGGTGTTGAGGCCCTGGCCGCCGGTCGGCGGGTGGACGTGCGCCGCGTCGCCGGCCAGGAAGACCCGGCCGTCGCGGAAGCGCGCCGCGAGCCGGATGTTCGGCCGCCAGACCGTCGACCAGGCCAGGTCGGACAGCACGACGCCGCCGCCGGTCAGCGCGTCGAGGCGGGCCTGGACCGCGGGCAGCGCCGTCTCGACGTCCACGTCGCCGTCGCCGAGCGGCGCGCCGAACTGGAAGTGCGGCGTGCCCGGCAGCGGGCTGAACATCATGCCGCTCATCGGGTTCTCCGGCGTCGCGAACCAGTGGCCGTAACCGCGGTCGAGGCCTTCGGCCCGGACGTCGCCGAGCAGCATCCGGATCGACTCGTCCGTGCTGCCCTCGAAGGCGATCCCCAGCGCCTTGCGCACGAAGCTCTTGCCGCCGTCGGCCCCCACCAGGTAGGCCGCGCGGACCGTCTCGCCCGTGCTCAGCGTGGCCGTGACACCGTCGGCGTCCTGCTCGAAGCCGGTCAGCGCGGTGGCCAGCTCGACGCGGACGCCGAACTCGGCGAGCCGGTCGCGCAGGATGCCCTCGGTCTGCGACTGGCCGAGGAACCAGCCGGTCGGGTACGGCTTCGCCGGCGTCGGCTCGACCGGGTCGAACATCATCCGTTCGCCGACGACCTCGCCGCCGAGGTGGATCTTCATCGGCACCGGCGCGGCACCCTGCGCGAGCACGGCGTCGAGCACGCCGAGGTCCTCGAAGACCTCCAGGGTGCGCGGCTGCAGGCCGTCGCCGCGTGAGCCGACGAAGAACGTCTCGGCCTTGTCGATGATCCGCACGGCGACGTCGCGCCGCGCCAGTTCGATGCCCAGCGTCAGCCCGGTCGGCCCCGCCCCCGCGATCAGCACCGTGGTGTCCATGTCGCCCTCCCAGTGAATTGAAATTCAGTGAATCTGAATTCAGAATGGCACTGCTAGCGTCCCGCGTCAAGGAGGTGGCGGTGAACCGCAAGGAGAAGGCCGCGGAGACCGAGGCCGCGCTGAAGGCGGCGGCCCGGCGCGTGTTCGCGCACAAGGGCTACCTGAACACCAAGATCACCGACATCACGGCGGAGGCCGGACGCGCGGCGGGATCGTTCTACAACCACTTCGCCAGCAAGGAAGAGCTGCTCGAGGCGCTCCTGGCCGACATCGCGACCTCAGGCGACGAGAGCGCGCTGACCGAGGGCCACCTCTCGGACTTCAGCGACCCGGCGGCCGTGCGCTGGCACGTGGCGCAGTACTGGGAGTTCTACAAGGAGCACGCGTCGACGATGCGGGCCCTCGGCCAGGCGGCGCTGGTGAACGACGCGTTCGCCCGCACCCTCGCCGGCTTCGGCGCCACCCAGGCGGCGGACCTCAACGGCCACCTCGAGCACATCACGGCCGCGGGCATGCGACTACCGGCGCGGCTGGACCTGAGCATCGTGATGATGTACCGGCTGGTCGACAGCTTCGCGCAGATGTGGCTGCTCGACCCGGCCCCCACCGGCTGGACCCCACCGACCGACGAAGAGGCGGTCGAGGCCCTCACCCGGTTCGTCTACCGGGGTTTCACCGGCCGCGACTACTAGGCGCTCAGGCGCTCGACAGCCGCGTCGATGCGCTCATCCGTCGCCGTCAGTGCGACGCGGACGTGGCGGCGGCCGGTCGGGCCGTAGAACGTGCCCGGTGCGACCAGGATGCCGCGGTCGGCGAGCCACGCCACCGTCGCGTGCGCGTCCTCGTCGCGGGTGGCCCAGAGGTACAGGCCGGCCTCGGAGTGGTCGACGCGGAAGCCGTTGTCCTGCAACGCCTTCCGCAGCGCCAGCCGGCGGCGGGCGTAGCGTTCGCGTTGTGCGGCCAGGGCCTCGTCGTCGGTCAGGGCGGCGACCATCGCCTCCTGGACCGGGCGCGGCACGATCATGCCCGCGTGCTTGCGGATCTCCAGCAGCTGCGCGATCAGCCGGGGGTCACCGGTCAGGAACCCGGCGCGGTAGCTGGCCAGGTTCGCCGACTTCGACAGCGAGTGCACGGCGATCAGGCCCTCGGTACTGCCGCCGGAGACGTCCGGGTGCAGCACCGACAGCGGTTCGGTCTCCCAGCCGAGCGCCAGGTAGCACTCGTCGGACACCACCACGACGTCACGCTCGCGCGCCCACTCGACGACCTTGCGCAGGTGCTCGACCGGCAACACGCGACCGGTCGGGTTGGACGGCGAGTTCAGCCAGATCATCGCCGGGCGCTGCGGGCCCAGCGCCGTCAAGCCGTCCGACCGCAGGATCGACGCGCCCGCGAGCAGCGCCCCGACCTCGTAGGTCGGGTAGGCCAGCTCCGGGATGACGACGAGGTCGCCCTCGCCGAAGCCCAGCAGCCGCGGCAGCCAGGCGACGGCTTCCTTGGACCCGATCGTCGGCAGCACGGCGCCGGCCTCGATGCCGGTGACCCCATGCCGGCGGCCGAGCGCGGCGATGGCCGCCGCGCGCAGCGCCGGGATGCCGTGGGTCGTCGGGTACCCGGGGATCTCCGAGACCGACGCCAGGGCGTCACGGATGCCGGCCGGGACCGGGTCGACGGGCGTGCCGATCGAGAGGTCGACGACCCCGCCGGGATGCGCCTGCGCCGTGGCCTTGACCTCGGCGAGCGAATCCCAGGGGAAGTCGGGCAGCGCGACGCGGCTCATTCGCCCTGGGGCTGAGGGGGCAGCGCCTTGACGAAGGCGGGGTCATGGGCCGTCTTGCCGACCTTCGACGCCCCGCCGGGCGAGCCCAGCTCGTCGAAGAAGTCGACGTTGGCCTTGGTGTAGTCCGACCAGCCGTCCGGGACGTCGTCCTCGTAGTAGATCGCCTCGACCGGGCAGACCGGTTCGCAGGCGCCGCAGTCGACGCACTCGTCCGGGTGGATATACAGCATCCGTTCGCCCTCGTAGATGCAGTCCACGGGGCACTCGTCGATACACGCCTTGTCGAGCAAGTCGACGCAGGGCTCGGCGATCACGTAGGTCACTGCGCACTCCTGCTTTTCTCTGCCAACAGCCAGTCGCCGCCGACATTACGCGGCACGGCCACCGGTCGGGATGGTGAGGCAACCCTTAGCCATACTCGGGGTATGGCGGGGATCAACGGTCGCGGCGGCGCTTGGGCGGGACGGCGCGGGCATCGCCGGTGATCACGAACTTGGGCTTGGCGGGCGCACCCTCTTCGTCCTCCTTCGCGCCGACAGCGCGGTTGAAGCCCTCGGAGATGTCGTCGACCAGCTCTTCCTTGTGCCGTTCGTCCTTGCGCTGGACGCCCATCGCACCCGGCCTCCTTCGGAAATCGGTTCGCCGCCTCAGGGACAATCTAGCCGTGAATGCTCCCGAAATGCTTGAGATCCGCTGCAGCCGGGCCTGGCCCCCGCTGGCCGAGGCGCAGCTCGGCGAGTGGGTGCTCCGCTGGGCCGGCGGCTTCACCGGCCGTGCGAACAGTGTCCTGGCCGTCGGGGACGCCGGGCGGCCGGTCCGCGAGGCCCTGGACGCGGTGTGTGACTTCGCCCACGATCGGGGGATCCCGCCGATGGCGCAGGTCGTCCGCGACAGCCCGAACGAGCACGCGATCGTCGCCGAGGGCTGGGTCGAGGCGAAGGGTCACCGCCGTGGCCACGAGGTCGTCGTCCTCACCGCGCCGCTGGCGCAAGAGCGGCACTTTCACGTGAAAGTGCCGCCCCCAGGTGGTCACTTTCACGTGAAAGTGACGGATGAGCCCTCGGACGCCTGGTGGGAGCTGACGCTCGGGCCCGGCGAGGACTCCCCCGCCGCGCGGCAGGTCCTGACCGGCGGGAAGGTCGGCTACGGCGTCGCGACGCTCGACGGCGTCACGGCGGGTGTCGTCCGCGGCGCCCTGGTCGACGGCTGGCTGCACGTCGGCCGGCTCGAGGTCGCCCCGGCCTTCCGGCGCCGCGGGCTCGCGTCCGCGCTGATGGGGGCGGTGGGTGCCTGGGGCCTGGAACACGGAGCGGATCGCGCGGTGTTGCAGGTCGCGGAAGGCAACGAGGGCGCGCTCGCGCTCTACGCGGGGCTCGGGTACGCCCCGCACCACCGATACCGCTACTGGGTGCCCGCACCCGGCTCGCGCATCGAGGGAGAGGAAGATTCGACGTCGTGAAGATCGTGGTGATGGTCGGCGGAGTGGGCGGGGCCCGTTTCCTGCTGGGAGTCAAGGCAGCACTGGGCATGGCGCCGGAGGGCGCGAGCGAGTCGCCGCACGAGGTGACGGCGCTGGTCAACACCGGCGACGACGTCTGGATGCACGGCCTGCGGATCTGCCCTGACCTCGACACCTGCATGTACACCCTGGGCGGCGGGATCGACAAGGAACGCGGCTGGGGGCACTCGGGCGAGACCTGGGTGGTCAAGGAGGAGCTGGCGGCCTACGGCGCCGACCCGGACTGGTTCGGGCTCGGCGACAAGGACATCGCCACCCACCTGATCCGGTCCCGGATGCTGCGCGCGGGCTACCCGCTCTCCGCGGTGACCGAGGCCCTGTGCGACCGCTGGCAGCCCGGCGTGCGGCTGCTGCCGATGTCGGACGACCGCGTCGAGACGCACGTCGTGATCGACGACCCGGACCAGGACGGCCAGCAGAAGGCCATCCACTTCCAGGAGTGGTGGGTGCGCTACCGCGCCGAGCCGAAGGCGCACTCGATCGTCGCCGTCGGCACCGACGAGGCCAAGCCCGCGCCGGGCGTGCTCGAAGCCATCGCCGGCGCCGACGCGGTGCTGCTCGCGCCGTCGAACCCGGTGGTATCGGTCGGCACGACGTTGGGCGTGCCGGGGATCAGGGAGGCGCTGCGCAAGACGTCCGCCGGTGTGGTCGGGGTGTCCCCGATCATCGGCGGGAAGGCGTTGCGCGGGATGGCCGACGCGTGCCTGACCGCGATCGGCGTCGAGACGTCGGCCGAGGCGGTGGGCCGGCACTACGGCTCGCGCAAGGACGACGGCGTGCTCGACGGCTGGCTGATCGCCGAAGGCGAGACCGCCGACGTGCCGGGCGTGACCGTCCGCGACGTGCCGCTGCTGATGTCCGATGTGGACGCGACCGCGGCGATGGCCCGCGCCGCTCTCGAACTCGCTGGAGCCCCTGTTGAGTAACACCGCCGACCACGCTTCCCCGAAGCTGGAGATCCTGCCCGTCACCGGGCTGCCCGAGTTCCGCCCGGGCGACGACCTGACCGGCGCGATCGTCACCGCCGCGCCCTGGCTGCGCTCGGGCGACGTCGTGGTCGTGACCAGCAAGATCGTCTCGAAGGCCGAGGGCAGGCTCGTCCGCGTGCCCACCGAGCCCGAGGCCCGCGACGCCGCCCGCCGCAAGCTCGTCGAGCAGGAAGCCGTCCGGATCGTCGCGCGGATCGCCCGCACGGTGATCACCGAGAACCCGCTGGGCATCGTGCAGGCGGCGTCCGGCATCGACGCGTCCAATGTGGCCGGTGACGAGGTCGCGCTGCTGCCCGCCGACCCGGACGCGTCCGCGCTGGCCCTGCGCAACGGGCTGCGCGAACGGCTCGGCGTCGAGGTCGCCGTCGTCGTCACCGACACCATGGGCCGCGCCTGGCGGGTCGGGCAGACCGACAACGCCATCGGCGCGTCCGGGCTGCGCGTGCTGCACGCCTACCGGGGCACGATCGACGGCCAGGGCAACGAGCTGGCCGTCACCGAGGTGGCGATCGCCGACGAGCTCGCGTCGGCCGCGGACCTGGTCAAGGGCAAGCTGGGCGGGACGCCGGTCGCCGTCGTCCGCGGTCTGGACCTCTTCGACGACGGCTCGACCGCGCGGACGCTCATCCGGCCGCTCGAAGAGGACCTCTTCCGGCTGGGCACCAACGAAGCCATCGCACAGGGCCGCCGGGAAGCCGTGCCCGTCCGGCGTTCGGTGCGGCAGTTCAGCGACGAACCGGTCTCGCCGACGTCGATCCGGCGAGCGGTGGGCTCCGCGCTGACCGCGCCCGCGCCGCACCACACGCACCCGGTGCGGTTCGTCTGGCTGCGCGACGGCGCGAAGCGCAAGGAACTGCTCGACGCGATGCGCGAGTCGTGGCAGGCGGACCTCAACGGCGACGAGTTCACCCCGGAGCAGGTCGAGAAGCGGCTCAGCCGCGGCGACATCCTTTACCGGGCCCCGGAAATCGTCATCCCGTTCCTGGTGCCGGACGGCGCGCACACCTACCCCGACGCCCGTCGCAACGACTGCGAGAAGACGATGTTCACCGTCGCCGGCGGGGCCGCGGTGCAGGGCCTGCTGGTCGCGCTCGCCGCCGAAGGCCTCGGCTCGTGCTGGATCGGGTCGACGATCTTCGCCGCCGACGTCGTCCGCGACGTCCTCGGCCTGGACGAGCGCTGGCAGCCGCTGGGCTCGGTCGCGATCGGCATCCCGCTGGCCGAGCCGGCCCCGCGGGGAGCGGCCGCGCCGGGTGACGGGCTGCTGGAGCTGTGAGCCTGCACGCCGAAGCCGTCGCGACGCTGGGTTCGTGGACGCCTCCGGACGCGTCCCAGGAGTCGCTGCGCCAGGCGTTCCTCGGCTTCCTCGCGGCGCGGGACGACACGTGCCGCCGGTCGTGCGAGGCCGGGCACCTGACGGCGTCCGCGGTGCTGCTGGACCACACCGGCACGCGGGTGCTGCTCACGCTGCACCCGCGCGTCGGCCGGTGGCTGCAGCTCGGCGGGCACTGCGAACCGTCCGACGTGTCGTTGGCCGACGCGGCGCTGCGGGAGGCGACCGAGGAGTCCGGCGTGTCCGGCCTGCGGATCGGCGACGCGCCGGTGCACCTGGACGTCCACCCGATCACCTGCTCGCTCGGGGTGCCGACGCGGCACTTCGACGTCCGGTACGCCGTGCACGCGCCGCCGGGTGCGGAGCCGGTGCGCAGCGACGAGTCCGACGACCTGCGGTGGTGGCCGGTGGACGCGCTCCCGGCCGGCTCCGAGGATCTCGCCGATCTGGTGAAAGCGGCCGTTTCTGTCGGTGCCGGGCACTAGCCTGGAGCCGGGAGAGGGAGGACCACATGGCTACGCAGTTCCCCGAGCGGGTGCACATCCACTCCGGTGGCGGCAGCGGCAGCGGGGTGTTCGGCTACATCGTCGTCGGCCTGCTGATCCTCGCGATCATCGTGTTCGTGATCGTCGTCGCGGTGCGGGTGTCGAAGATGCGGCGGACCGAGGCCATGCGCGCCGGCGGGCAGTTCCCCGCCGCGAACTTCCCGCCGCAGCAGGGTTTCGCGCCGCCGTCGCAGAGCTTCCCGCAGCCGGGCGGGTTCGCGCCTGCACCGCAGGGGCCGCCGCCGTCGCAGGGGTTCCCGCAGCCAGGCGTTCCGCAGCAGCAAGCCGGGTTCCCGCAGCCGGGCGGGTTCGCGCCCGCACCACAAGGGCCGCCGCCGTCGCAGGAATTCCCGCAGCAGCAGCCGGGCTTCGCGCCGGTGCCGCCGGGGCCGCCGCCGGCTCAGCAGGGCTACTACCCGCCGCAGCAACCGCCGCCCGGTCCGGGAACGGGGCCGCAGAGCTGGTGAGCCCGATCGTCCCCTTCGACAGCGCGTCCCCGGTGCCGCCGTTCGAGCAGGTGCGTGCCGGGCTCGCGGCGCGGATCAACGACCGCTCGCTGGCCGTCGGCACGAAGCTGCCCACGGTGCGGCAGCTGGCGGTCGACCTCGGCATCGCGCCGAACACCGTCGCGCGGGCCTACCGGGAGCTGGAAGAGGCCGGGCTGATCGAAACCCGCGGCCGCGCGGGCAGTTTCGTCGGCGCGTCCGGCGACCAGACGCGCCGCCGGGCCCAGCAGGCCGCGGCCGAGTACGCGGCGGTCACCCGTAGGCTCGGCCTGGACGCAACCGAGGCGCTGTCGATCGTCCGCGCCGCGCTCGACGAAGGGAGCGGCTGACCCGTGACCGTGCTGATGCTGTTGATCCTGCTGGTGGTGCTCGGGGGCATCGCGGCGGTCGTGATCGTCGTGATCAACGTCTCGAAGCCGAAGCAGCCGCCGTACCCGCCGCAGCAGTTCCCGGGCTACCCGCCCCAGCAGGGCTACCCGGGCCAGCAGCCGGGTTATCCCCCACAGCAACCGGGTTACCCGCCCCAGCAGCCGGACTACCCGCCGCAGCAGGGCTACCCCGGCCAGCAGCCGCCGCCGTACCCGCCCCAGCAGGGCGGCTACCCCCCGCAGCAGTAGGACAAGCCGTGAAGGCCTCCTTACCGGCCATAAGAGCCGGGAAGGAGGCCTTCACGGCTTTCCGGATGTCCTGAAGGGCACCCTCATGGCTTTACGTCCCTGAGGGTGCCCTTCAGGACATTCCGGGGGTGCTCACATGGCGCGGTATTCGCGTAGTTCGATGCGCGGGCCGAAGCGCGGGCGGCGGTGGCCGGCCGCTTCCAGGTAGCGGACCGCGCGCTGCCGTTGCGGCGCGTACGGCGCCAGCAGCTCCGCCATCCCCTCGTCGTCGAGCTTCGCGCCCAGCAGCGCGTGGCCCACCATCGACGGGATGTTGTAGTCCCCGAAGCTCACGGCGTCCGGGTCGCCCCACGCGCGCTGCGCGATCTCCGCGGCCGTCCAGACGCCGATGCCCGGCACGTGCCGCAGCAGCAGCCGGCCTTCGCGGCCGCGCAGCTCCACCGCCCGTTCCAGGTGGTGCGCGACGCGGGCGGCGTTGAGCAGCGCCGTCCGCCGCTTGATGTCGACGCCCGCGCGGTGCCAGTGCCAGTCGTGCAGCGACCGCAGCGCCACCGGCGTCGGCGGCACGCGCAGGCGGTCCGGAGCCGGGCCGGGCGCCCGCTCGCCGAACCGGCGGCACAGCTCCGCCCACGACCGGATCGCTTCCTTGCCGGTCACCTTCTGCTCCAGCACGGCGAGCACCAGCCAGTCCCACACGAACCCGGTCGCGCCGAGCCGCAGACCGGGGTTCTCCCGCCGGGCCCGCGCGACGACGTCGTGGTGCGCGACGAACCCGCTGTCGTCGTCGTCCGCGCCGAGCAGCGCCGGGACGCCGCTGAGCAGCCGGTCCGCGCCGTCGCCCCACGCGGCGGCCTCGATCCGGCCGTCACCCAGCTTGCGCAGGGCGAGCGTGCCGGGGCCGTCCGGCGTGTTCGACGCCAGCCAGGTGACGCCGCGCTCGTCGGTGAAGATGTTGAGCGACCCGCGCCCACGCGTCAGCGGACCCAGGACCCGGCCCAGGTCGACCTCGAACGCGGGACGCCAGAACATCGGCTACGCGTCACTCGAGAAGCGGACGGATCCGTCGGGGAGCACGACGTCGGGCCAGATCCGGGCGCCGTCGAGCAGCTCGCAGCCGGCACCGACGGACGCGCCGTCGCCCACCACCACGCCTCGCAGCACCGCGCCGGCGCCGACCCGCGCGCCGTGCCCGAGCACCGAGTTCTCGACGATCGCGCCTTCGGAGACGGCCGCGCCGTCGAACAGGACCGAGCCGTCGATCCGCGCGCCGGAGCCGACGACGGCCGCGACGCCGATGGTCGAACCACCGGACAGCTCGGCGTCCTCGGCCACGGAAGCGCCGTCGAGGACCAGGAACTCACCGGTCCGGCCGGGCAGCGCCGACGTCGGCGCGATGCCCCGCACCAGGTCGGCCGAGCCGCGGACGAACGCTTCGGGCGTGCCGACGTCCAGCCAGTAGGACGCGTCGACGAACCCGTGGATGTGCGCGCCCTGCTCCAGCAGGCCGGGGAACGTCTCGCGCTCCACCGAGACGCGGCGCCCGGTCGGGATCGACTCGATCACCGGGCGGCGGAAGACGTAGCAGCCGGCGTTGATCTGGTCGGTCGGCGGGTCCGGCGTCTTCTCGAGGAAGGCCTGCACACGCCCGGTTTCGTCGGTGGGCACCGAGCCGAACCGGCTCGGGTCCGGGACGCGCTGCAGGTGCAGCGTGACGTCGGCGCCGGTGTCGTGGTGCACGCGCAGCTGCTCGCCGAGGTCCGAGCCGGAGATGATGTCGCCGTTGAAGACGATCACGTGGTCGGCGCGCAGCTTGTCGTAGACGTTGCGGATGGCGCCCGCCGTGTCGAGCGGCTCCTCCTCGACGACGTACTCCAGCTCCAGCCCGATGGCCTCGCCGTCGCCGAAGTACTCCTCGAACACCTCCGCCCGGTAGCTCGTCCCCAGCACGACGTGCCTGATCCCGGCCTCGCGGATGCGGGAGAACAGGTGGCTCAGGTAGGGCGTCCCGGCTGTCGGGAGCATCGGCTTCGGCGCCGACAGGGTGAGCGGCCGCAGCCGGGTGCCTTTGCCCCCGACCAGCACGACGGCGTCGACAGCGCCGGTTCGGACCTCGGACGTCACGGAAATCTCCTCCTGTATCACGCACCGCTGAGCGACAAGCCGCGGGAAACCCTGACGGAGGTCGCCCGGAGGGCCTACCCTAGACAGGAAACTAGCGGGCCTTTCCCCAGAGGGCCCCGGGTCAGTCGGGAGGCCGAGGGGATGGACCCCCGCGATCGGGCGGACGCCCTGCTCGCACGAGCCCAGGCGCGTGGTGTGTTCGTGGTGACACCGGACAGCGCCATTTCGCCCATGGACGCCTCGAACACGCAGCAGATACCGCGTGCCGCCATCGACGGCCTCGACAGAAGCCAGGACCCGGACACGACCACGCAGCTGCCGGCGTCGCTGATCGAGGAGAACGACCACCCGCTGGCCGGCAAGTCGCCGACCCGGCGGCTGGAGGCCTCCGGCGCCACGGGCGTCGCCAGCGGCGCGGGCGGGCGGCGCCAGCAGGTGACCACGCCGCTGAGCACGCCGTCGCCGACGACGCCGTTGAAGACCCCGGTCACGACGCCGCTCGCGCGCCGGCCCCAGGCCGAGCCGATCACGAGCCCGCTGAAGGAGCCCGATCCGGAGGACACCGGCCTGGTGCCGACGGTGACGCAGAACAACGGCAGGTCCGACCTGTCCCGCCGGCTCGACGGGATCTAGCGGGTCTCGAGCTTCAGCCGGAGCTTGAGGCCGAGCTTCACGGCGGCCAGGACCGGCTTCCAGGCGAGACCCCGGTGGCGGTCGGCGAGGTAGCGGTAGGCGCTGTCGTGGTGTGCCTTCAGCATCTTCTCCGACGCCTGCGACGTCGAGTGCCCGCCTTCGTGCATCACGCTCGCCGACGGCGCGTAGACGTTCTGCCAGCCCGCCTTGGCCAGCCGGTCGCCGAGGTCGACGTCCTCGAAGTACATGAAGTAGCGCGTGTCGAAGCCGCTGACGGAGTCGAACGCCTCCCGGCGCAGCAGCTGGCACGAGCCGGACAGCCAGCCCGCGACGCGCTCGACCGGCGTGCCGGTCTCCTGCCGGTACTGCCTGGTCCACGGGTTGGCCGGCCAGACCTTGGCGAACGCGGCGTGGCCGATGCCCCGGCCGAACGAGGGCAGCAGCCGCGCCGACGGGTAGACGGTGCCGTCGAGGTCGTGGATCAGCGGCCCGAACGCACCCCCGCGCGGCCACCGCGTGGCGACGTCGAGCAGTGCGTCGAGCGAGCCGGGCTCCCATTCGAGGTCGGGGTTGACGACGACGACCCAGCCGTACCGGTCGTCGAGCTCGGCGACCCCGCGGTTGGCGGCGGTCCCGTAACCGACGTTCTCCCCGATGTCGAGCAGCTGCACGTTGGCCCGCGGCCGCGTGACCTCCTCGAGGGCCCCCTCGACGGAAGCGTTGTCCGCGACGACCACCTTGACCTCGCGCTCGGTGGCCTTCTCGAGGGTGTCGAGGAACCGCTCGATGGTGTCCTCGGAGAAGTAGGTCACGGTCACGACGCCGACGTCATCGCCATAGCGGGAGTCCTCAGTCACCCGGCCATTGTCCACGCGTCACCGAGCGTGAAGCGGGTGCCCCGGGCCAGGAGCAAGGTGAGAGAAGCCAGCGGGCCGGCTCACGTGATCAGGAGGTCGACACGCGTGCTTGACGGGTCGACACGCCAGAGGTCAGGGGCGCACGCCGTGTCGTCGCTCTGATCACGCGTGTCGGCTCCGGAATCACGCGAGTCGACCCCTCGATCACACGGCTCAGCAGGTGGGAGCGGATTGCGTACCCAGACGGTCGGCTCGCGCACTCGAGCGGTCGGCTCGCGTACCTGGAGGGTCGGTTCACGAGCCGACCGTCCAGGTACGTGAACCGGCGGTCTGAGTACGCGAGCCGACTGTCTGGGTACGCGCGGTCAGCGGATGCGGAGGTGGCGGGACCAGGCCTTGGCTGGTTCCGCTCGGCGAGCGAACTCTCCCGAAAGTCACTCGAAGTAGCCACCCGACTGCGGAACGCATGATCGACCGCGCCATGATGACCCGATGACGGTGCACGCCTTCGTCGACGAGTCCGCGCGCGGCGGCAACTACCTGTTGTGCGCGACCGTTGTGGAGCCCGCCCACCTGACGTCGACCCGGCGCGCGTTGGCCCCGCTCTTGCTGCGCGGCGCTCGTGAGCTGCATTTCAAGAAGGAGAAGGAACCTCGCCGCCGGATGCTCATCGACCGGATCGCGGCGCTGCCGGTCTCCGCTCGGCTCTACCTCGCCGAATGCACTCCCAAGACCGAAGAAGCCGCCCGCCAGCGTTGCATCGAGCACTTGGCGGAGGATCTGCTCGTGTTGCGGGCACACCGGCTGGTCCTCGACTCCCGCGACCACCGCGACGGTCACGACCGCCGGACCTTGCAGCTGGCGTTGGGAGTCCGGCCGTCGAAGACGGAACTCACCTACGAGCACGTCGACTCCACAGCCGAGCCCCTGCTGTGGATCTCCGACGCCGTGGCGTGGTGCTTCGGGGCGGGCGGTGGCTGGCGGCGGCGGGCGAACCCGCTGGTCGCCGAAGTCCTCACCGTCTGAGAACAGCGAAAAGCCCGCAAGACGACCGTCCGGACGCGTTGCGGGCTCTCATACTCGGTCCCACGGGGACCTCGCATCATCAGGCTACCACCGCCGAAGGCGGTCAGCGGGTGCGGAGGTGGCGGGACCAGGCCTTGGCGTACGCCTCCCGGTGTCGTTCCGCGGTGGTCGCCCACGAGAACTCCTTGGCTCGCTGCTGGGCCGCCGTCGCCAGTTCCGAACGACGGCCCGGGTCCGCCAGGAGTTCCGAGATCGCCGCCGCGACGTCGCCCGCTCCCACTCCGCAGTACGCGACCGCGTCGCCGCCTACCTCCGGGAGCGACAGCCTGCGCGTCGTCAAGACGCAGGCGCCGCACGCCATCGCCTCCAGGACCGGCAGGCCGAAGCCCTCGCCCAGCGACGGGTACGCCACCAGCGACGACCCGCCCAGGAAGCCCGCCAGCGTGCCGAACGGCAGGTAGCCCGCGCGGATCACGCGCAGGCGGTGCGGGACGGCGTCCAGTGCGCGCTCCACCTGCGTGTCCCAGCCCGGCTGGCCCGCCAGGACCAGCGCCGGGGCGTCTGCCCGCCCGGCTACCGCGCGGGCGAAGCCGCGGATCAACGCCGGGACGTTCTTGCGCGGCTCCAGCGCCCCGAGGAACGCCACGTACGGCGTCCGGCCCAGGCCGACGGCCGTGCGCGCGGCGAGAACCTCCGCCGGGGACGGCGGGTGGAAACGCTCCGTGTCGACGCCGTGGTGGATGACCTCCACCGACGCGTGCCGCACCGGGCTGACGCGGGCCAGCTCCGCGGCCGTCGCCGCCGACGGGACCACGCACAGCGTCGCGCGGCGCAGCGCCGTCGCCGTCCACGCGCGGAAGAAACGGGCCTTCACCGACGAGTGCAGGACGGCGTCGGTGAAGAACGTCGCGTCGTGCAGCGTGACGACCGAAGCGGCCGACGTCGCCAGCGGCATCGTGTAGTGGGGCGAGTGGACGACGTCCGCGCCGAGGCGGCGCACCAGCCGGGGCAGGGTCGCCTGCTCCCAGGTCAGCCGCGCGGTGCGGGTGGTCGTCGACGGCGACGCGGGCACGATGCGTGACCTCGGCGCCAGCCGATCGTAGAGCTGCAGGTCCCGCGGCTGGCAGACGACGGCGATGCGAGCACCGTCCGCGTCCAGCGCGGCGACGAGCGAATCCACGTACCGGCCCACCCCGCCGCGGTCCGCGGGCACCGCGGTCGCGTCGATCAGGACCCGGGGATCATCGCTCACCCCCGTAGGGTACGGCGGCGACGCAGCGTCATGGTGGGGAACTGGCAAACCCGCTAGGCGCGCCCGCGGCGGTGGATGGCCCAGACGGCTTCCGCGGCGCGACGCCACGTGAACGACTTCGCGCGGTCGCGCCCCGATCGGGTCAGCTCGGCGGCCCGCTCGGGTGAACCGAGCACCTCGCGCAGGGCTTTCGCCAGGGCCGCCGCGTCGCCGCGCGGGACCGTGACGCCCGCGCCGCCCGCCACCTCGACCAGCGCCGGGACGTCGGTGTGCACCACCGGGACGCCGGCCGCCATCGCCTCCAGCAGGCCCAGCCCGAAGCCCTCGGCGAGGCTCGGCACGGCCAGCACGCTCGCCCCGCGCAGCGCGGTCGCCAGCTCGGCGTCCGGCACCTTCCCCAGCACCCGCAGCCGCTCCGGCGGCAACCCCCGCTCCACGGCCAGCGCGACCGGGTCGACGCCGCCCCAGCCCGGCTGCCCGGCGAGCACGAGCACCGTGTCGTCCAGCGCGGCGACGGCGTCGATCAGCACGTCGATGCCCTTGCGCGGCTCGATCGTGCCGACGGCCAGCACGTACCGCGCGGGCAGGTCCAGCGGCGCTTCCCCCACCGGGACGCGCACGCCGTGCGGGACGACGTGCACCGGGACGTCGACGTCGACCAGCACCGCCAGCTCGTCGGCGACCGCCCGCGTCGGCACGACCAGCCCGGACGCGCGGCGCGCGGCCCGCGCGATCATCGACCGGTGCCAGCTGACGCCACGCGCGGTGAGCGTCTCGGGGTGGGTCCACGGCACGGTGTCGTGCACGGTCACGCTCAGCGTCCGCCCGGCCGGGGTGCGCGGCGGCGCGAACGGCGTCGGCGCGTGCACCGCGTCGCCGCCCGGCCACCAGGGGATCCCCAGCTGCCAGACGCCGATCAGCGCCCGCGGCGGGAGCCCCAGTACCCGCGGGCCCTCGACGCCGTCGAGCTCGGCCGCGCCGACGTCGGCGTGCCGCGCGACGACGCTGGACACCGTCCAGCCCGGCGGCGCGGTCCGCGCGAGCGCGGGGAGCAGCTCGGCCGTGTAGCGCCCGGTGCCACCGGGCACGGGCGCGAGGAGCTGCTCGGCGAGCACGACCAGTTCGGGCACGCGGCTATTGTGCGGGACGTGACGCCGAATCCCGCCACCACGGTGGTAGTCGTGACCTGGCGGGGCGCCGGGCACGTCACCGCCTGCCTCGACGCGCTCGCCGCGCAGACGCGTCCACATCGGACGCTCGTGGTGGACAACGCCTCCGACGACGGGACGGCCGCGCTGCTCGCGGCCCACCCGAGCAAGCCGCACGTGCTGCGGCTCCCCCGCAACACCGGCTACGCGGGCGCGCTCGCCATCGCCGTGAAACAGCTCGAGACGCCGTTGATGGCGTGGCTCAACGACGACGCCGAACCCGAGCCCGGCTGGCTGGAAACACTCGAAGACACGCTTGGGAAGTCGCCGCTGGCCGCCGCCGCGACGGCGTTGCTCGTGCTGCCCGGCGGCACCGTGCAGTCCGCCGGGGTGCGGCTGACCGCCGACGGCCACGGCGCCGACCTCACCGAGCCCACCGGCGAGGTCTTCGGCTTCTGCGGCGGCGCGGCGCTGCTGCGCGTCGACGCCCTGCGTGCCGTGGGCGGCGTCCCGGCGGGGTTCTTCTGTTATTACGAGGACACCGACACGGCGTGGCGGCTGCGGCTGGCCGGCTGGGACGTCGTCGCGGCGCCCGGCGCCCGGGTCCGGCACGCTCACGGCGTCAGCAGCAAGCCCGGCTCGGTGCCGTTCCACCGCTGGAACGAGCGCAACCGGCTGCTGATGCTGCTGCGCTGCGCCCCCCGCGGCGTCGCGCTGAACCAGGTGGCCCGGTTCGCCGTGTTGACAGCGGTGCTGCCGCTGCGGGGCCGCCCGGCCGCGGCGAACTTCCGGTTCGGCCTGCGCTGCCGGGTCCTGGCCGAGGTCGGCGCGCGGTTGCCGGCGACGCTGCTGGCCCGGCGCCGGATCGGCCGTCGCGCGGCACTGGGCCGAGGCGCGGTCTGGGAAGCATGGGCTGGCCTTTAAGCTGGGGCCATTCCGACGAAGGAGCTGGCTTTGGCGCAGGGGGAACAGCAACCGCTCGTCTCGGTGGTCGTGGTCAACTACCACGGCGCCGACGACACGATCACCTGCCTGCGCGCGCTCGCCGACCACGACTACGCCGACCTCGAGCTGATCTGCGTCGAGAACACCCCGGGCAGCGCCGACGCCGCGCGCATCCGCGAGGCCGTCCCCGGCGCGCGGGTCATCGAGGCCGGGCGCAACACCGGGTTCGCCGGCGGCTGCAACCTCGGGGCGCGCCACGCCAAGGGCACGGTCGTCGCCTTCCTCAACAACGACGCGCGCCCGGCGCCCGGCTGGGTCGCCGCCGCCGTCGCCGAGCTGCGCGCGCAGCCGCGCGTCGCCGCCGTGGCCAGCAAGGTCCTCGACTGGGACGGCACCGGCACCGACTTCGTCGACGGCGGCCTGACCTGGTTCGGCATGGGCTACAAGCGCCACGCCGGCAGCCCGCTGGCCGACGTCCCGGCCGCCGAGCACGAGGTCGCGAAGGACGTCCTGTTCGGCACCGGCTCGGCGCTGTTCGTCCGCGCGAGCGTGTTCGCCGAGGTCGGCGGCTTCGACGAGCGGTTCTTCATGTTCTACGAGGACGTCGACCTCGGCTGGCGGCTCAACCTGCGCGGCTGGCGCGTCCGGTACGTGCCGGAGTCGCTGACCTACCACCGCCACCACGGCACGATGGCCTCGGTCGACGCGCCGGAGACCGGCCGAGAGACCTTCCTGCTGGAGCGCAACGCCCTGGCCGCGCTGTACAAGAACCTCTCCCACGAAACCCTGGTCAAGGCGCTGCCGGCGGCCCTCGCGCTGGCCGTCCGCCGGGCCACCGCCCGCGGCGACCTCGACGCGACGCAGCTCGACCTCGAGCAGGGCGTCGGCCCGATCGAATCCGGCGACGTCGCGATCCCGCGGACCACGCTGGCCGGGATCCTCGCGATCGACCAGTTCGTCGAGCTGCTGCCGTCGCTGGCCGAGTCCCGCGCGGTCGAGCAGGCCGCCCGCGTGCGCACCGACGCGGATCTGCTTCCCTTGCTGCGCAAGGCGTTGGAGCCCGCCTACCCGCTGCCGCGCTACCTCGCCGCGCACGACATCCTCGTTGAGGCGTTCGGCATCGAGAAGGCGTTCGGGCAGCGCCGCAAGATCCTGGTGATCACCGGCGACGCGCTCACCGAGCGGATGGCCGGCCCGGCGATCCGCGCGTGGAACATCGCGCTGGCGCTGTCCGCCGAGCACGACGTCCACCTCGTCACGACGAACCCGCTGGCCACGCCGCCGCCCGCGCCGTTCCGGGTCAGCGCGGGCAAGCGCCACGAGCTGGAAGCGCCGATCGTCTGGGCCGACGTCGTCGTGCTGCAGGGGCACGTGCTCGAACTCGCGCCGTCGCTGAAGAAACAGCACTCGGGCAAGATCGTCGTCGCCGACCTCTACGACCCGATGCACCTCGAACTGCTGGAGCAGGGCAAGGGCGTCGCCGACGACAAGCGCGCGGCAGACCTGGTCGGCGTCACGAAGGTCCTCGACGCGCAGCTCGAACGCGGCGACTTCTTCCTGTGCGCGTCCGAGCGGCAGCGCCACTTCTGGCTCGGCCACCTGGCCGCGCTCGGCCGCCTCTCACCGCGCCTCTACGACGCCGACCCGACCACGCAGTCGCTGCTCGCGGTCGTCCCCTTCGG
Organism: Amycolatopsis sp. NBC_01286; assembly: GCF_035982555.1. Taxonomy (NCBI): domain Bacteria; kingdom Bacillati; phylum Actinomycetota; class Actinomycetes; order Pseudonocardiales; family Pseudonocardiaceae; genus Amycolatopsis; species Amycolatopsis sp. NBC_01286. Next base: position 1,288,145 of record NZ_CP108428.1, read on the forward strand.
ACTGTCGCCGGAACCGCCCGCCCGCACCGGGCCGGGCCTCCGCTCGGCGCTGGGCATCGGCGGCACCGACCACGTCGTGATCTGGGCCGGCGGGGTCTACAGCTGGTTCGACCCGCTGACGCTGGTGCGCGCGATCGACGAGCTGCGCCGCCGCCGCGGTGACGTCCGGCTGGTGTTCCTCGGGATGAAGCACCCGAACCCCGAGGTCGCCGAGATGGACATCGGCGCGCGGACGATCCGGCTGGCGGATTCGCTGGGGCTGACCGACAAGCACGTCTACTTCAACGAGCAGTGGGTGCCCTACCAGGAGCGCCAGAACTGGCTGCTGGACGCGAACTGCGGCGTCACCACGCACTACGAGCACGTCGAGACGACGTTCGCGTTCCGCACCCGGGTGCTCGACTACCTGTGGGCCGGGCTGCCGATCGTCACCACCGACGGCGACTCGTTCGCCGACCTGGTGCGGGCCGAGAAGCTCGGCGTCGTCGTCCCGGCCGAGGACGCCGGGGCGCTGGCCGACGCGCTGGAAAAGTCGTTGTACGACGAGGAGTTCGCCGCCGGTTGCGTCGAGCGGATCGCCGCGGTGGCGCAGCGCTACGCCTGGCCGGAGGCGCTGAAGCCGCTGGTCGAGTTCTGCCGCGACCCGCGCCCGGCGGCCGACCGCCTGCCCGGGTCGGCCGACCTGGTGACGACGCCGGCGGTGCGCGGCCGGGCGATGCTGCGCCGCGACACCGACCTGATCCGCGAGTACCTCGCCGACGGCGGCCCGTCCGAGCTGGCGCGGCGCGTCGGCGGCCGGGTCATCAAGGTTGCCAGGCAACGGATGCGTCGTGGCTAAACCGCTTCGCGTCCTCCTCGACGGCACGCCGCTGCTCGGCGCCCGCACCGGCATCGGCCGCTACACCGCGGCGCTGAGCGAGGAACTGGCGTCGAACCCCGAGGTGGACACACGCGCGGTGGCGTTCACGCTGCGCGGCTGGCGGCGGCTGCGGCACGTGCTGCCGCACGGCGTGCGGGCCCGCGGGATGCCGGTGGCGGCGCGGCTGCTGCGGATGACGTGGCTGCGTTCGGACTTCCCGCCGGTGGAGCTGTTCGCCGGCTCGACCGATGTCGTGCACGGCACGAACTTCGTGCTGCCGGGCCGGTTCCGCGCCGCGGGCGTCGTCACGATCCACGACCTGGCCTTCATGGACAACCCCGCGGAGCTCGCCCCGAGCGACCGCGACCTCCCGGAACTGGTCCGCCGCGGCGCCCGCCGCGCGGACGTGATCTGCACCCCGACGGCCGCGGTGGCCGACGCGGTGGCGGAGCGGCTGGACGTCGACCGCGCCAAGATCGTCGTGACGCCGCTGGGCGTGAACGCGGCGTGGTTCACCGCGCGCCCGCCGGACGACGAGCGCCGCGCGCGCCTGGGCCTCCCGGCCCGGTACCTGCTGTTCGCCGGGGCGGCCGGGCCGCGCAAGGGCCTCGATTGGCTGGTCCGCGCGCACGAAGCGGCCCCGGACCTGCCGGACCTGGTGTTCGCCGGCCCGGGCCCGTTCCCCCGCACGTCACGCTCGCGCCAGACCGGCTATCTGTCCGATGTGGACCTGCGCACGGTGGTCGCGGGCGCGTCGGCGCTGGTGCTGCCCTCGCGCGACGAGGGTTTCGGGCTGCCGGTGCTGGAGGCGATGGCCTCGGACGTCCCGGTGGTGTGCACGGACATCCCGGCCCTGCGCGAGGTCGCGGGCGACTGCGCCAGCCTGGTCCCGTACGGCGACGTCGACGGCCTGGCCGAAGCCCTGCGCACCGCGGTGATCGACCCGCACGCGGTGGCGACGTCCGCGGCACGGCGCGCCCAGGCGGCGAGCTTCACGTGGCACACGTGCGCGGAACTGACGGTGGGCGCGTACCGCCTCGCCTCAGGCCGCCACTGAGTCAGCTCACTCGGCCGCGAAGTACGCGGCCAGTGCGTCCTCCCACGGCCGCAGCGGCGTCAGCCACGCTTCCTTCCACGACGCCGGTGACAGCACCGAGTACGCCGGCCGCGGCGCGGGACGCGGGAACTCCTCCGTCGTGCACGGCTTCACCCGCGCAGGATCCGCGCCCAGCTGCGTGAAGACGGCGCGCGCGAAGCCGCACCAGCTCACCGAACCCGCGTTCGTGCAGTGCAGCACCCGCTGTTCCGGGCCGTCGCCCGTGGCCGCCCGGGACGCCAGCTCCAGCAGGCCCGCCGCGAGGTCGGCCGTCCACGTGGGACCGCCGACCTGATCGTCCACAACGGACAGTTCCGGGTTCGAGGCCTCCAAGCGGGCCATGGTCTTCACGAAGTTCGTGCCCGACTTGCCGTACAGCCAGCCGGTGCGCACCACCCAGGACGACGCGCCCGAACCCAGCACCGCGTCCTCGCCCGCCGCCTTCGTGCGGCCGTAGGCGCTGCGCGGGCCCAGCTCGTCCGAAGGTTCGTACGGCGCCGAAGCGTCGCCCGGGAAGACGTAGTCCGTGGACACGTGGATCAGCGGCACCCGCCGGGACGCGCACGCCGCGGCGAGCACGCGCGGGCCGTCGGCGTTGACCGCGAACGCGCGCTCCTCGTCCGTCTCCGCCGCGTCGACCGCGGTGTAGGCCGCCGCGTTGATCACGACGGCGGCCGAACCCGCTTCGCGCGCGCGGTCGGCGAGCGCGCCGACCGCGGCCAGCACCTGGCCGGTCTGCGTCAGGTCCAGCTCCGCCGACCCCGGCGCGACGACGTCCACCTCGTCGCCCGATGCAGCGGCGAGATCCCGGCCGAGCTGTCCGGAACCGCCGGGCACGAGCACCGTCAGCCGCACGAGCACATCCTCTACTTCTTGAGCGCGGCCCGCTCCGCCAGGGGCTCCCACCACGCGCGATTGTCCGTGTACCAGGCCACTGTCGCGGCCAGACCGTCCTCGAAGGACACGCGCGGAGCGTACCCCAGCTCCTCGCCGATCTTCGTGACGTCCACCGAGTACCGGCGGTCGTGGCCCTTGCGGTCCTCGACCGGCTCGACGCTGTCCCAGCCCGCGCCGAGCGCGTCCAGCAGCCGCTCGGTCAGCTCGCGGTTCGTCAGCTCGAGGCCGCCGCCGATGTTGTAGATCTCGCCCGGCCGGCCCGCCTCGGCGACCAGCTGGATGCCGTGGCAGTGGTCGTCCACGTGCAGCCAGTCACGGACGTTGAGCCCGTCGCCGTAGAGCGGCACCTTCCGGCCGTCGAGCAGGCTCGTCACGAACAGCGGGATGAGCTTCTCGGGGAACTGGTACGGACCGTAGTTGTTGGAACACCGGGTGATGCAGACCGGCAGCCCGTGGGTGCGGAAGTACGACCGCGCCACCAGGTCGGAGGACGCCTTCGACGCCGAGTACGGCGAGTTCGGCTCCAGCAGCTGGTCCTCGGTCCACGACCCGGTCTCGATCGAGCCGTACACCTCGTCGGTGGACACGTGGACGAACTTGCCGACGCCGGCTTCGACGGCCGCCTGCAGCAGGTTGTGCGTGCCCAGCACGTTCGTCAGCACGAAGTCCGCGCCGCCGAGGATCGAGCGGTCCACATGCGACTCCGCGGCGAAGTGCACCACGAGGTCCACACCACTCATGACCTCCGCGACCAGCGCGGTGTCACAGATGTCGCCGCGGACGAACCGCAGCCGCGGGTCGGCGGCGACGGGGGCCAGGTTGACCTCGTTGCCGGCGTAGGTGAGTTTGTCCAGCACGACCACCTCGGCGTCACGCAGTGCCGGATACGCGCCGCTCAGCGCCTGCCGGACGTAGTGCGACCCGATGAAGCCCGCACCACCGGTGACCAGGACCCGCATCTTCCCGCCTCTCCTCGGCCCCCGTCGGGGGCAACCGGACCCCAGCCTACGGAGGCCCCACAACACCCTCAGTAGAGTCCGGGTGGAGGCACACGGGTGCCCTGGGGGAAGCACGGGGTTCGCAGGGAGGAAGCGCGTGACCGATTGGCCTGCGCCGCCCGTCCCGGTGCGCCGTCGCCACGGTGTCGCCATCTTCGCCCGCCGCGGCGGCAAGGTGGTCGTCTCGTTGCTGTCCGTCGCGATCCTGGCGCTGACCTGGTACGGCTGGCACTTCATCGGCGACCCGAACACCGGCCTGACCACCACGAACGTCTTCGCCGACACCGAGGCCCACGCCAAGCCGCTCGACGGCGCGGTCGACATCCTCCTCGTCGGGCAGGACAGCCGCACCGACGCGCAGGGCAACCCGCTGCCGCGCGAAGTGCTGGACATGCTGCACGCCGGCGTCTCGGACGGCGAGCTCAACACCGACACGATGATCCTGGTGCACATCCCCCAGAACGGGAAGCACGCCGTCGCGATCTCGTTCCCCCGCGACTCCTGGGTCGAGCTGGCCGGCGGCTACGGCAAGCACAAGCTCAACAGCGCGTTCGTCTACGCGTACACGGACACCTACAAAACGTTGCAGCGCCAGGGCATGACCGACCTGAAGCAGGCCGACGCGCAGGCCAAGGTCGCCGGGCGGAAGAACCTGATCGCGACGATCGAGAAGTTCATCGGCAAGCCCGGCATGATCGACCGCTACGCCGAGGTCAACCTGGCGAGCTTCTACGAGATCACGCAGTCGATCGGCGGCGTCGAGGTCTGCCTCAAGGGCCCGGTCAAGGAGAAGAAGTCCGGCGTCGACCTGCCGGGCGGGCGGCAGAGCATCGAAGGCGTGCAGGCGCTCGCTTTCGTCCGCCAGCGCTACGACCTGCCCAACGCCGACCTCGACCGGATCGCGCGCCAGCAGGCGTTCCTGTCCGGCCTGGCCCGCAAGGTCATCTCGACCGACGTGCTGACCAGCCCGACGAAGATCGCCGACCTGGTATCCGCGGTGAAGAAGTCCGTGGTGCTGTCCCAGGGCTGGGACCTGAGCGAGTTCGCCGAGCAGATGCGCGGGCTGACCGGCGGCAACATCGAGTTCCACACCATCCCGACCCAGGGCAACGCGGTCATCGGCGGCGCCGACGTGCTGCGCGTCGACCCGGCCGCGGTGCAGGCGGAGGTGACGCGCCTGACGTCCGACGGCGACACCCCGGCCGGCCCGGCGCAGGCGCAGCTGCCCGGCGCGAACGCCGTCACGGTGGAGCTGTTCGACGGCTCGGGCTCGCCGACGCTGGCCACCCAGACGCACTCGACGCTGCAAAGCAAGGGCTTCACGCTCCCCGCCGACCAGAAGCTGAGCACCCGCAACACCACCGTCGTCCGGTACAACCCGGCCGACGACACCGCGCTGGGCCTCGTCAAGCAGGTCCTGGGCACGGCGATCCAGGCCGAGCCGGACAAGGACGTCACCGCCGGGCACGTGCGCGTGCTGCTGGGCAAGGACTTCAAGAGCTCGGCCGCCGGGTCGGGCGGGGCGCCGTCGACGACGCCGTCGAAGCCACCGGTCCAGACCTCCACCCCGTCGAGTGCTCCCCCCGCCGCGCCGCCGATCACGGCGGGCGACGTCCCCTGCGTCAACTAGACTGAGTACTCAGTGTGTCCGGGGGAGGGGAACAAGGGGTGGATGACGACCAAGAACAGCAGGAACAGCCGGAACCGGCCGCCGAGGCGGTGACGCAGAGCGACGAGCCCGAGTGGAAGCCTTCGCCGTTCCCGCGTCAGCCGATCGCCGAAGCGCCATCGCCGTCCCGCGCGCGCCGCGCCGGCCGGGTGACGCGCCGGATCGCCGTCGGCCTCGTCTCGCTGATCGCCCTGGGCGCGAGCGGCTACGCCTACGTCACGAAGGACCAGCTGCAGAGCACCGTCCCGACGACCGACGCGCTGACGCCGCGGGCCGGCGAGCCCGCTCCCCCGCCGGCCGACGACGGCGCGGACGACATCCTGCTCGTCGGCAGCGACGCGCGGACGGACGCGCAGGGCAACGCGCTGCCGGCGCGGGTGCTGCGCGAGCTGCGGACCGAGGCGAACAACGGCGCCGTCAACACGGACACCGTGATCCTGCTGCGGGTGCCGAAGGACGGCGGGAAGCCGTCGGCCGTCTCGATCCCGCGTGACACCTGGACCGAGATCCCGGGCCGGGGCAAGGCCAAGATCAACTCGGCGTACGGCATCGCGAAGGCGCACTACGCCCAGACGTTGCGCGGCCAGGGCGAGCGCGACCAGGCGAAGATCGAGCGCGACTCCGACACCGAAGGCCGCCGGGTCCTGGTGCAGGCCGTGCAGGACCTCACGCAGGTGCGGATCGACCACTACGCCGAGGTCAACCTGCTGGGCTTCTACCTGCTCACGGAGGCGCTCGGCGGCGTCAAGGTGTGCCTGAACCACGCGACCGAGGACAAGGACTCCGGGGCGGACTTCCGCCGCGGCGAGCAGACCGTGTCGGGCGGCGAAGCGCTTTCCTTCGTCCGCCAGCGCAAGAACCTGCCGCGCGGCGACCTCGACCGGATCGTGCGGCAGCAGGCGTTCCTGTCCTCGGCGCTGCACCAGGTGCTCTCGGCCGGGACGCTGACGAGCCCGGGGACGCTGAGCAACCTGACCGACGTCGTCCACCGGTCGCTCACCCTCGACCCGGGCCTGGACCTGCTGCAGTTCGCGCAGCAGGCCAAGGGCATCGCGTCGGGCGACCTGGCGTTCGCGACGATCCCGGTGATCACCGCGAACGGCCGCAGCGAAGACGGCCAGAGCATCGTCGAGATCGACCCGCAGGCGGTCCGGCAGTTCGTGGCCGGCCTGGCCGGGCGCAGCGCGGCTCAGCCCGCGGGCGGCGGCTCGGGCAGCGGCGCCGCCCCCGCCGCGGCGCCGCTGCACCGAGCCTCCCCCGGTGTCACCTGCGTCAACTGAAGTCGGCGCGGTGGTCTTCGGCCCACTGGCGGAACGTGCGCGGCGCGTTCCCGGTGACGTCGCGGACGACGTCGGTGACCACCGAGGGCTCCCGCGTCGTCCGTTCCATGGCCCGGAGGACCTCCGGCGGCACCTCGGGCGGCCAGCCCAGCGCCGTCATCTGCGCGGCGGCCTGCTCCGGGGTCAGCTCCTCGACCCGCAGCGGCCGGCCGAGGACGTCCGCGAGGACCGCCGCCTGTTCCCGGAAGCTGATCGGCTCCGGCCCGCTCAGCGGCAGGGCGGCGCCGACGTGCGACCCGTCGACGAGGATCCTGGCCGCGACGTCGGCGATGTCCCGCTCGTGGATCGCGCCGCTGCGCGAGTCGGGGTAGGCGGTGCGGACGACGCCGTCGGCGATGCCCGCGCGCCAGCCCAGTGCGTTGGTGGCGAACGCGCCGGGGTTGAGCAGCGTCTCCCCGAACGACGCCGCGATCAGCGCCTCCTCGACCGCGCGGTGCAGCTGGGCGATCCGGCTCTGCGCGGACCGCGGCTCGAGCGTCGCGCCCGACGACAGCAGCACGACGTGCCGCACGCCGGCCGCCTCGGCCGCCTTCACGAAGCCGTCGATCCCCTGGCGTTGCGTGTAGAGGAACACCGAGCCGACGCCGTCGAGCGCGGCGTCGAGGGTTTCCGGGCGTTCGAGGTCGGCGCTCACCGTCGCGACGCCGTCCGGGACGTCAAGCGTGGTCGCGTCGCGGCTCGCCGCGCGGACGTCTCGACCTGCGGAAACGAGCGCGTCGACGACGGCGTGGCCGACGTTCCCGCGCGCGCCGGTGACAAGGATGGTCATGGCTGTCCCCAGTCCGTCAAATAGCTTTGCTTGCAAAGCAAAGCTACTCAGCGGCGTGATCCGGTGTCAACCGGCGAGGCGGGTGGTCCGCGCTTTAGCCTTGGCGCATGAGCCTCACCGACGAGCTGCTGCGGCCGCTGCAGGCCTCGCCCGCCAAGCCGTTGATCACCCACTACGACGACCAGCTCGGCAGCCGCGTCGAGCTGTCCGTGGCGACGACCGTGAACTGGGCCGCGAAGACGGCCAACTGGCTGACCGAGGAGTTCGACGTCGAGCCGGGCGACGCCGTCGCCGTGCAGCTGCCGGCGCACTGGCAGACCGTCGGCGTGCTGCTCGGCGCGTGGTGGAGCGGTGCCCGCGTGGTGCGCGAAGGCACCGGCGCGCGGGTGGCGTTCGTCGGGCCGGACGACCCGGAACCGACCGGCGCGGCCGCGACCGCCGTCGTGACGCTCGACCCGATGGGCCGCGGCCTCGACGAGCCGCCGGGCGGCGGCGCGTTCGACTACCTCACCGAGGCGCGAATGGCGGGCGACCAGTACCGCCCGCTGTTCCCGGTCCCCGGCGACACGGCGGCGCTGTTCGAGTCCACAGTGGACGAGATCCTCGCGGAAGCCCGCGCCCGCGCGGCGAAGCTCGGCCTGAGCGCGGACGACCGCGTGCTGTCCACACGCGACTGGAGCGGGCCGGAGGGCATCCTCGACGGCCTGCTCGTCCCCCTCGCCGCCGGCGCGCACCTGGTGCACGTCAGCAACGCGGACCCGGCCAAGCTGTCCGCCCGCCGCGAGGCCGAGCGCACCACGGCCGACCTCCCCGCCTGAAAGCCGTGAATGCCACATTGAGGGACACTAGGTCCCTCAATGTGGCATTCACGGACTACGGGGTTACGCGTTCTGGAGTTCGCCGACCTCGGTGTCGCGGCGGGCGCGTTTGCGGCCCCACAGCAGGTGGTCCAGCGTCAAGCGGCCGCCGTTGAAGCCGAGGGCGAGGCCGGCGAGCGCGAGCACCAGGACCAGCTCGTAGCCGCCCTGGCCGGTCAGGCCGTTGTCGATGTGCACCGAGAGCAGCGCGCCGACCGAGATCACGACGTAGCCGACGCCGACCAGCGGCATCAGGAACCCGGCGATGAACGCGATCGAGCCGAGGATCTCGACGGTCATGGCGAAGATCGCGGCGACCGTGGGCAGCGGGATGCCCGTCATGGCGAAGAACTTCGCCGTGCCGTCGACGCCGTTGTTCCACTTCTGGATCCCGTGCGCGAGGAAGACGACCGCGACGCCGATCCTCCCCAGCAACAGGGCCACGTCCTTGAATCGTCCGAACATCCGTGCCCACTCCCGATCGGTGAAATTTCAACTGACCCGACCCAAAGTAGGGCACCCGGCACCGGTGATCGAAGCTCCGGAGGGTGATCGACAGGGAACCGACAGGGACGACGGAGGCCCTGAAAACCGGTTTCGCGCGGGCCCGCCGCGGGCTATCTTCGGCCTGACCTGCGTCCACGACCGCGAGGAGACCCCGATGCGCCGACAGACCGTCCGACCCGGCCTGTCCACCGCATCCCAGAGGACCTCCCGCACCCGTGAAAACCCTGAACATCGGCATTCTCGCGCACGTCGACGCCGGTAAGACCAGCCTGACCGAGCGCCTGCTCTTCGAGGCCGGCGCCATCGCCCGGCTCGGCAGCGTCGACGGCGGCGACACCCAGACCGACTCCCTGGACCTCGAACGCCGTCGCGGCATCACCATCCGCTCCGCGGTGGCCTCCTTCGTGACCGGCGGCACCCGGATCACGCTGATCGACACCCCAGGCCACTCCGACTTCATCGCCGAGGTCGAACGCGCGCTGCGGGTGCTCGACGGCGCCGTCCTCGTGGTGTCCGCCGTCGAAGGCGTCCAGGCCCAGACCCGCGTGCTGATGCGGACGCTGCGCCGCCTCGGCATCCCGACGCTGATCTTCGTGAACAAGATCGACCGGCCGGGCGCGCGTGACCTGCTCGACGACGTCCGCGCGAAGCTGGCGCCGCGGGCGATCGCGCTGAACGCCGCTACGTCGTCCGACGAGCTGGCCGAGCTGCTGGCCGACGGCGACGACGCCTTCCTGGAGTCCTATGTGGACGACCAGGTCGACGCCGCGGCCTGCCGCGCCGAGCTGGCCCGGCAGGTCGCCCGCGGCACGCTGCACCCGGTGCTGTCCGGCTCGGCGATCACCGGCGCGGGCGTCGCGGACCTCGTCACGGCGATGGCCGAGCTGCTCCCGGCCACCGAACGCACCGGCGACGGGCCGCTCTCCGCGACGGTGTTCAAGATCGACCGCGGCCGCGCCGGCGAGAAGATCGCCTACGCCCGGCTGTACTCCGGCGCGCTGGCGCCGCGCCAGCGGATCTCTTTCTACCGCGGCGAAACCGCGCTCACCGGACGCGTCTCGGCGGTCGAGGTCGCCGGGGACGAGGTGGCGCTCGCCGGCGACGTCGCCCGGCTGCGCGGCCTGCGTGACGTCCGGATCGGCGACCGGCTCGGCTCCCCCGGCGGCGCGCGCGAAGGCGTGTTCGCGCCGCCGAGCCTGGAGAGCGTGGTGCGGCCGGTCCGGCCCGAGCAGACCGCGGCGCTGTTCACGGCCCTGACGCGACTGTCCGAAGAGGACCCGTTGATCGACGTCCGCCGTCGCGGTCACGACCTCTCCGTGCGGCTCTACGGCGAAGTGCAGAAGGAGGTGCTGCGCTCGATGCTGGCCGAGGGTGCCGGGATCGACGTCGAGTTCGAGCCGACGAGCACCCTGTACGTCGAGAAGCCGGTGGGTATCGGTGCGTCGGTCGAGGAGATGGATCCCGCGCAGCGGCTGTACTTCTTCGCGACGGTCGGGCTGCGCGTCGAGCCGGGGCCGGGCGTCACGTTCGGCCTGTCGGTGGAGCTGGGCTCGCTGCCGCTGGCGTTCCACAAGGCGATCGAGGAGACCGTCCACAGCACGCTCGACCAGGGGCTGCACGGCTGGGAAGTGCTCGACTGCGCGGTGACGTTGACGCACACGGCGTTCTTCAGCCCGCTCAGCGCCGCGGGCGACTTCCGCAAGATGACGCCGTTGGTGCTGATGGCGGCGCTGCGCGAGGCCGGGACGCGGGTGTACGAGCCGGTGCACCGCTTCGAGCTGGAGATCCCGCCGAACGCCGTCAGCGCGGCGCTGCTCAAGCTGGCGGAGCTGCGGGCGGTGCCCGGCGAACCCGCCATGGGCGCGGCGTCGTGCACGCTGCACGGCACCATCCCGGCCGGTCACGTCGACGAGTTCGCCCAAGCCCTGCCCGCGCTCACGCAGGGCGAGGGCGTCTTCCTGAGCGAGTTCGACGACTACCGGCCGTACCCCGGGAAGCCGCCGGCACGCCCGCGCACGGGCGAGAACCCCTTGGACCGCAAGGAGTACCTCGCCCAGCTGGCGCGGCGTTAGCGCTTGTGGGCCCAGGCCGCGCCGAAGCAGTAGGCGCCGAACGCGGCGAAGCCGAGGGCCACCACACTGAGCAGCACGGTGCCGAAGGGCTGGGCGGCGAGCGTCTTCAGGGCGGCGTCCAGCCCGCCGGCCTTGTTCGGGTCGGCGTTGAACCCCGCGTAGGCGAGGAGGACCGCGACGATCGCCAGCACGACGCCCTTGGCGAGGTAGCCGGCCTGGCCGAGCCAGGTGACCCAGCGCTTGGTCTTGCCCGGCAGGTCGTTCATGTCGAGGTCTTCCAGGAACTTCTTCTTGACGCCCTTGACCCCGGACGCGATCGCGACACCGAGCACGGCCGCGGCGGCGATGACCACCAGCGCCGGCCCGAACGGGAGCTGCAGCAGCTTGGCCGTGAACTCCTGCTGGGTCTGGTTGCTCGAACCCCCGCTGCCGCTGCCGATGGCGATCTTGAAGGCGGAGAAGCCCAGCGCGATCACGACGACACCACGCGCGCCGGCGCCGATCCGCTTGCGCGTCCGCTTGCCGCCGCTGACCCACGTGTACCCGACGGCGGCCATCATGAACTGCCAGAGGCCGAAGAGCACCAGGCCGAGGGCGAGCACCCAGAGCAGGACCTGCCCGAACGCCTTCGAGCCGATCTCCTGCAGGGCACCTTTCTGGTCGGCCTGTTCGCCGCTGCCGAACGCGACCTGCAGGGCGAGGTAGGCGAGGACGAGGTGGACCAGGCCGTAACAGGCCATCCCGATCCGGCCGAGCAACTGCGCGGTATCGGTCTTTTCGCCTCGTTGGGCCGTGGCCGCTGTCCGGTTCATGCCTGCTGGGTACCCAGTGCGAAGCCCGATCGGCTGCGCCATGCGGCCTAATCGCCCACCGTGATGGGACGATTCCCGGATGGACGCGCGACTGGTCGTAGTCGGCGCTCCAGCAGCCCGGCAGTGTCTAGGCGGGGCGGCGGCGCTCTTCGTCGAGGCGGGTCCAGCCGCCGTTGACGGCGAGCAGCGTCAGCACCTCTTCCGCCTGCTCGGCGAACCGCGCGAGGTCGTCGTGGAGCAGTGCCGCGCGCTCGCTGTCGAGCTGGTCGAAGTCGTCCCACCAGAGGCCGATCGCGGTGCCGGCGGTGAGGACGAGCCCCTGCACTAGACGCAGGAAGCCGGCCGACGGCTCGGCGGTGGCGTCGCGGTAGGACGTCTCGATCTCGTCGCAGGCCGCGAGGAGGTCCCGCAGCTGGGCGACCGCGCCGGCCGGGGTGCCGTCCCAGGCCGCCGTGGGCCAGGCGCGGTCGGACAGCTCGAGCCACAGCCGCCAGCCGGCGACCAGCTCGGCTTCGTCACGGGGTGTCCAGGACGCGGGGACCGGCCAGTACATGCTTCGAGCGTGACACCGCCGGGGCGGAAATCCGCCCCGGCGGTGGGTTATATCTCATGTGGCGTAGCTCAGCTGATCACCGGCGGCACCAGCACGCAGGGCGGCGTCTTCGCGTGCGCCGGGTCGAGGGCGTTGAGCACCAGCCCCTGGGCGACCGGGTCGTAGGTGATGCCGAGGTGGTCGGTGAAGTCGAGCCCGCAGACGTTCTGCAGCAGGATGTTCTTCACGTTCGGCGCGGCCTTCAGGTAAGCGCTCGTGTACGGCGTCACGACGTCGTCGTAGCGCGTCTGGATCACGGTGTAGTCGATGCCGGGCACGGTCTCGCCGCCGGCGTTGAGGTCGGTGAGGAAGGCCGACCCGACAGCCTGCTCGTTGCACGACTGGCACACGCTGCCGAGCACGGCCGGCACCCCCGGGATCATTTCGAGCGTGCTCAGCAGGCCGAAGAGGTCGGTCCCGTGGTTGGACGGCGACAGCCCGACGAGCCGGCTGATCTTGTCCGCGCCACCGAGGTACTTGATCCAGTACCGGATGTTCATCCCGCCCTGCGAGTGCCCGACGACGTCGAGTTTCGCGGCCCCGGTCGCGTTCAGAATCTTGTCCCCGAAGGCGGCAAGCGCTTTCGCGGTGTCGGCGATCGGCCCGACGGTCTGCAGGAACGTCCCGGGCGTCCCGCCGAAGTTGCCGGCGAAGACGCAGTACCCGGCGTTGGCGAGCTTCTGGGACAGGTTGGCCCAGTTCTCGTAGGCGTTGGCGGTGGTCCCGTTCGAGAGGAGCACGGGATTGGGGTGCTTGGCGGACGGTTTGCAGTTCCAGTCGTTCGTCCCGGGCGGCGCGATGGTCGGCGCCCCGAGCGAGTAGACGGCGGCGGTGAGGATGTTGGGCTGCACGGGCCCGGTGGGTTCCTTGACCGCTGCTTGGGCCGTGGTGGCCCCCAGTACGAGCGCGGCCGTCACGGCCATCCCGGCGACCAGCCACCGGCGCGTCCTCAAGCCCATCCAATTCACCTCTCTGTGAACCGACGGTGACCTGCATCACCACACTCATTAACGCGCGGGTAACTTGTCCGGACACTCCCCCTGGTGAGTGATTTTCTTTCGCACGCTGACCTGCTATGTGTGACACAAGACGGTTCGAGTGACACTCACGAACATGACAAAACGCTTTGACGACCCGGGCGCGGGGCAGTTGGCTTCCGGGGTGGCCAAGCGGCGTTATGTGGCGAGAGGGGTGCCGGGCGGCTACCGGATCTGGGACAACAAGGGCCGCCGCTGGTGGGGCGACCACTACGACCTGTGCCCCGACGACCTCCTGGCCGAGCTCAACGGCGCGAAGGACCCGGCGAAGATGACGGCGCTCCTCAAGAGGCACCGAGCCCAGCGCCGATGAAGCCGGACGCAGGGTTCGCAAGCAGCGGGCCCCGAACCTCCGGCGCTAGCGGCCGCCGATCTTGATCGCGATGTAGGCCAGCAGGATCACGGCGAGGCCGAGCAACACGACGATCGCGATCATGCCGAGCACGAAGCCGTCCGTGGAAGTGGTCACGATCATCGAGTAGTGCTCTGGTCGACCGGTAGTCGACTTCCTGGCGCAGTGCGTTTCAGCCGATCCGGACCGGAAGGCACCCGAGGCGCGGGTCCCGCGCCTTGGCGACACGAAAACGCCCCCGGCGCCAGCAGGCACCGGGGGCGTTCGAGTCTGTCGTGGGTCAGCCCTTGAGCAGGGCCCGGGCCATGACGACCTTCTGGATCTGGTTCGTGCCTTCGTAGATCTGCGTGATCTTGGCGTCGCGCATCATGCGCTCCACCGGGAAGTCGCGGGTGTAGCCGGCGCCGCCGAAGAGCTGGACGGCGTCCGTCGTCACCTCCATCGCGATGTCCGATGCGTACATCTTCGCCGCCGAGGCCATGAAGCCCGCGCGCTTGTCGCCGCGCTCGGAGGCCGCCGCGGAGGCGTAGACCAGGTGGCGGGCCGCCTCGATCTTGGTGCCCATGTCGGCCAGCATGAACTGGACGCCCTGGAACTCCGCGATCGCCTTGCCGAACTGCTTGCGCTCCTTGACGTACGCGATCGCCGCGTCGAGCGCGCCCTGGGCGATGCCCAGCGCCTGCGCGCCGATCGTCGGGCGGGTGTGGTCGAGCGTGCGCAGCGCCGTCTTCAGGCCGGTGCCGGGCTCGCCGATGATGCGGTCCGCCGGGATCGTGCAGTTCTCGAAGTAGATCTCGCGCGTCGGGGAGCCCTTGATGCCGAGCTTCTTCTCCTTCGGGCCGACCGAGAAGCCCGGGTCGTCCTTGTGGACCACGAACGCCGAGATGCCGTTGGCCTTCTTCTCCGCGTCCGGGTCGGTCACGACCATCACGGTGTACCAGGTCGATTCACCCGCGTTGGTGATCCAGCACTTGGTGCCGTTGAGGACCCAGTGGTCACCGTCGAGCCGCGCGCGGGCGCGCATCGACGCGGTGTCCGAGCCCGCTTCGCGCTCCGACAGCGCGTACGAAGCCGACGCCTCGCCCGACGCGATCGAGGGCAGGACCTGCTTCTTCAGCTCTTCCGAGGCCGACAGGATGATCGGCTGGGTACCCAGTTTGTTGACCGCCGGGATCAGCGACGCCGACGCGTCGACGCGGGCGACCTCTTCGATGACGATGCAGGCGCCGACGGCGTCCGCGCCCTGGCCGTCGTACTCCTCGCCGATGTGGACGGCGTTGAAGCCCGACTTCACCAGCGCGTTGTACGCCTCGATCGGGTAGCGCTCGTTCTCGTCGACCTCGGCCGCGTACGGCGCGATCTCCTTCTCGGCCAGGGCCCGGACCGCGGCCCGCAGCTCCTCGTGCTCCTCGGCAAGCTGGTACAGGCCGTCGGTCACTTCCGGTCACCTTCTCTACGACGTCGGGAGGGGTTCCGTCGATGTTAGCGCTCGTTCACTGACTGCGTCGGCCGTCGTCCTTGTGTCCTTGACCGCAGAATTCGTATGGTCGAGTGATGCCGCTCACCGCGCCGACGACGCCGCCCGGTTTGCCCGTCTCCCTCGACTACCCCGAAGTCCCGGTCGGGTCGATCCTCACCGCGGGCGCGACCCGCTGGGGCGACCGGACCGCCTTCGCCCAGGACGGCCGCAGCCTCACCTTCACCGAGACCCACCGCGCCGCCTGCCGGTTCGCGAACGCCCTGATCGAACGCGGCATCGGCCGCGGCGACGTCGTGGCGCTGCACCTGCCGAACTGCCTCGCGTTCCCGATCGCCTACTACGGCACGCTCATGGCCGGGGCCACCTTCAGCCCGACGAACCCGCTGCTCCCGCCGGACGACCTCGCGTTCCAGCTCGCCGACTGCGAGGCCGCGGCCGTCGTCACGTTCGGGCCGGTCGCGGGCGCGCTGGCGAGCGTCGCCGGCCGGATCCCGGCGAAGTTCGCCGTCGTCGTCAACCCGGCGGGTGACCTGCTCGACGGCCAGGTCGAGTTCGAGGCGTTCCACGCCGGGCAGCCGGAGACGCGGCCGGAGGTCGCCATCGCCGTCCACGACGACCTCGCGCACCTCGCCTACACCGGCGGCACCACCGGCCGGTCGAAGGGCGTGCGGCTCACCCACCGCAACGTCGTGGTCAACACCCTCCAGCACTCGTGCTGGGGCTCCGGCTCGGTGCCGGCGCTCGACGCCGACGGCGAGATCACGATCGACCAGATCGGCAGCGAGGACGAGTGGCCCTCGCGGCTCGGCACCGGGATCGCGATCAACCTGACGCCGTGGTTCCACGCGATGGGCATCATCGGCGGGATGAACGCGGCGATCATCGGCGGCACGACGACCGTGCTCCACGCGCGCTTCGACCCGGCCGCCTACATCGCCGACGCCGAACGCCTGCGCGTCACCGGTCTCGGCGGCGCGCCCGCGCTGTTCGCGGCGCTGCTCGCGACGCCGTCCTTCCACACCGCGGACCTCTCGTCGGTGCGGTCGATCGGTTCCGGCGCGGCGCCGATGAACCACGCGATGATCAACGCGCTGCGCGAGCGCTTCCCGGGCGTGGTCGTCGCCGAGGGCTACGGCCTCACCGAGGCGACGATGGGCGCGATCATCTCGCCGACGTACCGCTCGGGCACCCGCAAGGTCGGCTCGGTGGGCGTCCCGATCTTCGACACGCAGGTCAAGGTCGTCCCGGCCGAGGGCGGCGAGGACCCGGTCCCGGCGGGCGAGCGGGGCGAGGTCTGCCTGCGCGGCCCGCAGATCATGCAGGGCTACCGCAACCGTCCGGAGGAGACGGCGGCCGCGCTGGTCGACGGCTGGCTCCACACGGGCGACATCGGCATCCTCGACGAGGACGGCTACCTGTCCATCGTGGACCGCAAGAAGGACATGCTGCTGTACAAGGGGTACAACGTCTTCCCGCGCGAGCTGGAGGAGCTGCTGATCACGATGCCGGGCGTCGCGGCGGCCGCGGTCGTCGGCCGCCCGGACACCGAGGTCGGCGAGCTGCCGGTGGCGTTCGTGGTGCCGCAGGGAGAGCTCGACGCCGACGAGCTGATGGCCGCGATCAACGAGAAGGTCGTGCCGTACAAGCGGTTGCGGGAGATCCACGTCGTCGAGCAGATCCCGGTGTCCGCCGCCGGGAAGGTCCTCAAGCGGCAGCTGCGGGACCAGCTGCCGGCCAAGCTCGACTGAGGTCGGCTGTCAGGCCAGGCGGTCGCCGGAGAGGTGGGTGGCCGCCTGCTTCACGTGCCTGAGCAGCGGGGAGACCTCCATGCTCTGCAGGCCCGGCAGGGAGCCGATCTGGTCGGAGGTGAACTCGAACAGTTCGTCCAGGTCCCGGCAGTGCGCGACCGCGTGGAGGTTGTGCGGGCCGGTCACCGCCGCGGCGAAGGCGATTTCCGGCAGCCGGGCCAGGGCGCGGCCCAGGGTCTTGACCGCCGACGGGTGCACGCGCAGCCAGAGGTTCGCTCCCGCGTGGTAGCCCAGCGCCGTCGCGGCGAGCTCGACGTCGATGTGGACGGCCCGGCGCTCCAGCAGCGTCCGCAAGCGGCGTGCCGCGCGCCCGGGCGTGAGGTCCGCCGCCGCGGCCAGGTCGACCAGGCTCGCGCGGCCGTCCTCGGCGAGCACGGCGAGCAACCGCTCGTCGCCGGGTGTGAGGCGCACCGGCTCGCGGGCCACGACCGGGGCCTCCGTGAACGGCTCGCCGCCGGTCCCCAGCGCGGCCTCCTGCTCCGGCGTCAGCGTGCCGCGCAAGGCGGCCCAGTAGTGGCCGCGGCCGCCCATGAACTGGCGCAGCATCGCGGCCGCCTGGATGTCCAGGACGGCCGCCGTGCGCGGGAGCTGCCTGCCGAGCAGGTCGTCGCGCTGTTCCTGGCTGCGGGACCGGACCGCGCAGGTGATCTCGGCCCCCGCGGCGCACAGCGCCACCCAGCTGACGTCCTCGCGCTTCGCGAGCGCGTCGGCGATGGCCGCGACGCTGCCCGGACGGCAGCGCAACCGCACCAGCCACTTGCTCTGCCCCAGCGCGCCCGGGTCGACGATGCCGGCCACCCGGACGATGCCGTCGGCCCGCAGCCGCCGGTAGCGCCGGCCGACCGCGGCTTCGGTGAGCCCGAGCGCCTCGGCGATCGCGGCGAACGACGCCCGCGGAGCGACCTGCAGCGCCCGCAGGAGACGCACATCCTCCGGCGATGCGGCGACGGATTCGGCCATCAACGCTCCTCCTGTCGAGGCAATCCTACAAATCACCCCGGCGAACGCGCGGTGCAGACGTCAGCGCGGTGAGACTGGGAAGCCGAACCCGAGGAGACGAAATGACCGAACCCACCGAACCCACCGCCCTCGTCGTCGGCGCGTCCCGCGGCCTCGGCCACGCGATCGCCACCGAGCTCTTCGACCGCGGGTGGCACGTCATCGGCACCGTCCGGGACACCACCGCCCGCACACCCCTGCACGACCTGGCGGACCGCTCCGGCGGCCGCGTCGAGGTCGAGCACCTCGACATCACCGAACCCGGGCAGCTGCCGCCCCTGCACGAGCGGCTCGCGCACCGGCGGCTCGACGTGCTCTTCATCAACGCCGGGACGACCAACAACCCGCAGACGCCGGTCGGCGAGGTCTCCACCGCCGACTTCGTCGACGTGATGGTCACCAACGCGCTCAGCCCGATGCGCGTCGTCGAGGCGCTCCGGGACCTCGTGCCGCCGGACGGGCTCATCGGCGCGATGTCTTCCGGCCAGGGCAGCATCGCGAACAACACCGCCGGCTCGCGCGAGGTCTACCGCAGCAGCAAGGCGGCGCTGAACATGTTCATGCGCAGCTTCGCGGCCCGCCCGGCCGAGGCCGAGCGCGCGCTCGTCGTCATCGCCCCCGGCTGGATCCGCACGGCTCTCGGCGGGCCGGACGCGCCGTTCACCATGGAAGAGACCGTCCCGCTGATCGTCGACGTGCTCTTGGCGAAGCGCGGCAAGCCCGGCCTCGAGTTCCTCGATCGCAACGGCGAAACCGTGCCGTGGTGACCGGCGAGTGACCGGCTAGTGGCCGGCCTTCGCGCGCAGGGCCGCGTCCTTGTCCAGGACCAGCTTCTCCAGGTCCAGCTGGAACTGCGTCATCTTCGACCGCAGGCCCTCGTCGGACGCGGCCAGGATGCGGACCGCCAGCAGGCCCGCGTTGCGCGCGCCGCCGACGGAGACCGTGGCCACCGGGACGCCCGCCGGCATCTGGACGATCGACAGCAGCGAGTCCAGGCCGTCCAGGTACTTCAGCGGCACGGGGACGCCGATCACCGGGAGGACGGTCGCCGAGGCGACCATGCCCGGGAGGTGGGCCGCGCCGCCCGCGCCCGCGATGATCACCCGGATGCCGCGCGCCACCGCCGACGTCGCGTAGTCCAGCATGCGCTGCGGGGTGCGGTGCGCCGAGTAGACGCCGACCTCGTAGCCGACGCCGAACTCGTCCAGCGCCGCGCCGGCCGCTTCCAGCACCGGCCAGTCCGAGTCGCTGCCCATGATCACGCCCACCTGCGGCGCCATAGCTGTTCTCCTAGTGGATCTCGTGGCCGTCGAGCCAGACGGCGTGGGACAGCCAGTGCGCCGAGAGCAGCGCGCGGTTGCGCAGGTCGTCCAGGCGCTCGCCGGTGAAGTTGACGTGCCCGAGCTTGCGGCCCGGCCGCTCCTGCTTGCCGTACAGGTGCACCCGCGCCTCCGGGTACCGCGCGAAGAGGTGGTGCAGCCGCTCGTCCGGCCCCATCTCGGGCAGCACCGGCGCGCCCAGCACGTTCGCCATCACGCACGCGGGCGCGACCATGTCGGTGCGGCCCAGCGGGTAGTCGAGCACCGCCCGCAGGTGCTGCTCGAACTGCGAGGTGCGCGAGCCGTCCATCGTCCAGTGCCCGGAGTTGTGCGGGCGCATCGCGAGCTCGTTGACCAGCAGGCCGGTGTCGGTCTCGAACAGCTCGACCGCCAGCAGGCCGGTGACGTCCAGCGTCGACGCGACGCGCAGCGCGAGGTCCTGCGCCTCGTGGACCCGCGCGTCCGAGAGACCCGGCGCCGGCGCGAGGACCTCGGTGTTGATGCCGCCGGTCTGGACGGTCTCGACCACGGGGTACGCCGCGCCCTGGCCGAAAGGTGAGCGGGCGACGAGCGCGGCCAGCTCCCGCCGCATCGCCACCTTCTCCTCGACCAGCAGCGGCGTGCCCGCCGCCAAGAGCTCCGGCACGGTCTCGCGGGCCTGCTGCGCGGTGTCGAGCATCCAGACGCCGCGGCCGTCGTAACCGCCGGTGGACGCCTTGAGCACCACGGGCCAGCCGTGCTCGCCGCCGAACGCCAGCACGTCGTCCACAGTGGACACCTCGGCGAAGGCGGGGCCCGGCACGCCCATGCCGGCCATCATCTCGCGCATCACCAGCTTGTTCTGCGCGAAGCCCAGCGCGGACGGCGCCGGCCGGATGACGTAACCCTCCATGGCCAGCGTCAGCAGGTGCTCACCCGGCACGTGCTCGTGGTCGAACGTGAGCACGTCGACCGAGGCCGCGAACGCCCGCAGTGCCTCGAGATCGGTGTGGTGGCCCTGCACGACGTCGCCGGCGACGAGCCCGGCGGACTCGTTTTCGCCCGCGGCGAGGACGCGCAGTGACTGACCGAGGGAGATCGCCGCCTGGTGGGTCATCCGGGCGAGCTGCCCGCCGCCCACCATGCCCACGACGGGCAGACCGGTGTGTTTGTCCATAGCGACACCAGACTAAACGGTGACCACCTGCGGTGACCGCCGGACCAGCCGTAGCTCACGCACCGCGAGCCCGACGATCCCCGCCGCCGCCGCGAGCACGTACGCGTTGCCGAGGACCGAAAGGCCCAGGCCCCAGCCGAACTCCGTGTCACCGCCGTTGGGCACGAGCATCACGATCTGCGAGGCGAACAGCATCGCGACCGCCGCCGCGGCCCAGCGGCGGCCCTTCACCAGCAGCAGCGTGATCAAGGGCACGCACCAGACCCAGTGGTGCGACCACGACACCGGCGACAGCAGCAGCCCGTAGAACGCCGTCACCAGCAGCGCCGCCGCGTCTTCGCCGCGCCGGTGCAGCCGCACCACCAGCCACACCGCGGGCACGGCCAGCACCGCCGCCACCCCGACCGCCACCGCCAGCGACCAGGGCGCGAGTTCCGAAGCCCGGCTGACCAGCCCGTTGAGCGACTGGTTGAAGATCCAGTGCACCGACCCGACCCGGCTCGGGTCGGTCGCCGAATCCCGCCAGAACCGCAGCGCGTCGACCGGGATGACCGCGAACATCACCGCTTCCAGTGCGACGAACGTGCCCAGCGCGCGCAGCCCGTCCTTCCACCGGCCGGTGAAGAACAGGTGCGGCACGAAGATCAGCGGCGTGAGCTTGATCGCCGCCGCCACGCCGATCAGCACGCCCGCCCAGCGCGACCGCCGCGCCGAGAGCACCAGGACGTCCAGCACCACGAACGCCATCAGTATCAAGTTGATCTGGCCCAGGAACAGCGTCTTCCACACCGGTTCCAGCGCCAGAGCGGCGGCCGTTCCCGCCGGCAGCGCCCACCACGCGGGTGAGCGCCCCGGCGACGACGAAACCACCGTGATCACGACCATAAGGGCGACCACCGACAAAAACGCGATCACGCCCCAGACCAGGCCGGACGGCACGAGCGCGAACGGCAGGAACAGCGGCGCCGCGGCCGGGGTGTAGGTGAACGGCAGCCGCACCCAGTCGGGCAGCGCGGTCAGCACGTCGCGGGTGTAGAGCGGGTCGCCGTGGACCAGCGTCAGCGCGCCGGCCCGGTACACCGCGCTGTCCGCGCCCAGGTGCCACCCGGCCAGCCAGGCGAGGACCCCGAACGCGAGGACGAGGAGTGCGAGGACCCCGGCGAGAACCCGGCCGGTGCGGGCCTCAGACGCCGGTGGGGACGTCGACATGCTCGCCGGCCGCCGCCTTCTTCTTCCGGGCCCGCCGCTGCAGGCCCCAGCGCAGCGCCAGCGCCAGCGCGAGCACCACCGGCATCAGGATGTACGCGTCGCCCAGCACGTTCTGCCAGACCGTCCAGTGCAGCTCGACGTTGCGCCCGTTGGGCAGGATCAGCAGCACGCAGCTGACGAACACGAACGCCGCCAGGAACGTCCCGACCCAGCGCTTCCACGCCGTCGCCGGGGTCGTCTTCGGCAGCCGCGACACCAGCAGCACGATCAGCGGGACCACCCACACCCAGTGGTGCGTCCACGAGATCGGCGAGATCAGCAGCGTCCAGAACGCCGTCACCAGCAGCGCGGCCAGCGCCTGGCCCTTGCGGTGGAACCGGATGAGCAGCCACAGGGCCGGGATGGCGAGCAGGAAGCCGATGCCCATGGCCGCCTTCGACGCCCACGGCGCGAGGTCGGTGGCCCGGTTCATCAGCGCGTTCAGGGACTGGTTGCCGGCCCAGTGCACCGGCCCGATCCGGCCGGTGTCGGGCAGCGTGATGGTCCAGTACTTGGCCGCGTCGTGCGCGTTGATCAGGAACATCAGGCCCTGGAGCAGCACGAACGTCGCCAGCCCGCGCAGCGCGTCCTTGCGGCGGCCGGTGATGAACAGGTGCCCGAGGAACACCAGCGGCGTGAGCTTGATCGCCGCCGCGACACCCACCAGGACGCCGCCCCAGCGACTGCCCCGGGCGCCGATGACCAGCATGTCCAGCAGGATCATGGCCATCAGGATCAGGTTGATCTGGCCGAGGAAGATCGTCCGCCACACCGGCTCGAGGCCGAGGAAGACCAGGAAGAACACGATGGTCGAGCGGGCGGGCGAGGCCCACCAGCGCGGGCCGTCGGCGGCCGGGCGGGGCAGGGCGCCGATCGCGATCCGGATCGAGAGGGCCATCGCGCCCAGCGAGATCGCGGTGATCAGGCCCCAGGAGATCTGCGTCGGGAACGCCGCGAGCGGGACGAAGATCAACGCCGCCGTCGGCGGGTAGGTGAACGGCAGCAGCGCCCACCACGGCTCGTTGGCGAGGGTGTTCGAGTCGTAGAGGGAGTCGCCGTGCAGCAGGGTCAGCGCGCCCGCGCGGTAGACCGCGCTATCGACGCCGAGCACCCAGTCGTGCTGCCAGCCCCAGATGCCGTACCCGATCGCGACCAGCGGGATCACCGACAGGATCAAGATCGACCGCGGGCGCACGGACAGCCGGGCGAGTGACCTCCGCAGGGCCAATCGGTGCGTGGATCTGGCCGCGACTTCGCCGTCGACGTCGGTGGATACGGTCCTGGTCACCGCACCAGGAAATCATGGCGGCCCGGGTCCAGGTCAGAAGGGTCCGGGCGGAACCGGACTTTCCGGGTGTTCTACACCCTCGCGAGGCGCGCCAGCAGGTCGCAGGCCGATTCGTGGGTGGCCGGCAACCGCACCGCCGAGACGCGCGCCTGACCGGCGTCCGCCAGCTGCGCGTCGACCGACAACCGTTCGTGCAACGCCCTCCTCAGCGCGACGCCGTGGGACGCGACCTTGTCGTCGCGCTGGACGAGCGCGGCGACGACCGACGGCCCGAGCGAGGCGACGCTCTGCCCGCTGTCGAACACCGCCCGCAGGGCGTCCGCGACCAGGATCATCCCGGTCAGCCGCGGGAAGCCGGCGACGGTGCTGAGGTCCAGCGAGACGACCAGCAGCATGTGCTCCTCGGCCGCGGGCCGCTCGCGCGCCGCGGCGGCCTGGTAGAGCTCGGCCAGCCGCGTCCGCAGGTAAGCGGCCGAGGGCAGGCCGGTCAACGGGTCGGTGACCTCGGTGTGCACGAGCTGGTCGGTGGCGACGTCCGCCCAGGCCAGCGCCGTCACCCGGAGCAGCCGGGACGGCGTGGCGTCGACGTCGGGTGAGACGAAGCCGTCACCGACGTGGTCGAGCACCGCGTGCAGCGCGGCCAGGTCGGCGAGGGTTTCGGCGAGTCCCGCGCCCGCCGCCGCACGGGCCCGGGCCAGCCCGGCCAGCGCGATCTCGGCGGCTTCGACGCGGCCCTTGTTGAGCACGGCCGCGCAGACGGCGTCGACCTCGGGCAACGCCCAGTCGCTCGGGAAACGCCAGCCCGCGGCGAGGCTCGCCGTGCGCCAGCGGCCGCGCAGGGCGCGGAGGGTGCGGTCGCGCTCGGCGGTGGACGGAACGTCACCGGGGCCGGAACGCGCACCGGTTGCCGGAACTTCCACAGGCCACCGCCCCTTTCGTCCGGTCCGTGTCGATCTTGCTCGGTGCTTCACGATGAGGACGGTCGACGGAGTACCCCGTGACGGCGTACTCACCAGTTTTGTTAAGAAGCTTTTCTCCGAAGCTCGCGAAGGCCGGGTGATTTTCTTGCGCCGTCGGTGTCTTCACCCCCACCACGACGTGACCGCTCAGGGTGGGTCAGTCACACTTGCCTCGTGCCCCGGGCCCGCCTGTAATGGCAGGTCCAGGCCTTAGCCGACCGAGGAGTGCCGTGTCCACCATTCCCGCCGATCTCAGCGGAAAGAGTGACGCCGAGCTGATCGCGGAGGTCCGCGCCGGGAAGATCGCGTCGTACGGCGGTCTGTACGAACGCCACACCGGCGCGGCGCACAACCTCGCCCGTCAGCTGGCCCGCTCGAGCTCCGAGGCCGACGACCTGGTGTCCGAGGCCTTCGCAAAAGTGCTGGACACGCTCCGTGGTGGCAAGGGACCGGATACCGCCTTCCGGGCGTACCTGCTGACCGCCCTTCGCCACACTGCGTACGACCGGACGCGCAAGGAGCGCCGGGTCGACCTCAACGAGGACATGAGCGAGGTCGGCGGGGCCGCGGCCGAGGCGCTGACCGTCCCGTTCTCCGACACCGCCGTCGCCGGGCTCGAGCGGACGATGGCCGCGAAGGCGTTCGCCCGGCTGCCCGAACGCTGGCAGGCCGTGCTCTGGCACACCGAGATCGAGCAGCAGAGCCCGGCCGAGGTCGCGCCACTGCTGGGGCTCACCGCGAACGGCGTCTCCGCGCTCGCCTACCGCGCCCGTGAGGGCCTGCGACAGGCGTACCTGCAGGTCCACCTGCAGGAGAACGCCGAGGAACGCTGCCGCGCCTGCGCCGAGCGGCTCGGCGCGTGGACGCGCGACGGGCTGTCCAAGCGGGAACGCGCCCAAGTGGAGTGCCACCTCGACGAGTGCGACAACTGCCGGGCGCTGGCCGCGGAGCTGGCCGACGTCAACGGCGGCCTGCGCGCGATCATCGCCCCGATCGTCCTGGGCGGCGCCGCGCTGGGTTACCTCGCGACCATCGGCGCGGCCAAGGCGAGCGCGGCCACCGCGGCCGCGGCCGGTGCGGCCGCCGCCGGGGCCGCGGCCGCCGGTGGCAAAGCCGGCGCGGCCGCCGGGGCCGCCGCCGCGGGCCCCCGCCAGTTCGCCGGGGTCGCCGCGTCCGGGACGGCGGTCGTCGCGGCCGTCGTCATCGCGCTGACGGCCGGGGGCGGGGCGCAGGACATCCCCGCCGCGGCCCAGGTGCCGCCGCCGATCGTCCAGCCCGTCGTGCCGCCCGCACCGCCGAAACCGGCCCCGCCCGCGCCACCCGCTCCCCCGGCCCCGCCGGCGCCGCCCGCCGCGCCGCCGGTGGAACCCCCGCCCGCACCCGTCGTGCCGCCGCCGGCGCCCGCCCCCGCTCCGGAACCGGCGCCCACACCGGCGCCGCCCGCGCCGGCCCCGCCGAAGGTGTCCGCGACGACCCCCGCCGACGGCGTCGAGCTGCAGCCCGGCGCCGGGCCCGTCAGCCTGCCGATCACCGTGCGCAACGACGGCGGCAGCGTGTCCGAGCCGGTGGTCGCCGCCCTGAAGCTGCCACCGGGCGTGCACGCGGTCGAGTCGGGCGGTGGCGGCGCGCCGATGGCGTTCGCGCAGGACGCGGCGGCCCCGATCTCGGTCAACTGCCCGGGCGGTGAGGGCACGGTGACGTGCAAGACGGGCGCCGGCCTGCAACCCGGCCAGAGCGCCACGCTCAACTTCCGGCTCGAGGCCGACGAGGACGCCACGGGCGGCACGGTGACCGGCTCGGTCACGGCCGGCGTGCAGATCAACGTCGCCGTCAGCGTCAAGGTCACCGTGAAGCAGCCGCCGGACGCCGTGGTCCTGGAAGCCCAGGGCGACGGGCTTTCGGCGTTCCCGTGGACCCGCAACCCGCTGGTCTACGTGCGCGTCCGCAACACCGGCGAGACGACCCGGCCGGTCACGGTCACCTTCGACCACGCGCTCTGGCAGTGGTGGAGCCTGCGCGGTTTCCCGTGCACGCCGACCGCCGACGGCGCGAGCTGCACGACGACCGGCTCGGTGGCGCCCGGCCAGCACGTCAACCTGTGGGCCCGGCTGAAGGGCCGGCCCGACGACGGGCAGGTCACGATCGGCGCGCAGCTCGGCAAGGCGTCGGCCGGACCGGTGACCGTCGACTTCGGCTGCTGGCACCACTGGTGCGGGAAGGACCCGCGGCCGCCGACCACGCCGACGACCACGCCCACCGTGCCTTCGACGTCAGACACGACGACGCCGTCGAAGCCCAAGCCGTCGCACACCCCGTCCAGCACGCCGCCGGCGACGAGCGAGCCCGAACCGACAAAAACCCCACCGCCGTCGTCGACGTACTCAAGCGCCCCACCGGTTCCCGGCAAACCGGGCGACAAGCAGCCGACGGTCACCCCCGAAAGGGCTTTCGGCTGGTTGACCGGGTAGCGTCCGCGCGGTGCGCGAGCTGCTGAAAAAGCATCGCGAGCTCCTCCGCTTCGCCGTTGTCGGCGGGATCAGCTTCGTGATCACGATGTCCGTCAACTACGGCTTGAAGTTCACCGTGCTGCGGACCCACCCGGTCACGGCGCTGATGATCGGCGTCCTGGTCGCGACGATCTTTTCCTACGTCGCCAACCGAGAGTGGTCGTTCCGCACCCGCGGCGGCCGCGAACGCCACCACGAGGCCGCGCTGTTCTTCCTGATCAGCGGGATCGCGCTGGGCCTGAACGCGCTGCCGCAGTGGTTCTCGCGATACGTCCTGCACCTGCAGGCGCCGCAGCTGTCGCCGTTCGGCGTCGAGGTGGCCGACTTCGTCAGCGGCATCATCATCGGCACTCTGCTCGGCACGGTGTTCCGCTGGTGGGCGTTCAAGAAGTGGGTCTTCCCGGACGAGGACGCACGCACCGTTGCCGTGGCCGCCGAAGCCGCGGAGGATCCGGACATTCACGGCAGCAAGGCCGCCTGAACCACAGGTCACGGCGGTGTGCTCCTAGACTGGGTCGTGTGACCGTTGTGGAGACCGTGCTCAAGCGCACGCCGGAGCCACTGCGTTCGGTGCTGATCAAGCACCGGGAGCTGCTGAAGTTCGCGATCGTGGGCGGCACGACGTTCGTGGTCGACAACGGCGTCTGGTACTTCCTCAAGCTGAGCGTGCTGGAGTCGAAACCGACCACGGCGAAGGCGATCGCGATCATCGTCGCGACGATCGTGTCGTACATCCTCAACCGCGAGTGGTCGTTCCGCACCCGCGGCGGCCGGGAACGCACCCACGAGGCCGCGCTGTTCTTCGTGATCAGCGGCGTCGCCGTCGTGGTGAACCTGATCCCGCTGTACGTCTCGCGGTACGTGCTGGACCTCGAAGTCCCGCACGTGACGCGGCTGGTGATGGAGGTCGCGGACTTCGCGAGCGGGTCGATCATCGGCATGCTGCTGGCGATGTTCTTCCGCTTCTGGGGCTTCAAGAAGTGGGTCTTCCCGGACGAGCTGGGCGAGCGCCGGCGCGACAACGGCGACGTGACCCGCCTGCGCTGAGCGCTCTCCGAAAAGTACTTGTCTCCTGACATGTAGTTGTCTACAGTCAACTCTGTCAGTGTTCCTTCGTGAGGACGCCGTCCGGGTTCGGCCGGGCGAGCGGGACGATTCGAGGTGGTTTCCGAGCGCGAAGAGGTCGCACCCGTCCGCGGGTGACGATGGAGCCTTTTCCCGACTCGACGGGACGCGTTTTTCGACGCGTCCGGACATCTCTCGTCCCTTCTTCACGAGGACATCCCTTGATCACAACCGCGCCTTCGCGCGCCCAAAAGCCGGCCCTCGTCGGGCTGTTCCTGTCCGTTTTCCTCGCGATGCTCGACGCCCAGGTCGTCGCCACCGCGCTGCCGCGGATCGCCGCCGAGTTCGGCGGGACCGGGGCCTACGCCTGGGTCACCACCGCCTACCTGCTCGCCGGGAGCGTCACCGCGCCGCTCTACGGCAAGCTCGGTGACGTCTTCGGGCGCAAACGTGTGCTCCTGGGCGCGCTCGCCCTCTTCCTGCTCGGCTCGCTCGCCTGCGGCCTGGCGCCGTCGGCCGGCCTGCTGGTCGCCGGCCGCGTCCTGCAGGGCGCCGGCTCCGGCGGTCTCTTCGTCTCTGTCGGCGCTTCGCTCGGCGAGATGTTCACGCCTCGCGAAGGCGCGAAGTACTTCGGGTGGTTCTCGATCTGCTTCGCCGTCGCCTCGCTCGCGGGTCCGGTCGTCGGCGGGGTGCTCACCGGCCTGACCGGGTGGCGGTCGATCTTCCTGGTCAACCTGCCGCTCGGGCTGGTCGCCGTCGCCTTGCTGTACCCACTCGACCTGCCGAGACGTCGTCGCGAGGCGCCGTTCGACTTCGCCGGCGTCGCTCTCCTCGGCGTCACCATCACCGGGCTCACCCTGCTCACGCCGTGGTCGATCAGCCTCGGGATCGCGGCGGCCGTCGCCTTCGTGGTCGTCGAACGGCGCGCGAAAGCCCCCGTGCTGCCGTTGCGGCTGTTCCGCGACCGGACGTTCACCGTGGCCGTCCTGCTGAGCGTGCCCGCCGGGTTCGCCTTCCTCGGCTCGATCAACTACATCGCGGTCTTCCTGCAGATCGGCGCGGGTCCGGCGGAAGGCGGCCTGCTGCTGGTGCCGATGACGCTCGCCGTGGCCGTCTCGTCCGTCGTCGCCAGTCGGGTCATCGCCCGCACCGGCCACTACCGCTGGGCACCGCGGCTGAGCATGGCGCTCGGCCTGCTCGCGATGCTCGGCCTGACGACGCTGGACGAGCACAGCCCGCTCGCGCTGGTCCTCGGCTGCCTCGTCGTCTTCGGGCTCGCGGCCGGGCTGAACATGCAGGTCCTCGCCGTGGCCACGCAGAACACCGCGCCCCGCGCGGACCTCGGCGCGGTGTCCGCGACCGTCAACCTCGCCCGCGCGCTCGGCTCGGCGCTCGGCCCGGTCGCGCTCGGCGCCGTCTTCACCGCCGGCCTGCCCGCCGGTCCCGCCCACGCCACCCACGGCGTGTTCCTCACCCTGCTGCCCGTGCTCGCGCTCGCCCTCGTCACGGCGTTCGCACTCCCGCACGTGCCGCTCCGCGACCACCACCAGGAGAAACCCCGATGATCTTCGTCCTCGGCGCCACCGGCAAAGTCGGCCGCGCCCTCGTCCCCGCCCTGCTCGACGCCGGTGCCGCGGTCCGCGCGCTGACGCGTGACCCGGCCAAGGCCCGGATCGACCCGCGCGCCGACGTCGTCCAGGCCGACCTCGACACCGCCGACCTGCCCGCGCTGCTCGACGGCGCGGACCGCGTCTTCGTGCTGACCCAAGGGGCCCACCACGAACCGGCGGTCGCGCAGGCCGCCGCCCGGGCCGGTGCCACCCACCTCGTCAAGCTGTCCACCACTGGTGTCCACTTCGGACAGACGGATCCGATCACGCTGGCCCACGCCGAAGCCGAGCAGGCCGTGCGCGAAGCCGGTCCGGCGTGGACGATCCTGCGGCCCGGCGCGTTCATGGACAACCGCTTCGCCTGGCTGCGCACGATTCGCGAGGAGAACGCCGTGTACGTGCCCGAAGGCGACCCGGCGTCCGCGCTGGTGCACGTCCGGGACATCGCCGCGGTCGCGACGCTCGCGCTCACGACGTCCGCCCACGAAGGCGCGACCTACGAACTCACCGGCGGCGAGGCGCTTACCACTGAACGGCAGGTCGCGATCCTGTCGGACGCGCTCGGCCGCGAGATCGAGTACGTCGAAGAGCCGGAAAGCGCGGCCCGCCAACGCATGACGCGCATGTACGGCTGGCCCGCCGAAGCCGTCGACGGCTTCTTCGCGCTGAAGCGGGCGTCCGCCGATCGCGAGCACGTCGTCTTCGGCACCGTCGAGCGGCTGCTCGGCCGGCCGCCGCTGACCTTCGCCGGCTGGGCGCGTGAGAACGCGGCCGCGTTCACCTACCATTACCGGGGGTGACGGCGGGGAGGTGAGGCGGGTGGCCGGCAGCTTGCGCGTCCTCGTCGTGGACGACCACCCGCTGTTCCGCTTCGGCGTGTGCACGCTGCTGGCCAACGAGCCCGGCATCGAGGTCGCGGGTGAGGTGGCGAGCGGCGCGAACGCGATCAGCGCGGCCGCGGCGCTGCGCCCGGACGTCGTGGTGATGGACCTGCACCTGCCCGACCTGTCCGGGATCCAGGCGACCCGGCACATCGTGGCCGAAAGCCCGGACGCCGGCGTGCTGATGCTGACGATGGCCGACGAAAGCGAGTCGGTCTTCGCGGCGATGCGCGCCGGCGCCCGCGGTTACCTGCTCAAGGACGCCGAGCCGGACGAGATCGTGCGGGCCGTGCGCGCGGTGGCGCGCGGCGAGGCGATCTTCGGGCCCGACATCGCCAACCGCGTCCTCGGCTTCTTCAGCCAGCCGCCGCCGGTCAGCGACCCGGTGTTCCCGGAGCTGACCGGGCGCGAGCGCGAAGTGCTCTCGCTGATCGCGGCCGGGCACAACAACGGCGTCATCGCGAACATGCTGTGCCTGAGCCCGAAAACGGTGCGCAACCACATCTCGAACGTCTTCGCCAAGCTGCACGTCGCGGACCGGGCCGAGGCGATCGTCCGGGCCCGCGAAGCCGGCCTCGGGCTCCCCTGACCCGGGCGACAATCGGGACACCGGTCCCATGCGCCCGGGACACCCCGGCGGGCAGGCTGGAGGCCTGCACCGTGCGAGGGGAATGGGGGGCGATGTTCGAATCCGACCGGACGCCGGTGGTGGTGCGTGCCACCGATCCGATCCTGCACAACGGCGTCTGCGTGGCGCTGCGTTCGCGTGCCGACGTCCGGGTGGTGGACGGGGACCCGGCGGCGTCGGCCGGGGTCGCGCTGCTGGTCGCCGACCGGCTCGACGAGCCGATGACCCGGCTGCTGTCCGCGCTGCACCACCAGGGCTTCACCCGCATCGTGCTGGTCGCGGGCGAGGTCGATGACAACGAGGTCCTGGGCGCCGTCGAGCACGGCGTCTGCGCGGTCGCCCGCCGCGCCGACGCCGGCCCGGAGGTGCTCGTCCGGCTGATCAAGGCCGCCGCGGCCGGCGAGGGCGCCCTGCCGCCGGACCTGCTCGGCCGGCTGCTGAACCGGGTGTCCCGCCTGCAGCGCCAGGTGCTCGAGCCGCGCGGCCTGTCCACGGGCGGCATGAGCAACCGCGAGACGGAGGTGCTGCGCCTGGTCGCGGCCGGGTATTCGACGCAGGAGATCGCCGACCGGCTGAGCTACTCGCAGCGCACGGTGAAGAGCATCCTGCACGACGTGACCAACCGGTTCCAGCTGCGCAACCGGTCGCACGCGGTCGCCTACGCCCTCCGCGAAGGGCTGATCTGACCCATGATCGCCCAGGTCGACGACGCCTTGTGCCGGCTGCTGCGCCCTTGCCTGCCCGCGGGGACGCAGATCCGGCTCGATCCGCCGAAACCGACCTGGCAGACGGAGTCGCAGGTGCGGAGCGTGGAGCTGTTCCTCTTCGCGCTGCGCGACGCCGTCGGGGCGGAAGAAGAGAGGGAGGGGAAGCGCGCGGCCCGGCGCTGCGCGCTTTCCTACCTCGTCACCGCGCGGGCCGGGGCGGTCCGGGAGGAACACGACCTGCTCGACGCCGCGCTGAACGCCGTCCTCAGCACCGAATCGCCGCTGCGGGTGGAGCTGGGCGCGACCGATCCGGCCCAGCTGTGGACGAGCCTCGGCATGCCCGCACGAGCCGGGTTCGTCCTGCTCGTGACGGCCGACATCGGTTAACGCGGGACGCGCTCGGCGGGCCAGCGCACCTCGGGGACGTCGCTCGGCTTGGGGACCTTGAGGAACAGGCTGAACACGGCCGGACGGCGGTTCGACAGCTCGAGCCGGCCGCCGTCGGCTTCGACCAGGGCCCGGGCCAGCGCCAGCCCGACGCCGGTGGAGCCGCCGCCGGAGAAACCGCGTTCGAAGATGTGCGGGGCGAGCTCGTCGGGGACGCCGGAGCCGGTGTCGCTGACCTCGACGACCACCGTGCCCTCGGCGTCGCCTCGGCGGGCGACCACGCTGACCGTGCCCGATCCGTGGCGCAGCGCGTTGTCCAGCAGGACGCCGATGACCTCGCGCAGGCGCCCGGGCGTGGCCCGCGCCATCAGGCCGTCGGCCACGCGCATCCGCAGGTTGCGGCCCTCCGAGCGGAGCAGCTCACGCCACTCCTGCGCCATCTTGGGCAGCTGGTTCGGCAGGTCGACGGGTTCGGCGCCGACCTCACGCGCGGCGCGCGCGGCCGCCAGCAGCCCTTCGAGCGCCTCGGCGAGCCTGTCCGCCTGCTCCTGGGCCGCCTTCGACTCGTCGGCCACTTCGCCGTCCGGGTGCACGGTGAGCGGCTCGAGCCGCAGCTGCAACGCCGTCAGCCGGCTGCGCAGCTGGTGCGAGACGTCCCCGACCAGCTGCCGTTCCCGCTGGACGAGCTGGGCGAGCGCGGTGCCGGACGCGTCCAGTGCCTCGGCGACCATGTCGAGCTCGCCGACGCCGTAGCGGCTGGGGTCGGGCCGGAAGTCGCCGCCGCCGAGCCGCGACGCGCGTTCGGCGACGTGCCGCAGCGGTTTGGCCAGCCGCCGCGCCGTCACCAGCGCCACCACCGCGCCGGTGGTGATCGACAGCAGCACCAGCAGGATGACGACGAGCGTCACCGTCGTCTGCCGCTCGTGCATCGGGCCGGCCGGGACGGCGATCTCGACCTTGCCGTCGCGGGCCAGGTCGGCCGTCTCGGTGACGGTGTCGGGGCCCGGGTCGCTGCCGTAGCGCTTCTCGATCTGGTTGCTGGCGCGGACGGTCAGCAGGCCGTTGACCGGGACCGCGGCCCGCACCTGGTCGAGGTCGATGTCCTGGCCGTTCGCGATCTCGGTGTCGAGGATCGCCGCCGCGGCGCGCGCGTTTTCCGCGAGCGTCTCGCGGTAGCTCGACTCGATCTGCCAGCTCGCCACGATGCCCAGCGGGATGCCGAGCACCGCCGCGGTGACCGCGACGGCGAGGAGGATGGCCAGCAGGATGCGGCGGCGCACGGCTTATTCGGCGTTGAAGCGGAAGCCGACGCCGCGGACCGTGGCGATCCGCCGTTCGCCGTCGTGGGTCTTGCTGGTGCGCCCGGCGGCCTCGTCGGCGGCGATGGCGAGCTTCCGCCGCAGCCACGACATGTGCATGTCGAGCGTCTTGGACGTCTTCGACTCGAGGTCGTTCCACACCTCGGCGAGGATCTCGTCGCGGCTGACGACCTGCCCGGCGCGGGTCATCAGGACGCGCAGCAGCTCGAACTCCTTGTTCGCCAGCTGCACCTCGTGCAGGTCGACGGTCACGAGCCGGGCGCCGAGGTCCATCCGGACCCCGCCGGCCTCGAGCACCTCGGGCACCCGGCGGCGCAGCAGCGCGCGGATCCGGGCGAGGAGCTCGGCCAGCCGGAACGGCTTGGCGACGTAGTCGTCGGCCCCCGCGTCGAGGCCGACGACGAAGTCGACCTCGTCGGTGCGGGCCGTGAGCATCAGGACGGGCAGCTCGGTGCCGTTGGCCCGGAGGCGCCGGCAGACCTCCAGCCCGTCCATCCCGGGCAGCCCCAGGTCCAGGACGAGCAGGTCGACGCGCTGGGCGGCGGTGGCGTCGAGCACCGAAGGGCCGTCGGTGACGACGTGGATCTCGTATCCCTCACGTTCGAGGGCGCGGGAGAGCGGTTCGGCGATAGCCGGATCGTCTTCGGCGAGTAGGACCATGCTCACCTGGCCAACTCTACGGCGGGGAGGCGTGAAACCATCGTGACCGTGCCTGGCTACGGAGATGATCTGGCCCTCGCCACCCGGCTGGCTGACGCCGCCGACGCGATCACGACGGCGCGCTTCCGCGCCCTGGACCTGAGGGTGGAGCGCAAACCCGACCGCACCCCGGTGACCGACGCGGACACCGCCGTCGAAGACGCGATCCGCGCGGTGCTGGCGGCGGAGCGGCCGGAAGACGCCGTGCTCGGCGAGGAGCGCGGCGGCTCGGCCGCGACCGGCCGGGCCTGGGTGCTCGACCCGATCGACGGCACCAAGAACTTCCTGCGGGGTGTACCCGTTTGGGCGACCCTGATCGCCCTGGTGATCGACGGCGACCCGGTCGTCGGCATGATCAGCGCGCCGCTGCTGGGCCGCCGCTGGTGGGCGGCTACGGGTTCGGGAGCGTTCTCTTCGGACTCTGCCGGGACCCGGCAGCTGTCGGTTTCCGGCGTTTCCTCCCTTTCGGACGCCTACGTGTCCACCACGGACGTGAACTCGTGGCGTGAGTACCACTCGCGTGAGAAGTACCTGGACCTGCTCGACGCGTGCTGGGAGTCCCGCGCGTTCGGCGACTTCTGGCAGCACGTCCTGGTCGCGGAGGGCGCGATGGACGTCGCGGCCGAGTGCATCGTGAACCCCTGGGACGTCGCGGCGGCGCAGGTGATCGTCACGGAAGCGGGCGGCCGCTTCTCGGACCTGGACGGCGCGGGCCGCTACGACAACGGAAGCGCACTGTCGACGAACGGCCTCCTGCACGACGACGTGCTGGGGATCCTCAAGCGTTGACCAGGGCTCCGTTCAGGAGATCCTTCCCACGTCGAAGCCGTGCTCGATGAGACGTCGGCGCGCAGTGTCCTGCTCGGCGTCGGTGAACAGCGGGGGCGTACTCGGAGCGCAGAACGGACGCTTCGATCGAGCTTCTTCTCCTACCAAAGCCTGGTGAAGCCGTCCGACGCGTCGCGCTCACGAAGCGAGGGGCGGCTCCGACACCGCCGTGCAGAGTTGACCATCTCCAGGAACTGTTTGGCGCGGTAGTTGATCGTCCTCGCCAGGTAGCGGTACCCGTCGTACAGCTCGTCGGTGAACTCTGCCCGCAGTCGATTCGCCTCGGAACGACTTGACGGGATAGGCCGCTTGGCGGGCACTTCTTGACCGGTCCGAACCGCCGGTGATTCACTCCCAGTGCTCGCCGGGTCACCCCTGCTTTCTGACAACGTTGTCAGCCCCCGCGGTGACCCGCTCACCCCGGGAGGAAGAGCATGCGCAGAGTCGTCACCGCGGCTTTGGTCGTTCCCCTCATCACAGCCGTGGCCACCCCCGCCTACGCCGAGCCCGACCACGCCAAGGACCTCGCCGCCTACGTCAATCCCTTCGTCGGCGCCAAGGCCGGCGACACGCCCGAGACCAACACCTACGCCGGCGACACCTTCCCCGGCGCCGACGTCCCCTTCGGCATGGTCCAGTGGAGCCCCGACACGCCCCTGCAGCCCAAGCCGCCCGCCGGGCAGGGCCGGTACTACGCCCGCGACCGCGACGGCGGTTACGCCTGGGAAGAGAACAAGCTCCGCGGCTTCAGCCTCACCCACTTCAACGGCGCCGGCTGCGGCGGCGCGGCCGGTGACATCCCGTTCCTGCCGTTCGCGGGCAACATCACGACGTCGCCCGCCGTCGACGCCACCCGGTACTTCCCCACCTTCAGCCACGCCGACGAGTCCGCGTCGCCCGGCTACTACAAGGTCACCACCGGCTCCGGCATCACCACCGAGCTGACCGCGACGCAGCGCTCCGGCCTCGGCCGGTTCACCTTCCCGAAGAACTCCCCCGCGACGCTCCTGATCGACGTCGCCCAGTCCGCGATGGGCAGCGACGACGCGTCCGTGACCGTCGACCCGGCCACGCGGACCGTCGAAGGCTGGGTGTCGAGCGGGCACTTCTGCCGCGGCCCCAACACCTACAAGGTCTACTTCACCGCCTCCTTCGACCAGCCGTTCACGACGTCCGGCACCTGGCAGAACGCCGCCGTGACGCCGGGCGCGACCACCGCCCGCGGCGGCGACCTGAGCAAGGACACCTGGGACAAGCAGGTCGTCACCCCCGACGGCGGCGCGGGTGCCTACCTGAGCTTCGACCCGGCCAAGCCGGTCCAGGTCCGCGTCGGACTGTCCTATGTGGACGCCGACGGCGCACGGCTCAACGCGAAGACCGAGCAGCGTCAAGACTCCTTCGACACCGTCAAGGCCAAGGCCCACCAGAGCTGGAACGCGCGCCTGAACCAGATCGCCGTCGAAGGTGGCACGGACGCGGCCACGCGCACCTTCTACACCGCGCTCTACCACACGCTCCTGCAACCGAACGTCTTCTCCGATGTGGACGGTCGTTACCCCGGCTTCGACAAGGCGATCCACCGCGCGAAACCGGGCCACGCGCAGTACGCGAACTTCTCCGGCTGGGACACCTACCGCGACGAGGTCCAGCTGCTGTCGATGCTCGCGCCGCACGAGGCCGCCGACATGGCGCAGTCCATGCTCAACCAGGCGAACCAGGCCGGCGGCGTCTGGGACCGCTGGTCGCAGAACAACGACTTCATGGGCGTGATGGGCGGCGACCCCTACCACTCGATCATCGCCAGCACGTACGCCTTCGGCGCCACGGACTTCGACGCCGCGCAGGCGTTGAAGTCGATGGTCACCGGCGCCACCCGCGTCCAGCAGGCCGGTGAACGCGCCCTCGAACGCCCCGGTCTGTCCGACTACCAGACACTGGGCTACCACCCGAACAACGTCTCCGACATGCTCGAAGACACGACCGCCGACTTCGGCATCGCGCAGCTGGCGCAGCGGCTCGGCCAGAAGAACACCTACCAGCAGTTCATGACCCGCGCGCAGTACTGGGAGAACGTCTACAACCCGGCCACCGGCTACCTGCAGACCCGGATGCGCGACGGCCAGTTCCTGTCGCCGTTCGATCCCGCGGAGTACCAGGAAATGCGCTACCAGGAAGGGAACGCGGCGCAGTACACGTGGATGGTGCCGTACAACGTCCGCGGCCTGTTCGACGCGATGGGTGGCGACGACACCGTCAAGAAGCGCCTCGACTTCTTCTTCACGAAGCTGAACAGCGACGCCAGTTCGCCGTACGCTTTCATGTCGAACGAACCGTCGTTCGAGGTGCCGTGGGAGTACGCCTACGCGGGCGCGCCGTCGAAGACGCAGGACATCGTGCGCCGCTCGGCGGAGCTGCTGTTCAAGCCGACGGAGGACGGCCTGCCCGGCAACGACGACCTCGGCGCGACGTCGGCGTGGTACGTCTTCGCCGCGCTCGGCATGTACCCGGAGGCGCCAGGGCGCGCCGAGATGGTGCTGGCCAGCCCGATGTTCCCGAAGATCACGCTCACCCGGGCGACCGGGCAGCGGCTCACGATCACCGCGCCCGGCGCGTCCAGCTCGGTGAAGTACGTGAAGAGCCTGAAGGTGAACGGGAAGGCGAGCACGAAGCCGTGGCTGCCGGAGTCGTTCGCGGTGAACGGCGGCCGGCTGGACTTCACGCTCGGCGCGTCGCCGACGTCGTGGGGCTCCGGCGCTTCGGACGCTCCGCCGTCGTTCCGCGACGGCGAGGTGCCGGTGCGCGGCCGCGTCGGCCCGGGCCGGATCGTCGTCGCGCCCGGCGGTGCGGCGACGGCGGCCACCGTGACGGCGGAGGGCATCACCGGGTCGGGCCAGGTGACCTGGCACGCCAAGCCGCCGGCCGGGATCACCGTGACGCCGTCGAGCGGGACGCTCACGGTGGGCGCTCACGGCACGGCGTCGCAGCAGGTGAAGGTCACCGCCGCGGCCGGGACGCCGGACGCCTACGCGAGCGTGCCGGTGGAGTTCGGCGGGCAGCTGCCGTCGTACCTGCCGGTGACCGTCGGGAAGCCGGGGACGCTGCAGGCGGCGAACACGAACGTCGGCGTCACGGACGACCGGTTCGTCCAGTACGGCGACTTCGGCGAGACGGACCTCTACCCCGGCCAGTTCGCCTACTCCGCGCAGGGCCTGGCCAAGAGCGGCGTCAAGCCGGGCGAGAAGGTGCGGGAGTTCACCTGGCCGTCGAGCCCGGCCGGATCACCGGACAACGTGATCGCCTCAGGGCAAACGCTTGTGGTCCAGGCTCCGGCGGGCGCGACGAAGCTGTCGTTCCTCGGCTCGGCGACCGGCGGTGACGCGCAGGGCAGCGTGACTGTCACCTACACCGACGGCTCGACGCAGCAGGGCGCGCTGGGCCTGTCGGAGTGGCTGCTCCAGGGCGGCGCGGAGACCCCGCAGTTCGGGAACACCGTCGTCGCGCAGGTGCCGTACGTGAACTCGGCGTTCCCGCGGTACATGTTCCGGCTGTCGCGGCCGTACACGTCGTACTTGTTCGCGACGGCGCCGATCGCCCTGGACCCGGCCAAGCAGGTCCGCAGCATCACCCTGCCGACGTCCACCGGCGCCGGCGCCGCACACGTCTTCACCTACGCCGTGTCCTGAGCCTCAAAGCCGTGAATGCCACATTGAGGGACACTTGGTCCCTCAATGTGGCATTCACGGACTTCTACTTGCCCGGCAGCAGGCCGACGGCGCCGCGGGCGACCTGCGCCCAGGCCAGCCGGCCGAAGAGGTAGTGGCACGCGACCTGTTCGCTGGTGAACCGGGCCCAGTCGTAGCGGTTGCCCTGTTCGCGCCAGAACACCTCCCACGCCCCGTCTTCGCCCTGCATCAGGCACCAGGCGTTGTCGACCTCGGCGCCGAGCGAGACGACCTCGGTCGGCACCCCCAGCACGCCGAGCCAGCGCTGGATCGACTGCGTGTTCATGCGTCCTCCCCCTTGGCCTCGGCCAGGTAGCCGAGGGTGACGAGTTCGTCCGCTCCCAGCAGGGCCCGGTACCGGGTGCCACCGCCGACCTGACCGAACCAGTGCGCCGATTCCGAGCGCCACATGGGCACTTTGCGCACGACGACGTACCGCCGGTACTCGGCGTCGCGCGTGCCCGGCGGCAGCGAGCGTTCCCCGAACGGGGTGCCGTCGGCGGCGAAAACGCGCCCGTACGCCGGTCCGAAGCGGTCGAGCACGGTGTCGACCGGGACCATCACCGGCACCGCGCGGTACAGGCTGCCGTCGGGGTACTGCTCACCCGGCGGCCAGGCGTACTCGGGCCCGAGCGGGCCGTCGCCGAGGACGAACCGGCGGATCCACACGGCCTGGGTCGCGTGCGCGTACGGCACGTAGTCCGCGGTGACGTACCGCGGGACCGGCAGCGGCGCCGCGGTCGGCGACCGGCGGAACCCGGCGGTGACGTTGGTGAGGGCCTGGTCGTCGAAGATCAGCCGGGCGTCCGGGTGGTCGTTGGGCGGGAAGCCGTCCGGGTCGTCGGGCAGCGGCAGCTGCAACGCGGGCTTGTCCATCGCGATCGGCAGGTGCCCGATCGGGAACATGTGGACCAGGAACAGCGCGACGACGCTTTCCCGTTCCGTGCGCGGCGAGCCGAGCGGCGGCAGCGGCGTGGGCGAGCCCGGGCTCATCGGCGGGCCCGCGACCGGCGGTGGCGGGCCGGCGGGTGCCGGCGGCGCCGGGGGCAGCGGGTACGGCGGCAGCAGCGGCGACACCGCGTGCGGCCACGGCGCGGGGCTGCCCGAAGGCGGCGTCGGCGCCTCTTCGAACGCGCCCGAGTCCGTCAGGCCGTAGCCGGGCAGCCGGATCGGCCCGGTATCCAGATCCGGGTCGAGGTCGACCTCGACCGGCTCGGAGCCCGCCTCGGAAGGCTCGGTCACACCCATCCTCCGGCTCGGTCGGTGCCCACGGGCACAGAACTCTTCGACGCGGCCGCGGCGCTGCCGGTCCCCCTTGATACCGCACCCCGCCAGAGCCGGGTGAACCGAGGTCAGCTCAGCGCGGTGACCACCCGGGACGGGCTCGGGCGGCCGAGCTGTCCCGCCATCCACGTACTGGTCGCCACCAGGGCGGCCAGGTCGACGCCGTGGGCGACGCCGAGCCCGTCCAGCATCCACACGAGGTCCTCGGTGGCGAGGTTGCCGGTGGCCGACTCGGCGTACGGGCAGCCGCCGAGGCCACCCGCCGACGAATCCACAGTAGACACTCCACATCGGAGCGCCGCGAGGGTGTTGGCCAGAGCCTGACCGTAGGTGTCGTGGAAGTGCACGGCCAAAGTACCGACATCGCCGAACAGGCCGATCAGCGTCTCGACCTGCCCCGCCGTCGCGACGCCGATGGTGTCGCCGAGCGAGAGCTGCGTGCAGCCCAGCTCCAGCAGCCGGCGGCCCGCGCCGGCGACCTGCTTCGCCGGCACGACGCCTTCCCACGGGTCGCCGAAGCACATCGACAGGTAGCCACGGACGTCCAGCCCGGCCGCGCGGGCCCGCGTGACCACCGGCTCGAACATCGCGAACTGCTCGTCGAGCGAGGAGTTGAGGTTCTTGCGCGCGAACGTCTCCGTCGCGCTCGCGAAGATCGCGATGTGCTCGACGCCGGCTTCGAGGGCACGGTCCAGGCCGCGCTCGTTCGGCACCAGCACCGGGTAGCGGACGCCGTCGCGGCGGTCCAGCCCGGCCAGCAGCCGCTCGGCGTCGGCCAGCTGCGGCACCCACTTCGGGTGCACGAAGCTGGTCGCCTCAAGCGTCGTCAGGCCCGCGGCGGCGAGCCGGTCGAGGAACTCCAGCTTGACCTCGACCGGGACGATCGTCTTCTCGTTCTGGAGGCCGTCCCGCGGGCCGACCTCCCAGATCGTGACCCGCTCCGGCAACTCACCCGTGGCGGGGACCCGTTCCGGCAGGCCCAGTTCACGCGTGCCCATCAGCGTCGTCGGTCGCCGCGCGGTTGCGGCGGCAACGGCTCGGTCTGCTGGGGCGCCGGCGCGTGGTAGTCGTCGTTCGGGTTGTCGTTGACCTCGCGGTAGATCACCGTGTGCACCCGCTCGACGTGCGGGATGTCCTCGAACCGCAGCGGCTCGTGCGACGCCGACTCGATGATCAGCGTGCCGCAGCCGAAGACCCGGTCGAGCAGGCCGTGCTCGAACTGGACGCTGTTGATGCGGCTCATCGGGATGTCGATGCCGGTGCGCTTCAGCACACCCTCACGGGCGATGAGGCGGTCGGTCGTCACGATGAAGTGGGTGGTGCGCCAGCGCACGAACGGCGTGAGGAACAGCCACACGACCAGCACGAGAGCGACCACCCCGATGGCGATCAGCCCGACCGTGTTCCACGGCGAGCCGGCGTCCCTCGCGAGGATCGCGAGCCAGGTGCCCGCGCCCAGGGTGACCAGCAGCGCGAGCGTCGGGAAGATCAGCATCTTGAAGTGCGGGTGACTGTGCACCACGACGTGCTCTTGCTCGCTGAGCAAATCGTCCGGATAAGCCACGGCGGACGCTCCCAAGGTCGGTGCGGCGGTGTCGTCCCACCGTACCGGCGAGACGCCTGGCCGGTACGTGCAACGCCCCAAACTTTCAGGCCGGGCGGACGTGCACCACGTCACCCGCGAACACGGTGTGCCGCTGACCGCCCGCCATGTCGACCTGGAGCTGCCCCGCGGCGTCGATGTCGGCCGCTCGGCCGACGAGGGACGTACCGTC
This sequence comes from Amycolatopsis sp. NBC_01286, assembly GCF_035982555.1. Taxonomy (NCBI): domain Bacteria; kingdom Bacillati; phylum Actinomycetota; class Actinomycetes; order Pseudonocardiales; family Pseudonocardiaceae; genus Amycolatopsis; species Amycolatopsis sp. NBC_01286. The sequence continues at coordinate 1,329,671 of NZ_CP108428.1, forward strand.
CGGCAGCTGCACCTCGACGTCCTGGCCGAGGGTCGCGCAATGGGCGCGGTAGTCCCCGAGCAGGCCGGCTTCGGTGAGGTCGCCGGCCGCGTAGCGCCAGCGCCGTTCGAGGTCGTCGAACTCCGTGAGCAGCGCGACGGCGACGTCGGTGCGGTCGGTGGTCGTGGCGCCGTGCTCGGCGAGCGACGTCGCGGGCAGCCCGCCCGGCCCCGGCCGGACGTCGCCGAGCGGCAGGACGTTGAGCCCGATCCCGAGCACGATCGACGGGTCCGTGCCGCCGACGGCCTCGGCGAGGATGCCGGCGCACTTCGCGCCGCCGATGAGGACGTCGTTCGGCCACTTCAGCACGGCGTCGACGCCGAGACCGGCGGCGGCCGCGCGGACGGCGAGCCCGGCGACGACGGACAGTGACCCGAGCGCCGAGAACGACACGCCGGACGGCCGCAGCGCGACGCTCAGGTACAGCCCCGCGCCCTTCGGCGAACTCCAGGTCCGGGCGCGCCTGCCGACCCCCGCGGTCTGCGTCTCGGCCAGCAGCACGGTCCGGTCCGCGGCGCCGTCGTCGACGGCTTTGCGCAGGTCGGCGTTGGTGGACCCGGTCGTGTCGACGACGTCGATCTTCGCGTAGCGGTCCTTGAGCGCCGCGCTCAGGCGGGCGGCGTCGATCTCAGGCATGTGCCCACCATATGGGAGTCCCCCTAACGTGCAAGCCGCTCGCTCGTTCACACAGAGGTGCGCTCTTCTAAGTTGGACCCCGTGACGACCAAGCCGACTTCCTGGGCTCGTGGTGCGGCCCTGCGCGGCCTCGTCGCGCTCCCGCTCGTCGCCGGGCTGGTCACGGCGGGCTGGCTGCTGGCGGACCGCACCCCGGAGCCCGCACCGGCCGCCGCACCGCCGCTGCCGACGGCTGCCGGCGCGGCGTCGGGCCCGTCGGTCCTCGAGGTGAGCGCACCGGTGAAGGCCCAGGAGCCGGGTCAGGGCGCGTCCGGCGCGGGCGGCAAGACCCCGCTGCAGCAGTGGGCCGACCAGCTGGCCGGGCCCCTCGACATCCCCGCGAACGCGCTCATCGGCTACGCCAACGGCGAGCTGGCGCTGCGCGGCGAAGACCCGTCGTGCCACCTGTCGTGGGTCACGCTCGCCGGCGTCGGCTCGGCCGCGTCGAACCACGGCCGCGGCGGCGGGAGCCTGCTCGGGCTGTCGGCGGCGCAGTTCAAGAAGTACGGCGCGAGCATCCCGGGCGTCGCGAAGCCCGCCGCGGACGACCCCAGCTCGGCGTCGGTCGCGGCCGGCCGGTCGCTCTGCGCGGGCGGCACCGACCTCGGCGCCGGCGCGGGCTGGTGGAAGGCGATCGCGAGCTACCACCCGGGCGGCGAGGCGGAGCTGTTCCGCCAGCGCGTGCTCGGCACGGCCCAGCTGTACGCGACGCTCTCGCTCGACCCGGCCCGCGCGGGCACCCCGTCGGTCCAGGCGGCCCGGTTCGCCCTCGGCCAGCTCGGCCTCCCGTACGTCTGGGGCGGCAACGGCCCGGACGCGGGCGCGGCCGGCTTCGACTGCTCGGGCCTGACGAAGGCGTCGTACGACAGCGCGGGCGTCGCGCTGCCGCGCACGGCGGACAGCCAGTTCCGCGCGATCCCGGCGGTCCCGCCGTCACAGGAGCCGCGCCTGGGCGACCTGGTGTTCTACGGCAGCCCGGCGACCCGCATCCACCACGTCGGCCTGTACCTGGGCAACGGCTTGATGATCAACGCGCCGACCGAGGGTCAGGCCATCCAGATCCACACGTACCACTCGAAGGGCGACGACTACGCGGGCGCGGGCCGCCCCGCCTGAGTCACGGCTTCTGCTCGATCGTCTCCGGCTTGTAGGCGAACACCGCGCCGTCGGCGGCGAAGACGTGCCAGTCCTCGCAGATCCGGTCGGTCCGGGTCTCCGCGCCACGCGGCCACCAGTCGGCGGTCAGCGTGGCCGCCGTCTTCGTGGGCGCGCCCAGCACGCACGTCGGCGGCAGTGCCGCGGTCGTGAACTTCAGGAGCCGCTCGGAACCCGTGGTCCGGATGACCTCGGTGACCCCCTTCGCCTGGTCCGGCACCCAGCCCGGCAGCCGCGCGTCCTGGTTCTTCTTGCCGTCCGCGCCACTGTCGTAGCCGACGGTCTTGACGTGCCCGTTCGCGTTCTCGTCGATGCCTTCCTTGAGACCGCACCCGGTCAGGGTGACCACCAGTGCCGCGCCGACGCCGATCATCTTCGTGCTCGTGTTCATGGGACGAGCTTCGCGGGCCGGCGCACCCGTCACATCGGTCGTCCGGTCGTGGACGAATGGCCATCCGGCCGATTTTTGTCGGTGGTCGCCGCTAGCGTCGGCGGCATGTACGAAGTCGACTTCGTCGAGTTCCCGTCCACGTCGTCCGCGGCGTCGGGCCGGTTCTTCGAGCACGCGTTCGGGTGGGCGGTCACGCCGTACGGCCCGGAGTACGCGGACGTCCGCGCGGCCGGGATCACCTTCGGGTTCCAGGCCGACACGGCCGCGCAAACCCCCGCGCCCCTCGTCACGATCCGCACGGACGACCTCGCGGCGGCCCGCACCGCCGTCGAGGCGGCCGGTGGGGTGGTCACCGTCGAGCCGTTCGGTTTCCCCGGCGGGCGGCGGTTCCACTTCCGCGAGCCGGGCGGGAGCGAGCTGGCCCTCTGGTGTCCGGAGGAGTGATCAGTCGTGGCACAGGTATCCGTCGACCCCGCCGCCGTAGTACGTCGCCGGGTCACCGGCGGCGAGGTCGCGGCCGAGCGCGAACCGCGTCACCAGGTCCGGGTTCGCGACGAAGTGCCGGGCATAGGAGACGGCGTCGGCGATCCCGGCCTCGACGACGGCGTTTCCCGAGTCCCGGTCGAAGCCGTTGTTGACGATCAGCGGTCCGTCGAACAGCCGCCGGTAACGCGCGAAGGCGGCGAAGTCCGGTCCCGTGTCCGGCCCGCGCAGGTGCAGGTAGGCGAGCGAGCCCAGTTCGCGGACCAGCTCGTCGAGGTCGGCCCGGACGCCATCGTCCACAGTGAACAGTCCGCCGGTCCAGTACGGCGCGAGCCGCACGCCCACGGCGATCCCGGCACCGGCCACGGCGCCGACGACGTCCAGCACCAGCTTCCGCCGGGCCCGCGCCGAACCGCCGTACGCGTCGCGGCGCCGGTTCAGCCGCGGGTGCAGGAACTGCGCGAGCAGGTAGACGCCGTGCGCGGCGACCTCGACGCCGTCGAACCCGGCGCGCCGGGCGTTCACGGCCGCCGTCCGGTAGTCCTCGACGGTCCGCTCGATCTCGCCGGCGCTCATCTCCCGCGGCGTCACCGTGGGCCGCCGGCCGCTGGGCGTGTGCACGGACTCCGCCGGATCGACCGCGGACGGCCCCGCCGGCCGCGCGCCGAGGAACTCCGCGTGCGACACCGCGCCGGTGTGCCACAGCTGCAGCACGATCCGGCCGCCGAGCGCGTGCACGACGTCCGTGACCCGCCGCCACCCGGCGACCTGCTCCTCGGTGTGCACCCCGGGCACGTCCGGGAAGCCGACGGCCCGGTCGCTCACCCAGGTCCCCTCGGTGATGACGAGCCCGGCGCCCGCACGCTGCGCGTAGTACTCGGCGTGCAGGTCCGTGGGCACGCGGCCGCGGGCGCGGGTCGTCGGCGCCAGCACCACGCGGTTCGGCAGGCGCCAGTCGCCCAGGTCGGCCGGGGTCAGCAAGCTCATCGGTCACCTCGGGTCGCGGGGATTCGTCAGGAGAGCGACGGCTGAGGCGAGCGGAAGGTGACCGATGGACGAGCTGGCGGAACGGTTCGAGGCCGAGCGCGGCAGGCTGCGCGGGCTGGCGCACCGGATGCTGGGCTCGGCGACCGAGGCAGACGACGCGGTCCAGGAGGCGTGGCTGCGGCTGAGCCGGGCGCGCGGCGTCGACAACGTCGCGGCCTGGCTGACCACGGTCGTCGCCCGTGTCTGCCTCGACGCGCTGCGCTCGCGGAAGGCGCGCCGGGAGGACCCGGTCGAGCTGCTGCCCGAGCCGGTCGCCGACGCCGACCCGGCGGGCGAGGTGGAGCTGGCCGACTCGGTGGGCCGCGCGCTGCTCGTGGTGCTCGACGCGCTGGGCCCTGCCGAACGGGTCGCGTTCGTGCTGCACGACCTGTTCGCGGTGCCGTTCGACCGGATCGCGCCGGTGCTGGACCGCACGCCGGTGGCGGCGAAGAAGCTCGCCAGCCGCGCGCGGCACCGCGTCCGGGGCACGTCTCCCCTGCCCGCCACCGACCTCGCCCGGCACCGCCGGGTCGTCGACGCCTTCCTGACCGCGGCCCGCGGCGGCGACCTCGACGAGCTGCTCACGGTGCTGGCCCCGGACGTCGTCCGCCGCGCCGACGCCGCCGCGTTGCCGGTGGGCGCGTCCCTCGAAGTCCGCGGCGCCCGCGCGGTGGCGGAGGAGACGCAGGTGTTCGGCAAGCGCGCCCAGTTCGCGGAACCGGCGTTGATCGACGGCTTCGTCGGCGTGGTCGTGGCCCCACGCGGCCGGCTGACGCTCGCGTTGCTGGTGACGATCGAGGGCGAGCGGGTGGCCGGCTACGACGTGGTCGCCGACCCGGCGCGGCTGGCGGCGCTGCGGATCACCTTGGTCACCGCAGCACCACCTCGACCGGAACCGGCCCCGGCGGGATGACCGAACGGATCACCGGCGGCACGCGGACGTCGTCGGCTTCGAAGACCACCCGCAGCTGCTCGAGGTCCGGGTCGGCGAGCAGCTCGGCCAGCTCGTCCGCGCTGAGTTCGGCGTCGGCGTCGTCGATCACGCCCCAGACGCGTACGGCAATCCGCGCAGGTGCGGCACGTCCAGGTCCGGGGAGACGACCAGCCGCCACGCGCCGTCGAGCCATGCCGGCCACGCCAGCGGGATTCAGCCGGCCTGCGCGGCCAGTTCGCCGCGGAACGTGACGCGGTAAGCGCTCGGTGACACGCCGAGCGCGGCCTGGAAGTGCTGGCGCAGGGACGCCGCCGTGCCGAAGCCGGCTTCGGCCGCGACGCGGTCGACCGGCAGGTCCGACTCCTCCAAGAGCTGGCGGGCGCGCTCGACCCGTTGCTGCGTAAGCCATTGCAGCGCCGAGATGCCGACCTCTTCGCGGAAGCGGCGGGTGAACGTGCGGGTGCTCATGGCCTCGCGGGCGGCGAGCTCGCGCAGCGTCAGCGGCCGGTGCAGGTTCTCCAGCGCCCACGCGCGGGCGGCCTTGGTCGACGACGTCCGCGGCTCGGGCACCGGCCGCCGGACGAACTGGGCCTGGCCGCCTTCGCGGTGCGGGGACACGACCGTGCCGCGCGCGACCTCGTTGGCGACGGCCGCGCCGTGGTCGCGGCGGATCATGTGCAGCACCAGGTCGATCCCGGAGGCGACCCCGGCGGACGTCAGCACGTTGCCGTCCTCGGTGTAGAGCACGCACGGGTCGACCCGGACCTCGGGGAACCGCTCCTGGAGCTCCTCGGCGGAGCGCCAGTGCGTGGTGGCCGGGCGGCCGTCGAGCAGGCCGGCCGCGGCGAGCACGAACGCGCCCGTGCAGATCGACGCGATCCGCGCGCCCGCCGGGATCAGCTCCAGCGCGGCCTTGAGGGCCGGCGTCAGCACCCGCGCCATGGGCTCGTACTCGGCGCGGGACGCCGGGACGATCACCGTGTCGGCCTCGGCGATGACCTCCGGGCCGCGGTCGACCGGGATGGTGAAGTCGGAGTCGGTGCGCACGAGTCCCGGCTCGAGTGCGCAGGTCACGACCTCGTACAGGGGCTCGCCCGACGCAGAGCGGGCCTGCCCGAACAGGCGGTGGACGATGCCCAGCTCCATCACGAGCATGCCGTGCCGGACCAGCACGGCGACGTGGTGGCGCTCGGGGTGAAGGAATTCGGCCATGGCTCGATTCTTGCACAGGTTGGCCATCGGGCCACTCGATCGCGTCCGCCGGCGGCGTGATGATCGAGGTCATGAACGTCTTGTGGGTATTCGCGCATCCCGAGCCGCGCTCGCTGGGCGGGGCCCTCCGCGACGACGGGCTCCGGACGCTCCGGAATCTAGGTCACGACGTCCGGGAATCGGACCTGTACGCGATGAAGTGGAACCCGGTCGTCGACGCGGCCGACTTCGGCACGGCGGCCGGGGACGAGCGCCTGGTCGTCGGGGCGACGTCCGCCCGCGCATACGCCGGTGGTGAGCTGAGCGCGGACATCGTGGCCGAGCACGAGAAGCTGGCCTGGGCGGACGCGGTCGTCGTGCAGTTCCCGTTGTGGTGGTACGGCATGCCGGCGATCCTCAAGGGCTGGTTCGACCGGGTGTTCGTGAAGGGTTTCGGCTACGGCGTCCGCGCCGACGACGGCCGCACGCTCCGCTACGGCGAAGGCAAGCTGGCGGGCAAACGCGCGATGGTGGTCCTGAGCGCGGGCGCCCGCGAGCCCGCCCTCAGCCCGCGCGGGATCAACGGTCCGCTGAACGACATCCTGTTCCCGCTGCACCACGGAACGCTGTTCTACGCGGGAATGTCGGTCCTGCCCCCGGTCGCGGTGTACGGCGCGGACCGCGTGTCGCCGGAGGACTTCGCCGAGTCCCAAGCCCTGCTGCGCACGCGACTGTCCACCTTGGACACCGCGGAGCCACTGGGGTTCCGCACCCAGAACGGCGGCGACTACGACGACGACCTCGTCCTCCGCCCCACCCACGCGCCCGGCGGCACCGGCCTCGCCATCCACCTCGGCTGACGTGCCGTGAGGGGCACCCTCAGGGCTTTGAAGTCCCTGAGGGTGCCCTTCACGGCGTCTACGCGGGCAGGGTCAGGCGCTGGCCCAGACCGCCGTCCACCGGGAGGTCCGCGCCCGTGGTGAACGTCGCGTCGAAGGCCAGGAACAGCACCGCCGTCGCCACCTCCTCCGCGGTCGCGTGGCGCTTCAACGGCGTCACCTCGTCGCCCGTGGCCTTGAACGCCGCCAGGACCTCGGCGGGGACGCCGGTCACGCCCATCGTCGGCGTGTCCGTGTAACCCGGGCTGACCACGTTCACCCGGATCCCGCGTGGCGCCAGCCCGGCCGCATACGTCCGGGCGAACGACCGGACTGCCGCCTTCGCCGCGGAATACGGGCCCATGCCGGCGATCCCCGCCCCCGCCGCGACCGACGTCGTGAACACGAACGAACCCCCGGGCCGCACCAGGCCCGCCAGCCGCTGGGCCGTGAAGTACGCGCCCTTGGTGTTGACGTCGAACGTGCGGTCGTAGACCTCGGGCGTCGCCGTTTCGTACGGCGTCAAGGTCGCGAAACCGACGTTGACGAACACCAGGTCCAGCTCGCCGAGCGTCTCCGCGGCGACCGTGCCCAGTGCGTCGATGTCGGCCAGGCTGGCCGCGTCCGAGGACAGCAGGTGCGCTTTGCCCGGCAGCTTCCCGCGCGACGACGAGACGTCACGGCCGGTCAGCAGGACCTCCGCGCCGCCGTCGAGCAGCGCGCGGACCACCGCCAGGCCCATCCCGTGCGTGCCGCCGGTGACGACGGCCTTCTTTCCCAGGTACTTCACCGGATCTCCTCGATGACACTCGCGATCGCGTGCGCGCCGTGGCCCGCGTCGACCGCGCGGGTGAACAACTCCGCCAGCGGCGCGGGCACGACCGTGCTGATGCCCTGCGCCCGGCTCGTCTCGACCAGCAGCTTCAGCCCGGCCGCGTTGATGTCCAGGGCCGAGACGTCCGTTGTGTAGTCGCCGCTCGCCACCTGGGCGCTCATGCCGGCGAGGAACCCGCCGACCGCCGAGAGCCACGGCAACGCCATCGGCGTGAACCGCTCCGGCGTGACGCCTTCGGTGCCGACCAGCGCGAGCGCGTGCAGGTAGCCGCTCATCGTCGACCACATGATGCCCAGCAGCGCCAGGTCGTACAGCGCCGCGAGCCCGGCGTCCTCGCCGAGGAACACCGGCTCCCCCAGCACTTCCAGCACCTCGCGGTGCGCCTCGAACGCCGCGGCCGAGCCGCCGTAGAGGATCCGCGCGGCCGGCGTGCCGATGCCCTGCGGGACGGCCATGATCACGCCGTCCACGTAGTCGATTCCCCTTGAGGCCGCCCACTTCGCGACGTCGCGGGCCTGCTCCGGTGTGCCGGAGGTGAGGTTCACCAGTACCGCCGGCGTCAGCTCCTTCAGCACCGGCTGTTGAGTGTCGTGTGTGGACAGACAGCTGAGCACGACGTCCGCCGTGGCGACCTCCGCGGGCGTCGCCGCGAGCCGGGCGCCGCGGTCCAGCAGCGGGCCGGCCTTGAGCGGCGACCGGTTCCACACCACGACGTCGTGGCCCGCCCCCAAGAACGCCCCGGCGAGGGCGGCGCCCATCCGCCCCAGGCCGAGCACGCCCACTTGTTTCTTGCTTTCTCCCATGCCCATCATGCTGCTGAAGCGCTTTACACTGGACAAGTACCGACTAAATAGTCGGGTACTCACCAAAACGTAAGGATCCTGCATGCTGACCCGAAGCTACCGGTGCGGGCTGGACGCCGCGATCGACGTCGTCGGCGGCCGCTGGAAGGCCCTGATCCTGTGGGCGCTGCACGCCGAGCCGCTGCGGTTCGGTGAGCTGCGGCGCAAGGTGACGGGGATCAGCGAGAAGATGCTGATCCAGGCGCTGCGGGAGCTGGAGGCGGACGAGGTCGTGCACCGCGAGGTGTTCCGCGAGGTCCCGCCGAAGGTCGAGTACTCGCTGACCGGCCTGGGTCAGCGGCTGAACACCGCGCTGCTGCCGCTGGGCGACTGGGGCGAGGAGAACATGGCCGGCATCGCGCAGCGCCGGGGCGTCACGCCGGCACCTTCGCATACTCCTTGAGCGTGATCGCGTTGCCCGCCTTGAGCGGCAGCTGCTCGATCACCTTGCGCCACGGCAGGTGCGGCAGCAGCCGCAGGTTGAGGTTGCGCAGCCGGATCCACGCGCGGGTCGGCGGCACGAACCACTTCCCGTTGCCCTCCCCCAGTTTCTGGCACACGGCGACAAACTCGCGCATCTCTTCGTGGTAGGCGGTGAACGCCGTCGCGTGGTCGCCGCCGGCCGCCGCGAGCTCGCCCGCCAGCACGTACGCGCCGACGACCGCCAGGCTCGTCCCCATCCCCGAGAGCGGCGCGGCGCAGTACGCGGCGTCGCCGACCAGCGCGACCCGGCCGGTCGAGTAGGTGTCGAGCTTGATCTGGCTCGCCGAGTCGAAGTAGAAGTCCGGCGCCCGCCGCATCCCGTCGAGCAGGGCCGGCGCCTCCCAGCCCGCGTCCGCGAAGGTCTCCTCGACGATCCGGCGCTGGGCTTCGACGTCGCGGTGGTCGTACGCGAGCGGCTCGGAACCGAACCAGAACAAGGCTTTCGCTTCCGCGTGGTCGCGGGCGCTGTAGACGCCGATCGTGCGGTTCGGCTCGTTGTAGAACCGGCCGACGTGGTCGAGGCCGAGGTGGTTCGGCACGGTGAAGATCGAGACGTAGTAGCCGAGGTCGCGGCGGTACCGGGACTCGTCGCCGAAGACGAGGGAGCGCACGTTCGAGTGCAGCCCGTCGGCGCCCACGACCAGGTCGAACTCACGCGGCGCGCCGTGTTCGAAGGTGACCGTGACGCCGTCGCCGTGCTCGGTGACGCCGGTGATCGAGTCGCCGAAGACGTACTCGACGTCGTCCTTCGTGGCGTCGTAGAGGATGCGCGAAAGGTCGCCGCGCAGGATCTCCAGCTCGCCGCTCTGGAACGTCGGCGGCGTGACCACCAGCGGCCGGTTCTCTTCGTCCACATAGGTCACTTCGCCCATGTTCGTCGCCGCCGCTTCGACCTGGCCGAGCAGGCCCATCCGGTCGAGGACGCGCAGTGAAGCGCCGCGGAAGTCGACGGCGTAACCGCCTTCACGGAGCCGGGGCGCGCGTTCGACCACGGTCGGCGTGAAGCCGTAGCGGCGGAGCCAGAAAGCCAGGGCGGGGCCGGCGACACTGGCGCCGGAGATGAGGACTCGTCTGTTCTGCATGCCGGCAACGGTAACCCGGATTTGGGCGATCGCGCAAGGCGATCGCCTAAGACGTTCGTGCTAGTCTCGGGACATGGGCAACAAAGACGCACTGCTGGCGGGCGCGAAGCGCTGTCTCAACGAGAAGGGCTACGCCCGCACGAGCGTGCGGGACCTGGCCTCGGCGGCGAACGTCAGCATGGCCGCGATCGGCTACCACTTCGGCTCCCGCGAGGCGCTGCTCAACACCGCGCTGATCGAGGCGAACGAGGAGTGGGGCGAGACGCTGGCGAAGACCCTGCAGGTCGAGACGCCGCCGGACGCGTCGCCGGCCGAGCGCTTCGAGCTGATCTGGCAGCGGGTGATCGAGTCGTTCCCCGCGCACCGGCGGATGTGGGCGATGACGTTCGAGGCCTACACGCAGCCGGATCTCGACCCGGCCGTCCGCGCGCAGCTGGCGAAGGCGCTCGAACTGGCCCGCTTCGGGCTGGCGAACCTCTTCCAGGGCCTCGACGACGGCAGCCCCGAGGCCCGGGCCGTCGGCACCGTGCACCAGGCCCTGCTTTCGGGCGTGGTGCTGCAGTGGCTCGCCGACCCGGACCACGCCCCCTCGGGCGCCGACCTGATCAACGGCCTGCGCCTGCTCACGAAGGACGTGCTGGCTTAGGCGGTGACGAGGTCCGCGCCGGCGAAGAAGGTCGACGCGGCCGTCATGGCCGAGTCGTCCAGCAGGACGTCGCCCGGGCGGCTGCCGTTGCCCAGCAGGACGCCACCCCAGTTCATGCTCAGGTACTCCGCGCACAGCTCGAGGGTGCCGACCAGCGGCTGGGCCTCGCGCGCCGTCTCGCTCAGGACACTCACGCCCCACAACGACTTCCCGCGCATCCGCGGCTTGAACTCCACCGGCAGGCGCATCCAGCCGGACCAGTAGTCGAGGTACAGCTTCACGCTCGCCGCGACCGAGTACCAGTACACCGGCGAGACGATCACGATGTCCGTCGCGGCGAAGGTCGCGTCCATCAGCAGCTGTTCGTTCGCACCGGGCGCGGGGTGTTCGCCGGCGCCGTGACGGCGATCCTCGAACGGCGCCAGCGGCACCTCGGGCAGCCGGATCCAGCGCTGGTCCGCGCCACTCGGCAGCTCCTTCGCGGCCCGCCGGGCCAGCATCTCCGTGTTGCCCCCGGCCCGCGCGGCGCCGACCAGGAACAGGAAGCTGCGGTCGCTCATGATCAGGTCCCTCCAGTTACTTGCATGTACATATAAAGAGTGTCCCTACAGGTATCCTGAAGTCAAGAGGAGGTCGCGAGATGACCGTCGACGAACAGGCCTGGGGCCGGGTTCTGGTGCTGCACGCCCGCATCGAGCAGGAGCTGGGCAAGGCGCTGCACCGCCGCCACGGGCTCGGCCTGTCCGAGTACCGCGCGCTCGGCAAGCTGGCCGCGAGCCCCAAGGGCGAGTTGCGGATGCAGGAGCTCGCCGAGGCGATCGGGCTCAACCAGAGCTCGGTCAGCCGGATGTGCGCGCGCCTCGAAGACGCCGGGCTGACCGTCCGCGACCTGTGCGAAGACGACCGTCGCGGCGTCTACTCGGTGATCACCGAAGCCGGCCGCCGGCGCTACGGCGAGACCGAGCCGACCTACGGCGACGTCCTGCGCACCGCGCTCGACAAGGCCGCGAGCGACCCGGAGCTGGCCACGGCGGTCTCCGCCGTCCGCGGCGCTTGACCCTCATATTCCGCAGTGGTTATATACCGGCACAGGCAACCTAACAGGAGGACGCCGTGCCCGCGAAGCTGCAGACCGTCGACGATCGCCCCGCGCTCAGGCTGGAACGCCGCCTGGAGCACGCGCCGGAGAAGGTCTGGCACGCCATCACCGACCCGGCCGAGCTGGCGCACTGGTTCCCGGCCGCGGTCGACGTCGACCTGCGCGACGGCGGCGCGATCCGGTTCACCTTCCCGGGCACCGACGACGTCACCACGGGCCAGGTCATCACCGTCGACCCGCCCCGCGAGTTCACCTTCACCTGGAACGACGACACCCTGCGCTGGCTGATCTCCCCGGACGGCGAGGGCAGCCTCCTGGAGTTCACGCACACCTTCGGCCGCGGCGACCCGGCGATCGCGAAGCTCGCCGCGGGCCGCACGGCCGCGGGCTGGGACGTCTGCCTTGACACCCTCGAAGCCCGCCTCGCCGGTGAGAAGCACGAGCCGCCGGAGGACTGGCACGCCCCGATGGCGTCCTATGTGGACGATTTCGGCCTCGGCGACGGCGAAGTCCTCGCAGACGGCACGATCCGCTTCCGCCGTGACCTCGTCTGGAAATCCCCCGACGAAGTCCGCGCGCTGCTGCCCGGCGAACCCGGCTGGCACGTCGTCCACGACCCGCTCGAAGGCACCCGCGTCGAGTTCACGGAGGCCTCCGAAACCGACGTCGCCGCGCAGCTGGCCCGGCGGCACGAGCAGCTCGACAAGCTGTTCGCCGCCACCCACGGCGTCGAGCTGCCGGACTGGCCGGCCGAGCGCGTCGAGGCCGTGCGCAAGCACTACGCCGAGCGTCCGACTCAGGGTTGACGCGCGGCACGGGCGGCCGCATTACCGTCGGTTCATGCGATTTCGGACAGCCCTGGACGTCCTGGCGGCGGTCCTGCTGGGGCTCGGCGCCGGTGGCAACCTCGCCGCCGGAGCGTGGGCGCTCCCGTCTTGGCTGCCCGGGTGGCTCGGGTGGACGATCCTCGTCGCGAGCGTGGTTCCGATCGTCGTGCGCCGGTGGTGGCCGCTGACCACCTACGTCGGCTCCCTGGTGCTGACGGCGGCGGCCGTACCGATCGGCGGCCCGGTGCTCGGGGTCGCCGCGGTGGGTGCGGCCTGTGCGCTCTACGTCGTCGTGGGCCGGCTGGACAACCGGATCGTCCGCATCGGGTTCGTCGCCGGGCTGGCCGAGGTCGGCGTGCTCTCGTTCGCGCTGCCGACGCCGAGCGCGTCGCAGGCGGTGAACGTCGGCACGGGGGCGCTCATCGTCGGGTACGCGTTCGGCCTCACCGTGCGCGCCCGCCGGGAGCACGCGGTCACCGAACGGGACCAGGCGGTTTCGGCGGAACGGCTACGGATCGCCCGCGAGATGCACGACGTCGTCGCGCACAGCATGAGCCTGATCGCGGTGAAGGCGGCCGTCGGCAACCACGTCGCCCTCGACCAGCCCGGCGAAGCGCGGGAAGCCTTGCGTGTCATCGAAGAGACCAGCCGCGAGGCGCTCGCCGAGCTGCGGCGGATGCTGGGCGTGCTGCGGGACGGCACCGGCGTCCCGGCGCTGGCGCCCGCCCCGACGCTCGCCGACCTGCGTGCCCTCGCCGAACGCGCGCAGCAGGCCGGCCCGGCCGTCGACCTGGTCGTCGAGGGCCTCGACGAGCTGCCGAACGGCGTCGGGCAGTCGGTGTACCGGATCGTGCAGGAGGCGCTGACCAACGTCGTCAAGCACGCGGGCGCGACGACGTGCCGGATCCGCGTCACCGGTGAGGACGGCGAAGTGCGCATCGAAGTCCGCGACAACGGCCGCGGCGGCTCCGCGGAACCCGGCCACGGCCTGATCGGGATGCGCGAACGCGTGGCCGTCTACGGCGGCGAGTTCAGCGCCGGTCCCGGCGAGCGCGGTTTCCGCGTTTTCGCGCGCCTGCCCTACGAACCGGCCGTGGCCCGGTGACCCGTGTCCTCATCGCCGACGACCAGGCGTTGCTGCGCGGCAGCTTCCGCGTGCTCGTCGACAGCGCGCCCGAGCTGACGGTGGTCGGCGAGGCGTCCGACGGCGTCGAAGCGGTGGCCCTGGCCCGGTACGAACAGCCGGACGTCGTGCTGATGGACGTCCGGATGCCCGAGATGGACGGCATCGAGGCGACCCGCCGCATCTGCGCGGAAACCGAGGTGCGGGTGCTGATGCTGACGACGTTCGACCTCGACGAGTACGTCTACGCGGCCCTGCGCGCGGGCGCGAGCGGCTTCCTGCTCAAGGACACGCGCCCGGCGGACCTGCTGGCGGCGATCGGGATCATCGCCGGCGGCGACGCGCTGCTGGCGCCGTCGGTGACCCGCCGGCTGGTGGCGGAGTTCGCGCGGCTGCCGTCGGGTCCGGTGACGCGGCTGGACGGCGTGACGGCCCGCGAGCAGGAGGTACTGACGCTGATCGCGCGCGGCCTGTCGAACGACGAGATCGCCGCGCGGCTGCACCTGGGCATCGCGACGGTGAAGACCCACATCGGCCGGCTGCTGCACAAGCTCGCGGCGCGGGACCGGGCCCAGCTGGTGATCGCGGCCTACGAGTCGGGGCTCGTCCGCACCGCCTGACGGCTACGGTGGGTCGAGGGAGGTACACCTTGAGTCGCAGCATCCTGATTTCCGGGGCCAGTATCGCCGGGCCCACGCTGGCCCACTGGCTCGCGAAGGCGGGCTGGGCGGTGACCGTCGTCGAGCGCTTCGACCACGTGCGCGAGCAGGGCCAGAACATCGACGTCCGCGGGGTCGGGCGCCAGGTCATCCGGCGGATGGGCCTGGAGGACGCCGTCCGCGCCGCTCACACCGGGGAGACCGGCACGGACTTCGTCGACGAGCACGGCCGCGCGATCGCCGCGTTCGCCGGCGGCACCGACGACACCTCCGGCGGCACGGCCGAGCTGGAGATCCTGCGCGGCCAGTTCGCCAAGATCCTCTACACCCACTCCAAGGACGACGCCGAGTACGTCTTCGGCGACCAGATCACCGCCCTGCACGACGACGGTGACGGCGTGGACGTCGAGTTCCAGCAGGGCGCGCGCCGCCGGTTCGACGCCGTCGTCCTCGCCGAAGGCCTGCGCTCACGCAGCCGCGCGCTCGTCATGCCCGACGCGCGGATCGACGAACTGGGCCTCTACAACGCTTTCCTCGCGATCCCGCGCACCGGCGACGACACCGACCGGTGGCGCGTGCTGCCCTGCGGGCGCGGGCGAATGCTGTCGCTGCGCCCGGACAACCTCGGCACCACCCAGGCGTCGCTGAGCTTCACCTCCGACGTCCGCGGCCTGGATCGGCTCGGCCACGACGACGTCGCCGCCGTCCTGCGGGCGACCTTCGCCGACGTCGGCTGGGCGGCCCCACGCGTGCTCGCCGAGCTGGACAACGGCTCGCTGTACTTCGAGGACATCGGGCAGGCGAAGCTCGCCGGGTGGAGCCGCGGCCGGATCGCGCTGCTCGGCGACGCCGCCTACTGCGCGTCCCCGGTCAGCGGCATGGGCACCACCCTGGCGCTGGCCGGCGCGTACGTCCTGGCCGGAGAACTCGCCGGCCAGGACGACCCGCGCGACGCCTTCGCCCGCTACGAGCAGGTGCTGCGGCCGCTGGTCACGAAGGCGCAGCAGCTCCCGCCGGGGGCGCCGCAGATCGCCCACCCGCGCAGCCGGCTGCAGCTCGCCGCGTTCCGGACCGTCGTGCGCGTGGCGTCGTCGCCCCTGCTCGGCCGGGTCTCGGGCGTGGCGGGCAAGTTCATGACGCCGCCGGCCGAGGCGATCACGCTGCCGGAGTACCCGATCCCGGCCACCGCGTAGGTCAGCCCACCGCCCGGGTGAACGGGGCGAACCTCATCGCGGGGTCACCGGGGAGCGGCCGGCCGTCGAGGACCAGCCGGTTCACGCCCTGAGCACGCAGGTCCAGCGCGACGACGTCGGACACCGAGCCCGATGAGGCAGCCGGGCCGCCGTCGTCGAGGAAGGGGCCGACGTGACCATGGCACCCGCCGTCGACCTCGAAGCCCATCGTCGACGGCGTGCCGGGTGATCGCCCGGCCCAAGCCGCGCCGCTCGAACCGGGGCGCGACCAGCACCATCGAGATCGACGCCACACGATCGAACGACACCAGGACGGCCGCTTCGGCCAGGTCGGCGCAGGCAAGCAGGTCGGCGGGGCCCAGGAGCCGGATCGGCGGGAAGGTCATGGACGTTGCCTACGCCACACGCGAAGTGACCGGCAAGTAGCTAAGCTCCCGTGGCATGAGCAGTGCGACGGAGCCGCTCGGGACGCCGCCCGAGGATGAACCGGACATCCACACCACGGCCGGCAAGCTGGCCGACCTGTACCGCCGGTACGACGAGGCGGTGCACGCGGGCTCGGCCCGCGCGGTGGAGAAGCAGCACGCCAAGGGCAAGAAAACCGCCCGCGAGCGGATCGAGCTGCTGCTGGACGAGAACTCGTTCGTGGAGCTCGACGAGCTGGCCCGGCACCGCTCGACCAACTTCGGCCAGGAGAAGAACCGGCCCTACGGCGACGGCGTCGTCACCGGTTACGGGACCGTCGACGGCCGTCCGGTGTGCGTGTTCAGCCAGGACGTGACGATCTTCGGCGGCAGCCTCGGCGAGGTGTACGGCGAGAAGATCGTCAAGGTGATGGACCTGGCGATCAAGACCGGCCGCCCGATCGTCGGCATCAACGAGGGCGGCGGCGCGCGCATCCAGGAGGGCGTCGTCTCGCTCGGCCTCTACGGCGAGATCTTCCGCCGCAACGTGCAGGCCTCCGGCGTCATCCCGCAGATCTCGCTGATCATGGGCGCGAACGCGGGCGGGCACGTCTACTCCCCCGCGCTGACCGACTTCGTCGTGATGGTCGACGAGACGTCGCAGATGTTCATCACCGGCCCGGACGTCGTCAAGACGGTCACCGGCGAGGACGTCACCTTCGAGGAGCTCGGCGGCGGCCGCACCCACAACACGAAGTCCGGCGTCGCGCACTACCTCGGTTCCGACGACGAGGACGCGATCGCCTACGTCAAGGAACTGCTCTCCTACCTGCCGCAGAACAACCTCTCGGACGCACCGGTCTTCGAGCCGGCGGACACACCGCCGGGGTTCTTCGAGGACGTCACGGACGCCGACCGCGAGCTCGACACGCTCATCCCGGACTCGCCGAACACGCCGTACGACATGCACGAGGTGATCAACCGCGTCGTCGACGACGGCGAGTTCCTCGAGGTCCACGAGCTGTTCGCGCCGAACATCATCGTCGGCTTCGGCCGCGTCGACGGCCAGAGCATCGGCGTCGTGGCGAACCAGCCGACGCAGTTCGCCGGCTGCCTCGACATCGACGCGTCCGAGAAGGCCGCGCGGTTCGTCCGCACCTGCGACGCGTTCAACATCCCGGTGCTCACCTTCGTCGACGTCCCGGGCTTCCTGCCGGGCACCGAGCAGGAGTGGAACGGCATCATCCGCCGCGGCGCGAAGCTGATCTACGCCTACGCGGAGGCGACAGTCCCGCTGGTCACGATCATCACGCGCAAGGCGTTCGGCGGCGCGTACGACGTCATGGGCTCCAAGCACCTCGGCGCCGACATCAACCTCGCCTGGCCGACCGCGCAGGTCGCAGTGATGGGCGGGCAGGGCGCGGTGAACATCGTGCACCGCAAGACCTTGGCCAACGCGGCGAACGAGGGCAAGGACGTCGACGAGCTGCGCGCCGAGCTGCTCCAGGAGTACGAGGACACGCTGCTCAACCCGTACGCGGCGGCCGAGCGGGGTTACGTCGACTCGGTGATCGTGCCGGCGCACACGCGCGGGCACGTCGCGCGGGCGTTGTCGTTGCTGCGCAACAAACGCGAGTCGCTGCCGCCCAAGAAGCACGGGAACATCCCGCTGTGAGCGACTCTGTTAGCGATTCCGTGAGCGACGAGGTGCGGCCCCTGCTGCGCGTGGTCCGGGGCAACCCGAGCGACGCCGAGCTGGCGGCGCTGACGGCCGTCGTCGCCGCGGCGTCGGCCGCCCGGGGTCCCGGGAAGCCGAAGCCGCGGACGTCGTGGTGGGGCGACCACGCGACTTCGCTGCGTCGGCCGCACTACCCCGGCGAAGGCGCTTGGCGCGCCTCGGGTCTGCCTAACTGACGTTGAGCGCGGTGTCGTCCACGATGAACGACGTCTGCAGCTGCGAGCCCTCGACGCCGCTGAAGGCGAGCGTCACGGACTGACCCGCGAACGCGGACAGCGAGAAGGTCCGCTGCTGGTACCCGCTGGCCGCGTTGAGGTTGCTGTACGTCGCCAGCGTCGTGCTGCCCGCCTTGACGGTCAGCTTGTCGTACGCCGTCGTGCCCGTCTCGGCGGTGGTGATGCTGAGCCAGAACGAGAACGTGTACGACGAGCAGCCGGCCGGCAGCGTGACGGTCTGGCTGAGCGTGTCCGTGTGGGCGGTGCCGTAGCCGTCGAGCCAGGCGTTCCACGAGCCGCTGCGGGCGGGCGCGTCGGAGGCGTGCTGGCCGATGACGCTCGCCGACGCCGTCCAGCCGGTGTTGCCCGACTCGAAGCCCGGGTTGACCAGCAGCTGGCCGGCGGTGCAGCCGGTCGGCGGCGGCGTGGTCGTGCCGCTGCCCGCGAGCCACGCGGTCGCGTTGAGGCCGAGCGCGTCGTTGTCGGCCGTGGTGTCGCTCCAGCCGTTGTAGAGCGTGTTGCCGGACTGGCCGGTGCCGTCGTCGATGGTCGAACTGTCACCCCAGATCGCGACGCGGCCCGAGCCGAAGGTGCTCGTCACGAAGAAAGCGTTGCTGTTGCCCGGAGACGACGTGCTCAGGAACGCGAGGCCCTTGACGTTCGGGTTGTCGGCGGGCTTGAGGGTGAACGTCGTGCCGTTGGCGATCAGGCTCTTCTTCACCGCGCCGAACGAGCCGTTCAGCACGGGGTTCGAGGAGTCGGTGATGGCCACCGGGTGATCGCTGGAGATGTTCTTGAGGTCGACCGAAAAGCCGAACGGGTCGGTGTTGTCGACGCCGTTGTTCGTCAGGAGGTCGTTGATGATCTTCGGCGAGTCCCAGCCGTCGTTGTTGCGGTCGCTGCCGGTGTGGTCGGAGATCAGGAACAGGCCGCCGCCGTTCTGCACGAACTTCATGATCGCCGTCTTTTCGGCGGTGCTCAGGACGACGTTCGGTTCCGGCAGCACGAATTCGTCGAAGTTCTTGAGGTCCAGCGCGTTCGACGTGCCGTAGGTGATCGTGTTGCCCGCGGGCAGCGTCTTCAGGCTGTACTGCCCGGTCTTCTGCAGCGCGACGCCCCACGCCGAGAGCGCGCCGGTCCAGTCACTTTCCTTCTGTGGCGCGGAGTTCTGCCCGGTCGGGTCGGGCTGCGAGGTGCCGACGATCCAGTCGGCGTTGCCGGCGGTCTCGGCTTTGGTGTTGTCGAAGAGGATCCGGTGGGTGACGGCGGCGTGCGCGGGAACGGCGGTCAGCAGACCCGCGGCGAGCGTGGCGACAGCGAGCGGAATGAGGCGCTTCATGGTGCTCCTCGGCGATGGGGACCTTGGACGGCATCGGTGACATCACGGTGACGAGCGGAGAAGAGGTCCTCCCGGCGGCAGGCGGACCGGCCGGTGAACTTCCGGCAACGTACCCCCGCCACGGCCCGACGAAAGTCGGGATCAGCGCACGTCGGGGGTACAGCACGTATAGTTGCTCACAGGTCTCAAGACTGCTATTTTTGCAATCGAGAGGCCTGCAGTCATCCGTGCAGGCGCAGGCAGCAGGGGAGGCGCCGTGGACGACGACAGAGAAATCGAAGTCTCAGTCGAGAATCGTGAGCGGATTCGGCTGCTTCAGTCGGCTTGGGAGGCGTCCGCAGATGCTGTCATCGGCCGCCTACTTGACTCCTTCGCGCAGAACGGGACTTCGAGGAAGGCGCCGGAGCGGGCTCAGGACGAACTGGAGGTCCACGCGGTCTACGAAGGGCAGCCGGTCAAAGGAATCTTCGAGATCCGCACACACCACCTGAAGATCGTCGAAGGCCCTTTGGCCGGGCGTAGCTTCAAGTCGCCGAGCGGAGCGGCCATGGCCGTAGTCCGGCACCTGAAGCCCGACGTCCACAACAACCGCAACGGCTGGACGTTCTGGACGATCACGAACACGGGTCACCCGCTGCAAGCTGTACGGGACAACGCACCACGGAGGACGACGTGATCCTCCTGATCATCATCGCTTTGTGCGTAACCACAGCCATCTTCGCCTGGGCATCCGTCTGCCACCACGCGATCGACGCAGCTGAGCGCACTACCCGGTACAGCCAGGAGAAGTCGCCTGCCGGCAAGCAAGTCGAAGCCATCGACGCCGGCGGCAGGTTTGCGGCCCGACTGCTCGATTGGCGGCACATGATCTTCTTCGCTTGGCTCGTATCACTGCTCGGCCGACGTCGCCGTTGATCGTGGATCAGCGCACGTCGAGGAACACCGTCGGTACCTCGTTGTCCTGGACCACGCGCCCCAGCAACGTCGCCAGCAGATCGCGTTCGGCGGGCGGCAGGCCGCTCGCGAGCTCCTCGACCCGGCGGCACGTCGCCGCGTAGAAGTCCGCCGCCAGTTCGCGGCCTTCGCCGGTCAGGACCACCTGCACCGCGCGGCGGTCGTCCGGGACGGGCTCGCGGCGCACGAGCCCGCGCCGGACCGCGCGGTCGACGAGGCCGGTGAGGCTGGACTTCTCGAGGCCGAGCGTCGCGCCGAGGTCGCCCATGCCGTAGGGCTGCGCCATCAGCACGCACAACAGCTGCCCCTGCTGCACGGTGAGCCCGTACTCGCGCGCGGACTCGGCGTAGACGGCGTTCACCAGGAACGACGACCGCACGAGTCCGGCCACCACACCGAGAGCCTCCATCAGGCCACCCTACTTCGCGACCGCCTCGCGCACGGCGGGCACGATCTCCCCGGCCCAGCGCGCGACGTCGTCGTCGGTGGGCGGCCGGCCACCCGGGCCGAAGAGCACAAAGCCTCTCGCGTCGTGCTCCAGCACCGCACCGGTCAGCTCCTCTGTCCACTGCGCCGGCGAACCGCCGACCCAGCGGCCGTCGTCGTCACGGGTCTTCGTGAGCGGCTCGGCCGTGATGCGCCCGGGGAAGTTGTAAACGGTGACGATGTCCGCGGGCTCGCGGCCCGCTTCCTTCGCGGCTTGGTCGATCACGGGCCGCGACGTCCGGTAGCGCTCGCTGAGCCAGTCCGCGGCGTGGCCGGGCATCCACCCGTCGGCGACCCGCCCGGTGACGGCGAGGGACTTCGGCCCGACCGAGCCGGTCCACACCGGCGGGATCGCTTCCTGCGCCGGCTCCAGGTTGGTGACCTGGTAGAACTCGCCGTCGAAGGTCACCGGTGCCCCGCCACCGCCGAGCTGTTTGACGAGCCGGATCCCCTCTTCGAAGGCGCGCACGGCTTGTCCCGGGCTGAGCTTGGTCACGCCGAGCCGCGCGATGTCGTCCCAGAGCCCGCCGACGCCCACCCCGAGCACGAGCCGCCCACCGCTCAGCGCGGACAGCGAGGTGACGGCCCGGGCGAGCATCGGCGCGGGCCGCGTCGGCAGGTTGGTCACGCTGACCAGCCCGGAGATCCGTTCGGTGCGCCCGAGAACGACGCCGATCTCGGCGTAGGCGTCGAGGCGGTCGGCGTTGTAGGGGTGATCGGAGACGCTGAAGAGATCAAGCCCACCCCGATCGGCCAGGACGGCCTGCCGCAGGGTGCTTCGCGCCGACGTCACCGCCGTCGAGCCGCCGATGCCGAAGAGCACCATGGTTCCTCCCAGTTGTTAGTTCGTGCTACGAACTGACTATACATAGTTCTTACCACGAACTTCTCCTAAACGGATTGCCCCGGCCGCTAACGTGGACTACATGACCGACCCGAACCTGGACCTGGCGGCGCGCGCCGGCGTCGCCGACGAGCGCGCCCTGCTCTCGGCGTTCGCCGACAACTACCGGGCGATCTTCCGCGCGAAGATTTCGGGCCTGTCCGAGGCGGACGCCCGCCGCAGCCCGGTGCCGACCGGAACGTCGATCGGCGGGTTGCTCAAGCACCTGCGCTGGATAGAGCAGGCGTGGTTCCAGCGCGTCCTGGCGGACGAACCGAACCTCCCCGACCGCCCGGCGGGCGAGTTCTTCCCCACGGCCGAAGACACGGTCGAGTCACTTCTCGCAGAGTACGACGAGCAGTGCGGAATCTCGCGGCGCATCGCGGCCGCACACGAGCTGTCGGACACGGGCGTGCACCACAACCTGGGCGAGGTGACGCTGCGCTGGATCTACGTGCACGTAATCGAGGAGACGGCCCGCCACGCCGGCCAGGCGGACATCATCCGCGAGCAGCTGGACGGCGTCACCGGCCCGGAGATCTAGCCGCGCTCGCGGGCGCGCAGCACAAGGGCCTCGGCGTTCCGGCCGGCCCGCTTGAACTCCTCCGCCGTGGCCGAGGTGTGGCTGTAGCCCGCCTTCGTCTTCAGCGCCAAGAGCGCCCGCAACGCCCGGCCGGCGTCCTTGTCCACCCTGGCCAGGAGTTCCACCGCGTCGTTGTGGTTCTCCCCCTGGGCGTGTTCGCCCAACCCGGCGCAGCAGAGCGCGTCGGCGGCCGCGATGCCCGCGTGCACGCAAAGGGTCACGTACGCGTCCCCGATCTCGCTGGGATCCTGTTCATCGACGAGGCCTCGCACCATGTCAGCCACCTCCCAGAACTGCTCGGCCTTGGCCAGCCGGCCACCGAGGATCTCCGGGGTGCATCTCTTCGTCCGCACTTCAGCTCTTTCCCTTGCGCACCTGCCCGGCCAGCCACGAGTGACGACCGGCGACGGTGAGCCCCTCGCGCAGCACGTCGGCGAGCACCGGCTCGTCGCGGCCACGGGTGGCGACCTCGGTCACGGTGAATTCGAGGATCCGGGCGTCATTGCCCGTCCAGCGGGAAACATCGGCAGCCAGGCCGTCGACCTGAAGGGCCCAGCGATCTTCGTCGACGTCGTCCGGGCGGATCAGCACGAGGTCGATGTCGCTCTCGGCGGTCATCGAACCGCGCGCGGCCGAACCGAACAGCGCGCCGTACTTCGGTTGCGGCCGCCAGGAATCCAGCGCGGCTTCGATGCGCTGGAGCAGTTTCCCGCGCAGCCCCGACAGCGCGATGATGTGCTCCGCGGCGAGGTGGTCGCGGTTGAACCGGTAGGCGAACGCGTTGCCGACGCGGTCCGCGCCCACGATTCCCTGCAGCACCAATCGCCGCAGGACCTTCCGGATCCCCTCCTCCGAATGCGCGCCCAGGACGCGGTGCAGCTGACCGGTCGTGAACGTGCCCTCGTAGCCGGCCAGGGCGGCGAGCACGTCGCCGTCCAACGTCGGGGTCACCGTGGCCAGCGGCCTGCTCAGCTCCATCGCCACCCTCTCCAGAACCCGTACTATAGTACGTCTACCCGCACCATAGTACAGGTAGAGGCTGTTCGCACCGTGTACGCACGGTCACAGAAATCGGCGTGGACTGTCGGATAGTCTGCGCCGTATAGTCCACGTGGAATAACCGACCAGGAGTCACCCGGAGGGACCAACGATCATGGCTTCGGCCAAGCTGACCCCCCTCGGCCTCGCCGTGCTGGAACTGCTGCACGAGAAGCCCATGCACCCGTACGAGATGGCCCAGCTCATGCGTGAGCGGTACGTGAGCACCCGCGTCAACGTGAAGGCGGGCTCGCTCTACCACACCGTGGAGCGCCTCCAGCGGGACAACTACATCCAGGTCGTCGACACGCAGCGCGACGGCCGGCGGCCCGAACGGACCGTCTACGGCATGACGCCGACCGGGCTCGACGTGTTCAACCAGCGTGGCCGCGAACTGCTGGGCGATCTCGCCCAGGAGTTCCCCGCGTACCTCTCCGGGCTCGCCGTGATCGACGAACTGGGGCGCGAGACGTCGCTCATCGAGCTCGAGAACCGGCTGGTGCACCTGCGCGCCGCGGTCGCCGCGGACGACGCGGTCGTGCGGAGCCTCGTCGAGGACCAGACGCCGGAGATCTACTGGCTGGATTGGCGCTACAGCTGCGACCACCGCAAGTTCGAGCTCGAGTGGACCGAACGGCTCCGCGACGACCTGCGCTCCGGGCGGATCCCGTTCCAGGAGTGCGACGCACCCCACCTCACGCTCATCACCAGGGAAGACGACGATGAACGCAAGACAAGCTAACCCCTGGGCCGCGCTCAGCGCGCTGTGCCTCGGTTTCTTCATGATCCTGCTCGACACGACCATCGTGTCGATCGCGATCCCGACCATGCTGCGCGAGCTGAACGCCGGGCTGAACGCCGTCGTCTGGGTGATCAGCGTCTACCTGCTCACCTACGCCGTGCCGATGCTGTTCACCAGCCGCCTCGGCGACCGCTTCGGCCCGAAGCGCGTGTTCCTCGCCGGCCTGGTCGTGTTCACCGGCGCGTCGCTGTGGTGCGGCCTGTCCGGCAACGTCGAGATGCTGATCGCCGCGCGCGCCGTGCAGGGTCTCGGCGCCGCGCTGATGACGCCGCAGACGCTCGCGTTCATCACGCACCTGTTCCCGCCGGCCAAGCGCGGCCCGGCGATGGGCATGTGGGGCGGCGTCGCCGGGCTGGCGACGATCGCGGGCCCGCTGCTCGGCGGCGTGCTGGTGGACCACCTCGGCTGGGAGTGGATCTTCTTCGTCAACGTGCCGATCGGCGTGATCGCCATCGTCCTGACGGTGCTGCTGGTGCCGGACTGGCAGCCGAAGCACTCGCACGCGTTCGACGTCGTGGGCATCGTGCTCTCGAGCCTGGCGCTGCTCCTGATCGTGTTCGGGGTCCAGAACGGCCAGCAGTACGACTGGGGCACGGTCTGGGGCGGGATCACCGTGTTCGAGATCATCGGCGCGGGCGTGCTGCTGCTGGTGGCTTTCGTGGTGTGGCAACGCTTCAACAAGCGTGAGCCGCTCCTGCCGCTGCAGGTGTTCTCGAACCGGAACTTCTCGGCCGGGACGCTGACCGCGACGACCGTCGGCTTCGCGATGACCGGCATGTTCCTGCCGCTGGTCATCTACATCCAGTCGGTGCTCGGGCTGACCCCGACCATGGCCGGCCTGCTGACCGCGCCGATGTCGCTGCTGTCGGGGATCGCGGCGCCGTTCGTCGGGCGCGCGTCGGACAAGGTCAACGGCAAGTACCTGGTGATGTTCGGGCTCGCCGCGCTCGCGGCCGGGCTGGGGATCATCGCGCTGCAGGCGTCGCCGGACAGCAACCCGTGGAGCTTCGTCCCGGCGCTGCTGGTGTGCGGCCTGGGCATCGGCTGCATCTTCTCGCCGATGAGCAACATGACGATGGGCTCGGTCGAGCCGCGGCTGGCCGGCACGGCGTCGGGCATCTTCAACACGTCGCGCCAGGTGGGCGGCGTGCTCGGCAGCGCCGCGATCGGCGTGATGCTGCAGGCGCAGGTGAGCTCGTCCATCGCGGACGAAGCCACGAAGGCGGCTACGCAGCTGCCGGAGCAGTACCGGGCGCCGTTCGCGGAGGGCATCGCCAAGGCCGCGGCGAACACGGGCGAGTTCGGTTCGTCGGGCGGCCCGTCGCCGATGCCGGGGCTGCCGGCGGAGATCGCCGCGCAGGCCGGGCGGCTGGCCACCGAGGCGGTCCACAGTGGACTGACGGACGCGGCCCGCGCGACGATGCTGCTGCCGATGGGCGTGCTGCTGCTGGGCGTCATCTCGGCGTCGATGCTGCGGAAGGTCAAGCCGCGCTGGGAAACCCCGGCCCCGGCGACGGCCGAAGCCGCGACGGCCTGAGGCTTGGAACATCCGGAGGCCGGCATCCCGCGGGGGAAGGTGCCGGCCTCCGGTCGGTTCCGGGGGAGAAACCGTGTGGGCCTCCGTTCCGGAGGTCGGGTTCCGGAGCGGAGGCCCACACGGACCGCGGGAGCGGTGGTCTGTCGGTCAGGCCGTCGCGGGTGGCGACGCCGCGGGCACCGAACCCGGCAATGAGCGAGCCGTCCGGGACTTCGAGGTCCGGCGTTTCGCCCACCACGGCGCTCGCGACGTCGCGGGCGAGTCCGTCACGCGCACGGTCATCAGCCACCTCCGCGCATATGTTGCGAGCCACAACAAAATAACTCGTCCCAGGGTGTGGCGCCGGTCACAATTCGGTCACGACAGACGCCCCGGTACGTTCCGGGGGTGCATTCGGTCATCCTCGCCTCGCAGTCCCCCGCCCGGCTCGCCCTCCTGCGCTCCGCCGGTCTCGACCCGGCCGTGTTCGTCTCCGGCGTCGACGAGGACGCCGTCGCCGCAGCCTTGCCCGATCCGACGCCCGCCGAGCTGGTCATGGCGCTCGCCGCGGCCAAGGCCGCAGCGGTGCTGGACCAGGTCGCCGCGGCGCACCCGGACGCCGTCGTGATCGCCTGCGACTCGATGCTGAACATCCACGGCACCATGGTCGGCAAGCCGGGCGATCCGGACATCGCGCGGCAGCGCTGGGCCGCGATGGCCGGGACAACCGGTGAACTCTTCACCGGGCACACGGTCGTCCGGCTCGACGGCGGCGTGCGCGCGAAGGAGGCGTCCGGCTCGATGTCGACGACCGTCCGGTTCGGCACGCCGAGCGCAGCGGAGATCGACGCCTACGTCGGCACCGGGGAGCCGCTGCGGGTGGCCGGCGGGTTCACGATCGACGGCCTGGGCGGCTGGTTCGTCGAAGGCCTCGACGGCGACCACACCAGCGTCATCGGCCTCAGCCTCCCGCTGACGCGCCGCCTGCTGGCCGAGGTCGGCGTGAGTGTCGTGGATCTCTGGCGGCCTCCCGCATCCTGAGAAGAACGCCACCCGATGAGGTGATTTGGAAGAGTCCAGTTCTGCTTGACGTCGTCTTTACCCGGCAGAACTGGAAACTTTCGAGCACCGGAGTCGCCCCGTGTCTTTCGTACGGACATACACCAAACCGCGGGTGTTCGCGGCCGCGGTTCTCGGCTCGCTCGTCGTCGGCGCCCTCCTGGGCGTCGTCGCACGGCAGACCGAGGCCGGCTGGCTGACCGATCTCCTCGACCAGATCGGCACCATCTTCACCACGCTGCTGCAGGTCGCAGTGATCCCGCTGGTCTTCACGGCGATCGTGGTCGGCATCACCAGCCTGCGCGGGCTGGGTGGCGGCCGGACGGCCGCGCGCCTGGGCGGCAAGACGGTGCTGTGGTTCGCGATCACGTCGTTCATCGCGTCGCTGATCGGCATCGCCGTCGGCCGGCTCTTCGACCCCGGCGCGGGCGGCCTCGGCGGCGTCGAGGCGACGGCGAAGAACGCCGACCGGGCCGCGAAGAGCGTCGACAGCTGGGGCTCGTGGAGCGCGTTCGTCAAGGGCCTGCTGCCGGAGAACTTCTTCTCGGCGTTCTCGGAAGGTGAGACGCTGCAGGTGCTGTTCCTCGCGCTGGTGATCGGCGCCGCCGCGTACAGCCTGGGCGACCGCGCGAAGCCGTTCGTGGACTTCACGACGAGCGTCTTCGAGATCATCCAGCGCTACCTCGGCTGGATCGTCCGGCTCGCCCCGCTCGGCATCATCGGCCTGATCGGCGCGGCCGTGTCCAACTACGGCGACGCCCTGTTCCGCCCGCTGTTCTCGACGACGCTCGCGGTGTACGTCGGCTGCCTGCTCGTGCTGTTCGTCGTCTACCCGATCCTGCTGCGGTTCGTGGCGAAGGTCAGCCCGCTGAAGTTCTTCGCCAAGGCGGGCACGGCGATCCAGTTCGCGTTCGCTTCGCAGTCTTCGGCCGCGACGCTGCCGCTGACCCGCCAGTCCGCGGTGAACCTCGGCGTCCAGCCGGCGTACGCGGCCTTCGCGACGCCGCTCGGCAGCGCCACCAAGATGGACGGCTGCGCGGCGGTCTTCCCGGCGATCGCGGCGATCTTCGTCGCGAACCTGGCCGGGGTGTCGCTCAACTTCTGGCAGTACGCCGGCATCGTGGTGGTCGCGGTGGTCGGCGCGCTGGCGACGGCCGGCACCACCGGCTGGCTGACGGCGTTCACGCTGACGACGTCGTTCATCGGCCTCGACGCCAAGCAGGTGGCCGTCGGCCTGGCGCTGATCTACTCGGTCAACCCGATCATGGACATGATGCGTACGGCCACGAACGTCGCCGGCCAGATCGCGGTGCCGGTGATCGTCGCGCGCGGCGAAGGCCTCCTCGACGACGAGGTCCTCAACGCCCCGACCGACAACCCGGAGCACAGCGACGACGACACCACCGCCCGTCAGACCGAACCCGCCAACGCGTAACCCCGCAAAGCCGTGAAGGCCTCCTTACCGGC
This sequence comes from Amycolatopsis sp. NBC_01286, assembly GCF_035982555.1. Classification (NCBI taxonomy): domain Bacteria; kingdom Bacillati; phylum Actinomycetota; class Actinomycetes; order Pseudonocardiales; family Pseudonocardiaceae; genus Amycolatopsis; species Amycolatopsis sp. NBC_01286. The sequence goes on from NZ_CP108428.1 coordinate 1,357,716, forward strand.
CGTAAGAGCCGGGAAGGGGGCCTTCACGGCGTTTCAGGGGCAGGCGCGCAGGTCAGCGCGGGTGAGGCGGACGGCCGGCCAGCCGCGCAGGTCGGACGGCGCGGTCACCTTCCGGGTGCAGCCGAGCGACTTGCCCGTCACGTCGTACACCTCGCCCAGCACCGGCGACGCCTGGCACTCGGGTGTGCCCGACGCCGCGTCCGGGCAGTCGTGGCGGACCACGATCACGTCCGGGCGGCCGTCGGCCGTGACGTCGTAGAGCGTGAGCGTCCCGGCGTCGGCGAAGTACGGCTTGCCCGGGTCGCGCCACACTCCCCCGCCGCGGACGAGCAGCTCGCCGTAGGCGCCGGTGCCGTCGTCCCCGACGTCGCCGCGGATCAGGCACGTCGGCGCCACGCCGTCGATGCAGGTCAGCGAGTTCGCGTCGAGCCGGGCCCCCAGCTGCGCGAGCGACAGGTCGAACACGGTGCCCGGTTCCGGGCCGACGCGCACCTGCGCCGAGCCGCCGGCCGCGTCGGTCAGCAGCACCACCGGCGTCCCGCCGACGGTCATCGCCGCGAGCTGGCGGCACGGGCCGCCGCCGCAGGTCACGGTGGGCGGCTCGGTGCCGGCCGCGGGCTCGGAGACGGTGTCCGCCGGCGCGTCCGGGCGCGGGCGCAGCAGGAACACGGCGCCGATCGCGCCGAGCGTGATCACCGCGGCCAGCACGGCGGTGAGCAGCGCCGACCGAGGCGTCCGCACTGCCGAAGTCCGCATAAGACAGAGCGTAAGCCGCTTCGCCACCGTGCGTGGGCAGCGCCCCGGCGGGTGTGGCTGAAATCCCCCGGGGGTGCACCACCTCACCGCGACCCCACGAAAGGGGGACGCCCCGAAGGGGGCACGAACAGCGGAGAGTGTCCGGTTATGTTGTCCGGGTGACGAACCCCAGCCTTCCCCCCGCGCTGTACCTCCCCACCGGCCCCGCCAGCCGCGAAGCCCAGGGCGCGTCGATCGAGCTGCGCCGCACGCCGGACGGCCGGACGGCGCTGGTCGCCTTCACCGCGCTGGACCGGCTGATCGACTGCTGCGGCGAGCACCAGCCGTGGGTGCTGGTCAGCACCGAGCACCTGCCGAAGGTGCACGCCGCGAACCCGTACGACGTGATCGTGCTCGACTCGCCGCTGCCGGACGACCTGCGCCACAGCCCGACGCTCGTCTGAGCGTGGTTCAGCTCTCACTCCGGAGACTCGTGCCGTCCTGTCCGTAGACTCCCCCGTACCGCGTGAGCGGTCAGCAATGCAGCTGTCGGGACGCAGGAGGTGCGGGGTGGCCGAGCAGGTCGGCGAATCCACCGGTGGTCCGGTGACCAAGATCCTGGTCGCCAACCGGGGCGAGATCGCGGTACGCGTGATCAGAGCCGCCAGGGACGCTGGCCTCGCCAGTGTCGCGGTGTACGCCGATCCGGACCGCGACGCACCGCACGTGCGCCTGGCCGACGAGGCCTTCGCGCTGGGCGGCACCACGGCCGCCGAGAGCTACCTGTCCGTCGACAAGCTGCTCGAGGCCGCGAAGCACGCCGGCGCCGACTCCGTGCACCCGGGCTACGGCTTCCTCTCCGAGAACGCGGACTTCGCCCAGGCGGTCATCGACGCCGGGCTGACCTGGATCGGGCCGAGCCCGCAGGCCATCCGCGACCTCGGCGACAAGGTCACCGCGCGGCACATCGCCACACGCGCGGGCGCGCCGCTGGTGCCGGGCACCAAGGAGCCGGCGAAGGACGCGAGCGAGATCGTCGCGTTCGCCGACGAGCACGGCCTGCCGGTGGCCATCAAGGCCGCGTTCGGCGGTGGTGGCCGCGGCCTCAAGGTCGCGCGCACCCGCGAAGAGATCCCGGAGCTGTTCGAGTCGGCCACCCGCGAGGCCGTCGCGGCGTTCGGCCGCGGCGAGTGCTTCGTCGAGCGCTACCTGGACAAGCCGCGTCACGTCGAGGCGCAGGTGCTGGCCGATCAGCACGGCAACGCGATCGTCGTCGGCACCCGCGACTGCTCGCTGCAGCGGCGGCACCAGAAGCTCGTCGAAGAGGCGCCCGCGCCCTTCCTGTCCGACGACCAGCGCGCCCGGATCCACGAGTCGGCGAAGGCGATCTGCAAGGAAGCCGGCTACTACGGCGCCGGCACGGTCGAGTACCTCGTCGCCACCGACGGCACCATCTCCTTCCTCGAGGTCAACACCCGGCTGCAGGTCGAGCACCCGGTCTCCGAGGAGACCACCGGCCTCGACCTGGTCCGCGAGATGTTCCGCATCGCGCGCGGCGAGAAGCTCCGGATCACCGAGGACCCCGAGCCACGCGGTCACTCGATCGAGTTCCGCATCAACGGCGAGGACGCCGGCCGCGGCTTCCTGCCCGCGCCGGGCACGGTCACGAAGTTCCTCGCGCCGAGCGGCCCCGGCGTCCGCGTCGACTCCGGTGTCGAGTCCGGCAGCGTGATCGGCGGCCAGTTCGACTCGATGCTGGCGAAGCTGATCGTCACCGGCTCGGACCGCAACAACGCCCTCGAACGCAGCCGCCGCGCCCTGGCCGAGATGGTCGTCGAGGGCATGGCCACGGTGCTGCCGTTCGACCGCGTGATCGTCGACGACCCGGCGTTCATCGGCGACGAAAACGGCTTCAGCGTGCACACGCGCTGGATCGAGACGGAGTTCGACAACCGGATCGAGCCGTTCGTGGCGCCGGACGTCGAGGCGCCCGAAGAGGAGCCCCGGCACAACGTCGTCGTCGAGGTCGGCGGGCGCCGCCTCGAGGTGTCGCTGCCCGGCGGGTTCGCGCTCGAAGGCGGCGGTGGCGGCGGTACGGCCGTCAAGGCGAAGCCGCGCAAGCGCGCCGGCGGCGGCAAGGCGGCGGTGAGCGGTGACGCCGTCACCGCGCCGATGCAGGGCACCATCGTCAAGGTCGCCGTCGAAGAGGGCCAGTCGGTCGAGGCCGGCGAGCTGATCGTCGTCCTCGAGGCGATGAAGATGGAGAACCCGGTCACCGCGCACAAAGCGGGCACCGTCACCGGTCTTTCGGTCGAAGTCGGCGCCGCCGTGACGCAGGGCACGCAGCTTCTCGAGATCAAGTAGAGCAGTTCGTTACAGATGTCGTGGTGGGCCGCCCCCGAGGCGGCCTACCATCGGCAAGGTGACCGAAGTCCCGTCTCCGCAGCTGCGGATCAGCGACCAGAACCGCGAGTCCGCGTTGACCGCGCTCGGTGAGCACATGACCGCGGGGCGGATCGACATCGACGAGTACGGCGAGCGCTCGGCCCGCATCACCGCGGCCAAGACGCGCGGCGAGCTCACCGAGCTCTTCGCGGATCTGCCCTCGCCCCACCCCCACTACGACGAAACGCCGCAGGCCGCCGTCGCCGCGCCCGAGCCGGACAAGCAGGCCGTGCCCGCGCCGCAGCGGTCCGGCTCGCCCGAGAACTGGGCGCCGGCGCAGCGGTTCCTCGCCGCGATCGTGCCGCTGGCCTTCATCGCGGCGATCGCGCTGATCGCCACCGGCACGCTGGCCTGGCCGATCATCTTCGTCCCGATCGGGCTGACCGTGGTCGGCAAGTCGATGTGGGGCCACGGCTGGAACCACGACCAAGACCACCACGAGCGGCACCTGCACGACCGGGAACGCCGGCGCGAGGTGCGCGACTCCTACCGCGACCGCCGGCGCGAACTGGGCCGCTGACGCCGCCGTGAGCGACATCCGCCTGAGCGACGCCGAGCGTCAGGACGCCCTCGACGTCCTCGAAGAGCACGTCCGCACCGGACGCCTCGACATCGACGAGTACGGCACCCGCTCCGCGCAGGTCGCCGCGGCCAAGCGGGTCAGCGAGCTCATCCCGCTGTTCGACGACCTGCCCTCACCCCGGCCCAGTGCCCTGGTGGGTGGCGCCGCCGCGCCCGGGGTCCCGGTGGTGACCGGGGAAAGCACCGTGACGCGTTTCCTGAACGCGAGCGCGGTGCCGATCGCCATCGTCGTCGCGATCGCGGTGCTCATCCTCAGCCGCGGGCGGCTGCTGATCATCTCGATCGCGCTGCCACTGGTGATCGCGATGCTCGCGGGGCTCCGCCGCCGGCGCTGAACCTGCGAGAATCGGCCCCGTGATGGGCGTGGTTCCGGGCGCGCTGGACGCCCGGGGTGAGCGGCTGGCCGGGCCGATCTTCACCTTCGTCGGCTTGGCCGGCCTCGTCGCGTGCTCGTTCTGGGCGGCCGGCCGCGACGCGCACTGGGGCACCACGCTGGTCGTCGTCGTGGTCACCGCGCTGTGGCTGCCGCTGCTGATCCCGCTGTTCCCGCGCCGGAAGGCGCACCCGTGGCTGGCCGCCGGCTACTACGCCGGTGTCCTCGCGGGCGCGCTCGTGCTGGTGGCGCGCAACGACCTGTTCACCGGGTTCGCGTCGTTCGGCTACCCGCTCGCGTTCGTGCTGTTCCCGGCCCGCTGGGGGTTCTTCGCGGTGGCGGCGACCGCCGTGCTGCCGATGCTCGTCAACGGGTCGGACCCGCGGAGCCCGACGTGGGTGCTGGTCGCCTCGGTCGTCGGGCCGCTGCTGTACGCGGCCTGGTTCGTCGGCGCGGAGAGCGAGAAGCGGCGCAAGACGAACACCCGGCTGGAAGCGGCGCTGGCGGAGAACGCGGGCCTGCACGCGCAGCTGCTGACCCGGGCGCGCGAGGCCGGCGTGCTCGACGAGCGGCAGCGGATGGCCCGCGAGATCCACGACACGCTGGCCCAGGGCCTGACCGGGATCGTCACGCAGCTGCAGGCCGCCGACCGCGAGGACGGCCCGGGCCGCGACCGCCGGCTGGCCCAGGTGCGCACCTTGGCGCGCGACAGCCTCAGCGAAGCGCGTCGCGCGGTGCAAGCGCTGCGCCCCGAACCGCTGGCCGAGTCCCGGCTGCCGGAAGCGCTTTCCGACCTGGCGGGCCGCGTCGCCGGGACGTCCGGGGTGGCCGTGCGCACCGAAACCACCGGCGACGTCCGGCCGCTGCTGCCCGAAGTGGAGGTCACGCTCTACCGCGTCGCGCAGGAAGCGCTGGCCAACGCGGAGAAGCACGCGAAGGCGTCCCGGATCGGGCTGACACTGTCCTATTCGGACGACGTCGTGCTGCTGGACGTCGTCGACGACGGCGTCGGGTTCAGCCCTGGTGACCGCGGCGACGGCACCGGCTTCGGGCTGGCGGCGATGCGTCACCGCGTCCAGCGGGTGGCGGGGACGTTGTCGGTCGAGAGCACCCCGGGCGGCGGCACGGCGGTCAACGCCCAGGTCCCGGCGCTGCCTGCGGCGTCGTGATCCGGGTCGTCGTCACCGACGACCACCCGGTCGTCCGCGACGGCCTCCGCGGCGCGTTCACCGGCGAGGCCGACATCGAGGTCGTCGGCGAAGCGGCGTCCGGGGTGGAGGCGCTGGCCCTCGTGGCCCGGCACCACCCCGACGTCGTGCTGATGGACCTGCGCATGCCGGAACTGGACGGCGTCGGCGCGATCCGCCGGCTCGCCGTCTCCCATCCCGCGGTGCGCGTCCTGGTGCTGACGACGTACGACGCGGAGACCGACGTCCTCCCGGCGATCGAGGCCGGCGCGACGGGCTACCTGCTGAAGGACGCCCCGGTCGCGGACCTGCTGAACGCCGTCCGCGCGGCGGCCCGCGGTGAGCCGGTGCTGGCGCCGAGCGTCGCGAGCCGGGTGCTGGGCGGTTTTCGCGAGGCCGGCCCGCTGACCCGCCGTGAGCTGGAGGTTCTGCGCCTGGTGGCGGCCGGGGCGACGAACCGCGCGGCGGCGCGGCAGCTGTTCGTCAGCGAGGCGAGCGTGAAGACCCACCTGCTGAACGCGTACGCCAAGCTCGGGGTGAAGGACCGCGCGGCGGCGGTCGGCGAGGCCTACCGCCGCGGCCTGCTCTGAACCCGCCCTAAACCCGTCGCGGTGCTGACGCGTGTCGGTCACATCGAACCCGGGGAGGGAATCGGATGACTTTCGGATTCGCGAGGCGTGTCGCCGTGCTGGCGGCCGCGGCCTTGCTCACCACCACGCTCACCCAGTCCGCGGAGGCCTCGCTCGGCACCTGGCGGGTGGAGCTGCTGCCGTCGCCTGCCGGGTACCCGGGCGCGACGGGCTGGGTGCGCGGCACCGACAGCCACGGCGGTTTCGCCGGGAACCTGGTGCTGGACGGGGCATCCCAGGTCGTGACGTGGTCGGGCACGCAGGCGACGGTCCACCCGCTGCCGGCCGGGCTCCAGTCGCCCGCGGTCGCGGACGAGAACTCCGCGGGGACCGTGCTCGGCGACGTCGCCGACGCCTCGTTCCAGCGGCAGGTGTTCCTGCTGGAGGCCGGGAAGTACCGGCTGCTGCCGCGGCCCGCCGACCGGCCGTACGTGTCGGCGGCGGCCATCAACGAACGGGGTGACGTCGTCGCCACCGCGTCCGGGTGGTCCGCCGAAGACCCGGAGGTGCTGCTCTGGCGCGCGGAAGACCGGGAGCACCCGGTGGTGATCACCGGGGGCCCGTACCTGTCGGCGACCGACGTCGACGACGACGGGAGCGTGCTGGCCGACTCGTTCCCGGGCGCCGTGCTCTGGAAGGACGGCACGTTCACCCGGCTGACGGCCCCACCGGGCGCCGGCTCCGTGCACGCGGCCGCCGTCCGGACCGGCCAGGTGGTGGGCAACTTCGCCACCGCGGACCAGACCCCGGGCGGCGTCCAGTGGCGCACCCCGGCCGACCCGGTGGTGCTGCCCGGCTCGGGCGCGGCGTTCGGCGTCAACCGGACCGGCCTGGTCGTCGGCTACGGCGACGTCTCGACGGGCCGGTTCAGCCCGCTGCGGGTCTGGCTGGGCACGCAGCCGTACGGCACGCTGCCGCCGGCCCCGGGCTTCGCGGCGGCGTGGGCGGAGGTCGTCGGCGACGACGACGTCGTCGCGGGCACCGTGGCCAACAGCGAGCCGACGACGAACACCGGCCGGCCGGCGGTGTGGCGGTATTCCTCGCACTGACCCGTTTCGGCGGATTGCTCCTTTCGCCGGGCAACCGGACCCCGGCCTGCGACGTGGTGATCTTGCAGGTCGGGGGAAAGGGAGAAAGCCGATGAAGAGCAAGTTCTGGGTGCGGGCCGTGGCGCCCGTCGTCGCCACGCTCACCGTGGCGGCGCTGGCGCAGCCCGCCGAAGCCGTGACGAGCCGCCTCCCGTGGCAGCCGACGGTCCTGCCGCTGCCGCCGGGCAGCAGCGGCGGGTTCCTGACCGGTTCGGACGGGAAGGGCGAGTACACCGGGACGTTCCGGGTGAACGACGTGACGCAGGTCGTCAGCTGGCGCGGCGGGCAGCCCGTGGTGCGCGGCCTGCCGAGCGGGTACGAGCGGGCGGACGCCAACGACGAGAACCCGTCCGGGCAGGTGGCGGGCACCGCGCACGACTACCAGACGATGATCAGCCGGGCGTTCGTGCTGGACGCGACCGGGTTCCACCTCAAGGACGTCCCGGCGGGCTACGACTACGTGTTCGGCCTCGCGATCAACACGAACGGCGACCTGCTGGGCCAGGCCTACCAGGCCGACAACGGGCCCGGCGCCGTCGTCCTGTGGCGGGCCGGCGGGAGCGCGCCGATGATCATCCCGCAGTCGGCGGACGTCTCGTCCGCGCGTGACCTGGACGACGACGGCACGATCCTGGTGAACTCGGGCACCGGCTCGGGCCTGTGGAAGGACGGCGTCTTCCGGCGGCTGTCGCCGAGCCCGTCCTCCCAGGCGACCGCCCTCGCGATCCGCAAGGGCGTGGTCGTCGGCGTCCGGAACTGGGGCGGCGAGCAAGCGGCCCGCTGGACCACGCCGGACACGACCGTCGGGCTGGAAGGCGGCGGCATGGCCTTGAGCGTCAACTCCGGGGGCTTGACGGCGGGGCTGGTGCCCAACCCGTCGGGCCCGGTGATCGTCGGGAACGGCGCGGTGTGGCGCGGCACGACCCCGGGCGTCGTCCGGGGCCCGAGCGGCTACGCCGTGTTCGAAACCCGCGTCGCGGCCGACGACGGCTCGCTGGCCGGGTTCGCCACGAACGGATCGCGGGACGCGGGCGGGGTGCCGGTGATCTGGCGCCTGCTGCCTGCGTAACCGGGCAGTCTTCTTGCCTTGACCGCGTCTTGATCGCCAGGCCGGGGGCGGTGTGCCGCCGGCCTGGCTAGGCTGGGCGGAGTGGAACCGGTGGAGATCAACGCGGGCACGTACTACCTGCGCCAGCTGCGCGCCGACCGGCACATCGACGACCGCGCGGTGCTGATGGAGGCGTTCGCCGACCCGACGCACCGCAAGTACGTCCTGAACTACCGCCTGCGCACCCTGGACGAGGCCACGGAGTACGTGACCCTCCGAGCGGCCCAATGGGCGGGCGACGAGCGCTGCTCGTGGGCGATCGCCGAGCCGACGTCAGGACGGCTACTGGGCGAGGTGGGCCTGCGCGAGCTGAGCCTGGACGCCGAGTACGCGGAGGCGACGATCTGGATCCACCCCGCCGAACGCGGCAAGGGCATAGCGACAACGGCGTTGAACGCGGCCCTGCGCTTCGGTTTCGGCGGCTTGGGGCTGACGGAGGTCAGCTACCGCTACGAGGAGAGCAACACGGCGTCGGCAGTAGTCGCGGAGCGCTGCGGATTCACCTTGCTGGGCCCCGAAGACCACCCGGCCCCCACAGGCGAGCGCCTGATCCGCTGGCACCGCACGTCCTAGCAGCACCGGCCATCCAATGTCGCCTGCCATCGACGCCGCCGGCCGAAACTCCCCCCACCCTTCCCTGGGGGGCGGCCCCTAGGCCAGTCTATCGGCGCCCTCGGACGAAACCCGCCCAAAAGGGCGCCGGCGCCCGAGTTGCCCACAAGGCGGGGAGCCTGTGGACAAACGCCACGGCAAGCCGCCTGACGGCCTGCCGTGGCGAACCGCCTGGCAGCCAGGCCGCAGGCGGTTCGACCACGGAAAGCCCGCGATCAGCTGACCGGCGCCACGATGCCCGAGCGGGCCTCCGGGGCCGCGATCCGCAGCGCGTCCGCCGCCTCGTCGCTCGGCTGGGACTGGGACTCGCGTTCCGCCTCGACCCTTGCGCGGTAGACCTCCACCTCGCGCTTCACCGTTTCGGGTGACCAGCCGAGGACTTCGCCCACCAGGTCCGCGACCTGTTCCGCGCAGTCGGCGCCGCGGTGGGCGTACTCGATCGAGATGCGCGTGCGGCGGGCCAGGACGTCCTCGAGGTGCAGCGCGCCCTCGTGCGCGGCCGCGTACACCACCTCGACGCCCAGGTAGTCCGGCGCGTGCTCGATCGGCTTGAGCAGCTCCGGGCGGCCCTCCGCGAGCGCCAGCACCTCGTGCACCAGCGAGCCGTAGCGGTCCAGCAGGTGCCTCACCCGATAGGGGTGCAGGCCGTGCTCCGCGGCCAGGTGGTCGGCCTGGTTGACCAGCGCGTGGTAACCGTCCGCGCCGATCAGCGGGACCTTGTCCGTGATCGACGGCTGCGAGCGGCCCGGCAGGTCGACCGCCGCCGCGTCGACGGCGTCCGCCGCCATCACCCGGTAGGTCGTGTACTTGCCGCCCGCGATCGCGACCAGGCCCGGCGCCACCCGCGCCACCGCGTGCTCGCGCGACAGCTTCGAAGTCTCTTCGCTCTCCCCCGCCAGCAGCGGGCGAAGGCCGGCGTACACGCCTTCGATGTCGTCGTGCGTCAACGGCGTCGCCAGGACGCTGTTGACGTGCTCCAGCAGGTAGTCGATGTCGTGCTTGGTCGCCGCCGGGTGCGCGAGGTCGAGGTTCCAGTCCGTGTCCGTGGTGCCCACGATCCAGTGATTGCGCCACGGAATGACGAACAGCACCGACTTCTCGGTGCGCAGGATCATCCCCGACTCCGACACGATCCGGTCGCGCGGGACGACGATGTGCACGCCCTTGCTCGCCCGCACCCGGAACCGCCCGCGGCCGCCCGAAAGGCGTTGCAGCTCGTCGGTCCAGACGCCGGTGCAGTTGATCACGACGGCCGCCGAGATCTCCGTCTCGCGCCCGTCTTCGACGTCGCGCACGCGCACGCCGGACACCCGGTCGGCTTCGCGCAGGAACCCGACCACCTGGGTCGACGTCCGCACGATCGCGCCGTAGTGCGCCGCGGTCCGCGCCACCGTCATGGTGTGGCGGGCGTCGTCGGACTGCGCGTCGTAGTAGCGGATCCCGCCGATCAGCGCGGACCGCTTGAGCGCCGGCACCATCCGCAGCGCGCCCGCGCGGGTCAGGTGCTTCTGCCCCGGGACGCTCTTGGAGCCGCCCATCGTGTCGTACATCAGCAGGCCGGCGGCGGTGTACGGCCGCTCCCAGACGCGGTGCGTCAGCGGGTAGAGGAAACTGACCGGCTTCACCAGATGGGGTGCAATCGTCGTCAGCATCAGCTCACGCTCGCGAAGCGCTTCCCGGACCAGCCCGAATTCGAGCTGTTCCAGGTAACGCAGGCCGCCATGGAAGAGCTTGCTCGACCGGCTCGACGTGCCCGACGCGAGATCCCGCGCCTCGACGAGCGCGACCCGCAGCCCGCGGGTGGCGGCGTCCAGCGCCGTGCCCGCACCGACCACGCCGCCGCCGATCACGACGACGTCGAAGGTCTCCTTGCCCAGCCGCTGCCAGGTCTCCTCCCGCTTGCGCGGGCCCAGTCGAGCCGGGTTCGTCTCCGCTGCGTGCTGCGCGCTTGCCACGTGACAGTCCTCCTCGAGCCGGCGAGGCTTCCAGCATTGCACGACCTGGTGATCCTCCGCCCGTTCGCGGAGGACACATGTGGCGTAACCCTCCGCGATCTTGAAAAGATTGCGCTAGCCGGTCCTTGGACCAGGCTTATACGCCCGGGTAACGTCGCCCGGACGTGGGTCGGCAACGGTGCCGTGGCACGCCGTGATCGACCTTGCGCAGAGTGTCCAGTGTGGCCAGTGTGGAGGTACAGCGGTGAGTGCTGGAGCAATAATCGTCTGGGAACTACTGGGAACAGCGGCGCTGATCCTGCTCGGCAACGGTGTGGTCGCGAACCACGTGCTGCGCAAGACCAACGGCAACAACGGCGGAATCCTGTTCATCAACTTCGGCTGGGCGTTCGCCGTCTTCACCGGTGCCAGCATCGCCGCGCCGAGTGGCGCGCACCTGAACCCCGCGGTGACCCTCGGGCTCGCCATCGCGGACAAGACCAAGTGGGCCGACGTGCCCTTCTACTTCATCGGGCAGATGGCCGGCGCCATCATCGGCGCCCTGCTGTGCTGGGCGACCTACAAGCTCCAGTTCGACGACCACCCCGAGCCGGAGAACACGCTCGGCATCTTCTCCACGGCACCGCAGATCCCGAACCGGGTCTGGAACCTCGTCACCGAGATCATCGGCACCTTCGTCCTGGTGGCCTGGATCCTGCTCAGCCCGACCTTCGCCACCACCGGGGACGGCGGCACGCCGAACTTCGGCAACTCGGCGCTCGGCTACGCGGGCGTCTCGTTCGTGGTCCTCGTGATCGGTACCTCGCTCGGCGGGCCGACGGGCTACGCCATCAACCCGGCTCGTGACCTCGGCCCGCGCATCGCGTACGCGTTCCTGATGCCGATCCGGAACAAGGCGAACGCCAACTGGGGCTACTCGTGGATCCCGGTCGTCGGCCCGCTCATCGGTGGCGCTCTCGCCGCGCTCGTCTACCTCCTCGTGCACAACCTGACCTGATCGCCTCCCCCACGGAATTCCTGGAGCACAGATGACTTCGTACGTAGCCGCGATCGACCAGGGCACCACCTCGACGCGGTGCATGATCTTCAACCACGAAGGCCGCGTGGTCTCGGTCGACCAGCGCGAGCACGAGCAGATCTTCCCCAAGGCCGGGTGGGTCGAGCACAACGCCGAGGAGATCTGGGAGAACACCCGCCAGGTCGCCGCGGGCGCGCTCGCCAAAGCCGACCTCCACGCCCGCGACATCGTCGCCGTCGGCATCACCAACCAGCGCGAGACCGCGCTGGTCTGGGACAAGTCCACCGGCAAGCCGGTGTACAACGCGATCGTCTGGCAGGACACCCGCACCGACCGGATCGTCACCGAGCTCGGCAACCTCGGCGGCGGCCAGGAGCGCTACCGCGAGAAGGTCGGCCTCCCCCTCGCGACGTACTTCTCCGGGCCGAAGATCAAGTGGATCCTCGACAACGTCGAAGGCGCGCGCGAGAAGGCCGAGGCCGGCGACCTGGTGTTCGGCAACATGGACACCTGGGTGCTGTGGAACATGACCGGCGGACCGGACGGCGGCGTGCACGTCACCGACCCGACCAACGCCTCCCGCACCATGCTGATGGACCTCGACACGCTCCAGTGGGACCCCGAGATCGCCGCCGAAATGACGATCCCGCTGTCCATGCTGCCGGAGATCCGCTCCTCGTCCGAGGAGTACGGCAAGGTCCGCGAGAAGGGCGCGCTGGCCGGCGTGCCGATCGCGGGCATCCTGGGCGACCAGCAGGCCGCGACGTTCGGCCAGGCCTGCCTCTCGCCCGGCGAAGCCAAGAACACCTACGGCACCGGCAACTTCATGCTGCTCAACACCGGTACCGAAAAGGTGATGTCGCAGAACGGGCTGCTCACCACGGTCTGCTACAAGATCGGCTCGAACGACACGATCTACGCGCTGGAAGGCTCCATCGCCGTCACCGGTTCGCTGGTGCAGTGGCTGCGCGACAACCTCGGCATGATCGGGACCGCGGCCGAGATCGAAGAGCACGCGCGCAGCGTCGAGGACAACGGCGGCGCGTACTTCGTCCCGGCGTTCTCGGGTCTGTTCGCTCCTTACTGGCGATCCGACGCTCGCGGTGCGATCGTCGGGCTCACCCGGTTCGTCAACAAGGGACACCTGGCCCGCGCGGTGCTGGAGGCGACCGCCTTCCAGTCGCGCGAGGTGATCGACGCGATGAACGCCGACTCCGGTGTCCCGCTGAAGTCGCTCAAGGTGGACGGCGGCATGGTCGTCAACGAACTGCTCATGCAGTTCCAGGCCGACATCCTCGGCGTGCCGGTGATCCGCCCGGTGGTCAACGAGACCACCGCGCTGGGCGCCGCCTACGCCGCCGGGCTGGCGGTCGGGTTCTGGAAGTCCGAAGACGACATCCGCACCAACTGGGCCCAGGACAAGCAGTGGGACCCGTCGATGGACGACGCCCGCCGCGAATCCGAGTACCGCAACTGGAAGAAGGCCGTTACCAAGACCTTCGACTGGGTCGACGCCGAAGACTGACCGTCAGGGCCGGGGGCACGCGCCGAAGGTGCCCTCGGCCCGCCCGCTCAGTCGTCCCAGCCCTCCGGTTTGCCGGATTGCTCGTTGGGCGCGATGACCAGGAACGGCACGCCCTGGTCGTCGACCAGCCGAACCTGCCGGCCGTGTGGTGAGTCGAACGGCTCGCCCACGGCCCGGCCGCCGAGCTCGACCGCCTTGGCCGCGCTCGCGTCGGCATCCGCGACCCAGAAGTACACCGACCAGTTCGACGGCACCTCCGACGGCACGTCGGTGGGCATCCCGCCGATGCCGCCGATCGGACGGCCGCCGAGCAGCAGCACCGAGTATGTGAAGCCGCCGCCCGAGATGTCGTCGACGCCGTAGCCGAAGACCTTCTCGTAGAACGCCTTGGCCGCCGGGTAGTCCCGGCTCATGCACTCGTTCCAGGCCGACGTGCCCGGTGCCGCCGTCACCTGCGTCCCCGTGTGGTCGCCGGGCTCCCAGAGGCCGAACGCCGCGCCGCCCGGGTCGGTCGCGACGGCCATCCGGCCTTCCTTCATCACGTCCATCACCGGCACCACGATCCGGCCGCCGGCCTCGGTGATCGCCGCGGCCGCCTTGTCCACATCGGACACCGACAGGTAGGTCGTCCACACCGCGGGCATCTCCTGGCCCGCCGGCGTCTGGCCGATCCCGGCGACCGGACGCCCCTGCAGCATCGCCATGCCGTAGAAACCGGTCTCTTCACCGCCCGCCTGCACGTCCCAGCCCAGCAGGCCGCCGTAGAAGGCGACCGCCTTCGCCTGGTCGGGCACCATCAGGTCCACCCAGCTGGGTGTCCCGTCGGGCCATGGCTCGTCGTGGAACAACATGTCGGCTCCCTACCCTCGTTCGCGCCGCCTCGGGTGACGGCCGACACAGTGTGGCACCGGGGTCCGACAAAAACGGAAAATCAGCTCTGGACCAGGCGTGCGTAGACGACGATGTTGTCCACGTAGTTGTGCGCGCTCCGGTCGAAGACGCCGCCGCAGGTGATCAACCGCAGCTCGGGGCCGGCCGTGTCGTCGTACACGCCTTCGGCTTCGAAGTCCTTTTTGGGTACCTGGTGCACTTTCGTCACCTCGAAGAGCGCCGTCGAGCCGTCCTTGCGGGCGACCGAAACCCGGTCGCCGCTGGCCAGTTCCTTGAGGTGGAAGAAAATCCCCTTCTGGTGGTTGCCGTCGACGTGCCCGAGGACGACGGCCGGGCCGACCTCGCCGGGCGTCGGCGCGTAGGTGTACCAACCCGCCTGCAACGGCGTCGTCACCGGCGGGACCTGGATGGTGTCGTCCGGGTTGAGGCCGAGCGGGACCAGCGACGAGTGCGCGCCGATCTTCGGGATGTCGATCGAGACGGGCTCGGACTTGGGCAGCGCCGCGACGGCGTCCTGCGCGGCGCTCGTGGGCTGCGGCTGCACCACGACCGGCTGGGCCGACGGCGGTGGCTGGGCCGTGGACGGCTCGGACCCGCTGCCCAGCGTCAGCGCCAGCACCGCCAGCGCGGCCAGCAGCGCGACGACGAGCGCGATCAGGTAGCCCCGTCTGTTCTTGATCCTCGTGGTCATGGTCTCCCCCGTGACTGGCGCCTGCGGTTCACACGTCCGGGTGGCCCGTTCGGTTGGGTCCCGACGGTACCTCCGCGGGCGGGCCGCCCCGGAACCCCCGTTCCGGAGCGGCCCTGGAGCGTCAGCGGCGTCGTGCCCGTCGGGCCACCACGAGACCGCTGCCTCCGACCGCGAGCACTCCCATGGCGGCCGCGGCCGCGAGGGGTGCGCCGGAACCGTCCGCTGGGCCGTCCGTGCCGCCGGTCTGCGGGGCGCCCGCGGGCACCTTGGCGACCTGCTTCGGAGCCGGGCCCTCGGCCGGGAGCACCTGGAAGTACGCCGTCGAGGCCTCGATGCCGCAGTGCAGCGTGACGGCGTACCTGCCCGGCTTGACGTTCGCGACGGTGCCGGTCCCGAGACCGGGGTTGTCGGCGACGACCGCGGCCGAGCGGATGCCGACCTTCTCGCCCGGCCAGGCCGAGCAGCCGAAGTCGAAGTTCACCCGCGCCCCGGGCAGCCCCTTGCCCGGCGACAGGGACAGCTGCTTCTTGACCCGGGTCATCGGGCCATCCGGGTACTCCGGCTCGGTCGGCTGCGCCGAGGGCGATGGCGAAGCCGAGGTGGCCGGCGCGGACGGCGTGGCCGGCGGTGCGGCCGCGAGCGCGGCGGTCGGCGCGAGAACCAGGAAAGCCGCGGCGACGCCCGCAACGACAACGGTGTTCTTCATTCTTTCTCCCCTGTGGATTATGCTCGGAAACAATGGGAAACGGATGCCGTTCGCAGTTCCCCCTACACGGCCTCATCCGTTCACCTACGCACCAAAAGACGTCTCCACCTGCGATCGGTTGCGCCCGAAGGTCACGAAAGAGGTCGCGAAACCGACGGTGGGGAACTCATGAAAAACCACCCCGGAGCGTGGCTCCGAGGTGGTCTTTCGAGTTCGGAAATCAGCCTGCCATGCTGCCGTCGCCCGCTTTCGCCGCACCGGACGGCACCTTCGCGACCTGAGCGGCGGGCACCGAGAACTGGGTGCTGTAGGACTTGTCGCCGCACGTCACGGTCAGCGGGTACGTCCCGGCCGCGGTACCCGGCTTCAGGGTGGCGTCGGCGCTGATGTTCGCGTCGGCGCCCATGAACGGGCCCGGGGTGTAGTTGGCGAACGTCAGCGCGGGCGAGGAGAACGCCGGCGCCGCGCCTTCGCACTTCGCCAGCGCGACGTTCGGCGCGTCCCGGACGTACTTGTCCACGAGCGACTGGTTGATCGCGGTGTTGACGTTGAGCTGGACGCTGCCGGCGCTCGGCGCCGGCGCGGGGGTCGGACCGGTGCTCTGCGCTGTCGCCGGCGCCGCCAGCGCCGTCGCCCCGATCACCGCTGCCGCAACAAAAACCAACGTCTTGCGCACCTTCGCACCCTTCGCGTCCTTCAGACTTACAACCGACAAGACGCGACGGGCGCGAAGGGGTTGCGTCGTGGATCAGTCGAGATCGTCGTGGCGCATCAACTGGCGCCCGGCCTCGGTGATCGAGCCCGACAGCGACGGGTACACCGAAAATGTCAGTGCCAGGTGGTCCACTGTGAGCTGGTTCTGGACGGCGAGCGCGATGGGAAGGATGAGCTCGCTCGCCTGCGGCGCCACGACGACACCACCGACGACCACGCCGGTGGCGGGGCGGCAGAACAGCTTCACGAAGCCTCGGCGGAGGCCCTCCATCTTCGCGCGCGCGTTGGTGGCCAGGGGCAGCATGATGGTGCGCGCGGGCACCTCGCCGGAGTCGATCGCGTGCTGGCTGATGCCGACGGTCGCGATCTCCGGGTGGGTGAAGACGTTGGCGGCGACGGTCTTGAGCTTGATCGGCGCGACGCCCTCGCCCAGCGCGTGCCACATCGCGATGCGGCCCTGCATGCTCGCCACCGAGGCGAGCATGAGCACGCCGGTGCAGTCGCCGGCGGCGTAGATCCCGGGAACGGAGGTGCGCGAAACGCGGTCGACGGTGATGAACCCGCCGGGGCCGGGCGAGATGCCGACCTTGTCGAGGCCGAGGTCAGCGGTGTTCGGGACCGATCCGACGGTCATCAGCGCGTGGCTGGCTTCGATCACGCGGCCGTCGGCGAGGTGGATCTCGACGCCCTTCTCGGTGCGCTCGACGCGGTCGGCGCGCGCCTGCTTCGCGACGGTCGTCCCGCGCTGCGAGAAGACCTCCTCGAGCACGGCGGCGGCGTCGGCGTCCTCGTGCGGCAGCACGCGGTCGCGGCTGGAGACGACGGTGACCTTGACGCCCATCTCGGTGTAGGCGGACGCGAACTCGGCGCCGGTGACGCCGGAGCCGATCACGGCGAGGTGTTCGGGCAGCTCCTGGAGCTCGTAGAGCTGGCGCCAGTCGAGGATGCGCTCGCCGTCCGGCACCGCGCCGGGCAGCACGCGCGGGGTGGCGCCGGTGGCGATCAGGACGACGTCGGCCGGGAGCTTCTCGGTCTCGCCGTCCTGCTTGGTGACGGAGACCTTGTGCGTGGCGAGGCCGGGCTCTTCGTCGCAGAAGCGGGCTTCGCCGATGATCACGCGGACGCCCTCGCGCTGGACGCGCGCGCGGATGTCGGCGGACTGCGCCAGCGCGAGGCCCTTGACGCGGCCGTGGACGGTCGGCAGGTCGATGCTGGTGTCGGCCATGTCGGTGTTGATGCCGAGCTCGCCGAGGTCGTGCATCTTCGCCAGCGCGCCCGAGCTCGCGATGAACGTCTTCGAGGGAACGCAGTCGTAGAGGACACAGGCGCCGCCCAGGCCGTCGCGCTCGACGATCGTGACGTCGGCGCCGTGCTGGGCTGCGACCAGCGCGGCTTCGTAGCCGGCCGGGCCCCCGCCCATGATCACGATCCTGGTCACCTGGGTCCTCCTCGAAGTGCGTGACAACGGTGGTCTCACCGTACGCGGCGAAGGTGGCCGGACACTGAAGTGGGCGAACACGCCGAGTGCGTCCACTCGGGTGAGCTGTGGGTCGCTACGCTGTCGGCGTGCCGTTGTATGCCGCTTACGGATCCAACATGGAGCCCGCCCAGATGCTGGAGCGCGCGCCGCACTCACCGATGGCCGGCTCCGGCTGGCTGGAGGGGTGGCGCCTGACCTTCGGCGGCGAGGACCTCGGCTGGGAAGGGGCCCTGGCCACGATCGTCGAAGACGCGGGTTCCCGCGTCTTCGTCGTCCTCTACGACGTCACGTCCCTGGACGAGACGGGCCTGGACCGCTGGGAGGGCGGCGAGCTGGGGATGCACAGCAAAATCCGCCTGAGAGTCCAGACGATGGACGGCTCGGTCCTGGCCTGGCTCTACGTCCTGGACGCCTACGAAGGCGGCCTGCCCTCGGCCCGCTACCTGGGCGTCCTGGCGGACGCCGCGGAAGCAGCCGGAGCCCCCGCCGACTACGTCGACGACCTCCGAACCCGCCCCTGCTCCGGCATCACCGGCTAGCCGCCGTGTCGTCCCTCTAATCACACGTGTCGACCCTTCAATAACGCGTGTCGACCTCCTG
Organism: Amycolatopsis sp. NBC_01286; assembly: GCF_035982555.1. Taxonomy (NCBI): domain Bacteria; kingdom Bacillati; phylum Actinomycetota; class Actinomycetes; order Pseudonocardiales; family Pseudonocardiaceae; genus Amycolatopsis; species Amycolatopsis sp. NBC_01286. Next base: position 1,376,055 of record NZ_CP108428.1, read on the forward strand.
ATCACGCCGCTCGACCGGATCGCCGGTCGAAGGCGCTCCGCAGGTCGGTCAGCAGCCGGCTGGGATCACGGAGATCAGCGGCGGCGGCACGGACGGTGACCCAGCCCCGGCCCTGCATCTGTTCGTCTCGTTTGAGGTCGTAGTCGCGCCGTTCCTCGTGCGCGGCGAACCCGTCGTACTCGAGGGCGATGCGCCGGGCCGGCCAGGCCATGTCGAGCACGAAGAGCTTCCTGCCGTCGATGGCGGTGATCTCGTGCTGAGGCTCGGGCGCGGGAAATCCGGCCTCGACCACGATGAGCCGGAGCACGCTCTCGGGAGGCGACTCCGCCTTGCCCGTGGCGAGGTCCAGCAGCATCAGCGCCCTGTGGATACCTCGCCGGTCCCGGCGATCGTCAAGGCGGTCCCGCACGTTCTCCCGGAGCTTCGCGCAGTGGTCAGGAGGCAGGCCTCTCATCGCCTCGTCGACCGCCGCGAAGGCCGCGCGCTTGTCCCCGTCGCAGAGAAAATCTGCCAGCGCGCGATCGATCGAAAACATGGCCAGGCCATCGATCTCGATCATGTCCTCGTCCCGGAAGCCGCCTTGGTGCACGATCAAGCCGGTGCGCGATCGGATGCGGCGCGAATAGGGCACCGTTACGTGGACATCGCGGTCACCGGCGGCGGAAATACCATGCAGTGCAAGGGAAGTAGCGCCGGACAGAGTCACCGGTTGCCCCACGGCAAGCAGCGCCGCCGCGGCTCTCGTCGGCAGCTTCAACAGGTCGGAGGCATGCACCACAACGCCCCGCCACGGCTGGGTCAGTACGCCTCGTTCAAGCCCCTCAAGGACCTTCCGCCGGCCCAGAACCCGGTCAGCCTCGCTTCGCGAGAGGACCCCATGTCGCCTTGCCCAGTCGATCACGAAGTCAAGAATGAGGCCCTTCCATCGTGCAATGGAAGGGCCTCATCCCCAACCTGTGGATAACTACCAGCCTGTGGATAACCCTGTGTATGCCTCAGTCGTGACTGAAGCGTCGTCACGCGTGATCAGGAGGTCGACACGCGTGATTGAAGGGTCGACACGGTCAGGCGAGGGTGGCTAGGGCTGTGTGGACCAGGGTTCGGACTCCGCAGGCCAGGGCCCGCTCGTCGAGGATGAAGGTCGGGCGGTGGATGTCCGATTGCGGGGCCGGGTCGCCTGGCCAGACGCCCAGGCGGGCGAAGGCTCCCTGGACGTGCTCCAGGTACCAGCCGAAGTCTTCGCCGCCGGAGGACTGCTCGGTGCCGGCCACCGCTTCTTCGCCCAGGGCCGCCTCGACGCCCGCGCGCATCAGGGCCGTGGAGTCCGCGTCGGAGACGACCGGGGGGACGCCTCGGCGGTAGTCCAGCTGGAAGCCGACGCCCGTGGGGGCCAGCAGGGACTCCACCGACGACGCCACCAGGGGCTCCAGCGCCGTCCAGACCTCGTGGTCGGCCGTGCGCAGGGTGCCGCGCAGGACGCCGTCCTGGGGGACGGCGTTGGCCGCCTGGCCCGCGTGGACCGCGCCCCAGACCAGCACCGTGCCGGACCGGGGGTCGACGCGGCGGGACAGCACCGACGGCAGTGACGTGATCACCGTGCCGAGCGCGTGCACCAGGTCGGCCGTCAGGTGGGGGCGGGACGTGTGCCCGCCCGGCGACGTGAGGCGCAGCTCGATCAGGTCCGCGGCCGACGTCAGGGCGCCGACGCGCATGCCGACCTTGCCGACCTCGAGCCGCGGGTCGACGTGCAGGCCGTAGATCCGGTCGACGCCGTCCAGCGCGCCCGCCGCGATCATGTCCAGCGCACCGCCGGGCATGACCTCCTCGGCGGCCTGGAAGATCAGCCGCACCTTGCCGGGCAGCTCCGGCGCGCCGGCCAGGGCGCGGGCCGCGCCGAGCAGGATCGACGTGTGGGCGTCGTGGCCGCACATGTGCGCCGCACCCTCCACAGTCGACGCGTAGGGCAGCCCCGTCGCCTCCGTGAGCGGCAGCGCGTCCATGTCCGCGCGCAGCGCGACGCACCGCTCGCCGCGGCCGATGTCGCAGACGACACCGGTGCCGCCGGGCAGCACCCACGGCTTGAGGCCGACGGCACGCAGCAGCGTGACGACCAGCTCGGTGGTCGCGAACTCGTGCCGCGACAGCTCCGGGTGCGCGTGGATGTGCCTGCGCCACGCGAGCACGTCGGTCGCGTTGGCGCGAAGCCAGTCGTCAAGCCAGAACGGGCCGCGGCCCGCACCAAGGTCCTCCACGGGAGCCATGGTTACGCCGGCTTCGGAAATGAGCGCCTCCGGCCCCTCGATAGGGGTGATGATGCGCCCGTGGGGGTCGCCTGGAACGTCCGGTCGTGAGTCGAGCACCGTCACGCCGCACCTCCTCCCGCAACACGGGTAACCCGCGCAGCGGCTGGGGTCACGCAACGTGCCGATCGTTCTTTCGTACGCATTTGCAGACGATCGTGCACCATGCAGGAGGCAAGCCGCGCCTCGAAACGAGGCGTCCTAGACGGCCGGTAGCTGATCTGCGTTGAACGGTGTGCAGTAGTTCGGCCAAGGCGAACGCCGACGGCTGCTCGCCCGTCCGGACGCAGGGTTACGACCCTTTGGCCTTCTTCGACCGGATCCGCCGGCCCCAGACGACGATGCCGAGCAGGACCACCGCGACCAGGCCGGCGATCAGCTTGGTCTTGGTCTTCTCGGCGTTCGCCTTGTCGGTCTGGGCCGGGTCGAGCACCGGTCCGGGCGCCTGGGTCTGCGTGAGCACGGGCGCCGCGCCGGCGTGCGCCACGGTCACCGTGACAGCCACCGGCCGCGCCGGTGCGGCCTGGGCGGGCGACGCGGTGAACAGCACCGCCCCCAGCAGGCCGGCAACGACCAGAGCACGCAGTATCGCCATGTCATCCCTTCGCCACGACCGGCGGTCAACCGGCATTCTGCCCGCACGGGACCCGCGGGTCAGCCACCACGTGGTGGACCGAACGCGTCGAGGATCCGCTGTGCACCGAGGGTAGCGGTCAGTTCACCGTCACGCACCGCCCGTTCGACGTCGGGAACGACCGTTCGCACGTCCGGATGCGCCGCCAGCCGACTCAGCAGATTTTCGCGCACCATCGACCACGTCCAGTCGACCTGCTGCTGCCGGCGCCGGGCGGCCAGCTCGCCGGACGCCGAGAGCGCGGCGCGGTGCTCCTCGATCGCGCCCCAGACCTCGTCGAGCCGCAGGTTGTGCAGGCCGCTGCAGGTCAGCACGGGTGGCGTCCACGCCGCGTCGGGCCCGTAGATCATCCGCAACGCGCCGGCCAGCTCCCGCGCGGCGCGGCGCGCGTCCTTCTCGTGGTCGCCGTCGGCCTTGTTGACGGCGATGACGTCGGCGAGCTCCAGGACGCCCTTCTTGATGCCCTGCAGCTGGTCACCGGTGCGCGCGAGCGTCAAGAACATGAAGCAGTCGACCATGTTCGCGACGGCCACTTCGGACTGTCCCACCCCGACGGTCTCGACCAGGACGGTGTCGTAGCCGGCCGCTTCCATCAGCACGATCGTCTCGCGGGTGGCGCGGGCGACGCCGCCCAGCGTCCCCGACGTCGGCGACGGGCGGATGAACGCCCGCTCGTCGACGGCCAGGCGCGCCATCCGGGTCTTGTCGCCGAGGATCGACCCGCCGGTGCGCGTCGACGACGGGTCGACGGCCAGCACGGCCACGCGGTGCCCGGCGGCCGTCAGGTCCGTGCCCAGCTGGTCGATGAATGTCGACTTGCCGACACCGGGGACGCCGGTGATGCCGACGCGCCGGGCGCCACCCGCCGACGGCAGCAGCTCGACGAGCAGCTCCTGCGCCTGCGCGCGGTGGTCCTCGCGCTGGGACTCGACCAGCGTGATCGCCTTCGACAGCGTGCCGCGGTCACCCGCCAGCACGCCCTTGGCGTAGGCGGGGACGTCGATCTTGCGCGGCAACGCTCAGGACTCCTGCGCCGCGAGCTGGCCGAGCAGGTCGATGGCCGCGTCCGCGAGCACCGTGCCCGGCCCGAAGATCGCCGCTGCCCCGGCTTCGCGCAGCGCCGGGTAGTCCTGCGGCGGGATCACACCGCCGACCACGACCATGATGTCCGCGCGGCCCAGCTCGGCGAGCTCGTGGCGCAGCGCGGGCACCAGCGAGAGGTGCCCGGCGGCCAGCGAGGACACGCCGACGACGTGGACGTCCGCCTCGATCGCCTGGCGGGCGACCTCGGCCGGGGTGGAGAACAGCGGGCCGACGTCGACGTCGAAGCCGATGTCGGCGAAGCCGGTGGCGATCACCTTCTGGCCGCGGTCGTGGCCGTCCTGGCCCATCTTCGCGACGAGGATCCGCGGCCGGCGGCCCTCCTCCTCGGCGAACTCCTCGACCAGCGAACGGGCCTTCTCGACGTTCTGCGACTTCCCCACCTCCTCGCGGTACACCCCCGAGATCGTGCGGATCTGGCCGGAGTGCCGGCCCCAGAGCTTCTCCAGCGCGTCCGAGATCTCGCCGACGGTCGCCTTCGCCCGGGCCGCGTTGATGCCCAGTTCCAGGAGGTTGCCGCCGTTCCCGGCGCCTTCGGTGAGGCGCCGCAGCGCGTCGTCGGTGGCCGATTGATCACGCTCTTCACGCAGCCGGCGCAGCTTCTCGAGCTGCTGCGTCCGGACGCCGGCGTTGTCGACCTTGAGGACTTCGATGTCTTCATCGCTGGTGACCTGGTACTTGTTGACGCCGATCACCGGCTGCCGGCCCGAGTCGATCCGGGCCTGGGTGCGGGCCGCGGCCTCCTCGATGCGCAGCTTCGGGATGCCCGCGTCGATCGCCTTGGCCATGCCGCCGGCCTGCTCGACCTCGCTGATGTGGCCCCACGCCTTGCGCGCGAGGTCGTAGGTCAGCTTCTCGACGAAGGCGCTGCCGCCCCACGGGTCGATCACGCGCGTGGTGCCGGATTCCTGCTGCAGCAGGAGCTGCGTGTTGCGGGCGATGCGCGCGGAGAAGTCGGTCGGCAGCGCGAGCGCCTCGTCCAACGCGTTGGTGTGCAACGACTGCGTGTGCCCCTGGGTCGCGGCCATCGCCTCGACGCAGGTGCGCACGACGTTGTTGTAGACGTCCTGCGCGGTCAGCGACCAGCCCGACGTCTGCGAGTGCGTCCGCAGCGAAAGCGACTTCTGCGACTTCGGGTCGAAGCCCTTCACCAGCTTCGCCCAGATCAGCCGGGCCGCGCGCAGTTTCGCGACCTCCATGAAGAAGTTCATCCCGATCGCCCAGAAGAACGACAGGCGCGGCGCGAACTTGTCGACGTCCAGCCCGGCTTCGGTGCCCGCGCGGATGTACTCGACGCCGTCGGCCAGGGTGTAGGCCAGCTCGAGGTCGGCGGTCGCCCCGGCTTCCTGCATGTGGTAGCCGGAGATGGAGATCGAGTTGTACTTCGGCATGTGCTGCGAGGTGTAGGAGAAGATGTCGGAGATGACCCGCATCGACGGCTGCGGCGGGTAGATGTAGGTGTTGCGGACCATGAACTCCTTGAGGATGTCGTTCTGGATGGTCCCCGCGAGCTGCTCCGGCCGCACCCCCTGCTCCTCGGCCGCGACGACGTAGAGCGCCAGCACCGGCAGCACCGCGCCGTTCATCGTCATCGACACGGACATCTTGTCCAGCGGGATGCCGTCGAACAGCTGGCGCATGTCGTAGATGGAGTCGATCGCGACGCCCGCCATGCCGACGTCGCCGGAGACGCGCGGGTGGTCGGAGTCGTACCCGCGGTGGGTGGCCAGGTCGAAGGCGACCGACAGGCCCTTCTGCCCGGCCGCGAGGTTGCGGCGGTAGAAGGCGTTCGACTCCTCGGCCGTGGAGAACCCGGCGTACTGGCGGATGGTCCAGGGCTGGTTGACGTACATCGTCGGGTACGGCCCGCGCAGGTAGGGCGCGATGCCGGGGTACGTGCCGAGGAAGTCCACATCGGACAGGTCGGCCGCGGTGTAGACCGGCTTGACGCCGATGCCCTCGGGCGTCTCCCAGGCCAGCGCGTCCGGGCCCTTGCCGGTGGCGTCCTGCACGGCCTTGGCCCAGGCCTCGCGGTCGCCCGGCTCGGGCGTGCCGAGGTCGACGTCGGCGAAGTTCGGGATCGTCATCACGCAACTCCCAGCTTGGCGTGCAGACCGGTCAGGACTTCCAGGGCGTCGCAGCCGGCGAAGACGTTGCCGTCCACGCCGTCGTAAGAACCCTTGCCCGCCAGTAGTACGTGTTCGGCGCCCAAGGATGCCGCGACTTCGGCGGCCTGGGTCGCGTAGGCGTCGTCGGTGCCGCAGATACAGGCGATCTTGGCGCCGGACGCGCGGAACGCGCCGGGCAGGTCGTCGGTCGCGCCCGGGTTGACCACCTCGAGCCCGCCCGCCTGGAACAGGTTGGCGGCGAACCCGGCCCGCGCGGTGTGCGCGGCGACCGGGCCGAGCGTGGCCAGGAAGACCTTCGGCCGCTCGCCGTGCTCGGCGAGGTAGGCGTCGGACGCGTCGCGCAGGGCCTCGAAGCCCTCGGCGTAGCGGTGCCGCGGCAACCCACCGTCCACAGGGGACTCCAGCGGCTCCCGCTTCACGGGCTTCTCGGTCAGGTTCGGGAACTCGCTGACGCCGGTGAGCGGGTCGCGCCGGGTGGCGAGCCGCTTCGCGCGCTTGTCCCACGTCTCGGCGAGGCGGCCGGCGAGCGCGCCGGACGCCAGCTCCGCGACCAGACCACCCGCGGCTTCGATCGCGGTGAACTCGGCCCAGGCGACGCGGGCCAGGTCGTCGGTCAGCTTCTCGACGTACCAGGAGCCGCCCGCCGGGTCGACCACGCCGGCCAGCTTGGACTCCTCCAGCAGCACCGCGTGCGTGTTGCGGGCGATCCGCGCGGAGAACGCGTCGGGCCGGCCGATCGCGGCGTCGAACGGCAGGACGGTGACCGCGGCCGCGCCGCCGACACCCGCGCCGAAGCAGGCGACGGTCGTGCGCAGCATGTTCACCCACGGGTCGCGCTGGGTCAGCATCGCCGGCGACGTCACGGCGTGCTGGCGCATCGGCGAGAAGAAGCCGCACACCTCGGCAACGCGCGCCCAGAGGCGGCGGGCCGCGCGCAGCTTGGCGATGGTCGAGAACTGGTCGGCGGTCGCGGCGATCCGGAACTCCAGCTGCCCGGCCGCACTTTCGACGTCGAGGCCCGCGTCCGTCAACGAACGCAGGTAGGTGACGCCGGCGGCGACCAGCGCGCCCAGCTCCTGCACGTCCGACCCGCCCGCTTCGTGGAACGGCAGGCCGTCGGCGACGATCGTGCGCACCTTCGGGTACTTCCCGGCGACACGCGCGGCCAGCGCGGCGGCCGGTTCCAGCGCGACGTCAGCGCCCGTCTGGGCCGCGAGCCCGATCGGGTCGGCCCCCAGCACCGCGGTGGCCTCGCTCGCCGGGATCTCGCGCTCGTCGAAGATCTCGAACAACGCGGCCGCGGCGGCTTCGTACTCGGCGCCCGCGTCGAGGACCACCGGCGCCAGGTCGACGTAGACGTCGTTCAGCGCGTCGGCCATGGCCGCGGGCGGCACGGTCAGCCAGATCGACGTGACGCCGCCTTCGAGGTCCGCGAGGATCGCCTTGTTGACGGCCTGGGGATCGGTGCCGGTGAACCGGGCCCGGACGTCCCAGCCCGTGCTGACCTGCCCTTCCGGGCTCGCCCCGCGCACGAACGGCGACAGGCCGGGGAAGCCGGCGTCGCCCGGCACGTCGTCCGCGGTGTAGAGCGGCTGGATCTCGATGCCGTCGTAGGTACGCGTGACGAGCTTGCTCTCCGGGGCGCCCGTGAAGTCCTCCGGCAGTCTGCCGCTCTTGCGCAGCACGCCGGCCACGAGCTCCTGCCACTGCTCGCGCGTCGCCTGCGGAAACTCGGCCGCCAGGTCGAATTCGGAGATCGGCGCTGACTCCGGACCGGCCAGTTCAGTCATACCCAGTGATGGTAGAGGCACTCGACACGGACAGCCTGTGAGTCTGGTCGCCCCTGGGGGTGGTAGGGGTCGGAGCGGGGTACGACACAATTGGCGCGTGCCCCCCTCCAGCGAAGAGACACGACTGGTCGCCGGTCGCTACCGGCTGCGCTCGGTGCTGGGCTCGGGGTCCATGGGCACCGTCTGGTCGGCCTACGACGAGTTCCTGCACCGCCAGGTGGCCGTCAAGGAGATGAAGGTGCCGCCGGGCATCCCGTCGTCGCAGGCGGACGAGCTGCGGGAACGCACGTTGCGCGAGGCCCGCGCGATCGCCGTGCTGTCCCACCCGAACGTGATCATCCTGCACGACGTCGCCCGCGAGAACGACCAGCCGTTCGTGGTGATGGAGCTGCTGCCCTCGCGCAGCCTGGCGCACATCCTGCGCGACCACGGGCCGCTGACCTTCGAGCAGGCCGCCGCGATGGGCATCGCGGTCGCCTCCGCGCTGGAGGCCGCGCACGCCGCCGGCATCACCCACCGCGACGTCAAGCCGGGCAACGTCCTCGTGGCCAGCGACGGCCGGATCAAGCTGACCGACTTCGGCATCGCCCGCAACGTCTCCGAAGCGACCATGACGCGCACCGGGATCATGCTCGGCTCCCCCGCCTACATCGCGCCGGAGGTCGCCTCCGGCGGCGCCGTCACCCCCGCCGCGGACCTGTGGGGCCTGGGCGCGACGCTGTTCGCCGCGGTCGAGGGCGCGCCGCCGTACGACGCCGACGGCGATCCGCTGGAGACCGTCGGCAAGGTCGTCAACGGGAAGGTGCCCAAGCCGAAGGCCGGGCCGCTGGCCGACGTCATCTCGGCGCTGATGAAGAAGGAGCCGAACAAGCGGATCACGCTGCGCGACGTCCGGCACCGGCTGTACCCGCTGCAGACGAAGACCGCGCTCGACCTGTTCGGGCCCGAGCTGTTCCGCACGCCGGACGGCAAGAAGACGTCCGCCCAGCCGGACGCCACCGACACGCAGGTGATCAAGACCGTCCTGCCGGAGAAGGTGGAGAAGCAGGCCGAGAAGAGCGCCGAGCTGGCGTCGGACCCGGGCCCGCTGCCGTTCCTCAAGCCGCCGCCCGCCGCCCCGGCCCCGGCACCGCCGGCCGCCACGGTGTTCGTCCCGCCGCCGCCCCTGCCGCGGCCGGGACGGCGGACCGGCAAGGCCACCGCCGTGCTCATCGGCGTGGCGATCCTGCTCTTCCTGGTGGCCGCCGGCGGCGGGTTCGCGCTGGCCAGAACGGTCGGCGGCGAGTCGCTGCTGCCGCCGGCCGCCGAGCCGCGGCCGGCGTCCAACGGGCCCACCGAGGTGCCGCCGCCCGAGCTGGTGCGCCAGTCCGGCGACGCGAACGTGGCGACCGGGGTGAAGGGCGGCGAGTTCGGCCTCGGCGTGCCGAAGGGCTGGGAGAAGTTCGTCGCCCCGCACGACACCCGGTTCGGGCTGAGCACGGTCGTCCAGTACGTCTCGGACGACGGCCGCCGCGTGATCCGGCTCGAACGGCTGACGAACTACTTCGGCGACTACCCCAGCGACCAGCCCTACATCGACCAGCTGAAGCAGCTCTACCCGTCCGACGGCTTCCAGCTCTTCCCGCCGCAGCCCCTGGCGAACGGGACCACGCTGACCTTCCGCACGACCGACAGCGGCGACTCGACCAGCGTCACCCGCGTGACGTTCATGAACCTGCTCAAGGCGGGCTCGAGCCTCTGGATCTTCTCGGTCACCGCCCCGACCGAGCAGGAGGACGCGACCCGCAAGGACGTCTTCGAGCCCGTCGCCCAGTCGCTGACCATCTCCGACTGATGACCCGGTACGTCTTCGTCGGCGCGGGCGCGATCGGCAGCGCGCTCGGCGGCCTCCTCGCCCAGCGCGGTAGCTCGGTCCTGCTGGTCGCCCGCGGCGCGCACGCCGCGGCGATGGCGACCGGCGGCCTGACGCTGCGGTGCCCGGACGGCACGTCCACGCTCCGCGTGCCGGTGGCGACCGGGCCCGACGGCGTGCGGCTGACGGTCGACGACGTCCTGGTGCTGACGACCAAGACGCACCAGGCCGAAGCCGCCGTCGAGCAGTGGGCAGACGTGCCGGTGCACGACCACGCCGGGGCCGTCGCCGGCAGCGCCGCCGAGCTGCTGCCGATCTTCACCGCGCTGAACGGCGTCGCCGGCGAAGAGATCGCGTTGCGCGCCTTCGACCGGGTCTTCGGCGTGTGCGTGTGGTTCCCGACGGTGCTGACCGAGCCCGGCGAGGTCATCGTCCGCACCCGCTCGCCCCGCGGCGTCTTCCACATCGGCCGGTACGGCGCCGGCGACGACGACCTCGGTGCGCTCCCCGCGGACTGGGCCGCGGCCGGCTTCGGCGTCATCCCGGCGGCCGACGTCATGCGGTGGAAGTACCGGAAGCTGCTGTCCAACCTGAGCAACGCGCTGCAGGCGCTGCTCGGCGACACCACGGGCGCGGACGACCTGCGGCGAGTGGCCGAGGACGAAGGCAAAGCCGTCCTCGCGAGCGCCGGGATCGCCTACGCCGGCGACGACGAGGTCGACGCCGACTGGGGTGGCCTGTCGTTCGAGCCGGTACCCGGTGAGCCCGCGCAGCTGGGCGGGTCGAGCTGGCAGTCGCTCGTCCGCGGCACCGGCACGATCGAAACCGGTTACCTCAACGGCGAGATCGCCCTGCTCGGCCGCCGCACCGGGCAGCCGGCGCCGGTCAACGCCAAGCTCACGGCGTTGGCCCGCCACGCGGCTCGCGCGGGACTCCGGCCGGGCTCGCTGAGCGTCGAAGAGCTTCGGCGGCTCCTGGGCCTCGGTTAGTCGGGGAGGTCGCCGAGGACCTCGCGGGACACCAGCTCCTGGCCGAGGTGGCGCAGGCCCGCGAAGATCCGGTCGCCCAGTACCGTCACCACCAGCCCGGCCTCGATGATCTTGTCGTACGACGTCAGGCCCGTCACCGTGTCGACGTCCAGCTCCGCGACGCGGATCGCCAGGTGCGCGTACTCCTCGAGGTGCTCCGCCAGCTTGTCGTGGCCCAGCTCCTTGGCCGTGGCCAGCGCCGCGACGAGGTTCCCGACCGCGACGTGCTTGCGCTTCAGCTCGCCCCAGCCGTTGCGGCGGACGATCCCGTCGAGCAGCTCCCACGCCCAGTCGGCGGCCTCGTCGGACACCTGGGGCGCCGGGCCGGCCAGCTCCTCCTGGACGACGCCCATCGTGCGGTGCGGGGTCTTGTCGCCGTCGATCGCTTCGAGCACCGTGCCGACCGAGGCCAGCGACAGCCCGCCGACCTCGGTGAGGGCCTTGATCAGCCGCAACCGCTGGACGTGCGTCGCCGAGTACCGCGCCTGGTTGGGGCTGGTGCGCTCGCCCGGCGGCAGCAGGCCTTCGCGCAGGTAGTACTTGACGGTCGCGACCGGCACCCCCGACTCGGCGCTCAGTTCGGCCATCCGCATGCGTTTCCGCTCCGATCCCGCGTTCGGTTCAGGGTCCGCCTCCGGGGCAACCCTGAAGACTTCTCAGCATGGATACCTTAACTTCCCATAACGGAGAGCTTGACTATCCATTCTGGGAGGAACCATGACCATCCTTGCCGATCTCCGGACGAGAACCCGCGGGTGGCACCCGCCGTCGCGGTACGCCGGCGCCGCCTTCGGCGTGGTGGCGGTGCTCTGCGTCGCCGCCATGCTCGTCGACCACCGGACGCTCGAAGGCGCGCCGATCTGGGTCAAGCCGCTCAAGTTCGCGATCTCCGGCAGCCTCTACTTCCTCACGTGGAGCTGGCTGGTCTCGCTGCTGCCGCGGTTCCGCCGCACAGCGGGCTGGCTGACGAGCGCGCTCGTGGTGATCTTCACCGGCGAGTACGTCCTGCTGGCGCTCCAGGCCGCCCGCGGCCGGGCGAGCCACTTCAACAACTCGACCCCGCTGGACACCACGATCTACGACGTCATGGGCAAGATGATCATCGGGCTCTGGCTGGCGACGTTCGCACTGACCGTCCTGGTCATGTTCACGAAGGTCGCCGACCGCGCGAGCTTCTGGGCCGTGCGCGCCGGCGCCGTCCTGTCGCTCGTCGGGATCTCGCTCGGCATGCTGATGACGAGCCCGACCGCACAGCAGCTCGCGCAGTGGAAGTCCGGTGGCACGCCGGACATGGTCGGCGCGCACACCGTCGGCCTGGCCGACGGCGGCCCCGGCCTGCCGATCCTCGGCTGGAGCACGGTCGGTGGCGACCTGCGGATCCCGCACTTCGTCGGGATGCACGCGCTGCAGGCGCTGCCGCTGCTCGCGATCGCGCTGCTCGCGCTGACCTCGCGGTTCCCGCGGCTGCGCGACGACGTCGTCCGCGCGCGGCTGGTCCTGATCGGCGCCGCCGGCTACACGGGCCTGATCGGGCTGGTCACCTGGCAGGCGCTGCGGGCGCAGTCGATCGTGCACCCGGACGCCGTGACGCTGGGCGCGGCCGCGACACTCGCGGCCGCCGTCGGGCTGAGCGCGTGGGCCGTCGTGCGGACCCCTGACCGGGTGGCCGTGTGATGGCCTGGTTCACCTGGGCGTTCCCGCTCGCGACGCCGTTCTGGGCGCTCATGATCCTGCTGCCGAAGTGGCGCTGGACGGCGCGGATCATGCGCTCGCCGTGGGTGCCGCTGCTGCCGCTGGTCTGCTACTTCGGGCTCGCGCTGCCGCACTTCGCGGAGTGGGGCCGGGCGATGCTGCGGCCCGACCTCGGCGTGCTGCAGACGCTGCTGGCCACGCCGTGGGGCGCCGGGCTCGTCTGGGCGCACCTCATCGCGTTCGACCTGTTCATCGCGCGGTGGATGTACTTCGAGGCGCGCTCGCTGAACGTCTCGCCGTGGATCGTGAGCCCGATCCTGCTGCTCACGATCTTCCTGTCGCCGTTCGGGCTGGTGGCTTTCCTGGTGGTGCAGCGTCTTGCGGGGGCCCGGCCCCCGCACCCCGGCCGGGGGCCCGCCCCCGGACCCCGGAAGTAGGTGTATGTCCGGATACGCTCGCGGGCATGAGCGCACAGGAAGCCGCGGCCGTCATCGCCGACCGCACTGGGGTGGACAAGCACGACATCGCCGTCGTGCTCGGTTCGGGCTGGCGCCCGGCCGCGGACGTCATCGGGGAGGCCGACGCGGAGATCCCCCTGGGCGAGCTGCCCGGGTTCGAGCCGCCGAAGGTGCCCGGGCAGGGCGGGACGGTGCGCTCGGTGCGCGTCGGCGACCGCCGGGCGCTGGTCCTGCTGGGCCGCACGCACTTCTACGAGGGCAAGGGCATCGACCCGGTGGTGCACAACGTGCGCACCGCCGCGGCCGCCGGCGCCCGGACGGTGCTGCTGACCAACGCGGCGGGCGGGCTGCGCCAGGGGTTCCAGGTCGGCCAGCCGGTGCTGATCGCCGACCACCTCAACCTGACGGCCCGCTCCCCGATCGTCGGCGCGAACTTCGTCGACCTGACGGACCTCTACTCGGCGCGGCTGCGTTCCCTGGCCCGCGAGATCGACCCGTCGCTGGAGGAAGGCGTCTACGCGGGCCTCACCGGGCCGCACTTCGAGACGCCGGCCGAGATCCGCATGCTGCGCACGCTGGGCGCCGACCTCGTCGGCATGTCGACGGTCCTGGAGGCCATCGCGGCCCGCGCCGCCGGCGTCGAGGTCTTCGGCCTCTCGCTGGTGACGAACCTGGCCGCGGGCATGACGGGCGAGCCGCTCAACCACGAAGAGGTGCTGGAAGCCGGCCGCGCGGCCGCGACCCGCATGGGCTCCCTCCTGCGCGACCTGGTCGCCCGCGCCTGACCCGACCCGTCACTTTCGTAGGGAAAGATACGTCCGAGGCCCTCAAAGCGGCACTTTCACGTGAAAGTGCCGCTTTGGGGACTCAGGCGAACGACGGGAGCTGCGCGGCCACCTCGGCCGGGGACGGCATCGCCGCGACCTCCGCGGCCAGCACGCGGGCCGCGTCGCGGACGGCCGAGTCCGTCAGCAGGTGGCGGGCCTGCTCCGCGACGGCGTCCGGGGTGACCTCGGCGGCGAGCAGGCGGGCGCCGACACCCGCCGCGAGCACCGCGTCGGCGTTGCTGAACTGGTCGGCGCCCTGCGGGAGCACCAGCTGCCCGACACCCGCGCCGAACGCGCCGAGCGTCGTGCCGCTGCCGCCGTGGTGCACCACCAGGTCGACGTGCGGCAGCAGCGCCGACTGCGGCACCCACGCCGCGAGCCGCACGTTCGACGGCACTTCGCCCAGCGCCGCCGGGTCGACGGTCGGGCCGGTGGCGACCAGCACGTCGACGTCCAGCCCGGACAGCCCGGCGATCGCCGCGCCGAGGACACCGGCGTGACCCATCGCGGTGCCGAGCGTCAGGTAGACGAGCGGCCGCCGCTTGTCCAGCACGCCCGCGGGCAGCTCACCGGGCTCGCTCCAGCCGACCGGCCGCAGCGGCACGCGCCGCGCCCGCGCCAGGAAACCCGGTTCCTGCACCGATTCCGGGCAGATGTCGATGTACGGTCCGCCGAACGAAAGGTCGTCGCCGACGGTGATGCCCAGGCCGTCGGCGTGCGCCCGGATCGCGTCGCGGATGTGCGTGACCATCGGGTCGTCGCTCGACACCCGGCCGAAACCGTGCGCCACCACGGGAATCCCGGCCTGCATCGCGGCGAACGCGCCACCGGAGTTGCCGGCCTCGCTGACGACCAGATCGGGCCGCGCGTGCTCGAACAGCGGCAGCAGGTCGGCGACGAACCGCTTCGGCATGAGGTCGCCGAAGACCTTCGCGACGATCGGGCCGAGGACCTCCGGCGGGATCTCACCCGGCTGCCGCCGCGGGCCGGGCGGGCCGGAGGTGGCGAACGCCTGGCCGAAGGCGTCCTTGAGGGCGAGCCCGGCGGCGGCCGTCTCGAGCCCGGCTTTCCGCAGCTGGGGCAGGAAGTCTTCCGAAGTGGCGAACACGACGTCGTGGCCCGCGTCCCGCGCGGCCAGCGCCAGCGGGACGAGCGGGAACGTGTGACCGAAGGACCCCAGTGAGGTGAAGAGCAAGCGCACCCGCCCGACCCTAGCCCGTAGGCTGACGCGGTGACTTTGACCTCCACGCTGCGGGACGCCGCGTTCCGCTGGATCGCCGACGACCCGGACGCCGCCTCCCGCGCCGAACTGCAGGGGGTCGTCGCCCGCGCGCTGGGCGGCGACGCCGCGGCCGCCGACGAGGTGGCCGACCGGCTGGCCGGGCCGCTGGAGTTCGGCACGGCCGGGCTGCGCGGGCCGGTGCGCGCCGGGCCCAACGGGATGAACGTGGCCGTCGTCACGCGCACCACCGCGGGAGTGGCGGCCTGGCTGACCGCGCAGGGGCACGCGGGCGCGCTGGTCGTCGTCGGCCGGGACGCCCGCCACGGCTCGGAGGACTTCGCCACGGCCGCCGCGGAGGTGCTGACCGCCGCCGGGTTCACCGTCCAGGCGCTGCCCCGCCCGCTGCCGACGCCGTTGCTCGCCTACGCCGTAAAGCACCTCGGAGCGGTGGCCGGGATCCAGATCACGGCGTCGCACAACCCCCCGGCGGACAACGGGTACAAGCTCTACGACGCCACCGGCGGGCAGATCGTGCCACCGTCCGACGGCGAGATCGAGCGGGCCATCCAGGCCGCGCCGGGCGCGGTCGACGTGCCGCGCGAGCCGGGCGCCGGGGTCGTCGACCTGCTCGGCGGCTACCTCGACGAGATCGCCGCGCTCCCGCTCGGCGCCGAGCGCATCGTGCGCGTGGCCGCGACGGCGTTGCACGGCGTCGGCGCCGAGACGCTGCGCGCGGCCTTCGAGCGGGCCGGGTTCACCGACCTGCACCTGGTCGAGGCGCAGTCTGCACCCGACCCGGACTTCCCGACGGTGTCGTTCCCGAACCCGGAGGAGCCGGGCGCGACCGACCTGCTGCTGGCGCTGGCGGCCGAGGTGGACGCCGACCTGGCCATCGCGCTCGACCCGGACGCCGATCGCTGCGCGCTGGGCGTGCGCGAGCGGGACGGCTCGTGGCGGATGCTGCGCGGCGACGAGACGGGCGTGCTGCTCGGCTCGACCATCCTGTCCACTGTGGACCGCACGATGATGCCGGATCCCTTGGTGGCCACGACGATCGTCTCGTCGTCGCTGCTGGGCGAGATCGCCAAGGCCGAGGGCGCCCGTTATGCGGAGACGCTCACCGGGTTCAAGTGGCTGGTCCGCGCGGGCGACGACCTCGTCTTCGCCTACGAAGAGGCGCTCGGCCTCTGCGTGAACCCGGGATTCGTGCGGGACAAGGACGGCATCGCCGCCGCGACGCTGGCGGCCGGGCTGACCGCGCGGCTGCGCGCCGAGGGCCGCACGCCGCTGGACGTGCTGGACGAACTGGCGCAGCGGCACGGCGTGTACGTCACCGACCAGGTCTCGCTGCGGGTCACGGACCTGTCCGTGCGCGGCCGCCTGATGGGCAAGCTGCGCGAGGCGCCCCCGGCCGAGGTCGGCGGCGTCGCGGTGACGCTGGAGGACCTGCTCCCCGACGCGGACGTCCTGCGCCTCACCGGCGACGGCGTGCGGATCGTGGTGCGCCCGTCCGGCACCGAGCCGAAGCTGAAGGCGTACCTGCAGGTCGTCGAGCCGGTGCGCGACTCGCTGGCGGACGCGCGCGCGGCGGCGGGCACCCGGCTGACGGCGTTGCGGACCGACGTGGCGGCGCTGCTGTCCTGATGCCGAAGCTGCTGGTCGTGCACCACACGCCGTCGCCGTCGACCCAGGCGATGTTCGAGGCCGTGCTGGCGGGCGCGGCCCACCCGGACGTCGAGGGGGTCGAGGTGGTCCGCCGCGCGGCGCTGGCGGCCACGGTCTCCGACGTCCTCGACGCGGACGGCTACCTGCTGGGGACGCCGGCGAACCTGGGCAGCATGAGCGGCGCGCTGAAGCACTTCTTCGACACGGTCTACTACCCGTGCCTCGACGAGACGCGGGGCCGGCCGTTCGGGTACTGGATCCACGGCAACAGCGACACGTCGGGGACGGAACGCCAGCTGCTGGCCATCACGACCGGGCTGGCCTGGGCGAAGGCGGCGGACCCGGTGATCGCGACGGGCGAGCCGGACAAGACGGTGCTGGCGGCGTGCACCGAGCTGGGCGGCACGCTGGCCGCGACGCTCATGCCTTGAGACGTCGGCGCCCTGAGTGTCGCTGCTGATTGTCCCGGAGAAAGTAAGAGGCCTGTCACCGGAAGCCCTGGGGGTCGACCTCCGGCAACAGGCCGTGCCAAGGGTTCGCTGTGAGGCGATCGACCTTGGTCTATGAAGCGTACTACAGACGGCCGATCATGACGAGTCGGAGGCGCGCTTGCCTCTCGCCTTGTGGTTCTGTACACCCCCAGGGTACGGAAGAGCAAGGCGAGAGGCGAAGCAACTGTAAACCACTGCATACGATAGCTGTCAACATGTGCGTACAGTGGTTTCCCGGCTAGAATTTTCACGGTGGAAACTTAGGGGGCGGGGATGGCACAGGAACGCACCTTCGCGGAACGCCTTGCTGCCCTGATCGAGGCGGCCCGCCTCGACGGCCGGGCGCCGCACAGCTACCGCGAGATCTCGGCGGCCGTCGAGCGCGCCGGCGGGCCGGCGATGTCGCCCGCCTACCTCCAGCAGCTCGCGACCGGCAAGCGCGTGAACCCGAAGATCCACTACGTCGAGGCACTGGCCAGACTGTTCGGCGTGCCCGTCACCTACTTCTTCGACGCCGAAGCCACCGGCCCGGCCCCGACCGGCGAGGCCCAGCTGATGGCGATGCGCGCGCAGGAGCTGTCGCCGCAGGGCCGCCGGCAGGTGATGGACCTGCTGGACCTGGTCGAACGCTACGAGCGGGCCGAACGCGACGGCCGAAATCCGGAGGACGCGCCGCGATGAAGGAACGCGAGCTGCGCCGCCGGTGCCGGAAGCTGCTGAAGGACCTCGACATCGGGCCGCCGCTCGACGTCGAGCAGCTGTGCGCGCGGCTGGGCGAGCAGCGGGGCAAGCCGATCCGGCTGATGCCCTACCCGCTGGAGGTCCCCGGGCCGTTCGGCTGCTGGATCGCGACGTCGGCGGCCGACTACATCTTCTACCAGGCCGAAACGACGAAGCCCCACCAAGATCACATCATCCTGCACGAGCTCGGCCACATGCTCGCCGACCACCACCCGCAGGGCGACGCCGAGCCGGCGGACTTCCTGCGCGGCCCGGCTCCGGATCTTGACCCGGATGCAGTACACCGCGCCCTGCGCCGGACGTCCTACGATGACGCCCACGAGTGGGAAGCCGAGACCGTCGCGACCATCATCCTCGAGTGGGCGTCGGTCCTGAACTACACGATCCCGCGGCGCGCTGCGGACCGGGATCTTCGCCGGATCCAGGGGGCGCTCGGCGATCACCAAGGGTGGTTGTGAGCACACTTTTCAGCCCCGTGAACGTTCTCGCGATGGTGCTGTTCGCCGCGGCTTTGGCGTGGCGGATCTACCAGCTGGTCCGGGCGCCGACCCTGCCCAACTGGTCCGTCACCGCGTGCATCGCCGGGTTCGCCGCCGCGTTCCTCCTCCAGCAACAGGTGATCTCGGACGCCTTCGACGCCGTCTTCGGCCTCGGCGGCGCGCGGGTGGCGAACAACGCGCTGCTCGCCTGCGCCGTCTGCGCGCTGGTCCTGTTCTTCCTCGGCTCGGCGCTGGGGCCGATCCGCCGCTACGGGCGCGTGGTCGTCGAGCTGGTGCCGCTGGCCGCGGCGATCGCGCTGATGATCGTCGCGATGGACCTGACGCCGCCGGAGCTGCGCGGCGCCGCGCTCGGGCCGGCGACGATCCACGACAGCGGCGTCGCGCTGTTCTACCTGGGTGCCGGGCTGTACCTGATCTACGGCCTGATCGCCTGCACGGCGTGGATCGTGCGCTACCTGCGCGTCGCCGACCGGAACCTCCGGATCGGGCTGCGGATGAGCGCGGTCGGCCTCGCGAGCGCGGCCGTGGGCAGCATCTTCCGCGCGCTGTACATCGTGGTGGCGTGGGCGTTCGGGCCGGTCATCCGGATCCTGCTGCTGCTCGGGGTGCCGTTCGTGATCATCGGCGGCGCGTTGTTCCTGGCCGGCGTCACCTACCCCGGCGTCCGGGCGCGGCTGTCCGCGATGCGGCGGCGACGGCGGCACCGGCACGAGCACCAGGCCCTCGATCCACTGTGGACGGTCCTGGTCGGCGCGTTCCCCAGCATCGTGCTGCGGACGCCGCCGCGCGAACGGTTCTCGCCGCGCACCGTGCACCGCGTCTACTACCGCCGGGTGATCGAGATCCGCGACGGCCTGGTGCAGCTGTCCCCGTACCTGGACGCGGACTTCGGCGAGGTCCTCGCCACCGACCCGGGCGCCGCGGCGGCCGCGTTGAAGACGGCGTTGCGGCGGCACGCGGCGGGTGAGGAGAGCGACGGCCGCGCCAAGCAGGTGCTGCCCGCGGGAGCCGACGACATCGAGTCCGACGTCCGGCCGCTGCTGGCGCTCTCGGCCGCGATGGGCGCGTGACGTGGACACCCTGATCACGGCCGGCCGGGTGCTGCCACGGCCGTCGACGCCGGTTCCGGACGGCGCGATCCTGATGCGCGACGGCGTCCTGGTGGCGGTGGGTCCGCGAGCGGAGGTGCTGGCGCAGGCCGCGCCCGGCGCTGTCCGGCACGACTTCCCGACCGGCACGGCACTGGCGGGGTTGTTCAACGCCCACGTGCACCTGGCCTTCGACGCCTCACGCGAGATGCTGGCCCGCTTCCTGGCGGGCCCCTCTTTGGAGGACGCCCGCGCACGGCTGGCGTCGATGCTGCGCAGCGGCGTGACGACGGTCCGGGACCTGGGCGACCGCGGCCACCTGGGCGCGGCGGTGCGGACGTCCCTGGAGGGCGTGGCCGCCCCGCGGCTGCTGGTGTCCGGCCCGCCGATCACGGTGCCGGACGGCCACTGCCACTTCTTCGGCGGCGCCACGACGTCCGACGCGTCGATCCGGTCCCTGATCGACGAGAACGCCGCGGCGGGCGCGGACGTCATCAAGGTGATGGCCACCGGCGGCCAGATCACCGAGGGCGGCGCGGACATGTGGGAGCCGCAGTTCGACGCCCGGCAGCTGGCACTGATCGTCGCGCACGCGGCTTCACACGGCTTGCCGGTCGCGGCGCACGCCCACGGCGCCGACACGATCGAGGCGGCGGTCGAGGCCGGGGTGTCGACGATCGAGCACTGCAGTTTCATGACAGGCCCCCGCACGTTCGACCGCCGAGACCCCGTGGCGGCGTCGATGGCCGCTCGGGGGATTTCGGCGTGCTCGACGAGCAGCCGCAACTGGCGGACGATCGTCGAGAAGCTGGGTCCCGAGGTGGCACAGGCGATGTACGGCCGGTTGCCGTGGCTGGAGGAGCACGGCGTCCGGCTGCTGGCCGGCACGGACGCGGGCTTGCCGGGCTCGGTGTTCGACGACCCGGTCGGAGCGCTGGAGCTGTACGAGTGGCTCGGCTTCGGCCGCCGCCGGATCCTGGAGATCGCGACTGAGGACAGCGCGGCCGGGCTGGGTCTGTCGTCCGTCACCGGACGGCTTGAGGCCGGGTTGGCGGCGGACGTGCTGGTGGTCGAGGGCGACCCGCTGGCTTCGCTCGCGGCGCTGCGGAACCCGTTGCTGGTGCTGGCCCGGGGGCGTGCGGCCGCGTAGGTAGGTCGTTCGGTCGGTCGCGAACGGGCCACTCGCGCCCGTTTCGGCACGAACGGACCACTCGCGCCGCAGCGCCGAGCGCACGAACGGTCCACTCGCGCCCTCCCCGGCACGAACGGGCCACTCGCGCTCCACACGACACGAACGGACCGCCCGCACCGCTGCAACACGAGTGGTCCACTCGCGCCCTTACGGCACGAAGGGGTCTACTCGCGCCCCTACGTCACGAACGGCCCGTTCGCACCGTCTCCGCTGCGAACGGGCCACTCGCACACAAAGCCGAGCGCACGAACGGACCACTCGCGCCCATTTCGGTGCGAACGGGCCGTTCGCGCCGCCCCACCACGAACGGGCCACTCGGCCCAGCCTCGACACCAGCGGGCCACTCGCGCTGTCGCACGGGGGCACGAACGGACCACTCGCGCTCGTTCCGGCACGAACGGGCCACTCGCGCCGCCCCCAACGTCACCCGCCCGGCTGGAACCGCGCCCAGCCCACGCGCCACCACCGCCACCCACCCCCTCCCCTACGGCAAGGTCACCCCCCAGCCGCTTCCCCGATCGGGGACCCCAAGTTCCGTGACACCGTTTTAAAACAGTGTTACCGTAACCCCACCACCCCACCACGAATGGAGTCCCGATGCACGGCCCCATCCAGCTCTTCACCGTGATCGCCCTGGTTTCGCTGCCCACCATGATGTACGGCGGCTATGCGCTGATGGGCGTCATGCGCGACCGGAAGCTCACCGAGCACCAGCGGGCGATGTTCCGCGCCGGGCACGCGCACGCCGGCGTTCTGCTGATCCTCGCCCTGGTCGCATTGCAGATCCTGAGTCGCACGACCTTCTCCGACACCACCCTGTGGATCGGCAGTTTCCTGCTGCTGTTCGGGATCCTGGCGCAGTCCGGCGGGTTCTTCCTGCACCTCCTCCCGAACCGGGGCAAGCTCGGCGGGCGGGTGACGTCCGTCGGTGCTCTGCTGCTCGGCGCGGCGACGCTGCTCACCGCGTACGGGGTCGCATTCCCCTGACAAAACCGGTCGTTAAGCTGGTCACGTGCCTGAATACCTGCCGACCGCGCCCTACAAGGGGACCCGGGACTTCCTGCCCGCCGAGATGTCCGTGCGCACGCAGGTGTTCGGACATCTCTACGACGTCCTCGAGCGCCGCGGCTTCCTCCGCTACGACGGCCCGATCCTCGAATCCGCCGAGATCTACGAACGCAAGTCCGGCCAGGAGCTCGCCGACAAGCAGCTGTACACGCTCACCGACAAGCACGGGCGGCGGCTGGCGCTGCGCCCGGAGATGACGCCGTCGGTGGCGCGGATGATCGCCGGGAGCGCGAAGTCGCTGTCGTTCCCCGTGCGCTGGTACAGCCACCCGAACTGCCACCGGTACGAGGCGCCGCAGCGGGGCCGGGTGCGGGAGCACTGGCAGATCAACGCGGACATCTTCGGCTCGGACAGCGCCAACTGCGAGATCGAGATCTTCGAGCTGGTGCACGAGATGATGGCCGCGCTGGGCGCGACGCCGGACATGTTCGTGCTGCGCGTCAACGACCGGAACCTGCTGACGTCGGCGCTGACCGACGTCGCCGGCGTCTCCGAGGACCACCTCTCCCAGGTGTTCGCGCTGGTCGACCGCTGGGAGAAGTACCCCCGCGAGAAGCTGGCGGAGGGCGCCGGCGAGATCGGCCTGTCGGACAAGCAGTTCGACAAGCTGGCCGAGACGCTCGACAAGGGCGAGGCGCTCCTGGAGGAGCTGCCGGCGGCGGTGCGGGAGCAGTCGAACCTGGTGAAGGTGCTCAACAGCAGCGCGGGGTCGCTGGTCAAGTACGAGCCGATCATCGTGCGCGGGCTGGCGTACTACACGTCGACCGTGTTCGAGGTCTTCGACACCGCGCCGGAGAACCGCCGCGCCCTGTTCGGCGGCGGCCGCTACAGCGACCTCGCGTCGATGTTCACCGCACAGCAGATCCCGGGCATCGGCTTCGGCATGGGCGACGTCACGCTGATCGACTTCCTCGAGACGCACGGCCTCACCCCGGCCCCGCGCAGCGAGGTCGACGTCATGGTCATCCCGGTCACCGAAGACCTCTCGGACGCCGCCCGCACGGTCGCGCAGTCGCTGCGGCAGGCCGGGCTGCGGACGTCGACGCCGATCGAGCACCGCAAGCTGGGCAAGGAACTCACCCGCGCGGACAAGGCGGGTGCGGTCGCGGTGGTGATCGTCGGCCAGGAGGACTGGGCGGCCGGCAACGTGACGGTCCGCAGCCTCGCCACGCGCGAGCAGAACCCGGTCGCGATCGCGGACGCGCCGGCGGCGGTCACCGCGCTGCTGGCCTGAAATCGGTTCGACTCCCCCTCGGTGCCCGGGGCATCCTGGGCGCCGAGGGGGAATGCCGGATGCTGGAAACAGAACTGACCGTCGAGGATCTCGACGCGTTCGCGGCCGGTGACGTCCGGCGCTGGGCGGAGTTCGACCTGGCGTTCCGGGGGTCGTGGTGGACCGGACACGACGCACGGCTGAGCCGCCGTCCTTCGCGGGCCGAACTGGCCGAGGCCGCGTGCCACGGGAATGGGCGCCTGCGCGAAGCCGCCGTCGAACGGCTTGCGACCCGCACGGATCCCGAAGTGCTACCCCTGCTGCTGATCCGCTGCGTCGACTGGGTGCGGCCGATCCGGGATCTCGCGCGGCCGCTGACACTGTCCAAACTGGACGAATCGGCGTTCCGCGCGATGCTTCCGCTGATCGGCGTGCTGCGACGGCGGCAGGTCGACGACTGGATGACCACACTGTTCCGCCAGGCGCTGACCCCCCGGCTGCTCGACGACGCGCTGGCGCTGCAGGACACCGAAAGCCGCCGCTTCGCCCACCACGAGGCGATCGGGCTGCTCCCGGCCGGGCGGCTGCTCGACATCGCCGCCGGGGACCGGGACGTCCGGATCCGGACGTTGTGCGGTTCCGCGTTGCTCGACCGCGGTGCGGCCGTCGAGGAACTGCTCGCCGCCGGGACGCCGAAGATCCGGATGCGCGCCCTGACCCTTCTCGGCGACGACACCGCGGTGGCGCACCTCGCCGACCGGGCGTCGGCCGTGCGCTCGATGGCGCAAGCGCTGGTGCTGAAGGCGGGCGGCGACCCGGCCGCGCACTATCGCGAGCTACCGATCTCCGCGGGCGTGCTCGCCGGGCTCGGCGAGACCGGGACGTCGGAAGACGCCGGACGGCTGGAGCAGAACCTCACCGACGAGCGGCCGCGGTTCCGGGCGCTGGCCGTCCGCGGCCTGCGCCGGGTGGCGCCGGAGTCGACGGCGGTGTCGCCGCTGCTGACCGACCCGTCCCCCGCGGTGACCCGGCAGGTCGTGGAGTTCCTGCGCGGCAAGCCCGCGCTGGTCGACGTGCCCGCGCTCCGGGCCCTGCTGAGCCCGGAGCGCCCGGTCCACACGCGACGGGCGGCCGCGGCCCTGCTGCGCGACCGGGACACCTGGCTGCGGCTGCACACCGACCTCGACCCCGCACTGGCCCGCGAGATCCGCCTCGTACTGGGCTTCAGCACGTAACTCGCGTGATCAGCCCCGGATCTCACGTGATCGGGCCCGGAACTCGCGTGATTGGAGCCGTAACTCGCGAGTTCCGGCTTCGATCACGCGGGATCCGGCGTAGATCACGCGAGTTCCGGCCTTGATCACGTGGGTTACGCGAGGTCGGCGCGCAGCAGGCGGAGGGTGAACGTCGCTCCGGCGCCGGGGCGGGCGACGGCGGCGATCGTGCCGCCGTGGCCCGTCACCACCTCGCGGACCAGCGCCAGGCCCAGGCCGAAGCGGCGGCCGTCGCCCTCGGTGCCGCGGGCGAAGCGCTCGAAGATGCGGTCCGAATCCGCCGCCGGGAAGCCGACGCCCGTGTCGCGGACCCGCAGCTCGACGTACCGGTCGTCCGGCTGGCCGAGCCACACCTCGATCGAACCGCCCGGCGGGGTGTGGCCCAGTGCGTTGTCCAGCAACGCCGAGAGCACGCGCCGCAACGCCGTCGGGACGCCCTGGACGACGTACGGCCCGCGCTCGCGCGTCACCGCGATCCGGACCTGACCCGCTCCCGCGCGCACCGCCTCGGCCGCGACCGCTTCCTCGGCCAGCACGCCCAGCTCCACCGGCACCAGCTCCGGCCGGCCACCGCACGCCTGCGCGGACAGCAGCAGGTCTTCGACGACTTCGCCGAGCTCCCGCGTCCCGCGCACCAGCTGCTCCAGCCCGTCGCGGTCCCGCTCCGACGCCCGCCGGGCCAGCAGCTGCGCCCGGGTGTGCAGCCGGGTCAGCGGGGCGCGCAGCTCGTGCGAGGCGTCCGAGACGAACGTGCGCTGCCGCCGCAGCGCGTCGGCCAGCGGCCGGATCGCGCGGCACGCCAGCACCCGGCCGCACACCACCGCCGCCAGCAGCGCCAGCAGCTCGGCGAGCCCGAGCCCGAACAGCAGCGACGAGCGGTCCTGGATCTGGTACCGCTCCTCGAAGTACGCCTGTGAGACGACGCCGCCGTGGTTCTCCACGCGGATCGTGTACGTCATGCCGCCGAGCGAGCGGCGTTCCGTGTGGACATCACCCGGCGACGGCGTGAGCGCGGCCAGCCCGGCGACCGGCACCCCGGCCGGCGACGGCCCGGCGGGCGCGTGCAGCGCGGGTGTGAACAGCCAGACGCAGCCGGGCGGGGTCGCGGTGGGGCCGAGTTCGATCGTGCGGGCCAGCGTCCGGTCGGCGTCGGCGTGCTGGCCCGACAGCAGCATCCCGTAGGCGATCCCGCCCGCGACGGCCACCAGCAGCGACACCACGACGGCGATCTGCGTGGTGATCACCCACCGCGCCCGGCGCAGGGCGCGGGCTTCGGGGTCTCCGGGGTCGCCGCGGGGTCTCACACCGCGCCGATCTGGTAGCCGAGCCCGTGCACCGTGCGCACGACGTCCCGGCCGAGCTTGCGCCGCAGGTAGTAGACGTAAGTGTCCACAATGGACTCACCGGTCGAGTCGGCGAACACGCGGGTGCGCAGCGCCGCCCGCGGGTGGATCGCCTTCGGGCGCTGGGCCAGCGCCCGCAGCAGCTCGAACTCGCGCCCGGACAGCGTGATCCGCTCACCGCGCGGCAGCACGACCTCGTGGCGCTGCAGGTCGAGCGCGGCGGTGCCGAGCGGGATGCACTCGGCGCCGTCGAGGTCACGGCGGCCCAGCGCGCGCAGCCGGGCCAGCAGCTCCTCGGTCTCGAACGGCTTGACGAGGTAGTCGTCGGCGCCGGCGTCGAGCCCGCCGACGCGGTCGGCGAGCGTGCTCAGCGCCGACAGCATCAGGACGCGCGTGGTGACCGCCCGGGCCCGGAGCCGGGCGAGCAGCTCCAGGCCGTCGAGCACCGGCAACCGGCGGTCGATGATCATCACGTCGTACCGCCCGGTGAGGCCGAGGTGCAGACCCCGCTGACCGTCGTACGCCGCGTCCGTCTCGTAGCCTTCGTCCGCGAGCAGCTCGGCGAGCAAGCCCGCGAGTTCGCGGTCATCCTCGACGAGGAGCACTCTCGGTTTCTCCGCCGCATCGTGCACGACCCCATACTGGCAGTTATTTTCTGGTATTGAACCCTCAACTTTTCCCGGTTAGCGGTACCGGTTCCGCCATCAGGACCACTTCGGTGGTCCCTCTGCGGGCATCGCGGCGGTCGAGCCAGCTGAGCACCGGCGCGGTCATGACGGTCGTCACCAGAGCGACCAGCACCAGCACGGTGAACAAAGCGGGCGAAACGATCCCCGCCGCGAGCCCGACGTTGAGCGCGATCAGCTGCATCAGCCCGCGGGCGTTGATCAGCGCGCCGACGCGCAGCGCGACCGGCTGCGACTCCCCCACCAGCCGGGCCGCGCCCCAGCAGGCGCCGAACTTGCCGATGATCGCGACCACGACGCAGAGCACCGCGAACAGCAGCAGCTTCGGGTCCGCGAGCAGGGCGAACCGGGTGTTCAGGCCGGAATAGGTGAAGAACAGCGGGAGGAACACGATCCGCCCGATCGGCATGATCTTCGCGAGCACGGCGTCCGCGGCGGGCACCCGCGGGAACACGATCCCGACGCAGAAGGCGCCGAACACCGCGTACAGCCCGATGATGTCGGTGAACCAGGCGGCCGCGAACAACGTCAACGCCGTGATCAGCATCTTCTGGTCGGCGGAGATCCGGTCGCTGCCCATCGCCTTCGCGAGCACCCGGCGCCCGACGAGCACCAGCAGCAGCGCGAACAGCAGCCCGCCGCCGACGGCGAGGGCCACCGGCCCGGCCGAGTCGGCGTGCATGCCGAGCACGACGGCCAGCAGGACCCACGCCAGGACGTCGTCGAGCGCGCCGCAGGCCAGCGCGAGCGAGCCGAACCGCGTCCCGCCGAGCCCGCGTTCGGTGATGATCCGCGCGAGCATCGGGAACGCCGTGATGGCCAGCGCGACGCCGACGAAGGCCGCCGACGTCACCAGCGACACGCCGTCCTTGCCGATGCCGGCCCAGCTCGACCCGAACACCGCGACCGCGACGCCGAGCGCCAGTGGGACGACCGTGCCGGCCGCCGAAATCGCGCCGACCGACTTCACCGAGCCGCGGATGCTGCGCAGGCTGAACTCGTACCCCGCGCCGAACATGTAGATGACCAGGCCGATCTGGCCGCCGACGTAGAGCAGCGGGCGGACGCCGTCCGGGAACAACCCCGTCTGCACGGCCGGCAGGACCAGCCCGAGCAGCGACGGGCCGAGCAGCACGCCGGCGATCATCTCGCCGACCACCGGCGGCTGGCCCAGCCGCACCGCGACCATGCAGACGACCCGGCAGACCACGAGGATGACCGCGACGGCGAGGAAGAACGCAGGCGCCGCTTCGGTGGGGGTCATGACTTTCCTCCGGCGAAGTAAGTGGTGCAGAGCGCTTGGCGACGGGCGTCGATGACCATGTACGTGCCGAACACGAGCTGGGCGAGGCTGCGCCAGACGTCTTCCCAGCGGTCGCGCACCGCGAGCCACACCAGCGGCGCGCGCTTGCGGCGGACACCGACGGGCGTCAGGAGCGCGGGGCCGCGGTTGGGGATCGAGCGGGTGTGCCCGGCGGTCGAGGCGAGGCTGAACCGGCGCAGCACCTCCCGCGCCACGACGCGCATGGTCAGCGGCGCCAGCCCGCGTGCCGGGCAGGCGCGGTTCTGGGCGATGCCGAACGGGACGAAGTTGACGTCCTTCTTGGCCTGGACGGCGTGCGAGCACCAGCGTTCCGGGTCGAACTCCTCCGGGTGCTCGAAGCCGGCGTGGTGGAAGTCGGGATAGCTGAAGCAGAGCACGGTGCCGGCCGGGATGGTCAGGTTCGCCAGCTCGATATCGGCGGTCGAGATCCGGTGCGCGATGCCGAAGAGCGGGTACGTCCGCAGGCCTTCGTCGATGACGCGGTCGAAATAGGCGTCGTCATCGGGGTTTTCGGCGAGGCGCCGCTGCACGTCCGGGTGCTGCGCGACGATCATCAGGAGATGCGCCATCGCCTCGGACATCTGCACGACGGCGGTGTTGAAGAACGTGCCCTGCAGGTAGTAGACCTGCTCCTGCGGCGTCAGCGACTCCGGCAGCGGGTGCGGGACGTCGTCGAGGCGCCGCCGCAGGTACTTCGTCAGCCGGGCCCGGCGGCGCATGTTCCGCGGCCGCACGCACTTCAGGGCCGAGACGACGTCGTCGGCGTTCGCCACGATGAGGTCTCGCGCCTCCGGCGGGCAGGGTTCTTCGAAGACCAGCTCGTAGTACAGCTCGGCCCAGATCGGCATCATCTCGTCGCGCAGCCGGATCAGCCCGCCGTCCAGCCGGTCCAGCACGTGCGTCGCGACCCGCCGGGTCAGCTCCTCGGAGTCCTTTTTGGACTTCACCAGGATGTGCCGGGTGCACTTGGCGACCTCGTCGTAGCGCGGCCCCGGTTCGAGGTGCTCCTGGTGCACCTCCGGACCCGGCGCGAGCCAGTACCAGAACAGGTCCGACAGCGCCGCGCCGCGGCTGCGGCCGTTCGCCGCCGGGTCGGCGTAGACGCGCCGGAAGTCCTCGGCGCCGACCTGCTCACCCGGGATCGTCACCGTGTCCTCGCCGTTGACCAGCGAGAAGATCTTCACCCGCAACGCGACGACCCGGCCGGGAAGCCACGCGGGCGCCGTGGCCAAGGCCGCCGCGGCAAGCGCTTTCCCGATCATCGGCGCACCTGGTCCGGAGTGAGATCCGCCGGCTGCCGCCCGCCGCACATCGCGAGCGCCTGGTCGAAGTCCTCCCGCAGCAGTTCCAGCACCTTCGAGACGCCTTCGCGGCCACCGGCGGCGAGTCCCCACACCACGGGACGGCCGACGCCGACCGCGTCCGCGCCCAGCGCCAGGGCCTTGACGACGTCGGTGCCGCGGCGGATCCCGCCGTCGAGCAGCACCGGCATCGCCCCGCCGACGGCCGCCGCGATCTCGGGCAGGACGTCGATGGTGGCCGGGACGGTGTCGAGCTGGCGGCCGCCGTGGTTGGACACGACGATCCCGGCGACACCGTGGTGCACCGCGAGGCGCGCGTCCTCGGGGTGCAGCACGCCCTTGATCAGCACCGGGAGCTTCGTCTTCGAGCGCAGCCAGGCGATGTGCTCCCAGTTCAGCCCGGCCGACATGACGATGTCGCGGACGTGGCTGGCGTTGCCGCCGCTGCGGTTCTCGCCGATATCGCGCAGGTTCTCGACGGCAAATCCCGACGGCAGGTCGTGGAAGTCGTTGCGGTCGTCGCGCTCGCGGCGGCCGAGCACCGGCGAGTCCACGGTGACGACGAACGCCTTGACGCCGGCGGCTTCGGCGCGGCGCACGATCGCCTCGGTGAACTCGAGGTCCGGTTGCAGGTAGAGCTGGAACCACAGGGCCGGGTCGGGCGCGACCTCCCGCGCCGCCGCGGCGACGTCCTCGATGGCCGTGGTCGAGGCCATGCTGACGATCATGATCGTGCCCGCGAGCGCCGCGGCCCGGGCCGTCGCGAGCTCGCCGTCGGCGTGGGCGAGCCGGTGGAACGCCGTCGGCGCGATCAGGATCGGCATGGACGCCTGGGAGCCGAGCAGCTCGATGCTCAGGTCCCGTTTGTCGCTGCCGCGCAGGACGCGGGGCAGCAGCTTCAGCTTCCGGAACGCGGATTCGTTCTCGGCGAGGGTGATCTCGTCCTGCGCGCCGCCCGCGTAGTAGTCGTAGTGCGCCGGTTCGAGCCGTTGCCGCGCCACCGCCTCGAACTCCGCGATCGTGCGCATCACAACTCCTTGGTGAAGAACGCGGTCAGCGGTCCGATGTGGACTTCCCGGTCCCACTCGTTCTCGAGGTTCTCGGTCACGTGGTGGGTGGCGACCAGCTCGCCGCGGCGGTAGTGCCGGACGATCGGGTGCAGGTAGTGGCCCTCGCCGTGGTCGTTGGCCTGGTCCTGGCTGGCACGGGCGACGAAGTCGAACGGGTCGATCTTGTCGTGGTCCGGGCCGTAGTCGAGGGTGACGACGAAAGCGTTCTC
This sequence comes from Amycolatopsis sp. NBC_01286, assembly GCF_035982555.1. Taxonomy (NCBI): domain Bacteria; kingdom Bacillati; phylum Actinomycetota; class Actinomycetes; order Pseudonocardiales; family Pseudonocardiaceae; genus Amycolatopsis; species Amycolatopsis sp. NBC_01286. Next base: position 1,406,253 of record NZ_CP108428.1, read on the forward strand.
CGGCGGGTCGTCCAGTACCCGCGCCACCGGCACCTCTTCGAGGTAGCGCGCGGTGTCGCCGTCGATCGTGAGGACGTCGCCGAGGAAGCCGAACTGCTGGTACAGCGCGGAAGTCCGGTTGATCCGGGTGATCACGGCCTCGGTCAGCGCGTCCGGTTTCGCAGGCAGCTCGGTGCTCGGCCACGGCGTCCCGTGGTAGCGCTCGCCGAGGACCTTGGCCAGCGCGCGGACGCCGTAGCGGAAGCCGTGGATGAACGCGCTGGTGGCCTTCTTGAAGTCGCGGACCTGCGTGATCGTGCCGGCGAAGTAGAGGCCGGGCACGTTGACCGACTCCCAGCTGGACGTCTGCGCCGGGAAGCGGTCGTTGATGGTGAGCTGCGGGCGGGTGTCGTCGTCGAAGACGTCGGCGTCGAAGCGGAAGCCGGTGCAGATGATCACGCGGTCGTAGCGGATCTCCTTGACGATCTCGTCGACCCGGGCGAAGGCGTACTTGACGTGGTAGCCGTCGGCGTCCTTGCGGATCTCGCGGACGTCGCCGTCGAGGATCGCGTGCTGCAGCTTGAGCTGGTACATGTCGAGGATGCCCGCGTTGTACGCGCGGAGGTGCCCGACGAAGTGCGTGCGCCAGGCCAGTTTCACCGGCCGCGGGCCGCCGACGTGCACGATCGCGGCCGTCTCGATCAGGTTGTCCGCCGTCTCGAAGGCGGAGTTCCCCTTGCCCAGCACCAGGACCCGCTGGTTCTTGAACTCCTGCGGGTCGACGGAGACGTCGGAGTACTGGTCGGCGAGCTCGATCCCGGGGATGTCCGGGGTGTACGACTTGCTGACGCCGGTGGCCATGACCAGCCGTCGCGCGCGGAACTCGGCGTCACCGGCGGTGACCACGAAGATCTCGCCGTCCCGCCCGATGCGCGTCACGCGCGTGTCGTACCGGACGTTGATCTGGTGCTTCGCCGTGTAGTCGGCGAGGTAGCGGAGCAGATCCTCGGCGACCGGGAAGAGCTTCTCGCTGTAGTCGGTGAAGAGCACCGGTTCGTCGTCGCCGTCGGCGAGGATCGAGTTCCAGTCCATCCGGAGGTTCAGCTCCGGGTCGGTCCAGCCGGTGTACTTCTTGTTGATCGAGATGAGCGTCCGGTGCCGCGGGTAGGTGCCGAAGAACGTGCCGGGCGCGGACCCGCCCTCCAGCACGAGGTACCGCCGGCCGGCGTGGCCGAGGAACTGCCCCAGCTGCAACCCGGCCGGCCCCGCGCCGACGACCAGATAGTCGAGAACTTCCTCGGACACGAAGACCTCCAGGCTCGGCACCGACCGCATGATCGGGACCGAGCCTTCCCCGGAGATCTCAGAAAACCTTCAGAGGCAACTCCCAGCGTGCCCGGCCTCGCCGGTCGCGGCCTCACTGGGTGAGGATGCCGGTCAACGGAGTGGTCGAGTGGCCTGATCGTTCCCACGCCTTGCAGCCATCCTCGATGATCGATCCGTGAGTGATCTCGACGACCTCGCCGACGCGGTCTCCCAGGGGATTTCCGCGATCGAAGCTGCACAGCGAGCGGCCGCTGATGCTGCAGGAAGCTGCAACGCAGCGTCCACCACATTGGCTGCTCTGACGACTGGAAGCGCCATCGCGGACCTTCCGGCGATGTTCGATCAAGCTCGGCAAGCCCTGGAGACGCAAACTGAACAGATCGGCTGGATAGCCGACGGACTCCGCACCTACCTTGTCGGTCTCGGGCGCGTCTTGAGCGCCCCACACCCGGGACAGAGCAGTCCCGATCGTGGCCGTCCTCGAGTAGACGACACAAGACTCCGGGACGGCCCGCCGAAAGATGAGCGAGCGGAGGCCCTGCGGGACGAGCTACCGCCGCCGATACAGAAGAACGGCTCGGGACAGAAAACGCACGGCCGTTGGCTGACACTCACACCAGACGCCGGGGCAAAGACGATCGTGAGTGGCAAGGACGAGATGTCCGAGGCAGTGGAGCGGTACCTCCGTGAACACGACTTGGTGAAACGCGGGATGCCGTCGGCTGTGTACGACGTCGAAATGAAGCTGGCCGTCCACATGGCTACGAACGGGATCACGCACGCGGCCGTTACGATCAACAACACCCCGTGCAAAGGACCGTTCAGTTGTGACCGCCTGGTGCCAAAGATCCTGCCACCGGGAAGCACGATTGACGTATACGGGACAGCCGCGGACGGCAGCAAGACCTACCAGCGCTACGGAGGGAACGGCGAAACGTGATCGAAGCCTGGTACGACGAAGAAGCCAAGGAGCCGGTTGTGATCGAGACGGCCGCCGAGCTTGATCCCGTCTTGGACGACATCGCCGCCGTGGGTGGCCCCACGCTGGTGAACCTCCATGTCGACGGCGAGTACCCATGGCTGGAAGTCGGGCTGAACGACAACCGAGGCACTCTTCGCTACGTCGGCGACGACGCTCCGGAGGGCGCGTTCAGCCGGAACACCGAAGCTCCGTTTCCACTCCCCGAGACAGGCGAAGTCATCTATTACTACATGCGCAACGAACGGCCCTACCCTGACGACGCGGAGATCCCCGCGGAGGTCGTGCGGAGGGCCGCGCACGAGTTCGTGGCCAGTGGCGGATCTCGACCTTCCGGCGTGTCCTGGACGGAACAGGCGGGGTCGTGAGTGGGACACGGTGTCCCACTCACGACCCACAGGCCCTTACTTGCCGGCCGCGCGGGCCAGGCGTTCCGGGTAGCGCTCTCCCGCGATCGCGTCCGCCGGAGCTGCCGCTTCGATGGCTTCGATGTCCGCCGCCGTCAGGTCCAGCGATGCCGCCGCGACGTTCTCCTCCAGGTACTTGCGTCGCTTCGTCCCCGGGATCGGGACGACGTCCTCGCCGTGGGACTGGACCCACGCCAGCGCGAGCTGGCCGGCCGTGACGCCCTTCTCCTCGGCGAGCTTGCGCAGCGCGTCGACGATCGCCATGTTGCGCTCGATGTTGCCGTCGGCGAAGCGCGGCAGGCCGCGGCGCATGTCGCCCTCCGGCAGGTCCTTCACCGACGTCACCGCGCCGGTCAGGAAACCCCGGCCCAGCGGCGAGAACGGCACGACGCCGATCCCCAGCTCGCGGCAGGTGCCGAGGATTTCGCCTTCGATGCCGCGCGTCCACAGGGACCACTCGCTCTGCAGCGCGGTCACCGGGTGCACGGCGTGCGCGGCGCGGATCGTCGCGGCGCTCGCCTCCGAGATGCCCGCGTAACGGATCTTGCCCGCCTCCACCAGCGAAGCCAGCGCGCCCCAGGTCTCCTCGATCGGCGTGTCCGGGTCGACGCGGTGCTGGTAGTAGAGGTCGATGTGGTCGACCCCGAGGCGCCGCAGCGACTCGTCGCACGACTGCTTGACGTACTCGGCGTCGCCGCGGGCGCTCATCGCGCCGTCGGTCCAGACGATGCCGAACTTCGTCGCGAGCACGACCTCGTCGCGGCGGCCGGCGATCGCGCGGCCGACGAGCTCTTCGTTGACGCCGCCGCCGTAGACGTTCGCCGTGTCCAGCAGCGTGACGCCGAGGTCGAGGGCCCGGTGGACCGTCGCGATCGACTCGTCTTCGTTGTCGAAGACGCCGTACGCCTGGCTCATGCCCATGCAGCCCAGCCCCTGCGCACCGATTTCCAGTCCGCCGAGCTTCCTCGTCTTCATGCGGAGATTTCCTCCCTGCCGGGTTCGATGCCGAGCACGCGCTGCTCGACCTGGGCGTAGTTGTCGATCTTGTAGTCGAGGACGTCGAGGCAGCCCTGCAGCTCGGCGATCCGCTCAGCGACCGACCGGCGCTGTTCCACCAGGAGCGCCTTGCGGCGGCCCGCGCTGGCGACGCCGTGGCGGCGCAGCGACGCGTACTCGCGCATGCTCTTGATGGGCATCCCGGTCGTGCGGAGCTTGGTCAGGAACCCCAGCCAGCCGAGGTCGTCGTCGGAGTACGCCCGGCGGCCCGCGGTGTCGCGGGCGGGCGGGTCGAGCAGTTTGATGCGCTCGTAGTACCGGAGGGTGTCGATGGACAGCCCGCTACGTCGAGCGGCTTCCGCTATCGAGTAGCTCATGACCTCGACACTACGACCTGGAGTGCACTCCAGGTCAACTCCACGCTCTGGCTATTCATAACAGCGTTCCGATACGCTGCGTGCATGGCTCGACCACGTACGCACGACGAAGCGCTCCGGCTGAAGCTCCTCGACCGCGCCGGTGAGCTGATCGCCGCCGACGGGCCGAAGGCGCTTTCCCTGCGGAAGCTGGCCGCCGACGCCGGGACGTCGACCACCGCCGTGTACTCCCTGTTCGGCAGCAAACCCGATCTGGTGAACGCGCTCTACACGGAGGGGTTCCGCCGGTTCGGCGCCCGGATGGCCGGGACGGCGCTGTCCGGCGACGCGGTCGAGGACCTCGTGACGCTGGGAAGCGCTTACCGCGCGAGCGCGCTGGCCGACCCGAACCTCTACGGGATCATGTTCACCAGGTCCGTCCCCGGGTTCGAGCCCAACGAGGACGCCGAAGAACTCGCCCGCGAGACGCTCAAGCCGCTGGAGCGCATCATCCGCCAGGCCATCGCCGACGGCGTCTTCGTCGACGTCCCGCCGGAGACGGTCGCCGTCGCCTGCTGGGCGTTCGTGCACGGGCTCGTCTCGCTGGAACTGACCGGCAACCTGCCGGAGGAGTTCGACGTCACGAGCACGTACGAGACGGCCTTGCGCGCGAACGCCTCCGGCTGGCTGGCTCACACCAGCGGCAGCGTCCCGTCGTAGACGACCGCGCCGTGCGCGTCGAACGCCCGGACGTGCACCTTCGCGTCGGCCTTCCCGGCGTAACCGCGCGGCACCCAGCCGAGCGCCATCCCGTCGGTGACCACCAGGTCGCCGCCGCTACCGGTGCCGAACTCGAACCCGGCCGAGGTCGCTGAAGCGGGCAGCACCACGGCGAGCGGCATGCGGGCCTTCCCCGGCGCCGCCCCCGCTTCGGGGCTGCCGAGCGTGTCCACCGGCAGCACCCGGGCCGGGACCTGGCGGTTGCCGGCCAAGTCGGGGTAGGCGCGGGCCTGCGTCCCCGGCCGCCAGTAGTCCAGCTCCCGGGTGCAGACGATCACCCGGTCACCCCGGCGCCCCATGACGACCTGGTAGTCACCTTCCTTCAGCAACGGTCCCGGCCGGTAGGCGGCGGCATCCGGGATCACCACGTCGGCGTCGGTGAGGCACTCGCCCAGGGCCCGGCCCGCGGCGGAGGTGCGGTCGGCCGGTTCCGGGCGGTCGGTCACCGCGAGCAGGGGCGCCGGCGCGTCCGGCAGCGCATTCGCCCGCCGGTCCCCGACGGCCACTTCCGACTTCGCCGGCAGCGCCCCGGTGAACGCCACGAACTGACGGCTGACCGGGGAAAAGCGGAGCCGCCACGAACTCACCGAACCACCGCCCGTCTTCACGATGAAGTCCGCCCGCGGCAAGGCCGGATCGACGACGCCGGCCGCCAGCCCGGTCGCGCTGCGCAGCAGCAGCCCGGTCCGCGTGCCGGGCGCGTACGCGGGCGTGGCTCCCGGATCCGACAGTGTCACGGTCGTCCCGGTCGTCTCGCAGAACAGCGGCTTGCCGGCGGCGGTCGCCGCGACCACCGCGTCGCCCTCCTGTTCCGCGGTGAACAGCGGGACCCAGTCGACACGCGGCGGCACCCGATCGGTTTTGCCCGCCGCTTGGACCGCGGCCCAGCAGCGGTCCAGCGACACGGTCGCCAGCTGCGCGTCGAGCGTCAAGCCACCGCCGGTGACCGCCGGCGTGGTGCCGGCGGGCGGGCGCACCTGCCGCGTCACGACCACGGCGCCGGCGGCCAAAACGAGCACCGCGGCCGCCGCGGCGTACCAGACGTGGGTCTTCCGGTGTGGCTTCGCGATGCCCTCGTGGACGTTCGCCCGCAGCCGGTCGCGGACGTCGTCCGGCAGCGCACGCCGCGCCGGGAGGCCTTCGATGCTCATTTCTCCTCCAGCAGGGCACGCAGCCGGGCGCGGGCCCGGGACAGGTGGGAGCGGACGGTGCCCTCGGCGACGGTCAGCAACGCGGCCGCGTCCCCGGTGCTCAGGTCGCCGAGCAGGCAGAATTCGACGACTTCGCGCTGCGCCCGCGGCAGCGTCCGGACGGCCTCGACGATCCGCCGCAGCCGCTGCTCGCCGTCGAGCTGCTCGGCGACGGCGTCGGCGTGGTCGGACACCACCGGCGGGTCCGGGATCCGCCGCAGCAGCCGCGACCGCCGTTTCGCGCCGCGGTACTCGTCGCGGGCGGCGTTGCCCGCGACGGTGTAGAGCCACGGCAGCGCGCTGTCGCGCACCAGGGTGACGTCGGCGCGGCGGCGCCACGCGGTCAGGAACGTCGTGGACGTCAGGTCTTCCGCGCCGGACCACGACCCGGTCAGCCGGTACGCGTGGTTCCAGACGGCCTCGGCGTGCCGCTCGAACAGCTCGCCGAACGCGCCTTCGTCACCGCCGGCCGCCCGGTCCCACAGTTCGCGGTCACCGGCCTGGTCCACCGGCACCCCCAGATGGCTGCTCACACCTCGTCTGTGGCCGGCACCGCCGCGGTTGTTGCACCGAACCGCGCGTCGCCGAGGTCGATGTCCGCGTGCTCGCCGCCGTCGAAGAGGACTTCGGCGTCGAAAGCCGTGTGGGAGAACTGGAACCGGCCGCCCGAGCGCGTCCGGGTGAAGCGGACCTCACGGGCGAAGTGCGCCCAGGAGAAGAACGCGCCCTCCGCGAAGACCGACTGGTCGAAGTTCGCCGTCGACGTGAACTCCGTGCCGTAGAACCCGGCCTGGCGCGTGAAGGTCGTGCCGCGGATGTGGACCGCGCCGAAGAACGTCGCGCGGCTGAAGTCCGCGGCCGCGACCGTGCAGCCGCTCAGCCGGAAGTCGACGAGCACAGCCCGCTGCAGGTCGATCGCCAGCCCCGGCCAGTAACCCGGTTCGTCGTGACCCAGGTGCGTCTTGAGCAGTTCCTGGGCGGCCAGCCGGACCTGCAGCTCGGCGTCGTCGTACCCGGGCGTCTCGCTGAGTTCCGCGGCGGACCGGCCGCGCAGTCCGTCGGGCGGGCCGGCGAACGGCATCCGCAGGTAGGCGCACAGCACGTTGACGATCGTCTGACGCTGCTTCGGGTTGTCCTGGCCGAGCCGCTCCAGCGCGTACAGCCCGCCGAGCCGGACCGGCGCCTTGTCGTTGCCGAGCTGCTCCACGGCCTTCGTGTACAGCTCGGTGACGCGCCGCTCTTCGAGGTCCCGCTCGGTCACGCCCGCGACGCGGGTCGTCTCGGCCAGCTGCAGCTCCATCGTGCGCTGGCGGCGCGTCGCCAGCCACAGCGCGAACACCCCGCCGGCCCCCGCGCCGACGCCGAACGCCGTCTTGACCGCGTCGATCCGCACCGGCGCGTCGGGCCGTCCGGACCAGGCCAGGAACAGCCAGAGCAACGCGCCGGTGACGACCGCGACGGCGACCGCGACCACCGCGATCCACCGCCACCGCAGGACCGGCAAGGCTAGACGGCGCCGTACTGGCGGTCGCCGGCGTCGCCGAGGCCCGGGACGATGAAGCCCGAGTCGTTGAGGCGCTCGTCGATGCTGGCCGTGACCACCCGGACCGGCAGGCCGGTCTGTTCCAGGTGGGCGATGCCCTCGGGCGCGGCCAGCGCGCAGATCGCCGTGACGTCGTCGGCGCCGCGGTCGGTCAGCAGCCGGATCGTGTACTCCATCGAGCCGCCGGTGGCGAGCATCGGGTCGAGCACCAGCACCGGCCGGTTCGCGAGCGACTCGGGCAGCGACTCGAGGTACGGCGTCGGCTTCAGCGTCTCCTCGTCGCGCGCGAGGCCGACGAAGCCCATCTGCGCGTCCGGGATCAGCTTGTGTGCCTGGTCGGCCATGCCCAGCCCGGCGCGCAGCACCGGGACGAGCAACGGCGGGCTGGCCAGCTTGTAGCCCTCGGTGCGCGCGACCGGCGTGTGGATCCGCTCGGTCTTCACCGGCACGTCGCGCGTGGCTTCGTAGACCAGCATGACGGTCAGCTCGTGCAGCGCGGCCCGGAACGCGGCGCTGTCGGTGCGCGCGTCGCGCATCGTGGAGAGCCGGGCCTTCGCGAGGGGGTGATCGACGACGTGCACATCCATGCGGGTCAACTTAGCCGGTCGGCGAACCGTTTCACCCAGCCGCGCTGCCAGGGGGTTTCGACGGCGCGTTCGTCGTAGTTCGCGCGCACCCACGCCACGGCGTCTCCGGCCGGGACGCCGGAGAGCGTCGCGAGGCACGCCATGACCGTCCCGGTCCGGCCCGCACCGCCGTAACACGCGACTTCGACGTTTTCGCCGGCCTTCGCCCGCTCGTGCAACGCGACGATCGACGCCCGCGCGGCCTTGGGGTGCAGTGGCAGCAGGAAGTCCGGCCAGGTGACCCACTCCTGCGGCCAGGTGACGCCGCCGCCGTGCTTGCGCCGCAACCGGCGCGTCCCCAGGTACAGCCCGAAATCCGGGTCCGGCCCACCCGGCGCGGGGCGGGCGAGACCGCGCCCGCGGACCTTGGTGCCGTCCGGGAATTCGACCGTTGGTGCTCCCATCGGCCCATCGTGCCTGTGTCCGCCGGAAGATGGACACGCAGTGTCGCGTTCGCCGCTAGGCTCCCCCGGGTGAGCGAACTGACGCCCGACCAGATGCGGGCCTCCGACGCCGACCGTGAGCGCGTCGCCCAGGTGCTGCACAACGCCCTCTCGGAAGGGCGAATCACGGTGAACGAACTCGAAGAGCGGCTCACCACGGTCTACGCGGCGAAGACGCTGGGGGAACTGAAACCGGTGACGGCGGACCTCCCGTCGACCGGCGGGGCGATGGAGCAGGCGACGACGCGCGCGCTGGGCTTCCCGGACCAGCGGATCGGCGGCCACCCGGGCTCCCCGGTGTCGATCGGCGTCATGTCCGGCGCGATCCGCAAGGGCAGCTGGGTCCTGCCCCCGCAGCACAACAGCTTCGCGTTCTGGGGCGGCGCGGAGATCGACCTCCGCCAAGCGCGGTTCGCCGAGAAGCACTGCACGATCACAGCGGTCGCCATCATGGGCGGCATCCAGATCACGGTCCCGGACGACATCAACGTGGACGTCACGGGCATCGGCTTCATGGGCGGCTTCATCCTGGAGGACAAGTCGGGAGCACCCCCGGCCCCGCCGACCGCGCCGACGGTGAAGATCAACGGCCTCGGCTTCTGGGGCGGCGTGGTCGTGTACCGGAAACCGGCGCAGCGCAGCGAACCACCACAGATCGAAGGCGCCTGACCTCGACGATGTGACGCGGTATGCACCCAGCGTCACACCCAACGGGGGCTCGCGTTGTCGGACCCGCCGCCTAGACTCAGGCCCATGACAGCCACGACCAGCACGTCAGCGGCGCCGGCCACCCCGGCACCGCCGGCGGACGCGACTCGCGACGAAGCGAGCCTGCGCCGCTTCCTGCTCGGGCTGCCCGGTGTCGACCAGGTCGGCGTCGAGCAGCGCGCGGCGGGCCTCGGCACGCGCAGCATCAAGAAGGGCGCCAAGCGGTGGGCCATCGACACCGCCATCTCCATGGTCGACCTGACCACGCTGGAGGGCGCCGACACCCGCGGCAAGGTCCGGGCGCTCGCCGCGAAGGCGGTCCGCCCCGACCCCGAACGCCAGGACACCCCGCGCGTCGCCGCCGTCTGCGTGTACCCGGACATGGTCGAGACGGCCGTCGAGGCGCTGAAGGGCAGCGGTGTGCACGTCGCGAGCGTCGCGACCGGCTTCCCCGCGGGCCGCACCAGCCGCGAGATCAAGCTGGCCGACACGAAGATCGCCGTCGACGCGGGCGCGCACGAGGTCGACATGGTGATCGACCGCGGCGCCTTCCTCGAAGGCCGCTACATGGACGTCTTCGAGGAGATCCAGGCCATCAAGGCCGCCTGCGGCGACGCCCACCTGAAGGTCATCCTCGAAACCGGTGAGCTGGCGACCTACGACAACGTGCGGCGCGCGTCGTGGCTGGCGCTGCTGGCCGGCGGCGACTTCATCAAGACGTCCACCGGCAAGGTCTCCCCCGCCGCGACGCTGCCGGTCACGCACCTCATGCTGCAGGCCGTGCACGACTGGCACGTGACCACCGGCGAGCTGCGCGGCGTCAAGCCCGCGGGCGGCATCCGGACCACGAAGGACGCCATCAAGTACCTGGTCGCGGTGCACGAGGTCGCCGGCGAGCAGTGGCTGACCCCGGACCTGTTCCGCTTCGGCGCGTCCAGCCTGCTCAACGACCTGCTGCTGCAGCGCCGCACCCAGGTGGACGGCCACTACAGCGGCCCCGACTACGTGACGGTGGACTGATGCCTGTTTTCGAGTACGCACCGGCCCCCGAATCCCGGGCCATCGCGAACCTCAAGGACCACTACAAGCCGTTCATCAACGGCGAATTCGTCGACGGCTCGGGTGAGCCGCTCAAGACGATCAACCCGGCCACCGAAGAGGTCCTGGCCGAGGTCGGTACCGCGTCGAAGTCCGATGTGGACACCGCGGTCAAGGCCGCGCGCAAGGCGTACAACGGCGTCTGGTCGAAGATGCCGGGCACCGAGCGCGCGAAGTACCTCTTCCGCATCGCGCGGCTGATCCAGGAGCGCTCGCGCGAGCTGGCGGTGCTGGAGAGCCTGGACAACGGCAAGCCGATCAAGGAGTCGCGCGACTCTGACGTCCCGACCGCGGCGGCGCACTTCTTCTACCACGCGGGCTGGGCCGACAAGCTGGAGTACGCCGGCTACGGGCCGAACCCGCAGCCGCTCGGCGTCGCCGGGCAGATCATCCCGTGGAACTTCCCGCTGCTGATGCTGGCCTGGAAGATCGCGCCCGCGCTGGCCACCGGCAACACCGTGGTGCTGAAGCCGGCGGAGACAACGCCGTTGACCGCGTTGGTGTTCGCCGAGATCTGCCAGCAGGCCGAGCTGCCGCCGGGCGTGGTCAACATCCTGCCGGGCGCGGGCGACATCGGTGCGTCCATTGTGGAGCATCCCGACATCAACAAGATCGCGTTCACCGGCTCGACCGAGGTCGGCAAGGCGATCCAGCGCGAAGTCGCGGGCACGGCGAAGAAGCTGACGCTGGAGCTGGGCGGCAAGGCGGCGAACATCGTGTTCGACGACGCGCCGCTGGACCAGGCGATCGAGGGCATCGTCAACGGCATCTTCTTCAACCAGGGCCACGTCTGCTGCGCGGGCTCGCGGCTGCTGGTGCAGGAGTCCATCGCCGAAGAGGTGCTGGAGAAGCTCCGCTACCGCGTCTCCACGCTGCGCCTCGGCGACCCGCTGGACAAGAACACCGACATCGGCGCGATCAACTCGGCCGAGCAGCTGGCGAAGATCCGCGGGCTCGTCGAAGCGGGTGACGCCGAGGGCGCGCAGCGCTGGACCAGCCCGTGCCCGGTGCCGGACCGCGGGTTCTTCTTCGCTCCCACGGTGTTCGCGAACGTCCACCAGTCGATGCGCATCGCGCGCGAGGAGATCTTCGGCCCGGTGCTGTCGGTGCTGACGTTCCGCACGCCGGACGAGGCCGTCGCGAAGGCGAACAACACGCCGTACGGGCTTTCGGCCGGGATCTGGACCGAGAAGGGCTCGCGCATCCTGTGGATGGCGAACCAGCTGCGGGCCGGCGTCGTCTGGGCCAACACCTTCAACCGCTTCGACCCCGCCGCGCCGTTCGGCGGCTACCAGGAATCCGGTTTCGGGCGCGAAGGCGGCCGCACCGGGTTGGAGGCGTACCTGAATGTCTGACCGAATCTCCGTAGCCAAGACGTACAAGCTGTACGTGGGCGGCAAGTTCCCGCGTTCGGAGTCCGGCCGGGTCTATCCGGTGACGGACGCGAAGGGCAAGTTCCTGGCGAACGCGGCCCACGCGTCCCGCAAGGACGTCCGCGACGCGGTGGTAGCGGCCCGCAAGGCCTTCCCGGGCTGGTCCGCGGCGACGGCGTACAACCGCGGCCAGGTCCTGTACCGGGTGGCCGAGGTCCTGGAGGGCCGCCGCGACCAGTTCATCACCGAAGTGTCCACTTCGGAGGGCCTGGCCCCGAAGAAGGCGGAGTCCACAGTGGACGCCGCGATCGACCGCTGGGTCTGGTACGCGGGCTGGACGGACAAGATCGCCACGGTCCTCGGCGCGGCCAACCCGGTGGCGGGCCCGTACTTCTCGTTCACCGTCCCGGAACCGACGGGCGTGGTGGGCATCCTGGCGCCGCAGCAGTCATCGTTGCTGGGCTTGGTCAGCGTCCTGGCCCCGGTCCTGGCCACGGGCTCGACGGCGGTGGTGGTCTCGAGCGCGGAGCGTCCCCTGCCGGCGATCACGCTGTCGGAGGTCCTGGCGACATCGGACGTCCCGGGCGGAGTGGCGAACATCCTGACGGGCCAGGCGTCCGAGCTGGGCTCCTGGCTGGCCTCCCACGGCGACGTCAACGCCCTGGACCCCACGGGAGCAGCGGCCGCGGACCGCCCAGGCTTGGCGCGAGAAGCGGCGAACACGGTGAAGCGGGTGCTGACGGTCCCGGAGTCGGAACCGGACTGGACGGTGGCCCCGGACCTCTCGCGGCTGCGCCGGTACCTGGAGGCCAAGACGGTCTGGCACCCACTGGGCGTCTGAGTTTTCGCAGGTGAAGCCACCACCCGGGCCGCCGGGTGGTGGCTTTTCCAACCCTGGTCGCGTTGCGCGCGAAAGGTGGCGAGCTGACCGCGTTGCGAGCACTTTCGCACCCCGAACAGGTCCGGCAGGTCCAGCCGTTGCTCCAGTTCGATCCCCAGGCCAGCGCTCCGGCGAGCCAGCTGGACGCGGTCGAAGTGGTCATCCGCGACCTGCGACGCCTCGGCCGGCACGTCATGCTGGACGCGTCCGAGGTCGCGGACCTGCCGGCGTTCGGGACCGGGCCGACCGGCGCGCTCGGCCAGATGACCGACCGCCTGGCCGACCCGGTGGACCTCCTCGACGGGCCGGATCCGATCGCGTTCATCCCCGTGGTCCGCAGCGATGCCGCGGAACAGCCGGCCGTCGCACTAGGCCGCCTGTGCCACGAGCTCGGGGCCGGCTGCGCGTTCCGCGTCCGGTCGGCCACAGCGGGGCGCGACAACATCGAACGGATCATCGAGCGGCTCGACCTCGATACCGACCGGATCGACCACGTCGCCATGAAGTACACCTGTCCGGACCACTGGCTCTATTCGCGGGAGCGGATGCCGGAGCCGGATGACCGCGCCGCCGATTCACCACGTGCCGGTGCGTTCCGGATCGTGTGCCGGCGCCTGATCGAGTCGGACAACTTCGCCGGGCCGGGCTTCTCGTGGGGCGATCGCGAGATCCACGAAGCCGCCACCGGCCGGGGTCGCGGCTTCGGTGACAGCAGCAAGCCCGTCGCGCTGGCGATCTCGCACCACCTGGCCTACCTGGCCGGCCGCAGTGCGGCTTGACCCAGGCCGCTAACTCATCGTCACCGAGAAGTCCGTCAGTGTGAATCTCGCCTTGCCGCCGCTCGTGGAGCAGAACTCGATGCCGTAGCCGATCTGGTTGACCGTCGGGTTCGGGGGGATGAAGCCCTTGCCGATGCCCCAGGCGATCATCGCCTTCAGGTCCACCGCGCCCGAGTACTGCGTCGCCTGGGAGACGAACGCGATGTAGCCGTCGTCGTCCGCCCAGACGTCGTACGCGCGGCCGCCCGCCGTGTACGTCCCGACCTTGTCGCCGGAAGGTTGCTGCTTGAGGTTTTCCGTCCAGACCATCACCTCGGTCACGCCCTTGCCGTCGCCGACGCCGTTGAGCCAGAGGTCGTACGCGACGTCGTAGATGCCCGTGCCCGGGCCGCGGCCGGCGAACGTCGAGCGGATCACCGAATAGTCGTTGAACGGCTTTCCGTTCTGGTCGTTGATGTCCTTGTGGACGTTCGGATAGGTTTTCACCGACGTCGTCGACGGCTGGGTGGAATCCACGTACCAATTGTCGTACGCACACGCGCGCAGTGTTTCCGGGCCCGCTTCGTCGGAGTTCCACATGTTGTTGTGGACGTAGTAGCCGCCGTCGGACCAGCCGCCGTCGGGGTCGCTCGTGGTGAACTCCGGGCTGCCGCAGTTGCGGACCGGGGTCGCCGACGGCGGACTAGGCGCAGGTCGAGACGCACTTCGCGGGACCGACGCCGGCGGCGCGAGGGTGCCGCTGGACGTCACCGGCGAAGACGCCGGAGGTGACGACGACGCGGCGGGCGACACCGCGGCCGGAGCGGCCGGCGCCGCCGAACCGGCGTCCTGCCCGCACCCGGCGAGCACGAAAAAGGGAATTACCGACAACACGGCCAGAGTTCTTCGTCGCATTTTCCCGCCTCGTCAACAATGGCAGAACGAGGCGGAACCCTAACACGGAAAAATGACGATCAGCCGGCTTCGGGATCGAGGTCGTGGGACGTGATCGGCCGGCCCGGCAACGGCGTTCCCGGCCGCGCGCTCAGCCCGTCGATCATGATGCCCACACAGCGGCTCGCCGCCATCGCCGCGACCTCGTCGGTCTTCGCGCGCATCTGACGCAGCATCGTCGCGAACAGGATCGCGACGTCACCCGCGCCGACGTCGTCGCGGAGCTTGCCCTCGGCCTGGGCGCCGCGGACGAACTCGTCCAGGACCACCAGGATCTCGTCACGCAGGCGGCGGACCTCCGGGTCGCCCTTCAGGATCACCAGCGCCCGGTGCGACACCATCGCCAGCTGGACGACCAGCTGCAGCTCGACCGACTGCCGCAGGAGCCGCTCGAGCGCGCGCCACGACGACGTCTCCTCCGCGGCGATCCGCTTGGCGTCGATCAGGACGCGCTCGAAGTTGTCCATCGCCACCGCGCGGACCAGGGCGTCACGATCCGGGAAGCGCCGGTACAGCGTGCCGACGCCGACGCCGGCCGCCCGGGCGATCTCCTCCATCGGCACTTCGGCACCGGACGCGGCGAAGATGCTCTTCGCGGCGGCCAGGATCTGGTCGCGGTTGCGCCGCGCGTCAGCCCGCAGGCTGGTATCGGGGTCTGCCGTCATGCCGTTCGCCTCTCGCTGAATCTGGCGCGGGGTGATTCTCGCATGGTCAGGCGCCCACACAGTGCATCCGCAAGATGTCACCCGTTAGCTAGTGGACGATGTCCTTCCACTTGGGTACGTTGGGTTCTAGAACCGGAATGTAATCCTCCACATACTTTCCGTCCGATTTGGGGATCCGAAATGACCGAAGTCGCCGAACCCGCCACGACCTCGACCGGGGAAGAGGTCTTCCCGCTGGTGCGCAGCTGCCCGTTCGCGCCGCCACCGGCGTACGAGAAGCTGCGCGAAGCGGGCCCCGTCCAGCGCGTCGAGCTGCAGTCCGGCCAGGAGGCCTGGGCGATCACCCGGCTCGAGGACGTCCGGCAGATGCTGACCGACCCGCGGTTCAGCTCCGACCGGTTCAACCCGGGCTTCCCGTTCCTGACCAAGCAGGGCCGCCCGGTGCGGCGGAGCAACTTCACCGCGTCGCTGATCAACATGGACCCGCCGCAGCACGGCTCGGCCCGGCGCGAGGTCGTCGGCGAGTTCACGGTCAAGCGGATGAAGGCCCTCCAGCCCCGCATCCAGCAGATCGTCGACGAGCACATCGACGCGATCCTGGCCGGCCCGAAGCCCGCCGACCTGGTCACCGCGCTGTCGCTGCCGGTGCCGTCGCTGGTCATCTGCGAGCTGCTCGGCGTCCCGTACGCCGACCACGACTTCTTCCAGGTCCGCAGCTCGACGCTGCTCAACCGCGACGTCGAGCAGGACGACCGGATCAAGGCCGTCGACGAGCTGCAGACCTACCTCGACCAGCTGGTCTCCACCAAGGAGGCCGAGCCGGCCGACGATCTGCTCAGCCGTCAGATCGCCAAGCAGCGCGAGGAGCACGGCGAGGCCGACCACGACTCGCTCGTCTCGCTGGCGTTCCTGCTGCTCATCGCCGGGCACGAGACGACGGCGAACATGATCTCGCTCGGCACCGTCGCGCTGCTGGAGAACCCGGACCAGCTCGAGCTGATCAAGAACGACCCGGGCAAGACGCTCGACGCCGTCGAGGAGCTGCTCCGGTACTTCACGATCGCCGAGTTCGCGACGTCGCGCGTCGCCACCGAGGACCTCGAGATCGGCGGCCAGCTGATCCGCGAGGGCGAGGGCGTGCTCGGCCTCAGCTACTCCGGCAACCGCGACCCGGAGGCGTTCGACAACCCGGACGAGCTGGACCTGGAGCGCGGCGCGCGCCACCACGTCGCGTTCGGCTTCGGGCCGCACCAGTGCCTCGGCCAGAACCTGGCCCGGATGGAGCTGCAGATCGTGTTCGACACGCTCTTCCGCCGCCTCCCGGAGCTGAAGCTGGCCGTGCCGGTCGAGCAGCTGCCGTTCAAGCACGACTCGTCGATCTTCGGTCTGTACTGCCTGCCCGTGACCTGGTGAAAGAGGGGAAATCATGACGACAGTCGAGGAGCCGGTCCACCAGTTCCCGATGACCCGCACGTGCCCGTTCTCGCCGCCGCCCGCGTACCAGGAGATCCGCGAAGAGGAGCCGATCACCCGTGTCGGGCTCCCCGACGGCGGACGCGCCTGGGTGGTCAGCCGGCACGAGGACGTCCGGACCGTGCTGAACGACCGGCGGTTCAGCGCCGACCGGCAGCACCCGGACTTCCCGCAGCTCGTGGCGGGCGGGTTCCGGCGCCAGGGCGACGAGCGCACCATGATCACCATGGACGCGCCCGAGCACGGGCCGGCCCGCAAGGCCGTGCTCGGCGAGTTCACCGTGCGCCGGATGGAGGCGCTGCGGCCGCGGATCCAGGAGATCGTGGACGGGCAGATCGACGCGCTGCTGGCCGGGCCGAACCCCGGCGACCTCGTCGAGGCGCTGGCGCTGCCGGTGCCGTCGCTGGTGATCTGCGAGATGCTCGGCGTGCCCTACGACCAGCACGACTTCTTCCAGACCCACACGGCGAAGCTGATCAAGCGTTCGACGTCGCCGGAGGAGCGGCGCGCGGCGTTCGACACCATCCGCGGCTACATGGAAGAGCTCATCGCGGAGAAAGAGGAGAACCCGCCGGACGACCTGCTCGGCCGGCAGATCGTCAAGCTCCGCGAAGACGGTACTTACCGGCGTGCTTCGCTGGCCGCGACCGGCTTCCTGCTGCTGGTGGCCGGGCACGAGACGACGGCGAACATGATCTCGCTGTCGACGGTGGCGCTGCTCCGGAACCCGGAGCAGCTGGCGCTGCTGAAGGCCGACCCGGGCAAGACGCTCGACGCCGTCGAGGAGATGCTGCGCTACTGGACGATCGTCGACGCGGCGACCGCGCGGCTGTGCGTCGAGGACGTCGAGCTGAGCGGACAGCTGATCCGGGCCGGTGAGGGCGTGCTCGCGCTGGGCTACGCGGCCAACCGCGACCCCGGGGCGTTCGACAACCCGGACGACCTGGACATCGACCGCGGCGCGCGCCACCACGTCGCGTTCGGCTTCGGCCCGCACCAGTGCCTCGGCCAGAACCTGGCCCGGATGGAACTGCAGATCGTGTTCGACACGCTGTTCCGCCGGATTCCGTCCCTGAAACTGGCAGTTCCCGTGGAAGAACTGCCCTTCAAGGACGACGCGAACATCTACGGGCTGTACCGGCTGCCGGTCACCTGGTAGAGATCGAGCGGACGGCCCTCCCACCACAGGAGAAGAACCATGAAGATCATCGCGGACACCGGCAAGTGCGTCGGCGCGGGTCAGTGCGTCCTCACCGAGCCCGCGCTGTTCGACCAGAGCGAGGACGACGGCACCGTCATCGTCCTCGACGACCAGCCACGGGGCGAGCTGATCGAAAAGGCCCGCGAAGCGGTGCACGTCTGCCCGAGCCAGGCCCTCTCCCTCGAGGAGTAGGTCTGCCGCAGCTCGTCGTGAGTGCGTAACAGTGTTCTAACACTGTTACGCACTCACGACCCTGGCTGCGGAGTTATCCACATCGGCTCCGGTTATCCACAGATTCCCTTACTGGCCGCCGTACGCCTGCTCGACCCGGGATGGTCGAAAGGTGCCCGAGAACTTTCGCTGGTCAGCAGACCGGATACCCGACAAGGCGAGACCCAGCTGGCTGACGTTGCTCGCCGAGCAACAAGGCGTGGTCAGTCTCGAGCAGTTGCGCGCGTACGGTCAAAGCGCCGATGACATCTCGGCCAATCTCGACGCCGGACGCTGGCAACGCGTTCTTCCCCGGATCTATGCAACCTTCACCGGAGCATTGGCCCGACCAGCCAGGCTGGTGGCCGCCCTGCTCTACGGAGGCCCGCATTCGGTGCTCAGCCACCACACGGCGGCCGAAGAGTGGCGGCTCATACCGATCATCGAGCGGCCGGTCGAAATCACCGTGCCCTACACAAGCTCGGCCGTCTCGCAACTTCCTTGCGTCGTGGTCCATCGATCGCGGGCGTTGAGCTTCACGACGCTGACGACCACGCCTCCCAGGACTCGTGGCCCCGACACGATTCTCGACTTGGCCGTCTCGCAGCAAACCGCACGTGATGCCACGATGCTCGTCGTCGACCTGGTGAGCCGGAGCTCCATCCAGCTTCAGGCTGTATACGACTGCTTCCTTCTACGCCCGCCGTACCGCTACCGATCGGCTATCCGCCGGGGACTGGCCCTGATCGGCAATGGTTTGATGTCCGCGCTCGAAGTCGAGTTTCTGGAGAAGGTCGAAGACGACCATGGCCTGCCACGCGGCGCTCGGCAGACGCCGTTTCTCGTGGACGGGAAGACTCTCTGGGAAGACGTGACCTACGACGACCACGGGGCCTCCGTCACAGTGAGGCTTGACGGACGTGCGACGCATGCGATCGCGGGCGTCGCCTTCCGGGATCGCCGCAGGGACAATGCCGCCGAACTCGCTGGTCGGGCGCGGCTCGTCTACGGCTGGCAAGACGTCCACGTCTCACCGTGCGCCGTCGCCACGGAAGTTCGCAAAGTCCTGCTACGCGAGGGGTGGAACTCGGCCGGAAGCCGGAGCCCCACCTGTCAACGTTGCGCGACCCCGGTCGTGAGTGCGTAACAGTGTTAGAACACTGTTACGCACTCACGACAAGGCGACCACTACGACAGGCGCAGGGTTGTTTCCGGGTTGAAGGCGTGCGTTTCGCCTTTGCCGCGCAGGGCTACGCGGACGTTGTCGCCCATTCGGGGTGGGCGGCGGCCGTCGACGCGGACTACGAAACGGTCGTCGCCTACCTTGCCGTGGAGGTAGGCGTCCGCGCCCAGTTCCTCCACCAGCTCCACCACCAGCTCGAAGCCGCCCTCCGAGACCAGTTCCAGGGACTCCGGGCGGACGCCGAACGTGACCTCGCGCAGACCGGCAGAACCAGCCGCGGTGAGCACCGACCGTGGCAGTGGCAGGACGACGTCGCCGAGGCGGACGCCGACGTCCGTCAGCGGCAGGAGAGCCAGGTTCATCGCCGGCGAGCCGATGAAGCCCGCCACGAAGGAGTTCGTCGGGTTGTCGTACAGCTCCCGCGGTGACGCGCACTGCTGCAACCGGCCGTCGCGCAGGACGGCCACCCGGTCGCCCATCGTCATGGCCTCGACCTGGTCGTGCGTGACGTAGATGGTCGTCGTGCCGAGCCGTTGCTGCAGCTGCGCGATGTTGGCCCGGGTCTCCACGCGCAGCTTCGCGTCCAGATTGGACAGTGGCTCGTCCATCAGGAACACGCTCGGCTCGCGCACGATCGCCCGGCCCATCGCGACGCGCTGCCGCTGCCCGCCGGACAACGCTTTCGGCTTGCGGTCGAGAAACCGCGTCAGGTCCAGCATCGCGGCGGCCTCGCCGACGCGTGCCCGGATGTCCGAAGCCGACATTCCCCGCAGCTCCAGCGCGAAGCCCATGTTGCCGGCCACCGTCATGTGCGGGTACAGCGCGTAGGACTGGAACACCATCGCGATGTCCCGGTCCTTCGGCGGCAGGCCCGTGACGTCGCGGTCGCCGATCCGGACAGCGCCCTCGTCGACGTCCTCCAGCCCGGCCAGCATCCGCAACGCCGTCGACTTGCCCGAGCCGGACGGCCCGACCAGCACGAGGAACTCCCCGTCCGGCACCGAAAGGTCGAGCTGGTCGACCGCCTTCACCGACGACACGCCCGGGTAGACGCGTGACGCCTTTTCGTAGACGACTGCAGCCATGGCTACTTCACCGCTCCCATCGACAGCCCGCGGACGAGGTGGTTCTGCGCGAACCAGCCGACGATCATCACCGGCAGCGACGCCAGCAGCGCGGCCGCGGACAGCTGAGCCCAGTACAGGCCCTCACTCGTGATGAACCCGACGAGGAACACCGGCACCGTGCCGGCCCGCGCCGCCGTCAGGTTGACCGCGTAGAAGAACTCGGTCCAGGAGAAGATCACGCAGATCAGCGCGGTCGCCGCGATCCCCGGCGCGACCACCGGCATGATGATCCGGCGCAGCAGCGTCGGCAGGTTCGCGCCGTCGATCCGGCCGGCCTCGATCATCTCGTGCGGCACCTCGAGGAAGAACGACCGCATCATCCAGATGGCCAGCGGCAGGTTCATCGACGTGTAGAGGATGATCAACGCCCACACCGTGTCCAGCAGCTCGGTGTTCTGGGAGATGATGTACAGCGGGATGATCGCCGCGACGATCGGCAGCATCTTCGTCGAGAGGAAGAAACCCAGCGCGTTCGACGTCTTCTTCACCGGCGCCAGGGAAAGCGCGTACGCCGCCGGGATGCCCAGCAGCAGCACCAGCAGCGTCGAGATCACCGTGACGAACGCGGAGTTCGCCACGTAGGGCAGGAACCCGCCCTTCAAGACGTTCGCGATCTGGTCGAACGTCGGGCTGAAGAACAGCTTCGGCGGGTCGGTGTAGGCGTCGGACTCCTGCTTGAATGCCGTGAGGATCATCCACAGCAGCGGGAAGACGAACAGGATCGCGATCACCCAGGTGACGACGGTGAGCGCGCCTGGGCCGAGCTTGCGCTTCGGCTTGCGGGCGGGAGCCGCGGTGGTGGCCGCCGAGGGGCGGGTCTCCAGGGTGGTCATTTGATGCCTCCGTCCACCGAGAACGTGCGGAACATCAAGCGCAGGGCGAAGGTCGCGACGATCATCGTCAGGATCACGACGATCACGCCCATCGCCGACGACTGGCCGACGTCGAAGCCTTCGAACGCGCGCTGGTAGATGTAGTACGGCAGGTTGGTGCTGGCCGTGCCCGGCCCGCCCTGCGTCATCAGGAAGATCGCGTCGAAGCTGTTCACGATGTAGATCGCGCCCAGCAGCGTCGCCAGCTGCAGGAACCGCGACAGGTGCGGCAGGGTGATGGAGACGAACGTCCGCCAGCGGCTCGCGCCGTCGACCGACGCCGCTTCCAGGACCTCCTTGGACTGGCTCTGCAGCCCGGCCAGGATCAGCAGCATCATGAACGGCGTCCACTGCCACACGATCTGGGCCATCACCGAAGCCAGCGGGAACTGCGAAAGCCAGTCGGTGTCGGTGCCGAAGACGAAGTGCAGCAGCCCGTAGGTCGGGTCGAACACCGTCGTCTTCCACAGCAGCGCGCCGGCCGCCGGCAGGATGAGGAACGGCGTGATCAGCAGCGTGCGGACGAAACCGCGGCCCATGAACTTCCGGTCCAGCAGGATCGCCAGGCCGAGGCCGAGCAGCAGCGCGACGAGCACGCACACCACGGTCAGCAGCACCGTGTTGAGCAGCGCGACCAGGAACGTCGTGTCGCCGAAGACGTCGATGTAGTTGTCCAGGCCGACGAAGTGCCGCGAACCCGGCCGGACCAGGTTCCAGGACTGGAACGAGTAGAACACGGTCAGCAGGAACGGCAGCTGCGTCACGGCGACGACGAAGAGCAACGCCGGCAGCAGCGGCAGGCGCCGCTTGGCCGCGGTGCTCAGGCCGCGTTTCTCCGTGACCTTCGCGTGCGACTGGGACTTGGGGGTGGATACGGAGAGCGTGGACATCACTGCACCGCCTTGTAGGAGTCGCCCACCGTCTGGGCGTAGTCCTGGGACTGCGTCAGGGCGTCGTCGACCGACTCGCGGCCGGCGATCGCCGCCGACAGCTGCTGGCTCACCCTGGTGCCCAGGTCCTGGAACTCGGGGATGCCGACGAACTGGATGCCCGGGTAGGGCACCGGGTTCGCCATGGCCTTCTGCTGGTTCGCGTCCGCGATGCCGTCGAGCGTCGGTTTCGCGTAGGCCTGCGCGGCCTTGGCGTAGTCGGGAATGTCGTAAGTGGACTGACGCACACCCGGCGGGACGCGGTTCCAGCCGTAGGTCGCCCCGACCTTCTGCACGTACGCCTTGTCGGTCATCCAGGCCATGAACTTCCAGGCCGCGTCCTTGTCCTTGGCCACCTTCGGGATGCCGAGGGCCCAGGTGTAGAGCCAGCCGCTGGCCTGCGTCTTGACGACCGGCGCCGGTGCGTACCCCGACTTGCCGACGATCTTGCTGCTCGACGGGTCCTCGTTGGTGCCGGCCATGACCGTGGCGTCGTACCACATCGCCGCGTTGCCCTGCGTGTAGCGCGTGCCGCACTCGGAGAACCCGGCGCTGGAGGCCCCGACCTCACCGTGATCGCGGATCAGGTTGACGTAGAAGTTCGCGGCGTCCTTGAACTCCGGCGACGTCAGCTTGGCGTTCCAGTCCTTGTCGAAGTACTGGGCGCCGAAGGTGTTGGCCACCGTGCTGAACGGCGCGAGGCTCTCGCCCCAGCCCGGCTTGCCGCGCAGGCAGATGCCGGCGACGCCGTTCGCCTTGTCGTCCAGCTTCGCGGCGAACTCCGCGACCTGCTGCCACGTCGGCTTGGCCGGCATGGTCAGCCCGGCCTTGGCGAAGAGGTCCTTGCGGTAGGCCAGGAACGACGACTCGCCGTAGAACGGCACCGCGTACATCTGGTTCTGGTACGACAGCGACTGCTTGATGCTGGGGATGAAGTCGCCTTCGTCGTAACCCGGGGTGGCCGCCATGTGCGGTTCGAGGTTCTCGAGCCAGCCGTTGGCCGCCCACTGCGGCGCCTCGTAGTTGCTGATCATCACGACGTCGAACTCGCCGCCCTCGGTGGCGGTCGACGCGGTGATCTTGGCGCGGGCCTGGTTTTCCGGCAGCGACACGAACTTGAGGGTGATGCCGGTGGTCTTCTCGAACTCGGGGGCGAGCGAGATCGCGTCCTTCATCTGCGGGTTGGACACGATCGCGATGACGAGCGTCGAGTTGCCGGTGCCGACCGAGCCGGCGCCCGCACAGCCGGTGACCAGCAACGACGTCGCGGCGAGGAGGGTGAGCAGCTTACGCACGGCCACCTCCCGGGAGTACCTGCACCTTGAGGCCTGAACCGCTGCGCATCTTGGCGAGCGCGTCCGGGTACTGCTCCAGCGGCAGCCGGTCCGTGAGCAGCTCGTCCGTGTTGATGGCGCCGCCGGCCACGAGGTCGAGCGCGGTGCCGTAGCTGTTCAGCACGGCCATCGAGCCGACGACGGTGATCTCGTCGTTGTAGATGCGGAACGGCGAAAGCGCGACGCGGGCTTCGGCCGGTGCGACGCCGAAGACGAGCAGCCGGCCGCCGCGGCGGATCGAGTCGAAAGCGGCTTCGATGGCCGGGGCGGCGCCGGTGCAGTCGACGGCGACGTCGAACTTCTCGCCGTTCAGCTCGCCGACGTCGGCCGCGGTGGCGACGGCGCCCAGCCGGCTCGCACGCGGCAGCCGGTCCTTGTTGCGGTCGACCACGGTGACGTGGGCGCCGGCGCGTTGCAGCAGCTGCTGCATGATCAGGCCCATGGTGCCGGCGCCGACGACGAGAAAGCGCTCTCCGGCTTCGACGCCGACGCGGCGCACGCCGTGCACCGCGCAGGAAACGGGCTCGACCAGCGCGCCCTGCTCCCAGGTCATCGTGTCGGGCATCCGGTAGCAGTTGGCCGACGGGACGGCGACGAACTCCGCGAAGGCGCCGTCGACGGTGTCACCGGTGGCGTTCCAGTTCGCGCAGAGGTTGCCGTGGCCGGAGCGGCACGGGCCGCAGTAGCCGCAGAACAGCGAGGGGTCCACGGCGACGCGGTCGCCGATCTCCCAGCCGCCCGGCACGTCGTCGCCGAGCTCGACGATCTCCCCGGCGAACTCGTGACCGGGGACGATCGGGTACGGCGTCGGCGGGAAGTGCCCGTCGGCGATGTGCAGGTCCGTGCCGCAGATGCCGCACGCGCCCACCTTGATGACGACCTGTCGTTCCCCTGGTTTCGGATCGGGCACCTCGCCGACCCTGATCTCGCCGGGCCGGTCGATGATGGCGGCACGCATGCCTAGCCCCTTCCTCGCGCTCATATGAGCATCGTTGACCTGATGCGTCGAGAAGTTGTGAAGGCATTACAGGTCTGACGTCGGTGTTACGTCAACCTTTCGAGCAGATTTCGCGCTATAGTGCTCATATGAGCACGTCCAAGAAGCAGTCGTCGCTGACCGAAGCCATGCTGCTAGCGACCGTCGCCCGGCGCTTCTACGTGCAGGGACGCTCCAAGCTGGAGATCGCCGACGAATTCGACGTCAGCCGCTTCAAAGTCGCCCGGATGCTCGACACCGCCAGGGAGTCCGGCCTGGTCAGAGTGGAGTTCGCGCTGCCGGCGCCGGTGGACCTGACCCTGTCGGACGAGGTCCGATCGGCCTACGGCCTGGACCGGGCCCTCGTGCTGGAACGCTCAACCGAGCGTGAACCCAAGGAGGTCGTCCGGGCCAGGATCGGCGCACTCGCGGCCCGGCTGCTCGAAGAGATCGTGACGACCGACGACATCCTCGGGCTCTCCTGGGCGCGCTCGGTGAACGCGCTGACCGAGGCGATCCGGACGCTGGCGCGCTGCCCGGTCGTCCAGCTCTGCGGAGTGCAGGCGGGGATGGACATGCGCGGCCGCTCGGTCGAGACGGTCAGCCGGGTGACGGCGGTGTCCGGCGGCGACGCCTACCCGATCTTCGGGCCGCTGGTGCTGCCGGACCGCCGCACGACGGAGACCTTGCGGCGGCAGCCGGGCATCGTGGAGACGTTCGGCCAGTTCCGGAACCTGACGAAGGCCGTGGTCAGCATCGGCGCGTGGCAACCGGGCGAATCGACGGTCTACGACGCGCTGGACGAGGCGGAGCGAGCGGCGATAGCGGCCCGCGGCGCGACGGCGGAGGTCGCGGCCCGGCTGTTCGACGCGTCCGGCAACGCGTTGTCGACGGGCTTGGCCCACCACGTGCTGGCGATCAGCCACGAGGAGCTGATGTCGGTGCCGGAGGTGATCGCGCTGGGGTACAGCAAACCGAAGGCGTCGGCGGTGGACGCGGTGCTGCGGTCGGGCATGGTCTCGACGCTGATCACCGACGCGGCGGCCGCGGTGCCGTTGCTGGCGTTGGCGGCGAAGAACCCACCGCGCTGAGCCGTACTCCCGGGGAGGTAGCCGGCGCCCGGCGCGCTACCCCACCGGGCGCAGATCGCGTGACGCGGGCTCCGGGGTTACGCCCGATGTGCGCGCGGGGTTCCTCCGCGAGCCTGGAAACCGTGACCCGAACCAAGGCTTCTCCCCGCTGGCGCCACGCCGTCGTCTGGCTGCACGTCCTGTCGTCGGTCGCCTGGATGAGCCAGGCCCTCGCGCTCGTCGTGCTGATGTCGCTGGCGCTCACGCGTCACGCGCAAGCCGGCGCCGCGACCGCGATGGCCGACCGGCTCGACTCCGTGCTGCTCGCTCCGATGGCGAACGCCTCCGCCTTCACCGGCCTCGTGCTCGCCGGCGCGACCGCGTGGGGCTACACCAGGCACTGGTGGGTCCTCACGAAGTTCGCCCTGACGCTCATCCAGCTCTACGCCGGCATCTTCCTGCTCTCCCCCGCCCTGCGCGAC
This sequence comes from Amycolatopsis sp. NBC_01286, assembly GCF_035982555.1. Lineage (NCBI taxonomy): Bacteria > Bacillati > Actinomycetota > Actinomycetes > Pseudonocardiales > Pseudonocardiaceae > Amycolatopsis > Amycolatopsis sp. NBC_01286. Next base: position 1,432,171 of record NZ_CP108428.1, read on the forward strand.
GCCGCGGACACCGCCACCGTCGCGTGGCCGCAGATCGCCGGCGCCTCGCTGATGGCGAGCGCGCTTTCCTTCCAGGCGTGGCTTTCGATCGCGAAGCCGTGGCGGAAGACGCCGTGGTCACCCGCCGCGAAGCCGCCGGCCGCGCCGACCTGGGTGTTCGTCACCGGGGTGGCCGCGCCCGCGTTCGACGTCGGCGCCGGGCTCCTCGCCGGCTACCCGCTGCCCGCGTTGTCGCTGGTCACGCTGGTCGCGCTCGGGTTTGAGCGGCGACGACGTCGTCGCCGTGCTCAGCCGCCCAGCGCCCGAAGCCTTCGATCGGCTCCAGGAAGCTCGAGCCCAGTGGCGTGAGGGCGTACCCGCCGTCGCGGCGCTCGAGGAGGCCGTCGGACTCCAGGCGCCGCACGGTTTCCGTGAGCACCTTGGCGCTGATCCCGCCGATCGAGCGACGCAGTTCGCCGTGCCGGCGCGGGCCGTGGCGCAGCGCCCACAGCACCACCGGGTTCCAGGTGTTGGCGACGAGGTCGAACGCGAGCCGCGTCGGGCAGTCGGCGAGAAAGTCCATGGTTACCTTTCGGTTCCTGCCGGGGTCCCTAACGTCGTGCCGGTACAGCAAAGCACGAGGAGGACACATGCGGATCGGGATCTTCGGCACGGGCGCGATGGCGACGGCACTGGGCCCGCACTGGACGAACGCCGGCCACGAGCTGCGGGTGGCCGGTCGCGGTACCGGAACGTGGGCCGAGGTGGCGGCCTTCGCGGACGCCGTGCTCCTGGCGATCCCCGCGGACGCCGTCTTCGACGTCCTGCCGAAAGCGGGCCCGCTGCGCGGCAAAGTGCTGGTGGACTGCACCAACCAGCCCGGCCCGACCGGCACCGAGCCCCCGCCCGGCACCCCGGTGGCGACCCGGATCGCGGCCGCCGCGCCGGGCGCGCACGTCGTCAAGGCGTTCAACCTGGCCCACGTCGACGTCTGGCGCAAGCCACCCGCGACGCTCACGGTTCCGCTCTGCGGCGACGACCCGGCGGCCCTCGACGTCGTCCGCACGCTGGTCCGCGACGTCGGCTGCACCCCGGTCCTCGGCGGCGGCCTGGACCGCGCGCACCTGCTGGAGGCGACGGCGGCGTTCGCCATCGGCCTGTGGTTCGCGGGCGAGGACGCCCAGGCGATCCTGGTCCCGGCCTCGTGAGTGGTAATGCGGGTTAGAACCCTAATAACCACTCACGACGGCGTCGACGTGGCCCGCCGCGAGGTCGGCAGCCCGGGCCCGCAGGGGTGCGCCGCCGCGCGGGATGAGCGTCACCGTGCCGTCGGCCAGGTCCGTGACCAGCGTGCTCAACGTCAGCTGCGGGTCGCCGCCGGCCGCGTCGCGGTGCACGTCGTTCGTCAACGTGTCGACCAGCCACGTCACGTCCGGGGCGGCCGGTGACAGGTGCGCGCAGACCTCGGCGCGGTCCAGGCTCTCCTCGCCCGCCGCGTCGAGGTCCGGCGGCAGCTGGCGGAAGTGGTTGGTGTGCCAGGAAAGCCCACTGGCCACAGTGGTCACGGCCGTCTCGTGGCCGGCCTTCTCGACCACCGTCACGCCGGCCGAACCGACCTGGCCCATGGTGTACGCGAACCCGCCGGCCGAAGCGTGCGAGCGCAGCGACGACACGGCTTCCGCGACGTCGACGGCCCGCTGCAGCGACCGCGCGACGAAGTGCCGCCCGGCGCACGGCGACGGCGTCACCACGTTCACGCTGTCGATCCCCCACACCAGCCCGTGCGTGGTGAGCGTGAACGTGTTGGCCGGCACGAAACCCGGGTACCACCAGACGCAGACGCCGGGCTCGCCGTCGATCAGCAGGGTCAGCAGCCGCCCGATGCCGTCGAACACCGGGGCGCCGTCCTCGTTGTGCCCGAGCAGGCTCCGCGCGCCGACCCACGCGAGGTCGGTGCAGCCGGTGCCGTCGCCGGTGCCCAGGTCGCCACGCAGGTTGGCCAGCAGCAGGTCGTCGAACGGCACCCCCGCGCCCGACGCCAGCGCGGCGAGCTCGGCGTAGGCGTCCGGGTGCTCGACCTGCGACGCCGATTCGATCGCCCGGAACAGCACCGGCGACCGCCGTGCCCGCCCGGTGACCGGCCAGGACGGCAGTCCGTCGAGGACGGTCCGGATGTCGGCCGCCGCATACGCCCCCAGCTCGGAGAACGCGGCTTCGCGGGGGCCGCGGACGACCGTCCAGCGCACGTCACCGATCCGGTGCTCCACGACCGTCGCCGCCATGCGCTCACGATGCCTGAGCAGTCAGGAAAAGGCAACGGCTAGTGCGCGCCCACCGCGACCACGCGGACCACCGCCGAGCCGGCTTCGTCGGACGCGGCCAGGTCGATCTCCGCGCTGATGCCCCAGTCGTGGTCGCCCGCCGGGTCGTCGAAGATCTGGCGGACCTTCCAGACGTCCGGCAGCTGCTCGATGATGATCAGTGCCGGACCGCGCGCGTCCGGGCCGGTGCCCAGCGCGTCGTACTCCTCGAAGTAGTCCTCGATCGCGTCTTCCCACGCCTCGGCGTCCCAGCCCGAAGCCGCGTCCAGCTCGCCCAGCACGTTCCACGCGCGGCGCCCGAACAGCTCGACCCGGCGGAACAGCTCGTTGCGCACCAGCACCCGGAACGCGCGCTCGTTGCGCGTGACGGCGGGCGGTTCGGCCGGCGGCCGGTGGGAGACCGGCCCCTCCTCGTCCGGGTGCCGCAGGGCTTCCCACTCGTCGAGCAGGCTGGAGTCGACCTGCCGGACCAGCTCGCCGAGCCACTCGATGAGGTCCTGCAGCGGCTCGGTCTTCGCCTCGTCGGGCACCGTGTGGCGCAGCGCGTCGTAGGTGTCCGCGAGGTAGCGCAGCACCAGCCCTTCGGACCGCGCGAGCTGGTAGAAGCCGATGTACTCGACGAAGTTCATCGCGCGCTCGTACATGTCGCGCACGACCGACTTCGGCGACAGCTCGTAGTCGTCGACCCACGGGTGGCCCTGCCGGTAGCTGTGGAACGCGCCCTGCAGCAGCTCTTCCAGCGGCTTCGGGTAGCTGACGTTCTCGAGCAGCTCCATCCGCTCGTCGTACTCGATGCCTTCGGCCTTCATGGCGTTCACGGCCTCGCCGCGCGCCTTGAACTGCTGCTGCGACAGCACGGGCCGCGGATTGTCCACAGTGGATTCCACAGTGGACACGACGTCGAGCGGGTAGCTCGGCGACTCCAGGTCGAACAGCTCGATCGCGGCCAGCGCGAACGGCGAAAGCGGCTGGTTGAGCGCGAAGTCGAACTGCAGGTCGACGGTGAGCCGGACGATCCGGCCCTGCTCGTCCGGCTCGGGCAGCCGCTCGACGATGTCGGCGGACAGCAGCGCGCGGTAGATCGCGATGGCGCGCAGGATGAGCTTGCGCTGCGACGCGCGGTCCTCGTGGTTGTCCTCCAGCAGGTGACGCATGGAGTCGAACGCGTTGCCCGGCCGCGAGATCACGTTCAGCAGCATCGAGTGCGTGACCTTGAAGCTGGACGTCAGCGGCTCGGGCTCGGCCGCGATCAGCCGGTCGAACGTGCTCTCGGTCCAGTTGACGAACCCCTCCGGGGCCTTCTTCCGGACGATCTTCTTTTTCTTCTTCGGGTCGTCGCCCGCCTTCTCCAGCGCCTTCGCGTTCTCGACGACGTGGTCGGGCGCCTGGACGACGACGTAACCGTCGGTGTCGTAGCCCGCCCGGCCGGCACGGCCGGCGATCTGGTGGAACTCGCGCGCCTTGAGGTGGCGCTGGCGGATGCCGTCGTACTTCGTCAGCGCGGAGAAGACCACTGTCCTGATCGGTACGTTGATGCCGACGCCGAGCGTGTCCGTCCCGCAGATCACCTTGAGCAGCCCGGACTGGGCGAGGGTTTCGACCAATCGGCGGTACTTCGGCAGCATGCCGGCGTGGTGGACGCCGATGCCGTGGCGGACCAGCCGCGAGAGCGTCTTGCCGAAGCCCGCGGAGAACCGGAAGTCGCCGAGCAGCTCGGCGATGGCCTCCTTCTCGGCCTTGGTCGTGACGTTGATGCTCATCAGCGTCTGCGCCCGCTCGATGGCCGCGGCCTGCGAGAAGTGGACGACGTAGACCGGCGCCTGACCGCCGTGGAGCAGCTCGGACATGGTCTCGTGCAGCGGGGTCAGCGCGTACCGGAAGGTCAGCGGCACCGGGCGCTGCACCGACGTGACCACGGCCGTCGGCTTGCCGGTGCGGCGGGTGAGGTCCTTCTCGAAGAAGGACACGTCGCCCAGGGTCGCCGACATCAGGACGAACTGGGCCTTCGGCAGCTCGAGGATCGGCACCTGCCACGCCCAGCCGCGGTCGGGCTCGGAGTAGAAGTGGAACTCGTCGGCCACGACCTGCCCGACGGGGGCGTCGGCCCCGAACCGCAACGCGATGTTCGCCAGGATTTCGGCCGTGCAGCAGATGATCGGCGCGTCCGGGTTCACGGCGGAGTCGCCGGTCATCATCCCGACGTTGTCCGCCCCGAAGATCTCGATGAGCTGGAAGAACTTCTCCGACACCAGCGCTTTGATGGGCGCGGTGTAGTAGCTGCGGCGGCCCTGGGCGAGCGCGGTGAAGTGCGCGCCGACCGCGACGAGGCTCTTCCCGGAGCCGGTCGGCGTCGAGAGGATGACGTTCGATCCGGAGACGACCTCCATCACCGCCTCCTCCTGCGCCGGGTACAGCGCGATGCCCCGATCGGCCGTCCAGGTCGTGAACGCTTCGAAGAGGGCGTCGGGGTCGGGATCCGCAGGCAGAAGGTCTGTGAGAGTCATGAGACGTCCATCGTGCCATCCGCTCGTCGCAAAGTCGGCAGGGGCGATCGCATCGCGAGTGGTAAACCCGTAGGCTTCGCGGTACCGCGCACCGACCGGGGCATACTTTCGGTCTCGCGCGCACACGGGCGGTAATCCGGAGGGCTTAGGAATGGCACAGGACATCATCCCGATCGAACTCGGCCTGCCGCAGGGGGACGTCGTCACCCTGTGGGCGCCGCGCTGGCGGGAGGACGGCGAGGAGTGGGAAGCGTTCCTCGGCGACGAGGACGACCTGTACGCGTTCCCGGACGCAGCCCACTTGGCCGCGTTCGTACGCACCTCCGAGCGGCACGACCTGCTCGATCACCCGGCGTGGGACGCGGTTCCGTCGCTGAACGTCCCGGAGCTGATCCCGGACGAGGACCACACGTACGACCTCGTCGGCGTGCCCGAGCTCGTCGCCGAAGAGCCGGACATCTGGCACATCGCGGAGCTCGCCGAGATCATCGGCATCGTGCGGTCGCTCGCCGACGTCTGCGACCTCGAAGAGGTCCACGAGATCCTCGACTCGACCGAGGGCTTCTCGCTGCTCGACCAGGGCACCCTTCCGTTCACCGGGAGCGTCGGCGTCCAGGTGTGGAACGACCTGTCCGAGACGGTGTCGCAGAAGTGGGACACCGTGCTGGACGCGATCGACGGCCTGGTGACCGCACCCGACGTCGACGAGAAGATCCTGGAGCAGACCGCCGAGGAGCTGGCGGCGTTCCACGAGGAGTCCGCGGCGGCCGAAGCCGGCGCCGAGGGTGAAGAGGACCTCGAGGCGATCGACTCCGCCGACTCGGACGACGACGCCGAAGACGAGGAAGAGGAAGAGGACGAAGGTCCGGTCGGCTTCTGGGCCGAGGTCGGCATCGACCCGATCAAGATCATCACGTCCGGCGCGGAGTACTACACGCTGCGCTGCTACCTCGACGACTCGCCGGTGTTCCTCGGCAGCGAGGGCGAGATCGACGTCTACACCTCGGAGAAGGCCCTCGCCAGGGCCCTGGCCGACGGCAAGGACCTCGCCGACACCGACCTCGCCGACGTGTCCACCTGGGAAGAGGTGCTCGCGAAGGCCACCGCGGGCGAGCTCGAGATCGAGGTCGACCCGGAGAACACCTACGTCCTGTCCGGCATCGACGCCGACATCGCGGAAGGCCCGGAGGCGATCGACCCGACCCAGCTCGAGCTGGCCGTCGAGCTGATCACCGACGCCGCCGACTGGGCGGGCGACGACACGGCCGACACGGCACTGGCGAGCAACGAAAGCCTGGGCTGGCTGGTCTCGTTCGTCCTGCGCCCGGACCCCACACGCCTCGAGCCGAGCGCCCCGTTCGACGCGGAGCAGGGCTCGTGGCGCAAGCTGGTGGAGACGTTCGAAAACCGCCTCACGGTCGCCTGACCTTCCGACCTCACGAAGGCCGCCTCCCGGATTCGGGAGGCGGCCTTCGTCGTGTCGACCCTTCAATCACGCGTGTCGTCCATCCAGGCACACGTGTCGTCCGTCCAGGCACGCATGTCAGCCGTTCAGGCACGCGAGTTGGCCGAACCGGTCTGTGCGGGAACGGTCGACTCGCGTGATCAGAGGGTCGACACGCGTGCTTGAGGGGACGACACGGGGTCAGTCTTCTGCGGATCGCTCCGCGCGGGTCGGGACCACCAGCACTGCCAAGGCCGGGAAGATCGCCGCGACGCAGAAGGCCAGCGCGTAGCGGCTGTCGCCGATCACCAGGCCCAGCAGGGGCGGCGTGAGGGACGCCGCGATGTTCTGGCCCGTGTTCTGCGTGCCCATCGCGCGGCCCGACCACGCCAGGCCGGCCAGCTCGGCCGACGCCGTGAAGCCGAGACCGTTGTCGGCGACCGTGATGATCCCGGCCAGCGCCAGCGCGAGCAGCACCAGCCAGAGCCACGTCGTGTCGCCCAGGGCGACCAGCAACATCACGAAGCAGCTCAGCACCGCGAGCTGGCGCATCGGCCGCAACCGGCTGCCGACCCGGTCGGACCACCAGCCCGACCCCAGCCGCCCCGCGGCGCCCAGGACCTGGACCACCGCCAGGTACCAGCCCGCCGACAGCGCGCTCCAGTGCTGCACCGTGACCAGGTACACCGGCGCGAAGGCCGAGACGGCGAACTGCGGGACCACCAGCAACGCGCTCGCGCCGTGCACCCGCCACAGCGTCGCGTGCCGGTACGGCGACGGCGGCTTCTCACCCGAAGCCGGCCGAGGCGGCCGGGGCGGGTCCGCGACGAGCCAGGCCACCAGCAGCGCGACGACGATCGCCAGCCCGGCCGGCAGCAGCACGGCCGCGCGGAACCCGAAGTGCGCGGCCAGCGGCGGCAGCCCGAGCGCGGCGACGCCGACACCCAGCGGCTGGGCCGTCTGGCGGATCCCCATCGCGACCCCGCGCTCGGACTTCGCGAACCAGCCCATGACGACGCGGCCGCTCGCCGCGTTCACCGAAGCCGAACACGCTCCGGCAGCAAGGAACACCCCGAAGAGCAGCCCGATCGAGTGGGCGCCGAGTCCGGCGTACACCAGGAGTAACCCTGAGACCCCCAGCCCGAGGGCCATGATCAGACGCTCTCCGTAACGGTCCGCAGCCGCGCCCCACACGATCAGGGTGCACAACAACCCGATGCTCGGGGCCGCGACGACCGTGCCGGCCTGGGCCAGCGTCAGCCCCTCGGCCGCCCGCATCGCCGGGACCAGGAACGGGATGCCGTAGAGGAACGAACAGCTCGCGGTCTGCGCGGCGAGACCGAGCGCGAGGATGAGCCACCGTCGTGAACTCGCCTGAACCTGCTCGATCGAATCGCCCTTGACCTGCGCCATCGTCTTCACCGTCTCAAATTCTGAGAACAACTTCCTATATGGTGAACGATAGTTGTCGTGCCTAAGGACCGCAACCGCCTATCGGCGGTCACGGTCCCGAGGGCGTCGAGGTCAGCGCAGGGCGGCGTACCCGGGCTTGATCACGTCGTCGATCAGCGCGAGCCGGGAGTCGAAATCTATGAAGGCGGATTTCATCGCATTGATCGTGAACCAGCGCAGCTCGTCCAGGTCATAGCCGAAGGTCTCGTGCAGCGCGGCGAATTCGCTGGTCATCGTGCACCCGCTCATCAGCCGGTTGTCCGTGTTGACGGTGACCCGGAAGCGCAGCTTGGCCAGCAGGCCGATGGGGTGCTCGGCGATCGAGCGCGCGGCGCCTGTTTGGACGTTCGACGTCGGGCAGATCTCCAGCGGGATGCGGCGGTCGCGGACATAGGCGGCCAACCGTCCAAGGTGGACCGTGCCGTCGGCGTCGCTCTTGATGTCCTCGATGATCCGCACACCGTGCCCGAGCCGTTCGGCGCCGCAGTGCTGAATCGCCTCCCAAATGGACGGAAGACCGAACGCTTCACCGGCGTGAATGGTGAAATGCGCATTGTTCTGCCGCAAATACTCGAAAGCGTCGAGATTGCGGGTCGGCGGGAATCCGTCCTCCGGTCCGGCGATGTCGAACCCGACGACGCCGGCGTCGCGGTAGCGGACCGCCAGGTTCGCGATCTCGAGGGCCCTGGCGTGCTGGCGCATCGCGCAGAGCAACGTCCCGACGCGGATCGAACCGCCGGCGGCGACCACGCGGCGTGTGCCCTCCGTGAACCCCGCCTGGACGGCCTCGACCACCGTATCGAGTGACAGACCGCGTTCGACGAACAACTCCGGTGCGTAGCGCACCTCGGCGTAGACGACGCCGTCGGCGGCCAGGTCTTCGACAGCTTCCGCGGCGACTCTGACCAGGGCTTCCTCCGTTTGCATCACCCCGCAGGTGTGCGCGAAGGTCTCGAGGTAGGAGACGAGCGAGCCGGAATCGGCCGCTTGGCGGAACCAGCTGCCCAGCTCGGCGGGGTCGCTGGTGGGCAGGCCGGCATAGCCGGTGGCGTCGGCGAGCTCGGCCACGGTCGCGGGCCGCAGCCCGCCGTCCAGGTGGTCGTGCAGCAGCACCTTGGGCGCGCGGCGGAGCGTCTCGATGGGCAGAACAGGGGTTTCGTCGGACATCCCTCAACGGTAACCTCGGTGTCATTCCCCTACATGGCCGTAACTCTCAGTCTCTGGCTAACCCTGAGCGTCGAGATCAGGTAACGAATCGGCCATCCGGGGGCGGCCTCCGCAATACCCGCTTCACGGGGGCCATACGCACAGCAATTTCGCAATCGTTAAGCTTCGTGGCACGTCCCTCCATTTCCCCGCCGACGAAGGACACACAGCAGTGACCACTGACAACCACATTGCCGCCCCGTCCTTCGACCGGATGCGCAACATGCTGGTGCGCGCGGCCGAAGTGCGTGAGAGCGAGCAGCAGCAGATCTTCGACGCGCTCGACGACATCTACGCCCGCCTCGCGCCGGTCGACTCGCTGGGCGCGGTCCGCAAGCGGCTGTCCGAGATGCCCGACCGCACCGAGGTCAGCGTCCTGGCCGAGCGCCTCGACGAGACGATGTCCCGGCTGGAGGCCCAGGACAACGCCATCGCCGCGCTGACCCGCGCCGTCGAGAGCATCGTCGACAAGCTGGCCAAGCCGTTCGCGCAGCTCGACGGCCGCCTCGACGGCATGGCCTCGCGCTTCGAGGGCGTCGCGGGCCGGATGGACGGACTCGAGGACAAGCTCCAGAACATCCACCGCCGGATCGACGAGGTCGGCGGCCACCTCGACAAGCAGGACGCGAAGCTCGACTCGATCCCGCAGTCGGTGCTCGGCCCGGTCCGCGAGCGGATCGAGCAGAGCGAGGCGTCGCTGCGCGACCGCGTCGACCACGCCGACCACGAGCTGCGGAACAAGGTCGACGAGCTGAGCCGCGTCACGCAGGAGCGGATCGGCGAGCTGGACCGCGTCACCGGCGAGCGGATCGGCGCGAACACCGAGGCGCTCAAGGTCGCGCTGACCGAGACCGGCGAGATGATCGACGCCTCGGACCGCCTGGAGAAGCTCGGCAACCGCCTCGAGACGGTCACCACCCGCCTCGACGACCTGGCCGGCCGCCTCGACAAGGTGGAAGACGGCTTCCTGTCCGGCATCGGCGACCTCGACGGCGCGCTCAAGGCCGGGCTGTCCAAGGTCGAGGGCACCCTGTCCAAGCAGCCGGACACCGACTCGCTCGACTCGCTGGTGCGCAAGAGCAACGACGAGAGCGTCCGCCGCATCGGCGGCCAGCTCGACGAGGCGATGGCGACGTTCGCGGAGCTCATGCTCGGCGGCGGCCCCGCCGTGCAGCAGATCTCGCCCCCGCCGCCGGCTCCGCGCCAGCCGCGTCGCAGCTCCCGCAACGGCCGCGCGCCGAAGCCGGCCGACGCCAAGGCCAAGCCGGGCGAAGGCCCGGAAGAGCCCACGGAGTAAGCAAGCCAGTCGAAGAGGCCCCCACCGGTACGCCGGTGGGGGCCTTCTCGTATCTCACGTGTCTGGAGCCGTGACTCGCGTGATCGGAGCCGGAACTCGCGTGTCTGGGGCCGTACCGGCTCTGATCACGCGAGTTCCAGGTTCAATCACGCGGGATACGACTTCGGACGTCACTCGGTCGGGTGATCATCTTCGCGATGATCATCACACCGTGCCGTGGATCGTCTCCCGGACGATCGGAGCCGCGGCGGGAGCCGCGGCGGCCACCGTGAAGCCGCCTTCGAGGGCCGCCAGGGCTGCCGGGACGGCGGACGGCGTGTCCGTGTGCAGTTCCAGCAGCGGCTCGCCCTCGGTGACCGCGTCGCCCGGCTTGGCCAGGCACAGCACGCCCGCCGCGGCCTGGACCGGGTCCTCCTTGCGGGCCCGGCCCGCGCCCAGCCGCCACGAGGCGACGCCCACCGCGTACGCGTCCAGCGAAGCCAGCACGCCGGAAGCCGGGGCGACCACCGTGTGGATGTGCGACGGCTTGGGCAGCGGCGCCGACGGGTCGCCGCCCTGGGCCGAGATCATCCGGCACCACGTCTCGTACGCCTCGCCCGACGCGAGCACCTCGGCCGGGTCCGTGGAGATCCCCGCCAGCGCCAGCATCTCCCGGGCCAAAGCCAGCGTCAGCTCGACGACGTCCGACGGGCCGCCGCCCTGCAGGACGGAAACCGACTCCGCCACCTCGACCGCGTTGCCGACCGCGCGCCCCAGCGGGACGTTCATGTCGGTCAGCAGCGCCGTCGTCGGGACGCCGTGCGCGACGCCGATCGACGTCAGCGTCGAGGCGAGCGTGCGCGCCTGGTCGAGCGTCTTCATGAACGCGCCGGACCCGAACTTCACGTCCAGGACCAGCCCGGACGCGCCTTCCGCGATCTTCTTGCTCATGATCGAGCTGGCGATCAGCGGGATCGACTCGACCGTCGACGTCACGTCCCGCAGCGCGTACAGCTTCTTGTCCGCCGGGGCCAGCCCGGACGTCGCCGCGCAGACCACCGCGCCGACGTCCTCCAGCTGACGCGCGATCTCCGCCGTGGACAGCGAAGCCCGCCAGCCGGGGATCGACTCCAGCTTGTCGAGCGTGCCGCCGGTGTGCCCGAGCCCGCGGCCGGACAGCTGCGGCACCGCCGCGCCGCACGCGGCCACCAGCGGAGCCAGCGGCAGCGTGATCTTGTCGCCGACCCCGCCGGTCGAGTGCTTGTCGACGGTCGGGCGCGAGACGTCCAGCGTGAGCCGCTCCCCCGACGCGATCATCGCGCCGGTCCAGCGGGATATCTCCGCAGAGTCCATACCCCGCAGGAAGATCGCCATCGCCAGCGCCGACATCTGCTCCTCGGCGACGACGCCGTGGGTGTAGGCGTCGACGACCCAGTCGATCTGCTCGTCGGACAACCGGCCGCCGTCCCGCTTCGCACGAATCACGTCTACTGCCGAGAACGCGCGCAGTGCTGATGGTTCGCCCGCGAGCTCGCTCACGGCAGGTCGTCCGGGCCGAAGGCGTCCGGCAGCACGTCCGACATCGGCAGGATGCCGCTCGGCGTGTCCACCAGGCACGCGGAGCCGCCCAGCTCGAACAGGATCTGCCGGCAGCGCCCGCACGGCATCAGCAGGTCACCGGCGCCGCTGCGGCACGCGACGGCGACCAGCTTGCCGCCGCCGGACAGCCGCAGCTGCCCGGCCATCGTGCACTCCGCGCAGAGCCCGAGCCCGTAGGACGCGTTCTCGACGTTGCAGCCGATGACCACACGGCCGTCGTCGACGATCCCGGCGACCCCGACGTGCAGGCCCGAATAAGGCGCGTACGCGTGGGAAGCCGCTTCGATGGCCTTCGAACGCAGCGCGTCCCAGTCCACTGTAGACACTAGTCTTCACCTCGCCGGTACGGCTGCCCGTCGGCCTTCGGCGGCCGCAGCCGCTGCGAGGCGACGGCGAGCACGATCAGCGTCACGAAGTGCGCGGTGTACGGGATCAGGTCCGACGGCAGCGTGTCGTTGGCCCAGTAGATCAAGTACAGGATCCCGGCGCCGACGACGCCGAGCCCGGCCGCGATCCACTGCTTGCGGAACAGCTGGACGACGACGATCACGGCGACCAGGATCACCGCGCCGTACAGCAGCGCGAGCACCGCTTCACCGCCGCCGGAGAGCTGCAGGCCGTCGGCGTACCCGAACAGCGCCGCGCCGCCGAGGAGGCCGCCCGGGCGCCAGTTGCCGAAGATCATCGCCGCGAGGCCGATGTAACCGCGGCCGTTGGTCTGGTTCTCCAGGTAGTCCGCGCCGCCGCGCAGCAGCACCAGCGACGCGCCGCCCATCCCGGCGAACGCGCCCGAGATCAGCATCGCGACGTACTTGTGCCGGTAGACGTTGACGCCGAGGGACTCCGCGGCCACCGGGTTCTCGCCGCACGAGCGCAGCCGCAGGCCGAAGCGCGTGCGCCACAGGACCCAGAAGCTCACCGGCACCAGGACGATCGCGATCATCGTCAGCGGCGCCACCTCGGTGACGAGGCCGCGGAGGATGCCGGCGACGTCGGAGATCCCGACGCGCTGCTCCTTTTCGAGGTCACCGAGCCAGTCGGACAGGCCCGAAGCCGAGTAGGTGTCGAACTTCGGCACCACCGGCGACTGCCGCGGGTTGCCGGAGATCGGCTCGAAGATCAGGTTCGCGAGGTACTTCGTGACGCCGAGGCCCAGCAGGTTGATCGCGACGCCGGAGACGATGTGGTTGACGTTGAACGTCACCGTCGCCACCGCGTGCAGCAGGCCGCCCAGCGCGCCGAACACGAGCGCGGCCAGCAGGCCGACCCACACCCCGCCGTTGTACGAACCCCAGGCGGCGCCCCAGGTCCCGAGGATCATCATGCCCTCGAGCCCGATGTTGACGACGCCGGCGCGTTCGGCCCAGAGGCCGCCGAGCGCGCACAGCAGGATCGGCAGGGCCAGGCGCAACGCCGTCGACGCGGTGTTGGACGACGTCAGCGTGGAGACGCCGGTGGAGTACGACGCCGTCGAGACGACGGCGATGGCGATCACGGCCCAGATGACGCCGCGGAGCCAGCCGGGGACGCGGGGCCGCTTGCGGTGCACCGGCATCGCGCCGGGGCTGCCGGCGTCGGGCCGGGAAACGTCGGTGACGGCCATCAGACGGCACCTCCCCCGGCGACCGAAGTGCTCTTGCCGCTGAGTGCGCGGCCGACTCTTCGTTGTTCGGCGGCCAGGTCGGCGCGTCGCACGATCTCGTACGCCACGACGACCGACAGCACGATGATGCCCTGCATGATCGTCGCGATCTCCTTGGACACGTTGATCTGCTCCAGCGACACCGCGGAGGTGTCCAGGAACGCCCACAGCAGCGCGCCGAGCGCGATGCCGCCGGGGTGGTTGCGGCCCAGCAGCGCGACCGCGATGCCGGTGAAGCCGTACATCTGCGTCGAGGTGATGCCGTAGGTGTAGTCGCGGCCGAGCAGCTCCGGCATGGCGACCAGGCCGGCGACGCCGCCCGAGAGCACCATCGCGATCAGCGTCATCTTCTTGGCGTTGACACCACCCGCGGCGGCCGCGGTGGTCGACTCGCCGGACGCCTTGAGCTCGAAGCCGAACCGCGTGCGGTTGAGCATGAACCAGTAGGCGGCGCCGATGATCGCCGCGATGATCACGAAGCCGAAGAGCGTGCCGGACCCGAGCGGGATGCCCGGGATCCGGCCGGACGGCGCGATCTCCCGGGTCCCGATGTTGTTGCCCCGCTGCACGCCGAACTGGTCGGCGTTGATGAGGAAGGCGATGATCCCGCCGACGATCGAGTTCAGCATGATCGTCGCGATCACCTCGCTCACCCCGCGGGTGACCTTGAGGATCGCCGGGACCGCCGCGTACGCCGCACCGGCGACGACCGCGACGATGAGGATCACCAGCGTGTGGATCACCGGCGGCAGGTTCAGCGCGCCGCCGGCGATGGCCGCGACGACCGCGGCGAACCGGTACTGGCCCTCGACGCCGATGTTGAAGAGGTTCATCTGGAAGCCGATGGCCACAGCGAGCCCGGACAGGTAGTACACAGTCGCGAGGTTCGCGGTGTCGACCGCGGTCGAGCCCTTGAACATCTGGCCGATCATCGTGCCGTAGGCCTCGAGCGGGTCGGCCCCCGAGATGACCAGTGCGATCGCCGACAGCAGCACGGCGAACGCGATCGCCAGCAGCGGTGGCAGCAGTTTCGTGCGCCAGGAGGTCATTCGTCGTCACCCTCTCCGGCGCCGGTCATCGCCGAGCCCAGTTCCTGCGGCGTCACGGTCGCGGGGTCGGCTTCGCTGACGAGCCGCCCGCGCAGCATGACGCGGATCGTGTCGGACAGGCCGATGAGCTCGTCGAGGTCGGCCGAGATCAGCAGCACGGCGAGGCCGGCGGCGCGGGCCTGGCGGATGTTCTCCCAGATCAGCGCCTGCGCGCCGACGTCGACACCGCGCGTGGGGTGCGAGGCGATGAGCAGCACCGGGTTGCCGGACAGCTCCCGCCCGACGATCAGCTTCTGCTGGTTGCCGCCCGAGAGCGCCGCGGCCGGAACGTCGATCCCCGGCGTGCGGACGTCGTACTCCCGCACGATCCGCTCGGTGTCCGCGCGCGTGCCCGCGATGTCGAGCAACTGTCCTTTGGAGACCGGCTCGCGGGTCTGGTAACCGAGCATCCGGTTGACCCACAACGGTTGCGTGAGCAGCAGGCTGTGCCGCGTGCGGTCCTCGGCGATGTAGCCGATGCCCGCCTCGCGCCGGGCCAGCGTGCCGGCCTTCGTCAGGTCGCGGGCCACGCCCTCGGCGTCGACCAGTTCGATGGTGCCGCCGGAAGCCTTGCGCATGCCCATGATCGTCTCGACGAGCTCCGTCTGGCCGTTGCCCTCGACACCGGCGACGCCGAGCACCTCGCCCGCGCGCACGGTGAACGTGATGTCGTCGAGCGCGTTGCGGTCGGAGCCCTCGGCGCCCAGCGTCAGCCCGGTCAGCCGCAGCACGGCCCGGTCGGTGACGGTGGACTCGCGGGTCTCCGGGCTGGGCAGCTCGGAGCCGACCATCATCTCGGCGAGCTGGCGCGAGGTGATGGTCTTGGGGTCGGCCGTGCCGACGGTGGTGCCGCGGCGGATCACCGTGACGGTGTCGGCGATCGCGCGCACCTCGTCGAGCTTGTGCGAGATGAAGAGGAAGGTGTAGCCGTCGGCCTTCATCTCCCGGACGGTCGCGAAGAGCGCGTCGACCTCCTGCGGCACGAGCACCGCGGTCGGCTCGTCCAGGATGATGATCTTGGCGCCGCGGTAGAGCACCTTGACGATTTCGACGCGCTGGCGGTCGGCGACGCCGAGCTCCTCCAGCAGCGTTTCCGGCTTCGCGCGCAGGCCGGTCCGCTGCGCGAGCTCCGCCAGCCGCGCGCGGGCGGCGCGGCCGATGCCGTGCAGGCCCTCGGCGCCGAGGAAGACGTTCTCTCCGACGGTGAGGTTGTCGGCGAGCATGAAGTGCTGGTGCACCATGCCGATGCTGGCGCGGATGGCGTCCTGCGGGTTGCGCAGTTTCACCTCGTCGCCGTTGATCGCGATGGTGCCCTCGTCCGGCGGCTGCATGCCGTAGAGGATCTTCATCAGGGTGGACTTGCCGGCGCCGTTCTCACCACAGATGGCGTGCACCTCGCCGGCGGCGACGGTGAGGTTGACGTCGGAGTTGGCCACCACGCCAGGGAAACGTTTGGTGATCCCGGTCAGCTGGACGGCGGGCACGCCCCGGTCGGGGACGGCCGCGGCCGGGGCCTCGGCAGTGCTCATGGGCGGGAGAGTTCCATCTCTGTCAAAACACGTGAGGGCTCGGAGGGGAGAAACCCCTCCGAGCCCTGTCCGCGTTGTCAGTTACTTCTGCGGCTTGTCCGAAACGGTGATCGCGCCCGAGATGATCTGGGCCTTGTACCCGTCCAGGACGTCCTTGATGTCGTCGACCTTGCCACCGGAGGTGGCGTAACCGACGCCGTCGACCTTGAGGTCGAACCGCTTCGGCAGGGTCGTCAGGTCACCCTTGGCGACAGCCTGGATGTAGGAGAACACCGCGACGTCGACGCGCTTGAGCATGGACGTGATGATGACGTCCTTGTCGGCCGCGACGGTCTTCTGGTTGTACTGGTCGGAGTCGACGCCGATGGCCAGCGCGTTGCCCGACTTGGCGGCGTCGAAGACACCCTTACCGGAGGCGCCGGCGGCGTGGTAGATGACGTCCGCGCCCTTGGCGATCTCGGCCTGCGCCTTCGCGTTGCCCTTCGGCGGGTCCTGGAACCCGGAGAAGTCACCGGCCGGCGTGAGGTACTCGTCCTCGATCTTGATCTTGCTGGAAACGGTCTTCGCGCCCTGCAGGAAGCCGGCCTCGAACTTCTGGATCAGCGGGGTGTTGACACCGCCGACGAAGCCGACGTGACAGCTCTTGCTCTTGTACGCGGCGGCGACGCCGGCCAGGAACGAGCCCTGCTCCTCGGCGAACACCAGCGGCGTCACGTTGGGGAGCGTGATCGAGTCGTCGTCGACGATCGCGAACTTGGTGTTCGGGTACTTGGCCGCGACGGCCTTGACCGAGTCGGCGTAGGCGAAGCCGACCGCGACGATCGGGTTGAGGCCCTGCGAAGCCATCTGCTCGAGGCGCTGCTGCTTGGCCGACTCGGCCTCGCTGGCGGACGCGGTGCTCTCGTTGACCGTCGTCACGCCCAGGTCGGACTTGGCCTTGTCGGTACCCGCGGCGGCGGCGTCGTTGAAGGACGCGTCACCCCGGCCGCCGACGTCGAAGGCCAGGCCGATCTTCAGCTGGCTGCCGTCGACCTTGCCGGTGGCGGCGGTGCTGCTGGAGGCGACGGCGGGCGCTGCGGGCGGCTTCTGCGCGGTGACGCAGTCCGAACCGCCCGACGAAGGCGCGGCACTGTTGTTACTGCTGCCACCGCTCGAGTCCTTGGCGCACCCGGCCAGGGTGAGCACCCCGGCCATGGCCACGGCGGCCAGCGCGGTTCCACGCATGCGACGCAACGTGTGTCTCCCTCCCCGCTGATCCAGCGGATGGTCAAGGGCGCGTCCCGGCCCAACTGCCGGGTCGACCGCCAGACCGTACCCAACGGACAGGAAAGCGCCATAGGAAAGGCACGCTACGTAACACAAACGTTTACTCACGAGTCGCACGCGCGACGAGATGTACACCCAACGTGATCACCAGGAGCACCGCGAGTCGCTTTCGGTGGCTTCTCGACGCCTTCACGGGGCCCGGGACGGCCAAAATGCCACCGATTGTCACGGAACGTGCCGAAGGCCGGTGCCGCTCGCGTCGGGTTGTCCACACCGTTCGGCGGTTGTGGACAAGTCGCTCGGTGCCGGCCGTTCCAGGCCTGGCTGTCGGGGGGCGCCGATAGACTGGACTGGGGACGTCCCCCCGGAGAGGGTGGGGGACGGGGTTCGGCCGAAGCGATTCGCGGGGCGCGGGGCGGCGGCGAGAGGCGGCTGGAGGCAGGCCGCTCGGAGCGAGCGCGGCACCCGGCGCTGGGGGCTGCCAGGACGTGGCCAGGCGTCCCCTGGAGCGAGCGTGAGCCGGATGACGATCGCGCGAGCCGGATGACGACCGGGCGAGCGCGAACCCGGCACCCGCGCAATCCCCGGCACCCGGCACTCCCCGGGGCGCGTGCGCGAGCGGGGCGTTCTCCGGAACACCGGCGAGCCGGACACCGGCCGGTGCGAGCCCGGCACCCTTCACCGCCCGGACGCGTGCGCGAGCGAGGCGTCCTCCGGAGCGCTCGTGACCCGGACCGGCCGGAGCGAGCCCGGCACCGCCCGGACGTGTGCGCGAGCGAGTGGTCATCCGGAGTACGCGTGAGCAGACGCCAGCCGGAGCGAGCCCGGCACCCGGCACCCGGCACCCGGCACCCGGCACCCGGCACCCGGCACCCGGCACCCGGACGAGGGTCCGCCAGGCGGGCGAACGGCGCGCCACCCGCGCACTCAGCGTCCACAGTGGACCCCCATTGGCTGTGACGGCGCCCACATCGCGACGCGTGCGCCGCAGGTAGAGCCGATACCCGCTGCGGCGCCCCGAAAGCCGTCACCCGTGTGCTCCAGACCACACCTCCGGGTGGCCCTGGCACCACTCCGGTGTCTGGTCCATCACAGAGGGGAACCCGGAGGTGAGCCGTCCGTCCGAGGCGGGTCTAGCATCCTTGGCATCCACGCTCGATGACCCTTGATCTCGGCATTGCCGCCGTAGTTCGTCCCCAGTGGACCAGCGACGATCAGTGCGGACCTCACCGGTCACCCGGGCACAAGTCAGACGTTGGAGGCCGTTCACCGATGTCCACCACGGCGAGCACTGCCACTGAGGCAGGGGCGAGCGATCGGGCGGGTGCCTCACGCCGGCAGGGGACCTTCTACCGGGGCGACCCCGGCATGTGGTCCTGGGTGCTGCACCGCATCACCGGCGTGCTCACATTCTTCTTCCTGTTCGTGCACGTGCTCGACACCGCGCTGGTGCGCGTGTCGCCGAACACGTACGACCAGGTCATCGAGACCTACAAGACCCCGATCGTCAACCTCCTCGAGGTGGGCCTGGTCGGCGCGGTGCTGTTCCACGCGCTCAACGGCATCCGCGTCATGCTCGTCGACTTCTGGTCGAAGGGTCCGAAGCTGCAGAAGGCGATGCTGTGGGTGATCGGCGTGGTCTGGGTCGTCGTGATGGTCCCCGGTGCGTTCTTCATGCTGAAGCGCACCGTCGAAACGCTCTTCGGGGGTAACTGACATGGCCGACCTCGCCCTCGCGAACCCCCGCGCGCCGAAGCGTCCCGCCGCCCGCCGCAGCAACTTCGAGCTCTACAGCTGGCTGTTCATGCGGATCTCCGGCCTGGCGTTGATCATCCTGGTGCTCGGCCATCTGCTGATCATGAACATCCTCGACGGCGGTGTGCACCGGATCAACTGGGGCTTCGTCGCCGGCCGCTGGGCGTCCCCGTTCTGGCAGTTCTGGGACCTGGCGATGCTCTGGCTCGCCGAGATCCACGGCGGCAACGGGCTGCGCACCATCATCGACGACTACGCCCGCAAGGACAGCACGCGGTTCTGGCTGAAGATCCTGCTGTACGTGTCCATGGTCCTGATCCTGGCCGTCGGCACCATGGTGATCTTCACGTTCGACCCGAACATGCCCGCGAACTGAAGCCCGGAGAGCTCCCACCATGCAGTTCCACAAGTACGACGTGGTGATCGTCGGCGCCGGCGGCGCCGGGATGCGCGCGGCCATCGAGTCCGGCCAGCGCACCCGTACGGCGGTCCTCACCAAGCTCTACCCGACCCGGTCCCACACCGGCGCGGCCCAGGGCGGCATGTGCGCCGCGCTGGCGAACGTCGAAGAGGACAACTGGGAGTGGCACACCTTCGACACGATCAAGGGCGGCGACTACCTGGTCGACCAGGATGCCGCGGAGATCATGGCGAAGGAGGCCATCGACGCGGTCCTCGACCTCGAGAAGATGGGCCTGCCGTTCAACCGCACGCCCGAGGGCAAGATCGACCAGCGGCGTTTCGGCGGGCACACCCGTGACCACGGCAAGGCCGCGGTCCGCCGCGCCTGCTACGCCGCGGACCGCACCGGCCACATGATCCTGCAGACGCTCTACCAAAACTGCGTCAAGTACGGCACGGAGTTCTTCAACGAATTCTACGTGCTCGACCTCGTCACCAGCCCGGACGAGGAGGGCAACCCGGTCGCGTCCGGCGTCGTCGCCTACGAGCTGGCCACCGGCGAGCTGCACGTCTTCCAGGCGAAGTCGATCGTGATGGCCACCGGCGGCGCGGGCAAGATCTTCAAGACGACGTCGAACGCGCACACCCTCACCGGTGACGGCCTCGGCATCATCTTCCGCAAGGGCCTGCCGCTGGAGGACATGGAGTTCTTCCAGTTCCACCCGACCGGCCTCGCGGGCCTGGGCATCCTGATCTCCGAAGCCGTCCGCGGCGAGGGCGGGATCCTGCGCAACGCCGACGGCGAGCGGTTCATGGAGCGCTACGCCCCCACCATCAAGGACCTCGCGCCGCGCGACATCGTGGCGCGCTCGATGGTGCAGGAAGTGCTGCAGGGCCGCGGGTGCGGGCCGAACAAGGACTACGTCGTCCTGGACGTCACGCACATCCCCGAGGAGACGCTGAACGCGAAGCTCCCGGACATCATGGAGTTCTCCCGGACCTACCTGGGCGTCGACCCGGTCAAGGAGCCGGTGCCGGTGTTCCCGACCTGCCACTACGTGATGGGCGGCATCCCGACCAACATCCACGGCGAAGCGCTGCGGGACAACGAGAACGTCATCCCCGGCCTGTACGCCGCGGGCGAGGTCGCGTGCGTGTCCGTGCACGGCTCGAACCGCCTGGGCACGAACTCGCTGCTGGACATCAACGTGTTCGGCCGCCGCGCCGGCATCGCGGCCGCGGAGTACGCGCTGGCGCACGAGCACGTCGAGCTGCCGGAGAACCCGACCACGATGGTCGAGGAGCAGCTGGCGGGCCTGCTGTCGGAGCACGGTGACGAGCGCGTCGCCGACATCCGCAAGGAAATGCAGCAGACGATGGACTCGCACGCGTCGGTGTACCGGACCGAGGACACGCTGAAGCAGGCGCTGACCGACATCCAGGCGCTGAAGGCGCGCTACGAGCGGATCACCGTGTCGGACAAGGGCAAGCGGTACAACACCGACCTGCTCGAGGCCGTCGAGCTGGGCTTCCTGCTGGAGCTGGCCGAGGTGCTGATCGTCGGCGCGATCGCGCGCAAGGAGTCCCGCGGCGGCCACGCGCGCGAGGACTACCCGACCCGCGACGACACGAACTTCATGCGGCACACCATGGCGTACAAGCAGGGTTCCGATCTTGCTTCGGACATCCGGCTCGACTACAAGCCGGTTACCTTCACCCGCTACGAACCGATGGAGCGGAAGTACTGATGACTGCCATTGCCGAAGCTCCTTCGTCTTCCGCGTCCGACGAGCACACCCCGATCACGGTCACGCTGAAGATCCTGCGGTTCAACCCGGAGGTCGACACCGAGCCGCACTGGGAGTCGTACGAGGTCCCGGCGCAGCGCACCGACCGCCTGCTGAACCTGCTGTTCCACGTCAAGGACTACATCGACGGCACGTTCTCGTTCCGCCGCTCGTGCGCACACGGCGTGTGTGGTTCGGACGCGATGCAGATCAACGGCATCAACCGGCTGGCCTGCAAGGTCCTGATGAAGGACCTGCTGGCCAAGGACGGCAAGCCGACGACGATCACGATCGCCCCGATCAAGGGCCTGACGACGTTGAAGGACCTGTACGTCGACATGGACCCGTTCTTCGAGGCGTACCGCGCGATCAAGCCGTACCTGATCACGTACGGCAACGAGCCGACGCGCGAGCGCATCCAGTCCCAGGCGGACCGCGACCGCTTCGACGACACCACGAAGTGCATCCTGTGCGCGTGCTGCACGTCGTCCTGCCCGGTGTACTGGAACGACGGCTCGTACTTCGGCCCCGCGGCGATCGTCAACGCCCACCGCTTCATCTTCGACTCCCGCGACGAGGGGGCGGAGGAGCGCTTGGACATCCTGAACGACGGCGAGGGTGTTTGGCGCTGCCGCACAACGTTCAACTGCACGGACGCCTGCCCCCGAGGCATCCAGGTGACAAAGGCGATCCAGGAAGTAAAGCGAGCCCTACTCTTCAAGCGCGTCTGAGTTTCCTGCCGCGGCTTTAAAGCCGTGAGGGGCACCTTCAGGGACATACAGTCCCTGAAGGTGCCCCTCACGGCTTTTCTCAGTTATCCACAAGGGGTGGGTTGTCCACAGGTGGGCCGATGAGGGCTGGTGGAAGTCGTTGAGCACTGCTCACGATGGGTGAATGTCCACACGGAGAAACTGGGATGAGCATCCCGAACTGCTGAAACGGCAAGCCCGGGACGGTGTGATCCGGGCGCAGCACCTGGAATCCCTGGGCATGCACAACCGGACGATCTACCGGAGGTGCTTGCCCGGTGGCCCCTGGCAGCGGCTGCTGCCAGGAATCGTTCTGCTGCACAACGGCGATTCCACTCGTCGAGAGCGGGTTGTCGCAGCTTTGCTCTACGGCGGATCGCGAGCGATGATCACCGGCGCGGAGGCCTGCCGATGGTACGGACTCCGCGTGCCGGAGCAGTTCCCGGCGTCAGGCGTACATCTGCTGGTACCCCACGATCAGCGGGTCCTCAGCAGCGAGTACGTCGTCGCCGAGCGCACGAGGCGGCTTCCCGGCGCTTGGACTCGTCAGGGAATCCCGCTCGCTCCCCTAGTTCGCGCGACCACTGACGCCGTTCGTCGCATCCGCGCGGAAGAACCCATCGGCCACCTGCTGATCGAAGCCGTCCAACACGGACACTGTTCCCCCACCGGGCTGGCTAGCGAGCTCGACGAAGGGACCAAACGGGGCACCGCGATACCCCGCCGGCTGTTGAAGGAATGGGTTGATCTCCGCTCCGTCGCCGAATTGCGTGCGAGGAAGCTGACCGATCGGCTGCCGAACCCGCCGAGCCATTGGAACGCCGGCATCCAGTCGGCCGGCGGCTACGTCGGCTGTCCCGACGCATGGTGGGACGAAATCGCCTTGGCTTGGGAGATCGATTCGTTCGAGTTCCACTTCACGCCGGAGGGATACGCTCGGACCCTCCGGCGGAACAACCGCTACGCGGCTGCCGGCATCAAGGTCGTGCAAACCCTCCCGTCAAGCCTCAGAGACGATCCGGACGGGGTCCTGCAGGAACTGGCCGATGCCTACACCGCCGCAGCCGCCCGGCCACGCCCCTCCGTATTCTTGGTCGAACGCGCGGCCTAACGCCGTGAGGGGCACCTTCAGGGACATACAGTCCCTGAAGGTGCCCCTCACGACATGACGACCTATGCCCGGGTTAGCGGACTGCGTCTAGCGCGTTTACCTGGCCGTGGCCGTAGTAGGAGTTGTCGCGCGTCGGGCCGGAGCACGTTGCTTCGGCTGTTGGGCAGGCCACCGGGTCTGCCTCGCCCGTCAGGAAGCGGGACAGCAGCTGCGGCGGGATGCCGCGGAACCGGGACGCCAGCAGCGCCGCGACGCCCGCCGCGTGTGGGGACGCCATCGAGGTGCCGCACTTCGAGCCGTACTGGCCGCCGAAGACCGTCGACGACAGCGGGCACGCCGGGCCGGCACCAGCGGGCGGGGTCTGGGCGAAGTCGCCACCCGGAGCCGTTACGTCGATCTCGCCGTAGTTGCTGAAGGACGACTTCGTGCCCGCGTAGCCCACCGAGGACACCGTCACCACTCCGTCGATCGCCTTGGGCAGGATGCCGCACGACGAATCCACCGGGTGGGGGCGGTTCGGGTCCGTGGTCTGCGTTGTCGTGTCGAAGCCCGAGTTGCCCGCCGCCGAGATGTTCAGGACTCCGTGGTGCGTCGAGTAGGTGATCGCGCGGCGGACCGCTTCGTACGCCGCCGCGTCGCCCGGCTCGCGGGAGCAGAAGAACATGCCCGGGTCGATGTAGTAGCTGTTGTTCGTCACCGGGAAGCCGTGCTTCGCCGCCCAGACGAAGCCGCAGACC
The DNA here is from genome assembly GCF_035982555.1 of Amycolatopsis sp. NBC_01286. Lineage (NCBI taxonomy): Bacteria > Bacillati > Actinomycetota > Actinomycetes > Pseudonocardiales > Pseudonocardiaceae > Amycolatopsis > Amycolatopsis sp. NBC_01286. Next base: position 1,456,018 of record NZ_CP108428.1, read on the forward strand.
GCGGACTCCGGGAAGATGTAGCCGTCGTCGTTGACGACCTTCACCGACGCCAGACGAACACCCGGCGCGATGCCCGTGAAGCCCGCCGCCGGGTCCTTGCCCGCGATCGTCCCCGCGACGTGTGTTCCGTGGTCGGACGTCGTCGGCGCCCACGACGCCGGCGTCAGGTCCGGCGCGCCCGTGATGCAGCCCGCCGACTCCGACGGGGAAATCGCAGCGCGAAGGGCCGGGTGCGTGGCGTCGATGCCCGAGTCCAGGACGCCGACCGTCACCGCGCGGCTGCCCTGGTACTTCTTGTTGGCCTCCGGCGCGTGGATCGCCTTCATGTCCCACTGCTGCGCCGACAGGTCACCGGCCGCGGCCACCGACTGGGTGTCCTCCAGCGTCCGGACCGCGCCGAGAGACGACCGGGCCGCACCGGCGGAAGCGACGTCCTTGCCGCCCGAGTACGCCCGGTAGACGCCGATCTTCTGCTGGAAGTCCGCGTTGCGCGAGCTGGCGATCGCGACGCCGATCTCGCCGTAGTACGCCACCTTCGTGCCGCACTTCGCGGCCAGCTCCTTGTCGACGGCCGACGCGCGGGTGCCCGGCTGGTAGGTCACGACGTACGTGTAGGCCGTGCTCGTGGTGTCGCAGGCGACCGGGGCGGCCTCGGCGGCCGGCGCGGCGGCCAGCAGGCCACCCCCGACGACCAGCGCCAGCGGAGCCGCCATTCGGCGTAAACGGGACATTCCACCTCCATGTTCGGTGGCGTCAACCTAAACCGAGGGGCAACCGGGCGCCACCGACCAAAGTCAGGAGGCGACAGTCAGGAGGCGACGCGAGCCGCACGCACGCCGCGCCAGCCCAGCACCCCGATGAGCGTGCCCAGCACGAACGACACGACCGTCAGCACGGCGTGCACGACGAAGTACGCGGTCGGCGAGCCGTCCGGCGTCCAGGACTGGTCGCTCGCCCAGAGGTTCTTGGCGAAGGTGATCCAGATGATCCACGACCACACGCCGAAGGCCAGCAGGAACAGCGAGGTGCGCTTGGAAATCCGCATGCCCCTGAGTATGCGCGGGCCGCGGCGACGCTAGATTGCGTGGGTGCACTCCGTCGCCTCCCGGTCGCTCAAGGTCTTCACGACGACGCTCACCGCCGGTCTCCTGGCCCTGGGCACGCCGGTCCTCGCGGCCGCCGCGCCGCCGCAAGGAGCGCAGTGCGCGAACCACCAAGCGCCGCCGCCCGCGGTCGACACGTCGGAGCGGCCCGCGCCCGGCCGGGCGGCGCCCGCGGCGCTGCCGGTGCCCAGCGTGCCCGTCGGCGGCCCGCGGCTGGCCGAGTGCGGCCTCGTCACCCCGGACGGCGCGCTCAACCCGCCGGACGGCAACACCGCCGCGTCCTGGGTGCTGCAGGACCTCGACACCGGCGCGATCATCGCGGCGAAGGACCCGCACGCCCGGCAGCGGCCGGCGTCGCTGATCAAGACGCTGCTCGCGCTCGTCGTCGTCACCCAGCTCAAGCCCGAGCAGGTGCTCGTCGCGACGAAGGAGGACGCCGAGCAGGAGTGCACCTGCGTCGGCATCGTCGCCGGCGGCGGCTACACCGTCGACCAGCTGCTCCACGGCCTGCTGATGCACTCGGGCAACGACGTCGCGCACGCGTTCGCCACGGCGCTCGGCGGGGTCGACTCCACCGTCACGAAGATGAACGCGATGGCCGTCCGCATCGGCGCCCTCGACACCCGCGCCGCGACGCCGTCGGGGCTCGACGGGCCGGGCATGTCGACCTCGGCCTACGACCTGAGCCTGATCTTCCACTACGCGATGAAGCAGCCGGAGTTCGCGAAGGCCGTCGCGACGAAGGACTTCGAGATCCCGCCGGCCGGCGGGAAGCCGGCCATCCCGGTGTACAACGACAACAAGCTGCTCGGCGTCTACCCGGGCTTCCTCGGCGGCAAGACCGGGTTCACCGACGACGCCCGCCACACCTACGTCGGCGCGGCGCAGCAGCAGGGCAAGCGGCTCGCCGTCGTCATGCTGCGCGCCGAGCAGAAGCCGACCAAGGTCGTCGACCAGGCGGGCAAGCTGCTCGACTACGGCTTCGCGCTGGAGGCCGACCACGCCGAGCCGGTCGGCCGGATCACCTACCAGCCGCCCGCGACGCCCGAGAGCGGCGAGCCGTCGATCCTGCCCGACGGCAGCACCGCGACCAACAGCGGGACGTCCACTTCGGCGGCCGCCAAGGACGACCCGTTCGGCGTCACCGGCTGGATCATCACGCTGGTGGTGTTCCTGATCATCGTCGGCGCGTTCGTGGTCGGGCACCAGCGCAAGAAGGCCGCGGGCAGCTAGCGGAACGCGGGCCCGGGCTCCGGGGTCACCTTGTCGGTGGCGATCGCGCCGCCGCAGTGCCCGCAGGCGACGTACGTCTCGGTGATCTCGCCGCAGTCGTTGTGCCGCAACAGGATCGGCGGCCCATCCGGCCCGGCGAGGTGCTTGTCGCCCCACTGCATGAGCGTGACGACGGCGCCGAAGAGGTCACGGCCGGCCTGCGTCAGGTGGTACTCCGGCCGGTCCGGCACTTCCTCGACGCGCTCCAGCACACCCGCCTCGGCCAGCGTCTTGAGCCGCGCGGACAACGTCGGCCGCGGGATGGACAGGTTGCGCGCGAACTCGCCGTAGCGCCGGACGCCGAAGAACGACTCGCGCAGGATGAGCAGGCTCCACCGCTCCCCGACCAGGTCGAGCGCCCGGCCGACCGAGTCCGCCGTGAACCGGTGCCGGAGGTCGGTCACAGCGCCAGCACCAGCTTGCCGGTGTTCTCGCCGCGGAACAGCTTGAGCAGCGTCTCGGGGAACTTCGCGATCCCGCCCGTCACGACGTCTTCGCGCGTCTTCAGCTTGCCCTCGCGCACCCAACCCGCCAGCGCTTCGATCGCCTCGGGGTACCGGTCGGCGTAGTCGGAGAAGACGAAGCCGGTCATGGACGCGCGCTGCACCAGCAGCTGCATGTAGTTGGCCGGGCCGCGCGGGCCTTCGGTGCTGTTGTACTGCGAAACCGCGCCGCTCAGCACGATCCGGGCGCCGCGCGCGAGCCGGGCGAGGGCCGCTTCGAGGACGGCGCCGCCGACGTTGTCGAAGAAGACGTCGATCCCGTCGGGCGCGTGCTCCTTCAGGTCCGCGCGGAGGTTCCCGGCGCGGTGGTCGACGGCGGCGTCGAAGCCGTACTCCTCGACCAGCGTCCGGCACTTGTCCGGGCCACCCGCGATGCCGACGACGCGGCAGCCGTGGATCTTCGCCAGCTGGCCGGTGACGATGCCGACCGACCCGGCCGCCGCCGACACCACGACGGTCTGGCCCGGCTCCGGGCGGCCGACGTCGAAGAGCCCGAAGTACGCGGTGATGCCGCTGATCCCGAGCGTCCCGAGGAACGTCGGCGCCGGGGCGAGGGACGTGTCGACGACCTGGACGCCCTGGCCGTCCGAGACGGCGAAGTTCTGCACGCCGAACGTACCGAACACGCTCTGCCCGGGCTTGAACCCGGCGTGGTTCGACTCGACGACCGTGCCGATCCCGGCGGCGCGCATGACCTCGCCGATCCCGACCGGCGGCACGTACGAGCGGCCCGGGTTCATCCACGTGCGCATGGCCGGGTCGAGCGACAGGTACTGGACCTCGACGAGGAACCGGCCGTCACCGGGCGACGGGACGGCGTCCTCGGTGTACTGCCAGTCGTCGTCCTTCGGCAGGCCGGACGGCCGGGCGGCGAGGCGGTACTGGGCGTTGACGGGCACGGGGCTCCTCAGAACTGTTCGGTGCGGGCCGGCACGCCCAGCAGCAGCTTGCCGGACAGCTCGAAGCTGGCCGGGTTGACCTGGAAGTGCGCGGTGGCCGTGTGCGCGTCGCGGAACCGGCGTTGCAGCGGTGACGTCTCGTAGATCGCCGCGCCGCCGGCGAGGTCGTACATGCTGTCGGCGACCTTCGCGGCCGTGCGCGTGGTGTGCGTCGCGGCGAGCCGGAGGCCGAGCTTGAGCCGGTCCGGGACCGGGTCGGTGCCCTGCGCGGCCTGCCAGGCGTCGTCGATGCTGGTGTAGAACAACAACCGCGCCGCGCGCAGGGCGGCTTCCGCCTCCGCGACGGCGGCCTGGGTCTGCGACCGCTCGGCCAGCGACCGGCTGGAGCCGAGCGGCTTGCGCGTCGAAGCCAGCTCGATCAGGTCGTCGATCGCGCCGCGCGCGTTGCCCAGCGCGGCCGCGGCGACGGACAGCGCGAAGTAGCCGAAGAGCGGGAACCTATGCAGCGCAACGGCTTCCTCCGGCGGACCGCTCAGCACCGAGAAGACGCGGTGCTCCGGGACGAACAGGTCGTCGGCCACGCAGTCGTGGCTGCCGGTGCCGCGCAAGCCGTTGGTGTGCCAGGTGTCGAGCACTTCGATCTCGGTCTTCGGCAACGCGGCGACGTACAACGCGCTCTCGTGCACGAACCCGGCGAAAAGCCAGTCGCAGTGCGGGATTCCGCTGCAGAACGGCCAGCGGCCGGAGACGACGTACCCGCCGTCGACTCTTCGGCCGGTCCCGCGCGGCGCCCAGACGCCCGCGGCGACCGTCCGGGGGTCGCCGAAGACCTCCTCGGCACACTTCCGCGGCGCGTAGGCCGAGAGCAGGCTGCTCGTCACGGCGATCGAGACGCACCAGCCGGCCGACGCGTCACCGCGCGCGACCGTCTCCGCCGTCTCCAGGCTGACGGCGGGCGGCGCTTCGGGGCCGCCGAGGTGACCGGGGACGCCGCTGCGCAGGAGCCCGCCGTCGGTCAGCTTCGCGACCAGCTCGGCGGGCAGCGCGCGCTGCCGCTCGGTGACCGGCGCGAGCGTCTTGGCGAGCGCGGCGCACTCGCGGGCGGCATCCAGCATGAAACCTCCGGTTCAGAATTCTTACCGGTTCAGTTTCTTTACCATACGGGTCGCTGTCAAGACTTGCGACGGCCACCCAGCCACGCGAGCAGTGCCCCGGCGCCGAACGCCCCCGCGACGGTGCCGAGCCCCGGCCCGCGCTGCACGGTGACGCTCTGCTCGAGCCGCACCGGCGCCGGCGGCTGGACGATCTTGTGCTGGTTCTCCTTCGCCGTCGCCGTCCACGCCGTGATGAGCAGGAGGAAGCGCGAGACGAGGTTCGCGAACACGAGCAGCCCGATGACCGGCCCGAACAGCGCGGCCGACGGCGACTTCGTGACGCTCGCCAGGTAGATCGAGCCGACCTGCTGCAGGATGACGAACCCGATGGCGGCGACCACGGCGCCCTTGACGGCGCTGCGCAGCGCGACCTGCTCACGCGGCAGCCGCGCGATCACCCAGAGGAACACGAGGGTGTTGGCGGCCAGGCCGAGCACGATCGTCGCGGCCCGCAGCAGGTAGATCGCCCAGGTCTGGTGTTCGAGCCCGACGAGGTCGAGCAGGAACTGCCCGACACCGCCGCCGACGGCGGTCAGCGCGAACGAGACGATGAGCGCGACCCCGAGGCCGATGAGCGCGACCAGGTCCTTGAGCGTCTGCTTGACGACCGGCTGCGACTGCTTCTCCTGGCCCCACTGCGCGGTGAGCGCGTCGCGCAGGTTCGACATCCAGCCGATGCCGGAGTAGAGGGCGATGAGCAGGCCGAAGATCCCGATCCCGCCGCCGGAGTCCAGCGCGCCCTTGACGATGCCGTTGACGAGCTCCTTGAGGCCGTCCGGCACCGAGCTGTTGATGCCGTCGGTGATCTTCGTGATGATCGTCTGGTCGTGGTTGACGACCAGCCCGACCACGGCGAACGCCACCATGAACAGCGGGAACACCGACAGGACGCTGAAGTAGGTGATGGCGGCCGCGTAGTGGTTGCCGTACCGCTCGCTGAAGGCCTCGTTCGCCCGGATCAGGTGATCGAGCCACGGGTACTTCCGCCGCAGCCGCGGCAGGAGCTTTTCCTTCGTTTCTTCGTTCGCCACCGTGAAACGCTAACCACGCCGGGTGACTCCCGCAACGCGAGCGGCCTACGTGAGGGAGGCGAGAAGGGCCTGGTAGGTCCGATCTTGATCACCGGCGGCCGCCGGGACGACCGTGATTCCGGGCCGCTGCGCGCAGAACTCGATCACGGCGTCGTACACGGCGCTCACCTGCCGCTCGGTGAGACGGGCGGCCGACTCGATCTCCGACGAGCCCCGCTCGGCGACTCTTCGCACGACCTCGTCGCGGCCGGGCAGGAGCACGATCTCGTGGAAACTCGCGCCCGTCTCGCGGGCCAGCGCTTCGAGGCGTTCGGCGAACTCCGGCCGGGCCAGCAGTTGCGGCACGACGACGTCGTGACCGGCGGCGAGGTGTGTCCGGGCGGCGGCTACCGCGAGGTCCCGGGCCAGCAGACCCGCCGGACCCGGCGACTCGCGCCAGCCGCCGATCAGCGCGCGGACGCGGTCGACGTCCAGGGCCAGCGCCGGCGGGTGGTCGTCGGCGTAGCGCCGGGCGAGCGTCGACTTGCCGCTGCCCGGCGGGCCGTTGAGCAGGATGAGCTTCACCGCACCGGCGGCAGGAACCCGATCCGCTGGTACGTCTTGGCCAGCGTCTTCGAGGCCACCTCACGAGCGCGTTCCGCGCCCGCGGCGAGGACTTTGTCCAGCTCGGTCACATCGTCCAAATAGGACTTGACCCGGTCCTGGATCGGCGTCACCCACTCGACGAAGACCTCGCCGAGGTCCTTCTTCAGGTCGCCGTAGCCCTTGCCTTCGTAAGCGGCTTCAAGGTCCGGGATCGTGCGCTCGGCGAGCGCCGAGAAGATCGTCAGCAGGTTCGAGACACCCGCCTTGTTCTCGGCGTCGAACACGACCTCGCGGCCGGTGTCGGTGACCGCCGAGCGGATCTTCTTCGCCGAGCGCTTCGGGTCTTCGAGCAGCTCGACGAGACCGTTCGCGGCGGACGCCGACTTGCTCATCTTGCTCGTCGGGTCCTGCAGGTCGTAGATCTTGGCCGTGTCCTTGATGATGTACGGCTCGGGCACGACGAACGTCTTGCCCAGCCGGTTGTTGAAGCGCTGCGCGAGGTCGCGCGTCAGCTCCAGGTGCTGGCGCTGGTCCTCGCCGACCGGGACCGCGTCCGCCTGGTAGAGCAGGATGTCCGCGGCCTGCAGGATCGGGTAGGTGAACAGGCCGACGCTGGAGCGGTCGGAGCCCTGCTTCGCGGACTTGTCCTTGAACTGCGTCATCCGGCCGGCCTCGCCGAACCCGGTCTGGCACTCCATGACCCAGCTCAGCTGGGCGTGCTCCGGCACGTGGCTCTGCACGAACAGGGCGCTGCGCTGCGGGTCGATGCCGATGGCGAGCAGCTGCGCGGCCGAGACGCGGGTGCGCTGGCGCAGCACCTTCGGGTCCTGCTCGACGGTGATCGCGTGGAGGTCGACCACGCAGTAGAACGGCTCGTGCGTGTCCTGCAGCCGCACCCACTGACGCAGCGCGCCGAGGTAGTTGCCGAGGTGGAACGAGTCGGCGGTCGGCTGGATCCCGGACAGGACACGCGGACGGCGGGCGGCTGCGATCTGCTCTTCGGACACGCTGGGATTCTTTCAGGCCGCGACGCGCCGACGGCGTCGAGGGGCCTCAGGCGTGCGGGTGCGGGGCCAGGAACGGGCGCGTCGGACCGGTGTCGGGCTCGGACAGGACGGCCTCCGCCAGCGCCGTCACCGGGCCCGTGACCTCCGGGACGACCGGAACGGCCTCGACGATCTCGGCGGTGGAGCGGGTCTTGCGGCGCTGGCGCAGCACACCCAGCGTCATGCCGACGATGCCGAGCGCGACGGCGACCAGGCCGACCGGGCCGAGCACACCGAAGCTGTCGGTGTTGGTGTCGGCCTGCGCGGTCGTGACGTCGGCCAGCGCGACCCCACCGGCGGCCAGCAGGCCGGCCGGGACGAGGGCGAGGACCGCGACGGCGCGGAACCCGCGCAGCGTGGACCGCATCAGGAGATGACCTGGGTTGCGCACCGGAGTGCCTCCCGCGAGTGACGAGCGAAACGCTCACCCAAATGAGTGAGACGCTGCGTGCTACTGGTCAGAAAACTACCGAGCGTGTCAAGGCCTGAAGACCCGCTCGACTCGGGGGCCGAGACTAGCGCCCATCTCGTACCACGATCCGGGCACCCCCAGGGTTCACAGCGATCACCCGAACGGTGTTGCGGAGGACGGAACGCTCATACCCAGAGTAGAAGCTGACCGATCGTTGTCCGGCCCCTGGTCACCCGTTCATCGCAACATCACCTCACGTTCTGCCGTTTGCCGCAGTTCGCACTGCTCCGATCGCGGCCTCTTCGCCGTGACCCCGTTTCACTCGTTGGTGATTGGTCTATACCTCTTCACGTAACTCCGAAAGAAATTCACGGCCTGGTCGGACCGCGCACGACCGGCATGACACCCAGAGGAGTCCCAGCATGTCGATCCCACGGTTCCTGAAGCTCGCCGGAGTGGCGGTGAGCGCACTCGCCGCCACCGCCGCGGCCGTCGTGCTCCCCACCGCGACCGCGTCCGCCGCACCGGCCACTTCGGACGCCGCGTTCGTGGTCAGCGAGGCCCAGTTCGACCAGATCTTCCCGGGCCGCAACAGCTTCTACACCTACAGCGGCCTGACGGCGGCGCTCGACGCGTACCCCGGCTTCGCGAACACCGGTGACGACACCGTGAAGAAGCAGGAAGCGGCCGCGTTCCTGGCCAACGTCAACCACGAGACCGGCGGTCTCGTCTACGTCGTCGAGCAGAACACCGCGAACTACCCGCACTACTGCGACACCAGCCAGTCCTACGGCTGCCCGGCGGGCACCGCGGCCTACTACGGCCGCGGCCCGATCCAGCTGAGCTGGAACTTCAACTACAAGGCCGCGGGCGACTCGCTCGGCATCGACCTGCTGAACAACCCGTACCTGGTCGAACAGGACGCGGCCGTCGCGTGGAAGACCGGCCTCTGGTACTGGAACACCCAGACCGGCCCGGGCACGATGACGCCGCACGACGCGATGGTGAACCAGCGCGGCTTCGGCGAGACCATCCGCAGCATCAACGGGTCCATCGAGTGCAACGGCGGCAACCCGGCGCAGGTCCAGAGCCGGGTCGACAAGTACACGCAGATCACCGGGATCCTCGGCGTGCCGACGGGTGACAACCTGTCCTGCTGACTCTCTCCGGCGCGGCGAACAGGGCCTTCCCCCGCGGGGAGGCCCTGTTCGCGTTCACGGGGTGTCGTACTCCCGCAGCAGCTTGCGCAGGACGTCGTCGAGCAGGCCGAGTTCCTTGCCCCGCAACGAAGAGAGCAGCTCGGTGACGTTCGCGGTGTGCTCGGTCATCGCCGCGTCGACGACCTCGAAACCTTTGTCCGTCAGGCGGATGCGGAAACTGCGGCGGTCGTTCGGGTCGAGCGTGCGCTCGACGAATCCGGCGGCTTCGAGCCGGTCGAGGCGGCTCGTCATGCCGGCGCGGGACATCATCAGCGTCGCGGACAGCTCCGACGGGATCAGGGTGTAGGGCTTCCCGGAGCGGCGCAGCGCGGCCAGGACGTCGAACTCCCCGCGTTGCAGGCCGAACTTGCCGAAGACGCGCTCCTGCGCCGGGCCGAGCACGAGGCTCAGCCGGCTGAGCCGGCCGGCGACGCCGATGGCGGTCAGGTCGAGTTCGGGCCGTTCGCGGGCCCACGCCGACACCACGGCGTCGACGGCGTCTTCGTCAGTCACGCGGGCAGTCTATTCGCTCCCAGATAGTTTGACAGCGAACTATCAGCCGTGGAACCATCTCCGGCATGACAACCTTGCTGGTACGCCACGACGAAGCCGAGCAGCTCGGCACCACGCCCGACACGATGACGCTGCTGGCCGACGTCTCCCGGACGGACGGGCACCTGAGCACCAACCGCGCGTCGCTGGGCCGCGGGCGCGACGGCGCGACGCCGCACTTCCACACGGCGTCGGCGGAGATGTTCTTCATGCTCGACGGGGAGCTGGAGGTCCTTCAGGACGATGAGGTGGTGACCGTGCGGACGGGCGACATGCTGTTCGTGCCGCCGCACACGACGCACGCCTTCGGCGCGTCTTCGCGGTCCGGCGCGGACGTGCTGATCGTGTTCACGCCCGGCGTCGAGCGGTTCGAGTACTTCCGGATGATCGACCGCATCCGGCGCGGCGAGGCGTCACCGGCGGAGATCCTGGCGTCGCAGGAGCGGTTCGACAACCACTTCGTGGACAGCGAAACCTGGCGCGCGGCCCGCGCGGCCTAGATGTCGTAGGTGGCGGTGACGGGCGCGTGGTCGGACCAGCGCTGGTCGTAGGCGGCGGCGCGCTCGACGACGACGGACACGACCTTCTCGGCGAGCCCGGGGGTGGCGAGCTGGCAGTCGATGCGCCAGCCGGAGTCGTTGTCGAAGGCCTGGCCGCGGTAGGACCACCAGGTGTAGGGCCCGGGGCCGTCGGGATCGAGGCGCCGCTGGACGTCGGCGTAGCCGGCCTCGGTGTAGACGCGGCCGAGCCACTCGCGTTCCTCGGGCAGGAAACCGGAGCTCTTGCGGTTGCCGCGCCAGTTCTTGAGATCGGCGTTGTCGTAGGCGATGTTCCAGTCCCCGACGACGACGACCTCCCGCCCATCCGCGGCGGCCTTGGCCCGCAGCTCGACGAGGTAGGGCAGGAACGCGGCCATGAAGCGTTCCTTTTCGTCCTGGCGCTCGGTACCGACGTCCCCGCTGGGCAGGTAGAGACTCGCGACGACGACCTTCGGCAGGTGGACCTCGAGGTAGCGCCCGCTGTCCTCGAACTCGGGCTCCCCGAAACCGACGCGGACCGCATCGGGCTCCACACGGCTGTAAACGGCGACGCCGTTGCGCCCCTTCGCGGCGGAGGGAGCGTGCGCCGCGAACCAGCCATCGGGGTCGACGACGCCCGTGGGAAGCTGCTCCGCGGTGGCGCGCACCTCCTGGCAGGCGACAACGTCGGCCTTGGTGGCGGCAAGCCACTCGACAAAGCCCTTTTTGGCGGCGGCGCGAAGGCCGTTGACGTTCACGGTGGAGACGGTCAGCACGAACAGCACGCTACCGGCCGGGGTGCGGGTGGCTGTGGCGCCGGGTCGGGTGTGCGGTGTTTCGCGGCCTGGCGCGGCGTCGGCGGTCGCGGGCATGGCGGCCTTCGGGCGCGCGCCGTGTTCCGGGCGGCGAAATCAGGGCGAGGGACGCGACCGCTCTGTCAGACTGCGGGCATGAGCCAGCTGACGGTGCTCGGCAGTTGCGGGGCGTTCCCGGAGGCCGGGCGGGCGTGCACCGGGTTCCTGCTCGAACACGATGGATTCCGCGTCGTGCTGGACCTCGGGTACGGCGCCGCCTCGCGGTTGTTCGCGCACAGCCGGGACCGGCTGCCCGACGCCGTCGTCGTGACGCACGAACACCCCGACCACTGCGCGGATGTGAGCGCGCTCGGTCGAGCCTGGCACTTCACCGTCCAGGATCGGTCGCCCGACCGGCCGCGGCTGCCGTTGCACTGCACGCCCGGCACCGTCCGGCGGCTCGAAGCGCTGGAGCCGCGCCCGGACCCGAGCGAGCTGTTCGAGGTGCACGACCTCGGCGAGCCGACGACGCTCGGACCGTTCCGGCTCACGACGTTCGCGCTGCCGCACCACCTGCCGAGCTTCGGCGTGCGGCTCACCGCGCCCGGGCTGACGGTGGCGTACACCGGCGACACGGGCCCGTCGCCGGTGCTGGCGGACCTGGGCCGCGACGCGGACCTGCTCGTCAGCGACGCCACCCACCGGACGCCACCCGACGGCCCCCGCTTCCTGCTGACCGCGGCGGAGGCCGGCCACTGGGCAGCAGCCGCCGGCGCCCGACGGCTCCTGCTCACCCATTTCTGGCCGGGCACCGACCGAGTCGCGGCGGCAGCCGAGGCCGGCGCCGAGTTCGACGGGGAAGTGCTGGTCGCGGAGGAGGATCTCACCGTCGTGCTCTGACCCCCGTCAGGCACGGTCCCCGGGCTCGATCCTCCCCCGGACGACCTACGCGAGCACCCCGCGCTCCCCAGCTCGGTGTGCCGCCATTCCCGGCCGCCGCTCAGCCGGCTCATGCGCCCGCGAAACTCCCCCTGGAGACTCCGCGGACACCGCCGCCGCTGTGGCGCACCCAATCACCCAGCCAACCCCTCCTCCCTCGGCAATCCCCTCGCCGACCTGCGGTTTCCGATGGGGTCAGTTCTAACACCCACCACCGACAAAAAACGCGCCTTGACGCCATAAGCTACGAGCCTTAGCTTTAAAGCTATGCCAAGTAGCCAGAGTCATGTCGCCTAGGGCCGGGCTCACCACCAAGACCGTCGTCGACCTCGCGCTCGTGCTCGTCGACGAGCACGGGCCCGACGAGCTGACCCTCGCCAAGGTCGCCGAGCGGGCCGGGGTGGCCGCGCCCTCGCTCTACAAGCACGTCAAGAACCTCGCCGACCTGCGGCGGCTCGTCGATCTGCGGGTGGTTCAGGAGATGGCCGACGTCCTGCGCACCGCCGCCACCGGGCGCGCGGGGGACCAAGCCGTCGGGGCGCTCGCCGACGGCTATCGCGGCTACCTGCGGGAACACCCGCGCCGGACCGGGGCGCTCACCGCCGATCCGGACCGGGGGGACGTCGAACTGAGCACCGCGACCCACGCCGTCGCCGAGGTCGTCTTCGCCGTGCTCCGGCCCTTCGGCTTCGACCACGCGCGGGCCGTGCACGCGACGCGTTGTCTTCGCGCCGCCGTCCACGGCTTCGCCGGGCTCGAGGCCTCCGGCGGCTTCGGGCGGCCCGAAGACGTCGACGAGAGCTTCGAAGTCCTCAAGACCATGCTCGTCCAAGGCCTCAAAACCTATGCAGAGAAAGAGAATCCACGATGACCTTCATCATCGCCGTGCTCCTGTTCACCGTCGGGCTCGGTGTGCTCGACGCCCGCTTCCCCTGGACGGCGGCCCGCCGATGATCGCCGGGCACTTCGGGCTGGCGGCCGCGGTCAAGGCCGGCCGCCCGGCCATTCCCGTGTGGACGCTCATGCTCGCCACCGCGTGGCTGGACGTCGTGTTCGTGCCGCTCTACCTGTCCGGCGTCGAGACGATCGACGGCGAAGGGTACGGCGGCGGCGTCATCCACGCCGACTACACGCACTCCCTCGTCGGCGCGCTCGTGCTCGCCGCGTTGTTCGGCGCCGTCGCCGCGTGGCGGCTCGGCCGGGAAGCCGGCCTGGTCCTCGGCGGCGTCGTGTTCTCGCACTGGCTGCTCGACCTCGTCGTGCACCGCGCGGACCTGCCGATCCTGCCCGGCAACGCGGGCGACCTGCCGACGTTCGGCTTCGGGCTCTGGCGACTGCCCGCCGTTTCGGCCGTCGTCGAACTGCTGATGCTGGTGGTCGGCATCGGCCTCTACTGGCGCGCCGCGGCCAAGCGCGACCCGAAACGCGCGCGGGTGCTGGGGCTGACCGCCGCGCTGTGCGGCGTCATCACCCTCGGCACCGACCTCCTGGGCGTCTGACCGGGACGATCAGCAGGCGGACCCGGCGACCGGCTCGGTGAACGCGGCAGCGACCCACTTGTCGTCGGCCACTTTCCGGAAGCCGTTCTGGACACCCGGCAGCGCGTCGAACTGGGCGTCACGCAGGTACTTCCCGACGACCTTCGCGTTGCCGTCGGCGGATTCGCGGGCGTTGAGGACGTCCGCGATCACCGTGACCTTGCAGCCGGTGGCCGACGCCCCGGCGGACGCTTGCTTGTTCGTGTTCAACGCGTAGATGACGATGACCGCGACGATGGCACCGACGATGATCAGCGTTTTCTTCGACATACGAGGACCACGCCTTCCTTCACCACGAATCCCGTCCTGCACGCCAGGGTAGGCAATCCTTTACCCAGACGAATAGCGCCGGGCGGCGTAACCACCCGGAGGCGCCAATCAAGGCCCTCCGATGGTTACGCAGTGTGCTCGGCCGAACCACGCAAAAGCCCCCTTCCCGACATTCCGGGAAGGGGGCTTTCGTCCGATCGATCAGCCCTGGGCGATCTTCTTGGCCAGGTTGTCGTCCAGCGTCGCGAGGAACTCCTCGGTCGTCTGGAACGGCTGGTCCTTGCTGATGAGCAGCGCCAGGTCCTTCGTCATCTGGCCGGACTCGACCGTCTCGACGACGACTTCTTCCAGCTTGTTCGCGAAGCCGATGAGCTCCTGGTTGCCATCCAGCTTGCCGCGGTGCTCGAGGCCGCGGGTCCAGGCGTAGATCGACGCGATCGGGTTCGTCGACGTCGGCTTGCCCTGCTGGTGCTGGCGGTAGTGCCGGGTGACCGTGCCGTGCGCGGCCTCGGCCTCGACGGTCCGGCCGTCCGGCGTGCGCAGCACCGACGTCATCAGGCCGAGCGAGCCGAAGCCCTGCGCGACCGTGTCGGACTGGACGTCACCGTCGTAGTTCTTGCACGCCCAGACGTAGCCGCCCTCCCACTTCATCGCCGCGGCGACCATGTCGTCGATCAGGCGGTGCTCGTAGGAGATGCCCTTGGCGTCGAAGTCGGCCTTGAACTCGGCCTGGAAGATCTCCTCGAAGACGTCCTTGAACTGGCCGTCGTAGGCCTTGAGGATCGTGTTCTTGGTGGAGAGGTACACCGGCAGGCCGCGGTCGAGGCCGTACTGGAGCGAGGCGCGCGCGAAGTCCTCGATCGACTTCTTGTAGTTGTACATCCCCATGGCGACGCCGCCGCCCTCGGGGAACTTCGCGACCTCGAACTCCATCGGCTCGGAGCCGTCGTCCGGGGTGTAGCTGATGGTCAGCGTGCCCGGGCCGGGGACCTTGAAGTTGGTCGCCTTGTACTGGTCGCCGTGGGCGTGCCGGCCGATGATGATCGGCTTCGTCCACGTCGGCACCAGCCGCGGGATGTTCTGGATGACGATCGGCTCGCGGAAGATCACGCCACCGAGGATGTTGCGGATGGTCCCGTTCGGGGACAGCCACATCTTCTTGAGGCCGAACTCTTCGACGCGCGCTTCGTCCGGGGTGATCGTGGCGCACTTGACGCCGACGCCGTGCTTCTTGATGGCGTTCGCGGAGTCGATGGTGACCTGGTCGTCGGTGCGGTCCCGCTCCTCGATACCCAGGTCGTAGTAGTCCAGGTTCACGTCCAGGTACGGGTGGATCAGCTTGTCCTTGATGAACTGCCAGATAATGCGGGTCATCTCATCGCCGTCGAGTTCGACGACGGTGCCCTGGACCTTGATCTTGGCCATGAGCAGCGGTGCTCCTTCCGCGGATCTTCGCGTTCTTCTTCTACGTCTCGCCGGTAGCGGTACAAGCGTACTGCTTGACGCAGCTGGATGGTTCAAGTAGTGGTCGGCATCAAGTCTCCACCCGTGGATTGTGGCCGGGATCACCGGGCACGACCTGCCGGTCACCCGATCCGACCGCTCGCCGAGCGATCGTCGCGCCGATGGGGTGAACCAGGGCACGATGCCATCCGTGAACTCATCATGCGGGAGGTGACGGCCATGTCGACCCATCGGTACGCCGAATACGAAGACGAATACGACGACTACGACGACACCCCGGACGTGCTCGAAGAACGGCCGCGCCGCGGCGTCGCCCACCTGGTGAGCGCGCTGGGCGGGCTCCTGCTCACCCCGGTCGCGCTGGGCCTGCTGAGCTGGGGCGGGCTGCGGCAGCAGCAGCTGATCCAGGCCACCCTGAGCACCAACCGCGACCCGCTCGGCATCGCGCTCCTGGCCGGCGGCGCGATCCTGCTGCTGCTCGTCGCCGCGCTCGGCGCGCTGTCCGCCGCCGGCCCGATCCTGGGCGGGCTGATCTACGGCGTGCTGCCCGGCGTCGCCGCGATGGCCGTGCCCGAATGGGGCTTCAAGCTGGTGAACCTGATGCCGAAGAGCGACATCGCCTACGGCGTCATGGACTTCCTGTTCATCGGCGGGCTGCTGGGGGTCGGCTTCCTGCTCGTCGGCAGCGGGCTGGCCAACGCGCTGGTCCGGCGGCGCCGCGAAGCCTGACGCTCGCCGATGGCAAAATCGGCGGATGGGACTGTTCACCGTCGCGGAAGCGTGTGACGAACTGGCGCGGCTGCGGCCGGTCCTCGACGAGCTGGTGCGCGTCCGCGCCGACGCGGCCGAGCTCGCCGCGTCACTGCGGCCGGGTGGCCGGGCGACGGTGTTGGGCGGGCTGCCCGAGTGGAAGGCCGCGCAGGCCCGGCTCGACGACCTGATGACGACGGTGCAGCACACCGGCGCCGAGCTCAAGGGCTTCGCGCCGCTGCTGGTCGACTTCCCGGCCGAGCTGGACGGCGTCGACGTCCTGCTGTGCTGGCTGGAGGGCGATCCGGAGCTGGGCTGGTACCACCGCACGGATCTGGGGTTCGCGGGCCGTCGGCGACTGAAAACCGCTGGTCCGCCCGGCTAGGTTGGGTGCTGTGGACCACGACACCAGAGCCGATTTCTTCGACAGCACAGCCGAGAACTACGACGAAGACACCTTCCACGCTTCGGTGGCGGAAGCGCTGGTCCTACCCCTGCCGGAGGGGCCTGAGCTGGTCCTCGACGTCGCGTGCGGGACGGGCTTCGCGGCGTACGCGGCGTTGCGGCTGAAGCCCTCGCGGGTGCTCGCCGTGGACCTCTCGCCGGCGATGCTCGCGCGGGCCGAGGCGAAGGCGCCGTCGCAGGACCCGTCGGGGGTGATCACGTGGCAGGCCGGCCCGGCGGTCCCGATGCCGGCCGAGGACCACACGGCCGACGTCGTGCTGTGCGCGTCCTCGCTGCACTTCCTGGGCGCGGTGGCCTTCGCCGACTGGCGCCGCGTACTGCGCCCGGGCGGCCGGCTGGCGTTCTCGGTGGTGTCGGGCCTGCGGTTCCGGCCGTCGAGGCAGTTCGAGGCGTTCGTCCCGCGGGACCTCACGTTCCCGACAGACGAAGCCGAGGCGGCGGCGCTGGCCGCGGGGTTCGTGGACGTCTCGGCGACGACGTTCGCGGTCGGGACGCGGAGCGTGTTCGTGGTGCACGCGACAGCTCCGTGAATCTTGACCTGGCGCGGTTCGCCGACGGCCATCTGACGGCGGTCACGACGGACGGGAGCCGCGTCTCGCTGCGGTTGGAAGCGCACACCGGAGGACGGTTCGTGCCCGGTGAGGTTTCCGTCTTCGAGATCTACGAGCTGAGTACCGACCGCGGCGAACTGACGATGGCCGGACCGCCGGCCGCGGACCACACGATGGAAGAGCCGTCGTGCTGGGAAGCCGACGGGCTGACGACAGTCGAGTTCTTCGCGCCCCTCCGGATTCGCGTGACGGCTTCCGCGTTCGAGCTGACGCTGCTGCGGACGGACCGTCGTCCGGTGCTGGCGAAACCGAGCGCAAACGCTTGCACCTTGCGGCTCACCGCCCCGCTGGATCCCGTGCGGTGGCAGGAGGCGCTCGGCCCCACGGTGGCTTGGCGGATTCTCGGCGGGGACGCGGGCACGCCCGCCGATCCCGACGGCTGGTTCATCCAGCGCCGGGACCGGCTGGCGACGTCCCGCACCGGTGTCTTCTGCCGGACCGCCGGGGACCGCGTGACCCTCGAGCGGTACGACGCCGACGACGAGTTGTGGCAGGCCGTCCGGCTGCTCGCCGCCGAGAGCGCGAGCCGCGTGTGGTGCGGGAACTGCGTAGTCGCCCCGGCCGACTGGGTCACCTGGCTGACGACCGGGGCGCTGCCGCCGCTGGAGCGCCTCGTGCCGTGAGGGGCACCCTCAGGGACCTAAGCGCCCTGAGGGTGCCCCTCAGGGACTTCAGGCGTGGAAGTGCGCCTCGCCGTGGGTGGCCGGGCCGTCCGGGGTGCCGCAGTGCTGGACGAACGTCGCGTCGAGGTCCGTCACCTTGCCGTCGGCCGCCCGGTCGAGGCGGTCGATCGTGAACTCGGCGTAGTCGTCGCCACAGGCGAAGCCGCCGGTCACCGTGAAGAAACCCGGGTTCGCCGTGGCCGGGTCCGACGACCAGCGGAATCGTGCTCCCGTGTAGGTCCCGGTGTGCAGCGTCTCGCCCGCCGGCGCGCTCAGCTCGACCCGCAGGTCCTCGAAGCCGGACTGGACGTCGATCTTCAGGATGCCTTCGTTCACCCAGACACGGATCTCGTCGCCGGGTCCGCTGTAGTTCGCGAAGCTCTTCAGCGGCCAGGCGCCGTCATCCGAGGTGTACGCGACCGTCGACACCGGATCCGCCGACGCCACCGGCACGAAAGCGAGACCCAGCGCCAGCGTGGACGCGGCGAGAACACCGGTGCGCAGCAAGGATTTCATCAACAAACCTCCCCAGTCAGGGCCGCCTCCCGCGGCACTGAAGGCGATGATGGCACCGGCCGCCCGGCGCGCGCCGGGTTTGCGCGGTTCGCCACTTTTCGCCGGGCCTTGCAACCGTTTCCGGTGTTCCGCTCACCGGTGCAGGGACGCGCCCTTGAGGATCTTGTCGACGGCGTTCTTCGGGCCGTGCACCGCGAGGCCCGCCAGCGCGAGCTTCTCCCCCGGCACCGCGCGGACCGCGGCCCGGTTGTCGTCGTCGTTGCCCGTGTGGAACAGCTCGTCGGTGAAGATCGAGATGCGCAGGCCGCGGCCGAGCGCGCGGCCGTGCGCCGCGGTCAGGACGTCCCCGGTGCCGGAGAAGACCAGCACCGGCTGGCCGAACATCGGCAGGTACGCCGTGCCGTCGGCGTCTTCGTAGGGCTCGCCCATCAGCTCGGGCGTGACGTGTGCGATGCCGCTGACCAGGAACGCCGTGACGTTGAGCCGTTGCCAGGACGCCAGGTCGTCCCGCAGCAGGACGGCGATCTTCGTGTCGAAGGAACTCATGCGGAAAGCGTCGCCCGCCGCCGACGCCCGCGTCTTGTACGTTCTTGACATGGAGGCGCGCGTCTCGGCTTGGCGGCCGGCGGTCCCGGGGATCGCCGAGGTCTTCCACGCGCGGTTCACCACCCACGCTTACCCGCTGCACACGCACGACACGTGGACGCTGCTGATCGTCGACGACGGCGTCATCCGCTACGACCTCGACCGCCACCACCACGGCGCGCTCGGCCCGGCGGTGACGCTGCTGCCACCGAACGTCGCCCACGACGGGCGCGCCGCGACCAGCCACGGCTTCCGCAAGCGCGTGCTGTACCTGGACGCGCCGGTGCTGGGCGAGGACCTGATCGGCGCCGCGGTCGACCGCCCGAGCCTCGCCGACGGCCTGCTGCGCACCCGGATCCACCAGCTGCACGAGTCCCTGGCCGACGCGGGTGACGCCTTCGAAGCCGAAAGCCGGCTCGTGCTGGTGGCCGACCGGCTGCGCACCCACCTCGGGCGACCCGCGGCCCACGAACCGAAGCGCGGCCTCGCCGACGAGCTGCGCGACCTGCTCGACGCGAAGCTGCCCGAAGCGATGACGCTCGCCGAAGCGGCGGAGACGCTCGGCGCGCACCCCGCGTACCTCGTGCGCTGCTTCGGCGCGCGGTTCGGCCTGCCGCCGCACCGCTACCTGACCGGCCGCCGCGTCGACCGCGCGCGGCGGCTGCTGCTCGACGGCACCCCCGCCGCCGACGTCGCCACGGCCGCGGGCTTCACCGACCAGGCGCACCTGACGCGGCACTTCAAGCGCTACCTGGGCACGACGCCGGCGCGGTACTCGAAGACGCGCTGACCGGCCCGGGCGAACCCGCGCGACGGAGCACGTTCGGAGACGGCGCTTGTGTCAAAATGGCCCCATGCTGCGTGAACTGCACCTGACCGGCGACCCCGCGGCCGACAAGCTGCTCAACGACGATCCCTTCGCCCTGCTCGTCGGCATGCTCCTGGACCAGCAGTACCCCATGGAGCACGCGTTCGCCGGCCCGCGGAAGATCTCCGACCGGATGGACGGCTTCGACATCGCCAAGATCGCCGCGACCGACGTCCAGACCTTCGTCGAGATGTGCGTCGTGCCGCCCGCCATCCACCGCTACGGCGGGTCGATGGCGCGCCGCGTCCACGCGCTCGCCGAGCACATCATCGAGAACTACGACGGCCACGCGGAAGGGCTCTGGACCGCCGGACGCCCGAAGCCCGACGGTCCCGAGGTCCTGAAGCGGCTGCGCGCGCTGCCCGGTTTCGGCGAGCAGAAGGCGAAGATCTTCCTCGCCCTCCTCGGCAAGCAGCGCGGCGTCGCGCCGAAGGGCTGGCGCGAAGCGGCCGGCGCCTACGGCGACCGCGGGTCCCACCGGTCCATCGCGGACGTCACCAACGCCCAGTCGCTCGCCCAGGTCCGCGCGTTCAAGAAGGCCGCCAAGGCCGCCGCGGCCGAACCCGTCTCACCCGCGTAACCACCACCTCGACGCACTGTCCGAAGTGGACCGACGCGGGGACGCCGATTGCTAACCGACGGCGACCTCTTCACGGCGTTCCCGGACCCGGCCCCACGCCATGCTGACGAGCAGCAGCGCGACGAGCGTCAGCGCGGCGGCGACTTCGGGCAGCACCAGCGGGCCGGCGGAGTCGAGGACCGCGCCGCCGACGACGCCCGACAGGCCGACGCCGAGGTAGATCGCGGACGCGTTGAGCGAGAGCACCAGGCCCGCGTGGCCCGGGGCCAGCTCGATCAGGCGGTGCTGCACCGGCGGGCTGAACGACCACGTCGCCACGCCCCACACGAACAGCGTGACGCCGGCCGCGATCGGCGTCGTCGTCGTGATCGGCAGCAGCGCCAGCACGACGGTGATCCCGGCCGTCACGACGAGCAGCGGCGCGCGTGAACCCCAGCGGTCGGCCGCCCGGCCACCGGCGAAGTTGCCGACCGCCCCGCCGACGCCGTAGCAGAAGAGCAGCACCGTGACCGCCGTGCCGTGGACGCCCGCGGTCGCGGCCAGCAGCGGGGACACGAAGGTGTAGACCATGAACGCGGCGAGGCAGCCGAGGACCGTCACGGCCAGCATGACGAGCACGCGCGGGTCGCGGCCGGCGGCGAACCGCTCGGCCAGGGTGACCCGCGGCGGCGCGGCGACCGACGGCAGCGCCAGCCGCACGGCCAGCGCACTCGCCAGGGAGAACACGGCGACCAGCGCGAACGCCGTCCGGTAGCCGAGGTGCTGCGAAATGAGGCTGCCCAGCGGCACGCCGAAGATGAGCGCGACGGTCAGGCCGCCGAACACGAGCGCGATCGCGCGGCCCCGGCGTTCGGGGCTGGTCAGCTCGGCCGCGACGGCACTGGCCGCCGGGGTGAACACCGCGGCACCGATCGCGGTCACGACCCGGGCGAGAAGGAGCGTGCCGTAGCCGGGCGCGAGCGCGGCGAACAGGTTGCCGGCCGCGGTGACGACGAGCGCGGCGACCAGCAGCGTGCGGCGTTCCCAGGTGCCGGTGACGGCGGCGAACAGCGGCGAGCCGATCGCGTAGGCGATGGCGAACGCGGTCACGAGCTGCGCCGCGGCGGTGGCGGAGACGTGCAGCTCGCCGGTCAGCGCGGGCAGCAGCCCGGCGACGATGTAGCCGCTGGTCCCGACGCCGAACGCGCCGAAGGCGAGCACGGAGATCCTCGATGACGAGGGTGCGGACATGGTGGAGCCCCCAAAGCGAAGCAGGCGATTGGTTCGACGAACGTCGTAGTTCGATGGCTACCGTACTACGCGGTGGCGACAATTTCGACCGGCGTCGTACTATGGACCCATGGCCAAGTCCGTCACGCTGTCGCCGCTCGTCCACCCCGGGCAGGACGAGATGACCGTCGAGGGCACGCTCCGCGCGCTCGCCGATCCCGTGCGCCTGGCGATCGTCCGGCAGCTCGCGGCGTCGGAGCGCGAGGTCTCGTGCGGCGCGCTGGCCGTCTCGGTGACGAAGTCCACACTCACGCACCACCTGGGCATCCTGCGTCAGGCCGGCGTCGTCGCCAGCCGCCAGGAAGGCACGACCCGGTTCAACTCGTTGCGCCGCAAGGATCTTGACGCCCTGTTCCCGGGCCTGCTCGACGGCGTGCTCGCGGCGCCTCGCTGACCCGCGCGCCCCAGGTGTGGATCGTCACCCGATATCGGGATGACAACGACCCCCCTCGTCGGTTGGACTGTCCGCAGGGCAGCTCACGGCGTCGGTGCCGGGTAGCTGTCTTCCTTTTTGCCCCCGGACTGAACCGATCCAGACGTTGATCCAAGATCGTCCGGGTAATCGATTTCTCACCTTGGAAGGAGTGCCGTGCCCGTCGCGCTGCTCGCGCTCGCCATCGGAGCCTTCGGCATCGGGACCACCGAGTTCGTCATGATGGGCGTGCTGCCCCAGACGGCCGCCGACTTCGGCGTCGACATCCCGACCGCCGGCTACCTCATCTCCGGATACGCCCTCGGCGTCGTCGTCGGCGCCCCGCTGCTCACGGCAGCCGCCGTCCGATTGCCGCGCAAGACCATGCTGCTGGCCATGATGGGCCTGTTCACGCTGGGCAACGCCCTCTTCGCGCTCTCGCCGAACCAGGAGTTCGGCGTCGCGTTCCGGTTCCTCGCCGGGCTGCCCCACGGCGCGTTCTTCGGCGCCGGCGCGGTCGTCGCGTCCGGCCTCGTCGGCCCCGGCCAGCGCGCCAAGGCCGTCTCGATGATGTTCCTCGGGCTGACCCTGGCGAACGTCATCGGCGTGCCGCTGGGCACGCTGCTCGGCCAGCAGGTCGGCTGGCGCGCCACCTTCGGCGTCGTCGCCGTGATCGGCCTGGTCGCCGCGGCCGCCATCGCCAAGCTGGTGCCGCACCAGGGCAAGCCCGCCGAAGCGTCGCTGCGCACCGAGCTCAGCGCGTTCAAGCGGCCGCAGGTGCACCTGGCGCTGGCGATCGTCACGTTCGGGCTGGGCGGCGTGTTCGCCTGCCTGAGCTACATCACGCCGATGCTGACCGACGTCGCCGGCTACTCGCCGTCGAACGTCACGCTGCTGCTGTCCCTGGCCGGCGTCGGCATGACGATCGGCAACCTGCTCGGCGGCCGGCTGGCCGACAAGGCCCTGATGCCGGGCCTGTACGCCGCGCTGCTCGCGCTGGCCTGCGTCCTGGGCATCTTCACCATCACCGCGCAGGGCAAGGTCGGCGCCGCGATCACGATCTTCTTCGTCGGCGTCGCCGGGTTCATGATCGGCCCGATGATGCAGGCCCGGATCATGGAGAAGGCCGGCGGCACGCCGTCGCTGGTCTCGGCGGCGGTCCAGTCGGCGTTCAACATCGCCAACTCGATCGGGGCCTACCTCGGCGGCCTGGTCATCGCGGGAGGCCTCGGCCTCGTGGCACCAAACTGGGTCGGCGCGCTGCTGGCCGTCTTCGGCCTGTCGCTGGCCATCGTCTCGGGCACATTGGACCGTCGCGAGGCCAAAGCCGAGCGTCGCGAACTCGCGATGGCGTCCTAAGAGGAGCTGAGCGGGCCGCCGATGATCGTCAGCGCCACGAACAGGATCAAGGCGGCCAAGCCCACGTAGGTGACGATGTCGACGACCTTGCCGCGGATCGCCAGCAGCCCGGCCTTCTCCGTCGACAGCACCGCCCGCAGCACCGCGGCGACGAGGAGCGCGGCGCCGATCAGCGCCGCGCCCTCGCGCCAGTGGTACTGGAAGATCCGCAGGGCGGCGACCGCCACGACCACCAGGACCGCCGCGAACGGCAGCTGGCTGAACCGCGCCTGCCGTGGCCGGCGGTCCCGCTGGTCCCGCCGGTCGTCGGTCATGGTCATCGGGCCTGGGCCGAGCGCTCCGCCGCTTCGACGACGTTGCTCACCAGCATCGCCCGGGTCATCGGGCCGACACCGCCGGGGTTCGGCGAGATCCAGGCCGCGACCTCGGCCACGTCCGGGTGAACATCGCCGGTGAGCTTGCCGTCCACGTGGGACACGCCGACGTCGAGCACCGCGGCGCCCGGGGCGACCATGTCCGGCGTGATGATCCCCGGCACGCCGGCGGCGGCGACCACGATGTCCGCGCGGCGGACCTCGGCCGCGAGGTCGCGGGTGCCGGTGTGGCACAAGGTGACGGTGGCGTTCTCGCTGCGGCGGGTCAGCAGCAGGCCCAGCGTGCGGCCGACGGTGATGCCGCGGCCGACGACGGTGACGCGCGCGCCGTTCAGCTCGACGCCGTGGCGCCTGAGCAGCTCGATGATCCCGTACGGCGTGCACGGCAGGGCGCCGCGCTGGCCGAGCACCAGCCGGCCGAGGCTGACCGGGGCGAGGCCGTCGGCGTCCTTCTCCGGGTCGATGCGCTCGAGGACGCGGTTGGCGTCGAGGTGCTTCGGCAGCGGCAGCTGGACGATGTAGCCGTGACAGGCCGGGTCGGCGTTGAGGTCGTCGACGACGGCCTCGAGCTTCTCCTGGGTGATGTCGGCCGGCAGGTCGCGGCGGATCGAGTTGACGCCGATCTTGCCGCTGTCGGCGTGCTTCATCCGCACGTACGAGTGCGACCCCGGGTCGTCTCCCACCAGGACGGTGCCCAGGCCGACCGTCACCCCCTGCGCGGCCAGCGCCGCGACGCGCGGCTCGAGCTCCGCGAAAATGGCGTTCTTGGTGGCTTTGCCGTCGAGAATCTTCGCCGTCACAACGCCCATTCTGGCAAAGGGGCGCCCGCGCGTCGCTTCCAGGCGTACGCGGTCGCAGCCCGTAAACTCATCGCCACTCCCGGAGCGGCCCTCCGTGATCTTGTCCGCGACCAACCTGTGATCTATGGCACGTCGCATCACGCGAGGTCAGGGCGTGTGCGGCTGACCCGTCGAGCGGCAAAACCCACATGCGGGGTGCACTCGCGCGCGCGAACAGTCAAAATGTCCCCGTGGCACAACCGACGACGCAGTTGAACGCGACGGAGCAGGACACCCTGGTCAAGCAGATCGGGCTGGCTTTGCTGCGCGCCGCCCCCCGCGACTGGCGCAAGGTCAGCGCGGAGTACCGAGCCGTCGGGAGGTACCACGAGCTCACCGGCGAGATCGTCACCGAGGACGGCACGGTGCACGAATGGCTCGCCACCCACGACATCGCGACCCTCTTCGGGCGGTTGCGCGGTGGGATGTACCGCGACGGCCGGGGTACCTGGTTCAACGCGCGGTACCAGCTGGACCACCCGTCCAGCTACAACCTCGAGTACAACCGCGACGAACCCGTGTGGAACCTCGCGCCGCCCCCACAGGCCTATTCGGACGAACTGCGCATGTTCCCCCGCACTGAGGAGAACGTGCCCGAGTGGCTGATCCGGCGGATGTCCGGGCTCGGCCCGGAGCAGCCGGGGCCGCACTTCCGGATCGCCCGGATCTTCGACACGATCGGCCCGGCAGGCCGCCCGGTGATCAACCGGCCCGACCTCGAGGTCGACGAGCAGGACCGGATGCTCGAGTACCTCGACCGGGCCCCCCTGGTCGTCACCGAGCGCGGGTACGACATCGACCGGCTGGCGCAGACGCCCGAGGCGACCGTGCCGGTCGCGTTCCACAGCGACGGCCAGTGGATCTGGCCCGCCGCCGTCAACTTCTACCTGCGCAAGTACGGCGTCTCGCCGGAGCCGGACCTGGTCGAGCACGTTCGCGCCGTCGGCTTCAAGCTGCCGCCGGTCGACGAGCCGACGCTGCAGGCCGCCGGGGCGTACCTGACCCGGGGCAACCCGCAGCAGCGTCCCGCCGGGCCGCCGCCGCAGGGGCCGCCCCCGCCGCAGCAGCAACAGCAGGGGCCGCCGCCGCAGCAGCAGGCCCCCGCGGGCCCGCCGCAGGCGGCCATGGCCGCGCAGGCTCCCCCGGCCCCGCCGGTGCCGCCCGTGGCGCCGCCGCAGCAGCACCAGGAGCCGCCCGCGCAGGTCGAGCCGCCGCTCCTGACGCACACGGCGGAGCCCGAGGCCCCGGCCGAGGAGCACTACGAGGACGAGGCGTACCCCGCCGCGGGCGCACCGCAGCAGGAGTACACCGAAGAGGCCGAGTACGCCGAAGACGGCTACGACGACCAGGAGTTCGACGACCGCTTCGCCGAAGACGACCAGTACACCGAGGACGGTCACTACGAGCCGGCCGGGCACGCCGCCGGGACGAACGGCACGACGCCGGAGCCCGGCCGGGTGCCGGACCTCGAGGAGACCGCGGAGTACGTCCCCGACCAGCCGATCGGGCAGGAAGAACCGGCGCACGACGGCGTCGCGTTCGACGCCGGTCAGCCGGAGCCGGCCGACCCGCACGGCTTCCCGCAGGGCCGCCACGACGAGGAGCCGGCCGCCGACGAACCGGCGCACGCCGCTTTCGAGCCCACTCAGGACGCCGCGGGGCGGACCGTCTTCCAGCCGCCGGTGCGGGACGACGACGGGTTCGACGACCACGTCGCCCACGACGACGACGAGCCGGCGCGGTCCGCGTTCGAGCCCGGCCCGCCGCGGCGGGAGGACGAGCCGGCGCACGCGGCCGCGTTCGACCCCGGCCCGCCGACCATGATCACCCAGCCCGAGGTGCCCGGTGTGCTGCCGGTGCCGGAACCGCCGGCACCCCAGCCGGCCGTCCAGGCGCCGGCTCAGGCCGAGCCCGCCGCCCCGCGCTCGGGCCGGCGCGCGCTGCGCCGCGAGACGCCGGACCACCCGGTGCTGGCCGGGCTGCAGTCCAAACTGAACGAACTGGACGTCCCGGAGAGCGGCTACAAGCTGGGCGAGCCGGCCGAGCACGGCTGGAGCGTCGAGCAGGTCGACGACGGCTGGCGCGTCGGCTGGTACGACGGCAAGCTCAGCAACCCCGCGGTGTTCGGCGACGCCGAGGACGCGGCCGCGTTCATGCTCGGCAAGCTGCTGCTCCACCCGGAGGGCCACGTGGTCGCCGAGGAGCCGCCCGCGCCGGAGCCCGAACCGGAACCCGAACCGGAACCCGCGCCGCAGCGGGTCGTGGCGACGCTGTCGCCGGAGATCGCGACCGGTTCGTACCCGGTCCGCAAGCCCGAGCCGGTGCCGCTGCAGGAGCAGACGGCGTTCACCAGCGCCGACGAGCTGTTCGGCGACCTCGAAGACGACGAGCCGCCGACGCCGGTGCGTCAGCCCGGCCCGCCCGCGCCGGTCGCCGCCGGCCCGGGTGGTCCGCCGCCGCTGGCGCAGCAGCAGGCCGGACCGCCGCCCCTGGCCCCGGCCCCGCCGCGCCGTGAGCCGCCGCAGGCCGCGCCGACGGTCCTGGCGCCGGTGCCCCAGGGCGCCCCGCTGGTCCCGTCCGGCCCGGGTCGTCCGGAGCCGGTCCGCGGGGCCGTCAACGGCGGCGGCGGTGGCGGTAATCAGCAGTGGCCGATCGGGCCGATGTCCGGGGAGCCGCCGCTGACGCTGTTCCGCGGCAAGGAGCTGCGCGAGCTGCCCGCGGGCAGCGAGCTGGACCGCTTCGGCGGCCCGAACGGCAACCTGACGTACGCGGCGGGCACGCCGTTCGCCGAGCGGTCGCTGGTGCCGGAGTGGATCAACCGGCCGTACCACGTGTACCGGGTGCAGCGGCCGCTGGAGACGCTCGCGGGCGTCGCGATCCCGTGGTTCAACCAGCCCGGCGGCGGGTCGGCGTACCTGCTCCCGGCGTCGATCGAGGAACTGGTCGCCGACGGCGCCCTGCTCGAGCTCGACCCGGGCGAACCGCCGATCGACTGAGAGTCTGTGTACTGAAACCGGCGGCGAGCTTCGTGCTCGCCGCCGGTTTGTCTTAGCGGACGATCAGGCCGTGCGCGGCGGCGAAGGAGACGGCGGTCTCCATGTCGACCTGCGCGCCCCGGAGATCGGCCTGCACCAGGGCGTTCGCGTCGAGCCGCGCGCCGCGCAGGTCCGCGCCGTCGAGCTTCGCGCCCTGCAGGCGGGCGCCCGTCAGGTCGCTGCCGCGCAGGTCGGCGCCGGTGAGGTCGGCCTCCATCAGGTTGGCTTCGCGCAGCCGCAGCCCGGACAGCCCGAGCCGGCGCAGCCGCGCCTTCGCCAGCGACGCCAGCGAGAGGTCGCACTCGGTGAGCGCGATCCCGCCGAACCCGCTGTCGCCGAACGACGAACCCAGCAGCGAGCACGACGACCAGCGGCTGTCGACGAGCACCGTCCGGTCGAACGTGCACGAGCGGAACGCCGACGCCTCGTGCCGCGAGCGCGACAGGTCGGCCCGGCTGAAGTCGCAGTCGTCGAACGTGCAGCCACGGGTCTGCAGCCCGCTCAGGTCCGCCCCGGTGAAGTCGCAGCCGGTGAACCGGCGCTTTTCCCACCACTGGCCGGACAACCCCGCTTCGCGGTAGTCCTCACCGGTTTCCAGCACGGCCCCAGGGTGTCACACCGCCGCGGCCGCGCCGCAACCGTCCACTATGGACGACGGCTGACCAGGTCCGCGCCCTGGACGTAGTTCATCGCCGCGACGTACTCGGGCAGCTGAGCGCGGCGCATCATCTCGGCTTCGTCGAGGTTCTCCAGCCGGGTCTGGATCCACCAGAGGTTGCCGAACGGGTCGCGCACGCGTCCGACACGGTCGCCGAAGAACAGCTCGGTCTGCCGCGTCACCTCGGTCGCGCCCGCTTCCAGGGCCTTCCGCTGCGTCTCTTCGCTGTCCGGGACGTACAAGCGCAGGTACGCCGGGGTCTCCGGCCAGTCGTCCGCGGCGTCGAAGGCCATCACGACCGCGTCGCCGATGCGGACCTCCGCGTGTCCGATCTTCCCGTCCTCGCCGACGACGCGCCCGAGCTCTTCGGCGTCGAAGGCGTGCTTCAGGAAGTCGAGCAGGCCGGCGGTGTCGCGGCCGATGATCCACGGGGTGACCGTCGTGTAGCCGTCGGGAACGGGGTTGACCATGGTGCCTCCATCTCGGGTGTGCGACCGAAGCTAACGGCGAACTAGGACGGATCCTGACCGCTGCATAC
The DNA here is from genome assembly GCF_035982555.1 of Amycolatopsis sp. NBC_01286. NCBI lineage: Bacteria > Bacillati > Actinomycetota > Actinomycetes > Pseudonocardiales > Pseudonocardiaceae > Amycolatopsis > Amycolatopsis sp. NBC_01286. The sequence continues at coordinate 1,484,818 of NZ_CP108428.1, forward strand.
TGGCGTCATGGGAGTTCCGCTGCGGCCGCTGGCGGTCACCGCGAGCACGCGGTCGAGCTACCGCGAAGTCGCGCCGCCGCCCGCGCTCGCGGGCGTGCTGGCCTGCGGCTGGCACGGGCGCACCGGCTGGGCGCGGCCGCTGCGCGTGCTCCCGGACGGCTGCGCGGACCTGGTCTGGGACGGCGACGCGCTCACGGTGGTCGTCACGGCCGGCGCGTCGCTGCGGCTGTGGGTCCCGGCCTCGGCGTCCCGCGTCGGCGTGCGGCTCCGGTGCGGCGCCGCGGGCGCGGTGCTCGGCACGCCGATGGCGGACCTGCCCGCGGGCGCGACCCGGCTGAGCGACCTCTGGGGCGCCATCGCTCGACGCGCTTCGGAAGTCCTGGCCGCCACTGAGGATCCCTTGGCACAGCGGGAAGTCCTCGAAGATCTGGTCGCCTCGCGCGGCGTGACACCCGACCGGCGCGTGCTGGCCGCGCTCGGCGGGCCGGGGACGCGGACGATCGACATCGCGGGCGAGCTGGGCGTCAGCGACCGCGCGTTGCGGCGGGACCTGGCGCACGCGGTCGGCGCCGGGCCGAAGCAGGTGCACCGGATCCGGCGGTTCCAGCGCTTCCTGCGCCGGCTCGAACCGCTCGCGGCCCGGCGGACGTCGCTGGCCGCCGTCGCCGCCGACCTCGGGTACGCCGACCAGTCGCACCTCGGCCGCGACTGCCGCCGGCTGTCCGGCTCCTCCCCCGCCGCGCTCGTGCGCGTGGCCGAAAGTTCCAGACGCCGCCCGCCGCCCGCCGCGAAGATCCGGGGCATGACCTTTCGCGTCACGATCGCGGTGCGCGCTGACGACCTCGACGTCAACCGCCACGTCCGCGGCCCGGCCTACCTCGCCTACGCCGACCACGCGCGCTGGACGTGCGTCCAGGCCGCCGGGATCGACCCGGCCGAGCTGACCGCGCGCCGGATCGGCCCGGTGAACCTGGAGACGACCGTGCGGTTCCGCCGTGAGCTCCGGGGTGGCGAGGTCGAGGTCGGCTGCGCGTTCCACTGGGGCACCGGGAAGACGTCGCGGGTGACGCAGGAGTTCCGCGCGCCCGACGGCACGCTCGTCGCCGAGGTCGAGGTCGTCTCCGGCCTGCTGGACCTGGACCGGCGGCGGCTGGTCGCGGACCCCGGCTCGCACTGGCGGGAGCTGGCCGCGCGGCCGGAACTGCTCGGCCTGGCGCCGAAAACCGGGTGAGTTCCTCTCCGTCGGACATTACCGTGACGACGTGCCTGATCACGCCTTCGCCGACACCGGCCTCGCCGCGCTGTACGACGCCTTGAACCCGCGGGAGAGCTCCGGCGACTTCGAGTTCTACCTGCCGATGATCATGGCCGCGGAGTCGGTGCTGGACGTCGGCTGCGGCACCGGCTCGCTGCTGCACTGGGCGCGCGAGTCCGGCCACACCGGCCGGCTGGTCGGGCTCGACCCGGCTCCCGGGATGCTCGCGCAAGCCCGCCGTCGTGACGACGTCGAGTGGGTGCTCGGCGATTTGTCGACCGCACGCTGGGACAGCGAGTTCGATTTCGCCGTGATGACCGGGCACGCGTTCCAGGTGCTGCTGACCGACGACGAGCTGCGGACGGCGTTCGCCGCGATCCACCGCGCGCTGACCCCGGCCGGCCGCTTCGGGTTCGACACGCGCAACCCCGCGCGTCGCGCCTGGGAACGGTGGACACCGGAGAACGTGTCGCAAGCGGGCACGGTGCGTTCGTGGAACGACGCCGGCCCCTTCGAGGACGGCCGCGTCACCTTCAAGACGACCTTCGAAAGCCCGAGCTGGGACGCGCCGCGGTTCAGCGAGTCCACGTTGCGTTTCCTCGATGTGCCGGCGCTTTCCGCCTTCGTGGCGGAGGCCGGCCTGGTCGTCGACGAGCAGTACGGCTACTGGGACCGCACGCCGGTGACGGACGCGAGCCCGGAGATCGTCACGATCGTGCGCCGCGCCTGAGTCACTGGAAGTCGCGCGACTTCGCCTTGATCCGCATCGGCAGCGCCTCGACGCGGTCGGCGAGGACGCTGATCACGCCGTCGGCCTTCTCGACGACGCCGCGGATCAGCAGCGCCGAGCTGCCGCGCGCGACGCGGTGGTAGCGCTGCCACAGGCCGAGCGTGCAGATCACGTTGACCATCCCCGTCTCGTCCTCGATGTTCAGGAAGGTGATCCCGCCCGCCGTCGCCGGGCGCTGCCGGTGGGTGACCGCGCCGCCGATCAGCACGCGCGCGCCGTCGTCGTGGTCGGCCAGGCGGGCCGCCGGGACGACGCCGAGCGCGTCGAGGCGGTCGCGGATGAACTCGGTCGGGTAGCTGCCCGGCGAGATCCCGGTGGCCCAGACGTCCGCGGCCGCGACGTCGAGGCCGTCCATCCCGGGCAACGTCGGAGCCTGCGCGCTGATCAGGCCCGGGAGCTTCTCCGCGCGTTCGCCGGCGACCGCGCCCGCCGTCCACAGCGCCTGCCGCCGGTCGCCGCCGAAGCTCTCGAACGCGCCCGCCGTGGCCAGCGCCTCGATCTGCGGCGTGGTGAGCCGGACGCGGCGGGCGACGTCGGCCATGTCCGTGTAGCCGCCGGTTTCCCGTTCGGCCACGATCTTCTTCGCCAGCTCCTCGCCGATCAGCCGAATCGTGCTCAACCCGGTGCGCACGGCGTGCAGTTTTCCCTTGTCCGGCTCCAAAGTGGCGTGCGGCAGGCTGCGGTTGATGTCCGGGCCGTGCACGGTGACGCCGTGGCGGCGCGCGTCGGCGACCAGCGACTGCGGTGAGTAGAAGCCCATCGGCTGCGCGCGCAGCAGGCCCGCCAGGAACGCGTCCGGGTGGTAGAGCTTGAAGTAGGCGCTGGAGAACACCAGGTGCGCGAAGCTCAGCGCGTGACTCTCGGGGAAGCCGAAGTTCGCGAACGCCTTGAGCTTCAGGAAGATCTTCTTCGCGAGCTCTTCCTCGACACCGTTCGCGGCCGCGCCTTCCAGGAACCGCTGCCGCAGCCGGTCCATCTTGCTCTCGGAGCGTTTCGAGCCCATCGCGTGCCGCAGCTGGTCGGCCTCCGCCGCGGTGAAGTTCGCGACGTCCAGCGCGATCTGCATCATCTGCTCCTGGAACAGCGGCACGCCCTTGGTCTTGTGCAGCGCCTTCTCCAGCAGCGGGTGGTCGTAGGTCCAGGTCTCCTTGCCCTGCTTGCGGCGGATGTACGGGTGCACCGAGCCGCCCTGGATCGGCCCGGGCCGGATCAACGCCACCTCGACGGCGAGGTCGTAGAACTCGTCGGGCTTCAGACGCGGCAGCGTCGCGAGCTGCGCCCGGCTCTCGACCTGGAAGACGCCGACCGCGTCGGCGCGGCACAGCATCTCGTAGACCTTCTGGTCGGTCAGGTCCAGCTCGGCGAGGTCGATCTTGTCGTCCTTGTACTCCTCGACGAGGTCGAGCATGTAGTGCAGCGCCGAGAGCATGCCCAGGCCGAGCAGGTCGAACTTGACCAGGCCGGCGGCGGCGCAGTCCTCCTTCTCCCACTGGATCACGCTGCGGTCGGCCATCCGCGCCCACTCGACCGGCACGACCTGGCTGACCGGTTCCCGGCACATGACCATCCCGCCGGAGTGGATGCCGAGGTGACGTGGGAAGTCCTCGAGCGCGAACGCGAGCTGCACGACCTCGTCCGGGATGTCGTGGTCGTGGTCCTTTTCGGTGTCGCGCAACGAGCCCCAGCGGTCGATCTGCTTGCTCCAGGCGTCCTGCTGGCCGGGCGAGTACCCGAGCGCCCGCGCGGCGTCCCGGACCGCGGACCGGGCGCGGTAGGTGATGACGTTCGCGACCTGCGCGGTGTTGAGCCGCCCGTGTTTCGCGAAGACGTATTGGATGGCCTCTTCGCGGCGGTCGGACTCGATGTCGAGGTCGATGTCCGGGTAGCCGTCGCGGTCCGGGGCGAGGAAGCGTTCGAAGAGCAGTTCGTAGGCGACGGAGTCGACCTTGGTGATGCCGAGCGCGTAACAGACGGCCGAGTTCGCGGCCGAACCCCGGCCCTGGCAGAGGATGTCGTTCTCGCGGCAGAACCGCACGATGTCCCAGACGATCAGGAAGTACCCGGGAAAACCGAGTTCTTCGATGATGGCGAGTTCGTGCTTGATCTGCGCTTTCGCTTTGGTTTCGTGGTCCTTGCCGCCGAAGCGTTCTTCCGCACCCGCTTTCGTGAGTTCGCGCAGGTAGGTCGTCTCGGTGTGGCCGTCGGGGACGTCGAACGGGGGCAGCTTGGGCGCGAGGAGCTTCAGCGGGAACGCGCATTCGATGCCCAGCAACGCCGAACGCCGTACCGCGCCGGGATAACGCCGGAACATCACGTCCATCTCCGCGCCGGAGCGGAGGAAAGCCGCTCCACCCGCGGGCAGCCAGCCTTCGAGGTCGTCGATCGCCCGCCGGGCCCGGATCGCGGCGAGCGCGTCGGCCAGCCGGGCCCGCTCGGGCCGGGCGTAGTGCGCGGCGGTGGTGGCGACGGTCGGCAGCCCGAATTCTTTCGCCATTTCGCTCAGCAGATCGTTGTGCGTGCTGTCGAGCGGCTGGCGGTGGTCGGTGAGCTCGACGTAGACGTTGTCGCGGCCGAATCTTTTCGCGAGATCGTCGAGCTTCTCCGCGGCGGCCGCCGGGCCGTGCGCGACGAGGGCCGAGCGCACCGCACCCTTGCGGCAGCCGGTGAGCACCACACACTGCCCGGCGACCTCCTCGGCGACTGCGTCGAGGTCGTAGACGGGCCGGCCCTTCTCGGCCTTGACGCTTCGACCGTCGAACCCGGACAGCTGCCCGGCGGTGATGGCGCGGCAGAGGGCCCGGTACCCCTGATCACCGCGGGCGAGCAGCAGGAGGTGCTCACCTTCGGGGTCGGCGACGCCGTTCTGCGGGCCGCGGAGCCCAAAGCTGAGTTCGGTGCCGAAGACGGTGTTCACGCCGAGTTCCCGCGCGGCTTCGGCAAAGCGCACGACGCCGTACATGCCGTCGTGATCGGTGAGGGCGATGGCGTCGAGGTTGAGGCGGGCGGCCTCCTCGACGAGTTCTTCAGGGTGGCTGGCACCGTCGAGAAAGCTGAAGTTGGAATGACAGTGCAGTTCGGCGTAGGGCACCCGGACGGCCTCGCCGCCGTCGTCGGCGCTGCGTCCGGGCAGGTCGTCCGGCCGCTGGTAGCCCTCGCGGTGCCGGCTCCAGGCGGGGCTGTCGCCGTGGTCGCCGCGCGCACTGTGGTCGCCAGGGTCGCCGGGGTCGCCGTTCAGCCGCCTCGCGAGGTCCTTCCAGGGGACGGGCGGGTTGTTCCACCCCATCTAACGGCTCCGGTCCTCGGGATCGTCGTTGTCGTTGTTCCGGTTGCGTTCCCGAGCCGCATCAAGCTCTTCACGGCGGCTTCGGTCGATGGCGTCGTCCAGCTCCCGCCAGGGCCGCTGCTCATCGAGCCGATCCGAGCGGCTTGGCCGTCCGGCGTGGTTGTCGGGATCGAGCAGGGGCCAGTTCGGCCCCTCGGGCTCGGCCACGCGATCGCCGATCTCCGCACGCTCCGCAGCTTTCCGGCGATGCCAGTTGGAGGGATGGTTCCAGCGGCTCCGCTCCTCCGCCGCACTCCGGCTTTCCGCCTCCCGCTCCGGACCCGGACCGCTTCGATCTCCGACCTCACCGCGACCGCCGGAATCCAGCGACCACGCCGCCCCAGTTCGGCCTTCGGCTTCAGCCCGGCTAGTCAGATCCCGCCCCGAGCGACCGTGGTCTTCGGCCGCAGTCCGGCCCTCCGCCTCAGCTCGGCTCCCCGGCTCGTCGCCCTCTCGGACTTCGGGCGCGGTCCGGTCCGTTGCGTCTCGGGGGCGGCGGTTCTCCTCGGAGCGCCGGGGCAGCGGAATCGCCACGTCGTCGGAGTCCGGGCGGGGGCGCGGCGTCCCCGGGTCGGCGCGCAACCAGTCGCGTAGCAGGCGTGCGTAGTCCTCGTCCATGCTCAGTCGTACACTCCCTCAACCGTCCATAAAGGATTCTCAGTGCCCGCGCAGTGCACCAGCACCGCTTCGGGTGGCTCATCCGGTCCGGCCGCGAGCAGCAGCTGGAGCCGCGCCCGCTGCGGACCCGGCCGCCGTCGGTCGCCCGCGAGCGGCCACGGGCCGGCCCAGCCCACGACGTCCCGCGGTGCCCCGCCGGCGACGCTCAGCCGCCGCGGCGGCGCGGTGACCCACTCGCGCGCGGTGATCCCGACGGCGCGGCCTTCGGCGTCGAAGACCTGGGCGGGCACCGGCCGGTCGAGGACGGTCGCCGGGGAGGGCGCGGGGAGGCGTCCCGGCCAGGTGGCGCCGGCCGGGGTCGTCCGCTCGCGCGGGTCGCCCCACGGCACGAGCCGGAGCCGGGCCGCCGGGTCGCGGCCGCCGTCGAGCAGCGGGGTGAGCACACCTTCGGGTCCAAGCAGGCCCTGGACCCGCACGAACGCCCGCGCCGCGCGTTCGTCGGCCTCCGCCGGGCCGCCTTCGCCGCCCAGCTCGAGCTGCAGCGACCGCCCCTCGACGGTCTCCTCGGGTTCCAGCCGCAGCCGCACCACGCCGGACTTCGGCCGGTGCCCGGGCCGCAGCCAGCCTTCGAACTGCCAGCGCACGCGATCGGCGACCCCGGCGGGCGTCAGCGGTTCCGCGCAGCGCCACACCCGGCCGAGCTGCTCGCCGTCTTCGGTGACCGCGTGGATGCCGAGCCGGGTGCAGGCGAGCCCGTGGGCCGCCAGCCCGGCGCAGAACCGCGTCGCGAGGCCCTTCGCGAGGAACGCCGCGACGTCCACCCGCTCGATGACGGGGTCGAACTCCTCGGTGAGCGTCAGCTCGGGCGGTGGACGTCGCCGCAGCGGCGGACGTTCCGAGCGGCCCCGGGCCAGCCGGTGGGCGAGCATCCCGTCGGCGCCGAACCGGTTGACGACGTCACGCTCCGGCAAGGCCGCGAACGCCCCGAGCGTCCGCAACCCGAGCCGGCGCAACAGATCGACGAGTTCGAGGCGGTCGTCAAGCTCGGTGATCGGCAGCGGCGCGAGAAACTCGGCCACGCGCCCGGGTTCGACGAACTCGCCGTGCCGCGCGGCGAGCGTCGCGGCGAAAAGCCCCTCGGCGACGCCGACCTGACACTCCACACCGGCGGCGGCGGACACCTCGTCGACAAGCCGTTCGACGAGCGCGTGTTCACCCCCGAAGTACCCCGCGGCCCCCGCGACCGGCACGGCCACGAGCCCGGGACGCACCACCTCGACCCCGACGACAAGCGCCTCGACAGCCCGCGCGACGGCCTCGAACAGCCGGGCATCCCGCCCGTCATCGCTCGCGAAGACGGCCAGGTCGGGACACCGCGACTGAGCCTCCCGCCGCCGCATCCCCCGCCGCACCCCATCCCGCCGCGCGACGGCGGTACAGGCGACAACCCGGTTGGCGGAGAAGACGGCAGCAGGCCGCGTAACGGCAACACCACCCACAGCCGCCGCGGCGACGGCAGGCCAGTCCGGGCACCACAGGACCAGCATCCGGGTCGGGAGGTCGGAAGAGCTGCGCTGGCTGGGGACGGTCACGCGACCTCCCTCAGCCGGCCGCCGACGCCGCCCCGGAACGCCCGGACGACGGCCTTCGGCATCCGGGCAAGACCGCCGGCGACATCGGGTACCGCGTGATCAGCGGGCCGACACACGTGATTGAAGGGACGACGCGCGTGATTGAAAGGTCGACACGCGTGATCGACGAGACGACACGCGTACCCAGACAGCCGGCCCACGCACGCGGACAATCGGCTCGCGCACCCAGGCAGCCAGCTCGCGTACCTGGACAGTCGGCTCACACAGCCGGGCAGTCGGCCCAGGTACCCAGATGGTCGGGTCGAGTACTCAGGCAGTCGGGCCACGCGCCCAAGCGGTCGGCCCACGTACCCAGACGGTCGGGTCGCGTACCCGGACGGTCGGCCCGCGCGCCCAAGCGGTCGGGTCGCGCAACCGGGCAGTGGGCTCGCGTACTCGGGCAGTCGGGCCGCGCACGTGAGCGGTCGGCCCACGTACCCAAGCGGTCGGGTCGCGTACCCGGACGGTCGGCCCACGCACCCAGGCAGTCGGGCCGCGCACGTGAGCGGTCGGCCCGCGCACCCAGGCGGTCGGGTCGCGTACCCGAACGGTCGGCTCGCGTGATTGGGGAGTCGACTTGCGTGATTGGAGAGTCGACTTGCGTGATTGAAGGGGCGACTCGCGTGATTGGGGAGTCGACACGTGTGGGCGGGTGGGCGGCGCGTGGTGGGGCGCACGAGTCGGGTGTCTGCTTTGGGCTGGGTCATGCTGTTTCCTCGCGTAGCGAGGTGACCGTGCCCAGGCGGGAGGTGGCGATGGAGCCCGTGGCGGTGGGGAGGTCGACGTGCGTCGAGAGTGGGCGGGCCGCCGCGCCTCGGCCTCTTGCCCGGACCACGGCCCGGCGGTGGCGGAGGTGGCCGTAGCCGTCGTCCAGGCCTGACCAGGTGTCCAGGCGGCATGACAGCTCGATGTCCGCGGCCGGCCACGCGCCGAACGGCAGCAGGACCGCGCCGCGGTGGCGGGCACGTGCCGACAGCCGGCGCGCCACGGCCGGCTGGATCGTCGACGTCGATGTTGCCACCAGATCGACTCCGTCGAGCAACGCTGCGACCACCGCCGGCAGCTCCGGGCCCGGCCGCGGGACCAGCGCCACCCGGCCCAGGTCCACGCCGTACTCGGCCGCCGCCGCGAGGCCCAGCGATGGCAGGCCGACCACCGCCGCCCATGAGCCGGCGGCGGTGGCTTCGGCCAGCAGGGCGAGGAGCAGTGAACTCGCCCCGTGGACCGCCACGGTGGTTCCGCGCCGGAGGCCGACGTCGGGCAGCAACCCGGCCAGCGCCGGGACGACCGGGAGCACCCTTCCCGTCGCCCGCGCCTGGCCGGCCTGGGCCGCGACCCGGCTCGCCGTGCTGACCCCGGGCAGGGCCGCCAGCCAGGCCACCGGCGGCTCCACCACAGCGGTCACCGCACGCACCTCCCCACCAACGGGCCAGCGACGACGGCCGCGCCTCTCCCAAAACACGACCGGCGGCCCTGGCACGCCGCGGGGAAGGCGGCGGATCCATTACCTGCGTCGAACACCTGTTCGACACATTCAGTCAACCGCGAACGCCCACCCCTGTCAAGTCACCCACAGGTGGGTAACGCCAGCCACGCAACGGCGCCCAGGAAGAGCAGCGGCAGGCGAAGCCAGAGGAACGGAAGCCGGCGTGCGTGGCCGTGCTCAGCGACGCCGCCAACGCCCAGGCCCGCAGTGCGAGCGCGAGCCACGCCGGAGACGAGCCGGAAGTCACCCCGCCGCCGTAATGAAGTTGCCCGCGTCCCGGCCGCGTCACTAAACAGACCGCCGTGGACATCACCGACGCCCGGCCCGACGACTGCCCCGAACTGCTGGTCCTGCAGCGCTGCTGCTGGGTCCAGGAGGCGATCCTCAACGGCACCCTCGACATCCCCGCGCTGCACGAGACCCTCGAAGACCTGCGCGACTGGACGAAGAAGTGGTCGGTGTGGACGCTGCGGGACGGCCACCGCCTGGTCGGCGCCGTCCGCGCCCGGCTCGACGGCGACCACTGGGAGCTCGGCCGGCTGATGGTCGCCCCCGACCTCGCCGGCCGCGGGCTGGGCCGGCGGCTGCTCGAACACGCCGAGGCTTGCGCGCCCGCGGAGGCGCGCACGTTCGTCCTGTTCACCGGGGCTCGCAGCGTCCGGAACATCCGGCTGTACGAGCGGGCCGGCTACCGGCTCACCGACGTCCCGGACGCACCGGGTCACATCCCGGGCGCCGTTCATCTCGAAAAGGACGTCACAGAGCGCGAAAAGCCCGGTCCGCCCGCCTGACGCTGCGGGGTCGGCTAGATTCCCGGGTGGACTTCCGGGGGTGGCGATGACGAAGAGACCGATCCTGTGGGCGGCCGGGGTGCTGGTCGTGGCGGGCGCGGTGCTGGCCGTCGTGCTCGCGTCCGGCGGCAGCGGCCTGCCCGGCGCGAAGGCCGCGGCCCCCGGGCCGACGACCATCGGCCCGGAGTGGCGCTCGTTCCGCGCCGACGTCACCGGTATCCGCCCCGGTCCCGACCCGTTCAGCCTGTTCGTCCAGGTCGCGCTGCCCGGCCCGGACCCCGACTGCGTCCGGGAGCCGCGGATCGAGCAGGTCACCGAGGCCAAGACCGACATCCGCGCCGACGTCGTCTACTCGACGCGGCCCGCGGCGGGCGGCTGCGAGGACAAGGTGCCCGCCGAGCTGCGGCTGGCCACGACCGGGCCGGTCGCGGACCGCACGGTGATCCTCAACGCCGACAACGGCAACGCCTGGCACAAGCTCGGCGCCGGCTGGGGTCACTGCGCCCCGCAGGGCACCTGCGCCCCGCCCGCCGACCACTGCGACCCGGCGTGGATCGGCGCGGCGGTGTCCGCGACGGGCGCCGAGAGCAGCGGCGCCACCCGCGCCTGCGACTCGAACTGGCTGGTCATCGACCTGCTGCTGCACCAGACCGAACCGCCGTCGCGCACGGCCTTCCGCTGGAGCGACGCCGGCTGGACGGCGTTCGCGCAGGCGAAGTCCGCGGGCTGCGCGGAGATCCGGGCGGCCGACCCGAAGTTCCCGGCGGCGCTCTGCAAGGCGCTGCCGGCACCAGCGTGAGCCGCTCCTAGCGCGGCAGCTTCTTGACGACTTCGGCGCCGACGGCCTTCACCGCGTCGTCGGCTTCCTGCTGGGGAATCGGCGAGTTCGAGAAGAAACCCTTGTCCCAGCCGGAAACCTCGACTGTGACGACGTTCGTGCCCTTCAGCACGTGCAGTTCGGCGCCGCTGAACGCGCTCTGGGTGATCAGGCGGACCAGCGCCGCCTTGTCGCCCAGACCGCGCACCTCGATCGGCGGGTTTTCCGGCTTCGCCGGCATGAAGTTGTTCTTCGCCTGCTGCAGCGCGCCCTCGCCGGAGTACTCGACGACCCGGACGTTCAGCGTCGCGTCGCGGACGTTCTCCTCAGGACCCGGCTTGAAGCCGCAGCCGATCTGCTTCAGGCCCGGCACCGTCGCGGCGGCGCCGGGGTTGCCGCTCACGAAGCTCGGGAACCCGGCCTTCGCCAGCACCTGCGGCGGCACCTGGCATTCGGCGGGCGCCGGTGACGACACCGGATCCGCGCCGGTGCTCGCGTAGTAGTCACTCGCGAAGATGCCGAGCGGGATGCCGGCGCCGAGCAGCACCACGACGCCGCCGACGATGCCGAGGATCAGCCCGGTCTTCTTTTTCTTGGGCGGCTGGTGCGGCGGCAGCGGACCGCCGTACCCGGGCGGCGGATACCCCGGCGGCGGGTAGCCCTGCTGCGGCGGGTGACCGGGTTGCTGGGGCGGGTACCCGGGCTGCTGCCCGTAGCCCGGGTACCCCTGCGGCCCTTGCTGACCTTGCTGACCTTGACCGTACTGCGGTGGTTGCTGCATCGAGCCCTCCCTCTCGAAGCCCGCGGGTCAGTGCGCGAAGTGGCGCGTCCCCGTCAGGTACATCGTGACGCCCGCCTTCTCCGCGGCCGCGATCACCTCGGGGTCGCGGACCGAGCCACCGGGCTGCACGATCGCCCGGACGCCCGCCTCGACCAGCACTTCCAGGCCGTCCGGGAACGGGAAGAACGCGTCCGACGCGCCGACCGAGCCCTTGGCCCGGTCACCCGCGCGCGAGACGGCCAGCCGCGACGAGTCGACGCGGTTGACCTGGCCCATGCCGACGCCGACGGTCGCGCCGTCGGCGGCCAGCAGGATCGCGTTCGACTTCACCGCGCGCAGCGAACGCCACGCGAACTCGAGGTCGCGCAGGGTCTGCTCGTCGGCCGCCGTGCCGGTGGCCAGCGTCCACGACGCCGGGTCGTCGCCCGGCGCGTCGATCGCGTCGACGGTCTGCACCAGGACGCCGCCGGAGATCGGGCGGAACTCGATCGGCGACGGCCGGTCGATCGCCGGCAGCTTGAGCAGCCGGATGTTCTTCTTGCGCTGCAGGATCTCCAGCGCTTCGGCGTCGAAGTCCGGCGCGAGCACGACCTCGGTGAAGACCTCGGCGATCTGCTCGGCGGCCTCGCGGCTGACCGGCCGGTTCGTCGCGATGACGCCGCCGTAGGCCGAAACCGGGTCGCACGCGTGCGCCTTGCGGTGCGCCTCGGCGATGTCGGTGCCGACCGCGATGCCGCACGGGTTGGCGTGCTTGATGATCGCGACAGCCGGCTCGGCGAAGTCGAACGCGGCGCGGCGCGCGGCGTCGGTGTCGACGAAGTTGTTGTAGGACATGGCCTTGCCGTGCAGCTGCTCGGCGTGGGCCAGGCCCGGGGCCTGGCTCGTGTACAGCGCGGCCCGCTGGTGCGGGTTCTCGCCGTAGCGCAGGACGTCGGCGCGTTCCCAGGTGGCGCCGGTGAAGTCCGGGAAGCCGGAGTCGTCCGCTGGCGCGTAGACGTTGGCGAACCACGACGCGACGGCCGTGTCGTAGGCGGCCGTGTGCGCGTACGCCTGGGCCGCGAGCCGCTTGCGGTCGCCGAAGTCGAAACCGCCGTCGGCGACGCGCTCGAGCACCCAGCCGTAGCGGGCCGGGTCGACGACGACCGCGACGCTGCCGTGGTTCTTCGCCGCCGCGCGGACCATCGCCGGGCCGCCGATGTCGATGTTCTCGACGCAGTCCTCGGGGCTCGCGCCGGACGCGACGGTCTGGGTGAACGGGTACAGGTTCACGACCAGCAGGTCGAACGCCGCGATCCCGAGCTTTTCCAGCTGCGCGACGTGGTCGGCGTTGCCCTGGTCGGCGAGCAGCCCGGCGTGCACGTTCGGGTGCAGCGTCTTGACGCGGCCGTCGAGCGACTCCGGGAACCCGGTGACCTGCTCGACCGGCGTGACCGGGACACCCGCGTCGGCGATGGCCTTCGCCGTGCCGCCGGTGGACACGATCTCGACGCCGGCCGCGTGCAGGCCGGCCGCGAGGTCCAGGAGGCCGGCCTTGTCCGAGACGCCGATCAGCGCCCGGCGGACCGGCCGCCGTCCCAGGTCAGTGCTCACGAAATGTCACCTTTCGTCCGTCCACGGTGCAGCCACCGCGGCCGAGTCGCTCGATCGTTTCCACCAGCAGCCTGCGCTCGACGGCCTTGATCCGTTCGTGCAGGACGTCTTCGTCGTCGTCGTTCTCCACGACGACCGCCTCCTGGGCGATGATCGGCCCGGTGTCGACGCCGGCGTCCGCGAAGTGCACGGTCGAGCCGGTGACGTTCACGCCGGCCGCGAGCGCGTCGCGGACCGCGTGCATCCCGGGGAACGACGGGAGCAGCGCCGGGTGCGTGTTGAGCACCGTGAACCGGCCGAGGAACTCCTCGCCGAGGATCTTCATGAACCCGGCCGAGACGACCAGGTCGGGCTGGTAGGCGGCGACGGCCTCGGCCAGCGCCTTGTCCCAGGCGGCGCGGTCGGGGTGGTCGGCGACGCGGACCGTGAACGACGGGATGCTCAGGCGTTCGGCGCGGGCCAGCGCCTCGATGCCGGTGCGGTCGGCGCCGACGGCGACGACCTTGGCCGGGAAACCCGACCGCCCGGCGGCGTCCAGCAGCGCCTGCAGGAGGGTGCCGGAGCCCGACGCGAGCACGACGAGCTTCACCGGAGTGGGCAGCTCCAACCGTTGAGACAGAGCAGGCTCCTTGCCGCCGGCGGTGCGCAGCCAGGGCGCACGGCGCTTCACCAGGTCGCGTCAACCCTAACGGTCGGCCTCGCCCGGCTCGACGTCGCCGCAGGTCTCGGTGCCTCCGGTCACGGCCTCGTCGGGCTCGGCGGCACTTTCACGTGAAAGTGCCGGGTCCTCGAAGGCGTCACTTTCACGTGAAAGTGCCGGGTCTTCGAGGCCGAGTTCGGCGTCCGCCTCGGCGTCGAACTCCGTGTCCTCGTCGGGCTCTTCCTCGCCGAAGGGCTCTTCGTCCTCTTCGGACTCTTCGAAGTCTTCTAGCGCTTCGGCTGCTTCGTCGGCGTCGACGTCTTCGGTGTCCTCAAAGGCTTCGTTGTCTTCGAGGGCCTCCGGCGGCGCGGGCGGCTCGTGCTCGCCCGCGAAGAACGCCGTGAACGCGCCCGGGATGACGATCCAGCAGAACGCGACCACCGAGGCGACCCCGACCGGCACGTTCACCGGGTCGAACGGGCCGTCGCCGAGCCGGCCGCCGGACAGCGTGCCCAGCAGGACGCAGCCGAGCGCGACCACCGCGCCGGCGACCGCGACCGTGCGGATGCGCTGGGCCGGGTCGGCGTCGACCTTGCGCAGCGACCAGCCGACCAGCACGCCGGTCGCGGCCGGCAGCACCAGCAGGGCCGGCCACCAGGTGCTCGAGTGCTCGGGCAGCCCGCCGAGGATCGGGACGCCGGGCACGGCGCCGCCGTGGTAGCCGAACATCCCGACGTTCAGGCCGCCGATCGAGAACCCTGGGCCGGTGACGAACGACAGCGCCGCCGTCACGGCGTTCGGCAGGTACAGCACGGAAAGCAGGAAGAGCCCGAAGCTGTTGCCGAGCCCGGGCTCGTACATGTCGGCCACGGTCGACCAGGACGCCGCGGTCGCGACGGTGAAGACCGCGGCCCCGCAGGCCAGCAGCACCGCGAGGCCCATGGCGCCGGCCCGGATCCCGCGCAGCGCCATCGGGTCGACGCGGTCGGCGACGAAGTCCGGCAGCCCGCAGGCCGCGGTGATGCCCACGGCCGAGGCCACGGCGGCGAGCAGCCCGGGCACGGCGCAGGCGACCAGCGGGTTCGCCGTCACCGGCGAGCCCTGCGCGCAGAGCGCGATGACGAGCCCGAACACCGCGTGCGCCGCGGTGACCGTGACGAACACCGGCAGCGCCGCACGCGGCGAGCGGCAGCCCAGCCGCTGGGTGGCGCCGGACGCCGTCCGCGCGGCCAGCGCGACCGCCCCGAGGGTCGGCAGCAGCGGCAGCAGGCCGAGCGGGTGCCCGCCGATGCCGAGGCGCACCTGGTGCGCGGCGAGCCAGCCGGGCGCCGCGGCCAGCAGCACGCCGAAACCCGAGAAGACGGTGCGTTCGGCGGTGAGCGTGACGAGGGTCAGCACAGTGGCGACGACGGCGTAGCCGGTGACCAGCGGGCCCAGCGCGGCCGCGAGCAACACCCGCACCCGCGCCGCGCCGGTGGGGTCGACGTCGGCTTCGAAGTCGCTCACCGGCTCTTCGCGGGGGTCGCGGGTGAGCAGGTCCATGATCCGCACCTTGACATCCGGGCTGGTCCGTACGGGTGAGCCACGCCGCCTCCGACCTGCGTGGCGAAGCTAACCCACCCGGTCGGGTAACCCCCTGAGTGCAAAACACCCGCTGTGACACGGTGCGTCACAGCGGGTGTTTCACGCGGTCGGCGTCAGCTCGACTTGCCGAATCCCCCGGGCGGCGTGCCCGGGTTGTCGGACGGCGGCTGCTGGAAGAACTGGCCCTGCATCGGGGCGTACGTCGTGGCCTGCGGCGGCGGGTTGGTGGACGGCGGGTTCGGCGAGCCGTACTGGCCCGGCTGCGCGAACGGCGCCGAGGGCTCCCCCGTCGAACCGGCCGGACCCGGCTGCTGCTGGCCGTACTGGGGCCCGCCCTGGGGGCCGCCCTGGTTGAACTGCTGTCCGCCCGGCTGGCCGTACTGGCCGCCGTAGGACGGCGCGGCGGGCTTCGGCGCCGGCGGCTTGAGCACGTCGTGCTCGATGAGCAGCGCGCCGACCGCGCCGACCATCTGCAGGATCGCCAGGATCAGGACGACGATGACGAGGCCCGGCGTGTTCTGCAGTGAGACCAGCGTGTCCAGGACCTCGAGGGTGCCGAGGACGCTGAACAACGCGGCGAACGGCAGGGTCCGCGGGCCCTTCGGCAGGGCGTGCATCGCGGCGAGCAGGCCGCCGGCCAGCAGGAACGTCGTGCCGAGCCCGAGGTCGGCGTTGTCGGAGAAGCCCAGGAAGTACTGGACGAGGCCGAGGACCGCGACGATGAGCGCGAGCAGCAGCGGCAGGTTCTGCGGCAGGCCCGCGAGGCCCGACGGCGCCTGGTGCGAGTGCTGCGGCTGGTGCTGTTGCTGCTGGAAGCCACCGGGGGGCGGGGGTCCGGGGGGCTGCTGGCCGCCACCCTGCTGGGGGTAGCCAGGCCCACCGCTGGGGAAGGTCATCGGGATGCACTCCTGTCGGTTCGACCGGCACTCCGGGGCACGAGGGCGCCCGGGAAAGACGAGGCGGCTTGTGTGCGCAGAACGCTAGCGCACTCGCAGGCCACCAGCCCATCAGACGCGTGAATACCTCAGGAGGTTTCGTCTTGAAACCAGGAAAGGCCGGGCACCCTGTGGGTGCCCGGCCTCACCAGGAGTTACTCCTCGGTATCAGCCGAGGTTGTTGTACAGCTCACGCGCCAGGACGGCGGTCTCGCTCGGGGTCTTCCCGACCTTGACGCCGGCGGCCTCGAGGGCCTCCTTCTTGGCGGCGGCCGTGCCGGAGGAGCCGGAGACGATGGCGCCCGCGTGGCCCATCGTCTTGCCCTCGGGCGCGGTGAAGCCCGCGACGTAACCGACGACCGGCTTCGTCACGTTGTCCTTGATGTAGGCCGCGGCGCGCTCTTCGGCGTCGCCACCGATCTCGCCGATCATCACGATGACCTTGGTCTCGGGGTCCGCCTCGAACGCCTCGAGGGCGTCGATGTGGGTGGTGCCGATGATGGGGTCACCGCCGATGCCGACCGCGGTGGAGAAGCCGATGTCCCGCAGCTCGTACATCATCTGGTAGGTCAGCGTGCCGGACTTCGACACGAGGCCGATCTGGCCCGGGCCCGAGATGTCGGCCGGGATGATGCCGGCGTTCGACTTGCCGGGGCTGATCACGCCGGGGCAGTTCGGCCCGATGATCCGGGTCGTGTTGCCCTTCGCCACCGCGTGCGCCCAGAAGTAGGCCGAGTCGTGCACCGGGATGCCCTCGGTGATGACGACGGCCAGCGGGATCTCGGCGTCGATCGCCTCGACGACCGCGTCCTTCGCGAACTTCGGCGGCACGAAGATGACCGACACGTCGGCGCCGGTCTCCTTGATGGCCTCTTCGACCGTGCCGAAGACCTTGAGGTCCTTGCCCTCGATGGTGACGGTCTGGCCGGCCTTGCGGGCGTTGACGCCGCCCACGATGTCCGTGCCGGACTTCAGCATCTTGGTGGCGTGCTTCATGCCCTCGGAGCCGGTGAGCCCCTGGACGATGACCTTGCTGTTCTCGTTGATGAAGATCGACATCTCACGCACCTGCCGCGGCGAGCTCGGCAGCCTTGTCGGCCGCGTTGTCCATTGTGTCCACCACGGTGACCAGCGGGTGGTTCGCGTCGGCCAGGATCTGGCGACCCTCGACGACGTTGTTGCCGTCCAGCCGGACGACGAGCGGCTTGGAAGCCTCGTCACCCAGGATCTTCAGCGCCTCGACGATGCCGTTCGCCACCGCGTCGCAGGCGGTGATGCCGCCGAAGACGTTGACGAAGACGCTCTTCACGTCGGTGTCGTTGAGGATGACGTCCAGCCCGGCCGCCATGACCTCGGCCGACGCGCCGCCGCCGATGTCGAGGAAGTTCGCCGGCTTCACGCCGCCGTGCTTCTCGCCCGCGTACGCCACGACGTCCAAAGTGGACATGACGAGGCCCGCGCCGTTGCCGATGATGCCGACCTGGCCGTCGAGCTTCACGTAGTTGAGGTTCTTGGCCTTGGCCTTCGCCTCGAGCGGGTTCTCCGCGTCCTTGTCGACCAGTGCCTCGTGGCCCGGCTGACGGAAGTCCGCGTTCTCGTCGAGGGTGACCTTGCCGTCGAGGGCGATGATCTTGTCCTGCGGGTCGCGGACCAGCGGGTTGACCTCGACGAGGGTGGCGTCCTCGGAGACGAAGGTCTCCCAGAGCTTCACGACGACGTCGGCGGCCTCGTCGATGATGTCGGCCGGGAAGTTGCCGGCCTTCAGGATCTCGAGGGCCTTCGCCTTGTCGACACCGGTGATCGAGTCGACCGGGATCTTGGCGAGCGCCTCGGGGCGCTCGACGGCGAGCTGCTCGATCTCCATGCCGCCCTCGGAGGACGCCATCGCCAGGAAGGTCCGGTTGGACCGGTCCAGCAGGAAGGAGAAGTAGTACTCGGACGAGATGTCCGAGGCTTCGGCCACCAGCACGCGACGCGTGATGTGGCCCTTGATGTCGAGGCCGAGGATGGCTTCCGCCTTCTCCTTCGCCTCGTCGGGCGTCTGGGCCAGCTTGACGCCGCCCGCCTTACCGCGGCCGCCGACCTTCACCTGCGCCTTGACGACGACCTGGTTACCGATCTGCTCCGCGGCGGCCTTGGCTTCTTCGGGGGTGCTAGCCACCGAGCCCGGCAGAACCGGTACTCCGTGGGCGGCGAAGAGATCCCTCGCCTGGTACTCGTAGAGGTCCACTACTCCAGTCTCCTGACGACACGCCACTGTGGTGGTCCGCACTACCGGACCGCGCTGTCGGACCAGTCGAGGTTAGCGACCTGCGCGAACGCAGGGCACTCCGCACCTGGTGAAGTCGGTCACCGTACGCGGTCAGACGGTGTTCCCGAGGTGTGAGACCGCCCACCGCGCAACCATTCCGCCGCTTCTTCGGGGGTTTCGAAGACGCCGCTCGCCGGGTCCGCGGGCGCGTCGAGGTAGAAAACGCGAACGTCTTTCAGCGTCGCTCGCAGCTCGCCGCCGAGCACGCCGACCGCGTCCGGGTCCTCCTGCTCGGCGATGCGGAGGACCTGCTCGGTGGTGTCCAGGGGGCCGGCGTGGACGACCTCCATGCCTTCGTCGCGCAGGACGCGGCCCAGCGCGACGGCGCGCGGGTCGGGCCCGCCGAGCTCGACGACGAGCACCCGCGGCATCGCCCGGCTCACGCCGCCCGCCGGGCACCCGCGGCCGACATGGCCGCCGCGGCCAGCAGCGCGACGGCCGCGGCGAGCGCGACCCAGAACCCGGTCGCCGGGCTCGCGCCGCCGAGCGAGCCGCCGACGAGCGGCAGCTCCGCGGCGTGCAGCAGGGCGAGCAGCGCGGCCCCGGCCAGCAGGGCTGCCGCCGGTTTCGGCCGCGACCGCAGGGCGAGCACGGCCGCGCCGGCGACCACCGCGGCGGCCGTCAGCAGCCCCCACGAAGGCGTGTCGAAGTCCGACCAGAGCCCGGGCGCGACGTAGCCGGGCACGCTGAAGACGGGCAGCCCGAACGCCGCGACGGCCAGCACGGCCCCGGCCACGACCGGAGTCAGCACACCGCCGTCGGCCCGGCTGCCGTCCGCCGCGTCCTCGCGTTCGACGACGCCGGTCCCGACGGCGGCGAGCGCGGCCAAGACGGCGAGCACGAGCGCGGCGAACGTCCACGCGGCGCCGGCCCCGAGGTCGTAGGTGAAGGCGGGCGTGGCGCCGGAAGCGCCGTTCAGGTCGGCCCCGCCGAACCCGGCGAGGTTGCCGGCCTGGGTGGCGGTGAGCGCGGTGTTCAGCACGGCCGTCCCGGCCAGGACGATCCCCGCCCAGGCGAGCCCGAGCAGCGCCCGCGCGGCCGGCGCCGTTTTCGGTGTCAGGACGCCGAAGCTCAGCACGGCCACCACGATCGCGGCGGTGAGCAGGAACCACCGGGCCGGGCTTTCGGCGGCCGCGCTGACGGGCGTCGCGGCGGCCGGGTTCAGCGCGGTGACGGCGACCTGCGGCGCGAGGGTGCCGATCACGGCGGCCAGCGCCGTGGCCAGGCCGAGGAGGCCGGTCGTCAGCCGCCACCAGAACAGGCCGGGCAGTTTCGCCTCGCTGGCCAGGTTCTCGGCGTCTTCTTCCGAGGTCTCGGTCAGCCGGGTGCCCGCGAGCCCGGCGACGGCCGCCATCGCGACGAGCACGAGGACCGGCCCCCAGGTGACGTGCAGGTCGTCCCGGACGAGACCGGCCACCACGGGCGGCGCCGCGACACCGAACGCGGCCGCGGCGAGCCCGCCCAGGGCCCCGCGGGCGACGTGTTCGGACGGCGCGGCCAGCGCCAGCACCGCGGCGAACGGCAGGGCGACGGCGAGCAGGAGGTACCCGCCGAGCGCGGGCCACGGCCCTTCGAAAGCGGAGCGGGCGAGCAGGAAACCGTTGTCCGACAACACAGGCGCGGTCAGCAGCCCGACGGAAGCCGTGACGGCGAGCAGCGGGACGAGCAGCCGCCACCGCCGCCGTTCGGGCTCGTCGTCCCGGGCTCGCACGGCCCGCCAGGCGAGCACCCCGGCGACCCCGGTGAGGACGTCCCCGGCGACGAGCAGCCAGAACCCGCCCCCGACGGCCGAGCCACCCACGAACCGGTCGGGCAGGTAGAGCTCGGGCCGGATGGTGAGCGGCCCGTTGACGGCGAACTGCAGGTCGAGCACCAGCCGCCCGGGAGCGAGCGCGGCCAGCCCGACCACGACGCCGGCGGCCAGCCCGGGCTTGCCACGCACGAGGAAGGCGGCCACGACGGGCCCGAGCGCGAGAACGGCCAGCCAGGGCCAGCTGGTGAACCCGGGCCCGGCGGCCGGGGAGACGTGGACGAAGGCCGCGACGGTCAGCGCGACCGCGCCGAGTGCGACCAGCACGAGGGCGACGGTGAGCTGCGGAGTGGGGCTGAGGTCGTCTTCCCAGGGGGTGATCGGGGGATCTTCCGGGGGTTCGGCCGGCTTGCCGGGGCGTCGGGCGGAGGGGGCGCGTGAAGGTGTGGCCACAGTGGAACCTGACTCGGCTGAGGGCTTGCGCCGGTATTCGGCGGCGGAGGAAGTCCGCGCGGGCACAGGGGAATCGCCGGAATCCGACGCCGCGTCGCCGGCAGCGTCGGTTGGCTCGGCGGATTCGCGCGGGGCTGTGAAGCCGAGTGCTGGCGTCGCTGTGGAGTCCGGCGCCGATGCGGGGCCGGCTGGCTGAGGGGATCGCGCGGCGGCGGAGCCCAGCGCGGAAGTCGCCGCAGAATCCGGCGCCGATGTGGGGGCGGCCGGCTGGGTAGATCGATGCACAGCGGCGGAGCCCAGCGCGGACGTCTCCGCAGGGTCCGGCGCCGATGCCAGGCCGGCCGATTGGGGGGATCGGCCCGCAGCGGCAGGGTCCGGCGCCGAAGCCGCCACAGAATCTGGCGCCGACGCCGGGCCGGCCGACTGAGGAGATCGGCGCACGGCGGCGGAGGCCGGTGTGGAAGTCGCCGCAGGGTCCGGCGCCGATTCGGGGCTGGCCGGTTGGGGGGATCGGTCCGCAACGGCAGGGTCCCGCGTCGAAGTCGCCGCAGAATTCGGCGCCGATACGAGGCCGGCCGACCGAGAGAATCGCGTGGCAGCGGAACCCTGCGTGGAAGTCGCTGCAGGGTCCGGTGCCGGTGCGGCTGCGGGGTCACGGCGCTGTGCGGCCGCGCCGTGGGCGGCGGTCTGCTGTGCGCGGTCGGGCTCCTGGGCGGGTTCGCTCGTGGCCGTGAAGCCGAGTGCGGGCGTCTCCGTGGCGTCCGGCGCCGGTCCCGTGGCGGGGAAGCCCACCGTTGGCGGCTCCGGTGTGGAGTCCGTCGCTGCGGGCTTTGGGGCGTCCTTCGCTGCCTCGGCCGGTGCCGGCTGGTCTGGGCGCGGCTGGGGAGGCGTCCGCTTGGCGGTGGGACTTGGGGCCTCGGGGGCCGGGTTCTGCGGGGTGCCCGGGGAGGAGGGGGCGCTCCCGGCTGGGGGCTCTGAGCGTGGGGGCATTGCCCGCGAACCTAGCAAGTCCGGGCGGATTCGGACGGGTCGCGGGCGCTCCGGTCGTCGAGCGGTGTTCAACGCCCGTCCGCAAATCCTTATTCCGGCGGGCGGCGGCCCGGAGCACCCTCGGAGGTCTCCAACCAACCGGGGATCCTGTAAGCCAAGTCACACCGAACGCAGTAACTCCCCTTTAACTTTGCGTAATTCCCACAGGTGGACGCAAGATCGACGCCACCCGATCGGCCGACGCGGGGGGCAGATCTTGCCTACAGCGGTGCCCCTTCGTTACTGTCCCCCGGTCCCCATTACAGTCAGGTCACGAAGTAGGACACCGAGCAAACCACCCCCGAGGTTGGCTCACCGGGTTCCCCCGCCCGCAGTCCTAGGCCCGGCTCCCCGACGATGGAAGGCCCTGTCTTGGCTTCACACCGCTCCCCCGGCGGCCAAGCTCCTTCCCCGGCATTGAAGGACGCACTGGAAGGTGCGGTCGTTCGTGTCCGGGGTGCGCACCGCATCGCTCCGCCCTCTTCGGCCCTCCGCGGCCGTGTCGTGGTTGCCGCTGTCGCGGCCGGTGCGTTCGCTGCAGCTGCTGCGGGCTCGACCCTCAAGACAGTCACCGACTCGGACGCCGCGATCACGCCGCTGGCCAGCAGCCAGGACGCCAGCGCCTCGTTCACCGCCGGAGGTGCGGGTTCCGGGGGCGCTCCCGAGCTCCTGCCGACCGGCCACGTCGTCGACGCTTCCGCCGAAGCCGCGAAGCTCGCCGACAGCGCCTCGATCACGCAGGCCCGTGAGCAGCGCGAAGCCGACGCCGCGAAGAAGGCCGCAGAAGAGGCTTCCCGGCCCAAGACCTGCCTGCCGGCGCACGGCACCTTCACCTCGGGCTTCGGTGCCCGGTGGGGCACGAGCCACCTCGGCATCGACATCGCCAACGCGATCGGCACCCCGATCTACGCCGCCTCCGACGGCACCGTGATCGACGCCGGCCCGGCCAGCGGCTTCGGCCTCTGGGTGCGCGTCCAGCTCGACGACGGCACGATCCAGGTCTACGGCCACATGAACAGCTTCTCCGTCAAGGAGGGCCAGAAGGTCAAGTGCGGCCAGCAGATCGCCGAGATCGGCAACCGCGGCCAGAGCACCGGCCCGCACCTGCACTTCGAGGTCTGGCAGGACGGCACGAAGAAGATCGACCCCCGGCCCTGGCTGGCCGCGCGCGGCATCGTCGTCTGAGTCGCCTGATCCACCTGATCTGCAGTTCGCTCCACTCATGACGGCCGCGCGAGAGCTGCACAGCAGCCGCGCGGCCGGGGTGTCGAAACCGCCTGCGGCTCCCTGAGCCGCCGGCGACGGCCGAAGACGCCCACCGGCCACGGGAATCACCGCAGGCTCGAAGCGCCGCTCCGGACACGGGTTCTGGACGCGGCCGCCGACCACAGGACTCGCTGCCCCTTCGACCGGCGGCTCGAGCACCGCACGACGCCGGAACACCGCCAGCGCCACAGAGCGCCTCAAGACCTCGCGGGTGGTCCGGACCACCGATCGCACCCCTGCGCCCGCCCAGCGGCTCCTCAGCGCCGGAAACCACCTACCGGTGACCGCCTGGCAAACGGCGGATGAAGTACCCCACCGCGACCTGCCACACCGTGCACAGCTCCGCCGGTCTTCGCACCGGCAGCCAGCCCCACGCCACCGAGGCCGGCTCGGTCTTCGCGGAGCGGACACGCGCGGCTCTCCGGGCCCTGGTCGTCCAGCGGTGTCCCCGGCCGCAGGTGACACAGTGCCCGTCCGCGCCGAGCTCGTGCTGCCTGAGCAGCGCTCGCCAGGCGGCGGCCAGCCGGCACGCCTCCGCTCCCGCACGCGAGGTGCTTCCCGAAGCCCCCGATGGCTCCCGACCCCGATCCGGAACCGTCGTCTCCAGGACTCCTCGCAAGTATTTTCGTACCCCTTCGGCCAGTAGCCCAAACAGCACCGCGTCCACACCACGTTCCCCCTTCGTCGAACCCGTGTTCGATCACGGGGTCAGTTCTACCGGTGGGGTACGACGATTCCGGCGGCGATCGCGGAGATCGCCGCCGGAATCACTCGGACGGGTGGTGCGGCCCTGAACAGGGCCGATGACCGGGCTAGAGCTTCACCATCGGGACGCTGCCGATCAGCATCAGCCGGACCTTGCCGGCCGCGCCGAAGTCGATCGTCGCCGTCGCGCGCGGGCCGACGCCGTCGCACGAAACCACCGTGCCCAGGCCGTACTTGTCGTGGCTGACGCGGTCGCCGACGTCCAGCTTCAGCGCCACCGTGTCCTTCCAGCCCTTGCCGAAGGAACTCACGCCCGGGGACGAAGCGGACGGCGACGACGACCGGTTGCCCCACGTGGTCGCCGCCCGCGGCGTGCCGCGCGAACCGCTGCCGAAGGACCCGAAACCGCGGTTGGACGGCTCCAGGCGCCGCCAGTCGACGAGGTCCGGCGGCAGCTCGTCCAGGAACCGCGAAGCCGGGTTCATCGACGGCTGGCCCCACGCCGACCGCGTGATCGCGCGCGAGACGTAGAGCCGCTTGCGGGCCCGCGTGATCGCGACGTACGCGAGCCGCCGCTCCTCGGCCAGCTCGGCCGGGTCGCCCAGCGCCCGCATGTGCGGGAAGACGCCGTCCTCCCAGCCCGTGCAGAACACGACCGGGTACTCCAGGCCCTTCGCGGTGTGCACGGTCATCAGCGTGACCACGCCCGCGCCGCCGTCGCCTTCTTCGCCGCCGTCGGGCGACGGCACCGAGTCGGCGTCCGCGACCAGCGAGACGCGCTCGAGGAACGCGGGCAGCGAACCCGGCGCCGGGACGCCTTCGTCGACGATCAGCTCGGCGTTCTCGTCCGCGACGATCTCGGCGGTCAGCTCGGTGAACTCCCGCGCGACCGTGACGAGCTCGGTCAGGTTCTCCACGCGCGAAGCGTCCTGCGGGTCTTCCGACTCCTCGAGCTCGACGCGGTAGCCGGTCTTGTCCATCACCGCTTCGAGGACGTCGTGCACCTCGGCGCCGTCCGCGATCATCGTGCCCAGCTCGTCGAGGATCGCGACGAACCCGCCGATCGCCTTGACCGAGCGCGGGTTCAGCAGCGGCACCTTGTCCTCGACGGCGTCGCGCAGCGCCTGCGCGAACGAGATCCGCTCGCGCTCGGCGTGCGTCGCCACGACGGCTTCGGCGCGGTCGCCGATGCCGCGCTTGGGCACGTTCAGCACGCGCCGCAGGCTGACCGTGTCCTCCGGGTTCGCCAGCACGCGCAGGTACGCGATCATGTCGCGGACCTCGCGGCGCTCGTAGAACCGCACGCCGCCGACGACCTTGTACGGCAGGCCGAGCCGGATGAAGATCTCTTCGAAGACCCGGGACTGGTTGTTGGTGCGGTAGAAGACGGCGACGTCGGAGTAGTCGGCTTCGCCCTTCTCCGCCAGCGCGTCGATCTCGTTCGCGACGAACGCGGCTTCGTCGTGGTCGTTGTCCGAGACGTAGCCGACGATCTTCTCGCCGTCGCCCGAGTCGGTCCACAGCCGCTTCGCGCGGCGGTTCGGGTTCCGCTCGATGACGGCGTTGGCCGCGGACAGGATCGTCTGCGTGGAGCGGTAGTTCTGCTCCAGCAGGATGGTGTGCGCGTTCGGGAAGTCCCGTTCGAACTCTTCGATGTTCCGGATCGTCGCGCCGCGGAAGGCGTAGATCGACTGGTCCGCGTCACCGACGACGACCAGCTCGGCCGGCTCGACGCCCGACTCGTTCGGCGTGGTCCCGGCCAGCTCGCGCACGAGGGTGTACTGCGCGTGGTTCGTGTCCTGGTACTCGTCGACCAGCACGTGGCGGAAGCGCCGCCGGTAGTACTCGGCGACGGCCGGGAACGCCTGCAGCAGCGAGACCGTGCGCATGATGAGGTCGTCGAAGTCGAAGGCGTTGGCCTGGTTCAGCCGCCGCTGGTACTCGACGTAGACCTCGGCGACCCGGCGTTCGAGGTCGTTGGCCGCGTTGGCCGCCGCCTCGTCCGGGTCGACGAGCTCGTTCTTCAGGTTCGAGATGTGGATGGCGAGCGTGCGGGCGGCGTAGCGCTTCGGGTCGATGTCGAGGTCCCGCGCCACGAGCGTGATGAGCCGCTTGGTGTCGTCCGAGTCGTAGATGGAGAAGCTCGACGACATGTCCAGCGTCTTGGCTTCCCGGCGCAGGATCCGCACGCACATCGAGTGGAACGTGGAGACCCACATCGCGTTGGCGCGGCGCCCGACGAGCGCGGCGACGCGCTCGCGCATCTCGGCGGCGGCCTTGTTGGTGAAGGTGATCGCCATGATTTCGCCGGGGTGCACGTGCCGTTGCCCGAGGAGGTAGGCGATCCGGCGGGTCAGCACCCGGGTCTTGCCCGAGCCCGCACCCGCGACGACCAGCAGCGGGCCACCGGCGTGGGTGACGGCTTCGCGCTGGGCGGGGTTCAGGTCGTCGAGCAGATCGGCCTGCCCGCCGGAGGCGGGCTTGCGCGCGGGGGTCTCGGCGGGGAGATCGAAGAGGGTGTCCATCGCCTGTCCACGCTACCCCGGGCGGGTGGGCTACCGCGCCAGGCGTAGCGGGAGATGTCGCCTGGCGTCCGACGCGCCGCCGGCCCGCCGCGCGGAGCATCGGCGGGTATGGAAGACATCCGCCCCGCCCGCATCCGGGCCGCCGACGCCGATCGCGAGCGCGTCGCCACCACCGTCCAGTCCGCCGGCGCCGAAGGCCGGCTCACCCTCGACGAGGTCGAAGAGCGCCTCACCCACGTCTATTCCGCGCGGTTCACCGACGAGCTGACCGCACTCACCGCCGACCTGCCGCGGCCCGTGCCGCAGTGGCCCGGCTTCCCGCTCTCCATGGCAGCGCTGCGCCGCCATCCGGCGCTGCGGCTGCACCTAGCCGTGGTGGTCGCCATCGCGGTGGTGGCGATCGTGCGGTGGGCCGTGCTGGGCGCCGGGTTCTTCTGGCCCGCGTTCCCGATGTTCTGGCTCGCGGCGAGCCTCTTCATTCATGCCGGGGTCCGCTCGGCACGGGAACGCGTCCGGACGCCTGTGCCATACTGAACCCATGCGGCACCACGCAAAGCGATTTTTCTACGGGACCCGGACCCCGGCTCCCGTGATCGCGTAGTGCCCGAACCCGCCATCACGCCAGCCCCGGAGTCCACGGACCCGGGGCTGTCGCCGTCCCTGGGGCCGGATCCGGGCTTCAAGGAAGAGGTTCCCGATGAACGCACAAGCGACGAACGCCGACGGCCAGCCCGCCGAGGACACTCCCGCCGGTGACGACATCGCGTCGCTGCGGCAGGAGATCGACTGGCTCGACAAGGAGATCCTGCGGCTGGTGAAGCGCCGGGTCGAGGTGTCCAAGACGATCGGGGCGGCGCGGATGGCCGCCGGCGGCACGCGCATCGTCTACAACCGCGAGATGGACGTCCTCGCGCGCTACCGCGAGCTGGGTCCCGACGGCCGTCAGCTGGCCATGGCGCTGCTGAACCTGGGCCGCGGGCGGCTCGGCCGGTAACGGTTGACCGAATTCGGGGTCTTCCCCGAGGCACCGGTGGCCCCGGTACGGGCAGACTGGGGCCATGGACTGGATCGTGAACCTCATCGCCGTCATCGTCGCTCTCGCGAGCGTGCTGGCCGCACTGGGCCATGTGGGTTATCTGGCCCTGCTCAACAACGCGGCGGGTAAGCGTGCCGGCGGTGCTCCGGTCGCGCAGTACGTCCGCGGCCGGTGGGCGGTTGCCGGCGGTACCACTGCGGCGTCACTGTTCGCCTGGCTGCTCACGGCCGGGGGAACGACGCTCGACATCTTCGCGATCATCGTCGCTGCGGGTAGCGGCGTGGTGGCCACGAAGGCGCTGCAGTCGACCCGGGATCGCTACCGCACCGGCGGCTGAATCCCGTTGAGCTGCGGCGATCGCGCTGCGTGAAGTTTCGCAGCGCCCGTCTCCCCCTTTCGGTCGCGCCCGACCGAGTGAAACCTCTGCAACTTGCAGGTTTGGGGGCGACTTTCTACGCCGGATGCTCCTAGGGTTGACGCCGTGAGGACCCTTGCGCCTGGGTCGGGCGACGCCCGGAAGGCGCGCGGGGGCACTGGCCCCGCGCGTCCATTCTCGCATGCGCGTGCATCTGCGCAGGATTCCGAACAGGATTCCGCGCGTGAGGGTGCTCCGTTCGGGTTGACCCGGCCCCGGCCGGCGTCAGACCCGGACCGGCGGGTGGTCGAGTCCGCATGAGCAACGGCACGGAGTTCCACGGCCGCGGCACCGCCCCCGCGCACCCCGGACGGCACCGGCAGGGCGTCACCGACGGCTGGACGCCGACGGCGCCGCCGTACCGCCCCGTGCGGCACTGCGCGGACGACACGGCGCCGATCGACGTGCCGGTGTCCGGCTCGCTCCCGCTCCCCCAGCCCAGCCGGCCGCTGCTGCCCCAGCCGCGCGACCGGCGGCCCGCGCTCTTCCCCGCCGCTCAGGGAAACCTGCCGCTGATCGAGACCCCCGCGGTCCCCGAGATCCCCGCTGCCCCCGGCTTCGGCGACCCGGGCCCGGGAACGGGACCCGTCTCGATGCCCGACACCGAGTCCCGCGCGGAACAGGCCGCCCGGCGCACCCGGGTGTCGCTCGCCACCCCGAAGCCGCGCTGCCCGGAGCCCGACGACGACGAGGTCCGGATCTACGCCGCCCCGCCGATCGACGCCATCGACGGGCTCGGCGGCTTCACCATCGGCTCGGTGCCCGCGTCGGTGACCCCGCCGAAGACGTGGCGGAAGGCGGCCTGGTTCGCCACGGGCGCGTCCGGTGCCGTGGTCGTCGGCCTGCTGTTCGCCGGGTCCTTCCTGATGGGCAAACCACCGATGGACCAGGCCGTCCAAGGCGCGTGGCCGGGTTACCAGGGCGCGCCGACGGTCGACGACCCGGTGAACGGCGGCGGCGACCGGCAGCAGCAGCCGACCTCCCGCCCGGGCGCGTCCGCGGCCGGCCCCGACAGCACTTCGCCACAGCAGCAGGACGACGCGACCAGGACGAGCAGCGGCGGGGGCGCCGGGCCGGTCGACGGCACGGTCCCGCCGCCCCCCGAACACTCTTCGGGCTCTTCGGGGTCGACGACCACCGGCGACACGGCCACGACGAGCGGCCTCCCGCAGAAGCCGCCGGTCACCGCGGCCGAGCGCGAAACCCCCGTGAAAGCGCCGTGGTGGTACTCCTTTCCGCCCGACGTCCAGACGCTGGGCGACAACTCGGAGAAGTTCTTCAACACGGTCACGACCGACCCCGGCACGGCGTCGACGGTGACCACCGGCGAGCTGCACGACCAGGGCCCGCACGCGCTCGCCGAGCGGTACGCCGGCATCGCGTACTTCGAGGTCAAGAAGGTCAGCATCGACCAGCAGCGCGGCGTCACGGTGAACACCGTCGAGATCACGCACGATGACGGGACCAAGACGATCGAGGAGCGCACGCTGACGTTCGGGGACGGCGACAAGATCAGCAGCGACGGTCAGTAGTCGATCTTGCACGTGCGGTTCGCCCGTTCCGATGCACGTGCGGTGCGCCCAGCGGTTATGCCTGGTCCGGGTGGGTGACATAAGCTGCCGCTCGTCGTATCGCGACGGCATTCCGGCGACAGAGCCTGGCGATTGCCGTCCGCACAGGGTTACCTGGCGACAGCGGCTCCGGATCCGGTCACAAGTCGGCCATCCGGAGCAACGGACATCCGGCCGAACGGCCGAGTGCCCGTCCCCGGAACCCAGAGCGAGGACTTTCGTGCTTGATCGGCAGCGCACTCGGCGTGAGGCACCCAACGCCGTCCGCGTCGAGGACGTGATCCCGGCCGAGATTCTCGACGGCGTCGGTGACGCCGATCGCGACTATCTCGAGCAGGTCTTCCGTGATCCGCAGAAGTTCCTGCCGCCGCGCCCGGAACCGGTCCGCGACGCCGAGCAGGCCGTTGACCAGGGTGAGCCGGAGAGCCGCTTCGCCCGCCGGGCCAAGCTGGCCGGGCTCCTCGCGGCCGGCGCGCTCGTCGCCGGGGCCGTCATCGCCGCACCCATGCTGACCAGCGCGCACCGTGCCGTCTCCGCGGGCGACGCGGCCACGCCGGCCGACTTCACCGGCGCCGCGGAACTCGGCGGCCTCGCCGTCCCGCAGCGCCAGGCCGGTGGCGGGGCGCCGGAGCAGTCCGGCCCGACCACGCCGCAGGGCACGCACTCCGGCGGCGCGCCGTCGGCCCAGGAGTCGACGTCCGGTGGCAGCCCGCAGCCGCAGGCGGCCCCGAAGTCCGACACCACGGTGCCGGACGCGGCGGCCGATCCGCGCAGCGCGACCCGGAAGATCCAGGCCGTCAAGAACTTCTACGCCGCGATCGCCAAGAACTCGGACGGCGCGCTGGCCCTGCTGAGCCCGACGCTGGCCGACGGCGCGGCCGGTGAGCTCGTCCGCACCTGGAGCGCGATGGACGCCATCGACGTCCAGGAAGCCGACACGCAGATCAAGCCGGACGGCTCGATCGTCGCGGTCGCCACGCTCCACCGGCCGGACGGCGCGCTGGTGCGCGTGACCCAGCTGTTCCGGGTCGCCGACACGGGCGGGTTGATCACCGAAGCCGAGCTCGTGTCCGCCCAATACATGTAGCCCAGCGCGATCACTCCTTCACCCGTGGTTCAAGTGCCTGTACCGGATTCGTGTGCGCAGAGTGAGCGCCTAGCCTTGTCACGCGTCGGTCTCGGAAATGCCGGCACACAGCCCACGACATGTGCATACGCTCCAGCGAAGCGGCGTGCGCCTGGCCGCGTCACCGGGAACCCATCCTCACGCCCTGGTGAAGTCGGAGCCCAAAGGGAGGTCGCGTGAGCGACGAGGGTCGCCTGGTCGCCGGTCGGTACCGCATCGACGGCCGGATCGGCACGGGCGCGATGGGGGCCGTCTGGCAGGCGCACGACGAAGTCCTGGGCCGCACCGTGGCCATCAAGCAGCTCCTGCTCCATTCCCACCTGGACGAGCACGACGCCGAGGACGCCCGCCAGCGCACCATGCGCGAGGGCCGGATCGCGGCCCGGCTGCACCACCCGAACGCCATCTCCGTGTTCGACGTCGTCACCGACGACAACGGCCAGCCGTGCCTGATCATGGAGTACCTCAACTCCACCAGCCTGGCCGCCGTGCTGCAGGAACGCCGCACGCTGCCGCCGACCGAGGTGGCGCGCATCGGCGCCCAGGTCGCCGCGGCGCTGCGCGAGGCGCACGCGGTCGGCATCGTGCACCGCGACATCAAGCCGGGCAACATCCTGCTCGGCGGCAACGGCGTCGTGAAGATCACCGACTTCGGCATCTCCCGCGCCAAGGACGACGTCACGGTCACCAAGACCGGGATGATCGCCGGCACGCCCGCGTACCTGGCCCCCGAGGTCGCCATCGGGGGTGATCCCGGTCCGGAGTCCGACGTGTTCTCCCTCGGGTCCACGCTCTACGCCGCGTGCGAGGGCCAGCCGCCGTTCGGCCTGTCCGAGAACACGCTGAGCCTGCTGCACGCCGTCGCCGCCGGGCAGATCAACCCGCCGCGCCAGTCCGGGCCGCTGGCGAGCGTCCTGGCCGTACTGCTGCACCCGGACATCGAGCACCGGCCGACCGCCGAGGAGTGCGAGGAGCTGCTCGCCGCCGTCGCGCGGGGCGAACTGCCGCTCGGCGGCCCGGCCGACGAGACCGTGCTGGCCCCCGCGGCCGGCGTGCTCGGCGCGGCCGCCCTCGCCGACCCCGGCGCGACCCAGATGTTCGACGAGATCCCCGCGGGCCACTCCGGCACGCTGCTGGGTGGCGGCGCGGCGCCGACGCAGGCCGTGCCGTTCTACGACGATGACGACTACGCCGAGGGCACCGGCTACCCCGAGGACGACTACGACGGGTACGACCAGTACCCGGAGGACCGCCGGTACGCCTCGACCGGCGGCGTCCCGCCCGGCCTCGCCGCGACCCGCGCGGTGCCCGTGCCGCCGCACGGCCAGCAGGACCCGTACGCGGACGACCAGTACGACGACTTCGACGACGAGCCGGCCCCGCCGCCGCCTCCCCCGCGGCAGCGGCCGCAGGCGAGCCCGCCGCCGGACGACGACGACAAGCCCGGGGCCTGGAAGCGCCCGGCGATCATCGGCGGCATCGTGGTCATCGGCCTGGTCGCGCTGGGCGTCTGGCTGCTGAGCCCGAACAACCCGGCGGCGCCTGTCACTCCGGCGTCGAGCAACAGGCCGACGGTCGCCGCTACCACGGAGTCGCTGCCGTCGACGACCGAAGAGCCGACGGATACGGTGACACTGCCGTCGACGACCGAGGAAGCGACCTCGTCGTCGAAGCGGACGACGCAGCGGCAGACCGAGCCGCAGCAGACGACTCCGAAGACCACGCCGAAGACGACGACGTCCGTGCCGACCACCAGCGAGGAACCGCCGCCGTCGAGCACGCCCCCGACATCCACGCCCGTCACGCCGTAACCAGAGGTTTGTGTTGAGTTCCGAAGGCACCATCGTCGGCGGCCGGTTCCGGCTGGACCAGCCGATCGGCCGCGGCCGCGCCGGGATCGTGTGGCTGGCGTTCGACACGCGGCTGTTCCGCACCGTCGCGATGAAGCGGATGTACCTCCCGGTCGGCGCCGGCGACCGCGCCGAGCAGGCGCGCGCGGCCGCGATGCAGGAGGGCAAGGACGCGGCCCGGATCGAGCACGCGTCCGCGATCAAGGTGTTCGACGTGCTGCCCGAGGGCCAGGACGTCTGGCTGGTGATGGAGTACATCCCGTCGCGCAGCATGGCGACGTTCCTCGCCGAGCACGGCCGGCTCACCCCGGACCAGGCGGCGGCGCTCGGGATCCAGCTCGGCAACGCGCTCGCCGCGATCCACGCGGCCGGGTTCGTGCACCGCACGCTCGAACCGGGCACCGTGCTGCTCGCCGACGACGGCGGCGTGAAGCTCACCGACATCGGCATCAGCGGCGGCGGGCCGAGCCCGGCGTACGTGGCCCCCGAGGTGGCGCGCGGCCTGCCGCCGTCGCCGCCTGCGGACGTCTTCTCCCTCGGCTCGACGCTCTACACCTCGGTGGAGGGCGTGCCGCCGTTCGGCGACGACGGGCAGTCTTCGGAGCGCCCGGCGCAGAACGCCGGCGTGCTCACCGCGGCGCTGCGCAAGATGCTGCGAGCGGACCCGGCGACCCGGCCGACGATGGCGGACACCGTCCGGGCGCTGAGCGCGATCACCGAAGGCCGGGAGACGGCGTTCATCCCGCCGACCGCGCCCGGGATCCCGCCGCCACCACCCCCGCCGCCCCCGCCCTTCAACCCGGCGCACACGCCCGCGGCACCGCCGCCGCCGTCGGGACCGCAGTACCAGCAGCAGATCCCGCTCAACACGCCCGCGCCCGGCTACTCCTCGGCGGAGGAGACGCAGCGGATGCAGCCGGTGCCGCCGTCGCAGCAGGCGACGCAGTACGTGCCCGCACCGGTTCCCCAGTCGCCGGCTCCGCAGTCCTCGCAGGCCTCGCAGCAGGCGGCGGCCACGGACGAGTGGAACCTCCCGGTGTCGAAGAAGACGCTGATCACCGTGGCCGCGATCCTCGCGGCCGTGCTGGTGGGCATCCTCGTCTCGGAACTGTTCTTCGTTTAAGCCACTTTCGCGGTCGCCGCGCGCATCGCTTCGAGCAGTGTGCGGACGGCCGGGTGCCCCCAGGCGCGTGACGCGACGGCGGCGTGGATCGCCCGGATCGGCTCCGGGTGGCGGATCTTGCGCACGACCACGCCGGGGTGCTGCGAGCCGAGCCCGAGCTCCGGGATCAGCCCGACGCCGATGCCGGCGGCCACGAACCCCTGCGCCGTCTGGTAGTCCTCGGACTCGACGACGACGTTCGGCGCGAAGCCGGCCTGCGCGCACGCGCCGAGCAGGATGTCGCGGCAGACGCCGGGCATGCCGTCGACCCCGACCCACGGCTCCTCGGCGAACTCCGTCAGGTCGATGACGCGCTTGCGGGCCAGCGGGTGGGTCTTCGGCAGCACGGCCCGGTACGGGTCGTCCAGCAGGTGCACCAGCTCGACGCCCTTGCCGGGCGGGGTCTTGCGCGGGAAGACGGTGATCGCGACGTCGGCCTCGCCCGACTCGACGTCGGCCAGCGGGTCCAGGGGTTCGACGAGCTTGAGGTCGAGGCGCACGCCGGGGTGCTCGCGGCGGACCGCGGCGATGGCGGGCGGGACCAGCGACGCGCCGGCCGTCGCGAAGTAGCGGATGGTGATGCGGCCGATGCGGCCCTCCTTGAGCTCGGTCAGCGCGGCTTCGGCCCGCGCGAGCTCGGTGCTGAGCGTCTCGGCGTGTTCGGACAGCAGCGAGCCCGCCGGTGTCGGCCGGACGCCGCGCCCGACGCGTTCGAGCAGCTCGGTGCCCGCCTCGCGTTCGAGCGCGGACAGCTGCTGGCTGATCGCGGACGGCGTGTAGCCCAGGTTGCGGGCCGCGGCGGTGATCGAACCGCTGGTGATCACGGCGCGGAGGACCTGCATGCGGCGGACGTCGAGCATGGCCCGATCGTACAGCTCGGCTTAAGTGTTCCTGCAGTTATTTGCGCTTGTCCTTACGTCTCGTGGGCGCGAAGCTGACGATGATCGTTGAAGGAGGACAGGGGTGGGCGAGACGAAGACCCTGCTCAGGATCGCCGCGCTGGCGCTGATGTGGGGCTCGAGTTTCTTCTGGATCAAGCTGGGGCTGGGGATGTTCTCGCCGGTGCAGCTGGTCCTGGCGCGGCTCGTGCTCGGCGCGGCCATGCTCCTGCTGCTGTGCAAGCTGCAGCGGGCCCGGCTGCCGCGCGACCGGCGGACGTGGGGGCACCTGACCGTCGCGGCGTTCTTCCACAACGCGCTGCCGTTCCTGCTCTTCGCGATCGGCGAAACGACGGTCGACTCCGGGATCACCGGCGTGCTGAACTCGACGACGCCGCTGTGGGTGCTGCTCGCGGCGCCGATGATGGGGACGTCGTCGCGGATGACCGGGACGCGCCTGGCCGGGCTGCTCGTGGGCCTCGGCGGGATCCTGCTGATCTTCGCGCCGTGGCAGGCGTCGGGCCTGCTGAGCTGGGGCGCGCTGGCCTGCCTCGCGGCGGCGGCGAGCTACGGCTTCGCGTTCGTCTACGAGGGCAAGTACCTGTCGGGGACTCCGCTGTCGCCGTACGCGCTCTCGGCCGGGCAGATGCTGATCGCGAGCGGGTTCCTGCTGCTGGCGCTGCCGGCGGGCGGGTTCACGCCGGTGCACTTCTCGGTGGGGCCGCTGCTCGCGATGCTGGTGCTCGGCATCGGTTCGACGGGCATCGCGTTCGCGCTGAACTACCAGCTGCTGGCGAGCGAAGGCGCGGTGGCGGCCTCGGTGGTCGGGTACCTGCTGCCGGTGGTCTCGGTGCTGCTGGGCGCGGTGTTCCTGGGCGAGCAGCTGAACCTGCGGGTGATCGCGGGAATGGCCGTCGTCCTCGGCGGCGTCGCGTTGACCCGGCTCCAGAAGCCGGAGCGAGGGGTCCTGGAGGAGCCCGGTGACCAAGCGGATGGGCTTGGTGACGACACCACCGGCCGCACGTCCAGGCCTCTCGCTCCTCTGGCGGACTGACGCTCCCTCGGAGTGCCGTCACGAACGGCCCGTTCGCGCAGCCCAAAACGCATCTTTCCTAGAGAAAGTGACGCCTCGAGGGCCGGATCGTGCATCTTTCCTGGTGAAAGTGGCGGCTGACGGGTTGCGGTCAGACCAGGCGGCGGTCGGAGGCCCAGCGGGACAGCTCGTAGCGGTTCGACAGCTGGGTCTTCCGCAGGACGCTCGACACGTGCGTCTCGACCGTCTTCACCGAGATGAACAGCTCCGACGCGATCTCCTTGTACGCGTACCCGCGGGCCAGCAGCCGCAGGACGTCGCGCTCTCGGGGGGTCAGCAGGTCCAGCTCGGGGTCGTTGATCGGGGCCGAACCGGGGCGGTCGGCGAACGCGTCCAGCACGAACCCGGCCAGCCGCGGGGAGAACACCGCGTCGCCGTCCGAGACGCGGACCACCGCGCGGACCAGTTCCTTCGACGAGATCGTCTTCGTGACGTAGCCGCGGGCGCCGGCGCGGATGACCGCGATGACGTCTTCCGCGGCGTCCGACACCGAGAGCGCCAGGAACACGATGTCCGGCAGCTCCGGGCGGACCCGGCGCAGCACCTCGGCGCCGCCGCCGTCGGGCATGTGAACGTCCAGCAGCACCACCTGCGGCTTCGTCCGGGCGATCCCGGCCACCGCCTCGGCGACCGAACCGGCCTCGCCGACCACGCGGACCTCGTCCGTGATCGAGTCGAGCTCGGTGCGGACGCCCGCGCGGAACAACGCGTGGTCGTCGACGAGGAAGACCTTGACCGGTTCCCGCTTGCTATCCGTCACGACTCTCCCTCACTGGCCCTGGCCCCCGAGCATAGCCGCCTCACGCCGCCCCCTTGCCCGCTTTCACCGGCATGGCGAGCTGCACTTCGGTGCCCTCGCCCGGCGCGGTCCGCAGCTTGCACGTGCCGCCGTGGCGGGTCATCCGGCCGCGGATCGAGTCGGCGAGGCCGTGGCGGTCGCCCGGGACGACGTCCGGGTCGAAGCCCTTGCCGCGGTCGCGGACGAACACCGTGACCGACGTCGGCTCGACCTCGGCGTAGACGCTGACCTCTTCGACCCCGGCGTGCTTGGCGGCGTTGACGATCGCCTCGCGCGCGGCCTGGACCAGGGCGATCAGCGCCTCGTCCAGCTCGGCGTCGCCGACCACGACCTGGCCGACGGAGATCGCGAAGGTGTCCTCGACCTCGCCGCACGCCGTCGCGAGCGCTTCGGACAGCTGTCCCGAAGTCTGGGTCTCTTCACCTTCGGCGGTCTTCTCGACGGGCTTGCCGTAGCCGTTCGGGCCGTAGAGCCAGCCGCGCAGTTCACGTTCCTGGCTGCGGGCGAGGCGCGCGACCTCGCGCGGCTGCTCGCTCTGCTTCTGGATCAGCGCCAGCGTCTGCAGCACGGAGTCGTGCAGGTGGGCGGCGATCTCGGCGCGTTCGTCGGTGCGGATGCGGGCCTTGCGCTCGTCGGACAGGTCGCGGACCAGCCGCAGCCAGAACGGCACGGTCAGCACGGCGACGCCGATCAGCGTCGCGATCACCGCGATCAGCGCGAACTGGACCTGGTCGAGGCTGCCGCTGCGGAGCACGACGACGCCGATGCCGGTGATCACCAGCGCGACGCCGGCGACGATCCGGATGGCCGCCGACCAGCCACCGCCCCCGAGGAAGGCGCCGGCGACGCTGTCCTTCGCGCCGGTGCGCCAGCGGCGGCGCTGCGACTCGTCGGCCTCGCGCCAGACGACGGCCGCACCGATCATGGCGACGGCGAGCGGCACGGCGACCCAGCCGCTGATGAACCCGGTGAGCGTCCCGCTGGCGACGGCGAGACCGACACCCAGCGCGATCAGCCCGAACGCCTGCTGACGCTCTTTCGACGTCGGCGTCCTCGCGGTTTCTTCGGACTGCTGCTGGACGAACACCCAGAGCAGGCCGTACGCGAGCAGGCCGGCGCCGTTGAGGGCGGCCAGCAGCGCGAACCCGGTCCGCACCCAGACAACGGGCACGCCGAGGTGATCGGCGAGACCACCGGCGACGCCGGCGATCGCCCGCCCGGACCGGCGCCGGAACATCTTCGGCGAGGGCGGGACGGTGACGGCCTGCGTCACCGTCTCGGGGACGACGACCTGGTCGTGGGACTCCTGCACGCCGTCCATGGTCACACGCGCGGACGTGGGGGTGCATCGGGGAAACCCCCTGATCCGGTGGATCGACGCGGCTTCCAGGGTCAGTGCCAGGGCGCCGGCCCGGTGCGGCTCGCCCACGCGGCGAGACCGTGCGCGTCGAAGAGCCGGATGCCGTGGTGCGCGGCGTACTGCCGGGCCGGCTCGGTGAACGTCGAGGTGGTGACCACGACGGCGACGCCGGCCCCGTGCACGGTGTAGCAAGTACCGCCGAAGCGCTGCAGGTCCGGGCTGGTGACCTTCTTCGTGGCGCCGAACCGCTTGGCCTGCAGCACGATCTTGCGCCCGTCGGGAGCGAAGGCGACGACGTCCGCCCCCAGGTCGCCGGCGCGGCCGGTGACCTGGGCGTGCGCACAACCGTCGCGGGTGCACAGGAAGGCCAGCGCTCGCTCGAACTCGCCTGATCCCATCGCGTGGTACCGGGCGATCTCCTGCGAGCGGGCGACGTCGAGCTCCCAGGCCTGCCGCGCCGTGCGGGCGCGCGACTGCTGCCACAGCACCAGCAGGTAGATCGTCACGCCTAGCACGGCGCTGCCGGTGACGATCGACGCGACGGGGTGCGCCGCGACCACACTCAGCACCGCGGCCGCCGCCACCGCGACCACGAAGACGCCCAGCGCGGCCACGGCGCAACCGGCCCCCGTGACCGGGTTCTGTTTTCGGGCCACTGCTCCTCCACGGTCCGCCGACGTTCGTGACAAGGTCGCGGCCGGGCGTCGCGCGTTACGGACCAAGCCCCCGGGACCCTCTCCGGGGAGAATCAGGGTCCTTCCCGGATGTCTCCGGGACCGCCGTCGCGCATGCTTTGGCCTATGAGTGGTGCGAGTGAGACACGGGCACCGAAGCCGAGTCCGTTGAACGGCTTCGAGGAGACCGTCAAGGACTTCTGGGGCAGCCGGCCGCGGCGGCCGCACGGTGGGCGCAAGGTCGCCGGGGTGGCCGCGGCGATCGGGAACCGGTACGGGATCGATCCCGTCGTGGTGCGGGTCGCCCTGGTGGTCGCGACGATCTTCGGTGGCTTCGGGGTGACCTTCTACCTGCTGGGGTGGCTTTTCCTGCCCGGCGAGAGCGACGACGTCTCGGGCTTCGAAGGGCTGATCGGGCGGGGGCGCTCGTCGGTGTCGCCCGCCTTCGCCGTGGTGCTGTCGATCCTGACCGTCGTGAGCGTCGGCGGGAGCTTCAGCGGCTCGTGGTTCGACGGCGGCGGCCTCATCAGCTTCGCGCTGCTCGGCATCGCGCTCTACCTGCTGCACCGCAGCCGGGGTCACGAGAACCGGCCGGCCCCGGTCACGCCGCGGTCGCCGGCCGCGGCCTTCACCGGGAACGGAGCCTTCACCATGACCGACACCGCGACCGCCGAAGCGCAGTCGCCGTCCCAGCGGGGCTGGGACCCCCTCGCCGCCGACCCGGCCGGCTGGGACCTGCCCGACGCACCGTCCTACCGGGAACCGCCGCCGCCCGTGCCGCCCAAGGCGTTCAAGGCACCTGTGCCCCGCCACCGCTCGAAGGTGGGCTCGGCGACGTTCGGCCTGGCCGTCGTGACCGCCGGTGGCGGCGTGCTCGCGAACCTCAACGGCGTCACCTGGTTCTCCGCGCAGCACATCATCGGGCTGGTGCTCGGGGTGGTCGGGATCGGCCTGGTCACCGGCGCGTTCGTCCGCGGCGGGCGGGGCCTGATCGGGCTCGCGGTGCCGCTGGCGATCGTCGGGATGATCCTGACGACGGCGCCGTTCCAGAACTTCGACTTCCGCGGCGGTGCCGGCGACCTCAACGTGACGCCGGTCGTGGCGACCGACGTCAAGCCGCTCTACCAGCACGCGGCGGGCGACATCGACCTCGACCTGACCAAGCTGCCCGTCGGTTCGCCGATCACCACGAACGTGGTCAACGGCGCCGGCAACTCGACGATCACCGTGCCGGACACGGCGGACGTCACGTTCGACTGCCGTACCGGCGCCGGTACGGCGGAGTGCTTCAACCGGTCGACGGACGGCATCAGCCAGGACTCGCTGACCGGGACGGACTACGGCACCGACGGCGTCGGCGGCCAGAAGATCACCCTGCACGTGTCGAACACGGTGGGCGACGTGGAGGTGCGCCGTGGCTGACCAGAACCCTTACGCCTACGACAATCCCGCCGAGGCGGCGCCCGCGCGGCGCGGCGTGGACTTCTTCACCCTGATCGTCGGGGTCGCGACGCTGCTGATCTCGGCGTACGTCCTCTCGGACGGCGCGAGCTGGCTGCCGCACTTCGACTTCCGCTGGGTGATCGCGGGCGGCGCGGTGTTCGTGGGGCTGATGCTCCTGGGCGCGTCGTTCGGCGGCAAACGCCGACGCTGAGCCAAAACACACCACTCTCTCGAGGCCCCGGATCCCACGCCGGGGCCTCGAGTCCGTCTTAAGGCCTTACTCCCACTCGATCGTGCCCGGCGGCTTGGACGTGACGTCCAGGACCACCCGGTTGACCTCCGCGACCTCGTTGGTGATGCGGGTCGAGATCCGCTCCAGGACCTCGTACGGCAGGCGCGTCCAGTCCGCGGTCATCGCGTCCTCGGACGACACCGGACGCAGGACGATCGGGTGGCCGTACGTGCGGCCGTCACCCTGGACGCCGACGCTGCGGACGTCGGCCAGCAGCACCACCGGGCACTGCCAGATGCTGCGGTCCAGCCCGGCCGCCGTCAGCTCCTCGCGGGCGATCAGGTCGGCCGCGCGCAGGGTCTCGAGGCGCTCGGCGTCGACCGCGCCGATGATGCGGATGCCCAGGCCGGGGCCGGGGAACGGCTGGCGCTGGACGATCGTCTCCGGCAGGCCCAGCTCGGTGCCGACCTTGCGGACCTCGTCCTTGAACAGCAGCCGCAGCGGTTCGACGAGCTCGAACTGCAGGTCGTCCGGCAGGCCGCCGACGTTGTGGTGGCTCTTGATGTTGGCCGTGCCCTCGCCGCCGCCGGACTCGACGACGTCCGGGTAGAGCGTGCCCTGGACCAGGAAGCGGTAGTCGCCCTCGGCCTTGAGGTCGCGCTCGGCCTGCTCGAAGACGCGGATGAACTCGCGGCCGATGATCTTGCGCTTCTGCTCCGGGTCGGTGACGCCGGCGAGCGCGTCGAGGAAGCGGTCGCGGGCGTCGACGGTGACCAGGTTGACGCCGGTGGCGGCGACGAAGTCCTGCTCGACCTGGGTGCGCTCCCCCGCCCGCAGCAGGCCGTGGTCGACGAACACGCAGGTCAGCCGGTCGCCGATGGCGCGCTGCACCAACGCGGCGGCGACGGCGGAGTCGACGCCGCCGGACAGGCCGCAGATCGCGCGGCCGTCGCCGACCTGCTCGGTGATCCGCTGGACCTGCTCTTCGACGATCGACGACGTCGTCCACTGCGGCTTGATGCCCGCGATGTCGTGCAGGAAGCGGCGCAGCACCTCCTGGCCGTGCGGCGAGTGCGCGACCTCGGGGTGGTACTGGACGCCGGCGAAGCGGCGCTCGACGTCTTCGAAGCCGGCGACCACGGCGCCGTCGGAGGAGGCCGTGACGACCGAGCCCTCCGGGGCCTTGGTGACGCTGTCGTTGTGGCTCATCCAGGCGGGCTGGCGCGCGGGCAGGCCGGCGTGCAGGACACCGCCGTCGCCGGTGACGCGGACCTCGGTGCGGCCGAACTCGCGGACGCCGGTCGGCTCGACGACGCCGCCGAGCGCGCTGGCGAGCAGCTGGTGGCCGTAGCAGATGCCGAAGATCGGGACGCCCGCTTCGGTGAGCTTCGGGTCCATGCTCGGGGCGCCTTCGGCGTACACGCTCGAAGGGCCGCCGGAAAGGATGATCGCCGAGGGGTTCTTCGCGAGGAGCTCCTCGACGGACGCGTTGTGCGGCACGACCTCCGAGTAGATCTGCGCCTCCCGGACGCGCCGGGCGATCAGCTGCGCGTACTGCGCCCCGAAGTCCACGACGAGAACCGGACCGGTGGGACTGGGCACCTGGGAACCTCCTGGCGACGGTGGGATTCGCCTCCATCGTCCCAGGTGGGCCGGGTCACCCGGGCCCCGCCCCCACCGTCGAACGAGGACAGCCGCTGTCCGCGAAAGGCTCTACGGTCTGCGGCATGACTGTCGATTGGACCACCCAGCTCGCCGACCAGCTCGACTTCCACTGGCAGAACTTCTTCCGCCCGAAGCTCGACGGCCTCACGGACGACGAGTACCTGTGGGAGCCGGTGCCGGGCTGCTGGACGGTGCGGCCGCGCAAGTCGGACGACGAACCCGGCTCGGGCGAGTTCACCATCGACTTCGCCCACCCCGCGCCCGAACCGCCCCCGGTCACGACGATCGCCTGGCGGCTCAGCCACATCCTGGTCGGCGTGCTGGGCATGCGGACGGCGTCCCACTTCGGCGGTCCGGCGATGGACTACGACTCCTGCGTCTACCCGGGAACGGCCGCCGAGGCGCTGGCCCAGCTCGACGAGCTGTACGGCCGCTGGATCGCGGGCGTGCGCGCGCTGGACGCCGAGGGCCTCGCCCGGCCGTGCGGCCCGGCGGAGGGCCCGTACGCCGCGGAACCACTGGCCACGCTGGTCCTGCACATCAACCGCGAGACCCTCCACCACGGCGCCGAGGTCCTGCTGCTGCGCGACCTCTACCGCAACCGCTGACCGAAGATCCTTGTAACGCCGAGTCACCGCCGGTGCGACTCAACGGGTGGAAGGTGGCTCCGACCGGGACCGCCGCCGAGGGGGACCCGCGCATGCTCTACCGACTCCGCCCGTCCGGCCGGCTGACCTGGT
Source organism: Amycolatopsis sp. NBC_01286 (assembly GCF_035982555.1). Taxonomy (NCBI): domain Bacteria; kingdom Bacillati; phylum Actinomycetota; class Actinomycetes; order Pseudonocardiales; family Pseudonocardiaceae; genus Amycolatopsis; species Amycolatopsis sp. NBC_01286. The sequence continues at coordinate 1,527,141 of NZ_CP108428.1, forward strand.
GTGACGTGCCCGGGTACGCGGTCTGCCGCGCCGACGACCAGCCGCCGCCCGACTGGGAACGGCTGTCGTGGGTGCCCGCCGAGACGCGGGCGTTCAGCAACGACCTCCTGCGGATCGCCGCCCGGCACGGCGTGCGCTCGGGCAGCGGGATCGTCCTCGACGCCCGGCACACCGAGGACCTGGGCCGGGCCGACGAGCTGCGCTGCGACCGGATCGCCGCCGCCCACGCCCGGGCGGAGCTGCGCAGCGGCGCGGGCGGGCAGCCGGTGGGGGTGCTCGGCTCGGACACCCGGTGGGAAGCCCAGGACTGGGACCGCACCGAGGAAGCCGCGTGCAAGGCCGAGGCGGACCTCGCCGAGATCCTCGCCGTGCCCGTGCAGCCGCACCTGGTCGCGCACTGGCGGCAGCTCGGCGGTCACTACCCGGACTGAGTCGTGAGTGTTCAGGGCGGTTCTAACCGCCCTGAACACTCACGACGGGCCGCGGCAGGAGCGCGAAGCCGAGCGCCATGCCCAGCAGGCAGGGCACGCCGTGGTTGTCGTGGACGACCGTGTCGACCACGGCCAGCACCGGCAACGCCCACGCCAGCACCCGGAACTGCATCGGCAGCACCACGCCGTAGTGGCGTGACGCCACGATGACCAGCACGGCCAGCGCGCCGAGCAGGCCGGCGACGCACATCGAGTTGCCCGCGCCGACCGGGTTGAGCCAGACGTAGCTCATGAACTGCCCGAACCACCCGCAGCCGAAGTACAGCACCAGCCACCGCCACCGGCCGAAGGCGCGCTCGGCGAGCGTGCCGAACACCGCCAGCCAGAGCAGGTTCGAGACCAGGCCGAACGCCCAGGCGTCCTGGAAGAACATGCCGGTGAGCAGGCGGTACCACTCGCCATCATTGATGCGCGCGGCGTCGCGCACGACGTGGTCGTACAGCGGCGGGTGCACCAGCTGCGCGATCCCGCACGCCAGCGTCACCAGGAAGACCACGCCCGTCAGCACCGGCAGGCGGGGCCCGGTGGCGAGGGCCCCGAACGGGTTGCGAGCTGCGGCGCGAGTGGTCATGACGGAAAATCTAGGGGCGACGACGTGGTCGCACCCCCGACGTTTGTCACGTTCCACCCGAGAAAGGCACCTGCATGCGAGCGACAGTCATCTACGGCGCCGGCGACGTGCGGGTGGAGACCGTCCCCGACCCGAAGCTGGTCGAGCCCACCGACGTCGTCCTGCGCGTCGTGCGGTCCTGCATCTGCGGCAGCGACCTCTGGCCCTACGCCGACATGAAGCCGAGCGAGCACGGCCGCCGCATCGGGCACGAGTTCCTCGGCATCGTCGAGGAGACCGGCGCCGACGTCACGACCGTCGCGAAGGGCGACCTCGCCGTCGCCCCGTTCCTCTACTCCGACAACACCTGCGAGTTCTGCCGGGAAGGCCTCCAGACGTCCTGCCTGCACGGCGGCGGCTGGGGCTCGAAGGGCGTCGACGGCGGGCAGGGCGAGGCCGTGCGCGTGCCGCAGGCCGACGGCACCCTGGTCAAGCTCCCGCACACCGAGGACGACGCGCTGCTCTCGTCGTTCCTCACGCTGTCGGACGTCTTCTCGACCGGCCACCACGCCGCGGTGAAGGCGCGCGTGAGCGCGGGCCAGAACGTCACCGTCATCGGCGACGGCGCCGTCGGCCTCTCCGCCGTCCTCGCGGCGAAGCGGCTCGGCGCCGACCGGATCGTCCTCATGGGACGCCACCAGGCGCGCACCGACCTCGGCCGCGAGTTCGGCGCGACCGACGTCGTCGCCGAGCGCGGTGACGAAGGCGTCGAGAAGGTCCGCGAGCTGACCGGCGGCCACGGGACGCACGCCGTGCTCGAGTGCGTCGGCACCAAGGGCGCGTTCGAGATGGGCATCGGGGCCGTGCGGGCGGGTGGCGCGGTCAGCCGCGTCGGCCTGCCGCAGTACGACGAGGGCCCGATCGGCGTGGGCGTGTTCCGCCGCAACGTCACCGTCACCGGCGGGGTCGCGCCGGCCCGGCACTACATCCCCGAGCTGCTGCCGGACGTCCTCGACGGCAAGTACCAGCCCGGCAGGGTCTTCGACCGGACCATCGACGTCGAAGGCGTCCCGGACGGCTACCGGGCCATGGCCGGCCGCGAGGCGCTGAAGGTGCTCATCAAGCCGTGACCCGTCCGGGTGGGGGTGGGCGGGGTGCGACTCGGCCGGGCCCCCACCCGGATTACGTTGGTACGCATGGACATGATCACCCCCGAGCCGCGCCCCGCCTGGATCGCCGGCCGCCCCGAACCGGGCGCGACCACCCTCGTCGTGCACCACCCGTACGACGGCAGCGAGGTCGCCACGGTCGCGGTTCCCGGGCCGGAGCAGGTCGAGCGCGCGGTCGTCGCCGCGGTGGCGAGCGCGAAGGAGCTGCGACGGCTGCCCGCGCACGTCCGGGCCGGCGCGCTCGAGCACGTCTCCCGGGTCCTCGCCGCCCGCGCCGACGAGATCGCCGAGGTGATCACGGCGGAGAACGGCAAGCCGCTGAAGTGGGCCGAGGCCGAGGTGAACCGCGCGGTGTCGGTGTTCCGCATCGCCGCCGAGGAGGCCCGCCGCTTCACCGGCGAGGTCCAGCGGCTCGACACGGACCCCGCGGGCGAGGCGCGGCTGGCGCTGACCCGCCGCGTCCCGCGCGGGCCGGTGCTCGGCATCGCGCCGTTCAACTTCCCGCTCAACCTGGTGGCGCACAAGGTCGCGCCGGCCCTCGCGATCGGCGCGCCGATCATCGTCAAGCCCGCGCCGCGGACGCCGCTCTCGTCGTTGATCCTCGGCGAGATCCTGGCCGAGACGGACCTGCCCGAGGGCGCGTTTTCCGTGCTGCCACTGGGAAACGAGGAAACGCAGGCGCTCGTCGCCGACCCGCGGCTGCCGGTCGTGTCGTTCACCGGCTCCGGCCCGGTCGGCTGGTCGATCCGCGACGCCGCGCCGCGCAAGCACGTCGTGCTGGAGCTCGGCGGCAACGCGGCGGCCGTCGTGCTGCGCGACTGGCCCGACCCCGAAGGCGCCGCGCACCGCATCGCCACCTTCGGCAACTACCAGGCCGGGCAGTCCTGCATCGCCGTGCAGCGGGTGATCGTGGACGCCGCGATCGCCGGCGAGTTCGTGCCGGAGCTGCTGGAAGCCGTGCAGTCGCAGCGGACCGGCGACCCGTACGACCGCAACACCGACGTCGGCCCGGTCGTCGACGAGGCCGCCGCCGAGCGGATCGTCGCGTGGGTCGACGAGGCCGTCGCGGCGGGTGCGAAGCTGCTCACCGGCGGCACGCGGGACGGCGCGACCGTCGCCCCCACGCTGCTCACCGACGTCCCGCCGGACACGAAGGCGTGGGCTGAGGAGATCTTCGGCCCGGTGCTCGCGGTGTCCGTTGTGGACGGTGTGGACGAGGCCTTCCGGTCGGTCAACGACTCCGCGTACGGGCTGCAGGCCGGTGTCTTCACCACCGACGTCCAGCTGGCCTTCCACGCGTCGGCGGAGCTGGAGGTCGGCGGCGTGATCATCGGCGACGTGCCGTCCTACCGCGCCGACCAGATGCCCTACGGCGGGGTCAAGGGCTCCGGCGTCGGCCGCGAGGGCGTGCTCGCCGCGATGCACGACCTCACCGAGGAGCGCGTCACGGTGTTCACCGGCATCGACCTCTGACTCAGACCTGGATGCCCTGCCCGAACCGGAAGACGTTGAAGGGGTCGTACTTCTTCGCGACGTCCTGCAGCCGGTTGACGTTGTCGCCGTAGTAGGCGGTCTTCCAGTCGGGCAGGGCCGGGTCGATGTAGTTGACGTAGCCGCCGCCCGCGCCGGCCGCGGCGAGGCCCGCGACGACGTCGGCGACGGACTGGCTCACCTTGGCCTGGTTCTTCGCCGTCGCCTGCGCGTAGACCTGCACGCTGGCCAGCGCGTCGCGGTGCCAGAACGCGGTGGCGTTCTTGGCCGGTTCGCCGACCTTGCCGCCGAGGCCGTCGATGAGCAGGTCGGTGCCGGCGCGGCCGGTGGCGAGTGCGACGACCTTGGCCGCGTCGACCGGGGCCGTGATGATCCGCGACGACCCGAGGAACGACTGGCGGTCCGAGCTGCCCTCGAAGTACTTCATGGCGCCGAGGTAGTCGAGGCTGCGGACGGTGCGCTGCGTCGGCTTCGCGCCGGCGTTGGTGGTCAGGTTGTTCAGCAGCGTGTTCAGCCCGGACGCGCCGCCGACGTAGCAGCCGCCGACCCGGCACTGGACCGGCGAACCGCCCGAAACGACCAGGTTCGCCCACAGCTCCGGCGGCATCGCGGGAATCCACTGCTGCCACGCGTTGAGCACGTCGGCCGCCGACCCGACCGGGAAGTGCAGCGAGAACACGGTCAGGTTCGGCGCCGGATCGGTGTCGAAGGTGAACTCGGTGACGACGCCGAAGTTGCCGCCACCGCCGCCGCGCAGCGCCCAGAACAGGTCCGGCTCGGACGTCGCGGACGCCGTCACGAGCTTGCCGTCGGCCGTGACGACCTTGGCGGAGCTGAGGTGGTCGCAGGTCAGGCCGTACTTGCGGGCGAGCACGCCGATGCCGCCGCCGAGGGTCAGCCCGGCGATCCCGACCGTCGGGCACGACCCGGCGGGCAGCGCGCGCCCGGCCGCGCCGAGCGCCGCGTAGACGTCCTTGAGCTTCGCGCCGGCACCGATCACGGCCTTGGTGCCCTGGACTTCCACCTTGTTCATCGCGGACAGGTCGATGACCATCCCGCCCTCGGGCACGGAGTACCCGGCGTAGCTGTGCCCGCCGCTGCGCGCGGCGATGCTCACGCGGCCGGCGATGGCCTGGACGCACGCCTGCACGTCCCGGGCGGTCGAGGCCTGGGCCACGGCGACGGGGTTGCGGCCGTCGAAGAGCGGGTTGAAGGCGTGCTTGGCGGTCTCGTAGTCGTCGTCGCCCGGGCGGAGGAGGCCACCGGTCAGCCGGGTGCGCAGGTCGTCCCAGTTCGGCGGCCCGGTCGGCGGCCTGCTGGTCGTCGGCGAGGCCGGGGGCGCGGTGGTGGGCGCGGTCGAGCCCACGGGCACCGGGCTGCCGCCGGTCGAGCAAGCCGCGGCGACCGCGCCTACCGCCGAAACGCCCGCGATCCGGAGGAACGCCCTTCGGTCCAGGTCCATACGGGGGTAGACGTCCGGCTGTCCGGCGGGTTGTCCCGCGTCCTGCTCGCTGTCCACATCGGACTCCTCAGCCCCGGGGGAAGCACCCGGCGCGGCCAGTCTAGGTCCGCCGGAGAACATCAACACGCTGAGCCGCTCCGGCTCGATGGGTACACGCGCCCGCGCCGCGGCGCGTTCAGGACCAGGCGGGAACGCGCGGCACGGCACCGTCCAAGGCGGACCCGTCGGACCGGCCGCTCAGCCAGGCCAGCAACGCGCCGGGCGTGCCCGTGACGGTCTCTGTCGGCGCGTCGCCCATCGTCCACTCGAAGCCGTCGGTGACCAGGCGCAACGCCGGCAGGTGGGCAGCGCGGGAGGTGATCGCGTGCTGGACGACGTCCTCGGTGAGCGGGCCGAGCAGGGCCAGCACCTGGTCGAGGTCGGGCCCGATCCCCAGGTCGGCGAGGTGGATGGTCAGCTCGGACAGCCGCATCCGCGCGACGACGGCGCCGGTCACGGGCCCACCCTGGCGGTTGCGGGCCTCACGCGCCCAGGCGTCGTCCGGCATGGCCGCGGCGTACTGCTCGAACCGCCCGGCCGAGGCGACGAAGTCCGCGAGGATGTCCGGCACCGCCTGCCGCGCACCGGCCTCGATGTCCGTCTCGCGCGCCTCGGGGCTGGCGTACATCGGCGTCTCGACACCGGTGTTCGCCCAGGTCAGCAGGTTGCGCAGGCCATCGGCGTTGCGCGCGACGTGCGCCACGACGTGCGCCCGCGTCCAGCCGGGCAACGCACTCGGCGCGCGCAGCTCGGGCTCACCGAGCCCGCCGGCCACACGGGCCCATTCGTCGTCGAGCCGCCGCACGCCGTCGAGCAGCGCGTGTGCCTTCCCGGATGCCTGTTCCGATGCCGTCGTCACGGGCCCGAGTCTAGGACCGCCGAAGGGCCGCCGGGGCGTCCGCCGGGACGGCCGGGTTCTTCGGTGCGATCGGCTCCAGCCGCACGTACGGCACGTCCTGTGTGGGGCGCTCGTCCGGTTCGCCCTTGTTCGGCCAGAACGAGAACGCCCGCTCCGCCTGGGCCGTGATCGTCAGGGACGGGTTCACGCCGAGGTTGGCCGTGATCGCCGCGCCGTCGACCACCGACAGGCCCGGGTAGCCGAAGACCCGGTGGTACGGGTCGATCACGCCCTCGTCCGTCGTGGCGCCGATCGGGACGCCGCCGATGAAGTGGGCCGTCAGCGGGATGTCGAAGATCTCGCCCCAGGTGCCGCCCGCGAGGCCGCCGATGCGGTCGGCCGTGCGCTCGTTGGCCTCGTGGCCCGCCGGGATGAAGCTCGGGTTCGGCTCGCCGTGGCCCTGCTTCGACGTGTACTTGCGCCGGCCGAACAGGCCGCGCTTCGTGTACGTCGTGATCGAGTTGTCGAGGCTCTGCATCACCAGCAGGATCACCGTGCGCTCGCTCCAGCGGTAGCCGTTGAGCAGCTTCGCCGTCTGGAGCGGGTGCTTGACCATGAAGCTGACGGCCTGCCGCCAGCGCGGCACCGGCGAGGCGCCGTCGGTGGCGATGGTCTGCAGCAGGCTCATCGCGTTGCTGCCCTTGCCGTAGCGGACCGGCTCGATGTGGGTGTTCTCGTCCGGGTGGATCGACGACGTGATCGCGACCCCGCGGCTGAAGTTGCGGCTCTCGTCGACGTCGGTGCGCGCGGCGCCGATGATCGCCTCGGAGTTCGTCCGGGTCAGCTCACCCAGCCGCCGCGAGAGCGCGGGCAGCGTGCCGGTGTCCTTCATCTTGTGCAGCAGGTTCTGCGTGCCCCAGGTGCCCGCGGCGAAGACGACCTTCTCGGCCGTGATGGTCGTCCGGAACCGGCGGGACGTCGTCCCGGTCTTCTTCAGGTCGACGTCGTAGCCGCCGCCCGACCGGGGCCGGACCGACGTCACCGTCGTGAGCGGGATGACCTGCGCGCCGTCCTGCTCGGCGAGGTACAGGTAGTTCTTGACCAGCGTGTTCTTCGCGCCGACGCGGCAGCCGGTCATGCAGGCGCCGCACTCGGTGCAGCCGGTGCGCGCGGGCCCGGCGCCCCCGAAGAACGGGTCCGCGGCCTTCTCCCCCGGCTTGCCGAAGTAGACGCCGACGGGGGTCGGGTGGAACGAGTCGCCGACGCCCATGTCCTTCGCGACGTCGCGCATCACGACGTCCGACGGCGTGATGGTCGGGTTCGTGACGACCCCGAGCATCCGGCTCGCCTGGTCGTAGTGCGGCGCGAGCTCGGACTCCCAGTCGGTGATGTGCGACCACTGCTGGTCGGCGTAGAACGGCTTCAGCGGCCGGTAGAGCGTGTTCGCGTAGACGAGCGACCCGCCGCCGACGCCGGCGCCCGCGAGCACCATGACGTCGTTGAGCATGTGGATGCGCTGGATCCCGTAGCAGCCGACCTGCGGCGCCCACAGGTAGCGCTTGAGGTCCCAGGACGTCTTCGCGAACTCGTCGTCGGCGAACCGGCGCCCCGCCTCGACGACGGCGACCCGGTAGCCCTTCTCGGTGAGCCGCAGCGCCGCGACGCTGCCGCCGAAACCCGACCCGACCACGACGACGTCGTAGTCGAAACCATCTGCACTGGTGGTGGTGTTACTGGCAGTCACACCTTGAGCGTAACCCCGGGTCCGCTTCCTGACCAGAGGTAAGTTACTGGCCAGTCACCCGTCTGCACGCTTCTCGGACGGTGATTGTGGGTATACAAACAGTAGCTCGATGTTCACGTCGGCGAGACCCGTTCGGCGGGACACGATTTCCGGGAGGGACCGACATGGGCCCCCAGAAGCTCACCGGTTGGCGCAAGTCGAGCCACAGTCACTTCGAAGAGAACGCCTGCGTGGAGATCGGTTCCGCGCCCGGCGTCGTCGGGGTGCGGGACACCAAGCAAGCGGCACTCGGTGCCGCCCGCCCGGTGCTCGTCTACCCCGCGGAGGCCTTCGCGGCCTTCGTGCGGCACCTCACCGGCGAACGGTGAGCCCCACCCGCTGGAACTCCTTCAAATCCGAATAACCCGTCTTCGCCATGGCGCGACGCAGGGCGCCGAAGAGGTTCACCACGCCCTCCGCGTCGGACGACGGCCCGAACAGCAGGGTCTTGAGGTCGACGGCGTAGTCCGGCCCAGCCGCCACGCGCGAGCGCGGCAGCGACGGGTGCGCGGCCGCCGCCGTCCAGTACAGGCCCTGTCCGGGCGCGTCCGACGCGGCGGCCAGTGGTGAACCGAGCATGACGGCGTCCGCGCCGCACGCGATGGCCTTCGCGATGTCCCCCGACGTCGTCATGCCGCCGTCCGCCAGCACGTGCACGTAGCGGCCGCCGGTCTCGTCGAGGTAGTCGCGGCGGGCGGCCGCGGCGTCGATGACGGCCGTGGCCATCGGCACGCCGATGCCGAGCACGCGGTCGGTGCTCGTCACGCCCGGCGTGTAGCCGTGGCCGACGATCACGCCGGCCGCGCCGGTGCGCATCAGGTGCATCGCCGTGCGGTAGTCGCTGACGCCGCCGGCGATCACCGGCACGTCGAGGCGGCCGATGAAGTCCTTGAGGTTGAGCGGCTCGGCGTCGCGCACCACGTGCTCGGCGGAGATGATCGTGCCCTGCACGACGAGGATCTCGACGCCGGCCGCGATCAGGTCCGGGGTCAGCTCGGCGGCGTGCTGCGGGCTGACGCGCGCGGCCACCGTGACGCCGGACTCGCGGACCGTCTTGATCGCCTCGGTCAGCAGGTCGAGCCGGATCGGCGCGGCGTGCAGCTCCTGCAGCACCCGGCCGACGGCGGTCGGGTCCTCGACGTCCTCGGCCGCGCGGACCAGCTGGAAGATCGCGTCCTCGACGTTCGGGTGCCGGGCCCAGAGCCCTTCGGCGTTGAGCACGCCCAGGCCGCCGAGCTCGCCGACGGCGACCGCGGTGCCGGGCGAGACGATCGCGTCCGTCGGGTGGGTGACCAGCGGCAGGTCGAAGCGGTAGGCGTCGATCTGCCACGAGGTGGACACCACCGACGACGACCGGGTCCGCCGTGAGGGCACGATCTCGACGTCGTCGAGGTCATACGCCCGCCGCGCGGTGCGGCCCATCCCGATCTCGACCAGGTCCCGCACGTGAAGCCTCCTCCGACGACGACAATCTGCCGTGCCCCATTGTCGCCAGTCCGTGTGGGTGACCCGCGCACGGGGGTTAGAACAGCAGGAACACGGGCAGTGCGCCGGCTCCCAGCCCGGCCACCGCACCCGCCATCGCCGGGATCGGGCGCTCGGCGTCGGCGCACGCGCCGAGCGCGCCGGCCAGGAACCCGAGCCCGATCAACGCCGCGAGGAAGACCCTGAGACCGCCGGAGTCGACGGTGGTCCGCCTGCCGTCGGCCTCGATGGCCTGGACCTCCCGCCCGACATCGGAGATCTCCGCCCGGAGCCACGTCCCCGCCGACTGGCCGAGGTGCCGGTCCTTGCCCCAGACCTCGAAGTGCTCACCCGACGCCGTGCGGAGGACGAGGTGGTGCTGCTGGTCCTCGCCCGCACCCGGCTCGGTGCTCACCGGCCACTGCACGGGGTCCGCCGCCTCGACCACGGCTTCTTCCCAGCCGGACGGGCCGACGGCCTGGAGGAACCAGAACACGGCGAGGGTGAACGCCGCCCCGGCGACGACCGCCCACAACGCCGGCCTGACGTCCACGGCTACACGCGGACGAACACGGCGACCGGCGACAGGATCGCGCCCAGCGCCAGGGCCAGCCAGGTCGCCATCGGTGGATAGACGTTGAGCCGGACCGCGCCGAAGTAGACCGCGCCCAGCGCGAGCAGCGACGCGACGATCAGCAGCACCGGCCGGATCACGCCCGCCCGCAGGTCGAGCACGCCGCCGCCGGCCCGCAGGTAGGCGATGGTGCCGTCCGCGGTCGAGACGTCGAGCGCGACCGGCTGCCCCGGCGGCAGGTCGAGGCCGGACCCGACCGTGGTGATGCTGTAGTGCCGCCCGTCTGCCGCGTCGATGCCGATGGTGTGCCGGACGGCGCCGTCGTCGCCGCCGACCGGGAGCTCGCCCCGCTCGTGGGACGCCACGTGCCCGTCGACGCGGTAGGTGGGCGCGTCCCGGCCCGCGAGCACCTGGCACATGAGACAGACGACGCCGCCGAGGAACAGCGAGACGAGCGCGACTGCCGTGAAGAACACCCTGCGGAGCAAGCGCGTGAAGCGGCCGGCCGTCATGGCGTCCAGTGCACACCAAGGTGGCCACGGAAGGCGATAGGCCAGTTACCGTAAGCACTCTGGGTAACGAAGGTTCAGCCGAAGAGGCCTATGGCCCAGGCCGAACGGGGGCATTTGCCGCCGAAAGACCCGCGATCTTGTAATCAGAGCAGGTCGCGAGCGGTGCCGTGGGGCACCGCTCGCGCCTCCCCTAGCGAGTCGTGTAGTTGGGGGCCTCGACGGTCATCGTGACGTCGTGCGGGTGGCTCTCCTTGAGCCCGGCCGCCGTGATCCGGACCAGCTGCGCCTCCTGCAGCTGCGGGATCGTCTCGGCGCCCGCGTAGCCCATGCCCGCGCGCAGGCCGCCGACCAGCTGGTGCACCACGTTGGCGAGCGGGCCGCGGAACGGGATCCGGCCCTCGATGCCCTCCGGGACCAGCTTGTCCTCGTTGAGCACGTCGTCCTGGGCGTAGCGGTCCTTGGAGTAGGACTTGCCTTCGCCGCGCGACTGCATGGCCCCCAGCGAGCCCATGCCGCGGTAGACCTTGAACTGCTTGCCGTTGACCAGGATCAGGTCGCCGGGCGCCTCGGCCGTGCCGGCCAGCAGGCTGCCCAGCATCACGGTGGACGCGCCGGCCGCGATGGCCTTCGCGATGTCGCCGGAGTACTGGATGCCGCCGTCGCCGATCACCGGGATACCCGCCGGGCGGGCGGCCTGGTCGGCCTCGTAGATCGCCGAGATCTGCGGGACGCCGACGCCGGCGACGATCCGGGTGGTGCAGATCGAGCCCGGGCCGACGCCGACCTTGATGCCGTCCGCGCCCGCGTCGACCAGGGCCTGCGCGCCCGCGCGGGTCGCGACGTTGCCGCCGACGATGTCGACGGCGTCGCCCAGCTCCTTCTTCAGCAGCGAGACGGTGTCGACGACCGCGCGGGAGTGCCCGTGGGCGGTGTCGACCATCAGGACGTCGACGCCCGCGTCGGCCAGGGCCATCGCGCGCTTGTGACCGTCGGCGCCGACGCCGACCGCGGCGCCGACGATGAGCCGGCCGTCCGGGTCCTTCGTCGCCTTCGGGTACTGCTCGGTCTTCACGAAGTCCTTGACCGTGATCAGGCCGCGCAGCTTGCCCGCGCCGTCGACGATCGGGAGCTTCTCGATCTTGTGCCGGCGCAGCAGGCCGAGCGCGGCGTCCGCGGACACCCCGACCTGCGCGGTGATCAGCGGGGCCTTGGTCATGACCTCGGACACCGGGCGGCTGTGGTCGACCTCGAACCGCATGTCGCGGTTGGTGATGATGCCCACGAGGGTGCCGGCGGCGTCGGCGACCGGCACGCCGGAGATGCGGAACTTCGCGCACAGGGCGTCGACCTCGGCCAACGTGGCGTCGGGCGCGCAGGTGACCGGGTCGGTGACCATGCCGGCTTCGGACCGCTTGACCACCTCGACGGCGGCGGCCTGCTCGTCGATCGGGAGGTTGCGCTGGAGCACGCCGATGCCGCCCTGGCGGGCCATGGCGATCGCCATCCGCGCCTCGGTGACGGTGTCCATGGCGGCGGAGACCAGCGGCACGCCGAGCGTGATGTTCCGGGTCAGCCGGGTGCCGGTGTCGACCATGCTGGGGACGACGTCCGATTCCGCCGGCAGCAGCAGCACGTCATCGAAGGTCAGGCCGAGCATGGCGAACTTGGCCGGAACGGGGGCGGTGATGCCGTCGCTGGTCATAGCGGGTGAAGGGCCTTCCTGGCGCGGGGTGAGCGGCGTCGCTGTGGCGACTCGGAGCCTTCCCCTCATGATATCCGGGTCCGGCCCCCGCCCCGGGTGGTGGGCGAGCCGCGAGGACCGACCGGTAGCGTGCAGGCCGTGGCGCATGACGTTCTGCCTCCGGACCCGTTCGCGGACGACCCGGACGACCCGGCCCGCGCGTTCCTCGACAACGAGGAGCGGCTGGACGAGCCGATCAGCGACCAGGAACGCACCGAGCTGCTGGCCGATCTCTCGGATCTGGCCGTCTACCAGGCGCTTCTCGAGCCTCGCGGGGTCCGCGGGATCGTCGTGGACTGCGGCGAGTGCGACGAACCGCACTACCACGACTGGCACCTGCTGCGGGCCAGCCTGGAGCAGCTGCTGGCTGACGGGCGGATGCGCCCGCACGAGCCGGCCTACGACCCGAACCCCGGTGACTACGTCAGCTGGGACTACTGCCGCGGCTTCGCGGACGGCGTCACGGCGAACGAAAGCGCGTACTGAGCGCCCCTGACCGAACGAAGAAGCCCCGGTGAGTTTCCTCACCGGGGCTTCTTCGGCATGTCGACGTCTACGGCGTATCGGTGACGCCCTGCTGGCCGGCACCGCCGACCGTCTCGCTGCGGGGCGACGTGCCCGGGTCGTTGCCGCTCGCGGCCGTGGTGGTCGGCGTGGTCGGCGGCGGGGGCGTCGTCTCGGTGGTCGGCGGCGGGGGCGTCACGGTCGGCGTCCCGGTGCCCGGCAGGCTGGTCGTGCCGCCGCTGCTGCCCGGGATCGACGTCGCCGAGCCGGCCGGCGGCACCTGCGTCGCCGAGACGCCACCGGGCGGAATCTGCGTCGAGGTGGGCTGCTGGGTCGGGCCCTGCACCGGCGCGTCCGGGTTCTGGAGCTGGGCGGCGAGCTGCCGGTGCTGCTCCATCAGCTGGCCCTTGTTGTCCTCGTCGCTGACCTGCGAGAGCGCGGTCTGGGCGTCTTGGAGGGCCTGGCGGGCGGCGACGAGGTCGCCGCCGGCGATGGCGAGGTTCGCCTTCTCGAGGTCGAGCTTCGCGTTCGCGGCCGCCTCGACCGAGTGGGTGTGATCGGAGTACAGGACCTTCGCGAGGCCCCAAAGCGTGTCGCCGGGCTCCGCGGAGCGCGCGGCCAGCCCGGTTCCGGTGAACGCGATCGCCAGCACAGCGGCGGCGACGGCGACCGGGACGAGCAGCCTGCGGCGGCGTCCGCTCGAGGCGTGCCGCTGCGCGAGAGCGGCGGTGGTGACGGTGCGTACAGCGGTGTCGACGTCGACCAGTTCGGCCAGTGGCTCACTGTCGATGTCTCTTCGCCACGCCACCAGCAACGCGTTGAGCTCCTGGTCGCCGAGGCCGTCGGCCAGGGCCGGGTCGGATCCGCCGAGCGCGTCGAGCAGGGCGTCGTCCGCCTGCACCGCCGTCAGGTCGGCGGCGAACTCCGCCTCCGAACCCGACAGGCCGCCGGCCCAGACGTCATCCGGCTCGAAACCCTTTTCGTGACCGGTCACTCAGAGCACCTCCTCCGCGGCCAGGACCTTTCTCAGCCGCGCGAGCGCGCGGTGCTGAGCGACGCGGACGGCTCCGGGGGTGGACCCCACGGCGTCCGCGGTCTCCTCCGCCGACAGGCCGACGACCACGCGCAGCACCACGATCTCCCGCTGCTTGTCCGGCAGCACCTGCAACAACTGGGACATCCGCTCGTTCAGCTCACCCTGCAACGCCCGCTGCTCGGGACCGACGCCACCCTCGACCTCGTCGGGGATCTCGGCGACCGGTTCGGCGCGGTTGCGAGCCGCCGCGCGGTGCGCGTCGGCCACCTTGTGCTGGGCGATCCCGTAGACGAAGGCCAGGAAAGGGCGCCCTTGGTCACGGTACGAAGGCAATGCCGTTAGCACCGCGAGACACACCTCCTGCGCAACGTCGTCCGCCGAAGCGAACGATCGCTCCTGCCTGCCAACCCGAGCGCGGCAATACCGCACTACCAGTGGACGGATAGCAGCCAGCAGCCGCTCCACTGCCTGGGGATCTCCCTCGACAGCAGCGGCGACCGGTTCATCCAGTCCATCCCCCACATTGGCCATCGCAGACAACAGTCCCAGTGTTACGTGTAGGCGTGCAAAGAGTCCGGCTCGTGGCTGCCCGCGCCGCGGACCGGTGACCGTTACCGTACCTGCGGCCGGCTCGGACCGGCGCGCGCGGTGCTCCCCGGCGCGCCGCGCCTGCCGGCGCCGCGAAAATACGGATTAGCCTCTGAAGCCCACGATCGATGTCGTCGAATCAACGAGCGACCGGGACCACAGGTACGAGTTCCCGTCCGGAGGGCGGGAACCGGGGCGGGAGACCGCCCCGAGGGCTGCCCCGAAGGGCGCCGGAGTGTGATGGGGACCACACAGGTACGGGCCAGGACGATACGTCGCCCTGGCCCGCTGTCACCTGTATTCCGGCCGTGTCAGGATCGAGGAGAGTTCCGCGGAACGGTCAGCTGACCAGGCCGCGGCGGAAGCCGTGAGCCACGGCCTGCGCGCGGTCGCGCACGCCGAGCTTGCGGAACAGCCGCCGGGCGTGGGTCTTGACCGTGTCCTCGGACAGGTACAGCTCGCGGCCGATCTGGCCGTTGCTCTTGCCCTGGCTCATCCCGCGGAGCACCTGAAGCTCGCGCTCGGTCAGCTGGACGCCCGGGTCGGACGGCTGACGGGGCGCGGGCACCGAGGTGCTCGCGAGGGTGTGGGCCAGTGCGGCGACCAGCTCCGGCCGGGACGCGTCCCAGCGGAGGTAGCCGCGGGCACCACCGGCGATGGCGGCAGCGATGCTGCCGGCGTCGTCGGGGGCGCCGAACACGATGACGTTCGCCTGGGGGTTCGCGGAGACGAGCCGCCGGGTGGCTTCGACACCTGTCGGGACCGCGCGTTGCGTCCCGACCAGCACGACGTCGACGGGCTGACGGGAGTACCGGGCCAGCAGCTCGTCACCGTGCGCTACGCAGTCGATGCGACTGACCCCAGGGACCGCGGACATCACTCGGGTGAGCCCTTCACGGACACTGCGTCGGTCGTCGCAGATCAAGACCGTCGTCACGGGGTTTCCTTCCTGCAGCCGGGTGACATTCCACTTCCCCTATCGGACGCTTTAGCCCGAACCTTGACACGATCCGGTGGCTTTTTTTGAAACTTCTTAGCCCGGATGCCGGAACACCCCATTCCGACGGCTCAACCACCCGGGGCGGGGACCCATGGCGATTCCCCCGCGATCCTCCTCCCGCAAGGATCTGCGCTTCGTAACACTGCGTGCAACACCTCGGCGACTCTGAATCGATACTCCTCGGCGTGTCCTGGGCGCAGGTCGGCCGCGACGAGGGCGGCGGGCCACAAAAGTGAAAGCAATTCGCATTCTTCGGCCGCCGCCATTGCCTTTCCGACGAGAGCGTCCGAAATGTTCCGGTGATCGGGTGCTCCGGCCGCCAGCAGGGCCACGGCCAGCACAATGCCGGATTTGGTCGCGTGGCGGCGGGCACCGCGGGCGACGGCGGTTTCGAACGCGCGCTCGGCGGGCGCCACGGCGGCGGCGCCCTGACCTGCGGCGAGCTCGATCTCGGCGCCGACCCAGCCACCGCGGACCTCGGCCCGCCAGCCGGCGTCCTGCGCCGCGGCCCGCGCGGCCAGCCGCCGCGCGGCGCTCAGCCGGCCCAGGGCGAGGTTGTCGGCGGCCAGCCCCAGCAGCGCATCGGCCCGGGCGCCGGCGGCGTCGAGGCCGTCCGGGTCGGGGTCGCCGCGCAGGGCCGCCGCTCGCGCGAAGGCCTCGCCGTCGAGCGCGCGGGCCCGTGCGTGGCCGCCCAGCTGCCGCCGGTGCGCCGCGAGGGTGCTGGCGGCCAGGGAGCCGAGCAAGGGGTCGCCCGCGGCACGCAGGGGGTCCAGGAGCGCCGCGGCGGCCGCGTACCGCCCCTGGGCCCCCAGGACGACGGCGGCGAGCAGGCGAGCGCGTGGCGGCCCGGTACCGCGCAGGACGGCGGGGTCGGGCCGCGGGTCGCTGCCGAAGGCCGCGGCGCGGAGGGCGGGTTCGTGCACCCGTCCTTTCTAGCGCCTGCCACCGACAAGAACGTGATCGAAGCGGCGCGGAGGTCGTGAGGGGCACCTTCAGGGACCTGAGCGCCCTGAAGGTGCCCTTCACGGCGTTCCCTCGGGCCGACTAGTGGTGGACCCCGACCAGGACGTGCTCGATGCGGTCCGCCGCGCCCTGCAGGTCCGGGAGGTGCTCCACCTTGTCCGGCAGCCCGGACGGGTCCCAGCCCGGGCCACAGGCGAACAGCCGGCTCCGCTGGCGCCCGCGCGAGACCCGGGCGAACAGGCGGGTGTCCGCCATCCCGTGGCGGTGGGCCCACAGCACCACCGCCGCCGGCGCGCTGCGGCGGACCGCCACCGCCAGGACGTCCGCGGGCAGCGGGACCCCGAACAGCTGGGCGCCGATCCGCCGGCCGGCCAGTGACGCCGCGAGCGCGTACATCGGCATCGTGTCGCGCTCCTCCGGGACGCAGCCGAGCAGCACCGGGCGGGTGTTGCGCGGCTCGTCGAGCACCGGGGTGGCGCGGATCAGGGCGGCGTACACGCACTCGGCGAGCAGGTACTCGACCTCGGCGCCCGCGCTGGCCCCGCGCCAGCGGGCCCGCAGCGCCGACAGGACCGGTTCGAGGACGCCCGTCCAGGCGGGCAGCACCCCCAGCTCGGCGACGGTGTCGGCGAGCATGCGCTGCACGGCGTGGACGTCCATGGCGAGCGCGGCGGTGCTCAGCCGGCGCGCGAGGCGGGAGCGGACCTCGTGACCGTCGTCGGCGGTGCCGGGGTCGGGAGGCTCCTCGGGCTCCTCCGGCTGCGGTGAGCCGGAGCGCGGGATCTGCTCGAGGGCGTAGCGCGCGGCCTCCGCCGTCGACGCGCCGCTGAGGAGGGCCCGCTGCATCAGTTCGAGCCGGCCGATGTCGGAGGTGCCGTAGCGGCGGTGACGGCCGTCGGTGTGGCGGCTGGGGCCCAGGCCGTAGCGCCGGTCCCAGGTTCGGAGGGTGGACGGCGCGACCCCGAGCCGGCGGGCGACCGAGGCCACCGGCAGGGTGGGTTCTTCGGTACCCGACCCAGCTCCCACGAGCCTCAATATCCAGGCACTCACCGAGGTCGGCAACCGGAGGCAGACACCCCGCTCACACATCCGGGGGATGCCTAACGGCTGAATCGAACCGAATCGCTTGAACAACTATTGGCGCGCTTCTAACGTTACGGCCGTTGCACCGAATGGAGTATCGGCACCACAGCAGAGCAGCTAGCGGCATCGACCGAATGACGGAGGCGGTCAGGATGGCAGACACGCGCAGGCTCCCAGGACCCAACGCCGACATGTGGGACTGGCAGCTGGAGGGGTCGTGCCGGGGGATGGACAGCGCGTCCTTCTTTCACCCGGACGGCGAGCGCGGCCCGGCGCGGGCACGGCGGGAGGCCAGGGCGAAAGCCGTGTGCCTGAGCTGTCCCGTTTTGGAGATGTGCCGCAGCCACGCGCTGGCGGTGCACGAGCCCTACGGCATCTGGGGCGGGCTCTCGGAGTCCGAACGCGAACACTTGATCAAGGCCGACAAGCGAACGCTCAGCATGTCGGGCGGCTGAAGGCCCACGAACATCGGAGGGCGGCGCCGGGTGGGGTGGCCGCCCTCCGTGCTTTCCGGGTGAGTTCTGCCCGGGACGGGACCGGGGCGGCATCCCTCACGGGGTGCCGCCCCGTTTTCGCGCGCGGAGCGGGGCCCGTCCGAGACGAGCAGGCCCCAAGCAGCCGGCGCTCAGCCGAAGAACGGCCTCCACCCGCGCGCGGCCTCCACCTGCCGCCGACAAGCGAGGGTCCGCGCCTCTGCGAGGTGCCGCCCCGGCTTCGGGGATCGGACCTCAGTGTGAGTGACCGCGGCGCGCGGCGGACAGTCCCTCCCGCGCGGCTGCCACCCGGCCGAGAACGGCTCCATCTGCGCGCCGCCTCCCGGCCGCCGAGACGAGTAAGAGGCGACACCCCTGCGGGATGCCGCCCCGTTTTCGCGCGCGCCGAGCGCATCAGTCGGCCGCGCACGCGTCGAGCGGGTACGCCCACGCATCCGGCGCTCGACCGAAGAACGGCCTCCACCTGCGCGTACACGAGAAAGGGCGGCACCCCTTGCGGGATGCCGCCCCTCTCGTGCTCAGGACTGCGTCAGTGCGAGTGGCCGTGGCCCGCTGCGGCGGACTCTTCCTCGGCCGGCTTCTCGACGATCGACGACTCCGTCGTCAGCACCAGGCGCGCGATCGAGGCGGCGTTCGCCACCGCGGACCGGGTCACCTTGACCGGGTCGACGATGCCGGCGGCCAGCAGGTCCGTCAGCTCGCCGGTGGCGGCGTTGAAGCCGTGTCCCCAGCTCTGCTCCCGCACCTTGTTCACGATGACCGCACCTTCGTGGCCCGCGTTGGTCGCGATCCAGAACAGCGGGGCGGACAGCGCGTCGCGCACGATGCGGACACCGGTCGCTTCGTCGCCCTCGAGGCCGAGGCCGTCTTCGAGCTCCTTGACCGCGTGCACCAGCGCCGAGCCGCCGCCGGGCAGGATGCCCTCTTCGACAGCCGCCTTGGTCGCCGCCACGGCGTCCTCGATGCGGTGCTTGCGCTCGTTCAGCTCGGTCTCGGTGGCCGCGCCGACCTTGATCACCGCGACACCGCCGCCCAGCTTCGCGAGCCGTTCCTGCAGCTTCTCGCGGTCCCAGTCGGAGTCGGTGGTCTCGATCTCCTTGCGGATCTGCGCGATCCGGCCCTGGATGGCGTCCTTGGCCCCGCCGCCGTCGACGATCGTGGTGTCGTCCTTGGTGACGACGATCCGGCGGGCCTTGCCCAGCGAACCGAGGTCGGTCTCGGACAGCTTCTGGCCGATCTCCGCGGAGACGACCTCACCACCGGTGACGAACGCGAGGTCGTCCAGGAACGCCTTGCGACGGTCACCGAAGAACGGCGCCTTGACGGCGACGGCGGTGATCGTCTTGCGCAGCGAGTTCACCACGAGGGTGGACAGCGCTTCGCCGTCGACGTCCTCGGCGATGATCAGCAGCGGCTTCTTGGCCTCGACGACCTTCTCGAGCACCGGCAGCAGCTCCGCCAGCGACGAGACCTTCTCGCGGACGAGCAGGATGTAGGCGTCCTCGAGGATCGCCTTCTGCTCCTCCGGGTTGGTCGCGAAGTGCGCCGAGAGGAAGCCCTTGTCGAACTGGACGCCCTCGGTGATCACCAGCTCGGTCGCCAGGGTCGACGACTCCTCGATGGTGATGACGCCGTCTTCGCCGACCTTCTCGACGGCTTCGCCGAGCAGGGCGCCGATGTTGGCGTCACGCGAGGTGACGGTGCCGACCTGCGCGATGCTCTCGCGGCCCTTGACCGGGGTCGCCTTGCTCTTGAGGACCTCGATGACCTTCGCCGCGGCGGCTTCGATGCCACGGCCGATCGAGGTCGGGTTCGCGCCGGCCGCGACGTTGCGCAGGCCGACCTTCACCAGCGACTGCGCGAGCACCGTCGCGGTCGTGGTGCCGTCACCGGCGACGTCGTTGGTCTTGGTGGCGACGCTCTTGGCGAGCTGGGCGCCGAGGTTCTCGAACGGGTCGTCGAGCTCGATCTCACGGGCGACGGTCACGCCGTCGAGGGTGATGGTCGGGCCGCCGAACTTCTTGTCGAGCACGACGTGGCGACCGCGCGGGCCGAGGGTGACCTTGACCGTGTCGGCGAGCTTGTTCACCCCGCGCTCCAAGGCGCGACGAGCGTCCTCGTCGAATCTGATCTGCTTGGGCATAGCGTGTTCCGCTTACCTTTCGGTGGGTCTGAAACGCACGAACGCCCCGCTCCCCGGCTTGTGCGGGGCCCGGGGCGTCATGCGCTGCGAGCGGACGTCAGTTGATGACGGCCAGCACGTCGCGGGCGGACAGGATCAGGTAGTCCTCACCGTTGTACTTGACCTCGGTGCCGCCGTACTTCGAGTAGATGACGACGTCGCCGACGGAAACGTCGAGCGGGACGCGGTTGCCCTTGTCGTCGATCCGGCCCGGGCCCACGGCCAGAACCTTGCCCTCCTGGGGCTTCTCCTTGGCGGTGTCGGGGATGACGAGACCGGAAGCGGTCGTCTCCTCGGCCTCACTCGTCTGGACAACGATCTTGTCCTCGAGCGGCTTGATGTTCACGCTCACCGGGTTGACCTCCACGGTCGTCGAAAGCGTTGGCAGGTTGTGGTTACGGCTCTACCACCCCCGCCGTCGCGGGTGCCGGGGCTGTCGGGCCGTGCGATTAGCACTCTAGCCACGGGAGTGCCAGTCTCGCAAGGAGGGTGCGTCTTGCCGGTGAGAACGCGCCTGACCGGCGGCTTTGTTCCGCCGCCCCCACCGCCGCCCACCGGCGCCGCTCAGGAGCAGCAGCCCCCGGACGGCGCCGCGCTCTCCGCGTCGGCCTTGACGACGTAGACCTCCCACGGCTCCCGCCCCGGCCCGTGCACCCACACCTTGTCCTGGACGGCGTAGCAGCAGGTGGTGCCGGTCTCGGTCCGGGTTTCGAGGCCTTCGCCGGCGAGCCGCCCGGCGGCCGACCCGACCTGCTCGGCGGACTCGACCTCGACGCCGAGGTGGTCCAGGACCGTGGCCTGCCCGGGCTCGCCTTCCAGGAGGACGAGCTTGAGCGCGGGTTCGGCGACGGCGAAGTTCGCGTAGCCGGGACGGCGCTTGGCGGGGCCGGTACCGAACAGCTTCGAGTAGAAGCCGATCGAGCCTTCGAGGTCGCCGACCCGCAGAGCGAGCCGTACTCGGGACACCACTGCCTCCTTGGATAGATGGTTGTCTAAGCAGAGGATTGCGCCTTGGATAGACATTCGTCAAGATAGAGAGGTGTCGAATCAGCCCTCGGATGCCTGCTGCGCGCCGCTCGTCCGCGAGCCGCTGACCGAACCGCAGGCCGTGGAGCTGTCCGCGTTGTTCAAGGCGATGGCCGACCCGGTGCGGCTGCGGCTGCTGTCCCTGATCGCCTCCCACGGCGGCGGCGAAGCGTGCGTGTGCGACCTGACCGAGGCCTTCGACCTGACCGGCCCGACCATCTCGCACCACCTGAAGGTGCTGCGAGAGGCCGGCTTGATCACCGGCGAACGGCGCGGGACGTGGGTCTACTACCGCGTCCACCCCGAGGTGCTGGCCCGGCTGGCCGCCGTGCTCGTCCCCGCCTGAGCGCAGGCTCTTACCCCCGGCGTGAGTTTCTGGTTAGGTTCTCACCGTCTGGCACCTGAACCCTGGGGGTTTATGCCCATGTCGTCTCGTTCGCTCTCCAGAACGGCGGCGCTGGCCGCCGCCGTCGCCCTGCTCGGCGGGGCCCTCACCGGCCAAGCTCACGCCGCGAGCACCACCACCGATCAGCGGCAGCGGGACTTCGCCGCCGCCGCGGCCGAGTTCGGGGTGCCGGTGGACGTCCTGCTCGGCGTCTCCTACCTCGAATCCCGGTGGGACTTCAACGCCGGGACGCCCAGCGCGTCCGCCGGCTACGGCCCGATGCACCTCACCGACCTGCGGGAAGCCGGGGTCGCCGGCAGTCACCACGACGTCGGCAGTGAGGACCCGCGCGGCGACGACGCGCGGCCCGCGTTGCACCCGGCCGCCGGGCCCGACGTGCCGCCGCAGACCGGGCTGCAGACCGTCGACGAGGCCGCGGCGCTGACGAAGACCGACGCGCGGACCCTGCGCACCGACACCCGGCAGAACATCCGGGGCGGCGCCGCGCTGCTCGCGAAGTACCACGTCGGCGGGACCGACTGGTACGACGCCGTCGCGCACTACAGCGGCTCGACCGGCGACGCCGCGCAGACGTTCGCCGACGAGGTCTTCGAGACGATCAAGAGCGGCATGAGCCGCACCACCGACGACGGCCAGCAGGTCACCCTCGCCGCCACGCCGGGCCTCGCGCTGCCGAAGCACGCCGAGGCCGCGGCGAACCCGGCGAACGTCGAGTGCCCGCGGACCGTCACCTGCGAGTCCGTCCCGGCTCCCTACCAGGAGCTGCCGAACGACGACTACGGCAACCACGACCTGGCCAACCGGCCGGTCAGCCAGAAGATCGACCACATCGTCATCCACGACACCGAGGGCTACTGGGACAGCGTCCTCAAGCTCGCCCAGGACCCGACGTACGTCAGCTGGAACTACACCATCCGCTCGGCCGACGGCCTGATCGCGCAGCACGTCCCGACCAAGGACGTCGCCTGGCACGCGGGCAACTGGTACATCAACGCGAAGTCGATCGGCGTCGAGCACGAGGGCTTCGCCGCGAAGGGCACCTGGTACACCGAGGCGATGTACCGCTCGAGCGCGAAGCTCGTCGGCTACCTGGCGCGCAAGTACGACATCCCGCTCGACCGCGCGCACATCATCGGCCACGACAACGTGCCGGGCACGGTCCCGTCGACGATCGCGGGCATGCACTGGGACCCGGGCCCCTACTGGGACTGGTCGCACTACTTCGACCTGCTGGGCGCGCCGCTCGGCGGGTTCGGCCTGCCCGGCTCGTCGCTGGTCACCATCGATCCGGACTTCGCGACGAACCAGCCGCTCTTCACCGGCTGCGACACCGCCGGAACACCTTGCGCGCCAAGGGGTTCCGAGGCCGTCGTGCTGCACTCGCAGCCCAGTGACGCCTCGCCGCTGCTGGTCGACATCGGCCTGCACCCCGCGGGCGGACCGTCCACAACGGACGTCTCCGACGTCGGCAGCCGCGCCGCCACCGGGCAGCAGTTCGCCGTCGCCGGCACCAGCGGCGACTGGACGGCGATCTGGTACCTCGGCCAGAAGGGCTGGTTCCACAACCCGCACAACGCGCGCGTCGCCAAGTCGGCGATCGGCCTGGTCGTGACGCCGAAGCCGGGCCTGGCCACGATTCCGGTGTACGGGCGCGCCTACCCCGAACCCGAGGCCTACCCGGCGAACCTCACGCCGCAGGCGATCACGCCGCTGCCGTACACGCTGGCCGCCGGGCAGAAGTACTCGTCGGCCGGGGTGGTCGGGTCGGAGTACTACTCGGCGACCACGTTCGACGTGGCCGACCACGTGGTCGTGAAGGGCAAGCTCAAGTACGTCCAGATCCAGTTCGGGCACCGGATCGCGTTCGTCAAGGCGGACGACGTCCGGTTCCTGCCGGCGTTCTAGCCCAAGCCGTGAAGGCCTCCTTACCGGCTCTTATGGCCGGGAAGGGGGCCTTCACGGCTTTCAGGCGTCGAGCGCGACCTTCGCTCCCCCGGACCGCTCGGTGTTGCGGCGTGTCTTCGCCCAGCCGTTGCGGCGGCGGATCAGCCGGAACAGCGCTCGCCACGACGTCACGTAGAACGTGTAGATGTACGCCGCGTACGCGAAGCCCAGGCCGATGCCCCGCAGCACATTGCGGCTGCGCAAGCACTTCAGCTGGTAGATCGGGCCCCAGACCAGGAACGGCAGCAGGCCGAACGAACCGTAGATCGCGAACAGGATCCAGGCGCCGCCGGTGAACCACGTCCACATCTGCGCCGGGTCGCCGGCGGTGCTGAAGATCAGCAGCAGGAACGGGATCGGGTACAGCAGCGAGCCGAGCAGCTGCAGCCACGGCTGCGCGAGGTAGTACATCATCTCCGCCGCGCCGAGCGTGCTGACGTGCGGCGAGTCCCAGATCCGCCGCAGGTACCGCGCGCACTGCATGGTGCCCTGGCCCCAGCGCGTGCGCTGCACCAGGAACCGCCGCAGGCTGTACAGACCTTCCTGCGCCACATGGGAATCCGGGGTGAACCCGGTGCGCCAGCCCGCGGTCAGCAGGTGGACGCCGAGCTCGAAGTCCTCCAGCAGCGAACCGCGCCACGGCTGCCCGCCCGGGCCGGCGATCGAGTCGAGCGCGGTGAGCCGGGTGAACTGGCCGTTGCCGCCCATGGAGATAGTGCCGGTGAAGCCGCGCGACGTCTGGATCGCCGCGATCGCCGTCCGGAACTCCAGGTCCTGCAGCTGCGCGAGCTTCAGCCCGAACCAGCGGCCGGCCGGGTTGCGCGTCGGCGGCGGGGTTTCGACGTTGCTCATCCACACGTCGAGCTGCACCGCGCCGATCCCCAGGTCGCCGAAGAGGTGGTCCGCCGCGCAGACCTCGAGGCAGTTCGGCGCCGGGCGGCCGTCGGCGTCGACCACCACGACCACGACGTCGTCGCGGGTCGCGTCCGGCCCCATCCAGTCGTTCAAGGCCCGGTAGGCCGCGTTGAGCGCGTCACCCTTGCCGGTGCGGGCTTCGGGCCGGACGCGCGGCACGAGGTGCAGGTACGGGTCGTAACCACCGTTGCGCCGCCACAGCATCCGGACGACGCGGGCGGTGCGGTCCTCCGAGTCGTCGTCGACGACCCAGACGTGCGCGTGCCGGAACGTCGTGCGCAGGTAGCGGATCGTCTCGCGGATGACGGTCTGCTCGTCGCGGCACGGGACGAAGAAGTGCCACGTGAAGTCCGCCGGGTCACCGACCGGGCCGGGCTTGCGGCGCAGGTACGGCACGACGATCAGCACGACGTAGACCAGGAACGCCACGCTCATCGTCAGCGCGAACGCCTGGGTGATCGCCAGCAGGACCTTGCCGCTCATGCGTTCTTCTTCCGCGTGGCCAGCCAGACGAACAGGACGAGCGAGACGGCGCCGCCGAACACGCTCACCATCGAGCCGAGCAGCGTGTGCCCCCAGTAGTAGCCCTCGTCCGGGCCGAGCTGGTGGACCAGCCCGACGATCGTGAGAATGCGCAGCTGGTTCACCAGCACCACGACGACCGCGGAAACGCCGAGGGAAAAGAACAACCGGCGCGCATTCGCGGGCCGGAACCAGAGCATGGCCATCGTCACAACGAGCAGTGGCAGCAGAAGAAACGCCGATGAACATTCCGGTGTCATTCTCAACCCGAATGGAGCAGCGCCGCTCAACCCAAAGTAAACGGACTCCCGATCACCGGCGACATAAACACCCGATGTAGTGATGATGTTGAGGATCGCGCCCGCCAGCTGTACTTCCAGCTCGCGGTACAGCCGCTCGGCCAGCACCACGACGGCACCCGCGGCGGCCAGCGCGCCCAGCCCTACGACCAGCGGGAACTTCGCCATCCCTGAGTTCGGAGCGCTCGCTACGGCCACGACGTTCCTCTCGGTGTCGATTTCTCATGGAGGTTCAAGCGGCCATTCGGCAGGTGCGGCGGCGAACTTGCTAGACCGTCCGAGTGATGCCGCATTCGACCTGCGAAGACGTCCGAAAGCATTACCCGATCCGGTGATTCGGTGAATTTCGTGTGCTATTCGAGGTCGTGTTGGCGATAGTCGATTCGCGTGCCGACTCGAGGCTGGCCGGACCGATCCGCGCCGGAGTCGGACACACCACGCGAACCCCCGAGAAACTCAGCGAATTCGGAGGACCAGTTGATGAAGAGCTCCCTCGTGCGCCGTGGCGGACTGCTCGCCGCGGTCGTGGCGAGCGTCGTGCTCGCCGGCGCGGCCCCCGCTTCGGCGGCCCCCGGCGACGGTTCCGCGTACGGCGTCAGCGTGAACGTGACGCTGCTCGGCCAGCCTGCGGTGAAGGTCGGGCCGCTCGCGGCCGCCAACACCGCGGGCCCGACGACGAACACCGTGGCCAGCGCCAACGCGGCCGGGATCCTGACCGCCGGGGTGATCACCGCCGAGGCCAAGCGCGACGACGAATCCGGTGCGGTGACGGCGAAGGCGACCACCGCCGACGTCGGCCTGCCGCTGCTCAAGGCCGCGCTCGGCACCGTCGGCGTCAAGACCGTCGAAGCCGTCTGCACCGCCACCCAGGAAGGCGTCAAGGGCAGCAGCACGCTGGCCGACGCGAAGCTCGGCAGCGTCGGCGCGGTCGACGCCAACCCGGCACCGAACACCCAGGTCAAGGTGGCCATCGGCCTGGTCAACGTGGCGACGATCATCCTCAACGAGCAGATCCAGAACAAGGACGGCAGCCTCACGGTCAACGCCCTCCACGTGAAGCTGCTCGGCGGCGTCGTCGGCGCGCTCGGCTCGGGTGACGTGATCGTGTCGTCGGCGACCTGCGGCCCGGCCGCGCCGCCGATGCCGCTGGCCTCCGGTGCCGGCCTGTGGGTCGGGCTCGGCCTGCTCGGCGCCATCGCGCTGCCGATCGGCACGCGCATTCTCCGCAACCGCCGCACGGCCTGAGTGAGGTCCGGATGTACAAGATGCCGGGCGCGGGCGTCGGCGTGGCCGGTGGCGGGGTGGGCACCCTCGCCGCCACCGGCGCCGACATCGGGTGGTGGCTGGCCATCGGCGTGCTGCTGGTCCTGCTCGGGACCGTCGCGCTGATCGCCGTCCACCGCCGCAACCGCCGGCTCTCCCAGGCGCGGGAGCACTGAGGCCGGGGCCGTCGGCGTGCGCCCCTCGCACGCCGGCGGCCCTTGGCAGAGATTTTCGTGGAAACTGGACGATGTGGAAAAGAGGCACCGCGGGGTGGATGTGATGTTGCTGGCCGGGACCCGCCCGGAAGCGCTCAAACTCGCGCCGCTGGCGCTGGCCATGGACGCGCACCCGACACTCCGGCCGATCCTGGTCCACAGCGGCCAGCACGCCGGCATGGTCGAACAGGCACTGCTGCCGTTCGGCCTGGTCGCCGACGCGTGGCTGGACGTCCCGCCGCGCGTCACCGGCGGCCAGGCGGAGCTCGTGGCGGGCCTGCTGCCGGCGCTCGACGACGCGCTGCGCCGCTACGCCCCGGCCGCGCTGGTCGTCCAGGGCGACACGACGACGACGCTGGCGGGCGCGCTGGCCGCGTTCTGGCTGGGCATCCCGGTGGTGCACCTGGAAGCCGGACTGCGCACGCACGACCTCACGGCGCCGTTCCCCGAAGAGGGCGCGCGGCAGATGGTATCCCGCCTGGCCGCACTGCACTTGGCGCCGACCCTCGGCGCGGCGGCCGAGCTGCGCGCGGAAGGCGTTGCGCGGCAACGCATCGCGGTCACGGGCAACACGATCGTCGACGCGGTGCTGGAGATCGCGGCGCGCGACCTCCCGGCGCGCGACACGGCGCTGGCGCTGCTGGAGATGGAGATCGCGGAGGCCGGCGAGCGGCTGGTGCTGGTGACGTCGCACCGCCGCGAGTCCTGGGGCGAGCCGCTGGAGCAGACGCTCGCCGCTGTGCAGCTGATCGTCGCCGAGCACCCGGACGTCCAGGTGCTGTTCCCGGCGCACCCGAACCCGCAGGTCAGGGCCCAGGTGGACGCCTCGCTGGGCGGCCTGCCGCGGGTGACGGTGACGGACCCGCTGGAGTACCCGGACCTGGTCCGCGCGCTGCGGCTGGCGTCGCTGGTGCTGACGGACTCGGGCGGCATCCAAGAGGAGGCGCCGACGTTCGGCACGCCCGTGCTGGTCCTGCGCGACGTCACCGAGCGCGCGGAGGTCGTCGACGCGGGGTGCGCGTGGCTGGTGGGCACGGACACGGCCCGCATCGCCGACACCGCGGCCCGCCTGCTGCGCGGCGAGCTGCGCACGACCCAGGTCGGAAACCCTTACGGCAACGGCAATGCGGCCGTCTTGGCGGTGGCGGCGATCGAGGAGCTGCTGGGCGTCGGGACGCCGGCGCACAGGCACGCCGCGGCTTCCTAGGACCAAGACTCGTCGTGAGTGGTAATGCGGGTTCTAACCCTCATTACCACTCACGAGCGGTACTAGAGCGAGATGACGGTGACCGGGAGGGCCGGGTTCGCGCTGAAGTCCAGGGCCGCCGTGGGGCGCTTGGCCGCCACCACGTGGGCGCCCAGCGCGGCGATCATCGCGCCGTTGTCCGTGCACAGCCGCGGCCGCGGGACGCGCAGCTCGATGCCCGCCGCCGCGCAGCGTTCCGCCGCCAGCGACGACAGCCGCGAGTTCGCCGCCACACCGCCGGAGATGACGATCGTGCCGATCCCCTGCTCCTTCGCCGCGCGGATCGCCTTCGCCGTCAGCACGTCCGCGACGGCCTCCTGGAACGACGCCGCGACGTCGTCCACCGGGATCTCCTCGCCGCGCCGCTGAGCGCCTTCGACCCAGCGCGCGACCGACGTCTTCAAGCCGGAGAAGGAGAAGTCGAACTTCGCGTCACGCGGGCCGGTCATGCCGCGCGGGAACGCGATCGAGGCCGGGTTGCCGTTCTTCGCGGCCTTGTCGATCGGCGGGCCGCCCGGGTACGGCAGGCCGAGCACGCGCGCGACCTTGTCGTACGCCTCCCCCGCCGCGTCATCCACAGTGGACCCCAGCTCGGTGATCGACGACGCGATGTCGTCGACGCGCAGCAGCTGCGTGTGCCCGCCGGAAACCAGCAGCGCCAGGCACGGCGCCGGCAACGGCCCGTGCTGCAGCGTGTCCACCGCGATGTGCCCGGCCAGGTGGTTGACGCCGTAGAGCGGCACGTCCAGCGCCGTCGCGTACGCCTTCGCCGCGGAGACGCCGACGAGCAGCGCACCCGCGAGGCCCGGCCCCGCCGTCACCGCGATGGCGTCCACATCGGACAGTGACAGCCCGGCCGTGGCGAAAGCCCGTTCAGTCGTCGGGACCATCGCTTCGAGGTGCGCCCGGCTGGCGACCTCGGGCACGACACCGCCGAAGCGCGCGTGCTGCTCGACGCTCGAGGCGACCTCGTCGGCCAGCAGCTCGAGCGTGCCGTCGTCGTGCAGGCGGACCAGGCCGACGCCGGTCTCGTCGCACGAGCTCTCGATGCCCATGATGATGCGCGACATCAGCCCGCCACCTCGTCTCGCGTCCGCGCGGGGCGGACCATCGTGTACGCGTCGGCACCGGAAGGCTGGTAGTAGCGCTTCCGGATGCCGAGCCGTTCGAAGCCGTGGCGCTCGTACAGCCCGAGCGCGGTCGTGTTGTCCGTGCGGACCTCGAGGAACACCGGCGCCTCGAACTCGTCGGCGCGTTCGAGCAGGGCCAGCAGCAGCGCCTTGCCGATGCCCTGGCCCTGGTACTCGGGCGCGACGCCGAGGGTGTGCACGGTCGCCTCGTACTCGCCGCGACGCCGGCCGAGAACGGCCAGCCCGGCGTAGCCGAGGAGCTCGTCGCCCTCGTCCGGGCGCGCGGCCAGGTAGAAGTGGCCGATGTCCAGCTCGGAGTGGAACGCGTGGGCGTTCCACGGGTCGTCCCCGGGGAAGAGGATCTTCTCGATCTCGACGCAGCGGGCGATGTCCTTGCGGCGCAGGGGATCGAGTCTCACGGCGCGGTCACCCGTTTCGGCGCCGACGGCTCAGCGGCGTCGGGGCGCCGCAGGTACAACGGCGTCAGCGGCGCGGGCGTCTCCTGCGCGAGCAGGGCGCTCCGAGCGGCCTTGACCAGCCCGGCGGGCGACGGGAAGCGCGGCTCGATCGGCCGGACGTCGAGCACCGCGCCGTAGAGGACCGCGCCGTCGCCGGCCGCGGCCTTGACGTCGGTTTCGAGGTCGGCCGGGCGCTGGACGTCGGGACCGTGCGTGCGCGCGCCGGACGCGTCGTAGGCCGCCCAGTAGACCTCGCGGCGGCGGGCGTCGGTGAGCACGAGGAACGGCTTCTCACCCGGGGCGACGTCGGCGGCGATCGCGTCGAGGCTGCCGACCGGGTACACCGGGATGCCGAGCGCGTGGCCGAAGGCGGCCGCGGTGGCCATGCCGGCGCGCAGGCCGGTGAACGGCCCGGGACCGACGCCGACGACGATGGCGTCGAGGTCCTTGAGGGTGATGCCGGCGGCTTCGGCCGCGGCCAGCGCGTGCGGCGTGATCAGCTCGCCGTGGGCGCGCGGGTCCACGGTGACGCGGTCGCCGCGCGTCTCGACCCGGTCGCCGTCCAGTGCGACGACGCCCGCGGTGACCGCCGGGGTCGAGGTATCGATCGCCAGTACCAACACGGTGTCCCAGCCTACGACCAGGCCGGGATGTCGCGTTCGCGGGCCCGGATCACCGGTGAAACCGGTCGCTGCGGGGGTCTTATCCGCACGGTAACGTGCGAATCGGGGTTCGCAGGAGCGAGTCCCCCGAGCTGGAGGTCCCCGCGGTGCCCGACCCGTTGTTCCCCGCCCTCACGTCAGCCTCGGGCAACGAAGCCCTCCGATTCGGCGAACAGGCCCTGACCTACGCCGAGCTCGCCGCCGTCGCCGGCGGTCTCGCCGCCGAGCTGCCCCGCGGCCGCGTCGCCGTGTGGGCGACGCCGACCCTGCACACCAGCGTCGCCGTCGTCGCCGCCCTGCTCGCCGGGGTGCCCGCGGTGCCGCTGAACCCGAAGATCGGCGAGCGCGAGCTCGCGCACATCCTCGCCGACAGCGAGCCGCAGCTGGTGCTGGCCGAACCCGGCGTCGCGCTGCCTGTCGGGCTCGCCGGCCTGCCGCGGCGGGACATCCCGCTGACCGGGCCGGCCACGCCGCTCAAGGAAGAGCCGGACGCCGAGACGCCCGCGTTGATCGTCTACACGTCGGGGACCACCGGGCCGCCGAAGGGCGTCGTCCTCCCCCGCCGTTCGATCGCGACCACGCTGGACGCCCTCGAAGACGCCTGGGCGTGGACCGCCGACGACGTCCTGGTGCACGGACTCCCGCTGTTCCACGTGCACGGCCTGATCCTCGGCATCCTCGGCCCGCTGCGCCGCGGCGGCTCGGTCCGCCACCTCGGCCGGTTCTCGACCGACGGCGTCGCCCGCGAGCTGAAGGCCGGCGCGACCATGGTGTTCGGCGTCCCGACGATGTACCACCGCATCGCCGGTGAGGTCGGGACTGACGAAGCGTTGACCGATGCCCTGCGCGGCGCGCGGCTGCTCGTGTCGGGGTCGGCGGCGCTGCCGGTGCACGACCACCAGCGGATCACCGAAGCGACCGGCCAGCAGGTCGTCGAGCGCTACGGCATGACCGAGACGCTGATGAACACGAGCGTCCGCGCGGACGGCGAACGCAAGCCCGGCACCGTCGGCGTCCCGCTCGGCGGCGTGGAACTCAGGCTGATCGGCGACGCCGGCGAGGTGCTCGACGACGTCGAGACCGTCGGCGAAATCCAGGTGCGCGGCCCCAACCTCTTCACCGAGTACCTCAACCGCCCGGACGCCACCGCGGCCGCGCTGGCCGACGGCTGGTTCCGCACCGGCGACATGGCCACGCGCGACGCCGACGGGTACGTCAAGATCGTCGGGCGCAAGGCGACCGACCTGATCAAGAGCGGCGGCTACAAGATCGGCGCGGGCGAGATCGAGAACGCGCTGCTGGAGCACCCCGGCGTCGCCGAAGCGGCCGTCACCGGCGAGCCGGACGACGACCTCGGCGAGCGGATCGTCGCCTGGGTTGTCCCGGAGGGCGAGCGGCCGTCGGCCGAGGAGCTGGCCGACCACGTCGCCCGGCTGCTCGCGCCGCACAAGCGCCCGCGGGTCGTCCGGTACCTGGATGCCTTGCCGCGCAACGACATGGGCAAGGTCCTGAAGCGAGCGCTCGGTGACTAGGCGGCCGGCGCGCGAGGTCGTCGACACGATTTCGACCGGCTTCGAGGAGTTCACGACGCCGCTGCGCGAGGAGCCCGCCGACGGGCCGATCGACTGGCCGGGCTACCGCGAAGCACGCTCCGCCGCCGAAGAGCGCACCGGCGAGAAGGAGTCGGTCGTCTGCGGGACGGCGAAGATCGGGGACGCCGAAGCCGTCGTGATCGCGTTCGAGTTCGGGTTCCTCGGCGGCTCGCTGGGCCAGCGCACCGGCGACCGGATCGAGGCGGCGTTCGCGCACGCCCGCGACGTCCGGCTGCCGGTGGTCTCGCTGATCGCGACCGGCGGCAGCCGCATGCAGCAGGGGATGCGCGCGCTCATGCAGCTGCAGCGCGTGGCGCGGGCGGCGGCGCGGACGCGCGCGGCGGGCGTCCCGCAGATCGCGGTGCTGCGCGACCCGACGACCGGCGGCGGCTGGGCGACGCTCGGCGCGGGCGCCGACGTCATCCTCGCGCTGCCCGAGGCCCAGGTCGGCTTCGCGGGTTCACGCGTGCGTCCGGCCGGCTCCCCCGAGGCCTACACGGCAGAGGCAAAGCTCGCCTGGGGCCAGGTGGACGCCATCGTCGCGGCCGAGGACCTCGGACCGGCATTGGAACGTTGGCTGCGCTTGCTGACGTCCCCGTCGAACGCCGCGGCGCCACCGCCACGCGCGCTGCGCGAGGCGGCGCTGCCGGACACGGGCTGGGACGCGGTCCAGGCCGCGCGGTCCCCACGCCGAGCGCGAGCCGTCGAGTACCTGGACGCCTACTTCGACTGGCGCGAGGACATCAGCGGCGACCGCTGCGGCGGCGTCGACGACGGCGTCCGCTGCGGCTTCGGCTGGCGCAACGGCCGGACGATCGCGTACGCGGCCCAGTGCGGCACGCCGACGCTGCCGTCGGGCTTCCGCACGGCGGCGCGTCTGGTCCGGTTGGCGTCACGGCTGGCGATCCCGGTGCTGACGCTGGTCGACACCCCGGGTGCGGCCAACGACGCGGCGGCGGAACAGGCGGGCGCGGGCGGCGCGATCGCGGACCTGTTCGAGGCGGTCGCGACGGCGTCGGCCCCGGTGACAACGCTGGTGATCGGCGAGGGCGGTTCGGGCGGCGCACTGGCGTTCGCGGCCCCGGGCTCGACGTGGGTGACCCCGGACGCGTACTTCTCGGTGACCTCCCCCGAAGCGGCGGCGGCGATCCTGAAACGTCCCGCGTCGGAGGTCCCGGAGCTGGCCAACCAGCTCCGCCTACGACCACAGGACCTGGTGCAGCTGGGCGTGGCCCGCGCGGTCGTCTCGGTGCAAGAGTCGTGAGTGTTTAGGGCGGTTAGAACCGCCCTAAACACTCACGACAGCCCGTGCCGACCAGGTGCCGTGGGGTTCCAGCGTCACCTCGCGGACGTCGTCGTCGCGGCGGTCCAGCCGGACCACCAGGTAGTCCGACGACAGCCGCTCCGCCGAGCCCTCGCCCCACTCGACGACGATGGCCGAACGCTCCAGGTCCGTGTCCAGGTCCAGGTCGTCCAGCTGGGACAGGTCCCCGCCCAGGCGGTACGCGTCGACGTGCACCAGCGGCACGCCGGCGGCACCCGCCGGGTGGACGCGGGCCAGCACGAACGTCGGGCTGCTCACCCGGCCGCCGACGCCAAGGCCGTCCGCGATGCCGCGGGTCAGCGTGGTCTTGCCCGCGCCGAGGGGCCCGGCGAGCAGCACCAGGTCACCCGCGCGCAGGGAGCGGCCGAGCGAGCGCCCGAACTCCATCGTGTCTTCGGGTGTCGGGAACAGATACGTCAACGCTGCCACCACCAGTTCCGCCGGGCCGAGTCCTCGCCGTCCACACCGGAGCAGCGTTGCAACAAGTCGATCAGATGGCTGGTCACCAGGTCCGGCTGCTCCAGCAGCACCATGTGCCCGGCGCCGCGGACGCGCACCAGCTCCGCGTCGGGCAGCTCGGACGCGATCCGCTCGGCGTGCGCGAACGGCGTGAACCGGTCCGAATCACCGCCGAGCACCAGCACTTCCGCGGTCTTCAGCCCGGCCAGCGCCGCGTAGCGGTTGTGGCTGCCGAGCGTGTCGACGAAGTTCACGAGCCCGCGCACCGGCGTCACTTCCAGCATCTCGAGCATGAAGTCGACGAGCCGGGGTGCGACGTCGCGGCTGCCGAACGCCAGCCGGCGCACGGCCTGGCGCGTCAGCTGGCCGCCGGCCGCGCGGACGAACTCGACCAGGCCCGGCTGCCAGCCGGCGAGACCGCCGGCGGCGCGCGTCAGCGGGTTGTACTTCGAGAGCAGCGAACGCGGCAGCCCGCGCGCCCCGACCTCGCCCGCCGCCGTCGCGATGAAGGCGACGCCGGCCACGCGGTCCGCGAACAGCTGGGGGAACTCCGCGGCCAGCTCCATGATCACCATGCCGCCCATCGAGTGCCCCACCAGCACGATGGGCCCCGACGGCACCAGCGACCGCAGCACGACGTCGAGGTCGCGGGCCAGCTGCTCGATCGTCGAGTTCTCCGCCGACGCCGCGCCGGACAGGCCGTGGCCGCGGTGGTCGTAGTAGACCTGACGCACGCGCGGCAGCCGCAGCTTCGCGAGGTCGCGGCGCTGGAAGTGGAAGCACCGCCGCGAAAGCGCGAAGCCGTGCACGCCCACGACGGTCAGTTCGGGCTCGCCGCCGTCTTCCGGGTCGATCTCCTCGACCGAAAGCGGGGTGCCGTCGTCGGCCGCGACCGTGGACGTGCGGTCCGGCTTCAGCTCCCCCAGGGGCTCGTCCACGTACGGGTCCTCACTGTGCCGCCGCTGCTGCGCGGCGACCGCGATGGCGGCCGCGGCGGTCCCGGTGGCCACGGCTCCGACGCCGCCGGCGATGGCCAGCAGTCGACGTGAAGGTGTCACGAGGCCGCCCCCAGATACCGGCGCGCCACCCGCGGGCGGTACATCGACGTCACGATCTCGTAGTCGATGGTGCCGAGCTTGTCGGCCCATTCCCGCGCCGTCGGCTCACCGCACGTCCCCGGACCGAACAGGACGACCTCGGCGCCGACGTCCGGCTCGAAGTCACCGCAGCCGACGATCAGCTGGTCCATGCAGACGCGCCCGACGACCGGCCGCCGTTGCCCGCCCAACCAGACGTCCATCCGCCCGGACAGCGACCGCGGCACGCCGTCGGCGTACCCGGCCGGCACCAGGGCCAGGTTCGTGTCGTGCGACGCGGTCCAGGTGTGCCCGTAGGACACCGACTCCCCGGCCTCGATGCGCTTGACCAGCGCGACGGCGGACCGGAACGTCATGGCCGGGCGCAGGTCCTCGGCCTGCGGCACCGGGTTGAGCCCGTACATCGCGATGCCCGGCCGCACGACGTCGAAGTGCAGGTCCGGCCGGGTCAGCAGGGCCGCGGAGTTCGCGAGGTGGCGCAGCGGGTCGAGCCCGGCGGCGCGGGCGACGTCGTAGGCGTCGTCGAAGCGCTTCGCCTGGGCGTCGATCGACGGGTGGCCCGGCTCGTCCGCGCACGCGAGGTGCGACCAGATCGCGACGACGTCGACGCGCGGTTCGGCGGCCGCGGCCGCGACCAGCTCGGCCCAGCCCGCGGGCGGGCAGCCGTTGCGCGAGAGGCCGGTGTCGATTTTGAGGTGCACGCGAGCCCGGGTACCCGCGGGGACGGCGGCGGCGATGCGACGTAGCTCACCGACCGAGCTGGCGGCGAGGTCGACGTCCGCCTCGACGCCCGCGGCGAAGTCGACCTCGGGCACGTCCAGCCAGCTGAACAGCCGGGTGGTGATCCCGGCGCGGCGCAGGTCGAGGGCCTCGCCGAGCGAGCAGGTGCCGAGCCAGCTCGCGCCGGCCTCGACCGCGGCGCGCGCCACCGGCAGCGCGCCGTGGCCGTAGGCGTCGGCCTTCACCACGGCCATCACTTCGGCGCCGGGCGCGCGGGCGCCCAGCAGCGTGAGGTTGTGGCGGATCGCGTCGAGGTCGATGTCGACCTGGGCGCGGGGAGAACTGGAGGGCGTCATGACGCCCGCCAGTTTCCCATGACCCGAGGTCAGGACAGGCGCGCCCCGGACGTGGCGGAGAACACGTGCAGCTCGTCGGGACGGATCCGCAGGTGCAGGGTGTCACCCATGGCCGGCGGCTTGCGCGGGTCGACCCGGGCCACGACGTTGGACTTGGTGCCCTCGGCGTCGGTCTCGGCGAGCTTGCCGTAGACGTAGGCGTCCGAACCGAGCTCCTCGACCAGTTCCACCTTGATCGGCACGGTGCCGTCTTCGGTGGCCGACACCTCGAGCGACTCCGGCCGGAAGCCCAGCGTCACGGTGTCGCCTTCGGCGGCGGCGATGATCTCGCGGGTCAGCGGCACGCGCGCGCCACCCACCTCGGCGCCGTCGGTGGTGAGCTTCGCGGTGACGAGGTTCATCGCGGGCGAGCCGATGAAGCCGGCGACGAACGCGTTCGCGGGCTTGTCGTAGAGCGCGCGCGGGGTGTCGCACTGCTGCAGCAGGCCGTCCGACAGCACGGCGACGCGGTCACCCATCGTCATGGCCTCGACCTGGTCGTGCGTGACGTACACGGTCGTGACGCCGAGGCGGCGCTGGAGCGCGGCGATCTGCGTACGGGTCGACACACGCAGCTTCGCGTCGAGGTTCGACAGCGGCTCGTCCATCAGGAAGACCTGCGGCTCGCGCACGATCGCGCGGCCCATGGCGACGCGCTGGCGCTGACCACCGGAGAGCGCCTTCGGCTTGCGGTCGAGGTAGTCCTCGATGTCGAGCAGCTTGGCCGCGTCGAGCACCTTCTGCTTGATCTCGGACGCGGGACGCCCGGCGATCTTCAGCGCGAAGCCCATGTTCTGCCCGACGGTCATGTGCGGGTAGAGCGCGTAGTTCTGGAACACCATCGCGATGTCACGCGAGCGCGGCGGCAGCTGCGTGACGTCGCGGTCGCCGATCCAGACGGCGCCGTCGTCGATGTCCTCGAGGCCGGCGAGCATGCGCAGGCTGGTCGACTTGCCGCAGCCGGACGGGCCGACCAGCACCAGGAACTCGCCGTCGGCGATCTCCAGGTCCAGTGCGTCGACGGCCGGGCGGTCGCTGCCGGTGTAACGCCGGGTCGCCTTGTCGTAGGTGATGGAAGCCATCGGGGTCAGTCCTCTCCGAAAGTCCGCCGGACCCCGTGCGCGGCTTCGCGCGCTTCGAGGTGGCGCTGCTGGATCCGGTGGCCCTCGGCGCGCTGCGCCTCGGTCGGCTCGTCCAGCTCGAGCCGCGTCTTGTTCTTTCCTTGCCAGGACGGGGGTTCCGCACCGGAAGTCAGGGCCCAGGCCGCCTGCCGCGCCGCGCCGATGGCGACGTACTCGGCGACCTCGGGCAGCTGCACGGGCACGCCGAACACGAGCGGCGCGACCGCGCGGACGGCGGCCGACTGCGCGCCACCGCCGATCAGCAGCACGCGGTGGACGTCGAGGCCGTGCGCGCGGACCGCGTCGAGACCGGCGGCCAGGCCGCACAGCATGCCCTCGACGGCGCTGCGCGCGAGGTTCTCCGGCGTCATGTTGGCCCGGGTCAGGCCGGCCAGCGAGCCGGTGGCGTCGGGCAGGTTCGGGGTGCGTTCGCCGTCCAGGTAGGGCAGGAACGTCAGGCCGCCGGCCCCGGGCTCGGCGCGCAGGGCGAGCCGGTCGAACTCGCTCAGCGTCGCGCCGAGCATCGTCGCGGTCGACGTCAGGACGCGGGCGGCGTTGAGCGTGCAGGCCAGCGGGAGGAAGCGGCCGGTGGCGTCGGCGAACCCGGCGACCTCGCCGCTGGCGTCGGCCGCGCCGGTCTCGGCGACGCCGAACACGGTGCCGCTGGTGCCCAGCGACACGACGACGTCACCCGGCTGCAGTTCGAGCGCGAGCGCGGCGGCCATGTTGTCGCCGGTGCCGGCGGAGACGAGCACGCCGTCTTTCGTGTGACCGGCCGTGTCGGCCGGGCCGAGCACGGTGGGCAGCTCCGGCGTCCGGCCGCCGAAGGCGTGCGCGAGGACGTCGAGGCGGTAGGCGTTGTCGGACGGCGAGAAGTAGCCGGTGCCGGACGCGTCACCGCGGTCGGTGACCGGGTCGCCGCCGGTGAGCTTCCAGGTCAGCCAGTCGTGCGGCAGCAGCACGCGGGCGACGCGGTCGGCCAGCTTCGGCTCGTGGTCGGCCAGCCAGCGCAGCTTCGTGACGGTGAAGCTGGCGACCGGCACCGACCCGACGGACTTCGCCCAGACGGACGGCCCGCCGAGCTCGTCGATCAGGTCGAGCGCGGCCTGCGCCGAGCGGTTGTCGTTCCAGAGCAGCGCGGGCCGGACGACGTCGCCGTCTTCGTCGAGCGTCACCATGCCGTGCTGCTGGCCGCCGATGCCGATGGCCTTGACGTCGTCGAGCAGCCCGGAGGTCGCTTCCTGGAAGGCGCCCCACCAGGCGGCGGGGTCGACCTCGGTGCCGTCCGGGTGCGGCGCGCGGCCGGTGCGCACGATCTCCCCGGTTCCGGCGTCGCACACGACGACCTTGGTCGACTGCGTGGACGAATCGATGCCGGCCACCAGTTCAGCTGTCATACGGCTGCCCCTCCTCGACGTGTTCGACGATCTCGATCGCCGTGCCCGCGTTGAGCGCGGCCTCGATCTCCTCGGTCGGCGTGGTCTCGCCGGTGATCAGCAGGTCGTAGTCCCCGACGTCGCCGTGCGCGTAGGTCGCGGTGCGGCCGAACTTCGAGTGGTCGACGACGAGGACGCTGTGGTTCGCGATCTTCAGCGCGGTCTTCTTCAGCTCCGCGTAGTCGCGATCGGGGTGGTAGAGCCGCCCGATGGCGACGGCGGTGACCGATACGAAGGAGACGTCCGCGCGGATCGAGTCGAGCAGGTTCAGCACCTCGGGCCCGGCGCAGGAGTCGTACTCGTGGCTGTACCGCCCGCCGGCGAGCACGACGTCGACCTTCGGCCCGAGCAGCCGGGCGGCGTGCAGCGAGTTGGTGACGACGGTGAGCGCGTCGATCTCGGCGAGCCGCTTGACCAGCGGAAGGAGGGTGGTGGAGTCGTCGACGAAGACGGTCTGCCCGGGCTGGACGTGGTTCGCGGCGGCCTCGCCGAGCGCGTCCTTCTCGCCGTGGTGGAGGGTGTCGCGGAAGCGGGCGGCGGTCTCGATGGTGAGCGCCGGATAGGCCTCGACCTTGCCGCGCAGCTTGCGCAGGAGACGACGTTCGTCGAGGTCGTCGAGGTCGCGGTGCATGGTCATCAGGCTGACCTTGAAGCGTGCGGTGAGGTCGTCGATCCGGGCTTCACCCTGCTCGATGACGTGATCGAGGATGTCCTGCCGCCGCTGTTCGACGACAGCATCGGACGGCCGGGTCTTCCGGTCTCCAGACGCTGTGCCGCCGCTCACATGCACTTCTTACCAGATTTAACGCCCGGAGTTAACAGAGAACTCGATAACTCTTCGCACGCCGGTCGCTCGGGCGCAGGTTCGCGGGCTTGGTGGGGGCACAAACGGGCCGTTCGCGACGCTCGCCGGGCACGAACGGGCCACTCGCGGCCCTCGCACGCCGTCCCCGCCAAAGCGGCACTTTCACGTGAAAGTGCCGCTCGGCCAGCTCAGGACGTCAAAGACCGGACCGCGCGGATCGCTTCCGGGATCGCGTGGACCAGCGCCGACGACGACGTCGGGGCGTTCTGGGCCGCGATCGCGCCCGCCAGGGAGTGCACGTGAGCCGCCGCGGCCGCCGCCAACCACGGGTCCACGCCCGCCGCCAGCAGGGCGCCGATCAGGCCTGAGAGCACGTCGCCCGAACCCGGCGTCGCCAGCCAAGCTCCGTGTGGCTTGTTGACCGCCACCCGGCCGTCCGGGGCCGCGATCACCGTCACGTACCCCTTCAACAACACCACCGCGTTGTACCGCCGGGCCGCGTCGCGCGCCGCCGTCACCCGGTCCGCGCCTGGGGCACGCCCCATCAGCCGCGCGTACTCGCCCGCGTGCGGGGTCAGGACCAGCGGTGTGTCCGGGTCGCGCGCGTCCAGGACCTCCGGGGACTTCGCGATGATCGTCGTGGCGTCCGCGTCCGCGCACACCGGCAGACCCCGGCCCAGGACGTACCGGACGACGTCGCGGCCCTCCGAGCCCGTGCCGATGCCCGGGCCGACCGCCCACGCCTGCACCCGGCCGGCGTCGGCGACCGTGCCCGTCGCGATGACCTCCGGCCACTGCGACCGGACGACGTCCGCCGCGTGGCCCGCGTACCGGACCATCCCCGCCGTCGCGCGGACCGCCGAGCCCGCCGTCAGCACCGCCGCGCCCGGGTAGGTCGCCGAGCCCGCCGCGACGCCGACGACGCCCTGGCTGTACTTGTCGTCCTCGGGGCCCGGCACCGGCCACGCCGCCGCGATGTCCACGATGTCCAACTGGTTCAGCGAGGGTTCCCCCAGCTCGAGCCCGATGTCCACCAGCACGACCTCGCCGCACCACGTCGGCGCCAGCACGTGCACCGGCTTGCGGGCGCCGAAGGTGACCGTCAGCGTGGCCCGCACCGCCGGGCCGTCGACGGCGCCGGTGTCCGGGTCGACGCCACTGGGTAGGTCGACCGCCACGATCGGCGCTTCGACGAGGGAGACCAGCCGCGCGGCTTCGGGGCGCAGTGAGCCCGAAGCGGAGATCCCGACGATCCCGTCGACCACGACGTCGGCCCGGGCGATCCACTGTGGACCGTCCTCGGCGGACACGACCCGGCCGCCCGCGCGGCGCAACGCCGCGAGCCCGGCCTCGTGCGCTCGCGAACCCAGCAGCACAGCCGTGACGGCGACTCCGCGACGGCGCAGGAAAGCCCCGGCCCACAAGGCGTCGCCGCCGTTGTCACCGGAGCCGACCAGCAGCACGACCCGGCGCCCGGACACCGTGCCGGTGTGCTCGGCGAGGAACTCCGCCAGCCGCACAGCGAGCCCGAACGACGCGCGCCGCATCAGCTCGCCCTCGGGCGTGACGGCGAACAACCGCCCCTCCGCCTCGCGAATCCGTTCCGTGGTCCAGATTCCCTGCACGGCGAAGGCCTCCCGTTATTCGACGGTGACAGACTTCGCCAGGTTACGCGGCTTGTCGACGTCGTACCCGCGGGTGCGGGCGATCTCCGCGGCCAGCACCTGCAGCGGCACCGTGGACACCAGCGGCTGCAGCAGCGTCGGCACCGCGGGGATCTCGATCAGCTCGTCCGCGAACGGCCGGACCGTCTCGTCACCCTCTTCGGCGATCACGATCGTGCGCGCGCCGCGGGCCTGGATCTCGCTGATGTTCGACACCAGCTTCGAGTGCAGCACCGCACGGCCCTTGGGCGAGGGCATCACGACGACGACCGGCAGGCCGTCCTCGATCAGCGCGATCGGGCCGTGCTTGAGCTCGCCGGCGGCGAAGCCCTCGGCGTGCATGTACGCGAGCTCCTTGAGCTTCAGCGCGCCTTCGAGGGCGACCGGGAACCCGACGTGGCGGCCGAGGAACAGCACGGCCTTCGAGTCGGCGATCCGGCGGCCGAGGTCCCGCACCTGGTCCACAGTGGACAGGACCTTCCGGACGGCCGCGGGCATGGCCTCCAGCTCGGCGAACTCGCGGGCGACCTCGTCCGGGTACTTCGTGCCGCGGGCCTGCGCCAGCGCCAGGCCGACCAGGTAGTTGGCCGCGATCTGGGCGAGGAACGCCTTCGTCGAGGCGACGCCGATCTCGGGGCCGGCGTGCGTGTAGAGCACCGCGTCGGACTCGCGCGGGATCTGCGCGCCGTTGGTGTTGCAGACGGCCAGCACGCGCGCCTTCTGCTCGCGCGCGTGGCGGACGGCTTCCAGCGTGTCCGCCGTCTCGCCGGACTGCGACACGGCGACGACGAGCGTCGCGCGGTCGAGCACCGGGTCGCGGTAGCGGAACTCGCTGGCCAGCTCGACCTCGACCGGCAGGCGGCACCAGTGCTCGATGGCGTACTTGGCGACCAGGCCGGAGTGGTAGGCCGACCCGCAGGCGACGACGAAGACCTTGTCGACGTCGCGCAGGTCCTGGTCGGAGATGCGCTGCTCGTCGAGGATGATCCGGCCGTTGTCGAAGTGCCCGCGAAGCGTGTTCGCCAGCGCCTCGGGCTGCTCCTCGATCTCCTTGAGCATGAAGTACTCGTGGCCGCCCTTTTCGGCGGCCGAGAGGTCCCAGTCCACGGTGAACGGCTTCGCCTGGGCGGCGTCGCCGTGGAAGTCGGTGACTTCGTAGCCCTCGCGGGTGA
Source organism: Amycolatopsis sp. NBC_01286 (assembly GCF_035982555.1). Lineage (NCBI taxonomy): Bacteria > Bacillati > Actinomycetota > Actinomycetes > Pseudonocardiales > Pseudonocardiaceae > Amycolatopsis > Amycolatopsis sp. NBC_01286. Next base: position 1,568,976 of record NZ_CP108428.1, read on the forward strand.
TCACGACGAGCTGGTCCTGGCCCAGCTCGACGGCCTCGCGGGTGTGCTCGATGAACGCCGAGACGTCGGAGGCGACGAAGTGCTCGCCCTCGCCGACGCCGACGACCAGCGGCGACGACCGGCGCGCCGCGACGATCGTGCCCGAGTGGTCGGCGTGCGTCACGACCAGCGTGAACGCGCCTTCGAGACGACGGCAGACGGCGGCGACGGAGGCCGCGAAGTCCCCGGCGGTCTCGCCGCCGGTGTACGCCCGCGCGATCAGGTGCGCGGCGGTCTCGCTGTCGGTGTCGCTGGCCATCTCGACGCCGTCGGCTTCCAGCTCGGTGCGCAGGGCGGCGAAGTTCTCGATGATGCCGTTGTGCACGACCGCGACGCGCTCGGAGGCGTCCCGGTGCGGGTGCGAGTTGCGGTCCACCGGGGCACCGTGGGTGGCCCAGCGGGTGTGGCCCATGCCGGCGGTGCCGGCGAAACTGTCCCGGCCGACCTTGTCCAGCTCGGCTTCCAGGTTGGCGAGCCGGCCGGCCTTGCGCTCGACGTTCAGCGCGCCCGCGCCGTCGAGGACCGCGACGCCGGCCGAGTCGTAACCGCGGTACTCCATGCGCCGGAGCCCGCCGAGAACGACGTCCAGGGCCGGGCGGTGCCCGACATATCCCACGATTCCACACACGCGCACCAGCCTAACGAGGGACATTCAGCGGGCTGACCGGGCACGTGAACCGCCCGCGACCTGCACGGACGGCGTCCCATATGGTCCGGACCAATGCGAAAAGGGTGACGTACTCAGTGTGAGCGCCCGGTTCCGCTCCGCGCTTTCGGCGGCCCCGGTGCGGCGAGCGAGCCGGGGCCGGGTGCGGGCAGTAGGGTTCCGGCCATGGCCAGCAAGCCCAAGCAGCTGCTCGCGGAGCTCAAGCACCCGGGTCCGCACGAGGTCCTCCGGGGCAACCTCGCCCTGGTCGGCCTGCCGGGCGTGGTGTACACGCCCCGCGCCGGTCTCGGCCTGCCCGCCGTCGCCTTCGGGCACGGGTGGCTGCAGCCGCCCGACCGGTACCGGCAGCTCCTGCACCACCTCGCCAGCTGGGGCATCGTCGCCGCGGCGCCGGCCACCCAGCGGGGGCCGCTGCCGTCGCACCGGCTGCTCGCCGCCGACCTGCTGACCACCCTCGACGTCGTCACGACGGTCCGCCTCGGCCCGGACGGCATCAGCGTCGACCCGGCCAAGCTCGGCCTCGCCGGGCACTCGGCCGGCGGTGGCTCGGCCGTGCTGGCCGCGGCGCAGGACGCGCAGGCCGAACACCCGCGGATCCGCGCCGTCGCGACGATCGCGGCCGCCCAGACGCTCCCGCCGGCCAGCGAGGCCGCGCGCGCCATCACCGTCCCGGGCCTGCACCTGGCCGCCGAAGAAGACCTGGTCGCGCCGGCCGTCGGGCACGCCGAGGCGATCTCGGACAACTGGGGCGGCGACGACGTCCAGCTGCGCACCCTCGGCAAGGCGTCCCACCTCGGTGTCACCGAGGGCCGGCACTGGTCGCAGCTGATCATGCACGGCAAGCCGCACCGCGGCACGCAGCAGCTCACCCGCGCGCTGTTCACGGCGTTCTTCCTGACCCACCTGACCGGCACCGACAAGTACCGGCCCCTGCTGGAGGCGGACGTCAAGCGCGCGACCATCGAGCGCGAGGACGAGCCCGCTCACTGACCACGCGAGAAAGGCCCGGCGAGATTCTCGCCGGGCCTTTCCGCTGTCGGAACCTCAGACCAGCCAGCTCGTGCTGGAGAAGTCGTCCTCGTCCTCGACCGGACGCGCGTGCCGTCCCCGCGGGCGCTGCGCCTCGGGTGCCGGGGGCGGTGGCTCCGGTGCGGGCACCGGCTCCGTCACCGGCTCGGGCCGCGGCGCGGTCGCGGCCGGGGCCGGAGCGGCGGGGAAGCTGTTCGTCGGCGTCGAGTCCTCGTCCTCGCCGCCGAACTGCATCAGCGACTCGCGGCCCTTGTCGGCCAGGGTCTTCTCCGTCGCCCAGCCGCCCGCGCTCTGCTTGCGCTTGTTGAGCTCGTCCATGTGCTCGGCGTACTTCTGCGCGGCACCCAGCTCGTTCTTCAGGCCTTCACGCGCCTGCGTCTCGGCCTCCGCGACGCGCCGTTCGCGCAGCCCCCGCTGCTCGTCCTGCTCGCGCGCCGCGGCGTCCATCGTGGAGATCGCCGTGCGGTACCGCTCTTCGGCGCTGCTCATCGCCCCTCCTCAGCTCTCACTCGAAAGCCCTCCCGGAAAGCCCGTCACCGGTCGTACCGGATCGAGCGCTCACCCTCGTCGTCCAGCGAGCCGCTGATCCGGCCCTTCGCCCCGCTCGTCTCGAAGACGCCGCCTTCGATGCGGTACTGGCTGGGGCCGCGCTGCTGGTCGCCACCGCCGCCGCCACCGGGCGAGCCACCCATGCCGCCCATCATCCCGCCCATCCCGCTCATGCCACTGGCCGAGCCGCTCGCGGCCGCCTGGTGCATGCCGGGGTCGACCGGCGTCGCGCCGAGCCCGCCGCCGTCGGCCGCCGGGAGCGACGCGTCACTGCCCGTCTGCGCGCCCGGCTCCAGTGACACCGCACCGGCGAAGTCGGCCGTGGTGTGGCCACCGGTGACGGCCGAGCCGAAGTCGCTCGCCCCGGCCGTGGTCGTCGAGTCGCCGCCACCGCCGGCCCCCGCGTCGGCCGTGGCCAGCGCCGGTTCGGCCGTCGCGTCGGTGCCGAGGTCACCGGAGAAGTCCATGCCCCCCGGCGTGCTGAACCCGCCACCGCCGCCGGCCGACGAGCCCTGCGTCAGGCCCGGGTCCGGGTTGTCCGGCGCCGGGTCCTTCGTCAGCGGCGGCTCGGCGTCCGCGTCGTGCTGGATCTCGGCAGCGACGCCACTGCTGCTGTCCGGCCCGCCGGCCGCGCCGTCGGACCCCCCGGTGCCGCCGGGGGTCGCGCCGGACGTGCTCGTGTCGGACGCCGCGCCGGTCCCGTCGGCCTTGAGATCGTCGGCCTTCGGGCCGTCCTTCGAGTCCAGGGTGTAGGTGGTCGGCTCGCCCTTGCCGTCGTCGACGGTGACGACCGTCGGCCCGCCGGGGCCTTCCGGCCGCTCGGCGGTGATCTTCAGGTTGCCGTCCTGGATGTGGATCTTGCCGTCGGCGCCCGGCTTGTAGCTGCCGTCGGCCGAGGGCTGCCCGTCCTTGACGGCGTGGCTGCCCTGCGGCCCGAAGGCGGCGTCTTTCGCGCCGTCGGTGGTCTTGCCGTCGGCGCCCTTGGCCTCGGCCTTGTCGTCGTCACCCCAGTCGAGGGGGTAGTCCTTCTTGTGGCCCTGGCCGTCGTCGACCGTGATGTCCATCTTGCCCTGCTTGTCGGGCTCGGACATCTCGATCGTGTTGTCGCCCTTCTTGACCGACACGGTCTCCGTGTCGTCGGCGTCCTTGATGGCCTCGCCGGTCTTCGGGTCGATCGGGTACGGCTCGCCGGTCGACGGGTCGACCTCGAGGGGCTTGCCGGTGACCGGGTTGGTGCCGGCGTCGTCCGACTTCGGCGCGGCGTCCTCGGGCTTCGGCGGCTCGCTCGCGGACGGCGTCGTGGTACCGCCGCCACCGCTGCCGGTGCCGCCGCCACCCGTGCCGGGCCCGCCCCCGCCGGTGCCGGGGCCGCCGCCACCGGTGTTGGAGTCCTTGCCCCCGCCGCCGGTGCTGGTGTCCTTGCCGCCGTCACCCTTGCCCGTGTCCGGGCCGGCGCCCTTGGCCTCGGTCAGCTGGTTGGTGTAGCCGGACAGGTACTGGTCGAGCGCGCCCCACTGCTGGTCGATCGTGTCCTTGGCGGACTTGCAGGAGCCGTTGAACGCGTTGATCAGGCCCTGGTACTCGGTGGTGAACGCGCCGTCGCGCCAGTAGCGGCAGACCTGGCGGCCGTACTCCTTGTTCTCGTCGTTGAAGCCGCAGTCGTCGTTCTGCAGCCGCTCGGCGAGGTTCGTCTGGTTGCCGTTCTGCGCGTTGACGCTGTCGACCCAGCCGGCGACCTTCATGAAGTCGTCGAACTCGCCGGTCTCGCCGTTCGCGATCTTGAGGACGTCACGGGCCATGGTGATGTCGGCCTGGGCGATCGTCGTGCGGTGCAGCGCGAGGACCTCGTCGACCTTCTTCTTGACGGCGTCGAAGACGTGCCCGACGGTCTCCGGGAGCAGCTTCGCGGCGCCGTCGATCTGCTGGGAGAGCTCCTTGGCGTGCGGCTTGATCGCCTCGTCGTACTTGATCTCCGCCGCGTTGGCGCCCTTGCCCTTCCACTCCCCGAAGAGGGTCTGGAGCTCGGTGTCGCTCTTGGAGAGCGTGTCCTCGACGACCTTGTGCGCCTTGCCCAGGTCGTCGGCGTCGGTGAGGAACTTCTGGTACTGGATGCCGCGGTTCTCGTGGAACTTGTCCTTGAGGTCCTTCTGCGGGTCGAGCTGGCCGGTGCCGCCCTTGATCTTGTTCCAGATGTCGGTGGTCCACAGCACCAGGAAGTCGACCGTGACGTTGCCCTGGTCGAGCTGCTCGTCGGAGCTCTTCGCGCCCGCGTTGAGCGTCGGCTTCGCGATTCCGTCGAGGTTCTTCTTCGCCTGGTTCTTGCGGTCGGTCTGGGCCTGCTGTTCCTTGCCCTTGGCCTGCGACTCCTGCTGGGCTTCCTTCAGCCGGTCGTCGACCTCGCCGTCGGAACCGGTGGGGTAGAGCGGCGTGGTGGCCCAGTTCCGGTCGGAATACCCGTCGATGTATTCCTTGGCGTACTTTTCTTCTTCGTCGTTGAAGTTCCAGGTGTCCTTGTCGTACGCCTCCATGAGGGCGGATTTCTTTTCCATGGAGACGTTCGGGTCGTCGAGGACCTTCTTGATGTCAGCCCATTCGGCCATTACTTGCTCCCCGCCGCGTTGGCCTGCGCACCCGCGTCCGATTCCTGCGTGGTGTACTTCCCGCCCGCGGTACCGATGCCACTGCCGAGGTTCATCAGCGCGTTCGACAGCCCGGTCATGCCCGCGCCGATCTCGTCGATCCCGGCCTTGTACTTGCCGAAACCTTCCTGGTGGACGCGGCCGAAGTCCGCAGCCACGATCGCCGTCGGCGCGACTTTCTTCGCTTCGCCCGCCGGGTCGTCCGCGACGTCGTTGAGGCGGATCTGCGCCCGCGTCATCGCTTCCGAACTCGCCGTATAACCGTCTGGCATGGTGGCTGCCCCCTTCGATCCCACAGTCCCTGGCACCTGTTCGAAGACTGTGACGCGCCCGGACGCCGATCGGTGCCGTCGCAGATGCACACAGAGTCTAGCGTTCGGCCGTCTGGCCAGCCGTGACTTCGGAAAAGTGCACCCGGGAGTCACCCGGTGGCGCGCTGGGCCTCGACGGCTTCGGAAATGACCTCGGCGACGCCCCGGACGTCGACCAGCCGGTCGAGCTCGTCCAGGTCGACGGAGACGCCGAAGCGGACCTCGACCCGCGCGAGCAGCTGGATCCGCTGCCGGGACGTCAGGCCGATGTCGTCGAACGGCGTCGAGTCGGCGAGCCGGTCCGGCGGGAGCTCCAGCGCGAGCGCGACGATCTTCCGGATCTCGTCGGCGTAGGCGGCCGCGTCAGTCATGGCGCCCATTCTCACCCCACCAGCGGTCCCGGGCCGCGGCGCGGGAGACCTTGCCGCTGGAGGTGCGCGGCACCGCGCCGGGCCGGACCAGCCACAGGCCGCGCAGGGGCAGGTCGTGGCCCGCCGACACGGCCCGGCGGACGGCGGTGGCCACGGCGTCGTCGTGGTCCGCGGCGCCGACCACGGCCGCCACGCCCTCACCGCGGCCGTCCCGCACCTCGAACGCCGCGACCCGGCCGGCCCGGACGGCGGGATGCGCGGCCTCGATCGTCGCCTCGATGTCCTGCGGGTGGTGGTTGCGCCCGTCGACGATGATCAGGTCCTTCAGCCGCCCGGTGACGTACAGCAGTCCGTCGTGGACGAAGCCGAGGTCGCCGGTGCGGAGCCAGCCGGGCTCGGCGAAGGCGTCACCGCGGTCCGGCCTGCCCCAGTAGCCGTCGGCGACGTTGGGCCCGGCCACCCAGATCTCCTTGTCGACAACCTGGACGCGCTGGCCGTAGGGCCGGCCCGCCGAGACCAGCCGTTCGCCGTCGAAGTCCGTGATCGTCGGGCCTTCGTCGCCCGCGCTGGCGACGAACACCGTCGCCTCCGCCAGCCCGTAACACGGCTTCTGCGCGGCCCGGGGCAGCCCGAACGGCGCGAAAGCGCGATCGAACGCCTCGACGGTGGCCGCGCGGACCGGCTCGCTGCCGTTGAGCACCGAGTTCACGTGCGACAGGTCGACGTCTTCGAGCTCGCCGGCGGCTTCCGCGGCCAGCTCGAAGGCGAAGTTCGGGGCCGCCGTGATCGCGCCCGGGTGCCCGGCCAGCAGCCGGATCCAGCGCAGCGGGTCGCGCACGAACTCCATCGGCGTGAAGAACACCGAGTGCGCGCCGAGGAACACGGGCGTGCCGATGAGCAGGACCAGGCCCATGTCGTGGAAGAACGGCACCCAGCCGGCGAGGTGGGTCGACGCGTCGGCGTGGTAGCACCGAGTGGTCTGCCAGCAGCTGGCCACCAGCGCGCGGTGGGAGATCACGGCGCCGGCCGGGCGGCTCGTCGAGCCCGACGTGTACTGCAGGTAAGCGGGGTCGGTCATGGCGACCGCGGCGGGCGGCTCGGCGTCGTCCGGCTCGACGTCCTCGATCGCCAGCAGCACCTCCGGCCGGGACGCCAGGCTCGCCAGGAGGTCCGTCGACGTCAGGATGACAGACGGCGTGGCGTCGGCGAGGGCCGACTCGAGCCGGGCGCGGTGGGTGCGGCCGGCCGGGACGGACAGCGGCACCGCGACGCGCCCGGCGTACAGCGTCCCGAGGAAACCGACGACGTACCCGAGGTCCTGGCGGGCGACGATCGCCACCCGGTCACCCGGCCGGGTGACGCGGCGCAGCTCGCGGGCGATCCCGCGGACGCGTGCGAGCACCTGCGGCCACGTCAGGGTGTGATCGACAGGCCCTGGGAACACCCGGCAGGTGAACGCGGGCCGGTCGGCGGCCGCGTTGCGGAGCAGGAGATCCGTGAGGGGCGTGGTCAGGACCTCGTCCGGGACGGCTGCGGGCGGCACCGCCTCATCCTGCCCTACGGTGTGAATCCGATGGACGAGTTCGAACGGCACGGGATCGCGGTGGTCGAGGGCCGCGACGCGGCCGCGCGCGCCCTGCGGTCGCCGGAGCTGACGTCGGATCCCGGGCTCGGGTCGCCCAGCGTGCTGCTGCGCGACGGCGACGGCCACGCGCGGGTGCGCGCTGTGCTGCGGGAGATCATCGCCACGCTGGAGCCGGTCCCGGATGCGGTCCGCGACGACGTCGAAACGGTCGTCGGCGCGCTGGGGACGTCGTTCGACCTCGTGCGCGACTTCGCGCGGCCGGTCGCGGGCCTGGTGACGTCGGCGGTGCTGGGCGTGCCGCTCGACGACGTCTTCCTGGACCACCTGGAAGCGACGACGGCGAACCTCGACGTCTTCGGCGGCACCGACCGGCAGGGCCAGGCGTCGGCGTTCCGGCTGTCGGTGCAGCTCAGCCGAGCTCCGGCCGAGCCAGGCAGCGGCCTGGCGGCCCTGCGCGCGGCGCACGCGGCGGGCCGGCTCGACGACGACGAGCTGGCGATCAACCCGGTGGTCCTGGCGCACGCGGCGTACGAGAACTCGCTGAACTTCCTGGCGAGCGCCGGACTTTCGCTGGCTTCGGGCGTCGCGCGGACGAGCGTGCGTGACCTGGCGGCGGAGATCTGCCCGGCCCGGTACGTCCTGCGGTTCGATTCCGAAGGTCCGGTGGCGATCTCCCTGACCGACGGCCTCCCGTTCGGCCTCGGCCGTCACGCGTGCCCGGGGTCCGGAGTGGCGCTGGCCGAAGCCGAGATCGCGCTACGCGCGCTGGCCGACGTCCTCAGCGGCGGGTGCCGGGTCGAGGACGTGCGGTGGAAGACCCACCCGGTGTTCCACGGCCTGGCCTCGGCGCGGGTCCTCGTGAGTGGTAATTAGGGTTCTAACCCGAATTACCACTCACGAGAGCCGCGACAGACTACGAAACGGCGGAGACGACGCCCGCGAGGCGGTCGGCGGCGGCCTGGGCGGTGGCCTGGGCCGGGGCCTCGACCATCACGCGGACCAGCTGCTCGGTGCCGGACGGGCGCAGCAGCACCCGGCCTTCCTCGCCCAGCTCGGCCTCGACCTCGCCGACGGCGTCGCGGACCTCGCTCGACCCCGCGACCGCCGCCTTGTCGGCGACCCGGACGTTGATCAGCACCTGCGGCAGGCGGTTCATCACGGCCGCCAGGTCGGCGAGGGACTTGCCCGTCTCGGCCATGCGGCTCATCAGGCGCAACGCCGTCAGCAGGCCGTCACCCGTGGTGGCGTGCGCCGGGAGGACGACGTGGCCGGACTGCTCGCCGCCGAGGGCGAAGCCGCTGGACCGCAGCTCCTCGAGGACGTAGCGGTCGCCGACCGCGGTGGTGACCACGGTGATGCCGTGGGCCCGCATCGCCAGGTGCAGGCCGAGGTTGCTCATCACGGTCGCGACCAGCGTGTCCTTGGCCAGCTCGCCGGACTCGGCCAGCGCGAGCGCCAGCACGGCCATGATCTGGTCGCCGTCGATCAGCTCGCCGGCGGAGTCGACGGCCACGCAGCGGTCGGCGTCACCGTCGTGGGCGATGCCGAGGTCGGCGCCGTGCTTGACGACGGCCTCGCGCAGCCGATCCGGGTGGTTGGAGCCGCAGTGCTCGTTGATGTTGACGCCGTCGGGCTCGGCGTACAGCGCGACGACCTCGGCGCCGGCGCGGCGGTAGATCTCGGGCGCGGCGGCAGACGATGCGCCGTTCGCGCAGTCGACGACGACCTTGAGGCCGTCGAGCGAGTGCGGCGTGACCGCGAGGAGGTGCTCGGCGTAGCGGTCGAGGGCGTCCTCGACGTCCGTGACACGACCCACACCGGCGCCGGTCGGCCGGACGGCGTTCGAGGCCAGGCCGGCTTCGATCTCGTCCTCGATGCCGTCGGGGAGCTTGTGCCCGCCCGAGGCGAAGAGCTTGATGCCGTTGTCCGGCATGGGGTTGTGCGACGCGGAGATCATCACGCCCAGGTCGGCCTCGAGCGAGCCGACCAGGTAGGCGACGGCCGGCGTCGGCAGCACACCGACCCGGCGCACGTCCGCGCCGGCAGAGGTGAGTCCGGCCACGACCGCGGCTTCGAGCATCTCGCCACTGGCGCGCGGGTCCCGGCCGACGACCGCGATGGGCCGGTGCGAACGGTCGTGCGCGGCGAGGACGCGGGCGGCGCTGGCGGCGAGCGCCAGCGCGAGTTCGGGCGTCAGCTCGGCGTTGGCCAGACCACGTACCCCGTCGGTACCGAACAGGCGTGCCATCGATCGACCTCCTCAGAGCGGCTGCGGCAGCGCAACCACCACGACAACCTAGCGAGCGTTCCCGGGCGCACTACCCCACCCCCGAATGTCGCTCCGAGCACGGGAAATGCGACATCCGCCTGGGCGGGTCGGTAAAAAACGCCGGAGCGCCCATCCGATAGACGGATGAGCGCTCCGGTGGGTTGCGCCAGAGGCGCGATCAGCGCTTGCTGTACTGCGGGGCCTTACGGGCCTTCTTGAGGCCGTACTTCTTCCGCTCCGTGGCGCGCGCGTCACGGGTCAGGAAGCCGGCCTTCTTGAGGGCCGGGCGGTCGTCCGCGTCGACCTCGATGAGCGCACGGGCGATGGCCAGGCGCAGCGCGCCGGCCTGACCCGAGACGCCGCCACCGTGCAGGTTGGCGAAGATGTCGAACGCGTCCGGCTTCTCGACCAGGACCAGCGGGTCCTTGATGAGCTGCTGGTGCACCTTGTTCGGGAAGTACTCCTCGAGGGTGCGGCCGTTGAGCTTGAACTCGCCGGTGCCCGGGACGACACGCACGCGAACGACGGCTTCCTTGCGGCGGCCGACGGTCTGGGCGTTGCCGCCCGCGGCCCGCGACGGGCGCGGGGCGGTGGCGGACTCGCTGGTCGCCGCCGGGGTCTCGCTGGTGGCAACCGGGGTCTCGCTCGTCGCGACCGGCGTCTCGCTGGTGGCGACGGCAGCCTCGGGAGCTTCCGTGGTTTCGGGAGCCTCGGTGGCTTCCGGGGTCTCGACGGCGCCGGTCTCGGTCGCCTCGGTGGTGACCTCGGCGGTCTCGGGCTCGGTGCTGGTCACAGACTGTTCCTCACTCACTGCGCGACCTGCGCGATCTTGGTGATCTCGCGCACCTGCGGCTGCTGCGCGGTGTGCGGGTGCTGCGGGCCGGCGTAGACCTTCAGCTTCTTGGCCTGGGCGCGGCCGAGCTTGTTCTTCGGCAGCATGCCCTTGACGACCTTCTCGAGAAGGTGTTCGGGCTTGGTGTCGAGCAGCTCGCCGAAGGACCGCTTGCGCAGACCGCCGGGGTAACCGCTGTGCCGGTAGGCGAACTTCTGCGTGCGCTTGTTTCCGGTGAGCGCGACCTTCTCGGCGTTGACGATGATGACGAAGTCACCGGTGTCCACGTGCGGGGCGTAGGTCGGCTTGTGCTTGCCGCGCAGCAGCGTGGCGACCTCGGTCGCGAGCCGGCCGAGCACGACATCCTCGGCGTCGATCACGTGCCAGGCACGAGTGACGTCGCCGGGCTTGGGGCTGTACGTGGGCAAGGGTCTACCTCGTCGTCAACATTGCGTGTGGGTTCTGTGCGGGCCTAGCGCGCTGATGCGCCGCAACGCACAACGACATATGAAGATACCCCCACGCTCGCCGCAGCCACGCATCGGGGGTGGGTGGAAGCGCCGGGACAGGCCCGGCCCCTGCGGACTCTACCCGGTTTTCCGGCCGAAGTGCCCGCACGCGCGGCCCCGACACGCGAGGATGAGACGATCCGGGCGCCCGGAGCACGGGCACAGGCGAGCAGGGGACGGCGATGAGGAAACGACCGACGGCGATCTTCGTCCTGGGGGCGTTCCTGGCGCTCGTCAGCGCCTGCGGCCAGGCCAAGGCGGGCACGCCGTTGCCGAAGGGCGACGACGCGGCGGACTACGTCGGCGGCAAGTTCGAGCAGGTGATCGGCAAGCTCGAGGACAGCATCACCGACACCCGCGACGTCACCAACTCGCTCGACGCCTACTTCAAGTTCGACGACAAGTGGGTCCACAGCACCGTCACGTCGGCCCGCACCGGCAGCCCGGAGAACCGGGTCGTGCGGCACCGCTCGCTGAAGAACCCCGACGAGATCATCGACACGTACACCCCGGCCGACGGCCCGGTCGAGTACACCTACCTCGGCCCGATGTACGTGCAGAAGGGCGTCTCGCCGACGGCGTGGGTGTCGATGCCGAAGCCCGAGGCCGGCCTGATCCAGCCCTGCGTCTGGGGCGGGGTGCTGACCCCGTGCCGGATGGCCGACTCCACGGTGGACGCCTACCGGGCCGACAAGCGGGCGGTCCGCGGGGCGAAGAGCCTCGGCGACGGCAAGACCGCGCTGACGGTCAACGTGCCCTTCGAGGTCTTCGTCAAGAACCGGGTCGAGATCCTGCCGGCCAGCGTCACGAGCCTGATCGGGCCGGAGCTGAACAAGGCCATGGTGCCGACCACGATCACGCTGAACCCGGACGGCAGCCTGGTCTCGTTCGCGATGGACGCCAAGTTCGGCGGCGACAGCCACCAGGTCGAACTCAAGTACGAGTTCAAGTTCACCGGCCCGGCGAGCCTGCAGGACATGCCGAAGCTGCCCGACGCGTCGCAGATCACCGTGCTGCCCGACCGCGCGGCGATGGACGACTTCTACCGCCGGCTCGGCGACGCGCAGGGCAACTGATCCGTGGCCGTCTCCCCCCGCCCGACCCGAGGTGATCCCCGATGACCCAGCCGCCCGACCAGCAGCCGCAGTGGTGGCAGCCGCCGGCCAACCCCCCGGCGCCGGGCCAGCCCCAGTCCCCGGCGTGGCAGCCGGAGCAGCAGGCGACCGGCCCGCATTCCGGGCAGTGGCAGCAGAACGACGCCCCGGGCGCGGCCACCGGGTCCTACACCGGCCAGTGGGCCCCGCAGCAGCCCGGCCCCAGCGGGTCGTTCTCCGGGCCGTGGCAGGGCCAGCCGAACGCTACGTGGCAGCCGCAGCCGCCGGCACCCCAGCAGGGCGCCCCGGGCGGCGGCCGGCCGCCGCAGCAGCCGGGCCCGCAGTACGGCGGCGGGTTCCAGCCGTCGCAGTACGGCGGCCTCGGCGCGTTCGCCGCGGCGCCCGAGAAGCGGCCGAAGTCGAAGAAACCCTTGCTGATCGCCGGGATCGTGGTCCTGGTGCTCGTGCTCGGCGGCGGTGGCGCGTGGCTGCTCGGCGCGTTCCGCGGGGACGTCCTGGACCAGGAGTCCCTTCAGGACGGTGTGGTCAAGGTCCTGAACGAGAACTACGGCGAGCCGGACGTGAAGAACGCGCAGTGCCCGTCGAACGAAGCGGCCCAGAACGGCACGACCTTCGACTGCACGGTGCAGATCGGCGGCCAGGCCAAGAAGGTCACCGTGCGGGTGCTCAACGACCGGCCCGAGTACGAGGTCGGCGCGCCGCACTGAGTTCCCGGCTCGCCACCGTCCGGCCGGTCAGGCGCGGTCGTGGAGGGTGACCTGGTAGCCGTCGGGGTCGGCGAAGGTGAACGTCCGGCCGAAGGGGCCGTCGATCGGCGCGGCGACGATGGTGTGGCCGCCGGCGACGAGAGCGTCGTGGATGGCCTGGACGTCGGTGGCGTGCAGCCAGATCGCGGCACCGATGCCGGGCTGGGCAACGGATGCGAGATCGGTGCCGGGAACGACGTCGCGGAGTGCGAACGCGATCGGCTTCGTCTCGAAGACGACGGCGTGCGGCGGTCCGGCCGGCGAGCGGACGAGGCCGAGGTACTGCTCGTAGAACGCCTGCGAGGCGGCGAGGTCGCGCGCTTGGAGCGAGATGAAGTCGGGGCCGGTGACGGGCATGTGGTGCTCCTTCTTTCCGTGTCAGTCTTCTGACACGGATCAATCTATGTCAGAATACTGACATGAGTCAAGACGGAGTCGGCGTCGACCTGGAGACGTCACTGGGCTACCTGCTGAAAGAGGCGTCTAGCGCCCTGCGCGCGGCCATGGACGAGGTGCTGCGGCCGCTCGGGATGAGCGTGACGCACTACTCCTGCCTCGAGCTGCTGGCCCAGCGACCGGGCTTGTCGAACTCCGAGCTCGCGCGGGGCGCGTTCGTGACCCGGCAGTCGATGAACGTGCTGCTCCAGACCCTGGAACGAGAGGGCCACGTGACCAGGCCCGAGGCGGCACCGGTCGGGAAGGTGCTGCCCACGCGGCTCACGCCTCGCGGCCGGCGGAGCCTCGAGAAGGCGACCGTGGCGGTGCGGTCCGTCGAGGTCCAGATGCTGGCCGGGATGACCGAAACCGAGCAGTCGGACGCGTTCCGGATCCTGCGGAGCATGATCCGGTCCCTGCGCGACGACGACTAGCTCGCCTCTCATCTTCCGCGATGAGCCGGTTTTCCTGGTCCGGAAACGGAAAACGGCGGGCCCCGCACCGAAGTGCGGGCCCGCCGTGGTTCCCGGGGCTAGCGGCTCAGAACAGGCCTTCGACGGCGCTGTCCGTCGACTGGTAGCCGTCGGCGATCTGCGGCAGGGCGGCGGCGATCTGCGCCAGAACCTGCTTCAGGTCCTCGAAGCTCTGGTCCCACGCGCGCTGGGCCTGGTCGTACTGCTCCTTGGCGGAACCGGTCCAGGTGGTGATCAGCGGCTTCAGGTCGTCCTTGAGGCGGTCGAACGCCTGCTGCAGCTCGCCCCCGGTCTGCGTGCAGTCGTCCGCGGCAGCGCGGATGGTGGCGTAATTGACGACAATGCCGGCATCAGACATGACGTACTCCTTCTGTACTCAAGAATTTTTGGTGAATGAAAAGAAAGACAAGGAGTGCAGATCAGCCGAGCGCGTCGAAGCCGCGGTTGACGGCGCCCAGGATCTCCTGCTGCTGCTGCTCGGACTTCTCGTACTTCGAACCGGCCTCGCGGAGAAGTTCCGCGATCTTCTGCAGCGCCTGGTTCATCTTGCGGGCGTCCTCGTCGAAGCGCTGCATGACGTGGTCGAACGCCTTCTGCGCGTCGCCCTGCCAGCCGGCGCGGGTGGCCTCGATGCGGTCGCGCAGCGTGGACAGGTTGCTGTCCATCCCCGCGCGGACCTCGGTAACCTTGCCCTCGGCGTCGGTGAACTGAGCAACTGTCCCTGTGAATCCGGGCCCGCTCATGCTGGTCCCCCTTCTTAAGAGTGATGGTCGGCCGTAACAAGTTCTTGTTCGTTGTACGGCCCTACGACGCAGACCCTGCCATGCCCGGTTCCCTCTTGTCGTGCTTCACCGGCAAGTAGTTGCTTGCGTGAACGCTCCCTCTGGGAACCGATCGCCGCCCGTTGCGGCGAATCACCCCGATCCGGCGACTCGTCACCCGAAAATACGTTCTCCACCAGCGGGGTTAGCACACGCACAGCGAACACGCGGTGAACTCACTGGCCGCGATTCATGATTCGCATTTGGGAAAAGTCTTCGTCATCGTCACTCGTTCGAGGGGCCCGAGCGGGAGATTGCGAACGCGAAGGAACCGAATCGGGAACCACGGGGGTCTCTGGGGTCTCCGGAACCGCCAGCCCGCGGGCCCGGCGGAACCGTTCGGCGGCCGCCCGCAGGGTGCCGGGCGTCGGATCGCCGGACTTCGCGCCGCGACCCGTTCGCTTCAGCAATTCGACGTTTTCGCTGTGGTGGCGCTGATTGCGCGCCTTCGCGTTCCCGGAGACGCGCCGGGCGTGCGTCACGGCGTCCTGGCCGATCCGCTTGAAGGACGCCGCGGCGCTCTCGAATTCTTCGGACGGCACCGCGTGCCCTCCTCTCAGTTGAGGATTTCCACCGTCCGCACGGCCTGCGTGCAGGCGGCGGCGACCCGGTCGCGCAGCTCGGGTTTCACGTACTGGCAGCCGACGTGGACCCGGATCCGGCCCTTCGCCACGACGTACCAGTCGACCTGGATGTCGGGGCGGTCCGGCTTGACCTGGTGGTAGAAGATCACCGTGCGACCCGCGTACGAGGCGCTCGGGTTGTACGCACTGTACTGGTCCGGGTCGTTGTCGGCGCTCTTCTTGAGCTCGTCCGAGAGCTTCTGCGGGTCCGCCGTCGCGTCGTAGTCCATGACGTACTCCTGCGCGACGAGCAGGTCGTTGCCGTCCGCCGACTCCTGCGGGTGGATGACGACCTGGCGGTCGGCGACCCGGTCGTCGGTCTGGACCCAGTCGGTGGGCGCGACGAACTTGAAGTCGTACTGCGAGAGCGTCCGGCCCGTCTCGGCCTGGGTGCTGTCGCGCGTGAAGAAGAGCACCCCGCCGACGACGAGCGCGGCCACGACGACCACCGCGACGGCCACGACCCCCCACAGCTTCTTGCGGTCCTTCGCGGGCGGCTCGGGCGCGGGCGGAGCCGCGGACGCACCGCCAGGCCGGCCACCAGGGCCGCCGGGACCACCAGGACCGCCGGGGCCGCTCTGGGCGGGCTGGCCGGCCGCCGGCGTCCACGGACGGGCCGCCGGCTGGCCGTGGGGCGGTGACGGTGGCGGCCCGGGACGGTTCGCGTTCGGCGGGGTGAACTGAGCCGGAGCGGACCGGGGTGGCGCCGGGCGCGGGGCGACGTCGCCGGGACGGACGACCTCCGTGCGCTGCGCCGCCGGGTTCAGCGCGCCTCCCGGGACCGCACCCATCCGGGCCATCGCCTCGCCGGGCAGCGCACCGGTGCGGTCCGGGTCGACCAGCACGGCACGCAGCGCGCCGCGCGCGACCACCGTCTCCGGCTGGTCGAGGCTCGTCGGGACGACGCCGGTGCGTTCGTGCACCAGCCGGGAGATCATCGGGATCCGGCTCGACCCGCCGACCAGGAAGATCGCGGTGAGCTGCTTCGGCCGCAGGCCGGCGTCGCCGATCGAGGCGACGGTCAGCTCCACCGCGCGCCCCAGCGGCGCCGCGATCAGCCGTTCGAGGTCCTCACGGGTGACGTGCGCGTCGGCGAACGGCGGCGGCATCGGGACGTCGGTGTAGGCGTGCCGCGACAGGGTTTCCTTCGCCCCGCGCACGTCCTGGCGCAGCACACGGCGGCGTCGGCGGTCGACGAGCTCCCGGCCTTCGACGAGCTGGCGCCAGGCGTCCTGCTCCCCGCCCGCCACGAGCTCGCCGACGTGCTCCAGCAGCGCCTGGTCGATGTCCGCGCCACCGAAGGCGGGATCACCCCGGGTGGCGAGGACCTGGAAGCCGCCGCGCTGCGGGCGGCCGGCCCGGTCCCGGGCGGTGTCCGGCGGGAGCCGGCGCACGACGCTGACGTCGACCGTGCCGCCGCCGAGGTCCAGCACCGCGAGCGCGTCGCCCGGGCGGCCGCTGAACTCGACGGTGCGGTCGTTGGTGACGTCCTGCGGTGCGAACGTCGCGGCGTGGTAGACCGCCGCCGCGACCGGCTCCGGCACCAGCGCGACCTCGCGCGCCAGCCCACCGGCCGCCTGCCGCAGCAGCCGGGTGCGGATGGCGCCCCAGTCCGCCGGGTGGGTCAGCACGAGCAGGTCGACCTCGGCCTCGCCGGCCAGCCGGCGCGCCTCGGCGACCGCGCGGCCGAGCACGGCGTGCACGACGTCGGTGACCCGCAGGACGCTGTCGCCGAGCAGCAGCTCGCCCTCGTCGATCCGCCGCTTGGGGTTCGGTTCGTAACGCGACGGGTCGACCGCCGCCTGCCGCTCGGCCTCCTGGCCGACGAACAGCGTGCCGTCGGCCGCCGCGTACACGGCCGAGGACATCAGCGGCTGGCCGTCGATCACCACGACCTGCGGATCGCGCCCGTTGACCGAGGCGACGACACAGGTACTCGATGTCCCGAAGTCCACCGCTACCCGCACTGTCACCCGATGCTCCCGCAATACTCGCCGCGATCCCCCGCGCCACCGCGATCACGCCGGCGGGGCGCACCCTCGGGGAGGAAACCTACCCCGTCGTCGAAGGTGCGCCCCGCCGCCGTACTTAGTCCGGCTGGATCCACGACACCTGGATCAGCTGCTTGCCGTGCTTGCGGGTCAGCATCAGGCCCCGGCCCGGCGGCATCGCACTCGGCTTGATGTTGCCGATCAGCGCACCTTCGTCGCGCGAACCGTTCATCACCATGCCCGGCGCCGCGATCTCCTTCAGCTTGCCGATGATCGGGTCGTACATCGCCTTGCTCGCACCACCGGTGCGCCGCACGACCACCAGGTGCAGGCCGACGTCCTTGGCCTGCGGCAGGAAGTCCGAGATCTTCCGCAACGGGTTGTTGGACGAGGTGGCCACCAGGTCGTAGTCGTCGACCAGGATGAACAGCTCCGGGCCCTTCCACCACGACCGCGTCTTCAGCTGCTCCTGCGTGACATCCGGGCCGGGCAGCCGCCGCGTCATCGAGTTGAAGACGTCGTTGACCATGCTCTCCAGCTGCGCCGCCGACACCGCGTAGCCGAGCAGCGAATCGCCCTGGACGAACCCGAGCATCGAGCGCCGGTAGTCGACCAGCAGGATCAGCGCTTCCTTCGAGGTGAACCGCTCGGAGATGCCCCGGGCGATCTGCCGCAGCAGGTTCGTCTTCCCCGACTCGCCGTCGGCGAACGCGTAGAAGTGCGGCTCGGCGTTGAAGTCCAGGTAGATCGGCTGCAGGTCCTCTTCGTTGACGCCGATCGGGATCAGCTTCGACTCGCGGGCCGTGTCGAGCTTCAGCACCTCGTCGTAGGTGATCATCTCCGGCAGCAGGCGGACCTGCGGCGCCACCCGGCCCCGCCACGCCGCCTTGATCTTCGCCACCGCGTCGGCCACGCCGGACGCGATCGTCTCCGCGTCGCTCGAGCCGTCGATCCGCGGCAGGCCGCCGAGCAGGTGCAGCTTCTCGCGCGTCAGGCCGCGGCCCGGCCGCCCGGCCGGGATGTTGACCGCGATCCGGCGATCGATGTCCGACTCGGTCGGGTCACCGAGGCGCAGCTCGAACCGGGTGCCGATCATGTCCTTGATGGCCGGGCGGATGTCCGCCCACCGGTTGGCGGAGATGATGACGTGCACGCCGTAGGACAGGCCCTGGGTGGCGAGCCGGGTGATCGTGGTTTCGAGCTCTTCGAAGTCGTCGCGCAGGGCCCGCCAGCCGTCGACGATCAGGAACGCGTCGCCGAACGGGTCCTGGTCCGGCCGGATCTCGCCACGGCGCTTCCGGTTGCGGAACTCGGTCATCGAGTCGATGCCCATCGCCCCGAACCGGCCTTCCCGCTCGACGAGCAGGGTGGTCAGCTCGGCCACGATCCGGCGGGCCTTGTCCGGCTCGCGCCGGGCCACGGCCACCCCGCCGACGTGCGGCAGGTCGGCCAGCCCGGCCAGGGTGCCACCACCGAGGTCGAGGCAGTAGAACTGCGCCTCCTCCGGCGTGTGCGTCAGCGCCATCGACATGATCAGCGTCCGCAGCATCGTCGACTTGCCCGACTGCGGGCCGCCGACGATCACACCGTGGCCGGCCGCGCCGGCGAAGTCCGCCCACAGAGGGTCACGGCGCTGCTCGTACGGCCGGTCGACGATGCCCAGCGGCACCTGCAGCCGGCCGTTGCCGAAGAAACCGACCGGGGACAGGCCGCGGTCGTCGGTCGGGTTCAGGTTCGGCAGCAGCGTGTCGAGCGAGTTCGGGTCCTTCAACGGCGGCAGCCACACCTCGTGCGCCGGCGGGCCCTGCCCGATCAGCCGCGAGACGATGACGTCCAGCTCGCTCGGCTCGACCGCCTCTTCGGGCTGCTGCCGCTCTTCGACCTTCGGCGCCGCGTCGAACAGCTCCGGTTCCGGTTCCTTCGGCAGCTCGACGAAGTCCGGGACAAACAGCTGCGGGCGCTTGTCCGCGCGCACCACCGTCGCCGCCGGGCCCGCGGCCTGGATGCCGGCCGGCCGGTACGGGCCCGACACGTAGGACGCCTTGAACCGCACCAGCGTCGAGGTGTCGAACTTCAGGTAGCCGCCACCGGGGACGGAGGGCAGCTCGAACGCGTCCGGGACGCCGATCGCGGCGCGGGACTCCGCCGCCGAGAACGTCTTCAGGCCGATCCGGTAGGACAGGTGCGAGTCGAGACCGCGCAGCTTGCCCTCTTCCAGGCGCTGCGACGCGAGCAGCATGTGCATCTGCAGCGACCGGCCCAGCCGGCCGATCGCGACGAACAGGTCGATGAAGTCCGGCTTCGCCGCGAGCAGTTCGGAGAACTCGTCGCAGACGATGAACAGCGCGGGCAGCGGGTCGAGGTCGGCGCCGTTCTCACGGGCTTTCTCGTACTCCCAGACGTTCTTGAAGTTACCGCCGTTCTTCAGCGCTTCCTGCCGGCGGTTCATCTCGCCGGCCAGCGCGTCCTTCATGCGGTCGACCAGCGTGACCTCGTCCGCGAGGTTGGTGATGACCGCGGAGACGTGCGGCGCCTTGTCGAGACCCAGGAAGGTCGCGCCACCCTTGAAGTCGACGAGGACGAAGTTGAGCGTGCTCGACGAGTGCGTGGCCAGCATGCCCAGCACCAGCGTGCGGAGGAACTCCGACTTGCCGGAACCGGTCGCGCCGATGCACAGGCCGTGCGGGCCCATCCCCTCGGCGGCGGCTTCCTTGATGTCCAGCTCGACCGGCTGGCCGTACTCGCCGACGCCGAACGGGACGCGGTAGCGGTCGCGGATCGGGCGGGGCCGCCACGCCTGCTGGACGTCGAAGGTCATCGGGTCGCCCGGGATGCCGAGCAGCTCCAGCAGCGACGGGTTGGACAGCAGCGGCTCCTCGTCGCTGACGTCCTGCCCGGCAGCACCGCCGACGCGGTAGGGCGAGATGAGCCGCGCGAGCGACTCCGTCTCGACGACGCTCAGGGTGTCCGGGCGGCCGAACCACTCGACGCCGCCGGCACTGCGCGCGCCGAGGCGGTCGGCCTCCACGACCAGCCGCAGCCCGCGGCGGGCGGCGAGGTTGCCGATGGAGTCGGACAGGTCGATCAGCGTGACGCCGACCAGGCCCTCTTCGAGGATGATCTGCTCTTCGCGGGTCACCTCGGCGTCGTCGACGATGATCACGACGTGCGGCTGGTCCGGCGCCGGGGTGGCGTTGCGGGAGAACCGCTGGCGGTCACGCAGTTCTTCGTCGAGCCAGTTTTCGATCTGGGCCAGCGAGCCGGCCATCATGCGGAGCTGGCCGATGCCGTCGGACATCGTCGGGTGCTGGGCGTGCGGCAGCCACTTCGCCCACTCCCACTCCTCCTTCGCGCGCCCCGCGGTGGCGACCGCGATCAGCACGTCGTCGGGGCTGTGGAAGGTGACCATCTGCGCGAGCATCGCGCGAGTCAGGCCGCGGGTCAGCGCCCGGTCGCCCTGCATGCTCACCGCGGCGAACCCGCGCAGCGTGATCTGGGTGGGCAGGTCCGGCACGATCGAGTGCGCGCGCACGAACCGGCGCAGCGCGAGGGTGGCGATCGGCTCCAGCTCGTCGACCGGCCCGGTCTGCGGCGGGACCAGCCGCGTCGCGAGGCGGTGCGAGCTGCGCCCGACGCGCAGGTGCAGGAAGTCCTGATCGTTCTGGCGGCGCTCCCACATCCGGCGGCTGCCCGCCAGCGGCCACAGGGACTGGGGGTCCGGGTGCACCCACTCGAGCGCGGCCCGCTGGTCGACCATCGCCTCGCGGGCGCGGTCGCGCATCTGGCCGAGGTAACGAAGGTAGTCCTTGCGGTCCTCGTCCATCTCGGCGCGCTTGGCGCCACCGCCCTTGCCGCCACCGCCGGCCATCATCCCGAGCGTGCCGACGACCATCATGCCGCCCATGGCCATCATCATCGGGTTCCGGTTGCTGGCCTGGAACATGAAGACCATCATCCCGAGCGACGCCACGATCATGACGATCGGCAGCGCCTTCATGACGATGTTGCCGGGGATGACACGGGGCACCTCGGGCGGCGGCTCGAGGTGCACCTCACCACCCGGCGGGCGCGGTGCCGCCAGCCGCGGCGACTTCTTGAACTGCAGCGTGCTCATCGAAGGACCCCTCATTCAAACTCGACGATGGCGGCCACCGTTTAGTGCACAAGGTGCGCGGAACAACCTAGCGAACGTCGCGGAGGAATTCCGGCGGATACCGCAACCGCCTCTGTGACCCACGTCGGGCGTCCCTGCCCTCGTCCGGCGAGTGTACGGCCCACGACCGACAGTCATGATCGCTCGGGGAAATCCGCCTTCACACTGTCGGTTACAGCCGGTTCACCCTTGGCGACATGCGTGCTAATCATGATCTGACGATGATCACCACGCGGGGAGGGACCATGAACGGGAACAGCCGCCGACTGGCACTGGCAGGCGTGGCGGCGGCAGCGTTGCTGACCGCAACGGCCGCGTCGGCATCCGGCGCGGGTGTGACCGCCGAATCCACGGCCACCTGTCACGAGACACCTCACGAGATGGTCGGCGGACGCTCGCAGAACCTTTTCTTCTGCGCCGACGTGGTCGGCACCGCCGGCAACTTCCGGCCCGACACCCGCATCTACCTCGACCGGGCCGACTACGGTCCCGACCCGACCCATTGGGCGGGCTGGATCGCCGAAGGCCCGATCGGAACCGGCAGGACGGCGAGCGGGACCGTGGCCGGGGACCACTGGTGGCGAGTCTGCACCCACGAGGCCGGTGGCCCGTTTTACTGCACCCACTGGTACCACCAGTAGCGACCTCGGACCGACCTGCGGCGGGCAGTGATTTTCGGACGTTCGATGATGTCGGCGCCCGGGTCCGGTATAAGTTCCCCCGGGAGCAGTATCAACCGAGCGGGGGCAGTGCAGTGGCTACGGGCACGACAGTTTTCAGCAGGGTGACGGTGGTGGCGCCCTCCACCCGGATCGACGTGGCGCTGCCCGCCGACGTCGCGGTGGCCGATCTCCTCCCGATGCTGCTCGACATGGCCAAGGAGTCGTCGCCCGACGGCGGCGCCCGCCACGGCGGCTGGGCGCTGGCGAAGCTCGGCGACGCCCCGCTCGACCCCAGCCGCACGCTCGCCTCGCTCGGCGTCGTCGACGGCGAGCTGTTGCAGCTGCGCAAGCGCAACGAGAACCCGCCGCCGCCGCTGTACGACGACGTCGTCGACGCGATCGCCGAGTCGTCCCCGGACAGCTTCCGGCCGTGGACCAAGGAAACGGCCAACCGCTTCGGGCACGTCGCGGGCGGGCTGGCGCTGGTCGTCGCCGCCGTCGCACTGTTCTTCAGCGGGTCGTTCTACGGCGGCAGCGCGCTCGGCGCGGCCATCGCCGGCGGCATCGGCGCGATCGCGTGCGTCGCGGTCGGCGCGACGCTCGCCAAGGCGTACCAGGCCGAGTCGACCGGCGTGCTGGTCGCCGCGGCCGGCGGCCTGCCACTGGCCTTCGTCAGCGGCTTCTACACCGTGCCGGGGCTGTCGCTGCGGGCCAACCTGCTGCTCGGCGCGGTCCTCGTGATCATCGTCGCCTCGGTCTGCATCATGGTCATCGGCGCCGGCATCACGACGTTCATCGCCGCCGCCACCGCGGGCACCTTCGGGGCGCTGGCGTTCCTGTTCGGCACGCTCATCGCGCACCCGGCCGCCGGCATCGCGGCCGGCACCATCGCCGTCGCGCTCGCCTGCATCTCGATCCTGCCCCGCGCCACGATCTGGCTCGCGAAGCTGCCGCTGCCGCACGTCCCGGGCAGCGCGGAGGAGCTCAAGGAAGACTCCGGCTTCCCCGACTACCGGGCGATCGAGCGCCGCACGGCCATCGCGCACAACTACATGACCGGCCTGATGATCGGCTGCGGCGCCACGGTCGCGGTGGCCGCGGTCATCGCCTCTTCCGGGCCTGGAGTGTTCGGCATCATCCTCGGCGTCGTCGCGACGCTCGTGCTGCTGCTGCGCGCCCGCGCGTACGCGAACGGCAGCCAGGCCATCGCCCTGCTCACCACGGGCATGGTCTCGGCGACCGGCATCGCGATCGGCTGGCTGACGACGTCGAGCCCGCAGAACCGCCTGCTCATCGTCTTCGGTGTGCTGATCCTGCTGGCCGCGGGCGCGCTCGTGGTCGGCGTGATCTTCCCGAACCAGCGCTTCTCGCCGCCGCTGCGGCGCACGGTGGAGATCATCGAGGCGCTCTGCATCGCGTCGGTGCTCCCGCTCGCCCTGGGTGTGATGGACCTCTACACCACCCTGCGGCACCTGAACTTCAAGTGACCGGATCGGGTGAATCTCGGATGGCTGCAGGACGCCGCTTCGGCGCGACCCGGCGAACGACCACGGCGTTGCTGGCCGGCACCATCGGCGTGCTCGCGCCGCTCGGCGTCGCGCTGCCGGTGTGGGCGCAGACGGCCCCGGCGGACGGCTACTACGCGACCCCGCCGCCGGTCGACGACAGCAAGCTGATCCCGGACGAGCGCAAGCCGGACAAGGCGTACAAGCCGACGAAGGGCTGTGTCCAGCGCGCCGTCCTCGGGCAGAACATCGTGCTCAAGACCCGGCCGTGGGGCCAGGACTACCTGCAGATCGCCAAAGCGCAGGAGATCGTCAAGGCGGCCACCGGCAGCGCCGGAGGCGGCATCCGGGTCGCGGTGATCGACACCGGCGTGACCCGGCACCCGTGGTTCCAGAACCGGCTCGAGTCCGGCGGGGAGTACGTGGCGAAACCGTCGAAGGGACAGCCCGACGGTCTCGAGGATTGCGACGGGCACGGCACGGAGGTCGCCGGGATCATCGCGGGCAAGCCGGACGACCCGGAGGTCGGGTTCGTCGGCGTCGCCCCGGACTCGACGATCGTGTCCTACCGCCAGCTGAGCGAGAACTACGAGCCCGACACGACTCCCCCGTCGTCGACCCCGCCGGCCAGCAGCAGCGGTACCCCGTCGTCGAGCACGAACCCGCCGTCCGGCTCCGAGAGCTCGCTCCCCCCGAGCGGCAACGGAGGTGGCAGCGGCGGCGGCGATGGTGATGGGACCACCCCCGGGCAGACCAACGGTGGCCGCCAGCTGGAGAAGCCCGGCACCGCGGGCACCCTCAAGACGCTGGCCGAGATCATCCACGGGATCGCCCAGCGGCACGAAGCCAGTGTCATCAACATGTCGGTCGACAACTGCCGCACCGCGACGGGGTCGATCACCGAAGGCGAACAGCAGGTTCAGGCGGCCGTGCACTTCGCGGCGTCGCAGAACATCGTCGTCATCGCCGCCGCGGGCAACGCGACGGACACCTGCCTGCAGAACGACCAGGCGGACACCCGCAAGCCCAAGACGATCGTCACGCCGCCGTGGTTCGCCGACGACGTGCTGTCCGTGGGCGCGATCGACGAGACCGGCAGCGTGGCGCCGTTCAGCGTGCACGGACCCTGGGTGGGCGTCGCGGCACCCGGCACGAAGATCATCTCCCTGGACCCCGCCGAGGGGTCGGCGGGACTGGCGAACCTGACGTTCGAAAGCGGCGACAAAGCCAGCGAAATCCAGGGTACGAGCTTTGCGGCACCCTACGTCGCCGGCTTGGCGGCGCTGGTCCGGGCGAAGTACCCCGACCTCGACGCGAAGCAGGTCGTCAACCGGATCAAGGAGACGTCCCAGCACCCGGCCGCCCCCGGCGGGCGCGACACGTTCGTCGGCGCCGGCGTGATCGACCCGGTGGCGGCGCTGACGCAGAGCCTGCCGTCGGAGGTCGGGGTCGTGGCGTCGGACCCGGGCCCGCAGATGGCCCAGCTCCCCCCGGCCAACGACCGCAGCTCGACCCCGATGATCGTGGCCCTGGCCGGTACCGGTGGTGGTCTGGTGGCCCTGCTGATCACGCTCTTCGTGATGCGCACGATCCGCCGCAACCGCCCGGAGCCCACCGGCCCGGTGCGCTGACCGCCGGAGCTACTGCGCGGGCGGCTTGGGCTTCGGCGTCGTCTCGTCCTCGCCGATCACCGGTGGGGCGACCAGGTCCGGCTCGCCGAGCAGCTCCGACGACTTGATCATCGGCCGGTTCTTCGACGGGCGGCGAGCCTGGCCGCCGCCTCCGCCGAAGCCGCCGATGCCCATCATCGGCATCATCGGCATGCCCGACGCGCTGTGGTCCGCGGTGTCCGCCGCGACCGGGGCGACCGGCGCCTGCGGGACGGCCGCGTCCGCGGGCCGGCCGGAGTCGGTGTGCTTGCTGTCCTCCGCCGACGACGCCGTCATGACCTCGTCGGAGTCCGAGCCCGAATCCGAACCGGTCGAACCCGTCGAAGAAACCGCCGTCGCGCCGGATTCCGTGTCCTGCAACCGAAACCGGTCCTGCGGGTACCGGTGGTTGATCTCGACGCTCCGGGTGACGACGTCGGGGTCGTCGACCCCGTCGCACAGCCGGTCGAACGCCTCCAGGACGTCGCGCGCGGTCTCGTACAGCCCCTTCGCCGACTCCTGCGTCTCCCGCAGCTGCGTCCGCGCCCGCCGGGTGCCGCCGCTGGGGAGCGTCATCGACTCCGACACCAGCTCCGCCGCGTCCACCAGCACTTCGACGAGGTCGACGACGACGTGGCGCAGGGTCGTCACCAGGTCGTCGAGGGCGCCGGCGAGGACGGTCAGCGCTTCCTGGAGGTCGCCGCCCGCGGCACCGATCTCGCGGATGTACGCGACGAACGCGTCCGCGTCCCGGCCTTCCCAGCCGCCGTCCAGGCGGCCGAGCCGGTCGTCGAGCCGGGCGGACACCTCGGCCGCCGCGGCGGCCGCCCGGCGCAACCGGCCGGCCTCGGCACCGAGGTCGCCCCAGCGGCCGATCAGCGGGCGGAAGTACGTCTCGACGGGGTCGATCAGCCCGAGCTGCCCCGAAAGGTCGGTGAGGTACGACAGGTACGGCTCGGCCGCGGCGGCGATGTCGTCGCCCGCCGCTTCCGGCCCGAAGGTGATGGCGGGTGCCGCCGCGGGGACGGCCGTCCGCTTGGCCAGGGGGTGCGGGATGGAAGCGGTGGACGCTTCCGGTTCGGCGAACATCATTCGAGCCTCCCGGCGCGCTTGATCAGCTCCGCGGCCTGGGCGTCGTGGTCGCTGTGGCGCACCGTGACGTGCCGCAGCGCCTCCGCGGCCGACCGCAGCGCCTCGGCGCCGTCGGCCAGCTGCTGCCGCAACGCCCCGGCCGCGCGGCCGTACGACGCACCTAGGCCGATCTGCGCCCCCAGGGCGCCGTAGGACTCGTCGGAAACGCCTTCGCCGCCCACCTCGGCCGCCGCCGAATCCAGGTCGGCTGCGGCCTCCTCAGCCGTCTTGGCGTACTCGGCGACGACAACGCCGTCCATCCTCAAGCCGGCCACGGCACCTCCGCTCGCGAAAAGACCATCCGAGCGTGTGTGACGCGCAGAGCGGCCCGATGGTTCCGCTCAGCTGCCCGGCTGCGGGCCGGGCGTCGGGAACGAGCCGGCGTTCGGGTCGATCGGCACGGAGTCGAACTCCCGCAGGACGTCCTGCGTGTTCAGCGAAGCACCGGTCGGCAGCAGGCCGATGATCGACTCCGGCGCCGGTTGCCGGTTGTTCAGGCCGATCGCGTCCGCGGTCGCGGCGTCCGGGACGCTGTAGCGGATGCCGCGGTCGGAGATCAGCTGGATCGAGCCCTTGCCGAAGCTCGCCTTGCCGGTGGCGGACTGGACGACCGCGCCGAACCCGGGCTGCAGGTAGAACCCGTTGACCGGCACGCGGTTCGGGCCGGGCGTGGTGACCTTGATCGTGCTGAACTTGTCGCCGTGGCTGTTCTGGCCCGGCAGCTGGGTGTCGATGTACACCGAGGTGTGGGCGTCGCGGTTGTCGCCTTCGCCGACCACGGACCAGCCGAGGCACGAGACCGCCGAGTTCTTCGTCGCGTCGAGGACCGTCGGGACCGTGCGCGGGAAGTCGTCGACCTTGATGTAGTCCGGGTCGGTGGGCTGCAGGACGCGGACGCCGGACAGCTTGTCGAGGCCGAGGATCTGGATCCGGCTCGCGCTGCCGTGCTTCGCGACGCGGATGACGTCGGCGACCGCGTTCGACACCTGCTGGATGCCGCCCGTGGTGATGGCCCAGTACTGCGGCTGGGCACCGGTCGGCTGCGTGGAGAAGACGTCGCCCGCGGACAGGCCGTCGAAGTCGGCCGGCGCGTTGCCGTCCGCGATCACCGGCGGGGTCAGGCGCGCGACCTCGGGGATGGCGTTCAGCAGCCCCTGCGTGATCTTCCGCGGTTTCTGGTTCAGCTGCAGGGCCGTCGAGACCGCGTTGTGCGAGTCGCCGGTGTCGATCTCGGCGCGCACGGTGTTGGCGTTGGGGCGGTTCTGCGTGCTCGGCAGGCGGTAGATCAGGTACGTCTTGCCGTTGTCCGCCGCCGCGAGCAACGCTTCCTTGTCCCCCAGTTCGGTACCGAGGGCGCTCGGCGCGATTCCGCCGAAGACGTAGGTGTTGGTCTTGTTCACGCTGTCGGGCTGCGGCAGCGAAGGATCGAGCTGAACCTGGTCGCAGACGGCCCAATTCGCGGAAGTCCGCTGCGAATCCCCCGGAATCAGTTGCGGGCCGTCGGGAATTCCGGTCAGTTTTCCGCGCGGGATGTTCTTCAGCTGTTCATCGGAAACGACCGTGGGATTCTTCACAGCGGCCGGGCTCGCCGCGGCCGCCGGCGCCGCCACGCTGTTGCCGCCGGCCGCCCCGGACGACTGCTTCGACTGGGCGAGCAGCAACAACCGCGCGGACGCGAGGTTGAAGGTCGGGACGAGCATCTTCGGGTTGCCCATCACCACGTAGACCGTGCCGGACTGCTCACCGATCACGATGCCGCCGGCCTCGGGCACCGACGGCGCCGGGCTGAGCAGGCCCCAGACGACGAACACGATGGCGCCGAGAGCGCCGAGCACAACACCGACGATCGTGGCCCTCGTGTGGGTGCGCATCGGGTCGTGCAGCATCACGGCATCACGCCGGACCAGTGCCGACTGCATCCGGCGCAGGACGAACTTGTACGCCTGAACCTGAGACTTAGTCGTGGGTGTTGATGGCATTCTCGACCTACAGCTCTCCCCGTCGCGGTACGGTTCCGCAGGATAGCCGTACGGGGACCGTCTGGTGTGGGGTTTCTACCAACTCAAGCTAGTGTCGGACTCCCCGGGACCCGGCTTCCGGGTACGCAGCAAGCACGAGGGGAAGAGAAAGCGCGGATGTCCGTCACCAACCCTCCACGTCCGCCTGGCCCGCCCGGGCCCCCGCCGCCCGGTCAGGGACGCCCCGGCCCGCCGCCTCGTCCGGGCAGACCGACCGGCCCCAACGTCCTTCCCGGTGGCCCTGGCGGACCCGGCGGGGTGCCGGGTGGCCCCGGTGGCGGACCCGGCGGCCCCCAGGGGCCCGGTGGTGGCCCCGGCGGACCCCCTCGCGGCCCCGGCGGACCCGGTCCCGGCCCTGGTGGCCCCGGCGGACCGGGTCGTCCCGGTCCCGGTGGCCCGGGCGGACCCGGTGGACCCGGCGGCCCGGGAGGTCCCGGTGGGCCTGGCGGACCCGGTGGACCAGGTGGACCGGGTGGACCCAGCGGTCCCGGCGGACCCCAGGGGCCCGGTGACTCCGACGGCCCGGCCAGTACCCCGGCCGGCGCGACCCGGATGGCCCCGCCCGCGCGGCGCCGGTCCTCGGGTGTGAACCTCGGCCCGCTCCCCGTGGCGAACCTCGTCGTGCTCGAGGTCGGTCTCGCGGTCGGGCTGGTGCTGCTCGCCATCGACATGTCGTTGAAGTACGTGGGGATCGGCATCCTCGCGGCCGCCCTGATCGTCGCGCTGCTGCGCTGGCGCGGCCGCTGGTTCACCCAGTGGGTCGGCCTGACGATGCGGTACTCCTTCCGGTCCCACGACCGCGTCGCCGAGCCGCTGCCGCCGAGCAGCGTCGAGGCGATGGCGGCCGAGGAGACCGCGGTGACCGGCGCGGACGACGCCCGCGTGAACCTGCTCCGCATCGCCGTCCCGGACCTCGTCGTCGCGCACGGCGTCGACCACGAGCGCCAGCAGGTCGGGCTCGCCTGGCACGACGGTTCTTGGACGGCCGTGCTGCTCGTCGAGCCCACCCCGGCGATGATCACCCAGGCCGGTGACGCGCCGAGCCTGCCGCTCGCGGCGCTCGCCCCGTGCCTGGAGGACCGCGGCGTGGTCCTCGACTCCATCCAGATGATCTGGCACTGCTACCCGGGCAGCGCGGCGCTGCCGTCGGACTCGCCCGCGCTGAGCTCCTACATGGAGGTGCTCGGCCCGCTGCCCGCGGCGGCGCGGCGGACGACGTGGGTCGCGATCCGGCTGGACCCGAAGCGCTGCCCGGCGGCGATCCGGGAGCGCGGCGGCGGCGTCGTCGGCGCCCACCGCGCGCTGATCGGCGCGCTTTCCCGCGTGCGCAACGCCTTGGAGTCCCAAGGCGTCCCGACCCGGCCGCTCGACCCGGACGAACTGCTGCGCGCGAGCATTTCCGCCGCGGAGCTGACGTCGGTCGCCGGCTCGCCGGACAAGGTGATGCTGCAGGAGCGGTGGTCCGGCGTGACCGCGGCCGGCATCGGCCACGCGAGCTACGCGATCACCGGCTGGCCGAAGGGCAAGATCACCGGCAGCCTCAACGCGCTGACGAGCGTCCGCGCGCTGTCGGCGACGGTCGCGATGTCCATCTCACCGGCGTCGGACGAGGGCAAGATCGGCCTGCGCGGAGTGGTCCGGCTCAGCGCGCGCAACCCGCGTGAGCTCGACGCCGCCGACCAGCGGCTGCACGGCCTGTCCGAGCGGCTGGGCGTGGTTCTGACGCCGCTGCGCGGGCTGCAGGTCTCCGCGCTCGCCGCCACGTTGCCGATCGGAGGTACGGCATGACTTCCCGTCTCCGCGACGCCGGGCAGAACACCGGTGTGGCGCCGGAGTTCACCGTGGACCCCGCGATGCTCGACGCGATCAGCCCGTCGGGTGACCGCGGCGGCATCGTGCTCGGCTCGGGCCTCAAGGGCGAGCCGTTGACGATCTCGGCCCTGCGCTCGACGCCGACCCGCATCGTGCTGGTGGGCGGGCTGTACCTGGCCCGCCAGGTGGCGATGCGCGCGATGGCCGTCGGCGCGTGGGTCGTGGTGGCCACGGGCCGTCCGACCGAGTGGCAGGTGCTGTCCCGCGCGGCCGGCAGCCGCGACGGCCGGCCGTCCCCGCTGGTCCAGATCCGCCGGCTGTCCCCGGTCGAGCTGCCCCGCCCGTCGGAGGACGCCCCGCTGCTGGTGGTCACCGACGGCGGCCCGACTCCGCAGGACCTGTTCCCGCCGAGGTCGCCGTGGCAGACGACGATCTACGTCCTCCCGTACCTGCACCCCCAGGCGGGCGCGACGGCGAACGCGGCGGACCTGGTGCTGATGCAGCGCCTCCCCGCCGGCCAGGCCGAGCTGGCGGCCCGCATCTGGCGCCTGCCGCCGCAGATGATGCGCCAGCTGACGACGTTGAAGGACGACCAGGTGGTAGCCCTGGGCCGCAACTTGTGGCGACCGCTGAGGCTGGTGACGACGGGCAAGGAACAGCAGCTCCTGGGCCCAGTCCGCCGCGGCGACTGAGGTTCCGCTCTCAGGAACGCCGTGAGGGGCACCTTCAGGGACTCAGCTTCCCTGAAGGTGCCCCTCACGGCGTTCCTGCACCAAGCGCTATCTGAAAGCCGTGAATGCCACATTGAGGGACTCTGGGTCCCTCAATGTGGCATTCACGGCTTTCAGGGCGAGGTGCGGACGTTGCGCGTTTGCTCGGCTCGGGCGGCCAGTTCGGTGTCCGGCGGATAGTCGACCGCTGTGAGGGTCAGGCCGTGGGCCGGGGCCACCGCGCTGTCGCGGACGCCGCTCGCCAGGACCTCGCCCGGCCAGCTCGGCCCGCGGCGGCCGTCGCCCACCAGGAGGAGGGCTCCGACCAGGCTGCGGACCATCGAGTGGCAGAACGCGTCCGCGGAGACCTCGACCTCCAGCAGGTGCTCGTCCACCCGGCGCCAGACCAGGCGCTGCAGCTCGCGGATCGTCGTGCCCGTGTCGCGCTGCTTGCAGTACGCCGCGAAGTCCTGCAGGCCCAGCAGCGCCGAAGCCGCGGCGTTCATCGCGTCCGTCGACAGTGGACGGTTCCAGGCCAGCGTGTCGTTGCGGCGCAACGGGTCCACGCCCCAGGGGGCGTCCGAGACGCGGTAGCGGTAGTGGCGGCGGACCGCCGAGAACCGGGCGTCGAAACCCACCGGGGCCACGCGGGCGCCCAGGACGCGCACGTCGCCCGGCAGGAGGCGGTTCCAGCGCCCGGCCATCCGCGTCAGGTCCGGGATGCCCGCGGCCGAGACCGGGACCCGGCTCGACGCCGAAGGGGCCAGCGGCACGACGTCGACGTGCACCACCTGGCCGGCCGCGTGCACCCCGGCGTCCGTGCGGCCCGCCACGACCACCGACTTGGGCACCGAGGCGCCCGGCGGCTGGCGCTGCAGGGCCTCCTCCAGCTCCGCCTGGACCGTGCGGCGGCCCGGCTGGCGGGCCCAGCCCGAGAAGTCCGTGCCGTCGTAGGAGACGTCCAGGCGCAGACGAACGAGCCCGCCGTCCCCAGTGGGGATGGCGGGCTCGTTCGGAACGGCTTCCGTCGTCAGGACTCGTCGTCCTGCTGCGACGGCGGCAGCGAGAAGCCCGCGGCTTCCGCGGCTTCGGCGGTGGCGAACCACACCTCGGCCTTGGTCTGCTCGTAGTACGGGCTTTCCTCGGTGTGGTAGTACTTCGACTCGTCGTTGCCCTTGATCGGGAAGCCCTCGGGCTGCGTCCCGTCCTCGAGCGGCGCGTGGCTGCCCTCACCGTAGGGAGCCTCCGAAGCGGCTTCCTCGGCGGCCGGGGCGGCCTCGACAGCGGCGGCCGGCTTCTCGTCCTTGGCGAACTTGGTCTTGCGCGCGCGCTCGGCCTCGCTCGTCACGGTCTT
Source organism: Amycolatopsis sp. NBC_01286 (assembly GCF_035982555.1). NCBI lineage: Bacteria > Bacillati > Actinomycetota > Actinomycetes > Pseudonocardiales > Pseudonocardiaceae > Amycolatopsis > Amycolatopsis sp. NBC_01286. The sequence goes on from NZ_CP108428.1 coordinate 1,600,974, forward strand.
CTCGTTCACCAGCTCGATGACGGCCATCTTGGCGTTGTCGCCCTTGCGGGCCATCGTCTTGGTGATCCGGGTGTAACCACCGGGACGCTCCGCGAAGTGCGGACCGATCTCGGCGAACAGCTTGTGGACGACGTCCTTGTCACGGACGACGCGCTGAACCTGACGGCGGTTGTGCAGGTCGCCCCGCTTCGCCTTCGAGATCAGCTTCTCGGCCAGCGGGCGGACCCGCTTCGCCTTCGCCTCGGTGGTGGTGATCTTGCCGTGCTCGAACAGCTGCGTGGCCAAGTTGGCCAGGATCAGCCGCTCGTGCGCGGCTGATCCGCCGAGCCGGGCTCCCTTGGTAGGGGTGGGCATTGGTTCTCCTACTAGTTCAGCTCGCAGCGTCCAGGCACAGAGCCCTAGAGCTGCTCGGTCTCTGCGTAGTCCTGGCCATCGTCGTGGCCGTCCGAAATCCCGTCGGCGATGCCACCGACACCCTCCGACCAGCCTTCACCGTCGTAGCTGGCGGCAGCCGCGGTCGGGTCGAACCCGGGCGGGCTGTCCTTCAGCGCGAGGCCGAGACCGACGAGCTTCAGCTTGACCTCGTCGATCGACTTGGCGCCGAAGTTGCGGATGTCGAGCAGGTCCGCCTCGGAGCGCGAGACCAGCTCGCCCACCGTGTGGATGCCCTCGCGCTTGAGGCAGTTGTACGACCGGACGGTGAGGTCCAGGTCCTCGATCGGCATCGCGTAGGCGGCGATGGTGTCCGCTTCCTGCGGCGACGGGCCGATCTCGATGCCCTCGGCGTCGACGTTCAGCTCGCGGGCGAGACCGAACAGCTCCACCAGCGTCTTGCCGGCCGACGCGACCGCGTCGCGCGGCGTGATCGACGGCTTGGTCTCGACGTCCAGGATCAGCTTGTCGAAGTCGGTGCGCTGCTCGACACGGGTGGCCTCGACCTTGTAGGTCACCTTCAGCACCGGCGAGTAGATCGAGTCGACCGGGATCCGGCCGATCTCCGCGCCCGCCTGCTTGTTCTGCAGGGCCGGAACGTAACCGCGGCCGCGCTCGACGACGAGCTCGATCTCGAGCTTGCCCTTGCCGTTCAGCGACGCGATGTGCAGGTCCGGGTTGTGCACGGTGACGCCGGCCGGCGGCACGATGTCGGCCGCGGTGACCTCACCGGGGCCCTGCTTGCGCAGGTACATGGTGACCGGCTCGTCCTCTTCCGAGGACACCACGAGCTCCTTGAGGTTCAGGATGATGTCGGTGACGTCTTCCTTCACCCCCGGAACGGTGGTGAACTCGTGCAGCACGCCGTCGATGCGGATGCTCGTCACGGCCGCGCCCGGGATGGACGACAGCAGTGTGCGCCGCAGCGAGTTGCCGAGGGTGTAACCGAAGCCGGGCTCCAGCGGTTCGATGGTGAACCGGGAACGGGTCTCGTTGACCGTCTCTTCGCCGAGAGCCGGCCGCTGGGAAATCAGCATTCTTCCTTGTTCCTTTCCAGACGACGCCCGCCATATGACGTCGAAGGGATGGCGAGGCGGCGGCGCACTGTGGGCGCCGCCGCCCGTAACCGGCCCGGAAGCCGGATTACTTCGAGTAAAGCTCGACGATCAGCTGTTCCTGAACCGGAACGTCGATCTGCGCACGCTCCGGCAGCTGGTGGACCAGCACGCGGAGGTTCGACGAAACGACCTGCAGCCACGCCGGGATCGGGCGGTCGCCGTAGGACTCCTTGGCCACGACCAGGGGCAGCATCGTGAACGACTTCGGCCGCACGTCGATGATGTCCCACTTCGAGACCTGGTAGGACGGGACGTTGACCTTGACGCCGTTGACCAGGAAGTGGCCGTGGCTCACCAGCTGACGCGCCTGACGGCGGGTGCGGGCGATGCCGGCGCGGTAGATCACGTTGTCCAGACGGGACTCGAGGATCTGCAGCAGGTTCTCACCGGTCTTACCCGGACGCCGGACGGCTTCCTTGTAGTACCGGACGAACTGGCGCTCGAGAACGCCGTAGGTGTAGCGAGCCTTCTGCTTCTCCTGCGACTGCAGGAGGTACTCGGACTCCTTGATGCGCCCGCGGCCGTGCTGGCCCGGCGGGTAGGGGCGACGCTCGAAAGCCTGGTCGCCGCCGATGAGGTCAACCTTGAGGCGACGCGAAATACGCGTCGCGGGGCCGGTGTAACGAGCCATTTCTTCTTACTCCTCCCCGTTCCTCAGACCCGGCGCCGCTTGGGCGGGCGGCAGCCGTTGTGAGGCTGCGGGGTCACGTCCTGGATGGTGCCGACCTCGAGGCCGGCCGCCTGCAGCGAGCGGATCGCCGTCTCGCGGCCCGAACCCGGGCCCTTCACGAAGACGTCGACCTTCTTCATGCCGTGCTCAGCAGCCTTGCGGGCGGCGTTCTCGGCGGCCATCTGCGCGGCGAACGGGGTGGACTTGCGCGAGCCCTTGAAGCCCACGTGTCCACTCGACGCCCACGCGATCACGGCACCGGTCGGGTCCGTGATCGAGACGATGGTGTTGTTGAAGGTGCTCTTGATGTGCGCGTGACCGTGCGCGACATTCTTCTTTTCCTTGCGGCGGACCTTCTTGGTCCCCGCCGCGGTACGAGACTTCGGTGGCATGTTCTGAGGGTTCTCCTGTTAGCGCGCGTTCTCTTGGTGAGCGGCGACCGCTTCGGCCTGTCCGCGCCGGATGATCGAACCGGCGTCGGTGTACAGGTTGCGGAGCGCCATCGGGCGGGCGTAGAGCGCCTTGGGCGAGACACAGGCCGAGCCGCGACGCTGAGCGCCGCCCATCTGCACGACCTTCTTGCCCTGGACGCTCACTTCTTGCCAGCCTTCTTCTTGCCGGCGACCGTCTTCTTCGGACCCTTGCGGGTACGGGCGTTGGTCTTCGTGCGCTGACCGCGGACGGGCAGTCCGCGACGCCAGCGAAGGCCCTCGTAGCACCCGATCTCGATCTTCCGACGGATGTCGGCGTTCACCTCGCGGCGAAGGTCACCCTCGACCTTGAAGTTCTCTTCGATGTACGTACGCAGCTTCGCGAGGTCGTCATCGCTGAGGTCCTTGACGCGGGTGTCCGCGTTGAGCTCGGCAGCCTTGATGAGCTGCTTCGAGCGGGTACGGCCGATGCCGTAGATGTAGGTAAGCGCGATCTCCAACCGCTTTTCGCGGGGGAGGTCTACGCCAGCGAGTCGTGCCATTGGCGTTGATGCTCCTTCTTAGAATTCATCCTCAGGTCTGCTCCCCGTCCGGTTCCGGGACCGACTCGCCTGTCGTGCCCTCGGCTCGCGCTTCGGGTGTCCCGGCCCCGGCCTGAAGTCCGGGGGTGAACCGGATCACTCGCGTGACCCGGCAGGTGCGGGGAGGTTGTGTAGCCGTCAATCCACTCTGGTCGAGTGCGGGCGATCAGCCCTGCCGCTGCTTGTGCCGCAGGTTTTCGCAGATCACCATGATCCGGCCGTGACGGCGGATCACCTTGCACTTGTCGCAGATCTTCTTGACGCTCGGCTGGACCTTCACGTCTTCTGCTCTCCTGCTTCTGAGCTGCTCGTGATCACTTGTAGCGGTAGACGATGCGACCACGAGAGAGGTCGTAGGGCGAGAGCTCCACGACAACCCTGTCCTCGGGCAGGATGCGGATGTAGTGCTGCCGCATCTTGCCGCTGATGTGTGCCAGGACCTTGTGACCGTTCTCCAACTCGACGCGGAACATCGCGTTGGGGAGCGGCTCGACTACGCGGCCTTCGACCTCGATGGCCCCGTCTTTCTTCGCCATGTCCTCCGCATTTCCTTGTCAGCATTGCCTGTCGCTACACAGAGTGATCAGATGAGCACGAGTGCCTGTCTGGTGTGCAACGTCGGCACACTCGTGCCCGAGTCCCAGTACCGTGAATTCACGAACGCGCAGGATCCGGGCGCGATAAGTGCGCCGACTTGACAGTGTACGCAACCCGTGTCGCGACCCCCAAACCGGGGGTAACCATGCTAGAAGAAGGCGCAGGTCGCCGTGCGGATGATCAACACCGACGGGTGAACGCGCAGGTCAGGCGTCTTCCGGAGCCGTAAGCACCCACGGGCCGTCTTCGGTGATCGCCACCGTGTGCTCCCAGTGGGCCGCGCGGGAGCCGTCGGCCGTGACGACCGTCCAGCCGTCGTCCAGCTCGCGGGTCTCGCCGCCACCGCCGGTGAGCATCGGCTCGATCGCCAGGGCCATGCCGGGCTTCAGCCGCGGGCCCTTGCCCGGCTTGCCGACGTTCGGCAGGAACGGATCCATGTGCATCTGGCGGCCGATGCCGTGACCGCCGTACTCGACGATCATCCCGTAGTCGATGCCGTCGTCCTTGGCCGCGCGCTCGGCGGCCGACTGGACGGCGTAGGAGATGTCAGTGAGCCGGCCGCCGGCGTTGACCGCCTCGATCCCGGCCCACATCGCCGCTTCGGTCGCCGCGGACAGCGCCAGGTCGGCCTTCGCGACTTCCCCGATGGCCAGCGTGACGGCGGAGTCGCCGTGCCAGCCGTCGAGGATCGCGCCGCAGTCGACCGAGATCAGGTCACCGTCGGCGAGGACCTGGGTCTTCGCCGGGATGCCGTGGACGATCTGCTCGTTCACCGACGCGCAGATCGACGCCGGGAAACCGTGGTAGCCCTTGAACGACGGCACCGCGCCGGCGTCCCGGATGGTCTGCTCGGCGAGCTCGTCGAGCTCGGCGGTGCTGACCCCCGGGACCGCGGCGGCGCGGACGGCGGCGAGCGTACGAGCGACGACGAGCCCCGCGGCCCGCATCGACTGCAGCTCGCCCGGGGTCTTGACCTCGATCATGCGCCCACGCCGGAGCACTTGCAGAACACGCAATCCTCCGAGATTCACGTGCGGTCGCGCAGCGCTTTCAGCACGCGGTCCGAGATCTCCTCGACACTGCCGACGCCGTCGACGGTCACCAGGATGCCGGCGTAGTACTCGAGCAGCGGCGCGGTGTCCGACACGTAGATCTGCTGACGGCGGCGGATGACGTCTTCGGTGTCGTCCGCGCGGCCCCGCGACATGAGGCGGCCGACGACGACGTCCTCCGGCACCTGCAGCTGGATCACCGCGGTGAGGGAAGCGTCCGCCTCGCCGAGGATCTCGCCGAGGACCTCGGCCTGCTTGGTGTTGCGGGGGAAGCCGTCGAGCAGGAAGCCGGCCTTCGCGTCCGGCTCCGCGAGCCGCTCGCGGACCATCTCGTTCGTCACCGAGTCGGGCACGAGCTCGCCCGAGTCCAGGTAGCGCTTGGCTTCCTGGCCGAGCGGGGTCTCCTGGCCGACGTGGGCGCGGAACAGGTCGCCGGTCGAGATGTGCGGGATCCGCAACTGCTCGGACAGCGCCACCGCCTGCGTACCTTTGCCCGCGCCGGGCGGACCCACGAGAACCAGCCGCGTCACTTCAAGAACCCTTCGTAGTTGCGCTGCATCAGCTGGCTTTCGATCTGCTTCACGGTGTCGAGCCCGACACCGACCATGATCAGCACAGCCGTGCCACCGAACGGGAAGTTCTGGTTGTTCCCGCTACCGGTCAACGACAGGAAGAAGTTCGGGAGGATCGCGATGATACCGAGGTACAGCGAGCCCGGCAGGGTGATCCGGCCGAGCACGTAGCTCAGGTACTCCGCGGTCGGCCGGCCCGGGCGGATGCCCGGGATGAACCCGCCGAACTTCTTCATCTCATCCGCACGCTCGTCCACGTTGAACGTGATCGTGATGTAGAAGTACGTGAAGAAGATGATCAGGGCGAAGTACAGCGCGATGTGCACCCAGCTGGACTGGTTCACGATGTAGTTCTTGATGAAGACCTGCCAGCCGGAGTTGGCGTTCTGGTCGCCGACGAGGCGGCTGATCAGGTCCGGCAGGTACAGCAGGGAAGACGCGAAGATGACCGGGATGACGCCGGCCTGGTTCACCTTGATCGGCAGGTAGGTCGACGTGCCGCCGTACATCCGGCGGCCGATCATGCGCTTGGCGTACTGCACCGGGATCCGGCGCTGCCCCTGCTCGACGAAGATGACGCTGGCGATGATCACCAAGCCGAAGACGCAGACGATCGTCAGGCCGAGACCACCCGCGTTGCTGAGGATGTTGCCGCCCTCGACCGGGATGCGCGCGGCGATGTTCAGGAAGATCAGGACGGACATGCCGTTGCCGACACCGCGTTCGGTGATCAGCTCACCCAGCCACATCATGACGGCGGTGCCCGCGGTCATGGTGATGACGATGATCGCCAGCGAGTAGACGCTGTTGTCCGGGATGATCGGCGAGTCGCAGTCCGGGAAGAGCTGCTTGCGGTCCGCGAGCGCGACCACACCCGTGGCCTGCAGGATCGCCAGCGCGACCGTCAGGTACCGGGTGTACTGGGTCAGCTTGCCCTGGCCGGACTGCCCTTCCTTCTTCAGCTCCTCGAACCGAGGGATGACGACGGTCAGCAGCTGGATGATGATGCTCGCCGTGATGTACGGCATGATGCCGGTCGAGAAGAGCGACAACTGCAGCAGCGCACCACCGCTGAACAGGTTCAGCAGCTGGTAGACGCCCTCCTGCTGCGCCTGGGAGCTGCACGCCTGAACGGCTCCGTACGAGATCCCGGGGGCCGGAATGGTCGCACCGATTCGGTAGACCGCGACGATGGCTAGCGTGAACAGGATCTTCTTGCGTAGATCCGGCGTCGCGAGAGCCGAGCGGAAGGCGCTGAGCACGCGGGGGACCTCCTCGGCGTCGTCGGCTGTCCTAACCGACGATCGGCTTGGCCGGCACGGGTGGCCGGCGGGAACACAGCACTACTGGCACGCAAGCCAGGAACGCTTCGGGGCACACTCGTCCCGAAGCGTGTCGCCGACTCTAACAGCTTCACAGGGCGTGTCCGCAGTGCGTGTGCGTTTTCCGTACCAAGGTTGCTCCGGCGGGTTGATCCACTTCGGCGACTTGGCTGTATTCCTTGACACACCGGGCCGTGATCATGGTGGATCCGGGCCCTTTCCGGCTCAGGAACCGGCCGTCGCGAGGACGCCGGCGAGGCCGACCAGGACCACTCCGGTGCCGCGGTCCACGTTGCGCCGCGCGCGCGGCGACGGCTTGATCGACTTCACCGCGGCGCCGACGCCGACGTAGGCCGAGCCGGCCAGGAACTCGGCCAGCAGGTACACCCCGCCCAGCAGCGCGATCTGCGCCGGAAAGGGCCCGTGAGCTGGCTCGATGAACTGCGGGACGAAGGCGGTGAAGATGAGGATGGCCTTCGGGTTCGTGATCGCGACGCCGAACTCCTTGCGCGCGACCCGCCACGCGGACATCGGCACGGCGGGCTGCTCGGCCGCTTCGGCGTCGTCGCCGGCGTCGTCACGACGGCGGATCGTGGACCACAGCAGGCGCGATCCGAGCCACAGCAGGTAGGCGGCCCCGGCCCACTTGATGATCGTGAGCGCGGTTTCGGAGGCGGCGAGCAGCTGCCCGAGCCCGGCCGCCACGGCCGTGATCAACAGCGTGAACGCGACCAGCCTGCCGACCAGTCCGGCGAGCCCGCGGCGAACACCGTGCGTCATGCCGTGGTGCAGACCGAGCAGGTTGTTCGCCCCTGGCGTAAGCGCGACGAGCACCGACGCGCCGAAGAAGACCAGTACCTGCACGACGACCACCTCCACGTCCACCGTAACGACGGCGGCGAGCGGTTAACGGCGCTCAGGATCCTCCGGCGGCAGCACGGTGATGGCGATGCCGGAGGGCGGGGTGGGCGTGTCCGCGTAGGCGGCGCCGGGGTCCGCCCAGGCCGGGCTCGGCTCGGCGGGCGTCAGGTGGCCCAGCACCGCGGACGCGGCGGCGAGGACGACACCGATGATCAGCGACCACAGACCGAGGCCGAGGCTGACGTCCAGGCCTTCGTCGCCGAGACCGGAGGAGAACCCGAAGGCGCTCATCCCGATGGTGGCGGCGACGCCGGCGGCGAAGCTCGCCCCGATCACGGTGAGCCGGGCACCAAGCCGGCCGGACCGTCTCGTGAAGCTGAAGACCGCCGCGGCCGCCAGCACCGCGACCGCGATCACGATCGGGATCCCGACGGGCGCCGCGGGCTGGTCGATCGAGTAGTTGCCCTCCGCGGAGACCTGGCTGCTCCAGGCGGACTGGGTGAAGACCAGCTTGGGGGTGAAGAAGGTCTGCTGGGGTGTCACGTGCTGCTCGATCCGGAGCAGCGGCAGGAAGCTCGCGCCGAGGACCAGCAACGTCCCGAGCACCACGAGGAGCGGCGCGAGCACCCGCGGCGGTCCGGTGGCCGGTTTCGGGGACTCCGGAGCGGGCGTCTCGGCCGGTGCCGAGGGCGCGGCCGGCGGCGAGCCGGGCAGGATCGCGACCGGGACCGGCTCGGTGGGCGGGCTTTGGCTGTCGGACAGCGAAAGCTGCGGTTGCGGCGCTCCGACCGGGAAGGCGCCGGCCGGTTCGGGCCGGGGCGCCTCGACGGGGAACGCCAAGGGCGACCCCTCCGCCGCCGGTCGCTCTGCCGGGGGCTTCACCGCCTCGGGATCGGCCGGGCCGAACAAGTCCCCCGTCGCGGACCCCGACGTCTCCACCGGGAAGGCCAGCGGCGACGCGGGGGCGTCCGGCTCCGCAGGCCGCGGTGACCCGGGACGCGCCGGTTCCGGCGTTCCGGACGGCTCCGCAGGCCGCGGCCCGTCGGACGGGTCTGGCGGGTTCGGGTCCTGCGGCGATCTGTCCACTCTGCGATCTTCCGCGCCGGATCCGGTATCGGCAAGAAACTCCGGTTCAGCGCCCCGGTCGCTCGGGCGGCGCTTCCGGCGGGAGGACCGTGATCGAGACCCCGTCGAGCGCCTGGACCGCCGGCATCGCGAACCCCGACGGCGGGGTGTCCGTGTCGGCGTAGGCCACCGCCGGGTCGGCCCAGTCCGCGCCGCGGTGGCCGGCCGCGCGGTGGGTCAGCACCGCCGCGGCCGCGGCCACCAGCGTGCCGCCGATGAGGAGCCACATGCCCGGCTCGGTGGTCAGGTCGATGCTGCCGTAGTCCGCACGCGCCCCCTGGCCGAGGCCGACCACCTCGATGGTGAGGACGACGCCGGCGGCGAAGACCACGCCCACCTGGCCCAGCCACCCGCCCAGGCGCCGGCGGGCCAGGAGGAGGCTCGTCGCGGCGGCGAGCAGCACCACCATCACGATGATCGGGAAGCCGAAGGGCGCGCTGGGCCGGGCGAGGGACTCCTGCGCGGTGAACTCGATCCGGGTCCCCCACGCCGACGTCGTGATGACGGCCATGGCGCCGGCCTGCAGCTGGGAAAGCGGGTACACGGCGCGGAAGAGCGGCAGGAACAGCCCGCCGGCCATGAGCACGGTGGCCAGCGCGTAGAGCCCAGGTGCGAGGAGAGCCCGCTTCCGCCGCGGCGTCGTGGCGGGCGGCGGGGGCTGCTGAGGGGTGTCCACTCGCCGATCTTCCAGGCGAAATGCCCGGTGGGCAAGGCTGCCGCACGCGGGCGCGGAAACGCCGAAGGCCCGCCTGGCTGGGCCAGGCGGGCCTTCGGTCAGTACTGCGAACGAGCTCAGTTGGTGGTGACGGAGCCACCGGCCGCTTCGAGCTTCTCCTTGGCGGAGCCGGAGAAACCGTCGGCGGTCACGTCGAGCTTGACGCCGTCGACGTCACCGTTGCCGAGCACCTTGACGAGCTTGCCCTTGCGGACGAGACCCTTGGAGACGAGCTCCTCGGCGCCGACCTTGCCACCGTCCGGGAAGACGCGGGCGATGTCGCCCACGTTCACCGGCTGGTACTCGGTGCGGAAGCGGTTCTTGAAGCCGCGAAGCTTCGGGAGCCGCATGTGGATGGGCATCTGCCCACCCTCGAAGCCGGCGGGCACGTTCTTCCGGGCCTTGGTGCCCTTGGTACCGCGACCGGCGGTCTTGCCCTTCGAACCCTCACCACGACCGACGCGCATCTTCTCGCGCTTGGCGCCCGGAGCCGGACGCAGGTGGTGGATCTTGATGGCCGTCATGCCTGGACCTCCTCGACCTCCACCAGGTGGCGGACGGTGTGGATCAGGCCGCGCACCTGGGGGGTGTCATCACGCACGACGCTCTGGCGGATCTTGCGCAGCCCGAGGGTGCGCAGCGACTCGCGGTGAGCGTGCTTCGTGCCGATCTTGCTCTTGATCTGGGTGACTTTGAGCTGAGTCATGTCAGGACCCCTGACCCGCGCGCTGGCGCAGCATCCGGGCCGGAGCGACGTCCTCGAGCGGGAGACCGCGGCGGGCCGCGACCTCTTCGGGACGCTGCAGACCCTTCAGGGCCGCCACAGTCGCGTGCACGATGTTGATCGCGTTGTCGGAGCCGAGCGACTTCGACAGCACGTCGTGAACGCCCGCGCACTCCAGCACCGCGCGCACCGGGCCACCGGCGATGACGCCGGTACCGGCGGAAGCCGGACGGAGCAGCACGACACCGGCGGCTTCCTCACCCGTGATCGGGTGGGGAATGGTGCCACCGACGCGGGGGACGCGGAAGAAGTTCTTCTTCGCTTCCTCGACGCCCTTGGCGATCGCCGCGGGAACTTCCTTGGCCTTGCCGTAGCCGACGCCGACCTGACCGTCACCGTCACCGACGACGACGAGGGCGGTGAAGCTGAAGCGACGACCACCCTTGACGACCTTGGCGACGCGGTTGATCGTCACGACCTTCTCGAGGTGCGGGGTCTTGTCCTGGCCGGCCCCGCCACGGCCGCTGTCGCGCCGGTCCCGGCCGCCACCGCGACGGTCATTGCGGTCGTTGCCGCCCTGCCCGCCGGGTCCGCCCTGTCCGCCGCCGAATTGCCGTGTACGTCCCGGCATCAGGCTGTCCCTTCTTGCTTCTGCAACTGCATGGTCGTCAGAACTCCAACCCCGCCTCACGGGCGGCGTCGGCGAGCGCGGCGATGCGGCCGTGGTAGGCGTTGCCCCCACGGTCGAACACCACAGCCGAGATCCCGGCGTTCTTGGCCCGGGCCGCGACGAGTTCCCCGACCTTGGCGGCCTTGGCCTTCTTGTCGCCGTCCAGCGCCCGCACGTCCGCCTCGAGGGTGGACGCCGACGCCAGCGTGTGGCCGGCGAGGTCGTCGATGACCTGCACGGCGATGTGCCGCGAAGACCGCTTGACGACCAGGCGCGGACGCTGTTCGGTGCCCGCGACCTTCTTGCGGAGCCGGAAGTGCCGACGGGTCTTCGCAACGCGGCGGCGGGTCGAGATGTCCTTGCCCACCGGCTTGCGCTTCGTAGTCGTGTCGCTCATGATCACTTACCCGTCTTTCCGACCTTGCGGCGGATCTTCTCACCCTCGTACCGCAGGCCCTTGCCCTTGTACGGGTCCGGGCGCCGCAGCTTGCGGATGACGGCCGAGATCTGGCCGACCTTCTGCTTGTCGATACCGGAGACCGAGAACCGGGTCGGGGTCTCCACCTTGAAGGTGATGCCTTCCGGGGCTTCGATCTTCACCGGGTGCGAGTAGCCCAGGGCGAACTCGAGGTCCGAGCCCTTGGCCTGCACGCGGTAACCGACACCGTGGATCTCGAGCTTCTTCTCGTAGCCGGCGGTGACGCCCACCACGAGGTTGTTCACGAGCGTGCGGGTGAGGCCGTGCATGGCCTTGCTGTAGCGCTCGTCGTCCGGGCGCTTGATCAGCAGGGTGCCTGCCTCGTCGCGCTCGACCGTGATCGGCTCGGCGATGATGTGTTCCAGGGTCCCCTTGGGGCCCTTGACGCTGATGCGCTGACCGTCGATGGTCACCTCGACCCCGGAGGGGACGGCGACCGGCAGCTTTCCGATGCGTGACATGTCTGTGCCCCCTTCCTTACCAGACGTAGGCGAGGACTTCGCCGCCCACGCTGTTTCGCTTGGCCTGACGGTCCGTCTGCAGCCCCGAAGACGTCGAGAGGATCGCGACGCCGAGGCCACCCAGAACGGACGGCAGTTCGGTCGATTTTGCGTAGACCCGCAGGCCGGGCTTGGACACGCGCCGGAGGCCGGCGATGCTGCGCTCACGGTTGGGGCCGTACTTGAGCTCGACGATCAGGTTCTTGTGCTTCTCGCCCGGCTCGTCGCGGTAGCTCGCGATGTAACCCTCGCGCTTGAGGATCTCCGCGATGTTCGCCTTGAGCTTCGAGTGGGGAAGCACGACCTCGTCGTGGTACGCCGAGTTCGCGTTACGCAGACGGGTCAAGAAGTCTGCGATCGGGTCGGTCATCGTCATGGTGACCTGTCAACCTTTCTCGCCTGGTTCCCCGCCACCCGGGAGTTCCGGGCAGCGGGGCCTGTGGCGAAGTGGGAGTTAAAGATAAAGAAACGCTTCTACCAGCTGGACTTGCGGACCCCGGGCAGCTCGCCCGCGTGCGCCATCTCGCGAAGGCAGATCCGGCAGAGCCCGAACTTGCGGAACACCGCGTGCGGGCGGCCGCACCGCTGGCAACGGGTGTAGCCGCGCACGGCGAACTTCGGCTTCTTCGAGGCCTTGTGGACCAGTGCTTTCTTGGCCATCGGCTCAGTTCTCCTTGAACGGGAAGCCGAGCTTGCGCAGCAGCGCCCGGCCCTCGTCGTCGTTCGTGGCGGTCGTGACGACGGTGACGTCCATGCCGCGCGGGCGGTCGATGGAGTCAGGGTCGATCTCGTGGAACATCGACTGCTCGTTGAGACCGAACGTGTAGTTACCGTGGCCGTCGAACTGCTTCGGCGAAAGCCCGCGGAAGTCGCGGATACGCGGCAGCGCGATGGTCAGCAACCGGTCGAGGAACTCCCACATCCGGTCGCCGCGCAGCGTGACGCGCGCACCGATCGGCTGACCCTCGCGCAGCTTGAACTGCGCGATGGACTTGCGAGCCTTCCGGACCTCGGGCTTCTGGCCGGTGATCAGGGCGAGGTCCTTGACCGCACCGTCGATCAGCTTGCTGTCGCGAGCGGCGTCACCGACGCCCATGTTCACGACGACCTTCACGACGCCCGGGATCTGGTGGACGTTGACGAAGGAGAACTCCGCCTGCAGCTGGCCCTTGATCTCTTCGCGGTAGCGCACCTTGAGGCGCGGCGCGACCTTCTCTGCGGTGGTCATCAGATGTCCTTACCGTTCCGGCGCGAGATCCGGACCTTCTTGCCGTCCTCGCCGATGCGGTAACCCACCCGGGTCGGCTTGCCGTCCGCGTCGACCACCATCACGTTCGAGATGTGGATGGCGGCCTCCTGGGTGACGATGCCACCGGACTGCGCGCCGCGCTGGGTCTGGCTGATCCGCGTGTGCTTCTTGATCCGGTTCACGCCCTCGACCAGCACTCGGTCGCGCTCGGGGTAAGCCTGGATGACCTTGCCCTTGGCGCCCTTGTCCTTGCCGGCGATGACGACGACCGTGTCGCCCTTCTTCACCTTCATGACTTACAACACCTCCGGCGCGAGCGAAATGATCTTCATGAACTTTCGGTCACGCAGCTCGCGGCCCACCGGGCCGAAGATGCGGGTGCCGCGGGGCTCGTTGTCGTTCTTGATGAGCACGGCGGCGTTCTCGTCGAACCGGATGTAGGAACCGTCCGGACGACGACGCTCCTTGACCGTGCGGACGATGACCGCCTTGACGACGTCGCCCTTCTTCACCCCGGCAGCCGGGATGGCGTCCTTCACGGTGGCGACGATGATGTCGCCGATGCCGGCGTAGCGCCGCCCGGAGCCACCGAGAACCCGGATGCAGAGGATTTCCTTCGCACCCGTGTTGTCGGCTACCCGAAGCCGCGACTCCTGCTGGATCACGTCAACTCCTGTATGTCGCGCCGGTTCTCGCCAGCTCGTGAAAGGTCACAGTGAGCGAGCCTTGCGGAACTAAGGACTCTCGAGAGAGCCCTGCTTACTTGGCCTTCTCCACGATCTGCACCAGGCGCCACCGCTTCGTCGCCGACAGCGGGCGGGTCTCCATCAGGGTGACCCGGTCGCCCACGCCCGCCTCGTTGTTCTCGTCGTGCACCTTGACCTTGGTGGTGCTGCGAACGACCTTCGAGTAACGGGGGTGCTTCTTGCGGTCTTCGAGCTCGACCACGATCGTCTTGTTCATCTTGTCCGAAACCACGTAGCCCTCGCGGACCTTGCGGTCGTTCCGGGCCGGCGTCTCGGTGGTGGGCTCGCTCATGCGGCACCTTCACTCTCGGCGTCGGGGGCCACGGACAAGCCGAGTTCGCGCTCGCGCATGACCGTGTAGATCCGCGCGATGTCCGTGCGGACGGTGCGCAGACGGCGGTTGTTGTCGAGCTGCCCGGTCGCCATCTGGAAGCGGAGGTTGAAGAGCTCCTCCTTGTATTCCTTCAGACGCAGGACGAGCTCTTCCGCGGTGAGCTCACGCAGCTCCGATGCCAGAGCGGCACCTGCCTTCGCCATCAGAACTCACCACCTTCACGGGTCACGATGCGGCACTTCATGGGCAGCTTGTGGATCGCGCGACGGAGCGCCTCGCGGGCGGTCTCCTCGTTCGGGAAGCTGATCTCGAACATCACGCGACCCGGCTTCACGTTGGCGATCCACCACTCGGGCGAACCCTTACCGGAACCCATGCGGGTTTCGGCCGGCTTCTTCGTCAGCGGGCGGTCCGGGTAGATGGTCGTCCACACCTTGCCACCACGCTTGATGTGACGGGTCATGGCGATACGAGCGGACTCGATCTGCCGGTTCGTCACGTAGCTGTGCTCAAGCGCCTGGATGCCGTACTCGCCGAAGCTGACCTTCGTGCCACCCTTGGCGGCGCCGTGGCGCTTCGGGGAGTGCTGCTTCCGGTGCTTGACCCTGCGCGGGATGAGCACGTCTCAGCCCTCCGTCTTTTCTGCGGTCTCGGTGGCCGGGGCCGCCTCGGTCGTGGCGGCAGCGGCGGCGCGACCGGCTTCGGTCGAGGTGGCGGTCGTGCCCGACGCGCCGGAACGACGCGGACGGGCCGGCCGGTCACTGCGCTCGCGACGCGGCGCGCGCTCGGCGGCGTCACGGGCTTCGCGGGCCTTCAGGCCACCGACGAGCTCACCCTTGTAGATCCACACCTTGACGCCGATGCGACCGAACGTCGTCTTGGCCTCGAAGAAGCCGTAGTCGATGTCGGCGCGCAGCGTGTGCAGCGGGACACGGCCGTCGCGGTAGTGCTCGGAGCGGGACATCTCGGCACCGCCGAGACGACCGCCGCACTGCACGCGAATGCCCTTGACCTGCGGCGAACGCATGGAGGTCTGGATCGCCTTCCGCATCGCGCGGCGGAACGCCACACGGTTGGAGAGCTGCTCCGCGACCGCCTGGGCGACCAGCTGGGCGTCGGCCTCGGGGTTCTTGACCTCGAGGATGTTCAGCTGGACCTGCTTCTTGGTCAGCTTCTCCAGCGCGCCGCGGATCCGGTCGGCCTCCGCGCCGCGGCGGCCGATGACGATGCCCGGCCGGGCGGTGTGGATGTCGACGCGGACGCGGTCACGGGTGCGCTCGATCTCGACCTTGGAGATGCCGGCGCGCTCCATGCCCGTCGCCAGCAGCTTCCGGATCTTGACGTCCTCGGCCACGTACTCGGCGTACTGCTTGTCGGCGTACCAGCGCGACTTCCAGTCCGTGGTGATACCCAGGCGGAAACCGTGCGGGTTGATTTTCTGGCCCACTACCGGCCACCTGCCTTCTTCTTGCTCTGAGCCTTCTGCGCGGCGGCCGGACGCGACTCCACCTCGACGGTGATGTGGCTGGTCCGCTTGCGGATCCGGTACGCGCGCCCCTGGGCCCGCGGGCGGATGCGCTTGAGGGTCGGGCCCTCGTCGGCGTACGCGTTCTTGACCCAGAGCGTCTCCGGGTCCAGCTGAAGGTTGTTCTCGGCGTTGGCCACGGCGCTCGCGAGCACCTTCGCGACCGGCTCGCTCGCCGCCTGGGGGGCGAAGCGGAGCACGGCCAAGGCGTCGGCGGCGCTACGTCCCTTGATGAGCTCGATGACCCGGCGCACCTTGGTAGGCGAATCCCGGACAAAGCGAGCCCGCGCGTAAGCCACAGGCAGAGCCTCGGCTACGTCGTTCTGGGCGTTCATCGCTAGTTCCTTGATCTCTCGTGCCCGCTCAGCGGCGGCGCGACTTCCGGTCGTCCTTGATGTGACCCTTGAAGGTCCGAGTCGGGGCGAACTCCCCCAGCTTGTGACCCACCATTGCCTCGGTGACGAACACCGGGACGTGCTTGCGGCCGTCGTGCACCGCGATCGTGTGACCCAGGAAGTCCGGGATGATCGTGGACCGACGCGACCAGGTCTTGATGACGGTCTTCTTGCCCGACTCGTTGAGAACGTCCACCTTCTTGAGCAGGTGGTCGTCCACGAAGGGGCCCTTTTTGAGGCTACGTGGCATGTTCTTCTACCTCCCTGCTCAGCGCTTGTTCTTGCCGGTACGGCGACGGCGGACGATCATCGCGTCGGATGCCTTGCGGCGACGCGTGCGACCTTCGGGCTTACCGTTCGGGTTGACGGGGTGACGACCACCGGACGTCTTGCCCTCGCCACCACCGTGCGGGTGGTCGACCGGGTTCATGACGACACCACGGACCGTGGGGCGCTTGCCGCGCCAGCGGTTGCGGCCGGCCTTGCCCCAGTTGATGTTGGCGTGCTCGGAGTTGCCGACCTCGCCGATGGTGGCGCGGTTGCGCACGTCCACGTTGCGGATCTCACCCGAGGGGAGACGCAGCTGGGCGTACGGACCGTCCTTGGCGACGAGCTGCACCTTCGCGCCCGCGGACCGCGCCATCTTCGCGCCGCCACCGGGGCGGAGCTCGATCGCGTGGATCACGGTACCGACCGGGATGTTGCGCAGCGGCAGGTTGTTGCCCGGCTTGATGTCGGCGCGGGGGCCGTTCTCAACCGTGTCACCCTGGCGAAGCTTCTCCGGTGCGATGATGTAGCGCTTCTCACCGTCGGCGTAGTGCAGCAGCGCGATGCGAGCGGACCGGTTGGGGTCGTACTCGATGTGCGCGACCTTGGCGGGAACGCCGTCCTTGTCGTTCCGGCGGAAGTCGATCAGCCGGTACGCACGCTTGTGGCCACCACCCTTGTGCCGGGTGGTGATCTTGCCGGACGAGTTGCGACCGCCCGTGCCGCTCAGCGGACGCAGCAGCGACTTCTCGGGAGTCGAGCGGGTGATCTCGGCGAAATCCGAGACGCTCGAACCGCGACGACCCGGGGTCGTCGGCTTGTACTTGCGGATGCCCATGTCAGCTCAGTCCTTTACGCGGTGGGTCCGCCGAAGATCTCGATCGCCTTGCTCTCAGGCGAAAGAGTCACGATGGCGCGCTTCGTGTCCTTGCGCTTGCCGAAGCCTGCGCGAGTCCGCTTCCGCTTGCCCTGGCGGTTGGCCGTGTTGACGCTGACCACCTTGACGCCGAACACCTTTTCGACCGCGATCTTGATCTGGGTCTTGTTGGCGTCCGGACGAACGATGAACGTGTACTTGTGGTCCTCGAGCAGTCCGTAGGACTTCTCGGAGATCACCGGCGCGAGCAAGATGTCGCGGGGATCGGCAATGGCGACCGAACTCACTGCTCGTCACTCCCTTCCGAAACCTCGCTCGACCGCGCGGAAGCCTTCGCGCTCTTGCCCCGGGCGGGGCCGGCGACGAAGCCGTCGTAAGCGGCCTTGGTGAACACGACGTCGTCGTTGACCAGCACGTCGTAGGTGTTGAGCTGGTCGAACCAGATCAGGTGAACCTCGGGGAGGTTCCGCAGGGAAACCCAGCTGTACTCGTCGTCCCGGTGCAGCACCACGAGCACGCGCGTCGCCTGCGTCACCGCGGCGAGAACGGCCTTGGCGGCCTTCGTGGACGGCTTCTCACCCGTCACCAGTTCGGTGACGATGTGCAGCTGGCCGGCGCGAGCCCGGTCCGAGAGGGCGCCACGCAGAGCGGCGGCCTTCATCTTCTTCGGGGTGCGCTGGGAGTAGTCACGCGGCGTGGGGCCGTGGACGACGCCACCGCCGACGAACTGCGGCGCACGGGTCGAACCCTGGCGGGCACGGCCGGTGCCCTTCTGGCGGTACGGCTTCTTGCCGCCACCGCGAACCTCGCCACGGGTCTTCGTGTCGTGCGTGCCCTGGCGGCCGGCGGCCTGCTGGGCCACCACCACCTGGTGCATCAGCGCGACATTGGCCTGCACGTCGAAGATCTCCTCGGGGAGGTCCACGGTGCCGTCGGCTTTACCGGCCGGGGTCTTCAGCTCGACGCTTGTCATTCGGAGTTACCACCCTTCGCGGCGCTGCGCACGAACAGCAGGCCGCCCTTGGGACCGGGCACGGCGCCCTTGATCAGCAGCAGGCCGTCCTCGGCACGCACCGCGTGCACGGTCAGGTTCTGCGTGGTGACGCGGTCGGAACCCATCCGACCGGCCATGCGCACGCCCTTGAAGACGCGGCCCGGGGTGGCACAGCCACCGATCGAGCCCGGCCGACGGTGCACGGCCTGCGCACCGTGGCTCGCGCCCTGGCCCTTGAAGCCGTGGCGCTTCATGACGCCCGCGTAGCCCTTGCCCTTGCTGGTACCGGTGACGTCGACCTCGACGCCGGCGGCGAACACCTCGGCGGTGATCTCCTGGCCGACCTCATAGGTCTCGGCGTCGGTGGTGCGCAGCTCGGCAAGGAAGCGGCGCGGCGTCACGCCCGCCTTGTCGTAGTGGCCGGTGCGCGGCTTGTTCACCCTGCGCGGGTCGACCGCGCCGAACGCCAGCTGCACGGCCGTGTAGCCGTCCTTGTCCTGGGTCCGAACCTGGGTCACCACGTTCGGACCGGCCTTGACGACCGTGACCGGGACGACCCGGTTCAGTTCGTCGAAGACCTGGGTCATGCCGAGCTTGGTGCCCAGGATGCCCTTCATTTGCCTGTCAGACATGAGTCTCTTATCTCCGCCGCTCGCCCAACGCTTACTGGATGTTGACGTCGACGCTCGCCGGCAGGTCGATGCGCATGAGCGCGTCGACCGTCTTCGGCGTCGGGTCGAGGATGTCGATCAGACGCTTGTGCGTGCGCATCTCGAAGTGCTCGCGCGAGTCCTTGTACTTGTGCGGCGAGCGGATGACGCAGTAAACGTTCTTCTCAGTGGGCAGCGGCACCGGCCCGACAACACGGGCGCCGGTGCGCGTGACCGTCTCCACGATCTTGCGCGCCGAGGTGTCGATCGCCTCGTGGTCGTAGGCCTTGAGCCGGATGCGGATCTTCTGTCCCGCCATGGTGGCTGCTCGTTCCTTGTCGTCTCGTGCCGCTATCTCACAAAACCCGCCCCGGATGTTGCCATCCGGTCCCGAGTTTCCGCAGTTCAACGGCCCTGTCCCCGGTCCACGCGGTCGGGCGTGTCGCGCCCGACGCACAGACGGATCCCGCGGGATCGTCGTCTTGCCTGGTCTTCCTCAACGTGAGGAGGCTATGTGCCGACACGCTTTTGCAAGCACTGCCGGCTCACCGCCTTTGCCCGCTCGCCTCACCCGAAGGAAAGTGCTCCGCGGACCGTGGCCACTCGCACCGAGGCGGCCGGATCCCCGAAGGGATCGGCCGCCCCAGGACGAGCAACCTGAATAGTGTCGCACACGTGATTTGACGCCCCGGACCCGGGGGTGTATCAGCCCCGGGCGGGGCGCCGAATCACTTGATGATCTTGGTGACCTGACCCGCACCGACGGTGCGGCCACCCTCGCGGATGGCGAAGCGCAGGTTCACGTCCATGGCGATCGGCTGGATCAGCGCCACCGAGATGTCGGTGTTGTCGCCCGGCATGACCATTTCGGTGCCCTCGGGGAGGGTCACGACGCCGGTCACGTCCGTGGTGCGGAAGTAGAACTGCGGGCGGTAGTTGTTGAAGAAGGGGGTGTGACGGCCACCCTCGTCCTTCGACAGGATGTAGACCCGGCCCTCGAAGTCGGTGTGCGGGGTGGTGGTACCCGGCTTCACGACGACCTGGCCGCGCTCGACGTCCTCACGCTTGATACCGCGGACGAGGAGGCCGACGTTGTCGCCCGCCTGGCCCTGGTCCAGCAGCTTGCGGAACATCTCGACACCGGTGACAGTCGTCTTGGTCGACTTCTCCTTGATGCCGACGATCTCGACCTCTTCGTTCACGTTGACCACGCCACGCTCGACGCGGCCGGTGACGACAGTGCCGCGACCGGTGATCGTGAAGACGTCCTCGATCGGCATGAGGAACGGCTTGTCGAGCTCGCGCACCGGGTCCGGCACGTTGTCGTCGACAGCGTTCATCAGCTCGAGAACGGCTTCGCCCCACTTCTCGTCGCCCTCAAGGGCCTTGAGGCCCGAGACGCGCACGACCGGAGCGTCGTCGCCCGGGAACTCCTGCGAGGACAGCAGCTCACGGACCTCCAGCTCGACGAGCTCGAGGATCTCCTCGTCGTCGACCATGTCGGCCTTGTTCAGCGCGACCACGATGTAGGGCACGCCGACCTGGCGGGCGAGCAGCACGTGCTCACGGGTCTGCGGCATCGGGCCGTCGGTCGCCGCGACCACGAGGATCGCGCCGTCCATCTGAGCGGCACCGGTGATCATGTTCTTGATGTAGTCAGCGTGACCGGGGGCGTCGACGTGCGCGTAGTGACGCTTCTCGGTCTGGTACTCGACGTGCGAGATGTTGATCGTGATACCGCGCTGACGCTCTTCGGGCGCGTTGTCGATCTGGTCGAACGCACGCGACTCGTTGAGCGCCGGGTACTTGTCGTGCAGAACCTTGGTGATCGCCGCGGTCAGCGTGGTCTTGCCGTGGTCGACGTGACCGATGGTCCCGATGTTGACGTGCGGCTTGCTCCGCTCGAACTTCGCCTTCGCCACTGGAATGTCCTCCTGGACTGATTTCGCTTTGTGCTCGGGGGCCGGCGTGGCTGCCGACCCCCGAATGTTCCTTCGTCGGTGCTGCGGACGTTCAGGAGTTCCCTTAATGCCCGCGCGCGGTGGGGGGAGTTACTCCCCCGTCGCCTTCGCGATGATTTCCTTCGCGACGTTCGCGGGAACCTCGGCGTAGGAGTCGAACAACATGGAGTAGTTCGCCCGGCCCTGGGTGCGGGACCGAAGGTCGCCGACGTAGCCGAACATCTCCGACAGCGGGACCAGCGCCTTCACGACGCGGATGCCCGCCCGCTCCTCCATGGCCTGGATCTGGCCACGGCGGGAGTTGAGGTCACCGATGACATCGCCCATGTAGTCCTCGGGCGTGGTCACCTCGACCGCCATCATCGGCTCCAGGATCACCGGGCCGGCCTTCTTCGCGGCTTCCTTCATCGCCATGGAACCGGCGATCTTGAACGCCATCTCCGAAGAGTCGACCTCGTGGTAAGCACCGTCCAGCAAGGTGAACTTCAACCCGACGAGCGGGTAGCCGGCCAGGACGCCGTACTGCATCGCGTCCTGCGCGCCCGCGTCGACCGACGGGATGTACTCCCGCGGCACGCGGCCACCGGACACCTTGTTGACGAACTCGTAGAGCGCGCCATCGGTGCGCTCGAGCGGCTCCAGCTTCACGATGACCTTCGCGAACTGGCCGGAACCACCGGTCTGCTTCTTGTGGACGAAGTCGAGCTTCTCCACCGTCTTCTTGATCGTCTCGCGGTAAGCGACCTGCGGCTTGCCGATGTTCGCCTCGACCTTGTAGTCGGACTTCATCCGGTTCACCAGCACCTCGAGGTGCAGCTCGCCCATACCCGCGATGATCGTCTGGCCGGTGTCCTCGTCCAGCTTGACCTGGAACGTCGGGTCCTCTTCGGCCAGCTTCTGGATCGCCAGGGACAGCTTCTCCTGGTCGGCCTTCGTCTTCGGTTCGATCGCGACCCGGATGACCGGCTCGGGGAACGTCATCGACTCGAGCACGATCGGGTTCTGCGGGTCCGCCAGGGTGTCACCCGTGGTGGTGTCCTTCAGCCCGATGACCGCGTAGATGTGGCCGACCTGGGCGTCATTGACCGGGTTCTCCTTGTTGGAGTGCATCTGGAAGATCTTCCCGATGCGCTCCTTCCGGTCCTTGGTCGCGTTGACGACCTGGGCGCCGGCGGCGACCTTGCCCGAGTACACCCGGATGTAGGTCAGCTTGCCGAAGAACGGGTGCGCGGCGATCTTGAACGCGAGCGCGGCGAACGGCTCGTCGACCGACGCCTTGCGGGACGCGACGGTCTCGCCGTCGGGCAGCAGGCCCTCGACGGCCGGGACGTCCAGCGGGGTCGGCAGGTAGTCGATGACCGCGTCGAGCATGGGCTGCACGCCCTTGTTCTTGAACGCGGAACCGGCCAGCACCGGGAAGACCTGGCTGGTGATGGTGAGCTTGCGGATGCCGGACTTGATCTCGGCCTCCGTCAGCTCCTCACCCTCGAGGAACTTCTCCATCAGCGTGTCGTCCGCCTCGGAGACGGTCTCGATCAGCTTCTCGCGGTACTCCGCGGCCAGCTCGGCCAGCTCGGCCGGGATGTCCTCGACGGAGTAGTCCTCGCCCTTCTGGACCTCGCCACGCCAGGTCAGCGCCTTCATGCGGACCAGGTCGACAACGCCTTCGAAGTCGTTCTCGGCACCGATCGGCAGCTGGATGACCAGCGGCCGGACGCCGAGACGATCGATGATCGTCTTGACCGTGTAGTAGAAGTCCGCGCCGAGCTTGTCCATCTTGTTGACGAAGCAGATGCGCGGGACGTCGTACTTGTCCGCCTGCCGCCAGACCTGCTCGGACTGCGGCTCGACGCCTTCCTTGCCGTCGAAGACCGCGACCGCGCCATCGAGCACCCGGAGGTTGCGCTCCACCTCGACGGTGAAGTCGACGTGGCCCGGGGTGTCGATGATGTTGATCTGGTGGTCGTCCCAGAAGGTGGTGGTGGCAGCCGAGGTGATGGTGATACCCCGCTTCTGCTCCTCCTCCATCCAGTCCATGGTGGCGGCGCCGTCGTGGACTTCACCGATCTTGTAGTTGACCCCGGTGTAGAACAGGATCCGCTCGGTGGTCGTCGTCTTGCCGGCGTCGATGTGGGCCATGATGCCGATGTTGCGGACCTTGTTCAGGTCGGTCAGCACGTCACGTGCCACGAGAGTGTTCCCCTGTTCTCAAGCTTGGGGCCCGGCATGGCTTGATCGACAGCCGGGCGATCATCACCAGCGGTAGTGCGCGAAGGCCCGGTTGGACTCGGCCATCTTGTGCGTGTCCTCGCGGCGCTTCACGCTGGCACCGAGGCCGTTGGAAGCGTCGAGGAGCTCGTTCTGCAGGCGCTCGATCATCGTCTTCTCGCGACGAGCCTGCGAGAAGGAGACCAGCCAGCGCAGCGCCAGGGTCGTGGAGCGACCCGGCTTGACCTCGATCGGCACCTGGTAGGTGGCGCCACCGACGCGGCGGCTCTTCACCTCGATGGTGGGCTTCACGTTGTCGAGAGCGCGCTTCAGCGTGACGACCGGGTCGGTGCCGGACTTCTCGCGAGCGCCTTCGAGCGCGCCGTACACGATGCGCTCGGCGAGGGAGCGCTTCCCGTCCTTCAGCACCTTGTTCACCAGCTGGGTGACCAGCGGGGAGGCGTAGACGGGGTCGGAGATCAGCGGCCGCTTGGGGGCCGGACCCTTGCGGGGCATTAGCTCTTCTCCTTCTTCGCGCCGTAGCGGCTGCGCGCCTGCTTGCGGTTCTTCACACCCTGGGTGTCGAGAGAACCACGGATGATCTTGTAGCGGACACCCGGAAGGTCCTTCACACGACCACCGCGCACGAGCACCATCGAGTGCTCCTGCAGGTTGTGGCCCTCACCGGGGATGTAGGCGGTGACCTCGATGCCGCTGGTCAGCTTCACACGCGCGACCTTGCGCAGCGCCGAGTTCGGCTTCTTGGGGGTCGTGGTGTACACGCGAGTGCACACGCCACGCCGCTGCGGGCTCCCCTTGAGGGCCGCGGTCTTCTGCTTGGCAGCCTTGTCCTGGCGGCCCTTGCGGACCAGCTGCTGGATCGTGGGCAATGGACCAGCTTCCTGTCGTGATCTTGCTTCTACGTGTCTTCACCGGCCCCCGCGGTCGGGCGTGTCGGCCCGCGTCACGGTCTCTCGACCGGTAACTTCCCGTAGGGATTTTCCGTCGCAACCCCGACCTGCCGAAGCCGGTGACCGGGTGCCTGAGCACCCCGCCCATGCCGCACGGCACGCGGAGCGGCCCGACGCCTGCCGGGCACGGTCTCCAAAGATACCCGCCCATCTACCGGACGGGCGAAGCGGGGGGTCTGAAGGTCGACGAACCCTCAGCCTACCTCTCAACACGGGCGGAGCGCCGGACATTCCGCAGGGTGGCGCGGCCGGGCCCGACAGGGCCGGGAACGCCGCCACGGCCCCGTTTCGCGCCCCGCCGCTCAGTCCTCTTCGGGCTTCGCGTGGTCCGGCTTGCCCGGGTTCGGGTCACGCGAGAGATCGATCAGCGGGTGCACACCGGCCCCCTCGGGCGCCGCGTGGCTGCCGCTCTGCTTGCGGTCTTCCTCTTCGGACCGTCCGGCCCCTTCGGTGCTGCTCATCACACACTCCTAGCGCTTGTCCCCTGCTTCCCCTTGCGGCCGAAACCTACCCATTTCCCGATCGGGTGACGCAGTGGGATCGGATCCGCCGTTTCCCGCGTCACACCGTCGCCGAGGGGCCACGATGGGTGGACCACGTACCGGGCGTTCGGGAGGAAGCAGGACATGTCGGCGGAGTTCGACCAGCTGGTCGCCGAGTTCCAGCGGTTCGAGGCGGGTGTCCGGGACGCCGACGAGCGGTTCGCCGGGCTGGACGCGATGCGGCAGGAGCTGACCGGGCTGCGGGCGACCGCGGCGTCGCCGGACGGCGGGGTCACGGTGGTCACCGGGCCGGGTGGCGCGGTCCTCGACGTCACGTTCACCGACGCGGCGCTCGCGAAGGGGCCGCAGGCGCTGTCGGCGGCCCTGATGGCGACGCTGCGGGAAGCCGTCGGCGCGGCCGCCCGGCGGCAGGCCGTCATCGTCCAGGAGCACGTGGGCGACGACGGGCTCGTCGAGCAGGTCCTCGAAACGCAGGCCGAGGCGTTCGGAACCAGCGTCGAAGAACTGCGGTCGAAGCTGGCGGAAGAGACCGCGCCGCCGATCGCAGCTCCCGAGGACTTCTCCGAAGACCGGGTCCTGCGGAAGGCCGACGCCCCGGATCCGCCGGCGGCCCCGCCCGCGAGCGGCGGGTCCGCGGGCGACAGCTTCCTGCGCAACCTGTTCGAGGAGGAGGACTGATGCCCGACGGTGCCGGTGGTTACCAGGTCCGGGTGGACGCGCTGCACAGCTACGCCGGCGTGCTCGGCAAGTACCGCGAGCAGGGCGCGAAGTTCACCGAGAAGGTCGGCCAAGCCGACGTCGGGGACAAGTCCTGGGGCGTGGTGGGCTTGTTCACCAAGCACGGGTACGACGAGACGCTGCGCGAGCTGCGTGACCTGCTGGGGTCGATGGCCGACGGCCTGACCTCGGCGCAGGAGAAGTTCACCGACGCGGCGCGCGTCTACCAGGGCACCGAGGACGACCACAAAGCCTTCTTCGGGCAGGTCGAGGTCCTGCTCGACGGGCCGAAGAAGCCGTAGGGGGACGACGATGGCGGAGTTCCAGGACGTCGCGAGCGGCGTCACGGTCAAGCCGGACGACCCGGCCACCGTGCTCGGGGTGAACGCCGGCAACGCGGTCAAGGCGACGCCGTTCGCGGGCAGCGCGGTGACCGTCGGCCAAGACGCCGTCTCGGTGGTCAAGGCCGTCGCCGCGCCGCACCCCGACGGCGCGGACATCACGCTCGGGCTCACCTCGATCGCCACCGACACGGCGGGTTTCATCCAGTCGAGCTCCAGCACGATCACCGACATCGCCACCGACCCGCTCGGCTGGCTCGTCGGCCAGGGGCTGAACTTCCTGCTCAGCGCCGTCCAGCCGATCCAGGACGCGATCCACTTCGTCAGCGGCGACGGCCCGGCGCTCGGCGTCGCGGCGGAGAACTTCACCGCGATCGCCACCGGTCTGGACCAGCTGGCGAAGAACTTCGCCGAGGTCGCCGACTCTTCGCTCGCGCAGTGGCAGGGCGACGCGGGTGACGCGGCCCGCCGGTCGCTCGGCGAGTTCGCGCACGGCATCGGCGGCGTCTCCGCGAAGTCCGGCGATCTGGCGCAGATGCTGCAGCTGAGCAGCATGCTGATGAGCTTCGTCGAGGACCTGATCAAGGCGATCCTGACCGAGCTGATCACCTGGCTGATCATGATCTGGGTGCCGGCGCTGGCCGCCGCGGTGCCGACCTGCGGGGCGTCGGTGGCCACCGCGGGGACGGCGTCCGAGGTCAAGCTCGGCACCACCACGGCGAAGACGACGCAGAAGGTGTCGAAGGTCCGCGAGCTGCTGCAGAAGATCCTCGCCTGGCTGGAGAAGATGAAGGCCGAGCTGGCCGCGTCGAAGCTCGGCCGGGTGTTCGCCGGCTCCGACACGGGCAAGGCGCTCGCGAAGATCACCAAGGGCAACGAAGGCCGGACGCTGCTCGAGAAGGCCATGGGTGAGAACGGGATGCTCGGCAAGCGCTGGGCCAAGGCCTGGGAGAACCCGGTCAAGGACGCGGCGGGCAACATCCAGTACACGCCGACGATCCTGAAGACCGGCGCCACCGAGGTCCTGAAGAAGGGCGGCGAGGCCGCGGTCAAGGGCGTGCTCGGGTTCGACCCGGCCAACCCCGGCGACAACCCGGCCAAGACGGTCAACGACCACCTCGGCAAGCTCAACAGCCACGTCAAGAACGCCAAGAAGGCGAGCGACTACGGCGAAACGGGCCGGGACCAGCCGGACGACGAGACCCGCGCGGACCTGGACTTCTGACGATGCACCTCGCCGATGGTGGCGGTACCGGAGCGGTGATCCTCGGGATCGCGCTCGTCGTGGTGGTGGTCGCGGCCGTCGTCGGGCTCTGGTGGCGGTCGCAGACGAAGTCCTCGGAGAACCGGAAAGAGCACTGGTTCAAGGCCTTCGCGGCCGAGTGCGGGGGCACGTTCCACAGTGGCGTCCCGGGCGAGGAGGGCGCGGCGCCGACGTTCGGCGTCGTCCACCCGACCGGCCGGCCGCTGGCGGACCACCCGCGGGAGACCTGGGTCGAGTTCCGCCACCGCGACCGGCCGGTGATCGGGATCGACGACCAGGAGCCGTACCGCAACTTCGACGACCACACCCACCTGCGCGACACCCACGTCACCCAGGTGCGGGTGCCGGAGTGCCCGGAGCTGCGGATCGTCGCCGGCCGGGCGATGACCATGCCGACGCTGCCGCCGGACTCGCGCCTCGAGGGCGAGCTCGCCCGCTGGCTGGCCGCGAACCCGCGGTTCGTGCAGCGGGACGTCGTCGTCGAGCACGGGTCGGCGCGGACCTGGGGCCCGGGCTGCGCGACGCGGCAGAACCTCGTGGCCGAGGCCGACTACCTGGCCGACCTGGCCGGGAACCTGCCCGCGGCGCTGTGGGAGCACTCGCCGCGGTAGCCGTCAGCGGCGGCGGGACGTCAGGTGCGTGAGGCCGGCCGACAAGGCGAACACCACGCCCAGGCCCACGACGTACGGCCCGGCGAGCAGGGCGAATCCGGCGCCGATGTTGGCGTCCGGCTCGTCGGAGGTGGCCCGGAAACCGATCGCGCCCACCGACAGCAGGACCGCACCCGCCGTGATCAGCAGGACGGCCACGATCGTGAGGCGCTTCGTGACAGGCGTCATGCCTTCATGGTGCCCGGGGTCGGGCGCCGCCGCTGAATTCGGTGGACAGCTTCCCCAGGATGGGGACGTGGAGTGGAACATCACCGAGGTCCCCGTCAGTCACCCGGACGCCGTCGCGATCATGCGCGAGTACATGGAGGAAGTCGCTTCGCGGTACTACGGCCGTCCGGTCACCGACGCGGAGATGGCGATCGCGCTGGCCGACGAGCCGGGCACCGACCTGGTCGCCCCGACCGGGGCGTTCCTGCTGGGATCGTGGGACGGTGTGCTCGCCGGCTGTGTCGGCACCCGCCTCCTCGAGCCGGGGGTCGGCGAGCTGACGAAGATGTACGTCAAGCCCGCCCACCGCGGCTCGGGAGCGGCCCCGCGGCTGGTCGCGGCGGCCGAGGACGCCGCCCGCCGGCTCGGCGCGCGGCACATGCGGCTCGACACCCGCCACGACCTCGTCGAGGCCCGGGCGCTCTACGCACGGACCGGGTACGCCGAGGTCGAGCCCTTCAACGACGACCAGTACGCCGAGCACTGGTTCGCGAAAAGTCTGGCCTAGCAACGGTCTTCCCGAGTGGCTCGTCGCCGACGCCGCGAGGCCACGGCTCCCGCAGGTGGCGGCGCTCGTCGGACTTCGCCCCCCAGTCGTAGACGACCGTCGCGGTGCCCGTGCCCGCCAGCTCGTACGTCACCTGCCGGCCCGAGGGCGCCGGCGGTGTCGACGTCGAGGTCGCCGTCGCCGTGATCGTGCGCGGGACTCCCGGAGAGAGTGGCGGCCCCCGGCCGGAGCGGGGGCCGCCGGGTGGGTCAGAAGGAGGGCAGGATCTTGCCCGGCACTCCGTTGATCGACTGGAGCAGGCCGAGTGCCGGGACGCCGAGCGGGGCGAACGTCCAGATGTTGTTCAGGCCGCTGGTGTCCGGCTCGTCGACCACGGTGACGCCGCCCGGGGCGTCGGCCGCCAGTGCCGGCGCGGCCGCGCCGAACAGGACCGCTCCGGCGAGCACCGCGGCACCGGCCGCGCGCGCGAGTGTCTTCTTCATCGTTCCCAACCTTTCTGTTCTGTACTCAGGAAATCGCGGTGATGAGCCCGAACACCGGCGCGAGCAGGCCGACCGGCTGGCCGATCGGCGCGAGCACGCCGCCGAGGTCGAGGCCGGGCGCGACCCAGACCGAGCCGTCGGTCGGGTCGGCACCGGCGACGCCATCGGCCAGGCCGGTGAGCACGGTCGCCGCGGCGAGCGGCAGCAGCACGCGGGCAGCGAGACGCTTCATGAGAACTTCCTTTCGGGACAAGGGGTTCAGCGGAGAACCGACGTGATCGGCACGATGGTTCCGTCGGGCACCCACTGGCCCGCGTAGTCGCGGTCCATCACCATTCCGGTGGCGTGGGGTTCGGTGGGGTACATCGGCATGGCGTTGACCTGGGCGGCCGCGAAGATCTGGACGTCACCCGCCGGGCTGCCGGCGCCGAGCCAGCTGCGAAAACCGCCGGCCGACGGGCTTTCGCCGCCGAAGCGATCGCCGACCGCGACGGCGTACCCGACCGCGGTCGCTTCCCGCGGGTCGAACCGCAGCGGCAGCGACGCGCTCGCCACCGCGTTGACGATCGGGCCGTTGAGCAGCCACGGCGCCAGGTAGAGCCCGTACTGGTGGGTCGGCTCCAGGCGTTGCGACTCGGCGGCGCGCGTCATCGCCAGGTACGCCGGGGCCCAGCCGGCGACGACGACGAGCGCGGTGTCCGGCCCGGCGTCCGGCTGCACGGCCAACCCGGTGCGCGCCGCCGTCTCGCGCACCAGCTTCGCCGCCGCGACGCCGCGGGGTGAGTCGTCCTCGACCAGCGTGATCGCCGACGGCTTGCGCCCCGCGAGGAACTCGACGAGCTTGACCAGCGCCCCGCTGTCCGCCGGCGTCAGCGCGCCGGACGGGCACGCGGTCAGCACGTCGGACCGGCCGGCGACCAGGCCGCCGAGCGCCGCCGCCGCGCACTCCGGCGCGTCGGCGTCGGTGATCGACGGGCCCGGCGTCTCCCCCGCGTCGACCTCGACGACCGTCGTCGTGTCGCCGCGGTGGATCTCCAGGTCACTGCGCCCGGCCGGCAGGTCGACGTCGGCCCAGGTGCCCTCGGCCCCGGCCCGCACCACGGCCTTGGTGAGCACTCCCCCGCGCACGCCGGCCGACAGGTCCTCGCCCGCGCTCGCCGGGAAGTGGACGAGGTTGCGGCCCGGCCGCTGCGGGCTGACCAGCACCGGGAAGCCCGCCTGGTCGGCCAGCAGCGGCACCCCCGGCACGGGCAGCGGCGGCGGCGCCGGAATCGCGCCGAGCGCACTCCACGCGACGAACCCGAGCGCGACGCCGACCGCGCCGAACCGGTAGGCGCGCCCGTGCAGGACCGCCGCGAGCCCGGTCACCACCAGCGGGAGGACCACGACGGCGAGCACCGCGATCCCGAAGACCGTGCTGTGGAGCCGCCGGTCGAAGCCGACGCCGGACACCCCGAACCGCACCGTGCCGGCGAGGACCAAGAGCCCGCCGAGGGTGAGGGCCAGGGGGCCGGGCCGGACTGACGACGTCGGGACGGGCCCATTCACCGCGAAGCCGAACCAGACGGCGGCCCCGGCGACGAACACCGAGTCGAGCGCGAACCCGACGCCGGAACCGCCCGACGACGTCTCCAGCACGACCAGGACCAGCAGTGCGACCGAAGCCCAGCGGCCGGCCTTCGGCCACCGGACGAGGATCGGCACCGCGACCGCGAGCACGACGTGGACCGCGAGGGCGACGACGTTGACGTCGACCGCGAACTCCGAGGCCACGGCGAGCGAGGCGGAGGTCCCGCCCAGGACGTACAGCGTGCGGCGCGCCGGCCCCGGCACCAGCCCGCCACCGGCGAGGAACGCCGTCGAAAGCAGCAGCGCCAGCCGCAGCACCAGCGCCAGGACGTCCACTGTGGACGAACCGGTCGGCGCGGCGTGGTCGTGATCCATCAGGACTCCCAGGTCGGGGGTCGTGAGTGCGTAACAGTGTTAGAACACTGTTACGCACTCACGACGGGCTACTTGACGTTCGCGTCCGCGACCACGAACAGCTCGGAGTGCGGCTTGGCGTTGCCGAAGTCCCCGTGCGGCCACGACTTGCGGTTGAAGTTGATGCCGACCTGCCCGGTGAACTCGTCCCGGAAGCCAGGGTCGACGGCGATCTTCCCGTCCGGCCCGATGTCCAGCAGGTTGACCTTGTGGTCACCGTCCAAACCGGACCGTGCGACGAAGTAGTTCGACACCGCGAGGTGCTGCGGCGTGTCCGTTTCGTGGTAGAAACCGTCGCTGCCGAGCGCCAGGTTGTCGTAGGCGCCCCAGTGCGGGCCCGCGCCCGGCGTGCCGGGGTTGATCGGGGCCGCGCCGACGACGGTCGGCAGGTCGCCACCCCCGCCCTGCTGCGCCTTCGCCTTGGTGTCGACCCGGCCCTGGATGTCCTCGATCCGGTCACCGGCGGCGAGCAGCTTCCGGATGTCGAGGACGTAGACGCCGCCGGTGGTGCCGGGGTCGTCCGCCGAGAGCGTGCCCTTCTGCCGCCCGACGATCGCGCGGTAGAGGTACTTGTCGTCCGGGCTCGTCTGGATCCAGCCGCCGTTGGAGCTGGCGCCGTTCGAGTCGTTGTTCGGGTAGATCGCCTTGTTCGCGGTGCCGTCGTCGAACACCTCGATCCAGTGCGGCTCGGCCGCGGTGATGTCCGGCGTGTAGAACACCGCGCCGCCCTGCATGGTCTGGGCGAACGCGCCCTTGTGTCCGGGCAGGTTCGTCACGGTCGTCTCCATGACCGCGCGGCTCTCGGCGTGCAGCGGGTCGGCCGGATCGGCACGCGGGCCGTCCTGCAGGTACGACACCGACTTCAGCTTCGGGTGGTTGCGGTCGGCGATGTCCCAGGTCCGCACGGTCGGCCGGCGCAGGTACGGCGACGGCTGCTTCACCGGGTCGAGGATGATGTTGCGCGGCTCGGCGTAGTCGCTGGTGACGAGCGTGTTGAGGTCCTCGCGGGCCTGGATGCCGTGCGGGTTGGCGCACGTCGGCTTGCCCAGCTGCGGCAGGTTGTCGCAGAGCTTCCGGTTGTCGCCCTGCGGGGTCGCCGCCGGAGACTCCGAGAGCACCTGCGCGTTCTGTCCGAAGTGGACGACCTCGCCGGGGCTGCCCGCGAAGCCGTTGCCGATCTGGGTCGAGCCGTCGGCGTAGCTGTGCGGGCCGGGCACGACCGGGCCGCCCATGTACGTGCCGTACGCGGTGCCGTCCTTGAGCACCCAGTAGGCGTCGGGGACGCTGCCGCCGAGGGTGTTGGTCGGCAGGCTGACGCCCTTGAGCTTGAGCTGCGGCAGCGCGCTGACGTCGAAGGCGTACGTCGCGGCGGCGAACAGCGCGCCGGCGTAGACGGTGTCGCCCTTGTGCCACACGTACTGCATGTGGTGCGGCTCGTTCTCGACCAGCGGGCCGACGGTCGCGGTGTTGACGACCTTGCCGTAGGTCGGCGACCCCTGCGTCGCGTCGATCACGGCGAGGAAGTCCGGGCCGGGCAAGGCGTTCTTGATCTTGTTGAGCCCGCCGCCGAGGGTGCCCGGCAGGTTCTTGACGTCCTTGACGAGGGTGTCGGCGATGTTCTCGTCACCGGCCCAGACCAGCAGCCACTTCTTCGGCGTGCCCTCGGCGCGCGCCGCGAGATCCTTCGTCACCAGGTGGTTCTGCACCCAGTACTGCTTGCCGTCGGACGCCGTCTTCGCGTCCGTGATGGTCTGGACGTCGGCGTAGGCGCCGGTGGCCGACCCGGTGTACGTGACCGCGCCGACGGCGAGGGCGAGCGCCGCGGCGCCGGTCACCACCTTTCGCCACCGGCCGGGACGCAACGGTTTCGATCGCATTCGTCTCCCTGTTCTCATTTCCCGGGCGGAAAAGGGCGCGCCGAACCACCGATTCGCCGGGGATCGTTGGGGCACAACGGAAAGTGTCACCAGCCGGGACCGGCGGACACCGGCGGAATATTCGCGCCAAGCGGGCAAAGCGTCCAGCCGTGATCAAAGAATGAGAAACGACCCGAGCGGGTGAATGTCCCACGACTCGGACCGAGTTGCACGCCACCATTGCGCCGAAAGGGTGAGCGCCGCGGTTGGGCAACCGTTGGACCACCCGGCGGCGTCACGGTTGGCCACAATGGCGCAGCCCCGACGCCTGAACGTCGAGGCTGCTCGTTACCTAATCGTTATGGATTCCCGGGAACTCGTGCTGACTACTGGCTGCGCAGTTTCGCGGCCAACTTGTCGATCTCGGCGTCCAGGTCCGACTCACGCCGGGCCCGGGCGGACCGGTCGGCCTCCTCGATGCTGTCGATCCTCGTCCGAAGGTTGTACTCGGTGCGCTGCAACCAGACGTCGTTGTCGGCTGTGTCCTGCCGCTCCCGCAGCGTGACGTGCTTGTCGTGCAGCCGCCGGGCGACCTCGACCTGCCTCGAGACGAGCACGTCGTAGGCCGTCGACCCGCTCATCAGCTTCGTCAGCACCGGGAGGCAGTCGATCGCGATGAGGAGCAGCCGCACGAGCCATTGCGCCGCGAACACGAACCCGCTGCGGTCGGCCAGCCGCTCGAGCGCGGCGGATTCATCGAGGATGCCGATCGTGCCCTGGTGTTCGCGCATCGCCGTGACCTTCGCGGTGATGGCCGCGCTGACCTGCTGGCCGGCGGTCTGCTGGGCACTTCCCAGTTTCTTGGTCAGCTCGTCGATCCGACCGTTCGCGGCGGTCAGGTCGGCCTGGCGCTTGTCCAACTGGTTGTCGGTGCGGAAACGGTCCGCCACCGTCCGGTTCCGGTCGCATTCGGGGCCGTCACCCGCGACGCCCGTGAGCCCGTCACCCCGAGCGCCACTGCATTCCCCACGCGCCAGCTTTTCTAGTGCGTCCCACTGGCCGTAAAGGCCGTCGTACTCCTTCTTCGCCGCGTCGCGGTTCTTGACGGCCTTGTCCAGCTCCTCCTTCGCCGCCTCAGGCGAGTCCTTGATCGTCAACTGGTAGTTGGCGCAGTCATCCGTCTTCAGCGCCGGCGCGCCTTCGGGGTTGCAACTCCGGTACTGGCTTTCGTAGACCGATAGCTCGTGCTCCCGCCCGTCCAGAACCTCCTTGTGGATGGCGGGCGAGAAGATCCACAGCACCAACGGTTCCGCGATCACCGCGCCCATGAGCAGCGAGATCACGAGCCGGGGCACGAATACCTTGGCCTTGCCCCCGCCGAGCATCCCGTGCGTGCTGGCGATCAGCCAGCCGTCGAAGCTGATGATGACGTAGGCCCACAACGCCCCGGCCGGCACCAGGAAGATCCACGGCACAGTCGACAGGCTGGAGAGCGCCACCAGCAGCGACACTCCGGCGAGCAGGCCGGTGTTGAAGACGATGGCACCGAGGCGCGTGTACCGCGGCCGCTCCTCCGGCACCCAGTCCAGGATCTCCTCGCGGATCCCAGCCAGGGCCCGCAGCCGCCGCCCGAGCCCGCGGTGCGGGTCCACCGGCCGGTACGTCCCGAGCGGGACGTCCGGCGGCAAGGCGCCCCGCGCAGGCGCCTCGGTGTCAACTGACATCCTCTTCCCTCACCCCGGTGTCGTCGTCTTCTACGCCGTCTTCAGCGGCGGGCGCCGCCTCGGCGCGCTCGCCGGTAGCCAGCTCCTCCGGCTTGCGGCCCTGATCGAGCCGATCGGGGGGCTTGGTCCCGGTGAGCTTGGTGATCAGCAGGTTCGGGTCAAGGTTCGTCATGTCGAGGTAGCCGTGCTTGCCGAGCTCCCGGATGACCTCGAGGGTGATCTCCTCCTTGCGCCGGGTTTCGGCCCTGACCAGGCCGTGGTCCTCCCGCCGCCACTTGCGGTCTTCCCGGGTCTGGTCCCGCTCCCACCGGCGTTGCTCGTTCCGCTGCTCGATCTCGTAGAGCCGCTCTTCGTGCTTCCGGTCGAACTCGGCCTGCCGGTCGGTGCGCTCGATCTCGGTGCGGTAGCGGTTCTCGGTCAGGAGTCGCTCGGCCAGGTCGGCCGCGTCCAGCGAGCCGGTGACGTACGCGTTGGCCAGCGCACTGTCCGGGTTGTCGCGGATGATCTCGGCCAGCGCCGTGATCTCCGCGCGGTCGTGCCCGCGCTGGTCCCGGTCAAACGCCTTCCGGTCGGCCAGCCGGTCGAGCTCGTATCCCTGCCGTTCGGCCCCGACGGTTCCTTCGTGGTGGACGCGTTCCCGATCCAGCCGCTGCTCGTGAACCAGCCGTTCGCTGCCGAGCAGCTGGTCGTGCCCGGTCTGGTCACGTTCGAGATGATGGCCGTTGTGCTGGCGCTCGGTGGTCAGCGTGTGGTCCAAGCGCTGCTGCGTCGTGTCCAGCTCGTACTGGTATTCGATGCTCCGGCGGTTGCCCATGAGCTTCTGGTACTCGACCGGCGTCAGCACCTCGACGCTGCGCAACTCCACGGCGATCCCGGAGATCACCGGCGGCTTGAGCGTCGTGAAGGCCTTCACCTGGGCATTGACGTCCCGGCGGACCTCGTTGACCTGGTCGAGCCGGTACTCGAGACCGAGTTCGAAGATCCGGTGGTGGCTCTTGAGGTAGGCGCGTAGGAGCGTCTGCGCGTCACCACGTCCTTCACGCACGACGCTGATGGGATTGGTCACGGTGCAGACGAACGTGACGCGCATGGTGAAGTCGTCGGCCTCGGCGCACGGGATGGCCAGCTCGACGAGCACCTCGGCGTCGCGAGTCAGGTCCACCAGGCTGACGTGCGTGGCGTTGACGACCTGTTCCTCGTCCAGGCGCCGCTGGGCGCTGTCGAGGATGTACTCGCCGTCCACGCGGTAGACGAACACATGGTGCGCGTTCGGCCTGGGCAGCTCGCCGTGGTCGCGGAACTCCTTGCGCCAGAGCCACTTCCCCTTCACCCGCGCGGGGTCCAGGGAGCGCTGCTCGACGATCGGGTAGGGATGGGTCATGGCAGGGCGGTGGCCTCTCGGTGCAGGTGGGCGATCGCGGCGAGCAGGTGCTCGACCAGCGGTGAACTGTCTTTGTGAGTGCGGGCTTCGAGTGCTGCAAAGTCCGTGCGGAGCAGGTCGGCTTCACCGGCTGGCAAGGCGTCCGAAATGGCCGCGCCCAGCGCGGTCGCGACGGCGACCGGGTCCTCACAGAGGTGCTTGAGGTCGTCGAGGGACGCCCGCAACACGGTGAGCGCCCGTTTGCGGGTCGGCCGGTTGCAAAGCGCGGCGGCCCACAGCCGGCCTTCGACGGGCGCGGCACGGTCCAGCGCGGCGCAAAGGTGCTCGATTGCGGCGTGCCGGCCGGCGATCCGGTCTCGCGCGGAGAGCACGCTGAGGATCGCCCGCGTGGTCGCACGGATGTACCCGGGCGTGGCCCCCGGCTTCGCCAGCCGTCGCAGCTTCCCGTCGAGCAACGTCAGCACGACCCCGGCGTCCTCGGTGCGCTTGGTGAGGGTGACGAACAGGCCGGCGAGCGCAACGTGCGCATCCCCTGTGACGGTGTGGCTCTGCAGGATGAGCTGCCACAGGCGGTTGGCGGCCTCGTGCGGGTACCGGGCGCCGAGCTCCCCGCTCAGCGCGACCGCCCCGGTCCACCGTTCTGCCGGGCTGCCGCGGCCCGCCCAGTGTGCGGCCAGTTGGAGCGCCTCCGGGGCGAGCGCCTCGTCGTAGCTCAGCAACCACAGCACGTGCGTCGCAGTGGTCTGGCCTGGCCAGCCCTGGCGCCCGTCGGCCCAGGGCGCCAAGATGTCGTCGACCTCGTCGAAGGCGGACCTCGCCAGCTCGGCGAGGCCGGCGGCGACGCGTAGCCCTTCCTTCGGCATGACTTCGTCCAGCCACGCGGAGACGCCGTCCCAGAACGGCGCTTCCTCGCGAGCCCACAATTCCGCCAGGACGAACCCGCGGTACCTCGGCTCCTTGAACCGGGGGCAGTGCCGCGCGACGCCGTCCGTGCCGACCCGCTCGATCTTGATCAAGCTGTCGTGCGCGTAGAGCTTCAGGCGGTGCTGCCGGAGCAGCTCGGGTTGCGTGCGTTCGAGGGCGTCCGGCTCCCCGCCGGCGACCGTCTCGGCGAGCTTGCCTTCGAGCTGGGTGAGCGCGGACTCGAACGTGCGCTGGCGAGCCCCGTCGAGGAAGGCCAGCGCGGTGACGGCCAGGTAGTCCCGCTCGTCCCGCTCTTCGTCGAACCAGATCCGGACCTGGTCCTGCAGCGACGCGTCCAGTTTCGGGAGCGCCTCGGCGACCGCCGTTCCGTCGGCGATGTCGGCCGCGACGCCGACGAGGTCGTGCAACTGCCCACCGTCCGGCCAAGCCCGCAGGACCTGCTCGATCACGTCCTCGCGGTCCGCCCGGCCGGCGAGCCGGGCGCGCAGCACCGTCCGCAGGTCGGGCGGCTCCCAACGCACCTGGGCCACGGAGTCGACTTCGCCCTGCTCGGTCGGCGTGGTCGTCGTGACTACCAGATAGGCCTCCTGGTCGCGAACGCGGTCGCGCACCGTGCGCCAGGTGAAGTCGACGTCGGCGGTTTTCCGCTCCGCGATCCGATCCGCGATGATGTAGCCGCTCCCGGCCGCGTACTCGCGCTCGGCCAAGCTCTTCAGCCGGTTCATCGGGGACAGCACGTACAGCGGGCCGCCGGTGACCTCGCGCAGCAGAGCGGTCGCCCCGGCCCGCTTCCCGGTTCCCCGGCTCCCGTGCAGGCCGACGACGTGGTCCTTGCCCAGCGCGGTGAGCGCGGTGTCGTAGCAGCCGGGAGGTACGTAGCCGCGCAGTTCGGCCACGACGTCGGCGTCGTCGAGCATGCCGGCGGCCGCCTTGACCCGTTCCGGCCGCCGCGGGCCGATGCCGAACTGGGCGCCGTCGGCGTAGATCGGCCCGTTGAATTGGTTCACCGCACGGGTGAGCTGTTCGGTGTAGTCGTCGCCGAGCGCCGGATCCGGCGCCTCGGCCGGCGTCTCCGCCGGTTCTTCCTCGCTCATCAGCCGCGCTTGATCCCGAAGACCGCGTCGCGCGCGTCGACACTTCCGTTGAGCACGGTGATCGCCTCGGCGCGGTACTGCTGACCGGCCGGGGCGACCACCGCGGCGGGCGGCTGCTCCGGCGGATCCGCGGCGAGGGTGGCCCCGTGTACGTCGTAGCCCGGCACCCGGAGCCATGCGACGTCGGTGTATTCCTTCTGGCGCACCACGACTTCCCGGAACTCGGCCGGTTTCAGAGAGGTGTGCCGCTGGGCCACGACGTCGGTGTAGATCTGCCGCGAGACGACCACGGCCAGGTCGGCTTCCGGGAACGCATTCAGGGCGGCGCGAAGAGGCGCACTGTCGACAAGGCGGCTGACGCCGACGACGCCCTGCCCCGTCCAGCCGTTCGCGCCGGGCATCGCCACCCCGTGGTGGATCGCGATCCGGATTCGCATCCGGGCTTCGGGTGCCAGGTCGTGGTTGTGGTCGGCGAGTCCGGCGACCAGCTCGCGGACGTAGTCGTCCGTGACGGCCGGTTCGGGCACGGCACCGGGCAGGATCGCCAGTTCGCCGTCGCCGGCGCCCTGCCGGTGCCAGGCCGACCGGTCCAGGCCACACCGGGTGGCGGCGGTGTTCGCCACGCTGAGCAAGCCGGACTGGATCGCGGCGTGCTGCTGGTCGTCCCGGCTGCCGTAACCCTGCACGTCCATGGAAACGAGAAGATGGCGAGTGAAATCGCTGGCACGAGCCAAGGTCATTGTCCTTTTCGGATCTGGTGGGAGTGAGCGCAGAGTCTGCCTCCACTCCGTGACCAAGACTCCGGAAAATTCCGTGATCTGCACCTGTTCGTTAGTCAGGATCAGCGAAGGTCGCTAGCCCGTTCAGGTCAAGAATGGTTACTGTCCGGTATCTGTACCCGATATAGTCCAGTTCCTTCAATTGGCGGACAGCCAATTGGGTCGAGTCACGGCCGGCTCCGATGAGCTTGCCGAATTCCGACTGGGAAAGCTCGATTCCCAGCCGGATCCCGCCCCCGCCCGGGGTGCCGTGGTGCGCGGCGAGCTCGACCAGCACCCGGGCGAGCCGCACCGCCGTGTCGTACCCGGCGAAGTCGAGGCGACGGCGGTTGGCCCAGTCGAGCCGATCGGCGATCATGTGGCACACCACCCGCCAGGCTTCTTCCCTGCGCCGCAGGAAGACCCGGAAGCTCTCGATCGGGATCCGGTGCACCGTCATCGCCCGGCACGTCGTCACCGTGGCCGACCGCGGCCCCTCTCGCAGCACACCCATCTCGCCGACCAGATCGCCGCTGATCCTGATACCCAGCAGGCTCTCGGTGCCGTTCCTGGCGGCCACCGTCACCTTGACGCACGCCAAGCGGGGTTGTTTCCCGTGCCCCAGGAGGAAAACGTGCGTACTGGGCTCACCCTGGTGCAGCAAAACCGTGCCGGCCCGGCACGGTTTCGGCACCCCCAGCCCCAGCAACTCATCGGTGAGCGCGCCCGGCAAGCGCGACAACACCGTGCCGCCCGGCCATTCCGTTTCGTTTCCGCCCGGCCCGTCGGTACTCACGCCGCACCCTCCTCCACGAGTTCCGGAACGGCCGTCCGATCCGGTTCCGTGCCACGAGCCCCCTCGCGCACCCCTGACAAATACCCGCAGCGCGGGCCATTGTCGATGCTCGAGAAAGCTCGCTACCCGCCGAAGCGGGCCGCACAGTGAGAACCTGACGGATTTCGTGGAAACTCGCGGAGAAACGCCGGTTTCAGTGGGGAATGGTCAGAATCGGTTGCCGCAGTCCGAGCAGAACATCGCGCCGGCCTTGTTGCTCTCGCTGCCGCAGCCGCCGCAGCGCACCTTCATCGCCAGCGCGGTGCCGCACGACTGGCAGAACTTGCCGCCTTCGGCCTTGAGGCCACAGCCCGGGCAGGACACCTTCGCGCGGGTGTCGATGTCGAGACCGGACGTCCAGTCCCGCTCGCGGGCCTTGTCCCAGATCTGGTCGCGCTGCGCGGAAGCCTGCGCGCGCGAGATCTCCTCGGCGACGCTCGGCGAGCAGCGCAGGCACTGGCCGATCTCCTCGTTCCAGCACTGGTCGTGGCACATCCAGTCGCCGCAGCCGCGGCACTGCCGGAAGCTCGGGGTGATCTCCTTGACGGCCGCGGCCAGCGCGCGGTCCTTGGCGGGCGAGTTCGTCGCGCGGTCGTAGCGCCACTGGTCGGCCGAGTTGCTCAGGTCCCGCAGCGTCCCGCCGAAGAACGAGCCGACGGTGCGAAGCACGCTTCGCCCGGTTTCCATGTTGTCGCGCTGGAACGCGGAACGGAAACCGTTCCCACAGCGTTCACAGCGGAACTCGAACTGGTACCCCTGCGTGTTGGAGAGGTCCGAGAAGTTGTCCGTGAAGGGCACAGAGTCAGCCACAGCCCATCTTCCCCAGCCGACCGCGGTCACGGTGACGGAAGATTTGCCGACAACGGCTCGGCTACCGGACGTCACGACCCCGCGCGCGAAAACCGTTACACCGCACGCAAATCGACCAAAAGCCGTCAAGTCTCCCCCTGAGCGGCGGCTGATCGCGAGACGATTTCCTGCTAGACGTGCGGTATGCCGATTTCCACCCGGATACGCACCCTCGCCGTCACTCTCGCGGCCCTGTCCACCTTCGCCGTCCCCGGCCCGGCCGAGGCGACCACCACGTCGCACGAGTTCGTCGCCCTGTCCGATGTCGCGCCGTCGATCCTGCAGGACATCCGCTACGCCACCCCGCACAACTTCGTCGGCCGGCGCGTCGACGGGTACCTCGAGCCCACCTGCGTCCTGACCCGGCAGGCCGCCGAGGGCCTGCGCACCGCCCAGGCGCAGCTGCGAAAGCTGGGCTACACGCTCAAGGTCTACGACTGCTACCGGCCGCAACGCGCGGTCGACCACTTCGTGCGGTGGGCGAAGGACCTCGCCGACGAGAAGATGAAGGCCGAGTTCTACCCGAACGTCGCCAAGGACCGGCTCTTCGAGGACGGCTACATCGCCGAGAAGTCCGGGCACAGCCGCGGCAGCACCATGGACCTCACGCTCGTCAGGATCCCGCCGCGGCCGCAGCGGCCCTACTTCCCTGGCGAACCGCTGAGGCCGTGCTTCGCACCGCAGGGCAGCCGCTTCCCCGACAACATGGTCGACATGGGCACGGGCTACGACTG
Source organism: Amycolatopsis sp. NBC_01286 (assembly GCF_035982555.1). NCBI lineage: Bacteria > Bacillati > Actinomycetota > Actinomycetes > Pseudonocardiales > Pseudonocardiaceae > Amycolatopsis > Amycolatopsis sp. NBC_01286. The sequence goes on from NZ_CP108428.1 coordinate 1,641,830, forward strand.
CTTCGACCCGCTCGCCCACACCGACAACCCGGCGATCACGGGCATCGCGCGGCAGCACCGCGACCTGCTCCGGACCACCCTGATCGCGGCGGGCTTCCACAACCTGCCCGAGGAGTGGTGGCACTACACCCTGGACAACGAGCCGTTCCCGGACACGTACTTCGACTTCCCGGTGAGCCGCCACGGCCTCCCGTGAACGACGGTGCCCCCGGTCCACTGTGGACCGGGAGCACTTGCCCGCTCAGCTCTGTCACCGCAGCCCGGCGGCAGGTGAGCAAGCCAGTCAGCGCTACGGCCGCGGCGAAAGAGCCGTCACCGCGGGCACGCCGGAAACGGGAAGGGCCCCCGCCGGAAACCCGGCGGGGGCCCTTCTCGTGGATCAGCTTCGTCAGCGGAAGTCGCGGCCGAAGTCGTAGTCGTCCAGCGGGACCGCGGCACCGGTGCCCGTACCGAACACGTCCGGGGTGTAGTAGCCGTCGTCGTAGGACGGGATCGCGTACGCGGCGACCCGGGCCTCTTCCGTCGGCTGCACCTGGATGTTGCGGTACTTGTTGATGCCCGTACCGGCCGGGATCAGCTTACCGATGATCACGTTCTCCTTGAGGCCCACGAGCCGGTCCGAGCGGCCGTTGATGGCCGCGTCGGTCAGGACGCGCGTGGTCTCCTGGAACGACGCCGCCGACAGCCACGAGTCCGTGGTGAGCGACGCCTTCGTGATCCCCATCAGCACCGGACGGCCCGAAGCCGGCTCGCCGCCTTCGGAGACCGTCGAGCGGTTGCGTGCCTCGAACTTGGTCCGCTCGGGCAGCTCGCCCGGCAGGAAGTCCGTGCCACCCGAGTCGATGACCGTCACCCGGCGCAGCATCTGCCGGACGATGACCTCGATGTGCTTGTCGTGGATCGACACACCCTGGGCCCGGTACACCTTCTGGACCTCGTCGGTGAGGTGCATCTGCGCCTCACGCGGGCCCATCACGCGCAGGACCTCGTGCGGGTCCGGGGTGCCCTCGAGCAGCTGCTGCCCGACGTTGACGTGGTCACCGTCGCCCAGCGGGCCGTTCGGGGTGTTGGCGAGCCGCTGACGCTTGGACAGCTTGTCGAAGACGATCTCTTCGCCGCCGTCGTCCGGGATCAGCGTGATCTTCCAGAACCGCTCGCTCTCCTCGATGCGCACACGGCCATCGACGTCGGCGATCGGCGCCTTGCCCTTCGGGACCCGGGCCTCGAACAGCTCCTGGACACGGGGCAGACCGGTCGTGATGTCGTCACCGGCGACACCACCCTGGTGGAACGTACGCATCGTCAGCTGCGTACCCGGCTCACCGATCGACTGGGCCGCGACGATACCCACGGCCTCGCCGACGTCGACGAGCAGACCGGTCGCCATCGAGCGGCCGTAGCAGGTCGCGCAGATGCCGACGGCCGACTCGCAGGTCAGCACCGAGCGGACCTTGACCTTCGAGATGCCACTGGAGATCAGCTTGTCGATGGCCGGGTCGCCGATGTCGTCCGCGGCGTTCAGCACGACGTTGCCCTTGGCGTCCACCGCGTCCGTCGCGAGGTTCCGCGCGTACACGCTGGTCTCGACGTGCTGGTCACGCAGCACCTTGCCGTCGCCGATGTCCTCGCCGATCGGCATCATGATGCCGCGCGTGGTGCCGCAGTCGACCTCGCGGACGATGACGTCCTGCGAGACGTCCACCAGACGACGGGTCAGGTAACCCGAGTCGGCGGTACGCAGCGCCGTGTCCGCCAGTCCCTTGCGGGCACCGTGCGTCGCGATGAAGTACTCCGCCACCGACAGGCCTTCACGGAAGTTGGCCTTGATCGGACGCGGGATGTACTCACCCTTCGGGTTCGACACCAGGCCACGCATGCCGGCCAGCGACCGGACCTGCGTCATGTTGCCCGCCGCGCCCGACTTCACGATCATGGCGATCGGGTTGTCGTCCGGCAGCGCCGTCTCCATGATCTTGTGGACCTCTTCGGTGGCCTGCGTCCACACCTTGACGAGCTCGTTGTTGCGCTCGGTGTGCGACAGCTGACCACGCTGGTAGCGCTTCTCCACCTGGGAGGCCTTGCCCTCGTACTCGTCGAGGATGGCCTTCTTGCCCACGGGCACCAGGACGTCGGAGATCGCCACGGTGACACCCGACCGGGTCGCCCAGTAGAAACCGGCGTCCTTCAGCCGGTCCAGGGTCTGCGCGACCTGGGTCATCGAGTACCGCTCGGCGAGGTCGTTCACGATCGCGGCCTGCCGCTTCTTCGGCATCGGCTCGTTGATGAACGGGTAGTCCGCCGGCAGCAGCTCGTTGAACAGCACGCGGCCCAGGGTCGTCTCGGCCAGCCAGGTCTTGCCCGGCTCCCAGCCCTTTTCCGCGAGCCGGGCCTCGTCGGCCTTCGCCGGCTGACGGTCCTTGACGCGGATCTTGATCGGGGCGTGCAGGCTCAGCGCCTTGCGGTCGTAGGCCATGATGGCCTCGGCCGGCGAGGAGTACGCGCCGCCCGCGCCGTCGGCCTTCTCGTTGAGCCGGGTCAGGTGGAACAGGCCCGTCACCATGTCCAGTCGCGGCATGGCGAGCGGACGGCCCGACGCCGGCGACAGGATGTTGTTCGCCGACAGCATCAGGATCCGGGCCTCGGCCTGCGCCTCGGCCGACAGCGGCAGGTGCACCGCCATCTGGTCACCGTCGAAGTCCGCGTTGAACGCTTCGCAGACCAGCGGGTGCAGCTGGATGGCCTTGCCCTCGACCAGCTGCGGCTCGAAGGCCTGGATGCCGAGGCGGTGCAGGGTCGGCGCGCGGTTCAGCATCACCGGGTGACCGGTGATGACCTCTTCGAGCACGTCCCACACCTGCGGCCGCGAGCGCTCCACCATCCGCTTGGCGGACTTGATGTTCTGCGCGTGGTTCAGGTCGACCAGCCGCTTCATGACGAACGGCTTGAACAGCTCGAGCGCCATGTCCTTCGGCAGACCGCACTGGTGCAGCTTCAGCTGCGGCCCGACGATGATGACCGAACGGCCCGAGTAGTCGACGCGCTTGCCGAGCAGGTTCTGGCGGAACCGGCCCTGCTTGCCCTTGAGCAGGTCGGACAGCGACTTCAGCGGCCGGTTGCCCGGGCCGGTGACCGGACGGCCGCGGCGGCCGTTGTCGAACAGCGCGTCGACGGCCTCCTGCAGCATTCGCTTCTCGTTGTTGACGATGATCTCGGGCGCGCCGAGGTCGATCAGCCGCTTGAGGCGGTTGTTGCGGTTGATCACGCGGCGGTACAGGTCGTTCAGGTCCGACGTCGCGAACCGGCCACCGTCGAGCTGCACCATCGGGCGCAGGTCCGGCGGGATGACCGGGACGGCGTCGAGCACCATGCCGCGGGGGTCGTTGCCGGTGGCCTGGAAGGCCGCGACGACCTTGAGCCGCTTCAGCGCGCGGAGCTTCTTCTGCCCCTTGCCGTTGCGGATGGTGTCGCGCAGGTTGTCGGCTTCGGCCGCGACGTCGAACTCGGTGGCCAGCTTCTGGATGGCCTCCGCGCCCATGCCGCCGGTGAAGTACTCGCCGTAGCGGTCGACGAGCTCGCGGTAGAGCAGCTCGTCGGCGATCAGCTGACGGGTGTCGAGCTTCGTGAAGGTCGTCCAGACCTCTTCGAGGCGGTCCAGCTCGCGACCGGCGCGGTCACGCAGCTGACGCATCTCGCGCTCGCCGCCTTCCTTGACCTTGCGGCGGACGTCGGACTTGGCGCCCTCCGCCTCCAGCTCGGCCAGGTCGGCTTCCAGCTTCTGGGCGCGGGACTCGATGTCCGCGTCACGCTTGGTCTCGAGGTTCTTGCGCTCGACGCCGATCTCGTTCTCGAGGGTCGGCAGGTCGTTGTGGCGCAGCTCCGTGTTCACGCCGGTGATGACGTAAGCAGCGAAGTAGATGATCTTCTCGAGGTCCTTCGGCGCCAGGTCCAGCAGGTAGCCGAGGCGGGACGGAACGCCCTTGAAGTACCAGATGTGGGTGACCGGAGCGGCCAGCTCGATGTGGCCCATCCGCTCACGGCGCACCTTGGCGCGGGTCACCTCGACGCCGCAGCGCTCACAGATGATGCCCTTGAAGCGGACGCGCTTGTACTTGCCGCAGTAGCACTCCCAGTCCCGGGTCGGGCCGAAGATCTTCTCGCAGAAGAGGCCGTCCTTCTCGGGCTTGAGCGTGCGGTAGTTGATGGTCTCCGGCTTCTTCACCTCACCGAAGGACCACTGGCGGATGTCGTCAGCGGTGGCAAGGCCGATGCGGAGCTCATCGAAGAAATTGACGTCCAGCACGTCTTTGCATCCCCTTGGGGTTGATTCGACTAGAGGGGTTGGCGGGCGAGCTGGGACCCGCGGGAGGCAGGTCCCAGCTCAGCTCGCGATCAGTGCACGACGTCGTCCACCGAGGGCGACTCGTTGCGGGACAGGTTGATGCCGAGGTTCGCCGCCGCGCGCTCGAGGTCCTCGTCGTCGGAGTCGCGCATCTCGATGGCCGCACCGTCGCTGGAGAGCACCTCGACGTTCAGGCACAGCGACTGGAGCTCCTTGAGGAGCACCTTGAACGACTCCGGGATACCCGGCTCGGGGATGTTCTCCCCCTTGACGATGGCCTCGTACACCTTGACGCGGCCGACCACGTCGTCCGACTTGATCGTCAGCAGCTCCTGCAGCGTGTAGGCAGCGCCGTACGCCTGCATCGCCCAGCACTCCATCTCACCGAAGCGCTGGCCACCGAACTGCGCCTTACCACCCAGCGGCTGCTGCGTGATCATCGAGTACGGACCGGTGGAGCGGGCGTGGATCTTGTCGTCGACCAGGTGGTGCAGCTTCAGGATGTACATGTAGCCGACGGCGACCGGGTACGGGTACGGCTCGCCGGAGCGGCCGTCGAGCAGCGTGGCCTTGCCGTTCTCCTTGACCATGCGCTCGCCGTCGCGGTTCGGCTTGGTCGCCCCGAGCAGCCCGGTGAGCTCCTCTTCCTTCGCGCCGTCGAACACCGGGGTCGCGGTGTTCGTGCCGGGCGCGACGTCGTAGAGCTCCTCGTTGAGGTTCTTCGCCCAGTCGGGGTTGCCCTTGATCTCCCAGCCCTGCGAGGCCAGCCAGCCCAGGTGCAGCTCGAGGATCTGGCCGATGTTCATCCGTCGCGGCACACCGTGCGTGTTCAGGATGATGTCGACGGGCGTGCCGTCCTCCATGAACGGCATGTCCTCGGCCGGCAGGATCTTGCCGATGACGCCCTTGTTGCCGTGGCGCCCGGCGAGCTTGTCGCCCGGCTGGATCTTGCGCTTCTGGGCCACGTAGACGCGGACCAGCTCGTTGACGCCCGGGGGCAGCTCGTCGTCGTCCTCGCGCGAGAACACGCGGATGCCGATGACCTTGCCGGTCTCGCCGTGCGGCACCTTCAGCGAGGTGTCGCGGACTTCGCGGGCCTTCTCGCCGAAGATCGCGCGGAGCAGACGCTCTTCCGGCGTCAGCTCGGTCTCGCCCTTCGGCGTGACCTTGCCGACGAGGATGTCGCCGTCGCGGACCTCGGCACCGATCCGGATGATGCCGCGCTCGTCGAGGTCCGCGAGGACCTCTTCGGAGACGTTCGGGATGTCCCGGGTGATCTCCTCGGCGCCCAGCTTGGTGTCGCGGGCGTCGATCTCGTGCTCCTCGATGTGGATCGACGTGAGCACGTCGTCCTGCACCAGGCGCTCCGAGAGGATGATCGCGTCCTCGTAGTTGTGGCCCTCCCACGGCATGACCGCGACGAGCAGGTTCTTGCCGAGCGCCATCTCACCGTTTTCGGTGGACGGGCCGTCGGCGATGACCTGACCCTGCTCGACCCGGTCGCCCTCGTTGACGATCGGGCGGTGGTTGAAGCAGGTGCCGTGGTTCGAGCGGCGGAACTTGTACAGTCCGTAGCTCTTCCGCGTGCCGTCGTCGTGCATGATCGTGATCAGGTCCGCCGAGAGCTCCTCGATGACACCCGACTGCTCGGCGACGAGCACGTCACCGGCGTCGACCGCGGCACGCAGCTCCACCCCGGTGCCGACGTACGGCGCCTGGTTGCGGAGCAGCGGCACGGCCTGGCGCTGCATGTTCGCACCCATCAGGGCGCGGTTCGCGTCGTCGTGCTCGAGGAACGGGATCATCGCCGTCGCGACCGAGACCATCTGCCGCGGCGAGACGTCCATGTAGTCGATGTCGAGCGGGTCGATCAGCTCGACCTCGCCGCCCTTGCGGCGGGCCATGACCCGGTCTTCGACGTAGGTGCCGTCGTCGGTGATCGGTGCGTTGGCCTGCGCCTTGACGTACCGGTCCTCCTCGTCCGCGGTCAGGTAGTCGACCTGGTCGGTGACCCGGCCCTCGACGACCTTGCGGTACGGCGTCTCGATGAAGCCGAACGGGTTGACCCGCGCGTAGGAGCAGAGCGAGCCGATCAGGCCGATGTTCGGGCCTTCCGGCGTCTCGATCGGGCACATCCGGCCGTAGTGCGACGGGTGGACGTCCCGGACCTCCATGCCGGCGCGCTCACGGGACAGACCACCCGGGCCGAGGGCCGACAGACGACGCTTGTGCGTCAGGCCCGACAGCGGGTTGTTCTGGTCCATGAACTGCGACAGCTGCGAGGTGCCGAAGAACTCCTTGATCGCCGCGCCGATCGGGCGGATGTTGATCAGGGTCTGCGGGGTGATCGCCTCGACGTCCTGCGTGGTCATGCGCTCACGCACGACTCGCTCGGTGCGCGACAGGCCGACCCGGATCTGGTTCTGGATCAGCTCGCCGACGGTGCGCAGGCGACGGTTGCCGAAGTGGTCGATGTCGTCGGTCTCGACCGGGATCTCGGTGCCGTTGTCGGCGTCCATCCGGTCCTCGCCGGCGTGCAGCCGGACCAGGTACTCGATGGTGGTGACGATGTCCTCTTCGGTCAGCGTCCCCGTGTCGTACGGCGTCGACAGGCCGAGCTTCTTGTTGACCTTGTACCGGCCGACCTTGGCCAGGTCGTAGCGCTTCGCCTTGAAGAACAGGTTCTCCAGCAGGGTCTGCGCGCTCTCCTTCGTGGGCGGCTCGCCCGGGCGCAGCTTGCGGTAGATGTCGAGCAGGGCCTCGTCGGTGCCGGCCGTGTGGTCCTTCTCGAGGGTCGCCAGCAGCGTCTCCGAGAAGGAGAAGCGCTCGCGGATCGCCTCGGTGGTCCAGCCGAGCGCCTTCAGCAGCACGGTGACCGGCTGGCGGCGCTTGCGGTCGATCCGGACGCCGACGGTGTCGCGCTTGTCGACGTCGAACTCGAGCCACGCGCCGCGGCTCGGGATCACGCGGACGCTGAAGACGTCCTTGTCGGTCGTCTTGTCGACGTCCTTCGAGTAGTAGACGCCCGGCGAGCGGACCAGCTGGGACACGACGACACGCTCGGTGCCGTTGATGATGAAGGTGCCCTTGTCGGTCATCACCGGGAAGTCGCCCAGGAAGACCGTCTGGCTCTTGATCTCGCCCGTGTTGTTGTTGACGAACTCCGCCGTGACGAACAGCGGGGCCGCGTACGTCATGTCCTTGTCCTTGCACTCCTCGATCGAGGCCTTGACCTCGTCGAAGCGCGGAGCGGAGAAGGACAGTGACATCGAGCCGGAGAAGTCCTCGATCGGGGAGATCTCGTTGAGGACCTCTTCGAGGCCGCCGACCGGGTTTTCTTCACCTTCTTCGACACGGCGTTCGAACCACGCTTCGTCCCCGGTGAACCACTGGAACGACTGGATCTGGACGTCGAGCAGGTTGGGGGTGTTGAGCGGTTCGCGAATCTTTGCGAAGGAAACCCGCTTGGGCGCGCCGGGGATTCCCGTGGACTCCGAGCGAGATTCAGCCGAGGTGGTCGCAGCAGTGGCCTGGTTCGCGGGAGAGACTGCCAAGATGCGTCCTTCCGGGGACATGAGCGGTGACGGCCGCCATAGCAACAGCTATGAGCGACTGTCAAGGGTGCCGTGTGCCCACTATCCTAACTACCGGCTCCGGGCAGCCTGAAAGAGGGCAGCGCAAAGAGGCAGTCTAGCCCGAACGGCGCGGTCTGTCCAGGGGGCGCTCCCGATGGGGCCCAGCCTGCTTCGCGACGTCTTCAGGTATGCCTCCAGGCGACCCGGTTGTCCCTCCCGCAAGGGCTGCCGGTTTCGCCGTCGGGAGTAAGCGTGAACCCACCGGGCGCGAGAGTCAAGATGCCACACGGGGGTCCCGCCGGTTGGCGCAGCGTGGAAGTAGGTCTGCGGAGCGTGAGCGGCCGAATATCCTCCCAGCTACCGGCCAGTAGCGCCACCACTGTCCGCTGGACCTGCGGGTTTGCGGAGTTCTCGTGCCGTGCGGCCGGCGTTCCGGACCACTTCGGACGGCCCCGGGTTCCGCCATCGGTGGCGTGTCGCGGCGGTTTGCGTGAGCGGTTGACGCCCCGCGGGGGCGACGTCACACCCGCACCAGGAGTCCCGCGCGCCCCGGCCCGTCCGGGCTCTTCCCGGGGCTTCCCGGCGCCTCCACGGGGGTCGGTGGTCCGGTCGGCCGCCGTCGTCGGTGACGGGGGCGCTGGAGGTCGCCGAGGGCCGCCGAGACGGGTCCGGCGGGGCGAGCGGAGTGACTCGGGCGGGTCACAGCTCGCCCACCGGTCCTCCGGGGCCGTCGACCGGTCGTGCCGGGGCGCTCGGACCCGGCCGGTGAGCCGGACCCGCGTCGGCTCGTTGGGGCGCCGAGTGCCGTCAGCCGGGCGTGTCGGGCTGCTCAGGTGCGGCCGGTGAGGCCGACCCACTCCGGCAGTGGCTCGCACGCCTCCAGCCACTGGTCCGGGATCGGCGTGCCGTCCGCGGCCAGGACGCCGCCCACGATGGCGGACACCGTGTCGACGTCCTCGGCCACCTGGGCCGCCGTCCAGAGGGCGTCGGTGAAGTTGTCGCCGAAGCGGGCCGCGATCCACAGGGCCAGCGGGACCGTGTCGTGCGCGGCCGTCTCGCGGCCCGTGCCCAGCTTGGCGGCCGCCTCGCGGGCGTCGGAGAACTTCAGGGCCCACGTCAGCCCGTCGCGCACCCGGCCGGGCGGGACCAGCGGGATCACCTCGTCCAGCAGGTCCGCGCCGGCCAGTCCGGGCGACGCGGCCCGCAGCGCGGCCGCCGCCGCGACGGCCACCGCGCCCGCGACGCCTTCGAAGTGCGAGTGCGTCACCACCGCGGACAGCTCGGCCTGGCGCAGCGCCTGCGGCAGCTGGTCGCAGAACCACGCGCCCAGCGGGGCCACGCGCATCGCGCCGCCGTTGCCCCAGGAGCCGCGGCCGTCGCGCTCGGCGACCTCCGGCCACGGCTGCCCGGCCTTGATCCGGGTCAGGCGCCACTCCGCGCCGGGGCCGTAGCCGCGGCCGGGGTCGAAGTGCTCGGCGAACGAGGCGGCGAGGGCGTCCTGGTCGAGGTGGCCGTGCCGCGCCAGGACGGCGACGATCGAACACGCCATCTCGGTGTCGTCGGTCCAGGTCCACGGCGCGGCCGGCAGTCGCCGGCCGGCGACGTCCGGGTGGTCGCCGGGCAGGAGTATCTGCGCACCGAAGGCGTCACCGACCGCTAGGCCGACGAGGCTGGCGTGCGCCTGCTCGAATCCCATCGGCCCACCGTAGCGGCGGGACTACCGCCCGCTGCGCACCGCCGGCGCCCCGGGATCGACGAGCGGCAGCGCCCGTCGCCCGGCGGCTTTACTTCGTCGGAGACGGCGAAGCCGGGGCCGACGACGACGGAACCGCGGTCGCGGCCGGGACCTTGGGCGCGTTGTACGTGTCCATGTCCGTGATCTTCCACTTGTCGCCCTGGAGCTGGGCGTTCAGGTGGAGCTGGGCGGTGCCGGCGGTCGTCTTCTTGGTGTCCGTGCGGGTCGAGGTCTGGTCGACGAAGACCATCACCTTCGCCAGGTCGTCGTTGAGCATGATCACCGCGGCCCGGGTGACCTTGCACGTCACGATCATCTTCTGGGCCGGCGCGAGCCGCTTCACCTCGCCCATGAGCGAGTTGTACTTGTTGCGGACGTCGTCGTTGGCGAGCAGGTCGTTCGCCGCGTCCTCGGTCTTCTTGATGTTGTTGAAGTCGTAGGAGAACAGGGACTCGGCCGCCTTCGAGACGGCGTCCTTCACCTGCGCGGTCTTCGCGACGTCCAGCAGCGCGGTGTTGCTGGTCGCGTTCGAGACCTGGACCTCTTCCATCTTGAAGAAGAACGCCAGCCCGCCCAGGACCAGCGCGACGAGCACCAGCGCGCCGGCCACGAGGTACGGCCGCTGCGCGCGGGACGTCGCGAGCCCCGCCGGCTTGTCGGCGGACTCCTCGGGGACCTCGTCGACCTCGGTCGGCTTCGCGATCCCGGTGTCGCGCTTCTTCCGCCGCGGCGCCGGGCGGACCGGCTCGGCCTCGACGTCGGCGTCCACGTCCGCGGGGGCCGCCGGCTCGCCCGTTAGCGCGTCGACCTTCGGGTCCTCGTCGGTGCCGATCGCGGCGAACACGGCGGTGTCCTCGGCGGGCGCCGTGGCGAAGCCGCCGGCCGTTTCGAACGGCTCCTCGGCCGGCGGCTTCGCCACGGGCCGGGGCACCGGCCGCGGTGCCGGGCGCGGCCGCGGCTTGCGCGTCTCGGCCGGCGGCGAAGCGGACTCGGGCACGGCGGGAAGCTGGCCGGTCCGCTCGGCGGGCGACTCGTCCGTCGAGGGCTTGCGCAGCCCGGCCACGCGGGGCCGGCGCACCGGCGGGGTGCTGCGGGGCGGCTGGCGGCGGGAGGGGGGCACTACAGCTCCTTCTGGGTGACGCTCTACTGGCCGGCCGCGACGAGGGGGACGCTGTCGATGCCGGACAGCTTCCAGTCGTCGCCCACGCGGGTCATCGACACTTCGAGGCGCAGCGGCTTCGCGCTGCTCTTGTCCCCCTGCGTGACGGTCGTGGCGATCGCGGCGAGGAAGCTGGCCTTGCCTTCGTGGTCGTCGAGCTCCTCGACGGCGATGTCCTGGACGTCGGTGGTGACCTTGGTCTTGGCGTCCGAGAGGGCCTTGCGGAACGTCGGCGCAGACTGGTCGATCTGCTGCGACATCGTGGCGTCCGAGACGGACTTCTGCCGGGCGAAGAAGCCGTCCAGGTCCTGGTAGTCGACCTCGGTGTAGGCCTTCAGCGCGTTGGTACCCGCCTTGACGACGGCTTCGCGCGAGGCGGCCAGCCCGGCGTTGGAGTCGGACGCGGCCGCCCACCACTGGATCCCGAAGAGCGCGGCGGCGATCAGCGCGGCCAAGGCCAGCGCCGCGGCCCCGAGCACCAGGATCCGCGAGGAGGACTCGTTCGGCGACGACGCCGCCGAAGACGCCCCGGCTTCCTCTTCGGGCTCCGCCACCGCGACGGCGGCCCGCTCGTCCGAACTCATAACACTCCAGGGTAGGTAACGGTCATCAAGTCCGCGTCAGGCGAGCCCGAGCAGCGAACCCAGGCTGTTGAGGCTGACGCCGGGGCTGCCGATGATGCCGGGCACGCCCCGCGTGTTCCGCTCCTCGGCCAGCTCGTCGGCCGGCCGGTTCGCGTTCGCCGCGACGTCGCTGTTGCTCGGCGCCACCGGCACCCCGTTGTACGGGGCGTTCTGCGCGCCGCGCACGTTGATCGGGCTGCCCTTCGGTTCGGCACAGTACGCGTCTTCCTTCGCCGGCTTCGCCGAAAGGTCGGCCCCCGTCCGGTACTGCTGGTACGGGATGTAGCCCTTGGTGCAGGCCGGCGGGTTGAAGAGGTTGAGCACCAGCCCGAGGTGCGCGGTGCCGTCACCCGGCGCCACGCTGCTGGCCGCGCCGGCCAGCGCCGGGTAGGTCACCAGGCCCTGCTCGATGCCGTCCAGCCGGGTCACGGTCAGGTTGGCCGTGGTGAGCAGGTTCGCCGTCAGCGCGCCCAGGCCCGGGCCGGACTCGGCCAGCACCTGGCTGATCTGCGACGCCACCTGCGGCGTGATGCCGATGAGCTTGCGCAGGTCACCGTCGGAGTTCTTCAGCGTGCCGGTGAGCTCGTTGAGGCTCTTGCTGAACGACGCGAAGTTCTGCGCCTCGTCGTTCTGCGTGTCGAGCACCTGGCCGCCGGCGTCGAGCAGCTGGATCGTCTGCGGCAGGTACTGCTGCGCCGTCGTGGTGAAGCTGCGCGCGGTGTCGAGCAGCTTCTGCAGGTCGCCGCCGGTGCCCTGGAAGGCGTCGTAGGACTCGTCGACGACGGTGCGCAGCGAGTCGACCGGGACCGACGCCGCGAGCGAGTCGAGGTCGCCGATCAGCCGGTCGGTGCTGACCGGGGTGGTCGTCTTGTTCGCCGGGATGACCGAGCCCGCCGCGAGGTACGGACCCTTGTCGCCCTTGGGCCGCAGGTCGACGTACTGCTCACCGACGGCCGAGCGGTTGGCGACGACGGCGTCGAGGTCCGCGGGGACCTGCGGCGCCGACGGGTCGATGTCGAGGTCCGCCTCCAGGCCGGTCTGGGTGAGCCGCAGCTCCCCCACCCGGCCGACGTTGAAGCCGCGGTAGGTGACCTCGGCGTTGGTGAAGATGCCGCCCGACTCGTTGAGCTCGAGCTTCACCGTGTAACCGCTGTTGCCGAACACCGTGCCGAGCCCGGCGAACCGGATCAGCGCGTACACGATGGCGGCGATCGAGATGATCGCGAACGCGACCAGCTGGAACCTCGTCCTGCGCACCAGCATCAGCCGTTACCTCCCGACAGGAGACCGAAGAGCCCGGACAGGCCGGACGACTTCCCGGGTTGACCCGTCTGACCGCTGTCACCGGGGATCGGCAGCGGCGGCGGCTGGTTGGCGGGCGTGCCCTCGACGCCACCGGTCAGGCCCGGGAGCGGGAGCTGCCCGTTCAGGATGTTCTGCCGGCTGTTGCCCAGGTTGCTGACGATGTTCTGCAGGTTCAGGTCGACCTTGGCGTACAGGTTGAAGTAGTCGCCCTTGACGCCGTTGACGGCCTGGTCGCTGAACGGGAACGTCAGCAGGATCTGCAGCGCCTTCGGCAGGTCGTTGCCCGCCTCGCCGAGCTTCTGCAGCGTCGGCGTCAGCGCCTTCAGGTCGGCGACGAGGTCCTTCTGCGACGCGTTCACCGTCTCGGTGGCCACGCCGGAGAGGTTGTTCAGCGCGTTGAGCATCGTGACGAGCTGGCCGCGCTGCGACTCGAGCACGCCGAGGCCGGGCCCGAGGTTGTCGACCGCGCCGACCAGCTTGTCCTTCTGGTCGTTGAGCGTCGAGGAGAGCCGGTTGAGCCCGTCGAGGGCGCGGGTGATGTTCTTCGACTGGTTGTCCAGGTTGGTGACCAGCAGGTTCGCGTTGTCCAGCAGCGCCTTGATGTCCGGCTCGCGGCCCGACGTGGCGTTGTTGAGCTCCTTGGTGATGGTGTTGAGCTGGTCGACACCACCGCCGTTGAGCAGCAGGGACAGCGCGCCGAGCAGCTCTTCGACCTCGACGCTGCGGTTCGTCCGGGCCAGCGGGATCGTCGCGTTGTCGGCGAGCTTGCCCTGGGCCTGGTCGTCACCGGGCGAAGCCAGCTCGACGTACTTCTCGCCGAGCAGGCTGGACTGCTTCACGTTGGCCAGCGCGTTGGCCGGCAGCTTGACGTCGCCGTTGACCTTGAGGGTCACCAGCGCGTGCCAGCCGTCCTTGGTGAGGCCGACGTTCTCGACCTGCCCGATCGGCACCTCGTTGACCTTCACGCCCGCCTTCGGCGTCAGGTCGAGGACGTCCCGGAACTCGACGTTCACCGTGTACGGGTGGTCGCCGAGGTCGGCGCCGCCGGGCAGCGGCAGGTCGTAGATGCCCTTGAACGAGCAGCCGGTGAGCACCAGCGCGGACGCCGTCACCAGCGCTCCGACGGTCAGCAGCTTCCTCACTGGCCACCTCCGAAGAGCTGCCCGGCGATGGGCAGCGGCAAGGGCGGCAGCTGACCGGACTGCAGGGCCTGCAGGGTCTGCGCCAGGGACGGCAGCGGGATCACCTTGTCGACCACGCCGGCGATGTTCTCGCAGGCGTTGCCGAGCACGTCCGGGATGCTGTTGGTGCCGACCTGCTTGAGCAGCCGGCAGATCATCACCAGCGGCGGCTGGGTCAGCTCGTTGAGGTTCGGCCGGGCGTCGAGCGTGCCGGCCGCGCCGTTGTAGGTGTTGACCAGGTTGCTCAGGCCGACCGGCGCGACGTCGAGGATCTCGGCGAGCGAGCTGCGCTGGTCGACGAGCACGTTGGTGATGCCGGCCAGCTTGTCCACATTGGACTTGAGCCGGTCGTGGTTCTGGTCGATGAACGCCTGCACCGAGGTGAGCGTGGTGCCCAGCTGCTGCACGGTCGCGGCCAGGTTGTCCTTTTCGGACGCCAGGTAGCCGCTGACGTCGGCGAGCTGGCCCTCGAAGGTGCGGACCTGGCTGTCGGAGTCGGCCAGCGACTGCGAGAACTTGCCGAGGTTCTCGACCGTGGAGAACAGGTCGTCCTTGTTGCCGGCCAGCGTGCCGGCCGCCTGGCCGAGCTTGGTGATCGTGTCGTGCAGGGCCTGGCCGTTGCCGTCGACGTTGGCCGCCGCGGTGTTCAGCAGGTTCGACAGCGACCCCTGCTTGTTGACGCCGTTGGGGCCGAGGGTCTCGCTGACCTTGGCCAGGCTGGCGGCGAGCTGGTCGACCTCGAGGGGCACCTCGGTGCGGTCGAGGCCGATGACGGCGCCGTCGGAGATCCGCGGGCCGCCGGTGTAGGCCGGGGCCAGCTGGACGTAGCGGTCCGACACCAGCGACGGCGCCACGATCAGCGCCTTGGCGTCGGCCGGGACGGCGACCGAGCGGTCGTACTCGAAGTCGACCTTCACCTGGTTGCCCATGGGCTGGATCTTGGTGACCGTGCCCATGTCGACGCCGAGCATCCGCACGCTGTTGCCCTCGTACAGGCCGACGGTGCCGGCGAAGTACGCGGTCAGGTGGTTGCGGCCGGCGTCCTTGAGCGTCCACCAGATCCCGCCGGCGACGACGAGCGCGAGGACGATCGCGATGGTGAAGCCCCGGGTCAGGGACTGGCCGAAGCGGGTGTCACTCATTTCGTGTAGCACCCCTCTTCGTTGAGCGGACCGAACGACGGCAGGACCAGGCCGCAGATGTAGTTGTCGAACCAGCGGCCGTTGCCGATGGTGTTGGTGAAGACGCGGATGAACGGCGCGAACTTCGCGATGCCCTGGCCCAGCGCGTCCTGGTTGCGCTGCAGCATCGACGTCAGCTGGTCGAGCTGGGTGAGCACCGGGTCCAGCTGCTTGCCGTTGTCGTCGATCAGGCCCTGCAGCTGCGTCGCCAGCTCGCGGGAGCCGTTGAGCAGCGACGTGATCGCGTCCTCGCGCTTGGCCAGCTCGCCGAGCAGCGCGTTGCCGTCGGTGAGCAGCTTCTGCACCTCGGCGTCGCGGTCGACGAGCGTCTGCGACACCTCGCGGGTGTTGGCCAGCAGGTTCGACAGCTGGCTGTCGCGCGAGGCGATCGTGTCGGACAGCTTCGACAGCCCCGACAGCGCGCCCTTCACGTCCTGCGGCGTGTTGGCGAAGGTCCCCGAGATGGTGTCGAAGCTCTGCGCCAGCTGCTTGGTGTCGATGTCGTCGACGGTCTGCGAGAGGCCGCGGAACGCGTCGAGGACGTCGTAGGGGGCCATCGTGCGGTCCCGCGGGATGGCCGCGCCCGGGTTGAGCGCGCCCTCACCCTGCGGGTCCAGCGACAGGTACTTCTGCCCGAGCAGCGTCTTGATCTTGATCGCGGCGCTCGTCCGGTCGCCCAGCCAGGCGTCCTTGACCTTGAACGACACCTTCACCGACGCGCCGTCGAGCTCGATGTCGCTGATCTTGCCGACCTTGACGCCGGCGATCCGGACGTCGTTGTCGGTCTGCAGCCCGGACGCCTCGCTGAACTCGGCGGTGTAGGTCGTGCCGCCGCCGATCACCGGCAGGTCCTCGGAGTTCAGCGCGGCGATGAACGCCAGCGCGAGGACGGCGATGCCGACCAGCGCGATCGGGACGGGGTTGCGCTTCTGGAAGGACTTCATCCCGTGCACCTCTCCCGGTTGAGGGGCACCAGCGGGATCGCGACGTTGTTGATCAGTGGCGGCAAGCTGACGCTCCCGGAGAACTCGCAGGCGTAGAAGTTGAACCAGGAGCCGTAGTCCGCGGTGCGGGTCAGCGTGCTGACCTTCTCCGGCAGGAACTGGATGAAGTGCTCCAGCTCCGGCTCGTTCTTGTTGAGCTTGTCGGTCAGCGTGCCCAGCGCGCTGATGTCGTTCTTCAGCGGTTCGCGGGCCTCGCCGAGCAGGCCGGACGTCGTCTGGGCCAGGTTGCCGAGGCTCTCGATCGCGTCGCCGATCGGCTTGCGGTCCGCGGCCAGCCCGGACACCAGCTGCTGCAGCTTCACGATCAGGTCGTTGAGCTGCGGGGTGTGCGCGTTGACCGTGTCGAGCACCGAGTTGAGGTTGTCGATGACCTGGCCGATGACCTGGTCCTTGTCGGCGATCGTGGTGGCCAGCGACGCGGTGTGCGACAGCAGGCTCTCCACGGTGCCGCCCTCGCCCTGCAGGACCTGGATGACCTCGTAGGACAGCTTGTTGACGTCGTCCGGGTTGAGCGCGGTGAACAGCGGCTTGAAGCCGTTGAACAGCTCGGTCAGGTCCAGCGCCGGCTGGGTCCGGTCCAGCGGGATGGTGCCGCCGGGGCCGAGCGTCTTGCCGGAGGTGTCGGCCCCCTCGCCGAGCGAGACGTAGCGCTGGCCGACCAGGTTGCGGAACTTGATCTGCGCGGTCACCCCGGCCGGCAGCTGCCGGCCGGCGTCGACCTCGAACTCGACCTCGGCCTGGCGCTTGTCGACGATCTTGACGTCCTTGACCTGCCCGACCCGGACGCCGGCGATGCGGACGTCGTCGTTGGGCAGCAGGAGCGTCGCGTCGGTGAAGCGCGCCTTGTAGGCGTTGGTGCTGGTCGTGTTGATGTTGGCGATGCTGATCCCGAGGATCGTCGTGAACAGCACGGTGACGACCACGAAGACGCCGAGCTTGATCAGCGGTGCGAGCAGGCCCCTCACTTGACCGTCACCTCCGCGCCCCGGTACAGCGGGCCGACGAGCAGCGCGCTCCAGCTGGGGACGTCCGCGGCGTTCATGCCGAGCTGCGGGCCGAGCAGGTCGGCCAGGAAGCCCTGCTCCGCCGTGGAGTAGGCCAGGTTGCCGCCGGAGCCGTTGCTGCCGGTGGCGTCGGCCTTGAAGTTGGCCGGGTTGAGGCCTTCACCGACGGTCTTCGGCGCGGTCTGGTGCTTCGTGCCGTCCTTGAAGGCGCCGTCCGGGGGCTCCGAGGGGAACGGGTTCGGCAGCTTGTCCGAGTCGTAGCACCGCGGGCCGCGCTTGTCGTCGAACCGCGGCTCTTCCTTGCCCGCTTCGTAGGGCGCGCGCGGCACGACGACCTCGATCGTCGCGTGCAGGCCGGGCTGGTCGGTGCCCTTGCCCAGCGCCTGATCGATCAGCGGGACGTTCTTGGCCATCTGGGAGATCACGCAGGGGTACTCCGGCGCGTACTTCGCCAGCAGCTCGGCCGTCGGCCGGGCGGTGGAGGCGAGGGAGATGATGTTGTCCTTGTTGTTCTGCAGGAACGTCTGCAGGTCCACGGAAGCCTGGGTCAGAGTGCCGTAGAGGTTCGACAGGTTCTGCTGCTGGTCGACCACGGTGCGGGTCGTCGTGCTCAGGTTGTCGAGGCTCTGCACCAGGTCCGGCGCCGAGTCCTTGAGGTGGTCGGAGAACTCCGCGAGCGCCTTGAGGTTGTGCTGCAGCTCCGGCTCGTGCGGGTTCAGCTCACCGATGTAGCTGCCCAGCTGGGTGAGCGTGTCACCGAGCTGGTCGCCGCGGCCGGACAGCGCGGTCGAGATCGCGGTGAGCGTCGCCGACAGCTTCTGCGGCTGGACCGCCTGCAGCACCGGCAGCAGGTGCGAGAACGCCTGCTCCAGCTCGACCGCGCTCGACGTCCGGTCCTGCGGGATCACGTCGCCGTTGGCCAGCGTCTTCGCCGACGGCTTGGCGGGGATCTCCAGCGACACGAAGCGCTCACCGAAGAGCGTCTTCGGCAGGAACCGCGCCGAGACGTTCTCCGGGATCAGCTTCGCCGACTCCGGGTTCAGCGCGAGCGTCAGCTCCGCGCCGTCGCCGGTGGCCGAGATGTCCTTCACCGAGCCGACGATGAGCCCGCGGACCTTGACGTCGGACTGCTGGATCAGCTGGTTGCCGATCTTGTCGGCCCGCAGCTTCACCGTGACGAACGAGGTGAAGGCCTTGTCGTAGAGCGCGATGGAGAGCGCCACGCCGCCGACCATCACGGCGACCAGCAGCAGGCCCAGCAGCCTGCGTCGCAACGTGGTCATCCCGCGATCCTTACCGTGACGTCGGTTCCCCAGATGGCGAAGCCGATGAAGAAGTTCATGATCGAGACCGTGACGATCGAGAGCCGGACCGCCTTGCCCACCGCCACGCCGACACCGGCCGGGCCACCGGTCGCCCGGTACCCGAAGTAGCAGTGCGACAGGATGATCAGGACGCTGAAGAGCAGCACCTTGATGAACGAATAGAGCACGTCCTGCGGTGGCAGGAACAAGTCGAAGTAGTGGTCGTAGGTACCGGCCGACTGGTTGTAGATGTAGATCACGACCAGTCTCGACGCGAGGTACGAGCTCAGCAGGCCGATGATGTAGAGCGGGATGACCGCGACGAAGCCGGCGATGATCCGGGTCGTCACCAGGTACGGCAGGCTCGGCACGCCCATCACCTCGAGCGCGTCGATCTCCTCGGAGATCCGCATCGCGCCGAGCTGCGCGGTGAACCCGGCGCCGACCGTCGCGCTCAAGGCCAGGCCGGCGACCAGCGGCGCGATCTCGCGGGTGTTGAAGAACGCCGTCAGGAAGCCGGTGAAGGCCGACGTCCCGATCGAGTTCAGCGCCGAGTAGCCCTGGAGGCCGACGAGGACACCGGTGAACAGCGTCAGGCCGACCATCACGCCGACCGTGCCGCCGATGACCGCCAGCGAGCCGGAACCGAAGCTCACCTCGGCCAGCAGCCGGAGGACTTCCTTGGTGTAGCGGCGCAGGGTCCGCGGCGTCCACAGCAGCGCGCGGCCGTAGAACGACATCTGGTCACCGAGGGTGTCCAGCGTCTGGAGCGGTCGGTTGGCGACGCGTTTCGCGCCCTGGAGGAACGTCATGGCGCTAGTCCAGCTTTCCGGGCACGATCTGCAGGTAGATCAGGGTGATCACGAAGTTCACGACGAACAGCATGAGGAACGTGATGACCACCGACTGGTTCACCGCGTCCCCGACGCCCTTGGGGCCGCCGGTGGGGTTGAGACCCCGGTAGGACGCGACGACGGCGGCGATGAACCCGAAGATCAGCGCCTTCAGTTCACCGACCCACAGGTCGGGCAGCTGGGCCAGGGCCGAGAAGCTCGCCAGGTACGCACCCGGCGTCCCGCCCTGCAGCACGACGTTGAAGAAGTAGCCGCCCAGCACGCCGATGACGCTGACCATGCCGTTGAGCAGCAGCGCGACGAGCATCATCGCGAGGGTGCGCGGGACGATCAGCCGCTGCACCGCGGAGACGCCCAGCACCTCCATCGCGGCGATCTCTTCGCGGATGGTCCGGGCGCCGATGTCGGCGCAGACGGCCGAGCCGCCCGCGCCCGCCACCAGCAGCGCGGTGACCAGCGGGCTGGCCTGCTGCACGGTGGCGAGCACGGAGCCCGCGCCGGTGTAGGACTGCGCGCCCAGCTGGCGGGCGAGCGAACCGAACTGCAGCGAGATGACCGCGCCGAAGGGGATGGCCACGAGAGCCGTCGGCAGGATCGTCACGCTCGCGATGAACCAGGCCTGCTGGATGAACTCCCGCAGCTGGAACGGGCGCTGGAAGATGCCACGAACGATGTCGAGGCCGAGGGCGAACAGGTTCCCGGTTTCGCGGAGGATGCCGATCCCGGGGATCTTCGCCTGTGAAGCGGGAGAGCTCACCTGCCACCTGGCCCGTTGTTCGGCGGCGGGGGCATCCGGTGCGAGCCACCGGGTCTCGGCTGCTGGCCGCCGGGAATCCGGGCGACCTGGTCGGCGGGCAGCTGGCCGTGGTGCTGGTTCGGGACGCCGTCACCCTGGCGCGCGCCGGCCGGGACCTGCTGCTGTTGCTGCTGGGCCTGCGCCACCTGCCGCGGGCTGACGCCGTAGTGGCGCTGCTCCTCGGGGCTCAGCGAGGCGATGATGCTCTGCTGCGCGGCGTCCGGCAGCCGGTGCATGATCTCCATGACCCGGTCCTTGCGGCGGACCGCGCCCATCCGGGTCGGCACCCCCGGCGTCGTCTGCATCTGCGGCGGCACGCCGGTGACGTCCTCGACGCCGCCCGCGTGGTGCCCGGCGTCGAACATCGCCTGCTCCGCGGCCATCTGCGCGGAGTCCTTCTCCTCGGACATGCCGATCGGACCCTGCATCTTGCCGTTGAGGAACTGCTTGACGACCGGCTCCTCGCTGGTCAGCAGCACCTCGCGCGGGCCGAACATGACCAGTTCCTTGCGGAAGAGCATGCCGAGGTTGTCCGGCACGGTCCGGGCCAGGTTGATGTTGTGCGTGACGATCAGGAACGTCGCGTCGATCTGCGCGTTGACGTCGAGGAACAGCTGCGAGATGTAGGTGGTGCGGACCGGGTCGAGGCCGGAGTCCGGCTCGTCGACCAGGATGATCTCGGGGTCCAGCACGAGCGCACGGGCCAGGCCGGCGCGCTTGCGCATCCCGCCGGAGATCTCGCCCGGCAGCTTCTTGTCGGCGCCGGCGAGACCGGTCATCTCGAGCTTCTCGCGGACGATCTGCCGGATCTCGGTCTCGGACTTCTTCGTGTGCTCCCGCAGCGGGAACGCGACGTTGTCGTAGAGGTTCATCGAGCCGAACAGCGCGCCGTCCTGGAAGAGGACGCCGAAGAGCTTCCGGATCTCGTAGAGCTTGTGCTCGGAGCAGGTGACGATGTCCACCCCGTTGATCACGCAGCGGCCGCGATCCGGCTTGAGCAGCCCGATCATCGACTTGAGGAACACCGACTTACCGGTTCCCGACGGGCCGAGCATCGCCGACACCTCGCCCGGAGGCAGCGTCAACGTGACGTCCCGCCAGATGGCCTGCTTACCGAAGGACTTCGTCAGACCTTCGATGACCACCTCGGCACCCATCGCACCTCCAGGAGCTGTTCCGCGTCATTGCGCCCGCTGCCACACCCATGCCACCCCACGTCGGCGGCGGATGTGGGCCTCCGGGCCCCGAGAACCCGCGTCAACCAGGTGCAACGAGCTGAGTGCGAACAGGTTACTCACGAGTTTTCTTTTCTGGCCAGCCCCGACGGCATCGTCACCCCGCCGTGATCGGCAACTAGCGGCAACTTAGTCGACGGAATGCGTGGTCGCAGGGCAACCGAGCCCCGAACCCACGATTTAGGGACCCCGGGGCCGACCGGACACCGCTCCTAGGGGATCGCACAGCGAAGGGGCGGGCACCCGGTGGGTGCCCGCCCCTTCACGAGGTGGTGCGTAGGCGCTTACGCGCCCGAGATCACTTGATGGAGATCTTGGCGCCCGCAGCCTCGAGCTTCTCCTTGGCGGCCTCGGCGGCCTCCTTGTCGACCTTCTCCAGGAGGGCCTTGGGAGCGGCCTCGACCAGCTCCTTGGCCTCCTTCAGGCCCAGACCCGAGACGACCTCGCGGACGACCTTGATGACCTGGATCTTCTTGTCGCCCGCGCCCTCGAGGACGACGTCGAACTCGTCCTGCTCCTCGACCGGGGCGGCAGCGGCGGCGACCGGCGCGGCGGCAGCGGCCGGGGCAGCGGCGGTGACGTCGAAGGTCTCCTCGAACTCCTTCACGAACTCGGACAGCTCGAGGAGGGTGAGCTCCTTGAAGGCGTCGATCAGCTCGGCGGTGCTCAGCTTCGCCATGATGGCTTCCTCTCAGAAAAACGAACTAAGAAAACGTTCGGGATGGGGGGTGGATCAGCTCTCGGCGGGTGCTTCGGCTGCTTCGGTACCGGTGGCGTTGCGCTGCTTCTCCTCCAGCGCGGCAGCCAGGCGGGCGACCTGGGACGCCGGCGCCTGGAACAGCGCGGCGGCCTGGGACAGCTTCGCCTTGAACGCGCCCGCCGCCTTGGCGAGCAGGACCTCACGGCTGTCGAGATCGGCGATCTTGTTGATCTCGTCCACGGACAGCGCTTTGCCGTCCATGTAGCCGCCCTTGATCACAAGCGCGTTGTTGTCCTTCGCGAAGTCGCGAAGCGCCTTGGCGGCGTCGACCGCTTCACCCTCGACGAAGGCGATGGCGGTCGCGCCGACGAACAGGTCTTCGAGCCCCGTGACGCCGGCGTCCTCGGCGGCCCGCTTGACGAGGGTGTTCTTCGCGACCCGGTACTTGGCACTGGTGCCGAGAGCGCGGCGCAGCTGGGACAGCTGGGACACGGAGAGGCCGGTGTACTGGGTAACGACGGTGGCCGAGCTGCTGCGGAAGCTCTCCGCGATCTCGGCGACGGCCGCCACCTTGTCGGGCTTCGCCATGGTCGCCTCCTCTCTTGGCTAGTGTTTCCACTGGCCCGAAGAGCCCCCGAAACGACAAAACGCCCTCGCGCAACAGGCGCGGGGCGTTGATGGGCACACGAGTGTGTCCGGCCTCGTTCCTCCTGCGCGGGCCGCCCGGCGATGCGGGGCCTTCGTTCCTCGTGTCCGTGGGGGCACTCGGATAACCAGCGGTCTTCGGTAGAACTGTCGGTAACTATAGCTGGTCGGTTTGACGGGCTTCGTTCGCCCCCTCCGCTGACCTGCGTTTAGGGCGGCTGGGGGTTCCTTCGCGTGCTCCGGAGGGCATCATGGTCACGTGGCGGAGCAGCGTGATGACGGAAAGCCGGGCGCGGAAGTCGAACCGGCGGGCTCGAACACGCCCGCTACGCCGCCTTCTCCAACGCCGGTCGATCCGGCGGAGCTGGAGCAGTTCCGCCAGTTCCAGCAGTTCCAGGACTACCTGAGGTTCACCCAGACCCAGCAGGGCAACCAGCCGGCGCCACAACCTGGAGCGGGGCAGGTCCAGGCGCCCCAGGGCTACCCGGCCACGCAGTACTCAGGCGGCGGTCAGCCCCCGCTCCCGCCGGGCCCGTCACACGAACTCGTCCCGGCGGAGCGCCGCCGACGTCCAGCGCCGAAGTGGCTGACGTGGCTGGGCAAGAAGATCATCGCGTGGGTGCTGGCGTTCGTGGTCCTGGTGGTGGCGGGCACGTGGTTGTACAACCACTACTTCCCCAGTGACGCAGGGAAGTCGTCGGCCGAACTGGCCCAAGAGGGCGGCGGGACCTACCACACGAACCACATCTACTCGACGAACCCGTACGAGGCCGTGCGGTTCGTCTACCACAACATCGCCCAGGGCCGGGTGGACGACGCGTGCGGCCGCTTCCAGAACGAGGGACAGCACGACATCCAGACCCAGTTCGCCCAGGACATCGCCCAGACCTTCCGGCAGAACGCCGCCCAGACCGACTGCAAGAAGGCCGTCGAGTTCCTCTCGTCTCAGGTGACGAACAAGAACGACTACGCCGAGTCGTTGCCGTCGTACATCTCGGAACCCCTGCCGGGCAACACCGTCACCATCGATTCCTGCACCTTCGACATCAAGGCCGGGCCCGCGCTGGGGGTCTTCACGGTCACGAAGGTCGAGAAGGACCAGTGGCTGATCACCGGCCACGCCATCGGCCCCGCGAAGTGCAGTGGGGTCCCGACCACGCCCACGACCTCGCCCACCGGCTGAGGCCGGGCCGCCTCAGCGCGGGTGCGGGGCCGACAGGAACGACACCAAGGCCTCCGAGAACGCCGGGGCCATGACCGCCGTCATGTGGTCGCCCGGGATTCGGACCAGGCGCGCTCCGGCGATCGCCGCCGCCAGGCGTTCGGGTTCTGCTGCCAAGACGTCCTGGTCGCCTGCCAGTACCAGTGTCGGGACGCCGATGGCCGACAGGTCCACCACTCCCTCGCGCGACGCCAGTGCCACCGCCGCCAGGGCCTGGCGGTCGCCGCCAACGGCGTCGGCCAGTAGGCGGAAGGGGACTCCGGATGGTGGGACCGTTGTCGGGTCCTCCGCCAGCAGAGCCGAGGCGATGTCGGCCGGCTTGACGACGCGGAGGTCTACCCCGCCGAAGTCGACGATGCCTGAGCCCACTCCGCCCGTCGCGAGGCGGCGGATGCGCTTGTCCGCCGCCGTTGCTGCCAGGGCGATGATCGCGCCCATCGAGTAGCCGACCATCGAGACCTCGTCCAGGGCCAGCTCGTCCAGCAACGCTGAGACGTCGCGGGCCATCGTCGTCTCGGTGTAGCGGGACTCGTCGTGGGGCTTCTCTGAGCGGCCGTGGCCACGGGCGTCCAGGGAGATGACCGTGAGGCCGGCCTTGCGCAGGGCGGCGACGACGCCGGTGGCGATCCAGTTCGCGTTCGTGTCGGCGGCGAAACCGTGCTGCAGCAGCACCGGGCGGGCGGTGCCGTCGCCCTCCCACACGGTGTAGTTCAGCTGGAGCCCGTCGAACGACGCGAAAGTCGGCATGACGTCCATGAGACACGAAGAAAGGGCGCCCCCGCAGCAAGCGGGAGCGCCCTTTCCGGTGATGTCCGACTCAGACGTTCGCGTCCTCGGAGAGGAGGTTGCGAGTCCGCAGCGGGTCGACCGGGATGCCCGGGCCCATCGTCGTGGCGAAGGTGACCTTCTTCAGGTAACGGCCCTTCGCGGACGACGGCTTGGCGCGGAGGATCTCGTCCAGCGCCGCCGCGTAGTTCTCGACCAGCTTCTCGGTGTCGAAGGAAGCCTTGCCGATCACCAAGTGCAGGTTGGCCTGCTTGTCGACGCGGAAGTTGATCTTTCCGCCCTTGATGTCCTGGACCGCCTTGGTGACCGCGGGGGTCACGGTGCCGGTCTTCGGGTTCGGCATCAGGCCACGCGGGCCGAGGATGCGGGCGATGCGGCCCACCTTGGCCATCTGGTCCGGCGTCGCGATCGCGGCGTCGAAGTCGAGCCAGCCACCCTGGATGCGCTCGATCAGCTCGTCGGTGCCGACCGCGTCGGCGCCGGCGGCTTCGGCCTCGGCGGCCTTGTCGCCGACCGCGAAGACGATGACGCGGGCGGTCTTACCGGTGCCGTGCGGCAGGTTCACGGTGCCGCGGACCATCTGGTCGGCCTTGCGCGGGTCCACACCGAGACGCATCGCGACCTCGACGGTCGCGTCCATCTTGGTCTTGGAGGTTTCCTTCGCCAGCTTCGCGGCGTCGAGGGGCGCGTACAGCCGCGCCTTGTCGATCAGCTCCGCAGCCTGGCGGTAAGCCTTGCTGTGCTTGGTCATGCTTCTGTCCTTAACTTCTCAAAACGGATCAGTGTGGTGACGAGCCGCACTGGGCTCTCCCACTGTTGCAGCGCAAAATCGCGCCGATTTCTGGACTGAGCGATTCGATCGGCCCCTCGGGCCGAGCGGATCGGGAGGGAAGAAATCGGCTTTGGGCGATTTCGCCGCCTCGACGGAGTCGAGGCAGAAGACTCAGACGACCGTGATGCCCATGGAGCGGGCGGTGCCGGCGATGATCTTCGCCGCCTGGTCGATGTCGTGCGCGTTGAGGTCGGACTCCTTGGTCTTCGCGATCTCGCGGACCTGGTCCCAAGTGACCTTGGCGACCTTGGTCTTGTGCGGCTCGCCGGAGCCCTTCTCGACACCAGCGGCCTTGAGCAGCAGGCGTGCGGCCGGCGGCGTCTTCAGCTTGAAGTCGAACGACCGGTCCTCGTACACGGAGATCTCGACCGGGACGACGTCCCCACGCTGCGACTCGGTCGCGGCGTTGTAGGCCTTGCAGAACTCCATGATGTTGACGCCGTGCTGGCCCAGAGCCGGGCCGACCGGCGGAGCGGGGTTGGCCGCGCCCGCCTTGATCTGCAGCTTGATGATCGCCGCAAGCTTCTTCTTCTTGGGTGGCATTTCTTTTCCTGTCCTGTACTACGTTCCCCGCGTACCTGCCGTGGACGTGGGGACTGCGACCGCGCGGCGGCCGTCAGATCTTGGAGACCTGCGTGAACGACAGCTCGACCGGGGTCTCCCGGCCGAAGATCGACACCAGGACCTTCAGCTTCTGCCCGTCGACGTTGACCTCGGAGATCGTCGCCGGCAGGGTCGCGAACGGGCCGTCCATGACCGTGACCGACTCGCCGATCTCGAAGTCGACCTCGACGGCCGGGCCACCGAGCGGGGCCGAGGCCGAGCCGGACTCGCCCTTGCCCTTGGCCGGGGCTTCGTTCTCGACCTTCGGGGCGAGGAACTTCAGCACCTCGTCCACGGTCAGCGGAGACGGCCGCGAGGTGGCGCCGACGAACCCGGTGACACCCGGCGTGTTGCGCACCGCGCTCCACGAGGCGTCGTTCAGATCCATCCGGACCAGGATGTAGCCGGGCAGCACCTTGCGCTGCACCTGCTTGCGCTGGCCGTTCTTGATCTCGGTGACCTCTTCGGTCGGGACCTCGATCTGGAAGATGTAGTCCTCGACGTCCAGCGTCGTGGTGCGGGTCTCGAGGTTGGTCTTCACCTTGTTCTCGTACCCGGCGTAGGAGTGCACGACGTACCACTCGCCCGGCGCGGCCACCAGCTCGGCGCGCAGCGTGGCGACCGGGTCGTCGTCCGCCGCGGCGGGCTCGGCTTCGGCGCTCTCGGCGTCGGCGTCGTCCGCCACCTCGGCGGTTTCGGCCTCTGCGGAGTCGGCTTCCTCGGAGGCGGCTTCGTCGACCTCTTCGGCTTCGGGCACGTCGACGGGTTCCAGGTGCTCGGACTCCTCGTCACCGAGTGCCGCGTGCACCTGCTCGTCGGAAAGCTCGGTCAGCTCCTGACCGGCTGCTGTGCCGTTGTCGGAGGTCACGTTCCGTCCTCTCAGTTGATCATTGCCGGGGTCAGGCCGGGACCTGAAGCCCCATCGGCGCGCGCCGGGGCGCGTCAGCCGAATACGTGGCCGATGCCCCACTTGAACAGCAGGTCCAGGCCACTCACCAGGGCCACCATGAACACCACGAAGACCAGCACGACCGCGGTGTAGGTGACCATCTGCTTGCGGTTCGGCCAGATGACCTTGCGCAGTTCCGCCCACACCTCGCGGACGAAGCGCACCAGCCGCGCGAACACGGAGGCCTTCTTCGGCTTCTGGTCCCGCTTCGGGGTCGGAGCGCCCTTCGCGTCGGCGGACTTCTCCCCCGACTTCCCGGCCGGCCGCGCCTTGTCGTCCGCACGTGCCGCGGACTTGCCCGCCGGACGAGCGGTCGCGCGGCGTTCACGCCTGGCAGCGGCTGTGACCGGGCGGGACTGGCTCTCGGGCTTCGACCCGGTGCCGTCCTGCTCCTGCTCGCCGCCGCTGGCGTCGCTGTCGCTCACGACCACTCCTTCGCTCCACCAGTTCCGTTACGCAGGGGTGACAGGACTTGAACCTGCAACCTGCGGTTTTGGAGACCGCTGCTCTGCCAATTGAGCTACACCCCTGTGAGGTCCCGATCGCTCGGGGCCCCCGTGGACGCCTTCCAGCATCCCCACCATCCAGGCGGGGATGACCGTAGTGCTTTCCAAGTCCCGAAGTCTACGGCAACCCCCGGGAGAGTCCGCAACCGCGCCCCCCGAGCGACCGCCGAACCCCGGTCGGCCTGCGGGAAACCTCCCCGCCGACCTGGTGATCATGCCAGGATGTCCGCCATGACGAGCAACCCGGAGTCCCGCTCACCGGTGAGCGAGACGCGACTCGGGCTCGCCCTGCCCCAGTACGGCGCCCTCGCCGATCCCGCCGCCGTCGCGCGCTTCGCCGTCGCCGCGGAGGAACTCGGCTTCGGCTCGCTGTGGGTCGGCGACCGGATCCTGACGCCGCTCGAGCCGTCCGATCTCTACCCGGGCGGCGGAACGCCGGAGCACCCGTACCCGGAGGAGTTCAAGACCTTCGCCGACCCGTTCACGACGCTGGCGACGGCGGCAGCGGTGACGGACACGGTCCGCTTGGGCATGAGCGCCCTGACCGGCCCGGTCTATTCCCCCGTCCTGCTCGCCAGGGCGCTGACCTCGCTCGACCTCGCCAGCGCGGGACGGCTGGACGTCGGCTTCGGGCTCGGTTGGCTGCGCGAGGAGTACTTCGCGACGGGCGTGCCGTGGGCGGGCCGGGGCGAGCGGCTCGACGCGGTGCTCGACGCGCTCGACGCGATCTGGACCGGTGACCCGGTGGCGCACGAGGGCCCGCAATGGCGGATCGCGCCGTCGACGGTCGGCCTGCGCCCGGCGCAGGATCCGCGGCCACCGGTGCTGCTCGGTGGCTTCGCGCCACCGGCGCTGGCCCGTATCGGCCGCCGCGCGGACGGCTGGCTGGCCGGCTGGATGCCCAGGCAGTACCTCAAAGCCCTCTGGACGGTGGCGCTCGAAACGGCCGAAAAAGCCGGCCGGGACCCCGGCACCCTGCGGCGGGTACTGCGGATCAACCCGCGCGCGGGCACCGGGGTCGAGTCGGTCGCGGACGTCCTGCCGTGCCTGGACGTGGCCCGCGAAGAGGGCATCACGGAGGTGCTGGTCGACCTGCACTACGTCGCGAAGGACGTCGACCACGCACTGGAGCTGGCCGGCGAACTGGCCGGCTGAGCCTCAGACCGCTCAGGACTCGCTGTCGGCGAGCGTGGCGAGCGCCTGCGCCTTGGCCGCGAACTTCCAGTTGGCGAGGTCGCGGATCGTCTTGATCTTCAGCTCGGCGAGCAGCTCGTCGTGCTTCGGCGTGAGCCCCTCGAGCGCGGACGGCGGGGCGTCCAGCAGCTCCTTGATCGACTTGTCCTCGTAAGCCTTGTCGACGAGCTTGTTCAGGTTCAGGGCCACAGCGCTTGCCTGCCTTTCCTCGGTTCGACTTGTTCAGCGGGGCCCACCCTCGCTGTGATCCTCGTCGCACGCAAGTGTCGATCCCTCGTTCAGGTTCACCCACCCAAAGGCCAGTTAGTTCTAGTACAGTTAGAACTATGCTCGTACGGATCGATCCGAGTTCGACCGTCCCGCTCTTCGAACAGGTGGCGGGTTCCCTCCGCCGCGCCCTCGCCGCGGGCAGCCCGGCGCAGGGCGACCAGCTGCCGCCGGCCCGCGAGCTGGCGACGTCGCTCGAGATCAACGTCCACACCGTGCTGCGGGCGTACGCGCTGCTGCGCGACGAAGGCCTCATCGACCTGCGAAGACGGCGTGGTGCCGTCGTGCTCGGCGGCGCGCCGTCGCGGGCCCGGCTCACCGAGCTGGTCGCGGCCGTGGTCGACGAGGCGAAGCGTGCGGGCGTCGGCCTGGACGAGCTCACCGGGGTGATCAAGGAGAAGTACTCATGACCAAGCTGATCCGGGTCCTGATCGCGACGGCCGTGCTGCCGGGCGCGGTCCTGGCCGTCGTCGCCGTGCTCGCGAACGCGTGGGCGGACCGGCTGCCCGACCCCATCGCGACGCACTGGAACGACGGGCCGGACAACGCGAGCTCCCTCGGGCTGTTCGTCACCGTGTGCCTGGCGCTCGGCGCGGTCGTGACCACGGTCGTGGTGGTGATCGCCGTCGTCGCGCTGCGCAACGGCCGCCCGCTGCCTCGCCTGGCCGTCGGGATGGGCGCCGGGCTCGCCGCGATGCCGTCCGCCGTCCTGGTGTCGACGCTCCTGCTGAACCTCGACGCGCCGGACTGGCACGCGGCACGAGGGGGCGCTCTGGTCCTGCTCTTCCTGCTGGGCGTGGCCGCGCTCGGCGTGGTGGCCGGGTTCATCGGCGGCCTGCCCACGCCGGCCCGCGAGCACCGGACCGGGGCGAACCGGCCGAGCGTCGGGCTCCGGCCGGGGCAGCGGGCGTTCTGGTCGGGCCGGGCGGCCAACCCGGCGATGCTCTGGGCGCTGCTGGCGATCCCCGGTGCGATCGCGTTCCTGCCCGCCGGGCTCCCGTGGCCGACGGCCGTCTGGATCGGCTTCGTCGGCGCGGTGGTCGCGGCGTTGACCTACCGGCTGCGGGCGAAGGTGGACGGCACGGGCGTGACGATCCGCTTCGGCCTCCTCGGCTTCCCGTGGCGGCACCTCGAGCTGAGCGACATCCGCGAGGCCACCGTGCGCGAGCTGACGACGTTCGGCGACGGCGGGCTCGGCCTGCGCTTCAACGCGGTCACCGGCACGACGGCGTACAAGGTGCGCGGCGGCCCGGCGCTGGAGCTGACCTTGGCGAACGGCCGGACCGTGCTGGTGAGCGTCGACGACCCGGAGACCGGCGCCGGCCTGGTGAACGACCTGATCGCCCAGGGCGTCACCCGGATTGACTAGGTGCACCGGCGACGGCGGCCGGTAAAAACGGACGAGTGGCGAAAAAGAGCGGTGGGGGCGGCTGCCTCGTGGTCGTGCTCGTGGTCGGGTTGCTGATCTTCGGGTACTACAAGTGGCAGCACGGCTCGTCCGCGGCGCCGCCGGACGGCGCGGACACCGGCGGCGGCAGCGGCCGCTACGTGGCCCTGGGGGACTCGTACACGTCTTCGCCGCGCACCGGCGGCCAAGCGGGCCAGCCGGCGGGCTGCGAGCGCACGGACGACAACTACCCGCACCTCGTGACGGCCAAGGTGAAGCCGGCCGAGTTCGCCGACGTCAGCTGCGGCGGCGCGACGACCGCGAGCCTGAGCAGCACGCAGAAGACGTCGAACGGCTCGAACCCGCCCCAGCTGGACGCCGTCAACGGGAAGACCACGCTGGTGACGCTCGGCATCGGCGGCAACGACGTCGGTTTCCTGGGGATCGCGCCGTCCTGCGCGACGGCGCACCCGTCGGCGTCACCCTGCAAGGACAAGCTGACCGCGGGCGGGCACGACCAGATCGCCGAGCGGATCGCGAGCACCGCGCCCAAGGTGGGCGCGGTGCTCGACAAGATCCACGCGAAGGCGCCGCAGGCGAAGGTGATCGTGGTCGGCTACCCCACGGTCCTCCCGGACGGCGACGGCTGCTGGCCCGTGCTGCCGTTCGGCTCGGGCGACGTCGCGTACTTCCGCGACGGGCTCGCCGACCTGAACTCGATGCTCGAGGACCAGGCGAAGTCCCATCGCGCGGGCTTCGCCGACACCGCGACGCCCGGCAAGGGCCACGACGTGTGCGCCGACTCGGACAAGCGCTGGGTGGAGGGCCTGCTGCCGGCGTCGCCCGCCGCGCCGATGCACCCCAACGCGCGCGGCGAGCAGGGCATGGCCGACGTCGTGGTGACCTTGCTGAAGCTGCCTTAGCGGTCAGACGCGCACGAGGACCTGCGGCTTGCCCAGCACGGTCTTGCCGTCGGACTTCACCACGAGGTCGATGCGGGCGATGCCGTCGTCCTGCAGCGCGCCGACCTTGCCGGTGATCTCGACGAGCGCGCCTTCCGGGGTGTTCGGGACGACCACCGGGCGTGTGAAGCGGGCGCTGAAGTCGACCAGGCGGCCCGGGTCGCCGAGCCAGTCCGTCACCACGCGGCCGGACACGGCCATCGTGAGCATGCCGTGCGCGATGACGTCGGGGAGGCCGACGTCCTTCGCGAACGCCTCGTTCCAGTGGATCGGGTTGAAGTCGAGCGCCGCGCCGGCGTAGCGGACCAGCTGGTCGCGGGTGATCCGGACCTCGAGGGCGGGCAGTTCGTCGCCGACGTTCACGCGGCCTCCCCCCGCACCACGAGCTGCGCGCGCGTGGTGGCGATGTGCGCGCCGGCGCTGTCGGTGATCTCGGCGCGCAGGTTGATGAAGTCGTTGCCGGCCCGGGCCATGATCCGGTCGATGTGCGTCGTCAGCAGCAGCGTGTCCCCGGCGTGCGCCGGGCGGCTGTAGGAGAACTGCTGGTCGCCGTGCACCATCCGCGAGTAGTCGAGGCCGAGCTCGGGGTCGGTGACGATCGAGTTGATCGAGGCGAGGTTGATGATCGTGAGGAACGTCGGGGGCGCGATGACGTCCGGGTGGCCGGCGGCGCGCGCGGCCTCCGGGTCCCGGTAGACCGGGTTCTGGTCGCCGATCGCGTCGGCGAACTCCCGGATCTTCTCCCGGCTCACTTCGTAGCTGGTCTGCGGCGGGTAAACCCGTCCGGTGAACGACTCGTCCAAGGGCACGCCGACGAGGCTACCAACAGCAAAGAGCCGCCCCAGTGGTCCAGGGCGGCTCTTCGAAGCTGGTGCGAACGCGCTACGCGGTCAGCGGGTTTCCTTGTGCGTCCGGTGCGTACCGCAGTTCGGGCAGAACTTCTTCATCTCCAGGCGATCCGGGTTGTTGCGCCGGTTCTTCTTGGTGATGTAGTTGCGGTGCTTGCACTCTTCGCACGCCAGCGTGATCTTGGGTCGCACGTCGGTGGCAGCCACAGCGTTTCCTTCTCTCTCAGGTCCCGGGGCGAGCCCCAGTCGTTACCGCGTAGCGGTGGCCGGACTTGAACCGGCGACACAGCGATTATGAGCCGCTTGCTCTGCCAGCTGAGCTACACCGCCCTACATGACCCAAGCCGCGACACGCAGGCGTGACGCGGCTGAGGTCGTGAGCCCCTTTACGGAATCGAACCGTAGACCTTCTCCTTACCATGGAGACGCTCTGCCGACTGAGCTAAAGGGGCCTGGCCTCTCGCGAGGACTTGGAAAGATTACCAAGTCCCGTCACCCGGCTGTGCAACCGGGGTCCCGAAAGAGCAAAACCTCAGGTCAGCAGGGTCAAGACGGTCTCGGAGTGGCGGCCGGGAGACCGCGCCGTGCGGGCCTGCAGCCACGCCTCCAGGCGGTCCTCCGGCAGCGGCCGCGAGATGAGGTAGCCCTGGGCGACGTCGCAGCCCATCGCCTCGAGCTGGTCGCGCGCGACGTCCTCTTCGACGCCTTCCGCGACCACCGTCAGGCCCAGCGAGTGGCCCAGCTCGACGATCGAGCGCACCACGGCCAGGTCGCCGAGATCGGTGCCCATACCGAGGACGAAGCTCTTGTCGATCTTGACCTGGTCCACCGGCAGCTGCCGCAGGTAGGCCAGCGACGAGTAGCCGGTGCCGAAGTCGTCCACCGCGAGCGTGATGCCCAGCGAGTGCAGCTCGCGCAGGATCGGCAGCGCCTTCTGCGGGTCGGACATCACGCCGGACTCGGTCAGCTCGAACGTCAGCAGCTCGGGCGGGATGCCGACGCGGTCCAGCTCGCGGGCCACCTTGTTCGGGAAGTCCTCGTCGGCCAGGTTGCGCACCGACAGGTTGACCGCCACCGAGATCCGCAGGCCCTCGTCGAGCCACTTGCGGCAGCGCTTCAGCGCCTCGCCGAGCACGAACGACGTCAGCACGCCGATCAGGCCGGCCGCCTCGATGGCCGGGACGAACTCGTCCGGGCCGAGCCTGCCGAACTCCGGGTGCACCCAGCGGACCAGCGCCTCGACGCCGGCCACCTGCCGGTTCGGCAGGGTGATCTTCGGCTGGTAGTGGACGCTGACCTGGCCGTCTTCGAGGGACTGCCGGAACTGCGTGACCATCTGGAAGCGGCGCAGGAAGATCTGGCCCATGCTCGGCACGTAACCGCGGACCTCCTCACCGCCCTTGGTAGCGCGAACAGCGACGTCGGCGCGCTGCAGCAGGCCTTCGATGTCGACGGCGTCGCCGGTTTCCTCCGCGGACGTCGTCGCGTAGCCGATCATCGCGTTGGCCTCGACCGAAAGCCGGTCCACCGGGTACGGCGCGGACAACTCTTCGCGCAGCCGCTCGGCCGCCTGGTGGGCGTCCTCCGGCGGGGTACCGACGAGCAGCGCCGCGAACGACGCGCCTTCGAGCCGGGCCAGCGGGACGTCGGGGCCGAGCGCGTCGCGGATGCGGCGGCCGGCGGCGATGACCATCCGGTCGGCCCAGGCGTAGCCCAGCGCGTCGGAGACGGTCGAGAAGACGTCGAGGTCGATCCGCAGCACAACGGCGTTCGCGAAGTCCCGCAACGGTTCCTTCGCCACCTGCCGGAAGCCCGGCCGGTTGAGGTGCCCGGTGAGCGGGTCGTGGTAGGCGTCGTGGCGCAGGGTCGCGAGCAGCCGCCGGTTGTCCAGCGACGTCGCGAGGTGGCTGGCCATCGTGCCGAGCAGCTGGACGTCGTACTTGCCGAAACCACGCCAGCGGGACAGCCGGTCGTGCGCCTCGACGACGCCGAGCAGCTGGTTCGCGCTGCGCAGCGGGACGACGAGCGCCTCCTGCGCGCCACGGTCGAGCAGCGCCGCGCGGACGTCGGGGTTGGCCTCGGTGATCCGGAAGTGCCGGACGTGCGCGCCGGGCAGGCGCAGCAGCGGGTCGTCGGCGCCCGGGTCGGCGGCCGGCAGGTCGTCGCCCGCGACGACCACGCGCATGGTGTCCTTCGGCTCCAGCCGCAGCCGCAGCACGACGCGGCCGGCGGCGAGCTGGTCCTTGATGCGCTCGGCGATCGTCGCCCACTCGCGGACGTCGACGCCGCCGACGAGCTCGTCCGCGCGGCTGGCCGGGCGCGCCGCGGCCTGCTGACCAGAGCGGGCGACCATCAGGCTGACGTCCGAGAGCGCCTCCATGTCCCGCTGCTCGCGCAGCAGGTCGGAGTAGGCCCAGTAGAGCGCGGTGAGGCCGAGGAAGACGGCGAGCACCAGCGGCCACGCCTTGGGCGTGTTCGAGATGACGAGGTAACCGGAGAGGCCGACCGACGCGTTGACGAACCCGACGACCAGGATCCGCGCGGTGAGCCGGACGGCGGTGCTGACGCGCATCCGGCGGCGCAGCACGCGCACCGCGGCCAGCGCGAGCAGCGTGCTGACGAGCGGCGCGGTCAGCGTGCCGGCGAGCGCGGCGACCCACGGGATCTCGCTGCCCGCACCGGCGCCGACGGCGACCTTCACCAGGCCGGCGACCGCGAAGGCGCCGGTGATCTCGAGCAGGAACGCGCCCGCGTTGTAGAGGACGCGGCCGGCGACCTTCCGCGCGAGCAGCGTGCCGATGCCCGCGACCAGGTGCGCGGCCAGCACGACCTCGAACGGCGCGATGAAGAAGCCGATGACGAGCGGGATCTCGGTGAAGGAGATGGTCCACGAGATGCCGCTGCGGACGTCGACGTTGATGCCGAGCTGCTCGGCGAGCAGGAACGCGACCGCGAGGACCGGGCCGATCCACAGCAGCTTGCTGTCCCAGTGGAACGGCAGCCACGAGCCGACCGCGAACGCGGCGACGAGTCCCAGGCTCAGGACCGCGAAGGTGTAGGCGCGGAACCGGCGTTCGTCGGTCCGTGCCTCGGCGGAGGCCACGGGGAGCGGCGCGGTCGCGGGACCGCCCGGCCCGGGCTGCGCCACGGCGTCGCCGTGCGCGTTGGTCTCCGGCATCCGTTCTTCCCTCCCGGATTGCCCACCGGTCCTGATCCGTGACGTCAGGTGTGGACAAGGGCCATACCGTACCCCGTAGGGCGTACTCATGTCCCTTTCGAGACAGTAGGAGATCACCCCAGGGTTAACAATGCCTCGATAGCGCTGACCTGCGTGGACCAAGGGGTGAAACATCAGGTATCCCCTATCCCCGAGGCACCCTCTACGCATTCCGGGCCGGTTAGCGCTTCAATGTGCCCCATGCACAGCGATGTGATTGCCACCGAGCACGCGACGCGGCTCGCGGCGGTGGACCCCCTCCTCCCCGGCTCCTCCCCCTTCGAGAGCACCGAAAACGCGGTGGTGCTGGACGTCGACCTCGGCGACTCGGCCGCCACCGGGCGCGCGTCCCGCGTCCAGGTGGACCGCGACGCCCCCAACGCGCCGTGGCGCGCGCTCACCGAGCACCGCCTCGACCTCCAGCTGGCGGGCCCGCAGCCGGCCGCCGCGCTCGACGCACTCCTCACCCGATGGGATGAACATCTGCGCGCGGTCGCCGAACCGGGCGACACCGAGACCGCCGCGGTCCTCCCGCGGGCCAGCCGGGACGCCGCCGGCACGCGCGAAATGCTGCACCACGGCTTCGCGCCGCTGCGCGTGGTCGCGGTCCGCCCGGCCGACCGGATGATCCCGGAGGGCCCGCGCGGCACCCCGGGCGTCAAGATCCGCCGGGCCGAGCCGGGCGACCTCGACACCGCGGTGGCGCTGGGGATGGAGCTGCACTCCTTCGACGCCCAGTACGGCACGGTGAACCTGCGCTCGGGCGTCGAGGACATCCTGGCCAAGGACCTCGCCGAGCAGCTCAACCGGCCGGAACCGCCGTTGTGGATCGCCGAGCTGTACGGCCGCGCGCTCGGCATGGTGAACGTCCAGCACCCGGGCGAGACCGGCTGGATCAGCGACCGCGTCAAGGCCGAGCGCGTCGGCTACCTGTCGTCCTTGGCCGTCGCCGAGGCGGCGCGGTCCTCCGGTGTCGGCACCGCGCTGTCGGCCCACGCCCACCAGGTGCTCGACGAGGAGGGCACCGACGTCGTCCTGCTGCACCACGCCGCGGCGAACCCGCTTTCGACGCCGTTCTGGTACGCCCAGGGCTACCGGCCGCTGTGGACGTATTGGCAGCGTCGCCCAGCCGTTCGGTGAACTACTGGCGGATTACCGGTCGCACTCCGTCCTTATAGGCTGGCGCCAGGACTCGAGGGATGGGGAGCCGAAGTGAACGAGCGGGACGCCGCGCCCAGAGCACCCGAGGGCGTCGACACGGAGAAGCCGTCCGCGGCCCGGATCTACGACTGGTACCTCGGCGGTACCCAGAACTGGGCCGTGGACCGCGAGTTCGGGCGGCGCGTCGAACAGCAGTGGCCGCTCGTGCGCCCCGGCTCCAAGCAGAACCGCGAGTTCATGAACCGCGCCGTGCGCGCGGCGCTCAAGGCCGGGATCCGCCAGTTCGTCGACCTCGGCTCCGGTGTCCCGACGGCCGGCAACGTCCACGAGGTCGTCGAGGCCGAGCTGCCGGACGAGCACGACGCGACGGTCGTCTACGTCGACTACGAGCCGGTCGCCGTCGCCCACGCGACGCTCATCCTCGAAGAGGAGGCGGCGACCGACTGGGCCGGCATCGTCCAGGCCGACATGCGCGACGCCAAGGCCGTGCTGCGCGCGGAAGAGACGAAGCGGCTCATCGACTTCTCGAAGCCGGTCTGCGTGATGATGATGGCGGTGCTGCACTTCGTCGGCCCGGACGACGACCCGCACGGCCTGCTCAAGGCCTACCGCGACGCGCTCGCGCCGGGCAGCTGGCTGGCGATCTCGCAGATGAGCGAGGGTGACGGCGAAGGCGAGTCGCTGGCCGGTCTGCGGTGGTTCGTCGAGCAGTACCGGAAGACGAGCAACCCGGTGTGGCTGCGCACCCGCGAGGAGATCGTGCCGCTGTTCGGCGACTGGCCGATCCTGGAACCCGGCGTCGTGCACCTGCCGGACTGGCGGCCCGACCGGAAGCTGAACGTCCTGGAAGCCGAGGCCCGCCCGTACGCGTGGTGCGGCATCGCGGAGAAGCCGCTCGGATGAGCGAAAACGCGCCGACCGCACCCGCCGGGGTGGACACGGAGAAGCCGTCCGCCGCGCGTGTCTACGACTGGTACCTCGGCGGCAACCACCACTGGGCGGTCGACCGCGAGTTCGGCCGCCGCGTGGAGAAGGTGTGGCCGCTGATCCGGCCGATCTCGCGGCAGAACCGGGCGTTCATGAACCGCGTCGTCGCGGCGGCGATGGACGCCGGCGTCCGCCAGTTCGTCGACCTCGGCTCCGGCGTGCCGACCGCGGGCAACGTGCACGAGATCGTCCGGGAGCTGCTGCCCGACGGCGAACGCGCGTCGGTGGTCTACGTCGACTACGAGCCGGTGGCGGCCGCGCATTCCCGGCTGATCCTGGAGAAGGAAGACGCGACGGACTGGGCGGGCCTGGTCGAGCGCGACATCCGGCGGCCCGCGGAGATCTTCGCGGACGACGTCGTGTCGGACCTGATCGACTGGTCGCGGCCGGTGTGCCTGCTGATGATCACGGTGATGCACTTCGTCGGCCCGTCGGACGACCCCGACGGCCTGATGGCGACGTACCGGGCGAAGCTGGCGCCGGGCAGCTGGCTGGCGCTGACGCACGGCACCTGCCGCGACGACGCCCCACCGGCCCGCGCGGCCGAGGTGAAACGATTCATCGACGCCTACCGCGCCACGACGAACCCCGCGTGGCTGCGCACGGCGGAAGAACTGCTCCCCTGGTTCGGCGGCTGGCCGCTCTTGCCGCCGGGGATGACATCGTTGCCGGACTGGCGCCCCGACGAGCGTCCGACAGTGCTGGATCTGGAGACGCGGCCCTTCGCCTGGTGCGCGGTCGCACGCCGCCCGAGTCTCTGACCTGCGCTTTCCCTGCCGCCGGACACGGCTCGGACTCGACGAGGCGCACACACGCCTGCTCTGACGACCTCTCTTCGCCGCGACGTGCCGCGACCTGCGCCGGGCGAGCCCAGACCCTCGATCCGCCCTGGTCGTCTCGGCACCGGACATGACCTCCCCCGCTCACGTAAGGGCGGCTCGCGCACGTCGGCGGGAGCGGTCTCGCCGCACCCGTCCGCGACCCACGATCTCCGGCGGGCAGCCCGGTCCACGCGACCGGTCACCGTCCTTGATCGCCGCCCGAGTCTCTGACCTGCGCTTTCCCTGATCGCTGTGGGCGAACGCACCATCGGAAACAAACACACCCATCGGAGAGTTGAGCAAGGCAGACTCAACTACCCGAGGAGTGCACATGTCCGACACCCGCCTCCTGCCCGTGCTCCCGCTCGATGACGACGTCGTGCTGCCGGGCATGGTCGTCCCGCTCGACCTCACCGACACCGAGACGCGGGCCGCGGTGGAGTCCGCCCAGGCCGGCACGCCCAGCCAGGCGTCCTTCCCCGGCATCCGGTCGACCGGCTCCGCGAAGGCCGAAGTCCTGATCGTGCCGCGCGTCCACGGTGAGTACGCCGAGTACGGCACCGTCGCGACCGTCGAGCGCATCGGGCGCGTGCCCGGTGGCAAGGCCGCCGTCCTGCTGCGCGGCACCGCCCGCGCGCTCGTCGGCCGGATGGCCGACGGTCCCGGCGCCGCCCGCTGGGTGCACGCCGAGGACGCCCCCGAAATCACCGGCGACCAGACCGCGAAGCTCGCGGCCGACTACAAGGCCGTCGTCATCTCGATCCTCCAGCAGCGCGGCGGCTGGCAGCTGATCGACGCCGTCCAGCAGGTCGAGGACCCGTCCGCGGTCGCCGACCTGTCCGGCAACGCGCCGTACCTCGACACCGACCAGAAGGTCGAGCTGCTCACCACGCTCGACGTCACCGCCCGCCTGGAGAAGGCGCTCGAGTGGAGCAAGGAGCACCTGGCCGAGCTCGAGGTCACCGACACGATCCGCAAGGACGTCTCCGAAGGCATGGAGAAGCAGCAGAAGGAGTTCCTGCTGCGCCGCCAGCTCGAAGCGATCCGCAAGGAGCTGGGTGAGCTCGACGGCAGCACCGACGACACGGACTACCGCGCCCGCGTCGAAGGCGCCGAGCTGCCCGACGCCGTGAAGAAGGCCGCGCTGGCCGAGGTGGACAAGCTGGACCGGACGTCCGAGCAGTCCCCCGAGGGCGGTTGGATCCGCACCTGGCTGGACACCGTCCTGGAGCTGCCGTGGAACGAGCGCACCGAGGACGTCTACGACATCGCGGCCGCGCGGGCGGTGCTGGACGCCGACCACGCGGGCCTGGACGACGTCAAGGAACGCATCATCGAGTACCTGGCCGTCCGGAAGCGTCGCGCCGAATCGGGTCTCGGCCCGGTCGGTGGCCGTCGTTCCGGCGCGGTGCTCGCCCTCGCGGGCCCTCCCGGGGTCGGCAAGACGTCGCTGGGTGAGTCCGTCGCGAAGGCCATGGGCCGCAAGTTCGTCCGGGTCGCCCTCGGCGGCATCCGCGACGAGGCGGAGATCCGCGGCCACCGCCGCACCTACGTCGGCGCGCTGCCCGGCCGGATCGTCCGCGCCATCAAGGAAGCCGGCTCGATGAACCCGGTCGTGCTGCTCGACGAGATCGACAAGATCGGCGCCGACTACCGCGGCGACCCGACGGCGGCGCTGCTCGAAGTGCTGGACCCGGAACAGAACCACACGTTCCGCGACCACTACCTCGAGGTCGAGCTGGACCTGTCCGACGTCGTGTTCCTGGCGAC
Organism: Amycolatopsis sp. NBC_01286; assembly: GCF_035982555.1. Classification (NCBI taxonomy): domain Bacteria; kingdom Bacillati; phylum Actinomycetota; class Actinomycetes; order Pseudonocardiales; family Pseudonocardiaceae; genus Amycolatopsis; species Amycolatopsis sp. NBC_01286. Next base: position 1,681,982 of record NZ_CP108428.1, read on the forward strand.
GGCCAACGCCCTGGAGACCATCCCCGGCCCGCTGCTGGACCGGATGGAACTGGTGACGCTGGACGGCTACACCGAGCACGAGAAGGTCACCATCGCCCGCGACCACCTGCTCCCCCGCGAGCTGGAGCGCGCCGGCCTGAGCACGGACGACGTCGCGCTGACGGACGCCGCGTTCAGCCGGATCGCCGCCGAGTACACCCGCGAGGCGGGCGTGCGCGCCGCGAACCGCACGATCGCGAAGGTGCTGCGCAAGATCGCGACGAAGGTGGCGCTCGACCAGGCCACCCTGCCGCTCACGATCGACGATGCCGACCTCCCGGACTACCTCGGCCGGCCGCGCCACCTGCCGGAGTCGTCGCTGCCCGCGTCGACCCAGCGGACCGCGACCCCGGGTGTGGCCACGGGCCTGGCGGTGACGGGTGCCGGCGGTGACGTCCTCTACATCGAGGCGTCGCTGGCGGACCAGGAGTCCGGCGCGTCCGGGCTGCAGCTGACCGGCCAGCTCGGCGACGTGATGAAGGAGTCCGTCCAGATCGCGCTGTCCTACCTGCGCTCGCACGGCGCGGAGCTGGAACTGCCGGTCGGCGACCTGAAGAACCGCGGCATCCACGTCCACGTGCCGGCCGGCGCGGTCCCGAAGGACGGGCCGAGCGCGGGCGTCACGATGACGACGGCGCTGGCGTCGCTGCTCTCGGGCCGCGTGGTGAAGGCGGACGTCGCGATGACCGGCGAGGTGTCCCTGACCGGCCGCGTCCTCCCGATCGGCGGCGTCAAGCAGAAGCTGCTGGCGGCCCACCGGGCCGGGATGAAGACGGTGATCATCCCGCAGCGCAACGAGCCGGACCTGGACGACGTCCCGGCCGAGGTGCTGTCCCAGCTGGACGTCCACGCGGTGGCGAACGTCCGCGAGGTCCTGGACCTCGCCCTGACCCCGGCTTCGACGCCGGTTGCCCAGGCGGCGTAACCCCGAACGCCGCCACCCGAACGGCCGGTTTCCCTGTCCCCCAAGGGAAACCGGCCGTTTCCTATGTCCGGACCGGGGCGGTCGACTCGCGTTCGACCAGCGAGACGTCGATCGTCACCGGGTGCTTCGGGCGTTCACTCTTCTCGATCGAGTCCATCAGGATGGACACCGCCGTCGATGCCTTGCGGGCGATGTCCTGCGACACCGTCGTCAGCTTCGGTGTGACGTAGTTGCAGAGGTCGAGGTCGTCGAAGCCGACCACCGAGATGTCCTCCGGGACGCGCGCGCCCGCCTCGGTCAGGCCGTGGACGATGCCGACCGCGAGGATGTCCGCCGTCGCGAACAGCGCCGTCATGCCGGGGTGGCGGTCAGTCAAACCCAGGCCCAGCTCGTGGCCTTCGGCGTACGTCGTGTTGACCGTCTCCACCAGGTCCGGCCGGGCGACGCCGGCGTCCGCGAACGCCTGGCAGAAGCCCTCGAAGCGTTCGTGGACCACGCCTACGCCGCTGAACGCCGGGCCGGCGAACAAGATCCGGCGGTGACCGAGGTCCAGGAGGTGCCGGGCCGCGAGGCGGGCGCCCGCGAAGTCGTCCGAGCGCGTGCCCGTCGTGAGGCGGTTCGCCGAGTAGCTGTCGATCGCGACGACGTGGACCGCGCCGATCGTCTTCTTCGTCAGGTTGCCGACCTCCTCGTCGAGGAAACCCAGCAGGATCGCGCCGTCGAGGCTCCACGACCGCAGCGCCTCGGCGACCTCGTCCGGGTGGGCGACGCCGCGCAGCAGCAGGTGGTAGCCGTACTTGCGCAGCTCGCGCTCGATCAGGCCGACGATCGCCATGGTGTGCGGGCTGATCATCAGGCTGTCCTCGTCGGCGGCCGGCACCAGCAGGCCGACCAGCCGCGACGCCTTCGTCGCGAGGCTGCGGGCCGACGCGCTCGGGACGTAGCCGAGCTCGGCCGCGATGCGCTGGACCTTCTCGATGGTCCCGGGTGAGACGCGCGCGCGGTTGCCGTTCATCACGTTCGACACGGTCATCATGCTCACGCCCGCCTGCTCGGCGACCTCCCGCAGCGTGACGCGCACCCTCGGACTCCTCTCGCTCACCCCGGGCCCCAAGGTTACGGGACCGGCCGTTGACAAGCGGCCGGGGACGACATTACCGTCTATCGAGGTATAGCGCTAAACCTAATCGCCGCGGGCCTGGGTCCGCACCCTTCGCCGCGCTCCGGAAACCGTTGAGCCAGAACGGGAGTCCCGTGACCACCGACCTCTCGACCAGCCCGCTGACCACACCCGCCGAGCAGGCGGCACCGTGGTGGCGCGGTGCCGTCATCTACCAGATCTACCCCCGCAGTTTCGCCGACGGGAACGGCGACGGCACCGGTGACCTCGCCGGCGTCCGCGCCCGCCTGCCCCACCTCAAACGCCTCGGCGTGGACGCCATCTGGTTCACGCCCTGGTACTCCTCGCCGCTGGCCGACGGCGGTTACGACGTCGCCGACTACCGCGTCATCGACCCGGCGTTCGGCACCCTCGACGAGGCCGAACAGCTGATCGCCGAAGCCGCCGGGCTGGGCATCAAGACCATTGTGGACATCGTCCCCAACCACGTCTCGGACCAGCACGAGTGGTTCCGGGCCGCACTGGCCGCCGGGCCGGGATCGCCGGAGCGCCAACGGTTCTGGTTCCGCCCGGGCCGCGGCGAGCACGGCGAGCTGCCGCCGACGGACTGGGAGTCCAGCTTCTCCGGCGGCACCTGGACCCGCACCACGAACCCGGACGGCACGCCCGGCGACTGGTACCTGCACCTGTTCGCGCCCGAGCAGCCGGACCTCAACTGGAACCACCCGGACGTCCGCGCCGAGCACGAGCGCGTGCTGCGCTTCTGGTTCGACCGGGGTGTCGCGGGCATCCGCATCGACTCCGCGACCATGCCGGTCAAGGACCCGGCGCTGCCCAACGAGGTGACACCGGACGCGCACCCGTTCGTCGACCGCGACGAGATCCACGACATCTACCGCGGCTGGCGGGCCGTCGCCGACTCCTACGCCGAGCCGCGGGTGCTGGTCGGCGAGGTCTGGCTGGCCGACCCGCACCGCTTCGCCCGCTACCTGCGGCCGGACGAGATGCACACGGCGTTCAACTTCGACTTCATGATGCGCCCGTGGGACGCCGGCGAGCTGCGCACCGCCATCGTGTCCACTTTGGACGCCCACGGCCCGGTCGGCGCGCCGCCGACGTGGGTGCTGTCCAACCACGACGTCACCCGCGCGGCCACCCGCTACGGCCGCGAGGACAGCTCGTTCGGCTTCGTGGGCCGCGCCTTCGGCATCCCCACCGACCTCGCGAAGGCGCAGCGCCGGGCCCGCGCGGCCGCGCTCCTGTCGGCGGCCCTGCCCGGCTCGCTGTACGTCTACCAGGGTGACGAGCTGGGCCTGCCCGAGGTCGAGGACCTGCCCCTGGACGTCCTGCAGGACCCGATGCACTTCCGCTCCGGCGGCACCGACCCCGGCCGCGACGGCTGCCGCGTCCCGCTGCCCTGGACGTCCGACGCGGACAGCGCGTTCGGGTTCGGTGCCGGAACCCCGTGGCTCCCCCAGCCGGCGAACTGGGGTGACTACTCGGTCGAGCGGCAGGACGGCGATCCGCGGTCGATGCTGACGCTCTACCGCACCATGATCGCGTCGCGCCGGGCCGAACCGGCGTTGCGTGGGGAGGAGTTCGCCTGGGCGGGCGAAGACGGCGACGACGTCCTCGCCTTCCGCCGTGGCGACGACCTGCTCTGCCTGGTCAACTTCGGCGAAACCCCGATCGACCTGCCGTCCCACCTCGAAGTCCTGCTCGCCAGCGGCGAGCTGGCCGGCTCCCAGTTGCCCACCGACACAGCCGTCTGGCTGCGAGTCCAGTAACCCGCCAGGAGTGACGATGAAGTCCTCGAAGATCGCCGCGGTGTGCCTGTGCGCCGCCGCCGCGCTGACCGCCTGTTCCGGTGGCGACGCCACCACCACCGCCGACGGCAAGACCGTCGTCAAGGTGTCCATCGAACCGGGCCTCGACCAGGGCGCGGTCGCCGCGTTCAACACCCGGGTGACCCAGTTCGAAGCCGCGAACCCGAAGATCGACCTGGTCCCGCAGGAGTTCAAGTGGGACGCGACGACGTTCACCGCGCAGCTGGCGGGCGGCACGCTCCCCGACGTCCTGACCATGCCGTTCACCGACGGCCGCGGCCTGATCGAACGCCGTCAGCTCGCCGACATCAGCGGCCTGGTCGACCAGCTGCCGTACGCGAAGAAGTTCAACCCCGAGGTCGCGAAGGCGGGCTCGGCCGACGACGGCAAGATGTGGGCCGTCCCGATCGCCGCCCACGGCCAGGCGCTGCACTACAACCGGACGCTGTTCAAGCAGGCCGGCCTCGACCCGGACAAGCCACCGTCCACTTGGGACGAGATCCGCGCGGACGCGAAGCAGATCGCCGGGAAGACCGGCCAGGCCGGGTACGCCCAGCTGACCACGGACAACACCGGCGGCTGGATCCTCGCCACGCTCGACTACGCCTTCGGCGGCCGCACCGAGCAGCTGACCGGCGACAAGGCGACGGCCACGCTGAACACGCCGCAGATGGCCCGCGCGCTGCAGACCATCCACACCATGCGCTGGGACGACAACAGCATGGGCGCCAACTTCCTCTACGACTGGAACGGCATCAACCAGGACTTCGCCGCCGGCCGGATCGGGATGTACGTCTCCGGCGGCGGCAACTACGGCTCGCTGAAGGCGCAGAACGCGATCAAGGCGGACGACTACGGCGTCACGGCCCTCCCGCTCGACGGCTCGAACGCCGGTGTCCTCGGCGGCGGCACGCTCGCCGGCGTCAAAGCCAAGGCGAACGACGCCGTCAAGGCCGCGGCGGTGAAGTGGATCGACTTCTACTACCTGAGCAAGCAGGCCGACCAGGCCGCGGCCGTCGCCGACGCGAAGGCGACCGCGGACTCCGGTGAAGCCGTCGGCTCCCCCGAGCTGCCGGTGTTCGACAAGGCGACCTTCGACCAGCGGATGGGCTGGATCGCGCAGTACGTCAACGTGCCGGTGAAGCAGATGACGCCGTACACGGACAAGATGTCCGGCCAGCCGCTGATCCCGGAGCCGACGCGCTCCACCCAGCAGGTCTACGGCCTGCTCGACCCGGTGGCGCAGAAGGTCCTGACCGACCGCGGCGCGGACATCCCCGCCCTGCTGGCCGACGCGCAGACGCAGGCCCAGGCGTTGCTGGACAAGCCGTGACGCTCACGGCGGCCCGGCCGGCGGCGGTGACCCCGCGCCCGGCCCGGGCCCGCCGCCGTCGCACCCCGATGACGTGGGTGCGCGGCGGCGGCCTCGGCACGATCCTGTTCCTGCTGCCGATGCTGGTCGTGTTCGGGCTGTTCTCGTGGCGGCCGATCGGCCAGGCCGTCGTGATGAGCTTCCAGCAGACGAACCTCGTGTCCGACCCGGTGTTCGTCGGGCTCGACAACTATCGCGCTGTCCTCAGCGACCCGCAGCTGTGGAACGCCGTCGGCAACACGCTGTGGTTCGCCGTGCTCGCGCTGCTGCTCGGCTACCCGATCCCGCTCGTCGCCGCGGTGCTGATGAGCGAGGTCCGCCGGGCGAAGGGCCTCTACAGCGCGCTGGCCTACCTGCCGGTGGTGATCCCGCCGGTCGTGGCCGTGCTGCTGTGGAAGTTCTTCTACGACGCGAGCCCGAACGGCGTGTTCAACACCGTGCTGGGCGCCGTCGGGATCAGCCCGGCGCCGTGGCTGCAGTCGGCGTCGACGGCGATGTTCTCGTTGGTCGCGGAGGCGACGTGGGCGGCGGCGGGCGCCACGATCATCATCTACCTCGCCGCGCTGACCAGCGTCCCGCCCGAGCAGTACGAGGCGGCCGAGATCGACGGCGCGTCGGTCTGGGGCAAGGTCTGGCACGTCACGCTGCCGCACCTGCGCGGGGTCCTGCTGATCACGTTCATCCTGCAGATCGTCGGCACCGCGCAGGTGTTCCTCGAGCCGTTCCTGTTCACCGGCGGCGGCCCGGCGCGGTCGACGACCACGATCCTGCTGCTCGTCTACGACTACGCCTTCGCCGACAGCCTCGGCGGCGACTACGGCGCCGCGACCGCGTTGAGCGTCCTGCTCGCCCTGGTCCTGGGCTTGTTCTCCGCGGTGTACTTCCGCCTCACCCGCTCCTGGAGCAAGTCATGACGCGCGCCCTGCTCTCGCCGTCGGACTGGCGGCGGCCCGCCGTCCGCCGCACCACCCGCACGCTGCACGCTTTGTTGCTCGCGGCCCTGTTCCTGGCCGGCCTGGGCCCGATGCTGTGGCTGGCGAAGGCGGCGGTCACGCCGACGCAGGACACGCTGCGCGACCCGCTGGCCTTGTGGCCGCACGGGATCGACTTCGCCAACCTCTCGACGGCGTGGACGCGCGTGCAGATCGACAAGTACTTCCTCAACACCGTGTGGGTCGCCGCCGGGTCGTGGCTGGTGCAGCTGATCGTCGCGACGACGGCCGGGTTCGCGTTGTCGGTACTGCGGCCGCGCTACCGGCGCGTGCTCACCGGCGTCGTCCTGACGACGTTGTTCGTGCCGGCCGTCGTGCTGCTGGTGCCGCTGTACCTGTCGATGGTCGACTTCTCGCTGATCAACTCGTTCTGGGCGGTCTGGCTGCCTTCGGGCGCCAGCGCGTTCAACATCCTTCTGGTGCAGCGGTTCTTCGACAACCTCCCGCGTGAGGTGTTCGAAGCCGCTCGCGTCGACGGTGCGGGCCCGCTGAGGTTGTTCTGGTCGGTCGTGCTGCCGATGTCACGCCCGATCCTCGGCGTCGTCTCGGTGTTCGCGATCGTGGCCGCCTGGAAGGACTTCCTGTGGCCGATGCTGGTGCTGCCCGACCCGGCGGTCCAGCCGCTCTCGGTCCGGCTGCCGGCGCTGCAGAAGTTCGTCGAGCTGGACGTCTTCCTCGCCGCTTTGGCTATTTCGACGGTGATCCCCGTCGTTTTGTTCCTCGTGTTCCAGCGGATGTTCCTGCGCGGCAACGCCTTGAGCGGGGCCGTCAAGGGCTGACTCTCTTTGTTGGGAGAAAACAGATGCGCAGATCTCCTGTTCTGGCCGTCGCGGTGCTCACTTTCACCGCTCTCTTGTCCACGGTCCCGGCGCACGCCGCGACCACCCGTCTCGAAGCCGAATCCGCTGCTCTTTCGGGCGGCGCTGTGGTCGAAACCGACCATCCCGGCTACAGCGGTTCCGGCTTCGTCGGCGGTTTCACCGACGGCCACCGCGGCACCGCGCGGACGACGTTCGCCGTCAGCGCGGCCTCGGCCGGTTCGTACACCCTCGCGCTCGGCTACGCCAACGGCACCGGCTCTTCCCGGACCCTCTCGCTGAGCGTCGACTCCTCTGCCGCACAACAGGTTTCGTTGCCCGCGACGGCTTCCTGGGACAGCTGGGGCTCGGCGAGCGTCGCCGTCACCCTCGGCGCCGGCACGCACAGCGTGTCCTACACATTCGGCTCGGGTGACAGCGGAAACGTCAACCTGGACCGCCTCGACGTGACGCCGTCCGCCACCGGGCAGGCGGGTCCGCTGTTCGAGGCCGAGAACGCGACGCTCACCGGCGGTGCGGTCGTCTCGACCGAGCACCCCGGCTACAGCGGGAGCGGGTTCGTCGGCGGCTACACCGACGGCAACAAGGGCAACGCCCGGACGTCGTTCGCGGTCAAGGTGACCACCGCGGGGGCGCAGTCGCTCGCGCTGCGGTACGCGAACGGCACCGGTGCCGCCATGACGCTTTCGCTCTATGTCGACAGCGTCCGCCAGCGCCAGGTGTCGCTGCCCGCGTCGGCGAACTGGGACACCTGGACCAGCGCGACCGAGTCCGTGACGCTGACCGCGGGCGACCACACGGTGGCGTACGCGTTCGACAGCACCGACTCCGGCAACGTGAACCTCGACAGCCTGACCGTGACGCCGTCGGTGCCTTCGCAACCCGCTGGTCCTGGCGAGGCGGAGGCGGCGTTCCTGTCCGGCGGCGCGACCGTCGGCACGGCGACCACGGGCTTCACCGGGCCGGGTTACGTGACCGGCTTCGGGACCGCGGGCGCGCGTCTGGTGCGCACGTTCGCGATGGCGTCGGCGGGCACGGCGACCGCGACGATCCGGTTCGCCAACGCGGGCACCCTCGCGGTGGCGGCGAACGGCCGTGACGCCGGGACGGCGACCCTGCCGTCGGGCACCGGCTGGCGGACGGCCACGGTCACGGTGCCGGTCCGCGCCGGCGTCAACACGCTGCAGCTGGCCGGCACCGGCAGCGACGTCCTGGTCGACAGCGTCGTCGTCGCGAACGAGACGGCGTTGGCCGCGCGGGGCGCGACGACGCCGTACACCGAGTACGAGGCCGAAGCCGGGAGCACCACCGGGACCGTGCTCGCCGCGGACCGGACGTTCCACACGGTCCAGGCCGAGTCGAGCGGCCGCCGCGCGGTGCGGCTCGGCGCGACCGGGCAGTCGGTGAGCGTCACGCTGACCAAGCCCGCGAACGCCGTCACCCTGCGGTTCTCGATCCCGGACAGCGCGGACGGCGCCGGGCAGACCGCGCCGCTGGCGCTCTACGCGAACGGGACGAAGATCCGCGACCTGTCGCTGACGTCGAACTACAGCTGGGTCTACGGCGTGTACCCGTACACGAACGTGCCGTCGCAGGGCAGCCCGCACCGGTACTACGACGAGACACGCGCTTCGATCGGTGACTGGCCCGCGGGCACGGTCCTGAAGCTGCAGAAGGACGCGTCGAGCACGGCCGCGTACTACGACGTCGACCTGCTGGACGCCGAGCAGGCACCGACTGCGGCGACCGCCCCGGCGGGTGCGCTGTCCATCACGTCGTACGGCGCGGTGCCGGACAACGGCTCGGACGCGACATCGGCGATCAACGCCGCGATCGCCGCGGGCGCGGCCCAGCACAAGCCGGTGTGGATCCCGGCGGGGACGTTCCGGATCACGTCGAAGATCAACGTCGCGAACGTGCGCGTTTTCGGCGCGGGGCCGTGGTCGTCGGTGATCCAGGGCACCGGTCCGCGCGGTGGCTTCTTCGGCACGGGCAGCAACGTGACGCTGGCCGACTTCGCGATCTTCGGTGACGTCCGGATCCGCGACGACAACGGCTCGGACGGCGCGCTGGACGGCAACTTCGGCACCGGGTCGCTGATCCAGAACCTGTGGATCGAGCACACCAAGGTCGGGTTGTGGGCCGACTCGGGCACGAACGGCCTGTACGTCGTCGGCACGCGGATCCGCGACACGTTCGCGGACGGCGTCAACATCCACGCCAAGGACGCCGGCACGAGCAACGTGCGCGTGGACCAGTCGATGGTCCGCAACACGGGCGACGACGGGCTGGCGATGTTCTCCGAAGGCAACACGGTGGCCGGGAGCGCGTACACGTTCAACACGGTCCAGTCGCCGGCGCTGGCCAACGGCATCGGTGTCTTCGGCGGGTCCGGCAACCGCGTCGAGGACAACGTCGTCGCGGACAACGTCACGGCGGGCTCGGGCATCACGGTCGGCACCCGCTTCAACCCGGTCCCGCTGTCGGGCACGACGTCGATCCGCCGCAACACGCTCGTGAGGACGGGCAGCTTCGAGTACAACTGGAACTCGGCGATCGGCGGCCTCTGGATCTACGCGGATTCGGCACCCATCGCGGCCCCGATCGTCGTCGAGGACCTGACGCTGACCGACAGCGGTTACCAGGGCGTGCTGCTGAGCTTCCAGAAGTCGATCACGCAGCTGAGCTTCGACCGCGTGACGATCGCCGGAGCGGGCACGTACGGCATCGAGACGAACGCGACGGGCAGCGCATCGATCGCGCATACAACGGTGACGGGCGCCACGTCGGGAGGGCTGCTCAACGACGGCGGCTACACGCTGGTGAGGGGAGCCGGGAACTCGGGCTTTTAACGCAAGCGGCCCCGGTGACCTGCGAGGTCACCGGGGCCGCTGGGCGTGGCGGGTGAGGGATTCGAACCCCCGTAGGCGTAAGCCAACTGGTTTACAGCCAGTCCCCTTTGGCCACTCGGGTAACCCGCCCAAGCCGGTTGTACCGGCCGGGGAGAAGCTTACCCAAGCACTCCCGGCGGGGGTCAACCGGGATACCCGGGACTAGGCTGGGTGCCCCTGACTAGCGAGTACGAGGTGTGAGGACACGTGGCGGATCCCTCTTTCGACGTCGTGAGCAAGGTCGACCACCAGGAGGTGGACAACGCGCTGAACCAGGCGAGCAAGGAGCTGGGCACGCGCTTCGACTTCCGCGGCACGGGCACGACGATCAACTGGTCCGGCGAGGAGGCGATCGCGATCGAGTCCGAGACCGAGGAGCGCGCCCTGGCCGCGGTCGAGGTCTTCAAGGAGAAGCTGATCAAGCGCAGCATCTCGTTGAAGGCGTTCGAAGCGGACGAGCCGGCCTTGTCGGGCAAGATCTACAAGCTCAGCGGCAAGATCATCCAGGGCATCGCCTCGGACAAGGCGAAGCAGATCGCCAAGTTCATCCGCGACGAGGGCCCGAAGGGCGTGCAGGCGCAGATCCAGGGCGACCAGCTGCGGGTGTCGGGCAAGAAGAAGGACCAGCTGCAGGACGTGATCGCGTTGCTCAAGGGCAAGGACTTCGAGATCGCGCTGCAGTTCACGAACTACCGCTGACGCACCCTCGTTGACCTGCGGGTATCCCCTACCGGGTGCCCGTGGGTACAACGTCGGCGAGTGCCCTCAGCTCCGGTCCGCGTCGCGGCGGTAGCTGTAGTGGATCAAGCCCTCGTGGTACTTGCCCACCCTGTCGTACAGCGCGCGAGCCGGGGCGTCCGCCAGCGTGTTCCAGTACAGGCCCGGGAAACCCTGCTCCTTCGCGTCCCTCGCCACCCAGTCGATCATCGCCGTCGCGATGCCCCGCCGGCGGGCTTCCGGGGCCACGAACAGGTCCGCCAAGTAGCACTTCGCGGCGTACCAGATGCTCGCGTGGAACAGGTAGTGCGCTGCGCCCACCACCTCGCCGTCCAGGCGGGCGGCGATTCCGCGGGTCCGGTCGTCGTCCAGCAGGCGGCGCCAGGTGCGTTCGTAGGCTTCGTCGGCTCGCTCCACCTCGAAGTGCGCGTCCTTGCCGCGGGCCAGGACTTCCCAGCGGGCGCGGTCGGATTCGGTCAGGAAGCTGATCTCCACCAACGAATGCCTCCGCTCAGGACGGCGTGATCGTCCAGCTCGTCTCGTAGCCGTCCACCCTCAGGTACGCCGGGCCTCGAACGTCCCGGTCCACCTCGACGTCGCCGATCTCGTTGACCAGCAGGTCGCCGGTCTCCTCGGACTGCACCCACAGGGCTATGTTGCCGCGGGTCTTCGCTTTGAGGTGGACGCGTGTGATGCCCGCCGGGACGCGCAGGACCGCGTCGCCCTTGCCGGTTGACGGCTTGGCGGCGCTCGCCTCCGGGAGGCTTCGGTAGTCCGCGATCGTCGCCGTCCAAGGGGCGTCCGCCAGGACCGTCACCTTCCTCGTGGGGCGGTCCGGTTCCGTGTTCAGCCAGGTCGTGCCCTTGTACGCGCCGATCGCGTTGACCAGGCCGAACTCGCCGCCGTCGGTGCTGATGATCACGTTGCCCGCGCACTTCGGGCAGTCGAACGTGAAGAAGCCCAGCTGGTCCGCCGGCCACGTCACCGCGAACTGGCCTTCGCCCTTGCCCGTGTGCGTCTCCGGCGGCACGTCCCGCGGCGCGGCCGGCGCAGCCGTGGAAGGAGGCGAAGAAGCAGAGGAACCAGCCGCCACAATCACGCCGTACCCGGTACCCGACGCGCACCCCGACGCCAGCACCACGGCCGCCAGCGCGCACACCAATTTCCTCATCAGATCCCCCTCAGTGATCTTTCGGCCGGCTTTGCCCCGGCGTTACCGTCGCCTTGTGTGATCGATCACCCAATCGGGCACAGGCAAACCCCGAACGTGCGAACGCCGCGCGACCGTCCACAGCAGACCGCCTGCAGCGTGTTGTAATCGCGCGGTCACCGTGTGGAGAGGGTCAGGATGCGCCGTTTGCTCGTCTTCGTGCTTCCGCTGGTCCTCGTCACCGCCCTGCTGACACCCGCGAGCGCCGCCGAGCGCCGGCAGCTCGTTCCCGGCTACGGCTCCTACGCCCGGCTCGTGCGGCTCGAGCACTCCGCCTTCGGACGCGGGCGCATCATCGCCGCGCTCACCAGCGAAGACGCCGGGGGCAAGTTCACCCCCGTCATGGAGAGCACGGACGAAGGCGCGTCGTTCCACGAGATCGCCGAGATCCACGACCCCGACGGCCGCTACGGCATGTGCTGCGGCACCCTCTACGAACTCCCGCAGCGCGTCGGCCGGCTCCGCGCGGGCACCCTGCTCTGGGCCGCGTCCTACCGGCAGGACGCCGGGGCGCAACGCCGCGTCGGGATCAAGATCTGGGCCAGCAAGGACGGCGGCCGCTCCTGGGGGTTCCTGGCCGAAGCCGCCCGCTCGCACAACATCGACGGCATCTGGGAGCCGGAGTTCACCGTCGACGCCGGGGGCACGCTCTGGCTGCACTTCGCCGACGAGACGCAGGCCCCGAAGTACGCGCAGGTGCTCAACCGCGTCGCCTCGACCGACGGCGTGAACTGGGGCACCAAGCAGCTCACCCTGGCCATCCCGCCGGACCGCGTCCGCCCCGGCATGCCGATCATCCGGCGGCTGCCCGACGGCCGGTACTACTTCGCCTACGAGATCTGCAACTTCCGCGACCGCTACTGCGACCCGTACTTCAAGATCTCGCCCGACGGCGCCAACTGGGGCAGCCCGACCGACCCCGGCACCCGCGTCAACACCGCGAACGGCAACTACTTCCAGCACGCGCAGACGATCACGCTGTTCCCCGGCGGGCCGAACGGCGTCCGGATCGTCATGGTCGGGCAGATCTACACCGACGCCAAGGGCAAACCGCAGCCCGGCAACGGCCAGGTCCTGCTCGCGAACGACAACTTCGGCAGCGGCAACTGGTACGAGCTGCCCGCGCCGGTGCACATCACCGGCATCTACAACAACTTCTGCCCCAACTACTCCTCGACGCTGCTGCCGGTCGACGACGGCAAGAACGTCCTGGAGATCGCCACCGAGTACAACCTCGGCTGCAAGGCCTACTTCGGCAAGGGGCCGGCCTTCTAGCGCTTCCCCATCACGGCTCCACCCGTTGCCCCGTAGGGTGGGCCGCGGCGGTGGACCGAGCAGAGGGAGGCAGCGAATGAAGGGCATCGTGCTGGCCGGAGGCAGCGGGACACGCTTGCACCCGATCACCCAGGCGGTGTCGAAGCAGCTGCTCCCCGTCTACGACAAGCCGATGGTCTACTACCCGATCTCGGTGCTGATGCTGGCCGGGATCCGCGAGATCCTCATCATCTCCACCCCCGCTGACCTGCCGATGTTCCGCAAGCTGCTGGGCAACGGCGACCAGTTCGGCCTCGCGTTCACCTACGCCGAGCAGGCCAGTCCCAACGGGCTGGCCGAGGCGTTCGTGATCGGCGCGGACTTCATCGGCGACGACGACGTCGCGCTGGTGCTCGGCGACAACATCTTCTACGGCCAGGGCTTCTCCAGCCGGCTGCAGGCCGCGGTCCGGGACCTCGACGGCTGCGTCCTGTTCGGCTACCCGGTCAAGGATCCCGAGCGCTACGGCGTCGGCGAGGTCGGCGCGGACGGCAAGCTGGTCTCCATCGAGGAGAAGCCGGCCAAGCCGCGCTCGAACAAGGCGATCACCGGGCTGTACTTCTACGACAACCAGGTCGTCGAGATCGCGCGGGCGCTCAAGCCGTCGCCGCGTGGCGAGCTGGAGATCACCGACGTCAACCTCACCTACGTGCGCCAGGACCGCGCGACGCTGATCGAGCTGAGCCGCGGGTTCGCCTGGCTCGACACCGGCACGCACGATTCGCTGCTCGAGGCCGGGCAGTTCGTGCAGGTGCTGGAGCACCGGACCGGCGTGCGCATCGCCTGCCTCGAGGAGATCGCGCTGCGGATGGGCTTCATCGACGCCGACGAGTGCTACGCGCTGGGCTCGAAGCTCGCGAAGTCCGGCTACGGCGACTACGTCAAGGCCGTCGCCGTGGCGGCGGGAGCCGCGGCCTAGAACAGCTGGTCACGCAGCGTCGGCCCGGCGTACTCGGTCCGGAAGACGCCGCGTTCCTGCAGGTGGGGGACGACTTTCTCGACGAACTCGTCGAGCCCGCCCGGGGTGAGGTGCGGGGCGAGGACGAAGCCGTCGGCCGCGTCGGACTGGACGTACTCGTCGATCGTCCCGGCCACGGTCGCCGGCGAGCCGACGAACTGCTGGCGCGCGGTGGCCTCGATCACCAGCTCGCGGATCGACAGCTTCTTCTCCTCGGCGAGGGCCCGCCACTTCGCGGCCAGCGCGGCCGGGTCCTTCTCGTGCCGGACGCGGCCCCAGGTCAGCGGCGCGGCGTCCGGGTCAGGGTCGATGTCGGGCAGCGGCCCGTCGACGTCGTAGGCCGACAGGTCGCGGCTCCACACCTGCTCGAGGAACTGGATCGCGGTGGCCGGACGGACCTGCTGGTACCGGATCTCCCGCGCGCGCTCCGCGGCTTCGGCGTCGGTGTCGCCGAGGACGAACGCCGCGGCCGGCATGATCAGCAGCTCGCCGGGCTCGCGGCCGTAGGTGCTCAGACGCCGCTTGACGTCGTGGAAGAACGCCTGGCCGTCTTCGAGCGTGCCGTGCCGGCTGAAGATGACGTCGGCGGCCTTCGCGGCGAACTCACGGCCTTCGTCGGAGTCGCCGGCCTGGATGACGACCGGCTGCCCCTGCGGTGTGCGCGGCAGCGTGAACTCGCCGTGGATGTCGAACTGCGGTCCACTGTGGATGAACTTGCCGGGGTCGCGCGCGAAGACGCCGTTCTCCTTGTCCCCCACCAGGGTTCCGGGCTGCCAGCTGTCCCACAGCTCGCGCACGGTGGCCAGGAACTCCTCGGCGCGCGCGTACCGGTCCTCGCGCTTGAGGAAGCCGCCGCGCCGGAAGTTCCGGCCGGTCCAGGCGTCCGGCGACGTCACGACGTTCCACGCCGCGCGCCCGCCGGAGAGGTGGTCGATGCTCGCGACCTGGCGCGCCACCTCGTACGGCTCGTTGAACGTCGACGACAGCGTCCCGGCCAGGCCGAGGTGGGTGGTGACGGCCGACAGCGCGGCCAGCACGGCGGTCGTGTTGGGCCGGCCGACGACGTCGGTGTCGAGGATCTTGCCCGCGTGCTCGCGCAGCCGCAGGCCTTCGGCGAGGAACAGGAAGTCGAGCTTGCCGCGTTCGGCCGTGCGGGAGAGGTGCTCGAACGACGCGAAGTCGATCTGGCTGCCCGCCGCCGGATCGCTCCACACCGTGGTGTTGTTGACGCCGGGGAAGTACGCGGCGAGCTTGATCTGCTTGGTCATCTCAGGCTCCCGGGGTGACGGCGTACTGGTTGACCGCGCGGCCGAGCCCGAGGTGCTCGCGCAACGTCGAGCCGCGGTAGCCGGGCCGGAACGCGCCGGCCGCGCGCAGGGCCGGGACGACCTCGCCGGTCAGCAGGTCGAGGTCGTCGGGCAGCACCGCCGGTCGCAGGTGGAAGCCGGCGACGCCGGACTCGGCGGCCCAGCGCGGCAGCTCGGCGGCCAGCTGCGCGGGCGTGCCGACGAAGGACAGGCCGACGGGCTCGAACGGCGTCAGCGCGTCCAGCTCCCGCCGCCGGTCCCGGGCGGTCTGCGCGGTCTCGGCGAGCACGATCGAGACGGTCGCGAGCACCTTCGCGCCGGGGAACCGCGCGGCCGCGGCGCGCACGGCGTCGAGGTGGTCCGCCCTGGTGATGACCAGGTCGGCGGCGACGGCGTGCGGGGA
Organism: Amycolatopsis sp. NBC_01286; assembly: GCF_035982555.1. NCBI lineage: Bacteria > Bacillati > Actinomycetota > Actinomycetes > Pseudonocardiales > Pseudonocardiaceae > Amycolatopsis > Amycolatopsis sp. NBC_01286. Next base: position 1,697,874 of record NZ_CP108428.1, read on the forward strand.
ATCGCCGTAGACGGCGGTCACCGGGTGGCCTTGCGGCGGCCGCGGCGTGATCGACGGGCCCTTCACGCTGAAGAAGCCGCCCTCGAAGTCGACGTAGTGCAGCTTCTCCCGGTCGATGAACCGGCCGGTGGCCGCGTCGCGGATGATCGCGCCGTCCTCCCAGCTGTCCCATAGCCGGGTGACGACGTCGACGACCTCGGCGTTCTCCGCCTCCGCGGCGGCCTCGGCGGGCGCCGGGCGCCGGCCGAAGTGCGCGGCCTCGGCGTCGGTGCGCGACGGCACGGCGAGCACGCCGGCGCGGCCGCGGCTGGCGTAGTCCAGCGTCGCGACCGACGTCGAGACGTGGAACGGCTCGGTGTGCGTGGTGGTGACCGTCGGCACCAGGCCGATCCCGCTGGTCGCCGGCGCGATCGCGGACAGCGTGAGCAGCGCGTCGAGGCGGCCGCAGACGACCTGTTCGCCGCCGGACTGCAGCGCCAGCGAGTCGTCGAGGGTGACGAAGTCGAGCGAAGCCGCTTCGGCGAGCTTCGCGTACTTCAGGTAGTGGCCCGAGGTGAACAGCGCGGCGGGCTCGGCCGCGGACACGCGCCACGCGGCCGGGTGGTACCCGGCCCCGTCGATGGCGACGCCCAGGTGCAGCTCTGCGGAGACCATGCCTGCGCAACTCCGCGCACCCGACGTGGATTCCCCGTCCCACCATGTGGAAGAAACGCAGCTTTCCCCGTGAAAGTGACGCCTGGGGGTCAGAGGCCGCCGGGGGCGCGGCGGGCCATCTCCTCCAGCCGCGCGATGCGGTCGGCGATCGGCGGGTGCGTCGAGAACAGCTTGCTCATGCCCTCGCCCGGGCGGAACGGGTTCGCGATCATCAGGTGCGACTGCGACACCAGCTGCGGCTCCGCGACCAGCGGCCGCGCCCGCGTGCCCGCGTCCAGCTTGCGCAACGCCGAGGCCAGGCCCAGCGGGTCGCCGGTCAGCTCGGCGCCGGACGCGTCGGCCTGGTACTCCCGCGACCGGCTCACGCCCATCCGGATGACGGCGGCCGCGATCGGCCCGACGAAGAGCAGCAGCAGGCCGACCAGGGGGTTCCCGTCACGGTTGTTGCCGCCGAAGAAGAACGCGATGTTCGCGAGCACGCTGATCAGGCTGGCCAGGGCCCCGGCGACGCAGGAAATCAGGATGTCGCGGTTGTAGACGTGGGACAGCTCGTGGCCGAGCACGGCCCGCAGCTCGCGCTCGTCGAGGATGTCGAGGATGCCGGTGGTGCAGCAGACCGCGGCGTGACGCGGGCTGCGGCCGGTGGCGAACGCGTTCGGCGCGGCCGTCGGGCTGAGGTACAGCGCCGGCATCGGCTGCCGGGCGACCGTCGCGAGCTCGCGCACGATCCGGTACATCGCGGGCTGCTCGGCCTCGGACACCGGCTGCGCGTGCATCGCGCGCAACGCCAGCTTGTCCGAGTTGAAGTAGGCGAAGGCGTTCATCCCCAGCGCGATGACCAGGCCGATGACCAGGGCACCGCGGCCGAAGAGCCCGCTGATCGCGACGATGATCGCCGACAGCAGGCCGAGCAGCAACGCCGTCTTCAACCCGTTCTGGTGCCCGTGCACGCGCGCTCGCCTCCGTCCGCTCTTTCCCGCTCTTCTGGTGGGTTACCCACTGGAAACAACGCGATCGGGGGACCCGAAGTTCCTTCGCGTGATCATCGCGCGGGTTACGCTCGGGAGGCGAATCGATCACGAGCGGAGGCGCCGATGCGAGGCCGCCGGATACGTCGGAGGACCCTGTTCGCCCTGGTCACCGCGGGCGCGGGGGCGGTGTTCCTGCCCGGGGTCGCGCGCGCGGAGAACGTCCGGTCGATCGAGCTGGGCGGCGCCCCGACCGGGATCGCGGTGAATCCGGTCACCGGCCTCGGTTACGTCACGGATCCCCAGGCCGGGACCGTTTCCGTCGTGGACCCGCAGAGCGCGACGATCGGCGCGGTGGTCCGCGTCGGCGGCGCGCCCGGCGACATCGCGGTCGACTCGGTCGCCAACCGGATCTACGTCGCCAACCCGCCGGCCGGCACCGTCGTGGTGCTGGACGGCCGCACCCACGACCTGGTGAGCGTCATCGGCGCGGGCGCCGGCGCGGCCACCCTGGCGGTCGACGAGCAGGCCAACCGCGTCTACGCGGCCAGCGGCGGCACCGGCATGCTCGCCGTGCTCGACGGCGTCAGCTGCTCGCTCGCGGCCCTCGTGCCCGGCCCGAAGCCGAGCCTGGGCGGCATCGCCGTCGACCCCGGCCGCAAGCTGGCCTACTGCGCCAGCACCGACACCGACTCGGTGGAGGTGTTCGACATCGACGCCGGGGAGTTCGTCGCGAGCGTGCACGTCGGGGCGAAGCCGACGGCGGTCGCGGTGCACGCCGCGAGCGGCACGGTGTACGTCGCGAACTCCGGCATCCACCACATGTCCATTGTGGACTCCTCGACGCGCACCGAGCGCAAGACCGTGTTGCTGCGCAGCGAATCCTCCGCGCTCGCCGTGCACCAGGGCACGAACACGGTCTACACCAACGGCGGCCAGAACGGGATCGGCCGGATCGACGGCGCCACGGGCACGCTGACCGGCGACCTGTCGCTGGGCGTCAACCCCGGCGACGTCGCCGTCGACCAGCGGACGCACACGGTGTTCGTCACGGATCCCTTGCACGGCAGGGTTTCCCTCATCGGGGATTTCTGAGCACGCACCTGGGGTAACTCCAGGTATACGGTCGAGGACTATGAAACTCGGACTGCAGATCCCCGACTTCACCTGGCCGAACGGGGCGTCCGCGCTGGGCGCCGACCTGGCCTCCGTCGTCCGCACCGCCGACCAAGCGGGCTTCGACTCCATCGCCGTGATGGACCACTTCTTCCAGATCGGCGGGGTCGGCCCCGTCGAAAACGACATGCTCGAGGCGTACACCACCCTCGGCTTCATCGCGGCGCACACCGAGCGCGCCAAGCTGCTGACCGTCGTCACCGGTGTCCTCTACCGCCACCCGGGCCTGCTGGCCAAGGCGATCACGACGCTGGACGTGCTCTCCGGCGGCCGCGCGATCCTCGGCGTCGGCGCGGGCTGGAACGAGGAGGAGTCGAAGGGCCTCGGCTTCCCCTTCCCGCCCCTGAAGGAGCGTTTCGAGCTGCTGGAGGAGAACCTCCAGTACATCCTGCAGATGTGGGCGGAGGGCGACGCGCCGTTCAAGAGCGCGCACTTCGACGCGTCACGGCTCCTGAACGTCCCGCAGGTGCTTTCGAGCCCGCGGCCGCCGATCATGATCGGGGGCGGCGGCGAGAAGAAGACGCTGCGTTTCGTCGCGAAGTACGCCGACCAGTGCAACCTCTTCAACAGCCCGGAGCTGGAGCACAAGCTCGACGTCCTCAAGCAGCACTGCGAGACCGAGGGCCGCGACTACGGCTCGATCACCAAGACCGTCTACCACATCCTTGACATCGGCGAGGACGGCGAGAAGACCGGCGAGCTGCTGAAGGAGCTGGAGCGGCTGAACGGGCTCGGCATCGAGGTCGCCCTCGGCATGGTCCCGCACGTGCACAACCCGGCGGTGCTCGAGAAGTTCGGCACCGACGTCATCCCGGCCGCCGCGCGGATCGGCTGACCCCGGACAAAAGAACAATCAATTCCCCGCGGATCCCCTGATATCGTTTCTTCGATATTTCGGGATCTGCGGGGGCCACCATGACGGAATCACCGGCTCGGCTGAACGTGATCGCCCCGGCCTGTCTCGGCGAGGCCCTTTCACCGCACGTGTTCCTGCTCGAAAAGCAGGACATCCGGCTGGTGCTGACGGCCGATCTGTCCTGCACCCTGCGGGAACACCGCGGTGCGGTGGCCGCGGTGCCCGCCTTCACCGAAGCCGAGGTTTCGGTGATCAGTTCACTCCGGGCCGCGTTTCCCGGGCAAGCGGTGATCGGCGTCGTCGACGACGTCTCCGGAAACCAGACGTACGCCGCGATGCACGCCGGGGCGCACGGCGTGCTCAACATCCAGCTGCCGCCGTCCCGCGCGGTGACGGTGATCCACCGGCAGGCCGCCCGCCTCGCCCTGGCCACCCCGGACCACCCCGGCGCCGCGCCGGCGTTGAGCGTGAGCGACTTCGCGGTGCTCGAGATGGTGATCGAAGCGCGGTCGACGCGGGAAATGGCCCGGCGCTTCTACTGCTCCGAGCGGACGATGTACCGGCGGCTGAAGGACATCTACGGCCACATCGGCGTCGACGGCCGCCGCGGGCTCCTCGAACTGCTCGCCACGCGCCGGCGGGTGTTCAGCTGAACAGCAGGACGCGGTCCCACGACGACGGGCCGCGCCCGTCGTGCCCCGCGAACGGCAGCAGCGCGCAGGCCACCCCGGCCGCGCCTTCGACGAGCCCGGCCACGTCGACGGGCGCGCCGGATTCGTGGTGCCGGAACAGGAACTCCGCCGTTTCGTCCGCACTCGCGGCCACACGCCGGGCGACGCGGCCGGCCGCGGCCAGCAGCTCCGGATCGCCGGCGGCCGTGCCGACGCGGTGCAGGGCGCGCAGCAGACCGGCGTAACCGTGGCAGACGGTCGGGCCGTCGAGGTGCCACTCGGCCTCGGGGCGCCGGGGGACCGCGCGCAGGGCCTCGACCGCGAGCCGCCGCCAGGCCGGTTCGCCCAGCACGGTCCCGGCCCGGTGCAGGGCCACCGCGACGCCGGGAGCGCCGTAGCACCAGGCACTCTTGGCCGGGACCGGGGTTTCCGCGGCCCAGGCCGGGAAGTACGGCCCGGCGGCGTCTTCGCCGGCGATGTCGCGCAGCCAGCCGGCGAGGTGGTGCATCGCGTCCTGCTGGCCGGGCACCACCCGCTCGTGTTCCGCGGCGAGGGCGAGGAACGCGAGGATCCCGGCGACGCCGTGGGCCATCCCGGCGTCGGCGCCGGGCCGGGTTTCCGTGACCGCCAGCCGGACCAGCGCGTCCAGGGTCGGTCCGACGTCGGCACCCGCGTCGAGCAGGACGCGCCCGAGCCCGGTGAGGCCGTTGACGACGTCGTAGCCGCCCGGGTGGGCGAGCCGGTGCGCCTGCGCGGCCTCGGCGTACGCGGTCAGCCGCGCCCGCAACCCCCGGTAGCGGCCGGTGCCCGCCGCGCACGTCTGCGCGGCAGCGAGCACCGCGGCCGGGCCCTCGTAGAGCCCGGCGGCCGGCGCGTCGGCCAGCGCGGCCACCGCGGCCGCGAGGTGCCGGTGGGCCACCGGCAACCACCGCTCGTCCGTCCGGGCCAGCTCGCCGAACAGCATCGCGACGCCGGGGTGACCGCGGAACAGCGAGGTCGGCCGGGTCCCGCCCGATCCGACGGGCGTGAGCCGCCGCGCGGTCTCGGTCACCAGCGCCGCGAAGTCCGCGGTCACGAGTGCTTCCGGCGGCCGAGGTGGTCGAGAACCGCGGCACGCGCGTAGCCGTGCACCTTCCGCTCCCGCTCGACGGGCCCGCCGAACAGCCGGTTGCACGTCATGTGCAGCAGGCTCGCCAGGATCTCCTCGGCGTCGCCCAGCTCGCGGACGACATCGCCGTAGCGGCGCACGGCCTCGTCACGCGGGCCGAGCGCGTCGACGACCGCGCGTCCCTCGGCCGTCGCGCGCAGGCCGGGCCAGTCGCCGGCCGGGTCCACGAGGGACCGCCACCGGACGCGGTTCCGGGCGTACTCGCGGCCCGGCGTGATCGCCGGCAGCCGGTCCGCCGCACCGAACGCGTGGGCCAGCGCCGCCAGCGACACCGCGGCCAGCTCGTCCAGCGAAAAGGCCGTTCGCCGTTCCAGATCCAGCAGCCTCATCGCGAGCTCGCTGTCGGCGTGGAACACCGCCTCGGCCGCCGGCATCGCCGCCGGGCCGCCGTAGCGCTCCAGCTCCGGCTCGTGGCTCGCCACCAGCCAATCACCGATCAGCCGCTGGTCCGACCACTCGCCGAGCCGCGCCGCGAGGCGGGGGAACACCGACGGCCACAACGTCGCCGGGTCGCCGTGGAACCGCAGCCGCAGGACCGGGTCCGGCTCCGCGTAGCGGACGAAGTACCAGGGCCCGCCGGCTTCGGCGGCCAGCGCCGGGAGCCGGTCGCGCACGACGTCCGGCCGCGGTGAGAAAACCTTGACGTACAGCCATTCCCCGCCCGGCTGGTACCGGCGGCGGGCCCGCAGCGGCCGGGGCGGCGGCGCGGACGGCACCGGCGTCCGGCGGCTGAGCCCGACGACCACCTCGGCGGGCCGGCCGCCCAGCCAGCCGCCCGGGTCGGCGGACTCGGTGGCGACCAGGCCGGCGTCCTTCCGCAGCTCGTCGCGCAGGATCGCCCGGTGCCACGGGTCGGCCAGGTCGAGCGTCAGCCGCTGGTCCCGGCTGCGCACCTCGACCCGCTCCGGCACCCGCCACGCCGTCCGCCAGCGCTCGACCGCGCCGGGCCAGGCGTCGTCCGGCACGTCACGCAGGGCGTCCAGCCGCCACACCGCCGGGCTCAGCACCGTGCGCCGGTAGCGCACGCGCGGCAGGTACGGCCCGGCGAGCGCGCTCCCCCAGTCCCACGGTTCCCACAGCCGCGTCCCGGTCAGCCCGGCGTCGTGCAGGAACCGGACGACGTTCGGCGCCTGGTCCTCGAGCCGCAGCATGTTGTGCACCACTGGCAGCAGCTCGGTACCCGTCGGGACGTGCACGACGGTCACGCGGCCACCGGTCACGCCGACGGCGAGATCGGCCGGCGCGAGCGTCCCCCCGGGCAGGCCGACTGCGATCCGCCGGCCGGTGTGCGCGGGCGTGTTGACGACGTTCGCGCCGCGCCCCTCGCGCGGCTGGTAGGCCAGGGTCACGGGCACGACCTGCTCGTCACGCTCCACGACGTCCGGGTCGGGGAGCATTCCGGCGAACCGGCTCGCGGTCGCGCCGGGCTGGTACGACCCGTGGCTCGGCGCGGTGACCAGCCGGAACTCGCCGGCGGCGAGGTCCTCGACCGAGGCCGCGCACAGCTGGAAGCAGTACTCGCCGAAGCGCGTGACCTCGGCCGGGTCGCCGTCGTCGGCCAGTGCGTCGACGGTTTCGTCGTCGAGCACGACCTCACGCACGCCGTCCCGGACCGCCTCGGCCACCAGCGCCGCCACCCGGCGGTCCCGGGGGGTCCGCTCCGACGGCGGCTCCGGCGTCGCGGGCCGCGCGGCCGGCCACCGGTAGCCCGCCGGGGCGCCGATCCCGGCGGTCTCGTCGAGGGCCTCCAGGAGCGGGACCAGCCGTCCGGTGCCGTACCGCTCGGTGAACCGGGCCTGCCACTCGCCGAGGACGGCCCGGCGCGGCGACATCCGCCACATCGCGGTGACCGCCGCCGCCACCTCGGCGCGGACGTCCTCCGGCAACCGGACGCGCAGCCCCTGCCGGGTGTCGACGTGCACGGGGTTCTCGTGCGGCCGCAAGTCCCGCGCGAGGGCGACGACGCGACGCAGTTCGGCGGTCCCTTCGCCGATCGGCCGCGCGTCGTAGGCGTCACGCGCTTCGGCCACGGCGACGAGGGCGTCGCGCAGCGGTACGACCGCACCGCGGCGCTCGGCCGCGGCCAGCACGTCGATGACGTGGGTGAGCGGGTCACCGCCGTCGAGCGGCGGCCGCAGCGACGTCAGCAGCACGCCCTGGCGCACCAGCTCGGCGATCAGCCCGATGGCTCGGGGGTCCCGCAGCGCGGCGACGACGTCCGGGACGGGCCGGGCCGACCGCGTCTCGGCGAGCACGGCCTCGACCGCCGGGGTGCACCGCACCGAAACGGCCGCGCGCTGACCTGCCGATGGCGTGTCGAGGTGCAGCCGGTCACCGCGGCGGACCACCGTCGAGTGCGCCTGGACGTCGAGGTGGGGCAGCAGGCCGGGCTCCGGCTCGGCCGCTTCGACGACGTCCCGCAGCCAGCCGAGGTCGAGGCGGGTCCGCGTCCGCGCCGGTCCGTCGTCCTCCACCTTCGGCGCGAGGTCGAACCGGCCGGCGGACACCCCGGCGAACAGCCCGAACGGCGTCGGCCGGGTCCGCGAGCGGAGGTCGTACTTGAGCACGGCGAGCGCGGCCCGCCGCAGCTGAGCGGGCTTGCGCGCGTCGAGCCGGCCGCTCCGCGCGTCCGCCAAGACCGCGGCGAGGCTCGGGCTGGCGACCTCGATCGCTTCGGCCAGCTCGGCGCGGTCGGCCGCGGCGCGCAGGACGTCCCGGCACGCCTCGGGATCCGGGCCGCCGGGGGCGGCCGGCAGCCGCGCGGCGCCCGAGCGCAGCGGGGTGCGTACGACGAAACCGTCGTGCACCCGGAAAATCTCGTCACCCATTTCCGGCCTCCGGGAAACCGGCGGCGGAAAACCGGAACCGGTCCGGTTTTCCGCCCGCCGCGGCGATCAGAAGGCCGAGCAGCAGTCGGTGCCGAGGATCCAGACCACGACGTCCGGGTTGAACTCGGCCTGGACGTCGAGGTCGAACTCGTCCGGCACGACCTGCATGTCACCATTTGCGTTCTGCATGATTCCGCTCCTGTCCGTGGGTACGGGGATTTCGACGTTTACCGGGGCCCTGGTGCTCACCCAGTAAATGGGCGAACCCGCAGCCGGGGCAATCGCCGGCGGACAGGTTGGCAGTGATGGCAGGGCCGGTCAGCCGTCCTTGGCGACGCGGCGGGTCAGGGCCGCGACGCCGATGCCGACCACGGCCAGCACGACCCCGGCGATCACCCAGCCGACCAGGGCCAGCACCACGCCGGTGGCCGCGAACAGGGCGAACTCCACCAGGAAGCGGGCCGGTTCCGGGAGCCGCCGGGAGGCCTTCGGGGCGATGAACAGGCCCCAGACGGCGGCCGCCGCCACCGGCAGCAGGACGGCGTCGACGATCGCCAAGGCCACGCCGCCGCCGAGCTGGGTGCCGGCCAGGGCCAAGCCGCCCAGGAGCGCCAGTTCCGTCAGGAACCGGACCGTCAGCACCACACCCGCGACCCCGCTCAGGCGGGGAGTCGGCTCCGAAGTCATCCGCCCAGCGTAGGGCCCAAGTCCACTGTGGACGTTACGGATCCGGACCGGCACCGTCCGTGATCTGCACCACAGGTCACCTGCTTGGCGTGGTGATGTTGCGGTTCCGAATCGGTCCACCGGCCCGGCACGCGTCGCTGTAACGACCTTCCACCGCCGCTCGACGTGTCTAACGCATATCGCGACCGCGAGTCCAAGGAGCCTGGTAGATGACCACATGTCGACTCTGCGGTTCGACAAACACGGCCAGCGTCGTGGACCTCGGCGCGACTCCCCCGTGTGAGCGATTTCTGACCGCCGAACAGCTCGACGAGCCGGAAGCCACTTTCCCGCTGCACCTCATCGTGTGCACCGAGTGCTGGCTGGCGCAGATCCCGCCGTTGATCGACCCGGACGACACCTTCACGGAGTACGCGTACTTCTCCTCCTTCTCGACGTCGTGGGTGGAGCACGCGAAGCGCTTCGTCGACGGCTCGGTCGAGCGCCTCGGGCTGGACGAGAAGTCGTTCGTCGTGGAGGTCGCCAGCAACGACGGTTACCTGCTCAAGCACGTCGTCGAGCACGGGATCCGGTGTCTGGGAGTCGAACCTTCGGTGAACGTCGGGCAGGCCGCGCGCGACGCCGGCGTGCCCACCCTGACCGCGTTCCTCTCCGAGGAAACCGGCCGTCAGGTGCGCGAGGAGCACGGGCCGGCCGACCTGGTCGCCGCGAACAACGTCTACGCGCACATCCCCGACGTCCTCGGCTTCACCAAGGGCCTGCGCGCCCTGGTCGCGGACGACGGCTGGGTCTCCATCGAGGTCCAGCACCTGCTCACGCTGATCGAGAAGAACCAGTACGACACGATCTACCACGAGCACTTCCAGTACTACACGGTCGAATCGGCCCGCCGCGCGCTGGCGACCGGCGGGCTGACCGCGGTCGACGTCGAACTCGTGCCGACGCACGGTGGCTCGATCCGGCTGTGGGCGCGTCCCACCGAGGCTTTCGGGGGGTCCCGGGTGGCGGAGCCCCCGGCCCGGGGCGGCGCCCCGGTTGTCGCAGCGGTCGCGGGCGAGCCCAGCGAGCGGATGACCGACGTGCTGGAGCGGGAGAAGGCCGCCGGGCTGCACGAGCTGTCCGGGTACACCGAGTTCGCCGAGCGCGTCACCCGCGTGCGGCTGGACCTGCTGAAGTTCCTCATCGAGGCGCGCAACGACGGGAAGACCGTCGTCGGCTACGGCGCCCCGGGCAAGGGCAACACCCTGCTCAACCACTGCGGCATCCGCACTGACCTGCTGCAGTACACGGTCGATCGCAACCCGTACAAGCACGGCCGGTTCACCCCGGGCACCCGCATCCCGGTGCTGCCCCCGGAGCGGATCGAAGCCGATCGGCCCGACTACGTGCTCGTCCTCCCGTGGAACCTCCGGGAGGAACTGACCGAACAGCTGTCGTTCGTGGGTGCCTGGGGCGGAAAGCTCGTGTTCCCCATCCCCCGCCTGGAAATCGTCGAGGTGTCTTGAAGTGAAGGTCGTACTCTTCTGCGGTGGTTACGGGATGCGGATGCGCAACGGCGCGGCCGACGACGTTCCGAAGCCGATGGCGATGGTCGGTCCGAGACCGCTCATCTGGCACGTCATGCGGTATTACGCGCACTTCGGGCACACGGAGTTCATCCTGTGCCTCGGCTACGGCGCGGCGCACATCAAGAACTTCTTCCTGAACTACCAGGAAACCATTTCCAACGACTTCGTCCTGCGCAACGGCAAGCCGGAACTGCTCTCGACCGACATCGCCGACTGGACGATCACGTTCGTGCAGACCGGGATCGAGTCGCCGATCGGTGAGCGCCTGCGCCGCGTCCGCGACCACCTCGACGGCGAGGAGATGTTCCTCGCGAACTACGCCGACGTCCTGTCCGACGCGCCGCTGCCCGACATGATCGAGCGGTTCGAGAACACCGACGCCGGCGCGTCGATGATGGTCGTGCCGCCGCAGTCGTCGTTCCACTGCGTGGAGATGAACGAAGGCGGCATGGTCGGCGCGATCACCGCCGTCAGCGAAATGCCGCTGTGGGAGAACGGCGGGTACTTCGTGCTCCGCCAAGAGGTCTTCGACCACATCCCGGAGAACGGCGACCTGGTCGCCGACGGCTGCGGCGAGCTGGCCAAGCGCGGCCGGCTGCTGGCCTACCCGTACCGCGGGTTCTGGAAGCCGACCGACACGGTCAAGGAGCGCGCGGCGCTCGACGACGCCTACACGCACGGCAAGAAGCCCTGGGCGCTCTGGGAGCGGCCCGTCGCGAGCACCGCGTGATCGGGCTCCGGCCGGGACAGCTCGGCGGCGTCGTCGCCCTCGGCGCGCACTGCGACGACATCGCGATCGGCGCCGGCGGCACCCTGCTGACGATGTGCGCGTCACGGCCGGGCCTGCGGGTCGACGCGCTGGTCCTCTCCGGCGGCGGCACGCCCCGCGAGGACGAGGAGCGCGCGGCGCTGGCGGCGTTCTGCCCCGGCGCGCAGGTCGACGTCACGGTGCTGAAACTGCCCGACGGCCGGTTCCCGGCGCACTGGGAAGAGGCCAAGAACGCGCTGGAGGAGCTGCGGCGACGGACCGACCCGGACGTCATCCTGGCGCCGCGCACCGACGACGCGCACCAGGACCACCGCGGGCTGGCCAAGCTGGTGCCGACGGCGTTCCGCGACCACCTGGCGCTCGGCTACGAGATCGTCAAGTGGGACGGCGACCTCGGCGCCCCGTCCGTCTACCAGCCCCTGGAAGACGACGTCGCCGAGGAGAAGGTCCGGCTGCTGCAGACGCACTACGCGTCCCAGCGGCACCGCGGCTGGTACGACCGGGAGGCCTTCCTCGGCCTGGCCCGGATCCGCGGGATCGAAGCGGCCGCGAAGTACGCCGAAGCGTTTTTCGTCAAGAAACTCACTCTCGACCTGAAGGGCTGAATTCGATGCGGGTGTTGCTGACGGGGCACAAGGGCTACCTGGGCACGGTGATGGCCCCGGTGCTCGCCGCGGCCGGCCACGAGGTCGTCGGCCTCGACTCCGGGCTGTTCGAGCAGTGCCTGCTCGGGCCCGCACCGGCCGACCCGGGCGGGTACGCCGTCGACCTGCGCGACGTCACGGCCAAGCACGTCTCCGACGTCGACGCGGTGATCCACCTGGCCGCGCTGTCGAACGACCCGCTGGGTTCGCTCGCGCCCGAGCTGACCTACGACATCAACCACCACGCGTCGGTGAAGCTCGCCAAGCTGGCGAAGGACGCCGGTGTCCAGCGCTACCTGTACGCGTCGACCTGCTCGGTGTACGGCGCGGGCGGCGAGAACCTCGTCAACGAGGACGCGCCACTGAAGCCGGTGACGCCGTACGCCGAGTCGAAGGTGCGCGTCGAGGCCGACGTCCACGAGCTCGCCGACGACGACTTCACCCCGGTCTACATGCGCAACGCGACGGCGTTCGGCTACTCGCCCCGGCTGCGCGGCGACATCGTGCTGAACAACCTCACCGCGCACGCGCACCTGTCCGGCGAGGTGCTGGTGCTCTCCGACGGCACGCCGTGGCGGCCGCTGGTGCACGCCCAGGACATCGCGCGCGCGTTCACCGCGGCGCTGACGGCGCCGAAGGAGGCCGTGCACAACAAGGCCTTCAACATCGGCACCGAGGACAACAACGTCACCGTCGCCGAGATCGCCCAGGAGGTCGTCGAGGCCGTGCCGGGCTCGACGCTGAACATCACCGGCGAGGCCGGCGCCGACCCGCGCTCCTACCGCGTCGACTTCTCACGCTTCCGCGAAGCCATCCCGGGCTTCGCCTGCGAGTGGTCGGTCAAGGACGGCGCCGTCGAGCTGATCGAGGCCTACCGGAAGTTCGGGCTGACCCGGGAGTCGTTCGAGAAGCTGTTCACCAGGCTCGCCTGGCTGCGCAGTGAGGGCGAAGCCGGCCGCGTCGACGACACCCTGCGGCGGCACTAGTGGCGGGCACGCAGCTGCGGACCGGGGCGGAACTGCACGCCCTGGTCGAGCGGCTGTACCCGATCTGCCGCAGCATCACCGGCGACGGCGTGCGGCAGACCCTGGACATCATCGGCGAGCACATCGCGCTGGAGCGGCACGAGGTCCCGACCGGCACCCAGGTGCTGGACTGGACGATCCCGCAGGAGTGGAACATCCGCGACGCCTACGTGGCCACACCTTCGGGTGAGCGGGTAATCGACTTCCGGGAGTCGAACCTGCACGTCGTCGGCTACAGCGTTCCGATATCGGAGCGGCTGCCGCTGAGCGAGCTGCGGGAGCACCTGCACACGCTGCCGGACCGGCCGTCGTGGGTGCCCTACCGGACCAGCTACTACGCCCCGGCCTGGGGATTCTGCCTCGCGCAGGAGAAACTCGACGCGCTGCCCGACGGCGAGTACGACGTCGTCATCGACTCGACCCTGGCCGACGGCTCGCTCACCTACGGCGAGCACGTCGTCCCGGGCCGCGTCACCGACGAGGTCATCGTGTCCTGCCACGTGTGCCACCCGTCGCTGGCCAACGACAACCTCGCCGGCATCGCGGTGGCGGTCTCGCTGGCGCAGCAGCTGGCTCTCGTCCAGCCCCATTACACGTACCGGTTCCTGTTCATGCCGGGCACGATCGGCTCGATCACCTGGCTGGCGCGCAATTCCGACCGGATCGAGAAGGTCAAGCACGGGCTGGTCCTGGCGTGCGCCGGCGACCCGGGCCCGCTGACGTACAAGAAGTCCCGCCGCGACGACGCCGAGATCGACCGCGTCGTGCAGCACGTGCTCCGCTCGCGGGAGCACAAGGTCGTCGACTTCTCGCCGTACGGCTACGACGAGCGCCAGTTCTGCTCGCCGGGCTTCAACCTCGGCGTCGGCTCCCTGACGCGGACGCCGTACGCCGGCTACCCCGAGTACCACACCTCCGCCGACAACCCGGGTTTCGTCTCGCCCGCGGCCATGGAGGACACGCTCGGCGCGCTTCGCGACGCCTTCGGCGTCCTGGACCGCAACCGCCGGTACGTCAACCTCAGCCCGTACGGCGAACCACAGCTCGGCAAGCGCGGGCTGTACGACTCGCTCGGCGGCCGCAGCGACGCCAAGGAAGCCCAGATGGCCATGCTCTGGGTGCTCAACCTCTCCGACGGCGACCACTCCCTTCTCGACATCGCCGAGCGGGCCGGCCTGCCGTTCGACATCGTCGACGTCGCGGCGCGTGCCCTGCACGACGCCGGCCTGGTCAAGGAGTGAGCGACGTGGCCAACCACCGCCGGGCCTCCGGCTCGCTGCTCCGGAACGGCGCCGTGCGCGCCATGGCCGGACGGCTGAGCTGGGGCCTCGGCGACCAGGCGGTCTCGAGCCTGACGAACTTCGCGGTCGGCCTGTACGTGGCCCGCTCGCTCGGGACGTTCGCCTTCGGCATCTTCAGCCTCGCCTGGGTCACCTACGGCGTGGTGCTGAACGTCTCGCGCGGCCTGGCCACCGACCCGCTGATGGTGCGCTTCAGCGCCGTCTCGGAGGACCGCTGGCGCCACGGCGTCGCGAGCGCGTCCGGCACCGCCATCGGCGTCGGCTGCGTGACCGGCGTGATCAGCCTGGTCGCCGGACTCGCGGCCGGCGGCCCGCTCGGCAACGCGTTCGTCGCGCTCGCCGTCGTGCTGCCGGGCCTGCTGCTGCAGGACGCCTGGCGCTTCGCGTTCTTCGCCCGCGGTGCGGGCAAGAAGGCGTTCATCAACGACTGCGTGTGGGGCGTCGCGCTGATCCCGGCGCTGGTCATCGCCGCCGAGATCGGCACGGTCGTCGCGTTCGTGCTGGCCTGGGGCATCTCCGGCGCGGTCGCGGCGGTCTTCGGCTGGTTCCAGACCGGCGTCCTCCCGCACCCGCGCGCGCTGCTCGGCTGGTTCAGGTCCCAGCGCGACCTGAGCGTCCGCTACCTGGTCGAGAACGTCAGCAACAGCGGCGCGTCGCAGCTGCGCGCGTACGGCCTCGGCGCGATCGCCGGCATCACCGCCGTCGGCGCGGTCCGCGGTGCCGAGCAGCTGCTCGGCCCGTTCCTGGCCCTGCTCATGGGGCTGTCCCTGGTCACCGTCGCGGAGGGCGCGCGGGTGCTTCAGCGGGCGCCGCACCGGCTGAAGCACTTCTGCATGATCCTCGGCGGCGGCCAGGCCGCCGCCGCGCTGTGCTGGGGCCTGGCACTGCTGCTCCTGCTGCCGGACGCGGCGGGCCGCTGGGTGATGGGCTCGGTGTGGGACTCGTCGTCCCCGCTGATCCTCCCGGTGACCCTCGCCGTGGTCGGCGCGAGCTTCTCGACCGGCGCCGCGGCCGGCCTGCGGGCCCTCGGCGCCGCCCCGCGGAGCCTGCGGTCGCAGCTGATCGCCTCCCTGTTCTACGTCACGTTTGGCATCACCGGAGCCTTCCTGGGCGGTGCGGCCGGGTCCGCGTGGGGCGTCGCGGCCGCGACGCTCACCGGGTCCGTCGTCTGGTGGCTGCAGCTGCGGCTCGGACTGCGCGAGTACGTGCCGCCGGTCCCGGACGACGCCGGGGCCGGCGACGCCACCATCGTCTTCGCGCCGCTCAAGGAGACGATCAACGAGATCACCGTGGTCTTCGAGCCGATCAAAGAGCCGATCAAGGAATGAGGACTCCATGACCACCGTCCCGCGGCTGAGCCTCGGCCTCCCGGTGTACAACGGCGAGGAGTACCTCGCCGAGTCACTGGACGCGCTGCTCGGCCAGACCTACGAGGACTACGAGCTGATCATCTCGGACAACGCGTCCACCGACGCGACCGACGAGATCTGCCGCCGCTACGCCGAGAAGGACTCGCGGATCCGCTACGTCCGCCAGCCGAAGAACATCGGCGCGACACCGAACCACAACTTCGTGTTCGACGTCTCCCGCACCGAGCTGTTCAAGTGGGTCTCCCACGACGATCTCTACGCGCGCGACCTCCTCAAGCGCTGCATCGAGGCGCTCGACGAGCGCCCGGACGTCATCCTCGCCCACTGCGACCAGGCCATCATCGACGGCGACGGCCGCATCGTCCAGCCGCTCGAGTACACCCTGGACACCGGCTCCCGGCACGCCCCGGACCGCTTTCGCAGCATCCTGTTCGAGCCCGGCGGCGACGACTTCTACGGCGTCATCCGCGCCGACGTCCTCCGCCGCGTCAAGCCGCTCGACAGCTACCACCACGCCGACCGCACGTACTCGGCCGAGATGGCGCTGCACGGGCCGTTCTACCAGGTGCCCGAGCTGCTCTACTTCCGCCGCGACCACCCGGGCCGCGCGGAGCGGGCCAACCCGACCATCCGGAGCCGGTGCGCCAACCTCGACCCGCGGCGCGCGGACCGGCTCCGGAACCCCACCGTCCGCCTGGTCGGCGAGTACATCGTCGGGTTCGCCGACCTGATCCGGCGCTCCCCGATCTCGGGCGCCGACAAGCGCGAGTGCTTCCGGCACCTCGGCAGCTGGCTGACCGACCGCGCGCGCTCCGGCCACGGCGAGCGCGTCGAGGACCGCGCGCCGACCGCCTCCGACGTCGCCACGGTCAACGAGATCGTGGCCGGCCGGGAAGGCAGGCTCGCGTGAAGCGTGCCCCTCGCGTCGGCGTGTTCGGCCTGCTCGGCTCGGGGAACCTCGGCAACGACGGTTCCCTAGAAGCCGTGCTCGGCTACCTGCGCGCCGAGTACCCGGACGCCGTGCTGGGCGCCCTCGTGGGCGGTCCGGAGATCGTCCGCGAGCGGTACGGGCTCGACACCACGCCCCTGCACTGGAACCAGTCCGAGTACGAGACGGCGTCCGGCCTCCGATCGATCGTCCTGAAGGGCCTGGGCAAGCTCGTCGACATCGGCCGCACGGCCGCTTGGGTCCGCAAGCAGGACGTCGTCATCGTGCCGGGCATGGGTGTCCTCGAAGCGACGCTTCCGTTGCGTCCCTGGGGTTTTCCGTATTCGCTGTTCCTCCTCTCGGCCACGGGCCGGCTCTTCGGGACGAAGGTCGCGCTGGTCTCGGTCGGCGCCAACGAGATCAGCGCGCGGGCGACGCGGACGCTGGTCCGCTGGGTCGGCCGCCTGGCCACCTACCGCTCCTACCGCGACGACATCTCCCGCGACGCGATGCGCGCCATGGGCGTCGACACCAGCCGTGACCAGGTGTATCCCGACCTAGCGTTCTCCCTCCCCACCCCGGACGACGCCGGCGAGCCGGGCACCGTCGGTGTCGGCGTGATGGCCTACTACGGCGGCAACGACGACCGCGCCGACGCCGACCGGATCTACCGCCACTACGTCGACACGATGAACCGTTTTGTCGGTTGGCTCGTTGACCAGGACAGACCCGTCCGGCTGTTCATCGGCGATCAGATCGACCGGCAGGTCGTCGACGAGATCATCGAGAAGACCGCTTCCCCGCTGGTGACGGCGGCTTCGGCGGAGACCCTGGACGAGCTGATGCACGAGATGGCCGCGGTGGACCGCGTGGTGGCGACGCGCTACCACAACGTGCTCTGCGCCCTGAAGGTCGCGAAACCGACCGTGGCGATCGGGTACGCGCCGAAGAACGACGTCCTCATGGCGGAGATGGGGCTCGGCGGTTTCACCCAGCGGGCGAAGACCGTCGACTTCGACCGGCTCGTCGAACAGTTCACCGAGCTGGAGAACCGTTCGGCCGAACTGCGCCAGACACTGCTGGAACGGAACGAGATGAACGCGCAACGGCTCAAGGACCAGTTCGCCGCCCTTTCGGCGGCCCTCTTCGGCGGTGGGCGATGAAGGCCATTCCGGTACCCGAAATCGAGGGCGTGTACCTGTTCGAACCGGCACCCCACGTGGACGTGCGCGGCTTCTTCAGCCGCACCTTCGACCGCGAGGTCGTCGCGTCGGTCGGGATCGACCCGGACGGCTTCGCCCAGGACAGTCTTTCCCGGTCCCGCAAGGGAGTCGTGCGCGGGATGCACCTGCGCGGCGGGGCCGGCGAGTCGAAGCTCGTGCGCTGTTCGCACGGCGCGATCTTCGACGTCGTCGTGGATCTCCGACCGGATTCCCCGACATTCCGAAACATCAAGACTTTCGAACTTTCCGGTGAGACGCAGGTTTCGGTGTACATCCCCGCGGGGTGCGCGCACGGATTCCAGTCACTCACAGATCCCTCGGACGTTTCGTACCGTATCGATCGGGCGCACAATCCGAACGAAGACATTACGATTTCGTACAAAGACCCTGAATTGGACATTTCCTGGCCACTGTCAGTCACACTGGCCAGTGACCGAGACGAACGTGCGCCGTCTCTCGGAGAGGCGTTGAAACCAACGAGGTGACCCCCATGGGAACGAACTTGCCCCGCTCCACGACGGCGAACGAGCGGCTGCACCGGGTCATCCCGGGTGGAGCGCACACTTACGCCAAGGGCTCGGACCAGTATCCCTTCGAGATGGCCCCGGTCATCTCCCACGGCCGCGGCGGCCACGTCTGGGACGTCGACGGCAACGAGTACATCGAGTACGGCTCCGGACTGAGAGCGGTCAGCCTGGGCCACGCCCACCCCCGCGTCCTCGACGCCGTCCGCGGCGAACTGGACAAGGGCAGCAACTTCATCCGCCCGTCGATCATCGAGGCCGAGGCCGCCGAGCGGTTCCTCGAAAACGTGCCGACGGCCGACATGGTGAAGTTCACCAAGAACGGCTCCGACGCCACCACGGCCGCGGTCCGGCTGGCCCGCGCCGCGACCGGGCGCAAGCTCGTCGCGAAGTGCGCCGACCACGCGTTCTTCTCGACCGACGACTGGTTCATCGGCACGACGCCGATGAACGCGGGCATCCCGGACGAGACGACCGAGCAGACGGTGTCCTTCCCGTACGGCGACCTGCAGGCCGCCGAGGAGCTGCTGCAGCGCCACAACGGCGAGATCGCGTGCCTGATCCTGGAGCCGGCCGCGGCGGCCGAACCGCCGCCGGGGTACCTGCAGGGCCTGCGGGAGCTCGCCACGCGCCACGGCGTCGTGCTGATCTTCGACGAGATGATCACCGGCTTCCGCTGGTCCGCCCACGGCGCGCAGGGCCTCTACGGCGTCACCCCGGACCTCTCGACGTTCGGCAAGGCCCTCGGCAACGGCTTCGCCGTCTCCGCACTCGCCGGCAAGCGGGAACTGATGGAGATCGGCGGGCTGCGCACCGACCGGGAGCGCGTGTTCCTGCTCTCGACCACCCACGGCGCCGAGACCCACTCCCTCGCCGCCGCGATGGCGGTGATGGACGTCTACCGCGACGAGGACGTCATCGGCCGCATGCACGCCCTCGGCGACCGGCTCGCCGCCGGCGTCCGCGACGTCGCGGCCGGAATCGGCGTCGAGGACCACGTGGTCGTCCGCGGCCGGGCCAGCAACATGGTCTTCGGCACGCTCGACGAAGAAGGCAAGCCGTCGCAGCCGTACCGGACGCTGTTCCTGCGCGAGCTGATCAGCGGCGGGGTGCTCGGCCCGTCCTTCGTGGTCAGCGCCGCGCTCACCGAGGCGGACATCGACAAGACGATCGACGTCGTCGCCCAGGCCTGCACGGTCTACCGCAAGGCCCTCGACGCCAACGACCCCACACCGTGGATGGGCGGCCGCCCGGTGCAGCCGGTCTTCCGCAAGCGCGCCTGACCCGGCCCCCGCGCCGCCCGGTGCCCGGTTCCCGCCGGGCGCCGGGCGGTCGCGGGTCCGGAGCACGCCGTCGGATCCCCGCTCCGGGGAGCCGGTTTCACTCGTTGGGTCCGATGAGGACACTTGAGGGTGACTGTTTTCCCGCCCGATCGTGCGTAGCGTCCTGCCATGGGCAGATCTCGTGCGTTTCTCGTCGGTGCTTGCTCGCTCTTGATCGCCGTGGCTTGCCCGGCGATCGCGAACGGTGCCGACGGGCCCGGGCCGGTGTGCGATCACCAGCCCGCGGCGTACGAGGAACCGCCGCCCGGGGCGGTCTCCGTCGAACCGGGCGTCGACGGAGACCTCTCGGCCAAGACGGCGGCGCACCCGCCGGGCACCACCTTCTGGCTCCGGCCCGGCACCCACACCCTCGGCACCGACGAGTTCGGCCAGGTCGCGCCCAAGGACGGCGACGTCTACCTCGGCGCGCCCGGCGCGGTCGTCGACGGCCGCGGCGTCAACCGCGCGGCGTTCACCCAGCAGGCTCGCGACGTCGAGATCAAGGGCCTCACCATCCGCGGTTTCGCCGCGCTGCAGGACCAGGGCGTGGTCAACCACGACTCCGGCGACGGCTGGCTCATCGAGAACACCACCGTCGAAGACAACGCCGGCGCCGCCCTGATGGCCGGCGCGGGCCAGGTCGTGCGGCACAGCTGCCTGCGGAACAACGGCCAGTACGGGCTCAACGCCTACCAGGCCGGCGACCACATCACCGGCCTCGTGCTGGAGGGCAACGAGATCACCGGCAACAACACCGGCGACTGGGAGACCAAGGTCCCGGGCTGCGGCTGCAGCGGCGGCGCCAAGTTCTGGGCCGTGAACGGCGCCGACGTCCGCGGCAACTGGGTCCACGGCAACCACGGCGCCGGCCTGTGGGCCGACACGAACAACAACGACTTCCTCGTCGAGGACAACCTGTTCGAGGCCAACGACGCCGAGGCGCTGTTCTACGAGACGAGCTACAACCTCGTGCTTCGCGGCAACACCTTCCGCGGCAACAGCCTGGTGCAGGGCCGCAAGTTCGCCTCGCGCGGCGACAACTTCCCGGCGGCGACGGTGTACCTGTCGGAGTCGGGCGGCGAGTCCCGGGTGCCGGCGCGGACGTCGGCCATCGACATCAGCGGGAACACGTTTGTCGACAACTGGTCCGGGATCACGCTGTGGGAGAACGCCGACCGCTTCTGCACCAGCCCGGCGAACACGTCTTCGGGCTACTGCACAAAAGTGGCTTCCCCGTCTTCGTGCTCGGCGGGCACCATCGCGAAGGCGCCGGCCTACGACGACTGCCGCTGGAAGACCCAGCACGTCGAGATTCACGGGAACACCTTCCGGTTCGAGCCTGGGCGGGTGGGCTGCACGAGCTTCTGCGGGCGGATGGCACTGCTGTCGAACTACGGGACGTTCCCGGACTGGTCGCCCTACAAGGGAACCGTGGTCCAGGAGGCGATCACGTTCCAGCAGGACAACCGGTGGCACGACAACTCCTATGCGGGGCCGTGGACCTTCGTCGTGCATGACACCTCCAGGACGGTCGACCCTGCGGGCTGGCGGGCGGGCCCGTACTCGCAGGACGCGTGTTCTTCGTTCGACGGTGGGCCCGCCGGCTGCTGATCACGACTATGGCACCGGGTTCCGACACTTTTCTCCGGCGATCACGACTTCGGTGACGATTTCCCTTGGCAGACAAGGGAAAAGTCGCGAGTGGTGAATTCCGGACACCGCAATCACCCGTTCAAGCGATGGTGTTCGCACGAGTGTTCGGTACCTTCGGAGACATGGCCACCTCGAGCCCCGTTCCCGAAACCCTTCGCCATGACGCGACCGACGTCGTCGCGTTCGACGCGATGGGCGTCCTCTACTCGCGCGCCGACGACGTCGGTGAACTGCTCGTCCCTTTCTTGCGCAGCAGGGGATGCGTGCTCGAACGGCATGACATCCCCGACTGGTTCGTCAGCGGGGAAACCGGAACACCACGGCTGTCCACGATGGACAGACTTCGAAGAGAGCTCAGACCGTGGTGAACCGCGAACTCGGCTCTCCTCGCAGCCGCCCCGAGGGCAGCCGCCGGTTGCAGAGCACCAGCAGGAGATCCTGGGCGGCGCCCGTGAGCGGCGAGCCGGTGCCGTACGACCAGTCGAGGTCGTCGGCGCGCAGGGAGACGCCCGCCAGATCGGCGCCGAAGTACCTCACCTGCTTCGGCTTGAGACCGTCGAGAACCAGCTCGAGCCGTTCCCGGGGCACACTCCGGTCGAGGCTCAGGGCGGTCGTGATGTCCAGGCCGTGGATCACGTCGTGGCTCAGGGCGCCTTCCGCTCCCCCGCCCGGCGGCCGCCAGGGGTGTTCGGCGTTGTCGCGCAGCGAGGCGACGAGCGCCTCGGACGACAGCTCGGCCGCGTCGCGTCGCGCCACCCGGTCGGCCATGTGGTTGAAGCGCCCGGCGGACTTCAGCAGCTCGCGGGCGAACCGGCCGGTCGACATGCGGAACGGCATCGTCAGGTGGGCGACCACCTCCGGCACGCGCCAGCCCGCGCACAACGTCGGCGTCGCCCATTCGGCCGGCGACAGGCCATCGAGCACCGCCGCCAGCTCACGGCGTTCCGCGGCGATCAGGTCCTGGATCATCGGGGTCTCCTTCGCGAGTCGGTCACCCCACCGACGAACAAGCCCGACCGAGACCGACAGGTTCGCCCGGAGAACCGCCACACAACCGGACCGGCGCCTGGGCGCTGCGAGTGTCACCCCGCCGACGACCGCGGAGTCGTCAGAGGCGATCGGCGACGCGGTCCACCGCCCACGCCATCGCGGGGACCACCGCCAGCGCGGCGCAGAACCCGCCGATCGCGTCCGTCGGGTAGTGCGCGCCCAGGGATACTTCGGCCCAGCCCATCGCGATCCCGGCGACCGCGGCCAGCACCAGCATGAGCAGCACCCCCGCCGTGCGGCCCAGGTGCAGGCGGTCGGCCACCAGCAGGCCGATGACCAGCGCGAGGGCCGTGGCCATGGCCGTGTGACCGCTCGGGTAGGACAGGAACTCGCCGTGGATCGTGCGGCCGACGATCGGTTTCAGCACCGTCGTCACCGCGACGGTGGCCAGGACCCCGACCACGGTCAGCACCGCTATCCGGACCCGGTGGGCCAGGAAACCCAGCAACGCGACCAGAGCGACCAGGATCGTCGACCCGACCGGTTCACCGCCGAAGTCGAAGACCAGCGCCACGTACCGCCAGGGCGGCCGGACGCCGTCGAGCGACGGCAGCACGGCCGCGTCGATCCCGGTCAGGCCGGAGTCGTGGAAGTGGAGGATGCCGAGCGCGACGAGCACCGCCGTCGCCAGCGCACCCGACATCGCCAGCGGGGCGCGCAAGGCGACCGGCAGAGCCTCGGGTGCCGTCCGGACGAGTTCCCTCACCCGTGCGCCTCGATCGCGGCCTGGTACCCGGAGATCAGCCGGTCGAGCCCGACCGCCGGGGTGAAGTCCTTCTCGTACCGGACGCGGGCCGCGTCCCCCATCTCCTGGTTCCGGTCGCCGGTCACCTGGCGCAGCCGGTCCGCGAGCGAGGCCGCGTCGTTCGGCTGGTGCAACAGGCCCGTCACGCCGTCCTCGACGAGCTCGGGGAACGCGCCGTGGGCCGCCGCGACCGTCGGCACGCCGGCCGCCATCGCCTCGACGACGACCAGGCCGAACGCCTCCAGCCACGTCGACGGCGCCACCACGGCGACGGCGTCGGCGGTCAAGGCGCGGCACTCCGCCTTGTTCTGCAGGCCGACGTACGAGACGTCCGGCCGGCCGGACGCCCAGGTGGCGACCTCGTCCTGCATCGGGCCGGTGCCGGCGATGACCAGCGGCACGCCCAGGGCGCCGCCGAGCTGGTCCCACGCCCGCATCAGCAGGCCGACACCCTTTTCCTCGGTGATACGGCCGAGGAACAGTACGTGCTTTCCGTCGCCGGTGCGGCGGACACCGGGGTCGGTGACGAAGTTGTGCTTCACCGCCATCCGCTCGCCGGGCATCCCGGCCGACACCAGGAGGTCACGTTGAGCCGCCGAAATGCAGAAGAACCGGGACACGCCCGTCCACCACCGGCGGCGGTTCGCGATCATGCTGGCCGCCATCGGCACCGTCGCGGCGCTCGAGCCGCGGTAACAGCCGTGCTTCACCGCGGGCAGCGGTGAGCCGCCGACGCACTCGGTGCAGATGTGGCCGTCGCGGTGCAGGGTGCCCGGCGGGCAGACCATCGTGTAGTTGTGCAGCGTCGCGACGGCGGGCACGCCCGCGTCCGCGCAGGCGGCGACCACCGACGGCGACAGCAGCGGGAACGTGTTGTGGATGTGCACGACGTCCGGGCGCGACGCCCGCAGCCGGGCCGCGAGCTCCTTCCGGACCGCCGGGTTCCACGGGATCATCAGCGGAACGGTCGCCTTGCGGGGCAACGGCATCTGCGCGATGTCGTCGCTGCGGCGCTCGAACAACGACACCTTGTGCCCGCCCTCGGCGAGCAGGGAGACCTCGGCGTCGACGACGTTGTTCTCACCGCTCGGCTGCTCGGACCGGTACCGGTTGTGGACCACGAGCACCTTCACGCGGCTGCACCTCGCACGCTTGCCCCCTTCGCCGGGATGAATGCTTCTTCGTCGGACTGCGGCACCCCGCGGACCAGCAGCGACGCGGCCAGGGCCAGGTGGAGCAGGTACGGCGACGCGTCGCCGAGGCCGGCCTCGGTGTAGGAGGCCGAAATGCAGTAGGTGATCAGGAAGATCGCGCACGCGCGAGCCAGGGACGGCGGCCGCAGCACGGCCACCACGACCAATGTGAGGAGGAAGCCCGCGACCAGCGCGATCCCGACGAACCCCTGCTCGTGGTAGATCGCCAGCCAGCTGTTGTCGATGGGGAGGCCGTCGTAGGACTTGTCCGTCAGGCCGACGCCGAAGATGTACTCCGACGTCGTCCGCGGGGCCTCCAGCAACGCGTCCCAGACCTTCGCGCGGCCGGTCAGGCTGGAGAAGTTGTCCGCGCTCTGCCCGCGGAGGAACCACGCCTGCAGCGCGCCGGCCAGCACCAGGCCGCCGACACCGCCGATACCGGCCGTCCACGCGAACACCTTGCGGGCGCGGGCACTGGTCAGCGCCATCGACAGGAAGGCCACCAGTAGCCCGGCGAGCAGGCCGAGCGTCGCTGTGCGGGTGTGCGTGAGCAGCAGCAGCGCGAGGGCCGGCACCACGATGATCAGGGCGCTGCGCCAGGTCGTGCGGCGGCCGAACCAGAGCAGGAGCGTCAGGCCGGAGATGACCGCGGCGTACTGACCGATCTGCGGCGGCGTGAGCGGCCAGATCGCGCCGGACAGCCGGCCGCCGTACTCCTCGGGCATCGCGTTGCCCGGCGAGACGACCAGGCCCACCGCGACCGACGCGAGCACGATCCCGTACGTCCGGATGTGGGACCGGACCAGCCCGAACCCGCCGTCCCACCAACGGGTGAGCAACCAGAGCGTGGAGAGGAAGACCGTGAGCCGGAAGCACCGGAAGAGCGCGCCCGCGCCTTCCTTCAGGTCGGCGCTGGCCAGGATGCTGGACAGCAGCAGCAACGTCAGCAGCAGCAGGTACGCGCTCGGGCGGATCCGCAGGTGCTTGTTCAGGGCCAGCGCGATCACGAAGGCCGTCATCAGCGAGCCCATCGTGACCAGCTGGCTGACCGACCGCGGCAGCGGGATGACCGTCTTCGCGCCGGTCGAGCCGAGCGTGTTGATGATCAGCAGCGCCCACGCCAGGGCCGCCCACTTCGGCGTCGACGACGCGGGCTCGACCGTGGCTTCGCCGCGGATCCTCGCCGTCGTTCGGGTTTGTGTCGCCATGTCAGCCCCCGCCCTGCGCGGTGAAGGTGCTTCCGGAGTCCTGCGAGTACGGCGAGCCCTGCCACTCGCCGATCTCGATGACGCGGTCGGTGGTGTACGGGATGAACGTCCACGGCCCGGCGTAGCTGTTGTCGTGCCAGCGGTTGTCCTGCTTGTACGTGATGGCTTCCTGGACGACGTCGTTCTTGTAGGGCGACCAGTCCGGGTAGGTGCCGAAGTTCGACAGCAGCGCCATCCGGCCGCACGAGGCCTGGCAGCCGACCACGGCCGGGTCCAGGACGAACTTGTTGTCGTGGATGTCGACGTGCTGGGTCTTCCAGCGGCAGTCGCTCAGCAGCGGCTCGGTGGTGATCGCCGGCGCCGCGCACGTCTTCACGTTCGGCACCAGGCGGGTGCAGTCGCCGGACGAGGTGTTGGCCGGGCTGTTGCAGTACCGGTCGGCGTTCTCCCACAACGTGATCCCGGACCAGTTGTTCTCCAGGAAGTTGCGGGAGATCTCGATCTTCGCGGTCCGCGCCTTGATCCGCGGCTCGCCGCCGGACTCGGAGATGTAGATCGCCGGCGTCGGGAAGTTGTCGCCCTTGTCGGCGTACCTGCGGCCGTCGACCCAGTTGTTCTTCCGGATCGTGTTGTCGCGGATGATCGCGTTGTAGCTGATCTCGTAGATGATCGCGGCGCTGTCGTTGTTCTCGATGAGGTTGCCCTCGATGAGGAAGTCGTTGTTGTTGGTGTCCGCCCACAGCCCGGTGCCGTGGTTGTCGTGCACCCAGTTGCCGCGGACGTCGGCGCCGTTGACGTCCCAGAACTTGACGCCGCCGGTGCAGCCGCAGCCGTCGATCTTCGTTTCCCAGTCGCCCGTGTTGTTGCCGGCGATCTCGTTGCCCTCGACGACCAGCGCGGTGATCGGGGTGCTGCCGGAGAAGGCGTTGATCCCGTACTGGCCGTTGCGGCGCAGGCAGTTGCCGCGCACCTGCTGGCGCGCGCCCGCCATCAGCCCGGCGCCGTCGTTGTCCTGGATCGTGGAGTGCTCGATCTGCCAGCCGTCGCCCGAGTCGTGGTTGACGACCCCTTCGTCGCGGGGCGCCGCGAAGCCCTGCACGGTCAGGTAGGTGAGCTTGACGTTGTTCCCGTGCCCGGTGAACGCGTACTGGTTGATCTTCCGGCCGTCGAGGACCGCGCCGGGCGCGCCGATGTAGACGTCGCCGTCCTTCGGCGAGACCTGGTCGTACTTGTCGTCGCCGAGGATGTGCTTGCCCGGCTTGAGCCAGAACGTCGTGCCCGGGCCGGCCGCGCGCGTCTTCACGGCGAGGTCGTTCGGGACCGCGGGGTCGACGATCACCGCACCGGCCGGCGCCGCCGTCGGGCCGGCCGGCTCCTTGTCGCAGACCGCCGCGACCGACCCGCTGGGGGCCGAGGTCGCCTGGGCCGGGCCGCCGGTGTCGGGGCTGCTGGAGCACGCCGCGAGCGTGAGCAGCACGCCGAGCAGCGGAGCGGCACGGCGAAGTCGGGAGCGGCGGGCTGTCACGGGCGGGTCCTAACTGAAGCGGAGCAGGGTGATCGAGTGTCCGGGAGTGCCGGAGCCGACCAGGGTGGTCGAGGGTTCCTTGCGGCCGAAGCCCGCCGAGTACCAGCCGAGCAGCGGGTCGAGCTCACCCCGGTGGGCCGTCCACGTCAGCTCGGCCGGCAGTTCCAGCTCCGCGGTGTGGACGGGGGCCAACGTCCGGCCGTCACCCTCCCAGCGCAGGTGGGCGACGTTCCCGTCCAGGGTGGCCGTGACGGCCGGGCCCAGGTGGAACGCCAGCCGCGCGGCCGGGCCCGTGTCGCCGAGCACCTCGTCGACGATCTTCAGCACGGCGCCGTCGAGCTCGACCGTCCGGCGGTGCACCGCCGGCGCGTAGCCGTCGTGGGCCGCCGACCAGTGGGACGGGCCGTGGTCGGGGGTGTGCACGCCGAGCACCTTCGTCACCGCGTGCCGGGTCCAGAGGAACGGCCCGCCGGACGCCGACTGGTCCTGACCGCCCAGTTCGAGGGTGTTGTGGCCGAGCGTGGAACGGAAGTACGACCGCCACTGCGGCTCGCCGTGGTAGCAGAAGGTGCCCGGGTCGGCGAGGATGTCGACGCCGTCGTGGCGGACCTCCACCGACAGTGCGTCGGCGTGGGCGTGCGCGGCGATCGACAGGAAACCGTGCGGCCCGCCGTCGCACCGCGCCCAGACCTTTCCCGAGCGCAGGATCGTCATGCCCGCGTCCCGCAGGTGGGCGGGACGCCGGCCGGAGCGGACGCCCGTGGCTCGCGGTGTCCGGAGGGCGAGTGCGGTCAGCAGCGGCGTGCGGACGTCGTCACCCGGCACCGGCCACCAGTCGAGGCGGCCGAACAGGACCTCGCCGGTGGCCAGCAGCGACGCCCAGCGGTTGGTCTCGGAGCCGTCGACGATCAGGCCGAAGCCGTCGTCGGCGTCACCCTGCCGGGGCGGCCGGAACCGGTTGTCCACAATGGACGCCAAGGCGTCGGTCATCCGGAGCAGGACGTCCCAGGTGGAGTCCGGCACCGGGGTGCCGGCCGCGTCGGCTTCGAGCGCCGCCGCGAGGCCCAGTTCCAGCACCAGGCCGTGGTACTCGGACGCGAGCTCGGCGTTGAGCCCGGAGCCGAAGGTGTTGCGGCCCAGCTGGACGTCCAGCGAGCGGGTCGCTTCGGCCCGCCAGCGCGGCGACTCCGGGAACCAGCCGAACGCGCACGCCGCGGCCAGCAGGCCGGCGTCCTCGGCAATGACGTGGTTGTTCGCCGACGAGCCGTGGCTGCGCAGGGTCGCCAGCCAGTTCTGGTGGTGCCACAGCTGCAGGTGGAAGTCCGGGTTGTCCTCGAACAACGCCGTGACGCCCGCCCAGCCGTCGAGCAGGCGGCGGACCCAGACCCACGACAGCAACCGGATGCCCAGCTCGATGCCGCTCACCCAGTGCGGCCCGCGCAACGGCGGGTTGGCCGCCCACCAGGACCGCAGGTGCGCGGCGACGCGCTCGGCGTACGTCGCGGTGCCGGTCAGGGCGTACGCCGCGGCCAGCACGGTGAGGTGCTGGTGGCGCGACGGCTCCCAGATCTGCTTGATGTCGCCGACCTCGTCCTCCGACCGGTACGGCACGTCGAAGGCGTAGACGTCCAGCGGCGCGCGGCGGCCGGTCTTCGGGTCGAGGGCCCAGTCCGGCGACACCATGTCGTCGCGCAGGACGCCGAAGTACTCGGCGCGGCCGGCCATCAGGTGGTCGGCCGTGGCCAGCAGCCGCGTGACGGCCTCGCCGGAGACCTTGCCGAGAACGCCGTCCGGCAGCTGGGCGGTGAACCGTGGGTGTGACGGCCACGCGGGCGGCTCGGGCAGCGCGGACCGCCACTGCCGCTGGACGACGGCGTGCCGAGCACGGCCGACGACCTCCGCCGGCCCCATCCGGGACAGCCGGCGGAGGTACCAGCCGGGACCCATCATGCCGGGGCACCCGCCTTCCGCGGCAGCTCGATCCGGACCGGCGCCGAGTTCGCGACGCTGGTCTGGGCGGCGAGCGTGGCCAGCGTCGTCGCGGCCAGCGAAGCGACCGAGATCGGCATCGGGCCACCCGTGCGGACGGCTTCGAGGAAGGCGTCGACCTCGGCGGCCTGGCCCTTGTCGCGGCCCTTCGGGAGCCGCGAGCTCGCCCACTTCTTGCGGGAGAACACCGACGCGCGGACGAAGTCGTCGAACTTCAGGACCTTGCCGTCGGCGGTGACGTCGAGCGTCTCCTTCGGGAAGCCCGACGAACCGCTTTCGGCGTAGGTGATGACCGCGGTGGAACCGTCCCCATAGCCGAGGGTGATCTGCAGGTCCGTGCCGCCGGTCGCGTAGACCGAGACCGGGTCGGCGTCGAGCAGCCAGCTCACGGTGTCGATGAAGTGCCCGCCTTCACCGGCGAACCGGGAGCCCTCGGTGGCGGTCTGGTTGTACCAGCTGCCGTGGTCGAGGCGGCCGGCGTTGACCAGGTAGCGGACCGTCGCCGGGCCGACGCGCGGGCCGAACTGGCCGCGGGCTTCGTGCAGCAGCGGCGCGAACCGGCGGTTGAAGCCGACCTGCAGCCGGTCGTTGCCGGACTCCTCGATCGCGTCGAGCACCTTCTGCAGCTCGGTTTCCGTCAGCGCCAGGGGCTTCTCGACGAACACCGTCTTGCCCGCGAGCAGCGCCTGGCGGGTCAGCTCGGCGTGCGAACTGTGGCGGGTGACGACGAAGACGGCGTCGATCGAGTCGTCACCGAGCACGTTGTCGATGTCGGTGGACGCCTCGGCGAAGCCGAACTTGCGCCGCGCGTTGGCGCCGGACAGCGCCGATGTCGTCGCGACGTGCTTGAGCTCGACGTCGTCGCGCTCGACGAGGTGCGGCAGCAGCATCGACGACGCGTAGTTGCCGGCCCCGACGAAGCCGAGGCGCACCGGCTGCCCGGCGGGCTTCGGCGCGGCCTTGTGCTCGACCAGCCCGATCCGCGCGGACGTCACGACCGGCTCGGTCTTCGCGACCGCGTCCGGGTAGCGGAACAGCACCGCGACGGCCTTGAGCTCACCGTCGTTGAGCGACTTGTACGTCTCGACGGCCTCGGAGAAGTCCGAGACGTGCGTGATCAGCGGCTCGACGTCGAGGCGGTCGCGGTCGATCAGGTCGATCACGCACTCGAGGTTGCGGCGCTCGGTCCAGCGGACCTGGCCGATCGGGTAGTCCCGGCCTTCGAGCTCGTACGACGGGTCGTAGCGGCCAGGGCCGTACGAGCGGGAGAACCGGACGTCCAGTTCCTTCTCGTAGTAGGCGTTCCACGGCAGGTCGAGCTTGCACTTGCCGATGTCGATCACGCGGCCGCGGTCGCGCGACAGCTTCGCGGCCAGCTCCACCGGGTCGTTCGTGTTGCCGCCCGCGGCGAGGTACGTCTGGTCGACGCCCGCGCCGTGCGTCAGCTCGTCGACGGCGGTGTCCACCACGCCGGAGCCCGGGTGGCTGCACACCAGCGCGCCGAGGCTCTCGGCGAGCTTGCAGCGCTCCGGGTCGGGGTCGACGCCGAAGACGCGCACGCCGGACGACACCAGCAGCTGCACCACGAGCTGGCCGATCAGGCCGAGCCCGATGACCAGGGCGACGTCGCCGATCTGCGGCTCGCCACGGCGCACACCCTGCATCGCGATCGAGCCGACGGTGCCGAATGCCGCGTGCCGCGGGTCGACCCCGGCCGGCACACGCGAGTAGAGGTTCTTCGGCACCCAGTTCAGCTCGGCGTGCAGCGCGTGCTCGTTGCCCGCGCAGGCCACGAGGTCGCCGACCGCGACGTCCGTTATGCCGTCGCCGACCTGCTCGACGATGCCGCACAACGAGTAACCGAGGGGCGTGTATGAGTCCAGTTTGGACGTCACTTTGCGGTAGGTCGCCGAAAGACCGTTGGTCGCCACGCTCTGGACGACCTTCGCGACCTGGTCCGGCCGGGCTCTCGCTTTGCCCACCAGGGACAGGCTCGCCTCGGACACCTTCATCATCTCGGTGCCGGTCGAGATCAGGGAGTACACCGTGCGGACGAGCACCCCGCCGGCCTTGCACGCGGGCTCGGGCACTTCCAGCAGTGCCAGTTCACCGCTCTTGTAGTTCTGGACGACCTGCTTCACTTCGCTCCCGCTCCCGACATCGCGTTCCGGTACCAGTACTCAAGGGTCAAGATGTGCCAAAGGTGCTTGCTGCGGTCCTGCTGGCCGGCGGCGTCCTCGGCGACCATCCGCTGCAGTGCTTCGCGCTGCAGGAAACCGGATTCGACGAGCACGCCCTCGTTGACGACTTCGCGCACCAGCGGCGCGAGGTCGCGGCTCATCCAGGCCCGCAGCGGCGCGCTGAACAGGCCCTTCGGCCGGTGCACGATCTCGCTGGGCAGGATGTTGAGCGCCGCGTTCTTGAGGGCGACCTTGCCGGCGCGGCCGACGATCTTCTTGTTGCCGGGGGTCCGGAACGCCGCGCGGACGACCTCGACGTCGACGAACGGCGTCCGCACCTCGGTGGACGCCGCCATCGTCGAGCGGTCGGTGTAGGTCAGGTTCAGGCCGGGCAGGAACATCCGCGAGTCGGCCAGGCACATCCGGTTGACGAAGTCGTCGAGCGACTGGTCGTTGTACGTGTCGGCGTGCTCGGTGAGGACGTCGTCGACCGTCGGCGCGAGGTCCGGGTTGAGCAACCCGAGCAGCTCGGCCTGGTCGTACATCGTGTAGCTGCGCCGGAACGCCGTCTCCTCGGGCAGGCCCGCGAACGACAGGAACCGCTTCGCGAACCGCACCGAGCGGTAGCCGCGCTTGGCCGAGGCCACCGGCAGCCGGTCCACCAGGGACTCCACCGGACGCCGGACCGCGCCCGGAACCTTGTGGTAGCGCAACGCGATCAGGTTCGCGAGGTGCTTGCGGTAGCCGGCGAACAGCTCGTCGGCGCCCATGCCGGACAGCATCACCTTGACGCCGGCGTCGCGCGCGGCCGAGCAGATCAGGAACGAGTTGATCGCCGCCGGGTCCCCGATCGGCTCGTCGAGGTGGTACGTCATCTTCGGCAGCAGGTCGAGCACCTGCGGCGCGATCTCGATCTCGTGCAGGTCGACGCCGAACTGCTTGGCCACGATCCGGGCGTACTTCAAGTCGTCCGGCATCGCCTCGAACTTGGCGTCCTCGGCCCGGAACCCGATGGTGTAGGCCGAGATCCCCGGCTGCGACCGCGCGGCCAGCGCCGTCAGGTAGCTGGAGTCCAGCCCACCCGAGAGGAACGTCGCGACCGGGACGTCCGAGAGCAGGTGCTTGGCGGTCGACTCGGCAATCACCTCGTGCAGGTCGACCTCGCCCTCGAAGGCCGCGCCCTCTTCGGCGACCTCGCGCAGCGACCAGAAGCGGCCGCGGTCGACCCGGCCGTCCGGGCGGCAGCGCAGCCACGTGCCCGGCTGCAGCTTCTCCGCGCCTTCGTAAGCGCAGCGGCTGTCCGGCACCCAGTAGTAGAGCAGCGACGCGACCAGCGCGGCGTTGTCGATCTGCAGCGACCCGCCCAGCTCGCCGGCCAGCGCCTTCAGCTCGGAGGCGAAGGCGACGCCGCCGGCCCGGTGCACGAAGAACAGCGGCTTGATGCCCAGCTGGTCGCGGACCAGGAACAGCTCGCCGGTGCCCTCTTCGAACATCGCGAAGGCGAACATCCCGCGCAGCTTCGGCAGGCAGTCGGTGCCCCAGCGCCGCCACGCCTGCAGCAGCACCTCGGTGTCGGACGTGCCGCGGAAGCGCACGCCGGCGGCCGTCAGCTCGGCGCGCAGCTCGGGCGCGTTGTACAGCTCGCCGTTGTAGCTCAGCGCGAGGCCGTCGAGGACCATCGGCTGGGCGCCGGTCTCGGTCAGGTCGACGATCGAGAGCCGCCGGTGTCCCAAGTGGACTTCACCGGCGCCGGTGCCGCCGACGACGTGGTCGTAGCGGCCGGAGCCGTCCGGCCCGCGGTGGGCCAGCGTCTTCGTCAGCCGGTCGGTCAGCGGTCCGCCGTCCGGCCAGAGGTAGGTGCCTGCGATGCCGCACATCTCGAGTGGGTTCCCCTTCGTCGCGGCGCGCGGAGGTCAGGAGACCTCGGCGCTCTTTTCGGGGGTCTGGGTGGCGAAGCCCCCGGTCCGGGGCGAAGCCCCGCTTGTCACAGCGCTCTTTTCGGACTCGAGCTCGGCGTTCAGTTCGCCTTGGTGTGTCGGCTCGCCATGGTCGCGCTTGAACGGCGTCGGCCGCTTCGGCTTGACCGGGGCGAACTTCTTCGTCGGCGCGTCCGCGTGCGGAACGCTGACCTTGCCCGGTTCCGGGAGCTTCGGATCCGGCTTCGGCGCCTTGGGCGGCAGCGGCTTGGCGACCTGCGGGACCATCGGCCGGACCGGCGCGAACTTGCGCGTCGGCGGATCCACCAGCGCGACGCGCTCGGCGACCCGGGCGGCCAGCTCGTCGATGCGGTCCTCGCGCTCGACGTCGGCGACCTTCGGTGCCGCGGGTGTCAGCCCGGCGCGGCCGCGCAACGCGGTGTGCAGGCCGTCCCACAGCGTCCCGTCCGACTTGTCGCGCGGGTCCGGGTCGACCAGCACCACGCCGAGGATCGAGATCTCCTGGTCGGCCAGCTGCCGCGCGACCGTGTGCAGCCACAGCGTGTTCGCGTGCCCGGCCTTGACGACCAGCACGGTCTCCGCGCCGAGGTGCTCCAGGTCGGTCCACGCGGTGCCCGGCGAGATGGTGCCGACGCCGACGCGGCGTTCGCCCGGCTCGGCGTCGGGGTCGCCGACGCCCAGGACGACGACCTCACTCTGGGTCTCGGCCGCCAGCTTCCGGACGTCCTCGCCCGGCAGGTCGTCGACGACGCTCGCGCGGCCGTCCTCGCCGAGCTGCTCGGCGACGTCGAGGGCGAGCGCGGCCGTGATGCCCGGCGCGCCGAGCTCCAGCAGCGACACCTCGGTGATGTCCTTCTGGATCGCGCGGACCAGCGTCGTGGCGACGCGACGGCGTTCGGAGACGGCCCGGGAGCGGCGCCACAGCCGGGACGGCCCGCGGCGCTTCGACGGCAGCTGCGCGATCACGGACGCGCCGAGGTGCGTCGAGATCTCGCGGCGCAGCACCGGCCGGTCGCGCGAGACCGCGCCGACGGCGGCGAACGCGATCCCGAGCGCCAGGCCCAGCGCGAACCCGATGCCGGCGTTGGTCGCCGTCGTCTTGAGGAACGCCTTGGGCAGCGCGCGGGGCGCGTCGACGATCTGGGTACCGGCCGCAACCTGCGGGCTGCCGATGCCGGCCTGCTGGGCGCGGGAGTCGAAGTCCGAAACCTGCGACGCGAGCGCGGCGCGGCGGCCGTAGAGGCCTTCGAGCGTGCTGGCGTTCGCGTTGCGGCCCTTGCCGGTCTCGTCCGCGATCTGCGCGTCGACCTTCGTCAGCTCGTCCTGGGCGTTCTTGCGCTGGTCGAGGATGGCCTTCGACTGCGCGGCCGCGGCGGCCTGGCTGCGCTCGACGTGGTCGGCGATGAACGTGTCGGCCAGCGCCTGCGCCTGCGCGACAGCCTCGCCGTCGCTCTTGGCCTTGACGGTGATCTGCATGACGTTGTTCGTCACGGGCAGGCCCGAATAGTTCTTCATGAACTCTTCGGACGATTCGGTGCTGTTGAGCTTCTTCAGCGCGCCTTCGGCGATCTGGGTCGTCGACAGCACCGCGACGTCGGTGCGCATCAGCGTGCCGCTGTCGGTCGGCGAGTCGTCCTGGTGGACCACGATCACCTTGGCGACGGCGGTCGGCGGGGCCGGCAGCAGGATCGCGACCAGGGCCCCGGCGATCAGCCCGAGCAGCGCCGTGGCCAGCCAGAGCCGCTTGCGACGGCGGATGGTGACGAACAGCCGCTGGAGATCGACGAGCGGAGCAGCCGGAGTTTCGCTTGTAGTCGTCACGCCGAACCTGCCAAGGCTTTCTCGGGGGCTTCCGCCACGGGTTCGGCGACCGGCTCACGCGGTCGGACGGGATGGGTGAGGACCGCGCCGACGATCTCCCGCCCGGCTTCCGAGCAGGCCTCGGCGAGCGAGACGAGCTCCCACGCGGTGCGGCTGGCGGTGCTGAGCACGACCAGCACCCCGGAGCTCCCACCGGCGTCCGGGACGGTCGGGCGGCCGGGGGTGACCTCTTGGATGCGCAGCGGCAGCGACATCCGGTCGGCCAGCGTGGCCAGTTGCGTCGCGGCCAGCCGGGCCGTCTCGTCGTCGTCGGCGATCAGCAGCAGGATGTCGGCGGGGCCGGTGGCCAGCCTGGCGAGCACCCGGCGGTACCGGATGTCGCGATTGACGTCGTCGGCCGAGGTCGCCACCGGCGGCAGCACCCACGGCCGGTCGCCGCCGAGCAGGCGCCGCACCTTGCCGTACAGGCCGGTAGCCGGGAGGCGGTCGCCCTCCGGCGTCGGGACGTCGACGCCGGCGAGGATCGGCGAGCCGAGCGCGGACGCGATCTCCGGCTCACCCCGCAGCCGCCGGTCGGCGCGGGCGGTGAAGAGGTGGCCGAAGACGCCGACGAGGAAGAACAGCACCGCGCCACCGGCGGCCAGCTGCGTCATCGTCGGGGCGGCCGGGCCTGCCGGGCGCTCGGACGGACCGAGCACCACGGTGTTGCCGACGCCGGTCGCGAGGTCGGCCTGGTTCAGGTCGTTGATCGCCTGCTCCAGCGACGTCCGCAGGCCTTCGAGCTGCGTGCGGACCTGGACGCTTTCCACGGTCAGGTCCCCGCCGACGGTCTTGGCGAGGTCGCTGATCTTCTGCGTGGTCAGCTGGACCTGCTGGCGCAGCGTCTCGCGCTGCTCCTGGGCCAGCTGCACCGAGGCGTCCGCCGAGTTGCTCGCCAGCTGCCCGGAGTACTTGACGAACTGCTGCGCGACCTGGTCGGCGAGCTGCTGGGCGTGCTCGGCGGTGTCCGCCGAGACGGTGATCGTGACGACGTTGCCATTCGCCACCGACGCCGTGACCTGCTTCTTCAGGTCGGCGCCGGTCGGGTGCCACTGCAGCTGCGCGGCGGCGCGGTCGAGCACGACCGAGCTGGTCGCGACCTCGGCCTGGGTGAGCAGCTCGTCCGCTTGGCGCGGTCCTTGCAGCAGGACGCTGGACGAGGTCTGGTACCCGGGCGAGAAGAGGACGGAGGCGCCGGCGCCCACCGCCGCTCCGAGGACGGCGAGGGCGACCAGCAGCCGCCAGCGCCGGCGGAGAACCTGCCCGATCAGGCTCAGGCGCACCGTGTCGTCAGTCACCGGCGGGATCTCCATTCCTGGGGCGAGTACGCCGAACGGCTTCAGTGGATCGGCCGGTTACCCGATCCGTCGTCCGGCCGGGACCATTGGTTACACGTCCGGTGACTTCTTGACCGAACGGCGATCAGGAACCGAGTGCGTGCTCATACGCGGCGAGGAGGGCCTTCGCCGAGTTCTCCCAGGACAGCGGGCCCGCGACCCGGACCTGGCCGAGCTTACCCATCCTGACCCGCTCCTCGGGGTCGTCGAGCAGCCGCGAAACCAGGACCGCGAACTCCGCTTCGTCGTTCGCCGGGGCGTACACCGCGGCGTCGCCGGCCGATACGCGCGCTTCGCGCAGTTCGAACGAAACGATCGGCTTGCTCATCGCCATGTACTCCATGACCTTGTTCATCGTGGAGACGTCGTTGAGCGGGTTGAGCGGGTCCGGCGACAGGCAGACGTCGGCGGTGGACAGGTACCGGACCAGGTC
Organism: Amycolatopsis sp. NBC_01286; assembly: GCF_035982555.1. Taxonomy (NCBI): domain Bacteria; kingdom Bacillati; phylum Actinomycetota; class Actinomycetes; order Pseudonocardiales; family Pseudonocardiaceae; genus Amycolatopsis; species Amycolatopsis sp. NBC_01286. Next base: position 1,734,666 of record NZ_CP108428.1, read on the forward strand.
CTCGTCCGAGATCCGGCCGGTGAACTCGACCTGGTTGGCCAGCCCGAGCTTCGCCGAGAGCGCGACCATGTCGTCGAAGGCGTCGCCGGAGCCGACGAACACCGCGTGCCAGTCGGTGCGGCCGACGTCGTCACGCAGCTTCGCGAGCGCGCGCAGGGCGTAGTCGACCCCGTCCTGCGGGCCCATCACGCCGAGGTAGGCCAGCAGGTACGGCTTGCCCTGCTTGAGCTCGGGCTCGACGGGGACCTCGTGGAACCGCTCGACGACCGGGGCGCTGCGCACGACGTAGACGTCTTCGGGCCGCTTGCCGCCGCGGATCCGGGCGACCTGCTTGTAGCTCTCGTTCGTCGAGATGACGACGTCGGCGGCCCGGTAGGTGGCGCGTTCCAGCGCGCAGACCCCGCGGTAGAGGAGGTCCTGCCCGCGGTCGAAGCGCGACAGGTACAGCTCGGGGCACAGGTCGTGCTGGTCGAAGATGAACTTCGCGCCCTGCCGCTTGAGCACCTTCGCGACCAGGTACAGCAGGTCCGGCGGGTTGCAGGCGTGCACGACGTCGACCGGCCCGACCTTGCGGGCCAGCCGCAGCGTGTGCCACAGCGCGCTGCCGTACTCCTGCAGGTACCCGGCCGGGCCGCCGGTCGCGGCCTTCAGCGGGTAGCGGTGGATGTGGACGCCGTCGATGACGGCTTCGGCCTCGGTGTCGCGTTTCGTGCCCTGCGGGCAGATCACGTGCACCTCCCAGCCGGCGTCGCGCAGGGTCGTGGACTCCTGCCAGACGCGCCGGTCGAAGGGCACGGAAAGGTTTTCAACCAAGATGAGCGCTTTACCAGACTGTGTTTTACCAAGCAAGGCCGGCGTATCCCTCTTCAAGGCGACGCTTCTCGGCGTCGGGCAGGCGGACGAGGTCGATCAGCACCCGGTCGCCGCCGTGCGGCAGCGCCGCCAGCACGTCCGGGTCCTTGCAGCCGACGATCACGACGTCGGCGTGGTCCATGACTTCTTCGACGGACCCGGCGAGCAGCGAACCGAGGTGCGGCAGCCGGCCCTCGATGTACTCGCGGTTGGCGCCCATCAGCCGCGAAAGGCTGACGTTCGCGTCGTAGATCTTCAGGTCGTAGCCCTTGCCGAGCAGCTTCTCGGCCAGCTCGACCAGCGGCGACTCGCGCAGGTCGTCGGTGCCCGGCTTGAACGACAGCCCGTACAGCCCGACCTTGCGCTTGCCGGTGCGCGCGACCAGGTCGAACGCCCGCTGCAGGTGCTCTTCGTTGGAGCTGAGCACGTGCGACAGGATCGGCACCTTCACGTCGGCGCGGTGCGCGGCGTAGACCAGCCCGCGCAGGTCCTTCGGCAGGCACGAGCCGCCGAACGCGAACCCGGGCTTGAGGTAGGCCGGGCTGATGTTGAGCTTGGTGTCGGCGAGGAAGACGTCGATCACCTGGTGCGAGTCGAGGCCGAGCGCGCGGCAGATCGAGCCGAGCTCGTTCGCGAACCCGATCTTGAGACCGTGGAAGGAGTTGTCGGCGTACTTCGTCATCTCCGCGACCGGGATCGGCACGCGGAAGACGGCGCCAGGCAGGCCTTCGTAGAGCGCCGCGACGGCGTCACCGCTGAGCGCGTCGAACTCGCCGATCACCGTCTTCGGCGGGTCGAAGAAGTCGCGGACGCTGCTGCCCTCGCGCAGGAACTCCGGGTTCACCGCGACACCGAAGTCGACGCCGGCCGTGCGGCCCGAGGCCTTCTCCAGGATCGGGACCAGCAGGTCCAGGCAGGTGCCGGGCAGCATCGTGCTGCGGAACACGACCGTGTGCCGCTCGGTCTTCTTCGCGAGCGCCTCGCCGATCTCCTCGGCGACGCGCTCGAGGTAGACCGTCGAGAGGCTGCCGTTCGGCGCCGACGGCGTACCCACGCAGACCAGCGAAATCTCGCTGTCGGCGACGGCTTCCGCGACGTCGGTCGTGGCTCTCAGCGCCCCGCTCGCGACGACTTCGGCGGTGAGCTCGCCGATCCGCTCCTCGACCACCGGGGCGTTGCCCGCGGTGATGAGGTCGATCTTGACCGGGTTGACGTCCACGCCGACCACCCGGTGCCCCTGCCCCGCCAAGCACGCGGCGGAGACACACCCGACATAACCAAGCCCGAAGACACTGATCTTCACGCCAAACCTCCGCTTTTCCCACGCGACCCATGAGTTGGTCGGCGAGCCCCCCTGGATCGTTACCGCGAGGGCCGCGAACGGGGTAATGCGTGAGACGGCCGTGAGGCGCAACAGTTTTCCGGTAAGAATCGCGTCTCGATTCGCCCCGGAATTGCATCTTGCAGGTGGACGGGCAACGCGTTCGGCGCAGTTCTCGTCAGCGGCCCCCGGAAAGATCCCCGAGAAGCCGTTTCCGTTCCGGGGTGTACGTCCACCACGGCCGGGGCGGCGCGCCGTCGGCTTGGTCGACCGCCGACATGAAGGTGTCGAGCACGCAGGGGTCGTGCCGGCGGCCGTCGGTGGCGCAGAGGCGTTCGTACAGTTCAACCGGGTCGCGCCCGGCGAGCTGGACGGGTTCGGTGATGCCGAGCCGGGTCAGGTCGCGGACCATCGCCGGGCCGATGTTGGCCAGCTTCAGCAGTTCGCTCATGGACCCAGCACAGCAGCCGGGGCCGGCCCGTGTCTTGTACGGATCGGCCCCGGCTGTGTCGTGCGGTGCCGTGCGTCAGTTGTTGTTCACGAAAGTCGTGGCGAGGCTTTCGCCCTTGCTGATCGCATTGGCGTGGTTCTCGATCGGGGAGACGGTCGAGTTCTTGAAGCAGATGTACGTCACACCGGAGTCGGTGCCGCCGTTGGACGGGTCCGGGTTGATGCCGAGATCCTTCGCCGTCGCGTAGGAGGCTTCGCCGATGATCTGGGTCGGGCCGGTGTCGCCGATGACCGCGTACTCGATCTTGCCGTTGTAGATCACCGCGCAGGAGCCGCCGCCCTTCAACTGCGACGAGGTGTACTTCCAGATGCTGCTCGAGCTCGGCACGACGATGTAGGGCAGCTTCGCGGCACTGAGCGGCTTGCCGTCGGACTGGTGGAACGCCGTGTCGTCCTGGTAGCAGCAGTCGGTGTCCTCGTTGCACTGCGTCGTGCGCTGGCCGTCGCAGTCGATGTCCATGTCGGCCTTCCAGAAGACCGCGCCGTTGGCGTCACAGACGGCGACCGTCTTGGCCGAGACGTCCTCGTCCGTCTTGTACTTGCCGTTGGAGATCTGGGTGCAGCTGTTCGTCTTGGCCAGCAGCTGCGCCGCGGTCGGACCGGCTTCGACGGCGGCCGGCGCCGCGGCGGTCTGCGCCGAGGTGGCCTGAGCCGGAGCCGGGGCGGCCGACGCGAGAGCCGAGGGCATCACGGCCGCGGCCAGCGCCATGGTCGCGAGCAGGATCAGTTTCCGCATACCTGGTGCTCCCTTTAGTTAGGAAACTTTCCTTACGGCGGCGAGCACACAGGATGCACCCCGGACGGTGACGGGTTCAAGACCCAGAGGTACGAGAATTTCCCAGCATCCGGCGAGACTTGACGAAAACGCTGCTCACCGGACGCGGCCGCGGATAACCGGTCCGGGCCGTGTTCCGACCACCGGGAAGACGGGCTGACGGTTATACCGACTAACCGTCTGCCCGTCGAAACAGCCGTCGCATCCACTGTCCCCGCCTGCGGCCGCCGGACAGCACGCCGTCCAGCCACTCCTGGTCGAGGTCGTGTCGCAGCTCCGTCCGCGGCTGCAGCCACCCGTCGCGGCTGGTCTCGCCGCCGTCGCTCGCGTACACCCGTGTCGCGCCCGCCTCACGCAACCGGTCCAGCACCCGCCGGTCGTAGGCGCCGAACGGCAGCGAGTACCGCCGCACCGGCCGGCCGCACAGGTCGCCCAGCAGCTTCGGGGCGTCCGTCAGTTCCCGGCGCGCGTGGCGGTCGTCGAGGCGGCGCCAGTCGCGTGGTTCCCAGCCGTGCGAGCCGATCTCCATGCCGGCACGGGCCAGGTCGCGCAGGGCGTCGTGGTCGAGGTAGCCGCGCTGCCCGAGACGGCCGGCGAGCGGGAAGAACTCCGCCGTCAGCCCGCGCTCCACGAGCCGGGGCAGCGCGATTTCGACGTCGGACTCGTTGCCGTCGTCGAAGGTCAGGTGGACGTCCGCGCGTTCCTCGACCGCGTCGAGGATGCGGTCGAACTGCTCGACCGTCACCCAGCGTTCGTTCTCCCCCGGCTCGAGCTGGCGAGCCGGCCGGCCGATCCCGTGCATGGCGAAGTTCACCGCCACCGCTTCCACCCCCTGCCACCGCGAGTAGTCGAGCTGTTACCCCGATTAATCGCGGAAGCAAACGGGTGAGTTACACCCTTTTTCCGGCAATCAGCCTTTCCTGATTTCCAGCGTGCAGCACTTCGGCCCGCCGCCGGCTTTCCGCAGCTCAGAGATGTCGACGTAGACCGGCTCGTACCCGCGCTCGGCGAGCAGTTCACCCAGTCGAGTGGCCTCGACGGGGAGGACGACGTTCCGGCCGTCGGACACCCCGTTCAACCCGAAGCACTCGGCGTCGGCGGCGGTCGCGAGGACGGCGTCCGGGAACAGACGCTCGAGCACGCGGCGTGATCCCGCGGAGAACGCCGCCGGGTAGTAGACGATCTGCGCGCGCGTCGTGTCGGTCGCCTCGGCGAGCACGAACAACGCCGTGTCGAGGTGGTAGTAGCGCGGGTCGACCAGGTTCAGCGAGACGACGGGGACGCCGAGGACCTCCTGCGCCTCGGCGTGCGCGGCCGGGTCGGTGCGAAAACCGGTGCCGGCCAGCAGCAGACCGCCGGTCCAGGCGAAGTCGCCCTCGGCCTCGTTGATCTTCTCCGGCATGGTGATGTCGCGGTAGCCGTGTTCGACGAACCAGCGGCGGAAGTGCTCGGCCTCGGCGGTGCGCTGCGGCGCGCGGAACCGCGAGCCGAGGACGCGGCCGTCGACGACCGTGCCGGAGTTCGCGGCGAAGACCATGTCGGGCAGCCCCGGCTGCGGGTCGATCTCCTCGACGGTGTGGCCGAGACGGCGGTAGGTGTCACGCAGCTCGGTCCACTGCGCGACGGCGACGTCGGCGCTGACCGGCTGGGTCGGGTCCATCCAGGGGTTGATCACGTAGTCCACCGCGAAGAACCGCGGCGGGCACATCAGGTATCGGCGGGTGGTCGGTACGCGAGCGGCCAAGGGCTGTGATCCCTGCATGAAAGCAGGGTAAGCGAGGCCGAAACTCGCAATCAATCGCTGTTCGCTGCGCGCAACTGTGCTAAGTGTTGCGTGTGAACACCATCGACCAGCGAATCGTTTCGTGCCTCGTGGCGAACGCCCGATCGAGCTACGCGGAGATCGGCAAGGTCGTCGGGCTGTCCGCGCCGGCGGTCAAACGACGGGTCGACCGGCTGCTCGAAACCGGCATCCTGCGCGGCTTCACCGCGGTCGTCGACCCGGAGGCGCTGGGCTGGGGCACGGAGGCGTTCGTCGAGGTCACGTGCCAGGGCAACATCACACCGGCCCGCATCCGCGCGCGGCTGGAACCGCTGCCCGAGGTGGTCGCGGCATACACGGTCTCGGGTGCGGCGGACGCGATCGTCCACCTGCGGGCCGCCGACATCCACCACCTGGAGACGGCGCTGGAGCGGCTGCGCGGGCTGGAGATCGTGGACCGGACGGTGTCGACGGTCGTGCTGTCCCGGCTGCTCGAACGCCCGCCGACGCCGGAGGCGTGACGCGGCCGGTCGCCGGCAGCGCGAAGATCACGGAAGCGTCCACTGACCGAAATCCGCCGTTCGCCAGGCCTGGGAGCGGCGACCGATCGCGCCTCTTGGCTGCTCGAAGGCCGGTCGCGCGAAACTGCGCGGGGCGGCGCCCCCCGTCTTCCAGCGTAGTGGCGGGTACCGACAGTTTCGGCAGCTCAGCTGCCCAGGGCTCGGAGCACCGCCGGGGCTTCGTCCGGGTGCAGGTGCAGCTCTGTGCGGCCCGCGTTGAACGTGATCGCCTGCTCGTCCACCGCCTGCATCGTCAGCTCTCCCGGCTCGAACAGCACTGGTGGCCGTCCCGGGGCCAGCCACTGGACGCGGCCCGGCCCCACGAGGAGCCTGCCCTGCTGTTCTCGGCCGTCCGTCAGGGTCGGGTCGCGTAGGACGCACGGGATCTTCGCCTGCTCGCCTCGGCTCAACGCCTTCCGGCGCGCCGATCGGCGGCGGGCGCCGAAGAGCTCGGCCGTGTCGATCATCGTCAGGACGTTTCCCGCCAGCACGATGAACCCCCGGACCAGGGCTCCGACCAGTTCCCCCATCCCTCCAGTCATACCCGAGCAAGGCGACGACCGCCTCGTGCCACCCTTACTCCCATGACCGACAGCATCGTCAGCGAGCACGCGGGCGGCGTCGCCCTGCTGACCGTCGACGCGCCCGGCAGCCGCAATGCGCTGACCCTGGCGCTGTCTTCGCAGCTCGCGGACGCCGTCGCGGCCGCGGAGCGGGACGAGTCGGTGCACGTCGTCGTGGTCACCGGAACTCCGCCGGCGTTCTGCGCCGGGGCCGACCTCTCCGCGCTGGGCGCGGCCGACGAGGCCGGCCTGCGCGCCATCTACGAAGGCTTTCTCTCCGTCGCGCGCTGCACGCTGCCGACGATCGCCGCGGTCGGCGGCGCGGCCGTCGGTGCCGGGCTGAACCTCGCCCTCGCCGCGGACGTCCGGCTGGCCGGGCCGCGCGCGAAGTTCGTCGCGCGGTTCCTGGAGCTGGGCCTGCACCCCGGCGGCGGGATGACGTGGATGACGCAGCGGCTGGCCGGCCCGCAGCAGGCCGCCGCCATGACGTTGTTCGGGCAGCCCCTGGACGCCGAGGCGGCGGTGCGCGCCGGGCTGGCCCTGCGCGTGGTCGACGGCGGGCACGACGACCTGCTCGCCGCCGCGCGGGAGCTCGCGGCGCCGGCCGTCGCCGCGCCGCGCGAGGCCCTGCTGGCGACCAAGCGCAGCCTGCGGGCGACCGCCTCGCTGGCCGCGCACGCCGACGCCGTGGACGTCGAGATCGAGCCGCAGCTGACGTCGCTGGCGTCCCCGGAGTTCGCCGAGCGGCTGGCGGCGATGCGGGCCCGGATCCGGTCCGGCCCGTGAGTTCTCACCACGTGGACGTGACGCGGGAGATGCGCGTCACAACGCCTCGTGACAGTTAACCGTTACCATCGGTTACAGGTATTTGTCGGACCAGCAGAGAAGAACCACTAGCGCAGCGAAGAGGTCGTCCGGGACTCGGGACACTGGGAACATCGTGGTCAAGGGCGAGCTAACCTCGTGATAGGGCCTGGTGTCCCGACTGTCATGACACCGGGCAGAGCGACCGAAGGCCGCAACGTCGGGAGAGAGGGAATCCCTGACCCATGAGCACGAGTGCGAACGGCAACGGCGCTGGTCACGGCTCGCTCGCCGCGACCAGGCCCACCGAGATCAGCAAGCTGGACCGGGTGGTCATCCGGTTCGCGGGCGACTCGGGTGACGGGATGCAGCTGACCGGCGACCGCTTCACGTCCGAAGCGGCCGCGTTCGGCAACGACCTGTCGACGATGCCGAACTTCCCCGCCGAGATCCGCGCCCCGCAGGGCACGATCCCCGGCGTCTCCTCGTTCCAGGTGCACTTCGCCGACTACGACATCCTCACGCCCGGCGACCGGCCGGACGTGCTGGTGGCGATGAACCCCGCCGCGCTCAAGGCGAACGTCGCCGACGTGCCGCGCGGCGGCACGATCATCCTCAACACCGACGACTTCATCAAGCGGAACCTGACGAAGGTCGGCTACGCCACCGACCCGCTGGACGACGACACGCTCGAGCCCTACCAGGTGCACCGGGTCGCCATGTCGACGCTGACCCAGGGCGCGCTCGCCGACACCGGCCTCGGCAAGAAGGACGCCGAGCGCTGCAAGAACATGTTCGCCCTCGGCCTGCTGTCGTGGATGTACCACCGGCCGACCGAAGGCACCGAGCGGTTCCTGCGCGAGAAGTTCGCGAAGAAGCCGGACATCGCCGAGGCCAACATCCTGGCCTTCCGCGCGGGCTGGAACTACGGCGAGACGACCGAGTCGTTCGCGACGACGTTCCAGGTCGCCCCGGCGAAGCTGGCGCTGGGCACCTACCGGCAGATCACCGGGAACACGGCGCTGGCGTACGGGCTCGTGGCCGCCGGGCAGCAGTCCGGCCTGCCGATCCTGCTCGGCACCTACCCGATCACCCCGGCGTCGGACATCCTCCACGAGCTGTCCAAGCACAAGAACTTCGGCATCCTCACCTTCCAGGCCGAGGACGAGATCGCCGGCATCGGCGCCGCACTGGGCGCGTCCTACGGCGGCGCGCTCGGCGTCACCTCGACGTCCGGCCCGGGTGTCGCGCTGAAGTCCGAGACCATCGGCCTCGGCGTGATGATGGAGCTGCCGCTGGTCGTCATCGACGTCCAGCGCGGCGGCCCGTCGACCGGCCTGCCGACCAAGACCGAGCAGGCCGACCTGCTGCAGGCGATGTTCGGCCGCAACGGCGAGTCGCCGGTGCCGATCGTCGCGCCGCTGTCGCCGGCGGACTGCTTCGACGCGGCCGTCGAGGCCACCCGGATCGCGCTGAAGTACCGCACGCCGGTGCTGCTGCTCTCGGACGGCGCGATCGCGAACGGCTCCGAGCCGTGGCTGATCCCGGACGTCGAGACGCTGCCCGACCTGCGTGTCGAGTTCGCGACCGAACCCAACTCGGACAACGACTCCGGCGAGTTCTGGCCCTACGTCCGCGACCCCGAGACGCTCGCCCGCGCGTGGGCGATCCCGGGCACGCCCGGCCTGCAGCACCGCATCGGCGGGCTGGAGAAGGCCGACCGGACCGGGCACATCTCCTACGACCCGGACAACCACGACAAGATGGTCCGGCTGCGGCAGGCGAAGATCGACGGCATCGACGTCCCCGACGTCGTGGTCGACGACCCGAGCGGTGGCAAGGCCCGGGTGCTCGCGCTCGGCTGGGGCTCCAGCTTCGGCCCGATCGGCGCCGCGTGCCGCCGGGTGCGCAAGCTCGGCATGCCGATCGCCCAGGCCCACCTGCGGCACCTGAACCCGCTGCCGGCCAACCTCGGCGACGTCCTGCGCGCCTACGACAAGGTCGTCGTGCCGGAGATGAACCTCGGTCAGCTTTCCCTGCTGCTGCGCGCGAAGTACCTGGTGGACGTCCATTCGCACACCAAGGTCGCCGGGATGGCGTTCAAGGCCGAAGAGCTGCAGAACCTGTTCTCGGAGATCATCACCGGCATTGCTACGGAGGCCGTGAAGTGACCGCGATAGACCTGGGACTGCCCACCACCGGCGGGCTGGATCTCGTCCCCACCACCGACGAACCGCAGAAGGCCAAGGACTACAAGTCGGACCAGGAGGTCCGCTGGTGTCCCGGCTGTGGCGACTACGTCGTGCTCAACGCGGTCCAGTCCTTCCTGCCGACCCTCGGCCTCAAGCGCGAGAACATCGTGTTCGTCTCGGGGATCGGCTGCTCGTCGCGGTTCCCGTACTACCTGAACACCTACGGCATGCACTCGATCCACGGCCGCGCGCCGGCGATCGCGACGGGCCTGGCCACCACGCGGCCGGACCTGTCCGTGTGGGTCGTCACCGGTGACGGCGACGCGCTGTCCATCGGCGGCAACCACCTGATCCACGCGCTGCGCCGCAACGTGAACATCAAGATCCTGCTGTTCAACAACCGGATCTACGGGCTGACCAAGGGCCAGTACTCCCCGACGTCGGGGCCGGGCATGGTCACCAAGTCGTCCCCGATGGGTTCGGTGGACACGCCGTTCAACCCGCTGTCGCTGGCGATCGGCGCCGAGGCGTCGTTCGTGGGCCGCGCGATGGACTCGGACCGCAAGGGCCTCACCGAGGTCCTGCAGGCCGCGGCGGAGCACCGCGGGTCGGCGCTGGTGGAGATCTACCAGAACTGCCCGATCTTCAACGACGGCGCGTTCGACGTCCTCAAGGACGCCGACGAGGCCGCCGCCCGGCTGATCCCGCTGCGTGCCGGCGAGCCGATCCGCTTCGGCCCGAACCAGGAGTTCGGCGTCAAGCGCAGCGACTGGGGCGGCCTGGACGTCGCGAAGGTCGCCGACATCGGTGAAGACAACATCGTCGTGCACGACCCGGCGATCACCGACACGTCGTACGCGTTCGCGCTGTCCCGGCTCGGCGACCAGAACCTGAACCACGTCCCGACGGGCATCCTCCGCCAGGTCGAGCGCCCGACCTACGACGACGGCGCCCGCGCCCAGGTCGAGGAGGCCCGCGCGGCCCGCAAGCCGGACCTGCGGGGCCTGCTCCACGGCAAGGACACCTGGACGGTCGCGTAACCGCTGCTGCAAGGTCCGTGAAGGCCCCCTTACCGGCTCAAGATGCCGGGAAGGGGGCCTTCACAGCATCAGGGGGTTGCCAGAATTAGGACACGTGTCCTAAGTTTCAGGTCATGCGACCTTTCGTATTCTTCGACGTCCGGACGTCCGACGTGGACCGCACCAAGAAGTTCTTCGCCGACCTGCTGGGCTGGGAGTCCGGCGGACCGCTGTTCACCGCGGACGGAGCTCCGTGGGGCGGCCTCACCGAACTCGCGCCGGACGACGACCGCGCGCCGCAGTGGCTGCCCTACGCGCCGGTGTCCGATGTGGACGACGCCGCGGCGAAGGCCGTGGCGCTGGGCGGCCGGGTCGTGCGCGAGCGCACGGATCTGCCGTTCGGCTCGCTGGTCGTCGTCACCGACCCCGGCGGCGCCGCGCTGGTCCTGTTCCAGGCGGCCTGAAACGCCGTGAAGGCCGTCTCGCGGGTTCGCGAGACGGCCTTCACGGATCAGGAACTCAGGTGAGCGGGCGGAACCCGACGCGCTCGGCGTCCTCGGCCGTGCGGAACCAGACCTCGGCCACCATCCGCGGGAACTGCTCGGACTCGTCGGTGCAGTACCGCAAAGCCGTGACGCTCGCCTTCACCTCGAAGCCGTCGCTGGGCCGGCCGCCGCCGGGTCGCGGCATCGCCGAACCGGGGCCGAACGGGCCGGGCGGGACGGAGTCCTCGGCCGACTCGCGGGCGGGCGGGGGCGGCGGGGCGTCCGGCGCAACGCCGACGGCCGTCTGGTTCGGCTGCACCGACGGCTCGAACAGCGAGCCGCTGTGCGCGCCGGTCAGCTCGGGTTCGCGGCGCTCGACCGTGCGCATCGACGGCTGGATCGGCTGCGGCGAGTCGAAACCGCCCCGCACCACACCGCGCGGCTGGCGCTTCGGCAGCACCTGCGTCGCCTCGGCCGGCGTCTCCGGCGGCACGTCCAGGTCGCCACCGGCCGCTTCGTCACCGGCGAAGGCGTACTGCGGCGTCTCGTCGTCCTGGAGTTCGTCCTCGAAGTCGTCCGAGAGGTCGTCCTGAAGCTCTTCTTGGGGCTCTTCCTTGCGGACCGATCCCGGGTGCTCGCCGATGTAGCGGGTGCGCTCCATCGGCTCTTCGAACGCCGAGCGCTGCGACTGCGGCTCGCGGTCGAACCAGTCCGGGTCGGCCGCATGCGCGGCGGCCGGCGGCTGGAACAGCGACCCACCGGTGTCCGGCTCGAGCTGGTGCTCCAGCTGCGAAAGCGCCGGCGCGGGCTCGTACTGCTCGTCGTCTTCCGGGCTGAGGTACTCCGACGCGGCCGCGCGGTACGGGTCGTCCTGCTCCGGTTCCGCGACCGGCGCCATGACCTGGGTCGCGGACGCCGGGTAGACGTCTTCCGGTTCCGGCTCCGGCCGGTAGTCGTCCACCGGCGGGGTCCGCGGCGGCACCTGCGAGTCCAGCTCCGCGAAGTCCGCGTCGATGTCGTCGTGGACGTCGTCGCGGTTCACCGGCGACGCGGCGACCAGTGTCCCCGGGTACGACGTCTCCTGCGGCCGGGCCTCTTCGTACGGACTCGCGTTGTACCGGCTCTCGTCGTAGGACGGCTCCGGTCGCGTGTAGACCTCAGTACCCGGCGCGGCCAGCCCGGTGGCGTTCGCGGGCGTGCGCGCGGCGTCGGCGTGGGCCTGGGCCAGCGCGCTCTCCAGCTTGCGGACGCTCTTGCGAAGCGGTAGCACCAGCACCAGCCAGGTGAGCAGTGCCCCGACGAAGAAAGCCGCCAGGCTCCACAGCCAAACCTGTCCGAAAATGGACATCTATCCCTGCCCCTAGTTCAGTGCGTGCGCGCTACCAGGTAAGCGGCAACCGACTCGCACGCGTCACGAGCGGGTGACGCGGGCAGCGCGGTGAGCTCGGCACGCGCGCGCTGAGCGTAGTCGGAAAGGGTGACGCGTGCGCGTTCGAGTCCACTACTGACCCGCAGCAGCGCCAGCGCCTCCTCGACCAGGTCGTCGTCGGCGATCGGGCCGGACAGCAGCTCGACCAGCCGGGGATCGGTCCCGGGGTCGGCCAGCGCGTACAGCATCGGCAACGTGCGGACGCCTTCGCGCAGGTCCGTGCCCTGCGCCTTGCCGAGCTCGTCGGACGGCGACGCGATGTCGATGATGTCGTCGGAGATCTGGAACGCCGTGCCGATGATGTCGCCGAACCGGCGCAGCGCCTCGATGTACTCGTCCGGGGCGCCGGACATCATCCCGCCGAAGCGGCCGGACGTCGCGATCAGCGAGCCGGTCTTCTGGGCGATCACGGTCAGGTAGTGCGCCACCGCGTCGTCACCCGGTCCGGGGCCGACGGTCTCGCGCATCTGGCCGGTGACCAGCTCGCCGAAGGTCTCGGCGATGATCCGCGCCGCGTCCGTGCCGAGGTCGGCGACCAGCCGCGAGGCGTGGGCGAAGAGGAAGTCGCCGGTCAGGATGGCGATCGTGTTGTCCCAGCGCGCGTTGACGCTCTCGGCGCCGCGGCGCATGTCCGCCTCGTCCATGACGTCGTCGTGGTAGAGCGTGGCCAGGTGCACCAGCTCGACCGCGGCGGCGGCGATCACGACGTGGTCGTCCTGCTTCGGCCCGAACTGCGCGGACAGCAGCGTGAACAGCGGACGGAAGCGTTTGCCCCCGGCCTCGACCAGGTGCAGCGCCGCGTCGTGGACGGCCTGGACGTCACTGCTGACGACGTCGCGGAGCAGCTTCTCGACGTCGGCCAGCCCGGCGGCGATCGCGCGCAGCAGGGCTTCGTCGGCGATCTGCAGGCCGACCGACGCGCGCAGGTCCTCGAGGGCGCCACCCGGCGCAGCGGGGAGGGATCCCGCCCCGGGGGCTGGGGAAGGCACAGACACGTCGGCTCCGCTCTACTCGTGCACCGGTCGGGTTCTCCCCTGAGCGTAGTGGCTACCCCGCGCCACCGTTTACCCGCTGTCCAGCGGAAACGGTGACGAACATGACATCGTCAGCCGGTCGGGGCCGCGTCGCGCACCCGAGCGCGCAACCACCGGTGACCGGGGTCCTTCGCGAAGCGCGGGTGCCACGCCTGCGCCATCGGCCGGAGGGGCAGGTCGGCGGGTACCGGGAGCGGCCGCCCGTCGGTCACGCGGGCCGCGAAGCCGCTGGTGGTCAGGCAGACCAGGTCCGAGGCCAGGACATGTTCAACGCGGCCGTCGGCGTCGGGACGACGGCCACGACGTCGCGGCTCAGCCCGCGCTCGGCGAGCACGGCGTCGAACGGCGCTTCGGTGCGGCCGCGGGGGGAGATCGCGAGGTGCGGCTGCGCGGCGAGCTGCTGTTCGACGACGATCTCGGGAGTCCGGCAGGTCGATCATCCCCAGGTCAAGGTCGATCCGGCCGTCACGCAGCGGCTGGACGTCCTCCTCGCCCTCCGCGACGAACCGCAGCCGCACCCCGGGCGCGGCGGCGCGGGCCGCCGCGATCAGGCCGGGGCCGAGCTGGCTGACCAGGGAGTCGTTGGCGCGCAGGACGAACGTCCGCTGCAGCGTCGCGAGGTCGAACTCGCCGGAGTTGCGGAGCATGCCGCGAGCGCGTTCGACCAGGCGTTCGACGCAAAGCTTAGGTGTCAAGATTGCACTGGACGCAGTACTTAGCCCTGCTTAGCGTTGACCGGCTGGAACACACCCTCCCCCGCGTCCGGCAAGGCCTGCTCACGACACTGATGGCGCTGTGCGTCGTCACGGTCGTCGGCATGGTCGCGGCGATCAACCTGGCCGTGCCGCTGCTGTCGGCGAGCCCGCTGCACCCGTCGCCGACGGCGCTGCCGTGGGTCGTCGACAGCTACGTCGTCGTCTTCGCCTGCCTGCTGATCCCGGCGGGCGCGGCCGCGGATCGCTTCGGCCGCAAGGGAATCCCGCTGGCCGGACTCGGCGTCTTCACCGCGGGCGCACTGTTGTCCGGGTGCGCGAACGACGTCGCGCCGGTGCTGGCTGGCCGCGTGCTGAGCGGCGTCGGCGCGGCCGCGGTGATGCCGGCGAGCCTGGCCATCCTGGTCGGCGGCGGCGGCGCGCTGCTGCAGACGGGCTCGTGGCGGGCGTTGTTCTTCGGCGTCGCACCGCCGGCGCTGGCCGTCCTGATCCTTTGTGGACTGTTCGTGCCGCGCACGCCGGTCCACCCGCGGCCGATCGCGCTGCTGTTCACGGCTGGCGTGGTGGCGCTGCTGGGCATCACGTCGGGGCCGTCGGCGGGCTGGGCGAGCGCCGGCGCTGGGCGCGTTCGCCGCGGCCGCGCTGCTGCTCGGCGCGTGGGTGCGTGGTCGAACTGCGGATCACGCACCCGATGCTCGACCCGCGGCTGTTCGCGATCCCGGCGTTGCTCGCGCACTGCCTCGCGCTGGTCGCGACGTTCGTCGGGATGTTCTACCTCAACGGCCAGTACCTGCAGCACAGCAAGGGTTTCTCGCCGTTCCTGGCGGGCCTGGCGTTGCTTCCGATGGCCGTGACGCTGTTCTTCGGCCCGCGCGTGACGGTGGCGCTGGCCGGCCGCGTCCGCCCCCGCCTGCTCACGGCGTCCGGCTTGATGATCGTCGCACTCGGCCTGGCGGCACTGTCCGCAGCGGACAGTGCGACGCCGTATCCGTGGTACGCCTCGGCCACGGTGGTGCTCGCGGCGGGCTGCCCCACGAACGCGCCGGCGTCGGCTCGGGCCTGCAGGGCATGACCCGCGAGCTGGGCAGCGCGCTGGCGGGCACGGTGCTGACCGGCGCCGTCGTGGTGACGACGCGGGTCAGCGGCGCCGGATCTTGACGTCGTCCAGGCAGGTCGAGCTGACGACCAGGTCACGGTACGGGTAGCCCTCCCGCTCGAGCAGCTCCATGACCATCAGCTCGCCCTGGTCGTGGGCTTCGTCACCCGATGCGACGTCGACCTGGACGCGGAAGCTGAAGCCTCCGAGGTGGTGACTGTAGGTGAGCGAGCCTTCGTCGCTGAAGACGGGCCCTGCAACGTCGTCCGAGGTCAGGCGGGCGAGCAGCTTTTCGCGGACGGCCTGCGCGGGCCGGTCGAACTTGCCCCGGACGAGGACGCGGTAGGTCGGCATGAGCGTCAATATACAGAGCTGTATCCGGATACCGGAAGGATTATCCACCGGGTGGTTCGTGATCCACGAAGGGGTGATCAGCGGTTTCGGGCGCAACGGACGCGTCGGACAGGCGGATATTCACGACGTGGAAGAACTGCCGAACCCGACAGCTCTCCCGGTCAGCAAGGAGGCAGCGACATGCGCAGCACAATCGCGAGGCGGGCGGGGCTCGCCGGAACGCTGTTGGTGGCCGGACTCGCCGTGGGCGTCCCGGCGCAGGCCGCGCCGCAGCCGGGCGTGGCCCAGATCGGCTCCGCCGAGTTCACGAAGGGTGACGCGACGATCAAGGTGCCGGTGCAGGGCCAGTGTTCGGTGAGCGGCCCGAAGACAGCGACGGCCCAGACGGTGTCGAAGAACGGAATCACGTTCGGCGGCGGCACCTCGTCCTGCGCGACGACGGTGACGGACCCGAAGACGTCCGCCACGACAACGACGTCCACGGCGACGGGCAAGAACTTCGAGCTGTCGGCACTGGTGAGCGCGGGCGGCCCGCGGATCAAGCTGTCGACGTTCAAGGTGACCTGCACGGCAACGCACACCCAGACGAACGCCGGCTGGACGTACGGCGGCATGAGCGGAATCACGAACCCGCCGAACCCGGTCCCGGTGGGGTATGTCGTGCCGCTCAAGAAGTCGAACGGAACGGTGCTGGCGAACGCGGTGTTCAACATCCAGAACCTCCCGGGCGACGGCAGCATCGGCTTGACGATGCTGCGCATCAACTTCCTCCCGGCATCGGGCATGACGGGCCAGGTGATCCTGGGCCACACATCCTGCGCGCCGACGCCCTAGGCCCCCTGAGCTGGGGTTTCTTGCCTGGCTGAGCTGATGGGGAACCCTGGTAGGGTTCGAGCCGTCGGATACGCAGGGTGCTCGGGGTGAAGCACTGTGCAAGCTAGGGGAGAGCTGACGTGGCGTTTGTGGTGTTGGGCCGTGGGTGAGGTCTACGACCCGAGCAAGGACTGGCAGCTACCGGGGCCGAACGGAACCCCCCACGCGGGCTCGTACGGCTCCGGTCCTGGCTCGGGTTCCGGCGGGGGTGGGGCGGGGTTCCAGTACGACGTCGAGACCCTCCGGGAACTCGCACGCGAGTGGAACGACCTGGCGAACGAGTTCGCAGACGACCAAGGCAACGCGCGCGTGATCGCTATCGCACGGGGACCTGGCTTGGAATACGCCAGTGGCGGAAACGCCGAACTGGTTCGCCAGTCGGGTAAAGCACTCATGACCACACTCCAAGAACGCGAGGACTACTGCCGAGCCATGGCCGCCAAGTTCGAGGCAGCACTGGGCAAATACTCCAGCACAGAGGATGTCAATCAGACTGAAATCAAGCAGACTGGGGGCAGCTTGTGAACCGCCGGTTACCGCTCGTACTGGGTATCTCGATGGTCTTCGCCGCTGGATGTTCGACGCCCGAACAGGGTACTGCGATTCCATCATCGAACGACGCTACGAAGCCAACGCAGAGCAGTACGGCCGGCCAGCTCCCCGGTCCTGGTGTACCTGCCGTGGAAAATGGCGTAAGCACGGCCCGATTTCAGCAAGCACCTTGTACAACTCTTACCGATGTCCAGGTCACAGAGTTGCTCGGGCCAGACACTCAGTCACGGGAAGACCTGAACGCCGACGGCGGTCCTGGCTGCTTCTGGCACCCGTCGAAAGTCTCGCAGGCATCCGTGGCGGTGATCTACGCCACCAAGAACAAGAGTGGGTTGACCGCCATCTATGAGCAGCGAGAAACAATGTTCCCCCTGTTCATTCCAATGGATCCCATTGACGGCTACCCCACTGTGGCCTACGGCCTGGTCGATCAGCGCGAAAGCAATGGCAAATGCGCCATTGCACTCGGCACCAGTAACCAAGACGTCGTCGACGTCTCGATCGCCCTGTCGGAGACCAACATTGGCAAGAAGGATCCGTGCGCGGCAGCATACCAAGTAGCTGCCACCGTCTTGAACAATCTGCGGGCGGGGTGAAGTGATGGTTGTCGAAGGTCCTTTGACTGCTGCGGAGATCTATGAGCAGGTCACCGGTGGCGAGGGCATCGGGTCGCTGGCTGATGCGCAAGATGGGGCTGGGCAGTTGACTCACCGGATGGTTGAGCGGGCTCAGCGGATCAGTGCTCTGCGGGCCAAGACCATGGGTGGGTGGCAAGGCGGCGCTGGTGACTCTGCTGCTGATTCCACGCTTCCCCTTGTTCAAGCTGCTGCTGATGATGCTGTTCATCTCGAGACTGCTCGGACTGCCGTTGGTGCTCAGATGGATGCTTTCGGGACTGCCAAGTATTCCGTCAAGCCCGTTGCGCCTCGGCCGCCTGAGATGACTTCTGGGGATCTCTACAATGTTCTCACTGGGGATGGGCAGTCCTACAACTCCAAGGTTTCCGGGTGGCAGGCTGATAGTCAGGGGAACATCGAGGCTTTTGGGGTCTATCACTCCGCCAGTGCCTCCAATGGTGGGCTGATGCCTTCCCAGTACGCGCAGATTGATGACTCCGGCGCCCTTATTTCCTTGGCTACTCCGGGGCAGGATACTCAGGGTAAGACCACTACCGGGCGGACCGCTACCGCTACCGATGCTGGTGAGTGGGCTCGTAATCCTGGGCAGACCGAGGTGTTCGGGCAGGATCGGGGCGTCCCCGCCGGGCGGAATCAGGACGTCTACGGCCAGGACGTCCAGTCTGGGCGTGATCAAGGGCAAGGGTCGTATCTGGTTCCGGGGCAGACCCCTCCTGGGAATGGTGCCTTCGATACCACTCATGCCAACAGCTACGTTCCGCCTGCTGCTGCTCAGGGTGGCGGGTATCAGTTCGGGCCTACGGGGCAGTCCCTTGGCAATCTCGGCGGTGGGTCGGGGAACCAGCTTTACGGCGGAGACAGCGGGGCTGGCGGCTTTGGGCCAGGCACCGGTGGGTTCGGGCCAGGGACCGGCACCGGCGCAGGTACCGGATCAAGGACCGGAAGCGGGCCAGGCAACGTCGGCGGATATCGCACCGGGACCGGCAGCGGGCCCGGCACCGGTGGCTACCGGAGCGGCGGCCCGAACACCGGCGGGGTCACCCAACGCGGTCCCGGCTCCGGCGCCCGGGTTCCTGAAGAGCGCCTGCCCGGCCAACCCGCCGTCCGCGGTGCGGCTGGCACTCGCGGTGCCAATGGCTTGCCCATGGGCTCCCCCGCCGGCGGGCGTGGGGCGAAAGACGACGACAAAGAAAAGAAGTCCGCTCCTTACCTGAAGAATCCCGATCCCGACGAGACCTTCGGTGGGTTCACCGAGAAGCCCATGCCGCCCGTGATCGGGGAAAGCCGGCCCAAGTCGTAGGCGCCTGGAGGAACGAAGCACGTGGTGCTCAAGGCCGAACTGTCTCTCGGCAACCTGCTCACGGCCATGCGTACCGTGGGCTGCGGGGATCCGCATCCGGTCTTCGCCGGTGGGTTGCGCTACATTCCGCCGTCCATCAGGGAACACACTGATCGCCGGGCCTTTGAAGAGCTCTCCGAGTACGGCTTCACCCAGGGCGACGGCTTCACGCCCGAGTTCGACGATCTCCTGCACCTGCTCGACCGGCCCGCGGTCGAGTTCTTCGCCTACGCGCGGGACCAGCAAGAACAGATCGGGGTCCTTGTCGCCGTGCAAGGGCGGACCGCCGTCACCGCGCTCTGTCAGGGTGAGCGCGTCTGGCTCCGGGGTGTCTCGCCTGATACCCACCCCGTTGACGCGCTCATCGCGAACCTGCCGCCTTGCGCGGCCGCGGACATCAAGCCGTTTTCCCTGTCGCAGCAAGACTTTCGGGACCAGCCCGGCAGCGAGGTGTTCGACGACGCCCCAGGCCGCAGCCGGGCCGCGCAGAAGCTCGATGAGCTCGTGAAACAGAAGCACAGCGGGATGGGGCAGTTCTACGCCGCCAAGCGGGAGGAGGGGCTTCGCGTCGAAGCTGACGGCTCTTTCGGCTATCTCGACGTTGATGCCGGGCGGGTCGGGATCGGGGTGGCCGATCAGTTCATCAGCGTCATGCCCGGGGATCCCGTGGTGCTGGGGCGGAAGGTCGCGGCGCTTCTGGACAACTGAAAGGGCCGCCACCCCCTCAAAGAGAGAGTGACGGCCCTGGCAGAAGGCAGAAAGCAGAAGAACAACTCAGGAAGCGAAGCCGCCCGCTCCCGCCCATGAGAGGGCGAATGCCGGGACCAGGCCCAGGACCAGCGTCACGGCCGTGCCCAGGAAGATCGCCGTTCCGGTGCCGAAGCCCGGGATCGTCACCGTGGGGCCGTCCGCGGCCGGCTCGGAGAAGTACATCAGGACGATCACGCGCAGGTAGAAGAACGCCGCCACCGCGCTGAACACCAGGGCGATGACCACCAGCGGGGCCATTCCGTCGGACAGCGCCGCCGAGAACACGACGAACTTGCCGACGAAGCCCGACGTCAACGGGATGCCGGCCAGCGCCAGCAACAGGAACGTGAACACTGCGGCCACCAGTGGCGACCGTTTCGCCAGGCCCGCCCACGCCGAGAGGTGCGTCGCCTCGCCCGACGAGTCGCGGACCAGGCTGATCACGCCGAACGCCGCCAGCGTCGTGAAGCCGTACGACAGCAGGTAGAACAGCGTGCTCGACAGGCCGTTCTCGGTGATCGAGATCGCGCCGATCAGCAGGAAGCCCGCGTGCGCGATCGACGAGTACGCGATCATGCGCTTGACGTCGGTCTGGGTCAGGCCCAGCACCGCGCCGATCAGCATCGAGATGATCGCGACGCCCCAGAGCACGCCGCGCCACTCCCAGCTCGTGGAGCCGAACGCCACCGACAGCACGCGCAAGATCCCGCCGAACGCGGCGACCTTCGTGCACGCCGCCATGAACGCCGTGACCGGGGTCGGCGCGCCCTGGTAGACGTCCGGGGTCCAGGTGTGGAACGGGCCGACCGAGCCCTTGAACAGCAGGCCGACGACCAGCAGGCCGAGGCCGGCGAACAGCAGCGTGTCCGAGCGGTCCGAACCGGCCGCCGCGGCGGCGATGTCGCCCAGCTTCACGGAGTTCGCGTAGCCGTAGAGCAGCGCGAGGCCGTAGAGGAAGAACGCCGAGGAGAACGCGCCGAGCAGGAAGTACTTGACCGCCGACTCCTGCGACAGCAACCGCCGACGCCGGGCCAGGCCGCACATCAGGTACAGCGGCAGGGACAGCACTTCCAGCGCGATGAACATCGTCAGCAGGTCGTTCGACGCGGTGAACGCCATCATGCCGCCGAGCGCGAACAGCGTCAGCGGGAAGACCTCGGTCTGCATGGTCGTCGCCGTCTGCGCGCGGTCCTGGACCGTGCCCGGGCGGATGCCGGCCTGCGCGACCAGCGCGCCGCCCGGCTCGACGACGCGGTCCGAGATCAGCAGCACCGCGCCGACCGCCAGGGCCAGCAGCGTGCCCCAGAGGAACAGCGCCGGCTTGTCGATCGAGATCGCGCCGCTGAACGTCTTGACACCGCCCGCGGGCGCGTCGGTGAGCGCGTACTTGATCAGCCAGCCGCCGGCCGCGAGGATCGCCACCAGGCTCAGCCCGACCTGCGTGCCGAACCGCGAGCGCTTCGAAGCGAACGCTTCCACCAGCACGCTGAGGCAGGCCGCGCCGAAGATGATCAGCACCGGCAGCACGGCGTTGTAGTCGACCGACGGCGTCGCGATCGGTGGTTCCGGCGCCTGGGTCAGGAGGATGTCGAGCACGGGTTACTTGCCTCCCTGAACCGCGGACAGCGTCTGCTGCACCGTCGGGGTGACTGTGTCGAGCACCGGCTTCGGGTAGAAGCCGAGGACGATGATCAGCACGACCAGCGGCGCGAGGATCGCGATCTCCCGGCCGCTCAGGTCCTTGATCACCTTGGTCGCGCCCGGCTCGGTCACGGTCGCGGTGGCCACGGCGCCACCCGACTCGACGCCGGCCGGGGTGGCCCCGCCGCCCTTGGCGGGCGGCACCAGGGCCGCTCCGCGGAGCGGACCCTGCATGACGCGCTGGTAGAGCCAGAGGACGTAGGCCGCGGCCAGGACCATGCCGACCGTCGCCAGGATCGTGTACACCGGCTGGTCCACGAAGGCCCCGATGAGCACCAGGAACTCGGAGACGAACGAGTTGGTGCCCGGCAGCGAGAGCGTGGACAGCCCGGCGAGGAGGAACAGGCCCGCGAGCAGCGGGGTCACCTTCGCCATGCCGCCGTAGTCGGAGATCTTCGTCGAGCCGCCGCGCGCGACGACCAGGCCGATCACCACGATCAGCATGCCGGTCGCGAGGCTGTGGTTCAGCATGTACGTCGCCGAGCCGATCATCGCCTGCTCGTTGAACGCGAAGATGCCGAGCGAGATGAAGCCGAAGTGGGCGATCGAGACGTAGGCGATGAACCGCTTCATGTCCCGCTGCCCCGCGGCGAGGATCGAGCCGTACAGCACGCCGATCACCGAGAGCACCAGCACCAGCGGAGCCAGGGTCCGGCTCGCGTCCGGGAACATCGGCAGGCAGTAGCGCAGGAAGCCGAACGTGCCGACCTTGTCCAGCACACCGACCAGCAGGACGGCGACGCCGATCGGCGCCTCCCCCGCCGCGTCCGGCAGCCAGGTGTGGAACGGCACGAGCGGCGCCTTGATCGCGAACGCCAGGAAGAAGCCGAGGAACAGCCAGATCTGCGTGCTCAGCGGCGCGTCCCGGACGACCGTGACCAGCGTGGCCCAGTCGAACGTGCCGTGGCCGAGCTTCTTGTCCGCCAGCGAGTACGCCCCGATCGCCGAGGCCAGCATGATCAGGCCGCCGAGGAACGAGTAAAGGAAGAACTTCACCGCCGCGTACTGCCGGTTCGCGCCGCCGTAACCGCCGATGAGGAAGTACATCGGGATCAGCATGATCTCGAACAGCACGTAGAACAGGAAGACGTCCGTCGCGGCGAAGACGCCGATGGTGAGCGCCTCCTGCAGCAGGATCAGCGACAGGAACCCGCCGGCGCTGCGGCCGGGCGGGAGCTTGTCCATCGTGCCGAGCCCGCCGACGACGATCGGCACCAGCAGCGCGATCACCGCGATCATGATCAGCGAGATGCCGTCGGTGCCGAACGCGATGTGCACCCCGAAGCTCGGGATCCAGTCGAAGCTCGACGTCATCTGCAGCCGCGCGCCGGACGGCGAGTAGCTGAGCCAGAACGGGATGATCAGCAGGAACTCGAGGATCGAGAAGGCGAGCGCGGCCAGCACCGCGGCGCGGTCGTTCCCCTTGAGGAACGCCAGCACCAGGGAGCCGACCAGCGGCACCAGGATGAGGATCAGCAACCAGGTCATCAGGAGAACCTCACCAGCAGGAGAGCCGCCAGAAGCAGGAACGTGCCGCCGAGCATCGACAGCGCGTAGGACCGGACGAACCCGGTCTGCAGCCGCCTCAGCCGGCCGGAGCCGCCGCCGAGAGCGGCGGCGAGGCCGTTGACCGCGCCGTCGACGCCGCGGTTGTCGACGAAGACCAGCGCCCGCGAGAGCCAGGTGCCCGGGCGGGCGACCAGTGTCTCGTTGAGGGTGTTGCCGTACAGGTCGTTGCGGGCGGCGCGGGTGACGAACGAGACGCGCTCCGGCCGCTCGACCGGGACGGGACGGCGGAAGATCAGGTACGCGGCCAGGAAGCCCGCCAGCGAGACCGCGACGACGATCCCGGACATGAGCCACTTGTCGATCGCCAGGTGGGCTTCCGGTGCCTCGCCGACCACGGGAGCCAGCCAGTTCTTGAACCGGTCACCGAGCGAGAAGAACGCGCCCGCGCCGACCGAGCCGACCGCGAGGATCGCCATCGGCACCCACATGATCGGCTTGGACTCGTGCGGGTGGAAGTCGCGGCCGTCGGCGCTCTTGATTTCCTTCCAGCGTTCCTTGCCGTGGAAGGTCATCACCATCAGGCGGGTCATGTAGAACGCGGTCAGCCCGGCACCCAGCAGCGCCGCGCCGCCCATGACCCAGCCGCGCCAGCCTTCCTGGGCGAAAGCCGCTTCGATGATCGCGTCCTTCGTCCAGAAACCGGACAGCAGCGGGAAGCCGATCAGCGCGAGATAACCGAGGCCGAAGGTGATGTAGGTGATCGGCATCTTCTTGCGGAGGCCGCCGAACTTGCGCATGTCGACTTCGTCGTTCATGGCGTGCATGACCGAACCGGCCCCGAGGAACAGCCCGGCCTTGAAGAAGCCGTGCGCCACCAGGTGCATGATGCCGAGCGCGTACGCGGCGGGCCCGATGCCGACGGCCAGCATCATGTAGCCGATCTGGCTGACCGTGGAGTACGCCAAGACCTTCTTGATGTCGTCGTAGGCGCAGCCGATCACACACCCGATCAGCAGGGTCACCGTGCCGACCAAGGTGACGATCAGGCGCGCGTCCTCGGTGGCGTTGAAGATGTCGTGCGAGCGGGCCACCAGGTAGACGCCGGCGGTGACCATCGTCGCCGCGTGGATCAGGGCCGAGACCGGGGTCGGGCCCTCCATCGCGTCCGGGAGCCAGGCCTGCAGCGGGAACTGGCCGGACTTACCGCACGCGCCCAGCAGGAGCAGGATCGCCATCGCGGTGATCGCGGCCGGCGGGAACTTGCCCGCGCCCACCGCGTCGAAGACCTGCGCGTAACCGGTGGACCCGGCGTACTTGAACATGATGAAGATCGCCAGCGCCAGCCCGACGTCACCGACGCGGTTCATCAGGAACGCCTTCTTCGCCGCGGTCGCGGCGGACGGGCGGCCCTGGTACCAGCCGATGAGCAGGTAGGACGCGAGACCCACGCCCTCCCAGCCCAGGTAGAGCGTCACGAAGCTGTTGCCCAGCACCAGGATCAGCATCGAGGCGACGAACAGGTTCAGGTATGCGAAGAAGCGGTACCGGGCTTCGTCGTCGACCATGTAGCCGATCGAGTAGAAGTGGATCAGCATGCCGACGCCGGTGATGAGCAGCACGAACGTCAGCGACAGGGCGTCGACCCGGAGCCCGAAGTCGATCTGCAGCGCGCCGGCCGGGATCCACGAGTAGAGCTTGGTGTCCGTCGTGGCCTTGCCGTCGGCCGAGAAGAACGTGATCAGGCCCCAGACGAAGGCGAGCGTGACGGTGGCCGTTCCGAGCAGATGCCCCCATGCCTTCGCGCGCTTGCCCATGAGCAGCAGGACGAGCGCGCCGAAGGCAGGCAGGGCCACCAGCAGCCACGATGATGCGGTCACTCGGGCAACCTTTCAGCGGCGCGAAGCGCCTCCATTGAGGGTGGGTGGTGGGGATGAGGCGGCACTAGTACTTCAGCAGGTTGGTGTCGTCGACCGAGGCCGAGCGCCGGGTGCGGAAGATCGCCATGATGATCGCCAGCCCGACCACGACCTCGGCGGCGGCCACGACCATCACGAAGAAGGCCATGATCTGGCCGTCGAGGCTGCCGTTGATCCGGGCGAACGTCACGAGCGAGAGGTTCACCGCGTTCAGCATCAGCTCGATGCACATGAACACGACGATCGCGTTGCGGCGCACCAGCACGCCGACCGCGCCGATCGAGAACAGCAGCGCCGAGAGCAGCAGGTAGTACGTGGGGGTCATTCCTTCTCCCCTTCCGAAGCACCTTCGGAACCGACCAGCGCGTGCGCGTCCGGGTGCGGGCGGTCGTCCGCGACGAGCTTGCGTTCCTTCGCCAGCTCGATCGCCGAGGTGGACTCGATGATCGCCGACAGCGACTCCGGGGCGACCGAGCCGTCCGGCAGCAGCGCCGGGGTGGACACCGAGTTCGCCGTGGCGAAGACACCCGGGCCGGGCAGCGGCGACGGCCGGTCGTGCTCGCCGCGGAAGCGCGCCACGACCAGTTCCTTCTGCGTCTTCTTGCCGCCCTTGGCGTGCCGGTCGGTGAAGGCCAGCACCATCGCGCCGACCGCGGCGGTGATGAGCAGCGCCGACGTCAGCTCGAACGGGAAGAGGTAGTCGGTGAAGATCAGCCGGCCCAGGCCCTTGGGCCCGCCGCCCGCGGACGTCGCCGAGTCGAGCGGGACGGCCGGGGTGACGTTGTCCAGCGCCCGGTAGATGCCGGTGGCCAGCAGCGCGGCCAGGCCGATGCCCAGCACGGTCGCCGCGAGCCGCTGACCGCGCAGCACCTCGACGACCGAGTCGGAGCTCTCGCGGCCGACCAGCATCAGCACGAACAGGAACAGCATCATGATCGCGCCGGTGTAGACGATGATCTGCGTGAAGCCGAGGAACGGCGCCGACTGGATCATGTACAGCGCGCCCAGGCTCAGCATGGTCAGCACCAGCCACAGCGCCGAGTGCACGGCGTTGCGGGAGAAGATCATGCCGAGCGCGCCGAGCAGGCAGACCGGGCCGAGGATCCAGAACGCGATGGCCTCACCGGTCGTCACGCCCGCGGCGGCACCGGTGGGTGCCTGGGCCAGCAGTGCGGTGATCACTTCGTACCCTCCCCGCGCGCCAGCTGTGTTGATGAGCTCTCAGCTGAAAAGCGTGCTTCGAGCTGTGGCCCGTTGACGTAGTAGTCCTGCTCGTTCTCGCCCAGCCGCATCGGGTGCGGCGGCTGCTCCATGCCGGACAGCAGCGGCGCGAGGAGGTCTTCCTTCGTGTAGATCAGCCGCTGGCGGTCGTCGTCGGCCAGCTCGTAGAAGTTGATCATCGTCAGCGACCGCGTCGGGCACGCCTCGATGCAGAGCCCGCAGCCGATGCAGCGCAGGTAGTTGATCTGGTAGTCGGCGCCGTACCGCTCGCCCGGGGAGTACCGGGCTTCCTCGGTGTTGTCACCGCCTTCGACGAAGATCGCGTCCGCCGGGCACGCCCACGCGCACAGCTCGCAGCCGACGCACTTCTCGAGGCCGTCCGGGTGACGGTTCAGCTGGTGCCGGCCGTGGTAGCGCGGGGCGGCCGGCGCGCCGGCCTCCGGGTACTCCTCGGTGGCGACCTTCTTGAACATCATCCCGAAGGTGACGCCGAAGCCCTTGACGGGATCAAGAAACCCCATCTTGCGCTCCTTCCTTTGCGGTACCGACGGCTGCCGGCTTGCGCCGGGCCGCCTTCGCCTCGGCCTTGGCCAAAGCCTTCTGACGCGGAGTGGTCTGCGGGACCTTGAGGTCGAGCGGCGGCACCGGGAACCCGCCACCGGTCACCGGCACGACTTCGCTCTCCTCTTCGCGGCCCGACGCGCGGACGTAGAAGAACAGGGCGAGGACGATGAAGATCGCGACCGCGGCGATGATGATCGACGCGGGGTTCCAGCTGATGACCTTCGCGAAGGTCACCATGACGATCCACACCAGGTTCAGCGGGACCAGGACCTTCCAGCCCAGGCGCATGAACTGGTCGTAGCGCAGGCGGGGCAGCGTGCCGCGCAGCCAGATGAACCCGAAGAGCAGGACGAACATCTTCGCGAAGAACCACAGCACCGGCCACCAGCCGGTGTTGAGCACGTTGTTCCCGATCAGCGACAGCGGCCACGGGGCCATCCAGCCGCCGAGGAACAGCGTGGTGGCGAACGCCGAGACGATCACCATGTTGACGTACTCGGCGAGGAAGAACATCGCGAACTTCATCGAGCTGTACTCGGTGTGGAAACCGCCGACCAGCTCCGACTCGGCCTCCGGGAGGTCGAACGGGGCGCGGTTGGTCTCGCCGACCATCGAGATCAGGTAGATCACGAAGCTCGGGACCAGGTAGAGGAACCACACCGGCTGCTGCTTGGCGACGATGTCGGCCAGGTCCAGCGAACCGGCCTGCAGGATCACCGCGACGATCGAGAGGCCCATCGCGATCTCGTACGAGATCACCTGGGCGGCCGAGCGCATGCCGCCGAGCAGCGGGTACGGCGAACCGGACGCCCAGCCCGCGAGCACGATGCCGTAGACGCCGATCGAGGAGCAGGCCAGCACGACCAGCAGGCTGACCGGCAGGTCGAGCAGCTGCAGGACGGTCCGCTCGCCGAAGATCGAGACCACCGGGCCGAACGGGATGGCCGCCAGCGCGATCAACGGCGGCACCACGCAGATGACCGGGGCGAGGAAGTACACCTTGCGGTCGGCGGTGTCCGGGATGATCTGTTCCTTGAACGGCAGCTTGAGCGCGTCCGCCAGGGACTGCAGGTAGCCGTTCGGACCGACGCGGTTGGGGCCCGGCCGGTTCTGCATCCGGCCGACGGCCTTGCGCTCCCAGACGATCAGCAGGATCGTGAAGATCGGGCCGATCAGCAGGATGATCACGGACTTCAGCGCGATCATCCAGAACGGGTCGTCCGCCAGCAGCGCCGCGCGCGTCGCCGCGTCGGGCACACTCCCGACGGCGACCTCGGTCAGCAACGGTGTCACAGTTCACCCCCAGCGAGGTTCACCACGGCGCCGTGACCGGCACCGAGCGTCTTGGCCACGGCGGAGCCGTCGGAGTTGCCCGGCAGCCACACCACGCCGTCGGGCAGGTCGGCGACCTCGATCGGCAGCGTGATCGCGCCGCGTTCGGTGCTCACCTTCACGGACGCGCCCAGCCCTTCGGCGGTCGTCGCGGACAACCGCGCGACCGGCTTGCGCTGGGTGCCCTTGAGGTGCGGCTCGCCGTCCTGCAGGGACCCGTTGTCGATCAGCTGGCGCCAGGTCGACAGGACCGCCTGGCCGGCACCCGGGGCAACCGTGGCGCCCCCGGTCGCGGCCTCGACGTGACCCCAGCGCAGCGCGGAGGCCGCGCCGAGCTTCTCGTAGTCCCCGCGCGCGGCGGCCGGCGTCTGCGTGAACAGGTCCGTGTCCATCTCGACGGCGAGGGTGTCGAGCACCCGGCAGTCCGGCAGCGAGCCGGTGCCCTCGATGGTGATGTCGAACGGGCGGGTGCGGCCCTCCCAGTTGAGGTAGCTGCCCGCCTTCTCGTCCGACGCGGCCACCGGGAGCACGACGTCCGCGCGCTCGGTCACGGCGCTCGGCCGCAGCTCGAGGCTGACGACGAACCCGGCGTTGTCCAGCGCGCGCAACGCGAGGTCCGGGTCCGGCAGGTCGTACGGGTCGACGCCGCCGACGACCAGGCCGCCGAGCTCACGGCCCGCGGCGGCCTTCAGGATCTCCGTCGCGTCGCGGCCCGGAGCGGACGGAAGCGGGACGCCCCAGGCGTTTTCGACGGCGACGCGCGCGGCGTCCTCGCCGACGCGGCGGCCGCCCGGCAGCAGGCCCGGCACGCAGCCGGTCTCCAGCGCGCCCCGGTCACCGGCGCGGCGCGGGATCCACGCGAGCCGGACGCCGGTGCGCTCGACCAGGTCGTGCAGCGCGGAGAACAGGCCGGGAACCGAAGCGGCGCGCTCGCCGACGAGGACGACGGCGTTCTCGCCGCTCAGGGCCTCGTCGAGGTCCGGCGCGTGCTTGGCGATGCCTTCGATGGCCGCGGGCTCCTGGCCCGGGACGCAGGCGAGCAGCTCGCCGGACGTCTTGCGCACCGACGACGTCGTCCACTGTCCCAAGTGGACGACCCGGGTGCGGTTCTTGCGGGCCGCCTTGCGCAGCCGCAGGAACACGATCGGCGCCTCGTCCTCGGGCTCGAACGCCACGCACAGCACGGTGCGGGCCCGCTCGATCTCGCCGAAGGTGACGCCGTTCTCCGGCGTCACGCCCACGACGTGCGAGGTGAGGAACGCGAGCTCCTCGGCCGAGTGCGCGCGGGCGCGGAAGTCGACGTCGTTGGTCTGCAGGGCGACGCGGGCGAACTTCGAGTACGCGTAGGCGTCCTCGACGGTCAGCCGGCCACCGGGCAGGACACCGACGCCGCCGTTGCCGCGGGCCTCGGTGAGGCCGGCGGCGGCGATGCGCAGCGCGTCGGTCCAGGACGCCTCTTCCAGCTCACCGGTCTCGCGGTTGCGGACCAGCGGACGGCGGATGCGGTCCTCGGCGCTGGTGTAGCGGAAGGCGAAGCGGCCCTTGTCGCAGATCCACTCTTCGTTGACCTCGGGGTCGTCGCCGGCCAGCTTGCGCTGGACCTTGCCTCGGCGGAAGTCGGTCCGCTCGGCGCAGCCGGACGAGCAGTGCTCGCAGACGCTCGGCGCGGACACCAGGTCGAACGGGCGGGAGCGGAACCGGTAGGCCGCGCTCGTCAGAGCACCGACCGGGCAGATCTGGATGACGTTGCCGGAGAAGTAGCTCTGGAACGGCTGACCGGACGTCGTCCGCGACGCGAGGTCGAGCACGTCCGCCGTCTCCGCCGTGCCGATCTGCTGGTGGGCGCCGCGTTCGAGCAGCTCGATGAACGGGTCGCCGGCGATCTCGCGGGAGAACCGGGTGCAGCGCTGGCAGAGCACGCAGCGTTCCCGGTCCAGCAGCACCTGCGAAGAGATCGGCAGGGGCTTCTGGAACGTCCGCTTGGTGTCCACGAACCGGGACTCCGTGCGGCCGTGGGCCAGCGCCTGGTTCTGCAGCGGGCACTCGCCGCCCTTGTCGCAGATCGGGCAGTCCAGCGGGTGGTTGATGAGCAGCAGCTCCATCACACCCTGCTGGGCCTTGTCGGCGACCGCCGACGTCAGCTGCGTCTTGACGACCATGCCGTCGGCGACGGTCATCGTGCAGGACGCCTGCGGCTTCGGCATCGGCCGGCCGCCCATCTCGACCTCGACCAGGCACTGGCGGCAGGCGCCCGCCGGGTCGAGGAGCGGGTGGTCGCAGAACCGCGGGATGACTGTGCCGAGGCGTTCGGCCGTGCGGATCAGCAGCTCGCCCTTGGGGGCGATGACCTCTTCGCCGTCGATGACCAGCTTCACGTGGCCTTCGGGGACCGGCGTCGCAGCCGTGTCGGGCTTGTCGGGGGCGATCGTCATGATGCCTGCGCTCCCACCAGTTCGGGCTTGGTCTCTTCGTGCCGGTTCTTCTCGCACAGAGCCAGGAATTCGTCGCGGAAGTACTTGATGCCGCTGGTGATCGGCGACACCGCGCCGTCACCGAGGGCGCAGAACGACCGGCCGAGGATGTTGTCGCAGACGTCGAGGAGGGTGTCGATGTCCTCTTCGGTCCCGTGGCCCTCGACCATCCGCTCGAGGATCTGCGCCAGCCAGTACGTGCCCTCGCGGCACGGCGTGCACTTGCCGCAGGACTCGTGCTCGTAGAACTGCGTCCACTTCATCACGGCCCAGGGCACCGACACCGTCTCGTTGAAGACCTGGACGGCCGTCGTGCCCAGCATCGACCCGGCTTCCGCCGCGCCTTCGAAGTCCAGCGGAACGTCGAGGTGCTCGGCGGTGAACATCGGGGTGGACGAGCCGCCCGGGGTCCAGAACTTGAGCGGGACGCCGTCCTTCATGCCGCCCGCCATGTCGAGCAGCTCGCGCAGCGTGGTGCCGAGCGGGCACTCGTACTGGCCGGGCTTCTCGACGTGGCCGGAGATCGAGTAGATCTTCGGGCCGGGCGACTTCTCGCGGCCCATCTCGCGGAACCAGCTCGACCCGCCGTTGACGATGAACGGCGCGCTCGCGATGGTCTCGACGTTGTTGACCGTGGTCGGCGCGGCGTAGAGACCCGCCGCGGCCGGGAACGGCGGCTTGAGCCGCGGCTGGCCACGACGGCCCTCCAGCGAGTCGAGCAGCGCCGTCTCCTCACCGCAGATGTACGCGCCGGCGCCGGCGTGCACGGTGATCTTGAGGTCGAAGCCGGAGCCGAGGATGTTCTCGCCCAGGTAGCCCGCCGCTTCGGCCTCGCGCACGGCCGCGTTGAGCCGGCGGATGCAGTGCAGTGCCTCGCCGCGGACGTAGATGAAGCAGTGGTTCGAGCGCATCGCGTACGAGGCGATGATGCAGCCCTCGATGAGCGAGTGCGGGTCCGCCATCATCAGCGGGATGTCCTTGCACGTGCCCGGCTCGCCCTCATCGGCGTTGATCACCAGGTAGTGCGGCTTGTCGAAGTTCGGCGGCATGAACGACCACTTGATGCCGGCCGGGAAGCCCGCGCCGCCGCGGCCGCGCAGGCCCGAGTCCTTGACCAGCTGGACGAGCTGCTCCGGCGTGCCGGCGAGCGCCTTGCGGATGGCGGTGTAGCCCTCCAGCGCCTCGTACGTGCCGATCTGCCAGGAGTTCGGCGACAGCCAGCGCTTCGTGAGGACCGGCGTAATGGGATCTGCCATTACTTCTTCTCCACTTCGGGGAGCGGGACGTCCTGGGCGACCGGGGCGACCCAGCCGCGCTCCTGCGCGATCTGCGCACCCCGCAGGGTTTCGACGGCCTGCGAAGGACCGTCGACGTCCGTGCGGTACTGGCGCTCGTCCTCCGGGAAGAACCCGGCGAGCTGCAGCTCGGCGCCCTTGAAGCTGCTCAGCGGGGCACCGCGCGTCGGAGCCGGCTTCTTGCCGGCCTGCAGCGCGTCGACCAGCGCGACGGCCTTGTCCTCGGTCTGGTTGTCGAAGTACTCGTAGTTGACCTGGATCACCGGCGCGAGGTCGCAGGCCGCGAGGCACTCGGCGTGCTCGAGGGTGATCGAGCCCGGCTCGTTCGGCGTGCCCGCGGTCTCGTTGTGCCCCAGCGGTTCCTGCTCGGAACCGAGGTGCGTCTGGAGCCGCTTGTAGATCGCGTCGCCGCCCATGGCCGCGCACAGCGTGTTCGTGCAGACGCTCACCAGGTGCTCGCCGCACGGCCGGCGCTTGTACATCGTGTAGAACGTCGCGACCGCGCTGACCTCGGCGTCGGACAGGTCGAGCTGCCGCGCGCAGAACGCGATGCCCTCCTGGCTGACGTACCCCTGCACCGACTGCACGAGGTGCAGCAGCGGCAGCAGCGCCGAGCGGGACATCGGGTAACGCGCGATCAGCTCCTGCGCCCGGGAATACACGCCTTCGTCGAAGATGTCTTCGAGCGGCGTCTCCGCCAGGATCCCTTCGGCGACCGCGGGATCCGGCGCGATGGCGATCACGTCGACGTCGCCACCGGCCGCGGCGTGCGTCCGGTCGGCCGCGTTCGGCCCCGGTTCCGGGACTGCGGTTGAAGAGGTCATCGGTCCACTCCCCCCATGACGGGGTCGATCGAGGCGACCGCGGCGATCACGTCCGCCACCAGCCCGCCTTCGGACATCGCGGGCATCGCCTGCAGGTTCACGAAGCTCGGTTCGCGCACGTGGACCCGCAGCGGCCGCGTGCCGCCGTCGGACACCAGGTGCGCGCTCAGCTCGCCGCGCGGCGACTCGACGGAGGTGTACACCTGCCCGGCCGGCACCTTGAAGCCCTCGGTGACCAGCTTGAAGTGGTGGATCAGGGACTCCATCGACTGGCCCATGATCTTCTTGACGTGCTCGAGCGAGTTGCCCATGCCGTCGCTGCCGATGGACAGCTGCGCGGGCCAGGCGACCTTCTTGTCCTCGACCATGACCGGGCCCGGCTCGAGCTTCTCCAGGCACTGCTCGATGATCTTGAGGCTCTCGTGCATCTCGTGCACCCGGATCAGGTACCGCGACCAGCAGTCCGCGCCGTTGTCGACCGGCACGTCGAAGTCGAACTCCTCGTAGCAGGAGTACGGCTCGGTCTTGCGCAGGTCCCACGGCAGGCCGGCAGACCGCAGCACCGGGCCGGTGACGCCGAGCGCGAGGCACGCGTCGACCGGCAGGTACCCGACACCCTTGAGCCGGTTGCGCCAGATCGGCTGCCCGGTGAAGAGCTTGTCGTACAGCGGAAGGCGTTCCTTCATCGTCTTGACGAATTCGGTGACCTTCTCGCGGTAGTCCGCGGGCATGTCCTGCGCGAGGCCGCCGGGGCGGATGAACGCGTGGTTCATCCGCAGGCCGGTGAGGTGCTCCAGCAGGTGCAGCACGATCTCGCGCTCGCGGAAGCCCAGCGTCATCGCGGTGGTGGCGCCGAGCTCCATGCCGCCGGTGGCGATGTAGACCAGGTGCGAGCCGATGCGGTTGATCTCCAGCAGCATCACGCGCAGCAGCTGCGCGCGGCGCGGGGCCTCGATCTGCAGCAGCTTCTCGACGCCGAGGCAGTACGCCATCTCCGTCGAGAGCGGGGCCAGGTAGTCCATGCGCGTCACGAAGGTGACGCCCTGGGTCCAGGTCCGGTACTCGCAGTTCTTCTCGATGCCGGTGTGGAGGTAGCCGATGACCGACCGCAGCTGCGTGACGGTCTCGCCCTCCATCTCCAGCACGAGCCGGAGCACTCCGTGCGTCGACGGGTGCTGCGGGCCCATGTTGATGACCATGCGCTCGTCGTGCTGGGCGTCGGCGACGACGTCGTCCCAGTCACCGCCGGACACCGAGTAGACGCGGCCTTCGGTCGTGTCGCGGGAATCGGCTTCCGGGACTTCGGTGGTTTCGTCGTTGATGGTCACGAGTACGACCTCCGCTGGTGATGACAGGGTCGGGATGTCCGCGCCCGGCGGCTGTTGATCGTCACGAGTACGACCTCCGCTGGTCCGGCGGCGGGATCTCCGCGCCCTTGTATTCGACCGGGATCCCGCCGAGCGGGTAGTCCTTGCGCTGGGGGTGGCCGTCCCAGTCGTCCGGCATGAGGATGCGGGTGAGCGCGGGGTGGCCGTCGTAGACGATGCCGAACATGTCCCAGGCCTCCCGCTCCTGCCAGTCGGCGGTCGGGTAGATCCCGACCAGCGACGGCACGTGCGCGTCGTCGACGTCGAGGGAGACCTCGAGCCGGATGCGGCGGCGGTAGGTCAGGGACGTGAAGTGGTACACCGAGTGCAGCCGCTGCGGGACGTCGACGCCGTAGTCCACGCCGGACACCGAGCTGAGCAGCTCGAAGCGGAGGCCGCCGTCGTCGCGCAGGACCTTCGCGATCGCGGGCAGCTGCTCGCGGGCGACGTAGAAGGTGATCTCGCCGCGGTCGACCGTCGTCTGCAGGATCGCTTCGGCCGGGACCTTGTTGTCCGACAGGGCCGCGTAGAACTCGTCGGCGAACTGGTCGAACCAGCCGCCGTACGGCCGCTCGGCCGGCGCCGGGTTGTAGGCCGGCAGCCGGACGCCGCCGTAGCCGGAGGTGTCACCGGTGCCGTGCACGCCGAACATGCCCTGGCGTTCGCGGCCGGTGACGACGGGTTCGGCGGGCCGGGTGCCCCGCGGCTCGAGGCCGTCTTCGGTGGGGCGATCGGCGCTGGACTGCTCGCCGCCGGGTTCTGGGGTCTCAGTCATCGCTCTACTTCTTCGCGTACTTGATCGAGGACGCGACGAGCTCGGTGCGGGCGCCGCTGGCGGCGCGGATCGCGGCCCGGCGGGCGTTGATCGGCTCGTCCTGGATCTTGGCGTGCAGCTTGAGGATCGCGTCCAGCAGCATCTCCGGCCGCGGCGGGCAGCCGGGCAGGTACATGTCGACCGGCACGATGTGGTCGACGCCCTGGACCACGGCGTAGTTGTTGAACATGCCGCCGGAGGAGGCGCAGACGCCCATGGCGAGGACCCACTTGGGCTCGGCCATCTGGTCGTAGATCTGGCGCAGGACCGGGGCCATCTTCTGGGTGACGCGGCCGGCGACGATCATCAGGTCGGCCTGGCGCGGCGTCGCGCTGAAGCGCTCCATGCCGAAGCGGGCGATGTCGTAGCGGGAACCGCCGACGGTCATCATCTCGATCGCGCAGCAGGCGAGCCCGAAGGTCGCGGGCCACATCGAGTTCTTCCGCGCCCAGTTGACGAGGCCTTCGAGGCTGGCCAGCAGGATGCCGTTGGGGAGTTTCTCTTCGAGGCCCATGGGTCTAGTTCCAATCCAGGCCGCCGCGCCGCCACACGTAGGCGTACGCGAAGCCGACCGTCGCGATGAACAGCAGGATCTCCACCAGGCCGAAGGTGCCCAGCGCGTCCGCCTGCACGGCGAACGGGTAGAGGAAGACCATCTCGATGTCGAACAGGATGAACAGCATCGCGGTGATGTAGTACGCCACCGGCATCCGGCCGCCGCCGACGAGCGGCTGCGGCGACGGTTCGATGCCGCACTCGTACGCCTCGAGCTTGGCCTTGTTGTAACGGCTGGGGCCGACCAGCGGGCCCAGCAGCACCGACAGCACGGCGAACGCCAGCGCCAGCACGAACAGAAGGACCAGGGGCAGGTAGGGCTTCAGGCTCGGGGCCTGCTGCGCCAGGTTCACTGCGTCCGTTTGGGTCAGCACGGGCAACATCAGCACGGGGTCTTCGCCATCCTTTCCGCGCCGCTGCGGTTTTGCTTGTGGTGGGAACCGCTCAGCCTCGTCGGCACCCTAAGGGACCTGGGTCACACCGCCGAGGGTCAGGGTCTCCTTACGGCCCGTGGCTGCGTTCGGGCCAGCTTGTGAAATAGTTCACAAGCCACTCGTCGTGGATGTGAAGCGATTCACAAAGCATGGGGGGAGTGTAGGACGCGACTCACATTCTTGTCCCTAGGCCCCCGTGTTATAAGGGTGCCCTAACTTCCACCGCCATCGTTGTCACGGCCCGGCAACGACGCGCGTGCGACCTGCGCGAAGACGTTTCATGATCACGGCACGACCGGACAAACAGGGCGCTGACCTGTGATCTATCCCACTGACCGCACGGCCAACTTGCTACGCCGGTCGAGTGTCCGCGCGCGAAGGAGGGCGGCACTTTCACGTGAAAGTGCCGCCCTCGACCGGAGATCGAGGCCTAGCGCGGGGAGGGTGTGGCCTTCGCGAGGGCCGAGATGAGGCGGTCGACGCCGTCGCCGCCCTTGGCGTCGTAGCAGCCCGACAGGCCCTTGTAGACCAGCGGGAGGATCTTGTTGATCCGCAGGCCGTACTTGGTCGCCGCGTGCATGATCTTCGGCTTGCCGATGATCTTCGCGAAGACGTTGCCCAGCTGGTAATAGCCGCCCATCAGCTCGCGCACCGCGCGCGGGTACGCCTCCAGCGCCCGCTCGCGCGACGGCCCTTCGCGCCGGGCCAGGGCCTGGACGACGACCTCCGCCGCGATCTGCGCGGACTCCATCGCCGCCGAGATGCCCTCGCCGTTGAACGGGCTGACCATGCCGCCCGCGTCGCCGAGCAGCAGCAGGCCGTCGCGGTAGTGCGGGGTGCGGTTGAAGCCCATCGGGAGGCCGGCGCCGCCGACCTTGCCGATCGCGTTCTCCTCGCGGTAACCCCACTCCTCCGGCGTCCCGTCGAGCCACTGGCGCAGCAGCGCGCGGTAGTCGGTGTTCCGGAACGACGCCGACGTCGAGAGCATGCCGAGGCCGACGTTCACCGTGCCGTCGCCGAGCGGGAACGCCCAGCCGTAGCCCGGCAGCAGCTTC
Source organism: Amycolatopsis sp. NBC_01286 (assembly GCF_035982555.1). Taxonomy (NCBI): domain Bacteria; kingdom Bacillati; phylum Actinomycetota; class Actinomycetes; order Pseudonocardiales; family Pseudonocardiaceae; genus Amycolatopsis; species Amycolatopsis sp. NBC_01286. Next base: position 1,771,345 of record NZ_CP108428.1, read on the forward strand.
GGGTCACGCGGGTCGGAGCGGTCCCACAGCTCGAGGTGGCCCTCGATGAACGGGTCGTCGTGGCGCGGGCTCTTGTAGTACTGGCGCACCGCGACGCCCATCGGGCGCTTCTCGTTCTTCTGGATGCCGACGCTCAGCGCGAGCCGCGCGGAGACGCCGTCGCAGGCCAGGACCAGCGGCGCGCGGTAGTTCACCGGCGTGCGCTCCGGGCCGACCTTCGCCTCGACGCCGACCACGCGGCCCGTCGCGTCGGTGATGGCGCTGGTGACGGTGGTGCGCTCGTACAGCCGCGCGCCCGCCTTCACCGCGAGCTTCGCGAGGAGGTCGTCGAAGTCGTGGCGGGTGCGGGAAACGCCGTACGGCGGGTAGCTCGTGAGGTCCGGCCAGTCGAGCTCCAGCGTCAGGTCGCCGGTGAGGATCCGCAGGCCGCGGCTCTGCACCCAGCCGGCTTCCTCGCTGGTGTCGATGCCGAGGTCGATGAGCTGCTTGACGCCACGCGGGGTGAGGCCGTCGCCGCAGACCTTCTCGCGCGGGAACTCGGTCTTCTCCAGCAGCAGCACGTCGACGCCCGACCGGGCGAGGTAGGTCGCGACGGTGGACCCGGCCGGTCCGGCGCCGACGACGATGACTTCGGCGTCCTGGTCAGGGTTACGACGGCTCATACCGCGAGTTTAGGCAGGCTTTCGCGCCCGGTGGATCGCGACGACACCGAATGTGAGGTTCAACCACTCGACGTCGGCCCAGCCCGCGCTCTCGATGATCTCGCCGAGGGTGCGCTGATCCGGCCAGGCCAGCATCGATTCGGCCAGGTAGGAGTAGGCCTCCGGGTTGGACGACGTCCGCTTGCCGACCCACGTGAGCAGCTTCAGCATGAACCGCCGGTGGATGAACCTGATCGGGGGGAACGGCGGCGTCGAGACCTCGCAGATCACCAGCCGGCCGCCCGGCTTGACCACGCGGGCGATCTCGGTGAGCGCGGCCTTCGTGTCGACGAAGTTGCGCAACGCCAGCGAGATCGTCACCGCGTCGAAGCTCTCGTCGGCGAACGGGAGGTTCAGCGCGTCCGCCGCGACCATCGGGACCTTGCGGTGCAGCCCGGCCCGCAGCATGCCGAACGAGAAGTCCGCGGCCAGGCACCAGGCGCCACCGCGGGCGTACTCGACGGTGGACACCCCGGTGCCGGCGGCGAGGTCCAGGACCTTCTCGCCGCGGCGGGCGTCGAGCACGCGGGCGGTGGTGGTGCGCCAGCGCCGGTCGAAGCCGAAGGTCATGAACGAGTTCGCCCGGTCGTACCCGTCCGCGACACCGTCGAACATGGCGGCGACTTCGTGCGGGTTCTTGTCCAGGCTGGCGCGTGACATGGCTCGAATCTAGTCGTCGCTCTTTCGGAAGGTGACTAGCACCAGCCAGATGAGCCCGCCGAAGCGGCCGACCGGGATCAGCGGATACAGCACGGACGTCAGCATGCCGAACGCCGAGAGTGCGGCGAGCGCGGCGATCACGTACCCGACGATCGCCAGCCAGCGCGGCGCTGTCCGGGCGACGACGGCGATGAGCAGCGCCAGCGGCACCGCGAAGCCGAACGCGCCCGCCGCGAACGCCAGCGACGTGAGGGGCCGGGCGAACTCGGGGTTCTGCGCGGCCGTCCAGGTCGCGAGGCCGCTCAGCACGAGGCTCCCCGAAGCGAGCAGGCCGCCGGCGAAGCCGAGACTCGGCGGTCTCGCGGCCGCGGTCCAGGTGGCGAGCGACAGACCGGCGCCGAACACGGCCAGCGCCAGCAGCTGGATCAGGCCGTGGTGGCCCGCGTTGTAGGCGGCGACGTCGGCCGCGGACGAGTCCGGGCGGGTGCCGGTGGCGCCGAGGACGCCCCCGGCGACGGTGAACAGGCCGTAGGCGATGATCGCAATTCGTTTCATAACGTGAACCATTACATTGGTGTAATGGATTGTCAACGACTATCGTTCCGGCCATGGAAGCGAGGAGACCCCGGCTGGGCAGCGCGTTCCTGCTCGCCCAAGTCGGCGCGCACGCCGCCCAGCAGTTCACCGAACGGATGACGGAGCTGGACCTGACGCCGGCGCAGGTCGGGCTGCTGCGGCTCGTGGCGTCCCGGCCCGGGCAGAGCCAGCAGTCGCTGGCCAAGCAGCTCGGCACGCCGGCGACCCGGCTGGTCCCGCTGGTCGACGGGCTGGAGAAGCGCGGCCTGATCGAGCGGCGCCGCAACGCCGAGGACCGGCGCCTCTACGCGGTCGAGCCGAGCGAGGACGGGCGCGCGCTGCTGGGCCGCATCGGCCAGGCCGGCGCGGCGCACGAGCAGGCCGTCACCGCGGCGCTGACCGACGACGAGCGCGACGTCCTGCACGGTCTCCTGGTCAAGATCGCGGACCAGCAGGGCCTCACGCCGGGCGTCCACCCCGGCTACCTGCGCCTGCGGTCCTGAAGTCAGCGGAAGGCGGCCAGCATCCCGGCCACCGCGGCGGGCCAGGTGAACTCCTCGGCCCGCGCCCGGGCGGCCGCGCGGCGCAGGTCCTCCGGTCGGTCCAGGAGGTTCGTGACGGCCGAGGCGAACGCGGGCGCGTGGTCGTCGACCGCCGCGCCGCAGCCCGGCCGGACGATCTCCCGCAGCGCCGAGGACGCCGAGACCACCACCGGCGTCCCGGACGCGAGGGCTTCCAGCGCGGCCAGGCCGAACGTCTCGTGCGGGCCCGGCGCGAGGGAGACGTCGGCGCTGGCCAGCAGGCGCGCGACGTCGCCGCGGCCGGACAGGAACCCCAGGAACGTCACCGGCAGGCCGCGCGCCCGGCGTTCGAGCGCCCGGCGTCGCGGGCCGTCGCCGGCCACGACGAGGCGGACCCGCGCGCCCGCCTCCGTCAGCTCGGCGACGGTGTCCACGCTGCGCTCCACGTGTTTCTCCGGCGACAGACGTCCACAGTGGACGATCAGCGCGTCCGCTCCCCCGGCCAGGCCGGCGCGCCAGCCGTCGTCGCGCATGGCGGGCCGGAACGTCGTCAGGTCGACGCCGAGCGGCACGCGGTGGACGTTCGGCGCGGCGATCCGGTCGAACTCCGCCCGCGCGAACGCCGTGGTGCAGACGACCGTGTCGTAGCTCGCGGCCATCCGGCGGTTGGCGACGTCGGCGACGCGGCGCGCCACCGGCTCGGGCAGCAGGAACTGCTCCAGCAGCCGGTCGAGGCGCTCGTGGGAGATCACCGTGCTGGGGACGCCGTGACGCCGCGCCCAGCCGCCCATCCCCCGCAGCGTCAGCCGGTCCGACACCTCCAGCCGGTCCGGTTCGAGCTTCCGCAGCACCGCGCGGACGCGGTGCGGGTCGACGGCGCGGTAACCGCCGGTGCCCGGAATCTTGGGCGCGGGCAGGGAAAACCGGCGGACGCCGGTGTGCAGGACCTCGTCGGCGTAGCGGGTGCCGGGCACCACCAGCGTCACGACGTGCCCGCTCGCGACGTAGCCGGCGCCGAGGTGGTGCAACGCCGTGCGCAGCCCGCCCGAGCGCGGGCCGTAGAAGTTCGCGAGCTGGACGATGTGCACGGCTCAAGCCGCGCGCGCGGCTCGGCCCTGCACCGCTTCGTAGTGCCCCACCAGCTCGTGGCAGACGGCAGGCCAGGTCCGTCCGAGCACGACCTTGCGCGCCTTCTCGCCGAGCCTCGCCCGCAGCGCGGCGTCCCGCAGGGCGTCGATCTTCTCGAGCAGCGCCGGGCCGAAGTGCTCGCGGTCCGCGGGCAGCAGGTAGCCGGTGCGGCCGGGCAGCACCAGGTCCTTCGGGCCGCCCGCGTCGGGCGCGAGCACGGGCAGGCCGGACGCCATCGCCTCCTGCACCGCCTGGCAGAACGTCTCGTGCGGTCCGGTGTGGACGAAGACGTCGAAACTCGCGTACGCGGCGGACAGCTCGTCGCCGTACTTCGCGCCGAGGAAGGCCGCGTCCGGGAGCTGCGCCCGGAGGCTTTCGAGGTCGGGTCCGTCGCCGACGACGACCACGCGGATGCCGGGGACGCCGGCCAGTGCGGCCAGCCGGTCGACCTCCTTCTCGGGCGCCAGCCGGCCGACGAAACCGACCAGCAGCTCGCCGTTCGGCGCCAGCTCGGCCCGCAGCGCGGCGTCGGCGTGCGCCGGGGAGAACCGGTCGATGTCGACCCCTCGCGCCCAGCGGTGCACCCGCGGCACGCCGTGCCGCCGCAGTTGCTCGACGGAGTCCGTGGACGGCGCCAGCGTCCGGTCGGCCCGGGAGTGCAGCCGCCGCACCCAGCGCCAGGCGGCGCGCGCGGCGAGGCCGAAGCCGTACGCGGACGCGAAACCGGCGATGTCGGTCTGGTAGACGGCGATCGAGGGCACCCGCAACCGTCGCGCGGCGGCGAGCCCGCGGGCGCCGACCACGAACGGCGACGCCAGGTGCACGACGTCCGGGCCGAACGCGGCCAGCGCCGTCAGCACGGTGCGCGTCGGCACGCCGATGGGCAGCGAGTGCACGCCGGGGAAGTCGAGCGCCGGGATCCGGACCACCGGGGCGCCGCGGTAGGAGTCCGGGCCGGGGCCGGGCGCGATGATCAGCACGTCGTGCCGGCGTTCGCGCAGGTGCTCGACCACCCGCAGGACGGAGTTGGTCACGCCGTTCACCTGGGGCAGGAAACTTTCGGTGACTATCGCGACTCGCACGTCCCCGACGATCGCACCCGATCCTGGCGACCGCGTGACACCGCGGCCAACGCTGCCGGAACAGATCGGCCACGACATGTCATCTCAAGGTCGTGTCCCGGAAACCAGCGGGGCCCAGACTAAGCAGGCATGACCCTCTTGTCCTCCAGGCCGCCGCGGCCCGTGGAGCCCGGCCTGCTGTCGAGGGCCCTCGAAGTGGCCGGGCGCCTGGCCAACGACGCGACCGACGTGATCACCGCGACCGCCGGCCGGGGTGCGCACCCGGCCACGCTCGACTCGCCGTTCGACTGGGTCACCGACACCGACCGGATCCTCGAGCGGCACACGCGGCGCGTGCTGACCGCCGAGTTCCCGGGCATCCCGGTGGTGGGCCACGAGTTCGGCGCCGACCACGGCGCGGACGTCGCGGAGTACCGCTGGGTCGTCGACTCGGTGGACGGCACCGCGAACTACGTCGCCGGAGTGCCGTGGTGCGCCTACAGCCTGGCGCTGGTGGACGCAGCCGGCCCGGTGGTCGGGGTGGTGGCGGACCCGTACCGGGCCCAGATCTACGCCGCGGCGCGCGGCCGGGGGGCCCGCGCGAACGGCACCCCGGTCCGGCTCACCGACCGCTGCGTCACGGCGGGCGCGCTGGTGTTCACGGAGTTCGCCCGGCGCGGGCCGTGGCCGGGGATGGGCGAGTTCATCGAGCGCGCGGCGGCGGCCCACGCGGGCGTCCGGGTGCTGGGCTCGGCGGCGCTGTCGATCGCCCAGGTGGCGCTGGGCCACGCGGCGGCGGCGGTGCTGCACAGCTACCACGAGTGGGACGTCGCGGGCTCGGTGGCGATGGCCATCGAGGCGGGCGCGGTGGTGCTGGACCGGCACGGCGAAGACACGGCGTTGCCGACGGACGGCCTGCTGGTGGCGGCCCCGGGAGTGGCGGACGAGGTGCTGGGCTGGTGGCAGGAGACGGCCCACGCGGGCTGAAACGGGTTGCGCGCGCTGTGAAGATCGGGACATGCCCACCCTCCACACCGCGCGCCTGACGCTCGTCCCCCTGGCCGACGAGCACCTGGAGCTGGAGATCGAGCTGGACTCCGACCCGGAGGTGATGCGGTACCTGACGGGCCGGGCGGCGACCCGGGCCGAGGTCGAGGCCGCGCACCGGCGCCGGATGGCCGTCTCACCCGGTTTCGGCTTCTGGATGGGTTTCACCGGCGAGGACTTCGTCGGCTGGTGGATCCTGCGGCCACCACGGGGACCGGACCAGCCTTCGGTCGAGGGCGAGGCTGAGCTGGGGTACCGGCTGCTGCGCCGGCACTGGCGGCGGGGTTACGCCGGCGAGGGCTCGCGGGAGCTGCTGCGGTACGGCTTTTCCGAGCTGGGGCTGGACCGGATCTTCGCCCAGACGATGGCGGTCAACACGCCGTCACGGGCGACGATGGCGTCGGCCGGGCTGACGTTCGCCCGCGCGTTCACCTCGGCGGAGGACTTCACCGACGTGCTTCCGGGCACCGAACAGGGTGAGGTCGAGTACGAGATCACGCGGAGCCGGTGGCTGGAGAGGGCCCAGCCGGGCTGAGTTGTCCAGGTCGGCTGAGTTGTCCACATCGGCTGCGGTTGTCCACAGATTCACCGCGTCACCCCTTCGGGGGACCCAGTGCCGATAGACTGGAGCAGGGCACGCCCCCCTGGGTGTGGTGGGGGATGTTTGCCGGTCAGGCCGCGGCTTCGACCAGTGTTCGCTTGTTCTGGCGCCGGATCCACCACAGCAGCGGCCCCGCCACCAGCCACGTGAAGAACACGAAACTGCCCAGCGGCAGCAGCGTCAGCGTCGCCGAGCGGCCCGCTACCCGGGCCAGTTCCGGGTCCGTCGCGTCGTACTCGATGCGGACCAGCTGGCCCGCGGCCAAGCCGTCCGGGTAGAGGACTCCGTTGGCCGGGCTGTGGACGATGCCGTCCGGGGTCTCGAAGTGGATGATCGTGCGATCGAACGCCACCGAGTCCACCGTGGCCGTCGCCGTGCCGAGCTGGCCGGAGATCGAGCGGTCGTTGCGGATCGCCGCGAACAGCAGGCAGATGCACATCACGGTGAGGAGCGAGGCGACGGCGAGGGTTATCCACCACCCGACGCGCCTCGCCCGCTCACCTCTCGTGCTCACGCCGCGAGCGTAGCGGTACTGCTCAGTGCTTGTGCTCCGCGGCGAGATTCCGGTGGTTGGCCTGGATCTGGTCGAACGACTTCGGCTTGACCGAGGCCGCCGGAGCAGCGGCCCGGGCCGTGAAAGCCGTAGGCGAAGCGCCGTTCGGGCCGACCGCCGGCTTGCCCGACGTGTACAGCCACGTCTGGAACAGGTCGTACAGCGGCTTGCCCGAGACCTTCTCGGCCAGCGCGATGAACTCCTGGATCCGGCCGTTCGACCCGCCCTTCTGGGCCTGCCACGCCTGCAGGATCTTGAAGAACGACTCGTCGCCGACGGCGGTGCGCAGCGCCTGCAGCGTCAGCGCGCCGCGGTCGTACACCGCGTTGTCGAACTGGTTGTCCGCACCCGGGTCGGCCGGGATGAGCTTCCACAGGGCACCGTCGGCCGGGTTCGAGTCGTAGGTGTACTGCGCCAGCTCGGCGACCGTGCCCTCGCCCTCGTGCTCCGACCACAGCCACTCGGCGTAGGACGCGAAGCCCTCGTTCAGCCAGATGTCGCTCCAGCGGCCGAGCGAGACGTTGTCGCCGAACCACTGGTGGGCGTTCTCGTGCGCGATGAGCGTCGTGTTGGAGCCCGCGAGGAAGTTGCGCGTGCCGTAGGTCGGCCGGGTCTGGTTCTCCAGCGAGAAGCCGATGCCGCTGGTGACGACGCCGCCCTCGGCCTCGAACGGGTACGGCCCGAACTTCGTCGCCAGGAACGCGTCGATCTCCGGCGTCCGCTCGACACTGGCCTTCGCCGCGTACAGCGAGTCGCCGAGGTCGGAGCCGTACGCCGTGATGAACGGCTTGCCGTCCGGCGTCGTCGACTGGTTCAGCTCGTACTTGCCGACGATGAACGACGTCAGGTAGGTGGCCTGCTGCTTCGTGCTGCGCCACTGCCAGCGCGTCCAGCCGGCGCGGCTCTTCGTCTTGCGGACGAGCGTGCCGTTGGTGACGGCAACGTTGTCATCCGGCGCTTCGATGGAGACGTCGTAGGTTGCCTTGTCGGTCGGGTGGTCGTTGGCCGGGAACCACCACGCGGAGCTCTGCGGCTCGTCGACGCCGAGCGCGCCGAAGGGGCCCTTCTTCCAGCCGTTGAGCCCGTCGACCTGCTCGGTGGACGGCGTGTCCGAGTACGCGACGACGACCGTGGCGGTCTGGCCCTTGAGCAGCGGCTGCGCCGGCGTGATGACGAGCTCGCCGTTGCCGGTCTGGTTCGTGAACTGGGCGGCGCGGTTGTTCACCAGCACGCTCGACGCCTTCAGCGCGAAGTCGAGGTCGAACCGCGAGAGGTCCTGGGTCGCGGTGAGCAGCAGCGTCGTCGTGCCGGCCAGCACGTCGGTCGCGGGCTGGTAGGTCAGGCGGATGTCGTAGTGCAGCACGTCCGTCCCGCCGTTGCCGGCGTTCGGGTAGTACGAGTCACCGACGCCGGGCGCACCGGGCGTCGGGGCCGCACTGGCGGTACCGGCGAGCAGCACCGAGGCGACCCCGGCCGCGAGCACACCAAGGCCGGTGCGAGTTCTTGCACGCATTCGAATCCCTCCAACGGGTGAGGATCAGCGCGCTCGAACGTAGCCAGCCAGGAAGACACCAGGAACAGCCGAAGGGAGGATCTTGCCTGCTGAGATCACACCCGGAAAGCGGTTGACCGGTTGTTTCAGCCGGCGGAGACGGCCGCGCTGACCGCGGAGCGCAACCTCGCGTGCAGGTCACGGTGCCGCGAACGGTCCACCCGCACTTCGAAGCCCACGACACGACGGCGCCCCGCGCGAGCCGACCCTCCGAGTACGCGAGCCGACTCCCCAAGCACGCGAGCCGACCCTCCAGGCACGCTGGCCGACCCTCGGGGCACGCTGGCCGACCGCTGCACGGCTCGCCCGCGACTCACCGCGACCCGCGGCTGCCGGATCCGCCCTTCGACAAGCCTGGAATCCCGCAAGTCAGAACGGCGACCGCCTGCGCAGACCGCGCGCGCAGGTCACGGTGCTGCGAACGGTCCTCTCGCACCTGTACTACCCCGCAGCGCCATGCTCGCGTACCCAGAGGGCCGGCTTACGCACCCGGAGGGCCAGCTCACGTGCCCAGAAGGTCGGCTCGCGTACCCGGAGCGTCGGCTCGCGTACCTGGAGGGTCGGCTCACGTGCCCAGAGAGTCGGCTCGCGTACCCGGGGAGTCGGCTCGCGTGCCCAGAAGGTCGGCTCGCGTGCCTGGAGGGTCGGTCCGCCCGGTCGCGGCGCCCGTCGCGAGCGGGTCAGACCGCCGAGACGGCCGCGCTGACCGCGGAGCGCAACCTCGCGTGCAGGTCACGGTGCCGCGAACGGTCCACCCGGACCTCCACCACCCGCAGCCCCGGCGCGGGGCGGAGCGCGGCCTGGAACTCCGTCAGCGTCTCCGCCACCACGTGCGGCACCCGGTAGCCCGCGCACAGCGCGCCCAGGTCGGCGCCGTGCGGGGTGCCGAACACCCGCTCGAAGCTCGCCGAGTGCTCCGGGGCGCCCTGCTCCAGCAGGGAAAATATCCCGCCGCCGTCGTCGTTGCAGACCACGATCGTCAGGTCCGGGCGCTGCTCCGCGGGCCCGGTCAGCAGCCCCGACGCGTCGTGCAGGAACGTCAGGTCGCCCAGCAGGGCGTACGACGGGCCGCGGTGGACCGTCGCCGCGCCGATCGCCGTCGAGACCGTGCCGTCGATGCCCGCGACGCCGCGGTTGCGGTGGACCAGGACGTCCGGGCGCAGCCGGCCCGCCAGCGCCACGTCGCGGGTCGGGTTGGACGAGCCCACCACCAGCAGCGAGTCCGGCGGCAGCGCGTCCACCAGCTCCGACGCCAGGCGCAGCCCCGAGGGCCACGGCTCCGACGCCAGCACCGACGCGACCGCCGTGGACGCCGCTTCGTCGGCCCGGCGCCAGCTGGCCAGCCACTCCGGGTCGGCGGGCTTGGTCGGCTCGTCGAACCACTGCCCGACCTGCCGGACGTTGTGCGCGGGCGCCGGCCAGTCCGAGTCCGGCCGGACCAGCAGCACCTCGACCGAGGCGTCGGAGAGGACGTTCTGGATCTGCCGGAACACCGTCGGCCGGCCCAGGCAGAGCACCTGCTCCGGCTTGTGCCGCGTGATGAACTCCGTGACGCCCAGCAGCCACGCGCCGGACGAGATCGCCGTGCCGCCGGACAGCCCGAGGCCGCCGGTCTCCGAGATCACCGGCCAGCCGTGCTGCTCGGCCCACTCGCTCGCCGCCTGGACGCCGGTGTCGCACGCGATGACCAGGCCGTGACGCGCCGACGGCACCACGAACGACGGCAGCGCGCCGAAGTCGGGCAGCTCGGTCCAGCGGGAGCCGTCGGGACGGCCGTCCAAGGACTCGTACCACTCGCCGTCGTCGTCCGGATCCGGCACGAGCGGCTCGCGGAACGGGATGTTCAGGTGCACCGGCCCGCAGCGCCACTCGCCGTACGCGGCGTTCCAGGCCCGGCAGATCTGGCTGCGCCAGTACGAGTTCTGCCCGGCGCGGCGCTCGGCGACGGCCAGCTCGTCGAAGTAGCGGGCGGCGTTGCCGAACAGCCGGTGCTGGTCGATGACCTGCGACGCCCCCGCGGCCCGCAGCTCGGGCGGCCGGTCGGCGGTCATCACGATCAGCGGGACGCCGGCGCGGTCGGCCTCCAGCACGGCGGGGTGGAAGTTCGCGGCCGCGGTGCCGGACGTGCAGAGCACGGCCACCGGACGGCCGGTGCGCGCGGCGATGCCGAGCGCGAGGAAGCCGGCGCCGCGCTCGTCGATCCGGACGTGCAGCCGGAGCTTGCCCGCCGCCGCGGCGTCGTACAGCGCGATCGACAGCGGCGCGTTGCGGGAGCCCGGGCACAGCACGACGTGCGAGACGGTGTTGCGGACGAGTTCGTCGACGATGACCCTGGCCTGCGCGGTGGAAGGGTTCACCGGCGGGCTCCGAACTCCGCCGAGGCACTTTTCCCCGCCGAGGCGGCATCAGGCACAGCAAAGGTGTCCACAGGTCCTATTCTCCCAAACGTGGATGACGCCCGAGTTTCCGAGCTGTTCGATCCGGCCGCGTGGACCGAGGTCGAAGGTTTCGCCTTCACCGACATCACCTACCACCGCTCCGCTGAGAGCCGACACGGCAAACGCGTGGTGCGCGTCGCGTTCGACCGCCCTGAGGTCCGCAACGCCTTCCGCCCGCACACCGTCGACGAGCTCTACCGGGCCCTCGATCACGCCCGGCTCAGCTCCGACGTCGGCTGTGTCCTGCTCACCGGCAACGGCCCGTCGCCCAAAGACGGCGGGTGGGCGTTCTGCTCCGGTGGTGACCAGCGTATTCGCGGACGCTCCGGGTATCAGTACGCGAGCGGCGAGACCTCCGACACGGTGGACCCCGCCCGGGCCGGCCGGCTGCACATCCTCGAGGTCCAGCGGCTGATCCGGTTCCTGCCGAAACCGGTCATCGCGGTCGTTCCGGGCTGGGCCGCGGGCGGCGGGCACTCCCTGCACGTCGTGTGCGATCTCACGCTCGCTTCCGCAGAGCACGCGAAGTTCAAGCAGACCGACGCCGACGTCGGCTCGTTCGACGGCGGCTACGGCTCGGCCTACCTCGCGAAGATGGTCGGCCAGAAGTTCGCCCGCGAGATCTTCTTCCTCGGCCGCGAATACTCCGCCGAGCAGATGCACCGGATGGGCGCGGTCAACGCCGTCGTCCCGCACGCCGACCTCGAAAAAGAGGCCCTGGACTGGGCGTGGACGATCGCCGCCAAGTCGCCGACGGCCCAGCGGATGCTGAAGTACGCGTTCAACCTCACCGACGACGGCCTGGTCGGCCAGCAGCTGTTCGCCGGCGAGACCACCCGGCTGGCGTACATGCAGGACGAGGCCGTCGAAGGCCGCGACGCGTTCCTGCAGAAACGCGACCCCGACTTCAAGGACGTCCCCTATTACTACTGACCTGCTCCCCGTAGAGCTCGACGGCTCGCCCGCGGCGCTCGACGCGCTGAAGGGAGCCCTCGCGGACGCGCTGGGCGGCGGTCCGGCCGTGCTGCCCTTCACCGACCCCGCGCTACGCGACGCGATGACGCCCGGCGAGCCCGCGGAACCGGACACCGCCGTGGTCATCGCCACCTCAGGCTCGACCGGCGCGCCCAAGGGGGTGCTGCTCTCGGCCCGTGCGCTGACCGCGTCGGCCGAGGCGACCCACCGCCGCCTCGGCGGGCCGGGGCACTGGCTGCTGGCCACCCCGGCGCACTACATCGGCGGCCTGCAGGTGCTCCTCCGGTCGCTGCTGGCCGGAACCGAACCGGTCTACCTGACCGGTGACGGCTTCCGCCCGGACGCGTTCGCCGCCGCAGCAGCCGCCTTGAAGGGTGGCCCGCGGTACACGGCGCTGGTCCCGACCCAGCTGGTCCGGCTGCTCGAGGACGGCGGCGCCGGGCTGGCCGCGGCGACGACGTTCGACGGGATCGTCGTCGGTGCGGCGGCGACGTCGGCCGCGCTGCGCGAACGCGCCGCCGAGGCCGGCGTGGCGATCGTGCCCGCGTACGGGATGAGCGAGACGGCCAGCGGCTGCGTCTACGACGGTGTCCCGCTCGACGGCGTCCGCGTCGACGTCGCCGGGGACCGGATCCGGATCGCCGGTGACGTCCTCGCGCACGGCTACCGGCGCCGGCCGGACCTGACCGCGGAGTCGTTCGAGGGTGGCTGGTTCACGACGTCCGATCGCGGGGTCCGGCACGCCGACGGCCGGGTCGAGGTGCTCGGCCGGGCCGACGACATGATCAACACCGGCGGTGTGAAGGTGTCGGCGAACGCGATCGAACGCTGCCTGACCGCGCAGCCGGGCGTGCGCGACGCTTGCGTCGTCGGCCTGCCGGACGCCGAGTGGGGCGAGGCCGTGGTGGCGCTGGTCGTCCCAGCCGGTGAACCGCGCGCAGCCGACGAACTGCGCGCCGCCGTCCGGGCCGAACTGGGCGCGCCGTCCACGCCCAAACGGCTCGAGTACGCCGCTGAGCTGCCCCTTCGCGGGCCGGGCAAGATCGACCGGGCGGCCGTGCGGGTCCGACTTCTGGCGGGTTTCGGCGGCTGATCGGCCGCACTTCGTTGACACGCACAGGGTGCACCCGCTTGGCTACTCACCATGACGCGCTGGATTCGCACGGCCCTGATCAGCACCGCCGTCGCACTGGGTGTCCTGATTCCGGTGGGCACAGCGCTGGCCGCCGAGGGCCCGACGGTGGACCCCAACAGCGGCTCCCTCGTCTGGCAGCTGCCGACCTCCGACTGACCTCCCGGGCTCCCGCTCGGGCGTGATCGTCATGGCGTTGAATGACGTCCATGGCGAGCTTGAGCGAGTGGATCGAGGGGGCCCGGCCGCGGACGTTGCCGAACGCGGTGGCTCCGGTGGTGGCGGGGGTCGGCGCGGCGATCGCGCTGGACGCGTTCTCCTGGTGGCGTTCGCTGCTGGCGCTGCTGGTCTCGCTCTCGCTGATCGTCGGCGTCAACTACGCGAACGACTACTCCGACGGCATCCGCGGCACCGACGAGAACCGCGTCGGACCGCTGCGGCTGGTCGGTTCCGGCGTCGCCGCTCCGAAAGCCGTCCTCACCGCGGCGCTGATCGCGCTGGGTCTGGCCGGGGTGCTGGGTTTGCTGCTCGTCGCGCTCACCGGGTACTGGTGGCTGCTGGCCATGGGCGGCCTCTGCATCCTCGGCGCCTGGTTCTACACGGGCGGCAAGAAGCCTTACGGCTACTACGGTTTCGGCGAGATCGCGGTGTTCGTCTTCTTCGGCCTGGCCGGGGTGCTGGGCACGGTCTACGTCCAGGCCGGCCGGATCAGCTGGGCCGCGCTGGCGTGCGCGGTCGCCGTCGGCTGCTTCTCGACGGCGGTCCTGACGGCCAACAACCTGCGTGACATCCCGACCGACGTCGAGTCCGGCAAGCTCACCCTGGCCACGCGCCTCGGCGACCGCGGCACCCGGCGGCTCTACCTGGCGCTGCTCGCGGTGCCGTACGTGCTCGCGCTGGTCATGGGGTTCGCCACGCACTCGCTCGCCGCGCTCCCGCTGATCAGCGCGTCGCTGCTGTACCAGTCCGTCAGCGCGATCCGGCACAACGCGACCGGCCGCGACCTCATCCCGGCGCTGCGCGACACCGGCCTGGCGATGCTCGCCTGGGCCGTCCTGGCCGCGGTCGGCCTGAACCTCTAGTCGTCGATCTCCTCGACGGGGAACTTCCCGGTGACCAGGAACTCCTCGAACAACGCCGTGTGCGGCGCGAGGTCCAGACCTTGCCGGGTGACCCACTCGTCGTCGTAGTAGGTGTGCGCGTAGCGCTCGCCGCCGTCGCACAGGAGCGTGACGACGCTGCCCGCCTGGCCGTCCTCGACCATCCGGGCGATGAGCCGGAACGCGCCGTAGAGGTTGGTGCCGGTGGAGCCACCCGCCCAGTGCCCGGTGTGCTCACGCAGCAGCCGGACCGCCGCCAGCGAACCGGCGTCGGGGATCCGGAACATCTCGTCGATCACGCCGGGCACGAACGACGGCTCGCACCGCGGCCGGCCGATGCCCTCGATCCGCGACGGCATCCCGGTCGCGTAGTCCAGGGCGCCGGTCTGCCAGGCGCCGTAGAACGACGAGTTCTCCGGGTCGACGACGCAGACCTTCGTGGTGTGCCGCTTGTAGCGCACGTACCGGCCGAACGTCGCGCTCGTGCCGCCGGTGCCCGCGCCGACGACGATCCAGGACGGCACCGGGTGCCGCTCGGAGCGCATCTGCGCGAACACGGACTCGGCGATGTTGTTGTTGCCACGCCAGTCCGTCGCGCGCTCGGCGTAGGTGAACTGGTCGAGGTAGTGGCCGCCGCACTCGGCCGCGAGCCGCTCGGCCTCGGGGTACATCGCCGGGGCCTGGTCGACGTAGTGGCACTCACCGCCGTAGAACTCGATGAGCGCGATCTTCTCCTTGCTCGTCCGCCGCGGCACCACGGTGATGAAACGCAGGCCGAGCATCCGGGCGAAGTACGCCTCGGAGACCGCCGTCGAGCCGCTGGAGGCCTCGACGAGCACCGTGTCGGGCCCGATCTGGCCGTTGACGAGCCCGTAGAGGAACAGCGACCGGGCGAGCCGGTGCTTCAGCGAGCCGGTCGGGTGGACGGACTCGTCCTTGAGGTACAGGTCGATGCCCCACTCCGGGGGCAGCGGGAAGACGTGCAGGTGGGTGTCGGCGCTGCGGTTGGCGTCGGCCTCGATGATCCGGACGGCCTCGCGCACCCAGCTGCGGCTGTGCAGGCGGCTCATTCCGGCTGCCCGGCGGCGTCGCCACGCAGCTGCGCGCGCAGCTGGGCCCGGGCCCGCGCGCGGTTCTCGTTGCGCTTGGCCAGGCCGGCCGTGACGCGGGCGTTGAGCGGGCGGAACAGCAGCAGCCCGAGCGGCAGGCCGACGACCAAGCCGATGAGCAGCGCGACCAGCAGGGGCACACCCACCAGGCTCAGGGCCCAGCCGATCACCCCGACCAGCACGAACCGGGCCAGGAGGTACAGCGTCAGGTCACGGGGCAGGGTGCCGGCCTTCTCGTCGCTCACACCAACGCAGGTTACGCCCCGCCCGGCCGGTCCTTTTCCACGCCCGCGCCGGCCGCGTTGTTCGGGCGGCCCTCGAAGCGGGTCGAGAGCACGACGGTGGTGTTCGTCCGCCCGACGCCGGGGATGCGCCGGAGCCGGCTGAGCGTCCGCTCCAGCTCGTCGACGGTCGGCACGCGCACCTTGACGACGAAGGCTTCGTCACCCGCGACGGCGTAGCAGCTCTCGACCTCGTCGAGCTCGCCGAGCGCGTCGGCGACGTCTTCGTCCGTCGCCGTGTCCGTCGGATGGATGCCGACGAGGGCGGTGACGCCGAGCCCGACCGAGCTCGGATCGACGACCGCGTGGTAGCCGGTGATCACGCCGGCGGCCTCCAGCTTGCCCACGCGCTCGTGCACCGACGAGGCGGACAGCCCGACGGCCCGCCCCAGATCGGCATAGGTGGCCCGTCCGTTGATGCGCAACGCCGCGATGATCTTCCGGTCCAACTGATCCACGGCATCACTCTATGCGGTTGGACAATCCCCCATTGGCACCACGCCTAGCACCCACTGGACAGGGGAAGACTCGTCTCCGCACTTCAAGTGACCGGATCTGATAGTTGCACACCGTAAGCAACCTGTCCGTTTTGACCTTTAAGGGCTCTTTACTCTTTGACAACCGTTCGAGTACCTGACGGGTGAAGTGCAACGATTGCCGTGTTGGCTACCCCGGCGCGACGGGCCAAAATGGCCCGGATTGCCTCCGGTATAGCAGTGAGGGCGTTAAGGAGGCGGAAAATGACCGCGACGATGGGCGGACGACTGCTCACCCCAGGCGAGGTGGCAGCACTGTTCCGGGTGGACCCGAAGACGGTCACCCGGTGGGCGACGGCAGGTCGCATCGGCTCGATCCGGACCCCCGGCGGGCACCGCCGGTTCCGCGAGTCCGAGGTCAACGAGCTCCTGGCCGAGCTGACCACGGACGCGAGCGAACCGGCTCGCAAGGCCTGAACCATCCAGCAGCCTGGGCCGTGTCGGGTACGGGGTACTCCCCCGCCCCCGCACACGGCCCGGTTTGTTTCCGGGTGCCACACCGCAACGCGGCGTACCGCCCGCAGCCCGCGCGGACGGGTAACCTCGGGGGACTGGCAAGCCAAGCGGAAGGATCCGGCATGCTCGCTCTGCTCGCGGCCGTCGGCGCGCTGGTCGTCGCCCTGCTCCTGTGGCGGTCGTTCGCCGGCCAGCGGATCGGAGTGCCCTCGACCCCGCGGCGCGCCCCGATCGCTCCGGACGACGACCCCGACTTCCTGCGCCAGCTGTCCGAACAGCAGCGCAAACGCCGGGACGAAGACCTCTAGGCCGCCCTTGACGTTCGGCTGACCCGAGACCCGCAAGCCCGGGCCCGGCCCTCACGCGACCCCACACGCATCCCGTGCACTCCAGCCCGGACCCCGCGTGATCCCAGCCGTAACTCGCGTGATCCAGGCCGGATCTCGCGTGACTCAGCCCGTGACTCACGTGATCCGGGCCGGAACTCGCGAGTCACGGCCTCAATCACGCCAGTTACGGGCCCGATCACGCGAGTTGCGGGTCTGGTCACGCCGGTTACGGCGCTGATCACGCGTCTTGCGGCTAGCGGTACTGCTGTGAGAGCGGTGTCGCGAAGCCGTCGGCGACCGTGGCCGCCAGGTCCAGCAGGGCCAGCCGGGTGTCGCCGCCCAGGCGGTCCAGCTCGATCTCCGCGCCCTCTTCGAGGTGCGGGTCGAACGGGACCTGGCAGACCGCGCGGACCTTGGCGCCGAAGTGGGCCGACAGCTTGTCGAGGTCGACCGAGCCGCCCTTCGGGCGCACCGAGTTGATCACCGCGACCGAGCGTTTCACCAGCTCGCCGTAGCCGTGGGCCTCGAGCCAGTCCAACGTCGCCGAGGCGCTGCGGGCGCCGTCGACCGAGCCCGACGAGACGACGACCAGCGCGTCCGCGACGTCCAGGACGCCCTTCATCGCCGAGTGCATCAAGCCGGTGCCGCAGTCGGTGAGCACGATGTTGTAGAAGTGCTCCAGCAGGTTGACCGTGCGCCGGTAGTCGTCCTCGGAGAACGCCTCGGAGACGGCCGGGTCCTGCTCGCTGGCGAGGATCTCCAGCCGGCTGGCGCCCTGGGACGTGTAGGACCGGACGTCGCTGTAGCGCGTGATGCGGGCCGCGTCGCGCAGCAGGTGGCGGACCGTCGCCGTGGTCTCCAGCGGGATCTTCTGCGAGAGCGTGCCGCGGTCCGGGTTGGCGTCCACCGCGACCACGCGGTCGCCGCGCAGCGAAGCGAACGTCGCGCCCAGGGTCGTCGTGACCGTGGTCTTGCCGACGCCGCCCTTCAGCGACAGCATCGCGATCTTGTAGCACCCGCGCAGCGGCTGGTTGACCCGCGCGATGAGGTCACGGCGCTGGGTGTCGGCCGGGCTCTCCCCCGGGTTGACGAGCTTGCCCGTGCCGACGTAGACGGCCTTGCGCCAGCCCGACTGCGGCGGCCGCTTGACCTGCTTGACCAGGTGCGCCGTGGACAGGTCGTGGCCGTGGCCGCCCTGCGGCTGCGGCGCGGCGTGCCGGCCGCCCTGGGGCTGCGGCAGGCCGGACGGCTGCTGCTGGGGTTGCTGCTGCGGGTACTGGGCCTGGGCCTGCGCCTGCGACTGGTACTGCTGCGCGGGGTCGCCGTACTGCGGCTGCAGCGGCGGGAGGTTCTGGTCGTAGCCGTACTGCGTCGGCTGGCCCTGGGGCACCTGGTGCGGGCCCGAGACGGCCGGGTTCGGCACCTGGTGCGGCCCGGACGCCGCCGGGTTCGGCGGCGGCGCGACGGCCTGCGTCGGCTGCACGTCGAACGCGCCTGACGTCTCCGGGTGCGGATGCGAGTCCGTCCGGTCGTCGGCGAACAGGCTTCCCGGCGCCTCCGGCTGCTGCGGGGCAGCGGCCGGTTCGGCGTGGCCAGGAGCCGATTCTTCGCTGGGTCCGGTCACCGGTGTAAACCTCCGCGCACTCCGCCCGACATCACTACCCCTGAAGCTCTCCCCGATGACGACGGTAGTCGGCGTACCCGCAGGTTGCTCAGCCCACCCCGGCGTAGGAGTGCAAGCCCGCGGTGACGAGGTTCACGAAGAACAGGTTGAAGATGATCGCGGCGAACCCGACGATGTTGATGGCCGCCGCCCGGGCGCCGCGCCAGCCGGCCGTCGCGCGTGAGTGCAGGTAGGCCGCGTAGACGACCCACGCGATGAACGCGACGGTCTCCTTGGGGTCCCAGCCCCAGAACCGGCCCCAGGCCGACTCGGCCCAGACGGCGCCGCAGAGCACGCCGAAGGTGAAGACCGGGAACGCGAAGATCGTCGTCCGGTAGGCGATCCGGTCGAGGACGTCGGCCGCGGGCAGCTTCGAGGCGAAGCGCGCGAACTTGGTGTTGTCCTTGTCGTAGGCCGCGCGGAACAGGAACAGCACGCTCGCCACGCCCGGCACCAGGAACACGCCGGAGCCGATGATGGCCGCCGAGACGTGGATGGCCAGCCAGTACGACTGCAGCGCGGGCTGCACCGGCGCCGCGATCGTGTACAGCAGCGTGCCGTTGATGAACATCAGGATCACGACGGGCAGCAGCAGGAAGCCGGTGAGGTGCCGGACCGGGAACTTCCACATCACGATCAGCCAGGTGACCACCGTGATGAAGGTGACCGCCATGCCGTACTCGTACATGTTGCCCCACGGCGCGCGGTGCACGGCGAGCCCGCGCAGCACGATCGCCGACAGCTGCAGCAGCGCGCCGAGCACCAGCAGCGCCGCGCCCATCCGGCCGATCCGCTCGGGCCGCCCGACCGCGCGCTGCTCGGCCTGGATCTGCTCGATCGGCGGTCCGCCGGCCCCGACGAGCTCACGCGCCCGCAGCTTGGCCCGCTCGGTGGCGAGCCGGCCCTTGGCGCCGAAGCCCTGCTCGATCAGGGTGAACATCAGCGCGACGACGTAGATCGCCGCTGCGGTGGTGTACAGCCAGTCGCTGTACTGCGACAGCGTCTCGTTGATCGGCATGCCTCAGCCCTTCTGACCACTGATCAGGCGTTCGCTGATCCGGTGGAACTCTTCGCCGTACCCGGCCTGATCCGTGCGGGCCAGCCCGGCGACCTCGATCACCGTACTCGGCTCGCTCTCGGTCCCCGGCTTCACCCGGACCCACAGCCGACGCCGCTTGACCAGCAAGGACGCGCCGAGGCCGAGGAACATCGAGATGGCGAACCCGAGCACGAAACCCTGCGTCGGGTCGTGGGAGACCTGGAGCGAGACCCAGTGGCCGACGCCGTCGAAGCGGACCTTCGTGCCGTCGTCGAGCTTGATCTCCTGGCCGACCTTCATGTTCTCGCGGGCGATCTTCTTCAGCCGCCCGTCGTCGACCATCGACTGGTCGACCTCGAACACCGACTGGCCGCGCCCGGCGTCCAGGCCGAGGTCGCCGCGCAGGATGTCGACGGCGACGGCGGGGTCGGTCAGCTGCGGCGCCGACGACGTCAGGACGTTGCCGTGCAGGAACGACGTCGGCGCGAACAGGCCGGTGATGGCCAGCTGGCGGGTCCGCCGCTGCACCTCGTCGGTGACGCCGGGCTGGTCGAACTTCGTCGCGCCTTCGGCGAGCATCGTGGTCGGGTCGACCGTGCGCCACTGCGTGTTCTGGGTGCGCTGGGTGCCGTCCGGGAAGGTCACCGTGAACTTCGGCGAATACCCCTGGCCGAGCAGGTAGACGCGGTCGCCGACGGTGCGCAGCGGCGAGTTGACCTCGAGGCCGTACGGGCGCCAGGTGTTCGTGTCGAGGTCGGCGCCGGACTGGTACTCGATGTTCGAGTGGTAGTACTCCGGCTCGCCGGCGTCGGTGTAGCGCGCGGTGAAGTCGTCGATCTTCACGCAGAACGGGTCGAGGTCGGTGCCGTCGATGCGCAGACCCGCGTTGAAGGAGTCGTAGTTGTAGATGCCGGAGTTGCAGAACGTGCTGCCGTCGGCCTGGACGATGACCTGGCCTTCGTAGCCGTACAGCTTGCCCAGCGCGAAGAACACGATCAGGCCCAGCATGCTGAAGTGGAAGATCAGGTTGCCGGTCTCGCGCAGGAACCCGCGTTCGGCGGAGATCGTGCGGACGCCGCCGGCCTCTTCCCGCTCGACGCGCCGCCAGCCGGACAGCTGCTTGTGGACGGCGGCGAGCTCGGCGGCGACGTCCTGCTTGCCGCGGCCGAGCCGGTAGTGCGGCATCCGCGCCAGGTTGCGCGGGGTCAGCACCGGCTTGGCGCGCATCGCCTTGACGTACTCGAAGCTGCGCGGCGTCAGGCAGCCGATCAGCGAGATCATCAGCAGCAGGTAGATCGCCGAGAACCAGATGCTGGAGTAGACGTCGTAGAACTCGAGCTTGTCGAGCAGCGTGCCCCACCAGCCGTGCGCGCTGATGTACTCGTCGACCTTGGGCGCGTTGAGCTTCCGCTGCGGCAGGAGCGCGCCGGGCAGCGCGGCCAGCGCCAGCAGGAACAGCAGGACGAGCGCGGTGCGCATCGACGTCAGGCCGCGCCAGGTGTTGCGCACGAAGGCGAAGGTGCGCTTGGCGGGCGTGGGTCCTCGCGGGGCCGCGGGCGGTGCCTCGGTGGTCGTCACAGCGGCAGCCTCAAGTCGCCGGCCAGTTCGTTGCGGAGGAAGCCCATCAGATCTCCCCAGACGCCGGTGACCAGCAGGATCCCGACGATCATCAGCAGCGCGCCGCCGAAGACCTGGACCTGGCGGCCGTGGCGGCGCAGCCAGTCGGTGGCGCGCACGGCCCAGCGGGCGCCGAGCGCGATGAGCAGGAACGGCAGCCCGAGGCCGAGGCAGTAGACGGCGATCAGCAGGTAGCCGCGGGCCTCGGCGCCGCCGGTCGCGCTGGCCAGCGTCGTGACGGCGGACAGCGTCGGGCCGATGCACGGCGTCCAGCCGAGACCGAAGACGGCGCCGAGCAGCGGCGCGCCCCAGATGCCGCCGCCGGGCACGCGGTGCGAGCGGAACTCGCGCTGCAGGCCGGGGATCCAGCCGAGGAACACCAGCGCCATCGCGATGGTGAGGACGCCGCCGATGCGCTGCAGCAGGTCCTGGTTGAGGGTGAGCGTGTCGGCCAGCCAGACCAGGGTGCCCAGGGTGGCGACGAACACGACGGTGAACCCGAGCACGAACAGCAGCGCGGCGCCCAGGACGGCCCAGCGGCCCTGCTTGCGCTCCTCGCCGGCCCGGACCGCGGGCGCGTCCGCGCCGACGAGCGCGGCGAGGTACGCGAGGTACCCCGGCACCAGCGGCACCACGCACGGCGAGGCGAAGGAGATCGTTCCGGCCAGCAGCGCGACGCCCGCGGCGAGCAGCAGCGGTCCGGAGATCGCCAGCTCGGTAACGGAGTTCACGGGATTGAGGGTAGGCAGTGAGGTCCCGGTGAGAACTCCGGGGCCGGTTCACAGGACCTACCTCACAGCAGTTCAGGACCTTGGTCCCGCCCGTTCCGGGAGAAACTGGTCAAGCACGGCGACACTGTGCTCGACGGCCTGGGCGCCGTAGGCGAGCATCTGCGTCTCGTACTCCTCGACGGCTTCGGGGACGGCCTTCTCGACGAGCAGGTCCCGCAGCAGCCGTGCGTCGTACAGCGCCATGTTGGCGCCGTTGCCACCGCTGGGCGACGTCGCGTGGATCGCGTCGCCGAGGAGCGTGACGCGGCCGGGTGCCCACCGCCGTTCCGGCCGGACGACCCGGATCGACAGCGCCGCCGAGTGGGCCGGGTCGGCCGCCTCGACCAGCGCGCGGACCCGCGGGTGCCAGCCCTCGACGGCCTTCACCGGGACGTCCGGCGCCGGCAGCAGCACCCAGCGGACGTAGTCGGGTGTGTCGGGCAGCTCGACGCCGAACTCGAGGCCGGCTTCGCGCGGCGGACGACGGAAGCGCATCAAGCCGAGCATGAGCTGCACCGCGCCGTCGCTGACGCCGGTGCCGAAGCCGGGAACGAGCGACTCGAACTCCGGCGTCAGCGTGGTGCGGCCGACGACGCACCGGACGCCGGTGTCGCTCGGCCGGAGGTCCGGCGCGAGCCGGCCGCGGACCGCGGAGGTGATGCCGTCGGCCCCGACGATCAGGTCGGCGTCGACGTGGGTGCCGTCCGCGAACTCGGCCCGCGTGCCCCGGTAGCCGGTGAACCGCTTGCCGAAGCGGACGTCGATGCCGTCGAGCAGGAGGTGGCGCAGGACGTGCCGGTCGACGGCGATCGCGGTCATCGGCTCGAGCTCGCGCAGCTGCCGGAGCTGGGTGTCGTGGAAGACGCGGCGGCCGTGGAGGTCGCCCGTGACGGCGTCCAGCAGCGGGTGCAGCCGGTCGGGCAGGCAGGCGAGCAGGGCTTCGCGGCCGACGTCGGCTAGGCCGATCCGGTAGCCCTGGAAACGGGCGCGGACACCCGGGTCACGTTCGAACACCTCGACGTCGATCCCGGCTTTCCGCAGGCCCTGGGCCAGGCACAGGCCCCCGAGCCCGGCTCCGATCACTGCGACTCTCATGGTTCCTCCCCGGCTTATTGAACACTGCTCAAGTTACCTGAACAACGCTCAAGTGCGCCAGGCGTGGTGAACTTGTCCCGATGCCTCTGAACCAGGCGGTGGTGCTGGACGCCGCGATCGAATTGCTCGACGAAACCGGGCTGGACGAGCTGACCACGCGCAAGCTCGCCGACCGCCTCGGCGTGCGCGTCGGCGCGCTCTATTGGCACTACGCGAACAAGCAGGCGCTGCTGGACGCGGTCGCGGAGCACATGCTGGCGGTGGCGTCCCGCGGGCTGAGCGCGTCGGGAACGTGGCGGGAGCGCGTGACGGCGTTCGCGAACGCCCACCGCGAGACGATGCTCGCCCACCCGGACGGCGCCCGGGTCATCGCGACGATGAGCGTCCCCGGGCCGGCCGCGCGGGAGTTCCTGGGCCACCTGCTGACCACGCTCGCCGCCGCCGGGATGGCTTCACCGGAGCGCGAGGCGTGCGCGGACGTCGTGACGAGCTACGTGAACGGCTTCACGGTCGAAGAACAGGCCCGCCGCACGGCCGTGCCCCGCTCGCTGCGGGACATGGCGTTCGCGACGGGCCTGTCCGTGGTCATCGACGGCCTGGCCGCTCGGGTCGGGCGCGCCGAAAAGCCGTGAAGGCCTCCTTCGCGGCTCTTACGGCCGGTAAGGAGGCCTTCACGGCTTTCGCGGGTCTCGCGGGTCTGGCGGGTCTCGCGGGTCTCGCGGGTCTCGCGGGTCTCGCGGGTCAGAGGTAGAGCTGGCCGCCGTCGGCGAGGACGCCGCCGATGCGGGGGCCGTAGTTGCCGTACTCCTGGGTGTTCAGCTCGTACTGGCCGGTGCTGGTCACCGTCTCGTACGTGACGTACGGGTAGCAGCAGTTGCCGATGTACAGCTGGTCGCCGTACTGTGCGCCCGACAGGCTGCCGTGCACCAGGCCGTTGCCGGTGTTCTGCCACAGGCGGAGCGTGCGGCCGTTGCCGCTCGTCTGCTTGAGCAGCGTGAATCCCTGGACCGTGACCGGTGCCGCCGAAACGACCGGTGCCGTCGAAGCGGCGGGTGCCGCCGAAGCGGGCGCCGACACGGCCGTGGTGACGGCGAAGGCGAGGAACGCCACGGCCGCCAACTTCTTCATCATGAGAAACCCCCTGGGTTCGGACAAAACGATCACCGGGAACGTACCGGGAATCGCGCGGCCGGCTGAGGGGTTTCAGCCTGGGCTTGATCAGGCTTGTTCGGCCGCCAGGCGCTGGGTGACCGGGAGCAGGTCCTGGGCCAGCACCGGGCGCAGGAACACCGCCGCGACGCGGTGTTGTCTGTCCAGCACGATCGTCGACGGGATGATGTTGCGCGGGTAGCCGCTCAGCTTGAGCAGCACCCGGCCGTCCGGGTCGTAGATCGACGGGTACGTCAGCCCGCGGTCGCGGACGAAGTCCTGTGCGGCGTCGCGCGCCGGGTCGCGGACGTCGATGCCGACGACCTGCACCCCCGGCGCCTGCTTCGCGAGGCTCTCCATCTCGGGCACCTCCGTGCGGCACGGCCCGCACCACTGGCCCCAGAGGTTGAGCACGACGACCTTGCCGGGGAAGTCCGCCAGCGACAGCTGCTTGCCCTCGTTCATCAGGTCGTCGCCGGAAAGGACGGGCGCCGTCTGGCGCTGAGCGACGTCGTAGGTGATGTCGACCTGGCCGCCCGGGGAGACGAACGTGAAGCTGCTCCCCTGGACGACCGCGTCCTTGCCCGCGCTGCACCCCGCGATCAGGCCCAGCGCGGCCAGCGTGACGAGGAGCCGTTTCATGCCCCGGTCACCTTCGGGTCGGTGGACCCCGCGGGCTCGCTGTAGACGATCTCGCGCAGCTCGTCGCCGTCGAAGACCAGGCTGGTCAGCGAGGCCAGCGAGCACTGACGGCGGCGCGGGTCGTGCCACAGCTTCTTGCCCTCGAGGAACCGCCGGAGCGTCCAGATCGGCAGCTGGTGCGAGACGCACAGCGCCTCGTGCCCCTCCGCCGCGTCGCGCGCGCGGTGGACGGCGCCGAGCATCCGGTGCGCGATCTCCAGGTACGGCTCGCCCCACGACGGCTTGAACGGGTTGGTCAGCTTCGACCAGTGCTTCGGCTCCCGCAGCGCGCCGTCGCCGACCGCGACGTGCAGGCCTTCGAACTGGTTGCCGGCCTCGATCAGCTCCGCGTCGGTCGCGATGTCGAGGCGGTGCGCGGCCGCGATCGGCGCCGCCGTCTCCTGCGCCCGCTGCAGCGGCGACGCGACGACGTGCACGAGGTCGTGCCCCGCGACGGCCTCGGCGACGGTCAGCGCCTGACGCTGGCCGCGCTCGGAGAGCCGGTAGCCGGGCAGCCGGCCGTAGAGGATCTTCTCGGGGTTGTGGACTTCGCCGTGGCGGAGCATGTGGACGACGGTGGTCACCGGACCGCTCCGGCCGCCGCCTGCGCCGCCGCGGGCAGCGCCGCTTCGATCACCGAGAACGCTTCTTCGTCCATGGCCGCGTTGACGAACCAGGCCTCGTACGCGCTCGGGGGCGCGTACACGCCGCCGTCGAGCAGCGCGTGGAAGAACGGCGGGAAGCGCCAGGTCTCGGACGCCTGCGCGCCCGCGTAGTCGCGGACCGCCGGCTCGCCGAAGAACACGCTCACCAGGTTGCCCGCGTACTGGACGCTGTTCGCGACGCCGGCTTCGCTCAGCGCGAGGCGGAAGAGGTTGCCGAGGCGCTTCGCGTTGGCGTCGAGCGCCGCGTACACGGCCTGGTCGGCCGCGCGCAGCGTCGCGAGGCCGGTGGCCACCGCGACGGGGTTCCCGGACAGCGTCCCGGCCTGGTAGACCGGCCCGCCCGGGGCGAGCTTGGCCATGATGTCGGCGCGGCCGCCGAACGCCGCCGCCGGCAGGCCGCCGGACATCACCTTGCCGAACGTGTACAGGTCGCCGGCCACGCCTTCGAGGCCGAACCAGCCCGCGCGCGAGACGCGGAACCCGGTCATCACCTCGTCCATGACCAGCAGCGCGCCGTGCTCGTGGGCGATCTCCAGCAGGCCCGCGTTGAAGCCCTCGTCCGGCGCGACGGCGCCCATGTTGCCCGCCGCGGCCTCGGTGATCACCGCGGCGATCGTGTCCGGGTTGTCCACAAAGGACTGCCGGACGGCGTCGAGGTCGTTGTAGGGCAGCACGATCGTGTCGGCGGCCTGGGCGCCGGTGACACCCGGCGACGTCGGCAGCCCGAGCGTCGCGACGCCGGAGCCGGCCTGGGCGAGCAGCGCGTCGACGTGGCCGTGGTAACACCCGGCGAACTTGACGATCTTCGCGCGGCCGGTGAACCCGCGGGCCAGCCGGATCGCGCTCATCGTGGCTTCGGTGCCCGAGTTGACCAGCCGCACCCGCTCGACGGGCTCGACCCGGCCGATGATCTCCTCGGCCAGCTCGACCTCGCCGATGGTCGGCGTGCCGAACGACAGCCCGGACGTCGCCGCCTCGCGCGCCGCCTCGACGACCGCCGGGTGCGCGTGCCCCAGGATCATCGGGCCCCAGGACGACACCAAGTCGACATAGCGGTTCCCGTCGGCGTCCCACAGGTGCGGGCCCTCGCCGCGGACCATGAACCGCGGGGTGCCGCCGACCGAGTTGAACGCCCGGACCGGCGAGTTCACCCCGCCCGGGATGGCCGCCTTAGCGCGGTCGAACCATGCCTTGGACTGCTCGGTTCCAGTGCTCACCCCTTCAGTCTCGCAAACCCGGGCGACGCACCGCCGACCCCGTCACCGGCAACTCGGGTGCGCGCGAGCGTCACCGCCCTAAGATGGCCGCACGCCGCCCGGGAGGGGAACAACCGGTGACCGAACGTGCGCCCCAGCGCAACCCCTGGCTGGTGCTGGCCTGCTTCCTCGGCGTCGTCGCCGTGGTCGCGGCGGTCGGCGCCCTGGCCGCGACGTCGTCGAAGGAGATCTACGAGCGCTTCGACCTGCCGTCGTGGGCGCCACCGGTGTCGCTGTTCGGTCCGGTGTGGACGGTGCTGTACGTCACGATCGCCCTGTCCGGCTGGTGCTACTGGCGCACCGACGGCGAGAACCGCGGGTTTGCCGCGTACGGCATCGGCCTGCTGGTCAACCTGCTCTGGCCGCCGCTGTTCTTCGAGGGCGGCGCCGCGGTGCTCGCCCTGCTCGACATCCTGGTGCTGGACGTCGTCGTGCTCGTGACGATCGTCCTGTTCGCCCGCCGGTCCAAGCTCGCGGCCGCGCTGCAGGTGCCCTACCTCGTCTGGATCCTCTTCGCGACCGCGCTCAACACCGCCATCGTCGCGCTCAACTAGCCGTCGTGAGTGGTTAGGGCGGTTAGAACCGCCCTAACCACTCACGAGAGCCGCGGCAGACCCGTCAGCGGGCGGCCTGCTGGGTGATCGCCTGGGCGGCGACCGTGCCGTCGTCGCCGGCCTGGCCCTGGATAGTCACCGTCGAGCCCGGCTTGAGGTCGGCGAGCTTGCCCGGCTGGGTCACGCCGACCGTCGTCGAGTCCGATGTGGACACCTTGACGTCGTTGCCCTGCGCGGTCTTCACGTAGACGGTCGTGCCGTCGACGTGGTCGATCGTGCCCGTGGTGCCGCGCCCGCCGGCGCCGCGGAAGCCGCCGCCCTGCTGACCGGTGCCGGTCCCGGTCCCGGTGCCTGTCCCGGCCTGGGTACCACCCTGGGTGCCGCCCTGCTGGCCGCCGAAACCGCCGCCCTGACGTCCGGCCGGCGCGCCCGACGAGCCCGAGCCCGAGGACGAGCCGAACGCGGCGTGCGTCCAGGCGCCGCCGGCGAACACCGCCGCGAGCACCACCAGCCCCGCCAGCACCATCGTGGCGCGGGAGAACGGCTTGGCCGCGCGGCGCATCTCGGCGTTCAGGTCACCCTCGACCGCCGGGCTGGCGACGATCTGCTCCGCCGTCGGCTCGGAAGCGGCACTTTCACGTGAAAGTGCCGTCCCCTGGTGGTCACTTTCACGTGAAAGTGCCGGATCGGTTGGGGAAGACATCGGTGACTCCTTATTCATGACGCAGCGCGTCGATCGGCCGCAGCTTGGCGGCCCGGTTCGCCGGGAAACTGCCGAAGAACAGCCCGATCAGGGCGGATACCGCGAAGGCGAGCAGGATCGACGAGGGCACCACGACCGGCTTGATCCCGGAGATGGTGAACCGGCTGCCGATCAGCCCGATCGCGACGCCGAGCAGCCCGCCGAACAGGCTGAGCATGGTCGCTTCGGCGAGGAACTGGCCGAGGATGGCTGCGCGCGGGGCGCCGATGGCCTTGCGGATGCCGATCTCGCGGATCCGCTCGGTGACCGTGACGAGCATGATGTTCGTGACGCCGATGCCGCCGACGAGCAGCGAGATCGCCGCGACGGCCGCCAGCAGCACGGTGAACGTCTCGGTCGCCGACGTCCGTGTCGCGAGCAGCTGCTCGGAGTTCTGGATCTGGTAGTCGGCGGTGCCGCCGAGCCGGATGCCGTGGCGCGCGTTGAGGATCGCGGTGATCTCGGACTGCGCCAGCGTGACGGAGTCCGCGCTGGTGGCCTGGACGGCGATCTGGCTGAGGCTGCCGTAGCCGGCCAGCGAGTTCTGCACGGCCGAGATCGGCGCGATCGCGACGTCGTCGGCGTTCTGCAGCCCGGTGCTGCCCTTGGCCTGCAGGACCCCGACCACGGTGAACTGGATGCTGTTGAGCAGCACGTTCTGGCCGACCGCGTCGGTGCCGCTGCCGAAGATCGACTCCGCCGTCGTCGGGCCGAGCACGACGACCTTGCGCGCGGCCGTGACGTCCTCGCTGGTGAACAGCGCGCCCTCGGCGATGTCGCGGTTCGTGGTGGTGAAGTACGCGGGCTCGGTGCCCGCGACGGTCGAGATGTCGTACGACGTCTGCCCGTAGGTCGCGGTGGCCGTCGTGTTCACGACCGGCGACGCGGCCTTGACGTCGGGCGCGCCGATCGGGTCGACCAGCGCGTGCGCGTCCTGCACGGTCAGCGGCCGGGCCGAGGCGCCCTGCCCGCCGCCGCGCGCCGGGGAGACGTTGACGACGTTGGTGCCGAGGCCCTGGATGCTCGCCGCGATGGCCGCCGAGGCGCCGTTGCCGACCGCGACGAGCAGGATCACCGCGGCGACGCCGATGGTGATGCCGAGCGTGGTGAGCGACGAGCGCAGCTTGTTCGCCGTGAGCCCGCGCACGGCGAAGCGCAGGACTTCGAAGAGGTTCACGACACGGCTCCCACGACTGTGCCGGTGGCGCGGGTGCCTCTGCTTATCACGTCGGCCACGATCAGCCCGTCGTCGACCCGGACGACGCGGCGCGCGTGCGCCGCGACCTCGTCCTCGTGCGTGATCACGACGATGGTACGGCCGAGCTGGTTGAGCCGGTCGAACACGCCGAGGACGTCCTCGGTGCTGCGGCGGTCCAGGTTGCCGGTCGGCTCGTCGGCGAGCAGCATCGCCGGCCCGGTGACCAGCGCCCGCGCCACGGCGACGCGCTGGATCTGGCCGCCGGACAGCTCGCTCGGCAGGTGCTTGGCCCGGTCGGACAGCCCGACCATGTCGAGCGCCGCGAGCGCGCGGCGCCGGCGTTCCGACCGACGGAGTCCACTGTAGACAAGCGGTAGCTCTACATTGGACAGAGCCGACGTCCGGGGCACGAGGTTGAACGACTGGAAGATGAAACCGATCTTCCGGTTGCGCAGCAAGGCCAATTGGCGTTCGTTGAGCTTGCCGACGCCGAAGCCGTCCAGCAGGTACTGGCCGGACGTCGGGACGTCGAGGCAGCCCAGCATGTTCAGCAGCGTCGACTTGCCCGAGCCGGACGCGCCCATGATCGCGACGTACTCGCCGGGCCACACGGTGAGCTCGACGCCGCGCAGGGCGTGCACCGCGGTGTCTCCCGCGCCGTAGGTCTTGCGCAGTCCGGAGACCGCGATCACCGGGTTCATCCGCGTCCGCCGAAGCCGCCGCCGGCACCCGTGCCGCGCTGGCCACCGCCGGGCACGCCGCCGGTCCCGCCGCCCGGGAACCCGCCGGTGCCGCCCGTTCCCCCGGTGCCGGTCCGGCCGGTGCCGCCGGTGCCGGTCGCGGCCGTCGCGGTGAGCACGACGTTCTCGCCCTCGGTCAGCCCGGACGTGATCTGCACGGTCGACTCGCCGCGGATGCCGATCTGCACCTGGCGGGGCACGTTCCGGCCGTTTTCCTGCACGGTGACGATGTTGGTGTTGCCGGCGGTCGTCACGGCCGCGGCCGGCACGCTCAGCGCGTTCTGCGCCTCGGCGACGGTGATCACGACGCTGGCCGACTGCCCGGGCCGCAGCCCGTCCGGCGGGCTGGTGAGCGCGAGCTGCGCGCCGTAGGAGACCACGCTGCCGCTGGTCGTCGGGGTCAGGTTGATGCTGGAGACGGTGGCCTGGATCGGCTTGTCCGGCAGCGCGTTGAGCGTCACCGTGGCCTTCTGGCCCGCCTTCACCTTGCTGACGTCGATCTCGGCGACCGAGGTGGTCACGACCAGGCCGCTCATGTTCGTGATGGTGATGAACCCGGTGCTGCTGCTGGAAGAAGACGACGTCGCGGCGCTGGAGTTGGACGAGCCCTGCCCGCCCTGGCCGCTGCCGCTGGACGTCGACTGGGAGCTGCTGCTCGCCGAGCCGCTCGAGGACTGCTGCCCGACCGTGCCGTTGACGGCGGTGACGGTGCCCGCGCCGGGCGCGTAGAGCGCGGTGTTGTCCAGCGCGGTCTGCGCGGTCTGGACGTCCAGCTCGGCCTGGTCCAGCTTCGCCTGCGCCGAGGTGACGCTGTTCGCGGCGGCCTGGGCGCTGTTCTGGCTGTTTTGGCCCGTCGCCGGGGTGTCCTCGGCGGTTTCGGCGCTGTCGAGACTGTCTTGCGCCACCGAGCGATTCGCCTTCGCGACCTGAAGCTGCTTCGCCGCCTGCGTGCTGTCGACGGTCGCGAGCTTCTGGCCGGCGCTCACGACGTCGCCGACCTTCACGTCGATCGACGTCACCTTGCCGGCCGTCGTGAAGTTCGCCGCGCCCGTGTAGCTGCTGGCGAGCGTCCCGGCGGCGGAAATCGTCTCGGAGACCGTCGCCCGGCGCACCTGCGTGCTGCGCGTCTGGGCCTGAGCCGTGTTCGAAGCCGGGGTAAAGGCTTGGTATATCCCGAATCCCGCCCCGGCCAGTAGCACGATCAGAGCACCGTTGATCACCCATGCCCTGGAGGCACGCACCCGCGTCATGCGGCAACAGTGCTGCCGCCGCTTAGCAATTGACTGTTCGTTCCCTGTGGAGGAGCTGTGTATCAGTCCGGCTGCTTTGGGGGGCGCGCACGCAGCGCGAGAGAGAGCTGACGGACCGCGTCCACCAGCAGGATCGCGGCCACGACACCGAGCCCGATGGCCGCGGCGAGGTGCCCGCCGAAGTACCGGTGCGACTCGAGGACGGCGCCGTCGTCGGTGCGCGTCACCACGGTGGCCATGCCGCTGTGCCAGAAGGCGTAAACGCCCCAGCCGGCCGCCACGGCGAGCACGACCTCCAGAACGGCGACCAGAATCCGCCACGGCTTGTGCAGCCGCGCGGCGGACCCGGATTCATCCGGCGGCCAGAGCTCGGCCCCGGTGGGCTGCGGAAGGTCGATCACGGAGAGGATTTTCTCACGTCTCGCGCGGCGTCGCCCGGACGAGGCGGTCCAGCGCGTCCTGCAGGGCTTCGACGTCCTTCGCCCACGCCAGCACCACCGTGCCGTCCGCCAGCTTCAGCGGCAGCGAATCGTACTTGCGCGGGACCGACCAGCCGCCGCCGAGCACCCTCGCGCCGACCGGCGTGCCGACGTCCGTCACCGACTCCAGCTCAGCTGCCTGGACCTTCTCGCGGCCCTGGCGCAGCTGCTTCGTCGTGACTTCCAGCGAGAGGAACCGGCGCCGCGCGTACACCCACGGGATCGTGATGACGCACAGGCCGAACGCGACCAGCAGCCAGCCCACGAGGTGCACCGGGCCACCCGTCACCAGCTCCGCCAGCGCCCCGACCACGGCGAACACCGGGCCCCACACGATGGCGACCCAGCTCACGCCGGACTCGGCGTAGAGCCGGTCGCTCACGGGCGCTTGCCGGCCTTCGGGAAGTAGCCCGCCACCGACGGCAGGTACAGCAGCACCAGCGCGACGACGAACACCAGCACCGCGGCCAGCGTCAGGAAGTTGATGATCGGCGCGATCACCATGATCAGCACCAGCATCACGATCGGCAGGATGGTGAGCACCGTCCGGGCCGAGCGGGTGCCTTCGCGCGCCTTGTACGCGAACAGCAGGAACAGAAGCACGAACACGACCGAGCCACCGAGCAGGTACCACAGCAGCGTCGTGACGCCGTCCGCGATCATCTGCGGCGAGTACTTCGAGTCCTTGGTGCCCTCGACGAACTGCGCGATGACCGCGGACTTGCTGCTGAGCAGCTGGACGTAGCTCAGGATCAGCAGCACGCCACCGCCGAGCCACAGCCAGAACGACCACCACACCGGCCGCGGCGGGGCGGCCTTCGGCGCGGACTGTCCCGGCATGACCGGATCCGGCGCGCGGCCCAGTTTGCGGCGTTCGTCGTCGGTGAGACCGCTGAGGTCGGTGCCGTTTTCGGGTGTTTCAGCATCGGTCACGCGAGGACTCTAACCGGTCAGTCCAGCCACGCAGCGGCTTCGGCTGCCCAATACGTCAGGATCATGTCGGCGCCGGCCCGGCGGATCGACGTCAGCACCTCGAGGACGGTCCGCTCACGCTCGAGCCAGCCGTTGGCCGCGGCGGCTTCGACCATCGCGTACTCGCCCGAGATGTTGTAGGCCGCCACCGGCACCGGGGAGATGTCCGCGGCCGCCTTGAGGACGTCCAAATAGGACAGCGCGGGCTTGACCATGATCATGTCCGCGCCCTCGGCGAGGTCCAGCTCGATCTCGCGCAGCGCCTCGCGGGAGTTGCCCGGATCCTGCTGGTAGGTCTTGCGGTCGCCCTTGAGCTGCGAGTCGACGGCCTCGCGGAACGGGCCGTAGAACGCGCTGGCGTACTTCGCGGCGTACGCGAGGATGGCCTTGTCGCTGTGGCCGACCTCGTCGAGCGCGCGGCGGATGACGCCGATCTGGCCGTCCATCATCCCGGACGGCCCGAGCACGTGCGCCCCGGCTTCGGCCTGCGCGACGGCCATCTCGGCGTAGATGCGCAGCGTGGCGTCGTTGTCGACCCCGCCGTCGGCGTCGAGGACGCCGCAGTGGCCGTGGTCGGTGAACTCGTCGAGGCAGGTGTCGGCCATCAGCACGGTGGCGTCACCGAGTTCGGCGCGGAGGTCGCGCAGGGCGACGTTGAGGATGCCGCGCTCGTCGACGGCGCCCGAGCCCTCGGCGTCACGGGTCTCGGGAATGCCGAACAGCATCAGCCCGCCGACCCCGGCGTTGACCGCGTCGACGGCGGCCTTTCGCAGGGTGTCCCGGGTGTGCTGCACAACGCCCGGCATGCTCGAAATCGGCCGCGGCTGGTCAAGCCCTTCAGCGACGAACATCGGGAGGATCAGCTGGCGTGGCCGCAGCGTCGTTTCACCGACCAGCCGGCGCATAGCGGGCGTGGTCCGAAGCCTGCGGGGACGATGCTCGGGGAACACCCCTCCAAGTTACTCCGCGCCCCTTCGCCGAAGACCCGCAAGGGTGCTCAGCGGCTACTTTCGTCGGTGACCGGCAGCCTGGAAAGCCGTGAAGGCCCCCTTCCCGGCGGTAAGAGCCGGTAAGGAGGCCTTCACGGACCAACGAACCTCAGGACCTGCGGGCCCGCTTCGCCTTGCGCGGCGGCGGCAGGGCGCCCTCCGCGCGGAGGCGTGCGGCGTGCTCGGCCAGGGCGTCCACCAGGTGGGGGACGTCCGCCTTCTCCGGCTGGACGTCGACCCGGAGGCCGAACTCCACTGCCGTCTCGGCCGTCTTCGGGCCGATGCACGCGACCAGCGTGCGGGTGTGCGGCTTGCCGGCGATGCCGACCAGGTTGCGCACGGTCGAGGACGAGGTGAAGCAGACCGCGTCGAAACCGCCGGTCTTGATCATCTCGCGGGTGTCGGCCGGCGGCGGCGCGGCCCGGACGGTCCGGTAGGCCGTGACGTCGTCGATCTCCCAGCCGCGTTCGCGCAGGCCGGCCGACAGGGTCTCGGTGGCGATGTCCGCGCGGGGCAGCAGGACGCGGTCGACCGGGTCGAGGACGTCGTCGTACGGCGGGAACTCGGCCAGCAGGCCTTCGCTGGACTGCTCACCCTCCGGCACCAGCTCGGGGATGATGCCGAACGAGCGCACCTTCTCCGCGGTGGCCGCGCCGACGCAGGCGATCTTCACGCCGGAGAACGCGCGGGCGTCCAGGCCGAACTCCTCGAACTTCTCCCACACCGCGCGGACCGCGTTGGTGGAGGTGAAGACGATCCACTGGTAACGGCCGTCGACCAGGCCCTTGACCGAGCGCTCCATCTGCGCCGGGCTGCGGGGCGGCTCGACCGAAATGGTGGGCACCTCGTGCGACGTCGCGCCGTGGCCGCGCAGGCGCTCGGCCATCTCGCCGGCCTGCTCCTTGGTGCGCGGCACCAGGACCTTCCAGCCGTAGAGCGCGCGCGACTCCCACCACGACAGCTTCGAGCGCTGCCCGGCGGCCTGGCCGATCGTGACGATCAGCGGCCCGACGAGCTCGCCGGCGTCGTTGGCGACCTTCTCGAGCGTGGTGTCGAGGGTGCGCTGGGTGTTGATGGTGCCGTTCGCCGTCACCGCGACCGGCGTCGACGCGGGCAGGCCGTGCCCGGTCAGCGCCGAAGCGGCCTCGGCGAGGTGCGCCGACGACGCGTGCAGCACCAGCGGGCCCGGGGCCGCGGCCAGGGCCGCCCAGTCGACGTCGCCGCGGACGTCGACCTCGGTGTGCGTGCCGCCGAGCGCGACGCCGGCGTACGCCGGGACGGCCGCGCCCGGGGACACACCCGGGATGACGTCGAACACGGCGCTCGTGCGGGCGACCGCCTGCACCTCGGCCACGACGGCCGGGGTGGTCAGCGGGTCGCCGGCGATCAGGCGGAGCACCAGCCGGCCGGCCTTGGCCTCGTTGGTCAGGTCCTTGGCGACCTCGGTGGCCTCGCCGACGGCGGGGCGGACCTCGGCGCCTTCGGCGGTCATCGCCAGGACGGCCTGGGGCACGTCCGGGTCGGTCACCACGACCTCGGCCTTGGCCAGCAGTTCCTGGGCACGGACCGTGAGCAGGCCGGCGTCGCCGGGCCCGGAGCCCACGAACGCTACGCGCCCGGTGGTCTTTCGCGCGGGGGTCATCTGTGCGTTTCTCCTCTTGCGGCGGCCGTGCGTCATGGCACGGACGCAGGTCTCCTACGTCTTGAGAAGCGCTCGTGAAAGCGCTACTGCGCGGGTCCGGAGAGGGCTCCGGCTCCGAGGTCCAGCAGCTCTGCGGCCAGGTCCTTGCCCAGCTGGGCGGCCTGGTGCTTGTCGGCCAGCGCGATGGCCCGGACCATGTCCACCACGCCTTCCTCGCCCTCGATCGCGGCGGTGCCGCGCAGCGAGATCCGTTCCACGACCTTGCCCTCGGCGTCGAGATCTTCGACGATCTCGGCGAGCGCGCCCACGGGCGAGCTGCACCCCGCCTCGAGCGCGGCCAGCAAAGCACGCTCGGCCGTCACCGCGGCCCGCGTGCCCTCGTCGTCCAGCGTGGATGCGAGCAGGTGCTCGAGGTCCACGTCGGCGGTCCGGCACTCCACCGCCAGCGCGCCCTGTGCGGGCGCGGGCAGCATCTGGATCGGGTCGAGGGTCTCGGTGATGACCTCGACCATGCCGACCCTGGCCAGTCCGGCACGCGCGAGCACCACGGCATCCAGCTCGCCGTCGGTGACCTTGCGCATGCGGGTGTCGATATTGCCGCGAATCGGCACGATTTCCAAACCGAGACCCAGCGCGCGCAGCTGCGCGGTGCGCCGCAGCGAGCCGGTGCCCACCGTCGCGCCCGGCGGCAGCTCGCCGAGAGTCAGCCCGTCACGCGCGATCAGCGCGTCCCGCGGGTCCGCGCGCGGCGGCACGGCGGCGAGCGAGATGCCCGGCTCCGGCGCGGTCGGCAGATCCTTGTACGAGTGGACGATGACGTCGACCTCGTTGCGCAGCAACGCTTCCCGCAGCGCGGAGGTGAACACGCCGACGCCGATCGTCGGGATCGGCGCCATCGACTTGTCCCCGGGCGTGGTCACCGTGACGATCTCGACCTCGGCGCCGGTGGCGCGCAGGGCGTCGGCGACGTGCCCGGTCTGGGCGAGCGCGAGCTTCGATCCGCGCGTACCCATGCGAATGACTCTGGTCACTTACTACTTCTTCTCTGGTGGGGGCGTCGGGCTCGCCACCGCGGCGGGTGCCTGCGGGTCGAGGCAGAACAGTTCGCGCAACGCGTTCGCGTAGTCGGTGTCGGCCGTCTCGGCGGCCAGCTGCTTGACCCGCACCGTCGGCGCGTGCAGCAGCTTGTCGACCACCCGGCGGACCGTGCGGCCGACCTCTTCGCGGATGGTGCTGTCCAATTGGGGCAGCCGGTGGTCCAGCCGCAGCAGTTCGGCGTCGACGACCTCGGCCGCGCGCTTGCGCAACGCGGTCACCGTCGGGGTGACCTCGGCGCTGCGCTGGCCGGCGAGGTACTCGCGCACCTCGTCGAGCACGATGCCGGTGGCCTTCGCCGTCTGCCGGTCGGTGGTCGGGGTGCCGGCTTCGCGCATCCGGCGCTGGACGGTGGCCAGGTCGACGACGCGCACGCCGGCGAGCTCGCCGACCGCCGGGTCGACGTCACGGGGCAGGCCGAGGTCGCAGACGACCAGGGCGCGGCCGCCGCGGGGCAGCACCTGCTCCGGGCCGAAGACGGCGTCCTGCGCGCCGGTGCAGCAGATCACGACGTCGGCGTCACGCACCGCGTCGGCGACCTGGGACAGCGCGATCGCCCGGGCGGGCACGCCCTGCTCGGACACGTTCGCGGCGAGCCGGCGCGCGCGGGCGTCGGTGCGGTTGGCGACGGTGATCTCGCCGATGCCGGCCTTGCGCAGCTGCGACGCGCTCAGTGCGCCCATCGAGCCGGCGCCGACGATGACGGCGTGCTTGCCGGTGACGTCCCCGGCCGCGGCGAGCGCTTCGGACACGACCGACGCGCCCAGCTGGTCGAGGCCGGTTTCGGTGTGGACGCGCTTGCCGACGCGCAGCGTGGTCTGGATCAGCTCGTGCAGCGTGCGGCCGACGGTGCCGGCCTCGCGCGCGGTGGCGTAGGAGGAGCGGATCTGGCCGAGGATCTGCGTCTCGCCGACGACCATCGAGTCCAGGCCGGAGGTGACCGAGAACAGGTGCTCGACCGCGGCCCCGGCGTAGTGCACGTACAGGCTGTCGTACAGGTCGGCGGGCGTCATCCCGGCCTGGCGGGCGAGGACGTCGGAGACGTCGTTCAGGCCGCCGTGGAAGGTCTCGACCACCGCGTAGACCTCGATGCGGTTGCACGTCGAGACGAGCATGACCTCGCTGATGTGCTCGGCCTGCTGCAGCTCGTCGAGCACCTTGCCGATCTCGGGCGCCGGTACCGCGACGCGTTCCAACGTGCTCAGCTCGGCGCTGCGATGGGAAAGCCCCACTGCCAAGACGCTCATGCCGTCACCTCGCTGACGCTCGGTGAGCGCCTAAGCGGCTGCGCTGTGTTGAATGATTCACTCGCAGGCTCGCTCATGAGCGCACCACCACTTCCCGTCCGCCGTCCGGACCCGCGCCGTTCCGTCCGCTGCTCTTGCCATTGTCGGACGGCAGACCCGCTGCGGGTAATCCGGAATTGCCCTGATTGCTCGCAGCATCATCCGCCCGACGGGCTACGTGAAATGACAGTATCTGCAGCTCGACGGCCAAATCCACCTTGCGGACCTCGATGTGAGCAGGAACTTGCAGCACGACGGGAGCAAAGTTGAGGATGCACTGGACGCCGCCGGCGACCAGGCGGTCGCACACCGACTGCGCCGCGGTGGGCGGCGTGGCGATCACGCCGATGGAGATCCCGCGCTCGGCGCAGACCCGCGGGATGTCGTCCATGTGGGAGACCGGCAGGCCGCCGACCGGCACGCCGATCAGGTCCGAGTCCAGGTCGAACAGGGCCTCGACCGGGAAACCGCGCCCCGGGAAGCCGCCGTAGTTGGCCAGCGCGTGACCGAGGTTGCCGATCCCGACCACGGCCACCTTGTGCTGCCGGGTCAGGCCGAGGATCCGCTCGATCTGGCTGACCAGGACGCTGACCTCGTAGCCGACGCCGCGGGTGCCGTAGGAGCCCAGGTACGAGAGGTCTTTGCGCAGCTTCGCGGAGTTGACGCCGGCGGCCTGCGAAAGCTCTTCGCTGGAAACGGTCGTCGCGCCCTGTTCCGACATCGCGGACAGCACGCGGAGGTAGACGGCCAACCGGGCGACGGCCGCTTCGGGGATCTGCTTCGCCCGGACGGCCTCGGGGGCATCCCCGTTGCCGTTGGCGCGGCCGTTCACGGCGGCCGCGGGCACGGCGGGCATCTCGGCCGTCGGCGCGTTGTCGGCGTCCGGCGTGTCCGGCCGGCGGGTCCGCCGTGGCGGCCGGCCGGCGGAGTCCGCTCCGTCACGCCCCCCGCGCTGTGTCACCACGCCGTGTCTCCTGCCCGCTGCGCACCTGCCGGCCATCGCCGCGACCGTTCGGAACTGTGTCTTGACCCAGGGCCCGGCGTCCGGTTCGATGCCGGACCACCGGGAGGCGATGGTCCTACGGTAGTCCACTTGTGAACGCACGCACAAAGTCACTGGTCGGAGGCGGTTCGGCACCCCCCGAGTGTGCGCGCGGGCGGGCGCGGCGGCCTCGAGCGCGGGTCCATCGGGCCGGATCACCGGCCGCACAAGGGTTTCCGGGTCGTCAGTGCGCGTCGAGGGTGACGGAGTGCCAGCCGGTGGCGCCGTCGGGCACCGGGTCGGCGGTGTTCTCCGTCTGGGTGTAGCCGTCCTGGTCGGTGGCCCGGACGAACGCCTGGTGCGTGCCGCCGGGGACGTCGAGCTCGAGCCACCAGAGGCGCCAGGTGTCCTTGCTCACCTCCGCCGAAAGGGTGGCTTCGCGCCACTCGCCCTGGTCGAGCCGGACCTCGACCTTCGCGATGCCGGTGTGCTGCGCCCACGCCGTGCCGGCCAGCCGGACCTTGCCCGCGGTGACCTTCGCGAAGCCGGTCGGGGTGTCGATCCGGGACTCGGTCTTGATCGGCGCCTGCTCGGCCCAGCCGCGGTTGAGCCAGTACGACTGCCGCGCGTCCCACTTGGTGAACTCGAGGTCCTTGACCCACTTGGTCGCGGACACGTAGCCGTAGAGGCCGGGGATGACGATCCGCGCCGGGAAGCCGTGCTCGACCGGCAGCGGCTCGCCGTTCATCCCGATCGCGAGCATCGCGCCGCGCGCCGGGTCGAGCGCGACGTTCGCCGGGGTGCCGCAGGTCCAGCCGTCGACGCTGGTCGCGAACATCTGCTCGGCGCCGGTCTGCACGCCGGCTTCGTCGAGCAGGTCGACGAGGTCGACGCCGATGAACGACGCGTTCGAGATCAGGTTCCCGCCGACCTCGTTGGACACGCAGGTCAGCGTCACCCGGCGCTCGACGAGCGGCCGGTCGCGGATGTCCTTGTAGGTGAAGTTC
This sequence comes from Amycolatopsis sp. NBC_01286, assembly GCF_035982555.1. Taxonomy (NCBI): domain Bacteria; kingdom Bacillati; phylum Actinomycetota; class Actinomycetes; order Pseudonocardiales; family Pseudonocardiaceae; genus Amycolatopsis; species Amycolatopsis sp. NBC_01286. The sequence goes on from NZ_CP108428.1 coordinate 1,810,972, forward strand.
ACCTCCTGGTCGACCATCCCGTGGATCTTCAGGCCCCAGTCCTCGGTGCGGATCTGCGGCACGACCAGCGCGGTGTCGATCCGGTAGAAGTCCGCGTTGGGCGTGATGAACGGCGGCGAGCCGAGCTTGACGAAGTCGGCGTCGGCGGGCAGCGGCGGCGCGGTGCGCGCGGGCACGAGCGGCCCGACGGCGGCCCGCGAGTCCTCGGCGTTCGTGCTGGTCCCGGCCACTTCGCCGACCACGGCGGCGACGCCGGCCCCGGCCGCGATGCCGACGCCGGTGCGGATGAACTTCCGCCGGTCGAAGCCACGGTCGTAGCGGGCGAGCTCGGGCGGCAGCACGAGGCGGTGCAGCATCGTGAACACCGTCAGCCCGGCGACGAGCGCGGCGACCGGCGCGAGCAGGGAGACCTGCCCGAGGTCGGTGCGCACGAACACGGCGGCGATCCCGGCGGCGCCGAGCAACCCGACGAGCACCTGCCCGGCCAGCGGCTTGCGCCGGGAGAGCTGCCCGGCGGCCACCGCGAACAGGACGAGCACGACGGCGAGGCCGAGCTTGAGGATCGGCTTGTCCCAGGTGCCCAGCGTCCGCTCGGCCCACTTCACGATGCCGGTCGGGCTGTGGTCGATGACGTAGTTCGCGACCGCGATGAACGGCGAGGCCGTGTAACCAACGAAGCCCGCGACCAGGTGCCCGACGCCGAGGGCGGCGGCCAGGGCGAGAAGGCCGATCAGCGTCGCGACCGGCAGCGAAAGCCGCCTGGGCGCCTCGGGCGGGGCAGGCGCGTCCTGCAAGGTGCTCACCCCTCCATCTTCGGAGCGGTGGGCCGTTCGGGTGGGACTTCAGTGCTTACGGACGTGTTACGGCTTCACCAAGCCGGGACGTTCAGGACGAAAGCGCCTTGCGCAGCCGGTCCTCTTCGACGCGCCAGTAGCCGTGCTCGGCGCCGTCGACCAGGATCACCGGGACGCGGTCGCCGTACTCCGCGCGCCACTCCGGGTCCGTGTCGACGTCCTCGGACTTCCACGCGACACCCAGCTCGCCGCAGATGCGGGCGACGTCGGCCTCCGCCACCTCGCAGAGGTGGCAGCCGACCCGGCCCATGACCGTCACTTCCTGTGCCATGCCGCCATTACTACCGCAGCCGCATCCGGCGCAGCTTCCCGGTGGCCGAGTGCGGCAGCGACTCGGCGAACTCCACCGCGTGCGGCACCTTGTACCCGGCCAGGTGGGCGGTGCACTGGTCGACGACCTGCTGCTCGGACAGCGACGCGCCCGAGACCGGCACCACGAACGCCTTCACGGCCTCGCCGCTGCGTTCGTCGACGACCCCGACGACGGCGGCTTCGGCCACCTCCGGCAGCTGCGCGATGACCGACTCGACCTCGTTCGGGAAGACGTTGAAGCCGTTGACGATGATCAGGTCGTTGGCCCGGTCGACCAGGTGCAGGTCGCCGTCGACGTCGAGGTAGCCGACGTCGCCGGTGCGGAACCAGCCCTCGTCGTCCGGCCCGTGGGCGCCGTCGGGCCAGTAACCGGAGAACAGGTTCGCGCCGCGGATCGACACCAGCCCGGTCTCGCCCTCGGCCTCGAAGACGTCGTCGACGTCGTCCGGGTCCAGCGGCACGGCCTGGTCGGTGCCGTCGCTGTCGACGAGCCGCAGCTCGACGCCGGGCAGCGGGCTGCCGACCGAGCCGGGCTTCGGGTAGCCGGTGACCAGCGTCGACGTCACCACCGGCGCGCACTCGGTGAGGCCGTACCCCTCGAAGACGTCGAGGCCCGTGGCCTCCCGGATCGCGCCGAGCACCTTCGGGTGCAGCGGTGCCGCGCCCGACGTCATCCGCCGGACCGTGGCCAGTCCCCGGCCGAGCTCCCCGGCGTCCAGCGCGGCGAACTCGGCGTACATCGTCGGGACGCCGGTGATCGTGGTGACGCCGTGTTCGGCGCAGTCCGCCAGCGTGCGCTGGGCCTCGAAGCGCTCCGACAGGACCGCGGTCGCGCCGACGGCGACGGCCTGCAGCAGGCCGGGCCCGAGGCCGTAGACGTGGAAGAGCGGGATGGTGATCAGCACGCGGTCGTCGTGTTCGAGGACGCCCTCGACGCCGCTCAGCTGGGCCAGGTTCGCCAGCAGCGCGCGGTGCGAAAGCATCACGCCGCGCGGCGGCCCGGTGGTGCCGGAGGTGTACGAAATGACCGCGGTGTCCTCGCCGGTTCCCCCGGCGTCCGCGAACCCGGCTGCTCCATCCGGGTCAGCTTCGGGAGTGAGACCGATCACCCCGGCCGGCAGCGCCGTATCCGTGTCGCGATGGATGACAACCTTGGCGCCACTGTGCTCGACCAGCTGCTCGAGCTCGGGTCCCGGCGACTGCGGCGACACCGGGACGGCGATCGCGCCGGCCCGCAGCGCGCCGAAGAACGCGACGGCGAAATCGACCGACGTCGGCAGCCGCAGCGCGACCCGATCGCCGGGTGTGACACCCGCACCCGTAAGTGTCTTGGCCTGGGCTTCGACCGCGGCGGTGAGCTGACGGTAGGTCAGCGTCCGGCCGCCACCGGTCTCCCGCACGGCCGGGTGCTCCGGCCACGTCGCGGCGGCCCGGCCGAGCAGCTCGCCGACCCCGGACAACGTCTCTGCACCGGCACTCACCCGTGGCCCGCCTTCCCGTCGTTCCGCGAAGCGTTGCAAGTCTGTCATCTCGCGCGACGTCATGGGAGAACACCGCGAGCGTCGCCCCTTCACAAGACCGGAACCACTACCTACTTCGCGGTAACTACACGTATGCTGCACTGCGTCGCGGGGGGTGGTGATGATCACCGCCGCGATCGGAGAGAGGGAGTCGCCGTGACGAACTTGCCTGCCCACGGCGCCGTGGGGCACGCGAGCCGGCAGGCCCCTGCTCGCCCGCTCATCGGGGGTACCGTGGCCCACTGGGTCCGAGCCGCCGCCGGAGGTGCCGCCCGATGACAGTGCCGACCGCCGTGAGCCGCGGGCCCGTTTTCATGGTCGCCGACCGCCTCTTCGGACGATCTTCGGCCGTGCCGCTGAGCCGCCAGGCGCCGGGAGCCTCCGCCTCCGACGAAGAGCGCGCCGAAGCCCTCAAGGCCGAGGCGTGGGACCTGGTGCGCGCCGCGCAGGACGGCGACTCGTCCGCGTTCGGCCGCCTCTACGACCGCTACGTCGACGTCGTCTACCGCTACGTGCTCTTCCGGCTGGGTGACCGCGACCTCGCCGAGGACGTCACCAGCGAGACGTTCCTGCGCGCGCTGCGCCGGATCACGTCGGTGAGCTACCAGGGACGTGACGTCGGCGCCTGGTTCGTCACCATCGCCCGCAACCTCGTGCTCGACCACGTGAAGTCGAGCCGGTACCGCCTCGAAGTCGTCACCGACGAGGTGACCGAACCCGGTTCGGCGCCGTTCAGCGTCGGCGCGACCGCGCAGGCCGGCCCCGAGCAGGAGGCCATCAGCCGCGCGACCCGCACCGAGTTGTTGCGCTGCGTCGCGGAACTGGGCGACGACCAGCGGGAATGCATCATCCTGCGGTTCCTGCAGGGACTCTCCGTGGCCGAGACGGCCCAGATCATGAACCGCAACGAGGGCGCCATCAAGGCGCTGCAGCACCGGGCGGTGCGCAGGCTGGCACAACTCCTGCCCACCGGATTGCGCTGAACCCGCGAACTTTTCGGTTCATCGACCGAATCCGGTAACCATCGCGCCTTCTGGATCGTTACTCCTGCCAGACCGGTGTCAGGACCGGCCACGGCCCGAGATGGAGCTGGCGCAGTGAGGTTTGCGCGTGAGCGAACCGACGCGGATCGGTTCGCGCGTGCTTTGGAGCCGTCCCCGGTACGCCGGGACGGCGAGTTCGCCGACGAGCTGGCCGTCGTCGGCGCCCTGCGCGAACTCGGCGCGGCCGGGGCGCCGGACCTGGAGACGCGGCAGCGGATCCGCGCGGAGATCGCGGGCCGCCTCGAGACGGCGGCGGCCACCCCGGTACGGCGGTGGCGGCCGCGGACCGCCGACCTGGTGGCCGCCGCGCTCTTCCTCGTCCTCGTGCTCTCCGGACTGACGCTGGTGCTCTCCCGCGGCGCGTTGCCGGGTGACGCGCTGTACGCCGTGAAGCGCGCCGGCGAGACGACGTCGTTGAACCTCACCTTCGGTGACCAGCAGAAGGCCCAGAAGCACCTCGAGTTCGCCACCAACCGCGTCACCGAGCTGGGCGAGCTGGCCGCCGAAGGCGCGAGCCCGGCCGACTACCAGACCGCCTACGACGACTTCGCCACCGACCTGCGTGCCGGCGTCACCCAGCTGACCGCGGTCGCGACCAGCGACGGCAGCGGCGCGCAGCAGCTCTCCGACGTCCGGCTGTGGGCCCGGAACCAGGCGGCCCGGCTCGCGGCGCAGCAGGCCGCGCTGCCGGCCGGCGCCGCCTCCGTGTTCGGCGACGTGCGGACCCTGCTCGGCAAGGTCCAGGAGCGCACGAGCGGCCTGGTGGCCCGGCTGAACTGCTACCAGATCACCACCGGCACCGCCGACGACCTGGGCCTGATCCCGGCGACCGGCGAGTGCACGCAGCGTCCGGCGCCGTCCTCGGGCGGTGAGGTGTCCTCGGCGCCGACGTCGTCGTCCTCCTCGACCACTGAGAGCACCGCGCCGGCCCCGACCGGCACCCAGCTCCCGCCGTCGGACGCGACGGCGACGGCGGAGACGCCCGCGCCGACCGGCGGGAGCACGCCGCCGCCGGTGTTCGGCCAGCCGTCGTCGACCTCCCGGCCGCCGGCGACCTCGACGTCGAGGCCGCCGCCGATCGTGTCGATCCCGCCGCTGCTGCCGGGCCTGCCGCCGATCGTCATCGGCTGAGGTCCGGGCCACACCTGCGACGCCGCGGTGGGCGGCTCGCTACGCTGTGCGAAGGACCGGACGTCCGCAGGGACGTGGTCAGACGTGGGCAGACGTGGAGGCGGTGTGCGTGTCAGCTTGGCGTGGCAGGGATAAGAGTCAGGAGCTCGAACGGCTCGCCGCGCTCGCGGGCGAAGCCTCGGCCGAGGCCGCCCACGCCCGCGTGGTTTCCGAAGCCGCCGAGCCCCCCGCCCCGCCCGCACCGCCCGACCTCACCGCGGCCGCCTTCTTCGACGTCGACAACACGATGATGATGGGCGCGTCGATCTTCTACTTCGCCCGCGGGCTCGCGGCGCGCAAGTTCTTCACGTCGTCCGACCTCGCCGGCTTCGTCTGGGGCCAGATCAAGTTCCGCCTCGGCGGTCGCGAGAACAAGGAAGACATCAAGACCCACCGCGAGCGCGCACTGTCCTTTGTGGCCGGCCGCACGGTGGCCGAGCTGACGTCGATCAGCGAAGAGATCTACGACGAGCTGATGGCGGACAAGATCTGGTCCGGCACCCGAGCGCTCGCCCAGATGCACCTCGACGCCGGCCAGCGCGTCTGGCTGGTCACGGCGACCCCGATCGAGCTGGCGGCGATCATCTCGCGCCGCCTGGGCCTGACGGGCGCGCTGGGCACGGTCGCGGAGACACGTGAGGGCGTTTACACCGGCCGGCTGGTCGGCGACCTGCTGCACGGCCGCGCGAAGGCCCACGCGGTCCGCGCGCTGGCGTCGCGTGAGGGCCTGAACCTCAAGCGCTGCACGGCTTATTCGGACTCGGCCAACGACATCCCGATGCTGTCGGCGGTGGGCACGGCGGTCGCGGTCAACCCGGACGGCGGGCTGCGGGACGTCGCCCGCGCGCGCGGCTGGGAGATCCGCGACTTCCGCACCGGCCGTAAAGCGGCGAAGATCGGGGTACCTTCGGTACTGGGGGCCGGGGCGCTGGCGGGGGCGGTGGCCGCGGGGATGGCTTACCGCCGCCGCTGACGCGCCCGGCCCGAGGCGTCACTTTCGCCGGGAAAGATGCGTAGCCTCACCCGGATTTCACGCCCGGTGGACGGCTGCGCTCAGCGGCGGAAGACGGATTTGCGCTGCGAAAGGCGCTGGTAGAGCGTCTGCTGGATCGACTCGCGCACCTGGTCCGTCAGCTGGAAGACCAGCATCGGGTCGTCCACGGCGTCCGGCCCGAAGGAGTCGGTCGGGATCGGCTCGCCGAACTCGATGCTCCACTTCGTCGGGAGCGGGATCGCGCCCAGCGGGCCGAGCAGCGGGAAGAACGGCGTCACCGGGAAGTACGGCAGGCCCAGCATCCGGGCCAGTACCTTGATGTCGCCCAGCTTCGGGTAGATCTCCTCGGCGCCGATCACCGACACCGGGATGATCGGGACGCCCGCGCGCAGCGCCGCCGACACGAAGCCACCGCGGCCGAAGCGCTGCAGCTTGTAGCGCGACGAGAACGGCTTGCCGACGCCCTTGAAGCCCTCCGGCCACACGCCGACCAGCTCACCCTTGCGCAGCAGGCGTTCCGCGTCCGCGTTGCAGGCCAGCGTCTGGCCGGACTTGCGGGCGAACGAGCCCACCAGCGGCACCTGGAACACCAGGTCGGCGCCGAGGCCGCGCAGGTGCCGGCCGCCGGTCTCGTCGTGGACCGCGACCGCCGTCATCAGGGAGTCCAGCGGCAACGTGCCCGAGTGGTTGGACACCAGCAGCGCGCCGCCCTCGGCCGGGAGGTTCTCGACGCCGAAGGTGTCGACGCGGAACCAGTTCCGGTAGAGCGCGCGCAGCGGCGGGAGGAACACGGCGTCGGTCAGCTCGGCGTCGAAGCCGAACTCGTCGACGGTGTAGTCGCCGGTCAGCCGGTCGCGGATGAAGCCGAGCGCGGAGCGCGCCGCGTCCGAGAGCTCCTCGGGCGCCGGGGCCGGGGCCTCGGCACCGGGGAACGCGACGACCGGGGCGTCTTCACGCGCGGCATCGGCCTCCCGCAGGTCCTCCGCGGCCGCGGAGGCGGCGGGCGGGGCCGCCGGCTTCTCGCGGCCCGGTCCGTGCAGGGGGATGACCTGCGCCTCGGCACCGCCCACCGTCTCCGCCTCGCCTTCCACGTCGTTCAAGCCGTGCGGTCTGCTGTCACCACCGGAGCTTCGCTCCGGGCCGGGGGCTCCGCCACCCGGGCCCCCGAAAGGCATACTCGACCTGCTCACCGGTTCGCCTGCCCGGTCGCCGCGGCGACCAGCACCTTGCCGGCCAGGCCCGCGAGCCGGCCGCCGTCGAGCACCGGACGCAGGCCGCGGCCGACGACGTAGTCGTCGAACGCCTCCCGCGTGGTCCACCGCGGGGTGTAGCCGAACTCCTGCTTCAGCTTGGTGATGTCCACCACCCGGCCGAAGTTCAGCAGCCGCACCTGGTCGGCGGAGAAGTCGACGACGCGCGCGCCGCGCAGCACCTTGCCGACCGACGGAACCACGCTCCGCGGCATCGGCAGCTCGACCCGGCCCGCTCGCCGGATCGCCTGTGAGAGCGTGAGTACCCCTTCGGAGCTCACGTTGAACACGCCGGGCTTGTCCTCGATCGTCGCCCGTTCCAAAACGGACAGCGCGTCCGAGGAGTGCAGCAGCTGGATCCGCGCGTCGTAACCGAAAACGGTCGGCACCACCGGCAGCGCGAAGTAGCGGGACAGGACCGTGTCGGTCGACGGCCCGATGATGTTGGCGAAGCGGCACAAGGTCACGGTGATGTCGGGACGGCGCCGCGTCAGGCCGCGCACGTACCCCTCCATCTCGACGGCGTCCTTCGCGTACCCGCTGGTCGACGTCGGGATCAGTTCGGAGTCCTCGGTGAACACCGCCTGCGAGCGCGCGCCCGCGCCGTAGACCGCCGCGGTCGACTTGACGACCAGCTTGCGCACCAACGGGGAACGCTGGCAGGCCGCGAGCAACCGCATGGTGCCGATGACGTTGACTTCCTTGATGGCCGTGCGCCGGCCCGGGCCGGCGGGGTGCGCGGTGCACGACGCGTGCACCACGGTGTCCACTTCGGCCGTGCTGATCACCTTGGCGATCAACGGGTTCCGGATGTCCGCGCGCACGAACTCGGCGTTTCCCATGCGCTGCAGCACGGTCTTGTCCGGCGGCACCGTGTCGACGCCGATGACCCGCTCGAAGTCGGGGTTGTTGCCGAGCCGGGCGAGCAGTTTCCCACCCAGCTCCCCGGCGACCCCGGTGACGAGCACGACGTTCGACGGCATACGACTCCCTGCGGCGTAGGGCGTGTGGGGGGTGGACGATCACCCAAGGTGCGCGAACCTGCACTCACTGGAAGCATCGCGCGGACACCCTTGAGATGTTACCGCTCATCAGTGGTAGCTCCCGGGTGTCTTACATGCTATTAACCGCCAGGGGCCCAAAAGCGACGGACGCCTCACTCGAACAGGGGAGACGGTCCACCACATGGACGTGGCCCGTCCAGAGACTGGACGGGCCACGGTCACGCTCGGCTGAGCCGGATTGCTACTTACCGGCCTTCCGACGCTGCACTCGCGTGCGGCGAAGCAGCTTGCGGTGCTTCTTCTTGGACATGCGCTTACGGCGCTTCTTGATCACAGAGCCCATGGGCGCTCCTTAGTTCGTCGTCGGTCACGCTGCCCGGCGCAGCGTCCAACGGGTGGAGCGCACAGGCACGAGCGGTTTTCCAGGTTACCCGCCACGTTGCGCGGGCCGGTCGGCGGGCACGTCCAAGCCCCGCGCGCCGCTGGCGGCGGCGTGCCTGCCGACTGGTTCAACCCACGTCGTAATACGCACCCTGGAGGTACTCGTGCACTGCTTTCTCCGGCACCCGGAAGGACTTCCCCACCCTGACGGCGGGTAGCTCACCCGAGTGCACGAGACGGTAGACGGTCATCTTGGAGACCCGCATCAGCGTGGCCACTTCGGCGACCGTCAGAAACTGGACCTGCCCGACTGCGGGCAACTCTTCCCTCTTGTTCGGCGACATGTTTACCGCGTCCTTCGACACGTGTCGCGCCACGAGGCTTCCCCACCTGTGGTATCGACACGCACGTGCTCTATCGAGAGTAGCGGGACTGGTGGGACTAATGCGACGCCTGTCACCGAGATGGGCTCCTACCAGCGCTAACGCACACCCACTCGCGCGTGCAAGACCTCGGTAATCGCCCATTACGGCGAATCCGGGCACCATCGAGGCCGAGAGAGGCCTCGTTCGAGCGATGAGAGCCCACGCACCGGCCACCGGCGATGAGGCCGATGGCGGGCCCCATCCCCCCGGAACACCCCGGGTGGGCGGCTCAGCTCTCGTGGGCCTTGCCCAGCGCCTCCGAGCGGTCCCTGGCCGCCTCGATGGCGTCGAGCAGGGCCGCGCGGACGCCGTGCTTCTCCAGCTCGCGGATGGCGTTGATGGTCGTCCCGGCGGGCGACGTCACGGCCTCGCGCAGCAGCACCGGGTGCTCCTCCGACTCGGCGAGCATCTTCGCCGCGCCGACGGCCGACTGGATGATCAGCTGGCCGGCCAGCGCCCGCGGGAGGCCGAGCAGGATGCCGGCGTCGATCATGGCCTCGACCAGGTAGAAGAAGTACGCCGGGCCGGACCCGGACAGTGCCGTGACGGCGTCCTGCTGGCCTTCGGGCACCTCGACGACCTGGCCGACGTGCGAGAGCAGGTCGCGCACCACCGCCAGGTGCTCGGCCGTGGCCCAGCGGCCGGCCGAAATCGCGCTCATGGCCTCGCCGACCAGCATCGGGGTGTTCGGCATCACCCGCACCACCGGCACGCCCTCGGCCAGCCGGCGCTCGTACAGCGACGTCGGCAGCCCCGCGCAGAGCGACACCACGAGCGACGACGGGCCCAGCAGCGGCGCCAGCTCGGTCAGCACCGGGTCGATGTCCTGCGGCTTGACGGCCACGACGAGCACGTCGGCCTGCTTGGCGGCGTCCTCGACCTCGACGCCGCGAACGCCGTAGCGGGCCGTCAACTCCTCGACGCGCGCCGGGTACCGCTCGGTGAAGAGCAGGTCGCCCGGCGCGTGACCGCCGTTCAGCAGCCCCGAGAGCAACGCCTCGCCGATCTTTCCCGCACCCAGCACCGCGATGACCGTCATGCCGCCAAGCGTGCCAGATCCGCGCTCAGCCGCCCGGGGCCGGGGCGAGGCCCAGCTGCCGGGCCTGGCACACCAGCCGGCCCTGCGCGTCGATCACCGTGGCGTCCGAGTCGAACCAGGACTCGTGCACCGACCTCGACTCGACGATGACCCGCAGCCAGCCCGGGGCCGGGCGGGTGCGCAGCAGCGCCGTCAGCTGGACCGTCGGGGCCCAGCCGATGCGGCCCAGGTTCATCACCACCGGCGGGTTGACGTCGGACGCCAGCAACGTGAAGAACGGGTCGACCAGGCTGTGGCGCGGGCGGACCCACAGGCGCATCCGCGGCGGCTCACCCGTGCGGCCGGCCAGGTAACCGGCGGTCGCCGGGTCGAGCCGCACGTCGCAGCCCTTGGCCAGGTTGAACGGGCCCTCGGGGCTCTCCGGCATGGTCAGCGCCCCCGGCGACGGCTCGGCGGGCATCGACGGCACGTCGGTCCACTCCGGGCGCCGCATCGGCAGCCGGCCGGTGGTCACCCGGGCCTCGACGCAGCTGCGGCCGCGTTGCTCCAGCCGGACCTCGACCACCGTCGCGCGGCGGCCGACCTTGCGGACGTCGGTGCGCAGCAGCACCGGGCCGAGCGCGGGCGCGTGCAGGAACTCCGCGCTGACGACCAGCGGCTCGGCGTGCGGCTCCCCGCGTTCGTTCAGCGCGGCGATCGCCGCCTTGGCCAGCAGGGCCAGCAGGAAACCCCCGTGCGGGTGGGACCCGATGGCCCATTCCGCGCGCAGCACCGCGGTGAAGGTGCCGTCGCCCATCGACCGCGTCGCCGTCGCCGTGTCGAAGGACGCGGCGGTGCCGTCCGTTGCGCTCACGAACGTGCGGGCCCGTCCGTACCCACCGTCCCGGGCGGGGAAAAGGGGTCCTGACCGGGGATGGCGGAGATCAACGAGCGCAACGGGTTCACAGTCGGAACTTTACGTGTTCACGTGCTCGATTCGGCGGCGGGAGTAGTCGTGTCCTGTCGGAACGTGCTCACTTACTGCCCCAGGTGGAAGCGTGCGAACAACAGCGCCTCGGCGAGGTCGCGGACGCGCTGGGCCTGGGTGAGGGCGTGCCGGGTGTTGATCTCCAGCACGATCTGCCCGGCGAAACCGTTGCTGACCAGCTTCTCCAGCAGCGACGCGCACGGCTGGCCGCCGCGGCCGGGCACCATGTGCTCGTCCTTCGGGATGCCGGTGCCGTCGGCCAGGTGGACGTGCGTGAGGCCCTCCCCCATCCGCTGCGCCAGCGCCAGCGCGTCCATCCGCGCCGCCGCCGTGTGCGACAGGTCGAGCGTGTAGTGCCGGAACCCGACGTCCGTGGGGTCGATCGACGGCCGGAACGCCGACACGCGCGAGTTCTTCGACCCACCTGGCGGCCGGACCTTGAACATGTTCTCGACGGCGATCTCGACGCCGCTGGACTCCTCCAGCTCGTCGACGAGGTCACCGAACGCGTCGCCGTAGCGGCGCTGCCAGCGGAACGGCGGGTGCACGACGACGGTCCGCGCGCCGAGCTCCACGGCGGCGTCGACGGACATCCGCAGCCGCACCACCGGGTCCGGCGACCAGATCCGCTGGGTGATCAGCAGCGACGGCGAGTGGATCGACAGCACCGGCATCCCGGTGCGGCGCGACCAGCGGCGCAACGCCGTGACGTCCTGGCTGACCGCGTCGGCCCAGACCATCACCTCGACGCCGTCGTAGCCGAGCTCGGCGGCCAACTCGAACGCCGAGCCGGCCTTGAGCGGCCACACCGACGCCGAACTGAGCCCGACGGGCACCGGCTTCTCGTCTGTCACGCCGGACATCCTGCCTCGTCACCGAGGGTGGGCCGCACCGCCGGGCCGGGAAGGGGACCTGGGTCTCATCCCCTACCCGGCGATCAGCGTCCGACCAGCAGCAACGCCGCCGGCGAGACCGTCACCACCAGGCCGACCAACACGGCGAGCACGGTGGTCTGCAGGTCCTCGGCGCGGCGGATCTTCCGCACGATCCAGACCAGCGCGACGACCACCAGCAGCGCCGCGATCAGCGCGGCGGCCGGGATGTTCACCCACAGCCAGTTGAAGCCCAGCCAGACGGCGGCACCGCCGACGACGCCGAGGGCGAGCTGGCCGGCGAGGCCCAGCCACTGCTTGCCCGGCGAGCCCGCGGGCACCGGCTCGGCGGCCGGTTCGGGGACGTCGTCGTCGTACTCGTCGTCTTCGTAGCCGTCGCCCTGCTCGTAGCCGTACTCGTCCTGCTCGAAGTCCGGGCCGGCGGCCGGGTAGCCGGGCTCGGCGAACTCGCGCTCGTAGGGCTCGAGGTCGTCCGGGATCGGCGTCCGCGCGGCGCGGTCACCGGGTGCGAACGGCATCGGCGGCGGGTAGGTGCCCGTCGGCGGGCCCGCGTCGTAGGCGGCCTGGTAGCCGCTGCCTTCGGGGGCGAAACCGTCGTCGGGCTCGAAGTCGTCGTCCGGGTAGCCGTCGTCCGGAGCACCGGTGGGGATCACCGGCATGACACCGATCTCGGTGTCCTCCATCTGCTCCTTCTGGCGGCGCTTGCGCCAGTTCGCGAGCCCCGCGGGCGTGGAGATGTCCGGGGTCTCGGGCTGCTGCGGCTTGCCCTTCGCCTGCCGGGGCGGAGGCGGCGGCGGTTCTTCGTCGGGGACGGCGGAGAACTGCTCGGTGTAGGCCTCCTGCTTCGGCTGCGGACGCCGCGACGGGGGCCGGCGCGGCGGGCCGGGCGGCGTGGCGAACGTGCCGCTGGGCATCGGCCCGGGCGGGCCGACAGCGCTGTCGACATCGGCGTCCGGGGTGCCGTTGAGCCCGTCGAGCCGTGCTGACAGCGGGCTGCCGGGCGGCGGCGGGGTCGGCAGCTGCTGCGAGGGCTGTGGCGGCGGGGGCGGACGGCGCCGGACCGGCGGCACGGCGGCCCGCGTCTCCTCGGCCGCCGGCGGGGGCGGCGTCGGGAGCTGCTGCGACGGCTGGGGCAGCTGCTGGGACGGCTGCTGCGGGGGCGGCGGCTGACGGCGCGGCGCCCGCGGCGGCACGGGCAGCTGGGCCGACTCCTGCGGTCGCGGCGGCTGGGCGGGCTCCGGCGGCGCCGGGCGGCCGAACTGCCCGGACTCCTGCGGCGGGGCCGGCCGGTTGAACTGGCCGGACTCCGGCGGGACCGGGCGCCCGTACTGGCCGGACTCGGCGCCGCCGGGAGCGGGCCGGGCCGGCGGCTGCGGCGGCCGCGCGTCCTGGGGGACGGCGCGGGGCGCGGGCGGCGGCGAGGGTGGCGGCTCGGAACGCCGCCGGCCACCGGCCGGGCGGGCGGGCGGAGCGGGGGGCGGCGGAACCGTGCCCTCGGAGTGGACCCGGTCGATGATCGCCTGCGGGCCGGTGTCGCCGATCCCCGGGCGCCGGTGCGTGCCGGTCGGGCCGGGCGGTTCCGGGGTGGCCGGTTCGTCGTCGTCATCGACGGCGCGACGCCGGCGGCGGCGTCCGCCCTCGGCCTGCGCACCGTGCTGTGCGAGCAGCTCAGCCACGGTCTTCTGCGGCTGGTCGCCTCCGGTCTGGTCCGTCATACCTGGTAATCCCTCGCGCGCTCCGGAGAATCGGCACCTCGGGAAGGCCCCGACGGCACGCCGGCGGCGCAGCGCGCGCTGTACGTCGTCCTCTGCATGTCCGTCACCTCTCCATCGTGCCCGTGCTTCAAGCAAAACACCGTCGTGGGCGAAGTCCAGTCGTCTGCTTTCACCGGTCCTCCTGTGCGCCGAAGCGCGCCACGAGTGCGGCTCCAGTTTCATCCGCGCCGGTGGAATGGTCCAGCCGCCGCAGGATGACACCTTCTCGCAGAGCCCACGGGCAGATCTCGAGTTCCGGCAGTCCGAGCGCCCGCATCGTGGCCTGCGCGACGAGCGCGCCCGCCACCAGCTGGTGCGATCGGCTCGAACTGACCCCCTCGAGCTGAGCCAGATCGGCCGAGGGCATCCGCGAGATGAAGGCCAGGAGCTGGCGCAATGCGGTGTCCGAGAGCGTACGTCGCACGCGCGGGCCCGCGGCCGAGGGGGCGGCGCCGGTCAGCCGGGCGAGTGACCGGAACGTCTTCGACGTCGCGACGACGCGATCCGGTTCACCCCATTTGGTGACCTTGCGCGTGAGCTCGGTGAGCTGGTCGTCGAGCCACGCCGACGTCGCGACGAGCTCCGAGCGCGTCGGCGGGTCGTGCCGGAAGCGGGTGCGCGTGGTGCGGCCGGCGCCCAGCGGCAGGGACTCGGCCAGCACGGGCTCTTCGTCGCGGCCCATCGCGACCTCCAGCGAGCCGCCGCCGATGTCGAGCACCAGCAGCTGCCCGGCCGACCAGCCGTACCAGCGGCGGACGGCGAGGAACGTCAGCCGGGCTTCGTCGGTGCCGGAGAGGACCTGCAGCTCGACGCCGGTTTCGTCGGCCACGCGGGCCAGCACCTTCGCCGAGTTCTTGGCTTCGCGGACCGCGGAGGTGGCGAACGCCATGACCTCTTCGCAGCCGAGCCGGACGGCCGCCGCCTTGGCGGATTCGACCGCGGTCACGAGCTCGTCCGCGCCGGTCTTGCTGAGGTCTCCGCTGCGGGTGATCTGCTCGGCCAGCCGGAGCACGGACTTCTCGGAATGCATCGGGGTCGGGTGGGCGCCACGGTGGGCGTCGACCACGAGCAGGTGGACGGTGTTGGAACCGACGTCGAGTACCCCTAGGCGCACGGGGGTCCAGCGTACCGGCCCGAGCGTCAGGTCTCGAACATGTAACCAACAACACTCGATGCGGTACCGCCCCGGCGCGCCTCCGCGGCCCCGCGACCACCCCGAACGCCCTGAACGCCCTGTAGGGCACCCTCACGGCCGTTTGAGCCGTGAGGGTGCCCTACAGGACAAATTGGACTTACGTCTCGAACTTGTAGCCCAGGCCGCGCACCGTGACCAGGTGCCGCGGCGAGCCCGGGTCCGGCTCGATCTTCGACCGCAGGCGCTTCACGTGGACGTCGAGGGTCTTGGTGTCGCCGACGTAGTCCGCGCCCCACACCCGGTCGATGAGCTGGCCGCGGGTGAGCACCCGGCCGACGTTGCGCAGCAGGTACTCGAGCAGGTCGAACTCCTTGAGCGGGAGTGAGACCTCCTCGCCGTCCACGGTCACCACGTGCCGTTCGACGTCCATCCGCACCGGGCCCGCCGAGAGCACCAGCGGGGCCAGCTCGCCCTCGGCGCCGGGCTCGCCGCCGCGGCGCAGCACCGCGCGGACCCGCGCGATCAGCTCACGCGCCGAGTACGGCTTGGTGACGTAGTCGTCCGCGCCCAGCTCCAGGCCGACGACCTTGTCGATCTCGCTGTCCCGCGCGGTCACCATGATCACCGGCACGGCGGAGCGCTGGCGCAGCTGCTTGCAGACGTCGGTGCCGCTCATGCCCGGCAGCATCAGGTCCAGCAGGACGATGTCGGCGCCGTTGCGGTCGAACTCCTCCAGCGCGGCCTGGCCGGTGCCCGCCACCGCCGCGGTGAAGCCTTCCTTCCGCAGCAGGAAGGCGAGCGGGTCGGCGAACGACTCCTCGTCTTCGACGATGAGAACCCTGGTCACAGGTTTCCTCCATGATCTGGGCTTTCCTGCCCGGTAACCACGAGCCTCTGGGTGCGCTCGGGGGTCTTCTCCTGCCGTGGTGCCGGCGAGGTCTTGGCCGCCCGCGCCGGCTCGGGGGCCGGTTCGGGGCTGACGTGCGCGGGGATGCGGAGGGTGAACGTCGAGCCGGTGCCGGGCCGGCTCCACAGGCCCACCGAGCCGCCGTGGTTGGCCGCGACGTGCTTGACGATGGCCAGGCCGAGCCCGGTGCCGCCGGTGGCGCGCGAGCGGGCCTTGTCGGCACGGTAGAAGCGCTCGAACACGCGGGTCTGCTCGTCCTCGGGGATGCCGATGCCGCGGTCGGTGACGGCGATCTCGACCATGCCGTCGGCCAGCCGCCGCGAGATCGACACCGGGCTGCCGGCCGGCGAGTACGCGACGGCGTTCTCCAGCAGGTTCGACAGCGCGGTGACCAGCAGCGTGCGGTCGCCCTCGATGAGCAGGCCGCTGACCGGGTCGGTGGTGATGGTGATCTCGGCCGACTCCGCCGAGAGCGTCGTGCGGCCGAGTGCTTCGCGCACGACCGCGTCGACCTCGACGACGTTGAGGTCCGGCAGCCGCTCGGCGCCCTGCAGCCGCGACAACGCGATCAGCTCGGTGACGAGCTGGCCGAGCCGGGTCGACTCGCGCAGGATCTTGCTCCCGAAGCGGCGGACCTCCTCGACGTCCTCGGCGGCGTCGAGGACGGCCTCGGTGAGCAGCGCGATCGCGCCGACCGGGGTCTTGAGCTCGTGGCTGACGTTGGCGACGAAGTCGCGGCGCACGGCCTCCAGCCGGATGGCCTCGGAGTGGTCGACCGCCTCGACGACGGTGAAGCCGTCGCCGAGGGGCCGGACCTGGCCGAGCACCGCCTCCGGCTGGCGGCCGCGCGCTTCCAGCGGCGAGAGGTCGATCTCCATCGGCTCGTCGGTTTCGACGACCTGTTCGGCGGCCTTGCGGGCCCGCGGGTCGGCCTGGTTGACCCGGACCAGGCCGAGCTCGTAGGCACGCGGGTTGTGCAGCACCATGTCGCCGAACTTGTTGAGCACGACGACGCCGTTGTGGGAGGACCGGACCAATCGCTCGAGCAGCTCCGCGACGGTCGGGCCCGGTGGGCGGGCCTCTTCGCGCCGGGTTCGCGCCCGCGCGACGAGGTAGCCGACCACCGCACCGGCCACCAGGGCGCCGATGGCCAGTGCGAGTGAAACAGGCGTGGTCACGGGCCGATCGTAAGCGCTGATGTGGCCCTTCGGCCTAGCGTTGTCCGCCTTGTCGTGAGCACCGCGACACCTGACGGCGACTTGTTCGCCGGGGTGTCAGCCCACGTTCACCCGGCCGATTCCCGACCGAGACATTCCGGGTGAATCAGTTGTCTCGTTCGAGTGTCTTCAGGTCGTCGTCGGTGAGCTCCAGCGCGGCCGCGGCGACGTTCTGCTCGAGGTGCGCGAGATCGCCGGTGCCCGGGATGGCGAGCACGTGCGGGCCCTGGTGCAACGTCCACGCGAGCCGGATCTGCGCCGGCGTGGCGTCGTGGCGCTTCGCGACCTCCGCGACCCGCGCGTCCTCCCCCGTACCGCTGGCGACGGCGAAGAACGGCACGAAGGCGACGCCGTGGTCGGCGCACAGCCGGACGATCTCGTCGTCCTCGCGGCGCGCGGTCAGGCCGTACTGGTTCTGCACGCAGACGACCGGCGCGATCGCCAGCGCCTCCGTCAGGTGCTCCGGGCCGACGTTGGAGATGCCCAGCTCGCGGATCAGCCCCTTCTCCCGGAGGTCGGCGAGCGCGCCGAAGCCGTCGGAGAGGGAGCCGGCGCCGCGGTCCAGACCTTCGCCGATCCGGTAGTTGGCGACGTCGAGGTGGTCCAGACCCAGTTCGCGCAGGTTCTGCTCGACCTGGGCGCGCAGCTGCTCGGGCCGGGCGGTGTAGAAGGTGCCTTCGAAGTCGCGGCCGGGGCCGACCTTGGTGGTGAGCACCAGGTTGTCGTACGGCGCGAGGGCGCTGTTGATGAGCTCGTTCGCCGCGCGCGGGCCGGCGAAGTAGAAGGAAGCGGTGTCGATGTGGTTCACGCCGAGCTCGACGGCGCGGCGGAGCACGGCGATGGACGTCTCGCGGTCGCGGACGCCGCCGTCCGAAGTGGACATCAGGCGCATCGCGCCGAAACCGAGCCGGTTGACTTCGAAGGAGCCGAGCTTCCAGGTGCCCGCCGCGGCGGCGGGGTGTGTCGTGGTCATGACTCCAGCTTCGCCACCCGGGGAGATCCGGGCCGGGTTTGGCAGTTTGCTGCCAGGCGCGGACACTCGATGGTGTGGAAAAGGTGACGGACGTCGTCGTGGTGCGCGGTGAGGCCGAGCTGTTCGAGCGGACGAAGCACTTGTTCGCGGCGGCGACGGAGGTTTCGTGCGCGGCCCGCGACCTGCACACGTGGTCGGTGGCGCACCCGACCGCGCCCGAGCGGGAGCAGGCGGTGCGCGCGACGGCCGTGCGCAAGGTCTACCAGCCCGGCGTGCTGCTCGACCCCACCCTCGCCGGGCACCTGCGGTTCATGGCCGACCACGGCGCCCGGATCCGGATCACCGAGCGCGACATCAACGAGACGATCCTGCTGGACCGCCGGATCGCGATCGTGGCGGGCGATCGCGTCGGCGGCGTCCGCAGCTACACCGTCGTCAGCAGCCCCGAGCTGATCCAGGGCATCCAGTCGCTGTACGAGGCGGTCTGGGCGAGCGCGATCGACCTGGAGTCCTACCAGGCCCGGTTCACCGAGCTCGGCGCGCGGGAGATCCTCGAGCAGCTCGCTGCCGGCTGCAAGGACGAGACGGCGGCCCGCGCGCTCGGCGTCAGCCTGCGCACCTACCGGCGCCGGGTGGCCGAGCTGATGGAGATCCTCGGCGCGTCCTCGCGGTTCCAGGCCGGTGCCCGGGCCCGCGAAGCCGGCCTCCTGTGAGCCCTGCCGCTGCCTGAAAGCCGTGAAGGCCTCCTTACCGGCTCTTATGGCCGGTAAGGAGGC
Source organism: Amycolatopsis sp. NBC_01286 (assembly GCF_035982555.1). Classification (NCBI taxonomy): domain Bacteria; kingdom Bacillati; phylum Actinomycetota; class Actinomycetes; order Pseudonocardiales; family Pseudonocardiaceae; genus Amycolatopsis; species Amycolatopsis sp. NBC_01286. Next base: position 1,829,586 of record NZ_CP108428.1, read on the forward strand.
CTTCACGGCTTTGGACTGAGGGTCAGCGGCCCTGGTTCGCGACCGCGGCCGCGGCTTCCTTGGCGGCGTCCGGGTCGAGGTACTCGCCGCCCGGCTTCACCGGCTTCAGGTCGTCGGTGAGGTCGTAGCGCAGCGGGATGCCGGTCGGGATGTTCAGGCCCGCGATGTCCGCGTCCGAGATCCCGTCGAGGTGCTTGACGAGCGCGCGCAGCGAGTTGCCGTGCGCGGCGACCAGCACGGTCTTGCCCGCGCGCAGGTCCGGCACGATCGCGGACTCCCAGTACGGCAGCAGCCGCGCGACGACGTCCTTCAGGCACTCGGTCAGCGGCGCGCTGTCGCCGAGGTCCGCGTACCGCGCGTCGCCCGCCTGGCTCCACTGGTCCTTCGGGTCGATCGCCGGCGGCGGGGTGTCGTACGAGCGGCGCCAGAGCATGAACTGCTCCTCGCCGAACTCGGCCAGCGTCTGCTTCTTGTCCTTGCCCTGCAGCGCGCCGTAGTGGCGCTCGTTGAGCCGCCAGTCGCGCTTCACCGGGATCCAGTGGCGGTCCGCGGCGTCGAGGGCGATGTTCGCGGTCGAGATCGCGCGCCGCAGCAGCGAGGTGTGCACCACGTCCGGCAGCAGCGCGGCGTCGGCCAGCAGCTGGCCGCCCTTGCGGGCTTCGCCTTCACCCTGCTCCGAAAGGGGTACGTCCACCCAGCCGGTGAACAGGTTTTCCGCGTTCCACGTGCTCTGCCCGTGACGGAGCAGCACCAACGTCCCAAGTTCGGCCATGGGGCCCAGCCTGCCAGAACGGACCACGGTGCCCGCTGGTGACCTCCCAGGTCTGGGGTTTTCCCCAGCCGACCTACACAGAGTGTGTTACCCGAAAGTAACACCTTCACCCGATGACAAGTCAGCCTGCCAACAAGGCGCAAATTCAGTGCAACATGCTGCACTGCGTTATCGGTCTGCGCAAAGTTCACTCGAACGGACTAGTGTGTAGTCTTGTGATTACAGGTCGAGTTCTGACAGGTTGACTAAGTCCCGAGCGGCCGGATTCCACGCACTCCCCGGCCGGTTTCGGGCTTTGACCGCGGCTCGTCTCCCCCCTGCCGAGCCGCGGCCCGCCGGCCCCGTTGGCACCCCCCTCGTCACCGGGTCCTGATCGGCGGGAACTTCAGCGGGGCGGCTCGAGATCGCGACTCCCCCCTCCCTCGAGCCGTCCCGCCTGCCCGCTTCACACCTCGGGCGTCACGGGTTCCGGCCGCGCCGCCCGGCGACGCCGGTGCAGCCACCAGCCCGCCCAGGCGAGCGGGCCGAGGATCAGCAGGAACGGCGCGATCGCGCCCAGCACCGTCAGCAGGCCGCCGCCGAAGACGAGGAACGCGTCCCAGCCGCCGGCCAGGCCACCGAGGAACCCGCTGTGGTCCTCTTCGGCGGGCGGCGGCGCGGCCACGTTCCGGATGGTCATCGCGACGGTCGACATCGCGACGCTGCCCGCGAGCGAATTCCGTTGCTGTTCGAGGGATTCGAGAGTGGCTTCGCGGCTCGTGAGCTCACTTTCCACCGAAGCGATCTCCGACACCGAAGTCGCCTTCGCGAGCAACGCGCGGATCCGCTCCACCGACGCCCGCTGCGTCGCCAGCCGCGCTTCGACGTCGATGGTCTGCTCCGTGACGTCCTGGGTGTTCAGCTCCCGCTTCACCAGGCCGGTGCCCAGGTGCGAAAGCTGGTCGAGCACGCCGTCCAGCTTCTCGGCGGGCACGGCGAGGCTGAGCGTCGCCAACCGGTCGCCGGTGCTCTCCTGCCCGGTGTACCCCCCGGCGCCCTGCGCGATCCCCCGCGCCTCCGCGACGACGTCGGTGACCTTCGTGGCGGTCAGCTCGAGCCGGGCGCTGCGCGAAAGCTTGCGATCGGCCGCCCCGGCCTGCGGCGCGGGGACCGGCTGTCCCTTGTCCGGCTCGGCCTTCCCGTTGCCCGCGGTCCCCTGCTGCGGCTGTTGCGGCACCGCCGGGGCCGGACCGATCCCGGCACTGTCCGCCGAGGTCGACGTGCCGCTCTCGTTCGCCGAGCAGCCGGCCAGCACGAACGCCACACCCGCGACCGCGAGCAGGGTTCTCCATCGAGTCCGCATCCTGCGTCTCCCTCCAGTTTCGACTGGCGGTGAGACGGATGTCCGGTTCAGCCCCGTTGCACGGGCCGGGTCACGACTCGGTCAAGCCTGGTTCGTGCGGCTTCGCGGGTCCGACGAGGTGCTTGAACGCCTCGAGGTTGGCCAGGGACTCGCCGCGGGAGACGCGCCAGTCCCACTCGCGCTTGATCGACGTCGCGAAGCCGATCTCCAGCAGGGTGTTGAAGTCGCCGTCGGCGGCTTCGAGGACCTGGCCGAGCACCTTGTCGAGCTCTTCGGCGCTCAGCGTCTCCTTGCCGAACCGGCCGACCAGGTAGATGTCACCGAGACTGTCCACTGTGTAGTGAACGCCGTAGAGCTTCGCGTTGCGTTGCAACAGGAAGCGGTAAACGTCCTCATGGGACTCATCCGGCCGACGGCAGACGAACGCCTCCACGGAGAACGCGTGGTCGCCGTCGACGAGCCAAGCGTTCGTCTGCAGCTTCTTGGTTCCGGGCAGTGTGACGAAGTACTTTCCCGGGCCCCGCCGGTCGTACTTCAGTTCCGCGTCGTCCAAAGTGGACTTGATCAGCTCGTCGAGACTCACACCGCCACCTCCGCGCGCAGCTCCAGGGCGCGGGAGAACGCGCTGGTGGCTTGAGCATAGATGTCGAGCAGCGCGTCCGTCGTACGACGCCAGGAGAAGTGCCGCGCGTGCAGGACGGCGTTGGCGCCGAGCTCGGCGCACCGGTCCGGGCGCAGCGCGACCGCGGCCAGCGCGTCCGCCCACTCCTCGGCGCCGTGCCCCGGCACCAGCAGCCCGGAGACGCCGTGCGGCACCGCCATCGGCAGCCCGCCGACGTCGGCGGCGACCACCGGCGTCCCGCAGGCCTGCGCCTCCAGCGCGACCAGCCCGAACGACTCGTTGTAGCTGGGCACCGCGACGACGTCGGCGGCGCGGAACACCCGGGCGAGCGCCGGGCCGGGCTGCGGCGGCAGGAATCGGACCTGCGCCTCGATGCCGAGGGAGACGGCGAGCTCGCGCAGCGCCTGCGGCTGCTCCAGCCCGGTGCCGGACGGCCCGCCGACGATCAGCACGATCAGCTTCGACGCCAGTTCCGGCCGCCGTCGCAGCAGCGCCTCGGCGGCGTAGAGCAGCACGTCCGGCGCCTTCAGCGGCTGGATCCGGCCGGCGAACGCCAGCACGACGGCGTCGCCGGGCAGGCCGAGCTCGGCGCGCGCGACGTTCTTCGGGCCCGGGGTGAAGCGTTCGAGGTCGACACCCGGCGGCACGGCGTGCACCGCGTGCGGCTCGGCGCCGTAGAGGTCGATGAGCTGCCGCGCCTCGACCGGGGTGTTGGCGACCAGCCTGTCCGCCTCCGCGACGACCTGCTCCTCGCCGATCACGCGCAGCCGCGGCTCGGGCTTGTCACCCTCGGCGAGCGCGGCGTTCTTCACCTTCGCCAGGGTGTGCGCGGTGTGCACCAGCGGCACGGACCAGCGGTCGCGGGCGAGCCAGCCGACCTGGCCCGAAAGCCAGTAGTGCGAGTGGATGAGGTCGTAGTACCCGGGCTCGTGGAACGCCTCCGTGCGCAGCACGCCGGAGGTGAACGCGCACAGCTGCGCGGGCAGCTCGTCGCGGCTCAGCGGCTCGAAGGGCCCCGCCTGCACGTGCCGGACGGTCACGCCCGGCGCCAGCTCGGCCACCGGCGGCTGGTCCGACGCCGTCGCGCGGGTGAACACCTCGACCTCGACGCCGCGGCGGGCCATCTCGGTCGCCGTCTGGCTGACGTAGACGTTCATCCCGCCCGCGTCGCCGGTCCCCGGCTGCTCGAGCGGCGAAGTGTGTACGGACAACACCGCTACCCGTCGCGGCGCAGCACGGAACCCCCGGATGGAGCTGGTCACCTGGTCTCGTCTCCCGCGTTCTACGTCAGCATTCCTCGGCGAACTGCCGGAGCACCGCGTCGAACTCGTCCGCGGCCTCGGCGAAGGGCGCATGACCCCCGCCAAGGAACCAACGTCCGGTGGCCCCCGGAATCTTCCCGATCGTGTGCTTCGCCGCCGCGGAGTCGATCACGCGGTCCTGGGAACCGTGCACGACCAGGGCGGGTTTGTCGATCGCGGCCAGGACGTCGTCGCTGCCGACGTCGCGGCGGAACAACGCCGCGCGCACCGCGGGCGGCACGCCGAGAGACGCTCCGAGCAGGGCTTGGGCCTGCGTACCGGGGATCGGGCGGGTCACCATGTCGCGGCTGAACGCCGTGAGCGCCGGGACCGCGATGTCCGGATCGTCCGAAAGCATCGCGCGCATGTGCTCGCGCATCAGCGAGCCGACGCGCCCGCCCGGCCGGTCGCGGCCGATTTCCGTGATCGCGCCGACGAGCACGATCCCGCGCAGCCGTGCGGTGCCGTGCACCCGGATGTGGTCGGTCAGCACCAGGCCGCCGTACGACCAGGCGACGACGATCGCGTCGGGCCCGGCGAAGTCGAGCACCGCGGCGAGGTCGTCGGCCCAGACCACCGGGTCGTCGTACCCGGCGGCCGGGACGTCGGACGCGCCGTGCCCGCGCAGGTCCATCGCGACCAGGCGGAACCGCTCGGTCAGCGCCGGGTCGGCCAGCTGCGCGGCCCAGGCGCCGGACGACTGCGCCCAGCCGTGCACGAACACGATCGGCCTGCTGTTCCCGGCCCCCTCGACCCGCAGGCCGAGCCGCGTCCCGCCGTGTCCGACGACCTCGGTGCGCACGGGTTACTTCGCGCCCAGCGCCTGCCAGGCCGACCAGGAGTAGTTCCAGTCCTTGACGTCCGAGGCCATCGGCGCGCCGAGCTTGGAGCCGGTGATCTCGACCGGGTCGCCGACCAGCGCGGAGTCGAAGTAGTCCTTGGCGTCGGCCTCGAGCAGGTTGACGCAGCCGTGGGAGTTGTTGGTCTTCCCGATGTTGGCCGCGTTGTCCTGGTTCTCGTGGATGTACTCGCCGTGGTTGGAGAACCGGCAGGCCCACTTCTTGTTGACGTTCGTGTAGCCGTAGCGGGCGTTGTCGAAGACCGCCGTCGGCTCCTTGCTCATCACGATGTAGGTGCCGTTCGGGGTGTTGCGGTCGACCTCGGCGTCCAGCCCGTTCGCGCACGGGTAGCTCTTGACCTGCGAGCCGCCGCGGTAGACGTGCATCTGGTGCTCCGGGGTGTTGACCTTGACCACCTGGTTGCGGCCGATCTTGAACTTCGTGGTGACGTCGGCCTTGCCGTACGCGCCGCCGCCCAGCTCGACGCCGTACAGCTTCGCCTCGACGTTCACCGTGATGTTCTGCGGCCAGTATTCCTTCGGCCGGTAGTCGACCTGGCTGTCGGACAGCCAGCCCCAGGCGCCCTCGACGTTCTTGTCCGTCTTCACGGACAGCGCCTTCTCGACGGCCGCGCGGTCCTTGACCGGCGACGCGAACTTGACGCTGATCGGCATGGCCACGCCGACCTGGGCGTTGTCGGCCGGGTTGAGCGTGGCGCGGACCTGCTTGGCCGGGCTGACCGTGGTGAAGGTGCCGGTGAAGTCGACCGGCTTGCCGTCGCTGCCGGTGGCCTTGGCCGCGTAGGTGTACTTCTTGCCGTAACCGAGCGGCTCGGAGCTGGTCCAGGTGAGCCCGTCGGGCGAGGTGTCGCCCTTGACGTCCTTGCCGCCGTCGGCGGTGACCTTGCACTCGGTGAGCTTGCCGTCGGCGACCTTGATCACGACGGGCTTGAGGACCGGGGCGTCCTTGACGTTCGCGGCCGGCTCGGCCGTGATCTTCGCCACGGGCTGCGCGCCGCCGCCCTCGCCGTCGGCGTTCGCGGCCCCGGTGGGCAGCGCGGTGCCGTCGTTCGTGCCCGAACACGCCGCGACGACCACAGCGGCCCCCGCCGCGAGAGCCGCCTTGAAGACCAAGCGCCGTTCGATCACGAATTCCTCCCGAGTTCCCCCGCCGACCAGCGAGTCCACGCCCTTAGCGCTGGTGACCCGCCTGACGTTACCTGCCGAAAGGTAAAGACCAACCGATCAGGTGGACGCCACCGTTGTCGACAAAGACGTCTGATACACGTCCAGGTTGCCCGTTTCGGCTCAAATGACGCAGTTGATCAAGAGCGGTTCAGGCCGCAGGCGGACGCCGAAGCGCTCGTGGACGCCGTCGCGGACCTCGCGGGCCAGCGTGAGCAGGTCTTCCGTCGTCGCGTCGCCGCGGTTGGTCAGCGCGAGCGTGTGCTTGGTCGAGAGCGAGACGCGGTTCCCCGGCCCGGGGTACCCCTTGCCGAAGCCGGCGCGCTCGATCAGCCAGGCCGCGGACAGCTTGACGCCACCGTCGGCCGGGTACTGCGGGGCGCTGCCCTCGACGCTCTCCGCGATGCGGGCCAGCACCGCCTCGGCGTCGGCCGCCGGGACGATCGGGTTGGTGAAGAACGAGCCCGCGCTCCACGTGTCGTGGTCCGCCGGGTCGAGCACCATGCCCTTGCCGCGACGCAGCCCGAGGACGGCTTCGCGCGCGTCGGCGGCCGGGACGCGCGAGCCGATCTCGACGCCGAGTGTGCGCGCGAGCTCGGCGTAGCGGACCGGCGCGGAGAGGCCGTCTTCGCGGACCTCGAAGCGGACCGAGAGGACGACGCCGGTGTCGGTGCCCTTGAGGATGCTGGTGCGGTAGGCGAAGCCGAGCTCGTCGGCCTTGAGCGTGCGCACTTCGCGCGTCACGCGGTCGTACAGCTCCAGCGAGACGATCGACTCGGCGACCTCGCAGCCGTACGCGCCGACGTTCTGGATCGGCGTCGCGCCGACGCTGCCGGGGATGCCGGAGAGGCATTCGAGCCCGCCCAGGCCCGCCGCGACCAGACCGGCGACGAAGGCGTCCCAGTTCTGGCCGGCCTCGACCTCGACGATCGCGCCGTCACGCCGCCAGCCGGTGTTGGCCACCTCGACGACCACGCCGTCGAACCCCGCGTCGCCGACCACCAGGTTGGAGCCGCCGCCGAGCAGCAGCACCGGTTCGCCCGCCGCGTCGGCCTCGCGGACCGCCGCGACGAGATCTTCGCTGGTCGCGGCGCTGACGAACCGGCGGGCCGGGCCGCCGAGGCGCAGCGTGGTGTACGCGGAGAGGGCCGGGAGTGCGGGAGTACGGGCGGAGTTCACGCGCCTGACGGTACTGTCCGGCTCATGGGATCCCGGATCGAGCACCGTGCCGACTTCGCCGCCGACGTCGCGTCCGCGTACGCCGCCGTGGCCGGTGAGGACGCGCTGCGGGCGCGCCTGGAGGAGCTCGGCGGGCACGCCGCGGCGCTGCTGTCCTATGAGGTCTCCGAGAAGGGCCTGCGCTACCAGCTGCGGCAGGGCATCAGCGCGGACAAGCTGCCGCAGGCCGTCCGGACGCTCCACAAAGGCGACCTGATGGTGACGCGCACGCAGATCTGGCAGCCGTCCGGCGCGGAGTACCAGGGCAAGGCGTCGGTCGAGGTCGGCGGCGTCCCGGGCGAGATCAACGCGCGGACCGCGCTGCTGGCCGACGGCGGCAAGACGGTGCTGCGGACGAGCGGCGAGGTGATCGTGCGGATCCCGCTGTTCGGCGCGAAGCTGGAGAGCGTGATCGCCGAACAAGTCACGAAACTGCTGGACCGCGAAGCCGAATTCTCCGCGAAGTGGCTGGCCGACGCCGCCTGAGCCCGGTCGGCGCGCCGACCCGAGGAACGACCAACCCCAACCGCCTGCGCCGGGTCGACCGGTGGATCGCCACCGCGCCGCCGACGACCCGCTTGCTGCGCGCGGCCGGCTCACCCCTGGTCGTCGACCTCGGTTACGGCGCGTCCCCGGTGACCACCGTGGAGCTGGCCCGCTGGCTGCGCCGGGTCCGCCCCGACGTCCGGGTGCTGGGCCTGGAGCTGGACGCCGACCGGGTCGCTTTCGCGCAGTCCGCGGCGTCGCCACCCTGGCTTTCGTTCCAGCGCGGCGGGTTCGAGCTGGCCGGCACGCGCCCGGTGCTCGTCCGGGCGTTCAACGTGCTGCGCCAGTACGCGGAGCACGAGGTCGCGGGCGCGTGGCAGCTGATGCTGGAGTCGATGCCCCCTGAAGGGCTCTTGGTCGAAGGCACGTGCGACGAGATCGGCCGCCTCTCGACGTGGGTCCTGGTGTCCCGCGACGGCCCGGTCTCGCTGACGCTGTCGGTCCGGCTCGCGGGCCTGGACCGGCCCTCGACGGTGGCCGAGCGGCTGCCGAAGGCGCTGATCCACCGGAACGTCCCCGGCGAGCGCGTCCACGAGCTGCTGGCCACACTGGACGCCTGCTGGGCGGCCGCGGCCCCGCACCAGGCGTTCGGCGCCCGCTCCCGCTGGCTGGAGACGGTGCGGCTGCTGGGTTCCCGCGGCTGGCCGGTGCTGGGCCCGCCGGGGCGCATCCGGCTCGGCGAGCTGACCGTGCCGTGGGCCGCCGTCGCCCCGGTCGCCCCGTAGATCCGCTGTTCACCGGCCGCACCCCGCTGCGTCACCCGCGGGTGACCTGCGGTGATCACCATGAAGCCGTGGAACTCCTGGGGCACGTCACCGAGCTGCTGCGCGGCGCGCTGGGCTCGCCGTGGCTGTGGGTGCTCGTCTTCGCGGTGTCCGGATTGGACGCGCTGCTGCCGTTCATGCCGAGCGAGACGACCGTCGTCACCGTCGCCGTCCTGTTCGGGCCGGATCCGGCGCAGCTGGCGCTGCTCGCCGCGGTCGCCGCCGGCGGGGCGTGGACGGGCGACTGCCTCGGGTACGCCGTCGGGCGCACCGCCGGGCCGCGGGCGATCGCGTTGCTGCGGCGCGGGCCGGCCGGGCCGCGCCGGTACGAGTGGGCGCGGGACCAGGTGCGCCACCACGGCGGCCTGCTAATCATCGCGGCCCGCTACCTGCCCGGCGGCCGCGTCGCCAGCGCGCTCGCGAACGGCAGCCTCGGCTACCCGCTCCCCCGGTTCGTGCTGGTGGACGCGGCCGGCGCGGCGATCTGGGCGGTCTACAGCGTCCTGATCGGCCTCGCCGGCGGGGCCGCGTTCGCCGGCGAACCGGTGAAGGGCCTGCTGCTGTCCTTCGGCCTCGGGCTCGCGCTGGTGCTCGCGATCGAAGGCGGGCGGCGGCTACGGTCGGCGCATGCGGGAAGCGATCGACATCCACGCGGACGCGCTGAAACGAGCGGCGCTGGAAGCCGGGCCGACGGCGCCGGTCCGGAACTGTCCGAAGTGGACTGTTCATGACCTGGTGGCGCACATCGGGTTCGTGCACGGCCTCGCTGTCAGCTTGGCGGTGAACCGGCCGGTGAAGCCGGTACCGCCTTCGGGCTGGGACGACCTGCTCGGGTGGTGGGACGGCCACCGCCTGGCGCTGCGCGAAGCCTTCGGCCAGGATCCGGAAGCCCCGGCGTTCTCGCCGTACCCGGGCTTCGACGTGACGGTCGGCGACTGGACGCGGCGGATGGCACACGAGACGGCGATCCACCGCCTCGACGCCGAATCCGCGCTGGCCGACGTCCCGCCGACGCGCTTCCCCCCGGAGTTCGCGAACGACGGCATAGACGAATACCTGACGTTCCTCACGCCGCGCCGCGGCATCACGGCCGACGTGCGCGTCACGACGCCGGAGCGCACGTGGACGTTCGGGGCACCGAACGCCGAGGTCTCCGGCGCCGCCGACGACGTCTACCGCGCGCTGTGGGGGCGTCCGCACCAGGCGTCCGTCACCGGTGACCTCGAACCACTGGCGGCCCCCTGAAGGGCGGCGAGGGACACTGTCCGGCGTGACCGCTCCCGAACGCCGCTACGTCATCACCTTCGGCTGCCCCGACCGCACCGGCATCATCGCCCGGATCTCCGGGTTCCTCGCCGAGCACGGCGGCTGGATCGTCGAAGCGGCTTACCACACCGATCCGGACACCGGCTGGTTCTTCACCCGCCAGGTCGTCCGCGCGGACTCGCTGCCGTTCGACGCGACCGGGCTGCGGGCCCGGTTCGCCGAGGTGGCCGCGGACCTGTCCGCGGAGTCGAGCTGGCAGGTCAGCGACACCGGTGAGCGCCGCCGCGCGGTGGTGCTGGTGTCGAAGGCCGGGCACTGCCTCTACGACCTGCTCGGCCGCGTCGCGTCCGGCGAGCTCGACGTCGACGTCGCCGCGGTGATCGGCAACCACGAGTCGCTCGCCGGCATCACCCGCGCGCACGGCATCCCGTTCCACCACGTGCCGTTCCCGGCCGGCGGCAAGACCGAGGCGTTCGAAGAGGTCCGCAAGCTGGTCGACGAGCACGACCCGCACGCGGTGGTGCTGGCCCGGTTCATGCAGATCCTGCCCGCCGACCTGTGCCGCGCGTGGGCCGGCCGGGCGATCAACATCCACCACAGCTTCCTGCCGTCGTTCGTCGGCGCGAAGCCGTACCACCAGGCGCACACGCGCGGGGTGAAGCTGGTCGGCGCGACCTGCCACTACGTCACCGCGGACCTCGACGCGGGCCCGATCATCGACCAGGACGTGATCCGCGTGGACCACGGCGACTCGGTCGAGGACATGGTCCGCAAGGGCCGCGACATCGAGAAGGTCACCCTCGCCCGCGGCCTGCGCTGGCACCTGGAGAACCGGGTCCTGGTGCACGGCAACCGCACCGTGGTGTTCTGACGCGGTTGCCGTGCCGCGTCCTCACGCCTCGATGGTCGAGGTGTCGATGACGAACCGGTAGCGCACGTCGGAGTTCTCGACGCGCTCGTAGGCCTCGTTGACCTTGCCGGCCGGGATGACCTCGATCTCGGCGCCGATGTGGTGCTCGGCGCAGAAGTCGAGCATCTCCTGGGTCTCGGCGATGCCGCCGATCATCGACCCGGCCAGCACCTTGTTGCCGCCCAGCAGCGAGAAGGCGTTGTAGTTCAGCGGCTCGCCGGGCGCGCCGACGTTGACCATCGCGCCGCCGACCTTCAGCAGGCCGAGGTAGGCGTCGATCGGCAGCTTGGCCGACACGGTGTTGAGGATGACGTCGAACTTGCCCTTGAGGACGTCGAACGTCGCCTCGTCACTGGTCGCGTAGTAGTCGGTCGCGCCGAGCTTGAGGCCGTCCTCCTGCTTCTTGAGGCTCTGGCTCAGCACCGTCACCTCGGCGCCCATCGCGGCGGCGATCTTGACACCCATGTGCCCGAGCCCGCCGAGGCCGATCACGGCGACCTTCTTGCCGGGGCCGGCGCCCCAGTGGCGCAGCGGCGAGTAGGTGGTGATGCCCGCGCACAGCAGCGGCGCGGCGACGTCGAGGTCGATGCCTTCCGGGATGCCGCAGACGAAGGCGTCCTTCACGACGATCTGCTGGCTGTAGCCGCCGTAGGTGTTCTCGCCGTCGAAGCCGACGCCGTTGTACGTCTGGACGTTGCCCTTGACGCAGAACTGCTCGGTGCCGGCCTGGCAGTACTCGCACTCGCCGCAGGAGTCGACCATGCAGCCGACGCCGACGCGGTCGCCGACCTGGTACTTGGTGACGTCCGGGCCGACCGCGGCGACCACGCCGGCGATCTCGTGGCCCGGGACCATCGGGAAGATCGCCTGGCCCCAGTCTTCCTTCGCCTGGTGGAGGTCGCTGTGGCAGATGCCGGCGAAGGCGATGTCGATCAGCACGTCGTTCGGACGCAGGTCACGGCGTTCGATCGTGGTCGGCGCGAGCGGCGCGCCCGGCGCCGGTGCGGCGATCGCGTGCGTGGTCGTGCTCATGAAACCCCTCCAAAAGAAGTACCGTGTGAACGAGAGCCTCCGTAAGAGGCCTCTTACATGGATCTACGTAAGAGGGCTCTTACATATTCCGATCGGAAGATGTGAGCCACGTCATGGGCGGCAAGTACCACCACGGTGACCTGCGGGGCGAGCTCGTGCGCGTCTCCCTGGACCTGATCGCCGAGCAGGGCCTCGCCGGGTTTTCGGTGGCCCAGGTGGCGAAGCGCGCTCAAGTCAGCCCCGGCGCGCCGTACCGCCACTTCGCGACGCGGGAGAGCCTGCTGGCCGAAGTCGCGTGCCACGTCGCCTGCCAGCTCGCCGAGCGCGTCACCGCGGCGGCCGCCGCCCACGACGACCCGGTGGCCGCCCTGGCCGCGGCGGCCGGCGCCTACACGCGCTACCTGATCGAGCGGCGGGCCGGGATGAACGTCATCTACGCCGACGGCCTCCAGGGCCCGGACCACGCGGAGCTGCACGAGCAGACCCGGCGGCTGACCGACCAGTTCCTGATGCTGTGCCTGACGGTCGCCCCCGACCCGGGCACGGCGCTGGAGCTGATGGAGCAGCTGTTCACCCAGGCCCACGGCTACGGCACGTTCCAGCTCGACGGCATCTTCGTGAAGCACGGGTACTCGGTGGACCAGGTCGTGGCGAAGTCCACCGAAGCGGCTCGGATCGCGATCGCGGGCCGGACTCTCGGCTAGCTTGGGGTGATGGGGAGCATCATCGACAGCCACGAGGCCCTGCGGGAGCTGGTCGGCGAGTCGTCGCCGACGACCCGGCAGAAGGTCCTCGACCACATCGACGACCACGCGCGCACCCTGATCGCGCATTCGCCGTTCGTCCTGCTGGCGACGTCGGCACCGGACGGCAGCTGCGACGTCTCACCCCGCGGCGACCCGGCGGGTTCGGTGCTGGTGCTCGACGACCGGACGCTGGTGCTCGCGGACCGGCCCGGCAACAAGCTCGTCGACAGCTTCCGCAACATCGTCGACAACCCGCACGCGGGCCTGTTGTTCCTGGTGCCGGGCATGAACGAGACGCTGCGCGTCAACGGCCGGGCGACGCTGGTGTCGGACGCGCCGTACTTCGACGACCTGGTGGTCAAGGGCAAGCGCCCGCGGCTCGCGGTGGTCGTCGAGGTCGAAGAGCTGTTCATGCACTGCGCGAAGGCGTTCCTGCGGTCTTCGCTGTGGAAGCCGGAGACCTGGCCGGAGCGTTCGACGCTGCCGTCCCTGGGCACGATCCTGCGCGACCAGCTGTCCTTGCCGGTTTCGGTGGAGGAGCTGGACGCGAGACTCAACGAAGGGTCCCGGACCAAGCAATACTGATCCCATGCTGTGCGTCTTCGACGTCAACGAGACCCTGCTCGACCTCGCCGCGCTCGACGAGACCATCGGGAGCCCCGAACTCCGGCGCGAGTGGTTCGGGCTGGCCATCCACACGGTGCTGACCGTGACGGCCTCCGGCGGCTACCGCGACTTCGCGGGCATCGCCGGCCAGGCCGCCGTCGAGGTCGCCGCCCGGCACGGCCGCGAGCTGACGTCTGGTCAGCTCACAGAGATCGGCGAAGGCCTGCGCTCGCTACCGGCCCACCCGGACGTCGCCGAGGGCCTGACGAAGCTGCGCGAAGCGGGCCACGACGTCGTCGCGCTGACGAACTCCCCGCTCGCCACGGCGGAGGCGCAGCTGCAGAACTCCGGGCTGGCGCCGCTGCTCGACCGGATCTTCTCGGCCGAGCAGGCGGGCCGCCTCAAGCCAGCACCGGAGCCGTACCGGCAGGTCCTCGACGCGTACGCGCTTCAGCCGCGCGACGCGGTGATGGTCGCCGCGCACGACTGGGACATCGCGGGCGCGCAGGCAGCGGGCCTGCGGACGGCGTTGCTCACCCGCCCCGGCGTCCGCCCGCTGCCCGGCTCGCCCGCGCCCACCTACACGGCGTCGACCCTGCCGGAACTGGCCGCGCTGCTGGGTTAGCGGCGCCGACCCCGGCCGGCCGGGGTCGGGCCCCGCCGCCGGTTACTCCGCGATCCGGACCAGCATCTTGCCGGTGTTGGCCCCGGACAGCAGGCCCAGGAACGCCTCCGGCGCGTTGCGGATGCCGTCGACGAAGGTCTCCGAGTACTTGATCTGCCCGGACGTCACCAACGGCGCGATCTCGCTGACGAACTGCTGCTGCAGGCCCCAGTGGTCGATCACCAGCAGGCCGCGGATGGTGAGCCGCTTGGCGATGATCTGCGAGAGGTTGCGCGGTGCCGGCGTCGGCTCGGTGGCGTTGTACTGCGAGATCATCCCGCAGACGGCGATCCGGCCGTGCAGCGTGATCGCGTCGATCGCGGCCTCGAGGTGCTCGCCGCCGACGTTGTCGAAGTAGACGTCGATGCCCTCCGGCGCGGCCTGGTGCAGCTGCTCCACGACCGGGCCGTCCTTGTAGTTGAAGGCGGCGTCGAACCCGAGGTCGTCGATCAGGTGGCGGACCTTCTCCGCCGACCCGGCCGAGCCGATGACGCGCTTGGCACCCTTGAGCTTCGCGAGCTGGCCGACCAGCGAGCCGACCGCGCCGGCCGCGCCGGACACGAACACGGTGTCGCCCGGCTTGAACTCGGCGGACTCCAGCAGGCCCGCGTACGCGGTCAGGCCCGGCATGCCGAGCACACCGAGGTAGGTCGACAGCGGCGCGGCGGACGCGTCCACCTTCACGAACCGCTTCGCGTCGAGCACGGCGTGGGTGCGCCAGCCGGCCTGGTGCAGCACGTGCTCACCCGGCTTGACGTCGTCGACGTTCGACTCGACGACCTCGCCGACCGCACCGCCGTACATCACTTCGCCGACCGCGAAGGGCGGCGCGTACGACTTCACGTCACGCATGCGGCCCCGCATCGCCGGATCGACGCTCATGATCAGGTTGCGCACCAGGATCTGGCCCTCGCCCGGGCTCGGGATCTCGGTGTCCACGATGGCGAAGTTCTCGTCCGTGGGGACACCGTGCGGGCGGGAAGCGAGCCGGATCTCGGTCGCCTGGGCGGGTGCGTTCACCGTCGAACTCCTAAGGTCGAGACGTCAAGCGGGGCAGGCGCCCCGGATTCTCCCGGTACAACCGGCCGAGCGGGGCGCACATTCCGATGGTGACCGGTCACACCCTGCTCACCGTCACACGATTTCGGCGAGCTTGCCGAGGACGCCGTCGTAGATCTTCTTGAGCCCGCCCGGCGCGAACGTCTTCTCGAAGAACCCGCCGACGCCGCCCGCGCCGTCCCAGCTCGTCTCGATCCGGACCAGGCTCTTCTCGCCGGCCTCGCTGACGGTCCAGGTGGTGACCATGCTGGAGTTCGCGTCGGTCTCGACCAGGGTGCCGGGCTTCGGCTCGCTGACGGTGGCCTTGACGTCGCGCACGCGCTTGGAGGTCGCCTGCAGCTTCCAGCCGGCCTTGGTCCCGGCGCCGACGCCGCCCTCGGTCACCTCGTAGTCGCGGTAGTGCTCGGTGAGCAGCTTCGGGCGCGTTTCGGCGTAGTCCGCGACGAGCGCGCGCACCTTGTCGGCCGGGGCGTCGATCGTCCGCTCCGCGGTGGCCGTGACCTTTCCCATCTCACTCCTTCTCCGAGGTACCGGCTCCGAGGCACCGGTTTCGCGTCGACCCTAGACCGCGAGCGCGAGCCCCAGGGCGGCGGCGTTCACCGCGAGAAAGCCGTTCGCCAGGCCGAACTGAGCGGAGTAGTCGTGCACCCGGACGTGCGTGTAGAGCGCGCAGACGAAGAACAGCACCAGCCCGGCCGCCGCGGCCGCCCCGACAGGCGGCCACACCACCACCCCCGCCAGCAGACCGAGCGCGCCGGCCGTCTTGAGGGTGCCGATGGGAAAGGTCAGCCACGACTCCGGCACCCCGGCGGCGGCCATGCCCGGCAGGATCGGCTTGAAGTGCACCAGAGCCGCGACACCGGAGAAGCCGTTAAGCACCACGGCGACCAGCGAGACGACCAGGAACGCAGTGGTCATCGAACTCCTTTCAGTAGGCGAATCAGTAGGCGACCGCGACGGAGTGCCGCACGGTTTCGGGCATCCCGAGCGCACGAAGCGTGAAGTGCGCCGCATCCGCCCGCGCGATCCTGAAGCCACCGCGGACGCTCTGTTCGTACGCGATCCGGTAGTGCCCAGTAGGCGGCTTGTCGGTCAGCAGCGGGAGCTGCACCGACGTCCAGTCGAGACCGCTCACCCGCAGCTCGTGCTCCATCAGGGCGACGTCCTCGTAGTGCTTCCGCAACCGCAGGTTCGCCAGCGGCGAGAGCACGGTCCGCGTGAAGAACCCGATTCCCGGGTCCCGCTTCGGCGGGTCCGGCCGGCTCGGCGTCGGGATCGTCGAGATGCCGGCGACGCTCACGACGACCAGGCGCCGCACCCCCGCCGCCCCCATCGCCTCGACGATGGCGCGGGTCCCGCTCGACACGACGCCGTACTCATCGTGGTGTCGCGGTCCCAAAGCCGAGACCACGGCGTCGCGACCGTCCACTGCGGACTTGAGCGCCACCGGATCCGGCGCGGTCAGGTCCGCCTGGACGATGCGGACGGGCGCGGTGACGGCGTCCGGATTCCGCACCACGGCCGTGACCTCGTGCCCGGCGGCGAGCGCCTGGCCGAGTACGTGCGCACCGGTCCGCCCGGACGCGGCGAAGAGCGTCAGCCTCATCTCGGCGCCCCGAAGTCGGTGGCGTGATCGGCCGCCCACTCGGCGAAGGTGCGCGCCGGGCGGCCCAGGATCTTCTCGACCTCCGGCGTCGGCGGGAACTGCGGCCGCGCGGCGTGGGCGGCGTAGCGGGCCATCATCGCCGTGACGAACGGTTCCGGCAACCCGTTGGCCAGCATGCCTTTCGCCGCGGCGGGAGCCGGAATCTCCTGGAACCGCAACGGTCTTCCGAGCACCACCCCGATCTGCCGAACCATTTCCTCGTGGGACAGCGATTCCGGGCCGGTGAGGTCGACGCGCCGGCCGAGCAGCTCGTCACCCAGGAACGCTTGGCCGAGGACGTCGACCAGGTCGCGTTCGTGGAGCGGCGATTCTTCGAAGCCGGCGTAGACGTAGCGGACGTCGTCACCGGCGCGGATCTGGCCGCCCCACGAGGTGAGGGCGTTGAGCGCGAAGGAGCTGGGCCGCAGGCTGACCCACTCCAGGCCGCTCGCGGCGGCCGCGTCGTCGACCTCCTTGTTGCGGTCACCGCGGAACCGCGACGGTTGCGCGTCGGGCCGGTCGTCCACATTGGCCGCGGCGAGCGCGACGACCCGGCGGACACCCAGCTCCCGAGCCAGCGCGACGACGTCGTACGCGGCGTCGCCGACCGCGCGCGAGTGCAGGAAGAGCGCATCGGCGCCGCGCAGCGCGTTCTCGAGGGTCGCCGGCTGTTGCGGGTCACCTTCGACGACCTCGACGCCCGCGGGGAACCCCGCGTTGTGCGGCGTGCGCGTGACGACGCGGACGCCGTGGTCCTCGAGTTCGGTGGCGAGCAGGCGGCCGACCAGCCCGGTCGCCCCGGTGAGCACGATCATGGTGAATCCCTTCCCCCGGGTTACGCTTGTGCCTGAAGTCCAGATGATACGAGGAGCATATCATATGAGTTCCGTATCCGGTGACGGGGTCGACGCCGCCCGCCGTCGGCGGCGGTCGACCACGGCGGTGAAAGAGGCGCTACGCGAGCTTCGAAACCAGCTTTCGCTGCTGAACCACCAGGTCAGCGGCCGCCTGGCGATCAAGGACGTCGACCTGGACTGCCTCGAGCTGATCTCCCGCAACGGCCCGCTGAGCCCGAGCTCGCTCGCCCGCAGCGCGGGCCTGCACCCGGCGACGATGACCGGCATCCTCGACCGCCTCCAGAAGGGCGGCTGGATCGTCCGGGAACGCGACCCGGAGGCGACCGACCGGCGCGCGATCGCCGTGCGCGCGGTCCGCGGGCGCAACGTCGAGCTGTTCCGGCTGTATTCGGGCATGAACGGCGCGCTCGACGAGATCTGCGACGAGTACAGCGAAGCCGAACTGGACCTGATCAGCGATTTCCTCCGCCGCGCGAGGGCGGCGGGCAGCGCCGCGACGGATGATTTGTCCCACAGCTGACCTGGGCTTTTGTGTGTTCTACTCACACGGTGGCGGGAGACATGTGGGTGGCCGGGGACGCGTACGAGGCCTACATCGGGCGCTGGAGCCGGCGGATCGCGGAGACGTTCGTCCGGCGGCTCGACGCCCCGGCGAGCGGCCGCTGGCTCGACGTGGGCTGCGGCACCGGCGCGCTGACGTCGGCCGTGCTGGCCGCGGCCGACCCCGCGGAAGTCGTCGGCGTCGATCCGTCCGAGCCGTTCCTGGAGACCGCCCGCGCCGGCGTCACCGACCCGCGCGCGACGTTCCAGGTCGCCGACGCGCGTTCGCTGCCGTTCGAAGACGACCGCTTCGACGTCGTCGTGTCCGGGCTGGTCCTCAACTTCGTCCCCGAGCCGGAGCGGGCCGCCGCGGAGATCGCGCGGGTGACGGCGCCGGCCGGCGTGGCCGCCGCGTACGTCTGGGACCTCGCCGAGGGCATGCAGCTGATCCGGCACTTCTGGGAGGCCGCCGCCGAGCTCGACCCGGCGGTGCCCGACGAGGGCCGCCGCTTCCCGCTGTGCCGCCCGGAACCGCTCGGCCGCCTGTGGACCGAGGCGGGTTTCGACGCGGTGTCCGTCGAGGAGATCAAGGTCCCGACCGTGTTCACCGGCTTCGACGACTACTGGACGCCGTTCCTGGGCGGCCAGGGCCCGGCGCCGACGTACCTCATGACGTTGCCCGAAGCGCGCCGCTCACAGGTCCGCGAACTGCTGCGCAGCCGCCTGCCGACGAACCCGGACGGCTCGATCCCGCTGTCGGCCCGCGCCTGGGTCGTCAGCGGAGTCCCCGCATGACGAAGGCCGCCCCTTCCGGGACGGCCTTCGTGCGGTGGGTCAGAGACCGGCCTGTGACAGCCAGTCCTTCGCGACGTCTTCGGCCTTCTCGCCGTCGGAGTCGACGCGCTTGTTCAGGTCCCGCATGACATCGGTCGTCAGCTTCGCGCTCACCGCGTTGACGGCGGTGGCGAAGTCGGCACCGCGCTCGTCGAGCACCTTCTTGTTCACCGCGGGCACGACGTTCTCGGTCGGCACGATGTTCAGGTCGTCCTTGAGCACGGTGTAGTTCGAGTCGCCGGTCAGCGGGCTGACCGAGTCGACCGGGATCACCGTGACAGCCCCGGACTTGAGCTGCTCGACCCGCGGCCCGGCTTCCTGGATCGTCTGGAAGGTCGAGTTCGTCAGCTTGTAGACGTCCTTGAAGCCCTGGTAGCAAGGCAGGCGCTTCTCGCACTCGGGCGGGCCCGCCATGACGACCTTGTCCAGCTTCTTCAGGTCGCTGATCGAGGCGATGCCCTTTTCCTTGGCCAGGTCGGACTTGATGATGTAGGTGTTCTTGTCCTCGGCCGGGGCGAAGTTCAGCAGCGAGACGCCGCTGGGCTCGAACAGCTTCGCCAGCTGGTCGTGCTCCTCCTGCGCCGTCTTCCCGGCGTCCTTGCCGAAGCCGGTCGTGATCGCCGCGCCCTGGTACTCCGGGATGAACTGCAGCTCACCGGACTTCAGGGACGGGTAGATCAGCTCACGCGAGCCCAGGTTCAGCTTGCGCGTCACCGGGTAGCCCTTGGCCTCCAGCGCCTGCGCGTAGATCTCGGCCAGGATCTGGCTGTCGGTGAAGTTGAAGGACGCGACGACGATCGGCGCCCCACCCTTGCCCGGCGCGGCGGGCTTGTCACTGCTGTCGCTGCCACCCCCACAGGCGGCCAAACCGAGCGTCGCCGCGACGGCCACCGCCATCACGGACGCGTTCCGGAACCAGCGCACGAATCCCCACTCCCTCGTCACTCGAACAGACGAAAGGACCCTAGCCCTGCCCACCGACAAGGATCCACATGTTGGGAGAAAAGCGCCAGAATTCCCAGTCTGCGGAATTTCACTGCCCGATCGGGGTAGGGTCGGCCGGTGCATGTGACCGCGGTGACCCCGTTGGCCGCCGACAGCGGACCGCCGATCTTCCAGTGGCGCTGGGTCGATCGCAACGCCGACGACATCGCCCAGCGCTTCGTTGAGCACATCTCGCTCACGGGCGCCGCGCTCGGCATCGGCCTGGTCGTCTCGATCGGGCTGGCGGTGCTGTCCTTGCGGTTCCGCTGGTCGTACGGCGTCATCCTGAGCACCGCGGGCGCGTTGTACGTGATCCCGAGCCTGGGCGCGTTCGCCGTGCTGGTGCCGTTCTTCGGGCTGACGTTCGTGACAGCGATGATCCCGCTCGCGACGTACACGCTGCTCATCCTGATCAGGAACATCGTCACCGGCGTCGATCAGGTGCCCAACGAGGTCCGCGAGGCCGCGATCGGCATGGGCTACACACGCGGCCGGCTGTTGTGGCAGATCGAGCTGCCGCTGGCGCTCCCGGTGGTGATCGCCGGCCTGCGCGTCGCCGCTGTGACGACCATCGGCCTGGTCACGGTCACCTCGATGCTCGGGCTGGGCGGTCTGGGCTACTTCATCCGCGCGGGCATCCAGACGGCGACCCCCAACCCGACGGAGATCATCGTCGGCGTCGGGCTGTCGGTGGTCCTCGCGGTGGTCGTGGATCTGCTGCTGTGGTTCAGCGAACGCCTGCTGGCACCCTGGACCCGGAAGGTGCGGGCGCGATGAGCTTCCTCGACCAGGTGAACGCCTGGCTGTCCGACCCGAACCGCTGGAGCTGGACGGACAAGGCGGGCATCCCCTACCGGACGCTCGAGCACCTCAGGTTCTCCCTCCTCGCGCTGGTGATCGCGGCGGTGCTGACGATCCCCGCGGCACTGTGGCTGGCCCACTACCGCCGGGGCGCGTTCCTCGCGAGCAGCGCGGTCAACATCGGCCGCGCGATCCCGAGCTTCGGCTTGATCATCCTGTTCTGGTTCCTGGCCAGCCGCTGGGAGCTGGACACGACGTTCTGGCCGCTGCTGCTGGCCCTGGTCGCCCTGGCGATGCCACCGTTGTTCACCAACACGTACGCGGGCGTGGTGTCCCTGGAGCAGGAAACGGTCGACGCAGCCCGCGGCACGGGCTACCGCGAGTGGCAGATCATGCTCAAGCTGGAACTCCCGCTGGCGTCCCCGGTGATCCTGGCGGGCGCCCGAGTGTCGTTCCTCCAGCTGATCGCCACGGTCGCAATCGGCGCCATCGTCAACGACGGCGGCGGCCTGGGCCGCTACATAGTCGACGGCTTCGCACTGGGAGCGCAGGGCTACGGCGAGATCTTCGCCGGCGGCCTGGCCGCGGTGGTCCTGGCCCTGGTGTGCGACGGCGTGTTCGCATTGCTCACCCGCCTGGCGACACCGCGAGGCTTGGCCCTGCAGAACGCCCGCCGCGACTAGCGCCCGGCCCGCCGGGGCACCCCTGCCGCCAGGTTGGTCCTCCCATGGCCGGTTTGACTCCCGTCTGGGCTGCAGGCCTTCCGTTGTGCGACACCCCCTCCGTCGTACGGCACCCTCTTCCGCCGTGCGGCAACCCTTCCGCCGTAACCGGCTCCCGGCAGCCGGGCGCCGACTCCGCCGTCGGGTGGACCTTCTGCCAGCTGGTCCCCAACCACCGAGTGCCGCTACCTCCCACCCGGGTGGCCCCTTGCCCGACAGCCTCTCCTTCGTCCTACTGGCTTTCTCTTCAGCCAGGTGACGACCCCTTCGCCCGATCGGCTCCCTCGGCCGAGTGACAGTCCTTCCTCCGACCGCTCCCCGTCCGCCGGGTGGCGCTCCCCCAGCCGAGTGGGGCCCTCCCCCTCCCCTCCCACCACCGCCTGTGCCGGAGCAGTCCTCGCCCTGGCGTCGCGTCGGCTAGAACGCGCCGGTCAGGATCAGCACGCCGAGCGCGATCAGCACCGCCGGCAGCACCACGTGCCCCCAGCGGGCGAGGGCTCGGGCGACGCTCGGCCGGGTCGCGAGGAAGCGGCCGATCACGCACCACAGCGCCACTCCCGCCAGGAACACCACGCCGTAGCCGGCCAGGCCCGCGGGGCCGGTCGCCGCGAACGCGGGGACGTACACGCCGATGTTGTCGCCGCCGTTGGCGAAGCACACCGCCGCGACCGCGAGCACGCCACTCGCCGGTGCCGGTTCGTCGTCGTCCCGGCGCCACGCCTGCCAAGCCGCGCGGATCCCGAGCAGCACCGGCAGCACGCCCAGCCACCGGACGGCACCGTCGGGCAGCAGCCCCGCCCCGAGCGCGCCCGCGACCGACGCGGCCAAGATCGCCGCGAAGCCGAGGAACTGCCCGGCCACGACCTTGAGCTCACCGCGACGTCCGGCCGCCTGGCCGAAGAAGACCGCGAGCAGCACCAGGTCGTCGACGTTCGTCACGGCGAACATCGCGGCCGCACGCCCGATCAACCCGACGTCCACTCCGACCCCTCCGGAAATCCGCTTGGCAGGAGCCGCAGCGGCACAGGACGATTCTGCCCATGCCCGCCGTCACGCGCCGCGACTACACCGGTCCGGAGGACCTGCGGGCCATGCAGAGCCTGGCCCAGCGGATCTGGTCGCGGTCGAGTTCGGTGCACGTCGGGGATCTCGCGTGGCAGCGGTTCCAGCACGTGGGCCGCGAAGCCGAGTGGCCGACCGTGCTGTGGGAAGCGGGTCCCGAAGTCGTCGCCTGGGGCTGGGTTTCGCTACCCGGCGGGCTGGCGCTGCTCGTCGATCCGGCCCGCCCCGAACTCGCGTCCGAGGTGCTCGGCTGGTTTGAGGACACCGCCACCGCCGCCGCCGAGCTCACTGTCACGGTGCTCGACGCCGAGAAGCATGTCATCGCCGCGTTGGAGCAGAGCGGTTACGCGCTTCCGGAGAGTTCCGTTCACCAGTCGTATATGTCTCGCCTCCTCGAAGATCTGCCGGTACCGGTGGTGACCGGCGGGTTCACCGTCCGCCCGGTCGGTGCGGACGATCTGGCCCGGCGCGTGGCTGTGCATCGTGCGGTGTGGCACCCGTCGCGGGTGACCGAACCGAGCTACCGCAACGTCATGGGGGCCTGGCCGTACCGCGACCGGCTGGACTGGGTCGTGGAAGCACCCGACGGCCGGTTCGCCGCCCAGTGCCTGATCTGGCTCGACGACCGCAACGCCGTCGGCGAGCTGGAGCCCGTCGGAACTTTGCCGGAGTTCCGACGGCTGGGCCTGGCCCGCGCGGTGTGCCGCGCTGCACGCGGCGCGTGACGCCGGCGCTCGCGAAGCCGTGGTGTATCCCGTGATCGGTGATCCGAAGTCCCCAGCTGCCCTCCCGTTGTATCGCGATCTCGGCTTCCACCCTTATGCGCGCACCCTCACCTTCACCCGGACCCGCCGTCGTATCCCTCCTTCGTCGGGGTCCGCGTCCCCGGAGGGCGCACACCAACGAACGTAACGGCCGCGATGCGCGGCCTGTCCGATTCGGCGCCGGATTCGGGGCGGTTATCCACATCGGGATCGACCTGTGGACAACTCGGTGGATTTCCTTTGCGCGGCCCGAAATCGTCGGCGCTGGCCGATAGAGTTGAGACCGGGGGCGCCCCCACGCGCGGGGAGTGGAAGAGGACAAGCCTTGTATGGCAAGGATGTTCGGCGTGTTGAAACCGGGGCGAGCAGCGGCAATCGACGGGATTGCGTCCGGACGATCAACCGGTAGGACAGGCCCGGCTTCGCGTCCGGACGATCAATCGGTCCACGGGGCTGGCCCCACGGACGGGCGACCAGCCGCTGCGGCAAGGCGACCTCTGGCAGCGCGACCAACACAAGCCCGGCGACCAGCCGGATGATCAGCTAGCCCGGCAGGCGGCGATCAGGCGCTCGACCTCGGGCCCGAGCGGACGATCCTCGTCCAGCGGCGGCACCACCGACCGCACCCATTCGTACGACTCGCGGAGCCCGGCGGCCCCCTTGCCCTCAGCTAGATATCGCGCCTGGGAGCCCGTGATCAACTCGCATGCCGTGATCGCGAACAAGTGCGCCGCAGCCGAACGCAGCTGCTCCCCCGCCGCCCACGCAAACGCTTGCACGTCCTCCTGGCCGGCCGAGGTGTCGATCGAGCCGAGGGTCGCGGGAGTCGCGAGGCGGCGCAGCGCGTGCAGCTCACCGACCGCGCGCTTGTGCAGCGGCACCAGTCCCGCTCGCGGCCCAGGATCGGCCGTGAGCTGCGCCGGGAGACCGCTGAAGCGCTCGTCCAGCAGCCGATGCATCCGCTGCACCGACACCTCGCCGACGTGCACCAGCGCCGCCGTCAGAGCGTCCATCCGTAGTCCGAGGTCCACTGCGTGGTAGCCAGTGCCCGGCACGAACTCGCCGTCGACGAACGACGGTGAATCCCCGGGCATCGATTCCCAGCGCAGCCACGTCTCGCGCAGGTCCGTGGCGACGCGGTCCGCATGCGCCAAGGCGCGCGGCGCGACCCGCACCGAGAGCGGCGCCTGGACGACGTCCGGGCGCACAAAACCGCCGCTGACCAGGTCGTTCAGTTCTTCCAGCAGACGCCGCAGGTGGTCGTCGCCGCCGGCCATGACCGGTGCGAACACCGCGCGGGGCGCGCCGAGGACGTCGATCGCGAAGGCAGCAGTCAGCGTCTGCAGGCGGATCAGTCGCCGCGCCTCCGCCCAGCCGCGCTGCGCGTGCGTCACGGCCAGTGGAGATCCCTGGATCAGCGACGCGCCTTCCTTCGGTCCGAGGACATAAGGCGTGGCGCCACGCGCGGCGAGCGCCTCGGCCGCGGGCGTCTCGACGCCGTCTTCGAGGACCGTTCCGATGCCGAGGAATGTCTGGAAAGCGTGTGACAGCGGGATGATCTCGCCCGAACTGCCGAGTCCGGTACGCGGAATCGCCGGGGTGAAACCATCGTTCAGACGGTCGACCAGGAACTGCACCAGGTCCGGGCTCACGCCCGACCACGGACGCAGGAAGTCGCGCAGCCGCACCACAAGCAGCGCGCGGACGTCTTCCGGCGGCAACCACGGCGGGCCGCCGACGGCGCGGCCGATCAGCAGGTTGCGCTGGTGTTCGGCCTGCTGCCGCGCGTCGAGCGCGACGCCCGCGAGGCGGCCCATCCCGGTGTTGACGCCATACACCGGGATTTCACCCTTTCGGAGGGCCGCCAAGACCTCGTCCCGACGCGCTTTCAGGGCTGCTACCAGCGGTTTGGTCAGAACCAACCGTTCACCGTCGGCGAAATCGCTTCCGGTGACGATCATCGGTACGGCAGCATGGTGCCGACGCCGGAAGCTTCGGCACGGGCCAGGATCATGTTCGCCACCGCGACGTCCGTTGTGGACAGTCCGCGGTGCCAGAACAGGATCCGCTCGGCGTCGTGCTCGCGGCCGGGCTTCTTGCCCGCCACGATGTCGCCGATCTCGGCGTGGACCCCGTCCGCGGTGAGGAGGCCGGCGTTGAGCTGCGGGCGCAGGGCGCCGAATCGCGGGTTGCCGGACTGCGATTCGCGCCAGTCGTCGACGACGACCTTGTCGATGTCGTCGAGCAGCGTGAGCTCCAGCGCGCTGATCGTGCCGTAGGGCACCAGGAAGGTGCCCGGCCGGAGGTACTCGCGGCGCACCAGCGCCTCGGGTTCGACCAGCCGGGAGGCCTCGACCTGGATGTCCGCGCCGTCCAGGGTCTCCTCGGCCGTGGCGCAGACGCGGACGTCCTTGCCGAGCCGCTCGGACAGCCGGCGGCCGAAGTCCTCACGTGACTCCGGGCGCTTACTGGTCACGCGGATCTCGGCGAAGTCGAACAACGAGTCGAGGAGCACGACGTTCCACCAAGCGGTACCGCGGGCGCCGATGTGCCCGAGCACCCGTGAGTCCGGGCGGGCGAGGTACTTCGCGCCGACGGCGGTCATCGCGCCGGTGCGGGCTTCGGTGATCATCGTGCCGTCGACGATCGCCCGCGGCATGCCGGTGTCCGGGTCCAGCAGCAGGATCAACGCCATTTCCGAAGGGAGGCCCCGTTCGAAGTTCCCCACGAAGTCACCGACGACCTTGACGCCACTGACCTGCTTCGCCGACAGGTGGCCACGAAGAATGTTGAAGTGGCCCTTGCCGCCGTTGTCCGGCACGAGGTGCGTACGCGGCTCGAAGACGACCTGGCCGCGGCCGTGGTCGGCGAGCACGTCCTCGACCGCGCCGACGATGTCCGCGTCCGTGACACCGAGCGAATCGATGTCGGCGCCGGTCAGGTACCGGAGCCAGACCGACGTCACTGCGCGAGACCCTCGATGACCTCGGCCCCGGGCAGCGCGGCCAGCGCGGCGCCGGAGATCAGCAGCTTGCTGCCGCGGATCCCGCTGCCGATGACCAGCTCAGGCGCGTCGGCGACGGCCTTGTCGATCAGGATCGGCCACTCGGCGGGCAGGCCGACGGGCGTGATGCCGCCGTACTCCATCCCGGTGAGTGAGACGGCTTCGTCCATCGGCGCGAACGACGCCTTGCGGACGTCGAGGCGGCGCTTGATCACGCCGTTGACGTCGGCGCGGGTCGTCGCGAGCACGAGCGCGGCGGCGAAGCGGACTTCGCCGGAGCGCTTGCCGGCGACGACGACGCAGTTCGCGGACGCCGTCAGCGGCGAGCCGTAGGCCTCGCAGAAGGCGGCCGTGTCGGCCAGCGACGGGTCGATTTCCGTGACGCCGATGGCATCCGGCTCGGCTAGTGCGGCCAGCGCCTTGGCGACGGGCTCGGCGAGGAGGTCAGTACGCGTGGGGGCGGGAACGACAGTCAGGCTCCCGGCGATGGTCCAGGTCACGACCCCATTAAAACAGCGCCCCCGCCGAGTGCGACGGGGGCGGGAAGGAGCTCACCAGTTGGAGCCACCGCGCTGGACCTCGATGAGCTTGGGGCGGACGTCCACGATGTAGACGAGCGCCGCGGCCATCGCGGGCACCCAGAAGATCATCCCCGGGCCCATCACGCTGAACAGCGCCATGGCGAGCGTCGAGCCGCCGGTGATCAGCATCCAGATGGGCTTGGTCTTGCGGTCGGCGGCCGAATAGGCGTCGGCACGCTGCAGCAACGCGTGCACGAAGGCGAAGAGCCCGACCAGCGCGCTGCCCCAGTGGATGACTTCGAGGATCCAGTAGGCAACTAGCACAGCCACAGCTTACGGCAAACCGCCCGAACGACCCCGGCCCCGCCACCGGAGGTCCGATGGCGGGGCCGGGTGTTCACGGCGTTTTTACTTGTCGGCCTTCGGCGCGACCGGCTTCTTCGCGGCGGTGCCGGTGGTCGTCGTGGTGGTCCGGCGGGCCGGGGCGGCGGTCTTCGGGGCCGTCTTGTTCGCGACCTTGCGGGACACCGAGCGGGTCTCGTGGGCGACGTCGTCACCCAGCTCCTCGACGGCTTCGGCGGCTTCGCCGGCGACCTCGGTCACCTTGCGGGCGGTCTTCTCGCCGACCGAGCGGGTGCGCTTGGTGAAGGTCGACAGCACGCCGTCGACGCGCTCGCGGACGTCGGTGGTGACGTCCTCGACCTGGCCCTGCGCGGTGGTGAGGGCCTCTTCGAGCTGCTCGATGGCCTTCTTGACCTGCGGCTGCGCGGAGAACTTGTCCCACGCCTGCTCGCCCGACTCGGCCAGCTTGTTGTACAGCTTCAGCGCGGCCTCGGTGTACTCGTCGATGACCTTGCGCAGCTCGGCCGGGTCCAGCTTCTCGCGGAGGCTCTCGACGTCGGTCGGCAGCTCCTGCAGGTTCTTGCGGGCGCTCTCGCTGCTCTTGGCCACGTTCTCGCGGGCCTTGGCCACGGCGTCGGTGACGGCCTGGCCGGCCAGGTTGCCGGCGCCGAGCGCGGCCAGCAGCGGGGTGCGGACCTGGTCGAGGGCGGTGTTGACGGCCTTCTTGACGTCTTCGGTCTTGGGGGTGGTCATGCTGACTCCTTCTTGGTGTCTGCGGCTGGCGAGGTGTCTGTGGTGTCTGCGGTGGGGGATTCGGCGGCCGGCCGTGCCGCGGCGTTCTCCCGTCGGAAGGACTCGAAGACGTCGAGCAGGACCTGCTTCTGCCGCTCGGTCAGCTCGGCGTCGGCGCGAATCGCGTCGCCCACCGGACCGCCCGTCGGCAGATCGAGGATCCCGGCCTGCACATACAGCGCTTCAGCTGAAATGCGCAGTCCCTTGGCGATCTGTTGCAGGATCTCGGCGCTGGGCTTGCGCACCCCGCGCTCGATCTGACTCAGGTACGGGTTGGACACTCCGGCGAGCTTCGACAGCTGGCGCAACGAGATCTTCGCGGTGTTGCGCTGCTGGCGGATGTACTCGCCGATGTCGGAAGCGAGGTCCGCGACCTTCTCCATGGGGCTGCCGGATCCTGGCTGCGTCCCACCGGTTTCTGTCATCCGGTCACCTCCTTGCGACACCAACGACGCTACGCGCGCGTGCTAGCTATTGCAAGCACTCTGCTTGCACATCGGGTGTGGTGGTGCTCACCGCTAACGTGGTCGCATGACGAGCTCGGGCCGGCTGCGGCGACGGCTCGTCGAGCTGCTGCTCGACGAGGACGTCCTGCACGCCCCGGAATGGATCGCCGCGTTCCGCGCGGTGCCCCGCCACGTCTTCCTGCCGCGGTTCTTCACGCGGGCGGGCGGGCTGTGGGCGGCGGTCGACCGGGGCGACCCGGGGTGGCTGGAGGCCGTCTACTCACGCGACGTCCTGGTCACCCAGCTGGACGACGACCCCGGCCGCTGGGAGCTCGCCCGGACCACCGGCCCGGTGACGGGCACGCCCACGAGCTCGTCGAGCATGCCCGCGATCATGGCGATCATGCTCGAGGAGCTGCGGGTGCGGGACGGGCAGCGCGTGCTCGAGATCGGCACCGGCACCGGCTACAACGCCGCTCTGCTCAGCCACCGCTGCGGCGCCGGCCAGGTGTCCACTGTGGACATCGACCCGGTGCTCGCCGCCGACGCGCGCGAGCGGCTGGCCGAGGCGGGCTACCGACCGTCCTGCGCGGTCGGCGACGGCGCGCTCGGTTTCCCGGCGGGGACCGTCTTCGACCGGGTGCTGTGCACAGCGTCGGTGACGTCGATCCCGCCGGCGTGGCTGGAGCAGACGGTGCCGGGCGGGCTGATCGTGACAACGCTGAACCGGCCGATCGGTGCCGGGCTGGTCCGGCTAGTCGTGGGTGAGGACGGCACCGGGCAGGGCCCGGTCCTCGCGCGCGATGGCCGCTTCATGCCGCTTCGCGCGCACCGGCTGCCGGAGGCGGACCCGCTGCCGATGCCGTCGCGCGACGACTGGGAACAGACGCGGCTGCCGATGTCGATGGTGCTCCAGCCGCGCAAGCAGTTCGAGTTCTTCGCCGGGCTGTCGCTGCCGGGCGTCCGGGCGGTGCGCGAGCACGACGGCCTCGACCCGAACACCGCGGGCGGCCCGGGCGAGGCCGGCCTCGCGCTGGTGCACCCGGACGGCTCCTGGGTCCGCCACCGCAAACGCGCCGGCGCGAACGAAGTCGCCCAGGGCGGCCCGCGAGCGCTGTGGGAGGTCGCCGAAGCGGCGTACGTGGAGTGGTGCGAGCTGGACAAGCCCGACCGCGACCGCTTCGGGGTGACGGTGACCGGCGAGCGCCAGGAGTTCTGGCTCGACGCCCCGGACGGCCCCACCTGGCCGCTGGCCTGACGCGCCACGCCGAAACCGCGGCTCACGCTGACGCAGGCCGCGCTCTCGACGGCCGCAGCTCGCACCACGGCAGCTCGCCCCGACGGCAACAGCCCACCCCGAAGACCGCGGCTCACGCCGACAGCGGTTCGCTCCGACCGGAGCAGCCCGCCGCAAAGGCCGCAGCTCACGCGACAGCAGTTCGGTCCGACGGGAGCAGCCAGCCCCGAAGGCAGCGGCTCACGCCGACGCCGCCCACGCCCGCAACGAACCGCAGCTCACGCCGCAGCAGCTCACGCCGACGGCAGCAGCTCGCCCCGATCGGAGCAGCCCACCGCAAAGCCGCAGCCGGGCCGACCCGGCCGGCCAGGGTTCGCGAGGCCGGGCCGGCGGCGGGAACCGGCCGCGCCGGGCGTGGCGACGAGCCCGCGACCTTCACCGGCCCCAGCCCTGCTCACGCCAAAGCCCGACGGCCACAGCCCGCCATCTGACGTTTCCCGCTCAGGCCGCACCGAGAAAGAGCGACTCGCCGCAGGGCGGCCCCCACCCATCCCAGGGGGGGCGTCCCCGATCCCAGCGTATCGCCACTGACCTGCGAAAACGGGGGGTGCGGGAATCTGTGGACAACTTTCGGCCTGTGGATGGCGGACTTGACAGTCGCGCTCAGTCGCGCTCAATCCGGCTTAACCCGGCAGGTGGGACCGGATCCACTTCTCCGCGTGGTCCGCCGTTGCTTCCGGTGGGACGTCTGTGGTGTCGAAGACCTCCACGCCCAGCTCCGGTGCCGACTTCTGGAGCCAGTCGTTGAACTCCAGCATCTCCTCGATCCTCGGCTCGTCCCACTCGCGCCATGCCGGGCGCGCGCGCAGGCGGCGGCGTAGGGACTCCGCCGAACCGACCAGGGCCAAGTAGTGGATCTCGCTGAAGAACACGCGTTCCGGTAGCGGCTCCAGCTCCGGTGGCGCGACCGTGCCGCACAGGACGACCGGGCGGCCGTTCTGGTGCAGCATCGCCGCCATCCGGAGCCAGGCCGCGCGGAACGCTCGGATGTCGCCGCGTAGGGCGTCCGCCCAGAGGACGTCTTGCTCCAGCACCACCACTTCGCCCGCGAAGCGTGACGTCAGCAGGGGGCCCACCGTCGACTTGCCGGCGCCGCTGGGGCCCGTCAGCGCGAACAGCGGCAGCCTGCGAAACGGCCACCGATGTCCGCACCGGACGCACGAAAGTTCCGCGCCGACGGCGACCGGGCGGTCTGCCCGGTCGCCGCACGACGGGCAGATCCGCAGGTCGAGCGCCACTTCAGTCGAAGAGGTTCTCGAGGAAGCCGCGCTTGCGGTGGCCGTGGCCGTGGGGCCTCGGCGAATCCGAATACCCGCCGCGGTGCGGCCGCGGCGAGTCCGAGTAACCGCCGCCGCGGTACCCCTTCGGCGAGTCCGGGTAGCCGCCGCCCCGGTACGGGCGCGGCGAGTCGGACCGGCCGTACTGCGGGGCCGCCCCGCCGTACGGCGGTGGCTGCTGGCCGCCGTAGAAGGAGGTTTCCGCACCGGCGATGGCTTCGAGCTCACCGCGGTCCAGGAAGATCCCGCGGCAGCCCTCGCACTGGTCGATGTGGACGCCGTTCTTGTCCACGGTTCGCATCTGGTTCTGACACTTCGGACAAATCACTCATCCGAGACTACGCATGTTCGGCTCAGCAGGCGCAGAGGCAGAACGGGTGCCCTACCGGATCGGCGTAGACGCGGAAACCCTTCGGCTTGTCGTCCAGGAGCTTCGCGCCCAGGTCCAGCACGCGCGCGTGCGCCGCTTCCATGTCCGTGACCTCGAGATCGAGGTGCATCTGCTGGGGGTTTTCCGCGGACGGCCACGCCGGCGGCCGGTAGTCGGGCACCCGCTGGAACGCGATGCCCGCGCCGCCGGCCGGGTTGGGCAGCGTCACCCAGTGGCCGTCGTCGGAGACGTCGGGTGCGCCCCAGTCCAGCACTGCCCGGTAGAACTCGGCCAGGGCCACCGGGTCGGGGCAGTCGATGGCCACCACACCCAGCGTCGGTACCGCACCCATCTTCGCTCCCTTCGATCACGGATAACCAGTGAACGAATTATGTAGGTTAGCGCACGAGGGTGCAACCACCTTCCGCCGTACACTGGTTCGGTGCACACCGACGCTTCCCTCGTGGTGGAGTTCCTCAACACGGTCAACGTCGAAGAGGGCGCGGACCTGCTCGAACATCCCGGGCCGTGGCGCGAGTGGGCGGCCGGGCACGCGCTGACGGCCAATCCGGCCGCCGAGGCCCGTGCGGCGCGGGACGCGCTGCGGGCCTCGATCGGCGATCCGCGGCTGCCCGGCGGCAGCGTCGACGTGGGCACCCGGATCTCCCTCACCGACGCCGGCCCGGCGCTGATGGCGGACGACGTCGTCGGCGCGGTGTTCGCCGCCTGCGCCCGCCTGGTCGTGCGCGGCGACTGGATCCGGCTGAAGATCTGCCCCGCCGACACGTGCCTGTGGGCGTTCTACGACGAGTCGCGCAACCGGTCGCGGACCTGGTGCTCGATGCGCGTCTGCGGCAACCGCGAAAAGGCGCGCGGCTGGCGGGCCCGCGCGGCCACCGGCTGAAAGCGGAACGAGCCGCGAACACCACCGGCGGTGCGCGCAGGCAACACCCGAAGACCGGTACGAGCGGCCGACGACGACCGCAGCCGGCCGGGCCCGACCAACTGCCCGAGCCGCGCAACCGGTCGCGGACCTGGTGCTCGATGCGCGTCTGCGGCAACCGCGAAAAGGCGCGCGGGCCGGCCGGCCCGCGCGGCCACCGGCTGAAAGCGGCTGCGCCTCGGCGGACGCCACCGCGTACTCAGGTGGACGACACGGGCCCGCGCGGCCACTGGTTGAGACTCTCATCCGAGCGGTCGACCCCCGACCAGCTGTGGACAACTCGCCACACCAGCACCACATATCCACGGCCCGGGCGGGGTTGCCCCCACACGTTGTGGACAGCCGTTAGGCCATCACCGTGAAAAGTTGTGGATAACCCGGGGGATAACTCAGCTTCCTGTGGACAACTGGTTTGAACCTCTCTCGGGTGTGGTATACGGAACGGCCGTCAGAACAGCAGCTCCGCCACGGCGTAGATGACGAGGCCGGCGAGCGCGCCCACGACCGTGCCGTTGATGCGGATGAACTGCAGGTCACGGCCCACCTGGAGCTCGATCTTGCGGGACGTCTCCTCGGCGTCCCAGCGCTCCACCGTGTCCGTGATGATCGTGGTGATCTCCTGGGAGTAGTTCTTCACCAGGTACACCGCGCCGCCCTCGACCCAGCCGTCCACCTTGCCGCGCATCTGGTCGTCCTCGACCAGGCGCGTGCCCAGGGACATCAGGCCGAGGCGGACGCGCCGGCGCAGTTCGCTCGACGGGTCCTCCGCCGCGTTGAGGAGCATCTCCTTGGCCGTGCTCCAGGCCGAGCCGATCAGCCGCTGCACCTCTTCGTGGTGCACGATCTGGCCCTTGACCTGCTCGGCGCGGGCCATCACGTCCGGGTTGGTCTGCAGGTCCTGCGCGAACTCGCCGAGGAACTTGTCCAGCGCCAAGCGCATCGGGTGGTTGACGTCGGTCTTGACCGCCCACGCGAACGAGAGCACCTCGCCGTAGACCTTGTCCGCGAGCATCTCGTCGACGAACTTCGGCGACCAGCTCGGCGCCCGGTCGGACACCACGCGCAGCATCGTCGTGTGGTTCTCGCGCACCCACTCGTAGGCCTGGTCGCACATCAGGTCCACGAGCTTGTGGTGCGCGCCGTCGGCGAAGACGCCCTGCAGGATCTTGCCCAGCGGCGGGCCCCACGGCTTGTCGATGATCCGCCGCGCGACGGCCTGCTCCATGATCGCCTGGACGTCTTCGTCGCGGAGGACCCGGACCGCGGCCCGGACCATCGTGGCCAGCTCGGACGTCACGCGCTCGGCGTTGTCCTCCTGCGCGACCCAGGCACCCAGACGGCGGGCGATCTCGACGCGCTTGAGCTTGTCGCGGATGACCTCCTCGGAGAGGAAGTTGGACCCGACGAACTCGCCCAGGCTGTTGCCCAGCGCGTCCTTCTTGTTCGGGATGATCGCCGTGTGCGGGATCTTCAGGCCGAGCGGGTGCCGGAAGAGCGCCGTGACGGCGAACCAGTCCGCCAGCGCGCCGACCATGCCGGCCTCGGCCGCGGCCCGCACGTAGCCGACCCAGCCCGCCCAGCCGCTGGACTGCGCCCAGCTCGCCAGCAGGAACACGACGGTGGCGCCGATCAGGAACGACAGCGCGACCAGCTTCATCTTGCGCAGCGCGCGCCGCTTTTCCGCTTCACCGGCTGCGCCGCCTGGCGGATCGGCCGGGGTCACCTTGGCGGGGGTCAGTTGCTCCACACCACCATTGTCCGCGAGGATCGCTGATCGTGCGCGAACCTGCTCTCGTCCCCCGGCTGCGGCCCTTCACGTCGACCATCTTCGCCGAGATGACGGCGCTGGCCGTCAAGCACGACGCGGTCAACCTCGGCCAGGGCTTCCCGGACACCGACGGACCCGCCGGCATGCTCGACGCGGCCAAGAACGCCCTGTTCGGCGGCGCGAACCAGTACCCGCCGGGGCCCGGCCGCCCCGAGCTGCGCGCGGCCATCGCGCGGCACCGGCTGCGCTACGGCACCGAGTACGACCCGGACACGGAGATCCTGGTCACCGCGGGCGCCACCGAGGCCATTGCGGCAGCGTTGATGGCGCTGACCGAGGCCGGCGACGAGGTCGTCGTCATCGAGCCGTACTACGACTCCTACGCCGCCGCGGTCGCGATGGCCGGCGCTCAGCGCCGGGTCGTCGGGCTGGTCGAGCGCGAGGACGGCCGGTTCGGCCTCGACGTCGACGGGCTGCGGGCCGCCGTCACGCCGCGGACCCGGGCGATCCTCGTCAACTCGCCGCACAACCCGACTGGCACGGTGTTCACCCGCGCCGAGCTCGAGGCGCTGGCCGCACTCTGCGTCGAGCACGACCTGATCGCGATCACGGACGAGGTCTACGAGCACCTGGTGTTCGACGACGCCGAACACGTCCCGCTGGCCACGCTGCCCGGCATGCGGGAGCGGACCGTGAGCATCTCCAGTGCCGGCAAGACGTTCAACTGCACCGGCTGGAAGATCGGCTGGGTCTGCTCGACGCCCGAGCTGGTCGCCGCGGTCAAGGCGGCGAAGCAGTTCATCACCTTCGTCTCCGGCGGGCCGCTGCAGCCGGCCGTCGCGCACGCGCTCGACCACGAATTGCCGTGGGTCGACGGCCTGCGCGCGAGCCTGCAGGAGAAGCGCGACCGGCTTTCGGCCGGGCTCGCCGACGCCGGGTTCACCGTGCGGCCGACGGCGGGCACCTACTTCGTCTGCGTCGACGTCCGGCCGCTCGGTTTCACGGATGCTGCCGATCTGGCGTGGGAGCTGCCCGGCCGGGTCGGGGTCGCCGCGGTGCCCGTCAAGGTGTTCACCGATCACCCGGACGAGTGGAAACATCTTTTGCGTTTCGCGTTCTGCAAGCGCAACGACGTCATCGACGAGGCCATCACCCGGTTGCGCAAACTGGTCTGACGTCCGCCGGCGGCGCGTCCGCGGCGCCGCGGACGCGAGTCCCTCACATGCCGCATCGCTTCGTGACGCTCTGCCACCGCCGGAAGCGCGCGAACGCCGCCGTCCGGCCGCCGATGGTCACGGACCGCAGCCTGCCGTCTCACAATTCGGAAACATGCTGATCGGTTCGTCGAAATCGGCGAACGCGCACCCAGCGCGACCGCTCGGGCACGGTCCGCGACCCGGCCCACGAAAACATCAGGTCAACGCCGAATGGGCCCCACTCCGGCACTCGTCCGAATGGCCGCAGAGAGGCGTCCGAACGGCACTGAGAGTGATCAACTCGTCGGCCGTAGATACCTTGCCCGGTAGGGCCGTTCCGCCTTACGGGCTGGATAGAACGCGGGAGAGATGAAAGACTCCCGAGCGGTGCTAGAAAGAGTGCAGCCCCGGGGGATCTGCGACCTGGCCGGAGAAAGACCCCAGCAAGATCAGACTCGAGCGGGCATCGCGAGAGCCTCAGGCGCGGATGGTGGTGGTGGCGGTGAGTGGCACGGTATTCGTGCGCCCCGGCGCCCCGGCGCGGCCCGCTTTCACAGCCGGTGAAACCCCTTCGCGGAGGCGCGCTCCGCGCCCGTGGGCGGCAGCGCTGCCCCGGCCCGCGGCCCGGATCCTGCTCGCCGGCGGGCTGACGCTGGCCGGCTGGCTGCTCGGCGCCGCACTGGCCGGCAACACCGCTTCCGCCGCCGAGACGACGACGTCGTCCTGCCCGCACTCCTCGGTGTCCCGCTCTTCGGAGTCCACTGTGGAGCACGGCAAGCACGGCCACCACCGCACGAGCCACCGGGACAACGGCGCCGCCACCTGCGCGCAGCAGCCGAAGTCCGACGACGGCACGAAGACCGACGACACAACGCAGACGGACGAAACGCCGGCCGCGGAGACGAAGACCGTCGAGAAGCAGTCGGTTCAGCAGCAGTCGGTCGAGAAGCAGAGCCTGGCGAAGGTCAGCGCGAAGCAACAGTCCACGAAGGACGTCCAGACCGACGAAGCGCCTTCGGCCAAGAAGACCACGACGGCCACGTCGTCCGGTGGCCTGCTCGGCGGGCTCGTCGGCGGCGTCCTCAACGTCGTCGGCGGGACGCTCACCACCGTCACGGACACCGTCGGCGCGGTCACGCACACCGTCGCGGCCGTCACCGACACGCTCAGCCACACGGTGCTCGCGCCGCTCACCCAGCCGCCCGCGAACAACCCGGACGCGCCGGTGCTGCTCCCGCTCGACGACATCCTGGCCCCGGTCCTCAACGGCGGGTCGAACTCGGGTGGCGTCACGGCGACGGTGCCCGACGCCGTGAGCGGCGTCGTCACGCAGGTGACGACCCCTGTCACCGGGACCACGTCCGTCGCGACGCCGACGTCGACGCCGGTCGCCGCGACGGAAGAAACCCAGACCCGCACCGCGGTGGTTCACCTGGTCGAGGTGCGGAACACGCTGCCCGCCGTCCACCAGGAGCAGCCGCGCGACTCCGGCGTCCACGCCCGCAATGGCGGCGACTCCTCCCCCGGTCTTCCCGGCCTCCCCGGCGGGACGTCGGCGCCGAGCGCGCCGGCCAGCAGCGCCGCCCCGGGCCACGACGGCTCCGGCGGCGCCCGCCCGCAGTTCGCGGTGCACTCCGACGACGTGACCACCACGCAGCTGAAGCTCATCGGAGCCAGCCGCGACCACGACGTCGACGGCGCGGGGCGCGAAGCCGCCCTGCCCACCACCTCCCCCGACTGACCCGACCGGGTAACCGGGGAGAACTGCGTCCAAAACAAGATCATCTTGCCGGACGTCCACGCTGATAACGCGTAGTGTTTTCCCTGCTCAAGTACGTAATCCGTGACTCTTTCACGTCTCGTGACGCTTAACCGCGTCCGACGTACCCCAGGGGCCTTCCATGCGCACCACCCACAGTCTTTCCGACCGGCCGACCGCGCCCGGCCGGGTCGGATCCCGGTCCCGGCGTCGCACTGCCCCTGCGACGCCGGGACCCACACCGGGCGTGCTCCGGGAGTTCCTGCTCACCGCGCCGAGCAGGGACTCGCTTTACCGAGAGCCCGCCTGAGCCGCCGGCTTCCCGGCACGTCGAGGGGCTGTGCCGGGAAGCCGCGGTACCCGCAGCGGAGTCACGTACCGCTGCGGGTGGTGGAAACAGACCGGTGCGCCGGATGCACACGAACGCCGCCCATCCCTGGGAGCAGGCTCGCATCCGGCGCACCGGTTTGTTCTTTCTAGGAGATCGGGACGTCCAGGGAACGCGGGGTGCCCTGGACCGCGGCCGCTGCGGCGCTCAGCCGCCGGACGGCTTCGTCGATCCGCTCCGGCGGCAGTGAGAACGGCAGCCGGATCCAGCGCTCCAGGCCGCCGTGGACGCCGAAGCGCGAGCCCGGCGCGATCTGGATGCCGTGCCCCGCGGCCGCCACCGCCAGCCGGGAGCTCACCGGCTCCGGCATCCGGCACCACAGCGAAAGTCCGCCCTCGGGCAGGCTGAACGTCCACTCCGGCAGGTGCGTGTGCACCGCCGAAACCAGGGCGTCGCGGTTGCCGCGCAGCTCCGTGCGACGGCGGCCCAGCGCGGCCCAGCCCTCGTCGCCCAGCAGCTCCGTGAACACCACCTGCTCGAACACCGGCGACCCCAGGTCCACCGCGTAGCGCGCCGAAACCAGGCGGCCGAGCAGGTCCTCCGACGCGCGGATCCAGCCGATCCGCAGCCCGCCCCAGTGCGACTTCGACGCCGAGCCGACGCAGATCGCCAGGTCGCCGGCGAACGCGCCCAGCGGCGGCGGGCCGTCCAGCGGATCACCCTCGAGGTCCAGCTCCACCAGCGTCTCGTCCACCACCACCGGCGTCCGCGCGCGGGTGAGGACCGCGCCGAGCCGTTCGCGCCCTTCGGCGTCCAGGCGCAGGCCGGTCGGGTTCTGGAAGTCGACGACGAGGTAGGCGAACCGCGGGGCCGCCTGGCGCAGCGCCGCGTCGACGCCGGCGATGTCCCAGCCGCGCGCGCCGGTCGGGTCGAGCGCCACCGGCACCGGGATCGCGTGCGCGGCGCGGATCGCCTCCAGCGCGTTCGGGTACGTCGGCTGCTCGACCAGCACCCGGTCGCCCGGGCCCGCGAGCATGCGCAGGGCCAGCACGAACGCGTGGTGCGCGCCGTTGGTGACCATGACCTGCGCGGACGTCGTCGGCAGCCCGCGCTCGGTGTAGCGCTGGGCGATCTTCTCGCGCAGGCCGAGCAGGCCGCGCTCCTGGTAGCCGTGGTCCCCCAGGTGGCCGAGGAGCTCGCGGCGGGCCACGTCGACCGCGCCGATCATGCCCGGGATGGCCGGCGAGGACGCGTGGGTGAAGTCGATCAGGTCGTCGCCGGCCGCGGCGAGCGGCTCGCGGCGCCGCCGCCCCGGCGCGGCGATCCACGACCCCGCGCCCCGGCGGCTGGCGACGAACCCGTTGTCCCGCAACCGGTCCAGCGCGCCGCCGATGAGCGTCCGGCTGGCGCCGAGCGCGTCGGCCAGCTCGCGCTCGGCTGGCAGCCGGGTGCCGAGCGGGAGCTGACCGTCGAGCACCTGCAGCTCGATGGCCGCGGCGAGGTCGGCCGCGCCCTGCCGGGAGCCTTGCCGCCACGAGCCCAGCATGACGGCCAGTCGCGGACCGGAGATGCGTCCACCCAGTGGGAGCGTGGGTTCCATCAGACCAATATCCTGGAATTGGCTATGGTTTACAAGGCCACTTGACGTCGATAGTGGTGACGTGGCTCAGATCGATCTCCGGCCCGTCCGGATCTCCCGTGACCCCGCCCGCCGCAGCTTCCAGCTGTTCGCGGGCCTCGCCCTCTACGGCGCCAGCGTCGCCCTGGTCACCCGGGCCCGCCTGGGCCTCGAACCGTGGAGCGTGCTGGCCGAAGGCGTCATGAAACGCACCGGTCTCACGTTCGGCACCGTGACCGGCGTGGTCTCGGTGGCCGTGCTCCTGCTGTGGATCCCGCTGCGCCAGCGGCCCGGGATCGGCACCATCGCGAACGTCGTGGTCATCTCGGTGGTGGTCGACCTGGTCCGGGCGGTGCTCCCGGACCAGCACGACCTCGGCTGGCAGATCGCGCTCCTGGTCGGCGGGGTCCTGCTGAACGCCGTCGCGACCGCCACCTACGTCGGCGCCCGGCTCGGCCCGGGCCCCCGCGACGGCCTGATGACCGGGCTCGCCGGGCGCACCGGCTGGTCGGTCCGGCTGGTCCGGACCGGCATCGAGATCACCGTGGTCGGCGCGGGGTTCCTGCTCGGCGGGACCGTCGGGGTCGGCACCGTGCTCTACGCCCTCGCGATCGGTCCGCTGACCCAGGTCCTGCTGCCCCTGGTCGTGTGGCGCGAACCGCAACGCGAAGAGCAGGAGCCCGTTCACTAGGCGCTCTTGCGCTGCTGCACGGTCCGCCGCAGCGTGATGTAGTCGGCGCCGCGGCGGGCGAGGACGTCGTCGGTGCCGCGCTGCTGGGCCAGCGCCAGCAGGATGTGCTCCTGCCCCAGGTGCTTGTCCCCCAGCCGGACGGCTTCCTTGAGGCTCAGCTCGAGCGTCTTCTTCGACTGGGCGGTGAACGGGATGTGCCCGCGCTTGGCCTTGCCGAGCCGGCCGGCGAGGGCGCCCGCGCCGTGGGTCTGCTCGACGCGTTCCACGATCTGCTCGACGTCGATGCCGAACTCGGTGAGCGCTTCGGCGTCGGTGTCGCTGACCCCGCCGCGGCGCCGGGTGCGCTCCAGTTCCGCGGTGACGTCTTCGGTGGAGACGCCCAGCTCGGCGAGCAACGGGACGTCGGCCTTCAGCAGCCCGGCGAGCAGGTGCGGTGGCGCGATCTCCACCGACCCGGACTCCCGCGCCACGATCTGCGCCTCGATGACCGCCATCCGCGCGTCTTCGGTGAACCTCTCGAACATCAGTGCCTCCCGTACTTCTTGTGCACGGCCTGCCGGCTGACCCCCAGCTCGGCGGCGATCTCCTGCCACGACCACCCGTGCATCCGCGCACTGCGGACCTGCACGGTCTCCAGTTGTTCCACCAGCCGCCGGAGCGCGGCGACCGCTCGCAGTCCCACTCGGGGATCGCGGTCGCCGGCCCGGGCGGCCAGGTCCGTCGCTTCCGTCATGATGTCAACCTACGTTGACGTCACGGCCTTGTCAACCTGAGTTGACGTCGTCAGCGCGAGGAACCCGCCCGGGAGCCGTACAGTCGGGTGATGCCCGAGATCGTGATCGCCGAGCGGGCCGGGGTGGGCGCCGACGGCCACCCCCGCCCGACCGAAGACCACGTCGTCGTGCTGGACAACGCGGTTCTGCTCCTCGACGGCGCCACCTCGTCGGACCCCTCGCTGCCCCCGGGCGGCTGGTACGCGGAACGGCTGGCCCGGCGGCTCGCCGACGACCTGCGCACGACCCCCGAAGCCGACCTCACCGACGTCCTGACCACCGCGATCGCCGTCGTCACGGCGGAGAACGAGCTGCGCCCCCAGCGCTCGCCGTCGAGCACCGTCGCGGCCGTGCGCTGGCTCGACGACCGCGTCGACGCGCTGGTACTGGCCGACAGCCCGGTGATCGGCTTCGGCGACTCCGAGGACTTCGGCACCCAGGGCGTCGACGTCGTCTCGGACGACCGGCTCGCGGGCCTGCGGCGACGCGGGATGCTGCAGACCGGCGCCGACGTCCGGCGCCGGCGCAACGCGCACGACGGCTTCTGGGTCGCCGAGGCCGATCCGGGCGCCGCCGCGCACTCGGTCCGGCGCAGCTGGCCGCGGGCCGACGTCGACGCCGTCCTGCTCGCGAGCGACGGCGTGTCCATCGGCGTCGACCAGTACACGCTGTTCGACTGGCGCGAAGTCCTGGCGACCACCCGCGCCAAGGGGCCGGACGCGGTCCTCGACGCCGTCCGCACAGCGGAGAAGCAGGACCCGGACGGCGACCGCTGGCCGCGCCCGAAGCGCCACGACGACCAGGCGCTCGTCCTCGTCGACTTCGCGGCCTGTTCCAGAGTCTGATTCCGGGGTCTGATTCCGGGGTCTGATCCAGGGGTTATTCAGGGTCTTCCCGGATCACCGCCGTCCGCTTCTTCGGGACCCTGGACGGCATGGGGACGGAACAGGGGAAACGCACCCGCCCGTGGCGGCTCGTCGCGGTGTGCGCGATCGGCTGGGGGCTGTTCACGGCCGTGGTGCTGCACATCATCAGCTCGCACGACCCGGTGTACGACACGCTGTCGAGCTACACCGTCACGGACCGGGGCGAGGGCATGCTCGCGGCGAGCGTGCTGTCGCTGGCCGTCGGCTCGCTGGCGGTGCTCGGCGCGCTGCACGTCGCGGGTGTGCCGCTGTCGCGGACGACGCGGCTGCTGCTCGCGCTCTGGTCGCTCGGGATGGCCGCCGCCGCGGTGTTCCCGGCGAGCTACCCGGAGGCGCCGAACCCGCTGAGCGGCGAGGTCCACCTCTACGCGTGCCTGGTCGCGTTCTGCAGCCTGCCCGGCGCGGCGTTCACGTTGCTGGAGCCGCTGAAGGGGCGGCCGGAGCGCGTCTTCGTCGTCCGCGCGCTCCGGCTGAGCGCGGTCGCGTTCGGCCTCTTCGCCCTGAGCTTCGTGTTCGTGCGGCTGAGCGAAGCCGGCGTCGAACCGTTCCACGCGGTATCGGACGTGGTGCCGATCGGCGTCACGCAGCGGGTGTTGCTGCTCGCGGACGTCGTGCTGCTGTTCACCTTGCTGCGCGTGGCGACCCGGCTGGAGTCAGCGTTCGACGGCCGCCGCGAATTCGGGCGCGTAGCCGTACAGGCCGGGCATGCCGCCGGTGTGCAGGAACACCACGTGGTCGTCCGGGGCGAAGTGCCCCGCCCACTCGATCAGCGCGGCGGCCACCTTGCCGGTGTAGACCGGGTCGAGCACGACGCCTTCTGTGCGCCCGAACAGCCTTAGCGCGTCCCAGACCGCGTCGGTCGGGATGCCGTAGCCGGGGCCGAGCGTGGAATCGCCCAGCCGGACGTGGTCGAGCGACGGCGGATCGACGCCGAGCAGCTTCGCCGCGCCGGAGGTGAGTTCCCGCAGGTTCTCGGTCGCCTCGTCGAGCGGGTGGCTGACGCAGGCGACGCCGACGCCGAGGCCGCCGAGCAGCCCGGCGGCCAGGGCCACGCCGGCCGCGGTGCCGCCGCTGGCGTGCGGGACGACGAGGTGGGCGCGCTCGATACCGCGCTCGGCGAGCTGGGTCGCGAGTTCGTGGGTGGCGCGGACGTAGCCGAGCGCGCCGAGGTCGTTCGAGCCGCCGACCGGGACCATGGCGATCTTCCGGCCTTCCTGCGCGGCTTCGGCGACGAGCCGGTCGTACGTCCGGCCGGTCTCCTCGCCGTCGGCGCAGACGTGGACGGTCGCGCCGAAGAGCCAGTCGAGCGGGATGTTGCCGGAGTGCTCGTACGCGTCGCCGTCGCGCGGGACCTTCGCGGTGAGGACGAGCTCGCAGCGCAGGCCGAGCTTCGCGCAGGCCGCGGCGGTCTGCCGGCCGTGGTTGGTCTGCAGGGCGCCGAAGGTGATGACGGTGTCCGCGCCGGCTTCGAGCGCCGCGCCGAGGTGGTACTCCAGCTTGCGGAGTTTGTTGCCGCCCGCGCCGAGCGGGTGGACGTCGTCGCGCTTGAGCAGGAGGTTCGGCAGGCCGAGGGCTTCGCCGAGCCGGGGCGCTTCGTGCAGCGGCGTCGGCCAACCACCCAGGTCGACGCGGGGCACGGCGTCCAGCGCGGCGGTCGGGAATCGGTCGAAGTCGAACGTCATCGGCCCTCCAGGCTCGGTTGTCCGCCCACAGTAAAGCGGGAGTGGCCGGAGACCGCCGGTATCCGGTAACGTTCGTTCGAACGAACGAGAACCCTCGGGGGCAGCCATGACCGCGACACCGAAGACCGGGCTCGACTTC
The DNA here is from genome assembly GCF_035982555.1 of Amycolatopsis sp. NBC_01286. NCBI lineage: Bacteria > Bacillati > Actinomycetota > Actinomycetes > Pseudonocardiales > Pseudonocardiaceae > Amycolatopsis > Amycolatopsis sp. NBC_01286. The sequence goes on from NZ_CP108428.1 coordinate 1,872,538, forward strand.
ACCGGGCTCGCCGCGCAGGCCGCCCAGCTCGCGGCGGGCGAGGTCACCGCGGCGGAACTCACCGCGGCCGCGCTCGGCCGGGCGCACGCGAGCCAGCCGACGCTCAACGCCTTCCGCTACCTCCGCGACGACGACGCCCGGGCCGACGCCGCCGCGGCCGACCGGCGGCTCGCGGCCGGTGAACGCGGGCCGCTGCTCGGGGTGCCCGTCGCGATCAAGGACGACGTCGACCTCACCGGCCTGCCCACCGCGTTCGGCTGTCCCGGTGAGTTCCCCGCCGCCACCCGGGACGCGCCCGCCGTCGCGCTCCTGCGCGAGGCCGGCGCCGTGATCATCGGCAAGACGAACACGCCCGAGCTGGGCCAATGGCCGTTCACCGAAGGGCCGGCCTTCGGGACCACACGCAACCCCTGGGACCTCGGGCACACGCCCGGCGGTTCCTCGGGCGGGAGCGCGGCCGCGGTGGCGTCGGGGGTCATCGCGGCCGCGCTCGGCTCGGACGGCGCCGGCTCGGTGCGGATCCCCGCCGCGTGGACCGGGCTCGTCGGCATCAAGCCCCAGCGCGGCCGCGTCCCCACCGACGGCGAGCTGTTCCACGGCCTGACCGTGCTCGGCCCGCTCGCCCGCACCGTCGAAGACGCCGCCCTGCTGCTCGACACCACCGCGGGCACCGGGCGGACGTTCCGGACGGCCGCGGCCCGCGAGCCCGGGCGGCTGCGGATCGGCCTGTCGACGCGGATCCCGTTCACCGCCACCAGGACCCGGCTCGACCCGGTCGTCGAAGCCGCCGTGCGCCGCCTCGCCGAATCGCTCGCCGGGCTGGGTCACGAGATCGTCGAGATCGAGCCGGACTACGGGCTGATCGGCCTGACGTTCCTGCCGCGCTCGCTCACCGGCGTCCGCGACTGGACGCTGCGGGTGCCCGACCGCGCCGGGCTCGACCCGCGCACCCGCAGCAACGCCGGTCAGGGCCGGCTGCTCGCCGGGCCCGCGCTGCGGCTCGCCCGCGCGCTCGAGCCGGGGCTGCACCGCCGGATCGGCTCGGTCTTCGGCCGCGTCGACGTCCTGCTGACGCCGACGACCGCGACCCCGCCGCCGCCGATCGGCACCTTCGACGGCCTCTCCGCCTGGGAGACCGACCAGGCCATGATCGCCGCCTGCCCGTACGCTTGGCCGTGGAACGTGCTGGGCTGGCCGGGGGTCGGCGTCCCGGCCGGGCGCACGGCAGGCGGGCTCCCGCTCGGGGCCCAGCTGCTCGGCCCGTCGCACGCCGAGGAGCGGCTGATTTCGCTTGCCGCGCAACTGGAAGAGGTCGAGCGGTGGCCGGAGCGGCATCCCGAGACAAGCTGGTAAGCACCCGGGAAGCCATCCTGCGCGGCGCGCTGACCGTCGTCGGCGAACACGGCGTCGGCGGCCTCACGAACCGCCGGATCGTCGCCGCCGCCGGCGTTTCGCTCGGCACGCTCACCTACCACTTCCCCAGCCAGACGGCGCTCCTGCGCGAGGCGATGCTGCTGTTCGTCGAGGAGGAGACGACCAAGCTCGGCGCGATCGTCGACGGCCACCGGTCGGCCGGCCTCAGCCTCGAGCAGGCGGCGACGATCGTCGAGCACGTGATCGCGCAGCTGCCGTTCGGCGCCGACGAGCTCGGCGCGCACGAGCTGTACCTCCAGTCCGCGCGCGACCCGGAGCTGCGCGAAGCGTCTTCGCGCTGCTTCGCGGCGTACGACGAACTCGCCGTGACGATCCTCGAAGCGCTGGCCGTGCCGGAGCCACGACGGCTGGCCGGGCCGGTCGTCGCGCTGATCGCCGGACTGCAGCTGCGGCGGCTGGCCACCGGCGACACCGCGACGCCGATCGCCGAGCCGTTGATGATGCTGATCCGCGGCGCTTGATGGCCCGGCCGATCGTGCGCGGGACAGCCGCGTGGAAGTACTTCGGCGACTTCCGCGACGGGCTGCTGGCCGGGCAGGTCCTGGTGCTGCAGGTGGCGCACCCGGTCGTCGCGGCCGGCGTGCGCGACCACTCGAACTACACGGAAGACCCGTGGACGCGGCTGATGCGCACCGTCGCGTCGCTCGCGATCTACGTCTACGGCGGCGACGCGGGCGCGCGCGTCGAAGCCGAGCGGTTGCGTTCCCTGCACCGCGGCTTCACCGGCGTCTCCGAGGGACATCGGTACAGCGCGCTGAACCCGGCCGCCTACGCCTGGGTGCACGCCACGCTCGTCAAGGCTCCCGTTGACGCGCAACGGTTCTTCGGCCGTCCACTGTCCACTTCGGAGCTGGACGAGTACTACGCGCAGATGTGCGACATCGGCCGGCTGCTGGGCGTACGCGAGCAGGACCTGCCGCCGGACTGGGCCGCGTTCGAGCGTTACTACGACGGGATGGTCGCGGGTTTCGAGCCGAACGCGACGCTCGAAACGCTCTTCGAGACGTTCCGGACGGTCCGGAAGCCGGTCTCGTGGCTGCCGGACTCGTGGTGGCGGCGGCACGTCCGCGGCCAGCTGTTCCTGATCAGCGCGACGCTGCCGCCGGCGGTCCGGGCCCGTCTCGGTCTACAGTGGACGGACCGCGACCAGCGGTGGTTCACGCGGTTCGCGGGCCTCGTGCGGCTGGCCTGCACGCCGATCCCGGCCTGGCTGCGGACGGCGCCGATGCGCTGGGTCGGGAAGCTGAACGTCTGGTTCCGCGCCCATCCCCGCGCCTACCGGTTGCTGGTGCGCCACGACGACGGCCCCGGCGCGGTCGTGAGTGGTAATTAGGGTTCTAACCCTCTTTACCACTCACGACCCCTTGGTGACCCGGGCGTAGTGGGCGCGGGCTTTCGCGCGGTTTCCGCAGCGGGACATCGAGCACCACTGGCGGTTGCGGCGCGGCGAGGCGTCGCTGAAGCGCAGGCCGCAGTCGTCGGCCGCGCAGACGCGGACCGCGGCGTCGCCGGTCGCCAGGTCGATCGCGTCCGCCGCCAGTGCCGCGAACGCCGTGGCCACCGGGTCCTTCGGCGGCGGGACCTCGCGCCGCGCGCGACCGTCGACGAAAGCCAGCCGCGGCGGGGGCGCCGGAGCCGCGGCGGCCGCGTTGTTCACCAGGTCGACGTCCATCTCCGCGGGCACCTCGGCGAGCAGCACGCGGTCGATCGCCTCGCGCAACGCCTTCGCGGCCAGGACGTTCCCGGCCGTGACCGCGCCCGCTGTGAAGCCGGCCAGGCCGAGCCACTCGGCCAGCGCGTCCGGACCGGTCAGCAGCTCGACGCCCTCGGTGTGCCGGGAGCGTCGTGTGTTGACCAGGTCGAGGCACGCGCGCCCGCCGTCGAAGACCCATTCCATGCCGCCATCCTAACCCTTGAATGCGGTTAGAACCCCGCGTACCGTCTAACCCCATGAACCGGTTAGAGAGCATGGCGACGGTGAACGACCTGCGGATGCACTACCTGCGCGCCGGCGACGGTCCGCCGCTGTTCCTGCTGCACGGCTGGCCGCAGACGTCGCACTGCTGGCACCAGGTCATGGCACCGCTGGCCGAGACGCACACCGTGATCGCCCCCGACCTGCGTGGTTACGGCCGCACCGACAAGCCGAAGTCGGGCTACGACAAGCGCACCATGGCCGCCGACGTCGCCGCGCTGGCCGAGCACCTCGGCTACGAGCGAGTCGCCGTGGCCGGGCACGACCGCGGCGGGCGCGTCGCGCACCGCTGGGCGCTGGACCGCCCGGACCAGGTCGAACGCCTCGCCGTGCTCGACATCGCGCCGACCCGCGCGATGTGGCAGCGCCTCGACACCGGCGTCGCGAAGGCCTACTGGCACTGGCTCTTCCACCTCCAGCCCGACCTGCCGGAGCTGCTGGCCGGCCAGAACATCGCCGGCTACCTCGGCTACTTCTACGAACGCTGGACCTACCAGCGCCACACGCTCGACCCGGACGCCGTCGCCGAGTACGTGCGCGCGTTCTCCCAGCCCGGCGCGCTGCGGGCCGGCTTCGACGACTACCGCGCGTCCTTCCCGGACGACGCCGGGCTCGACGACGCCGACTTCGCCGCCGGAAAGCGGCTCACCCAGCCGGTTCTCGCGCTGTGGGGCGCGAACGGCCTGCTCGGCACGCTGCCGACGCTGGAGATCTGGCGGGAGTACGCGACCGACGTCATCGGCGTCGCGCTCGCGGAGTGCGGCCACTTCCTGCCCGAGGAGCAGCCCGGCGAAGTCGTCTCCCACCTGCGGAAATTCCTGAACCCCTGAGACCCCCGGGGGTCCGGGTCCCCCGGGGAGGGGACCGAGGTTCCCTCGCCGCCGTGACGCCCGCCACCCCGCGGCGTCGCTAGGTTCAGACCACGATGGGGACCACACCTAAAGCGACTTTGCTGCTCCTGCTGGCCTTGCTGGGGATCACGCTCGGCACGGGGACCGCGCGCGCCGACGGCGCGCCGACCGGCGCCGACGTCCAGGTGGCGCAGACGCTCGGCGCGCGCGAGCTGACCGTGATCATCCGGCGGGTCGACACGACGCCGTCGCCGCTGCGGGTCGACGTCGTGACGCACCGGGGCACCGCGCCCGGCACGCTGCACCTGGCCGTCGCGGCCGACGGCGTCGTGACGTCGCGGGGTGACGTCGTCCTCGGCGCCGAACCGGGCGTGTACGCGGGGACGCTGCAGGTCGGCAAGCCCGGGCCGTGGCTGCTTTCGCTGAGCGACGGCACCGGGCCGGCCGCGACGATCCCGTTCCTCGTGCCCGCGCGCGTCGTGCCGCCGTGGGAGAGGGCGACCTACGGCGGGTTCGTCGCGGCGGGGGTGTTCCTGCTGCTCGCGCTGGTCGTCGGGGTCCGGGCGCGGCGGACGGCGTTCGCGCTGATCCCGGCGGGCGGCATGGTCGCCGCCCTCGCCGTCGCGGTCACCGGCGCGCTGCTGTCGGCGAGCACTCCCCCGCCACCCGCGCCCGGCAGCCAGCTCGACCCGACGTTCGACAACGTCACCGATCCGTACGCGAACGCCCAGTTGTCCACAGTGGACTACTCACGGCCGCCGGTGAACCTCGCGGTGCACGCCGAAGCCGGTGACCTGCGGCTGGCGCTCACCGACGGCGCCACCGGGCTGCCGGTCGACGACCTGCTCGTCCACGACAACGCGCTGGTGCACCTGGTCGTCGTCTCGCCGTCGGGGCGGATGAGCCACCTGCACCCGGTGCGCGTCGGCCCCGGCGACTACCGCGTCCGGCTGGCCGATCCGGAGGCGGGCACGTACGCCGTGGCCGCGGAACTCGTGCGGCGCGGCGGCGGTGTCCAGCTGGCCCGGTCCACAGTGGACGTTCGGGGCACCGCCGCGCCCACGCCCGAACCACCCGGCGCCGGCCCGCGCACGGTCGACGGCACCCCGGTCGACCTCACGATCTCCCCCGGCACGCCGACCACCGTCACCGCGCACTTCCCCACCGGCGACCTCCAGCCGTGGCTGGGCATGCTCGGCCACCTCATCGTCGCCGGGCCGATCACCGGGCCGGACGTCGGCGCGGCCGCCGCGAAAGCCCCGACGTGGGCACACGTCCACGCCATGATCCCGCCGGTCGCGGGCCAGCTCGACCGGCCCGACGAGACGGTCGCGGCGTACGGCCCGGACGTCAGCTTCACCTACACCTTCGCCGCACCCGGCCGGTACCGGATCTGGCTGCAGGCCGAACGCGGCTACCGCGTGCTCACCATCCCCGCGGTGGTCGACGTCCCGACGACAGGAGCCGCCCGATGAAACGCCCGACGTTGCTGATCACCGTGGTCGCGCTGGTCGTCGCGGCCGGGGCCGCCTGGCTGCTGTGGGGTGGCAGCGGCGCGAAACCCACCACGCAGCAAGCGACTTCCGGCCCGTACACCGTGCAGTTCTCCGCGGACCAGCCGCGCATCGGCGGCAACACGTTCGCGGTGGCGGTGACCGGGCCGGCGCCCGAAGCCGTCACCGTCGCGCCGGTCATGGCGCAGATGGGGCACGCGCTCGCACCCGTGGCCGCCGGGCCTGACGGGCCCGGCCGCTTCCGCGCCGCGGACGTCGGGCTGCCGATGTCCGGGCAGTGGGAGATCACCGTTTCGCTGCGCGGCCCCGGCGGGCCCGCGCAGGTCGTCTTTCCGTTGCTGGTCAAATAAGAAAGGTCGGGGGAAATGGATCTCACCGCATCCGGCGTGCACACCACGTCGGTGGCGAAACAGGCGCGAACGGGGTTGCTGCCGGCGAACGTCGTGCTCGGCGGTTCGCTGTTGTCGCTGGTCGGGCTGACCTGGGACATCCAGTGGCACAGCGACGTCGGGCCGGACACGTTCTTCACGCTGCCGCACCTGTTCCTGTACGCGGGCAGCGCGGTCGTCGGCCTGGCGAGCCTCGCCGTCGTGCTGCTGACGACGGCGGCGCGGCGCGCGGGCCGGCCGGTCGACCCGCGGGTCGGCGGGCGCGTGGTCAACGTGTTCGGCAGGACCTTCGCGGCCCCGATCGGTTACCTGGTCTCGGGCGTCGGCGCCGCGACGTTCCTGGTGTACGGCCTCTGGGACCAGTGGTGGCACGGCCTCTACGGCTTCGACGCGGTGATCGACTCGCCGCCGCACATCGGCCTGCTGCTGTCGATCACGGTGTCGCTGATCGGCACGACCGCGGTGTTCGCCGCGGCCCGCGAACACCGCTGGGGCCGGGTCGGCACGCTGGCGTCGCTCACCGTGCTGCTCACCTTCGGGCCGGTGCTGGCGCTGGGGTTGCAGCAGGTGCCGGACGACTACGCCGACGCCGTCTCGATCGGCTGCTCGATGATGGCGGTGCTGCTGGTCGCGGTCGGCGCGGGATTCCTGCGCCGACCGGGTGGGGCGCTCGGCACCGCGGCGATGGTCGCGGTCGTGCAGGCGGTCTTCTGGTGGTTCTCGCCGTGGGCGGCGCAGTCCTACGCCGACCTCGTCGGCCTGCCGATGCGGGACGCGATCTCCGGCGTGCCGGAGATGCCGGCGCTGACGCCGATGGCGTTGCTGCCGGTGGCCGCGCTGATGGAGCTGGGTTACCTGCTCGGCCGGCGTCGCGGCTGGCCCGTGGGCCGCGTTTCGGTGGTCGTCGGCGGGGTCGCCGGGCTGCTGATCGGCCTGAGCCTGCCGCTGCAGCGCGCGATGCTCTACACCGGCGCGCACGTGCCGCCGGTCTGGTACCTGACGACGACCGCCGTGCTCAGCGCGGCACTGGGGCTGCTCGGCGGGTTCGCCGGGTGGCGGTTCGGCGGGATGCTCTGCCTGCTGGCGCCCGCGAAGAAGGGGGAAACCGCTGATGCGTAAGGCACTTCTGGCCTTGGCCGCCGTGGCCGGGCTACTGTTCGCCGCCGAGGCGCCGGCGAACGCGTACGAGCCCGTCAACATCGTGCACACCGAGCACGTGCAGGCCGGCCCGTACGGGATGACCATCGGCTTCAGCACCTGGCCGCTGCGCGCGGAGCAGTCGCTGGACTTCACCTTCATCCCCGACGGCGGGATCGCGGACAAGTCCGGCACGCTCACGATGATCAACCCGGAGGGCGGGAAGAACCGGATCCAGGCGCTGGTCCGGCACCCGCGCAAGCGCGAGGTCTGGGGGCTCGACGTCCGCTCGATGCCGCGGCCGGGCGACTGGACGTTCCGCTTCGTGGTGAACGGGCCGGCCGGGCCCGGCACCGGCGACCTGCGCGCGCTGCCGGTGCTCGAACAGCCGGGGCCGCCGATGGGACTGAGCTGGGCGATCAGCACGCTCCCGCTGATCGGGCTCGTGGTGATCGTCGTGCTGGCGTGGCGCCGGACCCGTGGCCGGTTGCGGGGAGGGGAGCTCCCGGCAATCGGGTGAGATATCGGTCACATACGGCAGTCACCCGTATCCACGCCGTCGCGAAGGCCTCCTTCTCCGTAGAGGGGAAGGGGGCCTTCGTCACTTTCTTACACGGTCGGGTGATCATCATCACCCAGTCAAGGGATACGTCAGGCGGGCAGGTCGAACTGCCCCGCCTTCACGGCGACGAGGAACGCTTCCCACTCGGCGGAGTCGAACACGAAGACCGGACTGGTCGAGAGCTTGGTGTCCCGGACCCCGATCAGGCCTTCCCGACCCAGGTTGACCTCGACACAGCTGCCGCCGTTGGGCTCGCTGGCGAACGACTTCTCCCACGCGGCCTCTTCGAACAGGGACACGGCCGTGCTCGGATCGTAATCCGCGAACGACGGATAATCCGCCATGGGTCGTACCTCCGTGGATCGATGGGGGGCGCGGCCGCAACCTGGTCGAAGGTACCCGCTCCCGGCTACTCAGTGTCTCAATGGAGCAGAGTGCAGGGCCAAGCGGGTGATCAACTAGCTCCGGCCTCGACATGAAGATTATTCCAGGAGTAGGATTAATCGCATCGGCCGGGGGCGGCGCTGTCGGTGAACGACAACCCGCATGCGGCGGGCGGCACGATCGCCGCGCCGGCCGCGCACAGCACACCATCCACCATCGCAGTACCTCATGGGGGAGGACCAGCGTGATCGTCGAGGACAGTGCGCCACCAGGCGTCGTCGTCGTGGGCAGGCTCGCCAAGGGAACCGCCGGTGAAGCCCGCCGGGTGGTCCACGTCTTCGGCGTGGAGGCCACCGCGGCCACGAGTGCGCTGATCCGTACCAAGTGCGGGGAAGCGCTTTCCCGCACCGATGTCGAATGGCTGACCCCCGGGGTCGGCATGCCTTGTGAACCCTGTCTCGGACTGACCACCGGCGAACCCGCCAGGTCACCGCGACGAGAGCTGGGGGTGTAGACGATGGCCGTCCGGTTGAACTCGCTCTTACGACGTGAAGAAGAACACCGCGGCCGCCGCGGGATCGCGGCCGAACTGCGGAACCGCTTCGGTTTCAGCCTGATCCAGGCGCCGCTGCGCAAGACCACCACCTGGGCCACGGACCTCGACGTCCCGGCCCGGCACTCCGACGGCGTGCGCACGACGCGCCCGCTGGAGACCGCGATCGACCTGGCCCCGCTGCTGCGCGGCGGCCGGATCGGCTCGCGCGCCTGACTGCGTTCCACCACCACATCATGAAGGAGCCCCGGTTCACGACGAACCGGGGCTCTCGCCGTTCCCGGGCCTGAAAGCCGTGAAGGCCTCCTTCCCGGCCATAAGAGCCGGTAAGGAGGCCTTCACGGCTTTTCGCCGTTGCGGGCCTACGGTTTCCGCAGCAGAAGGGCGCCGCGGCGGAACCGCTCGCCTTCACCGGGTACGCGGTAGACGCGACCCGTCTCGACGAGGCCCGCGTCCCGGGCCAGCCCGGCCAGCTCGTCGAGCGGCCACCGGTAGGCCGGGGTGACCGCGTGGTCGAACACCGTCAGCGGCTCGCCGTCGGATTCGAAGCAGCCCAACAGAACGTGACCACCCGGCGCCAACGTCCGGGTGAATTCGGCGAAGTACCCCGGCACCTCTTCGGGCGGCGTGTGGATCATCGAGTACCACGTCAGGATCCCGGCGAGCGAGGCGTCCGGGACGTCCAGCGCCGCCATCGACCCGACCTCGAACCGCAGATCGGGCGCGGCCGCCCGGGCCAGCTCGATCATCGCCGGCGACAGGTCGACGCCGAAGACGCCCACGCCGCTGTCCCGGAGGTGCGCCGTGAGGTGGCCGGGCCCGCAGCCGAGGTCGGCGACGAGCCCGGCGCCACGCACGTGGTCGGCGAACGCGGCCAAGGCGGCGTTGTCCAGCGGCGAAGCGTCCCAGACCTCACGGACGAACTCGGCGTACCGGACGGCCATCGCGTCGTAGGCGGCGGCCGTCACGCTCACGGCTTGCGGCCGAGGCCGCAGATGTGACCGCTGAACGCCGGGTCGTTCGCGAGCTTCTTCGTCGCCCGGGACTCGATCTCCTCCGGGTGCCACTCCGGCAGGTAGACGATGCCCGGCTCGACGAGCTCCAAGCCGTCGAAGAACGTCGTGAACTCCGCCTTGCTGCGCAGGTACAGCGGGGTGCTCGACTTGTTGTACTGCTCCACGATCGACGCCCGGCTGTCCGAGTCGGCCAGCGCGTCGAGGCCCTCGGTGGTCAGGTGCGAGGACAGGAAGTACGAGCCGGACGGCAGCAGCGACAGGTACTTCTGGATGGTCTCGGCCACCGGCTCGTCCTTGCCGAGGAAGTACAGGACGCCGACGATGATCAGCCCGATCGGCCGGTTCGGGTCGAGGACGCCGGTGTCGAGCGCGCGCTTCCAGATGTCGGCCGGGTCGCGCAGGTCGCCCTGCAGCACCGCGTGCCGGCTCGCGACGCCTTCCTTCTCCAGCAGGATCTGCGAGTGGGCGACGGCGACCGGCTCGTTGTCGACGTACACGCACCGCGCGTCCGGGTTCACCTCGGCCGCGACCTCGTGCACGTTGCCGACCGTCGGGACGCCGGAGCCGAGGTCGAGGAACTGGTCGATCCCGTTGCGCGCCAGGTAGCGCACGCCGCGGCCGAGGAAGTCCCGGCCGACGCGGGCGACCGTCCGGATCATCGGGAAGGTCTTGACCGCCTGCTCACCGAACTGCCGGTCGATGGCCCAGTTGGCGTCGCCGCCGAGGAACCAGTCGTAGATCCGGGCCGCGTTCGGCCGGTCGAGGTCGACGCCTTCGGGGGCTTCGGGATCCTGCGTCGTCATGCGTTCCGTCCTCCAGGCTTGCGGCCGACACCGCCGACCACGCTCGCGAGGGGGACCGTGGCGGCGCCGGGGTCAGGGCGCCACTCTCCCACAGGCACGATTCCCGGCTCGACCACGTCGAAGGTACCGAAGAACGCGGCGATCTCGTCGAGCGAGCGGGAAACCGCGGGCGAGCTCGACCGCTCCGACAGCTTCACGAGCCGCCGGATCTGTTCCAGCTCCGTACCGTCGACGCCGGATTCGGTCGCGTGCGACAGCACGTACGCCGATCCCGGCGCGAGCAGCCTCCGGTAGTCGCGGATCGCCTCGCGCACGCCGCCGGCGTCGGGCAGGAAGTGCAGCACGGCCACGCTGAGCAGGCAGATCGGCTCGTCCGGGTCGAGCACGCCGGTGGCCAGCGCGGCCGCCCAGACGTCCTGCGCGTCCCGCAGGTCGGCGTGCAGGACGGCGTGGCGGCCGACGTCACCGGCCTCCTCCAGCAGGATCCGCCCGTGCGCGACGGCCACCGGCTCGTTGTCGACGTACACGCACCGGCTGTCGTCGACGTGGTCGTCGGCCACCTCGTGCACGTTGCCCGCGGTCGGGATGCCGGAGCCGAGGTCCAGGAACTGCGTGATGCCCTGGGAAAGGCAGTAGCGGACGGCGCGGCCGAGGAAGTCGCGGTTGCCCCGCGCGAGGGCGCGCGCCAGCGGGAACGCCTGCAGGGCCAGCTCGCCGTACTGCCGGTCGACCGCCCAGTTGGCGGTGCCGCCGAGCGCCCAGTCGTAGATCCTCGCCACGTTCGGCCGTTCCAGGTCGACGGCGTCGGGGAGGAAGTCGGGGTCCACGATGTCCCCTTCGGATGACGCAGCCGGTGGTGGGTTCGGGCGCAACAGCAGCACTCTACCGAAAGTTGTTCACCACTTGGCCGCCTCGCGGGGCCGTTCGCCCTATTGGCTCTGCTGCATCTGCGCGCGGTAACCCTCAGCGAGCTCCTTGAGGAACTGCCGGGTCTCCTGCCGCTCCAGCGCGGCTCCGCGCAGCCTGTCCCACGAGTCGACGAAGATGTTGAAGTCCTTGACGTCGTCGAGGTACAGCCCGCCCGCGGAGTGCTCGATGTAGACGAAGTCCCGGGTGCGGTCCGGGAAGCGCATGATCGTGAAGTCGTTGGGCACCGCGGCCAGCCGCGCGCCGAAGGGCAGCACGTGGACGTAGACCCGCGGGTGCCGCTCGAGCGAGAGCAGGTGCTCGACCTGGTCCAGCATCACCGCGGGCGCGGACCCGCCGGGCGCCCGGCGCAACGCGCCCTCGCTGATGATGAACCGGTAGTACGGCGGCTGCTGCTGTTCGAACACGGCTTTGCGGTCGAGCCGGTTGCGCACCAGCGACGTCACGTCGGTGGCGCCGAACTCGGTGAACTGCTTGAGCATGTAGTGCTCGGACTGCAGCGGGCCGGGGATGCGCTCGCCGTGCCAGGTGAGGATCTCCGCGGCGGCGGGTTCCAGGTCCGTGAAGGTGCGGAACCAGTGCGGCACCACGGAGCGGTAGCCGGACCAGTGGCCGCGCTGCCCGGCGGCCGCGCGCGCCAGGTTCATCAGCGTGTCGGCCTCTTCGCCGTTGATCCCGAACGCGTTCAGCATCGATCGCACATCCCCGAGCTTGACCCCGACGGCACCGGACTCGATCTTGTTGACCTTGCCCTGGGTGCAGCCGAGAACCTCGGCAACCTGCTGCTGTGTCATCCGCGCCGCGGTGCGGGCGTGCCGGAGCTCGTTCCCGAGCTGCTTCCGGCGCGAGGTGACGGTGCTGGCCATCGCCCTGCTCTCCCGGACCACTATCAAGCGATGACGGCCCGTATCCGGAGCCGTCATCACACGCGAACTATCGAACCCACCCAGGTTAGTGCTTGCCCTGCGGATCTCGATGATGACATCGCGCAGCGTTCCAGGAAATGTCGCGGAACGCCAGCCACCTGGGTTGTCACTCGCCTGGACCAGTGAAATTCCGAATTATTCCGCCAACCGGCGGAGCCGGGTCTCGGGCAGACTGGTGCGCGTGACCGATCGTTCTCCCGCCGCTGCCGCCGTCACCCGGCTGGCCGACCAGGTCCACGGGTACGTCCAGCCGGACGGCTCCTGGTACATCAACAACTGCGGGTTCGTCGCAGCCGGTGACCACACCGTGCTGATCGACACCTGCTCGACCGAACGCCGCACGCGCGCGCTGCTCGCCGCCGTCGAAGGCGCCACCGGCCGCCCGGTGACGACGCTGGTGAACACCCACCACCACGGCGACCACACCAACGGCAACTACCTGGTCGAGGGCGCCACGATCATCGGGCACCGCAAGACCCGCGAGCTGATGGTCGCCGAGGGCATCCAGACGTTCGACGGCATCTTCACCGGCAACGACTGGGGCGAGCTGCGGTCGCGCCCGCCGGAGGTCGTGTTCGACGACCGGCTGACCGTGCACGCCGGCGACGTCACGATCGAGCTGATCCACCCCGGCCACGCGGCCCACACGACCAACGACGTGCTCGTCTGGCTGCCCGAGCAGCGCGTGCTCTACGCCGGTGACCTGGTGTTCAACGGCGGCAGCCCGTTCGCACTGATGGGCTCGGTGGCCGGCTGGCGCAAGGCCCTCGACGTCATCCGGGAGCTGGAACCCGAAGTGATCCTGCCCGGCCACGGCCCCGCGTGCGGCCTGGACGTCGTGGACACAGTGGACGGCTACCTGGCCTTCGTCCAGCGGACGGCCGAGCGCGGGAAGGCCGCCGGGCTGGGGCCGCTGGAGCTGGCCAAGGACACCGACCTCGGCGAGTTCGCGTCGCTGACCGAGCAGGAGCGGCTGCCGGGCAACCTGCACCGGGCGTACGCCGAGCTGGACAGCGCCGAGTGGGGCGCGCAGATCGACCTGGTCGCGGCCGTGATGGACATGGTCGCGTTCAACGGCGAGCCGATCCGGTGTTTTTCCTGAACTGAGTGGCCCCCATCGCCGTGACCTCCCTTGAGGCGTCGATCGGACTAGGGTCTGAATCGAGAGAGTCTTCGGAAGGATGCGGATGAGCAAGAAGGCGAGCATCGGGGTCACCGGCCTGGCGGTCATGGGCCGCAACCTGGCCCGGAACCTGGCGCGGCACGGCCACACGGTGGCCCTGCACAACCGGTCCGAGGAGCGGACCCGCACGCTGGTGGACCAGTTCGGCGACGAGGGCGACTTCATCCCGGCGTACTCCGCGCAGGAGTTCGTCGACGCGCTGGAGCGGCCCCGGCAGGTCGTGATCATGGTCAAGGCGGGCGGCCCGACCGACGCCGTCATCGACGAGTTCGCGCCGCTGCTGGAAGACGGCGACGTGATCATCGACGCCGGCAACGCGCACTTCGCCGACACCCGACGTCGTGAGAAGGCCCTGCGCGAGCGCGGGCTGCACTTCGTCGGCAGCGGCGTCTCCGGCGGCGAGGAAGGCGCGCTGCACGGGCCGAGCATCATGCCCGGCGGCTCGAAGGAGTCCTACGAGTCCCTCGGCCCGCTGTTCGAGGACATCTCGGCGAAGGTCGACGGCGAGCCGTGCTGCACGCACATCGGCGCCGACGGCGCCGGGCACTTCGTGAAGATGGTGCACAACGGCATCGAGTACGCCGACATGCAACTGATCGCGGAGTCGTTCGACCTGCTGCGCGGCGCGGGCGGCTACTCCCCCGCGGAGATCGCCGACGTGTTCCGGACCTGGAACACCGGCCGGCTCGACTCGTACCTGATCGAGATCACCGCCCAGGTGCTGGCGCACGTCGACAAATCGTCCGGCAAGCCGTTCGTGGACGTCGTCGCGGACGCCGCCGAGCAGAAGGGCACCGGCCGCTGGACCGTACAGATCGGCCTCGACCTCGGCGTCCCGATCTCGGGCATCGCCGAAGCCGTCTTCGCGCGTTCGCTGTCCGGCTCGACGTCGCTGCGCTCGGCCGCTCGCGGCCTGGGCGGCCCGGCGCGCTCGCCGCTGACCGGCTCGTCGCTGGAGCGCTTCGCCGACGACGTCGAGCAGGCGCTGTACGCGTCGAAGGTCGTCGCGTACGCGCAGGGCTTCAACCAGATCCAGGCCGGCGCGACCGAGTACGGCTGGGACATCGACCTCGGCAAGGTCGCCTCGATCTGGCGCGGCGGCTGCATCATCCGCGCGAAGTTCCTCAACGACATCACCGCGGCCTACGCCGAAGAGCCGGGCCTGCCGACCCTGCTCACCTCGGGTGGCTTCCGCAAGGCCGTCGAGGACGCGCAGGACTCGTGGCGCTCGGTGATCTCGACGGCGGTCAAGCTGGGCATCCCGACGCCGGGCTTCTCGACGGCGCTGGCGTACTACGACGGCCTGCGCGCCGACCGCCTCCCGGCGGCCCTGGTGCAGGGCCAGCGCGACTTCTTCGGGGCGCACACGTACCGCCGCGTCGACCGCGACGGCTCGTTCCACACGGCGTGGGCCGAGGACGGCCGCCCGGAGTCCGACGCCTGAGTTCAAAGCCGTGAAGGCCTCCTTACCGGCTCTTATGGCCGGTAAGGAGGCCTTCACGGCTTTCCGGGGTGCCTGAGCGGGAAGACCCCCTGGTCCATCCCGATCAGAGCAGCGTCACTGGCCTCGCGCGGCGAGGATCTCCGTCAGGACCGCGACGATCTTCGCCTCGGCCTTGTCCTTCTTGATCCCCAAGCCGTCGAGCACCTGGAAGCCGACGCCTTCGCCCTGCTCCAGCAGCGCCAGCAGGATGTGCTCGGTGCCGATGTAGTTGTGCCCCAGCCGCAGCCCTTCGCGCAGGGTCAGTTCCAGGGCCTTCTTCCCCCCGGGGCTGAACGGCATCGGGCTGGGCACCTCGCCGGCCGGCTCGGGCAGCTGGGCTTCGGCCGTCTCCTGGACGGTCTCCAGCGTGACGCCCTGGGCGAGGATCGCGCCCGCGGCGAGCGCCGCGGGCTCGGTGAGCAGGCCCAGCACGAGGTGCACGGTGTCGATCGCCGGGCTGCGGTGGTCGATGGCCGCCTTCTGCGCGGCGACGATCACGTGCCGCGCGCGGTCGGTGTAGCGGCCGTAGACGCGCTCGATCGCGCCGGAGACGTCACCACCCGGGTCCACCTTCGGCACGAACCGCTTCTGCGCGGCCTGCTTGGTGACGCCCATGCTCTTGCCGATCTCGGTCCAGGACGCGCCGGAGCGGCGAGCCTGGTCGACGAAGTGGCCGATGAGGTGGTCGGCGACGTCGCCGAGGTGCTCGCCCATGTAGACGGCGTCGGAGAGCTGGGCGAGGGCGTCCTGGTCGTTGTTGCTCTTGATGGCGGTGATGAGGTCGTCGAGTTTGACGGAGTAGTCAGGCAGGTTCATGCCGTCAACTGTAGGTTGACGCACTGGGTGCGTCAACCACGAGTTGACGATCTCAGGCGACGCGGGTCTTCAGGTGCGCCTTCAGGTCGAACCCGCTCGCTTCGAGGTCCGCGTACGCCGGTTGCGGGTCGGCGGTGAACAGCCGCCGCGCTGCGATGTGGTCGGCCGGGCGGTTCACCGACTCGACCGCGATGAGGACGTCGTCGCGGAAGGACAGCACCGAGAACTTGCCCGCCTCGCGATCACCCGCCACCACCGTCCGGTCGGCGCGGTCGAGGATCCCGGCGATCTGCAGCTTCGCGCCCGACTGGTCGGTCCAGAACCACGGCAGGCTCGCGTACGGCTCTTCGGTGCCGGTCAGCGCCGCGGCCACGCACCGGGCCTGGTCGACGGCGTTCTGCACCGACTCCAGCCGGGTCGCCGCGCCCGCCTGCACGCACGGGAAGTTCGCGCAGTCGCCGATCGCGAAGATCCGCGGGTCGGCCGTGCGCAGGTGCGCGTCGACGACCACGCCGTTCGCGATGTCCAGCCCGGCGGCCTCGGCGAGCGCGGTTTCCGGCACGACGCCGACGGCGATCACGACGAGGTCGGCGGGCAGCCGCGTGCCGTCGGACAGCTCGACCTCCCGCACCCGCGAGTCGCCGTGCAGCGCGGAAACCCCTTGGCCGAGCAGGACCGTGTGCCCGGCCTCGCGGTGCAGTTCGGCGAAGTACCCGGAGATCTCGGGTGACGCGACGCGGTTGAGCAGCCGGTCCTGCGCCTCGACGACCGTCACCGGCCGGCCGGCGTGGGACGCGAACTCGAGCCCGATGAAGCCGCCGCCGACCACGACGACGTCCTGCGCGCCGGACAGCGACGCGCGGAGCCGGTCGGCGTCGTCGCGCGTGCGCAGGGCCAGCACGCCCGGCAGGTCCGCGCCGGGCACCGGCAAGGCCCGGTTGCGCGCGCCGGTGGCCAGGACGAGGTGGTCGTAGGCCAGCTCCTCGTCGTCGTCGAAGTGGACGCGGTTCGCGGCCCGGTCGATCGACTTGACGCGCGCGTCGACGAGTTCGATGCCCTTCTCGGCGAAGAAGTCCTCGCCGCGCAGGTGCAGCTGCTCGAGCCCGGCGGTCCCGGCCAGGTAGGCCTTCGACAGCGGCGGCCGCTGGTACGGCACGCCGGGTTCGTCCCCGACCAGCACGACCCGGCCGTCGAAGCCCCGGTCGCGCAGCGACGCCGCGGCCTGGAACCCGCTCTGCCCGGCGCCGACGACCAGAACCGTGCCCACTCCCTGCTCACCCATGGTTTCATCTGAGCACAACCCGCTCGGCTCGTCGAGGAGTCGATCAGTGGGGTTCGCCGCTGGTCCGCAGCGCGCGGGGGGCGCCGAGGACCCGCGAGATCCCCCGCGCCGCCGCGCGCACGGCCGGGACCAGCGTTCTCGGGTCGGTTCCCTCCGCCGGCACGACCACCGAAATCGCCGCCGCCACCTCGTCGTCGGCGCCGAAGACCGGGGCCGCCACCGAGAGGGCGATCAGCTCGATCTGGCCGTCACTGATGGCGTACCCGTTGCGCCGGACGTCCGCGAGGACGCGACGCAGCTCACCTTCCGAGCTGATCGTCTTGGGCGTGAACACCTTCAGCGGACTCTCGACGACCTCCGCTTGGACGTCGGCCGGCGCGTGCGCGAGCAGCACCTGGCCGACGCCGGTCGCGTGCGCCGGCAGCCGCCCGCCGACCCGGGTCAGGACGTTGACCGCACCGCGGCCGGAGATGCGTTCGACGTAGACGACCTCCGGCCCGTCGAGCACCGCGAGCTGCACGTTCTGGTGCGTGGCCTCGTAAAGGTCCTCCAGGAACGGCATCGCGCTCTCCCGGAGTTCGGCCCCGTGCGGCGCGAGCGAAGCGACCTCCCACAGCCAGAGCCCGACGCGGTACGCACCGGCGTCATCCCGGACGAGCGCACCACGCCGGGTCAGCTCCCCGGCCAGCCGATGCGTGGTGGACAACGGCAGTCCGACGCGGCGGCTCAGCTCGGACAGCGTGAGTTGCGGCCGCTCGGCGGAGAACGCGCCGAGCAGATCGAGAACACGATCAACCACCGACGGCGGCCGCTGCGCGCTGTGTCGCATGGGGATCAGTCTTCGCACCATCGGCTGGACCCGCAACCCGCGACCAAACCGCCCAGGGTCCGGGGCGTGTGGGCGGTGCGGCCTGCGCCAACGACTTCGGCGGCAGTTGGCGACGCCGACCACGACCTTGGCGCAGGGTTCCCGCCACAGCTGGGGTAACTGCGGCTGATCCAGCGGGTCGCCCCGGGACGAACCCGGGGCGACCCACCTCAGAGGTCGTCGTCCGGGAGCAGTGGTCGCATGAACGACCGGCGGTACCGCACCACGCAACCGCTTTCCTCGCGGATCTTGTCGGCCTCGATGAAGTCCGGGTCGACGCCGAACAAGGTCCGGTACTGCTCGTACGCGGCGAAGCTCTCGAAGCTGAACAACGCGCGCGCTTCGTCGCTCGCGCCTTCCGACGGCAGGAAGTAGCCGTGGTGGACGCCGCCTTCTCGCTGTACCAACCGCATCCAGGCGGCGGCGAACCGTTCGAAGTCGGGCAGCTTCGCGGGGTCGATGACGTAGTCGACGACGCAGGTGATCATCAGTGGCTGCCCCAGACTCGGTCGGCCGTCTTCACGATCAGCTCCAGCTTCCGCAGCTGGTCGTCCACGGTGAGGTCGTTGCCTTCCTCCGTCGAAGAGAACCCGCACTGTCCCGACAGGCAGAGCCGGTCGACGTCGACGTACCGCGACGCCTCCTCGATCCGCCGCACCAGGACGTCCGGGTCCTCCAGCTCCGGCCGTTTGGTGGTGACCAGGCCGAGCACGACCTTCTTGTCCTTCGGCACGAACCGCAGCGGCTCGAAACCACCGGAGCGTTCGTCGTCGTACTCCAGGAAGAACCCGTCGACGGCCAGCTCGCCGAACACGGCTTCCGCGACGAACTCGTAGCTCCCGGAAGCGGCCCACGACGAGCGGAAGTTCCCGCGGCACAAGTGAGTTGTCACCGCCAGGTCGTCCGGCCGGCCCTCCAGCGCCGCGTTGATCGTCGCGATGTTGCGCAGGTGCTGGGTGTCCGGGTCGCCGCCCATCCGCTGGACGAGCTCGCGCTGCGCCGGGTCGTTCAGGTACGCGAGGCTCGTGTCGTCGAGCTGCAGGTAGCGGCAGCCGAGGCCGGCCATCGCGGTGACCTGCGCGGAGTACGCCGCGCTGAGGTCGGTGAAGAACTCCTCCAGCTCCGGGTAGACGGTCTCGCTGACCGCCGCCCGGCCGCCGCGGTAGTAGACCATGCTCGGCGACGGGATGGTCAGCTTCGGCGTCACGCCGGCGTCCACATGGGACTGCAGGAACCGGAAGTGGTCGGCGAAGATCGGCTCCTCGAGCCGGACCTTGCCGTCGACCTGCAGGCCCGGCGGGCTGAACTCGAGGTCGCCCGCCAGGTTGTGGAACTTGACGTGCAGCCGTTCGTCGCTCTTGGAGATGCCGCCGAGTGCGTAGATGAAGTCCATGTGCCACGAGGCCCGGCGGAACTCGCCGTCGGTGGCCGAGCTCAGCCCGGCCGCTCGCTGCATCTTGATCACGTCACGGATCGCGTCGTCTTCGACCGCGCGGAGCTGCTCCGCACCGATCTCACCGCTTTCGTGCCGCCGTCGCGCGTCGCGCAGCACCGGGGGCCGCAGGAGGCTCCCGACGTGATCGGCGCGAAACGGCGGGCCCACCTGGGAAATACCGCCCGATGTCATGCACCGATGGTCACACATCGCGGCCCGATCCGCCGCACCCCGGAAACACGATCATCACGGCGGCGTCTTGCTACCGTCATCCGAAGCGCGTTGGCTGGCACGGCAAAAGGGGGCTGTTGATGACGAAACCCGAGGTCCACCCGGTAGACCAGGGCCTGCCCGCCGGCCGCTTGGCGCTGCTCGGCCTGCAGCACATGTCGATCATGTACGCCGGCGCCGTCGCGGTGCCGCTGATCGTCGGCAGCGCGCTCAAGCTCGACGCGGCGACGATCGGGCTGCTGGTGAACGCCGACCTGCTGGTCGCGGGCATCGCCACGCTGATCCAGTCGATCGGCATCGGGAAGCTCCTCGGCATCCGGCTGCCGGTGGTGGCGGGCGCGACGTTCAGCGTCGTCAACCCGATGATCCTCATCGCGTCGCAGTACGGCCTGCCCGCGGTCTACGGCGCCATGATGGCGTCCGGGGTGTTCGGACTGCTCATCGCGAAGCCGTTCGCGAAGCTGATCCGGTTCTTCCCGCCGCTGGTCACCGGGACGCTGCTGCTCGTCATCGGCGTCTCGCTGCTCGGCCCGGGCGCCGGGCTGATCGCGGGCAACGACCCGACCGCGCCGGACTACGCGGCCCTGTCGCACATCCTGCTCGCGTTCGGCGTGCTCGCGCTGCTCGTGCTGTTCACGCGCGTGCTGCGCGGCTTCGCCAACCAGATCGGGCCGCTGCTGGCCCTGGCGATCGGACTGGTCGTCGCGATCCCGCTGGGGCTGGTGCACTGGGACGGGCTGAGCGCGGCCGGCTGGTTCGGGCTCGCGGCGCCGTTCCACTTCGGCGCGCCGACGTTCCCGGTCGCCGCGGTCCTGTCGATGTGCGTGGTCATGCTGGTGACGTTCACCGAGTCGACGGCCGACATGATCGCCGTCGGCGAGATCACCGGGCGCCCGCCGACGGACTCCGACCTCGCCCGCGGCCTGGCCACCGACGGCTTCTCGGCCGTGCTCGGCGGCGTGATGAACTCCTTCCCCGACACGGCTTTCGCGCAGAACGTCGGGCTGGTGCGGATGACCGGCGTGCGCAGCCGCTGGGTGGTCGCGGTGACCGGCGGGATCCTGGTGCTGATGGGCCTGGTCCCGAAGATCGGCGCGTTCATCGCGGCGATCCCGCAGCCGGCGGTCGGCGGGGTCGCGGTGGTGATGTTCGCGATGGTCGCCGCGGTCGGCGCGCAGAACCTCCGCACGGTGGAGTTCTCCGGCAACCACAACACTTTCGTCGTGGCGGTGGCGCTGGGCGTCGGCCTGCTGCCGGCGTTCGCGCCGAAGATCTTCCAGCACTTCCCGGCCTGGCTGCAGACGATCGGCGGCAGCTCGATCACGGTGACGGCGGTGCTGGCCTTCGCCCTGAACCTGCTCTTCAACCACCTCGGCCGACGCGAAGAACCGGACCTGCTCACAGGGTCTTGAGCAACCGTTCGACGAATTCGGCGCCGACGCCCGGTTCGACCGGGAGCCGAAACAGGACGCGCAGGTACAGCGGGGCCAGGACGTGGTCGAGGACGTCCTGCACCGACGGCACCGCCTCGCCGCGTGCGGCGGCCGCGTCGAGGGCCTGCTGCAGGTCGTCGCCGCGGGCCCGGAGGTACTCGATCGGCTCCCGTTCCGGGGCCATGGTCGCGACGAGCGCGCGCAGCAGGATCTGGCCGTGCCGGTCGCGCATCGCGCGTTCGACGCCGGCCGCCCAGCCCGTCAGGTCGCCGCGCAGCGAGCCGGTGTCCGGGATCGGCGACGTCTCGCGCAGGCGCGTCACGGCGGCGTCGAGGAGCAGGTTGTCGAGGTTGCCCCAGCGGCGGTAGATGCTGGTCGGGTTGACGCCCGCCCGCTCGGCGATCTTCGGGACCGTGGCGTCGGTCTCCCCCGCGGCGAGCAGCTCGACGACGGCGTCGTGCACCGCGTCGCGGACGCGGGCGCTGCGGCCGCCGGGTCGGGTCATGAGGTGATCCTAAAGCAAAGGTACTTGCTTTAGCGAGTCGCGTCTGCGTACCTTTAAGGCAAATCGAATTGCCTTAAGGAGCGAGACCATGGCCCGCAAGATGACCCGTGAAGAGCGGGAAGCGTTCCTCGCCGAGCCGCGCGTCGGCGTGCTGAGCGTCGCCGCCGAACCCGGACGCGCACCGCTGACCACGCCGATCTGGTACCGCTACGAGCCGGGCGGGGACGTCATGGTGATGACGTCCCCCGGGCTGCGCAAGACGCGGCTGATCGAGGAAGCCGGCCGGTTCGCGCTGTGCGTGCAGGAGCAGGACGGCGTCTACAAGTACGTCTCGGTCGAGGGGCCGGTCGTCAAGACGTGGCCGATGACCAAGGCGGAACGGCACGAGGTGGCGGCCCGCTACCTGCCGCCCGGCATGAGCGAGGCGTACACGGACGCGACCGACGCCAGCCACGGCAACAACATCGCCATCGTGATGCGCCCGGAACGCTGGAACACGTCCGACTTCAGCGACCTCGGCGAGCAGCTCGGCTGATCACCAGCAGATGATCAGGATGCACGTGACCTGGTGCGGCGGCGAAGTCGACGTCGTGGGCGGTGGCGGCGGCTGCTGACCACCGGCCGGGGTCGTCGTCGTGGCCGGGGCGGTCGTGGAGCCCGGCGCGCCGGCGGTCGGCACGGTGGTCGCCGTCGCGGATTCGGTGCTGCTCTCGGCGTCCGACGGCCGGCCCGGCACCTCGGTGACGGTGCCCTCGTGCGTGCCGGGGACGACGACGTCGCCGCCGGTGCCGCCGCCGACCCCGCCGTCGTTCGGCGAGTCCGTCGCCTGGCCCGCACCGCCGAGGCCGGTGGTGCGCTGCGGCATCGGGACGACCTGGATCTGGTCGACCGGCGCGGCGTCCTGGCGCACCTGACCGCTGCTGAACGCGACCAGCACCGCGGCGGCCCCGCAGCCGATGACGACGGCGAGCATCACCGCGACCACCCGCCACCGAGACTGCACCGGCCGGTCGCCCCAGCCCTCGCGCACGAGCAGCTCGGCGACCGATACCTCGTCGTTCACGGCCGTATTTTTACCGCACAAAGCACCCGAACGGGTGAGGTACCGGCAAAAATTCGTTACGTGCTGTGTGATCTGACGGTCAGTGACTATCCACAGGGGTTTCACAGCTGCGGTTGGGGAGAATCCCAGCATGCCCGGCGAAGCTGAAACCATGCTGCTGAAAGCCGAACCGCGGGTCCTCGACCTCGCGGGTCCGGCACGGCGCAACTGGCGGCAGTTCGTCCGGTTCATCCCGAACCCACGGGCGACGCCGTTCACCTTCGGCTATCTCGTCCTCCTGCTCGGCACGACCCTGCTGCTGCGATTCGCCGACACGGACCTGACCGACCGGCTCCTCCGGCTGTCCAGCACCGACGCCCACAACCTGTGGCGGCGGCCGCTGACCTCGCTGCTGACCAGCGCGCTCTGGCTGGCGGACGAAGGCTGGCTCGTCTACGTCCTCATCTTCGCGATCGCCGTCGCGCCACTGGAACGCCGGTTCGGCATCCGCCGCGTGGCCACCGTGTTCTTCTCCGGCCACGTGCTCGCCACGCTCGTCACCGAGCTGCCGGTGATGGCTTTGATCAGCGCGCACGTCCTGCCGAGCTCGGCCGGGCACTGGCTCGACATCGGCGTCAGCTACGGCTTCTTCACCACGGCCGGCGCCCTGGTTTTCCTGCTCCGCGGCCGCACCCGGCTCCTCGCGATGGCCGCGATGGAGGCGTTCGTCGCGGTGATCTACCTCAGCGACGACCCCACGACCCTCGACTCGGTCGTCACGCTGCTCGGCCACGCCGTCGCCGCGCACTTCGGGCTGCTGTTCTGGGGCCCGCGGTTACGCCGCGCATCCGCAGGCCGGACGCGTATTCCGGCGGGTATGCACGGGCCGGAGTCGGTGGTGTAATCGACGGGCCACAGCCGAGCAGCATGGGGGACGGACGCACATGGAGGCAGACTCCCTCGCCGAGCTGGTCGAGCTGAGTCCGGACGCGATCTGCGTCCACGAGAACGGCGTCGTCACCTACGCCAACCGTGCCGCTCTGGACGCGTTCGCCGCCTGCTCCGCCGACGAGGTCGTCGGCCGTCCGTTCACGGACTTCGTCGCCGAGGACTCCCGGCCCGCGCTGCTGGAGAAACTCGCGCTGCTGGCCGGGCCCGGCGCCGCCACCGAGCCCGTCGAAGCCTTGATGTCCCGGCTGGACGGCAGCAAGTTCGCCGTCGAGGCGCAGACCATGCGCACGGCCGGGCCCGGCTACCAGGTCGTCATGCGTGACATCACCGCGAAGAAGGCGGCCGCCGACGCCCTCCGCTACCAGGCCGCGCTCGTGTCGCACGTCAGCGACGCTTTGATCGCGACCACCGGCGAAGGTGTCGTGACCAGCTGGAACCCGGCCGCCGAGACGGTGTACGGGTGGACCGCGGCCGAAGCCGTCGGACGCCGGGCGAGCGAGCTGGTCGGCGCGCCGCTGGAGCTGCGTCGCGGTGGCGTCGCCGAAGCCGTCCACCGGCGACGGGACGGGGCACCGCTGACGGTCCGCGTTTCGGCAGCTGAGATGAACGACGGCTGGGTGCTCGTCTGCGCCGACGAAACCGCGCGGCGGCGGGCCGAGCAGAACTACCGCACGGTCGTCGCGTCGCTCGACGAAGGCGTGCTGCTCATGGGGCCGACCGGGCTCGTCGAAGCGGCGAACCCGGCGGCGTGCCGGATCCTCGGCACCGCCGAAGCCGACCTCATCGGCGTCCCGTGCCACTCGCTCGTGCTGTTCACCGAGTCCGGGCAGTGGATCCCGCCGGACGAGATGCCGTCGGTGCGGACCCGGCGGACCGGGGTCAGCTACAACGGCCTCGTCGTGCGCCTGCGCCGGCCGGACGGCCGCGACGTCTGGGTGTCGCTGACCTCCCGGCTGCTCGACCCGGACGACCCGACGGCGGCCGCGGTCGTCACGTCGTTCACCGACATCAGCGAGACCCGCGCGATCAGCGCCCGGCTCGCGCACGACGCCACCCACGACCCGCTGACCCGGCTGGCGAACCGGACGCTGGTGCTCGACCGCCTCGACGTCCGGGGCCGCCGCGGCCCGGCGACCGTGCTGTTCCTCGACCTGGACAAGTTCAAGGTCATCAACGACTCCCTCGGGCACTCGGTCGGCGACCAGGTGCTGCGGATCGTCGGCGAGCGGCTGCGGCGCTCGTCGGGCCGCGCCGACCTGGTCGGACGGCTCGGCGGCGACGAGTTCGTCATCGTCACCGACGAGGTCACCGAGCCCGGCGAGGTCCGCGCGCTGGCCGAGCACCTGCGGGCCGCGCTGGCCGAGCCGATCGGCGTGCTCGGCCGGCAGCTGCACCTCGACGCCAGCATCGGCGTCGTGCTCGTCGACGGCGCCGACCAGCGCAGCGCCGAGGACCTGCTGCGCGACGCGGATGTCGCGATGTACCAAGCGAAAACGCTTGGACGCGGGCGGCACCACTTCTTCGACGTCGGCCTGCGCGAACGGATGCAGCGCCGGCTGCGGATGGAACAGGACCTGCGCGACGCGGTCCACGAAGGTCAGCTCTGGCCCGCTTACCAGCCGGTGGTCGACCTGAAGACCGGCGAAATGGTGGCGGTAGAAGCGTTGCTGCGCTGGACACATCCCCGGCTCGGCCCGATCTCCCCGGCGGAGTTCATCCCGCTGGCCGAGGAGAGCGACCTGATCAACGTGATCGGCAAGGAGATGCTGCGCGCCACCACCCGCGAACTCGCCTGGCGTCGCACCAACCAGGGCTTGGACCTGACGCTGAAGGTGAACCTTTCGACGCGGCAGCTCGACGACCCGCACCTGGTGCCCGCTGTCCAGGACGCGCTCGCGAGCACCGGGCTGCCCGCGGGCGCGCTCTGCCTGGAGGTCACCGAAAGCGCGTTGATGCGCGACCAGGAAGCGGCCGGGGAAGTGTTGGCAGCACTGCGATCCCTGGGCGTGCTGCTGGCGATCGACGACTTCGGCACGGGCTATTCGTCGCTCGCGCAGCTGCGCCGGCTGACGCTGGACACGCTCAAGATCGACCGCTCGTTCATCACCGGCATCGCCGAATCACACGACGCCGAGGCGATCGTCACGAGCATCATCGCGATGGCCCACGCGGTAGACCTGACCGTGATCGCCGAAGGCGTCGAAACCGCGGAGCAGCTGGAGCTGCTCCGCCGCCTCGGCTGCGACCAGGCGCAGGGATTCCACCTGGGCCGGCCGATCCCGGCGGACGAACTGTTCGGCAGCCGGTAGCCGCTCGAGGTCAACCCTCGTGGATCACCTCGCGCACCTCGACGGCGGTGTACTGCGCGTCCGGGATCTTCCCGGCCAGCTCGACAGCCCGCTCCTCACTCTCGACGTCGACGACGTAGTAGCCGCAGAGGAAGGAGGCGGACTCGACGAAGGTGCCGTTCTCGACGCGCGGCACACCGTTCTCGACCCGGACGGTCCTGGTACCGGCGGGATCGACGAGCGCCTTGGTCTCGACCATCTCGCCGGAGCCGGTGACGAGCTTGATGAAGTCGCCGTGGCCTGCGTAGACGCCGTTCTTCTGGTCGTCGGTCAGGGTGCCCCAGAGGGCGGGGTTCATGTGCAGCGTGAGCAGGTATCGCATATCGGCTCCCCGTAATGGGTGGCGGCCCGTTCTCGGGCTGCCTTCGCCGGTAGGTCGACGCCGTTCGCCGCGTCCGGACATGGCCGTCCGGGGTTCACTCGTTCGGCCTAACGGGCACACTGCTGGGGTGGCGTACATCAGGTTCCAGAGCGCAGAGCCCAACTCCGAAGGCCGCCATCCCGGGTTCTTCGGCTTGATCAACGACCTGAGCCGGCCCGGCAACTGGTCGATCGGGCCGCCGGCTACCTCGAAATCCTCGACACCCACGGCGTCCGGTGCGAACGACTGGTTTCCCGGCAACCGCCGGGGCGGATCGTCTACGAGGACGCTGATCAGATCGTGGTCGTGCCGCGCTGATCGTCTCCGGCAGAATCGGGCCGTGGACACCGCTCCGTTCCCGTTCCGCGGCCGCGTCGTGTGGCTGACGCCCGAGCAAGGCGGGCGCACCTCCGGCCCGCCGCGCGCCGATGGCCGGTACGCCGCGAACACCTTCGTGCCGCCGGAAACCGCTGACACCGGGCTCGCGTCGTTCGTGGTGCGAGGCGTCCCTGCCGGCGAACTCACCTGGGCGGCCGAGGGGCGCTGGCTGATCGTCGAGAACACCGGCCCGCAGCGGATCCAGGCCGGCACGGTGGTCGTGATCACCGAAGGGCCCAAGCCCGTCGGGTACTTCCACGTCGAGGAAGCCGGATAACGAAAAAACCGCCTCGACTGAGTCGAGACGGCCTTCGTGAGCGGTGGCCAGGGCCGGGGTCGAACCGGCGACCTTCCGCTTTTCAGGCGGACGCTCGTACCAACTGAGCTACCTGGCCGGGAACGCCGGCCTGGAGCCGAACGATCTTGCGACCCTGACGGGACTCGAACCCGCGACCTTCGCCGTGACAGGGCGACGCGCTAACCAACTGCGCCACAGGGCCTTGCGTACTGCTTTCGTTCCTTTACTACTGTACTGCGTACTCCCAACGGGATTCGAACCCGCGTTGCCGCCTTGAAAGGGCGGAGTCCTAGGCCGCTGGACGATGGGAGCCCGATCAGTTTCGGCTAACCGACCGACCGCGCTCTCAGGTTGTCCCCCGGGAGCGATTACAAGCATAGGGCACGCCACCACCCCTTTGCACCGGGGGTTCCTTAACCCCTCGGCAAAGCCGGGACCTGCGCAAACTCCGCCAGCTCCGCCAGGCGACGGCCGAACTCGGCGCGCTCGGGCTCCGTCAGTGCCGACGTCAGCAGCTCGCCGACGCGCTCGTCGGTCAACGCCTCGGCTCGGTGCCAGCGCTCACGCAGGTCCGGCTTGCGCGCCGCGGACGCCACGAGCTCGTCGGCCGCCTCCGCGGGCCACGCCGTGCGCAGCAGGCGCTCGCGGCCGCCCTCGGGGTCGGCCACCACCGCTTCCGGCACCGACAGGCCCACGGCCCGCAGCGCCGCGAAGTGCAGGCCGCCGCGCAGCTCGCGGAAGACCATCAGGGCGAAGCCCAGCCGTTCCGCGTCGCCCTCCGGGCGCGAGGCGTTCTTCCAGCCGGCGAACAGCGCGAGGCCGCTCGCGTCCGCCGTGTCGACCACGCGGAACAACAACTCCGCCAGGCGACCCGGCTCCGGTGCGGCCGAAAGGCTGACGCGGGACCAGCGCGCCGATGACTCCGCGTAGACGCGGACCGCGGCGGGTGCGTCCAGGGCCGCCGTCGCCGGCGGCAGGACGAAGTCGAACAGCCAGTGCGGGAAGATGCCGAACAGCTCCGCGGCCACCTTCGGCGGGACGTCACCGAGCACCGCCGAGCGGCCTCGCACGTACAGCGAACGCGGCGGCAGGCCCACCTCGGCTTCGACCGCCGCCAGCTCCGGCGACGTCATGAACCTGCCGCCCAGCACCTGCACCACCGGGCGGATCCGGTTCGCCAACCCGGCCGCTTCCTCGATCGCCAGCATGTCCGGCCCCTTTCGACGCAGCAAACGTAACACTGTTACGAAACCAGTGTCAAGGAACCCGCGAAGACCTGGGAATCATTGCCCGAAAGGGCGGCAACCTGCACGAACATCACCGGAAAGGCCCGGCGGCGACCACCTGGACCGCCGGACCCGCCGACCACCTCACCGCTGGACCGGCGCCTGCCCGTCTTCATCCAGGTTCAAGCCGAGCATCTCCAGCAGCTGGACGCAGTCGTCGACCCCCAGCGCACCGTTCGCCACGGCCAGCCGCGCCCGCCGGACCTGGTCGTCCGACACCCGCTGCGTATCAGCGGCACCACTGCGCTGCGCCGGCAAACCCCCGGCGAGCGCGGCACCACCCCCATCGGCACCTTCGTACCGAAGGAGGAACTCCCGCACTTCGACAGACCCGCTCATAGCCCCTCCACACGGCTCACAACAACTTGGCCGCGAGGCTAACCAGCGCCGGGCGCCACACACAGCCCCCCGGAGAGTGAACCTGAGGCCACGCTCCGCTCAACGCAGCGCAATCAGCACGCCCGGAGAACAACACCACCCGAACGAACGTCACCCCAGCGCAAAGTGACACCCCACGCGGAAATTTCCCGCTGTCCACTCGCCCAACCACGCAACTCGTGCAACAATCGAGGTGCTGACACACCCCCGGTCAGCGCCTGTGGAGATCCCCTCCGACCCCCGCGTTCCTCCCCCTGGCGCGGGGGTCCTCCATTTCTCGGGGGGCTTCGGGCTTCGCCCTTCGCTCCCCGGTCATTTCGGCGTATCTCCCGGGGGGCCGAGCCCCCCGGACCCCCACGGTGCGGCCGCCGGACTTCCAGCGTTTACCCGGTCACCTTTGCCGTCTTTGTTGCGTTGTTCTTTGGGTGATCGACTCGTACTGTTAGTGACTGATTGCGGTGCGTTTAAGTAAGGTTGGGCTGTTCAGGTGGGGGTTGGGCTGATCGGGTAAATAAAGGGGCGTGTCGTGGCTCACAGTGGTTTGTGTGGTGAGACCCAACCGTTATCGTGTGGCTCGTGCCCCTTCCCTCACTCGGCCGCTTAGGCAGCCGCACGAACCTCAAGGCAGTGTCCTCCGGGCGTCACCGCGGTGCCGCCAAGACCGCCGACGACGGTGTTGTCGAGGACAAGGAACTCACGAGCTACCTGGCCGCCCTGGCGCCTGATGCGGACAATGAGAGCACCGGGACCGGCAAGCGCTTCGGTGAGGCGCAGGTGTTCCAGCTGCGCATGAGCCTCATCGCCAGCAAGCAGCTCACCGACGTCGCCGAGGCCCGCGGCATCTCGCCCCAGGCCCTCGCTCAGGAGTGGATCCTCGAGCGGCTCAACTGGGAGGGGCAGGCCGCCTCCCTCCAGGACCAGCGGCAGGTCGGGGCCGAAGAGGTCACCGACCTCACCGACGAGTTCCACTTCCCCGCCGACGCGTTCGACGCGCCGGCCGTCGGACGGCGCTGACCAGCCCCCGCAACTCATGAGAAAGGGCCCCCGGCGGAAGCCGGGGGCCCTTCACTCAGGCCTTGAGAGACGCAAAGGGCCTGCGAGACTTGTTCAGCCGTCGCCCGCCGCAAGGGCGTGCGCACGAACCAGCGGGTCTGTGTGCGGGGCGCGGTGGGCTGACCGGAACAAGCCTCGGTCTCAGATCGCGCGGACCTTCTGGGCCTGCGGGCCCTTCTGGCCCTGGCCGACCTCGAACTCCACTCGCTGGTTCTCCTCGAGGGTGCGGAAGCCGCGGCCCTCGATCTCCGAGTAGTGCACGAACACGTCGCCTTCTCCGCCGTCCTGCGCGATGAAGCCGAAGCCCTTCTCCGCGTTGAACCACTTCACAGTGCCTTGCGCCACCGCTGTTCTCCTCGTTGCACAGATCCGCTTCGAATGCCACCGAAGCGGCACCCCGGCCGTCCCGGGCGGTTCCAACGAGTCGAGTCAAGAGCGTGTCGGCTCCATGGCTCGCGTCAGAAGTTCCGCGAGTGTGAAGCCACGAACACGCAAAACGACGGCCTCCGAGCAGACTACCGGGATCTGGCCAAAGTTGAACCCCGTGATCGAGGCGAAAAACGCCTGCACGGGCCAAGGTCACCGGAACGTCGTAGGGCTCCGCACCCGCTTCTGTCGGACCCACCGGTTAGTCTTGCGCGGCACATCGGCTCCGTGATCACCGGATACGGCTCGGAGTCGGTCGTGCCCCCTCTGTATAAGCCCCTCCGGGCGACTGTGACGCTCGTCACTCGAACACCGCTCAACGTTCGAGGTCCGCGAGGCGTCTCGTAAGAGGGGAAGCACCAAAGGGGCAAAGGGGATTGGCAGTGACGGTGAAGACTTCCACGCGGCGCCGGGGCGCGGCTGTGGTACTGGGCTTGGTCGCCGTGCTGGCGCTGGGGGCGTGCAGCAGTGAACCCACGGTGTCGGCGAGCGGGACGTCGGGCGGGGGCCCGACACCGGCGCCGGCGCCCGCCGCGCAGCCCGCGAAGCTGGCGGTGACTCCGGCCGCGGGCGCGCAAGACGTTGCGCCCGGCGAACCGGTCGGCGTCAAGGTCGACAGCGGCACGATCCTGTCGGTCACGCTGACCAACCCGGACGGCAAGCAGGTCCAGGGGCAGACGTCGGCGGACAAGAAGACCTGGAACACCACCGAGCAGCTCGGCTACGGCAAGACCTACACCTGGTCCGGCCAGGCCGCGGGCGCCGACGGCAAGAACGTGCCCATCGGCGGCACGTTCACCACCGTCAAGCCGAAGCGGCAGACCCAGGCCAGCCTGAACGTCGGTGACGGCCAGACGTACGGCATCGCGATGCCGATCGCCCTGAGCTTCCCGAGCCGCGTCACCGACAAGGCCTCCGTCGAGAAGGCGCTTTCCGTCGAGACGACGCCGAAGACCGAGGGCTCCTGGGCCTGGCTGGACGGCGACACCTCGGTGCACTGGCGGCCGAAGGAGTACTTCAAGCCCAACACGCAGGTGAAGGTCAACGCCAAGATCTACGGCGTCAAGATCGGCGAAGGCGTGTACGGCAAGCAGGACGTGTCGGCCAGCTTCGCGATCGGGCGCTCGCAGATCGTCAAGGGCAACACCACGCAGCACACCATGCAGGTCATCCGGGACGGCCAGCAGATCGCGGACTACCCGGTGAGCTACGGCCTCGACTCCGACCCGGGCCGCGTCACCCACAGCGGCACGCACGTCGTGATGGGCAAGCAGTCCACCTACGCGATGAGCAACCCGAAGTACCACTACGAGAACGTCGTGGTTCCGTGGGCGGTCCGGATCTCCAACAACGGCGAGTTCATCCACGGCCTGGCCGCGTCGGTCTGGGCCCAGGGCAAGAAGAACATCTCGCACGGCTGCCTGAACCTCTCGCCCGCGCGCGCCAAGGAGTACTACGACGGCGTGCTCACCGGCGACCCGGTGGAGATCACCGGCAGCACCCAGACGCTGACCGCCAAGGACGGCGACTACAGCGACTGGACCTACGACTGGGCGAGCTGGCAGAAGCTGTCGGCGCTCGCCGGCTGAGAAAGACCTTCGAGGAACACCGGGCGGCCGGGAAGTCCAGTGCGGACTTCCCGGCCGTTCGTGCTTTTCGCGAAACCCGGGAATCCGATGCAACCCCGGCGAGCACCCACCGCATGACTACGGGCAGAGGCGCGGCGATCGACAGCCGCGTCCGCGAGAATGAGGAGCTGTCTTGCGTATCCGCATCGCCCTGTCCCTCGGCGCGCTCGTGCTCGCCGGTGGCGCCCTGACCGGTGGCGTCGCCATGGCCCAGTCGCAGCCGACCGCGCCGCCCCAGGCGACGACCCGGCCGGCCGAGCCGCCGACCCAGGCTCCGGTCCCGCCCCAGTCCACCCGCAAGCCCCTGCCGGCGCCGAGCGCCGTCCCGGCGACGACGAAGGCCCCGCGCGCCGAGCAGGCTCCGCGCGTCCCCCGCGCCGTCCCGGCCGGCCCGACCGGTGATCTGCACCTGCCGGCCATCGGGGTGACCCGGTAGTCAGGTGATCACCCGCTCCCGTCCGTCGACCGGGCCGGGCTCGCCGTGGGACGGCGAGTTCGCCCGGTACTTCGGCGAGCGTGCGCACAGCCTCCGGTCCACGGCGTACCTGCTCTGCGGTGACTGGCACCAAGCCGAAGACCTCACGCAGGCGGCCCTGATCAAGCTGTACCTCGCCTGGCCGAGGCTGTCGCGCCACGACACCCTGGACGCCTACGCCCGCAAGGTCGTGCTGCGCACGTTCCTCGCCGAGCACCGGCGCAGCAGGTGGAAACGGGAGCGGCTCACCGACACCCTGCCGGAGCTCCCGGCGGAAGCCGGGAGCGAGCAGGACACGCTGGTCCGGCAGGCTTTGGCCGTGCTGGCCCCCAAGCAACGCGCCGTGCTGGTGCTGCGGTACTTCGAGGACCTGAGCGTCGAGGAGACGGCGAAGGCGCTCGGCTGCAGCACCGGCACGGTGAAGAGCCAGGCCTCCCGGGGCCTGGCCACCCTGCGCAACCGGCTCGGCCCGCATTACACCGCGCTGACGTTCAGCGCACCCACGGAGGGGAGGTGACGAACGTGGACCCCGAAGACGACGTCCGCGTGATCCTGACCGGCGCGACCGGTGACACGCCGCCGATGCGGCTGGAGGCCGCCGACGTGATCGAACGCGGCGGCCGGATCCGGCAGCGGCGCAAGCGGCTGGCGGTCGTGGGCACTTCGACCGCGACGGCGGTGATCCTCGCGGTGGCCGGTTTCCTGGCCGGCCACCGCCTCGGGCCGCCGGACCCGGTGCAGCCCGCCGACCCCGGCCTGTCCACGATCGGCACCACCGCTCCCCCGTCGCCGCGGCCGATACCGTCCCAGGAGGAGGTGCCGGCGACGTCCATCGCGCCGCCGGAGGCCCAGCCGGGCCGCTCGGTGCCGAGCACGCAGCGGCCGTCGAGCCCGCCGGTCGCCGCGACCACCCGGAAGTCGAAGCAGCCCTCGTCGGTCTCGCTGCCGCCGCCGTCCGCGAACCCGACCGAGACGGCCCCGGAAGCACCGCGGACGACGTCTCGCTGACCCACTACGCACGTGTGCCCCGCCCGGTGATCCGGACGGGGCACACGTATTTCGAGGCGCGGGACCGCTCAACGCTGAGCGGACGCGCCGGTCAGGGACTTGCCGCCCCCGCTGTCCTCGGTGTCGATCTGCTCGATCGGCACCTGCGACGTCTCCGGGATCTTGATGATCGGGATGATCGCGATCAGGGCCGCCGCCATCAGGTAGTACGCGGGCCAGTCCGGGTTGCCGGTGCTCTGGATCAACGCCGTCACGATGACACCGCAGGTACCACCGAACAGCGACGTCGAGATGTTGTAGCCGATCGCGAACGAGCCGTACCGGACGCGGGTCGGGAACATCGCCGGGAACGTCGAGCCGATCACCGCGAGCATCAGCACCAGCAGGATCGCCACGATCAGGAACCCGACGAACAGCCACAGGATGCTGCCGGACTGCATCAGCTTGAGCGACGGCCAGCTCAGCACCAGGAACCCGATGGCCGCGGTGAGCAGCAGCGGCTTCCGGCCGATCTTGTCGGACAGCGCGCCGAGCGGCACGATGATCGCCATCTGCAGGACCTCGACCGCGATGATGATCAGCGTCGACGTGTTGTCGTTGATCTTCAGCGTTTCCGTGAAGTACGTCGGCATCGTGGTCAGCAGCAGGTAGTCCGCGACGTTCAGCAGCAGCACGATGCCGATCAGGTTGAGGATCATCCGCCAGTTGCGGGTGAAGATCTCCTTGAGCGGCGCCTTGCGCGGCTTCTCGCCCGAGGCCTCCAGCCGGCGGAACTCGGGGGTGTCCTCGAGCTTGTTCCGCAGGTAGAGCCCGACCAGGCCCAGCGGCAGCGCGACGAAGAACGGGATCCGCCAGCCCCAGGCGTCGACCTGGTCGGCCGACAGCGAGAGCGTCACGG
Organism: Amycolatopsis sp. NBC_01286; assembly: GCF_035982555.1. Taxonomy (NCBI): domain Bacteria; kingdom Bacillati; phylum Actinomycetota; class Actinomycetes; order Pseudonocardiales; family Pseudonocardiaceae; genus Amycolatopsis; species Amycolatopsis sp. NBC_01286. Next base: position 1,906,775 of record NZ_CP108428.1, read on the forward strand.
CGAGCACCACGAGGTTGCCGAGCACGTACCCGGCGAGCGTCCCCAGTTCGAGGAAGCTGCCGAAGAAGCCCCGGCGTTTCGTCGGCGAGTACTCGGCGATGAACGTCGCCGCGCCGCCGTACTCACCGCCGGTGGAGAAGCCCTGGATGATGCGCAGGAGCAGGATCGCGATCGGGGCCGCGATGCCCATGCTGTAGCCGCCGGAGTACGTCGGCAGCACGCCCACCAGGAACGTGCAGCCCGACATCAGCAGGATCGTGATGGCCAGGACCTTCTGGCGGCCGATCTTGTCCCCGAGCGGGCCGAAGAACGCCCCGCCGAACGGCCGCACGATGAACCCGACCGCCAGCAGGGCCAGTGACTTGAGCACGGCGTTGCCGTCGCCGGGGAAGAACTCCGAGCCGATGCTGACGGCGATCGCGCCCGAGGTGAAGACGCCGTAGTCGTACCACTCGGTGGCGTTGCCCATCGCGGACGCCCACACGGCGCGCTTGACGGTTCTCTCGTCCACTTCCGGTTTGCCCGTCGTAGCTGCTGGTTCGCTCATGCCGGCGACGACCTCCTCCGTAGCGTGCCCGTTGGGCCGTTCGAGCTCATCCAGCCAGTCTCGACCGGTTGCCGCAGGTCGGCAGTCTGAGCCGGAGAATCTCTACAGTGGGGAACTTTCCGGCTACTGAGAGGTGTAGGTTGCCCGGTCACGTCGCGGGCCGGACGAAGCGGACGACTACCCGCGAGTTAACGTCAGCGCATGAGTCGTGTTTCTCAACCCTGGCCGCCGGTACCGGTGGAGCCGGCGGTCCCGCACCCCAAGGCGCCGGAACCCGGCACCGAGCTGGGCGTGCACTTCGGCGAGTGCTTCGGCTGCGGTGACGAGGCCGACGCCGGGCTGCACCTGCGCTCGACCGTCGGTGAGGGCCAGGTCGTGCACTCGCGGTTCACCGTCACCGCGGCCCACCAGGGCGCGCCCGGGCTCGCTCACGGCGGCCTCCTGGCCTGCGCGTTCGACGAGGCGCTCGGCTCGACGGTGGGCAACCTGATGCGCCGCCCGGCGGTCACCGGGAAGCTGGAGACGGACTTCCGCCGCCCGGTGCCGGTCGGTTCGACGCTGTTCATCACCGCGCACCTCGACGGCATCGCCGGCCGCAAGATCTACGTCAGCGCGGACGGCCGCCTCGACGCCGAGGACGGCCCGATCGCGGTGAGCGCCCGCGCGCTGTTCATCGTGGTGGGCTTCGACCACTTCTCCAACCACGGCGACCCGCAGGCGCTGGAGAAGCTGGCCGCCCAGCACGAGAAGAACCAGCGCGAACGCGGCGACTGGGAGATCAACCCCTGACGCGCGTCACTCTCCCGGAGAAAGTGCCGCTTAGGTGAGGGTGCGGGGTCGGATGGCGTTCGCCTTGTCCACCAGCTCCACGCGCTGCTCGACCGTCGCCGCCAGGCGGGCCAGGGCCCGGTAGCAGCGCTCCAGGCCGAAGCGCAGCTCACGCTCCTCCAGCGGGCAGCCCAGCACCCGCGCTCCCGGCGTCGGCGGGCCCTGGCGAGGGCCGCGAAGCCACTCGTACGCGGCTTCGAGCACTCCCGCCGACAGGCTCGTACGGCGCTCCGCGTCCAGGCGGAGGCGCTCCAGCCGGGCCGACGCGTCGAGCAGGTCGTGCTCGGCGACCAGCGCTTCCTTGCCCGCCGCCCGGGTCGCGGTCGTCTTGATCTTGATCGCGGCGACCTGCGCGTCGACGTAGTGCGTCGACGACGACGGCACCATCTCGAGCACCTCGACCGCGCTGGTCCGCGCACCTTGCGCGAGGTACACCCGGGCCAGGCCGAACGCGGCGCTGACGTAACTGCGGTCCGTGCGCCAGACCAGCTCGTAGAAGCGCGCGGCCGCGAAGTAGTCGCCGACCCCTTCGGCGCTGACGCCCAGCGCCAGCTTCGGCGCGATCTCGCCCGGCAGGTCGTCGTACACCGCTTCGAACGCGACGTGCGCGACGCGCGAGCGGCCGCCCGCCAGCTCGATCAGGCCGCGGTACCAGTCGATCCGCCAGTCGTGCGGGAAGCCGTTCTTGATGGCCAGGTACTGCGCCGCCTGCAGCTGCCGCTGCGCCTCGGACAGCTCGCCCAGCTCGATCCGGGCGCGGACGATCCGCAGCCGCACCTCGATCGACTCCCGCGGCGCGCCGGCCAGCGCTTCGATCGCGCCACGCGGCTCGAGCGACGTCGTCGTGGCGAGCACGCCCGCCGCCGGGTCGTCCGTGTCGACCTGCGGGATCGGCAGGCCGGCGACGACCTCGGCCGCGCCGGGCAGCGGCACGCTCCCGCCGGCCTCCGGCACCACCAGCTGCACGCCGAACGTGCGGCTCTCCGGGCCGAACACCGTGGACGCGCCGGGCCGCGGCTTGCCGGTGCCGAGCGCCATGATCTCGCGCAGCACGCCGGTGAGCTGGTCGGCCATCTCCTCGGCGGAGAGGAACCGCCGGTCCGGGTCGGCGTGCGTCGCGCGCTTCAGGAACCGGTGGTACGAACCGAACAACGCGAACAGCGGGACCGCGTCCGACCCGGGCAGCGTCGTCTTGAACTTGCTGGTGTAGCCGGTGAACTCGAAGCTCAGCACGGCGAGCGTGCGCCCGACGGTGAACAGGTCCGACGCGATCGACGCGCCCTGCGTCGCCAGTTCCGGTGCGCTGTAACCGGTCGTGAAGAACAGCGGGCTCTCGTAGTCGTCGAGCCGCCGGACCGCGCCCAGGTCGATCAGCTTCAGCTGCTCGTTGGTCTGGATCACGTTGTCCGGCTTGAGGTCGCAGTAGAGCAGGCCCTGGCTGTGCAGATAACCCATGGCGGGCAGGATCTCCAGCCCGTACGCCAGCACCTGGCCGATCGGCAGCGGCTCCGGGCGCCGGCTTTCCCGGTGGTGCGCCAGCGCGAGCTGCCGCAGCGACTGGCCGCCGATGTACTCCATCACGATGTAGCCGACGGTCGTGCCGCTCTGGCGGTCCGGGTGCTGCACGAAGTTGTGGATCTTGACGATGTTCGGGTGCTCGACCTCGGCCAGGAAGCGCTGCTCGTTGGCCGCGGCCGCCATCGCCGTCGCGTCACCGGTGTCGATCAGTCCTTTGAGGACGACCCAGCGGTCGGACACGTTGTGGTCCTGCGCCAGGTAGATCCAGCCCAGGCCGCCGTACGCGATCGCGCCGAGGACCTCGTACTGCCCACCGACGAGCTCGTTCGGCTGCAGCTTCGGCACGAACGAGAACGGCGTGCCGCAGTTCTCGCACTTTCCTTCCGCCGCACCGGGTTTTCCGTCCTTGCCGCGGCCGACCTTCGCGCTGCAGCTGCCGCAGAAGCGCTTTTCCTCCGACACCATCGGGTTCGTCAGCACCGCGGACGCCGGGTCGCGCGCGGGGACCGGCGGGACCTCGACCAGGCCGGCGCCGAGCCGGCCGCGGCGCGAACGCGAGGTGCGCGATGACGTCCGCCGCGAAGTGCCGGGGAACGGTCCGGAGCCGGAAACCGCGGCGCTGCCACTGCCGGTTCCGGTACCCGTGCCGGTTCCGGTGCCCGTGTGCCGGCCGTCGCTGCTGCGCTCGGGCAGCACGCTCTCGGTGCCCGGGTCCGGCAGCGCGCCCGGTCCGGGCTCCGGCCGCGGGGCCGGCGGCATGATGCTCTGGGTCTCCGGGGTCGGCACCGCGAGCACGCTCGTCGGCTGCGGCGCGTTCGGATCCACCCGGACGGCCTGGGTCGGCTCCACCGACGGCGCGACGGGCGGCGCGACCTGCGGCGTGCCGGGAGGCGGGGTCACCGGGCTCATCCGGCCCGGCGGCCGGGTCGGGTCGTCCGCACCCGGGATCTGCCCGCGCACGAAGGAGGACGACTGGCCACGCGGCGGCGTCGGCGCTGTCGGCGGACGCCGGACCGGGGCGTGGAAGACGGTGCGCTCGGCGGCGGGCGGTTCGGTGTCGTCGAGGCGGCCGGAGATCGACGGCTCCGGCGTCTCCCACCGCACCGGTGGCGGCGGCTGCCAGCTCGGCGCGGCCACCTGCGGCTCGTCGTCCGGCGCGGCGTGCCGAGGACGGCGCGGCTCCTCAGACACTGCTACCTCCCAGATCCCCGACGACGTACGAGGACCGATCCTAGCCGCGAGCGGCTCACTGGTACTGCGGCGACGGCGGCGACGCCGGCCCCAGCGAGGGCTCCACCCATTTGCGGTAGCTGTCCTGCCAAGCGCCGCTGTTGCGGATGTTGTCGAGCACGGCGTTGACGTACTTGACCATGTCCGTGTTGTCCTTCGGCACGCCGATGCCGTAGTCCTCTTCGGTGAACTGGTCGCCCACGACCTGCAGCGTCGGGTCCTGCGCGGCCATCCCGGCGAGGATGGTGTCGTCGGTCGAGACGGCTTCGACCTGGCCCTGCTGGAGCATCACCAGGCAGTCCGACCAGTTGTCCACCGACACCGGCACCGGCTTCGCGGGGTCCGTCGCGATCTTCGCCAGCGACGTCGACTTCTTCGTCGCGCACACCCGCTTGCCGCTCAGGTCGGCCAGCTTGGTCACCTTCGACTCCTTGGTGACGAGGATCCGCTGACCGGCCTTGTAGTACACGGAGGAGAACTGCACCTTCGCCTTGCGCGCGCAGGTGATGCTGTAGGTCCGGACCACGATGTCGACCTGGCCCTGCGTCAGGACGTCTTCGCGCTGCGACGACGGGATCGCGCGGAACTGCACGCGCCCTTCCGGCGCACCGAAGATCGCCCGGGCGATCTCGTTGACCATGTCGATGTCGAAGCCCTCGATGTTGCCCGTGGTCGGGTTGCGGAACCCGAACAGGTACGTCGTCTGGTCGACGCCGGCGATCAGCTTCCCGCGTTCCTTGATCTTCGCCATGGTCGAGCCGTCGGCGATCGACGTCCCGCTCGGCGCGAGGCTGGCCTGCGGGTTGCAGCTGGTGTCGGTGCCGCCGCCGGCCGTCGAGTCCGGGCCGCCGACGTGCGCGGGCTGCGGCCAGGCCGCGTTGCTCACCGGCGCCGGGTCGACCGGTTTCCCGGGGCTCCCGCAGGCCGCCGTCAGCATCGCGACGACCGCCAGAGCGCCGATCCGGACCGTGTAACCCCGCCTGCTCACCGGTACTCCCTCAGTCGCTCCCGGATTCCCATGGTGGCCCCCGCCGCGGCGACGATCGCCAGCACGGCCAGGCCCGGCGCGAGGAGCGTCAGCGCGCTGTCGCCGCCGTGGGTGCTGTCGAGGAACTCCTGCCGCCCGACGTCGATCGCGTCCTGGAGGGCGTCGTCGAGCCGCCGGAACGCCGGGGCCGAGCCGTCGGTCTTGTCCTCCAGCACGGCGAAGTCGACGGCTTCCTGGTACTGCCCGGAGTCGTCCTGGGACCGGACCGTCTTGTGCGCCTTGAACCAGTCGTTCGCGGCCTTCGTCGCGTCGACGACCTTCGCGGCGCCGTCGCCGTCGGAGATCAGGCTGCGGGCTTCGCCGAGCAGGCCGCCTTGGCCGTCGGTCCCGGCCAGCTGGACGGCGTTGGTGCCGAAGTCCTTTTCGTAGGCCGCGCCGTCGCCGCGGGCGACCAGCGTCAGCGTCTCGTCCGCGCGGGCCTGCAGCGCGGCGATCCGCGCGCGCACGAGGACGTCGACGCGGTGCGAGCCGTCGTCCTGCCCGGCGCCGACCAGGCTGCCCTGCACGACCAGCGCGACCGCGCCCCACAGCAGCGACAGCACGACCGCGACCGTCGCGACGACGAGCCCGACGTTGAGCAACCGGTTCGTCCGCCGCGTCAGGTAGATCTGGGCGACGACGAGCGCGGCGAGCAGCGCGACGACCAAGATCGTGGCGAGCCACGGGAAGCCGGTGGCGCTGTCCTGCTCCTCGATCAGCTTCTCGGTGTCGACGCGGTAGAGGTCCTGGGCGGCGGGCAGGATCTTCGCCCGCATCAGCTCGGACGCCTCACGCAGGTAGGACGCGCCGACCGGGTAGCCGAGCCGGTTGTTCGACCGCGCCGTCTCGACCAGGCCGGTGTAGACGGGCAGCTGCTGGTTGAGGACGTCGACCGGGCCGGCGGCGTCGGCGACGTCACCGGAGTCCGAAGCGGCCTTCGCGAGCGCCGCGCCGGCCTCGGCGATGTCACGCTCGTAGCGCTGGCGGAGTTCGGGCGGCTCGGTGCCGATGGAGAGGAAGGCGCTCGCCGCGGTCGCGTCCGCGTCGGACAGCGAGCGGTAGACCTGCTGGGACGCGGCGGCGAGGGGCTCGCGGTGGTCGATGACGCCGGTGATCGTGTCGTCGCGGTTCTGCACCGAGAGCGTCGCGACGAGCCCGGCGACCAGGGCCAGCAGCACCAGCCCGACAGCGATGACGGTGAGCCGGCCGGGGGTGGTCGCGGCGGATCGGATGATCGCGCGTATCCCCTGGCCAGGCAGGTCCAGCAGGCCCAGGAAGCCGCTGCGGCCCCCGGCCCGGTCACGGCCCTCCGGCGCCGGCGGTGGCTTCGGCGGCGCGGGTCCGGACGCGGGCGCCGGGGGACCCGGCGCCGTCGCAGTGCTGGTCATCCCCGATTCCTCCCCATGAGCCGTACCCGCAGAAAGGTAGCCGAGTCGCCGTGCGCGCAGCCACCGGCACCGCCCGCTGTCATCAGCACGTGATCTCAGAGCCTTATTCTGGTTAGCCCGCAGCGCCCCGCGTACGGGCCGCGAGTCTGTACGGAAGTCATGCGGCGGGCGACGGCTGAATAAGGCTCTCAGAGGTGATGGGCGAGGGCGTACCGGACGGCTTCCGCGCGGTGCCGCGCACCGATCTTCGCGAAGGCGTTGTTGATGTGGGTTTTCACGGTCGTCTCGCCGATGAACAGTTCGCCCGCGATCTCCGCGTTGGTCAGGCCCCGCGCGATCAGCCCGAGGACTTCGGCTTCGCGGGCGGTCAGGCCGTCCGGCAGCTCGGCTTTGGCACGCGACGCGGGCCGGCCGTCGAGCGCGGCGACGAGCCGGTCGGAGACCGCGGCGGTGAAGATCGCCTGCCCGGCGGCCGCGGAGCGCAGCGCGGCGGCGATCTCGGTGCGGCCGGCGTCCTTGGTCAGGTAGCCGCGGGCCCCGGCGCGCAACGCGTCCGCGATCGACGTGTCGTCGGCGTAGGTCGTCAGCACGACGACGGCGGTACCGGGGTGGTCACGCCGGATCAGCCGGGTCGCGGCGACGCCGTCCAGCTCCGGCATCCGCAGGTCCATCAGCACGACGTCGGCGGGGTGCGTGACCAGCGTTTCGACGGCTTCGCGGCCGTTGCCCGCCGAGGCCACGACCGTGATGTCGTCGAGCAGGCCGAGCAGCGCGACCAGGCCTTCGCGGACGGCTTGCTGGTCGTCCGCCACGACCACCCTGATCAACTCCGCACCTCCGCGAGCACACGCCACCGGCCGGCTTCCGGGCCCGACGCCAGGGTGCCACCGGCGAGCGCGAGCCGCTCGCGCATCCCGGCCAGCCCGAAACCTTCACCTGTTCGAGTGAAGTCGCTTGTCGTGTTGACGACGTCCAGCCGGACGACGCCGGGTTCGTACGTCAACCGCATCCGGACGTCCGCACCCGGCGCGTGCTTGCCCGCGTTCGTCAGCGCCTCGCGCGCGGTGCCGACCAGCGCGACGACGGCCGCCGACGGCAACGGCCGGGAAGCGCCTTCGGCGGCGAAAGCCACGGAAACCCCGTGGTCACGGGCGTGCGCGGCCGCCACCGCGGCGAGCGCGTCGGCCAGCGGCAGGACGTCCCGGCGCAGCGCGGCGACGGCGTCGCGGGCCTCGGCCAGGCCGTCGTTGGCGAGCCGCCGGGACCGCCGGACGGTCGCGAGCGCACCGTCCACATCGGACTTCTCGGCCAGCAGCACCTCGGCCAGCTCGAGCTGGACACCCAGCGCCCCCAGCGAATGCGCGAGGACGTCGTGCAGCTCGCGCGCGATCCGGGTGCGCTCGTCGAGCGCGGCGGCGCGGGAGTGCTCGGCCTGCGCGAGCCGCGTCTGCTCCAGCAGCGCTTCCGCCTGTTTCGCCTGCACTTCGTACTGCCGCCGGTTGAGCCCGAGCAGCACGAGCAGCAGCATCACGCCCAGGTCGACGAGCCCGAGGCTCCTCCCTGCGATGGCGTACGACGCCACCGCCAGCGCGACGTCGGCCACACCGATGGCGACGATCGCGGCGACACCCACCGTGACCAGCGTCGCGAGCCGGCCCAGCGCCACGACGGACAGGACGATCGCCGACGAGTCCCCGGCCCACCCGAGCACGGCCGCCGGCACCGCACTGGCCACCGCGAGCAGCACCGCCGCCGTCCGCGGCAGCCGGTACGCCAGGACGACGAACCCGAGCCAGCACGCGGCGGAGACGCCGTAACAGGCCCAGATCCGCGCGTCCGGCTCGCGCGCGGTCAGCAGCGTCGCCGCGATGAAGAGCGTGCCGAGCGCCTGCACCACCAGCCAGGACGGCGCGATGGTGTCCGGCAGCAGCGGCCGCTTCGGCAACGCTCCCCCTCTACTTGTGGGACAGGCTGGTGATCAGCTCGACGAGGATCAGCCGGTAGGCGATGAACGCCACCAGCACGACGACGCCGATCACGGCCAGTGCGAGCACGGTCTTCCCGGTCATCTTTCCCCCACGGTTGTGTTCCGTCGCCTTGGCCAGCGCCAGGCGGATGAGATCCGACTTGTCCATGGCGCTGACGCTACGAACGAACCGGGGTGGACCGGGACCGTCGGCGGGTGGAGCCGGGGGTGGAGTTCAGCCGCGGATGGCCGGGGCGAGCGAGTGCGGCAGCACGGCTTCGGCGTTGTCCGGCCGCCGGACCAGCACCTCGACGTCGTCGGCGAAGCGGTAGGGCTTCGCGCCGAGGATGCCGCCGAAGTGCCGGCGCAACCGGGACATCTCGGCGCGGACGGTGACCGTGCGGCCGGCGTCGCCGAACAGGTCCAGCGACAGCTCGGACGCCGAGCGGCCGGCACGGCGGCTGGCCAGCACGTACAGCATCTCGGCGTGGCGCGGGCTGAGCCGGTGCGTCCAGGTCCCGGCGCCGCCCGAGACGGTCAGCTCGGGCTCGCGCGCCGACCGGACGTCCAGGACGACGCGGGTGGCCGGGGCGGTCTCGGCGTCGGACTCGGTGAGCCGGATCAGCCAGCCGCCCGGCACCGGTTCGACCGCGACGGTGCCGTACGCGGGGAGCCACGCCCGGCCCGGCGCGAGGCCGGCCGGCAGGGCGATCCGGTCGACCGGCGCGAGCCCGGCGGCCGCGGCGACCCAGCCGTGCTCGTCGGCCACGACGGCCGGCTCGCCGACCTTCGCGAGCACCGGGACGGCGAAGCCGCGAAGCCGTTCCAGCTCGGTGAGGTGGGTGGTGCGCAGCTGCGTCTCCGCCAGCCGCGTCACGGCGTCGACCAGCGCCAACGTCGACGCGTGGACGGTCGGGGCCGGGCCGGAGAGGTCGACGACGCCGAGCAGCCTGCCGTCACGCGGGTCGTGCAGCGGCGCGGCGGCGCACGTCCAGAAGTGCTGGGACCGGACATAGTGCTCGGCCGAGTACACCTGCATCGCGCGGCGCGCGACCAGTGCGGTGCCGATCGCGTTGGTGCCGACGGCCTCTTCCCGCCAGTCGGCGCCTTCGACGAACCCGAGCCGGTCGGCGTGGCGGCTGACCGCGGTGCTGCCGTCGCGCCAGAGCACCGCGCCGTCCGCGTCGACGATGACCATGATGTGCGCGGCCTGCTCGGCGAGGCTGATCAGCCCACCCCGCAGCGTCGGCATGGCCTGGACCAGGCCACTCTTGCGGCGGCGGGCTTCGAGCTGCTCGAACGTCAGCACGGGCGCGGCGGCCCGGCCCTCCGGGTCGACGCCGAGCTTGCGCATCCGTTGCCAGGACGCGTGGATCACCGGCCGCAGCCGCGCGGGCAGCGCCCGGCCGGCCACCGCCGCTTCGTGCACCTTGGCGAGGGCGCGTGCGTGCTGCCGGGGGTCGGCCCCGGCCGGCAACGCTGCCTCGAGGTCCCGTTGACCCAAACCGCCGCTCCTCGCGCTCGACCGGCCCCAGTGTGCCGTTTCGATCCCGTGATCGGTAGGTGGGGACGATCTCGCCCTTCAGGTCTTGCCCTCGGCGGCCGCGGTCTCCCGGCTACCCCGCGCCCCCGCCGTTGAGTCCACTGTGGACGGCAGACGAGCTGCGGCGGTACTCCACAACCGCCTTCGCGGCGTTGAGGACCTTCTGCGCGTCCGGGATGTAGAGGTCTTCGAGGGCGTCGGAGAACGGCACCGGTGTGTGCGGCGGCGTCACCATCTCGATCGGCGCCCGCAGCGCGCCGAACGCCTCCTTCGCGACCAGCGCGGAGATGTCCGTCGCGAGGTTGCAGCGCGGCGAGGCCTCGTCGACGACGACCAGCCGGCCGGTCTTCCCGACACTCGCCAGTATCGTTCCGGTGTCGAGCGGGCTGGTGGTGCGCGGGTCGATGACCTCGGCCTCGATGCCGGTCGCGGCCAGCTCGCCCGCGGCCTGCCGGGCCATCGCGACCATCCGGCCGATCGCCACGATCGTCACGTCGCCGCCTTCGCGGACGACGTTCGCCCGGCCGAACGGGATCGTGTAGCTGTCCTCCGGCACCTCGCCGCTGGTCTCGTAGAGCGCCCGGTGCTCGCAGAAGACCACCGGGTCGTCGTCCCTGATCGACCGGATGAGCAGGCCTTTCGCCTCGTACGGGCTCGACGGCACGACGACCTTGAGGCCGGGGATGTGCGTGAAGATCGGGTACAGGCACTGGGAATGCTGGGCCGCGGCCCGCAGCCCGGCGCCGTACGCCGTGCGGATCACCACCGGCGTGCGCGCGTTGCCGCCGAACATGTACCGGAACTTCGCCGCCTGGTTGAAGATCTGGTCGATGCCGGCGCCCATGAAATCGATGGACACGAGCTCCGCGACCGGCCGCTGCCCGCGCGTCGCGGCACCGATGGCCGCGCCGACGAACGCCGACTCGGAGGCCGGCGTGTCCAGAACACGCCCCGGGAAGAGTCCCTGGGCGGCGCCGGGAGCGCCACCGAGCACGATGACCGACTCGTCGCGGGCCATCTCCTGCGCGAGTGCCTCGTCGATCGCCTCGCGGTAGCTGATCGTGCGGGCCACGGCGGTCAGTACGACGCGTAGACGTCGGTTTCGAGGTCCGCCCGGGTCGGTTTGGGCGCGGCCTTCGCCTCGGCGACGGCGTCTTCGACGAGCTTCGCGACTTCGGCGTCGATGTCGTCCAGGACGGTTCCGAGCAGCTCGCCGCTCTCGGTGACGCGGGCGCGGAACCACGCGAGGCAGTCGAGTCCCCGTTGGTAGCGGGTGAACTTGACCTCGATCAGCGTCGGCCCGCCGCCTTCGCGGGCACGCTCGATCGCCTCGCCGGCGGCTTCGTGCACGGCGAAGAAGTCGAAGCCGTCCACGATCACGCCCGGCACGCCGAAGCCGGCGGCCCGGTCGGCGATGTTGTCCGACGCGACGGACCAGCTGCTCGACGTCGCCTCGGCGTACCCGTTGTTCTCCGCGACGAAGATCGCCGGCAGGTTCCAGGCCGCCGCGAGGTTCAGCGCCTCCAGCGTCGTCCCCTGGTTGCTTTCACTGGAGAAGGACACTCCGACACCGCCGGTGTCCTGCTGTTTCGCGGCGAGCGCGGTGCCGCAGATGAGGGGCGGGCCGGCGCCGAGCACGCCCTTCGAGAGGTCGGCGATGTGCGTCGAACCGCCTTTGCCGTGGCAGGAGCCGGTCCGGCGGCCGTAGACCTCGGCCATCATGCCCTTGACGTCGACGCCCTTGGCGATGCTGTGCCCGCGGTGGCTGCCGGCGATCGCGTCGCGGTCCCCGAGGTGGGCGCAGACCCCGGCGACCGAGGCCTCCTCACCGGCGTGGAGCTGCATGGACCCGGGGATCTCGCCGGTCGCGAACTCCGCGCGCACCCGCTCTTCGAAGGCCCGGATGGTGCGCATCGTGCGATACGCCGCCCGCAGGGTGTCCGTCATCGTCGGAGCTCCTTCGCTAGTTCGGTTCGCTGCGCAACAGCCCTTTTCGTGCCGCTTCGGCCATCGTGGCCCGGACGTCGACGCACCACGGCCCGTCCGGCTTGAGCTCGACGAACGCGCTCTCCCCGAGCTTCAGTTCGAGTTCGCGCTCGCCGTCGAGCGCGATCACCCCACCCGCCGCGGCCAGCTCGACCCGCATGCCCGGCTGCAGGACGCCCCAGCCCCGCACCCCGACCGGCCGCACCAGCCCGGGCGCGATCGGCGCGTGCACGACGTACGGCGTCTCCCCGACCGGCCCGAGCTGCAGCGCGACGCCGTCCGGGCTCGAGCGCGGGCTCGGGCAGAGCTGGCCGGCCACGCTGGAGAGGCCGATGCCGTCGGGTTCGGCGAAGGTGCAGTACAGCTCGGTGAGCGACGCCGGATCCCACAGCGCTCGCGCGCCGATGTGCCTGCTCAGGGACACGCAGACGTCGACGAGCGCGATCTCGCGGCGGGCCTTGGTGACGACTTCGAGCACGCTGACCCGGTGCGTGACCAGGTCGGGGTCGATCTGCCCGGTGGCGATCAGCCCGGCGGCGAGCCCGGCGACGGTCGCCTCCCGCGTCTGTGGGAAGGCGTTGTTGGTCCCGGTCGAGAGGGCGAGCAGCGGGACGTCTTCGCAGGCCGCGGCCGCGACGCGCGCGGTCCCGTCACCCCCGAGCACGACGATGACCCCGGCACCGGCTTCGACCATCCGGCGTACGGCGTTGCTGGTGTCCTTGGCGGTGCCGCTGAGCGGATCCTCGTCGAGGAAGTCGACGTGCGGCCAGGTCCCACCCCGCCCGAGCGCGCGCAGCACCGCGGCGGAGATGCCCCCGAGATCGGTCGAGACCATGGCCCGATCGACCCCGGCCACGGCGAACGCGGCCAGCAGCCGCTGGACCATGTTCGCCTTCTCCGCGGTGGGGAACACGGAAGCCTGCGCGACCAGCCGGCGGATGTCCCGCCCCGACGCCGGGTTCGCGACGATCCCCGCCACCGACTCGCCCAACCTGACCTCCCGATTCCCGCGTCGGGTACCAGGAGACTCCTTCGGGTGTGCCGGAGGGAAGGGTTGCAGGGCGTTGCATGTTGCGGGCTGCGTGTAACAAGGCGCGGCGAAGATCACAAAGTGGGCCGCGGTCCCGGGCGTGGCGGGGTGTGCCGTGGCCGTGCTTGATCGGCCGCGTGCCGGTCAGCGGGGCCGTGACTGCGGGCCGCCGCCGTCCTCAGGCTCGACAGATCAGTGGATGCGGCCGATCAGCCCAACGGACGTCTGAAGTGAGCAGTGTGGACAGTCCAACCTGGAGCCACACCGCCGGAGAAGAACCAACCGGCCCTCGGCGTCGTGCTCACGACACCAGGCTGGCCACGCCGACGTAGGTGAAACCCGCTTCTTCGACCGCGGTCCGGACGTCGCCCTCCGCCAGCGCGGCGTCGGCGCGCACCACGACCCGGCCGGTCGGGACGTCGACGTCCACTTCGGTCACTCCAGCCAGAGCGGTGATTTCCTCGGTGACCGACTGCGCGCAGTGCCCGCAGCTCATCCCGGAGACGGTGTACCCGTGCTCGATCATGGGGCGGAGCATACGAAAAGGGCCGCCACCCCGAACGGGTGACGGCCCTTTCCCAAGATCAAAGTCAGATCAGGTTGACCGACGTGGCCTGCGGGCCCTTCTGGCCCTGGCCGATCTCGAACTCGACGCGAGCGTTCTCTTCAAGGGTCTTGAAGCCGTTACCCTGGATCTCGCTGTAGTGAACGAAGACGTCGCCGCCACCGTTGTCGGGGGTGATGAAGCCGAACCCCTTCTCGGAGTTGAACCACTTCACAGTGCCCTGAGTCATAAAAAAGTCTCCATGTGTAACACAAAACAGGAAGCCACTTCGGCGACCCGGGTCAGCACCCGGACGGTTTGCTTCCTCGGCGAGGAGACACTACGCCCGCGGAATTCTGCGAGCGTGAGCTAACACGAACACAAAAATCGACCATCTGAAGTAAAGCACAAGTCGACCTGCGCGGACAACCCGTCTTCACCCGGGAGAGGTGAGCTATTCGCCACTCGCCGGGCGCAGGCCCTCGGCCGAGAACGGCGAACGCCAGGCCGTCTCGTGCTCGGCGACGACGACCGCGTCGTCGTGCGCCTCCGCGCTGGCGCTGAACAGCACCGGTACGACGCCGGACTTCCGCGCTGCTTCGGTCGCGTGCTGCTGATCGGCCACGTCGAAACTCCCCTCGTTCCCTGCCCGCTGCAATGCGGGTCATGACCGTGATGGTGCCATGCGGCACCGACAGAAACCGGTTGTCTCCCGCCGGGACCCGGCCGGGAAGGTTCAGCGGCGAACCACCACCGGAACACCGCCAGATTACCTCAGCCGACGCCCTGCTACCACTGAACATTCCCGGCGTTTCCCGGAATGAAACAGTCCGAAACCGTTACTGGGCGGGAGGTTGCGGGCGCGCTTGACCCAGGAGCGCCGACAACCGCACGTCGGGCGTCACCACATCGGGGTCCGTCCGCACGTCGATGACGCACGGACGCTGCCGCACCAGCGCGCTGGCGATGATCGGCTCGAGCTCCTCACGATCGTCCACCGTGTACCCGGCCGCGCCCAGTCCACGCGCCCACGAAGCGAAGTCCGTCAACGGGATCGACACCCCGGACAACCGGCCGTGGGTACGGGCCTGGTGCATGGCGAGCCCGCCGTGCAGGCCGTTCTGGAACACCACCACCATCACCGGCGCCCGGTAGCGGACGGCCGTCTCGATCTCCTGGCCGGTCATCAGGGTCCCGGCGTCCCCCACCATGGCTACCACGGTCCGCCGCGGTTCGGCCAGTTTCGCCGCCACGGCCGCCGGCACGGCGTAGCCCATCGCGGCGTTGGACGGGCCGAGCTGGCTGCGCGGCGCTGTGAAGCACCAGTACCGGTGCATGAACTGGGCGAAGTTGCCCGCGTCGCTGGTCACGATGGTGTCTTCCGGCGCCAGTTTACGCAGGGCCCGCACGACGTCCACTGGGTGGACGCGGGTGTTGCCGCTGGTGTCGGGCGGGGTCATGAAGGTGTGCACCGCGGCGTTGGCCGCCGAGGCCCGCCGCGTCCGGGGTGACGCCACGGCCCGCAGCTCCCGCAGGAACGGCTCGACCTCGGAGTCCACCCGGAACGTCAGCCCGCGCCGCCGCATGCTGACCTCGATGCCGGTGCCGACCATGACCAGCGTCTGCTGGGCCGTCGGGTAGCGGTAGGCCTGCGTCGTGACCTCGTCGAGCTGGGTGCCGAGCGCGAGCACCAAGTCAGCACGTTCCAAGGCGTCGAGCTGCCGGGCCGGGATGCCGAGCCCGAGGTGCCCGGCGTAGCGCGCGTGGTTCTCGGGGAAGGCGTCCTGGCGCCGGAAGGCGTTGTAGACGGGCAGCGCGAGCTCGTCGGCGACCGCGATCAGCTCGTCGCGCGCCGACCGCGCCCGCCCGCCGACGATGACGACCGGGTACTTCGCCTCGTCCACCAGCTGCGCCACGGCGTCCGCCGAACGGCCCAGCGTGCCGGACGCCGGCGGCCGCACCCGCGCCATCGGCTTCGCCGCGTCGTAGGGCATGCCCCAGATGTCGCAGGGCACGCCGAGCACGACCGGCCCCGGCCGCCCTTCCTGCGACGTCGTCAGCGCGTGCGCCAGCAGGCTGGGCAGGCTGTCCGGGTCGGTCACGCTCAGGGTCGACTTGGCGATCGACTCGAACATCGCCGTCAGGTCCGATGTCGGCAGCTCACCGGAGCTCCACACGGTCGGGTCGGTGGCCGGCGTCTCCAGCAGCACGACCATCGGCGTCTCGTCCTGGTAAGCCGTCTGGACACCGATAGCCAGGCTCGCCGCGCTCGGCCCCCGGCTCGCGAGGAGCACGGCGGGCCGTTCGGTGAGCTTGCCCTCCGCCTCGGCCATGAACGCCGCGCCCGCGTCGTGGCGCGCCGAGACGAGCGTGATCTCCCGCTCGCGTTGCAGCGCGTCGAGCAGTTCCAGGAAGGACTCACCGACCACCGCGTAGACACGGCGGACACGCGCCTCGGTCAGGATCCGTACGGCCGTCTGGGCGACGGTCGCTCCCAGTTGGTATCTAATGAGGAGAGCTTATGCGGGCACCGTTCAGTGCAGTCAAGTGATCTTCGCCGAAACCCGGCAAGGTTGGACCTGAATGTCCGCTTTGACCGACTGGATCCGATCAAGGGAGCGAGGACCCCAGCCTTGGCCGCGACCGAACATGAAACCGTTTTTACTTACGGCGCACCGGCATTGAAGTACGGCACCGGCGCCAGCGACGAGATCGGCTACGACCTGACGCAGTACGGCGCCCGCCGGGTCCTGGTCGTGACCGACCCGCAGGTCGCCGCCACCGGCTGGCCGCGCCGCATCGCCGACGGCATCACCGGTTACGGCATCGAGACCGAGATCTTCGACGGCGTACACGTCGAACCCACCGATGTCAGCATGCAGAAGGCGGTTGACTTCGCCCGCGGAACCGGGCCGTACGACGCCTTCGTGGCCGTCGGCGGCGGCTCCTCGATCGACACCGCGAAGGCCGCGAACCTGCTGACCAGCAACGACGGCGACCTGATGGACTACGTCAACGCGCCGGTCGGCGGCGGCCGCGCGCCCGACCGCCCGCTGAAGCCGCTCGTCGCCGTGCCGACGACCACCGGCACCGGTTCGGAGAGCACCACCGTCTGCGTCCTGGACGTGCTGTCCCTGCGCGTCAAGAGCGGGATCAGCCACCTGCGGCTGCGCCCCACCCTCGCCGTCGTCGACCCGCGGCTCACCGTCAGCCAGCCCGCCGGCGTGACCGCCGCGAGTGGCATGGACATCCTGTGCCACGCCGCGGAGAGCTACACCGCCAAGCCGTACACCGAGTTCGACCGCAAGCGCCCGGAGCAGCGCGTGCCGTACTGCGGCGCGAACCCGCTGGCCGACATGTTCGCCGAGCAGTCGCTGCGGCTGCTGTCGTGGGCCCTGCCCGCCGCGGTGCGCGACGGCTCGGACCTCAAGGCACGCGAAGCCATGGCACTGGCCGCGACGTTCGCGGGCCTCGGGTTCGGCAACGCCGGCGTGCACATCCCGCACGCGAACGCGTACCCGATCGCCGGGCAGGTCAGGGATTTCCACCCGGACGGCTACCCGGGTGACGAACCCATGGTGCCGCACGGGATGGCCGTCTCGCTGACCGCGCCCGCCGCGTTCCGCTTCACCTTCGACGCGGCGCCGGACCGCCACCGGCAGGTCGCCCGCCTGCTGGCGCCCGACTTCGAGTGGTCCGGCGACGCCGCCGGCCACCTGCCCGCGGTGCTGATCGACCTGATGCGGAAGATCGGCATCCCGGACGGCATCGGTGCCGTCGGCTACGCGGAGTCCGATGTGGACTCACTGGTCGAGGGAACCCTGAAGCAGCAGCGCTTGCTGGCCACCGCACCCCGCGAGGCGTCCGAGGAGGACCTCGCCGGCATCCTGCGCGACTCGGTGTCCCTGTGGTGAACGGCTACCCGCACTGGCAGACGATTCCGTTGCGCTGGAAGGACAACGACGTCTACGGGCACGTCAACAACGTGGTGCACTACTCGCTGATGGACACGGTGATCAACACGTGGCTGATCGAGCAGGGTGGTCTCGACATCGAGACCGGGGAGGTGATCGGGCTGTGCGTCGAGTCGCACTGCGGGTATCACTCATCGGTGTCCTTTCCTGGTTCGCTGCGGGTCGGTTTGCGCGTCGCACACCTGGGGAAGTCGAGCGTGCGCTACGAGATCGGGATGTACGCCGCGGATGAATCACTGGTCGCGGAGGGCCACTTCGTGCACGTGTTCGTGGACCGCGAGTCCCGCCGGCCGGTTCCGGTGTCCGGCAAGCTGCGTGGAGCGTTGGAAGCACTGCAACCCGAATGACGTGCCCCGCCGGCTGATCACCTCCCTTCTGGCGACGCGGTAGTCGGAGTCGCGTTTCTTCCGTGCTTCCGATCATGCACGACGCCGCCGACACGGGTCGGCGATCGGCGCGAGTTATCCACATGTGGTGACAAGACGGCGAAGTTATCCACAGATTCGCGGCGACGGGTTCCGCGGCGCTTCGACGGCGGTAGCGTGGACGGCATTGAATATGTCCACAGTGGACGAGCGAGCAGGTGGTCAGCCGGCCCGTGCGGTACGCGGAACCGGCGACGGCCGCCACGGCGTTTCGGAGCCGGCGGTTGCTTCGGAAGGTGCGCTCGCGGCAGCTGGCACGGCACCATCGGCGAGGTCACCCGTGAAAGCACCGGAAGTCGCGGAACTATTGCCCGAACCACGGGCAGAAGCGGCAACCGCGCCGCCACCGGCGGCGGCTGGCGCGGCACCACCGGCGCGGCCACCTGCGACAGCTGACGCGGGTCCACCAGCAGAACCGGTGGCGGTCACGGCAGCACCGGCCGGACCACCCGCAGCTGCAGCCGCGGGATCCGTGCCGGCGACCCGAACCGCCGCGGGCCCAGCGCCTCCGGTGGCTGCTCCCCCGGCCACCGGCGTCGCCCAGGCCTGCATCAGTTCCGCGTAGCGCGGCGACCTGGCCAGCAGGTCGGCGTGCTTGCCCACCGCGGTCTCGCGGCCGTCCATGACCAGGACGCGGTTCGCGCGCAGCGCGGACGACAACCGGTGCGCGATCACCACCAGCACACCACCCCGCGCGGCGAAGGCCCGCTCCGCGCGGGCTTCCGACACCGGGTCGAGATGGGAGGTTGCTTCATCGAGGATCACGAACCGCGCCGAACCGGCGTACACCCTGGCCAGCGCGAGCAACTGCGCTTCGCCCGCGGAGATGCCTTCGCCACCGTGGCCGATCTCGGCGTCGAGACCGCCCAGGCGCTTCAGCAGCGCGCCCGCACCCACCGCGGTCGCGGCGGCGGCGAGTGCGTCGTCGGAGGCTGACGGTGCGAACAGGGCGACGTTGTCGCGGACCGTTCCCGCGAAGACGTACGCCTCCTGTGGGATCAGCGCCACGAGCTCGTGGCGCAGCGCCCTGGGCACGTCCCGGACCGGGACGCCACCGAGCAGGACCCGGCCTTCCTGCGGCGTGAGCATGCCGGTCAGCAAGCCGGCCAGTGTCGACTTGCCGATCCCGCTCGGGCCGACCACGGCGAGGTGCTCCCCCGGCCGCAGCCCCAGGTCGAGCCCGCGGACCACGGGTTCGGCCGTCGCGCTCCAGCCGAACGTCAGGGCGCGGACGCGGACCTCGATGCTGCGTGGGGTCGCCGTGCCGTCCGGACGTTCCGGCAGCTCGGCCGTCTCCGCGAGCCGGCGGAGTGCGACCAGCAGGCGGAGCACGACGGTGCCGGCCGTGGCCGCCAGGCCGCGCAGGGCCGGCTGCATCGTCGTGGCCAGGTAGACGAGCGCGCCCAGGGCCGCGCCCGCGGTCAGCTCGCCGGTGGCCACCAAGCCCGGGGCCAACCACAGGGCGAGCAGCAGCGGCGCGAACCCGCCGAGCGAGATCACCAGCGACCGGAGGGCACTCGACCGCGCCACCCGCACCGCGGCCGTGGCCTGGGCGTCGACCGCGTGGTACATCGCCAGCGCGGCGATCGGCTCGGCGCCGCAGGCGACGACGTCGCGCATCCCGGCCAGGGAGGCGCCGGCCGTCGCGGCCGTGTGCTCGTCGGCCAGGGCCAGCGCGCGCTGACGACGAGCCAGCGAAGGAAGGAGACAACCGAACACGACCAGGGAGGCGATCACCGGCACCGCGACCGGGAGCACCAGCGCACCGGCGACGGTCACCAGGCCGGCGAGCGCCGAGGCCGTCGTCACCAGCATGGCCCGGGCCTGCACCAACAGGCCCGCGGTCGCGTCGCGAACCACCTCGACGTGCTGGGTGATCCGGGCGACGCCGCTCGAGTCGGGCTGGTTGCGCGGCGGGGACTCGTCGTGCAGCACGCCACGCACGACAGCCGTCACGAGCGCGTCGCGCAGGGGTTCGACGACCTTGCCGAGCTGGTGCCAGACCATCCGCGAGCCGAACGCGCCCAGCACCGCGGCCAGCCCGAACAGCGCCAGCCAGCCGAGCCCGGTGCGCGGGTCGCCGACGGCGAAGCCGCGGTCCACGGACAGCTCGACCAACCGACCCGAAAAGAAAGCAGGGAGCCCTTCGAGCACCGAACACACGAGCAGCACGACGCCGCCACGCCACTGCCCGGTGAGCGCGGACCAGTACAACCGGCGCAGGCTCACTCGTCGTCCTCCGTGAAGACGCCGCGGTACCCCGGCTCCTGCCAGAGGGCCGCGTGCGGGGCGACCGCGCGGACCCGGCCCTCCTCCAGCCAGACCACGAGGTCGGCACGGGCGGCGGTGCCGGCCCGGTGGGTCACGACGACGCGCGTCCGGCCGGGCAGCGCGCTCGCGAGCGCGCGCTCGACCGCGGCCTCGGTGACGGTGTCGAGGCTGGCCGTCGCGTCGTCGAAGATCAGCACGCGCGGCTGGTGCACGATGGCCCGGGCCAGCCCGAGGCGCTGGGCTTCGCCGCCCGACAACGGCGTCTCGGCCAGCGGGGTGCGGTAGCCGTCGGGCAGGCGGACGACGACCTCGTCGACCTGCGCCGTCTCGCAGGCGTCGCGGATCGCGGACTCGCCGGCCCACGTGCCGTAGCCGACGGCGTCGGCGACCGTCGCGCCGAGCAACGCGGGGCGTTCGAACGCGTAGCCGATCACCGCGCGCAGCTCCTCGCGGCGGACGCGGGCGAGCGGACGTCCGTCGAGCAGGACCTGGCCCTCGTCGGGCGTGACCAGCCCGCCGAGCACGCCGGCGAGCACGGACTTCCCCGCGCCCGACCGGCCGACGACGGCGAGGCACGTCCCGCCGGCGATGGTCAGGTCGACCTCGGCCAGTGCGCCCGTGACGCCGACGTGGCGCAGGTCGAGGGTGCCGTCGCCGGGCAGCAGCGGGAGCTTGCCGTGCGCGGGTTCGGGCTCGTCGAGGACTTCGGCGAGCCGTTCGGCGCAGCCGCGCGCCCGCGACAGCATCGTGAGCAGCGGGATCTGGGTGACCAGGCCGAGGGCGAGCGCGACGTAGCCGAGCACCGCGACGACGTCACCGACGCTGAGCCGGCCGGCGAGCACGCCGAACCCGGCGGCGGCCAGCACGGCCAGCTCGACCGCCGGCGTGAGCAGCCCGGCGCGCCAGACCATGCGGGCCTGCGTGCGCCAGATGCCCATCCCGGCCAGGGTCAGCTTCGGCAGCGGGCGCAGCACGCGTTCGGCTTCGCGGTCGGCGGTGCCGGACGCGGCGATCGTGCGCAGGCCGGCGACGGCGTCGACCATCCGGGCCGCGAGCTCGCCGGAAACCTGTTGGTAGGCAAGGACATCGTCGGCCGTGTGCTTGAGATGACTGCGGGCGAGCAGCAACGCGAACGGGATGCTGCCGAGGAACACGAGCGCGAGCCGCCAGTCCAGGAACGCGAGCAACACCACCGCGCCGGACGAGATGACCAGCATCGAGCCGCACTGGACGACGATCGTGACGATGCCGCCCGCGCCGACGCAGTCGCCGGTGAGCCTGCTGATCGCGTCGCCCTCGGCGAACTTCGACCGAGTGCCGAGCGCGAAGAGCTTGTCCGACAGCGTGCGGCGCAGCCACGCGGACGCGGTCGCCGTCACGCGGGTGGTCAGGATCCCGCCGACGACGTCCGCGGCGATTTCCGCGCCGCCGACCAGCAGCAACCACGAGACTTCAGGCCAGCTGGGACGGCCCGCGACGACGGCGTCCACCGCGGCCGCGAGCGCACTGGGCAGGAGGAGCCCGGCCGCGGTGGCGACCAGGGCCGTGACGACGATGGCGGCGAGTCTCGGTCGATCGAGGCCGGCCACCCGGGCCAGCAGCCGATCGGCGGAGCCGCGCATCCCACTCCTTCGGACGAGGTTCCGCGAAGGCGGAACCGGGGCCACAATGAACGTGCGGGAGCGGCGCACTTGGCCTGTGCCGCTCCCGCACTGTTCACCTAGGCACTACTTGCGTGCGATCCGCCAGGTCAGTGGCAGGTCAGCAGCGAGAGCGTGCTGTTGGTGCAGGAGGCCAGCAGGCTCAGGTTCGACGGCGCGCCGCCGCCGCCACCGTGACCACCGTTGAGCACCTCGGGGGTCTCCAGGGCCTGCAGCTCCAGAACGAGTTCCATGGTGTTCCTTTCGATTGTTCTTCGATTCCGCCGGTCCTCAGCGACCGGAGGTGTGGGGGGACGGCGTGCTGCCCAGGAAGGGCAGCACCTCCTTGCCGTCCAGGAGGCCGGCGAGCGAGAGGAGGATCCCCGCGCCGCCGGTGGTGACGTCCATCGACAACCGCAGCAGCTGGTTGCCGGGGAAGGCGAGCCCACCGCGGAACGGCACCGCGTACCAGGCCAGCCGGGCCAGGTGCAGGTCGATCGCGTCGCGAACGCGTTGCTCGGGTTCGGTGCCCATGCCGAGCGCGACCGCGAGCCCGGACCGGCCGTAGAGCAGGCCGGGGTGGATGACGAACTCGCCGCGGCACGACTGGCGCAGCTCGGGCAGGCTCTCGCAGGCGTCGGCTTCGGGCCGGTGCCGCGCCAGCTGCTCGGCGACCATCAGGATGCCCGCGCTGCCGATGCCGGCGTACGGGAGCGTGCGCGTGGCGCCGTCACGGACCTGCAGTGACGCGTCGTCGGCGAGCACGCATTCTTCGAGGTCACGGCTGAGCGCCTGGTCCGCGAACGCCAGCCAGGCGGGCTCGCCGGTGCGCTCGAACAGCCGGATGAACAGCAGCGCCGGCCCGGACCAGCCGGACAGCAAGCCCGCACGGGCGAACTTCCCGGGCGGCGCCGCGGTTTCGAGCGCCTCGGCCAGCCGGACGGCGGTGGTGAGCGCCTGCCGGCCGAACTCGTTGTCCTGCCGGGCCGCGGCGAAGTGCAGCAGGGTCAGCCCGATGCCGGCCAGCCCGCCCTCGAGCGCGTGGTCGGTGGTCTGCTCGACGAGCCGCGCCGACGACGCCAGCAGCCGGCTCGCCTCGTCGTGGTGCCCGAGGTTCTCCAGCACGTAGGCGATGCCGTAGCTGCCGTCGTAGAACCCGGGCCGGGTCGGCGGGTCGCGGCGGACCGACTCGATCAGCCAGTGCTCGTGCTCGGGGAACCGTCCGACGCCGGTGACGTCGAGGGCGTGCAGCACGCCCGCGGCGCCGACGCCGAAGCAGGCGCCGCCGACCCGGAACTGCTCGATGTCGCCGGGGAACAGCCGGTCCTGGCGCTGCGGTGTCGCGCTCGCGAGGATCGCCTCGGCGATCTGCTTGCGGACCAGCGGCCAGTCGGGTTTCTCCTGGTCGAGCTCGGTGTGGACCGGTGCCGGCTCCGTGGATTTCGCACGCGGAGCCAGCACCGCGACTGCGGCGTCGGCGTAGCCCTCGGGCAGGCCGAACCGGCGTTCGACGAAGTCGGCGATGCCGCGCAGCTTCGCCGGCGCCAGCTCCAGCAGCGCGGACAGCGGCAGGAAGAGCCACAGCCGCAGCGCCGCGAGAGCGTGCTCGTCGATCTCGAAACCGACCCGGTCGGCCGGCGCGCGGAAGCCCGGCGCGCCGAGCGCGGGCCGTTCGCCGGACTCGACGTCGGCGGCCATCTCGAAGTCGATCAGCGAGACGCGGCTCTCGTCGTCTTCGTCGATCAGGATGTTCAGCGCGTGCAGGTCACCGAAGACAAAGCCGCGGGCGTGGATCGCCTCGACCGTTTCCTCGACCTTCGCCACCACGGCCAGCGCGCGTTCGGCGTAGGCGGTGAGGTCGGCTTCGGTGGTGTCGCGCCTGGTCAGCGGGTAGTTGCGGGCCAGCCAGTTGCCGAGCGACGTGCCGGGCATGTACTCCATGGCGAGGTAGTGGTGCTCCCAGACGGTGAACTGTTCGATGGTGCGGGGCACCCCGGGGATGCCGGTGAGCTTGTCGAGCACGTCGTGCTCGCGCCGCAGCCGTTCGACGGCGTCGATCTGGGCCCGGTCCAGCCCGGCGTGGGGCCGCGCCTCCTTGAGAACGACCTGGTCGCCGCCCGCTTTCGGGTCCGCCAGGTAGACGCCGCCGCCGTTGGAGAAGTGCAGGGAACTCGTCACCTGGTAGGGGAACTGGGACGGGTCGCCGGCCTTGCGCGCCGTGATGCTGCTCTGCAGACAGGCCGGAATCTTCACCCAGTCGGGGACCGAGAACGTGGGTTCCCGTTTGTCCGGGACGAGCCTGCCGTCCGGCTTGCGGATCGCCAGGACGCGGTTGCCGTCGTGTTCGACCCACTGCTCGGCGAATCCACCGTAGCGGACGTACAGCGGGCCCGCACCGTAACGCAAGTCGCTCAGGATATAAGCCCCGTGCTCGCCTTCAAGGCGCACCGAAAGATCGTCAAGCACCCGCTTGAGCTCGTCTTCATTCGCGGGATAAATCGTGATCAGTTTCCCGCTGCCGTCGCGGGGTGCGTATTTCGAGTTCCGGGCGAGCAGGATCAAGGGGGAGCGCAAGTGCTTGTAGGCGACCCGGTACTCCAGACAGTACTCGTGCACCCGCAGGAGCACCCGCCGAGCGTTCCCCAGACCGGCCGAGACGTGGATTTTCCAGCCCTGACCGGGAAGTTCCCGGCCTTCGGGGTGGAGGACCCGCCACACGCCGCGCTGGGCCTCGATCCAACCGGCGTCCGGTGCGGGCAGGGCCGTGGCGTACTCGTCGACCGACGCACCGATTTCCTGTTGTTCGTCGTAGAACAACGGATCGGCGAAGCAAAATGCTTCGTAGCGCAGGTCCATCGAGATTGCCCCTCTGTGCGTTCCCCGGTGCGGCGTGGCCCGGGACGAGGAATATTCCCCCATGCCGAGCGGTCCCGCGCCAATCCGCCAACCCGGGGGTTCAACTGGGCTATCCGAGGTAGGCAAAAGCGACACTTACCAGGCGGTAGCTGAACACTGCGTGATTTCCACCAGGCAACCAACCACTCTGTCGGGGTGTAACACGAAGGTTTTTTCGTCATTCCTGCAGGTCCGAACAAGGGCCCGCCGGAATAAACCACCGAATTGGCAGAATGCCATCAAGGACACCTGGTGATCAACTTTCCCGGTATCGCGAGGTCAGGTTGGTTGTCCGGTCCACTGTGGATCACCCGGACGTGGCCCGCGCCACGCCCGCGGCCCTCGCTCGGCGGGCCGGCCGGTACCCCGGAGTAAGTTGACGCCCGCGGACCGGAAGGAGGAACTGGTGATCTTCGGATTCGCCGTGACGGTCGCCGTGGCGGCCACGCTCGTCGCGCTCTGGAGCTTCGTCCAGTCGGCCCGCAACCGGGAGCCGGACAACGCGCTCCTGATCGCGCTCGCGGTCATCGAGGTGCTGCTGGTCGTCCAGCTGGTGATCGGGATCGTGCTGCCCGCCGGCGGTGAGCGCCCCGGCAGCCTGGCGACGTTCCTCGCCTACCTGATCGGCTGCCTGGTCGTGCTGCCCGCCGGCGCCGCCTGGGCACTGGCCGAGCGGAGCCGGTCGAGCACGGTCGTGCTCGGCATCGCCTGCCTGGCCATCCCGGTGATGGTGCTGCGACTGAACGAGGTGTGGAGTGGAGCAACAGCGTAGGACGGCCACCGGCCCCGGACGGGTGCTCGTCGCCGTGTACGCGATCTTCGCGCTGGCGGCGACGTCGCGAGCGGGCGTCCAGATCAGCACGAAGTTCCACGAAGCGCCGCTCGCGTACATCCTCTCGGCGTTCGCCGCGGTCGTCTACATCGTCGCGACGATCGCCCTGGCCCGCCGCGGTGACGGCTGGTGGCGCGTGGCCCTGACGGCCTGCTCGATCGAACTGCTGGGCGTCCTGACCATCGGCACGCTGAGCATCGTCGACGCGGCCGCGTTCCGGCACCCGACCGTCTGGTCGATCTACGGCGAGGGTTACCTCTTCATCCCGCTGGTCCTGCCGGTCATCGGCCTGTACTGGCTGCGCAAGACGGCGCCGACGCGCGTCACGGCCTGACGACGCGGTCGAGCACGGGAACAATAGGTAGCCCTCCTCCCGGAAATAATTGAGGGTTCGCCGGACGACTTTCGTCGGTTCCGGAAATTACCCGAACAATCGGACAATCCTCACGTTCGGTCCCCACCGGCCTTTTCCGTGCGGGTCTCCCGCACCCATGAGGAGTGAGCGTGAAAGTACGCTTCGGCAAATTGGTCCTGCTCGCCGCCAGTACGGCATTGGCGGTGGTCGGTCTCGCCGGCCCCGCGACGGCCCAGACGTCGATCATCGGCGGCAGCAACGCGTCGAGCGGCCCCTGGGCGGCGCGGCTGTTCGTGAACGGCCAGCAGAACTGCACCGCGACGATCATCGCGCCGCAGTACATCCTGACGGCGAAGCACTGCGTCAGCAGCGCCGGCACGTACACGTTCCGGATCGGCAGCCTGGACCAGTCCAGCGGCGGCGCGACGGCCACCGGGTCGACGATCACCCGCTACAACGGCCCCGCTGACCTGGCGATCGTCCGCCTGACGACGTCGGTGAGCGCGACGTACTCGCCACTCGGCAACGTCGGCGACGTCTCGGTCGGCCAGAACGTCTCGGTCTACGGCTGGGGCGCGACGAGCCAGTGCGGCTCCGAGATCAACTGCCAATCGCGATACCTGAAGGTCGCGACGGTCCGGGTGAACTCCATCGGCTGCAGCGACTACACGGGCGGCGTGGCGGTGTGCGCCAACCGCGTCAACGGCATCACGGCAGGCGGCGATTCGGGCGGCCCGATGTTCGCCTCGGGCCGCCAGGTCGGCGTCGCCTCGACCAGTGACAGGTCGAACAACACGGCGTACACGAACATCACGCGTTACCGCAGCTGGATTTCCCAGGTGGCCGGAGTTTAGTTTCCCGGCAAATCCCGCGGCCGGAAGAATGCGGTCAGCTGGGCCCGGTCGAGCCGGGCCCAGCTTTCCGCGACTTCGAATACCGCGACGGCACCGGTCGGGAACGCGTCGATCGCAGTTCTTCCGGCGAGCTGGAAAGTCACTTCGCTGACACTGGGCTCGTGCCCGACGAGCGCAAGCCTGGTCACATCGTCCGATGTTCGACGCGCGATGTCCAGGTAGTCACCGCCGTAGAGCTCAGCGTCGTACTCGACCGGCGGCTGCTGCTCGAACTCCCCGGAGGCGAGCTGCCAGGTCTCCCGCGCCCGGCGAGCGGTGGAGCAGCGGACGCGCTCGGGCAGGTAGCCGTGTTCTCTCAGCCAGCGCCCGGCCTTGGGAGCGTCCTTGAGCCCCCGCGGCCCGAGAGGACGTTCGTGGTCGTCAACGCCTTCCGGCCAGGCCGACTTGGCGTGCCGGAGGACGAGAAGCAACCGGGTCTGATCCACGTCACGACCTTCCCACAGGCACCGGCCGGACTCGACGACTCGCGTAGAGGTACCAATGACGGGCTGCGGAGACACTGAGCAACCCGGCCCACAGCCATGAAGTCCACACGCTGGAGAGCAGGCCGAGGGCGAGGAACATGACGGTCCCGGCCGTGGTCACGATCGCGGTGGCGAGAATCCACCCGCGCTGCCGCGAAGTCAGCTGAGCAGGCGAGTCGGCCACCAATCGATTCCGGTCCACGCGCGAAGCCTCCCACGCAACCGTGCCCGCCGGCGACGGGATAGCCGCTGACCAGGAAGTTTGAGTGGGCCGCCTGGGGCTCGAACCCAGAACCTACGGATTAAAAGTCCGCAGCTCTACCAATTGAGCTAACGGCCCGTGCTCCCAGCTTAGCCGGGGCCCGCTCAGCCGCCCTCCGCGGGTGGATCAGGCCGCCTGGAAGGTCAAGACTGGTCTTGGCCGGCGGTGGTGCCCATGATGGCGTGCATGCCTGATGACGCCGGTTCGCTACTGATCCTCACCGGGCCGCCCGGGGCCGGGAAGTCCACCGTTGCCCAGTTCGTCGCCGCGGGGGCGGCGCGGGCGACCGTCCACCTGCACACCGACAGCTTCTACGTCTGGATCCGGACCGGGTTCGTGCCGCCGTACTTGCCCGAAGCCGCGCGGCAGAACGAGGTCGTGCTCGGTGTGCTCGCCGACGCCGCCTGTGGTTATGCCCGTGGGGGTTATGACGTCGTCCTCGACGGCATCGTCGGGCCGTGGGCTCTTCAGCCGTTCCGCGACGCCGTCGAGCGGGACGGTCTGGACCTGTTCTACGTCGTTCTACGACCGAGTCTGGAAGTGACCCTCGCGCGCGGGACCGCTCGTGAAGGCCGGGAGCTCACCGAGGTCGAGCCCATCAAGGGGATGCACGGCGCGTTCGCCGCGCTGGGCGAGCTCGAGCGGTTCGTGCTGGACACCTCCGAGCAGAGCGTCGAGGAGACCGCGTCCGCCGTGCGGCACCGGGGCCGCACGGCGGACTTCGCGCTCTGACGCTCCCTTATGGACGGATCAGCACGTCACGTACAGGCCCGTGTACGCCGTGCACTTCTTCGATGCCACGTCGTTGGCCGTGTTCGGGTCGGCCGGGGTGCTCGCCGCGCGCTGGGCCGTGGCCGTGAACGCGCCCCAGGCGAGGATGCCGCCCTCGGACGTGAACTTGGCCGTCGCCGAGGCGCCCGGGGCGAGGGTGCCGATCGTGCAGCTCAGCGTCGCGCCGGTCTTGGTGCAGCCGGTCGTCGAGATGACCGAGCGGTTCGCACCCGGGTTGACCGTCACGCGGACGCCGGTCGCCGAGGCCGGGCCGGTGTTCGAGGCCGTGACCACGTAGTCGACGCGGGCGAACACGCCGATGCGCGGGGTGGCCGTCAGCGCGACCTTGACGTCGGCCTTCGGCGCCGCCGTGATCGTGACGGCCGGGCCGTCCTCGACGCCGAACGCGTAGTTGTCGCCCGCGAACTGGTGCTGCAGCGTGAACTGGCCGCCGGTGGCGTCGTCCTTGACCTTGAAGGTGAACGTCACCGACCCGCTCTCGCCCGGGCCCAGGTCGCCGACACCGCCGCGGTAGCTGCTGAAGTACGGCCCGCACGGCGCGATCGAACCGGTGCACGACACCAGGTCCACCAGGTCCACGATCGGTGATTCCTTGGTGTAGACCGCCGCTTTCGCTCCGGTGACCGTGAAGTCGGTCGGGTTGTAGAGCTGCTCCGTGACCGTGAACGTGTCGCCGGCGTGGAGGCTCGTGTCGCTGACGTCGATCGCGCTGGCGGGCGGGGCCGCGGACGCGACCGCGGGTGCCGCCAGCATGACCGCCGCGGCCAGCGCGGCCAGAACGGCGGCTCTTCGACCGGTTCGCTCCATAGTTTGTTCTCCTGTTTCCGAACCGAAGGGTGCCGCTCCGACCGGTGGGGACTGGTACCGCGCAGCAGGTGACGAAGATCAGATCGCCGCTCCCGAAGATTCGTTACCGAGTCCGCGAAACCGTGTCTGAACTGGGCTTATCGGCCGTTGCCCGGTCACCGGCCGCCGCCGCGAACCGAAATTGTCGTACCCCTCTGGCACGCTCCGCACATGACCGAACACATCGTCTACGGGCCGCGGCTCACCGGTGAGCGCGCCGAGCTGACCCAGGTCGCGGGCGAGCTGCAGGCCCTGACCGAGACCGTCGACTACTACCGGCGCACGTTCGAGCTGAAGTGCGCCGGCCTGGCTCCGGCGCAGCTGTCGGAGCGCTCGGTATCGCCGTCGACGCTGTCGCTGCACGGGCTGCTGAGGCACCTCACCGGCGTCGAACGGTGGTGGTTCCGGATCCAGTTCGCGGGCGAGGACGTCCCGAACCTCTACACCTCCGACGACGACCCGGACTTCGAGTTCACCGTGCTGGATGGCGACGTCGAAGAGGCGTTCGCCCTGTGGCACGCCGAATGCGAGCGGTCACGGGCGATCGTCGCGGCGAGCACAGTGGACTCGACCGGCACCCGGATCAGCACCGGCACGCCGTTCACCTTGCGCTGGCTGATGTTGCGGATGGTCGGCGAGTACGCGCGCCACTGTGGACAAGCCGACTTGATCCGCGAACGGGTCGACGGCGTGACGGGCGAGTGATCAGGCTTTGCGAGACCGAAGGAGGAGACCGGACACGAGCGGAACGACGATCCAGCAGGCGTAGGCCCACTGCGTGAAGAAGGCGACCGGGATCGACACGGCGAAGGCGGCGATCATCACGCCGGACCCGCGGTAAGTCCTGCCGAAGAGCTCCGGCGGGGTGTCCGTGCGGTACAGGTGGTGACGCTGGATCTGCCAGACCATCAGGAGGAACGCGGACATAGCGATGACCTGCACGATGGCGTAGAAGACGAAGCGGAATTCGAACGCGCCGTCTCCGCCGATCACCTTCGTGGCGAAGGGCATGATCACCTGCATCAGCAGCCAGCTGAAGCTGATCCTGATCAGGCCGGCGTTCACCGTGGTGACGTGCTCGAACAGGCGATGGTGGGCACGCCAGTGGCCGCCGATGACGGCGAAACTGATCAGGAAGGAGACGTATTCGGACTTGTGATCGCCGAGTGAGCGCAGCAGCTCGGTGCCGGTGATGCCCTCCGGCAGCGGCAGCTCGAGCGCGAGCAGGGTGATGGCGATGGCCACGACGGCGTCGGAGAAGAAGACGAGCCGCTCGGCGGCGAACAACCGTTCCTCGGATGCGGCGGCGGTGTCTTCGCCGGGTGTGGCGTCACTCATGGACGGAGAGCGTGCCAGACGCGACCGGGTGACAGCGGCGGAGGTCGGCTGACGTTGTCGGTAAGCCGCCGTTGCGCTTCCGGACAGCTTGCCTGGGTGAGGCATGCCCGCTCTTCGGCTGGGCCGCCTCGGTGAGCCCACTCGCCTCCGGCTGACGCGGCTCGGTGGCCCACGCTGACGGCGACTCGCCTTGGTGAGGCGCGCTCGCGGCTTCGGCTGGCTTTGCCCGGCGAGGCACGCTCCCGCCGACGGCTCACCGGCTGGCGAGGCACGCTCTGGCTCTCGGCTCACCGGCCTGGCGAGGCACGGCCGCGCCCTCGGGCTTACCGGCCTGGCGAGGCACGTTCGCGCCTTCGGGCTTACCGGCCTAGCGATCGACGCTCGCGTCTCGGCTGACCGGCTGGCGAGGCGAGGCACGCTCGCGTCTCGGCTGACCTGCCCAGCGAGGCGAGGCATGGGCGCGCCTTCGGGTGACTGCCCTGCCGGGCGGTAGGCCGGATGCGTGCGATGCTGGCGCTATGACCGTCGACCCCGATTCCGGGCTGTTGTCTCCGGTGCGGGCCGGGACTCCGGCCGAGATGTCGACCGGTGACGGAGCCTGGCTGCGCGCCATGCTCGACGCCGAAGCGGCGCTGGCGAGAGCGCAAGCCCGGCTCGGCACCGTGCCCCCGGCGGCCGCGGATGCGATCACCGAGGCGGCGAGCAGCGCGCGGATCGATGTCGTCGAGCTGGCTCGGGGGTCGCGGGCGACCGCGAACCCGGTCGTCGGGCTGGTCAAGGCGCTGACGTCGGCCGTTGGCGCGATCGCGCCCGACGCCGCCGAGTACGTGCACCGTGGCTCGACCAGCCAGGACATCTTCGACACCGCGATGATGCTGGTCGCCGACCGGACGCTGCGTCCGCTCGCCGACGACCTCGACGCCACGGCTGAGGCGCTGGCCGACCTGGCCCGTGCGCACCGGGACACGGTCATGGCCGGCCGCACTCTGACGGCGCACGCCGTGCCGACGACGTTCGGGCTCAAGGCCGCGGGCTGGCGCCGGCTGGTGCTGGATGCGGCGGCCCGAGTCCGGCGCGTGCTGGACGGTGGGCTGCCGGTCTCGCTGGGTGGCGCGGCCGGAACGCTGGCGGCGTACGTCGAGTACGCGCGTCTCGCCGACGCCGAGCGTGCTGACGGAGGGCTTGACAACGGCGGGCATGCCGCTGGCGTGCCCGCCGACGCTGGACCTGCCGGTGCCGGGACTGCCGGTGCGGTGCCGGCCGCTGGCGTGCCTGCCGACGCTGGACTCACTGACGCGAGCGTGGCCGGCGGCGGGGCTGCGGGCACCAAGCCTGCGGGGGTCAGCGCGGCCGACGGTGGGTATGCGGAGCGGCTGACCGCCGCCTTCGCCGAGGAGACCGGGTTGGCCGCGCCCGTGCTGCCGTGGCACTCGCTGCGGACGCCCGTTGTGGACCTTGCCGGTGCGCTGGCCTTCACGGCCGGTGCGTTGGGGAAGCTGGCGGTTGACGTCGAGACGCTTACCCGGACCGAGCTCGGCGAAGTCGCTGAGCCGGCCGCGGCTGGGCGGGGCGGGTCTTCCGCGATGCCGCACAAGCGCAACCCGGTGCTGGCGACGTTGATCCGCTCTGCCGCGCTGCAGGTGCCTGTGCTGGCTGCGGGGGTTACGCAGTCGATGCTGGCTGAGGATGAGCGTTCGGCCGGGGTTTGGCATGCCGAGTGGCAGCTCGTCCGGGAGTGTCTGCGGCTGACCGGGGGTGCTGCTTACACGGCCGTCGAGTTGGCGCGCGGGTTGACCGTGCTGCCGGATCGGATGCGGGACAACTTGGCCTCGACGCATGGGCTGATCGTCTCCGAACGGCTGTCGGCTGCGCTCTCGCCGCTGCTCGGGAAGGCGGCGGCCAAGGAGTTGCTCGGTGAGGCGTCCCTGCGCGCGGTTCGTGAGGACCGGCCGTTGCGTGAGGTGCTGGACGAGCTGCCTGCG
Organism: Amycolatopsis sp. NBC_01286; assembly: GCF_035982555.1. Classification (NCBI taxonomy): domain Bacteria; kingdom Bacillati; phylum Actinomycetota; class Actinomycetes; order Pseudonocardiales; family Pseudonocardiaceae; genus Amycolatopsis; species Amycolatopsis sp. NBC_01286. The sequence goes on from NZ_CP108428.1 coordinate 1,939,372, forward strand.
ATCACCGGTGTGCTCACCCCGGCGGCGCTCGACGGCCTTCTCGACCCGGCCGGCTATACCGGCGCGGCAACCACGCTGGTCGACCGTGCCCTGGGTGACGACAAAGCCGCGGGCAGCGACGCGTAATAGCGGACCTCACCTGGTCGCGTGGGCGGGCTCAGGGGCCCGACCTGCGTCGGAAGGTTCGTGAAAATACTTTGAACCGCCTCCGTGGAGTGTCCGTGTAGTGGGTATCAGGCAGCCGCACCGAGCGGCGGACAATCCCAACGGACACAAGGAGAACTTCCATGCTTCGCACGCGCATCGCCGTCTCCGTCGCCGCTGCGGCAGCCGGGCTGGCAGTGCTCACCGCTTGCTCGGGCGCCGAAACCGCACAGCCCGTCATCGCTCCGGCGGCGGCTGGTGGCACCGGTGGCGGCCAGCTGGGCAACGCGGCCCCGGCGTCGAACGAGTCGAAACTCGTCGTCGCCGATGTCGCCGCTGTGGGACAGGTACTGACCGACCAGAACGGCATGACCCTCTACCGCTTCGACAAGGACACGGCCAAGCCGCCGAAGTCCAATTGCGACGGTGACTGCGCCAAGGCCTGGCCGCCGATGCTGGCCACCGGGGACGTGCAGGTTCAAGGCGTCGACAAGAGCCTCGTCGGGAAGGTGACCCGGACCGACGGTACCGAGCAGATCACCGTCGGCGGGTGGGCGCTCTACCGCTACGCCAAGGACGCCAAGGCCGGCGACGCGACCGGCCAGGGTGTCGGTGGCGCCTGGTACGCCTCGAACGCCAAGGGTGGCAAGGCCGGCCAGCAGGCCGCGACCGGGACCGGCACCGAAGCCGGCGTCGTGAAGCTCAGCGCCACCAAGATCGACGGCCTCGGCGACGCGATCACCGACCAGAACGGCATGACGCTCTACCTGTTCACCAAGGACACCAAGAAGGCCAAGACGTCCGCCTGCAACGGCGACTGCCAGAAGACCTGGCCGCCGGTGCTCTCGAACGGCAAGGTCGAACTGCAGGGCATCGACTCGAAGCTGCTCGGCAGCATCAAGCGCGCGGACGGCACCGAGCAGGTCACCATCGGCGGCTGGCCCGTCTACACCTTCTCGAAGGACCTGAAGCCGGGCGACGCGAACGGCATGGGCGTCAACGGCACCTGGTTCGTCATCGAGCCCGCCGGCTGCAAGCTCGGCACCAACCCCGCGACCGCCGCCACCAGCCAGGCTCCGGCCAGCAGCGGCGGTACGGGGAGCAGCAGCTCCAGCGACTCGGGTGGCTACAGCTACTGACCACCCGAACCCACTGATCTAGTGCGCGAGGCCCGGCGGACGCTCTTCACGAGCGACTTCCGGGCCTTGCTCGTTGCGGTCACGACGCAGGAACGGCCGGCGACGACGGGGCGCCTCGGTGTCCGCGACGGCGACGCGGTCGCGGTCGGCGGCGGAACCCTCGACGACCGGGACGCGTTCGGTCACGCGGTCGTTGTCGGCAACACGGTCGGTGCGCTGCTCGACGACGGTCGGCTCGTCGGCCACCTCGTCTTCCTCGGGCACGAGAATGGTGCGGCGGGCCGGCAGGACGGCGATCAGCAGACCGAGCGCGGCGACACCGAGGTGCAGCCAGGTGTCGGCGGGGCCGAGGTCCATCGGGTTGCCGGCGTTGGCGAAGGGGTTGTTCGAGATGAGGCCGTCGATCATCAGGCCCCACACGAACAGGGCGCCGTAACCGATGAACAGCAGCCAGCCGAACGTCCGGGCGCGGCCCGAACCGAACGCGAGCAGCAGGCCGACCACGCCGGTGACGACGCGGACGAGGCTGGTCAGGGGATTGCCGGAGAACCGCCACAACCCGGCGTCGTGGTGACCGGCGAAGTTCCCGACGCCCGTCCTGGTGAATCCGATGATGCCGACGATGATGAACGCGATCCCGGCCAGTCCGGCCAGTACCTGCGCCGGCTGCAGGCCGCGAACCCGGATGCGTGCGCCTTTCGCGTGAGCCATGACTCCAGTCCTTCCCAGCATGTGGTGACGACTGTCACCGCACCCAGGTACCCCGCGACCACTGTGCGCGAAACGAGGCGAAAACCCCCAGACGTCCGATCACTGGCCCCACACCGATGACAACGATGTCGGAAATCGCCGAACCGTCCTCAGTGGACGGTGAACGGCTACTGGTCGGTGTCGGCCAGCGCGCCGTGCGCGCCCGAACGCGGCAACGGCCAGGGCTGCACGCCGCCGGTGGTCTCGACCTGTCGGCCGACCGGGCCGGGAGCCGTGCTGTGCGCGCCGATCCACGCGAGGACGTCGGGGATCTGGGACTTGAAGGTGTTCATGTTGTGCCCGGCATCCGGGATCTTCCACGACGAAAACCGCAGTGGCGGCCGGGCCGCGTTGCGAATCTGGTCGATCGCAAAGCTTTCGTAGCTCTCTTTGTCCCCCGCGATGGCCAGGATGTCGACCGGCGACGGGTGCAGGCGCACGTTCAGCCGGACGTTGTTGGCGTCGTTGATGTCCCGCCGGCCGTGGAAGAGGTCCTCGGTCTCGGAATCGACCTGCGCCTTGTCGTAGCCGCTGACACTGACCGCCTGTCCGTACCACTGCGGGTGCCGGGTCACGAGGTTCATCGCGCAGTACCCGCCGGACGACCAGCCCGCGATCGTCCAGGCCCGGCGGTCGGGCGCCGCGCCGAGCTTCTGCAGCGCCCAGTCCCGCAGGTCCGCGGTCAGGTAGGTGTCGTTCGCGGTGCCGTTGACCTCGTCGACGCATTCGGTGTCGTGGCCGACCTTCGGGACGCCGGTCGGGTCCGGCACGATCACCACCGTCGGCGGCAGCACACGCTTGCCGATCGCCGCGTCCAGCTGCTCCGGCAGGTGGTAGCCGGCGGTGACGACCTCGGGGCCGGACGGGTAGTTCGGGATCCACTCGACCACCGGGAACTTGAGCTCCTTGAAGCCCGCGTCGAAGTACTGCGGCGGCAGGTAGACGGTGACGTCGCGGGTGATCTTGGTCCGGCGCCCGGTCACCTTCATGTGGACGACCGTGCCCTTGCCCTCGCGGGCGTGCGCCACCGCGGCGTCCCGCAGCTTCTCGAGGTCCTCGCCGTTCTGCGCCGCCTCGGCGTCGGTGCCCGGCGCGGAGTAGACGCCGGTGCCGAGCAGCGAGCCGACCGTCGGGAAGAACCCGCCGATCATGTTGCCCGCCATGCCGGTCGAGACGACCAGGAGGACGACCGCGAGCAGGATCGTCGCGCTGCGCCAGAGCCGTTTGCGCTTCCAGCGGTCCCAGAACCACGGCACCGCGATGATCGCGAGCAGCGTCAGCACGACCACGACGATCATGTTGACCGGCGAGTCCAGCCGGATGCTGCTCAGGTGCATGGGACGGGTCCTTCCAGGCGGGCAAAACGCGCGCCCGGACAACGGGACTCGCGTATATAGCACGTTTGACCCACCACCTGCGTTGCGGCCCTGTGAGTTCCGTCATAGGGCCGCAACGCGTCGCGCACTCAGCGCTCTCTCAGGAATTCACTTCGCGAAAGCCCGCGAAAGCCCGCGACAGCACGGAGATCGCCTGCGTGATCGCACCTTCGGCGGCGTGCGTCTCGCGCATCGAGTTCACCATCACGAAGTCGTGGATGATCCCCTGGTACCGCACGGCCGTGACGGGCACGCCGGCCTGACGCAGCTTCGCCGCGTACGCCTCGCCTTCGTCGCGAAGGACGTCCGCCTCGCCGGTGATCACGAGGGCCGGCGGCAGCCCGGCGAGCTCCTCGAGGGACGCGCGCAGCGGCGACGCCGTGATCTCCGCACGCTGGGCCGGGTCCGTCGTGTACTGGTCCCAGAACCACTTCATGCCCTCGCGGGCGAGGAAGTAGCCCTCGGCGAACTCCGTGTACGACGCGGTGTCGAAGTTCGCGTCGGTGACCGGGTAGAAGAGCACCTGCTGCCGGAAGGTGACGTCGCCGCGCTGCTTGGCGAGGATGGTGAGCGCCGCGGTCATGTTCCCGCCGACCGAGTCGCCGGCGACGGCGATGCGCGTGGTGTCGAGCCCCTTCTCGGCCCCGTGCTCGGCGACCCACTTCGCCACGGCGTAGCTCTGCTCGATGGCGACCGGGTAGCGCGCCTCCGGCGAGCGGTCGTACTCCGGGAAGACGACGGCCGCGCCGGTCCCGGCGGCCAGCTCGCGCACCAGGCGCTGGTGGGTGTGGAAGTCACCGAAGACCCAGCCCGCGCCGTGGACGTAGACGATCACCGGCAGCGGACCCTCGACACCCGCGGGGCGGACGATCCGGGTCTCGACCTCGCCGGTCGGGCCGCCGGGCACGGTCAGCACCTCGATCTCGGCGGCGGCCATGGCGATCTCGCCGTCCTGGACGCCGTCGACGGCCTTGCGACCTTCCTCCGGCGGCAGCTGGAACAGGTACGGCGGCTGGTCGGTGGCCTCGGCGAACGCCTGCGCGGCCGGTTCCAGAGCGATGTGGTGCGGGTTGGCGGTCATCTCTGCCTCCTCGGGGCGGGTGGAGCAAGCTGATGACTTAAAGGTAGCTCTCAACTGAGTTGTGCACAACTTAATGATGCCCAATGAGATCAGGGGCACTTAAGTTGCCACGCACCACCCGATCGGGGACCATGGAGAGTTACGAGAGAGGAGGCCGCCATGACGGAGAACGGCTCACTGCGACTGGACGACCAGCTCTGCTTCGGCCTGTACTCGGCGTCCCGCGCGGTGACGTCGCTGTACCGGGTCGTCCTCGCGGAGCTCGACCTGACCTACCCCCAGTACCTCGTGATGCTGGCGCTCTGGGAGCAGGACGACCGCCTGGTCAAGGAGCTCGGCGCCGAGCTGAACCTCGACTCCGGCACGCTGTCGCCGCTGCTCAAGCGGCTGCACGCGGCCGGTCTCGTGCTGCGCAACCGGCAGGTCGACGACGAGCGCGCGGTCATGGTCAGCCTCAGCGACGCCGGGAAGGCGCTGCGCGACAAGGCCGTCGGCGTCCCGGACGCGATCGGCGACGCGATGGGCCTCGACGCAGCCGGACTCGCCCGGATGCGCGGCGAACTCGACCGTTTGACGGCGTCCGTGAACGCCTATCGGGAGGCGTTGTCCCCGGCGTGATCAAGGCGTCGGCCTGGGTGGTTAGCATGGGCCACGAAGCAGGCAGGGGACGCGAATGATCAACCACGACGACGCGCTCAAGGCCGTCGAGAGCAGTCTCGACCGGCCCTCCGCCGCCCGGATCTACGACTACTTCATCGGCGGGAACACGAACTACGCGATCGATCGCGCGTTCGCCGAGAAGGTCCGCGCCCGGCTGCCGCTGATGGGCGAGTACTGCCTGAGCAGCCGCCAGTTCCTCGGCCGCGCCGTGCGCGAGTGCGTGCGCACCGGCATCCGCCAGTTCGTCGACATCGGTTCCGGGCTGCCGACGGCGGGCAACGTGCACGAGGTCGCCGACGAGACGCGCGACGAGCTCGACACCCGCGTGCTCTACATCGACAACGAGCCCATCGCGCTCGCGCACTCGACGCTGCTGCTCGCCGACACCGCCGACCCGGAGCGCCACCACGCGATCGCGGCGGACTTCCTGCAGCCCGAAGACCTCTGGGAGCGGGTGGCCGCCTCGGCCATCATCGACGTGCGGCAGCCGGTCGCCCTGGTGATCAACGCCGTCATGCACTTCATCAAGGACGACCGGAACCCCGACCGGCTGCTCGCCTTCTACCGCCGGAAGCTCGCCCCCGGGTCGCTGCTGGTGCTGTCGCAGATGACCAACGAGAACCCGGTCAACGACGACGAGCGGCAGGCCCTGATCGACCTGCTCGAGTACTACGAGACCACGACCAACCCGGGGTTCCTGCGGCCGATGGCCGAGTTCGAGCGCTTCTTCGGCGGCTGGCCGATGCTGGAGCCCGGGCTCGTCTACGCGCCGGCGTGGCACCCGGACGACCAGACCGTCTTCGCCGGTTCGCCGTCCGAGTCGCGGGTGATCGGCGGCATCGCCCGCAAGCCCTGATCCACCCGGCTTCCACCCCCGGGTTGACGCTCCGGGGCGCCGGCGCGAGCACCGTGGTGTCCACGCACCGCGGAAGGGACGCTCGTGAACAGCTCGGTCAACATCCTCATCGGAATCGTCGTCGTGGCCTGGATCCTGTGGCGCCAGACGCAGAAGCGCCCGGTCCGGGAGGATCGCAAGCCGACCGTGCTGCTGATCCTGCTGGTGCTCGGGGTGCTCCAGCTGAGCTCGTTCTTCAAGTCCGCGTCGTCGACGGGCCTGGTGATCGGCCTGCTCGTCGGCAGCCTGGTGCTGGCCGCGGGGTTCGGCGTGGTCCGCGGGTACACCGTGCGGCTCTGGCGCCAGGACGGGCAGCTGTTCCGCCAGGGCACCTGGCTCACGATCGTGCTGTGGCTGGCCGGGATCGGCGTCCACATCGGACTCGACGCGCTGATCGACAGCAGCGCGAAGGGCCTGGGCAGCGCGTCGATCCTGCTCTACCTGGCCGTTTCGCTGGGCACGCAGCGGCTGGTCGTCCAGTCGCGCGCGAACCACGCCGTGCGCGTCTAGGACGCTTCGCGCAGGCCTTCCAGGACGTCGAGGACGGCGCTCTTGCCCAGGTCGACGGCCTTGTGCAGGACCTCGGGATCGCGTTCCAGTACCGCCACGTCCGGTGCGCCCATCGGCGGCCGGACGCTGAGGATGCGCGGGTCGGTCGCGAGGATCTCCTCGTCTTCGACGTCGCGGCGGTAGGTGTCGTGCCAGGCGGTGATCGTGCCCGGCGCCTGGCGGCGCAGGAACCGCGGCACGACGACGTCCTGCACCCGCGGCGGCCGCACCGGCAGCTCGTCCATGCGGCGGGTGCGCAGCACCAGCACATCCGTGGCGTCCTGGGCGAGCGCGGAGCGGAACGGGATCGGCTCGGCCACCCCGGCGTCGACGAACCGGCGCCCGGCCATCGGGATCGGCGGCCCGGCCAGCACCGGCATGCAGGACGACGCCGCGAGCGCGACCTTGATCGCGTCGACGTCGTCGAGGAAGGGGTGCAGGTCGGTGGACTCGCCGGTGTCGGCGTCGGTGGCCAGCGGGTGGAACGTCACCGGGTTGGCCAGGATCGCCGGGAAGTCCATCGGCTCCAGCACCGAATAGACCTGGTGGACGAGGTATTCGAGGTCGATCACGGCGCGGCCGCGCAGGGTGTGCAGCGGGTTGATGATCCGGCGCATGACCACCGGGTTCCACCAGGTCCGCACGCCGGTCGACGAGCGGCCGCAAAGCAGCCAGGCGCCGTTCAGCGCGCCGGCCGACGAGCCGTAGACGGCGTCGAACGCGGGCGTGACGCCCAGTTCGTCCAGCGCCAGGACCATCCCGCTCGAGTAGGTGCCGCGGCTGCTGCCGCCCTCGATGGCCAGCGCGAGGCGCCGGCCGTCCGTGCGTTCGCCCGGGACACTGCCGGTCGCCAGCCGTTCGGAGATCAGTTCGAGTACCGGGTGCACTCCTCCCATCCTGGTCTTTTACGGCGATTCGTCGACCCGTTTTGTGAACAACGCTGCGCCTCACCCGGGTGAGTGAAGTGACGGGCACCTCGTTGCACTGCAACTCGTTGCATAGGACTCTCAGAGGATGGCACTGGAGCACGCGATCCTCGTTTCGCTGTCCGAGCGCGCCGGCTCGGGCTACGAGCTGACGCGCCGGTTCGAGAAGTCGATCGGGCTCTTCTGGAGCGCCACCCACCAGCAGATCTACCGCGTGCTGAAGCGGATGGAAGAGGCCGGCTGGGTCGCCGTCGACGTCGTCGCGCAGTCGGGGCGGCCGGACAAGAAGGTCTACACGGTCAGCGAAGGCGGACGCGCCGAACTCGTCCGCTGGCTCGCCGAGCCGGACCCGTCGGCCGGGCCGGTCGAACTCGCGGTGAAGATCCGCGGCGCGACCTTCGGCGATCCCGGCGCCGTCGCGGCCGAGATCGTCCGGCACCGCTCGGCCCACGCCGAACGCCTCGACGTCTACCGGCAGATCGAGAAGCGCGACTTCCCCGCCCCGGCCGCGCTGACCGGCCGGCACCTGCACCAGTACCTGGTCCTGCGCGGCGGCATCCGCGTCGAAGAGGGCCAGGTCGAGTGGTTCGACGAAGTTCTCGCTGCTCTCCACCACGAGAAGGACGCGTGATGACCGACTACCCGAACTTGCTGGCCCCGCTGGACCTCGGCTTCACGACGTTGCGCAACCGCGTGATCATGGGGTCGATGCACACCGGCCTGGAGGACAAGGCCGCGCACTTCCCCGAGCTGGCCGAGTACTACGCCGAGCGCGCCCGCGGTGGGGTCGGGCTGATCGTCACCGGCGGCTTCGCGCCGAACCGCACCGGCTGGCTGCTGCCGCTGGCCTCGAAGCTGACGACGGCCGCCGAGGCGCGCGAGCACCGGCAGCTCACCGCGCCGGTGCACGAGGCCGGCGGCAAGATCGCGCTGCAGATCCTGCACGCGGGCCGCTACGCCTACCACCCGCTGAGCGTGTCCGCGTCGAGCCGCAAGGCGCCGATCAACCCGTTCCGGCCGCGCGCGCTGACCGGCTACGGCGTGCGTCAGCAGATCCGCGCCTTCGCCGACTGCGCCGCTCTCGCGCGCGAAGCGGGCTACGACGGCGTCGAGATCATGGGCTCCGAGGGCTACCTGATCAACCAGTTCCTGGCCGAGCGCACCAACAAGCGCACCGACGCCTGGGGCGGCACGGCCGAGAAGCGCCGCCGGTTCGCCGTCGAGATCGTGCGCCGGACGCGCGAGAAGGTCGGCGACGACTTCGTCATCATCTACCGGCTTTCGGTGCTGGACCTGGTGCCCGGCGGCCAGCCGTGGGAGGACGTCGTCGCGCTCGCGAAGGACGTCGAGGCCGCCGGGGCGACGATCATCAACACCGGCATCGGCTGGCACGAGGCCCGCGTACCGACGATCGTCACGTCGGTGCCGCGCGCCGCGTTCACCTGGGTCACCGGGAAGCTCAAGCCGCACGTCGGGATCCCGGTGGTGACGTCGAACCGGATCAACATGCCGCAGGTCGCCGAGGAGGCCCTGGCCCGTGGCGACGCCGATCTGGTGTCGATGGCCCGGCCGTTCCTCGCCGACCCGGAGTGGATCCGGAAGGCCGCGAGCGGCCGCGAGGACGAGATCAACACGTGCATCGCCTGCAACCAGGCCTGCCTCGACCACGCCTTCAAGCGCAAGCTCGTGTCCTGCATGGTGAACCCGCGCGCCGGTCACGAGACGACGTTGACGCTCACCCCGGCGCGGCGCGTCAAGCACATCGGCGTCGTCGGCGCCGGGCCCGCCGGGCTGTCGTCCGCCACCGCGCTCGCCGAGCGCGGCCACCGCGTCGAGCTGTTCGAGGCGGACGACGAGATCGGCGGCCAGTTCGGCATCGCGCGGAAGATCCCCGGCAAGGAGGAGTTCGCCGAGACGATCCGCTACTACCAGCGGCGCCTCGAGGTGACCGGCGTGAAGCTGCACCTCGGCACACGGGTCACCGCGGCGGACCTGAGCGACTTCGACGAGGTCGTGGTGGCCACCGGTGTCGCGCCGCGGGTGCCGTCGCTGCCCGGCATCGAGCACCCGAAGGTGCTGTCCTACGTCGACGTCGTCCGGCACGGCAAGCCGGTCGGCGACCGGGTCGCGGTGATCGGCGCGGGCGGGATCGGCGTCGACGTCAGCGAGTTCCTCACGCACCTCGGCTCCCCCACACTCGACCTCGACGCGTGGATGACCGAATGGGGCGTCACCGATCCCGAGCACGCGCCCGGCGGGCTGGCCGAGCCGAAGCCCGAGCCGTCGCCGCGGCAGGTCTACCTGCTGCAGCGCAAGAAGTCCGGGATCGGTTCCGGGCTCGGCAAGACGTCCGGCTGGGTGCACCGCGCCGCGCTGAAGGCGAAGGGTGTCGAACGGATCCCCGGCGTCACCTACGACCGCATCGACGACGCCGGTCTGCACATCACCGTCGACGGCCGGGCGCGGCTGCTGGAAGTCGACACGGTCGTCGTCTGCGCCGGTCAGGAGCCCGTGCGCGCGCTGGCCGACGAGCTGCGGGACCACGGACGGCCGGTGCACGTGATCGGCGGCGCCGACGTCGCCGCCGAACTCGACGCGAAACGCGCGATCGACCAGGGCACGCGGCTCGCGGCCGCGCTGTAGCCCGGGAGGCGTCCGGCACTGGCAGGATGAACCCCGTGCGAGACGTATGCGTGATCGGGCTCGGGCTGATCGGCGGTTCGCTGCTGCGCGCGGCGGCCGCGAGCGGCCGCACGGCGTGGGGAGCGGCGGTTTCCGAAGTGGACGCCGACGCGGCCAGCAGAGCGGGGTTCGACGTCACGACCGACGTCGAAGCCGCGCTCCACCGGGCCGCCGCCGACGACGCGCTGGTCGTGCTGGCCGTGCCGCTGCCGGCCGTCGAAGACCTGCTGCGCCTGGTCGCCCAGCACGCGTCGCACTGCCTGCTCACCGACGTCACCAGCGTCAAGGCGCCGGTGCTGGACGCCGTCCGCCGCCGGGTGCCCTACACGCGCTACGTCGGCGGGCACCCGATGGCCGGGACGTCCCACTCGGGCTGGCTCGCCAGCGACGCCGAGCTGTTCCGGGGCGCCGCGTGGGTGGTCGGCGTCGAGGACGACACGGACCTCGAAGCCTGGGCCGAAGTGGCACAGCTGGTGCTCGACCTCGGCGCGCACGTCGTGCCGCTGCCCGCGGAGTCGCACGACGAAGCCGTCGCGCGGATCTCCCACCTGCCGCACCTGCTCGCCGCGATCCTCGCCACGATCGGCGCCGAAGGCGGCCCGCTGGCGATGTCGCTCGCGGCCGGCTCCTACCGCGACGGGACGCGCGTCGCCGGGTCGAACCCGCACCTCGTGCGCGCGATGACCGAGGGCAACCGGGACGCGCTGCTCCCGATCGTCGACGAAGCCCTCGGCCGGCTCGGCGCCGCGCGCGGTTCGCTGGCCTCGACCGGTGGCCTGGCGGCGACGATCAACGCCGGACACGAAGGCGCGCAAGCGCTTGCGGCCGGCCTGGACGCCGAGCGGGCGGGCGTGCGGATCAGCCTGGCCGCCCCGGACGCGCGGGACGGCCTGATCGCACTCGGCGAGCGCGGCGGCCGGATCACCGGCCTCGCGGACGGCGTCGCGACCGGCGAGGTCCAGTAGGAAAGTCCGTGAATGCCACATTCAGGGACGCTGAGTCCGTGAATGCCACATTCACGGACACTAAGGCCCTCAATGTGGCATTCACGGACTTGGGAACCTACTGAGCGGGCGGGGCAGCCGGGGGCGGGTTGTCCGGGGTGTTGTCGAACTTGTTGAGGAAGTCCTTCGCCTTCTCGACGCCGCCGTCGATCTGCGAGTCGTGGCCGGCGAACTTCGACTTCGCGAAGTCGGCCGCCTTGTCGAGGCCCTGCTCGATCTTGTCGTTGTGCTCCCGCAAGGCGTCTTCGGCCTTGCCCTTCAACGCGTCGAAGTCGATTCCCATGAGTGCATTGAACAGCACTTGTGTCACGTACGCCTGTGGTAGGGCAAAAACCGCCTGACCAGCCGCAACGGCGTGTGTTCGACCAGGTCCGGCCCGCGGACGGCGTCGAACGCCGACTCCAGCTGGTCGACCACACCGGCCAGCTGCTCGCTGTCGGGCAGCGGCACCGATTCCGGCGTCCGCTGCTCGCGGATCGACGCCGCCAGCTCCTCGATCGCGGTGGTCAGCAGCTCGACGTCCGACGGCGACGGCGGCGCCACCCCACGCCCGATCGTCACGCCGACCTCGGTGACGGCGTCCGCGACGCGTTCCTGCGCGGCGATCACCGGCCACCACGCCACCGCCTGGCGGCCGTTGGCCGACGGCTCGACGACGACCTGCTGGAACGCCGTCCGCAGGTCGGCCAGCGCCCGGTAGGCGCCGCGCCGGGCCCGGGACCGCGCCAGCCGCGCGTCGCCCGACGAGGCCTCGACCAGCGCGCACTCGACGTACTTCGCGACGGCGTCCAGCCCGTCGGCCAGCCGGCCGCCGACCTGCGGACGACGGCTGCCCGGCCACAGCAGGTAGCCGAAGACGAGGACGATCACGCAGCCCAGCGCCGTGTCGACCAGCCGGGCCACGACGACGTCCCAGCTCGCGGTGTTCGCCAGGTCCATCTGCAGGATGATCAACGGCGTCACGAACGCGCTGAGGATGCCGTAGTTGCGCACCTTCCCGACCGCGACGCCGCCGGCGAAGATCGCGATCAGCGCCACCAGGATCCAGCCGCGCCCGCCCGCGACCAGCACGGCGGCGCCGATCCCGACGCCGACGACCGTGCCGATGCCACGCAGCACCGCGCGGCCGAAGACCGAGCCGAAGTCCGGCTTCAGCACGATGCCGACGGTCAGGGTGAGCCAGTAGGACCGCTCCAGCGGCACGAGCAGCCCGACGACCTCGGCGATCGCGACGCACAGCGTCAGCCGCAGGGCGGCGATCCAGGTCAGCGGGCCGGACGCGAGCGAGCGCCCCCAGTCCCGCAGGCGCCGGTACCAGGGCGCCTGCTCCCGGCGCTTCCGGTCGTCGCCCTTGCCGATCCGGACCAGCCCGGCGTAGAGCGCGGCCCGCAGCGGGTCGGCGTCGTCGGCCGGCTCCGGCGGCGGTTCGGGCAGCGGCTGGCTGGCCAGCACCGCGGCCGACAGCGCGACGAAGTGGTCGATGACGTCGCCGGACACCCGGCGGCCGGCGTTGACCAGCGCCACCGACGCCTCGACCGCGGGGGTCGTCGCCGAGAGCAGGTTGAGCAGCTGCCGGTAGGCGGCGTCGCGGCCGGAGAGCCACGAGCGCGCGGTGAGCAGCTGGTCGTAGGCGGTGTTCATGGCCGTGGTCAGCCGGTGGCGGGCCACCCGCGAGACGGCTTCGTCGGTCGCCGAGAGCATCGCGGCCAGCTCGACGTAGACGTGCGCGACGGCGCTGCGTTCGGCGCTGGTCGCGCGGACCGTCCAGGTGACGAGCGCGACCAGCAGGCTCCACGCGGCGCCGACGCAGAAGTAGCCGAGCAGGATCTCGACGCGGACGCCGGTCGCGTGCTGGCCGGTGCCGAGCACGCAGAACACGAACATCTGCAGCCCGGCGACCGAGGCGTTGCTGCCGGCCGCGCTGATCAGCGCGGACACCGCGGCGACCAGGATCACCGCGGGCACGGACAGCGCCGGCGTGCCGCCGGTCAGCAGGCCGACGACGTACCCGGCGGTGGCGGCGAGCGTCGCGCCGCCCAGGCGTCGCGCGCGGTAGCGGTACGGCCCGGCGGACTCGGACAGCACGGCGGGCAGGGCGCCGGTCGAGATCAGGGCGCCGACGGCGATGTCACCCGCCGCGAAGCCCACGGCCAGCGGGACGGCGAGGGCGAGCACGGCCCGGGCGACCATGTTCCAGGGCACCGGGACCGGCTTGCTCCGCAGCAGCTGGACGAGCCAGTGCGGCGCGGCGATGTCGGGACGCGGCGTGCTCACGCCCCCATCTTGACCTACGCTGCCGGGAACGCTTAATTATCAACCTGTCAACAACGCGGGAGGTTCCGGTGGGCCGCAAGTACTCCTTCGAGGTCAACCGCACGAGCACGGCGCCACCGGCGGCCCTGTTCGCGCGCGAGGCGGACGGCCCGCGCTGGGCGGAGTGGGGAAAACCACTGATCATCCAGGCGAGCTGGGCCCGGCAGGGCACCGACGAGCCGAACGGCGTCGGCGCCGTCCGCGCGGTCGGCCTGTGGCCGGTGCTGATCAAGGAGGAGACCGTCGAGTACGAGCAGGACCGCCGGCACGTCTACACGTTCTTCGGGAACAACCCGATCAAGGACTACCGGGCCGAGGTGTTCTTCACCCCGACCGTCGACGGCGGCACGCACCTGCGCTGGACCGGCTCGTTCACCGAGCCCGTGCGCGGCAGCGGCCCGATCCTGGCCGCCGGCCTGAAGAACGTCATCCGGCTGTTCTCGGCGAAGCTGGTCAAGGCAGCCGAAACCGGGCACTGACCTGGGTGCGTCAGGCCACACAAGATCGTTTGACGCAACTTCGCGCCCCACCCCCGCGTCACCCTTTCGGGTAGTCCTCGACTACCGCGTGAAAGGGGGACGTGGGGATGTTCAGCAAGAAGCGACACGGACGAGTGACAGCAGTGGTGGCCGCGGCGGTATTGACACTCGCAGCGTGTTCGAGCGCCCAGCCGGCGCCGCCCGAGCCCAGCCAGCCGAACCCGGCGCCCGGCGGCGGCCCCGGCTCGACGCCGGCCGGGCCCTACGCGTTCGGCACCGTGCAGCAGAAGGCGCCCGCCGCGGCGAACGGCGAAGTCCAGGTCGTCCGCAGGATCACCACCGACAAGCCGTACGTCTTCCTCACGATGGACGACGGCGCGGTCAAGGACCCGGACGCGCTCAAGCTGATGCAGCAGTCCGGCACGCACCCGGTGCTGTTCCTGAACCAGAAGTACGTGAAGGGCCACGAGGCCTACTTCAAGCAGATCCTCGACGCGACCGGCGCGACGCTCGGCGACCACACGGTCGACCACCCGAACCTCAAGGGCAAGCCGTTCGAGTTCCAGCGCAAGGAGATCTGCGACGACGCCGACGACTTCCAGAAGGGCCTCGGCGTCCGGCCGGTGCTGTTCCGGCCGCCGTTCGGCAACTACGACCACAACACCCTGCGCGCGGCGGCCGCGTGCGGGATGCGCGTCGCGGTGCTGTGGACGGCCGCGGTCAACGACGGGCACGTCCAGTTCCAGGCCGGCGACAAGCTCAAGCCGGGCGACATCGTGCTGATGCACTTCCGGAAGACGTTCAAAGAGGACTACACGGCGTTCGTCGAGCAGGCGAAGAAGGACGGGCTCACACCCGTCCCCCTCGCCGACTTCCTCGGTTAAAGCACCACGGTCGGCGTGACGACGGTCCGGCGGCACGTCACGTCACCCAGGTGCACCAGGATCTGCGTGGTCCCGCGCGGCACGTTGTCGAGCACGAACCGGCCGCCTTCGTCGGCGGTCGTGGACGTCGTCCCGTGCTCGGCCACCCGCACCTCGACGCCGTACTGGCCGGCCGGCACCAGCCAGCCGTCGATGCGGTGCTGCTTGCCGATCTTGGTCAGGTTGATCATCACGGTGAGGTCGCTGACGGTGAAGGTGATCGTGCCGGTGCCGCTGCCGCGCACGCCGGCGAGCGTGTCGAGCCGCTCCCAGCGGGCGACCTCGACGTCGAGGTCCTCCAGCGCGAGCGCGAACTGGACCCGTTGCACGAGGTCGTCCGGCGGCGGGTCCAGCTCGTCGAGGAAGCGGCCGATGTCGGCCAGGAGCACGTCGTCGGAAAAGGCCTCGCCCGGCGTCCCGAGGTCGTTCATCGGCTTCCCCCTTCACTGGCGAGGAGATCGCGCATCTGGTCGAGGCAGCGCCCTCTGGTCGGTCCGACGCTGCCGCGCGGCATACGCAGCGCTTCGGCGACGAGCTGGTACTCCGCGCGGCCCGCGAGGACGGTCAGCCGGAGCAACTCCTGACAGCGGTGGGGCAGCCGGACGAAGGCGCGCCAGACCCGGCGGTCGCGGTCGGCGCGGACGGCTTCGTCTTCGGGAGCCGGTTGGGTGCTGGGCATGGCTTCGGCCACCTCGTCGCTCAGCGGGACGGGCTGGATGCGGCGGCCGTGCGGGTGGGTCGCTTCGCGCCGGGTCGTGGTGATCAACCAGGCGGCGAGCGCCTTGGGATCACGCAGCTTCCCGAGCTGGCTGAAGAGGGCGAGCCACACGGTCTGGACCACGTCCTCGGCGACCGAGCGGTCGAGCCCGTTGGCCCGGGCCACGTGCCAGACGAGCGGGGTGAGCTCGTCGACCAGGCGGGCCATCGCCTGGCGGTCGCCTTCTCTCGCCGCGTGCATGCAGGCGGCATGCAGCTCGGCGCCGGTCAGGCCCTCCCAAGGAGGATCAACCTCTGCGGTTTGCACGTCGGTCACCGTATCTGCCCCTCTTCGGAAACGTCTTCGAGTCGGCTTCGGCAGTATCGCGGGTCCTTCGGGGGGAAGGAGCGTGCAGGTGGATCTCGGATACATCAAGTCTCTTAGTTCGTCGGTCACGCTCGCGGTCAACGGCTGCGGGGGAGGTACCGGCCGACGCAGGCGTGTGGACTCGCGCCGACCGGTACTCCCCTCCCTCACGGGCCCGCTCCCCAACGGGCCCCGCCGGATGACCCCTCCCCCGAAGGGCACCCGGCCGACGGCGTCCGGGGGCCCCCTCGGCTCCCGGCCACCGCGTTTTCCTCCGAACCCGGCACCCCCTGCCCGATCCGATCTCCGTGCTTGGCTGCTCCACAGGACGCAGTGGCGGGACCGCCAGATACACGGATGCCCGAGAATTTCCGAAGATCGACGGAATGCGGCTACTTGATCACCGAGAGTGCACCGGCAAGCGTTTGCGCCCACCGCGCGTAGCCCGCCGGGCCCGGGTGGAAGCGATCCGGCGCGAAGGCCTCGGGGTCGAGCAGGCCGGGCGCCATCGGCACGTGCGTGACGCCGGGAACGCGTGCCACGGCGGCGGCCGCCGCGTCGAGCGCGCTCGACCGGGCGGCGAGGACGTCCCGCAGCGGCCGCGGCAGCGACGGGAAGCGCGCCATCGGCGGGACACCGGCGAGGACGACGTCGACCGGGCCGAGGCGGCGGCGCAGGTCGACGACGAGGGCCAGCAGGTCACGCCGGTAGCCGGCGGCGGTCCGCAGCTCGATCGTGTCGTTGACGCCGAGGGCGATCACCACAAGATCGGCGGGCTCCACGAGCGGCGCCAGCTCGGCGCGGACGGTCCGGGCGTTGGCCCCGGTCCGCCCGACGGCCTGCCAGCGCACGGCCCGGCCGCCCGTCGCGAGCTCACGGGCCAGGCAGCCGGTCAGCGCCTCTTCGTGGGTGGCCGCGCCGACGCCGTCCACTGTGGACTCCCCGAGCACGGCCAGCCGGAAGGGCTCCCCCGCGCCCGCGACGACGCCGTCGGCAGGCCCGGCGGCCCCGGGCAGCCGCGGCGTCGTCCGCTTGACGTAGACCGCTTGGGCGGCGAGGAGGAAGATCACGCCTCGACGTTAGCTGGCGCGGTTCTTCTCTTCGCGCATCTTGTGCCAGCGCTCGTACATCCCGTTGAGCTCTTCGAGCATGAACGACAGGAAGTCCCGCATCTCGGCGAGCCGGTCGCCGGCGGGTGACCCCTCACCCAGCGCGTCGATGCCGTTCTCGGCCGCGTCGCGCCACATGATGATCATGCGGTCGCGCTTGAGGAACGTGGCGTACCAGAGGTCGTCGAAGAGGCGGTAGTGGTCGCGGCGCTCGCCGGGCTCGCGTTCCTTGGCGACCAGGCCGATCTGCTCCAGGAAGCGCACGGCACCGGAGACGGCCGCGGGGCTGACCGACAGCTGCGAGGCCAGGTCGGCCGCGGTCAGGCGGCCCGCGTCGGTGGTCATCAGGGCCGCGAACACCCGCGCGGACATGCGTTGCATCCCGATCTGCGAGAGCACCAGGGCCAGGCTTTCGACGTACCGGCGGACGGCGTCTTCATCTCGCTTCGTGTCAGGCGTCGTCATCCGGCCATCCTCTCGCACCACCCAGTCAAGATCACTCAGTCTAGACATTTTCTTAACTTCACAACTTCGTGAAATCAGTGTAGCTTCCGAAGCATGGAAAATGCCATCGCGATCTCCGGCTTGCACAAGTCGTTCGGCCGGACGAAGGCCCTGGACGGCCTCGATCTGCAGGTACCTACTGGGGAAGTACACGGATTCCTGGGCCCGAACGGCGCCGGGAAGTCGACCACCGTCCGGGTCCTGCTCGGCCTGCTGCACGCGGATTCGGGGGACGTCCGGCTGCTCGGCGGCGACCCCTGGAAGGACGCGGCGAGCCTGCACCGCCGCCTGGCCTACGTGCCCGGTGACGTCAACCTCTGGCCCAACCTCTCCGGCGGCGAGGTGATCGACCTGCTCGGCCGGCTGCGCGGCGGCCTCGACGAGAAGCGGCGCGCCGACCTGCTCGAGCGGTTCGACCTCGACCCGAAGAAGAAGGGGCGGACGTACTCGAAGGGCAACCGGCAGAAGGTCGCCATCGTCGCGGCGCTGGCGTCCCGGGTGGACCTGCTGATCCTCGACGAGCCGACGTCCGGGCTCGACCCGCTGATGGAGGCGACGTTCCAGTACGCCATCCAGGAGGAGCGCGAGCAGGGCCGCACGGTGCTGCTCTCCAGCCACATCCTCGCCGAGGTCGAGGCGCTCTGCGACAAGGTGAGCATCATCCGCAACGGCCGGACGGTCGAGTCGGGCACGCTAGCCGAGCTGCGCCACCTGACGCGGACGTCGATCACCGCCGAGCTCGCCGGACCGCCCAACGGCCTGGCGACGCTGGCGAACGTCCACGACCTCAAGGTCGACGGCAACCGCGTCCGGTTCGACGTCGAGACGCGCTCGCTCGACGAGGCGCTGCGTCAGCTGACCCAGGTCGGCGTGCGGAGCCTGGTCAGCCAGCCGCCGACGCTGGAAGAGCTGTTCCTGCGGCACTACACGACCGAGGCGAGCGCGAAGTGACCGCGACCCTCTCCCGCGAAACCGAGGTTGCGCCGGCGCACGAACTGGCCGGCACCTGGCACCTGACGCGGCTCGCGCTGCGCCGCGACCGCGTGACCCTGCCGATCTGGATCGTGCTGCTCAGCGTCATCCCGGCGAGCACCGTCAAGACGTTCGCGCAGTTCTACCCGACCGACGCCGACCGCCTCGCGCTGCAGGCGGGCGCGACCGCGAACCCGTCGTACGCGCTGCTCTACGGGCCGCCGTTCGACCTGACCAGCGCCGGCGGGTTCATCGCCTGGCGCATGTGCGGGTTCCTGGCGCTGCTGATCGGGCTGATGGCGGTCTTCACCGTCACCCGGCACACGCGTGCCGAGGAGGACACCGGGCGCGCCGAGCTGCTCGCGTCCGCGGTCGTCGGCCGGTACGCGGCGCTGACCGCCGGAGTGCTGGTGGCCGGCGCGGCGAGCGTGCTGATCGGGCTGATCCAGGTCGGCTCGATGATCGGCGCGGGCCTGCCCGCGGCCGGCTCGCTCGCCTTCGGCGCGTCGATCGCGTTGGCCGGGCTGGTGTTCACCGCCGTCGCCGCGGTCGCCGTCCAGCTCGCCGAGTACTCCCGCACGGCCAACGGGATCGGCACGGCCGTCGTCGGCGCCGCGTTCCTGCTGCGCGGCGCGGGTGACTCCACTGTGGACGCTCGCTGGCTGTCGTGGCTGTCGCCGATCGGCTGGGTGCAGCAGATCCGCGCGTTCGCCGGCGAACGCTGGTGGGTGCTGCTGCTGCCGGTGGTGTTGGCCTTGGTGATCGGCGCGGCCGCGTACTGGCTGCTCCCCCGCCGCGACGTCGGCGTCGGTTTCCTGCCGCCGCGGCCGGGCCCGGCGCGGGCGGCCGCGAGCCTGCGGTCCCCGCTCGCGCTGGCCTGGCGGCTGCACCGCGGCCCGCTGCTCGGCTGGACGATCGGGATGGCCGTCGTCGGCGCGGTGTTCGGCTCGATCGCCAGCGGCATCGGCGGTCTCGTCGGCTCGAGCCCGCAGGCGCAGCAGATCATGGAACGGCTCGGCGGCGCGCACGGCCTCACGCAGGCGTTCCTCGCCACGATGGCCGGTATGTTCGCGATGGTCGCGTCGCTCTACGGCATCCAGGCCGTGCTGCGGATGCGCGGCGAGGAGACGGCGATCCGGCTCGAACCGGTGCTGGCGACCAGCGTCGGCAAGCTGCGCTGGGCGGGCGGGCACCTGGTGTTCGCGTTCCTCGGCACGGCGTTGCTGCTGCTGACCGGCGGCCTGTTCCTGGGCCTGGCCAACGGGTTGCGCACCCACGACGTCGGCGGCTCGGTCGGTGACGTGCTGAGCGGGATGCTGGTCCAGCTGCCCGCGACGTGGGTGGTGATCGCGCTGGCGGTGACGCTCTTCGGCCTGCGGCCGGCCTACTCGGCCGCGGCCTGGGGCGTCGGGGCGCTGGCGCTGCTGATCAGCCTGCTCGGCCCGATCGTCAACGCACCGCAGGGCGTGCTGGACGTCTCGCCGTTCCAGCACCCGCCGAAGCTCCCGAGCCAGCCGTTCGTGGCGACGCCGCTGGTCTGGCTCCTGGTGGTCACGGCGGTGGCGCTGGGCGCGGGGCTGATCGGCTGGCGCCGCCGCGACGTCGGTTAGCGCTCAGTCCTGGCTGGTGGTGGCGACCAGCGAGGTCGACGTCGGGGTCGGGGTGGTCGTCGACGGCGTCGGCGAGACCGTGACCTGCACGAGGGTGGTCGACGTCGTCGGCGGCACGGTTTCGACGGCCGTGACCGTGGCCGCGGGCGGGGCGGGGGCCGTGACCGTGACGGGCTGGATCGGCGCGGACGACGTCGGCGCCGGCTGGGTGGACTCGACGGGAGGCGGGGTCGGACGGCCCGCGACGAGCAGTGCGGCCACCAGCAATCCGGTGGCGAAGCCCGCCAGCCCGATCACCACGGCGGAGCCCCAGCTGGGTCGGGTGGACATCCGGGCACCCCCTCGCCACGCGCAGCGCAGATACGAGGAAACTCGCGTCGATCTTAACTCTCGTTACACACCTCCGGCGGCTGCCGAACCGGTGACCCGGCCCGGCAACTGCCGGTCACGGCGTCTTGAGCCCGTCGACGACCACGCGGACCAGGTGCCCGCTGCCCGGCGCGTACCGCTCGACGGCCAGGCAGCCGACCATCAGCGCCCGCAGGTCGTCGCCGTCGATGTCGGTGCGGACGGCGCCGACGGCCTGCGCGCGTTCGAGCAGCACGCTGAAGGCGCCGCGGAAGTCGTCACCCGCGTCGGCCTTGAAGCCGATGCCGCCGGCCTCGGTGAGGGCGTCGCAGATGGCGCGGTTGAGCGAAGCCTGCTTGATGACGCGGACGAAGTAGCCGAAGAAGACTTCGCCGGGGTCGGCCGCGTCGGCGAGACCGCGGGCCTCTTCGGTGAACTGGGTGATGCGCTCGAGGACGACGGCCTGGAACAGCGCTTCCTTGCTGGGGAAGTGCCGGTAGACGGTGCCGGCCCCGACGCCGGCCAGCCGCGCGATGTCGTCGAGCGGCACGGCCAGCCCGTCGGCGGCGAACGCCTCTTCGGCGGCAGCCAGGACCTTCGCCCGGTTGCGCCGCGCGTCCGCCCGCAGGCCGGTCTTCTCCATCGAGTTTCCTCCTCGTTGACAACCGGAACGATGGCTCCGTATTGTCGTAAGCGGGTGCACCGTTCCGATTCAACGCACATCTTCTCAGGAGAATTCCGATGCCACGCACCGTGTCCGAGATAGCCGACCTCGTCCGCACCGGGATGACCGCGCTGGACGCCTCCGGGTTCGCTTCGCTGTTCGCCGAAGACGCGGTCTACGAGAAGCCGTTCCTGGGGCAGCGCACCGAAGGCCGCTCCGCCATCACCGCCGAACTCGCCGCCGCCGGCACACGAGGCCGCGCGCTCGGCGTGGTGAAGACCGAGGTCGAGGTGACCTTGACGGAGACGGGCTTCGTGCTCGAACTGGTCGCCGTCGGCGAGACGTTCGCGTTCCCGTCGTCGGTGGGGATCGTGACGGTCACCGACGGGTCGATCACCTCGTACCGCGACTACCCGAACGTCTCGGGCGCGTCCGCCGCCGCGCGCGAGGTGTTCGACCGGTTCCTGACGGCGTCGGTGGAGAACCGCTGGGACGACCTCGCCGACCTGTACGCCGAGGACGTGGTGATCGAGATGCCCTTCACCCCGGCCGGCGTGCCCCGGCTGACTAAGGGCCGCGAGGAACTCCGTCGCCGCTTTCGCGCCGCGGGCGGCGTCCGGCGGCTGGTCAAGGCGGAGAACGTCGTCGTGCACGAGACGGCGGACCCGGCGGTGCTGGTGGCGGAGTTCGACCTGCACGGGGAGATGGCGGGCGAGGCGTTCGCCTCGACGTACGTGATGGTCATGACGATCGCCGACGGCCGGATCACGCACTCCCGCGACTACAGCGACACGGCCGCGGCGGCGGAGCGGATCCGCCGGTTCACGGCGTCGTCGCCTGCTGGCTCGACGGCGGGATGAACAGGCGCTGGAACGTGCTCACCGAGTAGTCCCAGACCCCCGGCACCAGCAGGACCGCCAGCACCGCGAACACCGGGAAGATGAGCCGCTTCTCCACCTTCTTGCCGGTGCGGAAGCGCAACGCCCGCGGCGGCCGGATCTCGTACCAGGTCTCGCCCGCGATGGGCACCGGGAACAGGAACGGGCAGCCGGCTTCGGTCAGCGCGTCACCGAGACAGTGCGTCAAGCAGCCCGCCGCGACCGCGACGCCGAGCCAGCCCGTGATCGAGGCCAGCTCGCCCGCGCGGTCCGGTGGGGCGGTGAAGAACCACCACGCGACCGCCGCGCCGCTCACCGGCAGCAGCCAGTCGCCCAGCGCGCCTTCCGCCAGCATCAAGCCGAAGACCACCACGCCGACCACGGCCCACGGGCCGCCCGTTTCGGTGCCCCAGAACGTCAACGCGCCCAGGCCGGCCGCGAACAGGACCGTGTGGGAGAGGTGGCGGTGCTTGCCCGTGACGTTCTCGTCGCGGGGGCCCTTCGTCAGGGCGTAGATGCCCGCCGAGACGCGGCGCAGCAGCCAGGACAGGGCGCCGGTCAGCCAGCCGAGGAGACGAGACGCGCTCGCGCCGGGGTGGTCCAGGTCAGGCAGCAGGGCGAAGCCCGCTGTCGTCGCGGCGAAGACCACCGCTTGGTGCACCGAGCCCGCGCCGACCGCGGGTGCGATGGCCAGGCCCGCGCACCACCCGGTCAGGGCATGTGTGCGCCCCATCATCGTGCCGCCCCCAGGATCCACGAACCAGAATCAGACCGCAGGACCGTAGCGGGGGATCAGGCTTGCGGGTCCTCCGACACGCTCAGGTGTTCGGCCACGCCGGTGAGCTCGATCACCCGGCTGACGGCCGGGCTCGGGACGACCGCGAGCTGGACGTCCTGCTCGCCGGCCTGGCGTTGGGCGCGCAGCACCACGTTCAGCGCGGAAGAGTCGAAGAAGGTCACCCCGGTCAGATCGGCGACGACCCGCTGCGCGCGCTTGTCCGCGATCAGGCCGGCCAAGGCCTCCTGCAGCTGCGGGCTGGTGAGCAGATCGAGCTCACCCGTGACCACCACCCGGGGCTCCGTCGCTTCGGTGTCCAGCGTGATGCCGAACCCGGGCGGGGTGGCGTTCTGGTCGGCTGCGGGCATGCAGTTTCTCCTCGTCAGGCGCTGCTCCTGCGCCGGGTACGCGCCTGTTGTCTCAAGCGGCAACCGTGTCACCGTGCCTTTCACAGCCCGGGCAGGACCCCGCGCCGGACACGGTCAAGGCAACTCCGGGACCAACCCTAACCCAGCAGGCGACCGAGCCCGCCACGGCCGCCGCCCTTTCGCGTGGAGTGGTCACGTGCGATCGGATCCTGCCTGCTCACGGTGCTGTTCAGTGCGCACTGACGGCCTTGCGCTCGGCCCGGCGCTGCCGGAGGAACAGCTGCCGCCGTTCGATCTCGCCGAGGCCGCCCCAGATGCCGTAGGGCTCCTGCACGGTCAGCGCGTGCGCGCGGCACTGGGCGAGCACCGGGCAGGCCTGGCAGATGGCCTTCGCCCGCGTCTCGCGCCGCTCGCGCGCCGAACCCCGCTCGTTGTCGGTGTGGAAGAAGAGACTGCTGTCCGCACCCCGGCACGAGCCGCGCAGTTGCCATTCCCACTCTTCAGCAACCACAGTGGGCAGCCGGCTCACGTCAGCCATCTCGTTCCTGCCTTTCCCCGGATCAGCACGTCGACCGCTATGTGCCCGCCGGTGCAGCGGATCAAACGCGGGTTTGGTTTGCTCACACCACGGGCATCTCGCTGACCGGGCGTCGAGGGACACCACAAGTCACCCAGCGCGAGTGCGGAGAAAGGAACAAACGTGGAGGACAACGCCCCGCTCGTGCCGGGAGGCGCGCAGGTCATCGAGGTGCGGACGGCCGCGATCCCGCACGTGGTGCCGACGTTGCGCACCATCGTGGCCGACATCGCGATGCGTCAGGACTTCGACCTCGACGCCGTCGAGGACCTCCGGATGGCGGTGGACGAGGCGTGCTCGCTGCTGCTGCCCGCCGCCTCGGACGGCAAGCTCACCTGTGTCTTCTCGTGGAGCGGGCCGCGCATCGAGGTTTCGGTGTCCGTTCTGTCGGACTCGCCCGACCACGGGGACGACACCGGCCTCTCCTGGCAGCTGCTGACCGCGCTCGCGACGTCGGCCGAGCGGACCGTGACCCCCGAGGACGGGCGCTACCTGTCCCGGGTCGACCTCGTCCGGGAGAGCCAGGCGGCCGGCTCGTGACCGATGCCGCCGGGAGCAGCGGGACGGGCCTCGACGTCAGCGCGCTGTTCACCCACCTCGCCGCTCTGCCGGCGGACTCCCCGGAACGGGAGCGCATCCGCGACACCCTGGTCCGCAACCACCTCGAACTGGCGCGCAACCTGGCGCGGAAGTTCCGCAACCGCGACGAGGCGATGGAGGACCTGGTCCAGATCGCCACGGTCGGGCTGATCCACGCCGTCGACCGGTTCGACCCGACGCAGGGCACGGACTTCCTGGCGTTCGCGGTGCCCACCATCTCCGGCGAGCTGCGCCACCACTTCCGCGACAACAGCTGGTCGGTGCGGGTGCCGCGGCGGCTGAAAGAGCTGAACGCGAACATCTCCGGCGCCCGCGAAGAGCTCACTGTGCAGCTCTCGCGCGCACCGCGCCCGAGTGAGATCGCCGCGCGGCTCGGCGTGCCCATCGAAGACGTCTACGAGGGCCTTCGCGCCGGTCAGGGCCGCTACGGCGCGTCGCTCGACCACCTGCTGGAGAACGCCGCGCACACGCGATTCGGGGCGCCGGACGCCGAGCTCGGCCAGGCCGAGCTGCGGGAGGCGCTGCGCCCGATGCTGGACAGCCTGCCGGACCGGGAGCGCAAGATCGTGGCGCTGCGGTTCGGCTCCGGGATGAGCCAGTCGGACATCGCGCGCCGCGTCGGGGTCTCCCAGATGCAGGTGTCGCGGTTGCTGGCTGCGACACTGAAGAAGCTGCGTTCGGGCCTGGACGAATCCGAGCTGGCCGACGGCACCTGATTAGCTGCGCAAAGCCGTGGGTACTTCGCGGACAGTACCGAAAAGCACAGGGAGGGGGACCCCGATGACGACGTCGAAGATGCCGCAGCGCATCGCCGCGGCCGCACCGCTGACGGTGCTTCTCCCGTCGGACGTCACCGCCCCGGCGCTGGCCCGCCGCGAGGTCCGCGCGGCCATGGCCGCCTTCGGCCTGGACGAGGCGCAGCTGGAGGACGTCCTGCTGGCGACCTCGGAGCTGGTCACGAACGCCTTCGAGCACGGCGAACGCCCGCAGCGCTTCCAGATGGAGTACGCCGACGGCCACCTGACGCTGCGGGTGTACGACACCGGCCGGATGCTGCCCGAGCTGCGGGCGCCGTCCCCGGCCGAGGCACGCAGCCGCGGGCTCGTGCTGGTCCAGGCGCTGTCCGAGGACTGGGGTTTCGAGCGCTGCCCCGGCGGCAAGTACGTCTGGGCGATCTTCCGCGTCTCGGACCCGGCCTAGTCACAGCAGTTCGCGGGCGGCTGCCGTCTCCCCGATCCGCTCGCGGAACGGCTTGCGGTCCAGCGCCTCGACGATCGCGTCCAGCAGAGCGCGCAGCGAGTGCGGCAGCTCGGCCTCGAGCGCGTCCCACGCCTCGTTCGTCGCCGTCCACTCGGCCTCCACCAGGGGCAGCACGTCACGCGCCCGGTCCGTGAGCGAGATGATCCGTTGCCGCGCGTCGGCGCCGGGTTCGAGCGTCACCAGGCCGGCCCGGCTCATCTGGGCGACCGTCTGACTGGCGGCCGAGTGCGTCACGCGCAGCTCCGCGGCCAGGTCCCGGATGGCCAGCGGTCCCTTCGCCAGCAGCGCGCGCACGACCGGTGAGTACCGCGGCCGGTAGCCGTCGAGGCCGATGTCGCCGAGGAACTTCGCGACGTCGCCGTCGAGCAGTTCGAGGACGTGCCGCAACCGGGTCCCCAGCCCGTCCGGACCCGAAGTCATGGCCATGACGGCCGATCATAGGTGTGCTTGGATCGCGGCATGGAGAACCGGAAGATCACCCGCCTCGGCCGTGAGGTCTCGGTCGTCGGGCTCGGCTGCTGGCAGCTCGGCGCGGACTGGGGCGAGGTCGACGAGAACGACGCCCTCGCCGTGCTGCACGCGGCGGCCGACGCGGGCGTCACCTTCTTCGACACCGCGGACGTCTACGGCGACGGCCGCAGCGAACGGCTGGTCGGCCGGTTCCGCGCCGACCACCCCGATGTCTTCGTGGCGACCAAGATGGGCCGCCGGGTCGACCAGGTGCCCGAGAACTACGTCGCCGCGCACTTCCGCGAGTGGAACGACCGGTCGCGTCGTAACCTCGGCATGGACACGCTCGACCTGGTCCAGCTGCACTGCCCGCCGACGCCGGTGTACTCCACGGACGCCGTCTACGACGCCCTGGACGCGATGGTCGAGGAAGGCCGGATCAAGGCGTACGGCGTGAGCGTCGAGACCTGCGACGAGGCGTTGGCGGCGCTGGCGCGGCCGAACGTCGCGTCGGTGCAGATCATCCTCAACTGCCTGCGGCTCAAGCCGCTGGAGCGGGTGCTGCCGGCGGCGGCGGACGCGGGCGCCGGGATCATCGCGCGGGTGCCGCTGGCGTCGGGCCTGCTGTCCGGGCGCTACACGGCGAGCACCACCTTCGCCGCCGACGACCACCGGAACTTCAACCGGGGCGGCGACGCGTTCGACGTCGGCGAGACGTTCTCCGGCGTGCCGTACGAGGTCGGCCTGGAGGCCGTCGAGCGACTGCGCGGGCTGGTTCCCGAGGGGCAGGCCCTCGCGCAGTTCGCGCTGCGCTGGATCCTCGACCAGCCGGGCCTGAGCACGGTGATCCCGGGCGCCCGCAACGCTTCGCAGGTGGCGGCGAACACCGCGGCGGCCGCGCTCCCGCCGCTGCCGGAGGAGGCGGCGGCCGGCGTCCGCGCGACGTACGAGGAGCTGATCCGCCCGCTGGTGCACGATCGCTGGTAGGCCCGGCATGATGGGCCGATGATGACGCCCGAAGAGCTCCTGACGACCACCAGGACGGTCCGCAAGCGGCTGGACTTCGACCGGCCGGTGCCGATCGACCTGGTGAAGCACTGCATCCAGGTGGCGCTGCAGGCGCCGAGCGGTTCGAACACCCAGCGCTGGCAGTGGCTGGTCGTCACCGACGACGCCCAGCGCGCGGCGCTGGGCGCGATCTACGGCCGGGCGTGCCACGAGTACCTGGAGTCGGGCAACGCGGCGGGCAAGCTGTTCGCGGACGACCCGACGCGGGCCCCGGTGCAGCAGCGGATCGGGTCGAGCGTGGAGTTCCTGGCCGACCGGATGGGTGACGTCCCGGTCCTGGTGATCCCGTGCCTGGAGACGCCGTCGGACGAGCTCCCGGCGGGCAACCAGGCGGGCCTGTGGGCGTCGCTGCTGCCGGCGGTGTGGAGCTTCATGCTGGCGGCGCGCTCGGTGACCCTGGGCACGGCGTGGACGACGCTGCACCTGAAGTACGAGCAGGAAGCGGCGGAGGTCCTGGGACTGCCGAAGAACGTCCACCAGGCGGCGATGATCCCGACGGCGTTCTACACGGGCGAGACGTTCAGGCCGGCATCACGCCAGCCCCTGGACGACGTGCTGCACATCGACCGCTGGTGACATGGGCCGGAGTCCGGGACCGGCCGGCCGAACTGTCGGCCGGCCGACCCGGACTTCAGCCTTCCTGTGGACCGTGGGCGGACACGGCGCCGGGCCGTACTACGGCTTGTACCGGCTGAGCGCGCCGGAATGCCCCGGCGAAGACGGCTGGCGGCCCGGGTTCCTCTCGACGCCGTTCCCGTTCACGGAGGCGTGGAACCGCGCCGAGCACCACCCGACCGACAACGAGATCCCCGACGACCTGTACTTCGACCAGCGGTGGATCACCGGCTCACTGAAAGTGGCCCACTTCGGGTGCGGCGCCTACTTCCGGCTGGTGGTCACCGGCCCGGAACGCGGGCGGCTGTGGTTCGACGACCGCGCGTCGGACGGAGGCGTTTCCCCGTGCGGCACGGGCTTTCGGGAGTGGTACCTGAAGTGGCTCGACGGCCGCGAGCCATGAAGGCCTCCTTGCCGGAGCGAAGGGGGGACGTCGGCAAGGAGGCTTCACGGCCTTTCGGCGGCCAGGTGGCTCTAGCGCACCGTCAGCGTCAGCCTCTGGATGCCCCACGCGTCGGCCTGGGAGCCCGGTAGCCAGACGTCGACGATGTCGTCCTTGATCCAGCTGCCGATGTCCGCGGCGTAGCACTCGCCGTAGCCCGGGACCGAGAACCTGGTGCCCCACGGGATGTTCCGGGCGTCGACCGCGCAGAAGCCCGGGCCCGCGCTGTAGCCCAGCGCCGTCTGGGCGACGTCGTTGTACGACGTGACGCGGTAGCTCAGCGTCGTGCCGGCCGGGATGCGGTAGGCCGCGAGGTGGTTGCCCGTGTCGAGGCGGTACGCCGTGGAGATCTGGCCGAGCGAGCCGGGTGAGTTGTCCTCCGCCGTCATCGCGTAGAGCTGGTAGTTCGCGTTCTGGCACGGGCTCGCGTCGGTCACCGTCAGGGTCGGCTGGCCCCAGTCGGAAATCCACTGCAGCGCCTGGCCGTTGCGGAACGCGCGGTACGCCTTCGCGCCGCTGACGCGGGCGAACGTGAACGTCACCTTGCCGTCCGCGCCGAGGCCGCCGCTGACGGAACCCGGTGCGGGCAAGCGGTTCGACACGTTCACCGCGCCGACGAGCGTGCCCGGGCCGTGGCCGCCGGTGACCGGGCGGTCCGGGATCGTACCGGTGTAGAAGTGCTGGCACGCGGGCAAAGCCGCGGCGGACGCCGGGGCCGCGGGAGCCACGAGGAGGCTGCCGGCGGCGAAGGCCGTCAAGGCGATGATCCTGGCGAAGCGCATGACGGGGGAACCTCCATGGCGGGGACCGGAGCGGAGGTGAAACAGGTGGGAGGTGCGGGTTCGCCGCGCACCAGACGTTAAGTGGCCTGGACCACACAGTCAATAGGTCTAGACCTTTAAGTAACCAAAGCGACTAGAGGTAGCTGACCAGCTTCTCGGCGATGGCGGCCGGGTGGCTCAGCGGCGCGCAGTGCGGGCCGTCGGCTTCGTCCGGTTCGACGCCCAGCCGCGAGCGGGCCACGCGTCGCTGGAAGTCCGGCGTGAAGAACCGGTCGTCGCGGAAGAGCAGCGCGCGGGTCGGGACGTCCGGGTGGGCCGGCAGCGGCCACGGCTCGTCCCACTCCTTGCTCACCTGATCGCGCCCGTGCGCCTGGCACTCGTCGGCCAGCGACGGATCGACGCCGTTGAAGAACTGCTCGGCCTCGCTCAGCCCGGTCGGCGCCGCGAACCCCGTGTTCCCCCACCACTGCCCGGGCTGCTCCCCCGGCGCCGGGATCATCCCGGCCAGGTACACCAGCACCCGCGCGCGGACCTTCGCCGCGACCAGCGGCGCGGTGAACCCGCCGTAGGAATGCCCGACGACGGCGACGTCCGTGCGGTCGCCCAGCGCGGCCAGCACCGTCTCGGTGAACTCCGCGAGCCCGGCCGCCGGGTCGGTGATCGGCAGGTCCGGGGTGACCGCGTCGTGGCCGCGGGCCGCAAGCTCGGGCACCAGCCGGTGGAAGTCCCAGCCGCTGCCACCGCCGCCGTGGATCAACGCGAACGTCGTCATGGCGGTCAGCTCAGCAGCGGCGCAGCATGTCCGTCAAGGCGGTCTTCTCGCCATCGGTCACGGTCAGCCCGTAGTAGTGCTTCACGACGATCCAGTCGG
Organism: Amycolatopsis sp. NBC_01286; assembly: GCF_035982555.1. Lineage (NCBI taxonomy): Bacteria > Bacillati > Actinomycetota > Actinomycetes > Pseudonocardiales > Pseudonocardiaceae > Amycolatopsis > Amycolatopsis sp. NBC_01286. The sequence continues at coordinate 1,969,252 of NZ_CP108428.1, forward strand.
TCGCGTAGGTGCACCAGAACGCCACGAGCGGCGGCTTCCACTGGTCGGGCGCCTTGTCGCTCTTCTGCTGGTTGAGGTTGTCGGTGACGGCGAACAGCTGCGGCCGCGTCAGGTCGTTGGCGAACTGGCCGCGCTTCTCGGTCGTCCACGCCTTCGCGCCGCTCGCCCAGGCCTGGCCGAGCGGGACCATGTGGTCGATGTCGAGGTCGGTCGGCTTGGTCCACGTCTCGCTGTCGTAGACGCTCGTCCAGGTCCCGGACGTCGCCCGGCACTCCTTGTCCGTCTTGACGTCCTTGCCGTCGCGCTTCAGCACGACTTCCCGCGTGTCACAGCTCGACCCCTGGCTCGCCCAGTGCGGGAACTTCTCACGGGAGTAGCCGTCCATGGACGTCCGCGCCGCGACGGTCAGCTCGCCGAGCTGCTTCTGCGCGTCCGCGGCGTTGACCGGGACGGGCCCGGAGGGGGCAGCGGAAGATGTCGACGGACCCGCCGGGGTCGCCCCCGCGCCTCTCGTCGCCCAGTAGCCGAAGAGGGCGATCGCGAGGATCGCGACTACCAGCAGGGTTCGCTGCGTCACGCTGAGCCGAAAGCCGCGGGCCGCCAAGATTTTCTCCTCTCACCCAGGGGTGCGCGCGGCGTAGTCTTCCTGCTGTCGACGTGGGAAAACCGCGTCGACACGACCGCCTGGCGCGAATGTGATCTCGCCCACCCCTAGCTGAGATGTCACATCGGGCCCATGAACTGCGACTACCGGAGCAAGGACCAGCCGGAGGGAGCAGGCCGATGCCCGGTCGGCTAAAGAAGTGGAACTCGAGCTTCGACGACTACGTGCAGCGCAAGGCCGCCGAAGGCGGCAACGTCGTCGCCATGGCCCGGATGGGTGCGGCGATGCGCGAGCGCGGGGAGCTCATCGAGGCCGAGTCGTGGTACCGCAGGGCCGCCATGGGCGGTGACCGCACGTCGATGACGGCGCTGGCGCACCTGCTCAACGAGCGCGGCCTCCTGGAGGAGGCCGAGCGCTGGTGGCACGAGGCGGCGCTGGCCGGCGACCCGCACGGGATGCTGAACCTCGCCCGCTCCTACGAACGGCGGGGCAAGCGCGACGACGCCCAGCACTGGTTCGGCGCGGCCGCGCGCACCGGCGACCTGTCCTCGATGGCCGCGCTGGGGCACCTCCTGCGTGAACAGGGCAAGACCGAAGAGGCCGAGTCGTGGCTGCGGCAGGCCTCCGACGCGGGCTACACCGGCGCGATGATCGACCTGGGCATCCTGCTGCGCGACCGCGGCCAGGCGGCGGAGGCCGCCCGGTGGTGGCGCGCGGCCGTGCTGGCCGGCGACCTCGGGGGCGCGTGCCAGCTGGGCCGGCAGGCCGAGCGGCTGGGCCGGCCCAGCGACGCCGAGACGTGGTACCGGCAGGGCGCGACCGGCGGCAACGTCGAGGCGATCGTCCGGCTCGGGCTGCTGCTGCACCGCCGCGGCGACCTCGAAGAGGCCGAGAACTGGTACCTCGACGCCGCCGAGCGCGGCGACCCGGCGGCGATGACGAACCTCGGCGTCCTGGCCCGCAACCGCGGCGACGAGGGTGAGGCCGCCGCTTGGTACCGCAAGGCCGCCGAGCACGGCAGCGTCCCGGCCCTGACCAACCTCGGGCACCTCGCCGAGCACCGCGAAGACCTCTCGGAAGCCGAGCAGTGGTTCCGCCGCGCGGCCGAAACGGGAGACGTCCAGGGCATGCTCAGCCTGGCCCGGATGCTCCGGTCACGAGGGGCCGCCCATGAGGCCGAACTGTGGCTGGCCCGGGCGGAGCACGCCCAGGGCGACCACGAGCACCAACACTGATGCCGGCCTACTCCTCAGCCCACGCGACGCCCGCGGGACGCGCACCACCCGAGGCAAGGAAAGCGAACGCCGCGCTCCGGACGTCCTCGTCCGGCAGCTCGGCGTCATCGGGGAACTCGAACTCGCCGGTGGCGAGGTAGTAAATGACCTCGCCCCACTCCGGCAACGAAAATTCCCCACCCGAGCTGCAAAACGCCTGATCGGCATCCGCGTAGCGGAGGATCCCGCGGTCACCGTGGAGTCCCACCATCAGGTTGGGCTTCGTCTTGTCGCCGTCCACCCACAGCTGGACGATCTGCGGCCCCTCCAGCGCCGCGACCGCATCCAGCGCCGCGGCCAGTTCGGCAGCGGTCGCCACCACGGCCGGGCGGTCCGTGTGCCCGGCGTAGTACGCCTCGAGTATCACTTGGATCTCCCCGTATAACGCTTGAAGAATCTCTTACCGTCCCCCGATTCGCCGTAGACGCTCAGGCTGAACCCATTCGGCAAGATGTTCTCCAGCTCTTCGTCACAGCCACCCTTACCGGGGCACGGAACGTGATTCAGGGTAACCGTGACATCACGAAGCCCGGTCTTCGCCATCCGGACCGCAAGCTTGGCCTCGACGTGTGATGCGATCGCGTACGGCGGCAAGCCGATCTTGCGGAAATACGCCTGCACCTCGGCGAAACTCGGCTCGTCGGGATCTTCTTCGTCGGTCTTTCGCTTGCCGCTGATCAGTAACCTGGACTGTTCCCCGGAACCGGCGGCGGACCAGAGTCCGTGGGTCTTGTCCCCTTTGCCGACCCGCACAGGCGGCGGCAACTCGGCGCGGGACGCCGTGACCGTCGCCGGCTCGACGGGCGGTTTCGCCGGAATGGGTGCGACGACCGGCGGTCCGGCCAGATCCACACGATATGCGGCCAGATTTCGCGAAACCGTGTCGAGCCGAGCGGACAGGGCGGAAATGCCTCGACGGGCTTCGACAACGAATGCCTGGGCTTGTTCCACCGACAGCGCCTTTGTTCCCTGCGTCACCTTCGCGAGATCCGTCGCAGCCTCGTCAAGGCCGGCACCGGCCTTCGCCATCGCCGCGATCGCGCGTTCGACCCTTTCCACGACCACGTCGAGTTCGGCTGCGAATTTCTCGACGTCGGACACCCGGCCTCCCCGCCTCGGTCCTTCGAGGTTGGCACGCATACCTGCTGGCAGGGGAGGGCATGCACCCGGGCGGAGCAGGCTCGAAACGACCACGAGCACCAGCACGGACCACGAATCACCCGAGTAGATCTATTGTGTGATCCAACTCACACCTCTAGCCTGGGGAAGCTCCCACCACCGAGCAGCTCCCGAGGAAGTGCCGCGATGCCGTGGTCACCGAATCACCCCGACTCCGTCGACGCGCTGTTCGCGCGCCGCGAGGCGCCGGTCCTCGCGCTGGCCGACGACGCGCGCAAGGTCGCGCTGGCGTGTCACGGCATGGCCCGGCGCTTCCACCGCGGCGGCAAGCTCGTCGTCTTCGGGAACGGCGGCCCGAGCACCGACGCCCAGCACGTGGCCGTGGAGTTCGTGCACCCGGTGATCGTCGGGAAGCGCGCGCTGCCCGCCCTCTCGCTGACCGCCGACGTCGCGACGGTCACCGGCGTCGCCAGCCGCGCGGGGCTCGACGACGTCTTCGCCCACCAGCTGCGGATCCTCGGCGAGCCGGCCGACATCGCGCTGGGCATCTCCACCGACGGCGAGTGCGGCAACGTCCGGCGCGCCCTCGAGACGGCCCGTGACCTCGGCATGCTCACCGTCGCCCTGACCGGTGGTAACGGCGGCGCGATTGCCGCGACTACTGGGCTGGACCACGTCTTCACCGCTCACTCGGACGACCCTCGCGTCGTCAAGGAGGTACACGTGACGACCTACCACGTTCTGTGGGAGCTCGTGCACGTCTTCTTCGAACAACCGGGCGTGCTCACCGCGGAGGTGGCGTCATGAGCGCCAGTGACGCCGACAGAGCGGCTACCCCCGTCTGCCACGACGGGGTGTGCATCACCTGCTCGGACACCGCGGTCGAGGTGACCGTAGTCGAACTCCTGGACCTCGGGTTCGCAGTTGTGGAAACCGGCTCCGGCCGGGAAGAGGTGAGCGTGGCGCTGGTCTCGGCCGGTGTCGGCGACCGAATCCTGGTGCACGCCGGAGAAGCCATCGCTCGCCTGGAGAATTCCTAGCCGAGGAGTTGACGCGCCATGTCGCGGGAACACACCCCCGTGGGCGCGGACGGTCTCGAAGCGCTGTACCCGTTCCTCTACGCGGGTGCCGGTGATGTCGACGCCGTCCTCGATCAGGTCGAAAAGTCCACTGTGGACAAGGTGCACGAGATCGTCGCGCTGCGCGCCCGGGTGCTGGCGGCCGATCGCGAGCGGCTGTTCGCCTGCGTGCAGGACGTCGCCCGCGCGTTCGCGGGCGGCGGCCGGCTGCTCGCGTTCGGCAACGGTGGCAGCTCGACCGACGCGCAGGACCTCGCCAGCCTGTTCCTGAGCCCGGCGGGTGCGGCGAAACCGTTGCCCGCCTTCGGGTTGACGAACGACATCGCGGTGGTGACCGCCCTCTCCAACGACATCGGGTTCGACGTCGTGTTCGCCCGCCAGCTGGCCGCGTTCGGCCGGGCCGGCGACATCGCGGTGGGCCTGTCCACCAGCGGGAACTCCGCGAACCTGTTGCGCGCCTTCGACGAGGCCGCCCGGCGCGGCATGGTGACGGTCGGCATCGCCGGCTACGACGGCGGGAAGATGGCCGAGCTGGACAGCATCGACCACCTCTTCGTCGTCCCGTCGCCATCCGTGCACCGCATCCAGGAAGCCCAGACGACCCTTTACCACGCGCTGTGGGAACTGACCCTCGGCGCGCTCGACGACTTCGGGGTTGATCAGCCGTGACGCATGCCCAGCAAGAAGAGAAGCCCATCCACATCCTCTGGATCAACGCCGGCCTGTCGTGCGACGGCGACTCCGTCGCGCTGACCGCCGCGACGCAACCGAGCATCGAGGAAATCGTCCTCGGCGCGTTGCCCGGCCTGCCGAAGATCGCGGTCCACTGGCCGTTGATCGACTTCGAATGCGGCCCCGAGACGGGGGCCGACACGTTCATCGAGTGGTTCCACAAGGCCGACCGCGGTGAGCTGGACCCGTTCGTTCTGGTCGTCGAGGGGTCGATCCCGAACGAAGCGATCAAGGAAGAGGGCTACTGGTGCGGCTTCGGGAACAACCCCGAGACCGGCCAGCCGATGACGACCAGCGAGTGGCTGGACCGGCTGACGCCCAAGGCGCTGGCGGTGCTGGCCGTCGGCACCTGCGCCACCTACGGCGGCATCCACGCGATGGAGGGCAATCCGACCGGCGCCATGGGCGTGCCCGACTACCTGGGCTGGGACTGGAAGTCCGGCGCCGGCATCCCGATCGTCTGCGTGCCCGGCTGCCCGACCCACCCGGACAACCTGTCCGAGACCATCGTCTACCTGCTGTACCAGGCCGCCGGCCAGGCGCCGATGATCCCGCTCGACGACCACCTGCGGCCGCAGTGGCTCTTCGGCGCGACCGTGCACGAGGGCTGTGACCGCGGCGGCTACTACGAGCAGGGCGAGTTCGCCGACGAGTACGGCTCCCCGAAGTGCCTGGTCAAGCTGGGTTGCTGGGGCCCGGTCGTGAAGTGCAACGTGCCCAAGCGCGGCTGGATCAACGGCGTCGGCGGCTGCCCGAACGTCGGCGGCATCTGCATCGGCTGCACCATGCCCGGCTTCCCGGACAAGTTCATGCCGTTCATGGACGAGCCCCCGGGCGCGCACGTGTCGTCGCTGGCCAGCGGCGCGTACGGCTCGGTGATCCGGCGGCTGCGGAAGATCACCGAACGCAAGATCGACAACGAGCCCAAGTGGCGGCACAAGGGAAAGAAGCTCGACACCGGCTACAAGTCGTCTTGGCGCTGAAAGGGATCGGCAGATGACGGACAAGGGCATCAGCACCAAGGGCCGGACCGACCTCGTCGAGATGGCGTGGGACCCGATCACCCGGATCGTCGGCAGCCTCGGGATCTACACGAAGATCGACTGGGCGGCCAAGCGCGTCGTCGAGTGCCACAGCACGTCGTCGGTCTTCCGCGGCTACAGCATCTTCATGAAGGGCAAGGACCCGCGCGACGCGCACTTCATCACCAGCCGGATCTGCGGGATCTGCGGCGACAACCACGCGACGTGCTCGGTCTACGCGCAGAACATGGCCTACGGCGTCCGCCCGCCGCACCTGGGCGAGTGGATCCTCAACCTCGGCGAGGCCGCCGAGTACATGTTCGACCACAACATCTTCCAGGAGAACCTGGTCGGGGTCGACTACTGCGAGAAGATGGTCGCCGAGACCAACCCCGGCGTCCTGGAGCAGGCCAACCGCACCGAAGCGCCGCACGCGCGTGACCACGGCTTCAAGACCATCGGCGACATCATGCGCTCGCTGAACCCGCTGGAGGGCGAGTTCTACCGCGAGGCGTTGCAGGTCTCCCGGAGCACGCGCGAGATGTTCTGCCTGATGGAGGGCAGGCACGTCCACCCGTCGACGCTGTACCCGGGCGGCGTCGGCACGGTCGCCACCGTGCAGCTGTTCACCGACTACCTGACCCGGCTGATGCGCTACGTCGAGTTCATGAAGCGCTGCCTGCCGATGCACGACGACCTGTTCGACTTCTTCTACGAAGCCATCCCCGGCTACGAAGAGGTCGGCCGGCGCCGCGTCCTGCTCGGCTGCTGGGGCAGCCTGAACAACCCGGAGTACTGCGACTTCAGCTACGAGAACATGGAGTCCTGGGGCCGGAAGATGTACGTGACGCCCGGGATCGTCGTCGACGGCAAGCTCGTCACCACCAGCCTGCTCGACATCAACCTCGGCATCCGGATCCTGCTCGGCAGCTCGTTCTACGAGGACTGGGCCGACCAGCCGATGTTCGTCACGCAGGACCCGCTCGGCAACCCCGTCGACCAGCGCCACCCGTGGAACCAGCACACCATCCCGCGCCCGGCCAAGCGCGACTTCGACAGCAAGTACTCGTGGACGATGTCGCCGCGCTGGTTCGACGGCAAGGACCACCTCGCCCTCGACACCGGCGGCGGCCCGATCGCACGCCTGTGGGTGACGGCGCTCGCCGGGCTCGTCGACACGCCGTACGTCAAGTCGACCGGGCACAGCGTGACGATCGACCTGCCGCGCACGGCGACCAAGCCCGCGGTCAGCTTCGAGTGGAAGATCCCGCAGTGGAGCAACGCGCTCGAGCGCAACCGCGCGCGGACGTACTTCCAGGCGTACTCGGCCGCGATGGCCCTGCACTTCGCCGAGCAGGCCCTCGGTGAGGTCCGCAAGGGCAACACGAAGACGTGGGAGCCGTTCAAGGTCCCGGACGAGGGTGTGAGCTGCGGCTTCACCGAGGCGGTGCGCGGCGTGCTGTCGCACCACATGGTGATCAAGGGCGGCAAGATCGCGAACTACCACCCGTACCCGCCGACGCCGTGGAACGGCAGCGTCCGCGACAGCTTCGGCACGCCGGGGCCGTACGAGGACGCCGTGCAGAACACGCCGATCTTCGAGGAGAACACGCAGGAGAACTTCAAGGGCATCGACATCATGCGCGCGGTCCGCAGCTTCGACCCGTGCCTGCCCTGCGGCGTCCACATGTACACCGGCAAGGGCAAGGTCGTCGAGCGGCTGCACACCCCGCACGCGTTCGGCGGGGAGATCGCCTGATGACCGACGTCGGCCAGGTCGGGGAGCGGATCGAGCGGCTGCTGGGCGAGTTCTCCGGCCCGGACGCCGAGGTCGCCGAGGACCTCGTCCACACGCTGCTCGAATTCTACGGCGCGGGGCTGGAACGGATCGTGGAGATCGTCGACCGTCCGCTGCTGGACCGGCTGGCCGAGGACGAGCACGTCCGGGGCCTGCTCGTCCTGCACGACCTGCACCCGAAGTCCACGCACGAGCGCGTCGCCGAGGCGCTCGACAAGGTCCGGCCCTACCTGGGCTCGCACGCCGGCGACGTCGAGCTGGTCGGGATCGACGCCGACGGCGTGCTCAGCCTGCAGCTGCAGGGCACGTGCGACGGCTGCCCGTCGTCGACCGTCACCGCGAAGTACGCCATCGAGAAGGTGGTGCGGGAGGCGGCGCCGGAGATCTCCGACGTCCACGTCGCCGGCGTCGTGCCCGAGCAGACCGGCCCTGGCGGACGTCCGCTGCTGCCGCTGGAAGCGCTCGAGTGCCCGGTCCCCGCGGAGCCGGTGTGACGGGCGGACTGCGCAGGTTCCGCAACCCCGTCCAGCGGACGGCGCCCGGCGAGCGGTGCGAGCTGTGCGCCGAGCCGATCGGCGCGGAGCACGGGCACGTCATCGACCTGGAGTCCCGGGCGATCATGTGCTCTTGCCGGGGCTGCTACCTGCTCTTCACCCACCGCGGCGCGGGCGGGAAGCGGCACCGCGCGGTGCCGCAGCGGTTCCGGCACGCGCCGCGGTTCTCCCCCGGCGCCGCGTTGTGGGAGACGGCGGGGATCCCGGTGAAGACGGCGTTCCTGTTCCGCAACTCGGTGCAGGACCGGACGGTCGCGTTCTACCCGAGCCCGGCGGGGGCGACCGAGTCGCTCCTGCCGCTCGGCACCTGGGACGAGCTGCTGGCCGATACCCCGGCGTTCGCCGACGTCGCCGAGGACGTCGAAGCGTTGCTGCTGAACCAGCTCGACCTGGGTTTCGAGTGTTTCCTGGTGCCGATCGACGTCTGTTACGAGCTGGTCGGCATCGTGCGGACGACGTGGCGCGGCTTCGACGGCGGCACCGAGGCGCACGAGGCCATCGACGGTTTCTTCGCGAGTCTGCGGGAACGCAGTGAGGTCGTGGCGGATGGCTGAGCTGACTTTCGACTGCGTCGACGTCCAGCCGCTGAAGTACGCGGCGTCGCCGACACTGGCGTTCAAGCTGCGGATCAGCGAGCTGTCCGGGCAGCCGATCCACGCGATGGTGCTGCGCGTCCAGATCCGCATCGAGCCGCAGCGGCGCCGTTACGCCGACGACGAGTCCGAGCTGCTCACCCACCTCTTCGGCGACCGCTCCCGGTGGGGCGAGACGCTGAAGCCGTTCCAGTTCACGACGGTGTCGGTGGCGGTGCCCGGCTTCACCGGCGCCACCGAGATCGACGCCGAGGTCCCGTGCACCTACGACCTGGAAGTGGCGGCCGGCAAGTACTTCCACGCGCTGACCGAGGGCGTCGTGCCGATGGTGCTGCTGTTCAGCGGCACGGTGTTCGGCAAGGGCGGGCCCGGGTTCTGGGTGGAGCAGGTGCCGTGGCACGCCCAGGCCGAGTACCGGATGCCGGTGAAGGTGTGGGACGAGCTGGTCGAGCGCTACTTCCCGAACGTCGCGTGGATCAAGCTGCCCAAGGAGACGGTGGACGCGCTGCTCAAGTACAAGGCGCGGCACGCCATCCCGACCTGGGAAGCGGCGATGGAACGACTGCTGGCCGGTGAGCCGTGAACGTCCTCGAACAGGCCCGCGCGGTCGGTGACGCCGTCCTCTACGAGGGCTACCTGCTCTACCCGTACCGCGCGTCGGCCGGGAAGAACAAGGTGCGCTGGCAGTGGGGTGTGCTGATGCCGCCGTCGTACGCCTCGGCCGACATCGGCGAGCACGCGTCGGCGCGCGTCGAGTGCCTGCTGGAGCCGCTGGCGCACACGATCCTGCACGTCAAGCTGCGGTTCCTGCAGGCGCGGACGCGGGTCGACCCCGACAGCACGTGGGACGAGGCCGTCGAGCAGGAGATCGACTTCGAGCTGCCGCTTTCGGAGCTCCCGGTCGAGACGGCGTTCCAGGTGCCCGGCGACGTGCCGGGCTCGAACGAGCTGTCCGGCACCCTCACCGCCCGGGCCGACCCGCTCGACGGGCCGTTCGGCGGCACCCGGCTGCACGTCGAGCTGCGCAACACGACGTCGTGGCCCTCCGACGGCGTCCGCGAGCACGCTCTCCGGCACGCGCTGCTCGCCGCCCACCTCGTGCTCGGCGTCGACACCGGGCACTTCCTGTCGATGCTGGACCCGCCGGAGTGGGCGAAACCCGCCGTCGAAGCCTGCCGGCAAGAACGGCTCTGGCCGGTGCTGATCGGCGACACCTCGCGCAGCACGGTGGTGCTCGCGTCGCCGATCATCCTCTACGACGACCCGGCGATCGCGCCGGAAAGCCCGGGTGACCTCTTCGACGGCACCGAGATCGACGAGATCCTCACGCTGCGCACGATGACCCTGACCGACGAGGAGAAACGCCAGGCCCGGGCCACCGACCCGCGCGCGGCGGCGATCGTCGACCGGGTCGACGCGATGCCGCCGGAGCTGCTCGAACGGCTGCACGGCGCGGTCCGGTCCGTGCGGCCGGCCACCAGGGAGCCCGAGCCCGAGACGGTGACCGTCGCGGGCGTCGACGTCACCGCCGGGTCGAAGGTGCGGCTGCGGCCGAACCTGCGCGGGACCGACGCCCAGGACATGTTCCTCGCCGGGCTGACCGCCACGGTCCGGAACGTGCTGTCCGATGTGGACGGTGTGCGGTACGTCGCCGTCACCCTCGACGACGACCCGGCCGCCGACCTGCAGACCACGCACGGCCGGTTCCGGTACTTCTCCCCCGACGAGATCGAGCCATTGGAGGTCGCGGAATGAGGCCACGAGTGCTGGTGGCGGGCATCGGCAACATCTTCCTGAGCGACGACGGCTTCGGCGTCGAGGTGATCAAAGAGCTGGAAGGCACCGAACTGCCGGAGTGGGTGCAGATCGCCGACTACGGCATCGCGGGTTTGCACCTGGCCTACGACCTGCTGGGCGGCTACGACACGACCATCCTGCTCGACGCCACCCCGCACGGGAAGCCGCCCGGCACGCTCTCGCTCATCGAAGCCGACGTCGACGACCTGGCGGCGTCGGCCTCGATAGACGCGCACGGCATGCAGCCCGAGGCGGTGTTCCGGCTGCTGCGGCTGCTCGGCGGGGACGCCGGGCGGGTGCTGATCGTCGGCTGCGAACCCGCGTGCCTCGAAGAGGGCATCGGGCTGTCGCCCGAAGTAACAGGGGCTATTCCGGCCGCGGTCCGCGCCGTCACCGAACTCGCCTGGGGCACCAGCCCGGCTCTGCCTGCCAAAACGCCGCCCGCCAAGGAGACCACGGAGGTCTGACGCATGAAACGTCTGTTGTTGCTGCTCGTGCTGATCGGCGGGGCGGCCTTCGTCGTCAAGCTGGTCGAGCCCGACGTCCGGCGGTACCTCGAGATGAGCCGGATGTAAGGCCGTGTGCCTCGGGATTCCGGGCGAAATCATCGAGATCAGCGAGGATCGACCGGACCTCGCGAAAGTCTCGGTCAGCGGCGTCAAGCGGCTCATCAACATCGGCCTGCTCGACGACGACCCGCCGAAGCCGGGCGACTGGATCCTCATCCACGTCGGCTTCGCACTGTCCAAAATAGACGAAGCGGAGGCCGCGGCCGCGCTGGACTTCCTCGAAAGCATCGGCAAGGCGTACGAGGACGAAATGGCCGCGTTGCTGGAATCGCAGATCGAATAGGAGACGTCATGCGTTTCGTCGACGAGTTCCGCGACGCGGAGAAGGCGCGGGCGCTGTCCGCGAAGATCACGTCGCTGTGCGAGCCGGGCCGCCAGTACAAGTTCATGGAGGTCTGCGGCGGGCACACGCACACCATCTACAAGCACGGCCTGGAGGACTACCTGCCCGAGAGCGTCACGCTGGTGCACGGGCCCGGCTGTCCGGTGTGCGTGATCCCGATGGGGCGCGTCGACGACGCCATCCACATCGCGCGGCAGCCCGGCGTGCTCATGACGTCGTTCGGCGACATGATGCGCGTGCCCGGGTCCGGCGGGAACTTCTTCGACTCGAACGCCGAGGGCACCAACATCCGGATGGTGTACTCGCCGCTGGACTCGCTGAAGATCGCCCGGCAGAACCCGGACCTGCGCGTCGTGTTCATGGCCATCGGCTTCGAGACGACCACGCCGTCCACCGCGATGACGCTGCTGCGCGCGGCGGCCGAGGGCATCGAGAACTTCTCGGTCTTCGCCAACCACGTCACGATCATCCCGGCGATCAAGGCCATCCTCGACTCCCCCGACCTGCGGCTCGACGGCTTCATCGGCCCCGGCCACGTCTCGACGGTGATCGGCTGCCGGCCGTACGAGTTCATCGCGCGCGACTACGGCAAGCCCGTGGTCGTCGCCGGCTTCGAGCCGCTCGACATCCTGCAGTCGATCTACATGCTGATGGTGCAGCTGTCCGAGAAGCGCTCGGAAGTCGAGAACCAGTACTCGCGCGTCGTGCCGTGGAACGGGAACATGGTCGCGCTGAAGGCGATCAACGAGGTCATGGAGCTGCGGCCGTACTTCGAGTGGCGCGGCCTCGGGTTCATCTCGCACTCGGCGATGGCCGTCCGCGAGAAGTACGCGTCCTTCGACGCCGAGCGGATCTTCGAGATCCCCGGCCTGCGCGTCGCCGACCCGAAGGCGTGCCAGTGCGGCGAGGTGCTCAAGGGCGTGCTGAAACCGTGGGAGTGCAAGGTGTTCGGCACCGCGTGCACGCCGGAGACGCCGATCGGGACGTGCATGGTCTCGCCCGAAGGCGCCTGCGCGGCGTACTACAACTTCGGGCGGTTCAGCCGCACGCGCGTCCGGGAGGCGAGCCGGCATGAGCACGTCTGAGCGGCGCTCGACGATCCCGGTGCCGATGACGACGTCCGACCGCGAGCAGCAGGTGCTCGACCGGATCGACCGCGCCCGCCGCCGGCGCGCGAAGGTCCGTGAGGAGCGCATCACGCTGTCGCACGGCGCGGGCGGCAAGGCGACGCAGACGCTGATCGAGGCCGTCTTCCTCGACGCGTTCCGCAACCCGCTGCTGGAGCCACTGGAAGACGCGGCGACGTTGACGATCGGCGACGCCCGCCTCGCCCTGACGACGGACTCGTACGTCGTCTCGCCGCTGTTCTTCCCCGGCGGCAACATCGGTGACCTGGCGATCAACGGCACGGTAAACGACCTGGCCGTCTCCGGCGCGCGGCCGCTGTACCTGACCGCGGGGTTCATCCTCGAAGAGGGTTTCCCGGTCGAGGACCTGCTGAAGATCGTCGAGTCGATGAAGGCGGCGGCCGCCGCGGCCGACGTCCAGATCGTCACCGGTGACACCAAAGTCGTCCAACGCGGGAAGGCCGACGGCGTTTACATCAACACAGCGGGGGTCGGCGTGCTCACGCGCACCGGCCTCGGGGTGGCCACCGTGAGGCCCGGAGACGCCGTCCTCGTCTCCGGGCCGATCGGCGACCACGGCGTCACGATCATGCTGGCCCGCGGCGAGCTCGACATCGACGCCGACCTGGAGTCCGACACCGCGCCGGTGCACGACCTGGTCGCCGGCCTGCTGGCCGCGGTGCCGGGCGTGCGCGCGATGCGGGACGCGACCCGCGGCGGCGTCGCGACGATCCTCAACGAGATCGCCAAGGCGGCCGACGTGGCGGTGGTCGTCGACGAGAAGGCCGTCCCGGTCCGGACCGAGGTGCGCGGCGCGTCCGAGCTGCTCGGCATCGACCCGCTGTACGTCGCGTGCGAAGGCCGGATCGTGGTCGTCGTCGACGGCGCGCAGGCGTCGGACGCGCTGGCCGCGTTGCGCGCCCACCCGCTGGGCGCGGACGCGGCGATCATCGGGCGCGTCGCCGACGACCCGCCGGGCCTGGTGCTGCTGAACACCGCGTTCGGCGGCACCCGGATCGTGGACCTGCTGGTCGGGGACCCGCTGCCGAGGATCTGCTGAATGCACGAGATGTCGATCACGCAGTCGGTCGTCGACGCGATCGTCGCCAAGCTGGGCGACGCGACGGTGACCGGCGTGCGGCTGGAGATCGGGCGGCTGTCCGGCGTGGTGCCGGACAGCGTCCGCTTCTGCTTCGACGTCCTGTGCAGCGGGACGTCGCTCGACGGCGCCCGGCTGGAGATCGACGAGCCGTCCGGGCGGGCGCGCTGCCGCGACTGCGGCGCCGAGTTCACCCTGGACGACTTCATCCTGCTCTGCCCGTGCACCAGCGCGAACGTCGAAGTGCTGGCCGGGCGCGAACTGCGCATCACATCGGTAGAGGTGGTCTGAAATGTGCGACACCTGCGGCTGTTCCGACACCACTGACGTCCGGCTCACCGACCAGAGCCACACCGTGGTGCTGGAGCAGGACATCCTGGCGAAGAACGACGACCTCGCGGCCCACAACCGCACGCACCTGCGGGCGTCGGACGTCTTCGCGATCAACCTGATGAGTTCGCCGGGCGCCGGGAAGACGACGCTGCTGGAGCGCACCATCTCTTTCCTGGACACGCCGTGCGCGGTGATCGAAGGCGATCAGGAGACGCTGCTCGACGCCGAGCGCATCAAGGCCACGGGCGCGCCGGTCGTCCAGATCAACACCGGCGCCGGCTGCCACCTGGACGCGTCGATGCTGCACCGGGCGCTGCACTCGCTGTCGCCCGCGCGCGGGTCGATGCTGTTCATCGAGAACGTCGGCAACCTGGTCTGCCCGGCGTTGTTCGACCTCGGCGAGGCGGCGCGCGTGGTGATCCTCTCGGTGACCGAGGGGCCGGGCAAGCCGCTGAAGTACCCGCACATGTTCGCCGCGACGGACCTGGTGCTGCTGAACAAGGTCGACCTGCTGCCGTACGTCGACTTCGACGTCGACGAGTTCACGCGCGATACGCGGCGGGTGAACCCGACGGCGTCGATTCTCCAGGTCAGCGCCACCCGCGGCGACGGCCTCACCGAGTGGTACGACTGGCTACGGCGACCTGGCCGAGGCTGATCCCGCCGTCGTTCGTCGGCACCCGCCGGTGGGTCAGCACGCGGAAGCCCTTCTGTTCCAGCTGTTCCACGGTCCGATCGAGCAGCAGGACGTTCTGGAACACCCCACCGGACAACGCGACGGTGGTGCTGTGCTCGCGAAACCGGTCGCAGGTCCGGGCGATGACGTCGGCGACGCCGTTGTGGAACCGCGCGGCCCTCGCAGCCCGTGAGCCGCGGTCGTCCAGCAGAGCGGCGATGAGGTCCTCGCCGTGGACGACGTCGTCGATGCGCGCCCGGTACGCGGTCGTTTCGGCCGGATCGGCCAGCTGTTCCAGCTCGATGGCGGCCTGGCCTTCGTAGTTGACCTGGTCCCGGACGCCGAGCAACGCGGCGGCGGCGTCGAAGAGCCGTCCGGCACTGGACGTCAGCGGTGAGTTGAGGCCGCTGCGGATGAGCTTGACGACGTCTTCTCGCGCCGGCCGCCCGAGCGCGTCCACATAGGACGCGGCCATCCGCCAGGGCTGCCGGATGGCTTGTGCTCCACCGGGCATCGCCACCGTTCGGAGATGCGTCAGGCGCTGGTAGCTGCTCAGATCGGCGAGGAGGAACTCGCCGCCCCAGATGGTGCCGTCGGGCCCGAATCCGGTCCCGTCGAAGGCGACGCCGAGCACCGGGCCGTCTTCGCCGTTGTCGGCCAGGCAGGAAGCGATGTGGGCGTGGTGGTGCTGGACGCCCAGCAGCTCGACGTCCTGTTCGAGGGCGTATTTCGTGGACAGGTACTCGGGGTGCAGATCGTGCGCGACGAGCACGGGATCGACGGCGAAGAGCCGTTCGAAGTGCGTGATGCCTTCGGTGAACGACTTGAGCGTCTCGTAGTTCTCGAGGTCGCCGATGTGGTGCGAGAGAAAGGCGTGCCGCCCCTTGGCGAGGCAGAAGGTGTTCTTGAGTTCGGCGCCACAGCCGAGGAGGTGCTGCTTCGCGGGCTGTTTGAGGGTGACCGGCTCCGGCGCGTAACCACGCGAACGCCGTTGCAGCTGTTCCCGGTTCCGCACTATCCGCACCACGGAATCGTCGGTCCGGATGTGAATGGGCCGATCATGGATGAGAAAGGCGTCGGCGATTTTATCGAGCCGCCCGAGTTCTTCATCCCGGTAGACGATGGGCTCATCGGAGACATTGGCGCTGGTCAGCACGATCGGCCCGGTCTCTTGGAGCAGGAGATGGTGCAGCGGGGTATAGGGCAGCATGACCCCGATCCGCCGATTCCCCGGCGCGACAGCCTGTGCCAGCTCCCCCCACTTGGGCAGCAGGACAATAGGCCTTTGCCGACCAGTCAACGCCGTTTCCGCGGCCTCGCTCACCTCGGCGAGTTCCCTGGCCTGCCCCAAATCGGCGACCATCACGGCAAAGGGCTTGTCCTCCCGATGTTTCCTCGCACGCAGCTTCCGAGCCGCCTCTTCATGCCGAGCGCCGACAGCGAGGTGATAACCCCCAAGCCCCTTCACAGCCAGAACGGCACCTTGCGCCAGTGCCGCGGCAGCTTTCTGGATCGCGTCACCGCCCCCGGGCTCGAACCGCAAAATGGGCCCACAAACCGGACAACAGACGGGCTGGGCGTGAAACCGCCGGTCGCCGGGGTCTTCGTACTCCCGCTTGCACTCGGCGCACATCTCGAACCCGGCCATGGTCGTGAACGGCCGGTCGTAGGGAACCCCGGTGACAATGGTGAACCGGGGTCCGCAGTTGGTGCAGTTGATGAACGGGTACCGGTAGCGCCGATCAGCCGGATCCCCCACCTCACGCAGGCAGTCTTCGCAGGTGGCAGAGTCGGCGGAGATCAGCGTGTCGGCAACACCCCCACCCGGGCTCTCGACGATGACGAACCCGACGTCACCCTTCGTCGCGATTTCCCGGACCTGCACCTCGTCGACAACAGCAAGTGGCGGCGCTTCGGCCTTGAGCGCCGCCAGAAAAGCCTCGACGGCCTCCCCTTCGACCTCGGCGAAAACCCCGCGAACGTCGTTTCCCACAAAGCCGGAAAGCTCGAGCCGCGAGGCGAGCTGGTGCACGAAGGGCCGAAATCCCACCCCCTGCACAACCCCGAACACCCGGACGGCCACCCGCACGCGCTCAGTCTGCGCCTGCACCGGACCATTCGGCCAGTGCCGGGAGGTCCGGCTGCTGTCGCAACGCTTCCAGCACCACGTTCACCGCCGCTCGCAGCGGCGACCCGCGGCGCACCGCCGCCACGATCGTGCGGTTCACCGGGGTCGTCAGCTCTCGCGTTGCCACCCGGTAGCGGCGGTCCACCGCCAGGCCCGGGAGCAGCGCGATCGACAGGCCGGCCTCGACGTGCTGCAGCGTCATCAGGTAGTTGGCGAAGCGGCACACCACCCGCGGCTCGAAACCGGACTCGCGGCACAGCCTCAGCGTCAGGTTCGCCATGTACGACTGCGGGACGTCCAGCGCCCACGGCTCGTCCGCGAACGCCGCCAGGGAGACGGGCGGGCCTCCCGAGGCCGTCACCAGCACGATCGGGTCGGTGGCCAGCGGGACGATGTCCAGGTCCGGGCCCAGGGGCAGCTCGACGAAGTCCGTCGTCGTGATGATCACGTCCGCGTCGCCGCCGCGCAGGGCGGGGATGCTCTCGTGCGGTTCCAGCTCCAGGAGCTCGACGTCCAGGTGCGGGTACGTCGCCGCGAGCCGAGTCACCGCCGGGACCGCCATCGTGTGGATCGCGCTCTGGAACGCGCCCAGCCGCACCAGGCCGACCGGCTCGTCGCCGAGGCCGCGCAGCTCCGCCTCGACCGTGTCCATGTGGTCGAGGATCGCCCGCGCGCGCCGCGCCAGCATCAGGCCCGCGGGCGTCAGCCGGACCCGGCGGCCGGTGCGTTCCAGCAGCTGGGTGCGGGTTTCCGCTTCGAGCACGGCCAGCTGCTGCGACACGCTCGACGCGCTCAGGTTCGCGTCCTGCGCGACCGCGCGGACCGTGCCCAGGGTGTCGAGCCGGCTCAGCAGCCGCAGGCGCCACGGGTTCAACATCGACTCATTGTTGTGCAGTCAAACCGAACAAGAAAGTCGGAATTGTGAGATGGACGTGACGCTCGGACCGGACCTACCGTCGAGGGCATGGCTGCTCCGACTTACGAGACCACCTCCGCAGACGCCTTCTGGGCCGACGCCGACAAGCACCTGGTCCGCTACGGCGGCGCCTTCACCCACGAGATCATCGACCACGCCGAAGGCAGCTTCGTCTTCACCGAAGACGGCCGCCGGATCCTCGACTTCACCTCCGGCCAGATGAGCGCGATCCTCGGGCACTCGCACCCGGAGATCGTCGACACCGTCCGGCGGCAGGTCGGGAAGCTCGATCACCTGTTCAGCGGCATGCTGAGCCGCCCGGTCGTCGACCTCGCGCGCCGCCTCGCCGAGACGCTCCCGGCGCCGCTGGAGAAGGCCCTCCTGCTGACCACCGGGGCCGAGTCCAACGAGGCCGCGATCCGGCTGGCCAAGCTCGTCACCGGCAAGCACGAGATCGTCTCGTTCGCCCGGTCGTGGCACGGCATGACGCAGGCCGCGGCGAGCGCCACCTACAGCGCCGGCCGCAAGGGGTACGGCCCGGCCGCGCCCGGCAACTTCGCCATCCCGGCGCCCAACCGCTACCGGCCGGACTTCACCGGCGCCGACGGCGAACTGGACTGGCGGCGGCAGCTCGACTTCGGCTTCGAGATGATCGACGCGCAGTCGGTCGGCAGCCTGGCCGCGTGCCTCGTCGAGCCGATCCTCAGCTCCGGCGGCATCATCGAGCCGCCGCCGGGCTACTTCGCCGCGCTGCGGGAAAAGTGCCGCGAGCGCGGCATGCTGCTGATCGTCGACGAGGCCCAGACCGGCCTCTGCCGCACCGGCAACTGGTACGCCTTCGAGCGCGACGGCGTCGTCCCCGACATCCTCACGCTCTCCAAGACGCTCGGTGCCGGCCTGCCGCTGGCCGCGGTGCTGACCAGCGCCGAGATCGAGCAGGAGGCGCACGACCGCGGGTTCCTGTTCTTCACCACGCACGTCGCCGACCCGCTGCCGGCCGCGGTCGGCAACACCGTGCTCGGCGTCCTGACCCGCGACCGCCTCGACGAGCGCGCGCTGCAGCTGGGCGGCCTGCTCCGGCACGGCCTCGAGCGCATCGCGCACCGGCACGAGGTCGTCGGCGACATCCGCGGCCGCGGGCTGCTGGCCGGGCTGGAACTGGTCGTGGACCGCGAAACCAAGCGCAGCTCGGACGAACTGGGCGCGCGCGTCACCAGCCGCTGCCTCGAACTGGGGCTGCACATGAACATCGTGCAGCTGCCCGGCATGGGCGGGGTGTTCCGGATCGCCCCGCCGCTGACGGCGTCCGAAGAGGAGATCTCCCTCGGCCTGGCCATCCTCGACGAGGCGATCGGAGACGCCGTCAAGACGCTTTGACCGGCCTGAAGAGGTTGACCAGCGTGCCGTCCGGGTCGCGGAGGAGCAGCGACCGGTTGCCCCAGGGCATCGTCGTGGGCTCGGTGACGAACTCGATCTCGCCCTGCTTGAGCCGGGCGTACTCGGCGTCGACGTCGTCGACGAGGAACTCGATGATCGCGCTGTGGTTGTCGGCCGGCCGCGCCGAGCCCGGGCTGAAGATCCCGACCGTCCGCGTGCTGCCGATGGCGAGGGTGAACGCCGGCGTCGCGACCTCGGCGAAGTCCGGCGTGGCCCAGGTCGCCGGCAGGCCGGTGACGTGCTCGTAGAAGCCGACGAGCCGGGCGACGTCGTCGGTGATGATGCGCAGCGAGGCGATCTGTGTGGTCATGCCGACGACGTTAGAACCGATACCGGACAGGATCCGCCCGGTATAAGACGCGGTATGAGAAAGGCCTCCTTGCCGGCCCGGGGAGCCGGCAAGGAGGCCTCTTTCAGGACAGCGTCAGAAGCCCGCCGTCACCCTGGTGAAGTCCCAGTCGTTCTGCGCGATGCCACTGCACGCCGCCTGCACACCGCCACCGGGGCAACCGCGGTCGCGGTTGACCGACCAGAACGCCAGGCGGCCGATCTTGTTCGTCTTGGCCCAGTTCGTGATCTGGGTCCACGTCGAAAGATCGGTCAGCTCCTGCTGGTCGGACAGGCCGTTCATGCCCGAGATGCCGAGGTGGTTGTACGCCGTGGCGTCGTTCCACCCGAACGTCGACTTCAGCTTGTCCCGCAAGCCGTTCGCCGCGCCGGTCGTGCTGGCGTACATGTTGGCGCCGCCGCCGAAGTCGAACGGCATGATCGTGTAGATGTCGACCCCGGCGCCCAGCGCCTTCGACTGGTCGATGAGCCGGTTGCCGTAGTAGTTCGGGCCGGTCGTCGAGGTGCCGAAGGTCAGGATCGTCTGGATCCCGGGGTTGTTCTGCTTCACGATCTTCAGCGCGTTCAGGATGCGGTCCTGCACGGCCTCGTTCTCGAACTCGTCGGAGTTCTCGATGTCGATGTCGATCGCCTTGAGCCCGTACGCGTTGATGACCTGCTGGTAGGCGCCGGCCAGCGCGGCCGGCGTCGAGCAGTTCGGGCCGAGCTTGTTGCCGCTCCAGCCGCCGAACGACGGCACGACCTGGCCACCCGCCGCCTTGATCTGCGCGATCGCGGTGGCGTCCGCGCTGCCGCTCAGCGGACGGCTGCTGTCCCACGCCGGGTTGCAGCCACCGGAGGCGTTGACGAACGCCATGGTGAACCACTTGACGCCGGTCGCGTTCATCACCGTCTGCGGGTTCGGCGGGTTGCCCCAGCCCATGTAGAGGTACGGCGCGCCGCGGCCACCCGGCTGGTTCGGGGGCGTGGTGGTCGGCGGCGGTGTTGTCGTGGGCGGGGTGGTGGGCGTGGTCGTCGGGGTGGTGCCCCCGGCCGTGCACGCGCCGCCGTTGAGCTTGCAGTTCGCCGGAGCGGAGTACGAGCCCGAGTACGTCACGTTGAACCCGAAGCTCGCGCTACCGCCGTTGCCGACGTTGCCGTTCCACGTGTTCTTCACCGTGACGTGCTGGCCGGCCGCCGTGTAGCTGCCGTCCCAGAGCGACGCGATCTTCGCGCCGCCCGGCAGGTCGAACTCCACCGTCCAGGTCGGCAGCGTCGAGCCCGAGCCGTTGGCGATCGTGTACTTGCCCTCGTAGCCGGTGCCCCAGTCGGAGCCCTTCGCGAAGGTCGCGCTCACGCCGCCCGCCGCGTTCGCCGGAGCGATCACGAACACGGCACCGACCGTGGCGGCCGCGGCCGCCAGCCCGAGTGCGGACAACCAGCGGCTTCTCACGAGAGGCCGTTCTTCATGGCGGTGATCAGCTCGCCGTTGCCGGTGTCACCGGTCAGCTCCCAGAAGAAGGCGCCGCCGAGGCCCTGCTGCTTGGCGTAGGACATCTTGCCGCCGATGGTCGCCGGGGTGTCGTAGCTCCACCAGTTGCTGCCGCACTTGGCGTACGCGGTGCCGGCGAACGTGCCGGTCGACGGGCAGCTGTTCTTCAGGACCTTGTAGTCCTCGATGCCCGCCTCGTACGTGCCGGGCGCGGCGCCGGTCGCGGTGCCACCCGGGGTGCTCTGCGTGACGCCGGTCCAGCCGCGGCCGTAGAACCCGATGCCCAGCAACAGCTTGCTCGACGGGACGCCCTTGCTCTTCAGCTTCTGGATCGCGGCGTCGGAGTAGAAGCCCTGCGTCGGGATGCCCGTGAAGTTGGTGAGCGGCGAGTGCGGCGCCGTCGGACCCTGCGGCGCCCAGGCGCCGAAGTAGTCGTAGGTCATGACGTTGAACCAGTCGACGGACGCCGCGGCACCGGCGTAGTCGGCGACGTCGAGCTTGCCGCCGTTGCTGCCGTCCGCCGAGATGGCCGAGGTGACCAGGAACGACGAGCCGAACTTCGACCGCAGCGCGGACAGCAGGTTCTTGTAGGCCGCGGCACCACTGGTGTCACAGCTCAGGCCACACGCGTTGGGGTACTCCCAGTCGATGTCGATGCCGTCCCAGATGTCGGCCCAGCGCGGGTCCTTCAGCAGGTTGTAGCAGGACTGCGCGAACGCGGCCGGGTTCTGCGCGGCCTGGCCGAAGCCACCGGAGTACGTCCAGCCGCCGAACGACCAGATCACCTTGAGCCCGGGGTGCAGCTTCTTCAGCTTGCGCAGCTGGTTGAAGTTGCCGGCCACCGGCTGGTCCCAGGTGTCGGCGACGCCGTCGACACTGCCCGCGGCGTCGTAGGTCTTCTGGTAGTCGGCGTACGGGTCGTCGTTGGCCGTGCACTGGCCGTTCTTGACGTTGCCGAACGAGTAGTTGATGTGGGTCAGCTTGCTCGCCGAACCCGAGGTCTCGATGTTCTTGACGTGGTAGTTGCGCCCGTAGACGCCCCACTGCACGAAGTAGCCGACGTTCTTCAGGCCACCGGGCGGAGGCGGCGTGGTCGTCGTCGGCGGCGTGGTCGTCGGCGGGGTCGTCGTCGGTGGCGTGGTCGGAGTGGTCGGCTGCGTCGGGGTCGTCGGCGTGGTGGTCGGGGTGCCACCGCCGGCGTCACAGGAGCCGCCGTTCAGCTTGCAGTTCGCCGGCGCCGAGTAGGTGCCGGAGTAGCTGACGTTGAAGCCGAAGCTGACGCTCGCGCCGTTGCCGACGTTGCCGTTCCAGGTGTTCTTGACGGTGACGTGCTGGCCGGCCGCGGTGTAGCTGCCGTCCCAGAGCGACGCGATCTTCGCGCCGGACGGGAGGTCGAACTCGACCGTCCACGCGGCCAGCGTCGAGCCGGAGCCGTTGGCGATCGTGTACTTGCCTTCGTAGCCGGTGCTCCAGTCGGAGCCCTTGGTGAAACTGGCGCCGACACCGCCGGCCGCGCTGGCCGGCACGGTGACCAGGCCGACCGCGATCGCGCCGACCGCGGTGAACAGACCGAGGAGGTGCCATCTCTTTCTGGACATTCGTCTCCCTTGACGCAGGTGCTTTGTGCGACGTTCCGGGCACGGCGTTCACGAACACCACCGACGGGGACCAGTTGGTGTTTTTGTGCCGTTTGCGAAGACGGTACGTGGTCCAGACCAATTAGGGAAGCACGAGTACGGAGTGCCGAAGGGCGGCTGAACGGCTTAAACCTGTGATCGGCGTTGCCGGTTCGGTGGTCCAGTCCAGTTACGCAAAGCAGCTTTCGCGCCATCGACATCCGCACGCACGGGCCATGCCGCTCAGGATCGATTCCGAACCCGGGCACGCCCTCGCGACACGACTTCCCCACCGCGGGACAAGAAGAAACCCGGTGCGCTGCGAGCGGGTGAACCATCGAGGTGCACGGACACACAAAAGAGCCCCCTCTTGCGAGGGGGCTCTAGTGCTGTCTCAACCAGACGTGCGCCCGAAGGGATTCGAACCCCTGACCTTCTGATCCGTAGTCAGATGCTCTATCCAGCTGAGCTACGGGCGCGTGTTCAGTTGTAACCTAGCACCCGGCGAACCGAGTACCAGCGGAGGCTCCGGGATTTGAACCCGGGAGGGGGGGTTACCCCCAACCGCATTAGCAGTGCGGCGCCATAGACCAGACTAGGCGAAGCCTCCTGGGCCCAACGACCACTGCTCAGATAGGTTACACACCCCCCGAACCCCCTCGGTAACCACCCCCCTCACGCCCGGCGCAGCAGCCTGAGCAGGCGTGGAGATCGTCCGCCGAGGCCTTCCGCCTCGAACGTCGCGATGCCTACGCGCGGGAGTTCGCGCACGCCCGGGTACACCAGATAGCGCGGGACCCAGCGCGGCTGGAACTTGGCGTTGAACTTGTAGAGCGTCTCGATCTGGATCCAGCGCGAGAAGAAGTGCAGCACCTTCGCCGCCGTCTTGGCGACCGGGCCGGCGCCGATGCGCTGGCCCTGCTCCATCAACGCCCGGAACGCCGCGAAGTTCAGCGACACCTGGCCGACGCCGTGGCGGGCCGCCGACAGCAGCAGTTCCGAGATCATCAGCTCGTTGACGCCGTTGTCGGCCGTGCGGTCGCGGCGCATGACGTCCAGCGACAGGCCCGTCGGTCCCCACGGGACGAACTGGAGGACGCCGCGCACCCGGCCGCCCTGCTCGGCCGTCACCAGGACCGATCCCTTGTCACCCATGCGACCCAGCGCCATCGAGAAGCCGCGCTCGGTGTCCGTGCCGCGCCAGTTGGCGGCCAGCACCTCCAGCTCGGCCAGCTCGCCGGGGCGCAGGTCTTCCGTGCGCCGCACCAGGACCTTGTAGCCCGCGCGCTTCGTGCGGGCCGCCGCCTGGCGGACGCCGCGCATGACGCGGCCGTCCAGCGTGAAGCCGTCGACGTCGACGACCGCCTCGTCGCCGATCTCCAGGACCTCCAGGCCGAAGCGGGCCCAGACCGTCGCGCCCAGCTCCGAGACGCCCATCGCCGCCGGGACCCAGCCGCCCCGGCGGCAGACTTCCAGGTACTCCTCGATCGCGCCCGGCCACGCCTCGTGGTCGCCCAGCGGGTCGGCCGAGCAGAGCGCGACGCCGGCGATCACGCGGTAGGTGACCGCCGCCTTGCCCGTGCGGGAGAACACCGCGAACTTGTCGCGGCGCAGCGCGAAGTAGCCCAGTGAGTCACGCTCGCCGTGCTCGTCGAGCAGCTTGCGCAGGCGGTCGACCTCGTCGTCGCTCAGCCGCGGCGCGGGCTCGGCCGAGCGCAGCAGGAAGTACGCCGAGACCAGGACGGCCGCGATGCCGAACAGCAGGCCGACGGCCGCCGTCAGGTCCTCCAGCCACATGCCGCGGAACACCGCCGGCCCGCTGACGCCGACCAGCGCCAGCGCCGACTCCGCCAGCCGGTCCGGGAAGCTCATCGGCTCCAGGACCGCGTGCGAAGCGACCGACAGCAGGATGAGGTTGAGCACGAACCCGGCCAGCGCGAGCTCGACGAAGCTCCGCACCGCGCGCCAGCGCCCGACCACCGGGTCCGGCTTCGCCACGAAGTACTTCCTGGTCGCGATCAGGCCGACCAGCAGCACCACCGCCACCAGGCCGGCGCCGAAGACGTGCTTGAGCCCGATGTGCGACACCGTGAGCAGCACCGTCGCGCCGACCGCCAGCTGCCACGCGCGCCGCTTGCGACGTCGCAGCCCGGCGGCGAGCAGCACCAGCAGGACCCCCGTGACCAGCGCGACGGTCGCCGCGGCGACCGTCGCCTCCTGCGGCAGCTCCAGCCACTCCGACAGGTGCCCGCGCAGGTTCCGGCGCCCGGCCGGGACCAGGACCGCGACGAGCGTCATCAGTCCGGCCAACCGGGTCACCCAGGTGATCACCCCCACGGAAGTGGCCCCCGCCACCCGCCAGGTGGTCTGCGCGCGAGTCCCCGTCACCACCTGTACAACCCGTTGTGGACGATCATGCTTCCCCCATCTACCCCCCGGCGAGCTCCACGAACGGCGCCAGCGCCGCCGGGTTGGCCAGCGCGTCGCGGCTGACCGCCCGGTCAGGGGCCACACCGGCGAGGATCTTCTTGACCGGTACCTCACACTTCTTACCGTTCAAGGTACGAGGTATCTCGGAAACCACTACGAACCGATCGGGTACATGGCGCGGTGACAAGGCGCTACGGAGCTCTTTCCGCAGCGTGGGCTCGATGTCGTCGATCTTGACGCCGCTGGAGAGCACGACGAAGCAGAGCAGCTGCCCGTCCTCGTTCCCGGCCGCCGAGGTGTCCACGACCAGCGAGTCCGCGATCTCGTCGTAGCCCTCGACGACCCGGTAGAACTCCGCCGTGCCCATCCGGACGCCGCCGCGGTTGAGCGTCGAGTCGCTGCGGCCGTAGATGACCGCCGAGCCCCGGTTGGTGATCCGGATCCAGTCGCCGTGGCGCCACAGCCCCGGGTACATCTCGAAGTACGCCTCACGCAGCCGCGAGCCGTCCGGGTCGTTCCAGAAGAACACCGGCATCGACGGCATCGGCTTGGTGATGACCAGCTCGCCGACCTCTTCGACGACGGCGTTGCCGGCCTCGTCGAAGGCGTTGACCGCGGCCCCGAGCGCCGGGCAGGACAGCTCCCCCAGCCACACCGGGACGTCGGGCGCCGACGCGACGAACGCCGCGCACAGGTCGGTGCCGCCGGAGACCGAGCAGATCTGCACCCGCCCGCCGACCTCGTTCACGATCCAGCGGAAGCCCTCGACGCTCAGCGGCGCGCCGGTGGAGCCGAGCGCGCGCAACGCCGTGAGGTCGTAGCGCTCGGCGGGCTTGATACCGGCCTTCAGGCAGCTCTGGATGAACGGCGCCGACGTGCCGAAATACGTGACGCGGTGCTGCTCGGCCAGGTGCCAGAGCGCGTTGAGGTCCGGGTAGCCGGGGTTGCCGTCGTAGAGCACGATCGTCGTGCCGACGAGCAGGCCGGAGACGAGGAAGTTCCACATCATCCAGCCGGTGGTGCTGAACCAGAAGAACCGGTCGCCGGGGCCGAGGTCGGTCTGCAGGGCGAGGGCCTTGAGGTGCTCCAGCGTGATGCCGCCGTGGCCGTGGACGATGCCCTTCGGCAGCCCGGTGGTGCCCGACGAGTAGAGCACCCACAGCGGGTGCGCGAACTCGACCGGCTCGAACACCAGCGGCGCGCCCTCGTGCTTCGCGAGCAGTTCGGCCCAGTCGTGCGTGCCTTCCAGCCGGCCGTCGCCGACGTACTCGACGAGCACGGTCGCGGCCAGCGAAGGCAGCTTCTCCTGCAGATCGGCCACGGTGGTGCGGATGTCGAACTGGCGGCCGCCGTACGCGTAGGCGTTGACGGCGAAGAACAGCTTCGGCTCGATCTGCACGAACCGGTCCGCGACGGCGCGGACGCCGAAGTCGGGCGAGCACGACGACCAGATCGCGCCGATGCTCGCCGCGGCGAGGAACGCGACCAGCGTCTGCGGGCAGTTCGGTGCCAGCGCGACGACGCGGTCGCCCTTGCCGACACCCAGTTCGACGAACGCCGCCCGCGCCGCGGCGACCTGCGCGCGAAGGTCGCCGTACGTCAGCTGATCCGCGAAGCCGTCCTCGCGGTGGAAGATCACCGCGGTCTCTTCGTCGCCCTTCGCGGCGCCGGCGACGCCGGGGGTGAGCGCGTGCTCGGCGTAGTTCAGCGTGCCGCCCGCGAACCAGACGGCGTCCGGCATCCCGCCGGAGAGCACCTCACCCGGCTGGTCGTGCCAGCGGACGCCGAGGAAGTCCGCGACCGCGGCCCAGAAGTCCGGTCCGCGCTCGACGGAGAACTCCCAGAGCGACTGGTAGTCGTCCACCTCGACGCCGCGTTCGGCGCCCAGCCACCGGCGGAACGCCTCGATCTTGGTGTCGGCAACGTGGCCCGGCTCGGGGCGCCACAGGACTTCGGGAGCGTCGGCGGTGTGCGTCACGCCCCGAGCCTAATCCCTCTGATCAGGAAGTCACCGTGGTCGGAACCGACACGGGCCGGGCACCGGGGGTGGTGCCGGCCCACACCTACCGCAGGTGGGCGTCGAACCAGTTGAGCGTGCGCTGCCAGGCCTCCGCGGCGGCGCCGGGATCGGCGTCGAAGCGGTGGTTGGCGCCCGGGTAGTGGACGACGTTGGTGGCGACCTTCGCCGACGCGGCCGCGTCACGCAGGCGCTCGACCTCCGCGCCGCCCGCCTCGTCGCCGGAGTCGCCGTACATGCCGAGCCACGGGCTGGTGAGCTTGCCGGCGATCTCGACCAGCGCGGGCAGCTCCACGGCCTGCTGGCCGCCGACGCTGACCGCGGCGCCCAGCTTCCGGTGCGAGGCGACGACGAGCGCCGCCGTGCCGCCGAGGTCGAAGCCCATCACGCCGAGGAGGTCGCCCTGGACACCGCGTTCGACGAGCCAGGCGAGTGTGATGTCCGTCGCGTCGAGCAGGTCCTGCTGGGTGAGGGGCTGCCCGTCGAGGTGCGGCGTGACGGTCAGCCAGCCCTCCGTGGCCAGGCTGGCCAGCAGCAGCTTCACGCCGTCGGTGACGCCGTCCGCTTCGTGCAGCACGACCAGGCCGCCGCGTAGCGCGCCTTCGGGTTCCGCGAAGGTGAGGCGGCGGCTGGGGCCGTCGGTGCGCTGGTAGTCCACGGTGCTGGTCGACGTCATTGCGTAACTCAATCACCTCGGGGTGAACAGAAGGAACCCCGAGGTCCCGCCAG
Organism: Amycolatopsis sp. NBC_01286; assembly: GCF_035982555.1. Taxonomy (NCBI): domain Bacteria; kingdom Bacillati; phylum Actinomycetota; class Actinomycetes; order Pseudonocardiales; family Pseudonocardiaceae; genus Amycolatopsis; species Amycolatopsis sp. NBC_01286. The sequence goes on from NZ_CP108428.1 coordinate 1,997,063, forward strand.
AAGGGAGTCGCGGGACGGCGGCCGGGAAAGATACGGTGGACGGGCCGTCCCGCCGATTACCAGGAGCGCCGAAGATGTCGTCCGTGTCCCCGCGTGCCGATCTCGAATCGTTGCCGAAATACGTCCCTGGCCGGACGATCCAAGGCGCGATCAAGCTGGCGAGCAACGAGGTGCCCGGCGGCGCGCTGCCGAGCGTCGCGGCGGCGATCGCCGAGGCCGCGGCCGGTATCAACCGTTACCCGGACACCGGCTCGCAGCTGCTGCGCGAGCGGCTGGCGCGCGACCTGGGCGTGCCGATCGAGCGCGTCGCCATCGGCTGCGGCTCGGTTTCGCTGTGCCAGCAGACGATCCAGGCCCTCTGCGCACCCGGCGACGAGGTCATCTTCCCCTGGCGCTCGTTCGAGGCGTACCCGATCGTCACGCAGGTCGCGAACGCCGTCTCGGTGAAGGTGCCGATCACCGAGGGCCAGGAGGTCGACCTCGACGCGATGCGCGCGGCGATCACCGACCGGACGCGCGTGGTCTTCGTCTGCAACCCGAACAACCCCACCGGGACGGCCATCCGCCGCGCCGAGCTGGAGCGGTTCATGGACGCCGTCCCCGAGCGCGTGCTGATCGTGCTCGACGAGGCGTACAAGGAGTTCGTCACCGACCCCGAGGTCCCGGACGGCGTCGAGTACACGCACGACCGGCCGAACGTCATGGTGCTCCGCACGTTCTCGAAGGCATACGGCCTCGCCGGCCTCCGCGTCGGTTACGCCGTCGCGCCGGAGGCGATCGCGGACGCGCTGCGGCAGGTGTACGTGGCGTTCTCGGTGAACATGCTGGCCCAGGTGGCCGCGCTGGCGTCCCTCGACGCGGCGGACGAGCTGCTGGACCGGTGCAAGGACATCGTCGCCGAGCGCGGCCGGGTCCGGGACGCGCTGATCGCGGCCGGCTACCAGGTGCCCGAGACGCAGGCGAACTTCGTCTGGCTGCCGCTGGGTGCGCAGGCGGTGCCGTTCGCCGAGCACGCGCTGGACCGCAAGCTGATCGTGCGGCCGTTCGCGGGTGACGGCGTGCGCGTGACGATCGGGACGCCCGAGGAGAACGACCTGTTCCTGGCGGCGGCGCGCGAGTTCAGCCGCTGAGCTGCTTGACGACCAGCTGGATCACGGCCGCCGTGCCGACCACGACGATCACGCCGCGCAGCACCGCCGGCGGCAGCTTCCGGCCGATCTTCGCGCCGAGGAAGCCGCCGGCGGTGGAGCCGATCGCCAGCCAGAGCACGACGGGCCAGCTGATCGGCGCGACGAACGCGTAGATCAGCCCGGCGATGACGTTGACCACGGCAGCCAGGACGTTCTTCACGCCGTTGAGCTTCTGCAGCGGTTCCGACAGCAGCATCCCCATGACGGCCATCAGCATCACGCCCTGCGCGGCGGTGAAGTAACCGCCGTAGATGCCGATCAGGAAGATGAAGAACATCAGCAGCGGGCCGGGTTTGTGCTCGGCGCCGTTCTCCTCGCGGCGCTTCGCGACCCACTTCGAGACGCGCGGCTGCACGATCACGAGGACCACGGCCAGCCCGACGAGGATCGGGACGACGGCCTCGAAGGCGTCCTTCGGCAGCGACAGCAGCAGGATCGTGCCGCCGATCGCGCCGAGGAACGACGCGACGGCGAACTTCGCGGTCTGCCGCCAGTAGCCCTTGAGCTCGTGCCGGTAACCCCAGGCACCGCTGAGGGTGCCGGGGGCGAGCCCGATCGCGTTGGAGGTCGTCGCCGTCACCGGCGGGTACCCCAGCGCGACCAGCACCGGGAACGTCACGAGCGTCCCCGACCCGACCACGGCGTTGATGGTCCCGGCCCAGATCCCGGCGACCAGGACGATCGCCGCGTGCCACCACGTCATGAAGCACTCACGTGCGGAGCCTAAGCAAGGTGGCCGGGTCGCGCGACGCAGATGTGTCTGGTCAGACACCCACCGCGCTTCAGGACGGCGCGAAGACGCAGAACTCGTTGCCCTCCGGGTCGGCCAGGATGTCCCACCGGATGTCGTCGTCCTCCTCTCGCACCACGGTCGCGCCCAGGGCCAGCAGCTCCGCGCGGTCGCCCACGACGTCCAGGTGCATGCGGTTCTTGACCGTCTTCGGCTCGGTCACCGGGTTGAGCCAGATCAACGGCCCCTGGCCGGCGGGGTCGGCGATCGGGATCGGGTCGGTCGGCGGCCGCTCCGCCGCGGAGGCGTGGCGGACGTAGCCGATCGCCGAGCACCACCAGTCCGCCAGGGCCTGGTGGTCGTTCGCGTCGAGCGCGAGGTCCTTGAACCGTGCGGTCATGCCGCTTCCTCTTCCGGTACGTGAGCGGGACGACCGAGGAGACCACGCGCCGGCCCAGCGCGCCGTACAGGCCGCGCCCGGCCTCGCTGGCCGGCAGCACGCTCGACCGCGCGCCCGCCGACGTCACGACGACCTCCCAGGCCCGGGCAGGCCGACGTCGACGCGGTGGCCATCCGGTTCCTCGACCGGTGGCGGTGCCGCCCGCGACACCGCCCAGCCCCGCGCCCACGCTTCCCACGTCTCGATGACGGACATGTCCGTGATCATGGCAGCCACCCCCGACAATTCCCGGCGTGCGGCAGGATGGGCCCGTGGGCGAGGACACCGAGCAGGTCTGGAGCGCGACCGTCGACCACCTGCGGGCGATGATCGACTCCGGCGAGCTGGCGCCGGGGTCGCGGCTGCCCGCCGAGCGCGTGCTGTGCGAGGAGCTGGGCATCAGCCGCGGGTCGTTGCGGCAGGCGCTGCGCGTGCTCGACTCCATCGGGTACGTCCAGATCCGCGCCGGCTCCGGCACCTACGTCGCCGAGGCGCGGGACCAGCCGCTGAGCACCTGGTTCACCGAGCACGACCAGCTCGTCGAGAAGCTGTTCGACCTGCGCGCGACCGTCGAGCCGACGCTGGCCGACCGGCTCGCGCGCCACGTCACGGCGAAGGTCGTGAGCCGCCTCGAGGACAACGTCGCCGAGATGGCGAAGGCCGCCGAAGACGGCGACATGCTGCGCGTGATCGCGACCGACGCCGAGTTCCACCGGGTCATCGCGCAGAACGCGGGCAACGACGACGTCGCCGGGCTGCTGCGGTCGGTCCTGGCGCTGGTCGGCGAGGAGCGGCGGGCGGCGCTGCGGCTGCCGGGGCAGATCCGCAAGGCCGTCGACGACCACCGCGCGATCCTCGACGCGATCCGCCGCGCGGACCCGGCCGAGGCCCGCGAACGCACCCTCAAGCACCTGGTCGACGCGAAAACCTACGCGCACGACTACGCCGCGCACCCCGAAGAGCGCTAGCCTTTTCACAATGTTGTGAAACTTCTGGGGGTCATGATGGAGAAGGTCCACTTCACCGAAGAAAAGGCCACCATGCTGGCCACCCTCTACGGCCGCGCGCTCGACAGCCGCGAGGCCGACCCGGTGCTCGGCGATCACGCCGCCGACGAAGCCGTCCGCCAGATCGACTACGACTTCACCAAGCTCGGCATGACCCGCGACGCCGCCGTGTCCGTCGTGCTGCGGGCGAAGCCGATCGACGACTGGGCCGCGGAGTACCTGGCCGCGCATCCGGACGCGATCGTGCTGCACCTCGGCTGCGGCATGGACACACGGTTCCAGCGCCTGGCCCCGCCGGAGACCGTGCACTGGTACGACGTCGACTACCCCGAGGTCGTCGCCCTGCGCGAGAAGCTCTACGCGGCGGCACCCAACCACACGAACATCGGCACGTCGGTCGTCGACTTCGGCTGGCTCGACCAGGTGCCGTCGGACCGGCCGGCGCTGATCGTCGCCGAGGGCCTGACCATGTACCTGACGGCCGACGAGGGCACGGAGCTGGTCCGGCGGCTGGTCGCAAAGTTCCCGTCCGGCCAGCTGATCTGCGACCTGTTCAGCAAGCTGGGGATCAAGGCGCAGAAGCTCAACACACCGGTCCGCAAGTCGGGCGCGACGCTGATCTGGGGCGTCGACAACCCACGCGAGCTGGAGCGCTACGGCCTGACGTACGTGTCCTCTTTGGACGCCGGACACTGGACGACGCCGGCGGTCATGGCCCGGGTGCGACCGGTCACGCGGCTGCAGCTGCGGATGCTGAAGTTCGTCCCGCCGCTGGCGAAGATGGCGCACATCGCGCGCTACCGCTTCTGACTCCCACCCGTGTTGGCCGCTCCGGGCGCCATGTCGGCCGACGAGCTTGCGCGGCGACGACCGGAACAGCCAACTCGGTGCCCGGAGTGACCAGCTCGACGACCGGAACGGCCGACACGCGCGACCCAACCGGCGGCTCGGCGTCGTGGCCACGCCTTTCTCGCTGCCCGCGGCCACGCCTTTTCCCGGCGCACGCCATACGATCAACGCCGTGCGCGAGAACGCCGGGAGGTTTCGGGTCGTCCTGCGCACCAGCCTGGGCTTCGCCGGGCTGGGGCTCGGCTCCAGCGTCGCCGGCTCCGGTGTGGTCGCGCTGCTCCTGCTGCTGCAGGGCCTGCCCAACGACGTCGGCGACCGCGGCTGGATCCTCGGGATCGTCGCGGCCGGGATCGTCGCCGTTTCGCTGCTCGTCGGGACACTGTGGACGGCCTGGCTGCAGCGGCGTACGGCGATCTGGTTCGTGCTCGGCCGGCCGCCCGCCGAAAGCGAGGCCCGGCGGGCGCTGCGGCTGCCCGTCGACATGGCCGTGGTCAGCGGCACGCTCTGGCTGATCGGCACCACCGTCCTCGGGGTGCTCGCCGGGGTGCTCGGCTCGGCGGCGGACGCGGCCGCGATGGCCACGACCATCGGGCTCGGTGGTCTCACCACCGTCGGGCTCACCTACCTGGCCGCCGAGTGGGTGGCGCGGCCGGTGATGACGATCGCGCTGCACGTCGTCCCGCCGCGCGGGTCGCTACCGGTGACCGTGCTGACGCGGCTGATCGTCACGTGGGCGCTGACCTGCGGGGTGCCGCTCGTCGGCGTACTGCTCGTCGCGACGCCGCCGGACTTCGGCTCGGGCGACCACACCGCCAGCCTGATCATGCTGTCGGTGATCGGCCTGGTCGTCGGCGCGCTCGGCACCGCGCTGCTGGCCCGGGCCGTCGCCGCGCCGTTGCACCGGCTGCGCGTGGCGCTCGACAAGATCGCGCGCGGGGACAACGAGGTCGTCGTCGACGTCGACGACTCCAGCGAGATCGGCCTGCTCCAGACGTCGGTGAACCAGCTCGCCTCCGGGCTGCGGGAGCAGGCGCGGATGCGGGACCTGTTCGGCAGGCACGTCGGCGCCGAGGTCGCCCGGCACGCGCTGGAGTACGGCGCCTCGCTCTCCGGGGACGTCCGCGAGGTGACGGCGTTGTTCGTCGACGTCGTCGACTCGACCGCGCTGGCCTACCGGACTCCGCCGGAGGAGCTGGTCGGGAAGCTGAACCGGCTGTTCGCCGCCGTCGTCACCGCGGTGAACGCCCGCGGCGGGCTGGTCAACAAGTTCCAGGGGGACGCCGCGCTGTGCGTCTTCGGCGCGCCGACGCGGCTCTCGGACGCGCCGACCGCCGCCCTGTCCGCGGCCCGGGCGATCCGGGACGCGGTGCGCGAGACGGGCGAGCTCGACCTCGGCATCGGCGTCTCCAGCGGCCCGGTGTTCGCCGGGCAGCTCGGCAGCAGCAGCCGGTTCGAGTACACCGTGATCGGCGACGCCGTGAACGAGGCCGCGCGGCTCACCGAGCTGGCCAAGGCGGTGCCGTCACGGATCCTCGCGAGCGACGCCGCCGTGTCCGGCGCGCTGCGGGGCGAGCGCGCGTTCTGGACCGAGCACGGCGCGCTCGAGCTGCGCGGCCGCCAGGAGCCGACGCCGACCTGGACAGCCGGCCCGGAACCTCAGGACGGCTGACCCAGATCCGGCCAGCGCAAGACCGTCGAACCCCAGGTCAGGCCCGCGCCGAACGCACTGAGCAGGACGCGGTTGCCGGGCGCGAGGGTTCCGTCGCGCCGGGCGTCGTCCAGCGCGAGCGGGATGGACGCGGCGCTGGTGTTGCCGACGCGGTCGATGTTGGCCACCACGGCGTCGGCCGGCATGCCGAGCTGCTTCGCCGTCGCCTGGAGGATCCGGATGTTGGCCTGGTGCCCGACGAAGCGGTCGACGTCGCCGACCATCCAGCCCGCGCGCTCCAGGACCGTCCGCGACGACTCGGCCATCCGCGCGCAGGCGTGCCGGAACACCGCGGTGCCCTGCATCGCGAGGAAGCGGTCGCCCGGGTCGTCCGACAGCCGGCGTCGCGAGCCGCCTGCCTCGACCCACAGCAGGTCGGCGTGCTCACCCTCGCTGTGCAGGTCGAACGGCCCGAACGCGCCGGGCTCGTCGGCGTCACCGGCGCGCAGGACGACCGCGCCGGCGCCGTCGCCGAAGATCGGGACGGTGGTGCGGTCTTCCGGGTCGATGAGTGTGGTGAAGGTGTCGGCGCCGATCACGAGCACGCGCTCGGCGATGCCGCCGGCGATGAACCCGGCCGCGGTGGCCAGCGCGTAGACGAAACCGCTGCACACGGCGTTGACGTCGAAGGCCGCGGCGGTGCCGAGCCCGAGCCGGGCGGCCACCTGCGGCGCGCTGGCCGGGCAGGGCTGGTCGGGCGTGGCGGTGGCGAGCACGACCACGTCGGCGCCACCGTCGGTGGAGGCCAGCGCCTTGCGGCCCGCGCCGACGGCGAGGTCCACAGTGGACTCACCGGGCCCGGCGACGCGGCGCTCGCGGATTCCCGTGCGAGTGCGGATCCACTCGTCCGAGGTGTCGAGCCGGGCGGCGATCTCGTGGTTGGCCAGGACTTTCGTCGGCAGCCACGAGCCGAGTCCGGTCAACACGGCGGCAGGTGCGGGCACGGGAGAGCCTCCCCACGCCGGCGGGTTGGCGGAGAATCCGGCTGGTCTTCCACTTGTATGGGCTACCCCCTGGTAGACCGGTCAGTTGTGTTCGATGTCACTGAAAAAGTTGTTTCATCTTACCTGTGTACGGAGTAGTGAGCACGGTCACGAGCGAGTGAGGCGCCCGATAACTCCCGGCGGATCGTCGGTGCTCCCGGTTAGCCTGCTGGAGTGCAGACACCCGACCTCGACCAGCTGGACATCGCCATCCTCGCCTGCCTGCAGGCGGACGCCCGCACCATCGCCGAGACGATCGGCGCGAAGGTCGGCCTCTCGGCCGCGGCGGTGCAACGGCGGATCAAGCGGCTGCGCGAGGCGGGCGTCATCGAGCGCGAGGTGGCGGTGCTCTCGCCGCGGGCGCTCGGGCTCAGCATGACGTTCGTGGTCATGGTCGAGATGGAACGGGAGAACCTCGCGGTCCTGGATGCCTTCCGCCGCCAGGTCCTCGGCGACGACTGCGTCCAGCAGTGCTACTACGTCACCGGCAACGCCGACTTCGTGCTGATCGTGACGTGCCCGGACATGGCGGGCTTCGAGGCCTTCACCCGGCGGATGTTCTTCGACAACCCGAACGTCCGGCACTTCACCACGAGCGTGGCGATGGACCGCGTGAAAGTGGGCCTCAACCTGCCGCTCGGCCCGTAGGCGGGCGCCGCGGGCCGATATCCTGGAGCGCTGTCCACCTGGGGGATGCATGCTTCGGAACCGTCGGATCTTCCTGGTCGCGACCCTGATCGACGCGCTCGGCAGCGGGCTCTGGGGTCCGTTCGCCCTGCTCTTCCTGGTGCACGCCCAGGGCCTCACCCTGCTCGACGCGGGCACGTCGCTCAGCACCGGCGCCCTGCTCGCGCTCGTCACCGGGCCGGCCGCCGGCGCCGCGATGGACCGGTTCGGCCCGCGCGCCCTGCTCATCACCGGCAACGTGGTGCGCATCGGCGCCTTCTGCGCCTACCCCCTCGTGCACAGCGGCTGGCAGGTGATCGTCGTGACGGTCGTCGCCGGGGTCGGCGACCGGCTCTTCTGGACGTGCAACGCGCCGATGACCGCCCGGCTCACCGAGGGCCGGGACACCGACCGCGTGCTCGCCACCCAGACCGCCGGGCGGTTCGCCGGCGCGGGGATCGGCGCCGGCGCGATCGCCGTGCTGCCCGCGATCACCAGCCCGTGGACCTTCCACCTGCTCGCCTACGTCAACGCGGCCAGCTTCGCCGTCGCCGCCGTCCTCATCCGGCTGCTGCCGTCACTTTCACGTGAAAGCGACCACCTGGGCGCGGCACTTTCACGTGAAAGTGCCGCTTCGGGCAGCTGGCGCGCAGTGCTCGGCGACCGGCCGTTCACCGGCTTCTGCGTCACCCACATGGCTTTCACGCTCGCCAGCGCGAGCAAGTTCGCGGTGCTGCCGCTCGTCGTCCACGACCTGCTGCACGGTCCACAGTGGATCGCCGGGACGGCCATCGCGCTCGGCACCGTGGTCGTGGTGGCCGGGCAGCGCCCGATCGTCGCGCTGCTGGCCGGCCACAGCCGGACGGCCGGGCTGATCGGCGCCGCGACGATCTTCGCGGCCTGCTTCGGGTTGCTGATTCCCCTGGAAGCGGTTTCCCTGCCGGTGGCCACCGGCTTGATCCTCTTCACGAGCCTCGGCTTCTCGATCGCGGAGGCGATGTTCGGCCCGACCGGCACCGCGGCGGCGGCCGCGGCCGCTCCCCCGGGCGCCGAGGGACGCGCGAGTTCGATCTTCCAGCTGTCCTGGGGCCTGCCAGTGGCGCTCGCGCCCGGCCTGCTGTCCGCTCTGCTCAGCATCGGCAACGCGCTGACGTGGTCGGTACTGGCCCTGACCTGCGCGGCAGCCGTCCCGGCCCTGCTCGTGCTGCGGAAGAAGCTGCCGATCGCACTGCGCGAACCGTCACCATCCGTTGCCGCCTGAGCGCAAGGGGTATGTGCCCGGCGTTACACCACAATGGACGGATGCAACCGATCAAGTGAACGTGAAGGTTTCTTCGTCATGACCGTCGGCCCTGGTCATCTCCTTGGCGAACAGTTCGCGCCGCGCGAACCGAAGCGAGACTCCAGGAGGGCCCGTGCACACCGAAGCCGTACACCAGAGCCAGTTCGTGGTGCTGAACGAGAGCACCACGCCCGTCCTGTCGCGCCTCTCCTACCACGCCGAGGAGCCGTTCGCGGTCACCGTGGCGTTCCGGACCGAGCGCGGCCGGTGGATCGAGTGGACGTTCGCCCGTGAGCTGCTCGTCGAAGGCCTGGACGAGCCGGCCGGCCTGGGCGACGTCCGCGTCCGCCCGGACCTGTCCGTGGACGAAGACTTCCTGACCCTCGAAATCGAGTCACCGGACGGCTATGCGTCGTTCGAGCTGGAGATCGAGGACGTCCGCACGTTCCTCGACGCGTCCTACGAGCTGGTGCCGCTCGGCGAAGAGGCCGCGTACTTCGACGTCGACGGGCTGATCGAGGAGATCAGCAACGTCTGACCCGCAAACCTCCCATTCCCGCGGCGAGGAACGGAAGGGCGGGTTTCGGGCGCGCTGGAGGCGCCCGAAACCCGCCCTTCCGCCGTTACCGGGGGAGGATCAGCCGAGGCGGAGCGTGGTGCCGGTCGCCGAGAGCGCGGCACCGATGGGGAAGAAGTACGTCACGGTCGTGTTGCCGCCGGACAGGATGCCCTGCGCCGAGTTGCCGGCGATGAAGCCGCCGCCCGAGTCACCCGCGGCCGAGCGGACGTTGGTCGCGGTCATGCCGTTGACCGTGCCTTCGGCGTAGCGGACGCTCTGGTTCTTGGCGCCGACCGTGCCGCAGGTCCAGCCGGTGGTCGAGCCGGCCTTGCAGACCGAGGTGCCGGTCGCCGCGTTCGACGAGCCGCGCACCGCGGTGCCGTTGTTCATCTGGCCGACCGGGGTCCAGCTGCTGTTCGTCCGGACCGAGGCGTAGTCGCTGCCCGGGAACCGGTAGGTGCCCCACGAGCCGAGCGCGGCGCCGTTGGACCCGGTCAGGGCGCCGCCGCCGGTGAGCGCGGCGCAGTGCCCGGCGGTGAGGAAGCCGGTGGTCGTCGAGAACCCGACCGAGCAGCGCGACGAGCCGCCGATGTAGTAGGCGTCACCACCCCGGATGTTGGCGTACAGCGACGGCTTCGCGGCCGTCTGGAGGACCGTCACCGCCGCTTTGTCCACACCGGACCGCGTGAGGAACGCGTCGGCCGCGCTCGTGTGGCCCTGCAGCACGGTCAGCGTGACGCGGTTGGTGGTGGAGTCCACGCCCCAGCCGGTGATCGACGCGGGCGCCGCCTTGTCGGCCGCGTTCAGGGTGTCCACAGTGGAGTCGAGCTGCCGGGAGCTGAACTTCACGAGCTCGGCCTCGGCGCCGGCTTCGCGGATCTTGCCGAGCAGCGCGGCGTTCGTCGTCTCGACGTGCGCCTTGCCCGTGGTGGCGTTGTAGGTGACGCCGCCGAGCGCGTCGCCGAGGGTCGCGGAAACGGCCGCGGAGACCTTGTTCGCGACGTCCTCGCTCTTCAGCCGGGCCACCGCCTGGTCGTGGGTCAGGCCGAGGTCGCGCTGCATCGCGGGCACGATGTCGGGGTTCAGCAGGTCCTGGCCGGACGCGGGAACGGCGATCGCGGCGAGCGCGCCCGTCGTCATCACGGCAACGGCAGCGGCACCGAAGAGTCTGGCGATCTTCATGCTTCTCCCTAGAGGTGGTTACGCGCGGCTCCCCACCGGCCACGCAGCGGAACTCCCCGGCAGAGCGTCCCCGTTATGGGCGTTACGGTGCAATCCGGGCACCCGGCGAATGGGTATACGCATTCCCCTCGGCCGTATCCGCTGCTCCAAGCGGCCTCAAGTGCGGAGCGTCACCCGGTCGGACAGGTCCGTAAGTAGGGTTTCCGTGCACTACTTTCCGTAGCCGACGCGATTCACCGAACGTGGTAAGCGCTGCCGGAACGGCTGAGACGCCGACGTTTCGCTCGCGCGGCGCCCGAGGAGCGGCGTTTCCCTCGGAAACCCGGTGACAGCCGGTAGGCGGACGTGCGTGTCCGGTGTCGGCCACCTATTCGGTGAAAGGTTTACGGACGGGTTGAGCGCTGCTTAGGCTCCCGCGCACAGCCCCCGGTGTGCGTCGAGGAGGTCAAATGTGGCTGACCGCGCCCCGCCCCACCTCCGTCTCCGTCCGGTCCGGACGAGCGCGGCTGACCGGCCGTGACACCGAGCTCGACGCCATCGTCGACGTCCTGCGGCTGCGCCCGGCCGCCGTGCTGATCGAAGGCGAGCCCGGGATGGGCCGCACCCGGCTGCTCGCCGAGATCGCGCGGCGCCCCGAGTTCGACGGCGGCCGCGTGCTCACCGGTACCTGCCAGCCGCTGCGCGAACCCTTTCCCTACGGCCCGATCCTGGAGGCGCTGCGCTCCGCGGGCGACGCGCCGCTCGGCCCGCTCAGCCCGGTCGCCGGCGTGCTGCGGCCGTTGCTGCCCGAACTCGCGGAAGCGCTTCCTCCGCAGCCTGAGCCACTGGCCGACCCGGTCGCCGAACGCCACCGCGTGTTCCGCGCGGTGCGGGAGCTGCTGACCGCGTGCGGGCCCGCGCTCGTGCTGCTCGACGACCTGCAGTGGGTCGACGAGGACACCCTCGACCTGCTGCGGTTCCTCGCCGCGTCGATGCCGCCGGAGCTGGCCGTGGTCGCCGCGTCCCGCACCGGACCCGGCGCCCGCCCCGGCGCGCCGCTCCGGACCGGGGCGGCGGTGCACTCCGCGCGCGTCGCGCTGGGCGCGCTCGACGTCCCCGCGGTGCGCGCGCTCGCCGTCGAAATCCTCGACCTCCCGCGCGTCACCGACGACTTCGCCGCGAAGCTGCACGAGTGCACGGCCGGGATCCCGTTCGTCGTCGAGGAAACCCTGCGGGCCCTGCGCGACGCGGCCGAACGGCTGCCGGTCGGCGAGGTCCTCTCCGATCGGTTGCTGGAGAACCTCGAAGTGCCGGTGCTGCTGCGGGAAGCCGTCACCGAACGGCTTTCCGGGCTGCCCGGGCCGGCGGTGCGGCTGGCCGGCGCGGCCGCGGTGCTCGGCGTCGGCGCCGAAGCCGGGGTGCTCGGCGAGCTGGCCGGGCTGGCCGGCGACGACCTGCGCGCGGCGTTGCTCGCCACGCTGTCCGCCGGGGTGCTCGGCGAAGTCGGCGACAGCAAGTACGGCTTCCGGCACCCCTTGGCGCGCAAGGCCGTCTACGACACGGTGAGCGGACCCGAGCGCGCGCTGCTGCACGCGCAGGCGATCCGCGTGCTCGCCGCGCAGCCGGCACCCCCGCTCACGTTGCTGGCGCGGCACTCCCGCGCGGCGGGGCGCGTCGACCAGTGGCGCCACTACGCCGAAGCCGCGGCCGACGAGGCGATCGCCCGCGGCGAGACGTCCCGCGCGATCGACCTCCTGCAGTCGGTGCTCGCCGAGCCCGGCCCGGCGCAGTCCGACGTCGGGCGGGTGGCGGGCAAGCTGAGCCAGGTGGCGCTGCGCGGGTTCCGCCCGGACGTCATCGGCACGCTGGAGCACGTCCTCGAAGAGGTGACGCTGCCGCCGTCGGTGCGCGGGTCGATCCGGCTGAGCCTCGGCATGCTGCTGGTCCGCACGATCGGACAGCTCGGCCGCGGCCGGCTGGAGGTCGAGCGCGCGGTCGGCGAGCTCGTCGACCGGCCCGACCTCGCCGCGCGCGGGATCACCCTGCTCGCCCAGCCGATCGACGGCCTGACGCCGTTGTCCTGGCACGAGGCCTGGCGCGCTCGCGCGGGCGAGGTCTACGACCGGCTCGACGACCCCGAGCTGCGGCTGGCGCTGACCGCCGACCGGATCGCGGCCGCGTCCCACGTCGGCGATCCTGCGTCGTGGGCGGAGTTCGAGGCGCTGTCGGACACCGTCGGCACGGTCGCCGAGCGCGTCCAGCTGGCCCGGCTGTGGTGCAACCTCGCCGACGGGCAGGCCTGGGCCGGCTACCTCGACCGCGCGCAGCGGCTGGTGACCGAAGGCGTCCGGCGCGCGACCGACGCGGGCGCGTTGTACGCGATCGGGCTGATCCAGGGCACCCGCGTCCGGCTGGACTGGGTGCGCGGGCAGTGGACCGGGCTCGCCGAGACCGCCGAGCAGCTGCGCGACAGCTACCCGGAGCTGGGCCCGATCGTCATGGAGTCGTCGCTGGTGCTGGGCGGGCTCGCCGCCGTGCGCGGGGAGTTCGCGACCGCGGCGCGGCACCTGACCGCGGCGAGCGTGCACGCGCCGGACCAGGGCCCGATCCCGGTGGTGCTGTCCGCCGCCGGCGTGCTGATCTCCGTCCGGCTGGCGACCGACGACGTCGACGGCGCGTGCGCGGTGGCCGACACCGCGATCGCCGCGGCCGGGCGCAAGGGCGTCTGGATCTGGGCGGCCGCGCTGGTCCCGGCGGCGGCACAGGCGTACGCGCGGGCCGGGCGCTGGCCCGAGGCCGACAGCGTGGTGGAAGCGTTTGCGCGCGGCATCGAGGGCCGGGACGCGCCGGTGGCGACGGCCGCGCTGGTGGCCGGCCGGGCCGTGCTGCTCGAAGCACGCGGCAAGCACCTGGCCGCGGCGACGCTGTTCGACGAAGCCACCTCGGGCTACGGGGCGTTGCCGATGCCCTACCCGGCGACGGCCATGCGCGAGCGGGCCGCGCTGTGCCGGCTCGCCGCGGGCAACCGCGACGCCGTCGACGAGCTGTCCGCGGCGGCCGAGGCGTACGAGCACCTCGGCGCCACCCGCGACGCCGGCCGCTGCCGCCACCAGCTGCGTGAGCACGGCGCGTGGGCGCCTTCACAGCGTGGACGTCGTGGTTACGGCAGCGAGCTGTCGCCACGGGAACGCGAAGTCGCGCGGATGCTCGCCGAAGGCCGGACGAACCGGGAGATCGCGGACGGGCTGTTCCTGTCGCCGCGGACGGTCGAGCAGCACGTCGCGAAGGTGCTGCGGAAGCTCGGCGCGCGGTCCCGGACCGACGTCGCGAACAAGATGCCGGCCGACGTCACGACCGCACCTGCGGGGTGATCGCCGCGGACGTACCGTGACCCGGTGACAGAAGAGGCACTTCCCGCGTGGCGCCGCCGGACCGCCGGTGAGACGCGCTGGCCCGCGATGGGCGTCGTCGTGGCCACGCTCGTGCTGCAGGTCGCCCTGCCCGACGACATGGCGCTGCACCCGCAGTGGCTCCTGCCCGCCGTCTCCGCGCTGCTCGTCGTCGCGCTGCTGCTGGTCAACCCGGGCCGGATGACGGAGTTCAGCGCGGTCGAACGGGTCGTCTCGCTGCTGCTCGTCGGCGCCGTGACGGCGGTGAACGCCGGGTCCGCGATCACGCTCGTCTACAGCATCGCGACCGGCACCATCGGCGACCGCGCCGGTGCCGTGCTCGTCACCGGCGGGATCGTCTACTGGACGAACATCGTCGCCTTCTCCCTCTGGTACTGGGAGTTCGACCGCGGCGGCCCCGGCAAGCGGGCTGCAGGCCGGGCGCCGTACCCCGACCTGCAGTTCCCGCAGATGGCCGACCCGAACCTGGCGCACCAGGACTGGGAACCGTCCTACCTGGACTACCTCTACTTCTCGTTCACCAACGCGGCCGCCTTCAGCCCCACCGACGTCATGCCCCTGCGGATCTGGGCGAAGATGACGATGATGCTGCAGGCCGCCATCTCGCTCGTCCTCGCGGTGATGGTCGTCGCGTGGGCGATCAACAACCTGAAGTGACCGCTCGGTACCGGCTCAGTGGCGCGAGATGGTGAAGCTCTGGCCGTCCGAGCCGATGGCACCCGGGGTCCAGGTGTTCGTGCCGCGGTCGTCGGCGCTCAGGCCGGACGGGCTGGTCGAGGCCAGGTTCGTCCCGTTGAACTTGACGCCGGTGAACTTGATGCCGCCGGAGATCGTCGGGTAGGAGTCGGTCGGGGACTCGATGATCGCCTCCGCCGACGCGTGCTTCGAGGTCAGCGACTTCGTGGTGGTCTTGGTCCAGCCCTTGGTGGAGTCGGTGAGGTCCAGCTTGTAGGTGTTGGTCGCGGTCCGCGTCACCGTCGCGGTGATCTTGTCGCCCGCGCCGACCGACACCGAGTAGTACACCGGCGCGGCCGGGTACATCTCGTACCAGGCCGAGTACACCGGGCGGCCGCTGGAGCAGTCCGTCTCGACGCCGGTCTGTTCCACTGTGGACGATCCGTCGCCGTCGATGCCGACCCACGGGGCGAACAGGTCGTTGCCGGAGCGGCAGGTCACGGTCGGTTCGGTCCAGCTCGCCGTGGCCGTGGTGAAGCTGCCGAAGCTGACGTAGCCGCCCCAGTTGCCCCCGGCGAACTGGTGCCCGTGGAAGTGAGACCCGTACTCGACCGCCGCGTGTGCCGGGCCGGCCATCGCCAGGCCGGCGGCCGCGGCGGCGGCGACCGTGAGCACGCGGACAGCACGAGAAGAAGCGATTCTGGTCATGACGGAGACTCCGTTCACAGGGTGGGGACCCGGGAAAACCGTGTGACCAGTGTTGAATCCGCGACAACCGGAAGGTAGCTACTTTCGAAGGGTCTTCACATTCCGGGAACGAATCACGATATTTGCCGTATTTGCTCCCGAATGGACGAAAAGACCCGTGAAGGCCTCCGCGGGGGAAGAGGCCTTCACGGGTCCCATGCTGCTCACCAACCGCCCGGTCAGGTGAGCGGGGTCACTGGATCGCCTGCGCCTTCGCCGCGTCGACGAACTTCGTCGTGTACGTCTTCGACAGGTCGATCTTGTCCTTCTTCGGCTTGACGTTGCTGGACGAATCACCCAGCACCTTCAGCACGTTCTGCGCGCCCGCCGGGTCCATCCGGCCGTCCGCGGTGAACATCGGCAGGCTGTCCTCGAGCGACTTCACGTAGAGCGCCTTGTCCCCGCCGGCGAACGACGGCGGCATGATCGCCGCCACCTCTTCCGGCGAGTGCTTCGAAAGCCAATTCAGCGACGCGACGTACGCGTTGGCCAGTTTCTGCACGACGTCGGGATAACGCTCGACAATGGTGCAGCTCATGTACAACGAGCTCGCCGGGTACAAACCGCCCAAAGCGGCTTTGGTGCCCTCTATCGTGCGCATGTCGTAAAGCACCTTGGCCTGGCCCGTGTTCGTGAGCTGCGCGATCGTCGGGTCGGTCGTCATCCCGGCGTCGATCGTGCCCTGGTTCAGCGCGGTGATGAACGTCTGCCCGGCGCCCGCCTTGTACGGCGTGTAGTCCTTCGAGCTGACGCCGCCGCGCTGCGCGAGGGCCTTGGTCAGGAAGTCCGTCGACGAACCGAGCGACGTCACGCCGAGGGTGCGTCCCTTGAAGTCCTTGCCGGACTTGATCTCGCCCGCCTTGGCCGCGGCGACCATCTCCGCCTCACCCGGCACGTTGGCGAACTGCACCACGCTCTGCATGCACTGCTCCTTGGCCTGCAGGTCGATCGTGTGGTCGTAGAACCCGACCACCCCCTGCACCTCACCGGCCAGCAGCGACGTCTCCGCGTTGGCACCTGACGGCTGGTCGAACAGCTCGACGTCGATGCCCTGCTTCTTGTACTCGCCCAGCTGCTGCGCGAGCTGGGCCGGCAGGTAGATCACCTTGGACAGGCCACCGACCATGATCTTGATGTGCGGCTGCCCGCCGTCGCCGAAGTCGATCGAGCGCGAGTCGCGGCACGCCGTGACCCCGCCGACGGTGACGGCGAGCGCGGCCGTGATCGCGAGTGTCCTCTTGAGACGCATGTCAGATCCCCTGCGCCGCGGAGCTGACGTTCGGCCGCCAGCGCAGCAAGCGGCCTTCCAGGGTGCCGATGCCCCATTCGGCCAGCAGCGCGACGACGGTGATGATCAGCATCCCGGCGTAGACCCCGGCGGTGTCGAACGTGCCCTGCGCGTTGCTGATCAGGAAGCCCATGCCGGCCTTGGCGCCGGTGTACTCGCCGACGACCGCGCCGATCAGCGCGAACCCGAAGGCGACGTGCAGCGACGAGAGGATCCAGGACGTCGCGCTCGGCAGCACGATCGACTTCAGCACCTGGCCGCGCGTCGCACCGAGGATGCGGGCGTTGTCGATCAGGTTGCGGTCCACTTCGCGGGCGCCGGTGAAGGCGTTGAAGAACACCGCGAAGAACACCAGCACGACGACGGTCGCGACCTTCGACGACAGCCCGAGGCCGAACCAGATCACGAACAGCGCCGCGAGCACGATGCGGGGCAGGGCGTTGGCCGCCTTGATGAACGGCGCGAGCACCTGCGCGAGGTACTCACTGCGACCCAGGACGACACCGAGCACGACCCCGGCGATCGCACCGATCACGAAGCCCAGCAAGGCTTCCTCGACGGTGGTGAAGATGTTGTACCAGATGGACCCGAAGTCGGTGCCGGTGCTGAACCACTCGACCAGCCGCTGCCAGATGTTCGACGGCTTCGAGTAGAAGAACGGGTCGATCCAGTACGTCGCCGTCAGCTCCCAGCTGCCCAGCCAGACGACGACGATCGCCAAGCGCAGCAGCCAGATGTTGCGCTTGCGGCGCGCGGAAGCCTGCTTCGCGCGGGCCATGATGTCCTGCTCGGTCTCCAAGACCGGCAGCGGAGCGGCGGACGGGGCCGCCGGCGTCTCAAGCGACACTGGTCGCTCCCTTCTCGCGGGCCTTGTCGACCTCGCTGCGCAGCGATTCCCAGATGTCGGCGTAGAGCTTGCGGAAGTCCTCGGTGAGGCGCAGGTCCTCGACCTTCCGCGGCCGCTCCAGGGGGATCTCGAAGACGTCCTTGACGGTGGCCGGCGAGGACGTCAGCACGACGACCTTGTCCGACAGCGCGATCGCCTCGTCGAGGTCGTGCGTCACGAAGATCACCGCGGCACCGGAACCGGACCACAGCCGCAGCAGCTCGTCCTGCATGAGCGCGCGGGTCTGCACGTCCAGCGCCGAGAACGGCTCGTCCATCAGCAGGATCTTCGGCTTGGTGACGAGCGTCTGGGCCAGCGCGACGCGCTTGCGCATACCGCCGGAGAGCTGGTGCGGGTAGTACTTCTCGAACCCGGCGAGCCCGACGCGGCCGATCCAGTCGACGGCCTGCGCGCGGGCCTCGGCCTTCGGCACGCCCCGGAAGCGCGGCCCGGACGCGACGTTGTCCAGCACCGAGCGCCACGGCATCACGGCGTCGGTCTGGAACATGTAGCCGACACCGTCCGGAATGGACTTCACGTCGGTGCCGTTCACCTGCACCCGCCCGGCGGACGGCGGCTGGAGCCCGGACACCAGCGAGAGCGTCGTCGACTTGCCGCAGCCGGTGGGGCCGACGACGGCGACGAACTCGCCGGGCTGGACGGTCATGGTCAGGTCGCGGACGGCCGTGTGCACGGAACCGGACCCGCTCGGGAACCGCTTGGTGGCTCCGGTGAGTTCGATCAGTGGGGGAACCATGGGGAGTGACTCCTTCGTCACGTGGTGCCTGTCACGTTGGAAGGCACGTTAAGTACGCGTGGCGCCGAGGTGAAGCTTGTCGACGTTCTGCGTGCGAGCTGCGCGTTATGCATGTTTTGCTCATTTAGCGCACCCCCGTGAGCTGGGGGTATGTTCCCAGCCATGCCAAAGTGGGCGCTCTTCCCGCGGATGCGGTTCAGCAGGCAGGTGCTGCTGCTGCAGATCGGCGTGGTCGTCCTCGTCGTCGGGCTGGGTGTCGCGCTGGTCAGCGTCCTGCTGAGCCGCACCCTCACCGACCAGTACGGCCGCCGCGCGCTGGCCATCGCGAAGTCCGTGGCCGCCGACCCGGTGGTGGTCGCGAACGCGGCCGCGAAGCTCCCCGGCGGCCCGCTCGAGGACCGCGTCCTGGCGGTGACCGAGGTCAACGACGCGTTGTTCGTGGTGATCACCGACGACCAGGGCATCCGGCTCGCCCACCCGACGACGAGCCTGATCGGCCAGCGGGTGAGCACGTCCCCGGAGCTGGCGCTGGCCGGGCAGGACGAGATCAGCGCGGTGCAGAGCGGCACGCTCGGGCTGTCGGTCCGCAGCAAGACGCCGATCTGGCAGGGGCGCCGCGTGGTCGGCGAGGTGAGCGTCGGCTTCGAGGTCGGCGACCCGACCGGCGACTTCAACCGGCTGCTCGTCATCACGCTGCTGTTCGCCGGCGGCGCGCTGCTGCTCGGCGCGGGCGCGTCCGCGCTGCTCAACCGGCGCCTGCGGCGCGTCACCCACGGCCTCGAGCCGCACGAACTCACCGAATTGCTCTACGAACGCGAAGCCGTGCTGCACGGGATCGGCGAAGGCGTGCTGGCCGTCGACGACGCGAACCGCGTCTCGGTCCGCAACGACGAGGCCGAGCGCCTGCTCGGCACGCAGCTCCCGATCGGCGCGGCGCTGGCCGAGCTGGAGCTGTCGCCGCGGCTGCACAAGGCCGTCGGTGAGGGCCGGCCGGTGGACAACCTGCTGGCCGTGGCCGGGAACCGCGTACTGGTGATCAACTCGCGCGCGGTGCGGCTGGACGACCGGCCGATCGGCACCGTGCTGACCTTCCGCGACCGCACCGACCTCGACGCGCTCACCCGCGAGCTGGACGGCATCCGCGCCCTGTCCGACGGCCTGCGCGCGCAGCGGCACGAGTTCGCGAACCGGCTGCACACGCTCTACGGGCTGCTCCAGCTCGGCCACCACACCGAAGCCGTCGAGTACCTGCAGACGCTCACGGACTCGCCGTCGGCGCACCCGACCGAGCTGGGCGACGCCGTCGCCGACCCGTACCTGCAGGCGCTGCTGGTCGCGAAAACCGAGCAGGCGCAGGAAAAGGGCCTCACGCTCAAGCTCGCCGACGACACCTGGGTGCCGACGACGGTGACCGACCCGATCGCCGCGAACACCGTGATCGGCAACCTCGTGGACAACGCGCTGCACGCCGCGCGGATGGGACCGCGCCGCCCGGCGACCGTCGAGATCGGCCTGCTCACCGACGGCGCGACGCTGCACGTGTCCGTTGTGGACAGTGGCCCCGGCGTGCCGGCCGACCTGCGCCGGACGTTGTTCGACGAAGGCGTCTCGACGAAGATCGCGCCCGGGCACGGACTCGGGCTCGCCTTGGCCCGCCAGGCCGCGCGGGCCCGCGGCGGCGACGTCTGGCTGGCCGACCCCGGCGAAGGCGAGACCGGCGCGCTGTTCGTCGCCAAACTGCCCGGAATGCTGACGGAGGACGGATGATCCGCACGCTCATCGTGGACGACGACTTCCGGGTCGCCGGCGTGCACGCCGGGTTCGTCGAGGAGGTCGCGGGCTTCGCGGTGGTCGGCACCGCGCACACCGCGGCCGAGGCGCGGGCCCGGGTGCGCGAGCTGACGCCGGACCTGGTGCTGCTCGACGTCTACCTGCCCGACGAGTCCGGCCTCGCCGTGCTGCCGGAGCTGCAGACCGACACGATCGTCCTGTCCGCGGCGACCGACAGCGCGTCGGTGGCCGCGGCGATCCGGGCCGGCGCGCTGAACTACCTGATCAAGCCGTTCACCACGCGGCAGCTGGCCGAGCGGCTGACGTCGTACGCGCGCTTCCGCGGCCTGCTCACCGACGGCCGCACCCTGGCCCAGGACGACGTCGACCGCGCGTACCGCGTGCTGCACGACCAGGACCGGACATCCGCGCCGAAGGGCCAGTCGACGGCGACGTCCCGGCTGGTCTCGGAGCAGCTGCGGCGTGCGGGACGTCCGCTGTCGGCGGCGGAAGTCGCCGGTGAGCTGGGCATGGCGCGCGCGACGGCGCAGCGGTACCTGACGGCGCTGGCGGAGTCGGGCACGGTCCAGATGCGGCTGCGCTACGGCGCCACCGGCCGCCCGGAGCACGAATACCGCTGGTCCGGCGCCTGACTCAGCGCCCGGAGCGGTACTGGTACTGCTGCATCACGCTTTCCGCCGCGTCGACCCACTCCTGGACCGCGTTGGTGGACGGCGGCGGGGTCGTCGCCGACGGCAGGTCGACGCGCGGCACGTCGGTGTCGTCCGCCGACGGCTTCTTCGGCTGGGCCTTCGCCTGCACCTGAACCTGCTTCGACGCCGGCTTCGACGCGGGCACCGGCACGTAGACGGTCGTCGGCGCCGGGACGACGACCGGCGGCTGCGGCTGGGGCAACGGCTGGGGCTGGGGCAGCGGGGCCGGAGCGGCCGCGACGGCGGGCCGCGGGTCGACCTGGGCGACGTCGTCCGCCGGTGCCGGCGCGAAGAGCCCGCCGCTCAGCAGGCCGCCGGCGACCCAGCCGGCCGCGACGAGCAGCACCGCGGCGCCGCCGCCGAGCCACGTGCGGGCGCGGCGGCGGATCACCACGGACTTCGGGCGCAGGTCCTGGTCGCACACCGGCGGCCGGGTGTAGATCGGCTCGGTGAGCTCGGGCAGCTCGTCGTCGGTGCGGCGGCGCCGGGGCAGGCTGGCCGCGACGATGCCGGTGCGATCCGGCAGTTCCACCGCGGCGCGGTCACTGGACGGACGGGTCGCAACGCTCGGTGCGGTGCGCGGCATCGGGGACCTCCGGTACGGGGCTCACGGACCCCACGCATTCTGGACCATTTCGGACGGCCTTGTCAGAAACGCAACTCCATTGAGTGAAGCGTTCCGGAGCGGAGCAGGCCGGGAAGAGTGATCCACAGTGGCGCAGGTCCGCCGCCCCGGACCAGAGCGTTCGCCCGAAAGGCGCAGTAGCGAAAAGAGTTTCAGCTTTTCAGCTGTTTCAGGCCGAGCCGCGCGAGGACCGCGAGCGGCCGCTGGTAAGCGGAGCCGAGGACACGCGGGATGGCGTCGATCACGTAGGCGTCCGGTCCAATGAGGATCCGCGCCGACTTCCGCTCGATCCCCCGCAGGATCGTCAGCGCGGCCTTCTCCGGTGTGGTCTGCGCGATCCGGTCGAAGCCCACCGCGGCCTTCTCCTGGTCGCCGTCGCCGCCTCGCGAGTTGCGCACGATGTTGGTTTTGATCCCACCCGGGTGCACGCAGCTGACCGCGACCGGGTGCCGCGCGATCAGCATTTCTTCGCGCAGTGCTTCGGTGAATCCGCGGACCGCGAACTTCGCCGCGTTGTACGCGCTCTGCGTCGGCACGCCGACGAAGCCGAACACGCTGGAAATGTTCACGACGTGCCCCTCACCGGAGGCGATCAGGTGCGGCAGGAACGCCTTCGTGCCATTCACGACGCCGCCGAGGTTGACGCCCATCAGCCAGTCGTAGTCCTCGAACGCCATCTCCTCGACGGTCGCGCCGAGCGCGACACCGGCGTTGTTCACGACGACGTTCACGCGCCCGAAGTCGCGCACGACCTCGTCGGCGTGCGAGAGCACAGCGGCCCGGTCGGCGACGTCGAGCGAGTAGGCCCGCGCGTTCTCCCCGGCCAGCTTCGCCGTCTCCTCCGCGTTCGCGGCGTCGACGTCGGAGAGGGCCACCCGCGCGCCCCGCCGCGCGAACTCCAGCGCCGTCGCCCGGCCGATCCCCGACCCCGCCCCGGTGATCACCACGACCTTGTCCGCGAACTGCTTCATCGGCCCTCCCGCCCGTTAGGTGTTACTCCCGAGTTACGGATATTAGCGGCTGTGAGCTTGCTGTGGGTGTGCTGAAAGTGTCGGTGTGACGTCCTAAGGTGATCTGGTCGTGCCGGGGGCGACGGACGAGGAGGCGATGCACGTGCGGCGGCCCGCCGTTCTGCTGTCCCTCGCCGCCGTCCTGCTGCTCGGCGCGGTTTTTGTCGTGGCCGGCGTCGCCCGGCGGCCGCAGTCCGCGGACGCGACGACCCCGGCTCTCGACGCCACGCCGGCGTCGACGGCCGACCTGCCCGCCGTGTCCAGCCCGGCCGTCGGCGCGTTGTTCGTCGACGGCGCGCACTACTGCACCGCGAGCGTCATCCACAGCCGGCAGGGTGACGTGCTGCTGACCGCGGCCCACTGCATCCACGACGGCGAAGGCGGCGACTACGTCACCGGCGTCACCTTCGCGCCCGCCTACCACGACGGCCTAGCGCCCTTCGGCTACTGGACGGTGTCCGACGAGCTCGTCGCCCCGGGCTGGACCGAGTCGTCGGACCCGGACCTCGACGTCGGCTTCGCCACCGCGCACCAGGCGGGCACCACGAAGACCTTGGAGAGCCTGGTCGGCGCGAACACCCTGGCCACCGGCAGCGCGTTCGAGCAGCCCATCACCCTGACCGGCTACCCGGACGACTCCGAGACCCCGGCCGTCTGCCGGAACACCACCAGCCGCCAGGACACCTTCCAGCTCAAGGTGGACTGCGCGGGCTTCCCGACCGGCACCAGCGGCGGGCCGTGGGTGGTCGGCGAGGACCCGAAAACCCGGCTGGGCACGGTCATCGGCGTCATCGGCGGTTTCGAGTACGGCGGCGACGACCCGGACACGTCGTACTCGAGCTACTTCGACACGGACGTCCAAGGGCTCTACCGGCAGACGGACTCCCGCGCCTGACCCGGCATGATGCGCGTATGAGCGACCCCGTCGACGTACCCATCACCGGCGAGCCGATCCGGCTCGGCCAGTTCCTCAAACTCGCCGGCCTCGCCGAGGACGGCTCCCACGCGAAGGACCTGATCGACGCCGAGGAGGTCACGGTCAACGGCGAAGTGGAGACCCGCCGCGGCCGCCAGCTGACGAACGGCGACGTCGTGGCCGTCGGCCCCGACCGCGGCAAGGTCATCCTGGTCCACTAACCGACGTTGGTCAGCGGCGGCAATCCGAGCGACGCGGCGAGGCCGTCCAGTTCGCGCCGCACCGGGCCGGCCAGCGGGACGCCCAGCGCCCGACACTGCTCGAGGTGCTGGGCCTCGCGCCAGCCGGGGTAGCGGATCGGGGCGCCGCCCTCCCAGCCGAGCATGCTGCCGAACAGCGCGCTCGCCGCGCGGTAGAAGCCGTCGGCGCTGCGCAGCGTCGTCGGCGCGATGGCCATCACCAGCAGGCCGGTGTCGTGTTCGTGGTCGGCGACGCCGGAGAGCACCCCGGCGAGGACCTCCACGAGCAGCGTGAACCCGGCGGCGGCCTCCTGCCCGGGGTGGTCCATGTCGAAGACGAACTCGGGGTACGCGCCACCCGGCGCGGCCATCCCCAGCGGGTTCATCGGCTGGCCGGGCTCGCCACCGGCCGCCAGCACCAGCCCGATCATCGCGTGCGGCAACGCCCGCGCGGCGTGGTGCCCGGCCCGGCCGAACGGCCCGACCCCGCGCAGCGAGACGAGCCCGACGCCGAAGCGCCCGGCCCGCGTCACCGCGCGGTCCATCGCGTCACCGACGGCCCAGAGGCCGGACGCGCGCCGGTAGTCGAGCAGCGCGGCGGCCCCGCGGTCGGCGATCATCAACGGCTCGGCGCGCGGCACGACGTGGCCGTTCTTCAGCAACGGCAGGTGGGTCCGGGTCAGCTCGGCGACGCCGGTGGCCGGCGATCCGGTCAGATCGCCGTGGCAGAGCGCTTCGGCCGCGATGCGGGCCCGCGCTTCGGGGAAACCGTGGGCGGCGAAGACGTGTGCCACGAGGGTGACCAGCTCGTCGGCCCGCACGCGGGGCCAAGCCTGTTCCGGGATCGGGGTTTCGGGTCGTTCTTCGAGAATGCCGGATTCGGGGCGGGTGGAGCGGAAGGGACGCGGTCTGAGGGGCACTACCCCGACATTGCCCAAGCGCAGGCAGCAGCGTCAACGAGGTCGGCGACAGCCAACCCGACCGTGTGATCCGGACCTCCGCAGCGTCGTACCCTGGACGGCATGTGCCGAAACATCACCACCCTGCGGGGACTCCAGCCGTCCGCGACGGACGAGGAGATCGAGGCCGCGGCCCGCCAGTACGTCCGCAAGGTGACGGGCGTGCAGTCCTTGTCGGACGCCACGCGCGAGCCGTTCGAGGCGGCCGTCGCGGAGATCACCGAGATCACCACGAGGCTGCTGGAGCAGCTGCCCGAACGCCGTCAGCCGCCGGCGACCGTGCCGCCGCTGCGCCGCCCCGAGGTGCGGGCCCGGATCGCCGCGAAGCAGCTGCGCCAGCCCTGAGCCGTACCGGAACTGTCGGTGGGGGCGGTTAGGGTGCCCGCATGAGCGGACAGGCGTTGGTGCTGGGTGGCGGCGGGGTAGCCGGGATCGCGTGGACAACGGGGTTGCTGGCCGGGCTCGCGGGCCACGGGCAGGACCTCACCGGCGCGGACCTGATCGTCGGCACGTCGGCGGGCGCGACGGTCGCCGCGCAGGTCACCAGCGGCGTCGCGCTGGCGGACCTCCTCGCGCGCCAGGCCGACCCGGCGCGGCAGACCCCGGAGATCCCGGCCGAGATCGACATGGAGAAGTTCGTCGCGGACTTCGGCGCCGCGTTCGAGGACGCCGACTCACCCGCCGAGGTGCGGCAGCGCGTCGGTGAGCTGGCGCTGAGCGCCGAAACGGTGTCCGAAGCGGACCGCCGCGCGGTGATCGCCGCCCGCCTGCCGTCCCACGACTGGCCGGAGCAGCGCATCGTCCTGGTCGCGGTCGACGCGGAAACGGGCGAGCCACGGCAGTTCGACCGCGATTCGGGCGTCAGCCTGGTGGACGCGGTGGCGGCAAGCTGCGCGGTCCCGGGCATCTGGCCCCCGACCACGATCGACGGCCGCCGCTACATCGACGGCGGCGTCCGTTCCGGCGAGAACGCGGACTACGCGGCGGGCGCCACCCGCGTCACGGTGGTCGCGCCGCTGGGCCTGGAATCGCCGCTGCCCGGCGAGAAGGCCCTGCTCACCGTGCTGGAGGACCTGCGAAAGGCGGGCGCGGAGATCGCGGTGATCAGCCCGGACGAAGCTTCGGTGGCAGCGATCGGCCAGAACCCGCTGGACCCGTCGACCCGCACCCCGGCCGCGGAGGCGGGCCACGCCCAGGGCGCGGCTTTGACGCTCACCTGGAGCTAGGCCGCGGACGACGCCCATGACCCTGAGCACGTCCGGGACACGGCTGAGGTTGCCGCGAAAGGCCGTCGGCTACCCTCGTGACCAGAGGTAGCGTGTCCGAGCGGCCGAAGGATCATGTCTTGAAAACATGCGAGGGGGCAACCTCTCCGTGGGTTCGAATCCCACCGCTACCGCAAGCAGACCGGGTGCGCGGCTGACGCGAAACCGCGTCAGCCCTCCACCTGGGTCAGGTGGTCCAGCACCCGGCCGAACGCCGAGGCGATCGTCGCCTGCTCTTCCGGGCTCAGCAGGTCGATCAAGTGCTCGCGCACGCCCTCGACGTGTGTCGGGGCCGCGGACTCCAGCAGCCGCACGCCGTCCTCGGTCAGCTCTGTGATGACGCCGCGCTTGTCCTCCGGGTCGCGGACCCGGCGGACCATCCCCGCGTCCTCGAGGCGGCCGACCTGGTGGGACAGCCGGCTCTTCGTCGAGCCCATCAAGACGGCCAGCTCGGACATCCGCATCCGGCGTTCCGGCTGGATCTCCAGGCAGACGAGCACCTCGTAGTCCGTCAGCGAGACGTCGTGCCGGTCGGCCAGCTCGCGGTGCAGCCGCTGCCGCAACCGCAACGTCGCGACGATGTAGGAGCGCCACGCATCAGACTCGGCTTCGTCCAACCACCGCACAGGCCGCTCCTCGGTCATAAGGCAGCGTAGAACGTTGATCAAGGGACCGCGCGGTCCGAGTCCGAGTTGTCTGCGGGTAAAAATACCGTTGCAACATCGCCCGAAGGTGGGGTTACGAAAAGGTTGAGACTCGGCCGAAAAAGGCGCATTCTGCTTGTCGGCGGATGGTTGGCCGAGGTATAGGCGCGACGACGGCGACGTGCCGGCCCGGCTCCCCGCCAGAGAGGTCAGGTGGTTGCGTGACGGGTGATTCTCGCGGTTGACCGCCAGCTGCGTCCCCGCGACCGGAACGGACACCTACCGGGTCGGTCGTGACCGAGGCGAACCAGCCTCACTGCGAACAGCACCGTGCGGGCTTCCCTGCGTTCACGCATTCGGCGTCGATCGGGCCTGTGTCAGGCCGCGATCTCAGCAATCGTGGCGACAGCGCCTGAACGCCGGTCCGTTCGCGGCCAACCGCTCTGTAGAGACAAACCTCGGTACAAGTCCTGGGCGTGGCCGCGAAGGCCGCGCCCAGGACCATGTCCGGCTACGATCTGCCGCGTGAGATTCGACGACGACGCGGGCTTGGACGCTTCCGAGGTCCAGGACATGCGCGGCAGCGGTGGTGGCGGCGGCGGGATCGGTGGCCGCGTGGCGCTCGGCGGTGGTGGGCTCGGTGTGGTCGGGCTGATCATCTACTTCGTGATCTCGCAGCTCGGCGGGATCAGCCCGGGGGCGGTGAACCTGGGCAGCGGCGGCGGGCTCGGCAGCGTCGGCTCCGGGCAGCAGGTCGACAACTCCCAGCTCGCGAGCACCTGCAAGACCGGCGCGGACGCGAACAAGAACCACGACTGCGCCATCGTCGCGATCGTCAACTCCGTCCAGGACTACTGGGCGCAGCAGTTCGCGCGCTCCGGCTCGACCTACCGGAAGGCGCCGACGAACTTCTTCAACGGCGGCGTCCGCACCGGGTGCGGCAGCGCCACCTCGGACACCGGGCCGTTCTACTGCCCGGCCGACTCCAAGGTTTACATCGACCTGAGCTTCTTCAACGAGCTGAAGACGCGCTTCGGCGCGCAGGGCGGCCAGTTCACCGAGGCGTACGTGCTCGCCCACGAGTACGGCCACCACGTGCAGAACCTGCTCGGCACGTCGAAGAAGGGCACCGGCACCGGCCCGACGTCGGGCTCGGTCCGGCTCGAGCTGCAGGCCGACTGCTACGCCGGCGTCTGGGGCAACCACGCGACGACGACGCCGACCGACACCGGCAAGCCGCTGATCCTCGACATCACGCAGGACGACATCGCGTCGGCGCTGGACACGGCGTCCCGGATCGGCGACGACTACATCCAGACCAAGCTCGGCGGCGGCCAGGTGGACAGCTCGCAGTTCACCCACGGCACGTCCGCGCAGCGCAAGAAGTGGTTCACCACCGGCTTCCAGACCGGTGACCCGGCCCGCTGCGACACCTTCGGCGCCAGCAACCTGGGCTAAGACACGACGAAGGGGCCGTCCCGACTTCGGGACGGCCCCTTCTGTCTGTCCTCAGGCGGTCAGCGCGTGCGGGTCACCGGCGACGGCGTGCGCGGAGAAGTTCCGCTGCCCGCTGCGTTCGGCGGCCTTCTGCTTGACGTTCTTCGCCTTGCCCGGCTTGACGCCGTTGATGCTCTCGGTGCTCGTCGCGTAGACGCCGAGGGCCCAGGCGACGCCGTCCGCGTTGCGGTCCAGCGCGACGCGGTCGATGTTGCCCAGGTTGTCGCAGGCCTGGTGGTAGCACGGGTCGAACGCGATGCCCGCCGTGCCGCCCCACTTCGCCGCCTGCGCCGGGGTCTTCAGGACCTCGGCGCCGGTGTCCAGGCCACCGGCCGGGATGCCGACGGCGATGAACTCGCCGTAGTCCGAGCGGCCGGTGAAGTCGGTGCCCTCGAGGGACACGCCCCGCGCGGCCTGCAGGTAGTCGACGAGGGTCTTCTCGATCTGCGCCGAGCCGTACGGGCCGGGGCCCGCGCCGACGCCGTCGGAGTCGTCACCGTCGTAGGCGAAGTACCCGGCGTTCGGCGAGCCGATCATGTCGAAGTTCAGGTACAGCGCGATGTCGAGCTGCTGCTCGAAGCTCAGCGAGTCGACGTAGTAGGTCGAGCCGATCAGGCCGAACTCCTCCGCGCTCCAGAAGCCGAAGCGGACGGCGTTGTTGACCTTCGGGCTGCTCCCCAGCTGCAGCGCCGTCTCGAGCAGGGTCGCCGAGCCGGAGCCGTTGTCGTTGATGCCGGGGCCGGCCGGGACGCTGTCGAGGTGCGACCCGAGCATCACGACGTTGTCCTTGCGCCCGGACTTGGTCTCGGCGATGACGTTGTAGCTGGTCCGCGCCTCCTGGAAGGCGCGCAGCTCCAGCGTCACGGGCTGGCCGGCCAGGGTGGCCAGCTGCGCGCCCGCGGCCGCGGTCACGCCGCCGGTCGGGATCTTCGCGCCGGCCGGGTCCCCGAGCGTCCCGTTGAGGTCGCCGTCGGTGTTGTTGTAGACGATGGCGCCGATCGCGCCCGCCGCCGCGGCGGTGGCCTGCTTCTGCGCGAACGAGCAGCCGCCGCGCTTGATCAGCGCGATCTTGCCGGCGACGTCGGCGGTGTAGTCGGTCGCCTCGCAGCCGCTGGTGTCGTCGACCGCGACGACCGAGAGGGGCGCGGTGATGCCGCCGACCGGGGTCGACGGGGTGTACTCCATCGCGATGACCGGCACGTTCGCGCCGCCGGCGGTGAGCTTCTCGGCCAGCGTTTGCGAGAACGTGAAGGGGAACTCCTGGCGGGTCACCTGGAAGCCGGCCGCCTCGAGCTTGGTGGCGATGTACTCGGCGGACTTCTTGTGGCCGTCGGTGCTCGCCGCCCGGTTCCCGCCGTTGGTGTCGGCGATGCGCTGCAGCGCGATCAGGTGGCGGTTGACGCCGTCGACGCCGACCTTCTTGACGAGCTGTTTCGCCAGGGCAGGGCCGTCGGGGACCGTGTTCGCGGCGGCGGCCGGGGTGAGGCCGAGCGCGAGTGTCGCGCAGGCGGCCAGGGCCACCGGCGGGACGAATCTCTTTCGGAAGAGTGACATGGTTGCTCACTTTTGTGCGATATGGGAGGTACGTCAATGCGTCATTCGGCGGGACTCTCACCCACCGGTATACGGTCGACGCATGTACGCGATCGCCATCCGTGAACCAGGTGACCCGGACGTCCTCGAGTGGACGGAGATCGCGGATCCGCGGCCCGGACCCGGCGAAGTCCTCCTCGACGTCGCCGCGAGCGCGGTCAACCGGGCCGATCTGCTGCAGCGGCAGGGGCACTATCCCCCGCCGCCCGGCGCCAGCGAGACGATCGGCCTGGAGTGCTCGGGCACGATCGCCGAACTCGGTCCGGACGTCGAGGGGTGGAACGTCGGCGACGAGGTCTGCGCGTTGCTCGCCGGCGGCGGTTACGCGCAGAAGGTCGTCGTCCCGGCCGGGCAGCTGCTGCCGGTGCCGGGCGAGGTCGACCTGATCGCCGCGGCCGGCCTGCCCGAGGTGGCCTGCACGGTGTGGGCGAACGTCGTGATGCACGCGAAGCTCACCGAGGGCGAGGTGCTGCTGGTCCACGGCGGCGCCGGCGGCATCGGCACGCACGCGATCCAGGTCGGCAAGGCGCTCGGCGCGACCGTCGTGGTCACCGCGGGCTCGGCGGAGCGGCTCGAAAGCTGCCGCCAGCTCGGCGCCGACCTCACGATCAACTACAAGGAGGAGGACTTCGTCGAGGTGCTCCGCAAGGAGACCGGCGGCGCGGACGTCATCCTCGACAACATGGGCGCGTCCTACCTGGGCCGCAACGTCGACGCCCTGAAGTCCGACGGGCGGCTCGTGATCATCGGCATGCAGGGCGGGGTGAAGGGTGAGCTGAACGTCGGTGCCATGCTCGGGAAGCGCGCCGAAGTGTTCGCCGCGGGGCTGCGGTTCCGGCCGCTGGACCAGAAAGCGGCGATCGTCGCCGACGTCCGGGAACGCCTGTGGCCGCTGGTTTCCGAAGGCGCCGTCAAGCCGATCGTCGGCCAGGTCATCCCGATGTCCGAAGCCGCGTCCGCGCACCGCGCCATGGAAGAGGGCAGCGTGTTCGGGAAGATCCTGCTGACCGCGACGTCTTAACGCAGCTCTTCGAGCACCCTGACGAGCTGGTTGATCTCGAAGACGTTGGAGTAGTGGGCGAGCCCGATCCGCACGGCGCCGCCCACTTCTCCGACGCCGAGTGACGCGAAGACGCCGGCCGCGCCGTCGTCGGCGAACGCGCACAACCCTTGTGAGGCCAGGTATTCGGCGACTTCCGGCGACTTCTTGCCGGCGACGGCGAAGGCGAGCGCCGGGATCCGGCGCATGGCGTTGCCGATGACCATGATGTGCCGCAGCGTCAGCAGTTCGGTGGACAGCTGCGCGAGCAGCCCGGCGTGGTACGACTTCGCCGAGCCGAGCGAGGTGACGAGGCGCTCGCGCCGCGACCCGGAGGCCGCGTCGTCGAGGCCCGCGAGGTAGTCGATGGACGCGATCAGCCCGGCCAGCAGCGGGTAGGCGTGCGGGCCCAGTTCGAGCCGGGCCGCCCCGCGCGCGCCCGGGTCGAGCGAGACGGACGAGATGCGTTCGATCAGTTCGGGGTCGCGGAACACCAGTGCGCCCACCGAAGGGCCGCCCCAGGCCTGGGCGGACACGACCATGACGTCGGCGCCGAGGGCGTTGATGTCCAGCGGCAGGAACGGCGCGGCGTACGTGGCGTCGACGACGACGAGCGCGCCGACGCGCTTGGCGAACTCGATGATCGTCGGGACGTCCGGGCGGGTGCCGACCGAGCCGGACGCGAGCGTGACCGCGACGGCCTTGGTGCGCGCCGAAACGAGCTGCTCGTACTGCCACGCGGGCAGCTCGCACGTCTCGATGTCGATCTCGCCCCAGCGCACGACGGCGCCGACGCGCTTCGCGGCGCGCTGCCACGGCGCGAGGTTGGCCTGTTCGTCGAGCCGGGAGACGACGACCTCGTCGCCGATCGTCCAGCGTTCGGCGAGCGCGTCGCAGAGGCGGCGCAGCATCACCGGCGAACTGGGTCCGAGCACGACGGCGGCCGGGTCGGCACCGACCAGGTCGGCCACGGCCCTGCGGGCCGCGGTCACGATGCTTTCCGCGCGCTGTGAGGCCGGAAACGCTCCACCCGGCCCCGACACCGGGGCGCGCATCGCCGTCGAAACGGCCGAAGCGACCTGTTCCGGGACCAGCATTCCGGCGGCGCCGTCGAAGTGGATCCAGCCGTCACCCAGCGCGGGAAAGAGCCCACGGATACGAGCGACGTCGAACGCCATGGGGACACCGTACGGACGTGCGGTTTCGCCGTGCGTCCGGGGTTGGGTGGAGAGCCACCGGAACGCCGGAATGCCGCTACGCTCGGAGACGGACACCCCTCGGGTGTCGCAGAGCGTGTTGATGGCAAGCCAGGATGGAGCACATGACCGAGCCGAACTTCCGGGAATCGGGCACAGCGGGTGACGCCGGCCACGAATCTTCACCCCACGTGGTGGTAGTCGGACCGGACGGCTCTCCCCTCGAGGGCGCGGAGCACGCCGAGGCGGTGGGCGAGCTCATCGAAGAGCCGGCGAAGGTGATGCGGATCGGCACGATGATCAAGCAGCTCCTGGAGGAGGTCCGCGCCGCCCCGCTCGACGACGCGTCCCGCACGCGGGTGCGCGAGATCCACCAGACGTCGGTGAAGGAGCTGTCGAACTCGCTGGCGCCGGAGCTGCGCGACGAGCTGGAGCGCCTGGTCCACCCGTTCGCCGACGACTCGACGCCGTCGGACGCGGAGCTGCGGATCGCCCAGGCCCAGCTGGTCGGCTGGCTCGAGGGCTTGTTCAGCGGGATACAGACCGCGCTGTTCGCCCAGCAGATGGCGGCGCGGGTCCAGCTGGAGCAGATGCGCCGGGGCCTGCCGGCGGGTCCGTCGGCCACTGGCGGCAGCCTCGGTGTGCCGGGTGTCGAAGGACACGGGCCCGGGATTTCGGGGACCGGGCAGTACCTCTAGGACTTGCGCCGGGGTTGTCCACAGTCCCACGGTCCTGTGGACAACCCCTGTGGACAACTCAGCGCAAGCTGCGGAAGAACGCCCGGATGTCGCCGATCAGCGCGTCCGGCTCCTCCAGCCCGGGGAAGTGCCCGCCCCGCGGGAACTCCGTCCAGCGGACGATCTTGTCCGTTCGCTCCGCCAGCGTCCGGATCGGCAGGCCGATGTCGTCCGGGAAGACACCGAAGCCCGTCGGGACCGTGTTCGGCGGCGGCGGGGAGCCCCACGGTGCGGCCAAAGCCGCGTACAACCGCGCCGACGAGTTGGCCGTGCCCGTGAACCAGTAGATCGAGACGTCCGCCAGCAGGTCGTCGCGGTCGATGAGGTCTTCCGAAGTGTTCGAGAACGCGCGGAACTTCTCCGCGATCCACGCCAGCTGGCCCGCCGGCGAGTCGGTCAGGCCGTACGCCAGCGTTTGCGGCTTGGTCGACTGGATCATCGCGTAGCCCGTGCCCAGGTACGAGAACTTCAGCCCCTTCTCCAGCGAACGACGGGCCGCCGCGAGCTCGTCGCCGGTCAGGCCCTCGAGGGCGGCCTCGCTCCGGACCACCGCCGACGGCAACGTCGTCACGTGGATCCCCACGACCCGCTCGGGGAACTGCACCGCCAGTTCGCGTGAGATGGACGCGCCCCAATCACCGCCGTGGGCGCCGAACTTCTCGTAACCGAGGCGGGTCATCAGTTCCGCGAACGCCCGGGCGATCCGGTCCGGCCCCCAGTCCGCCTCCGGCGTCGGGCCGGAGAAGCCGTAACCCGGGATCGACGGGACCACCACGTGCAACGCGTCCGCGGGGTCACCGCCGTACGCCCGCGGATCGGTGAGCGGCCCGATCACGTCGAGGAATTCGACGACCGAGCCCGGCCAGCCGTGCGTGAGCAACACCGGCGTCGCACCCGGTTCCGGCGACTCCACGTGCAGGAAGTGCACGGTCGTCCCGTCGATGGCCGTGGTGAACTGCGGGAAGCCGTTGAGCCGCTCCTCCTGCGCGCGCCAGTCGAACTCCAGCCGCCAGTACTCGGCCAGCTCACGCACGTAGTCGACGGGCGCCCCGAGCCGCCACCCGGTATCGGCGGGCTGGTCGGGCCAGCGGGTGTTCGCGAGCCGCGCCCGAAGGTCGTCGATCTCGGCTTGCGGGATGTCGATGCGGAACGGGGTGATCGTCATGCCCCCAACCTAGAAACGATCGAGGACACAGACGGTCCTCGATCAGAGGGAATCCAGGACCCGATCCACGCCGCGACCGTCCACTGTGGCCGACGCCGTCGCGGACAGCGCGTGGCGGAGCGCGGCGTCGGACAGCAGCTCGCGCAACACCGCCGTCACCTCCGGCAGTCTGTCCTCAAGGGACTCCGCGTGCCCGAGCCCGGCCGCGAGGCCCAGCTCCAGCGCGGCTCGGTAGCCGGTCTTCTGGTTGGCGACCAGCTGCACCGCGGCCGTCGGGACGCCGAGGCAGCACAGCTCCACGAACGTCACCCCGGACGCGCTCACCGCGACGTCCGTCGTCGCCAGTGTGTCGAGCAGAGCGGGACTCGGCGCCGAGACGCGGATCGACTGGCCGGGCCCCAGCGAGGGCAGGGAAGGCTCGCCGCGCACCAAAGCGTCCGCCACGAACGGCAGTTCCGTGTCGCGAAGCGCGCGAAGCAGCAACGCGACCGTCGACGCCCACTCCGCGCCGCCCCCGAGGACGACCGTGACGTGCGGGGTACCGGAAGGCGCGCGGCGGTCCCGGGTGCGCAGCACGACGTCCCGCAGCGGCGCGTACGCGACTCCACGCAGCAGGACGCCGGAGCCGTCGTCCGGCCGCGGTGCGGGCGCGAAACCCGCGTCCACGACGACGTCGGCCGGGCGGCGGCCGAACACGTCGTCCTCGATCGACACCAGCGCCGCGCCCGCCGCGTTGATCTCCTTGCGCACGTCGCCGACGCCGTAGTGGTCGACGAGGACGGCGTCGAACCCGGCCGCCAGCTCACCGAGGGGCGCGTCGGCCAGCCGCGGGACCGCCAGCTCGTCGAACCTCGACGCGAGCCATTCGGCGTTCGCCGTGCTGCCGGAGAACGCGACCGGCCAGCCCCGCGCCACCGCGCGCTCGGCGTAGGCGACGACCCGCGAGATGTGCCCGGCGCCGATCGACGCCGACGAGTCCGCCCGCAGGAGCAGCCTCACTGCCCGACCTTCTTCTGCTCGACCTCGGCGTTCAGCGCCACCAGGTCCGGCCGCGACCGCAGCAGCCCGACCACGGACCGCCAGTCGCCGACGCGGTCGCCCAGCTCCGCCACGAGCGCTTCCAGCAGGGCCCAGTCCTCAGCCGTGTCCAACGTCACCCGCAGGTCGTCGGCGGCCGGGCTCACCACGATCCCGGTGCACGAATAGCGCGCGGGCTGCGAGTAGATGCCCGAGGTGACGTGCTCCCGGTCGGCGCCGGTGGCCGTCTCGACCTGCTCGGCCAGTACCGAAGCGCGCACCAGCTCGGCGTCGAACCCGCGCGGCAGCGTCCGGACCAGCGTCGTGCTGACGTAGTCGAGCGACGGCTGGGCGCGCCAGAGCGTCGCCAGCTGGCCGATCAGTGCCGGGTCCAGCAGCGGGCAGTCCGCGGTGAGCCTGATCACGGCTTCGGCCGGGTGTTCCCGCAAGGCCAGCCCGAACCGCGCGAGGACGTCGTCCAACGGGCCGCGGACCACGGAAGCGCCGCACCGCACGGCCTCGGCGGCGACGGCGTCGTCGGAAGCGTCCGACGAGGTCGCGACCACCACCCGGTCCACCCCGGGAGCGGCCGCCGCGGCCCGGACGACCCAGCCCAGCACACTGCGGCCGGCCAGCGGGCGCAGCACCTTGCCGGGCAGCCTCGTCGACGTCGACCGGGCCTGGATGACGGCGTTGACACCGGGCACTGCACGCATGGGTGACATGATGGCCGACGGCACCCAACCCCAAACGCGGAGGTCAACGATGTCCGAGCTGGATGGCTCCAGCATCCTGCTCACCGGCGGGACCGGTTCGTTCGGCAAGGCGTTCATCGCGCACGCCCTCGCCGAACTGAACCCGAGCCGGCTGGTCGTGCTCTCCCGCGACGAGCTCAAGCAGTACGAAGCCCGGCAGTTGTTCAACGACGACCCGCGCCTGCGCTGGTTCATCGGCGACGTCCGCGACCGGCGCCGGCTCGAGCGCGCCATGCACGGCGTCGACTACGTCGTGCACGCCGCCGCGCTCAAGCAGGTCGACACCGGTGAGTACAACCCGTTCGAGTTCGTCCAGACCAACGTCATGGGCTCGCAGAACGTGATCGAGGCCGCGATCGACACGGGCGTCAAGAAGGTCGTCGCGCTGTCGACCGACAAGGCGTCCAGCCCGATCAACCTCTACGGCGCCACGAAGCTGTGCGCCGACCGGATGTTCATCAGCGGCAACCACTACGCGGCCGCGCACGTGACCCGGTTCTCCGTGGTCCGCTACGGCAACGTGATGGGCTCGCGCGGCAGCGTCATCCCGTTCTTCCGCAAGCTCGCCGAGCAGGGCGAGTCGCTGCCGATCACGCACAAGGAGATGACCCGCTTCTGGATCACGCTCCCCCAGGCCGTGCGGTTCGTCGTCGACTCGTTCGACCAGATGCGCGGCGGTGAGCTGTACGTGCCGCGGATCCCGAGCATGCGGCTCGTCGACCTGGCGCAGGCGATCGCGCCGGGCAGCGAGATGCACGAGGTCGGCATCCGGCCCGGCGAGAAGCTGCACGAGGAGATGATCGCGCCGGACGACGCGCGCCGGACGGTCCAGCTGTCCGACCGCTACGTCGTCCAGCCGCACCTCGCGGGCTGGGGCTACGAGTCGCCGGCGGACGGCAAGCCGATGCCCGACGGCTTCGCCTACCGCTCCGACACGAACGACCTGTGGCTGGACGCGCAGGAGCTGCGCGAACTGGTCGAGCAGTATGGCTGAGTCCGATGCAGCCTCCGCGGGAACGAGTGCGTCGGCTGACTTCCTGCCATACGGCCGCCAGTCGATCAGTGACGCCGACATCGAAGCCGTCGTCGCGGTGCTCCGCGGCGACTGGCTGACCACCGGGCCCGCGGTCCAGCAGTTCGAGACGGACCTCGCGGCGCACACCGGCGGCATCCCGGCGGTGGCCGTGACCTCGGGGACGGCGGCGCTGCACGTCGCCTACGCGGCCGCGGGCATCGGTGCGGGTGACGAGGTCGTCGTCTCCCCGATGACGTTCGTCGCGACGGCCGCCACCGCGGCACTGTTCGGCGCCAAGGTCGTGTTCGCCGACGTCGAAGCGGACACCGGGAACCTTTCGGTCGAAGCGGCCACGGCCGCGATGACCGAGCGCACGAAGGTCGTCGCCGCGGTCGACTACGCGGGCCACCCCGCGGAGCTGGACGCCCTCGGCAAGCTCGCGCACGACGCCGGGGCGCTGCTGCTGGAGGACGCGGCTCACTCCGTCGGCGGCGCGTGGCAGGGCCGTCCGGTCGGCTCGATCGCCGACCTGACGACGTTTTCGTTCTTCCCGACCAAGAACCTCACGACCGCCGAGGGCGGCGCGGTCGTCACTCCGGACGCGCACCTGCTGGACCGGGCGCGGAAGTTCCGCAACCACGGCCTGGTCCGCGACCGCGCCGAGCAGCGCTACCCGGACGAAGGCGCCTGGCACCAGGAAGTGCACGAGTTCGGGCTGAACTACCGCCTGCCCGACGTCCTCTGCGCGCTCGGCAGCAGCCAGCTCACCCGGCTCGGCGAGTTCAAGAAGCGCCGCGCCGAGATCCACGCCCGCTACAGCGCGGCCCTCGCGGACGTCGACGGCGTCGCGACCCCGCCGAGCCGCCCGGGCGCCGACCCCGTGTGGCACCTCTACCCGCTGCGGGTGCTGGCAGGCCGGCGCAAGGCGCTGTTCGAGCACCTGCGCGGCGTCGGCATCGGCGTCCAGGTCAACTACATCCCGGCGTACTGGCACCCGGTGTTCGAGGACCTCGGCTACCGGCGCGGGCTCTGCCCGAACGCCGAGGCGTACTACGAGCAGGAACTCTCGCTGCCGCTGTTCCCGTCGCTGACGGACGCCGACGTCGACCGCGTCGTCGACGCCGTGCGCGACTTCTTCTAGATCAGGTCCCAGGTGAGGGGCGTGCCCTTCGCGGCGTCGACGCGGAAGGTGCGCCCTGCCACGGTCGTCATCTCGGCCGGGGCCAGGCCGCCGGCGGGCCGGATCGACCGGACGTTCGCCGCGGTCACCTCGTCGCCGGCCCGGACGTCCTCGACGACGTAGAGGGACCGGCGCAGCCGCAGGCCCTCCTTCTCGCTCTCACGCGGGCCCAGCACCGGCTCGCCCAGCGCTTCCCACGCCCGGTGCGTCTCGGCGACCAGCGCGGCCAGCTCCGACGGCTCCAGCGAGAACTCCGAGTCGACGCCGCCGTCCGCGCGCGCCAGCGTGACGTGCTTCTCGATGGCCACCGCGCCCAGCGCGACGGCCGCGACCGGCGCGCCGATGCCCGGCGTGTGGTCCGACAGCCCGACCAGCGTCTGCGTCAGGCCCGCCAGCAGCGGCAGGCCGCGCAGGTTGCTCTCGCGCGGCGACGCCGGGTAGCTCGCCGTGCAGCCGAGCACGATCAGCTGGTCGTTGCCGGCTTCGCGGGCGGTGCGGACGGCGGCGTCGATCTCGGCGACGTTCGCCATGCCGGTCGAGATGACCAGCGGCTTGCCCGTGCGGGCGCAGAGGTCGATCAGCGGTAGGTCGACGATCTCCGACGACGCGATCTTGTACGCCGGCGCGTCCAGCGACTCCAGCAGCTCGACGGCGGTCGGGTCAAAGGGGCTGGAGAAGATCTCCAGGCCCTTGGCGCGGGCGCGCTCGAAGATCGGCGCGTGCCACTCCCAGGGCGTGTGGGCCTTTTCGTACAGTTTGTACAGGTTTTCGCCACCCCACAGGGAATGCGAGTCGCCGATCCGGAACGCCGGGGTGTCGACGTCGATGGTGATCGTGTCCGGGCGGTAGGTCTGCAGCTTGACCGCGTGCGCGCCGGTTTCCGCGATGGCGTCGACGATGGCCAGCGCCCGGTCGAGGTCGCCGTTGTGGTTGCCGGACATCTCGGCGATCACGAACGGCGGGTGGCCCGGACCGATCTGGTGCGCGCCGAACCGGATGTCGTGCATGGGTGCCGCCTCCCAGGTGAACGGGTCAGGTCACCGCAGAGTCTTGCGCAGCTGCCGGAAGCCGTTGACGGCAGGCGCGGCTTCGGCGTACCCGGCGTGCTCGAACAGCTTCGCCGAAGCGGCGTTGTCCTGGTGGACGGCGGCCAGCACGATCCGGACGTCGAGCCGCTCGCGCAGCGCCCGCTCCCCCTCGGCGAGCACCGCCCCCGACAGCCCACGGCCCCGGCTCGCCGGGGCGAGCGTGATGCTGACCTCCCAGCCGTCGGCACGCCGGTCGAACCGGACGGTGCCGACCGGGGCGTCGTCGTGCTCGACGACGAGCAGCAGCCGCTCGTCGTCCGCGAGCACCCCGCGCAGCCAGCCGGTGTGCTCGGCCAGGGAGACCACCGCCGTCGACCGGGACGACTGCCGCGTGCGCGGGTCGTTGCGCCAGCTCAGCAGCAGCTCGGCGTCGGCTTCGGTGGCCTCCCGGGCGCGCAAGCTACTGCGCGACCGGCTGCTGCTGCTCGACCTGGTCCTCGACGCGGTCCTCGAGGCGGCGCAGCCGGTCTTCGTAGCGGGAGATGCCGGCCAGCCGGGCGCGGATCTGCGCGTGCTGGCGCTGGATCTCCTCGATCAGCGTGCGGGCCTCGGCAAGCTGCGGGGTGTCGGTGTTCGGAACCAGAGAGATCGACTCGCGCAGCGTCTCCAGCCGGCCTTCCTGGGCGGCGACGTGCGGGATCAGCCGGTCCAGCTCGGCGCGGGCCCAGCCCAGGTCGCCGCGGGCCTGGTCGAGGTTGTGCTCGGCGTTGTCGAGCCGGCGCCGGTGGTCGGCGGTCGCGTGCTCGAGGTTGTTGACCCGGTCGGCGAGCCCGCGGGTGCGCTCGTCCACGCGGAAGTCGACGACGCGGACGATCCGGTCGATCAGGCCTCTGCCGAGTTTCTGCACTGCCATGGGTGTTCCTTTGCGTGGGGTGGGGACGCGCGGTTCAGCGCAGGAGAGTGGTGTCACCGGTCTTGGTCCAGGAGTCCAGCAGCCGCCCTTCGGCGGCGATCTGGTGCTCCGGGCCCACGATGCAGGAGTCGCCCGCGGCGTGCTCCCACGACGTCTGCTCCGGGTTGTCGATGAACGAGAACCCGGTGAGCACGAGCTGCGCGCCCGGGAACGACGTCCGCGCGATCCAGGCGGCCAGGGTGCCGGTGGTCGACCACGTCGGCTCGTCGCGCGTGGGCAGCCCCAGCGCGTCCGAGAGGGGCAGCACGACCTCGCGGTTCGGCACCTGGACCGCGCCGAGGTCCTCGGGCCACCAGCCCGGCAGGTCCTCCGGCTCCCAGTGCAACCGGCCGGGCTCGACCAGCAGGTAGAGCCGCTTGCGGTAGTCCTGGAAGACGTACGGCGTCGCGCGGATCGCGCGGTTGAACACCACCACGTGCGTCCGGGAGCCCACGACCTCCTCGCCGGGCTTGTCGACGACGAAGCCGTTGACCCGGATGACCAGGTCGCAGGCGTCGATCGCCTTGGCCCGCTGGGGGTCGGGCGGGAGCGGCTGGTTGCCGACGACGGCGACCGAACGCGGGTCGGGCCGGTCGGCGTACGCCGCGAGCAGGTTGACCATCAAGCTCGCCGCGTCGAGAGCAGCAGTCATAAGCCGAGAAAGTACCAGCACGCAGCACCCGGGCAGGCGCATAGCGGCCAGAACGTCTACCACAGCGACGGGGTGGCCAGGACGCCGCTCATCCCATCGGTACCCTCGTCCACGTGCATGCCACCAGCACGGTTCAGGCCGCGGACTCACCCGTAGCGACGTCGGCACCGCCGAGGTCGGACAGCAAGACGTTCGCGCGAGCCATAGCCGACATCAAGGCCGGTTTCTCCGCCCGCGAGCTGTGGGGTCACCTCGGCTGGCAGGACATCAAGCAGCGCTACCGCCGGTCGGTGATCGGGCCCTTCTGGATCACGATCAGCCAGGCGGTCATCGCGCTCGGGCTCGGGCTGCTGTACTCGCAGCTGTTCCACTCGCCCATCGAGGTGTTCCTGCCCTACCTGTCCACCGGTTTCATCCTCTGGGGCTTCATCAGCGGGTGCCTGGCCGAGGGCATGGAGACGTTCATCGCCAACGAGGGGATGATCAAGCAGCTCCCGGCGCCGCTGAGCGTCTACATGCTGCGCACCGTGTGGCGCCAGACGCTGCTGCTCGCGCACAACATGATCGTCTACGTGGTCATCCTCGTGATCTTCTTCAGCGCGCTGGACGGCCCGTATTCACTGGGTTCCCCGGACGGCCTCTGCCACAACGGCCTCTACTGCCACCCGGGCCTGAGCTGGAACATCCTGCTGGCCATCCCCGGCTTCCTCCTGCTGGCGCTGAACGCGGCCTGGGTGACGCTGCTGCTGGGCATCATCTCGACCCGCTTCCGCGACATCCCGCAGGTCATCAACTCGCTGATCCAGCTGCTGTTCTACGGCACGCCGATCGTGTGGCCGGTCGACCAGCTGCTCGCCGGCGGCTCGCGGGCGGGTGTGGCCCAATGGGTGCTGCCGATCATCCAGCTGAACCCGCTGTACCACTTCATGCAGGTGGTCCGGGCGCCGTTGCTCGGCCAGTCGTTCACGGCGGGCAACTGGATCGTGGTCGGCTCCATCACCATCGTCGGCTGGGCGCTCGCGCTCGTCGCGATGCGCAATTACCGTGCCCGCGTCTCCTACTGGGTGTGACACATGGTCTCCATTGATGTTCAGAACGCTTTCGTCGACTTCCCGATCTTCGACGCGAAGACCCGGTCGATGAAGAAGCGCGTCCTCGGCAAGGTCGGCGGCAAGATCGGCACCGACACCAAGGTGCCGATCATCGAGGCCCTCCACGACGTGACCCTCAACCTCCGCGAGGGCGACCGGGTCGGCCTGGTCGGCCACAACGGCGCGGGCAAGTCCACGCTGCTGCGGCTGCTCGCCGGGATCTACGAGCCCACCCGTGGCTCGTCGCGGATCACCGGCAAGATCGCGCCGGTCTTCGACCTCGGCATCGGCATGGACCCGGAGATCTCCGGCGAGGAGAACATCATCATCCGCGGCCTCTTCCTCGGCATGACGGCCAAGGAGATGGAGAAGCGGGTCGACGACATCGCCGAGTTCACCGAGCTCGGCGACTACCTGCAGATGCCGCTGCGGACGTACTCCACGGGTATGCGCGTGCGGCTGGCGCTCGGCGTCGTCACCTCGATCGACCCGGAGATCCTGATCCTCGACGAGGGCATCGGCGCGGTCGACGCGGCGTTCCTCAACAAGGCGCGCGACCGCCTCAAGGACCTGGTGAAGCGCTCGGGCATCCTGGTGTTCGCCAGCCACTCGGACGAGTTCCTGTTCGAGCTGTGCGACTCGGCCCTCTGGATGGACGAGGGGCACCTCAAGCAACAGGGTTCGCTGCGGGACGTCCTCACCGGGTACAAGGGCCGCGACCCGTTCATGGACATGAGCCAGGAAACGCTGCAGCGCCTGGGCATCGAGCCGGTGGCGACGACGAACGGCGGGGAATGATGGCCAGCGAGACCCAGCAGCTGCCCGACGGCGCGGTCGTCGGCGTGGTCGTCACGCGGCACCGGCGCGAGCTGCTCGCGGACTCGCTGAAGGTCATCGCGGCCCAGACCCGCCCGGTCGACCACCTGGTCGTCGTCGACAACGGGCCGGACAACTCGGCCCGCGAGGTCGTCGAGAACTACCCGCTGCCCCACACGTACCTGCCGTCGCACCGGAACCTCGGTGGCGCCGGCGGGTTCGCGCTGGGCATGCTGCACGCGCTCTCGCTGGGCGCGGAGTGGGTCTGGCTGGCCGACGACGACGGCCGTCCGGCCGACGAGAACGTGCTGGCGATCCTGCTGGAGGAAGCGGAGAAGCGGGGCCTGGCCGAGATTTCCCCGGTGGTGTCGAACATCGACGCGCCGGAGAAGCTCGCGTTCCCGCTGCGCCGCGGCCTGACGTGGAAGCGGTCGCAGTCCGAGCTGGGCGTCGACTTCCTGCCGGGCATCGCGTCCCTGATGAACGGCGCCCTGTTCCGGGCGTCCACTTTGGACGTCGTCGGCGTGCCGGACCTGCGCCTGTTCTTCCGCGGCGACGAGG
Organism: Amycolatopsis sp. NBC_01286; assembly: GCF_035982555.1. Lineage (NCBI taxonomy): Bacteria > Bacillati > Actinomycetota > Actinomycetes > Pseudonocardiales > Pseudonocardiaceae > Amycolatopsis > Amycolatopsis sp. NBC_01286. The sequence continues at coordinate 2,039,835 of NZ_CP108428.1, forward strand.
TCGAGCTGCACCGGCGGCTCGCCCGCTCGGGCCTGCCGTTCGGCACGTCGCTCAAGACGAAGTACCTGCACCCGGACGGCTCGGACGAGTTCAAGCCGATGCTGGGCGGCAAGTTCCACGCCCAGGACCCGGAGAACGAGGTCAAGCGGTACTACACGTACCGCAACCGCGGCTACCTGTTGTCCCAGCCGGGAATGCGCAAGATCGGCGCGCTGGAGGTGCTCCGCTTCGGCCTGTACTTCGTGGGCGTGAAGCGCGACCCGAAGGCGTTCCTGGCGTGGCTGAAGCTGGTCCGCCAGGGCCGGGCGGAGAAGTTCTACCGCTACTAGCTTTTCAGCCGCGGTACGCGCCTTCGACCGGCACGGGCTCGGCTTCGGTCCGGACGTCGGTGAGCTCGGCGGCCGGCACGGTCTGCCGCCAGACGCGGTAGTCCACCTCGATGAGCCCGAGGTCGCGGGCGAGCAGGTAGTCCTCGTCGACCAGGTGCAGGTCGGCGCTGTCCCGCCCGCGGCCGAGGACCTCGAAGGTGCCACCGCGCCACCGGCACAGCGTCCGCACGAACGTCAGGTCGTCCAGTTCGACCTGCTCGACGACCTTCATCCGGAAGCCGTAGGTCTCGGTGAAGTCGGCCGGCGGCGCTGCACCCGGCAACGGGTGCAGCACGACCCGGCCGGCGCCGGCGAACTCGGCGTCGAAGTCGCTCCCGCGGTACCGGGCGGTGTAGCCGCGGCGCACCAACGGCGGTAGCGGCACGGGCGGCGGGAAGAACGCGGCTTCGCCGAAACCGTCCTTCTGGTCGGGGATCCAGCCGACCTTCCGGCTGTGGTACTGCGCCAGCCGCACGTCGCCTTCGTCGCGGCGGACGACCAGTTCCGCACCGGCCGGGATCTCGATGAGCCGCAGGACGTACTCGGGCAACGGGTGGTCGACCCCGGGGAAGTACCCGGTGCCGAGGAACGGCGGCGGGTACACCCGCGCCACCCCCAGCTCGGCCGCGATCTCCCGGTCCGACGAGCCGTAGGAGGTGCGGAACGGAAAGGTGTGGCCGGCCGCGAACTTGAGCAGGTAGAGGGCGTCGAGCGAGCCCCAGCCCGGGATCTTGGCCAGCCCGTAGTTCCGGAGAGCGGCGGCGGCATCGAGCTCGGCGACGTCCTCGGCGCGCCCGGCGAACCCCTGGATCCGGTGCGGTTCGAAGCGCCCGGGGACGATGACGTTCCCCAGGTAGAGCCCGACGAGCCCGGGCTTGACCGGCAGCTGGACGACGGTGCCGCCCGCGAGACCGGCGGGAGCGTCAGGACTCATCGGTTTCCTTCTGTCGTCGGATGGTCGGTGCGAACCTCATGGATGTCGGTCACCATGTGCTTCGGCACCAAGGCCTCGTAAGTGAACCGGTCCATCTGCTGGAAATGCACGTCGGGGTGTTCTTCCGGCTTGGCCCAGGTATCGGCGAGCCAGTGACCGTCGCCTTTTCCCACCACGCCGATGAAGAACTCGCCGTCCTCTTCGCTGTAGACCTCGAACCGGTGATCGAGAAAGGTGCCGTACGTGCGCACCGTGTACCACTCGTCCAGGTCCGCGATCGCCACTTCCTGGTCAGGAACCCCTTCGCGTCGCAGCATCACCCGGTCCGGAGGCCGCTCCGACACCGAAAAGACCGAACCCCGGTACACCCCGGACACCCGGGGGGAGATCCTCCTCGTCTCAGGCACCCGCCCCTCCTCGTCCACGTACGTCGAACCACCCTCGTCCGTCCAAGTACACCCCGGCCAAGGATTCCGTCCCGTCCGCGTGCACGAAGTACATCTCGGCACGGCCGCCGTAGTCCGCCCGGGTGTGCAGCCATTCCGGTACGCCTCCGCCGGTGTAGCCCGTGCCGAGGAACGGTGGATCCCACGGGCGCGGCGCCGACTGTCCGGACAGGACCTGCATGTCGTGTGCGGACCCGGGATCCGTGCCGCCGTAGCTGATCTCCATCGCACCCGCGTCACGAGAAGCGGGGAACCTGAGCTGGTAGGCGTGGGGCGCATTGGCTTCGATCGGTGTCCACCCCGCCCCTTGGTCATCGAGCGCCAGCTTGGTCCGGAACTCCGCGGGCGTTCCGTACTGTGCGGTGTCGCTGCCCCGAGCGACGGAACCACCGACCTGCGCGGGGTCGAACACCTTGGTGTCGCCGGTGCTCAGCTCCACGTACCTGGTCTTGTTTTCCAACGTGGCTTCGCCCATTTCGGGCTTCACGACCTTCGTCATGATCTCGCCCGGGTCGGCCTTCAGTTCGTTGCGCACCGCGACGATCTCCGCGCGCTGGGCCGGGGTCAGGTTCGCCGTCGGCTGCAGGGTCATCGCCAGGTGGCGGTCCGGGTCGTAGCCCAACCTGCTTGCCGCGCCGCGGATCTGGTCGTCCGTGGACGTCGGGCGCGTCTGCATCGAGTCGCGGGTGTACTGGCCGCGCAGCTCGTCGTCGGTGGCGTGGTGGCCCTGGTTGTTGTGCATGCCGCCGGGGTCGTCCGGCGGGTGGGGCGGGTTCGCACCGGGCGGTGGGGTTCCGCCGCCGCCCGAACCGCTCGCCGCGGTCTTCTCCGTGGGCGCGTCGACGCGCTTGCCGGCGGCGGTCATCGTGTCCGCCGCGTTCGCCTCGGTGGTCTGGTAGTGCTCGCGGACCGCCTTGGTGCGGGTGCCGGCGTCCTCGACCGCCTTGCCCGCGCGGGTGACGTGCTCCTTGGCCGCCGAGACGGTGGTGTTGAGCGTGCCGGTCATCGTGGACCCGACCAGGCCCATCGACTGGGCGCCGAAGTTCGCGCCGGCGACGGTCCGGCCGACCGCGTGCACCTTGTCCTTCGTCCGGCCGAGGTGGCCTTCCATGGTGCCCAGGGACTCCGTGTGCAGGGCGTACCCGCCGCCGTGCCCGCCACCCGCCGCCGGACGTGGCTCGGTGGGGTGCGGGCTCGACGGCTCGTGGTGCGCCAGCGAGACGTCCGGGGTGTGGTGCGGGGTGCTGGTGTGGTGGGTCGCCATCACGCCTCCGCCGGCTGCTGGGTCTCGTACGGCTTGGCGGCCTGGTACGCGCCTGTCGCGAGCCCGCCGACCGTGGAGAACCGGTCGAGGCCCGTGGTGAGCTTCTCCATGGCTTCGAGGAGCTTGCCCAGCCGGCCGCCTTGGCGCCCGAAGCCTTCGAGGAGCTTGCTGATCTTGCCGGCGATCTTCGACGCCGTCGCCGCGGCGCGGGCCGACGCGACCCCGCAGAACGCGGCGATCGAGCCGCCGAAGGTGCAGACCGCCGAGGCCGCCGCGATCAGCGCGTCCCGGATCAGCTCGGCGATCACCGACGAGATCAGCCCGAAGACGATGCCGCGCAACGTCGTGACGAGCATGCCGGAGATACCGGCCACCGCGGCCGTCCCGTCGAGCGTCTTGCCGAGCGACTCCAGCTCCTCGGCCATCTTCGTGAGGCTGTCGCGGTAGGCGTCGGCGGCCTGGCCGGTCCATTCGGCGACGCTGCGCAGGTCGTCCCGGTGTTCCTGGGCGAGCGTGTGCATCTCGGCCGCGGCGGACTTGAGCTGGTCGACGTTCGCGTTGATCTCGTCGGGGTTGCCGAGCAGGGCGTCCAGCGGCTCGCGCAGGAAGCTGATGTGCTCCAGCAGCCAGCCGACGCCGGCGTTGAGGACGGCGCCGAGCGGGTCGATGGCGGCACCGACGGTGTCGACGACCGCGCCGGCCGCGCTGATGGAGACGTCGAGGACGCGCTGGCCCTCGGACTCCGAGTCGGCGGTAACGGAGTCGACGAGCCCGGCGTAGGTGTCGAAGACACCGGCCCCGGAAGTGGCGGTGGTCATGTCCGAAGTCCCCTCAGTCGCGGCGCATGATCGCGGAGCCGCCGAAGTCGTCATCGTCGTCGCGCGGCGGGCGCGTCGGACGGCGTGGCGGTGGCGGTGGCGTTTCCGGCTCTTCGTGCTGCCAGAGCCGTCGTTCGCGGATCGGATCGGGCGCCGGTGGCTCTTCGGGTTCCTCCGGCGGGACGTAGCCGGTGACCATGTGCATGGCCTCGGAGTCCCCGCCCAGCGGCGCGAACGCGGCCGCGACGTTGACGGCGGCGTCGCGCTGCGCCTTGCGGGCGAGCTTGAGGATCTCCTCGGCGAGCTTGGCCCCGGACTTGCCGGCGATGGCGGAGTCGGTGAGCCGCAGGTCGGTCAGCGAGCCGTTGGGCGCGACCCCGACGTGGATCGTCCCGTCGGGCGAAGCCGCGGTCGTGCCGGCGGCCTCGAGCCCGACGCGGAACTCTTCGGCCTTCTCGCGGACGTCGGCGATCTTCGTCTCGAAGTTCGCCAGCCATTCCTCAGGTGTCATCCCGGCCTCCCCGCAGTCCGACGCGCGGGGAAGGTTACTGGTTCCGTGACCAGCGTGGACGCAAAACGCCCCGCACCTGGTGCGGGGCGTTTCGCCGAGCTGTTATTCGCCGATGACGGGCGGGGCCGTGCGCATGTCGGTGCCGAAGACCTCGTCGGGGTCGCCCTCGACCAGGTACGTCGGGCGCGAGTGCTCCGTGTCCTCGTCGCCCTCGCCCTTCTGGCCGCGGCCCATGCCGCCCGCGCCCATCCCGCCGCGGCCCGCCGCGCCGCTGCCCGAGCCGAGGCCGCCCATGCCGCGCCCCGCGGCCGCTTCGGCCGCGCCGATGCCACCCGGCCGGGCCGCACCCGAGGCGGCGCCCGCGCCGGTCGCGCTGCCGGAGCCCGAGCCACCGGGGCCGAAGCCGGAACCACCCCGGCCACCGCCGCCCGCGCCTCCGCCGAGCTTGGAGTTGTAGGCCTCGTCGCCGCCGAAGCCGCCACCCATGCCGCCGCCCATCGGCATCGGGCTCATCGGCATGCCGCCCATGGAGGTGTTCGGGTTCCCCGCCGACCCGGTCGGCACGGCCCCCGGCTGGAAGCCCGACGGCGTGGTGGTCCCGGCCGGCAGGATCCCGGCGCCCGTGGTCGAGCCGGGCCCGGAGATGTGCGGCGTGACGTTGGGGCCGGGGACGTTGCCGCCGGTGAAGTTGCTGCCGGTGGAGTTGTTGCCGTTGCTGCCGCCCGGCGTGTTCACCGAGCCGGAGCCGGGCATGTTGACACCGGAGGGGTTGTTGATCCCTTCCTTGTCGCCACCGCCGGTCGGGTCACCGGTGCCGCCCCCGGTGCTGAAGCTGGGCGGCGGCGCGAAGGCGGGCTGCTTCGACGCGGCCTCGTAGAGGTTCTTGTCGTAGGTTGACATCACGCTGGCGGCCTGGTCGTGCGCCGCCTGGCTGTCCTTCTGCTTCTGCAACGACTTGTCGACGTTGTCCGGCAGGCTGAACGGGTTGGACGTCGCCCAGTTCTTCATCTCGTCGGTCCAGCTGAACGGGATGGGGGCAGGCATCGAGTTCTTGGCCGTGGAGGCGGCCTGACCCTGGTCGTAGATGGTCTCCGAGGCCAGCTTCGCGTTCTGCGAGTTGGCGTCGGACCACTTGCCGAGACTGGTGAAGTAGGACTGCGCGTTCTCCGCGGCAGGCCCTTCCCACGTCCCCTTCGACGAGTTGACTGCGGTGTTCATCGACGTGGCGAACTTGTCGAAAACCTGGTGGACCTGGTGGTACGCGGTCGAGACGTCGGAGACCTGCTCGACGTTCAGGTTGCTCTGCAGGTACGCCTGGAGCTGTGTGTGGTCGCTGCCCTTGTAGTCCGCGTTCGGCGCGTTCAGGCCGGAGACGTAGTCGACGTCGCGGCCCTTCGTGGCCTCCGCGACGTTCTTGTCGCCCATCTCCTGGGACTGGTTCTTGGCCTGCTGCTGGGCGATCCACTGCTGGAGCGGCCCGAAGAGCCAGTTGCCGGGGTCGACGCCTTCGTCGGCCTTCTGCTGGAGGTACGCATCCCGGTCGGCGGGCGCCATGTCCTGGACCTGCTGCGGCGTCTTGTCCGGCGTCTTGGGCGCCGGAGGCTGCTGTCGCGTGCTCATCTGGGTCCCCTATCCCTTCGGCAACCGCGGCTCGACGATCTTCGTGGCCACGTCCTCGGCGAGCTGGCAGGCCCTCTCGACGGTGTTGACCGACGTGACGTTCACGTCCACTCGCGCCTTGTCCCCGACGCCGAGAGCGACCGTGCAGCCGAGCGGCGCGGTGCTGGACGCCTCTTTGGCCTTGCGGCCGTTCACCTGGAGGTCCTTGATGCCACCACCGGTGTCGACGACCGCGTCGAGCGGGACGTCGTCGCGGATGGCGGCAGTGATGGTCATGCCTTCTTCGCTCGCCGTGGTGGTCTTGTTCTCATAACCGCAGATCCGCGCTCCGCCGAGCTTTTTCTCCTCGGCGTCGCCGAACGTGCTGTACGGGCTGACGTCGGCAGCCGTCAGCAAGGTGCACGGTTCAAGAGCGGTAGTCGTGGCGCTGCCGGGGTCCGCGGTGCTCGAACTGTCGGAGGTCGGCGCGGCCGACTCCGAATTCGCCGGCGTGGCCGTGCCGTTCTGGGCGCTGGTGCAGCCGGCCAGCAGGAAGACGCCCGCGACGACGGGCAACGCAGCGCGTGCGAGGAGTTTCATCATTCCCTACGGCTTGGACTTCAGGCTGTCGAGAGCGGTGTTCTCGGCCTCGGTGTACTGACCCGCGGCCCGGGCCAGCGCCTCGTCGGCCTGCTTGGCCACCTCGCGGAGCTGGGACAGCGCAACGCCGGCAGAGCCTTCCGCGTCCGCCGCACCCTTCTGGTCGTGACTCGCGACGGTGTGACCGTACGGGTGGTTCCCCAGCTGCGGCGTCTGGTTCAGGACCACGACGTCCTTGTCCAAGTGGCGCAGGTCGGTGACCAGGTCGTTCAGCGCGTCACGGATCGGCTTCACGCCTTCGGGGGTGATCTTGAAACCGCCGCCCTTGGCGGCGTCCACCAGCTTTTGGGTCTCCGCGGTGACACCCTTGATCGCCTCGCTCATGCTGCCCGAGGAGAGCGGGTTGACTATGTCCGCGAACGAGCCGCCACCGCCGCCGTCGGCTATCAACATCGCTGTTCCACCCCGTATCGCTTCGCCCGTGCGTGTGCACCCGGGAGTCTACTAGCCGGGTACCCTGCGCAACTGCCGTTCACCGATCTTCACCTGTGACGCGCGGCCGCCGCCGGAGGTTCCGCAGGGGTCAGAACTGGCCTTCGAGCTGGGCGTACAGCTGCTGGGCCAGGCGGGCGTTGTCGGCGGGCGCGTAGGTGATCCAGCGCTGGCCGTCGTCGGATCGGCGGGAGGACATCAGCCAGCGGCCCTGCTCCGTGTCGAACCAGGCCAGCGGGGGGAACGTGCCGCCGCGGGTCTGGGCGGTGAACTGGCCGATGCGCTTCTTCGGCTCCTGGAAGACGCGCTCGATCATCCGGACCTGCGGGCCGCCGGCGCCGCTGTGCGAGCGCGGGCCGCTGACGCCGGCGAAGGGGTCGTACGCGTCGTCGCGACGCTGCTGGCGGGGCTGCTCGGCCGGGCGGGAGATGGTGACCGACTGGCCGGGCGCGGCCGGGGTCAGCGGCAGCAGGTCGACGATCGCCGGGACGATGCCCGTCGGGCGGACCTCCTCGAAGACGATGAGGTTCTCGTCCTGCTTCGCGAGCACGGCGAACTGGCCGTCGGAGGCGACGCGGGCGAAGAGCTGCTTGCCGCCCAGCTCGGCGACCGCGCTGATGGTCAGGCTGCCGCGGACGAACGTGGCCAGCGCCAGCTCGGCGTCCGCGTCGAGGCGGCCGCGCTGCCACAGCCCGCGCCCGGTGAGGTCGCGGACGACGGCGTCGCGGATCATCCCCCGCTGCTCGACGGTCGTGCCGACGTGCGGGACCTCGAACGGCGTCGGCGCGCGGCCGAGACCGAGGCGTTCGACCAGGATGTCCACCGCCGCCAGCGACAGCGAGAACGTGTGTGGCATCGCTTGCATCTCCCCCGCGGGTTTCAGATCTCCGGGAAACGGTAGTCCACCGCACACGAGGACCGCAGCCGGACGCCGAAGCCGCTGCGCCCTCAGCGAACTCGCTTGCCGCGCGAAGATCGCCGCTGGTCCGATGGGTGCATGGCTGACCAGAAACCCGCACTCGTGCTGCACCTCGCCACCGGTGGCGAGCCACTGCTGTTCGCACTGACCGCCGAAGAATCCGGGAAGCTGGCGGGCAAGCTCCCCCAGCTGGTGAAGTCCGCCGCGGTGGACACGGTGACCACCAAGAACGACGCCGAGGTGACGATCAACTTCGCCCACGTCGCCGCCGCCTACATCGACGACCTCAACCGGAAGACCAACATCTTCGGCATGCACACCTGACGCACGAAGGCCGCCTCACGACGCATCGTGAGACGGCCTTCGGGACACCTGGGTCAGAGCTTGTACAGGCGCTTCCAGTTCTCACGCGAGGTGAGTTCCGGCATGGCGCGCTTGTACTGCTCCTGCACTCCCGCGCCTTCCTTGCGCAGCCGCTGGACGACCTTCGCGCCGCGCTTGGCCAGGTCGAACATCTTGACCTTGTCGTAGGAGCGGACGCGGACGCCTTCCTGGTTCGCGTCGGTGACGACCGCCGTGTCGAACAGGGCGATGTGCCACCAGTTCGCCTCGTCGATCGGCACCGCGCCGAGCCCGAAGCGGCTGCGGCCGAGCACCCGGTCGAGCACGCGCTTGATCAGCACCAGGCGCTGCATGCTGGGCCGCGGCGCGCTGTTGATGATGCCGATGTCGTTGGACGCGATCCCGGGGACGTCGGTGGCCTTGTGGCGCTTGGTCTCCGGGTACTGGTCGCGGATCCGGCGGATCTCCTTCATCGCCTCCACCCCACCGTCGCGCAGGACCTCAGGGCCTTCGAGGAAGTCCTCCACGGCCTTGATCAGCGTCGCCGACAGCCCGTACTGCATGCCCAGCAGGTACCGCACGAGCTGGGCGAGCAGGACGCGGGAGAGGAGGTTGAGGTTGAACGGGGAGTGCAGGGCGGCGGTGATGATGGAGTTGCGCAGGTTGAAGTAGCGGTGCCACTCGTCCCAGTCCTTCATGTGGAAGTCCGCGTGCCACACCCCCGCCCCCGGCAGCGTCACCGTCGGGAAACCGTGGGCGCGGGCGCGGTAGGAGTACTCGGCGTCGTCCCACTGGAAGAAGAACGGCATCGGATACCCGGTGGCCTGCACGACCTCGTAGGGGATCAGGCAGGACCACCAGCCGTTGTAGCCGGCGTCGAGACGGCGTTCCTGCCGGTTCGGCTTCAACGTCTCCTCGTCGACCCCGAGCAGGTCCGCGGTGGTCAGCGAATGCTCGACCGGCTGACCGGGCTCGAGGGTGTTCAACCGGGCGTATTCGGCGCCGACGTGGAGCTGGTTGGGGTGGAACAGGTTCAGCATCTGCCCGCCGACGATGATCGGGTTGGCGGCGCGGTTGGAGAACGCCGTCATCCGGATCACCAGGTCCGGCTCCAACAGGACGTCGTCGTCCATGAACAGGACGTTGGCGTGGGCGGTGGCGGTGTGCCCGGCGACCTCGTAGAGGCCGCGGGTGAACCCGCCGGCGCCACCGAGGTTGGGCTGCTTGATGTAGTGCAGCTTCTCCCCGAGGTCCTTGACGACCTGGTCGAACCCGTCACGGGATTCGACCAGGTCGGTGCCCTGGTCGGCGACGTAGATCGCGTCGAGGGTGTCGAGGGAGGAGACGTCGGCGGCGAGGGCCTGCAGGTTCTTCAGGCAGTCATCGGCGCGGTTCATGGTGCAGATGGTGACCGCGGTCGGGCGGATCGTCTCGGGCGCTTCGACGGTCCAGCGGACCTGCTCCACGCGCAGGGTCTGGCCGCCTTCGGTTTCCAGGTCGAGCCAGAGCGCGCCACCGTCGTAGAACTTGTCCAGCTTCCCGGTGAGGGCGATTTTGTGCTGGGTGACGTCGGTGACCTGCTCGGCCTCGATGACCCGCGGTTCCCCTTCGACGTCGGAGGCACCCATGGACAGCAGCCCGGTGCCGGTGACGACCGCCTCGACCGACACTTCGGTCACGGTGGTCCAGCGCTGCCAGTAGGACGCCGGGAACCGCCCGAAGTACGTGTTGCCCGAGACCTTGGAGGCCGGCTCGAGGCTGATCGCCGCACGCTCCCGCACGGCCGAGCCCCACTCGAGCTCGGCGTAGAGGTCCTTGCTGACGATCGGCGCCGGGCCGGCGTAGAGCCCGCGCTGCGCCGTCAGGCGACCCTGCGGAGTGTGCTCGGTGAACCGCGTCTCGGCGGCCGCGCCGGCAGTGGTGGTCGGCGCCGGGGTAGCTGTTTTACCGGGCATGAAGTTCCTCAGTTCTCCTCAGTCGACGGCTCGCGGAAGACGACCCACTTGAGCATCACGAAATTGATCACGGTGGCGGTGGCCTGCGACACGGCCCAGCACAGGGTGTGCTGCCACGCGGACTCCGGCAGCACCTGAAGCATCAGCTGGTTCACCCCGACCGCGACGAAGAACGTCACGGTGTAGAGCAGGACGAACGAGCCGACCTGCGTCTTCCCGTCGCGCCGCCCGCCGGAGAAGGTGAACTTGCGGTTCAGGAAGAACGCCGTGGTCGTGCCCACGATGAAACTGATAGCGCGCGCGATGTCGACCCACGGTGAAGCGGCCATCCCGGCCACCTGGGTCAGCAGCGTGTACGTACCCAGGTCGATCAGGGCGCAGAAGCCACCGATCAGGGCGAAGCGGATCAGCTGCCCCAGCAGTCCGATGGAGGACGGCTGACCACCCGTGGTTGGGGGGTCCAGGGGGGCTTGCCCCCCGGCCGGGGCCTGGGGCTCGGCCCCAGACATCGCAGCTGCGATGTCGGCTTGCGGATCGGTCGCCACCACTGCATTACCTCGTTGCCTGAGTCATGGTCACCCGCGCGGGCGCTTGTGCCTTGATGCGCAAAGTGTAGAAGCGAGCACTTCAGGGTCACGTTCCGGGCATCGTTCGGCGTGGCTACCCTGGTCGGGTGACCCCAGGACTCGACACACAGCGTCGCACGCTCACGGGCTGGGCGCGGACGGCACCGACCACCGCCGACGTGCTGAGCACCGCAGACGTCGAAGTCATCGCGCGGGCCGTGACCCAGGCCGGTGAGCGCGGTGTCATCGCCCGCGGCCTCGGCCGCTCCTACGGCGACCCGGCGCAGAACGCGGGCGGCCTCGTCATCGACATGACGGCCCTGAACCGGATCCACTCGATCGACCCGGACAGCGCGCTCGTCGACCTCGACGCCGGCGTGAGCCTGGACCAGCTGATGCGCGAGGCGCTGCCGTACGGCCTGTGGGTCCCGGTGCTGCCGGGCACGCGCCAGGTGACGATCGGCGGCGCGATCGCCAACGACATCCACGGCAAGAACCACCACAGCGCGGGCAGCTTCGGCAACCACGTCGTGTCGATGGACCTGGTGACCGCGGACGGCAAGGTCCGCACGCTGACGCCGGAGGGCCCGGACGCCGAGCTGTTCTGGGCGACCGTGGCGGGCATCGGCCTGACCGGGATCATCGTCCGGGCCAAGATCCGGATGACCAAGACGGAGACGGCGTACTTCCTCGCCGACAACGAGCGCACGAACAACCTCGACGAGACGCTGGAGCTGGTCAGCAACGGCTCCGACGACAAGTACACGTACTCCTCGGCGTGGTTCGACACGATCTCCACCGGCTCGAAGCTGGGCCGCGCCGCCTTCGGCCGCGGCTCGCTCGCCAAGCTCGACGAGCTGCCGCCGAAGCTGCGCGCGAACCCGCTGAAGTTCGACGCTCCGCAGCTCGCGACGCTGCCGGACGTCTTCCCGAACGGCCTGGCGAACAAGCTGACCTTCGGCACGATCGGCGAGCTGTACTACCGGAAGACGCCGAAGGAAGCCCACGGCGTCATCCAGAACCTGACCGCCTTCTACCACCCGCTGGACATGTTCGGCGAGTGGAACCGGGCCTACGGCTCCAAGGGTTTCCTGCAGTACCAGTTCTCGACGCCGCTGGGCGCGGCCGAGCCGCTCGAGAAGATCGTCAAGAAGATCGCCGAGTCGGGGCACGTCTCCTTCCTCAACGTGTTCAAGCGGATGGGTGAGGGCAACGCGGCGCCGCTGTCGTTCCCGCACCCCGGCTGGATGGTCTGCGTCGACTTCCCGATCAAGGACGGGCTCAGCCGGTTCTGCCAGGAGCTCGACGACGACGTCCTCGAACTCGGCGGGCGGTTGTACACCGCGAAGGACTCGCGCACCTCGCCCGAGACGTTCGCGAAGATGTACCCGCGGCTCGAAGAATGGCGCAAGGTACGCGCCGCCGTGGACCCCGAAGGCGTTTTCGCCTCTGACATGAGCCGGAGGCTCGCACTGTGATCGACGCCGTTGGCAACCCCCAGTCCCTGCTGCTGCTCGGCGGCACCTCCGACATCGCACTGGCGATCGCGGAGAAGTACCTGGCCGAGAAGCCGCTGCGGGTCGTGCTCGCGGCCCGGCCCTCGCCGCGGCTCGACGCGGCCGCGCAGCGCCTGAAGGACAAGGGCGCCGAGGTCGCGACCGTCGACTTCGACGCGAAGGACCTGGCGTCGCACCCGGGCGTGCTGGACAAGGCGTTCGAAGGCGGCGACATCGACGTCGCGGTCGTGGCGTTCGGCCTGCTCGGCGACGCCGAGGAGCTCTGGCAGGACCACGCCAAGGCCGTCGAGCTGGCGACCGTGAACTACTCGGCCGCGGTGTCGGTCGGCGTCGCGCTGTCGGAGAAGCTCAAGGTCCAGGGCCACGGCACGGTGATCGCGCTGTCGTCGGTGGCCGGCGAGCGCGTCCGGCGGTCCAACTTCGTCTACGGCTCGACCAAGGCCGGTTTCGACGGCTTCTACCTGGGTCTCGGCGAGGCGCTTGCGCCGCACGGCGCGAAGGTGACCGTCGTCCGCCCCGGGCACGTCAAGACGAAGATGACCGAGGGCATGAAGGACGCCCCGCTGGCGCAGACCGCCGAGCAGGTCGCCGAGATCGCCGTCTCGGCCGCGCGCTCGGGCAAGGACCTGGTCTGGGCGCCCGCGCCGTTCCGCCTGGTGATGTCGGCGCTGCGGCACGTCCCGCGGCCGATCTTCCGCAAGCTCCCCATCTGAGATCTCTCCTGGGGCCTCCACCCGCGGGTGGAGCCGGATTTCCATCCGGGCCCGACCCGCGAGCCGATGTGTCGTGACGGCTGTCGAAACAGACTGTCGTCATGACGAACACCTCGAGTGACCGCGCCCGGCTGACGATGCTTCTGCGCGACGTCGCGCTCCCGATGGCCCTGTTCTACGTCCTGCGCTCCTTCGACGTCGACGCGCTGTGGGCGCTGCTGGTCAGCGCGCTGCCGCCGGCGATCCGCTCCGGGTACGTCCTGGTGCGGCACCGCCGGATCGACCCGATCGGCGCGTTCGTGCTGGCCGTGCTCGTGGTCAACGGCGCGGTGGCGCTGATCTCCGGCGACCCGCGGCTGCTGCTGGTCCGCAGCGCCTGGGTCGGGCTGCTGCTGGGCGGGCTGATGCTGGGGAGCCTGGTCGTCGGACGGCGGCCGTTCCTGTTCCGGGCGATCTGCACGCTCCAGCCGGCCCGCGCCGCCGGACTCGAGGCCGGCTGGGCCGCCGGCGAGGGCTTCCGGCAGCTGTGGCGCACGGTGACCCTCTGGTGGGGCGTGGGCGGCGTGCTGCTCGGCTGTGCCGTCGTGCTGATGGCGTTCACCCTGCCGGTCGACGTCGTGCCGCTCCTGGACACCGCGCTGACCGTCGGCTGCCTGCTGCTCGGCATGAAGCTCACCCGGAAGCGGTTGATCGCCGGCATCAACCGGACGGTGGATGCGTAGGAGCCAGGTCGACGATGGCCCCGGCCCGGCCCGGCCGCGAGGCTCGGGGCATGGGGAAATCGCTCGTCGCGCTGCTCTGCGACATCGCCGCGCCGGTCGGCGGCTACTACCTGCTGCGGGCGTTCGACGTCGCGCCGATCTGGGCGCTGGCGTTCAGCGGCCTCCCGCCGGCGCTGCGGATGCTGTACCTGGCGCTGCGGCACCGGCGGGTCGACGGCATGGGCTTGTTCGTGCTGTTCGTCGTCGCGATCGGGCTGGTGACGTCGCTGCTGACCGGCGACGCGCGGCTGCAGCTGGTCCGGAGCGCGTGGTTCAGCATCCTGTTCAGCGTCTGGATGCTGGCGAGCCTGTGGGTGGGCCGCCGCCCGACGACGTACCAGGCCACGCTGGCGCTGATTCCCCACCGCGCCGACACGCTGGAGGCGCGGTGGGCGGACACACCGTCGTTCCGCCGGGTCTGGCGCGTGCTGACGGTGGTCTGGGGCGTCGGCGGGCTGGTGCACAGCGGGCTGAGCGTGGCGCTGGCGTACACGTTCCCGGTGGACAGCGTGCCCGGGCTCGATACGGTGCTGTCGATCGCGAGTTTCGTGGTGCTCCAGGTGGTCACCCAGGTGCTGCTCGCGCGGGAGGGCACGATGAACCGGATGTGGGCGCGCCGATGATCGAGATCCCGCCACCCGGCGAGTACCGGCTCGACCCGGCGCGGTGCCGGGTCGGCGTGTCCGGCACGCACCTGTTCGGCATGTCGACGGTGACCGGCGAGTTCCCGCTGGCCGGCGGCACGGTGCTCGTCGGCGACCCGGTCACGGCGTCGCTGGTGACGGCGGAGATCGACGCGACGGGCCTCGCGACCGGCGACCGGCTGCGCGACACCGAACTGCAGTCCCGCCGCTTCCTGCACGGCCGCGAGCATCCGGTGATCACGTTCACCGAGGGCCACCCCCGCCAGGACGGCGCGCGCTGGCTGCTGGACGGCATCGTGACGGTCCGCGGGACGGCGGGCCGAGTCCAGTGCGAGATCGACGCGGTCACATTGACACCGGACGGCTTCACGGCCCGCGCGGCAACGATCATCGACCGCTTCGCGTTCGGCCTCACGTACGGCAAGCGCATGGGCGGCCGCGAGTTCACGCTCACCCTCGACGTCACCGCGCTGCGGAGCTGAACTCCCGGAGCGGGCCCCACCCCCGCCCTCCTCCAGGGGGGCGTGCCCAGTTCCAGTCTATCGGCGCCGGCCGGTGAAACCGGCTTCGAAGCCGGCGGTGGGCCGAGTTGTCCACATCTGACGTCGCCTGTGGACAAACGCCGGCGGGTCAGCTTCCGGGGGCCGGCGCGGGCATCAGGTAGAGGTTCTGCCGGCCCATCCACGGCGAGTCGATGTGCCAGCTCGCCAGCGCCGTCGACGGCGGGGCGTGGCGCGTGGTCGTCAGGACCAGCTGCGGGCTGATCGGGGCGACGCTGTGGTCGAAGTTGTGGAAGTTGGCCTCGAGCAGCGCGCGGCCGAGCTCGCCGCTGCGGCGTTTCGTCTCGGCGATCGCCGGGTCGACCGCGCCGCGGTCGGAGAACTCGTCCACCAGCTCGCAGTCGCACGCGTACGCCAGCGCGCCGACCTCGCCCGCCGTCTCGACCGTGCGGCCGTGGGCGATCGCCGCCAGTTCCTGGCCGATCTCGCGGTACTCCGTCGTCGACGCGTGGTTGCTGGTGATCGGCGCGAACTGGCGCGGGACGCCCGGCAGCACGTACACCGCGACGCTCGCGGCGAGCACCGCGCCGGCGCCGGTCCAGGCGGCCTGCTTCGCCCGGTGCGGCGCCGCCGTGACGCAGGCGCCCAGGAAGATCGTCGCGCCGATGATGCTCGGCGCGTAGTACCAGTGGTACGGCGGGACGCCCAGCTGGCTGTAGGCGAGGTAGTGCAACGCGCCCGCGACGGCGAGCATCGCGAACGGCCTCAGGCGGCGGGCCGTCGCCGAGCCACGGCGGAGCTGGACCAGCCAGAGCAGCCCGGCCAGGCCGCCGAGCAGCAGCGGCAGGAACGACAGCGTGGCCGCGGCCGGGAAGTTGCGCCAGTAGAGGAGCGGGCCGTTGGTGAAGCTGAACGGGCCCCACGACTGCTGGCTGATCTTGATGACCAGCGTGTCCGGCACGGCCGAGCCGAGCACCAGCCAGCTGAAGCCGAACCACGGGAGCGTCACGGCGAGGGCGCCGAAGACCGTCCGCCAGATGCCGTCCCAGAACTCGCGGCGGGCCAGGAACACCACGAGCGCGATGAGCAGCAGGTCGATCCGGACGAGCGCGAGCAGCCCGATCACGAGCCCCAGTCGGCCCGGCCGGCGCTCCCCCGCGTAGACGAGCGTCCAGACGACGCCGGTGGCGCCGAGCGCCACCTCCAGGCCGACCGACGACAGCAGCAGCGGGTTGACCAGCAGCAAGGCGAACGTCAGGGGCGCGAACGCCGGGGGCAGGCCGGCGCGCCCGGCCAGCCGGCGCAGCCCGAGCACGAGCCCCACCTGCGCGGCGACGAACACGATCCCGGCGGCCACCACGGCGTCGCGCACGACGAACGTCACCGCGGCGAGGGCCAGCACGTTGAGCGGGGACGTCGCGGTGTTCGCCGTGCCCTGCTCGATCAGGCCCCAGTGCGCGTGGAAGGCGAGGTTCTTGGCGTAGGACAGCGTGATGTACGTGTCATCGATCAGATGGCGGCTGACCAGGGCGAACACCACGGCGGACGCCACCGCGGCACCCGCCGGGAGGATCCACGGACGGGTGACGGGCCGGGCCACCGGCAGCGCACCGGTGGCCTCGTCGAGTTCTGCGGAGGCGCTTCGCATCACGAACACCGTACTCTGCTCGTGACGCGAACGTGATCTGACCGGTATCAAGTGACACCAGAGCCGTCACTTTCACGGCGAAAGTGACGGCTCTGGGATGGGTCAGATACCGGCTCCGGAGCCGGTCGTGCCGTCTGCGCTGCCATCGGTGCTGCCGGAGTTGCCGCCGTTGGGGTTGCCGGGGTCGGTGTTGCCCGGGTTGGTGTTCCCGGAGTTGCCGCCGCCGCGGTTGCCGAAGCCGCCGCGGCCGTCCATGCCCGGGCCGGCGCCGGGGCCGGAGTACTGGCGGTGGATGCCCGGACGGCCGTCGCGGGGGCCGCCGCCGTGGCTCGTGGCCGCCGCGATCCCGCCGACGATGCCGCCGCCGATCAGGAGCCCGAGGATCCCGACGGCGACGAGCTGGGTGGCCCGGTGCCCGACGAACCGGCGGAACCCGCCGGACTGCCGTGGTGCGGCCGCCGCGGGGGCGCCCCAGGCGCCGTAGCCCGGGCCGGGAGCGCCGTAGGCCTGCCCGGGGCCGGGCTGGTTGAGCTGAGGGGTGGGCGGGCCCTGCTGGCCGTGGGCGGCGGTCTGGTCGGCCGCCGGAGCAGCGCCGGGCTGGGCCGCGGCACCAGGCTGACCCGGCGCGGCCGCGGACGGTGGCCCAGCGGACGGCAGCGTCATGGTCGGCTGCCCGGATGACGGCTGCCCAGCCGCCGGTTGCGCGGCGGACGGCTGCACGGCTCCCGGCTGCCCGGCCGCAGACGCGACGGAGGGCTGCACGGCGGTGGGCTGCACGGCGGTGGGCTGCTCGGCTGCCGGTTGCCCGGTCGCAGACGCGGCGGAAGGCTGTACAGCAGTCGGTTGCTCGGCCCCGGGCTGCGCAGCAGAGGGCTGCGCGGCCGTGGCGGACGGCTGTGCAGCGGCGGGTTGCCCGGGCTGAGCCGTGGCCGGTTGCTCAGCCGCGCCGGCCTGGGCCGTGGGCTGTTCGGCGGCCGGTTGCTCCGCGCCCGCGTTCGGCGGGACCTGGTTCGGGTCGCGCGGCTGGTCGGTCATGGTCGCTCCTGTGGTCTACGGGGACGAGCGCGCTGCCCGCCCCCACCACCTCAGGGTGACCCCGTCAGCTGTGCTGAACCTGAAGCCAACCTGTCGATCGGCCATGAGACTTCACAGGTAGAACGACAGGAACAGCGTGGCCACCCAGGTCAGGCCGAGCACCTGGAGCACGCGGTCCTTGAGCGCGATCTCCTCGGGCTCGCCCGCGATGCCGCCGTCGACGTCCACCGCGTAGCGCAGCACCGCCACCACGAACGGCACCATCGAGATCAGCGCCCACACCGAGTTGTGCTCGGTCTGGCGGATCTCGAACGCCCACAGGCAGTACGACATGATCAGGATCGCCGCCGACGTCGCCCAGACGAACCGCAGGTAGCTGGCCGAGTACTTCTTCAGCGACGACCGGATCTTCGCCCCGGTGCGCTCGAACAGCATGATCTCCGCGTAGCGCTTGCCGGCCACCATGAACAGCGAGCCGAACGCCGTGACCAGCAGGAACCACTGCGAGAGCGCCAGGCCGCCCGCGACGCCACCGGCGATCGAGCGCATCAGGAAGCCCGAGCCGACGATGGCCAGGTCGACCACCGGCTGGTGCTTGAGGCCGAAGCAGTAACCGAGCTGGACGGCTTCGTAGACCGCCAGCACGACCGCCAGCTGCCAGCTGGCGAGGAACGAGACGCCGAGGCCGGCGAGGAAGAACACGACCGCGGACCCGTACGCGACGGGTACCGGCACGATCCCGGCCGCGATCGGCCGGTTCCGCTTGGTCGGGTGCGCCTTGTCGGCCTCGACGTCGACCGCGTCGTTGATGAGGTAGACCGAGCTCGCCACCAGCGAGAAGGCCACGAAGGCGACGATCGCGTCGAGCAGCAGGCCCGTGCGGTCGGTCGATTTCGAGAAGGCGAAGAACGGGGCCGCGAAGACCAGCACGTTCTTCACCCACTGGCGCGGACGTGCGGTCTTGATCACGCCGCCGACCAGGCCGAACGGGCCGCGTGTCGCGGTCCCCGCTGTCGTCTCCGCCGTCACCGGTGTCTCCGGTGCCTCAGGAGTCACGGCCGCTTCGTCGCTGTTGCGCTGCTCGGTCGTCTCGCTCATGGGTTCTTCTTCAGCTTCCGTCGTATCAGACCACCGACGAGCCCCCCGAGGGCCGCACCGGCCAGAACGTCTGTCGGATAGTGAACGCCGAGCACGAGCCGCGAGGCGAGCATCGGCGGTACCAGGGCGGGCACCAGGTTACGCCCGGTCAATCCGGAGTAGAGCACCGCCGCCGCCGTCGTGGACGTCGCGTGCGACGACGGGAAGCTCAGCTTGCTCGGCGTGCCGACCAGAACCTCCACGCTCGGGTGGTCCGGACGCGGCCGCCTGACCACGCGTTTCACCGCGATCGACGCCGCGTGGGCGCCGACGACGCCCGCCGACGCGATCAGCCAGTCCTTGCGCCGCTTCTTGTCGACCGCGGCGCCGATCAGGCCGATGCTGAACCAGCCGATGGCGTGCTCGCCGAAGTGCGACATGCCGCGCGCGGCTTTCACCGAAACGTCACTCTTCAGAAAGCCCTGCGCCTTCGAGAGGACAGCGACCTCGCCCTTCGGGGCGCCCTTCTCAAGCATCGAGGGACCCGTCGAGCGGTGCGCCGTCGGTCAGGTGCGGGGCGATCTTGTTGTCGAACGCCGAGAGCGCCGACCCGATGGCCATGTGCATGTCGAGGTACTTGTACGTGCCCAGCCGGCCGCCGAACAGGACGTTCTTCTCGCGCGCCTCGGTCTTCGCCAGCTCGCGGTAGGCCTCGAGCTTCTCGCGGTTGTCCGGGGTGTTGATCGGGTAGTACGGCTCGTCCTCTTCCTTCGCGAAGCGGGAGAACTCGCGGAAGATGACCGTCTTGTCCTTGGGGTAGTCCCGCTCCGGGTGGAAGTGCCGGAACTCGATGATCCGGGTGTAGGGCACTTCCTGGTCGTTGTAGTTGACGACCGGGGCGCCCTGGAAGTCGCCGGTCTCGGCGACCTCGGACTCGAAGTCGACGGTGCGCCAGGTGAACCGGCCCGCCGAGTAGCCGAAGTAGCGGTCCAGCGGCCCGGTGTAGACGGTCGGGGTGCCCGCCGGGATGTGCTCGCGGACGTCGAAGTAGTCGACGTTCAGCCGGATGTCGATGTTCTCGTGCTCGGCCATCTTCTCGAGCCACGCGGTGTACCCGTTGACGGGCAGGCCCTCGTAGGTGTCGTTGAAGTACCGGTTGTCGTAGGTGTAGCGGACCGGCAGGCGCGTGATGATGTTCGCGCCGAGGTTCTTGGGGTCGTTCTCCCACTGCTTCGCGGTGTACCCGCGGATGAACGCCTCGTAGAGGGGCCGGCCGACCAGCGAGATGGCCTTCTCCTCGAGGTTCTCCGCCGTGTCGGTCTCGAACTCGGACGACTGCTTGGCGATGAGCTCGCGGGCCTCGTCCGGGGTGTGCGCCTTGCCGAAGAACTGGTTGATCAGCGCCAGGTTCATCGGGAACGAGTAGACCTGGTCCTTGACCCGGGCGAAGACGCGGTGCTGGTAGCCGGTGAACTCGGTGAACCGGTTCACGTACTCCCACACGCGCTTGTTCGACGTGTGGAACAGGTGCGCACCGTACTTGTGCACCTCGATGCCGGTCTCGGGCTCGGCCTCCGAGTAGGCGTTGCCGCCGATGTGGCTGCGCCGCTCGAGGATGAGGACCTTCTTGCCCAGCTCGGCCGCGGCCCGTTCGGCGACGGTCAGGCCGAAGAATCCGGACCCGACGACGACGAGGTCGTAACCTGCGAAATCGGCTTCAGTAATCTTGGCGGGGTTCGTGTGCGCGCTCACGGGCGTCGAGGGTACGCAGGTCGGTATCCCGGCCCGCACCCGACTATCACATTTCGGCCTACGACACACCTGGAAAGCAGTGCCTGCACCCGAGGACTTCTGGAGCTACTTCGCCGCCGTGGCCACCTACGTGGCCGTGCTGGCGGTCCCCGGCGGCGTCGTCGGGTGGGCCGCCGGCCTGCGCGGCTGGGCCCTCGCGGGCCTCGCGCCGCTGCTCAGCTACGCCATCACCGGCCTGGCCGGACCCTGGCTGGCGATCGCCCACGTGCCGTACGGCCCGCTCAGCGTCGCCGCCTGCACGCTGCTGCTCGCGGCCGTGCTGTACGGCCTGCGCCGGCTGGCCGTGGCCCGGGGGTGGATGACGCCGGGCGCCGAGGAACCGCACCAGGCGTGGACCCGCCGGGCGCACTTCGCCGTCGCCGGCTGCGTCGGGATCGCGACGGCGGTGTCGATCGCCGTGGTGGTGTCCGGGCGCGGCGGCACGACCGCCGTCTTCCAGCGCTGGGACACCGTCTTCCACGCCAACGGCATCCGCTACATCGCCGACACCGGCGACGGCTCGCTGACCGGCATGGGCACCCTCAACTGGTACCCCGACGGCTCGTTCTACCCGAACGCCTACCACCTGGTCGGCGCGCTGGTCTACCAGCTGTCCGGGACGTCGATCCCGGTCACGCTGAACGCCGTCACGATGCCGATCGCCGGGCTGTTCGCGCTGGCCATGGTCGCGCTGGTGCGCCAGCTCGGCGGCCGCGCGGTGTTCGCGGGCTGCGCCGCGCTGGTCGCCGGTGGCGCCACGACCGGCGCGTACGAGTCGGTGTCGAGCGGCCTGCTGCCGTTCGCGCTGGGCATCGTCCTGACGCCGCTGGCCGCGGTCGCGCTGCAGCGGTTCGCGGTCCGGCCGGGCGTCGACACCGGCGCGGTGCTGGCCCTGAGCGCGGCGGGGCTGCTCGCCGCGCACTCGAGCGCGTTGTTCGGCGCGATCCTGTTCGCGTTGCCGCTGGTCGTGCAGCGCTGGTACCGGGCGCTGCGCGGCCGCCGCGTCGACGGCGTCCCGGACGGCAAGGCCGCCTGGCGCGTCGCGGGCGGCGACGTGCTGAAGATGATCCCGGTGATGGTGGGGGCGGGCCTCCTGGCCGCGCCGCACATCCTGGGCGCGATCACCTTCACGTCCGGGTCGTACCCGTACCACCCGTGGGGCTCGCACATGCCGGTGTGGAAGGCCCTGGCCATGCTGGCGACGTTCAAGCAGGTGCTGCCGGTGCCGCAGATCTGGCTCACGGTGTTCCTGGCGTTCGGCGCGCTCACGCTGGTGGCGCTGCGGCGGCTGCGCTGGGTGATGCTCTCGGCGCTGGGCCTGTCGGCGCTGTTCGTCGTCGTCGCGTGCTTCGGCGGCGAAGACTGGGTGATCTCGCTCTCGCGGCCGTGGTGGAACGACCGGTTCCGGCTGATGGCGCTGGCGGCGATCCCGATGTGCCTGATCGCGGCGCACGGCATGAGCGAGGCCCAGCGGTGGCTGGCGAAGCTCGCCGGCGGACGCACCTGGGTGCGCGCGCGGCCGTGGCTGACCGGCCGGGTCGGGCTGGCGACGGCGGTGCTGATCGTGGTCGCGATGGGCGTGCTGACCGGCGGGTTCTACCGCGCGGCCAACGCCAAGACGGTGTCGCTGCTCTACTACAACGGCCTGCCCGGCGAGGTGGTCCCGCCGGTCAGCCAGGACGAGATCGACGCGATGGACCGGCTGGGCACGCTGGGCATCCCCGGCGACCAGAAGGTGCTCAACGACCGCCTCGACGGCACGGCCTGGATGTACGCGCTGACCGGCGTGCACCCGGTGGCCGCGCACTACGACGCCGGCGCGGTGAACCCCGACGCCGTCTACCTGGCGGCGCACTTCCGCGACTACGACACCGACCCCCGGGTCCGCGCGGTGGCGCGGCAGCTCAACGTGCACTACGTGCTGGTCGGCAGCGGCACGATCCGCCGGGACACGCCCATCTCGCCGGGCCTGCAGAAGCTGGACGGGCTGGACTTCGTGAGCGTCGTGTACCGGAACCCGGGCGCGGTCATCTACCGGATCACCAAGTAGACAAAGCCCTCGTGGCCGCGGCGCCCCGTGCCGCGGCCACGAGGGCCTCCCGTCCCCCAACCACCCCCGGGGTGATCCTTGACGTCTGCTCTGAAGGACGCCTGAGGGACGGCAATCGGTTTCCCGGCTACCCGGATGTCACCCGTTCGGCCCAGCGTGCAGCTCCGGCAGGACGTCGCTCGCCACCTGCTCCAGCACGGCTTCGTGGCCCTCGTATGGGGACGACGACCGCGGCCAGTGCGAGATGACGTCGGTGAAGCCCAGCTCGCCCGCGCGGCCGGCCGCGTCGCGGAACGCGTCCACGCTGCTCAGCGAGAACACCGGGCACGAGTCCAGGCTGAGGTGACGCTGGATGCCCGCCCGCTCGCGGCCGACGGCGTCGAGGCGCTCGTCGAAGACCTCGGTCAGTTCCTTGATCCCGCGCCACCAGGCGTCGACGGTCTCACCGCCCTTGCCGGTCGTCACCCAGCCCGCGCCGAACCGGGCCGCGAGCGTCATCGTGCGCGGGCCGTTGGCCGCGACCACGAACGGCAGCCGCGGCCGCTGGACGGTACCCGGCAGGTTCCGGGCGCCGCGGGCCTTGTAGTACTCGCCGTCGAAGTCGAACTTGTCGGTCATCAGCAGCCCGTCGAGCGACTCGACGAACTCCGTGAAGCGGTCGACGCGCTGCTTGGTCGTCAGCTCCGGCGCGGCGAGCACCTCGCCGTCGTAGTGCCGGTGGTCGACACCCGCGCCGACGCCGAGGACGAACCGGCCGTCGGAGACGTCGTCGAGGGTGGTCAGCTCGCGCGTGAACGGCACGGGGTGCCGCGCGACCGGCGACGCCACGAAGGTGCCGAGCCGGATGCGGGACGTCACCATCGCCGCCGCGGTCAGGGTCGGGATCGCGGAGAACCACGGGCCGTCGACCAGGTTGCGCCAGCCCAGGTGGTCGTACGTCCACGCGTGGTCGAAGCCGTACTCCTCGGCCGCCCGCCACTTCGGCTCGGCGGCCCACCAACGATCTTCCGGGAGAATCACGATGCCTACTCGCACAGTGCGGGACGCTATCGGCAACCACCGACATTCTCACGGACGGGCGGAACCTCACCCGGACGTGTCAGGGACAATGACGGGGTGGAGAGACCCCTTCTGATCGCGTCCGACGTCGACGGCACCCTGCTCGGCCCGTCCGAAGCCCTCAGCGAGCGCACGATCGCGACCGTGCGCCGGGTGATCGAGGCCGGTGTGCCGTTCGTACTGGCCAGCGGCCGGCCGCCGCGCTGGATCGCGCCGATCGCGCGGCCGCTCGAGCTGACCGGGTACGCGGTGTGCGCGAACGGCGCCGTGCTCTACGACTGCGGCGCCGAGGAGATCGTCGAGGTCCACGGCCTGCTCGAACCGTCGCTGCTGCACGACATCGCGAGCGCGCTGGACAAGGCGCTGCCCGGCTGCCGGCTGGCCTCGGAGCGCGTCGCCATCGGCGCGGTGGACCACGACATGCGCAACTTCGTGATCGAGCCGGACTACCACAACCCGTGGGGCGACAACGAAGGCCGCACCGGGCCGCGCGCCGAGGTGCTCGGGCACCCGGCGATCAAGCTGCTGGTCAGCCACCGCGGCATGACGTCCGAGGAGATGGCCGAAGCCGTGAACTCGCTGTTCGACCGCGAGGTCGACGCCACCTACTCGTCGTCCGGCGGGCTGGTCGAGATCGCCGCGCACGGCATCACCAAGGCGACCGGCCTCGCCGACGTCGCCGCGCGCTTCGAGGTCCCGGCCGACCGGGTGATCGCCTTCGGCGACATGCCCAACGACCTCGAGATGCTCAGCTGGGCCGGCCACGGCGTCGCCATGGAGAACGGCCACCCGGCGGTGCTCGGCGTGGCCGACGAGGTCACCGGGCCGGCCGGGGACGACGGCGTCGCGCAGGTCCTCGAGCGCTGGTTCTGAGGCGTCAGGAGCGGTTGTCGAGCTCGGCCGCTTCTTCCGGCGTGGGCGCGGTCCCGCCCAGGTGGGCGGGCAGCCACCAGCGTTCCTCGTCGGACGCGGGGCGGTCCGGGTAGCCGGCCTGGGCGCGGTCGACGAGCGCGCTCATCCGGTCGCGCAGCTCCTTCGTCACGACGTCCCAGTCGTCGCCCTTCGCCGGGTGCATCGGCTCGCCGATGAGGATCGAGACCGGCACGTGCCGCCGCGTCAGGTCCTTCGGCCGGCCCTTCGTCCACAGCCGCTGGGTGCCCCACAGCGCCATCGGCACGACCGGGACGTTCGCCGCCGCGGCCATCCGGACGGCGCCCGACTTGATCTCCTTGACGGTGAACGACCGGCTGATGGTCGCCTCCGGGAAGACGCCGACGACCTCGCCGTCCTTCAGCTTCTGGAGGGCCTCGCGGTAGGAGGCGATGCCCGCGGCGCGGTCGACGGGGATGTGGTGCATCCCGCGCATCAGCGGCCCGGCGATCTTGTTGTCGAAGATCTCCTGCTTCGCCATGAACCGCGTCAGCCGCTTGGCCGGGCGCGCGCCGAGGCCGCAGAAGATGAAGTCCAGGTAGCTCACGTGGTTGCACGCGATGACCGCGCCGCCGGTGCGCGGGATGTGCTCCGCGCCCTCGATCCGGATGCGGTTGTCCAGTACCCGGAACATCGTCCGGGCCGCCGCGATCACGGGCGGGTACACGAAGTCAGCCATCCTGTCAGGTTACGGGACCGTAGGTTGGGGCCGTGGGTTCAGCGGGGAAGAACACAAACCGGGCGAACCTCACGCCGCCCGCACGCCGGCCCGCCGGCCGGGCACGGCGAGCACCAGGGCCAGCAGCAGCGTGAACAGCGCGACGGACTGGTGCTTGATGCCTTCGATGCCGTCGCCGAGCGCCGCCATGCCGAACTGCGTCACCGAGACGACCAGCAGGAACGCCAGCACGACACCCAGCGCGGCCCGGCGCTGACGCCACGCCCGGGCCGCCACCAGCAGCCACAGCGGCACCAGCGCGAACAGCCCGAGCGGCGCGATCAGCCCGGTCAGCCACGACACGACGGGCACCCGGTACTCCTGCGCGTGCGGCGCGAAGCCCGCCGACTCGTCGAAGCTGCCGAGGTAGCCCGGCCGCGCGGTGAGCTGGTCGGTCGCGGCGCGGTTCAGCACCCCGAGCGTCCGGCCGGGGTGGCTCGCGAAGTAGGCGATGACGTTCGCGCGGTCCATCCGGTCGCGGTAGGCCGGGTAGAGCGGGTCGATCCGCGCCGGGTGCGGGTGCCACCAGCCGTTGCCCGCGTACTGCGCGAACGACGGCGGCAGCCCGAGGTCCGCCAGGTCGGCCTGGGTGTCGTGCCGGCCGTCGACGATGTTCAGGAAGATCGTGTTGAACATGTTGATCTCGCGCGAGTCGTCGCCGGGCAGCTCGGCGAGCGTGCCCTCGGGGGTGACGGCGGGCTCGACGCTCAGCTGCGCGGCGAGCGTCCCGGCCCCGAGCGCGCCGATGACCAGCACCGCCGCGGCCCAGCGCCGGGCCCCGCGCAGCGTGCCCGGGCGGACCAGCAGGATCGCGACCGCCAGGATCGGCAGGATGGTCAGCGTCTGGACCTTGGCGTTGACCGCCAGGACGCCACCGGCGAGCGTCACGGCCATGCCCGCGTAGCTCCACCGGCCGTCCCGCGCGGTGAGCAGCAGGCCGCCGGGGATCAGCAGCAGGCCGAGGAAGGCCGCGCCTTCACCGAGCACCGCCGCGAAGTACCCGAAGAACGCCGAATCGGCGACGACCAGCAGCAGCCCGGCCGCCACGGCGAGCCGCGCCCGCCGGCCGTAGGGCAGGCCGAGCACGATCGCGGCGACGGCCGCGGCGGCGATCAGGCTGCTGAGCAGGCCGAGGACGACCAGGCTCAGCGTCGCGTGGAAGCCGAAGAGGCCGCCGAGCCGGACGGCCAGGTCGGCCAGCCAGCTCTGCGTCAGCAGGTAGGTGGGCCGGCACGGCGCCGCGCCGGGCGGGGCGCTGTAGGCGAGGTGGATGAACGGCTCGGGCCCGCCGTGCCAGGTGATGCCGGCGCCGCAGAGCACGCGCAGGCCGTCGCCATTGTTGGACATCGCGATCGGGCGCGGCACCAGGAACCGCACCACGAACAGGGTGAACGACGCCGCGAAGACCCCGATCCCGAGCGCGGCCTCGGAGGTCAGCCGCTGCTTCGGGACGTCGAGTTTCACGAAGGACAGGGTACGTAGCGGAAGTCCGGATCCTTGTCGAGGTCGTCGACCACGGACTTCGCCTGCTCGACCCGCGGGTAGACGGAGACCCAGTACGGCGTGCCGACCCGGCGGAACGTCGCGACCTCGTACTGGCCCGCGTAGACGGGGTCGATGGTGCAGTGCTGGCTGTCGGCGTAACCGCCGTCGGCGGGCACGGCGACGGTCGGCCGGCGGCCGTTGACGACGTAGTCGTAGTCCGTGGCGTACCCGCCGTCGTGCGTCCCGTCCCGCGCGATGTGGTCGTCGGTGCGGCCGAGGACGTCGACGATGAGCAGCTGCCCGCCGCGGGCCGAGAGCGCGCCGGGCGCGGCGGCGCTGACCACGGACCCCGGCGGCAGGTACGTGCCCAGCCAGCCGCCGATCTCGGTGAGCTCGGTGCCGTAGGTGTGCCAGTCACGCACCCGGCCGAGCATCTCGGGGCTGAACACCGAGACGAGCACGGCGATCCCGGCCAGGCCGCAGGCGGTCACCGGGACCAGCCGGGTGCCGGCGGGCCAGGCGCGCGGCCGCGGTGACGGCTTGCCGTCGACGTCCGCCGTCAGCACGCCGTACGCCGCGACGGACCCGACCGAGAGCAGGGGCGGCACCGCGGCCAGCAGCCGCCACGACGGCCCCGCGTCGCCGCCCGACAGGACGGCCGCGGCGGCGAGGCCGGCCGTCATGGCGAACATCAGCCAGATCAGCGCGCGGGACTCCAGCGCGGCACCGGCCGCGCGACGCAGCAGCAGCGCGACCGCGGCGACCAGCGCGAGCAGCAGGAAACCCTGGTGCACCAAGGCGAACCCGGACAGGTACGGCCAGCCGCCCGCCACCTGCGCGCCGAACGGGCCGCCGAGTTTCGCGGCCAGCGGCGCGGGGACGTAGTGCTGGTAGAACGTCAGCCGCCAGGCCAGCCGGGGGATGAGGAACACCAGCGCGCCCAGCGTGTAGCCCGCGGGCGCCCACCAGCTGTGCTGCTTCTTCACAGCGGCACCGGCCAGCCAGAGCCCGCCGAGGACGCCGACCACCAGGCCGGTCGGGCTGGTCATCACCGCGAACGCGACGAGCACCCCGGCCACGACCGGGCGGCGCGCCGCGAGCGAGTAGCAGACGGCGAGGACGAGGAGCACGAACAGCGGCACCTCGGAGCCGGACGGCCCGTAGACGGCCAGCCCGCCGGCGGCCGCCGTCAGCACCGCGGCGGCGACCCCGATCGCCGGCCGCGGCTCGGTGCCCTCCGGCGTCGCGGCCGCGACCACCCGGTTGACGAGGAAGTAGGAAAGCAACACACAACCGAGGGCCGAGAGCACTCCGAACACGACGGCGGTGGTTTGCACGTCGGCGCCGAATGCGGCGCGCGGAAGGGCGATCAGCACCAGCCAGAAGAAGTTCGTATAACCCTCGACGCGTTCACCTGGGTTGAAGACCGGGCCGTTGCCGTCGGCGATGTTCGTCGCGTACCGGAACGAAACGAGCGCGTCTTCCGTGACGGTCGCGAACAACAGCTGGTGCAGCACCGAGAGACCCAGCGTGAGGGTGAGGACGACCCCGCGCAGCCCGCGGTCGGTGCCCAGCCGGCCCCAGGTCAGCACCACGATCGCGGCGAGCACCAGCCACGCCACCACGACCGCGTAGACCACCCGGCCCCCTCACCTCGTCGCCCTGCCGGCCCCGCCAGGTTATCGGGCATCGGGAGGCGAACCCCGGGCCAATATAACCCGATCGGGTGGCAATTCCGACGATTCCCGCGACGCCTTCGAAATCACGCGCAAAAGCCCTGATCAGGGCCGTCCCCCGGGCTGTCCGGCCGGCCGTTGTCGGCTTAGTCTCCAGCGTGCTCTCCGTCTGCGTTGCCATTGCCGTCATCGCCGTCCCGGGCCTCCTGACCGGGTACGCGGCGGGCGTGCGCGGCTGGGCCCTGGCCGGGCTGACGCCGTTGCTGAGCTACGCCGTCGGCGGGCTGACCGGACCGTGGACCGCGGCGGCAGGCCTGTCGTTCACCCCGCTGACCTACGCCGTGTCGACCGTCGTGTTCGTCGCGATCGCTTCCGGGGTCCGGAAACTGACCGTGCGCCGCCGGCCGCCGGAGCCCGGACCGGGGCTGTGGGCGCGGCGCGGGCACCTCGCGGTGGGGGCGTGCCTGCTGTTCGCGGCGGTGATCGGCGGTTACGCGACGCTGCTCGGCCTCGGGCACCTCGGCGCGCTGCCGCAGGGGTTCGACGCGGTGTACCACGGCAACGCCGTCCGCTACATCGCCGACACCGGCGACGGCGGCCTGTTCGGCACCGGCCACGTGAACTGGTACGGCGACGCGGCGCCGGTGTTCTACCCCAACGCCTACCACCTGCTGGCGGCCGTGACGTACCGGCTGAGCGGCGCGTCGATCCCGGAGGTGCTGGACGCGAACACCGTGCTGCTGCCGGGTTTGCTGGCGCTGTCACTGGTGACGCTGGTGCGTGAGTTCCGCGGCCGCGCGGTGCTGGCCGGCGCCGTCGCGCTGACGGCGGTGGCGCCGGTGATGGGCGTCTACGAGTCGATGGACCGCGGCCCGCTGCTGCCGTTCGCGCTGGGGCTGACGCTGACGCCGTTGAGCGCGGTCGCGCTGCGCCGGTACCTGGAGCGGGTCGCGCCGGACACCGGGCTGGTGCTGCTGCTGGCCGCGGTCGGGCTGCTGTGCGTCCACTCGTCGACGTTGTTCGGCGGGATCCTGTTCGCCGGCCCGCTGCTGGTCCAGCGCTGGCTCGGCGGGTGGCGCCGGATCGGCCGCGACCTGCTGGCCCTGCTGCCGATCGCGGTGGTGGCGCTGCTGGTGGCGTGGCTGCAGCTGTTCGGGGCGCTGGGCCTGGCCAACAGCGCGGTGCCGTACTACGGCTGGCCGAGCGAGTGGCGCGCGTCGACGGCGCTGGGCGCGCTGCTCGGGTTCCAGCACCAGGAGCCGCACCCGCAGATCTGGCTGTCGGTGGCGTTGTTCCTGGGCATCGTGTTCTTCGCCCGCGCGGGGGCGCTGCGCTGGATCGGCCTGACGGCGGCGGTGACGGGCCTGGCGTACATGGCGGTGGCGTCGTCGAACGCCCCGCTGGTGATGGCGCTGTCGAGGCCGTGGTGGGACGACCCGTACCGGTTCTTCGCGATGGCGGCGGTCCCCCTGTGCGTCCTGGCGGCGCACGGCTTGGCGGAGACGCAGGCGTGGCTGTCTTCGCGGTTCTCGCGGATACCGGCGGTCGCCGTGGCGGTGGTGGTGCTGCTGGGGTTCGTCCTGCTGTCGAACGGCCTGTACTTCCGGTCCAACGGCGCCCGGGTGGCCGCGGGCTACCAGGCCGCGGACCCGTCGAAGCTGCGGGTGACACCGGGCGAGGCGGCGGCGATGGAGGAGCTCGGCAAGCTGGCCAAGCCGGGTGAGTGGGCGATGAACGACCGCTTCGACGGGACGGCGTGGACGTACGCGCTCTCGGGCGTCCGCACGGTGGCGGCGCACTACGACGAGACGCTCCCGCCGTCGGACGCCCTGCTGCTGGCCGACCGGTTCCGCGACTACGAGACGGACCCGGCGGTGCGGGCGGCGGTGCGGCGGTTGAACGTGCGCTGGGTGATCTTGGGGAAGCCGTCCACGGAGCCGGGCAAGCCGTACCAGCCGGGGCTGATCGGGCTGGCCGGGGAGCCGTTCCTGCAGGAGGTCTGGCGCGACTCGGACGCGGTGATTTATCGACTCCGGCCCTGAAGTTGTCCACAGGTGCACAAGTGCCTGTGGACAACTTGGGTACAGGCCTGTGAGTAGCTGCCCGATCGTGCGGAAATCGGGGTGGAATGCTGTGACAGCCCCGGAAAGCCCGCTTGCGTCACGGTGACGAAAGGCCCCGGTTCCGGCTCCGAAGAGGGCTCCCGCGGGCTAGTTGTCCACAGGCCAAGAGCGAATCGGCAGGTCAGGCGGCTGCGGGGGTCTTGCCGCGCAGCGAGCGGGCCGCGAGGGCCGCGCCGCCCGCCGTCAGCAGGTCCGCGACCGTGAACATCACCCGGGAAGCCACCGCGAACGCCGTGGCCTGGCCGACCGTCAGGCCGCTCGCCGTGAGGACCGCGACCTGGGCCACTTCGCGCACGCCGACGCCGCTGGGCAGGATGAACGCGAACGTGCCCACCGTCATCGCCACGGCCATCGCGCCGACGCAGAGGATGAAGCCGCTGATGCCGGGGGTGCCCACCGAGTTCGCCAGGAGCCACAGGTGGACGCCCTGCAGGCACCACGCCGCCGTCGAGGCGCCGAAGACCTTGCCGACGACCTTCCAGGTCAGCGGCTGCTGCAGCGGCGGGCGGCGCAGCACACGCAGCACCAGCGACGTGCCCCACGTCAGGATCTTCGGGTGCAGCATCGCCAGGCCGACCGGGATCAGCACGAACAGCCACAGCGCGCGCGGGCTGTTGCTGAACACCGCCGGCGCCGCCAGCAGCGACACGACCAGCGCCGACACGATGCCGACGCCGAGCTGGATCAGTGAACCGGTGAAGATGCGGGCACGGGCCAGGCCGGCCTTGCGGCCCAGCTCCATCTGCAGCAGGTACGCCCAGACCGAGCCGGGCACGTACTTGCCGAGCGAGCCGACCAGGCAGATCTGCGCGCCGCGGGCGTAGCCGATCGGCTTGCCCAGGTCGTCGACCATCACCTGCCAGCCCCAGGTGGACACCATGATCGCCGCGACCAGGGCCACCAGGCTCAGCAGCGACGACTGCCAGGCCACGTCGTGCAGGGTGCGCCAGAACTCACCCCAGTTCGCCGCGAGCTGCTTGGCCGCGAAGCCGATGACCAGCAGGATCGCGACCCACCTGACGACGTCGAGGATCTTCGCCTTGGTGGACTTCGGCTGCTTCTTGGCAGCCGGCGTCTCCCACTCCGGCGACTCCAGTGTCGTCATTGACGCATCTCCTCAGGTCTGAGGCTTATTCTGGTCAGGCCGCCGCGGCCCGCCCGCATGGTGCTGATCACCGCAGAAGTCATGCGGCGGCCGACGGCTGAATAAGCCTCATTGCACGGTGACCAGGCGGCTGAACTCGGCCAGCAGATCGTAACCGTCCCAGACCGCCGAGAACGTCAGGGCGGAGCCGAACGGCACGATCCGGTCGACTCCGCGACCGGCCAGTTCGTACGCGAACGTCGTCAGCTCTTCCGTGGTAAAGCCGAACTGGCCGACCGTCTGGTCCTTGCGGAGGACGGTCGGGACCAAATCGGACAGAGACGCGACCCGCGCGTTGGCGAACGTGCCGGCGCCGAGCCACTCGCGCGGCATGGTCGCCGGGTCGGCCAGCTCCAGCGTGGCCAGCCCGTTGCCCGCGAAGGAGATGTCCTTGACCAGGCCGTCGACCGCCGCGCCGTACGCCGAGACGCGCTTCTGGACCGCCATCGCCGGCTCGGTGACGTGCTGCTTCGTCACGAGCACCTGCGCCAGCAGCGTGCGGAACTCCTGCCCCGCGACGCGCGCGCCGTCTTCGTCGCCGACCCAGAACACCGCGCGCGGTGACGAGCAGGCGGCCTGGTCGAACCAGTACGAGTCGTTGTAGAAGCCCTCGGCGGCCGCGCGGCGTTCCGCTTCGGACGCTCGCTGCCAGCCCGCCACCGACGCGACGGCGAACGACGAGCGGTCCGGGAACGTCAGGTCACGCGCGTGCGGCGCCAGCGGATACTTGCGCAGTGCGGCGACCGAACCGTCGCCGCCCCAGATGACGCGCAGGTCGGCGGCCAGCGACAGGGCGCCGCTCACCTCGTCGCTGCGGTCGTAGGTGACCATCCGCTGGGTGGCGGTGATCGCCGCCGCCGTAGCGGGGT
This sequence comes from Amycolatopsis sp. NBC_01286, assembly GCF_035982555.1. Lineage (NCBI taxonomy): Bacteria > Bacillati > Actinomycetota > Actinomycetes > Pseudonocardiales > Pseudonocardiaceae > Amycolatopsis > Amycolatopsis sp. NBC_01286. The sequence goes on from NZ_CP108428.1 coordinate 2,072,389, forward strand.
CCACTTCGGACAGTGCGGCGTTCAGCGCCTCCAGCACCGCCTCGGCGGCCCCGGCCGAGCGCGACGACACCCGCACGACGTTGTGGTTGCCCGCCAGCGCGGACAGCGCCCACGAGTAGACGAAGATCGTGTCGACGTTGGCCGGCGGTACGTGGAACACGAGCCCCCGGGGGAACCGCAGCGCGCCACCCTTGGCGTCCAAAGTGGACAACGCCTTGGCGATCTCGCCCTTGCGCAGGAAGAACCCGAGCGACGCCAGCTCCGGGAACCGGCGCGCGGTGGCCGGCGCCAGCAGCTTGCGGGCGAACTTCGTGACGAACTCGACGACCCGCGGGTCACCGACGCGCAGCCGGCCGCCGGGCGGCTCGGCGCGCAGCTCGCCCACCAGGTCGCTCACGGAAACCGCGTCAGCCAAGGGAAAACGCTGGGTAAGGGTGCTCACGCCGCCGCTCCCGAGAACGTGTCGGAGCAGCCGCGGGCCTCGGCCTTCGGCAGCCGCCCGAGGACGGAAAAGTGCTTGCCCGGCCAGTCGCCGTCGTCGATCCCGTTGTAGACGCCGAGGTCTTCGGTGAGCAGCACGTGCCCGGGGTAGGACCGCGGCAGCGTCGAGACGACCTCGATCACGCCCGGCTCCCCCACCGGCTGCTCTTCCCAGGTCTCCGGGTCGCGGATCACGACGTCGGCGAAGTCCGGGCAGTACAGCGAGTTGCCGGACGGGCCTTCGAGGAACACAGTGCCGATCTGCTCGATCATCCCGTAGTAGTTGTGGATCCGGGTGAGCCCGGTGTCCTCCTTGAAGCGGCGCCGGAACTCGGTGTTGTCCACCGCGCGGTCGATCAGCTTCTTCCAGCCACCGGAGTGGACGAGGATGCCATTGGACAGGTCGAGCCGGTGCTCCCGGGCGACCTCGTAGAGGTACTGCCAGACCATGAACGTGAAGCCGAAGATCAGGAACGGCTTGCCGCCGTACTCGGCCAGGAACTTCTTGACGGCCTCGACGTCCGGCTGGTCGTTCTCGTCGAGCACGTAGGTGTGCTTGCGGCCGAAGTTCGCCATGCCCAGCACCCCCGCGCCGCGCGCGGAGAAGGAGCGGCGGTTCTTGATGATGCCGATGGTGTCGACCATCAGCATCGGCAGCCGCTCGCCGCCGAGGACCTCCTGCAGGGTCGCGCCCAGCTGCTTGGTCTGCGCGCCCGCCGCTTCCTTGTCGAGGTAGATCCGCGACGCGCCGGCGCCGGTGGTGCCGGACGACGTGAGGGTCTTGAACACCTCACTGTCCGGAACGGACTTCAGGTCGTGCGTCTTGAACATCCGCACCGGCAGCCACGGCAGGTCGGCGATCGACGCAAACTGAGCGCTCGGCGCGATTCCCAGCGACGAGAGGATCCGTTCGTAGCCCTCGGAATTCGCCCGGTGGTGTGCGGTCAGGGCGGCGAGCTCGGGCAGCAGCAACGCCTCCCGGTCAGCCTGCGACCGAGTGAAAACGCTCATACCTTCGCCTCCAGCGACCGGTAGTCGATCTTGCCGCTGGCCAGCAGCGGCACGGTGTCGATCGGGCGCACGTCGAACCCGCTCGTGTGCAGGTGCAGCCGCTCGGACAGCGCCTTCGACGCGTCCTTGCAGATGTCCTTGCCGACGCCCTCGGCGAACAGCACGACCTTGTCGCCGGCGGGCACCGCCGCCACGACGTCGATCCCGACCGCCGCGGTGCGGACGGCCTGCTCGAGATCGTCGAGGCTGACGCGGTTGCCGAAGACCTTGCCGATGCGCTTGAGCCGGCCGGTGATGAACAGGAACCCGTCTTGGTCGAGGTACCCGAGGTCACCGGTGGCGAGCACGCCGCCGCATTCGTCACCCTTGGCCAGGCCGGACTCGTCGTCCGCGTAACCCAGCATCACATTGGGCCCACGGTAGACGACCTCACCGACAATTTTCGGGTGCGTGGTCTCCGACCCGTCGTCGCGGCGGACGGCGAACCGGCCGCCCGGCAGCGCCGGCCCGGCGGAACCGAGCTTTTCGGCCAGCCGCTCGGCGGGCACCGTCGTCATCCGCGGGGCCGCCTCGGTCTGGCCGTACATCACGTACATCCGGCCGCCGACGGCGATCATCTTGTCGTTGAACTCGGTGATCAGCTCGTCGCGCAGCTTCCCGCCGGCCTGCGTCAGGGTGCGCAGCGTCGGGTACTTCGCGGGGTCGAACTTGAGCCGCCGCAGCATTTCGTAGTGGTACGGAACGCCCGAGAGGGACGTCACGCCGTGGGTGTTGACCGCGTCCCAGAAGCCGCGGCCGAGCACGCCGGACGGCTCGATCACGACGGTCGCGTCGCGCACCAGGTGCGAGTTCAGCACCGACAGGCCGTAGCTGTAGTGCAGCGGCAGGCAGGTGGGCGCGACCTCGTCGGCATCGATGTGGAGCACCTGCGCGATGGCGTCGGCGTTCGCCAGGATCGCCTGGCGCGAGAGCCGGACGAGCTTCGGGTTGCCGGTGGACCCGCTGGTCGGGAGCAGCACGGCGAGGTCGGAGTGCGGCGCGACGCCGTCGGCCGACGAGCGGATCCAGTCGTCGCCGCGGGTCGTGTAGCCCGCGGGCGCGTCACCCGAAGCGGACAGCACCGCGGCCGGGCGGAAGCGTTCGACGAGCCCGGCGAGCACGTCCACGTCCAGCGCCGGGTCGATCAGCGCGATCGCGCGACCGGACTCGAACGCGCCCAGGTACGTCAGCACGCTCGGCAGGTCGACGGACATCCGCGCGAACACCACGCCGACGGGCAGGTCCGCCAGGGCTTCCATCCGGCGGCCGACCTCGGCCGACAGTTCCGCGCCCGCCAGCGTGCGGCCCCCGGCCACGTCCACCAGCCGAGCTCCCGCACCCAACAGCGTCACAACACCAAGCCTCCGTCGACGCCCAGCACCTGGCCGGTGATGAAGGACGCATCATCGCTCACCAGGAACCGGATCGCGTTCGCCACGTCTTCCGCCCGCCCGAGCCGCCCGAGCGGCGTCTTGCCGGCGTTCTCGGCCTTCGCGTCCTCGCTCAGGCCGGCGGTCAGATCGGTTTCGATCACGCCGGGCGCGACCGCGTTGACCCGGATCCCGGACCGGCCGAGCTCCTTCGCCGCCGACCGCGCGATGTTCGCCACCGCCGCTTTCGACGCCGCGTACACCGTCTGGCCGGCGCTTCCGTACACACCGACTATCGAGGCCAGAACCACGATCGAGCCGGTTTTCTTGCGCATCATCGCCCGCGCGGCCGCCTGCACGGTGTGCAGCGTGCCGGCGACGTTCGTGCTCAGCGTCGTGTCGACGAGCTCTTCGCGGATCATCCCGAGGAGCGCGTCCTCCATGATCCCGGCGTTCGCCACGACGATGTCGAGCCGGCCGTGCTCCTTCGCGACGCCCCTGACCAGCGAGGACACCGCCTTCGCGTCGGTGACGTCCAGCGCGAGCCCGGCCGCGGCGCCCGCGGCCGAAGCCGCTTCCTTGGCGCGGGCCTCGTCGCGGCCGGTGAGCACCACCGTCGCGCCCGCCGCGGCGAGCGCGCGGACGGTGGCCAGGCCGATCCCCCGCGTCCCGCCCGTGACGAGCGCGACGCGACCGGACAGGGACTCGTCAGTCATTCTTCGACTGGAGCTCGGTGACCATGTCCACGGCGACCTTGAAGCTCGACATGTCGATGACCTGGTCGGTGTCGAACTCGACGTCGAACTCGTCCTCGATGGCCGCGACCAGCGCCATGTGGCCGACCGAGTCCCACGCCTCGAGGTCGCGGTACTTCAGGTTCTCGACGTCCACGTCGCCGTCCAGGTCCAGCGCCTCGACGAAGACCTCGCGCAGCTTGGGGGCCACTTCAGACATGCTCACGACTCCTAGTGCTCTTCGCGCGGGCGGGCGTCCCACGCCTTTACCAAGGTAGAGAGGTCTCCGGGCAGGGTGGCGTCCGGGAGACCTTCCTTACCCTTCAGCCAGGGCCCGAGCGCCTCGATGGTCGCCTCGTCGAGGCCGCGGCGGGACAGGCCCACCACGTTGACGCCGGTGACCCGGGCCGGGTTGCCGACGGCGATGGTGAACGCGCCGATCTCGCGGCGGACCGCGGAGCCCATCCCGACCATCGCGCCGGGGCCGATCACGACCTTCTGGTGCAGCACCGCGCCCATGCCCAGGTTCGCGCCGTCCCAGATGTGGCAGTGGCCGCCGGTCACGACGTTGGACGCGATGGTCACGGCGTCGCCGACCAGGCAGTCGTGCGCGATGTGGGAGCCGCGCAGGTAGTAGCCGTCGCTGCCGAGCGTCGTCGTGCGCCAGGTGCCCTGGTGGACGCTCGCGTACTCACGGATCTTGTTGCGGCTGCCGATGACGACGCCGTGGCCGTCGTGATCCGGGTCACCGGTCGGCGCGGTGTCCCAGGCGGCCGGGTGGGGGCGGCCGCGGTCCTCGCCGGGCGTGCCGATCGTCACGTGCGGGCCGATCCAGTTGCCGTCCCCGATCCGCGCCGGCCCGGCGATCACCGTGAACGGGCCGATCACGTTGTCGTCCCCGAGTTCGACGCCTTCACCGAGGACGACGGTCGGGTGGATGCGGTTGGCCACGGGTCGGGTGTCCGTTCGTCGGCGGCTGGGTACTGGGCGTGCTACCGCGCCCGGTAACGTGTGGCCCGCGTTCATGCAGGGCGGCCGGGCGCAGAACCGGCGGCTCACTGTACCGGACGCGTCGAAATCGCCTGCCGAGAGAGACTGCCCATGATCCCCATCACCGTGGTCGACGTCCGCGACGCGGAGGACCTCGTCGTCGAGGTCCTGCGTTCCGGCGCCATCGCACAGGGACCGATGGTCAAGCGCTTCGAAGACGCCTTCGCGGCGGTCTCCGGGACGAAGCACGCGATCGCGGTCAACAACGGGACGACGGCACTGGTCGCCGCGCTCCAGGTCCTCGGCCTGAAGCCGGGCGACGAGGTCGTCACGTCGCCGTTCACCTTCGTCGCGACGCTCAACGCGATCCTCGAGGCCGGCGCGACCGTCCGCTTCGCCGACATCCGGCGCGACGACTTCGCGATCGACCCCGACGCCGTCGTCAAGGCCGTCACCGACCGCACCAAGGTGCTCATGCCCGTGCACCTCTACGGCCAGACCGCGGACATGGGCAAGCTCGCCCCGCTCGCGGCCGAGCGCGGGCTGACGGTGATCGAGGACTCCGCGCAAGCCGTCGGCGCGTCCTTCGAGGGCAAGCAGGCCGGATCGTTCGGCATCGGCTGCTTCTCGCTGTACGCGACGAAGAACATCACCACCGCCGAGGGCGGCGTCATCACGACGGACGACGACGCGCTGGCCGACAAGCTGCGCGTGCTGCGCAACCAGGGCATGCGTGCCCGGTACCAGTACGAGGTCGCCGGCCACAACTACCGGATGACCGACCTGCACGCCGCCGTCGGCATCCCGCAGCTGGCGAAGCTCGACCAGCTGACCGCCGCCCGCCAGGCGAACGCGAAGCGGCTCTCGGAGGGCCTCGCGGGCACGCCGGGCCTCGACGTCCCGCAGGTGCTGCCGGGCCGTGAGCACGTGTGGCACCAGTACACCGTGCTGGTCGGGCCGCACGCGTTCCTCTCGCGCGACGAGCTGGCCGCGGCGCTCACCGAGCGCGGCATCGGCAACGGCATCTACTACCCCAAGATCGTCTTCGACTACGACTGCTACCGCGGCCACGACCTGATCCCGGGCGCGCGCGTCGAAGACTTCCCGGTCGCGAAGTCGGTCGCCGACCAGGCGCTTTCGCTGCCGGTGCACCCGCACCTGACCGAGTCCCAGCTGGACACCATCATCGAAACCGTTCGCGAGGTACTGGGCGCATGACGCATCGGATCGCTGTTGTCGGGACGGGGAACATGGGTTCCCTGCACTCGCGCGTGCTCGCCGCCAACGAACGCGTGGAGCTGGTCCGCGTGATCGATCCGCGCGAAGAGGCCGGCAAGGCCGTCGCCGAGCGGTACGAGACGAAGTGGACGCCGGAGATCGGCTCACTGTCCGATGTGGACGCCGTCGTGCTCGCCTCGGCCACCGAGGTGCACTACGACCTGGCGCAGGAGATCCTCGGCCAGGGCAAGCCGATGCTGGTCGAAAAGCCGGTGTGCAACAGCTACGAGAAGTCGCAGGAAATCGTGGCGCTGTCGAAGAAGCAGGGCGTCGCGCTGATGTGCGGCCTGCTCGAGCGCTACAACCCGGCGGTGATGACCGCGCGGGCGCTGGTGCAGGAGCCGATCCACCTGATGGCCCGCCGCCACGGCCCGTACGCGCCGCGCATCAAGACCGGCGTCGCGTGGGACCTGCTGGTGCACGACGTCGACCTGGCGATCCAGTTCTTCGGCGGCGCGACGCCGGCGCGCGTCACGTCCGGCGCGGGCTACTTCCACCCGCAGTCGGTCGAGGGCGCCGAGGACACCATCGAGACGGTGCTGTCGTTCCCGACCGGCCTGGCCACGGTGTCGGCGTCCCGCTTGGGGCAGAAGAAGGTCCGGTCGCTGGTGGTGTCCGAACTGGACCGCCTGATCGAGATCGACCTGCTGCGCCGCGACGTCACCATCTACCGCCACATCTCGCACGACTCGGTCACCCCGGACGGCCTCGGCTACCGCCAGCAGACGGTCATCGAGATCCCGGAGCTGATCACCGCGCGGGAACCGCTGGCCACCCAGCTGGACCGCTTCTGCGACCTGCTGGAGGGCAAGATCGACGCCGACACCGAGCGCGACCTGATCCTGCCGTCGCACCACGTCGTCGAGCAGGTCCTCACCCAGGCCGCCGCCTGACGCTCCCCGGGGCCGGCTCACTCACTTGGTGAGCCGGCTTCCCTTGCTGTCGTAGGCGATCAGCGGCGTCAGCGACGCCGAGTCCGGGACCGCGACCGGGTCGAACCAGAAGATGACCACGTTCGGGTCCTTGCTCCACTTCGCCACGTTCGCCTGGATCGTCTTGCCGTGCACCGTCGTGGTGATGCTCGCGGCCGCGCCGGCGAAGTAGCCGAAGACCGGGATGGTCTGGTCCTGCAGGACCTCGCCGCCGTCGGTGGCGTGGAAGCCGAACGAGCGGTCGGAGCCGCGGAACTCGTTGGTGGCCAGGACCGGCTCCAGGTTCCCGCCGTCGCGGAAACCGGCGACGAGGCCGAAGTGGATGTCCGGCAGGATCTGCGGCTCGTCGACCGCCTTGGCGAAGATCACGATCTCCCCGGCCGCGGTGCGGATACCGGTGCCGACGACCTCGCCGAGCGGCTCGGCCGGGGGCGGTCCGGCGGTCGTCGGCGGCGGGACCGAAGACGTCGGTGCGGGCGGGGCCGGCGGCTGCGCGACCGGCGCGGGCGCGGGCTGCCGCAGCTGGACGGCGAACACGACCACCAGCACGACGACGGCCGCGGCGGCGAGCCCGCCGGTGGTCGTCAGCACGCGGCGGCGACGCCGCAGGCGCGTGCCGTCGGCCATGATCCTGCTCAGGTCCGGCTCGGCGAAGGGCTCGGACGGCGGCCGCCGGAGGGCGGCGCGGAAGTCGTCGAGGTCGTTCATCGCCCGCTCCCTCCGATCAGCGTGTCTTCGGTGCCCGCTTCGATCCGCAGCTTGGCCAGCGCCCGCGAATTCGTGCTCTTCACGGTACCCAGCGAAACGCCCAGTTCGCGCGCCACGTCGGCTTCGGGCAGGTCGAAGAAGTGCCGCAGCACGACGACGGCGCGCTCGCGGGCGGTCAGCGTCTTGAGCACCGCCGTGAGCCATTCCCGCTGGGTGACGGCCTGGTCGACGTCGACGCGGTCCGGCCGCTCGGGCATCTCCTCGGTGGCGTACTCACGGATCGGGCGCCGCCAGCCGTCGATGACGTGGTTCATCAGGACGGTCCGGGCGTAGCCGTAGGCGTCCTTGTGGCGGACTCGCGACCACGCCGCGTACGTGCGGGTGAAGGCCGTCTGGGCGGCGTCTTCGGCTTGGTGCCGATCGCCTGTGAGCAGGAACGCGGCGTGCGTGAGGCGAGCCGAGGACGCGCGCACGAAGTCCGCGAACTCGTCGTCACCGCGCGCCATGCGTCACCCCTTTCGCCCCCAGCGACGGCCGGGCCCCGGAAAGGTTGCGCGGGCGCGTCTCAACCTTTTCGACCCTACGCCCGTAGTCACCGGCGGACGATCTTGCCGATCCGGGGAGGAAACCCGTGAAGAACCGCCTCGTCATCGCCGGTACCGTGGTCGCCGCTTGCGGCGTGCTGGCGGTTCCCGGCCTCCTGACCAGCGCGAACGCCGAGACGCCGCCGGCCGCTCCGGTGGCCGCCGCACCGGCCGCGCCGGCCGCGCCGGTTTCGCCGCCGCCGACCCGGGACGCCGCACCCGAGCACGAGGTGCTGGGCGACGTCATCGGCACGGGCCGCCGGGACAGCTCCGGCGAGCTGGTCTTCTACGGCGTCAAGCTGCAGGAGCCGCAGCTGCCGACCACGACGTTCGGCATCATGGGCGGCATCCGCGACGCCGCGGGCGGCCTGAAGGACGTGATCGTCGCCAACGAGTTCGCGGGCAGCGACAAGGCCCCGGGCTTCCACGCGGTGACCGGCGGCGCGAACCTGGACGGCCACGACGTGCCGAGCTTCGGCTACTACGCCGGCCCGGCCGCGAAGATCACCGCCGCCGGCAACGTGGTCGCGCACCAGGCGAAGTGGAGCGCCGACCCGAACGTGGTGGTGTTCTGGTTCGACTCGGCCGCCGACCCGGGCCGCCTGCGCGCCTACGACGCCGCGGGCGACAACCTGCCGGCGGGCCACACCGGCGTCGGCCACGGCTGAAACGTTGCGTAACCGATATCCTGCGCTCGGTGACCGAGCGCTAGATTGACCTCGGTGCGCACCTTGGGGGAAATCTTCGCCGCGGCATGCCTGCTGACCTGCGTCACAGCGTGTTCCGGCGGCTCCACGGCGGCGGTGCCGGCGACCACGCCGGCGCCGCCGTCATCCACTTCGATGAGTGTGTGACTACGGCAGTGGCCCGGTTCGTCGCGGGGGTGAAGTCGGGGTGCAGGAACCCGGTGACGCTGCCGGACACCGGTGAGGTCGCGCTGCACTGCTCCTAGGGGCGCTGGGCTCGCCGGGTGGTGAGTGCGTTCAGGTCGATGGTCAACGCGTGGCCGCCGAAGTCGAGCTCGGCGATGCCGGACTGTTCACCGAAGTTCTCGTAGTCCTCGTCGACCAGCCGGTAGGTGATCATGCTGATCGGCGGGTCGAGGTCGACGATCCAGTAGTGCTCGATCCCGGCTTCCGCGTACTCGGAGAACTTCGTGACCTGGTCGGTCCGCCTGGTGCCCTCGGACAGCACCTCGATCACCAGCTGCACATCAGCGACATCGAGCCGAGCCGGGTTCGTCGCCACCAGGGCGGCCGGGGCCACCAGCACATCGGGCACCCGGACGGTCAGCGGTGCCTCGGCGATGACTGCTTCGACTTCGCTCAGCGCACAGTACTCATCCGGGAGCTGCTCGTTGATCAAGTAGCCCAGCCGGGTAAGGGCGAGCTGGTGGAATGGCATCGGACGCGGCGCCACGACAAGAACCCCTTCGACCGCTTCGACCTGGTACTCCGGGGTTTCCGGCAGATCGATCCAGTCTTCAAGGGACAAGAGGTGGTGAGGCCACTCCATGACACTCATCGCCTTCTCCTCGCCGCAGTTACTGGACGTCATCTTCGCACGTCAGCCTGCCGGAAAGCTACTGCTCCGAGTAGTCGCCCGATGGGGCTCCCCAGCCCGAAGTGTTCTGCCCGTGTGACTCCGCGATCTCGCGGCGGCGGGCGTTGTCCGCCCGGACACGGTCCACTTCGGACTGGATGTATTCCTCGTCGTAGCGCTGGAAGACCCGGGCCGGGTTGCCCGCGACCAGTGTGCGCGGCGGGACGTCCTTGGCCACCACCGAGTTCGGCTGGACCGTGGCGAAGTCGCCGATCGTCACGCCCGCCATGATGACCACCAGGCCGCCGATGAAACAGCCCTTGCCGATCTTCACCGGCTTGCGCTCGATCAGGTCGCTGCCCGAATGGTTCTGCAGCGTCATGTTCGCGAGCCAGCTGGAGTGCGTGAAGATCAGCGTGTTCAGCCCGATGCTGGTGTGTTCGCCGATCTCCAGGCCGCCGCTCGCGTCGAGCGCCGCGCCTTCGCCGACCCAGCAGTGGTCGCCCATCTTGAGGTTCTCGGGGCTGATGATCTTGACGCGCTCGCGGACGCGGCACGTCGAGGGCAGCCCGTAGAACTGCGCCCGCTCGGCGTCGTTCATGTACTGCGAGACGAGCTCGGTCAGGATCTGCGGGCGCAGCCGGTGGCTGCGCTCGTCATCGAAGAACATGGGCGTCCGACACCAGTTTCTCGAAGGTCCGCAGGTGCTCCTCGGCGACGACGTCGAGGCCGAAGTTCGACCGCACCATCTCGCTCGCCCGCTGCGCGATCTGCGCGCGCCGCTCGGGGTCGTCGAGCAGCTCGATCACCGTCGAGGCCACGGCTTCCGAGTCGTCCGGGCGCACCAGCAGGACGTTCTCGCCGTTGCGCAGCTCGATGCCCGGGTAGTTGTCCTCGGTGACCGACGCGATCGTCGCGGTGCCGGACAGCATCGCCTCCAGCGACGCCGTGCCGCAGCCGCCGTTGAGGTCGTGCGTCACGATGTCCGCCGCCGCGAAGTACGCCGGGACGTCCTCCTTCGGCACCGCGCCGGTGACGACCAGCGCCTCGGAGACGCCCAGTTCGGCGGCCCGCTTCAGGAACGCGTCGTGGTAGACGCGTCCGACGACGACCACCCGCACGCCGGGGTGCTTGTCCAAAATGGACGGCAGGGCCTCGATGAGCGGCAGCCGGTTGCGCAGCGGGATGACGTGCCCGAGCGAGACGATCAGCGGCGCGTCGCCGATTTCGTGCTCCGCGCGGACGTCCTTCGTCACCGGCTTCGCGAAGTGGCCGGTGTCGACCGCGATCGGGAAGTACTCGGAGTTCGCGTCGCTGGTGCCGTAGCGCTCGACGCAGTAGTCGACGCCGAGCTTGTCGAGGATGACGTACCGCGGCCGGATGTAGCGCAGGATCGGCCGCACGAGCACCGCGTCGAGCACCCGGAACACGCCGCCGTACAGCTTGTTGTCGCTGATCAGCAGGGTGTGGATGGTCAGCAGCGCCGGGATGTGCCGCCGCCGCGCGTAGATCCCGGCCAGCCACGACAGGTCGAAGAACTGGCCGTGGAGGTGGATCGCGTCCGGCTTGAACTCGTCGAGCAGCTTCCACAGCCGCCGCCAGTTGCCCGGCCGCACCGACGCGAAGCTCATGTCGAAGTCGATCGACAGGCCGACCTGCGGCATCTTCGTCGACGGGAGGCGCACCACGCGGTAGCCGTCGCGCTCCTCCTCGGCCGGCGCGTCGGCGTAGGCGGCCGTGATCGCCAGGACCTGGTGGCCCTCCTCGACGAACTGCGCCGCGAGCGAGGCCGACATGTGCGCGCTCCCGCCCACCCGGGGCGGGAAGAAGTTGTTGACCACCGCGATGCGCATCGCACGTCCTCGGGCAGGGCCCGCGGCGGCACTCACTCGGAGTCCTTGACCAGCTGTCGCATGCCTTCTTCGACAGTGATCCGCGGCTCCCAGCCGAGCACGTCGCGGGCGCGGGTGATGTCGGCGGCGCGCCGCGAAACCAGCACGTCACGCTCGTTGAACAGCGGCTCGACGTCGACGCCGACGGCCTCGATCAGGATCTTGGCCAGCGCCGCGATCGAGGTGTCGATGCCGGTGCCGATGTTGATCGGCAGGTTCGCCTGCTCGGACTCCAGCGCGGCGACGACGGCCCGCGCCAGGTCGGTGACGTGCACGAAGTCCATCGACTGGTCGCCGCGGCCGTCGATGATCGGCGGCTGGCCGGCGCGCAGGCGCTGGATGAAGTGGTTGATCACCGAGGTGTAGTACGCCTCGATCTTCTGGCCGGGGCCGTACACGTTGAAGAAGCGCAACGCGTTCCAGGACAGGCCCTTCTGGCGCTCGTAGAAGCCGAGCATGTCCTCGCCGGCGCGCTTCGAGATGCAGTACGGCGTGAGCGGCTTGAGCTCGTCGTCCTCGTGCATCGGCAGCCGCTTCGGCTCGCCGTAGACCGACGCCGTCGACGCGAACACCAGGCGCTCGACGCCTTCGTCGGCGGCCGCGGCGAACACGTTGTGGTTGCCGGTCATGTTGATGTCGAACGACTCGTGCGGGTCGGCGATCGACTTGTTGATCGAGACCGTGGCGAAGTGGATGACGTGGGTGCAGCCGCGCATGGCCTCGCGCACCGCGCCGCCGTAACGGACGTCCTTCTCGACCAGCTCGACCTTGCCGGTGGCGACGAACTCGTTGACGCGGGCGCGGTCGCCGCGGGTCATGTTGTCGAAGATGCGGACGGTGTAGCCGCCCTCGATGAGCAAGGGGATTACGTGTGCGGCGATGAAACCACCGGCCCCCGTGAACAGGACCTTCTTGTCGGACACCAAATTCTCCTCGGTCGGTGGCTTCAGGACAGGGACTGCACGGCGGCGCGCACGACCTCGCCGACGCGCGCCACTTCGGCGTCCGTCAGGTTGGCGTGCATGGGGATGGCGAGCTGACGCGCGAACGCGTCGGCCGACACGGGCAGCGGGGTCTGGGGGCCGTAGATCGGCTGGAGGTGGGAAGCGTAGGTGCCGAAGTTGCACTGGACGCCCTGCTCGCGGATGCGCAGGGCCAGCCGGTCGCGGCTGACCTCCGGCGCGACCGTGAGCAGGTAGGCCTGCCACGGGTGCTCGCGGTCGGGCAGCTCGACGGGGACGGTCAGCGCGTCGACGTCGTCGAAGGCCTCGTGGTAGCGCTTCGCCACCGAGCGGCGGGCGGCGAGGAGGTCGGGCAGGCGGTCGAGCTGGACGTTCATGATCGCGGCCTGGACGTCCGACATGCGGAAGTTGTAGCCGAGCTCGTGGAACTCCGGGATCGGCAGCGTGGTGGAGCCTTCGCGGCTGATCGCCGGTTCGATGCCGTACGTGTGGAGCTTGCGGGCGTGCGCGATGAGGTCTTCGCGGTCCGAGACCAGCGCGCCGCCTTCGCCCGCGGTGATGCCCTTGCGGCCGTGGAAGGAGAACGCGGCCAGGTCGGCGAGGCTGCCGGCCGGGCGCGTCTTGTACGTCGCGCCGGCGGCGCACGCGGCGTCCTCGAACAGCCAGAGGCCGTGCTTGTCGGCGATCGCGCGGTACTCGTCGAAGTCGCCCGGCTGGCCCGCGACGTCGACGGCGAGGATGCCGACCGTGCGCGGGGTGATCAGGGTTTCGATGTGCGCCGGGTCGGCGCTGAAGACGTCCGGGCGGATGTCGGCGAAGACCGGCTTCGCGCCGGCCTGGACGACGGCGTGGCCGGTCGCCGGGAAGGTGTAGTCGCCGACGATCACCTCGTCGCCCGGCTGGACGCCGAGCACCTTGAGACCGAGGAACAGCGCCGACCCGCAGTTCGCGGTGGTCAGCGCGTGCGCGGTGCCGGTGACCTGCGCGAACCGTTCCTCGAACCGGCGGCACGCGGGACCGGCCCCGGCCAGCCAGCCGGAGCGGAAGACTTCGGCGACGGCGGCGAGCTCTTCCTCGCCGACGGTCGGCTGACCTAGGGCAATGCTGTCGGGCGACATACCTCTCCCATTGCGTGGGGACCCGGCGAAGTGTATATACGTACGCTCAGCTGATTCACAGGCCCACGCCGAACCCCTCTTTCGAGTGACCCCCACCATGCGCCTGACCACGCCCTACGCTGGGCGCATGCGATTCGGGGTCCTGGGGGCCGTCACCGCGTGGCACCCGGACGGCGCACCAGCGGCGGTGGGCGGTCCGCGCTCGCGCACGCTGCTGGCCCTGCTCGCCCTCGAAGCCGGGCGCTTCGTCCCGGCCGAGCGGCTGATCGACGGGATGTACGGCGAGGAGCCGCCGGACGGCGCGGCGAACGCCCTCCAGTCCCAGGTGTCACGGCTGCGGACGGCGTTGAAGGACCTGGCGCCGGTCGAGTTCACCGCCGCGGGCTACCGCTTGGTCGTCGAACCGGACGAAGTGGACGTCCACCGCTTCGAGCGTCTCGCACGCGAAGGCCGCGCGCTGCTGAAGGCCGGCTCGCCCGCCGCGGACGTCCTGGGCGAGGCCCTGGCGCTGTGGCGCGGACCCGCGTTCAGCGACCTGGCGGACGCGCCGTTCGCCGCCGCCCAGGCCGCCCGGCTCGACGAGCTGCGGGCCGAGGCGGCCGACGACCACGTCGAGGCCCGGCTGGCCATGGGCCAGGCCGAAGACGTCCTGGCCGGCCTGCGCGAGACCGTCGCCGAGCGGCCGCTGCGGGAACGGCCGCGCGTGCAGCTCGTCCGGGCGCTGCACGCCGCGGGCCGGTCCGCCGACGCGCTGGCCGCGTTCGAGGACGCCCGCCGCACCCTGGCCGACGAGCTGGGCGCCGACCCCGGCGCGGAGCTCGCCGAAGCGCACCTCGCGGTGCTTCGCGGCGAAACCGAGAAGCCGGCGATCTCGGCGCTGCCCGCGCAGCTGACCAGCTTCGTCGGCCGTGACGACGAGCTGCGGCAGGTCTCGGAGCTGCTGGCGCGCGCCCGGCTCGTGACGCTCACCGGGCCCGGCGGCACCGGCAAGACGCGCCTGGCCGTCGAGGTCGCGGCGACCGAGACGGGCCCGGTCGCCTTCGCCGAGCTGGCGCCGCACGGGCCCGCGGACGTCGTCGGCGCGGTGCTGACCGCGCTGGGCCTGCGGGACACCCCGCTGCGGCAACGCGAGGCGCAGGACCCCGCCGACCGGCTGATCGCGGCGCTGCGCGACCGCACGACGCTGCTGGTGCTCGACAACTGCGAGCACGTCGTCGACGTCGCGGCCCGGCTGGCCGGGCGGCTGCTCGGCGCGTGCCCCGGGCTGCGGGTGCTGGCCACCAGCCGCGAGCCGCTCGGCATCACCGGCGAGCAGCTGGCGCCGGTGCCGCGCCTGGCCGTGCCGCCGCCCGGGACGTCCGCCGCGCGAGCCGGCGAGTTCGCGGCGATCCGGCTGTTCGCCGACCGCGCGGCCGCGAGCGATCCCGCGTTTACCGTCGACGAGTCGACGATCGGCGACGTCCAGCACATCTGCGCCGCCCTCGACGGCCTGCCGCTGGCCCTGGAGCTTGCCGCCGCCCGCGTCCGGCTCCTGCCGGCCGGCGAGATCGCGGCCCGGCTCGACGACCGGTTCCGGCTGCTCGCGCGCGGCAGCCGCACGGCCGAACAGCGGCACCGGTCGCTGCGCGGCGTCGTCGAATGGAGCTGGGACCTGCTCGACGACGAGGAGCGGGAACTCGCGCGGCGGCTGACGGTGTTCCCCGGCGGCGCGACCGTAGCCGCGGCCGCCGAGGTGTGCGGCGCGGACGTCGACCTGCTGCCGGAGCTGGCCGACAAGTCGCTGGTCGAGGCCGTCGGCGGGCGGTTCCGGATGCTGGAGACGATCCGCGCGTTCTGCGCGGAGAAGCTCGACGAAGCGGGCGAGACGGACGCCCTGCACCGCGCGCACGCCGAGTACTTCCTGCGGTTCGCCGAGGAAGCCGACCCGATGCTGCGGACGGCGGCGCAGCTGGAGTGGCTGGCCCGCATCGACGCCGACTACGACAACATCCTCGCGGCCCTGCGCTGGGCGGCCGAGGCGGACGTCGTGATCGCGTTGCGCATGGTCACGCCGCTGGCGATGTACTGGTGGATGCGCGGCCGGCGGTTCGAGGGCGCGGTGGTGTCGCTGGAGGTCGTCAAGCGCTGCGGGCCGGAGGTGCGGGCGGAGTACCTCGAGGAGTTCCTGCTCTGCCTGCTCACCGCGCTGGCCGGCATGCCGAACGAGGAGGCGCTCGCGCCGCACGTGCCGATGGCGCAGCGGTACGCCCGGGACTCGATGTGGATGCCGCGGCATCCGATGCTGATCATGGTGCTGGCGGTGGTGGTCGGACCGCCGGCCGACGACGCGGAGCTGTACGGGCGCGGCGAGGCGATGCTGGCCCACGGCGACGCGTGGAGCTGGGCGCTGGTGCCGACCGGCCTCGGCCTGCGGTCGATGATGACCGGCGACCTCCGCCAGGCCGAGGAAGGCCTGCGCGAAGGCGCCGTGCAGTTCCGGGCGCTGGGCGAGCGGTGGGGCCTGTCGATGGCGCTGGACCACCTTTCCCAGCTGCTGAGCTGGCGGGGCGAGCACGCCGAGGCGCTGGTGAAGATGGACGAGTCGCTGGCCCTGATGCACGAACTGGGCGCGACGGACGACGTCGCGGACCTGATCACGCGCCGCGCCTGGACCCGGGTGCTGCAGGGCGACCACGACGGCGCGCGGGCGGACTACGAGCTGGCCGCGTCGACCGCCCGCCGCTCGGGCATGCCGGAGTCCCGGGCGGCGGCCTACGTCGGCCTGGCCGACCTGTCCCGGCTGGCCGGCGACCTGGCCACGGCACGCGCCTTCTGCGAACGCGCGCTGGCGGAGTGCGAAGGCGGGTCGTTCGCGGCGGAGACGGCCCACGCGCGCGCGTTGATCTCGCTGGGCTGGCTGGCGCTGACGGAAGGCCGGGTCTCCGACGCGGCCGAGTCGCACCGGAAGGCGCTGCTGCTGGGCCGGCACTGGCACGCGGGCGACGTCGTGGCGTTCGCGCTGGAGGGCCTGGCCGGCGCGGCGACCCACCCGGACCAGGCGGCGGTGCTGCTGGGCGCCGCGGCGGCGGTCCGCGGCACGGCGATCAGCGGCGACCCGGACGCCTCGGCCGTCCGGGCCCGGGTGCGGGAGTCGTTGGGAGCGGCCGGTTTCGAGCGGGCCTACGGCGTCGGACTGGGGATGAGCGCGCAGAAGGCGCTCACGACGGCCGGGCTGGCGGACTGACCAGCGGGACCGCGTACCGGTCCCCCGACTTCACCATCGCCAGCAACGGCTTCGTCAGCACGCTCAGCACCCGCGCGGCCCACCGGCGGCCGTTGCGCCGGGCGATGTCCGGGCCGAACCGGTCCATCAACGCCACCAGCCCCGGCAACGTCCGCACGAACAACGTCACCTCTTCGATCAAGCCGGCGGAGTTCAGCCGCAGCAGCGCGGCTTCCTCGATCGGCTCGCCGCCGATGCGTGCGGTGTAGACGACCACGCGGGTCCGGTCGTCGCCCACGTCCGTGTGGAAGCGGATCTCCGTCAGGTGGGTGTACGCCACCTCGATCAGCGCTCGCAGCTCCGTGTGCCCGGTGAAACGCACCCGCGAAGTCAGCGGTGAGTGCAGCACCGCGTCCGGGGCGAACGCCGTCATCGCCAAGCCGGCGTCGCCGGTTTCGGCCGCGAGCCGGTAGGTCTCGGTGCTCATCGCTCCCCCTTGGTCAGCGTGGCCAGGCCGCGCCACAACAGGTCTACCGTCAGCGCCACGACCTCGTCGCGCGGGACTTCCCGGTGGCGCCACCACCACGTCGCCACCGCGTTCAGCGCGCTCTTGCTCGCGTCCGCCAGGACCTCGTCGGCCAGCTCGCGCGGGATGCGGGCGGTCAGGTCGAGGCTCGGGATGCCGCGGAACAACGCCGTCAGGTTGGCCGTCGCCCGGTCCTGGCCGGCCCGGTGCGTCGCCGCGACCGCCGGGTCCGACGGCGGCTCCGCGAAGATCATCCGCCAGCCGCGCTCGTGGGTTTCGATCCACGCGAAGATCGCCGACACGCGGCTGCGCAGCAACACTTCCGGGTCATCCGAGAGCGGCAGCTCGGCCCAGCCGGCCAGCAGCTCGTCCACTTCGGACTCCAGCAGGGCCGCGTACAACTGGGCCTTCGCCGGGAAGTGGTCGTAGAGCACCGGCGTGCTGATTCCGGCCGCTGCCGCGACTTCGCGCATGCCGGCCGCGGCGTAGCCCGCCGAGGCGAACACCTCGGCGGCCGCGGCGACGATCAGCTCGCGCCGCGCTTCCCGGGTCAACCGCTTACCTGACATCGGTTAGGTACCTTACCTGACGGACGTTAGGTAACGCCAGGGGCGGCGCGCGCCAGGGACTCGCGTAGCCTGGTCGATCGTGCGCAACGTGGTGGTCGTCGGGGGCGGGATCGTCGGTCTGGCTGTGGCCTGGGAGCTGACCAGGCGCGGGCTGGACGTCACCGTGCTGGAGAAGGAACCGCGGTGGGCGGCTCACCAGACCGGGCACAACTCGAACGTCGTGCACGCCGGGCTCTACTACAAGCCCGGCTCCTTCAAGGCGCGGATGTCCGTCGCCGGCAACCGGTCCATCGTGGACTTCGCGCGCCAGTACGGCGTGCCGGTCGAGGTGTGCGGGAAGCTCGTCGTCGCCACCGACGAGAAGGAGATCCCCGCGCTCGACACGCTCGCCGAGCGGGCCGAGGCCAACGGCGTCCCGGCCAAGAAGATCTCACCCGCCGAAGCGCGGGAGTACGAGCCCGAGGTGTCCTGCGTCGCCGCGCTGCGCGTCGAGTCGACCGGGATCATCGACTTCCCCGCCGTCTGCGCGGCCCTTGTGCGGCTGCTCGACGAAGCCGGCGTCGACCTCCGGCTGAACAGCCCCGCGATGGCCATCCGGGCCGGCGCGAACGGCGGCGTCGAGGTCGCGACCGGGTCCGACGTCATCGTCGCGGACGGGCTCGTCAACTGCGCCGGCCTGCACTCCGACCGCGTCGCGCGGCTGGCCGGGCTGACACCGTCGGCGAAGATCGTGCCGTTCCGCGGTGAGTACTACGAGCTCAAGCCCGAACGCCGCGGCCTGGTCAAGGGCCTGATCTACCCGGTGCCGGACCCGACGCTGCCGTTCCTCGGCGTGCACCTGACCCGGATGCTCGACGGCAGCGTGCACGCCGGCCCCAACGCCGTGCTCGCGCTGCGGCGCGAGGGCTACCGCTGGGCCGACTTCTCCGCGAAGGACATCGCCGAGGTCGCGGCCTTCCCCGGCGTCTGGCGGCTCGCGAAGAAGTACGCGTTGCCGACCGGGCTCGACGAGGTGCGGCGCTCGTTCTCGAAGAAGCGCTTCGCCGCCAGCCTCGCCCGGCTCGTCCCGGCCGTCACCGAGGACGACATCGTCCGCCACGGCTCGGGCGTCCGCGCGCAGGCGATGCGCCGCGACGGCTCGCTCGTCGACGACTTCCTCATCGAGACCGCCCGCGACCAGGTGCACGTCCTGAACGCGCCGTCGCCGGCCGCGACGAGCGCGCTGGAGATCGCGCGCCACATCGCGGACCAGGTCTCGGCCTGAGGTTCAGCCCGGCAGGTTCGCCGTCACCAGCGGCAGGCCCTGCTTGACGACGTCGCACGTCTTGGTGTCGTCGCCGATGAACCCGCTGACCACCTGCACCGACGATGTGTCCGTGACCGGCAGGGTCGCGCCGCAGGTCGCGCGCAGGCCGCCCATGTTCGGGAAGACGCCCCACTTCTTGCCGCCGACGTCGACGGTCTCGGTCGGCTGGACGTCCTGCGTGCCCGGCCACTCGGCCACCGGGGTGCTGGGGCCGACCCAGACTTCGAACGCCTTCTGGCCGTCGTCGCCGTCGGTGTCGTCCCACAGGCAGTAGGACGAGTTCGGCACCACGGTCGAGACGGTCTTCTCGCCGCTCGGCGAGATGTTCTTCAGCTGCGCCAGCTGGTCCGGCTTCATCAGCGTGCACGGGTCGACCGACAGCAGCGGGCCGCCCGGCTCGGGCTTCGCCGACGTCGACGGCGTGATCGAGGGCGCGTCCTGGCCGCCCGGCAGGTGCGAAGCGACCTGGGGGATCGCCGGTTTCGCCAGCGCGCAGGACTTGGCCAGGTCCGTGCCGGAGACGCTGACGTAGGCGAACGACTTCTCGCCCAGCACGGTGTAGAGCGAGCAGTCGCCGGCCAGGATCGACGCGTACTGCGTCCAGCTGAAGCCGCCGATCCGCTCCGGCGAGGACTTCGGGACGGCGCCGGCGAGGTACTCGTCGATGCTGATGTCCACCGCCATGCCGACGTTCAGCACCGACGACATCTCGGCGTCGTCCTTCGAGTTCCAGAGGCACATGGCCGCTTGGTTCCGCGACTTGTCGCTCGGCACCGACCGGCCCGCCCCCTGGTAGCCGAGGGCGTCGACCTGCTCCGGGGTCAGCAGCGAACAAGCGTCGACGACCTTGGTCACCGGCCCCTGGCCCGGCACCGGCGACGCCGACCCGCCGACCGTCACCGTGCAGCCGGTCACCACGACCGCGGCCGCGATGGCCGCCACGGCCTGCCACTTCATGCGCATGCGTCCTCCCGTTCGGCCCGGACCTTACTGGGCCGAACGGGTGCGCACCTGGCATAACCCCAAATCAGCGGGGCGTGAGGACTTCCTTGCCGCCGACGAACGGGCGCAGCGCCTCGGGCACGCGCACGGAGCCGTCTTCCTGCTGGTGGTTCTCGACGATCGCGACGATCCAGCGGGTGGTGGCCAGCGTGCCGTTGAGCGTCGCGGCGATCAGCGGCTTGCCGTTCTCGCCGCGGTAGCGGACCGAGAGGCGGCGGGCCTGGAACGTCGTGCAGTTGGACGTCGAGGTCAGCTCGCGGTAGGCCTCCTGGCTCGGGACCCACGCCTCGCAGTCGAACTTGCGGTGCGCGGACGTGCCGAGGTCGCCGGTGGCGGTGTCGATGACCCGGTAGGGCACCTCGATCTTCGCCAGCATCTGCTCTTCCCAGTCCAGCAGCCGCGCGTGCTCGGCCTCGGCGTCCGCCGGCTTGGTGTAGACGAACATCTCGACCTTGTCGAACTGGTGCACGCGGATGATGCCGCGGGTGTCCTTGCCGTACGAGCCGGCCTCGCGGCGGTAGCAGGACGACCAGCCCGCGTAGCGCTTCGCGTCGTCGTTCAGGTCGAGGATCTCGTCGGCGTGGAAGCCGGCGAGCGGCACCTCCGACGTGCCGACGAGGTACAGGTCGTCGTCCTGGAGGTGGTAGATCTCGCTCGAGTGCTGCCCGAGGAAGCCGGTGCCGGCCATGATCTCCGGACGCACCAGCGACGGCGTGATCATCGGCGTGAAGCCGTTTTCGAGCGCCTGGGCGATGGCCATGTTGAGCAGGCCGAGCTGCAGCTGCGCGCCGACGCCGGTGAGGAAGTAGAACCGCGAGCCCGACACCTTCGCGCCGCGCTCCATGTCGACGCCGCCGAGCGCTTCGAGCAGCTCGAGGTGGTCGCGCGGGGTGAAGCCGAGCTTCGTGGGCTCACCGACGTGCTTGACGACGGTGAAGTCGTCCTCGCCGCCGATCGGCGCGTCCGGGTGCACCAGGTTCGGCACGGTGCGGAAGAGCTGGTCGAACTCCTCCGACGACGTGTTCTGCTCGGCCTCGGCGGCCTTCACCTGAGCGGCGAGCTCCTTGGCCGTGGCCAGCAGCTGCTGCTTCTCCTCCGGCGGCGCCTTCGGGATCTGCTTGCCCAGGATCTTCTGCTCGTTGCGCAGCTTGTCCGCGGCCGCGATCGAAGAGCGGCGCCGGGAGTCGAGGGAGAGCAGCTTGTCGACCACTCCTTCGTCCTCGCCACGGGCGCGCTGCGACGCGCGCACGGCTTCCGGGTCATCGCGCAGAGTCCTGGGGTCAATCACGAAGACAGAGGGTAGTCCGTACAGACTGTGCGCCCGTCAGCGGTTGTCCCGACAGTCTGATCGTTGAAGCTCGGTTCGCGGGCTCCCCATACTCCAAGGAGACCCCGAGGAGGCGCCCCGATGACCGACGAGCTGCTCGCCCGCCACCGCGCTGTGATGCCGTCCTGGATGTCGCTGCTCTACGAGGAGCCGATCGAGATCGTGCACGCGCACGACCGGCGGATGACCGACTCGCAGGGCCGCACCTACCTCGACTTCTTCGCCGGCGTGCTGACGAACTCGATGGGCTACGACGTCGCCGAGATCGGCGACGCGGTCCGCAAGCAGCTCGACACCGGCATCCTGCACACCTCGACGCTGTACCTGATCCGCTCGCAGGTCGAGCTGGCCGAGCGGATCGCTTCGCTGTCCGGCATCCCGGACGCGAAGGTCTTCTTCACGAACTCCGGCAGTGAAGCCAACGACACCGCGCTGATGCTCGCGACGCAGTTCCGGCGCAGCAACCAGGTGCTGGCGATGCGGAACTCCTACCACGGCCGGTCCTTCGGGACGGTCGCGATCACCGGCAACCGCGGCTGGTCGGCGTCGGCGCTGAGCCCGGTCAAGGTCAACTACGTCCACGGCGGCTACCGCTACCGCAGCCCCTTCCGCGACCTGTCCGACGCGGCGTACATCGACGCCTGCGTCGCCGACCTGGTCGACGTCCTCGACACGGCGACCGCGGGCGACGTCGCCTGCCTGATCGCCGAGCCGATCCAGGGCGTCGGCGGGTTCAGCCTCCCGCCGGACGGCCTGTTCCGCGCCATGAAGGAAGTCCTCGACTCCTACGGCGTGCTGTTCATCTCGGACGAGGTCCAGACGGGCTGGGGCCGCACGGGCGAGCACTTCTGGGGCATCGACGCGCACGGCGTGACGCCGGACATGATGACGTTCGCGAAGGGCCTGGGAAACGGCCTCGCGGTCGGCGGCGTGGTCGCCCGCGGCGACGTGCTGGACTGTTTCCAGGCCCAGTCGTTCTCGACGTTCGGCGGCAACCCGGTCTCGATGGCGGGCGCGACGGCGGTGCTGGACTACATCAAGGACCACGACCTGCAGGCGAACTGCGCGGCCCGAGGCCGTCAGCTGCTCTCGGGGTTGCGGGCGGCTTCGTCGCCGCTGGTGGCGGAGGTCCGCGGCAAGGGCTTGATGATCGGCATCGAGCTGATCAAGCCGGGCACGACGGAGCCTTTCGTCGCCGCGGCGGCCCGGATGCTGGAGGAGACGAAGAAGCGCGGCCTGCTGATCGGCAAGGGCGGCCTGCACGGAAACGTCCTGAGGCTCGGCCCGCCGATGACGTTGACGGCGGAGGAAGCCCAGGAGGGCCTGGACATCCTGGTGGACGCCTTGGCAGCCACCCAGGCGGCACTCGCCTGACCTGAGCAGCCCCCGATTCCAGCCTAGCGAGCACCCCCGACAACCCGGGGTCGGGAAAAGCCGTGAAGGCCTCCTTACCGGCCATAAGAGCCGGTAAGGAGGCCTTCACGGCTTTCGGGCGAGCGGAACTGTCGGCCCGTCCCGGTAGCGTGGAAATCGGGGGCTGCTCAGCTCCGGATGAAGCGCACCACGTGCTCGGCCAGCTCCTCGCCCGCGTCTTCCTGCAGGAAATGGCCCGCCCCGGCGATCACCGGGTGCGTCAGCCCCTGCGCGCCCTTCAACGACGCCTGCAGCACCGGGGCCAAGCCGCCCGTGATCGGGTCGCCGTCGGAGAAGGCCACCAGGAACGGCAGTTCCAGCTCGGTCAGGACCTCCCACGCGGCGCGGTTCGCCGCGGATGCCGGGTTGTCCGGGCGGAACGGGACCAGGCCCGGCATCGCCCGGGGCGCGGCCTTGTACATCTCGTTCGGGAACGGCGCGTCGTACGCCGCGCGCACCTCGGCCGGCAGGGGCGACTTGCAGCCGGACTGGACGAAGCGCGAGACGTCCAGCACCTGGGCCTTCTCGACGGCTTCGCGGAACGCGTGCCACACCGGCGGCATGTCGTGGTCGCCGGTCGGGAGGCCCGTGTTGGACGCCACGACGCGCGCGAACCGTGACGGGTGCTCGGCGACCAGGCGGAGGCCGATCAGGCCGCCCCAGTCCTGGCCGACGAGGGTGACGTCGTGCAGGTCGAGGGCGTCGAAGGCGAACCCGCGCATCCACTCGACGTGCCGGGCGTAGGTGTGGTCGACCATGTCGCCGGGCTTGTCGGACCGGCCGAAACCGACCAGGTCCGGCGCGATGGCGCGCAGCCCCGCGGCCGCCAGCACCGGCAGCATCTTGCGGTAGAGGTACGACCAGCTGGGCTCGCCGTGCAGCAGCAGCACCGGCGGGCCGTCCGCGGGGCCGGCCTCGACGTAACCCACTCTGATGACGCCGCCGTGCGGGTCGTCGAGCTCGACGTACCGCGGCTCGAAGGGGAAGTCGGGCAGGTCCGTGAACCGGTCGTCCGGTGTCCTCAGCAGGCGCACGAACTCCACGCTAGTGGGAACAAGAGAGCCGGGCCACGGACGTGGCCCGGCTCACCTGGATGCGCGAAAGGTCAGGAGATGCCGACCGCCACCACGAGGCCAAGCCCGATGTGCGCGGCCGCGACGACGATGCTGACCGGGGCGAACTTCTCGCTCTCGATGGTCGACGCCACGTCGATGCGGGTCGCCCACTCCAGCAGCCGGACGGCGATCACCTGGACGGCGATCCCGAGCAGGCCGTAGACCAGCGAGGTGATGAGGCCCTCGGTGAGGTCGCTCGCCGAGTTGAAGATCGCCACGACGACGATGAACGCCATCGAGAGCAGCCCGGACGCGGTCACGATCACCGCGTTCGGCAGGCCCTGCGTGACCAGCTTCGACAGCTTGCCGGGCGTGGTCCAGTCGATGGCGTAGAAGCCGGCGAACATCAGCAGCAGGCCGATGACGCCGTAGAGCAGGATCGCGCCGATCCCCCGCACGAGGTCGGAGCCGAACGTGTCGGACAGCGCAAGGGTCGTGTTCACGAGTTGTCTCCCAGAGAAAAGAGCTGATCAGCAGCGGTGTTGTATCACGACTCGGGGATGCGATGTGGGACGAATGCGGCACCGTCGTCGGTGACCAGGCCGCCGGTCTCCCGGATGCCCAGCCCCGCGGAGCTGTCGCCGACGATCCACGCGCCGAGCGCCGGCCGGTAGCCGTCGAACTCGGGCAGCGGGTCGAACGCCTGGTAGACGAAGCCTTCGGCGCCGTAGACGCCGTCGGTCTGGGTCTCGTAGCCGGGGGCGACGATCTGGACGTTCGCGCCCTCACGGCCCAGTTTCGGCTTGCGCACGTACTCGGTGAGCAGGCCGGGGTCGTCGGCGAACGCGGGCAGCAGGTTCGGGTGGCCCGGGTAGTTCTCCCACAGGATCGCCAGCAGCGTCTTGTTGGAGAGGATCATCTTCCAGAGCGGCTCGACCCACAGCGTCCGCGGCAGCGACTCGACGGCGTTGCGGCCGAACTCCTCGTCGACCAGCCACTCCCACGGGTACAGCTTCAGCACGGTCGCCATCTGCTGCTCTTCGAGGTCGACGAACCGCTTGAGCACCGGGTCCCAGCCGACCTCTTCGATCGCCAGGCCCACGGTGTCCAGGCCGGCCTCGGCCGCCGTCTCCTGCAGGTACGCCGTGGTGACGTTGTCCTCGCCGCTCGGGTCGGCCGCCGACCAGGTGAAGTGCAGCTCGTTCGACGGCAGCTTCTCCTGCAGCGACGACCACCGCTCGACGAGCTTCTCGTGGATCGAGTTCCACTGGTCGTCGTCCGGGAAGACGTCGGTCTTCCAGTGCCACTGCAGCAGCGACGCCTCCAGCAGCGTGGTCGGCGTGTCCGCGTTGTACTCGAGCAGCTTCGCGGGCGAGCGGCCGTCGTAGCGCAGGTCGAACCGGCCGTAGACGTGCGGGTCCTGCCGCTTCCACGACTCGGCGATGTGCGGCCAGACCCACTCCGGGATGCCGAACCGCTGGTAGCCCTCGGTCGTCACGACGTTGTCGACGGCTTCCAGGCACATCGAGTGCAGCAGTTCGACGTCGGCTTCGAGCGAGAGCACCTCGTCCATCTCGAAGACGTAGTGCACGGACTCGTCCCAGTACGGCCGCACGCGGCCGCTGCTGTCACGGGCCGGCGTGCCGTAGACGAGCCCTTGCTCCTCGACGATCCGCTGCCAGTCGCGCCGCGGCTCACGCCGGTCCCGGTACACCTAGGATCCCCCGCTCTTGCCGCTGCCGCCGGTCCCGCCGGTGCTGCCGCTCTTGCCGCTGATGCCGAAGCCGCCGCGCTGGACGGACTTGCCCGACTTGGTGTTGACGTTGGTGCGCGACGACGGCGCGTCGAAGGAACCGCCGGACACGCGCTGCCCGATGGTGCCGGAGCCGCCGTAGTTGTAGCGGTAGCTGTTGTAACCGCCCCCGCCGATCGGCAGGAACAGGAAGCCACCGCTGGAGTACCCGCCGTGACTGGTCACGTAGTTCTCGTCGCAGTTGTCGTCGCCCTGGACGATGCCGTTCGAGTCGGTGCAGACGGCGGTGACGTCACCGGCCGGCTTCGCGACCGAGTAGAACGTCGCGACCAGGCCGACGAGCCCGACCGTGACGCCGCTGCCGATGAGGATCTTGCGCCGGGTGGCCGCCTTGGCGTCCGCCTGACGGGCCAGTTCCTCGTCGCGTTCTTCCTGGGCGACCGCCTGCTGGCGGGCCCGCTGTTCGGCGAGCGAAGGCTCGCGCCGTTGCGTGCTGGAGTCCTGGAACCTCATGGAACCGCGCTTCGGCGGCTCCGGGGGCGGCTGGTCCCCAGTGTTGTTGTCCTGCGTCATATACGCTCCGTAATCACCGGCCACCACGAAACCGTGACCACCCTAACCACCCGGATCGCGCACGTCGCGCGCGACGCGGGCATCATGGACTGCGATGTCTTCCAGCGCCGATCGGTTCCCTACCGCCACGCAGACGCTGCGCACCCGCGTCGTGATGGGCGGGATCTTCGCGGGCGCGCTCATCGCGCTCGCCCTCAGTGTCGTCTTCTCTTGGAGCGACGGCATCGCAGGCGGGGCCGGCGGTGGGGCCGGCAAGCTGTCGGCGGCCGCCGAAGAGGCCTTCCACTCGCCTCCTGGCAGCTGCCTGACCTGGGACAACCCGGATGCGAGCGACGCGCGCAAGGTCGTCTGCACCCAGCCACATCTGTTCGAAGTGACCACGCTCGTCGACATCGGCGCCCAGTTCCCGGAGGGCGCGCCGACCCCGACGCTGGACCAGTGGCAGCAGATCGCGCAGCAGAAGTGCACCGCCGACGTGAAGCCGTACCTCGGGCACAACCTCGATCCGTACGGAAAGCTCACGACGAACCTGCTGCGCCCGACGGCGTCGCAGTGGGACGACGGCGACCGCCAGCTGCGCTGCGGCCTGCAGTGGGCCGGCCCCGGCGGCAAGCTGCTGCCGACCACCAGCCCGGCGAAGGAGCAGGACCAGTCGCTGGTCTTCGAGCCCGGCGCCTGCCTCGGGCTGCTCGGCAAGGGCGTCGGCGACCCGGTCGAGTGCACGAAGCCGCACTCCTACGAGATCATCGCGACCCTCGACCTCAAGTCGAAGTTCAAGGACGGCTACCCGAAGCAGGACGACCAGAAGACCTGGCTCGACACCGAATGCACCAAGTCGGCCGCGGACTACACCGGCGGGGCCGACCTCGACGCCAAGCACCTCATCCTGACCTGGGACCTGCGTGAGCAGGAGAGCTGGGACGCCGGGTCGAGCAAGGTCAACTGCAAGGTGGCGGCGAAGCTCCCCGACGGCAGCGGCCTGCAGGCCGTGACCGGCAGCATCAAGGCCGCGCCGGCGGGCACCGACGGCGGCCAGCCGGGTGACGGCCCGCCCGCCGACGGCCCGCCGTCCGACGGCGGTGGCGGCCCGGAGACGTCGAGCTCCGCGCCACCGAGCTCGAGCGCGCCGCCGACCTCGAAGCAGAACGGCTGATGCCCGTCGAGATGAGCCGGGAGCGGTTCGAGGAGCTGGTCTCGGAGGCCCTGGACGAGGTGCCGGCGGAGTTCGCGAAGGCGATGGACAACGTCGTCGTGCTGGTGGAGGAGTTCAACGACGAGGCGCCGGACATCCTCGGGCTCTACCACGGGATCGCGCTGACCGAGCGCACGTCGTCGTACGGCGGGGTACTGCCCGACCGGATCTCGATCTACCGGCAGCCGATCCTGTCGATGTGCGAGGACGAGGACGAGGTCGTCGAGGAAGTCCTCATCACGGTCGTGCACGAGCTGGGCCACCACTTCGGCATCGACGACGCCCGGCTCCACGAGCTCGGCTGGGGCTGACCGCACCGCTCGCCGGATGACGAATCGGCCTCAGCCGGGGCGCTTCCGCACCAGGATCCGCGAATGTGAGCTGGAATGTCTCATCACCCAGGTGGTGGGAGGCTGATATGCGCACCGTGGACCCCGGGACCGGCACCGACGCCGGTCCCGACTACGAAGAGATTTCGGCCGAACCCGGCGAGGTCGCGGCCCCCGCGCCGCCGTCGCGCCGGTTGCTGGTGCTCTGCGCGGTGGCCGGGTTCGTGCTGGGTGGCGGCGTGCTGGGCCTGCTCTGGGGGTTGTCCGGGGTGCACGCCGGGGCGCTGGACGACGCCCTCGCGGCGTGCCAGGCGCTCGACCGCGTCGGCGACCTGCCCGACACGAGCCGTGACACGCAGCCGGCGCTGACGCCCGGGCTCACGCCCGAACGGCTCCACCGGGTCACCGCCGCCCGCGAGCTCTCGGCGGCGGCCGCCCAGGTCAACGAGAACTACCAGCCGCTGGCCGACCACATCGACGGGGTCAGCCGGATGGTGCTGAGCCTGCACTTCAACGACATCTCCGGCCAGCGGCACCTGGTACAGGCGCGAGAGATCTGCGCCCGCATCTAGCGGCTCAGGACGGGTGGACCGTCTTCACCGCGAGCTGGTTGCCCGGGATCTTCGTGCTGGCGCAGCCGGTGCCCGGGGCCGGCACGAAGTTCGACGCCGTCTCCTGCGGCAGGTAGATCCGCAGGCCCTTGACCTCGGTCGGCTGGCAGGTGGCGGAGTCGAAGTTCCGGACGTTGACGAACTGGATGTCGGCCGCCGCGCTCTGGCCCGGGTTCAGCTTGACCGCGTTGCCCTTGGTGCCCTCGCGGAAGGCGTCCTTGCCGACCTGGTGCCCGTCGGTCCCGCCCACGTAGGAGACCCCGGGGAAGCCCTGGATCTCGCACGGCTTGCCGCTGGCGTTCGTGATGACCAGCGACCGGTACAGCGAGCCGGCGCCGGCGTCACCCTGGCCGAGCGCGAGCTTGACGTCCCCGGACTTGCAGAGGCCGTTGTCCACCGGCGCGGCGGTCGGTGACGTGGCCGGCGCCGGGTTGCTGGTGCTCGGCGTCGCCGTGGGGGCCGTCGAGGAGGTGGCGGACTCGGACGTCGAGGGGGTCGAGCTGCTCGCCGCCGGCGTCGTCCCGCCGCCACCGCAGGCGGAAAGCGCGAGGACGCCCGCCGACGCCGCGACGACCGGGAACAACCGTGAAAGCCTCGTGCGAACCATGTCACTCGCCTCCCTGGTACTGGGTGCTACTGGTGGGTGGACGCACGGGCACCCCACCAGGTTGTTTCCGCCCGTGAATCACTCACGAACCCTATGCGGATCTTGTCCGAAGTACCCGGCGATGACCTGCGCCAACCCGCCGAACTCACCCAGGCGTGTCAGGGCGGGATGTCAGAGCGGCGTGTCGACCCACGTGAGGCAGAACCACTGCGCGTCCGGCCGGGCCTGCAGCTCGACGATGCCCGTGTTCGGGATCAGGGCCGCGTTGGCGACGTCGGCGTGGACGTTGGGCGCCAGCCACTCGGCGCCGAGGCGGATCGCGCCACCGTGGCTGACCAGTGCGACGACGCCGTCCGGGTCGGCCTGCTCGTGCTTGGCGCGCAGGCGGCCGACGGCGTCGAGCATCCGGGTGCGGACGCTCGTGCCGTTCTCGCCGCCCGGCAGCGCCGGTTCGAGCTCGCCGAGCGTCCACTTCTTCACGGTGTCCATGTAGGTCCGGATCGACGCGTGGTCGGTGGCGCCCTCCAGATCGCCGGCGCCGACCTCGTGCACGCCGTCGACGACCTGCACGTCCAGCCCGAACTGCGCGGCCAGCGGCGCGGCGGTCTGCTGGGCGCGGGTCGCCCGCGACGCGTACACCGCGACCAGCGGTTCCTCGGCCAGCCGGCCCGCGAGCGCCGCGGCCTGCGACTGCCCCAGCTCGGTCAGCGGCGGCCCGGGCAGGGCGGTGTCCAGCGCGCCGCGGACGTTCCCGTCGGTCTGGCCGTGGCGGATGAGCAGCAGCCTCACGCCAGGTCCCCCTTGCGGACGGCGTCGGCCCACCCGGCCGCGTCGACGAAGTCGTCGTTGCCGAAACCGGGCTCGAGCGTGGTCCGGGTGCCGTCGGCCCGCGGGTGCGAGCCGAGGAACCGCAGGTTGCGGCAGTGCCGGCGCAACGCCGTGAGCGCGTCGAGGATCCGCGGCTCGGCCACGTGGCCCTCGAAGTCGATGAAGAAGCGGTACTCGCCGAAGTTGCTGCGCGTCGGCCGGGCGTCGAGCCGGGTCAGGTTGATCCCGCGGTCGGCCAGCGCGGTGAGCAGCTCGGCCAGCGTGCCGGTGCGGTTCACGGCCGCGGCCACCACCGACGTCCGGTCGGCGCCGGTCGGCTCGGGCAGGTCGCCCGGCGGGCGGACCAGCAGGAACCGGGTCGCCGCGTCGGTGACGTCGGCGACCTCGGTGGCCAGCACCTCGAGGTCGTAGTGCTCGACCGCGACAGGCGCGCAGACCGCGGCGTCGAAGTCACCCTGGAGCACGCCGACCGCGGCCGCCGCCGTCGAGGACGCCGCCACCGGCTTCGCGTCCGGCAGGTTCGCCTCCAGCCAGTCACGGACCTGGGCGAGCGCGTGCGGGTGGCTGGCGACGGTCCGTATCTCGCGGTCACCCGGCCGGGTGAGCACGCTGAAGTGGACCGGCAGGATCGTTTCGGCGATCGCGACCAGCGGCGTCGACTCGCTGAGCGCGTCGAGGGTCGTGGGCACCACACCTTCGACGGAGTTCTCGATGGGGACGCACGCGGCGTCCGCCTGGCCCGTGCGGACGGCCGTCATGGCCAGCCGGACGGTCTCGACGGGAATCAGTTCCTCGCCGCCGGCGAGGACCCGCGCGGCCTGCTCGGTGAAGGTCCCCTGGGGGCCGAAGTATGCGATCCGTGACACAACACCCAGGTTACGGGGCCCGGGCGTGGCCACATTCACTCGGACAGCCGGTACGTGACCCGGTTACGCCGGGTGGCATTTTTTGCGATGCTGGACGGGTGACCGCCGACTCGGGCACGCACGCCGGCCACGAGGGCGCCCACCCGCCGGTTTCCCCTCGGTCCCCGGAGCTGGTGCTGTGCGCCGTCGATGAACCGCTCGCCACCGCCTGGACCACCGCCACCCGCTCGCTGGGCGGCCGGATCCGGGTGCACCGCGGGTCGGTGCTCGACGTCCTCGCCCAGGCCGTGGTCAGCCCGGCCAACTCCTACGGCCGGATGCGCGGCGGCATCGACGCCGTCTACGCGCGGGCGTTCCCCGGCGTGGAGCAGTCCGTCCGCAGCGCCGTGCTGGCGTTTCACGGCGGTGAGCTGCCGATCGGCGAGGCCGTGATCGTGCCGACGGGCGAGGCCGGGCCGGCCTGGCTGATCAGCGCGCCGACCATGCGGGAGCCCGGCGAGGTGCTGCCCGCCGACACCGTGCACCCCTACCTGGCGGCCCGCGCGGTCTTCCTCAAGTGGCGCGACGGCGTGCTCGACGACGGCCCGGTGCGCGAAGCCGTCGAGACGATCGCGATGCCCGGGCTCGGCACCGGAATCGGCGGCGTGGACCCCGCGACGTGCGCGCGTCAGGTCGCCGCCGCGTGGGACGACGTCTTCCGTCACTCCAGGTGAGCACCACCCGGTGGGGTGGACATCACAGCGCGATCGGCGGCCGCAAGCCCTACCGTTGACGGACGCAGGTGAACGTCCGCCAGTGCAGGCGACGGCCGGAGGAGTGTGCGATGACCCGGGTCCGCGAACTCAGCCCCTATGTCGAGCTGCACCGGGAACAGTGGAAAGAACTGCGAAGTTCGACGCCGTTGCCGTTGACGGCGGAAGAGCTGCTGCGCCTGCGCGGCCTCGGTGAGCAGGTCGACCTGGCCGAGGTGGCCGACGTCTACCTCCCGCTCTCCCGCCTGATCAACCTGCAGGTCGCCGCGCGTCAGCGGCTCTACGAAGCGACCACGACGTTCCTCGGTGACGACTCCCGCGGCACGAAGGTCCCGTACGTCATCGGCATCGCCGGGAGCGTGGCGGTCGGCAAGTCGACCACCGCCCGCGTCCTGCGCACGCTGCTCGCCCGCTGGCCGGACCACCCGCGCGTCGACCTCGTCACCACCGACGGGTTCCTCTACCCGGGCGCCGAGCTGCAGCGCCGCGGGATCATGCACCGCAAGGGCTTCCCGGAGAGCTACGACCGCCGCGCGCTGCTGCGGTTCGTCACCGAGGTCAAGTCGGGCGCCGAGCGCGTCGCCGCGCCGGTGTACTCGCACCTCGCCTACGACATCCTGGCCGGCGAGGAGCAGGTCGTGCAGCGGCCGGACATCCTCATCCTCGAGGGCCTGAACGTGCTGCAGCCCGGCCCGCGGCTGACGGTGTCGGACCTGTTCGACTTCTCGATCTACGTCGACGCGCACACCGACGACATCCAGCGCTGGTACGTCGAGCGGTTCCTGAAGCTGCGGCACACGGCGTTCGCGGACCCGGCGTCGCACTTCCACCACTTCGCCGGCCTGCCCGACGACGAGGCCCGCGCCGAGGCGCGGCACCTGTGGCACTCCATCAACGAGCCCAACCTGATGGAGAACATCAAGCCGACCCGCCCCCGGGCGACGCTGGTGCTGCGCAAGGACGCCGACCACACCATCAACCGGGTGCGGCTCCGCAAACTCTGACGCTGTCACCGCGACCGTTCACCCACATGTCGTCTTTTCCACTGTGGGCGAACGGCCGAGCACGCGTGGTGGCTCTCAGCTCACGTTTGCCGGCCGATCGGCCGAGGCGACCCCCGCAGCCGTAACCGGTTGGCCGATACCGGCAACCGGTTCCGAAAGCGACCCTGAAGGAGTCAGGAAAACGGCTCTGAGCTGGGGAGGAGGCCCGCGATGTTCACGATGATCCTCACGTGGGTCGGTGCGGTGCTCGGTCTGGCCCTGCTGATCGCGATGGCCGCCGGGGCGTTCGTCGTCGACTTCGACGACAAGCTCCAGGAGCGGCACCACCGCACCAAGCCCGTCGAACCGGCGGGCCCCCTCCCCTGACTCAGGCCAGCTCGGCCAGGGCCTCCAGGTAACCGTCGGCGTCGTACTCGAGCTCTTCCGATTCGAGCAGGGTGCCCGCCAGCGCGTCGATCAGCCGGTCGAAGATCTCGACGCGGTCGAGCTCGCCCTCCTGCAGGCGCTGCACGGCCTGCCAGGCTTCGACGGGCTCGTCCTCCCACAGCTGGTCGACGACGGTCGCGCGCAGCACCAAGCGCTCTTCTTCCTCGTCCTCGTCCGCCTCGGCGATGACGAGCGCGCGCCGCTGCTCGGGGTCGCCGGGGTCGAGGTCGACCTCCTCGTCGCCGATCTCCGCCGTCAGCGACGGCACGGCGAACATCCGGCGTTCCAGCGCGTCGGCCAGCTCGGACGGCGACAGGTCACCGACGTCGCCGAAGTAGCGCTCGAGCGGGGAGTCGTCCTCGTCGTTGTACTCGCCCAGGTACTCGGCGACGGCCTCTTCGAGCGCCGCCGTCGCGGTCTCGGTCAGGCCGTCGCGCCCGGCCGCCCACTGCGCCCAGGCCAGCACCACCGGCTCGACGGCTTCCTCGTGCTCGGCGTCGAGCTCGTACTCCTCGCCCAGCAGGCCCTCGAGGAACCGCGCCAGCTTCTCCGGGCCGACGCGCAGCGGGTTCGCCGGGTCGGTGCGCAGGCCGTGCTCCAGCAGCAAGCCGCCGATCGCGCGCGCCGATCCGGCCTCTTCGCCGCTCGCCACGACGAACTGCTCGACGACGGCGGCCCGCTCGGTGCCGGACCACTCGGCCACCTCGGGCACGAGCGACGGCTCCGGCAGCGCGCGGCACCAGGTGAGCGCGACGGCGTGGAAGCGCGCGTAGTCCTCGCTGACGTCGGCCTCGTCGAGGTGGTCGGTCGTGTCGAGGCCGTCGGCGATCATGCGGTGCGCGTCGGCGGGGTCGACCGCTTCCAGCACGACCAGCTCCGGGTCGGCCTCGGCCTGTTCCCGCATCTCCTTGAGGACCTCGCCGGGCTGGTCGATCACGACGAGGTCGCGCACCCGGCCGCCCTCGGTGAAGTCCAGCAGCGCGAGCAGGCCGTGCACCTGGTCGCCGTGGCCGAACACGATCAGCAGGGACGACTCGTCGCCGTAGACGTCACCGGTGCGCCAGCACTCGCCCGCGGTGACGCGGCCCAGCCCGCCGGCCCACGGCGGCGCGGGGATGCCGCGGCCGAGAACGGTCTCCAGGCCGGCGTCGGCGGCCTTGCGCTCGACGTCGGTCTCCGCCACGACGGCCAGCGCGGCCAGCAGCGCGGCCGCGCCCGGCGTGATCTTGCGCTGCGCGAAGGCGATCAGCTCCAGGCCGAGCGGCTCTTCGCCGTCTTCGAGCGGGACGTCGTGGAACTGGCCGAGCACCTCGGAGGCGAGCAGTTCGACGTCCACCGGCGCCGGGTCGGCGCCCATCGCCGAAAAGTCGTTCAGGACGTCCTTGAACAGACCGGTCACGCTGTGCGTGACGGGTTGGGGGGCCTTCTTGCGGGCGCGACTCACCGGGCTCATGAGGTCATGTTTTCATGCACGCTCGGCGAGCAGGTCGCGGTGGCCCTGGCGCGGGTCCCACCGGCCGCTCGACGGGGAGGCGCCGAGCCGGACAGCGGAACAGGGCCACCGCGACATCACTGGCCAGAAGCGGTGTGACCGCCTTGGCGGGCTCGATGCCGGCGATGCACGTGCAAACCGGTTCAGCCGGTCAACGAGCCGCGCGCGGCGAGGTTACGGCTTTCGGCAGGGCGATGCGCGCGGCGCGGATTTCCGTGATCAGCCGCGTTTTCCGCTTGTGGGTTTCCACCAGCGTGCCGACGTAAGCGGTGAATTCGTCCGGGGTCCCGGCGCGTTTGTGCAAGGTGCGCAACAGCTTCAGCCGGCGCGCGGCCTCCTGGTAGGACTGCGGGTCCTTGCGCTCGATGAGCTCGTCGACCGCCGCGCGGAACACCGGGATCGTCTCGGCCGGGTGCTCGGCCGACCGCAGCTCGGCCAGGTCGAGCCTGACCTGCGGCGATGCCTCGAACCGGACGCAGGCGCGCCAGGCCTCGTCGGGCCGGCCGTCCTCGATCAGGACGCGCGCCAGCTCGTCGGCGCGCTCGACGCCGTCGGCGGCCAGCTCGCGCAGGCGGGCCAGCGCGGCCCGGCGCTGGACCGGCCACTTCCCCGCGTCCGTCGCGGCTTCGCGCAGCGCGGTGTAGGTCTCGCGGCCGGGCCGCTCGTCGAACTCCTTGCGGCGCCGCGAAACGTCGTCGTCCGCTTCGGGCTCTTGGGGTGGCGGCGGCTGGTGTGGTGGCTGGAGGTGCTTGTGCGGGGTGAGCGCGCGGGCGGCGTGCGCGATGGCCTCGCTGTGCCGGCCCGCGGCCCGCAGCACGCGCACGATCTTGAGGCTGACGTCGACGCGCGGCGGCTTGGCGGACAGGATCGCGACCAGCCCGTCGACGTCGCCGAGCACCTCGGCCAGCTGTTCCTGCAACCGCTCGGCCACGTCGCGCCGGTGGCCGGGCCCGCTCGCGGCGAGTACGTCGTCCACAGTGGACTTGATCCGGCGGAGGCCGGGTTCGCCCAGCGCCGTCGCGAACTCGGCGAGGTCGATCACCGGGCGGCCGGGGCCGTCGAACTCGACCTCGAGGATCCAGTCGGCCAGCTTCTCCGGGTCCGGCGGCCGGGCGGTGCACGCGCGGGCGTAGATCTCGACGGCGCGGTCCAGCCGATCGCCGAGGTCGCCAGGGTGGTCACCGGCCTGCTCGTACATCGCGCTGATGTCGTCGACCGTGCGGCGGGCCAGCGGCGCGAGGTCGGCGCGGCTGCCGGCGTCGAGCATCCGCCGCAGGGTGTCGAGGACCGCGCCGACTTTCGCGGTGTATTCGACGTTCCCGTCGGACACCGCGGTGTCCAGGAGCCGGTGCGCCTCACTGACGTCACCGGATTGGGTCGCGGCCCGCAGTTCGAGTGAATGGCGTAGCTCAGGGTCACGCTCGGCCTGGGCGTGCAACAGGTCCGCCAGCGTCTCCGCGTCCAAAGTGCGCAGGTAGGGGCGAAGATCCGAGGGGGGACTCACGCGCACCAGTCTGCCCCACGGTGACAAGGTGGCGTGTGGGCCAACCGCGTGCTCTTTTCGGAGTAGCCGATGACGTTCGGTGAGCGCCTCATCGGCGTCGCAGGCCTTCGAACACGGCTTTCATCGGCCACGGCTCGGGTTCCCGCGGCACCGGTGACCGTGTGTGGCGGGGCCGCGGGATCGCCGTGTGAGCCGCCGGGTGGATCGTCGGCACCATGATCGGCACGACCGGCACCGGCACCCGCGCCACCAGCCGCCGGACGACGAGCAGCAGGAGCACGGCGCCGAGCAGGATCCCGGTGCTCGCCGCGAGCGCGCCGGCGAGGGTCCGGCGGCCGTCGTCGAGGGTCAGCTGCACGGCGTACTGGCTCTGCCGGGTGTAGAGCTGGCCGAGCTGCAGCGAGACGGTGTAGGCGGCACCGCGCCACGTGGATTCGGGGATGGGCAACGGTTCGGCGGCCGCGAGCGCGTCTTCGGCGGCGGCCAGCCTGCTCCAGTCGGCGCTGCGGGTGACGGCCTCGTAGGCCTCCCGGCCGGTTTCGGTGAGCTGCCCGGAGACCTGCGCGAGCTCGGCCCGGTAGGCGGCGACGGCCAGGACGAACGACCGCCGCGTCACGTCGTCGAGCCCCGCCAGCGCGAGGGAATCGGCGCGGTACATGCCTTCGGCCACGGAGAGCAGCTGGATCGCGGTGGTCTGCTGGTACCCGGATTCCGCGTCCGGCGCGCGGCGCGCGTAGTCGCGAAGACCCGCGATCGCGGTGTCGATCCGCTGGGTGAAAATCGCGTACGCCGAGGACCGGTGGTCGGGCGTCGCCATGGCGGCCGCCCGCTGGCCCTGCAGGGAGACCACGGCCCGAGCCGTCCGATCGGCCGCGGCGGCCGTGTCCATCGCCTGCTCACGCGTCCGGACCGCTTGGTGGACCAGGAAACCCGCGATCACCAAAGCGACGACGACGAGAGCTGACCCGGGGATGAACGCGATGCCCAGCATGCGTCCACGCACGGATCGCAGGTACTTCAAGTACGTTCCCTTCCCAGCACCTGGCCCCGCAACCATCCCGACGGTGGTCAACCTATTGAGTGAGAGATTCACCGGTCAACGCCAGTCCGCCATACGGCCGTTAGCGGTCCGTGACCGCCCGAGGACAATCACCCCGGTGACCTTCGACGACGTGACCCAGCGCCTCCGCGACTTCGCGGCCGCCCGCTCCTGGGAGCCGTTCCACACCCCGAAGAACCTGGCGATGGCCTTGTCGGGCGAGGTGGGCGAGCTGACCTCGCTGTTCCAGTGGCTGACACCGGAGGAATCCGACGCGTGGCGCACGGATCCCGCGCTGGAGAAGAACGTCCTGGACGAGATCGCCGACGTCACGCTGTACCTGCTCCAGCTGGCGGACCGCCTGGGCATCGACCTCACGGAGGCGGCGCACGCGAAGATCGACCGCAACGAGCTGCGCTTCCCCCCGCCCTCGCCGAGCTAACCCCAGAAGATCCCGTTGGGATTGCGATCGATCTCGGCCAGCAACGGCGGCGGCGTACTGGCGACCGGCGCGTCCGGGTAGGTCAGCCACTTGCCGTTGCGATCGGCCCAGCGCACCGACCAGATCCCGTGCTCGTCGAGACGCAACTGCGCGATCTTCTGTTCGGTCCACTCAGGCCCGGCTTCCGGCGACCAGGGCTCGCGGCACTCCAGGATCGTGACCGTCCGGCCCCGGGTCCGGCACTCGACCCGGACCTGGTCCAGGACCCGCTCGGGTACCCGCTGAGCGCACCACCGTTCGATCTGCCGCAGGGCCAGTTCCGGAATCGCCGCCATGGACCCAGTGAACCCGACCCCGACTCAGAGCACGGCGACGACCTCGTCGTAGGTCTGGCCGGGAGCACACCCATCGGTCCGCACGACGACACAGCCGGGCCGCAACGGGAGGTAGGCGGCGAGCTGGTCGTGGATCCGCGCCACGACCGCGGCCCCACCCCGCCCCTGGACGACGTCGTCGACGCCACTGTTCGTCCCGCTCGCCACCCGCGCGGCGAACCGCTCCAGCGCAATGGGCTTTTCGGCGGTCAGCACGATTTCCCGGTACTCACCCCCGGCCCGCGCGGCGGCGGCCTCGAAGGCCTCGACGTCGCTGACGCGCGTGGCGAGCTGCGGCATGACGACGTCGTGCCCGGTCCGCAGGTGCGCCTCCGCCATGGCGACGGTGAGCACCTGCGCGGCCTTGAACGTCTCGAAGAAGGTGTCCCGCCACCCACCGATCAGGCAGACAACGCGATCGGTGTCGAGGTTCAGCACCCCCGGCCGCAGCTCGGCGTACCGCTGCGCGATCGTCGACTTCCCGATCCCGGACGGCCCGTTCAAGTGGATCAGTCTCGGCACCGGACCGAGGCTACCGAGTTTCCGGCTCCGTGAGCCACCAGCCGCCGAGCAGGGCGCCGACCCCGAAGATCGCGAAGAAGATCCCGGCGACCAGCGGAGTACCGCCGAACATCGCGATGACGACGATGAACATCAGCAGCAGTCCGACGCCCATCAGGACCCGCCCGCCGACTACTTTTCCGGTCCGGGCAGGCGCCGCCGCGACGGCGGGTTCCGGCGGCGTAGTCGCAACCGGACGCGGCATGAATTGCGTCGGGCGCGGCACCGGCGGACGCGGCGGGGCCGGCATCGCCGGCCTGGGTGCGGGCGCAACAGCCATGGCCTGCGGCGCCGGCGGCGGTTCGACCGGTGCGGCCTCGAACCCGAGGGTGACCGGAGCTTCGCCGACGTCGAGGACCACCGCTCCCAGTTCGGCAGCACGCGCCAGCCTCGGTTCGTGGTCCGGAACCGTGTCGTCGCGGACCAGGTGGGTGACCGTCGCGGTCAGCTTCTTGGCGAGTTGCGCGCCTTCGTCCAGGACGCGGGCACGCAGGTGATCCGCCGCGGCCGTGCTACCGAGCACAAGCACCCTCGTGGGCTTACCGCCGCCCGTCGGACGCAGATCACCGACGATTTCGGCCACGTCGAGCGCGGTCGCCACCTGCTGTAGCTCACGAGCTTCCGCGGTGGTCACCACCCCGTCGCCCTCGGCGACAGCCCGAAGTGCCAGCACGAACTGCTCGTGAGTGGCACGGGCCTGCGCTTCGGGAAGCCCGGCCTCGGTGGCCAGCGCGGCCAGGGCCCAGACTTCGTCATGCGTCAGGTGCGCGTCGGCGACGGCTCCGGCAAGCAGGTCGAGGTAGGCGTACCCGAGCGCCGGATCGCCGCCGACCGGTCCCATCACGACGCGCTCGACGACGTCGGCCATCCATCCTTGCTCGTCCTGCGGCCGGGCGGTGCGAGGACGCAGCTTCCCGGCTGTGCCGTACCGCGGAACCGGCGGGAAGGCCGGAGCGACCGCGAAGGTGAACCCGTGACGGCCGAAAAGCGTCGTCACCAGGCGCGCGACCACCCGGGCATCGGTCAGCGACTGCTGTCCGAGCCGGCCTGGCACACCGAAGGCGTGCGCCACGGTCGCGAGCCGGTAGTTGGGCAGCTGGGTGATGCTCTGCACCGCGGCGAGCGTGCCGACCGCGGGGAGCGCGG
This sequence comes from Amycolatopsis sp. NBC_01286, assembly GCF_035982555.1. Classification (NCBI taxonomy): domain Bacteria; kingdom Bacillati; phylum Actinomycetota; class Actinomycetes; order Pseudonocardiales; family Pseudonocardiaceae; genus Amycolatopsis; species Amycolatopsis sp. NBC_01286. The sequence goes on from NZ_CP108428.1 coordinate 2,111,928, forward strand.
GCAGCCGGATGCCGAGGCGGGCCACTTCGCTGTTCAGGAAGCCGCCGACGAAAGGCAGGTTGTGGGCGACGATGACGCTGCCTGCGCACAGGTCCAGCAACTGGCCCAGCACCGCGCCGAACGGCGGAGACTCGTCAAGTTCGTCCCGCGTGACGCCGTGGACGAGCTCCGAGCCCGGCGAGATTCCGCGTCCGGGGTTGACCAAGGTCGTGAATTCACCGATGACGGCGCCGTCCGATCGAACCCGCACCGCCGCGAGCTCGACGACGTGCCCCGGCTTCAACCCTGTAGCGCGGATTTCCACAGCGGTGAAGTCGACACCGTGCGCTGAATGGCCTCCGGCGGCCGACAACGGGAGAGATTCGATCACGCTGACAGATCGCGTCGCGCCACGGAACCGTGACAGTTTTTCGACCAAGAACTGTTGTTCGTGACTCAATCGTGACAGCAAGATTCCACCTGATAACAGATGATGGTCCGTTACGTGCTGAGGCGTAACGTCGGCCGGAGTTTTCGCGAACCCAAGGTCGGCACGTCGCGTCGAGGAACGAGGACAACTTCGCATGCACCCATCCGATCCGGGTCAACCGCGTCCGAAAAAGCGATTCCCGAAATGGCTCACGATCATCTTGGCCGTTTTCGGTGTCTTGTTCGTCCTCGGCGCGATCTTCGGGAAAGCACCCCAGCAGGACACGACGGCGGCGCCCGCGGCGACGACGTCGGCCGCGCCCACCACCAGCGCCATCCCGACACCGGTCGCGGTGACCTACACCGTGGCGACCGTGTCGGACGCCGCCACGTTCGAGACGCTCGGCAGCGACGGCACGCGCAAGACCGTGCACGTGCTGGGTGTCGTCACGACCGGAGCAGGTACGGACTGCTTCGGCGCGGAGTCCCTGGCGTGGGCTGGAACGAAGCTCACCGGCACGGTGATCCACCTCGGCGCGGAGACGGCGGAGGGAGCCGCGGTGGCCCTGGCCGACGGCCAGGACTACGCGACCGTGGCGGTCCAAAACGGCTACCTGAAGGCCGCGACATCGACCCTTGGTGTCACCGAAACCGCTGCTCGGCAGGCAGCCAGCGGATTCTGGGGACCGCCGTGCAACGGGTCCGTGAGTCTCCCCGCGCCCCCGGCACCGCAGCAGCCGACGACGGTGCCCCCGGCGCCGAGCACCAAGGCAGCACCGAAGCCGCCGGCCCGGACGACCGCGAAGGAGCCGCCGCCGGCACCCGACCCGGACACCAGCAGCGGTGTGTACTACAAGAACTGCGCGGCCGCGAGGGCCGCGCACGCGGCGCCGCTGCACATCGGGCAGCCGGGCTACCGTCCCGAACTGGACCGCGACCACGACGGCGTGGCCTGCGACACGTAGCCCGATCAATCGAAGGCCTGGTCGCGAACCGCGACCAGGCCTTCGTCGTGTTCACGACCCGATCGGCTGCAGGTTCTGCTCCAGATCGTTCAGGATGGCGTGCACCGGCGCCCAGCACAGCATCACACTGTCCGCGTCGAACCGAGGCTGCTCCGACATTTCCTTCCGGGGATGGATGAAGTTCCGGAAGTCGCGGACGTTGTGCGCGAACTTCTTCGCGTCGAGCTGGATCCAATCCTTCGCGTGCGTGATGTCGATGAGCATCTCCAGCGTCGCCCGATCGGGGTTGATCCGCTGACTCTGCTGTCTCGGATTGACGAATCCGTTGGTCCTGATGTCGTTGTCACGCTCGGTCAGAACGGTGAGCAGCAGGCCTTCGACGAAACTGCCGATGCCGATGATCGCCATCGTGTAGGCGCCACCGGCCTCGCAGGCCTGGGTTTCCTCCACACGCCGGGTCAGCATGTCCACCGCGCCGGTGTCGGTGATCAGTGAACCGAGACGTTTCCGGATCTCGGCCGGAACCGAGTACCTCGGCTGCTCGCTGTCCGCGGTGAGTTCGCCGATCACCGGGCGGCCGCCGACCAACGTGACCGCCAGGCCTTCCGGGGCCAGCTTCTCGTTGACCACCGCCCGGAACTCATCCGCGGTCACCGCGCCGTCGTCGTATTCGATCGGATCACACACCCGGCAGAGCAGGCGCTCGACCTCCGCCTGACTACCGGCGCGCTCCGTGAGCTGATCCCGTAGCCACGGCACTCGCGGGGAGCCGTCGTACTCGGGCGGATCCACCCAGCCGGCGTGCCGGAGCAGCTCCTCCAGCTGGTAACCCTTCCGCTCGTAGGCGCCATCCATGTCGACGATGACCTCGGCCAGCCGGCCGACCGTCCGGGAGTCCAACGGGAACATTCAGTTCTCCTCTTTGTCCGCGAGATGTTGCGCGATCTCGATCGCGCGGCTCAGCCGCTCGACGATGCGCGGGCCACGACGCCGGAAACCCAGCTCGGCCATGGCTTGCCCCAGCCGCTCCTCGGCGCCGAGCAACAAGCCGTCACTCATGAGCCAGCGGCAGAGCTCGATGAGCTGCCGCTCGCCGTATTCCTGGATCGGCAGCCCCGACGGGACGCGCGGACGCGGCCCGCGGACCGCCGACGGTGGCGGTTCGGCGTGCGGCGGCGAAGCGGGTTCCACGGCCGGTTGCGGCGCGGCGTCGACCTTCGCCATCGCCTGGTGCCAGGCCATGACGATGTTGCCGGCTTCTTTCTCCGGGTCGGCGAACCAGGCCGAAGACCAGACGCGGTGGAACCGCCAGCCCAGGTTCTCCAGGTGGGCCTGGCGGAGCCGGTCCCGGTCCCGGGCGCTGTGAGACTGGTGGTAGCGGTGCCCGTCGGCCTCGACGGCCAGCACCATCCGCCCGGGCTGATCGCGATGCTCCAACGCGAAGTCGATCCGGTACTCGGAGAAGCCCCATTGCGGGTGGACGGGAACACCGCGGTCCACCAGGGCGTCGAGGATCGAACGCTCGAACCCGTTCAACGGCGCGTCCACTGGACGCCCGACCTGGTCGACACGCAAGTGCGTGGCGAATTCGAGGTAGCGCCGGAGCAACTCGGTGCCGGTGACCTCGGTCGACGGCTCGATGTCGTGGTGCGTGAACGAGGCGACCACGGTCATCCGGCGCTTCGCACGTGTCACCGCGACGTTGACCCGGCGCTCGCTGCCCTTCCGGTTGAGGAACCCGAATCCCGTTCTGTTGATCTTGCCTGATGCGGTGCGCGCGACACCGACGCTGAGGATGATCGCGTCCCGCTCGTCACCCTGGACGCTTTCCAGGTTCTTGACGAAGAACCGGCGGCCCAGCTCCTTTTTGTCGTCGGAAAAGAACTCCTCGAGGTCCGGGTTGTCGCGGCGAGCGCGCATCAGCCCTTGCTCGATGCGCGCCTGGTGCTTGATGCCGGGGGTGATGACGCCGAGGCTCTCGCCCGGCCGGGTCCGGGCGTGCTCCATGATCAGCTCGACCACGCGCTCGACCTCGGCCGGAGCCGAACCGCTCTGCCCGGGCGACGCCTCCCCGTGCACGGTGACGAGCGTGACGGGTGTTTCCCGCTCGGCGCCGGGAAAGGTGACCAGGCCGTTGCGGTAGATCTCTTTGTTGGAGAACGCGATCAGGCGCTCGTCAGCACTGCGGTAGTGCCATCGAAGCATCTCCTGCGACGGCATGATCGGCCGAAGCGCCGTCAGAACCGATTCGTAGTCCGAGAGGTCGCCTTCGTCGTTGTCATCGTCCTCGTCGTCGACGGTGATGGCCCGGTCGAAGAAGCTGGACGGCGGCAGCTGCTTCTCGTCCCCGGCGACCACGAGGTGCTCGCCGCGCATGATCGACGTGATCGCGTCGTGCGGGCGGATCTGGCTCGCCTCGTCGAAGATGACCAGGTCGAACAGCCGCTCGGCTGGCAGCATCCGGCTCACCACGAGCGGGGACATCGCCCAGCACGGCCGGAGCGAGAGCAGCACGTCCGAGGTCTTCTCGACGAGCTTGCGGGTCGGCATGTGCCGTGTCTTCAGGCTCGCCTGCTTCTTGAGGATCTGGGCCTGGTCTCGATAGGTGTCCTGGGCTTCGCGGGCGTGCTTGGCCACCTGCCGGCGCACCCGCCGGGCCGCCGTCGCGAAGTGCTCTCGATCAGCGGCCCGGAAGTCGGCCGCGGCCCGGCTTTGCCGGTCCGCGACGAACTGCCCGAGTTCCGGCACCCGCAACTTGAAGTCGTCCTCGATCGACGAAAGCCAGATGCGTTCGAAGGCCCGCCAGGCTTCGCCGGAATCGAGGTTGCGAGCCGCGATGTCGTTGAGCAGCTGGTCGAGGCCCAGCCGCCGGAACCGGTCGAGCAACGTGTTCAGGCCCGGCATCTTGAACAGCATGTTCCGGTCGCTTTCCAACGCCGCCAGCTTCTGTTCGACCTCGGGCGCGGGCCCGGCGGCCAGATCCGGCCACCGCGCGGACGCGGCCACGGCCGCGAGCTGGTTGCGCAACTGCGCGAAGTCCTGAGTGACCTGGTCCAGGCCGATGATCTCGGCGGGCACCACATCCGGACCACCGAGTTCCCGCCAGCGCTGCCGCTGCCCCAGCACCGTCGTCAACGCCGCGTGGAGCGCAGGCTTCTTGGTCGAGCCGGTCCGCGTGATCGATCGCAGCTGCTTCAGCAGTGCTCGCCGCTGAAGCCACGACAACCGGTGCTGGTAGCGCGCTCGCGTCGCGCGGTCGGCAGCCGCCTGCGCGAAGTCGTCCAGCTGGGTCCCGAAGATCGTCGAGCCGAAGGTGCCGACGCTCTGGGTGATGCCGTCGAGCAGGCCGAGCACCTGATCCCAGCCGGAGAAGTCGTGGGGTTGCCGCAACCCGACCTGCGCGACGAGCCGCTGCATCCCGGTCTGGCTCCGCTTCAGCGTCTGGTTCGCGACCTGGTCGAGCTGGACCAGAACCGCTTCGGCTTCGTCTTCGGTGCGGACCTGTGTGTTGCACCACGGCGTCTCGCGGCGCAGGATCCGCGAACCGCCCTGGTCGACGAAGTCTTTGACGTCCTGTTCGAGCCGGACGACGACAGCGGCGTCCAACGCTCGCAACTGGTTGCCGCGGAAGGCGCCCCGGACGTCCGGGCCCGGCGGCAGGTCGAGCAGCCGCTGCCGGACCTCGTACGCGCTCAGGTCCCACGGCTGCCGCCGCGTGTGGAGTTCACGCGAGTGGTCGAGCAACCGCTGCCGGGCGCCGGACAGCCGGTTGTGCAACGCGGTGACGTCGACGGGCGGCTCCCTCGACAGCTGGTCGAGGCTGAGCGCGAGCTGCTGGGCGACTTCCCGCTTGCTGATCTTCTGCTGGTGCAGGTCGAACATCAGGCTCTCGAGCCCGACGGCCGCCAGCCGGTTGAGCACCGCCTCGATCGCCGCCCGCTTCTCAGCGACGAACAGCACCTTCTTCCCGGTCGCCGCGGCCCCGGCGATGATGTTCGCGATCGTCTGGCTCTTGCCTGTGCCAGGCGGGCCTTCGATGAAGACGTGCCGGCCCGACAAGGCCGTCATGATCGCCCGGTGCTGCGACGAATCCGCGTCCTGGACCAGGAACTCGTCGGCCGGCGACAAGGAGTCGACGGCCGGCGGCCGGAACCCGCCTTCCGCGACCAGTGACTCGCCTGCCGGCACGAACCCGGCCATGGCCGCGACCAGGTCGTGCGACGCCAGCAGCTCGGTCGCGCTCGCCAGGTCTTCGACCATCGGGAGCTTCTCGTAGTTGAACGTACCGAGCACGACGGCCTTCTCCAGCTGCAGCTGGATCCCCTGAGCCGCGGCGACCTCGGCGAGCCGGGCGTGCGCGGCCTCCATCTGGGTCGTGTGGTCCGCGGTGGTGTCGATCACCTCGCCAACCCGGTCCGCGAGCCCTTCGACGTCGACGCCGTACTGCTCGTTGAGGGCGTGGAGCAGCACCGGGTTGAGCTCCGGCTCGTCCGTCAGTTCGAGCGTGTAGTCGCTCTCGGAGGTCGTCCTGGCCTTGATGGTGACCGGCCGCAGCAAGAGCGGCGCCCGCAAGGCGGGCACCGGAACCGAGCCTTGCCGCTGCCCGGGCGTGATGCGGACCAGGCCGAACGCGATCCGGCCCACGTCGAGGCCCTGCTCCTCTTCGAAGAGCTGGATGCGCTTGCCGAGGCTCCGGGCCCGGCTGCAGGCGTCCTTGAGCTTCTCGGGCGCGGGCACCAGTTTGCTCAGCCGCACCTTGGCGCGGGTCGTCAACTCCGTCAGCGCGGCCGGGTCGGCGTCGGTCAGCTCAAGGCTGCCCAGCTTGGTGCTCTTGAAGTAGAGCAGGGTGTTGCGGAAGCTGAGGTCGATGAGGTTGCGCCGCCACTCGACGGCTTTCTCGGCGACGACGTCGAGCCGCCCGGTATCCAGTTGCGCGGTCATGCCGCTGATCCCCCTCGGCAGAACGGAACGGTCGACCTCACGTGCCCGGCACGTGAGGGCCCGCCGTTCTGCGACGGACCTTCCAGCATTCCAGAAGATCGCTTTCGGCGGAACTCGCCCGATCGGCGTACGTCGTCGTGTGCAGCCATTGCCCCTCCTCCCGCGTACCGGTGAGAGATCGTCTAGCGGGACCCGCTTGTCACACCCAAACGATCAATCCACCCGTTCAGCCCTGACGGACCACACCATCAGGTGGCGGTTAACCTGGGCCGATGACCACCGCCGACGGATTGCTCGGGCGGCTCGCGGGGCTCGACCGGGGGCGCCTGGCGACGGTGCTGGCCCACCGGCCGGACGTGCTCGGGGAGCCGTGGCCACGGCGGCTGGACGTCGTCGCCGCCCGGCTCGGCACCGCCGCCTCCCTGAACGAGGCCCTGATCGGGTTGCCGACGCCGCACGCGCAGGTCGTGCGCGCCCTGCAGCTCTGCCACGCGCTGGGAACCGGACCCGCGTCGATCGACGACGTCGCGCGGCTGCTCGGCACCGATCCCGCTGTCGCCGAGTCCTTTGTGGACGAACTGGCGGACCGGGCACTGGTCTGGCGCGAGCCCGGCGGCGTCACGCTGCCGGAGCTGCTGCACCGGACGAACTTCCGGGCGGACGGCCTCGGCGAACCGGCCGCGCACCTGCTCGGCGAGCTCGGCACGACGCGGCTCGCGCAGCTGTCGCGGGCCGTCGGCCTGCCGGACGACGTGCGGCGAACCGAGCTGCTGAGCGGTCTCGTGGAGTTCTTCCAGGACGCCGACGGCCTGCGCGAGCTGGCCGGCACCGCACCGGAGCCCGTTCAGAAACTGTTGCGGGACATGGCCGACGGCGTTCCCGAGATCAACGCCGTGACGCCGCTGCCGGGCACGCCGGAGGCCTGGGCGTTCGAGCGCGGCTTCCTGTTCGGGACGTACTACGGCAGCGCCGCCATGCCCGTCGAGGTGTCGCTGGCCCTGCGCGGCCCGGACCACCCCCTGCCCTTCACGCCGGTGGAGCCCGAAACCCCCGTCGTCCACATCGGAGCCGAGTCGGCCGAAGCCGCGTCGTCGGCCGCCGCGTTGCGGCTGCTCGACCGCGTCTCGGCGGTGCTCGAGCTCGCCGCCGCCGAGCCGTTTCCGCTGCTCAAGGACGGTACAATCGGGTCGCGGCTGATCAAGAAGGTGGCCAAGGAGGTCCGTGCCACGCCCGAGGAGATCGAGCTGGCCATCGACCTCGCCGTGCAGACCGGGCTGCTGCTGGCCGAGGAGCCCAACCCGCCGCGCCGGGGCCAGAAGGCGCCGCCGCCCACGCTCGAACCGGACCCCGACGTCGTCCGCCCCGGCCCGGCGCTGCTCCACCGCCTGCTGCTGACGACCTGGTGGGAACCCGCGCCGCCGGTGGAAGGTCCGGGCCACGGCGCGCAGGTGCGACGGCTGGTCGTGCGGTTGCTGGCCCGGCTGGCACCCGGCACCGGGATCACCGACGTCGACGCGCTGACGCGGCTCGCCGAGTGGCACGCGCCGATGTTGGCGGCGGAGGACTTCGCCGGGCACGTGCAGGCCGCGCTCGCCGAGGGCGAGCTGCTCGGCGCCGTCGCGCACGGCGCCGTCACCAAGGCCGGGCGCGCGCTGCTCGACCCGGGCAAGCTCGTGGCCGTCACCGAAGAACTGGTGGCCCACGCCCGCACGACGGCGTTGTTCGGCACCGACCTGACCGCGATCGTGCCCGGCTCCCCCGACGCCCGCCTCGCCGCGCAGCTGGACCGCGCCGCCGATCGCGAGACCCAGGGCATGGCGACGAGCTGGCGGTTCTCGCCGTCGACCGTCCGGCGGGCCTTCGACCAGGGCGCGACGGCGGCCGAGCTGCTCGGCGAACTGGGGGCGATCGCCGGCGGCGAACTGCCGCAACCGTTGGTGTACCTGGTCAACGACGTCGCGCGGCGGCACGGCGAGGCGCAGGTGTTCGACGTCGCGAGCGTCGTCACCGGCGAACCCGCGGTGCTCGCCGAGATCGCCGCGCACCGCAAGCTCGTGAAACTCGGCCTGCGTTCAGTGGCTCCGACGGTGTTGACGTCCACAATGGACGCATTGCGCACGCTCGAAGCGTTGCGCGAAGCCGGTTACGCGCCGACGCACCACGCCGCCGACGGGAGCATCGTGCTGCCGGCGCGGGAGCAGGGCGAGCCGAAGGTCGCCATCCGCGATCCCGAGGCCGCCGACCGGAAACCCGACCCGCTGGACCACGCGGACCGGCTGCTGGCGGCCCCGCCGAGCGGCCCGAGCCTGCTGCGCGGGCAGCTCGCGCGGGCGATGAGCGACCGCTACGCGGGGCGGCTCACGCCGAAGCAGCAGCAACTCTGCTGGCAGCTCGAAGCCGGCATCCCGGTGGACGTCGTCTACCGCGCGGACGGCGCCGAGCCCGCGCGGCTCGTCATCGCGTACCCGGAGCTGGACGACGACGTCCTCGACGTCTGGTCGCTCCACGACCGCGCCTACCGCCGGCTCGAGCTGGCGCGGATCGACCTGGCTTAAGCCTCGACGGCGGTGAGCTTCGCGAACGCCACGACGTTGTCGAGGTAGTTCCCGCTCGACCGGTCGAACGCGCCGCCGCAGGTGATGAGCCGCAGCTCGGGCTCGGTCGTGTCGCCGTAGACCTCGTCGGTCGGGAAGTCGGCCTTGGCGTAGCGGTCGACGCGGTAGACGGTGAAGACCGCCGTCCGGCCGTCGGTGCGGCCCACCCGCACCAGCTCGCCGGAGCGCAGGTCCTTCAGCTTGCTGAACGCGCCGGGCACGTGCTTGTAGTCGACGTGCGCGGCCAGCACCGCCGGCCCGACCTCGCCGGGCGACGGCGCGCCGGTGAACCAGCCGACGGTCGTCGCGTCGGGCGGGACCTGCAGCTCACCGCCGGGCGTGAGCCCGAGATCGGCGATCGACCCGGCGCGCACCCCGATCGCCGGGATGCTCAGCGACGCCGGTTTCGCCGCCGGGAGCCCGCCGTGCGGCGGGGCGGTCGTGGTGCCGGCGCTCCCCGCGGCGCTCGTGTAGGGCGGCGACGGCGGCGGCGCGACCTCGTCCGTCGCCGGTGAGGAGAAGGCCAGGACGAGTGCCACGACCACGACCACGCCGAGCGCGGCGGCCACCGCCGCGATCGCCGGCCACAGCGGTGGGTGCGGCCGCCTCAACTCGCGCGCCGGCGCAGGTAGAGCACCATCCCGCCGGACATCGCCGCGGCCAGCAGCGCGCCGCTGAGCAGGAGGAACCCGGGGGTGCCCTCGTCGGGCTCGCCGCCACCGGTGGCCACACCGCCGACCGGCTTGACCTTGACCTGGCCGCCCGTCGTGGCCTTCTTGGTGGTCGTCGGCTTCGGGGTGGTGTGGGTCTTCGTCGAGGTCGACGAGGACGGCTTCGGCTGCTCGGTCGTCGGCGTCGTGGTGTTCTGCACCGGGCGGTGCGGCAGGTCTTCACAGGCCTTGCCGTCGTTGTCTTTTCCGTCCAGGCCGTTGGGGTCGGACGGGTCCTGGTCGTAGACGGCCTGCGCCTCCTCCTGGTATCGGAAGTCCGAGCAGTTCAGGTGGTCGACCGCGAGAGGCGTCGCGAGCTGCGCGGAGGCGAGGGAGACGGGGCCGAGGAGAGCGAGCCCGGCGACGGCTGCGGCCGTCGTCAGGGCACGACGAAATAAGGACAACGGAAGTCCTTCCGGGGAAGAATCGGAGTCGAACACGGCTCTGGCGCCGCGATGCGTGGTTAATATCGCGGCCACGTCGAGGCCGTTACGGACATTTCCGAAATTCGTACGGTTGCCGGTAAACGCCAGCACCCAACCAAAATCCGGGCGCCTCGTGATTCTTCGCCGGATTGATGATCGAATCGCGTTGACCAGCGTTTTCGCGCGTCCGGAAATTCGTTGTAATACGTACCGGTCGGAATGTCGGACGATCTCCGTCACCTCTTCGAGCGAATTGGCCGCCCACCCCGTAACCTGGGGGCATGCCGATCCAGGTACTGCTCGTCGACGACCACGAACTGGTCCGCCGCGGGCTCCGCGACCTCCTCGGCGACGAGCCCGACATCGAGGTCGTCGCCGAAGCGGGCAGCGTCGAAGAGGCGCTGGCGGTCGCGATGCACGTCGAGCCGGAGGTCGCGGTGGTCGACGTCCGCCTCGGCGACGGCGACGGCATCACGCTCTGCCGCGAGCTGCGGTCGAAACCGAACCCGCCGGCGTGCCTGATGCTCACGGCGTTCGACGACGAAGAGGCGATGGTCGGCGCGATCATGGCCGGCGCGGCGGGCTACCTGCTGAAACAGGTGCGCGGGCAGGACGTGGTGAACGCGGTCCGAGAGGTCGCGGCCGGCCGGTCGCTGCTGGACCCGGTGAGCACCGCGCGGGTGCTGGACAAGATGCGCCACCCGCCGACGGACGAGCTGGCCGCGCTGACCGAGCGCGAGCGGGACGTGCTCGAGCTGATCGGCCAGGGCCTGTCGAACCGGGAGATCGCGGAGCGGCTGTTCCTCGCCGAGAAGACGGTCAAGAACTACGTCACGTCGGTGCTGGCGAAGCTCGGCATGCAGCGCCGCACGCAGGCCGCCGCCTGGGTCGCGCGCCGGGAGAAGTAACCCGCCGCAGCCGAGCTGTCCGCAAGCCGCCGTTCGCTGCGTACTTTTCACGGTCGTGTCACCGTGCGCCACGTCAAGCGGGGTTTGCGCACTCCGGATTCACTCGAACGTGAGTCGAATATATGTTCGAGAATTCGATAAGATCCTTCCTGAGGACGTGGGAAGGAGGCTTGGATGACCCGAGAAGGGTGAGGCCGAGTCTTGTCGGTCGTGTGTGCCGGTTTCAGTCGAGTGGCAGGTCGAACGCGACGAGCGTGCCGAGGCTGGGCGAGGAGTTCAGGAAGAACTTCCCGCCCGCGGCGTCCGCGCGTTCGGCGAGGTGGCGCAGGCCACGGGTGGCGACACCTTGGGGGACCCCGGAACCGTTGTCCCGGACGCGGAGCTTCACGCCGTGCGAGTCACGGGCCAAGGTGACGCGGGTTTCGCTCGCGCCCGAGTGTCTGACCACATTGGACAGTGCTTCACGCAGGGCGGCCCGGATGTGGTCGGCCCGTTCGGCGGGGACGTCGGCGAACTCACCGGACAGCTCCAGGGTCGGCGGGTAGCCGAGCAGCTCCCCCGCGATACGGACCTCGCCGCGCGCCGACTCGGCAAGATCGGCAGGCGTGCCGGTGTCGTGGCGAGGTTCTGCGGACCGCAGCGCGCGCACGGTCCCGCGGATCTCCTCGATGGTCTGGTCGAGCTGGTCGATCGCATCGGACAGGCGAACACCGTCGGCCTGGGCGAACCGCTTGCGCATGTTGCGCCGCACCCGGTCGAGCTGCATCCCGGCACCGTAGAGCCGTTGGACGATGACGTCGTGGAGCTCGCGAGCAATCCGCTCCCGCTCCTCGTAGAGCGCGACGCGGTGGCGAGCATTGGCGCCCTCGGCAAGCGCAAGCACCACCCCGGCCTGCGCAGCGAAGGCGACGAGCATTTCGACGGTCCCCGCGGAGAAGGGCTCACGCCCCTGCTTCCGGTAGACGGTGAGCGCGCCGAGAACCCGCCCCCCGGACCCGAACGGAGCGGCCGCGAAAGGCCCATAGCCGTGAAGCTCGGCAGGGACGTAGGGCGCGGTCCGCGGATCGACGGTGAAGTCATCGCTGGCGATGGGCTCACCACCCCGAGCCACCCGCCCGGCCGCGGAGTCGGCGGAGAGCGAAAGCCCACGAAGCGACTCACCGACGACGGGGCCAGCGCCACTGTCGCCGACTGATGCCGACTCGCCGCCGCGCGCGCTTGGTGCCGCGCCCGTCTCCGTCGCGTCTGACTCGCGCGCGCTTGGCGCTGATGTCGTTGGCGCGGCGTCGCCTGGCTGCGGCGTCCCCGGTTCCGACATACCCGGCTCCCGCGCGCTTAGCTTCGACGCGTCTGGCGCCATCGCGCTTGGCGCCGGCACGACTGCTGCCGTCGCGCCTAGCTCGGGCGTGCGTGGCGACATGCCGGGCGCCGTCGTGGTGTCGCTGCCCGACGCGCCCGGCTCGCTCGCACGTCCGGCCTCACCCAGCGCCCCGGCCTCTGAAGCGTCGGGGGCCGCATCGACATCGCTGGCTCCCGCACTCGTCGGCGCGGCGAGCTCGCTCGGGTGCGGCATGGCGTAGTGCGCGGCCTCGACGACGACGCGGCCGTCGTCAGCGCTGACCATGGCGAGGCCCAGGTCGGCGTCGGCGAGTTCGGCGGCGCGGGCGACGACTGTGTCCAGCACCGCGCCCGGGTCGTCGCCGGACAGGGCGGTGCTGGTGATCTCGGTGGCGGCGGACAGTGCCCGCGCGGCAAGCGTCGGATCCATGAGTTCCGTCATTATCGCGCGGCGTGGCGGCAGCGCGGCAAGGACACAGCGGGAATCGATCACGTCACCCCCGCCACCGGCACTCGCGTGACGACCCGGCCGTCCCGGACCTCGAGCACCACGTCCGCGTGTTCGGCCTCGTCGGCCCGGTGGGTCACGTGCACCACGGTCCGCCCCGCCAGCACCACACGCAGCTGTTCCCGCAAGGCGCGCGCGGTCGGCTCGTCGAGGTGCGCGGTGGGCTCGTCGAGCAGCACGAGCCCCGCCGAAGACGCCCCGAGCAAGGCCCGCGCCACTGCCACGCGCTGCGCCTGCCCACCGGAAAGCCCACTGCCACCACTGCCGAGCACGGTCTCCGGCCCGACATCGTCGAGCGCGGCTTGGTGCAAGGCTTCCCGCAGTTCGTCCTCGGTGGCGGTCGGCCGCGCCAGCCGAAGGTTTTCGCCCACGGTGGTGGCGGCCAGCATCGGCTGCTGCGGCGCCCAGGCGACACCATCGGGCACGTTGACGACGCCTCGCGAAGGCGAGAGAAAGCCGAGAAGCGCGGCAACCAGCGTCGACTTGCCGGCTCCACTGACCCCAACGACGGCGGCATAGGTCCCGGGAGCAAGAGCCAGATCAACCCCACGAAGCACGACGGGCCCATCCGGCCACCCGAGGTCAGCCCGACAAAGTTCGACGGACGGCCGCTCGCCACCCCCGAACTCGCCCAGGAGCGACCCGGCGACCGCCACTTCGGTCCGGGGCCGAGCAGCATCGATGTCGGCCGGGCGCTGTTCGGTCTGGCGCGGCCCCACGGCCACCAGCCCGACCCGCGGCTTGGTTGGCGCCGAGTTGGTGTGACCGCCCGTGGTTGGGGTGTCGGTCAGGCGGTGGCGGGCCTGCTTCAGCGTGTCCCAGTGCTGGGCCACCGGTGGTAGCAGCGCCAGCACCTCCGCCAGCGCCAACGGCACCAGTGCCAGCAGCGGCGCCAGCACCGGGTCGAGACGGCCGGCCGCGACCGCCTGCGACGCGAACGCCGTGCTCACGATCGCCGCCGTGCCGCAGGCCAATGTCACCAAGGCTTCCGCCGCGCCGGCTCCGAATGCCTGGCGGCGGGCCTGGGTCACCAGCCGGGTGTCCGCCTCGGCCAGGGCGCGGCGGTGCTCCACCGCCCGGCCGAAGGCGAGTAGCTCGGCTGCCGCGTCGAAGAGCACCAAGACCCGGGTGGCGACGTCGCGTCGGCCCGTTGCCAAGGCTGACGTTGCTCGACGTTCGGCTCGCAGGGCGACCAGTGGGGCGCACAACCCCAGGGCGACCGCCGCCGCAAGGGTCCAGCCTGCGGCGGGGAGGACCCATGCCTGGACCGCGATCGCTCCGGCCGCGACCAGTGCGACCACCAGTGGCGGCGAGACCACCCGGGGCAGCAGGTCGCGCACCGTGTCGACGTCGGCGACCAGGCGCTGCTGGCCTTCGCCCGCGCGCAGACTCCGGGCCGGGCCGAGGCGGACCAGGGACTTCCATAGCCTCACCCGGAGGCGGCCCGCGATGCGGAACGCGGCGTCGTGCGTGACCAGGCGTTCCACGTACCTAAGACCGGCGCGGCCCAGGCCGAACGCGCGGACGCCGACCACCGCGACCGTCAGCGTCAAGATCGGCGGCTGCTGGGACGCCTTGGCGATGAGCCAGCCGGACGTCGCAGTCAGCGCGACCCCGGCCAGCAGGGCTATCGCTCCGAGGAAAGCGCCGCCGAAGAGACGTCCGTCCAGGAGGGCACGCCAGGGCAGGCGCGAACCAGAAGAGTCCACTGTGGACGCGTCAGAAACAACGGGCGAGACTGTCGACATATCGACCGCTGCCGTGCGTTCGTGGGCCGCGATGATCGCCGCGGCTCCGTGGTCGACGGCGTGCTGCACCGCGTCCAGCACCAGGCGCGCGTTGGCCTCGTCGAGGTGGGCCGTCGGCTCGTCCAGCAGGAGGAGCCACGCGCCGTCGCGGACCCGCAGCAATGCCCGCGCCACCGCGACGCGCTGTCTTTGGCCCAGGGAAAGCTTCGCCACCGGACGTTCCGCCAGCCCGGCCAGGCCGAGTTCGGCGAGGACGACGTCCGAGCCGACCTCTTCGCGGACCGTGCCGCCGGTGAACACCGGCGACTGCGGCACCCACGCGACCTGCTCCCGCCAGCGCGCGAGGTCGGCGTCGGCGAGGTTCGTCGTGCCGATAGTGATGCTGCCGTCGTGCGCGGGGACGAAGCCGAGGAGCGCCGAGAGCGTCGTCGACTTGCCGCCGCCGCTGGGGGCGCGCAACCAGACCGTCTCGCCGGGGCGGATCGCGAACGTCTCGCCGTCCGGGGCGAAACCGCCGCGCCGCGCCACCCGTAGAGCGGAAACTCGCAGGTCACGGCCGTCGATGAGCGCGCTGCCGCGGGAAGGCGCGGGCACCGCCAGCAGGTCGACGACCCGGCGGACCGCTTCGACGCCGTCCTCGCTGGAGTGGAACGCCGCGCCGACCGCGCGCAGCGGCTGGTAGCACTCCGGCGCGAGGATCAGCACGCCCAGCCCGATGGCCAGCGGCAGGTGGCCGCCCGCGAGGCGGACGCCGATCACCACCGCGACGAGCGCGACCGACAGCGTCGCGATCAGTTCGAGCACGAACGCCGAGGAGAAGGCGACCTTCAACGTCTTGAGCGTCGCGCGGCGGTGGCGTTCGGAGAGCTTCCGGACCGTCTCGGCCTGGGCGTCCGCGCGGCGGAACGCGGTCAGCACCGGCAGCACGCGCACCAGTTCGAGGAGCCGCTCGGACATCCGGTGCGTCGCGTCCGTGGCGCCGGCGACGCGGCCGGCGGTGTACTTGCCGACCAGGATCGCGAACATCGGCAGCAGCGGCACGGTCAGCGCGACGATCACGCCCGACGGCCAGTCGGCGAACAGGATCGCCGCGCCGGCGCCGAGCGGGACGACGGCCGCCGTCACCAGCGCGGGCAGGTACTCGCGGAAGTACGCGTCGAGCGCGTCGAGGCCGCGGGTCGTCAACGCCGTCAGCTCGCCGTGGCCGCGGCGGGCGATCCACTCCGGACCGAGGCGCAACGCGTGGTCGACGGCTTTCGCGCGCAGTTCGCGTTGCGCCGTCGCGGCCGCGCGGGCGGCGACCGTGCGCACCGCCCAGCCGGTCAGCGCGCGCGTCGCGACGAGCGCGAGCAGCGCGGCCAGCTGGGCGGTGCGTCCCCCGGACCCCGCTCCGACGATCGCCGCGAGGACGTCGGCGAGCAGGAATGCCTGGGCCACCAGCGCGGCGGCGTTGAGGAACGCGAGGAACCCCACCAGGGCCAGCGCTCGGCGCACGGCCGGCACGAGGGCCGGCAGTGCGCCGAGCGGGCCCTTTCCCGGCCGCGCCGAGTCCACTGTGGACTCCGAGGCGGAATGGGGAGCGCGCCCGGGAAGCTGCGTCATGGTGCGTGGACCGCCGGGATGTGCTGGGTGCCGATGCGCTTGCGGAACACCCAGTACGTCCAGCCCTGGTAGATCAGCACGGCGGGGGCGCCGAAGACGGCGACCCAGGTCATCACCGTCAGCGTGTACGGACTCGACGCCGTGTCGGCGATGGTCAGCGTGTTGGCGGCGTCGAGGGTCGAGGGCAGGACGTTCGGGAAGAGCGAGCCGAACATCGTGACGGCGGCCCCGGCGATGACGACGCCGAGCGCGGCGAACGCCTGGCCATCGCGGTCGGCGCGCAGCTTCAGCCAGGCGACGACGGCGGCGAGAGCACTGATCCCAAACGCGAGCAGTGTCCACAGCGTGCCTTCGCGCCACTGGACGACGGCCAGGAAGGCGACGACCGGCACCATCGCGAGCGGCAACATGCGCAGCGCCAAGGTCCGGGCGCGTTCCCGCAGGTCACCGGTGGTTTTGAGGGCGAGGAACGCGGCGCCGTGGGTGATCGAGAAGGCGGCGACGGCGACCGCGCCGAGCAGGGTGTCCCAGCGGAACGCGGCGAACGCGGAGCCGACGCGGTTGCCTTCGGCGTCGAGGGGCAGGCCGAGGACGGTCGTCGCGAGGATCAGCCCGACGCCGAGCGGTGGGATCCACGAGCCGGCCACGATCACGCGGTCCCAGGTGCGGCGCCAGCGGTCGGAGTCGACCTTGCCGCGGTATTCGAAGGCGACGCCGCGGCCGATGAGGGCGAGCAGCAGGAGGAGAAGCGGCAGGTAGGCGGCGGAAAACAGGCTGGCGTACCACCCGGGGAAGGCGGCGAACATCGCCCCGCCGGCGACGATCACCCAGACCTCGTTGCCGTCCCAGACGGGCCCGATGGTGTTGACCATGACGCGGCGCTCGGTGTTGTCGCGCGCGAGCACGGGCAGCAGCATGCCGACGCCGAAGTCGAAGCCTTCGAGGAACAGGTAGCCGGCCCAGAAGAAGGCGATGACGCAGAACCAGATCGTCGGGAGGGTCATCGGACGCCGCCTAGCACGCCGGCCCGACGTTCGGCCGTGACCGAGCCTCGATCGCCGTGAGTTATCCACAAGTGGTCGAGTTGTCCACAGATTTGCTGTGGGTAACCCGTGAGAGTGACCAAGCCGATACGCTGGGTTCGGGGACGCCCCCCGGGACGGGTGGGGGCTGCTTTGCGGGAGCTTGGGCCCGCAGCAGGGGGTTTTGCCTGGTCAGCGGGTTTGGTTTGGGTCAGGGTGCTCATCGTCGCCGCCTCAGTAGGCGAACGCGAGCGTGTCGCCCGGTTCGTTGTCGTCGTCTTGCTTCTTCGGGGGCATCACCGCGTCGACGCCGCCGCGGATGTACTTGCGCATCAGGTACAGCTCCACCACGCCCAGCACGGCGTACACCGTGGTCAGGGCGATGAGGGACGTCCAGACCTCGCCCGTCGACAACCGCGAGACCGCCTGGGCGGTGAACATCCAGACGCCGTCGACGCCGGACGGGTTGGGGGCCACCACGAACGGCTGACGGCCCATCTCCGTGAAGATCCAGCCCGCGCTGTTGCCCAGGAACGGGGTAGCTACGCCGGCCAGGACCAGCCATGGGAACCAGCGTGAGCTGGGGATGCGGTCGCGGCGGGTCAGCCACAGGGCCAGCAGGCCGATGCCCGCCGACACCGCGCCGAAGCCGATCATCATGCGGAAGCCCCAGTAGGTCACCGGGAGGTTCGGGACGTAGTCGATCGGCTTGCCGGCCAGAGAGCCCAGGTCCGGGTCGTCCGGGTAGTTCGTGCCGTACTTCGCCTGGTACTCCCCGATCAGGTCCTCGACGCCCTTGACCTCGGTCTTGAAGTCGTTGTGCGCCAGGAACGAGAGCAGCGCGGGCACGTTGAACGTCTTGACGTCCTCGCAGTTCGACCCCGCGACGTCGCCGATCGCGATGATCGAGAAGCTCGCCGGTTGTTCCGTGTGGCACAACGCTTCCGCCGACGCCATCTTCATCGGCTGCTGCTCGAACATCAGCTTGCCCTGCGTGTCACCGGTGATCGCGAGGACGGCGAACGCGGCGATGCCGACCCAGCCGCCGAGGCGCAGCGACGACCGCCACACCTCAGCGTGGTCGCCGCGGCGCCAGAGGTGCCAGCCGGCGATGCCGACCAGGAACGCCGCCGCCACCGAGAACGCGCCGGCCAGCGTGTGCGGGATCGCGGCCAGCGCCGTGTTGTTCGTCAGCACCGCCCAGATCGAGTTCATCGTCGGCTTGCCGTTCTCGAACGTGACGCCGACCGGGTGCTGCATCCACGAGTTCGCGGCCAGGATGAAGTACGCCGAAGCCATCGTGGCCAGCGAAAACGCCCACGCGCACGCCAGGTGCACCTTCTTCGGCAGCCGGTCCCAGCCGAAGATCCACAGGCCGAGGAACGTCGACTCGACGAAGAACGCGAGGAGCCCTTCCATGGCCAGTGGCGCGCCGAAGACGTCGCCGACGAAGCGGGAGTACGCGCTCCACGTCATCCCGAACTGGAACTCCTGCACGATGCCGGTCACCACGCCCATGGCGAAGTTGACCAGCAGCAGCTTGCCCCAGAACTTCGTCATCTTCAGGTGCCGCAGCTCGCCGGTGCGGACCCAGCGGGTCTGCATCGCCGCGACCAGGATCGACAGCCCGATGGTCAACGGGACCATCAGGAAGTGGTAGACGGTGGTGATGCCGAACTGCCACCGCGCTAGCTCAAGGACCTCCACGTAGCCCAGCGTGCTCCGGGCCCGGCGGCGCGACCAGTTCAACTGGTCCCGATGTGCCCAGGACCAACGTCCTGGGTGACTACATCCGGTCGAGTGCCGCCCGTGCTTCCTCGGCGACGGCCCGCCGCGGGCCGGTGTCGCCGAGGTCGAGCACGTGCTTCAGCGCCAGCGCGTACGCCGTGTCGAACGCCTCGTCCGCGTCGACCGGGATGTCCGGGCGGACGCCGGTGCCTTCCCAGTTGTCGCCGGTCACCGGGTGGAAGCCGCGCGCGATCGAGACGGTCACGTCGAGGTGGGTGTCCACTTTGAACTGGTTGCGCGGGTGCGCGCCGCCCCGGGTCGCCGTGCCGACCGTCTTCGCGCGGCCCAGCCGCTGCAGTGAGAAGCTGACGTCCTCGCCGCCGGAGAACGTGTCCGGCCCGGTCAGCACCCACACCGGCTTGCCCGCGCCGAACAACGTGCCCGGCACGTACGGCCAGGTCCACATCTCGCTGGTCTTGTTGCCTTCGCGCTCGTAGATGCTCAGGTAGTGCGTCGGCTCGTCGACGAGGTAGCTGATCAGCATCGCGACCGTGCGCGGGTCGCCGCCGCGGTTGCGGCGGACGTCGAGCAGCAGCGCGTCGGTGCCGGAGAGCAGCGTCATCGCCCCCGCGACCGCGTCCCGCACGATCTCCGCCGGGTAGAACATCGTCGTGTCGAGGTAGCCGACGTTGCCCGCGAGCCGCCTCGCGGCCGCGAGGCCGTAGCCCGAGAGCTGGGCTTCGAGCCGGTACGCCTCCACGTCGAAGGCTTCGCCGTCGCCCTCGGCGTCCGGGACCGGGTCGACGTGGTGGCGCAGCCGCACGTGCTTGTCGCCGTTCACCGACTGCAGATCCACTGTGACGACCGTCGCGAACTCGACGTCGTCGAGGTCCGCGTACGCGCCTTCGTCGAGACGCCGGCGAAGCACCTCCGCCAGCTTCGCCGCGACGTCCGGGAAGACGTAGTGCGCGTCCAGCCGGCGGATGACCTCGTTGACCTGCGCAGTACGCGCTTCCGTCCCCATGACCGCAACCTACCGCAGGCCACAACCGGAAATTCGGCGTGCCGAAGAAAATTGTGCGACCGACCGCGATGACAAATTCATGGGTACCGATTCGGCAATTTCGCAGAAGCCATCAGCTTGCGACCCACTGAACCGCCCCTTTATCGTTGCAGCGAAAGGGGCGAGAAATACTCATGACTACCGCGATGGTGGCGTTGATCAGCGCGTTCGGCCTGGTCCTCGCCGTGGAACTGCCGGACAAGACGCTGGTCGCGACCTTGGTGCTGACCACCCGTTTCCGGGGCTGGCCGGTATTCGCCGGGGTGTGCGCCGCGTTCGCCGTGCAATGCGTCATCGCGGTCGCGTTCGGCAGTGTGTTGACGCTGTTGCCGGACGTCGTGCTTTCCCTGGTCGTCGCCACGATGTTCGGTCTCGGCTCTTTCATGCTCCTTCGCGAGGGATTCAGTGACGCGGACGAAGCGGGCGAAGACGCTTCGCGCACGGGCCCCTCGCCGGCGACCTTCTGGCGCTCCGCGCTGACGTCGTTCGGCGTGCTCTTCGCCGCCGAGTGGGGTGACGCCTCGCAGCTCGCGACGGCGAGCCTCGCCGCCCGGATCGGCAACCCGATCGCGGTCGGCGTCGGCTCGTTCGCCGCGCTCGTCGTGGTGGCCGGGCTCGCGGTGTTCATCGGCGGCAAGATCCGCGGCAAGATCCGGCCGAAGCTGATCCAGCGCGTCGCCGGGTTCGCGTTCGCCGGGTTCGCGGCGTTCGCCCTGCTCCAGCTGGCCTTCTGAGCTGGACGTACGAGTTCTTCACAGGATCACGCGGTAACCTTTCGGGAACGAAAGGGTGAGGGCAAGGTGAACACCACCTTGCCCTTCTCCATGCCCTTCTCCATGCCTCGACCAGCAGGAGACCGCAGGTGACCGCTCCGAAGCCGCAGACCGCCGTCTCGCCGGTGCACGGCAGGCTCGCGCTGGGCGGCATCGGCCTGGCCGTGGCCATCTCGATCGACCTGCACCTGCGCCTGTCCGGCCAGGTCAGCCCGATCTGGCAGACGCTGTCGGAGTACGTCTACGGCAAGCTCGGCGGGTCGTCGGCCGCGCCGCTGTTCAGCGCGATGTGCCTGGCGCTGGCCCTCGGCTCGGTCGCGCTGCTCACCGGCATCGCCAAGGCGCGCCGCCCGGGCACCACCGCCGTCTGCGCGCTGCTCGGCGTCTGGTCGGCCGGGCTGCTGGTGTGCGGGCTCGTGCCCGTCGACCCGGACGGTGAAGCGCGTTCGCTGTCCGGACAGGTGCACAACATCGCCGCGCTGACGGCGTTCGTCGCGCTGCCCGCGGCCGCGTTCGTGCTGACCCGCAGGGGCCGCGACCGCTGCCCGTGGGAGCCGCGCCGCACCACGATCCGGCGCCTGGCCACGGCGAGCTTCGCCAGTGTCGGCGTCGTGCTCGGCGGCTTCGTCGTGACGCTGATCGTCGGCCCGGCGCACCAGGAGGTCACGCTCGGGCTGTTCGAGCGGCTCCTGTTCACCGTCGACGTCGCGCTGCTGCTGAGCATGGTCCGGCCGCTCGTGGCCGCGTCGCGGCGCTAGTTCGACTCCCCCGGCCCGACCAGGATCGGCTCGATGCCGTGCCCGGTCAGCCACCACGACTCGTAGGCCGGATCCGGCCAGACGGACAGCTCGGC
The DNA here is from genome assembly GCF_035982555.1 of Amycolatopsis sp. NBC_01286. Taxonomy (NCBI): domain Bacteria; kingdom Bacillati; phylum Actinomycetota; class Actinomycetes; order Pseudonocardiales; family Pseudonocardiaceae; genus Amycolatopsis; species Amycolatopsis sp. NBC_01286. Next base: position 2,133,514 of record NZ_CP108428.1, read on the forward strand.
GCCGTTGTCGAACGTCAGCGCGAGGCTGCCGGACCGCAGCCGGACGGCTGTCACCGTGTGGCCGAACAGGTCGAGCACGGGCGCCAGCGCGGCCCCGGTCGCCGGTCTGAGGTCGTGGCAGCGGCCGTCGGCGTCACGCAGCCGGAACGACGTCTCGACGACGAGTTCGGCGTCGACGCGCGGCTCGTCGTCCTCCGGCTCGTCGACGAGTTCGAGACGCACCTGGAAGTCGAACGCGGTCCGGCGGACCGCGCAGCCGACGAGCTCTTCGGGAATCTTCACCGCACCCCCGGCCGGGTCACGGCGGCTCCCCGCTGAGCCGCCTCTGACACCACGAGATCACATCCCGGCGCCGATGCGCCAACTACGCGTCCGTTCGGAGCACCTCGGTCAGCCGGGCGGCGGCCGCAACGACCTGTGGCCCGACCTCGGCGGCCTTGAGGGGTTCGAGGGAGACGACGCCGACGCTCGCCCGCAGCCCGAGCACCCCGCGTACCGGCGCGGCGACGCCGGACGCGCCCGCTTCCAGCTCACCGGCCGAGGTCACCCAGCCGTCGCCGCCGGGGCGCAGGGTCATCGCCTTGCCGGCCGCGCCCGAGTTCAACGCGTGCCGGCTGCCGACGCGGTAGGCGACGTGGAAACTCGTCCAGGACGGCTCCACGACGGCCACCGCAAGCGCTTGCGCCCCCTGTTCGACCGACAGGTGCGCGGTCGCGCCGACCTTCTCGGCCAGCTCGCGCAGCACCGGGCCGGCCGCGTCCCGCAGCTGCGGCAGGACCTGCCCGGCCAGCCGGAGCAGGCCGACGCCGAGCCGGACCTTGGTGCCGTCGCGCCAGACCAGCCCGCGCTCGGACAGCGGCACGAGCAGCCGGTAGACGGCCGCGCGGCTGGCCCCGATGGACACGGCCAGCTCGGAGATGGTCGCCGCGTCGCCGCCGGCGTCGGCCACCGCTTGCAGCAGCGCCAAGCCCCGGTCGAGCGTCAGCGACCCCTCCCGGCCGGTCACAGCAAGCCGAGTTCGCCCATGTCGGCGACCGGCTCGTCGAACGAGGCCGCCGCGTACGACGCGAAGAGCTCTCGCACGGCCTTCGCGGCCGGCTCGGGCAGCGCGCGGGCCTCGTCGGCCAGCGCCTGGCCGTCGGTCTCCTCCAGGGCCGCCCGGACGTCCCCGCCGGACAGGCTGCGCGCGGACGCCACGAGCAGGTTGAGGAAGCCGTGGTGCACGAAGCCGGTGCCGGGGTCGGCGTGCCGGACCGCGCGGTGCAGGCTGTTCGTCGCCTTGAACGAGGCGCCGGCGGACCCGCTGACGACGGCCAGGAAGTCCGCCACCTCGTCGACGCTCGGGAAGTTCTCACCCGCCTTGCCGCCGCAGCGGATCTTGGGCCAGCTGCCGTGCTCGATCACCTTGCGGACGCCCTCGAGCCAGCCGACGCCGCGCCGCGGCTCGACGACCCGGATGACGTCCTCGGGGACGAACTCCGAGACGCGTTCCAGCCACACCTCGTCGACGTCCGACGGCGCGGGCATCTCGACCATCCGCAGCGCGAGCAGCTCACTGCGCGACTCGACGATGGAGATCGCCTTCGGCACGCCGCCGAGCCCTGTGTCGATGATCAAGGAAAGCGGCAGCGGCTGCTTCGGCTTGATCTTGATCAACTCGGTGATCAGCTCGGGCAGACGGGACGCCTGGCAGAGAAAAACCCCCAGTACACCCGCGTGTTCGGACTCCCGGCTCGCGAAGTGCGCGCGCAGGGCTTCGGGCATGGCCGCATCGCCCGGCGGGAACAGCGCCGAGTCGTCGACGAGCCTCGCGAACAGGGGAGGGATCCCACGGGGGCCGGGGGGCGTGAGTTCCACAGCGCTTGACACGAATGACACGCTAGTAGCGTACGACATGAGGACAAAATCGTTCGCACAACGGACACGTCAGGAGGGGACATCGATGCCTTACTACCGGCGAGTAGGCGAGATCCCGCACAAGCGGCACACGGCCTTCCGCAAGCCGGACGGCGGGCTCTACGCCGAGGAGCTGATGGGCGTCGAAGGCTTCTCCGCCGACTCCGCGCTGCTCTACCACCGCGGGCTGCCGACGGCGATCGTCGACGCCGTGGCCGTCGAGGAGGACCGCGGGACGCTCACCCCGAACCACCCGCTCAAGCCGCGGGCCTACAAGACCGGCGAGCTCAAGTTCGGTGGTGACGCCGACGCGGTGACCGGCAGGCGGCGGCTGTTCGGCAACGCCGACGTCTCCATCGGGTTCGTCACGGCGACCGCCCCCAGCCCGCTGTACCGCAACGCGGCCGGCGACGAGCTGTTCTACGTCCAGGGCGGCTCCGCGACCGTCGAGACGATCTACGGCAGCCTCGAGATCGGCGACGGCGACTACCTGGTCATCCCGACGTCGTGCACCTACCGCGTCCTCCCCCACGGCGAGGTCGGCCTCTTCACGCTGGAGGCGCGCGGGCACATCGGGCCGCCGAAGCGCTACCTGTCGGCGAAGGGCCAGTTCCTGGAGCACTCGCCGTACTGCGAGCGCGACGTCCGCGGGCCCAGCGAGCCGCTGCTGGCCGACGGCGAGGACGTCGAGGTGCTCGTGCGCCACCGCGCCGGGCTGACCCGCTACACGTACGCGACGCACCCCTTCGACGTCGTCGGCTGGGACGGCTGCCTGTACCCGTGGGTGTTCAACATCGACGACTTCGAGCCCATCACCGGCCGCGTGCACCAGCCGCCGCCCGTGCACCAGACGTTCGAGGGCCCGAACTTCGTCGTCTGCTCCTTCTGCCCGCGGAAGGTCGACTACCACCAGGACTCGATCCCGGTGCCGTACAACCACGCGAACGTCGACTCCGACGAGCTGATGTTCTACGTGCGCGGCAACTACGAGGCCCGCAAGGGCTCGGGGATCGGCGTCGGCTCGCTGTCGCTGCACCCGTCCGGTTTCACGCACGGCCCGCAGCCGGGCGCGGCGGAGGCGTCGATCGGCGCGGAGTTCTTCGACGAGACCGCCGTCATGGTCGACACTTTCGCCCCGCTGGAACTGGGCGAAGCCGCCGACGCGTCCGAAGACCCCGGTTACGCGTGGACGTGGTCGCGCCGCGGCCCCAAGGGTTAGTCAAGTTTCGGCAACGCGCCCCCGGTGCTCCCCCGCCGACCGGATAATGGACTTTCCGGTCGGCGGAGGGGGCAATTTCGATGATCAATTCCCAGCCAGCGCGAAGAAAGCGGAAAATTCTTCCCTTCATCGCCGCAATTGTGGTTGCCGCGGGGTTGATCATCGGGATCCGGGCCTGGACCAGTAGCTCGGACGACACGGCCGACGCGCCGAAGTGCACCGGCTCGGACGCGATCGCGTTGCACGTCGCGTCGTCGCCGGAAAAGGTCGGCATCGTCCAGGAAGCCGCGAAGGCCTACTCCGGGCGGTCGGTAGCCGGCCATTGTGTCGACGTCGTCGTGCAGTCGAAGTCGTCGGGCGTCGCGATGCAGGCGCTGGCCAACGGCTGGAACGAAGCCACCGACGGCCCGCGCCCCGACGTCTGGACGCCGGCCGCCAGCGGCTGGGTCAACCTCCTGCGCGTCAACGCCAAGGGCGACAGCGCGTCGATCGTGCCGGACGGCGACACGCAGTCGGTCGCGAACTCGCCGCTGACCATCGCGATGCCGAAGCCGATGGCCGAGGCGCTCGGCTGGCCGGGCAAGCCGATCGGCTGGAAGGACCTGGCCGCGCTGGCCACGGACCCGGCGGGCTGGGCGAAGTTCGGGCACCCGGAGTGGGGCAAGTTCCGGCTGGGCAAGACGAACCCGAACATCTCCACGGCCGGCCTGAACGCCACGATCGGCGCGTACTACGCCGCGACCGGGACGTCGTCGGACCTCACCGCCGCCGCGCTCGAGAAGCCGCAGGCAAAGCAGTTCGTCACGAACATCGAGCAGGCGATCGTGCACTACGGCGACAACACGCTGACGTTCCTGACGAACCTGCAGAAGGCCGACGACAAGGGCGCGGCCCTGTCGTACATCTCGGCGGTGACCGTCGAGGAGAGCTCGCTGATCGGCTACAACCAGGGCAACCCGACGAACGACCCGGCGAAGGTCGGCCAGCACGCGCCGCCGAAGGTGCCGATCGTCGCGATCTACCCCTCGGACGGCACGCTCAACTCCGACCACCCGTTCGTCACGCTGAACTGGACCGACCCGGCGCGCAAGCAGATCGCCACGGACTTCCTCGGCTACCTGCGCGGGCCGGAGACGCAGCAGAAGTTCGCCGCGCTGGGGTTCCGCTCCTTCGACGGCAAGCCGGGCCCGCAGGTGACCACGGCCAACGGCGCGCAGCCGGACGCGAAGATCAGCTTCCTGCAGCCGCCGTCGCCGTCGGTGCTCTCGAAGCTGCTGACGACGTGGACCGAGCTGCGCAAGAAGGCGAACGTGCTGCTGGTCGTGGACGTTTCGGGCTCGATGGGTGACGAGGTCAAGGGCACCGGCAAGAGCAAGATCGACCTGGCCAAGCAGGCCGCGATCGACGCGCTCGGCCAGTTCGTGCCGCGCGACCAGGTCGGGCTCTGGCAGTTCTCGACGCAGCTCGACGGCGACCGGGACTACCAGGAGCTGCTCCCGGTGCAGGCGCTCGGCAACAGCGGCAAGGAAACGCTGGCGCAGCGGCTGAGCGGGCTGACGCCGCAGGCGGGCACGGGGCTGTACGACTCGTCGCTGGCCGCCTACGAGTACATGAAGGCGCACCTCGACCCGGCCGCGATCAACGCCGTGGTCGTGCTCACCGACGGCCGCAACGAGGACTCCGGCGGCGTCGACCTCGACCACCTGCTGCCGCAGCTGCGGCCCGAGGGCAACGCGGAGACGGTCCGGCTGTTCACCATCGCCTACGGCGGCGACGCCGACCAGGACGTGCTCAAGCAGATCGCCGAGTCGACCGAGGGGTCGGAATACGATTCGTCCAAACCGGACTCGATCAACCAGGTCTTCACGTCCGTGATCTCGAACTTCTGATGAGATTCGTCCGCGAGCTGGCCGAACCGTGGGGGCTGCTGCTCGGCGCCACGTCGGCCGGCGTGGCGTGGGCCGTGCAGCTGCCGGTGGTCGCCGCGCTCGGCGTCGGCGTCGCGGTACTGGCCGCCAGGGCCGGCGTCGCGCTCGCAACCCGCGAGAAGGAGCCTCAGCCGCGCGAAGCGCGGGTCCTGGACGTCACGCCGGGGTCGGCGGAGGCCAACTGGCTGCAACGCGCCGAGCACGCCGCCGACGGGTTCGTTTCGCTGAGCGACTCCCTCGGCGCGGGCCCGCTGGCAGACCGCGTCGCGGACATGGAACCGGTGGTCCGCGAGACGCTGTCGACGCTGGAGCGGTTGGCGGGCCGCGCCTCGGCGACGGGAAAGGCGCTGTCCCGCGTCGACCTCGAGGGCGTCGCGCGGGAAAAGCGCCGGCTGCAAGGAGAGTTGAAGTCGGCCCACGAGGACGTCCGCGGTGACTTGGAGTCGGCGTTGAGCGCGGTCCAGGCCCAGGCGGACGTCCACGCGCGGTTGTCGGGAGCGCGGGACAAGCTGCTGGCGCAGCTGCAGTCGGGCGCACTGGGCTTGGACAGCCTGGTGGCACGGGTAGCGGAACTGACGGCGGCGACGACGGATTTCGCGGTGGACACGGGCGCGGTCCGCGAGCTGAGCGACCAGCTGGAGGGAATCCGCCAGGGAGTCCTGGAGACGGAACAGGCAACGCGCCGATCACTGGGCTGACCCGGATTTTTGCCGGCGGCCCGGCCCAAGAGGGTCCAGACATCCCCCACCACTCCCAGGGGGGCGACCCCGGGACCAGTCTATCGGCGCCGGCTGACCGGAAGGCCGGAAATCCTTCTGGCCAACGGAGTTGTCCACAACCTGTGCCGGGTGTGGACAACTGCGGCAGCCGTGTGAAACCGCGGTTGCGGTGCCCGGGACGGTGACGGTCTGCTCGGCCGGCGCGGTCACGATCGAGTCGATGAGCTTGTCGCCCACGCGAGGCGCGTGAACCTTCGCGATCGCGGTGAGTTGCGCCGCCCGGCCTTGGCGATCCCGGTGGGGCCGCCGCAACGGGAGAGGATCTCCGGCACGTCCGGTGGCTGACCCGCGAGCCGATGGCGTGGTCGAGGGCGTAGTGAATGCCGGTGAGCGGGCCGCGGATCCGGTTGGCGATGCGGCGCATCGCCAACCCAGCAGCGGCACCCACGCCACGACGGGACCTGCCTGGTGGTGGCGGCCGTGTTCCCAGTCTATCGGCGCCGACCGACCGGAAGGCCGGAAATCGTTCTGGCCCACGGAGTTGTCCACAACCGACGCCGGGTGTGGACAACTGTGGCAGCCGGGTGAGACCGTCGCCGAGCAGGCCCCGCGTGCTTGACCGGATCACCCGCTGGTGTGAACTTCCGTCCCATGAAGGCAGAGTCGCGAAGTCAGTGGGTCCTGGACGCGAAGGGCGTCGACGACGAGCCCGTGCCGCCGTCGGTGCTGGCCGAGTGGCGGCGTTACCAGCGGAACTCGTGGGCCGCGCGGCGCCGGCACTCCGTGGTCGAGATGTCGAGCCTGGTCGTCACCGCCACGATTCCCGTGCTGGCGGCCTTCGCCATCGACGCGCGGCTCATCGCCGCCGTCGGGTCGCTCGCGGTGCTGATCAACGGCGTCCGGGCGCTGGGCGGCTACAAGGAGAACTGGACCAGCCGGACGCGGGCGCGGTACGCGATCGAGAAGGAGATCGCGCTCTTCGCCGCCCACCACGGCAACTACGCCGCCTCCGGTGCGGCCGCCGTCCTGGTGGAGACCGTCGAGGAGATCTGCGCCGGGGAACGCGACGGCTGGGTCGCGCTCCGGCTGTCGTACGGCAGCTCCCGGGCGGCGAAGACGACCTAGCCGGCCCAGCTCGGCCGCCACGTCGTGGCGGCCCGGGCGCCCGGGCGCAGGTGCGCGCGCAGCCGGGCCAGCGCGGGGTGCGCGTTGTCGGCCCGCCAGATCAGCGAGTGCGGGTAGACCGGGGTCGGGTTTTCGAGCGGGACGCGGCGCAGGTCGAGGCCGGGCGGCCACGACAGCCGGATCTCCGCGCCGACCAGGGTGGCGACGTCGGGGGCGTCGGCGATGGTTTCGAGGAGGACCTCGGTGCCGAAGTTCGGGCCGAGCGCGTCGATCGAGAGGCCGAACGCGGTGGCCAGCTCGGCGTAGTAGGCGGTCCACTCGGCGCCGGGCACCAGGCCGGGCATCCAGATCCGGTGCCCGGCCAGCTGGTCGAGCCGCAGGACGGTGGCGTCCGCCAGCGGGTGCGCGGGGCCGGTGAGCAGCTGGAGCGGCTCGTCGAGGACCAGGGTCGCCTCGACACCGTCGGGCAGCTCCCTGGCGGCCACCGCGCGGAACGACGCGTCGATCGAGCCGTCCCGGACCGCCGCGACCGCCGCGTCGGCGTCGGACAACGTCGCGACTTCGAGGGCGACGTCCGGGTGCGCGCGGTGGAAGCCGCGCAGCAGCGTCGCCGTCCCCAGCCGCCGGCCGATGACGTCGACGCGCAGCGCGCGGCGGCCGGACCGCACGGAAGCCACCGCCCGCGCCTCGGCCAGCAGCAGCTCGCGGGCGTGCGGCAGGAACGCCTCGCCGTCGCCGGTCAGCCGGGCGCCGCGCGCGGTGCGCGTGAACAGCCGCACACCAAGGGTTTTCTCCAGCGCGGCGATGCGTTTGGAGACGGCCTGTTGGGTGACCGCGAGGTCGGTCGCGGCGTCCTGGAAGCGGCCCGCGTCCGCGGCGGCGACGAACGTGCGCACGGCATCGAGGTCCACGACAGCCGACTCTAGAACCACAACGCGCCGTTGTGGCTCGCCGCCACGGCGGTTGTTTGCCCCGCGGGCGTCTTCTTCGCTTTGCTCTCCGGGTGATGCGCAGGCGGTCGCTGGGACCGCGGTTCAGATGGCTGTGGACGGCTTACGCCGTCAGCACGCTCGGCACGTGGCTCGGGTTCGGCGCCTTTCCCCTGCTGGCGATCCTCGTGCTCCACAGCGGGCCGACGGCGGTTTCGGTGCTGGCCGCCGTCGGGCCCGCGGTGGGGGCGCTCGTGGCGGTGCCGCTGGGGCCGTGGATCGAGTTCCGGCCGAAGCGGCCGGTCATGGTGCTGATGGACGTGGTCCGGTTCGCGGCCCTGATGACCGTGCCGGTGGCCTACGCCCTCGGCTGGCTCGGTTTCACGCAGCTGCTTCTCGTGTCGGTCATCGTCGCCTCCGCCGACATCGCCTTCACAGCGGCGAGCGGCGCTTTCCTGAAGGCGCTGGTGCCGCCGGAAGACCTGCTCGTCGCGAACGGGCGGTTCGAGTCGACGACCTGGACGGCCACCGCGCTCGGCCCGCCACTCGGCGGCGCCGCGTTCGGGCTGCTCGGGCCGGTGACGACGGTGGTCGCCAACGCCGTCAGCTTCCTGCTTTCGGCGCTGGGGATCCGGGCGATCGGCGGGACGGAACCACCACCCGCGCGCACGGCGTCGCGGCTGCGGGCGAGCGATCTGGCCGCGGGGTGGCGCTTCCTGCTGACGCACCCGGGCCTGCGGCCGCTGCTGCTCAACACGTTGCTGTTCAACGGCCTGATCATGGGGACCGAGCCGCTGCTGGCCGTGCTCATGCTCGGGCAGCTCGGGTTCACGCCGTGGCAGTACGGGCTCGCGTTCGCGGTGCCGTGCCTCGGCGGGCTCGTCGGCTCGCGGCTGACCCCGCGGCTCGTCGCGCGGTTCGGCCGGCACAAGGTGCTGTGGACGTCCGGGGTACTGCGCGCGTTCTGGCTGCTCGGGCTGGCTTTCCTGCCCGCGGGCCCCGGCGGGCTCGCGTTCGTGATGGCCATCGAGTTCGGCCTGATCTTCTTCTGCAGCGTCTACAACCCGGTCCTGGCCACCTACCGGCTCGACCAGATCCCCGCCGACCGCGTCGCGCGGGCGCTGTCGGCGTGGTCGGTCAGCACCCGGGCCAGCATCGCGGCGATGACCGCGCTCTGGGGTGTGCTCGCCGGCTTCACGGGCCCGCGCGTCGCGATCGGCGTCGCCGGCGTGCTGATCCTGGCGACGCCGTTCCTGCTGCCCCGCCGCGACCGCACGCCCGCTCAGCCGAGCCGGACCGTCCCCAGCACCGGGTAGCCGGGGACGCCGGTGGCGGCGCGGCCCGGGCGCGGGACGCCGGCGATCCACAGCCGGCCGGTCGTCGCGACGTTCGCGGCCATCGACGCGTCGACGTCACGCAGCCGGAACGGGACGACCCGGCCGTCGGCGAGCATCGTCAAGCCGCTCACCCGGGCGGAGCCGTGCGCGCTCATCCGTACCGGGCCGTCCAGCACCGCGCGCAGCTCGGTCCAGTGCTCCGCCGGCTGCGGCCGGAGGTAGCCGACCGAGCGCGTCAGCACGGCGATCGCGCCCGCCAGCGCGACCACCGCGAACCCGGTGGCCGTCGAGACGGCGAACCCGGTCAGCCGGTCGTCCGCCGGGAAGTCGAGCCGCACCCAGGTCGCGAACCCGGCCAGGGCCAGCAGGAACGCGGCGGCCTCCCACAGCTCGCGGGCGAGCCGGCGCCGGTGCGCGGCGAGCACCGGGTCGAGCCGCGGCGAGCCGGACCACGCCGTGGGCGCGACGGCGACCGCGCCCGCGGGCGGCGCGTCGTGGATCCGGGCGCGGCGAACGCGCACGACGCCGGGGAAGCCGACGAACACCTTCGGGCCCGAGCCCAGCAGCCACACCCGCCGGTGCCCGGCCAGCAGCAGCCGGTACGCCTCGGTGAGCCGGATCCGCAGCCAGCGGCCGTCCGGCAGCCGGACGCCGACCGTCCGGCCCACGGCGACCAGGCCGTCCGCGGTGATGTCGACCGGCCGGAACGGCACGCGCTTCAGCCGCGTCTCGGGCACCCAGGCGCGGCCGCGGTAGATCCAGAACAGCTCGAAGACGCCGAAGAGCGCGACGATGGACACCGGCAGCGCGATGCCCGTCCCGGTGAAGAACTGGGTGACGCCGAGGAACACGAACGGCAGGCCGACCAGCCGCTGGTTCGCCGTGCTCCGGCCGATCCGGTCGAGGTACTCGCCGAAGATCGGCACCGCGCCGGACGGCATGGCGGGGTCGAACTCGAACGCGCGCACGCGTTCGGGAACCGGGACGATCTGCACGCTGGGCCCCCACCGTGTCGGCACTGGTCACCGACCCTTTCGGTAAAGCGGTCATCGGCGTTACCGGATGCTCCGTTCAGCGGAGCGGCCCGTGACCACCGCCGCGAACGAGCGACTACCCAGACCGGCGGATTCAGGTTAGGCTCACCTAAATAGGAGGTGAGCCGTGCCCGAAGCACCGACATCCATCCGCCGCCCGCCGGCCCCGAACCCCGCCGAGCGCGCGAAGACGATCGCGACCCGCAACGGCCCGGCGTCGCTGATGCCCACCTGCGAACGCGCCGGGCTGGAGTCCGAGCGCGTCGTCCCGGTCCTGCACCACGTGCACCACAGCGGCAGCGTGAGCGTGCTGCTGCCCGACGAGCACCCGATGGTCCGCGCGAGCAAGGAAACCCAGCGCGGCGAGCTGGCCGTGATGGTGGAGCTCGCCGACCAGGCGCCGGTCGACCTGCGCGAGCCGATCCGCGGCCTGCTCTGGATCACCGGCTGGCTGCGGCCGCTGTCGCCGGTCTCGGCCCGCGCGCGGGCGGTGGCGATCGCCGAAAGCCGGCCGGACGAGCGGCTCCTCGACGTCGGCCACGGCCTGACGCTGCTGCGGCTCACTCCCGCGTCACTCGTGCTCGCCGACGCCGAAGGCACGCACTCGCTGCGCCCGCACATGTTCAGCGCCGCGCCGCCGGACCCGTTCCACGACTACGAGGCCCAGTGGCTGCGGCACCTGGAAAGCGACCACTCCGACGTCGTCGAGCAGCTGGCGAAGCACCTGCCCGCGGACCTGCGCGGCGGCCGGATCCGCCCGCTCGGGCTGGACCGGTTCGGCCTGCGGCTGCGCGTCGAGTCCGACGCCGGCGACCACGACGTGCGGCTGGCGTTCTCGAAGTCCGTGGACAGCCCGCCGCAGCTCGCGGTGGAGCTGCGACGGCTCGTCGGCTGCCCGTTCCTGCGGGGCGCGTCAGGCTAGTTCGGCGGGGAAGCCGCCCTTCGCGAGCGGGCCCCAGCTCTCGATCGTCACGCGGATGATGCTTTTGCCCTGCTTGACCATGGCTTCGCGGTATTCGTCCCAGTCCGGGTGTTCGCCCGAAATGCTGCGGAAGTAGTCGACGAGCGGCTCGACCGAGTCCGGGATGTCCAGCACCTCGGCGGTGCCGTTGAGCTGGACCCACCGGTCGTTCCACTCGTCGGACAGGATGCAGGCCGACACCTGCGGGTTCCGCTTGATGTTCACGATCTTCGCGCGCTTCGGGTAGGTCGAGATGACCAGCCGGCCCTCGGCGTCGACGCCGCAGGTGACGGGCGAGAGCTGCGCGCCGCCGTCGGCCTTCGTCGTCAGCAGGATCGCGCGGTGGCGGGTGGACAGGAACTCGACCAGCTCGGCGCGGTCGACGGTCTCGTTGGTGGCGATAGTCCTGGGCATACGTCGAAGGTAGCGTGCGCGCATGACCTTCACCGCGCGATCGTGGCTGGCCCCGGCCCGCCCGGACTTCCCGGACGCGATCGAGGACCCGCGCGAGCGCAAGGCGATCAAGATCGAGCTGCTGATCGTCTTCGGGATCACGCTGGGCCTGTCCGGGGTGCGCAGCCTGCTGTCCCTTGTGGACTCCCTGCTGCAGCCCGCACCGCTGGCGCAGCAGCAGGTGCAGCTCAACGTGCCCCAGGCCGCGGCGAGCCTGATCGACCTGCTCAAGCAGCTGCTCTCGGCCGCGCAGCTGGTCGGCTGGGGCGCGCTCGGGCTGTACCTGCTGTGGCGCGCGGGCATGAAGATCACCCAGGTGGGGCTGGACCGCCGCTCCCCCGGCCGCGACGCGCTGCTGACCGTCGCGCTCGCCGCCGTCATCGGGATTCCCGGGCTGGCGCTGTACTTCATCTCCTACCACCTCGGCTTCAGCCTGGCGGTGCAACCGTCCACTTTGAACGACACGTGGTGGCGGCCGATCTCGCTGACGCTCTCGGCGTTCGGCAACGCCTTCGCCGAGGAAGTGCTGGTGATCGGGTACCTGCTGACCCGGCTGCGCCAGCTCGGCGTCCGCGAGAACAACGCGCTGTTCGGCGCGGCCGTGCTGCGCGGGTCGTACCACCTCTACCAAGGCTTCGGCGGGTTCGTCGGCAACCTGATCATGGGGCTGGTGTTCGGGCGGCTGTGGCAGAAGACCAACCGCCTGTGGCCGCTCGTCGCCGCGCACACGTTGTTCGACTTCGTGTCCTTCGTCGGGTACGCCCTGCTGAAGGGTCACGTTTCCTGGTTGCCCTGACAAGCACTGTGGCGCGAAGCGTCTCGCTTGAGGGTGGTGGCGGGGGCATGGATGGATAGAGTCGGGGGGTGATCGACGAAACGACACCTCCCCGGGTGGACAGCGAAGTCGGACCTCTGCGCGCGGTGCTGCTGCACCGGCCCGGCAACGAGCTCAAAAGGCTGACGCCCCGCAACAACGACCAGCTCCTGTTCGACTCGATCCCCTGGGTCGACCGGGCCCAGGCGGAGCACGACGCGTTCGCCGACGTGCTGCGCGGCCGCGACGTCGAAGTCCTGCTGCTGGCCGACGCGCTCCGCACGGCCCTCGAGGACACCCGCGCGCACGCGTCGGGCGTCCACGCGGCGGTCGACGACCGGCGTCTCGGCGGCGACCTGGCCGACTCGCTGCGGTCGCACCTTTCGGGCGTCGACGCGGCCGGCCTCGCCGAGGTGCTGATGGCCGGGATGACGTTCGAGGAGCTGCCGTCGGCCGAAGGCGCGTCGCTGGTGCGGATGATGAACCACCCGCACGACTTCGCCGTCGACCCGCTGCCGAACCTGCTGTTCACGCGCGACTCGTCGGCGTGGATCGGCGACCGGGTGGCCATCTCGTCGCTGACCATGCCCGCGCGGCGTCGCGAAACGGCCGTGCTGGACCTGATCTACGCCTACCACCCGTACTTCCGGCACGCCGCCCGCGCGTACGGCGCGCATTCGGCGCCGATCGAGGGCGGCGACGTCATGCTGCTGGCGCCGGGCGTGCTCGCCATCGGCGTCGGCGAGCGCACGACCGCGGCCGGCGCCGAGTCGCTGGCCCGCTCGGTGTTCGCCGACGGCATCGCGCACACCGTGCTGGCGGTGCCGATCGAGCAGTCCCGCGCGACCATGCACCTGGACACGGTGTGCACGATGGTCGACGCCGACGCCGTCGTGATGTACCCGCTGGCCCGCGACTCGCTGATGGCGTTCACCATCCGCCCGACCGGCGACGGCGGCGTCAAGGTGGCCGGGCCGACGCCGTTCCTGGCCGCCGCGGCCGAGGCGATGGAGATCGACCGGCTGCGCGTCATCGACACCGGCCTGGACCCGGTCACGGCCGAGCGCGAGCAGTGGGACGACGGCAACAACACGCTGGCCCTGGCGCCGGGCGTGGTCGTCGGCTACGAGCGGAACGTCGAGACGAACGAGCGTCTCGAAGCGGCCGGCATCGAGGTGCTGCCGATCGCCGGGTCCGAGCTGGGCTCCGGCCGGGGCGGCCCGCGCTGCATGTCCTGCCCGGTGCGCCGCGACCCTCTGTGAATTAAAGTAAGCCTTCCCTAAATGGCGTCGACAATTTAGGGAAGGCTTACCGAAATTAGGTTCGTCTTTCTTTAGGAATGGTAGCCTAATAGGGGGTAGATCACCACTCTGAAGTGGCATTGAATCGCATTCTGACGTACCGTAAGAGGCATGGCCCTCATCAACAAGAAAGAACCGCGCTCCAAGTTCTACGAACTGCTGCAGGCGCAGATCCACAACGAGTTCAACGCGTCCCAGCAGTACATCGCGCTCGCGGTGTGGTTCGACGCCGAGGACCTGCCGCAGCTGGCGAAGCACTTCTACAAGCAGTCGGTCGAAGAGCGCAACCACGCGATGGCGCTCGTGCAGTTCATGCTCGACCGCGACCACCACGTCGACATCCCCGGCACCGGGGAGGTGCGCAACGACTTCTCCGGCGTCACCGAGCTCATCGAGCTCGCGCTCGAGCAGGAGAAGGAGGTCGCCACCGACATCTCCACGATGGCCAAGGCGGCGCGCGCCGAAGAGGACTACATCAGCGAGCAGTTCACGCAGTGGTTCCTCAAGGAGCAGGTCGAAGAGATCTCGCAGATGAACACGCTGCTGACGATCGTCAAGCGCGCGAACGGCAACCTGTTCGAGGTCGAGGCGCACCTGCACCGCGAATCCGTCGGTGACGCCGGCGCGGACGCGCAGATGCCCCCGGTGGCCGGCGGGGCGCTCTAGAAGACTTCCCACCACGAAGACCGGAAAACCCGGGCTCTCCCCCTGTGGACAGCCCGGGTTTCCGTGTGCGGCGCCGGTCAGCCGGCGCAGTCCTGGTTGAGGCTCATCAGACTGGTCTGCACGACCCCGGTGTCGTCGAGCCGGAAGTGGTACTCCGAAGTGCTGCGGGCCGGGGCGACGATGCCGCCCGGCTCGGTTTTGGCCTCGGGGTAGGTGGCGAGCACCTGCTCCTTCGTGGACCCGGCGCCGACGCCCTCGGCGGTGTGCGCCGCCTGTTCCGGCGTGACGACGGTGAGCCCGACGGCCTTCGAGATGACGACGGTCGCCGCAGCCGGCACGCCGCTGCCTTGCGCCGTGTACGTGGAGCAGCTCGCGCCGGCCTGCTCGTCGCTGAACGTGACCCCCTGGGCCGTCAGCTCGGCCTCGGACATCCCCAGCTTGAGGGCGCCGAAGCCGTCCGAGGCGAGTAGTGGCCCGCTCAGGACGGCCGGGAGCTTCGACGGCGGCTGGGCCGACGACGGCGGCACCGTCCGCGAGGGCGAGGACCCCGCCGGCGGGGAGACGTCGATGTCCTGCGTGCTGGTCGGCTCGGGTGCCGGCGGCTGGGGCTGCCGGCCGGGCGTGAGGTTCTCCGGTGGTTTGACGCTGATCGAGGCGCCGTCGGCGGACATCACCGCGGTGCCTTCGTCCGTATGGAGCCGCACCACGGTGAGCCCCCCGGCGACGAACACCACGGCGGCCGCGACGCCGACCGCGGTCAGCGCGCCTTGACGACGGTGGCGACGGCGTCGCGCACCGGCGACGATGACCGTGCCGGCGTCGGGTGGCGGGGGCAAGTCGAGCCGCTCATCGGCGAACAGGGCGCGCAGGCGCTGCTCCAGTTCGTCCTCGGAGATGTTCAACCCGCGTCACTCCCTTCGCCTTCGCCGTCGGCCGCCTTCAGTTTCATCCGCAGCGACGCGATCGCCTTGCTGGCCTGGCTCTTGACGGTGCCCTGCGTGACACCGAGCGCACCGGCGATCTCCGCTTCCGAGAGACCTTCGTAGTAACGCAGCACCATCACGGCGCGTTGCCGCGGCGGCAGCGTTCGTAACGCGCGCCACAGCGGCTCGTGCTCGAACGGGTCGTCCGGAACGTGCGGATCGGTGTCCGGCAGGTCGGCCACCAGGTTCTCGCGGCGCGTGCGGCGCCACCGGCTGACGTGCGCGTTCGCCATCGAGCGGCGGACGTAGGCCAGCGGGTCGCCGGTCTTCTCGTGCACGTAGGTCCAGCGTGAACCCATCTTCTCGAGCACGGTCTGGACCAGGTCCGCCGCGTCGTGCGGGTTGCCGGTCAGCGCGTGGCCGTAGCGCAGCAACCCCGGCAGCACGGCCTGCACGAAGTCCCCGAAGTCGGCGAGCTCACCCGGCAACGTCGCGGCCCTCCCTCGGCCTGCGCTGGTCACCCAGGTATCTCCCCCGGTGAAGACGGGTGCCGCAGCGGTCACCGTATCGCCTCCCATCGGGGTCGGGTAGCCAGAAGCCGAGTCACCTTCCTCCCCAACACGCATCACAACCCCCTCAGGTTGCCCGCGTCCCCGCACGAATGTCGGAGACGCTCTGACGTGCTCCGCGTCAGCGGAGCGCGAGCGACTCCGGCAGCCGGAAGCCGCCGTCCGCCACTTCGGTGAACTCGTGGACGTCCACGACGGCGGCACGCGGGATCGGGCCGTACACGTGCGGGAACCAGACCCCGGCCGGATGCGGCGGCTCGCCGTCCTCCCAGCGGACCGGGACGCCCAGCTTCGCCGGGTCGATCTCGAGCAGCACCAGGTCGGTCCGGCCCTGGTAGAGCGCGTTGGCCGGCAGGTGCGCCGTACCGAAGTCGGAGCAGTGGATGAACCCGACGTCATCCAGCGACGGCGCCCGGTATTCACCGCCCTCGACGGCCTCGGCCCAGTCGGCCGCCCCGCAGATGTGGAGTATCACGCCGAGAATGGTCCCACCAGCGCGATCCGGCGGCGGTGTCTCGTGCGCCACATAATGCCTGGTTGAACGCTCATCGAGCGTGTGGAAGAGCACCCGGTGAAACCGGCAGTCCGGTGCCGGATGACGAAAGGGCCGCCCCGTGTGGGACGGCCCTTTCGTGGCTTTCGTGGCTCTCGGTCAGCGCAGGGTGAGCTGACGGCCGATCAGGCCGTCACGCGCCCGCCGCTCGGCGGCGTTCAGCGGCTCGGCGTCGAGGGACTTGAGCGCCGTGTCGAGACGGGCACCCAGGGCGTCCTTCGCGTCCGCCCACTCGCGGGCGTGGGCCTCGGAGTCGAGGTCCCAGACCGGGACGAGCAGGCCGTGCGCCCGGAACGAACCCGCGTAGCGCGAGCCCTCACCGAGGCCCAGTTCACCGGCCGCGGACAGCCGCGCCAGGGCCTGGAGCAGCAGGTTCTCCGGCTCCGGACGGACCCAGCGCAGGTGCGCCTTCTCGCCGGCGAGCACCCAGTAGGCGCCGAAGCCGAGCCGCTCGGTCGGCATGATCGCGGCGTTGGCGCGCTCGAGGGACACCGCGACGTCACCGGTGGCGTCCGCGTCCTCGGGCAGCCACCACGCGAAGTCGCTGTGCAGCGTGACGTCGAGCTCGGCGCCCGGCGTCAGCAGGTCCTGCAGCCGGGTGTGCTCGTCGGCCTCCGGCGGGGTGGTGGTGTCCGGCACGCCGAGGACGTCGCCCTCCTTGGCGTCCAGCAGCCACTTCAGCGAGCGGCCGAGGTCGCGGCTGATGTCGGAGGACCGGGTCTGCACCTGCAGGCCGAGGTAGCGCTCACCGTCGGAACGGACGAACGCGGCCGCGGCCATCGGCAGCACGGTGGCGATGGTGACGTCCCCGCCGTCGGCGAGGGTGAGCTTGGCCGTCGCGGACGGCACGAACTCACGCAGCGCGATCAGCTCGGGCTCCGCCGCCAGCCCTTCGAACGGCTGCCCGACGAAGACGTCGCGCACCTTCGGCTTGCGGTCCGACGCCTGCTTGGGACCCTTCTTGCGCGCGCCCTTGCCCACGGCTGCCTCCTCTGGCTCGGCCTGGAACGCTATCGAAGGGTTAGTCTCGCGACGTGTTCGACCCCCGCGATCCTGACTTCCTCGAAGACCCGTACCCCGCCTTCGCGGCCCTCCGCGCACAAGGCGACGTCCATTTCCACGAGGAGCTCGGCCTGGCGTTGGCGGTGTCGCACGCCGCGTCGTCGGCCGTGTTGCGCCACCGCGGGCTGGGCCGGATCTGGCAGGACGCCCAGCCGCTCGAGCGGTTCGCCTCGTTCAACCTGCTGCACCGCAACTCGCTGCTGGAGAACGAGCCGCCGGCCCACACCCGGCTGCGCCGCCTGATCGCGGGCGCGTTCGGCCGCGGCCACGTGCAGCGCCTGCGCCCGATGGTTGCGACGCTCGCCGCCAAGATGGTCGACGACCTGGCCGCGGCCATCGCCACCGACGGCAGCGCGGATCTGCTGGAGCACCTCGCCCAGCCGCTGCCGGTCGCGGTGATCGCCGAGCTGCTCGGCGTCCCGGGCACCGACGGGCCGCGGATGGTGCAGCTGTCCAACGCGATCGTGAAGATGTACGAGTACGACCTGCCCGAAGAGGGCCGGGACGCCGCCGAGCAGGCCGCCGGCGAGTTCGTCTCGTACATCCGCTCGGTCGCGGCTTCCCGGGCCGCCGCGCCCGGTGACGACATCATCAGTGACCTCCTGCGAAGTGAGCTGACGCCCGACGAGCTGGTCGCGACGGCGGTGCTGCTGCTGATGGCCGGCCACGAGGCGACGGTCAACGTGCTCGGCAACGGCATCACGGCCCTCCTCACGCATCGGGACCAGTGGGATCGGCTGCTGGCGACGCCGACGTTGCTAGATCCGTGCGTCGAGGAGCTGATCCGGTTCGACGCACCCCTGCAGCTGTTCGAGCGGACGGCGACCGAGGACGTCACGGTCTCCGGCTTCGAGGTGAAGCGCGGCCAGAAGATCGGCGCGCTGCTGGGCGCCGCGGCTCGCGACCCGAAGGTGTTCGAGGAGCCGGACCGCCTCGACATCGGCCGGACCCCGAACGCGCACCTCGGCTTCGGCATGGGGATTCACTACTGCGTGGGCGCTCCTCTCGCTCGGGTGGAGATCGCGGCGGCGCTGACCGCGCTGACGGAAAAGCTGCCGGGGCTGCGGCTGGTGGAGACGCCGCCGAGACGGCCGGAGTTCGTGATCCGCGGGTTGCGGGAGTTGCGGGTCACGGCCTGAGTTGCGGACGCGAGGCTGGCGCTGGGTGAGCCGCAGCTTGTACGGGCCCGCGGCTGCGGTGGTGCTCGTGTTACCCGCGGCGCCGGTCCAGCCGGTGGCTGATCTGCTGCGGTGGTCGCCATGGTCTGGGACGTGAGCCGCGGTCTGCGAGGGCGGTCGCCGTAGCGGTGGGAAACCCGCGCAGCGAACGCAGTGGCCCGACTGCAGGGAACCTCCGGACTGCGCGGACAGTCGGCGTAGCGAGGGGCGGAGACCCGCGGGGCGAACGCGGTGCCTCGACTGCAGGAACCTCCGGACTGCGTGGGGCGGTCGCCGTAGCGGGCTGGGAGGCCTGCGTGGCGAACGTGGCGGCTCGGCTGGAGGAACCTTTGGCCTGCGTGGACAGTCGCTGTGGTGGGGTGGGTGAGCCGCGGTAGGTGGGTGGCGGGTCATGGGGTGAGTCCTGCGAACAAGTCTGTCTCCAGGTCGGGGCCTGGCGCTGGGTGGGCTCGGTGGTAGTCCTCGAAGGGCCAGGTCTCTCGCTCGATTTCGCGCGAGTGGCTGAAGAACGGGTGCGCCGGGTCGACCTGGGTGGTGTGGGCCAGGAGTGCACGGTCTCGGGTTGCGAAGTGCTTCTCGCAGCGGATTTGGGTGATGATCGGCAGCTTGTCTTCGGGCGGTAGTTCGTCCAGGACCGGGCCCATGGCCGATGTGAGGCCTGCGGCAAGGGTGGCCTTGTGGATGGCCTCGAACCACGCTCGGCTCAGGGTTGCCTGGTAGTAGAGCTTTTGCGGGCGCCATGGGTTGCCGGGGTAGCGGGTGGGGTCGGCGGCCGCTGCGAGTGCCTCGATCGTCGCCTCGTGGGTGCGGATGTGGTCCGGGTGGGGGTAGCCGCCCGTTTCGTCGTACGTGATCACCACGTGCGGGCGGAACTCCCGGATCAGTGCGACCAGTGGGGCGGCCGCCTCTTCCAGTGGCAGGGCAGCGAACGAGCCTTCG
Organism: Amycolatopsis sp. NBC_01286; assembly: GCF_035982555.1. Taxonomy (NCBI): domain Bacteria; kingdom Bacillati; phylum Actinomycetota; class Actinomycetes; order Pseudonocardiales; family Pseudonocardiaceae; genus Amycolatopsis; species Amycolatopsis sp. NBC_01286. Next base: position 2,153,120 of record NZ_CP108428.1, read on the forward strand.
GGTGGTGGCTCACCTTCGGCTGGAAGGCCGGAGTCTGTGTGGCCCAGGAACTGCTGGCGGACGCCCAGGATCTCGGCCGCCGCGGCCATTTCCCGGCGGCGGATGGCTGGGAGGTCGGCGCGGGTTTCGGGGGTGTCGAGGGCTGGGTTGAGGACGTCGCCGCGTTCGCCGCCGGTGCACGTTGCTACCAGGACGTCGACGCCTTCGGCGGCGTAGCGGGCGAGGGTTGCCGCGCCTTTGCTGGACTCGTCGTCGGGGTGGGCGTGGACGCTCAGGAGGCGGAAGGTCATGCCAGGCTCCCCTTCGGACTCGAGGACTTCGGGAAGAACGCTGCGGGGACGAGGGTCAAGGCCGACACCGCCAAGGCCCACGTGAAGGTGGTGCCGAACGCCGTGGGGGCGGCGGTTCCGGCCAGTTCGTGGTGGAGGATCGCCGCCAGGAGCGCGGTGCCCAGGGAGCCGCCGATGCGGTTGACCACGTTGAACGCGCTCGCCGCTCGGGGGATGCGGGATCGCTCCAGGGAGCCGTAAAGCGTGGTTATGCCTGGGGTTGTCGCCGCGCCCAGGCCCGCGCCGCGGATCAGCAGCGACACGGTCAGCAGGACGCCGCCGGGAGACGAACCCAGCTGCGTGAACGCGATCGTGCCCAGCAGGGACAACGTGATCCCGGCCAGCATCATCGTGCGGGGGCCGAACCGGGCCAGCAGGCGGCCACCCATGAGCAGCACCGCTGCCGAACCCACCGCTTGGGGAGCCAGGAGCAGGCCCGCCTGCAACGCGCTCGCGTGGTCCACCTGCTGGTAGTACAGCGGGAGCAGCAACATCGAGCTGTACAGCGACGCGCCCAGCAGGAACGTGCTTGCGCTGGCGACCGCGAAACCCTTGTCCCGGAACAACTTCAGGTCCAGCACCGCCGATCGGGCCCGGGCCGCGTGGACGCCGTACGCGAGCAGCAACGCCGCTCCGGCGACCGCGGCCACGACGACGCCTTCGGCCAGGCCGTACACGAACGCGCCCAGCCCTGGGGACAGCAGCGCGATCCCCCGGACGTCGAGTGGTTCGCGTATGCCACCCGGTTCCGGGGCCGGGAGCAGGCGACGGGCGAATACGAACGTCGCCACGCCCAGCGGGACGATGCCGAAGAACATCCAGCGCCAGCCGAAGCCGGCGACGAGAGCGCCGCCGAGCATCGGGCCAAGGGCCGGGGCGACCGTGGCCGGCAGGGTGATCACGCCGATCATGCGCCCCAGCGCCGGGCCCGCTTCCTGCGCGAACACCGCCTGGCCGACCGGCTGCATCAAGCCGCCGACCAGGCCGTGGAGCACCCGGAATGCAATCAGCGCGGGTGCCGACCACGCGAAGCCGCACAGCAGCGTGCCCGCCGTGAAGAGCGCGACCGCGGTCAGCCAGACCGCGCGGCCGCCGAACCGGTCGGTCAGCCAGCCCGACAGCGGGATCGCCGCCGAAGCCGCCAGCAGGTACGCGCTGGCGACCCACTGCACGGTCGTCAGCGGGCTGCGCAGGTCACGGGCGATCGAGTCGATCCCGACGGTCACGATCGTGGCGTCGAGGATCGACAGCACCGCGCCCATGATCAGCACACCGCCGAGGCGCCAGAGCGCTTTGTCCGGCCGGACTGCCGTGGTCATGCCCACCCCCGTTCACTAGGTCCGACCTCAGATTAGGTCGAACCCACTCGATGGGTCAAGCACAAGTTTGGGTCCGACCCAGTAGGGTGACGGCATGAGCGAGGGACTCCGGGCCCAGAAGAAGCACGAGACCAGGAGGAACATCTCCGACGTCGCGACCGGCCTGTTCATCCGGAACGGCTTCGAGGACGTGACGATCGCGGAGATCGCCGCCGAGGCGCGGGTGGCCAAGATGACGGTGACGAACCACTTCCCGCGCAAGGAGGACCTGGTCTTCGACATCCGCGCGGACTTCGCGGCCTGGCCCGCGTCACTGATCCACGACAGCGCCTTCCACGACACGCGCGAGATCTACTTCGAGGCCCTGGGCGCCGAACACGCGCTCGTCGGCTTTTCGGGCCGAGGGTTCGCGCGGATGATCAAGGAGAGCCAGGTCCTGACGAACGCGCTGCACGAGATGCACCGCGAGCGCGAGGAGGCGCTCACGCACCTCCTGATCGGCCGGCACCCTGAGCGGGAGCTCGGACCGGTGCTGGCCGCCGCGCACCTCGCGACCGTGCTGCGGGTGCTCTTCCAGGAGGTCTTCGACCGGACGCTCGAAGACGAGCCCGCGAAGCAGATCGCCGCCGCCGTGTGGCCCCTCGCCGAACAGGCCTTCGACCAGCTGGAGCCGGTCTTCGGGACCTACTAGCGCGCCGCGCCGGCCGGGCGCTTGGTCCGCAGCTCGGGCTCGGGCGCGCCGTCGACCTTCAGCACACGCAGCTCGCGCACGCCCATCGCGTCCGACGGCGCCAGCAACGCCGTGAACCGCCGCACGACCAGCGCCGTCACGACCGCGAGCGCGGCCGCCGCGAGGTCGGTCAGCGCGACCAGGACGACGCTGTCCGCCATCGACTGCACGTCGGTGCGGAAGCGCCAGACGATCGTCACGCCCAGCATGATCCAGTTCAGCAGCCAGGCGCCCCACCAGACGAGCACCTGGCGGGACGGCTTCGGCCGGACGTCACGCGCGCGGCCCAGCACCGCGTGCTCCAGCTCGCCGACGATCGACAGCGCCATCGGCAGGTTCGCGATCGGCACCAGGATGCCGACCAGCACCTGCCACACCGGGCGCGGCGGGTCGTCGCCCGAGGCGTCCGCGGCCGCGTGCCGGGCGACCAGCAACCACCAGACCGACAGCCCCGCCGGCAGCAGCGCGAGGATCGAGGCGAGCAGGCCCGCGGTGAGCACGAAGCCGTCGGAGAACGCGACGACCGAGCGGGTCAGCGCGGAGTCGCGGCCCTGGACGAGCAGCACGTACCGCCAGACCTCGGCGCCGGCGGCGACCACCGTGAGCACCGAGAACGCGAAGAGGATGCCGACCAGGCTGCGGCTGAGCACCCGCACGCGGTCGATCGGGCGGACGGCGTCGGAGGCCGTGCCCGGGACCGACGTCGGCCGGCGCCAGACCAGGTTCGGGAAGCCCCAGCGCGGCGGCACCGGGTAGGACGGCGGGCCGTAGTAGCGCTCGGGGGCCACCGCCCGACGGCGCGGCCACGCGCCGGGCGGTGGGGTGGCCACCCAGCGCAGCTTCGGCCGGTGGACCGGACGGCGGTGGTACGGGTACGGCTCCGGGTGCGCGGCCAGCGCGCGGCCCTGCAGCTGCTGCGGGTTCGGCGGCGGCACGGCCGGGCGCGGCCAGTACCCGGGTGGGTACGGCTGTCCCGCCGGAGGCTGACCCGGGTGCAAGGCTAGATCACTTCGGGATCGATGCCGGGGTGCTCGCCGACCATCGGCCGCCCTTCGCGGTGCCACGCGCCCATGCCGCCGGCGACGTTCACCGCGTCCCAGCCGCTCTGGTTCAGCCACGCCGCCGCGCGGGCGGACCGGCCGCCGCTGCGGCAGATCACGTGGATCGGCTGGTCGTCGGGCAGGTCGGTCAGCTCGCCGACGCGGGCCGGGAGCTCCCCCATCGGGATGTGCACGGCGCCGGGCGCGTGCCCGGCGGCCCACTCGTCGTCCTCGCGGACGTCAAGCAGCACGAGACCGTCTTGGGGCAGGTCGCGGACCTCGGCGGTCGGCAGTTCAGCGGGGCTCACCACGTTGACCATGCTGCCATGTCAGGGCGTTGCCCGCGTGTGAGGTGTGCGTACGAACGGTCCGTTCGCGACGGAAGAGGCGCGAACGGGCCGTTCGTGCTGGAAAGCGCGGCCGGATCCGGGTGCCGGAACCCGGATCTCGCGTGATTGACGGCGGATCTCGCGTGATCGGAGCCGGATCTCGCGTGATTGGGGGCGGATCTCGCGTGATTGGGGGCGGATCTCGCGTGATTGGCGGGGCGACACGGCGAAGGGGGCCTTCCGCACGCCAGTGCGGAAGGCCCCCTTCCTGACTTGGAGCTAGTGCGAGACGGCTTTTTCGGCGCCCGCGCCCGTCAGGGCCCGTACCTCCATCTCGGCGTACTTCTTCTTGTTGTGCTCCTTCGACAGGACCGTGCCGAGCCAGCCGAGGAAGAACGCGATCGGGATCGAGAACAGCCCCGGGTTGTCGAGCGGGAACCAGTGGAAGTCGACGCCCTGGATCATCGACGCGCTCTTGCCCGTCTTGGCGTCCACCGGCTTCCCGGAGACCGCCGGTGAGAACACGATCAGCACGATCGTCACCAGCAGGCCGCCGTAGATCGACCACAGCGCGCCCTGGGTGTTGAACCGCTTCCAGAACAGCGAGTAGAGGATCGTCGGCAGGTTCGCCGACGCCGCCACCGCGAACGCCAGGGCCACGAGGAACGCCACGTTCTGCGTCTTCGCCAGGATGCCGCCGACGATCGCGACCGCGCCGATCACCAGCGCGGTGATCCGCGCGACGCGCACCTCCGAGCCCGGCGACGGCTTGCCCCGCTTCACCACGCTGGCGTAGACGTCGTGCGCGAAGGACGCCGACGCCGTGATCGTCAGGCCCGCCACCACCGCGAGGATCGTGGCGAACGCGACGGCGGAGATGAACCCGAGCAGCACCGGGCCGCCCAGCTCCAGCGCCAGCAGCGGCGCCGCGGAGTTCGTCGTGCCCGGGGCCTTCGCGATCTTCTCCGGCCCGACGATCGCGCCGGCGCCGTAGCCCAGCACCAGCGTGAACAGGTAGAAGATGCCGATCAGCACGATGGCCCAGACCACCGAGCGCCGGGCGTCCTTGGCCGTAGGGACCGTGTAGAAGCGCATCAGGACGTGTGGCAGGCCCGCGGTGCCCAGCACCAGCGCGACGCCGAGCGACAGGAAGTCCAGCTTGGTCGTGCCGGTCTTGCCGTACTGCTTGCCCGGGTCGAGCAGCGCCGCGCCGCCCTTGCCGCCCTTGTCGACGGCGGCCTGGAACAGGTCGGACAGGTTGAAGCCGTACTTCCCCAGCACCCACAGCGTCATCGCGAACGCGCCGACGATCAGCAGCGCGGCCTTGATGATCTGCACCCAGGTGGTGCCCTTCATGCCGCCGATCAAGACGTACAGGATCATGATCACGCCGACCACGGCGATCACCAGGTCCTGCCCGAGCTCGCTGTCGATGCCGAGCAGCAGGTTGACCAGACCACCCGCGCCCGCCATCTGCGCGAGCAGGTAGAAGAACGAAACGGCCAGCGTCGAGACGGCCGCCGCGGCGCGCACCGGACGTTGTTTCATCCGGAACGCGAGCACGTCGCCCATCGTGAACTTGCCGGTGTTGCGCAGCAGTTCCGCGACCAGCAGCAGCGCGACGAGCCAAGCGACCAGGAAGCCGATCGAATAGAGGAAGCCGTCGTAGCCGTTGACCGCGATCGCGCCCGCGATGCCGAGGAACGACGCCGCCGAAAGATAGTCACCGGAAATCGCGATGCCGTTCTGCGGGCCGGTGAACGCTCGCCCGGCGGCGTAGTAGTCGGACGCCGTCTTGGTGTTGCGGCTGGCCCGGAACACGATCACCAGCGTGATCGCGACGAAGACCAGGAAGATGATGATGTTGAGGGTGGAGTTGGAACCCTCCACGCCCGCGGCGAGGTTCATCGGCCGGGGTCTCCTTCGATGCTCGCGCGGATCTCGTCGGCCACCGGGTCGAGCTTCCGGTTGGCGTAGCGCACGTACAGCCCCGTGATGACGAACGTCGACACGAACTGCAGCAGGCCGAAGACCAGCCCGACGGTGATGTTGCCGGACAACCTGGTGCTCATGAACCCGTGCGCGTAGTCGGCGAGCAGGACGTAGAGCAGGTACCAGAGCAGGAACAACGCCGTCATCGGGAACACGAAGACGCGCAACCGCCGGCGCAGGCCGGTGAACTCGGGGCTTTCCTGGATCCTCTCCCACTCGGTCTGCGACTCCGCGCCACCGACGTCTTCCTCGGTGCTGCTCACAGAAGATCTCCACCTTTCCCGTTTTTTCGTACTGTCCGTACTGTTTGAAGCCAACGGACCGTAAAGAGTTAACGGCGTGGTTGGTAAGCCCCCAATCGGGCGCTTGACCTTCTGTAGAAAATCCGCTTGAGATTCGTGTGGGATGTCCGTTTAGCGGACGGGTGATCACTCGATCGGGTAATGCGTTCTCACGGCGAGTCAGCGAATTACTTGCGGTGCCGTCCCCGACCGGCGACCCGGGTCTTCTCCTCGGCTTGACCGAATCGGGCGACAGCGCGGTCGTGCATGAAGCCGAGCGGGTCCGGAGCGTGTAGGCGCAGCATGATGTCGTGCACGTGGTCCGGGCGACCGTAGCCCGTGACGCGGCTGACGAGGTACGTCGTGACGAACGCGACCGGCACGGTGATCAGCGCCGGCTGGGCGGCGAACCACGGCGCCCAGCCCCCGGTGTAGCCGCTCACGATGTTGACGACCAGCGCGGCCAGCACCAGGCCACCGCCGACGAACATCCCGGCCAGCGCACCGGGCCAGGACAGCTTGCGCCACCAGATGCCCAGCACGAGCAGCGGGCTGAACGTCGACGCCGCGAGCGCGAACGTCATCCCCACCGACAGCGAGAGGTCCTCCGGCCGCAACAGCACGGCCAGGGCGACCGGGAACAGCGCGACCAGCACGGTCGCCACGCGGAAGTCGCGCACCCGGCCGGGCAGCAGGTCCGTCGACACCACGCCGGCCACGCTCACCAGCAGCCCGGACGTGCTGGACAGGAACGCCGCGAACGCGCCGGCCGCGGTGACCGCGCCGAGGATCTGGCCGCTGACGCCCGGCAGCATCGCCGAGGGCAGCCGCAGGATCGCCGCGTCCGTCTTGCCGGTGACCAGCAGCTCCGGCACGTACATCCGGGACAGCGCGCCCAGCAGCGTCGGGAACAGGTAGAACAGGCCGAGCAGCAGCAGGACGTGCACGGTGGTCCGGCGCGCGGCCTTGCCGTCGGGGTTGGTGTAGAAGCGGACCAGCACGTGCGGCAGGCCCATGGTGCCGAGGAACGTCGCGAACATCAGCGAGTACGTCTGGAGCAGGTCGGTCAGGCTGCCCGACCCCGGGTGCAGCCAGTTCCCGTTGTCGGCGACGGCGTCGGCGACCACCGGCACCGGCGTGCCGGCCAGGAACTTCAGCTTGGTGCCTTCGGCGACCGTGTGCGGGGCCAGCGGGGTCCAGTGCGTCGGCCCGGCGGCCGGGCCGTTGTCCGCGAAGCCGTACGCGTAGAGGAACGTGTCGGAGGTGACGTGCAGGGTGACGTCGGTCTGGACGTCCACCGTGGTGTCGGTGGTGAACACCGGCGGGGCGGCCGTGCCGAGCGGGCGGAAGCCGTCCGGGCCGCCGCCGGAGAAGAACACCATGCACAGCACGAACGCGGGCACCGAGATCGCGAACAGCTTGAGCCAGTACTGGAACGCCTGGACGACGGTGATCGCGCGCATCCCGCCGGCGATCACGTTGAACGCCACCAGGACCATCACGACGACCGCGCCCGCCCAGGCCGGCACCGGCAGGATCGTCGCGAGCGTCAGCCCGGCGCCCTGCAGCTGCGGGACCATGTAGAGGATCCCGATGAACACGACGAACGCAGTGGAGAACCGGCGCAGGCCGATCGAGCCGAGCCGCATCTCGAGGAAGTCCGGCAGCGTGTACGCGCCGGAGCGCCGCAGCGGCGCGGCGACGAAGAGCATCAGCGCGAGGTAACCGGCGGTGAAGCCGATCGGGAACCACAGCGCGTCGGCGCCCTCCTTGAGCACGATGCCGGCGATGCCGAGGAACGACGCCGCGGACAGGTACTCACCGGAGATGGCGGCCGCGTTGCGCCGCGACCGCACGGTGCGCCGCGCGACCAGGAAGTCGTGCGTGCTCGTGGCGGACCGCGAAGAGCGGTGACCGAGGTAGAACGTCACCACGGCGACCAGCACGATGCCGGTCAACGCCCACGGGTTCAGCTGCACGGAGGAATCCTCGCACGGGGAGGCGCGAAACTAGTTTTCGATCATGTCCACGAAGGCGCGCTCGTTGCGCTCGGCCAGCCGGTTGTACCAGAGGCCGACGCCGAACAGGAACGGGAACGGCAGCACGCCGAGGATCAGCCACGCCACCGGGATGCCGGCCAGGCTCAGCCGGGAGAACCCGGGGAGCAGGTAGAACAGCACCGGCAGCGAGCCGAACACCACGACGACCAGCAGGGACAGCAGCAACGCCGTCCGCAGCTGCACCTTCACCAGGTGGTCCCGGACGAGCAGCTTCCCCCAGCTGGTCTGTTCCTCCAGCTCGACGCGGGCCCGCAGGGTGCCGGCGCCGCGCTTCGGGTCGCTGAGGATCACGCGTTCGCGCTTGGGTTTCGCGTGCTGCTCGTGCTTCGCCGGCTCGTCCGGCGCCGGTGGCAACGGCTCGACGACGGCCTGCTCGGTCGGCTGCGGCAGCGGCCGCTGCGGGCGCCGGCCGAGCGTCGGATCGGGCTCGCGCACGCCGTTCGCGCGGCGGTCGTAGAAGTCTTCGGTCATGCCCGGTCCCGGCTCAGCCGTTCCGGCCCGAACCGACCAGCCGGTCCTTCAGGGCCCGGGTGTGCCGCCGGCTGACCGGCAGCACCTTCTCCTCGTTGCCGATCACGACCTGGTAGCCGCCCTGGCCCATCCGCAGCTCGGTGATGAGCGGCAGCGCGACCAGGAACGACCGGTGGATCCGGACGAACCCGGCCTTCTCCCAGCGCTCCTCGAGCTGCGCCAGCGGGATGCGGACCAGGTGGCTGCCTTCGGTGGTGAACAACCGCGCGTAGTCGCCCTGGGCCTCGACCCAGCGGACCGAGGAACGCGGGATGAGCTTGGTGGTGCCGGCCAGCTCGACCGGGATGACCTCGTCGTCGTTCTTGACGCCGGGCTCGCCGCCGACGGCACCGGCGGCCGGCGCCGCGGCCGAGGCCAGCTTTTCGATGACGCGCGTGATCGCGCGGTCGAGGCGGTCCTGCTGGTACGGCTTGAGCACGTAGTCGAGCGCGCCGAGGTCGAAGGCGTTGACGGCCTCTTCGGCGTGCCCGGTGACGAACACCAGCGCGGGCGAGGGCCGGAGCGCGGCGAACACCCGCGACATCTCCATCCCGGACAACCCGGGCATGTCGATGTCCGCGAAGACGGCGTCGACGATCGGCAGGCCGCGCTCCTTGCGCTCGCGTAGCCTCGGGTCGTCGGTCGACAGCAGCCTCAGTGCCTCCGACGCGTCGATCGCCGGGAACACCTTCGCCACGTGCGGGCTGTTGCGCAGGCAGTGGACGAGTTCGTCCAGACCTCGAGGCTCGTCGTCCACAGCCAGGACCACGAGCTTCCGGGTGTCATCGTGAGCACTCACAGTGAAACGCATCCTGCCCATTGCCGAGTGCAATGTCCAGCCCCCGTCCGCCTGAAGTGAGAGGCACCCGCGGGCGGTGGCGCCGCCCGCGGGTGCTCGTAATCAATGCACGAAGGTGAACCAGTTGAGGTTCACGAAGTCGGCGGGCTGGCCGCTCGTGAACGTCAGGTACACGTTGTGCACGCCCGTCACGGCGCTGGTGTTCGCCGGCACCGTCCGCCAGGTCTGCCAACCGCCCGTGCTGCCGACAGCGAAGCTCCCGACCGGTGCGTTGGACAAGCTGTCCAGCCGGACTTCCACCAATCCGCTGACCCCGTTCGCGGCACCGGACGCCACGCGCGCCTGGAAGTTCGTCGCCGCGCTGCTCCCAAAATCAACGCCGCTGTAGAGCGCCCAGTCGCCGTTGCCCGCCGGGCCGATGTTCTGGCCGCCGCCGGTGTCGGTGGTCGTCTGCTTGGCCAGGCCGTTCTGCTGGCTGTACGACTCGGCCTGGATGGTGCTGTACGCGCTGCTCCCACCGGACGGCGGCGTCGTGGTCGTGGTCGGCGGGGTCGTCGGGGTGGTCGTGCCGCCACCGCCGGAGCCGCGGGTGCTCACGGTGACGTAGTCGACGACCATCGGGTGCCCCGGCACGATCCCCGCGCCCGGCGTCGTGGTGCCGGAGTTGTTGTTGGGGAACGCGCCGCCGATGGCGACGTTCAGCAGCACGAAGTAGCCGGCGTGGCTCGTCATGTTGGCCCAGGTCGTGGCGTCGACCTGGTTCTGGCTGACCGAGTGGAACTGCTGCCCGTCGACGAACCAGCGAAACACCTGAGGGCTGACGCTCGCGTCCCATTCGAAGCGGTAGGTGTGGAAGCCGGCCTGGCACGTCGCGCCCGGGCAGGCCCGGTTGTTGACGATGCCGGTGGTCTCGTTGCAGGGGCCGCCGGGGTTGACGCCGCAGTGCATGACTCCCCAGACGGAGTTGATCCCGTTGACGTTCTCCATGATGTCGAACTCGCCGATGGCGGGCCAGTTCCACCAGTTGCCGCGGTACGGGCCGCCGAGGGCCCAGAAGGCCGGCCAGTAGCCGAGCGCGGCGGCGCCGGTGACGTTCGGCATCTGGATGCGGCTCTCGATCCGCATCACCCCGCCCGCCGGCGGCTTGAAGTCGGTGCGCTGGGTTTCGATCCGCCCGGACGTCCAGTTGCCCGCGCCGTCGCGCAACGGCGTGATGCGGAGGTTGCCGGAGCCGTCGAGGGCGAGGTTGGACGTGCTCGACGTGTAGTTCTGGATCTCGCCGGTGCCCCAGTTGCCGGGGCCGCCGGGGTAGGCGTGGCCGGTGTCGATGATCCAGTTCGAACCGGATGGCAAGGCGCCGGAGCCGCCGGTGAAGTCGTCGGCGAACACCGTCGTCCAGCCGGACTCCGGTGGCGGGATGGACGCCGACGCGGGCAAGGTGAGCGGGATGGCGATGAGCGCGGCGCCGGCCAGGGCGCCGAGGGCCAACCGTGTCGAGGTGCGGGAGAGGTGAGGCATCGGGGACGACCTCCTCGTCGAACCGGATTTGTTGCGGGTCACAACAAAGCCCGTGACGAGGAGACCTCCCCGGGCGGAGTGATCGCCAGGGGCGTTACGAAGCAAGAGTGATACAGGTCACAAAGTCTGCCCTGAAGTACTCGAAACGGACAGTTCCAACAGGGCCGATCCGACGACGCCGAGAGCGTCTTCAACGCCCGGCAGCGTGCGCAGGTGCGGTGTGCGGGCGACGTCGTTGACCACCGTGAGCGCGGCTTGGACCCGCACGCGCGCCGGGTCCGCGCCGAGGTCCGGGTGGCCGTCGAGCAGCAGCCGGACCCACGCCTCGACGTACTCGCGCTGAGTGCGGCGCAGCTCGTGCCGCTCGGGTTCCGGCAGCAGCCCGACCTCGGTGATCAGCAGGTCGACGACGTCGTGGTGGGCCAGTGAGTACCCGGCGTACGACCGCAGCAGGGCGGGCAACGACGCCGTCCGCAAGCCGTCGCCGAGTGCGTCGGCCCCGGTGCGCAGGGCCGTCATCAGCAGCTCGGCCTTGCTCTCGAAGTGGTGGTAGACGCTCGGCCCGGTGATCCCGGCCGCCGCGCCGACCTCCTCGATGGCCACGCTGTGGAAGCCGCGCTCGGCGAAGAGCCGGGTCGCGGTCGTCAGCAGCAGCGCCCGCCGGTTCGCCGGCTCGACGACCGGGGCGGCCGTGCGTTCCCCCAGGTCCGGGAGATCGGCGGCGGCGACCGCGCCGGCCAGCGATGTCATCAGCTCGTCGTAGGCCGGGCGCGGCAGGTCGACGCGCTGGAAGGAGACGCTGACCAGCACCGCGAGCACCGACCAGGCCAGCAGCCCGGCCTGGTCGGCGGTCAGCTCCCGGCGCCGGTCGCGCAGCTGCCCGGTGAGCTGCCCGGCCAGCCGCCGCAACGGCTCGCCGACGCGGTGACGCTCGGCCGGTTCGAGGTGGCGGGACTCGCGTTGCCACAGGACCCCGACGTCGCGCCGGTCGAGCGCACCGGCCGCCAGGTCGGCGAAGTCGGTGACGGCGAGCGCGGTCAAAGCGTCTTCGACCACCGCGGCGAGCAGTTCCTGCTTGCCGCGGAAGTGCCGGTACAGCGCCGACGGGCCGATCGCGACGGCGTCGGCGATGTCGCCTATCGCGACGTGCGGGTAGCCGCGGCGGACGAACAGCTCGGCGGCCGCGGCCACGATCAGCGCGCGGCGGTTGCGCGGCCGGGTGCCGCGGGCGGGTGCGGACAACTCAGTGGACCCCGCGGTCGCCGTCGGTCCAGTGGCGCTTGCGCAGCTCGCGCTTGAGGATCTTGCCCGCGCCGGACATCGGGAGGGCGTCGGTGAACTCGAACGTGCGCGGCACCTTGTAGCCCGCGATCGCCTCGCGGCAGAAGTCGCGCAGCTCGTCGCCGGTCGCCTCCCGGCCGTCGAGCAGCACGACGACGGCGTGCACCCGCTCGCCCCACCGCTCGTCCGGCACGCCGATCACCGCGCACGCGGCGACGGACGGGTGCTTCGCGAGCGCGTTCTCCACCTCGGCCGAGTACACGTTCTCGCCGCCGGACACGATCATGTCCTTGATCCGGTCGACGACGAAGACGTAGCCGCGCTCGTCCATGTAACCGCCGTCGCCGGTGTGCATCCAGCCGCCGCGCAACGCGGTCGCCGTCTCCTCCGGCCGGTTCCAGTAGCCGAGCATCACGTGGTCGCCGCGGCAGACGATCTCGCCGACGCCGCCGCGCGGCACCTCTGCGTCGTCGACGTCGACGATCCGCACCTCGGCGTGCGGCGCGGCCCGCCCGGCGGCCCGGCGCAGCGCCGGGTCGTCGTGGTCCTCGGCGGACAGCAGCGTCGCGACCGGCGAAAGTTCCGTCATGCCGTACGCCTGCACGAAACCCGCACCGGGGAAGACTTTCCGGGCGCGGTCGAGCACGGCTTCGGAGATCGGCGAAGCGCCGTAGACGACGTGCTTCATCGACGTCAGGTCGTGCCTCGCGACGTCCGGGTGGTCGACGAGCAGCTGGATCATCGTCGGCACCAGCAGCGTGTCCGTGACGCCCCGGCCGCTGATCGCCTCGAGCACCCCGGCCGGGGTGAACATCGGGACGATCACGTGCGTGGCGCCGACGAGCTGGCCGGCCGCCCAGGCCGCGCCGTCGGCCAGGTGGAACATCGGCGCGGCGTGCAGCAGCTTGCCGCGGGCGGTGAGGAACCGGCCGGTGGCGAGGCTGCCCAGCGCCGACGTCAGCAGGTTGCGGTGGCTGAGCATGACGCCCTTGGGTGTGCCCGTGGTGCCGCCGGTGTAGTAGACGCCGAGCAGGTCGTCGCCTCCGCGACGCGCGTCGTCGACCGGATCGGCGCCGGCGACGAGGTCCTCGTAGCTCAGCATCCCGTCCGGCGTCGGCGTCTCGCCGATGTGGACGACCGTGGTCACGCCGGCTTCGCGCAGCTTCGGCACCATCGGGACGAAGGCGTCGTCGACGAGCAGCACGCGCGTGTCGGATTCGGTGAGCGAGTAGGCGATCTCCGCCGGGCTCCAGCGGATGTTGATCGGGTTGAGCACGGCGTTCGCCCACGGCGTCGCCAGGAGGTACTCGTGGTAGCGATCGGAGTTGAGGGCGAGGATCCCGACGCGGTCACCGGCGCCGACACCGAGCTCCTTGAGCGCCCCGGCGAACCGGGCCACGCGCCCGGCGACCTCGCCGACGGTCCGGACCCGCTCGCCGAACTCGGTCATCGGCCGGTCCGGCCCTTGCTGCACGGCCTGGTGAAGGGTCTGCGTGAGGTGCATCCGCCGCTCCTTTGCGGTCCGGTCCCCTAGCGCTGATTCACATAGCCTAGCGCCGATTCACTTAGGGGACCAGACCTCGACGGCCACAAGAGCCGTCGAGGGAGGGGGTCAGAGACCGAAGCGGGACCAGGCGGCCTTCTCACGCGTGGCGGAGGCGCCCTTCGACTTGCGCCGGTGCGCCGGAATGTCCGGAGCGGTGGGCGTTCGGCGAGGCCGATCCATACCTGCCGCGTGGTGGACTTCGCGGACTGACAGAGGGTTTCCCAGCCTTCGCCGCCTAGGCATCGCTCAGACGTCCGTGAGGCCCGGGACGGGACCGAAGTCCTCCTCGATCGGGCCGCTGAGCTTGCCGGCGAGTACCGGATCGGCGTGAATGGCGGCGGTGCTGCGCCACTCCGTGATCGCCTGCGCGAGGACCGACCACTGCCCGAGCTCCGCGGAAGCCTGAAAGGCGCGCGCGAAGTCGTGGACGAACTGCGCCTGCTCCGCCTCGGGCAGGACGTCCACCCACGGAAACTCTTCGAGAAGGGCCATCGCCGCCACGTCGTGCGGCAGGTGCGCCAGCACGCGCCGCGGCCACCGAGCCTTCCGACGCCCGAGACCGATGAGCTGAAGCTCGTTCAGAGACCGAAGCGGGACCAGGCCGCCTTCTGGGTCACGGCGTCGAGCACCGCGGATGCGGCGGCCGGGGCGCCGATGCCGAGCCTGGCCAGCAGGGGGCGCTTCGGTTCGGCTACCGAGATGTCGGCTTCCGGGTAGCGCTCGGTGATGATCTGGCGGAGGCTGCCGAGGCCGTCGATCAGGCCCAGCTCGACGGCCTTCGCGCCGAGCCAGACGTCACCGGTGAAGAGGTCCTCCGTGTCGGTCAGGCGGTCGCCGCGGCGGTCCTTCACCCAGCTGACGAACAGGTCGTGGAGCTGGGTGTGCATCTTCTTCAGCCACTCGACGTCTTCGGGCTTCTCCGGCGAGAACGGGTCGAGGCGCGACTTGTTCGCGCCCGCCGTGTGCAGCCGGCGCTCGATGCCGAAGCGTTCCAGCAGCCCGGTGAAGCCGAAGCCGCCGCTGATCACGCCGATCGAGCCCACCATCGACGTCCGGTGCGCGTAGATCTCGTCGGCCGCGCAGGCCAGCCAGTAGCCGCCGGAAGCGGCGACGTCCTCGCAGAACGCCAGGACCGGCACGCCCTTCTCGTCGGCCAGCTGCCGGATCCGCTCGGCGACCAAGCCGGACTGCGTCGGCGCGCCGCCCGGCGAGTTGATCAGCAGCGCGACGGCCTTGAGCCGCTCGTGGCCGAACGCCCTGGTCAGCGCGGACTCGACCGCGTTGAGGTTGATCGCGCCCCTGGCCAGCGGCGACGGCGACGGCGTGATCACCCCGTGCAGCTTCACCACGGCCACGACGTCCTTGCGCTCGACCCGGTCGGCCAGACCCGGGATCCGCGAAGCCAGCTTGTCCGTAACGCTCATAAGGCCAGGCTAGCCGGATTCAGCCCATGGGGAGGATGCCGGACCGGGTGCCGTTGACGCCGTTCGCCTCGGCGCCGTTGAGCTGGGCCGGAACGCCCTGCGACGGGACGTCGGCGCTGTCGTTGTCGGAGCTGTAGTCCGGCATGTTCGGGCGGACGCCGGGGACGAACTTCGGCACCCGCAGCGTCACCTTCATGCCGGCGCCGGGCGCCGTCTCGACCATCACCGCGTAGTCGCTGCCGAACACCTGCTGCATCCGCTGGCTGATGTTGCCGAGCCCGACGTGGGCGCCGGCGCTGTGCGCGTTCTTGACATCCTTCAGCCGCCGCGGGTCCATGCCGATGCCGTCGTCCTCGACGCTGATCAGCGCCTCGGTGCCGTAGTCCTGCGCGATCACCGTGACGCAGCCGCCGCTGGGCTTGCTGGCCAGGCCGTGCTTGACCGCGTTCTCGACCAGCGGCTGGATGATCAGGAACGGCACGACCACGCTGAGCACCTCGGGCGCGATCTTCATCCGCACCTCGAGCCGGCCGCCGAAGCGGGCGTTCTCGATGGTCAGGTAGCGGTCGATGTTGCGCAGCTCCTCGGCGAGCGAGGTGAACATGCCCGACGAACGGAATGAGTAGCGCGTGAAGTCGGCGAAGTCCTGAAGCAGCTCTCGCGCCTCTTCGGGATCCGTGCGGATCAGCGCGGAGATGGTGTTCAGCGCGTTGTAGACAAAGTGCGGTGAGATCTGCGCGCGCAGCGCCTTGATCTCGGCCTGCTGCAGCTGCTGCTTCGACTCGTCGAGCCGGGACAGCTCGAACTGCGTGCAGACGAACTGCGCGACGGCGTCGGCCATCTGCACCAGCCGCCCGCGGGTCCGGCCGACGACGATCAGCGCCGCCTCGGTCTCGCCCTCCACCAGCAGCGGCACGATCACGGCGGTCTTCATCCGGCAGGTGCCGCGGTGGTTGCAGGGCATCCGGTCGTGCGCGACGACCTCCCGGCGGTGCTTGCGGATGGCCGCGCTGATCGCGTCGACGAGGTCGACGTAGTGCTCGTTCGCCTCGCCGTCCCACGACAGCAGCGTGCCCTCGCTGTCGGTGATGCCGACGGCGACGCAGTCGAGCATCTGCAGCAGCTGGGTGGTGATCTTGTCGGCGGCGTCCTCGTCCAGGCCCGAGCGGAGGTTCGGCGCGGCTTTCGACATCCGGTGGACCGCCTGCAGCATGGCGTCCTCGACGACGCTGGCCGGCTTCCGCTGCTTGAACAGCAGCACGATCACCGCGATGCCGAGCAGCACCGCGAGGCCCCACGGAACGATCTGCGCAAGCGGAAACCCGGACACGGCGTCCATGCTCTGCGCTCGACCAACCGGGTGCAAGGCCTGATCCCACTTTCTGTTCAAACGTGACGACCGAGGGTGGGAACGACCCTACTAAGAGTCGGGCAACGGCCACCCCGGTCACCGTGCGCAACACGCGGACGCGGCGTCTTGTTCCACCACATCCGGGGATATGACCAGGAAGAACGCCCTTTCGGCGGGCACCGGCCGACGGGCCGCCGAGGTC
This sequence comes from Amycolatopsis sp. NBC_01286, assembly GCF_035982555.1. Lineage (NCBI taxonomy): Bacteria > Bacillati > Actinomycetota > Actinomycetes > Pseudonocardiales > Pseudonocardiaceae > Amycolatopsis > Amycolatopsis sp. NBC_01286. The sequence continues at coordinate 2,169,831 of NZ_CP108428.1, forward strand.
GCACGCGCGGTGGCGCAGCACGTGCGGCCGAACGGGGGAATCCGGACCGTGACGCCGTGACCACACGTGTCACGTGCCGCCGGCGCTACTTCAGCAGGCGGGACATCCGGCGGTCGGCCAGCGGCTTGCCGCCGGTCTGGCAGGTCGGGCAGTACTGGAACGACTTGTCGGCGAAGGAGATCTCGCGGATCGTGTCGCCGCAGACCGGGCACGGCAGCCCGGTGCGGGCGTGCACGCGCAGGCCCGACCGCTTCTCGCCCTTGAGCCGCGCCGCCTTCTGGCCGACCGAGCGCTCGACGGCGTCGGACTCGATCTCGTGGATCGCCTCGGCGAGGACCTCCAGCGCGCCTTCGTCGAGCTTGCCGATCGTGGCGTACGGCGAAAGCTTCGCGCGGTGCATGATCTCGTCGGAGTAGGCGTTGCCGATGCCGGCGAGCAGCGACTGGTCGGTCAGCGCCCACTTCAGCCGGGTGTTCCTCCCGGCGAACAGCTCCCGCAGCTGGGTGGCGTCCAGCGCCAGCGCGTCCGGGCCGAGGCGGGCGACGCTCGCGATCTCCTGCGGGTCCTTGACGATCCACACCGCGAGGCCCTTCTTCGTGCCGGCCTCGGTCAGGTCGAACCCCGGCCCGGTGGCGGCATCGAGGTGCACGCGCAGCGAGATCGGGCCCTTGCCCGGCTTGAGCGGGGTCGCGGCCAGCCCGTCCGACCAGCGCAGCCAGCCCGCGCGGGCCAGGTGGACGACCAGGTGCAGGTCGCCGGCGACGACGTCGAGGTGCTTGCCGTGCCGGGTCGCGCCCGTGATCTCGCGGCCGTGCAGGTCGGTCCACGGCGGCGTGGCCGTCTTCAGCACGCTCAACGATGCGACATCGATCCGGAAGATCGTCCGGCCGACCGCGTTCTCCCGCAGGAAGTGGGCCAGCGCTTCGACCTCGGGTAGCTCGGGCATGCCCCCAGTCTCACCCTTTCGGCCGCAAACCGGTACCGGCTACTCGACCGGGTGCAGCGGCCCGTCGAAGTCCGGCAGCGAGTGCCGCTGGATGGTCTTGGAGATCTTCTTGACCTCGCCCTGCACGGTGAACATGCCGCGGATGGTGCCGACCCAGCGCTCGGACGGCCGATCGCCGGTCATGTCGCCCTCGGTCTCCGCGACGACCGTCCACGGCCGGCGCAGGATCCACCGCAGGGGGAAGAACAGCATGATCAGCAGCAGTGCGAGCAGCACCCACGCCGGCACGCTGACCTGGTCAGGCGTCCAGACCACGAGGATCACGGCCAGCAGCGCGGTCACGACGATCATCGCGATGCCGGGGCCGTAGCTGCCCGCGACGTCGTGCTCGAAGTCGTCGGCCGTGGCCGGGGCCCGCCATTCCATCTGGGCACGGACCACCCAGTCGCGGCCGTCTTCGCCGCGCACCAGCCGGTTCATTCAGTAGCCTCCCGGGCCGCCCGCAAGATGAGCAGCACAACGGTACCTTGCGCGGCCGCACCCGCGCGAGAGCGGAATCGGACATCCCGCCACGCGGAGTTGATCACCGCTGTTCAGGAGCCCGACGATGCGAACGCCGTCGAATCCGACGATTCGCCCGAATCGGTGACTTCGGTGCTGCTGCTCGGGCACGGCTTCCCCGACGTCGGCGTCACCGAGGTCGAGGGTTCCGCGGTCGCGGAGTCGTCACCGGAGGGCTCCGGCTTGGTCGTCACGGTCGGCGAACCCGTCGGGCGGCCGGTCGGCGACAGCTCGGGTACGTCGGCGCTCTCCGGCTCGTCGGGGTCACTCGACTCGGTGATGGTCATGTCCGGGCTCGGCGTCTCCGTGTCGAGCCGCGGCGACGTCGAGGAGTGGTCGGGCGCGCTGAACGTCGAGGGGGCTTCCTCGTCGTCGCGCGGGGCGACGAGCCCGCCGGTCCCGTTGCCGGTGTCCCCGGAGGTGGTGTCGCCCGGCGCGTCGCCGCCCGGGACGCTCGGCACCTCGTTCGCGCCGAGCTGCCGGTGCCCGGTGCTGCGGGCCGCCCGGCCCGGGACGGTGATCCCGGTGCCGCGGCCGTTGAGCACGCCGATGCCGATCCGCGGGTCCTGCTGCGGCTGGGGTGGTGGCTGCTGGTGCGTCTCGCTCGGCGGCGCGACCACGAGCTCCGGCGCGCCGCCGGTCAGCCCGACGTCCTGCACCGGCGTCGAGCCGAACAGCACCGGCCCGGCGGCGACGCCGACGGCGCCCACGGCCGCGGTCGACGCCAGCGCGAGCCCGATCTTGACCTTCGAGCCGACCAGGACGCCCTTGACGGTGGCGCCGAGCCCGGCCAGCACACCGCTGCCGCTGACCGCCGCACCAGCGGCCGGCACGAGCAGCACCAGCACACCGGCGTGCGCGCGCAGCGACGAGCAGACGTCGCGCAGTTCGTCCTGGGTGGCGCGACACGACGGGCAGCCGTGCAGGTGCGCCTTGATCCGCTCGGCCTCGGCCCCGGTGACGCTGCCCGCGGTGAAGCCGCCGAGCTTCTCGACGACCGCGCGGCACGAGTCCGGCCCGCGGTTCACCGAAAGGTGGGCCTGCAGGTAGGCCGCGCGCAGCCCCTGGCGGGCCCGGCGGGCCAGCGCCGCGGTGGCGTTGGCGCTCAGCCCGAAGTGGGTGGCGACCATGGCGGGCTGCTCGCCCTCGACCTCGGTCTGCCACAGCACGGTCCGCCAGCGCTCGGGCAGGCTGGTGAACGCCGTCGTGATCAGCGTGTGCTCGGCGGTGCGGGCGTGGGTGTCCGCCCCGGCGCCGGCGCGGAAGTTCAGCTCGTCGTCGGAGACCGGGACGTCGCGGCGGGCGCCGTGCCACTCCCACGACACCCGGCGGGCGACGGTGAGCAGGTAGGCGCGGACGTAGTCCCGGGGACCGGAGCCGCGGCGCAGAGCCTGCAGCACGCGGAAGAACGTCTCCGCGGTGATGTCCTCGGCCTCGGACCGGTCGGACGCCAGGCTCTGCGCGAGTCTCCGGACGGCGGCGGCGTGCAGCTCGAACAGCTCCCCGAACGCGGCGTCCTCGCCGTTTCGAAGTCGATGCAGCAGCGCTTGCTCGTCGGATTCCGAGGCCGCTGGTGGCGGCACAGTGCCCAGCTCGGTCATCCGGCCCGGCACCTCCTCCCCGAAGGTCTCCCCATTCGGTCGAATGGGGACACCATACGGAGGGAATCAGCCGTCGTCACCCCTTGTACGCCAGCTGTGACACCGAAGCACCGGGTCAGGGCACCGGGGGACCCGCTCATCGGAGCAATTCGAGCAGGGTATAGAGTTCACCTCACAGCAGCCGCAAGGACGCTGTACGCGGATGTAGCGCAGCTGGTAGCGCATCACCTTGCCAAGGTGAGGGTCGCGGGTTCGAATCCCGTCATCCGCTCAGGTTCCGAAGGGCCTGTGTCGACAGAAAGCGTCGACACAGGCCCTTCGCCGTTTCACCCGGGAGGCCGAGCCCCCGGACCCCCACGGCGCCTTCGCCGGACTCCCAGCCTGGCTGGTGTTCCGCTGGGTGCTACTCCTTGCGTCTTTCGGTCCATTGTCTGGACCAATGGCACCAGTACCCGGCCCGCGAAGTTCGGCCGGACAGTGGTCTGAACCATTGCCGTGAATTCTTCACACTTCTGGGGTACCTGTTGTGAGAGGAGTCACATGGTCAAGAAGCTCGTCCTCGCCGTCGCAGCCGCTCTCGCCCTTCCGCTCCTGTTCACCGGTGTCGCCTGGGGCCACGGCTACACCACCACCCCGCCCAGCCGGGCGTACAAGTGCAGCACCGGCGCCGTCACGAACTGCGGCGCCATCCAGTACGAACCGCAGAGCACCGAAGGCCCGAAGAACTTCCCCAGCGGCGGCCCCGCCGACGGGAAGCTCTGCTCCGCCGGTGTCTCGCGCTTCGCCGAACTCGACGACCAGCGCGGCGGCACCTGGCCGACCACGAAGCTCACCAGCGGGGCGACCTACACGTTCAAGTGGACGCTGACCGCGTCCCACGCGACGACGTCGTTCCGGTACTTCGTCACCAAGAACGGCTGGAACCCCTCGGCGCCGCTCACCCGGGCGCAGCTGGACACCACGCCGTTCCTGACCGTGCCCTTCAACGGCCAGCGGCCCGGCAGCTCGGTGTCGCACAGCGGCAAGCTGCCGTCCGGCAAGAGCGGGCGGCACATGATCCTCGCCGTCTGGGACATCGCCGACACGGCCAACGCGTTCTACCAGTGCTCGGACGTTGCTTTCTGACCTGGTTCGTGCCGGTTCGGCAGCTGTTTTCACTTCGTGTTCCGCTCGCGTTCCCGGTTGCCACCTTTTCGGGTGACAACCGGGAAACGAAGGTGTCAGCCATGACCGAACTGACTCGTCGCCGTCTTCTCGGATCTGCTGCCGGGGTCGCCGCCACCGCGGCCGCGGCCACCCTGATGCCCCCGAACGTCCAGCGCGCGCTCGCCCAGGGCGCCCCGAAGCACGGCTCGCTGCGCGACATCGAGCACGTCGTGCTGCTGATGCAGGAGAACCGCTCGTTCGACCACTACTTCGGCACGCTGTCGGGCGTCCGCGGGTTCGGCGACCCGCACGCCGCGCGGCTGCCGAACGGCAAGCCGGTGTTCTACCAGCCGGACGCCGAGAACCCGGCGGGCTACGCGCTGCCGTTCCACCTCGACACGCACGCGACCAACGCGCAGAAGATCCCGTCGACGTCGCACGCCTGGCAGGTCCAGCACGACGCCTGGAACGGCGGCAAGATGGACAGCTGGCTGCCGGCGCACCGCAAGGCCGACGGCAAGAACGGCCCGTACGTGATGGGCTACCACACCCGCGCGGACCTGCCGTTCCAGTTCGCGCTGGCCGAGGCGTTCACCATCTGCGACAGCTACCACTGCTCGGTGTTCGGCCCGACCTGGCCGAACCGGATGATGTGGATGACCGGCACGATCGACCCGGACGGCGAGCACGGCGGCCCCATCCTCGACAACAAGGCCCCGGCCGGCGGCTACACCTGGACGACGTACGCGGAGCGGCTGCAGGCGGCCGGCGTCAGCTGGAAGGTGTACGAGCAAACCGACACCTACGGCTGCAACATGCTGGAGAACTTCGCGAACTTCAAGAACGCGCCCGCCGACTCGCCGCTGGCGGTCAACGGCCTCACGCACCGCCCCGAAGGGCAGTTCGAGTACGACGCGCGCAACGACAAGCTGCCGACGGTCTCCTGGATCATCTGCACCTCGACGGCGTCGGAGCACCCGCAGTACACGCCGGCCGAGGGCGCGGCGTTCGTCGCGTCGAAGATCGACGCGATCGCGGCGAACCCGGAAGTCTGGGCCAAGACGGTCTTCATCCTCAACTACGACGAGAACGACGGCCTGTTCGACCACGTCGTCCCGCCGACGCCGCCCGCGGGCACGCCGGGCGAGTTCGTCACCAAGACCTCCCCCGGCGGCACCCCGGGCAACGGCCTCCCGGTCGGCGCGGGCTACCGCGTCCCGGCGATCGTCATCTCGCCCTGGACCGCGGGCGGCTGGGTGTGCAGCGAGAACTTCGACCACACGTCGACGCTGCAGTTCCTGGAGAAGGTGACGGGCGTGGCGGAGCCGAACATCTCGCAGTGGCGCCGTCGCACCTTCGGGGACATGACGTCCGCGTTCCGCTTCAACGACCACAAGGCCCAGCCGCCGGTGCTGCCGGACACGTCGGGCCCGCTGACGCTGTCGCGCTACGAGGCGGCGAACCTGCCGGCGCCGACGTTCCCGGGCACCGGCCAGAAGCCGCCGAAGCAGGAGCCGGGCGGCCGGCCGCGGGTGCCGCGCCACTGAGGTCTCGGACGGCCACCCTCTTTTCGCGAGGGTGGCCGTTCCCCGTCACACGGTGGTCTTGTAGGGATCGTGCTCGGCGAGCAGCTTGTCGAGCCGCGCCTGGTCGACGCGGGAGACGACGGAGGTCTCGTCCTGTCTGTCCCGCACGCACTTGGCGAGGGTGAAGGCCGAGGTGACCAGGTAGAGCATGCCGAGGGCGAGGAACCCGCGAACCCAGCCGTTGACGGGCAGGTACACGATCCCGCCGGTGACGGCGGCCAGGGCGAGCCCGAAGGAGAGGGCGGCCTGCGCGTAGAACGCGGTGGTGGTGGGTGACGCGGCGGACGAACCGGACTTGGTCATGTCACCACGGTCTCGCCACAGGGCCGCGGGTGTCTTGAGCAGTACTACTCAGCCCGCATTGCGAGGCGGCTACACAACCCCCGCGCGCGTAAGCAGCCCCCACCCGCCCTGGGGGGCGGCCCCGCTTCCAGCGTATCGGGGGCCGCCGACAAAGCCGGGGGACGAGACGGGATCCGGCGGACTTGTCCACATTCGAGCGGGCCTGTGGACAACGGCGCCGTACAAGCGGATCCGGCGGCGGCGCTGGTGCCGGGGACGGCGCTGGTGCCGGGGACGGCGCTGGTGCCGGGGACGGCGCTGGTGCCGGGGATCGCGCTGGTGCCGGGGGTGGCGCTGGCCGGGGACGGCGGCTACAGCTCGTAGACGTCCAGGACTGTTGGGGCCACCGGGGTCAGGTGTGGGTCTTCGCGCTCCGTCACTTGCCCTCGGGCCATGCGGTAGACGCGGAAGTCGTTGTCGTGCTCGGTGTCCTGGTCGTCCCAGACGTGGAGCAGGCCGTACGAGCCCGCGGCCAGTTCGCCGACCCTGGTGAACATCTCCAGGAGGTCCGGGGCCAGCTCGCCGCCGTGTTTGTCGAAGCCGCCGAAGTGGAGCATCGGCATGCCCGCGCTCCAGCGGAGGTCGACCAGGTCGAAGTCGCCCGCGTCGCGGATGGCGCGGTGCACGCGGTCGACCAGGCGCTCCAGGAGCGCCGCGTCGTCATCGCCGCTCGCGGTCGCCTGGATGGTCACCCAGCCGTGGTATTCGAACACCTGCACAACGGTAGCAAGAGATCAACCAGCGCAGATGCCGGGCTCAGCGGGCCAGCGCGGACGGCTTCCCGTCGCGGCGCAGGACGTTGCCCAGCGCGCCTTCGCCGAGCCGCTCGAACGCCGAGACCAGGGGCTCGCCGAAGACGCAGAGCGTGCGCTCCCACGGGTGGCCGAGGGTGCCGTAGGAGAAGTCCGGGGCCAGGAACAGGTGGTAGTCCGCGCGCGGGAACACCGGCACCGGCCAGCGCGCGCCCGGGGTCATCCGGTGCGGGCGGACGCGGTAGGACTGGTGCTGCCAGTGCAGCGCCCACAGCCAGTCGTCCGGGCCGCAGACCTCGCGGAACGCGGCCAGCGCGATGCTCGCGACCTGGTGCTCGTCGACCGCGTACGGGCCGAGGCGGAACTCCGCCGACCCGCGGTCCAGGTCGCCGGGCGACAGGTCCCACGTGCGCGACGGCGCCGGCTCGCGGAACCCGGGCCAGGCGTGGGCGTAGGTGCTCGGCAAGAACGCCAGCTTGTCGTACACCCAGTACCAGGCGGGCTCGTCGGCGACGCGGGAGACGGCTTCCCAGGCTGCATTCACTTTTCGACCTCTGACTTGGCCAGGCACGAAAGAACACGCGAAAGCTTCGTGTTCGGCCTCCGGTTTGTCCAGTCCTCGTCCGCTCATCGCGAACTGTGTCACTCGACCGGGTGGGTTCTGTCAGGTTGTCACCACGCGGGCCGGCTTTGTGCAGGGGGCCTTCGTCCGCGACCGCCGACGTCCTCGCAGAGCGCGGTTTGCGCAGCTCAGCGTGCGGGAGGAGGCAGCGTGAGCACAGGCGCGCCGGCTCAGACGACGACGTAGCCCAGCAGGAATTCCTTCTTCTTGCCCTCGCAGCCGGCGTCCAGCGAGTCGAAGTGGCTCGCGCCCGCGTTGCAGCGGTAGAGCGCCCGCGAACCGGACCACGTCGGCGGGTTCGCGTAGACGTAGCCGAGCAGGCCGAGCGCCTGCTGGCCCTCGCACTTGCCGCTCTGGTCGGGCGAGGTGAACCAGTCCTTCTTGTCCTTCACCTTGCAGGCGAACAGCTTCCGCGTGCCGGGCTCGGCCGACGCGACCAGCTCCCCGAAGAGGCCTTCCTTGGTGAAGCCGGCCGGCGCGCCGACCTTCTTCGTCCCGCTGAAGTGGCCGCCTTCCGGGTGGTGGAAGCGGACCAGCGGCACCTTGACCGGCTCCGGCTTCCCCGCGGTCGACGACGGCGCGGTGGAACTCGCGGACGGCGTGGGTTTCTTGCTGCTGCTGTGCTTTGTGGTCGTCGGCGGCGCGGACGACGTCGGCGTGGGGCCCGGCGCGCCCGCGGCCACCGGCGTCGAGCTGTCCGGCTTGAGCAGGAAGATCGCGCCGAGCGCGGCGATCACCGCGACCGCCACCCCGGTCAGCACCAGCGGCAGCCGCCGCTTCCGGTCCGCAGTGGCGGGTACCGCCTGGAAGGCGGTCGTCGGCAGGTCGGCCGGCTCCACGACCCGGGTCTGCGCAACGACCCGGGTCTGCGTGCCGGTGCGCGCGGATTCCAGCAGGCGCCGCGTTCCGGCCGCGGTCAACCGGTCCGAAGTGGACTGGGTCAGCAGCCCGAGCACGGCGTCGGCGAGCGGGCCGCGGCAGCGTTCGAGCACCGGCCGGTCGTACATGATCGCGTGCAGCGTCGCGGCCGTTGTCGTGCGCTGGAACGGCGCCCGGCCTTCGGCGGCGTGGAACAGCGTCGCGCCGAGCGACCAGAGGTCGGACGCCGGTGACGGCCCGGCGCCGGCGAACAGCTCCGGCGGCATGTAGCCGGGCGAGCCCATGACGCCGCCGGTCTGGGTCAGGCCCGGGTCGTCCATCGCCCGCGCGATGCCGAAGTCGGCCAGCTTCACGCGGTCGCCGGGCCGCACCATGATGTTGCTGGGCTTGACGTCCCGGTGCACGATCCCGGCCGCGTGCGCACTTTCCAGCGCGCTCAGCACCTGCAGGCCGAGCGCGGCGACGCGGTCGTTCGCCAGCGGCCCCTCGCGGCCGACGACGTCGGCCAGCGTCGGCGCGATCACCAGCTCCATCACGATGAACGTGGCGCCGTGTTCGCTGACGACGTCGTACACCGTGACGACGCCGGGGTGGTTCAGCCGCCCCGCCGTGCGGGCCTCGCGCAGGACGCGCTCGAGGTGCGTCGGCGACGCGCCCGGCGGCGTGGCCAGCTCCTTCAGCGCCACCGGCCGCCCGAGGAACTGGTCCTCGCCGCGCCAGACGACGCCCATTCCGCCCCGGCCCAGTTCGGCCGAAATCGCGTACCTGCCCGCGACAAGTCTCATTCGTCGCCCCCCTGAGCTCGGGGGCGATGCTGTCATATCCGGGGCTTCGCCCCGGCCGGGGGCTCCGCCACCCGGAACCCCCGAAAGACGCGTGTGAGGGAGGCGCCGAGCAAGCCCAGCGCCTCCCCCGGTCTCAGGCGACGTCCCAGAGCGTCAGGAACGCCGAGGCCTCACTGCGGGCCCAGGGCCGCAGCCGTTCGCGGTCGCGTGGGGTCAGCTGGAACTCCTTCGCCCGGCGGACGTCGATGACCAGCGCCTCACCGCCCGGCAGGATGTCCGGCATCGCCTGCTCCAGCACCCACAGCGCGAGCTGGGCCGACGACTTGGTCAGCGGTTCCTCCTTGAAGTACAGCCAGGTCGCGTACCGCCGGCCGTTGCTCTTGCGGAGCCCGATCTGCGGGCTGACGCCGATCTCGAGGTCGCCCAGCCGGCACCGGCCGCGGCCGACCTCGATGAGCCGGGGCGACTTGCGGCCGAGGTAGCGCAGCCAGCCCTCGGCGATGGCGCTGTAGTGCGGCTTCGTCCGTTCGTCCGCCGCGTTGACGAGCGCCCGGAGCGCCACTTCGTCCTGGTTCGCCGCGCGTCCCGACCGCACGGCGTTGGCCGCCCGCCGGTAGTAGTTGAACGCGGCTCGCGCCGGGTCCTCGTACAACCGCCGCTGGCGCCGCACGAACGACGACCGCGACGGACCGGAACTGGCGCTGTAGCCCACGAATGTGGGCAGGGTGATGTAGGCCATGGCCCTGCCTTCCTCCATCACACCACCCGCGGTTGCGAGCGGCATCTCCCCTGTACAACGCCAATTTTAGAACATACGTACGACAGTTTCGGGGGCCTGACGGGTGACGCGGCCGGGTTGGCCGGCGGGACTCCCGAAATCCGGCGACTTGCGCTACGTTGCCGATCAACCTCAAACCGCAACCTCGCTGGTCGGCAGCCCGTGCCAGACTGATGCCCCGAATGGTGGATGGGGGTCCAAGGATGAGCTGGCAGGAAGAGCTTCGCCGCCTCGACGCGGAGCTTGCCGAAGGTCGGATCGAGCCCGCTGACCACCGCAAACAGCGGGACGAGCTGCTCGCACAGGCCTCCGGATCGACGGTTCCGTCACCGGTTCCGTCCCCGCTACGCCGTCCGGGTGAAGCCTGGCGGAGCACCAACCCCGCCGGCCACCCAACACCGGTCCAGCAGGGCCCGCCGCCGCAGCGCATGGAGTCGCCGCGGCCGATGGTGCCGCACGCGCACGCGCAGCGGCCGCACCCGCCGTGGCAGCGCACCGGGCTGCCGAAGGCGATGTCGACCAGCAGCGTGCCGGCCCTGCCGGACCACATGACCACCGCGCCGAGCCCGGCCGACATCACCCCGACCCGCTACCTGCGGGTCGACGGCCAGGTCGAGCAGCCCCCCGGCAGCCGGTTCCCGCCGATCACGCCGCCGGGCGGCGAGACCCAGCTGCACGAAACCGAGCCGGACGACGACGGCCCCGGGAAGCACCGGTGGGGCGTCGACGACGAGGAGTCGTCCGGGCGGACCTGGACGACGTGGCCGTTCATCGCCCTCGGTGTGCTGGTCGTGCTCGGCATGATCATCGGCGCGACGATGTGGCTCGGGCGGGACGACCCGGCGCCGAACGCGCTGACGACGTTCACGCCGAGCGTGACGCAGCCGCCGGCCGCCGCGGCCCAGCCGCAGCTGGAGGACCAGGTCCCGCCGCTGCCCGGCGTGCAGCACCCGGAGAGCTCGACGATGTCGCTGGCCAAGGGCCTCGACCTGAACCTCTACCCCAAGGAGACCGCGCAGGTCTTCTCGCAGCACGGCGTCACGCAGCTCGTCTACCGCGCGTCGAACTCCGGCGACACCGGCTTCCTCGCCTACGCGATCCCGACGGAGAACGAGGACGGCGCGAAGGCCGTCGTCGACTACCTCCGCGCCGCCGCCGACGCCGGCGGGTTCAAGCCGCTCGCCGCCGACGGGAAGATCGTCAGCGGCCGCAGCGGCGAGCAGCGGATGGACGGCACCTGGTACACCTCGGGCAAGATCGCCGTCGTGCTCTGGGCGTCGCTGCCGTTCGACCAGGACAAGGCCGGCCTGAAGACCAGCCTGGACAACGCGCTCGCCGTGTTCCAGAAGGCGTTGCCGCCCAGCTGATCACGACCCGTCGAGCACGCCTTCCAGGGTGCGGCGGGCGACGTCCGCGCCGAACAGGCGGTCCACCACGGTCTTGCCCTCTTCGGACAATCGCTGCCACAGCTTGTCGTCGTCGAGCAGGGTGACGATCTCCTCGGCGAGCTCCTCGGCCGTGCTGCCGACGAGGACGTCCTGGCCGTGCGTCAGGTGCATGCCCTCGGCGGCGAGCGGAGTGGCGACCACGGGAACGCCGTACCCGAGGCTCTCCCCCAGTTTTCCCTTGACGCCGGCGCCGAAGCGCAGCGGCGCGACGACGGCCCGGGCCTCGCGGTAGGCGCCGTCCAGGTGCTGCACCCAGCCGCGGACGACGACGCCGTCGCGCTCGAGGTCGAACATCTCCTGCGGCGGGTTGCTGCCGACGATCTGCGCGACCGCGTCCGGCCGGCGGCGGCGCACGAGCGGCATGATCTCGGTCGCCAGCCAGCGCGCGGCGTCCCGGTTGGGCAGGTGGTCGAAGCTGCCGACGAACAGCACCCCCGACCGTCCTTCCGGGACGGCCACCGAGCCGTCGGCGTGGTGCACGTTGGACAGCACCTCGACGCGCGCCGACGGCACGAGCTCGCCCAGCAGCGCACGCTCCACATCGGACACGACGAAGGTGACGTCGGTGGCGCGGGTCAGGCCCAGCTCGGACTCCCGCAGCACCTCGGCGCGGCGCCGCAGCGTCAGCTCCTCGCGGGTGTCGCCGAGCCGCGCGGCCAGGTCGGCCTGCCGGTTGAGCCGGACGAAGTGCAGGTCGACGGTGTCGTAGGCGATGAGGCAGTCCGGCGCGTGCTCGCGGACCTGCTCCAGCAGCTGCCAGGCGACGTGCGGCCGCGACAGGATCGTCAGCTTCAGGTCGGCGCCGGCCTCGCGCAGGAACTCCTGCTGCTCGCCGAGCCCGGTGACGACCGTGACGCCCGCGCGGTACAGCGCGCCGGCGTACGGCTCGGGGAGCGCGTTGTTGAGCGGCATGAACACGACGCGGTGGCCGAGCCCGACGAGCAGCTCGAGGATCCGGAACATCCGCACCGAGCCGGAGTCCTTGTCCGGCATGGGCACCTGGTGGTCGGCGACGAGCACGGTGCCGCCGCGGTGGCCGTCCTTCGTGCGCTGCCGCCCGGCCCAGACCGCGCGCGGGCTCGCCTCGGGGAAGTGGTCGCGCAGCTGGACGCTCCACTTGTCGACGAAGACGCCGCGGTTGAGCTCCTGGTGGCGCTTCACACCGGAGGAGACGTCCGTGCCGTTGGTGATGCCTTCGTGGTGCACGACGACCGACGCGGGCTGGACCATCGTCCGGTACCCGGCCGCCCGCACGGCGAACGCGAGGTCGGTGTCCTCGTAGTAGGCGGGCGAGAAGCGCGTGTCGAAGCCGCCGACGCGCTCGAACAGGTCGCGGCGGACCAGCAGGGCCGCGCCGGAGCAGTAGTCGACGTCGCGCAGGGACTGGTACCAGGGCGCGTCCGGCGACTGCAGCCTGCCGTAGTTCCAGCCGGTGCCGTCGGCCCAGATGATGCCGCCGCACTCCTGCAGGCGGCCGTCCGGGTAGACGAGCTTCGAGCCGACGAGCCCGACGTCCGGGCGCGTCTCGACGACGCCGACGAGCTCGTCGAGCCAGCCCGCCGTGACCTCGGTGTCGTTGTTCAGGAAGAAGATGAAGTCGCCGCGGGCGTTTTCGGCGCCGAGGTTGCAGGCGCCGACGAACCCGAGGTTCTTCGGCGCGCGGACCAGCCGGATCCCGGCGCAGCCGGCGACGCGGTCGGCGGAGTCGTCACGCGAGGCGTCGTCGACGACGATGACCTCGAACGGCGTCGAGGGCAGGTGCCGCTGGATCGAGTCGAGGCAGCCGCGGGTGAACGGCCAGTTGCCGTAGACCGGGATGACGACGCTGACGATCGGCTGGTCGCTGGTGGTCACCGCGACCGGGCCGGGCACCGCGGCGGGCTGGCCGGGCAGCACGCCGGCCGGCCGGCCGAGCGTCGTCTCGTAGAGGTCGCGACGGCGGGTGCCGCGGGGCGCGAACTTCTCGATCGAGCCGCGGTACTTGCCGATCGCGCGCTGCACGAGCGCGGACGTCTCGGAGCGCAGCTTCTCGTTCTCCGCGGCGAGCCGGCCGATGGTCTCGGAGAGGCCGGAGTTGTTGCTCGCCAGCCACTCCAGCCGTTCGCTGTCGTAACCGGACTTGCGCTGCAGGCGGCTCAGCTCGCCGGCCGCGCGCTGCCGGTCTTCGCGGGCGCGCTCGGCCTGGCGCAGCGCCTCGTCGCGGTCGGTCGCGGTCTGCCGCTCGGCGGCGGTGACCTCCGCCAGCCGGCCGGTCAGCTCGGCGACGGACGCGCTCGCCTGCGCGCGCTCGGCCTCGGTGCGGCCCAGCGCGTCACGCAGCCGGCCGGCTTCGGCGGCCGCGCGCGCGACGAGTGTCAGCTTCGGGTCGACCATGGCGGACGTCGAGGGCACGTCGATCGGCTTCGCGGAGGCGACCGAGACGAAGTAGGTGTGCGGCGCGCCGGTTTCGACGACCCAGCCGTCGGCGTCGTCCTGCTGGACGGTGAGGACCTCGGCGCCGGAGCCGGCGCCGCCGTCGTGGATCAGCGAGCCGACGGCGACGTTCTGGCGCAGCACCACGACGTGCTCGAAGCTGCCGGCGAGCAGCGAGCGGAACGCGGACTCGGTCAGCTCGTGCACGTGGTACGGGTTCTCGTTGCCGTGGTCGTGCGTGTAGACCTCGATGTCCGGCGTGCTGCAGAGGAAGACCCCGCCCGGCGCGAGCCGGCCCGTCACCAGCTCCATCAGCTTGTCCTGCGCGTCGACGTGCTCGATCGCCTCGAAGCAGGTGATGACGTCGAACGTCTCGCCGTCGAGGGCCTTCGGGTCGGTGATCGAGCCGACCTCGAAGCGCGAGCCCGGGTAGCGGGTCCGGGCGTGCTCGACGGTCCGCGGGTCGATCTCGAGGCCGACGACCTCGGCGGCCGTGCGCGCCAGCAGCGCACCGCCGTAACCCTCGCCGCTGGCCAGGTCGAGGACGCGCTTGCCGGCGACGAACCGGGCCGCGAACGCGTAGCGGTGGTAGTGCTCGTAGATCACCTGGAGGTCGTCGGTCCACGGCACGCACCGCTCGCCGGTCCAGTCGATCAGCCGCTCGGCGCCAGTCCCCTTGCCCATGCCGGGCAGATTAGCGGCCCGACCAGCACCGCCGGGCCGGACCTCAGTTTTCGATCCGTTCGAGCAGCGACAGCCCGACGAGGATGTAGGAGAGCGTCCGCCGGTCGCCGCCGAGCCCGGCGGTCAGCGACCAGTCGGCGTCGACGGACAGCCGCACCTGGCGGTGGGCGTCGAGCCGGACCGGCAGGACCTGCTCGACCAGCCCCGGTCCGACGTCGGCCTTCGCGACCGGGACGCCGTCCACGGAGACGGTGACGCCGCCGTACTCAGTCGCGTCGTCCGGCAGGTAGGTGCGCAGTTCCAGGGCACCGACGGCGGTGGTCGGCAGCAGCGGGAGCTCGATCGACGGCGCCGCCCAGTCGTCGTGGTAGAGCCCGTTGATCCGGCCGGTGACGATCCCGGCGCCGCGCACGAGCCGCTCGCCGCCGGTGCCGCCGGGGCGGAACGACGCGCGACCCGCCGGATCGACGACGCGGGTGTCGCGAACGGACCGTTCGGGCGTCCGGGTGCCGTGCACGCGCAGCGGCTGCGGTGTCGGGTGGAACAGCGCGGTCAGCCGCGTCCCGGTGACGACCCCGAGGTCGAGCAGGGCGTCGTCGAGGACGCCGACCTGGTCGAGCAGCTCGACGTGGACCGGGTTGTCCAGGTCGACGTTGTGGCCGTAGATCCGGTCGACGAACGGGTCGATCACGTTGCCGTAGGGCAGGAACAGGCTCGGGTGCAGGTGGTCGAGCAGCACCGGCAGGACGTCCTGGGCGCGGATGCCCTCGAAGCCGTCGGCCGCGCAGTCGATGTCGACGAACTGCTCGTCGACCTGCCCGGTCAGCGCGTTGCGGCGCAGCTCCGGCGGCAGCGTCGCCCAGATCCGGTCGACGACCTCCAGGGCCTCCGGCCACCGGCGGTGCCCGTTGCGGCCGATCATGTCGTGCACGACCAGGACGCCGTCCGGCGTGAGGCTGCTCGTGATCTGCGCGTAGAGGTGTTCGAGGTCGAGCACGTGGTGCAGGGCCTGGAAGCCGACGACGACGTCGTGCTCGGCGTCGGCCCGCCAGGTGTTGAAGTCCGCGGTGATCAGCTCGACGCGGTCGGCCACACCCTGCTCGCGGGCGGCCGCCTCGGCCCGGGCCTGCATGTCCGGGTTCAGCTCCAGCAGCCGCAGCCGGACGTTGTCCAGCCCGGCCTCGGCCAGCCCGCGCAGCCAGCCGAGCTCCTGGTCGCCGTTGCCGCTGCCCAGCGACAGCACGACGGTGTCGCGGGAGAGCCGCTGAGCGCGTTCGGCGATCTGGCCGACGATCAGCTCGTCGATGCCCGGCACGCCGAGCGCGTCGAGCTTCGGCCGCACGTGCTTGTTGGACCAGCGGTGCGCCGACGGCGGCAGGTTGCCGTGGATGTCCTCCTGGTCGGCGAAGGTGTCCCGTTCCCGGGCCAGCCGCTGGTCGTAGCCCGGCCCTCGGCCACCGTTCATCGCACGTCCCCTCGCGTTCACCTGTTCGGGGCCGCCACGCTCCGGCCCGGCGCTAGGATACGGCCGTGTCCTCCCGTCCTCCGTCGCAGTTGCCCGCCGACCCGGGCCTGCCGAGGACCCCGGAGTCCTGGCTGCCGAAGGAGCACAACCTCTACCGGCCCCGGCACAGCAAACGCCAGCGCACGGCCCTCGCCTGCGCGGCCTTCTTCTTCGTGACGCCGCTGCTGCTCTCCGCGGTCGGCGTGCACCCCACCGCCTTCGAGAACCGGCCGCTGCGCGACTTCCCCGGCCTGGGCGACGGCTGGGGCTTCTTCACCGGCATGGCCGGCTGGGCCACCGACCACCTGCCGCTGCGCCAGGCCGGCGTCCAGGCCGCCGACGGCATCAGCACCGGCGTCTTCGGCGACCCGCCCGGGTCCGGCCAGGGCACCAGCCACGAGGGCGGCACCGTCGGCGTCGACCAGGGCCAGCCCAGCACCGGCGACGTCCCGGGGTACGTCTACCCGACCGTGCTCCCGGGCAAGGACGGCTGGATGTACCTCGGCGAGGACGTCAACGCCCGCTGCCGGCCGGTGATGGACACCGACCACGTCGTCGCGGCGCTGCGGAAGCTGCGCGCCGCCGTCGAGAACTCCGGGCGGAAGTTCGAGCTGGTCATCGCGCCCGACAAGTACAGCGAAGAGCCGTCGCACCTGCCGGACAACTACGTCGGCAAGCCGTGCGCCCAGGCCCGCACCGCCGAGTTCTGGAACCGCGTGCCCCGCGAGACGGGCGCGATCGACCTGCGGCCCGCCCTCGCCGACGCCGAGAAGCGCACCGGCCACTCGCTGTACGACCCCAACGACACGCACTGGTCGTTCGACGGCGGCCTGGTCATGACGTACGCGCTGGGGCAGTCCATCCAGCCCGGCAGCACGGTCCGCTGGCAGGCGGCACCGAACGGCACCCGGCCGTGGCCGGCGGACCTGGCCCGGGTGCTCGGCCGCGACGAACAGCGGAAGCTGACGACCTACAGCCTCTCGACCGACGGTGGCGCCGACCGCACCCGCTACATCGCCAGCGACTTCAAGACGCCGCTGCACCTGACCCAGCCCGACGGCGCGAAACCGGCCGGTTCGATCGGGCAGAACACCGCCGTCGTGGCCGACTCGTTCACCCAGTTCGCCAGCCCGTTCCTGGCCGCGACCTGCCAGGACGTCACCATCGTGCACGCCGAGACGACGGCGCAGAGCAACGCGCAGGAACTCACCGGGTTGTTCGCCGACCGGGACGTGATCACGTTCGAATTGGTCGAACGGAGCGTGATCGGCGGATCGTCCCCGCTGCTGCGGAACCAGACCATCGACCAGCTCGCCGCCGTGCTCGCGCAACACCCCAGGTGACCTGGGAAGCGGGATGCGCCACCCGAAGGTAACGACGGGGTGGTGGGCGACGAACAGGTGAGCACACCCGTGCACAATGACTCCGTGCGGTCACGCGGCTGCACCCATACACTCGCACGATTTCGCAGGCGATCTACCCGAAGGGGGTACCGGGGTGACCTGGCAGGAAGAGCTGCGCAGGCTTGACGAGGAGCTGGCGGCGGGAAACCTGACGGCCGACGAATACCGGACGCGGCGTGACCGGGTGCTGTCCATGGCCGTCACGACCGGCGACAGCCAGGCCGCCCCCGCCCAGCCCGCGCAGCAGCCGATGGGCGACAGCGCCTCCGAGACCCAGATCATCGCACCGGTGAGCCCGCCCGCGCCGCAGCCGCAGGCCGACGCGGCCGAGGCGACGCAGGTCGTCTCCGCCACCGACGCCGGGGGCGGCGAGCGGACCCAGGTCGTCCCGCAGTGGCAGCAGCAACAGCAGCCGCAGTACAGCCAGCAGTCCCCGGCCGGTGGGTTCCCCCAGCAGCAGTACGGGCAGCAGTCCCCCGCCGGCGGCTTCCAGCGGCCGCCGCAGCAGAGCCAGCAGAACCCGTGGGGCGCGCAGCAGCAGGACGTCAGCCCGCCGTGGGGCGGCTCGGACTTCCCGCCGATGTCCCAGTCGGGCAACGCGGACTGGATCAGCCAGGGCCCGGAGAGCTTCCAGACGCAGCCGTCGTCCGGCAAGGGCAAGAAGATCGCCTTCGCCGTGATCGCCGTCCTGGTCGTGGCCGGTCTCGGCTACGGCGTCTGGGCGCTATTCATCAAGGACAACGGCACCACCCCGCCGGTCGCCCAGCAGAGCACCACCCAGCAGCCGCCGCCGGCCCCGACGGTGAAGCCGCTGCCGGAGCCGCCCGCGGCCAAGCCCGAGCCGAGCGACAATTCCGCCGCGCTGGTCACCCCGGCCGGCACGACCCGCGCCGGTGGTGGCGAGTTCGACCTGGACAAGCTGCAGTCGGCCAAGTACCTGCCGACCACGGTCATCGAGAAGCTCAAGTCCGGCGGCATGACCGACGGCCTGCTCAAGACGACCAAGGACGGCGACGTCACGCTCGGCCTGTTCGCGCTCGAGCTGCCGAACGCGCAGGCCGCGTCCGCGGTGGCGGCGGAGTACGCGAACGCCGAGCAGGAGGGCGGCCTGACCGCCAACCGCAACCTGTCCCTGCACGGGGTCCAGGTGTTCTCGGCGGCGGACAGCAGCCAGCAGGTCTACCGCGCGGTCTACGTCCTCTACAACCGCGTCGTCATCGTGGACTCGTTCGGCCCGTCCAAGGACGCGACGCTCGCCTCGTTCAAGACGCTGCTGACCGCCCAGGTCCAGAAGGCGCCGCCGACGGAGCGCACGAACAACTGAGCACGGCTTAGCCCGAAGGTGTGACCTGGGCCGTGTCGGTGAACCTCCTCCCCCTCCCGGACGCCCTCTGAACAGAGCATCGTCCGGGAGAGGAGGCGCCGTGATCTGGATCTGCTTGGTCGCCGTCCTCGCCGTCGTGTTCCTGGTGCGGGCGGTTCGCCTGGTCCGGCGGGTCAAGCGCGGCTGAGCTGTGGTTGGGTCGTCGGCGTGCCCAAGCTCGTGACGCGCCGGATCACCCCCGCCGGCTTCCTGCTCGCTTTGCTGCTCTTCCTGTTCCTGCCGTGCCTGGCCGCGTCCTGCGACGCGCCGGACGGCACCCGGGCCGCGGTGACCTACTCCGGCGCCGATCTGGCCTCCGGCCAGCAGAAGTTCACCGGGATCGACGGCCTCGGCCTGACCCCGGCGCAGCAGACGGCCGTGGCGGACAAGTTCGACATGCCGGGCCTGGTCCAGGTGCTGGCGATCGTCGTCGCGGTGCTGCTGGTCCTCGGCCTCGCGACGGCGTTGCCGCGGACGCCGAAGGTGCGTGCGCTGACGGCGGTCGTCGTCGCCGGCGCGGCCGCCGCGCTGCTCGTGGTGACCGAGGTGCTCGCGCTGCGGAACCTCACCGACTACACCCGGACGATCGCGGCCACCGTCTCGACGCTGTCGACGAGCCAGGCCAACCTCGACGACGAAGCCACCGCCGCCGTCGACCTGCGGCTCGGGTTCTGGCTCTCCGCCGGCCTGGTGCTCGTCGTCTTCGTGCTGAACGTCTTCGTCGCGCTGCGCCGCTCCGGCGTCACGGCCGACGCGGAGTGACCAGGCCGGACTCGTAGGCGAGCACCACGAGCTGGGCGCGGTCGCGGGCACCGATCTTCGTCATGATGCGGCTGACGTGGGTGCGCGCGGTGGCCGTCGAGATCACCAGGTGGGCGGCGATCTCGTCGTTCGACATGCCGCCCGCGACCAGGCCGAGGACCTCGCGTTCGCGGTCGGTGATCTCCCGGACGGCGCTGGTGTCGATCCGCCGGTTCTCCGGGCGGCCGACGAACTCCTGGATCAGCCGGCGCGTGACGGTCGGCGCCAGCAGCGCCTCCCCGCTCGTGACGACGCGCAGCGCGCGCAGCAGCTCGACCGGCTCGGTGTCCTTCAGCAGGAACCCGCCGGCGCCGGCGCGCAACGCCTCGTAGACGTACTCGTCGATGTCGAAGGTGGTCAGGACCAGCACCTTCGTCCCGGCGAGCTCGGGGTTCGCGGAGATCCGGCGGGTGGCTTCGAGGCCGTCGACGCCCGGCATCCGGATGTCCATCACGACGATGTCCGGCTTGTGCTCGATGGCGAGCGCGACGGCCTGTTCGCCGTCACCCGCCTCGCCGCAGACGTCGAAGCCTTCCTCGGTCTCCAGCAGCACCCGGAACCCGGCGCGGACCAGCACCTGGTCATCGGCCAGCAGGACGCGGATCATGCGTCTCCCTCGATCGGTAGCTCGACGAACACTTCGAAACCGTCGCCGAGCGGCTGGGCCGTGAAGCGCCCGCCGAGCGCCGCGGCGCGTTCGGCCATGCCCCGCAGGCCGTGGCCCGGGACCGGCTGGGTGGTGCCGCGGCCGTCGTCGCGCACCCGGAGCGTGAAGGCGCCCGCCGGCCGGCCGAACCGGACGTCGACGTGGCGTGCCTGGTCGGCGTGCCGGACGACGTTGGTCAGCGACTCCTGCAGGATCCGGTACCCGGCGGCGTCGACCGGCGCCGGGAGCTCGCCGGCCTCGCCGTGGACGTCGACCGTGAGCCCGGCGTCGCGCGCGTGGGCCAGCAGCTCGGCGGCCTGGGCGAGGCTCGGCGCGGGCGCCTTGTCCTCCCCCGACCGCAGGACGGCGAGGGTGGCGCGCAGGTCCTTGAGGGCGGACGCGCTGGCCTCCTTGATGTTGAGCAGCGCCTCCTTCGCCTGCTCGGGCCGCCGGTCGGCGACGTGCGCGGCGACGCCGGCCTGGACGTTGATCATGGCGAGGCTGTGCGCGACGACGTCGTGCACCTCGCGCGCGATCCGCAGCCGCTCCTGCTCGGCGAGCCGGTGCCGGTGCTCGTCGGCCTGCTCGCGCCGGGCCGCGACGGCGGCGAACTGGTACCGGACGGCGGTGCCGATCCCGATCACGGCGACCAGCCAGACGACGAGGAACCCGGCGCCGACGGCCAGCACGAACGACCCCGACGTGACGATGTGGCCCAGGTAGAGCACGGCCAGCGCGCCGGCGCCGGTGATCCCGGCGACGAGCGGGCCGCGCTGCCGGGTGAGCACGAACAACGCGATGGTCGGCACGACGATGACGGGCCCGCCGGGAAAGCCCGAGGCGTAGTAGCCGAACGCGGACGCCGTCGTGATCAGGAAGAGCGTCAGCGGGAAGCGGTGGACGAGCAGCAGCGTCAGCGTGGTGGCGACGAGCCAGGCGCCGGCGACCGGCGTCATCGGCGGCGAACCGGGCTGCCAGCGCGACGCGCCGCTGGTCGCGCCGAGCACGAAGACCGTGACGACGACCGTGCGCACCACCCGCCCCACCCACGGGGACAGGCTCGACTGCGGCGGCCGTCTCATACCGCGAAAGCTACCGGTCGGCGACGGCGGCCGCGTCCGTCCTGAAGCGACTCTCCGCGTACGTCGGGTGCCGTAGTCAGCCGGCCATGAGCGGCAGCTTCGCCGCCGTCTCCGCGTCCGCCGGGGTGTAGGTCGACACGGTGATCTCCGAGCGGCGGCCGAAGTAGAGGTAGGTGAAGTTGAAGCACAGCAGGCCGACGTCCGGGTGCAGGTAGCGCTTGGTGCGGATCGGCTCGGAGTTGACGTCGTGGTGCGGCCAGAGCTCGGCGAACAGCGGCGACTCGGCCTTCAGCCGCTTGACCAGCTGCTTCCACGCCGGCTCGGCGACGTGCTCGGCCATCGCCGCGCGGAACGACGCGATGACGCGCGGGATGTTCGTGTCCCAGTCGAGCATCCGCTCGCGCCACTGCGGGTTGAGCAGGCACTGGACGAGGGTGTTGCGGTCCTCGAACGGGATGGCGTCGACGTCGCCCATCAGCCAGCTGTAGCCGCGGTTGTAGCCCAGCAGGTCGCAGCGGGCGTTGCGCACCGCGACCGGGTACGGCTCGAGCTTCTTCAGCATCATTTCCAGCTGCGGCGAGAGGACCTGGCAGTCCTTGCCGCTCTCCGGCTCGGGCGCGCCGGCCAGCCGGAACAGGTGGGTGTGCTCGTGCGGGTCGAGGCGCAGCGTGCGCGCGATCGCCAGCAGGACCTGCTCGGACGCGTTGATGTCGCGGCCCTGTTCGAGCCACGTATACCAGGTGACCCCGACGCCGGCGAGCTGCGCGACCTCTTCGCGGCGCAGCCCCGGCGTCCGGCGGCGGCCCATCAGCGGCAGGCCGACCTGCTCGGGCGTGATCCGCTCCCGCCGGCTGCGCAGGAACCGCGCCAGCTCCTGGCGGCGGAGTTCGGATTCGACGGCGGTGGTCATGGTGCCAGGATCGCATGCCACCGAAACTGGTACCAGGTAGTGGCGGTACCCGGATGAACAGCAACTGGTACCAGGTTAGCTAGAGGTCGATCGTAGTACTCATGACCACGACTGAACTCGCGCCGAGCACCCCCGGCGCCCCGGCCAGGCCGGGACTGACCCCCGCCGGCCTGGTCACCGTGCTGCTGGGGGCGGCACTCCCGATCATCGACTTCTTCATTGTCAACGTCGCTCTGCCCACGATCGACGCCGACCTCCACGCGTCCACGGCCACGCTGGAGCTGGTGGTCGCCGCCTACGGCATCGCGTACGCGGTGCTGCTGGTGGTCGGCGGCCGCCTCGGCGACTCGTTCGGCCGCCGTCGGCTGTTCTTCGCCGGCCTCTGGCTGTTCACACTGACGTCCCTGGCCTGCGGAATCGCTCCGACGGCGACCACGCTGGTGATCGCCCGCGCCGCGCAGGGGGCGGCGTCGGCGTTGCTGCTGCCGCAGGTGCTCTCGATCATCCAGGCGACGACGTCCGGCGAAGAGCGGTCCCGCGCCCTCGGGCTGTTCGGGGCGACGGGCGGCCTCTCGACGGTCGTCGGCCAGCTCGCCGGCGGCGCCCTGGTGGCGGCGAACCTGTTCGGCACCGGCTGGCGCCCGATCTTCCTGGTGAACGTCCCGATCGGGCTGGTCGTGCTGCTGCTGGCGCGCCGCCTGCCGGAAAGCCGCGCGCACAACCCGCTGGGCGTCGACCGGCTCGGGACGACGTTGCTGGCCGTGACGCTCCTGTCGTTCCTGGTCCCGCTGATGGAAGGCCGCGCGCTGGGCTGGCCGGTGTGGACGATCGCGCTACTGGCGCTGTCCCCGTTCGCCGCGGCCGCGTTCGTGCACGTCGAGCGACGTCTCGAGCGGCTCGGCGGGACGCCGTTGCTGCCGCCGTCGGTGATGCGGCTGCCGAGCGTGCGCCGCGGGCTGCTGGTGGGGGTCCCGTTCTTCTGCGCGTTCGGCTCGTTCATGTTCGTCTACGCGATGACGCTGCAGGAGGGCCTGCACTTCGGGCCGCTGGGCGCGGGCGCGGCGCTGACGCCGATGGCCGTCGCGTACTTCACGGTGTCGATGCTGAGCAGCCGCCTGGTGACGCGGTACGGCCAGAAGGTCGTCGCGGTCGGCGGCGCGATCAACGCGGTGGGCATGGTGGCGCTGCTCTGCACGTCGCTGGCGCAGTGGCCGAACCTGACGATCCTCGACCTGGCGCCGTCGATGGTGGCGATCGGCGTGGGCAACGCGCTCGCGATGACGACGTTGTTCCGGATCGTCCTGTCCCACGTCCCGACGGACCTGGCCGGCGTCGGCTCGGGCGTCATGACGACGACCCAGCAGACGTCGCTGGCGCTCGGCATCGCGACGCTCGGAAGCCTGTACGCGGCCCTGTCGGCGCCGGGCGTGCTGGGCGTCCGGGACGCGTTCGCGCTGGTCATCGGCTTGATCGCGGTGCTGGCGGTGGTCGTCGCCATCACCGCGAGGCGGCTGCCGGACCCGCGGACGTGATCAGCTGCCCGGCTGCTCCCAGAGCCAGAACTCGATGCCCTGGTTGTCGGTGCAGTCCGCCGTGAAGCCGTACGGGTGGTTCTCGACCTCGCCCGCCTGGCCGCCCTGGTCACGCACCCGGGTGAGCGCGGCTTCCAGGTTTTCCACCGCGAACATCAGCTTCCAGCCGACCTGGCGGCCGGGCCCGCCCCACAGGCCGCCCGGGCGGCCGTGGCCCTCGATGTTCCAGGCGCCTTCGACCGAGCCGGGCGCGAACTGCCAGCCGAGCACCGCGCCGTAGAACGTCTTCGCGGGTTCGGCGTCCGGGACCTGGAAGGTGAAGTACATCGACTCGCCCGGCTTGGGCTGCGGCTCGGGCTTCGGCGTGCTCTGGGGGGCGGCCTGGGAGACCAGCCAGCGCTGGCCGAACGGGTCGCGGAACGAGCCGCCGCGGCCGTACGGCGAGTCGCTCACCGCGCGGATCAGCGTCGCGCCGAGTTCGAGGGCGCGGGTGACGCTGACGTCCGGGTCCGGCACCTCGACCCGCACCGACGCACCACCCTCGGCGGCGACGTGCCCGATCTCCGGGTACTCCTCGGCGAGCATCAGCACGGCGTCGCCGATGGCCAGCTCGGCGTGCCCGACGCGGCCGTCGTCCATCAGGATCGGCTCGCCGCGCCGGGTCGCGCCGAAGACGTCGACGTAGAAGTCGAGCGCCGCGCGGGCGTCGGACACGGCGAGGTAGGGCGTCAGCGACCGCAGCTCGGCGGTGGTGGCAGGGGCTTCCGTGGTGGTCATGTCGGCTCCGTTCAAGATCACGCGACGCAGGTTGTCGCGCAGTTCGGCGGCGAAGTCCGGGTCGGGGCCGACCCGGTCGGAGGGCCGGCGGAGCGCGTCGAACGGCTCAGGCATCGCGACCCCCCTTCTCGTAGGAACGCCGGAACGCGGCGCGGGCCCGCACGAGCAGCGCCTCGGTGGCGTGCACGCTGCGGCCCAGGTGGCCGGCGACCTCGGGGACGCCGAGGCCGTCGACGTAGCGCAGGGTCAGCGCCGCTTGGTGGTGCGGCCCGAGGGATGCGAGCACCTGTCTCGCGCGCAGGGCGTCGAGCTGCTCGTCCCACGGGTCCTCGACGCCGGGCGCGCTGTCGTGGACCAGCCGTAGACCGCGTTCCTCACGTTCTTTGCGCCGCCAGTGGTCGGCGAGCTTGTGCCGGGCGACGCCGATCAGCCACCCGGTGCTCACTGGAGGTGCGTACTCCCTGCGACAAGCGGCGACCGCCCCGAGGAACGTCTCGGAAGTGAGCTCCTCGGCGAGCGTCCGGTCACCGCACCGGGACAGCAGGTACCCGTAGACCTCCGGCAGCGCGGTCTCGTAGAGCCCGAGCAGCGCGAAGGCCGGGTCCGGTTGCACCCGAGGTTCCGTCACACCCTCATCGTCGCTCGGGGGCGAGGTTTTCCGACGGGTGAATCCCGGATTTCTTCGATCGGCGCTACCGGCCCGCCGCGTACCCCTGCATACCGCGGGCGTTGGCCCCCGCGCGGAGCACACCTTCGGAGCGGGAGACCGCCGCGAGGCGGCCCAGCGCCCAGTCGCCGGCGTCGATCAGCTCGTGGCCGCGGTTTCGCAGGCCGGCCAGGGTGGTCGCGCCCAGGCGCGACTCGACCACCAGCTCGCGCGGGTTCCACGAGCGCGGGTAGAACGAGCTGGGGAACGCCGTCGTGTGCCAGGCCGGCGCGTCGATCGCCTCCTGGAGGTTCAGGCCGCCGTAGACGTGGGCGAGCCAGAAGCACAGCTGCCACTGGTCCTGCTGGTCACCACCCGGGGTACCGAACGCCAGCGTCGGGACGCCGCCGCGCAGCGCCAGCGACGGCGACAGCGTGATGCGCGGGCGCTTGCCCGGGGCCAGTGAGTTCGGCAGGCCCTGCTCCAGCCAGAACATCTGGCCGCGCGAGTCGAGGCAGAAGCCCAGCTCGGGGATCGTCGGGCTGGACTGCAGCCAGCCGCCGGACGGCGTCAGCGACACCAGGTTGCCCGCCGCGTCGACGACGTCGAGGTGGACGGTGTCGCCGCGGGTCTGGCCTTGCGGGCCGACCGTCGGCTCGCCCGTCGCGCCGCCTTCCGCGCGCACGCCCTGCAGCGAGTCCAGGATCGCCGGGAGCCGGGCGGGCCCGCGGGCGTCGCCGGGCCGCAGGTCCGCGGACGCCGTGTCGGTGATCAACGCGCGCCGGGCGTCGGTGTACGACGCCGAGAGCAGCACGTCCAGCGGGACGTCGGTGTCGCCGTACCAGGCCTCGCGGTCCGCGAAGGCGAGCTTCGCCGCTTCGACCGACAGGTGCACCGTGCGCTCCGACGCCACTCCGTCCACAAAGGACAGTTCGTCGCGGAAACCGTGCATCAGCAACGCCTGCTGCAACAGCGCCGGCCCCTGCGTCCAGCCGCCCAGCTTGACCAGGCGCCAGTCGTCGACGTCCACCGAGACCGGGTCTTCGTAGCCCGCCGACCACGACGCGAGGTCGTCGCCGGTGAGCAGGCCCGCGTGGTCGCGGCCCGAGTCGTCGCGGAACGCCGTGCGGCTGAACGCGTCGATCGCTTCGGCGACAAAACCTTGCGACCAGGCACGACGGCCGGCGTCGATTTGCGCTTCGCGGCCGGAGACGGCTTCGGCCTCGCGCAGGAGACGCTCCCACGTGTCCGCCAGCGCGGGGTTCTTGTGCAGCCCGGCCGCGGGCTTGCCGTCCGGTAGCCAGAGCGCCGCCGACGTCGGCCAGTGCTCGACGAACAGCCCTTCGACGGCGCGGATCGTGTCGCCGACCCGCGAGACCAGCGGCGTGCCGTTGCGCGCGTAGCCGATCGCGTAGCGCAGCACCTCGCGAAGGGACTTCGTGCCGTAGTCGCGAAGCAGGAGGAGCCAGCCGTCCCACGCGCCCGGGACGGTCGCCGGGAGCAGGCCGCTGCCCGGGATCAGGTCGAGGCCCAGGTCGGCGAAGTGCTCGGGCGTCGCGGCCGCGGGCGACGGGCCCTGGCTCGCGAGCGCGCGGGGTGTCGGGTCGCCCGCCGTCACGAAGATGCCGGGGACCTGGCCCGCCGGCCCGCACAGGTGCGGCTCGGCGACCTGCAGGACGAACCCGGCGGCGACCGCCGCGTCGAACGCGTTGCCGCCGTCCTCCAGCACCGCCATCCCGGTGGCCGAAGCCAGCCAGTGCGTCGACGCGACCATCCCGAAGGTGCCGGCCAGCTCGGGCCTCGTCGTGAACATGCCCCGATAGTACGCATTGCTAAGGACCCCGCGCGCCCCTTGGGACGCACGGGGTCCGATCAGCTACCAGGTAGCCGGGCGACGCCGCTCCGGCTCGTACGGCTGCGTGATGATTTCCATCCCGTTCCCACCGGGATCGAGGAAATAAACGCCACGGCCGCCGTGGTTGTGGTTGATTTCGCCGACCTGCTTGCCCATCGGATCGGCGTGGTAGGTCACGCCGGTTTCGACGAGCCGCGCGAAGACGGCGTCGAAGTCGTCCTCCGGGATCAGGAAACAGTAGTGCTGCAGGCGAAGGTCCTGCTCGGGGACGGTCGCGAAGTCCAGGCGGACGCCGTTGCGGACCTCGACCGGGATGAACGGGCCCCATTCCTCCCCGACTTCGAGGCCGAGCAGGTGCGCCAGGAATTCGGCGGATTCCCGGTTGTTCCGGGACGGGACGATCAAGTGGTTCAATTCAACGGAAACTGATGCTGACACGGGTGAAATGCCTCCGGGGCACTCCCGCCACCTCCATGCCTCACCCAGCCGGTGACCGACACGCGATGCCGTGCCGACGATCTTAGCCAGCCGGGCGCCGTCAGGAAACCTTGATTCGCGCCGCCGCCCGCGGCCGGCCGACACCCTGCCAGGACAGCCCCGCGTCGACGATCACCCGCGGGTCCAGCAGGTTGCGCGTGTCGACGACGTCGACGCCGTCCATCAGCTCGGCCATCGCGGCCCAGTCGAGGCGCTTGAACTCGGCCCACTCGGTCAGCACGACGACGACGTCCGCGTCCTTCGCGACCTGGTAGGCGTCGTCGACGACGGTCATCCCGGGCAGCTCGCTGTCGACGGCCGGGTCGTAGGCGATCAGCTCGGCGCCGAGCGCGCCCAGCACCGAGCACACGGCGAGCGCGGGCGAGTCGCGCAGATCGTTCGTGCCCGCCTTGAAGGCCAGGCCCAGCACGCCGATCCGGGCGCCGGCCAGCGTGCCGCCGACCGCGCCGGCGATCTTCGCGACGATCCGGTCGCGCTGGGCGATGTTCTCGTCGATGGCCGAGGTGAGCATCTTGAAGTCGTAGTTCACCGACTCGGCCACCTTGACCAGCGCGCTGGTGTCCTTCGGCAGGCACGAGCCGCCCCAGCCCGGGCCGGGCTTGAGGAACGTCCGCCCGATCCGCCGGTCGTGGCCCATGCCCTCGGTGACGAGGTCGATGTCCGCGCCGAGGCGCTCGCACAGCTCGGCGATCGAGTTCACGTAGGACAGCTTGAGCGCGAGGTAGCAGTTCGCGGCGTACTTCACCAGCTCCGCGCTCGCCGCGTCGGAGACGACGACCGGCGCCGCGAGGTCGGCGTACAGCTCGCCGACCCAGCGCGCGGCGGCGAGGTCGTCCGAGCCGACGACGATCCGGTCCGGGCCCAGGAAGTCCGCGACCGCGGTGCCCTCGCGCAGGAACTCGGGGTTCGACACCACCGGGACGTCGGTGCGGCCCAGCATCGCCTCGATCCGCTGCGCCGTGCCGACCGGCACGGTCGACTTGGTGACCAGCGCGCACCCGCCGGGCAGGACGTCGCCGATCTCGGCGACCACCGCCTCCACCGCGCGCAGGTCCGCGGAACCGCCGGCACCCATCGGCGTCGGGACGCAGAGGAACACGGCTTCGGCGTCGCGGACGGCGTCCCGCGCGCCGACGACGAACTGGAGGCGCCCGGCCGCGACACCGCGGCCGACCAGCTCGGCCAGACCCGGTTCGAGGATGTCCACGCGCCCCGCGCGCAGTCTCGACACCTTCGCGCGGTCGACGTCCACGCACGTGACGTAATGCCCGAGACTGGCCAGGCAAGCGCCCGTGGTCAGTCCGACGTAACCCGTTCCCACCACCACGATCCGAGCAGGCGTCATGGTGCTGAAGGTGACAGCCGGACGTGACCACCGCGCTAACGGAACCGGTCGCCTCCGGGAGCGGTGAGCGAAGACACGAGTCGCGACGATGCGAACGAGCGTTAACCTGGGGCCGGATCCAACGCAGCAGTTCGAAGGGAACGGCACAGATGCAGATCACCGACACCGCGGCGCTCGTCACCGGGGGTGCGTCCGGCCTCGGCGGGGCGACGGCGAAGGCCCTCGCGGCCAAGGGCGCGCGGGTGTTCGCGCTCGACCTCGCGTCCTCGATCGAGAAGGCCGAGCAGGTCGACGGCATCACCTACGTCGAGGCCGACGTCACCGACGTCGACCAGGTCGAGGCCGCCGTCGCGACCGCGTCCGGCTCGGGGGTGCCGCTGCGGACCGTCGTGAACTGCGCCGGCATCGGGCCGTCCGCGCGGATCCTGTCCAAGAAGGGCCGCCACGACCTCGCGCTGTACGCGAAGGTCGTCCAGATCAACCTGATCGGCTCGTTCAACGTGCTGACCATCGCGGCCGAGGCGATCGCGAAGACCGAGCCCCTCGAAGACGACGCCCGCGGCGTCATCATCAACACCGCGTCCATCGCCGCCTTCGACGGCCAGATCGGGCAGGTCGCCTACGCGTCGTCCAAGGGCGGCATCGTCGGCATGACCCTGCCCGCGGCCCGCGACCTGGCCTCGCAGGGCATCCGCGTGCTGACCATCGCGCCCGGCATCGTCGACACCCCGATGCTCGCCACCGTCAGCGACGACTTCCGCGCGTCGCTCGCCGCCGGCGTCCCGTTCCCGAAGCGCCTCGCACGCCCGGACGAGTACGCGCAGCTCGCGCTGTCCCTGATCGACCACGACTACCTCAACGGCGAAGTCGTCCGCATGGACGGCTCGCTGCGCATGGCCCCGCGCTGACCCCAAGGGCGGCACTTTCACGTGAAAGTGCCGCCCCCAGGTGGTCACTTTCACGTGAAAGTGCCGCCCTTTCTCAGCGGGTGAGACGAACCTCCAGGCCGATGCCGGCCTGGGTGACTGAGCAGCCGCCGAACTCGCTTTCGGCGGCCAGCTCCTCGAACTGCGCCGGGGTGAACGCGCGGCGCCGCAGCCAGCCGAGCGTCTGCCGCACGGTGAAGCCGCTGAGCACGCCCACGTCCATCGAGTCGACCTCACGCTGGATGTCCGCGCCGGTGGCCTGGTGGTTGAGGTCGTGGATCACCGCGAACCCGCCCGGCCGCAGCACCCGGTGCATCTCGTTCAACGCCGTCACCGGCTGCCGGAAGTTCTTGAACGCGGCCTGGCAGACCAGCAGGTCGAACGACTCGTCGGCGAACGGCGCCGTCGTGACGTCGCCCTGCCGGAAGTCGACGGCCATCCCGGCACGCGCGGCCTCTTCGAGCGCGATCTCGACCATCGTGTGGCTGATGTCGAGCCCGGTGACGCGGAAGCCGAGCTTCGCCAGTTCGATGGCGAAGAACCCGGGACCGGGCGCCACCTCCAGGATCTCGGCGCCGGCCGCCAGCCCGGCTACGACTTCCGCCGCCTGCCGCCGGTACTGCTTCAGCTGCGCCTCGGTCCCCCGGTTCTTGGCGTACCAGCGAGCCTGGCGGCCCTCCATCTCGGGCACTTTGTGCTTGCGGGTCGTTTCCATGGATCTCTCCTCTTCGGGTGAGCCGAACCGAAGAGCCGCCCGGTTATCCTTACCGGTGCCACCTCGTGACCGGGCGTGCTCGGTTCGGGGTCGAGGACCCCGGGCGGTGTGCCAGCACTGCCCGGGGTCCGTGCTACTTCTCTTTTTCCACGAGCTCCCCCAGGTCAGCAGGGAGTTCGCCGGTCTCGTAGTAACGCCGCCAGGCCTCGATGCCGGGCACGGCGCCACTGGTCAGCTCGCCCAGGAAGGCCCGGGTCCACTCCACTTCGGCGAGCGTCATCGCCAGGTCGTACTCGACCTCCACCAGGAACAGCCGCGGCATCATCGGACGCAGCTGCTCGAGCGACGCCCGTTGCGCCTCGACGTGGTCTTCGAGCTGCTCGATGCGCTGCCGCAGCAGGCTGATCGTCTGGTCCGGGCCGAGAACGCCCATCATCGACAGCCCGGACTGGAACCGCGGCGGCTCCCGTTCGACCGTGCCGACGAGCTCGCGGACCCAGTCCTCGAACTCCTCGTGCCCGGCCTTCGTGATCCGGTAGACGGTCCGCTCGGGCCGGCCGCCGTCCTTGACGCTGCCGACGGCCTCGAGGAAGCCGTGCTTCTGAAGATTCGCGACGACTGTGTAGAGCGAGCCCCACTTGATCGGCAGGTCGGCTTCCTTGCCGCGGTACTTGAGCACGGCCGCCATCTCGTAGGGGTGCATCGGGCGTTCCAGCACGACGGACAGCACGGCCAGCCCGAGCAGGTTGCCGACCTTCCGCCGCTTCATCCCGCGCTCCTCGTAGCCGAATACTCGTGGACGAGTATACGCAAGACACGTCAGCAGGCAAGTGTCTTAGCCGGCGAAACAATCAGAGGTCGAACATGTACGGGACCTCGACCTGGGCCCGCTCGCTGATCCAGCCACGCAGGGCGTGCGTCGCGAGGACGTCGTCCTCGTTGTAGCGCAGCAGCCGCTCGCGCTGGGTGTCGTCCGGCGTCTCGCCGTCCATCCCGACGGCGTCGCGGTACCAGCGCATCGACGCCTCGCCTCCCGCCTCCGGGTCGCGCCAGGAGAAGCCGGCGGCCGGGGCGATCACCTTCAGGCCCTTGCCCTGGGAGCAGAGGAACTGGTCGGTGACGCTGCGGAAGAGGTCGACCCACTCCTCGGAGTCCACAAAGGACTGGACGTCCTTCTTCGTGGGGATGCCCGGGTGGTCGCCGAAGCGCTCGACCGAGCCGAAGAGCCAGCGGTTCTCGGCGAGCGCGTTGTAGCAGTAGGCGCGGAAGGTCAGCCCCGCCGCTTCGGTGCGCTCGCGGACGTCGGTCAGCCAGGCCCAGAACTCGGCGAACGAGCGGGCTTCGTCGCCGGTCGGCAGCGGGTCCCACGTCGCGAACGCGCGGTAGCCCGGCTCGAGGCCGATGTCGGCGCCGCTGAGCAGGCAGCCCCAGAGGTACGCGCCGGCGTCGCCGAAGCTCTCCATGTCGACGTCGACCTCGACGTCGCCGCGCGGCACGTCGACCCGGTCGACGCGGCGGACGAGCGTGAGGCCGGCCAGCCAGGCGCGGGCGAGCACGACGGCGTCCGGGAACGTCACGCCGGTCCAGTTGATCACCGGCGCCTCGCCCGCCGGGTCGAGCGCGGCCAGGTTGTCCACAGTGGACACGCCGGCGCGGCGCAGCTCCATCGCGTCCTCGCCGCGCACCACGAGGCTGACGTCCCGGGTCTCGGTGAGCAGCGCTTCGCACGTCGACCACCAGGGACAGCCGCGGCACTCCAGCACCCGCGACGGCTCGGCCAGCGGCTCCTCGCCGTTCGCGGCGGCGTTGGCGATGGCGAGCCGGTCGGCGAACCGGGCCTGGTACTCGGTGATCGCGCTGCGCCCGTTCGGCCAGGTGCCCGCGGTGAGGTCGTGCCAGACGACGACGTCGGCATCGAGACCGATCACGCCGCCGAGGACGAGACCTTCGTCGGCCTGCCCGAGCGTCTGCAGCATCCGGCGGATGTGCACCAGCCGGAGCTGGTCACGCGGCTGCGAACGGACCTTGCGGCCGCTGTCGGAGGCGCGGTTCGCCGGGTCGAGGTCGGTCATCTCGGTGACGATCGCGCCGGCGCCGCGGTCGGTGATGCGGTGGCGCACCACGAGCACCGGCACGTACCCGCGGCCGGTGCGGACGAGCAGGTCGATGCCGCCGCGCCGGTGCCCGGCCGGGTCGACCGGCAGCAACGCGCCCCAGATGTAGCGCGCTTCGGCGGCGAAAGCCTGCTCGGTGCGTTCGACGCGCTCGCCGGCCGGGAGGTCGCGGTCGATCTTCACCCACTGCTCCGGCCCGCCGGACGCGGCCATCAGCCGGGTGACGATGTCGTCCCGATGCGCTGCGGCGTCGGCGATCCGCTGCTGCGCCGTCGGATCCGGCGGCGACAGCGGGACCCCGCGCATCAGCGGATCGTGCTCGAGGTGCACCCGGCGGCGGCAGCGGCTGACCGCTCCCGCGTCGAGTACCACCTCGCCCTTCATGGAGATCACTCTAGAGGCCACCGCCGAGCCGCCATGCCCGCCACGGGCAAGACCAGTAAGTTCGACTTCGACACGTCGCAGGAGGTGCCATGGCGCGCAAGGCCAAGGTCGAGGGTGAAGGCCGATTCACCCCCAAGAAGGCGAAGAACGCGATCGCGGTGGCCAAGGTGCTCGGCCCCGTCGTGATTCCCGTGATCGCGCCGTACGCGGTGCGCGCGGCGGGCACCGCCCGGGAGGTGTACGACCGCTACCAGGCGCGGAAGCTCGGGGTCGAGGTCGACCAGCTCGGCAGCTACACCGGCCGCGGCGCGGCACTGCACGCCCGGATCGCGGGCATCGCCGAAGGTTGCCGGGACCTGCAGAAGTCCGAGAAGGCGACGCCCGCCGACGTCGAGTTCGTGAAGGACTCGCTCGGGACGCTGGAGCAGCTGTCGGCGACGGTCCGCGCCGCCGAGCGGATGCCGGCGGCGCGCCGGAAGTCGGCGCACCGCGCGGTCGCCGGCGAGCTGGAGCGGTTGGAGGGTCAGCTGCTGCACCGCCTGGGCATCTAGCCTCAGCGCATCCCCACCTGCTGGCTGGTGGGCTCGATGAGCACGGCGAAACGCTCCTGCTCACGCGGGTACGGGCCGCCGGTGTACTTCTTCGCGATGGCGTCGACGATGTCCCAGCCGGCGTCGCCGTCGACCCGTTCGACGACCGTGCCGCGGATGATCACCGGCTGGTACGGGTTGTCGGCCGGCGTCAGGGAGATCGCGACGCGGGGGTCGCGGTCCCAGTTGCGGGCCTTGCGCGAGCCCGGGCCGGTGAAGACGGCGATGTGGTCGCCGTGGGTGCCGATCCAGACCGGGACGGCGTGCGGGCCGCCGTCGGGCAGCACGGTGGCGATGTGGGCGATCGGGGTGCCGGCGAGGATCTCGCGCAGGTCGTCGTTGATCATGGTGAGCTGCTCCTTCAGTTTTCGACTGCGTATCGAAGATGGGTGACACCGGGCGCCGGGACAACTTCGAGAAGGCGGAGGCGCACGTGCGCGGGCAGCGCCTGGAAGAACGGACGCCCGCCGCCGAGCAGGACCGGCACCTGGTGCAGGACGACTTCGTCGACGAGCCCCGCCTTGAGCCCCTCGGTCAGCACACCGCCACCCATCAGGGTGACGTCCTTGTCGCCGGCGATCCCGCGCGCCGCCGCGACGGCGTCCTCGATCCCGGTGGTGACGAGCGTCTGCCGGTCGGTGATCCCGGGCGCCGGGCGGTGGCTGAGCAGGACGAGCGGCGCCGTCGGGTGCGGGCTGCCGCCGCCGAAGCGGTCGGAGTCCTCGTAGGTGTTGCGGCCCGCGACGACCGCGCCGACGCGGCCGGCGACGTCGTCGAAGACCCGTGCGCTCGGCTCGCTCAGCTTGAAGCCGTCGAACACCGCACTGGACGTGTCGCCGGCGAAGTACCAGTCGAAGAGCAAACCGCCGTCGCCGAGCCCGTGACCAGGGCCGGGTCCGGCGCCGGTGATGTACCCGTCGACCGACACCGCGTGTGCGCCGAAGACCTTGCCCATCCCGTCATCCTCCCAGAGTTCCTTCAAGAGACTCCAGAACCGTAGCAGTCAGAGTTCCCTGAGGGAACCCCGAGGCGTAGACTGGGTGCATGCAGCGGACGAACTTCGGCGAAATGGCGTGCTCGATCGCGCGCACTCTCGACGTCATCGGCGAGCCGTGGTCACCGCTGATCCTGCGGGACGTCTGGGTCGGCTTCACCCGGTTCGAGCAGCTCCAGGCCGACCTCGGCATCTCGCGCAAGGTCCTGACCGAGCGGCTGAACCACCTCGTCGAGCACGGCGTGCTCGACCGGCGGCCCTACGACCAGCGGCCGCGCTACGAGTACGTCCTGACGGAGAAGGGCATCGACCTCGTCGACCTGCTCATGGTGATGGCCGGCTGGGGTGACAAGTGGCTCGCCGGCGCGGCCGGGCCGCCGGTGCTCTACCGCCACCACGGGTGCGGCGAGATCAGCGCGGCCGGCGTGCGGTGCACCCACTGCGGCGAGCCGATGCACGCCCGCGACGTCGACCCGCTGCCCGGTCCCGGCGCGGCCGCCTGAGAAAGCGAAACGGCCGGGCAGCGTGTGCTGCCCGGCCGTTTCCCCGTCGTGGCGGGCTACTTCACGAAGCCCTTCTTGACCATCCAGTCGTGGGCCACCTTGCCCGCGTCCTGGCCGTCGACGTCGACCTGCTTGCAGAGCTGGACCATCTGCTCGTTGTCGATCGCCGCGCTGATCTTCTCCAGCGGACCGCGGATGTCCGGGTGCGCCTTGACGAAGTCCGTGCGCAGCGTCGCGACCGCGTTGTACTGCGGGAACGCCTTCTTGTCGTCCTCGAGCACCCGCAGGTTGAGCCCGGAGATCCGGCCGTCGGTGGTGAACACCTCGCCGACCGGGCACGTGCCGCCCGCGACCGCCGAGTAGATCGTGCCGATGCCGAAGTTCTCGATCTTCGGGTTCTGGAAGCCGTAGGCCTTCACCGCGGCCGGGAACCCGTCCTGGCGGCTGGTGAACTCCGTCTCCAGGCAGAACACCGCCTGGTCCGGCTTCTGCTTGATGAACGCCGCGAGGTCCGACGTCGTCTTCAGGTTGTTCTGCGCGCCGTACGCCTCGGTGACGGCGAAGGCGTACTGGTCGTTGAGCGGCGAGTAGTTCAGCCAGGTGACGCCGAACTTCTCCTCGTCGGCCTTGGCCGTCGCCTCGTACTGGGCCTTCTCGCCGCCGGGCACCGGAAGCTCGTTGCCCTGGTAGTTGATCCAGCCCGTGCCGGTGTACTCCCAGGTGACATCGGTCTGCCCGGAGAGCAGCGCCTGCCGCGACGAGTTGGACCCCTTGATGTCCGACAGGTCGACGACGTCGGCGCCCGACGCGGTCAGGGCCATCTCGGCCATGTACGCCAGGATGATGTTCTCGGTGAAGTCCTTCGACCCCACCGTGACCTTCAGGCCCTGCAGCGACGGGATCGGCTGGATCGTGCCCGGCTGGATGTCGTAGGGCACGGCCTGGTTGACCGTCAGCCCGCACGCCGAGAGCGTCGCGCCCAGCACCGCCGCGCCGAAGACTGCCGTTATGCGCCGGAATTTCATCGCAGCCCCTTCGGTCCGAAGAACTGTTCGGCGACCGCGCCGAGCCAGTCGACCAGCAGCGCGAGCGCCACGGCCAGCACCGAACCGGTGACCAGCACCGAGGTCAGGTTCAGCTTGTACCCGGTGTCGATGAGCAGCCCGAACCCGCCGGCGTTGACGAACATGCCGAACGTCGCGGTGCCGACCGCCAGCACCAGCGAGGTGCGCAGGCCGGCCAGGATCAGCGGGACGGCCAGCGGCATCTCGACGCGGAACAGCACCGCGGTCGCCGACATCCCGATGCCGCGGCCCGCGTCGATCAGCGACTCGTCGACCTGCTGGATGCCGACCATCGTGTTCCGCAGCACCGGCAGCAGCGAGTAGAAGGCCAGCGGCAGCGCCGCCACCCACAGCCCGCCGGTCGCGCCGGTGACGATGAACCACAG
Source organism: Amycolatopsis sp. NBC_01286 (assembly GCF_035982555.1). NCBI lineage: Bacteria > Bacillati > Actinomycetota > Actinomycetes > Pseudonocardiales > Pseudonocardiaceae > Amycolatopsis > Amycolatopsis sp. NBC_01286. The sequence goes on from NZ_CP108428.1 coordinate 2,206,411, forward strand.
CACCAGCACGCCGAGCGCGGGCGCGGCCTGGCCGATGTTCGCGATCGCCAGGAAGATCGGCGCGAGGAACCGCGCCCACGGCCGCGTCACGATCACCCCGAGCGGCACCGCGACCAGTACGACGATCGCGGTCACCACCAGCGTCATCAGGACGTGGTCACCCAGCGCCGTGAACAGCGAAGAGGCGTTGAGCGTCTCCTTCTCGGTCGCGGTCAGGCCGCTCGAGAACACCCAGATCAGGGTCACGGCGACGATCACCAGCACCACGGCGGGCTGCGCGAACAGCCGGACGCGTTCCGCGCGCTTGGAGCCGGACTCGGTGGAAAAACCGGTATCGACGGCAGCGGTCATGCGGACACCTCCTCGCCGTTCGTGTGCTCTTCACGCAGGTGCTGGATGGTCGCGATCACGGTGTCCAGCTGGATGGTGCCCGCGTACTCCCCGCGCGCACCGGTCACCGGCACCGAACCGCCCTCGGCGAGCATCGCCTCGAGCGCGTCCTGCAGCGTCGACTGCAGGCTGACGATGTCGCGCAGCGGCCGTCCGGCGGTCGCCAGTGACGACGCCGACGTCAGCTCGCGCACGTGCGCCCAGCGGATCGGCCGCTTGCGCTGGTCGAGGACCAGTGCGAAGTGCTTGCGCTGGTCTTCGAGCTTCTTGCGGACCTCGGCCGGGTCGTCGTCGACCGTCGCGGTCAGCGCGTCCTGCTGGAGCTCGACGTCGCGGACCCGCAGCAGCGTCAGCTGCTTCAGCGACGCGCCGGCGCCGACGAAGCCGGCGACCGTGTCGTTGGCCGGGTTCGCCAGGATCGCCTCGGGCGTGTCGTACTGCAGGATCGACGACTGGTTGCCCAGCACCGCGATCTTGTCGCCGAGCTTCACGGCCTCGTCGAAGTCGTGCGTGACGAAGACGATGGTCTTCTTCAGCTCCGTCTGCAGCCGCAGGAGCTCGTCCTGGAGGTTGCCGCGGGTGATCGGGTCGACCGCGCCGAACGGCTCGTCCATCAGCAGCACCGGCGGGTCGGCCGCCAGCGCGCGGGCGACGCCGACACGCTGCTGCTGACCGCCGGAGAGCTGCCGCGGGAAGCGGTCGCGGAAGTCGGACGCGTCGAGCCCGACCAGGTCCATCATCTCCTCGACCCGGTCGTTGACCTTCTGCTTGTCCCAGCCGAGCAGGCCCGGCACGACCCCGATGTTCTGCGCGACGGTGAAGTGCGGGAAGAGCCCGGCCTGCTGGATCGCGTAGCCGATCCGGCGGCGCAGGGTGTCGACGTCCAGCTTGAGCGCGTCGTCGCCGCCGATGGTGATCCGGCCGGACGTCGGCTCGATCAGCCGGTTGATCATCCGCATCGTGGTGGTCTTGCCGCAGCCGGACGGGCCGACGAAGACGACGATCTTGCCGGCGGGCACGACCATGGAGAAGTCGTCGACGGCGGCTTCGCGGGTCCCGGCGTACTTCTTGGTGACGTGCTCCAGTTCGATCTCGACGCCGGAGACGCCGTTTTCTTCGGTCACAGCGTTCTCAGCCACGGACACCCCTCGAGATGGTGAAGCGCTTGATCAGGACGTAGACGCCGTCGAGGATCAGGGCGAGGATGACGACCCCGACCGTGCCGGTGACGGCTTGGTTCAGGGAGTTCGTGCTCCCCGCGTTCGTGAGCCCGGAGAAGACCTCGGCGCCGAGGCCGGGGCCCTTCGCGTAGGCCGAGATCACCGCGATGCCCATCAGCATCTGCGTGGAGACCCGCATCCCGGTGAGGATCGCCGGCCAGGCCAGCCGCAGCTCGACCCGGGTCAGCACGCCGAACCGGCTCATCCCGATGCCGCGCGCGGCATCGGTGATCGCGGGGTCGACGCCGTCGAGTCCCACGATGGTGTTACGGACGATCGGCAGGAGGCCGTAGAGCACCAGCGCGATGACAGCGGTCGTCGGACCGAGCCCGGAGATCGGGATCAGCAGCCCCAGGAGGGCGAAGGACGGCACCGTCAGGATCGTGCTGGCCAGTGCGGTGGCGAGCGCCGAACCGATCGGGCTGCGGTAGACCGCCACCCCGATCAGCACGCCGAGCACCGCCGCGAGGATCGTGCACTGCACCACCAGGCTGGTGTGCAGGTAGGCCTCCAACCACAACTTGCTCGCCCGGTCCGAGATGTACTCGAAGAGATTCATCCGTGTCCGCACTCCCGCCCGCGTCCGTGAGGCTTCACCCGAACGGGCTAGCTCCTGACCGACGGCTCAGTACCCACCGTGCGCCGAAGCCAAACCCCCGTTCCAGGCCTCATTGATTCCGACACCGTTCCGTATCCGGACGTGATCGGCAACAAAAAGCCGATTTTTCAGGGTTTCGGGTGGCGGAGCCCCCGGCCCGGGGCGGAGACCCGGCGACGACAGCGTTGAACCGATGCCGATCGGGAGCCGTGAACTCCACGTGTGCTCAGTTGACGGGATCACCAAATCACCCGTCGGGGAGTCGCTTAGAGTGTTCGCCATGAGCACTTCAGGACGGCGTCCCGCCGTGCTGGGTGCTACTCGTGGCGTGTTGCTCGCGGTGACCGCGGGTGCGCTCACCGTCACCGCGCACCGGCTCGCCGACGGCGGGCTGCCGGATCCGGCGATGACCGTGCTGCTCAGCGGCCTGTTCGGCTGGACGGCGACCGCGCTGGCCCGCAAGGCCCGCGGCCCGCTCGCCACCATCGGCCTGCTGGGCGCGGCCCAGCTCGTGATGCACCTGCTGCTCACGACGCTCGCCGGGCACCACGACATGTACGCCATGCCGGGCACCGAGAGCCTCGGCATGGTCACCGCGCACGCCGTCGCGACCGTGGTCACGGCGCTGCTGCTCGCTCGCGCGGACGAGACGCTGGTCGCCCTGCTGGCCGCGTTGCGGGCGATCCTGCCGCGGCTGCTCGGCCCGGTGCCGGTGCCGGTCGCGGCCGCCTCCATCGTCCCGGCCCGCACCGCGGCGCCGAGCCACCTCGTCGGCGTCGACCTGCGCCGGATTCGCGGGCGGCGCGGCCCGCCCACCCACTCCTGAACCGAGCTTCTTCCCCCGCACCAGCGAACCCCCGAGTTCGCTGTCCCCTTTTGAGTTCATCAGGAGTGAACGCATGTCCCAGCACGTCTTCAAGCGCGCCGGTTTCCTCGCCGCCACCATCGGTGTCGCCGGCCTCCTCGGCACCGGCGTCGCCTCCGCGCACGTCACCGCCAACGTCTACGGCGCCCAGCCGACGAAGGGCGGTTACGCGGCGATCGTGTTCCGCGTGCCGAGCGAAGAGCCGACGACCATGACCACCAAGGTCGCCGTCGACTTCAAGGCGGACTACGGCATCGGCTCGGTGCGCACCAAGCCGGTGCCCGGCTGGACCGCGAACGTGACCAAGTCGAAGCTGCCGACCCCGATCACCAAGGACAACGGCACGCAGATCACCGAGGCCGTCACCGCGGTGACGTGGACCGCGGCGCCGGGCAGCGAGCTCAAGTCCACCGACTACCAGGAGTTCGAGGTCAGCTTCGGCCCGCTGCCGTCCAACGTGGACGAGGTCGAGTTCCCGGCCCACCAGACCTACAGCGACGGCAAGGTCGTCGACTGGAACCAGCCGACCCCGGCCGGTGGCGAAGAGCCGGAGCACCCGGCGCCGGCCGTCAAGCTGGCCGCGAAGGCCGCCGACGGCGACGAGCACGCCGGCATGGGCGCGAACACCGCGGCGACCACCGGCGAGCACACTGAAGCCGCGGCGTCGTCGACGTCGGACAGCACCGCGCGCTGGCTCGGCGGGGCCGGCCTGCTCGTGGGCGCGATCGGTCTCGGTGTCGGGGCCGGCGCGACGATCCGGGCCCGCAAGGCCACCGCGAAGCCGGGAGGCGCCAGCTAAATGCGGAAAGCCCTCGTGGCGCTGGCGTTGACGGTGGTGGCCGTGCTCGGCACGGCCACCCCGGCGCTGGCGCACAACGTGCTGATCTCCGCGGACCCGGCGAACGGCTCGTCTGTCGCCGCCGGGCCGCAGAAGGTCAGCCTGACATTCGACCAGTACGTGCAGGGCGCGGACGTCAACCAGATCGCGGTGACCGGACCCGGCGGCGGCCAGTGGGCCGAGGGACCGATCAGCGTGGTGAACAACGTCATCAGCGCGCCACTGCGGCCGCTCGGACCGGCCGGGAAGTACACGATCGGCTACCGGGTGCTGTCCGCGGACGGCCACCCGGTGACCGGCGAGCTGACGTTCACCCTCACCGCCGCGGGCACCGGCACGCCGGCGACCGTGGACGCGGCGAAGTCGCCCGGCGGCTCCTCCTCGCAGGCGACGTCGCAGTCGTCGTCCACCGGAGTGCCGATCTGGGTGTGGATCGCCGGCGCGGTCGTCCTGCTGGCGATCGGGCTGGTCGTCGCACTGCGCTCGGGCGGCAAAGCCAGTCAAGAAAGCCAGTAGAGAAGAACTGAGAAGATGACTCAGGCCGAGACCACCACCAAGCCCCGCTACGTCACGTTGCTCTGCATGGTGACGGCGGGGCTGCTCGGCGCCCTCATCGGCGTCGCGCTCACCGCCAGCACCCCGGTCCCCGGCGTGGTGGAGCCCAGCGCGGTGGTCTCGGCCGGCATCCCGATCGTCCGCGTGCTGCTCGACCTGTCCGCGGTCACGACGATCGGGCTCGCGCTGCTGTCGGTGCTCGTCGGGTACGACCGGCCGAAGCTCACCGAGCCGATCATGCGGCTGGCCCGCCCGGCCGGCGTCGCGGCCGCGCTCATCTGGGCCACGACCGCCGTCGTCACGCTGATCCTGCAGACCGCGGAGTACAAGCCGGGCTCCTCGACGCTCACGGCGTCCGACATCGGCGAGTACATCGCGAACGTCGGTGCCGGGAAGGCGCTCGTCATCGTCGCCGTGCTGGCCCTGGCGCACGCCGGGATCGGCGCGCTCGCCCTGCGCTACGGCGAGAAGATTCCCGCCGAGGTCCGCGTCGGGCTCGGCCTGTTCGCGCTGCTGCCGCTGCCGGTCACCGGGCACGCGTCGAACTGGAGCTACCACGACTACACGATGATCTCGATGGAGCTGCACGTCATGAGCGCCGTCGCCTGGACCGGCGGCCTCGGCGCGATGGCCGTGCTGCTCGTCGCGAACCGGACGCTGCTGGCGCACGCGATGCCCCGGTTCTCGAAGCTGGCGACGCTCTGCCTGATCATCTCGGCGGCGACCGGCCTGTTCAACGGCCTCATCGAGATCTCGCTCAACCCGACCATCGGGTTCTGGGCGGCGATCTTCACGACGCCGTACGGGCAGCTGCTCATCCTCAAGCTCGCCTGCACCGGGGTGATCGCGCTGCTCGGCGCGAACGTCCGCTGGCGGCTGATGCCCCAGATCGTCCGGCACAACCGGACGGCGCTCGCCTCGTGGGCGACGCTCGAGCTGACCGTCATGGGATTGGCGTTCGGCTTCGCCGTCGTGCTCACGCGCGCACCGGTCGTCGCGTCTTGAACGCGCGCCAACGCAGGTAGAACCGATGTGGCGTCACGGCGTGTAGCTGCAACTTGCGCATTGGAATGACTGGGCATCCATTGGAGGTGACCGGTCGGGCAGAACTTTCTACCGTGAGCAGACGACATTCCGTAAGCGACGAACGGTCCTCCGCGGTCGTCGAATGCACGTGCAGGATGTGGCGCCGGTCACATGATGTGACAGCGTCCGCTCAGCGGTAACGCGTCCACCGGACGTCCGTCCGGCCGTGCCGGAGATCGTCCAACCGGCGGAAGAGCTCCGGCCGCACCTGGGGCCGGCTGCGCAGGATGGGCAGCACGCTGGTCGTCAGCTTCAGTTCGCGGATCCCCCGCAACACGACGAAACCGGGCCAGGACGTCACGTCGAAGCCGTAGGCCGCGGCGAACGTCCGGTACTGCACCGGCGGGTCCCCGAACCGCTCACGGCCGACGGCGAGCGGCGTCAGGTCCCATTCCGGCGGGCCGACGCACGAGGAGTCGAAGTCGCAGAGCACCGGCCCGTCCGGGCCCGGGATGACGTTGCCGGGGTACGCGTCGCCGTGGACCAGGCCCCGGGGCAGCGGGAACTCCAGGCCGGCCAGCGCGGCCTCGAGCTCGGCGCAGCGGTCCAGCAGGAACGCGCGATCGGCGGCGCTGATCTCTTCGGCGTCGGACACCCGGGCCCGCACGGCGGCGAACGGCGCCCACTCGGCGAGGCCGTCGGGCGCGGGGAGGGCGTGCACCTGGCTCAGCAGGCGGGCCAGGTCGGCCGGAGACGCCGACCGGCCGATGCTCGGCACCTGGTGCCACACGGTCACGAGGTGCTCGCCGACCGCCATCGGCTGCTCGACGCCGCCGAGCAGCCGGATCGCCGGGACGCCGTGCTCTTCGAAGTGGCGGGCGACGCTGACCACGGTCCCGACGCGGTGCCGGAGCCGGGTCGAACCGACGATCCGGACCACGACCGGGGCCGTGACCAGCGCGTACACCGCGTTGTTGGTGAACCGCAGCAGCCGCGCGCCGGTGGGGTCGAGGCCGAGCAGCGTGCAGGTCTCGGCCAGCACGCCGCGCAGCTTCTCCGGGGTGAACCGTCCGTCCAAGACGGTTCCGGCGTTACGCGGCGTAGAAAGCGTGGAGGCGATCGGCGAGGTCACGGGCGTCGGCGTTGTTGCGGCGGCGCTCGGCCTCTTCCTGCAGGGGCCGCATCCGGTCCTTCACGCGCTCGGACTTGATGCCCTCGGCGCAGTCGATGGCCTTGCCGCCGACCTTGGAACCGTGGTCGAGATCGCCGTCCAGCAGGTGGTTCGTGGCCAGCGCGCTCAGCATGAACGTCTTGGAGCGGGCCATCTCGTCGTCGTAGGAGTCGACGGCCCTGGTCAGCGCGGGGATCGCGAACTTGGTGTGCTCGGCGTTCTTCTGCGCGAGCACCGTGTGGACGGTGCCGACCATGGCGTAGACGTCGGTCTCGGTGAAGAACTTCACCCACGACTCGGCTTCGGCCAGGTTGGCGCGCTCGAACTCGTCCTTGCTCCGGCCGAGCAGCTTCACCGCCTGCTCCTCGTTGCCCATCATCGCGTAGGCCCAGGCCTCGTTCGCGCAGAGCACGGACACCGCCAGCTCGGAGCCCGATTCCTGGGCGGCGATCTGGCCGAGCTGGAACAGCTTCAGCGCGTCGTTCGGGGCGTCCTGGTGCAGGTAGACGCGGCCCATGCGGTAGAGCACGTTGGCCACCAGCGGGTGGTTCTCGCCCTGCTTGGCCAGGTCCAGCGCGTTCGCGAAGTGGCCGCGGGCGGAGTCCATCAGCCCGGTGTCGAACGACGTCCAGCCGGCCAGCGAGTGCAGGTCGGCGAGCGCCACGTAGAGCCGGTTCTTGACCAGGTCGGTGCCGTTGGACTCCAGCATCTGCTGGCCCCAGGACAGCTGCGCCACGACGGCGTCGCGGCAGAACCCGCCGCCGTACTGGTAGTCCAGGGCGCGTAGCGCGCGCGTCGCGGCTTCCACCTGGCGCACGTCGGTCATCCCGATGCGCCCGGGAGCGGGCGTTCGCGCCGGTCCCGCCGACCACGTGCCCGATTCCGGACCGAACACCGCCGCACCCATCGTGACCTGGGCGGCGTGCGCGAGGAACCTCCGTCGCTTCACGGACTCGTCCTCCTCAGCCTGCTGGCCGTCGGCGGAGCCGACGACGCGTATCGCCGTGGCCTCGTCGTAGGCGAGGCCCATGTATCCACGCGGGACACCCAGGCCGTCGGCGATCCTGGTGAGGACGTCGTAGGCCATGACCTGGCGACCCTTGAGGATCTCCGACACCTCGGACTGGGACTGGCCGGTCATCGCGGCGATCTGGCGCTGCGAGACACCGTGCTTGCGAAGGAGCCGGTAGACGGCGCTGATCTCACGGGCGGCGAGCGCAGCTCTCATCTCGGGCTGCTCCCACGCGTCAGCGGGAACGGCGTGGCTCTGCCGGGCATCGGCACTGCCACCGTTACTGGCGTCCATCGCGCCCCCTCCACTGTCCGGTCGGGCGTCTGTGAATCAGCGTAAGCAAAGCTGCCGAACCTTGTGAACCAGGCGAACTGCGGCCTGATCGGTCCGGGCGAAGTCCGTTGACCGCTTACCGTGGAACCGAGTCCGGTCACCGCTATGACGCCATTTCGACCTTCTATCGCACCCGGTTTCACCTCACTGTAGTTGTCAGATCTCCGTCACCGCCCGGACACCGGTTGCGATCACGGAGAGCTACGAAAACCGCAGCGCTGTGACAACGCGAAGACGAAGCGATGTCGCAGAAGGCAGTTTCGAAGAGGACGACAGAGCGGAGAAGGGCGTGGAGTTCGTGGACTCGTTCGCAGGGGGACATGTCGGTACGGCCACTCGTGCCGTGCGGCCGGCGGTCTCTCCCATCTCCCCTGTCCGTCCGGTCACCCCCGCCGCCGCGGTGGACCCCCGCACCGCGGCCGTCCGCCACTACGAAGGCGGCCAGCTCGTGTGGCGGGTGCAGTGCGGAGACCTCATCGAGCGCGAACGCGCGGTGACGGTCTTCGTCGAGGACAACCAGGTGGTACTGGTCTCGCCCCCCGGCGAGACCGCGCGGTTGACGTCCGGCCAGCTCGGACAGCTGCGCGCCGCGCTCAACGAAGCCGCCAAGATGGCGGAAAGGTAACGGTGAGCTGATCATGGATCAGGTACTCGGGCAGGTCCTCCGCAATGCGGTCTGGGAGCGCCTCGACATGCTGACCGACCTGGCGAACCGCGCCGACGCCCAGTCGCTCGTCTCGGTCGCGCGCTCCGAACTCCCCCGTCTCACGGAGGCGTGGCGCGCGATGCTGAAGATGCACGAGCCCGACGAGCGCGGCGACTGCCCCACCTGCTCGACCCGGTGGCACCGCTGCAAGGCGCCGTGCTCGGTCTGGCAGGTCGCGCACGAGCACCTGGTGGCCGGCGGCCTCGCCCCGCAGCAGGCCTCGACGGCCCGTGGGCTGCAGGGCCGGCGCACGAGCCCGGTGCCGACGCAGGGCCGTCCGGTGCCCGCCCCGTCCGCGGCCGAGACCACCGGGCGACACGCCCTGGTGAACCCGCGCCGCGCGCTCACCGCCTGATCCACCCCGGTCCGGGAGCGCGGCCGGCCGATCGCCCCATCGGACCCGCGCCCGCTCTCGCCTTGGCCGGGGACTGTTTCGCCCGCACCCCCGAGCAGCGCGAACCAGTCCCCGGCCAACCTCCCGGTCCCCATCGCGATTAATCGAAAAAATTACGCGTTAGCCCTAGCCCGGGCGGTAATCGCCCGCTAGATTGATCATCAAGCGCAGCGTGATCATGGAGTTGGTCCGCAGCGCGCCCGCCCCACACGTGCGGCCCCGAATTCCGCGGGCCGGTGCCGTTGCACTCCCCTCCCCCGACCGGCACCGGCCCGCGGTTCCACGTCTGCGTCCGGTCGCTAACGGACCGCCTTCACCCGCAGGACCAGCACCGCGGCCAGCAGCGTCGCGACGGCCGAAGCGGCGAAGAGCCCGGAATAGCCACCGAGGTACGCGAGCACCAGCGGCGTCAGCAGCGGGGCGACCACCTGCGGCAGCGAGTTCGCGATGTTGATGACGCCCAGGTCCTTCGCGCGGTCCTGCGCCGTCGGCAGCACCTGCGTCAGCATCGCGAGCGCGACGGCCATGTACGCACCGAAACCGACGCCCAGCAGCGGCGACGCGGCGAGCGCGACCGGCCAGCTCTGCCAGATCACCAGCAGCAAAGCGGCCAGCGCCATCACACCGGAGGCCGCAAGGACGTACGGCTTACGCCGTCCGGACTTGTCGGAGAAGTGCCCGGCGAGCACGGCACCGATCACGAGCGCCACGCCGTAGAGCCCCATCATGATCAACAGGCCCGTGTCGGGGTCCGGGTAGTGCACCGCGTCCTTGAGGAAGAACAGCAAGTAGAGCGTCCCGAACGCGTTGCCGAGGTTGATCATGAAGTGGCACGACCAGGCCCACGCGAAGTCCGGGTGCCGCCGCGGCGAGACCCAGAGGTTGCGCAGCACCTCACCGGCCGCCGACGACGGGCGGTGCTCGACCGGCAGCCGCGCGTCCGGCGTCCGGAGCACGAAGAACGCGGCCCCGACCAGGACGATCCCCGCGCAGACCGCGTAGGCCAGCGGGATCCCGGCGATGCCGAGCATCACGACGACCACCACCGCGCCCAGCACCGTGCCGAGCATCTGCGCGATGCCGACCAGCCCGCCGACCTGCGCGCGCTGCCCGACCGGCACCCGGTCGGCGATGGCGGACATCAGGGTGGCGAGCATGCCGTTGAGCCCGGCCTGCACCAGGCACCAGCCGGCGATCAGCAGCGCGACGTTCGGCGCGAACCCCAGCACCAGCAGGCCCACCGCGGCGACGACCGCGCCGACGACCGTCCACGGGTGGCGACGGCCGAAGCGCGAGCACGTCCGGTCCGACAGCAGCCCGACCGCCGGGTTGACGATCAGGGCCACGACCGCGCCGGCACCCATCACGATGCCGAGCACGAACTCCTTGTTCACCTGGTCGAGCAGCTCCGCCTGCTGCGGCAGCAGCACCTGGATGGGCGCGTAGATCCCCAGCCAGAGCGCGATGTTCGCGAAGAACAGCAGGCTCATCCAGCCGGGCCGCACCCGCACGACGGGCTCGGCGAGGGCTTCGGGCAGGCCCGTGGCCTCGGTCGTCTCACTGCTCATCCCGCACCAGCTTCCGGTACCAGTGGAACGAGTCCTTCGGCGTGCGCCGAAGGGTCTCGTAGTCGACGTGCACCAGGCCGAAGCGCGGCGCGTAGCCCTTGGACCACTCGAAATTGTCCATCAGGGACCAGCAGAAGTACCCCCGGACGTCGACTCCGGCGTCCATCGCCTCGCGCACCGCGACGAGGTGACTGTGCAGGAAGTCGATCCGCTCGGGGTCGTGCACGCCGCCGTCCTCGGCGACGACGTCGGCGAAGCTGCAGCCGTTCTCGGTGATCTGGATCGGCGGCAGCTTGTCGCGGTAGCGCCGGTGGAAGTCCAGCAGCAGCTCACGCAGGGCGTGCGGGACGATCGGCGAGTCGTTGGTCGTCATCGGGTAGCCCTCGATCGGCCGGAGGTCGAACGGCAGCGGGTTGCCCGGGCTGGGTTTCGCGACGCCTTGGGGCTCGTAGTAGTTGACGCCGTAGAAGTCGAGCGGCTGCGCGATCGTCGGCAGGTCGTCGGCGAACCCCGCGGGCAGGTGCTCGTGGAGCTGCTCGGGGTAGGTGCCGACCAGAACGGGATCCGCGAAGAGCCGGTTGAGCAGCGCGTCGAGCCACACCGCGGCCGCGTCGTCCTCCAGACTGTCGTCGACCGGCCAGATCGGCGAGTGGTTGTTGGCCGTGCCGATGTTCGTGGCGCCGGCCGCGCGCAGCGCCTGGACGGCGAGGCCGTGCGCGAGGTTCTGGTGGTGCGCGGTCGGGATGGCGTCGAGCAGGAGGGTCTTTCCGGGTGCGTACTCGCCGATCGCGTAACCGAAGATGGACATCACCATCGGCTCGTTCAACGGGATCCACAGCTTCACCCGATCGGCGAAACGTTCGCCGAGGATGTGGGCGTACTCGGCGAAGCGCCCAGCGGTCCCCCGGGCGAGCCAGCCGCCTTCGTCTTCGACGGCCTGCGGGGTGTCCCAGTGGTAGAGCGTGACGGCGGGCGCGATGCCGGCCTCGCACACGGCGTCGATGAGCTTGTCGTAGAACCCGAGCCCCTCGGCGTTGGGCGCGCCTTTCCCGTCGGGCTGGATCCGGGGCCAGGCGATGGACATCCGGTAGGCACCGACGCCGAGTTCCGCCATCAGCGCGATGTCTTCGGGGTAGCGGTGGTAGTGGTCGGCGGCTACGTTTGCCTCTTCACCGCGAGCGATCTTGCCTTCCGTCGCGGTGAACGTGTCCCAGATGGACGGACCGCGCCCGCCTTCGGTGGTGGCGCCTTCGATCTGGAACGCCGAAGTCGAAACACCCCAAAGGAAGTCTGGCGGGAAGTTCGGGTTCTGCACCGGCTGCTGACCCCTTCGTCAGGCCACCCGTACGGGTGAACATGAAAAGTTCTCATATACTAGGTCTTCACTCGTCCGTGGGGAAGCCCGTCGGCGCGATAAAGTCCCAGATCAGACGAGGAGGAGTGCCGTGTCCGACATCCAGGCCGCGAAGGTGCCGGCAGAAGCGACCCCCCTACGCCGGCAGCCGGTCCAGCAACGCAGCGCGAAACGGGTCGAGCAGATGCTCGACGCGAGCGCGGCGCTGATCGACGAGCTCGGCTACGACGCCCTGACGACCACCCTGATAGCCAAACGAGCAGGGGTCGCCGTCGGTTCGCTGTACCAGTTCTTCCCCGACAAGCGCGCGGTCGTGCAAGCGCTCACCGCCCGGAACCTCGAACGGTTCGTCGGCGCGGTCAACGAGCGCCTCAACCAGCTCGGCCCGGAACACTGGTGGGACGTCGTCGACTCGATCCTCGACATCTACCTGGAGATGCACCGCTCGGTGCCCGGCTTTTCGAAGGTCCACTTCGGCGACATCATCGACCGCCAGCTGCTGGACGAGACCCGCGACAACAACGCGGTGATCGTCGACTCCCTGACGGACCTCCTGGCCTCCCAGGTCGACCGCCCGGTGGAGGACCTCCGCTTCGCGATCACGATCGCCAACGAGGTCGCGGACGCACTCCTGAAGCTGGCCTTCCGCAAGGAACCGAGCGGCGACGAGAAGTTCGTTGCCGAGGCGAAGTACGTGGTGAAGGGGTACTTGGCGGCCCGGTTCGGGGAGAAGTCCTAGCTGTCCACAGAAGTTGTCCACAGGCTTCCCCAGTTGTGGACAACCCTGGGGTTTCGCCCGCTTTCGGCCGGGTCTGTCCGGGGGCGCCGATAGACTGGACGTGGGGACGCCCCCCTTGGGAGTGGTGGGGGCTGCTTTCCGGGCGGGGGTGCTGGCCGGGGGCTTGGTTCGCCCGTCCGGGGTTGGGGACAACGCCCGGAGGCGGGGGCGTTTCGGTGGGGAAATCGGTGTTCGTGTGCACGGACGTGGTGGGGGCTTGCTGCTGGTCGCGGGGGCGGTCGCCGGTAGTCCGCAGGGTTGGTTGCGGTTGTCGGTTGCGGCGACGGTTTGGCGGTCGGGCGCGGCAGTCTGATGCAGCGGCGGCTTGGCGGTCACCCTCGCGCAGCGGCCGGTCGCAGCGGCGGTTGGCGGTCACCCGCGGCAGTCCGATGCGGCGACGGTTCGGCGGTCACCCACGGCAGACCGCTGCCGTGGCGGCTCGGCGGTCACTCGCAGCGGTCGGGTCGCGGCGGTCGGGTCGCGGCGACGATTCGGCGGTCACCCCGCAGCGGTCGGTTGCGGGGATGGCGGCGTCCAGGGCCCGACCCCCCGATGGCTGTTCGTCGCGCGAAGCAGCCCGGGCTCCCGGAACCCGAGTGGCTCAGCCGAAGTTCTGGTGCTCTCCCCGGTATGTCGGGACCGTGCGCTCCACCCGGTCACCCAGTACCAGGTGGTAGTGCGTGAAGCGCTCCGCCAGTTCGCCCGCCTTCGCGTGGCGCAGCCACACCCGGTCGCCCAGTTGCAGGGTTCGGGCGGCTCGGCCTGTCACCGGGGTCTGGACCTCTCCGGCGCCTTCGAAGCCGAGGAACTTCAAGCCCGTCGGGAGGTACGGCTTCGGCTGGCGTGATGGGCCCGTCGGGCCCGAGGCGATGTAGCCGCCGGAGTACAGGGTGGCGATCTTGCGTGTGGGGCGGCGGACCACCGGGAGCGCGAACAGCGCCGCCGGGCGGGGGTGGAAGCGGGTGTACGCGTCGAAGAGCGTTGGGCCGATCAGGCCTGAGCCCGCGGCGATCTCCGTGACCACGGCGTCCGCGCCCGTCGACTCGATGCTGCCGGTGCCGCCGCCGTTGACGAACTCCAGGTTCGCCACCTCGCGGACCGCGCGGACCACCGCGCCGCGGCGGCGGGCCAGTTCGGCCGCTGACCGGCGTTGCATCCAGCCGATCACCAGCTGGTTCGCGCGACGACCAGCCGCGTCGCCCAGGCCGGCGATCTGGCCTTCGTAGGCCATGACGCCGACCAGCCGGAAGCCGGCGCGCGCCACGATCTGGCGGGCGAACGTCGAGGCCTGCTTCGGCGTGAAGATCGGGGACCGCCGGGTGCCGACGTGGAGTCCCGGGACCGGGCGCCACGACGCGTCCAGTTCGAGGCAGACGCGGATTTCCGGGTGGCCGTGGCCGAGGGCGGCGTCCACCAGGTCCAGGTGCTCGGGCGAGTCGACCATGATCGTGATCGCCGCGCGGGCACGCTCTGACGCGGCCAGGCGGCGGAGGGCGTCGTGGTCGGCTGTCGGGTAGGCGACGACGACGTCGTCGGTCGTGCCCTGCTCGACGTGCCAGATGGCCTCGGCCAGCGAGTAGCACATCAGGCCTTCGAAGCCCGGCATCGCGAGCACGCGCTCCAACAACGCCCGGCAGCGGACCGACTTGCTCACGACGCGGATGGGCTTGCCGCCCGCGCGTCGGTGGAGGTCGTCGGCGTTCGCGTCGAAGGCAGCCAAGTCGACGACGGCCAAGGGTGGATCGAGGTCCTTGGTCGCCAAGTCGTACACCGTCGCACTGGTCACGAGGTCTAAAGTACGACAACAAAGCTTGAAACGCGAATACTATTCACTTACTGTCTCGGACATTCGACCGATGGAGGGGGCGCACATGACCCGGTGGACCAACTGGGCGGGCACGGCGTCCGCCTCGCCGCAGCACGTTCACCAGCCACGGAGCGCGGCGGAGATCGCGGCGACCGTCGCGAGCATTGCCGCGGCCGGCCGGACCGTGCGCGCCTGGGGCAGCGGCCACTCGTTCACCGCGATCGCCGTCGCCGACTCCGACGCGCTCGACCTGCGCGGCTGGACCGGCATCGAGCGCGCCGACCTCGAAACCGGCCACGTCACCGTCCGCGCGGGCACCACGATCAAGCAGCTCAACGCCGCGCTCGACACGCTCGGGCTGGCCATGACCAACCTCGGTGACATCGACGCGCAGACCATCGCCGGCGCGATCTCCACCGGCACGCACGGCACCGGCGCCCGGCTCGGCGGCATCGCCACCCAGATCGTCGCCCTCGAACTGGTCCTGGCGGACGGCTCGGTCGTCACCTGCTCGGCCGGCGAGCGCCCCGACCTCTTCGCCGCGGCCCGCGTCGGCCTCGGCGCGCTCGGCGTGATCACGACCGTCACCCTGCAGTGCGAGCCGTCGTTCGTGCTACGCGCGCAGGAACGGCCGGAGCCGCTGGAGCAGGTCCTCGAAGGCTTCGACGACTCCGCCGCGAACAACGAGCACTTCGAGTTCTACTGGTTCCCCTACGGCAAGAGCGCGCTGGTCAAGCGCAACAACCGGTGCGAGACGGCCGAGCCGCTGAGCAAGGTCCGCGAGTTCGTCGACTACCAGGTCATGGAGAACGTCGCGTTCGGCGGCCTCTGCCGGACGGGCCGGCTGATGCCGCGGCTCGTGCCGTCGCTCAACAGCTTCGCGTCGAACATGCTCTCGGCGCGTGAGTACAGCGACCTCTCGCACCGCGTCTTCGTCACCGCCCGGAACGTCCGGTTCACCGAGACCGAGTACGCGGTTCCACGTGAATCACTGCACGACGTCCTCACCGAGCTGCGCGCCCTGGTGCCCAAGCTGAAGGACCCGGTGATGTTCCCGGTCGAGGTCCGCGTCGCGGCCGCCGACGACATCTGGCTCTCGACCGCGCAGGGCCGCGACTCGGCCTACATCGCGATCCACCAGTTCACCGGCATGCCGTACCGCGAGTACTTCAGCGCGTTCGAGAAGATCGCCGGCGCGGTCGGCGGCCGCCCGCACTGGGGCAAGATGCACGACCTCGACGCCGGCGTCCTCCGCTCGCGTTACCCACACTTCGACGACTTCCTGCGCGTGCGCAAGGAAACCGACCCGAGCGGCGTGTTCACCAACACGTACCTGGACCGGGTGCTCGGGCCCGTCGGCTAGAAGAGCGCCGACACCGATTCGCCGTTGTGGATCCGGCGGATCGCCTCGGCCAGGGCCGGCGCGATCGAGAGGATCTTCAGCTTCTCGGTGCGTTCCTCTTCGGGCACCGGGACGGTGTTGGTGCAGACGATCTCCAGCACCTCCGGCCGGTCACCGATGCGCTCGATGGCCTTCGCCGCGAACAGGCCGTGGGTGCAGGCGACGCGGATCGACCGCGGCTTCAGCTCGGCCAGCCTGTCGAGCAGTTCGAGGACCGTGCTGCCCTTGGCGATCTCGTCGTCGAGCACGATCACGTCGCGGCCGGTGACCTCGCCGATCACCGAGGTGATCTGGACGCGGTCGTCGGGGAACCGCTCCTTCGCACCGGCCGCGACCTGGACGCCGAGGAGCCGCGCGAAGTGCGACGCCTCCTTCGCGTTGCCCAGGTCGGGCGAGACGACGGTGGTGCGCGAGAGGTCGTACTGCCGGAAGTGCTTGGCCAGCTCCTGCAGCGCGTGCAGGTGGTCGACCGGGACGCTGAAGAAGCCGTGCACCTGCGGCGAGTGCAGCGTCATCGCGAGCACGCGGCTCGCGCCGGCCGTCACCAGCAGGTCGGCGACCAGGCGGCCGCCGATCGAGATGCGCGGAGCGTCCTTCTTGTCCGAGCGCGCGTACGAGTAGTGCGGCATCACCGCGGTGATCCGCGACGCCGACGCGCCGCGGGCGGCGTCGAGCATCAGCAGCAGCTCGACGAGGTGTTCCTGCACCGGCTTCACCAGCGGCTGGATGATGAAGACGTCCCGCTCGCGGCAGTTCGCCTGCAGCTGGACCTCGAGGCAGTCGTTCGCGAAGCGCTGGATCTCGACGGGCCGCAGCGGCACGCCGAGATTGCTGCAGATCTCTTCGGCCAGCTCCGGGTGCGCGCTTCCGCTGAAGACGGCGATTTCCCTCGATGCCTCGTTCACAGCGCCGAGATCGCCGCGTCGATCGCCGTCTCGCCGGCGATCAGTTCCAGTGTCCGGCGCGTGGACGCGGGGGTGTCGAGCAGCGCGAGGAGCACCGCGGCGACGTCGTCACGCGGGATCGGGCCGCGACCGGTCTTGTCGGCCAGCAGGACCTGGCCGGTGCCGGGGTCGTCGGTCAGCGCGCCGGGCCGCAGGATCGTCCAATCGAGGTCGCGGGCCTTGAGGTCGTCTTCGGCCGCGCGCTTGGCGCGCAGGTAGACGCGGAAGTCCTCGGTGGCGTCGGGGTTCTCCGGGTTGTCGGCACCCATGGAGCCGACCTGGATGTGGCGCCGCACGCCGGCCTGCACGGCCGCGTCGGCGAACAGGGCCGCGGCACCACGGTCCACAGTGTCCTTACGGGCGGATCCGCTGCCCGGCCCGGCGCCCGCTGCGAATACCGCGGCGTCGGCGCCCTTCAGCACCTCGGCGACGGTGTCCACATCGGAGCTCTCCAGGTCGAGCACGACGGCTTGGGCGCCGGCGGCTTCGAGGTCCGCCGTGTGGGCGGGATTCCGGATGATCCCGACCCCTTCGTCACCGCGCGCGGCGAGCAGCCGCTCGAACCGCAACGCGATCTGACCGTGTCCACCAGCAATGACGACTCGCATGCCACCGACCCTAGTAGGGATCGATCAAGGCCGTCAGTCGAGCTCGGCGGGGACTTCGGCGGTGCGCAGCAGGTGGTCGTAGACGACCTCGTTCACCAGCCGGGAAACCGGGTCCTCCGCCAGCACGACGCGCTCGGTGCGACCCTCGAGGTCGAGGTCGACGACCGCGTTCGGGTCGGCCGAGACGATCGCGAGGCCGTACGCGCGGGCCCGCGGCAGGCAGTTGCCGACGTAGTCCTCGGTCAGCACGGCCGGCGACGGCAGCACCATCGCGGCCTCGCCGTAGCGGGCGAACGGAACCGCGGAGGCCATCGCGGTGCGCCAGTGGCGCGCGACGGCCAGGACGCCGATGATCTCGGCGGCCGGGGCGGGGGCGGTTCCGGCCAGCTCCGGCCAGGTCCAGGTGTCGACAGTGGCCCGATCGGCCACCGGGCCGGCACCCATCGCGATGCGCTCGGCGTGCACGTCGGTGCGAAGCTTGGCGACGACGCAGACCTTGCGGCCCAGGATCGTGATCTCGGGGAGGACGACGCCGTTCCAGCCCAGCTGGGCGGCGGCGGTGCGGGCGAGTTCGTCGACGCTCGCGGGGAGCTCGATCGGCGGCACCACTCGGCTCGGCATCGACCGGCTGCGCTTCGCGCCACCGGCGACCGTCGAGCGCTCGGTGTTCTGAGGTGTAGCCGCCACGAGTCCGCCTCCTTCAAACCTGCACTGCTTCGTGACCGGGGAAAACCGGCACCTCACTTGTCTAACAGCGCGGCGGCGCGGCGTCGCCGGGTAGCGCGAGTGGCTGCGATCGGCGGCGGCCAGCGGTCGATGACCGGTCGGTAGGCGGTCATGGGACTTCGGTCGAACGGTGCGGCCAACCGAGTGATCGCGGGGTGAGTGGCACTACGGTCCGCCCGCGAACGATTACCCAGGGCGCGAATCCGGACTTGTGGATCACTCCGGCCCGACTAGCCCGTTCGGCGCAACCCGGGAAGAATCCACAGTGGACGCAGGCCGCTGAGCTGCGGTTGTCCGCCGTCACCCACATGGCGGTGAGCTGCACCGCAGCGCTCACGCGCGCCCGCGACTAAAGTTACCGACCAGTCACTTAGTCGTCGCCGTGGAGGACCGATGCGCTCCCCGAAGGACTTCTTCGCCCCGCTCGCCCTGGGCGCGCCCGCCCCCGTGCGGGAGATCCCGGTGACGCCGTCCCGGATGATCCACTTCTTCGACCCGAGCAACGAGAAGATGGCGGCCAAGGCGCCGGACATCGCCAAGAAAGTCGACGTCCTCCTGGGAAACCTCGAGGACGCCGTGCGCGCCGACCGCAAGGAGGCCGCGCGCGCCGGGCTCGTCGCCATCGCCAAGGCCAACGACTTCGGGAAGACGCAGCTGTGGACCCGGGTCAACAGCCTGGACTCGCCGTGGGTGCTCGACGACCTGGTGACGCTCGTCACCGAGATCGGCGACAAGCTCGACGTGATCATGGTGCCGAAGGTCGAGGGTGCGCAGGACATCCACTACGTCGACCGGCTGCTGGCCCAGCTCGAAGCCCGCGCCGGCCTGACGAAGCCGTTGCTGGTGCACGCGATCCTCGAGACGGCGAGCGGCGTGGCCAATGTGGAGGAGATCGCCGGCGCGAGCCCGCGGATGCAGGGCATCTCGCTCGGCCCGGCCGACCTGGCCGCGAGCCGCCGGATGAAGACCACCCGCGTCGGCGGCGGCCACCCCGGCTACCTGGTGCGCACCGACCCGACCGGCGACGACCTGACCGCAGGCCGGACGACCTACCAGCAGGACCTCTGGCACTACACGGTGGCGCGGATGGTCGACGCCTGCGCGATGCACGGGATCCTGCCGTACTACGGGCCGTTCGGGGACATCCGCGACGTCGTCGCGTGCGAGGACCAGTTCCGGAACGCGTTCCTGCTGGGTTGTGTGGGCGCGTGGAGCCTGCACCCCGTGCAGATCGACATCGCGAAGAAGGTGTTCTCGCCCGCGCCGTCCGATGTGGCCTGGGCGCGCAAGGTGATCGCCGAGATGGGCGACGGCACCGGCGCGGTGATGATCGACGGGAAGATGCAGGACGACGCGTCGGTGAAGCAGTGCCGCGTGGTCGCCGAACTGGCCGACGCCCTCGCGGCGGACGACCCCGAGCTCGCGGCCGCCTACGACGCCGCCACCAAGGAGGTCCTCGGATGACCGAGCTGAAGCCGAGACGTTCTGTTCTCTACATGCCCGGCGCCAACGAGCGCGCGCTGGAGAAGGCCAAGACCATCCCGGCCGACGCGCTGATCCTCGACCTCGAGGACGCCGTCGCGCCGGACGCCAAGGAGGCCGCCCGCGAACGCGTCTGCGCGGCCGCGTCGTCGGGCGACTACGGCGACCGCGAGGTGACGATCCGCGTCAACGGCCTCGACACCGAGTGGCACGACGCCGACCTGCGCGCGGCCGCGTCGGCCGGCCCGGCCGCGGTGGTCGTGCCGAAGGTGAACTCGGCGGCCGAGGTGCACAACATCGAGCGCGCGCTGGAGCTGGGCGGTGCCCCGGACCACACGAAGATCTGGGCGATGGTCGAGACGCCGGTCGCGATGCTGCACGCCGAGGAGATCGCGGCGGCGTCCGAGCGGCTGACCGTGCTGGTGATGGGCACGAACGACCTCGCCAAGGAACTGCACGCGGAGTTCGTCCCGGGCCGCGGCCCGCTGCTGGGCGGGCTTTCGCTGTGCCTGCTGGCCGCGCGCGCGACCGGCAAGGTGATCCTCGACGGCGTCTACAACGACGTGAAGGACCTTTCCGGGTTCGAAGAGGAGTGCGTCCAGGGCCGCCAGTACGGCTTCGACGGCAAGACGCTCATCCACCCCGGCCAGGTCGAGCCGTGCAACCGGATCTTCGCGCCGTCCGAAGAGGAGATCGACCGGTCGCGCCGGATCATCGAGGCGTTCGAGAAGGCCGGCAGCGGCGTGGTCACTGTGGACGGCCGGATGATCGAGAACCTGCACGTCGACAACGCGCGCCGGGTGCTCGCGCTGGCCGAGGCGGTCAAGGCCTGACGCCGGTGGCCGGGCTACCCCACTGCCCGGCCACCGGACGGTTCACTGCGGCAGGCTGTTCGTCCACTCGGCACCGACCGTGATGGTTTCCGTGTCCTTGGTGCCGCTCATCACCGCGCCGTCCGGAGTCACGTACATCGATGTCCGGTTCACCCGGCCGGTCGCCGGGTCGACGACGAGCCGCTCGTTCCCCGGCAGCAGCAGGCCTTGGCCGCCCGGGACCGCGCCGAGCGCGCGCACCCCCGGGTACGCGGCGATCGCCCGGAACGCCGCAGCGCGGACCGCCGGGGGCGCCGGCAGGGTGGACACCAGCGAAACCAGGGCCTGGGGCAGCAGCTCCTGCCGCTCGCTCGAGCTCATGGGGCCCGCACTCGTCCGGACTTCGCTGCGCTCCAGCGCGTTCGAGATCCAGTCCCGCAACGCCGCCGGTTCGGTGGGCAACGCCAGGAGCTGGTCGAGGGTCACCTCGACGACGCTCAGATGGAAGGGCGAGTCCACAACCAGCCGGATGACCCGGCCCCCGGTCTTCGCGCCGCGGAACCACTGGTGGCCCTCGGCCGTGGTCCAGTACTCGTAGGTCTCCGACTCGGCGATCTTGAGGTGCCAGTACTTGCCCGTGCCCGCCGGTGCCTTCGCGGCCACCGTGGCCGCTGCGAGCAGGACCTCCTGGCCGGTGACGGCGACCGGCGCCGCGGCCTGCGGGGCCGGCGTCGGGGTCTGGGCCGGGGTTCCGGGCACGGTCGTCACCACGACGGCGGCCGCGGCCGCGACGGCGACCAGGCCGGTGCCGATCGCGAGCGGGCGGACGTGCCGGCGACGGCGGCCGGTGAGCATGTGGTTCTGCAGCCGGTGCCGGCTGCGGTCGACGACGTCCTGAGTGGGCTCGTCGGGGGTCAGTGCCGCGCGCAGCGTCTGCAGGTCATTCATCACGGGCCTCCTGGGCGAGAACGGGGGTGAGCTTCTTGCGGGCACGCGTCAGCCGGGAGCCGACCGTGCCCGGGGAGATACCGAGGGCCTGGGCGACTTCCGCGTAGCCGAGGTCGGCGAGAGCAACCAAGAGCAGGACGTCACGCTCACCCGAGGACAACCGCGACAACGCTTTTCCCAGTCGACCGGCGTCGAGGACGCGGTTTTCGTGGCCCTCGGCAGGCTGGGGCGACTCGAGCCGCGTGAGGGCCCGGTAGTGCCGGGCCTCCTTGCGGCGGTGCCGGGACACGAGGTTCGTCGCGATGCCGAACAGCCAGGCCCGCAGGTCGCCGCGGGTGGCGTCGAACGTCGTCCGGCGGTCGAAGGCGACGAGGAACGTCTCGGCGGCGACGTCCTCCGCCGCCTGGGCGCCGAGCCGGCCGGCGACGTACCGGTAGATGGCCGCGAAGTGCCGGTCGTGCACCTCGGTGAACAGCTCGGTGCCGAGCACCGGGGCCGCCGTCATGGGGCTGCCTCTGTCATGCGGATCCTTCCCGTCGGCGACAGCTTCACCACCACTTCGCCGCGGGCCCGGATCTTCTTCCCTCGTTCTTTAACCCACCGGCCAAGGCCGCTGCGGCGGGCGGACGCGCTCGTACGCCGCAGCGGCGCGCAGGACGCCGACGTCGTCGAAGCGGCGGCCGCTGATCTGGAGGCCGATCGGCCGGCCGTCGTCGGTGTACCCGCAGTTCAGGGACACCGCGGGCTGGCCGGACATGTTGTACGGCACCGTGAAGCCGATGTGCTCGAACGGCCGGGCCGGGTCGTTCGTCGGGGACGCCCATTCCGCGGGCGGCGCCGCGACTGGGCAGGTCGGCGACAGGACGACGTCGAACCCCGAAGTCGCGCGGAGGGTCGCGACGCTGATCGCGTCGATCTGGGCGAAGCCGCGGTAGACGTCCACTCCGGACAGATCCGCGCCGCCCGCCGCCCACTCCGCGATGTAGGGCAGCACCTTCGCGCGCCGGTCGAGCGGCAGCCCGGACATGTCCGACCAGGCGCGGGTGCGCCAGAAGACGTCCAGGCCGTCGAGCATGCTCCGGTCCAGGAACGGCGCGACCGGCTCGACGATCGCGCCCGCGGCTTCGAAGGCCCGGGCCGCCGCGGCGACGGCGTCACGCGTGGCCGGGTCCACCGGGAGGCCGGGGCCGGACTCGAGCTGCAGCCCGACGCGCAGGCCGTCGAGCGTGCCGTCGAGCGACGACCACTCCAGGTCGGCCGGTGGCAGGCTCAGGTGGTCACGCGGGTCGGGCGCGGACAGCACGCTCATCAGCAACGCCGTGTCGGCGACCGTGCGGGTCAGCGGGCCGGCGACGCGGCCGAGGAACGGCGGGTCGACCGGTACCCGGCCGAAGCTCGGCTTCAGCCCGACCAGGCCGCACCAGCCCGCGGGCAGCCGGATCGAGCCGCCGATGTCGGTGCCGACGTGCAGCGGGCCGTACCCGGCGGCGCCCGCGGCGCCGGCGCCCGCACTCGACCCGCCCGGCGACGCCGACGGCTGCCACGGGTTGCGCGCGGTGGTGTGGAAGCTCGACAGGCCGGACGTCAGCATCCCGTAGTCCGGCATGGTCGTCTTGGCCAGCAGGACGCCGCCGGACTCGCGGACGCGCGCCGCCGCCGGGGCGTCTTCGGCCGCCGGGACGAGCGCGGTCGCCGCGGTGCCCAGCGGGACCGGGGTGCCGCGGGTCGCGATGTTTTCCTTGAGCGTCAACGGGACGCCGTCGATCGGGCCCAGCGGTTCGCCCGCGTGCCACCGCGCTTCGGCCGCCTTCGCGTCGGCACGCGCGCTCGACGGGTCGTACGCGTACAACGCGTGCAGCTCGGGCTCCCGCGCGTCGATGCGTTCGAGGACGGCTTCGGTCACCTCGACCGGCGAGAGCGTCTTCGCGCGGTACTGCGCGACGAGTTCGACGGCGGTCAGGTCGGGCAGCTCGGTCATGAGCCCTCCTTCACGAAGCGGGCGGTTCGAAGCGGCCGTCGACGGCGGTCCAGCCACCGTCCACCGCCAGCACCGAACCGGTGACGAACGTCGACGCGTCCGAAGCGAGGTAGACGACGGCGCCGGCGAGCTCGTCGGGACGCGCCCAGCGGCCCAGCGCGCCCTTCCGCGCGTAGGCGTCGTACCACTCCGGATTCGCCTTGATCTGCGCGGTCAGCGGGGTCTCGACGACGCCGGGGGCGATCGCGTTGACCCGGACGCCGGCCGGGCCGAACTCCGCGGCGGCCGTCCGGAACAGCTGGACGAGCCCGGCTTTTGTTGCCGCGTAAGGGCCCTGACCAGGCTCGACGGTCGTGCCGCGGATCGACGAGAAGCCGATGATGCTCCCCCGCCCGCGCGCGACCATGTCGGCGCCGAACGCGCGGACGACCTCGAACGTCACGCCGAGGTTGAGCGCGAGGACGCGATCGAACTCGTCGCGGGTGTAATCGAGCAGGCGTTTGCGGACGTTGGTCGCGGCGGTCAGCACAACGACGTCGAGCGGCCCGAGGTCGGACGCCGCGCGGTCGACGGCACCCGGTTTTAGGAGGTCGATCTCGTAAGCCTCGCCGACGCCGGTTTCGCGGGCCGCTGCGATGTCGCGGTCCGCGACCACGACGTCGGCGCCGTGCGCGGACAGGGCTCGCGCGGCTTCGCGGCCGATCCCGCTGCCGCCGCCGAGCACGACGGCACGCCGTCCGTCCAGCCGGAACAGGTTGTCGTAGTTCACGGTCGCAGCACCGCCATCCTCGTCACGGTCAGCTCTTCGACGGCGAAGCGCGGGCCCTCGCGGCCGATGCCGGAGTCCTTCACACCGCCGTACGGCATGGTGTCCGAGCGGAACCCGGGCACTTCGTTGACGACCACGCCGCCGACGTCCAGCTCGTCCAGCGCCCGGAAAGCCGTGCGCAGGGACGCGCTGTAGACGCTGGCGTGGAGGCCGTAGCGCGACGCGTTGACCGCGGCGAAGGCTTCGTCCACATCGGACACCGTGCGCACGCAGACGACCGGGCCGAAGATCTCCTCGTCCCAGGCTTCGACGCCGTCCGGGACGTCGAGCAGGACGGTCGGGCGCAGCACCGTGCCCTCGATGCCACCGCCGACCTGGCGGGCACCGGACTTCTCGATCCACGCGGCGACGCGGTCGGTGGACGCGGGGTCGATCAAGGCCGAGACGCGGGTCTTCTCGTCGCGCGGATCGCCGACGACGACCTCGTCGAGCCGGGCCAGCAGCCGTTCGGTGAACTCCTCGGCGACCGACGCGACGACCAGCACGCGCTGCACCGAGATGCAGGCCTGGCCAGAGGCGTAGAAGCCACCGCGCAGGACGGCGTCCGCGGCCGCGTCGAGGTCCGCGTCTTCCGCGACGACCAGCGCCGCGTTCGAACCCAGCTCCAGCAACGTCTTGGTGGGCGCCGCGTCGCGGGCGATGCGGTGGCCGACGGCGGCCGATCCGGTGAACGACACCGCGCCGATCCGACGATCGGTCGTCAACGCGGCGCCGACGGACGCGTCCCCGGTGACCAGCTGGACCATGGCGGCGAGAGGGGCCGTCGAACGCACGAGGTGGACCAGCCACAGCGTCGCGAGAGGCGTCTGCGGCGCGGGCTTGATGATCACCGGGCAGCCCGCGGCGATCGCGGGGGCGATCTTGTGCGACGCGAGCAGCAGCGGGTAGTTGAAGCCCGCGATGCCGACGACCACGCCGATCGGCTTGCGTTTCCAGAACCCGACCAGCCCGTCGCCCGAAGGCAGGAGATCCAGCGGGACGGTCTCGCCGTGCAGCCGTGACACCTCTTCGGCGGCGGCTTCCCACGTGACGATCGTGCGGGCGACCTCGACGCGGCAGTCGACCAGGGGCTTGCCGGTCTCCAGCACGAGCAGGTTCTCGAACTCCTCGCGGCGTTCGGCCAAGGCCGCGGCGACGTCGTTCAACAAAGAACGGCGAGTCCGCGAAGGCAGCGAGGCCACTTCGCGCGCGACGGCGACAGCCTCGTCGACCGCCCGAGTGGCCAGCTCAGGCGTCCCCACGGGGGCGGTCCCGATGACGCTCCCGTCGTACGGGAACACGACGTCCGATGTGTCCACAGTGGACGTCCAGCCCGCGCCGATCGGCAGGCCGTCCGGGTAGTCAGGCATCGTCGCCTCCGCTCAACCGGGCCAGTTCCGCGCGCAGGTTCGGCGCGGCGGCCAGGAGTTCCCGGGTGTACTCGTGCTGCGGCGCGTCGTAGACCTGCTCGACGTCGCCGAGTTCGACGATCTCGCCGCGGCGCATCACCGCGACGCGGTCGCAGACGTGCCGGACGACGCCGAGGTCGTGCGACACGAAGATCAGCGTCAACGCGAACTGCTCGACGAGCGAGGCGAGCAGGTCGAGGATCTGGCCGCGCACGGAGACGTCGAGGGCGCTGACGGGCTCGTCCGCGATGAGCACGCTGGGGTTCGGCGCGAGCGCACGCGCGATCGAGATCCGCTGGCGCTGGCCGCCGGAGAACTGGTGCGGGTACCGCCCGGCGGCGTCCTCGGGCAACCCGACGGCGGCGAGCAACTCCGCGACCCGGTCCGGTTCGCGGTGGCCGAGCGGCTCGGAAATGATGTCGCGCACACGCATCCGCGGGTCGAGCGAACCCATCGGGTCCTGGAAGACGATCTGCAGTTCGGACCGCAGGAAGCCGAGTTTGCGTTCCGGTAGGTCGTCGATGCGCCGGCCCCGGAACGAGACCGTGCCCGCGGTCGGCTTGTCGAGCGCGGCCAGCAGCCGGACCAGCGTGGACTTGCCCGAGCCGGATTCGCCGACGATGCCGAACCGCTGGCCGGCCTCGACGTCGAAGCTGACGCCGCGCAGCGCGTGGACGTCCCGGCGGGCGTACCGGCGTTCCAGGTCGCAGACTTCGATGATCATCGGCGCGCCTCCAGGTCCGACGCGTCCAGGAGCTTGCGGGTGTACTCGTGCTTCGGCGACGTCAGCACTTCGCGCGTCGAGCCCGCTTCGACGATCTCACCGTCGAGCATCACCAGCACGCGCTCGCACACCGACGCCACCACCGCGAGGTCGTGGGTGATGAACAGAAGGGCACTTTCACGTGAAAGTGACGCCTTGATGAGCGCGAGGATCTGGGCCTGGACGGTGACGTCGAGGGCGGTCGTCGGCTCGTCGCAGATCAGCAGTGACGGCTCGTTGGCCAGCGCCATCGCGAGCACGACGCGTTGCCGCTGGCCGCCGGACAGCTGGTGCGGGTACGCGCGAGCCGTGTCCGGCAGGCCGACGGCGGCGAGCAACTCCTCGGCGCGGTGACGACGGCCGTGGATCCGGCCGGGCTCGGTGACCTGACGGCCGACGCGCATGGCCGGGTTCAACGCCGTCATCGGCTCCTGGAACACCATCGCCAGCTCGTCGCCGCGCAGCCGCGAAAGGTCCTTTTCGGACATTCCCAGCAGCTCGCGGTCGCCGAGGCGCACCGAGCCGGACGCGTGCAGCTCGTCGGGCAGCAGGCCCATGATCGCCAGCGCCGTCAACGACTTCCCGGAGCCGGACTCGCCGATCAGCCCGACGCGCTCACCGGCGCCGATGTCGAACGAGACGTCCCGGACCAGCGCGTTCACGCTGAGCCCCGTGACCGAGAGAGTCATACGCGGGCCGCCAATCGGGGGTCGAGGCGGTCGCGCAGGCCGTCGCCGAGGAGGTTGAACCCGAGGACGGCGACGGCGATCGCGATGCCCGGCACCAGCGCCAGCCGCGGCTGGACCGTCAGCAACTCTTGGGACTCCTGCAGCATCCGGCCCCACGACGGCGTAGGCGGCCGGGTGCCGAACCCGAGGAACGACAGCGCCGCCTCCGCCAGCACGGCGATCGCGAACGACACCGACGCCTGCACGATCAGCAGGCCGGAGATGTTCGGCAGCACGTGCCGCACCGCGATGGTGAGGCGCGACCGGCCGCCGGCGCGGGCGGCGAGCACGAACTCGGTGCTCATCACCTGCAGCGTGCCGGACCGGGCGATCCGCGCGAACGACGGGATCGTGGCGATGCCGATGGCGACCATCGCCGTCAGCGTGTCGGCGCCGAACACCGCGCCGAACATGATCGCCAGCAGCAACGCGGGAAACGCGAGCACGAGGTCGTTGACCCGCATGACGAATTCGCCGAGCCACCGCGGTGACATCCCGGCGAGGATCCCGAGCGGCGTGCCGATCACCGCGGCGATGCCGACCGCGACCACGCCGACGTACAGCGTCGTCCGCGCGCCGACCATGAGCTGGCTGAGCAGGTCACGCCCGAACTTGTCCGTGCCGAAGAGGTTCTCTCCCCCGAAGCCGAGCAGCCGGTGGGCCGCGTCGACCTTCACCGGGTCGAACGGCGTCCAGAAGAACGACAGCACGGCGGCCAGGACAACCAGGCCGACCAGTACCCCGCCGATCACAAGATTGCGCATCACGAACCTCGCAATCGCGGGTCGAGCACGGTGTAGAGGACGTCGACGACGAAGTTGACCAGCAGCACGCCGACCACCAGCACGAGCACGATCCCCTGCACGGTCAGCAGGTCCCGCGACGCGACCGCGTCCAGCAGCATCGAGCCCAGCCCCGGCAGCACGAACACGCGCTCGACGACGACCGCACCGATCAGCAGTGTCGCGAGCTGCAGGCCCAGCACGGTGACGACCGGGACGGACGCGTTGCGCAGGCCGTGCCGCACCAGCGCCTGTCCGGGACGCAGGCCCTTGGACCGCGCGGTACGCAGGTAATCCTGGCCGAGCGTGTCCAGCACGGCCGTGCGCACATAACGCGTGAGCACCGCGCCCTGCACCAACCCGAGGGACAGAGCGGGCAGGACGAGCCCGCGGAGGAACTCGCCCGCGTCCTGGTCCGGCGGCGTCCACCCACCGGACGGCAGCCAGCGCAGCTGCACCGCGAAGATCTGCACCAGGATGATCCCGGCGAGGAACGCGGGGATCGCGACGCCGATCTGCGACAGCCCGGAAACGCCCGCGCCGGCCGCCTTCCGGTGCTTCACCGCGGCGAACGTGCCCGCGGGGATGGCGATCACCAGCGCCACCAGCATCCCGGCGCCGACCAGCCAGAGCGTGACGCCGAGGCGGTCGAGCAGCTGCGGGCCGATGGTGTCGCGCGTGACGTACGAGCGGCCGAAGTCGCCGTGCAGCACGCCGCCGATCCAGTCGAAGTACTGCGTGACCAGTGGCCGGTCGATGCCGAACTCGGCGCGGGTCTTGGCGAGCAGCTCCGGCGTCGCGTTGACGCCGAGCGCGACCTGCGCCGGATCGCCCGGCAGGACGGCCATGAAGAGGAACACGACGATCGACGCGACCAGCACGCTGACCACGAAGATCGCCACCCGGCGCAGCACCTTGGCGGTCATCGCGGCGCCAGCCCGGTCAGGTCGAACGACTCGCTGACCTGGTTCGCCGCGAACCCGCCGACCTTGGCCTTCGCCACGATCACGTTGGGGAACAGGAAGAGCCAGTCCGCGGCGGCGTCCGTGTTGAGCTGCTTGGCCACGAGTTTCATGTCCGCGACCTGCTGCTCCGGCGTCCCGCTGTCGGCTTCGGCGAGCAGCTGCTGGACGCGCTTGTTGTCGTAGCCCCAGTAGTACGTCGGCTTGCCGAACGTCGTGATGTCACGCGCCTCGACGTGCTGGATGATCGACAGGTCGTAGTCGTGGTCGGTGAAGACCTGCTTCAGCCAGACGGCCGGGAAGTCGAGCGGCTCGATGGTCGTCCGGACGCCGACGTCGGCCAGCTGCGACTGGACGACCTGCGCGGCCGACACGGCGTACGGCAGGTTCGGGATCCGCATGCGCAGGTTCAGGTTCGTCGCGCCGGCCTCGCTCAGCAGCGCCTTCGCCTTCCCGGGATCGAACGGGTGGACGTTCGCCAGGTCCTCGTACCAGGGGTCGGTCGGCGGGACCATGCTGCCGATCAACGTGCCGCGCCCGGCCCACGCCGTGTCCAGCAACGCCTTCCGGTCGATCGCGTACGTCAGCGCCTGGCGGACGCGCGGGTCGGTCAGCGGCGCGCGCTTGTTGTTGAACGCCAGCGTGACCTCGCTGTTCGACGTGCCCTGCACCACCTGGAACCGGTCGTCGGCCTGGAACTGCGGGATCGAGTCGGGCGCGGTGATCGCGGAGATGACGTCGATGCCGTTGCTGTACAGCGCGTTGTTCAGCGCGGTCGGGTCCTTGATGTACTTCAGTACAACTGTCCGATACGCCGGTTCCCGGCCCCAGTACGCGGGATTCGCCTTGAGCACGACGGAGTCGCCGCGCTTGCGGGCCGCCACGACGTACGGCCCGGTGCCGATCGGCTTGTTCGCCAGGTCGGCGACACCGGTCGGGCTGAACATCGCGCCGAGCCGGCTCGTGAGGCTGAACAGCCAGCCGTTCGACGGCTTCGACAGCACCACCCGCGCGTGGTCCGGCGCCACGACGTCGACGTGGTCGACGACGTCCATTGTGGACTTGATCGAGATCGTCCAGTCGGTCTTCACGCGCAGCAGCGAGAACTTGACGTCCTCGGCGGTGAACGGCGCGCCGTTGCTGAACTCGACCCCTTGCCGCAGCTGGAAGTCGTAGGTCTTCCGGTCCGGGCTGATGGTCCACGACTTCGCGAGCAACGGCACCACGCGACCCTGCGAGTCGAGCTTAACCAGGCCTTCGTAGACGTTGTAGAGCAACGCCTGCGGGATCGCGGCACCGTCGGTCTTGGTGAAGTCGAAGTTGGCCGGCTCCGCCGTGAACCCGACGGAAAGCGTTTCCGGACCAGCGGAAACGCTCGCCGACGAGCCGGCCGAGCAGCCGGACACCACGAGCAGCAGCGCCGCCGCCAGCACGTGAATCCGGGCTTTCATCTGGCCTCCAGGTAGGTACACTGGTCTGACCAGTAGCCTGCACGCGACGGACGTCGAGGTCAAGGATGCGGTTCGAACCGGTGGCCCCGGTCCGCGCGTACGAGCGGGTCGTCGAGCAGATCGAGCAGGCCGTGGTCAGCGGGGCGCTCAAACCGGGAGAACGCCTGCCCAGCGAGCGCGAGCTGATGATCCAGTTCGGCGTCGGGCGCTCGACGATCCGGGAAGCCCTGCGGGTTTTGCAGGCCGCCGAAATGATCCGTTCGCGGCCCGGCGATCCGCGCGGGCCCGAGGTGCTGGCCGCGTCCCCGGTGGCGTTGCACCGCTCGATGCACCGGCTCGCGCGCGCCGACCACGTCGGGCTCGCCGAGCTGTTGCAGTTCCGGATGATCCTCGACGGCTCGGCGCACCTGCTCGCCGCGGAGCTGCGCACCGACGACGACCTGACCGGCCTGGCCGAAGCCCTCGACGCGATGCGCGAAGGCGTCTCACGCGGGTACGCCGAGTTCAGCCGCGCGGACGTCGCGTTCCACGAAGTCATCGCGCGGAGCTCGCGGAACCCGTTGCTGGTGGTCAGCGAGGAAGTCGTCCGCGGGGTCGTGCTGGAGCTGATCGAGGACAAGCTGGAGCACGCCAGCAACCGGACGTCGCTGATGCGCACCTGGCTCGCGCACCACGCCGAGGTCCTCGACGCGGTCCGCGCGGCCGACGGCGCCGGCGCGTCACAGCTGGCCAAACAGGCGTTGTACGACAACTACGCCGAATACGTCCCGGCCGGGCAACGCCCGCTGCTGACCCCCTTGCTGCGGTAATACACTCGGCCGGGTGGATTCCACGGAACGCAGCGGCGTCGGCTTGGCCCTGTCCGGCGGCGGCTACCGCGCGATGCTCTTCCACACCGGCGCGCTCTGGCGCCTCAACGAACTCGGCTGGCTGCCGAAGCTGACCACCGTCTCCAGCGTGTCCGGCGGCTCGATCGCGGCCGGCGTCCTGGCCCACGCGTGGCACCAGCTGTCCTTCGGCGACGACGGCATCGCGGACAACTTCGGCAAGTTCGTCGTGGAGCCGATCCGGAAGCTGGCTCGGACGAACCTCGACGTCCCGGTGACGCTCAAGGCGATGTTCATCCCGTGGCGCAGTGCGGGCGAAGAACTCGCGCGCGTCTACGCGAAGCACCTCTTCGACGACTTCCGCCTCGACCAGCTCGACCCGTCGGGCCCGCACTTCGTGTTCACCGCGACCAGCCTGCAAGACGGCTCGCTGTGGTGGTTCTTCCGGCAGGACGGGCCGCACGGGCAGATCCCGCTGGCCACCGCCGTCGCCGCGTCGTCGGCGTTCCCGCCACTGCTCTCGCCGGTCGTGATCCCCGACCCGAACCAGGCGGACCGCAAGATCGTGCTCAGCGACGCGGGTGTGTACGACAACCTCGGCCTGGACCCGATCGAGAACCAGCGCGCGGTCGTCCTGGTCAGCGACGCCGGCAAGAAGATGCTGCACGAGGACAACCCGAAGCGGAACTGGCCGATGCAGCTGCTGCGCGTGCTGACCGTGATGGACAACCAGGTCCGCGAGCTGCGCACCGGCACGCTGCTGAAGTCGTACCAGGACAAGACGTACGCCGGGACGTACTGGGCGACCTACAGCGACATCGAGCACTTCGAGCTGCCGGACGCGCTGCCCGCGCCGGTCGAGCAGACCCACGCGCTGGCCGTGACGAGCACCCGGCTGACGCGCACGTCGGAGCGACTGCAGGACCAGCTGATCAACTGGGGCTACGCCGCCTGCGACGCGGGCATGCGCAAGTGGGTCGACCCGTCGGCGGTCGCGCCGAAGTCGTTCCCGTACAAGGGATCAGGCGTTGGCTAGGTTCGCGTAGACGACGATGTTGTCCTCGTAGCTGTGCGCGGCGTGGTCGAACACCCCGCCGCACGTGATCAGCCGCAGTTCCGGCTTGTCGCTGTTGCCGTACACCGCGTCCTTCGGGAACGTGTCCTTCGGGACCTGCGTGACGTGGTCCACGACGAACTTCAGCTTCTTGCCGTCGCTGCGGTCGACGTCCACCTCGTCGCCGGGCGCGAGGTCCTTGAGCTTGTAGAAGATGCCGGGCTTCTTGTCGCCGTCGACGTGGCCGAGCACGATCGCCGGGCCGACGTCGCCGGGCACCGGCGAGAGCTTGTACCAAGCCGCCTGCATCGGCGTGTGCACCGACGGGACCGAGATCGAGCCGTCGGTCTTGACGGCGACCGCGAGCAGGCTGGACTCCGCGCCGATCTTGGGGATCTTCACCGACGTCGGGCGCAGGCCCTTGAACGGCGCGGTCACCGGGACCGACGACGGCACCGGCGCGGGTGCCGCTTTCGGCGGCTCGCCGGAGCCGCAAGCGGCCAGCGTCAGCGCGAGGGCGAACGCGGCGACCGCCGCGCCCGCCCGGCGGACGGTCACCAGGCCGTGCCGCCGAAGCCCGTCTCGACCCCGCCGTGGGGCGTGACCTTGACCTGGGCCTTCGGTGCGGCGTTGCCGGGGGTGCTGGTGGTGGTCGACGTGCTCGGCCCGCTCGACGTCGTGATCGGCGCGGTGCTCGACGGCGCGCTGGTCGTGGTGCCGCTGGTCGTCGTCGGCGCGCTGGTCGTGGTGCTGGTCTCCGGCGGCGGCGCCTGCTCGAAGTCGACGACGCCTTCGCCGTCGACGCCGGCGCAGGTCCAGCTGAACTTGCCGGTGGTCGTGCCCGGGGGCAGGCCGTTGACGCGCACGGAGTAGTTCCAGGTCCGGCCGTCGGACTCGTCCTGGTCCGGGCCGCCGGTGACGTCCAGGTACTGGGTCGCCACGTTCCCGGGCGCGCCCGCCGCGCAGTTGATGACCAGGACGCCTTCGCCGCCGACGCCGACGAAGCCGTGGCCGGTGTTGTCCTGGTAGCCGTCCGAGGGCGGCCCGGCCGTCGTGGTCGTGGTCTCCGGCGTCGTCGTCTTGGTGACGTCGGTCGTCGACGGCTCCGAGGTGGTCCCGGTGGTCGTGACCGGGCTCGACGACGTCGTCTCGGAGGTCGACGGGACCGTCGTCGTCGTGGTCGTCTCCGAGGTGGAGGTGGTCGTCTCCGTGGTCGACGGCGCGGTCGTCGTCTCGTCCGTCTGCGCGAATGCGGCCGGTGCGGCGGCGAAGGTGATCAGCGCGCCCGCGGAAACGATCCCCGCGACTCGGTTCAGCGTTCTACCCACGGTCAGACTCCCAACGGCATTGAACTGCGATGCCGCGACTATCGACGATTCCGCCGTTGGTGTTACTCCGCGAGGGCGATGGACAAATCGCGCCAGAGGTCTTCCGGATCTTCGAGGCCGACGCTGAACCGGACCAAACCGGCGGGCACCCGTTCCTCACCCGGCAGCCACGCCCGCCGCTCCACCAGGCTTTCGACGCCGCCGAGGCTGGTCGCGGGCCGGATCAGCCGGACCGTCGAGCAGAGCTTGTCCGCGGCCTCGGCGCCGGCCAGCTCGAACGCGACCATCATCCCGAAACCCGGGTAGCGCACCCGCGTCACCGCGGGGTGCTCGCGGAGGCGCTCGACGAGCAGCGCGGCGGTCCGGGACTGCTCGGCGAGCCGCACCGGCATGGTCCGCAGCCCCCGCAGCGCGAGCCAGGCTTCG
This sequence comes from Amycolatopsis sp. NBC_01286, assembly GCF_035982555.1. NCBI lineage: Bacteria > Bacillati > Actinomycetota > Actinomycetes > Pseudonocardiales > Pseudonocardiaceae > Amycolatopsis > Amycolatopsis sp. NBC_01286. The sequence goes on from NZ_CP108428.1 coordinate 2,240,464, forward strand.
AGGGCGCCCGGCGTCGACCCGACGCGGGTCCGCGCGCCGCGCAGCTCGTCGGCCACCGCCGGGTCCTTGGCCACGGTGATCCCCAGCAGCAGGTCACTGTGCCCGCCGATGAGCTTGGTCGCGCTGTGCACGACGACGTCGGCGCCGAGTTCGAGCGGCCGCTGCTGCAACGGCGTGGCGAAGGTGTTGTCGACGACGACCCGGCCCCGCGCGGCGGCGGCGATGGTCTCGATCTCCATGACGTCGAGCGTCGGGTTGGTCGGCGACTCGAGCCAGACCAGGTCGGACGTCGCCGCCTCGGCCACCCAGGCGGCCGTGTCGGTCGGCTCGAGCTCGGTGACGGCGAGCTTGCCGAGCTTCTGCGCGTGGGCGAGCACCCCGCGCGTCACGGCGTAGCTGAACGTCGGGACGACCACCCGCGACCCGACCGGCAGCAGGTCCAGGACCGCCGACAGGGTGGCGACGCCGGACGCGAACGCCGTCGCGTAGCCGCCTTCGAGCGCCCCGATGGTCTCCTCGAGCGCGTGCCAGGTCGGCGTGCCGTCGCCGCGCGCGTAGACGAAATCGCCACCGGCCTGGTACGTGCTGGTGGCGACGAGCGGGGTGTTCAGCGGCTCACCGGGACCGTGCGGCCGGCCGGCGGCGATGGCCTTGGTGCGGGGCGTCCAGTCGTCCATGTGATCACCGTAACCGCAGGTCATCTCCCCGGTCACTGTGACGAAGACGGCCGGCCCGCCCGCGCGTCCGCGGGCGAGCCGACCTGGTCTCAGTGGGCGTAGACCTCGAACTCGTAGAGCGAGTAGCCGTACTTCGTGCCGCGCTGGACGCCCTGCAGCTTCACGAACCGGGCCTGCGTCGGCGCGAAGGACACGTTGTCCTGCCCGCCGTTGCCGTCCGTGACGACCGCCGAGTCCGTCCAGTGCACGGCGTCCGGCGAGGTCTGGATCTTGTAACCCTTGCCGTACGCCGATTCCCAGCTGAGCTGCACCCGCGAGACCGGCTGCACCGACCCGAGGTCGACGGTGATCGCCTGGTCGTCGCTCCAGTCGCTGGCCCAGCGGGTCGAGGCGTTCCCGTCGATCGCGTTCGACGCCGGCGAGGGGTAGAAGCCGGTTTCGGCGCTGGTGGCGCTGACCGTCTTCCCCGGCGCGAGGTTGGCGATGTTGTCGCCGCGGTGCGCGGTGTACTCGACGACCTGCTGGAACGTCGGGCGGTTCTGCCAGCTGATCTTGTCCTGCGTGATGCCGCCCAGCGCGTTGTGCACGATGGTGTCGGCACACCACTGGTCGCCCGCGGCGCAGCTCGCGTCACCGGGGTAGACGGTGTTCGCGGCCTGGCCCGCGGCGGTGGTCAGCGAGTCGACGAGCGCCTGGCGGCACGTGGTGACGTTGCCGCCGCCGCAGAACGTGCTGCCGAGCGGGCCGGCCACCGGCTGGCCGAGCACCTGCCGGATGTCCTTGCTGACGTACCCCCACCAGCCGAACTGGAACGACGAGCCCTTGTGCGGCTGGCCGGTGTGCTGGCCGTTGCCGTTCTGGAAACCGGACGGGCTCTCGTTGATGCCCAGCACGCCCGTCATCGCGTTGTAGGCGTTGTCGCCCATGCCCGGCTTGAACTCGGCCTGGACCAGCAGCGGCCACCACGCGTCGAAGATCCGGATCGCGTCGGCGTCGGCGTACGCCTTGCTGCCAGGCGTGGTTTCCGTCCGCTGGTGGCCGTTGGCCATCCACGCCTTCAGCTTCGCCTCGGCATCGGCGGCCGCACCGGTGGTCGGCGTCTTGTCGAGCACCTGCAGCAGCAGTGGCAGGACGCGCTCGGCACGCAGGTCGGCCAGCGCGGCGTCCTCCATCGCCTGGGTCAGGTTGAGCCGGGTGACCTTGGTGCCGGTGAGGATCATCGTCTTGACGCGCGTGTCGAGCAGGTCGACGCGGTGCACGGCGGACTTGTCGGCGCCGGCGGCCGCGTAGCCGTTGGCCTGCGCGTTGTTCCAGCTGACGTAGTAGTCCTGGTTGACCGACTGCGGGTGCTGCGACGCCGGGGTGTAGGTCGCGACGTTGCCCGCCGGGTTCCAGCCGGTCCAGTCGTGCCCCTGGTCACCCCACACCGGCATGTTCGGGTCCACATTGGACTGCCGGGCCGGGTTGGCGCCGGAGTTGAAGTACGCGACGTCCTTCGAGTCGGCGTAGAACCAGTTGAACGTGAAGTTGATGTCGGCCGCGGCCTTCTGGAAGTCCGCCGCGGACTTGACGTAGCCCGGGTCGTTCAGCTCCTGGAAGCCGATCAGCGAGTCGGCCTCGTGGAAGAGCGAGGACCGCAGCTGCGCGTACGCCACGGGCTTGCCGCCGACCGTCGCCCGGCTGAGCACCGGGCCGTACTTCGTGCGGTAGCTGCGCAACGTGTACGAGCCGGCCGCGGTGCCGTCGGCCACCGTCGGGTTCCAGGAGTTCTTGACCTCCACGGTGTCCATCGGGAGGCACTGGCCCTTGTAGGTGTAGTAGTTCGAGTCCTTCGTCGGCGCCTTGCCGCTCGGGTCGCACAGGTTCAGCGCGTAGGTGTCGATGATGTCCTGCGCCGACGTCGTCGCGCTCCACGAGTAGTCCTGGCCGCGGCCCAGCAGCACGTACATGCTCAGCCCGGCGAAGGCCGCGCCGCGGGCGCTGATGCCCGGGCCCTGCAGTTCCTGCAGCATGAGCAGCTGTGGCGCGAAGTACCCGGTCTGCGGGCCGAAGACGGCGACCGGGTGGCCGCTGGCGGTCTTCGAGCCGGACACGACCAGCGCGTTCGACATGCCGTGCTTGTCGGTCAGCATGTCGCCCGGCAGCACGCCGTTGTCGAACATCCCGCGGGCGGGCTCCTGCGCGGCCGGCGCCGGGACGTCCACAGTGGACGGAGTCGCGGTCGACGCCGAGCCGGTCTGGTCGAACACCAGCTGCTGCGGGGTCACCGAACCCTTGTCCGGCAGGGCCTGGCCGACGGCGTTGGCCGGGGTCTTGCCGTACGGGAACGTCTGCCCGTCGTGCAGCGTCTTGACGGCCTCGGGGTCGTCCTCGGACCGCAGGCTCTGCCACACCTTCTCGCCCTGCACGGCGCCGTACTGCTCCTGCAGCGCCAGCTTCGCGACGGCGTTCTGCACCTCGCCGCCACCGCCGGCGCCGAACTCGGCGCCGACCAGCGAGGCGAGCGCGACCAGGTCGGTCAGCTTGAACGGGTCGATGGTGCCGGCGTTGGTGATCGCGTCGACGTGCCCGGTGAGCACGTACTCGCCCGGGAAGTAGCGGCCGCTGTGGGAGTCGGAGATGTACTTGTTGATGCCGTCGACGTACGCCTGCGCGTCGGCGAGACCCTGCGCGCCGCGCGGGCCCTTCGCGGCGACGTTGTCGATCTGCTGCTGCAGCTCGGCTTCGGTGTAGGGCGCGTTCGCGAAGAAGCTCTGCTCCAGCTCCCGGTTGGCCGCGGCGCCGCCGGCGAACGACGTCACCTGGCCGCGGGCGGCGTGGCGCAGGACGTCCATCAGCCACAGCCGGTCCTGCCCGGCCGCGTACCCGGCGCCGAACTCGGTGCCGGCGCGGGTGGTGCCGGTGATGTGCGGGACGCCGAGTGCCTTGTCCCGCACGATCGTCACGTCGGAGCGCGGCTGGGTCGTGCTGGCGACCTGGTCGGCGGCGACGCCGAACGACGAGTCGTTGAAGTACTGGTTGATCGTCCCGGTGGTCAGCGTCTGGTAGCCGCCGGCCAGCGAGGAGTACTTGCCGAGCTGGTCGGCCGCGTGCGCCGGGCGGGTGCCGAGCACCTTGTGCGCCAGGATGTCCGCGAGGGTGGCGTTGCCGTTCTCACCGGGCGGCAGGATGTCGCTGCACTGCCCGCCGCAGTAGTCGTTGGGTGCCGCGGCCGCCTCGGCGGCCGGAGCGGTGACAGCGACCTGGGTGAGCCCGGCGACCAAGCCCGCCAAAGCCGTCAAGGTCAGGGTACGGATGCCGCGTCGCATCAGGGCTCCCTCGCAGGTCAAGGAGAGTGACGAAGCGCACGCTACCGAGCAGTAGCACACATGTGAAGAGTTTTCGCGTTTTTCAGCCCTTGGGCGTAGTCCGAACGGCGCAGCCTCGCGCGCGTGGGTACGGTGGCTGCCATGACCTTGGAAAAGCCCCAGATCGACCGCCCGGACGGCACCCCGCCGGCCGACCTCGAGATCACCGACATCACCGTCGGCGACGGCGTCGAGGCCACGCCCGGCAAGTCCGTCACCGTGCACTACGTCGGTGTCGCGCACTCGACCGGCGAAGAGTTCGACGCCTCTTGGAACCGCAACGAGCCCCTGCGCTTCGGCCTCGGCGCCGGCCAGGTCATCTCCGGCTGGGACCAGGGTGTCGCGGGGATGAAGATCGGCGGCCGGCGCAAGCTCGTCATCCCGCCGCACCTCGGCTACGGCGACCGCGGCGCGGGCGGCGTCATCAAGCCCGGCGAGACCCTCATCTTCGTCGTCGACCTGGTCGGCGTGAACTGATTCCCCCGGCGGTGGCGGGACTTCCCGCCACCGCCGCACCGGGTTTCGCTACCCTCGCCCCCATCGCCGGCCGGAAGCCGGCCCAACCAGGGGGTTGAGAATGCGCATCCGCGCTTTGCTTTCCGCAGGTCTGTTCGCGCTAGCCGCGGCCGTCGTCACCGCGGCGCCGGCATCGGCCGTGGCCAACGGCGCCGACGTCCCGCAGGGAACGTTCAAGTTCGCCGCGAAGCTGACCATGACGGACATCCCGCGCACCGACGGCACGAAGTACAACAGCGCGTGCTCGGGTTCGCTGATCGCCAAGAAGTGGATCGTCACCGCCGGCCACTGCTTCCACGACGCGGCCCGCAACCCGGTCTCCGGCCCGGTCCCGTACCCGACGTCGGTGCTGCTGGGCACCACCACCGTCGACAAGCCGGGGATCACGCGCAACGTCGTGACGGTGTACCAGTCACCGAGCAACGACATCGCGATCGCCGAGCTCGACAAGCCCGTCTTCGGCATCGAGCCGCTTTCGGTCAGCCACAAGGCGCCGGTCGTGGGCCAGAAGGTCGTGCTCGCCGGCTGGGGCAGCCTGACGTCGGTCGACCCGACGCCGGGCACGAAGCTGCAGCAGGGCCTGATGAAGGTCGCGACGGTCGACCCGCTCTACACCGGCGTGACGGGCTTCGCCCCGACGTCGACGACGAGCGCGTGCACCTACGACTCGGGCGCCCCGTACTTCGTGCCGACGGGCAAGAGCGGCGGCCGCCTGGTCTCCATCGAGAGCGACGGCCCGGACTGCCCCCACGACCAGGCCGAGACCACCGCGCGCGTCGACGTCGTCGCGGACTGGATCGCCTCGCACATCGGCTGATTCCCGGCAAACGGCCCCGACGCGAGGCGTCGGGGCCGTTTTCTTACTCCGTGCAGCGCATTCCGACCCCGCGCGCCGTCGCTACGCTCGAAGGTGATCACCGGCGCGAGCCGCCGGTGCGTGACAAGGGGGATCCACCGATGCGCGTCCGCGCTGTGCTTTCCGCTGCCCTGCTCACCCTCGCCGCCGGTCTCGCGACCGCGGGCCCGGCTTCGGCCGTGGCCAACGGATCCGACGTCCCGGCGGGCCAGTTCAAGTTCGCCGCGAAACTCACGATGACGAACATCCCGAAGCCCGACGGCACGAAGTACAACAGCGCCTGCTCGGGCGCGTTGATCGCGGCGAAGTGGATCATCACCGCCGGCCACTGCTTCCACGACGCGAACCGCGTCCGCGTCTCCGGCCCGGTGCCGTACCCGACGTCGGTGCTGCTCGGCACGGTCAACCAGAGCACGCCGGGCGTGACGCGCAACGTGGTGACCGTCTACCAGGCCGCCGCGAACGACATCGCCATCGCGACGCTCGACGCCGACGTCACCGGCATCACGCCGCTGACGGTCAACCGGCTCACGCCGTCGCTCGGGCAGCAGCTGACGCTCGCCGGCTGGGGCAGCCTCACCGCCACCAACCCGACGCCGTCGACGAAGCTGCAGCAGGGCACCGTGAAGGTCGGCCAGGTCGCCACCTCGACGCTGGGCGTCCAGGGCGTGGCTCCGACGTCGACGACGAGCGCCTGCGTGTACGACTCGGGCGCGCCGTACTTCGTCGCGGCCGGCACCGGCGGCCAGCTGGTGTCCGTGGAGTCGTCCGGCCCGGACTGCCCCCACAACCAGCTCGAGACGACGTCGCGAGTGGACGTCGTCGCGGATTGGATCTCTTCGCACACGGGCTGACTCCTTCCGGGCGTCACCCGGTGGGCCAACGGGTGACGCCCGGCCAGGGAATTCCCCCCAGCCCGGCGGCGGCAATAACCTCGAACGTCGATCATCGATTCGACGAAGGGGAAGAATGCGCCTGCGCGCCCTGCTAGCCGCTGTTGTCCTGACCATCACCACCGCCCCTGCCGCCTTGGCCGCGCCAGGGATCGCCAACGGTTCAGACGTCCCCCAGGGTCAGTTCGGGTTCGTCGCGAAGCTCGCGATGACGAAGATCCCCCGCCCGGACGGTTCGACGTACAGCAGCTACTGCACGGGCGCGCTGGTCGCGCCCGGATGGCTCCTCACGACAGGCCACTGCTTCCACGACGCGGCCCGCAACCGCGTCTCGGGCAAGGTCCCCTACCCGACGACGGCGACGCTGGGCCTCACGGACGAGGGCATCGAGTCCGGAGTGGCCCGCAAGGTGACCGAGGTGGTCCAGGCGAAGGAGAACGACGTCGCGCTGGCCCGCCTGGACACCCCGGTGAGCACGGTGAAGCCCCTGCCGCTGAATCGCGCGCTCCCCAAGGTGGGCGACCAGCTGACCTTGGCGGGCTGGGGCAGCCTGACCAGCACGAACCCCAAGCCGGCCACCCGCATGCAGCAGGGCACGGTAGCGGTGGCCACGGTGGCCCCGACCACGCTGGGAGTCCGCGGCGCGGCCCCGGCCATCACCACGAGCGCCTGCACGTACGACTCGGGAGCCCCGTACTTCACCCCGGCAGGCCTGGTGGCCCTGGAGGCAACGGGCCCAGGCTGCCCCCACGCGGGCATCGAAACAACATCCCGAACAGACGTCCTGGCGGACTGGATCACCAAGACAACGGCTTAGACGAACACCTTAAGTACCCGAACTCATACCCAGAGTGAGATCGGTGATCGTTCTCGATATAGCATCAAAGCTATGGATTGGGGTACCCATCGAGCTGGAGCCAGAGGTTCACGCTCGGCGAGTCCTACACGCGGTAGCTGGACGGAAAGCTTCGCGAGCTGCGCTTTTGGCTCTGCGAGCAGCCGACGCGGATCAGTTATCGGATCGCGTCAGGCAGGCGGATCATCCTAATGACGGTGTGGCCGAAGACGAGGATGCGCGAAACCGGTGAGGTCGAGCGAGCCAGACGGGCGCTACGCCGTTGTCAGGATGAACAGCACACCGTGGACGAGGAGGAGCCGTGAGCGACCGCAGCACGTGGGGCGAACTACGCAAAGAACTCGGCGTCGACCCAGCCCACCCGGCTTACGACGGAGCACGACTGGCTTTCGAGCTAGGAGCCGAGGTGCGGATATTGCGCGAGCAGCGCGGCTGGACGCAGACCCAGCTGGCCGAACGCGCCGGGATGACACAGTCGGCCGTCGCCAGGTTCGAAGCCGGCGGCACAACCCCGACACTGCCGGTGCTGGAGCGCATAGCCGCAGCGCTGCAGATGCGCCTGTCGATAGCCCTGACCCCAGCCTGACAAGGGCCTAAATACACCCACACCTAAGCCCCAAGCGAACACCACGCAGAGCCAAACGGGTGATATTCACCACCAAACCAAACCCCAAAACCCCCGCAACGACCCCACTCAGCCACGCTGGAAGGTGAGAGAAGGCACCGTGGGGGGTCCGGGGGGCTCGGCCCCCCGGGAGACACAAGGACAACGGGAAGAGCCCCGGTCGCGCTAGCGACCGGGGCTCTGAACAGCGTGGGCGAGGAGGGAGTTGAACCCTCACGTCCTTTCGGACACACGGACCTGAACCGTGCGCGTCTGCCATTCCGCCACTCGCCCGAGTGCTTCCTTGCGGCAGCGAGGAGAACACTAGCAGGTCGTTCGCACCGGTTTCACCGGGGGCCGTGTCGAGGCTCGCTCACCCGGATAGGATCGGGGCGCAAGCACAAGTGTGAGGAGGTTTTCCCCGGTGGGCCGCGCTGAGAGATTCGACAGGCGACTCGAGAACCTGGTGGGGAACACTTTCGCGCGCATGTTCGGTGGCAACGTCGTCACGCAGGAAGTGGCGATCGCACTCGAGCGGGAGAGTGAGGAGAACGTTCGTGAGCTGGCAGGCGGTCGGCAGCTCGCCCCGAATCACTACATCGTGTCCTTGGGGACGGCTGACCACGAGCGCATGGCCGGTGACGAGCAACGCGTCACCCAGGTGCTGGCCAAGGCGGTGGCCGAACACCTCGCCGCCGAAGGCCTGGACACCTATGGTGACGTCGTCGTATCACTCGAGCGCAACGAGGCGCTGCATACTGGACAGTTCAAGACCCGTTCGTCCGTCGATCCCGACGCCCGCCCCGCAGGCGCCGGTTCACCGCGGTCGGCACGACCCAGCAACGCAGGAGACCCAGCAATGAGCCAGCCCCCCGGCTACGGCCAATACGACCAGGGTGACCCGTACGGCCAGCAGGGCCAGTACGGCTACGGACAGCAGGGTGGCCAGCAGCCCGGGTACGACCAGGGTTACGGCCAGCAGCAGGGCGGCTACGAGCAGGGCGGCTACGGTCAGCAGCCCCCGGCCGGTGGCTATGAGCAGGGCGGCTACGGTCAGCAGCCCCCAGCCGGTGGCTATGAGCAGGGCGGTTACCAGCAGGGTGGCTACGAGCAGGGCGGGTACGCCCAGCAGCCCCCGCAGGGCGGCTACGACCAGGGTTACGCCCAGCCCCCCCAGAGTGGCGGCTACGACCAGGGCGGTTACGCGCAGCCCCAGCAGGGCGGCGGGTACGACCAGGGCGGCTACCAGCAGGGTGGCTACGACCAGTACGGCGGCCAGCAGCAGCAGGGCGGCTACGACCAGTACGGCCAGCAGCAGGCGTACGGCCAGCCGGCCGGCGACCCGTACGCGCAGCAGCAGGGTGGCTACGGCGCCCCCGCGGCGGCGCGTCAGCTCGCAGCGAGCCTGCAGCTGGACGACGGCTCGAACCGGACGTACTCCCTGAAGCAGGGTGGCAACGTCGTGGGCCGCGGCCAGGACGCGGACTTCCGGCTCCCCGACACCGGTGTCTCGCGCCGTCACCTGGAGATCACCTGGGACGGCCAGAGCGCGACGCTCGCCGACATCGGGTCGACGAACGGCACGACCGTGAACGGCACCCCGGTGCAGACCTGGCAGCTCGCGGACGGTGACGTCATCCGAGTGGGGCATTCGTCCTTGGTGTTCCGTACACAGGGCTGACTCCGGGCGCGAAATACTGTTCCCGCAGAATTGACGTGCGGGGGGACCGCGGCGTACCCGCGTCGCGGCTGCACGGAAGAGTCGGGAGCGGACACACCAAGTGCCAGAGCTGGTCGTACAACTCACCAGGGTGGGCTTCCTCGTGCTGCTCTGGCTCTTCGTGTTCGCTGCGCTCAGAGTCGTCCGCTCGGACCTCTACGCGGCGTCGGGCATGCGTGTCCAGGTGCCGACGTTCGGGCGCAAGAAGGAGAAGAAGCCGCGCGGCGGGAAGTCGCCGCAGCAGCTGCTGGTGACCCACGGGGCGCTCGCCGGGACCCGCATCGCGCTGGACGGCAGGCCGATCCTGATCGGCCGCGCCGACGACTCCACGTTGGTGCTCGACGACGACTACGCGTCGACCCGGCACGCCCGGATCGCCCAGCGCGGTGAGGACTGGTACGTGGAAGATCTGGGCTCGACCAACGGCACTTATCTGGACCGGGCTAAGGTCACTGCACCCCTCCGGGTCCCGCTCGGAGTCCCCATCCGGATCGGCAAGACGGTGATCGAGCTTCGCCCATGACTCTCGTCCTCCGCTATGCAGCCCGCAGCGACCGGGGCCTGGTGCGTTCGAGCAACCAGGACTCCGTGTACGCCGGCCCTCGCCTGCTCGCGCTCGCCGACGGCATGGGTGGGCATGCGGCGGGCGAAGTGGCCAGCAAGGTCGTCATCGCCTCCCTCGCCCCGCTCGACGACGACGAGCCGGGTGACGACCTCCTCGCCCAGCTGCGCGAGGCGGTGGCGAACGGCAACGCCGCGATCGCCGAGCTCGTCTCGCAGGACCCGGACCTCGACGGGATGGGCACCACGCTCACCGCCGTGCTGTTCGCCGGGACCCGGCTGGGCCTCGTGCACGTCGGCGACTCGCGCGCCTACCTGTTCCGGGGCAGCCAGTTCGCGCAGATCACGCGCGACGACAGCTTCGTCAACGAACTGCTCGAACAAGGCCGGATCACGCCCGAAGAAGCGGCGGTGCACCCCCAGCGGTCGCTGCTGCTGAAGGCGTTGACCGGGCACGAGGTCGAGCCGAGCCTCACCGTGCGTGAAGCGCGCCCAGGCGATCGGTACCTGATCTGCTCGGACGGCTTGTCCGGCATGGTCAGCGACGAGACGCTCGCGGAGGCCGTGCAGATCCCGGACCCGCAGCAGTGCGCGGACCGGATGATCGAGCTGGCGCTCAAGGGCGGCGGCACCGACAACGTCACGGTGATCATCGCCGACGTCGTCGACGTCGACTTCGGCGAGGACGCGCCCATCGTGGGCGGCGCCGCCGGGGACGGCAGCGACGAGCGGCACCAGGGCGACTCGCCCGCGGCGCGCGCCCGGGCGCTGACCCAGCCCCCGCCGCAGCCGCGCCAGGAGCTGCCGCAGCCCACCGTGGACCCCAAGGCCAAGCGCCGGAAGCGGTTCCGCTGGCTGGCCGGCGCGCTGGTGGTGCTCGTGGTGCTCGCCGCGGCCGCCATCGCCACCCGCTACTTCGTGCTGAGTCAGTACTATGTCGGCGAAGGTGCGGACCAGGAGGTCGTGATCTACCGCGGCGTCCCCGGCAGCATCCTCGGCATCGACCTGCACACCTACGAGCAGGGCTCGTGCCCGCCGAACCAGGTGTGCACGGACAAGCTGCGCGTCAACCAGCTCCAGGAGGACGCTCGGCTGGCGGTGCAGAACGGCGTCAAGAAGGACAGCCTCGACGACGCCCGGAAGTACATCGACGACTTCCTGCAGCTGCACAAGCGCTTGAACAACTGCGCGCCAGCGGGGACCCAGCCGTCCCAGACGCCGACGCCTTCGGTCACGCCGACGACGACTCCGTCGGCACCGGCCGGTTCCACAGCTCCGTCGTCGGCGAACCAGCCTGCGGGGAGGGACTGCTCGACGCCGAGTTCGACGGCACCGACGACGGGAGGCGGTAACTGATGAGCCAGCCTGCCGCGAACACCGCCGAGCCGCTGGCGGCGCAGTTCCAGACGAACCCGCCGCGCGACGTGCCGACCCGGCGCAACACCGAACTGGTGCTGCTGGGGTTCGCGGCCTTCATCGTGACCATCGCGTTGGTCCTGGTGGAGGCGAACCAGGAGCAGGAACTCACCGCGTCGATCCTCTGGCTCGGGCTCGCCTACCTCGGCGTGCTGACCGGGGCGCACCTCGCGGTGCGCAAGTGGGCGCCGTACGCGGACCCGGTGCTGCTCCCCTGCGTCGCGCTGCTCAACGGCATCGGCCTGGTGATGATCCACCGGATCGACCTGGCCCAGGCCGAGAAGGCGCTGCAGAACGGCAAGGACTTCTCGCCGGACGTCACCAAGCAGGTGCTGTTCACGGTCGTCTCGCTGGCGTTGTTCATCGTGGTGCTGGTGGTCGTCAACGACCACCGCACGCTGACCCGCTACGGCTACACCGCCGGCCTGATCGGCATCGTCGCGCTCGCGCTGCCCGCGCTGCTGCCGTCGAGCCTGTCCGAGGTCAACGGCGCCAAGGTGTGGCTGAAGCTGCCGGGCTTCTCGATCCAGCCGGGCGAGTTCGCGAAGATCCTGCTGATGATCTTCTTCGCCTCGTTCCTGGTGTCGAAGCGCGACCTGTTCATGGTGGCGGGCAAGAAGTTCCTCGGCGTCGAGCTGCCGCGAGCCCGTGACCTGGGCCCGATCCTGATCTCCGCCGTCGTCTGCATCGGCGTCCTGGTGTTCGAGAAGGACCTCGGCACGTCGCTGCTGTTCTTCAGCGTCATCCTGGTGATGCTCTACGTGGCGACCGAGCGGGCCATCTGGGTCGTGCTCGGGCTGAGCTTCTTCGTCGTCGGCTGCGTGATCGCCTACAACCTCTTCGGGCACGTGCAGCAGCGCGTGGCCAACTGGCTGGACCCGCTGGCCACCTACGACGACGCCGGCGGCGGTTACCAGCTGGCGCAGGGCCTGTTCGGGCTCGGCACCGGCGGCGTCGGCGGCACCGGCCTCGGCGCGGGCCGGCCGGACATGGTGCCCGAGGCCGCCACCGACTTCATCACCGCGTCGATCGGCGAAGAGCTCGGCTTCATCGGGCTCGCCGCGGTCCTGATGCTGTACCTGCTGGTGGCGATGCGCGGCATGCGGAGCGCGCTCGCCGTGCGCGACACGTTCGGCAAGCTGCTCGGCGGCGGGCTGGCGTTCACCATGGTCATGCAGATCTTCGTCGTCGTCGGCGGCGTCACGAAACTCATCCCGGAGACCGGTATCACCGCCCCCTTCCTCTCCAAGGGTGGTTCGTCGCTGCTCGCGAACTACATCCTGGTCGCGCTGCTGCTGCGGATCTCCGACGCCGCCCGCAGGCCCGGCGCCCGGCCGAAGCCGCAGCAACCGCAGGCGCCGATCGCCGAAGCGCACACGGTGCTCGTGCAGCGCCCGCCGGCGAACGGGGGCGCCCAGGCATGAACACCCCGCTCCGCAAGGTCGGCATGGCGATGCTCGTGATGGTCGTCCTGCTGCTGGCCAACGCCACCTACATCCAGGTGGTGAAGGCCGACGACTACCGCACCGACTCCCGCAACGCCCGCGTGCTCTACGACGAGTTCGCGCGCCGGCGCGGCCAGATCGTGTCGCAGGCGAACGGCGAGGTGCTGGCGAAGGTCGACCCGTCGAACGACAAGTACAAGTACATCCGGTCCTACGTCGACGGCCCGATGTACGCGCCGGTCACCGGCTACTACTCGATCAACTACGGCTCCGGCGGCCTCGAGCGCGCCGAGGACGACGTGCTGAACGGCTCGGACCCGCGGCTGTTCGTCCGGCGGCTGTCGGACATGGTCACCGGCCGCGACCCGAGTGGCGGCAACGTCCGGCTGACCATCGACCCGGCCGTGCAGAAGGCCGCGTACGACCTGATGACGCAGCGGAACTACACCGGCGCCGTCGTCGCGCTGGAGCCCAGCACCGGCCGGATCCTGGCGATGGTCTCGACGCCGTCGTACGACCCGAACCAGCTCGCGTCCCACACGTCGAAGACGCAGATCGACGCCTGGAACGCGAACATCAAGAACGACAAGAACCCCATGCTGAACCGGGCGATCTCGGAGACCTACCCGCCGGGCTCGACGTTCAAGCTGGTCACCGCCGCGGCCGCGCTCGAAGACGGCAAGGGCCCGGACACCCCGGTCAACCCGGCGCCGAACACGAAGCTGCCCGGCACGACCATCACGCTGGAGAACTACGCCGGCGAGGCCTGCCCCGGCGCCACGTTCAAGGACGCGCTCGCGCACTCCTGCAACGTGCCGTTCGCGGAGTTCGCCGGTCAGCTCGGCGCGGACAAGATGAAGGAGACCGCGGCGAACTACGGCATCGGCCAGACGGACCTGACCGTGCCGATGAAGGTGGCGCCGTCCACGGTCGGGCCACTGGACTCCCAGGGCGCGCTGTACCAGAGTGGCATCGGCCAGCGCGACGTGCGGCTCACCCCGCTGCAGGACTGCCTGCTCGCCGCGACCGTGGCCAACAACGGGATGGCGATGAAACCGCAGCTGGTGCAGTCGGTGCTGGCACCGGACCTGTCCACCATCGAGGACTACAGCCCCACCGAGCTCACCGGCACACCGGCGCTGTCGTCGTCGAATGCCGCGATCCTCAAGGACATGATGATCGCTTCCGAGGGCTTCACCAAGGGCGGCGGCAAGCGCCCGGACATCCAGATCGCGTCGAAGACCGGCACCGCCGAGCACGGCACGGACTCCAAGAACACCTTCCCGCACGCCTGGTACACCGCGTTCGCCCCGGCGAACGACCCGAAGATCGCGGTCGCCGTGATCGTCGAGGACGGCGGTAACCGCGGGCTCGCGGCCACCGGCGGCTCGGTCGCCGCGGAAATCGGCCGCGCGGCGATCAACGCCAAACTCGGGGGTGGATAGCGCATGCTGTCCTCCGGTCAGCTACTGGCCGAGCGCTACAAGCTGACGAGCCGGATCGCCGTCGGCGGGATGGGCGAGGTCTGGCAGGCCAGCGACACCCGGCTGGACCGGACCGTGGCCGTCAAGATCCTCAAGGCCGAACTCTCCGGCGACGCCGAGTTCCTCCACCGCTTCCGCACCGAGGCGCGGATGACGGCGTCCTTGAACCACCCCGGCATCGCCGCGGTGCACGACTACGGCGAGACCCTCTTCGACGGCGACCTGTCGATCGCGTACCTGGTGATGGAGCTCGTCGACGGCGACCCGCTGGCCGGGTTGCTCGCCAAGCACGGCCGGCTGTCGGCGGAGTTCACGCTCGACATGCTGGAGCAGGCGGGCAACGCGCTGCAGGCCGCGCACGAGCGGGGCCTGGTCCACCGCGACGTCAAGCCGGGCAACATCCTGGTGACGCCGGCGGGCCAGGTGAAGATCACCGACTTCGGCGTGGCGAAGGCGGCCGACGCGGCGCCGGTCACCCGGTCCGGCATGGTCATGGGCACGGCGCACTACATCGCGCCGGAGCAGGCGCTCGGGCACCCGGCGGAACCGGCGTCCGACGTCTACTCGCTGGCGGTGTGCGGCTACGAATGCCTCGCCGGGCACCGGCCGTTCCTGTCCGAGAACGCCGTGACGGTCGCGATGATGCACATCCGCGACATCGCGCCGCCGCTGCCGCCGGACGTCCCGCCCGCCGCGCGCGCGGTGATCGAGGCGACGCTGGTGAAGGACCCGCGGCAGCGCTACAGCAGCGGCGGCGAGTTCGCGGCCGCCGTCGCCGCGGTGCGCGCCGGGATGCCGCTGCCGGCGCCGTCCGGGCTGGTCAACGCGTCCTACTCGACCGGTCAGCAACCGGTCCAGCAGCAGCCGGTTCAGCAGCAACAGCCGATTTCGCAGCAGATTCCGCAGCAGCAGCCGCACATGCCGATCGGGCCGCCGTCGCCCGCGATGAACCCGATGCCGGTCATCGGCCCGCCGTCCCGGCCCGCGATGCGTCCGCTGATGGTGCCGGCCGCCCGCAAGAAGTCCCAGTGGGGCTGGTGGGCGCTGCTGGCCGCGATCCTGCTCGTCGTCCTGGTGGCGGGCATCGTGCTGATCGCGAAGATGATCGGCGGTTCCGGCTCGCCGCCGCACGGTGGCCAGACGACGAGCCAGGTGGTCCCGGGCAGACAGCCGCCCGCGGAGGATCCGCCCGCGTCTTCGAGCGCCTACCCGGCGGACACTCCCGGCACGACCGACGATGGCCAGCAAGGCATCATGAACACACCTTGGACGGAATGGAACGGCACCCAGAGATGAGCACACCCAGACTGCTCTCCAACCGGTACGAGCTGGGCGAAACGCTCGGCTACGGAGGCATGTCCGAGGTCCATCACGGCCAGGACGTGCGTCTCGGCCGGGAAGTCGCGATCAAGATCCTCCGTGCCGACCTCGCCAGGGACCCGCAGTTCCAGGAGCGCTTCCGCCGGGAAGCGCAGAACTCCGCCGCGCTGAACCACCCGGCGATCGTCGCGGTCTACGACACCGGCGAAGCGAACACCGAGTTCGGTCAGCTGCCGTACATCGTCATGGAGTTCGTCGAGGGCCGGACGCTGCGCGACATCGTCAAGACCGAGGGCCCGATGTCCCAGAAGCGGGCGATGGAGGTCATGGCCGACGTCTGCGCGGCGCTCGACTTCTCGCACCGCCACGGCATCGTCCACCGCGACGTCAAGCCGGCCAACGTGATGATCACGAAGAACGGCGCCGTCAAGGTCATGGACTTCGGCATCGCGCGCGCGATGCACGACGGCCAGTCCGCGATGACCCAGACCGCCGCGGTGATCGGCACGGCGCAGTACCTGTCGCCGGAGCAGGCCCGCGGTGAGTCGGTCGACGCCCGGTCCGACGTCTACGCCGCCGGTTGCGTGCTGTACGAACTGATCACCGGCGAGCCGCCATTCACCGGCGACTCCCCGGTCGCGGTGGCCTACCAGCACGTCCGGGAGGACCCGAACCCGCCGTCGTCGGTCAACCCGGCGGTCGCGCCCGAGCTGGACGCCGTCGTGCTGAAGGCGCTGGCGAAGGGCCCGGCGAACCGCTACCAGTCGGCCGCGGAGATGCGCTCGGACCTGGTCCGCACCCTGTCGGGTCAGCGCCCGGCCGCGCCGATGGTGATGTCCGAAGACGAGCGCACGCAGGTGATGAACAACGACCGGCGGCAGCCGCAGCGCTACGAGGAGTACGCCGAGCCGGACGACGAGGACCCGAAGGCCAAGCGCCGGCGCCGCACGATCCTGGCGGTGCTGGCGGCGGTGTTCGTGCTGGGCGCGGTGCTGCTGATCATGTGGCTGTCGGGCTCGTTCAAGAGCACGCCGGGCACGGTCGCGATCCCCGACGTGGTGCACCAGACGGTCCCGCAGGCGCGGGAAACCCTGACGGGCGCCGGGTTCAACTCGATCGGGACCAAGAACGTCACCTGCGGGGTGCAGCCGACCGACGGCAGCCCGCAGTGCGAGCAGGGCGACGTCAACCGGGTCATCAAGATCGACCCCGCGTCCGGGACGCCGGTGAGCACCGACGCGAAGATCACGCTGTACGTGGGGGTCGCGCCGGGCAAGGCCCGCGTACCGGACCTCAAGAACAAGACGCGTGACGCGGCACAGCAGGCGCTGACCGACGCGAAGCTGACGCTGGACACGAACGTCGCGGAGGTCGAGGTCGACGACCCGAACCAGGCCGGCCTGGTGCAGTCGCAGACCCCGACCGCGGATTCCGAGGTCGACGAGGGCACGAGCGTCAAGATCACGGTCGCGAAGTCCAAGGAACTAAAGCAGGTCCAGGACTTCACGGGCAAGCCGTACTCGCAGGCCGACCCGGCGCTGCGAGGCCAGGGCTTCAAGACGAAGCGCGTCGACCAGGCTTCGGACAGCGTCCCGAAGGACAGCGTCATCACCCAGAACCCGAACGGCGGTTCGGTGATCCCGGGCACCACGATCACCCTCACGGTGTCGACGGGTCCGGAGCAGACCGACAAGATCGAAATGCCGAACCTGTCCGGCATGACGACCGACGAGGCGCAGTCGAAGCTGCAGAGCATGGGCTGGACCGGAAACCTGCGGCAGCAGTCCGACAAGACGAGCAAGGAACCGGAAGGCACGATCACCAAGCAGAACGTGACGCCGGGCACCCAGATCGACAAGGACCAGGCGATCACCGTGGGCGTGTCGGAGGGCAACGGCGGCTTCCCGTTCCCGACGACCACACCGGGAACGCCCGGCGGCTGACGGATCCACGAGAAAGGCCCGCACGGTTCACGCCGTGCGGGCCTTCTTCGTTTCAGGCTTTGTCGAGAAACCCTTGGACGGCGCCGAGAACCTGCTCGGCGTCGCTGCCGGCGCCGCAGTCGATGTCCAGCTCTTCGGCGGCCCCCGAGCGCTTGACCTTCAGGGAGACGCCGGACTGGCAACGGCGCAGCCACCCGAACAGCGAGCGGCAGAAGACGCCGGCGGAGTTGCTCGTCACGCCGACGAGGACGGCGTCGAAGAGCTGGACCCGGCCGCGGAGCTCGTCCTCGCCGCGCAACCATGCCGCGAGGTCCCGGAGCTCACCATCGGAGTTCGGGACGGTGATCGCTACGATCCCAGCCGTCACCCGGTCTCCCTTCACCCAGAACCGGAGAGGACCCGAACCTTAGTCGTGTTCGAGGACCGCCGGGAAGTCTCGCCGGGCAATTGAAGATTGCAAATTGCACTCAGGAACGGCGCTGCACGAGCCGGGAGACGACCACGAAGCTGACGGCCAGCGCCACCGCCGACGTCACCACCGCCAGCACCAGCGGACCGCCGACCGGATCTTCGTTCGTCAAAGCCTGCAGCAGCGGGTGGACCAGCGGGATCTTCGCCAGCAGCACGACGACCAGGGTGATCACCGCGGCGAGCACCGTCCAGCCGATCCGGTTCACCAGCAGCCGCGAGCACGGCAGCGCGATCGCGATCCCCAGCAACGCGCACGCGATGTGGGCCAGCAGGCCGATGCCCAGCGCGGCCGGCTGGACCTTGAACGACTTGAGCGCCGACCACGTCTCGGTGATCACCGTCAGGACCAGCGAGCAGCCCAGCACGGTCAGCACCGCGCCGGTGATCAACCGCCGCCACTGCCGCGCGTGGCTCAGGGTCACCAGGCGCTGCACCGGATCCTCGATGTCGAGCAGCGCGATCGTCAGCCAGCACGACACGACCAGCAGCCCGCCGGCACTCACCCCGAACAACGGCAGCGGCGGCGAGTGCGGGTCGGCGTAGAGGATCACGCAGAGCGCGAGGTAGGCCAGCAGCGCGGGCAGGTACCGCTGCGAATGGCCCAGCAGCGCCAGGTAGTACCGCGTCAACGCGAGCACGGCGCGACCTCCCGGACCGACCAGCCGTCCTTCAACGCGCGCAGCAGCACGGCATCAACGGAATCGACGTCGACGGTGAGCACGACTTGCGCGCCTTCGACGACCGCGTGCCGCACGCCGGGCTCGTCCGCCCAGTCGGTGCCGTGCCCGCGCAACACGATCCGGGTGGCCGGCGCGGCGGTTTCGGTGGTTTCTTCGGTGAGCCGGCCGGCGTCCATCAGGTGCACGACGTCGGCGTGGTCGTGCACCACCTGCGGCCGGTGGTCGGTGAACACGACACTCGCGCCGCGCGCCCGCGTCTCGTCGACGAGCTCGCCGAGGATCGCGTGCGTGGCGACGTCGAGCCCGGACCACGGCTCGTCGAGGATCAGCAGGTCCGGCCGTACCAGCACGGCCTGGGCGAGCCCGACCTTCTGCGCGTTGCCCTTGGACAGCGTGCGCAGCGGCGCCGTCGGACCGCCGACGAGCGCGAGCCGCTCGAGCAGCGGGTCGATCGCCGACAGGTCGGTGAGACCGCGGATGCGGCCCATGTGCCGCAGGTAGGCGCGCGCGCCCATCCGCTGGCCGGCCGGGAAGCGGTCCGGCAGGTAGCCGATCCGCGGGCTGCCGGTGACGGTGCCGGTGGTGGCGTGCGAGACGCCGGCCATGATCCGCAGCAGCGTCGACTTGCCGGAGCCGTTGGTGCCGAGGATGCCCACGACCCGCCCGGGTTCGACGCTCAGGTCGACGTCGTGGAGGACGAAGTCCCCGCGCCCGTACCGCTTACCGACGCCCTCGAGCCGGATCACGCAACGGCGGCCTTCTGCAGGGCCTTCGTCGCGCGCTCGAGCTCGGCCACGCGCTTCGGGTCGACGGGGTGCCCGGCCGTGGCCATCCAGTTGGCCAGCATCCGGTGGCCGCCTTCGGTGAGCACGGACTCGGGGTGGAACTGGACGCCTTCCAGCGGCAGCTCGCGGTGGCGCATGCCCATCACGATGCCGGTCGCGGTGCGGCCGGTGACCTCGAAGACGTCGTCCGGGATCGTCTCCGGGAGCACCGTCAAGGAGTGGTAGCGGGTGGCCGTGAATTCTTCCGGCAAGCCTTTCAGGACGCCGACGCCGGCGTGGCGCACCTGGCTCGTCTTGCCGTGCAGCAGTTCGGGAGCGCGGTCGACCGTCGCGCCGTAGACGACGCCGAGCGCCTGGTGGCCGAGGCAGACGCCGAGCATCGGGGTCGACGTCTCGGCGCACTTGCGGATGACGTCCATGCTCTGACCAGCGCGTTCGGGGGTACCGGGGCCGGGTGAGACGAGCACGGCGTCGAACTCGGAGACGCGGTCGAGGTCCACGACGTCGTTGCGCCAGACCGTGCAGTCCGCGCCGAGCTGGGCCAGGTACTGGACCAGGTTGTAGACGAAGCTGTCGTAGTTGTCGACGACCAAGACGCGCATGCGGCGAGCTTACCGGCTCCCACTGGCTGGACCGTACCGCAAATCACATTTTAGGTTAGGGCATCCTAACTTACCGTGGAGGGTGTGAGCCGATCCCTTCGCGTAGCCGTCGTGGGCGCTGGTCCCGCCGGCATCTACGCCGCCGACATCCTGGACAAGTCCGACGCCGACGTCACGATCGACCTGTTCGAGCGGATGCCCGCGCCCTTCGGGCTGATCCGCTACGGCGTCGCGCCCGACCACCCGCGCATCAAGGGCATCGTGACCGCGCTGCACAAGGTGCTGGACAAGCCGAACATCCGGCTGCTGGGCAACATCGACTACGGCACCGACATCAAGCTCGAAGAGCTGCGCGAGTTCTACGACGCGGTGATCTTCTCGACGGGCGCGTCCGCCGACCGCGCGCTGGACATCCCGGGCGTCGACCTCGACGGCAGCTACGGCGCCGCCGACTTCGTCTCCTGGTACGACGGCCACCCGGACGTCCCGCGCACCTGGCCGCTGAACGCGTCTTCGGTCGCGGTGCTCGGCGTCGGCAACGTCGCGCTGGACGTCGCCCGCATCCTCGCGAAGACGGCCGACGAGCTGCTGACCACGGACATCCCGGACAACGTCCACCAGGGCCTCAAGGCGAGCCCGGTGACGGACGTCCACGTGTTCGGCCGCCGCGGCCCGGCGCAGGCGAAGTTCACGCCGCTGGAGCTGCGCGAACTGGACCACTCCCCGAACGTCGAGGTCATCGTCCAGCCCGAGGACATCGAGTTCGACGAGGGCAGCATCACCGCGCTACGGGCGTCGAAGCAGATCGACATGGTCGTGAAGACGTTGCAGGAGTGGGCGATCCGCGACCCGGGTTCCCGCCCTCGCCGCTTGCACCTGCACTTCTTCCACTCGCCCTCAGAGGTCTTGGGCGCCGATGGCCACGTGACGGGCCTCCGCACGGAACGCACGGAACTGACGGGAGACGGAAACGTCCGTGGCACGGGCGAGTTCCACGACTGGGACGTCCAGGCGGTGTACCGCGCGGTGGGCTACCTGTCGTCGCACCTGCCGGAGCTGCCGTTCGACCACGTGAACGGCGTGGTCCCGAACCAGGCGGGCCGCGTGCTGGACCTGGACGAGAACCAGCTCCCGGGCGTCTACGTGACGGGCTGGATCAAGCGCGGCCCGATCGGCCTGATCGGCCACACGAAGGGCGACGCCGCGGAGACGATCACCAGTCTCCTGGCCGACGCCGACACCCTGACGGCCCCGAAGTATCAAGCACCGGACGCGATCCTGGACTTCCTGGCCGCCCGCGGAATCCCGTTCACGACCTGGCAAGGCTGGGCCAAGCTCGACGCCCACGAGAAGTCCCTGGGGCTCGCGGCCGGCCGAGAGCGGATCAAGGTGGTGGAGCGCGAGGAGATGACCCGGGTCTCGCGCGGCTGAGCTTCCCCCAACGCCGTGGCGGCCACCCCCGGGCAGGCCGGACCGGCCGCCACGGACCAGCCCCAACACCCCGATTTTCGGCCCACTCACCTCACAAGACAGCCCCCACCCATCCCTGGGGGGCGTCCCCTGTCCAGCGTATCGGGACCCGGTCGCTCAAAAGGGTGACGCGGGGAATCTGTGGACAACTTGCGCCCTGTGGATGGTCTTGTTGCGCGTCAGCTCGCGCCGAGGTAGGCGAGGACCGCCAGGACGCGGCGGTTCGTGTCGTCCGAAGCCGTGATGGTCAGCTTGGCGAAGATGTTCGCCGTGTGCTTGCCGACTGCTCCTTCGCTGAAGTGCAGCCGCGTGGCGATCGCCGCGTTCGAACAGCCTTCCGCCATCAGGCCCAGTACTTCGCGTTCGCGTGCGGTCAGGGCCGCCAGTGGGTCGGATGGGTTGCCCGCCAACAGCTTGGCGATCACCTCCGGGTCCATCACCGTGCCGCCGGCGGCGACGCGGCGGACCGCGTCGATGAACTGGTCCGCGTTGAACACGCGGTCCTTCAACAGGTAGCCGATCGCGCCGGTGCCGTCGGCCAGCAGCTCGCGCGCGTACAGCTGCTCGACGTGCTGGGACAGCACCAAGATCGGCAAACCCGGAATGTCGCGGCGGACCGCCAACGCCACCTGGATGCCTTCGTCCGTGTTCGTCGGCGGCATCCGAACGTCCACAATGGACACGTCGGGCCGGTGGGAACGCAACGCCGACTCCAGTTCCGGGCCGGTGCCGACCGCCGCTACGACGTCGAAGCCGTGGGCGGCCAAGAGGTGCGTCAGGCCGTCTCGGAGGAGGTACTGGTCTTCGGCGATGACGGCTCTGGGTCGAGCTGGCACGGGATCTCCACGGTCGCCCTCGTCGGCCCGCCGGTCGGGCTGGTCAGCGTCAACCTACCGTCGAAGCCGCCGAGCCGGCGCTCGATCCCGCGCAGGCCCGAGCCGCGCGCCGGGTTCGCGCCGCCCGGGCCGTCGTCAGTCACCGTCAGTGTCAGCACGCCGTCCTCGAACGCGACGTCGATGGTCGCGCGGCGCGAGCCGTGTTTGGCCGCGTTGCCCAGCAGTTCCGACACCGCGAAGTACGCGCACGCCTCCACCGGCTCCTCGACACGCCCGGGCAGCGAGCCGGTGACTTCCGCTTTCACCGGGCTGTCCAGCGCGATCGCGCGCACCGCGTCCAGCAGCCCGCGCTCGGACAGCACCGGCGGGTGGATGCCGCGGATCAGCACCCGCAGCTCGGCGAGCGCCTCCGCCGACGCCGACCTCAGCTCGGCCGCCAGCCGTTTCGCCGCCGCCGGGTCGTGGTCCACCAGCGCTTCGACCGCGCCGAGCTTCATCCCCATCGCGACCAGCCGTGACTGGATCCCGTCGTGCAGGTCGCGCTCGATCCGCCGCAGCTCCGCGGCCTGCGCGACCGTGACGTCCGAACGCGTCTGCTTCAGCCGTTCGACGCGCTGGGCGAGCCGGGACGCCTCGGTCGGCCCCAGCAGCAGGCGGACGAACTCGCCCGTGCGCCGCGCCAGGAACGTCGTCGGGACGAGCCCGAGGAAGAACGCGGCGAGCGCGAGCGGGGTCAAGGCCAGTGCGCCCGCGGTGTCCGACGGCTCCGGCAGGCCGACAATCGAGAACCAGGGCCAGGCCACGCCCCACGTCGCCATGGTCGGCCGCCAGATCCACAGGTCGAGCAGGCCGAGGAAGCCGCCGAACACCAGTACCGCCGTCGGCAGCGCCAGCAGTGCCGAGCTCAGCGGCAGGACGACGGCCGCGAGCACGTCGCGCCAGGTCGCGCGGTCGCGCAGCACCCACCGCGTCCGCGAGAGCTGCATCGGCCACCACGGCTCTTCGTAGAGTTGCTGGCCCACCTGGAAAAGCCCGTCGGGCCGCGGCGTCGGCAAGGGCGGCGGTGGCAGGTACGGGGACAGGATCCGCACACCGGTCCAGTTGCCGACTTCGCGGCGCAGGGTGTTCGCGATGTCCCGGCTCCACCGCACCATCCGCGCCGCCATCGGCGGAGCCACGAGGAACAGGGCCACCGGCCACACCGCGAACGCCGTGAACACCACCGAAAGCGCGAAGATCCCCAGCTGGTGCCCGAGCGAGTCCAGCCGCGCGTGCACCCACCGCAAGGCGCCGATCCTCGTCACCGCGCCGGGACGGCGGCCGAGCCACCAGTGCGTCCAGTGGCCGTAACCGCGCAGCGCCACCGGCCCGCCGAGCAGCGCGAACACCGGTAGCAGCAACGTGACCAGCGGGTTCACCAGCTGCCAGCTGAACTCGCGCTGCGCCGCCGGGTCTTCCATCACCCACGTGAGCCGGCGGCTCCAGCTGATCCAGAACGCGCGCTTGTAGAGCGTGTTGCCGTCGCGGTACCAGCCGTCGCGTTCCCGTTCCGGTGCCGGCGGCTCGGGTCGGTACGGCGGCTCGACCTCGACGCCGCACCAGCGCCCGGACAGCGTCCGGACCGTCGCCGAGCGGTGCCGGGCCCATTCGATCGCGGGGCCGAGGAAGAAGACCAGGCCGAGGCACAGCAACGCGAAGGCGACCAGCTCGACCAGGACGTCGAACCAGCTCAGCAACGCGAACGCCGCGAGCGCGAACGCCCGGCCGACCGCACGCACGTAGGCCATCTCCCACCTCCTGTCCCGTGATCCTCGCCGATCGACGCGCACCCGCGCACTGCCCGCAGCTCCCCGGCCGGGGTGGGCCCAGCCCCACCCCGGCGTCAGCAAAACCCTACTTGAGCTGGGGATTCAGCAGGATTCTCCGGACGCTCCCGAGTTCGTAGCGTTCGAGCCATGCCCCTCATCGAAGTCACCGACCTCCACAAGCGCTACGGCGACCGGGTCGCGGTCGACGGTGTTTCGTTCACCGTCGACCGCGGCGAAATCTTCGGCATCCTCGGCACGAACGGCGCCGGGAAGACCACCACGGTCGAATGCCTCCAGGGCCTGCGCCAGGCCGACGCCGGCACGCTGTCGGTGCTCGGCCTGAACCCCGCGACCGACCGGGCGGCGCTGACCCGCCGCGTCGGCGTCCAGCTCCAGGAGAGCCGGCTGCCCGCGAAGCTGCGGGTGCGCGAGGCGCTGGAGCTGTTCGCCTCCTTCTACGCCGAGCCGGCCGACGTCGACGTCCTGCTCGACCGGCTTGACCTGCGGGAGCACGCCCGCAGCTACTTCGGCAAGCTCTCCGGCGGCCAGAAGCAGCGCGTCTCGATCGCGCTCGCGTTGGTCGGGAACCCGGAGCTGGCGATCCTCGACGAGCTGACCACCGGCCTCGACCCGCACGCCCGCCGCGACACCTGGAAGCTCGTCGAAGCCATCCGCGACGCCGGGGTCACGGTCCTGCTCGTCACGCACTTCATGGACGAAGCCGAACGCCTCTGCGACCGCGTCGCGATCTTCGACGCCGGACGCGTGGTCGCCACCGGCACCCCCGCCGAACTCCGCGCCGCCGCCGGAGAATCCACTTTGGACGACGCGTTCGTGTCCCTGACCGGCCGCGCCTGAGGAGAACCAGATCATGCACACCTTCGCGAAGATCACCGCCACCGAAGCGAAACTGTTCCTGCGCACGCCGATGTGGGCCGTGACCGGGCTGCTGCTGCCGACGGGTGTCCTGCTCGCCGTCGGCCTCATCCCGGGCATGACCGAGCCGAGCGAGATCACCGGTGGGTACCGGTTCATCGACCTGTGGGTGCCGTCGCTGATCGTCATCAGCATCGGCATCCTGGCGCTGCAGTCCATCCCGGCCGCCGTCGCGACCTACCGCGAACAGGGCGTGCTGAGACGCCTGGCCACGACGCCGGTGCACCCGGCGTACCTGCTCGGCGCGCAACTGCTCGTCCACGTCGTGGTCGCGCTGGCCGGCATCGCGCTGACCCTGGGTCTCGCCGCCGCCGTGTTCGACGTCCCGCTGCCGAAGCACCCGCTGGCGTTCGCGGTGACCCTGCTCCTCGGCATCGTCTCGGTGTTCGCGCTCGGCCTGCTCGCCGCGGCGGTGGCCCGGACGGCGAAGAGCGCCGGCGGCATCGCGGCGATCGTGTTCCTGCCGATCATGTTCTTCGGCGGCGTCTACCTGCCGCGGCCGCTGCTGCCCGAGGTGCTGCGCCGGATCGGCGACTACCTCCCGCCGGGCGCCCAGCCGCTGCAGGACGCCTGGGTCGGCCCCGGCGTCCAGCCGCTGCAGCTGGTGGTGCTCGCGGCGTTCGCCGTAATCGGGACGGCATCGGCCGCACGGCTCTTCCGCTGGGAGTGACCGGCCCTTCCGCCATAATGGTGATGATCATCGTTTTCTCTTGTGGCCGGGCCACCCGGCCGGTAGCCAAGAGGGTGGCCCTGCTCAAACTGGAGGTTCGATGTCCCTGGACGTGTCACCCGCGCTGCTGGAGAAGGCCGAGCGCGGGGAGGTCTCCGACGCCGAGTTCGTCACCTGCGTCAAGGAATCCCTGCCCTACGCCTGGGAAGTCATCACCGGCGTCATCGCCGACGCCGAGGGCGCCGCGGACGGCTTCGCCGACAACGAGACGCCGCCGCCGAGCGAGGCCGCCCGCGGCCAGCTGCTGCGGGCGCTGGCGTCGGACGCGATCCGTGGCGGCCTGGAGCGGCACTTCGGCGTCAAGCTGGCGTTCCAGAACTGCCACCGGATCGCCGTGTTCAAGAACTCCGAGCTTGACGGCGACCGCTACCGCGCGTTCGTCTCACCGCGCGGGCAGCTGCTCAACCAGAGCCCGGAGCTGCGGGACTGCTAGCCCGCAGCGCGGGCAGCACCTCGGTGCCGATCCGCGCGCAAGTCCCCTCCGGCGCGCCGGCCGCCTCCACGAGCATCAGCACGTGGGCGACGCCGGTGCGCCGGAGGCTCGGCGCAGCACGTCGCCGTCCGCCTGGCCCGGGAACCGGCCGCTGACCAGGAAGATCCCGAACTCAGTTGACCGCGACCTCGTTGAACCACAGCCGCGGCTCGAGCCACGGGAACACGATGAACATCAGCAGGGCGACCACACCGAGCGCGAGGACGACGGACACCGTCAGCTTCGCCGCGAACGGGCCCGGCAGCTTCCGCCAGAGCCAGCCGTACATCAGGCCTCCCCGATCTTCGAGAGCAGGTCGCCGTAGTCCTTGACCTGGTTCTTCGGCACCTGCTGGGTGAGCACCGAGGTGATGATGAGCCGCTGCTGGGCGGAGAACTGCGGGTGGCACGTCGTGAGCGTGAGCAGCGCGGCCTGCTGGGCCTTCGGCAGCGTCTCGGCGTCCTTGTACGGGACCGGGTTCACCGCGGTGCCCTGGCTGGGCAGCACGACCTTGCGACCGAAGGTCTCGCTGTACGCGCCGCCCTCTTCGGCGTTCGTGTCGCGCAGCGTCGAGACGCCCTTGCACCGCGGGTCGGCGCCCTTGCCGCCGGCCCAGTCCTTCATCTCGTCGTCGTACGGGAGGACCTTGTAGATGTAGAAGTCGGTCGAAGTCTCGATCACGATCTGGTCACAAGATGAGAGGTTGTCCAGATCGTTGAACGGGGCGCCCTTGCCGACGCGGTGGCCGGCGACGGCGAAGTTGCCGGGCTCGCCGGGCAGCGCCGTGCCCTTGTAGTGGCCGGGACCGACTTCGAGCGAGGCGTCGTCGGTGCCTTCCTGGATGGTGAAGTTGTAGTCGACGCCGAACGTCGGGATGTGGATCCGGGCGAACGCCTTGCCGTCGACCAGCTCGGGGTGCAGCGTCCGGTCGTGCTCCCACTCGCCGTTGAGCTGGTCGCTCGCCTCGGACTGCTTGCCCGCCGAGAACAGGTCGGTCACGTACAGCTCGTAGACCATGAACAGCAGCACGACCAGGCCGAGCGTGATGAGGATTTCGCCGGCCGTGCGGATGGCGACGCCGCCCTTGCCCAGCGGGGCCGGGGCGGGTTTCTCCTTGGTCGCGGTGCCGCCCTTCCCGACCGGGGCGAAGACGACGGTCTCTTCGGCCGAGCCAGGCGGTGGGACGGGGCCGGTGTAGCGGCGGGGCGGCGGGCCCTGCGGACGCCGTGGCGGGGGGCCCTGCGGGGCCTGGCCGCGCGGCGGCGTCGGGGGCTGGCGGCGTTGGGGCACCGGCCGCTGTCCGGGGTGTCTGCGCCGGTCGTCATCCGGTCCTTCGCGCGTAGCCACGCAAGCTCCTCTCAAGCCGCGTCGAACCCTGGGTGACGCATGCGTCACGGTCCGGGAAATCCGACCACTCCTGGACGCTGCTTTACTGCGGTCGTTTACGTTAACGTGTGCGGGTGGCGCTGGTTGCGCACCCTAAGCGGGACAGCGCCACCAGACGAGCCCGAAGAGCACCGCGAGGAACACACGATGCCCAAGTCCAAGGTCCGCAAGAAGACCGCTTACACCCCGCCTGCCGACCGGCGTACGCCGGTGAAGGTGCGGGCCGCAGGCCCTACCGGCCTCGCCTGGAAGATCCCGATGTTCGGGTTGATGATCCTGGGCCTGGTGTGGCTGCTGGTGAACTACATCGCCGGGGACAAGATCTCCTGGATGGCCGACCTCGGCAACTGGAACTTCGCCGGCGGGTTCGCGCTGATGATCGCGGGTCTGCTGATGACGATGCGCTGGCGCTGATTATTACTCCGAATGGCGGCTTGACGCCGAATTACACCGGTGTGACTCATCCCCAGTGTGGATAACCCCTGTGGATAACTACCCCACCTCGTGGGCGCCACGGCGAGCCCTTGTGGTATCCGCGTGGGCCGTCACGGCGTTGCTGGTGCTCGGCGTGGTCGTCGACGCCTTGACCGACGACCGCGGCGGCCTGGTGCTGTTCGCCCTGGCGGCGGTGGCCGTCGGCGCCTTCGCGACGCACGCCACGCTCGTCCGGCCCCGGCTGGCCGCCGACGCCGACGGCCTGCTGACCAGGACGCTCGGCGGCACGCAGCGGCTGCCGTGGGCCCAGACCCGCACCCGGCTGCGCACCACGCGCCGGCTGGGCCGCGACGGTGTCACCCTCGAGATCGAGCACGACGACCAGCTGTACGTCTTCGGGTGGCTGGAGCTCGGCGAGGACCCGCGGGACGTCCTGGACGTCCTCAGCTCCCTGCGTGCGCGCGGCTAGACGCAGTTGTAGAGCTGCAACCCGCGGTACGGGACGAGGCCGCACGTCTGGGCGGCGAACTGGCTGTCCTTGTAGACCAGCAGGCCGACGATCGCGACGACGATGATCGCGAGCCCGGTGATCTGCCAGCGCCGCTGGTCGGCCTCCGGCGCGTAGAGCAGCGCGACGGCCACCAGCGCCCCGGTCACCAGGCCGCCGACGTGCGCGTAGATCGAGATGCCCGGGATGCCGAACGTGATGAAGGCGTTCAGGGCGAGGGTGATGATCAGCCCGGTCGGGTTCAGCCGCAGTTTCAGCACGATCACCGCGTACGCGCCCATCAGGCCGAACAGCGCGCCGGACGCGCCGGCGGTCGACTTCTGCGGGTCGTCGAACAGCAGCACCGCGGCGGACGCGCCGAGCATCGAGATGAAGTAGAGCGCCAGGTAGCGGCCGCGGCCGCAGACCTGCTCCAGGGACCGGCCCATCATCCAGAGCGAGAACATGTTGACCGCGACGTGGATCGGCCCGAAGTGCAGGAACCCGCTGGTCAGGACCCGCCACCACTCGCCGCCGCCGAGCGTCGCGCTGCCGTAGAGCTCGCCGTACTGGAAGAAGCTCGAGTAGTCGTTGTTCGTGAGGCTCTTCGCCTGGAACGCCGTGAACAGGAAGACCAGGACGTTCACCGCGAGGATGACCTGCGTGACGAGCACCGACTGGGACAGCCGCGCGCCGAAGACGGTGCGCTGGCCGAAGCCGGCTTCCTGGTAGCCGCGTTGCTGGCGGCGCTGCTGCTGGCTGCCGGCGTGCACGCAGTCGGTGCACTGGAAGCCGACCGGGGCCTCCTGGAGGCAATCCGGGCATGCCGGACGCCCGCACCGGGAACAGCTCAGCCCGGTCGGGCGGTTCGGGTGCCACCAGCACCCGGGCAGTGCGGCCTGGGGATTTGCGGCGGGGTTCGGCGGTTGGCTCACGATAGGAACCAACCTACCGAAACTCCCCGCAGCTCAGCCCTCGTGGTCGATCGTGACCTTCTCGATGACGACGTCGGACAGCGGACGGTCCGCCGGCCCGGTCGAGGCACGGCCGATCGCGTCGACGACGTTGCGCGACTCCTGGTCGGCCACCTCGCCGAAGATCGTGTGCTTGAAGTTCAGGTGGGTGGTCGGCGCCACGGTGATGAAGAACTGCGAGCCGTTGGTGCCGGGCCCGGCGTTCGCCATGGCCAGCAGGTACGGCTTGCTGAACTGCAGCTCCGGGTGGAACTCGTCGCCGAACTTGTAGCCCGGGCCGCCGCGGCCGGTCCCGGTCGGGTCGCCGCCCTGCAGCATGAAGCCGTCGATGACGCGGTGGAAGATCGAGCCGTCGTAGAACGGGCCGGAGTTCGTGCCCGCCGCGTTCGGCTGGGTGTACTCCTTGGTGCCCTCCGCGAGACCGACGAAGTTCGCGACCGTCTTGGGCGCGTGGTCGGGGAGCAGGATCAGGTTGATGTCACCCTGGTTGGTGTGCAGCGTCGCTTTCACGCGCTTCATCGTGCCATCTGCGGCGGCGCGCGGGGAAAAGGGGCACGATAGGTTACGGGCAACAGAGCAGTGTCAAAACGATTGATGAGGTGAAGGCCATGTCCCGGGCGACAGCCCAGGCCGTCGATGCCGCCGACAAGCTTGTCTCCGAAGGAGCCAAGACCGGCCGCCGCGTGCAGAAGCAGCTCGCGAAGAAGACGGAACTGACCCGCAAGGAGCTCAAGAAGAGCTCGAAGGCCGCCCGCAAGGAGGCCCTCGCCCGGCTCTCCGAGCTGCGCAAGCCTGGTCGCAAGGCGAAGAGGGCCGCCATCAAGGCCGCGAAGGCGGCCGGTGACTCGAAGCGTCGCGGCAAGAAGGACTTCAAGTCCGCGAAGAAGGACTTCGCCGCTGCCGTCGTCGAGGCGAAGGCTGCTGCCAAGGGCACCCGCAGCCGTCGTCGCTGGCCGTGGCTGCTCGGGCTGGTCGTGGTCGGCGCCGGTGCCGCCTACGTGCTGCGCTCGAAGCAGGAGCCGCCGGTCGCCCCGGCGCCGCCGAAGGCCACTCCGCCTGCTCCGCCGAAGCCGGCTGAAGCAGTGAAGCCCGCCGCGGCTCCGGCTCCCAAGCCGGCTCCGCAGGCGAACGGCAAGGCGCCGTCCTCGTCGCCTGCCGAAAAGAAGAACTGAAGACGACGCGAAGAGGCCCCCGGGGGTGCACCGGGGGCCTCTTCAGTCGTGCTCAGGTGTTGCTCAGACCGCGGCG
Source organism: Amycolatopsis sp. NBC_01286 (assembly GCF_035982555.1). Taxonomy (NCBI): domain Bacteria; kingdom Bacillati; phylum Actinomycetota; class Actinomycetes; order Pseudonocardiales; family Pseudonocardiaceae; genus Amycolatopsis; species Amycolatopsis sp. NBC_01286. The sequence goes on from NZ_CP108428.1 coordinate 2,271,422, forward strand.
GCGTGCTTGTCGACCAGCTGGCCGAGACGGGGCAGCGCCTCTTCGACGTTCTTCTTGCCGTTCGGGCGGAGCTTGCCGTAGACCTTCTTGATGCTGTCGCGGCTGCTGCGCTCCGCGCGCGAGTCGGTGACGCTCAGCAGCGCGTCGGACGCCTCGTCCGAGCGGCTGGTCAGGTAGGCACCGAAGTCGCTGCCGCCCTTGGCGCGGAAGTCGCCGTAGAACGGCTCGAGCGCGCCGACGAAGTCGGGCAGCAGCGTGTCGACGGCCGAGGGGATGATGCCCGGCTTGATCTTCTTGACCGCGGCGAAGCCGGTCTTGACGACGGCACCCGAAACGCCGCCCTTGTCCGAGACCTCAGCGTCCACGAGGCCTTCGAAGTCGCTCACGACAGCCGGGCGACGGCTGGAGTCGAGCAGGATGTCCTTGAGGGTGTCAGCCACGAATCTAGTCCTTTGTCGTTGCAGAGTTGGTGCCCCGCCCCGGGGTGGGGATTCCCCGGCGGCTGCGGTGCGCGAGTCCACGAAGCCTGCGCGTGACGCACAGGGTAATACAAGATCAACTTCACTCACCCGTGTGGCTACGACTACCTAGAGCTTCAGGGCCGTGATGGCCTTCCTCACCACGGAGCGTGCCTTCACGCTCTGCTTCTGGTTGGTCGTCGCGACGATGGCCGCGGTCCCTTTCGAGACCGCGTAGACGGCGCCGTCGTCGGTCGACTGGTAGCCGCCCTTCCACCCCGTCGGGTCGTTGGCCGGGTTGGACGTCTCGACCGGCGCAGCCCTGTTGACCAGCGCCGTTGCGACGCTCGCCGCCCCGACGTACACCTGGACGGTCAGCTGGACCTTGCCGTCCGGGCGGTAGAAGAAGCACGCCGGATGGGGCTGGTCGGCGGACACGCGTACCTTCGAAACGTGCTGCCCGTTCGCGTCGGCCACGAACTGGCTGTCGAGGTACGGGCAGTCCTCGGTCGCCCCCGGCTGGGGATCCGGTGGCAGTTCGGTGCCCGCCGCCGCACCGGCGGACTTGGACGGCGGACTGGGAGTCGCGGTCCCGGACACGATGGTGGCGCTGCAGCCGGCGAGGAGAGCCACGGCGGGCGCGAGAAGTACGAGTCGTCGCATAGCGCGCTCAGTCAATCATGTCCAGTCACACGAGTGAGTGCGGTCGAAAGTTCAAGTACCGCTCAGTATTGGACCAATCACACATTGTGTTCCCTGGAGGCTTAGGGTCTCCTAACCTGGCTGTCACGTTTCTTTCCAACAGCCAGCCCGGGAGACGACGAAATGAAGCTGTTCGACAAGGGTCGAGACCACGTGATGGCGCTCTTCCGCATTGTGTTCGGTTTTCTGTTCCTGTGCCACGGCGCTTCACGGCTTTTCGGCCTCTTCGGGGCCAAAGCGGCGGAATTCGGGTCCTGGCCGACGTGGTGGGCCTCGCTGATCCAGGTGGCGGGCGGGGTGCTGGTGACGATCGGGGTCGCCACCCGGCCCGCCGCGGTGCTCTGCTCCGGTTCGATGGCGTTCGCGTACTTCACCGTGCACCAGAGCGGCGGCCTGCTGCCGGTCGAGAACGGCGGCGAAGCGGCCGTGCTGTTCTGCTGGGGCTTCCTGGTCATCGCGTTCGCCGACCGCGGCCTCTGGTCGGTCGCGGGCGCGTTCCGCCGGGCCCCCGCCCAGCTGGAACCCGCAGCTTGACGCGACCGGCCTGACGGCGTCGGCACCGCCCGGCATGGGAGCATGACCGGGCGGTGTCCGGCCGTGTCCGTCTTCGGCGAGGGAGGTCTCCCGCGTGCTCACCTCCGAGCAGTACCTCGGTGCGGTGGCCGAGCGCATCCAGCGCTCCGGTGGCCGGCTGAACTCCGTGCAGTTCGGGCCCGCGGTCGCCGTGGTCGGCCTGTTCACCGAGTCGGTGATGCTCTCGACGATGAACTACTGCGTGGTCGCCTGCGCCGTCCCGGAGGTCACCGCCGCCGCGCTGTACGACTTCACCAGCCGCGCGACCCAGCACGCCCGCGCGAACGTCATGGGCACCGTCGGCTGGACGGCGGCTTCGGTCGTCATCGCCGGGCTGATCGGCCAGCGCGTCTACCCGGACGCCGCGCAGGCCGCGTCGGCGAAGTCGGGCAACCAGTTCGGCGGCGAGACGCGGATGGTCGCCGTCGACGTCTCGGCCGGGCAGATGTACGCGTTCGTCGGCGGGAAGTTCTGGGGCGCCGCGGTGCAGGGCTCGGTCAACGCGAAGCTGACGTACTGCTTCCCGCAGCCCGCCGAGGTCTACCAGCAGGTGCAGTGGCAAGCGCAGCAACAACAACAGCAGCAACTGCCGCCCGCGCAGCCGGGCCAGCTGCCGCCGCCGGGCTGGCAGCAGCAACAGCCGCACCAGCCGCCGCAGCACCAGCCCCCGTACGGTTACTGACATGGTCGCGTTGCGCGGATGGCCGTCGTTCCCCGAAGAGCTCCCGGCGTTCACGCCGGAAACGGCGTCGCCAGAGCCCCGGGAGCTGTTCCTGGAGTGGCTGACCGAAGCCGGTGAGCACGTGCTGGCGCCGCACGCCGTCACACTGTCCACTGTGGACGCCGATGGTGCGCCGGACGCCCGCGTGGTGATCCTCAAGGACGTCGGCCCCGGCGGCTGGGCGGTCGCCACCAGCTCGGAAAGCCCGAAAGGCCTGCAGCTGCGCAAGGATCCGCGCGCGGCGCTGACGTTCTTCTGGCCCGGCCGCGGCCGGCAGGTGCGGCTGCGCGGGCCGGTCTCCCCCGCCGCGCCCGAGGTGTCCGCCGAGGACTTCCTGGCGCGGCCGCCGGCGTCGCGCGTCGAGGCGTTCATCGGGCACCAGTCGCAGGTGCTGCGCGACCCGGCCGAACTCGACACAGCGGCCGCGGAAGCCGAGCGTTGGGTGGCAGAAAACCCCGGCGTCGCCCCGGAAACCTGGACGCGCTACCTCGTCGACCCGGACGAAGTCGAGTTCTGGCAAGCGAGCCACGACCGCCGGCACGTGCGGTTGCGGTACCGGAAGGCCGACGGCGAATGGGTCCGCGAACGCCTCTGGCCTTGACGCACCAGGGGCGGCGCGGGTAGGCAGGAAATCCGACAAAACGGAGGCCCTGATGCGCCGAACCGTCGTCCTTGCCGCCACCGCCGCGTTGTCCGCCGGGCTGTTGTCCGGCGCGTCCGCCGGTGAAGTGTCCTCATCGCAGCGTCCCGCCGTCTTCGAGACGGTGTTCGCGTCACCGCTCGGCCTCGAAGGCCTCACCACCGACGGCCGCGGAAACCTCTACACACCCGCGCGCGGGGCCGATCCCTGCCCGGTCTACCGCGTCGCGGCCACCGGCGGCCCGGCCGCGGTCGTCGGCACGATCCCCGCGCCGTGCGGCCCGGCCGGGCTGACCTTCGACCGCCGCGGCCGGCTGTACGTCGCGAACGCCGACACCGTCGTGTCGTTCGTGCCGGACGCCGCGAACCCGCCGGCCGCGACGGTGTTCGCCCGCGGCGTCCCCGGCGCGAACGGCCTGGCGTTCGACCGCGCCGGCGCGCTGTGGATCTCCGACGGCGGCACCGGCCAGGGCCGCGTGTGGCGGGCGGGCAGCGACGGCGTCGCCGCCGAGATGTTCCGCGTCCAGCCGCTGGTCAGCGACGTCATCGCGGGTGGCGTCGGCCGGGACGTGCGCGGCTTGCCGCCCGGCACCGTGACGATCACCCCGGCCGGCCGGACCGCCGCGGACACCGCCGGCTCGCAGCACATCGTCGCGAACGGCCTGGCGTTCACCGAGGACGGCACGCTCCTGGTCGCGGACACCGCACGCGGCGCGCTCTGGCGCGTCCCGATGGACCGCGCGGGCCGGCCGCGCGCGGCGACCGGCTGCGACGCCGCGTTCCCCGCGAACACGCTCTGCCTGGACGACCTCGACGTCCAGCACCCGTACCTCGAGGGCGCCGACGGGATCGTCCTCGACCGCGCGGGCAACGTCTGGACGGCGGCGAACGAGCGCAACGCGATCGTGCTGGCCCGGCGCGACGGCCGCGTCGTCGAGTACTTCCGCAACCCGGCCGACGCGGCGACGAAGCTGCGCAACGGCGGGCCGCTGGAGTTCCCGACCAGCCCGGTGCTGCTGCCGGACGGCCGGCTGTGCGTCACGCAGTCCGACGGCAACCGGCGGGACAACTCGTCGAACACGGCGGGCGAGGCCGGCCCCGGGAAAGCCGCGCTGGCGAAGGTTTCCTGCGTCAGCCGGTGAGACGGTCCGTTCGGGGGTTTACGGCGCCGGGGCCGGTGGGGCCATGATGGATCATGCGTTCGAAACTGCTGACCGCCGGGCTGGTCCTGGCGCTGACCGCCGCACTCGGGGGTGTGGCCGCGGCCGACACGCGTCCCGGGGGACGACCGACGCTGACGGACTCGCACCCGTGCCCGGGCCAACCGGGCTTCACGTGCTCGACCCTGACCGTCCCGCTCGACCACACCGGCCGCGTCCCGGGCACGCTGAAGCTGCCGATCGCGGCCGCGGACAACGTCGACGCGCCGAAGGGCGTGCTCCTGTTCCTCACCGGCGGCCCCGGCCAGGGCGGCGTCGGCACCATCACGCGGATCGCCACCCAGCGGCTGCCGGAGGTCGCGAAGGACTACCGGTTCGTCATGCTGGACCAGCGCGGCACCGGCCCGTCGGGGGCGCTCCTGTGCCCGGGCCTGCAAGCGCAGATGGGCAGTTCGGACATCGCGACGCCGACGCCGGACGCCGTCACCGAATGCGCCCGCATCCTCGGTGACACGGCACCGCTCTATTCGACGGACCAGACCGTCGCGGACTTCGACCAGCTGCGGCAGGCGTTGAACGTGCCGAAAATGGTCGTCGACGGCGTCTCGTACGGCTCCTTCACGGCGGCGCGGTACGCGATCGCGCACCCGGGCAACGTCAGCAAGGTCGTGCTGGACTCGGTGCTCCCGCACCACGCGACGGCGTCGGCCTCGCTGTACCTGACCGGCCTCCAGGCCGAGGCCCGCGTCCTGCGGCTGGCCTGCGCGACGCCCCCGGCGTGCGGCTACGACCCGGCCGAGGACCTCGCCTGGGTGGTCCGCCACCGGAGCACGGCGGACGGCGTGAAGATCTTCGACACGATCGTCTCGTACGAGTTCAGCGACCCGTCGTACCGAAACCCGGAGGCTGGCGACATCATCGGCGCCCTCCACCAGGCCCGCGGCGGTTCGAGCGGGCAGCTGGACGACCTGCTGGAGGCGTACAAGTCGGGCGGCGACAACCCGGCGTCGTTCAGCGCGGGCCTCCACGCGGCGACGCTGTGCGCGGACCAGCGCTTCCCTTGGGGCTCGGCGGCGACCCCGGTCTCCCTGCGCCAACCCCTGCTTTCGCTGACGGCGCGGGCGTTGCCACCGCAGGCGACGTGGCCGTACACCACGGCGGTGGCGACGCAGCAGGGGTTCATCCAGAGCTGCCTGCCGTGGCCGGCCGAGCGGCCGGGCTCGAACCCGTCGTCAAGGCTGCCGAACGTCCCGGTGCTGCTGCTGAACGGCGACCACGACCTGTCGACGCCGCTGGAGTGGGCGAAGGAGGAGGCTCGCCAGGCACCGCGGGGGAAGCTGGTGGTGGTCCCGGGAGCATCGCACTCGATCCAGAACCGCGAGCTGGGCCACGCGGGCCGCGACGCGGTGATCGCCTTCCTCGGCTGAACGACCTCAGGGCCAGGTCAATGGATGACCTGGCCCTGAGGGGTTGTGGAGCTGAGGGGAATCGAACCCCTGACCCCCGCCTTGCAAAGGCGGTGCTCTACCAATTGAGCTACAGCCCCGGGTGCGGGCGGCGGACCGCCCGCACGAAGACTCAGTTGTGGGACGCGCCCGCCGGCTTGGCCGGGGTGGTTCCGTTGTTGGAGGGGACCGGAGCGGTCGCCTCGCGCCAGAGGTCGGCCTCGGCCTTCGCCGCCTTGTTGCGCTTGACCACGAACAGGACGCCGCCCGCGATAACCGCGAGTGCCAGCAGCTTCTTCACCGAAGCCCCCTTCTCAGCTTGCTTCCCTTACCCCGCGATGTTACCGGACCGGCCGGGCACGAGATCGACCGGTGCCGCAGCGCCGTGTTCCACGTGGAACCACCGGAACCACCAGTAACCCACGTCACACCCGGCCGGAAATACCGCACCGAGCGCCGTCGTTGTACAAGGTGGTCGACCACCAACTCAGCCCTGCCGGCACTTCTCTTCCCGGCAGGGCTGACCTGTACCCAGGGTCGTGGCTCTCGCAGTACCTGGATCACCAGGATCTCCCAGCCGTCCAGAACGCCTGCCAACCTGGTTGAGCACTGCGGTTTCCACGACAAAAGGAATGACGACCAATGGCGGACGGCCGATTCACCACTCACGCAGACCTTTTCGATCTGAGTGGGAAGCACGCACTTGTCACTGGTGGCACCAGGGGCATCGGGATGATGATCGCGCGCGGCCTTCTGCGGGCGGGCGCCCGCGTCGTCATCAGCTCACGCAATGCGGATTCGTGCGCGGAGGCCCAGGATCTGCTGTCCGAATTCGGCGACGTCAAAGCAATTCCCGCCGACCTTTCCAGGCACGACGAGTGTCGGCGCCTCGCCGATCTTGTCACGGCCGGCTCGGAGCGCTTGGACATCCTCGTCAACAACGCGGGAGCGATGTGGCGCGAGCCGCTGGAGACGTTCCCGGACGAGGCCTGGGACTCAGTGATCGACCTCAATCTCAAGTCGCCGTTCTGGCTGGTGCAGGCGCTGCTCCCCGCACTTCGCCGGGCGGGCACCGCCGACGATCCCGCGCGGGTCGTCAACATCGGCAGTATCGCCGCCATCCACGTCGCCGCGTCGCCCAACTACTCCTACGCCAGCAGCAAAGCGGGACTCCACCAGCTCACCAGGGTGCTCGCCAGGGAACTGGGCCCGCAGCACGTCACCGTGAACGCGGTGGCCCCAGGACCGTTCCCGTCGCAGATGATGGCGTCCACGCTCGACGCCATCGGCGACACGATCGCGGCGAAGGCCCCGCTGCGCCGGCTCGGCCGCGACGACGACATGGCGGGTATCGCCGTGTTCCTCGCCAGCCGGGCCGCGTCCTACCTCACGGGCACCATCATCCCGGTCGACGGCGGTATCGCCACGACCGCAACAGGTACCTAGGCGTCGGGGGTACCAGCAGAACCTCCCTCCGCCTGCGGACAAGGCCTACCGTGACGAGGTGGCCACGATCGATCTGCGCACCGAGATCAAGGAATTCCTGAGCTCCCGCCGCGCGCGGATCACGCCCGAGCGAGCCGGACTGCCCGCCTACGGCGGCAACCGCCGGGTCAAAGGCCTGCGTCGCGAAGAGGTAGCTCTGCTGGCCGGAGTATCGGTCGACTACTACGTGCGCATGGAGCGCGGCGGCCTCGCCGGCACTTCCGACGGAGTGCTCGACGCGTTGGCCGCCGCCCTGCAGCTCGACGAGGCCGAGCGCGATCACCTGCTCCACCTCGCGCGGCAGTCCAGGGCGCCCAGCGTTCCACGCCGCCGGCGACCCGCCTTGACGGTGCGTCCGGCGCTTCACCAGGTGCTCGACGCCATCACCGATGCGCCGGCGTGGATTTGCAACGGCCGTTATGACGTACTGGCCGTGAATCACCTCGCCCGCGCGCTGTATTCACCGGTACTGGCCGACACGCGACGACCGGCGAACACCGCGCGGTTCTTGTACCTGGATCCCGAATCGGCGAGAAAGTTCTTCGTCGACTACGACCGAATCGCCCGCGATACGGCCGCGAAGCTCCGCATGGAAGCCGGCCGCAATCCGCACGACGAGGAGCTGATCGCCCTGGTCGGCGAATTGTCGACGCGCAGTGAACTATTCCGCCAGCGATGGGCTTCCCAGGACGTTCGGCTCCACCGGTCCGGACGCAAGCGTCTGCACCACCCGGTAGTGGGCCAGCTAGACCTGGACGTCGAGTCGATGGAGCTGCCTGCCGAACCGGGCTTGCACCTGACCGTCTACACCGCGCCCACCGGCACGCCGACCGCGGACGGTCTGGCCCTATTGGCGTCGTGGGCGGCCAGCCAGGAGAACCTGGTGCGGCGACAGTGAGTTCGTAGTCAGGCTGTTAGTCACTCAGGTCACGCAAAAGCCCGGCTCGCACATCGCGAACCGGGCTTGACTTGCGTGGGCCTACCAGGACTTGAACCTGGGACCTCTTCGTTATCAGCGAAGCGCTCTAACCACCTGAGCTATAGGCCCTTGAACGAGGAGAACTTTACAGGACCCCCGAGGGGGCCCTGCAACCGGGTTACTCCCGTTCCGACAGCGTGACTTCCAGGCCTCCGGCGAGGTCGGCCGACACGTTGTAGATGAACGCGCTGACCGTGGCCAGTGCCGACACCAGGACGATGTTGATCGCGCCCAGGATGGCCGCGATGCCGAAGACGCGGCCCGCGCTGATCAGCGGTTCGGAGGACGCGTTCGCGCCTTCGCCGCCGACCAGGGAGGAGTACGTGCCGTTCAGCTTGTCCCAGACGCCCATGCCGTCGAGGACCGTGTAGAGGACGCCGACCGCGACCAGCCAGACGAAGAACATTGCGACGCCCAGCACCAGCGACAGCTTCAGGACCGACCACGGGTCGAACCGCTTGACCTGCAGGCTCGCCCGCCGCGGGCCTCGGCCCGGGCGGCGGAGGGCGCTCGGGCGGGCGCGCTGGGTCGACGCCGACGGGATGGCGGCCGCGGACGGCTCGCCTCCCGGCGGGGTGTCGCCGCCGCCGAAGAGGCGGGGGGCGGCGCTGCCGGTCACCACCGGGTGCTCGGCCGGCGAGACGGTTTGCGTCTCGCCGGCCGGGCGCACCTCGTCCGTGGCCAGCCCGACCGTCGCCTCGGCGTCGCCGCCGTCCTTGCCGACCCGCTGCCAGGGCGGGCTCGACGGAGTCCCGTTCGAACCCGCTGCCTCGGGATTCTCGGATGGTGTCACGAAGAGTCAGTCCTTATCCGTGCCGTGGTGGCGCCGTCTCACTGCTCCGGCGGCGCCGTCGTTTCTTCATCCGCGTCTGTGGTTTCGGCCACTGCTTCCGACACTGCTTCCGCAGTGTCGTCCACCGTGACGTCCGCTTCCACGGTGTCGTCACCGTTGGCGACGTCCGAGGGCTCGTCCGCGTTGCGTGCGACCGCGAGAAGAGTGGTGCCTTCGCCGAGATTCATCAGCCGCACCCCCTTCGTCTGCCGACCCGCCTTGCGCACGTCGACCGCCGGCGTGCGGATCACGCCGCCGCTCGAGGTGATCGCGTACAGCTCGTCCTCGGCGTCGACGATGAGCGCCCCCACCAGCCTCCCACGTTTGCGGTCGTGCTGGATGGTGAGCACACCCTTGCCACCGCGACCCTGCACCGGGTAGTCCTCGATCGGCGTGCGCTTCGAGTATCCGCCGTCGGTCGCGACCAGCAGGAACTTGTCCGGCTTGACCACACTGATGCCGAGCAGCTCGTCGCCGTCGTTGAACCGCATGCCGAGCACGCCGGACGTCGGGCGGCCCATCGGCCGCAGCGCCTCGTCGGTCGCGTGGAAGCGGATCGACTGGCCCTCGGCCGACACCAGGAGCAGGTCGTCCTCGGCCGCCGCCAGCACCGCGCCGACCAGTTCGTCGCCCTCGCGCAGGTTGATCGCGATGAGGCCGCCGGAGCGGTTGGAGTCGAAGTCGGTGAGCTTGGTCTTCTTCACCAGGCCGCGCTTGGTGGCGAGCACCAGGTACGGCGCGACCTCGTAGTTCTTGATCTCGATGACCTGGGCGATCTTCTCGTCCGGCTGGAACGCCATGAGGTTCGCCACGTGCTGGCCGCGCGCGTTGCGGTTGGCCTCGGGCAGGTCGTACGTCTTGGTCCGGTAGACGCGGCCCTTGTTCGTGAAGAACAGGATCCAGTCGTGCGTCGAGCAGACGAAGAAGTGCTGGACGATGTCGTCCTGCTTCAGCGTCGCGCCCTGCACGCCCTTGCCGCCGCGCTTCTGCGAGCGGTACAGATCCGTCTTCGTCCGCTTCGCGTACCCCGTGCGGGTGATCGTGACGACGACGTCCTCGACCGCGATGAGCTCTTCGTCGGTGACGTCGCCGTTGAAGGCGATGATCTTCGTGCGCCGGTCGTCGCCGTACTTCTCGACGATCGCCATCAGCTCGTCGCGGATGATCGAGCGCTGCCGCTCGGGCTTCTCGAGGATGTCCTTGAGGTCGGCGATCTCCAGCTCGATCTCGGCCAGCTGGTCGATGATCCGCTGCCGCTCGAGGGCGGCCAGGCGCCGCAGCTGCATGTCGAGGATCGCGGTGGCCTGGATCTCGTCGACGTCCAGGAGCTCCATCAGGGCCGGCCGGGCCTCGTCCGCGGACGGCGACCGCCGGATCAGCGCGATGACCTCGTCGAGCGCGTCGAGCGCCTTGACGTAACCACGCAGGATGTGGGCCCGTTCCTCGGCCTTGCGCAGGCGGAAGCGGGTCCGCCGGACGATGACCTCGACCTGGTGCTTCACGTAGTGCCGGATGATCTGGTCGAGCCGCAGCGTGCGCGGCACGCCGTCGACCAGCGCCAGCATGTTGACACCGAAGTTCTGCTGCAGCTGGGTGTGCTTGAACAGGTTGTTCAGCACGACCTTCGCGACGGCGTCCCGCTTGACCGTGACGACGATCCGCATGCCGGAGCGGCTGTTGGACTCGTCGGCGATGTCGGAGATGCCGGTGAGCTTGCCGTCGCGAACCAGGTTCGCGATGTTCTCGACCAGGTTGTCCGGGTTGACCTGGTACGGCAGCTCGGACACGACCAGGATCGTGCGGCCCTTGACGTCTTCCTCGACCTCGACGACCGCGCGCATCCGGACCGAGCCGCGGCCGGTGCGGTAGGCGTCCTCGATGCCGGACGTGCCGAGGATCATCGCCTTGGTCGGGAAGTCCGGGCCCTTGATCCGCACCAGGAGCGCGGCCAGCAGCTCGTCGTCGTCCGCCTCGGGGTTCTCGAGCGCCCAGACGACGCCCTCGGACACCTCGCGCAGGTTGTGCGGCGGGATGTTCGTCGCCATCCCGACCGCGATCCCGGAACCGCCGTTGACCAGCAGGTTCGGGAAGCGCGACGGCAGGACGTCGGGCTCCTGCGTGCGGCCGTCGTAGTTGTCGCGGAAGTCGACGGTGTCTTCTTCGATGTCCGCCAGCATCTGCATGGCCAGCGGAGCGAGCCGGGACTCGGTGTACCGCATCGCGGCGGCGGGGTCGTTGCCCGACGAGCCGAAGTTGCCCTGGCCGTCGATCAGCGGGTACCGCAGCGACCACGGCTGGGCGAGCCGGACGAGCGCGTCGTAGATCGCCGAGTCGCCGTGCGGGTGGTAGTTGCCCATGACGTCGCCGACGACGCGGGAGCACTTGTTGTACCCGCGGTCCGGCCGGAAGCCGGAGTCGAACATCGAGTAGAGGATCCGGCGGGCGACCGGCTTGAGGCCGTCGCGCACGTCCGGCAGCGCGCGCGACACGATCACGCTCATCGCGTAGTCGATGTACGAGCGCTGCATCTCCTGCTGGATGTCGACCGGTTCGATCCGGTCGTGGTCCGGAGCCGGCGGCAGAGTTTCCGTCATGGGTCCTTCTCGAGTGCGGGGGTCCTAGCGGGACAAACGAACGGGGGACGCCTACACGTCCAAGAAGCGCACGTCCTTGGCGTTGCGCGTGATGAACGAGCGGCGGGCCTCGACGTCCTCGCCCATCAGGACGGAGAACAGGTCGTCGGCCTGGGCGGCGTCGTCCATCGTGACGCGCCCCAGCAGCCGGTTGGCCGGGTCCATCGTGGTCTCCCACAGCTCTTCGGCGTTCATTTCGCCGAGACCCTTGTACCGCTGGATCGCGTCGTCCTTCGGCAGCCGCTTGCCGGCCTCGACGCCCGCGCGGATGACGGCGTCGCGCTCGTTGTCGGAGTACACGTACTCCGGTTCGGCCCGCGGCCACTTGATCTTGTACAGCGGCGGCCGCGACAGGAAGACGTGGCCGTGCTCGATCAGCGGCTTCATGAACCGGAACAGCAGGGTGAGCAGCAGCGTGGTGATGTGCTGGCCGTCGACGTCGGCGTCGGCCATCAGCACGATCTTGTGGTACCGCAGCTTCTCGAGGTCGAACTCGTCGTGGATGCCGGTGCCCAGCGCGGTGATCAGCGACTGGACCTCGGTGTTCTTGAGGACGCGGTCGATGCGGGCCTTCTCGACGTTGATGATCTTGCCGCGGATCGGCAGGATCGCCTGGTACATCGAGTCCCGGCCCTCCTTGGCCGAGCCGCCGGCCGAGTCACCCTCGACGATGTAGAGCTCGCACTCCTCCGGCTTGGTGGAGCGGCAGTCCTTCAGCTTGCCGGGCAGGCCGCCGATGTCGAGCGCGCCCTTGCGGCGGACGAGGTCACGCGCCTTGCGCGCGGCCATCCGGGCCTGCGCCGAGGAGATCGACTTGTTGATGATCGTCTTCGCCTCGGCCGGGTTGCGCTCGAACCAGTCGGCCAGCCACTCGTTCGACTGCTGCTGCACGAACGTCTTCGCCTCGCTGTTGCCCAGCTTGGTCTTCGTCTGGCCCTCGAACTGCGGCTCGCTCAGCTTGATCGAGACGATCGCGGCGAGACCCTCGCGCACGTCGTCACCGGTCAGGTTGGTGTCCTTCTCCTTGAGCAGCTTCTTGTCGCGCGCGTACGTGTTGACGACGCGGGTCAGCGCGGCGCGGAAGCCCTCTTCGTGGGTGCCGCCCTCGTGGGTGTTGATCGTGTTGGCGAACGTGTAGACCGACGGCGTGAACCCGGTGTTCCACTGCATCGCGACCTCGACCTCGAGGCCGGGGCCCTTGGCGTCGAAGGAGATCACGCTGGCGTGGATCGGGTCCTTGCTGCCGTTGATGTGCTTGACGAAGTCCTCGAGCCCACCCGGGTAGCAGTAGACCTTCTCCTTGACCCGGGCGACCTTGCCTTCGGCGTCCGCCTCGGCCTCCTCGTCGGCGACGCGCTCGTCGCGCAGGGACAGCGTCAGTCCCTTGTTGAGGAACGCCATCTCCTGGAGGCGGCGCGAGATCGTCTCGAAGTTGAAGGTGGTGGTCTCGAAGATGCCGCCGTCGGGCCAGAAGGTGATCGTGGTGCCGGTCTCGGACGCCGGCCCGAGGTCGTCGAGCGACCCCGGGATCTGGTCCGTGTACAGCTGGCGCCAGTCGCGGCCGCCGTACTTGACCTCCGCCAGCAGCCGCGTCGACAGCGCGTTGACCACGGAGATGCCGACGCCGTGCAGGCCGCCGGACACCGCGTAGGAGTCGCTGTCGAACTTGCCGCCCGCGTGCAGCTGGGTGAGCACGACCTCGATGGTCGGCTTGTGCTCCTTGGGGTGCATGTCGACCGGGATGCCGCGGCCGTCGTCGACTACCCGCACCCCACCGTCGGCGAGGAGGGTAACCTCGACCTTGGTGGCGTGGCCCGCCATCGCTTCGTCGACCGAGTTGTCGACGACCTCCTGGACGAGGTGGTGCAGCCCGCGTTCACCGGTGGAACCGATGTACATACCGGGGCGCTTGCGGACCGCTTCAAGGCCTTCGAGCACCGTGATCGATGACGCGTTGTACTCGCTCTTGTTCTCGGTCACAGGCCTTGTTTCTCCTCGTCTCGCCCGAGCGGACGCTCGCTCCCCTCCAGTGTACTTGGCCGTGTCCGCTGACATGCGGCAAGGACACCCCTGAACGCGTCACAGACGGACGAAATCGGTCCGAGCCGAGTCTTGACGTATTTCAGCGCGTCTGGATGCGTTCTCGGGGCATTCAACCGAGCAACGCGCAACCCGGGTCAGCCGTACGTGTCACGCGGGCCACGACCCGACACGTGCCGGGGCCCTTTCCGCCAGCTCGGGGCCATCGGACCCTGGATCCGCATGCGCTTGACCACGCCGTTTCCGACTCCCGCCGCGATCTTGGCCAGCAGCTTTCCCTGCAGCAACCGCAGCTGGGTGGCCCACGCCGTGGAGCTGGCGCGGACCGTGAGCTCGCCGTCTTTCAGCGCGACCGGCTGGGCGTGTTCCGCGACGTCTTCGCCGACCAGGCGCGCCCACTGCGCGAAGACGCGCGCGCCGGAGACGCTCTCGTTCCAGCCGCGGTCGCTGACGAGCCGCGAAACGAGCCGGCCGAGGGGCTGGGGATCACGCGCGTCCGCACCCGGTCCCGACCAGCGGCGGCGCCGGGGGTTCTGTCCGCTACTGGCCACGCGGCGGCGCTGCCCCGGCGGGACGCCCCGCTCCTTGGCCTTGGCTTTCGCGGCCTCGAGCGCGGCGTGCGCGAGGTCCCGGCCCGTCATCGCCGCCCCGTTCGGAGCAGTGGAGTTCTCACTCTGCGTACTCGGCGTGGCGTTCCCGGCCGGGTTAACCCCCTTGAGGGGGGTGTCAAGCGGCCGATCCGGCCTTTTGGTCACGCGCGGCGATAACCCGGGTACGGGTTTATCCACACTGTCCACAGGTTTGTCCCCAGATCGGTGGGTAACTCCTGTGTCAGCGGTCACACCGGGTGGTCGAGTCGATCTTGGAGCGCCTTTTTTGCGCTGTTCAGCCACGCGTGACCTCACCATCCGCCACAACGAACCGGCTCCCCGCCAGCTCGCTGGGCACGTCTTCGTCGACGGCGGCCGTCACCAGCACCTGCTCGGCGCTCGCGGCCACCTCGGCCAGCCGGGCCCGGCGCTTGCGGTCCAGCTCGGCGAACACGTCGTCGAGCAGGAGCACCGGCTCACCCGCCTCCCCGCGCAGCAGCTCGTAGCTGCCGAGCCGGAGAGCGAGCGCGAACGACCACGACTCGCCGTGGCTCGCGTACCCCTTGGCCGGCGCCTCGCCCAGGATCAGCTCCAGCTCGTCCCGGTGCGGGCCGACCAAGCTGATCCCCCGCTCCAGCTCGGCTTTGCGAGATTCCCCGAGCGCTTTGAGCAAGACGTCCTTCAAGACATCGGGTTGCGCCCGCTCGCCGTCCGGTACGCCGTACGTCTCCGGCAGCCCTTCACCCAGCGAAGACTTGTACGAGATCTTCGCCGGCCGGGAGTCCGGAGCGACGCCCATGTACGCCGCCGCAGCGTACGGCCCGAGGTCGGCGACGAGGTTCAGGCGCGCGGCCAGCAGCTCCGCGCCGGCCACCGCGAGGTGGTCGTCCCAGACTTCGAGCGTCGACAGCGCGTACGGGTCCTCACGTCCGGTCCGGCGCTTGCCGGCGGTCTTGAGCAGGGCGTTGCGCTGCTTCAGCACCTTCTCGTAGTCCGCACGAACCCCGGCGTACCGCGGCGCGCGCAGCACCAGCAGCTCATCGAGGAACCGGCGTCGCTCGCCAGGGTCACCCCGCACCAGCGCCAGGTCCTCCGGGGAGAACAGCACCGTGCGCAGGATGCCCAGCACGTCCCGCGGCCGGCCGACCGCGCCGCGGTTGACCCGGGCGCGGTTCGCCCGGCCGGCGGTGATCTCGAGCTCGACGGTCAGCTCGCGGTCGTCGTTGACCACCGCGACCCGCACCAGCGCGCGCTCACAGCCGTGCCGGATGAGCGGCGCGTCCGTCGCGACGCGGTGCGAGCCCAGCGTCGCGACGTACCCGATCGCTTCCAGCAGGTTGGTCTTGCCGCGACCGTTCTGGCCGACCAGCACGGTCGGCCCCGGTTCGAGGGCGAGATCGGCCTGGGGCCAGGAGCGGAAGTCGGTGACCTGCAAATGGCGCAGATACACGTGGTTCCTTCCCGGACGGGACCTACCCGCCGACCTTCTTCACGGCGTGCCCGCCGAACTGGTTGCGCAACGCGGCGACCGCGCGCATCGCGGCCGAGTGCTCCTGGCGGGAGGCGAACCGGGCGAACAACGCGGCCGAGATGACCGGCGCCGGCACCGCGTTGTTGATCGCCTCTTCGAGCGTCCACCGGCCTTCGCCGGAGTCCTCGACGTACCCCTCGAGGTCGTCCAGCTCCGGGTCCTCGTCGAGCGCGCGCACGAGCAGGTCGAGCAGCCAGGACCGGACGACGGTGCCACGCTGCCAGCCCTTGATCACGGCGGGCACGTCGTCGACGACCTTCGCGGCCTCGAGCAGCTCGAAGCCTTCGGCGAAGGCCTGCATCATGCCGTACTCGATGCCGTTGTGGATCATCTTCGCGTAGTGGCCGGCACCGACGCTGCCCGCGTGCGAGAAACCTTCCTCGCGCGGGCCTTCCGGGCGCAGCGCGTCGAAGATCGGCATCGCGCGCTCGACGTCGGCGGCCGTGCCACCGACCATCAGGCCGTAGCCGTTTTCCTTGCCCCACACGCCACCGGAGACACCGCAGTCGGCGTAGCCGATCTTCTTCGCGGCGAGCAGCTCGGCGTTCAGCTTGTCGTCGGTGTACTTCGAGTTGCCGCCGTCGATGACCATGTCACCTTCGGCGAGCAGGTTGCCCAGCTCGGTGATGGTCTGCCGCGTCGGGTCGCCGGCCGGGACCATGATCCAGACGATCCGCGGAGCGTCCAGTTTGGACACCAGGTCCTCGAGCGACGTCGTGTCGCTGACGTCCGGGTTGCGGTCGTAGCCGACCACTTCGTGACCAGCCGCGCGCAGCCGCTCACGCATGTTGAAGCCCATCTTGCCCAGGCCGATCAGACCGAGCTGAACCATGAGATCCCCTTACGTACTAACAGTGACATGTGGGGCTTCGCCCCAGCCGGGGGCTCCGCCACCCGGACCCCCTGAAAACGTGTGGTGGGTCAGCCCGGCAGACGGACGGGCATCAGGAGGTAGAGGTAGCCGGGGATGAGGTTGCCCTCGGCGTCGGCCGGCTTGATGAGGGCGGGGCGGTTCGGCGTGGTGAACGTCAGCTCCGCCCGGTCGCTGTGGAGGGCACCGAGACCGTCGACGAGGTAACCCGGGTTGAACGCGATCGTCACCGGCTCACCTTCGTAGTCGACCTGGAGCTCTTCCTCGGCGCTTCCCTCGTCGTCGCCGCCCGCGGACAGCCGCAGCGTGTTGTCCCCGAACTCCAGTCGTACCTGAGTCCCCCGCTCCGCGACCAGCGAAACTCGCTTGATCGACTCCGTGAGAGCGGACACCTCGATGACCGCGCGCGACGTGTGCGTCGCGGGCAGCAGCTGGCGGTAGGGCGGGAACTCGGCGTCGAGCAGCCGGGTCGTCGTGTAGCGCCCGGAGCCGGACAGGCCGAGCAGGCCCTCGCCGCTGGCGAGCGCGAGCCGGATCGTGGCACCGCTCGCGCCGAGCGTCTTGGCCGCCTCGGCGAGCGTGCGCGCCGGGACGAGCACCGCGGCGTCGGCCAGGCCCTCGGCGGGCTGCCAGGTGAACTCGCGCATGGCGAGCCGGAACCGGTCGGTCGCGACGAGGGTCAGCGAGCTACCGGAGATCTCGAGCCGCATGCCGGTCAGCATCGGCAGCGTGTCGTCCTTGCCCGCGGCGACGACGACCTGGGTGACGGCCTGGCCGAACGCGTCGCCGGCGAGCTCACCCGCGAAGGCGGGCTGGGACGGCAGCTGCGGGTAGTCCTCGACCGGCATGGTCGGCAGGGAGAAGCGCGCGCTGCCGCACGTGATCGTGGCGCGGGCGCCGTCGACGGCGATCTCGACCGGCTGGTTCGGCAGGGACTTGGTGATGTCGGCGAGGAGCCTGCCGGACACCAGCAGGCGGCCGCCGTCGGCGATCGTCGCCGGGACGCCCACGGTCGCGGACACCTCGTAGTCGAAACCCGACACGGTCAGCGCGTCGGAGTCGCCGTCGGAACCGGCGTCGAGCAGGACTCCGCCCAGTACCGGCACGGGAGGCCGGGAGGGGAGGCTTCTCGCCACCCACGCGACGGCGTCGGCGAGCCCGTCACGCTCGACGCGGATCTTCATGCGCGCATCCTTTCGACGACCCGAGCCACTCGGCTCGGACAGGGCGACGGGGCCGGCCCGGCCTCGCTCTGGCTTGGGGCAGTGACCGGCTGCCCGCTCCGGCCGGTCCGCCCTCCGCGTCAGCGGCCGGAGCACGGACCAGGTGCAGACATCCACGGTAGGCCGTCGCGGGGGCAGCCGTCACTTCGGCCTCCCCTTGACTTTGTCGACTTGACGACAGTCTCTCGCGGTTGTCCCCAGATTCGTCCTCCGCCTGTTTTTATCTTTTTCTCTCTTAGAAGAGATCTAAAAGGCAGTAGCAGTAGTAAGTCCTGTGGATTGTGTGGATTGAGGTCGTTCGCGCAGGTGGGAGTGCTTGCGGGCATGTGGAGAACCATGGTGGTGGATCTGGGGACAGATCGGGCCGTCCGTGGACAACTTCGAGCGGCCCCGGATCCGTCCACAGTTGTCCCCAGTTATCCCCACGGTTGTCCCCAGGTGTGGGGCCTTCTGTACCCAGGGTCTGGGGGTGCCCGGCACGGTCCGGACCGCTCTTCCGGGTGACTGGGCCCTCCTGTGCACACAATGTGGGCAACCTGTGGAATCAGCGTGGACAACGGTGTGGATTTCTTGTGGATCACCTGTGGGCGGGGTGTGGACGGATTCCGGGTCGTCGCTGGTGGGAGATCCGCGGACGTTGTGGGCAAACTGCCCACACCATGGGGAAACTTCCTTGTGTACAAACAATTTTCGCGACTTTGCGAAGCGCGCGTACGGACGCTTCGCTGCTTCGCGGGCGTAGGCGTGCTTCAGGCAGTCCAAAGACGACTCAGGGGCGCCCACATCGCGTGGACGCCCCTGAGTCGTTGGGAGGTAAGGAAAGACGGCTACTGGCGGGCGCGCTGCTTGATGCGCGACGTCAGCTCCTGCACCTGGTCGTAGATGCGCCGGCGCTCGGCCATCTCCTTGCGGATCTTCTTGTCCGCGTGCATGACGGTCGTGTGGTCGCGGCCGCCGAACGTCTGCCCGATCTTCGGCAGCGACATGTCGGTCAGCTCGCGGCAGAGGTACATCGCGATCTGGCGGGACGTGGCGAGCGCCTTCGTCTTGCCCGGGCCGCACAGGTCGTCGAGCGAGACGTCGAAGAACTCGGAGATGACGCCCATGATGGTGGGCGCGGTGATCTCCGGGGCGTGCGAGTCGGGGATGAGGTCGCGCAGCACGATCTCGGCCAGCCCGGCGTCGACCGGCTGCTGGTTCAGCGACGCGAACGCCGTGACCCGGATCAGCGCGCCTTCGAGCTCCCGGATGTTCGCCTCGACGCGCGAGGCGATGAACTCCAGGACGTCACCCGGTACCGCGAGCCGGTCCTGCGCCGCCTTCTTGCGGAGGATCGCGATGCGCGTCTCCAGCTCGGGCGGCTGGATGTCGGTGATCAGGCCCCACTCGAACCGCGTCCGCAGCCGGTCCTCCAGCGTTTCGAGGCGCTTGGGCGGGCGGTCGGAGCTGACGACGATCTGCTTGTTCGCGTTGTGGAGGGTGTTGAAGGTGTGGAAGAACTCTTCCTGCGTACCTTCTTTACCCTCCAGGAACTGGATGTCGTCGACGAGCAGGATGTCGATGTCGCGGTAGCGGCGCTGGAAGGCGACCTTGCGGTCGTCGCGCAGCGAGTTGATGAAGTCGTTCGTGAACTCTTCGGTCGAGACGTACCGCACGCGCATGCCCGGGAAGAGCCGTTGCGCGTAGTGGCCGACCGCGTGCAGCAGGTGCGTCTTGCCGAGCCCGGACTCGCCCCAGATGAAGAGCGGGTTGTACGCGCGGGCCGGCGCTTCGGCGACGGCGACCGCGGCCGCGTGCGCGAACCGGTTGGACGCGCCGATGACGAACGTGTCGAACGTGTACTTCTCGTTCAGCTTCGTCTTCGACGTCTGCGGCTGCGCCGGCGCGGTGTAGGGCTGGCCGGCGATCGGCTGCCCGGAGAACGTGGGCCAGATCTCGTGGACGGCAGCGAGCGCTTCGCCCTCTTCGTCGACTTCCTCGTCGGTGTCGTCACCGTCGTCGGGCTTCGGCCCGGCGGACTGGTGGGCCGGCATCGGCGGAGCAGGCTCGGGACGCTGCGGCGGCATCATCGGGCCGGGGCCCGGCATCGGCGCGGGGGCCGGCTCGGCGCTCACGCCGTTTTCCACCCGGGCGGGTGACGGGACGTAGCGCGGCGCGGCGACCGGGGCGAGGGTCTCGGCGGTGTCGACCTTCACGGCCAGCGAGATGGCGCGGCCGAGCCGGCGGGAGAGCGCGTCGGTGATCGCGCCGCGGAGACCGCGTTCGATCGCTTCCTTCGCGAAGTCACTGGGGGCCGCGAGCAGCGCGGTGCCGTCGAGCAGACCGATGGGGCGGGTCACGCGCATCCAGGCACGCTGCTGGGGGGACAGGGTCCCGTCGGACAGTTCGCGTACCACCTGTTCCCAGATGACACCCAGGTTGTGCTGGTGCTCCGACACCTGGCTGGCTCCCCTCCCCTCGACGGCGCGTACGGCCGGATCGGCCCGGGAACGCCCCTGGTCACACCGCCCTATGACCCCCTGCGGACCTGACCGGGTACCGGCACAGCGAATATCCACATAGTTGTCCACAGCTGTGCACTAATGTACGGCGACCCGCGGCGACGCCACCTGCGGGCTCGTCGTAAGCCGGTGGGCACTCCACCACCCGGATACTCGTGCACCTCGACCGGTGACCCGAGAGAGGCACGCTAACAAGCCCCGCTCGCTGCCACAAGGCATCCTGGGCCGCCAGCATTTCATGGTGTACGGCGTGTTGCCATTCGATGCCGCGGCGTCGACGAACGGGCCTCGCGCGGCCCGTCACCGGCGGTGGCGGAGGGGGTGCTTATCGGGCTCCAGGCGGGGGTGCGTACCCTCGTAAGGTCTCCCGTATGCGACGGGCGCGTTTCGCGTGCCCTAGTTGTCGTCGCTCGTCGTGACGAGGCCACACGTTGGTAGGAGACACCAGAGACTGCCGTGCGCCCGCACGACACGCCAGGTGAGAGGGATGACCGTCCCTCTCCGGCAGGTGGGCAGACGACACAGCGACACACAGGAGAAGCAGTGAGCAAGGGTAAGCGGACCTTCCAGCCGAACAACCGCCGTCGCGCGAAGACCCACGGGTTCCGGCTGCGCATGCGGACCCGGGCAGGCCGGGGCATCCTGGCGGCTCGCCGTCGCAAGGGCCGCGAAGCGCTGTCGGCCTGATCCGGCACGTCGGGGCGCGCCGTGCTGCCGGCTGCCGCACGTTTGCGGCGGAGTGAGGATTTCCGCGTGGTTCTCCGTCGCGGATCCAAGGCAGGCAGGCGCCGCCTCGTCGTCCACGCGTTGACCACGGACCCGTCCATGGCCGCCGATGCTTCGTCGGCGACCAGGGCGGGTTTTGTGGTGAGCAAGGCCGTGGGGAACTCGGTGGTCCGCCACCGGGTGTCCCGCAAGTTGCGTCATCTCGTTTCGGCCCGGCTCGGAACCCTGCCCGCCGGCAGTGCGTTGGTCGTACGGGCATTGCCGCCGTCCGCGTCCGCGTCCAGCGCGGAGCTCGGGGCCGATCTCGACGCCGCGCTGCGGCGGCTCGGACTACTGTCGTCGCGCCGTCCGGCCGGGGATGTCCCCAGCCCGACGCGTCCCGCGGACGCGGCCCCCGACCACGGATCAGCGGTGTGACCGGTATGCGAGCCACCCCCGAGCACTCAGTGCACGACGAGCACGACCACGACGACGAGCCCGGGCCCACCCGGCCCGGTCCGGTCGCGTGGGTCCTGTTGCTCCCCATCAAGCTCTACCGCAAGGCGATTTCGCCCTTCCTGCCACCGGCGTGCCGGTTCTACCCGAGCTGCAGCGCGTACGCCGTCGAGGCCCTCACCCGGCACGGCGCCGGCCGCGGCTCCTACCTCGCGGCGCGCCGCCTGCTGCGTTGCGGCCCGTGGACCATGCCCGGCCGCGACCCCGTGCCCGAGACGTTCTCGTGGCGGCACCGACGACCTGAAACACCGATCGAGGAGTAGCAGCAGTGCTCGATTTCATCTACTACCCCGTGTCCTTCATCCTCTGGTGTTGGCACAAGGTCTTCGGGCTCGTCTTCGGGGAGTCGACGGCGATCGCCTGGATCCTCGGCATCATCTTCCTGACGTTCACGGTCCGCGGCATCATGTTCAAGCCGTTCGTGAACCAGGTCCGGTCGATGAAGAAGATGCAGGACTTCGCGCCGGAGATGAAGAAGCTCCAGAAGAAGTACGCGAACGACAAGCAGCGCCAGGCGCAGGAGATGCAGAAGCTCCAGAAGGAGCACGGCGTCAACCCGCTGGGCAGCTGCCTGCCGATGCTGCTGCAGATCCCGGTGTTCATCGGCCTGAACCACGTCCTGCGCGCGTTCTCGATCATGCCGGCGGACGGCAAGCCGAAGACCGAGAACTACTTCTTCACCCAGCACGACGTCGAGTCCTACGTCAACGCGAAGCTCTTCGGCGTCAACCTCGGCGAGGCCGTCTACAACGGCGTCGGCGTCGTCAGCGGGGGCAACGCCGCGAACGTCGGCTTCCACTGGAGCGTGCTCCCGGTCGCCCTGCCCCTCATGATCATCGCGTCGATCGCCACGCACCTCACCGCGCGGCACTCGGTGGCCCGCCAGAACGCCGCGTCGGCCACCTCGCAGACCGCGATCATGAACAAGCTGACGATGTACATCTTCCCGCTCGGTGTCCTCGTCTTCGGTGCGCTGTTCCCGCTCGGCCTCCTCTTCTACTGGCTGGCGAACAACGGCTGGACCCTGATGCAGCAGCGCCTCGTCTACACGAAGATCGACAAGGAAGAGGCGGCTCGCAAGGCGGAGGCCGCGGAGAAGCGCGCGACGCTCGGCCCGAAGCCCGGGCAGAAGCCGACCGCGCCGAAGGTGGGCCAGAAGCCCGTCCAGCAGAAGAAGAACCAGCCCGCCCAGACCGGCTCGCAGAAGAAGGTCACCAAGGCCGGCTCGGCCCACGGCTTCGCGCAGACCACGCCGGCGGAGGCCGCCGCGGCCAAGGCCGCCGAGGCCGCTGCGGCCAAGGCGGACGGCGCGACGGTGGCGGAGGCCACCCCGGTCGCCACGAACGGCCAGAACGGCTCATCGGAGAACGGCACGGGAGTGCCCGGGCTCCTCAAAGACTCGACCAGGAAGTCGGGCCGGAAGCGCCGCTGAGGCGCGACCGGTTCGGAGAGGAGACGAATGATGTCGGAGACGATCGACACGATCGACGCCGATCAGGACGACGCGGCCGCGGGCGCGACCACCGAAGAGGAGACCGAGCAGAAGGCGGGAGGTGGCGACGACGTCCTCGTCCAGGAGGGCGACATCGCCGGCGACTACCTCGAGCGGCTGCTGGACCTGCTCGACTACGACGGTGACATCGACCTGGACGTGGAGGCTGGCCGCGCGATCGTGAGCATCGACGGCGGCGAGGACCTCGAAAAGCTCGTCGGCCCCCGCGGCACGGTGCTCGAAGCGCTGCAGGAACTGACCCGCCTGGCGGTCCAGCAGGAGACGGGCTCGCGCAGCCGCCTCATGCTGGACATCGCGGGCTGGCGCGCGGACCGCCGCGAGGAACTCCGCGAACTCGGCCGTTCGACGGCGGAGTCGGTCCTCTCGAGCGGCGAGCGGGTGCGGCTGCAGCCGATGAGCCCGTTCGAACGCAAGGTGGTCCACGACGCGGTGGCGACGGTCTCGGGCGTCACGAGCGAGAGCGAGGGCGAAGACCCCAAGCGTCGCGTGGTGATCTTCCCGGAGTCCTGACGGACTTCGTTTCAGCGGCCCGCCGGACTTCGGTCCGGCGGGCCGCTTTTGTTTCCGGACGGAGGGCAGGCCTGGGTGGAGCGGACCTGCCTTGGCGGAGGCAGCGGGTGCTGCCCGGCTCGGCATCGGCTGCAGTGGGACGCGGAGGCGGTCATCCTGTCGTGGGTGGGGCACGCCCCGACTTCAACGGGATCCGTCTCCTGAGGGCCGCACCCGCGCTGACGTTCGAGAGGCGCGGCGCCTTCGTCCTTCGGCACGACTCGCCCGCGGCCTCCGCCGGGCGGTCGACCGCCCGGCAGGCGAGCCGACGAAGTCGGCGCTCGCCGGTGACTCGCGATTACAGCCTTCCCGGACGGACAATGAGGCCGGCCGTTCGGCCTGCCTCACGGCTACCAGTCCTCTGGCCCCAGCCCAGCCCAGCCCAGCTCAGCCCAGCTCGGCCCGGCCCGGCCCGGCCCGGCTCGGCCCGGCTCGGCCCGGCTCGGCTCGGCCCAGCTCAGCCCAGCTCGGCTCGGCCCAGCTCAGCCCAGCTCGGCTCGGCCCGGCTCGGCTCGGCTCAGCCCAGCCCAGCCCAGCCCAGCTCGGCTCGGCCCAGCCCAGCCCAGCCCAGCTCGGCTCGGCCCAGCCCAGCCCAGCTCGGCCCAGCCCAGCCCAGCCCAGCTCGGCCTGGCCCGGCCCGGCTCGGCTCAACCCGGCTGAGCCGACCCAGCTCGGCCAGCACCGCCTGCCCCGCACCGCCCGCGCCGCTGGAGCCGTACCGTCCTGCCCTACCGCCACTTGCTGCGGTGGCCTCCGCTTCACCTGCTGCGGCCGTCGCGGTCGCGGAAGGGCCGCCGTTCCGTTCTCCGTGCGCCCGCGGGCAAGCTGACCGGCGGACAACACGCCCAGCTGACCCTCGGCCTCGCGCTGGCACCGTTCCGCTGCCGCGCACCGTGACCACCACCGTGCACTTCGCCACGGCGCGGCCCCCGCCTAACACGACGGTCAGGCGCTGCCGCTGTGGGCGGCTCCCGCCTGCTTGGCGCGACCGCCGCGGTCGCGGCGACCGCGGCGGGCCGTTACCGCGAGGCTGCGGGGCGCCGTGTGCCAGCATCGGGCGCGACCACCACTCCCACCGGCTGCTGCCGCGGCAGCTATGGCCGCCACCTCTTGCCGCGGCAGCCACGCCCTCCACCTCATAGCGCAGCAACCACGCTTGCCGCCTGCCGCAGCGACATCTCGCTCTGCCCGGTGCCGCCGTGGCGTCTCGCTCCGCCCTGCGGCCTCGGCAGCGACCGCCTTACCGTGCACCATGCGTCGGCACCGGCCGCCGCGATCGCCGTCCCGGCACCCCGAGGCCACGGTCTCCCGCTTCGCGTCACAGTCGCGCGAGCGACTGTGACCGTTCATGTGCCGGTCCCCTCCGCCGCTGCTGTTTGCCGTGACCATCGCTGGGGCTCAATCACCCTGCCGCTGTGACCATCGCCGCGGCTGCAGTCACCCGCTGCCGTATGGGCTGCCGTTGCCGCAGCGGTAGGTCGCTGCGCGGCTGTCGTCGCCCCAGGATCGCCCTGCTTAGCCTCGCCCGTTGTGCTGTCGTGTCTGGACGCTCGACGTGGCTGGCCCACCAGTCGCACCCGCCAGACCGCGACCTCCCTGACCGGCTGCGCGCGACCGTCTCATCTGCCGCGGCTGCCGCCGTGCCCCGGCGCGTCACCCTGCCGCCACGTCGTCCCCTCGGGCTGGTTCTTCGCCAGCATGGCCGCTGCCGCCGTGGCTGCCGCTGCTGTGGTGGAGCGCGGCCTTCGCCGGCCTTGACCCGCCTGCCTTCACCACGGTGACTTGACTGTGTGGCTGTCGCATTGGCTGGGGCCTGCGGTCAGGCCACGCCGCCGCGTGGTTGCCGCCGCCGGGAGTGCAGTCAGCCGTCGCCGCTGCCCATCTCTATCGCCATGGCCGCACCCGATCGTGGCCGCAGCCGGCTTGCCTTTCCGGTCGCTCCGCTGCCCTGGCTGGTCGCTTGCGTGGCTGCGACCGTCGCGGACGTGTGCTGCCGCGCAGCGGCTGCGGTCATCCCGCCACCGTGCGATCCATCGCCCACCATTGCCGCCGCCGTGGTGAGTGTGCAGACTGTCGGCCTTCGACGGTCGCGGCTGCGCCCTGACTGATCGCGTGCTGCGGCGATCGCATCTGCTGTAGGCGCCGTGGTCGCCGCGCCACGGGCTGCCGTCCCGCCGCTGTGGTGTGCCTCGCCATCCACGGCCGCACTGCCGCCGTTGCGGCGACACGGCTGTCGCCGGCGTACCTCGCCAGTCGCGCCTCCGCTCTGGCGGCCGTGCGCCGCGACCGCGGGCCCCGTCGCCGCAGTCTTGCCGCGGCGGCCGCCACTCCGCTGCCGCGCCTCAGTGTGGCTCGTCACCGCCTCGCTGTCACTGCCCTTCCGTCGTTGCCTCGGCTCCCGCTCCGCCCCGCCGCGGCGCACCCCGCCGGGCCAGACCGCGCCCCGCCCCGCCGCACCCCGCCGCACCGCGCCCCGCCGCCCCGCCCCGCGCCGCACCGAGCCCCTGCCCCGCCGCCCCGCACTGCGTCCCGCCGCATCGCACCGCGCCTTGCCGCGCCCCGCCCTGCCGCCCCGCGCCCTGCCGCGGCAGGGCGCACGGCCACCGCCGCCACCGCTGCCGCCACCGCTGCCGCTGCGGGGGACGGCCGCTGGCCCGCGACCCGCTCGCCTCGCCCCGCCGCCGCTTTGGGGCGTCGGCTGCTGTGGCTGACAGGCCGCCGTGACTGTGGCCGTGTGCTGTCGTGGCTGGCTGGGCGACGTTGCCGATGCTGTCGTGGTCGGTCACTGTCGCGGCTCCTGCGGGCCGCGTGCTGCGCAGCCGCTATCCGTGGCTGGGCGCCTGCCGAGGCTGGCGTCGGAGCGCAGCGTCGGTTGCCGCGCTGCCGTGGCTGGTCGTCGTCACGGGGTGATCGTTGAGACGGTCACCGTCCTGTCCTCGGTCGCTTGGCGCCTTGCTGGGTGCGGTTGTGGCGCGGTGGTGGTGCGGGGCGAATTTCAGCCGTGATGTTTCACGTGGAACGCGCACCGGGGCCGGCGGTGGCGGGGTGGTGTTTCACGTGGAACGCGCCGCTGGGTGAGTGGAGTTGTCCACATCTGCGGTCTGTCGGCTCGTTTTCGCGTCGACATCAGGGACAATCGCTGGAGCGTCGTTTCACGTGAAACGCGCGGACTAGGAGTAGCCGGAGTGAGCTTGGAGCAGGCCGCGGGTGCGGTGCGGACCGCGGCGGAGCGAGTGTTCGGTGCTCACGTCGACCAAGCGGCTGGGTATGTCGAGCTCCTGGCGAGCCATGGGGTCGAGCGTGGGCTGATCGGTCCGCGGGAGGTCGAACGGCTTTGGGAACGGCACGTGCTCAACTCGGCGGTGATCGGCGAGCAGATGCCTGAGGGGGCTCGCGTTGTCGACGTCGGGTCGGGGGCGGGGCTTCCGGGTGTGCCGCTCGCGATCGCTCGGCCGGACCTCGATATCGTCTTGCTCGAACCTATGGCCCGCCGGGTGGACTGGCTGGCCGAGGTGGCCGAGAAGCTGGAACTCCCGATCACCATCGTCCGTGGACGCGCGGAGGAGCGGCCTGTGCGTGAGCAGCTCGGTGGCGCTGACATCGTCACCGCTCGCGCGGTTGCCCCGCTGGCCCGGCTTGCGGACTGGTGCTTGCCGCTGGTTCGTCCCGACGGCTTCCTGGTCGCTCTCAAGGGCGCCAGTGCGGCGGACGAGATCGAGCGGGACGGTGCTGCCATCAGGAAGGCGGGCGGCGCCGACCCGATGATCGTGGAGTGCGGTGTGGCAGTACTAGAGGTCCCCAGCACGGTCGTGAAGATCCGTCGCCAGTCGTCGAAGACGGCTCAGGCGCGGAGCAGGAAGCGCTAGCGCAGACAACGGGCCGCGGTGTTCCACGTGAAACGACGCGACTCGTCCATCGACCAGACGTCTATATGGAGGAGGTGTCGAGACCGGTGAATCCCCCGCCGTCCGACTCCACGGAGACCAGCCACGACGTGGGCTGGACGCCGATCGCCGAAGAAGCCACCCGCGCCGCTCGGCTGTTGCACCCGGATGGGTCGCTGCCGCGGCCCGGTCGTCGCCGCGTGATGACCGTGGCCAACCAGAAGGGCGGCGTCGGCAAAACCACCAGCACGGTCAACCTCGCCGCCGCGCTTGCCGTTCACGGGCTCAAGACCCTCGTCGTCGACCTCGACCCGCAGGGCAACGCGAGCACCGCGCTCGACGTCGACCACCGGTCCGGAACGCCCTCCATCTACGAAGTGCTCATCGGCGAGGTGACGCTCGCCGAGGCGGCGCAGCCGACCGAGCAGTCCCCCAACCTCTTCTGCGTCCCCGCCACGATCGACCTCGCCGGCGCCGAGATCGAGCTCGTCTCGATGGCGTCGCGCGAGTCGCGGCTCAAGGAGGCCATCTCTTCGGAGATCCTCGACGAGATCGGCGTCGACTACGTCTTCATCGACTGCCCGCCGTCGCTCGGCCTTCTGACGGTCAACGCGATGGTCGCCGCGCAGGAGGTGCTCATCCCGATCCAGTGCGAGTACTACGCGCTGGAAGGGCTCGGGCAGCTGCTGAGCAACATCGAGCTCGTGCAGCAGCACCTCAACCGCGAACTCCGCGTCACGACGATCCTGCTCACCATGTACGACGGCCGGACCAAGCTGGCCGACCAGGTGACGAACGAGGTGCGGAACCACTTCGGCGACACCGTCCTGAAGACCGTCATCCCCCGCAGCGTGAAGGTGTCGGAGGCGCCCGGGTACGGCCAGACCGTGCTCGCCTACGACCCCGGTTCGCGCGGGGCACTGAGCTACGTCGACGCGGCGAAGGAGATCGCCGAGCGAGGTGCACTCATGGAAAGGGGTAGTTCCACATGACCGAGCGCAGAGGAGGGCTGGGGCGCGGCCTCGCCGCCCTCATCCCCACCGGGCCCACCGGCGGCGCCCTCCCCGCGCCCAGTGACGGGTCGGCGGCGGACAAGAAGGCGGCCGACGAGAAGGGCTGGTTCGCGGCGAACGGCCAAGCGAAGCAGCACAGCGGCGAGGTCGCCGGAGCGGTCTACCGCGAGATCCCGGTCGGCTCGATCAAGCCCAACCCGAAGCAGCCGCGGCTGGCCTTCGACGAAGAGGCGCTCGCCGAACTCGAGCACTCGATCCGCGAGTTCGGGCTCATGCAGCCCATCGTGGTCCGCGAGCTCGGGAACGACGAGTACGAGCTCGTCATGGGCGAGCGGCGGCTCCGGGCGTCGCAGCAGGCGGAGCTCGAAGCGATCCCGGCGATCGTCCGGCAGACCGCCGACGAGTCGATGCTGCGCGACGCGCTCCTGGAGAACATCCACCGCGTCCAGCTGAACCCGCTCGAAGAGGCGGCGGCGTACCAGCAGCTGCTCGACGAGTTCGCGGTCACGCACGAGGAGCTGGCGAGCCGGATCGGCCGCAGCCGGCCGGTCATCACCAACACCATCCGGCTCCTCAAGCTCCCCCTGCCGGTGCAGCGCCGGGTCGCCGCGGGCGTCCTGTCCGCCGGGCACGCGCGTGCGTTGCTCTCGCTGGAGGACGCCGACAGCCAGGAAGAGCTCGCCGCGCGCATCATCGCGGAGGGTATGTCGGTCCGGGCGACCGAGGAAGCCGTCACGCTCAAGAAGAGCGAGAAGCCGGCCAAGCCGAAGCCCGCGCCGCGCAAGCCGATCCAGGCGCCCGGACTCCAGGATCTCGCCAACCGGCTTTCGGACCGGTTCGACACCCGCGTGAAGGTCGACCTCGGCCGGCGCAAGGGGCGGATCGTGCTCGAGTTCGGCTCGGTCGACGATCTCGAGCGCATCGTCTCGATCATCGATGCGAATGGGGCGAATCAGACACCGGAAACCGATTAGGGATCACCCCAGGGTGTTTCGTCACGGTGATGATTGCTCCACGCGGTTGCGGCGACCACGTCCGGTGATGATCGCTCGCGACACCAAAAGGCTGTGACAGTCGGGGCTCCGCCACCCGGAGCCCCCGCGAAAAAGGCCACCACGGAAAATCCGTAGTGGCCTTTCGCGTACGAGGAGTCAGCGGGAGATCGCGCGCCCGATCAGGTCGGCGAACACCGTGCCGAGCGACTTGCCCGCCGCGTCGATCGCCATCGGGACCGTCGACGTCTCGGTGAGCCCGGGTGACGGGTTCACCTCGAGGAAGTGGACCGTGCCGTCTTCGGCGACGATCGCGTCGGTCCGCGAGATGTCCCGCAGTCCGAGGACGCGGTGTGCGGCGACGGCGAGTTCGGCCGCCGCCTTGGCCGCGGCGTCGTCGAGGCGGGCCGGGGTGAAGAAGTCCGTCAGGCCGGCGGTGTAGCGGGCCGTGTAGTCGTAGACGCCGCTCTCCGGCACGATCTCGACGGCGGGCAGGGCCTCGGGACCGTTCTCGCCCTCGATGACCGTCACGGCCACCTCGACGCCGGCCACGAACCGCTCGGCGAGAACCGTGTCGCCGTAGGCGAAGCAGCCGACCATCGCCGCGGGCAGTTCCGCCGCTTCGCGCACCACCTGCGTGCCTAGCGCCGAGCCACCCTGGTCCGGCTTGAGGATCAGCGGCAGGCCGAGCTGTTCCACCATCGCGTCGAGCACCGCCTGGGCGCCGAGCTCGCGGAACGTGCTGTGCGGCAACACGACCCAGCCCGGCGTCACGAAGCCGGCGTTCTCGATGAGCGCCTTGGCCGTCGGCTTGTCCCACGCGCGGCGGCAGCCCTGGGAACCGGTGCCGACGAACGGCACGTCCAGCATTTCCAGCACCGTCTGCACCGAGCCGTTTTCGCCCTCACCGCCGTGCAGCGCGACGACCACGGCGTCCGGGCGCTGCGTGCGCAGGCGCTCCAGCAACCCCGCGTCGGTGTCCCACTCCTCGATCCCGAGGCCTTCGGACTTGAGCGCCGCGGAGAGCCGTCGCCCGGACCTCAGCGAGACGTCGCGTTCGTGCGAAAGCCCGCCGGCGAGCACGGCAACGGTACGGTCGACCACCGTGGAAACTCCTTAGCTGGTTAAAGAAAGACTCAGATCGTGTCGGGGGACGGGTTCGGCGGCCCCTGGATCTGGCGCGCGCTCACGTTACCGAAAGTGCGCGCGAGGTCCATTTCGGACTCCAGCACGGCGGCCAGCCGCCGGACGCCTTCCCGGATGCGCTCCGGTGTCGGGTAGCAGTAGGACAACCGCATCTGGCGGCTGCCGAAACCGTCGGCGTAGAAGCCGGTTCCGGACGCGTACGCCACCCGCGCGGTCACCGCGCGCGGCAGCATCGCCTTGGTGTCGACGCCCTCCGGCACCGTCACCCAGACGTAGAACCCGCCGTCCGGCTTCGTCCACGAGCAGCCCGGGGGCAGGTACTGGTCGAGCGCGGACAGGATCGCGTCACGCCGCTCGCGGTAGTTCTCGCGGAACTTCTTGATCTGGCCCTTCCAGTCGTGCGTGGCCAGGTAGCGCGACACGATCAGCTGGTTGAGGGTCGGCGGGCACAGCGTCGCCGACTCCGCGGCCAGCACGAGCTTTTCGCGGACGGCGTGCGGCGCCAGCACCCAGCCGACGCGCAGACCGGACGCGAACGTCTTCGAGAACGAGCCGAGGTACACGACGTTGTCCGGGTCCGTCGAGCGCAGCGCCGGGTAGGTCTGCCCGTCGAAACCGAGTAACCCGTACGGGTTGTCTTCGACGACCAGGACGCCGTGCTCGCGGCAGATCTCCAGGATCTCCGCGCGGCGCTCGACGGCCAGCGTGACGCCGGCGGGGTTGTGGAAGTTCGGGATCGTGTAGAGGAACTTGACGCGCCGGCCGGCCTTCTCCGTCTGGTTCAGCGCCTCGCGCAGCAGTTCCGGCACCAGGCCGTTTTCGTCCATCGCCACGTGCACGACCTGCGCTTGGTACGCGGCGAAGGAGCCCAGGGCACCGACGTAGGACGGGCCCTCGGCGATGACGACGTCACCCGGGTCGCAGAACAGCCGCGTGACCATGTCCAGGCCCATCTGGGAGCCGACGGTCACCACGACGTCGTCCGGGTGCGCCTTGATGCCCTCCAGTGCCATGATTTCGCAGATCTGCTCGCGCAGCGCCGGGACGCCGTGCGCCGAGCCGTACTGCAGGGCCACCAGGCCGTCTTCGGCGATGATCTCCGCCACCTGCGCCGAGAGCGTGTCGAGCGGGAGCGCGGCCAGGTTCGGCATGCCACCGGCGAGGGAAACCACCTCGGGCCGGCTGGCGACCGCGAACAGGGCCCGGATCTCGGAGGCGGTCATCCCGGCGGTGCGCGCGGCATACCGCTCGAGGTGCGGGTCGAGGTTCTGACGGCCGCTGTGCGGCTTGCTGGGGCGGTTCTCGGTCATCGACGATTCACCCGGGGGTCGGTGGACACGGTCCGCTCCCGCGCGGGAGCGGTAGATCCATCGAGTGTAACCGGGGCCTGTCGAGGACCCCTGACCTTTCGGTGCTTCTCACATCGGCCTACCATCGACCATGGCTCCCGGGTTCGTGCTGTGGTTCCGCGCGGCTTGACGGCGGAGGAGCCCACCGGGAGCGCAGGTCAGGGAGGTCGCGGGTGTCGCGTCGCGTCGTGGGCGTCACACTGGACAACCTCGAGCATCTGCCGAAGAGCTGTCGCAGGTGCGTGTACTGGGAGCTGGCTCCGCACCTGAAGAACCAGGCCGAGGAGTTCGGCGCCACCGAGGTCGAGAAGGAAGCCTGGGTTTCGAGCGTGCTGCTCGAGTGGGGCTCCTGCGGCCGCATCGTCTACAGCGACACGCTGCCGGTCGGGTTCGTGCTGTACGCCCCGCCGAACGCCGTCCCGCGCTCGCTGGCCTTCCCGACGTCCCCGCCGAGCGCGGACGCGGTGTTGCTGACGGCCTTCCAGATCCTCCCGGAGTTCCGCGGCGGCGGCCTCGGCCGGATGCTCGTCCAGGCGGTCGCGAAGGACCTCACCAAGCGCGGCGTCCGCGCCATCGAGGCGTTCGGCGACGCGCGTCCCGACGAGTCGGACCCGGACGGCGGCCACAGCTGCGTGCTGCCGTCGGCCTTCCTGCAGAGCGTCGGCTTCAAGACCGTCCGTCCCCACCAGAAGTGGCCGCGCCTGCGCCTCGAGCTGCGTTCGGCGATCACCTGGAAGGAAGACGTCGAGGCGGCGCTGGAGCGGCTGCTCGGCCAGGTCACGATCACCACGGCCGAGCCGATCCTCGGCCGCGCCTGACCTGCCGCAAACGTTTGCGCCGGAGCTCCGGCGCGCCTGGAACACGGATTCCGTCGCGTGTGCACAGCTGTGGAAGAAGTGCCGAGTTATCCACAGAGCCCTGATAGGCGCGGTGGAAAAGCTGTGGATGACTGCACCGAAACCTGGGGACGGCGCGTGCGCGTCCCCAGGTGTGGTGGAGCAGGTGAAGATGAGCCGCTAGGGGTTGTGGTCGCCCTACTCGGCCTTCGCGAGTTCGTGCGCGAGGACGTCCGCGAACGTGAACGTGCCCGTCGGCTGGTCGCCCTCGCCGAGCAGGTACAGGCGCTTGACGGCGATCAGGATGCCCTCGGCGACGATGTCGCGGAAGGCCGGGTCGCCCAGCTTGCGGCTGTCGTCCGGGTTCGTCAGGTAGCCGATCTCGACCCGGACGGCCGGGCAGCGGGTGCGGGTGAAGATGTCCCACGACTTGTAGTGCGTGCGGTTGTCCTGCAGGCCCGTACGGGCCGCGACCTCGCGCTGGATGAAGCCGGCCAGCAGCTCGCCCACGGTCGACGTCGTGCCGTTGCCGTTGCCGAAGTGGAAGCTCGCGACACCCTGCGCGCGCGGCGACGGGTTCTTGTCGCTGTGCAGCGAGAGGAACAGGTCGGCGCCCGCGTCGTTCGCGAACTTCGCGCGCTCCAGCTCGGTGGGGCTGTGGTTCGGGCCGCGGGAGATCAGCGCCTCCATGCCGGTGGCCTTCATCCGGCCTTCCAGGCGGCGCGCGAGGTCCCACGCGATGTCGGCCTCGCGGAGCCCGCCGGCGACCACGCCGAGGTCGTCGCCGCCGTGGCCGGGGTCGATCACGATGCGCTTGCCGCGCAGCCGGGGACCGGCCTGGCGCACCTGCTCCTGCTCGCGCAGGAACACGGGGCGGCCGCCCCGGGCCCGCGGCGAGGACAGGCGGTGCAGCTCTCGGATGGTCGCGGGGCCGCACATGCCGTCCGGCGTCAGGCGCATGTCGCGCTGGAACGTCTTGAGGGCGCGCTCGGTCGCCGCGCCGAAGTAGCCGTCCGGGCGGCCGGCGTCGAAGCCGAGTTCGGTCAGCCGCTCCTGCAGCGTGAAGACGTCGTCACCCTGGATCGGGGCCGCGATCGTGTACGACAGCAGCCGGCTGCCCAGGTGGTAGCTGGCGCCCTTGAGCGCCTGGAAGGTGGCCTGACCCACGATGCCGTCGGTCATCAGCCCACGGCTCTGCTGGAAGGCCCGTACGGCGTTCTCGACGGCGACATCGAACGTGTCGTAGGCGTCGGTACCGGTGACCGGCGGGAGCAGGTCCATCCCGGCCAGGATCGACCTGATCTCGGCGACGTCCGGACCGGCGTCACCGCGGCGGAGTACCCGCATGCACTCCTCGCTCTTCCTCAGGCACCGATTGGGGGTTCGGTGCGTGGCAAAACTTCGGGGAAAACCATCACTGGGACGGGCCCAGGTCCTCTATTGTGCCTTGCGAACTCTCGGTGACACCGCAGGCCCGGTCGGTTCGTCAAGAGCCCGTTCGTGGCGTCCCGGTGGTGGCCCTCGTCACCCAGGATTCACCCACACCGGTGAGATTCCCCCGAACGACGAGAACCCGGAGCCCACGGGAGGGTTCCCGCAGGCCCCGGGTTCGCCGGGCTTGTTCGGTTCAGAGAACGTCGGCGAGGTCCGACAGCAGCGCGGCCTTCGGCTTGGCGCCCACGATCTGCTTCACCGGCTTGCCGCCCTGGAACAGGATCAGCGTCGGGATGGACATCACCTGGTAGTCACGCGGCGTGTTCGGGTTCTCGTCGATGTCGATCTTGGCGATGGTCAGCTTCTCGCCGTTCTCCGCCGCGATCTCCTCGAGCACCGGGGCGACCATCTTGCACGGCCCGCACCAGGTGGCCCAGAAGTCGACCAGAACGGGCTTCTCGCTGGTCAGGACCTCGTCGACGAACGTCGCGTCGGTCACCTTCACGGTGTTGGACATGGTTTCTCCTTCAGGTGGGTGTTACGCCGAAAAGTCAGTTGGTGCCCGCGCCGTAGCCGCCGCCGACCAGCTCGGCCGCCTCGTGCGCATCCGAATCGCCGTGCTCCGCGAGCCAGCGTTCCGCGTCGATCGCCGCGCTGCAGCCGGAGCCGGACGCGGTGATCGCCTGCCGGTAGGTGCGGTCCACCAGGTCGCCAGCGGCGAAGACGCCGTCCAGGTTCGTGTAGGAGCTGCGGCCCTGCGTGATGACGTAGCCGTCCTCGTCCAGGTCGACCTGCCCGCGCACCAGCGCGCTGCGGGGGTCGTGCCCGATCGCGACGAAGAAGCCCGACACGTCCAGGGTCGACTCGGAGCCGTCCTGGGTGTCCTTCAGCTTCAGGCCCTCGACCTTGTTGTCCCCGACGACGCCGGTGATCTGCGAGTTCAGCTTCCACTTGATCTTCTCGTTCGCGCGGGCGCGCTCGAGCATGATCTTCGACGCGCGGAACTCCTCACGCCGGTGCACCACGGTGACGGACTTCGCGAACTTCGTCAGGAAGGTCGCTTCCTCCATCGCCGAGTCGCCGCCGCCGGCGACCACGATGTCGTGGTCGCGGAAGAAGAAACCGTCACAGGTCGCACAGGCCGACACCCCGCGCCCGAGCAGCTCCTGCTCACCGGGCACGTTGAGGTACCGCGCCGCGGCACCCATCGCGAGGACGACCGCGCGGGCGGCGTAGCGCTTGCCGTTCGCGGTCACGTACTTGACCTCGCCGGTCAGCTCGACCGACTCGACGTCCTCCGCGCGCAGCTCGGCGCCGAAGCGCTCGGCCTGCTTGCGCATCTCCTCCATCAGGTCCGGACCCATGATGCCGTCGCGGAAACCGGGGAAGTTCTCGACCTCGGTCGTCGTCATCAGCGCGCCACCGAACTGCGTCCCCTCGAACACCAGCGGTTCGAGTTGCGCCCGCGCCGCGTAAACGGCAGCGGTGTATCCGGCAGGACCCGATCCGACGATGATCAGGTTCCTGATGTCTTCGGCAGCCACCCGTGACCTCCGCTCGTAGTGACCCGTGTACCAGGCTCAACACGATCGTAGGTGGCCATGTTCCCAGTGGTGACAGCCGCTACTTCTCCCCGACTACCTTGTCGAACAGGACGGCCGGATTTCCCGGTCCGCAGTCCGCGCCGAAGGCGACCAAGCGGAACTGGGCCAGCTTGCCCGTGGTCAGGATGATCAGCACCCCGGCCTTGCCGCCGACGTTCACCGGGCGGATGCCTTCGGGCCGCACCTTGGGGTCCAGTCCGGCGGCTTCGACGCAGGCGTCGAGCCGGTCCTCGGTGCCCAGCGGGCCGAAGTCGCGGACGCCGACCGCCTTGCCGACCAGGGCCTGGGCGCCGCTGCCGTCGGCGCCGACCGTCGGGCCGGACGGTGCCGGGGCCGCGACGTTCGGGGTGCCGCTCTGCTGGGACGTGCTCGGGATCGCGACCGTCACCGCGACGACCGCCGCGGCGGCCGCGGTCAGGACGCCGGCGGCCCAGCCGAGCCGCTTGTTCCGGCGCCGCCGGGCGGCCGCGAGGTCCACCACTTGGGCGTCCCCGGCCCCGGTCTGCTCCGGTGCCGGCGCGGTCCGCTGCTTCGGAAAGGTGGCGGCCACTTCCGCGGCCAGGGCCGCGTCGAGCCGTGCCGCGAACTCCGCCGGCATCGGCGGCGCGGGTGCCTCGGCGAGCGAGGCCAGGTCGGCCTGCGTCGCGTCGAGGGCGTCCAGGATCGCGCGGGCCTCCGGGTCGGCGTTGACGACCGGCCACAGCTGCGCGGCCCGGTCGTCGTCCAGCACGCCGGCGTGGAGATCGGCGAGCACGTCGACAGACCAGGGCGGACCGACGGTCCCCCCGATCCCCCGGCTTTCGTCCGTCATCGTCCCTCCCCGCTACCCGGCTGGCGCCCGGCCCGTTTGCTTTCGTGAGTTGGGACGTTCGCAATCGCATCGGGGTTCCGCAGGTGTCCGAGAACCTTCGCGAGTTTTCCGCGCCCCCGGGCACATCGGCTCTTCACCGTGCCCTCGGCGATGCCGAGCATCTTCGCCGTCTCGGCCACGGAATAGCCCTCGACGTCGACGAGCAGGATGGGCGCGCGCTGGTCTTCCGGCAGCTGGGCGAGCGCTTCGCGCACCAGCAAGCTGGTCTCGCGCTCGGCCATCGAATCGCGCGGGGTGGCCGGCTCGTTGAAGCCGGTTTCCGGCAGCGGGACGGTCGGGCGGGCTTGGCGGCGGCGGATCCGGTCGAGGCAGGCGTTCACCACGATCCGGTGCAGCCACGTCGTGACCTGCGACTCGGCGCGGAACTTGCCGGCGGCCCGGAACGCCGAGATGAACGCGTCCTGCAACGCGTCGGCGGCTTCCTCCGGGTCGCGGACCGTGCGCAGGGCGACCGCCCACATGCGGTCGCGATGTCGCTGGACGAGTTCGCTGAACGCATGAGGGTCCCCCGCGGCGTGAGCCGCTATCAGATCCGCATCCGTGGGAGCTGCAGCTGTCACCCGCGAGAGCCTACTGACCCTGTCGGGTGCGTCACCCCGCAGGCAGGAAGGACAGGTCCGCGATCTGGGTCAGGAACTGGCCGTCCTGGCCGCCCAGCTGGGTGATCCAGACGATGAAGTACTCACCCTGGGTGGGCTGAGCCAGCGGGATCGTCGTGTCGCCGTCCTGCAGGTCGCCGTTGCCGACCACCTTCGTGTCGGCCAGGTCCGGGTTCTTCTCGGTCGCCGAGCGGATCTCGACCTTGGTGCCCGCGGTGCCCCCGGAGACCTTGACCTGGCTCAGGTTGATCGGGTCCTTGAAGGTGACGACCAGCCCGACGCCCGACTTGATGACGGGGAACTGCTGCTTGTACTTCTCGGTCCGCCAGGCCGTCTCGGGCTTGCCGTCGGTCGCGTACCGCGCCCGGGCGGTGTTGTCGCCCTTGCCGTCCGGGTTGTAGACGGCGATCGCCTGCGGGGCCACCGCGGCACCGACCGTCGGCGACGGCGGGGGCGCGGGCTGGCTCGACGCCGGCGGCTGCCCGGCCGGCTGGCTCGACGCGGGCGGCGCCGCGACGTTGATCGTCGGCCCGGTCGCCTTCGAGTCGCCCTGGAAGACGTTGATCAGCATCAGCCCGCCCCAGGCGAGGATGACGACCGTGGCGACCACCAGCACGGTGACGCCGAGCGCGAGCTTGCGCCGCCGGGCGACGTCCTTGACCGGCTTCTTCGTGGTCCAGACGGTGCCCTCGGTCTCGGCGGCCGGGTCACCGCCGACGGCCTTGATCAGCTGGGTGCGCTCTTCCTCCTCGGCCACCTGCTCGAGCATGCGGAGGATGGCCGCGCTGGTGCGGATGCCGCCGTTGCCGCCGTCCTCGATCGTGCGGACGGCCAGCGACGACAGGTCGGCGGGCACGGTCGGGATGAGCTGGCGCGGGGGGACGATCCGGCCCTGCGGGTTCAGCGGCGCCGCCGGGATGGCGGGCGGGCCGCCGGGCAGCGCCCAGCGGCCGGTGAGCAGCAGGTACAGCACCGCGCCGAGCGCCTTGACGTCGTCGCGCAGCGTCGCCTCCGGCAGCGGGCCGGGGAACGCGAGCTTCAGCGCGCCGTTCGGCGTCAGCCGGAGCCGCTGGGGGTGGTCGAGGCCGAGGACCAGCCCGTTCTGGTGGGCCTGCTCGACCGCTTCGGCCAGCGCCTGCACCATCCGGGCCGCCGCACCGGGCGCCACCGGGCGCTGCGCGACGAGGTCGACCAGATCGCTGCCCTTGGTCCATTCCGCGACGACGACGCCGAGCAGGCCCTCGCTCGACGTGATGCCGCTGCCGAGCGCGAGCACGTCGAGCACGCGGGCGACGCCGCCGTGGCCGAACTTCGACGCGTGCGTCGCGCGTTCGAGGGTGCGCCGCGCGAGCCGCGCGGCTTCCGGGTCCGCCGGGTCGCCGACCA
Source organism: Amycolatopsis sp. NBC_01286 (assembly GCF_035982555.1). Taxonomy (NCBI): domain Bacteria; kingdom Bacillati; phylum Actinomycetota; class Actinomycetes; order Pseudonocardiales; family Pseudonocardiaceae; genus Amycolatopsis; species Amycolatopsis sp. NBC_01286. The sequence goes on from NZ_CP108428.1 coordinate 2,310,202, forward strand.
GCAGGGTCAGCGCGACGTCCCGCTTCAGCTGGCCGTCCCGCGCGCGCCACAGGTGCGCGTCACCCCGCTCGTCCACGCCGAACTGTGCGAGGAGGCGGTAGCGGCCGTCGCCGACCACACGTCCGGGGGCCAGCGATCCGACCTGGGCCTTGCCCACGTGGTTCGCACCCCCTGCCTGTTCGCTGCGCCTCGTATCCACCCGCACTCTCCCGTTAGCTCCCCGCGTCGAGGGTACCCAGAATACGACGCGGGAGTCGTAGGCAGCCGTACCGGAATCGTTACCCCCGCTTGATCAACCGGGTGAACCTGCTCGTGGCCGGCTGCAGCTCCTCCACCTTGAGCGCCATCAGGACGCCGAACGAGACCACGATGCCGACGACGCTTTGCAGCAGAAGCTTCACCCAGGCCCCGAAAGTCGGCCCGAACGAGTCCGGGACGACCTTGCCCACGACCCACGCCGCGGCCACCCCGAGCCCGCTCGCCACGACCGTGAACAGGATCACGCCGATGATGCGCTTGCTCCGCAGGTTGCCCAGCGTCACCCAGAGCCACACCTGGCCGAGGATCGCGCCGACGACGAACGTCAGCGCGTTGACCATCATGACGCCCAGCACGACGTTGTCCGGCGTCAGCAGCACCGGGCACAGGTACAGCAGCGGCACCTTGACCAGCGTCATCACGATCATGATCAGCGTCGGCGTCCGCGCGTCCTTCATCGCGTAGAACACCCGCATCTGGAGCATGACCAACGCGTACGGCAGCAGCGCGAACGCCGAGATGGCCAGCGCGTCGCCGAGCCGCTCGGCGGTCTCGACCGTGCCCTTGCCGAACGTGAACAGCGCGATGCCGATCGAGCCGCCGACCACGGTCATCACCGCGGAGATCGGCACGAGCATCACCGTCGAGATCCGCGACGCGTAGGACAGGTCGCCGATCAGCTTCTTGTGGTCGCCGTCGGCGGCCGCGCGGCTCATCCGCGGCATGATCGCCGTCAGCAGCGAGACGCCGATGACGCCGTACGGCAGCTGGAAGAGCAGCCACGCGTTGCTGTACGCCGTCACACCGCCGGGAGAACCGCTGGTCAGGACGCGGGTGTTGATCGTGTAGCCGATCTGGCTGACCGCGACGTAGCCGAGGATCCAGAGCGCGAGACCGCCGAACTCCTTCATCTGCTTGTCGAAGCCCCAGCGCCACTTGAACCGGAACCCCGACCGCAGCAGCGGCGGGACCAGCAGGATCGCCTGGGCGACGATGCCGGCGGTGACGCCGATGCCCAGCGTCAGCACCTTCGGGTCGGTGAGCGACGGGTGCGCGGTGTCGATGTCGCCCGGCATGACCCAGACGACCATGATCGTGAAGATGACCACCAGGTTGTTGATCACCGGTGCCCAGGCCGTCGGCCCGAAGATCTGCTTGGCGTTCAGCACCGCCGAGAGCAGCGCGAACACGCCGTAGAAGAAGATCTCCGGCAGCAGCAGGTAGGCGAACGCCGTGGTCAGCCCGGAGCTGGCCTTGCCGGAACCGTCGACGTAGAGGCTCGTGAACGCCGGCGCCGCGACGACCGCGACCGCCGTGCCGACCAGCAGCAGCGAGAACGCGACCGTGATCAGCCGCTGGGTGTAGGCCGCGCCGCCGTCGGGCTCGTCCTGCGCGCGCACCAGCAGCGGCACCACCACGCTGGCGAGCACGCCACCCATCAGCAGCTCGAAGATGATGTTCGGCATCGTGTTCGCGACGTTGAACGAGTCGTTCGCGATGCCCTGGCCGATCGCGCCGACCAGCAGCAGCTTCCACAGGAAGCCGGTGATCCGGCTGATCAGCGACGCGATGGCCATCCGGCCGGACGCCTTCGCGAGCGACGGCGCCTTCGCCGGGGCCGCGGCCTCCGTGCCGGGTTCGACCGGCTTGACGAGCGGCGTCTTGATCGCCGGCATGACCTGGGTGGCCAGGGCGTCGTAGGGCCGCATGACGTCGGGGTCGGCGACCGGCCAGCGGGAGGCCATCGGGACGCCGGCGGTGCGCGGGATGAACCGCGTCGCCTCCGGGTCGACGGGCCGCTGGGCCTCCTCCTGCCACGGCCGGACCGGCGCCGGACGGCGGGGCGCGCGGCCGCGCGGCGGCACCGGGATGCCCGGGGGCGGGGTGCCCATGGCCGGGTTGCCCGCGGCCGGCGTGCCTGGCGGCGGGGTCGCCGGCGGTACGGCGACCGGCGGCGTCACCGGCGGGGCCGGCTGCGGCAGCCGCCCCTGGTGCGACGGCGGGCCCTGCGGTGGCGGCGGGCCCGGCGGGTTCTGCGGCGGTAGCGGCGGCACCGGCTGGACGCGGGTGGGCGCCGGACCGGCGGCGGCGCGCGGCGGTTGCCCACCACGCGGCGGCTGGGGCGGTGGCCCCTGCGGGGGCGGGCCCTGCGGCGGCGGGACGCGGCGCGGCGGCCGGTCGTCCCGCGGCGGGTGGTCGTCGCGCGGCGGACGCTCGCGGACCGGGCGCTCGTCGTGGACCGGCCGGTCGTCCCGTGGCGGGCGCTGGCGGTCGTCCTGGACCGGCGGCTTGCCGCGGGCCGGGCGCCCCTCGCGCGGTTCCTCGCGCAGGGCGCGGTCGTCCCGGGGCGGACGGCCGTCGCGTGGTTCGTCACGCGGCGGGCGGCCTTCGCGGACCGGCCGGTCGTCGCGCGGCGGACGCCCCTCGCGGACCGGCTGGTCCTCGCGGGGCATCTGGCGGGTCTGGCCGTTGCGGGGCGGCTGACGGCGGCCGCGCTCCGGAGGCGGAGGCGGCTGCTGCTTCGGCGGCGGCTGCCGGCGGCCCGGTTGCGCCGCTCGTGGCGGCCCGTCTCCCCGCTGCGGGGGCGGGGCGCCTTCGCGCCGAGGACGACTCGCACGCTCGGGGGGTAAGCCCGGCTCTCTCTCCAACGCGTGCCCAATCCTCAGTGCTCGGTCCCCGGTGCCGCGGCCCGTTCGCCGCGCACGTGCGGACCCAGGGTAATCGGGAACCGCCCGGAACACTCGAAGGCCGAGAGATCAGTCCACTGCGTCCCGGCCGGCCTTCGCGTCCTTCACCCGCCGGTAGATGCGCCGGGAGGCGAGCAGAAGCAGGGCCGCACCTGCGGCGACGGTCGCGATGATGGTGATCGCGCCGTACTCCGTGGACGTCAGTTCGAACCGCGCGGATGACCCGAGCGGGGTATCCGTGGGGGTGCGCAACGACACATCCACGCTGAACCGGCCGGCCCGCAGCGCCTCGACGGGCAGGAAGTAGTTCTTGCCGCCGCCCGCCGGGAAGAACCAGGCCTTGGCGTCGTCGGAGCGCAGGCCGGTGTTGTTGGTCAGGACGAACCGGGCGTTGATCCCGACCGGCAGGTCGTTGCTGACGTACACCGGCAGCGGCGAGTTGCCCGAGGCCAGCGCGATCGTCTGCTTCGGCTGCGAGACGGACACCTGCTCGCTGATCGCGGCCAGGTCGGCGCGCGCGTTCGCGGTCGCCGCGTCGGCGGGCAGGCCCCGCCACGCGGTCGACGCGCCCCGCAGCTCGGCCAGCCGGACCGGCGCGACGACGTCGTCCGGTTTCACCCGTTTGGTGGGATCCAGCTGCATCGCGGCGGCCAGGCCGGTGGTCTTGTCGTCGAGGGTCGACAGCGTCGAGACGAGGGCGGGGTCGGCCGCCGCGGCCGGGTCCTGGCCGCCGTCGCCGACCGGGCCGGAGCCCTCCGGGTCGGCGGCCAGCAGCGTCGGGAGCGAGGTCGCCGTGACGAGCCCGGCGTCGAGGTAGTTGCCGACCTGCAGCAGGTACGCGGTGAGCTCGGCGGCCGGGGCGGCCCAGCGGCGCGGCGGCGCGACCAGCAGGTGGTCCGGCCGCTGCTGCCCGGCGGGCAGGCCGAGGCCGGCGCGGAAGGCGAGCGCGCCGAGGCCGTTCTGGCTCGCGACGGCCGCTTCGGTGGTGGCCGGCATGGTGACCGAGTCGGGCACGGTCGGCACGCCCGTCATGGCCGAGGAGACGAGCGAGTCGGTCGGCTGCGCGCGGACGGTGCTGCCCTGCACGGTGACGCCGCCGCCGGCCGCGGCGGGCGCGAGCTTGCCGGCGTCGGTGAGCACCGTGCGGATCCCGGCCTGCGACAGCGCGGTGAGGACGGCGTCGCCCGGCGTGCCGTCCGGCCAGAGCACGCCGGTCTGCGGCGTGGCGCCGGTCAGCTGCTGGATCACGGCCGCGCCGGAAGCCGCCTTGGTGACCAGCGCGGGGTCGCCCGGGCGGATCCGCGAGACGGCGTTCAGGTCGGCGTCGGCGAAGGGCAGGGCCACCACGCACCGGCTGCCGACCAGCGAGCGCAGCGCGGCCAGCCACGTCTGCGCGGTCCCTGCGCCCTTGCCGTCGACGTTCCCGGCGTCGGTGTGCACCTGGTAGCCGCGGCTCATCGCGTCGACGGTCGCCAGCAGATCCGGGTCGAGTGCGAAACACATCGACCTGGCCAGGTTCGAGTCGCCCTGCACGGCCGTGTGCGCGGCCGTGACCAGCGCGTTCAGCCGGCCGTCCGGGCCGATCTCGTCGGCCAGGCGGTCGTCGGCCAGCACCGGCCTGCCGCCGAGCGGCGCCGCGTAGACGTGCGGGACGCTGCTGGTCAGCGGCCAGAGCAGCGTCATGCTCGGCGCGCCGGACGCGTGCGTCGCCTGCTTGCCCGGGCCGGCCAGCACCGGCATCAGCATGCTGACCGCGCCCAGCCGGGCCGGCCCGCCGAACTCGGGCGTGCCGTTGACGTTCACCAGCAGCGGGTAGACGCCGGGCTTGCCGAACTGCGCCGCGCGCTGGCCGGTCAGGGTCACCGAGATGTTCAGCGGCGCGGTCTGCCCGGGCTCCAGCGCGTCGGCGACGGCGGTGAAGTCCGTCAGCGGGCTGTCCTTGATGACCGCGCCCGACAGGACCTCGCCGATCCCGCGTTCGGTCGTCTGCCGCTCGCCGACCTGCAGCCGCACCTGCGGCCGGTTGACCTTGCGGTCGCCGGTGTTGGTGACGCTGCCGGCGACGGTCAGCGTCGTCGTCGAGCCGGTGATCACCCGCGGGTTGAGCTCGTCGAGCTCCACGCGCAGGCGGGCGCCCTCTTCCGCGTGGGCCACCGTGGCGCCGGCCAGGGCGGGGACGGCCAGGAAGAGGACGGAAAGGAAGGCTGCGGCGAACCGCTTCACTCGGGGGCTCCCTCAGGGGCGTGCTCGTCTCGTCCGTGGACGTCCGGGCGCGCTAAAAGTTCCTTGGCTTTCCGGACGAGCTTCCGCTCGTCGGAATACGCGAGTTTGGTCTCCAGCTCGGCCAGCGGGACCCAGGCCACCTCGGTGACCTCGACGTCTTCGTCGGACAGCTCACCGCCGAGCGCTTCGAGCAGGAAGTGGTGCACGGTCTTGTGGATCCGCCGCTTCTCGGCGACGAACCAGTAGTCGATGGTCCCCAGTGGCCGCAGGACCCGCGCGGAGATGCCGGTCTCCTCCTTCACCTCGCGCACGGCCGTCTGTTCCACTGTCTCACCGTCCTCGATGTGGCCCTTGGGCAGCGACCAGAGCAGTCTGCCGTGCCGGTCGAGCCGGCCGATCAGCGCCGCCTGTTCGCGCGCCGCGTCCAGCACGAGGCCACCGGCCGACGTCTCGTCGACCGTGGTCAGGCGCCTGCCGCGCTGCCGCCTCCGCCGCCTCCGCGGCTTCGAGGCGCCGGGGCGGCCGGCTGATCCAGACATGCTGCGATGCTAGAGCAAACGGTTGCCCCGGTAGGCTGGCTCTCCGTGTCCTGTCCGGTGGTGCCTGTAGTAATCGCACCCGAAAGTAGTGGGTTTTCCGTGAACGACGTGGTCGCCAAGCAGAACGCGGTGGTGGAGCGGATGCAGGTCCCGCCCCTGGCGGAAGAGCTGGCGGAAAGGTTCGCCAGGTCCGGTCACCGGCTGTACCTCGTCGGTGGCAGCGTGCGCGACGCGCTGCTCGACCGGCCCTCCGGCGACCTCGACTTCACGACGGACGCGCGGCCGGACCGCGTGCTCAAGATCGTCAGCGACTGGGGCGACGCCGTCTGGGACGTCGGGATCGCCTTCGGCACGGTCGGCGTGACGAAGAAGGGCATGCAGCTCGAGATCACCACGTTCCGCGCGGACACCTACGACCGCGTCGGCCGCAACCCCGAGGTCACCTTCGGCGACACCATCGAGGGCGACCTCCTGCGCCGCGACTTCACGGTGAACGCGATGGCCATCGAGCTCGCGTCCAAGACGTTCATCGACCCGCACGACGGGCTGCACGCGCTGGCCGAGCGGGTGCTCGACACGCCCGCGACGCCGCAGGAGTCGTTCGCCGACGACCCGCTGCGGATGCTGCGGGCCGCGCGCTTCGCCGCCCAGCTCGGCTTCACCGCCGCGCCGCGGGTGATCGACGCGATGACGTCGATGGCCGAGGAGATCGACCGGATCACCGCCGAGCGGGTGCAGGCCGAGCTGGCGAAGCTGCTGCTGGCGGCCGACCCGCAGCCGGGCCTGGAGCTGCTGGTCGACACCGGGCTGGCCGAGCGGGTGCTGCCCGAGGTGCCCGGGATGCGGCTGGCGATCGACGAGCACCACCAGCACAAGGACGTCTACCAGCACTCGCTGACCGTGCTGGCCCAGGCGATCGACCTGGAGTCCTCGCACGAACCGACGTCGGAGCCCGACCTGATCCTGCGGCTGGCGGCGCTGCTGCACGACGTCGGCAAGCCGGCGACGCGGGAGTTTCAGGCCGGCGGCGGCGTGAGCTTCCACCACCACGAGGTGGTCGGCGCGCGGATGGCCCGCAAACGTTTGCGGGCGCTGAAGTTCTCCAAGGAGATCATCGACGACGTCTCCCAGCTCGTGTTCCTCCACCTGCGGTTCCACGGCTACGGCAAGGGCGAGTGGACGGACTCGGCGGTCCGCCGGTACGTCACCGACGCCGGCCCGCTGCTGAGCCGGCTGCACAAGCTCGTCCGCGCCGACTGCACCACGCGCAACCGCAAGAAGGCGGCCGCGCTGCAGGCAACCTACGACGACCTCGAGGCCCGGATCACCGCGCTCAAGGCCAAGGAGGACCTCGACCGCGTGCGGCCGGACCTCAACGGCGAGCAGATCATGGAGCTGCTCGGCCTCCGGCCGGGGCCGGACGTCGGCAAGGCGTGGAAGTTCCTCAAGGAGCTGCGGCTGGACCGCGGGCCGCTGGAGCACGACGACGCCGTGGCGGAGTTGAAGAAGTGGGCGAGTGCGGAGGGAATCGGCAACTCCTGACCAAACTTCGGTGAATTCCGTAGAACGCTGGACCTCGGCGCCACGGATTGGGGATACTCCGGACCTCGGCTCACCGATGTGACCAGGGAGTTGTCTGCGCGATGTCCACTGAAGCGCCCGACTCGCCGAAAGCGGTGGGCGGCGGGAGCTTCTTCGTGGCGCTCCTGCGGCAGGGTGCGCCGGCCATCGCGACGGCCACCAGCGAGCTGTCGGAGGAGATCGGCGACCCGACCCCGATCCACGCGCTGAAGCGGATCTCGAAGATGGCCGGCCCGATCGACCCGGCCCAGCGCGACGGCCTGCTGCTGCGCGCCACCCGGTACGTCGTGCTCATCCCGCTCGCCTACCGGCTGCTCGCCGTGCCGGGCCAGTTCGGCGTCCACGTGATCGAGCACGGGACGACCGGGTTGCTGCCGGTCGGTGTGTTCACGCTGCTCTCGGTCGTGCTGAACGTCGTCGGCTTCCGCTGGATGCTCCGCTCGGCGCCGTTCCACGGCCGCGACGCGGGCAAGCTGCTCGCCGTCGACATCGCGTTCACCGTGCTCTCGCCGCTGGTCCTCGCGCTGACCGTGCCGCGGGAGGCGTACTTCGACGCGCTCGCGGTCAGCAGCGTCCACCTCTTCGGCGAGGCCGGGCTGCTGACGCTCGCCCTCGGCGTCCCGGCCGGCCTGGTCTTCGCGCTGATCAGCTTCCCGCTGCGGATGCTGGCCAACTGGCTGAACACCGGCCAGTTCCACGTCGACGCCGCGTTCTCGACGTACTCCGCGCTGCTCGCGCTGATGTTCCTGGCCACCGCCGGGCTGGTGCTCACCGGGCTCGGCACCCGGCTGGCGCTGGCCTACGGCACCCGCAACGGCCGGCTCGCCGAGCGCGCCCAGCAGCACCGGATGCTGCACGACACCGTGCTGCAGACCCTCGAGGCGATGGCGCTGTCCGGCACCACGAACCCGCAGGAGCGGCTGGTCGAGATCCAGCGGCTCGCCCGGGCGCAGGCGATGGAGATCCGCCAGGAGATCGAGTCGGCGGCGTCGGAACGCGCCGAGGCCGGCGCGCGGCCGCTGGGTGAGAAGCTCGCCACGCTCGCCGCCGAGATGGCGCGTGACGGGCTGCGCGCCCAGCTCGTGGTGGCCGAGCTGGACGACGACACGCTGTCCGAGGTCCGGCAGATCGCCATCCGCGACGCCGTTCGCGAGGCCCTGCGGAACACGATGAAGCACTCCGGCACCGACCGCGTCGTCGTGCGCGTCGAGGCGCGCGACGGCGGGATCGCGGTCATCACCCGCGACCACGGCACCGGCTTCAGCCCGGCCGACCGCCCGGCGGGCTTCGGCATCAGCGAGTCGATCACCGCGCGGCTGGCCGAGGTCGGCGGGACGTCCCTGGTGGAATCCAGCCCCGGCGGGGGCACTCGGGTAACGCTCTGGGTCCCCTTCTGATATCTCCTTGGCATGACCTCGATCGAGCTGCTCGCCGACGCCCTCGCCGCCTACCGCGCCGGTGACCGCGAGCAGGCCACCGACCTCGCCGGCCAAGCCGGCCGCGACGGCTCCTCACTGGCCGACGAGCTGCGGACCTACCTCGCCGGCGACGGCTCCGCGCCGGTGTACGACGCGCCGAGCGCGTTCACGGCGTTCATCCGCGGCGGCGGCAACGTGGGCCTCTACCGGGCGCTGAGCGCCGAGCTCGCGGCCCGCTACGACGCCGGGAAGCCGGAGTCGCTGCTCGACCTCGGCTGCGGTGACGGCCTGGCCGTCGTGCCCGCGCTGGAGCAGGCGACGCACGTGCCGAGCCGGATCGACCTGGTCGAGCCGTCGGCCGCGCTGCTCGAAGGCGTCCACGAGCGGGTGCCGGCGGCCCAGTGCTGGCAGTCGACCGCGCAGGAGTTCCTGGCCCGCGACGACCTCGGCTGGGACTTCGTCCAGTCGACGTTCGCGCTGCAGTCCATCGAGCCGGAGCAGCGCGCGGAGGTGCTGCGCGCGATCCAGCTGCGCGCCGGGACGCTGGTGCTCGCCGAGTTCGACGTACCGGAGTTCACCGAAGGCTCGCCGGAGCACCTGCGCTCGCTCGTCGAGCGCTACGAGCGTGGCGTCGCGGAGTACGGCGAAGACGCTTCGCTCGTTGCGCAGGGTTTCCTGCTGCCGGTGCTGCTCGGCCTGGTCGCCGGGCCGGAGCGGACGAACTGGGAGCACCCGGCCGCGGCCTGGGTCGAGCAGCTGAAGACGGCGGGCTTCACCGACGTCGGCGTCGAACCGCTCGCCGACTACTGGTGGTCGCCCGCCGTCCTGATCACGGCTTCCTGATCACACCCGGCTCAGGGAGCCCGTCTCGAGGTGCTGGGCGATCGGCCGCGGCAGCAGGTACGCGACCGCACCGCCCGGCATCCCGCTCCACGGCGCGGTGACGCCGGTCAACACGCGGATGGACCGCAGCACCCGGTACTGCCGCTTCTCCCGCTCGCGCTCGAACGCCAGCGACGTCTCGACGAACCGCGTCGCGTCGGCGTGCAGCAGGTTGCCGGTCTCGTTGCCGAACCGGACGACCTGCGTGCCCGGCGGCAGGACGATCAGGCGCTTGCCGCGGTAGAAGTTCAACGGCGGTTCGCCGCGCATCGGCAGGATCGGCCAGTCGGCGGGCTGGTCGGACTCCTCCGCCGGGCGCGCCGGCAGCATCAGAAGCACGCCGAGCAGGAACCGGGCCGCGTCACCGAGGGAGGTGAACGCCACCGGCTCGTCGGCGGGCGGCCGGGAGACCTCCCAGCCGTTCTCGGCCCGGCGCAGCGTCCAGACGCCTTCGGCCGGCACCTCGTTCGCGCCGATCCGGTAGGTCGCGGCCGGTACGCCGTGCTCGGCGAGCCGCTGCTGGAGCAGCTCCAGCGTCTCCGCGCCCTTCAGGTTCCGCACCTGCTCGCCCTGGGCGACGCGGGTGAGCGCGCGGTCGTCGGGCAGGTCCGCGGCCGTCTGCGGCGGCCGCGGGTGCCCGGCGACCTCCGCCTCCGCCGTCGCCCGGACGAGCTCGCCGACGAACGGCGGGCGGAACCCGGCCGCCCGGACGTGCTCGACCAGCTCCGGCTCCGGCGGCACCCCGTACTTGCGCAGGTAGTGCGGCACGGCGGCGGGCCAGATCCAGGTGCCGTCGGTGTGGAATGCGTTCGGCACCTCCGGCTTCGCGCCCGGCACCCCGAAGATGTCCGGCAGCGGCGTGGGCCGGTGCAGCGCGACCGGCGCCCGGAACAGGTAGTCGAGCACCCCGCGGACCTGGTCCGGCGGCACCGGTGGCCGGTTGACGACCGGGCGTTCGCCCTCGGCGTGCGAGTCGGCCGCCCTGGCGAGCCGGAAGGTCAGGTCGAGCGGGAGCCCGGCACGCGCGGTGAGCCACGACGGCAGGTGCTTCGCCGACCGCGGGAACGTCGCCAGCTCCAGCTCGTAGGCCGCGGTCGACGGCCGGCCGCCGTCGTTCGGCGGGACCCGCCACTCGGGCTCGCGGTCGGCGTCGAAGTCGAAGTCGAACTGCGAGGCCGAGTCGAGCGTGAACGTTCCCTGGAACCACGTCCCCGACTCGGGCTGGTACATCGACGCGCGCAGCCGCGCGAAGAGCCCGCCGAGGCGCGGGACGGCGGGCAGCGAGACCGAAACCGGGCCGTCCTCGTCGCCGACCGCGCGCAGCTCGATCTCGGCGTAGTCGCCGACCTGCCGGAACTGCGCGCCGACACGCGCCCAGCCGCCCGGCACCGTGTGCAGCAGCGTCCGTCCGATGGCCCGCAGCAGCGCGTTCTGGTCGCCGTCGCCCGGCTTCGGGCGCGCGTCCGGCGCTTCGGTGAAGTCCTGCCGCGCCTGCCAGATCGACTGGACGCGCTTCGCCGGCACGGTCACCGAGAAGTCGGTCAAGCCCAGCTGGGCCGCGCGCGCGGCGTCGTCGCGGACCCAGCGCAGCGTCAGCTCGGGCCGCTCGCCCGGAGCGACCTCGAAGACCTCGTCGTCGTACTCGCAGAAGGTGCGCAGCGTGAACGTCGACGGCACCTCGCTCGCCGGCACCACCCGCGCCGGACGGCCGTCCTGCTCCTTGTCGAAGCCGTCGGGTGCTTCGTCGTCCGGCAGCACGGACAGCAGCACCGTGCCGTCCGTGGTGGAGCGTTGCGCGCGGAAGGTCCCCTCACCCCACGCGGCGTACAGGCCGTCCGGGCGTTCGGCGACCTCGACCCGGTAACGCACGTTTCGTCCTCCCCTGACCCCAGTGACACCGGAAACCTAGTCGAGCGGGTACCGAGCGAACCACCGGTCTTCGTCCGGCGCATCCGCGCCGAACTCGGTGAGCGCGTCGTCCGCCAGCTCGACGATGACATCGCGCAGCTCGAGCTGGTCGAGCCAGCTCCGCCGCAGTGCTTGCTCGCCGTACATCGCGCCGACGAGGTTGCCGCAGACCGAACCGGTCGAATCGCTGTCCCCGCTGTGGTTGACGGACGCGAGCAGCGCCGTGTCGGCGTCCGTCGTGGTCAGCGCGACGTAGACGGACATCGACAGCGCCGTCTCACCGACGTTGCCCTGCCCGAGCGACTCCACCTTCTCCGGCGTCGGCGGCCCCTGCTCCGCCAACGCCAGCGCGGCGTCCAGCGCCGCGCTCTGCTCTTCGTGCGCGGGGTACTTCACCAGCTCGGCCCGCGCGGTCGCGACGGCGTCGAGGAGTGCCCTTCCGTGCAGCAGTTCGTGCACGACGACCGCGAAGCAGCCCGACGACAAGTACCCGCTCGGGTGACCGTGGGTCAGCGCCGCGCTCTCCGCGCCGAGCCGGAACACCTCGGCGAGGTCGTCCGACCAGAGCGCGATCGGCGCCGCGCGCATCACCCCGCCGCAGCCCTTCGAGTTGTTCACCGGCCGGTCCACGGTGCCGCGGACGCCGGAGCGGCCGTACGCCTCCAGCTCGCCGAAGCACGTCAGCCCCGGCGCGCGGCGGCTGAACAGCTCCTGGTGGGTGACGAGCCAGCCGTCCGGCGCCTCGACGTCGGACCGCGGCCCGCGCGCCCGGTCCCACGCGACGCCCTGGGTGTGCAGCCAGCGCTGGTAGGCCAGCTGCAGCGAGTGCCCGACGTCGGCGGAGCCGGTGTGCCGCCGCTGGGCGTGCGCGCGGATGAGCGCTTCGAGCGTGAACAGCGTCATCTGCGTGTCGTCGGTGATCCGGCCGACGCCGCCGTACGCGGGGATGAAGTCGGTGATCCCGGCCGGCCCGGCGAGCTCGCGGATCCGGTCGATCGAGTCGAACTCCGTCTTCGCGCCGAGCGCGTCGCCGATCGCGCCGGCCAGCAGGCTGCCGCGCAGCCGTGAGCGCAAGTCCGGTCCGGCCGCGTCCGGCGGAGGCTTCGGGGTGAACCGGCCGCTCGGGTACCGGCGCTCCCACCGCGCGTGCTCGGCCGTCTCCGTCTGGAGGCCGTTGCGGTTGAAGTACCAGAAGACGTCGCTCGCGACGTCGTCGAGCAGCCCGAGGTCGGGCAGCGCCGCCACCCAGGCGGCGGGCAGGCCGGGCACGCCGAGCCGGGCGCCGACCATGGCGCCGGCCAGTGCCCCGGCGACCGGGCCGGACCGCGCGGCGAGCGTGATCGCCGCTTCCGGGTCGTAGCCGCGCTTGGCCGCGGCGAACAACGCGCGGCCCAGCACCGACCGGACGCTCCGGCCGTCACCGATGCTTTCCAGCTGCGTGACGTCGTCGGCGTCACGGTCTTCGCGCAGGGCCAGCGTCGACGTTGCCAGCTCGCCGCCCAGCTCCCCCAGCCGCAGGTGCACCGGCAGCGCGAACTCCTCCCGCGTGAGCAGCGCCTGGAACAGGGCCACCAGCAGCTCGACGCCTTCGGTGACCTCCGGCCCGGCCGCGCTGCCCGTCAGCTCGCGGGCGACGTCCTTCGCGTACTGCTCGCCGTCGACGTCCGCCAGCGCCACCGCGCCGGCCGGCGTCGCGGCCAGCGCCGTGGCCAGCAGCGCGGAGAACTCCGCGGGCGCGGGGCCCGCGTGCCGGGTCGCGACGGCCAGCCAGCCGACCGGGTCCGGCTCGGGCAGCGTCGCCGGCACCTCACCGGTGGGAACGGGCGGCAGGCCGCGCAGCACGGCGTCGGTGTGGAACAGCAGGTGCCGCGTCAGACCGCCCAGCTCCAGCCGGCCCGGGCCGGCACCGCCGCCGAGCGCGTCACCGATCGCGAACCCGACGTACGCGCCGACGATCCGGTGCCACGCGAAGCGCCCGGCGAGCGTGCCCGTGGCGAAGAACTTGCCGGACGTCCACGGCACCGGCCGCGGGCCGGCGTCCTCACCGACGTGCGCGATCAGCCCGTTCGCGCCCAGGTCGGCCGGCCACTGCGGGTCCTGGCCGGCTCGGCGCCGGACGCCGTTGCGGTGCTGCCAGGCGAACCCGCGCAGGTACCGGACGCACTCCGCCGGCGTCAGCTCGACGCGGTGGTCACGGGCCTGGTCGACGGCGTAACGCAGGTGGCGGGTCAGCAGGTCCGGCGGCTCGATGCCGAACTCCCCGGCCAGCGCGGCCAGCGCCTCGGCGACCTCCGGCCCGGCTTCGGGCGCCGGCTCGTCGAGCCACGGCCGGGGGGCGGTGTCGTGCCCGGCGTCCGCCAGCTCGGCCGCGGCCAGGCTGCGGACGAGCCCGGTGCCCGGGTCGAGCGTCAGGCCGGTCCCCGGCTGGTGCCGCAGCAGCTCGCGCACGACCACCCGCCACCGCTGGGGGTAGCGGCCGGGCACCTTCGCCGACGAGCTGAAGGCGATGACCTCGTGGCCCGAGGTGCCGGGCACCGGCCGCAGCAGCGGCTCGCCGTCCGGTGTCGGCACGAGGACTTCGGTGTCGAGCAGCGCCTGCGCGAACTCGGCGCGGCTGATCCAGTTCGCGCCCAGGTAGTTCAGCAGCTTCTCGGCGTCGGTCGTCGGCTTCGGGAAGCCACGCCAGACCGGCCCCGGGGTGTAACCCTCGTTGGCGCGGCGCGGGCCGGTCGGCTCCCCGAACAGCGTGTACTGCGCCCAGCCGCGGATCGCGCGCACGGGGATGCCGAGGCCGGGGAACGCCGCTTCGTCGAACTCCGGGTCGACGTCCGGGCGCCACTCGACGAAGCCGTCGTCGATCGCCGCGGCCGCGCCGGGACGCGCGACAGCTTCCTCTTCGCTCATTCTCCCCATCCTCGCGCTAATGCCGCGGGTACCGCTCGATCCACCGGTCGCCGAGCGCGCTCAGCGCCGAGTGCCGGTCGAAGTGCCAGTAGGCGTCCGAAGCCACGTTCTCGACCAGGTAGCGCAGCTCCAGCTGGTCGACCCACTTCTGCGGCAGCCCGGGGATGCCGGTCCGCGCGCCGAGCAGGGCGCCGGCGATCGCGCCGGTGAGCGCGCTGCGGCCGGAGTGGTTGACCGCGCGCAGCAGCGCCTGCTCCGGGTAGTTCTCGAAGCCGGACAACGCCGCGAAAGCGCGTCCGAGCACCGAGAGCGTGCCCTTGCCGTCGCCGATCAGCTCCGGCATCCGCAGGTCGGGCAGGCCGTGCTCGCCGAAGAACGGCACCGACTCGGCGACCATCTCCTTGATCTCGGTCCACTCCGGACCCTGCTGGAACTGGTTGTCCGGGTTGAGGATCTCCCGGCCGAGGTTCCAGATCGGGAAGCTGAACGCGTCCTTGGTCAGCGCCTGCTCGAACAGCCAGGTCAGGTAGGTCGCGGCGGCCAGGTCGGGCTCGCCGGGGTGGGTGACGCCGGCCATCGCGCGCACGGCCTGGCGCGCGCCGCCGCTGAACCCGCTGCCGGGACCGGCCATGGTGAGCGCGGCGGGCAACGCGGGGAGCAGCGCGGCCGGGCCGGACAGCGGCGTGCCCCCGGCCCCGGTGGCGAGCTGGTGGTAGGCGTTGAGCTCGGCGTCGTCGGCGTCGCGGCGGGCGTGCAGGTCGGTGACCTGCACGAGCCAGCCGTCCGGGTGATCCAGCGGCGCGCCCTGCGTCTTCAGCCAGCGCTGCAGCGCGCCGCGGGTGACGTCGGGGAGCAGCTGCTCGGCCTCGCGGGACTCCGGCTGCTCGCGGTGCGGGCTGCGGATCACGGCCTCGGTGTAGAACAGCAGCCGCTGCGTCAGCGAGCCGATCCGGCCCGGCTGGTCGAACGCCGGGAGCAGGTCGGAGACGCCCTCGATGCCGTACTTCGCGTGGATGTCGTGGAGCGGCATCCGGTCGACCGCGGCGCCGAGCGCCTCGCCGAGTGCGAAGCCGACGAACGCGCCGGTGACGCGCTGCCAGCCGTAGCGGAATCCGTCGAGGTCCCGTTCGAAGTACTTGCCGAACGTGTCCAGCCGCGGCACCGGGCGCCCGTCGTTGTCGTACGCCGGCGCCAGGCCGTTCGCGCGCAGGTCGTTGGGCTTGCTGCGCGGCGGCTCCGGCATGGTCATCCGCTTCAGCCACGACTCGCCGAGCACGGTCTTCGCGCACTCCTCGGCGGTGAGCTCGTAGCCGCGCTTGCGGGCCCGCTCGGCCGCGGCGAGCGGCGGCTTCACCGGCGTCGGCAGTGCCATCCGCGACGCGGTGTCGGCGGCGACGCGGATCAGATCCTCCTCGGCCTCCGGGCAGCGGCCGTGGACGTCGATGCGCGGCTCGTGCCGCGGGAACCGCTTGACGATCTGGGCGAGCTCGTTGCTGGAGACGTCTTCGATGGTCGTCGGGCCGCCGTTGATCACCAGGTTAGGCGGGTGCTCGAACTCGGCCAGCGTGGCGACGTCGACCCGCCACCAGCCGTGCTCGCGCGGGGGCAGGTGCCGCGTCGAGCTGAAGACCTTGAGCTCGTTGCGCTCCTCGGCGAAGTAGAACCGGTCCGTCTTGCCCGTCTCCAGGTCGAGCGGCACGAACACCTCGCACCGGATCAGCCCGATGAGCAGCAGCTCCCGCGTCAGCCAGCCGACGCTGGCGAACGACAGCAGCGTCTCGAGCGTGTTCTCCGGCTTCGGGTAGCCACGGCGGATCGGCCCGGCCTTGTACTCCGGGTTCTCGCGCTCTTCGCCGGTCTGGTTGCCGTCGGCGTCGACCTTCACCCAGCCGGCGACGGCCTGCAGCGGCACGCCCAGCTCGCCGAGCCCGGCCTTCACGTACTCGGGGTCGACGACCTCGCGCCAGTTCTCCTGCCCGGGGAACGCCACCGGGACCGAGAGCCCGCCGGGGTGCGGGTGCGCCTGGCGCAGCTCGCCGTCCGGCTCGCGCACCACCACCGACGGCGGCGGGAAGATCTCCTTGTCCGGCCGGCCCTCGTCGAGGAACGCGATCGTGTTGTAGGGCACCGACCAGCCTTCGGGGATGCGCAGCACCTTCTCGGTGTCCACCCGCAGCCCGGCGGGACCGGAGACGTCCGGGCCGTGCACCGCGCGCAGCCACTGGCCGACCTTGGCAATCGCTTCCGCCGCTTCCACCTACTCGATCCTCTCCAGGCTTCCGTCGGACTCGTGCTCGGCGATCGTCTTCGGCAGCACGTAGGCCACCGCGCCTCCCGGCAGGTTCGCCCACGGCACCGTGATGCCGGTGATCACGTGCACGGGGCGTCTCAGCCGGTAACTCCGCTGCACCCGTTCGCGTTCGAGTGGCAGCGACGTCGTGGCGAACCGTACCTCCCCGTGGTGAACGAGGTTGCCGGGTTCCTCGCCGAAGCGCAGCACGACCGTACCCGCCACCAGCCGGGTGATGCGCTTGTTGCGGAGCAGGGTGAGGGGAGGCTCACCCGGGGCCGGGTGCACCGGCCAGTCGGCCAGCTCCCGAGCCGTTTCCAACGGTGTTTCGTGGCCGGCAGTCATCCGGGCGGGGTGCAGCAGCAACGCGCCCAGGAGCTGCTGCGCGGCGTCCTCGAGCCGGCCGAAGTGCTTCGGCTCGCGGGGCGCGCCGTCGGCGTACGCCGCGACCTCCCAGCCGTCCGGCGTGTAGTTGAGGCACCACGTGCCGTCCGCGCGGTCGCCGACGCGGTACGCCTCGGGCCACACCCCGTGTTCCCCGAGCCGTTGCACCAGGACGGTCAGCAGCTCTTCGTCGTCCAGCGACGGGTCCGGCGTGGTCTCCAGCGCCGCGACGACGTCACCGCCGGTCGTCTTGCCGTCGGTGCGCCCCGGTTTCGGCCGCGGCTTCCCCAGCAGGTCCGCCTCGGCGGTCCGCCGGACCAGCGGCTCGACGTACGGCGGCTGGAAGTGGTGGCGCCGGATGTGCGCGACCAGGTCCGGTTCGGGCGGCAGGCCGAACTCGGCGAGCAGCCGCGGCACGGCCGCGGACCAGATCCAGGTGCCGTCGGAGTGGAAACCCTCGGTCACGACGGCTTCGCGCTCCAGGTACTGCAGCACGAGCGGCGCCTCGGTGTCGGTCAGCAGCGGCCGGTCGGTCTCCGGGCCGCCGACGTCCGCGATCCGGAAGACGACGCCCAGCGGTAGCTGCGCGCGGATCCGCCACCAGTCCGGGACGTGCTCGTCGGGCCGCGGGAACTCACCGAGCTCCTCGGGGAACGCCGTCGCCTCCGGCGGGTCCGTCCACACGGGCTCGTCGTCGAGCGCGAAGTCGAAGTCGAAGGTGCCGTCGGGCGCGAGCGTGAACCGCGCCTGCAGCCAGGTCCCGCGCTCCTCGGTGTACATCCCCTGCCGCAGCCGCCCGAAGAGGTCGGCCAGCCCGTCCGGCGTCGCGGCGTTGTGCCCCTCGACCTCGACGTGCTTCCCGACCTGCCGGAAGTCCACGACGGCCGGCCGTCCGGCGTCGGCCCGGTGCTCGCGCAGGAGCTTTCCCAGCTGCACCAGGAGGGCGCGCTGCTCATCGGGCGAAAGTCGTTGTTCCACGTGAATCATTGCCTCGGGTAACGCGGCTTGGCTTCGAACGTCGGCGCCTCACCGGCCGCACGACGGGTGGCTTCGTCTTCCCACATCTTGAAGGTCCGCTTGTAGATCGACTGGACCAGTGCGGACTCCTGCGGCTCCAACCGTCGGCTCTCCCGTTTCCTCGCCTGCTCGTAGAGCCCGCCCACCGTCTCGTAAAGCGCGAAGATCGGCCCGTCGCCGGTCAGGTGGAAGTCCCGTTCACGCTCGGTCTCCTGGACGAATCGTTCTTCCTTGAAGGGACCGTCGATGTTCGATTCGGTGGTCGACCAGATGACCTCGCGGATATGGCTGCTGTCCTGGACGAAGAAGCCGCTCTGCAGGTCGAGTAGGAAGCCGACCAGGCCGCCGTCGGGCGTGGCGTCGATCCGGTAGGTCCGGGAGTAGTACTTGTAGAACATCGGGGTCTGGAAGGCCATCAGCCGCTCTCCTCGGATGTCAGTCCCCGCCGGAACGCTTCTTCGAAACGGCCTCGGACCTGCTCGGTCAACGCCGCGTCGAGCGCCGCTTCTTCGGGCGACAGGATGCCGTCGCGCCCTTCCTTCCTGCTGAAGGTCTCGAAGTCACGACGCACCTCGTAGAGCGCGTGTTCGTACGACGCCACCTCGTCGATGTGCGTCAGGTGCAACCGCAGTTCGGCGACGTGCCCGTTCGGCAGCCGCACGTTGAGCTGCAGGTCCCGGTAGCCACTGCCCTTCGGCTCGGCCAGCCGGTCGGTGAAGTCGACGATCGTCAGCTCGGGGTCGTTGCGCACCGCGTCCAGCGCGCGGTACATGTCCGCCACCCGCTCGAACTGGATCTTCGCACCGACGAGGTCGTGCAGCTTCCCGCCGTTCCAACCGTGCTTCTCGATCTTGGCCAGAGCGCGTACGTCGTCCTTGGGCTCCGGCCGGAACCCCGCGTGACCGTCGGTCTCACCCGCGATCCGCTCGGTGATGCGGTTCAGCGTGCCCTGGGTTTCGGGCCAGCGCTCGCGTTCCTCGGCGACCCATTGCCGGCAGTACTCCGGATCTCCCGCCCTGCCGAGGTCGAAACTCTCGTGCAGCCGCAACCCCCGGTCGACATCCGTGGCGATCGCCGCGACGTCGGCAGAGATCTCCGCCTGCTCCGGAGTCGGGTCGAACGGCTCGACCCCCTGGTGCTCGACGTCGTCGACCACGCTGTACCCGCGCTCGTTCACCTCGCGGACGGCGTCCTCCAGGATCGGGATCGCCTCGGGGTGCTTGAGCAGGCTGGCCAGCGTCTTCGGGTTGTCGAGCAGCGAGCGCGTCAGGTAGTCGTTGGCCGGATCGGTGAGCACCCGCACCAGATCGGGGTGCTCGCCGAGGTGGGCGCGGATGTAGTCGGCGTCCGGGTGGCCGTCGAGCGCCGCGGCGACGTCGTCGCGGGCCAGGAAACCGTCTTCGGAAATGCCGTAGCCGCCGTGGGTTTCGGTGTGCACGTGCTCGGTCTGGACGTGTTCGGTGCCCGGCGTCCCGACGTGCAGCAGCTTGATGTCCTTCGGCGGGTGCGGCAGGTGCATCAGGTCGCCGGACTGCGGGTCGATGAACGCGACGCCCTCGCGGGTGTGCACGACCATCGCGACGTGCCCGTACTCGACGCCGTTGGGGCCCTCGTACTTCACCGCGACCACGGCGTGGTGGTCCACCGGCCGTTCGCGCATCTCGCGGATGACGTCGTCGTAGCTCGCGCGATCGGAGAACGTCTCGCCGAACCGGCTCTCGATGTGCTCGAGCGTGCCGCGGGTGCCCATCTCGTGCAGCGGGATCGGCTCGGCCGTCGCGTCGCCGCCGTGCAGCCGGTCCCAGTACGCCTCGGGGCCGCGGGTGCAGTTGGAGACGTAGCCGTTCTCCAGCGCGCCCGGCTCGTGGAAGCCCGGATTGACTTCGCGCAGGTGCGGATGGCGGTCCTGGACGTAGGCCGCGCGCTCCGCCGGCGTCGCCGCGCCGGCGTGGATGGCCGGCTCGGCGGGCGGGTTGGTCGCGCGCGCCAGCGACGAGTAGTCCGGTTGTGGTGCTGTTTCGACGTGCTCAGCCGGGCTGTCGAGGACGTCGCTGACCTTCGGCTGCTCCGGCTGGTGGTGCTCCAGGACCGGCTCGTTGAGGCCGCCCAGGCGTTCGGCGATCGACTCCTGCTTGCGCCGGTCGAACTCGGCCGCGTTGTGCTCGTTCTCGGCGCGCCGCTCGGCCATCTTCCGCTGCGCGGCCTCGGGGTCGAGGTAGCGCGGGTGGCCGGGCCCGATCTCCTCGGCCTCGACGACCCACTTGCGGCGCCCCTCTGGCGTGATCTCGAGCCGCTTGTCGTGCACCAGCAGCTGCGTCCCGGGCGGCGACAGCGACTCGCGCTCACCCGGGTTCTCGGCGA
The DNA here is from genome assembly GCF_035982555.1 of Amycolatopsis sp. NBC_01286. Classification (NCBI taxonomy): domain Bacteria; kingdom Bacillati; phylum Actinomycetota; class Actinomycetes; order Pseudonocardiales; family Pseudonocardiaceae; genus Amycolatopsis; species Amycolatopsis sp. NBC_01286. The sequence continues at coordinate 2,330,654 of NZ_CP108428.1, forward strand.
GCTTCGAGATGTCGCGGACGTTGTCCGACCGGACGTGCAGCTCGACGTCGTCGCCGAACTTCGACGTCGAGAGCTCGCCGGTCTTGATGGACGCGCTGGAGAACGCGGGCTCGACGACCACCGCGCCCGGCTCGTACGGCCCGGCGACCAGCTCGGCCAGCCGCGGATCGCCGCCGACGTCGATGCCGCGGACGGTCTCGCCGGACGTCCGCGGCACCTGGCCGAGGCCGTCGACGATCGCGCGGGTGTTCTCCTGCGCGAGGTCGAACCCGGGGTGACCGGGGCCGCGGCGCAGGGCGTCGTTGACGTCGTAGGCGTACTCGCCGCGGGTGTAGCCGTGGACCGCGACGGCACCCTCGTCGGTCAGCGGCAGCCCGGCGGCGTCCCGGCGGGCGAGCGCGCGGTCGTGGACGTCCTGGTAGACGCCGTCGTCGCCGACGGCCCGGCGGATGCTCTCGTGGTCGGCCGGGGTGGCGTGGTGCTCGCCGTCGAAGAGGTAGCTCTCGTCGTGCGGCACGCGCTCGGGCGTGGGGTTGAGCCGATCCGCGATCTCCGGCGCGTGGTGTGGCGCCGCGTCTCCGCCGCCCAGCGGCATCTCGTGGATCCCGGTGGCGTCGTGCGGCAGCTCGGCCAGACGGCCGGTGACCGGATCGGCGAAGACGACACCGTGCTCGGTGTGCACGCCGGCGACCAGGTGCGTCTCGCCGCCGGCTTCGAAGGCCACGGCCGTCCGCGCGCCGACCGGACGTTCGCCCAGGTCACGGGCGACGTCGCCGAAGCCGTCCCGGCCGTGCCACTGCCCGCCGAGCTGGTCGCTGACGTGCGCGGGGCCCTGGTTCGTGCCCGGCCCGGCGACGACGTCTTCGCCGTTCATCCGCCGTTCGAAGGCGACCATCGACTCGGCGGAGTTGGTCCGGAAGCCGCCTTCGAGCGCGTCCGGGCCGTAGTGGTTGCGCGTGTTGACCGCGGCGAGCTCGGGAACGGCGTCCCGGACGAGCCGCGCGTGCTGCTGCGGGCTCTCGACGGACCCGGCGTGCAGCACGGGCGCACCACCCGGCGTGAGCGGCTCGGCGAGCCGCGACCAGCCACCGTCGGGCTCCCGCGTCGCCGGCACCCGCCGCTCGGGCGCGGGCGGCTCGGCGTCGTCCCCGCCAAGCAGCTTGAACAGGTTGCCGCTCGGCTTGAGCTCGGGGTGTTCGGCGTAGAACTTCTCGGTCTCGGCGTCGGCCTCACGCTGAAACCGCTCGTCGTCGGCCCGCTCCTGCGCCCGCCGCTCGTCGACCGCACGCTGGGCGTCGCCGTCCCCGAGGTACCGCGGATCACCGGCGGTGACCTCCTCGGCGTGCACGACCCATTGCGGCTGGTCCATGGTGCCGCCGGAGCCGTGGACGTAGTCGGGGTGCTCCGGGTGGCCCGGACCCTTCTCGATACTCGTGATCTCGAACTGCGACCCGGCCTTGAACAAAACCTCGCGTTCGCGCCCGATGCTGGCCATGGACTCGACGTCCCGGCCGGTCTTGGAGTCGATCCGCATCTCGACCTCGCCGGGAAAGATGCTCCGCGGGTGCTCGCCGTCGATCTTCGACGAGCTGAGGAACGACGGCTCGGTGATGTGCGCACCCTCGTGGAACCGCCCGAGGAAGGCCTGGACCCGCGCAGGATCGCCCTGGAAGTCGATCCGCCGAGAGACGGTGCCGACATGCGGCGGCATCTCGTTCAACCCGGAAACAAGCGCCCCGGCTTGCGGAGCGAGGTCCGCAAGCTCCGGGCTGCCGAACCGCAGGGCCCGATTGAGCGGCCCGACCATCTCGTGCCGCGTGTAGGCGTGCACGGCGAAGGCCCCGTCGTCGGACATGCCGGGATGGAACTCGTCGCGCTTGAGAAGCGCCTCGCGCCGGACCTGCTCGTGCCGCCACTCACCGGTCTCGGAGCTTTGACGCCCAGAGTCGATGAAGGTGTCCTCGATCCGCCGAACCCCAGCGGGACCATCGGTGTGAAACCGCTCATCGGTCAGGTAGGGCTCATCAGCGCGCCCCTGCTGCAGTCCCTGCACAGCCGAGTCGTCGCCGCCACTGTGCTGTTCGGCAGGCGCCTGCTCAGCGGGCGGTTGCTCAGCGGGGTGCTCTGCAGTCGGCTGCTCGGCGGAGTGTTCAGCGGGTGGTTGCTCCGCGGGGTGCTCGCCGGGCGTTTGCTCGGCGGAGTGCTCCGCGGGAGCGTGCTCAGCAGGTGCCTGCTCGGTGGGCCTTTGCTCGGAGCGTGCCTGCTCAGCGGAGCGTTCGGCGGGCGGTCGCTCCGCGGGGTGCTCGCCGGGCGGTTGTTCATCGGTGTGCTCGCCCGGCGGTTGATCCGCGGGTGCATGCTCCGCGGGCCCTTGCTCAGAGCGTGCCTGTTCGGCAACTGCCTGCTCAGCGGCATGCGATTGCTGGCCGGAGCGCTCAGTCGGTACCTGCTCGCCCGGCCGTTCCTCGGCGGTCGCCCGCTCACCACCGGGCTGCCCGGCCGCCAGTTCAGCAGGCCGTTCAGCCGCACGGTCCCGCTCGGCGGCCGACGGTTCGGCGGGGCGCTCGACCGCAGGCGCGTGCTGCTCAGCCACGCGGTCGGGAGTGGCCGATTGCTCGTCGACGGGCTGCCGGACCGCCCGCTCGGCAGGATCAGCTGCGTGGCCACGCGTGGCCGGCGCCGCCTCAGCGGCGTGTTCCCGGGCAGTCGCCTGTTCGACCGGTCGCTGAAGAGGGGTCGGTTCCGCCGGACGCGCAGGCTGAGCCGGTCCGGCGAACCGCTCCGTCGCCGGCGCGACGGGCGGTCGCGAAGCTTGGTCAGCCGGACGATGCACCGGCGGCTGCTCCGGGGCGCGATCCACCGGCCGAGGCTGCTCGAAAGCCCTGGGCGGCTGATTGTGCGGACCGCGCGGAAGATTCTCCTGCGGCGGCCCGAAGCGCGGCGGCGGCACCACACGCGGATCATGCGGCGACATCGGCGGCCGCCCACCAGGCGGCGGTGACGGCATCGAAGGCCGCCCACCCGGCCCCTGCGGCCCCCGCGGCTGGTTCGGATACCCCGCAGGACGCTGCCCACCCTGCGACGGCCACCCACCCGGCGGCATCCGCCGAGGATCATTCGGATGCGGCCCACCCTGCGACGGATGCCCCTGCGGAGGCAGCCCCCCATGAGACGGCGGCCCCGAACGCCCACCCTGCGCCGGCCCCCCACCCTGCGGACCCTGCGACGGCAGCCCACCTTGCCGCGGCAGCCCACCCGGCGTCGACGGCCCTCCATGCAACGGCTGTCCACCCTGCGGCGGCTGCCCACTGTGCGGAGCCTGTCCACCCTGCGGCGGCTGCCCACTGTGCGGAGCCTGTCCGCCCTGTTGCGGCTGCCCGCCACGCGGCGCTTGCCCACTGCGCGACGACTGCTGACCCTGCGACGACTGCTGACCCTGCGACGGCTGGCCGCCACCACTGTGCGGCGGCTGTCCGCTGTGCGGCGCTTGCCCGCCGTGCGACGGCTGTCCGCCTTGCTGCGGTTGCCCACCCTGCGGCGGCCATCCACTGTGCAGACCCTGCCCACCGTGCGGCGGCAGCCCGCTCTGCTGCGCCCGCCCGCTGTGCGGAGCCTGCTCACCGTGGGAGGTCGGCCCACCCTGGATCGGCTGTCCACCGGGGCCGGCTTGCCCCCCGTGCTGCGCCGGTCCACCCTGCGTCGGCTGCCCACCGAGCGGTGCCTGTCCACCGTGCTGCGCCTGCCCGCCCTGCGGTGGCTGTCCACCCTGCTGGACCTGCCCAGCGTGAGGCTGTTGCCCACCGTGCGGTGCCTGCCCGATCTGCTGCGGCTGCCCTCCGTGGACTGGCTGCCCAGTCTGCGGTGATTGCCCACCATGAGGCGGCTGCCCACCTGGCTGCGGCTGTCCGCCGTGCGGGGCCTGCCCGCTGTGAGGCGGCTGGCCGCCCGGCTGCGACTGCCCACCGTGCGGGGCCTGCCCACCCTGGGGCGGCCGGCCACGTTGCGGCATCGGCGGCTGACCAGCTTGACCACCCGGCGGCATCCGGCGCGGGTCCTGCGGCGGTACTCGTCGCGGCTGCTCGTGCGGGGGTTGGCCACCTCGCGGGGGCATCGGCGGCGTCGGTCCGCCTGGGCGCTGACCCGGGCTACCCGCGCGTCCGCCCGGAGCACCGCCGCTCGGCATCCCGCCAGCCTGCGGCGTGAATCCGCCAGCCGATGGGGGCGAAATCTGCTGCGGCGCTCCACCGCCCTGGAACGGCGTTGGTCCCGCGTCCGCAGCGAGTGGCTGGTCCGGGCCGCCGGTGAACCCGGCTGCGCCGACGTTGTCCGTCGGACGTCCGCCGCTCTGCCGTCCCGGCTCGGGGCCGAATGCCGGCGGGGCCATGCCATAGCCGCCGCTCGACGAGCCGCCGGACGAGCCCCCGGCCTGCGACGGGCTGCTCGGCGAGCCGCCACTGTGCGACGGGCTGCCCGACGAGCCACCGCCGTGCGACGGACTGCTCGGCGAGCCTCCGGCCTGCGACGGGCCGCCCGAGGAATCCGCACTGTGCGAACCGCCCGACGAGCTGCCGCTGTGCGAAACCCCACCCGACGAACTCGGCATTCCGCCGCCACTCATCGGGGGCGTTGATCCACCTGCGGGTGCCTGCTGCTGGGGAGCCGGACCATCCGACGCGACTCGCTGCGCCTCGGGCTGCTGCTGTGCGACGGGCTCAGCCGCCTGACGTGCAGGACCCGGCGCATCGGGCTCCGAACGGTGCGACGCGGGTTCCGGCTCCCGCTGGGAAGCAGGTGCCTCGCCTCTCGACTCAGGCTCTTGCCGCGACTCCGACGCCGCCTCGTGCCGCGACTCCGCCTCGGAAGACGCCTCACCCCGAGACTCCGGCTCAGACGACGCCTCACTCCGCGACTCGGGCTCGGACGGCACCTCGCTCCGCGTCTCCGGTTCTGACGACGACTCCGCCCGCGGCGGCTCTTCACTCCGCGACTCCGGTTCCGACGACGAACTCGGCTCCTCCGAGCCCCGCCGCGAATCCCCGGACTCGTCGGCACCACGGGACTCACCGGATTCACCCGAGCCGCTCGGCTCGCCGGATTCACCGGTGCTGCGCGAACCCCCGGACTCGCCCGATTCACCAGAGCTGCGGGACTCCCCAGAGCTGCCCGAGCCGGAATCTCCCGAGCCCGAGCCTCCGGACTCGCCGGTCCCACGAGACTCCCCGGAGCCGGAATCCCCCGACCCCGAGTCCCCGGAGCCAGAACCCGACTCCGAATCCCTCGGGCCAGAGCCAGAGCCAGAGCCAGAACCCGACTCCGAATCTCGCGAGCCGGAGCCAGATCCCGGGTCACCAGCGCCAGTCCCAGACCCAGCGCCCCCACCCCCACCAGGCTCAGCCCGCGGAATGTTCGCCTCATGCACCGAGTGCATCTGCTCCTTGGCGCCCCCAACAGCCCCACCGACGGCCCCACTCGAAGCGCCCGTCAGCAGCTGCTCCGGCGTCAACGACCCGAGATCCCCCGTCACCGCGGCCTGACCGACCGTCTGCGCGACCCCCTCGGCAGCCCCCCGCGCCCCAGCGCGCACCGCCGCATCCGCGATCTGCCCACCAGCGCTGTGCGACAACCCCTCGGTCGCTCCACGCCCGATCGCGCCGCTACCGGCTCCGACGACACCGCCGACCGCGCCCGAGATCGCCGAATCCGTGGTCTTGGACCAGTCCCAGCTCTGGCGATCGCCCTTCGCCATCTGCAGGCCTTGAATACCCGCGTCCATGCCGAGGTTGATGGCCTCGTTCTTGAGAACCTCCATGCCGATCTTCTTGAGGCCCTGCTTGAGCAGCTTCTCCAGCAGCTCCTTCGCGACCTGCTTGAACCCCTGCTGCGCCAGCTTCTCGAGCAGCTGCCGGAACAGCATCTGCACGGTCATCCGCGTCGCGATCTGGGCCGGCGCGATGCCCGCCGTCGAGCCGCCGAACGTCACCGCCGCGGCTGCGATCATCGCCGCTATCTGGGCGGCCAGCACGATCAGCGAGATGATGATCATGTACTTCGTGTACTCGACGTCCAAGGCCGTCTGGTCGCACGAGTCGCCCAGCGCCTTCGTCGCGTCGGCCAGCTGCTTGAAGTACGCCTCGTCGCCCTCGACGAACTTCTTCCACTGCTCGACGAACGCGTCGGCGCCGTCACCCGTCCAGTTGTCGCGGATCCCGGATGCCGCCTGGTTGCCCGCGTCCGACGCGGGGCCGATCGCGGAAGACGCCGTGTGCCACGCGTCCCGCAGCGCGCGCAGCTTGGTCTCGTCGCCCTCCGGCCAGCTCTCGCCGACGACGATGGGCAGCAGCCACTTGACCGCGTCGGGCATCTCCATACCCACGGGTCATTGCCCCTTGCCGAGCTGGGACGTCACGTCTTGGTCGGCGCCCGTCAGGGCCTTCATCGACTTGTCGACGTTCTGCTGCATCCCGCGCAACCCCTGCACGAGGTTGGTGAAGCCCTCGACGGCACCCTGCGCGCCCGGCACGTAGTCCTTCGCGAACTCCTTGCCGGAGTCGTCGCCGCCCCAGCACTCGCCCTGCGCGGACAGCGCGCCCTGCAACGCCTTCAGCGCGTTGTCGAGCCCGTCCGCGGCCGTGACCAGGCCGTTCGACGCGCGCAGCACCGCGTCCGGCTCCGCGGTGAAGCCGGCTCCCCCGTCCGGCATCAGTCGCCCCTCGTCATCCAGGACGACGGCGGCTCCTCGTCCTGGTCCGCGCGCGGCGGGCGGACGCGCATGGGCGCCGGCGGGGCAGCTGGCGGCTGGTCGTTGCGCAGGATCGAGCCGTCGTCCTCGAAGGATTCGGGACGCGGCGGCTCGGGAGCTTCCTCGGCGAAGTCCGGGATCGGCGGCACCAGCCCGGCCAGCGACGGCGCGCCGTCGACCAGGTCGGCGAGGTCGGGCAGACCTTCGGTGATCGGCGCCATCAGGTCCGCGATCTTCTGCTTGACCTGCAGCGATCCCTGACGCACCAGGGTCTGGACGGTGTTCGCGAGCTGCGCGGGGGTCGTGCGCTCGAACGCGTTCGGCGAGAACTCGAGCTTCGCGAGGCTGCCGCCGGCGTCGATGGTCGCGCGGACCAGGCCGTCGGGGGACGTCACGTGCGCGGTCGTCTCCGCGGCCGCGGCCTGGGCGTCACGCAGCTGCGCCGTCTGCCGCTCGAAGTTCTCCAGGAGGGTGTCCATCTGGTCCTTCATCGCGGCATTGCGTGCCTGAAGGCGCGCACGGTCGTCGCCCGCGGTGGTCACAGGAGCCCCCGGTGTCCCTCGAACCTACTAATGACTTCCCGTCACCCTAATGCCAATGGAGCAGTCATCGGAGCCGGTTCGGGCTTTTGCCTCAGCGAATCGTCCGGCGCCGGGCGAGGAGGTACCCGGCCCCGCCGACCAGGTAGCAAACGGTTGCGGCGATCAACAGGCCCGGCGACCGGCCGTCGTCCGGGATGACGAGCGCGCCCAGCGATACCGCCGCCACCTGGGTGATGTTGAAGAGCGTGTCGTAGAGCGCGAAGACGCGGCCGCGGGCTTCGTCGGCGACGTCGAGCTGGATCGACGAATCGACGGACAGCTTCAGCACCTGGCCCGCGCCGGTGATGAAGAACGACGCGAGCAGCGCGCACGGCAGCACCATCGGCAGCCCGAGCGCGGACTGCGCGATCGCCGCGACGACCAGCGCGCCGAGCACCGCGCGCACCCGTCCGGCGCGGCGGATCAGCCGGGCGGTCAGCAGGCCGGCGATGAGCAGCCCGGCCCCGGCCAGCGCGGCCATCTGCCCCAGCCCGGGCAGGCCGGCGCGCAGGAGACCGTGATCGGTGAAGTAGTTGCGCATCAGCAGCACGGTGACCAGCAGCGAGACGCCGAACGACGCCCGGTGTGCGAAGAGCGCGATGAACCCGGCGGTGACGCTCGGCGCGCGCCAGGCGTGCTTCGCGCCGTCGGCCAGCCCCCGGGCGACCGCGACGAGCGGGTTCGTCGGCTCGTCGACCACGGACGGCCCGAGCAGCCCGCGGGTGAACCCACGGGCGATGAACGCCGCGACCAGGATGCCGAGCACCGCGAACGCCGTCGTGTACGCCGAGCCGGCGTCGTCGCTGCCGAACAGGGCGCGCAAGCCGATCGCGCAGCCGCCGCCGATCACGGCGATGACCGAGCCGATCGTCGTGGCGAACGCGTTCGCCGTCACCACACTCGGCGGCGGGACGACGTGCGGCAGCGACGCCGAGAGCCCGGAGCCGATGAAGCGGGAGATCCCTTCCGCGGCCAGGGCCAGCGAAAACAGGCCTACGCCGCCGAAGCCGAACCCGACGGCGGCGGCCGAAGCGAGGATCGCCAGGCCGCGCAGGAGGTTCGCGAAGATCAGGACCTTGCGCCGGTCCCAGCGGTCGAGCAGGGCGCCCGCGAAGGGCCCGACGACGGAGTACGGCAGCAGCAACGCGGCGAACCCGCCGGCGATGGCCAGCGGGTCGGCGGCGCGTTCGGGGTTGAAGAGCACGGCTCCGGCGAGCCCGGCGCGGAAGACGCCGTCACCCCAGCTGGCGGCGAAGCGGGTGAAGAGCAGGCGCCGGAAGGCCGGGTCCTTGAGCAGCGCTTTCGGCCCTATGCGCGGGGTTGCCGTCTGGGCGCTGATCGTCACGAACCCAGAGTAGAGGGTGGCCGACGCACTGAGGTCGCCTCTCGGCGGCTATGCGCAGTGTGGCTCCAGCCGGACTGGTATTCCACAAAGGCGGTTCTTCAGTGAGCCCGGGGGACACGGAGTGCGCCGACCACTGTTTCAAACGAGGCGGGTGGGGCGATTGTTCCCGAGCCGAAGTAATTCGCCGGGCCAGAGGTGAGATCATGGGTCGCGTGCCAGCGGACGCCGAGGTTGAGCCGGGAACGCTCCTGGTCGCCGCCCCCACCATGGTCGACCCCAATTTCCGGCGGACCGTGGTGTTCGTCATCGATCACCGCGACGAGGGCACGCTCGGCGTCGTCCTGAACCGGCCGAGCGACGTCGCCGTGCACGACGTGCTGCCCAACTGGGGTGGCCACGTCGCCGAGCCGCAGTCCGTGTTCGTCGGCGGGCCGGTGGAGAAGAAGACGGCGTTGTGCCTGGCCGCGCTGCGCACCGGCGAGACCGCGGCGAGCGTGCCGGGCGTGATCGCGGTCCGCGGGCCGGTCGCGCTGGTCGACCTGGACACCGATCCCGAGGTCCTGGTGCCGAAGGTCCGCGGCGTGCGCGTGTTCGCCGGATACGCGGGCTGGGACTCGGGCCAGCTGGCGGGCGAGATCGAGCGGGACGACTGGGTGATCGTGCCCGCGTTGCCGAGCGACATCCTGGCCTCGCCGAGCGGCGACCTGTGGAGCCAGGTGCTGCGCCGCCAGGGCGTGCCGATCGCGCTGCTGGCCACCCACCCGGGTGACCTCCAGCGCAACTAGGCCTTCTTGAAGACGCCGCAGCCGCCCTCGCCGCACGCGCAGCCGCTGCAGCCGGCGGGTGCCGCCGGAGCCGGCGCGGGGACGGTCAGCGCGGCCCGGTTGCCGAGCACGCCACCGCCCACGACCAGCACGAACATCGCCACGATGCCCCCGAGCGCGGCGGCGATCAGGCCACCGGTCGACGGCATCGCGAGCCCGGCCAGCCCGGAGAGGATCGAGATCGCGCCACCGGCGGCCGTCGGCAGCCCGGCCACACGGTTCGCGAGCTTGAACGCGTCTTCGCTGCGCAACGCGGCCTGCGTGCGCACGCCGGTGCCGCCTTCGCGCGTCAGTTTTTCGCGGACGCCGAGGACACCGCCCCAGCCGACGACGACACCGAGCAGGATCGGAACCAGCGCGATAGCGAACACGGCTCAAGGATAAGCGTGACGTCCTGGCAACCTGCCGGATACCCTGATCGACTGTGCTACAGGCCATGTCACCCCGCGTACTGCCCACCGTGTTGGCCCTTGCCCTGATCGGGGGATTGGCCGCCGCGGCGCCGGCCGATGCCACCGAGAGTCACCAGCGCCCGATCCGGCTGCTCGGCGAGAAGATCGTCCCGAACTCCCTGCAGTACCAGGGGACGACGGTCGGCGGCCTGTCCAGCATCGACTACGACCCCCGGACCGGCGGCTACGCCCTGATCTGCGACGACCGGTCGGCGATCAACCCGGCCCGGTTCTACACCGCGACCTTCCCGATCACGGCGAAGGGCGTCGGCGACGTCACCTTCACCGACACGAAGCCGCTGCTGCGGCCGGACGGCACGCCGTACCCGCCGCTCACGCAGAACGACCCCGCCAAGCCGCAGAACGAGCAGACGATCGACCCCGAAGAGCTGCGCGTCGACCCGTGGACCGGCGACTACTACTGGTCGCAGGAGGGCGAGCGCACCGCGACGACGTTGATCGACCCGTCGATCCGCGAGGCGCGCCGCGACGGCAAATACGTCCGTGACCTGCCGATCCCCGCGAACGAGAAGATGACACCGACGGCCGGCCCGCGGCAGAACCTGGTGCTCGAGGGCATCACGTTCGCCGGCTTCGGCGCGTTGCTGGCCAGCGAGGTCGAGGGCCCGCTGCTGCAGGACGGCCCGGAGCCGACCACGACGTCCGGCGCGCTGTCGCGGATCACCTTGCAGGCGCGCTTCGGCCCCGTCCTGGCGCAGTACGCCTACCCGCAGGAGCCGCTCTTCGCCGCGCCGGTGCCGTCGACGGCGTTCGCGACGACCGGCGTCTCGTCGATGCTGGCCGTCGACCAGGCCGACCCGACGAAGTTCCTGATGATGGAGCGCTCGTTCGTCACCGGCGTCGGCAACAAGGTGCGCGTCTACGAAATCGACACGAAGGGCGCGACGAACGTCCTGAACGTGCCGTCACTGGGTGCGGCGAAGCACGTCACGCCGGTCAAGAAGCGCCTGCTCTTCGACGCGGCCGACCTCGGATTGTCCACTGTGGACAACATCGAGGGCATGACCTGGGGCCCGAAGCTGCCGAACGGCGAGCGCAGCCTGGTGATCGTCAGCGACAACAACTTCTCGCCCACCCAGGTCACGCAGTTCGTCGCACTGGCGGTCCCCTCCGAACGGCTTTGACCAGCAAGTTACGATGAACGTATGAACACGGCTCGGCTGCTCCTTAGCCTGCCGCGCTGACCGGGCCCCGGCCGGCGCGGCGACCCCTCATGCCCTCGAGGCTGAGGGGTCGAGTTGTTTCTGGAGTACCTCGCGACGAAGGAAGACGGCGATGACCGAGACAACAGGGACCGACGTCCCGGCGCACCGCTACACGGCCGCGCTGGCCGGTCAGATCGAGCGGCGCTGGCAGGACTTCTGGGCCGACCACGGCACGTTCCACGCGCCCAACCCCGTCGGGCCGCTGGCGGTCGAGGGGCAGCCGGTCCCCAGCGACAAGCTGTTCGTCCAGGACATGTTCCCGTACCCGTCGGGCTCCGGCCTGCACGTCGGGCACCCGCTGGGCTTCATCAGCACCGACGTCTTCGCCCGCTTCCACCGGATGATCGGGCGCAACGTGCTGCACACGATGGGCTTCGACGCGTTCGGCCTGCCGGCCGAGCAGTACGCGGTCCAGACCGGGCAGCACCCGCGCAAGACGACCGAGGAGAACATCCGGACCTACCTGCGCCAGATCCGGCGCCTGGGCCTGGGCCACGACGAACGCCGTCGCATCTCCACGATCGACCCCGAGTACTACCGCTGGACGCAGTGGATCTTCCTGCAGATCTTCAACTCCTGGTACGACGTCGAGGCGGGTGGCGCGCGGCCGATCGCCCAGCTGGAGGCCGCCTTCGCCGACGGCTCGCGCCCGACACCGGACGGCCGTGACTGGGCGTCCCTGAGCGCGGTCGAGCGCAAGACGATCATCGACGACCACCGTCTGGTCTACATCTCCGAAGCGCCGGTCAACTGGTGCCCGGGCCTGGGCACGGTGCTGTCGAACGAAGAGGTCACCGCCGACGGCCGCAGCGAGCGCGGCAACTTCCCGGTGTTCCGCCGCAACCTGCGCCAGTGGATGATGCGGATCACCTCCTACGCCGATCGCCTGGTCGACGACCTGGACCTGCTGGACTGGCCGGAGAAGGTCAAGTCCATGCAGCGGAACTGGATCGGCCGCTCGCACGGCGCCCGCGTCACCTTCAAAGCCGGCGAAGACGCCATCGAGGTCTTCACGACCCGGCCGGACACCCTGTTCGGCGCCACCTACATGGTGCTGGCGCCGGAGCACCCGCTGGTCGACAAGCTGACCGCGGCCACCTGGCCCGAAGGCGTCGACAAGCGCTGGACCGGCGACGCGGCGACGCCCGCCGACGCCATCAAGGAGTACCGCGTCGCGGCGTCGCGGAAGTCCGAGCTGGACCGGCAGGAGAACAAGGAGAAGACCGGCGTCTTCACCGGCGCGTACGCGACGAACCCGGTCAACGGCAAGCAGATCCCGGTCTTCGTCGCCGACTACGTCCTGATGGGCTACGGCACCGGCGCGATCATGGCCGTCCCGGGCCAGGACGTCCGCGACTGGGAGTTCGCCGAGAAGTTCGGGCTGGAGATCATCCGGACCGTGCAGCCGTCCGACGGTTTCGACGGCAAGGCGTTCACCGGCGACGGCCCGGCCATCAACTCGGGCTTCTTGGACGGCATGGACGTCGCCGAGGCCAAGCGGACGATCATCGAGCGCCTGGCCGAGGACGGCACCGGCGTCGGCACCGTGCAGTTCAAGCTGCGCGACTGGCTGTTCTCGCGCCAGCGCTACTGGGGCGAGCCGTTCCCGGTGGTCTACGACGAGGACGGCCAAGTGCACGCCGTCCCGGAGTCGATGCTGCCGATCGAGCTGCCCGAGGTCGCCGACTACTCGCCGGTGACGTTCGACGCCGACGACCGCGACTCGATGCCGTCGTCCCCGCTGGCCCGCGCGACCGACTGGGTCGAGGTCGAGCTGGACCTGGGTGACGGCCCGAAGACCTACCGCCGCGACATCAACACGATGCCGAACTGGGCGGGTTCGTGCTGGTACCAGCTGCGCTACGTGGACCCGACGAACGCGGAGTCGTTCTGCGCGCCGGAGAACGAGGCGTACTGGATGGGCCCGCGCGCCGCCGAGCACGGCGCGGACGACACCGGCGGCGTCGACCTGTACGTCGGCGGCGTCGAGCACGCGGTGCTGCACCTGCTGTACTCGCGGTTCTGGCACAAGGTGCTGTTCGACCTGGGCCACGTGACGTCCAAGGAGCCGTACCGGAAGCTGTTCAACCAGGGCTACATCGAGGCCTACGCCTACACCGACGCCCGCGGCGTCTACGTCGCGGCCGAGCAGGTCGAGGAGCGCGACGGCAAGTACTTCTTCGAAGGTGAGGAAGTCAGCCAGGAGTATGGCAAGATGGGCAAGAGCCTGAAGAACGTCGTCACGCCGGACGAGATGGCCGAGAACTACGGCGCCGACACGTTCCGCTTCTACGAGATGGCGATGGGCCCGCTGGCCATGTCCCGCCCGTGGGCGACCAAGGACGTCGTGGGCTCGCACCGCTTCCTGCAACGGCTGTGGCGCCTGATCGTCGACGAGGCGAGCGGCGAGCTGCGAGTGTCCACAGAGGACGCTTCGGAAGCGGACCGCAAGGTGCTGCACCGAACCGTGGCGGGTGTCCGCGAGGACTACGCGGAAATGCGCTTCAACACGGCCGGCGCCAAGCTGATCGAGCTGAACAACCACGTCACCAAGACGTACGGCGCGACCGCGTCGACACCGCGCGAGCTGGCCGAGCCGCTGGTGCTGATGCTGGCCCCGCTGGCCCCGCACATGGCGGAGGAACTGTGGCGCCGCCTGGGCCACGCGGACTCGCTGGTGCAGGGCCCGTTCCCGGTGGTGGACGAGAAGTACCTGGTCGAGGACTCGGTCGAGTACCCGATCCAGGTCAACGGCAAGGTCCGCTCCCGCATCACGGTCCCCGCGAACGCCGCACCGGACGCAGTCCAGGCGGCAGCATTGGCAGACGAGAAGGTCGCCGCCCTGGTCGGCGACGGCACGCCACGCAAGGTGATCGTGGTCCCGGGCAAGCTGGTCAACATCGTCCTGTAGGCCACGCTGGTGGCCACCCGGTTCGCTGGGTGGCCACCATCCAGCCCGAGCCCGGCCACCGTCCGTTGGGGGGCCTCGCCCGGGTCCAGCTGCGGTTGTCCGCCGTCGCCGACCGGCCGCCACCGGTCCTTCGGCAAGGTTGTCCACACCCACCGCCGAATGTGGACAACCGTTGCCGCACAACCGCTTTTCCGGCCGTCCGTCGTACCCCGCCGATAGACTGGACCTGGGGACGCCCCCCTGGGAGCGGTGGGGGGTGTCTTGGTTCCGTAGCGCGACGGCGGAAAGGTGCCAGTGCTCGCGAGGTGTTCTCGATTTGATTGAGCGGTCAAGGAAATCCGCTCGATCGAAGGAGAACCCGGCATGACCCTCGACGGCAAGGTGGCCCTGGTGACGGGCGGCAGCCGCGGCATCGGTGCGGCCACGGCACTGCGGCTCGCCGAGGACGGCGCCGACATCGCCCTGACCTACCAGCACAACACCGGGCAGGCGGCTGACGTCGTCGACAAGATCAAGGCCCTCGGCCGGCGGGCCCTGGCGATCCAGGCGGACTCGGCGGACGCCGCCGCGGTGTCGGCGGCCGTGGAAACCACGGTCGCGGAGTTCGGCCGGCTCGACGTCCTGGTGAACAACGCCGGCGTCGGCTTCGTCGGGCCGCTGTCGGACACCGCGATCGAGGACGTCGACCGCGTGCTGGCGGTGAACGTCCGCGGCGTGCTCGCGGTGACCAAGGCCGCGGCCGCCCACCTGGGCGAAGGCGGCCGCGTGATCACGATCGGCAGCTGCGTGGCCGACCGCGTACCCGGCCCGGGCATGGTCCTGTACGCGACGAGCAAAGCGGCCATGACCGGCCTGACCAAGGCCCTGGCCCGCGAACTGGGCCCGCGCGGCATCACGGTCAACCTCGTCCACCCGGGTCCGACGGACACGGACATGAACCCGGCCGACGGCCCGTACGCGGCCGACCAGCGCGCCCTGACGGCGTTCGACCGCTACGGAACGGCGGCCGAAGTGGCTTCGGCGGTGGCCTACTTCGCGGCCCCGGCCAACGCGTACGTCACGGCGTCGACCCTCTCGGTCGACGGCGGCCACGCGGCCTAGCTGCGGTCGAGCCCGATTTCCTTCGCGAGGTCGATCAGCATGGACTCGAACAGGACGTCCGGCTTGGACATCGGGATCGGGTAGTTGCCGAAGACCTCGAGCGTGACGTGCCCGTAGAGCCGGGCCCAGAACTGGATCATCAGGTACGTCACGCCGAGGTCGAGCCGCTCCGCCGGGATGTTCTGGCCGGACTCGGAAAGCACGTCGGCCAGCGACTGCTGGAACGTCATGAGGTCGTCGCGCAGCTCGTCCGGCACCCCGCTGCTGGGCGGCGTGACCAGGTCGTGCATCGCGAGCACCCGCCCGGCGGCGGCCAGGAAGATCCGCCCGAACGGCTCGTCGACCCGGCTCAGCGCACTCCCGGCCGCGGACCCGACCCCACCGGTCGGCGACGCGAAGACGAGCGTGAATTCCTTCGTGTGGGTGAGCGCCCACCGCCGGAAACCCTTGCAGATGGCGAACAGCTGCAGCATCCCGTCGTCGGGGATCTCCGCGATGTCCTCG
Source organism: Amycolatopsis sp. NBC_01286 (assembly GCF_035982555.1). NCBI lineage: Bacteria > Bacillati > Actinomycetota > Actinomycetes > Pseudonocardiales > Pseudonocardiaceae > Amycolatopsis > Amycolatopsis sp. NBC_01286. The sequence goes on from NZ_CP108428.1 coordinate 2,346,337, forward strand.
GCCAGCTCGTCGGCCAGGTCCGCGCAGACGTCCAGCCGCAGGTTCTCGACGAGGTCATCGCGCGATTCGTAGTACCGGTACAAGGCGGGCGCGGTGATCCCCAGCTCCCGCGCGATCGCGCGCAGGGTGACCGCCTCGGGCCCCTGCTCGACCAGGAGCCTCCGGGCGGTCCGCCGGATGTCCAGTTCGGTAGCCGCACGCGCGCGACCCCTCCGCGTGGGGTGGCTCATCCGAACAGTCTAGGCGCTTACGACAACAAGTCCCGAACCAACGCGGCGGCGAAGGTTACGGAAAGGTGCAGCTCAGGCCTTCGCCTTGAGGTTCGCCGTCGTCCGAGTTCGCGCAGACGACGGCGATTGCGCGAACTCCCTGGATCGGTTCGATCGGCTTCCACCGTGCGCCTTGCCGACAGAGCACTACGCCCGCGCCTTGATGTTGGTCATCACCGTGTCGGCGACCCCCCGCCCGAGCTGACAGGCGTCCTTGCCCTGCCGAACAGCCGAATCACCCAGACTCAACGAGACCGAAAACGACAGGTCGTCCGCGACGCCGACGACGACTACGCATGTCCGGTTGTCCGTGGTTCCGACATCGACGTAGCCGACTGCGGGGTAGCCCTGAACCGGGTCGAAGTCGTCGACCCAACGGGACGCCTTCGGCTTCTCGTTCTTGTACGTCAGGCTGATTCCCTCTTGGGTCTTCGTCTCGTAGCCGACCAAAATCCCCGCGGCGTTTCCTGACGTGCTGTGCCAGTCGCACGTCGGCCCCAAGGACGTGTCCTTCGGTTTGGGATCGCTCACGTTTCCCAGAAAGCCGGTCAGCTGCTCGCTGTTGAGGGCCGAGTCGCACGGGCTGCCATCCAGCACCTTCGCAGGCAGTGGGTTGTCCACCTTCGGGGCGCCGCTGTTCGGTAGCTCCGCGCTGCTGCTGCTTGCCGGCGCAGGTTCAGCCGTGCCGGAAGTCGGGTTCTTGCCAGTGCACGATGTCAGCAACGTGGCGCCGACGGCTGCTAGCGCAATGGTCGCGGCGACACGATGACTCATTCGAGCGTCCCCTTGATCGTCTTGGTCGAATCCGCCGCTTGCTGGTCCGCGGCCTCGGTTATGCCGAGTGCCTGGTGCAAGCGGGAAATCAGCTCCGAGTAGTAGTTGAACTGGTATTGCAGATGGCCCTGGTAGTACACGCCGGTCTCGTTGACCCCGTTCGGTCCGTTCACGGCGGCCTGACTGACTGGCTCCTCAGCCGGCGGGCGTGCCTTGGACAGGTTCTCGGCGGCTCGCATTTGCTCGATGAGGGTTTCGCGTTGCGCTTCGGCCTTCTTGAGCATTGCCCGCATCTCCGAGCTGCTCATCGCGAACCCCTGCCCACCGGCCGGCCGCGACGCCCCGCTGGGCATGTCCGTCGCCCAGAAGCCGATGCCGCTGAAGATTGCTCCTCCTGGTGCCGTCATCGCGCTCCTCCTCCCAGTCCGTTGAGCGTCGCGTACAGCACGTCGACCAGTGCCGCGCGGGTGCCCGGCTGGATGCTGACCATCCGTTCTTGCCCCGGGAACGCGTACGTCAGTACTCGTCCGACTCCCGCCGCGTCCACCGCGGTGATCGGGGCGCTGCGGGCACCGCCGTTGACCGCGTAGCACTGGTGCAGCCCCGTTCGCTTCGCCGCCATCAGCCGGCGGGCCCACGGCAGTGGGTCGCGGGTGGCGTCGGACGTCGGGTCGGCCAGGTCGTACGACTCTTCGTGGCCCGAGAACCGCGACTCCGGGATCGCCACCCGCTCGATCCGGGCGGGTGGGACCGGCGGCAGCACGTCCACCAGCGACTCGGCGATCCGCGACGGCTCCACGGCGTCGATCCGGATCGTGTCGGCCTTGCGGATCAGCCGGAACGCGCGCGGGCCGTCGGCCGAGACCAGGGCCGTGCCCGACTCGTCCGCCTCGATGTCGCCCAGCCACGCCGTGAACTGCCGCGATCCGCGCGCCAGGACTTTCAGGACGTCGCGGAACTCGCGCGTCAGCGTGCCGCCGGCGGCGAGGCGAAGCGACGCGAGGACGTCGAGCACCTTCTCGTCGAGCCGCTTGCGGGTCTCGTCGCCGAGCCAGAGGTTGTCCGGGCCGAGGACCGCCGGGGGTGGGCCGTGCCGCTCCCACTCCCAGGCCGTCAGCAGCGCGGACTTGGGCAGGTAAAGCACCGTCACAGCCCGATCACCGGGGGCACGGTCCTCTCGTCGGACGCCCCGAAGATGCTCTCCGGGTCGGCTTCCACCAGGTACGACGCCCGCTGGTGCTCTTCGTCCTCGATCTTGCCGCCCTTGGCTCCCTGGCCCATGCCGCCCATCCCCGGCGAGCCCGGCTTGCCCGCCGCGCCGCCGCGGATCCCGCCGGGCGCACCTGGACGTCCTTCGCCGGGAAGCCCAGCGCCGGTGGACGCGCCGGGAGCACGGGCTCCGGTGGCGCTGCCCGTTCCCGGCGACGAGCCCGGGCCGAACCCGCCGCTGCCGCCTGGGCCGAAGCCACCGCCGGGCCCGAAACCGCCACCACCGGGGCCGAAGCCCGGGCCGAAACCGCTGCCGGGTGAAGAGGGCGAAGAAGGCTGGTAGCCCGGCGGGAACTGCGTCGACGGCGGGACGTAACCCTGCGCCCGGACGCTGTCGTCGACGCCCGGAACCTGCGTGTACGAACCCGGCGGCACGACCTGGCCCGGAGGTGGCGGCGTGACTTGACCGGGAGGAGCAGGCGGCGGTGGCTGCACGCCCGGCGGGTGGACCGCCGGTGGCGGCTGCACCTGCGCGCCGATCGGCCGGTGGTCGTCGTCGCCACCGCCGACGCGGGGGCGCTTGGCGGGCGGCTCGACCGGGTTCTTCGGGTCCTTGACCTCGAATTCGCCACCGGTGTACTCGCGCAGCTGGCCGTAGTCGATCGTCCGGCCCGCGGTGTTCGTGCTGGACTGCTGCGAGTACGAGGTGTACCGCTCGACGTTCTCCTGCGCCTTCCGGTTGTACTGGTTGATCTTGTCTTCGGTGTCGGTGTCCCACGGCGTCGCGACGTCCCAGGCGCTGCGCGTCGGCGGCTGGTCGGTGACGTCCGGGTGCAGCGAGTTCTTCAGCTGGTGGAACTGGTCGATCTGCGTCTGGGACAGCGTCGAGTTGCGGTCCAGCGTCGCCGACGCCGAGGTCGCCGACGCCGTCAGCGGCTGGAGCCGCCCCCGTGCCGCGTCCGCGGCGCCGCCGGTCCACGCGGATTCGAGGCCGGACGTCAGCTCGCGCGTCCCCTGCTCCAGCTGCAGCTGGTACTTCGACTGGTCCACGCCGGCCCGGTGCACGCTCTGCAGCGACTCGGTGCCGGGCCCGGTCAGCACGGCCTGCACCAGCTGCCCGGGTGACAACCCGGCGGCCTGCGGGTTGTCCGCGCCGGTGCCGGTCTGTGAAGCGATGTAGCCACCCGCGATCGCCCCGGGCAGCCCGCCCGCGAGCAGGCCGACGCCGGCCCCGTTCAGGACCTTGCCGAGGCCATCGGCCCCCGACTCGACGGTGTGCGCGATCTCCGACCCGACGTGCTTGGCAGCGTCGAGCATGTCGCCGAACAACCCCACCGAACTGCGCTCCCCTCGCGTTCGATCTCCCCTCTTGCGTTACGCACAATAGCGCACCGGTTACAGCTGGTGGGAGGAATCGAACTGGTCAGGGGCCCGGGTCTGCCACCGCGTCAGCGGCCGCAGCAGCCACATGCACGGAACGGCCATGCCCAGCGCGCAGAAGAAGTGCACGATCCAGGCCCCGGCCAGCGAGGGCCCGCCCCACGACCCGGCCGCGTCGGCGTCGCTCCAGAAGAGCCCGTAGGTCGCGATCCGCCCGACGAGGTACCAGACCAGCAGCGCGACCGGGAACGCCGCGGCACTGGCGCCGACACCTCCCCGCCGGGGCTCGGCGCCCAGCAAGCGCCGGGCCAGCCGTCGCCGCGCTTCAAAGCCGCCCAGGTACGCGGGGAACGCGAGGAGGGCGTAGATCGTCCGTTTCCAGTCAGAAATGCTCATGACGCCGACGCTAGGACGCGCTGAGCAGCGCAAACACCCGGTTGACCGCCCACTTGAGTAGGGAAAGCCACCTCACAAAAAGGCGGAACCGCCCGCGACTGTCGGTACCCTATGCCACACTCGGTCGCCGTACGGTTACTGACGTGAACGGGGAGGTTCGCGTGACGAATCCTGAGCAGCTTTTCGCGGCCTTCGAGGCCAAGATGGCGCAGGCGCAGCAGAAGGCCGACCGGATGCGCGCCGAGATGGCGACGGTCTCCGTCGCCGAGCGCAGCAAAGACGGCCAGATCGCCGTCAAGGTCAACCACCTCGGCAACCTCGTCGGCCTCGAGATCGGCCACGCGGTCCGCGACAAGCCCGATCTGGCCGGGGAGATCCTCCGGACCGTCCAAGTGGCGCAGAGCAGGCTCGCCGCCGCGGTCGAGTCCGGTGTGCCTTCGATCGCGGGCACCGACACGATGAACGAGCTGGTCGGCCAGTTGCACCGCGAATACCCCGAACCCAAGCCCGGCGGCTTCGTCGAAGGTGGCGGCGGTTACGGCGCTCGCGCCGACGACGGTTCCCGCTTCATCGCCGAAGAAGAACCACCGAAGCCGGCTCCGCCCGCGGTCCGCCCGCCGGCGAACGACGGCGTGGACGACGACTACTTCGGCGACGGCGACTACCTGCGCTGAGCGCAGGAAAGAGGGGGAAGGTAGACGTGGCCGGACAAACTGGCCCCGGGTTCGACGAGAACCCCGAGGCGATCGACGAGCACGCCAAGCAGATGGAAGCGACGTTCGACGTCCTCAAACAGGCCTTGGACCTCAGCCGTGACGACCCGATCGGCCCGGACGCGTTCGGGCTGATCGGCCGGCTGTGCCAGCTCAGCACCTGGTGCGGTCACCTGGCGGGCCAGGCGACGGACACGCTCGAGTCGGTGGTCGCCGGAGCCGATTACCACGTACAAGCGGTGCAGGCCTGGGCGAAGGCGCGCCGGGTGGACGAAGAATCGGCGTCGGCTCTGGTGAAGCGGGCCTCGGAGGTCAGCCGTGGCTGAAAACCCGCTCATGGCGGAAGCCAAGCGCGAGACGGACTCCGAGAAGTACGGCGCCGACAGCCTCCTCGAAGGGGCCGGAGCCCTGCAGGACTACTACGGCGGCTTCGAGAAGATCCTGCACGGCGACTGGACCGAAGGCCTGTTCAGCCTCGCGAACGCCGGCCTCGGTGCCATGGACCTGGTCAAGGACGGGAATCCCCTCGAGACGCTGGTGAGCTGGGGTTTCGGCTGGCTGATCGAGCACTTCGACTTCCTGAAGGAACCGCTCGACTGGGTCACCGGTGACCAGGACGCCCTGGATCTCGAAGGCAAGAAGTGGGAGACGATCGGCGAGCACGTCCAGAAGACCGCCGAGGAACTGACCGTCGAAGTGCGGAAGAACTGCCTCGGCTGGAAGGGCAAGGTCGCCGACCAGTACCGGGTTTACGTCCAGCAGCAGCTGGACGCGTACGCGGCGCTGTCGGACGCGGCGACGAAGGTGGCGCAGGTCATCGGGATCTGCAAAACGATCCTCGACGTGGTCCGCACGTTGATCCGTGACCTCATCACCGACACGCTCGCGAAAGTCGTCATGATCCTGCTCCGCTACCCGCCGCCCGGGTATCCCGCGGCGCTGGCCGCGGAAGGCGTGCCGTTCGCGGTGAAGCAGGGCGGGAAGATGGTCGAGGAGTGCAGCCGGCTCGCGCGGGCTTTCTCGCGGGCGAAAGAGTTTCTCGGCGCGCTCGGCGACTTCTTCCGCAGGGTCGTCTCCGCCGTCGGAACCGCGGGCAAGGAAATGTTCGACGGCTTCGCGAAAGCGGCAGCGCGGGAAACCGGCATGAAGGCGTTCGAGCAGCTGGCCACCGGACCCGGTCAATCCGCCGGGGAGTCGCAGCACGACCGTGACGCGACGTCGATCGTCCCGGAAGACCACTCGACCGCTTATCCGGTCGACAAGGTGCCTCGCTCCGGCCCGGTCACCGACGACGGCCGGCCGTTTTCCGGGCAGCCGGGCGCTCAGCGGATCTCCGGGTCGATCTAGTCGCCGTGCCCTCGACATCGGAAGAGCTCGGGACCCGGAAGGCCGCCGCATGAACATTCCCACGGTCGGCCGACCGCAGTGGGTGCGAAGCGTCGTCATCGCGGTTCTCGCCGTGCTGTTCGTGGTGGGGTCGTGGACGGGGGTGGCGTGGGCGACCGCGAGCCACGGTCCGGACCGCGGCGGCACGCCCGTCGCTCTCGCCCGCGTCAAGTCGTGTGAGCGGCTCGGGCCGATCAGCCGCGGAGGTATCGGGTTCTACTGGATCTGCGTGGCCGACGTGACTCCCGTCGGCAGCACGACCAGGTCCGTGCGGTTCGACCTGGACGAACTGACGCCGGACGACTTCGGGAAGGCCGTTCCCGTCGTGGGCTGGGAGACGGATTTCCAGCGTGATGTCGTGAAGCGGAAGATGCCGTCGTGGGTGCCGGCTCTGGTGGTCTTGCTTCTCGTCTTTTTGGGCTGGGCGGAACGTCGACGCCTCAGGCGGCTGCGGCGTCCGGTCGTGCACCACCCGGCCGACGTCCGGCTCACGGAGCCGGTCCGGGTGCCGAACCCGCCGGCTGCCGGCAGTCCCGACCGTGGTGCGTCGGTGATTTCACCCGCCGAGTGGTCTCCGCGGAGGTACTGGCGCACGGCCGGTGCCTTGGTGGCGGTGGGAGGCGTGATCGCCGCGCTCGCGCTGCCGCTCGATGATCCTGAAAGCCGCAGAGCGCTCCTCACCCTCGCGGGGTTCGGGTTCGCCGCGCCGGTCTGGTTGATCTGCTGCACACCGCGCTGGTACCGGAAGAGCTCCTACTCCGCGCAACTGATCATTTCGGCCGAAGGAATCAGCTGGAAGCGTCGCCGGCGTGAGGAGTTCTTCGCACTCGCCTGGCCGGACTTGGCCGAGGTCCGGGTCCTCACGGTCACCCACGACCCGCTGACCCTGCGCGTGGTCGATCTGCTCCCCGTCGATCCGGAGGCGCCGGACCGGCGTCCCGAACTCCGCCGCTTCTGGCAGATCGGGGCGAAACTCGGCGTGTACCGGCTGCCCGGGGAGCCCCGGACCGTTCGGGTGCCCGAGGCCTTCAGCGACGCCGCGATCGGTCAGGTGCGGGCGGCGATGGCCGTCTTTCGGCCGGATCTCTTCCGGGAGTACGCCGCGGGCGTGGCGGCGGGGGCGCCGCCGACGCCGATCACTCGGGGGGCTACGTGATCGGCGCCGGCGACCCGATGCCCTGCCCGGCTCGCGCCGGTCGGGCAACGTCATCACGTCTCCGTGCTGACGCTCCAAGAGAGCGGAGCCGGTCTGTGAAGTGACGTCCGGGGGACATGCATCCCCCGACGAGTGACAGACATCCGCTGCTCGCATGATTGTCGCACTCAGCCCCGGATAAGTTACAAAAACCTTCACTTTCTTCCGGGCCGACCCTGATGACCTGGTCGGACGGCGTTTCGTGGCAAAGTACGGAGATGAACTCCGACGTGCTCGTTGTGGGATCCGCCAACGCCGACCTCGTCGTCGCGGTGGATCGGCGGCCGGGTGGGGGTGAGACCGTGCTGGGCGGGGACACCGTGCTCTCCCCCGGCGGCAAGGGCGCCAACACAGCGGTCGCGGCGGGGCGGCTCGGGGCGGACGTCGCGCTGCTCGGCGCCGTCGGCGACGACACCTACGGCCGGCTGCTGCTCGGTTCGCTCCGCGCGGCTGGCGTCGACACCGGGCTGGTCCGGACCAGTGACCGGCCGACCGGCATCGCCTACATCACCGTCACCCCGGACGGCGAGAACTCGATCCTGGTCTCCCCGGGCGCCAACTCGAGCCTCGAACCGGCCGACGTCGAGGCCGTCTTCGACGGGGTGCGGGTCATGGTCGCCTCCCTCGAGGTGCCGCTGCCGACCGTCGAGCACGCCGTCGCGAAGGCCGCCGAACAGGGCGTCAAGGTCCTGCTGAACCTGTCGCCGGCGGCGAAGCTCTCCGCCGGGACGCTGGCCAGGCTGGACGTCCTGCTGGTCAACGAGCACGAAGCCGCCTGGCTGACCGGACCCGGCGCGGACTTCCGGCAGCTCCTCGACCTCGGGCCGCGCGCCGCCGTCGTCACGCTCGGCGCGGCCGGTGCGGTCGTCGTCGAAGCCGGTTCCACCACCGAAGTCGCGTCGCCGAAGGTCGAAGCCGTCGACAGCACCGGGGCCGGGGACGCCTTCGCCGGCGCGCTCGCGGCGTCCCTCGCCGACGGCGCCGACCTGGTCTCGGCGGCGAAGCACGCGGTGCGCGTGGCGGCGTTCAGCGTGACCCGGCACGGCGCGCAGCCGTCCTACCCGACGGCCGCTGACCTGGGGGAATGATCCTCCGGACGCCCGTGTTGCACCTCACATGGGCGATTCATTCGGCTCGGCCTGGTGGCGTGGCTACGCGGCTCACCTGAGGGCGATCGCCGAAGCGAGACGCGCGGATCACCTCGCGATCATGCCGCTCGACGAGACGCTGAAGGCGCTCGGCAGGCAGTTCGAGATCGAAGAAGGCGGCTACGACGTCCCGCTGGCGGACATCGTCGGCACCGTGGCCCGCGCCGGCGACTTCGACCGTGAGTTCCGGCCGCGCAACCGGGCGCTGCGCGAACGCTGGGAGAGCCTGACGCGGACGTCGGCCGAGCTCCCGCCGGTGCGGCTCGTGCGGCTCGAAGGCGTCACCGACATGTTCTTCGTCGACGACGGCCACCACCGCGTCGCCATCGAGCGGGCTCGCGGCGCCCGCACGATCCGCGCGCGGATCCGGCGGATCTGCACGATCGCGTGCGCGATGCGCTGCCTGACGCTCGCGGACCTGCCGTCGAAGACCGCGGAGCGGCTGTTCCTGGAGCGTGTACCGCTACCGGACGACGTCCGCTTCGGCCTGTGGCTCGACGATCCGGCCGACTGGTTCCGGCTCGCCGACTCGGCCGAGGCCTGGGGATTCCGCCGTATGCTGGCCGGACGGCCGGTGTCCAGCCGCGACGAGCTGGCCGAAGCCTGGTGGCACGAGGAGGTCCGGCCGGTACTCGAACAGGTACGCCGGCGCGGCTTGTGCCCGCCACCACGAGATATCCAGGTCTATCTGAGCTATGGTCTAGACCATGTCGTCTGAGCTTGATGCCGCCTCCGCTGCGGGACGCACGTCGGCGGGGCCTTTGTCCGGGGTCGCCGTCAGCCCCGGCCGCGCGAGTGGTCCCGTCGTCCGCGTCGCGGAGCCGCTGGGTGAGCCCGCCGCCACCCCGGCCCCGGCCGATCCGGCCGCCGAAGCCGCCCGGATCGTGCCCGCCGCCGAAGCCGTGGCCGCGCGCCTGGAGAAACAGGCCGAGACCGCGTCCGGCGAAGCGGCGACGATCCTGATCACGACCGCCGCGATGGCCGCCGACCCGGCGCTCGCCTCGCAGGCGGAACAGCTGGTCAAGACCCAGGGACTACCCGCAACGCGCGCCGTCTACCAGTCCGCCGAGGGCTTCGCCGAGGCGCTGGCCGCCGCGGGCGGGTACATGGCGGAGCGCGTCCGCGACGTCCGCGACGTGCGTGACCGGCTGATCGCCGAGCTGCTCGGCATCGCGCCGCCCGGGGTGCCCGAGCTGGCGACCCCGAGCGTGCTGGTCGCCCGCGACCTCGCGCCCGCAGACACCGCCGGCCTCGACCCGGCGAAGGTGCTCGCCCTGGTCACCGAAGAGGGCGGCCCGACCAGCCACACCGCGATCCTGGCCCGCGCGCTCGGCATCCCGGCCGTCGTCGCGGTCCGCGGCCTGCTGGCGCTGGACGCGCAGGCGCTTGCGGTCGACGGCGACACGGGTGCCGTCGAGGTCGCCGACCCCGCGGCCCCGGTCGTCACCGCGACGGTGGCCCAGCTGGCCGACTGGAACGGCACCGGCGCGACGTCCGACGGTCACCGCGTGAAGGTCTACGGCAACGTCGGCTCCCCGGCCGACGCGCAGGCCGCGGCGGACGCGGGCGCCGAGGGCGTCGGCCTGTTCCGCACCGAGTTCTGCTACCTGGACGCGCCGGCCGAGCCGTCGGTGGCCGACCAGCGCGCGGCCTACACCGCGGTGCTGTCGCCGTTCCGCGGCAAGCCCGTGATCGTCCGGACCTTGGACGCGGGCGCCGACAAGCCGCTCGCCTTCCTGTCGCCGGAGGCCGAGCCGAACCCGGCGCTCGGGGTGCGCGGACTGCGCGTGGCGTTCGACCGCCCGGAGATCCTGGACCGCCAGCTCGAAGCCATCGCGGGTGCCGCGGCGGACTCCGGCGCCGAGGTCTCGGTGATGGCGCCGATGGTCGCGACGGTCGAGGAAGCCGCCTGGTTCGCCGACCGCGTCCGCGCGGCGGGCATCACCCGGGCCGGCGTGATGATCGAAATCCCGGCGGCGGCGCTGAGCGCCCGCGAAATCCTCGAGGCCGTCGACTTCGTCTCGGTCGGCACGAACGACCTGGCGCAGTACACGTTCGCGGCGGACCGCCAGCTGGGCGCGGTCGCGAAGCTGAACGACCCGTGGCAGCCGGCGCTGCTGCGCCTGCTCAAGCTGATCGGCGACGCGGCCAAGGCCACGGGCAAACCGGCAGGAGTCTGCGGCGAAGCGGCGGCCGACCCCCGGCTGGCACTGGTCCTGGCGGGCCTCGGCCTGACGAGCCTCTCGATGAACGCCCCGGCAGTCCGCACGGTGGGCGCCGGCTTGGCGAGCGTCACGCTGGCGGAGTGCGAGGCGCTGGCGGAAGCGGCCCTGGCGACATCGAATCCGATGGCCGCGCGAGCAGCTACCCGCCCCTGACCTGCGGATCGGCCTTCGGTGCCCGGTCGCGAGGCTGGGCACCGAGGCAGATCCCCCGGAAACGGCGCGAACTCAGCCTCCGATGCAGGGCCCTGGCGAAGTCGCCACTCCGCCCGCCCGACTCACGGTGCCTGGGCGAGGTGCGACCCGGCCGAGATCCAAGACAAGCCGCCGCCGGCCGAGTGCACGAGAGAACCGGCTTGCGAGGGCCCGGCCAGGGAGCCGCTCTGGGAGAGTCCTCGTCAGGTGAGCACGGCAACGGCCACCATGCCGACCGGAGTGGCCAACGCGCCCGACAACGGAGTTCCGCTGTCGGCCTCGCACACCGTTCCCGTAGCCATGTTGGCCGTTTTGGACGGTGTGTCGGCCGTTCCGGAAGAAGTGCGGCGAACGCTTGAACCGACTCGGCCTCCGACGCGCGCCCCCCACCCTCCCCAGGGGGGGCAGCCCCACGCTCAGTCTATCGGTCATCACCGACGGTCCGGGTTTGTGCGAACCTAGGACGCGGAGTTGTCCACAACGTTCGAGGGGTGTGGACAACGACGTCCTGTGAAGGCCACTTCGGACCCCGGTCCGAGGTGGCCTTCACGGCGTTCGGACGAAAAGAAGAAAGAAGAACTGTCGATTTCGGCCCGGCTCGCTCGACGCCTAGGTGAAGGAGAAAGCCGAGTCGGGAGGTAACGGTCATGGCCACAGGTACCCGGGCCGGGCGGCGGGAGTGGGTTGGGCTGGCCGTGCTCGCGCTGCCCACCCTTCTCGTGTCGCTCGATGTCTTCGTGCTCATCCTCGCGCTGCCGAAACTCGCCGTCAGCCTGCACGCCGATGGCACCGAACAGCTGTGGATCATGGACACCTACGGCTTCATGGTCGCCGGGTTCATGGTCACCATGGGGACCCTCGGGGACCGGATCGGGCGCCGGAAGCTGCTGCTCATCGGGGCCACCGCCTTCGGGCTCGCCTCCGTCGTTGCGGCCTTCTCCACCAGTGCCGCGATGCTCATCGGGGCGCGGGCCGTGCTCGGGATCGCCGGGGCGACGCTCGCTCCCTCTACCCTCGCGCTCATCGGGACGATGTTCACCGACCCTCGGCAACGCGCGTCGGCGATCGGGATCTGGGCCGGGTGCTTCTCCGTCGGCGCGATCATCGGGCCGGTGGTCGGTGGGTTCCTGCTCGAACACTTCTGGTGGGGCTCGGTCTTCCTGCTCGGCGTCCCGGCCATGGTCCTGCTCCTGGTCATCGGCCCGAAGCTGCTGCCCGAGTACCGCGACGAGACCGCCGGCCGCCTCGATCTGCCCAGTGTCGCGTTGTCGCTCGCCGCGATCCTGCCCGCCGTCTACGGCGTCAAGGAGCTCGCTCGCGACGGCGTCCGCCCGCTGCCGGTCGCGGCCCTGGTCGCCGGGATCGCCGTCGGGTACGTCTTCGTGAAACGGCAGCGGACGCTCGACGAGCCGCTGCTCGACCTGCGGCTCTTCGCCGGGAAGGCGTTCCGCACCGCGCTCGGCGGGATGCTGCTGTTCAGCATGCTCGGCGGCACCACGATGCTGTTCGTCGCGCAGTTCTTCCAGCTCGCGTTGCACCTTTCGCCCATCGCCGCGGCGCTCGGGCTGCTGCCCGGGATGGTCACCTCGACCATCAGCTTCCTCGTCGCTCCCGTGCTGGCCCGCCGCGTGCCGACCGGCACGCTCATCGCGGGCGGGGTCGTCACCGCCGCGCTCGGCATGGTCGTGCTGGCCTTCGCGGACGCCGACCCCGTGTGGCCGGCGATCGGCTTCGCGGTGACGTCGCTGGGGGTCGGGCCGATGGTCACGCTCGGGACCGATCTCGTCGTCGGGTCCGTGCCGCCGCGCCGGGCCGGGGCCGCCGCGTCGCTCGCCCAGACCGCCAACGAGTTCGGTTACGCCCTCGGCATGGCGACCGTCGGCACCCTGGGCAACGCCATCGTCCGCGCCCACACCGAGGCCGACGGCCTCCACGCCGTCGCCGGGCTGAGCGCGGTCGCCTTCGCCGTCCTCGTCTACTTCGTCGCCCGGCACCTGCGGACCGCCCAGCCGATCGCCGCCCAGCCGGTCGCCGTCTAACGGGCGAAGGCCTCCCCCGCCCGATGCCTGGGCAGGGGAGGCCTTCTTGACGCCGGGGGCAGAGGGGCCCCGGGCTAGCCGAAGAGCCCGCGTCGCGGGTGGCGGATGACCAGCGAACCGCCGTGGACGCGGCCGCTCAGCACGTACCGCGGGTTGCCCATGCGGCCGTTGCTGTGGGTCTTGTCCTCCATCGAGCCGAACTTGACGTCGCTGATCGCGTTGACGTCGACCGCCGCGTGCTCGGGGATGACGATCTCGACCGAGCCCCACTTGGCGTCCAGCTCGATGTGCACCACCGGCGACTGGACCTGGGCCTCGGTGAAGTCCAGCTTGGTCGAGCCGTACTTGTTCCGCACGACCATCTCCGACGGCACCACCCACGGGCCGCCGCGGTGCAGGGACGAGTACTTCGCGTTGAGCTCGAAACGCTGACCGGGCACGTAACCGCCGCTGAAGCCCACCGGGGGCGCGTACGACGGGGCCGCCGCGCCGGCCGCGGCCGGGTGGTAGAGACCGGCGAGGTCGGCCAGCACGGTGTTCAGCTCGCCCCGCGTCTTCGACGCGAGCGCGCGGTCCGTGCGCTCGGTGAACTCGTCCAGGTCGATCATCCCGCGGCCGATGGCCTTTTGGAGCACCCCGACGACGTGCTCGCGCTCGTCGTCGGACACCCGAAGATCGCGCTCGCTCAACGGCTTGGTCTCGGTAGCCGGCTGTACCGTCGTGGTCTCTTCCTCGCCCATGTCCACGATGGTAGAACCGGATTCCTCCAGGGAGATCGGGGGAAAACCCTGAACGGACCCGTACTTCGCGGTGCCGCGCTCGGCGCGGCGCTCTTCGTGCTGGCCGGGTGCACCGGCGACGAGCCCGCCCCGCCGCCGGCTCCGGCGCCGACCAGCGCGCCGCCGACCTCCGCGGCTGCCCTGCCGGAGGGCCTCCACGGCGTGGCCGCCTCCGGCGGGATCGGCGTCACCGCGCTGCTCCCCACCACCGGCCCGACCCTCTTCGACGCCGACCGCGGGCCCGCGGGCACTCCGCCCGGTTACCCCGGCGATGGCGCCGGGATGAGCGTCGTGCGCGTCGGGAAGTCCGCCGTCCTGACCGCCCACCACGACAACGACCTGTTCGACGTCTTCGTCTACACCGGTCCGGCGAGCCCGCCGCGGTCGCTCGGCCGCGCCTGGTCGGTGGCGCCCGGCGTCGACGACGCGAGCGTGTGGGTGATCCGGCAGGACGCGCCGGACAGCTGCCGGCTCCAGCACGTGCGGCTCGACGGCGGCGAGGTCGGCCACGGCCAGTCCGCCAGCTGCCACACCCAGGTCCGCGCCGAGACGAAGAACGGCCTCCTGATCACCATCAACGCCGACGGCGCCGAGTCGACGGACGCGCTCATCGAGCCGGCGACCGGCCGCACGGTGCAGCAGGCGCCGCGCATCCTCGCCGTCGCCGGGGACCGGATGCTGCTCGACGGCCTGACCGATCTCACCCTGGTCGACCTGCGCGACAACAGCCGCAAGAAGCTCAGCCGGCCGACGATCGGGCCCGCGCCCACGGTGGTGCCCTCCCGCGAAGGCGCTTTGTTCGCCGCCGACTTCGCCGTCCACTCCTACCGGGCCACCAACACGCAGCTGCGTGACGTCTGGCTGCTCCGCCCGGACTCGCTGAGCTGGGAACACGCGCCGGGGATGCCGTTCGTCACCGAGCACCTCAACGACGGCGGCGGGATGGACTGGAGTGACTCGGGTGATCTGGTGCTCGCCGACGGCGTCCTCGCCGCGTGGCACCCGGGCGAGCCGGCCTGGCGGCTGGGCAAGGCCGCGCTGCCCGCGGGCGACTGGGGCGGCATCACCGTCCTGCCGTGACTACTCCTCGTCGAGGCCGTGCTCGATCGCGTACCGGGCCAGCTCGACGCGGTTGTGCAGCTGCAGCTTCCGCAGCGTCGACTGCACGTGGTTCTCGACGGTCCGGTGCGACAGCACGAGCCGCTCGGCGATCTGGCGCGCGGTGAGCCCCTTCGCGACCAGGCGCAGGACGTCGGTCTCGCGCTCGGTCAGCCGCGGCGGCTCGGCCCCTTCGGCCGGGGCGTCGGCCATCCGCCGGTACTCGCCGAGCACCAGGCCGGCCAGGCCCGCGGTGAACACCGGGTCGCCGACGGCGGTCCGGCGCACGGCGTCGACCAGCTCGGCCGCGGACGCCGACTTCACCAGATAACCGGACGCGCCGGCCTTCACCGCCTCGAGGACGTCCTTGTGCTCCCCGCTCGCCGAGAGCACCAGCACCCGCGTCGACGGCAGGGCCGCCGTGATCTCGCGGGTGGCGTCGACGCCGGAGGTGGTGCCGAGGTTGAGGTCCATCAGCACGACGTCCGGCCGCACGGTCCGCGCGATCCGCAGCGCGGCGTCGGCGTCCGGGGCGGTCGCCCGCACGTCGAAGCCGTGTTCGGTGAGGTCGCGGGCCACCCCGTCCCGCCAGATCGGGTGGTCGTCGACCACCATCACCGAAATCCGTGGTTCGCTCATGACGCGCTCCTGGTGCTCGGCACCCTGACCTCCCACTCCGTGCCCCGGCCGGGACCGGTGTCGAGGGCCGCGCTCCCGCCGAGGTCGCGCACCCGGCCCCGGATGGATTCCACCACGCCGAGGTGCCCGTTCGCGGCCGCTCGCTCGAGAACGCCGTCCGGAATGCCCGGTCCGTCGTCGCGGACGCTCACCACCACCTCGGTGCCGAGGTCCTCCAGCAGCACCCACGCGTGCGCGCCCGCACCCGCGTGCTTCTCGACGTTGGCCAGCGCTTCCCTGGTGACGGCGACGAGCTCGTCCGTGACGTGCGCGGGCAGCTCGACGTCGTCGGCCGGGGTCGAGACCTGCACCGACGGCGTCGCGAGCAGCTGCAACGCCGTGCGCAGGCTCGTCGTCCCGGTCTCGCTCGGCTTCAGCGGTTCCGTCGTCACCAGCGACCGCAGCGCGATCTCCTGCTCGCCCGCCAGCCGGGCCAGCTCGGCCGCCTCGCCGCCGACCTCGTTGCCGCGCTTGCGGACGCGGGCCAGGACCTGCAGCACGCTGTCGTGGATCGACCGGGCCAGCCGCTCGCGTTCGGCGGTCGCCGCTTCCTTCCGCAGCGCCTGCGCCAGGCGGGTCGCGGCCTGCCGGCTCAGCGTCGCCGCCATCCCGACCAGCAGCCCGGCGGCGGCGAGCAGGACGCCGTCCCGCGCGACGTCGAGGTCGAACTTCTCGCGCGCGAGCCCGGTCGCCACCCCGACGACCAGGCCGGCGAGCACGCCGCCGACCGCGCCGAACCGCGCGCCCGCGGCCACCGGCGGCACCGCCGCCCACACCGTCGTGATGAGCGGGACGCTCAGCGCGAACTGCGCGTCGCTCAGCACAAAAGGTGAGGTGAGCAGCAGCCCGGTGCCGACCACGACGTCGGCGACGACCAGCCACGGTGGGCGCGTCCGCTCGCGCAGGTACAGCAGGCTGATCACGACCGACCAGACCGCCATCGCGCCCAGCAGCGTCCAGGCCAGCCACTCACGCCGGTACTGCTCGTGCTGCACGACGACCGTGCCGCAGGCGAACGCCCAGGTGAGCACGCGGAACGCGTTCACGCCGCGCCACAGCGGCGTGATCGGGTCCGGCGTCCGCGCGGTGGTCATTCCTTCTTGTCGTCCTTGTTCACGGCCGTCGCCGCGCGGGCGTTCTTCTCTTCGTCTTCTTCGTCGTCCTCACCGATCGTCGGCACCTCCGCGTCGGGGGTGCCGGGTTCGGCGTCGTTCGGCTGCGCAGCCTGGTCCTTGAGGACGTCGACCTCGGCCGGGTCCGGGTTCCGCTCGTGCAGCAGCGACCGGACGCCGGCGTTCAGCACGGCCAGCAGCGGCACGGCCAGCAGCGCGCCGGCGATCCCGCCCGCGACCAGGCCGGCGGTGATGGCCAGGACCACGGCCAGCGGGTGCAGCTTCACCGCCCGCCCGAGCAGCAGCGGCTGCAGGATGTGGCTCTCCAGCTGCATCACGCCGATCACGATGCCGAGCACGATGACCGCGCCGATGGGGCCGTTCGTCACCAGCGCGATCAGCACGGCGACACCACCGGTCAGCACGGCGCCGATGATCGGGATGAACGCGCCGATGAAGACCAGCGTCGCCAGCGGGATCACCAGCGGCACACCCATGATCCACAGGCCGACGCCGATGCCGACCGCGTCGACCACGGCGACCGCGGCCGTCGCGCGGACGTAGCTGACCAGCGAGGCGAACCCGCGGCGCCCGGCGACGTCGACCCGGTTGCGGACCCGGCCCGGCACGACGCGGACCAGGAACGTCCAGATGCCGTCGCCGCCGCTGAGGAAGAAGATCGTGATGAACAGCGTCAGCAGGAAGCCGGTGAGGATCTCGCCGACGGTGCTCGCCGTGGTCAGCGCCGTCGTGGTGATGGACGCCTGGTTGTTCTGGATGAAGCCGATCGCCTGGTTGATGAAGTCCTGGATCTGCTCCTGCCGCAGGTGCGGCGGGCCGTTCAGCAGCCAGTTCTTGATCTGGTCGAGGCTCGCGTTCAGCTGTTGCTGCAGCTGCGGCAGGCCGGAGGAGAACTGCGTGATGACGAACGTCAGCAGCCCGCCCAGCACGGCCAGCCCGGCGATCACCACGATCGCGGTCGCCAGCCCGCGGGGGAACTTCAACGCCACCAGCTTCTGCACCGCCGGCGCCAGCAGCGCGGAAACCAAGAGGGCGATGGACAGCGGGATGACGACCACCGAGAGGTAGCCGATCACCCACACCACCGCGTACAGCGCGGCGACGATCACGATGAACCGCCACGCGAGCGCGGCGCTGATGCGCAGCCCCCGGGGGATCAGTCCCGTGATGTCCTCGTGCTCCGGCAGGAACGGGTCTTCTCCTCGCGCGTGGCTCACCGCCACACCGTACTGGCTGAGACGTCCGATTCGCCGGACTGCCAGCCGTGATCACTGATCGTCAGAACGGAATACACCGTGTGTTCTTCACACGATGGGGGCATCAAGTCGTTTCGAGGGTGCGCGTCACGCCGTGTGTTTGGTTAGGTCGCTACCGCAACGTTATGTGGCAACGGGTCGAGTGCGTCAGGAGACGACGAGTGGCGAACACCGCGACGAACGAGGGGCAGGGCGCCAAGCGCTCACGCCGTCTCGTGTCGCGTGCGCTGCTCGTCCTCGGTGGCGCCGTCGCCGGCACCGCCGCCGCGTGGCTCGTCTCCGGCGGCACCGCGTCCGCCGACACCGTCGAGGTGGGCACCACCCCGATCGCCGAAGCCGCCACCGGCAGCCTCGGCGACGTGAACGAAGGCGCGGCGAACGCGGCGACCGACGTCTCGGCTTCGAGCTGCCACCAGAACGCCACGGCGTGGAGCAAGCCGTGCGCCCGCACCCTCGAGCACGAGGTCTCCGAGCGCGTCAGCGACTCGGTCTCGGACCTGGCCGAGGACGCCGTGGTCAGCCCGGCGCACCGCACCCTGGGCGCGGTCGAGCACATCGCCCGCAAGCCGCAGGACACCCGCGAGGTCCTCGAACAGACCTTCACCCCCGAGCCGGCGCACGATGTGCTGCAGCTGCTCGACCCCGCCGGCCAGGGCAACCTGGTTCCGCTCCCCCAGCTCCCGGGCCTCGCGCCGGTCGAGCAGCAGGAGCCGGTGACCGAGGAAATCGGTCAGGCCACGGACTCGGTCGCCGTCTCGGCCGTCCAGCTCCCCGCCGTGTTGCGAGCAGCGCTCGCGATGCCGACGGGTGTCCAGCAGAACGACGTCACCGGTGCCGCGGGCGAGTCCCGCGACTCGCACCGTGATCTGCCGTCGTCGCCGCTGGTCCCGGTGCAGCTTCCGGCCGCACCGTCTGTTCCCACCGCCCCGGGTGGCAGCTCTGCCCCCGGTGGTCACCTCGACGGCTTGAACTTCGGCGTCCCCTCGTGGGTCTCCTCGGCCGTCAGCGATGCCGCCGCCAGCGCTTACCGCGGCGGCCTGCGGCACACGCCGCGCACCCCGGGCACGCAGCCCGGTGTCACTCCTGACTGAAACACCTCCCTCCACGGGTAGCTGACGCGCCCAAGTCCGTCTTCATCTGACGGCGCAGCGTCCGCACGAATCCCCGTGGCACGGCGGTGCGCTTTGTTGCGCCCGCAAGAAGTTCCTTCCCTCCCGGTGCGGCTCGGACTCCATTTCGACATTCGACGAGCGCACCCCCATAAGCCCGTAAGGGAACCCGAAATAAAGGAGAAACACCCCATGCAGACGTGGGCAAAGCGCGGCCTCCAGACCGCGCTGGTCACGGGTGGTTTGCTGATGCTGGGCACCGGCATCGCCTCGGCTGACGAGAACGTCAACCCCGACTCCCCGGCCTCCCCGCTCGACCTGAACGTGACGGCTCCGATCTCGGAAGCCAACAACGCGGTCGGCACCCCGTTCGGCCAGCTGGACCTGCCCGCCGGGCAGACGGAGCTGAGCACCAAGCCGGCCACCAAGGCCGCGAACGAAGCGGTCAAGCAGCTCGACGAAGCGAGCCCGATCAGCCAGAGCACCCTCGGCGGTGCGACCAAGGCTGACGGCGCGGGCGCCTTCACCCCGGGTCACCGCAACCTCAAGGGCAACAAGGTCGCCGGCGACGTCGTCGTGCCGATCCAGATCGTGGACAACGCGGTCGGCGTCATCGGCGACGCGCAGGTCGACGGCACGGACCACTCGCAGACCTGGAGCCACAACCAGGACGTCGCGACCGACGGCTCCAAGTCCGGCCTCGCCGGCAACGCCGTCGTCCTCGACTGGGCGCTCCCGGTCCAGATCGCCGGCAACTCCGGCGGCGTGGCGGGCGGCAGTGGCGCGGTGCACGGCGGCTCGGCCAGCCAGAGCACCAGCGAGACCGGCAACATCGACACCGACGGCACCGGCTCCGGCCTGTCCGGCAACGTGGTGGCCGGCCAGTTCGCCACCCCGGTCCAGGTGACCGGCAACGCCGTGTCCTACCTCCTCGGCAACGCGTACAGCCAGTACGACGCCGACAGCGACGCCACCTCGGGTGGCTCCATCAAGTCCGCCGGTGACGGTGGCTCGGGCTCGGGCAACATCATCGGTGCGCCGATCGCCCTGCCGGTGAAGTTCAACGGCAACGCCGGTGGCGTGTGGGGCTCGGACGCGGACACGCTGTCGAACTCCTCCGCCGACGCCAAGGCCGGGGACACCCGCGAAGGCTCGCTGGGCATCCCGACCTACGAAGAGACGAGCGGCAACGACTCGTTCCTCGACGGCAACGCGGGCGCGGTTTCGCTCTCGCCGGTCGCCAACGTGGCGGGTGTCGCGGCGTCGTGGATCGGCAACGCGGCCACCGGCAACGCGACCGCGGGTCGCGACGGTGAAGAGACCCAGGGCGGCAGCTCCTCCAGCACTGTCGACTCGGGTGGCTTCGTCAAGACGGCCGGCGACGGCTCGGCGGCGGGCGGCAACGTCCTGAACCCGTCGATCGCGCTCCCGGTCGAGGCGTTCGGCATCGGTGGCACGTACATCGGCAACTCGCACGCCAGCCACGACAACACCACCGACGTCAACGCCGGCAACGGGTCCTACACCAAGGGCAACGACGGCTTCCTCGGCGGCAACATCGTCAACACCCAGACCGCGGGCGCGCCCGAGGTGTACGGCATCGGCGCCAGCCACATCGGCAACGCGACCGGGCAGTCCACCGAGGACAAGACGGTCACCGCCGGGGCGTACGACGGCTCGCAGGGCGACGACTCGTCCGGCTCGGGCAACGTCGTCCAGGTGCCGGTCGCCGTCCCCGCCGAGGTCTTCGGCATCGGCGGCTCGTTCATCGGCCAGGGCTCCGGCTCGGCGGAGGAGACCAAGGTCGTCTCCGGCGGCGGCGGTGGCAGCACCAAGGACGACAACGGCTTCCTGAGCTCCAACCTGGGCACCGTCCCGGCGTCGCTCCCGGTGCAGGTCGCCAACATCGGTGGCGCCTTCATCGGCCAGGGCCACGGCAAGGGCTCGACCGACACGACGTCCAACGCGGGCGGCGACGTCAAGGCGAACGGCCCCGCGGGTGCGGGCGCCGGCAACATCGTCGAGGCCCCGGTCTCCCTGCCGGTGCTGGCCGCCGGCTCGGGTGCCGCCCTCGGCGGCATCGGCACCGGTGAGAACGACAACATCACCGACTCGTCGGCGGGTGGCGACGCCCTCACCGACGGGCAGGACGGCGCGATCGCCGGCAACATCGTCAAGGCCCCGATCGCGGGTGCCGCGCAGCTGTTCAGCGACGGCGTCGCGGGTGCGGCCCTGGGCCACGGCACCGGCACGAACGACACCGTGTCCACCGCGGGCGGCGACGCCACGACCAACGGTGACCGCGGCGCGATCGCCGGCGACATCGTCGGTGCGGACGCGCTGCCGGTCGTGCAGATCTTCGGCGACGCGGTGAGCGCGGCGGGGGTCTCCAGCGGCAACGGCATGAACACCACCACCGTCACCAACGCGGGCGAAGACACCACCTCCGGTGTCGAAGGTGCCATCGCGGGCGACATCCTGGACATCCCGGTGACGGCGATCCCCCAGGTGTTCGGTGACGGCGTGGCCGTGGGTGGCGTCGCGCACGCCATCGGCGACAACTCGCTGACCACGGAGAACGGCGGCGAGCCGGTCACCGATGGTTACGGGTCGAGCCTGTCGGGCTTCGACTTCTACCACGACGCCGTGGTGCCGGTGCAGATCTTCGGGGTCCCCCTGGAGCTGATCGGCAACGCGACCGCCGACGCGACCGACATGACCAGCGTCGACGGTGACGACGCGGCCGCGGCCGACGCCATCTCCAACCCGGTCGAGGGTTCGGAGCTGGGCGCCGGCGAGCTGCCGTCGCTGACCGGTCTGGCCAGTGGCCTGCCGACCGCCGGGCTGCCCACCCAGGGCCTGCCCGCGCTGCCGACGGCCATCCCGACCCAGCGCGCCGACGTGCCGGTGAGCGGCCCGATGTCCGGGCTGCCCCACCTGCCGACCCCGGGCCTGCCCACCGCGGGTGGCCTCCCCGGCCTGAGCAGCCTGTCGGCGCTGGGCGGTGCCCTGCCCGGGCACGGCACCGAGCGTGCGGACCTGCCGACCGGTGGCCTGCCGGTGCACGTCCCGGCCCTCGGCGGCGGCCTGCTGCCCACCCTCCCGGCCGTCCCGGCCCTGGGTGGCGGCGTCCCGACGCTGCCCGTCGCGCTCCCGGTGACCCCGGCCCTGCCGGCGAACCCGCAGCTGCCCGCCGCCCCGACGACGCTGCCGGCCGCGCCGGCCGCGCTGCCGGTCAACGCGAAGCTGCCCGTGCTCGACGGTGCGGCCCCGGCCGCGCAGGTCCCGGCCATGTCGGGCCTGGACTCCACCAGCCTCCTCTCGAAGCTGCTGGGTTTCGTCAAGCGCAAGTAGTTCTGATTTCGCGCCAGTAGTACCTGAATAGACTCTCCCTCCCTGGAGACGACGAGCCCCAGGAGCCAGCGCCGGCTCCTGGGGCTCGTTCGCGTCCCGGGTCAGGAGAACTGGAGAGATCGCTTCGCCAGGCCGTGCCAGAACCCGTCGATCACCGTGCGCCCTTCGGCCGAACTGGCGCCGAGCGAGACGAACAGCGGCGCGAAGTGCTCGATCCGCGGGTGCGCGAGAGCGGCCGCGGGCGCCTTGTGCCGGAAGTCGAGCAGCGTGTCGACGTCGCCGCTGCGCAGCACCTCGTCACCCCAGTGGTCGAACTCGGCCGACCACGCCGGCGGCGTCCCGTCGGTCGAGCGGGCCATGCCGCTCAGGTTGTGCGTGAAGAATCCGCTGCCGATGATCAGCACGCCTTCGTCGCGCAACGGCGTCAGCTTGCGGCCGAGGTCGTAGAGCTCCTGCGGGTCTAGCGACGGCATCGAAACCTGCAGCACCGGGATGTCGGCGTCCGGGTACATCTCGACGAGCGGCACGTAGGCGCCGTGGTCGAGACCGCGGTCGGGCGCGTCGTGGACCGGCGTCTCGGCCGCGCGAAGCAGCTTCTTCACCTTCGCCGCGAGCTCCGGCGCGCCGGGCGACGCGTACTTCACCTGGTAGTAGCGGTCCGGGAAGCCCCAGAAGTCGTAGACCAGCGGCACGGTCGTCGTGGCCGAGAGGGTCAGCGGCGCTTCTTCCCAGTGCGCCGAGACGACCAGGATCGCGGTGGGTTTCGGCAGGCCGGCGGACCAGCCGGCGAGCTGACGGGTCCACGTGGCGTCGTCGGCGAGCGGCGGCGCACCGTGGCTGAGGTAGAGGACCGGGCTGCGGGTCATCGACGGCTCCAGTGCTTGAAAGTTCAACTACTAGAGTACCTGACGCCGCCGTGGTCGTGGTTATTCCTCAGGCGGCTTCGAGGTTCGCCGCGCAGCGCTCGAGGGTGCGGATCGTCGTGCGGTAGTCGTCGTCGCTGACGCCGTCGGTCACCGCCGTGCGGAACGCCTTGACGCGCGCTTCGACGCGGGCGTGCGTTTCGCGGCCTTCGCCGGTGAGCTCGCCGGTGTCGGCGACCCAGCCACGCTCGCGCAGGTCGGCGACCTGGGCGGACGTCGAGCCGAACGGTGCCATGACGACGTCGATCTCCGCCTGCGTGCGGGCGCCGAGGGCGATCGTGTTGAGGACCTGCCACTGCCGGCGGGTCAGCGACTCCGCGTCGAGGGCCCGGGCCATGGAAGTTTCGAGGAGCTCGTGGACGTGGCGAAGCCACCAGCCGAGGGGTTTCATGGATACTCCGAATGTTGTCGGACAACTACATGTAAAAGTACATGCAGTTTGGGAGTGGAGCAACCATGACGGACGCGGTGGCCGAGGTCGAGCGCGCGATGATCGCGATCCGCCGCAGCCAGCAGCGGCGGGCGCTGAGCCGGATCGCCAAGGAGCGCGGCCGCGGCGGGCACGACCCGGTGCACGAGCTGCTCGACGTCGTCGAGGAGCTCGCCGAGCGCGGCGAGGCCGGCACGGTGACGGCGCTGAGCACGGCGATGGGCGTCGACCAGCCGCGCGCGAGCCGGCTGGTCGCGCGCGCGGTCGAGCAGGGACTTCTCCGGCGCGAAGCCGACCAGCACGACGGACGGCGTGCGGTGCTCGTGCCGACGGAGGCCGGTCAGGCCCACCTCGACGAGCTGCACACCTTCCGCCGCGCGGTGTTCGCCGAGGTCATGGCCGGCTGGCCGGCCGACGACCGCGAGAACTTCGGCCGGCTGCTGACGGCGTTCGTCCGCGGGTACGGCGAACTCGGCCGCTAGTCGTGGGACAGGTCGACGAAGCGGCTGTAGTGCAGCTGGTGTGCGACGACGATCGTCGCGGTCGGGCCGGCACGGTGCTTCGCGATGATCAGGTCGGCCTCGCCGGCGCGCGGGTCGTCCCGCTCCCAGGCGTCCGGCCGGTTGACCAGGATGACGAGGTCGGCGTCCTGCTCCAGTGAGCCGGACTCACGCAGGTCGGACAGCATCGGGCGCTTGTCGGTCCGCTGCTCGGGACCACGGTTCAGCTGGCTGATCGCGATCACCGGGACCTCGATCTCCTTCGCCAGCAGCTTCATCTGCCGCGAGAACTCCGAGACTTCCTGCTGCCGCGACTCGACGCGCTTGCCGGACGTCATCAGCTGCAGGTAGTCGAGGACCACGAGCTTGAGGTCGTGCCGCTGCTTGAGCCGGCGGGCCTTCGCGCGGATCTCCATCATCGTCATGTTCGGCGAGTCGTCGACGAACAGCGGTGCTTCGGAGACCTCGCTCATCCGGCGGGCCAGGCGCGTCCAGTCGTCGTCGGACATCTTGCCACCACGCATGTCGGCGAGGCGGATCTTCGCCTCGGCCGAGAGCATGCGCATGACGATCTCGGTCCGGCTCATCTCCAGCGAGAAGATGACGCTGGTCAGGCCGTGGCGGATGGACGCCGAGCGCGCGAAGTCCAGCCCCAGCGTCGACTTGCCGACGCCGGGGCGGGCCGCGACGATGATCATCTGGCCCGGGTGCAGGCCGTTCGTCAGCTCGTCGAAGTCGGTGAAGCCGGTCGGGATGCCCTGGGACTGCCCGCCGCGGGACGCGATCGCGTCGATCTCGTCCATCGTCGGCTGCAGCAGCTCTTCCAGCGCGACGTAGTCCTCGCTGGTCCGGCGTTCGGTGACGTCGTAGATCGCGGCCTGGGCGCGGTCGACGACCTCGTCGATGTTCGCGCCGTCCGCGGCCGCCGCGCCGTAGCCGTACTGCACGATCCGGGTGCCCGCCTCGACCAGCCGGCGCAGCACCGCCTTCTCCGCGACGATCTCCGCGTAGAAACCGGCGTTCGCCGCCGTCGGCACCGTCGCGATCAGGGTGTGCAGGTACGGCGCGCCGCCGATGCGGCCCAGCTCGCCCCGGCGCTCCAGCTCGGCGGAGATGGTGATGGGGTCGGCGGGCTCGCCACGGCCGTAGAGGTCGAGGATGCAGTCGTAGATCGCCTGGTGCGCCGGGCGGTAGAAGTCGTCGGGGCCGAGGGCCTCGATGACGTCGGCGACGGCGTCCTTGGACAGCAGCATGCCGCCGAGCACGGACTGCTCGGCCGTGATGTCCTGCGGCGGCTGGCGGTCGAACCCGCCACCGGAGCCGGGGTCGCTCGGACCCGGGTCGTTCTCCGCATACATCGGACCGCGGTCGTCGGTCAGCGCCACCGCTCCGGACACCTCCTCGTCATCATGCGAACACCCGTTCGATTATGCCGGAACTTCACTCTCGAAGCACGTGGCGCGAGCCGCGCCACCAGTCCTCTTCCGCCGTGTCCACCGATGATCGGCGAAGACGGGTCACGAGTGTCCGACCGCCACGCCGGACACCACCGTGAGTACCGGCTCGGCGGGGACGCTATGTCCCCCGGAAGGCCGAAAGCAATTCAGGGTGGGGACCCATCTGTGGACAACCTGTGGATGAATGGGGGCAACCAGTCACAGGTGCCGCGATAGCTGTGGACAAGTTGGGGACAAGGGTGATCGGCATCCGCGAATCCCCAGGTCAGGGCCTGTGAGTAAGGTGTGGAGAACTTCCGCAAAACTCGTGCGGCGTGTCGTGTGAAACCCGTCGCTCGGCGTGTCGTGGACCAGCTCAGGCCCATTGACCCCCACAGCCTGTGGATGAAAACTACGGACGGTAGAGGCGTAACCCGGTGGGCTGAACGGCCGTCGCGTCACGCCGCGGTGAGCCGGGCCTGTGCGCTGCGTAACCGATCGGCGAGAACGCGCTGGTCGGCCGGGGTGAAGGCGATCCGGCTCTCCCCACGCCCCGGAATCTCCTCGGTCAGCCAGCGGCCTTCCGAGGTATCGATGTAGTTCACCGGCCGTTCGATGCGATGCCACGATCCGGTACGGCTGCGGGCCGCGACGTACAGGCTGCCGCTCCCCATTCGGCGTAGCGCGAGGATCCGCCGGAGCTCGTCGGCCTCCTGCGAGCCGTCGGCCGGCCGGTCGTTGCGCATCAGCGCGAAGCCGTCGTCGTCGCGGCGGCCGCCGCCGCCCTCGAGCTGGCTCTTCGGCACCGCGAGCGGCGTCCCGCGGCCCGGCGCGAGCTTCGGGATCTGGCCGAGGAAGTCGTCCAGCACCTCACCGGGCCGGGTCGACTCCAGCACGACGACGTCCAGCTGCTCGTGCTTGGCCAGCACGAACGCCTCGCCGCCGGCGCTCCCGGCCAGCAGCCGGTAGCTGACCGCCTTGCCCTGGAAACCGCCGTCCACCCAGCCGTAGTACTCCAGCTGCGGCCGCGCGACGGCTTCGATCGTCGCGACGAACCCCGGGTGCATGCCGCGCGGCCCGAACAGCCCCGCCTTGGTGAGCTCGGCGTTGACGCGCTCGTCTTCGGCGCGCTGGGCCTCGTCGCTGTACCAGGTCGGCGTCTCGGCCAGCACCGTGTGCGGCTCCCCGCCACGGCGCCGGATCAGGTTGATCACGGTGCCGGTCGAAAGGGTGACCTGCCTGTCCAGCACCGCTCTTCCCCCTAGTGAAGATCAGCTTTGATGAACCCGGAAAGCCGGGCGCGCCCATCTTGGCACGCGCCCGGTGGCCCCGCGTGCGTTACTCGCCGATGACCGGCGGCGCGGTCAGCTCGTCGGTGCCGAAGATGTCGTTCGGGTCGTCGCCGAGCAGGTACTTCGACGTGCGTTCCTCGTCGCCGCCGCCCTGGCCCTTCGCGCCGTGGCCCATGCCGCCCATGCCACCCATCCCGGTGGAGCCGCCGCGCCCGGCCGCCGCGCCGCCCGCGCCCATCGCGCCGCCGGCTCCGGCACCCATGCCGCCGCGGCCGGCGCCGGACGCGCCCGCGCCGCCCGGCATCGCCGCGCCGGTCGAGCTGCCGGGCCCGAAGCCGCCGCTGCCGCCCGGCCCGAAGCCCGCCGTCGGGTCGCCGATCCCGCCGACCCCGCTGGAGCCGCCCGGTCCGAAACCGCCGGCACCGCCGCCCGAGAAGCTCGGCGAGCTACCCGGCCCGAACCCCGGCATGCCGGGCACGTCCGAAGGCGAGAAGCCCGACGAGTGCGTGCCGTCGGAGTTGAAGTTCGGCGGGGTGTAGTTCCCCGTCGGGATCTTGGACGGGTCGTAGTTCCCGCCGGGGACCTGCGACGGGTCGAAGCCCGGCACCTTGGACGGGTCGTAGCTCCCGCCCGGCACCTTCGACGGGTCGAAGCTGCCGCCGGGGACGTTCGGGCTGCCGAACGACGGGACACTGCCCGGCCCCGGCATGTTCACGCCGCCGGGACCTCCGCCAGGACCGCCGCCCGGACCCCCACCGGGGCCGCCGCCCGGACCGCCGCCGGGTCCGGTTCCGTCGCCGTTGCCGTTCTTGTCGTCCTTCTTCTTGCCGTTCTTGCCCTGGTCGACGTCGACGTTCTCCTGCTGGCCCTGCAGCGCGGAGTACGTCGGCATCTTCTGGCCGTTGTCGTTGCTCGACTTGTAGTAGGTGTTGAAGGCGTCGACGTTGGCCTGGCCCTTGGTGTTGTAGTCGCGGATCGCCCGGTCGGTGTCGGTCGTCCACGGCGTCACCGCGTTGAGCAGGTTGTTCTTCGGCGGGTCCTTCGGGACCTCCTGCACCTGGGCGTGCACCGTGGTGAAGGCGTTGTTCTGCTCGCCGAGGTACTTGTCGGAGTCGGTCAGCTTGGTGCCCGAGTCCTCCATCCAGGTCCGCAGCGGGTGCGCGCCCGCGTTCTGCGCCGCCTCGGAACCGCCGCCCGTCCAGGCCGCGTCCATGTCCTTGGCCAGGCCGTCGATCGTGGTGAGCCGGTCCTGGTAGGCGCCCTTCAGCCGGCTCGCCGCCGCCTGGCCGTTCGAGATCGAGCCCGTGCCGGGGCCGGTGGTGATCTGGTTCCAGATGTCGTAGCAGTCGATCTTGCGATCACCCTGCACGGAGTTGTGGTCGTCCGAGTGCGTCGTCGCCATGTTGTACGCGGCGAACCCGCCGAGCAGGACCAGTTCGAGCATCTCAGCCCCCCATCAAGGTCTGGATCATCGACTCGCCGAACTTCTGCACCACCGCGCAGGGGTCCGTCGCGCCGGTACCGTTGTCGTACTGCACCAGGATGTTGACCGCCAGCTGGTCGGTCACCCCGATGAAGACGCCGCACTTGCCGTCCTTGCGGTCGTCGACCGCGGCGGCGTAGACGGCGGGGTACCCGTAGGCCTGCGTCTCTTCGAAGTAGGCGTCGTTCGCCTTGGTGTCGTAGACGTCCTGCAGGCCGTTCTTGTTCGCCGTCACCGTGGTCACGTCGATCTGGTTGCCCGGATCGGCGGCCTCCTGGAAGGTGCAGCTCGGGCCGTTCGCCGTGGTGCGCGGGGTGCCGTCGCCGAGGGCGAGCTTGGCCCGGCCGGTCGCGTCGATCGTCGTGCAGGCGTCCGACGTGATGTTCGCGGTGTTCAGCGGGCTCGGCACCCGCGGCGCGGAGTCGGCCGCGGACCGCGACGTCTCGCTGCCGCCGGAGTCGGCGGTCGGCGCCGGGTTGGCGGTGCCCCCGGTCTTGCTGGAGCAGCCGGCGACCGCGAGCACGGCGAAGGCCACGGCCGGGACGGCGAGCAGTCGGCGGTTCACGTGGCCTGGTTCCCCGTCTTCGAGAGGTCGGCCTGCGTGTCCGACTCCTTGGTGGTGATCTTCTGCTTCGCGGCGGTCAGCGCCTCGATGTAGTTCTTGACGTATTCCTGCATCTTCTTGTTCTGCTCGAGGAACGCCTTGCCGGACGGGTTCGCGAGCTTCTCCCAGTCGCCGCTGGCGAACTCCTTGCCGGGCGCCTTGACGTTCGCCATCAGGTTGGCGTCGTCGTAGTCGCGCTTCAGGTCGGCCTGGAGGTCCTGCCACTGCTTGATGACGCCGTCGATCTTGGCGGCGTCGAACGTGAACCCGCCGCCACCGGCCGGCGCGGACATGTTGACCTCGTTACCCATCCGGATCCATCCCCTTCGCGTCCCCGCCCATTCTCCTACGACGTGGCCGTTGTGTCCGGGGTTCCCCCGAAACGCGTGAAGGCGGGCCGCCCACCAGGGGCGACCCGCCTTCAGCACGTGCTACTGGCTACTTGGCCTTGACCTCGAGCCGGACCTCGACCTTGACGTCGGGGTGCAGCCGGGCGCCGACCGAGTGCTTGCCGACCGTCTTGATGTGGTCGCGCAGCTCGATGACGCGCTTGTCGAGCAGCGGGCCACCGGCCGCCTTGATCGCGTCCACGATCTCGGCCGAGGTGATCGAGCCGAAGAGCTTCTTCGAGCCCTCGGCCGACTTGCCGGTGAGCTGGATGGCGCCGAGGCCCTCCAGCGTCGCCTTGATCTCCTTGGCGTGGTCGAGGTCGCGGATGCGACGGCTCTCCTGCGCGCGCTGGATCGTGCGGACGTTCTTCTCCGCGCCCTTGGTGGCCGCGATCGCGTAACCCCGCGGGAGCAGGTAGTTGCGCGCGTAACCGTCCTTGACCTCGACGATGTCGCCGGGGCCGCCGAGGTTGGCCACGTCGGTGGTGAGGATGATCTTCGCCATCTCCGGGCCTCCTTAGCGCGCGGTCGAGGTGTAGGGCAGCAGCGCCATTTCGCGGGAGTTCTTGACCGCGATGGCGATGTCACGCTGGTGCTGGCTGCAGTTGCCGGTGACGCGACGGGCACGGATCTTGCCGCGGTCGGAGATGTACTTCCGCAGCAGGTTGGTGTCCTTGTAGTCGATCAGTTCCGGACGGCCCTTTTTCTCGGCCTTGCAGAACACGCAGACCTTCTTCTTGGGCTTGCGAATGGGTGGCTTGGCCACTGGTTACTCCTGGAATTCAACTCTTGTGGATGTGTACGAGATCAGAAGGGAGGCTCGTCGGAGAAGCCGCCGCCACCGCCACCGCTGCTCGCGGCCGGGGCGGAGCCCCACGGGTCGTCGGCCGGCATTCCGCCGCCACCGCCGCCACCGCGGTTTCCGCCGCCACCGCCACCGCCGCCGCCGAAGTCACCACCGCCGCCGCCACCGCGGCTGACCTTGTTGACCTTGGCCGTGGCGTAGCGCAGCGAAGGGCCGATCTCGTCGACCTCGAGCTCGACGACGGTGCGCTTCTCGCCTTCCTTCGTCTCGAACGACCGCTGCTTCAGCCGGCCCTGGACGACGACGCGAGCGCCGCGCGTCAGCGACTCGGCGACGTTCTCCGCCGCCTGCCGCCAGATGTTGCAGCGCAGGAACAGCGCTTCGCCGTCCTTCCACTCGCCCGACTGCTTGTCGAGCGTGCGGGGCGTGGACGCGACGGTGAAGTTCGCGACCGCCGCACCGGACGGGGTGAAACGCAGTTCCGGGTCGGACGTCAGGTTGCCGATCACCGTGATGACGGTGTCTCCAGCCATCGGGAATACCCTTCGGCTCAGGCCTTGGCGGCGACGACGGGCGGCTTGGCCGCGGCGGCGCGCTTGATCTCGCGACGCATGACCTTGGTGCGGAGCACGGTCTCCTGAAGCGACAGCTGGCGGTCCAGCTCCTTCACCGCGTCCGAAGACGAGTTCAGGTCCAGCAGGGCGTAGATGCCCTCGGCGTGCTTCTTGATCTCGTACGAGAGCCGGCGCCGGCCCCAGACGTCGACCTTCTCGACGCTTCCGCCCGAAGTGCGGATCACGTTGAGGAAGGTGTCCAGCGTCGGAGCGACAGTGCGCTCGTCGAGCGTGGGGTCCAGGATGACCATTACCTCGTAATGGCGTGACACAACCACTCACCTCCTATGGGCTCGCGGCCACGGACTGTCCGTAGCAGGAGGGTTTGTCCAGGTAAGGCTACCTGGGGGTGCCGATCGGGCCGGACGGCGGGGGTCGGCTGGGGCTCAGGCGGCCCGGCGCAGGACCCAGGTCCGCACGAGCGCCGCGGTGACGCCGGCGAGCACGATCACCGCGAGCAGCATCGGCAGCTGGACGTCGTCCGGGCCGACGGGCGAGGACATCGACTGCGCGTTGCCGGCGTCGCGGATGTCGGCGCCCTGGCCGGCCTGGTCGCCGGTGCCGACCTGCGGCGCGGAGGCGTCACCGGGCAGCGTGCCGTTGGCCGGGTAACGCACCCCCGGCGCGACGGCGGTGCCCGGGGTCGCGGTGGGAAGGCCGCTGTAGTCGCGCATCGGCGCGGTGCCGCCACTGCCGCCCGCGGTGCCCGGGTTCAGGTTCGAGAGGTTGCCGGTCGAGCCGCCGCCGGGGCTGGTCGCGGTCCCGCCGCCCTGCTGCGCACCGGTCCCGCCGGCACCGGGCTGGCCCGGGGCGACGTAGTTGGTGGCGATGGTGGTCAGGCCGCAGCTCTTGGCGACGCTCGCCGAGACCGCGCCGAGCACCTCGTTCTTGGTGCCGTCGAGCACGCCGAGACCGTTGGAGCCCTTGAGCGCGGTGGCGACCGCGCTGCCGACCGCGGAGCCCGCGATCGTGCCGCCCGCGGCGTTCGGCACCTGGCCGACGGCCAGTGCGCCCTTGCCCGCGATGGTGTCGGCGATCGTGTTCGGCCACACCGAGAGGGCGGTCCAGAGGTGGGAGTTCACGTAGTCCTGCGCGCCCTTGCGGACGATCTCCTTCACGGAGGTGCCCTGCACCGCGACCGTGTCGCCCATGCTGCCGTTCACCGAACCCGTGCAGGTGCCGGCCAGCGTCGTCGCGGCCGAGGCGGTGCCCGCCGACAAGAAGGCACCCCCGGTGACGAAGGTGGCGATGGCGGTGACGGTCAGTGCGCGGCGGGTCGTCTGCCAGGTGGGGATCTTCCGCACGAGCACTGACCTCCGGAGGTCTATCGGGGCGTCGTCCTGGGCAACAGCAACACCAGGTGTACCAGGATCAACGACGGGGGTACGTGAAAGATACTCGGCAGTCGGCTCAATTGGCAGCGGCCATCCGGCGGAGCACCCAAGTGCGGACCAGGCCCGCGCTGACTCCGGAGAGTGCCAGAACGGCGATCAGCAGGGGCAGGTTCGACCCGTTCGTGAAACCGTCCTGTGCGGACGGTAGCGCTTCGGCCCGTCCCGCGGTCTGGATCCCGGAGTTGCCGGCGGCCGCGTCGTTCGGTCCGGTGAGGCCGTACTGCGGGGCGTAACCCGGGATCTGGCTGCCGTACCGGATCGCCGGCGACGGCGTGAACAACCCGGCCGTCGCGAACGGGATGCCGCCGTAGTCGCGCATCGGCGCGTAACCGGAGCCGACGGAGAACGGGAAGCCGCCGAACACCGGGCTCGTCGCGAAGCCGGGCAGGAGCGGGCTGTTGGCGTCCGGGATCGGGGTGGTGCCCTGCGGGGTCCCGCCCTGCGGCGCGCCCCCGGTTCCGCCCTGGGCGGGCGGTTGCTGCGGGTTGCCACCGGTGCCGGGCGCCGGGGACTGCTGCTTGCCGCCGCCGGTCAGCGTGTTCAAACCTTGCTGAGTGCCGCTGGTCAAGCCCTGGACGCTCTGGTTGATCGCGCTGGCGGCGGGTGCGCCGACCCCCGGGAGCGGCGAGACGACGGTGTTCACCACGTTGACGGTGACCTGGCAGAGGGTGCCGAGGATGGCATTGAGCGTGCCGGTGAGCACCTTGGTGCCCTCGGTGACTATGCCGAGGTTGATCGTGGGAATGCCGAGCACGCTGCCGGTGATCTTGTCGCCGGGTTTCGCGGTCACGGTGCTGCCGCAGGGCACGGTCTTCGTCTCCGCGGCCGAGGCGGTGCCTGGCATCCCGAGCACAGCCGAACCCGCGAGGACGAACGCCGTCGCACCGACCGCCGTTGCTCTGCGTGCCCGGTTCTCCATGCTCGCCGCCCCTCGTCTCGTGCCCTCTGCCCAGGACAACGACGTTAAGGCAGACGAGTAACGCCCGCTCGCTCAGGAATGTCCGGCATTCGAGTGGAAGCGGGCGTCACGGTGGGTGAATCTCACGCGGGGCGGCGGCGGATCCAGGCTCGGACGAGGGCCGCCGCGACGATCGCGAGGGCCAGCACCGCGAGCAGCATCGGCAGTTTCGCCGGCGGCGTGACGCCGGGGAGCGCCACCGCGGAGCCGGACTTCTGCTCGTCGACCGTCGGGACCTGCGCGCCCGGGATGATCTGGGCGATCACCGGCACCTGCACCAGGCTGCCGGGCAGCAGCGCGGCGTTGGTGAAGACGCCCGAGATCGCGTCACCCGGCAGGCCCGCGCCGCCGGAACCGGGACCGGTGAGCACCGGGCCGAGGCTGTCGCCGGGCGGGGTTTGCCCAGGCGGCGTCTGCCCCGGCGGCGTCGTCGGCGGGGGCGGCTGCTGGGGCGGCGTCGTCGGTGGCGTGCCGGGCGGCACGGGCAGCTGCGGCACGCCGACGTCTTGCAGGATGCTCTGTGTCGTGTTCCCGACGGCGTTGACCGTGCCCTGCGCGACGGGGCAGACGGCCTTCGCGGCGACGTCGCCGACCACCGGGACGTCACCGAGGCCGAGCGCCCGCACGGTGTCGCCGACCGGGAGGGTCAGCAGGGGCGCCGAGCCGTTCGTGTTCTTCGCGCTCGAGTCGAGGCCGACGGTCAGCCGGTCCGGGGAGTTGAGGGGCGCGCCGGCGTCCAGGAGCAGGCCGTTCGGCCCGCTGCGGGCCTGGCCGTTCTGGAGGGTGGCCGCGCAGTCGCCGCCGAGGGTCGGACTGGAAGCGGCGCTCGCCACGCCCGGTGCCGCGAGGGCGGCGGAAGCGGCGAGCGTGAACCCCAGTGCGGTGATCCGGGCGACGTGCTTCCCCATCGATGCCCTCCGGCAGTCGGACCAATCTGGATCACGGAACGCGCTCACGGTACTCCACGAGCGTCACCATCCGGGTCCGCAGGCCGAAGTTCATCCGGGAGTAGCGTGCTCGGCATGCTGATTGGCGCCCATGTCCGTGACGACGACCCGTTGACCGCGGTCGCCGACCGCAAAGCCGACGTCGTCCAGTTCTTCCTCTCCGACCCCCAGGGCTGGAAAGCCCCGAAGCCGCACCCCCACGGCGAGGCCATCCTGGCCGACCCGGTCGAGGTGTTCATCCACTCGCCGTACCTCATCAACGTGGCGTCGCTGAACAACAAGATCCGGATCCCGTCCCGCAAGAACGTCACGCAGCACGCGGACGGGGCCGCCGCGGTCGGCGCGAAGGGCCTGATCGTGCACGGCGGGCACGTCGGCGCCAACGACGACGTCGAGGCCGGGCTCGACAACTGGCGCAAGCTCTTCGAGCGCGAGCAGGAGAAGGGCGGCTTCAAGGTCCCGATCCTGATCGAGAACACCGCCGGCGGCGAGAACGCGATCACCCGCGACCTCGAGGTCATCGCCCGGTTGTGGGACAAGGTCGGCGAGTTCGGCGCCGGGTTCTGCCTGGACACCTGCCACGCCTACGCCGCCGGCTGGGACCTCGCGACCGCCGTCGAGAAGGTCAAGGCCATCACCGGCCGGATCGACCTGGTGCACCTCAACAACTCCCGCGACGAGTTCGGCTCGACGCGGGACCGGCACGCGAACGTCGTCGAGGGCGAAGGCACGATCGACCCCGAGGCCCTGGTCGCGGTCGCCCGCGAAGCCGGTGCCCCGGTGATCGTCGAAACCCCGGCCGACGGTCAGGCCGCCGACATCGCGTACCTGAAGGAACAGCTCGCCTAAACGGCCACGGCCCGCCGGCGGCGCCGGGTGGCGTTCGGGATGATCACGTCCCGGGCGCCGTCGAGGAAGCCGCCGGCCGGGTCGTCGTCGCCGGCGATCCGGACCAGGTCGGTCGCCGGGCGGTAGATCTCGCGGACCACCAGCACGCACAGGCCGACGACGGCCAGGTCGCGGAGCACGACCGTGCCCAGGAAGAAGCCTTCGGGCAGGCCTTTGTGGTCGACGCCGAGGTAGTAGAACATCCGCGGCACCCACACCAGCGCGTCGATCAGCATCCAGCCGAGCAGCAGCCGCCAGCGCGGGATGGCCAGCACGGCCAGCGGCACCAGCCACAGCGAGTACTGCGGGCTCCACACCTTGTTGGTCAGCAGGAACGCGGCCACGACGAGGAACGCCAGCTGCCCCAGTCGCGGCCGTCGCGGCGCCGCCAGCGCCACGTACGCGATGCCCGCGCAGCAGGCCAGGAACAGCACGGCGATCGTCCAGTTGAGGTAGGTCGGCGGCTGGTTCTTCTGCAGCACGCCGTCGAACCCGGCCCAGCCGGTCGTGTACGAGAAGACGTTGTAGAGCGAGTCCGGGTCCATCGGCCGCAGGGTGTTCAGCCGGAAGAACTCCCACCAGCCGCGGGTCGCGGTGAGGATGAACGGCGCGTTCACCGCCACCCACGTCACGACGGCGGCCGCGGCGGTGCGCCAGAACGGCGTCAGCTTCCCCGCGCGCAGGCAGAGCACGAACAGCACCCCGAGCAGCAGCAGCGGGTAGAGCTTCGCCGTCGCGCCCAGGCCGAGCAGGAGCCCGGCGAGCAACGGCCGTTTCCGGGACCAGGCGAGCAGGCCGGTGGCCGTGAACGCGGTCGCGATCGCGTCGAAGTTGGTGAACGCGTGCACCAGGACCAGCGGTGACGCCGCCACGAGCACCATGTCCCACGGCCGGCGTTTCATCGTCCGGCCGGTGGCCCAGACGGTGATCAGCCAGGCCATCGACAAGAAGAACGCGGAGATGTTGAAGTAGATCGCCACGGGCAACGCGCCGGGCAGCCAGCCGGTCTCGGCGATGTTGAGCCAGCCCGCCGCGAGCTTCGCGTTCACCCACTGGAAGAGCCCGGTGAACACCGGGTACTCCATGTACCGGGTGTCGTTCTCCGCGGTCTGCGAGCTCTCCTTCCACGACGTGTAGTACGGGAAGGTGCTCGGCCGGTCGAGCCGCTCGGAGCTGTAGAGCGGCACGATGTCGGAGTAACACATCGCGACGAACGGGCGGCCCGCGCGCCAGTCGAGCTGGGTGGCGCCGCTGGAGTCCTGGTACTGCTGGATGCAGGAGCCCTTGCCGAACCAGCAGAGCATCAGGGCCAGCGTCGCCAGCAGCAGCCCGACGCGCTGCGGGGACCAGAACCAGTGCCTGCCGACCGCGGCGTGCTCGCCCAGCGGCCCGCCGACGGGTCTGGTGACCGCCGCCGCGAGTGGGTCGTTCCAGCTCGGGACGACCCGATCCGCCCTGCTCAGCGTCACGGGGCCGGGGTCCGGCTCGCGCGTGGTCTCCTCTGGCACGACCGGGATGTTATCGGTGATCGCCCGACGGCGAAGTGAAGGCGACGATCATGCCGGATTCGCGTAGTACGAGGCCAGGACCTCGGCGGCCGCGCCACGCGTGACGATCTCCTCGCCGAAGGAGTCCTCGACGACCTCGATGCGCTGCCAGTGCGGCAGCGGCAGCAGCTCCTCGAGCCGCTCCGAAACGGCGTCACGGTAAGTGCCCGGTTCGTCCCGCACCGCGCGTCCGGCCAGCACGATCCGTTCCAGATCGAGCACCTGGACGAGGTCGGCGAGGCCGATCCCGAGGAAGCCGGCGGCGGTCCGCGTGTCGGGGGCCTGCTTGGCCATGATCTCGACGCAGCCACGCCGCCCGCAGGCGCAGCGGGGGCCGTCGTAGGCGATCGTGGTGTGCCCGAACTCACCCGCGTTGGTCCGCGGGCCGCGGTAGAGGTGCCCGTCGATCAGCAGGCCGACGCCGATGCCGGTACCGACCAGCACGACGGCCGTCGCCGTCGGCTCGCCGTGCGGCCACAGCTGGGCGAACGCGGCGGCGTTGGTGTCCTTGTCCAGCACCACCGGCAGCCCGGTGCGCTTCTCGAGCAGGTCGCGCAGCGGGACGTCGTGCCAGCCGGGCATGCTCGTCGCGTCGCGGACCAGGCCGGCGAGGTGGTCCAGCGGGCCGACCGCGCCCAGGCCGAGGCCGAGCACTCCGAAGCCGTCCGCCAGTTCGAGCGCGGTGGTCCCGATGGCTTCGACGGCCTGGTCGGGGGTGAACCCGACCGGGAGCGGGCCGCCCGCCGTCTCCTCGACCTCGCCGATGAGGTTGGTCCGCAGCACGCGGTACTCGTCGCGGTCGAGGCGCGCGCCGAGCGCGTGGCGGGCGCCGGAGCGGACGGTCAGCTGCGTGCGGGGCTTGCCGACACCCGCGGACGGCTGCCGCTCTTCGTCCAGGAGGCCGGCGTCGAGCAGTTCGGGCACGATCTTGGACACGGCCTGCTGGGTGAGGCCGGTGCGTTCGGCGAGCTCGACCCGGCTGAGGCCACCCGCTCGCAGGATGTGCGTGAGCAGGAGGGCGCGGTTGTGCTCGCGCACGTTGCGCAGGTTCCGCCCGGTGGCCGCCATGGTCTAGATCTTCGCACGCCTGGTCAATTTCGCAACACTGTTGTTTAATGGGCGCCATGGTTGACTGTTTAATGGGCGCCATGGTTGACGACTTGCGGGTGGGCATCCTCGGCTACGGCATCGGGGGACGCGTCTTCCACGCACCGCTGGTGGCGGCGACGCCCGGGCTGACCCCCGCGGTGATCACGACGTCGAGCAACGCCGTCCAGGCGCGCACCGACAACCCCGGCGCGGAGATCGTCCCGGACGCCGACGCGTTGTTCGAGCGCGCGGGCGAGCTCGACCTGATCGTGGTCAGCACGCCGAACCGCACGCACGTCCCGCTCGCGCTGCGGGCCATCGCGGCCGGCGTGCCGGTGGTCGTCGACAAGCCGTTCGCGCCGACCGCGGCCGAGGCCGAGCAGGTCGTCGCCGCGGCGAAGGCGGCCGGCGTCGGGCTCACCGTCTTCCAGAACCGCCGCCTCGACTCCGACTTCCTCACCGTGCGGCAGGTCCTCGACTCCGGCCGCCTCGGCGAGGTGTTCCGCTTCGAGTCCCGCTACGACCGCTGGGTGCCCAAGCCGAAGGACAACTGGCGCGAGTTCGGCGACCCGGCCGAGGCCGGCGGGCTGCTCTACGACCTCGGCGCGCACATCGTCGACCAGGCGCTGCAGCTGTTCGGCCCGGTCACCCGGGTCTACGCGGAGGTCGACCGCCGCCGGGCAGGCGTCCAGGTCGACGACGACGTGTTCGTCGCGCTGCACCACGCGAACGGCGTCCGCTCGCAGCTGTGGGCGTCGGCGCTCGCGGGCACCCAGAACCCGCGGTTCCGCGTGCTCGGCGACCAGGCGACGTTCACCAAGTACGGCCTCGACGTCCAGGAACCCCAGATCAAGACGGGCATGCGCCCCGGCGACGACGGCTGGGGCGTGGAACCGGCGGCGGACGCGGGCAAGATCGGCGTCGGCAACGACGTCAAGACCGTGCCCACCGAAACCGGCCGCTACGAGCAGTTCTACGCCCAGGTGCGCGACGCCCTGCGCGGCGAAGGCGAGTTCCCGGTCGACCCGGAGTCGTCGGTCGCGGCCCTGCGCGTGATCGAGGCGGCGCACCGCTCCGGCGTCGAAGGGATCGTCGTCGAGCTCTGACCCCCGGACCGGCCGTGACCTCGGTGTCCCCCAGCTCCGAGGTCACGGCCTTCTTTTCGGCTACAGGGGTCAGCCGCCCGGATTCGGGTCGCCGCTCTGGCCGGAGTCGTTGCCCCCGTTGCCGTTCCCGTTGTTCCCGGTCGTGTTGTTCCCCGTGGTGTTGCCGTTGTTGCCGCCGCCGTTGCGGTTGCGCTGGCGGTCCTGCAGCTCCTGAAGCCGTTGCTGGAACTGGCGGAGCTGGTCCTGCTGTTGCTGCCGGTCGCCGGGCTGGCCCTGGTTCCGCTGGTCGCGCGGCTGCTGCTGTTGCTGTTGTTGTTGCGGCGGCGGGGGTAGCTGGACCTGCACCTGCTGCTGGTCCACCGGCGAGCTGATCGCCGCGACGCGGTCGAAGCGTTCGGCCGGTTTGCCCTGCAGGTA
Source organism: Amycolatopsis sp. NBC_01286 (assembly GCF_035982555.1). NCBI lineage: Bacteria > Bacillati > Actinomycetota > Actinomycetes > Pseudonocardiales > Pseudonocardiaceae > Amycolatopsis > Amycolatopsis sp. NBC_01286. The sequence goes on from NZ_CP108428.1 coordinate 2,385,492, forward strand.
CAGCTGCATGAAGCGGTCCCAGATCGGGCCCGCCAGCGTCGACCCGAACAGCGGCGCGCCACCCGGGCCGTGCAACGCCTTGTCACCGTCGCTGCCCACCCAGACCGCCGCCGAGACCGACGGCGTGTAGCCGACCATCCACGTCTGGGCGTTCGCGTTGGCGGCCGACGCCGGTTCGTCGTTCTGCGGGGTGTGCTGCTGGGTGCCGGTCTTGCCCGCGCACTCGTGGCCGGCCGGGCAGGTCAGGTGCGAGAACTGGATGACCGGCGCCAGCGCCGCCGTCACGTTGCCCGCGATCTGCGCGCTCTTGGCCGCGTCGTTGTCGGCGAACGCGTCCGTGGACCGATCCTGGGCTTCGTACGCCGTTTCGCCGTTCGCGTTGGTCACCTTCTGCACGAAGTGCCGCTGACGCTGGACGCCGCCCGCCGCGAACGTCGCGTAGCCCGAGGCCATGTCCGCCGGCGTCACCTGCGTCGCGCCGCCGCCGATCGAGATGTTGTTGTCACCGGTGAACAACGCGCTGCGGCCGCCGTTGTCCTTCGTGCGGATGCCCGCTTCCTGCGCGGCTTCCGCCACCCCGGACGGCTTCGTCACGTTCAGCACCATGTCGTAGAACACCGTGTTCGTGGACCGCTGCATCGCCTCCGCGACCGTGCACTCGTCGGAGCAGCTGCTGCTGTCACCCGCGTTGCGGATCGGCAGGTTGACGCCGGGGAACGTCCGCGGTGAGGTGCCGTCGAACCGCGCGTCGAGGCCGCGGCCGAGCTTGAGGAACGCCGCCAGGTCGAACGGCTTCATCGACGACCCGGGGTTGTGCGCCTCGTCGGCCCAGTCGCGGCCGGCCTGGTCTTCGCCGTTCGGACCCTTCACCACCGGATCGCCGCCGTAGTAGGCGAGCACGCCGCCGGTCTTCGGGTCGACGGCGACCAGCGCATCGAGGATCTGGGTGTCGGTCTGCTCGGCCATCTGCTCGGTCACGGCCTGCTCGGCCGACTGCTGCGCCTGCGAGTCGATCGTGGTGAACACCTGGAACCCGCCGCGGTAGTACTCCTGCTCGCTGATCCCCTGCGCCGCCAGCTCGGCCTTGACCTGCTTCTTGACGAACGGGTTCAGCGCGCCGGCCTGCTTGCTCTCCACCAGCGGGATCGGGGCCGGGAACTTCGCCGCGGCGCGCTGGGCCGGTGTCAGGTAACCGTTCTTGAGCATCCGGTCCAGCGCCGTCGTCCAGCGGGCCGTGGCGACGGCGGTGTTCTCCGAGCGGCCCGGCTGCTGGATCAGCCCGGCCAGCAACGCGGCCTGCGAGTAGTCGAGCTGGCCGACGTCCTGGCCGAAGTAGGCCTGCGCGGCGGCCTGGATGCCGTACGCGCCGCGGCCGAAGTAGATGATGTTGAGGTAGGCGGTGATGATGTCCGCCTTCTCGTAGGTCTGGTTCATCTTGAACGACTTCGCGAGCTCGGTCCACTTGCGCGTGAGCGTCGGATCGTCGTCGCCGGACGCGTTCTTGATGTACTGCTGGGAAATCGTCGAGCCACCACCGGACCCGCCGGTGACCTGGTTGTACGCCGCCCGCAGGATGCCGCCGACGTCGAAGCCCGAGTTCGTCTCGAACGACGCGTCCTCGGTCGCGATCACGGCTTTCTTGACGACGTCCGGGATCTGGTTCGCCGCCAGGATCTGCCGGTTGCCGCCGGTGGGCACGTCCTTGCCCATCTCGGTGCCGTCGCGGTAGAGGTACGTCACGGCTTGGCCCTGCGCCTGCGCGACGGTCTCCGGTGACGGGACGTCGACGGCCAGGTAGGTGATCGCGAACGCGATCCCGGGGACGACGACGAACAGCCCCGCCGCCACGTACCCGATCCGCCGGATCCGCCGCCAGCGCCGTTTCCGCACGTCCTGCTCGGTGCTCGGCCGGGGCCGCCGCGGCGGCTGACCGGGGCGGGGCAGCAGGATCGGCACCGTCGGCGGGTCGTCCGGCTCGGTGCCGTTGTGGACGTGGTGGGTGATCAGCTCCGGTTCGCTGCCCTGCAGCCCGGCGCGGGGCAGCGGCCGGGCGCCCGGCCGCCGGGGACGTCGGCGGGGATCGGGAGCGCGACCGCGCGAAGTGCGGGTTCGGTCGTTGGTCACGGGCCGGCCTCCACGGTGGGCTGCGGACGCAGTCCTCTCGGAGGGCACACGTACCGCGGCCCACCGTGGTTCAGGCCGTCAGTGGCCCGGATCGTCCCCCGTGGTCGGCGTCTCCTTCGACGACGTCGGCTTCGTGTGCTTCGGCGTGCTCTCCTGCGACGACGACTGGTCGCCGCCGTGGCCGTGGTCGCCGCCGTCGTTCCCGCCGTTGTCGCCCTGGTCGCCGCCCTGGTCGGGGTTCTCGCCCGTGGGCGTCGCGTCGGTCGTCGTCGCGACGTCCGACGACGGCGGCGGGGCGACCTCGCCGCCGATGCGATCCACCTTGTCGAACTTCTCGCCCGGCTTGCCCGCCAGGTAGAGCGACATGAACTTCTGCCACATCGGGCCGGCGATCGTCGAACCGTAGATCGGCGAGTTGTTCTTGCCGTGCAGCGGCTTGTTGCCGTCGCCGCCGACCCAGGCCGCCACCGAGACGGACGGCGTGTAGCCGACCATCCACGTCTGCGAGTTCGCGTTCGCCGCCCACGACGGCTCACCCGCGGTCTTCGTGTGCTGCTGCGTCCCGGTCTTGCCGGCGCACTCGTGGCCGGCCGGGCACTTCAGGTGCGAGAAGTCGATGACCGGCTTCAGCGCTTCGGTGACGTTCCCGGCGATCTGGCGGCTCTTGTCCGAGTCGCTGTCGAACGCGGGCTTGGCGTCGGTCGGCGCTTCGTACGCGACTTCGTCCTGCCCGTTGACGACCTTCGTCACGAAGTGCCGCGCGCGCTGCTCGCCGTTGGCCGCGAAGGTCGCGTACGCCGAGGCCATGTCGACCGGCGTGATCTGCGTTTCGCCACCGCCGAGCGAGATGTTGTTGTCCTTGGTCGAAATGATCGACTGGCCACCGTCGTCCTTGGTCGTGACGCCGGCCTCCTGCGCGGCCTGCTTGACCGGGCCCTGCTTCGTGTCGTTGAGGACCATGTCGTAGAACACCGTGTTCGCCGAACGCATCATCGCCTCGGAGACGGTGCACTGCGTCGAGCAGCTGCTGCCCGGGCCGGCGTTGCGCACGACGCGGCCGTCGAACGTCCGGTTGTTGGAGCCGTCGAACGTCGAGTCGAGGCCCTTGCCCATCTTGAGGAACGCCGTGAGGTCGAACGCCTTCATCGACGAACCCGGGTTCTGCGGGGTGTCCGCCCAGTCGCGTCCGGCCTGGTCCTGCCCGTTGACCTGGATGATCGGCTTGCCGCCGTAGTAGGCGAGCACACCGCCGGTCTTCGGGTCGACCGCGACGAGCGCGTTGAGCAGCTGGTCGTCGACCTGGCCCTTCATCGCGTCGGTGGCCGCCTGTTCCGCGGCCTGCTGCGCCTTCGGGTCGATCGTCGTGTGCACCTGGAAGCCGCCGGAGTAGTAGCGGTCCTCCGGGATGTCGTGTGCGGCGAGCTCGTCCTTCACCTGCTGCACGACGAACGCGGGCGGTGCGCCGGCCTGCTGCTTGCTGTCCTCGAGCGGGATCGGCGTCGGGAACTGCGCCGACTGGCGCTCGGCCGCGCTGATGTAGTTGTTCTTCAGCATCCGGTCGAGCGCGGTGGTCCAGCGGTCGTGCGCGACCTTGTCGTTCTCCGACCGGCCCGGCTGCTGGATCAGTCCGGCGAGCAGCGCCGCTTCCGAGTAGGTCAGGTCCTTCGCGTCCTTGTGGAAGAAGGCCTGTGACGCCGCGCCCACCCCGTACGCCCCGCGCCCGAAGTAGATGATGTTCAGGTACGCGGTGATGATGTCCTTCTTCTCGTACGTCTGGTTCATCTTGAAGGACTTGGCCAGCTCGGTCCACTTGCGCGTCAACGTCGGGGCGTCGTTGTCGGTGGCCTTCTTGATGTACTGCTGGGAAATCGTCGAACCGCCACCGGTACCGGCGGTGGCCTGGTTGTACACCGCGCGCAGCAGGCCGCCGACGTCGAAGCCGGAGTTCGTCTCGAACGACGAGTCCTCGGTCGCGATCGCCGCGTGCTTCATGATGTCGGGGATCTGGTCCGGGCTGAGCAGCACGCGGTTGCCGCCGCGCGGCACGTCCTTGCCCATCGGTGAGCCGTCGGCGTAGAAGTACGACACCGCCTGGCTCTGGTTCTGCGCGACCTCCGTCGGCGACGGGACGTCGACCAGGAAGTACGTGATGACGAACGCGATCGCCGGGAGCACGACGAACACCCCGACGACGCCGTAGCCGACGCGCCGGATGATCTTCCAGCGCCGCTTCTTGCGTTGTTCCGGGGTGAGGACCGGCTTGCCGTCGCCGTCCGGCTCGACGTCGTCGTAGGCGTCCTGCTCCTCGTACGCGTGGTGCGTCATCAGCTCGGGCCCGCCGCTCATCGGCGGCGGCTCGGGCCGGTAGCCGCGCGGCTGCTGCCACGGCTGCTGCGGCTGCGCCGGAGGTTGCTGCTGCGGCCGGCCCCCGGGCGGCGTCGGCGGGCGGCGCGGGCCCTGGCCGCGCGGTCCCTGTGGTCCGGACGGCCCCTGACGGCGCGGATCAGGACCCTGGCCGGGCCAGGAGCGGGATCGATCGTCGGGCACGGGGCAGTCCTCCAGTCAGTGTGGGCGGCAATGGTCGCCACCCCTGTGTTGGAAGGGACGCGCGTGAACCCCGTGGGTTGCCGGATGATCACCCCGGAAACGGTTCAGGGCCCTCCGCGCGATCGCGGAGGGCCCTGAACGTCGGCTAACCCGGGCCTGCGCCCGGTGGGGCGGCGATCCCGCCACCACCTCCGTTGCCGAACGTGTTGCCGATCCCGGGATCGGGGGTTCCCGGCGGGCCGGGTCGCGTCCGGCTCGTCTTCGTGGTCGACGTGTTCGTGTCGGTGTCCGTCGGCTCGGTGCTGGTGGTCGTCTCCGGGGTGCTCGGCGGCGGCGTCGTGGTGGTCGGCGTGTCCGGCGGCTTCGACTGCGTGGTCGTCACGTCGTTGACGTCCTTGCCGATCGCCTGCACCTTGTCGAACTTCTCCGCCGGTTTGCCCTTGAGGTAGAGCTTCATGAAGTTTTCCCACGTCGGACCGGCGACGGTGGCACCGAAGATCGGCTTGTTCTTCGGGTCGTGCAGTGGCTTGTTGCCGTCACCGCCGACCCAGACCGCGGCCGACACGGACGGCGTGTAGCCCACCATCCACGTCTGCGCGTTGCGGTCCTTGTACGCGGCCGGGTCGCTGTCCTTCGCCGTGTACTGCTGCGTACCGGTCTTGCCGGCGCACTCGTGGCCGGTCGGGCACTTCAGGTTCGAGTGCGCGATGACCGGCTGCAGCGCCTCGGTGACGTTGCCCGCGATCTGCTGGCTCTTCGACGCGTCGTCGGCGAACGCCGGGTTGGTCTTGATGTTGTTCTCGTCGAACTCCACCTCGTCCTGCCCGTTCGTCAGCTTCCCGACGAAGTGCTGCTCGTGGTAGACGCCGCCGCTGGCGAACGACGCGTACGCCGCCGCCATGTCCTCCGGCGTCACGGCCGTGCCACCACCACCGAGCGAGATGTTGTTGTCGTCGGTGTAGAGGACGCTCTTGCCGTCCGGCGCGACCTTGACCCCGGCTTCCTTCGCCGCTTCCGCGACCCGCGACGGCTTCGTCACGTTCAGCACCATGTCGTAGAACACGGTGTTCGCCGAGATCTCCATCGCCTTCGCGACGGTGCAGTCCTTGCCGCAGCTGGCGCTGTCACCCGCGTTCCGGACGACACGGCCGCCCAGCGACCGGTTGTTCGAGCCGTCGAACGTCTCGCCGAGGCCCTTGCCCATCTTCAGGAACGCCGTGAGGTCGAACGCCTTCACCGACGAACCCGGGTTGCGGGCCTGGTTGGCGCGGTCCTGGGCGATCTGGTCCTTGCCGCTGGCGTCCTTCACCAGCTCCGGACCGCCGTAGTAGGCGATCACCCCGCCCGTTTTCGGGTTGACCGCGACCAGCGCGTTCAGCAGGTTCTCGTCCGTCTGGCCCTTCATGCCTTCCTGGGACGCCTGCTCCGCGGCCGCCTGGGCCGCCGGGTCGATCGTGGTGTAGATCTTCGCGCCGGTCGAGAACAGCTTGTTCTCGTCGTAGCCCTTGGCCGCCAGCTCGTCCTTGATCCGTTGCTGGAGCTGGTAGGTCATCTTCCCCGAGTCCTGCTCCTTGTTGGAGTTCTTCGCGATCGGGGTCGGGTACTGGAAGCCGGCGCGCTCGTCCGCGCGCAGCCACTTGTTGGCGACCATCTGGTCCATCACGTACGCCCAGCGCTTCTGGGCGTACGCCTCGTTCTCCGAACGGCCGGGGCCCTGGATCAGGCCGGCCAGCAGGGAGGCTTCGGAGGCGTTGAGGTCCTTGGCGTCCTTGTTGAAGTAGGCCTTGGCGGCCGCCTGGATGCCGTTCGCCCCGCGTCCGAAGTAGACGATGTTCAGGTAGGAAGTGATGATCTCTTCCTTGGACTGCTGGTTGTTCATCTTGAACGACTTCGCCAGCTCGGTCCACTTGCGGGTCAGCGTCTGCTGGTCGTTCTGCGTCGCCTGCTTGATGTACTGCTGGGAGATCGTCGAACCACCGCCCTGGCCGCCGGTCACCTGGTTGAAGACCGCGCGCAGGATGCCGGTGACGTCGAAGCCCGAGTTGGTCTCGAACGTCGCGTCCTCCGCCGAGTAGACGGCGTGCTTGACGACCTCGGGCACCTCGCCCGGCTTCAGCAGCTGGCGGTCGCCGCCCGGGGGCAGCTCGCGGCCCAGCTGCTGGCCGTTGGCGTCGAAGTAGGTGATCGGCTGGCTCTGCAGCGCCTTGATGCTCTCCGGCGTCGGCACGTCGACCAGGAAGTAGGTGATGACGAACGCGATCGCGGGCACTACGACGAACAACCCGAAGAAGACGTACGCGCACCGGCGGATGATCTTCCAGCGGCGCTTCTTCTTCTGCGCCGGCGTCAGGACCCTCTTGCCCTTTTCGTCGAGCTCTTCCTGAGGCTCGACGTCGTCCGCGTACTCGTTGAAGGCGGCGTCTTCGTAGCCGTCGTCGTACGGGTCGCGGCCGATGTCGTCGGTGCCGTTGTGCGCGTGGTGGGTGATCAGGTCCGGCTCGCGCCCGGGCGGCGGCACCGGGCGGCGGCCGGGCGGTGGCTGGCGGAAGCCCTGCGGCGGCGACCCGGGCGGACCCTGCTGCGGCCGCTGGCCGGGCGGCGGCGGGACCGGCCGGCGCGCGGGCATGCCCTGCTGCCGGGGTCGCTGCGGACGGCGCGCGGGTTCGTCGGCGGGCCACTGGGGACCGCTTTCGTCGCCGGCCGGCCACTCGGGCGCGGCGCCACGGCCACTGGGGACACCGCGCGGCGGCGTGCCGCGCTGGGGTCGCCGGGGGGCTTCTTCGCCGGGCCAGGCCGGTGCGGGGTCTTCCCCCGGCCACGGGCCTGACTGGGCACGGCGAGGTGCATCTGGCTCCTGGCCGGGCCAGGAGCGGTTGCGATCGTCGTTCACGAATGGGCCTCCCAGACCGGCGCCCGGTAGTGCGCCGTTCTGCGCTCTTCAGCGGTAGTGATGCAGCTCACCGGCCCGCGGTCCTTCGCGGACCGTCGGCCGGCTCCCCCGTGCCGAGGACGTACGACCGGACCAGGTGGTTCCAGTGGCACGCCCGGCACACCTCGACGTCGTACACGGTGAACTCGGCGAACGAGCCGGCCATCCTGGCCAGCTCTTCGGGGGTCCTCGCCGAGCCCGCGACGTGCTTGAGTTCGTCACCGTAGACCCAGGACACCAGGGTCAACGGTTCCTGGCGGCAGATCGGGCAGGGCTGGTCACCGGCCCGGCCGTGGAACTTCGCCGCCCGCAGCAGGTACGGGCTCGCGTCGCAGGCCTCGTGGCTGCCGACGCGCCCGGAGCGGACTTCGGCCAGCAGCGCACGGCGCTGCAAGGCGAAGTCCACGACCTGCCGCTGGTTAATCACCAGGACAGAGTACGGGCTCTTCCTGTGTGGTCCACGCCCCCTAGCGTGACCTCTCTCGCGACCGGTGGGGACACGCCGGACGTTCGATAACTCTCCGGTGACTTTCGCCCACGATCTGCTGATCTCGCCTGTTGGCTTCGCCACTTCGATGTATCGGGGCGATATAGTGGCTGGGTAGGTTGAACCGAGGCGATCATTCGGAGCAACGCCGATCGCCGAGGTTTGTTCCCGGAAGGGGGTGCGGTGTGCTGGAGTTCGCGATCCTGGGTCTTCTGCATGAAGCGCCCATGCACGGGTACGTGCTGCGCAAGCGGCTGCACGACACGCTCGGCACGCTCCGGACGTTCTCGTACGGCTCGCTGTACCCGACCCTGCGGCGGCTGCTGCGGGCCGGGTACCTGGTCGAAGAGCTCGACGAAGCCGACGACCGAGCGTGGTCGAGGCGGGGAAAGCGGGTCTACAAGCTCACTGCGGAGGGCAAAGAGCGCTTCAGTGAGCTGCTCGGCGACGCCGGGCCGCAGACCTGGGACGACGAGGGGTTCGGCGTGCACCTGGCCTTCTTCTCGCGGACCCCGGCCGACGTGCGGATGCGGATCCTCGAAGGCCGGCGGCGGCGCGTCGAAGAGCGCCGCGAAGGTTTGCGCGCCGCGCTGGCCAGGACCGAGGAGAGGATCGATCGCTACACCCGCGAGCTGCACCGGCTGGGCCTGGAGACCAGCGAGCGGGAGGTGCGCTGGCTCAACGAGCTCATCGCGCACGAACAACACGAACAAGCCGAGCGGCAGGGTCCCGAGACCTGAGCCGGGCGGCCGCGCCGCAGCGTAGCGGCAGACCTACTGAACAGACACGGATTGAAGGAGAAACCCCCATGGGCGAGAACCGCCGCGTACGGGTGGCCATCGTGGGCGTCGGCAACTGCGCGGCGTCGCTGGTCCAGGGTGTCCAGTACTACCGCGACGCGGACCCGGCCACCCGCGTCCCCGGTCTGATGCACGTCGACTTCGGCGGCTACCACGTCCGCGACATCGACTTCGTCGCCGCGTTCGACGTGGACGCCAAGAAGGTCAGCCGCGACCTGTCGGAGGCGATCTTCGCGTCCGAGAACAACACCATCAAGATCGCCGACGTGCCGCCGCTCGGCGTCACCGTCCAGCGCGGTCACACCCACGACGGCCTCGGCCGCTTCTACCGCGAGACGATCGAGGAGTCCGACGAGACCCCGGTCGACATCGTCGCCGCGCTGCGCGAAGCGAAGGTCGACGTGCTCGTGTCGTACCTGCCGGTGGGCTCCGAGGTGGCCGACAAGTTCTACGCGCAGGCCTGCATCGACGCGGGCGTCGCCTTCGTCAACGCGCTGCCGGTGTTCATCGCCTCCGACCCGGAGTGGGCGAAGAAGTTCACCGACGCCGGCGTCCCGATCGTCGGTGACGACATCAAGTCCCAGGTCGGCGCCACCATCACGCACCGCGTGCTGGCGAAGCTGTTCGAGGACCGCGGCGTCCAGCTCGACCGGACGATGCAGCTCAACGTGGGCGGGAACATGGACTTCCTGAACATGAAGGAGCTGGAGCGCCTCGAGTCGAAGAAGATCTCGAAGACCCAGTCCGTCACCTCGCAGATCGACCGCGACCTCGGCAAGGCCAACATCCACATCGGCCCGTCCGACTACGTCCAGTGGCTCGACGACCGCAAGTGGGCCTACGTCCGGCTCGAGGGCCGCGCCTTCGGCGACGTCCCGCTGAACCTGGAGTACAAGCTCGAGGTGTGGGACTCGCCGAACTCGGCGGGCATCATCATCGACGCCGTCCGCGCCGCGAAGATCGCGCTCGACCGCGGCATCGGCGGCCCGATCCTGTCGGCCTCCTCCTACTTCATGAAGTCGCCGCCGGAGCAGTACGACGACTCCACCGCGCGCGACGCCGTCGAGAAGTTCATCCGCGGCGAGCTCGAGCGGTAGAGCAGTCCCCCCGTCGAAGGCCGTCACCGCTGGTGGCGGCCTTCTTCGCGTGGTGCACTAAACCGGTGGGGTGGGGCGCGCGTGAGCGTGGTGTGAGTGCGAGCGTTGGGGAGAGCGTGCCGGGGGACCTGGGCGCGCCGACCTTCCACGCCCTGTTCCAGGAGTACTTCGCCCAGATGACCCGGCTCGCGCACCTGCTCGGCGCGGACGACGCGGAAAACGTCGCCCAGGAGGCTTTTGTCAAGCTCCACCAGCGCTGGGACACCCTGACCGACCACACCCGCGTGGCGGGTTACCTGCGCGCGACCGTGGTGAACATGTCGCGGTCGCGCACCCGGCACCTGCGGGTGGTCCGGCGGACGCCGCAGGAGCTGCCGCCGGACGAGCTGTCGGCGGAGGTCCGGGCGGTGGCCAACTGGGAACACCAGCGGATCCGCGCGGTTCTGGGCAAACTGTCCAGGAGGCAGCGCGAGGTGCTGGTGCTGCGCTACTGGCTGGACCTGAGCACGGCGGGCATCGCGGAGACGCTGGGGATCTCCCCGGGCACGGTCAAGGCGACCACGCACCACGCGATGGAGAATCTGCGCAAGCACCTGGGGGACGACCTGGGAGGTGAGCGATGACCGACCTCGAACGCAAACTGGCCGAGACACTGCGGGAGCAGGGCGGGGAGGTCACGCCCGACCTCGCCGGCGCGTGGGCGGAGCAACTGCGCCGCCAGCGAAGGCCGCGAGCGGCCCGCCGCCGGTTGACGGTGCTGGTCGCCCCGCTGGCCGCGGTGCTGGTGGTGCTGACGAGCGTGCTGCTGGCCACCCAGCTGAACTCGGCGCCGACTCCGGTGCCGCCCGCGAGCCGGGGCCAGGAGCTGACGCTGCCCAAGCCCGAGTACTCGCCCGTGGGTCTTGTCGAGAAGGGCGAGCCGATCGCCCTCACCGACTTCGCGGGGCAGACGGACAACTGGACTTCCTACGCGGTCTTCGCCTCGGCCATGGGCACGACCTTGTTCTGCGTCGAGGCGTTTCCCAAGGGGCTGACCGGAGCACCGGTCCACGGTGAGGTGGCGTCGCAGTTCGGCACCAAGTCGCCGTCGTGCGTTCCGCTCTCGACGGGCACCGTGTGTGCCGGGTACGTGGGCGAGACCGGCGGCCCGTTGCCGGCGGGCAAGGCGATCTACCTCGTCAACCCGGCCGTGCGGGAACTGAGTCTCTTCGACGCCAAGGGCGACCTGAGCCAGGCCAAGCGGGTCGGCATGCTGGGCCAGCAGCAGCTCTTCCTCGCCGACGTGACGCCGGGCTCGCCGCCGGTGCGCTTCGACGTCAGCTCGGACGAAGCGCGTCCGGCAAGTCGGTGATCTTCTCCACCACCGCCGTGGCCTGCTTCAGCACCTCGGGGTCCGGCGGGAAGTGCGGGTTCGGCACCGCGTAAACCGCCATCCCGGCCGCCAGCGCCGACCGCAACCCGTTCGTCGTGTCCTCCACGGCCGCGCACTCCGCCGGCGCCACGCCCAGCAGCTCCGCCGCCCGCAGGTACACGTCCGGCGCCGGCTTGCCCGCGCCGACCTGCTCGGACGACACCGCCGCGCCCACCGGCAGGCCCGTGACGTCCAGGAAGCCCTTGATCAGGATCACCGGCGACGAGCTGGCGATCGCCACCGGCCACTTCTTCGCCACCGCCCGCACGACGTCGACCGCGCCGTCGATCAGCGGCGGCCGCTCGGCGTACCGCGCGGCCATCCGCTTGACGACGATCGTCGCGATCTCGGGTGGCGTGAGCCGCGCGCCCAGCTCTTCGACCAGGTAGCGCGCCCATTCCGGGGTGCTCATCCCCTGCTGTGCGCGCGTCGCCTCCTCGCGCCAGGTCCCGCCGTGTTCGGCGACGACCGCGCGGCGGACCTCGTCCCAGATCCGCTCGGAGTCCACGAGTACGCCGTCGAGGTCGAAGATCACCGCGTCCATGCCCCGAGCGTAGCTTGTGAGCCGACTTACTTAGCCACCCTTACTAATATTTGTTAGCATGGCTAAGTGACTTCCCCGATCGCCGATCTCGCCCACCGGCTGCGGCCGCTGGTCTTCCGGCTGTACCACCAGGTGCGCCGCCAGACCCCGCAGCTGACGCTGACCCTCACCCAGGGGTCGGTGCTGAGCGAGCTGGTCAACGGCGGGCCGCGGCGGATGAGCGCGCTGGCCGAGTTCGAGAAGGTGAAGCTGCCGTCGATGACCGACGTCGTCAGCCGCCTCGAACGGCTCGGGCTCGCCACCCGCGCGCCGGACCCCGCCGACCGGCGGGCGGTGCTCGTGGACGTCACCGACGAGGGTCGTCGCTTCTACGCCGAGATGGTCACCGCCCGCGAAGAGTTCCTTCGCGAACGCCTGATCGCGATGGACGACGCCGACCGCGCCGCGATCGAAGCCGCCCTGCCGGCTCTCGCCAAGCTACTCATCGACACGAAGAAAGAAGCACTGATCAGTGATGAGCGCTGAACACCACTCGAGCCTGCTGGACGCGGTCAAGGGCCAGCCCAAGCAGGTGTGGATCACCGCGTTCGCCGCGGTCATCGCCTTCATGGGAATCGGTCTCGTCGACCCGATCCTGCTGTCCATCGCCAAGGGCCTGGACGCGACGCCGTCGCAGGTCACCCTGCTCTTCTCGTCCTACCTCGGCGTCCAGGTCATCGCGATGCTGGTCACCGGCGCGGCGAGCGCGAAGTTCGGGCCGAAGCGCACGGTGCTCGTCGGGCTGACGCTGATCGTCGCGGCCACCGCGCTGTGCGCGGCCGCCGGCTCGATCGAGCAGCTCGTCGGGCTGCGCGCGGTCTGGGGCCTCGGCAACGCGTTCTTCATCGCGACGGCGTTGTCGGTGATCGTCGGCGCCGCGACCGGCGGCCAGTCCGGCGCGATCCTGCTCTACGAAGCCGCGCTCGGTGTCGGCCTGTCGGTCGGCCCGCTGCTGGGCGCCCTGCTCGGCAGCATCTCCTGGCGCGGCCCGTTCGTCGGCACGTCGATCCTGATGGCCGGCGCGCTCGTGCTGTGCGCGATGTTCCTGAAGGGCGACAAGCACGAGAAGCGTGATCCGATCAAGCTGCTCGACCCGCTTCGCGCGTTGAAGCACACCGGCCTGCTGCGCACGTCGGTCGCTTCGGCGCTTTACACCGCCGCGTTCTTCACGGTGCTGGCCTGGTCGCCGTTCGTCCTCGGCTGGAGCGCCATCGCCGTCGGCCTGATCTTCTGCGGCTGGGGCCTGTGCGTCGCCGTCGCGGGTGTCGCGCTCGCGCCGCGGCTGGCCGCCAAGCTCGGTGAGCGTCACGCCGCGGCGGCCGCCGTGTTCGGGTACGCCGTGCTGATGCTCGTGCTGGCCGTGCCGAGCAAGCCGGTGCTGGTCGTCGGGATCATCGTCTCGGGGCTCGTGTCCGGGCTGCTGAACACGCTGTTCACCGGCACCGCGATGTCCATCAGCGACGCGCCGCGCCCGGTCGCCAGCGCGGGGTACAACTTCTGCCGCTGGCTCGGCGGTGCCGTCGCGGCGACGCTGGTCGGGCACGTGGCCGAGTGGTTCGGTTCGCCGCAGGCGCCGTTCGTCGCCGCCGCGGTGCTGTGCGTCGTCGCCGGTGGCCTGCTCTCGCTGCGGGAGAAGAAGGCGGACGCGCACGCCGTGCCGCAGGAAGCCGCGCTCGTCGGCGAAGAGTTCTGACGAAGGCCAGTCCGGCGTTCACTCGAATGTCTGTATTGACTGGTTTGGGAGACTTACGGTCGGTTCGTTCCCGAACTCCCACCATGGAGGCCTCGTGCCCGACCGTCTGCTCCCGCTCTTCCCCGCCCACCCCGGCGGCCGCTCCTCGGTCACCTGCGAATACCGCTGCGGCAACGCTTGCGCGCACCCCGAGCCGAACGAGTCCGGGAACGCGTACTTCGGTGACGTCGTCAAGGACATCTCCCGCCGCCGGGTCTTCAAGGCGGGCGCCGTGATGGCCGCCGCGGCGGGCGGGTTCGCCGCGCTCTCGGGGACGGCGTCAGCTTCGAAGCCGCGTCCGGCGCCCGGAACCGACTTCGACCCCGTCCCGCCGAACAAGCTCGACGCGGTCGTCGTCCCGGACGGTTACGCGCAGCGCGTCGTCATCCGCTGGGGCGACCCGGTGGTGCCGGACGCGCCGAAGTTCGACTTCACCAAGCAGACGGCGGCCGCGCAGGCGAAGCAGTTCGGCTACAACAACGACTTCGTCGGCGTGATCCCGCAGGACGCGCTGGGCCTGAACAACTTGCTCGTGGTGAACCACGAGTACACCGCCGAGGTGCACCTCTTCCCGGCCGACCAGTACGACCCGGCGAACCCGACCGAGGAGCAGGTGAAGATCGCCTGGGCGGCGCACGGTCTTTCGGTGCTGCAGGCCCGGCGCGACCCGGTCCGCGGCGGCCTCGAGGTCGTGCCGAGCCGGTTCGCCCGCCGGATCACGCTCGACACCGTCTTCGAGGTCCGCGGGCCGGCCGCCGGTTCGAAGTACCTGAAGACGTCGGCCGATCCGAGCGGGCGCAAGGTCCGCGGCACGCAGAACAACTGCTCCGGCGGCGTGACGCCGTGGGGCACCGTGCTTTCCGGCGAGGAGAACATCCACCAGTACTTCGCGAACTCCGAGTCGGTCACCGACCCGGTGGCGGCCGCGAGGCTGAAGCGGTACGCCATCGGCACCGGCGCCAGCACCCGCAAGTGGGAGCGCTTCGACAAGCGCTGGGACGTCTCGCAGGAGCCGAACGAGCCGAACCGGTTCGGCTGGGTCGTCGAAATCGACCCGAACGACCCGCACTCGACGCCGGTCAAGCACACCGCGCTGGGCCGCTTCAAGCACGAGGGCTCGAACATCAAGATCACCGCCGACGGCCGGGTCGCCGCCTACTCCGGGGACGACGAACGTTTCGAGTACATCTACAAGTTCGTCTCCAAGGGCAAGTACAAGCCGGGCAAGAGCGCGCACGCGCGGCGGCACAACTCGGCGCTGCTCGACGACGGCACCCTGTACGTCGCGCGCTTCACCGGCGACAGCCCGGCGTCCGAGATCGACGGCACCGGCAAGCTCCCGGCCGACGACGAATTCGACGGCACCGGCGAGTGGCTGCCGCTGGTGAGCGGCGACAAGTCCTTTGTGGACGGATTCACCGCCGAGGAGGTCTACGTCTTCACCCGGCAGGCCGCCGACCAGGTGGCCGCCACGAAGATGGACCGGCCCGAGGACATCGAGCCGAACCCGGTCACCGGCCGGATCTACGCGGCGCTGACCAACAACAGCGACCGCGGCGCGGCGGGCAAGGCGGGCGTCGACGAGGTGAACCCGCGCGTGGCCAACCGGAACGGGCAGGTGCTGGAGTGGGCGGAGGCCCGCGGCGACGCCGCGTCGACGACGTTCTCGTGGCGGCTGCTGCTCGTCTGCGGCGACCCGGCCGCCGCCGACACGTACTACGGCGGCTTCGACAAGAGCCAGGTCAGCCCGATCTCCTGCCCGGACAACGTGGCCTTCGACCGCCACGGCAACCTCTGGGTCTCGACCGACGGCAACGCGCTCGGCGCGAACGACGGCCTGTTCTCGGTGCCGGTGACCGGCCCGGAACGCGGCCACGTCAAGCAGTTCCTGTCGGTGCCGCCCGGCGCCGAGACGTGCGGCCCGAACGTCACCGACCACGTCGTCCTCGTCGCGGTGCAGCACCCGGGTGAGAACGCGGCGAGTTCGGCGACTCCGACGTCGCACTGGCCCGACGGCGGCACCGCGCAGCCGCGGCCGTCACTCGTTTCGGTGTGGAAGAAGGGCCGCTTCGGGCGGCCCGGCCGCATCGGCGAGCGCTGACGCAGCGGGCTCGCGCCGGCCGAGGTTCACCCTGAAGGGGACCGCTCTCGGCCGGTGCGGGCCCGGGCCCCGCGCCATAGTCGGGGGGTGATCTTCTCGGCGCGCGCGATGGCAGTGGCGATGGCGGTCTCGGGCGCGGCGGTGCCCGTGGCCGCGGCTTCCCCCGCGGACCCGCCCCCGGCCTGCGGCGGCGTCGCGGCGAACCCGAGCGTCGAAACGACGGCGGCGAACGGCGCGCCGGACGGTTACGTCTTCACCCCGGCCGCGCCGGTGCCACCTGGGACACCGGCCGCGAAGCAGCCGAAGCTGCTGACCGACCAGGCGTACGCCGTCGACGGCCGGCGGTCCGCGGTGATCCAGACGCCGGACGGCAAGGCGAGCACCGCCTACCAGACCGAGAAGTTCGTGGCGGGCGGCGTTTACACGCTCAGCGTGTCGACCGGCGCCGCGCTGCCGAGCGCGAACCCGGCCACCGGCCTGCGGTTCTACGACGCGACCGGCGCCCAGGTGCTGGAGAACAAGCTCGTCGCCGACCACAACGCGAGCGACGGGCACCTCGCCGAGCAGGACTTCCCGGCGTCAACCGCGCCGGCCAAGGCGTCGGCGGTGAAGTTCTTCGCCACGACCAGCGCGGAACGGCTCCGCTGGGACTGCGTCGTCGTGCAGCTCGCGGCGTACTCGGTGAAGAAGGAAGTGCAGAACCCGGCGACCGGCGCGTGGGGCCCGTTCGCGACGGTCACGGCGGGCGAGACCGCGCACTACCGCGTCACCGTGACGAACGACGGCACGCAGGACCTGACCGGGATCACCGTCCAGGACCCGTGGTGCGCCACGCCGTTCGCGCCGTTCACGCTGGCCGCGGCCGCGAACAAGCAGCTGACCTGCGACCACCCGAACCTGACGGTGGCCGATACCGGGCACGTCAACACGGCGAAGGTCACCGGCGTCCACTACCCCGGCGGCACGCTGGGCGACAAGACGTCGTCGGCGACGATCACCGTGGTCCCGCCGCCGGCGATCGCCAAGATCGGCGACTTCGCCTGGAACGACCGCAACCGCGACGGGCTGCAGGATCCGGGCGAGCCCGGCGTCGCGGGCGTGAAGGTGACGTTGAAGGACGGAGCGGGCGGCACGGTCGGCACCGCGACGACGGATGCGAACGGCAAGTACGGCTTCGAGAAGCTGAAGGACGGCACCTACCAGGTCTGCTTCGCCGTTCCGGCGGACTTCACGGTGACGCGCAAAGACG
Organism: Amycolatopsis sp. NBC_01286; assembly: GCF_035982555.1. NCBI lineage: Bacteria > Bacillati > Actinomycetota > Actinomycetes > Pseudonocardiales > Pseudonocardiaceae > Amycolatopsis > Amycolatopsis sp. NBC_01286. The sequence goes on from NZ_CP108428.1 coordinate 2,402,552, forward strand.
CCGGCAACGACGACCAGGACTCCGACGCGGATCCGGACGGCTGCACCGCGCCACGCACCCTGGGCGGCCCGAAGCGCGAGGACTTCTCGGTGGACCTCGGCCTGGCCCCGCCGACGAACCGGATCGGCGACTTCGCCTGGACCGACACCGACGGCAACGGCCTCCAGGACGCGGGCGAGCCGGGACTGGCCGGGGTGAAGGCGGTGCTGAAGGACGGCACGAGCGTCGTCACCGGCCCGGACGGCGCCTACGCCTTCACCGGCCTCGAAGACGGCACCTACGAGGTGTGCTTCACGGCCGACGGGCACACGCCGACGAAGAAGGACGCCGGTGACGACACTCGCGACTCGGACGTGGACCCCTCGGGCTGCGCCTCCCGGACACTCGGCCCGGGCAACCGCGACGACCGCACGGTGGACGCCGGGTTCGTCGTTACGGTGGGGGCATGACGGATCTTCCCCTGGCCCTCGTGACCGGAGCCTCGCGCGGAATCGGCGCGGCGGTCGCCCACCAGCTCGCCCCGACGCACCGCCTCCTCCTCGGCGGCCGCGACGAGGACGCACTGGACGCACTGGCGAAGGAACTGCCGGGCGCGACCCCGTGGCCGGTGGACCTGACCGACCAGGCCTCCCTCGAACGGGCCGCCGCGGACATCGCGTCCCTGGACGTCCTGATCCACTCGGCCGGAGTGGCCCGCCTGGGCCGGGTCGAGGCCACACCCGCCGACGCGTGGCGGGAGAACTTCGAGGTCAACACCGTGGCGGTGGTCGAGCTGACCCGCCTCCTGCTCCCGGCCCTGCGAGCGGCCCACGGCCACGTCGTGGTGATCAACTCGGGAGCGGGCCTGAACGCCCGCCCGGGCTGGTCCCCGTACGCGGCGAGCAAGTTCGCCGTCCGCGCCTTCGCCGACGCCCTGCGCGAGGAGGAACCGGACCTGCGCGTGACGTCGGTCTACCCGGGCCGCACGGACACGGAGATGCAGCAGAAGATCTTCAAGGGCGAAGGCCGCGAGTACGACACGTCACACCTGCTGAAGGCGGACTCGGTAGCCACGGCGGTGGTCACGGCGGTCTCGGCAACCCCGGACGCCCACGTAACCGAGGTCATCCTCCGCTCCCGCTGACCAGGCGGCCCCCCACCCGCCCCAGGGGGGCTGCCCCGTGTCCAGTCTATCGGTGGCGGCCGACAGACCAGGCGTTTCGCGGCCTCACGGCCCGGGTTGTCCACATCCAGCGGGGGCTGTGGACAACCCCGCTTAAGGCCTGCAACTCGCGTGCGTCAAGCCCGCAGCCGGGCCGCGGTTTCGGCTACGGCGGCCTGCACCTTCGAGCGGTCCACCCGCAGCGACTCGCCGTCGGCCACCACCTGCTCGCCCGCTACCCACACGTCCCGGACCCGGCGGGAGCCCGCCGCCCAGACGAGGTTCGACAGCAGCTGGACGTCCGGGACGTCCAAGCCGCACGCGAATGCCGGGTCGTCCAGGTCGATGTGGACCAAGTCGGCCCAGCGGCCCGGCTCTAGTGCGCCGATGTCGTCACGGCCCAGGGCCGCGGCGCCGCCGCGAGTCGCGAGCAGGAACGCGTCCGCCGCCGTCAGTACCGTCGAGTCGCCCGTCGCGAGGCGGGCGAACATCGCCGAGAGCTGCAGTTCTTCCCACAGGTCGATGTCGTCGTTGGACGCCGGGCCGTCGGTGCCGAGGCCGACCGCGACGCCCGCCGCGCGCAGCTCGGCGATCCGCGCGATGCCCGAAGCCAGCTTCGCGTTCGAACCCGGGCAGTGCGCCATACCGACACCGTGCGCGGCGAACAGCGCGATGTCCGCGTCCGACAGGTGGATCGCGTGCGCGGCCAGCACCCGGCCGTCCAGCATGCCGAGCTTGGCCAGGAACGCGGGCACCGAGCCGTGCACTTCGCGAACCGCAAGGTCCTCCGCCGCCGCCTCGGCGATGTGGATCTGGATCAGCGCGCCACGTGAAGCAGCCGACTCCGCCGTCGCGCGCAGGCCCTCCTCCGACAGCATGTACGCGGAGTGCGGGCCGTAGCCGAGTTCGACGCGGTCGCCCGGGCCGAAGCGCAGGCCGTCCGCGTCGATCCAGCGCTCGATCGCGGCCAGCTGGGCGCGCCAGTCGAGGCCCGGCAGCTCCATCACCGGCGGCGCGACCAGCACGCGCCCGCCCGTCGTGAGGACGGCGTCGACCAGCTGCTCGCCTTCGAAGTACATCTCGGCGCTGGTCGTGACGCCGTGACGCAGCATCTCGACCGAGCCCAGCAGCATGCCGGTGCGGACGTCTTCGGGCCGCAGCTTCGCCTCGGCGGGCCAGATGATCTCGTTGAGCCACGGCAGCAGCGGCAGGTCGCCGCCCATGCCGCGCAGCAGCGTCATCGGGCTGTGCGCGTGCGTGTTGATCAAGCCGGGCAGCAGGATGCCGGTCAGGGTGGTGACCGGTGCGGCGGACTCGGGGGCGGTGGCCACCGGTCCGCAGTACGAAATTCGCCCATCGGTGTCGACATCGACGACCGCGTCGCGCAGGAGTGAACAGGACGGGTCGGCGGGGAGAACGACAGGAGCGTGGAAACGGCGTTGCATGTCGGGATACTACGCACCCGGAATTACGAGACGACTCCGCTCCGCCACGCCCAAGCCGCGATCTCCACCCGGTTCCGCGCGCCGATCTTGCCCTGCACCGACGCGAGGTGCGTCTTCACCGTCGAGAGCGACAGGTAGAGCTCCGACCCGATCTCGGTGTTCGTCAGCCCGCGCGCGGCCGCCTTCACGACGTCCATCTCGCGCGCGGTCAGCGGCTCGGAAGGCGGCTTGACCTGCGGTTTCGCTGGGCCGCTGCCGTCGAAGTGCTTGAGCAGCCGGACGGTGATCTGCGGCGACACCAGCGCGTCGCCGCGGTCGGCCGCGCGGACTGCCTCGATCAGCAGCGCCGGGCCGGCGTCCTTCAGCAGGAAGCCGGACGCGCCGTTGCGCAACGCCGTGTGCACGTACTCGTCGAGGTCGAAGGTGGTGACCACCACTACCTTCAGCGGGTCGGTGACGTCCGGGCCGGCCAGCTGCCGGGTGACCTCGAGGCCGTCGAGGCCGGGCATGCGGATGTCGAGCAGGCAGACGTCCGGGCGCAGTTCGCGGGCCTTCGAGACCGCCGAGACGCCGTCCGCGACGTCGGCGACGACCTCGATGTCGTCGTGGGAGTCCAGGATCATGCGGAACCCCATCCGCACCATCTCCTGGTCGTCGGCGATCAGTACCCGGATCACTCGTCCCCTTCCGCTTCTTCCGTGGCGGCCAGCGGCAGCCAAGCTTCGACGCGCCAGCCGCCGTCCGGGCCGCGCCCGGCCGAGAGCCGGCCCTTCAGCAGCGCGACGCGTTCGCGCATGCCGACCAGACCGTAGCCGCCCGAGCCGCCGGCGGGCCGGTGCGTGCGCTCGCGCCCGTTGTCCGTCACCCGCAGGTGCAGTTCCGTGCCGTTCGCCTCGGCGAGCACGAACGCGTCGGTTGCGTCCGCGGCGTGCTTGCCGACGTTCGTCAGCGACTCCTGCACCAGCCGCAGCGCCGAGCGGCCGACCTCGTGCGGCAGGTCCGGCGGCAGGTCGAGGTGCATCGACGTCGGCACGCCGTGGTTGGCGCCTTCGACCAGCTTCCGCAGGTCGGCGCCGAGATCCGTGGTCGCCTGCTCGCTGAACTCGCTCGACCCGGCGGGCGCGTCGCCGCGCATCGAGCGGACCAGCCGCCGCATCGCCGCCAGAGCCTCGACGCCGGCGTTCTCGATCCGGCCCATCGCCTCGACGGCGATCTGCGGGTTCTTCTCGGCCATCATCCGCGCGGCCTGCGCCTGCACCACGATCCCGGTGACGTGGTGGGCGACGACGTCGTGCAGCTCGCGGGCCAGCGCCATCCGCTCGGCGGTCTGCGCCTCGGACACCGCGGACTGGACGACCGTGGTGCGCTCGGAGTCCCGCGACCGCAGCATCAGGCCGACGGCGATCGAGATGCCCAGCATCAGCGCCGCGGCGAAGGCCAGGATCGACAGCGTTTGCGGGTCGGTCTGCAGGTTGCCGGCGGGCTGGTTCGAGTTGACGATCGCCGCGAGCGCGACGACGGCCGACAGCACGGCCACCCGGGCCCACGAGGCGCTCAGCCCCCGGGCGCGGGTCAGGGTGACCACCACGCCCATCCCGGCGATGACCTGCACGAACGGCACTCCGCCGGGCATCGGGTAGGAGCTGCGCAGCTGCAGCAACGGCGTGATGACCGCGGAGAGCAGCAGAACCCCGGCGATGGCGAGGACCGCGTCCGCGGGCCGCCGCGGCGACAGCACCGCGATGACGGCCGCGACGAGCGAGCAGAACAGGATCGGGAAGCCGCGGGCGGTGCTGGAGTACGTGTAACCGAACTCGAAGATGAGCGCGAACCCGAGCAGCCCGATCAGCGGCCACTGCCCCATCGCCAGCTCGTTGACCCGGCGCAGCTTGCGCGTCCGCGGATCGGCCTTCGGGCCGCGGTCGCGGATCGCGATGGCGGGCACCACCGCGCCGGCGAGCAGCAGCACGCCGAACAGCAGGGCCTGGTAGAGCGATCCGCCGTCCAGGTCGCCGACGCCCCGGTAGCGGCCGAAGACCGCGACCAGGCACCCGACGACCAGGGCGCTGACCACGCAGAACGCCACGCCCGCCCGCGCCCGGCGAGTCACGTAGTAGAGCATCAGCTCCCCCGCCACGATCTCGGTGATCGTCACCTTCGGCAGCACGCTCGAGTACGGCGGGATGTGGAACGCGTGGATGAAGAGGGTGGAGAACACCAGCACGGCGGCACCCGCCGCACCGGCGACGGCGGCCCGCTTCTGGGCCCAGAGGGCACAGGCCACCATCGCGAACATGCCGGGCAGCAGCCCGAAGTCGACGAAGCGCGAGCCGTGTTCGTCGAGTGCGGCCTGTGTTGTGTAGACGAGGTCGAAGAGCAGCGCGGCGAACAGCACGGCCGCGGGCACACCGATGCGCCGCACCAGGGCGGCGGTGCGGGTGTAGAGGGTGTTCGGCGGAGGCGCGGCGGTCACAACGTGACGTTAGAGGATCCGCGGGCGTCCGCACCTTGGCCGAGTGGCTCGCGCTCCCTCGGCCGATCGGCCGATGCGGGCGGGCCCGTGACTGGCCGTCTGCCCGAAGTGGACATCCCTTGCTCTCGGCGAAGCTCAGCGGCATCAAGATCCGACCGACAGGGAGAACCTCGTGGACCCGAACACTCCACAGTGGACCGATGGCCCGGTGTTGTCCGGCCGTGGGCTCGTCAAGCGCTACGGCGCGCAGTACGCCCTGGCCGGCATCGACATCGACATCCAGCCGCGGGACGCCGTCGCCATCGTCGGGCCGTCGGGCTCGGGCAAGACGTCGCTGCTGCACGTGCTGGCCGGCATCCTCCGGGCCGACGACGGGCAGATCTTCCTGGCGGGGCAGCGGATCGACCACCTCGGCGAGAAGAAGCGCAGCGAGCTGCGCCGCACCGAGTTCGGTTTCGTCTTCCAGTCCGGGATGCTCGTCGCCGAGCTGTCGGCCGAGGAGAACGTCGCGCTGCCGTCGCTGCTGGCCGGGCTCGGCCGCAAGGAGGCCATCGAGGCCGGGCGCCAGTGGCTTTCGCGGCTCGGCCTGGCCGGCAAGGAGCGCCGCCGTCCCGGCGAGCTGTCCGGCGGTGAGGCCCAGCGCGTCGCCATCGCGCGGGCGCTCACCCACCGGCCGAAGGTGATCTTCGCCGACGAGCCGACCGGCGCCCTTGACACCCGCACCGGCCGCGACACGATGGACGCCCTGCTCGGCGCCGCCCACGAGACGGGCGCCGCGGTGATCGTCGTGACGCACGACCGCGAGCTGGCCGAGTCGATGCCGAAGACCGTCGCCATCCGGGACGGCCTGATCGCCACGAGGCTCGCGGCATGAACTCGCTGCAGATCGCCCTGCGGGTGCTGAAGGTCGACCGGCGGACCCGGACGTCGGCGATCCTCACCGCGGTCGGGGTGGCCGTCGCGACCGGGCTGGTGCTGCTGCTGGCGACGCTGCCGTTCGCCACGGTGCAGCGCGAGGAACGCGCCCTCTGGCAGGGCGACCAGTTCTACAGCCGCGGTTCCGACACCCCGGCCAAGCTGGTGTACTCCGCCTCGAAGGACTACTTCGACGGCAAGCAGATCATCCGCGTCGACGTCGCACTGGCGCCCGGCGCCACCGCGGCCGGGCTCGAGCTGCCGCCGGGGGTGCCGCAGCTGCCCGGGCCGGGCGAGACCGTCGTGTCGCCCGCGCTCGGCCGGTTGCTGCAGAGCAACTCCGCCGCGCAGCTCGGCGACCGGTTCGGCAAGCCCGTCGGCGCGCTGGGTGACGACAGCCTGCGGTTCCCCGAGCAGCTCGTCGCGCTCACCGGGCACACGGCGGACCAGATGCCGGAGGCCTCATCGCAGCTCGCCGAGTTCCCGAAGGGTGCGGCGCGGCCGGACGGCCTGCTGATGCTGCTGTCCTGGGTCGGCATCATCGTGCTGCTGGTGCCGAGCCTGGTGCTGGTCGCGTCGTCGGCGCGGCTGACCGCGGCCCGGCGCGAGCGGCGGCTGGCCGCGCTCCGGCTGGCCGGCGCGACGCCGGGGCAGGTCACGAACATGGTGGCCGCCGAGACGACGTTGTCCGCGGGCATCGGCGCGCTGCTCGGCCTGCTGCTCAGCCCGGCACTGCGCGGCCTCGCGTCGTTCGTGCCCTGGGCGGGCGGCACCTGGCAGGCGGCCGACTTCACGCTGCCGGTCGGCCTGACGGTGCTCATCGTCGTGGCGATCCCGGTGCTCGTGGTGCTGGCCGGCGTTCTCGGCCTGCGGCGGGTGCTGAAGAACCCGCTGTTCGCCACCGGCGGGCACACGAAGAAGCCGTTGCGCTGGTGGCGGCTGCTCGCCCTGCCCGCGGCCGGGCTGTTCTTCCTCTACGCGGTGTCGACCTCGGGTGACTCCGGCGGCATCGGGATGGTCATGGTGGGGCTGTTCCTGCTGGTCGGCTCGGCCGCGATCGTCGGGCCGTGGGTGACGTCGGCGGTGGGCGGCACGTTCGTCCGGATCTGGCGGCGGCCGTCGTCGCTGCTCGCCGGCCGTCGCCTGCGTGACGACCCGAAGAGCGCCTACCGCGCGTCCGCCGGGATCGTGCTCGCGGTGTTCGCCGGGTCGATGGCGCTGACGCTGCTGCCGACGTTCGAGTCGATGGCGGGCGGCGGCCGGTCCTTCCAGGACTCCGTGCTCTACGTCGACACCGACGGTCAGCACGCGAGCAAGATCGTCGAGCAGGCCAACGGCTCGCTGCAGAAGTACGGCCAGTCCGAGAAGGCCGTCGCGGTCGGGCAGGTCTACCTGGTCCAGGGCGAGGGCTCGCACCGCACCGGCAACCGGGCGCTGGTGATGAGCTGCGCGGACGCGGTCAAGCTGACCCGCTTCGGGCTCACCGCGGAGAACTGCACGGGTGGTCCGGCCGTCTTCGGCGACTCGGCGCTCGACCTGGCGCAGTACAAGATCGCCGACGACTGGGACGGGGCGGCCGTGGCCGTCAAGTCGGGGACGCGGACGGAAGCCGTCCACCTGCCGGACTCCGACCTGGCCGGCACGTCGATCATCGACCCGGCCGCGCTGCCGGACGGCCTGGCGCGGAAGTACGTCACCGTGGTCGCGCCGACCACCGACGCCAACCGCGAGATCGTCCGCACGGCGCTGGTCGCGCCGGCCGCCGGCGAGGAGATCGGCAGCCGCGACCAGTACCTGTTCAACCAGCAGACCGAGCTCGGTGACCTGCGCCGGGTGACCGTGATCGGGCTGCTCGCGGCCGGTGTCCTGGCCGGGTGCAGTGCCGCGGTCGCGACCGCCGGCTCGGTGATGGACCGCCGCCGCACCTTCGGCGCGCTGATGGCCGCCGGCACGCCGGTGCGGGTGCTGTCGAGGGCGCTGCGGATGGAGGCCGCGCTGCCCGCATTGGTCGCCACCATCGGTGCGGGAATCGTCGGGGTACTCGTCGGTGTTGGGCTCTACAGCATGGTCGATCCACGCGGGATCGTGCTGAGTCCGTGGCTCCTGGCGCCGGTGGTGCTGGGGGTCGGTGTGGCCCTGCTCGGCGCGTCGGTCTGCACGCCCGCCCTCAAGCGGGTCCAGGCCGAGCCGCTGGCCGAGGAATAGGACGTTCGCCCTTCTGTCGGGGGAGGGGCGAGCACCGGGGGTAGTGAGCTGAAGGGGACCTTTCTCCGCGGGGATCCGGGGAGAGGTCCCCTTCAGCGTTTCTAGCGCTTCTCGAAGATGAGGTCGTGCGAGACGCGGCCGTCGACGTCGGCGCGCTGCTCGAACTTGGTCACCGGCCGCCACTCCGGGCGCGGCGCCCAGCCGTCGTACCGGTTCTTCAACGCCGGCTCGGCGGAGCAGACCTCGAGCATCTGCTCGGCGTAGTTCTCCCAGTCGGTCGCCATGTGGAACGTCCCGCCGGGCGCGAGCCGCGACGCCACGAGCGCGGCGAACGACGGCGACACGATCCGCCGCTTGTGGTGCTTCTTCTTCGGCCACGGGTCCGGGAAGAACAGCCGGACGCCGTGCAGCGTCCCGGGCTCGACGTGCTCGGTGAGCAGCACGACGGCGTCACCGTGCAGCAGCCGCAGGTTCTCGACGCCCAGCTTTTCGGCGCGCAGCATCAGCTGGCCGAGGCCCGGGTCGTAGACCTCGACGGCGACGTAGTTCAGCTCCGGCGCCGCGGCGGCCAGCTGCGACGTCGTCTCGCCCATGCCGGAGCCGATCTCGACCAGCACCGGCGCCTCGCGGCCGAACCACGCGCCGAAGTCCAGCGTCCCGGCGGGCAGCTCGCCCACCGTGCGGCCGACTTCAGGCCACAGCTCGTCCCACGCGCGTTGCTGCCCGACGGTCATCCGGCCACCGCGCTTGACGTAGCTGACGACGCTGCGCAGCCGTCGACTGTCCTCGTTTTCCACCAAGCGAGGCTAACCGGTGGTCACCGAGCGGCTTCGAACTCCCCGAGCCGGGACCGCAGGCCGGCCAGTCCGGCGACCGGGATCGGGTCCGGCGTCGGCCCGGTGTGCGCCGGGAGGACGTCGATCCAGCCGCCGTGCCGATCGGTGTTCATCACCGTCGTGGGAATCGCGTGTCCCGATTTCCCGCGTTCGGACGGCATGAACTCCCAGTAGCCCGATTCGCCGTCCGCGGCCCAGGGGACGAATTCCCAGCCCGGCCGCCTGCCGAGCAGTTGCGCGATGCGGTCCTCGACGCGGAAACCCTGTTCCCGGGAATCGAGCTTGCCGTCCGCGACCGCGCGCAGCCACCACGGCGCGGGGATCGGTCCGGCCATCCCGGCCGACGCGCGGAACAGCGCCAGCACGCTGTCCTCGGGCGCGCGATGCACCCAAGCACGGCGAAGTTCCGCGGGCGTGCCCGCCGCCATGGCGTTCTGCGGGAGTTCGATGGCCCGCGACCATTCAAGATCCAACATGGGTTCGAGCCGCGGTGCGTCGTCTTCGACGCGGGCCCGGGGAATCGTGCTGCCCAATTCTTGACCGGTGTCCACCGCCAAGGATCACCTCCAGGGGAGCTCAGACGGGTCCGGTTCACTCACTTACGAATATTGCCTGGTCATAGCATTATGTCCGGCGCCTGTGAGAGAAGCCACAACGTTTTCATCTTCTCTTAACACAGTTTTGTGGAGTAGTGAGACGGCGATCACGCTCAGGCGTCACGCTTCGCCGTGACGACCACGCCGGCCACGAACAGGGCAACGCTGATGGCCGCGAAGTAACCGAGGTAGCCCCACGGGCTCAGCGGCGCGGCCGACAGCTGCAGCGGCCCGGCGGCGAAGCCACCCGCGCCGACGAACTCGTCCGCGGCGTGGAACGGCATCCACTGGTAGATGTGCCTGCCCGCGCCCGGGATGAAGACGACCAGGCCCTCCAGCAGCTGCGTCCACACGAGCACCGCGGCCAGTGCGAAGGCGACGTTGCGCAGCAGCAGCGCGACCCCGACGCCGGCCACCGCGGTGAACAGGAAGACCAGGCTCTGGCCGAGCACCGAGCGCCACTCCGCACCCGAGTGCAGCGCGAGATCGGCGTCCGGCTGCACCAGCGTCCCGACACCCCAGGCGCCGAAGCCGACGACCAGCCCGAGCACGGCACCCACCGCGCCGATGATCGTCACCTTCGCCAGCAGCGCGGGCACCCGGCGCGGGACGGCCTGGAAGGTCAGCCGCATCGTGCCCCAGCCGAACTCCGACGCCGTCGCGAGCACGGCGAGCACGAGCAGCACGGTCCGGCCGTTGCCACTCGCGAGCTGCGTGTTGCCGACGGTCGCCGGGATCTCCGGCCCGGCCAGCGCGAAGAACAGCGCGGTGAAGCCGAGCGGCGCGACGAACGCGAGGGTCAGGCACCACCACGGCGCCCGGGTGCTGAAGAGCTTGATGCGCTCGGCGCGGAGCAGGTTCGACGTCGTCGTCACTTCGCGACCTCCGGAGCGGCGGAGAATTCGACGGCCTCGCGGGTGAGGTCGAGGTAGGCCTGCTCGAGCGAGCCGGTGATCGGGCTCAGCTCGTGCAGCGTCGCGCCGGCGTCGAAGGCGAGCTGCCCGATCCGGTCACTGTCCACTCCGGACACCACGAAGGCGCCGTCGGCCTCGGTGAACTCCACCTGCCCGGTGAGCGCGGCGCGCAGCTCGTCGGCGTGCGGGGTGCGCACGCGCACGCCGTGGTGGCTCGTGCGGGCGACGAACTCGTCCATCGTGCCCTGGTAGATCAGCCGGCCCCGGCCGATGACGACCAGGTCCTGGGCGGTCTGCGCCATCTCCGGCAGCAGGTGGCTCGACACGAACACGGTCCGGCCCTCGGCGGCGAGCGAGTGCAGCAGCTGCCGGATCCAGGCCATGCCCTCGGGGTCGAGGCCGTTGACCGGCTCGTCGAACAGCAGCACACGCGGGTCGCCGAGCAGCGCGGCGGCGATCCCCAGCCGCTGCAGCATGCCGAGCGAGTACCGCCCGGCCCGCGTCTTCCCGACGCTCGTCAGCCCGACCAGCGCCAGCACCTGGTCGACGCGCTTGTCGGGGATGCCGTTGGTCGCGGCCAGCCAGCGCAGGTGGTCACGCCCGCCGCGGCCGGGGTGGCGCCAGCCGGCGTCCAGCATCGCGCCGACCGTCGTCAGCGGGTCCTTCAGCTCTCGGTACGGAACGCCGTCGATGAGCACGGTCCCGGCGTCCGGCGTGTCGAGGCCGAGGATGAGCCGCATCGTCGTGGACTTGCCGGCGCCGTTCGGGCCCAGGAACCCGGTGACGCGGCCGGAGCGCGCGGTGAAGGTCAGCTGGTCCACGGCGGTCGTGTCGCCGTACGCCTTGGTCAGTGCCGTCGCTTCGATCATCCGCCCACCCGTCCCGTCGCGGTGAGCCTAGCGAGAAACGAAAAATCCGGGTCGCCCCCCGACAGCGCGACCCGGATTTCCCGTTTTCCCCTGTTTCCCCTCAGGCGTCCCGCTTCTTCGCCACCCCGAGGGCGATGAGCAGGAACACGATCGAAACCCCGGCGAAGTAGGCCAGCGCCCAGCCCGGGCTCAGCGGCGAATCCGACGGTGCCGGGCCGTTCCCGGCCGGCGTCGAGCCGACGAGGAACTTGTTGGCCACGTTGAACGGCATCCACTCGTGGATGTGGTTGCCGATCTTCGGGATCAGCTGCACCAGGCTCTCGACGGCCAGCGCGTAGATGAGCAGCAGCGCGATCGCGCCGGCGCTGTGCCGGATCATGATGCCGATGGCGACGGCGAGCACCGCGCTGAAGGCGAAGATCAGGCCGAGCCCGGCGACGTTCGCCCAGTCCTGGCCGGTGGTCAGCGCGAGGTTGTCGTTCGGGCGCATCAGCTTGGCGAGGCCCCACGCGCCGAACCCGGCGATCTCGCCGAGGATCAGCGCCATCAGCCCGACGACGACGGCCTTGGCGACCAGCGCCGGCGAGCGGTGCGGCACCGCCTGGAACGTGGTGCGGATGGTGTTGAAGCGGTATTCGGTGGTCACCGCGAGGGCGGCGAGCACCATGACGACGGCGATGCCGAACTGCGAGCCACCGAACTGGGTGGCCGAGACGGTCAGCGAGTCGCCGGCCTCGGTGGCGCCGGCCAGAATGGCGGCGAAACCGACGGACAGGACGAGGGTGATGAGCGCGCACCACCACGGCGAGCGGGTGGTGAACAGCTTGATGCGTTCGACCGCGAGCAGGTTCATGATCTTGGTTTCCCCGTGGAATTCGGTTACTTGGCGGACTCGAGCACTTGGTGCGCCTCGGCTTCGAGACCGGTGTGGTATTCGACGGAGTCGCCGGTGATCTGCATGAAGGCCTGCTCGAGCGAGCCGGTCTGCGGGCTCAGCTCGTGCAGCACGATCCGGTGCTCGGCGGCGATCTCGCCGATCTTGTCGCTGTCCATCCCGGACACGACGAGCGCCTTCTCGTCGCCGGTGACGCCGGCGCTCGCGCGCTGCAGGACGTCACGCAGCTCGGTCAGCTGCGGCGAGCGGACCTTGACCGTGTTCTCCGCGGCGCGGGAGACGAAGTCTTCGGTCGACGACTGCGAGATCAGCTGCCCGCGGCCGATCACCACGAGGTTGCTGGCGGTCAGCGCCATCTCCGAGAGCAGGTGGCTCGACACGAAGACCGTGCGGCCTTCCTCGGCCAGCCGGTGCATGAACTTCCGGATCCAGAGGATGCCCTCCGGGTCGAGGCCGTTCACCGGCTCGTCGAACAGCAGCACCTCGGGGTCGCCCAGCAGAGCGGCCGCGATGCCGAGCCGCTGCGACATGCCGAGGGAGAACCCGCCGGCGCGCTTGCTCGCGACGTTGCTCAGGCCGACGGTGTCGAGCACCTCGTCGACGCGGGCGGCCGGGATCTTGTTGGACTTCGCCATCCACTGCAGGTGGGCGCGCGCCGAGCGGTTGGGGTGCACCCACTTCGCGTCGAGCAGCGCTCCGACGGTCCGCAGCGGCTGCTTGAGGTCGTGGTACTTCTTGCCCCCGATGGTGACCTGGCCCCCGGTGGGGTTGTCCAGGCCGAGGATCATGCGCATGGTGGTCGACTTGCCCGCTCCGTTGGGACCGAGGAAGCCGGTGACCTGCCCCGCGGCCACGGAGAACGACAGGTTGTTCACCGCCAGCGTCTTTCCGTACCGTTTGGTGAGGCCCGTTGCCTCGATCATGGCTTGCTCCTCTTCGCCCCTCGCTTACGACGTACCTATCGTCGCGGGTGAGGACCTGTTCGCGCGTCACCCTGTAGACCGAACCGGGCCCCCTACCTGAGTAGTACCTTCCTGGCTTTTCGGCCGATGCGCGATCGGTGATGACCCTGACCCGACCCTGATGCCGACACGGGTGACACCATTAATGAACTGTGATTCAATAATGGCGTGGCCCGGCCGAGGAGCATCACCGACGAGCGGCTGCTGGCCGCGGCGGAGACCGTGATCGGCCGCTGCGGACCCGGCTTCACCCTGGCCCAGGTGGCCGCCGAGGCCGGGGTCGCGGTCGGCACGGCCGGGCAGCGCTTCGGGTCGAAGGCCGGTTTGCTGCAGGCGCTGAGCCGGCGCGCGACGGCCCGCGCGGTCGAGCAGATGCGGGCGTGCGCGGATTCCTGGGATGACCCGATCGTGGGACTGCGCGAGGCGGCCGTGACGGTCTACGCGGTGCTCGGCGACGCCGAAGAGGCGGCCAACCACCTGGGCCAGCTCGGCGTGGACATCGGCGACCCGGTGCTGCGGGCGCTGCTGGGCGAGCACTACGCGGCGGTGGAGGCGGAGCTGGGCCGCCTCGTCCGCGCGGCGGCGGGCGAGCTGCCGCACGCGCCGAGCGTGCCCCGCGCCGCGCGGGCGCTGCTGGCGGTGATCAACGGGGTGTCGCTGGACTGGTCGATCCGGCCGCAGGGGCGGCTGGCCGACCGGCTGGCCGAGGACGTCGACGCGGTGCTGACCGCGTGGCGGGGACGGGAGAAGACATGAGTTTGCTGGGCAAGGTCGCGGTGGTCACGGGGGCGACCCGGGGCTGCGGCCGCGCGATCGCGGTGGAACTGGGCCGCGCGGGGGCGACGGTGTACGTCACCGGCCGGTCGACGCGCGAAACGACGTCACCGATGAAGCGCCCGGAAACGATCGAGGAGACGGCGGAACTCGTCGAAGCGGCGGGCGGCAAAGCCGTCCCGGTGCGCTGCGACTTCACGTCGGTGTCCGATGTGGACGCTCTGAAGGCCCGCATCGAGTCCGAAGTGGACGGAGTCGACATCCTGGTCGACGACGTCTGGGGCGGCGACATGTACTTCCACTTCGACGCGCCCTTCTGGGAAACGCCGCTGGAAGACGCGCTGAGCCTGACGCACAACGCGCTCGACACGCACCTCATCGCGCTGCACAAGCTGCTGCCGCTGGTCGTCGCCCGCCGCGGGCTCGTGCTGGAGGTGACCGACGGCGACAACGACGACTACGTCGGCGCGGGCCTGCCGTACTACCTGGCCAAGTGCGGCATCCGCGCGCTCGGCCGCGCACTGGGCGTCGAGCTGAAGAAGAACGGCTGCGTCGGCCTCGCCGTCACCCCGGGCTTCCTGCGCTCGGAATCGATGCTGGACATCTTCGAGGTCACCGAAGCCACTTGGCGCGACGCGGTAGGCAAGCTCGCCCCGGTCGACTTCAAGATCTCCGAGACCCCCTACCTGCTGGCCCGCGGCGTCGCGGCCCTGGCCCAAGACACCGACGTCGCCCGCTTCGCGGGGCAAACGCTGGCGTCCTGGACCCTGATGAAGGAGTACGGCTACACGGACATCGACGGTGACCGCCCGGACTTCGGCCGCTGGCTCACCGAAGTCCGCAACGCGGGCAAGAACCCGGCAACCACACCCCCGGACGACTACCGCTAGCCCAACCCGTCACTTTCACGTGAAAGTGACACCCCGGACCCCTGTAAGCGGCACTTTCACGTGAAAGTGCCGCTTGTGGATAGCTTTTCGAGGTTGTGGACAAGTGGCATCTTGTTGATCTTGGGACGGTGTTGCGTGCGCTGGCGTGCCGCAGGCTTGTCCAGTGTTCCGTGATCACAGTAGTGACCTGGTCGACTTCGCCGAGCCCTTCGTCGGTAGCCAAGCTGTAGCCGAGGGCGTGGTGACGTCGCGAGCTTTGCGGTCTCCCTTGTTCACCCGGTTGTTCCGAAACATCTACGTCGCGTCGGCGGTTGAAGTCACGCATTCGATGCGATGCCAGGCTGCTGCTTTGCTCGCACCGCGAGGCTCCGTCCTGTCCGGGTGCTCGGCCGCGGCCGTCAGGGGCTTCGAGTTGGTCGGCACCCACGATCCGGTCGAGTTCGTTCTGCCGGAAAGCTTGCTGTTCGCTCGTCAGGCAGGTGTGCACATCCGGAGGACCAGCCGTGGACAGATCGACAGTGAGGCGTGGGGCGACGTTCGCCTCGCTACGCCACTGCGGTTGACCATGGATGTCTTGACGAACACCAAGCTCCACCGGTCGCTCCCCCGAGTCGTCGGTTATCTCGATGTCCTCCTCCGCTCCGGGCTGGTGGACTTGGCTGAACTTCGCGACTACCTCGAGTCGCGCCGCGACAATGGGATGGTTCGAGCTAGGAAAGCGGTCGAGCTGGCTGATGCACGCTCGGAGAGCGTTCCTGAGTCCGAGCTGCGGGTGTGGCTGACCGTCGCCGGGCTGAAACCCGACATCCAGGTCAACGTCGTGGCCGGGGCAGGTGTCTTCCTCGGTCGCCTCGATCTGGCGTTCCAAGAGCAGAAGCTGGCGGTCGAATACGACGGTGAGTGGCATCTCGGGGGGAGCCAGCCACGTCGTGACGAGCTACGCCGCGCCGCGATCGAAGCCGAGGGATGGCGTTTCGTGGTCGTCACCAAGGCCGACTTGTACGGCGAACCGAAGCGTGTGGTCGAAGTCGTGCGAGCGGCACTTTCACGTGAAAGTGCCGCTTGAGCCGCTAAGCGAGGCCGGGGCGGGCGAGGCCGGTTTCGTAGGCCAGCACCACCGCCTGCACCCGGTCGCGCAGGTCCAGCTTCGCCAGGATCCGGCCGACGTGCGTCTTCACCGTCGCCTCCGAGAGGAACAGCGCCTCGGCGATCTCCAGGTTCGACATGCCCTTGGCGATCAGCACGAGCACCTCGCGCTCGCGGTCGGTGAGCACGTCCAGCTCGGCCGTGTCGCGCATCGGCGTGCCGCCGGCGCCGACGAAGCGGTCCAGCAGCCGGCGCGTCACCGACGGTGAGACGACGGCGTCGCCCGAAGCCACCGCCCGCAACGCCGAGACCAGGTGGTCGGGCTGGGTGTCCTTCAGCAGGAACCCGCTCGCCCCGCCCTGCAGCGCCGCGTAGACGTACTCGTCGAGGTCGAACGTCGTCATCACGAGCACCCGCGCGGTGCCGTCGGCGACGATCTTCTTCGTCGCCTCGACGCCGTCGAGCACCGGCATCCGGACGTCCATCAGGACAACGTCGGGGCGCAGCTGTTCGGCCAGCCGGATGGCCTGGGCGCCGTCACCGGCCTCGCCGACGACGTCGATGTCCTCCTGCGCGCCCAGCACCATCCGGAACCCGACACGCATCAGTTCCTGGTCGTCGACGACCACCACACGGATCACTGCGCCAACCTAACCGGCAGCGCCGCGCGGACCTGCCACCCACCACCCGGTGCCGGGCCGACTTCGAGCGTCCCGCCGTAGACGTGGGCGCGTTCGCGCATGCCGATCAGCCCGTTGCCGCCCGGGACGGCCAGCCGGGGCGTGGCGCGGCCCGCGGGGATCAGCTGCGGGAGGCGGCCGGCGCCGTCGTCGGACACCAGGACCTCGACCAGGTCGCCGGTCCGGTGCAGCCGCACGGACGCGGTCGCGCCGCGCCCGGCGTGCTTGAGCGTGTTGGTCAGCGACTCCTGCACGATCCGGTACGCCGCGAGCGACACGCCGGCGGGCAGGTCGCCGAGCTCGTCGGTCTCCAGCGTCACCGGCACACCCGCCGCGCGCATCCGCTCGGCCAGGTCGGCGATGGCGTGCGCGTCCGGCTGCGGGACGCGCGGCTCGCCTTCGGCGCGGTCGTTGCGCAGGACGTCGAGCAGCGCGCGCAGCTCGCCGAGCGCGCCGCGGCCGGTCTCGGAAATCGTCTGGAGGGCTCGCTGGGCGAGCTCGGGGTTGCTGCGGATCGCGTACGAGGCGCCGTCGGCCTGTACCACCATCACGCTGACCGCGTGCGCGACGACGTCGTGCAGCTCGCGCGCGATGCGGCCGCGTTCCTCGGCCACCGCGATCCGGGTGGCCTGGTCGCGTTCGGTTTCGAGCAGGTGCAACCTCGCCTCCACTTCCACGTCGTAGGCGCGGCGCGCCCCGACGAACTCGCCGAGCGTCCAGCACAGCGCGATGCCGAACGCCAGGAACAGCACCGCGATGAGGATGTCCCCGGACTGCTCGATCAGCAGCTGGACGGCCGACGCGACCACGACCGCGCCGACGAACACCACGCCCTGGCGCCGTCCGGCGTAGACGACGACGGAGTAGATGCTCATCGCCAGCCCGGCCGCGCTGCCGATGCCGAGCATCAGCGCCGCGTGCACGATGCTGATCACCAGCACGACGTACGCCGACCACAGCGGCGACTTCCGCCGGAACACCAGCGGCGTCACCATCGCGATGATCACCGGGATCCCGACGTACCAGGGCGGCAGTTCGGGCACCTCGGCGAAGCCGTCGGCGGCGAAGAGCATCAGGTCGAACAGCCCGAGCAGGACGGCCAGCACCGAGTCGCCCGCCATGGGGTGGGCACGCATCCAGAGACTCAGCCGTCGCACCAGGCAACACTAGGTCCCGGCCCGCGGATCCCGCGTCGGTCGCCGGTACCACCTTCGGTGCGACCCAGGGATGAGGCTCGTGGGACGATTCCCGGGGTTGTCCGTACGACGGGAGGGCTGGGGGCCGTGACGTCACCGGAGCAGGGCCGGCTCGCCGGTCCGCTGTCGATGTCCGTGGCCAACCTGTGCCACCGCCTTCAGTCGCAGGTGTCCGCGCGGACGTCGGCCGGGTTCGCCGAGGTGCTGCGCCGGCTCGGCGCGCCGCTGCAGGTGGCCGTCGCCGGGCGGATCAAGTCGGGCAAGTCCACGCTGGTCAACGCCCTGATCGGGCGCCGGGTCGCGCCGACCGACATCGGCGAGTGCACCCGGCTGGTGACCCGCTTCCAGTACGGCACGGTGGACCGCGTCGAGATCGTCTTCACCGACGGCCGCAAGCAGGTGCTCCCGTTCGCCTCGGACGGGATGATCCCGGCCGAGCTGGGCGTCGACATCACCAAGGTCTCGCACATCGAGGCCTACCTGACCAACGCCGTCCTGCAGGGCATGACGGTGATCGACACCCCCGGCCTCGGCTCGCTCGACGCCGCGTCGGTGTCGCGCACCGAGCTGCTCCTCGGCGCCGCGAAGCACCGCAAAGACGACGAAGAGGGCTCCGACGACCTCGACGACACCTCGCGCAACGCCGTCGCCGGCGCCGAGGCCGTCCTCTACGTCGTCACCCAGGGCGTCCGCGCCGACGACCAGCAGGCGCTCGCCGCGTTCACCGCGGCCACCGCGAGCCGCGAGGCCGGCCCGGTCAACGCCATCGCCGTCCTGAACAAGGCCGACACCATCGCGCCCGAGTCGGTCGAGGGCTCCGACGGCGACATCTGGAAGGCCGCGACGATCCTCTCGGAGAAGCAGGCTTCGACGCTCAAGCCGCGCGTCGCCGACGTGCTGCCGGTGATCGGGCTGATCGCGGAGTCCGCCGAGTCGGGCGGCTTCACCTCCGCCGACGCCGAGGCGCTGCGGGCGCTGGCCGACCTCGACGACGACGTCCTGCAGACCATGCTGATCTCGGCCGACATCTTCACCAGCTGGGAGTGCGACGTCCCGGCCGGCACCCGGCTGCGCCTGCTGGAGAAGCTCGACCTGTTCGGCGTCTCGCACGCCGTCGACGTCATCCGCAAGGAACCGGAGATCACGGCGGGCGCGCTGCGGCGGTCTCTGCTGGACGCGTCGGGCCTGGAAGCCGTGCGGCAGCGGCTGTCGATCGTGTTCGCCGCCCGCGCCGACGGGATCAAGGCGGCCGCGGCGCTCGCGTCGGTCACCGCGCTCGCGCACGCCTCCGGCGATCCGGCCGAGCGCCAGCGCGTGCACGACGCCATCGAGGTGCTGCTCGCCAAGCCCGAGGCCCACCAGCTGCGGCTGCTCGAAGCGCTGACGCTGGTCGCCTCCGGCGCCGTCGACATGCCCGAAGACCTCTCCGAAGAGGTGCTGCGGGTGGGCAGCAACGCCGACATCGGCGCCCAGCTCGGCAAGCCGGGCGCGCCCCGGCCGGAGCTGGCCGCGCACGCGCTGGAGCGCGCGGGCTGGTGGCGGTCCTTCGCGTCGTTCGGCGCGACGCCCGCGCAGAGCCGCGTTGCGCACGTGGTGCACCGTGCATATTTCCTGATCTGGCAGCAGGTGCGCGAGCCACAGGCCTGACGCTTGTTTCACGTTGCCGACTTCTCCTGGAGAAGCGGCTTTTCCGCGTACTGTGGAAAGCGTGCAGCTGGAGAACACGACATCCTGGCGAGCGGGCTGGAGCAGCGAGACGGAGATCGACGTCGCGCTGTACATCCGTGACGCCTTGGCGCTGTCCGTTTCCGAAGGACAGGTCCTGCCGCCGGTGGAGCCGCAAGTCCCGGTGCACGTCCCGCCGGAGATCGACCGCGCCGCCGTCCAGGAGCAGTGGGCGGACTGGTGGAACGACCTCCTCGCGTTCCTGCGCGGCCGCGTGGACCCGGATCCGCGCAGCCCGCGCAACCGCTACGGCAGGCCCGCGCTCGCCCACGATTCGGCGATGCGCCAGGCGATCGAGTACTTCGCCCCGGCCGCGTCCCGGCACTTCGCCAACGCGCGCGGCCCGGCGCTGCGCGGGGCGGGCGAGCCGTCGGGCACGACCCCGTGGGCGCCCGGCTTCTACCGGCGCCAGATCGTCGCCGGCGAGCGGCTCGGTCAGCTCGTGCGGGAGGCCGAGGTCCGGCAGGGGCGGCGCGCGTACCCGTTCCGGCTGAACGTCATCGAGATCTCCGTGGCCGGCTCGATCTGCCTGCGCACGGCCGACGACCAGCTGCTGGTCTCGTCCCGGTTCGCCGAGGACGGCCCGGGGCTGGAGGCCAAGCTCCGCGAGGTCATCAACGAGCTGGTCTGACCCCCGGCTTTCATAAACCGAGCGCGCGGTCTGATAATGGACGGCATGGAGACGACCGTCGACGAGCCGTCGTGGCTGCGCACCGGGTCCTGGGTCGGCTGCCCGCTGGCGGGCGCCGCGCTGGGCGTCGGGGTGTGGGCCATCGCCGCGTGGGTCACCGGCCTGCCGGCCTTCCCGTTCCAGGGTGTGTTCAAGGTGCTCACGAAGCTGCCGCAGCCGTGGGCGACGCTCGCCGCCGTCGCCGGCGGCCTGGTGCTCGGGTTCGCGTTCGCGGTGATCTGGGCGCACGACCGGCTGGTCGTCACGGTGTCGCCGGCCCGCGTCACGCTGGTCCGCGGTGAGAAGACACGGCGCATCGAAGCCGAGCTGGACGCCGTCTACCTCGACGGCAAGGAGCTCGTCCTGCACACCGTCGACGGCCGGGAGATCGCCCGCGAGAAGACCGACCTCGGCGGGCCCGAGCTGGCCAGGGCGTTCGCCGAACACGGCTACCCCTGGCTCGACGAACCGCCGGCCGAGCGATGAGAACGGTCGACCCCGCGAAGCACGCGGCCAAGCGCCGGGCGATCGTCGACGCCGCCGCCGGGTGCTTCGCCGAGAAGGGCCTGGAGCGGACGACGACCGCGGACATCTGCCGCGCCGCGGGCATCAGCTCCGGCAGCCTCTTCCACTACTTCCCCACCAAGCGCGCGGTGTTCACCGCGATCTTCGAGGAGGACGCCCGCGACACGGCCGAACGGCTCGCCGCGGCGGCCGAGGCGCCCGACCCGTGGACCGCGCTGCTCGACGTCGCGCTCGCGCTGGCGGCCGAGGTCGCGCACCCCGCCATCGCCCGGCTGGTGCTCGAGGCCGCCGCGCAGGCCGCGCGCGACGACGAGTTCGCCGCGCTGATCCGGCGCAACGAACGCGCGCTGGCCGACGGCCTCGCCGTCTTGATCGAGCGGGCCGTGGCCGCCGGGCTGATCGACCCCGGCGTCCCGCCGCACGCCGCGGCGGGCTGGGTCGCCGCCCTCGCCGACGCGCTGATCACGCGGGCGGCGTTCGACCCCGACGTCGACACCGCGGCCGAACTCGCGGTCCTCCGGACGATCTTGATCCGGTTCCTTCGCCCGGTTTCGCCCCCGGATGGCGTCTGAGTGCTCCAAACTGGTGGAATCTGCGGTGAGCCGGACGGGGTGGTGCGGGTGGCGTGGTTTCGGAAGGACGGCGTGGTGGATGCCGACGAGACGCCCACCGGCCAGATCCCGGCGCTGAGCATCGCGCAGATCATCGAAGAGGCCGACGCGGAGAAGGGAACCGACGGCGCGAAGCCGGCGTCGGACACCGATGTGCACCCCTTGCAGCCGGTCATCACCTCCCCGATCGACCTAGAGCACGCACTCGCCGATCGCCAGGCCTTGATCCAGATGTGCTTGTACGCACTGGATCGCGCCCGCAGCGGCGGTGTTGTCGAACGGCTCGAAGAGGGGCTGGCCGCGATCGGCGTCCAGGCCCTGCGGCCCGACGGCGAGCGGTTCGACCCGGCCCGGCACGAAGCCGGCGGCGCGCTGCCGACCGAAGACCCGTCGCTGGACGGCGTCGTCGCGGAAACCGAGGTCACCGGCTTCGCCGACCACGACCGCCTGCTGCGTGCCCCGATCGTCATCGTCTACGCGAAGAAGACCCCGTGAGCGCACCCACCGCGCCGAGCCTGCCCGCGCAGGTCCAGGCGGCCCGTGACCAGCTGCTGACCGTCGTCCGCGACGCCGACCCCGACGCCGCCAGGTGGGTCGACGCCATCCGGAAGGCGCGGCCGAAGAAGCCGGCCGTCGTGGTCGTCGGCGAGACGAACCGCGGCAAGAGCTCCCTGGTCAACGCCCTGCTCGCGCGACCGGGACTGTCCCCTGTGGACGCCGACGTCGCCACCGCCACCTACCTCGTGTTCGACCACGCGGAGACCTGGGGCGCGCAGGCCTGCTACCCCGGCCAGCTGGCACCGGTGCCGATCGACCTCGGCCAGCTGATCAACTGGGTGTCGGCCGCGCACGAGCTGCCGCCGGGCCAGATCCCGCCGCGCTACGTCGAGGTCACCGGCCCGGTGCCGCTGCTCGAACGGCTTTCGCTGGTCGACACCCCCGGCGTCGGCGGGCTCGACTCGATGCACGGCGAGCTGGCCAAGGAGGCCGCCGCGGGCGCGACGGCGCTGCTGTTCGTCGTCGACGCGTCCGCGCCGTTCACCTCGACCGAGCTGCAGTTCCTGCGCGACGTCGGCGAGCGCGTCGAAACCGTGGTGTTCGCGCTGACCAAGGTGGACATGTTCCGCGGCTGGCGCGAGGTGCTGGCGGCCGACCGGCAGCTGCTGGCCGAGCACGCGCCCCGCTTCGCCGACGCCGTGTTCCACGCGGTGTCGCCGCGGATGTTCGAGACGGCCGCGAAGGCGCCCAACGAGCAGATGGCCGCGATGCTGCGGGAGAAGTCCGGCATCGCAAGCGTCCAGACGGCGTTGCAGGAGCTGCTGGTCGGCCGCTCGGCGATGCTCGGCGAGGCCAACACGCTGCGCGCGTTGTCCAGCGCGCTCGCCGTGCTCAAGGCGAAGCTGCAGGCCGAGAGCCGGGCGCTGTCGGCGGGCGAGGCCGAGGCCGAGCAGCTGCGCGAACGCCGTGACCAGCTGCAGGCCGAACGCCGGACGTCGACCCGCGGCTGGCAGCTGAAGCTGCGGGGCGAGGTGCAGCGCACCCGCGTCGAGGTGCTGCACGAGAGCAGCCGCCAGATGCGGGACGCGCAGACCCACTTCCGGCAGCTGATCGATGCCGCGAAGCGCGACGAGCTGACCGCGTTGCCGCAGCAGGTCGACATCGCGCTGCAGACGACGTCGCAGCGGATCTCGATGCTGCTTTCCCAGCGGCTCAACCAGGTCACGAACGTCTCGCTGTCGGAGCTGTTCTCGCCGGAGGAACTGGACGTCATCCGCGCGCAGTTCGCGCGCGCCGGCGGGCCGCCGGTCGTGCTGCGCCCGCCGGACAAGAAACCGCCGACGGCCGAGGACAAACTGCTCGTCTTCATGGGCATCTCGGGCGGCGTCGGTGCGGGCAAGGTGGCCGCGCTGCCGCTGGCCGGCGTCGCGATCCTCAACCCGGTGGTGCTGCCGGTGACGATCATCATCGGCCTCGGCGCGGGCTGGTGGATGGCCCGCACGCGCAAGCACGCGGCCGACAAGCAGCACATGAAGCAGTGGCTCGTCGAAGCCATCGCGGACGCCCGCTCGACGCTCGACCAGCTCGTCGCCGAGCAGCTCATCGAGGCCGAGCAGCAGCTGTCGATGGCCCTGGACGAGGCCCTCGGCCGGCGCATCGACGCGATCGAGGCCGAGCTGAAGGAAGTCGACAAGACGATCAAGATGGGCGCCCAGGAACGGGCGAAGAAGATCGCGATCGTCTCGAAGCGGCTGAAAGAAGTCAGCGACGGCCGTGACCGGGCCGAAGCGTTCCTGACCCGGATCCGGGCATTGCGGGACAAGCCGGCCTGAGCGCGCGTCCGGTTGTGGTGGGGAACCGAACCGGCCTACGGTGAGTCATACCCTCAGACAGCAGGTCGGAGAACGGCGTTACCCGGTTCGAAGGGGGAAGTCCCATGTGGGTCGACGAGAGTGGCGGCAGCGACACCGACGCCAGTGGTGCCGAGGCGATGACCGTGCACGTCGACGGCCAGGAGTACCAGGCCGAGGTCAACTACGACGTGAACGACGACGGCGTCAACGACACCGCGATCGTCGAACACGACGACGGCACGGCCCAGGCCTTCATCGACACGAACCACGACGGCCAAGCCGACCAGTACGCCGTCCTCGACGAGACGGGACACGTCGTCGAGCAGGCCGTCTACGACGAGGCCAGCGGCGAGTGGATCCAGTCGGAAGGCGGGGGCCACGACGACTCCGACTCCGGCACCGGCCACGAGGACAGCTCCGGCGGCCACATCCACGCGGACATGCCGGACGGTGAGGTCGACGCGGGGGCGGCGACCATCGACACCGACCACGACGGACACAACGACACCGCCGTCGTCGAGACGAAGAGCGGCGGCACCATCGCCTTCACCGACAAGGACGGCGACGGCGAAGCGGACATCGCGGTGCAGGTCGACGCCGACGGCACGTCCACGACGTTCGAGCACAGCGGCCCCGGCCAGTGGACCGAGGTCTCCAGTGGACTGCTGGATTCGGGCAGCGACCAGCAGATCGGCGACCCCGCGGGTGACGCCGAGTGGGGCGGCGCCGGCACGCAGACGCTCGAGGGCGTCGCGCACATCGACTCCGGCACCGGGCAGTGGATCTCGCCCAACTGAAACGTTACCCAGGTCACAGTTTGAAAGCCCGGCGCACGCGCGCCGGGCTTTTTTCATGTCGCAAATGAAAACAAGCAGGTCACGGGTGTGAGGCCGCCCACCGCAAGATTTACTGCGAATGCACCGATCCGGTGACGTCTGAATCGATTCCCTTATCGTTCTTGTGAGAGAACGTACACGTCAGCTCTCGGTTACCTGCCGGTCATGCGGCTACTCTCGGGGAATCCCAAAAAACGCACACCGGCTTCGCCAGCCGGTGTGCGAAGCCATTCGGTCGCCGGCAACGCAGCCCGCTCCGGAACACAGCCGTTCCGAGCGGGCTCATTTGTCGTCGGAAGTCAGGAGCAGAGATGACCGCAGTCGCCATCCCCGGACTGGACACCGCGCCGACGACGCACACCGGCGTGCTGTCCTTCGTCCGGGAGGTCGCCGAACTGACCACCCCGGACCGCGTGGTGTGGGTCGACGGGTCTGACGAAGAAGCCGCCCGGATCAACCAGGAGCTCGTCGAAGCCGGCACGTTCGTGCAGCTCAAGTCGAAGCCGAACTCCTTCTGGGCCACCTCCGACCCCAACGACGTCGCCCGCGTCGAGGACCGGACCTTCATCTGTTCGGAGCGTCCCGAGGACGCCGGTCCCACCAACAACTGGACCGACCCGGCCGAGATGAAGGCCACCATGACCGAGCTCTTCCGGGGCTCGATGCGCGGCCGCACGATGTACGTCATCCCCTTCTGCATGGGCCCGCTCGCCGACGAGAATCCCAAGCTGGGTATCGAAATCACCGATTTCGCCTACGTTGTCGCCTCGATGCGCGTGATGACCCGCGCCGGCCGCGCCGCCCTCGACAAGTTCGTCGGGCCGGACGGCAGCGAGCGCGAATTCGTGCCCGCGCTGCACTCCGTCGGCGCGCCGCTCGAGCCCGGTCAGAAGGACTCTTCCTGGCCGTGCAACGAAACGAAGTACATTTCGCACTTCCCGGAGGAGCGCGCGATCTGGAGCTACGGCTCGGGTTACGGCGGCAACTCGCTGCTCGGCAAGAAGTGCTACTCGCTGCGCATCGCCTCGGTGATGGCGCGCGACGAGGGCTGGCTCGCCGAGCACATGCTGATCCTCAAGCTGATCTCCCCCGAGGACAAGGTCCACTACGTCGCGGCGGCGTTCCCGAGCGCCTGCGGCAAGACCAACCTCGCGATGCTGCAGCCGACCATCCCGGGCTGGCGCGCCGAGACCCTCGGTGACGACATCGCCTGGATGCGCTTCGGCGAAGACGGCCGGCTCTACGCGGTCAACCCGGAGTTCGGCTTCTTCGGCGTCGCGCCGGGCACCGACTGGCACACCAACCCGAACGCCATGCGCACCATCGAGCAGGGCAACACGGTCTTCACGAACGTCGCCCTGACCGACGACGGCGACATCTGGTGGGAGGGCATGGAGAACCAGCCCGAGCACGCCACCTCCTGGAAGGGCCAGGAGTGGACGCCGGAATCGAGCGAGAAGGCCGCGCACCCGAACTCGCGCTACTGCACGCCGATGTCGCAGTGCCCGATCCTCGCCGACGAGTGGGACGACCCCAAGGGCGTGCCGATCTCGGCGATCCTGTTCGGCGGCCGCCGCAAGACCACGGTGCCGCTGGTCAACGAGGCCCGCGACTGGCAGCACGGCGTCTTCATGGGCGCCACCATGTCGTCGGAGACGACGGCCGCGGCCGCCGGCGCGGTCGGCAACGTGCGCCGCGACCCGATGGCGATGCTGCCGTTCCTCGGCTACCACGCCGCCGACTACTTCAAGCACTGGCTGACGCTGGGCAAGAACGCCGACGCGAACAAGCTGCCGAAGATCTTCTACGTCAACTGGTTCCGCCGCGGCGACGACGGCCGTTTCCTGTGGCCGGGCTTCGGCGAGAACTCGCGCATCCTGAAGTGGGTCGTCGACCGCGTCGAGGGCAAGGGCAACGCGGTCGAGACGCCGATCGGCTTCGTGCCGCGCGCCGAGGACCTCGACACCGAGGGCCTCACCGAGTCGCTCGAGGACATCCAGGCCGCTCTCGACGTCAAGCCCGAGGAGTGGCGCGCGGAGCTGCCGCTGATCGAGGAGTGGTTCGACAAGATCGGCGACACCGTGCCGACGTCGCTGCGTGACGAGCTCGACGCGCTGGCCCAGCGCCTCGCCTGAGTCTCTCTGCCGAGAAGGGGACGTCCCGTGTGGACGTCCCCTTCTTGATGTCTGCAGGTAGGTTCGCCCCATGAGACCGTTCCGCTTCGGGGTGGCGCTGGTGGCGCCCGGCTCACGGGCCGAGTGGGTGGCGAAGTGCCGCCAGGCCGAGGATCTCGGTTACGACGTCGTCGGCGTGGTCGACCACCTCGGGCGGGTCGCGCCGGTGCCGGCGCTGCTGCTGGCGGCCGAAGCGACCGAGCGCGTCAAGCTGAACACCTACGTGCTCAACGCGAGCTTCCACAACCCTGTGCTGCTGGCCCGCGACCTCACCGGGCTCGACGAGTTCACCGGCGGCCGCCTCGAGATCGGGATCGGCGCGGGTTACGTCCGCGCGGAGTTCGAGGCCGCCGGGATCGAGTGGGGCACACCCGGGCAGCGGTTCGCGCGGCTGAAGCGCGTGGTCGCCGAGATCGAGCGCGCGTACGCGGGTCGCCCCCGGCCGCCGCTGCTGCTCGGCGGCCGCGGCGACCGGATGCTGGAGTTCGCCGCCGAGCACGCCGACACCATCGCCTTCACCGGCACCGCGCCCGGCGCGGCCGAGGGACGGCTGGCCCTGGCCGGTCCCGCCGCGGTCGCCGAGCGCGTCGACTTCGTGAAGCGGGCGCTCGGCGGTCGTGACACCGAGCTCAACCTGATGGTCCACCTCGTCCGGATCACCGACGACCGGCAGACGGCGCTCGAAGAGGCCCACCGGCTCGTGCCGCACCTCGACGTCGGCGAGCTGGGCGAGCTGCCCACCGTCCTCATCGGCTCGGCGGAAGCGGCGGCCGAGCAACTGCTGCGCACGCGCGAGACGCTCGGCATCAGCTACTTCACGGTGATCGAGGACGACCTGACCAGGCTGGCCCCGGTGATCGAAAAGCTCCGCTGAGTACCGTGTCCCTATGACTGGGGACTTCCGCTTCGGCGTGAACATGGTCGTGCCGGACAGTCGCGCCGCGTGGGTCGGGAAGTGCCGCCAGGCCGAGGACTTCGGCTTCGACGTCGTGTCCGCGGCCGACCACCTCGGGTTGGCGCCGCCGTTCCCGGCGCTCGTGCTCGCCGGCGAGGTCACTTCACGCGTCAAGCTCAACACCTACGTGCTCAACACGCCGTTCTACAACCCGGTGCTGCTCGCCCGCGACGTCACGGGCACCGACCGGTTCACCGACGGCCGCCTGGAGCTGGGGCTCGGCGCGGGGTACGTCAAGGAGGAGTTCGAGGCCGCCGGGTTGCCGTTCCCGTCCGCCCGCGAGCGCGTCGACCACCTCGAACGCACGATCCTCGAGCTCAAGCGGTCCTACGCCGACCCGGAGCACAAGCCCGCGCCGGCGCGTCCGGAAGGCCCGCCGCTGCTGCTCGGCGGCCGCGGCGACCGGATCCTGACCCTCGCCGCCGAGCACGCCGACATCATCGGCTTCACCGGCACGGCCAAGTCGCCGGACGCCGGCGCGCTGGTCCCGGCGAGTGCCGAGGACATCGGGGAGCGCGTCGAGTTCGTCCGATCGAAGCTCGGCGACCGCGAGGTGGAGTTCAACCTGCTCTGCCACTTCGTGAAGATCACCGAAGACCGCGCGGGCGCGCTCGAGGACCTCGCGAAGCTGACGCACGGCGTGCTGAGCGCCGAGCAGCTCGCCAGAGTCCCGACCGCGCTGGTCGGCCCACCCGCCGCGGTCGCCGAGCAGCTCCACGCGCACCGCGAGCGGTTCGGGCTGACCTACTTCACCGTCCTGGAGCACAACATGGCCCAGTTCGCCCCGGTCCTCGAAGCGCTCCGATGATCGACGCGAAGGGGATCGGCGTCCGCGCCGGCGACATCTGGCTGTTCGACGACCTCGACTTCAGCGTCGACGCCGGTGAGGTCGCCGCGATCGTCGGGCCGAACGGAGTCGGCAAGTCGACGTTGATGCGCTGCTTCTACGGCATGCAGCGGCCGCAGCGGGGCCGCGTGCTGGTGGACGGCAAGCTGCCCGACGAGCGGGACGTCGAGTTCCGGCGGAAGGTGTCGGTGCTGTTCGACGACTCCGACTTCTTCGCCGAGCTGACCCCGTTGCAGCACCTCGACCTGCTCTCCGGCACGTTCGGCGCCGACCTCGGCGACCACCAGGACCTGCTGCGCGACGCGGGCCTCGGTGAACGCATGCACGTCACGTCCGGGCACTTCTCCGCCGGCCAGCGCCGTCGGTTGCTGCTGCTCGGCGTCACCGCGCGGCCGCACCGCGTCCTGCTGCTCGACGAGCCGGAGCGCGCGCTGGACACCGCGGGCAAGGAGTGGCTGGTCGAGGTGATCGCCCGGTCGACGGCGGCCGGCGCGGCGGTCGTGGTGGCCACCCACCACCCGCCGCTGCTGGAGGCCGCGGACAGCGTGCTCGAACTGTGGTGACCGTCGCGCCGCGGCGGATGAAGATCCCGGGCCGCAAGCGCTTCGGCGGGATCTTCAGCGGCGACACGGCGTCGTTCGTCTTCCTGTTCGGCTTCGGGTTCCTCTTCACGGCGTTCTTCCACGTCGACGGCTGGCGCCCGGCGGTCTACGGCTCGTCGCGAGTGGACTTCCCGGCCGTCCTCGGCTTGCTGACGCTGTGCTGCGCGGTCGGCTGGCGCGGCCTGCTGCGCCGCGGGTTCGCCTGGGTCGAGCCGGCCGAACTGACCTGGCTGGACTTCGCCCCTGTGGACCGCGGCCGCGTGGTCGCGCTGCGGCTGCTCGGCGCGTGGACCGGCGTCGTGGCGGTGACCGGTTACCTGGCCGCGCTGCTGCTCGCGGTCGGCGGCGGCGGGCTCGACGAGTGGCGCGCGGGGATCGCCGTCGTCGCGGCGACCGCCGTGATCGCGTACGTGACGGCGCGTCGGACGGCGTTGTGGTTCGACGCGGCCGGCCCGCTGGTGCTGGCGGTGCTCGGGCTGGCGATCGCCGCGTTCCACCTCGGCGCCGCCACGGTGGAGTTCGTCGCGGCCGGCGTGGTCGTCGCGGCCCTGCCGCTGGCGTTCGGCGGCGAGCCGGTGACGCGCGCGGGCCGGTCGGCGCTGCTCGCCGGCTGGGAGGGCCGGGTGCTGCGCTCGGTCGCCGTCACCTTCCTCGACCCGATGATGCTGCTCCCGCCGTCGGCGCCGGTCGGGCGGATCTCCGTGCGCCGGCCGACGCCGCTGCGGCTGGCCGTGGCGGAAACCGTCGGCCGGACCAAGTACGCGGGCGCGGCCGTGCTGGTCGGCTTCGCGATCGTCGTCGCGCACATCGCGCTGCCGACGCTGCCGGGCCCGGTCCTCGTCGGCCTCGGCGCGTACCTCGCGTTGACGCCGTTCAGCGCCGGGCTCGGCGAGCTGTGGCGCAACCCGGGACGTCGCCGCTGGCTGGGCTCCCCGGACCGCGACCTGGTGCTGGCGAACGGCCTGGTGCTCGCCGGCGTCGGCCTGCTGTGGGCGGTGGTGCTGTACGGCGTCACGCTGGCGGCCGGGACGTCGTTCGCCGGGCCGGCGTGGCTCGCGGTGCCGCTGTCGGTGCTTTCGATCCTGCGCACGGTCACCCGCAAGGCCGTCGACTACGGCAACCCGGCGTTCGTGGACACCCCGATGGGCCCGATGCCCGCCAACCTCGTCCGCCAGCTCTTCCGCGGGCTCGACCTGCAGGTTATCGGGATCGTGCTGCTTTCTTTGCGCATTTGACCTACCCTCGATGCGACGAATGGAGCAGTCATGGGTGGCGGACACGCGTCAGGGGTGGGGCGCCGGGCGACCAGCGAGTTCCCGCCGGGCTGGAACGACGAGCACATCATCTCGGTGGTGAAGGACGTCGCGAACGACCCGAGCGAGGCCCGGCGGCAGCAGCGGAACGGCCGTTGGCGGTGTGCCGGCGAGCGGTTCAACGTGCACATCGTCGTGCTGGTCGAGGAGAACGGGTACGTGCACACGGCCTACCCGGTGGCGGGCCCCGGCGTGACCCGCAACCCGGACGCGGCCCGCGACCCGGCGAACCCGACGGTCGCCGACCTCAAGGAGAACCGCATCAGCTTCTTCGCCGACAGCGTCCTCACGATGCTCGGCGACCGGCTCTCCCCCGAGGACTTCACGCACTACCGCACGCTGCTGTGGTCAGGCGAGTGGGAAGAGCTGGCGGACGTCCTGGCCGCACACGCGGCCAAGGTGGACCTGAAGTTCTCGGCCGACGAGCTGTCGGACTTCGAGAAGCTGCTGAACAGCTACGACCTGCCGGTAGCGGGCTGCGCGTTCCTCAACGACCGCGACCACATCCTGACGCAGCTACGCCAAGGCTAGGCAACGCCCGAGGGCCAACTGCACCTAGCTGGCCTGCGAAAGCGGTGGTGACGGGGCCGGCGCGACGGCCGCGCGCAGCTCGTCCAGCGGCAGGCCGACGGCGTCCGCGATGGCCGTGACCGTGAAGAACGCCGGTGTCGGGATGCGGCCGGTCTCGATCTTGCGGAGCGTCTCGACCGAGATGCCGGCTTCCCCCGCGACGTCGACCATGCTCCGGCCGGCCCGCGCCGTCCGCAGCGCCTGACCGAGGCGTTCGCCTCGCTCGCGCTCTTCCTCCGTCAGCGGTACTCGCACCATGAAACCAATTCTAATACCAGTAGTTATCCACTGCCTGTGGACAACTCTGTGCACAGGTGTGGAAAAGCCCCGCCGAACCGGAGTTCGGCGGGGCTTCCACAACACCTGGTGGCGTCAGGCGCCCGGAGGCACCGGAAGTGCCACACCGGGCAGGCTCTGGTCGTTCGGCACAACACCGTCGACCAGGTAGGCCTCCACGACCTTGTCCACACCCGCGTTGCCGCCGGCGTAGATCCCGTGGTCACCCTCGCCGGTGATCGTCAGCATCCGCGAACCCGCGAACGCCTTGTGCGCGCGGCGCGCGCCTTCGATCGGCGTCGCCGGGTCGTGCTCCGACTCGACGATCAGCACCGGCGGGACACCCTTGCCGTCCAGCACGGGCAGCGGCGCCGGGGTCTTCTTCCAGAACAGGCACGGCTGGATGAACCAGCCGGCGCCCAGCAGCGGCTGCTGCTTGTCGATCAGCTTCTGCGAGTCCTTGATGGCACTGTTCGTCGTGCCGGTCCACGGACCCTCGTTGCAGGGGATGCTCCAGAAGCTGGCGTCGTACGAGTCGCCGTCGCTCGGCACCATCAGCGGCTGCGGGCCGAAGGTGGTGGTGCTCGTGTCGCCGGCCTTGACCTTCTGCGCGGCCGCGGCCTTGGCCTGCGACGAAGCGCCGCCCTGGGTCAGCGTGCGGACGCTGACCAGGTAGTCGGCCAGCGCCGGGAAGGCGCGCTTCGAGTAGATCTGCGACGCGATGAAGGCGTCCAGGCCGTTGGCCGACACGCTCGAACCGTCGGGCAGGGTGACCGCGCCCTGGGTCAGGGCGTAGCGGACCTGCTCGTAGGTCTGGCGGGCCGCCTCGCCGGTGGTGCCGAAGTGGTAGAGCTTGTCGTACTTCGCCACCCACGGGAGGAAGTCGGACCGGAAGCGGCGCTCGAAGCCGAGCGGCTGCCAGTCGAACGACTTCTGCCAGGTCGTCGTGAACTCCGTCGAGGAGTCGAGCACGAACCGGCCGGTGCGCGCGGGGTAGGCCTGGGCGTAGTGCGCGCCCATCCAGGTGCCCGCGGAGTAGCCGACCCAGTTGATCTTGTCGCGGCCGAGCAGCACGCGCAGCAGGTCGATGTCCTTGACCGTCTGGTCGGTGTTGATCAGCGGGCCGAGCTCGCCGGACTTCACCTGGCACGACTGCGCGGCGTACTTCGTCGCCTGCAGGATCAGGTTCAGGTTCGCGCGGTCGCGGTCACGCGGGTCCAGGTCCGAGCCGGTGCCGATGGCGCCGCCGCACGTGATGTTCGTGCTCTTGCCGGTGCCGCGCGGGTCGAACCCGACGATCTCCTGGTGCTCCCGCAGCTTCGGCTGGTTGCGCAGCCGCGCCGGGAAGTTCCGGCCGGGCGCGCCGGGGCCGCCGGGGTTGGTGACGACGCTGGCCGTCGCGTCGCCGGTCGCCTTCAGGCGGCTGACGGCGATGGTCAGGTCGATCTGGGCGTTCGCCTGGTACCAGTTGCGCGGCGTCTTGTAGGTCGCGCACTCCATGTCCTCGGCGCCCGCGGGCGGGGCCGTCGGCAGCTCGGAGGGGACTGCGCACTTGTGCCAGTCCAGCTTCTGGTTCGCGTACTGCACCGGGATGTTCGTGGAGTTCCGCGGCAGCTTGGCCGCCGCGGCCTCCTGACCTGCGAACGCAGGCGTGAACCCGGCCAGCAGGGTGCCGGCGATCGCCGGGATCACCACCGCGTAGCGGAGTCGTGTCATACGGTTGCCCCTTTGGATTTTCTTCAAGTGGAGTCGCGCTATTGATATAGGGCGGGTAACGACGGGGCAACCGACGTTGGTCGGGGTGTTGGCCGGCAACGCGGTACGCGGCGATCAAATCGATATCGGACAGACGTGACGTCCCGTCAGCCAGGTTCTAAGGTCAGGCGGTCGGTTACGGGAGTGTTAGGTGAGGTCCGATGTCGACTGTGAAGCACGACGACGGGAAGGTGCGCGGGAAGCCCTTCAACCCGTGGTACCTGCTCTTGATCGTCCCGCTGCTGGTCCTGGTCACGCCACTGTTCAACATGGACGGTCCGCGGCTGTTCGGGATGCCGTTCTTCTACTGGTTCCAGTTCCTCTTCGTCGTGGTCGGCGTCCTCAGCACGTGGATCGTCTACCTGATGACGCGGGAGAAGCCGGCCGGTGACGCCCCGGACAAGCTGAGCGTCGACGACCTGGACGAGGGGGACGCTCGATGAGCAACCTGCAGTGGCCGGAACTGATCATCTTCACGGTCCTGTTCCTGCTGGTCACCGTGCTCGGGTTCATGGCGGCGCGCTGGCAACGTGGCGGCGGGCTGGACCACCTGGACGAATGGGGCCTCGGCGGCCGCAAGTTCGGCTCGTGGGTCACCTGGTTCCTGCTCGGCGGTGACCTCTACACGGCGTACACGTTCGTCGCGGTGCCCGCGCTGGTGTTCAGCGCCGGCGCGCTCGGCCTCTACGCGCTGCCGTACACGATCGTCGTCTACCCGATCGTCCTGCTCCCGGCCCTGCGGATGTGGTCGGTGTCGCGGGTCCGCGGCTACGTCACCCCGGCCGACTTCGTGCGCGGCCGCTTCGGCTCGCCGATCCTCGCGCTGCTGATCGCCATCACCGGCATCGTCGCGACCATGCCGTACATCGCGCTGCAGCTGGTCGGCCTCGAAGCCGTGCTGCGGACCATGGGGATCAACGGCTCCGGCATCGTCGGGCACCTGCCGCTGCTGATCGCCTTCATCATCCTGGCGGTCTACACCTACCAGTCCGGCTTGCGGGCGCCTGCGCTGATCGCGTTCGTCAAGGACATCCTGATCTACATCGTCATCCTCGTGGCGATCATCTACCTGCCCTCGAAGCTGGGCGGCTGGTCACACATCTTCGACACGGCGGCGGCGAAGCTCGGCACGAAGAGCCCGGCCACCGGCAAGCCGGCCGGGTCGATCCTGCTGAACGCGAACAACCAGCTGCAGTACGCGACGCTGGCCCTGGGTTCGGCGCTCGCGCTGTTCCTCTACCCGCACTCGCTGACCAGCGTGCTGGCCTCGCGCGGCCGCAGCGTCATCAAGAAGAACATGGTCGCGCTGCCGGCGTACTCGCTGGTACTGGGCCTGCTGGCGTTGCTCGGGTACGTCGCGATCACGGCGGGCGTCAAGCCGCTGACGAACGCGGCGACCGGCAAGCCGGACGGCAACACGATCGTCCCGGTGCTGTTCGACAACCAGTTCTCGTCGTGGTTCGCCGGCATCGCGTTCGCCGCGATCGGCATCGGCGCGCTGGTGCCGGCCGCGATCATGTCGATCGCCGCGGCGAACCTGTGGACGCGCAACATCTACAAGGAGTACATCCGCAAGAACGCGACCCCGCAGGAAGAAGCGAAGCAGGCGAAGCTCGCTTCGCTGGTCGTGAAGCTGGGCGCGGTCGCGGTGATCATCCTGATCGACCCGCAGTTCTCGATCGACCTGCAGCTCATCGGCGGCGTGCTGATCCTGCAGACGCTGCCGGCGGTCGCGCTCGCGCTGTACACGCGCTGGTTCCACCGCTGGGGCCTGATCGCGGGCTGGGTCGTCGGCATCGGCTGGGGCCTGATCATGCTGTACGGCATCCCCAACCCGGCCAACGGAAAGCTCCACTTCGGCGGTTCGGCGCTGTCGCTCGGCAACCTGTCGATCTTCGGCTGGCACCCGTTCTCGGGCTCGCTGGTGCAGATCTACGTCGGCTTCGTCGCGTTGATCGCCAACCTGGTGGTCGCCGCGATCGTCACGGTGATCGCGCGGCAGATGAAGGTGTTCAACGGCACCGACGACACCAACCCCGCGGACTACCTGGCCGACGAGAACGACAAGAACCTGCGCCCGATCGGCGCGGCTCACTGAGCCGTGCGTCTGAGGATCACCGCGCGGGAAACGAGGTAGAGCACCACGCCGTTGAGCAGGTGCCAGAGGAAGTGCGTGCCGGCCGGGACGTAGTCGCAGACGTCCCGGTCGAGCGTGCGCAAGCTCAGTGACAGCGCGAAAATCGCACCCGCCACAGCGAAGTGCGTCCAGGAGGCGTCGCGCGAGAAGGCGAGAATCGCGACGACGACGCCGAACGTGATGAGCGCGGAGAGGTAGAGCCCGCCCCCGAGCAACGCCGTGACGACAGTGAGCACGAGGAACGCGGGTGCGGCGAGCCAGGCGAACCGCAGGTTGTATAACACGCGCGCGAACAACACGACGTACACCAGCACAAAAACGAGAATGCTCACCGAATCCGCGACGCCGGCCCAGCGCGTCGCGAGCAGGTGAAACGCCGTGCTGGCCGCGAAAACGAGTCCGATCAGCCCGGCCAGCAGCCGCCCGGCGCGGTCCCCCGCGGCCAGCCGCCACACGAGCACCGCGGCCACGAGAAACGCGAGATTGCCGAGACTGTTGAAGGGTTCTCCCCAGAGCCCGGGCGCGACCCGTTCGCAGTACCCGTCGACGTAGTCCGTCACGGGGACAGCCAACCATGACTAGCGTGGAGTGTATGAGCGACGCGGTGAGCCGGTTCCCGGTGACGGAACTCGAAGACCTGCCCGACGACCTGCGCGAGCGCGTCGGCGTGATCGCGGAGAAGTCCGGGTTCACGCCGAACATCTTCCGCGCGCTCGGCCACCGGCCGGCCGAGCTGCGGGCGTTCCTCGACTACCACGACGCGCTGATGGAACGGTCCGACGGACTCAGCAAGGCCGAGCGCGAGCTGGTCGTCGTCGCGACGTCGGGCGCCAACCACTGCACCTACTGCGTCGTCGCGCACGGTGCGATCCTGCGCATCCGCGCCAAGGACCCGGAGCTCGCCGACCGCGTGTCGAGCAACCCGTGGCAGGTGGAGCTGGACGAACGCGGCCGCGCGATCGTCGACCTGGCGCTCGCGCTGGCCCAGGACTCGGCGCTGTTCGGCGAGGGCGACCTCGAAGCCGCGCGTGAGGCGGGCCTGACCGACGACGAGATCTGGGACGTCGGCGCGATCACGGCGTTGTTCGCGATGTCGAACCGGCTCGCGCACCTGACGGCGTTGCGGCCGAACCCGGAGTTCTACACGCTCGGCCGCGTCCCGCGTTAGAACTCCCGGCGCCAGATCTCCTCGGTCAGCTTCGGACCCCAGCCGTCGAAATCCGCTTCTTCGACGAGTTCGAACCCGGCCGCGCGGTAGAGCGCCCGGGCGGCGTCGAGGATGGACACCGTCGACAGCTCCATCACGCGGTAGCCGTGGGCCCTGGCGAACTCGACGCACTCGGTCACCAGCCGCTTGCCGACGCCGCGACCCCGGGCCGCCGGCTCCAGCAGCAACAGCCGCAGCTTCGCGATGTCCGCGTCGGAGCCGCGGGCGCAGCCGATGCTGCCGACGCGCTCGCCGTCGAGCTCCGCGATCCAGAAGCCCTGGCGCGCGTCGTCGTGCACGGCGAAGTCCGCGACGATCCGGGCGACCAGCCCCTCGAACCGGTTGTCGAAGCCGTACTCGCGGGCGTAGAGCGCGCCGTGCCGCTGCACCACCCAGCCGAGGTCGCCCGGTCGTGGCGGGCGGAGGACGAGCGCCGGGTCGCGCCGGCGCTCGCCGACGACGTCACCGATCGTGCGCATGGCGGCCAGCATGCGCCGCTGGTCTTCGTCGGCGAAGCGCCGGAGCAGGCCACCGATCTGTTCGGTGGACCGGCGGTTGAGCAGCGCGAAGGCGTCCCGGCCGGCGGCGGTCGGCCGGACGAGCTGACGGCGGGCGTCCTCGTCGGACCGCTCGCGGGTGATCAGGCCGCGGCCCTCGAGGCGAGCGAGCAGCCTGCTGGCGTACCCGGCGTCGAGGTCGAGGCGTTTCCGCAGGTCGGTGACGGCCAGCGGGTCGCGCTGGGTCAGCTCGAAGAGCACCCGGGCTTCGGGGAGGGAGTACTCGGCGTCGGCCGGGCCTTCGTCCAGGACACCGATGACTCCGGTGTACAGCCGGTTGAAGGCGCGGACCGCGGCAACCCGTTCGGCCAGCTCAGTGTCATTCATTGACCACCTCAACAAAGTCGTTGACGGAGTCAATGATTACGCCATGAGGCGGCGCAGGCAAGAAGGTTTCGGGGAAATGGGAAACCCCGTGATGCTGCCAGGTCGGGGGTCCGCCAGCATCACGGGGTCGTAGGGGGTATCGACGCGGATTTGCGCGGCGTTACACCTTCACCAGTTTGTGGGCTAGGTCACTCGAATGGGCGACCGCCACCTGGTGGTTGGTCAGCGCATGTAGCCCGAGCGGGCCTGCGCGATCGCGATGAGTTCCTGACGAACCGTCGCGGTGGCAGCGGTGTCGATCGCCCGGTCCAGCGCCCGGCGAGTGCGAACCTCGGCGCGACGGGCTCGGAGCTTGGCGGCGATGTTGTTCATCGGTTTCTGCATCCCCTTCGGAGGGTCTCGGTGGCTTGTAGCTCTAGTATGCACCTTTTTTCACAAGGAAGCCAACGAATGTCCGGTGATGTGGCGCACTCGCCGATGAATCATCGGCAAATTTGGGAAAGAGCCGAAGAGATCATGGTGTCGGCGGTCACGACGAGGCAACCCGTCTGTCGTTGTCTACGACTGTCTAGTGATTCACCGATACTCGGCTAGCGACGCTCATAGACCGCGATACGGCCAGGTCAGGAGCGTCGGGCGCGGTCAGTCGCGGCTGAGCAGGTAGTGCCCGAAGTGCGGGACGGTGAAGGCGATCTGTCCCCGCTCGGCGGAGAACACGAGGCCCTTCTTCATCAGGCTGTCGCGCGCCGGCGACAGCGACGACGGCTTCCGCCCCAGGAAGACGGCGACGTCGGCGGTGCCGGCGGCCTCGTCGCGGCCCTGGGTCAGCTCGGCCATCGCGAGCAGGTACTCGCGCTCGGCCGGTGTCGCGCGCTCGTAGCGCGAGCCGAAGAACCCGACGGCCAGCTCGGACTCCGCCTCCGGCGCGGCGACCTGGACGTCCTTGAGCGTGATCGGGTCGGCCGGCGCCGCGTCCCAGGCCGCCTTGCCGTAGGCCTGGATGAAGTAGGGGTAACCGCCGGACGCGTCGAAGAGCGCGTCGAGCGCCTCCGGCTCGATGCTGGCGTCCTCACGCTCGATCGGCGCCATCACGGCGAAGTCGGCGTCCGCGCGGTCGAGCCGGTCGATGCGCGCGTAGCGGAAGAGCCGCTCGGAGTAGGACTTGGACGCCGAGAGCACCGCGGGCACGTGCGGCAGCCCGGCGCCGACGACGACAAGCGGCGCCCCGGACTGCGAGAGCTCGTGACAGGCGGCGCAGAGCGCCGAGACGTCGTCGGGCTGCAGGTCCTGGATCTCGTCGATGAGCAGCGCGACGCCGGTGCCGACGTCCGCGGCCAGCTCGGCGACGTCGGTGAACAGCTCCACGAGGTCGATCTCGATGTCGCCGGAGTCGGCCCGCCCCTGCGCGGCGGGCACGTCGATGCCCGGCTGCCACCGGTCACGCAGCTTCGCGTCGGCCTTGTTGGCCCGCAACGCGAACGCCTTGAGCACCCCGAGCACCTCTTCGACCCGATCCGGCGCCCGGTGCCGCACGGCGAGATCCCGGATGGCCCGGTGCAACGCGGCGGAGAGCGGCCGCCGCAGTTCGGCGTCCGGCCGCGCCTCGATCTTCCCGGCCCCCCACTTGTGCCGCACGGCCATCGCCCGCAGCTCACCGAGCAGCACGGTCTTCCCGACCCCACGCAGCCCGGTCAGCACAAGACTGCGTTCAGGCCGCCCCCGCGCCACGCGCTCCAGCACCACTTCGAAGGCCTTGAGCTCACGCTCACGCCCGGCCAGCTCGGGAGGCCGTTGCCCGGCGCCCGGCGCGAAGGGGTTGCGGATGGGGTCCACTCTGCCAAGCTATCGACGTATCTAGCGCCAGGACGATATTCGGCCATAGACAGCTAGCGCGTGTCGCCGGAGTTCGACCGGATGGCCGAACGATCACCAACCGGGCTCGCTGGCCACACATCGACGTGAGGGCCGCACACCGCGGCGCTGATGGCGCATCCGCAGGCCCCGCCAACAGCCGCAGTGCCAGCCTCACGGGAACCCGAGCGGCCCTTCGCCCCCACTGGCGTCCCCCACCCATCCCTGGGGGGCAGCCCCGTGTCCAGCGTATCGCCGCCCACCGACGAACCGGCTCCGTCGCCGCGATTCCGGCCCAGTTGTCCACAATCGCCACGACCTGTGGACAACCACGACCGGAAGCCGCGAGGCAAGGCCGCGATGTGGCACCGTGGGTGGCGTGACCGAATTGGACGTGGGCGCGGTGGTGGCCGGCACCGTGTCGATCATCCCGAGGCTCGGCGCCATCGGACTGTTCGTGGACCTGGGCGGTGCGCCGCAAGGATTTGTCGACGTCTTGAGCCTGCCGAGGCAAGCGACAGACTGGCCGCCCGTCGGCACGAAGACCACCTTCGAAGTCCTCACCCGCAGCCCGAAACAGATCCGCTTGTGGCCGCTCGATCCGCGATTCCGAGCAGGGCCGTTCGACAACGGCGTCTCCGAAGACGAGTGGCAGGCACGGAAAGCGCGGTACCCGGTCGGCGTGAGCCTGACCGCGGAGGTGAGCGACACCTACATCTCGGACGGTTCTTACTTAGTCCGGTACGAAGGCGGCTGGTCCTCGATGGAAGGACAGGGCGAGCCGCCCGAAGTAGGCACCCGCGCCGAATACGAGGTGGTCAGCCACCTCGACACGACCCGGCGCACACTCCTGCGTCCAGCCGGTACATAGAGACGAACAGGTCTGCAGCCCTGCTCGTCTCTACCCCCAGCGCGCACTACGACGCAGCGCTAGTCGCTCAGGTTCCGCTCCGCGTAGATCTTCATCGCGTCGCGGACGAACTCCGCCGTCGCGCCTTCGAACCCGTAGCGCGGGTCGTCCACGTACAGCTGTCCCAGGCCCGCGAAGTAGCCCGCGGACACCGACGAAACCGCCGGCCGGAGCCACGCGTGCAGCCGGCCCGTGATCGCTTGCACCTCGGCCGAGTCCGGGGAAAGCCCGGCCGCGCGGGCCGCGCCGAACGCCGTGGAGACGTCTACCTGCTCCTGCTGGTGGGCCTTCTTCTCGTCGGCCGACAGGGAACTCCACCACCGGTCCCCCGTCGCGTACGCCGAAGCGCCCCAGCGCCGGGTGACCTCTTCCTGGTACTGCGTGTGGTCGAAGCCGTCGAACACTTCTTCTGCCATCAGTCGTTCACCTCCCTTCAGTTTCCGTAGCGTTGTGCGGACCGACGCGATCTGCCGCCCGATCCGCCGCTGCTCCTGTTCGAGCAGGTCCAAGTGGGTCTCGAGCGCGGCCGCGCGGTCGCGTTGCCCGTCGAGGACCTCGGCGATGGCGGGGAGCCCGAGACCGAGATCGCGCAGCAGCAGGATCCGCTGCAGCCGGACGAGCGCGTGCTCGTCGTAGTAGCGGTAGCCGTTGCCGCCGATCCGGCTGGGCTCGAGCAGGCCGACCGCGCCGTAGTGGCGCAGCGTCCGGCTCGTGGTCCCGGCCGAGCGGGCGATGTCCTGGATCGACCACTCCATGACGTCGACGATAGAAGTTGACGCAGCGTCAAGGTCAAGCGCTAACGCTTTCTAGTCTTATCTAGGAACGACACGATATTCGCCCAGACAACGCTAGGAGGGTTCGGCGCCGGGCCGAGCGGGCATTCCAGCTGTAGGTTTGACCAGGAAGAAGCCCGGACCAGGAAGGCAACGACCGTGATACTCCGTCGTGTGGCTCGTCCACTGATCGCCGCGACATTCGTGTACGGCGGGATCAACGTGCTCCGGAACACGCAGTCGCACGCGAAGACCGCCGAGCCGTTCCTCACGGACGCCTTCGACAAGCTCGAAGGCGTCATTCCCGAGCAGGTGCCGCGCGACCCGGCCACGCTCGTCCGCATCGACGCCGCCGTGAAGATCGGCGCGGGTCTCGCGTTCGCGACGGGCAAGGCGCCGCGGCTGACGTCCGCGCTGCTGCTCGGCAGCCTGGTCCCGACGACGCTGGCGGCGCACAGCTTCTGGACGCTCCAGGACCCGGCCGAGAAGAAGAAGCAGCAGATCCAGTTCCTGAAGAACGCCGGCCTGGCCGGTGGGCTGATGCTGGCCGTCGCCGACACCGCGGGCAAGCCGTCGGTCGGCTGGCGGGCGCGTCGCGTGGCGAAGGACGCCGGTCACGGCGTCGAGAAGCTGGGCCGCAAGGCTGAGAAGCGCGCCAAGAAGCTGGCGAAGAAGGCCGAGAAGGCCCTCCCCAACTGACAAACGCGAAAAGGGGCCGTCCCAACCGGGAGGGCCCCTTTTCGCGTGCCTTACTTCTCCAGGATCGCGGTGACGCCCTGGCCGCCCGCCGCGCAGATGGAGATCAGGCCGCGGCCGGACCCCTTCTCGTGCAGCAGCTTCGCCAGCGTCGCGACGATCCGGCCGCCGGTCGCGGCGAACGGGTGCCCGGCCGCCAGCGACGAGCCGTTGACGTTCAGCTTCGCCCGGTCGATCGAGCCCAGCGGCTCGTCCAGTTCCAGCTTCTCCTTGGCGAACGCCGGATCCTCCCACGCCTTGAGCGTGGCCAGCACCTGCGACGCGAACGCCTCGTGGATCTCGTAGTAGTCGAAGTCCTGCAGCGAAAGCCCGGCCCGCGCGAGCATCCGCGGCACGGCGTACGCCGGCGCCATCAGCAGGCCTTCCTCGCCGTGCACGTAGTCGACGGCCGCGGTCTGCGAGAACGTCAGGTACGCCTGCACCGGCAGCTTGTGCGCCTTCGCCCACTCCTCGGTGGCCAGCAGCACGGTCGACGCGCCGTCGGTCAGCGGCGTCGAGTTGCCCGCGGTCATCGTGCCGCCCGGTCCGCCGAACGCCGGCTTGAGCTTGGCGAGCTTCTCCGCGGTCGAGTCCGCGCGCAGGTTCTGATCGCGCGCCAGCTTGAGGAACGGCGTCACGAGGTCGTCGAAGAAGCCGCGGTCGTAGGCGGCGGCGAGGTGCTGGTGGCTGGCGGCGGCCAGCTCGTCCTGCGCCTCGCGGGTGACGTCCCAGATCTTCGCGGTCAGCGCCGCGTGCTCGCCCATCGACAGCCCGGTGCGCGGCTCGGAGTTGCGCGGGATCGCCGGGACGATGTGCCCGGGGCGGACCTTCGCGAGGAGCTTCAGCCGGTCGCCGAGCGTCTTCGCGGCGTTGAGCTGAATGAGGATCTGGCGCAGGTCCTCGTTCACGGCCAGGGGCGCGTCGCTGGTGGTGTCGACGCCGCCGGCGATGGCCGAGTCGATCTCGCCGAGCGCGATCTTGTTCGCGACGTTGACGATGGCCTGCAGGCCGGTGCCGCACGCCATCTGCACGTCGGACGCGGGTGTCGCGGGCGAGAGCTTGCTGCCGAGCACGCTTTCGCGGGCCAGGTTGAAGTCCTTCGAGTGCTTGAGCACGGCGCCGGCCGCGACCTCGCCGATGACCTCGTCCTGCAGGGAGAAGCGGCTGACCAGGCCGTCGAGCGCGGCGGTGAACATGTCCTGGTTCGACGCCTTCGCGTACGGGCCGTTCGACCGCGCGAAGGGGATCCGGTTGCCGCCGATGATCGCGACCTTGCGGACGGCTGGTGCTTTCTTGGGCGGCATGAACGTCACCTCTCTGGTCGGCTCTCTCACACTGTAACCTACTCGCAAGTAGGTTAGACTGCGACGTGACGCAGACTGCACGGGAGGCAACCGATGGCTGACAGGTACCAGCAGTTCACGAAAACCCCGTTGGGGAAGTTCGTGGTGCCGAAGCTCGGCCTGCCCAGCCCCGCCACCCTGCGCCGGTACCAGCCCGGGCAACCCGCCCTCGAGGGTCCCGCACTTCTCGGCGCCGCGCCCGGCGGACGGCTGGAGAAGAAGGTCCGTGACCAGCTCGCGGACGCGGGCATCAACGTCGTCACCACTTCGGGTGACAGGCATGCGGCGCTCGTCTTCGACGCCACCGGCGTCACCGAGCCCGGCCGCCTGCGCGAGGTCTACGACTTCTTCCACCCGGTGATCCGCAGCGTCGGCCCGTCCGGCCGCGTCGTCATCCTGGGCACCCCGCCTGAGCAGGTCGAGGGCCGCGAGCGCATCGCGCAGCGCGCTCTCGAGGGCTTCGTGCGCTCCGTGGGCAAGGAGCTGAAGCGCGGCGCGACGGCTCAGCTCGTGTACGTCGCCGAAGGCGCCGAAGACGCGACGGAGTCGACGCTGCGCTTCCTGCTGTCCGCGAAGTCGGCCTTCGTCGACGCCCAGGTCATCCGGATCGGCGCCGAAGGCAAGACGGCGACCGCGCCGGCCAGCTGGGAGAAGCCCCTCACCGGCAAGGTCGCGCTGGTCACCGGCGCGTCCCGCGGTATCGGCGCGGCGATCGCCGACGTCCTG
Source organism: Amycolatopsis sp. NBC_01286 (assembly GCF_035982555.1). NCBI lineage: Bacteria > Bacillati > Actinomycetota > Actinomycetes > Pseudonocardiales > Pseudonocardiaceae > Amycolatopsis > Amycolatopsis sp. NBC_01286. The sequence goes on from NZ_CP108428.1 coordinate 2,446,205, forward strand.
GCCCGCGACGGCGCGCACGTCGTCGCCCTCGACATCCCCGCCCAGGGCAGCGACCTGTCGAAGGTCGCCAACAAGATCGGCGGCTCGGCGCTGCAGCTCGACATCACTTCGCCGAGCGCGCCCGCGAAGCTCGCGGAGTACCTGAAGGAGCGTCACGGCGGCGTCGACGTCGTCGTGCACAACGCGGGCATCACGCGCGACAAGACGCTGGGCAACATGAGCGAGAGCGCGTGGGACTCGGTGATCGCGGTCAACCTCGCGTCGCAGCTCGCGGTGAACGACAAGCTGCTCGCCGACAAGATCCTGAACGAGAACGGCCGCGTCATCGGCGTCTCGTCGATCGCGGGCATCGCCGGCAACGTCGGCCAGACGAACTACGCGACGTCGAAGGCGGGTGTCATCGGCATGGTGAACGTCGGCGCGCCGCAGCTCGCGGCGTACGGCGGCACGATCAACGCCGTGGCGCCGGGCTTCATCGAGACGAAGATGACGGCGGCGGTCCCGCTGTTCATCCGCGAGGCCGGCCGCCGGCTGTCGAGCCTCGGCCAGGGCGGCCTGCCGGTGGACGTCGCCGAGACGATCGCCTGGTACGCGAACCCGGCGTCGGCCGCGGTGAACGGCAACGTGGTCCGCGTCTGCGGCCAGGCCCTGCTGGGGGCCTGACGTGGCGATCCGCGAACTCGACAGCACGCCGAGCCTGGCGACGCTGTACCCGAAGGCGCTGCTCGGCGGCGTCCTGCGCAAGCCGGCCGGCTCGTCGCTGCCGGACACGGAGCTGGTGCGCACCGGCGTCGTCGTCGACCCGGCGCACCTCGCGGCGTACAACACGGTGTGCGGCTTCCGGCTGAGCGACGAGCTGCCCGCGACGTACCCGCACATGCTGGCGTTCCCGCTGCAGATGGCGCTGATGACCGAGCAGGGCTTCCCGTTCCCGCTGCTGGGCATGGTCCACGTCGCGAACCGCATCACCCAGCACCGCGCGCTGCGGCTGGGCGAGCCGCTGACGGTGCGTGTCCGCGCGGAGAACCTGCGCCCGCACGAGAAGGGGCAGCAGTTCGACGTCATCAGCGAAGCCCAGGTCGGCGACGACACGGTGTGGACGGACGTCAGCACGTACCTGCGCCGCAGCGGCTCTACTGGCACTGCCCCTCGCCGCGAGCAGCTCGCGCCCCCGACCCCGGACGCGATCTGGCGAGTCCCGGGCGACATCGGAAGGCGCTACGCGGAGGTCTCGGGCGACCGCAACCCGATCCACCTGCACCCGCTGACGGCGCGCCTGTTCGGCTTCCCGAAGGCGATCGCCCACGGCATGTGGACGAAGGCCCACGCGCTCGCGGCGTTCGAGGGGCGTCTGCCGGAGGCGTTCACGGTGGACGTCCGCTTCAAGCAGCCGGTGCTGCTGCCGGCCAAGGCGGGCTTCACGTCGTGGGCCACGCCGGAGGGCTGGGCGTTCGAGCTGTGGAGCAAGTCGAAACCCCACCTGGACGGCACGATCACCTCACTCTGACGGCTTCCAGACCTCGCCCTCGATGAGGTCGTTGAAGCCGAGCCAGACGAGGTTCATCAGCCAGGACGCCAGGACGCCGTCCGAGATGTCGGGGTGGTCGAGGGCCCAGTCGGCCAGCGACTCGGCCGCCCCGACCAGGGCCGCTGACAGGCCTTCGCCGGAGAACTCGGCCTGCTCGCCGACGCCCTTGCGGGTGCCGGCGGACACGACGAGCGCCGCGACCAGCTGGATCGCGCGGGCCCGCATGTCGGTGACCTCCGCGGCGAACGCGCCGCCGACCGTCAGGGCCTGGCGGTGCAGCACCGTCCACGACTCGCGGTACTCCGCGACGAACCGGTAGAACGACCGCAGGCCGTGCCACAGCTGCATGTCCGGCGGCAGGTCGGGCTTCACACCGGCCTGGATGGCCTCCAGCAGCCGCGTCGCCTCGCGGCGGATGCACGCGCCGAACAGGTCCTCCTTCGAGCCGAGGTAGGTGTAGATCATCGGCTTCGAGACGCCGGCGACGTCGGAGATCTCGTCCATCGACGCCGCGTGGTACCCGTGGCGCGAGAAGACCTGGACGGCGGCGTCCAGGATCTGGCGCTCGCGCACCGCACGGGGCAGCCGCCGAGCCCGTTCGGGCGGACGCTGATCATCCTCTGACACGCTGGACCTCCCTGTTACTGACCGGAGACGGTACCGGGCGTTGACCCGGTGGGGTGATTTCGGCACGCTTGCCCGCCTACCTACTGGCGGGTAGCCTTACGCTCGGGTAACTGGAGAGGGAGTGACCATGGCCGACAATGCCGGGATGACCAGCGCCGATCAGATCGTCGGCCTCCGCGGGGCGGCGTTGCTCGACACCCTGGAACGGCTCGACCCGCTCGGCCCCGAGGCGCACGCCCTCGACGTCAACACCCTCGCCGACGCGGTCAACCCCCGCGATCTCGGCAAGGACGACTTCCGTCGGCTCCTGAATGCCCTGCTGCGCCTGGCCGAGCGCGCCCCCGCGTTCGACCTGAGCAAGGTCGACCCGGCGCGCTTCGCCTCGCTGGTCGCCGCCGCTTCGCGCGCCCAGCTCGAAAGCGTCGTCGCCGAGCGGCCGCTGCGCGAGCGCGTACTGGACGAGATCTTCGCCCGAATGGGTGCCCACATCCGCCCCGACCGCGCCCGCGACCTGCACGCCGTCGTCCACTGGCGCATGGCCGGCGGAACCGGCGACGGCGGCTACGACCGCTATGAGACGGTCATCTCCCGCGGCTCGTGCACGGTCAGTCGCGAGATGCGCGAACGCCCCCGCGTCACGATCACGATCGCCCCGGTGGACTTCTTCCGGCTCATCACCCACCAGGCGACACCCGCAGTGTTGTTCGTCACGGGAAAAATCAAAGTCAAAGGTGACCTCGCCTTTGCCGCCGGCCTGATCGGATTCTTCGATCTTCCGAAACCCGCCTGACCGGATACACTTTCGGCCGTGCCCCGAAATGCGGAAGACCGCCCCTGGCGATCCCGCCTGCGCGCCTCCCGCCGCCCGGTCCGCATCCGGGCGAGCCACGCGATCAACGGCTTCGCCGAGAAGCTGGTCATCGGCAACCTGACGGCCGGCCAGTTCATCCAGGTCCTGGAAACCCTGCACATGCTGGGAAACGCGGGCGCGGGCATCGAGCTGAGTTCACTGTCGACAGACGTCCTGGTCGACGTGGTCCGCCGAGCATCCCGCGACCAACTGAAGGCCATCGCCGATCATCCGGAACTCCGCTCGGTCTTCCTGGACGAGATATTCCGCAGAATGTCGGAACACTTTCTCCCGTCCCGCGCTCGTCACGTGGACTTCGTAGTTTCTTGGCGCTTTTCCGACGGCCAGGGAGAGGACGGCTACGACCGCTTCCAGACGGTGATCGAGGACGGAGTGTGCGTTTCCAGCACAGACCTGTCCCGCAGCCCGGACACCACGATCACCCTCTCGGTGGACGACTTCATCCGCATGGCGACGGGCAACGCAGCGGTGGCAGCAATGTTCGTGACGGGCCGAGTGAAGGTGAAGGGCGAGTACGCCCCGGCAGTCAGGTTCTCAAGCTACTTCGACATCCCGAAGCCAAGCGGTGCGTAGGGCTCGTCAACGCGCCGGCGAGCCCTACGCACCGCCGCTTCGTGACTAGCTGTCGCTGGACGTCACGATGTCGATCACCCACTCAACGGCGGCCTTGCCCAGCGCGTAGATCGCGCCGCGCGCGAAGGTGGACGGCCAGCTGGGCTCTCCGCCGGCTCGCGCCGGCTCACTGGGGCGCGAGCCGGCGGTCGCACGGGGACGCGAACTGCCGGTCGAGCGCTTAGACTTGCTCATGGAGCTCCTGACTTGTTTGCCCAGGTGAGGGGTTCTGAAGGGGAAAGCCCGCCGGTAATCGCTTCCAGGCAAACCGGCTGGCTTTCCCCGACGATGTTGATTGATCCGGATGTCTCGACGAGACATCCGGAGCTGGGGCGTAGACGCGGCCGAGCGGTCACGTTCCGTGTTCGATGAGAAGTTCTCGCATGCTGCCCCCTTACGGTCGCTTCATGTGTTGTCACCACATGTGACTGCCACTCCTGCAACTGTCACTCCATGTAAATGTGCCGCCCGTCACAATCCTGTTCTGGGATCGCGGCCTGGGTTTGTAGTGTGCCCCGGTCCGCCTGTGTCCCAAGCTCGATATGACGTCGATGCCGTCGCGACGCGGTGTCGGTAGCAATGATGCGGGTGCAGGTAGCATGGTCGGCAGTTCGATGGCGTCGGTAGAGGGTTCCTCTCCTTTCTCTTCGTTGTTGGCGGGCAATGGTAATTCCTGTTGCGCCGGTCGACTTCGAGGTAATCCCTGTTGCGCCGGTCTTCTTTGGGTCGACCCTCCGATGGCTTGATCCAGCGTGCATCACGCTATCGGGCACGGTCGCCGAAGCTTGGCCATGTTCAGCTGGTACTTGACGAGTTCGCGCAGGTTGAGAAGCTCGAGCAAGGTGCAGGGAACCTGAGTGCAGTCGCCCTCCCATGCGAGTGAGTGCAGCTTCTTCAGGATCCTGACGTCGGGAACCCTGTGTGCATTCGCGAAGAGTGACAGCAATGCAGGGGAAACCCACAACTGCCTCGCTCGAGCAGCCTGCGTCTGCTGCTTCATGCAACTGCACAGTTTCACGATGAGATCCGCGAGCTCGCGCTGCCCGGGCGTTGAATTCGGCGGGTAGTTTCCCCCAGTGTCGCCTAACCTCATCTGCTTCCTCTCGATTTGGGCGCGCTTAATAGAGCCAGTGGCCCCGGCCCCTCTTGTGGGCGGGGTGCATCGGAGATGTGTCCGCTTGGCGAGTCGATCAGCGTTGGCGGATCAGCGTGTTTCAGTGTCTGGACAGTCCAGCCTTGACCTCTCCTACCTGCAGGATGTTGCGGAGCCTGCTCGGATGGGTGACAACCCGTACGGGTTGTCACCCTAGCGCACTTCGCGCGCTTCAGGGTGTGAAGTCTCTGATGTCGGGGAATTTGCGAGAGGGCTGGAGTCGACATTGCCGACGGGGACTGAGTCGTTTCTTGCTGAAGGCGTGACCGCTCGGACCTGTTTGCCGAGGTCAGGGCGATCACTGATGGAATACCCGCCGCCATGTCTCGATCTCGAAATGATCTTGAGTTGAGGGACATGCCTTCGGGTGTTTACAAAAATTGTAAACACCCGAAGGCATGTCCCTCCCGTGATACAAAGGAAGGGTGCTGAGGACTTCCGAATCCGGGGTCTTCCTATGCGTGACTAGAACGTGAACAGAAAGTGATGGTGGATGATGCTGCCTTCGTGGAAAGATCCCAACCTGGGGACGATGAAGCGTGTTGCTTTGTGGCTGCTGGCCGAGGTCGGCGAGGGAAACGAGTTCACCAAGGAGCAGATGCGTTCAGCCTTTCCTGGCGTTTCGCAGATTGATCGCCGGATGCGTGACCTGCGCAGCTTTGGCTGGCGTATCGACACCAACCGGGAAGACCCGACCCTCACGGCTGCGCAGCAGCGCTTCGTGAGCAGCGGTCAGCCGGTGTGGGAGAAGGGAATGGCGTCGCGGGTCGCTTCCGCGTCGGCCATCGGAGCAGTGCAAAGGCGGGAAATCATCTCCAATGATGGCAACATGTGCCGTTCGTGCGGGATCACCCCCGGCCAGTTCTATGCCGGCACCTTCGAAGGTGCCCAGCTCGACATCGCCCGGCGGGATGTCATCGTGTCTGGTGAGCAGACTGAGATGCAGCTGGTGACAGAGTGCAACAGGTGCCGGGTTGGCGCGAAGAACCTCGTTGCTGACCTTCCTACAGTGGTGGATCGCGTTAACGCGCTGTCACCGGACGAACGTGAGCTTCTCGCCGGCTGGATCGTCGCCGACGAGCGAGTCTTCAGTCCTGCTGAGCGAGTGTGGGCCGAGTACCGCGCCCTGCCGGAGGACGCTCGCGCTGTGGTGCGCACTTCTCTGGGCTGACCAGGGGGTGTGACATGGGTCCGGTTATGGTTTGTAGCTGCCGCGGCACGTAGGTCGTACAGGAGAAGCATGATCAAGGATTACGGTCGGCCGCCCCGGTCTGACGAGAACCAGTCCCTTATCGAGCGTCGCCTCAAGGAAGTCACCGAGACCGGCGGCCCGCGTGAGACGCAGACTGTCGACTGGCGGGGCGGCCAAGCCCACCTGGATGTCATCCAGCTGCCTGCCGGCGACCTCTACTACAACCCGGCGACCCATCGCATCCGCGCACAGCGAAGTCATGATCCGCAGCTCGACCAGCTGGTCGATGAAGATCCCTGGAGCAGCGAGAGCCAGGACTACCTCGGGTATCTCCTGCAGGCCTTGCCGGCGGACCCCAGCAGGACCGATCCAACCTTCACTGAGCTGCTGGAAAGCCTTCGCGAGTACGACCAGACCGAACCAGGCCTGATCACGCGAGACGGTGTGCTGGTAAACGGCAACACGCGCCGGGCCGCGTTGCTGAAGATGGGCGGGCCACAGCAACCCATCAGGGTTGCTGTGCTGCCGGAGTCCTGTGACTGGGAGGACATCCGGGACGTCGAGCTGTCCCTGCAGCTCAGGAAAGAGCACCGCCGCGACTACTCCTACATCAACCGGCTGCTGGCCATCGACGAGCTGGTGAACCAGGGCCTGCCGATCGGGAAGATCGCCGCGATCTTCCGGAGCACCGTGCCGGCCTGCAAGCAGGACCAGTGGGTCTTCGCCTGCATCAAGTCGATGATCGAACGCAGCGAGGTGAACGGGCACCGCATTCCGCTCGTGGCGTTCGAAGATCACCAGGAGAAACTGAAGGAACTGCACAGGCGCTACCAGAAGGACCTGTCAGCGAACGGTGAGCGTGCAGAGCTGACCAAGGAGTCGCGGCTCGCGGCGATCATGCTTGGCTTCTCGAAGACCGATGTCCGTTTCATCGAGTCGGACTTCCAGTCGCGTTACCTGGACAAAGCTCTGCCCGTGGAACTCAGGCCCGAGCCGGCGCCGGCGACGGTGGCCATTCCAGGTTTGGGTGTCTCGGTGAAGGGTGCGTCGGACGAGGTGGCAGCCGCCCGTGAACTGACGAACACCGTGCTCAAGGCACGCACGGTCGAAATCACACACACCAGCGGATATGCGGGTGAGCCGGTCGAGGAAGCTGCGGAGCTCAAGGAAGCGATGGACCGGGCTATCGAGCGGGCCGGACGCCAGATACAGCTGCGAAAGCGCAAGCAGGCTGCACCGGACCGGCTGAATTCCGCAACGGCGGAGATTGATCAGTGCATCACGGAGCTGGTCATGTCGCGCGCGTCCCGGGCGCTCGACGAGGAGGCGTTCAATGATGCGCTTCTGAGCTTCCGCCGAAGTCTGCGCGGCCTCGCTGTCGAGACGTCCCGGACGGTGGAAGAGCAGAACGACGGGGTTGCGTGGCTGCGCCAGATCCTCGAACTGGAGTCCTGAGTGGAGGAAACCGGTTCTAGCCTGGTCATCGGTTTCGACCTGACCCGGACACAGGCGAAGCTTCAGACCGTAGGCCAGTTCCGGGAGAACCTCGCTGGTCTTCTTGCTGCTTTCCCGAACGGCCAGATGACAGAGCGTCTTGTTGCGCTGATCCCGATCGACGAGTTCATCGGAAGTGTCGAGGCGCTGGCCGAGTGGCCAGCGCCGGAGTCTGTCGTCTGGGAGGATTCGTTCCGCAACCTGGTCATGGAGATGATCAGTGACGCGGAACGGTCGGAACGTCTCCTCGAAGGTGAGGAAGACGACCTCGTCGTCCGCGAGGACGAGGTTGTCGACCAGCTCGAGCCAGGCTGGTCTGGCGATCTCACGCCGTTTCAGCGGCGAGACGTGGCAAAGCTCGTTTCGCTTGGCCATGGTGCGAACTTCAGCGTTCCCGGCGCGGGTAAGACCCGCGTGGCTCTGGCGGCGTTTTCTGCTTTTCGCCGGCGCCGCCGCGTACGGCGTCTGCTCGTCGTCTGTCCGAAATCGGCGTACGAGGCATGGCAGGAAGAGGGAGAGAAGTGCTTTGCCGGCATGCTCGACGTCCAGGTCTACGACGGTAGGTCGTCGTTGTCCGCGGACGTGCTGCTGGTGAACTACGAGCGCTTGGATCGATCTCAAGGCATCATCACCAGCTGGCTGCAGGAGGCGCCGACGATGATGATCCTGGACGAAGCGCACCGCATGAAGCTCGGGAGCGCTGGGGTGTACGGAGCTGCGTGTATGGCCCTGGGCCCGCTCAGCATGATCAGGATGATCCTTACCGGTACGCCTGCCCCGAACGGTCCCCGAGATCTCGAAAGCTTGATGGCTTTCGTGTGGCCTGGCCGCGGGAGGCGCGTGGTCACCAACGCGATCGACGGCGGCAATTTGATCTATGCCAGCCGTGCGCTCAAACCTCTTTACACCAGGACCACCAAGAAAGAACTCGGGCTGCCGCCGGTGTCGTTGAGCATGCGCATGGTCGACCTCCCACCACTGCACCGGGAGATCTACGACGCCATTGTCGGCCGGTTCTCTGCCAGAGCTGAGCGGAGCAGGTCCGGTTTTGACGCGCTCGGCCGGACTGTGCTGAGGTTGATCATGGCTGCGACGAGCCCGGCGCTCCTGGCCGAGGGGGCTTCCAAGTACGAACCACTGTCACTTCAGGTTCCGCCGCTGGAGGTCCCGCCCAACGATCCGCTGCACCTGCTGCTCGGATCACTTTCCGAGTACGAGATGCCGCCGAAGTACCAAGAGGTGCTGGCGATCGTGAAGGAGAACGCCGAGCGAAAGCGGAAAACACTGGTGTGGGCCAGCTTTGTCCGCTCTATCAGCACCCTCGAAGTTCTTCTCGCCGACTTCCAGCCGGCTGTCGTGCACGGGGGCACCGTCGATCGTGAGGAACAGATCGATGCCTTCCGCAATGACCCGGACTGTGCGGTGCTCATTTCCAACCCAGCGACTCTGGGTGAGGGCATCAGCCTGCACCAGGTCTGCCACGACGCTGTCTACGTCGACCGCGACTTCCAGGCCGGCCGGTTCCTGCAGAGCCTGGATCGTATTCACCGGCTAGGCTTGGCGCCTGACACGGAAACCCGGATAACCGTTCTGGCGACGCGCGGAACCGTTGACGAGATCGTGGCGATGAGGCTCGGGGAGAAGCTCGAGTTCATGGGCAAGCTTCTCGACGACGCTGCTGTCCAGCAGCTCGGCGACCCGTTCGAGGAGCCGTCTGTTGTCGCCGGCATGGACTCCGTGGACGTCAATGCGCTGCTAGCCCATGTCCGGAAGCCGGACACTAACTGATCTTGGCCCGGTTCTGGCTGAACTTCTCGTGCCGGTCGTGATCCTCCTGCCCGATGAACGCCTTGAATTCACCGAGGCGGTAGGTCAAAGTCGAGTCGGAGGCGGGCTCGTGGGGTACGTGGAAGTCACGGCGAAGCTGGGCAATACGTTCTTCCAGCTCAGCGACCCCGTTGCGAAGCTTGGCCCGCTTGATGATCACTTCGGCCGGCACGTATCCCCCAAGCTCCCGCAGAACCTTGTACACGGGGTCATGGCTCGAGGTCTCACGCGAAACGGTCTCGCCCTCGTGTCTGAGTGCCCTCATGATCGCCGTTCCCACCGCTTCGGCGACCGGAGGGGGAAAAGCATTGCCGATCTGCCGGTAACGAGTCGTTTTTCGTCCGGTGAACGTCCATTCGTATCCGGGAAGCCAGCCCTGGATACGGGCTACCATTTCGTTCGTCAGCTTCGGGCCGGGAGCTTGGTTGTCCTCGGTCCTGAACTGGGCGTCTGATTTCGGCGGGGCGTCGGCGAGACCCATCGCATCGACGCTGAGCTCGGCCCAGGCGCGCTTGGCTCTGGTCGGACCCAGATCGGCGCCGCCATGTTTCTTGGAACCGCCGACAATTGTGGGGCCGATCTTGTCAGCGTCCTCTATCCACTGTTCGAGCCCTTCCCAGCCGTCCGCGCCCATGAGGTCAGCGATGGCGGCGCTGACAGTGAGCTGCTCGGCGACCGGCTCCGGCCACTTGAAGTACTTGGCATCCTCTTCCTGCATGGCAACGAGGACGAACCGGGGGCGCAGCTGGGGAACTCCGTAGTCGCACGCGTTGAGCAGCCGCCACTCGGCGACGTACTTGAACTCGGCGAGGCGATCCAGGACGTACTGCCGGTAGCCCGAGAACCGGGGCAAGCTGAGCCCGCGCACGTTTTCGAGCATCAGGGCGCGTGGCCGGACCTTGTCGACCTGCTCGACGGCCCAGGCAAAGAGGTCACGTTCGTCGCTCGCGCCCAGCTGCTTTCCGGCGATCGTGAACGGAGGGCAGGGGACTCCTCCGGCCAGCAACGCGACCTCGTGGTGCTCTTCGGGGTTGAAGACAGCGGGATCAGCGACGTCGCCCTGCTGGACGATGTCACGCTTTTCCTCGTTGATCTCGATCTGTCCCGGGATGTTCGTCTGCAGAGTCTGGAAGGCGTTAGCGTCCAGCTCCACGGCCAGGCGGTGCTTGAACCCTGCTCGCTCGAGGCCCAGAGCCTGCCCACCCGCGCCTGCGCACAACTCAACGACCTCGAAGGAGCTGTCGTCGGATGCGCGGGTCATCGGAGTCCTTCCGGGGGTGGCGTCGCGATGTGGCGCCTGAGACTATCTGGCGCATGCCGCGCCGCGTAACACCCCCGGCAGCTGAGAACGAGGCGAAGCCGAAGCCCTACCCTGCTGCCGCGAACGAGGGCCGATCTCGCAACATGAAAGCCAATCGGCGAACCGACACGAAGCCCGAGGTGACTCTTCGTAAAGCGCTGCATCGGCTCGGTTACCGGTATCGCAAGGACTTGCCGATCGTGCTCGATGCCGTACGAGTCCGCCCTGACATCGTCTTCACCAGCCGCAAAGTCGCAGTCTTCGTTGATGGCTGTTTCTGGCATGTTTGCCCCCAGCACGGCAGGCAACCGACGAGCAACGAGTGGTATTGGACGCCGAAGCTCCGGCGTAACGTCGACCGCGACAAGCTGGTCACGGGCGCGCTCGAGGAGGCTGGCTGGCAAGTGGTGCGGATTTGGGAGCACGTGCCGTTGCCAGACGCCGTCACGGCTGTCGAGAACGCGATCACGTAGGGCGAACACGCGTTCGATCCTAACGCTGACCTCTGGCAACGCCCAGCAATGCTTGCATGGCGTGTCGGTCGTACGGGTTGTCAGCCTTCGATGACGCGGCCTTCGATCACCGGCTGTGACTTCTCCCCCGACGACGGCGACGACGAAGACGGCGGCACCACTTCGCTGTCCACCACCATCGCCGGCCCGCGGCGTTGGTTGGCGAACTTCAGCGCTCGCTTCTCCATCCGCTTCAGCCACAGCCGACGGGCCACCGCGCGTGACGGCGGCAGCATCAACAGCAACCCCAGGACGTCACTCACGAACCCCGGGATCAGGATCAACACCCCGCCCAGGCCGACGAGCATGCCGTCGGTCAGTTCTTTCTCCGCTGACCGCCCCGCGCGGGATGTCTCGATGAACGCGCGCATCGCCTTGGCGCCTTCGCGGCGGGCCAGCCAGGAGCCGATGAAGGCGCCGGCCAGGAGGAGGCCCAGCGTGCCGAGCACGCCGACGGCCGAGCCGACCGCCCAGATCGCGGCGATCTCGGCGAAGACGTAAAGCAGGAACGCGACAGCCATACCGGGACAACGAACGAGCTGTCCGATTTGCTCCCGGGTCCGCGGGCCACCGGCTGGTCTCACCGATCGTGTCCGACTGGCTCGCTGGCTCCTGATCGCGCTCGCCGTGCTTGCCGCGGTCGCGATCAGCGTGAGACGGCGACGGTCTCGGCTCACGTTTCCGCAGCTCAGGGTGCATTGCGATGTCCGTTCTCGCGTGGCTGTTCATCGGGATCGTCGTCGCGGGCGTGACCGCCTGCGGGTTGCTGTGGTTCCTCGGCTGGCCGCACTTGCCGAATGCCGCAGTCTTCGACGTCACCCAGGTGCTCGACCTGCTGAAGATCGCCCTCTGCGTGGTCGCCGGATTCGGCGGGGTCGTGCTGCTGGCCGTCAACTACCGCAAGCAGCGGGCGACCGATAACGAGCACGCTCTCGCCGTCGAGAAGGCCGAGCGCGAGACTACGCAGACGTCCTCTGCGGTTCGAGAACGCGCGCCTGCCTGGTTGAACCTCCGCAACGTCGAGTTGCGCAGCGGCACCAAATCCCCGAGCGGTGCGTCCGGCGGTCAGCGCAGGAGCGTCTCGATCATTGATCGCAACCCCAGCGCCAAGCGGTGGGATTCCCCGGTGCGCAGCAGGTGGAGCATCAGGTCGCTGTGCAGCGAGCCCAGTAGCAGGTGCGCGATCAGGTCCGCGTCCAGCGACGGGGCCGCCGCGGTGAGCAAGCTTGCCACGTGTGCGTGCCACGACAGGTAGATCGGGCTGTTCAGGCGGTCCGTCGAGGCCTGCTCGAACGCCGCCATCACCGTGACGTTCTTCGTCGCCAAGTCGACCACCGCGTCGAAGAATGCCGCCAGCCGGGACGCCGGTGGGGCGCCTGGGCCGAGTGGGGGTGGGCCCGATTCGAGAGCCGTGGACAGCGCTCGGACTCGCTCCTCCACCACCGCGCGCATCAGGCCTTCGCGGTTGCCGAAGCGGTGGAACACCGTGCCCTTGCCGACGCCGGCCGCCTGTGCGACGCGGTCCATCGAGACGTGCTCCAAGCCTTGGGTGGCCAGCAATTCCTCGGTCGCGCGCAGGATCGCGCGGCGGTTGCGGGCCGCGTCGGCGCGTTCCATACATGCTCCTCGACAAGTTGACTGGCGGTCCATATAGTAGGCGACCGTAAGTTGACCGATGGTCCAGTTACTGGGGAGAAGCAACATGCGAGCAGTGGTGCAGCACGGCACGGGTGGTCCTGAAGTGCTGAAGGTCGAGGAACGACCTGAGCCCGCGCGCCGTGAAGGCGAGGTGCTGATCCGGGTCGAGGCGATCTCGGTGCCGTTCTACGAAACCCAGCTGCGGGCCGGGATGCTGTCCGGTGGGGAGTCCGCGATCTTCGGGCACGAGGCCGCGGGCGTTGTCATCGAGGCTGACGATCCCGCGTTGAAAGGCAAACGCGTTGTCAGCATGTCTTACGTCGGTGGCGCGTACGCCGAAGTCGTCGCTTCGAGCAGGTACACCCTGGTTCCCGAGCACGTCTCCGCGGAAAGCGCGGTCGCCGCCGCCGTGCCCGCGTCGGTGGCGCTCGTCCTGTTTCGCACGGCGGACGTCGGCGACGGCGAGACCGTGCTGGTCGAAGCCGCGTCCGGGTCGATCGGCGGGTACCTGACGCGGCTGGCGAAGGACGCGGGCGCGCGGGTCGTCGCGACCGCGGGTGCGGGGAAGAGCGTGAAGGGCGCCGACGTCGTGCTCGACCACGACGATCCGGACTGGCGAACCCAGGCCCCAGACGGGATCGACGTCGTCTTCGAGTCGATCGGCGGGCCGCGGGCGGCCGAAGTACTGCCGAAGGTCGTGCCGCGTGGGCGGGTTCTCGCGTACGGCCTGCTCAGCGGCGAGTTCCCGGCGATCACGGTCGCCGACCTCATCCCGCGTGGGCTCACGCTGATCGGCTTCGGCGGGCCGGACGCCTACGGCAAGGACGCTGGCGCCGCCACCGGCGAGGCGCTGGGCCTCGTCGGTGACGGCACGCTGACACCCGTGATCGACCGGACGTACGCGCTCGACGACGTCGTCGAGGCGCACGCCCGGGTCGAGAGCCGCGAAGGCGTCGGCAAGGTCCTTCTCGTGCCCTAGCTCGGAATCTCGTCCAGGTACGCCTGCGCCTGGAGCGTGAACAGGTCCGCGTAGCCCGCCTTCGCCGCCATCAGCTGCTCGTGCGTGCCGTACTCGGCGACCTTTCCGTGCTCCAGCAACAGGATCCGCTCCGCCTGGCGCACGGTCGAGAACCGGTGCGAGATGTACAGCGTCGTGCGGCCCTCGGACAGTTCGCGCAGGCGCGCGAACAGGTCGTGCTCCGCCTGCGCGTCCAGGGCCGACGTCGGCTCGTCGAGGATCAAGATCGGTGCCTCCCGCTGGAACGCTCGGGCCAGCGCGATCTTCTGCCACTCGCCGCCGGACAGGCTGACGCCCTGGTCGAACCAGCGCCCCAACGGCGTTTCGTAGCCGTTCGGCAGCCGCTCGATGCGCTCGTCGGCCCCGGCTCGGCGGGCCGAGTCCTCGATGTGGGGCCGGTCCTCGAGCCGGGTCTGGTCGCCGAGGCCGATGTTCTCCGCCGCCGTGCCCTGGTAGGTCACGTAGTCCTGGAACATCGCGCTGATCCGCGTCCGCAGCTCGTCCGGGTCGTACTCGCGGATGTCGACGCCGTCGAGGCGGATCCGGCCGCCGGTCGGGTCGTAGAGCCGGCAGAGCAGCTTGAACAGCGTCGACTTGCCCGCGCCGTTGCGGCCCACGACAGCGACTGTTTCGCCCGGGCGGATCTCGAAGCTGACGCCGTCGAGCGCCGGCTCCTCCGCGCCCGGGTAGGCGAAGGTCACCGAGTCGAACTCGATGTGACCCTCCACTGTGGACGGCATGGGCCGGGGCTTCTCGGGCGCCGTGATCTCCGGCTTCGTGCCCAGGAAGCGGTAGAGCGTGTCGAGGTAGAGGTTGTTCTCGTACATCCCGGAAAACGCCGTGAACAGCCCGGACACCGACGTCTGCACGGACGTCGCCGCGGCCGTGTACAGCGCCAGGTCGCCGAGCGTGAGCCGTCCGCCGACCGCTTCCAGCGCGATGTACAACGCGATCGCCGAGCCGACGAACGTGCTCAGCAGGCCCCAGGACGTCGAGCTGATGTTGCGGTTGATCGTCAGCTTCCGCTGCCGCTCGTAGGAGACGACGCCGAGCCGGCGGAACCGGTCGACGAAGTACGGGCCGAGCCCGAACAGCTTCGTCTCCTTGGCGTAGGTGTCCGTCGTGACCAGCGAGGACAGGTAGTCCATCCGCCGCTTGATCGGCGACATCAGGAAGGTGAGCCAGAACGCGCGCGAGCCGTACTTCGACTGCGAGATGAACGCCGGGATCGGCGCGAGCAGCGCGACCAGCGCCAGCAGCGGGCTGACGGCCACGAGCAGCGCGATCATGCTGCCGAACGTGATCAGCGTCCGCACGAGCCCCAGCGCGGAGTTCATCATCGACAGCGGGCGCGTCGGCGCTTCCTGCGCGGCCTGGCGCAGCATGTCGTAGGACGCCGAGCCCTCGAAGTAGGCCAAGTGCAGTTCGCTGGCGTGCGCCATCACCTGGTGGCGGATGGTCAGGGTCATCCGCTCCTGCAGCAACGTCTGCGCGATCGACGTCACCGCGCTGCTGACCGCGGTCGCGACGAGCACGCCGAACTGGAACAACGCGACGTTGACGATGTCCATCGTCGTACCGCGGTGCTGGATCGCCGCGACGACCGAGTCGAGCAGCAGCTTCGCGATGTACGCGGTGGCCGTCGGCAGCAGACCCGACAGCAGCGTGATCAGCGCCAGCAGGATGGTCAGGATCGGGCTCGCCTGCCAGGTCAGCTTCACGACCTTCGGCAGGCCGCGGACCGTGCCCGAGACCGACGTCTTCGCGCGTTTCAACCGGGAACGCCAGTCCTTCGGCTGGTCGTCCTGCTTCGGCTCCGGGATGTCGACCGGGCCGGTCAGCCCGCTGTCCGGGACCGTCGAGATGGCTCGCCGCCGGCCGCGCCGGGCGATCGCGAACTCCATCCCGCCCCCACCACCCGGGATCATTCAGCCTCCAACGCGCCGTGCAGGAACAGATCGACCACCTGGCGCGTGGTGGGCGCGTCGTCGTCCGGGGCCATCCGGCGGCCGCCGAACAGCATGGTGAGGAACAGTGCGGCCAGGTGCTCGGGCGACAGCCGGAGCCGGTCCTTCTCGGGCTCGAACAGCTCGGTCATCGCGCCGCGCATGGCGGCCATCGACTCCCGGCGGCCGCCCTTCCAGCTGCCACGCAGGCGCTGCTCGGGGTCGCGGTGCTTGATCCGGCCGGACGCGTGGAGGGCGCCCATCAGCGCGCCCATCCGCTCGAGGTGAGCGCCGAGCGCTTCGGCGGCTTCGACGAGCCGGTCTTCGAGCGGCTGGTCGACGGGGATCTCGGCGATGGCGTCGAGGACGTGGTCGGGACGCAGGGCTTCGGCCGTGCAGGCGTCGAACAGCTCGTCCTTGTCCTTGAACGCGCGGAAGATGGTGCCCTCGCCGATGCCGGCGGCGCGGGCGATCTGGCTCGTGGTGACGGTGGCCCCGTGCTCCATCAGCAGGGGCAGCACCGCGTGCACGATCATGCTGCGCCGGGCTTCGGCGCTCATGCCCGGCGCTCTACGCCGGGTTTCGGGTGCTGGTGTCATGGCACCAGTGTGCGGAGTGAGTACTCACTCCGTCAAGCGAGTATAAGTTGGCTCTCATGGGTGTGGTCTGGGCGATGGCGTTCCCGATGCTGCTCGTGCTGCTGTTCCTGCTGGCCGTGCTCGAGGTCTGGGGCCGCCGGTTCCTGCCGTGGCACCGCCGCGGCGACGGCCAGCGGGTGGCGAGCGTGGCCGCGACCGAGGAGGTCGAAGCGCTGCTCGGCGGCACGAAGCACCACGACCTCGAGCAACGCCAGGTCCAGCTGATGCTGGTCGACGACGAGGCCGACGGCGCCCCGCCGCGCACCCGCGTCGACCTCGACGCCGGGAAGTTCGTCGTCCGAGAGCCGTGAAGGCCTCCTTACCGGCCGTAAGAGCCGGTAAGGAGGCCTTCACGGACGATCAGTAGGTCATCGCCATGGCCGGGTCGGCCAACAGCGCGCCGACGTCGGCCAGGAACTCCGAGCCCTGCTGGCCGTCGACCACGCGGTGGTCGAAGCTCAGCGACAGCTGCAGCACCTTGCGGACCTTGATCTCGCCGTCCACGACCCACGGCTGGTCCTTGATCGCGCCGAGGCACAGGATCGCGGACTCGCCCGGGTTGATGATCGGCGTGCCGGTGTCGACGCCGAACACGCCGACGTTGGTGATCGTGATCGTGCCGTTCGCCATGTCCGCCGGGGACGTTTTGCCCTGGCGGGCGACCTCCGTCAAGGCGGTCAGCGCGCTCGCCAGCTCCTTCAGCGACAGCGAGTCGGCGTCGCGGACCTTCGGCACGATCAGGCCGCGGGGCGTCGCCGCCGCGATCCCGAGGTGCACGTAGTCCTTGTAGACGATCTCCTGCGCCGCCTCGTCCCACACCGCGTTGATGTCCGGCGTGCGCTTCGCCGCCAGGCACACGGCTTTCGCCGCGAACGTCAGCGGCGTGACCTTCACGCCGGCGAACTCCCGCGACTTCTTCAGCTTCTCGCGGAACTCCATCATCGGCGTGACGTCGATGGTCAGGAACTCCGTGACGTGCGGAGCGGTGTACGCGCTCTGCACCATCGCGGCCGCCGTCATCTTGCGGACGCCCTTGATCGGGACGCGCCGCTCGCGGGTGGCCGGGTCGTAACCTGAGTCCACAGTGGACACAGTCGCGGCGACCGGGGCGGAGCCGTTGGCCGCCTTGTGGACGTCGTCCCGCGTGATGACGCCGCCGTCGGCGGTGCCGGTCAGCGCGTGCAGGTCGACGCCCAGCTCCTTGGCCAGCTTCCGCACCGGCGGCTTGGCCAGCGGCACGTAACCGCCCCGAGGTGCAGGAGCAGCGGGCGCGACAGGAGCAGGGGCGACAGGAGCAGGTGCGGCGACGGCGGCCGCGGGAGCAGGCGCCGCGCCCTTCCGGGCCCGCCGCTGCGTGACGACGGCCTTGGAGCCGTAGCCGACCAGCGGCTTCATCTCCTCTTCCTCGGCCGGAGCCGAAGCGGCGGCCGGAGAAGCGGTCGGAGCCGGAGCCGCCGCGCCGCCCGGGTCGACGTCGATGGTGAGGATCGGCGTGCCGACCTCCACCGTCTGGCCCGGCTCGACGTGCAGCTCCGTGACCACGCCGGCCCACGGGATCGGCAGCTCGACGGCGGCCTTCGCGGTCTCGATCTCGACCACGATCTGGTTGACCGTCACCGTGTCGCCCGGCTTGACGTGCCACGAAAGGATGTCGGCTTCGGTCAGCCCCTCGGCCGTGTCGGCCAGGGGGAACTGCTTGAACGTTGGCATGACGCGGAAATCCCCCTTACCAGGCGAGCGAGCGGTCGATGGTGTGCAGCACCCGGTCCAGGTCGGGGAGGTAGTGCTCCTCGAGCTTGGCCGGCGGATACGGCGTGTCGAACCCGGTCACCCGGAGGACGGGCGCCTCCAGCGAGTAGAAGCACTCCTGCTGGACGCGCGCGGCGATCTCCGACGTCAGCGACGACTCGGACGGCGCCTCCGACAGCGCGATCAGCCGGCCGGTCTTGCGCACCGACTCGAACACCGGGCCGAGGTCCAGCGGCGAGAGCGTGCGCAGGTCGATGACCTCGAGGGACTTGCCCTCGTCCGCGGCCGCGGCGGCCGCGTCGAGGGCGACCTTCACGGTCGGGCCGTACGCGACGACCGTCGCCGTCGTGCCCTCGCGCACGACCTGCGAGGAGAACACCGGCGACGGCGTGCCGGCGACGTCGATCTCCGCGCGCAGCGCGCCCGAGTGGTAGAGCCGCTTGGGCTCGAAGAACAGGATCGGGTCGTCCGACTTGATCGCTTCCTGGATGCCCCAGTAGGCGTCGACGGCGTTCGAGATCGAGACGACCTTCAGGCCCGGGATGTGCGCGAACAGCGACTCCGGCGACTCGGAGTGGTGCTCGACCGCGCCGATCCCGCCGCCGAACGGCACCCGGATCACGACGGGCATCTTGATCTTGCCCTGCGTCCGGTAGTGCAGCTTCGCCAGCTGGGACGAGATCTGGTCGAACCCGGGGAAGATGAAGCCCTCGAACTGGATCTCGCACACCGGCCGGAACCCGCGCACGGCCAGGCCGACCGCGGTGCCGATGATGCCCGACTCGGACAGCGGCGTGTCCAGCACGCGCTGCTCGCCGAAGTCCTTCTGCAGGCCGTCGGTGATCCGGAAGACGCCGCCGAGCTTGCCGACGTCCTCGCCCATGATCAGGACCTTGGGGTTCTCTTCCATCGCCCGGCGCAGGCCGAGGTTGAGCGCCTTGCCGATGGTGAGTTTCTGGAGGTCGGTCATCAGTGTTCACCCGCCGCTGCGAAGCCGTCGAGGTAGGACAGGAACTCTTCGCGCTGCGCGTCCAGCACCGGGTTGCCCTCGGCGTAGACGTTGCTGAAGATCCGCTCCGGCGGCGGCTCCGGCATGTTGAACGTGTACTCGCGCAGGTCCGCGGCGAAGGCGTCGGCCTCGGCCTGGACCTGGTCGAAGAAGTCGTGGTCGGCGCCGCCCTTGCGGGCCAGGAACGCCCGGACGCGCTCGATCGGGTCCTTGAGCTTCCACTCTTCGAGCTCGTCGGAGAGCCGGTAGCGCGACGGGTCGTCGGTCGTCGTGTGCGCGTCCATCCGGTAGGTGAACGCCTCGATCAGGACCGGGCCGTTGCCGTGGCGGCACTCGTCGAGCGCCCAGCGGGACACCGCGAGGCAGGCCAGGACGTCGTTGCCGTCGACGCGGATGCCGGGGAAGCCGTAGCCGCGGGCGCGCTGGTAGAGCGGCAGGCGCGACTGGCGCTCGGTCGGCTCGGAGATCGCCCACTGGTTGTTCTGGCAGAAGAACACGAGCGGCGCGTCGTAGACCGCGGCCCAGACGAAGCCCTCGTGGACGTCGCCCTGCGAGGTCGCGCCGTCACCGAAGTAGCAGATCGTGGCTTCGCCGTCGTCGTCACCGACCTTGCCCTCGAACCGCTGCCCCATCGCGTACCCGGCGGCGTTGAGCACCTGGTTGCCGATGACGATGCAGTACGGGTGGAAGCCGTGGGCCTTGTAGTCCCAGCCGCTGTGGTCGGTGCAGCGGAAGATGCCGAGCAGGTCCTTCATGTCGACCCCGCGCGCGTACGCGACGCCGTGCTCGCGGTAGCTGGGGAACGCCATGTCGTTCTGCTTCAGCGCGCGGCCGGAGCCGATCTGCGCGGCCTCCTGGCCGAGCAGCGGAACCCAGATGCCGAGCTGGCCCTGGCGCTGCATCGCGTTGGCCTCGCGGTCCGCGCGGCGGACGAGCACCATGTCGCGGTACAGGTTGCGCAGGGCTTCGTCGTCGATGTCGTCGACGTACTTGTCGAACTGCGGCGACGGGACCCGCTCGCCTTCGGGGGTGAGCAGCTGAGTCAGCTCAGCGCCACCTTCGCTGGTCGCTCGCAATCCGGCGATCACCTGCTCGGGGGAAGGCTGGGCCGCGACGGCGGCCGGTCCATCTCCAGGCTCCGGGTGCGTCCACTGTTCGGACGGCATGGGCGTTGCTCCTCGGTGTCGGTGCCTCTGGCGGCCGCTTGTGGCGACCACAGCGACTGCACCGGCGGGGACCAGCGTTTCGGGTCTCCGAAGCGCTCGGTCACCGTCGGCGTTGACGGTTCACGCCGACATCCTGGCACGAAGGTCCACGTCTTGGTCAGACGCGGTTGCTGATTTGTTGCTGAGAAACGGGCTCTGAACAGGCAAAACGCTAGGAAGCCCGAGCATTGGACCTACGAGAGTATGGCGCCGGTCCGCGCGTTCACCAGGCTCGCACGCGTGGGTGCGTACCTGTGCGTGTGCGTCTTTGTGCCCTGCGGAGTCGACCTTGTGATGTGCCGCACGCCGGAACCCGCGTGGCACGATGGACGCCGTGGAGCACAAATCCGTTCGTGAATCCGTCGTGTCCGGCTGGACCGACGACGTCATCCCGAGCCTGTCCGGGCTGGTGGCCATCCCCGCCTTGTCCCCGGCGTTCGACGCCGACTGGGCGAAGACCGGGCACCTGGCCGCCGCCGTCGAGCACGTCCGCGCGTGGATCGCCGCGCGCGACCTGCCGGGCGCGACGATCGACGTCGTCGAGCTGCCGGACCGGACCCCCTTGCTGCTCGTCGACGTCCCGGCGACCCCGGGCGCGGCGGCCGAGGGCACCGTCCTGATGTACGGCCACCTGGACAAGCAGCCCCCGGTGGGCGGCTGGTCCGAGGGTCTCGACCCGTGGACGCCGGTGATCCGCGACGGCCGGCTGTACGGCCGCGGCTCCGTCGACGACGGCTACTCCGGCTACGCGGCGACGACGTCGATCGAAGCCGTGCACGCCGCCGGCGGTGAGCACGCGCGCATCGTCGTGCTGCTGGAGACCGGCGAGGAGTCCGGGAGCCCCGACCTGCCCGCCTACGTCGAGCACCTGGCCGACCGGATCGGCGAGGTCTCGCTGGTCGTCTGCCTCGACGCCGGCGGCAGCGACTACGAGCGGTTGTGGCTGGTCACGAGCCTGCGCGGGATGCTGCACCTGGACGTCAACGTCCAGCTGCTGGGCTCGGCGCAGCACTCCGGCGTCGCCTCGGGCGTCGTGGCGAGCTCGTTCCGCATCCTGCGAAGCCTCATCGAGCGCCTCGAGGACAGCGCCACCGGTGAACTGCTGCTCGACGAGCTGAAGGTCGACGTCCCGTCGGACCGGCTGGCCGAGCTGAAGGCCGTCTCGAAGGACTTCCCGGAGGCGCTGTCGAAGGCGTTCCCGCTGGTCGAAGGTGGTCGCGTGATCACCGAGGACGCGCTGGAGTTGATGCTCAACAACGCGTGGCGCCCGACGCTGTCGATCATCGGTGCCGACGGCTTCCCGAAGCCGGCCGACGCGGGCAACGTCCTGCGCGAGAGCACGACGTTGACGCTGAGCTTCCGCCTCCCGCCGACGGTCGACGCCGCGAAGGCGCTCGAAGCCGTGAAGCGCACCCTGACCACGGACGTCCCGTACGGCGCGAAGGTGACCTTCGGCGACAACACGCAGTCGGAGGACGGCTGGAACGCGCCGTCGGAGGCGCCGTGGCTGACGGCGGCGCTGCAGACGGTCAGCGACGGCGTCTTCGGCCAGCCGCACCGCGCGACGGGCATGGGGGGCTCGATCCCGTTCATGGGGCTGCTGTCGCGCAAGTACCCGGAGGCGCAGTTCCTGGTCACGGGGGCGTGCGGGTCGGACTCGAACATCCACGTGCCGGACGAGTGGCTGCACATCGAGTACGCGCAGCAGGTCACGGAGGCCGTCGCGCACATCCTGGACGCCCACGCCCGCGGCTGACCCAAGTCGAGCTTTCGCTACGAAAGTGTTCCGGAGGAGGCCTCCACAACACTTTCGTAGCGAAAGTGCGGTATACGGAGAGTTACGCCAGCCGGGTCAGGTGGACCGACACGTCCAAAGTGGACTGCCCACCCCCGGTGAAGATCCCCTTCAGCGGCGCCACGTCCGCGTAGTCCCGTCCCATCGCCACCCACACGTGCCGCGGCCCCACCGGGATCGCGTTCGTCGGGTCGTACGCCCACCAGCCGCCGGTCCAGACGTCGACCCAGGCGTGTGACTCGCCCTCCACCACTTCGCCGAGCTTCGCTTCCCGCCTCGTGTGCAGGTAGCCCGACACGTACCGCGCCGGGATGCCGATCGCGCGCAGCATCACCAGCGTCACGTGCGCGAAGTCCTGGCAGACGCCTTCGCGCGCGTTCCACGCGTCCGTCGCCGTGGAGTGCACGCCGGTCGTGCCCGGCTGGTACTTCAGCTGCTTGTGGACCCATTCGCACACCGCCAGCACGGCTTCCGCCGGGTCGAGGCCGGTGCGCAGCGCGCGGGCCTCGCGGGCCAGCGCGAGGTCGCGCGGGGTGTAGTCGGTCGGCGTCAGGTACTCCGTGCGGTGGTCGACGACCGTGTCGCTGCGGAGGTCCTTCCAGGACGCCACGCGGATCGGCTCGGCCTCGTCGGCCGTCTCGACCACCGACGTCGCCAGCACGGTGAACTCCGTGTGCGGCGCGTGGAGGTCGAACGACGTCACGACCGTGCCCCAGTAGTCGGTGTACCGGTACGCGCGGGTCGCGGGCGTCGTCTCGATGCGCGTCGCCACCGTCGTCTGACGGCGGTCCGAGCGCGGGGTCAGCCGCGCCTCGTTGTACGACTGCGTGGCCGGCGTCGCGTACCGGTACCCCGTCCGGTGGGCCACCCGAAGCTGCCAGGTCACAGCGAAACCTCCGCACCGCTCCACGCCACCCACGGCGACGTGCTGAAGTACTGCATGGACACGGCCTCGCCGATCTCCTTGATCGACGTCTGCAGCGTCCCGAGCCGCCGCGGCAGGTCGGTCAGCAGGTCCGACGGGCGCAGGAACTCCAGCTCGCTGCGGGCCCGGCCGAGTTCGCGCAGCGCCTCGGTCTTCTCGTTGTTGCGTGACCCGCCACCGGTGTCGAGCCGCTGCAGGCACTCCTCCGCCTGCCGCAGCGCGTGGAACACCGACCGCGGGAACAGCGTGTCCCGCAACAGGAACTGGACGACGCGGCCCGCGTCGAGCGCACCACGGTAGGTGCGCAGGTAGGTGTCCTGCGCGCCGGCCGAGCGGAGCACCGTGATCCACCCGGGCGACGACGCGCGGTCCGAAACCCGGGACAGCAGCAGCCGCACGACCATGTCGGCGCGTTCGATCGACCGGCCGAGCACCATGAACAGCCAGCCGTCGTCGCGGCTCATCGTCGAGTCGGCGAGGCCGGCGAACATCGCCGCGCGCTCCTCGACGAACGACAGGAACGCGTGCGGCCCGGCGCGCCGGGCGTAGCGCTGGCGGTCCGGCACCGCGTTCCACGTCGCGTTCAGGCATTCCCACAGCTCGGTCGAGACGACTTCACGGGCGCCGCGGGTGTTCTCGCGCGCCGAGTTGATCGACCCGACGATCGACGCCGGGTTGTCCTTCGCGTACGCCACCAGTTCGGTCAGCTTCCAGACGTCGAGGGACTCGGTGCCCTCCGACTCGATGCCCAGGACGGCGAGCAGCTGACGGCTCGCGTGGTCCGAGTCGACACTCGCGTCCTCCAGCAGCTGGTGGACCGAGACGTTGAGGATCCGCGAGGTGTCGTCGGCGCGTTCGACGTACCGGCCGATCCAGTACAGCGACTCCGCGTTGCGTGCCAGCATTTCGAACCCCCTAGCTCTGCTGTTGCTGCTGCTGTTGCTGCTGTGACAGAGACAGCTCGGGCCCCTGTTCCGCGACCATTCCGTCCACAGTGGACACCGTGCCCAGTGCCGGTTGTTCCAGCTCGCGCTCGGCGGTGGACGTCCGGGAGGCCAGCACCCACGTGTCCTTCGAGCCGCCGCCCTGCGACGAGTTGACGACCAGGCTGCCTTCCGGCAGCGCCACCCGGGTCAGCCCGCCGGGCAGCACGAAGATGTCCTTGCCGTCGTTGACGGCGAACGGGCGCAGGTCGACGTGCCGCGGCGCCAGCCGGTCCTCCACCTTCGACGGCACGGTCGAGAGCTGCACCACCGGCTGCGCGATCCAGCCGCGCCGGTTCGCCCGCACCTTCCGCCGCAACGCCGTCAGCTCCGCCGGCGTCGCCTCCGGCCCGAAGACGATGCCGTACCCGCCGGAGCCTTCGACCGGCTTGACGACCAGCTCGTCGAGGTGCGACATCACGTAGTCGAACTCGTCCGGCAGCCAGCAGCGGTAGGTGTCCACGTTGGGCAGCAGCGGCTTCTCGCCGAGGTAGTACCGCACCATCTCCGGCACGTAGGTGTAGACGAGCTTGTCGTCCCCGACGCCGTTGCCGATGGCGTTCGCGACGACGACGTTGCCCGCGCGCGCCGCGTTGAGCACGCCGGCGATGCCGAGCACCGAGTCCGGCCGGTAGTGCACCGGGTCGAGGAACTCGTCGTCGATCCGCCGGTAGATGACGTCGACCGGGCGTTCGCCCTCGGTCGTCCGCAGGTAGACGACGTTGTCACGGCAGAACATGTCGCGGCCTTCGACCAGTTCGACGCCCATCAGCCGGGCCAGCAGCGAGTGCTCGAAGTACGCCGAGTTGTGGACGCCGGGGGTGAGCACCACGACCATCGGGTCGGCGACGTTCGCCGCGGCCGCCGCGCGCAGGGCCCGCAGCAGGTGCGACGCGTAGTCGCCGACCGGGCGCACCCGGTGCTGGGCGAACAGGTCCGGGAAGACCCGCGCCATCGTCCGCCGGTTCTCCATCACGTACGACACCCCGGACGGGTTGCGGAGGTTGTCCTCCAAAACTCGGAAGGTGCCCTCCTCGTCGCGCACCAGGTCCACACCGGACACGTGGATGCGCACGCCGTTGGGCGGGTTGATGCCGTACGCCTCGCGCTGGAAGTGCTCACACGACGTGATCAGCCGACGCGGGAAGACGCCGTCACGCAGGATCTGCCGGTCGCCGTAGATGTCGGCGAGGAACGCTTCGAGCGCGCGGACCCGCTGCGCCACCCCGCGTTCGAGCTTCGACCACTCGGCCGCCTGGATCACCCGCGGCACCAGGTCCAGCGGGAACGGCCGCTCCTGGCCCGACAGCGAGAACGTGATGCCCTGGTCGACCATCGCCCGGTCTAGCGCGAGCGACCGCGAGTTGAGGTCGTGCGCGTCGAGCGCCGCGATCGACTCGTACAGCGCCCGGTACGGGCCGCGGACCGTGCCGTCGTCGGCGAACATCTCGTCGTAGGCGTCCGCGTGCGGACGTTCCGGCGAGAGGTAGCCGTCGAACCGGGCACCCGGCCGGGTGATCCGGCGGGTCGTCGCCTTCCGCGCGCGTCGACCGGAGGGGGGCAGCCGGGGCGGGATCGCGTTCATGAACGACATCCTCACCTACGTGCCCACCAACGCGCGACACTCCCACGCTGGTTGAAGCGTTGCGAAACTTCGCTGTAACTCGACAGTGCTGTGCTTTGGTATGGATGAGTGGCAATATGCGTGCTCTCACGAACTGAGAACTACGAGGAGTGACGACGTGGCCCGAGGACCCCAGCTCAAGGCGCTCGCCCTGTTGCCGGCATTCGCCCTGGTCGGACTGACCATGGCCTGCGGCGCGGGTGGTAGCGGTGCCGGCGACGTCGGCTCGAGCAGTGCCGCTCCGGCGGGTACTGGATCGGGTGACGCAGGCACGGTCGCGAAGGACGACGCGCTCGCCGCGCTGGTGCCCGCCGACGTCAAGACCGACGGCAAGATCCTCGTCGGGCAGGACCAGAGCTACCCGCCGAACGAGTTCCAGGACAACGGCAAGGCCACCGGCTTCGACGTCGACCTCGGCACCGCCATCGGCCAGGTGCTCGGCGTGCAGATGGAGTTCCAGAACTCCTCGTTCGACGGCATCATCCCCGGCCTCGGCGCCAAGAAGTACGAGATGGGGATCTCGTCGTTCAGCATCAACGCCGACCGGCTGCAGTCGGTCGACATGATCTCCTACTTCAGCGCCGGCACGTCGCTGGCCGTGCTGAAGGGCAACCCGGACGGCCTGAAGGTCGACGACCTCTGCGGCAAGAAGATCGCCGTGCAGAAGGGCACCACGCAGGTCGAGGACCTCGACAAGAAGAACGCCGCCTGCACCAGTGGTGGCAAGCCCGCCATCGAGGTCACGCAGCTGCAGGCCCAGACCGACGTCAACCTGGCGCTGACCGCCAAGCGCGTGCAGGGCGAGCTGGCCGACTCCCCGGTCATCGACTACGCGGTCAAGCAGACCAACGGTCAGCTCGAGTCGGTCGGCACGCCGTACGACACCGTGCCCTACGGCATCGTGCTGCCGAAGAACAGCGGTGACTATGGCAAGGCCGTCCAGGGCGCGATCCAGAAGCTGATCGACAGCGGCGCCTACAAGAAGATCATGGACAAGTGGGGCCTGAACGCCGCCGGTGCGGTCACCAAGTCGGAGATCAACCCGGCCAGCTGAGATAGGACTTAGTTCGCGTGTCCAGTTCCTCCGAGGCGTCCCCCGCTGGGGCGCCGATCGACGCCGAGCCCATCAAGGCCGTCCCGGTGCGCCACTACGGGCGCTGGGTGGCCGGCGTGATCATCCTGTTCGTCGCGTTCATCGTGCTCCGCAGCGTGATCACCAACGACGCGCTGCAGTGGCCGGTCGTCGGGGACTACCTCTTCGACGACCGGATCCTGCGCGGCCTGCAGAACACGTTGATCCTGACGGTGATCTCGATGCTGATCGGGATCGTCGGCGGCATCCTGCTGGCCGTCATGCGCCTTTCGCCCAACCCGCTGACGTCGGGCGCCGCGGCGCTCTACGTCTGGCTGTTCCGCGGGACCCCGCTGATCACGCAGCTGATCATCTGGAACTTCCTGGCGCTGGCCTACCCGCGGCTCGGGCTCGGGGTGCCGTTCGGCCCCGAGTTCGTCAGCTGGGACACCAACCAGCTGATCACGCAGTTCACCGCGTCGCTGCTCGGCCTGGGTCTCAACGAAGCCGCGTACATGGCGGAAATCGTGCGAGGCGGCATCCAGTCGGTCGACGACGGCCAGCTGGAAGCGGCGGGCGCGCTCGGCATGAGCCGCACGCGGACGTTGCGGCGGATCATCCTCCCGCAGGCCATGCGGGTGATCATCCCGCCGACCGGCAACGAGACGATCTCCATGCTGAAGACGACGTCACTGGTCGTGGTCATCGGGTACTTCGAGCTGATGGTCGCGGCGCAGACCATCTACTCGCAGAACTACAAGACCGTGCCGCTGCTGATCACGGCCGCGGCCTGGTACCTGTTCATGACGTCGGTGCTGACGCTGATCCAGATGCAGATCGAGAAACGGTTCTCGCGCGGCACTTCGCGCGGTGAGGCGAACAAGACCAGGTGGGCGGGCCGGATGCTCGGTTTCCGGTTCGGCTCCGGTGGCGCGCAGGGTGGAGCGGGGGTGTCGGGATGACCCCGGTCGTTTCCGCGCAGAAGATTCGCAAGAGCTTCGGCACCGTCGACGTCCTCAAGGGCATCGACCTCGAGGTGCAGGAGCGTGAGGTGCTCTGCCTGATCGGGCCGTCCGGCTCGGGCAAGTCGACGCTGCTGCGCTGCATCAACCACCTCGAGAAGATCGACGCCGGCCGGCTCTACGTCGACGGCGTGCTCGTCGGCTACCGGCAGCGCGGCGACAAGCTGCACGAGCTGCGCGAGAGCGAGGTCGCGTTCCAGCGCAAGGACATCGGCATGGTGTTCCAGCGGTTCAACCTCTTCCCGCACATGACCGCGCTGGAAAACGTGATGGAGGCGCCGATCCAGGTGCGTCGCGAGCCGAAGGCCCAGGTGCGGCAACGCGCGTTGGAGCTGCTGGACCGCGTCGGCCTCGGTGACAAGGCGAAGAACTACCCGGCGCAGCTGTCCGGTGGGCAGCAGCAGCGCGTCGCGATCGCCAGGGCGCTCGCGATGAAGCCGAAGCTGATGCTGTTCGACGAGCCGACGTCCGCGCTGGACCCGGAGCTCGTCGGCGACGTCCTGGGCGTGATGAAGCAGCTCGCCAAGGACGGCATGACCATGGTCGTCGTCACCCACGAGATGCAGTTCGCGCGTGAGGTGGCGGACAAGGTCCTGTTCATGGACGGCGGCGTCGTCGTCGAAGAGGGCCCGCCCGACCAGGTCATCGGGGACCCGCGGGAGGAACGGACCAAGTCGTTCCTCGCGCGCGTGCTCAACCCCAACGCCTGAGGATCTCGCGGCGGAAACGGTGTTCCGGCACCGTTTCCGCCGCGGTTTCGCTACCTTGGTGGCGGGGCGAGGGGAGATCGGGCCATGTCGACCGAAAGCGCGCTGCCGCCGTTGGATCCCTTCGCGGGGATCCCCGACAAGCGCTACGAGGTCAAGGCCTCCGAGCTGCTGAAACCCGGCAACGGCGGGTTGCTGCGCTGGCGCCGGCAGGCCACGAACGCGCCGATCGTCTACGTCGAGGACGCCTACATCACCGGGACGCTGGACCTGCGGGCCGCGGACCTGAAGTACCTGTTCCGGTTCGAGCGTTGCCGGTTCGAGCAGCCGCCGGACGTGCGCGAGGCGAACCTGCTCGGCCTGGTCTTCCGCAAGTGCTGGCTGCCCGGGCTCAAGGCCCGCAACATGCGCAGCCGCAACGACGTCCGGCTGATCCGCTGCGTCGTGCAGGTCGACGGCGACGACCGTGAGATCGAGGAGACCACGGTCCAGCGCGGCGACGACCGCGAACGCGGCATGCCGAACGCCGCCGTCAACCTGACGGACGCGGTGATCGAGGGCTCGATGGTGCTGACCCGGACGGTGATCTCGCACCCGCATGGCAAGGCGATCCAGGCGGACCGGCTGGTGCTCACCGGCGCGCTGCTGGCCTACCGGATGGTCGCGAACGGCGAAGTCCGGCTCCCGGGCCTGCGGACCGGCGGTAACGTCAACTTCTCCGGCGCCACGCTGAACAACCCGGACGGCTTCGCGCTCAACGGCAACGGCCTGCACATCGGCGGCAGCCTGCTCTGCGAGGTCGACAACTACGGCCCGGCCAGCCAGCGCAAACGCTTCTCCGCCACCGGGATCATGTACCTGCCGAGCGCCACCGTGGACAGCGACATCATCCTGCGCGAAGCGAAGCTGACAGTGTCGCAGCAGGGCCCGATCGCCGTCGACGCGTGGAAGTCGAACGACCCTTACCTCGACCCGCGCCCGGCGCTGGTCGCCGACCGGCTGAGCGTCGACGGCAACCTCGAGCTGTCCGACGGCCTGCAGGCGCTGGGCACGTTGCGCATGGTCAACGCGCGGATCGGCGGCTCGCTGCGGCTGGCCGGCGCCGAGATCAGCGTCGTGCGCGGCAAGACCCCGCCGTACTACGACCGGGCGCTGCACCTGGACGGCACCGAGATCGGCGGCGACATCGAGGCGACCAGCCTGCGCGTGCCGGCCGGGCAGCTGCGGCTGGCCGACGTCACCATCGGCGGCAACTTCCTGGCCTGGAACTCGATGTTCCGCCACCCCGGCCGGGACGTGTTCTCGGCGCGGCGCTCGAAGATCGCCGGCAACTTCCAGCTCACGGACGCCACGATCCACGGCACGCTGCGCCTGCAGGGCCTCGAGGTCGGCGGCAGCATCAACCTCGCGGGCACCCGGCTGACGGACCCCGGACGTCGCGCGACCAGCAGTTTCTCCCTCGACGTCCGCACCGGCCGGATCGGCCGCGACCTGCTGCTGCGCGACGACAACAGCCGCCCGTTCGTCGCCGAAGGCGGTGTCAACCTGGACGGCGCCCAGGTCGCGCGGCGCGTCGACATC
This sequence comes from Amycolatopsis sp. NBC_01286, assembly GCF_035982555.1. Taxonomy (NCBI): domain Bacteria; kingdom Bacillati; phylum Actinomycetota; class Actinomycetes; order Pseudonocardiales; family Pseudonocardiaceae; genus Amycolatopsis; species Amycolatopsis sp. NBC_01286. The sequence goes on from NZ_CP108428.1 coordinate 2,476,233, forward strand.
CGCGGCGCCCAGCTGGGCTCGTTCCCGCCGTTCAACGTCGCTCTCGACGCCGGCGACGTCGCCGCGGACGAGTTCACGTTCACCCCGAGCAGCCCGCCGGCGGGCCGCGTGGTGCTGCGCCGCGCGCACTGCGGGACGTTGACGGACAACGAGGCGTTCTGGGCCTCGACCGAGGGCATCGAGCTGGAGGACTTTCGCTACGACGCCCTGAAGAAGGGCATCCCCCTCGACGACGACAAGTCCCTGGACCACCGCATCGAGCTGCTGCGCAAGGCCATGCGCGGCTACCGCCCGGGCCCGTACGACCAGCTCGCGCACATGCTTCGCGCGGCGGGCAACGAAGAGCACGCGTCGACGGTCGCGCTGCGCAAACAGCAGTTCCGCTACGAGGCACTGGCCCGCGGCTTCAAGTTCTTCGGCCCCGGCGTCCGGCTGTGGAGCTGGCTCCAGCGGTCGATGGTCGGCTACGGCTACCGCCCGGTCCGCGCGCTGGGCTGGCTCTTCACGCTGCTGGTGCTGGGCAGCCTGTGGTTCGGCCTGGGTACGGACGACTGCGTCAACTGGCCGGCCACGGACCAGGCCCACCAGATCATCGCGAATGGCCCCCGCTGCGTGGTGAACCAGCAGGACACGGGCCTGCAGTGGAACCCGGTGATCTACACGGCGGACCTGCTGGTCCCGATCGTCGACTTCGGCAACAAGTCCCGCTGGTACATGCACGGAGCGGACAACTGGGTAGCGGCGGGCTTCACGGCGTCAGGCTGGATCCTGGCGACCACGGTGGCCGCGGGTGTGAGCCGGATGCTGCGCCGGGAGAACTGACTCTCGCGCTCTCTGCCGATCTCTAGAACCAGCGCGATAAAGCCGCAGAAACCCCAAGCCACTCCTCGACACCCGCATATCTGCCAGCTGCGGCGCCCGCTCGGACCCCCATACAGCCCCCACCACCCCTAGACAGCCCCCACCACTCCCTGGGGGGCGTCCCACGTCCAGCGTATCGGTCACCCCCGACAGAACCGGCTTTTCCGGCCGCTGGGCGTCGAGTTGTCCACATCGCCCGAAAGTCATCCACAGGCAGCTTCGCTGAACCGCGGTCGGTGACATACCCTCGGTATGTCATCCTCGACGCGGAGGTCACCATGAGCCAACCCGACGCCATCGGCCGGATCGAGGTCGGCGCGGCTCCGGAAGCCGTGTACGCACTGGTCAGCGACCCGGCGAGGCTGGCCGACGTCGCCGAGGAGTACGCCGGGCACCGGTGGGTCGGCCGGGCGCGCGGGCCCGTTGTGGGCGCCCGGTTCCGCGGGCGCAACCGGCGTGGCCTGAGGCGGTGGAGCACCTTGTCCACCATCACCGACGCCGATCCGGGCCGCCGGTTCGGCTTCGAGGTGACCTCGGTCGGGTTGCCCGTCGCGCGGTGGCAGTACGACTTCGAACCCGCCGGTGCCGGCTGCGTCGTCGTCGAAAGCATGTGGGAGCGGCGGCCGGCGTGGTTCCGCGTGCCGACGTCGACGGTCACCGGCGTCTGGAACCGGCGCGAGGCCAACACGGCGAACATCGCCGCTACCCTCGCGCGGCTCAAAACCGCCGTCGAAGCTAGTCGATGAAGCGGGACCAGAAGGGTATGTAGCGCGGGCCGTCCGGTGGGGCCGTGCAGATGCCGCCCGTGCCGAACTCGCGCTGCAGGTAATCCCGCAGGTCGGAGCCGTACACGACGATGTCGGTCTGGTACACCGACAACACCGGGTAACCGGACGTGCCGGCGAGACCGGGCAGGTAGCGGTGGCCGCACACCGGCACGAGCTGCGGCACGTCGGCCAGGCGGTGCCCCGCTTCGCGGACCGCGTCCTCGGGCCCGACCGGGCGCGTGCCCCAGTCGGGCAGCCAGAAGCCGTTGTGTTCGACGTCGTACAGGACGCCGTCGACCGGCCAGGCCAAACGTTTGCGCAGCTGCTCGGGGTTGCCGCAGCGCCAATCCGGCCAGCGGTCGCCGATCGGGACGCCCGCGGCGAGGAACGTGCGGTGGTCCGCGGCGAAGCGGAAACCGAACCGGCGCTCGACGTCGTCGAGCTCGGCCTCGCTCAGCCCGGGACGCACCGGTTCCCGGAGGTTTTCCTGCAGGTGCCGCGCCTCCTCCGGGGAGAGGGCGCCGGTCGGCTGGACGGGAGTCATGACCCAAGAGCGTAAGTGGCGCCCGACCCCGCCGCGCGTTCTTTTCTGCTCTCTTGACGTGCGGCCAGGGGTGACCCCGGTCGGGTGAGTTTGTTCTCTCATCGGCTGGACTCCGGAACAGAGCGTGAGCGCGTGTAGTTCACTCTTGCCGTGACATCTCCCCGACCGCAGGCCCGCGTGCGCGCTCCCGAGCTGCGCGGCGACGTCTGGCTGAACACCGGCGGCCGCCCGATCACCCTGGCCGAACTGCGCGGCCGCATCGTGCTGCTGGACTTCTGGACCAGCGGCTGCGTCAACTGCCTCCACGTCCTCGACGAGCTTCGTCCGCTCGAGGCCGAGTTCACGGACGTGCTGGTCACGATCGGCGTCCACTCGCCGAAGTTCCTGCACGAGGGCGAGCGCGCGTCCATCGAGGCCGCCGTGCGCCGGTACGAGGTCCACCACCCGGTGGTCAACGACCCGAAGATGGAGCTGTGGTCGCAGTACGCGGTCCGCGCGTGGCCGACGCTGGCGGTCATCGACCCCGAGGGTTACGTCGTCCACGTCGCCGCCGGTGAAGGGCACGAAGAGGCGCTTCGCCGCGTCATCGCCGACCTCGTGAAGAAGCACGAAGCGAAGGGGACGCTGCGCCGCGGCGGCAGCCCGTACGTGCCGGTCGAGGAGCAGCAGAGCGAGCTGCGGTTCCCGAGCAAGGCCGTCGCCACCGCCGAAGGCCGCATCCTGGTCGCCGACACCGGGCACCACTCCGTCGTCGAGTTCGCTTCGGACGGTGAGACGGTCATCCGGCGCTTCGGCAGCGGAGAGCGTGGCGGGCAGGACGGGCCGTTCGACGTCGCCACGTTCACCGAGCCGGCGGGCATCGCGCTGCTGCCCTACGACGTCGCCGAGCGCGCCGGCTACCACGCCGTCGTCGCCGACACCGCCGGTCACCGGCTGCGCGGCCTCGACCTGATCACCGGCGAGGTGACCACGGTCGCCGGCACCGGCGCGCAGTGGCGCAACGGGCCGGACTCGGGCAAGGGCGTCGAGGTCGAGCTGAGCAGCCCGTGGGACGTCGAGTGGTGGGGCCCGGCCGGCGGGGTCGTCGTCGCGATGGCCGGCAACCACACGCTGAGCGTGTTCGACCCGGCGTCGGGGAGCATCCGCCGCTTCGCCGGGACGACCGTCGAAGGCCTCCGCGACGGCAACGTCAGCGAAGCGTTCTTCGCGCAGACGTCCGGCCTCGCCGCCGACGGCGACAAGCTGTGGCTCGTCGACGCCGAGACGTCCGCTCTGCGCTGGATCGAGCCGGCGGGCGACTCGTTCACCGTGCAGACGGCGATCGGGATCGACCTCTTCTCCTTCGGCCACACCGACGGCCCGGCCGACAAGGCGCTGCTCCAGCACCCGCTCGGCCTCGCCGTGCTGCCCGGCGCGCGGATCGCGATCGCCGACACCTACAACGGCGCCGTCCGCCGCTTCGACTTCTTCACGCGTGAGGTGACGACGCTCGCCACCGGCCTCGCCGAGCCGCAGGGCCTGTTGCTGACCGACGGCCGGCTGCTGGTCGTCGAGTCCGCGGGCAACCGGATCGGCCCGGTGCCGGCGAGCGAGCCCTCGGTGGTCACCGGCGACGCGCACGCCGTGCGCCGCCCGCCGACGGTCCTCGCGCCCGGCGAAGTCGACTTTTCGGTCGTCTTCACCGCGCCGCCGGGCGAGAAGCTGGACGACCGGTACGGCCCGTCGACGCGGCTGGAGATCAGTGCGTCACCGCCGGAGCTGCTGGCCGACGGCACCGGCGCCGGGACCGAGCTGACCCGCAAGATCCGGTTCGCGCCGGGGGTGACCGAGGGTGTGCTGCAGGTTGTCGCCCAGGCGGCGAGCTGTGACGACGGCGGTGCGCACCCCGCGTGCCGGATCACCCGGCAGGACTGGGGCGTCCCGGTGCGGTTCGAGGAGGGCGGGGCGAGCGAGCTGAGCTTGGTCATGGCCGGGGAGCCGCGCGACGCCGAGTAGGATGCGGACCGTGTCTGACGGGCCGAAACTCGAGATCCAGATGCTGCACGACCGGGTACTCGTGCGGCTGTCGCCGGAAGAGGGCGAGCGGCGCAGCAGCGGTGGCATCGTGATCCCCGCCACCGCGCAGGTCGCGCGCCGCCTCTCGTGGGGTGATGTACTGGGCATCGGGAACAGTGTGCGGAACGTCAATCTCGGCGACCGCGTGCTCTTCAACCCGGAGGACCAGCTCGAGGTCGAGATCCAGGGCGAGGGGCACCTGGTGATGCGCGAACGCGACATCCACGCCGTAGCGACCGAACGGACCGAACACGGCACCGGGCTCTACCTCTAGAGCCCCGCGGAGGGCAGGGCGTGGCAGACGACGAGGCGCACAACCGCGCCGACGCGCGCGAAGCACCGGACGCCGGCCAACCGAAGCCAGCCGCCACGAGGGGTGCGACTGCCGCGGAGCTGCCTTTCGCGCACGGGTCAGCTGCGGAGCCACTCGCCGCGAACGAGTCGGCTGCCGCGAAGACGCCTGTTGCGAACGGGGTGGCTGCCGCGGAGCCGCATACTGCTTCGGACTCGCCGACGGAGGAGCCCGTGGCCGAGGTGTCGTCTGCCGAGGCACAACCCACCGCCGAATCCGACCCTGCCACGGCGACCGGATCGGCCGACGCTGAGTTGCCCCTCGCCACCGCCTCCGGGTCGTTGCGGAATGAGTCCACAGCTGGGGAGCAGCTCGCCGCCGATTCCGAGCCAGCTGCGGCGGCCGGTGCTGGGGCGCCATTTGTCGCCGACTCTGGGGTGTTGCCGGACGGGCCCGCAGGTGAGGCGCGGTCCGTCGCCGATTCCGAACTAACCGCCGCGGACGGATCGGCCGGTGCTGAGGTGCCGCTTGCCACTGGCCTCGGGGTGCCGCGGGAACGGCCTGCGGCTGAGGCGCGGTTCGCCGCCGATTCCGAGTCGGCTGCTGCGGCCGGATCGGCTGGTATCGAGGTGTCAACCGCCGCTGATCCCGGGGTGTTGCCGATCGGGCCTGAGGGCGAGGTGCAGTTCGCCGCTGATTCCGAGTCGACCGCTGCGGACGGAGTGGCCGGTCCAGCCGCCGCTGATCCCGGGGTGTTGCCGATCGGGCCTGAGGGCGAGGCGCGGTTCGCCGCTGATTCCGAGTCGACCGCTGCGGACGTAGTGGCCGGTCCAGCCGCCGCTGATTTCGGGGTGTCGCGGGGCGGGTCTGCGGCTGAGGCGCAGCTCGCCGCTGAATGCGAGCCGGCCGCCGTGGACGGAGTGGCCGGTCCAGCCGCCGCTGATTCCGGGGTGTTGCCGGTCAAGCCTGCGGGCGAGGTGCAGTTCGCCGCCGAATCCGGGGTCGTTGTGGCGATCGGTTCGGCCGGTGCCGAGGTGCTGACCGCCGGCGACCCCGCGCTGTCGCCGGAAGTGCCTACGGTCGAGGTGCCGTCCGCCGCCGGTGGATTCGGGAACCCTGTGGCTACCGAGGCCGCTGCGGAGGTACGGCCCGCCGCTGAGTTCGGGCCGTTGCCGGAAGGGGCCGCGGTTGAAGTGGCGCCTGCCGAGACGGGGTTCGTTGCCGAGCCCGCGTTGCAGCCGGACGAGCCCGCGGCGCTGGCCACAGACGGTGCCGAATCTGTGCAGTCGCTGAATGAACCAGTCGCTGCTGCTGAGGACGTGGCGCAGCCAGGGCCGTGGCCCGACGAGCGTGCCGCTGTCGAGGGTACGGCGCGGTCTGGGCCGTGGCCGGTTGAGTCTGCTGGGGGTGCGGCGCGGTCTGGGGCGTGGCCCGGTGAGTCCGCTGGGGATGTGGGGGCGCTTGGGCCGTGGCCCGATGAGCGGGCTGCTGCCGCTGCTGAGACTGTGGCCATCGAGGCTGTGCCTGGTGCTGAGCCTGTCGACGATGCCGTTGTCACCACTGATCTCTTCGCTGAGGACCTGCTTGGCGAACTCCTCGAGAACCCCGCAGCCCCGCCTCCGCCGGAGACTCCGGCGCGCAAGCTGCGGAAGGGTGTCGCTCGTACGATGATGATCGTCGGGCTTGCGCTGGGGCTCTTCGTCATTCTCTACGCCGTCGACCTTCTCTCCAGTGCCGGTGATGTGCCGCGGGGGGTGACCGTGGCCGGGATCGGTGTCGGTGGCATGACCCATGCCGAGGCGGAAGCCAAGCTGCGCAAGGAACTCGAGCCTCGGCTTACCCGGCCGGTTGTTGTGCACGGTGGGGATGTCCAGGCCGAACTCGTTCCGGCGCGCTCGGGGCTGGGGCTCGACTGGCCCAACACCCTGGGGCTCGCCGGGCACCAGCCGCTCAGTCCGATCACCCGGATCATGTCCTTCTTCACCAGTCGTGAGGTCGGTGTCGCTACCCGGACCGATGAGAACCAGACCAGTCAGGCCGTCCGCGCGCTGGCCGACGGCAAGCTCGACCACGCCGCCACCGAAGGCGCTGTGGGGTTCATGCCGTTGCCGGGTAGCGATGGCGGCGTCACGCCCTATCCGATCCTGCCGCGCCAAGGGCAGCAGCTGACCGATCTCGCGGGCGCGGTCCACGCCGTCACCGAGCACTGGCTGGACCCGGGTGGCGTCAAGCTGGCGATGGCCATCACGCCGGTGCGGGCGACCGCCGCCGGGGTGCAGGCCGCGTTCCAGCAGATCGTCGTGCCCGCTGTGGCCAAGCCGGTTGTCGTGCACGGGCAGGGCAAGGACGTGCCGCTCAAGCCGGACGCGATCGCCTCTTCGTTCCAGTTCGCGCCCGTCGAAGGCGGTGCCGTCGAGGTGCGGATCGACCAGGGCAAGCTGCAGGCCGCGCTCAAGGACGGCCTGGCGAGCACCGAGACCGACGGCAAGGACGCGCAGATCGTCTTCGCCGGCGACCAGCCGACCGTCGACCCGTCCGAAGACGCCCGGAAGATCAACTGGGAGAAGACCTTCCTCCCGCTGATCGACGTCCTCAAGAAGACCGACGGGCGCGATCTGCCCGTCGCCTACAACGCGTCGAAGCCCGGCGTGACCACCGAAGCCGCGGGGGCGCTCGGCATCACGGAGGTCATCGGCGAGTTCACCACCGGCGGGCTCACCGGCCCGGCGACGACGAACAACCGCACGCTGGCCGATCGCGTGTCCGGCACGATCGTCAAGCCCGGTGAGACGTTCAGCCTCGGCGGCCGCTCCGGCCCGCGTACCGCGGACAACGGTTACGTGCCCGCGCCGGCCAACGAAGACGGCACCGGTCCGACCGTCGTCGGTGGCGGCGTCTCGCAGCTGGCGTCCACTTTGTACAACGCGGGCTACCTCGCCGGCCTCGCCGACGGCGGTCACCTCGAGCACGACACCTACCTCGACCGCTACCCCGTCGGCCGCGACGCCAAGGCGATCAACGCCGACGGCAGCCCGGTCGAGCTCAAGCTGACCGACGACGCCCAGACCGGCATCGCCCTGCAGGCCGTGGTGTCCGGCGACTCCGTGACGGTCCGGATCTGGGGCACCCGGCACTACCGCGTCGAGGGCTCGACCGGCGGGCAGACGCCCGGCGACCCACCGCCGGTGCAGTTCGGGGGCGCCACCCCGTGCCAGCCGTCGATCGGCACGCCCGGCTTCAGCGTCACCGACACGCGCGAGCTCTACGACGTCGCGAGCGGCGCAGAGGTCCGCCGGACGTCGCACACCGCGACCTACGGTCCGCGTCCGACGATCCTGTGTTGAGTTGTCAGCGAAGGACCATGCAACCCGCCTCCTCGAAGTCCCGCAGCCACGACGGCTCCCGGAAGTGCTTGTTCCACCGCAGATCCAGTTTGTCCAACTTGGACAGTCCGGCCACCGACGCGGGTAGCGTCACCAGCGAGTTCTCCCGCAGGTCCAGCTGACGCAGCTCGCTCAACGCCCCGATCGACGCCGGCAGCTCGCGCAGCCGGTTGCCCCGCAGGTGCAGCTCCCGCAGGGAACCGAGCGCGCCGATCGACTCCGGCAACGCCGTCAGTTCGTTGTGGTAGAGCCGGAGTTCGCGCAGCGACGCGAGCCCGGAGACGTCGGGCAGCGACTCGATCCGGTTGTCCGTGCACCCGAGGTACCGCAGCTTTCCCAGGCGGCACAACGACGACGGGAACTCCGTCAGCCGGTTGTCGCTGACGTAGAGGTACTCGGTGAGCCCGGCCAGGTCACCCAGCTCGCCCGGCAACGCCGGGAACCGGTTGTGCCCCAGGTCGAGCGTGTGCAACGACGACAACGCGGAGATCCCCGGTGGCAGCTCGGTCAACGAGTTCGTGGCCAGGTTGAGCACCCGCAACCCGGTCAGCCGCCACAGCGACGGCGGAACGACGGAGATCTCGTTCGCGTACAGGCTCAGGTGCTCCAACGCGGACCCCAGCGCCGGCACGGACGTCAGCCGGTTGCGATCGAGATCAAGGCGCGTGACGTCGTCTGGTATCGACGGCACCGAAGTCAGTCCCTGCCCGCTGAGATCGAGCCACGTCATGAGCCCTCCCGGCGGCGGGTCGTGGGCAACAACGCCCAGGTGGCCGCGTCGTCCGGCGTCGACACCTGGACCCGCAGGCCCGGCACCTCCGACACCGCCAGCTCGGTCAGCCGGAAGTTCAGCCGCCCGGCCCGCGGGTGGTCGAACCGCCGCAGCCGGGCCAGCGGCTCGGCGACCTCGTTGCGCGCCCACAGCTCGGCGAACTCCGGGCTCAGCGCCGAAAGCCGCCGGATGTCCTCCGCCCAGCACGGGTCGCCGAGGTGCCGGCCGTACTCGGCCCGCATCCGCGCGACCATGTGCGGCACCTCCTCGTCGTAGTTCAGCAGGAACGCCCGCGCGTTCGGTTCGGTGACGCAGCACCAGAGCAGGTTCTTGTGCAGGCACGGCAGGCTGTGCCACTCCCAGAACAGCTCTTCGTGCGCCGCGTTCGACTCGAGGATGTCGAACCGGCCGTTGACGACCGTGGCCGGCAACGGTTCCAGGGCGCGCAAGACCTCGCACACCGCGTCCGGTACCACCTCGACCGCCGACGGCAGCCGTGAAGGGGTCAGCTCCGCCAGCCGGTAGAGGTGTTCCCGCTCGGTGTGGTCCAGCCGCAGTGTGCGCGCGACGGCGTCGAAGACCTGCGCGCTCGCGTTGATCGGCCGGCCCTGCTCCAGCCACGTGTACCAGGTGACGCCGACCCCGGCGAGCAGCGCGACCTCCTCCCGCCGCAACCCGCTCGTGCGACGGCGCAGGCCGGGCGCGAGCCCGACCTCCTCGGGGCCGATCCGCGCCCGGCACGCCTTGAGGAACCGGCCGAGTTCCTCTCGGCGGCTCACGGGGACCTGCGTCTGGGTCATGTGGGCATAGTGCCCGAGGGGTACGACAGTTTTGGAACGAAGCAGGTGCCGCCAGTACCAGCATCACCGGACTCTCGGTACCGCAAGCGAAAGAGCCGCAGGGTCAGGGGCATGACACTCACCACCCCGGCCCCGGCCGTCCCGGGCCGGAGCACGCGGCCGTGGTTCATGCTCGGCGTGCTGCTGCTCGGCCAGTTCATGGCGCTGCTGGACGTCACCGTCGTGAACGTCGCCATGACCGACATCCGCACCGACCTGCACGCGTCCGGCGCCGCGCTGCAGCTGGTCGTGTCCGGCTACACCGTGGGCTACGCGATGCTGCTGATCACCGGCGCCCGGCTCGGCGAGCTGTACGGGCGGCGCCGGATGTTCGTCACCGGCGTCGTCGCCTTCACGGTCTTCTCGCTGTTGTGCGGCCTGGCGCCCGGTGCGGGAACGCTGATCGTCGCCCGGATCGCCCAGGGCGCCGGCGCCGCGCTGATGATGCCGCAGGTCATCAGCGTCATCCAGGCGCAGTTCAGCGGCCCCGCGCGGGCGAAGGCGCTCAGCGCGTACACCGCGGTCATCTCGGTCGCGTTCGTCGCCGGCCAGGTGGTCGGCGGCGTGCTCGTCGGCGCGGACCTGTTCGGCGCGGGCTGGCGGCCGATCTTCCTGGTGAACGTGCCGATCGGCGTGCTCGTCGCGGTGCTGGCGGCGAAGCTGGTGCCCGGTGGCGGCGCCCGGAACGGCCGTCAGCTCGACTTCGCCGGGCTCGCGATCGCGGTGCCGGCCGTGGTCCTCGTCGTGCTGCCGCTGGTGCTCGGGCACGAAACCGGCTGGCCCGCCTGGACGTTCGCCTCGCTGGTCGCCGGCGCCCTGCTGGCCATGCTGTTCGTGGTCGTGGAACGCCGGGTGCGCGATCCGCTGGTGAACCTCGACGTGCTGCGGATCCGCGGCGTCGCACCGGGCCTGGCCGCGCTGGCCGCCGGGGTCGCGTCCTACGGCGGTTTCCTGTTCTGCTTGGCGCTGCACCTTCAGACCGGATTGGGTGACACGGCGTTGACGGCCGGGCTCACCATGGCGCCCGGCGGCGTGGTCTTCGGGCTGTGCGGGTTCTTCTGGCACAAACTGCCCGCGCGCGTCCACGCGGCGGTGACGCCGATCGGGTACGTCGGATCCGCCGCGGCGTACGCCTTGCTGGCGCTGAGCCTGCGCGACGGCGGCCACGGCGGCGCGCTGTTCTTCGTGGCGCTGATGCTCTTCGGGCTCTCGATGGGACCGGCGTTCGGGTCCCTGATGGCGCATTCGCTGACGCACGTCCCGCTCGCGAGCGCGGCGGACGTCAGCGGGCTGCTGACCACGACGTTGCAGCTGGGCCAGGTCGTCGGCGTCGCGACGTTCGGGAGTGCTTTCCTGACCCTGGCCGGGGGTTCGTCCGCGCACGCCATCACCACGACGATGACCGGGGCCGCCGTGCTGCTGCTCGTCGGAGCCGGGTTCGCCGTGGTGCTGGCGCGCGCGTCGGTCAGGCGTTAGTGCGGCTGCCGCCCTTGATCCGCGCGTAGATCGCCGAAGCCGCGATGACACCGACGACGGCGGCGACGATCTGGAAGACGTGCCGGATCCAGTCGATGCCGTTCGTGTCCCGGACGCCGAACACGCCGGCGAGCCAGTTGCCGATGAACGCGGCCACGATGCCGACGACGATCGTCAGCCAGATCGGGATCTTCTGGTCGCCGGGCGCGAACAGCCGGCCCAGCACGCCCAGGATCAGGCCCACGATGATCGTCGAGATGATGCCCCAAAGTCCGCCGAGCACGGGTGCCTCCTCGGATTGCCGAATAAGAACAACCGTGACACCGCCCGGCGCGACCTGCCCGTTTGAACCCTCGATGGGGTGACACACAAAAAGATCCGGCCCGGCCCGCCCCCGACGGCGAACCGGGCCGGATCGGCCTGGTGGTGGTGCGCTGGTGCGTTACCTCGATACGCCGCGTCGGCCGTAGGCCCCGGCGGCGATGCTGACGCCGATGGCGGCGAGGACGACCTGGGTGAGGATCTCCAGCCAGTCGATCCCGTTGGTGTCGGCGTAGCCGATGCCACGCGCGATCGCCGTGCCGATGAACGCGGCGACGATACCGATCAGGATCGTCAACCAGATCGGGATGCTCTGCTTGCCCGGTGCGACCAGCCGCCCGAGCACACCGATGATCAGGCCGATGATGATGGCGCTGACGATGCCGGCGATAGTCATCGCTTCTCCTCTCAAGGGATCCGCGGTCCCGGTGTTCCGGGGCTCCGCGGCTCGATGGTCGGAATGCCCCGGGTGGGTGACGGCGAAACACGGTGTACCGGGAATTACCCTCCTCGCCGCCGCATCGTTACTACGTCTGCCGGACACGGCGAAGGGGCCCTCCCCAGCGGGAAGGGCCCCTTCGGGCGTGACTCAGAACGCGGCTTCGTCGAGCTCCATGAGCGCGTTGTCCGCGGCCTCCACGATCGCGCGGCGCGCGGTCAGCTCCGGCAGCACGCTCTTCGAGAAGAACGACGCCACGGCGATCTTGCCCTCGTAGAACGGGACGTCCTTGGCGGACGCGCCCGCGTCGAGCTTGGCGATGGCGACCTCGGAGTGCTTGAGCAGCTGCCAGCCGATGAGCAGGTCGCCGACGGACATCAGCAGCCGGACCGTGTGCTGGCCGACCTTGTTGATGTTCTGCGGGTCTTCCTGCGACGCCGTCAGGTAGCCGATCAGCGAGCCCAGCATGCCCTGGGTGTCCTCGAGGGCCTGCTTGAGCAGCCCGCGCTCGTTCTTGAGCCGGCCGTTGCCCGCCTCGGACTCGATGAACTTCGTGATCTCGCCGGCGACGAAGGCCAGGGACGCGCCCTTGTCGCGGACGATCTTGCGGAAGAAGAAGTCCAGCGACTGGATCGCCGTGGTGCCTTCGTACAGCGAGTCGATCTTGGCGTCGCGGATGTACTGCTCGATCGGGTAGTCCTGCAGGAAGCCGGACCCGCCGAGGGTCTGCAGCGACTGCACGAGCTGCTCGGTGGCGCGCTCGGAGCCGACACCCTTGACGATCGGCAGCAGCAGGTCGTTGACGCCGTGCGCGACCTTCTGGTCACCTTCGCCGGTCCACAGCTGGTCCTGGAACGACGCCGTGTACAGGTACACCGCGCGCAGACCCTCCGCGTACGCCTTCTGCAGCATCAGCGAGCGGCGGACGTCCGGGTGGTGCGTGATGGTGACGCGCGGCGCGGCCTTGTTCAGCATGTTCGGCAGGTCGGCGCCCTGGACGCGCTCCTTGGCGTACTCGAGCGCGTTGAGGTAGCCGGTGGACAGCGTGGCGATGGCCTTGGTGCCGACCATCATCCGGGCGTACTCGATGACCTGGAACATCTGCGCGATGCCGTCGTGCACCTCGCCGAGCAGCCAGCCCTTGGCCGGGGTGCCGTGCTGGCCGAACGTCAGCTCGCACGTCGTCGAGGCCTTGATGCCCATCTTGTGCTCGACGTTCGTGACGAAGGCGCCGTTGCGCTCGCCCAGCTCGCCGGTCTTGGTGTCGAAGTGGAACTTCGGCACGAGGAACAGCGACAGGCCCTTGGTGCCGGCCTTGGTCTCGATGCCGGGACCCTCGGGCCGCGCCAGCACGAGGTGCATGATGTTTTCGCTCATGTCGTGCTCGGCGGAGGTGATGAACCGCTTCACGCCGTCGATGTGCCAGGAGCCGTCCTCCTGCTGGACGGCCTTGGTGCGGCCGGCGCCGACGTCGGAACCGGCGTCCGGCTCGGTCAGCACCATCGTGGCGCCCCAGGCCCGGTCGATCATCAGCTCGGCCCAGTGCTTCTGCTCTTCGGTGCCGTTCTTGTTCACGATCATCGCGAAGTTGGGGCCCGCGAGGTACATGAACAGCGGGGCGTTGGCGCCGAGGATCAGCTCGGACGCGGCCCACTGGACGGTCGGGGGCAGGCCGAAGCCGCCGAGGTCCTCGGTCAGGCCCAGGCGCCACCACTCGCCGTCGAGGAGCTGCTGGTAGCTCTTCTTGAACGACTCGGGGATCTTGACGCTGAAGGTCTTCGGGTCGTACACGGGCGGGTTGCGGTCCGCGTCGGCGAAGGACGCGGCCAGCGGGCCGGACGCGAGCTTGTTCAGCTCGGCCAGCACCCCGCGCGCGGTCTCCTCGTCCGACTCGGCGAGCACACCCTTGCCCAGGCGCTCCTGAACGCCGAGTACCTCGAAGAGGTTGAACTCCAGGTCTCGGACGTTGCTCTTGTAGTGGCCCATGTCGTCACTCCAATGTGTTCGGCTCCCCGGCCGGGCACACACTCGCCTTACTCGCCGGTAACTTCAGGATATTACCTGCGGGTAACTGGAGCAAGCAGATCCGCACTTCCGAGTACCGGAAATCCCCCGAAAAGTGGGCCCCGAGCAGCGTGACCCGGGTCAGCGGTTGCCGGGGATGGCCGTTGTGTCCGCCGTCACCGGCACGTGGCCGTCGTCCGCTCGGACGATCAGTATCCCGCCCCGGAAGGCGATCGTCACGGCGTGTGTCCGGTCGCGGGCCGAGAGCTTTCGCAGGATGCTCTTCACGTGGGTCCGCACGGTCTCGACGGACAGGAAGAGCAGCTTCGCGATCGCCGAGTTCTCGAGCCCCTCGGCGACCAGTTGCAACACCTGGTATTCGCGCCTGGACAGCGGCATCCCGCCGCGCGGCGCCGGTGGGCTGTCGTGGGCGAGGTCCCCCTTCGGCACGGTCGAGCGCTTCGGCCTGGCGGTGAGCGCGGCCAGTCCGGGGTCGATGTACCGGCGCTCGGTGTGGGCCCGCCGGATCGCTTCGGCGAGCCGTCGTGAATCGATCGACCGCGGCACGATCGCGTGCGCCCCGGCGGCGATCGCGGCCGCCAGGTACTGCTGCGTGCGATTCGCGTCACGGACGAGCGTGACGATGATCAGCGCCGGGTCGCCGGCGTTGAGCAGCTTCGTCAGGTGGCAGTTCGGATCCAGCGCCGAATCGAGTACGACGACGTCCGGTTTCACCTGCTCGCACAGCTGCAACGCGGCGTGGTGGCTCGCCGCTTGGCCGGCCCAGTGCAGCCCCTGGCTGCGGTGGACCAGCGCGGCGAGGCCGTCGCGGTAGATCGGGATCGGATCGACGACAGCCACGCCGAGACTGCGCCCGCCGGGTCCGGCCGGCCCGGTGGGCCTGCGGGTGGGCTCGATGCCGTGCATCGTGGGCCTCCGTCTCTGCGCCGTCGCTCTTGGGACGCCGGACGTGTCCCCTCGGTTTCACGCGATCCGGCACCACCCGGTCCCCCCTGCCGGGACCGGCCAAAAGTGACTCCCTCTGCTTGGTACGAGTCGCAAGTTCGCAGCTCATGACGCCAGTTCCCCCTCATGGCCCAACCCGCCGGTTACAGCAAACTCTGGGTAGAAAACCCCTCCGGGACGGCTGCTCGACCGGGAGCAGAACGACCTGATGGGGCGGCGGGTGCTACTGAGGGTGGCCCGTGTCGATTCGCGTCCTCCCGGCTCGTCCCCCTCTAACGTCCAAGGTGCCGGTTGGATGCGGGTTGTGACTGGTCAGCAGGGTGCGAGCGGGGCTAGCGACTCACGACCGCGGCCCGCAGCGCGGCGAACTCCGCCGCCAGCCCGTCGGGCGTCCAGTGGGCGTTCAGGCCGCTCGGGTTCGGGAGTACCCACACGTGTGTCCCTCCGATGAGCAGCTCCTGCGGGCCGACGCGCGCCTTCGGGAAGCCGAACGCGGTCCGGTACGCCGTGATCCCGACCACGGCCAGCCACCGCGGCCGGAATTCGAGCACCTTCGCGGTCAGCAGTTCCCCGCCGTCACGCAGTTCGTCGTCGGTGAGCTCGTCCGCGCGGGCGGTGGCCCGGCCGACGACGTTCGTGACCCCGAGCCCCAGGTCGAGCAGCTTGTCCTGCTCGGAGGGGGTGAACCGCCGCGGGGTGAAGCCGCCGCCGTGCAGCGCCGGCCAGAACCGGTTCCCGGGCCGCGCGAAGTGCTGCTTGAGGGCACCGGAGTAGAGGCCGGGGTTGATCCCGCAGAACAGCACGTCGAGGCCGACCGCGATGACGTCCGGAATGGTGGTGCCGTACGCGGCGGTCAGCTGGTCCTTGGTGGGTCGGGTGTTCACCCGTCCAGTCTCCGGTACGACTTTCGGACCGGCACGGCACAAGTCCCCCTGCCCGCGACGTCGATCACCCATCCGGTTCCGCGTGTTCGGCTCGCGAACCGGCTGCCCGCGACGTCGTCCTGACCTCGGCTGATCCGATCTTCGACGCCTGGCTCGCCGCGGACCGGACCTGGTTCGCCGCACGGGCTCGTTGCCGGGGGTAGCGAATTCACCACTGACCTGCGTACCCTGTGTGATCTCCCGCACAGCGTCGTACCGAGGAGGATTCGTGCAGCTTCCGATCGTCCTCGGGCTGGTCGCGCTGGTCCTGGCCGTGGCGGCCATCGTGGTCGTTCTCGAGGACCGCCGTGCCGCGAAGCGTGCCGCCCTGCAGCGCAAGGCTCGGTTAGCGCGTCTGGGCGAGGTGGATCCGCTGGCTCCGGGCCGGCTGCACGTCGACCGTTGAAGGCTTGGCCCGCAGCAGGGCCAGCAGGAGCGCCCCGAACACCCAGCCGACGCCGGCGCCGAACGTGTTGTTCACGAGATCGTCGACGTCGAAGATCCGGTAGACGTACGGCGCGGTGCCGAAGTTCGCGGTGACCTGCGTGATCTCGATGAGCAGTGACGCCGTGAAGCCGATCAGCGTGGTGCCGACGAGCCCGCGGCGCCACAGGACCCGCGCGAACACCCCGAGCGGGACGAACAGCAGGACGTTCATGCAGGCCTGCTGGAACGTCTGCGTCATGAACCACTGCGACAGCGGCTCACCGTGCTTCAGCAGCTCGGTGTGGATGTCGGTGATCCACTGGAACGGGTGCAGCTGCACGGTCTGGCTCAGCCGCCGGGTGCCGGGCCCGGGCAGCGGCAGGAAGACGACCGCGAAGGTCATGCACCCGTAGAGCAGCACGGCCGCGGTGGTGACGATGCCGCGCAGCCGCAGGCCACCGTGCCGCGCGAGCTGGGTGAGCAGCTGCGGCACCAGCACGACGGTCCACAGCGCGAAGAAGCCGATGAGTCCGTACTGCAGGGCGGTGACCTGTGCGTTCGTCATGCCGCCGACGTTATGGATCTTGCCCGGGGTGCCGCTTCGGTCGAACAGCCGGACGCCGGACACCCCCATCGGCCACTTGGCCGACCCGGCGACGGGCCGATCGGTCAGGGCCGGTGGCCGCGACATCCGGTGTTACCGGACGCCGGCGAACTCCGGCTCGCTCGTCCGCGTGCGGCCGAATGGCTGGTCTTCCCGATGTGCGTTGCGCCACAGCTGCAGGGGCACGGCCCGGCCGCGCGGTTCCTGGACGCGGTCCGCGTGGCGGCCGCGGAAGCCGTCGCTGTGCACGTCTTCGAGGGGAACGCCGCGCGAGACGTGGCTGCGAGCGACTCCGTTTCATGCCCACCGGAGACAGCGAAGACGTT
This sequence comes from Amycolatopsis sp. NBC_01286, assembly GCF_035982555.1. Lineage (NCBI taxonomy): Bacteria > Bacillati > Actinomycetota > Actinomycetes > Pseudonocardiales > Pseudonocardiaceae > Amycolatopsis > Amycolatopsis sp. NBC_01286. Next base: position 2,493,231 of record NZ_CP108428.1, read on the forward strand.
CCGGGCAACGGCCGCCGCCATCTGGTGTGGCTTGCGCTCACGCGGGAATGACCGCGACGCTCGGCACGTAAGTCTTGTGGGGGAAACGAAAGGAACGCTCATGGCACCGGTCCGGGTCGGCATCGTCGGGCTCAGCGCGAACGGCGGCTGGGCCGCGACCGCGCACGTGCCCGCGCTGGCCGCGGTGGAGGGCTACGAGCTCCGCGCGCTGAGCGCGAGCAGCGCCGAGTCGGCGCGCGTGGCCGGCGAGAAGTACGGCGTGCCGCTGACCTTCGGCGACGCCGGGGAGCTGGCGCAGCACCCGGAGGTCGACCTGGTCGTCGTCGCGGTGAAGGTGCCCGAGCACCGGGCGCTCATCGAGCCCGCGCTGGCCGCGGGCAAGCAGGTGCTGAGCGAGTGGCCGCTGGGCGTCAGCCTCGCGGAGACCCGGGAGCTGGCCGAAGCCGCGAAGGACGGTCAGACGGCCGTCGGGCTGCAGGGCCGCTCCGCGCCGGCGTTGCGCTACCTGCGTGACCTCATCAAGGACGGCTACGTCGGCCGCGTGCTCTCGACGTCGCTGATCGCGTCCGGCGGGAACTGGGGCTCGAGCGTCCGCGCCGGCCGTGACTACCAGCTGCACCCCGAGGGCGGGGCGACGCTGCTGACCATCCCGTTCGCGCACACCGCCGACACGCTGCACATGGTGCTCGGCGGGTTCGCCGAGCTGTCGGCCACGATGGCGACCGTCCGGCCGCGGGTGCGCGACGAGGTCACCGGCGACGCCGTCCCGATGACCGTGCCCGACCAGATCGCCGTCTCCGGCGTGCTGACCGGCGGCGCGATCGTGTCGCTGCACCTGCGCGGCGGGACGTCGCCGGCCACGGACTTCCTCTGGGAGATCAACGGCACCGAGGGCACCCTGGTCGTCGAGGCCGCGGACCCGCTGTTCTGGATCTCCAAGCTGACGTTGCGTGGCAGCCGCACCGGGACGCTGGAGCGGCTCGCCGTGCCGGCGCGGTACGAGCTGCCGCAGCTGGCCGGGCGCGCGTCCGAACCGTCGTACAACGTCGCGCACGCCTACGCGCGGCACCTCAAGGGCGACCTGCCGGACTTCGGGCACGCGCTGCGCGTGCACCGGGTGCTCGACGCCGTCCAGCGGTCGGCCGACACCGGGACGCGGGTTCACCCGGACGTAGAGTAACTGTTACCGGCGGTTGTAGCTTTTCCATGGACCCGGACCTACTCTCGGGTAATGGACGACGTTGTCTACGACCGCGCGGGCCACGGCGAACCGCTGGTGCTGATCCACGGCATCGGGCACCGCCGCCAGGCGTGGGCGCCGGTGTTTCCGCTGCTCACGCCGCATCGTGACGTCATCGCCGTCGACCTGCCCGGCTTCGGCGAGTCGCCCGAGCCGGCCGGCGGTTACGGCGTCGAGCCCGCGCTGGTGATGTTCAAGGACCTCTTCACCGAGCTCGGCCTCGACCGGCCGCACGTCGCGGGCAACTCGCTCGGCGGGCTGCTTTCCCTGGAACTCGGCCGCGCCGGGCTCGTCCGCAGCGTCACGGCGCTGTCGCCGGCCGGGCTGTGGAACCGGCGGCAGAAGCTCTACGCGATCGCGACGCTCAAGGCCCACCGCGCGCTCGCCCAGCGCACCCCGCCGAACGTCGTGCGCCGGCTGGCCGCGACGGCGGCCGGGCGGAAGGCGCTGGTGGGGATGATCGTCGGCCGCCCCGAGCTGCTCTCGCCCGAGATCGTCGCCGAAGACGCGCACGCGCTCGCGACCGCGCCGGGCTTCGAGCCGACCGCCGCGCAGTCCCGCGGCAGTTTCCGCTTCGCGGGCCCGGTCACCGGCGTCCCGGTGACGATCGCGTGGGCCCAGCACGACCGGGTCCTCGCCCGGCCGCGCGTCGCCGAGCTGCGGAAGGTCGCGCCGAACGGGACGTTCACGCTGCTGCCGGGCTGCGGGCACGTGCCGATGAGCGACGACCCGGAGCTGGTCGCGAAGACCCTGCTCGCCGGAAGCCGTTAGATGACATTCGCTTTACGTCCGTCTTTTGACCCTGGTAGTTGACTCCGCCGCGAGGCAGAATCCTCCGCCGTGCGCCCGTGTGGGGACCTTGGGCGCGAATCGGAGGAAACACGCATGAGGCTTTCAACCCGGCTCGTGGTGCTCGCCGCGGCCGCGCTGGCGACGACGGCGGTGACCACCGCACCCGCGTCCGCGGGCCAGCGCCCGGATCCGACGACGGACGTCCGGATCATCACGTTCAACGACTTCCACGGCAACCTCGAGCCGCCGTCGGGTTCCAGCGGCCGGGTCACGCAGTCGGACGGGACCACAGTGGACGCCGGTGGCGCCGCCTACCTGGCGACGCACGTGAAGCAGCTTCGCGCGCAGGTGCGCAACTCGCTCGTGTTCTCCGCCGGGGACAACGTCGGCGCGTCGCCGGTGGTCTCGGCGCTGTTCCACGACGAGCCGACCATCGACTTCCTGAACCAGATCGGCGTGAGCGCGTCCGTCGTCGGCAACCACGAGTTCGACGAGGGCTACAAGGAACTGCAGCGCATGCAGTTCGGCGGTTGCAACCCGACCGACGGTTGCCAGTTCGACAAGAAGTTCAAGGGTGCGGACTTCCCGTTCCTCGGGTCCAATGTGTACTTCACCAACGGCCTGCCCGCGTTGCTGCCGTTCACCGTCAAGTTCGAGGGCGGTGTGCCGATCGGTGTCATCGGCGCGACGCTGAAGGACCTGCCGACCGTCGTCACGCCGGAGGCCATCAAGGGCCTGAAGTTCGGTGACGAGGTCGAGGCGATCAACCGCACCGCGAACCTGCTCGACTTCCTCGGCGTCAAGTCCCAGGTCGTGCTGCTGCACCAGGGCGACAGCACCGAGATCGAGGGCCCGAACGACTGCCGGGTGCTGCCCGGCCCGGCCACCGCGATCGCGAAGGCGGTGACCCCGAAGGTCGACGCCATCTTCACCGGGCACAGCCACCAGCAGTACAACTGCGTGATCAACGACCCGGCGGGCCAGCCGCGCACGGTCATCCAGGGCGCGTCGTTCGGCCGCCTGCTGTCCGTGGTGGACCTGAAGATCAACCTGAAGACGCGCGACGTCGTCCGGTCGGCCACGCAGGCCCACAACGAGATCGTCACGCGCACGGTGACGCCGGACCCGGCCGTCTCGGCGCTGGTCGCCGACGCCAAGGCGAAGTCGGCGCCGATCGCGAACAAGCCGGTCGGCACCATCACCGCCGACCTGCCGGCGGCGGGCAACGCGGCCGGTGAGTCCTTGCTCGGCGACGTCATCGCCGACGCGCAGCTCGCGGGCACGCAGTCGAACAACGCCGTCATCGCGATCACCAACCCGGGCGGCATCCGCGCCGACCTGACGTACAAGTCGTCTGCGAACAACGAGGGTGACGGCGTGGTGACCTACGGCGAGGCGTTCACCGTCCAGCCGTTCGCGAACATCATGCAGACGATCACGCTCACCGGCGCGAACCTGAAGAACGTGCTGGAACAGCAGTGGGCGCCGGGGGTGAACCCGAAGTTCCTGCAGATCTCGAGCTCGCTGCACTACAGCTACTCGGCCGCCGCGCCGCAGGGCTCGCGGATCTCGAACATCACGGTGAACGGCACGCCGGTCGACCCGGCGGCGACGTTCCGCGTGTCGGTGAACAACTTCCTCGCCGCCGGCGGGGACGGCTTCACCGAGTTCACCAAGGGCACGAACCTGGCCGGCGGACCGGTGGACCTGGACGCGCTGATCGCGTACCTGGGCGCCCACCCGAACCTGGCCCCGCCCGCGGCGGACCGGATCACCCTGCTGCCGTAGCTCCGGTATTTCCAAGACGCCGGGTCGACAATGGACCCATGACGACTTGGGAAGACGTCGTCCGCCTGGCCTCGGGACTGCCCGAGGTCGAGGCGGCGACCTGGTACCGCACGCCCGCGCTGAAGGTGGCGGGCAAGGGGTTCGCACGGCTGCGCACCGAGGCCGAAGGCGGCCTGGTCGTGATGTGCGGGCTCGACGAGAAGGCCGCGTTGCTGGAATCCGGCGACGCGGCCTTCTTCACGACCCCGCACTACGACGGCTCCGGCTCGATCATCGTCGACCTCGGGAAGGTCGACGTCGATCAGCTGCGTGAGCTGCTCGAAGAGGCGTGGCGGCTGAAGGCGCCGAAGCGGCTCACGACTTGAGCTCGCCCTTGAGCAGGCTCATCAGGATCATGTCGTGGCGCTCGCCGTCCATCGCGACGAACGCCTCGCGGTGGCGGCCGTCCTCGGAGAACCCGACCTTGCGGTAGACGTGCCGGGCGCGCTCGTTCCCGGCGACGACCCAGAGCGTGATCATGTGCAGGCGCATGGCGTTGAAGCCGTAGCGGCACATCAGGTGCAGCGCTTCGGTGCCGTAACCGCCGCCGTTCCGGTACTCGGCGTCACCGATGTAGACGTCCAGCTCGGCGTTGCCGATCTCGGGCTCGGCGTCCCGCAGGTCGATGACGCCGATGAGCTTGCCGTCGGCCTTGGCCTCGATCCCGAGGACGACCAGTTCGTAGCTGTTGGCCGGGCGTTCCTCGGCGCGCTTGCGCAGTTGCGCGAGGGAGCGCGGGTGGCTGTTGTTCATCCACCGGCCGACCTCGGGGTCGTGAACCCACCGGTGGATCTTCTCGGCGTCCTCCGGCTCCAGCGCGCGCAGCCGGACGAGCTCCCCCTCGAGCATCGTTCCCCCTAGTCCCGCTTGAGCAGCAGGAAGTCGTGGACGTTCAGCAGGCCGAGGAACTGCCGGACGGGCGTCGGCATGGCCTGGCGCGACTCATCATGCACGAGCCGGGCGCCGTGCACGTGGTGGTTTTTCCGCCGGGTGACGACCGTGCAGCCGCCCTCGGCCAGCACGTTCTTCACCCAGTCGGCGTCCGGCCCGTAGGTCAGCGCGACGACGTAGCCCTCCGCCGTGCCGAAGACGTTCACCGGCGTCCGGTACTCCCGGCCCGACTTCCGTCCCTTGTGGACGATCATGCCGAACCCGGGCGCCCAGTTGACGACGTACTTGTTGACGCGGTTGGTCGCGACGCGGTTGAAGCGGGCGAGACCCTTGGGGAGCACCATGGCGGCCATAATATCAACGTGCGATGAATTAAGCGACCGGACGACCCCGGCTCCCGGGCCGCCGTCGCCCGATGGTGGGATACGGGGCATGTCGACCGAATGGCCGCTGCGCCAGGACCCGGAAGCACCGGTCATCATCGCCCTGGCTCTGGTGACCGACGCCGACGCACTGGGCTTCGTCGTCCTGGACGACGAAGACGACTGGTTCATCAGCGACGGCACCGAGCTGTCGGAAGACGTGCTGGTCAACCGCGAGAACTTCGGCAAGCTGTCGGTCCGCGAGGCCCTCGAGCTGCTCCCGCAGCTGGCCGCGCTCGCGGAGCTGCCGACGGGCATGGCCGCCGACTGGGACCCGGACCACCGCGCGTGGCTGCTGTCCTCGGTGACCGGCTCCGACGACGAGGACGAGGACATCCGCCTGCTCGCCCAGCGCCGCGCGGCCTGGGAGTTCGAAGGTTCGCCGGACGACGAGGTCCAGATCAGCAGCGGCCTCACCGAGCTGCCGACCGGGTCGGAGCGTCCGGTCCGCGCGGTCCGCCAGGTCGTCCGCGAGCAGGACGGCACGTGGCTCTTCGTCGGCTTCGAGGTCCCGGAAGCGGAGGACTTCGAGGTCGAGGGCTTGGAGCTGGAGCACGTCGCGAAGCTGTATCCGGACGTCCGCACGGTGCTGAAGGCCGCACCGGGCCAGGTCTACGACCGCGAGACGCCGGACGCCGAGTGGGAGCTCGTCGAAGGCTGAGAAAAGTCCGGCGCGGTTGTCCTGGAGACGTCCGCGCCGTTCGTCCTTACAGTGAGAGCCGGCGATCGGCGCCGGCCGACCTCTGTGAGGAGCTGTCATGCCCAAGTACGCCGCCATCATCTACGCCTCCGACGTCGACCCGACCCAGCCCGAAGCCGCCGGCATGATGCGGGACTACGACGAGTTCGGCGCGGCCGCGCAGGCCGTGATCCGCGGCGGCGCGGCCCTGTACCCGACCGCGACCGCGACGACCGTCCACGTCACCGGCGGCAAGGGCGGCGACATCGTCACCACCGACGGCCCGTACGCCGAGACGAAGGAAGCCCTCACCGGCTTCTACCTCATCGAGTGCGCCGACCTCGACGAAGCCGTCAAGGTCGCGGCGCAGATCCCGGGCGCCTGGGACGGCGCCATCGAAGTCCGGCCGGTCGTCGAATTCGGCAAGTGACCTTCGCCGGTGACGCGGTCGCGCGGCTGGTCCGGGACGAGGGCACCCGGGTACTGGCCACGCTGGTCCGCGTCACCGGCAGCGTCGACCGCGCCGAAGACGCCGTCCAGGACGCGGTGGTCCGCGCCCTCGAGACGTGGCCACGCGACGGCGTCCCCGCCAACCCCCGCGGCTGGCTGCTGGTCGCGGCCCGCAGGCGCGCGGTCGACGTCGTCCGCCGCGAAGCGAAGCGCCTCGGGAAGGAGGCCGACGCGATGCCGGCCGTCGACCCGTCCCCCGACCCGCTCGCGGTCCGCGACGACCTGCTGAGGCTGGTCTTCACGTGCTGCCACCCGGCGTTGTCCCTGGACGCGCAGGTCGCCTTGGCCCTCCGAACGCTGGGCGGCCTGTCGACGTCAGAGGTGGCCCGCGCGCTACTGCTCCCCGAAGCGACGCTGGCGAAGCGCCTGACGCGCGCGAAGCAGAAGATCGCGCAGGCCCGGATCCCCTACCGCGTGCCGTCTTCCGAAGAACTGCCCGCACGCCTGACCGGCGTAGCGTCGACGGTGTACTTGATCTTCAACGAGGGCTACACGGGCCGCGCGTCGTTGACCGCCGAGGCGGTGCGCTTGGCTCGCCTGCTGGTCTCACTGATGCCCGACGAGCCGACGGCGCTAGGTCTCTTGGCGCTGGTACTACTGCAAGACGCCCGCCGTGAGGCCCGCTTTTCGTCGGGTTCGCCGGTGCTGCTGGCTTTCCAGGATCGCTCGCTCTGGGACCCTGAGTTGATCAAGGAAGGCGTGTCGTTGGTGGGTGCGGGCCTACGCCGAACCCCCTCGGTGCCGAACCCATACGTGATCCAGGCGGCGATCGCAGCTTGCCACGACCTCGCGCCGACGTACGAGGAGACCAACTGGGACGCGGTGATCTCCTGGTACGACGTGCTGTTGTCGATCCAGGACACGCCGGTAGTGCGCTTGAACCGCGCGGCCGCGGTGGCGGAACGGGACGGTCCTGCGGCGGCTTTGGCTTTGGTGGACGCATTGCCGGGCCTGGAGGACTACCCGTGGTGGCACGCATCGCGGGCGGAGTTGTTGCACCGCTTGGGTTCCCTGGCTGCGTCCGAGGCGCTGGACCGCGCGGAGGAGGCCGGACTTCCGGCCGGTCAGGCGGCGCACCTGCGTCAACGGATAAATCAGTTGCGCCAGACCCGGACAATGGACTCATGAGTTTGAAAGAGCGATTGGTCGACTGGACCGACTTGGAGGAAGCGGAATATTATCTGGCGATCGAACTCGGCGTATTTCGCGGTGACGAAGAGTGGGTCGGGATCAAGTGGATCTTCTGGTCCGCGAACAAGCTGGGCAACGGTCTCTACAAGGCACTGCTCGGGTTGGTCGACGCCGGCGTGCTCGAATACCGCGACGAACCCGACCATCAGGTGCGCTGGTGTCACGCTCGTGAATCGGAAAGCGAAAAGCCCCGGATCTGAGACCCGGGGCTTTCGACTGAGAGCGGATGACGGGAATCGAACCCGCGTATTCAGCTTGGGAAGCTGATGTTCTACCATTGAACTACATCCGCAGTGCGTGGCAAGCATACACGGCGCGGTGATCCCCTTGTCCAGACCCTCCCTCCTTGACGTCGGCGCGTCAAGTGACAACACTTGTTGTCGACGTCGGAGGTGTGCCGGATGGATGATCCCGAGCTGTTCCGGGAGGGCGGGTTCCGGCTCGCTTCGCGGCTGTTCATCGAGGGTGACATCCGGGGTGACGAGCGGCAGGTCGCCCGGCTTCGGGAGTTCGCGCAGGTCGAGGATCGGCTCGCCGACGACGTTGTCGCCTGGATGGCGCAGCAGCCGAGGGGGCAGGGGCACCGGCTCTTCGAGGACGCTCTCAATAACGGCGCCGGGGCCGAGGGGCCGCTGGAGGCTTTCTTCGCCGCCGTCGAAGCGAAGCCCTACTGGGTTGATGACGAGCGGCTCGAGCGCGGTGCGAAGGCCATCACGCGGGCCGGGTTGCTCGGGCTCTTTCCGCTTGGCGACATGTCGCTCATGGGTGGCTACCTCGCCTCGCGCGCGACGAAGTCGCTGGTCGGGACCGGGGAGATCGAGTACAAGGCCACCCGGCGGCTCGTCGAGACCGCGGCCTGGTGGATCGATGTCACCACGCCCGGTGCCCTGAAGCACGGCGCCAAGGGGTACGCCTCCGCTCTCCGCATCCGGGTCGTGCACGCCCACGTGCGCGCCGCCATGCATCGGCGGGACGACTGGGACCACGCGGCCTGGGACAAGCCCGTCAACCAGGTGCAGACCGCCGGCACGCTGTTGCTCTTCTCGCTCGTCTACGTCTTCGGCACGCAGCTGCTCGGCCTCCGCTACTCCGCCCGCGAGCGCGGCGACATCCTGCACCTCTGGCGCTACATCGGCTGGCTGATGGGCGTCGACGACGAGCTGCTGCCCAGTGACGAAGAGGACGCGTGGCGGCTGCTCTGGCTGCTCGCCGCCACCGAGTTCATCCCCGACGACGACTCCAAGCGGCTCGCGAAGGCGCTGGTCGAGGCCAATGCCGCCGTCGGGGAAGGGCGTGGGGCCGTCGGGAAGGTGCTGTCGCACGTCTCCGTCGCCGTGCACTCCTCGATCTCGCGGCTCGTGCTCGGGAAGACCAACGCCGACTTCCTCGAGCTGCCGAACGACCTTCTCGCGCAGGCCGTGATCGTCACCGCGGCGGGTGTCAATTTCGCCGCCGAGACGGTGCGGCGGTTCATTCCCGGGGCCACCGCGCTGCAGGAACGGATCGGCGAGGCCGGTCGCCGCGGGTACGTGAAGCGGCTCGAGAAGCTCTTCTCGCCCGATGCCACCTACGCGCAGCACATGCGTGCGGCCTAAACCCACCGGATAGGCTTTGCGACGTGCTGCTCAGTGACCGTGACCTTCGCAAAGAGCTCGATGCCGGCCGGCTCGGCATCGACCCCTTCGATCCCGGCATGGTCCAGCCGTCCAGCGTCGACGTCCGGCTCGACCGGTTCTTCCGCGTCTTCAACAACAGCAAGTACACCCACATCGATCCCCAGCTGCAGCAGGACGAGCTGACCTCGCTCGTCGAGAAGGAGGGCGACGAGCCCTTCGTGCTGCACCCGGGCGAGTTCGTGCTCGGCTCGACGTTCGAGCTCGTCACCCTGGCCGACGACCTGGCCGGCCGCCTCGAAGGCAAGTCGTCGCTCGGGCGGCTCGGGCTGCTCACGCACTCGACGGCGGGCTTCATCGATCCCGGCTTCTCCGGGCACATCACGCTCGAGCTGTCGAACGTCGCGAACCTGCCGATCACGCTCTGGCCGGGCATGAAGATCGGCCAGCTGTGCATCTTCCGGCTGTCCAGCTCGGCCGAGCACCCGTACGGCTCCAGCGAGGCCGGCTCCCGCTACCAGGGCCAGCGCGGGCCGACGCCGAGCCGGGCGTACAAGAACTTCCACCGCGTCGACACCTGGCGCTAAGCCGCGACCTTCTCGTTCCAGTCGATGTGGTGGTTCCACATGAACGCGTTCGGGTCCTCGCTCTGCGGCTTCGCGAACGCGCGCTTGATGAAGAAGTCGCGGATCACCCGGCCGACCGGGCCGATCAGCTTGTCGTCGCCGTTGCGCTTGCCGCGCGCGACGACCGCTTCGACGCGCTCGCGCCGCAGCCCCTCGTAAGTGGTCAGCGCCTGGGCGATGTCCGGCACGTCGCGCAGGCACTTCCCCAGCGTGACGGCGTCTTCGATGGCCATCGACGCGCCCTGGCCCGCCGCCGGTGACGTCGCGTGGGCCGCGTCGCCGATGATCACCATGCGGCCGCGGTGCCAGATCGGGACCGTCGGGAAGTCGAACGTCGGCCAGGCCGGGTAGACGTCGCGGGTCGCGCGGATGATCTCGGCGGCCGGCGTCCGGTCGCGCGACACCAGGTCCAGCAGCTCGGTGCGCAGTTTCTCGCCGGCGAGCGCGGCCAGTTCCGAGCCGGTCGGCTCGGTCTTGCGGGCCGGGTTCGCGAACCACCAGACGCGGCCGTCCGGGCTGACGACGTGGCAGAAGAACAGGCGCCGGCCGAAGACCATGTTCAGCACGCCCGGCTCGTCCGGCAGCGTCAGGCCCTCGGCGAACCCGCCGGTGTTGAGCAGCGGCACGTACCGCGGCGACGGCGCGTCCGGGTCGATGATCGTCCGGACGCGGGAGCGCAGGCCGTCGGCGCCGATCAGCAGGTCGCCCTCGGCGTGCGAGCCGTCCGAGAACTCGGCCCTGACCTGCGCAGACGTCTGGTTCGCGCCGATCAGGCGTTTGCCGTACTCGGCGTGGATCCCGCGCCTCGCGGCTTCGTCGCGCAGGGCGACGTACAGGTCCGAGCGCAGCACCGTCTGGCTCACGGTGCCGTCCGGCAGCGTGCCGCCGAGCGGGAACTCGGCCAGCCGCGTGCCGTCGCCCAGGCCGATCGACATCCGCGGCGAGTCGAAGCCCGTGCTCTTGACGACGTCCTTCAGGCCGAGCGGCAGCAGCGCGTCCAGGCCGTTGACCGCCAGGGTCAGGAACGCGCCGACGCCCTCGGCGCCGCGGTCGTAGGCCTCGAACAGCAGCGGCTCGTGGCCGGCTTCGTGCAGTGCGATGGCGGTGATCGTCCCCGCGATCCCGCCCCCGATGATCAGCGCCCGTGTCATGTCCTTCGTCTCCTCGAAACTCTTAGAAACTAATTCGTTCTGTCGAACTAAAGAGTGGGCTACGCTGGTCGCCGTGTCAAGCGAGCGAGCGAAGCTGGTCGAAGAGGTCCTGCTCGGGGCGCGGGAACTCTCGACGGAGACGGTCATGTTCCACACCGCGATCGCCGAGACGCGGGGGTTGTCGCCGGTCGAGAGCAAGGTGCTGGACTACCTCGCCCGGCTCGGCCCGCAGATGCCGAAGGAGCTGGCGCGGCTCTCCGGGCTCGCGCCGGCGTCGGTGACGGCGTTGATCGACCGGCTCGAGCGCAAGGGGTTCGTCGCCCGCGAGCCGCACCCGGACGACCGGCGCAAGGTCCTCATCGCGCTCGACCCGGGCGCGATCGAGCGCAGCGTGCACCTCTGGGACCACCTGGTCGCCAAGGTCATCGAGCTCTGCGAGCGCTATTCCGACGACGAGCTCCGCACGGTGATCGGGTTCGTCGCGGCCGCCGCGGCCATCACCCACGAGTCGACGACACGGCTCACGCATTCCCCGGGCGGGTGATCACCAGGGTCAAAAAGGGCGGGAAAGACGGGAGCGTGTCAGGCTCCGAAAAGTCGCCTCGGCCCCCGGGAGTACCCGTATGTCGCTGTCCAGGAAGTCACTCCACCTCCTAGTGGTCCTGGCGCTGGTCCTGATGGCCTCGGCAATCGCTCCCCTTGCGGAAGCGGCGGTCGTCAAGCCGTTCCAGCTGAACTACGACGAAGTCGTCTACGGCGATTTCCTCTACGCGGGCAACGGCGTGGTGCGGTGCCCGGTGAACGCGGACAACGCGCCGACGACCGGCACCGGCAACACCCCTGCGACCTGCGCGAACACCGCCGATCGGCGGGACACGCTCGTCAACGACAACTTCTTCATGCAGTGGGCCGACGTCGACGCCGACCGCGGCACGTTCGATTCCGCCAAGGCGACGGTCACCATTCCGCCGGGCGCGAAAATCCTCTTCGCGCGGCTCAACTGGGCGGGTAACACCGGCGCTTACACGACGTCGCCGGGTGTTTTGTCGCCGACGAAGATGTGCCAGTCGCGCAACAACAACACCGCCGCGATCGTGCCGCCCGGAACACCCGTGAAACAGGACGTCCGGCTCACCGTCGGCGCCGGGAAATCCGTCGACGTCCCGCCCGCGGTCTACACCGAAGACCCACTCGACACGTTCAGCGGCGGCCAGTACTACTCGGCCTACGCCGACGTCACCAAGCAGTTCGCCGACGCGCCGACCGGGTCCGCGCTGGACCTGACCGTCGGCAACGTCTGGGCGCCGAAGGGCTTCAACTGCATGGGTGGCTGGTCGGTCGCCCTGGTCTACGCCTACCCGGAACGCAACGCCGACTACGCGCCGAACAAGCGCGAGGTGTTCATCTACGACGGGCACGTCCGGCAGAACAGCACCGACAAGCCCACGACCACGACGATCACCGGGTTCCGCGCCGCCGCCGCGGACGCGCACGTCGGCGTCACCGCCTACGAGGGCGACTGGGGCATCTCGGGCGACCAGTTCCTGATCAACGACAAACCGGCCGCCGAACCGTCGGCCGGCGGGACGTCGAACTTCTTCATCTCGAACGCCGACGGTGCCGGCGATCCCGCGGTGAAGAACAACTTCAGCGTGGACGCGAAGTCGTTCAACGTCGACACCATCCCGGCCGGCGCGACCAGCGCCAAGCTCGGCTTCGCCACCACCGGCGACTCCTACCTGGCGCAGAACCTCGCCTTCTCGACGCCGGTGCCCGAGCTCCAGATCAGCAAGCGCGCGGAACCGGCCCAGGTGCACCCGGGCGAACCGGTCACGTTCACCATCGTCGTGACCAACCCGAGCGGCGCGCCGGCGTCCGGGGTGAAGGTCGCCGACGACGCGTTCCCGGCGTGCAGCAAGGACATCGGCTCGCTCAAGGGCGGCCAGACGGTCAGCTACACCTGCACCGCGACCGCGCCGGACAAGGACTTCACGAACACCGCGAAGGCCACCGGCACCAGCGCGCTCGGCGATCCGCTGGACGGCACGGCGACCACCTCGGTGAACGTCATCCACCCGGCCATCGGCATCACGAAGATCGCCGACAAGCCCGCCTACCGCGCCGGCGACACCGTGACGTTCACGCTCAAGGTCACCAACACCGGCGACGCCAACCTCACCGCGCTGCAGGTCACCGACCCGAAGACGCCGTCGTGCGCGCAACGGCTCGCGGGCGTGCTGAAGCCCGGCGAGACCCGCACCCTCACCTGCACGACGAAGGCACCGGTCGCCGACGGCGTCAACACCGCCACCGCCAGTGGCGTCGACGGCCTCGGCAAGCAGGTCACGGCCACCGCCGACGCACCAGCACCGACGATCGCCCCGGCCATCGACGTCACCAAGACGGCCGGCCCGACGGTGATCCACGCCGGTGAGGCCGTCACGTGGACGATCACCGTGAAGAACACCGGCGACAGCCCGCTCGCCCCGGTGAAGCTCACCGACGACACGACGACGTCGTGCTCGCGCACCATCGACAGCCTCGACGCGGGCGCGGCGCAGACCTACACCTGCACCGCGAACCCGTCGAAGACCACGACGAACACGGTCACCGCCACCGGCACCGACCGCTCCGGCCAGCCGGTGACCGACACCGCGTCGGCCACCGTCACGGTGATCAGCCCGGCGCTGACCATCACGAAGGACGCCTCGCCGACGACCGTCCGCACCGGTGACCAGATCACCTTCACGATCACCGTCACGAACTCCGGTGACGTGCCGCTGACCGACGTCGCCGTCACCGACGACCGGACCCCGGCGTGCGCCAAGACGTTCGGCACGCTGGCGCCGCAGGCGAAGCAGACCTACACCTGCACCACCCCGGCACCGGCCGACGACTTCACGAACACCGCGACCGCCACCGGCAAGGACCAGCTCGGCCGCGAGGTGAAGGTCACCGACGACGCCGTCGTCGACGTGATCCACCCGGCGATCGCGATCGTCAAGGACGCCGCTCCCGCGCAGGTCCGCGAGGGCGACACCGTGACCTGGACGATCACCGTGACCAATACCGGCGACGTGCCGCTCACCGACGTCGGCGTGGCCGACGACCAGGTCGCCCCGTGCGCGAAGCCGCTCGGAACCCTGGCGCCGCAGGCGAAGCAGACGTACACCTGCACCACCGTCGCGGGCACCGCCGGCTTCACGAACACCGCGAAGGCCACCGGCACCGACCCGACGAAGCGGCCCGTGAACGCGTCCGACGACGCCTCGTTCACCGTGCAGCACCCGGCCGTCACGATCACCAAGGACGTCACCGGCGGACCCTTCCGCCAAGGCGACACCGTGCCGTTCCGGATCACTGTGCGCAACACCGGTGACGTGCCGCTGACCGGCGTCCAGGTCACGGACGCGCTCGTCGCCGGCTGTGCGCAAGCCTTCGACGGCACGCTCGAACCCGGTGGCACGTGGGGCTTCGGCTGCACCGGCACCGCGCCGGCCGACGACTTCACGAACACCGCGCAGGTCACCGGCACACCGCCGGTCGGCCCCGCCGTGACCGCGTCCGACGACGCCGCCGTCGACGTGATCCACCCGGGCATCGCGATCACCAAGGACGCCGACCCGAAGGTCGTTCGCGCGGGCGACACCGTGACGTTCACGCTCACCGTGACGAACACCGGCGACAGCCCGCTGCGGGACGTCTTCGTGGCCGACCAGCTCGCGCCGGAGTGCGCTCAGCGTCTCGGCACGCTGGCGCCGCAGGCGAAGCAGACCTACACCTGCACGCTCGTGGCCGGCGAAGCGGACTTCACCAATACCGCCACCGCCAACGGAACCGACGGCACGAACCGCCCGGTGACGTCGACCGCCGAGGCCGCGGTGGACGTGATCCACCCGGCGATCAGCATCACCAAGGACGCCGCGCCCGCCCAGGTTCGTGAGGGCGACACAGTGACGTTCACGATCGTCGTGAAGAACACGGGCGACGTGCCGCTGACCGAAGTGTCCGTTGTGGACAGCCGGACGCCGTCGTGCGCTCAGACCATCGGCTCCCTCCTTCCCGGTGCCGAACAGCACCACTCCTGCACCGTAACCGCGGGCACCGACAGTTTTACGAACACGGCGACCGCGACCGGCACGGATCCGACCGATCGCCAGGTCACGGCCACCGACGACGCGTCGTACACCGTGCTGCACCCGGGGCTGGCCATCACGAAGGACGTCAAGGGCGGCCCGTTCCGCGAGGGCGACGCGGTCACGTTCACGATCACCGTCGAGAACACCGGCGACGCCCCGCTCACCGCGTTGACGGTGACCGACGAGCTCGCGCCGGCCTGCGCCAAGACGTTCGAGACGTTGGCCCCCAAGGAAAAGCAGACCTACGACTGCACGATGACCGCGCCGTCGGACGACGTCGTCAACCGGGCCGAGGTGACCGGGCAGCCGCCGACCGGGCCGCCGCTGGACGCCGACGACACGGCCAAGGTCGACGTCATCCACCCGGCCGTGAAGATCACGAAGGAAGCTTCGCCGACGACAGTGCGCGAAGGCGACGAAGTCACCTTCACCATCGTCGTGACGAACACCGGCGACGTCCCGCTGACCAACGTGTCCGTTGTGGATGATCAGACGCAGTCGTGCCCCCGGACGTTCGACACCCTGGCGCTCGCCGGCGTCCAGACCTGCACCTGCACCACCACGGCCCCGTCGGACGACTTCACGAACACCGCCGGTGTCAACGGCACCGACCCGACCGGCCGCCCGGTGACCTCGACCGCCACCGCCGCGGTCGACGTCATCCACCCGCAGCTCGCGCTGATGAAGGACGTGACGCCGTACGAAGTCCGCGAAGGCGACACCGTCACCTTCTCCATCCTGGTGAAGAACACCGGTGACGTGCCGCTGACCGACGTGACGGTCGCCGACGACCGCACCCCGGCCTGCGCGCACACCGTCGCGACGCTGGCGCCCGACGCCGAAGAGACGTACACGTGCACCACGGTGGCGGGCCGGGACGGCTTCACCAACACGGCCACGGCCACCGGCCAGGACCCGACGAACCGGCCGGTGACGGCGACCGACAGCGCCACCTTCGTCGTCCAGCACCGGGCCTGAGCATCACCAAGAACGTCCGCGGCGGCCCGTTCCGCACCGGCGACTCGGTGCCGTTCGACATCGTGGTGACCAACACCGGGGACGTCGACCTGCACTCGGTGACCGTCGCCGACACGATCGCCCCCGAGTGCGTGCGCAGCATCGGCGCGCTGTCGGCCAAGGGCGTCGAGCGCTACGAGTGCACGATGACCGCGCCCGCCGACGACGTCACGAACGTCGCGAAGGTGACCGGAACGCCACCGACGGGCGACCTCGTGACCAGTGAGGCGCAGGCGGACGTGGACGTCATCCACCCGGCGGTGAAGATCGACAAGTCGGTCTCGCCCGCGCAGGTCCGCCCGGGCGACGAGGTCACTTACACGATCGTGGTGACCAACACCGGCGACGTGCCGCTGTCCACTGTGGTCGTCACCGACGACAAGACGCCGGGTTGTGCCTTCACCGTCGCGAAGCTGGACGTCGGGGGCAAGGAGACGCACCAGTGCTCGGCGACGGTCCGCGAGGACGTCACCAACGTCGCGTCGGTGACCGGCGACGACCCGACCGGGCGCCCCGTCACCGCGACCGACGACGCCAGTGTCGACGTGATCGGCCCAGGCATCACCGTGACGAAAACCGGCCCGGCGAAACCGCTTCTCCCGGGCCAGGAGGCCGTATTCACGGTCGTCGCGAAGAACACCGGCGACGTTGCGCTGACCGGCGTAACGCTGAATGACCCGATCGCGCCGAAATGCTCGGTCGAGATCGGCACGCTCGCGCCGGGAGAATCGTCGAAACCGATCTCCTGTTCCGTGACGATGGGCAATGACGACGTCACGAATACGGTGACCGCGACCGACCACGATCCGAACGGAAAACCCGTCACGGCGACCGACGACGCGCCGGCCAAGGTGGCGAAACCCGCGATCGACCTGCAGAAGAAGGCCGACCCGACGATCCGTCCGGGTGGGACGGTGACCTTCACGCTCGTCGTGCGCAACACCGGGAACGTCGACCTGGCCGACGTCGACGTCACGGATCCGGCGTACCCCGCCTGCGCCCGGAAGTTCCCGCGGCTTCCGGTCGCCGGCCAGCAGGAATGGACGTGCACGACGACCGCGCCGGCCAGTGGTGATGTGAGCAACACTGCGACGGCCACCGGGACGCCCGACACCGAGCAGCCCGGGAAACCCGTGCGGGACAGCGCATCCACCACCGTCCGCGTCGTGACGACGCCGGTTCCCCCTGGTCAGGACCCGGAGCCGACGCCGTTGCCGAACACCGGTTACGACCCGGTTCCCGCGGGCCTAACGGCGTTGTCGCTGCTGGGGTGCGGTGTCCTGCTGCTACTGGGCGTCCGGCGGTCGCGTCGGAGCTGACGGAAACCGTTCTCGAAATCGTGTGTTCGCCACAATGCGAAGAGTCACAGTTCGTTAGGAGGGTTCTCGCTGTAATCGTTCCGTGATACGTTCCTGCGCCGTGTCCCCCATTGGTGAACGTGCTCGCGTGGTGATGGTGTCACTCAGTGTGCTGCTCGGCGTCTTTTCCGCCGCGACCGGCACCTGGATGGCCACCGCCGAAGGAAACACCTCCGAGGCGGCCGCCGCGGCTCTGGTGCTCCCGAACGAGCCCGGCGGGTCCGGCGGCACCAGCGGCACGGACCTGAACGGCCACGCCCAGAACCACGGGGGACAGCAGCAGCCGGCCCCGACGACCTCGGCCGCGGCTCCGACGACGTCCAGCGCGGCCCCGGCGCCGACCGAGACGTCCACGCCCCCGCCGCCGTCCACTTCCGAGGCGCCGCCGACCACGAAGCCCGCGGCCCGTGTCGCGCCGTCGGTCGCCGGCCAGGTCCTCGACCTGGTCAACGTCGAGCGCGGGAAGGCGGGCTGCAAGGCGCTGGCCGAGGAATCGCACCTCACCAAGGCCGCGCAGGACTACAGCGACGACATGTCGGCCCGGAATTTCTTCTCCCACACCAACCCCGAGGGCGTCACGTTCGACCAGCGCATCAAGACCGCCGGTTACTCGAAGCCGGGCGCGGAGAACATCGCGAAGGGGCAGACGTCGGCGGCGCAGGTCATGGACTCGTGGATGAACTCCGAGGGCCACCGCGCGAACATCCTGAACTGCTCGCTCACGAAGCTCGGCGTCGGCTTCACCAAGGCGGGCAACTACTGGGTCCAGGACTTCGGGTACTGAGCTAGGCCGGGTTGTTCCACCGCTCCGCGATGTCGCCGTAACGAGCGAGCACGGTCGCGCGCAGGTCGGGATCCGTCCGCGGCACCGGCTCGATGAACACCTCGGTGACGTCGTTGAACGCCTCGGTCAGCTCGGCGGCGATCCGGACGCAGGCGCGTTCGAGGTCCGCGGCGCCGAGGGAGTCGTCGAAGTCCACCCGGGTGCAGACGAGGACCTGGTCGGTGCCCATCAGCATGGTCTGCAGGTCCACGACGGCCTCGATCTCCGGCGCGGCCGAGAGGTGGTCGCGGACGCCGCGGACGATCTCCGGGTTGGCCTGGCGGCCGATGAGCAGGCCGCGGTTGGTCCGCCCGAGCAGGTAGGCGACGCAGGCGAGCAGCACGCCGATGACGATCGACGCGACGCCGTCCCAGACCTCCGAGCCGGTGAGCTGGTGCAGCCCGATGCCGGCGAAGGCGACCAGCAGGCCGACCAGCGCGGCCGAGTCCTCGAACAGCACGGTCTTGGGCGTCGGGTCGTCGATCAGCCGCAGGTAGGCCCAGAAGGACCGGTTCTCGGCCTTGGACTCCCGGCGGGTCTGGCGCACGGCCTGCACCCACGACGTGCCTTCGAGCAGGAACGCCACGGCCAGCACGATGTAGCTGAGGATCGACGTGCTCTGCGCTTCACCGTGCCCGAAGAGCGTCGAGACGCCTTCGTAGAGCGCGAACATCGAGCCCGACGCGAAGATCGACACCGCGGCGAGCAGCGACCAGAAGTAGCGCTCCTTGCCGTAGCCGAAGGGGTGCACGCGGTCGGCCGGGCGATCGGAACGTTTCAACGCCGTCAGCAGCAGGGCTTCGGTGAACGTGTCGGCCACCGAGTGCGCGGCCTCGGACAGCATCGCGCCCGAGCCGGTGATGATCCCCGCGACCAGTTTCATGATCGCGATCGCCAGGTTCACCCCACCGGCGAGCAGAACGGTCAGGGTGCTTTCGCCGCCGGAGTTGCCGGAATCCTCGCTCACCTTGGTGAGCGTAATGGTCAGAGCCGGCGCAGGCCGTGCAGCACGCGCTCCATGAGGGCGACCGCCGGCCGGCCGTCGACGCTCACGCGGGTGTCGTGGATGGTCACCAGGCCCTGGTCGGCCATGTCGTCGAGCAGCACCCGGGCGACGCCGAGCGGGACGCTGAGCCGGGCCGCGACCTCGGCGACCGAGAGCGGGTGGTGGCACAGCGTCCGCACCGACCGGAACTCGCCGGACAGCCGGGCGCCGTTCCAGTGCGCGCCGGCCCGCGTCGAGACGAGGGCCTCGATGGCGAGGTGGCGTCGCGACTTCGTGCGGCCGCGGGTGAGGACGTACGGGCGCACGAGCGTCCGCGAGCCGGTGGCGTGGTCCTGGGGCGGGATGACGGGTTCGGCGAAGTCCTCGTCGAGCTCGACGTCACGGGCGGGCGGCGGCACCGGGGCCGGCTCGCGCACCGCCGGGGCGGGCTGGTCGGCGGCCGGCGCGGCCGGGAACCGGGCACCGACCCGGCCGACCGAGGAGGACGGCCCGGGCAGCGCGACGCGATCCTCGACGTCGTCCGGGAGCGTGTTGAGGGCGTGCCGCCCGGACGACGGGAACCGTGCGCCCACTCGTCCGGTGGTGGTCCGCCGGTCCTCGCCCATCCTTGCCGCCCCCTGATTTTTCACGATCGTCAAAGGTGATCCCGGCGGCTGCGCCGACGTCGGGGAAAGGCCAGGATACGCCGGTTGTCCGGCGGACAGTCCAGGATTTGTCCTCGTCTTGCTCCGCCATTTCGGTGATTTTTGCGATCGCTATTGGGGTAATCGATTGCCTTGAGGAATTCCCAGCTAGTGGACCATGCGAACACTCACCTGGGTACGAACTCGGCGGGCGGTGACAACGAGTAGTGCCACGGACACGACAATCAGCGCGGACTGTTCGAATATCGCGGCGGGGCCGTGTTCGATCGCCGTTTTCAGCCCCAGCCAGCAATAAGTGAGCGTCGCTCCGGCGGCCAGCGGGAACGCGGGCGGCCGCAGCCGCACGACGGCGACCACGGTGGCCGCCTCGATCGCCAGCAACAGCCCGACGAGCAGCCACGGCAGGCTGTCCACCGACCGGAAGACCAGCTGGAACGCGGTGCTCGCGCCGAGGCCGAGCACGAACGCGACCCACGGACGCCCCGGCGTCAACGACCACGCCGGCGCGCGGAACCGGAACGCGGTGACGACCAGCGCGACGACGACCAGCGCGGCCCCGGCGAGCTGCGCGGGGTGCGCGACGAAGGGCGCGAAGGCGTAGGTGATGGCGAAGGTCGCGACGGCGCCGACCAGCAGAGACGCGCTCCACAGGCTCAGGCCCACCTTCTTCAGCCACGGTTCGCGGCCGAAGAGCGCCTCGGCGATCGCGATCGGCGCGCCGATGCTCCACACGACGTGCAGCGTCAGCACGTAGAGCGTCCACGGGCCGCCGATGCCGAGCAGCGGCACGTGCCCGAACGACAGCAGGTCCTGGCCCAGGTAGTGCGGGTTGAACAGCGTCTGCGTCAGCAGGCCCTCTTCGAAGACGCCGAACGCCAGCGCGAGGGTGAGGATGGTGGGCCAGCCGCGTCCGGCGCGTCGGGCGGCTTCGCGGATGAGCAGCGCGGCCGCGCCGTAGAAGGCGACGTAGAGCGCGAACATGCCGAGCTGCTGGCCCAGCTCCGGCGGACCGGCGAGGTACTGGTCGGCGAGCAGGAACTCGGCCGTGAACGGGGCGAGCAGCGCCAAGGTGAGTATTCGCATGCCCTCATCGTCGAGCGGCCGCGACGTCGGGACCTGGGCCAACGATCACGGCCCGGCCATGACATCCGTCGTGGCCGGGCCGTGAGCGCGTCAGGCTTCTTCGGACGTCTCCGCGAGCGACGGCGCCCCGAGGGCCACCGGCTTCGGCTCCGGCTTGCGCTTCACCGACTCCAGCAGCATCTGCGCGACGTCGACGATCTCGACCTTCTCGCTCGCGCTGCCGTCGGCCTGCCGGGCCGTGAGGCCGTCGTTCAGCATGACCTTGCAGAACGGGCAGCCCGTCGCGATCTTCGACGGCGCGGTGCCGAGCGCCTCGTCGACGCGCTCGACGTTGATCCGCTTGCCGATCTTCTCTTCCATCCACATCCGCGCGCCGCCGGCGCCGCAGCACATCGACTTGTCGCCGTGCCGCGGCATCTCGCGCAGCTGGGCGCCCGTCGCGCTGACCAGCTCGCGCGGCGCGTCGTAGACCTTGTTGTGGCGGCCGAGGTAACACGGGTCGTGGTAGGTGACGTCCTCGGCGACGGGTGCCACCGGCACCAGCTGCTTCTCCCGCACCAGGCGGTTCAGCAGCTGCGTGTGGTGCACGACGTCGAACTGGCCGCCCAGCTCCGGGTACTCGTTGGCGAGGGTGTTGAAGCAGTGCGCGCAGGTCACGACGACCTTGCGCGTCTTGCGCTCCCGGCCCTCGAACACCGAGTTCAGGATCTCGACGTTCTGCTGCGCCAGCATCTGGAAGAGGAACTCGTTGCCCGCGCGACGGGCCGGGTCACCGGTGCAGGACTCCTCCGAGCCGAGCACCTTGTACTTGACGTCGGCCATGTGCAGCAGCTCGGCGACTGCCCGCGTCGTCTTCTTCGCGCGGTCCTCGAACGCGCCGGCGCAGCCGACCCAGAACAGGTATTCGGCGTCGCCCATGTCGCCGTCGAACACCGGGACCTCGAAGTCCAGGTCCTCGGTCCAGGCCAGCCGGTCCTTGGCGTTCTGGCCCCACGGGTTGCCCTTGTTCTCCAGGTTCTTGAACATGCCGTTCAGCTCGCTGGGGAACGACGACTCGATCATCACCTGGTAGCGGCGCATGTCGACGATGTGGTCGACGTGCTCGATGTCCACCGGGCACTGCTCGACGCAGGCGCCGCAGCTGGTGCAGGACCACAGGACGTCCGGGTCGATGACACCGCCGTCGTCGCCGATCAGGGCCTTCTGGGACTCGGCGATCGCGAGGACGTCGATACCGGCGTACATGTTGTCGCCGCTGAGAC
Source organism: Amycolatopsis sp. NBC_01286 (assembly GCF_035982555.1). NCBI lineage: Bacteria > Bacillati > Actinomycetota > Actinomycetes > Pseudonocardiales > Pseudonocardiaceae > Amycolatopsis > Amycolatopsis sp. NBC_01286. The sequence goes on from NZ_CP108428.1 coordinate 2,515,505, forward strand.
CCACCTCGTCGCCGGCCATGTCGCGCTTGCCGCCGGCCAGCAGGTACGGCGCCTTCGAGTAGGCGTGGTCACGCAGCTGCGTGATGAGCAGCTTCGGCGACAGCGGCTTGCCGGTGTTCCACGCGGGGCACTGCTCCTGGCAGCGGCCGCACTCGGTGCACGTCGAAAAGTCGAGCCAGCCCTTCCAGCTGAAGTCCTCGATCTTGCCGACGCCGAAGGTGTCCTCGTCCGGGTCGGCTTCCTCGAGGTCGAGGACCTTGCCGCCGCTCATCATCGGCTTGAGCGCGCCGAGGGCGACGCCGCCGTCCTGCTCGCGCTTGAAGTAGATGTTGAAGAACGCGCTGAAGCGGTGCCACGCGATGCCCATGGTCATCGTGCGGGCGACGACGATCAGCCAGACCGTGGCGCTCATCAGCTTGACGAACGCGAAGACCGTGACCAGGTTCGGGCTGGCCGGCAGCAGCTCGCCGAGCGGGTTGGAGACGAAGGCGGCCCAGGTCGGCGTCTCGTGCGCGCCGAGCGCGGCCTTGGCGGCGCGGACGCCGATGATCCCGATGCCCTCGATGAGGACGACGGCCTCGATGAAGTAGGCCCACTTGAAGTTGGAGCCCTGGAAGCGCGACTGGCGGTCGGCGCGGCGCGGGTGGTTGCGCTGGCGGATCGCCATCAGCACCAGGATGCCCACGATCGTGCCGAGCCCGAGCAGCTCCATGAGCAGCTGGAACGGCGGGAAGTCGTCGAGGACCGGCCAGCCCCAAGTCGGCACGAACACCTCGCCGTAGGCCTCGAACAGTGCGAGCGAGCCGAGCAGGAAGCCCCACATGACCAGCCAGTGGGCCGGCCCGACACTGCGCTTCCGGTTCATCCGGGTGTGCGCCGCGAACTCCTTGACCAGCGTCATGAGACGCGGCACGAAGGGCCCGTTGCGGGTCGCGTCGGGCTGGCCGAGGCGGATGACCCGCACGAAGCGGGCGATCGTCGCGGCGAACATGCCCCAGGCGACGAGGCCGAGCAGGACGGAGAGCCCGCCGAGCGTCAGTTGCAGAGCGCCCATCTTTCGGGTGCCTTTCGTCCGGATGGATCAGTGGTGGTGCCGGGAGACTAACCTTCCTTACTGATGAGTAACCCGCTGAGTGGGGCTAAGTCCCACCGATGTGGTGTACGTCGCTCTTTGTTTTGGGACGATCGTTCAGGTAGTTTTCACCCTATGGGTGCGTACCTTCTCCTCGCGCTGGCGATCGCCGCCGAGGTCTCCGCGACGGTCTCCCTGAAGCTCTCCGAGGGCTTCTCGAAACTCGGCCCGTCGATCATCGTGGTGCTCGGGTACGCCGTCGCGTTCGTCGCGCTGTCGTACGTCCTGAAGAAGGGGCTGCCGATCGGCGTCGCGTACGCGATCTGGGCCGCCGCCGGCGTCGCGCTGGTCGCGATCGTCGGCGTCGTGTTCCTCAAGGAACCGGTCAACGCGGCCATGATCGCCGGGCTGGCGCTGGTGATCGGTGGCGTGGTGCTGATCGAGATCGGGAGCGCGGCGTCGTGAAACTGCAGGTCGACGGCCGGAAGGTCCGCGGGGAGAAGCGGCGCGCGGAGATCATCGCGGCGACGCTGCGGGTGATCGAGCGGGACGGCGTCGCGGGCGTCACCCACCGCACGGTCGCGACCGAGGCCGGCGTCCCCACGACGTCCACGACGTACCACTTCTCGTCCCTGGACGACCTCCTGATCGCAACGCTCATCTCGTGCGCCCGCGACATGGCGACCGAGGTGTACTGGATGATCGACCGCGCCCGCTCGCGCGGCAGCCGCGGCGCCGAGGAGGTCGCGGGCCTGCTGGCGGAGGCGCTGGGACCGCGCCGCGGCCGCACGATGGCGGAGTACGAGCTGTACCTGCTCGCGGCCCGCAAGCCCGAGCTGCGCCCGGCCGCGCGGCGCTGGCTGGACGTCCTGACGTCGATGGTCCGCCACGACGACGAGGTGTCCTTCCGGGTCTTCCTGGCCGGCATCGACGGGCTGCTGATCCAGGGCCTGATCGACGACGAGCCGCCGTCCGCCGACGAGCTTCGCCCGGTTGTCGCCTACCTGCTGAAACCCAGGTGATCTAGCGTCGGCGCATGACCACGAAGCAAGAAGCCGCAGAGGCCGTTCTGGCCGCGAAGGTCCGGCTCGGCCTCAGCTGGGCCCAGCTCGCCGAAACCCTGGACGCGCCGCTCGCCTGGACGACGTCCGCGCTGCTCGGCCAGCACCCGGTGCCCGCGGAGATCGCCGCGAAGGCCGCGCAGGTCCTGGAGCTGGACGCCGACGCCGAAGCCGCGTTGCGCCTGCAGCCGACGCGCGGCGCGCTCGACGACGTGGTGCCCACCGACCCGACGATCTACCGCTTCTACGAGGTCCTGCAGGTCTACGGGCCCACGATCAAGGAGCTCATCCACGAGCAGTTCGGTGACGGGATCATGAGCGCGATCAACTTCAAGCTCGACGTCTCGCGCCGGGAGGACCCGGGCGGCGAGCGCGTGGTCGTCACGATGGACGGCAAGTTCCTGAAATATCAGTGGGGCTGAGCCGCCGGTCTTGGGTAGCTTGCCGATCATGCGGACATTCGGCGACTACGAACTCGACGACGACCGGGCGCGGCTGGACCTCGAGGTGGTGTGGAAGTTCCTCTCCACCGAGGCGTACTGGGGCCGCTGGCGCACCCGCGCGCAGATCGAGGCGGCCGTCGAAGGCTCGTGGCGGGTCGTCGGCGCCTACCGCGGCGGCGAGCTGGTCGGCTTCGCCCGCGCGTTCTCCGACGGCGTCTCGTCGGCGTACCTGGCCGACGTGTTCGTAGTGGACTCCGCGCGCGGAACCGGCGTCGGCAAGGAGATCGTCCGCGAGATGATCGACAACGGCCCTGGCGCGGGCTTCCGCTGGATGCTCCACACGGCCGACGCCCACGGGCTGTACCGGCAGTTCGGCTTCGGCGAGCACACGAAGGGCCGCTACCTGGAGCGCGAGGGCGTCAACGCGGAGTCGTTGCGCTGAAAGGCTTCGGCCGGGGTGGGACCGGGGTGTCGTTGCCGATACCCCGATCCAGCGCCGTCAGCCCTTGTTCTCGTAGACCGGCGTGAGCACCGCGCGGGCCAGGGTGTGGCCGAACATGTTGAAGCCCAGGAACGCCGGCGTCGAGTCTTCGCCGATCTCCAGCTTGTCGACGTCGAGCGCGTGCACCGCGAAGTAGTAGCGGTGCGGGCCGTGTCCGGGCGGGGGCGCCGCGCCGAGGTACTGCCTGACGCCGCCGTCGCCCTTGAGCGTCACCGCGCCGTCGGGCAGGCCGGAGCCGTCGCCCGCGCCCGAGGCCAGCTCCGTCACTGTCGCCGGGAGGTTGAACGCGGCCCAGTGCCAGAAGCCGCTGCCGGTGGGCGCGTCCGGGTCGTAGCAGGTCACGACGAAGCTCTTGGTCTCCGCCGGGAAGCCCTCCCACGCCAGGTGCGGCGAGCGGTCCTCGCCGCCGGCGCCGAAGATGCCGGACAAGTGGGGCGTCGCCAGCGTTTCGCCGTCGGCGACGTCGTTGCTGCGGAGGGTGAAGGACGGCACGTCGGGCAGGGATTCGTACGGGCCGGGTTGCTGCGGCATGGATCCTCCTGATCACGGAACTGGAGACGTCCGCCAGGTTAGGCCCCGGAGCGCGACCCCGCGTGTCAGGGACGGATCTCAGGGTTCTTCGGGGGGTTACCCCCATGTACTGGGTGGTGTCCCGGTCCTAACGTTTTCCGGGCAGAGGGAAACTTCACTGAGGGGACCAAAGACCATGGCGCGCCCGCTTCTGGCTCTGGGTGGCATCGCACTGATCGGCGTCGGCCTGGCGACCGCGTTCGGCTGGGGCTGGGGATCGGACTTCCAGAACGACAACACGCTTTCGCAGACCATTCGCAGCGTGAAGCTCGAAGGCGACTCGGGTGACGTGAAGATCCGCACCGGCACCGGGCCGTCGACCGTGCACCAGGAGATCAACTACCACTGGCGCGGCAACCCGGGCGACACCTTCTACCGCGTCGACGGCGACCAGCTCGTGCTCGGCGACTGCGGGAACAACTGCTCGGTCGACTTCGAGGTCGTCGTGCCCGCCGGCGTGCCGGTCACCGGCAAGGTCGACTCGGGCGGGCTGGACATCGCCGGCGTGGCGAGCGTCGACGTCCAGGCCGACTCCGGGAGCGCCCGCGTCGAAGACGTCTCCGGCGCGGTGAAGCTCCACCTCAGCAGCGGGTCCATCGACCTGCACGACGTCGGCGCGGTGACGGTGCAGAGCGATTCCGGCAGCGTGACCGGCGACGACGTGCGCGGCCCGGTCGACGTCGGCGCCGACAGCGGCCGCGTCGAGTTCACGCTGGCGCAGGCCAACGACGTCAAGGTGCACGCCGACAGCGGCAGCATCGAGCTGACCGTGCCGGGCGGCCCGTACCGCGTCCAGGGCGACAGCGACAGCGGGCACCGCGAGATCGACGTCCCGACCGACGGGTCCGCTGCGCACACGCTCGACCTCAACACCGACAGCGGCAGCGTCACGGTCCGCGCGGCCTGACGCTTCTCTCACACCGACTTTTATTACGACACAGGGGAAATTCCGATGGGCAAGATCGAACGGCGCGTGCTGGCGGCCGCGCTGCTGGGGGCCGTCGCGATGTTCGGCGTCGTGGGTTTCACGCGCGGCGAGAACACCGAGACGCCGGCGCAGGGGGTGCCGGTCACGGTGGATTCCCACTATCGAGTGACTTCGTGGGACGGCACCGCGGCGGAAACCGTTGCGCTGCAAGAGACTCCGGATTTCTTCTTCTCCGCCTGGACCGGCCGCCGCTCCTGAATTGTCGGGGGCCGCTGTTAGGAAGGGGGCACGCCGAAAGCCGGCGTGCAGGGGGAGGAACCAGATCATGGACATGCGCCGGGTCGTCGCGTTCGTCGCGGCGGTCGTGGTCCTGGCGGCGGTGCCGGCCGTCGCGGAGGCAGCCGTCCTGCCGTGGCACCCGTGTGCCACCCAGCAGGAACCGGCCGCCGAGTGCTCGGCGGTCGACGTGCCGATCGACCGCGCACAACCAGGCCTGGGCTCGGCGCGGCTCGCGCTGGCCCGGCTGCCGGCGCTCGACCCGGCCCACCGGATCGGATCGCTGCTGGTGAACCCGGGCGGGCCGGGCGGCTCCGGTGTCGGATTCGTGCAGTACGGCGGGCTGGCGTCGCCGGACCTCGCGCGGCTGCGCGAGCGGTACGACATCGTCGGCTTCGACCCGCGCGGCGACTGGTTCAGCACGCCGCGGATCACCTGCGACCCGGCGACGCTGTACGACCCGGCACTGGACCGGTTCCCGGCGACCGGGCCGGGGTTCGCCGCGCTGGTGGCGCACAACCGCGCGGCGGGCCAGGACTGCCTGGCCCGCACCGGGCCGCTGCTGGCGAACGCGGACACGCAGAGCGCGGCCGAGGACATCGAGACGATCCGGGCCGCGCTCGGCGAAGCGAAGATCTCGTGGCTCGGCCTTTCCTACGGCACCGAACTGGGCGCGGTCTACGCGTCGAAGCACCCGGACCGGGTGCGCACGATGGTGCTCGACGGCGCCGTCGACCACGCCCGGCCGCTGCGCCGGGCGATCCTGGAGGAGGCCGCGGCCACCGAAGACGCGCTGGTCCGGTTCGCGGACTGGTGCCGCGGCTCGGCGGACTGCGCGCTGCACGGCCGGGACGTCCTGCGCTTCTACGACGACGTCGTGGCCCGGGCGGGCAGCGGTGCCGTCTGGTCGAGCGAGCTGGGGCGGTCCGCGACGGCCGACGAGATCTCGGCGGGCGTCTACAACCACCTCTACATCCGCGAGGAGTGGCCCGCGCTGGGCCGGGCCCTGGCCGCGGCCGGCGGGGAGTTCCCCGACGCCAAGGGCCTGACCGAGCGGAACCAGTTCCTCTCCCCGATCTACGGGGCCTACCGGGCGATCGGCTGCCACGACTTCCCGTCGCCGTTCACCGGCCCCGCGGACATGGGGCTGATGGCCGGGGTGCTCCGCATCGCGGCGCCGCACAGCTGGCGGTACTCCGAGTACTGGGACTTCACGAGCGGCTGCACCGGCTGGCCGGTCCCGGCGAAGAACCCACCGCAGCCCCACCCGGTGCACGGCGCCCCGCCGATCCTGGTGGTCGGCGGCGCCCACGACCCGGCGACGCCACTGGCCTGGGCCCGCGGCCTGGCGGCGAGCATCGACGGCGCGACCCTGCTGACTCGCACCGACGACGGCCACACGGGGCTGTTCAACTCCGCGTGCGCCCGCGCGGCCGAGGTGGACTACCTGATGAGCGGCCGCCCGCCGGCGCGGGGAACGGTCTGCCGGTGAGCAAGCTTCGCTCGGTGCTCGTCCCATCCCAGGTGGACCACCTGGTGAGCGGCCTCACACCCGCTCGGGACCAGGTCTGTCGCCGACTCCGGGAACAAGAACCCCGGACCGCTCGTTAGCCACCATGTAAGGTTGAGCGCAGTCGACTCAAGTCCGACTTGACGAGGCGCGTGAAGGCCCGATAGAACTTGCCAGTACCTCGCTCAAGGCGAGGACGAATTTGCAGGTCACGAACCATAGCAGGCATACACAGGAGGAAGCACCATGGCGCGAGCGGTCGGCATCGACCTCGGCACGACCAACTCGGTCGTCGCCGTCCTGGAGGGCGGCGAGCCGACGGTCATCGCCAACTCGGAAGGCTCCCGGACCACCCCGTCGATCGTCGCCTTCGCCAAGAACGGCGAAGTGCTGACCGGTCAGCCGGCGAAGAACCAGGCGGTCACGAACGTCGACCGGACCATCCGGTCCGTGAAGCGGCACGTCGGTACCGACTGGAAGACCGAGATCGACGGCAAGAACTACACGTCGCAGGAGATCAGCGCGCGAGTGCTGATGAAGCTCAAGCGCGACGCCGAGGCGTACCTGGGCGAGACGATCACCGACGCGGTGATCACCGTCCCGGCGTACTTCGAGGACGCGCAGCGGCAGGCCACCAAGGAAGCCGGCCAGATCGCCGGCCTGAACGTGCTCCGCATCGTCAACGAGCCGACCGCCGCCGCGCTGGCGTACGGCCTGGACAAGGGCGAGAAGGAACAGACCATCCTGGTCTTCGACCTCGGTGGCGGCACGTTCGACGTCTCGCTGCTGGAGATCGGCGAGGGCGTCGTCGAGGTCCGCGCGACCTCCGGTGACAACCACCTCGGTGGCGACGACTGGGACGAGCGCATCGTCAAGTGGCTGGTCGACAAGTTCAAGGCCACGAACGGCATCGACCTCACCAAGGACAAGATGGCGCTGCAGCGCATCCGTGAGGCTTCCGAGAAGGCGAAGATCGAGCTGTCCAGCTCGAACTCGGCCGGCATCAACCTGCCCTACATCACGGTCGACGCCGACAAGAACCCGCTGTTCCTCGACGAGCAGCTTTCCCGCGCCGAGTTCCAGAAGATCACCTCGGACCTGCTCGAGCGCACCCGCAACCCGTTCAACAACGTGATCCGCGACGCCGGCATCGCCGTCGGCGACATCGACCACGTCGTGCTCGTGGGTGGTTCCACCCGCATGCCGGCCGTGTCGGACCTGGTCAAGGAGCTGACCGGCGGCCGCGAGCCGAACAAGGGCGTGAACCCGGACGAGGTCGTCGCGGTCGGCGCGGCGCTGCAGGCCGGTGTGCTCAAGGGTGAGGTCAAGGACGTCCTGCTGCTGGACGTGACCCCGCTGTCGCTGGGCATCGAGACCAAGGGTGGCGTGTTCACCAAGCTCATCGAGCGCAACACCACGATCCCGACCAAGCGCTCGGAGATCTTCTCCACCGCGGACGACAACCAGCCGTCGGTGCAGATCCAGGTGTTCCAGGGTGAGCGCGAGATCGCGGCGCACAACAAGAAGCTCGGCATGTTCGAGCTGACCGGTCTCCCGCCGGCCCCGCGTGGCGTGCCGCAGATCGAGGTCACCTTCGACATCGACGCGAACGGCATCGTGCACGTCCTGGCCAAGGACCTGGGCACGAACAAGGAGCAGTCGATGACGATCACCGGTGGCTCCGCGCTGCCGAAGGACGACATCGAGCGGATGGTCAAGGACGCCGAGGCGCACGCCGAGGAGGACAAGACCCGTCGCGAAGAGGCCGAGACCCGCAACCAGGCGGAGACGCTGGTCTACCAGACCGAGAAGTTCCTCAAGGACAACGACGACAAGCTGCCCGAGGACCTCAAGGGCAAGGTCAAGTCCGCGATCGACGAGTCGAACGAAGCCCTGAAGGGCACCGACTCGGCGAAGATCCGCGAGTCGATCGAGAAGCTGAACACCGCTTCGCAGGAGCTGGGCACCGCCCTGTACGCCAACGCGAACGCCGACGCCGCGGCCGGTGCGGCCGGAGCTTCGGGTGCCGCCGGTGACACCGGCGCGGCCGGTGCTCAGGACAAGGCCGACGACGTGGTGGACGCCGAGATCGTCGAAGAGGACGAGAAGAAGTGACCCACAGCTACGACGAATCCGAGAACCAGGGCCGCGGCCCCGAGGAGCCGGTGGTCGTGCGTGATCGACGTCGCGTGGACCCGCAGACCGGGCAGGTTCGCCCGCCCGGTCCGGCCCACGCGGCGCCGGAGCCCGAGGCGCCCGTGGAACACGCGGGCCCCTCGCTCGGCGAGTCCATCATGGACGATTCGGTGGCCGTGGTCTCCGACGTCGAGAAGGAGCTCTCCGAGCGCACCGCCGACCTCCAGCGGCTGCAGGCCGAGTACGCCAACTACCGCAAGCGCGTCGAGCGTGACCGCGAAGCGGTCGTGATCGGCGCGAAGGCGACGGTGGTCAACGATCTGCTGCCGCTGCTCGACGACCTCGAGCGGGCCGACCAGCACGGTGACCTCACCGGGGCGTTCAAGGCCGTCGGCGACAAGCTGATCAGCGGTCTGCAGCGCGCGGGGCTCGAGTCGTTCGGCAGCGAGGGCGAGCCCTTCGACCCGAGCGTGCACGAAGCCGTGCAGCACAACACCTCGCCGGACGTGGCGGGCCCGACGGTCACCGTGGTCATGCGCCGCGGCTACCGCTTCGGCGACCGCGTGCTGCGGGCGGCGCTGGTCGGCGTGACCGACCACGAGCCCGGCGCGGCCCAGGTGGACCCGCCGGTCGGTGGCGAACTGCCGCTCGACAGCGGACTCGATGAGCAGCAGCAGTAAGCAGTATCCGGTTCCAGCGGAAGGAGGAGGCGCCCGATGAGTGCTCGGGAATGGATCGGTAAGGACTTCTACCGGGAACTGGGCGTCTCCTCCGACGCCACGGCGGACGAGATCAAGAAGGCCTACCGCAAGCTGGCCAAGGAGAACCACCCGGACGCGAACGCCGGCAACGCGCAGGCGGAGCAGAAGTTCAAGTCGGTCTCCGAGGCCTACGGCGTGCTCTCCGACGCCAGCAAGCGCAAGGAGTACGACGAGGCGCGGCGCCTGTTCGGCGGCTCGGGCGGTGGCGGATTCAACTTCCCCACCGGCGGCGGTTCCGGCGGCTTCGACATGGGCGACATCTTCGGCCAGGCCGGCGCGGGTGCGGGCCAGCAGGGCGGGATGGGCGGGCTCGGCGACATCCTCGGCGGGCTGTTCGGCCGCGGCCGGTCGTCGGCCGGCGCGACGGCGAACCGGCCGCAGCGCGGTGCCGACGTCGAGACGGACGTCCGGATCGACTTCACCGAGGCGGTCAAGGGCGCGACCCTGCCGCTGCGGCTGTCGAGCCCGGCGACCTGTTCGACGTGCGGCGGCAACGGCGCGAAGCCGGGCACGTCGCCGCGGACCTGCCCGACCTGCAGTGGGTCGGGCCTGGTCAGCCGGAGCCAGGGCGCGTTCGCGTTCTCGGAGCCGTGCCGCGACTGCCGCGGCCGCGGGCAGATCATCGACGACCCGTGCCCCGAGTGCGGCGGCGAAGGCATCAGCACGCGGACCCGCACGCTGACCGTCCGGATCCCGCCGGGCGTCGACGACGACCAGCGCATCCGGCTGGCCGGTCAGGGTGAGCCGGGCCGGGGTGGCGCGCAGGCGGGCGATCTGTACGTCCGGGTGCACGTGGCTCCGCACGCGTTGTTCGGGCGCAAGGCGCTCGACCTGACGATCGCGGTGCCGGTGGACTTCACCGAGCTCACGCTCGGCACCACGATCACGGTGCCGACCCTCGATGGCAAGGTCTCGCTCAAGGTGCCGCCCGGCACGGCGAGCGGGCGGGTGCTGCGCGTGCGCGGCAAGGGCATCGCGAAGCGCGACGGTGCGCAAGGTGACCTGCTCGTCACCCTGCAAGCGGCGATTCCCGCCAAACTGGACGACAAGGCGCGCGAGGCTCTGCAGTCGTACGCCGAGGCGATGGCCGGGCACGACCCCCGGCCGGAGATCACTGAGCTGCTCGAAGGCAGGTGAGTGGGATGTTCGGCGGGATTCCCCCGGAGGAGGACGAAGAGACCCCGGTGTTCGTCATCTCGGTGGCGGCCCAGCTGGCAGGGATGCACGCGCAGACGTTGCGCACCTACGACCGGCAGGGCCTGGTGTCGCCGGGCCGCACCTCCGGCGGCGGGCGCCGCTACTCGATGCGGGACATCGCGCTGCTGCGCGAGGTCCAGCGGCTGTCGCAGGAAGACGGCGTGAACCTGGCCGGCATCAAGCGCATCATCGAGCTGGAGAACCAGGTCGACGCGCTGCGGGCGAGGCTGTCGGAGATCACCGAGGAACTGGCCGCGGCGTACGCCGCCGGGGAGCAGGCCGCGGCGGCCGCGCACGCTTCCTACCGCCGGGACCTGGTCCCGATGAACCAGCAGACCGCGATGGTGGTCTGGCGCCCCAAGCGCCGTTAGTCCGCAAGGTCCGTGAAGGCCTCCTTACCGGCTCTCAAAGCCGGTAAGGAGGCCTTCACGGCTTTCAAGCCCCGGGCGCGTCAGGGCTTGAAGTTCAGCAGCTGCTTCACCTCGGCGCTGCGCGACTCGATGACCCGGCGGGCCAGGTCGCGGGCCTGGGCGTTGACACCGCCGCTCGTGCCGTTCTCCGTCTGGGCCAGCTCGACGGCTCCTTGCTGCTGACCCGTCAGGACGTCCAGGAACTTGCGGCCGAACTCCGTGTCCGGTGCGGTCTTCAGCGTGCCGACCAGGTCCGGGGCGGTCATCTGCATGCCGCCGTGGCCGGCGTGGGCCGCCGGGTTCATGTCCATCGTCTCCGGCTGGTTCCAGCTGCTCAGCCAGCTCTTCATGTCGTTGATCTCGGTCTGCTGCGTCGACTCGATCGCCGCCGCCAGGACCTTCAGGTCCGCGGGCAGCTGCCGCGTCTGCGCCAGCCGGGCGATCTCGATGCCCTGCTGGTTCTGGGGAATCAGCATCTGCAGGAACATCACGTCGGCCGCGTTGTACGCCGGGGCGGCCGCCGTCGCGCCGCTGCCGCATCCGGCCAGCAGCAGTGCGACGGCGACCAGCAGGAACCTCACTGGCGCTGCCAGAGGGCCGGGGTGTTCGGCGGCTCCCAGCCCGCGATCGCCGTGTGCGGCTGGAGGCAGCGGTAGCTCGCGCCGCCGTACGTGACGACGTCACCGGCCTTGTACGCCGTGCCCGCGGCCCACGTTCCGCCGGCCGGCGGGGTCGTCGTCGGGGGCGGGGTCGTGGTGGGCGGCGGGGTCGTGGTCGGCGGCGGCGTGGTGGTGGGCGGCGGGGTCGTCGTGCCGCCACCACCGATCTGGAGGTCGACGCAGCTGTAGAACGCGTTGGACGTGTCCGAGATGTTCCAGATGGCCAGCACCTTCACCCGGCCTGAATAGCCCGAGAGGTTCACCGTGTGCGACAGCGTCGCCGGCGGCTGCTGGTTGTTGCCGGGGAACGTCGCGACGCGGGTGTTGCCGATGTAGTAGTCGTAGCTCGACGTGGCGTGCCGGGCGGTGAACACCCAGTTGAACGTCACCGTCGTGCCGACGGACTTGGCCGGCCACGGCTTCGACTCGTCGGCCAGCTCGGCGAACTGGGACAGCCCGCCGTTGCAGCTGCGCAGGCCCTTCGGGCCCTCGACGCTCTGGGGTTCGTAGACGATCTGCCCGCAGTTCGGCACCTTCCCCGCCGCGCAGTTGGCCTGCCTGCTGGGTGGGTCGGAGATGTAACCGTGGGCACTGGCTGAGGCGGCAGGGAGGACGACCACCAGCACCGGCGCGAGGATCGCACCGGCGGCGGCCGCCAAGAACTTGCGCTTCAAGGTCATTTCGGCTCCTCGAAGGGGGAACGACGTCGTTCCGGAGGGAGGGCGAACGAGCACATCCGGGGGAGATGTGGTCTAGACCATAAGTTGATTCGGGCACAACGGTCAACGAACTACCGCCATTCGGCGGTTTTCCTGCTCCGGTCGGCTCAGCGCGAAGGTCGGTCCAGGTGTTCACCGAAGAAGTCCGTCACCCGGCGCCACGCGTCCTCGGACGCTTCGTGGTGGTAGGTGAAGCCGACGACCTTGAGCAGCAGGTTCAGCGGCGCCGCGACGTCGATCTTGTTGGCGAACCCGTGACTGGCGCCCGGGTACTCCTTGACGTCGTGCGGGACCTCACGCTCGGTGAGCGCCGTCTCGAGTTTCGCGGCCGCGCCGCGCAGGCCGAAGTCCTTCTGGCCGAAGCTCGCGACGATCGGGCAGGCGTCGTCCAGCACGGACAGGTTCTTCGGCAGCTGGCCGTAGTAGGGCGCGGACGCTTGGAAGCCGCGTGACGCCGCCACGAGCGCGAAGCCGCCACCCATGCAGAACCCGGCGATGCCGATCCGGCCGCTGCAGTCCGGGCGCGCGGCCAGGAGCGCGCGGGACGCCTCGATGTCGTCGAACGCCTGGCCCCGGTTCGCGAACATGTCCGAGAACACGCGCCGCACGCACCGGCGCATGCCGCCGCGCGAGTACAGGTCGGGGCTGAGGGCCAGGAAGCCCTCGCCGGCGAAGCGGTCGGTGATGTTGCGGGTGTCCTGGCTCAGCCCGAACGCGTCGTGGATGAGCACCACGCCCGGGTGCGGCCCCGCTCCCTCGGGTTCCGCCAGGTAACCGCCGATGCCGCCCGAAACCGGAATAGTCGTCTCCATATCGGCGACGATAGCGAGCGATCAGTCGAGCGTGAACGGGTCGTACGATATTCGTTCCAGATCGACGCCCTTGGTCAGCAGTTTCGCAATCGTCGCCTGGATCATCTGCGGAGATCCGGAAACGAGCACGTCGTGGTTCTTCCACGTGCCGCGCTGGGTCACTGCGTGGGCGAGCGTGCCGCGGTCGCCGCCGGACAAAGCGCCCTCTTCGGTAACCGGGGTTACCGTAAGCCACTTCGACGTAGCGCTCAGCCGTCGCAAATCTTCCAGTGCGTAGAGATCTTCCGGTCTGCGGCCACCGAAGAACAGGTGCACCGGCGGGTTCCGCTTCCACCGCTGGAGGTCGTCGAGGATGGCGAGCAACGGCGTGAGCCCGGTGCCGCCGGCGATCATCAGCAGCCGTTTCTTCGTGGTGCTCGGCCGTACGCTCAGCGCGCCCATCGACGGCCCGAGCCGCCAGACGTCACCCTGCTTGGTGTGGTTGACGATGGCGCCGCTGACCCAGCCGCCCGGCACGGTCCGCACGTGGAAGGTGAGCTGGCCGTCGCCGCGAGGCGCGTTCGCCGGCGAGAGGTACCGCCACAACCGCGGTCGTTGCGGCACCTCCACGCTGACGTAACCGCCGGCGCGGTACGGGAGCAGGCCCTCGGTCTGCACCTTGACCAGCGCGACGTCGCGGGTGAGCTTCCGGTGCTCGAGCACGGTCGCCGACCACGACGCCGGCCCGGTCTCGGCCTGGGCGGCCTCGCGCATGGTCTTGGCGATGATCCCGTACGCCGTGGACCACGCGGACTCCACTTCGGGCGTCCACTTGTCCTTGAGGAACCGCTTCAGCGCCGCGAGCAGGGCGATCCCGACGGCGTCGTAGTGGCGCGCGACGACCGCGAACTTGCGGTGGTCGCGGCCCAGCTGGCCGAGGAAGGTGACGAGCTCGTCCGGCCGGTCGACCATCTGCACGACGTACACCAGCGCGCGCAGCAGCCTGCTGCGCTGGGTCGTCATGGAGACCGGGAACAGGTCACGGCAATCGGGCGCGACCACGAACAACGCACCGTAGAAGTACTGCGCGAGTTCGTCGGCTTTCGCCTCGACCACCGCAAAACTTTCCCGGATCAGCCGGGCCATCTCTCGGCCCTCTCCAGCCGAAACGGGAACGGGGGTGGACACGGGCAGGGTGGGGATCTTCACGGATTCAGCAGTCATCGGGAACGGTTTTCTCCAGTCGTGCATGGCTTTGTGGCGCCGTCCACGCGGCACAGCTGTAGCGGTACCGCCCCCGAGGGTTCCCGACTGTAGGCGCATTCCCGTGCAGATGCGCGTGATTCCGCGCGTTCCCCTCGAACGGAGCAATTTCGCCACGCGCGGTCAACCCGGCCTGGCACTGCGTAAAAACGATCACCCGGAAGGATTCACGAAAACCCGTAACAATTGCCGAAGTGCAACCGACTCATTCATCGGACGAGTGCGTCACCATTGTCGGGCGCTAGTCGATCGTGAACGGGTCGTACTGGATCTGGTCCAGCGCGCTGCCCGCGACGAGCATCCGCGAGACGGTCGCCCGGATCATCGCCGGCGAGCCGGAGACGAGGATGTGGTGCCCCGGCCAGGAGCCGTAGCGCGTGACGGCCTCGGCGAGCGTGCCCTGCTCGAACCCGGGGACGTCGCCGCCGCGCTCCACCACCGGCGTCACGTTCAGCCAGGGGTTGATGGAGGCGAGCGCACGCAGTTCTTCGAGGTCGTAGAGGTCCTCGCGGGCCGCGCCGCCGTAGAAGAGGCGCACCTTGGGGTTCTCGCCCCACAGCGCGAGGTGGTCGAGGATCGAGCGCAGCGGCGCGATGCCGGTGCCGCCGGCGATCATCAGCACGTTCCGCGCGGCCTCGCGGTCGACCGCCAGCCGGCCCAGTGGCGGCCCGAGCCGCCAGACGTCGCCGGGCTGCGTGTGGCTGACGATGGCGCGCGATACCCAGCCGCCGTCGACGGCGCGGACGTGGAACTCGATGCCGCCGTCCTCGCGCGGCGCGTTCGCCGGGGACAGGTAGCGCCACAGCCGCGGCCGCTGCGGCACTTCGACGCTCATGTACTGGCCGGGGTGGTAGGGCACCAGCTGGTCCGGGACGAGCCGCACCAGGGCGAGGTCCCACGTCAGCCGCCGGTGCTCGACGACGGTGGCGTGCCACGACGGCGGGTTCTGGTCGGCCGCGGCGGCGTCCTGCATGGCGCGCGCGGCGATGGTGAACGCCTCGGCCCAGGCCCGCTCGACCTGGGGCGTCCACTCCCGGCCGAGGTGGTTCTTCAGCGACGCCAGCAGCGCCGTGCCGACGGCTTCGTAGTGCCGGGGCGCCACGCCGAACTTCCGGTGGTCGCGCCCCAGCTGCCGCAGGAACGGCGCCAGGTCGTCGGGCCGGTCGACCATCTGCACGATGTGCACCAGCGCGCGCACCAGCCGGCCGCGCTGGATCTCCATGTTGATCGGGAAGAAGTCGCGCGTGGTCGGCGCCAGGGTGAACAGCATCCCGTAGAAGAACTGGGAGATGTCCGCGATGTACGGCTCGGACCTGGCCCAGCTGTCCCGGATGAGCTGGACCATCGCGGTGACGGCCGGGGGTGCCTCGCGCGAGGTCGAGGAGCGGGGGAGCGGGCTGACCGAGTCGGCTGTCATGGGCCGGGGTTCGCCGGTCGGGGACGGAGGGTGGGCGGCACCCGGTCGGTCACCGCCGGTCCGGGCACGACGACGGCAGTTCCGCGCACAGCCGCCTCCCGGTGTCCATCGCTTCCGCCCAGTCACTCCGCGCACGCTTCGTGCGCGGCCCGTCCGCAGGGTAGCGGCCGGGCGCCCTTTTGCCCGCATTGTTGCTCCGACCGGGTGTATTGCCGCCAGTGTCGGCGTGGGGGACCTCACCGGGCCGATGCTTGCCCTGCGCAAGTGTCCGGCAATAAACTTGTATTGCACAACTAACAGGCAGTACCGGGAGGGCTCCGATGAGTTTCGACGACACCGAGGACGACGTCCGGGTCGAGCTCATGCGTGAGCTGAAAACCGCGTCCCAGCTGCAGCACGCCTGGATCATGCAGGCCTGGCAGGACGCGCCGGGGCTGCACCCCGCGGCCGCGATGCTGCTGTCGGACCTGGCGAAGAACGGCGAGGCGCGGCCCTCCGAGCTGGCGAAACGCCGGTTCGTCGACCTGTCCGTCGTCAGCAGGCAGATCACCCAGCTCTCCGCCGCCGGGCTGATCGACCGCCGTCCCGCGCCCGAGGACGGCCGGGCGACGCTGGTGAGCGTCTCCGAGAAGGGCCGCGCGGAGCTCGCCAACTGGCGGACCAACTACCTCGAGTTCATGGAGCAGGCCCTCGGCGGCTGGGACGACGCCCGCGTCACCGACCTCACCGGGCGGCTCGCGGAGATGAACACCGACCTCCGCCGCGCGCTCGGCAGCGTGGCGTGTCTCGCTGACACGACCAAGTGACGGACGGGCAATCGGTCACACCGCCAGTTGCATTCGGCGTGACCGATTGTCTCCGTTCGGTCCTGACTTCCCGGTGCTGACCAGAGCTAACGTCGATGGGTGACGCGTAGCCGGGTCGCACTGCTGTGCGCGTTGGGGATCGACAACTTCGGCTCAGGTCTGTTTCTCCCGCTCGCCCTGGTCTACGTGACCCAGGTGGTCGGCGTGCCGCTCGCCGTCGCGGGCACCGCGGTCACCCTCGGCACGGTCGGCGGCCTGGTCGTGCCGCCGCTGGCCGGACGGCTGGTGGACCGCGTCGGGCCGCGCGTCGTCGTCATCTGCGCCCAGCTGCTGCAGGCCGCCGGCGCCGGCGCGTACCTGGTGGCCGACGGCGCCGGGGCCGTGGTGTTCGCCGCGGTCCTGCTCGCCGCCGGGCAGCAGCTGTTCTACAGCTCCCTGTTCGTGCTCATCGCCGACGTCGCGGGCGACGTCCCGAAGGATCGGCCGTTCGCCGAGGTGGGGATGGTGCGGGCCGGCTGCTTCGGCCTCGGCGGGCTGGTGGCGGGAGTGCTGCTGACCTGGCAGGGGCTGGCCGGGTACCGGGTCGCGCTCCTGCTGGACGTCGGCACGTTCGTCGTCGCCGCCGGCATCCTCGGCTTCTGCGTCCAGCTCGTGCGACCGCACCAGAGGGACTGCGAGCGGCCCGCGCGGGTGCTGCGCAACCGGCCGTACCTCGCGTTGATCCTGTTCAGCGGCCTGTTCGGGCTCTCGCTCGAGTTCTTCCTGATCGGCACGCCGGTGTTCGTCCTCGACCGGCTGCACGGCCCGGCCTGGCTGCCGGGCGCGATCCTCGCCCTGCTCACCGTGCTGACCAGCGTCGGCGGCACGCTCGCGCTGCGGCTCACGGCGAAGCTGACCCGGATCGGCGCGATGCGGGCCGGCTCGGCGTTGTTCTCCGCGTGGTGCCTGGTCAGCCTGGGCGTGCTGCTCGTCCCCGAAGGCTGGCGGGTGGTCTACCTGCTGGTCTCGACGCTGGTGTTCGCCGCCGGCGACCTGGTCTTCGGGCCGCGCTCGGGGGCGCTCGCCGAGGCTGCGGCACCTCCGGACGCCCGTGGACGTTATCTCGCTGCGTACCAGTACGCGTTCACCATGGCGCAGGTCCTCGCGCCCGCTGTGGTGGCCTTGTTCTCGGTCGCCGACTGGTTACCCTGGGTGCTGGTCGGGGTGTGCGCCGGGCTCGCCGTCGCCGGGCTCGGGACGCTCGCGCCCCGGCTGCCGGCGGACGCGGTCGCACCCGGCCAAAGTTGAGCGGAACAGACTCAAGTCTTCGTGCGTTGTAGAGATTGACGGGCTTCGGTCAGGCCTGTCACCAGGACTTTCTTGTAATCGAGCATGAGGTGAGGGATGGACGCTTTCAACCCGACCACGAAGACCCAGCAGGCGATCTCGTCCGCGGCGCAGGCGGCCACCATGGCCGGCAACCCGCACGTGTCGGCCGCCCACCTGCTGGGCGCCCTGCTGGCGCAGGGTGAGGGGCTGACCGCACCGCTGCTGACCGCGGTCGGGGCCGACCCGGGGGTGGTGCACAAGGAGCTCGAGCCGATCACCGCGGCGCTGCCGTCGGCGACCGGTGCGACCGTGTCGAGCCCGCAGTTCGACACCTTCGCCGTGAAGTCGCTGACGCACGCCCAGAAGCTGGCGACCGAGCTGGGCGACGAGTACGTCTCGACCGAGCACCTGCTGGTCGGGCTGGCCACCGAGGGCGGCCAGGTGGCCGACCTGCTCAAGCGGCACGGCGCCACCCCGGACGCGCTGCGTGAGGCGTTCGCCAAGGTTCGCGGCTCCGCCCGGATCACCAGCGCGGACCCGGAGAGCACGTTCAAGGCGCTGGAGAAGTACGGCGTCGACCTGACCGCGCGCGCCCGTGCCGGCGAGCTCGACCCGGTCATCGGCCGGGACACCGAGATCCGCCGGGTCGTGCAGGTGCTGTCGCGGCGCACGAAGAACAACCCGGTCCTGATCGGCGAGCCGGGCGTCGGCAAGACGGCGATCGTCGAGGGCCTGGCCCAGCGCATCATCGCCGGTGACGTCCCCGAGTCGCTGCGCGGCAAGCGCGTCATCGCCCTCGACCTCGGGTCGATGGTGGCCGGCGCAAAGTTCCGCGGCGAGTTCGAGGAGCGGCTGAAGGCCGTGCTCAAGGAGATCACCGACTCCGCGGGCGAGGTCGTCACCTTCATCGACGAGCTGCACACCATCGTCGGCGCCGGCGCGACCGGTGAGGGCGCGATGGACGCGGGCAACATGATCAAGCCGATGCTCGCCCGCGGTGAGCTGCGGATGGTCGGCGCGACCACGCTCGACGAGTACCGCCAGCACATCGAGAAGGACGCCGCCCTGGAGCGGCGCTTCCAGCAGGTGCTGGTCGGCGAGCCGTCGCCGGAGGACACCATCGCGATCCTTCGCGGGCTGAAGGAGCGCTACGAGGTGCACCACGGCGTCCGGATCACGGACGCCGCCCTGGTCGCCGCGGCGACGCTGTCCGATCGCTACATCACCGCGCGCTTCCTGCCGGACAAGGCCATCGACCTGGTCGACGAGGCCGCGTCCAAGCTGCGCATGGAGATCGACTCGCGGCCGGTGGAGATCGACGAGGTCGAACGCGCTGTGCGCCGACTCGAGATCGAGGAGATGGCGCTCGCCAAGGAGAGCGACGCGGCTTCGAAGGACCGGCTCAGCGCGTTGCGCGCCGAGCTGGCCGAGAAGCGCGAGACGCTGACCGCGCTGACCGCGCGCTGGCAGAACGAGAAGGGCTCCATCGAGAAGGTCCGCGAGCTCAAGGAGCAGCTGGAACAGCTGCGCGGCGAGTCCGAGCGCGCCGAGCGCGACGGTGACCTTGGCAAGGCCGCCGAGCTGCGCTACGGCCGGATCCCGGCGCTGGAGAAGGAGTTCGAGGCCGCGACGGCCGCGAACGAGGCGAGCCAGCAGAACGTGATGCTCAAGGAAGAGGTCGGCGCCGACGACGTCGCGGACGTCGTGGCCGCGTGGACCGGCATCCCGGCGGGACGGCTGCTCGAGGGCGAGACCGGCAAGCTGCTCCGGATGGAAGAGGAGCTGGGCCGGCGGGTCATCGGCCAGCCCGAAGCCGTGCAGGTCGTGGCGGACGCGGTGCGCCGCGCCCGGGCCGGCGTCGCCGACCCGGACCGGCCGACCGGGTCGTTCCTGTTCCTCGGCCCGACCGGCGTCGGCAAGACCGAGCTGGCCAAGGCGCTGGCGGAGTTCCTCTTCGACGACGAGCGGGCGATCCAGCGGATCGACATGAGCGAGTACGCCGAGAAGCACTCGGTGGCGCGCCTGGTCGGCGCCCCGCCGGGGTACGTCGGGTACGACCAGGGCGGGCAGCTGACCGAAGCCGTCCGGCGCCGGCCGTACTCGGTGGTGCTGCTCGACGAGGTCGAGAAGGCCCACCCGGACGTCTTCGACGTGCTGCTGCAGGTCCTCGACGACGGGCGGCTGACCGACGGCCAGGGCCGGACGGTCGACTTCCGGAACACCATCCTGATCCTGACGTCGAACCTCGGCTCGCAGGCCATCGCCGACCCGAACCTGGACGAACGCCAGCGGCGGGACGCGGTGCTGGACGTGGTGCAGCGGCAGTTCAAGCCGGAGTTCCTCAACCGGCTCGACGACATCGTCGTGTTCCACTCGCTCGGCACCGAGCAGCTGACGTCCATTGTGGACATCCAGGTGGCCCGGCTGGCCGCGCGGCTGGCCCAGCGCCGGCTGCACCTGGAGGTCACCGACGGCGCCCGCGAGTGGCTCGCCCTCAACGGCTTCGACCCGATCTACGGCGCCCGCCCGCTGCGGCGGCTGGTCCAGTCGGCGATCGGCGACAAGCTCGCGAAGGAACTGCTGTCGGGCGAAGTCCGTGACGGCGACACGGTCCGGGTCGACATCCCGGACATCGAGGCGGGCAACGCGCTGACGGTGACCCGCGTCTGATCCGCCACTCGGAAACCCCGAAAGTGCAAGTATCACCAGGCCAACCGGCGCTCGTCTTCGAAGACGGCGCCGGTTGGCCCGTTTTCGTCCACAGTGGCCAGCCGGATGGCCACTTCGGCGCCTTCTTCGGGAGTGCGGCTCCCGCGAAAGCCGTTGAAATCCGTGGCGACGTGACCGGGTGCGGCGCCGTTCACCTTGATCTTCGTGTCCGCGAGTTCCCGCGCGTAGTGCGCGGTCAGCGCGTTGAGGGCGGTCTTCGAACCGGAGTAGGACATGGACGGCTGCCCGGCCCAGGCCCCGTCTTCGCCGATCGAGCCGCGTTTGCTGGTCACGTTGACGATCCGGCCCGCGGGTGACCGCCGCAGCAGCGGCAGGAACGCGTTCGTCACGCGGACGACCGCGAACACGTTGGTCTCGTAGACCCGCCGCAGTGTCTCCGCGGTCTCGTCCGACGGCTTCCCGTACCCGCCCGCGTTGATCCCGGCGTTGTTCACCAGTACGTCCAGTTCCCCGATCGCCGCCACCGCGTTTTCGACGTCCTCGTCGGAAAGCACGTCGAGCCGGACGAACTTCGCGCCGATCTCCGCGGCGGCGGCCGCACCGCGGCCGACGTCACGCGCTCCCGAGTTGCCGCTCGTGGACCGGCTCAGCAAGGACGACATGGCGTTGTGGCACGCCTGGAAGCGCGCGGCCGAAACCGTGCGGGCCCGGGTCGTCGAGGACGTCGCCGCCGCGACCGAACTGTCCGATCCGGACTTCGGCGTGCTCACCCGCGTCGCCGAGGACGGGAAGGGGAGCCTGCGGCAGAACCAGCTCGCCGACTCGATGGGGTGGCACCGCAGCCGGTTGTCGCACCACCTGACCCGCATGGAGCAACGCGGGCTCGTGACGCGGCGGCCGGTCGACGGCGGGGTCGAGGTCGTCATCACCGACGCCGGCCGTGCCGGCGCCGGCCGCGCAGAAGGCGCACGTGCCTGCCGCCGCCGTGCGGGCTCACCTGGTCGAACCGCTCGGAAAGGCCGACCGGGCCACGTTCTTCGCGTGCCTTGCAGCCCTGGCCGAATCGTGCGATTAAGCGATTTGTCGACGTTGCAGGCGGGAAATGCTTCGAATGGGCGCGGCGACACGGGTACCGGCGATCATCTCTTCGGCGTAGCAGGCGATACGCTGACGATCGTGGGTATTCCGGCGTGGATCTGGTTCGTCATCGCGGCCGTCGCCCTGGTGGCGGGGCTGGGGCTGCTCGCCGCCGATCGGGCGAAGGAGGGCTCGCGCAACCGCGAGCGCATGCGCTGGGCACAGTTGCGCGGCTGGCAGTTCGTCGAAGAGGACGAGCGGCTGCCGCAGCAGTGGTCCAACGGTGCGATCGGCTACTTCGGCGCGGACGCCGCCGTCAACGTCGTCGCGGGCTCGACCTTCACCTCCGACGGCCGCCGCCCGGTGTTCATCTTCGACATCGAGTCCGAGGGGCAGATCCCGGCCGTCGTCGTCGCGGTGCGCTGCAACAAGAAGCACAAGATCCCGATCGAGATGTGGCTGTCCAGCGTGCCGTTCCAGCGCGCCGACATGCCCGAGATGCTCGGCCCGATCGGCTCCCGCTACGCCTTCGCGGACGACGCCGACGGCGCCCGCGCGGTGATCACCCAGGAGCTCGTCGACGCCGCGGACCAGCTCGGCGGCGACGTCGGCGTGGCCTGGCTCGAGAGCGAGTGGGTGCTCGCCAGCGTCGTCCCGACCGCGGGCCCGTCCCGCCTCGAGCGTCTGCTGCGCGACCTCGGCGAGATCGCGGACATCGTCGACCCGTTCGATGAGGACTACGACGCCGGTCGCCACCAGGCGAGCGCGCCGATCCCCGCCGTGGGTTCCGCGCCGGGCACCCCGGCCGCCGGGATCCCGGTGCAGCAGCCGCCGCCCGCGGACACCTCGCAGGACTAGCAGGACTAGAGGACCGGCCGGTCCAGCGCGCTCAGCGACACCGACGGGTGCTGGTCCAGCGTGCCGCGCACCGAGGTCGTGCCGCCCTGGACGTGAACCACGCGGTCGACGCCGAAGTCGCCGCCGAACGAACCCGATGACAGGCTCTGCGACGTTCTGACCAGGCCGGACGCCGGCCCCAGCGTGCCGCCCACCTCGTGCTTCTGGCCCACGTCGAGGACACCGGTGAAACTGCTGATGACGTGCTGCTCGGACGTCGTGCCGACCGCACCCAGCTGACCGAGGTCGACGGCCTGCCCGGACGAGCGGCGGGCGGCGATCCCGCCGGTGAGGTCTCCGGTGAACAGCCCGGTGTCGAGCTGCTCGGCGTGCTCGCTCAGGACGTCGACACCGTGGCCCAGCCAAACGCCCTGGTGGGCGCTCTCGGCGACACCCGCGCGTTCGCCGCCCGTGGCGACGGCCTCCGTGCGGTCGGCGGCGAGCCGCACGTCGCCGAGCCGCTTGCCGACGACGTCGCGGCGGGTCGCGGTGAGGGCGTCGCCGTCGTTGTTCAGCGTCGTGGTGTGCCGGTGGTCGATCGGCAGCGTCAGGTCGGACGGGGCGGCGAACGCCGAAACGGGGGCGGCGAAGAGGAGGGCGACGGGTGCCGCGCCGGCGGCGACCCTGGGCAGATAGCCGCTCTTGCGCCTGCTGTGCTTACCCATGCCGGGACGATAGCCCGGGCGCCAAACGGCTGCATCTCGGGCCCTGACCAGCGCGTATGGTTCACCCACATGACCACCACCAACGTCTTTGCCGGGGGTCCGGGTGGCGGCGCCCTCGGCCCGGGGCGAAGCCCCGGACATCACACCGCCGTGATCACCGGAGCCACCGCGGGCATCGGCGCGCAGTTCGCGCGCACGCTCGCCGCCGAGAAGTACGACCTGGTGCTCGTCGCCCGGGACGCCTCGCGGCTGGAGACCTACGCCGCCGAACTGCGCGAACGCCACGGCGTCGCCGTCGAGGTGCTGCCCGCCGACCTGTCCGAAGTGGACGGACGAACGGCCGTCGAGGAGCGGCTGGCCGCCGGCCCGGTCGACCTGCTCGTGAACAACGCCGGGTTCGGGCTGGGCGGCGACTTCTGGACCGTCTCGCCGGACGCGCTGCAGCGCCAGCTCGACGTCAACGTCACCGCCGTCCTGCGGCTGACCCGCGCGGTGCTGCCGGGCATGGTCGACCGCGGTCGCGGTGACGTCATCCAGGTCAGCAGCGTCGCGGGCTTCTTCAGCGGCCGCGGCTCGACCTACACCGCGAGCAAGAACTGGGTCACGTCGTTCACCGAGGGCATCGCCGCGTCGCTGCCGAAGGGCGTCCGGATGATGGCGCTCTGCCCGGGCTTCACCGCGACCGAGTTCCACGAGCGCGCCGGCCTCGACCGGCCGGGCCCGAAGATCGCCTGGCTGGGCGTCGAACAGGTGGTCGACGAGGCCCTCGCGGACCTGCGCCGCGGCAAGGTGATCTCGGTGCCGAGCCTGCAGTACAAGGTCGTCGTCGCGATCGGGGGCCTGCTCCCACGCGCGGTGCTGCGCAAGATCAGTGGCGGTTTCGGCGGCAAGGGCCGCACCTGAGTAGGGCTGTCCCTACCTTCGAAACGCGCGTCAGCACCAGGGAGGTCCGGGCGCTACCTGCCTAGCGTTCTTCCCATGACAACTGGGTGGCACGAGGCAGCCGACGCGGTCCGGCTCGAAGCCGTGCGCAAGGAGTACGGCGAAGGCGTGGTCGCGCTGGACGGGGTCTCGATCTCCTTCCCGCGCGGCGGTTTCACGGCTGTGATGGGCCCGTCGGGCTCGGGCAAGAGCACGTTCCTGCACTGCGCGGCGGGCCTCGACCGGCCGACGTCGGGGCGGGTCGTGCTCGACGGGCAGGACCTCGACGGCAAGAGCGAGACCTACCTGACCAAGCTGCGGCGCGACCGCGTCGGCTTCGTGTTCCAAGCGTTCAACCTGCTCCCGGCGCTGACGGTCGAGCAGAACGTCGTCCTCCCGCTGCAGCTGGCCGGGAAGCGCGCGGACAAGCGGCTCGTCTCGCGGATCCTCACGCACGTCGGGCTCGACGGCCGCCGCAAGCACCTGCCCGGCCAGCTGTCCGGCGGGCAGCAGCAGCGCGTCGCGATCGCGCGGGCCCTGGTCACCGACCCGGCCGTGCTGTTCGCCGACGAGCCGACCGGCGCGCTCGACACCCGCACCGCCGCCGACGTCCTCGGCCTGCTGCGCGAGTCCGTCCGGGCGTCCGGCCAGACGGTGATCATGGTGACGCACGACCCGGTCGCCGCGTCCCACGCCGACGACGTCGTGTTCCTGGCCGACGGCCGGATCGCCGGCCGGCTGGCCCGGCCGACCGCGGAAGCCGTCGCCGAGCGGATGACCCACCTCGGTGCCTGGGACCGGTCGGCGGTGCGGGCCTGATGTTCAAGCTGGCACTGCGCACCCTGCGCCTGCGCAAGGGCGCCTTCCTGGCGACGTTCGTCGCCGTCTTCTTCGGCGCGGTGATCGTCTCCGCCTGCGGTGGCCTGATGGAGTCGGGCATCCGCTCCGAGACGCCGGTGCAGCGGCTGGCCGCGGCGCCGATCGTCGTCGGCGGGCAGCAGACGCTCAAGCTGCCGGAGGACGACCCGGCGACCCTCGACCCCGAGGACAAGCACAAGTTCGAGAACGGCACCCTGGCCGAGCGCGTCCGGGTCGACGCCGCGCTGGCCGACCGCATCCGCGCGGTCCCCGGTGTCACGAACGTCGTCGGCGAGGTCAGCTTCGCCGCGCAGATCGGCTCCGCGAGCGCGCTCGGGCACGCCTGGGACTCGGCTGTGCTGACGCCGTACACGTTGCAGGGCCAGGCACCGCAGCCCGGTGAAGTTGTGGTGGACGCCGGGCTGGGGCTCGCTGTCGGCGCCACGCTGCCCGTCGCCGCGCACGGCGAGGTCGCCCAGTACCGCGTCTCCGGCATCGCCACCGCGCCGCAGCCGATGCGGGACGCGGCCGTGTTCTTCGCGCCTTCGGACGCCGAGCGCCTGGCCGGGCACCCCGGCCGGTTCGACACGATCGGCGTCTTCGGCGGTGACGTCGCCGCGGTGACGGCGGCGGTCGGCGACGCCGGTGTCGTCCTGACCGGCAGCGACCGGGGCCTGCTCGAGTTCCCGGAAGTCGACGCGGGCGGCGAGAACCTCATCGTGCTGTCCGCGGTGTCCGGCGGGCTGTCGGCGTCGGTCATGGTGTTCGTCGTCGCCGGGACGCTCTCGCTGTCGACGCAGCAGCGTCAGCGCGAACTCGCGTTGCTGCGCGCCATCGGCACGACCCCGCGCCAGCTGCGGCGGATGGTGCTCGGCGAGGCGCTGGTCGTCGGGCTGCTCGCGGTGGGGGCCGCGATCGCCCTCGGCCCGCTGCTCGGCCGGTGGCTGTTCGACCAGCTCGCGGCCAACCACGTCGTCCCCGACGTGCTGCGCTTCGAGCAGGGCTGGCTCCCGGCGACGGTCGCCGCGGGCGCGTCCCTGCTGGCCGTCGTCGGCGCCGCGTTCGTCGCGGGACGGCGCGCGTCGAAGGTCCGCCCGACCGAGGCGCTCGCCGAAGCCGCCGTCGAGCGGCGCTGGCTGACGCCGATCCGGCTGATCACGGCGATCCTGTGCTTCGGCGGCGGGACGGCGCTGGCGATCGTCACGGTCGCGGTGATGACCGGCCCGGTCGCGGCCAGCACGTCCGGCCCGGCCGTGATGCTGTGGGCGTTCGGCCTGGCGGCGATCAGCCCCGGCGTCACGAAGGTGATGGCGACGCTGCTGCGCTGGCCGCTGCAGGCGGTCACCGGTGTGGTCGGCCGCGTCGCGCTGCTCAACACCCGCGTCGTCGCGGTCCGGACGGCCGGCGCGGTCACGCCGATCATGCTCGCCGTCGGCATCGCGACCGCGAACATCTACCTGCAGACCACCCAGGAAGCCGTCTCGAACCAGGCCTACACCGAGGACCTGCGCGCGGACGCCGTCGTCGGCTCGGCCGGCGGGCTCGACCCGTCGGTGCTGGGCCGCGTGAGCGCGGTCCCGGGCGTCGCCGGGGTTTCGGAGTACGTCACGAGCACGGTGTTCATCGAGAAGCCGTACGAGTCGAACCAGGACAAGGACGGCTGGGCCTCGGTCGGCCTGACCGCGAGCGGGGCCGCGCAGACGGTCGCCACCCGGGTCACGGCCGGCAGCCTGGACGCGCTCACCGGCAACACGATCGCGCTGCCCGACACCCTCGCGACGTCGTTGAACCGGCACGTCGGCGACACGATGTCGCTGCGGCTCGGCGACGGCACGGCCGTCGACGTCCGGGTCGCGGCGATCGTCGCGCAGCGGGCCGGGTTCGAGAGCCTGCTGTTCCCCGCCGGGCTGCTCGCGCCGCACACGACCACCGGGCTCGTCCCGCAGCTGCTGGTCCGCGCCGCTCCCGGCGTCGACCCGGCGACGCTGGCTTCGCACCTCCGCGCGGCGACAGCGGGGTTGCCGGTGCAGATCGGCGACCGGGACACGCTGATCGCGGCGCACGCCAAGGGCAACGAGGTCGGCGCCTGGGTCAACTACCTGCTCGTCGGGATGATCATCGCGTACACCGTGATCTCCGTCGTCAACACGCTGGTGATGGCGACCGGCAAGCGGCGCCGCGAGTTCGGGCTGCAGCGGCTGAGCGGCTTCACCCGCGGCCAGGTGCTGCGGATGGCCGGCGTCGAAGGCGGGCTGATCGCGACCATCGCGATCCTGCTCGGCACGGCGACGGCAGCCGGCGCGATCGTCCCGTTCTGCCTCGTGGTGACCGGTTCCGTGCTGCCGCAGGGGCCGATCACGATCTACCTGACGGTGCTCGCCATCGCCGTAGTGCTTGCGCTGGTGGCGATCTTGGTCCCGGCCTGGGCGGCGACGCGCGGGCGTGCGGTCGACGCCACATCCATCGGGGAGTGAACCCGGTCGTGTGTAAGACTCACGGCCGTGGCGAACCCCGTTCTGGATCAAGCGGCGAAACTCGAACTGGCCAGGTTGGTCACCGATCTTTCCGTGGTGCACGGAAAAGTGACCCTGGCGTCCGGCAAGGAAGCCGACTACTACATCGACCTCCGGCGGGCGACGCTGCACCACGCGGCCGCGCCGTTGATCGGCAAGCTGCTGCGGCAGCTCACGGCGGACTGGGACTACGTGGCGGCCGGTGGGCTCACGCTCGGCGCCGACCCGGTCGCGCTGGCGATGCTGCACTCCGCGGCGACCGACGGTGTCGTGCTCGACGCGTTCGTCGTCCGCAAGGACACGAAGGCGCACGGGATGCAGCGGCGCATCGAGGGCATGGAGGTCCGCGGGCAGCGCGTGCTGGCCGTCGAGGACACCTCCACGACCGGCGGCAGCGTGCTCACCGCGGTGGCGGCGCTGCGTGAAGCCGGCGCCGACGTCATCGGGGTCGTGACGGTCGTCGACCGCGACACCGGCGCGCGCGAGGCCATCGAGAAGGAAGGCCTCGAGTACCGGTTCATCCTGGGCCTGGACGACCTGGGGCTGGAAGGCTGACGCGGGGCCGGGGGCGGCCGCGCGTCAGCCCCCGGCTCACTTCTTGCCGAAGAGGTCCTTCGCGGCGTCCTTGACGTGCTCGACGGCGTCCTTCAGGCCCGCCTTCGCCTGGTCGCCCTGGCCCTCGGCCTTCAGCTGCTCGTCGCCGGTGACGTTCCCGGCGGTCTCCTTGGCCTTGCCGCCCAGGTCCTCGGCCTTGTTGCTGATCTTGTCGCCCAGCGACATGGGACACCTCCCGATCCGTGGCACCCCGGTGGGTGCCTGGTGCCGGAAGGACCCCGGCGGTGATCTTTCGTCACGGATTCGCACGAGTGATGGCTGTCACCCACAATCAGTGCGTGACGTTTCCCGGGCTCCCGTGTCCTCTTGCCGAGGAGGTGCCGTGACGACGACCAGCGCGGATCCCGGCACGCCGCTCGACGACGCGACCCTGGTGGGCCGCGCGCGGGACGGCGACGTCCGGGCGTACGAACAGCTCGTGCTGCGCTACCAGGGCCCGATGTTCCGGCTCGCGGCGAAGATGCTTGCGAACCGCGGTGACGCCGAGGACGTCGTGCAGGAGGTGTTCCTCAACGCCTGGCGCAAGCTCGACCAGCTCGGCGAGGACGCCGCGTTCGTCGGCTGGCTCTACCGGGCCACGACGAACCGCTGCCTGAACGCCATCCGGGCGCGCCGGCCGCAGGCCGACGTCGATCTGGACACGGCGGAGTCGCCGCGTCGCGACCTCCAGCCGGAGCGGGCCGCGCAGGTGAGCGGCCAGCTCGCGGCGTTGAACACGGCCTTGGCGCAGCTCACCCCGGAACAGCGGGCGTGCTGGCTGCTGCGTGAGGTGCACGGCCGGTCCTACGAGGAGATCGGCGAAATCGTCGGCGTGAACGGCACCGCGGTGCGGGGCCGGATCGCGCGGGCCAGGGCACAGCTGGCGGAGGTGATGAAGCCATGGCGATGACGGACTACGAACTGCCCTGCGAACGCGATGTCGAGCAGGTGTGGGAGCGGCTCGACGCGGTCGGCGCCGGGCTGGCCGACGAGCACGAGCTGACCTGCCCGCACTGCCGGGCGGCGCGTGAAAGCCTGCTCGCGTTGCGCGAGGCGACGTCCGAGATGGTGGCCGAAGCGGACGCGCCGCCACCGGACCTGTTCGGCCGGATCATGTCGGCGGTCCGGGCCGAGGTGCGGCGCGGCTCGATGGTGCCGCTGCCGAGCCCGGAACCCGGGTCGGTCGAGATCAGCGAGCAGGCGGTGGCGGCGGTGCTGCGCTACGCGGCGGACACCGTCGTGGGCATCCGCGCCCGGCGCTGCCGGATCCACGACGACGGCGCGGGTGTCGTCGAAGTCCAGCTCACCCTCGCGGTGAGTCTGCGGAACGCTACGGGCGGTGAAGCGTTGTCGCTGGTGCGGGAGCGGGTGACCGCGGCGGCCGCGGCCCGGGTGGGCCTGACGCTGGCGAAGCTCGACCTGCTGGTGGACGACGTTTTTGAAGAGGACGCTGTCGAGGAAGACACTCTCGGCGAGGACACTGTCGGGGAGCCAGGGGAATGACTGTGGAGTACGTCATCGCCGACCCGGTGATCGCCAGTGTGGCGGCCCGGGCGGCGATCACCGCGCCGGGCGTGGTGCGGCTGGAGCCGGGCCTGCGGGGGCTGGTGACGGCGTGGACGCGGGCGGCCCGCCAGCGCTGGAAGGGCCTCGACCCGGCCCCGGCCGACGGCGTCCGCGTCCGCACGGTGGACGGCAGGCTGAGCGTCCAGGTGGACCTGATCGCGTCGGGCGCCGACCAGGCCGCGACGGTCGGCCGGTCGGTGCAGCGCGCGGTCAGCCGGTACGTCACCGCGCAGACCGGCCTGGTCGTCGACGAGGTGTCGGTGTCCATCATGGACATCGAAACGGCGAACCGGTGATCGCGGGCGAGGCGGTCGAGAAGATCATCGTCGCGATCAAGGGCATCCCGGGCCTCCGCCCGGCGACCCCGGTGTCCGCCGGCACGACGTGGCTCCCGGTGGACTGGGAAGGCATGGCGGTCGACCTGACGCCGGAACTGGTCCAGATCCGCCTGATCGCGTCCCGGCTGCCGATCCCGCCACTGCTGGACCGCGCGACGGAAGTCGTGCGCCCGGTGCTGGCGGGCACGGAGTGGGAGAACGCCCACCTGCGCTTGGTCGTCACCGACCTCGACGGCGCGGCCTTCGCCTGATCGCCCCCACACACATACCCCCACCGCTCCCTGGGGGGACGTCCCACGCCCAGCGTACCGGCGCCCACGGACAAAACTGGTGTCGTGCGGCCGATTCCGCCGAGTTGTCCACATGTGGCTCACCCTGGGGACAACCGGCCTGAGGCCCACGGATCCGCTCCACCGACAGCGTTTCGGGGCGCCGGACCCCAGCGGACACCCGCGGCCCAAGCCGAGACCCACGTCACACGATCGGGGCAGTGACGATTCCCCATCCCCGGTGTCCTTACCTACGAACCAGGCGGAAAGCCTTGTTCCCCAGGACATTCCCAGAACACCCGAGGAGGACCTCATGACCGCGACCGCCGAGAAGACCGTGGTGACCACCGCGAACGACGCCACCAGCGCGCTCGTCTCGAAGCAGGGCACCACCACCATCGCCGACACCGTCGTGCAGAAGATCGCCGGGCTCGCCGCCCGTGAGGTCAACGGTGTGCACGAACTCGGCGGTGGCGGGGCCGCTCGCGCTCTGAGCGCGCTGCGCGACCGCATCCCCGGCGCGTCCTCCAGTGTCGGCCAGGGTGTTTCGGTCGAGGTCGGCGAGAAGCAGGCCGCCGTCGATCTGCAGCTCGTCGTCGAGTACGGCGTCGCCATCGCGGATCTCGCGCGGTCGGTGCGGCGCAACGTGATCACCGCGATCGAGCAGATGACCGGGCTGCAGGTCGTCGAGGTCAACATCAACGTCAACGACGTCCACATCCCGGGTGACGACGACGTGCCCGTCACCAGCGACCGGGTGCTGTGACCGTGAACGGCACCCTGATCGGCCTGCTCTTCGGCCTGGCGCTGGGGTTCGCGGCCGCCTTCGGCGGGTTCGGCGCTTTTGTCGCCGTGCTCGTGCTGGGCGGCCTCGGCCTCCTCGCCGGCCGTTGGGCCGACGGCAAGCTCGACCTGTCCGCCCTCGTCGGGGCCGCCCGGGATCGGAGGTAACCCCATGTCCACGGTCACCGCGCGGCACCGCCGCGACGACGTCGAGACGGTCGAAGAAGAAGAGCGCGGCGAGACGACCGTCGAGCCGCGGGCGGTCGGGCGCATCGCCGCCCGGGCCGCGCGTGAGGTCGACGGCGTCGCCGCCGACGTCACCGCGAAGGCCACAGTGGACGGTGAAGTGACCACTGTGGACATCCGGTTGCCCGTGGTCTACCCGGCGCCCGTCACCGGCACCGCCGACCGGGTCCGGGCCCACCTGCTCGGCCGCACCACCGAACTGACCGGCCTGCGCACCCAGCGCGTCGACATCACGATCGCGCTCCCGCCGGTCGAGCAGCCGAAGCGGCGGGTCCGATGAGGCGGCCACGGCGGAGCGTGCCGGCGATGCTCACCGCGCTCGTCCTGCTCGCCGCGTGCGCGTTCGTCGTGACGGCGCTCGTGCAGCGGCTGCTGGGCGTGCCGCCGGTGCTGTCCTACGACGCGGTCGCCGCCCGCGTCCACGACACCTCCTGGAACGAACTGCCCGTGCTCGTCGGGGGCGGGGCCGCGGTTCTCGTGGGGTTCGTGCTGCTGGCGGCGGCGCTGCTGCGCGGCCGCCCGGTCGTCCTGCCGCTGGCGCCGGAGCCGGGTTTCGACACCGGCACCACGCGCCACGGCCTGCGGACGTCGCTGCGGGCGACCGCCGCGCACGTCGACGGCGTCTCGGCGGCCGCGCTCAAGCTGCGTCGCCGCACCGTGCGGGTGAAGGTGAAGACCCAGCGGACGCGCACCGACGGGCTCGCCGACGCCGTCCGCTCCGCGCTCGAAACGCGGCTCGGCCAGGTCGATCTGGCCACGCCGCCGCGGGTCCGCGTCCGCGTGCGAGGTGCGCGATGAACCGGCCCGCCGCGCTCAACCGCACCCTGCTCGCCCTGATCGGGCTCGTGCTGCTCGCCGCCGGCGGGTTCGCGCTGGCCACCCACTTCGGGCGGCTGCACGTCCTCGACCCGGAATCTTCGCTGGTCCCGGGCTCGACGGCGCCGCCGACCTGGGTGTTCTACGCGGCGATCGCGGTCGCCGTCGTGCTGGGGCTGCTGTGCCTGCGCTGGCTGACGGCCCAGGCGTTCCGGCGGCCGAAGACCGTCGCCTGGCGGACCGAGGAGGCCGAGGGTGCGACCACGCTGGACTCGTCGACGGCCGCCGCGCCGGTCGCGGCCGACGTCGAGGGCTACGCCGGCGTCCGGTCGGCGTCGGCCTGGCTCACCGGGCCGCGCGAGGCGCCGGCACTGTTCCTGATCGTCACGACCGACGCCGAGGCCGACGCGGGGGCGATCCGCGCCCGGATCACCGAGCACGCCGTCCCGCGGTTGCGCCAGGCCCTGGAGGTCGACGCCTTGCCGGTGCGGCTCGAAGTTCGGCTGACGGCGAAATCCGGCGCTCGCGCCCGGTGAAGCGGTGGCCGCCGGGGTTACCGTCGACGGATGGACGAGCAGCCGTCGACGCCCGGTGAGCCGCACCGCCCGAACGACCCGAACCGGAAGAAACCGGACGGCGCACCCGATCAGTACCCGCACGAGGAACCGACGAAGTACCCGGCGAAACGGCCCCCCGAATTTCCACCCGGTGTGACGCCTCCGTCACCACCCAGGTGAAGAAGTTGCTCCGGTGGGTTGAACATCACACGCCTGGGCATTCTTCGAGCAGGCCGATTCCGATCAGCGGAGTAAAGTCCCTGGTAGGGGGATCGGGGTAAGGGGGTGGGCGGTGGCGAAGTTCCTGGCCGACGTGACCGTTGCGGTGCACATCCTCGCCTTGCTGCTGATCGGCCTCGGCGGGTTCCTCGCCTGGCGCTGGCCCAAGCTGATCTTCGTGCACATGTTCGCGGCGTTCTGGGGCATCCTCGTGAACGTCACGCCGGTGCCGTGCCCGCTGACCGCGCTGGAGAACTTCTTCCGGAACCAGGAAGGCCTCGGCGACCTGCCCGGCGGGTTCAACGCGTACTACCTCTACGACACGGTGTTCCCGCGGTCGTGGCTGCCGGCGATCGGCATCATCGCGGTCGTGCTGGTGATCTACTCGTACGTCGGCGTCTACCACCGGTGGCGCCACCGCGATCACCACGAGGACGCCCGCGCGCACGCCGTCCACCTGGGTTAGGCGACAATCGACGCCGTGAGCACACCCCACGACGTCGGGCCCACCGAGTGGGTGAGCCGCGAAGAGGTCGGCGTCGGCCCCTGGCCGGGTGACCGGCCCTCGGACGACCGCTACGACCCGGACCTCCTGCGCGACGGCGACCGCCGCAACGTCGTCGACAAGTACCGCTACTGGCGCCGCGAGGCGATCGTGTCCGATGTGGACGCCCGCCGCCACCCGTTCCACGTGGCCATCGAGAACTTCCAGCACGACCACAACATCGGCACGGTGGTCCGCACCGCCAACGCTTTCGCCGCGGCCGAGGTCCACATCGTCGGCCGCCGCCGCTGGAACCGCCGGGGCGCCATGGTGACCGACCGCTACCAGCACCTCCGCCACCACGACGACGTCGCCGGACTGCTCACCTTCGCGGCCGAGCAGGGCCTCGCGGTCGTGGCGGTCGACAACACGCCGGGGTCCCAGCCGGTCGAGACGGCGGACATCCCGCGCGAGTGCGTGCTGCTGTTCGGCCAGGAAGGACCGGGCCTGTCGGAGGCCGCCCAGGCCACGGCGGCGCTGGTGGTGTCGATCGCCCAGTTCGGCACGACGCGCTCGATCAACGCCGGCGTCGCGGCGGGCATCGTGATGCACGCCTGGGTCCGGCAGCACGCGGACCTGTCCCAGGCCTGGTGATCAGGCCGGCGCGACCTCGACCGGGATGCCGTTCAGCACCGAGGTTCCCGACGGCACGTCCAGCAGCGTCTCGTCGGCGACCAGGTTCGAGTTGACGCCCGGGTTCGCGCTCGCCACCCGCGTGCGCGAACCGGCGACGTCGTGCCCCCAGCCGTGGGGGATGCTGATCACGCCCTCGCGGACCTCGTCCGTCACCTCCACCGGGACCTCCAGTTTCCCGGCGCGCGACGTCACCGACGCGAGGCTGCCGTCGGTCAGGCCGAGGCGGGTCGCGTCGCTCGGGTGGACCTGGACCGTGCAGCGGTTCCCGCCGCGGACCAGCGGCGCGAGGTTGTGCATCCACGAGTTGTTCGAGCTCAGGTGCCGCCGGCCGATCAGCACCAAGCCGTCGTCCAGGGGGCGGGCCAGCTCGTCGCGCAGCCGCGGGACGTCCGCGACGATCGGTTCCGGCGCCAGCTCGATCCGCCCGGACGCCGTGCACAGCACCTCCGGGATCCGCGGCTTCAACGCGCCGAAGTCGATGCCGTGCGACGCGGCTTCGAGGTCGGCCAGCGTGACGTCGTACGGGCCGCTGCGCAGCATCAGGTCCACCAGTCGCGCGGGGCCGGTCCGGTCGCCGGTCATCTCCAGCTTGTTGCGCCGCGCGGTTTCGGCGGCGACGAAGTCGTCCAGCGCGGCGACGTCCGCCTCGGGGCCCTGACCGGTGACGATGCCGGTGAGGCGCAGCATGGTCTCCCACTCCTGCGGGAGCTTCGACGGCAGCGTCGGCGGCGTCCAGTTGGCGATGTTGCGCACCGAAAGCTGGTAGAACGCCAGGTCGAAGTGCGGCCGCTCGAGCGGTGACGGCCCGGGCAGGATGACGTCGGCCTGGCGGGACGTCTCGTTGAGGTAGACGTCGACCGAGATCATGAAGTCGAGGCCGTCGATGGCCGCGGCCAGGCGGCCCGCGTTCGGCGTGCTCAGGCAGGGGTTGCCGCTGACCGTGATCAGCGCGCGGACCTGGCCCTCGCCCGGGGTTTCGATCTCGTCGGCCAGCGTCGCGACCGGCAGCTCGCCGACGACCTCGGGGTAGCCGCGCACCCGGCTGTGCCAGCGGCCGACGGCGAACGGGCGCCGGTTCCCGGTCGGCGTGCACGCGGCCAGCGGGAACATCGCGCCGCCGGGCTCGTCGAGGTTGCCGGTGAGCACGTTGAGGACGTCGACCAGCCAGCTCGCGATCGTGCCGAACGTCTGGGTGGTGGTGCCGATCCGGCCGTAGACCACGGCGTTCTCGGCGTCGGCCAGCTCCAGGGCCATCCGGCGGATCTCGGCGGCGCCGATGCCGACGCGCGGCGCGACGGCCTCGGGGGTGAACGGCCGCGCCAGCGCGCGGACGTCGTCGAGGCCGTTGACGTGCTCCGCCAGCCGGCCCAGCTGGACGCGCTCTTCCGAGACCAGGACGTTGACCAGCGCGAACAGCAGCAGTGCGTCGGTGCCGGGCCGGATGGCGTGGTGCTCGTCGGCGAACTGCGCGGTGCGCGTGCGGCGCGGGTCGACGACGACGATCTTGCCGCCGCGCTCGCGGATCCCGCGCAGCCGCCCGCGCATGTCCGGCGCGGTCATCAGGCTGCCGTTGGACACCAGCGGGTTCGCGCCGAGGATGAGCAGGTGCCGCGTGCGGTCGACGTCGGGCACCGGGATGGCGAGCGGGTCGCCGAACATGGTGCCGGACGAGTAGTGCTTCGGCATCTGGTCGACCGACGTCGCGCTGTAGAAGTTCTTGGTGCCCAAAGCTTTGTAGAGCACACGGCTGTAGAGCGTCAGCGCGATGTTGTGCACGCCGGGGTTGCCCGCGTAGACGGCGACGGCGTTGCGGCCGTACTTCTCGAGGATCGGCGGGAGCCGCCGGTCGATCTCGTCGTAGGCCTCCTGCCAGCTGACCTCGACGAACTCGCCGTCGCGCTTGAGCAGCGGCGCGGTCAGCCGGTCGGGATCGTGGTGCAGCGCGCCGAGCGAAGCGCCCTTCGGGCAGATGTAGCCCTTCGAGAAGACGTCCTGCTGGTCGCCGGTGACGCGGGTGACCTGCTGGTTCTCGTCCAGCGTCACCTCGAGGCCGCAGGTCGCTTCGCACAGCGGGCAGGTGACGTGTGCCGTGGTCATGAGTACCTCGCAGGCCGTCGGGTCCTTCAACATACCGAGCGGTATGTCGGTGGGCAAGGCAGGATTGCCCGCATGGACGTCTCGGCCGCCGAACGCGCGGTGACCTCGCGGCACCTGCGCCGGGTGTGGGGGCTGCCCGGCACGGTCCTCGGCCGCAGCGGCTGGCCGGCGACGCCGGGACAGCGGCTGCACTGGCACTGGAACTACTGGTGGCAGGCGCACCTGCTGGACACGCTGATCGACGCCCAGCTGCGCGAGCCTTCGGCTGCTCGGCTCGCCCTGATCCGTTCGTTCGTCCGCTCGGTCCGGCTGCGCAACTTCGGCCGCTGGACGAACGACTTCTACGACGACATCGCGTGGCTGGGCCTTGCGCTGCAACGGGTTCAGACACTGGGCATCGACGTCGGCCCGGCACTGGCGGCGATCGACACGCAGCTCCTGTCGGGCTGGACGGAGGCGGCGGGCGGCGGCATCTGGTGGCGCGTCGGCGACGAGTTCAAGAACGCCCCGGCCAACGGCCCGGCGGCGATCTTCCACGCCCGCTCCGGCAACCGCACCCGCGCCCGCGAGATGACGGACTGGCTGTCGTCGACCCTGGTGGACCCGTCGACGGGCCTCGTGTGGGACGGCATCCGGACGGACACGGGCGAGCTGGTGAAGCACATTTACACGTACTGCCAAGGGGTCTACCTCGGCGCGTGCCTGGAACTATCCTTAATGGACGAAGCGGCGCGGACGGTCCGGGCGGTGGCTGAGCATTGCGCGCCCGGCGGCGTGATCCGCGGCCAAAGCGGCGGCGACGGAGGTTTGTTCGCGGCGATCCTGGCGCGCTACCTGGCCTTGGCGGCCCGTTCTTTGCCCGGCCCCGAGGCTTCGGTGGCGCGATCGCTGGTGCTCACGTCGGCCGATGCGTGCTGGTCAGGCGCGTCGGAGGGCCCGGTGTTCAGCGCGTTCTGGGACCGCTCGGCACCCTCGCCGTTGCCGAAAGACGCCCCGGAGCGCGACATGTCGGTCCAGGTCGGCGGCTGGATGCTCTTAGAGGCAGCGGCAACGCTGTCCCAGACGTCGTGAGTGTTCAGGGCGGTTAGAACCGCCCTAAACACTCACGACAAGCCGCGGCAGGACGCTCGGCCTCAGCAGCCGCAGGACGCGCCGTGCAGGAACCTCGGTGTCAGCAGCACCGACTCCGGGGGCCGGTCCGGGTCGGCCATTCGGGACAGCAGCAGCTGCACCGCCCGGCGGCCGATATCGGCGATCGGCTGGACCAGTGTCGTCACCGCCGGGCTCACCCGGCGGGCCCAGTCCATGTCGCCGTAGCCGACCACGGCCAGCTCCGAGCCGATGCGGATGCCGCGGCGGTGGGCCTCGTACTGGACGCCCACCAGCATCGCCTCGTCCGCCACCACCAGCGCCGTCGGGGAGGGCCAGCCGTCCAGGAGCTTGGCCGTCGCGCGGGCCGCTCCGCCCGACGTCGACAGGCCGCTCTCCACCAGTTCGCGGTTCCAGCGCAGGCCCGACTGCTCCAGGCCGAGGCGATACCCCCGGACGCGCTCGCGGCTGACGTCCTGGCCGTCGTCGCCCGAGATCAGGCCGATCTTGCGGTGGCGGCGCTCGATCAGGTGCTTCACCAGCGTGCTCATCGAGTGGACGCTCTCCGTGCCCACCTGGTCGACGTCGTTGCGCGCCGCGACGCGATCCATCAGCACCGTCGGCACGCCCATCCGGACCAGGCCGTTGACCACCGCTTCGTCGCCCGGCGTGGGAACCAGCAGCACGCCGTCCACGAGGTCCGCCCGCAGTGCGCGGACGACCGCGGCCTCTTCGCTGACGCTGTCGCCGGTGTCGGCCAGGGTGACGTCGCAGCCGGCCTGCGCGGCGGCGGCCCTGATCGAGCGCAGCAGCTCACCCGAATCGGGGTGCGCTTGCGCACCCAACGCGACGCCGATCCGGTAGGTGACCGGGGGGTCCCAGAACCGGAGCTCCGGCGAAAGTGCCGTCATAAGCCCTCGCAGACGCTCAGCCGAAAGGTATCCGCTGAGCGGCCGGGCAGCGGCCTTAACACCCGAGAATCACTGATGTGAGTGAACCGCCGGGCAGCCGCACGACTCTCGGTGACGCAGGGTTGGCGGTAGGCGCACGGTTTCGGCCTTGCGGGCCGGGTCGTTGATGCGCGCCAGCAGCAGCCGCACCGCCTGCCGGCCGATCTCCTCGATCGGCTGCGCCATCGTCGTCAGGGGCGGGTCCACCAGGTCGGCCCACTCGACGTCGTCGTAGACGACCACCGGCAGGTCCTGCCCGATCTTGAGTCCGCGCCGCCGCGCTTCGTGCAGCACCCCGACCATCATGCTGTCGTTGCCGACCACCAGCGCGGTCGGCGGTTCGGGCAGCGCCAGCAGCTGGCTGACGGCCAGCGCGCCGCCCTCGTGCGACGAGTTTCCGCAGGCCACGAGGTCGGCCGACCACGTCAGCCCGGAGCGGCCGAGCCCCAGCCGGTAACCCAGCACGCGCTCCTCGCTGGTCGACAGGCCGGGCGCGCCGCTGATCATGCCGATCCGCCGGTGCCCGAGCGTGGCCAGGTGCGCGGTCAGCGCCGACGTCGCCTGGATGTTCTCCGTACCCACCTGGTCGACGTCGACGCGGGTGGTCAGCCGGTCGATCAGCACCGTCGGGACGTCGAGGGAGACCAGCTCGCCGATCACCGAGCCGTCGCCCGGCGCCGGCGTGATGAGGAGGCCGTCGACACGACGGGAGCGCAACGTCCGGACCGTGTCACGCTCCGTGTTCACCGTGTCGTGGGTGTCGGCCAGCAGCACGGTGTACCCGTGCGTGGACGCCTCCCGCTCGATCGCCTGCATCAGCGTCGCGAAGTACGGGTTCGCGACGAGCGAGATCGCCATCCCGATCGAGCGGGTGCCGCCGGTGACCAGCGAGCGCGCGATGGCGTCGCCGGTGTAGCCGGTCGTCTCGATCGCCCGCAGCACCGCCGCCTTGGTGTCCTCGGCGACCGCGCGCGTTCCGTTCACCACGTGCGAAACGGTCGTGATCGAGACGCCGGCGAGCTCGGCGATGTCCCGCTGGGTCGGCCGCGATGATCTCGGCTGGGGCATACCAATCCTTACCTGGGGGTAACTCGGCAAGCGTTTGCGCAAACGCTTGCGTCCGGGGTTGAGTCTGTCTACCTTCCCGACCATCGGCAAGCTTCGACCTATAAAAGGGTGGGAACCCATGAGACAGCGAAGTCTCACAGCACTCGCGCTGGCCGCCGTCCTCGCCACGACGACCGGGTGCACCGTGGAACGCCACTGGGGTGGCAACACGAACACCGGTGGCAGTGGAAAGGCGAAGGTCGGCCTGGTCACCAAGACCGACACCAACCCGTACTTCGTGGCGTTGCGCGAATCCGCGAAAGCCACCGCACAGGCCAACGGCGCCGATTTCAGCGCCCTCGCCGGTCAGTTCGACGGCGACAACGACGGCCAGGTCCGCGCCATCGAGAACCTCGTGCAACAGGGCGCGAACACCATCCTCATCACGCCCAGCTCGTCGACCGGCGTGCTGAAGGCGATCAAGGACGCCCGCGACGCCGGGATCCTGGTCATCGCGCTCGACACCGCGACCGAGCCGCCGGACGCCGTCGACGCCACCTTCGCCACCGACAACTTCGCGGCCGGCCAGCAGCAGGGCGCGTACGTCAAGGCGTCGCTCAAGGGCACCCCGCCCAAGCTGCTGATGGTCGACGGCACGGCCGGCAGCTCGGTCGACACCCAGCGCCACGGCGGCTTCCTCAAGGGCATCGGGCTGACCGACGGCTCGCCCGAGATCAAGGGCCACACCGCGGCCAACGGCGACCAGAGCCTCGCCCAGCAGGGCATGGAGAACCTGCTGCAGCGCACCACGGACATCAACGCCGTGTACTCGATGAACGAGCCGATGGGCCGCGGCGCCAACGCGGCGCTGAAGGCCCGCGGGCTCACGAACCAGATCGTCATGGGCTCGATCGACGGCGGCTGCGAAGGCGTCCAGAATGTCAAGGACGGCCTCTACGCCGCGACCGTCATGCAGTTCCCGAAGAAGATGGCCGAGCAGGGTGTGCTCGCCGCCGTCGAGTACGCGAAGACCGGCAAGAAGCCCACCGGCTTCGTCAACACCGGATCCGCCGTGATCACCGACAAGCCCCTGCCCGGCGTCGAAAGCCACGACACCGCGTGGGGCCTGCAGAACTGCTGGGGAGGCACGAAGTGACCACGGCCACCGTCGCCAGTCCGTCCACAAAGGAACGTGAGTCGCTCGGCGAGTTCCTCCTCCGCGCCCCCGCGGTCGGCCCGGCACTCGCGCTGATCGTCGCGATCGTGGTGTTCTCGCTGTCCACGGACACCTTCTTCGACCTCGACAACCTCTCCACCGTCGTCCAGCAGTCGCTGGTCGTCGGGACGCTCGCGCTGGGCCAGACGCTCGTCATCCTCATCGCGGGCATCGACCTGTCCAACGCGTCGTCGATGGTCGTCGCGACGCTGATCATGGCGAAGCTCGCCGCGGCCGGCACCAACGGCTTCGTCGCGCTGCTGGCCGGCGTCGTGCTGACGATCATCGTCGGCATCTTCATCGGCTCGCTCGCCACGCGGATCAAGCTCCCGGCGTTCATCATCACGCTCGGCACGTTCACCATGCTCACCGCGGTGTCCAAGCTGATCGCCGGCGGCCAGG
This sequence comes from Amycolatopsis sp. NBC_01286, assembly GCF_035982555.1. NCBI lineage: Bacteria > Bacillati > Actinomycetota > Actinomycetes > Pseudonocardiales > Pseudonocardiaceae > Amycolatopsis > Amycolatopsis sp. NBC_01286. The sequence goes on from NZ_CP108428.1 coordinate 2,556,304, forward strand.
CCGTGCCGGTGACCGACGGCCTGCTGCAGTGGCTCGGCACCAAGCGCTACCTCTTCGGCGGCATCCCGATCACCTACGGCATGACGCTGGCGCTGCTGATGTACCTCGGGGTCTGGTACGCGCTGACGAAAACCGCGTGGGGCAAGCACGTCTACGCGGTCGGCAACGCGCCGGAGTCCGCGCGGCTGTCCGGCATCAAGGTCAACCGCACGGTCCTGTCGGTGTACATCGTGGCGGGCCTCGCCTTCGGCCTCGCCGCGTGGCAGGCGCTCGGCCGGACGCCGAACGCCGACCCGAACCAGTTCCAGCTCGGCAACCTCGACTCGATCACCGCCGTCGTCCTCGGCGGGACGAGCCTGTTCGGCGGCCGCGGCTCGGTGCTGGGCACGTTGATGGGCGCGCTGGTCGTGGCGGTGCTGCGATCCGGGCTGACGCAGATGAACGTCGACGGCAACTACCAGGACCTCGCCACCGGGGCCCTGCTCATCGCCGCCGTCGTGGTGGACCGGATCGCGAGGAGGCAGCAGTCATGACCGAACCGATCCTGCAGGCCCGTGGCCTGGTGAAACGCTACGGCCGGGTGACCGCCATCGACGGCGCCGACTTCGACCTGCTGCCCGGCGAGGTGCTCGCCGTCGTCGGCGACAACGGCGCCGGGAAGTCGTCGCTCATCAAAACCCTGTCCGGGGCCGTGATCCCGGACGAGGGTGAGATCAAAGTGGACGGTGAGACCGTCCACTTCAAGTCCCCTTTGGACGCTCGCCAGTACGGGATCGAGACGGTGTACCAGGATCTCGCCGTCGCGCCCGCGCTGGACATCGCGTCGAACATGTTCCTCGGCCGCGAGAAGCGCATCGGCGGCGCGTTCGGGCTGTTCCGCAAGCTCGACACGGCCACCATGCGGTCCGAGGCGCAGCGGATCCTCGACGAGCTGGGCATCAACATCAAGTCGATCACCCAGCTCGTGGAGACGCTCTCCGGTGGCCAGCGCCAAGGTGTCGCCGTCGCGCGCGCCGCTGCGTTCGGCACCAAAGCCGTGATCATGGACGAGCCCACCGCCGCGCTCGGCGTCGCCGAGTCCGGCAAGGTGCTCGACCTGATCGGCCGGATCCGCGACCGCGGCCTGCCGGTGGTGCTGATCAGCCACAACATGCCGCACGTGTTCGACATCGCCGACCGCATCCACGTGCACCGCCTCGGCAAGCGCGTCGCGGTCGTCTCGCCGAAGACGCACTCGATGAACCAGGTCGTCGGCCTGCTCACGGGGGCGTTGCGGCTCAACGAGAACGGCGAGATCGAAGAGGCGGCTGCCGCGACCCACGTGGCCGGCTTGAAATGAGGGTGCTGCTGGCGGGGTTGTGCACCGTGGACGTCGTCCAGCGCGTCACCGAACTGCCGGCTCCGGGCGAGAAGGTGCAGTCGCTGCAGGTGGACGTCGCGGCCGGGGGGCCCGCGACGAACGCCGCGGTGACGGCCGCCGCGCTCGGGGCCGAGGCGACGCTGCTGACGGTCCTCGGTGCACACCCGCTGGCGGCGCTCGCCCGCGCCGACCTCGAAACCCACGGCGTCGAGGTCGTCGACCTGGCCCCCGAGCACCCCGATCCGCCGTCGGTCAGCGCCGTCGCCGTCCGCGACCGCGACGGCGAGCGCACGGTCGTCTCCCGCAACGCCGGAGGGCGGCACTTTCACGTGAAAGTGCCGCCTTTGACAGCTGATGTCGTTTTGCTCGATGGGCACTATCCGGAGCTGGCGCTGGACGTCGCGAAGGCGGCCAGGGCCGCGGGCGTGCCGGTCGTGCTCGACGCCGGGAGCTGGAAGCCCGTGCTCGACGCGCTGCTGCCGCTGGTCGACGTCGCCGCCTGCTCCGCGCACTTCCGGGCGCCGGAACCGGGCCTCCACCAGCGGGGCGTGCCGACCGTCATCACCACGTCCGGCCCTGGTCCGGTGCGGTGGTCGACCGCGGACGGGCGTTCGGGAGAGGTGCCCGTGCCGGCCGTCGAAGCGCGGGACACACTAGGTGCGGGAGACGTCTGGCACGGCGCGCTCGCCGTCGCCGTGGCACGAGAACACACGGTGGCGGACCGGATCCGCTTTGCCAACGAGGTGGCCGCCGAACGGGTGCGGTTTGTGGGACCGCGGTCTTGGACGACCGCGATCGCAGGAAGGAACAGAACATGACGGCGTTCGACGACCTGCTCGCCCGGGCCGAGGGGCTGACCGTGCGCGGGCAGCGCAACGTGCTCGGCATCATCGGGGCGCCCGCGTCCGGCAAGACCACGCTGGCCTGGGCGCTGGCCAACGCGCTCGGTTCGCGCGCCGCCGTGGTCGGGATGGACGGTTTCCACCTGGCGCAGGTCGAGCTGCGCCGGCTCGGCCGCGCCGAGCGCAAGGGCGCGCCGGACACCTTCGACGCGGCCGGTTACTACCACCTGATCCGGCGCCTCGCCGAAGGCCGCGAGACGGTGTACGCGCCGGAGTTCCGCCGCGAGATCGAAGAGCCGATCGCGGGCGCGGTCGCCGTCGCCCCGGAGGTCCAGCTGGTCATCACGGAGGGCAACTACCTCCTGTTGCCGGACGACCCGTGGAGCGCCATCCGGCCGCTGCTCACCGAGGCCTGGTTCCTCGCGCCGGACGAGCCCGAACGCATCGAACGGCTGGTGTCGCGCCACCGCCGCTACGGCCGTTCGCTCGTCGAGGCGCGGCAGCGGGCCCTCGGCTCGGACCAGCGCAACGCCGACCTGATCACGCAGACGCGGGACCGCGCGGACCTCGTGCTGGAGAACCTCCCGCTGGTCAACTTCGCGCTGTGAGATCTTGATTCGAAGGATTGTCTAGTATTTGTCAGGTGCCTGCTCGTAGCTGATCTGCGAACATTTTCGGCTGGGGTGTCGTTGCCGTTGTAACGGAGTGCGGCGGCACCCCGACTGTTGGACGCGACAGACGCGAGCAGATGACCTCTCGGTCACCGAGGGTTGCGTTGGCGTATTCGTTGCTTTTGCAATCTGACTGAACCGTAAGGGGTCACGTCATCATGCTCAACCAGACGGTCAGGTCGACTCTCCGCCACGCGCTTGGAGTTATCCTGCCGGTCGGTGTTCCGATTCTTTCCTTCCTTGCAGCTGCCAACCAGGGGGCGGTGAAGGCATATTTGATCATCGGTGTGATCGTTTGCACCGCGGGTAGTGCGCTGTTGGCTGTTCGTAAAGAAATCCGGGTCAGGCGAGCGAGTCTTGAGGTCGAGTCGAGCAAGGAACGACTACGCATCTCACTTGCCGAGACCAGTCAGCCGTTGGTGGCCGCGTTGGGGCACGTGTCGGCCTCGCACGACCTCCGGGAGAAGCAATCCGCTATCAAGGTGCTCTTAGGGCTGGCGCTGAAGACCTTGCGCGGTCAGTGCGGTTGCGGTAGTAGGGAGAGTTATCGCAGTTGCTTCTACCTGCTCGATGGCGATCGACTCGTTCGAGTGAACTACGAAGGTCGACCGGGTGAGACTGCGCCAAGGAAGACGTTCGATCCGGCGGACCACAGCGACAGCGACCGAGATCGCCAGGCAGATGCACGCAACGCGGTGGACCGGGCGTTGGGCGAAGATGCTCTGCTTGTCAAAGATCTGCACGTTGAGGCGCCCTCCTACATGGTGAAACCCAAAGAGCGAAGCTATCGGACGATGTTGTCGGTTCCCGTAAATGCGGACGCACAGAGATTCGGGCTTTTGTCAATTGATTCACCCGAGCAGGAGACTCTGAAGGATATTGACAGAAGGTATATAATGTTGATAGCTGGCGTTTTGGCTGCCGGGCTTGCGCAACTGAAGTTCGACGAGCTTTCGCTGATCTAGGTTTGGTGAGTCCGTGAGGGGTGCTGTAAATGAGCAAGGTGACCAAGAAGCCTGCTGGCAGAGTGTCCGATGATCATTATCTCACGTCGATCAGATCGGCGGAGCGAGATGCTTTCCTAGATGGAAAGCTCACGTTGGACGAGTATCTCGAGTACGCGCGCAAGGTCGCTCACGGCGGGGTGATGGCAAGCAAGGCCATAGCTGTCGAGGACCAGCGGCTACGGAGAGCTAGCCGTCTACTTGCGGTGTTCTCTCGTCTCACGTTCTTCTTTCTTGCTCCCGTGGCCTATCTGGTCATCGGCGTAGTCGCGATTTTCAACCACCCTGGGTCGGCGATTGGGTGGTTGAGTGTGACAACGGCCGCTGTGGTGGTTGCCTTCTCAGGGTTGTTCTCGCGTTGGTTGCGAAAGTCTGAATCAGGCGTTATGTCGCATTATTTTTCGCACGGCGGTTCGCCTGAGGCCTAGTGATGCTCACCTCGCATACTGAAGTGTATGACAGGAGTTCTGATCGTCACCGGCGGCAGCCGGGGGATCGGTGCCGCCATCTGTGAGCTGGCCGCATCGCGGGGGTACGACGTCGTCGTCAACTTCTCGGGTGCTGCCGCGCCCGCGGAGGAGGTCGCGGAGCGCGTGCGGGCCTTCGGGCAGCGAGCGCTGGCGGTCCGCGCCGACGTCTCGGCCGAGGACGACGTGCGCGCGTTGTTCGACGCCGCCGCGTCCCTCGGGCCGGTCGACGCGCTGGTCAACAACGCCGCCACCACGGGAAACACCCCCGGCCGGCTCGACGAGTACGAGGTCGACGTCGTCCGGCGCACCCTCGACGTGAACGTCACCGGCGTCTTCCTCTGCTGCCGCGAGGCCGTCCGCCGGATGTCGACGCGGCACGGCGGCGCGGGCGGCGCGATCGTCAACATCTCCTCGACGGCCGCGCGCACCGGCTCGGCCGGGGAGTGGGTGCACTACGCCGCGTCGAAGGCCGCCGTCGACACCCTGACCTTCGGGCTCGCCCAGGAGGTCGCGGGTGAGGACGTCCGGGTCAACGCCGTCGCGCCCGGGATGATCCACACCGGGCTGCACGCGGCGGCCGGCCTGCCGGACCGGATGGCGAAGTTCGCCCCGCTGATCCCGATGGGCCGCGCCGGCCAGCCGAGCGAGATCGCCGAAGCCGTGCTCTGGCTGCTGTCGCCGGCGGCGTCGTTCACCACCGGCGCGGTGCTGGCCGTCGGTGGCGGTCGGTGATCGTGCGCGTACGTTACGATACCTCGAAATAACGGTCGGTCACCAGCGTCCGCGTACTGGGACGGCCGGAGACGGCGAGATCACGATTGTCCCGGGAACTTGGTCACCGACGTTTTGCCAAGCGAACGCTGTGCAACTCTGGGGAGCCGCCACGCGAAAGGACGGCTTCGAAAGCCATGGCGAAACTCATGTCCGTGCACCACTTGGCGCTGACCGTGACCGACGTCGACCGCAGTGTGCCGTGGTACGCCCGGGTCCTGGACCTCGAGGAGGTCACCCGGCGCGAAGAGCCGGACACGGGACTGCGGAAGGTCGTGCTGCGCTCCGCCGGGGACGAGTTCTCCGTCGTGCTGGTGCAGCACGCCGACACCGGCCGACGCGGCTTCGACGAACGCCGGACCGGGCTGGACCACGTCGCGTTCAAGGTGGGTTCGGTGACCGAGCTGGTCGAGTGGGAGGACCGGCTCGCCGAGTTCGGCGTCTCCTACCTGCCGGCCGCGCCGTCGCGCACCTTCGAGGGATCCCGGGTGGTCGTGTTCCGCGACCCCGACGGCATCCAGCTGGAGATCTGGGCCGACCCGGAACTCTGAGTCAGGCGCGCGCGTCGTCCGTCTCATCGGCCTTTTCGACGGGACGGCGCATTTCCTGGCGGTAGCGCAGCACGCCGTACGCGGTCCCGAACACGAAGAACGCCACGCTGGCCCAGAGCGCGGCCGTCTTCAGCCACGGCAGCACGTCCAGCAGGCCGGCGCCGTAGTAGCCGAGCAGCACGAGCGTCGGCACCCAGAGCAGCCCGCCGAGCGCCGTCGCCAGCATGAACCGGCGCGGGTCCATCCGGGCGGCCCCGGCGATGAGCGGCGCGAGCGTGCGGATCCACGGGATCCACCGCGCGGCGACGATCGCGAAGAAGCCCCGGCGGTCCAGGAACTCCTGCGCGCGTTCGAGGCTCTGCCGGTTGAGCACCTTGCCGTCGCGCCGCGCGATCAGCTTGGAGCCACCGGTGCGCCCGATGTAGTAACCGATCTGGTTGCCGAGCACGGCGACGATCAGCGCGGCGCCCGACAGCAGCCACGCGTTGAGGTCCGAGCCGTGCTGGGCCAGCACCACGCCGGCGCCGAACAGCAGCGAGTCGCCGGGCAGGAACAGGCCGATGATCAGCGCGCATTCGACGAGCACGAAGCTCAGCACGATCACCCAGACGAGCACGGGCCCGGCGGTGTCCAGCCAGCTCACGCCGACGCCCGCGGCCTCCACGCTCACGACGTTCACCCCCGAAGCCTACGTGCCCCAGGTGAACGTCCCGCGGCCAACGACCGAATCGAGCGGTCCGGAAGCCGCACCCCGCACCAACCGTGAAGGCCCCCTCACCAGCGGTGAGAGGGCCTTCGACGAGGGTTTCTCAGAACTGCGGCAGTGACTCGCCCTGGACCGCTTCGATGTCCAGTTCGACCTTCACCGTCGTGCCGACCGCCGCGACGCCGGCGCGGACCATCGCGCTGTAGTTGATCGCGAAGTCGTTGCGGTGCAGCTGCGTCTCGGCGTGGAACGCGACGCGGACGCCGCCCCACGGGTCCGGGCCCCAGCCGCCGTAGGTCAGTTCCAGCTCGATCTCGCGGCGCTCGCCGTGCAGCGTGAGGTCGCCGACCAGCGTCCACGAGTCCACGCCGCGCTGGCGCATCCCCCGGCTCGCGAAGGTGATCACCGGGTGGACGTCGACGTCGAGGAAGTCCGGCGACCGCAGGTGGTCGTCGCGCATCCGGATGCCGGTGTCGATGCTCGCCGCCTTGATCTCGGCGTGCACCGACGACTGCTCGGCCGGGCGGCCGATCTCGAGCCGGCCCGACACGTCCGGGAACCGCGCCTTGATGCTCGCGATGCCCAGGTGGCGGGCGGTCGCGACGACCGACGAGTGCATCGGGTCGATCGTCCACGCCCCGGCGGGCGGCAGGTCGATCGCCTCGGCGACCGGGGCCAGCACGACGTCGCCGAGCGAGCCGGTGCCGTCCGAGGCGATCTGCGCCATCCGGGCGACCGGGGTGTACCCGGCCGCCGTGACGACCGCGGTGTAGGTGCCCGGCGCGAGCGCGTCGGTGGCCACCTCGCCGCGGACGTCGGCCGCCTGCCGCGAGACCTGGCGCCCGGCCGGGTCCGTGACGGTGAGCACCGCGTGCTCCACCGCCCAGCCCTCGGCCGTGCGCAGGGTGGCGCGCAGTCCGGTCATGACCGGTCGACCAGCTCGTCGAGGGCCTGGTCGTAGCTCAGCCGGACGTCGTGGTCCGCTTCGCCACCGGTCAGCTCCACCTGGCTGGTCGCCGGCGGGTAGCCGCTCGCGACCACGGTGTAGGCGCCCGCGGGCAGGTCGCTGACCAGGTACCGGCCTTCGCTGTCGGTCCGGGCCACGGCGGCCACGTTGCCTTCGGGGTCGAGCACGGTGATCCGCGCGTCCGGGACGATCCGGTCGCCCTCGGTCCGCGCGGTGCCCGCGAGGAGCACCGAGCTGGCCAGCTCGACGTCGTGGCGCAGCACGCCGCTGTCCGGCACGGTGAGCGTCACCGCGACGGGCCGGTAGCCCGGGCCGCTGGCGACCAGGGTGTAGGCCCCGGCGCCGACGCCGATGAAGGCGTAGGTGCCGTCCGTGGTCGTGATGAACGCGCCGTTCACCTCGCCGCGGCTGTCGGTCAGGGTGACCGTGACGCTCGCCAGCGGCGCGCCGGTGGCGGCGGCCTTCACGGTGCCGGTCAGCTCGCCGGACCCGGTGAGCGTGACGTCGACCGTCGCCGGCCCGTTGCCGATCACGACGCTGGAGGCCTGCGGCTGGTGGCCGTGGGCCGACACGATCAGGACGTAGGCGCCCGGGCCCTGGCTGGGCACCGAGTAGCTGCCGTCGCCCGATCCGGTGGCCCGCGCGACCTGGCGGCCGCGCTGGTCGATCAGGGTGAGCGCGGCGCCCGCGACGTGGCTGCCGTCCTGGCGGCGCACGTGCCCGATGACCGGCACGCCACCCGCGCCGACCGGGGTGTCGATTTCGGCGTCCGAGATCGAGTTCGTGATCGGCAGCGCGCCCGACACGGCCTGGTAGTCACCGTGCCCGTTGCTCAGTGCGTGCTTCCCGCCGCCCACGAGCGCCGGTTCGCGGTCGAGCGGGCGGACCGGCTCGACGATCTCGGTGGGCGCGTCCGCGAAGTCGTCGGCCTCGGCATCGGCGTCGAGGAACGCTTCGCCGCCTTCGACCGCCGCCGCGGCGGGGTTCATCCCGGCCAGCGGGATCTCCTTCATGAACAGCAGCACGACGGTGGCCAGCAGGGCCACCGCGCCCGCGACGTAGAACACCGTGGTGATCGATTCGGTGAAGCCGATCAGCACCGGGGTCTTGATCGCCTCGGGCAGGTCCTGGATGCCGCTGGTGTTCTCGGACAGGTTGGCGACCCCGGCACCCGCACCCGCCGGCAGCTTGCCGCCGAAGGCCTTGGTGATGTTCGGGCCCAGCGTGTTGAACAGGATCGTCAGGAAGATCGCGACACCGGCGGTACCACCGATCTGGCGGAAGAACGTCGCCGACGCGGTCGAGGCGCCCATGTCGCTGCGCGGGCCGGCGTTCTGCACCGCGATGACCAGCGTCTGCATGCACTGGCCGAGGCCGAGGCCGATGATGGCCGCGGCGACCAGCGGGTGCCACAGCGCCGAGTTGTACTCGACCTGCGCGAAGAAGAACGCGCCGACCGCGATCAGCAGGGTGCCGAGGATCGGGAAGATCTTGTAGTGCCCGGTCTTGGACGTGATCCGGCCGGAGACGATCGAGCTGGTCATGATGCCCGCCATCAGCGGCAGCATCAGCAACCCGGACTCGGTCGGCGTGTAGCCCTGCACGACCTGCATGAACTGCGGGATCATCGTGATCGCGCCGAACATCGCCACACCGACGATGACACCGCCGATGATGGCCACGGTGAACGTCGAGTTCTTGAACAGCCGCAGCGGGATCAGCGCGGCGTCCTTCATCAGCCGTTCGATCAGGATGAACGCGATCACGCCGACGCCGCCCACGACGTAGCAGAGGATCGCCTTGCCGTCGCCCCAGCCCCACTTCTGGCCCTGCTCGGCGACGATCAGGAACGGCACGACCGCGACGACGAGCGCCAGCGCGCCCCACCAGTCGATCTTCTGGTCGTGGCGCTCGTGCGGCACGTTCAGCACCTTCGCCACGACGAACAGCGCGATGATGCCGATCGGGACGTTGATCAGGAAGACCCAGCGCCAGCCGGAGATGCCGGCCAGGGTGTCGAAGCCGGCGAAGAAGCCGCCCAGCACCGGGCCCAGCACGGTCGAGAGACCGAACACGGCGAGGATGTAACCCTGGTACCGCGGGCGTTCCCGCGGCGGGACGACGTCACCGATGATGGTCATGGCCAGCGACATCAGACCGCCGGCGCCGAGGCCCTGGACCGCGCGGAACGAGGCCAGCTCGTACATCGACGTCGAGAAGCTCGAGGCCAGCGAACCGGCGACGAAGATCGTGATCGCGGCGAGGTAGAACGGCTTGCGGCCGTAGATGTCGGACAGCTTGCCGTAGATCGGCGTGACGATCGTCGAGGTGATCAGGTACGCCGTGGTGGCCCACGCCTGCAGGTCGAAGCCGTGCAGGTCGTTGGCGATCTTGACGATCGACGTGCCGACGATCGTCTGGTCGAGCGCCGCCAGGAACATGCCGCACATCAGCCCGCTCAGGATCGTGACGATCTGGCGGTGGCTCAGCTGCGGCAAGGCCTTCGACGGCAATGGCAGATCGGGTTTTTCGACGGTGGTGCTCATGCAGTGGCCCCCTTGGCCGGTGCAGCGGTCGGCGCCTGCGCGTCCGCCAGCTGTGGAGAGTGTTTCTCGATACCTGTGTTGAGCCGGCCGAAGAGCCGGTTGAGGTTCTGGCGGTCCGTTTCCGACCAGTCCTCGAGCACTTCGGCCAGCCACTGATTGCGTTGCTTGCGGTTCTCTTCGAACACCCGGAGGCCCTCGGCTGTCGGCGCGAGCAGGCAGGCCCGCCCGTCCTCGGGGTCGGCCTGGCGCTCGACCAGGCCGTGCTGGACGAGCGAGCTCGACTGCCTGCTGATCGTCGAGATCTCGGCGTGCAGCGACTCGGCCAGCCGGCTGGTGCGCTGCGGGCCCTCGTGGATGAGGGTGAAGAGGATCGCGTAGGCCGCCCGCTCGATCCCGTCCGGTCCCTGCTTGGAGACCTGGGACTTCGCCTTGTTGATCAACCGGATGAAGCGCACGAGCTCATGGCCGAGCGAGTCGGCCAGATCCAGTTCGGCCCGTGGCCGGGCTGCTGCTGAGCTGTCGGGTGCCATGGTTGGTCCTCACGCGGCTTTGGTTGGCGGCTGCAACTAGTTGCCTCAGGCAAGGATGTGCCTTTACGGACGGTTCTGCAAGCGAGGACCGCCCGATGTGTCACAACACACTTTAGTTGCCGTATGCAAGCAGATTCCCGTGCCCCAGTTTGTCGCTTCTGTGCGGTTCGAGGGCGCTGAGCTGCGCTTATGGGTGACACCCGGCCGTGTGAGCGCGTCCTCCGGACTGCGGAACAACGACGGCGCCGACGGGTTGGAAGGGGTATGACCGACGACACAGCGTTGAGGGAATTCATCACCGCGCGCCGCCACGGCGTCCTGGCCACCATCCGCCGCGACGGCCGGCCGCAGCTGTCCACCATCACCCACCTCTACAACCCGGAGACGGACACCGTCACCGCGTCCATCACCGAGACCCGGGCGAAGACGAAGAACATGCGCCGCGACCCGCGGGTCACTTACCACGTGGGCAGCGAGGACGGCTGGAGCTACGTGGTCGCCGAGGCCCGCGCGGAGCTGACGCAGCCGGCCGCCGCGCCCGACGACGCGACCGTGGAGGCCCTGGTCGGCTACTACCGCCGCGCGGCGGGCGAGCACCCGAACTGGGCCGAGTACCGCGAGGCGATGGTCACCGACCAGCGCGTACTGCTGACCCTGCACTTCGACAAGGTCTTCGGCGTGATCCGCTGACCCGGGCGTGTCCTGAAGGGCACCCTCATGGCTTGTATGTCCCTGAAGGTGCCCTTCACGGCATTGCGCGGACCGGGCGGATTCGAAAGAAGATTTCCGCAGTGCGGACTATCCGGGCTTACCATGAAGTCATGAGCGACGAAGCTTTGGTCACCCGGCTCCGCGACCTGCTCGGCAAGAGCGCCGTGCTCACCGACTCCGACGTCACGGCGTCGTATTCGCGCGACATGATGCCGCTCGCGCCGTCGGGCACGCCGCTGGCCGTGGTGCTGCCCGAGAACACCGAGCAGGTGCAGGCCGTCGTGAAGGCCTGCGCCGAGGCGAAGGTGCCGATCGTGCCGCGCGGGGCGGGGAGCGGGCTGTCCGGCGCCGCCAACGCCATCGAGGGCTGCGTGGTGCTCGCGCTGACCAAGCTCAACGAGATCGTCGAGATCGACGCCGGGAACCGGCTGGCCGTCGTCCAGCCCGGGGTCGTCAACCTGGACTTCCGCAACGCCGTCGAGAAGCACGGCCTCTTCTACCCGCCGGACCCGTCCAGCTACGACTGGTGCACCCTCGGCGGCAACCTCGCCACCAACGCCGGCGGCCTCTGCTGCGTGAAGTACGGCGTCACCACCGACTCCGTCCTCGGCCTCGAAGTCGTCTTGGCGGACGGCGAGATCCTCCGGACCGGGCGCCGGACCGTGAAGGGGGTCGCCGGGTACGACCTCGCGCGGCTGTTCGTCGGCAGCGAGGGCACGCTCGGCGTCATCACGCAGGCGACCGTGCAGCTCAAGCCGCTGCCGCAGGCGCCGGCGACGTTCGTCGCGGGCTTCAGCAGCACCGAAGCCGCCGGTGAGGCCGTCGCGCGCGTCGTCCGCGAAGGGCTTGTGCCGTCCCTGCTGGAGATCATGGACGCGTCCTCGATCAAGGCGTCCGAGGCCTACCTCAAGACCGACCTCGGCGCGGGTTCGGACTGCCGGGCCCTGCTGCTCGGCCAGTCCGACGCCGGCGGTGAGGTCGCCCGCCGCGAGCTGGCCAAGCTCGAGCAGATCTGCGTCGACTGCGGGGCCGACCTCGCGTACACCACCGAGGACCTCGAAGAAGGCCGGATGCTGCTGCAGGCCCGCCGGGTCGTGCTGACGGCCCTGGAGACCTACGGCCTCTGGCTCACCGACGACGTCTGCGTGCCGCGCACGCGCATCGCCGAGCTCATCCGCGGCTGCGAAAAGGTCAGCGAAGACGTCGGCCTGCGGATCGCCGTGGTCGGGCACGCCGGCGACGGCAACATGCACCCCACGATCGTCTACCGGCCCGAAGACCCGGACGAGTTCGCCCGCGCCCAGCGCGCGTTCGACGAGATCCTCGAGATCGGGCTCTCGCTCGGCGGCACCGTGACCGGCGAACACGGCGTCGGCAAGATCAAGCGCGAGTGGCTGGAACGCGAGATCGGCCCGGTCGGGATGCGCGTCCACCGGGAGATCAAGCGGGCCCTCGACCCGGAGAACCTGTTCAACCCGGGCTCGATGTTCTCGATGACCTGATCCGCGGAATGGCGAAGGGCCCTCACCGCCGACCGGTGAGGGCCCTTCGCCGTTTCTACGGAAAGAATCAGTCCTTGATGCGCGGGATGCGCTGCGTGACCTCGGGGTCGGACGACGCCATCGCGGCCGACGCCTTCTTCTCGCGCCGCGACTTGAGGTACTCGAACAGGATCGGGACGACCGAGACCAGCACGATCAGCACGAAGATCGAGTCGACGTTGTTCCGGATGAAGCCGATGTTCCCGAGCAGCGACCCGAGGATCGTGATGCCCGCGGCCCACAGGATGCCGCCGATGACCGTGTACGTGAAGTAACGCTTCGGATCCATCCGGCCGATGCCGGCGATCCAGGTGATGAACGTCCGGACGAAGGGCACGAACCGGGCCAGCACGACCGCCTTGGGGCCGTGCTTCTCCAGGAACTCGTGCGTCTTGTCGATGTACTCGCGCTTGAAGAACTTCGAGTCCGGCCGGTTGAACAGCTTGGGTCCGGCGAAGTAGCCGAGGTAGTACCCGACGACGTTGCCGAGCAGCGCCGCGACCGTGACCAGCACACACACCAGCCACAGCGAGGCGTCGAGGGTGCCGTTCGCGATGAACAGGCCGGCGGTGAACAGCAGGGAGTCACCGGGCAGCACCGGGAAGACGCTGCTCTCGATGAAGATGATCAGGCACAGCACCGCCAGGACCGGCGTAGTCAGGCCGCTCAGCAAGTGCTGCGGGTCCAGCCATGACGGCAGCAGCGACATCGTGTTGACCGTGCTCTGGGCGAGAATCACCTCAAAAACGGTACAGGGTCACCCTGAGTGCCTGATAAGACCCGTTCAGACCAGGGTGAGCAGGCCCACCACGGACCCCGCGGCGAGGCCCAGCAGGACCGCCAGCATCAGGATCCAGTACGCCGGGAGCTGCGCGCCGGACGACGCCGGCTGCCGGACGGTCTCCGGCTCCGGGCGCGGGGTGAACGTCGTGGGCGCGTCGGCGTCGGCGTCGTCCAGCGCCGCGCGTTCCCGCTCGAGGGAGTCCGCGCTGGCGCCGGAAAGCAGCCCGTACGCCGAGGGCAGCTCGGCGGGGGTGGCCAGCGCGTCCGTGGGCACGGCGTCGGTACCCGGCTCGGAGTCCCGGACCGGGGCGGGCGACACCTGCGGGGCGAAGACGGCCTGCGCGCGAAGGGCGTCCGCCAGCAGCTGCTCGGGGTCCTTCGGCTCGCTCATCCCGCCCGTCTCCTCGTGTTCGTTCAGGTGCTCAAGGTAGCCGTTCCCACCTCGGCGACCCATTGTCCCCGCCGCAGCACCTTGGCCGGCCGCAGGTCCGTGTCGAGCACGACGATGTCCGCCACCTTGCCCGGCGTGAGCGAGCCGGTGCGGTCGGCGATGCCGAGCAGCTCGGCGGGCCGCAGCGACGTCGCGTGCACGGCGTCGAGGATGCCGAGCTTCGCACCGTTGAGGAGGTTGCGGAAGGCGGTGTCCATCGTCAGGGTGCTGCCGGCCAGCGAACCGTTGTCCGCGAGGGTGGCGACGCCGTCGTGCACGTCGACCTCGAGCCGGCCCAGCGTGTAGCGGCCGTCGGCGGCGTCGGTGGCCGACATCGCGTCGGTGATGAGCACCGTCCGGTTGCGCCCCGCGTGCTTGGCGGCCAGCCGCACCACGGTCGGGTGCAGGTGCACCAGGTCGCAGATGAGCTCGATGGTGATGCGCTCGTCGTCCAGCAGCGCGCCGACCGGGCCGGGCTCGCGGTGGTGCAGCGGGCGCATGCCGTTGAACAGGTGCGTCGCGACGCTCGCGCCGGCGTCGATCGCCGGCAGCAGCTGCTCCTCGACGCCGTCGGTGTGCCCGATGGCGGCGATGACGCCCGATTCGGCCAGCTGGCGGACGGCCTTCACGCCGCCGTACAGCTCGGGGGCGATGGTGACCATCCGGATCGCGCCCTGGCCGGCCCGCAGCAGCTTGTCGACCGTGCCCGTGTCGGGCTCGAGCAGCGTCTCCGGGTCGTGGGCCCCGCAGCGGGCCTTCGAGATGAAGGGCCCCTCCAGGTGGATGCCCGCGACCTCGCCGTCCTGGACGATCTCACGCAGTGCGGCCACCTGCTCACGCAGGATGTCCACGGGATCGGAGACCAGGCTGGCGAGCATGGTCGTGGTGCCGTGACGGCGGTGCGCTCGCACCGCCGTCAAGAGCTCCTCGGGATCGAGGGAGGTGAACGAAGCACCTCCCCCGCCGTGGCAGTGGGTATCGACGAATCCAGGTACGACCAGTGCCCCGCCGACGTCCACGTGCTCGCCGGACGGCGGGGTCCCCGAACCCACGCCGGCGATCCGCCCGTCGGAGACGGCTACCCAGCCGTCGTCGAGTACACGGTCCGGGGCGGCGACCCGGCCGCCCATGATCACGAAATCTCCGGCGCCTCTCACGCACCCCAGCATATATTGGTCTGGACCAAGCATGGTGATACGACTCAGTGATCGGGATGGTCCACCCGGGTCACTGTGGGGCCTGCATGGCCTTCTGGAGGGCCTCGAGCGCCCGGCTGGCGGTCGACTTGACGGTACCCTTCGAAATGCCTGCGGCCTCAGAGATCTCGGCTTCGCTCAGTCCGCCGTAGTAGCGCAGCACCAGCACCTCGCGCTGGCGGGGCGGCAGCTTGGACAGCGCGCTGACCACGGCCTGGTGCTCGCTGGAGAGCATCGCGAGGCTCTCCGCGGACCGCGCGTTGACCGCGTGCGGCGGCACGTACTCCCGGGCGGTCTTGCGGCGGCGCAGCACGCTGCGCGACCCGTTGACCACGGCGGTGCGCAGGTAACCGACAGCAGCGGCGGCGTCACGCAGCCGGCCCCAGTTGCGGTGCAGGCCGGTGAAGGCCTCCTGGACCACGTCTTCCGCGGTCGCGGGCTCGTCCACCAGCAGAATCGCCAGCCGGACCAGCCGCATCCGGTGCTGGCGGTAGAGGTCTTCGAGGTTCAGCGGCGCCGGCGTCTGCACCGGCGCCGGCCCGTCCATGACCCGCAAGTGGCCGAGGGTCGCCTCGACACTGCGTTCCGCATTGCCTTCGAGCATGAACCCCTGCCTGTCCTCGACCCCGGTTTGCACGGTGTGCCGCGTCAGCAGGTTCACGGTATTCACAGCGCTCACACAGGTACTGACGCACACCTAGCCTATCGGGTTGGCCCCGCGTCGCCAGCGTTCGGATGCTGGGACACAGAGTAGCGTCGGTCGCATCCCGCCCGTCCGAGCACGGAGATCCACATGGCCTGGTACCTCGTCGAAATCACCTACGTCCAGGAGAAACTGCAGGAGGTGCGGCCCCGCCACCGCGAGTTCTTGACCAAGCTCGCCGAGGAGGGCCGCGTGGCGGTCGCCGGCCCGCTCGGCGACGGCACCGGCGGCGTCACGCTCTACCAGGCCGACGACGAGGCGCACCTGCAGGAGACGATCGGAAAGGACCCGTACTTCCTGGAGGGCGTCATCGCCGAGCGGACGGTCCGCGAGTTCAAGCCGGTCATCGGCGCCTGGCTGCCCGAGGGCTCATAACTCCAGCACCGCGGGGCCGCGGTCGACGCAGATCCGCATCGATCCGCCGTCGGCCGTCGGCACCGCGCAGGTCCCGCAGAAGCCCTGGCGGCACGAATACGGCGTGTCGGGTAGTGCTTCCCGGACGACGTCGAGCGCGGACCGGTCGCCCGGGACGTCGAGCACCCGGCCGGACCTGCGCAACGTGAGCGTGAACGGCGCCCCCGCCACGATCGGCGGCGGCGCGAACCGTTCGAAGTGGACCGCGCCCGTGGTCAGGGCCAGGTCCACCCGGAGGCCGGCGATCATCGGCACCGGACCGCAGCAGTACACCGAAGCGCCGTCCGGCATGCCGTCGAGGAGTTCGGCGCCCGACGCGGGGACGCCGTACTCCGCGTCCGGGCGGATCCGGACGCGGTCGTAGTGCGCGAGTTCGTCCAGGAACGGCATCGTCGCCCGGCTGCGGCCGGTGTAGACCAGCCGCCAGTCGGCTCCCTTGGCGGCCGCGCGGTGGACCATCGGCAGGATCGGCGTGATCCCGATCCCGCCGGCGACGAACCAGAACGGCCCCTCGCCGACGAACGGGAACGCCGTGCGCGGCCCGCGCACGGTGACCCGGGCGCCCGCCCGCAGCGCGTGGACCTCGGCCGACGCGACGCCGATCCGCCGGACGGCGATGCGGTAATGGTCGTTTTCAGTCGGGTCGCCGCACAGGGAGTACTGCCGGACCAGGCCCGACGGCAGCACCAGGTCGATGTGCGCTCCCGGCCGCCAGCTCGGCAGGGGCGTGCCGTTCGCCAGGCGCAGGCTGACGACGCCCTCGGCTTCGGGGCGCACCGCTTCGACCGTCAGCGGCAGGTTCCGGTCGACCGCCCGCACCGGCGGCCGCCGCTTCCCGCTGACCTGCGAGAGCCTGCGGTAGGCCCCGACCACGCCGACCAGTGTGGACATCAGCCGATCGGTCCGGTCGCTGCCGTCCAGCCGGGTGGGGCGGCCAAGACCGGCACTTTCACGTGAAAGCGCCCACCTGGGGGCGGCACTTTCACGTGAAAGTGCCGCTTCGGGCTCGGTCACCTCGGTGCGTCCGCCGCCCGGGCGGCGGGCGAGGACGCCAGGTAGGCCACGGCCTGCTCGGTGTTGCCGGTCTCGGTCGGGTGGTACGACTTCCGGAAGTACGGCCGGATCTCGCGCAGCAGCTGCCGCCCGGTCGGCAGCAGGCCCTTCTTCGCCGCTCGGCGATAGCCCCGGAGCGACGCGCGGCCCGGGCGTGTCGGGTCGTTGCGCATCAGGAACCGCGTCCCGCGGGCGAAGACCCACGCCAGCACCGGCGTCACCGCGGCCATGCTGCGCACCCGGCGGGTGTAGCGGCCGTCGAGGTGCGTGAACAGGTCGTAGGCGACGGACCGGTGTTCGACTTCTTCCGCGCCGTGCCAGCGCAGCAGGTCGAGCATCACCGGGTCCGCGCCGGCCTCGGCGAGCGGCGCGTCGAGCACCCACTGGCCGAGGAACGCCGTGTAATGCTCGATCGCGGCGATGATGCCGAGCCGTTCGACCAGCCACTCCTCGGCGGCTCGGCCGGTGAGGTCGCGGTCGCCGAGCAGCTTCCGGAACAGCCACTCCATCTGCGCGATGTAGGGCCGGACGCGCACGCCCGCGGCCTCCAGGTGCGCCGCGGCGCCGTCGTGCGCCTCGGCGTGCACGGCCTCCTGGCCGATGAAGCCGAGGACGTCCTCCTTGAGCCGCTCGTCGCGGATCAGCGGCACGGCCTGCTTGAACACCTCGACGAACCAGCGCTCGCCCTCGGGCAGCGCGAGGTGCAGCACGTTGATGGTGTGCGTGGCCTGCGGTTCGCCGGGGATCCAGTGCATCGGCAGGCTCGCCCAGTCGAAGTGGACGTCCCGGGCGTGCAGGACGACCTGCTCGTTGTCCTCGCGGGTCATTGCGCACGACCGGAAAGCTCGTAGTCGGCGGGGTCCACCTTCCGCGTCTCCAGCCAGTAGCGCCAGGTGAAGCCCGGCCAGATGGTCCGGTTGACACCCTTGGCGTCGAGGTACCAGCTCTTGCAGCCGCCCTGCGTCCAGACGCCCTTGACCAGCTTGTCCTGGATCTCGCGCTGGAACTCGTCCTGCACGCCCGGCCGGACGTCGATGGCGGCGGCCGCGCGGGAGTCGGCGAGCTTGATGGCGTCGACGACGTAGCACGACTGCGACTCGATCATGAAGACGACGGAGTTGTGGCCCAGCGCGGTGTTCGGGCCGAGCAGGAAGAACAGGTTCGGGAAGCCGGACACGGTGATGCCCTTGTGCGTCCGCATCCCTTCGACGGCCCACTCCTTGGCCAGGTTGCGGCCGTCGACGCCGGTGATGTCCAGGTACTCGAGCGCGTCGGTGACCTTGAAGCCGGTGCCGTAGACGATCGCGTCGACCTCGTGCTCGACCCCGGCGGCGTCGACGATCGAGTGCGCCTTGACCTCCTTGATCCCGGCGGTGTTCACGTCGACGTTCGGCCGGTCCAGCGCCGGGTAGTAGTCGTTGGAGATCAGGACGCGCTTGCAGCCCATCGTGTAGTCGGGCGTGACCTTCTTGCGCAGCGCGCGGTCCTTGATGCCCTTGGAGATGTTCCGCTTGGCAATCAGCTCGCCGGCCTTCATGACGCCGGGGTGGCCGTTGAAGCCGATGGCGCGCGCTTCGAGGACCCAGTAGAGCGCGTTGCGGTAGGCGCGCTGGGTGCCGGGGACGCGGCGGAACAGCGTCTGCGCCCACTCCGGCATCGCGTGGTCGGGCTTGGGCATGATCCACGGCGGCGTCCGCTGGAAGAGCGTCAGCTCGGCGACGTCCGGGGCGATCTTCGGGACGAACTGGACCGCGCTGGCGCCGGTGCCGACGACGGCGACGCGCTTGCCGCGCAGGTCGTACTCGTGGTTCCACTGCGCGGAGTGCCAGGTCTGGCCCTGGAAGTTCGCGATCCCGGGCAGCTCGGGGACCTGCGGGATGTGCAGGCCGCCGACGCCGGAGACGAGGAACTGCGCGGAGAACTCCCGGCCGTCCTTGGTCGTCGCCGTCCAGCGGCGCTCGCGCTCGTCCCAGTGCGCGCCGGTGAGCTCGACGCCGAAGCGGATCTTCTCGCGCAGCCGGTACTTGTCCGCGACGCCCTTGAGGTAGCCGAAGATCTCCGGCTGCGGCGAGAACGACCGCGACCAGTCCGGGTTCTGCTCGTAGGAGAACGAGTACATGTGCGACTGCACGTCGCAGGCGCACCCGGGGTACGAGTTGTCGCGCCAGGTGCCGCCCACCTCGGTGGCCTTCTCCAGGATCACGTAGTCCCGGATGCCGGCCTTTTCGAGCTGGATCGCCTGGCCGAGCCCGGAGAACCCGGTGCCCACGATCACGACCTTGAACCGCTCGGTCATCTGTCGGCCTCCGCTGCGCTGGGGGTCTGCCGCAGATGACGTTACCTCAAGTAACAGTTACTTGGAAGTATTACCTACCCGTTAGTACGCCCCGCCGAGCTTCGTGTGGTCCCAGCTGACGATCTTCGTCGGGCGGAAGACCAACCCGACCCGCTTGGGGGCCTGACCTGCGATGAAGCCGCTCAGCTCGGACGGTACGGGGTCGCCCGGCTTGGCGCCCGCGTAGCGCTGCATGAGCGTGATCCCCATCCGGGTGACTTCCTCGGTGTCTTCGACGAGCTCGACGTCGGCCTCCAGCGAGACGCCGCGGAGCTTCTCGTAGCTGCCGCCGTCCTCGATGAGCACGGTCGCCTCCGGCAGCCGCCGCAGGTTCTTCGCCTTCTGCGACGTGCCGTACGTCCAGGTCGCGACGCCGTCCTCGTGCGGGTAGTACCAGAGCGGCGCGAGGTGCGGGCGGCCGTTCGGGCCGACGCTGGCGACGTTGATGACCTTCTGCTCGGCGAAGAACGCGCGGACCTCGTCCTCGGTCATCCTGATCTGGTCGCGACGTGACATCCGCAGCTCCTACGACTTGGTGGTGGCCGCGCGGCCGCCGTGCCCGGTGACCGCGGACTCGAACGCGCCGCGGGCCTCGATGTCGGCGAGCGCGGCCCTGTCCGCCGAAGGTACCCGGCTGCGGGACCCGATTTCGATGATCGGCGGCAGGAACGCGCGGAACAGCTTGAGCCCGCCGACCCAGCGCGGCACGTGGATCGTCCTGGCGCGCTTGAGGATCCCGGCTTCGAGGTCGTCGAGGGCGACGTCCAGCGGGTAGGTCTTGCCGATCAGGCCGGGCATCGACGAGCGGAGCTTGCCGAACACCGGATGCGCGTCGGCGCTCTCGACCAGGTCGGTGCGGATCCACGTCGGGTGCGCGACGCCGACCTTGACACCCAGGTGGGCGACCTCGGCGCGGAGGCTGTTGGAGAACGCCTCGACGCCGGCCTTGGCCGCGGAGTAGTTCGCCATGCCCGGCGCGTGCGTGATCGCGGCGAGCGACGAGATGGCCAGCAGGTAGCCCTTGCGGTCGATGACGTGCGGCAGCGTGACGCGGAACGTGCGCCAGACGCCGAGCAGGTCGACCTCGATGACCTTCTCGAACGCGGCCCGGTCGACCGAGCGGACGAAGCCCGCGGTCGCGATGCCGGCGTTCGCGATGACGATGTCGATCCCGCCGAAGTGCTCGACGACCCCGGCCGTGGCCGCCTCGAGCGCGTCCCAGCTGGTGACGTCGGCTTCCCAGGACTTCGCGTTGGCGCCGATGCGGTCGGCGACCTTCCGCTGCTCCTCGGCTTCGAGGCCGACGAGAGCGACCTTCGCGCCGCGCGCGGCGAGGCGTTCGGCCAGGCCGGCTCCGATGCCGCGGGCGGCGCCAGTGATGAGGACGACTTTGCCGTCGACCTTCTTGGTGCCGCTGAGCAGCGAAAACGGGTTGGCCACGGTGCCCTCCTGGACGTCGCACGTCGCTTCTGAAGGGCACCGTACCCCAACTTACCCGCAGTAAGCTACCCAAGAGTAGGCATCAGGCTTCGCTCAACTCGGTGATTTCGGCGCTGGTCAGGTCGAGCGTCACCGACGCGATCAGGTCGGTCAGCTGCTCGGGCGTCCGGGCGCTGGCGATCGGCGCGGCGACCGTCGGCTGCGACCGCAGCCAGGCCAGCGACACCGTGGCGACCGAAACGCCGTGCGCCTGCGCGATTTCGTCGAGCGCGGCGAGCACGCGCTCGCCGTGGGCGTCCAGGTAGGACGACGCGCGGGCGGCGCGCGGGCTGTCGACCGTCTCGTCCTTCGAGCGGTACTTGCCGGTCAGGAACCCCTTGGCGAGGGCGAAGTACGGCAGCGTGGCCAGGCCTTCGCGCTCGACGAGCGGCGCGAGGTCCTGCTCGTAGTCGCGCTCGACGAGGTTGTAGTGCGGCTGCAGCACGGCGTAGCGCGCGAGGCCGTTCTTGTCCGAAATGGACAGTGCCTCGGTCAGCCGCTCGGCGTTGTAGTTGGACGCGCCGAGGTAGCGGACCTTGCCCGCGCGGACCAGGGCGTCGAACGCGGTGAGCGTCTCCTCGAGCGGGGTGTCCGGGTCGTCCCGGTGCGCGTAGTACAGGTCGATGTGGTCGGTTTTGAGGCGGCGCAGCGAATCCTCGGCCGCGGCCTCGATGTTCTTCGCCGAGAGGCCCGGCCGGCCGTCCCACATGCCGACCTTGGTCGCGACGACGACGTCGTCCCGGTTGCCGCGCGCGGCGAGCCAGTTGCCGAGGATCTCCTCGGAGCCGCCGCCCCCGCCGTAGAGGTCGGCGGAGTCCACGAAGTTGCCGCCGGCCGCGGTGTAGGCGTCCAGCACGGCGAAGGACTGCGGCTCGTCCGCCGTCCAGCCGAAGACGTTGCCGCCGAGGTTGAGTCCGTACACGTCGAGGTCGGTGTTGCCCAGCTTGGTCATGTCACCACGCTAGCTTTCCCACGAACTGGGAGGGTGGGAGGAAAACCGCCGTCCCACGCGTTGGAGTGTTCCATGGCAATCGAACTGGGCAAGCTCGGAATCTGGCGGTACCACGGGAACGTCGACGCGAAGTTCGCGGCCGACGCGGAGGAGCTCGGCTACGGCGCGATCTGGCTGGGCGGCTCACCCGGCGGCGACCTGGCGCACGTCGACGACCTGCTCGCCGCGACGGACTCGCTGGTCATCGCGACCGGCATCGTGAACATCTGGCAGGACGAGCCCGCGGACATCGCGAAGGCCTACCACCGGATCGCCGGGAAGTTCCCGGACCGCTTCCTGCTCGGTGTCGGCGCGGGGCACCGCGAGGCGACCAAGGAGTACAAGAAGCCGTACGCGGCGCTGGTCGACTACCTCGACGGCCTCGACGCTGCGGGCGTCCCGGTCGAGGGCCGGGCACTGGCGGCGTTGGGCCCGAAGGTGGTGGCGTTGTCGGGCGAGCGCACGGCGGGCGCGCACCCGTACCTGACGACGCCGGCGCACACGCGTGACACCCGCGAGATCCTCGGCGCGGGCAAGCTGCTGGCCCCGGAGCACAAGGTCGTCGTGTCGACCGACGTCGCCGAGGCGCGGGCGATCGGCCGCAACACCGTGAAGTACTACCTCGGGCTGTCGAACTACGTCGCCAACCTGCGGAAACTCGGCTTCACGGACGAGGACCTCGAGGGCGAGGGCAGCGACCGCCTGATCGACGCGCTGGCCCTGCACGGCGACGCCGACACGGTGGCCCGCGGCCTGGCGGCCCACCTGGAGGCGGGCGCGGACCAGGTGATCGTCCAGGTCCTGAACGAGGACCCGTGGCCGGCGTACCGCGCGCTGGCGGCGGCGCTGCGCTGAGCGTGTGAGGCCCGTCCGGCCGCCGGTTCCGCCGGTGGCCAGACGGCTTCCTTCTGAACCGATCCCACGTGCGCGGAAGTTTCGGAGCGGGGACCGGTGTGCGGCGGCGGTACACCTCGTACGATGCGGTCGGGACCCATCCCTGCCAAGGAGGAATACCGATGCCCATCGCGACCCCCGAGGTCTACGCGGAGATGCTGGATCGGGCCAAGGCGAACGAGTTCGCCTACCCCGCCATCAACGTGACCTCGTCCGAAACCGTGAACGCCGCCATCCGCGGCTTCGCCGAAGCGGAGAGCGACGGGATCATCCAGTTCTCCACCGGCGGCGCCGAGTTCGCCTCCGGCCAAAAAGTCAAGGACATGGTCGTCGGCTCCGTCGCCCTCGCCGAATTCGCGCAGGTCGTCGCCGCCCGCTACGACGTCAACGTCGCCCTCCACACCGACCACTGCCCCAAGGACAAACTCGACGGGTTCGTCCGCCCGCTGATCGAGATCTCCGCCGAACGCGTCAAAAACGGCCAGAACCCGCTGTTCCAGTCCCACATGTGGGACGGCTCCGCCATCGACCTCGACGAGAACCTCGTCATCGCGCAGGAACTGCTGGCCAAGACCGCGGCCGCGAACATCATCCTCGAAGTCGAGATCGGCGTCGTCGGCGGCGAAGAAGACGGCGTCGAGGCGGAGATCAACGAGAAGCTCTACACCGCCGAAGGCGACTTCCTCAAGACCATCGACGCGTTGGGTTCGGGCGAGAACGGCCGCTACCTGCTGGCTGCGACGTTCGGGAACGTGCACGGCGTGTACAAGCCGGGCAACGTCAAGCTGCGCCCGGACGTGCTCAAGGGCGGCCAGGAAGCCGCGTCGAAGAAGCTCGGCCTCGACGCCGGCTCCAAGCCGTTCGAGCTGGTCTTCCACGGCGGCTCCGGGTCGCTGCCGGAAGAAATCCGCGAAGCCGTCTCGTACGGTGTGGTGAAGATGAACGTCGACACCGACACGCAGTACGCGTTCACCCGCCCGATCGTGGACCACTTCTTCAAGAACTACGACGGCGTCCTGAAGATCGACGGCGAAGTCGGCAACAAGAAGTTCTACGACCCCCGCTCCTACCTCAAGGCCGCCGAAGGTGGCATGGCCGCCCGGATCGTCGAGGCCTGCCAGGCCCTCGGTTCCGCCGGCACCAAGCTCAAGTAGAACGAAACGAAGGCCGCCACGAAAGGTCGTGGCGGCCTTCGTGCTGCTCAGACTTCTATGACCTCGAGCATGCTCTCGAGGCCCTGGAAGTCCTTCGCGTTACGGGTGTAGAGCGGCAGGTTTCGTGACGACGCGATCGCCGCGATCATCAAGTCCAGCTGCCGTGATCGCGGGGTCCGCCCGGCGGCCAGTGTCAAGGCGACCATCGTGCCGTACCGTGCGGCTGCTTCACCGTCGAACGGCAACGGGGTGTACTCGACGAGTGCGGCACCGAGTTGCTCGGTCCGCACGGCTTTCTTCGCCGGGTCCGTCGTCATGACGACGCCTTGGTGAAGCTCGGCCATGGTCACCGCGGTGACTTCCGGGAACTCCGGGAGCGTCGCCGGGTCCAGTCTGTCGATTTCGATGCAGGTGCAGGTGTCGAGCACGCCGGCGGTGTGACGCTCAGCCACGCGTACGCTCCCACGGGTTGTCGTCGTCGCTGAGGCGATCTTCGCCGAAGAACTCATCGGCCTCTCGTCGCAGCTCGGCGGCATCTACCCTGGGTAGTCGCTTGTGCCGCTCGACAAGTTCCTCGGCCGTGAACCTGCGTCGTCGGGACAAGGGGCGCAGCTCCGCGATCTCCGTGCCATTGCGCGTGACGTGGAATGTCTCGCCGGCTTCCACGGCGTCCATGATCGCGGCCGAGCCGTTGCGGAGCTCCCGTTGGCTGATGATCTTCACGAGTCAAGTGTAGCACCGCGTGCTACGCCGTGACCCGCCTCGCGTTCCACCGCCGGGTCACCGGCCCGGCCGCTGCCCACAGCACGAACACCGCCACCAGCGCCACCCCCGCCGTCCAGTACTCCACCGGTGGGGCCGACTCCGTGTGCGCGTCGCCCAGGACCCAGGGCCTGACCTGCGACTGCACCCACAGCGCCCCGTACCCGAACGCCGTCACCAGCAGCGCTCCCGCGCCCGCCGTCAGCAGGCCGTGACCGCGGCCGATGGTGAACGCCAGGTCCACGGCGAGACCCACGAAGAGCAGGTAGAACGGGATCGTCGAGACCGGGAAGCCCAGGCCCAGCAGCAGTGGCCACATCACCGCGCGGTACGCGATGTACGCCAGCGCCACAAAGGACGCCGACCAGCGGCGGCCGAGCGTCTGGCGGGCCAGGGCCAGGATCAGCGCCATCACGCCGATGCCCCACAGCGGGTACACCCATTCCGGGATCGGCATCGTGAAGTGCAGGATCGCCGTCCGGTCGACCGGGTGGCCGATCTGGTTCGCCGCGAACGAGAGCAGCGACGGCTCGGCCTCCGGCGCGCCGCGTTCCCAGGCGCGCAGGCCGAGGATGCCGTACTCCTGCTGGCCGTTCGGGAAGAACGTGTTCTCCAGGAAGAACGCCCACAGCGCGAGCAGCACGCCGCTGCGGAAGCGGCCCGGCGGCGCCAGCCGGAGCCAGCCGAGCAGCACGCCCGCCTGCATGATGCCCGTGCCCAGGTAGAGCATCATGTGCGACGGGCTCCACGCGGTCAGGTCGAGGCCGTTGACGCGGTGGTTGATGACGTCCAGCGGCGCCGCGACCAGGAACATCAGCAGGCCGATCTGCATCAGCCGCAGCGACGGCTTGTCGGCGCCCAGACCGGTGTAGCTGTGGATCGCCACCAGCACGACGATGATCACCGTGCCGACGGTGTTGATCAGGTGCGGCGGCGCCAGGTCGTCGCGCAGCCACATGAAGTGCCACGACATGTCCCACGACGAGCCGACCAGCTTGAACGCGAACGCCGCCAGCCACATCCCGTAGCAGAACCGGAGCACCCAGTCCGGTGTCGGCTGCCCGGGTGCGCCGCGGTGCCAGTGCCGCGTGAAGAACAGCCGCGTCTTGCCGATGGGGCTGCGCGGGATCACGTCCGCAACCGGGACGTCCACTGCCTTGGCCATGCGGACATCATGGCCGGTCGTGGTCACGAGCGGGCCAAGACAGTGGCAAACGACGCCAAAATCGGGGTTCACCCGTAGGGGTGGACGATTTGCTTTCGAACTGCGGGGCTTGGCAAGGTGTGCCGCCATGATGCCGAAACGAGTTGTGGCCGCGGTCCTGATCGGCGCGCTGGTGCTGGCCGGCGGCGGGGTTCTCGCGGGCCTGTTCTTCTGACCCACCAGCCCCTGACCCGCGGGCGTGAGCAGAATGGGCGCATGACGCACAACCTGCTCGGCCCCGAGCCGACGCTGCTGCCCGAGCACACCGCCGCCCAGGCCGCGCTCGACGCCGGGAACGACCCGGCGACCGTCGCGGCCGAACACCCCTACTACAGCGAGGCGTGGGCGTCGCTGGCCGAGAAGGCCTTCGAGTCGGGTGAGACCGTCGCCGCCTACGCCTACGCGCGCACCGGCTACCACCGCGGGCTCGACCAGCTGCGCCGCGCGGGCTGGAAGGGCTTCGGCCCGGTGCCGTGGACGCACCGCCCGAACCAGGGCTTCCTGCGCGCCCTCGCCGTGCTGGGCAAGGCCGCCGGCAAGATCGGCGAGACCGAGGAGTACGACCGCTGCCGGACGTTCCTCGCCGACTCCGACCCGGCCGCCGCGGAAGCCACCGGCCTCAAGTGACCCACCCCTCGTGAGTGGTAATGAGGGTTCTAACCCGAATTACCACTCACGACGGGCCGCGGCAGACCGCAGAACCAGTGAGGTGGGTCACCATGTCGAGCCCCGCTCCGCGCGGGCGGCCGCGGAAGCTCCCGGTCGCGGAGCAGCGCGCCCGCGTGCTCCAGGCGACGGCGAAGGTCGTCGCGCAGCACGGGATGCAGGGCGCGACGATCGAGCAGATCGCGCGCGAGGCCGGCGTCTCGCGCCAGGCCGTCTACGAACAGTTCGGCGACCGGACGGCGCTCTTCGCCGAGGTCGTGGCCGAGATCGAGGAGCGGGCCTTCACGGCCATCGCCGGCGCGTCGGTGGCCGATCCGCAGACCGGGCTGCGGGGGTGGGCGCGGGCCAACTACGCCACCATGGTCACGTTCGTCGCCGACAGCCCGGAGGCCTACGGCGTGCTCCGGGCGGCGGAACGCGCGGGCGACCCCGCGCTCACGCGGCTGCGGGAGCGGCTGGCCGTCGTCTACGCCGACGCCACCGCCAAGCGGTGGGCCGCGCACGGCATCGACTCCGGCCGGGCCGACCGCGCGCTCATCACGCTCGTCTTCGCGATGACCGAGTCACTGGTCCAGGCGACCTGGGACGGTGAGCCGCCGCCGCAGGACGCCCTGATCGACCTGCTGACCGAGTTCACCGTCGGTGGCGTCGCCCGCCTGCAGACCAAGGCGAGCGACGTCATCGAACGGCTGCGCTGAACCAGCCTGCGCTAAGCGGCGGCCATCGTCAGTTCCCGCGACCCGACGACGCGGTTGCGCCCGCCGTCCTTCGCCGCGTAGACGGCGGCGTCCGCGGACGCCATCACTTCCTCGATGGACGCCCCGTCGAGTGGGTAGCAGGCAACGCCGATCGACGCCGTCTGCCGCTTGATGTCCACCGCCTCGCCCTCGTTGGTGGTGGTGCTGATGATCAGCTCGCTGACCCGCTGCCGGATGCGTTCCGCCGTGACGATCGCGTCCTCTTTGGACGTCGACGGCAACAGCGCGACGAACTCCTCGCCGCCGAACCGGCCGACCAGGTCGTGCGCCCGCGTCTCCTGCTTGACCACGGCCGCGACCGCCTTGAGCACGTCGTCCCCCGCGAGGTGCCCGTAGGTGTCGTTGATCCGCTTGAAGTGGTCGAGGTCGATCATCATGGCGCCGAAGCTGCCCTTCTCCCGCTCCGCGCGGGAGATTTCGCGCTGCGCGCCGTCCTGCCAGGTCGTGGCGTTGAGCAGCTGGGTCTTCTGGTCGGTGGTGGCGAGCTCTTCGAGCCGCTTGATCAGCATCGAGCGCTGCAGCACGTACAGCGGCAGGATCACCAGCACCGACAGCAGCGGCTCGTCGGTCAGCACCATCACCAGCAGGCCGCCGACGCACAGGGTGGCCAGCTCCAGCAGGTTGTCGTCCATGTTCCCCAGGCAGCCCTCGATCGTGGCGTTCTCCTCGTTGGCGAGGTAGAGGCCGACGCTGGTGAGCAGGGCGTTGACGACGAAGTACACGGCGACCGCGACGCACACGGTCAGCACGCTGAGCTGCGGCGACACGTGGATCGCGAGCCCGGCGGTGCACGCGGAGAGGCTGGCGGTGGTGGCGTTGGCGGCGACCCGGTGCGGCTGCCCCGGCCGCGTGCCGGACCAGCTGCGCAGCGCCATGTTGAGGTAGAGCGACACGCTCAGCGCGACGACCAGGTGCGCCGGCAGCAGCAGGCCGGCCGGGATGAGCCAGACCGACGTCATGTTGACGTGCGAGGTCTCGCTCAAGCTGCGGCGTGCGCGCTCGATCCGGCGGCTGATCTCGTTCTGGGCGACGGCCAGCGCGAGCAGCAGGCCGAACATACCGATTTGGTCAAGGGAGACCGAGTTCGTGATCGTGGCGGCGGCTCCCCAAGCCAGCGCCGCGGTGATTGCGGTCAATGTGAGGGCGATCCAGCGCGGCGGCCGCCGCCAGAGTGCCCACTCCGCAACACCAAATACCCGGTCTTGTCCAGATCGTTCCCCCGATGTGACCATTTTTCCCCCAAGCTATTGCGTAGATCCGCGGTGACACCCCACTCACGGACAGTTTCAGCCCGTTTGCCTCCTGTCCACAAGGGCAATCGGTGTGTACCTTTTTCCTGACGCCGGATGAAGGGTGACCAGCGATGCGAACCAGAGACCAGTAACCAGGCGCACCGCAAGGTCGCGAGGTCTAGTGACCCGCGCGTGGGGCACGAGGATCAAGCGTGCTCGGCGCGCGGGGCTTCGTTGTCGACTCTGGACGTCGTCCCCGTGTTCATCGACCGGTGCCAGGCCACGGCCAGCGGGAGGGTGAGCACCACTCCTGCCACGCCGAAGATGCCGACCGTCGTCTGTGGACCCACCAGGTCCGTGAGCAGCCCGCCGATCAGCGGGCTCACCCCCAGCATCGTCGTCAGCCCCGTGTTGGACAGGCCCATCGTCTGCGCGCGGTTCTCGTCCGGCACCGCCAGCGTCAGCGACGCCGTCGCCTGCAGCAGCGCCACCGAGCCGAACGCGCCCGACAGGACGAAGAGGACGATCGAGAGCGGCGTGCCGGGCTGGGTGAACCCCACCAGCATCGGCACAGCGCACAGCGCCGACAGCGGCGCGATCAGCTTCGGCCGGGCCTGGGCGGGCACCCAGCGCGTGAACACGAACGTGCCGATCACGCTGCCCACCGGGTCGGCCGCGAGCAGAAGCCCGACGAGCTCGGGGCCACCGCCCGCCGACGAGACGTACGGCGCCGCGATGCCCTCGTAGACCGGCAGCAGGCCCATCAGCCAGGTGAACAGCACGAGCGCCCGCAGCGCGGGGCTGGACCACGCCACCCGGCCGCCGGTGCTGATCATGGCGAAGAACGACTTCCGCTTCTCGGCGCTCGCGGCGGGCGGCCGGGCCTGGACGCCGAACCGGACGAAGGCCGCGGACAGCAGGAACGTGGCGGCGTCGATGACGAGCGCCAGGTGCGGGTCCACCGCGAGCAGCAGCGCCCCGCCGCCGGCGAAGCCGAGCAGCTGCGCGGACTGGACCGTCATGCTCCGCACGCCCATGCCGACCACGAACCGGTCGCCTTCGAGCACCTGCGGCAGCAGCGCGAGCTGCGCGGCCTTGAACGGCGGGTTCAGCAGCGAGACGGCGCCGACGAGCACGCAGACGACCCAAAAGGGCAACGCGGGGAGGGCGACCAGCACGATCAGGCCGGCCCGCAGCAGGTCGACGACGACCATCACGGTGCGGCGGGAGAAGCGGTCGGCGAGGCCGGTCAGGAAGATCCCGCCGAGCAGTGACGGCGCGAAGGTCAGCGCGTAGGTCAGGCCGGTCAGGGTGGCGGAGCCGGTGGCGGTGAACACCAGGATCGACAGCGCGACTCTCGCCAGCTGGTCACCGGCGATCGAAAGCAGTTCCGCGAGCCACAGCGCCCGGAACTCGGCGATTCCGAACACCTCGCGGAACGTGACTCGATCCGGCGGTGCTGCCATGCGTTTCTCCGACCCTTTGTGCCAGTCCTTTGCGCTCCCTTGACCACCGGCGTGTCACGGGGCGATCACGAGACGTGAGTTACCTCCGTCAGTGTCTCGTGACTGTTGGTGAATCTCTAGGTTCTTTCGCCGGTATCGAAGGTGTGACGAAGCTTTCCCGAACGTGTCAGACGATAGCCCGCCGTGTCTGCCCGATCGCTCAGGAGTCACCAATGGATCATTCCTCACCCGTTGACCCAGGACCAGAGGCAAAAGTAGCCACCTCGCGCGGGGCGAGGTGGCTACCGGGTGAAGTGAATCGGGCGACTCGGGCTCAGCCGTCGACGGCGAGGGCGTCCTCCGCGGGGGTCCGGGTGGTGCCGGCGGCCCGGGCCGCGTCGCGCTTGGCGACCTCTTCGCGGACGATCGGGATGACGTAGCGGCCGAAGTCGATCGTGTCGCCGAGCATGTCGTAGCCCCGGGCCGACAGGATCTCGACGCCGAGGTCGTAGTAGTCCAGCAACGCCTGCGCGACCGTCTCCGGCGTGCCGACCAGCGCGTTCGAGTTGCCCGAGCCGCCCGTCGCGGCCGCCGTCGGCGTCCACAGAGCACGGTCGAACCGCTCGCCCTGCGCGGCGACCGCCAGGAGCCGCTGGGAGCCCGTGTTCTCCGGCTCGGTCAGCTTGTGCCGCCGGGTCAGCGGCTGCCCGCCCTTGGTGCGGTCCTTGATCGCGCCGACCGTGCGGTGGGCCTTCTCCCAGGCCAGCTCCTCCGTCGGGGCGATGATCGGGCGGAACGCGACCTGGATGCGCGGCACGTCCGTGCGGCCGGCCGCCAGCGCCGCCGCCTTGACCGACTCGATCTGCTCGGCGGTCTGGGCCAGCGGCTCGCCCCACAGGCAGAAGATGTCGGCTTCGGCGCCGCCGGCGGCGTACGCGGCCGGCGAGGACCCGCCGAAGGAGACGCCCGGCCGCGGCTGCTGCACCGGCTTGATGTCGCTGACGTAGTCGGCGAAGCGGTAGTACTCGCCGTCGAAGTCGAACGGCTCGGCCGACGTCCAGGCCTTCTTGATGATCTGGATGGCCTCGCGGGTGCGCCCGTAGCGCTGGTCCTTCGTCAGGAAGTCGCCCTCGCGCTGCTGCTCGTGGTCGTTGCCGCCGGTGATGAAGTGGACCGTCAGCCGGCCGTCGGAGATCTGGTCGAGCGTCGCGAACGTCTTCGCGGCGAACGTCGGATACGAGACGTTCGCCCGGTGCGCGAGCAGGATCTGCAGTTTGTCCAGCTTCGTGGCGACGTACGCGGCCGCCTGCGCGGGATCCGGCGAACCCGAGCCGTAGGCGAACAGCACCCGGTCCCAGCCGAAGTCTTCGTGCGCGCGGGCCAGGCGCAGCGTGTACTCCTTGTCGAACACCCCGCCCGAGCGGGCGTGCGTCTCCGACCCGTCGTGCGTGCCCCCGATGCCCAGGAACTCCACCGGCATGACGTCCACCTTCTCTCGCGTCGCTCCCTCAACGGCTACGCCTGGACGCACCGGTGCGGCAACGACGTCCGCAGGGTGGAACGGTTCGAGGCTGCTGCGGGAACCCCGGCGTAGCTTCGAACACGTGGCCGATCTCGCGCCGTTCACACTCGCCGTCGTGGGCGCCGGACCCCGCGGGGTCGGCGTCCTCGAACGGCTCGGCGCGAACGCCGCCGAGCTGCTCGGCGGCCGGCGCCTCGAAGTCCACCTGATCGATCCCTTCCCGCCGGGGCCGGGCCGCGTGTGGCGCTACGACCAGTCGCCGTTGCTGCGGATGAACTCCATGCCCGAGGACGTCACGATGTTCACCGACGACTCGGTGAAGATGGCGGGCCCGGTGCTGCCCGGGCCGGCGCTGCTGGAGTGGGCGCGGCAGGTGCGGGACGGCTCGCTCGAGGCCGAGGTGCCCGCGGACGTCGTCGCCGAGCTGACCGCGCTGGACGCCTTCCACTTCCCGACGCGGCGGCTGCAGAGCGCGTACCTGACCTGGGTGTACCGGAAGATCCTCGGCGACCTGCCCGGCGGCATCGACGTCGTCGAGCACGCGGCGCGCGCGGTGGACGTCGAAGGTTCGCTGGTCCGGCTCTCCGACGGAACGGAACTGCGCGCGGACGCCGTCGTGTTCACGGTCGGGCACCTCGACGCGGAACCGGACGAGCGGGAGCGCGAGCTGGCGTCGTTCGCCGGGCGCCACGGGCTCGCCTACTACCCGGCCGGCTACACCGCCGACGTCGACTACTCCGCCGTCGAACCGGGGGAAACCGTGCTGGTGCGCGGGTTCGGCCTGGCGTTCGTCGACCTGATGCTGCTGCTCACCGAAGGCCGCGGCGGCCGCTTCGAGGAGCTCGACGGCGGCGGCCTGCGCTACCACCCGAGCGGCACCGAGCCGGTGCTGCACGTCGGCTCGCGGCGCGGCGTGCCCTACCACGCGAAGATCGGCTACCGGCTGCGCGGGAAACCGTTGCGGCTGCCCAGGTTCTTCGACGCCTACGCCATCGACGAGCTGGCCGGGGCGCCGGGCGCGCTCGACTTCCGCGCCGACGTCTGGCCGCGGATCGCGAAGGAGCTGGCCTGGGGCTACTACAGCGAGCTGTTCACCGGGCACCCGGACCGGGTGCGGCTGGACTTCGCCGTGTTCGCCGACGCCTTCGCCGACCTGGCTTGGGATTCGCCGGGGATGCGGGACCTCGTCGCGCGGGCCGTGCCCGCCGAGGAGGACCGCCTCGACCTCGACCGGCTGGACCGGCCGATGGCGGGCCGCGCGTTCGGGACGGCGGAGGAGTTCGGCAAGGAGCTGCGCGAATACCTCGAGGCGGACCTCTCGCGCCGCGCCGACCAGGCGTTCAGCGCCGACCTCGGTGCGTTCATGGCGCTGCTCTCGGTGTACGGCCAGATGCCGGCGTTGGTCCAAAAGCGACGGTTGAACGCGGCCTCCCAAGTGTCCGATATGGACGGTTGGTTCCACGGGTTCTTCTCGTACTACGCCAGCGGGCCGCCGCCGCGCCGGCTGGAGGAGCTGCTCGCGCTGCACGAAGTCGGGGTGGTTTCGTTCGCGGGCGCGGAAATGCGCGTGACGGCGGACGCCGCGCGTGGCGTCTTCGTGGCGTCCGGCGCGAGTTACCCGGGCGAGGTCGTGTCGCGCACGCTGATCGAGGCGCGCCTGCCGGGCCCGAGCGTGACGCGCGCGGCGGACGTCCTGCTGCGGCAGCTGCGTGACACGGGCCAGCTGGCGGAGGAGACGGTGGCGGACCCCGAGACCGGCGTGCACCTGCCGTCGGGCCGGATCCACACGCGCGTCTCGGACTCCCGCCTCCTCGACGGCGCGGGCCACCCGCACACGCACCGCTTCGCCGTGGGCCCCCACACCAGCGCCCGCTCGGCGGCGGCCTTCACCCGGCCGCGGACGAACGCGTCGTCGTTCCGGCAGAACGACGCCGTGGCGCGCGAGATCCTGGCGCTGGTCAACCCGCCCAGCTGACGAGCTCGTCGAGCACCTGCTCCGGCGCGGGCATGGCCGCGATCTCCCGCGCGACGCCTTCGGCGATGGCGCGCGGCTTCGGGTCGGCCAGCAGCTCGCGGGCCGCGGCTTCGATCGCGTCCATCCGCACGGCCTCGCCGACCAGAGACTGTGCCGCGCCCAGGGCGGTGAGCGTCTCGGCGTTGACGAACTGGTCGGCGCCCTGCGGCAGCACCAGCTGGGGCAGGCCGGCGGCGAGCGCGGCGAGCACCGTGCCGGTGCCGCCGTGGTGCACGACCAGGCCCGCGTGCTTCAGCACCTCGGTCTGCGGCACGAACCCGGCGGCCCGCACCCGGTCCGGCAGCTCGCCCAGCAGCGCGGGATCACCGGGGCCGAGCGCCACCAGCACGTCGACCGGCAGCCGGGCCAGCGCGTGGAGCGCCCCGCGCAGCACCTGCGTCGCGCCGAAGACCACGGTGCCCAGCGTCAGGTAGACGAACCCGTCGGCCGGCAGCGGCGGCAGCGGGACGTCGGGGTCGACCGGCGTCGGGCGCATCCGGAACACCTTCGGCACGCCCGCGGTGCCCGGGTCGCGGACGCTGTCGGGCCAGACGTCGACGCAGGCGTCGCCGAACATGGCGTCCGCGGGGAGCGTGCCCCAGAGTGGGGCCAGCCGTTCGGTGGCGAGGGCCAGCAGCTCCGGCGGCATGGACCGGCCGATCACGACGGAGACGGCGGGGATCCCCGCGCGGCGGGCCGCCACGCCGGCGCCGACGTCGCTCTGCTCGTAGACGACGAGGTCCGGGCGCAGCCGTGGGAGCAGCGGAGTCAGGTCTTCGAGCAGCGCCACCGGCAGCAGCTCGCCGAACATCGTGATGCCGACCTCGGCGAAGCCGGCGTCCTCGCCGTGGCGCCGGTTGGCCTCGGTTTCCGCGTCGCTGATGGCGATGCCGGCGCGGTGGGCCTCGAAACCGCGGTCGCGCACGGTGGCGAGGAACGCCTCACCGGTGCCGAACACGACGTCGTGGCCGACGGCTTTCGCCGCGTCGGCCAAGGGCAGCAGGGGGAAGAGGTGGCCGTACGCCGGGCGGCACGAGAAGAGGATTCGCACCACCCGAGCGTACTGGTCAGCCCTTGACGACCGGGGCGATCTGCTGCACCCACTGCCACGGCGCGGACGTGCCGCCGGGCAGGGAGTTGAAGTACTCCCAGCCGTCGATCCCGCCGAAGTCCGGGTACTTCGAGACGAGACCGCGCACCGTCGACTGGAGGGTCGACATGGCGACGTAACCACTGCAGTTCGCGGGGTTCGTCACGGTCCCGGCGACGACCTTGCTCGCGGGCACGATGCCGCGCTTGACGATGTTGTCGTAGCCGGACGTGCTGCTCAGCGAGCCCCAGCCGCAGTAGAACTGCGTGTTGAACCAGGAGATCTGCGCGCCGCGGTCGCGGTAGAGGGTGTCGTAGTTCAGCCCGGACAGCCCGCCGCCGCCGGTCAGCTCGCTCGCCACCGGGGCGAGCGTGACGAGGAACGAGCTGCCGAAGTCCGCCCGCAGCGCGTCGATCAGCTTGTTGAGCGCGCCGTTGGACATGTGCTCTTCGACGTCCAGGTCGATGCCGGAGAGCGAGTACGTCCGGATCAGGTTGCGCAGCAAGGGGTAGTAGGTGTCGAACTGCGTTTCGAGCCGCTGGAAGCTGCCCGCCGCGGCCCCGCCGACGAAGGCGAGCACGTGCACCCCCTGGCTGCGCAGGGTCGCGAGGTCCTGCCACATCCGCGTGAACTTCGACGCGTTCGGCGGATCGTCGTTGAGGTGCACGACACCGTTCGTGTCGAGGTGGATCGCCCCGACGACGACGTCGGTGACGCCGGTGTTGTTCTGGGTGAGTGTGAGCGGTGAGACGTAGGTGGAGCCGTTGTAGATGGTCTGGTAGTAGACGATCACCCTGCGCCCGGCGGCGGCCGAAGCCGGCACCGCACCCGAAAGCAGCATCACCAAGGCCACGAAGGCCACGCCGATCCTCCGCATGGTCCAGACCATACGTCGCGGAGGGTGGTGAGGAAAGAACCCACCGTCGATCCTGTCCGGTTTTGTCTCAACTTCAGACGCGAGGCAGTAGCTCTTTCACCACCGCCGGCATGACGTCGGAACAGCTCCAGCGCCGAGCGGGCCTTGCCTGCGGTCAGGCCGTTCACCGAGACCGCAT
This sequence comes from Amycolatopsis sp. NBC_01286, assembly GCF_035982555.1. Lineage (NCBI taxonomy): Bacteria > Bacillati > Actinomycetota > Actinomycetes > Pseudonocardiales > Pseudonocardiaceae > Amycolatopsis > Amycolatopsis sp. NBC_01286. The sequence goes on from NZ_CP108428.1 coordinate 2,592,154, forward strand.
GAGGCGAAATCACCGGATTACCCGCAGTGCAAAGCGTCGACTGCGAGGTACACTCCTTGCTAGTTCGTCGAGGGCTGCAGAGATCCAAAGGGACCTGCGGTTTTTGACGGCAGTTCCACTACTCCGCGAAGCTCGCTACAACGCGAGACTCGTTGACCCTGAACTGCTCGCGGTAGTGAGCACCCGAGGACAGGGTTGGCAAGGCTCAGCCGCGATCTCCGATCGTGGCTCATTCAGGCACCAGCCCCTAGCCGGCCGGTGTGTACGCCTCGGGGCGCACTGGCGGTATGGGACGCCCGTGTCTGCTGAGGCCGTCATCACCCGCATCGCGGAGATGTCCACCGGGGGCTTGTGGGCCGTTGTCGCCCTCGTCGCGGTCGTTTTTGGCGGAGTTTCCCTGCTCATGCGCCAGTTCTTGAAGAACCGGCAGCCCGGTGACCGGGTTCGCGTCAAAGCGCCTTTCTTCGAGATCGAGGCCGGCCCCGCGCAAACCCCGGAAGCGCAGCTCCCGGAGCAGCGCAAGGACGACGGAAAACTCCCGCCGAAGCCGTCGACCAGCTCTCCGGCCGCCCGATCTCCTCGACGCGGCGGCCGAGCCAAGCAGGATTGATGCTGGTGGACCGAGTTGGAAGACGCGTTCTAGGTGATCGAGAGGGGAGAACAGCGCGGTCTCAACCGACCTCCTGGACCGACCGTCCCGGGATCGCCGCCAGCAGTTCCTTCGTGTACTCCGCCTTCGGCTCGTGCAGCACCTGCGCGGCCGGGCCCAGTTCGACCATCGTTCCCGCCCGCAACACGCCCACCTGGTCCGCGAGCTGCCGGACCACCGCCAGGTCGTGCGAGATGAACAGGTACGACAGGCCCAGCTCCGACTGCAGTTCCGCCAGCAGCCGCAGGATCTGGGCCTGCACCGAGACGTCCAGCGCCGACACCGGCTCGTCGCACACCACCAGGTCCGGCCGCAATGCCAACGCCCGGGCGATCGCGACCCGCTGTCGCTGGCCGCCTGAGAGCTCAGCCGGCTTTCGGCGGGCCACCGACGCCGGCAGCGCGACCTGCTCCAGCAGCTCCGGAACCCGCGTGCGCGGCAGACCGAACGCCCGCAGCGGCTCGGCGATGACGTCCTCGATCGAGAACTTCGGGTTCAGTGACGCGTACGGGTTCTGGTAGACGATCTGCATCCGGCGCCGCAGCCGGCGCAGCTCGTTGCCGCCGAGTGACGTGATGTCCTGGCCGTCGAACTCGATCGCACCGGCGGACGGCGTTTCGAGGCGCAGCAGCATGCGCGCCGTCGTCGACTTGCCCGAGCCGGACTCGCCGACCAGCGCCAGGGTCTGGCCGCGGGGGATGTCGAACGAGATGCCGTCGACCGCGCGGATGCCGCCGTCGAACGTCTTCGCCAGGTCGCGCACCGTCACCAGCGGCTCGGCGGCCGGAGCCGCCGGACGCAGTGTGCTCGTCATGCTTGGTGCCGCCGCGAGCAGTTGCTGCGTGTACGGCTGCGAAGGCGCGCTGACGATTTCGGCGGTCTTGCCTTCTTCGGCGACTTCGCCGCGGGAGAGCACGACAATCCGTGACGCGCGATCGGCCGCGACGCCCAGGTCGTGCGTGATCAGCAGGATCGCCGTCCCCGACTCCGCGGCCAGCGACGTCAGGTGGTCGAGAATCCGTCGCTGCACGGTGACGTCGAGCGCGCTGGTCGGCTCGTCCGCGATGATCAGCTTCGGCCGCCCGGCCAGCGCGGCCGCGATCAGCACGCGCTGCCGCAGCCCGCCCGACAACTGGTGCGGGTACTGCTTTGCCCGCAGCTCCGGCGAAGGTACTCCCGCGCGTTCGAGCAGTTCGACGGCCTGCAGCGAAGCGGCGCGGCGGTCGGCGAGGCCGTGGATCCGCAGCACCTCCGCGACCTGCTCGCCGATCCGGTGCACCGGGTTGAGCGAGACGGCCGGGTCCTGCGGCACCAGCGCGATCTCCCGGCCTCGCACACTCCGCCATTGCTTGAGGGACAACGACGTCAGGTCGCGGTTGCCGAAGCTGATCGCGCCGCCGTCGATCCGGCCGCCGCGGGGGAGCAGGCCGATCGCCGCGTGTGCGGTGGTCGACTTGCCCGAGCCGGACTCGCCGACGACCGCGACGACCTCGCCTTCGCCGACGTCGAGGCTGACGTCCTGGACGGCCGGGACCAGCCCGGCCCGCGTCCGGTACGACACGGCCAGGTTTTCGATGCGCAGCAGGGTCATCGCTCGCCTCCGTCCAGTGCGCGGGACAGCCGGTTCGCGGACAGGACCACCGCCGCGACCGTCAATCCCGGGAACGTCGTCATCCACCAGGCCGTGGCCAGGAAACTGCGGCCGCCGGCGACGAGCGAGCCCCACTCCGGCGTCGGTGGGGTCGCGCCGAAACCGAGGAAGCTCAGCGCCGACACCTCGAGCACGGCCGTGCCGAGGGTGAGCGTCGCGAGCGCGAGCACCGGGCCCGCCGCGTTCGGCAGGACGTGCCGCAGCAGCACACCGGACCAGCGCACTCCGCTGGCTCGCGCGGCTTCGACGAATACGCCGCTTCGCACGCGAAGCACCTCCGCGCGCATGACTCGCGCGAAGGACGCGAGGTTCGCGATGCCGACGGCGATCGCGACGTTCGTCGTGCCGAAACCCAGCGCCGTGACCAGGGCCAGCGACAGCAGGATCGGCGGGATGGCCAGGAAGACGTCGACGATCCGCATGATCACGGTGTCGGCCCAGCCGCCGCGGAACCCGGCGAGCAGGCCCAGCGCCGAGCCCGCGATCAACGCCGTCAGCACGGCGATCGCGGTCGCGCGCAGCGAGAGCGACGCGCCGTGGATCACCCGCGCGTAGACGTCGCGGCCGGTCTCGTCGGTGCCGAAGAAGTGGTGCAGCGACGGCCCCTGCAGCCGTTCGGCCGGGACGCCGGTGATCGGGTCGTAGCTGGTCAACAGGCCGGGCACGAACGCGGCGAGCAGCACGAACGCCAGCACCACAACGGCGATCACGAGCCCCGGCGGGAACGGCACTTTCACGTGAAAGTGCCGCTTGGTGGCGAGGTCAACCACGGGCCACCGCCTCGGGGGTACGCGCGATCCGCGGATCGAGCAGCGGGTAGAGCAGGTCGACGCTCAGGTTGAGCACCACGAACACCAGCGCGGCCAGCACGATCACCGCCTGCACCACCGGGACGTCCTGCGCGGTGACGGCGGCCGCGGTCACCCGGCCGACGCCGTCGCGCGAGAACGCCGTCTCGGTGATCACCGAACCGGCGACCAGGTTGCCCGCCACCACCCCGGCGACGGTCAGTGTCGGCACCGCGGCGTTGCGCAAGAGGTGTCCGAAGTGGACGCGCCAGCGGCTCGCGCCCTTGGCCGCGGCGATCTCCGCGTACGGCTGCTCCTGCTGCGTGGCCAGGCTCTTCGCCAGCACCTGGCCGATGATCGCGCCGGTCGGCAGGGCGAGCGTGATCGCGGGCAGGATGATCGTCTCGAAGCCCTGCGTGCCGAGCGCGGGCAGCAGCCGCAACCGGAACGAGAAGAACTGGATCAGCACCAGGCCCACCCAGAACGGCGGCAGCGAGATCGCCAGCGACGGCAGGGACAGCAGCGCCTGCCGCAGCCAGCGGAACTGCGTGAACGTGCCCAGGAACGCCGAGCCACCACCGAACAGCACGGCGAGCACCAGGGCCAGGCTCGTCACGGCGAGCGTCGGCGGCAACGCCGTGACGACCATGTGCGTCGCGTCGTCGCCGGTCGCGACGCTGCGGCCGAAGTCGCCGTGCAACGCCGAGACCAGCCGTTTCAGGTACTGGACCGGCAGCGGCGAGTCGAGGCCGTACTCCGCGCGGGCCGCGGCGAGCTGCTCCGGCGTCGTCGACGACCCGGCCTCCCCGCCGGCGAGCTTCGCCGAAACAGCGTCACCCGGCAGCAGGTAGAGGATCAGGAACGACAGCGTGAACGCCGCCCACAGCACGAAGACCGCTTGCGCGACCCGGCGGAGCAGGTAGTTCCTCACGACAGCCACGCGTCGAACAGCTGCAGCCGTGACGACGCTTCGAAGTCGACGGCGTGCGCCTTGGCGCTCTCCGCGACGACCTGGGTCAGCTCGAACACCGGCACCGCGTAGGCGTGGTCGACGATCAGCTTCTGCGCCTCGTCGGCCGACGGCTTCCGCTTGGCGTTGTCCACAGTGGACGACTGAGCGTCGAGGGCGACGTCGAGCGGGTTGCCCGGCGTGAGCCGGCTGCGGTTGCCGGCCTTCGTGGAGAACTGGCCGCGCAGGATGTCCGGGTCGGCGCGGGTGACGTTGTACCAGAGGAAGTCGTAGTTGCCGCTCAGCTGGATCTGCGTGGTCTCGGCGTTGGTGTGCTGCTCGATCTTGAGGTCGAAACCGATCTTGCGCAGCTGCTGCTGGATCAGCTCCAGCACGCTGCGGTTCTGGTTGAACACCGGCGAGAACACGACGGCCGCGCTCAGCCGTTGCCCGTTCTTCACCCGGATGCCGTCGGCGCCGGGCACCCAGCCGTCGCCGTCCAGCAGCGCCGTGGCGCCCTTCTGGTCGTAGGCCAGCTGCGCGGACAGGTCGCTGTGCAACGGCGTCGCCGAGCCCAGGATGCTGGTGGCCGGCTTGTAGCTCGGCGTCAGCACGGTGTTCACGACCTCGGTGCGGTCGACGCCCTTGAGCACGGCCTGGCGCACCTTTTCGTCGGTGAGCACACCGCGGGTGGTGTTCGCGTGCAGGTTGAACACGACCCCCGGGTTCGGCCGGATGTTCTCGGTGAAGCCGTTGCTCGTGAACTGCGGCTCGTCGACCGGCTGGACGTCGGTGATCGCGTCGAGTTGCCCGGAGGCGAGGCTGCCGGTGCGGACGCCGGGCTCCGGCACGATCTTGTAGTCGATCTTGTCGAGGTACGCCTCACCCTGGTGCTTGAACAGCGACGAGCCCCAGGTGTAGCCCTTGCGCTTGGCCAGCACGATCTCCTGGTTCTGCTTCAGGCTCTCGAAGACGAACGGCCCGGAGCCGACCAGGCCGTTGCCCTGGCAGCGCTGCTCCGGCGTCTTCTGGAACGCCGCGGGGGCCAGGACGCCGAGCGACACCGTCGAGCTGGCCTGCAGGAACTGGGCGCTGGGCGCGGAGAACTCGAGGCGCGCGGTCCGCGGGTCGACGACGGTCGTGCTCTTGTAGGCCGCGAGGTAGCCGTAGCCGAGCTGGGCCTTCGTGCCGAGGGCCTTGATGCCGTCGAAGCTGGTCTTGATCGCCGCGGCGTCGACCGGCGTGCCGTCGGAGAACGTCGCGCCGGCGCGCAGGTGGAAGGTGAACGCCGTCGAATCGGCGTTGCTCTCCCACTTCTCGGCCAGCCACGGCTTGATCTCGCCGCTCTTCGGGTCCTGGTCGGTCAGCGAGTCGACCAGCTGGCGCGCGACGTTGATCGACGCGTTCGTGGCGGTCTGCTGCGGGTCGACGCAGTCGGGCGCGGACGAGATGCCGAGCCGGAGCGTGCCGCCGGCCTTGGGCGGACCGGCGTCGGCGGCGCTCTGCTCGCCGCCCGCAGCGGAGCAGGCGGTCAGCAGCACGGGCAGGGCGAGCAGGGCCGCGGCGTTGCGGGCACGGGAAAGCTGGGACACCGACGGCCTCCAGGGGAGCGGTTGCGACTTCAAGCGCGACGCTAGTTCCGCACTTGAGGCCGTCCCACAGTGCGAACCCGGGTCCCAACCCCTGGCACCGCAACGATTCGCCCTTGACTTCCGCTCGGCTCGAGTTGTCGTGAGTGTTTAGGGCGGTTAGAACCGCCCTAAACACTCACGACGAGCTGCGGCAGACCCGGGTCAGCAGCGGCCGAGCATGTCCGTCAGGGCCGTCTTCTCCGCGGTGTTGACGGTGAGTTTGAACTTCGTCTTCACCGCGACCCACATCTTCGCGTAGGTGCACCAGTAACCGGTGAGCGGCGGCTTCCACTGGTCGGGCGACTTGTCGCCCTTCGACTGGTTGACGTTGTCCGTCACGGCGATGAGCTGCGGGTCGGTCAGGTCGTTCGCGTACGCCTGGCGCTGGGCCGTCGTCCACGACGACGCGCCGGTGCGCCACGCGGCGGCCAGCGGCACCACGTGGTCGATGTCCACATCGGACGCCGCCGTCCAGGTCTCGCCGTCGTACGGGCTGAACCAGCTGCCGGAGGTGGCGGCGCAGTTCGACCCGGTGACGACGTTCGTGCCGTCGCGCTTCAACACGACTTCGCGCGTGTCGCAGCTGTTGCCCTGGTCGATCCAGTGCGGGAACTTGTCGCGGCTGTAGCCGGTCTGGGACCCGTCGGCCTTCACGGTCAGCGAAGCCAGCTCCGACTTCGCCGTCGCGGCGGACGGGACGCCCGGCGGGGTGGCGTCGGCGACGCCGGCCAATGTTCCGGAGAGCACCGCGGTGGCGGCGAGGACAGCCAAGGAATGACGAACAGCACGCCTGGTTGGCATATTGCTGCCTCCATGTCAGGTGTGGGGACAGCTAACCCTGATACACCTGAGTGGCGTGTGCAACACGTATAGGTGACATGTTGCTGCCCGTTCGCCAACGCTGAGTGTCTGCTGGCTCACGTGAGAGTGAAAAACGCAGGTCAGGCCGCTCCACGAACGAGTCGCAGATCCTCCGTGTGCCGGTACCAGGTCCACTTGTTCACCGCGCGGTCGAAGACCACGTCGTCGCGCACCGGCCGCGTGGGGATGCAGCCGATCTGGAAAGCGCGCGAGTACAGCGTCGTCGGTCGCTTGAAGACGGTCCCCTTCACCACGCGCACGGCCAGGCCCGGCCCGCCCGGATCCGGCGTCACCTCGATCGACGCGGCCGGCCCGCGCAGCGCGACCTGCTCGTCGCAGTAAGCCACGCCGCGGACGAGCCGCAGCAGCCCGCGCCCGACGAGCACACCGCCGACGTCGTCGCGGATCAGCGGCACCGGGTCGACCTCGCCGCGCAACGCGAGCGCGAGCGCCTGCAGCGGCGTCTTCGGCAACCCCCACAGCGCGGCGACCGACGAGTCCGGCGAGGACGGCACGAACCCGACCGACACGCCGGAGATCGCGTCCTTCCGCAACAGTCGCAACACGACCGCGGCGAGATCGGCGTCCGTGCCCGACACCACCAGGTGATCGTGTTCGCCCAGCAAGGGGTCGATTTCCGCTTTGCCGGGACGGCTCGGCACGCGGACCGATTCGACGTCATCGACTTCTTCGAAGCCGGCCGCGTCGTCGCCACAGGCCACCACTATTCCGCGCACCCGCGGGTCCTCCGTTACAGTCATGCACCGGCATTTACCAGCGCCACCGGTGTCCGCCCCGGACACCAAACCTCACGTCGTCGAACACCTTGGAGTGTCACATGCCGGCCATCGTGCTCATCGGTGCCCAATGGGGAGACGAAGGCAAGGGCAAGGCCACCGACCTGATGGGTGACCGCGTCCAGTGGGTCGTCCGCTACCAGGGTGGCAACAACGCCGGTCACACGGTCGTCCTGCCGAACGGCGAGAACTTCGCCCTGCACCTCATCCCGTCCGGCATCCTCACCCCCGGCGTGACCAACGTCATCGGCAACGGCGTGGTCGTCGATCCGGGTGTGCTGCTGGACGAGCTGTCCGGACTCGAAGCGCGGGACGTCGACACGTCCAAGCTGCTGATCTCCGCCGACGCGCACTTGATCATGCCGTACCACGTGGCCATCGACAAAGTCACCGAGCGCTACCTGGGCAGCCGCAAGATCGGCACCACCGGCCGCGGCATCGGGCCGTGCTACCAGGACAAGATCGCCCGCGTCGGCGTCCGCGTGCAGGACCTGCTCGACGAGAAGATCTTCCGGCAGAAGGTCGAAGCCGCGCTGGAGTTCAAGAACCAGGTGCTGGTGAAGGTCTACAACCGCAAGGCGCTGGAGGCGAACCAGGTCGCCGACGAGGTGCTCGCCGCGGGCGAGAAGTTCGCGCACCGCATCGCCGACACCCGGCTGCAGCTCAACCAGGCCCTCGAGCGCGGTGAGACCGTGCTGCTCGAAGGCTCACAGGGCACGCTGCTCGACGTCGACCACGGCACTTACCCGTTCGTGACGTCGTCGAACCCGACGTCCGGTGGCGCGAGCGCCGGTTCGGGCATCGGCCCGGGCCGGATCGGCACGGTGCTCGGCATCCTCAAGGCCTACACCACGCGCGTCGGCTCCGGCCCGTTCCCTACCGAGCTGAACGACGAGTCCGGCGAGTACCTGCGCAAGCAGGGCGGCGAGTTCGGCGTCACCACGGGCCGCTCGCGGCGCACCGGCTGGTTCGACGCGGTGATCGCGCGCTACGCGGTCCGCGTCAACGGCATCACCGACTACTTCCTCACCAAGCTGGACGTGCTGTCCGGCCTGGAGAAGGTGCCGGTGTGCGTGGGTTACGAGGTCGACGGCTTCCGCACGCAGGACATGCCGATGACGCAGACCGACGTGCACCACGCGATCCCCATCTACGAAGAGCACCCGGGCTGGTTCGAGGACATCTCGGCGTGCCGCACGTTCGAGGAGCTCCCGGCGAACGCCCGCGCGTACGTCGAGCGCCTCGAAGAGCTGTCGGGCGCCCGGATCTCGGCGATCGGCGTCGGCCCGGGCCGCGAGCAGACGATCGTGCGGCACCAGTTCGTTTAAGTCAGCTTCGTGCTGACCGGCGTCTCGTTGCGGAACAGGTCGAGCACCGGGCAGTGCTCGTCGACCTCGCGCTTGAGGTCTTCGTAGCGCTCCCGGCTCGCCGATCCTTCGAGCTCGACGGACACCCGGACGTCCCCGAAACCGGGGCGGGTGTTGAGCGAGAAGCCGAAGAAGCCGTGCAGGTCGAGGTCGCCGTCGACGGTGACCTTGACCGAGTCGAGCGGGATCCCGCGCTTGGCCGCCCAGAACTGGTACGTGATCACCTGGCACGACCCGAGCGCGGCGAGCGCGAACTCGACGGGGTTCGCGGCCTGGTCGGCACCGCCGAGCGCCGGCGGCTCGTCGACGGTGAACTCGTGCCCCCGCACCTTGACGGCGACTTCGGTCCTGGTGCCGGGCTTCAGGGTGTGCTCCACGCTGAAGGACACGGCGGCGTTGTGCGGGTCGGCGTCGACGGCCTTGCGAGTGCCGTCGATGACGTCGGTCAGCGACATGGGATCTCCTGAGGATGGTGATCGGGATCTCGCCCCAGAGTGGGTGATTCCCTCACGGTTCGCGCGACTTCCCACGCGCTGGGAGCGCCGGTTCCCGGGATGCGGAAGCGCTTGCCTGACCGGCCGAGGCGGGGATCATGGCGCGGTGGTCCGCCTTCTGGCGTGGGCCGGGGTTCGCCGGGCTTGCCCGGCCATCCCGCCGCCGAGGCCCACCCCGCCCTTCCCTTGGGGGGCCGGTCCCGTCTCCAGCGTATCGGCACCCCCGGCGCGAAAACGGGTCCGGACGAAATCTGTGGACAACCGACCCCATTGTGGATAACTCCGCTTCTCAAGCGCTGGGAAGCCGGAAACCGGTGGCACCGAGGGTTAGCGTGAGGATCATGACCATCGGAGTCACGCTTCCCTCGGGCGACACCGCCGCCGCGCCCAACCTCGTCGACGAGCTCCTGGCGCAGGCCAGGCAAGCCGCTGGTGCCGGGCTCAAGTCCGTGTGGTTCTCGCAGCTTCCGCTCAGCCAGGACGCCATCACCGTCGCCGCACTCGCGGGGCGGGAGAACCCCGGGCTCGAGGTCGGCACGTCCGTGGTGCCCATCTACCCGCGGCACCCGCTGGTGGTCGCGAACGCGGCGCAGACCGCCCACGCCGCCACCGGTGGGCGGTTCACCCTCGGCGTCGGGCTCGGCTCGAAGGGGTTCCTCGGGCCCGTCTACGGCGTCGAGTACCCGCCGCCCATCAAGCACCTGCGCGAGTACCTGACCGTGCTCAAGCAGGTCTTCACCGGCGAGGCCGTCGACTTCGACGGCGAGACCGTCCAGGCCCACGCGCCCGGACTGTCCACTGTGGGCGGTGAGGTGCCGATCATCGTCGCCGCGATGGGGCCGCAGGCGCTGCGCGTCACCGGTGAGCTGGCCGACGGGACCCTGCCGTTCCTCGCCGGGCCGCGGGCGCTGGCCGAACAGATCGTGCCGCACCTGCCCGCGGGCAAGCGGATCCTCGCCGCCGTGCCCGCGATCGTCACGAACGAGCCGGACGCCGTGCGCGCCCTCGCCGTCGAACAGATGGCCTTCTACGCGCAGATCCCGTCGTATCAAAGGATCCTGGCTGCGGAAGGTGTCGATCATCCGGCGGACCTGGCGATCATCGGTGACGAGAAGACGGTCCTCGCCGGGCTCCGGCGGTACTACGACGCCGGTGCGACCGACGTCCTCGTGTCGCAGACCGGCATCCGCTCGTCCGAGGAGCGGCGACGGACCTGGGAGGTGATCAGCTCAATCGGTTCGTGAGCGTCGTCGACACCGACAGCTCCTCCAGGTCCAGCTCGCGCAGCATCTTCCCGAGGATCTCGTCGTCGAGCCGGCCCGCGCGGTTCTCCTCGATCATCGCCTTGCGCTGGGTGATCAGCAGCTCGCGCCGGGCCTTCGCGAACTGCGCCTGCGGGCTGCCGGAGCGGTCCTCGCCGGACAGCGTGATCGCCGCTTTGGCGAACCGGTAGCGGGTGTCAACGAGCCGTTCGAGCCGCTCCTTCAGGCGCTCGACCTTCTCCGGCGGCAGGTCCAGCTCGGCGAGCCGGTCGCGGCTGATCTCGCGCAACCGCGCGTGCGCCGCCTTCTGCGCGACCTCGCGGGCCGCGAGCTCCTCGGCTTCGTCCCGCGAGGTCTCCGACGGGTCCTGCACCTTCAGCACCCGGATCAACGGCGGCAGCGTGAGGCCCTGGATGAGCACCGTGCCGATCGCCACCGCGAACGCGAACAGCTGGATCTCCTCGCGGCCGGGGGTGTCGGCCGGGACGCCGGCCGCGGCGGCGAGCGTGACGACGCCACGCATGCCGGTCCACGAGATCACCGCGATCGTCTGCCAGTCGGGCGCCCGGCGGACCTGGCCGAACAGCCGCAACGTCTTCGGCAGGTACGCGAACAGCGCCACCGCCGGGATCCGCACCAGCATCGTCACCGCGAGCACGGCCAGCGCCACCAGCGCGAGGGTGCCGTTGTCGCGGGCCGCGTGCGCGGCGCCGTCGAGCACGAACGGCAGCTGCAGGCCCATCAGCGCGAACACCAGCGCCTCCAGCAGGACGTCGATCGACGCCCAGACGGATCTGTCCTGCATCCGCGTCGCGGGTGACGCGTAGAGCGAACGGTGCCCGAGGTAGAGGCCCGCGGCGACGACGGCGAGCACGCCGGAGCCGCTGAACTCCTCGCCGAACGGGTGCAGGTGCTCGGCGGTGACGTACGCGCCGAACGGCACGATGATCCCGAACGCCGACTCCAGCAGCGGGTCGTCGAGCAGCCGCCGGATCCCCACCACGAGCGCGCCGATCGCCAGGCCGACGGCGATGCCCAGCACGGTCGCGACGCCGAACACCGCGAAGCCGTGCCCGGCCGAGCCCGCGGTGCCGGCGACGGCGGCGAGCGCGACCTTGTAGAGCGTCAGCGCGGCGGCGTCGTTGACCAGGCTTTCGCCGGTCAGCACGCTCATCACGCGCCGCGGCAGGCCGAGCTTGCGGCCGATCGCCACCGCCGTCACGGCGTCCGGCGGCGCCACGACCGCGCCGAGGACGAGCGCGGAGGCGAACGGCACGTCCGGCAGCAGCAGGTGCACGACCAGCGCGACGACCACCGCGGTGACGGCCACGAGCACCACGCCCAGCGCGACGATCGGGCGCAGGTTGCGCTTGAAGTGCGTCACCGAGCTTTCGAGCGACGTCGAGTAGAGCAGCGGCGGCAGCACGACGGTGAGGACCAGCTCCGGCTCCAGCTCGAGCCGCGGCACGCCTGGAATCAGCGCGACCCCGAGCGCGACCACGACCACCAGCAGTGGCGCGGACAGGTTGTAGCGCCGCGCGAACGCCGTCAGCGCGAGCGAGCCGGTGAGCACGCCCATCAGGACCAGGATCTCCACGCGCGTGATCTTCCCGCAGGTAGAGAGCCTGCGCTTGCCTTCCGGTGAATGGAAGTGACCTGGATTACGTCGTACCCCCTGTGCATACTTGTGCGCACTACGCACACCTGTGCGGATGACGTGCACCGACGCACATCCGGAGGTTCCCCATGTCCCCTGGCACTCGCTCCTGGGTCGTGCCCCTGGCCTGGACCGCCGTTCTGCTCGACGGGTTCGACCTCGTCGTGCTCGGCTCAGTGCTGCCCGTGCTCCTGCGTGACCACGTCTGGGGCCTGACGCCCGCCACGGCGTCGGTCGTCTCGACGGTCGGCCTGGCCGGGATGATGCTGGGCGGCCTGGCGATCGGCACGATCACCGACGTCATCGGCCGCCGGAAGTCCCTGATCATCTCGGTCGCGTTGTTCTCGCTGTGCACGCTGTTGTGCGCCTTCGCGCCGTCGACGTTCGTCTTCGGCCTGCTGCGCTTCGTCGCCGGGCTCGGTCTCGGCGGCTGCCTGCCGACGGCCATCACGCTGGTCACGGAGTACGCGCGCCGCGGCAAGGCCGGCAGCGCGACGACCACGGTGATGACCGGCTACCACGTCGGCGCGGTGCTGACGGCGTTGCTGGCGATCGTGCTGATCTCGCCGCTGGGCTGGCGCGCGATGTTCGTCGCCGGGGCGCTGCCCGCGGTGGTGCTGATCCCGCTGATGCTGAAGTTCCTGCCGGAGTCCGAGTCGTTCCAGCGGGTCCGCGAGACCGAGCGCTCGGCCGGGCACGCCGTCGCCGGCCTGTTCCGCGGCGGGCTGCTGCGCGCCACCATCGCGTTCTGGATCACGTCGTTCATGGGCCTGCTGCTGGTCTACGGCTTGAACACCTGGCTGCCGGAGATCATGCGCCAGGCCGGCTACCCGCTCGGCGCCGCGCTCAGCCTGCTGCTGACGCTGAACGTCGGTGGCATCGTGGGCCTGCTCGTCGCGGGCCGGGTCGCCGACCGCGTCGGCATCCGGCCGTCCGCGCGCGTCTGGTTCATCGCGGGTGCGGTGTTCCTGGCGCTGCTGAGCGTGCGGCTGCCGGCCGTCGGGCTGTACGCGGCGGTGTTCCTGACCGGCTGCTTCGTCTTCAGCGCCCAGGTGCTGGTGTACGCCTACATCGGCCGGATCTACCCGGACGCGATCCGCGCGACCGGCCTCGGCTGGTCCGCCGGCATCGGCCGGATCGGCGCGATCTCCGGCCCGCTGCTCGGCGGCGCGCTGCTGACGGCCGGAATCGCCTACCCGTGGGGCTTCTACGCCTTCGCGGCGGTCGGCGCCCTGGGCGCGGTGGCGGTCACGGTCGTCCGCCCGGGCCACGACGTCCGGGTCGAGGACTCCGTCCCGGCACGGGAAGCCCGGACTTCCTGAGTCTGCCGCGGCTCGTCGTGAGTGTTTAGGGCGGTTAGAACCGCCCTAAACACTCACGACAACTTGCACCGAGCGTCAGCCGAGTTCCTTGAGTTCCTGTTCCACGGCCGCGAGTTCGGCCTCCGAGCCCTGGACCTTGGGGCCCTTGAACCACTTCCGCGCCGAGAGCACCCACCACAGTCCCGCGCCGCCGAGCACCACGAGGAACGCGACCGGTGTGTAGTTGAACGAGTCCACCGTCACCGGGGAAACCTGCGGCAGCATGAACAGGATGAAGATCAGGACGACCCACGTGGTCGCGACGATGCCGACCGGCTTGCCCCAGCGGCCGAGGTGCCACGGCCCGCGCTCGAAGTCGTCACCCTGGCGGACGCGCAGGAACACCGGGATCACGTACGCCACGTACAGCCCCACCACGGCGATCGAGGTCACCGCCGCGTAGGCCGTCGCGCTCCACAGGTACGGCAGCGCGAGTATCAGCGCGCCGCCCGCACCCAGCCAGACGGCGTTGGTCGGCGTCTGCGTGCGCTTGTTGATCTTGTGCCAGAACTTCGACCCGGGGATCGCGCCGTCGCGGGCGAACGCGTAGATCATCCGCGAGTTGGCCGTCACCGACGCCATGCCGCAGAACAGCTGCGCGCCGATGCAGATCAGCAGCAGGAACTTGCCGGTGACCGCGCCGGTCGCGTCGATGAAGATCTGCGCGGGCGGGACGCCGGTGGCCGAGCCGACTTCGCCCGCGTAGTCCTGGATCGCGAACGTCAGGCCGATCAGCAGGATCCAGCCCGCGACGAGCGAGACGACGATCGACATCACGATGCCGCGCGGCCCGGCCGTCGCCGCGCTCTTCGTCTCCTCGGTCATGTGCGCCGACGCGTCGTAACCGGTCAGCGTGTACTGCGCCACCAGGAGACCCAGCGCGAAGACGTAGAACGCCGAGCCCCAGCCCGTCTGGTTCACGAAACTGCCGAAGACGAACGACGCGTCCTGGTGCTTGGCGGGCACGAAGATCAGCACGCCGACGATCACCAGCACGCCGATGAGGTGCCACCACACGCTGACGTTGTTGAGGATCGCCACGATCCGGACCCCGAAGGTGTTCAGCAGGCCGTGCACCACGAGGATGATCGCGAGCAGCAGGATCGTGTGCCCCGGCGTCGCCGAGAAGCCCCACTGCAGGTCGAGGAACGCGTTGAGGAACAGGGCCGCGCCGAAGTCGATGCCCGCGGTGACGGCGATCTGCCCGACGAGGTTGAACCAGCCGGTGAACCACGACCACGCGGGGCCGTTCTTCCGCGCCAGCCGCGCCGCCCAGTAGTACAGCCCGCCCGCGGTCGGGTAGCTGGAGCAGACCTCGGCCATGCCCAGGCCGACCAGGATGACGAAGATCCCGACGAGCGGCCAGCCCCAGATCATCGCGGCCGGCCCGCCGGTCTTCATGCCGAACCCGTAGAGCGTCAGGCAGCCGGACAGGATGGAGATGATGGTGAACGAGACGGCGAAGTTCGAGAACCCCGACATCGTCCGCTTGAGCTCCTGCGCGTAGCCGAGCTGGTGCAGGCGTGCGGAGTCGTCGTCCTGGGCGGGGTCGTGGTCGGGAGTGGTCTGCTGGTCGGAGACATCCATCGGGCACCTCTTGAAAGGTATGCGGCCAGACCATTGAATTCGCCGAAGTTAGCCCCGGCGGCCGAGGGGTGTCAAGGCTTCGTCAAGAACTCGTCCAGCCGCTGGAGCAGCGGTCCGCCGCCGCGGTGGTCGTTCGAGAGGAGCGTCGCGGTGACGCCGCCGGAGTGCGTGCTCCGGAACGACACGCCGTGGTCGCCGCCTTCGAGCCGCACGGCGCCGGGCCACGGCAGCCAGAAGCCGAGGCCGTAACCCGGGGCGTGCGGGCGCAGCATCCGGGCCACCCACTCGCGGGGCACGATCCGGCCGTCGAGGAACGCGGGCCAGAACCGCCGGAAGTCCGGCGCGGTGCTGTAGCTCCCGCCGTCCCCGTGCCCGCGCACCGGCAGGCTGAACACGTTGGTGCGGCCGTCTTCCAGGTAGCCGGTGGCGGTCCGGCCGGGCAGCGCGTCCGACCGGAGGAACGCCGTGTCCGCCATTCCGGCGGGCTCGCAGACGCGCTCGTGCACGAGGTCGTGGAACGGCCGGCCCGCGACCCGTTCGGCGAGCAGGCCGAGGACGGCGAACGCGCCGTTGTTGTAGCGGAACTCCGTGCCGGGCGCGGACCTCTGCGGATAGCCGTCGAGCGCGGCGAGGTAGTCGGCGGACGTGGCGAGGGACGGCGTCGGCGGCGGGTCCGCCTCTTCGTCGCAGTAGTCGCCGATGCCGGACGTGTGCGTCAGCAGGTGCTCGACGGTGACGGCGTCGTCGATCAGCGGGAGGTCGCCGCCCAGCAAGTCGCGGGCGCGGGCGTCCAGGGTCAGCCGGCCTTCGGCGATCAGCCCGACGACGACCAGCGCGGTGAACCCCTTGGTGCCGCTGGCGATCGCGAACCGGGTGTCGACGGTGTTCTCGACGCCGTAGCCGCGGTGCGCGTACCCGGCCGCCTCGGCGAGCAGCGTCTCGTCACCGCGGCTGACCAGCACCACGCCGGAGAACGCCGTGAGGGACACCTTCATGGACGAAGCGTCCCTGAAGGTGTCCCTCACGGCAAAGCGTTTAGCGACCCAGGAACGCGTGCAGCGATTCGAGCGCGGTGTCGCCCTGGTCGGCGAAGAAGCCGTCGACGCCTGCCTTGAGGAAGGCCGCCTCCTCGGTGAACACGTCACCGTAGGCGTCCGGCTCGGCCGAGGAGCGCAGGTTGGCCGGCAGGAACGGGTTCTCGTTCCGGAACGTGTACGGCTGCACCTTCAGGCCCGCCTTGTGCGCGTCCGCGACGATCGCGGTCGGCTTCGTCAGGTTCCCGGCGGCGTCCAGCGGGATGATCTGGCTCTTGTCCGGCCCGAGGTACTTCGCGTACTTCGCGACGTCCTTCAGCCCGGACGCCGTCACGAGGTCCGCGTACGTCCGCTCGTCGCCCTTCGCGACGAAGTCGGCCGGGGCGCCGGTCGCCGACGTCAGCTGCAGCAGCGGCGTCCGGACCTGCTTGTGCAGCGCGATCAGGTTCGACACCTCGAACGACTGGATGATCGCCGGCGCGTCCGGCCGGTCGAGGCCGTTGCGCTTGAGCGCCGTCACCAGCTTCGGCTCGATCGGGTTGCCGATCGTCTGGAAGAACGTCGAGTGCTTGACCTCGGGGTAGGTGCCCAGCGTCCGGTGCAGTTCCTTGCCGAGGCGCTTGGTCAGGTCGAGCACCTCCTGGAAGGAGGCGATCTGGTAGCGCCCGTTGTACAGCGTGTTGTGCGGCCGGTTGACCGGGATCCGCTCGACCGCGCGCAGCGTCTTCAGCTCGGCCAGCGTGAAGTCCTGGGTGAACCAGCCGGTCGTCGAGACGCCGTCGATCACCAGGGTCTTCTTGCGGGACGCGAACTCCGGGTGCTGCGCGACGTCGGTGGTGCCGCCGATCTCCGGTTCGTGCCGGGCGACCAGCCGGCCGTCCTTCGTGGGCACGAGGTCGACGTCGACCCAGTCGACGCCCAGGCGGTAGGCGAGCTCGTACGAGGCGAGCGTGTGCTCCGGCCGGTACCCGGGCGCGCCGCGGTGTCCGATGATCACGGGGTCATCGTGACCCCGCCCGTGCGCGGCCGCATCGGCGGACCCGGTCTCGGCCGCGTTGGCCGAGCCGATCGCGAATCCGGTGACGCTCAGCAACGCCAGTCCGGCGAGTGCCAGGACGCCGACACGTTTGCGCTTCATCTGGTGACCTCTTTTCACAGGGTGTGCCCTGACTACTCGCGCAACCCTCACTGTCGCAAGCATCCGAAGTGCGTATCCGGGCGAAAGCGGCGGTAAACGGCACGTGGACACCCGTCCCGGGGACGGCGAAATGTCCGGCGCGAAGCCGTCCGGATACGCTGTGCGGCGTGCGCGTACTGGTAATCGGCTCCGGCGCCCGTGAGCACGCTCTCGTCCTCGCGGCGTCCGGCGACCCCACGGTCACCGCCCTGGCCTGCGCGCCCGGCAACGCCGGGACGGCCGCGATGGCCGAGCAGCTCGGCGTCGAAGCGGCGGACCCGGAAGCGGTCGCGGCCCTCGCGAAGAGCTGGCAGGCCGACCTGGTGGTGATCGGGCCCGAGGTCCCGCTCGTCGCCGGCGTCGCCGACGCCGTCCGCAAGGCCGGCATCGCCTGCTTCGGCCCGTCGGCCTCGGCGGCCCGCATCGAAGGCTCGAAGGCGTTCGCCAAGGACGTCATGGCCGCGGCGAACGTGCCGACCGCGCGCAGCGAGGTGGTCGACAACCCGGCCCGCCTCGACGCCGCGCTCGCCCGCTTCGGCCCGACCTGGGTGGTCAAGGACGACGGCCTCGCCGCGGGCAAGGGCGTCGTCGTCACGACCGACTACGACGTCGCGCGCAAGCACGCCATCATGCTGCTCGACGGCGGCCACCCCGTCCTCCTGGAGTCCTTTTTGGACGGTCCGGAGGCCTCGCTCTTCTGCTTCGTCGACGGCCACACCGTCGTGCCGCTGCTGCCCGCGCAGGACTTCAAGCGCGTCGGCGACGACGACGCCGGCCCGAACACCGGCGGCATGGGCGCCTACGCGCCGCTGCCCTGGGCGCCCGAGAACCTGGTCGACGACCTGGTCGAGCGCGTCGTCCAGCCGGTCGCCGACGAGCTGGTCGCGCGCGACGCCTCGTTCTCCGGCCTGCTCTACGCCGGGCTCGCGTTGACGTCCGAAGGCCCGCAGGTCATCGAGTTCAACTGCCGCTTCGGCGACCCGGAGACCCAGGTCGTGCTGGCCCTGCTGCGCACGCCGATCGCCGGGCTGATGCAGGCCACCGCCACCGGCAAGCTCGCCGAGCACCCGCCGCTGGAGTGGGCCGGCGGCGCCGCGGTCACCGTCGTGATCGCGGCCGACGGCTACCCGGGCAAGCCGCGCACCGGCGACGTCATCACCGGCGGCGAGATCGACGGCGTGCTGCACGCCGGCACCCGGCGGCGTGACGACGGCGCGGTCGTGTCCGCCGGCGGCCGCGTGCTGTCGGTCGTCGCCACGGGCAAGACCCTCAAGTCGGCGCGCAAGCACGCGTACGAAACCGTGGAGAAGGTGCACCTCGCGGGCTCGCACCACCGCACGGACATCGCGCTCAAGGCGGCGAACGGCGAGGTCGGCGCCCCGGTGGCGCAGCAGAACGCCTGATCTGAGGGGACGAGGGAACCGGCGGGCGACGAACTTCGTCGAATCTCAGGCTCCGGCTACGTCGTGGTTGGTAGCCTCAACGGGAATCGGCCGGTCACTGTCGGTATCACGTCAGGGGAGAGCATGTCAGGACCCTCGTACGACCTCAGCACGGCCGTCCCGGTGGCGCCGGCCGCCGCGGACGTCCTGGTCCACCCGGACAAGGTCCTCGACGTCGCCCGGATCGTCGAAGAGCAGGCCAACGCGCTCGAAGACCAGCTGCTCACGCGGCTCGGCGAGCTGCGGATCGACGCGCCGTCCGCCGACGTGATCAGCACCCAGTCGATGGCGGCCTGGAACTCCGTGATCGCCGACGGCGACCGCTCCTACGCGGGCCAGGTCCGCGAGTACGTCGCGGGTCTCAAGCGCCTGGTTTCGCAGCTGCGAGACGCGGCGAAGGATTACCAAGTCAGCGAAGACGAGAAGGCGGCGGTGTTCGGTGACCGCGGCAAGCACGGTGCGTAACCGGACCTTGCGGATCACCGGTGGCGTGCTCGCGACAGCGGCGCTCGCCGGCTGCTCGGCGGGCACCGAAGGCACCCCCTACCCGGTCGAGACGGCCGCGACCGCGGCGTCGCAGAGCGCCAAGGCGGCTCAGCTGCCGCAACGGCCGGCCGAGCTGACGCTGCAGGGTGTCGACCTGTGCGACGTCTTCCCGCAGGTGCAGCTCGACGCGCTGAAGATCACCAGCGCGCCCCGGGAGGCGCCGGAGCAGGACGGGCCGACCTGCGTGTTCGACGCGGACGGCGCCGAGCCGGTGCACTCCTACCACGTGCGGGCGGTGTCGTCCGACCTCGACCAGTGGATCACCGGCGCCCGCAAGAAGAACAGCATGACCACCGAACCGAAGAACATCGGCGGTTATCCGGCGCTGACGAACTACCGCGCGGCCGGCGAACCGGCCGACTGCGAAACGCTCGTCGGCGTGGCGAGGGGCCAGACGCTGGCCGTCCAGACCTTCGCCGTCACCCGCGGCCAGCTCACGCAGCCGCAGCTGTGCGACATGTCGGCGCACGCCGCCGACCTGGCGCTGCAGTCCTTGAAGTCACGCAACTAGGGAGAGCGCGTGGAATTCTCCGAGCTCGCGGCCGGGATCCAGAACCACCGGTTCGACGGCTGGACCAACACCGCGATCGCCGACCAGATCACGCGGATGATCACCGGCGACGGCACCGGCAGCATCGGGACCGCCGTCGACGCGCTGAAGGCCGTCGCGACCGCGCTCGCCCACACCGACCAGACGCTGCGCGCCCAGCTGCTCAAGCTCGGCGTCGAGTGGCAGAGCCAGGCCGGCGGCGCGGCGAGCCAGGTGCTCACCGAGCAGGCCGGGTTCTCCCAGGACGCCACCACGAAGGTCGCGCACGCCGCGGAGATGGTGTTCGAGCAGGGTGAGGCGTTCAACCGCACCAAGTACAAGCTCCCGGACGCCGAGACCGTCCGGAAGGGCGCGGGCGGTTACACCCTCGGCGACGGCCTGCTGCTGAGCCTGATCGGCTTCGAGACCGATCACGCCCGGCAGGTCGAGGCCGCGAACAACGCGAAGGCGCAGGCGACGCAGGCGCTGAACGAGTACGCGCAGGACAGCGGCACCAACCTGCTCTCGACGCAGTCGCTGTCGGACCCCGAGTCGCTGAAGCTGGCCGCTCCCGGTGTCACGCCCGGCGTGCTGGACGTCGCCGGCGCGTCCGTCGCGGTCACCCCGGACGGCAGCGTGCGGCCGGCGTCGGACAAGGTCCGCTCGGTGCACGTCGACCCGCCGGTGGTGCAGCCGGTGTCGCACACGGTCCACGCCGACCCGCCGACCCCGGTCTACGGCACCCCGGCGCAGCAGCAGCCGTCGCGGCCGGTGGCGCCGCCGCCGCGGCACACCGGCGTGACCGTCCCGGCGAGCCAGGGCACGTCGCCCAGCTCCGCGACGGCACCGTCGGCCGCGAAGCCGCCGACGTCACCCGGCCCCGGCTGGGTCAACGCGCCGGGCCGCGGCACGGCCGGCGAGCCCGGCCGGCCCGGCGGGTTCAACCCCGGCCAGCCCGGTGGCGGCGACCCGAACACCTTCGTCCCGCCGGGCGCGCCCGGTTCGTCCGGTCCCGGCTCTGGCTCTGGCTCTGGCTCTGGCTCCGGCCAGCTGCCGGGCGGGCCCGCGACCGGCTCGACGCAGACGTCGCCGATCAAGTCGCTCGGCGGTGGCGGGGCTTCCGGCAGTGGCGTGACCGGGCTCGAAGGTTCGGCGAGTGGCGCGAACCGCGGCGCGGACGGCCTGCTGGCGAAGGGCCGCACGGTCGGCGCCGCCCCGCAGGCCCCGATCGCGCCGGGGCAGTTCACGGCCGAACGCGGGTTCGCGGCGAAGCCGGGCGCGACCCCGGGCGAGCTGGGCGCGGGCGCGGCGGCGGTCGGCGCGGGTGCGGCCGGTGGCGCGCTCGCCGGCGACAAGGACCGCGAGAAGCGCAGCCAGAACCAGCCGAAGGGCCCGGTGCGGCCGCTGCCGGTCGGCGAGCTGCCCGAGGAGGAAGCCGCCGCGCTGCGGAAGTCGGAGCAGATCGGCACGAAGCAGAAGGGCGAGGACCCGCGGTTCCTGTCGAAGGCCGCGCCGCAGGAGGAGGACGACGAGCACGTCCGCCGCTTCGGCGTCGACGACAAGGACCTGTTCGCCGACCAGCGCATGGTTTCGCCCGACGTGATCGGTGACCACGGCGGGGACGGGCACTGACCGTGACGCGTGACCACGGCAGCCTCGTGCTGTCCGCGTCCGAGTTCGACGTCCTCTGGGAGTCGCTCGGACTGCCCCGCCGGCACGTCGCGCTGGACGTGCCGAGCGGGGGAACCACCCGCACGGAACGCGCGGACGTCGTCGAGGCGGCCTGGACGTCGCTGGCCGAGCGGCGCCTGGCCCGCAACCGCCGGGTGTCCGGCGAGGTGGCCGACATGCTGCACCTGCTGGCCCGCCCGCAGTTCGGCATCGACGTGTGGGTGTGGGCCGAGCGCGAGATCCGCGGCCGCGCGGTCAACGTCCGCAGCCAGGCGGTCCTGGCCGTGGTCGACAACAACGAGGTCTGGCTGATCCCGGCGACGGAGGACGGCCTCCCGGAGGCGGCGGTCTCGGTGGCGGGCGACCTCGGCCCGGGCATCGGCCAGACGGTCAGCATCCCGTACGACACGCTGCGCGCGGCGGACGCGGCGGCGACCGGCGACCCGAAGGCGCTGGTCACGGCCTTGGAAGACCAGGGCGTCGTGCTGTTCCAGGCCCAGGAGCTGTCGGGCATGCTGCTGGGCCAGGAAGCCCGCGGCCAGTTCGGCGCGGAACGCACCGGCCGCGACGGCGTGGCCCACCGGGCGCCCCGGGTCCTGGCGTTCTTCGACACGGACGCGGGCCGCTACCTGTTCCAGGTGGCGAAGGACCGCGACGGCCGCGAGTGGGCGACCGTCACCCCGGCGGACAACGCCCTGCTGGCGACCCGGATCCGCGAACTGGTGGCGGAGGCCTGAACCCCGCCGGGGAAGTTGGCGGAGATCGGTACGCACAGTGCGCGGGACGTCATAAAGTATGCGGGGAACCGTCCTGGTCGTGCCGACGTCTGATCGGGCGGACACAAGTTTTCCGAAGGGGATGACGAACCGTGCCTGTCTACGACGCCGACTCGATGGCCATCGCGGCCGGCCAGGTGGAGAAGCTGAAGGACGAGTTCGAGAAGTCCAAGGGCAAGCTCACCGGCATGGACCACGAGAAGGAAAGCCCCTTCGGCGGGATGGACGCCAACGGCGAGGCGCACAGCTCGGTCGGCAAGTTCAAGGACGGCGTGCACAGCCAGTTCGACGCCGCGGGCAAGCACATGGAGGCGCTGGGGTTCGCCATGCGCAAGGCCGCCGGCCTGATCGCCGAAACCGACCAGGTCGGGGCGAGCGACCTCAAGCTGCACGTCGACAAGTGAACTGAGCAGGGGGCACGAGAGTGGCATTGAACGGGGTCGGCGCCGGGACGCCCGACAATTGGGACGCCTTCCTGCAAAAGGTGAACCAGGTCGAAAAGGTCGATCTGCAGAAAATCACCGACGCCGCGACGCAGTTTCGCGACGCCGGAAAGAACGCGGGCGACCACAACGCCTCGCTGAAGACCTCCACGGATTCGCTGGACGCGCACGTGTGGGCCGGTCCCGCGGCGGACCAGTTCTTCACCTACGTCCGCCAGGTCCGTGACGCCGGCACGAAGGTGCAGACCCACCTCGAAGACGTCGCCAAGGACCTCGACGACCTGCAGCAGAACCTCGCGCAGATCAAGAAGACCGTCCAGGACAAGCAGCTGGCCGCGGAGAAGGACGTCAACGCCCGCAACACCACGGCCGAGTCGGCCATGAACAAAGCGCTGGCCGACGCCAAGACGGCGGTCGACAACGGCAAGCCGGCCCCGAGCCCCAGCGCGGCCGAGATCCTCGCGACGGCCAAGACCGACATCCACACCATCACCGCGGGCTACGACGGTGACGTGGCCGGGCTGCAGACCCAGGCCGACACCGCGATCAAGGCGTCACAGACGCTGATGTCCCAGCAGATCGAGGGCGGCTACGACCAGGTGCCGCTGCCGGCCAGCTCGGCCGCGGCCCCCAAGAGCACCGGCGGCATCCACTCCAACGGCGCGTCCCACGGCGGCGGCGGTGGTGGCGGAGGCGGCGGTGGTGGCGGCGGAGGCGGTGGCCTCGGCCCCAGCGGCGGCCCGCCCGCGTCGCCGCCCCCGGGCAACGTCCAGCAGTGGATCCAGGAGGCCATCAAGGCACTCCAGGCCGCCGGCGTCCCCGTGACCGACGCCGACATCCCCAACATCTGGGCGATCATCCAGCACGAGTCCGGCGGGAACCCGAACGCCATCAACAACTGGGACTGCGTGCCACTGGACACGCTGATCTTGACCAAGCGTGGTGTCCTGAAGCACGACGCGGTCGAGGTCGGCGACGAGACGATCGGCTTCGACCCGGCCACCGGGCGCGGCAAGTGGACGCGGATCACCAGGGTCGTCCACCACGAGGACGCCGAGCTGGTCCGGATGAGCAACTCCCGGTGGAGTGCGACCACGACACCGAACCATCGCTGGCTCAACCTGCCGCGGGTCAATGTCCGGCGTTCCGACCTGCCGGTGATTTGTCCGGAATGTGGGTGGGCGCCGCGTGCGGCGCACCAGCCGGAGAACGGCGTGGCGGTGCATCGGCGCAAGAAACACGGCTTCGTTTCGCCGAAGCAGGAGAACCGGTACGAGAACGAGCCCGGCTTCGTCGCCACCCAGGACGTCGGATCGCGCGACCGGATTCTGCTGACGGCGCCGGCCGCGACCGAGTCGACGCTGGAAATCAGCGTGCCGGAAGCCGCCGTTCTCGGGTGGATCGCCGGTGATGGTCACGTCGAAACCCGGCAGCACCGCCCGACCATGTCCATCGCCCAGTCGAAGCCCGAAATGGTGGCGAAGATCCGCCGGCTTCTCGACGGCGTGCCGCACGCGGTGTACGTCGACGACCGCGGCGGGTGCGGGCCTCGACACCAGTTCCGCCTGGACCACGACTACGCCCAGGATCTGCTGAGGCGAGCCGGAAATCCCAAGTCCGACGCGGTCGCCCAGGTGCTGGCGATGTCCAGCGGGCAGCGTGCGGCGTGGCTGGAAGCGGTCATCGACGCCGAGGGAAGCCGGTACTCGCGGCCCGGCTATTCGCGACCTCAGGTGGTCGTCTACCAGGCGGCCGGTGCCGTTCTCGACGCCATCGCGCTGGCCGGTTACCTGTCCGGATCGCGGCCTCGCGTTCTCCCGGTCGAACGGGCGAACCAACCGAAAACGTGGCGCCGGGAGTTCTCCGTGCACCTGAACAACCCGGTCGTCACTGGAGCCTTCCTGAACAAGGAAGCTGCCGGCCGGGGTGACGTGTGGTGCGTGACGACGGAACTGGGCACGTGGACGGCTCAGGAAGGTGATCACATCTTCTTGACCGGAAACTCGAACGCGGCCGCCGGGCACCCGTCCAAGGGGCTCATGCAGTGCATCGACTCGACGTTCAACGCGCACAAGCTGCCCGGGCACGACAACATCTACAACCCGGTCGACAACATCATCGCCGGCGTGAAGTACTCGGTCGACCGCTACGGCGGCCTCGGCAACGTGCCCGGCATCAAGGCGATGGCGCACGGCGGCGCCTACCAGGGCTACTGAGCCCAAAGCCGTGAAGGCCTCCTTACCGGCGCTAAAAGCCGTGAAGGAGGGGCGGATTCACGCAGTGGTTGCAACACCTGGTGTTTGTTGATCTGACAGTAGCTTCGTGAGGGCCTCGGTTGGTGTCCGCCAGCCGAGGGTCTCCCGAGGCCGCCCGTTCAGCTCCTCCGCCACCCGCACCAGATCATCCGCGCTGTGCTGGGACAGGTCGGTGCCTTTGGGAAAGTACTGCCGGAGCAGACCGTTGGTGTTCTCGTTGCTGCCGCGCTGCCAGGGCGAATGCGGATCGCAGAAGTAGATCTGCAACCCCGTGTCCAGGGTGATCTTCCGGTGATGGGCCATTTCTTTGCCCTGATCCCAGGTCAGCGAGCCCAGCAGCAGCGGCGGCAACGTCTGGATCATCTCGGTCATCGCCGCGGCGACGGTGGCTGCGTCCCGCCCGTGGGGCAGGTGCAGCAGCATCACGAACCGGGTCGAGCGTTCCACCAGCGTCCCGATCGCGGACCGATTGTCCTTGCCCAGGATCAGGTCGCCTTCCCAATGCCCCGGGACCGTCCGGTCGGCGGCCTCGGCCGGCCGCTCGGAAATGTTGACCATGTCTTGGATCCCGCCCGACGGGCGTTCCCGCCGGGTTTGGGCCTGCCGCCGCGGCATCCGCAACGCCCGCCCGGTCCGCAGTGCCGCGGTCAGTTCCCGGCGCAACGCGCCCCGGCCCTGCACATACAGCGACTGATAGATCGTCTCGTGCGACACCCGCATCTCCGGCCGGTCGGGAAAGTCCAGCACCAGTCTCTCGGAGATCTGCCGCGGCGACCACTTCCGGGTCAGCCCGTCCTGCACCGCCGCCCGCAACGCCGGATCGGCGCGCAGCTTCGCCGGTTTGGGTCGTTTCGCGCGTTCCTCGGCCGCGTGCTGGGCACTGCTGGCCCGGTAGTGGCCGGTCAGGCCGGTGTTGCGGGCCAGCTCCCGTGACACTGTCGAGGCCGGCCGGTCGATCGTTCTGCCGATGGCGCGTGGGCCGTGACCTGCGGCTTTCAGACAGGCGATCTCTTCCCGCTCGGCGATGGTCAGCCGGACCGGCCCGGGCTGGTGGGGTGCGTTGCTGATCACCCCGCCAGCTTGGCGGAACAGCCGCCCGCCTGTGGCGGGGGCGAAACCGGCCGCTTGCGCGGCCGGTTTCGCGGTCAGGCCTGCCCGGATCTGCTGCCAGAACAGCAGCTGCGCCGAGCGTGGTAGCCACCGATGGGTTCGTACCCGTGTCATCGCAGTTCCACCCTTCGCTGGGCGGTGTTGCAACGACTCCATGACTCCGAGAGGCCTTCACGGCTTTCGGTGACCGGGAGCTAGCCTGGCGGCATGGTCGACCTCGGAGCCTTCGCCGGGCCCGCGCTGCGGGCCGCGGTGCCGCCCTTCCACGTCATGGACGTCATCTCCGCGGCCGGGGCGCGGCAGCGCAGTCACGGCGATCTCGTGTCGCTCGCCGCCGGACAGCCGTCCGTGCCCGCGCCGAAGCCCGTCCTCGAAGCCGCGGAAAAGGCGCTCCGGAGCAGCCCCCTCGGCTACACCGAGCAGCTCGGCGTCCCGGAGCTGCGGGACGCCGTCGCGGGGCACTACCGGCGGAAGTACGGCCTCGACGTCAGCGCGCAGGACGTCGTCATGACGACCGGGTCGTCCGGCGGGTTCCTGCTGGCCTTCCTCAGCGCGTTCGACCCCGGCGCCCGGGTCGCGATGGCCCGGCCCGGCTACCCGGCCTACCGGAACCTGCTGTCCGTGCTCGGCTGCGAGGTCGTCGAGTTCGCGACGACCGCCGAGACGAACTTCC
Organism: Amycolatopsis sp. NBC_01286; assembly: GCF_035982555.1. Classification (NCBI taxonomy): domain Bacteria; kingdom Bacillati; phylum Actinomycetota; class Actinomycetes; order Pseudonocardiales; family Pseudonocardiaceae; genus Amycolatopsis; species Amycolatopsis sp. NBC_01286. Next base: position 2,618,864 of record NZ_CP108428.1, read on the forward strand.
AGCCCACCGTGGCCCTGCTCGACGAGCTGGGCCCGATCGACGGCCTGATCGTGGCGAGCCCCAGCAACCCGACCGGCACCGTGCTGCCGCCCGGGGAGCTGGCCGCCATCACCGGCTGGTGCGCGTCGCACGGCGTTCAGCTGATCAGCGACGAGATCTACCACGGCGTTTCCTACGGTGCCGAGCTCGACTGCGCGTGGCAGTACGGCCGTGAGCCGATGGTGCTGGGCAGCTTCTCGAAGTACTTCGCGATGACCGGCTGGCGGCTCGGCTGGATGCTCGTGCCGCAGCGGCTGCACCGCGCGGTCGACGTCCTGACCGGCAACTTCACCATCTGCCCGCCCGCGGTCTCCCAGTACGCGGCCATCGCGGCGTTCACGCCGGAGGCGTACGCCGAGGCCGACGCGCACGTCGAGCACTACCGCGCCAACCGCGACCGGCTCTTCGCCGGCCTGAAGGGCATCGGCCTCGACAAGCTGGCCCCCGCCGACGGCGCCTTCTACGCGTACGCCGACGTCAGCGCCCACACCGAGGACAGCCTCAGCTGGTGTCAGCGGCTGCTGGCCGACACCGGGCTCGCCATCACGCCCGGCATCGACTTCGACCCGGTCGACGGCGGCAAGTACGTGCGCTTCTCCTTCGCGGGCAGCGCCGACGACATCGACGAGGGCGTCCGCCGCCTGGGGGCCTGGCTGGGCCAGGGGGAACCCTGATTCATCCCTGAACGTTGCTCTTGCGAGGGGAGTTTCCCCGGCCGAGGTGGCACGCTTGAGTCACGAGGCCGGAGGGGCCACGGGAACACATCGGAGGAAGCCATGTTCTGGAAGATCGTCGGCGGCCTGATCGTCGCCTGGGTGGCGTTCATGGTGCTGGGCGCCGTGATCGGCTTCGTGTTCAAGGCCGTCCTGTGGATCGCCATCATCGGCGGCGTGATCTTCCTCGGCACGGCCGCCTACGGCGCCATCAGCGGCAAGAAGGACCCCAAGCGCATCAACCGCTACTGAGCGCGGCGCCGGAGCGGCGCCGGGCGGCTCACCCGAGCCACGCCCGCGCCGCCCCGGCACCGTTCCACAGCTGTGCCTTGAGCCCGACCGCCCGCGCGCCGTCCACATTGGACTGACGGTCGTCGAAGAACAGGCAGTCGCCCGGCTCGGCCCCGAGCTGCTCCAGCAGCAGCTCGAAGATCTTCGCGTCCGGTTTCACGCACCGGACGTCGCCGGAGAAGAGCGTCACCTGGAACAACCGCGCCCAGTCCTGCTCGCGGACCCACTCGCCGAACACCGACGGCGCGTTCGAGAGCAGAGCCAGTGACGCGCCCGCCTCGGCCAGCGCCTCGAGCAGGTCCTTCGACGACGGCTCCAGGTGCGCCCAGCCCTCGACGTCGATCCGGGTCAGCTCGTCCGACAGCGCCTCGTCGACGGGCCGGCCCAGCGCGTCGCCGACCGTCTGCCAGTATTCGAGCGGCGTGCTGCCGGCGTCGTAGGGGATCCGCAGGTCCCAGTAGGCCCGCTCGAACTCGGGCAGCGGCGCACCGAGCTTGGCGGCCAGCTCCGGGCGGGCCGCGCTCGGCTTGCTGAGCACGTCGCCGTAGTCGAAGACGATCCAGTTCACTGCTTCTCCATCCGGCGCAGGGTTTCGTCGATGTCGGCCGCGCTCAGGTCCCGGTGCGTGACGAACCGGACCTTGCCCGCCATCGGCCCGGTGCGGATGCCGAGCGAGTCGAGCCAGGCCAGCGCCGCCGGCACGTCGGGCACCTCGGCCAGCACGATGTTCGTGTCCGGCGTGTTGGTCGGCCAGCCGTGTTCGTTCAGGCCTTCGGCCAGCCGACGCGCGTTCTCGTGCGAGGCGGCCAGGTCGGGGACGCGCTCCAGGGCGATCAGGCAGGCCGCGGCCAGGACGCCGCCCTGCCGGACGCCGCCGCCGAGCATCTGCCGCATCCGGCGGGCCCGCTCGACGAAGTCCACGCTGCCCGCGACGACCGAGCCGACCGGCGCGCCGAGGCCCTTGCTGAAGCAGGCCGACACGGTGTCGACGCCGACCGTCAGCGCCGCCGGCGGCACCTCCAGGGCCACCGCGGCCTGCCAGAGCCGGGCGCCGTCGAGGTGCACGGTCAGCCCGGCCTCCTTCGCGACGGCCAGCAGCTGGGCGTGCTCGTCGGGCGGGGTCACCGCGCCGCCGGCCGAGTTGTGCGTGTTCTCGAGGCAGAGGAGAGATGTCCGTAATGTGAAGTACGGCCCGGGTTGTCCGATCGCCGCCTTGAGGGTGCTCGGCGAAGGGCGGCCCGGGCCGCCGTCGTGCTCCAGCGCCTCCGGCATGCCGCCGGCCAGCCACGCGGCCGAGCCCAGCTCGTTGGCGAGCACGTGCGCCCCGCGCGTGGCCAGGAACCGGTCGCCGCGCTGCAGGTGCAGGCTCAACGCGACGAGGTTGGCCATCGTCCCGCTCGGCACCCACAGGGCGGCCGGCATGCCCAGGACGTGGGCGGCCTTCTCTTCGAGCTCGGCGACGGTCGGGTCGCGTTCGAGGACGTTGTCCCCGACCTCGGCGGAGGCCATCGCCGCCCGCATCGTGTCGTCCGGCCGGGTGACGGTGTCGGAACGGAAGTCCAGCGGAGGCAGCGTGAAGGTCACGGAGTGATCACATCACACCGGCCGGACGGGGATCAATGAGCCCTTGAGTGGTCGAACCCGGGTGGTCCGTGCAACCGTGGACGCCCCTGATTCCGTCCTACCCACCGACGACAACAGAGCGGAGCACGACAGCGCGTGGATCAGCGCGACGAACAGGAGTTCGCGGAGTACTTCGCCGCCCGGCGGGACGCCGTGCGCCGGACCGCGTACATGCTCTGCGGCGACTGGCACCGGGCGGACGACCTCGCGCAGACGGCGTTCGTCGCGCTGCACCGGAGGTGGAAGAAGATCAGGGATCGCGCGGCGACCGACGCGTACGTGCGCAAGACGCTCGTGCGGGCGACGATCGACGAATCGCGGCGTCCGTGGCGGCGCGAGTGGCAGACCGAAGTGCTGCCGGAACGCGTCGACGACGGACCCGGGCTCGACGACCTCGTCGCGACCAGGGAAGACCTGCTCGCGGCGTTGAAGGAAGTGCCGCCCAAGCAGCGGGCGGTGCTGGTCATGCGGTTCTTCGAAGGACTGGACGTGACCGGCGCGGCGCAGGCGCTGGGCTGCAGCGAAGGCAACGTGAAGAGCCAGACCGCCCGCGGGCTGGCGAACCTGAAGCAGGTACTCGAACGGGAGGTGGAGACCAATGGATGAGCAGGAGCTGCGGTCGTTGTTCTCCGCCGCGCCCGGGGACGCGCCGTCGCCCTCGTTCGACCAGGGCGACGTCGTGCGCGAGTCCCGCCGCCAGACCGTGCGGCGCCGGAACCGGATCACCGCCGGGGTGAGTGCCGCGGCCCTGGTCGTCGTCGGGTTCGGCGCTTACGGGCTGCTCTCCGGGGGTACCCCCGAGTCGCTGACCGCGGCGAGCGACAACGCCGTGTCGGCGCAGTCGGGCCCGGGTTCGGGACAACCGAACCCCAGCGTGGCCCGTCCTCAAGCCGGTGGGGAGTCACCGAACTTCTCGTCCACGCCGCCCCAGCAGGGGGGCGGCGTAGACGGGAAGACCGGCCAGCTGGCCGAAGGCGCCTCCGGGTGCGAAGAGGTGGACGGGGAGCTCGCCATCGCCCTCGCTGGCGAGCTTCCCGGCCACGTCGCCGCCGCCCAGGCGTCCCCGGGCAGCGCCTGTACGACGGCGTCGCGGTCCGCGGGGTTCCCGGTTCCGGGCGGCGAGGTCGCCGCGGCGGTGTACCCGAAGGGCATTTCGGTGGCCTTCAAGTCCCAGCCGGCGGGCACGGTGACGGCGCGGGTGGCCACGGCGTCCGGCGGCACGTTGGTGCTGGTCAGCGTGCCGGACGCGGCGAACGCGGCCCCGTACGCGGGTGACGTGGACCGGTTCGCGAGCGAACTCGCGCCCCGCTTCTGAGGCGCCGCCGGGCCGCTTGGCAGAATGAACGGCCATGACCGCTGCGGCAACTCCCAAGGGGGAACGACGGCGCGCCGCGCTCGTCGAGGCCGCCGCGAAGCTGCTCGTCGAGGGCGGGTTCGACGCCGTGCGGCACCGCGCGGTGGCCGAGCGGGCCGGGCTGCCGCTCGCGTCGACGACGTACTACTTCGACTCGCTGGAGGACCTGGTCGCCGCAGCGGTCGAGCACCACGGCAACGCCGAGCTCGAGACCGGCCGCCGCCGGCTGGAGGAGCTCGCCACGCGCAACCGCGGCGTCCAGGCGATGGTCGAGCTGGTGCTCGACATGCTGCTGGGCCCGGAGAGCGGCGACGAGGAAGCGGACGCCGAAGCCGTGCTGCTGCGCTACGAGCGCCTGGTCGCCACCGGCCGCCGGCCGTACCTGCGGCCGTTGATGCGGACGCTGTCGGTCCAGCTCAACGAGCTGCTGACGGAGATCTTCGCCCGCTCGGGCACGCCGGTGCGCGAGGCCGAGCTGGAGAAGCTGGTGGCGCTGGTCGACGGCGCGGTCGTCAACGCGCTGATCGCCGTCGACCCGGCACCCCGCGCCGCCGCGGCCCGCATGCTGCAGGCGGCGCTCGACGGCTCGTGAGTGCGTAACAGTGTTAGAACACTGTTACGCACTCACGACCGCGTGCGCTGAGCCTTCGCCAGGTCGTCGCGGGACTTGGTGACCAGCGCCAGCATCGCCTGCTCGGCCGCGGCCGGGTCCTGGGCGATGATCGCGTCCAGCACCTTGCGGTGCGACGGCACCGGGTCCTCCGCCGCCGAAGCGCCGTGCACCACCTTGTCGCGCTCGGCCAGGCCGATCGCGATGATCCGCTCCATCCGCATCAGGAAGTTGTTGTGGGTGGCCGTCATCAGCCGCCGGTGGAACGCCAGGTCGGCCTGGACGCTGGCCTCCGGACCCTCCGCCGCGGCCATGTCCGACAGCGCCTCCCGCAGTGACTCGATGTCCTCGTCGGACGCTCGTTCCGCCGCGATCCGGGCGGCGGCCGGTTCGACGACCGCGCGGACCTCGGTCAGCTCGTCGAGCAGGCCCGGGTCGTCGGCGGCCGCGGTCTGCCAGCGCATGACGTCGGCGTCGAGCATGTTCCACTTTTCGCGCGGCTGGACGAACGTGCCGCGCTTCTGGCGCGCGTCGATCATGCCCTTCGCGGCCAGCACCTTCAGGGCCTCGCGCAGCGCGGTGAGGCTGATGTCGAGCTCTTCGCGCAGTGCGGGCAGGTCGAGGACGGTGCCCTCGCCCCACTCGTTGGAGAGGATCCGGCTGGCCAGCGCCTCCACGGTCTGCCCGTGCAGCCCGCGTGGCCGGTGTTCGGTCAATGGAGGGGCCTTTCAGCTGGCGGCGGTCTAGCTGAGCGCATCCTACGCTGACGGCGAAGTCGTCATAAATTATGAATACATCTTGACAGCGACGGCGCCCGGTTGCACTCTTTGGCAGCAGTCACGCCCGTGCGGACATCGAGACAAAGGGGTCAAGAGATGACGAGTGCCGGCCTGTCCCGCCGTCGTTTCCTGCGCAACGCGAGCCTGGCCGGGCTGGGCGCGATCGGCTCGAGCAGTTTCCTCGCCGCCTGCGCCACTTCCGCGTCCAACGGCCCGGTCAAGCAGGCCGCCGGCGCGGTCACCGTCCAGTCGAACCTGTCCTCGCCCGAGGCGAAGAAGGCCATCGAAGCCCTCGCGCAGGCGTTCGGCGCGAAGGGCGGCGCGACGGCGACGGTCAACACCGTCGCGTCGGAGACCTTCCGCACCCAGCTGCCCAGCTACCTCACCGCGGCCAACCCGCCGGACACCTTCACGTGGTACCCGGGTTCGCTGCTGTCGGGCTACGCGCGCAAGGGCCTGCTGCTCGACGTCGGCGACGTCTGGCAGACCATGGGCAACTACAGCGCGGCCTTCCGGAACCTGTCCGGCGACGGCGCCGGGCACCAGGTCTTCGTCCCGACGTCGTACTACTGGTGGGGCTTCTTCTACCGCAAGTCGAACTTCGCGAAGTGGGGCGTGCGGCCGCCGACCACCTGGAGCGAGTTCCTCGCGCTGTGCGAAACGTTGAAGGGCAAGGGCATCGCGCCGATCGGCATGGGCGCCGGCGGCACCACGCCGTGGACCGCGTCGGCCTGGTTCGACTACCTCAACATCCGGATCAACGGCGCGCCGTTCCACCGCGAACTGCTGGCCGGCAAGCAGCGCTTCGACGACCCGCGCGTCAAGAAGATCTTCGACCCGTGGCGCCAGGCGCTGCCCTACACCGACCCGAACGGCACCGCGATCGCGTTCCAGGACGCCACGACCGTGCTGCTCCAGGGCCGCACCGGGATGATCCTGACCGGCACGTTCTTCGCCGACGCCGCCCCGAAGGACGCGCTGGACGACCTCGACTTCTTCCAGTTCCCGATCCTCGACCCGGCCGTCCCGGTCGCCGAGGAGGGCCCGACCGACGGCTTCTTCGCCAGCGCGCGCACCCCGCACGTCGCCGAGGTCAAGGAGTGGTTCTCCTACGCCGCGACGGCCGAGGCGCAGGAGCTCTACATCAAGAACTCCTCCGGCACGGTCCTGCCGACCAACCCGGACGCCAAGGACAACGGCACGCCGCTGGTCCGAAAAGGACGGAAGCTGCTCACCGACGCCAAGGAGATCACGCAGTTCTTCAACCGCGACTCCTCCGACGCGCTGCAGCCGACCGCCGACGCGGCCCTGATCCGGTTCATCCAGAAGCCGAACGAGCTCGACTCGATCCTGAGCGACTGGCAGACCGCCGCGCAGAAGGTCTGGCAGTCCTGAGATGGCGGTGCTGACCGCGAAACGGCCCGACACGGCGTTCCTGGCCGCGAAACGCCGTCGTCGCCGGGTCTCGCCCGTGCTGCTGGCGTTCGTCCTGGTGCCCCTCGTCGTCGAGGGGTTCTGGGTGTTCTGGCCCGCGCTGCAGGGGTTCTACCTGGCGCTGACGAACTGGGACGGCGTCTCGGCGCCGCAGTTCGTCGGCCTGGGGAACTTCGCCGAGATGTTCTCCGACGACATCTTCGGCACGGCCGCGCTCGACACGGTGATCTGGCTCGTGCTCTTCGGCGGCCTCTCGGCCGTCGGCGGGCTCGCGCTCGCCACGCTGCTGCAGAAGGAACGCAAGGGCGTCGGCTTCTACCGGGCCGCGTTGTTCACGCCGGTGGTGTTCTCGCTGGTGGCGACGTCGCTGATCTGGCAGGTGATCTACCAGCCGGACGGCGTGATCAACCGGCTGCTCGCCGCGATCGGGCTCGGCAGCTGGCAGCACGCCTGGCTCGCCGACCCGAAGACCGCGCTGTACGCGGTGCTCGTGCCGGCGCTGTGGCGGCAGCTCGGGTACGTGATGGTGCTGTACCTGGCCGGGCTCAAGGGGATCGACCCGGTGCTCTACGAAGCGGCCAAACTGGATGGCGCCACGGCGTGGCAGCAGTTCCGCAACGTCACCTGGCCGCAGCTGCGCAGCGTCAACTCCGTGGTCCTGTCGGTGATCATCATCGACTCGCTGCGGTCGTTCGACGTCATCTGGTCGATGACGAAGGGCGGGCCGTACCACTCGTCCGAGGTGCTCAGCACGTACATGTACGCGACGGCGTTCCAGTCGCTGCGGCTCGGTTACGCGTCCGCGCTGGCCGTCGTGATCTTCGTGCTGGCGTTCGGCGTGATCGTGACCTACCTCGTGCGCGCCTTCCGGGAGGACTCGTGAGGCGGACGCGGACCGCGGGGTTCCACCTGCTCGCGGGCGGGCTTTCGGTGCTGTGGCTGCTGCCGATCGTGCTGGTGCTGACAACGAGCGTCCGGACGTTCTCCGACATCGCGTCGAACGGCCTCGGCGCGCTGCCGGCGTCGTTCTCGCTCGACGGCTTCGGGCAGGCGTGGGGCGAGGGCGGCGGCGGGCACGCGATGCTGAACAGCCTGATCGTCACGATCCCGACGGTGCTGCTGTCGTTGCTGCTCAGCGCGGCGGCGGCATTTGCGCTCAGCCGGTACCAGATTCCGTTGCGGCGCACGATCATCCTGGTGATGCTGTCGGGCAACCTGCTGCCACCGCAGATCCTGCTGGTGCCGGTCGCGAAACTGTCGGAGCTGCTGGGGATCTACGACACGCTGACGGCGTTGATCGTCGTGCAGGTCGGGTTCGGGCTCGGCTTCTACACGTTCGTGCTGCAGGGGTTCATGCGCTCGATCCCGGACGAGATCCAGCAGGCGGCGCTGATCGACGGCGCCGGCGTGGTGCAGATCTTCGGCCGGATCATCCTGCCGATGACCCGCCCGGCGCTGGCCGCGCTCGGCGCGCTGGCGTTCACCTGGACGTTCAACGACCTGCTGTGGTCGATCACCGTGCTGCGCACCGGCACGGTGATGCCGGTGACGCCGGCGCTGCTCGGCCTGCAGGGGCAGTACGTGTCCAACTGGAACGTGATCGCGGCGGGCTCGGTCATCGCGGCCGTCCCGACGGTCGCCGTCTTCCTGCGGTTCCAGAAGCACTTCATCTCGGGGCTGGCGATCGGGGCGATCAAGTGACGTGGACAGTGACCATGAAGTCCACCTCGTACACCGTGGCGCTGGACCCCACTTCCCGGTGGGTCGAACTCGTCGCGTGGGGGCCGTCCGGGATCGAGGACGGGCCGTCGGTGTTCACGAACGCGGGCGACGTCCACTTCATCACCGAGGCCGACGCGGCCCCGGTCGAGTACGCGCCGCTGGGCCTGCGCCCGTTCTCCGGCGCGGACGTCGCCGTGCGCGGCGGTTCGTGGTGGCGCTTCGACGGCGCCGCATCGGATGCGGATCTGCGTCTGACCTTTGTGGACGAAGTGACCGGGTTGCGCGCGGTGCTGTGCTACCGGCCGGTGCCCGACACGGACGTCCTCACGCGGTGGGTCGAGTTCTCGAATGCCGGCTCATCGACGCTGGAGTTCGACCGGCTCGGCTCGGCGGGGGTGTGCGTCCCGACGGTCGGCGGCGCCCAGCTGACGTACCTGACCGGCCAGTGGTCACAAGAGTTCACCCGGCAGTCGGTGTCGCTACCCGCCGGCGGGTTCCGGATGGAGAGCCGGTTCGGCGTGCCGGGCCACGCGCACGTCCCGTGGCTGGCGGTGCAGGACGTTTCCGGCGGCCCTGCTTACGGCGTCTCGCTGGCCTGGCCGGGTTCGTGGTCCATCGAGGCGGACGTCGAGCCGTCCGGCTTGACGCGCATCCGAGCCGGACGGCTGCCGTCCCCGGGCCCGGTGCTTTTAGAACCCGGCGCCTCTCTGTCAACACCGCCGGTCGCTCTGGCGTCCAGTGTGGACGGACTGCCAGGGCTGGCGTCGGTGTGGCACGACTACGACCGGGTGCTGGCCGGCTCCCGGTGGCAGCGCCCGCGTCCGGTGCTCTACAACTCTTGGGAGGCAACGGGTTTCGACGTCCGGAGTGAGCACCAGCTGGAGCTGGCGAAGCACGCGGCCGACATCGGCGTCGAGCTGTTCGTGGTGGACGACGGCTGGTTCACCGGCCGCGACGACGACACCGGCGGCCTGGGCGACTGGACCCCGGCGGACGAGTCGTTCGGCGCGTTCGTCGACTCGGTGCGGGACCTGGGGCTGGAGTTCGGCCTGTGGGTGGAGCCGGAGGCGGTAAGCCCGAAGTCGCAGCTCTACGCCGCGCATCCGGACTGGGTGTACCGGATCGACGGGCGTCCCTTGACGCTGATCCGCAACCAGCTGCTGCTGGACCTGGGCCAACCCGCGGTGGTCTCCTTCATCAAGTCCACTCTGGACTCACTGCTGTCGACGTACCCGATCTCGTACCTGAAGTGGGACATGAACCGCCCACCAACAGAACGCGGCCGCCCTGGTTCCCCTTTCGCCGACTTGGACGCCGAGCACGTCGAGGGCTACCTCTCAGTCCTGGACCACCTACGTTCGGCGCACCCCCACGTGACGATCGAGGCCTGCGCAGGCGGCGGCGGCCGCACGGACTTGGCGACGGTGGCGCGCACGGACGTCGTCTGGCCGAGCGACAACACGGGCCCCCTCGACCGCCTGTCCATCCAGGACGGCTTCCTGCTGATGCACGCGCCGCACTTGATGAGTTCCTGGGTGACGGACGCACCGGGAGTCTTCGACCCGCGCCCGCGTTCGTTGCGTTTCCGCTTCGTCACGGCAATGGCCGGAGTACTGGGAATCGGCGCGGACCTGTCACGCTGGAACCCTTCTCAACTCGCAGAAGCGGCTGCCTTGGTGACGCTGTACAAGCAGATCCGCCCAGTGATCCACCACGGCACGGCCCAGGTAATCCACGGCCCAACCACCCCCACGGCGGCCACCCAGTACACCTCGGAAGACGGCGACACGGTAGTGGTCCTGGCGTGGAACACGGGCACGTTGACCGGAGCACCCTTGGTCCCGGGCCGCTCGTCGCGGGTACGCCTCTCGGTACGTCCGGAGTCGTCCTATGTGGACGATTCCGGCACGCACTACTCGGGCACGCACCTGAGGTACGCGGGCCTCCCGTTCGACTGGACCGCAGACCACGACGCCGACGTGGTCATCCTCCGCCGAAAGCCGTGAAGGCCTCCTTACCGGCCATAAGAGCCGGTAAGGAGGCCTTCACGGCTTCAGGGAAGCGAGACCGGCAGCACGAACGTCGGCGATCCCGTCGGGTAGCGGCGCAGCTCCGCGTCACCGGACGCCGTCAGCGTGAACGCCGTGATCGCGTCGTCGCTCTGGGCCGCGACGTAACACGTGCCGTCCACCAGGGCGAAGTGCCGTGGGTTCGCGCCGGACGGCTGGTCCGACACCGCGGCCGCGTCGTCGAGGGCGAACTCCGTGACGCAGTCCGGGCCGCGGTTCGAAACGTACATCCGTGAGCCCGCCAGCTCCAGGTGGGCCACCAGGTTCGGTGTCACCGACGACAGCGTCGACGGCGTCACGGCTACAACTGAGAAGGCGCCCGGGGACGTCTCGCGGACCGTCACCAGCGTTCCGGCCAGCTCGCCGACCACGTACGCCAGGTCGGTGCCCGGCCGACGGACCAGCTGACGTGGGCCCGTGCCCGGCGGCAGGGACGAGACGGCGAGTGACGACAGGGAACCGTCAGAAGACAGCGTGTAGCTGCGGATCTCGTCCGTGCCCAGGTCGACCGCGCTCACCACCGTCGAATCCGCCGACGGGACCGCCATGTGGACGTGTGCCGCCTCCTGTCGGTCGGCGGAGGGGCCGCTTCCGGTGTGCTGGACCGAGGCCGTCCGGGAGACCAAGGCGCCCGATGCGGACAGCGAGAACACCGCCAGGCTGCCGCCGGTGTAGTTGGCGCACAACAGGAACCGGCCGTCCGGGGTCACCGCCAGGTGGCACGGGTGGGCTCCGCCGGTAGAAGCAGTGCCCAACACCGAAAGAGCCCCGGCAGGCGACAACGACAGTGCCGTCACAAAGCCGGTGGCGGTCTCGTTCGCCGCATACAGCACCGGGAGCGACGGGTGCCGGACCAGCCACGACGGCGATTCCAGTGGCAGCGAGGCGACCTCAGTCAAGCCGGACGACGACCGCGCGAACGTCGTGATCCCGGTGCCGTTTCCCGCCTCGCCGGTGTAGCAGCCGACGAAGACCAGCTCAGCCATGCGTGCTCCTCAACAACGTCTCGACCCGGACGGCGATCTCCTCGGTGGTCCCGCGGGTCAGCGCCGAGCCGACCCCGCAGGCCACCGCGCCCGCCGCCAGCCAGCGTGGCACGTCGTCCGGGCCGATGCCGCCGGTGGGTACCAGCGGCGCCTGCGGCAGCGCCGCCCGGACGTCCGAGATCCACGACGGCGCCAGCGCGGACGCCGGGAACACCTTCACCGCGTCCGCGCCTTCCTCCAGCGCCCGCACGATCTCCGTCACCGAGCCCGCGCCGGGGACCGCCGCGACGCCGTACCGGTGCGCGGTCCGGATCACCGCGGCGTCCACCGACGGCGACACCAGGAACCGCGCGCCGGCGCGGATGGCCAGGACCGCCGACGCCTCGTCGAGCACCGTGCCGGCGCCGATCGTCGCGTCCGGGTAGGCCGCGGACAGTCCCGAGATCGCGTCCAGCGCGCCGGGGTTCGTGAGCGGCAGCTCCACCGAGCGCAGCCCGGCTTCGATGACCGCGCGCGCCGCTTCCACCGCGGACTCCGCGTCGTGCGTCCGTACGATCCCGACGATGCCCTGACGCAGCGCATGCGCCGTGATCTCCCAGCGGTAGGTCATCGGTCCACCTCCGTGCTGATCAGTGCCAGTTCTCTCCGGTCCGGCAGGCCTTCGAGGTCGGTCCGCGTGCCGACGACCCGGGCCGCGCAGGCCGCGCCCGCGTGCAACGCCTCCGCCGGCGACGCGCCGCGCAGCCACGCCGACAGGTACCCCGACGTCAGCGCGTCCCCCGCGCCGACCGGATCGACGACCCGCGTGACCAGGCTGTCCTGCTTCCACGAGCCCTCCGCCGTCACTGCCCGCGCGATCTTGTCCCGCTGCTTGACGACCACCGTGTGCGCCCGGCCCGCGAGCAGCGCGTCCGGTGTCTGCCCGAGCAGTTCGAGTTCCTCTTCACCGGCGAAGACCAGATCCGCCCTGGTCAGCAGCGGCCCGACGGTCTCGCGCCAGCGCTCCGGGCGGCCGAGCTTCAGCCGGACGTTCGGGTCGAAGGACACCCAGGCGCCCGAAGCGCGTGCGAGCGCGAAGAGCGCTTCGACGGCTTCACACGCTCCGGGCGACAGCATCGCCGTGATCCCGGAGACGTGCACGAGCCGAGCGCCATCGAGGCCCGCTTCGCGCACGTACGCAGCTGACAGGCGCGAAGCAGCTGAGCCGCTTCGGTGGTACTCGACCGTTTCGGTGTCCCGGAGCAAGAAGCCCGTGTAGTGCTCGGGATCAACCTCGACGCGCGAGACGTCGACGCCGTCCGCGCGCAGCGTCGCGAGCACGTGCGCGCCGGACGGGTCGTCGCCGACGCGGCTCAGCCAGCGGACGCCGTGGCCGAGCCGGGCCAGGCCGACCGCGACGTTCGTCTCGGCGCCGGCGACCGACGAGGTGAAGGTGTGCGCGCGCCGCAGCGCGACGCCGGGCTCGGCGAGCAGCAGCCGCATCGCCTCGCCGAGAGTGACGACTTCGGTGTTCATCAACGAGAGCATAGCTCGTGAAATCTTAATTTAGGATTTATTCTTGACGGAGCCTGAGACGCCCCGGCATGCTGCTCCAGGCTTAGCTCGACGCTGTTTCAACCGGGGCTCCGCCCCGGGCCGGGGGCTCCGCCACCCGGAGCCCCCGCAAAGCACCTGTTCACTGGAGAAGGGTGTCCAGCAACATGCTCCTGAAGAGGTCCCTAGCGGTCGTAGCAGCGGCCGCGGCCGCGCTCACCGCCATCGCGATCCCGGCCCAGGCCACACCGGCCGTCGACCAAGGCGCTCCCGACTACTACGACAGCGGGGTCGCGAAGACCCCGTACATGGGCTGGAACACCTACTACGGCCTGGGTGCGCCCAGCGAGGCGTCGGTCGAGTCCGTCGCGGACTTCCTCGTCTCCAGCGGCCTGCGCGACGTCGGTTACCGCTACGTCTGGATCGACGGCGGCTGGACCGCCGCGGACCCGCGCGACAAGAGCGGCAACCTCCTCGCGGACCCGGCCAAGTTCCCGAGTGGACTGTCCACTTTGGTCAATTACCTGCACTCCCGTGGGCTCAAGGCCGGCATCTACACCGACGCGGGGGCGTCGGACGGCAAGAACTGCGCGGCCGGCTCCGGTGGCCACTACGAGCAGGACACCAAGCGGTTCGCGAGCTGGAAGTTCGACGCCGTCAAGGTCGACTTCCTCTGCGGCATCGCCCAGAACCTCAAGCCCGCCGACGCGTTCTCGCAGTTCAGCAGGGCCCTCGCCAAGGCGGGCCGGCCGATGGTGCTCAACGTCTGCAACCCGGTCACCGACGAGTGGGGCACCCCGCACGGGCCGGACCAGGTCGCCGGGATCGCCTACAGCTACGGCCCGCTCGTCGCCGACTCCTGGCGCACCAGCACGGACATCGCGTTCGGCACGCCGTACGAGGGGATCTGGACCGACGTCCTGCGCAACATGGACGCCAACGCCGCGCACCCCGAGGCCAACGGGCCGGGGCACTACAACGACCCCGACTACCTGATCCCGATGCGCAAGACCGAGCAGGGCACCTACGAGCTCAACGAGGAGGAGTCGACCACCCAGTTCGTCATGTGGGCGGAGATGGCCTCCCCGCTGATCCTCGGCTCCGACCCGCGCACGCTGCCCGCGTCGATGATCAGCACGCTGAAGAACCCGGAGATCGTGGGCGTCAACCAGGACCGCCTCGGCACCCAGGGCGTCCGCGTCGCGAACAACGGCAGCACCGACACCTACAGCAAGGTCCTCTCCCGCGACGGCGAGCGGGCTGTAGTTTTGTTCAACCGCGGTGAGACGCCGACGCAGATGACGCTCAGCTTCGCCGACGCCGGGCTCAAGGGCCGGGTGTCCGTTCGCGACCTGCGCGCCCGCGCCGACCGCGGCAGCGCGACCGGCTCGTACACGGTCACCGTGCCCGCGCACGGCACGGCGTTCCTGCGCCTGCACGGCACCGACCTCGTCCCGGGTGACGACCTCGGCGGCGACGCGTCCGCCAGCCCGGCGATCGTCCGCACCGGCGGCAAGACGGTGACGTTCTTCCGGGACCGGAACGGCTCCCTGCAGGTCAAGGGCCTCGACGGCCCGCGTCAGATCGGCGGCGAGTTCCTCGGCCAGCCCGCCGCGGTGGCCGGTCCGAACGGCATCGACGTCTACGTCCGCGGCCTCGACAACGCCGCCTACCAGCGCACTTACGCGAAGGGCCGCTGGGGCGACTGGAAGCGGCTCGGCGGCACGCTCACCGATTCGCCGTCCGTCACTGGCGACGGCACGCTCTTCGCGCGTGGCGCCGACGGCCAGGTCTGGCTGCGGACCAGCGCGGGTCAGTGGTCAGGTCTCGGCGCGCCCGGCGGCAAGCCGATCTACGGCCGGCCCGGCGCGGCGACGTCCACGAACGGCACGGTCGTCGCCGTTCGCACCGCCGACGACAGCGTCTGGACGCGCACCAAGACCGGCGCCACGTGGTCGGACTGGACGGGCATCGGCGGCACGGTCAGCAGCAGCCCGACGCTCGTGGCGGTCGGCGCGAAGGTCGCGCTCACCGCGTCCGCGAGCGACTACTCGCTGTGGGCCAACGAGTGGTCCGGCACCTGGGCGGGCTGGTTCAAACGGCCGGAGTACCCGAGCGGGAGCATCGTGGGAACCCTCGGCGCGGCTTCCGACGGCGCGTCGCTGTGGCTCGCCGCCCGAGGGCCGGACGACCATGTGCACGTAGCGAAGTTCTAGGAACGGGAGAGGCGATGTCCACGCGTACGGCGGTGGTGACCGGAGCGGCGTCCGGGATCGGGGCGGCGACGGCCCGGAAACTGCTCGACGACGGCTACCGCGTGCTCGGCGTGGACATCGCCGAACTCCCCGACGGCGTCACGCCGATCCGGGGCGACGTCACCGAAGAGGCGACCTGGGCGGCCATCGGCGAGGTGGACGCCCTGGTCAGCAACGCCTACGTCCCCAGCACCGGGCCGCTGCACGAGATCGACCGCGCCGAGTGGTGGCGGCAGCTCGACGTCAACCTGACCGGCGCGTACCTCGCCGTGAAGGCCTGCTTGCCGTCGCTGCGGGCGCGGGGCGGGGCGATCGTGCTCGTCTCGTCGGTGCACGCGCACTTCGGCCTGCCGGGTCATCCCGCGTACGCCGCGAGCAAGGGCGCGCTGGTCGCGCTGGCCCGGCAGCTGGCCGTGGAGTACGCCCCGGCCGTGCGGGTCAACTCCGTGCTGCCGGGGCCGGTGCTCACCGAGGCCTGGAACCGCATCTCGCCCGAGGACCGCGAGCGCAGTGCCCGCGCGACGCCGGCCGGGCGGCTCGGCGAGCCGGCCGAGGTGGCGGACGTGATCGCCTTCCTGCTCTCGGACGCCGCGTCGTTCGTCACCGGCGCCGAGCTGACCGTCGACGGCGGCTGGTCCGCCGCCAAGGATTCCGCATGATGGGGACGCAGATGGGGGACACGGGTGAAGATCACCGGGGTTGAAACGTTTCTGGTCGCGCCGCGCTGGCTGTTCCTCAAGGTCAGCACGGACGAGGGCATCAGCGGCTGGGGCGAGCCCGTGGTCGAGGGCCGCGCGGAGACCGTGCGCGCGGCCGTGCACGAGCTGTCCGAGCTGCTGATCGGCCAGGACCCGCTGCGCATCGAGGACCACTGGCAGGTACTGCGCCGCGGCGGCTTCTACCGCGGCGGGCCGGTGCTTTCGAGTGCCTTGGCCGGGTTCGACCACGCGCTGTGGGACATCGCCGGGAAGGTCCGTGACGCGCCGGTCCACGAGCTGCTCGGCGGCCCGGTCCGCGACCGCGTCCGGGTCTACAGCTGGGTCGGCGGCGACCGGCCCTCCGGCATCCGCGAGGCGGTGACCGCCCAGGTCGAGGCGGGGTTCACGGCGGTGAAGATGAACGTCGCCGGCCCGTTGACGGCGATCGCGTCACCCCGCGAAGCCGACGCGGCGGTCGCCCGCGCGTGGGAAGCGCGCGAGGCGCTCGGCCCGGACCGCGACCTCGCCATCGACTTCCACGGCCGCGTCTCACCCGCGATGGCCCGGCGGCTGGTCAAGATGCTGGAAGACGTCCAGCCGATGTTCGTCGAGGAGCCGATCCTGCCGGAGACGCAGGGCGACGCGCTGCGCTCGGTCGTCGAGGCGTCGACCGTGCCGATCGCGGTCGGCGAGCGGCTGTACTCGCGCTGGGAGTTCAAGCCGGTGCTCGACGCCGGGGTCGCGGTCGTGCAGCCGGACCCGTCGCACGCCGGCGGCATCTCCGAGCTGCGCCGGATCGGCGCGCTGGCCGAGATGTACGGCGCGTCGCTCGCACCGCACTGCCCGCTCGGGCCGATCTCGCTCGCCGCGTCGCTGCAGGTTTCGTTCGCGACGCCGAACTTCCTGATCCAGGAACAGAGTCTGGGCATGCACTACCACGAGGGCAACGAGCACTCCTACCTCGTCGACCCGTCGATCTTCACCTTCCAGGACGGCTACGCGGCCCGCCCGCTCGGCCCGGGCCTCGGCATCGAGGTCGACGAAGCCGCCGTCCGCCGGGCCGACGAGATCGGGCACGCCTGGCGCTCCCCGGTGTGGCGCCACGACGACGGCGGCCTCGCCGAATGGTGACCTGGCTCGAGCGCGGCGACCTGCGGCTCGGCCTGGTGCCGGAGCTGGGCGGCCGGCTGCTGTCGGCGCGCCACCGCGGCGTCGAGCTGCTCTGGCGCGACCCGGCGCTGCTCGGCGCCGACCTGTGCGGCGACTACGCGCCGAACTCGGGCCGGATGGGCGACTGGGTCAACTACGGTGGCGACAAGACGTGGCCCGCGCCCCAGGGCTGGGCCGGCCCGGACCAGTGGGCCGGCCCGCCGGACCCGGTGCTGGACTCGGGCCCGTACGCCGTGGCCGCCGACGGCGACACGGTGACCATGACCAGCGCGCCGGACCCGCGCACCGGCCTGCGGTTCACCCGCGCGATAACCATCCTCGACGACGGCTACCGGCTGGACCTGCGCGCGGAGAACGTCAGCGACCGCGAAGTGCGCTGGGCCCTGTGGAACGTGACACAGTGCCCCGGCGGCGGCGCGGTCACCGCCGGGCTCCGGCGGCCGGACGTCGTCGCGCTGGTGGCGGGGACGGGCACGCCGGAGTACACAGTGGACGGTGACCGGCTGGTCGTGCCGCCGCAGGACGTCGTCGGCAAGCTGGGTGTGCCGGGCACGGCGGGCTGGGTGTCCTACGGCGCGTTGACGCTGTCCTTCGACGTCGACCCGGTCGGCGAGTACCCGGACGAGGGCTCGCCGCTGGAGATCTGGCTGGAGCACCCGCTGCCGGAGCCGCTCGCGGAGCTGGGCGACCTGGACCCGCCGGCGCGGATCGTCGAGCTGGAGGTCCTCGGCCCGCTGACGACGCTGGCGCCGGGCGCCTCGACCGCCCTCACGATCCGCGCGACCCTCGCCTGACCTGCACAGGTATCGTGAAAGCCGTGACGGACAAGCCCCGCATTCCCAACGTGCTCGCCGCCCGCTACGCGTCGCCGGAGCTGGTTTCGCTCTGGTCTCCGGAGGAGAAGGTCGTCCTGGAGCGGCAGCTCTGGATCGCCGTGCTCAAGGCGCAGAAGGACCTCGGCGTCGACGTGCCCGACGGCGTCGTCGAGGACTACGAGCGCGTGCTGCGGCAGGTCGACCTCGGGTCGATCGCGGCCCGGGAGCGCGTCACCCGCCACGACGTCAAGGCGCGCATCGAGGAGTTCAGCGACCTGGCCGGGCAGGAGCACATCCACAAGGGGATGACCTCGCGCGACCTCACCGAGAACGTCGAGCAGCTGCAGCTGCTCCGGTCGCTGGAGCTGGTCCGCGCCCGCGTCGCCGCCGTGCTCGCCCGGCTGGCCGTGCTCGCCGTCGAGCACACCGACACCGTCATGGCCGGGCGCTCGCACAACGTCGCCGCGCAGGCCACCACCCTCGGCAAGCGGTTCGCCACGGCCGCCGACGAGCTGCTGGTCGCCTTCGAGCGGCTCGACAACCTCATCGGCCGCTACCCGCTGCGCGGCATCAAGGGCCCGGTCGGCACCGCGCAGGACATGCTCGACCTGCTCGGCGACGAGTCCACTTTGGACGAACTCGAAGACCGCGTGATGCGGCACCTCGGCTTCAACCGCCGGTTCGTCAGCGTCGGCCAGGTCTACCCGCGCTCGCTCGACTTCGACGTGCTGTCCACTGTGGTCCAGGTCGCCGCGGCGCCGTCCAGCCTGGCCAAGACGATCCGGCTGATGGCCGGCCACGAGCTGGTCACCGAGGGCTTCAAGCCCGGCCAGGTCGGCTCGTCCGCCATGCCGCACAAGATGAACACCCGCTCCTGCGAGCGCGTCAACGGCCTCGCCGTCGTGCTGCGCGGCTACCTGTCGATGATCGGCGAGCTGGCCGGCGACCAGTGGAACGAGGGTGACGTCTCCGACTCGGTCGTCCGCCGCGTCGCGCTGCCGGACGCCTTCTTCGCGCTCGACGGCCTGCTGGAGACGTCCCTCACGGTGCTGGCCGAGTTCGGCGCCTTCCCGGCCGTCATCGAGCGTGAGCTGGATCGCTACCTGCCGTTCCTCACCACGACGAAGGTGCTCATGGCGTCGGTCCGCGCGGGCGTCGGACGTGAGACGGCCCACGAAGCCATCAAGGAGCACTCCGTAGCCGTCGCGCTGGAGATGCGCGAAGGGCGCGCGGAGAACGACCTGCTCGACCGGTTCGCGGCCGACGAGCGCATCCCGCTCGACCGCGGTGAGCTGGACAAGCTGCTCGCCGACCGGATCTCGTTCACCGGAACGGCCGGGCGTCAGGTGACGCAGGTCGCCGAGCGCGTCGCGCAGGTGCTCGAGCAGTTCCCCGAAGCGGCGGGCTACGCGCCCCAGCCGATCCTGTGAGCTGACGCACGAGTCCACGGACTGGAACGAATCCACACGAACGGGCGAAATCCCTAATCTCGACCGCTGAACCCGGAGCGTCAGATCGTCTACCAGATGACCTGACGTGCTTTCCTCGCGCCACCGGCGCGCCAACCTCTGGAAGAAGCGATGAGATCCACGCTGTCGAAGATCGCCGCCGTCGTCACCGCGGGCGCGCTGACGCTGACCCTGGCCGCCTGCGGCGGTGCCGACTCCTCGGCCGCGAGCAAGACCCTGCGCGTCGGCACGCTGAGCGACGCCCCGCCGTCGATCTACCTGGAGAACGGCCGGTTCACCGGCTACGACAACGAGCTGCTGCGCGACATCGCGAAGCGTGAGGGCTTCGAGGTCGAGTTCGTCGGCACCGAGTTCTCCGGCCTGCTGGCCGGCGTCGCGACCGGCAAGTTCGACATCGGCAGCTCGACGATTTCGAGCACCGAGGCGCGCAAGAAGACGGTCTCCTTCTCCAACGGGTACAACACCGGCTTCACGACGATCGTGACCAAGAAGGGCGCGAACCTCAAGGACCCGGCGGCGTTCGCGGGCAAGCGGCTCGGCGTCGTCCAGGGTTCGGTGCAGGACGAGTTCGCGGGCAAGACCAACGGGGCCCAGGTCGTCCGCTTCCCCGACTACAACGCGGGTTTCGCGCAGCTGAAGAACGGCACGCTGGACGGCTGGGTCGTGCCGCAGGACATCGGCCAGAAGTACCTGGACCAGAACCCCGCGGTGCCGCTGGAGCTCGGCTACACCGTCGAGGACAAGGACACGCCGTCGGCGTTCGCCGTCGCCAAGACCGATCCCGACCTGCTGAAGAAGCTGAACGACGGGCTCGCGAAGGCCATCGCGGACGGCACGGTCGCCCGCATCTACGGCCAGTTCTACAAGACGACACCGCTGTCGAAGGAACTCCAGCAGGGCGGCCCCGGTCTGCCCGTGAAGAACCTGGGTGCGTGACATGAAGAAGCTGATCGTCACCGTACTGGCCGCGGCCCTCACGCTCACCGCGTGCGGCAGTGGCTCGGACAGCGCTTCCCCGGCGCTGCACGTCGGCACCCTCAGCGACGCGCCGCCGAACATCTTCCTCAAGGACGGCAACTACACCGGCTTCGACAACGAGCTGCTCAAGGCCATCGCGGCCAAGCAGAACCTGAAGCTGGAGTTCGCCGCGACGGACTTCTCCGCGCTGCTCGGGCAGGTCGCGTCCGGCCGCTACGACATCGCCAGCTCGGCGATCGCGCAGACGGACGAGCGCAAGAAGACCGTCGACTTCTCGGCGGCCTACGACTTCGAGACCATGAGCATCCAGGCCGAGCAGGGCACGCCGGTCACCGACGAGAAGGCGTTGGCGGGCAAGCGGGTCGCCGTCATCCAGGCGACCGTCGGCGACCACTGGCTGGGCACCACGGTCCCGACCGCGCAGGCCGTGCGCTTCCCGGACTACGCCGCCGCGCTGACCGCGTTGAAGACCGGCGCCGTCGACGCGTACATCCTGGACCAGAGCATCGCCGAGAAGAACGTCACCGACAACCCCAGCGCCAAGCTTGTCGTCGTGAAGAGCTTCGTCACGGACGTGCCGCACGGCTTCGCGGTGAAGAAGGGCAACACCGAACTGCTCGGCAAGATCGACGCCGGGCTCAAGCAGGTGATCTCCGACGGTACCTGGCTTAAGCTGCACCAGCAGTTCCTGCCGACCGCTCCGGTGCCGGCCGGGTTCCAGGGTTAGGAGACCCATGAAGAAGACACTGGTCACGGCGATCGCGGCGACGCTGCTGGCCGCGCTCACGGCGTGTGGCGGCGGCTCGGACAGCGGCGGCGGTGACAAGACCCTGCGCGTCGGCACGCTGAGCGACTCGAAGCCGAACGCCTACCAGGAGAACGGCACCTTCACCGGCTTCGACAACGAGCTGCTCAAGGCCATCGCGCAGAAAGAGGGCCTGAAGCTCGAATTCGTCGCGACGGACTTCTCGGCGCTGCTCGGCCAGGTCGCGAACGGCACCTTCGACATCGGCAGCTCGGCGATCTCGCAGACCGACGCCCGGAAGAAGACCGTCGACTTCTCGGCGCCGTACAACTACCAGTCCCTCGGCATCGAAGCCAAGGAGACCGCCGGCATCACGGACGAGAACTCCTTGGCGAGCAAGCGGATCGGCGTCGTCCAGGGCACGGTGTCGGACACCTGGCTCGGCACGAACGCACCGACCGCGCAGGCCGTCCGGTTCCCGAACGACGCCGCCGCGCTGGCCGCGCTCAAGACCGGCGCGGTCGACGGCGCGGTGTTCGACCAGGCCACCGCCGAGGACTACGCGAAGAACAACCCGGACGCGAAGCTCAAGGTGACCAAGGCGATCACCACGACCATCCCGCACGGGTTCGCCTTCAAGAAGGGCAACACCGACCTCATCACCAAGGTCAACGACGGCCTGAAGAAGGTCATCGCGGACGGCACCTGGGTGAAGGTGCACGACCAGTTCGAGGCCACCGCGCCCGTTCCCGCGGAATTCAAGGCGGGGCAGTAGAACCGCGATGGAGCAATTCCTCGATACCTTCCTCAACTGGGAGTACATCTGGCAGGTCTTCCCCGACCTGCTGAAGACCGGTCTGCTCAACACGCTGATCCTGGCGTTCACCTCCGCGGTGATCGGCACCGTGCTCGGCATGGTCGTCGCGGTGATGGGCCTGTCCACCAAGGCGTGGCTGCGCTGGCCGGCCCGGGTGTACACCGACATCTTCCGCGGCCTGCCGGCGATCCTGACCATCCTCGTGATCGGCCAGGGTCTCGGCACGCTCGCCCGGGATGTCGTCGGCACCAACCCGTACCCGCTGGGCATCCTGGCGCTGAGCCTGATCGCCGCCGCCTACATCGGCGAGATCTTCCGGGCCGGCATCCAGAGTGTCGAAAAAGGACAGCTGGAGGCCAGCCGCGCGCTCGGGATGAGCTACAGCAAGGCGATGCTGCTGATCGTCATCCCGCAGGGCGTCCGCCGGGTGCTGCCCGCCCTGGTGAACCAGTTCATCTCGCTGGTCAAGGACTCCAGCCTGGTGTACTTCCTCGGCCTGCTGTCCGAGCAGCGCGAGCTGTTCCGGATCGGGCAGGACCTGGCGGCCAACACCGGGAACCTGTCGCCGCTGGTCGCGGCCGGGTTCGTCTACCTGGTGATCACGGTGCCGCTGACGCACCTGGTGAACTACATCGACAAGAAGCTCCGGACCGGGCGCAAGGTCCGGGCCGACGAGCCGGACGAAGGCGACCCGGTGGAGATCGGTCCCGGCGGAAGGGTGAGCGCGTGGTAACGACGACAGCGGTGCGTTCGTCCAGTGTGGAGCTGCGGGACATCCACGTCAGCTTCGGCACGCTGGAAGTCCTGCGCGGGGTCGACCTGAAGGTGCCGAGCGGCAAGACGACCTGCGTGATCGGGCCGTCCGGTTCCGGCAAGTCGACGCTCCTGCGGTGCGTGAACCGCCTGCAGGAGCCCGACTCCGGCGACCTGCTGCTCGACGGCGAGTCCGTGATCCGGTCCGACCCGGACGCCCTGCGCCAGCGCGTCGGCATGGTGTTCCAGCACTTCAACCTCTTCGGTCACCGGAGCGTGCTGGACAACATCGTGCTGCCGCTGCGCAGCGTGAAGAAGCTGAGCAAGGAGGAAGCGGCGGCGATCGCCCGCGCCCGGCTGGCGGACGTCGGCCTGGCCGACAAGGCGCCGTACCGGCCCAGCGCGTTGTCGGGCGGGCAGCAGCAGCGCGTCGCGATCGCCCGGGCGCTGGCGATGGACCCCGAGGTCATGCTGTTCGACGAGGCCACCAGCGCGCTCGACCCGGAGCTGGTCAAGGGTGTGCTGACGCTGATGGCGGGCCTGGCCGAACGCGGGCTGACGCTGATCGTGGTCACCCACGAGATGGGCTTCGCCCGCAGCGTCGCCGACGAGGTCGCGTTCATGGACGCGGGCAGGATCGTGGAGCAGGGCCCGCCGGCGCAGCTCTTCGACGACCCGCAAAGCCCGCGCCTGCAACGGTTCCTCTCGCAGGTGCTCTGACGCGGTCGTGAGTGGGAAACAGTGTTAGAACACTGTTTCCCACTCACGACTGTGGACCGCCGGGTCAGGTGGCGGTCGGCGACGACGTGATCGTGCACTCCTGGGCCGGGCCCAGCCCGAGCACGGCCGCCGCCGAGCCGCCGTTGACGGCGACGGCGAGCCGGCCCGCCGAGTCCGCGAAGAGCACGCTCGCCCCGGTGGGCACGTCCGCGAAGGTCCGCCCGACCGCCGTGATCACCGCGACCCGCTCGCTGTGCACCGAAACCGCGCCGGTCAGCCCGCTCAGCTCGAGATCCGCCGGCGTCGCGGCCAGCTGGACGTTGCCGAAGTGGTCGACCGTCAGCACTTCCGACACCAGCTTGCCGGGGAACGCCGCCACGAACGGCTCGGGCAGCTCCACCAGCGTCTCGACGGCGTTGCCGAATGCAGACGGCAAGACGCCCAATGCAAGGTGCGCGGCCGCGGGCGCGAAGACGTCCCGCCCGTGGAACGTCGCCGACGTCGCCGGCAGCCGCAGCGACGGCTCGGTCAGCTCGTACGCGGCCCGGACCCCGCCGAGGGCCCGCGCGGCGGGCAGCAGCAGGCCGTTGTCCGGCCCGACCAGCAGCCCGCCCTCGGCGACGACGACCACACCACGCCGTGCCGTGCCGACGCCCGGGTCGACCACCGCGACGTGCACGGCCTCCGGCAGGTAGGGCGCCGTCTGCGCCAGCGCCATGGCCCCGTGGCGGACGTTCTGGGGCGGCACCTCGTGCGTCACGTCGATGACCCGCACGGCGGGCGCCAGCCGCGCGATCACGCCGTGGCAGGCCGCCACGAAGCCGTCGCGCAGCCCGTAGTCGGTGGTCATCGAGGCCCATGTCAGCGGCATGTGCAGCATCATCCTCGGTGGCGGAGCGTGCCCGTTAGGGTTCAGTGCGTGACACCCCTCCCCAGACACCCCAAGCTCGTCACCGGCAAGGTCCGCGACCTGTACGACGCGGGCGACGACCGGCTCCTGATCGTTGCTTCCGACCGCATTTCGGCTTTTGAACGTGTATTTGTCACCCCGGTTCCGGACAAGGGCCGGGTGCTCACGGCGATGAGCGTGTTCTGGTTCGGCGAGCTCGCCGACGTCCTGCCGAACCACCTCGTGGCCAGTGACGGGCCGGGGATCCCCGACGCCGTGCGTGGCCGGGCGATGCTGGTCGAGCGGCTCGAGATGCTGCCGGTGGAGGCCGTCGTCCGCGGCTACCTGACCGGCCGCGGCTACGCGGACTACCGCCGTGACGGCGCGGTGTGCGGCGTCGTGCCGCCGCCCGGGCTCGCCGAGGCGGCCCGGCTGCCCGAGCCGATCTTCACGCCGTCCACAAAGGCCCGTCCCGGCGAACCCGACGAGAACATCGACTTCGACACGTTCGTCTCGGTCCTCGGCCGCGCGCTCGCGGAGGAGGTCCGGGAGGCGTCGCTCGAGCTGTACCGCCGCGGTGCCGCGCGGGCCGCGGAGCAGGGCCTGCTGCTGGCCGACACGAAGTTCGAGTTCGGCATCGGCGCGCACGGCGGCCTGGTGCTGGCCGACGAGGTGCTGACGCCGGATTCGGCGCGTTACTGGCCCGCCGACGGCCACCGGCCCGGCCGGCCGTCGTTCGACAAGCAGCACGTGCGCGACTGGCTCGTCGACCCGGTGTCCGGTTGGGACTGCGCGTCCCCGTTGCCGCCGTTGCCGCCCGAAGTGGTGACGGCCACGCGGGACCGCTACATCGAGGCTTACCACCGCATCACCGGGCTGTGCCTGGCAGACTGGCCCCGTGATCCTGCTGATCTGCGGCAGCCTGCGAGCAGGCTCGGGCAATGCGGCGGTACTGGGGACCGTCGCGACCCTCACGGAGACCACGACGTTCACCGGACTCGGCGATCTCCCGCACTTCAACCCCGATGACGACCGCGACCCGCTGCACCCCGCCGTCGCTTCGCTGCGCGCGGCCATCGCGGCCGCGACGTCGGTGCTGATCTGCACCCCGGAGTACGCCGGCGGCCTGCCGGGGTCGTTCAAGAACCTGCTCGACTGGACGGTCGGCGGCGGTGAGATCTACGGCAAGCCGGTCGCCTGGATCAACGCCTCGTCCGTTGCGGCGCCGACTGGCGGCGGCGACGCACACGACTCGTTGCGCAAGGTGCTGACGTACGCGGGCGCCGAGATCGTCGAGGAAGCCTGCGCGCGGGTCCCGGTCCCGCGCGCCGCGGTCGCCGACGGCGTGGTCGCCGACCCCGACCTGCGCGAGCGCATCGCCGTGGCGGTCCAGCGCCTGAGTGAAGGCGGCTGACCCTTCCGGCAACGGCCGCCCGCCCGTCCTGCGCAGTTCACGCCGACGTCAGACGCGTGCGTCCCAATGGTGGCGTGGACGCTCAGTTGCTGGTTTCGCTGTCGGGCATCACCCCGCGCACGCTGCACCGGTGCGCCGATCTCGCGGCCGAGCTCGACCGCCGCAAAGTGCCGCTGTCGGTGCTGTACGCCGCGCGCACCGGCGAAGGCCCGGTGACGGAGTGGGTGCGCACCCGCGCCCGCCGTGGTGATTCCGTGCTGCTGCACGGCTACGATCACGTCGTCACGCCCACGCATCGCACGGTGTACCTGGGCAAGAAGGCCGAGTTCGCGACGCTGCCCGCGCACGAGGCGCGGCTGCGGCTGATCGCCGCGAAGGCCGCACTCGACGCCGCCGGGCTGGCCGTGGACGGCTTCGCGCCGCCGCGCTGGATCGCGTCCCAGGGCACGCTCCAGGCGTTGGGCGAGCACGGCTTCCGCCTGTGCGCGGACCTCGGCGCGGTGCGCGACCTCGTCACCGGCGAGGTGCGCCGCGCCCGCGTCCAGGAGTTCACCAGCCAGTCGCAGCGCACCGAGACTGTCCGCTGCTTCGCGCTGGTGCTGGCGGCCGCGCGCGCCGCGCGCCGGGGCGGCCTGGTCCGGCTCGGTGTCGACGCCATCGACCTCACCCGCCCCGGCCTCCGCCAGGCCCTCCTCGACGCCGTCGACGTCGCCCTGGAGAACCGCGCGTTCGGCGCGACCTACGGCTCGCTGCGCACCGTCGCCGCCTAGAGCTTCGCCGGCTCGGCGCGCTCGAGCACCTTCACCTCGGTGCCTTCGGGCGCGAGGTTGCCGAACAGGCCGTAGTGCATGCCCGGGTTGGCGAGCACGGCTTCGTGGATCGGCACGGCGATCCGCGGCGCCACCGCGCGCAGGTAGTCGACCGCTTCGCCGGCCTTGAGCCACGGCGCGCCGGTCGGCAGGCCGAGGACGTCGATGTGCTGCTCGGGCACGAAGAACGAGTCGCCGGGGTGGAAGAACGCGCCGTCGTCGAAGACGTAGCCGATGTTCGGGATCGTCGGGATGTCGCTGTGGATCACGGCGTGCTCGCCGCCGACGGCCTTGATCGACGTGTCCCCGATCGCGAACGCGTCCCCGACGTTGGCGATGTCGAACGGGACACCCAGCTTCCCGACGGCCTCGGCCGAGCCGGGGTCGACGATCAGCTTCGCGTCCGGGTTGGCTTCGAGCACCTTCGGCAGCCGCTCGACGTCGAGGTGGTCGAAGTGCTGGTGCGTGATCAGCACGGCGGCCAGCTCACGCTCGCGCTCGAAGTCCGTGGAGAACGTGCCGGGGTCGATCAGGATCCGCTCCGAGCCGGTCTCCAGCAGCACACAGGCATGTCCGAAATGGACGATACGCATCGATGATTCTCCTTCACGGGTCGTGATTCCACCCTAGTCAGAGTTTGCCGGTCAGCAACGCGTCGCCGAGGCCGGTGCGGCGGTACAGCACCCGGTGCCCGCTGCGCTCCGACGTCAGCAGCCCGGCCGCGCGCAACGCCGTCAGGTGCGCCGACACCGTCGCCGGGGCGAGGTCGAAGCGGCGCGCCAAGTCGGCCGTCGCGGCCGGGGCGTCCAGGCCGGTCAGCAGCAGCGCCCGGGTCCGGCCGAGCACCTCGGCCAGCGGTTCCGGCGGCGCCGTCGCCGACGTCCACAGCGACGCGACGCCGCGGGCGGGGTAGAGCAGTGACGTCTGCCACGGCGGCACCGTCACCACCCCGACGTTCGGCCACGCGAACACCGCCGGGATGAACAGCAGGCCGCGAGAGTCGATCTCGAGCCGTTCGCGGGAGCGGACGTCGACCAGCACCGACGTCCCGGCCGGCCGGACCTGCGGGTGGAGTCCGGCCAGCATCGCGGTGATGCCCCCGGAGCCGAGCAGCCGCGTCCGGTACGCGATGTCGGCGGCCAGCAGTTCGCGCAGGCGCGGCCACCGCGGGGCGAGCAGCGCGTTCCAGACGGTTTCGAGCTGGCCGGCCAGCAGGTCCCGCGCGGTCGCCGGGTCGGCCGGGAGCAGCGAGAGGTCGGCGTCGACCATCGCCAGCTCCAGCGCGACCTGGTGCGGCGGCGTCTCACGGACCACCCGCAGCTGGGCCTCGGCGGTGGTTTCCGGCCCCTCGGGCGGTGGGCTCAGGAACTCGGTGATGTAGTGCCGCGCGCTCAGGACCGCCGCCAGCTCGGGGACGTCGAGCGCGGGGGCGGCGGACACCCACGGCAGGTGCGCCGGGTGCCCGCGGAGCCCGAGCAGCGTCTGGACGGCGCCGAGGACCTCTTCCAGCGGCGAGATCGCGAAGCGGACGCGCTGGCTGCCGGCCGCGCTCAGGACCAGCTCGATCATGGCGACCCCGGATTCGCTCGTGCCCGAATCAGTATGGCGCAAACCGCCGCCGTAAGAGCGTGCTCCCATGTCGTTGTTCACCCATCGCGCCTACTGGCGCTGGTCGGCGGGCGTCCAGTTCGCCCGGCTCCCGGCGACCATGGCGCCGCTCGCGTTCACCCTGCTGACCACGGCCACCACCGGCTCGTACCGGCTCGGCGGGGTGCTGATGTCGGTCTACGTCGTCGCCGAGATGACCGGCGCGGTGCCGGTCGGGCGGTTGCTGGACCGCGTCGGCGTGACGCGCGGCCTGCCCGCGCTGCTGCTCCTGACCGCCGCCGGCTTCGCCGTGCTCGCCTTCGCGGCGTCGGCGTCGGCGTCGGCGTCGGCGGCCGCGCCGACCGCCGTGCTGCTCGCGCTGGTCATGCTGCCCGGCGCCACCGCGGGCGCGTTGTCCGGCGGGTTCCGGACGCTGCTCGCGGACACCGTCGACGACGCGCTGCTGCCGCGGGCCATCTCCGTCGACGCGATGCTGCTCGAAGGCGTGCTCATCGGCGGCCCGGCGCTGGTCGCGCTGCTCGACCTGGCCGGTCCGTTCGTGCCGCTCGCCGCGATGGCCGCCGCCTGCGTGGGCGCCGCCGTGCTCGTCCCGCGCCGCGCGGCCGAGCGCGAACGGGAGGAAGCCGGGCCGGACGTGCCACCGGTCGGCGTCGGCACCTACCTGCCGTGGCTGTGCTGCGCGTTCACCGTCGGGCTGCTGCTGTCGACGATCGAGGTCGCGCCGCTGCCGCTCGTCCAGCGGCTCGGCGCGCCCGACACGGCCGCGCCGGTGGTGATCGCGGTGCTGAGCGGCGCGAGCATCGTGGGCAGCGCGCTCTACGCGTGGCGCGGCAAGACCGGCGACCCGCGGCTGTTCCTCGGCGGGTTCATCGTCGGCGGACTCGCCCTCGCGGGCGACTTCGGCTGGCCGGGCCTGATCGCTTCGGTGGCCGTGATCGGCGGGTGCACCGGGCCGCTGGTGGCCGCGACCTCCGTCAACCTGCAGCGGCTGCTGCCGAAGAACCGCAGGTCAGCGGGTTTCTCGCTGTCGTTCACGGTGCAGGCGTGCGGCTTCGGGCTCGGCTCGCTGGCGGTCGGCGTGCTGCCGCTGTGGCTCGCGCCGGTGTTCGGTGTCTTTGCTGCGGCGATCGCCGGTGCAATGCTGGTGGCGAAGCCCGCGGGCGCTATTGGCACCACGTCAGTAACGTCGTAACCTGGGCTGAACCTCGACCTTGCGGGAGACGCCGATGACTGCCGTCCAGCCTAAGCCGACGTCCCTCGGCGAGACCTTCGACTCGCTGAGCCCGGCGACCGACGAGGTCGTCGGGACCTACCCGGTGCACAGCGCCGAGGACGTGCAGGCCGCCGTCGTGCGGGCGCGCGTCGCGGCGAAGTGGTGGGCTGACCTCGGCTTCGCCGGCCGCGCGGAGCGGCTTCGCGGCTGGAAGGGCGTGCTGACGCGACGGCTGCCGCAGCTGTGCCAGGTGGTGCGCGACGAGACCGGCAAGCCGATCGCCGACGCGCAGCTTGAGAGCGTTCTGGCCATCGAGCACATCGCGTGGGCCGGCAAGCACGCGAAGAAGATCCTCGGCAAGCAGAAGCGCTCGGCCGGGCTGCTGATGTCGAACCAGGCGGCCACCGTCGAGTACCAGCCGCTCGGCGTCGTCGGCGTGATCGGCCCGTGGAACTACCCGGTGTTCACGCCGCTCGGCTCGATCGCCTACGCGCTCGCGGCGGGCAACGCCGTCGTCTTCAAGCCCAGCGAGTACACCCCGGGCGTCGGCAAGTGGCTGGTCGACGCGTTCGCCGAGATCGTCCCGGAGCAGCCGGTGCTGCAGCTGATCACCGGCTTCGGCGAGACGGGCGCGGCGCTGGTCGGCGCGGGCGTCGACAAGATCGCCTTCACCGGCTCGACCGCCACCGGCAAGCGGATCATGGCCGCGGCCGCCGAGACGCTCACCCCGGTCGTCATCGAGGCGGGCGGCAAGGACCCGGTGCTGGTCGACGCGGACGCCGACCTCGACGCCGCGGCCGACGCGACGGTTTGGGGCGCGTTCTCCAACTCCGGCCAGACCTGCATCGGCGTCGAGCGGGTGTACGTCCACGAGAAGGTGCACGACGAGTTCGTCGCGAAGGTCGTCGAGAAGTCGAAGGACGTCCGCGCGGGCTCGGACGAGGCCGCCCAGTACGGCCCGGTGACGATGCCGTCGCAGCTCGGCGTGATCAGGCGCCACATCCAGGACGCCGTGGCCCGCGGCGGCAAGGCGGTGCTGGGCGGCGAGGACTCGGTCGGCGACCGGTACGCGCAGCCGACGGTCCTGATCGACGTCCCCGAGGACTCTGAAGCCGTCACGGAGGAGACGTTCGGCCCGACGGTGACCATCGCGAAGGTCCGCAACATGGACGAAGCGATCGAGAAGGCGAACAACACGAAGTACGGCCTGGGTTCGACGGTGTTTTCGAAGTCCCGCGGCGTCGAGCTGGCGGAAAAGCTGCGCACGGGCATGACGTCGATCAATGCCCCGCTTTCGTTCGCCGGCATCGCATCCCTGCCGTTCGGCGGCGTGGGCGACTCGGGTTTCGGCCGCATCCACGGCCCGGAAGGCCTGCGCGAGTTCGCCCGCACCAAGGCCATCGCCCGCCAGCGCTTCACGGCGCCGTTGACGCTGACGTCGTTCACCCGCAAGCCTTCGACGGACGCCATGGTCGCCAAGCTGGTGACCATCCTCCACGGCAAGCGCTGACCCGCTCCGGGGTTGTGGACAACTCCCGTCCGCAGCCCCGGAACTGTCGGTAGCCCCCGGTAAACTGGATACCGGGGGCCGCGGCCCACCCTCAGCGCCCCCGGATGAGGTCCGCCGCCTTCTCCGCCACCATGATCGTCGGCGCGTTCGTGTTCCCGCGCGGCACCACCGGCATCACCGACGCGTCCACCACCCGCAGCCCCTCGATCCCGCGCACCCGCAGCTGCGGGTCGACCACGGCCTGCTCGCCCGTGCCCATCGCGCACGTCCCGACCGGGTGGTACAGCGTCTGCGTGTTCTCGCGGATATGCTCCACGAACTCGGCGTCGGTCAGGTCGTGCCGCGTGGGCAGGAACGGCTTGTCGAGGAATCGCTTGAGCGGCCCCGACTTCCCGATCTCGACGAGCGCCTTCAGCCCGGCGATCATCGCGTCCATGTCCTTCGATTCCGCGTAGTAGGCCGGGTCGATTTCCGGCTTCCACAACGGATTCGCCGACTTCAGCCGCAGCCGGCCGCGGCTGGCGACGTCCACCAGCGTCGCCGCCGACGTGAAGCCGGGGACGGTCGGTTCGCGCATCCCGTTGTCGTAGAACAACGTCGGCGCCACGTGGATCTGCATGTCCGGCGCGGGCAGGCCGTCGCCGGTCGGGAAGAACGCGCCCGCCTCGCCGATGTTCGACGCCAGCGGCCCGCGCTTGGTCAGCTGGTAGCGCACGAGTCCGGCCGGCGTGGCGGCGTTCACCAGGTCGGTGGTGCCGCGGGTGGACCAGATGATCCCGCACGCGGGGTGGTCGTGCAGGTTCTCGCCGACGCCCGGCAGCGCGGTGACGACGTCGATGCCGTGCTCGCGCAGGTGCTCGGCCGGGCCGACGCCGGAGACCATCAGCAGCTGCGGCGAGTTGACCGCGCCGCCGCTGAGCAGCACTTCGGCCGACGCGCGCGCGGTGCGCTCGACGCCGTTGTCCACATAGGACACGCCGATCGCGCGCGTGCCCTCGAACACGATCCGGGTGGCCTGCGCGCCGGTCTTCACGGTGAGGTTCGGCCGGTCGAGCGCCGGGCGCAGGTAGGCGTCCGCAGTGGACCAGCGACGGCCCTTCTTGCAGGTCACCTGGTAGTTGCCGGCGCCTTCCTGGCTCTCGCCGTTGAAGTCGTCGGTGCGCTTGAGGCCCCACGCGACGGCGGAGTCGACCCACGCGCTCGACAGCTCGTGGGTGAACCGGCGGTCCTCGACGTTCAGCGGGCCGTCGGTGCCGTGCAGCGGCCCGCCGAAGCGCTGGTTGCCCTCGGCGCGCTTGAAGTAGGGGAGGACGTCGTCCCAGCCCCAGCCTTCGGCGCCGTGGGAATCGCGCCAGCCGTCGTAGTCGGCGCGGTTGCCGCGGATATAGATCATGGCGTTGATCGACGAGCAGCCGCCGAGCATCTTCCCGCGCGGCCAGTACGCGGACTTGCCGGTGTGCTTCTGCTCGACGGTCTCGTAGTTCCAGTCCCACCGGGTCTTGAACAGCGACGCGAACGCGGCCGGAATGCGGACTTCGTCGGCGGTGTCCTCGCCGCCCGCCTCCAGCAGCAGGACCTGCGCCGACGGATCCTCGGTGAGGCGGTTCGCCAGCACGCACCCGGCGCTGCCCGCACCGACGATCACGTAGTCAAAGGAGTCCTGGACGGCCACGGTGCCTCCACTCGCTGTTGGCGCGATGTCAACGACTCATCATGGCGCAGGGCCGCGCCGTGGGCCAGTCTAGGTTTTCCGGTGGCCCTCGCCACCTGGGCGCGGGTCCGGTGAACCGGGTGAACTATGCTCGCCGGGTACCCACGACCTGCGTGAATAAGGAGCAGCCTGCCGTGGCCCGAGTTGTCGTCGACGTCATGCCCAAGCCCGAAATCCTCGACCCGCAGGGACAGGCCGCGCTCGGCGCCGCCGGCCGTCTCGGCTTCACCGGGATCAAGGAGATCCGCCAGGGCAAGCACTTCGAGATCGAGGTCGACGACTCCGTCGACGACGCGACGCTCGAGAAGATCGCCGAAGGTTTCCTCGCGAACCCGGTGATCGAGCAGTGGACCATCACGCGGGTCGGCGCGTGAGCGCCCGCATCGGCGTCATCACCTTCCCGGGCACCCTCGACGACGGCGACGCGGCCCGCGCGGTCCGCTACGCCGACGCGGAGGCCGTGCCCCTGTGGCACGCCGACGAGGACCTGCGCGGCGTCGACGCCGTGGTCGTCCCGGGTGGCTTCTCGTACGGCGACTACCTGCGCGCGGGCGTCATCGCCCGGTTCGCGCCGGTGATGACGTCGGTGATCGAGGCCGCGCGGGCCGGGATGCCGGTGCTCGGCATCTGCAACGGGTTCCAGATCCTCTGCGAGGCCGGCCTGCTGCCGGGCGCGATGATCCGCAACCAGGGCCTGCACTTCATCTGCCGCGACCAGTGGCTGCGCGTCGAGAACACGTCGACGGCGTGGACCTCGCGCTACGAGCAGGGCGCCGAGATCCTCATCCCGATGAAGAACATCGACGGCTGCTACGTGGCCGAGCAGTCCACTTTGGACGCGCTGGAGGCCGAGGACCGGGTCGTCTTCCGCTACGTCGGCGGCAACCCGAACGGCTCCCGCAACGACATCGCGGGCATTCGCAGCGAGAACGGCCGCGTGGTCGGGCTCATGCCGCACCCGGAGCACGCGATCGACGCGCTCACCGGCCCGTCCGACGACGGTCTCGGCATGTTCTACAGCGCGGTGGACGCGCTGATCAAGGCTTGACGCACCGGCCGGGGAGGGTGTCGCCTCCCCGGCCACCGCGCCGACCCTCCCGACACGCGCCCCGACTCCCCAGGTCCGCGAGTCGACTCTCTCGGCACGCGACCTGACTTCCCAGGTGCGCGACTCGACTCCCTGGGCACGTGAGCCGTCCATCCAGGTACGCGTGTCGTCCCGGTGATCACGCGTGTCGACTGCTCAATCACGCGAGTCGACCCTTCGATCACGTGTGTCGGCGTTTCGCGCACGGCCTCCGGCCGGAACTCGCGAGCCGATCGCTGTGCTCACCGCGCGAAAGTGCGGCCCGCGGCCCCCGGTATCCAGTTTACGGGCGTCCACCGACAGTTCCGGGGCCGCGCACAGGGGATCAGCTTCCCCATCCACAACCCGCGAGTTGTCCACAACCCGGACCGGTCAGGTCTTGCTCTGGTCGTTCGAGAGCCACTTCTCCGGCCGCACCCGCACGAGCACCGACTGCGGGCCCAGCGCCGAGTCGACGTACTCCCTCGCCTGCTCCGCCGGCCAGTACCGGCCTGCGATCCGCAACGCCTGTTCGCGCGTCGGGGGCTCGTCGTTCGCGATCACCGGGCCCTCGACCGTCACATACCTGTACGGCGGTGTCTCGTCCTGGGCGGCCAGGCTCAGCCGGCCCGCCGCGCGGATCGCGCGGTCCTTGACCGTGTCGCGTTCCATCCAGATCAGCAGCTCGCCGCCCGGCGCGTAGTCGTACCAGACCGGGACCGCCAGCGGTGCGCGTCCGGCGCGCTCCACCGCCAGCACCCCGACATGCACCCCGCTCAGGAACGCCTCGCGCTCCGCAGCCGTCATGACGAAGGACGACATGTCACTCCCCAGGTAGCGGTCATCTACCGGGAAGCAACACGTTGGCGAGTCCGGACATTCCGGACTCAGCTCGCCGCCGCCACCAGGCGGGCGTACGAACCGCCCGCCGCCAGCAGTGACGCGTGCGGGCCCAGCTCCGTGATGCGGCCGCCCTCGACCACCGCGACGCGGTCGGCTGCCGCCGCGGTGTGCAGGCGGTGGGCGATCGCGATCACCGTGCGGCCGGCCAGCACGCTGTTCAGCGAACGCTCCAGGTCGCGCGCCGAGCCCGTGTCCAGCAGGGACGTCGCCTCGTCGAGCACCAGCGTGTGCGGGTCCGCGAGCACGACCCGGGCCAGCGCCAGCTGCTGCGCGACCGCCGCCGGCACCGGGTACGCGCCCGAGCCGATCTTCGTGTCGAGGCCGTCCGGCAGGCCCGCGACCCAGCCGGACGCGCCCGCCGACTCCAGGGCCGCCGTCAGCTCGGCGTCCGGCCAGTCGCCGCCCGCGCGGCGGGCCGGCAGGGCCAGGTTCTGCCGGAGCGTCCCCGAGAAGACGTGGTGCTCCTGGGTCAGCAGCAGGACCTCGCCGCGCAGCACGTCGTCGGCCAGTGCCGAGACGTCCTGGCCGCCGATGCGCACCGAGCCCGCGGACGGCACCGCGATGCCGGCCAGCAGCCGCCCGAGCGTCGACTTGCCCGCGCCCGACGGGCCGACGATCGCCAGCCGCTCGCCGCGCGGGACGCGCAGGTCGATGCCGTGCAGCACTTCGCGGTCGGCGGTGTAGGCGAACCGGACGTCGTGCACGTCGATGTCGCGCCCGCGCGGCACCTGCGTCACCTTCGGGGTCTCCTCGACCGCGACCTCGCGGATGCCGAGGATCCGGCGGGCCGCGGCCGCCGCGACCTGCAGGTCCTCCAGCCAGAACAGCGCGGAGTTGAGCGGGTTCGCCATCGCCTGCATGTACAGCAGCATCGTGGTGATCTCGCCGAGCCCGGCCCAGCCGCGCGTGTACGCGAGCAGCCCGAGCAGCAGCATGACGGCCAGCGGCAGCACGTAGCTGATCTCCAGCGACGGCAGCCAGCGCAGCTGCAGCGCCCGCATCCGGCGTTCGCCGAGGATGCTCCGGTCCAGGTCGTCGTGGGCGCCGGTGACCCGGCGTTCGGTCAGCCCGAGCGCCTCGACCGTCCGCGCGCCCTCGGCCGTCTCGTGGACGCTGGTCGTCAGGTCCGCCCAGCGGTCCAGCATCGCCTGCATCAGCGCCGGGATCCGCCGTTGGTACCAGACGTTGACGCTGATCAGCAGCGGTGCCGCGACCAGCAGGCCGAGCGCCAGCAGCGGTGACGTCAGCACCATCGCCGCCACCGTGAACACCACGGTCACCGCCGCGACCAGGATCTCCGGCGCCGCGAACCGCGCCGCGTGGTCGATCCGGCCGAGGTCGGTGGTGGCCCGGCTGAGCAGGTCGCCGGTGCCGGCCGCCTCGACGGTGCCGAGCGGCAGCTGCAGCGCCGTGCCGACGAACTCCTCGCGGGTCTCGGCCAGCACCAGCTCGGCGAACACCGCGCCGCGCATCCGCGCGACCTTCCGCGACAGCGCCTGCAGCAGCAGGATCACGACGAACACGCCCGCCAGCACGTCGACGTGCGTGGTCGTGGTCCCGGCCGCGACGGCGTCGACCAGCGAACCGAGCAGCTGCGGGCCGGCCAGCCCGATCAGCGTGGACACGGCGAGCGCGCCGAGCAGCAGCGCGACCTCGCGCTTGTGGGCCGCCGCCGTCCGCAACGCCCAGCGGCGGACGTCCCGCCGGGACGCCGTGGGGAGCCGCTTCACACCGTCACCACCTTCGTCGTGAATACCTCGTCGGCCACATGTGTCCACAATGGACTCTGGCTGAACACCACCGTCGTCTTGCCGCGGCGCAGGGCCGCGACGCGCTCGGTGATGCGTGCCTCCGTGTGCGCGTCGACCGCCGACGTCGGCTCGTCCAGCACCAGGACGTCCGCGTCCACGGCCAGCGCGCGGGCCAGGTTCAGCCGTTGCCGCTGGCCGCCGGACACCTCGCGGCCGCGCTCGCCGATCACCTCGTCGACGCCGTCGGGCAGCGCCTCGACGATGTCGTCGGCGTCGGCCGCGTACAGCGCGTCGGTGATGTCCACGCCGCTCGGCCGCGCCGGCGTCAGCTGCTCGCGCAGCACGCCGGAGAACCAGATGTCCTGGTTGTGCGCGTACACCACCCGCCGCCGCAGCTCCACGAGCGCGACCTGGTCCGCCCGGACCCCGCCGACCAGCACTTCCTCGCCCGCGGCCGGGTCGGCGAACCGGGCCAGCCGGTCGGCCACCGCCTCGCCGCCGGCGCCGAAGTCGACCACTGTCAGCTGCCCGGCCACGACCCGCACCCCGGACTCCGTGTCCGCCAGGTCCAGCGGCCCGTCGGGCAGCCGCACCGGCGTTTCGGGGTCCGCCAGCGCCGGGTGCAGCGCCAGCAGCGCCACCACCTTCCGCGACGCCACCAGGCCGGACGTCAACGACCCGACGGCTTCCGTGGCGGCGGAGACCGGCCAGATGAGGAACATCGAAACGCCGTAGAACGCCACCAGCTGCCCGAGGTCGATGGTGCCGCCCACGGCCAGCCGCGCGCCCAGCCACGTGATCACCACGGTGACCAGGCCCGGCATCGCGACTTCGGCCGCGGCCAGCCACGACTCGGCCTTGCCGACCTCGACGCCGGCCCGGCGCACGCGCTGGCTGGTCTCGCGGAAGCGGCCGGAGAACCGCCGCTCACCGCCGATGCCACGCAGGATCCGCAGGCCGGACACGATGTCCGCGCCGAGGGCGTTGACCTCGCCGCGCATCTCGCGCTGGCTCGTCTTGCGCTTCTGCAGCGGGGCCAGCAGCGGCCCGATGCCCAGCACCGCGAGCGGCACGCCGACCAGCGCGACCACGCCGAGCAGCGGCGACGTCGAGACCAGCCAGATCGCGACCACGACGAACGCCAGCAGCGAGCCGAACGCCCGGCCGGCCATCTCGACGGTGTTGCCGATGTGGTTGATGTCGGTGGTGGCGATCGCGACCAGGTTGCCGGTGGTCGTCTGCTCGCGCAGGCCGGCGCCGACGCGCGTGGTGTGCGCCGACACGAGCCGCTGGGTGGAGCCCGCGCCGTGCAGCCACAGGCCGTAGTTGATGAAGTGCATCCAGGTCCCGGACACGGTCTGCACGACGCCGAGCACGGCCGCGGCCAGCGCCCAGCGCCCCACGCCCGCACCGTCGTGCGCGGTGATGGCGCCGATGCCCTGGCCGATCACCAGGGGCAGCAGGGCGCCCGGCAGCGCCCACACGACGCCGATCGTCGCCGAGCCCAGCACCGTGCCGAGGCGAGCCCGGAACACGGCGAGCAGGAACCGGCTCGCGGTCGGCCGTGCGGGGAGCCGCAGCGGCGGGAAGGGATATGTGGCGGAAAGCACGATTCCCGACGTTAAGCCGACGACCCGGGGTTGGCGACCGATTTTCGCGCGCCCGCCTGCGGC
This sequence comes from Amycolatopsis sp. NBC_01286, assembly GCF_035982555.1. Lineage (NCBI taxonomy): Bacteria > Bacillati > Actinomycetota > Actinomycetes > Pseudonocardiales > Pseudonocardiaceae > Amycolatopsis > Amycolatopsis sp. NBC_01286. The sequence continues at coordinate 2,656,984 of NZ_CP108428.1, forward strand.
CGCGCCTCCGCTCGGTGGCCGCGCACCCGGCCGGTCGCTCGTCTGCCGGAGTCCCGGATCAGCCGATCCGGGACCGGAAGTGCTACTCCGCGCGGGCCTCCCGCCGCAGCTCCCGGAGGATCTTCGCCCACTCGGGTTGTCTGCTCCGTCACACCCGGAACGGTGAGATCCGGTGGGGCGGCCCAGTGTCCGGGGCACCCGGGCCCGGCACGTATCCTGGCGGCCGTGGCGAACCCTGACACGGACACCGTGACCAGCACCGTTGACACCACCGAGCGGGCCGGGGCGACCCCGGACCACACCCAGCCCTATCGCGAGCTCGGGCTCGCCGACGACGAGTACGCCCGCATCCGGGAAATCCTCGGCCGCCGGCCCACCGACGCCGAGCTGGCCATGTACTCGGTGATGTGGAGCGAGCACTGCTCCTACAAGTCCTCCAAGAAGCACCTTCGCTACTTCGGCGAGACCGCGACCGACGAGATGAAGGCCAAGATGCTGGCCGGCATCGGTGAGAACGCCGGCGTCGTCGACATCGGCGAGGGCTGGGCGGTCACCTTCAAGGTGGAGAGCCACAACCACCCGTCCTATGTGGAGCCCTACCAGGGCGCCGCGACCGGCGTCGGCGGCATCGTGCGCGACATCATGGCGATGGGCGCGCGGCCGCTCGCGGTGGCGGACGCGCTGCGCTTCGGCCCGGCCGACGCCCCCGACACCAAGCGCGTGCTGCCCGGTGTGGTCGCCGGCGTCGGCGGTTACGGCAACTGCCTCGGCCTGCCGAACATCGGCGGCGAGCTGGTCTTCGACCCGTCCTACAGCGGCAACCCGCTGGTCAACGCGCTGTGCGTCGGCGCGATGCGCGTCGAGGACCTGCACCTGGCCTTCGCGTCCGGCACCGGCAACAAGATCATCCTGTTCGGCGCCCGCACCGGCCTCGACGGCATCGGCGGCGTGTCCGTCCTGGCGAGTGACACCTTTTCGGGTGACGAGTCGTCGGGTGGCCGCAAGAAGCTGCCGAGCGTCCAGGTCGGCGACCCGTTCACAGAGAAGGTGCTCATCGAGTGCTGCCTCGAGCTGTTCGCGGCCGACCTCGTCGTCGGCATCCAGGACCTCGGCGGTGCCGGGCTGTCCTGCGCGACGTCGGAGCTGGCCGCGGCCGGTGACGGCGGCATGCACGTCTACCTCGACCGGGTTCCGTTGCGCGCCACCGGGATGACGCCGGCGGAGGTGCTCTCCAGCGAGTCGCAGGAGCGCATGTGCGCGGTCGTCTCGCCGGAGAACGTCGAGGCGTTCATGGCCGTCTGCCGCAAGTGGGACGTCATCGCCACCGACATCGGCGAGGTCACCGACGGCGAGCACCTGGTGATCACCTGGCACGACGAGGTCGTCGTCGACGTCCCGGCGCACACCGTGGCGCACCAGGGCCCGGTGTACGACCGGCCGATCGAACGACCGTCCTTTCAGGACGCTTTGATCGCCGACACCTCGGCGAACCTGCCGCGTCCGGCCACTCCGGACGAATTGCGGGCGGACGTGCTCAAGCTGATCTCGTCGCCGAACCAGGCGTCGAAGGAATGGGTGACGTCGCAGTACGACCGGTACGTGCGCGGCAACTCCGTGCTCTCGCAGCCGTCCGACTCGGGCATGATCCGGATCGACGAGTCGAGCGGCCGCGGTGTCTCGGTGGCGACCGACTGCAACAGCAAGTTCGTCTACCTCGACCCGTACCGCGGCGCGCAGCTGGCGCTGGCGGAGGCGTACCGCAACGTGGCGACGGGCGGCGCGACCCCGGTCGCGGTGTCGGACTGCCTGAACTTCGGCGCGCCGACCGACCCGGGCGTGATGTGGCAGTTCGAGCAGGCCGTGCACGGCATCGCGGACGGCTGCGTCGAGCTGGGCATCCCGGTCACCGGCGGCAACGTGAGCTTCTTCAACCAGACCGGCTCGACGGCGATCCTGCCGACGCCGGTGATCGGCGTGCTCGGCGTGATCGACGACGTCACCCGCCGCATCCCGACCGGCATCGGCGCCGAGGCCGGCGAAACCCTGCTGCTGCTGGGCGAGACGCACGACGAGCTGGACGGCTCGGCGTGGGCCCGCGAGCTGCACGGCCACCTCGGCGGCGTGCCGCCTCGCGTGGACCTCGCCCGCGAGAAGCTCCTCGCGGACATCCTGGTGGCGGGCTCCCGTGACGGCATGATCTCGGCCGCGCACGACCTTTCGGACGGCGGCCTGATCCAGGCGTTCGTCGAGACCGTCCTCATCGGACAGTGCGGCGCCCGGTTCTTCCTCGACGCCGACCAGGACCCGTTCGTCCAGCTGTTCTCCGAGTCGTCGGGCCGCGTGCTGGTGGCGGTCCCGCGCACGGAGGAGCTGCGCTTCACGGAGATGTGCACCGCGCGCGGCCTCCCGTGGCGCAAGACCGGCGTGGTCGACCCGGAGTCGGGCAAGCTGGAACTGCAGGACATCACGGAGTTCACGCTCGACGAGCTGCGCGAGGCGTGGGAGAAGACCCTCCCGGCCCTGTTCGACTGAGACCTGTGGACAGCTGACCGGAGGGCACCGATTTCTGTCGGTGCCCTCCGCTAGCGTTGAAACGGGGGCTGCTCAGCCGGCTTCGGCGACGATCCGGTCTTCGTCGCCGTCGCGCAGTTCCTCGCGCCTCCAACCGGCAGGCAGCTGAACGTCCTTTTCGGACTGGACGCGCGTGTTGTACAGCGAGAGCGACTCGGGCAGCACGGCGAACCGCAGGTCGGTCTGGCCCTCGAAGCGGGTCCGGCGCAAGTCCAGTTCGCCGGTCGCGCGCACGTCGTGGAAGACCGCGTCCTTGACGAACGTCGCGTCCTTGAAGGTGGTCTTGCCCGCGAAGGTCGTCGCGGTGAAGTCCGCCAGCTCGGCGAACCGGGTACCGCTGAACCAGGCGTGGCTTTCGAAAACCGCGCCACGGCAACGGAAGTTGCCGATGAGCCGGCCCTTGTCGGTGCCCGCCGCGGTGAAGTACACCCGCCCGGTGAAGCGGCAGCCACTCAGGTTGGTGCTGCTGTGCAGCGCCGCGTACCGCAGCACCATCCCGCCGATCCGGCACCCCGAGAGATCGAGGTATTCGACGACCGCGCCGGTCAGGTCGAGGTCGTAGTCCGGCGCGTCCGCCTGGTCGGCCGCCGGCAGCAGCTCCCGGATCAGCCGCTGCGCGGTCAACCGGACCTGGAGTTCCTGTTCCTGCGCGGGCGTGTCCCGCCTGGCGTCGGGGTCGCGGCGGTCGACGTCAGCCTGGTACCGCACGTGCTCGAACGGCCGCCGCAGGTACGAGCACAGGACGTCCAGCACCGTCTGCGTGTACGCCGGGCGGCTCCGCGCCAGGCCCGCCAGTGCGTGCAGCGCGCCCACCCGCACCTGGTCGGCCGCGTGGCCGAGCAGCTCGACCGCCTTCGCGAACCGCTCGTCCGCCACCCGCTCGCGGTCCTGCTCCGCGCGTTGCGACTCCAGCTCGTGCCGCTGCCGCTCGATGTCCTGGCGGCGTTCCTCGACGCGGCGGCGCCGGTCGTTCAGCCAGAGCGCGTACAGCGCCACGATCGCGCCGCCGGCCAGGCCGCCGGTCTTGAGCGCGTCACTGCGGCTGGTGGCGGGGTCGGTCAGCAACCAGCCGCCGACCCCGAGCAGCAGCACCAGCGACGCGGCGAACGTCCACGCCAGCGGTGATCGCCACAGCTTCACCCGCTCAGGACACCAGCATGGTGCTGACGCAGAAGCCCTTGTCGTCGAAGTTCGTCGCGCTCAGCGTGCCCTTGACCGACTTGCCCGCGGACGTCCCGGTGACCTGGCCCTCGACGAGGTACTCGTCGTCCGGCACGTCGCCGAGCTCCAGCTGCAGCGGCGACTTGAGGAACGTCTTGAGCCACGAGTCGAGCAGGTCCTTCGAGTCCGAGCAGCCCATCGCGATCGCGGCGTTGTTGTCGCCGGCGTTCAGCTTGTCGATGAAGCCCTGCAGCACGACCTTGCCCTGCGCCGAGCCCGAGCCACCGCCCGGCGTCGACGTCTTGGTGCTCGGCGTCGTCGACTTCTTCGGGGTGCTCTTCGGCGTCGACGGCTTGGCCGAGGTGCTCGTGCCCGGGGACGCCACGGTGTTGTCGTCCTTCGAGAGGAAGAACCCGGGCGCCACGAACCCGGTGATGCCCAGGCCCGCCAGCACCAGCACCACGACGGCGCCGACGGCGATCCACATCCCGGTCTTGCTCTGCTTCGGCGGCGCCGGCGGCCCGCCGAAGCCCTGCCCGTAGCCGCCCTGCTGGTCCCAGCCCGACATCTGGCCGCCGGCGTTCGGGTCCCACGCCTGCTGGCCGTACTGCTGGGCGTTCGGGTCCGCCCACGCCTGCTGCTGCTGGGCGTTCGGATCGGCCCAGCCCTGCTGCTGCTGGCTCGGGTCGCCCCAGCCCTGCTGCGGGTAACCGGCGGTGCCCGGCTGCTGGTAGCCCTGCTGGTTCGGGTCCCAGCCCTGCGGGTACTGCTGCGTCGGGTACGGCTGTTGCTGCTGGTTGGGGTCCCACCCGCCCTGCTGGGGATACGGCTGCTGCGGGAAACCGCCGGACTGCGGCTGCTGGCCGTACGGGTCGGGCTGGCCGGGCTGGCCCGGCTGAGGCGGGTAGGTCATCGGTCATGCCTTCCGGGCGCGGGGTGTTCGTGCGCATCCGACGCCCGGCGGACGCGTGCGGTTCCCCCAGGAGTCGTGAGCAGCATTCTGCAAGCTCGGACGGTACGGCATGAAACCGGCTCCCGGCCGCGACGACGCGAAGTCGTCACGATCCGGGAGCCGGGGTGGTGCGGGTCAGCCGTTGGCGAGGGCCTGGAGCCGGTCGAGGGCGCCGTTGAAGGTGTCCTGGTCGAGCGGGCTCGAGGTGTACTGCCAGACGGTGTAGAAGCCCCAGTTGTAGGGCAGGGCGCCGACCGACGACGCGTACCGCGCGACCCACAGCGGGGCCGTGCTGGAGAAGTCGGCGCTGACGCACTGGTTCCACCAGCTCTGGGACGTGTAGATCACCGGGTACCGGCCGGTCTTGGCGTGGTAGGTGTCGTGGAAGTCGAGGATCCACGACGTCATCGCCGCCTGGCTCAGCCCGTAACAGGTGGCGCCGTACGGGTTGTACTCCATGTCCAGGGCGCCGGGCAGCGTCTTGCCGTCCCTCGACCAGCCGCCGCCGTGGGCCAGGAAGTAGTTCGCCTGGGCGGCGCCGCTCGCCGTGTTCGGGGTGGCGAAGTGGTAGGCGCCGCGGAGGAAGCCCTGGTTGAAGGAACCGTTGTACTGCTGGGCGAAGTAGGGGTTGGTGTAGCTCGTGCTTTCGGTGGCCTTGGTCCAGACGAACCGCTTGCCCTGGTTCCACCAGCTCGCCCAGTCGACGTTGCCCTGGTAGCTGGCGACGTCGATGCCGGCCACCGTGGCCAGCACCTGGCCGGGGATGGCCTGAGCGGGCTGCGGCTGCTGCGCCGCCTTCTGCGTGTCCGGCGTCGACTTGTCACCTTCGACGCGCCGGATCTGCGAGCCCATGTCGTGGTTGTGCACGGCGATGTCCGCGTTGATCGCGGTCACCGGGTCGACCTCGGAGGAGATGGTGGCGGCCGTCGCCTGGACCGTGCTGCCGAGCAGGAGCAGCGTGGCGGGGACGGCCAGGGCAGCGAACAGCCGCCCTCTTCGGGAAGTGGACATCGTTGAATCCCTTCACAGATACCCTCGCTGAGGACGGCTTACTGCAGGTGGCCGTCCGAGCACGATTGTTAGCGACGCACCCGGGGTTTGTCACTCAGTTCCGTGAAATTGGGTATACGCGTGGGTGATTTTCTGCGGAAGTCGATCATCAATTGGTGACTGGTTAACACCTATTACCGATGAGCTGCGCCGTTCAGCCGAGCGAACGCGGCCCGCAATCGGTCGGCCGGGCACGCCCGGGCCGTTCCGGTAGCGGGCGAACCGCGGTCAGCCGAGCGCCAGGACCCGCAGCCGCTCGGCCGCGCCGTTGAACCAGTTCTGGTCACCGGGCAGCGTCCCCTTGTCGGCGAACTGCCAGATCGTGTGCACGGTCCAGCCGGCCGGGAGCTCGCCGATGTAGGTGTTGTAGCGGGCGATCCAGAGCGGGTTGGCGCCGAAACCGCCGTTGTTCGCCGTGCACCGCTTCCACCAGCTCGTCGACGTGTAGATCGTCGGGTACCGGCCGGTGGCCGCGCGGTAGGTCTCGGAGAAATCGCTGAGCCAGCGGACCATTCCGGCGGCGTCCTTGCCGTAACAGGTTTCGCCGTACGGGTTGTACTCCGCGTCGAGCGCACCCGGCAGCGTCCGGCCGTCGGCCGACCAGCCGCCGCCGTGGGCCAGGAAGTACCGGGCCTGTGCCGCGCCGTCGGAGACGTCCGGCCGGGCGAAGTGGTAGGCGCCGCGGATGAGCCCGGCGTCGTAGGACCCGTTGTACTGCTGGGCGAACTGCGGGTTGACGAAGCCGGTGCCCTCGGTCGCCTTGACGTAGACGAACTTCGCACCCGCTCCCGCCGCGCCGCCCCAGTCGACCGGCCCCTGGTGCCCGCTGACGTCGTGGCCGAGCTGCTGGTCGTCGGCCGCGTACAGCACGTCCGGGAGCGCCTCGATCCCTTCGACCTTGGCGATCTGCGAACCGGCGTAGTGGTCCTCGGCGCCCTCGTACAGGTCGACGGCGGTCGCCGGGGTCTGCCCGGCGACCAGGAACGCGGCGGCGGCGAGGAGCGGCAGCGAACGGCCTCTTTGTGAACGGCCCAGCACCCTCTTGCCCCCCACCAGTCCCGTGAGTCTCATTGAGCCTCACGATGCACCCGTGTCGCCGGATCGGCTACCCGGTGCCACTCGAAAGTGTGAGGGGCTGAAGGGTGACGCCGTCAGCGCTGCTGTTCGTCCGCGAGCGCCTTCACCAGGTGTTCCGCCGGCACGACGGCGGTGATCAGGTCGTGCGGGTTGATCGCGACCGGGTGACCACCCAGCAGGCTGACGATGTCGCGGCCGACGACCGCGCGGGCGTGCGGCCACTCGCGCGGCACCAGGGTCTTGCGCGTGTACGCCGGCACCATGACCCGGCCGTCGGTGTTGTGGAAGCCGATGACCGTGCGCTGCACCGGCGACATCGCGTAGACGAACAGCGTCGAGTCGAGGACGATCTTCGGCAGGTCCGACGGCGGCCGGTGCTCGGTGCGCACGAGCTGCAGCAGGTGCTCGAGGTCGTTCGACGGCTCCGGGAACCCGAGGGCCTTGGGCGAGGGACGGTAGCGGTCGTTCGGGTGGAAGTCCGCGACGACGTCGCCGGCGGCGTTCACCGGGTACGCGCCGACGACCGCCCACGACGGCACCGGGCCGTTCGGGTCGAAGGCCTCGTCGATGACGTAGAGCCAGCTGTCGGGGTTGGCGCGCGCGTTCGCGCGCATCTCCTCGGTGATCTCGGGGGTGCCGTGCTTGCCGGAGCGCCGGGCCTGCTGGCCACCGCGCCGCGCCGACCGGCTGTGCTTGCCGTGCTTGCCGGGGCGATCCGGCCCGTTTCCGGCTGGCTGCTGCGAAACCATCCGATCTGCCTCGTCCCGCTGCGCCATCGTGATCCCCACGTTCTCGGGTGTGCCGGAAAACTCTTGGTGCGCCACTCTACTGTTTGCCCATGGCCTCTTCGCGTTCGGTCGACCCCGGACAGTTACGTGCGGCGGTGCAGGCGATTTCCCCGTGGCTGCAGGGCGACGGGCCCGACCCGGCCCGCGCGGAGCTCGCCGCCGCCGTCCGGCTCAGCCTGCGCGCGCTGGCGGCCGACGCTCCCGGAAGGACGGTCGAGGTCCGCGTGCCGCCGTTCGCCGCGGTGCAGTGCGTGGACGGACCGCGCCACACCCGCGGCACGCCGCCCAACGTGATCGAGACGGACCCGCGCACGTGGCTGGAACTCGCGACGGGTCGATTGGACTGGACCACTGCGGTGGCCGACGGCCGGGTGTCCGCTTCGGGCACCCGGGCCGACCTCGCGCAGTGGCTCCCGCTCGTCCGCGTCTGACTACGGCTTGCGGCCGACGCCGCCCGCGATGGTGCGCTGCGCGACGTTGAGCTCCTTGAGGCGCGGGCCGTCCGGCCACCAGTCGGCGCACAGGGTCACGCCGGGTTCGACCATTTCGAGGCCGGCGAACAGGGCCTCGATGTCCTTCTGCGTCCGGAACGTGCCCGAGCCCATCGGGCTGTGCACGAAGAAGTCCTCCATGCGGCGCGCGGTCGCGGAGTCTTCGTTCTCCGGGTCGAAGAAGTGGCTGAGCCCGACGAAGGAGCCGGACGGCAGCGCGTCGACGTACTCCCGCATGATCTCCGCCGGCCGGTCGTGGTCGCCCTTGAAGTGGTGCAAGGTGCCCATCTGCAACATGATCAGCGGCTGCGTGAAGTCGATGTGCTCGCGCACGGTCTCGTTCTCGAGGATCCGCGCCGGCTCGAAGATGTCCTCGGCGACGAAGTGGGTGTGCTCGTTCTCCTCGAGCAGTGCCCGGCCGTGGGCGAGCACCACCGGGTCGTTGTCGACGTAGACGACCCGGGTCTCCGGGTTGATCCGCTGGACGACCTGGTGGGTGTTCTCGGCGGTCGGGAGACCGGACCCCAGGTCGAGAATCTGGGTGATACCCGTTTGGCCCGCGAGGAAGCGGCACGCGCGGATGAGGAAACCCCGGTTTTCGAAGGCCAGGTCCTGCGCTTCGGGAGCGGCCTGCTGCACCTGCTTCAGGACCTCCCGGTCGATCTCGTAGTTGTCCTTGCCCAGCAGGAACGCGTCGTAGACCCGCGCGATGCTGGCCCGGGTCGGGTCGACTCCAACGGGAACTCGTTCGGTCCGGGTCGCGGCGTCGGGCATCTTGAACCTCGCAAGTTCTGTGTCGAAAGTCTCGTACTCTACGTAGAGTAGGACTACACACGCATGCGGTAAACCGGGTCACCTCTTTGCGCAGGACGGCCCAACGTGTACTTTCGGTAGTCGGGCTAGAGCCCCCTGGTGACTGACGCGCGGAAGGTCCGGGAATGAACGCGGTGAACGCGTCCAGTGCTGAACAGAACATCGGCCCGACGGCGCGCCGGATGATCCTCGGCTCGCAGCTGCGACGACTCCGCGAAGAAGCGGGCATCACGCGGCAGCAGGCCGGCTACAACATCCGCGGGTCCGAATCGAAGATCAGCCGCCTCGAGCTGGGCCGGGTCGGCTTCAAGGAACGCGACGTCACCGACCTCCTCACGATGTACGGCGTCGAGGAGTCCACCGAGCGCCAGACGTTCCTCGACATGGTCAAGCAGTCGAACGAACCAGGCTGGTGGCGCCGCTTCGGCGAGACGATGCCGAACTGGTTCACCGACCTCGTCGGCCTGGAAGAGGCCGCGGCCCGGATCCAGATCTGGGAGCCGCTCTACGTCTCGGGCCTGCTGCAGATCGAGGGGTACGCGCGGGCGATCTTCAGCCACGGCCGGCCGGACATGGCCGACGACCGGGTCGACCAGCTGGTCGCGCTGCGGATGCGGCGGCAGAAGATGTTCAGCAGGCCGGACGCCCCGCGCGTCTGGATGGTGCTCGACGAGTCCGTGCTGCACCGGCCGATCGGCGGCGTCAAGGTCCTGAAGCGGCAGATCGAATACCTGCTCGAGATGAGCGCGCTGCCGCACGTGTCGGTCCAGGTGCTGCCGTACTCGCGCAGCGGGCTGTCCGCGGAGCACGCGTTTTCGCTGATGCGCTTCGGTGAGCCGGAACTGCCGAACATCGCGTACGTCGAATACCTCACCGGCGCGCACTACATCGAGAAGCGCGAAGAGATCGAGAAGTACAGCCGCGCGCTGGACATGCTCGCGGTCGACGCGGAGACGCCCGACCGGAGCCGGTCCATGCTCGCGAAGCGCCGTCAAGAGATCTAGAAGACTCGCGTTCGACGGTATCGACGGGTTCCCGCTGATCGGTGACCCACCGTGGCGACTAGCCCATTGGGGAACGCTTCTCTCGCCCGTTAGGTGAAGTGTGACCAGGTGATCCTTCACCGTGGGAGAACTTTGCAAGAACTTCTGCACGTGCATTTACCGCTGCAGGCACACGTGCTAGCGTGCTTTACGCGGGCAAATGCACATGCATCTGCACCGCCTCAGGTATCCCGTATCGAGAGGTTGGGACCATGGCAGAGCGATTCGAGAACGGCATCCCGGCCGATCGGCTGTCCGGTGCCCAGTGGCGCAAGGCGAGCTACAGCGGCGCCGTCGGCAACTGCGTCGAGGTCGCACCCCTGACCACCGGCGAGATCGCGATGCGCAACTCGCGCTTCCCGACCGGCCCTGCGCTCGTCTACACGCGTGCGGAGATGGCCGCGTTCCTCGCGGGCGCGAAGGACGGTGAGTTCGACGATGTCCTCGGCTGAGGCCCCCGTCGCTCCCGTCTACGACATCGAGACCGGACTGCAGGAACTGGTCGCCCGTGGCTACCAGTTCGTCCACCCCGCCGATGACCGTGGTGAAGTTCTCGCCGTCGTCGGTGTGCGGGTGCACGACAACGTCGTGGACGTGGTCCGGCTCAACGCCGAGGACGACGTGGTGGCGACGCGCATGCCCGGTACCGAAGAGAACATCTTCGAACCCGAGCGGTGGTTGTGGCGCCGCAGCGGTGACGGAGCCCGGGTGCTCACGGAAATCCTCGCGCTGCCGGATGCCTGCTAGCGCACGAAGAAAACTTCAGGCCCTGTCCGAAGTGGTCAGAACCACGTCGGGCGGGGCCTGACTCATGTCCGGACCGTTTACACTGAAATCGGCCTGACCGCGTCTTCCTGGGAGCACCTCGGTGGTTTCCGACCCACAGCACGTGTCCTCCGACCAGCCCGACCCGGAACCCCGCGAGGAGTGTGGCGTCTTCGGCGTCTGGGCTCCCGGGGAAGAAGTCGCCAAACTGACCTACTACGGCCTCTACGCCCTGCAGCACCGGGGCCAGGAGGCCGCCGGCATTTCCGTCTCCGACGGCTCCCAGATCGTGGTCTTCAAGGACCTCGGCCTGGTCAGCCAGGTCTTCGACGAACAGATCCTGCAGTCGCTGCAGGGCCACATCGCCGTCGGCCACTGCCGGTACTCGACCACCGGCGCGACCATCTGGGAGAACGCGCAGCCGATCTTCCGCACCACCGAGACCGGCAGCGGCCTGTCCTTCGCGCACAACGGCAACCTCGTCAACACGGCGGAGCTGCGTGAACGCACCATCGCCGCGGGGCTCAAGCCGCACGCGGGGCTGACCGGCTCGTCCAGCGACTCGGACCTGATCTGCGGGCTGCTCGCCGCGAACGCCGCCGACAAGGGCATCGAAGGCGCCGCGATGGAGTTGCTGCCCACGCTCAAGGGCGCCTTCTGCCTGGTGTTCGCCGACGAGAACACGCTGTACGCCGCGCGTGACCCGCACGGCGTGCACCCGCTGGTGCTCGGCCGCCTCGAACGCGGCTGGGTCGTCTCCAGCGAGACCGCGGGCCTGGACATCGTCGGCGCGTCGTTCGTCCGCGAGGTCGAGCCGGGCGAGCTGATCGCCATCGACGCCGAAGGCCTGCGCTCGTCGCGGTTCGCCAACCCGGACCCCAAGGGCTGTGTCTTCGAGTACGTCTACCTGGCGCGGCCCGACACCACGATCGCCGGCCGCGGCGTGCACGCCACCCGCGTCGAGATCGGTCGGCGGCTCGCCGGCGAGGAGCCCGTCGAGGCCGACCTGGTGATGCCGGTGCCGGAGTCCGGCACGCCGGCCGCCATCGGTTACGCGCAGGGCTCGGGCATCCCGTACGGCACCGGCCTGGTGAAGAACGCCTACGTCGGGCGCACGTTCATCCAGCCGTCGCAGACCATCCGCCAGCTCGGCATCCGGCTCAAGCTGAACCCGCTGCGCGACGTCATCCGCGGCAAGCGGCTGGTCGTCGTGGACGACTCGATCGTCCGCGGCAACACCCAGCGCGCGCTCGTGCGGATGCTGCGCGAGGCCGGCGCGCTCGAGGTGCACGTCCGCATCGCGTCGCCGCCCGTCCGGTGGCCGTGCTTCTACGGCATCGACTTCGCGTCGCGGGCCGAGCTCGTCGCGAACGGCGTCGACCTCGACGGCATCCGCCGCTCGATCGGCGCGGACTCGCTGGGCTACATCTCGCTCGACGGCCTCGTCGCGGCGACGGAACAGCCGAAGACGCGGCTGTGCACGGCGTGCTTCTCCGGCGAATACCCGATCGCGCTGCCCGACGACGCGCTCATCGGCAAGAACCTGCTGGAGAGCCTCGACGCGGTCAATGGCGCGGCGACCCCGGTCAGCCCGGCCGGGTACGGTGCCGAGGACGCTGTTCGGCGTCCCTAGCCCTCCGGCTAGTCCTTCCAGTTGGGAGTCCTTCTACCGTGAGCGAGTCCACGAGCGCCACGTACGCCGCCGCCGGCGTCAGCATCGACGCCGGCGACCAAGCCGTCGAGCTGCTCAAGCCGCACGCCGAACGGGCCACGCGGCCGGAGGTGCTGGGCGGTGTCGGTGGTTTCGCCGGGCTCTTCTCGCTGAAGCTCGACAAGTGGAAGGAACCGGTCCTCGCCTCCTCCACCGACGGCGTCGGCACCAAGATCGCCGTCGCGCAGGCGCTGGACAAGCACGACACCGTCGGCATCGACCTGGTCGCCATGGTCGTCGACGACCTGGTCGTGACCGGTGCCGAGCCGCTGTTCCTGCAGGACTACATCGCCGTCGGCAAGGTGCACCCGGAGAAGATCGCCGCGCTGGTCGGCGGTATCGCCGAGGGTTGCGTCCAGGCCGGCTGCGCGCTGCTCGGCGGCGAGACCGCCGAGCACCCCGGCATGATGGGCGAGCACGACTACGACATGTCGGCCACCGGCGTCGGCGTGGTCGAGGCGTCCGCGCTGCTGTCGCCGGAGAAGGTCCGCCCGGGTGACGTCGTGCTGGCGCTCGGCTCGTCGGGACTGCACTCGAACGGGTACTCCCTGGCCCGGCACGTGCTGCTGGACATCGCGCGGATGCCGCTCGGCGGCCACGTCGAGGAGTTCGGCCGCACGCTCGGCGAGGAAATGCTGGAGCCGACGCGGATCTACGCGAAGGACTGCCTCGCGCTGGCCGCGGAGACCGAGGTCCGGACGTTCGCGCACATCACCGGCGGTGGCCTGGAGGCGAACCTCGCCCGCGTCATGCCGCGCGGCCTGGTCGCCCGGCTCGACCGCGGCACCTGGTCGCCCTCGGCGGTGTTCGCGCTGATCGGCCACCGCGGCCGGGTCGAGCGCGCCGAGCTGGAGAAGACGTTCAACATGGGCGTCGGCATGGTCGCGATCGTCGGGGCCGAGGACGTCGACCGGGCGCTGGCCATGCTGACCGCGCGGCACGTCCCGGCGTGGGTGCTGGGCGACGTCCAGCCCGCGAACGACGTCGACGGCCCGCGCGCGGTGCTTTCGGGCGACCACCCGCGCTTTTAGCGGTGTTGATCGAAAACGGGCTTGAACGCGGCTGTCACACTGGTGACATGGCAGTCGGAGACGTGGTGATCGGCTCCCGGTTCACGATCCCGGGAGCCGAGCTCAACGAACGCTTCTCGCGGTCGTCCGGCCCGGGCGGCCAGGGCGTGAACACCACCGATTCGCGGGTCGAGCTGTCGTTCGACGTCGCCGCGTCGCCGTCGATCCCCGAGCAGCTGCGGGACCGCGTGCTGGCCGGGCTCGAGGGCCGGCTGGTCGACGGCGTCCTGACGATCGCCGCCAGCGAACACCGCTCCCAGCTGCAGAACCGCGAAGCCGCGCGCGGCCGCCTGGCCAACCTGCTGCGCGACGCGTCGGCCCCGCCGCCCGCCAAGCGGCGCCCGACGAAGCCGTCACGCGGTTCGAAGGAGCGCCGCCTGGCGTCGAAGAAGCGCCGGAGCGACGTGAAGCGCGGCCGCTCCGGCCGCTTGAACGACTGAGCGGCTAGCTCAGCGAGAGGTGCACGCACTCCCCGGCCGGCTGGTAGCCGACCCGGGCGTAGACGTTGCCGATCCCCAGGTCACCGGGGGTGAGGAACGCCGTGTGCGCGCCGGACTCGTGTGCTTCGCGGGTGAGCCGGGCGGTGATCGCCGCCGCGATCCCGCGGCCGCGGTACGGCTCGAGCACGGCGATGCCGGCGACCTCGGTGGTGCCGTCGACGATCGCGAGCGTGAGCCCGCCGCCGAGGACCGCGCCGGTGGCGATGTCCTCCGCCAGGAGGTGCCGCACCCCGGCCTCGATGCCGGACCGCAGGCGTTCGACCTCCTTGTCGGGCACCTCCGGCGACTCGCCGAACGCCGTGTTCTGCGCCGACCGCAGCCGCCGGATGTCGTCAGCGGACTCCGGCGCGCGCAGCCGGACCCCCGCCGGGACCGGTTTGTCGACCCGCTCGGCGGGCGCGCAGGTCATCAACGGCACCTGCCGTTCGAGCTGGTAACCGGCCTCGACCAGGAGTTTCTCCAGGTCGGGGGCGATGTCGGTGAAGTACTCCAGCCGCGGGAGCAGGCCCCGCCGCCGGTACGCGGTGGTCAGCGCGTCGATCTCGGCCGCCGACGGCCGCGCGCCGTCGTCCGGGATCGCGTAGTTGAGCATCGGGTGGTCGTTGTCCGGCGAGTAGGTGGCCAGGAACGGCCCGACCTGCTCGGTCTCCCGGCCGCGGGGCGCCGTCTTGCGGACATACGTCTGGATAGCGGACATTGCTGGTGGAAGCCCTTTCGAGAGCACGACGAGGAACCGCAGCTCAGTGCGGGTGGATCGCTGGGCGTCGGGCCTAGCGGAGGCCGACGCCGGAGACGGCGCCAGGCATAGGCGTTCATTCCTCGAGTCGAAAGGGGCTCTTCGGAGCCAGTGTCGCACGGCTCGCAACCCGGTTACTGCCGGTCGGGGTGGGCGATGGCGGCGTACCGCGCGTCCCAGACCGACCGCGGGACCCGCATGGTGAGCGTCGGGGCTTCGCAGACCGTGCGGCGCTGCTGCGTCGGAATGACCACCGGCGGTGGCGGCGGCGGGTCCAGTGAGCGCCAAACGCGCCTGCTCAGGGCCGCGCCGAGCGTCGCGCCGGCGGTGTTGAGCAGGACGTCGTCGGTGGACGTCACCCGGCCGGTGTGGATCAGATATTGCGTACCTTCCACCAGCACGGAGGCGAGCAGGGCGACCAGCGCGATCCGGAGGAGGGTGCGCAGGCCGCGCAGCCGCAGCGGGAGCAGCGCGCCGAGCGGGCAGAGCAGCAGGACGTTGCCGATCACCTGCCACAGCGAGCCGTCGTCGCCGAACGCGGCGGTGATGTCAGCGCCCGGGACGAGGTCGAGCGTGCTCTGGCCGGAGCCGCCGACAGGCATCGTGACCAGGCACAACACCAGGAAAGCGACCAGGACGGCGGCGCTGTCGACGCCGGCGGTCGCGCTCGCGTACCGGGGCGGGAGTCTTCGTCGCCGTCGAGCCGCGAGCAGTGGCCACCCGAGCAGCGCGTACGGCAGCGCGATGGCCGAAACCGGAATCATCCCCCAGAAGGCGCGCAGCAGGGTTTCCATGCGCCTCCCTCCTTGAGCACCCAAAGATCGTCTGTGCGCTGGAAACGGCCCTCCCAAGATCACCTTCGCATCACAAGATCGTCTCGGCATGCTGAGGGAGGCGCAC
The DNA here is from genome assembly GCF_035982555.1 of Amycolatopsis sp. NBC_01286. Lineage (NCBI taxonomy): Bacteria > Bacillati > Actinomycetota > Actinomycetes > Pseudonocardiales > Pseudonocardiaceae > Amycolatopsis > Amycolatopsis sp. NBC_01286. Next base: position 2,672,612 of record NZ_CP108428.1, read on the forward strand.
TATTCGGTGATCTTTCCGGTGGCGCGACGGAACTTTCCGTGGTTCGGTCGGGAGGCGCACTGTCCACAGTGGATGCTGTGGACAACCCTGTGGATGAATCGGGGTATGCTTCGTAAACCCCTTGATTCACAACGGAAACTCTCAGGGGGTGCCTGTGTACTACTTTTCGCCGGCCAGCTCGCGAGCGCGCTCGATCAGGCCCTGCAGGTGCAGGCCGCGGCGGACGTCGCAGGGGTGGGCCGTGGTGCCGCTGGCGATCATCGCCGCGAAGTCGTCCAGCAACGCCGTGTAGGACTCCGCCGCCGAACCGGGCTTGCGCCCGAGCGTGCGGTAGCCGTGCTGACCCCAGACGGCGACCTCGACGACGGTCGGCTGCACCGGCAGCCGCAGGGCCAGCGTGGCCGTGCTGACCACGTTGTTCTCGTGGGCCAGCATCAGCTGCCACGTGTCGCCGGGGCTCCGCCGCGCCGCGACGACGTCGGTGATCGGCCCGAGCGCGGCGTCCAGCAGGTCGAGGGCGTGCGGGCCGATGTCGAACAGCGCGCCGCCGTCGTCCTGACGCCATTCCGAGGCGGCGTACTGGCCGCCGAGCAGGGCGCCGGACAGCCAGCGCGCGCCGCCACCGGCCCAGCCGCCCGCCTGGGCGAGCCCGGCGAGCCACTCCTGGGTCTGCGCCGAGTACCGCAGGGTCAGCACGACGAGGGCGGCGACGTCGGCGGCCGCGACCGCGTCGGCCAGCCGCTGCGCGCCGGCCAGGTCGGCGGCGATCGGCTTCTCGAGGATCAGGTGCTTCCCGGCTTCGGCCGCGCGGACGCCCAGCTCGGCCTGGATCGACGGCGGGACGGCGAACGCCACGGCGTCCACCTGCGCGAACAGGTCTTCGATGGTCTCGGCGGCGGTCGCGCAGTGGGTGTCCGCAAGCGCTTGCGCCGCCTCCGGCCGCCGGGCCCAGACCGCGGTCAGCGCCGTGCCGGGGTGATCCGCCAGACCGGGCGCGTGAACCGTCGTGGCCCACGGGCCGGCGCCGACGAGGCCGACCCGCAGCTGTCCCTCCGCGATGCGCTGTCCCACGGGCCGCAGTCTAGGTGTGGTCGGCGTCGCGCCGGAACCGCACCTGCGACGGCGGCCGTCCTGGCTAAAGTGCCTGCATGATCACCCTGCCGTCCCGCATCGCCGCGGTCTGTCTGCTCCTCCTGGCCACCTGTCTCGCCGGGGCCGCGCCCGCGTCGGCGACGGGCACGGACGGCACCTGCCCGGCCGGTGGCGGTGTGACGGTGGTCGTGGACTTCGGCGACCTGGCGCCGCAGCCGCTGATCCGCTGCGCCCCGGGCACCTCCGCGACGGGCATCGCGGCGCTGCAGGGCGCCGGGATCGACGTCGCGGGCTCGCAGAAGTACGGCCTCGCCATCGCCTGCCGGATCGACGGCAAGCCGGGCCCGGACGTCGAGTCGTGCGCGGGCATGCCGTCGGCGACGGCGTACTGGAGCTACTGGCACGCCGCGGCCGGCGGCAAGTGGGAGTCGAGCCAGGAAGGCGCCCAGACGTCGAAGCCGGCGGCCGACGGGTTCGAGGGCTGGTCGTTCGCCCGGCCGAAGACCGCCAACGACCTGCCGACGCCGCCTCGGGTGGCGCCGGTCCACCAGGCCGTCTCGACCCCGTCCCCGGCGCCCGCGGCCACCAGCAGTTCCTTCCCGTGGGGCGTGGTCATCGCCATCGCGGCGATCCTGCTGATCGGTGGCGCGGCTTGGGTCGCCGCACGACGTCGCCGGACGTGACCAGCAGGGCGCTGCACCCCGGCGCGTGGTGGGTCTGGGCGCTCGCGCTGGCCGTCGCGGCCAGCCGGACGACGAACCCGCTGCTGCTGGGGCTGGTCATCGCGATCATCGGCTTCGTCGTCGCGAACCGGCGGAGTGACGCGCCGTGGGCGCTGGCGTTCCGGCTGTACGCCTACGTCGGCGCGGTGATCGTCGCGACGCGGGTGCTGTTCCGGATCCTGATCGGCGGCGAGGACGGCGGGCACATCCTGTTCACGCTGCCGCGGATCCCGCTGCCGGCGTTCGCGGCCGGGGTGTCGCTGCTCGGCTCGACGTCGGCGGAGGAGCTGCTCGGCGGCTTCTACGACGGCCTCCGGCTGGCGACGATGGTGCTCTGCGTCGGCGCGGCGAACGCCCTGGCCAACCCGAAACGCCTGCTCAAGGCCGTGCCGGGGGCGTTGTACGAGGTCGGCACGGCCGTGACGGTGGCGCTCACGGTGGCGCCGCAGCTCGTCGAGAGCGTGCAGCGCGTCCGGCGGGCCCGGCGGCTGCGGGCGGGGCGGACTCGCGGGCTGCGGGCGGTCAAGGGCATCGTGGTGCCGGTGCTGGAGGACGCGATGAACCGCTCGCTGCTGCTGGCGGCCGCGATGGACTCGCGCGGCTACGGCCGCCGCGCGTACCTGAGCGCCGGCGTGCGCGCGGCGATCGCCGGTTGTGTGCTGGGCGGGCTGGTCGGCGTGTGCGTCGGCGTCTACGGCGTGCTCGACGGGACGTCGTCGTGGCTGGGCGTGCCGCTGCTGGCCCTCGGGCTGGTCGTGGCCGCGGCCGGGTTCGTGCTGGGCGGGCGGCGCATCCGGCGGACGGCCTACCGGCCGGACCCGTGGCGCCGGCCGGAGACGCTGGTCGTCGCGTCCGGCGTCGGGGCGTGCGCGCTGCTGTTCTTCTCCGCGCGGGTCGATCCGGGGAACCTCTACCCGTCGCTGAGCCCGCTGAGCTGGCCCGAGGTGTCGTTGCTGCCGGCGTTGTCGTTGCTGCTCGGGGCGCTGCCCGCGTTTGTCGGGCCCCGCCCCCCGTCGTTGTCGGAGGTGGTCCGGTGATCAAGTTTTCGCAGGTCACGGTGACCTACCCGGACGCCGCGCGGCCGGTGCTGTCCGACGTCTCGCTGCTGGTCGAGGAAGGCGAGCTGTGCCTGGTCGCCGGGCCGACCGGCGTCGGCAAGTCGACTTTCCTCGGCGCGATCAACGGGCTCGTCCCGCACTTCACCGGCGGACGGCTGGCCGGACGGGTGCTGGTCGACGGCTTGGACACGTCGTCTCACCCGCCGCGCGAGCTGGCCGCAGTGGTCGGCGTCGTCGGCCAAGACCCGCTGGCCGGCTTCGTGACCGACACGGTCGAGGAGGAACTGGCGTACGCGATGGAGCAGCTGGCGGTGGCGCCGGACGTCATGCGCAAGCGCGTCGAGGAAACCCTGGACCTGCTGGGCATCGCCGAGCTGCGCAACCGTCCACTTCGGACACTCTCGGGCGGGCAGCAGCAGCGCGTCGCGATCGGCTCGGTGCTGACGGCGCACCCACGGGTCCTGGTGCTCGACGAACCGACGTCCGCGCTGGACCCCACGGCGGCCGAGGAGGTGCTGGCGGCGATCACGCGGTTGGTGCACGACCTCGGGACCACGGTGGTCGTCGCGGAGCACCGCATGGAGCGCGTCGTCCAGTACGCCGACCGGCTGCTGTACCTGCCGGGCGACGGTTCGGTGCGGTCCGGGCCGCCGGCGGAGATCCTGGCGACGGCGGAGATCGCACCGCCGATCGTCGAGCTGGGGCGGCTCGCGGGCTGGTCGCCGTTGCCGCTGTCGGTGCGGGACGCGCGGCGGGTCGTGGGGCCGCTGCGCTCGCGGCTTCAAGAATTGTCGGTGGTGGGTCGTACCCTCTCGGTGACCGGTCGAGCACTGGATGTGAGAGGGGTGGTGGTCCGCTACGGAGATGTCCTGGCGGTGCGTGGGGTGGACCTGCGCGTCGGGCCGGGGGAAATCGTCACGCTGATGGGACGCAACGGCTCCGGCAAGTCGTCGCTTCTCTGGGCGGTGCAGGGCAGCGGTCCGCGGTCGGCGGGGAAGGTCGACGTCGGCGGCGTGGACCCCGCGTCGCTCAAGCCGAGAGCGGCCCGTCAGCGTGTGGGGCTGGTCCCGCAGTCACCCGCCGATCTGCTGTACCTGGATTCGGTCGACGCCGAGTGCGCACAGGCCGACACCGAATCCGGCACCACAGCAGGCACGGCGAGGTCCCTGCTGGACCGCTTGGCTCCCGCGGTCGCCGGTGAAGCGCACCCCGGCGACCTGTCCGAAGGGCAGCGACTGGCGTTGGTGCTGGCCGTCCAGCTGGCGGCGGCACCCCCGGTGGTCCTGCTCGACGAGCCGACGCGCGGCCTCGACTATCACGCCAAACGGCGCTTCGCGGCGATCCTACGAGAGCTGGCCTCGCAGGGCCACGCGATAGTGCTGGCCACCCACGACGTCGAGTTCGTGGCATCGGTGGCCCACCGGGTGGTGGTCATGGCCGAGGGCGAGGTGGTAGCGGACGGCCCGACGAAGGACGTCATCGTCGCGTCCCCGGCCTTCGCGCCCCAGGTGGCCAAGGTGCTGGCACCCCAGGAGTGGCTGACGGTGGACGAAGTAGCGGAAGCCCTGTCATGACGTCCGCCACTCGACGTTGCTCGCGTGTTGCGCCCTCGCGCACTTCGGCGCCGCCGTGCGGCTTGCGAGCCGGTGTCGGTGGGTGGGCGCGGTCCCGCGTGACTTCGTGCGAGTGGTCGCGCGTCGACCCCGCGCGGCGCTTGAACGCGCCGAGAGCTGCTTCGCGCACCTCCGCACCGCCGGTCGGCTCGCGAGCCGGTGTCGGTGGGCGGGCGTGGTCCCGCGCGACTTCGTGCGAGGTGCTGACGTGACCGGCTTCCTCGACCCGCCGCCCCGGGCCATCCGCCTCCGGCCGCGTCCCGCGCTGGTGCTCACCGTCGCGGCGGTCCTCGGCCTCGTCATGTTCTGCTGGCCGCTCTTCGCGCACCCCGCGCCCAGTGTGTCCGCGCACACCGCCGATGCGCCGTTCGTCTTCATGGCGACCCTGCCCGTGCTGATCCTCGTCGTGCTGGCCGAACTGTCGCGTGGCGGAATCGATGCGAAAGCGCTTGCGCTGCTCGGCGTCCTGTCCGCGGTGAACGCCGGGCTGCGGCCGCTCGGGGCCGGGACCGGGGGGATCGAGCTGGTGTTCTTCCTGCTCGTGCTCGCCGGGCGGGTGTTCGGGCCCGGGTTCGGGTTCGTGCTCGGCTCGACGTCGCTGTTCACCTCGGCGTTGCTGACCGCGGGTGTCGGGCCGTGGTTGCCGTTCCAGATGCTCGCGTCGTCGCTCATCGGGCTCGGCGCCGGGCTGCTGCCGCGCGCCCGCGGGAAGGCGGAGATCGCGTTGCTCGTGGCGTACGGCGTCGTCGCGGCCTACCTCTTCGGGCTGCTGATGAGCCTGTGGTCGTGGCCGTTCCTCGCCGGGTCGTCGCTCGGCGGCACCACCGCGGGCCTCGGCTACGTGCCCGGCGCGCCGCTGCTGGACAACCTGCACCGGTTCGCCGTCTTCACGGTCCTGACCTCGACGCTCGGCTGGGACACCGGCCGCGCGATCACCAACGCCGTCGCGATCCTCGTGCTGGGGCCGGCCGTCCTGGCCGTCCTGCGCCGCGCGTCGCGGCGGGCGGCCTTCGACGCGCCCGTGGTCTTCGATCAGGAGCGCGTCAACCCGTCGTAGATGTCGACGAGCTCGGCCAGCTTCGCCGCGTCCGGGACGTGACTGGTGTCCAGGTCGACGACGTGAAAGCGGTTTCCCGGCGTGGCGGCGTCGGCCTCGCGGATCATGCGGTCCTGCAGCTCCAAGGGGATGATCCGGTCGCGCAGGTGCCGGACGTAGACGCGGGGCACGCGGCCCCACCTCGCGCGGTCGCCGCGGGCCGGGGTGGCGCCCTTGCCGAGGAGGTCGTCGGGGGCCATGGCGTTGAGGAACGCGTAGAACTCGGCGTCCGTGCCGTCGGCGACGAACGCTTCCTTGGCCTTCGGGAGCAGCGCGCGGTCCGCCGTGCGCCAGTTGAACCGGACGGCGCCGATCACCGACGGGTCGGCCGCGGCGAACCCCAGCAAATCGCCGACGCGGGTCTCGGCCGCCTCCGGGGTGGCCATGTACTCGTCCGGGGTCTCCAGGTCGACGCAGCAGAACGCCGTGTCGTAGACGAGCAGGTCGATCAGGTCCGGCACGACGTCGGCGACCAGGCTGATCGCCGCGCCGCCGATGCTGGCGCCGACCAGGACCACCGGGCCGTGCGCCGCCGCGCGGCGGACGACCTCGACCGTGGCCGCCACCTGGTCGGCGAGCGTGACGCCGGCCAGCGCCGACGGCTCCGTCGCGAACGCCGCCAGGTCCTGGGGTGCCTGGTAGGAGAGCCGGAACTGCTGCCCCGGCTGGTCGACGCCGACGCCGCGGTGCCCGCGCAGGACCAGCTCGTTCGGGGCGGCCGACACGCCGTTGGCGCCCGCGGCGAAGACGAAGGTGGTCACGCCGCGACGGCGTCGCGTGGTGGCGTCCGCGGGCGAAGCACCCGCGAAAGCGGGCGCCAGGGCGGCGGAAGCGGCGAGGGCAGCACGGCGGCTCAGCTCAGGCATGCCTGACAGTCAAGCGAGCCCGGCCGCCCGGCCCAAGACGACAAAGTCGCCGCACGGACCACCGAAAGTGGATCGTGCGGCGACGAAGGTCGGTCAGCCGTAGGAGTAGAAGCCGCGGCCGGTCTTCTTGCCCAGCAGGCCCGCGTCCACCATGCGCAGCAGCAGCGGCGGGGACGAGTACAGCGGCTCCTTGAACTCCGCGTACATCGAGTCCGCGATCGCCTTGATGGTGTCCAGGCCGATCAGGTCCGACAGCCGCAGCGGGCCCATCGGGTGGGCCGTGCCCAGCTCCATGCCGCGGTCGATGTCCTCCGCCGAGGCGAAGCCCGACTCGATCATCCGGATCGCCGACAGCAGGTACGGGACCAGCAGCGAGTTCACGATGAACCCGGCGCGGTCCTGGGACCGGATGACCGTCTTGCCCAGGGCCGTCGTCGCGTGGTCCTCCGCGCGGCGGGCGGTCTCTTCGCTCGTCAGCAGCGAGGGCACCAGCTCCACCAGCGGCAGCACCGGGACCGGGTTGAAGAAGTGGATGCCGACCACCTGCTGGGGGCGGTTCGTCGCCATGCCCAGCTTCATGATCGGGATCGAGGACGTGTTGGACGCGAACAGCGCGTCCTCCGCCTCGACGATCTTGTCGAGCTGGCGGAAGACGTCGACCTTCGCCTGTTCCTGCTCGAGGATCGCTTCGATGACCAGTTCGCGGTCGGCGAACTCGGCGATGTCCGTGGTGAAGCGCAGCCGGCCGAGGGCCGCGTCGGCGTCCTCGGTGGAGAGCTTGCCGTTCTTGACGCCGCGCTGGAGCGACTTCTCGATGCGCGCCTTGCCCGCGTCGAGCGCCGGCTGGTTCACCTCGGTGACCACGACGTCCAATCCGGACCGCGCGTGCACCTCGGCGATGCCGGAACCCATCAGTCCCGCCCCGACGACTCCAACCCGACTTACCACCGGCTCACTCCTTCATCCGCTACGCAGCCCACAGGTTTTTGGGCAGCACGCAGCGCGCGAGGGCGGTCGCCGGGTTGTGCCCAGCTACGCCCTCGCGCGGTTACGCGTGCTCAACGACGGTACTCGTCGTACCCGTCGTCGTACGGATCTTGATCATTGCTATCGGGCTCCTCATAGTGACCACTAGAGGAACCAGTCGACAGCTCGCGCTGCAAAGCATCGAAGTCGGTTTCGTGCGAGCTGTACTTGAGCTCGCGCGCCACCTTCGTCTGCTTGGCCTTAGCCCGGCCGCGCCCCATGGCTCGACCCCCTCGCACAGGGGCGGGGCGGCCGGGGGAATCGGCGGCCCCGCATCGTCTCGACAATTCTTTCCTGCTGACACCGTACCGTGTCCGGGGGGTTCGATGCGACGTGGCACGGTGTGCCGGTGGTGACAGTGTCCGCCGGACACCGGTTACCGGCCGGTCGGTGACGATCGGCGCAGGTCGGCGTGCCACGATCTACTCGTGCTCCGTCCCTTCGTGGCCTATCTGCGGGTGTACGAACCCCTGCTCGCCTTGGGCGAGCCGCCCGACGATCGGCTGCGCGCGGCCGTCGCGGCGGCCAAGCTGGGGCGGACCGGCGCGGGTGCCCGCGAGCAGGCCATGTGGCTCAAGTCACAGGTCGCCGCGCCCCGCCGGTTGCTGCCCGCCGAGCTCGCCAACGGCAAGGCCGCGCCCAGCCTGCAGACCGATGTCCTGGTGCTCGATCCGGCCGACGTGCCGGCCGCCCAGCGCGTGCACGGCCCGTTCGTCTGCCCGCTGGAGCTGCGTGCCCGCTCGGCCGCCGCGCTGGTGACCTTCCTCGGCGACGCGCACCCGGCGCTGAAGAACGTCATCCTCGACGAAGCCGGCTTCACCCAGGACGCGATCCGCGCCCGCACGAAGTCCGCGCTGTCGGACCTCAGCACCTCCGCCGCGCACACGCTGTCGACCACCTGGACCGTTCCGCTGCCGTGGTTCGTGCTGGTCGACCCGGAGGAGCGCAAGCTCGTGCTGGGCTCCGGCCGCGACGACCCGAAGCGCGAACTGTCCTGGCGGAGCACTCTCGCCGACGCCCAGCACCGGGCGCGCGAGGCCGGTGACCTGCTGGAACAGACCTTCGGCGACTCCGGACCGGGCCGGGTGCTGTTCGAGACGCGGCGCTGGCTCGACAACTTCCACGCGGACTCGATCGTCGAGCTCGACTACGGCGGCCTCGTGCAGCTGTTCGCGGACCCCATCCTCGAAGCCGACACCACCGCCGACGAGGTCCACGACATCCTGGACGCGCTGCGCTCGGGCAACGTCGAGGAGCTCGCCGAGCTGTTCTCCGACCTGCGGGAGTTCTGGGGCGACTTGGCCTCGCGGGAACGCGCGAACTAGCTAGCCGCGCAGCTCCGGCACCCGGATCTCGCCGACCGGGCGACCGCCGCCGAGCACCGAGCCGTGGGCGAGCTCGTCGAGGCTGGAGACGTCCACGCCGAGGAACCGCAGCGCTTCGACGGCCAGCGGCGCGCAGGCCCGCTTCGCGCCGTCGTCGATCTTCAGCGCCACCGCGAACCCGTCCGGCAGTGCGAACGCCTGGACGCCCTCGGCGCCGCCCTTCGCGACGAGACCGTCCACGGCGGACATCAGCTCGGTGTCCTCGCGCCCGGTGCCGGCGACCAGCCACGGGTGGGCGCGCATCGCGTCGGCCACCGTCCGTTCGGGACCGTCGGCGGCGCTGCCGACCCGGCCGAACGCGCGGGCCAGCCCGGTCAGGGAGAACGCGAGGAGCGGCGCGCCACAGCCGTCGACGCCGGTGTGCGCGACCGGCTCGCCGGTCAGGTCGGTGACGGCGGCGGCGATCGCCTGCTGCAGCGGGTGGTCCGGCGCCTCGTAGCCCGCGGTCGGCCAGCCGGCCCGGACGCAGGTGGTGAGCATGCCGGTGTGCTTGCCGGAGCAGTTCATCATCACGCGCCGCGGCTCGGCGGCGTCGCGCATGCTCGGCACGTGCAGCGGGAAGTCGGCCGGGCACGCGAGGTCGTCCTCGGTCAGGCCCGCCGCCTGCAGCAGCTCCAGCACGCCCTTGACGTGCCGGGGCTCGCCGGAGTGGGACGCGCAGGCCAGCGCCAGGTCTTCGCCGGTGAAGTCCAGCCCGGACCGCAGCATCCCGACGGCCTGCAACGGCTTGTTCGACGAACGCGGGAAGACCGGCGAGGTGACGTCGCCGAGCGCCAGCCGGACGTCGCCCTCGGGGCCCGTCACCACGAGCGCGCCGCGGTGGACGCTTTCGACGAAATCGGAACGGACGACCTCGGCCAGGACAGGGTTGGTCACTGAGCCTCGTGCCCGCCTTCGCTCTCGAGCAGCTCGTCCACTGTGGCCGAACCTTGCTGGTAGCGCTGGGCGATCTCCGCGTTCAAGGTGTCCATGACGTTCTGGACCTCGCGCCGGAACGACGACACCGAAACCTCTTCGCTGGCGTAGGTGTCCAAAGCGGAGGCGAGCTTGTCGTCCGTCAGGGAACCGACGTCGGTCAGGTCGGTGTCGCCGATCAGCGCCTCGGCGTGCCGGCGGTGCTCGCCGGCGCGTGAGGGCTCCAGCTGCTGGTGCCGCCCGGAGCCCGCCGCCGGGCCCAGCGCGTTGTCGGCGAGGATCGTGGCCAGCTGGTCGACGATGCTGGACTCGCCGCCGGAGCTGCGCCGGGTCTGCTCGGCGCGGACGATGTCGATCCGGGCGTGGAGCAGCCTGCGCAAGTAGGAAAGATCGGTCTCTTCTTGGGCGGCTTCGTCGCGCCGCTCGCGGAGCACCTTCAACGGCAGGTCACCCAAGCCGCTGAGGTATCCCGGGCCGAGCACGCGGTCGATCCGCCGCCTGCCGCCGGGCCGCACTTCGATCACAGCGCAGTTTATCCCGGTTGGGCGTGATCCTGCTGTCAGGGGTTTTCGATCAGCCACGAAGTTGCGCCGCCGCGGCTCGCCCGGGCGCCGGGAGCTCCGACGGCACGGAGTCGGGGTCGATCGCCGCCTGGACGAGCTCGTCTTCGGAGCCGGTCAGCAGCTCGGCACCCACCGGCGTCGACCGCTTGACCAGGGCCAGCGCGATCGGGCCGAGCTCGTGGTGCTGGATCACCGTGCCGACGCGGCCGACCGTGCGGCCGTCGAGCAGCACCGGGTCGCCGGGCTCCGGCCGGATCTCGGGGGAACCGTCCAGGTGGAGCAGCAGCAGGTTGCGCGGCGGGCGGCCGACGTTGTGCACCTTCGACACCGTCTCCTGGCCGCGGTAGCAGCCCTTCGCGACGTGCGCGGCCGAGCCGACCCAGCCCACCTCGTGCGGGATCGTGCGATCGTCGGTGTCGACGCCCAGCCGCGGCCGCAGCGACTCGACGCGCAAAGCGTCGAACACCCAGCTCCCGGCCGCGCGGGCACCGGCGTCGGTGAGCTTCTTCCACCAGCCGGCGAGCTCGGCGCGTGGCACCGCGAGGTCGACGCTGAACCGCCCGGGCCACGGCATCCGCCGCGCGAAACCGCCACCGGGCAGCGCCACGACCGCGTACGGTTCCGGCCCGACCTCGGCGCCGACCGCGCTCAGCACGCGTTCACTGTCCGGGCCGAGCACGGTGAGCAGGGCCAGCTCGTCGGTCGCGTCGCGGATGTCCACCTTGGACCAGAACTTCATGGCTTCGAGGTATTCGCGCAGCGTCTGGGGGCCGCCCTTCGGCAGCGCGCTGGTCACGCGCGGCTCCGGGTCGCCGTCGAGCCAGACGGTGCCGTCGAGGTGCGCGAGCACCATGTGCGTTTCGACACGGCCTTGGCTGTCGAGCACCAGCGCCTCGGTGCCGGACCCCTCGGCAAGCTCGGTCACGTGCTGCGAGATCACCAGGTGCAGCCACGACAGCCGCTCCTCGCCGGTCACGGCCAGGACTTCGCGGTGTGACCGATCGATCACGACGACGCCGCGCGACGCGGTGCGCTGCTCCGCGAAGGGGTCTCCCCAGTGCCAGGGGACGCCGGCTTCGGGGTGGTCGTCAGGCGGGGGGATGGATCCGGGCACGTCCAGCAGCGGCGAGCGGTACGGCATACCGCCCAGCCTAGGTGAGTACCGTGTGGGCATGCGCGTGCTCGTCTTCCTCGACGGAACCCTGGCCGACCCGGACTCCGCCCAGATCAAGGTGGACGACCTCGGATTGACCCGCGGCGACGGCGTCTTCGAGACGATCCTCGTGGTCGGCGGCAAGCCCCGTGAGCTGCGGCCGCACCTGGAGCGGCTGGCGCGGTCGGCGGCCATGCTCGACCTGCCGGCGCCCGATCTCGCGGCCTGGGAACGGGTCGTCTCGCTCGTGCTCGAACACTGGACCGGCAGCCCCGAAATGGTGCTGAAACTGGTGTACACCAGGGGTTCCGACGGCGATCCCGCCGCGGTGCCGACCGGTTTCGCGCTGGGTTCGGAGGTCGCGCCGTCGATCCTGAAGGCGCGCGCCGAGGGTGTCGCCGCGGTCACCCTGGAACGCGGTTTCCCGCCGGACCTCGCCGAGCGCGCGCCGTGGCTGCTGCTGGGCGCGAAGCCGTTGTCGTACGCCATGAACATGGCCGCGCTGCGTGAAGCCCGCCGCCGCGGCGCCGAAGATGTGATTTTCACCGCCGCCGACGGCTCGGTGTTCGAAGGCCCGACGTCGACCGTGGTGCTGGCGAAGGGGCGGACGCTCTTCACGCCGCCGTCGAGCGTCGGCATCCTGCCGGGCACCACCCAGGCCGCGCTGTTCCGCGGCGCCGAGCGGGCCGGCTGGGCGGTCAAGGTGGAGCCGCTGCGCGTGGCCGACCTGGTGGCGGGGGACGGCGTGTTCATGGCTTCGTCGGTCCGCAAGCTGACGCGCGTCCACACGCTGGACGGCGCGCGGCTGCCCGACTCGTCGGCGGTGTACGCGGAGCTGGTGGCGGCCTACGAGGCCGAGTACGCCTGAGCGATCCGCACGACCGCGGGCGCGATCTCCTCGGCTCGGTAGGCGGCGATCTTGTGGTGGCCGTCGAGGATCAGCTCGCGCTCGCCGTCGGCGAGGACCACGGCGACCGGGCGGTGGCCGGTGCGGATCGCGGTCCGGTAGTAGCCGACGCGCGCCTCGTCGGACGGCGGCCAGGTGTCGGTCGGGGTGAGGGACACCTCGTCCGGCAGGCGTTCCGGGCCGCTGACGCGGTAGTCGCCGTCGACGAGCAGATCGAGCACGGGGCCGAGCGTGGTGGCCAGCGGACGCCGCAGCTGCCCGGTGGCGAGCGCGATCCGCAACGCCTGGGGCAGCTCCGCCCGCGCGCGCACGTTCACGTCCAGGAAACCCGTGCCACCGCTGATCGTCACCTGTTCCACAGCTATCTGGACGGGTGGCGCCGCGACATGGTTCCGGGCGCTACCCGGACGGGTGCACCGGGTGATCCGGGTCTCACCCGCGTGGCGGTACAGCCCTTTCACGTCACCCAAAAGCGCACCCTCCACCCCACCGAAAGCCGTGAAGGCCTCCTTCCCGGCCATAAGAGCCGGGAAGGAGGCCTTCACGGCTTTTCCCGACACCGGTGGCGCGGTTGGGGCAGAGCCGCCGGGAGGCCGTGGGCGGCTACTGCGGTGGGCGGGCGCTTTAGGCCACCCGGAAGCGCACTCGGGTGCCCGGTCGGGCCTGGGCGAGTGCGGCCAGCGCGGCGGTCCGGACCACTGCCGCGACGGGGTAGCCGCCCGTGGTGGGGTGGTCGTTCAGGAAGACCACCGGGAGGCCGCTCGGCGGGACCTGGATCGCGCCCGTCAGCACGCCTTCGCTGGGCAGCTCCGCCTCGGCGAACTCCGCGGCCCGGCGCAGCGGCGTGCCGTCCAGGCGCAGGCCGACGCGGTTCGACTCCGGCGTCACCGTCCACCACGCCGACAGGCCCTCGGCCGGGGACTCCAGCCAGTCGTCGCGGGGGCCCGGCGTCACCGGGATCACCAGGCTCGCGGGCGCCGCGGCCGGGACGACGACGTCCGCGCCCGCCGGGACTCCGCGGGCCGGACCCAGCGGGAGGACGTCGCCGGACCGCAGCGGTGCCGGGCCGATGCCGGACAGGACGTCCCGGGACCGGCTGCCCAGCACCTCCTCGACGTCGATCCCGCCGGACACCGCCAGGTAGCAGCGCAACCCGGCACCGGGCGTGCCCACGGCAAGCGTTTGCCCGGCTCCGACGAAGACCGCCGTGTGGGAGCCGAAGGGACGGCCGTCGACGTCGACCGCGACCGACGGGCCGGTCACGGCCACCGTCGCCGATGCCGTGAAGCGCACCGAAAGGCCGCCGAGCAGGGCTTCGATACCGGCCAAGCCCTCGGGGTTGCCGACGAGCCGGTTCGCCAGCCGCAGCGACGCCGTGTCGAGGGCACCCGACGGTGCCACGCCGAGGTGCGCGTATCCGGGCCGGCCGAGGTCTTCGACGAGCGCGTACGGGCCCGGCGAGACGACTTCCATTGACCTCACCGGACGCTCCGGAACCGCACGCGATCGCCCGGTGCGAGCAGGGCGGGCGGGTCGGCGTGGGCGTCGAACAGCGGCGTGGTCGTGTACCCGAGCAGCCGCCAGCCGCCCGGGGACTCGCGGGGGTAGACGCCGGTGAACTCGCCCGCCAGCCCCACCGACCCGGCCGGGACGCGGGTGCGCGGGGAGTCCAGCCGCGGCTGCCGCAACGGCGAGGGAAGTCCGGTCAGGTAGCCGAAACCGGGTGCGAAGCCGGTGAACGCGACGGTGTAGGCGGCGCCGGTGTGCAGCTCGGCCACGGCGTCTTCGGAGCAGCCGGCGTCGGCGGCCACCAGCGCGAGGTCCTCGCCGTCGTAGTGGACGTCGAGGGTCACTTCGCGCGGGTTGCCGCCGGGTGGGTGAGTGAGATCGGCGTCGTCCAGCAACGCGCGTACCGCGGCGACCGCGCCGACGACCAAGAGGCTGCGAGCGCCGGGAACGAGGTCGACGACGCCGTCCGGGCGCGCGGCGAGCACCGTCGCGTGCGCCGCCCGCATCTGGTCGAGCGAGTCGCAGTCCAGCAGGGCGGCGTCCTCGCCACACCGCCGCCAGCGCATGCCGGGTGCCGTCAGCCGACCACGCGGTGCAGCAGGGCCGAGGTGTGCGGCTGCAGCTCCTGGCCCATCATCGCGCGCTCCTCGACGTAGCCGAGCGAGCCCTCGATCAGGCCGTACAGCCGCTGGGCGGCCTTGACTTCCTTCGCGCTGGCCGTGCGGATCACCGCGTCGGTGCCCAGCTCCCAGGACGTCTGGTTGCGCGGCTTGCCGTAGTACAGCTCGACGAGCCCGGTGTTGTGCGTGAGCAGCAGCTCGAGCGTGTCGTCCGCCTGCGGCCGCCAGAACCCGGTCTCGCGCGCGGCGGGGCGGATGACGTTGCCCTCGTCGTCGAGCAGCCAGGACCGCGACTCGTGGATCAGGAACGGCCGGCCGTCGTGCGCGATCGTCAGCTGCTGCGCGAACTTGCGGGGGCCTTCGATGGTCGGGTAGTCGACCTCGCCCTCACCGCGCCAGACACCGACCATCGGCAGCAGCGCGAGACAGGCCTCGTTGAGGTCCGGCCCCTCGCGCAGGTTGGCCGTGTCGTTGGGGATGGGCAGGTCGTCCCACAACGGGAGGTTGCGCGCGCGGGTGCTCGCCGCGCGCATTTCCGCTGCTGCAATGGCGTCGTCGCCGCTGTCGGTCATGGGTCAGCGCTGGTCCGCGTAAAGCCGGTAGACGACGTACACGGCGAACCAGGTGATCGCGACGCCGGCGAGCACCAGCAAGGTCGTAAACAGTGCTTCCACGCCCAGCAGGATAGTCCGCCGCCGCTCAGCCGGCCCGGCGCAGGGTCACCGCGGTGAGCACGGTCACCGCGAGCAGCACCACGCCGGCCACGCCCATCGCCGCGTGCAGGCCGCTCGGCAGCGTCGAACCGCGGGCCAGCAACGCGCCGAGGGCGGCGACGCCGAGCGCGGTGCCGGTCTGGCGGGCGGCGTTGACCGTCGCCGACGCGATCCCGCTGCGGTGCCCCGGCAGCCCGGCCAGCCCGACGATGTTCGACGGCGTCACCGACAGCCCGACCCCGGCGCCGGCCAGCGCGAACGCGAGCGCCACCAGCCAGTACGGGCTCCGCGCGTCCAGTACCAGGAACGCGAAGGAGCCGACGGCCGCGACGAAGTAGCTGATCGGCAGGAGCCGCTCCGCGCCGTAGCGGGCCGAAAGCCGGCCGGCGGTGAAGGCCGCGGCGGCGTTCGCCAGCACGTACGGCAGCATCTGGACGCCCGCCTCGGTCGCCGTCGCGCCGCGGGCCTGCTGCAGGTAGACGCCGATCAGGAAGACCGCCGGGTAGGCCGCGAACCCGAGGCTCCACGCGGCGAAGATGGCCACCGAGAACCGGGTCCTGGCGAACAGCCGCACCGGCAGCATCGGGTGTTCCGCACGCAGCTCGACCACGATGAACGCCGTCAGCGCGGCGAGCCCGAGAACGCCGGTGACCAGCACGGACGTGCTCGGCCCGAGCCGGCCGGCCTCGATCACGGCGTACGTCAGCAGGCCGATCCACAGGGCGCCGAGCACCTGCCCGGTCAGGTCGAGCGCGCCGTGCGCCGGGTCGCGGGACTCGCTGATCCCGCGGCGGCCCAGCACGACCGCGACCAGCCCGATCGGCACGTTGATCAGGAAGATCGACGGCCAGCCGAAGGCGTCCGTCAGCGGGCCGCCGATCAGCGGGCCGAGCACCAGCGCGCAGCCCGCGACCGTGCTCCACAGGCCCATCACGCGTGCCCGCGCGGCCGGCTCCGGGAACGCGTGCGCGAGCAGCGCGACCGAGCCCGGGATCACGGCGGAGGCGGCGAAGCCCTGGATGATCCGGGCGACGACCAGCACTTCGAGCGTCGGCGCCAGTGCGCAGCCGGCCGACGCGATCGTGAACAACGTCAGCCCGCACAGGTAGACGAGCTTGCGGCCATAGCGGTCGCCGAGCGTGCCGCCGGAGAGGATCACGGCGGTGAGCGCGACGGTGTAGCCGTCGATGATCCACTGGAGGCCGCTGAAGCTGGTGCCCAGCGTCCGCTGCATGGTCGGCAGCGCGACGCTCACGACGCTGACGTCGAGCAGGGCCATGAAGCTGCCCAGGAAGACGGCGGTGAGCAGGCCGGTCCGGCGCGTCTCGGTAGCGGTAAGGGTCACCTAAACAGGTTGCGACCTCAACCCGGGTTGAGGTCAACTCGTCTCATGCTGTCCATCGGGGAAACCGCCGCGACCGTCGGCGTCGCGGTGTCGGCGTTGCGGTACTGGGACGAGCGCGGGATCGTGCGTCCCGCGGAGCGCCGGGGCGGG
Source organism: Amycolatopsis sp. NBC_01286 (assembly GCF_035982555.1). Taxonomy (NCBI): domain Bacteria; kingdom Bacillati; phylum Actinomycetota; class Actinomycetes; order Pseudonocardiales; family Pseudonocardiaceae; genus Amycolatopsis; species Amycolatopsis sp. NBC_01286. The sequence continues at coordinate 2,689,345 of NZ_CP108428.1, forward strand.
AAACGCGTCTACGGGCCGGACGAGCTGCACCGGCTGGCCGCCGTGAAGATGTTGCAGGACACCGGTTTGCTCAGTCTCGACGAGATCGCGCTGGTGCTGCGCGGCCCGGAAGAGGGCGACTGGCGCACCGCGGTCCGCGACCGGATCGCCGAGCTGGCCGAGCAACGCCGGAAGCTCGCGATCGCGGAGACGTTCCTGACGCACTTCCTGCGCTGCCCACGCGATCACCCGGTCGAGACGTGCCCCTCGCTGCGGGACCACACCGACCGCGTCCTGGCCGCCGCCGCTGAAGGTCCCTGAAATGCCGTGAAGGCCTCCTTACCGGCTCTTAAAGCCGGTAAGGAGGCCTTCACGGACCTTGGAACTCAGGCGACCGAGATGGCCAGCTGGTGCAGGCCGGGCCCGGAAGCGGTGACGGACGCTTCGCCGTTGCCGCTGCGGTGCAGCGCGCGCACGGTCCACTCGCCCGGCGCCGCGTAGAAGCGGAAGTCGCCGTCGGCCGAGGAGACGACCTCGCCCGTGAAGTCGCCGCCGCCGTCCAGCAGCCGGACGAACGCGCCGCCGACCGGCCCGTCCGCGCCGGTCACCTTGCCGGCCAGGACGACCTGGCCCTTGGTGTCGTAGTCCGCCGGCGTGGCCTCCTGGACCGGTGCGCCGCAGCTGTCGTCGACCGCCATCACTTGGCTCCCAACTCGACCGGCACGCCGACCAGCGAGCCGTATTCCGTCCACGAACCGTCGTAGTTCTTCACGTCCTGGTGGCCGAGCAGCTCGTGCAGCGCGAACCACGCGATGGACGAGCGCTCACCGATGCGGCAGTAGGCGATGGTGCCCTTGCCGGCGTCGATGCCCTGCTCCTTGTAGAGCTCGTCGATCTCGCCCTCGGACTTGAAGGTGCCGTCCTCGTTGGCGACCTTCGCCCACGGCACGTTCAGCGCGCCCGGGATGTGGCCGGGGACCTGGGACTGCTCCTGCGGCAGGTGCGCCGGGGCGAGCAGCTTGCCGGAGAACTCGTCCGGCGACCGGACATCGACGAAGTTCTTCGCGCCGATGGACTGGACGACCTCGTCGCGGAACGCGCGCAGGGACAGGTCCTGGTCCTTGGCCTTGTAGTCGGTGGTGTCGCGCTTGACGTCGTCGGAGTTCAGCTCCCGGCCGTCGAGCTCCCACTTCTTGCGGCCGCCGTCGAGCAGCTGGACGTTCTCGTGGCCGTAGAGCTTGAAGTACCAGTACGCGTAGGCGGCGAACCAGTTGTTGTTGCCGCCGTAGAGGACCACGCGGTCGTCGTTCGAGATGCCCTTCTCCGACAGGAGCTTCTCGAAGCCCTCCTTGGAGACGAAGTCGCGGCGGACCCCGTCCTGCAGGTCCTTGCGCCAGTCGAACTTCACCGCGCCCCGGATGTGGCCGCCGTCGTAGGCGGTGGTGTCCTCGTCGACCTCGGCGAACACGACGCCGGGGGTGTCCAGGTTCTCCTCGGCCCACTGGGTGGTGACCAGGACGTCTTCACGGCTCATGGAGATGAACTCTCTTTCTGGGGTTGAACTTCAGGACGACGCGCGGGCGGGGCTGAAGCGTTTGAGGAGCAAGAACATTTCGCAGCCCAAGCAGAAATTGAAGGCCGCGTTGAGGAAGGCCGCGAAGAGCGCGAAGGCCGTCGCGACGATGCCGAGGGGCGTGCTGCCGACGGCGAAGCCGATGGTGCCGACGAGCGCGAACACGAACCCGACGGCCTGGGCGAACCGCAGCGGCGCCGCGTCCTCCCGCTCGGTCGTCGGGCCGAGGCGCGGGGCCACCAGGTAGCGGTAGGCGATCGAGTACGGCGCGGGCTTGAGCCCGACGAACGCGCCGATCGCGAAGACGACGGTCTGGATCGCCAGCAGCGGCCACCACTGGGTGACCAGGACGACCGCGAGCACGATCGTCGTCAGGATGGCGGCGAACCGCGGGCCACGCGGGTCGACGGCCGGTCCGGCGGACATGGTTCCTCCAGCTGGAGCAGAGGGGATGCGTGCGAACGGCACGCGTCAGCGATTTCAGGCTGGCTGGGGACCGAGGCGATGAAGACGTCGTTCAGCGCTGGTCTGGCTGAGGGCGACACAGGCTGCTGCGGACGCGGCAGAGGTCTACTGCGCGTCGCTGCGTCAAGAAGGTGGTCAGCCTGGTCACGGGTGCGAGGGTACCCAGTGCTCCCTCAGAGTGGGAACCACGTTCATACCTTGGGACGATTCCCGTCCCTTGGGACGAGGTCCTGGTCAGGACGTCCGCGCAGTGAGATGCGGGCGCAGCGCGTCCAGCAGTTCGGGGCCCTTCGGGACGCCGCCGACGCGCAGCAGCTCCCGGCCGTCCGGGGTGAGCGCGATCGTGGTCGGCGTCCGCAGCACGGCCAGGGCCTGCGCGACCTCCGGCTGGTTGGTGACGTCGAGCTCGACGTGGTGCAGGCCGTCGGTCCGCTCGGCCAGCGGCGCGAGGACGGCCTTCGCGTGCCGGCAGGGCGCGCAGAAGGTGGTGGAGATCTGGACCAGCGTCACGGCGGACGCCGGGTCGAGGACGGCGGCGACGGGGCCGGGCAGCTCACGCACGGGCCCGGCGTCCCGCGCCTCCCGCACCCGGCCGTTGCGGGCCCGCAGCAGCAGCCCGGCGGCCGTCCCGGCCACCAGTACCGCCACGAGCACCCACAGCCCCGTCACCGGCCACTCCTACTTGCTCAGGTCCGCGAAGGACACGTTCGACGCCTCACCCTTGATCGTCACCGATCCGCTCTGCACCCGCACGCCGGTCGGCGTCACCGACAGCGGCAGGTCCTTCGTCGCGATCGACGCGTTGAAGTTCGGCAGCAGCGCCTTCTGCACCGCCTGGGGAACGACCGTCGTCTCCTGGTCATTCCCGAACTGCAGCCGCTTCGGCGCGAAGGTGATCGTTCCCGCCTTCGCGTCCGCCTCGATCATCGCGAAGCAGAAGATTTCCAGATCCTTGCCCGCGAACTGAAGGTGTCCCGAAATGCGGACGCCGGTGCTCGACTCGTCGACCGGCTGGCCGTCGGCGGCGGTCGTGGTGGTCGTCGGCGTCGGCTCGGCCTGCCCGGAGTCGCCGTTCTGGACGTAGTCCGTGGTCGCGGGCTCGATCCGGAGGTCCTTGATCTTGTCCAGCGGCGAGATGCGGGCCAGGTCGGCGGCCTTGATGGTGACCGCCCCGGTCAGCTTGCCGATGGTGATGGCCTTCGTGTTGCCGTTCGTGAGGTCCGACAGCGGCGCGGTGACGTCCTCGAGCTCGGCGTTCAGCGCGACGTCCTGGAGCTTGTCGCCGACCGGCACGCCGGCGGCCGACACGCTGATGTGACTGTAGTCACCGCCCAGGGCCTGCGTGAGGAACGGGAAGCCGTGGATGGTCACCGACGGGTCGTCGGTCAGCTGCAGCTGTTCGCGCGCCTTCTGCGAGATCGTGTGCTCGGCGAACGCGGCGGCCCCGAAGTCGGCGCCGACCAGCAGCAGCACCAGCACGACCAGGGCGATCACCCAGCGACGGCCCCGGCGGCCGCGGCGTCGCGCGTCCGGCCTCGGTGCGGGTCGGTCGTCCCGGGTCACGGGCCTGCTCACCATCGCGTCCGTACTCCTGTTTCGTCGGGGTTGCTCGGGGTTCGTCGGGCGCACCGGGGGTTTCTCCAGGTGTGATCGATCCAGCAAGGGTTAGGTACCCGGCCGTCGAGCCGCTATTCTCACTTAGCACCGACTAACGCCACCGTGAGGCGACGACTTGAGAAGGCGGTGCGGCTCATGAGCCTGGACCTTCTGGTACTGACTGCGGAAGCGGATGCCACGTCGGTGCTGCCCGCGCTGGACCTGCTGCCGCACACCGTACGCGTCCGTCCCCCCGAGGTGACCGCCCTGCTCGACGCGGGTCACCGGGACGTCATCCTGCTGGACGCGCGCAGCGATCTGGCCTCGGCGAAGAGCCTCTGCCGGCTGCTCAAGGGCACCGGCGAGGACGAGGCCTCCACCCCGATCATCGCCGTCGTCGGCGAAGGCGGCCTGGTGGCTGTGAGCGCCGAATGGCGCACCGACGACATCCTCCTGCCGACGGCCGGCCCGGCCGAGGTCGACGCCCGGCTGCGGCTGGTCACGACCCGCGACGGCGGTTCCGCGCAGGTCGACGCCGAGCTGCGGGTTGGCGAGCTGGTCATCGACGAGGCGACCTACACCGCGCGCCTCAAGCGGCGCACGCTGGAGCTCACCTACAAGGAGTTCGAGCTGCTCAAGTACCTCGCGCAGCACGCAGGCCGGGTGTTCACCCGCGCCCAGCTGCTGCAGGAGGTCTGGGGCTACGACTTCTTCGGGGGCACCCGCACGGTCGACGTCCACGTCCGGCGGCTGCGCGCCAAGCTCGGCCCGGAGCACGAGCAGATGATCGGCACCGTGCGCAACGTCGGCTACAAGTTCGAGCGGCCCGCCAAGGGCGCGCAGCAGCGGCCCAACCTGCCGGTGCAGGCGCCCGCCGAGGCCCCGGCCGACACCCCCGAACACGCGCACTAGGTCCCCCACGCTCTCCAGGACGTCCCGCACGACCTTCGCGTTGCTCCGGTCCCGGGTACGGTCCAGGGGTGAGCGGAGACGGGGAATGGCTTCAGGAGCTGGACGAGCAGCAGCTCGCGCACGTGCGGCAGCTGCTGCTGGCCGTGCGCGAGGCGGACGGGCGGCCCGAGGTCGAACCCGACGGCGCGCTGCCGGGCGAGTTCGACGGCGGTGAGCACCTCGTCGCCTGCGTCGAAGACGACGTCGTCGGCTACGCGCACCTCGACACCACGGGTGACTCCTTCGGCCACCAGGTCGCCGAGCTGCTCGTGCACCCCGCCCACCGCAACCGCGGATACGGCGCGAAGCTGCTTCAGGCGCTCGACGAGCGCGCCGCCGTCGGGTTCCGCGTCTGGGCCCACGGCGACCACCCCGCGGCCCGGCAGCTCGCGCTGCGGACCGGGCTGGAGCGCAAGCGCGAACTGCTGATCCTGCACACCACCGTCGACGGCGCGGACTGGCCGGAGCCGGTCCTGCGTGAGGGCGTCTCGCTGCGCACCTTCGTGCCGGAGCAGGACGAGGACGCCGTCGTCCAGGTCAACGCGCGGGCCTTCGACTGGCACCCCGAGCAGGGCGCGATGACGGCGGACGACATCCGCGCCGACGAGCGGCGGTCGTGGTTCGCCCCCGCCGGCTTCTTCCTCGCGGAGGAAAACGGTGCGGTGATCGGCTTCCACTGGACGAAGGTGCACGAGGCCACGCCGGGCCGGTTCGGCGGCGAGCGCGTCGGCGAGGTGTACGTCGTCGGCGTCGACCCGGCCGCCCAGGGCGGCGGTCTCGGCCGGGCGCTGACACTGGCCGGGCTGCGGTACCTGGCGGAGCAGGGGCTGCGGCAGGTGATCCTGTACGTCGAGGGCGACAACGCCCCGGCGCTGGCGGTCTACACCAAGCTCGGGTTCACGCGTCACGAGACCGACGTCCAGTACGGTCGGTGACCACGTTGGACGCCGTGCAAGCAAGCCGTCACTGTCGGCAAACCCCCAGGTCACGGCCAGGACACGGCATCCTTTCGGAGTAGTCGCACTGCTCACATCCGGGGCCTTGTTCACTTTGCGTTCATTTGTTCACGGCTGACCGTCCACCAGGGCTGCCTAATGTCCGGATCCGGCGCGGCGAAACACGCCGCTGCCGAACCCGTGATGCTCCTGATGGAGGAAATGCAGTGAAGATCATGCGGCCCCTGAGCGCGGTCGGCATCGTGGCGAGCGCCGCGCTCGTGCTCGCCGCCTGTGGTTCCGACCCCGCGGCGACGAACAGCAGCAGCTCGAACTCGGCTGCGGCTCCGGCCGCCACCGGCACGGCCGACGTGGCGTGCGGCGGCAAGAGCCCGCTGTCCGCCGAAGGCTCGTCGGCACAGAAGAACGCGATCGACATCTTCACGCAGCAGTACAGCAAGAAGTGCTCGGGCCAGCAGGTCAACTACAACCCCAGTGGCTCGGGCGCCGGCGTCAAGCAGTTCAACGCCAACCAGATCGACTTCGGCGGCTCGGACTCGCCGGCCACCGGCGCGGACCTCGAAGCGGCCACCAAGCGCTGCGCGAGCCCCGCCTGGAACATCCCGATGGTCGTCGGCCCGGTGGCCGTCGCCTACAAGCTGTCCGGTGTGGACAAGCTGACGCTGACCCCCTCGGTCATCGCCAAGATCTTCAGCGGCGGCGTCACCAAGTGGAACGACCCGGCCATCAAGGCGGTCAAGGGCAACGAGAGCGCGAACCTGCCGGACAAGGCCATCCAGGTCGTCTCCCGCGCCGACGAGTCGGGCACCACCGACAACTTCCAGAAGTACCTGGGCGCGGCGGCGAAGGCCGACTGGACCAAGGGTGCCGGCAAGAAGTTCAACGGTGGCGTCGGCAACGGTGCGCAGGGCTCCAACGGCGTCGCGACCGCGGTGAAGGCCGCCGACGGCGCCATCACCTACGTCGAAGGCGCGTTCGCCAAGGACGGCCTCACGCCGGCCCTGATCGACAGCGGCTCCGGCGGCGTCGAGCTGACCTCGGAGAACGTGGCGAAGTCGCTCGACTCGGCCAAGTTCCTCAAGGACGGCACGAACGACCTCGCGCTCGACCTCAACGGCATCTACGCCAGCAACACCCCGGGTGCCTACCCGCTGCTGCTGACGACCTACGAGATCGTCTGCTCGAAGTACGCGAACGCCGATGTCTCGAAGGCCGTCAAGGCGTTCCTGACGGTGGCCGCCACCGACGGTCAGCAGCCGCTGTCCGCCAAGGGTTACGTGCCGATCCCGCAGTCGCTGCAGACCAAGGTCCTGGCCGCGGTCCAGGCGATCTCCTGACCCCGCGTTGCGACTGGTACCCGAGTTGATAGAGGCTGGTCAGAAGTAGCTGATGAGCGAGTCATCCTCGACGCGAACGCCCACCGGCGACCCCGGTGGGCGTTCGTCGTCCGCCACCACGCCCCCGGAGGATCCGATTTCGGAGCAACCCACCTCGACGGCGGTGCCCGAGCCGCCCGCGAGCGAGAAGCGGAAGAAGGTGCGGCCCGGTGACCGCATCTTCCAGAACCTGACCACCGGGGCCGGGATCTTCGTCGTCGCCCTGATCGGCCTGATCGGGCTCTTCCTGCTCATCCAGGCGATCCCCGCGCTGCAGGCCAACAAGGCCAACTTCCTGACCAACCACGGCTGGTCGACCAACGACCCGGCGAACATGTCGTTCGGCATCCTCGACCTCCTCGAGGTCACGGTGGCGACGTCGCTGGTGGCGCTGATCATCGCGATGCCGGTGTCGCTGGGCATCGCGCTGTTCCTGACGCACTACGCGCCGAAGCGGCTTGCGCGGCCGTTCGCCTACGTCATCGACCTGCTCGCCGCGGTGCCGTCGATCATCTTCGGCCTCTGGGGCATCCTGGTCTTCGCGCCGGCGATCGAGCCGTTCTCGCAGTGGATCAACGACACCTTCTCGTGGTTCCCGCTGCTGGCGCCCGGCAACGTCGCGCCGAGCGTGCGCGGCACGATCTTCACCGCCGGCATCGTGCTGGCCGTGATGATCCTGCCGATCATCACCTCGCTCTCGCGCGAGGTGTTCGAGCGCACGCCGACCCCGCACCTCGAAGGCGCGCTGGCACTCGGCGCCACGCGCTGGGAAGTCATCCGCACCACCGTGCTGCCGTTCGGCAAGGCCGGCTACATCGGCGCGTCGATGCTCGGCCTCGGCCGCGCGCTCGGCGAGACGATCGCGCTGGCCGTCATCCTGCTCATCCCGCAGGGCCGCAACTTCGACTGGAGCCTCTTCGACGGCGGTTCGACGTTCGCCTCGAAGATCGCCGCCAACTACAGCGAGTTCAACAACGAGATCTCGGCGGGCGCGTACATCGCGGCCGGCCTGGTGCTGTTCGTGCTCACGTTCCTCGTCAACTTCGCGGCGCGGTCCGTCATCGGCAAGAAGGGAGAGTGAGCATGACCAGCACGCTCGAAGCCCCCGCCACGACTCCCGCGTTCCAGCAGGTCAGCCTGGCCCGCAAGGTCAAGAACGGGCTGGCGACCACGCTGGTCTGGCTGTCGTTCCTGATCGCCGTCGTCCCGCTGGTGTGGGTGCTGTACACGGTCGTCGCGAACGGCATCAAGCGCATCCCGTACACCAACTGGTGGTCGCAGGATCTGGGCAACTACCTTTCCGACGAGGTCGGCGGCGGCGTGCTGCACGCCATCGTCGGCAGCCTGCTGCAGGGCCTGGTCTGCGCGATCATCGCGGTGCCGATCGGCATGCTCGTCGCGATCTACCTGGTCGAGTACGGCCGCGGAAAGCTCATGAAGGCCACCACCTTCATGGTCGACATCCTCTCCGGTGTCCCCTCGATCGTCGCCGCGCTGTTCATCTACGCGCTCTGGATCACCACGTTCGGCTTGCCGCGCAGCGGTTTCGCCGTGTCGCTGGCCTTGGTGCTGCTGATGATCCCGGTCGTCGTCCGCTCGTCGGAGGAGATGCTGCGGATCGTCCCGGACGACCTGCGCGAGGCCTCCTACGCGCTGGGCGTGCCGAAGTGGAAGACGATCGTGAAGATCGTGCTGCCGACGGCGTTGTCCGGCATCATCGGCGGCATCATGATGGCGCTCGCCCGCGTGATGGGCGAGACCGCGCCGCTGCTGGTCCTCGTCGGCTACTCCGCCTACACGAACTGGGACATCTTCAGTGGCGAGCAGGCGGCGCTCCCGCTGCTGATGAACAACGAGCGCGTCACCAACTCGATGGACCCCGGCTCGGTCGGCTTCGACCGGATCTGGGGCGCGGCGCTGACGCTGGTGCTCATCATCGCGATCATCAACCTCCTCGCCACCGTGTTCGCGCGCCTTGTCGCCCCGAAGAAGAAGTGAGCTGTAGCCATGGCAAAGCGAATCGACGTCAAGGACGTGGACATCTACTACGGCAAGTTCCACGCCGTCGACGGTGTCTCCCTCTCCGTGCCGCCGCGTAACGTCACCGCGTTCATCGGCCCGTCGGGCTGTGGCAAGTCGACGGTGCTGCGCACGCTGAACCGCATGCACGAGGTCATCCCCGGCGCCCGCGTCGAGGGCGACGTCCTGCTGGACGGCGAGAACATCTACGCGTCGGCCGTCGACCCGGTCCAGGTGCGCCGCACGATCGGCATGGTGTTCCAGCGCCCCAACCCGTTCCCGACGATGTCCATCCGGGACAACGTCGTCGCCGGGCTGAAGCTGGGCGGCACCAAGAACCGCAAGACGCTCGACGAGATCGGCGAGCGCGCCCTGCGCGGCGCCAACCTCTGGAACGAGGTCAAGGACCGCCTCAACAAACCGGGCGGCGGCCTCTCGGGCGGTCAGCAGCAGCGTCTGTGCATCGCCCGCGCGATCGCGGTGCAGCCGGACGTGCTCCTGATGGACGAGCCGTGCTCGGCCCTGGACCCGATCTCGACCCTGGCGATCGAGGACCTGATCGGTGAGCTGAAGAAGGACTACACGATCGTCATCGTCACGCACAACATGCAGCAGGCGGCCCGGGTTTCCGACCAGACGGCGTTCTTCAACCTCGCCGGCGTCGGGCAGCCGGGCCGGCTGGTGGAGCTCAACGACACGGAGAAGATCTTCTCCAACCCGGACGAGAAGGCCACGGAAGATTACATTTCCGGCCGTTTCGGCTGAGTAGTCGTTGTCACGGAAGGCCTTTCTCGCCCGCGCTCGGGGCCGGCGAGAAAGGCCTTCTTCTTTTGTCGGTTGGTGTCCGAAGTGGATGTTCGAAACCATTTGATGCACAAAGAAAAGCCCCCGGCGCCGGCCGGGGGCTTTCCTGTCGAACGAGGCTCAGATGTCGTCGTCGGAACCGTAGCCCGGCATCTTTCCGGTGACCACGAAGATCATCCGCTTCGCGACCGACACCGCGTGGTCGGCGTAGCGCTCGTAGAAACGGCCCAGCAGGGTGACGTCGACCGCGGCCGCGACGCCGTGGGGCCACTCGCGGTCCATCAAGACAGTGAACAGGTGGCGGTGGATGTCGTCCACCTGGTCGTCGTCGGACTCCAGCGACTTCGCCGCCTCGACGTCCTTCGTCTTGATGACCACCTCGGTCTGCCGGGCCAGCTTGACCGCGACCTCGCCCATCTCGGCGAAGTACGGCCTCACGGCATCGGGCAGCACCGGTTCGGGGTGCCGCCGCCGCGCCGCCTTCGCGACGTGCAGGGCCAGATCGCCCATCCGCTCCAGGCTTTCCGCGGCGTGGATCGCCGCGAGCACGGTCCGCAGATCGGTCGCCACGGGCGCCTGCAGCGCGAGGAGGGCGTACGCCTGCTCCTCGCACAGAGCGCGGGCGTCGTCGACCTTCGCGTCGTCGCTGATCACCTGCTCGGCGAGACTGAGGTCGACCTCCAGGAGCGACCGCGTGGCGCGCTCCATGGCGTCGGCGACCTGGAGCGACATGGCCGCCAGGTTGTCGGCGAGCTGTTCGAGTTCGACATGGTAGGCCTCACGCATGGCCCAACCCTACGGCCAACCGTGGTCCGATACCGCATCGCCGGGTGAACCAAACGTGAACCCGGACTAACGATCCTCGCGCGTCAGCCCGTGCTGCTCGTGCTGCTCGTCTTCTTGCTGCCACTCGACGTCTTCGACGTGGTCTTGGACGATGACGACGACTTCGACGAGCTGCTGGGCGGCGGCTGCTCGCTCTGCGGGATCGGCGCGTTCGGGTCGGGCAGCGCGGTGTTGGTGCGCAGCGCGTCGAACAACGCCTTCGCCTTGCTGCGGACGAGGACCTCGTTGCCGCGGTTGTTGGGCAGCCCGACCGTCGGCACGGTGAGGAACGAGATCTTCGACTGGTCGAGGCCCTTCATCGACTGCGCGAGCGTCATCATCTGCTTGACGCCGAGGTTGTCGCCGAAGGTGGCTTTCGCGAACGCCGTGATGAAGTCGCTGAGCTTCCCGGGGTCGAGGACGACGTCGGACGACATGACCTTCTTCAGCAGCGCCCCGATGAACGCCTGCTGCCGCTTGATCCGGCCGTAGTCGGACGTCGGATCGCCCTTGACGTGCCGCGCGCGGACGAAGTTCAGCGCCTGGTCACCGGAGATCGTCACGTCGCCGGTCTCCAGCAGCACCTTGCCGAGGATGGTGTCGTCGATCGGGATCTCGTTGTGGACGGTGACGCCGTGGACCGCGTCGACCATCTCCTTGAAGCCGTTGAAGTCGATCCCGACGAAGTGGTTGATCCGCAGCCCGGTGATCTGCTGGATCACCTTCGTGATGCAGGGCGGTCCGCCGACCGCGTACGCGGTGTTGAGCTTCGCGATCTTCTGGCCGGGGACCTTTTCGTCGGTGTCCTTGTTCTGCGCCGGGTCCCAGCGCTGGCAGTCGGGGCGGTCGATCTCGAGGTCGCGCGGGAACGACGTGACGACGACCCGCTGCCGGTCGGCCGGGATGTGCGCCACCATCACGGTGTCCGAGCGCGCGCCCGGCGTGCTGTCCGCCGTGCCGACGCCTTCTTCGGCCGCCGCGCCGTCGCGGGTGTCCGACCCGACCATCAGGAAGTTCTCGTCGTTGGCCTGCGCCGCGGCGTCCTGGATGTCGGACGAGTTCTCGTCGAGGGCCGAGATCTGCGTGAACTTCGCGTCGAAGTAGGTCTGGGCGCCCCACGCGCCGCCGACGCCGAGGAAGACGAGCGCCGCGACGACGGCCGCGGCGATCCGCCCGAACCGGCTCACCCGCTCGTTCTTCCGCTGCTTCTTCTCCTGCAGCCGGGTCTGCGCGGCCAGCTCGGCGGCGTCGACCTCGGGCTCGTCGCCACCGATCGGGGTGACGACGCGCTGAAGCGCCGTACGCGTGCTTTCGATCAGCGAAGCAGGCGAGAGCCGCTCACGGCGTTCGCGTCGCTTCGCCTCTTCGGCGTTTCCTTCGTCGTGCGCGGCCGAGAACCGGGCGAGGGTGTGGTCGATCTTGCGGCGGTACTGCGTCGCCTCGTCGATCGCTTCCATCTCGTCGGTCATGGTCAGCGGGTCGAGCTCGGCGCGCGACGGCACCGCGCCCACGGCGGGCGCGTCGGCCTGCGGGTGCCGGAGAGCGGTGGTGTCGGACGCCGCGGCGGCGGGGCGCTGCGCCGGTGCGTCGGCCTGCGGGCGTCGCGGCGCGGTGGTGTCGCCGGTGGGCCGGGCGCGGCCCGGCGCCGAAGATTCCTTGGCTGCGGCGCGCTTGGCCGCCGGCGAGTCGGCCGGCGGACGTCGCACGGGCGGGGTTTCCCCGGCGGGGCGGACACGTCCCGGCGCCGACGACTCGTTCGCGGCGGCGCGCTTGGCCGCCGGGCCGTCAGCGGGCTTCGGCGGGGCAGTTGGTGGCCGCTTCACCGGAAACGCGTCGGGCCCCGGGGGGCGCTGGAGTGCCGGCGCGTCCGGCCGCGGCGGCACGGCGCCGTCCGGAGCGGGCGCCGGGCGGCGGAGCCGGCGGGGCGGCTGTTGCGCGGCCGACGTCTGCTGCTGACCGGGGTTCGTGGCCGGCGGGCGGCGCTGGAGCGGGGCCTCGGGCTGCGGGGCGGCGGCGGTCGAGCGGCGGGGCTGCCGCGGCCGCGGGGGGCCCGGTTGCCGCGTGGCGTCCGCGGGTGCCGGGTTGTCCGAGGCGGGCTGCGCCGGTCGCGGCGCACGCGCCCGGGGCGGCTGCGCGGCCCGGGGCGGCTGCGCGGCCCGGGGCGGGGCGGCCGGCTCGGCTCCGTGCGCGCGGTGTCCTGGCTGGTCAGTGCGGTCCTGCTGGTCACGCGGCGGAACGGGCCGGACACCGGTGGTCTTGGCGACGACGTCCGAAACGCTGATCCCGCCCTGGTCCTCCATGGACCTGCGTCTGCCGCTTCGGGGTCGCGCTGGACCATCGACGTGGCGACCGGTTCCCGGGCTGTCGTGCTCGTCCGGCACTCGGTCTCCTTTCGCGCGGTCGCAGGGCGGCTCTTCGACTAGGCCGTCTTCCCCCGCCAGAGGTGATCGTTCCCCCGGAGGTTTTCGTTATCGTACGGATACCCCCCGTTCGTGACGACACCCTCCCGGAATTTTCTTCACCTTGAGTCGACGAACGGCCGCTTGGCGTCGACAAACGGGTGAAGACGCCTTTACTCAATCCGGGGTAATCCGAAGTTTACGTTACTCTGAGTGGGTTATTAACCGAGTGGTTTGCGCGTCGTGATAGGCGACTTTGTTCCGCCCGGCACGTTTCGCGGCGTAAAGCAAGGTGTCCGCGCACCGAAGCTGGCGCTCCGGACTGGGCTCCGCGTCCGGCTCGGTCGCACCGTCGTGGGCGAGCCCGGCGCTGATCGTCACGCGGAGTCCCGGCTGGAGTTCTGACCACGGGTGACGGGCGACGCGCACCCGGGCGGCGTCGACGATGCGGACGGCGGCCCCGACGTCGACGCCGGGCAGCCACAGCACGAACTCCTCGCCGCCGTACCGGGCGCAGAAGCCGTCTTCGGGCAGTTCCTCCTGGAGGAGGTCGGCCACCCGGCGGAGGACGCGGTCGCCGACGAGGTGACCGTACGTGTCGTTGACGCGCTTGAAGCGGTCGAGGTCGATCAGCGCGATGGCCAGCGGCGGCCGCGGCCGGGCGGGATGCCGGCCGGTGAACGGGCCGTAGAGGCGCTCGTCGAGGTACCGGCGGTTGTAGCTCGACGTCAGCGCGTCGCGCAGGCTGCCGTCGCGGGCGATGTCGAGCGCGGAGCGCAGGTGCTGGTAGGCGCGGCGCCAGTCGCCCTGGGTCGCCAGCAGGCTCGCGACGGCCTCGTGGAGGCGGAGCAGGTCCGGCGGCCGGGGTCCGCCGGGCCGGCGCAGCGCGCCTTCGTCCTCGGCGACCATGCCCACCTCCACCACGCATTGGTTGTCGTCGTAGAGGTGCCCGCGCTTGAGGTGTGGGTACGGACGAAAGTGAATTACGCTCAAACGGGAGGTCGCTGGTGACTCAGCGGAGTTGGGGCGTCAGAGGTCCGAGAACGGCTTCATGCCCTTGAGCTGCGCGAACTGGTCCTTGGCCCAGTAACTCACATTAGCCGTCTTGTCAGTCAGCAACTCCGTGTAGTCGTTCCAGGAGATCCAGCGCCAGCCGCCGACCTCGGCGGGGTTCGGCGCGGGCTCGGTGTCGGTCCAGGCGGTGAACACCGGGCAGAACTCGTTTTCGACGATTCCCTCGAACGGCGGCGTCCGGTACCGGTACTTCGGCAGCACGCAGTGCAGGCCGGACAGCGACGGCAGCCCGATCTCGTAGGCGGCGCGGCGGCGGACGGCGTCCTCGAGGGACTCGCCCGGCGCGGGGTGCCCGCAGACGCTGTTGGTCCAGACTCCCGGCCAGACCTTCTTCTCGTGGGCGCGCTGGGTGATCAGCAGGGCCTGGTCGCTGCGACGCAGGACGTAGCAGGAGAACGCCAGGTGCAGCCGGGTGTGCTCGTGGTGGCTGGCCAGCTTGGGCCCGGTCTCGCCGGTGGGCACGCCGTCTTCGGTGACGAAGACGACGCGCTCGGTCTCGGTTTCGGTCGCGGTATCCACGCGCCCCAGTAGACACGACGGCCGCGGGTGTCTCGTACCGCGAGGCGGGTGGCTGCGGTGATCACGGCCGGGTGATGGGCGGCTACCGCGCGTCGAGGTGCTCGACGAGCAGCGTCGTGACGGACTCCGGCGCCTCCTCGGGCGCCCAGTGCGTGACGTCTTCGAGCATCTCGAAGCGGTAGGGCCCGGTGACCCAGTTGCCGGTGTCGAGCGCGGCGGTCGAGCCGAACGAGACGTCCTCGGTGCTCCAGATGTAGAGCGTCGGCAGGTCGATCTTGCCGATCTTCCCGCCGGGCCGGCCCGCGCGGTACCAGTTGAGCGCGGCGGTGAGCGCCCCCGGCTCGGACAGCCGCCGGATGTACTCGTCGACCTTGCTCGGCGACACCCGCCGCTCGAACATGTCCCGCAGCGCCCGGCCGTCGTTCTCGAGCATCCGCCGCTCGGTCACGCGCGTCTGCCGCCACTCGGTCATGTACTGGGTCCGGAGGTACTGGTCCTCGTCGGCCTTCATCGCGGCGGAGAGCGCGGCGGGGTGCGGCGTCGAGACCACGGCCAGGCTGCGCAGCCGTTCGGGGTGCGCGTCGGCGGTCCACCAGGCGACGGCCCCACCCCAGTCGTGCCCGACGAGGTCGAACTTCCCCCACCCGAGCCGATCGGCGATCGCGATCACGTCCCCGACGAGGTGATCGATCCGGTAGTCGGCGGCCGGTTCGGGCCGCACCCCGGGCGAATACCCCCGCTGATCGGGCGCGACGGCCCGATAGCCGAGCACCCCGAGGGTCGCGACCTGGTGCTCCCACTCGACGGCGGCTTCGGGAAAGCCGTGCAACAGCATCACGGGCCGCCCGTCTTCGGGCCCGGCGGCAATGGCGTCGAAGGAACCGGCTTCGGTGGTGACGCTGATGTGGTCGATCACGGTTCCGAATCTACTTCGGCCGAGTTGAGCGTGACGACGGCACTGCCAGGTCCCAGCGAGTCGGTTCCGATGAGTTCGATGTGGGTGCTCACCTCGACGCGCAGCCCGGAGTGCCCGGCGAGCGGCCGCAGGTCCAGCACGCCCGACCCGGTCACCCGCAGCGCTTCGAGTTCGTGGAGATCGGCCAGCGGCGCCAGGTCGGGCACCGTGCGGAGCGCCCGCAGCCGCAGCGTCCGCAGCCGGCTCAGCCCGGACAGCATCGACAGGTCGGTCAGCTCGACGCCGGTGAGATCGAGCAACCGCAGCTCGGTCAGTTCGCCGATCGGGGCCGGGTCGACGGCCGGGCAGGCGATCAGCCGCAGCCGGCCCAGCCGGTCGGCCCACCGGCGCAGCAGCGACACGTCCCTGAGCGCCTGACAACCCTGGAAGCTGAGGGAAACCGGCGCGGTCAGGAACGCCAGCGGCGTCAGGTCGGTCAGCCCGAAGACGTTGCCGAGCGACAGCGATCGCAGGCCGGTCAGCGCCGTGAGGTCGGCCAGGCGCGCCGGGTCGTCGATCCAGGTCAGCTGGAGGTCCTTCAGCCGGGGCAGGCTCGCCAGCGCCGCCCAGCCGTGGGTTTCGATCCGGGCCTCGATCGAAGTCAGCCCGCGCACCTCGGCGAGCGGGGCGAGGTCGATCGAATGCGGGGTTGGCGGTCCGATCAGCGCGAGCTGCTTGAGACCCGTGCCGGCCAGTGCGGGCAGGTCAAACCCGGCGAGGTCGGAGATCCCGAGCACCTTCAGCCGGGGCAGGTCGCGAACGAAGTCCAGCCGGCCGTAACCGTCGCCGAACTCGCACCGCAGCCCCACTAGCCGGCGCAAGTGCTTCAGGTTCGCCGACATCGCCGGGTCGCGGACGCTGACAAAACCGTCCACCAGCGGGGACTCCGCGAGCACCCGCTCGGCGTACTCCTCGGGATCGAACTTGTCCCACGCCGCAATCAGCGTCGAGGCGACGTTCGGATCTTCGCTCCCGGCGTACCGGGCGAGAAGATCGAGGGCCGCGGCGCCACCGACGAGCGCGACCGCGTTCAGCAGGAACGGGACCTCGGTGGGCTCGGGTTCGCAGGTGGCGAGGAGGTCGAGGACGAACTCGCCGGCCGCCGCCAGCGCCGCCGCCTCCTCGGTGGACTTCGGCGGGATCAGGGTGCTCGCGCGGTCCTCGATCTCGTTGCGCAGCCGCTCGTTCAGCTCCGGCGACGTCTCCAGGCAAGCCAGTGCCACCAAGTCGAGCTTCAGCCGCTGCGCCTCGTCGGCGTCCCAGGTGAGCAACCCGTCCAGGAGGCTTTCGCGCTGCGCGGGATGCGCGTGGCCCGCCGCCATCACGACCATCTCGCGCCACTCATCCCAGTACGCGTTGGCGATGAGGATGCCGATGTCGTCCTCTTCGACGGCCGCCTGGGCCGCCAGGTACTCCTGGAACGTCCGGTGCACGAAGTCGATCCGGCCCGGCACCGGCTCGCGCAGCACACCGCCGCGGTCGAGGAGGTGGCGGAACACCGTGCGCGGGGTGACGTCGATCTGGCCCATCGACCGCAGCTTCGCCGCGATGCGCGCCTCGGCGTCGGCGATCGAGGTGTCCGTGTGGCCGTTTCGCACCAGCCAATAAGCTATGTGCCGCAACAGAACCAGCTTCTCTGTCAGGGAGAGCCGGATCGGCGACTCGATCCGCCGCTCGACGTCGCGGCTGTCGAGCAGCATGCGCAACGCGACCTCGTACAGCTCCATCCGGTTGTCCGGCAGCTGCCCGTTGCCCTCGTGGTGCAACGCGCAGAGCAGCGCGCACAGCAACGGGTTCTCGGCGAGCCGCCGCAACGCACTGCGCGCGCCGATGGCCGTGATCAGGGCGTCACGGCGGTCGTCGAGGAGATCGCCGGGCATGGCCGCGTGCCAGCGGGTGACGAACGTCCGGACGTCGCGCGGGGTCATCGGCTGGAGCCGGACCTCGGTGAAACCCTCGCCGTGCAGCCAGTCGGGAGCCACGGCGGCCGGGCGGGTGGTGACGACGTACCGGGCCCGCGGGAATGCGACGACGAGTTCGCGGAGCCAGTCCCGCACCTCGCGGCGGCGGTCGTCCGGCAGCTCGTCGAGGCCGTCGACGAGCAGCACGGCCCGGCCGCGGCGCAGCCGCTCCTGCACCCAGCCGCGGGGCATCTCGTCGGCGATGTGCCGGCCGACCTCGTCGAGGAACTGCTCCGGTGCCGGCAGCCGGGACCGGCTGAACCGCCGCAGCCGCACCAGGAACGGCTCCAGGCCGGCCCAGCCCTCGACGTCCTGCAGGCTCCGGCTCGCGCACTGGACGGCCAGCCACTGCAGCAGCGTCGTCTTCCCGGAACCGGCCTCACCGCGCAGCAAGATCCGCGACGTGTGCGGCAGGACGTGCTCGATCCGGTCGCCGGACACGCCGTCCTGGTCGGCGCTGACACTCAGGCTCAGGTAGGCGACCGACAGCGGGTACAGGCGCGTCGCGTCGGCCAGGCCCGCGCCGAACAGCGCCATCCGGTCGAGCGCCGTCACGACCTGACGGCGGAAGTCCGCGGCGAAGTCGTCCGGGTGCCGGCGTTCGGGGAGCGCGGCCAGCACGTTGCGGACCGTCTCGAGGATCTCTGTCTCCCGCTGGAGGATCTCGACGAGCGCGCCCGGCTGGAACCGGGGCAGCGTGCTCGTGACCTGCACCAGGTACGCGCAGCACTCCCGGAGGACGCGCTGGTACAGCTCCACCGCGTCGGCCGACAACAGGAACTCGCGCGGGACACCAGGGACGGTCCGGAGCAGCGAGCGGTACAGGAACGCGGCGTCGAGGTCGGTCGCGAACAGGTCGTCGTCGGTCAGCGCGGCGCGGTCGAACGTCTCGCGCGCGGCGTCCACCGCGGCGGCCCGCTCGTGCTCCGGCAGCGCGCGGAACTCGACGTCGAGGAACGGCAGGAGCCGGTCGGCCACCCGCGACTCGAGGTTGGTGAACAGGAGCCGCAGCTTGCGGCGGTCGTTGAGCCCGGTGACCTGCTTCTCCAGCAGATCGAAGACCTTGGCCGTGGCGTCGGCGGCGATCGGGCGGTCGCCGAGCCAGATCTTCGCCGCGGCCTTCACGACCGCCGTGGTCAACGCGATCGCCGAGGCTTCGAGGCTCACCTGTCGAGCCTAGCCGAGCACCTCCTCCGAAGTGGCCACCTTCACCAGCGGCCCGTACAGGCGCAGGATGTCCAGCGTCTTCGCGTGGCTCTCGTCGTCCACCCCCGCGCACGCGTCCGAGACGACTGTGACCGCCACCCCCGCGTCCGCCGCCGCCAAGGCCGTCGACAACACGCAGCAGTCCGTCGACACCCCCGCCAGCACCAGGCGCGCGCCGCCCACCCGGGTCGCCAGGCGTGGATTCCACTTGCCGAACGTGGTCGCGTCCACAGTGGACGCTGGCTGGAACTCGGGGATCACTTGGTACAACGGCGACTCCGGTGGTTGCAATGCGAACGGCCACCGCGCGTAGTACTGCTTCCACGCGCCTTCCGGGCGGGCCGGCGCGATGAACCGGGTGAACACGACGTCGTCGCCGAACGCCTTCACCAGGCGGTGGATTCGCGGCACCACCTCGGCGAAGCGCGGGGTGAACCACTCGCTCGCCGGGTCGGCGAAGATGTTCTGCAGGTCGATGACCGCCAGGATCGACTTCACGCCGCCTCCTGGGCGTGGATCCGCCGTTTTGTCGCCAGCGTGACGGCGAACCCGAGCACCAGCGCCACCAGCACGCCGAGGTTGGCGAACGCCCACGAGCCGTCGCGGCCGCCGAGGCCGAGCGGTTCCAGCAGGTAACCCTGCCAGTTCAGCCAGCCCGCGGACGTGTTCGTCACCAGGCCCCAGCCGAGCGCCGTCGCGACCACGATCAGCGCGATCGGGCCGAGCCGGACGTCTCTGTAGCGACCCGCCCGGTCGAACAGGTCCTGCTCGGCGTAGTCGCGGCGGCGCAGCAGGACGTCCGCCAGCATCACGCCGCACCAGGCCGCGACCGGGACGCCCAGCGTGACCAGGAAACCCTGGAACTGCCCGAGGAAGCCGTCGCTGAAGAAGACGATGTAGACCGTGCCGAGCACCATGAGCACGCCGTCGACGAGCGCCGCGATCGGCCGCGGCACGCGCACGCCGGCCGAGAGCAGCGCCAGCCCGGACGAGTAGATGTCCAGCACCGCGCCGCCGACCAGGCCCAGCACCGCGACGATCGCGAACGGCACCAGGAACCACAGCGGCAGCAACGTCGTCAGCGCGCCGATCGGGTCGAGGCCGATCGCTTTGCTCAGGTCGGTCGACGACCCGGCCAGCAGCAGCCCGAACACCAGCAGCACCAGCGGCGCGACCGACGCGCCGAACGTCGTCCAGCCGATCACGCCGCGGCCGGACGCCGAGCGTGGCAGGTAGCGCGAGTAGTCCGCGGCCGCGTTGACCCAGCCGAGGCCGAAGCCGGTCATCAGGAACACCAGCGCGCCGATCCACTGCTGCGCGGAGCCGGACGGCAGCGCGCTGACCGCGGCCCAGTGGACGTCACTCGCCACCAAGATCACGTAGACGATCGTGAGCACGCCGGTGATCCAGGTGATCCACGTCTGCAGCTTCATGATGGCGTCGAACCCGAGCACGCCGGCGCCGACGATCAGCACCGCGACCACGACCAGCGCGATCACGCTCGCCGCCGTGCCGTCACCCCAGCCGAGCCGTTTGACGACGGTCCCGGTGGCCAGTGTCGCCAGCGCCGTGAGCACGGTTTCCCAGCCCACGGTGAGGATCCACGAGATCGCCGACGGCAGCCGGTTGCCGCGGACGCCGAAGGCCGCGCGCGAGAGCAGCATCGTCGGCGCGGACCCGCGTTTGCCCGCGATCGCGACGAACCCGCACAGCAGGAACGAGAAGACGATCCCGACGACGCCGGCGACCAGCGCCTGCCAGAACGAGATGCCGAACGCGAGCGTGAACGAGCCGTAGCTCAGCCCGAGCACCGAGACGTTCGCGCCGAACCACGGCCAGAACAGCCCGCGCGGGCTGCCGCGGCGCTCGGCGTCGTCG
Organism: Amycolatopsis sp. NBC_01286; assembly: GCF_035982555.1. Lineage (NCBI taxonomy): Bacteria > Bacillati > Actinomycetota > Actinomycetes > Pseudonocardiales > Pseudonocardiaceae > Amycolatopsis > Amycolatopsis sp. NBC_01286. The sequence goes on from NZ_CP108428.1 coordinate 2,709,881, forward strand.
ATCACGTCGAGGCCGTTGGTCTCCACCTTGAGCTTGCGTTCGGTCGTGGTCATGGCTCGTTCCTGGTCAGTAGGCGGTCGATCGCCGCCCGGTCCGGCGCGGTGGCCGGACCCCGGCGGGTCACCGAAAGCGCGGCCGCCGCGTTGGCGCGCACGGCGGCGTCGAGGAGGGTACTGCCGCGCAACAGCTCCGCGGCCAGCACGCCGCAATGCGTGTCGCCCGCGCCGTTGGTGTCCACGGCGTCCACGGGGAAGCCCGGGACCTCCGCGGTCCGGCCGTTTTCGTGGACGCGGCAACCCTTCGCGCCGTCGCGGACGACGGCGACCGAGGGCAGCTCGCCGAGGACCTCGGCTTCGCACGCGTTGCAGCTGAGAATGTCTACTATGGACAGTGTGTCACGGAGGGCTCCAAGATCAAGCTCGGCGATGAGTGGGCCGGGGTCGAACAGAATCCTCGAGCCGGGCAGATGAGGCAGCCAAGCGAAGAGAGCAGTTCGATTGATCTCGTGCAACAGACTGTACCCGGTGACGTAGACGACGTCGTCACTCTTTGGGTGGACATGATCGAGGAGTGCTGGGTACAGCCGTCCTTCGGCGCCGGTGCCGGTCGCGAACGTGCGCTCGCCGGTCGCGTCGACGAGCGCGACGACGACGCCGGTGTCCAGGTCCGGCGTCGGCTCGTGGGCCACCTGGATGCCTTCGTGCGCAAGGGCTTCGCGGGCGAGGTCGCCGAAGGCGCCGGTGCCGTGGCTGCCCGCGTACAGCACCCGGGCGCCGGACCGCGCGGCCGCGGACATGACGTTGAAACCGCCGCCTGGCAACAAGTTCGTCGAGGACGCCAGGACGTCGCCGCCCGGCGGTGGCAGCGTGGGCACCGCCATGACCAGGTCGATCACGACCTGTCCGGTGTGCACCAGCCGCCCGGTCACCGCGCGCGCCGTCTCAGGGTGAGGAGCTCGTCCACCAGCGGGCCGAGGTCGAGGTGGTTCACGGCGCGGACGGTCTCGGCGAGGTCCGCCGGGATGGCGTCGACGCCGTGCGCGGCGCCGAGCATGGCCCCGCAGATCGCCGCGACGGTGTCGGTGTCGCCGCCCAGCCCGGCGGCCAGGCGCAGCGCCGCGGCCGGGTCGTCACCCATGGCTTCGGCCAGCGCGAAAGCGGCCACGACGGACTCCTGCGACGCCACCGACGTCCCGATCACCTCGGCGACCGCGTCGGCGACGGCGTCGTGCGTCATGCCCCGCACCCAGCCGCGCGCCCAGTGGATCCGGGCGGCGATCTCGCCGCCGGCCGCCCAGTGCCCGCGTTCCCCGCCGACGACGGCCGCGCGCTCGCCGGCGTCGAGCGCTTCGGCCAGGCTCGCGCCGTCGACCCCGGCGGAGACGGCGGCTGCGACCGCCGCGGCGGCGGCGATGCCGAGGCTGGTGTTGTGGGTGACGCGCGCGGTCGCGACGACCGCGTCGACCAGGGCGTGCAGGTTCCCCGACGGCGTCGCGATGCCGACCGGCGTGACGCGCATGGCGGCGCCGTTGGTGGTCCCGGTGCGGCCGGCTTCGTCGGTCGGGACGCCGTCCTGGAGGCGGGAGAGCGCGCGCTTCGTCGACGGGCCGAGCAGGTCCGCCGAGCCGCGACGGACCATGTCCGCCTCCCAGATCAGCAGGGCGTCGGCGAAGACCCGCGGTTCGACGGTGCCGCGGCCGTCGATGAGCAGCCGGGCCAGCAGGATGGCCTGCTCGGTGTCGTCGGTGATCGAGCCGGCGGGCATCGACGGCGCGACCGGCTGCTCGGCGACGGCGGTGAGCAGCCCGGTGACCGGCCCGTAGGCGGCGGCGATGGCGGCGCGGGACATGGACTGCGTCGGCATCCCCAGCGCATCGCCGACGGCGAGCCCGGTGAACGCGCCGAGCGCCCGGTCCCGCGCGGTCATCGGTGTCCGAAGGTGAGGTGGAACTGGAACCGGTCGGGGTCCAGGAGGCTGACGACGCGTTCGACGAGCCGGCCCTCGACGTCGACCGAGGTGCGCTCGGCGCGGAGGAAGAGCTCACCGATGGCGCGGCCGAGGAGTCCGGCGGCGCAGGCGTCGAGCCGTTCGGTGCTGATCCACTGGTCACCGCCGGTGGAGACCAGCCCGGCGGCTTCGAGCGTCGTGGTCAGGGAATCGTCCCGGAGACCGGTCCCGGGGAGTTCGGCCAGCGGCCCGATCGCGGGCACGGTCGCCGTCTCGAGGGAGATCCCGCGCCCGTGTTCCCGCCGCACCCGCCGGACGGCGACGTAGCTGTCCAGCCCGAATTCCTCTTGCAGGGCTTGGTCTTCGACGGCTTCGATGCCGAGCAGCTCGGTGGTGACGGGCGCCCCGGCGTCGGCCAGCGCGCGGGCCCAGCCGAGCCGCTGGTCGAGCTGGACGCCGTCGAAGGTGACGAACGAGCCGACGCCGGCCTGGGTGGAGATGAGCTCGAGCTGCTGCAGTTCGGAGAGCGCGCTGCGGACGGTGCCGCGGCTGACCTGGTACTGAAGTGCGAGCTGGTTCTCGCCGGGCAGCCGATCGCCGTGGGCGAGCCGCCCGGACCGGATCAGGTCGGAGAGATCGCCGACCAGCTGCTCCCGCTTGGTGTACATGTACACACCTGTACACCCGTGGTTTCCGCAGGTCAAGCGGCGACGAGCACGCGGTCGTCCGTCTTGGCCTCGTTCGCGACCATCTCGCCGGCCTCGGCGCTCATCGCCCCGGCCACGACCATGATCAGCGCGAAGGAGCCGATGAACAGGACGGTGCTCAGCCACACCATGGTCTCGACGGGCAGCGTGAAGGCACCGACGATCCGAGCCGCGCTCTCCAGCATGAAGCCGATACCCCAGACGAAGCTGGCGCGACGCAGGACGGTCTCGAACCGGCGGTTGCCGGTGAGGCGCTCCCAGGCGCCTTCGTGGTCGGCCTTGCCGTGGGTGAGGAACGGGCGCAGCGCCTTGGTCATGATCGGCTGCGCGCCGAACGCGGAGATCAGGATGACGAGCCCGGTGATCCCGCTGCCGATCGAGTCCTTGGCGATCATCATCCGCGCATCCCCGGCGACGAAGGTCAGCAGCATCCCGACGACGTTGGTCACCAGCACGACCAGCGCGAGGCCGTTGAGCGTCCGGTCCTTGGCGAACTGGTAGAGCGTCCGCGCCAGGGGAACAACCCCGCTGAGGGCGAGCGACAGGAAGACACTGGCACCGAGCGAGTGGAGCCCGTAGTAGACCCCGGTCGGCAGGGCGATCTCGACGGCGAGCGTCTTGAGGAGCGAGGCGGGAGCGCTGGAGTTCGTCATGGGAAGAGCTTGTCGCGGCGGAGGGCTGGGGAAGGATGCCGTCCGCCACGACTTCGGGCTGACAGATGTCATGGGCGTGGCGCGGTACATGAGCGTTCCGTAACAGGTTCTGTCACGGAGACGACCTGGCTGCCATGACAGTCGACGCCGCACCTCGCCGGATCGCCACGAACGGCAACTCGGAAGGGGAGCCGCGCGACTGGTCTTCGCTTTGGTGGTCGGTGTGCTGTTCCTCGTCATGAGCCTGCCGAAAGGCACGACGACGTTGTCTGGGCGGGACGGGTGGGAGTGGCTCGCCGAGCCGGCTTCCGCGAGCCGGTGGCTGGACACGACCTTGTCCGCGCTGCCGGAACTCCTGACTTGGCTGGGCTACGCGGCCGCCGCCTACTTCGCCGCGTTGCTGGTGGTCTCGGTCCGGCACTGGAAGCCCGGGCTCTTTGCGATCGGTGTGCTGGTGTCCGCCGGTTCCGCCTGCCTGCTGCACACGCTCAGCTGGCTCGGGTTCATCTTGTTCAAGGTCGGCGCCTTCGTGGCCGGAGTCGTTTTCGTGGTCTTCGGTTTCCTCGCCGACATCGGCCGCGATTTACGCGATTTCGTGGGCTTCGTGTTCGAGAGCAAGCTTTGGATCGGTCTGCTGATCGCGTTGGCGGTTCTGGCCATCATTCTGTTCTACGCGGCGAGAAAATGGTTCACGGCGGTGGTGCTCGTACTCGCGGCCGTGGCTGCCTTCGGCGTTCTGGGCTGGCTGGGTAGCTTGACCCCGGAGACCTTCTGGCCGGACGTGCGCGACGTGGCGGGCGTCGTCTTCGCGGTGTTGCTGGGGTTGCTCGCCGTGGCGACGGTCGGCCAGTTGTTCATCGACCAGCTCCGGAGCACGATGATCGCGGGGAGCGGCCGGCTCGGGGTGGCGATGGGCGCGATCGCCGTCGGTTCGGCGTTCGCGATGCTCATGCTCATCGGGAACGTCTTCGGCGCGTACTCCTGGTACCCGGACGTGATCGCCGCCTGGCTCCACGATCACCTGCAGAGCAACAGTGCGCCGAATCTGGACATTTCGATCGCCCTGCTGGTCGTGGGACTCTCGGCGATCGGTGTCATCCGGAACCTGGGGCGGCTGAAGCCCGCTCCTGACCTGGCCGAATTCAAACGGTCCCTGATCTACGCCATCATGGGCGTCATCGCGGCCACCGTGATCGGTTCCGTGGCCCACACCTCGGAGCGTTGAACCCGCCTTCAGCCGCCGGAGTGCATGTCTTCCGTTTCCGGGACGCAGTCGTCGTCCGGGTCGTTCAGCCAGCCGTGGGGCAACGTCACCTTGCCCGGCGAACCCTGACGCCCACGCGGGCCGTCGGCGTTGGCCGGGAACGGGGCGTCGTGGTCCAGCTTGCCGATCAGGTCGTCCAGTTCCGGCAGGCCCGACACCATCGCGAACCCGCGGCGCAGTTCCGCGCCGACCGGGAAGTTCATGAAGTACCAGGCCATGTGCTTGCGCAGGTCGCGCAGGGCCTTGGTCTCGCCGTCGTGCTGGATGAGCAGCTCGGCGTGGCGGCGCAGGACTCGCGAGACCTCGCCCAGCGTCGGCGGGGTCGGCAACGGGCGGCCGGCGAAGGCCGCCTCCAGCTCGCCGAACAGCCACGGGCGGCCCAGGCAGCCGCGGCCGACGACGACGCCGTCGCAACCCGTTTCCGCGACCATGCGCAGGGCGTCGGCGGCGGAGAAGATGTCGCCGTTGCCCAGCACCGGGATGGTGGTGACGGCTTCCTTCAGCGCCGTGATCTTGGTCCAGTCGGCCTGGCCCGAGTAGCGCTGCGCCGCGGTGCGCGCGTGCAGGCTGACGGCCGCCGCGCCTTCGGCTTCCGCGATGCGGCCGGCGTCGAGGTAGGTCAGGTGGTCGTCGTCGATGCCGACGCGGAACTTCACGGTGAAGGGGACGTCGCCGGCGGCGGCCGCGGACTCGCGCACGATGTCGGCGAACAGCTTCCGCTTGAACGGCAGCGCCGCCCCGCCGCCCTTGCGCGTCACCTTCGCGACCGGGCAGCCGAAGTTGGAGTCGATGTGGTCGGCGAGACCCTCGCCGACGATGATCCGGACGGCTTCGGCCATGGTCTTCGGGTCGACGCCGTAGAGCTGCATGGACCGGGGCTTTTCGTGCTCGCCGAAGGTCATCATGTGCATGGTCCCGGGGTGCCGTTCGACGACGGCCCGCGCGGTGATCATCTCGCACACGTAGATCCCCGCGCCGTACTCGGCGCAGAGCTGCCGGAAGGCGACGTTGGTGATCCCGGCCATGGGTGCGAGCACGACCGGCGGATCGACCTCGTACGGGCCGATCTTCAGGGCGGGCTTGCTCAGGGTGGCGGTCACGTCCTCCATTGTCGCTTGTGGTGTCGGTCACGTCGACCAGGGGCCGGAAGCACCGCGTGCCTTCACGCGGCAGAGTGGTGTCACTACGCTGGGTGCGATGATGCCCGAGGTCGCGGACCTCGCACTGGAGAACCGGCGGTACCGGTCGTCGTCGCGCACGGGCGGGCGCTGCTCGAAGAGAACGACCGGACGCGATTCATCGCCGGCGTCGTCGCCCGCAAGCCCTGACGCGCGTTACTCCGCCGCGAGCGCCTGCGCCGCGCGGAGGAACGCCGCCCGGTCGGCCGCGGGCAGCCGCGCCAGCAACCGTTCTTCCTTGGCCTGGATCCGGCCCTGCGCGGCCCGCCGCCGCTCCCGGCCCGCCTCGGTGATCGCCAGCAGCCGGACGCGGCGGTCGGCCGGGTCCGGCTCGCGGCTGATCAGCCCCGCGTCCTGCAGCTCGTCGAGCGTGCCGATGATCCGCGTCTTGTCGGCGCCGATCGCCTGGGCGAGCGCCGCCTGGGTGCGCACCGGGCTGTCGTCGAGCGCGCTGAGCACGACGTAACCCCACATGCTCAGCCGGTGCTCCTCGAGCACCGGTGTCTCCAGCGCGACCAGGCTGCGCACCAGTCCGCCGAGCATCGCCGCGAGATCCGGTCGCTCCGCCATGCGCTGACCCTAGCCGCTTGACAGATGATAAGCATGCGTAGACGATAGGCGAATGCTTATCAATGAACTCGACGCCGTCGCCACCCGGACCAGCCTCGATCTCGTCGCCCGCAGCACGCCGGCCGACTTCGCGAAGCCGACGCCGTGCGCGGCCTGGACCCTCTACGGCCTCGTGGCCCACATGACCACCCAGAACCTCGGGTTCGCCGCCGCGGCCGGGGGTGACGGCGACCTCGGCCGCTGGAAGCTCGTCTCCCTCGGCGACGACCCGGTCGCCACCTACCGCGACTCCGCGGAGCAGGTCCTGGACGCCTTCGCGGCCATAGACCGCGAGGAGATCCCGCTGCCGGAGTTCAGCACCGAGGTCACCTTCCGCCCGGAGCAGGTGCTCGGCTTCCACTTCGTCGACTACGTCGTGCACTCCTGGGACGTCGCGCGCACGCTCGGCCTGCCGGTCCGCTTCGACCAGGACGTCCTCGACGCCGCGCTGCGCATCGCCGCGTCCGTCCCGGGTGGACAGTCCCGGCTCGCGCCCGGTGCGGCCTTCGGACCGGCCGTCGACGCCGGCGAGCTGTCCGGTTTGGACCGCGTCGTCGCGCTGCTCGGACGTTCGCCGAAGTGGCCGGAGGACCTAGAGTCGGTGGCATGACGACCACACCCCTGCGCTGGGGAATCATGGGCACCGGCGGGATCGCGAGCGCTTTCGCGGAAGACCTGGAGCTGACGGGCTCCGGCGTTGTCGCCGCCGTCGGGTCGCGCACGGCCGAGAGCGCGGCCGCCTTCGCCGACCGGCTCGGCGTCGAAACCCGGCACAGCAGCTACGAAGCCCTCGCGAACGATCCTGACATCGATGTCGTCTACGTCGCGACGCCGCACCCGTTGCACCACGGCAACGCGCGGCTCGCGCTCGAAGCCGGCAAGCCCGTGCTCGTCGAGAAGCCGTTCACGATGAACGCCGAGGAGGCGCGGGACCTCGTCGCACTGGCCCGGGAGCGCGGCCTCTTCCTGATGGAGGCGATGTGGACGCGCTTCCTGCCGCACATCCGGCACGTCCGGGAGCTGCTGCCGCGGCTCGGCGACGTCGTCACGGTCACCGCCGACCACGGCCAGTGGTTCGCCGAGGACCCGGCCTTCCGGCTGTTCGCGCCGGAACTGGGCGGCGGCGCCCTGCTGGACCTGGGGATCTACCCGGTTTCGTTCGCGTCGATGATCCTCGGCGCGCCCGACCGCGTCCTCAGCATGGTCGCGCCCGCGTTCACCGGCGTCGACGCGCAGACGTCGATGCTGTTCGGCTACGCCGGTGGCGCGCAGGCCGTGCTGAGCTGCACGTTGCGTGCGGTCTCGCCGACCTCGGCGACGATCGTCGGCACGGACGCGCGGATCGAGATCGAAGGCCCGTTCTACGCGCCCGCGTCGTTCACGCTCATCCCGCGCGAAGGCGACCGGAGCCGCTTCGAGTACGTCGACGAGGGCCGCGGCCTGCGGCACCAGGCCGACGAGGTGGCACTGCGGCTGGCCGCCGGGGAGACCGAGAGCCCGCACATGCCGCTCGACGAGACGGTCTCGATCATGACCACGATGGACCGGGTGGTGGCCGCGACCAGGACGTGACCGGGGTTTGAGTAGTGCTACGGATCCGCAGGTGGGGGCCGGTGCGTGACGCTGTCCGGTATGACCACCGAAGCGAATGTGCTCCTCCGGCTCGCCGGCGAGATCGACGACCTGGGGCGTCGGCTCGCAGTGGTGGGTTCCGAACTGCGGACCGCCCAGGGTGAGCCGAAGCAGGCTGAAGCGCCGAAGCCGACCGAAGCGCCGAAGCCTGCTGAAGCGCCGAAGCCTGCCGAAGCGCAGAAGCAGGCTGAGCAGCCGAAACCGCAGCCGCAGCAGGCACCGAAGCTGCAGCAGGCCGTGCCGCCGCACCCCCAACCGCAGCCCCAGCCTCAGCCTCAGATGCAGCCGCCGGCGTGGCCGCCGCAGTACCAGTGGCAGCCGCCCCAGCCGCCGCCGCAGCAGCGGTACTTCACGCCGCAGCCGCCGTACCAGCCCGTGCCGCGTCAGACGCTGGGCGAGAAGCTCGGCAAGGAGGGCGCGGGCAGCCGGGTGCTGGCCTGGGTCGGCGGTGGCGTCACGCTGCTCGGCGTCGTCCTGCTGCTGGTCCTGGCCGTGCAGCGGGGCTGGCTCGGGCCGCTGCCGCGGGTGCTCATCGGCGCCGCCTTCGGGCTGGCGCTGACCGGCGCCGGCGTGTGGCTGCACCGCAAGCCCGCCGGTCGCACCGGCGCGTTCGCGCTGGCCGCCACCGGCATCGCGACGCTCTACCTGGACGCCGTCGCGGCGACGTCGCTGTACGAGTACCTGCCGGTGCTCGCCGGGCTCGCGATCGGGCTGGCCATCACCGTCGGCGGGCTGCTCGTGGCCGTGCGCTGGGAATCGCCGCTGCTGGCTTCCGCCGTCGTCATCGGCTGTGTCGTGTGCGCGCCGATGATCACCGGTGGCTTCACCGCGGAACTGGTCACCTTCCTGCTGATGGTCCAGCTCGCGACGACGCCGGTGCGGCTGCGCCGTGACTGGTCGTCGCTGACGCTGGCCGCCGGGATCCCGCCGCTGTTCGCGTCCGTGATCGCCACCGCGGTCGCGGGTTCGGGCGGTAGCTGGGCCACCACGGCCGCGGCGGCCGGCACCTCGGTCGTCGGGATCGCGCTCGCGCTGATCGTCCTGCGCCGCCGGGAAAACGACCCCGTCGCGCTTTCCGTGCTGGCGACGGCGGTCGTGCCGACGCTGGTCGCCGCGGTGCTGCTGCCGAAGGTCCAGGCCGTGCCGGTCGCGGCCGGGGCGGGTGTCGTGCTGCTCGCCGTGTGGGCCACGCGCAAGTTCTGGGGTGGCCTCGCCGGGCAGCTGGCCGGGCTCGCCGGGCTGCTGGCGATCCTGCAGGCGACGGTCACCCAGTTCGACGGCCCGGCCCGCGCCGGGGTGCTGCTGGGCGAGGCGCTGCTGCTCGTCGTGGCCGCGCTGGGCGGGCGCAACCGCCTCGCCCTCGGTGCCGCGCTCGGCTTCGCGACCCTCGGCGGCCTGATCGGCGTGTTCTTCGACGTGACGCCGGCGCTGCTGATCGTCTCGCGCCCGCGGTCGGCCGCCGACCTGGCCGGCGCGCTCGTGGTGTCGCTGCTGATCCTCGCCGTGTCGATCGCGCTGCCGTGGGCGGCGGCGCGGCTGGAGATCTTCAAGGGCCCGTCCGACGACCTGCCCATCTGGCTGCTGGCCGGGATCGCGGCGCTGTACGGCGCCGGCGGGCTCGTGCTGAGCGGGTCGATGCTGGCGCTGCCCGGGCGCGCCGGGTTCCTACTGGGCCACGCGCTGATCACGGTGTCCTGGACGGTCGCCGCGCTCGTCCTGCTGCTGCGCGGCATCGAGCTGGTCGCGCTGCGCGTGATCGGCTTGATCCTGGTCGGCGCCGCGGTGCTGAAGCTGGTGCTGTTCGACCTCTCGGCGCTGGACGGCCTCGCCCGCGTCGGCGCGTTCCTCGGCGCCGGGCTGGTGCTGCTGGCGGCCGGTTCGCGGTACGCGCGGCGCGTCGCCTCGCGCTGAGCGGGAAGAAATTGTCGGTGCCCCGTGGTTACCTGGATCACAAGTCCGACCGACCCAGGGGAGCACGAAGCCATGGCCGCACCGAAACTCGCCGACCGAGCCGGGGAACCGATCGGCTGGCTGACCACCGTGACGCCGAAGGGGCGGCCCGCGCCACGGCCGGTGTGGTTCGTGCTCGACGGCGACGACATCCTGGTGTTCAGCCGGCCGGACACCGCGAAGCTGCGGCACATCGAGGCGAACCCCGAGGTCACGCTGAACCTCAACAGCGATGACCACGGCGGTTCGATCCTCGTGGTGAACGGGAAAGCGCAGATCGAGGCGGGCAAGGCCTCGGAAGCGCCCGGGTACCTCGACAAGTACGGCTCCCGCTACAGCGCCATCGGCTTCGAGACGCCGGAAGCGTTCGACGCCGCGTACTCCGTCCGCATCCGCGTGGTGCCCGAGCGGTCCTGGGGGTTCTAGCGGAGTTCTAGAAGGCGACGTCCAGGCAGGCGAGGCGGGCGCCGGCGGTGCCCGCGTGGCCCGGGTCGGTGTGCGTGTGGGTTTCGTGGACCACCACGGAGTGCGCCCGCCGCACGCCGAACGTCCAGTCCACAGTGGACCTGGCGAAGCCGGTGCCCAGCCGGTCGGTGGTGAAGTCGAGCCAGATCTCGTTGCGGGGGTTCGCGTACGCGGGGTCGACGGACGGCTTCACCGGGTCCGGCACGTGCTGGAAGTGCGGCCCGGCGGCGTCACCGGTGGCGCCGCACGGCTGGGCGTGCGCGTGGGCGCCGTAGGAGTGGCCCGGCAGCAGCCCGGTGACGACGAGGGAGGTCGTCACGCCCGCGTGGGCGGCCGAGAGGCTGAACACGTGGGCCCGGGCGCCGGGCGGGACGAGGTCGGGGCGGTACGTCACCGCGTGCGCGCCGGGGGCGTACGCGGTGAACGTGCCGCCCGCGGTCACGGCGTGCACGGGTGACGCGCCGGCGACGCCGGGAACCAGGACAGCGAGGGCGGCGGCCACGACGACGGAGGAGAGAAGGCGCATGGTGCTTCTTAGCGGGCCTGCTCAGGGCGCCGCCATGATCGTCACGCCAACGAGTGACGCTCTTCTCAGAGGGTGGGCGTTGCCGGGGCCGCGTATCGTCCTCCCGTGCCCGAACACACCGGTGAAACCCGCAACCAGCAGCTGACGCGCAACGTCGGCGAGCTGCTGCAGGAGCTGCGGGTGGCGCAGGCCGGCGTGCAGATCCTCTTCGGCTTCCTGCTGTCGGTCGTGTTCACCGACCGGTTCCACAACGCCAGCGGCTTCGAGAAGTCGCTGCACCTGACCGCGGTGATGCTCTCGGTCGCGGCGACGGCGTTGCTGACCGCGCCCGCGGCGTGGCACCGGCTGCTGTTCCGCACGGGCAGCCGTGAGCGGATCCTGACCGTCGGCAACCGGTTCGTGCTGGTGGGGCTCGTCTGCCTGGCCCTGGCCATCACGTCGACCGTCGCGCTCATCGCGAAGGTGGTCTACGGCGAACCCGCGATGATCGTCGTCGCGGTGCTCACGCTGCTGATCTTCGGCGTGCTGTGGTTCGCCATCCCGTTCCGGCTGCACCCGACCGACGACGATCCGCTGGAGGACGCTCAGCCGACGGGCCCGCCCACGTAGAGCGTGTCCTCCTGGACGAAGCAGAGCGGGTTGCCGAACGGGTCGTCGGCGTAGAAGGAGCGTTCGCCCCAGAACTGCGTCGCGATGCTGTCGTCGAGCCACCGCGGCCCGGCGGCCCGCACCCGCTCGAAGACCGCGTCGACGTCGTCGACCGCGAGGTAGACGATCCGCGGGTCCCTGGCGGGCCGGGCTTCCCGGTGTTCGAGCGGCGCTTCGACGCAGGCGAGCACCACACCGCCGCAGGTGAAGTAGTGCCGGTTGAGCGCGACCCGCTCGCCGGGGTCGCCGATGACCCGCGCGTAGAACGCGACCGCCGCCTCGATGTCGTCGACGGGCTGGATCAACCGGAACACCCGTGGACCGCTCATGCGTTGAGACAGTACCGGTGCTCATCCCGCGTCCGGCGGCAGTCGCCTGACCAGCGAGGCCGCGCGGACGAGTTCGCTCTTGACAGCGGGTGGACAATAAAAATTCGACGTGCTCTCCGTAAAAAATGGGAGAACCCGCCGAATGTGTTGTCAGTCTAACCGCTGTGAGGGGAACTTGTCAAATCTGGGGTACGACGAGGAATTGCGGGCCGAACGCGCGTACACGGCCGAGCTGTACGCGCGTCTGGACCGTGAACGCGCGCAGGCGGCGGCCCGCTTTCGGGCCGCACTGGGGGAAACCGGGATCGCGCTGGTCGAGCGCGACGCCGACGTGCGCGTCCGGGCGCGCGAGACGGCACGGCTGAACGTCGTCGACAACGGGCTCTGCTTCGGCAGGCTCGACGCCGTTTCGGGAGAACGGAGTTACATCGGCCGGATCGGCATCTTCGACAGCGAAAACGACTACGAACCGCTGCTGCTCGATTGGCGGGCGCCGGCGTCGCGCGCGTTCTACGTCGCGACGGCGGCGTCGCCGGAAGACATGCGGCGACGCCGTCAGTTCCACACGATGGGCCGCCGGATCGACGACTTCACCGACGAGGTGTTCGGCCGTCCCGGCGATCACGAGCGCGGTGACGCGGCCCTGCTGGCGGCCGTCAACGCGCCGCGGGGTGCGGGGATGCGCGACATCGTCGCGACGATCCAGGCCGAGCAGGACGAGATCATCCGGCTCGGCCACGCGGGCGTGCTGGTCGTCGAAGGCGGGCCCGGCACCGGCAAGACCGCGGTCGCGCTGCACCGGGTGGCCTACCTGCTCTACACCCAGCGCGAGCGGATGTCGCGCAGCGGCGTGCTGGTGGTCGGGCCGAGCCCGGTGTTCCTGGACCACATCGGCCGCGTGCTGCCCTCGCTCGGCGAGTCGGACGTCGTGTTCCTGACCACCGGCGGCCTCGTGCCGGGCCTGCGCGTCACCGCCGAGGACGCACCGGAAGTGGCGAAGCTCAAGGGCTCGCTGAAGATCCTCGACGTCCTCGCGGCGGCGGTCGCCGACCGGCAGAAGGTGCCCGACGAGCCGGTGCCGGTCGAGCTGGCCGACGTCACGGTCGAACTCGACGAGGACGTCGCCGACGAGGCGCGGACCGAGGCGCGGCGGACGGGGCTGCCGCACAACGAGGCCCGCGCGGTGTTCCGCGAGACCGTCGCCCAGATCCTCACCGAGCGGGCGGTGGCGGAGATCGGCGAAGGCTGGCTGAGCCGGGAGGACGAAGGCGCGTGGGAGAACCTGCGCGCCGACGTCCGCGAAGAACTGGCGGAGCACGAAGAACTCGGCTCGGTGGTCGACGCGCTGTGGCCGTCGCTGACGCCGGAGACGCTGCTGGCGCCGTTGTACCTGTCCCCGCGCCGGCTCCGGGCCGCCGGGGCCGACCCGGCGCTGGCCCGCGCGGACGGCATGGCCTGGACGGTCTCGGACGTCCCGCTGCTCGACGAGCTGGCCGACCTGCTCGGCCGGGACGACGCCGCCGAACGCGCCGCCGCGAAGCGGCAGGCGGAGGCGGACGCCGAGTACGCCGGCGGCGTGATGGACCTCCTCAAGCTGGACCGCGAGGAACTGGACGAAGACGTCCAGCTGGTCGCCACGGACCTGCTCTACGCCGAGGACCTCGCCGGCCGGTTCGCCGAGCGCGACACCCGTGACCTCGCCGAACGCGCGGTCGAGGACCGCGACTGGACGTACGGGCACGTCGTCGTCGACGAGGCGCAGGAACTGTCCGAAATGGACTGGCGGGTGCTGATGCGGCGGTGCCCGAGCCGGTCGTTCACGATCGTCGGCGACCTCGCGCAGCGGCGGTCGGCGGCCGGGGCCACGGCGTGGGCGCCGGTGCTCGCGCCGTACGTCCGCGACCGCTGGCTGTACCGGGAACTGACCGTGAACTACCGCACGCCGGCGGAGATCATGACCGTCGCCGGCAAGCTGCTCGCGGAGTTCGCGCCGGACGCGCGGCTGCCCGAGTCGGTGCGCGCGAGCGGGGTCCGGCCGTGGTCCAGACAAATTGCGGAGGGCGACTTGCAAGGCGCCATCGACGAATTCGACCGCGACGAAGGCGGCCGTGAGGGCACGAGTGTCGTGATCGGCCCGGCGGGGGTGCCGGGCACGGTCCCGCCGTCGGCGACCAAGGGCCTCGAGTTCGACGCCGTTCTCGTCGTCGAGCCCAAGCGGATCCTGGCCGAAGGGCCGCGTGGCGCGGCCGAGCTGTACGTCGCCCTCACCCGCGCCACGCAGCGCCTCGGTGTCCTCTACCAGGACGCGCTGCCGTCGTCGCTGACCGGGCTCGCGGAGGCCGGCGTGCCGGTTTCCGCGGGGTACCGCCGGTTCCTGTAGCCGGACGGGGGTGGCGGGCTGGGTCTCGGCCCGTCATCCCCGGCCGTCACGCGGTGAGCCGGCCCCAGGCGTAGTTCTGCTTGGCCAGCTTCAGGTACACGAACAGCTCGGTGCCGGAGACACCCGGGATCTGCCGGATCTCCTCACCGAGCACTTCGAGCATGTGGTCGTCGTCCCGGCAGACGAGTTCCGCCAGCAGGTCGTAGCGTCCGGCGCACAGCACGACGTAGTGGACGTGCGGCAGTTCGGACAGCTTGTCCGCCACCGCACGGGGATCCGCGCCGTCGACGCTGATCCCGACCATCGCCTGCCGCGTCAGATCGACGTTGGCGGGGTCCGTCACCGCGACGATCTGCATCAGGTCGTCGCGCAGCAATCGCTGCACCCGCTGGCGGACGGCACCCTCGGAAAGTCCGACCGCCTTGGCGAGCGCGGTGAACGAGGCCCGGCCGTCCTGCTGGAGCAGAGCGATCAGCGATCTGTCCGTATTGTCAAGTCCTCGCGCACGTGATTCGTCACCCATGCCGTCCCTCCCTGTGTTTCGGCATGTGATTTGTCAAGTGCGCAGCGTATCGAGACCTGACCAGAAAGCGAGAGCCCCAGGCCAGCTTCACGTGATCCGGCGTGCGCGCGGCGATCAGCCGAGGAATCGGTGGCCCGGGAGGAAAATCACAAGCCAATCCGAGGCTCTTCCGCGCGCCCGCGCACGGCCGGGGGCACCCGCGGGTCGCTCCCGGGTCCCGTTCGGTGGCTCGTCGTCACCGAACCGGAACTCCAGGAGCACAAACGCATGCCGCGCGGGGCGGCGTCGTCCTCACCCGAGATCCCGCCGGCCGAGGTCTTCCTCGGTCTCGCGGCGCACCAGCAGCGTCGCGACGCCGTCCTTCACACCGACCAGCGGCGGGCGGCCCACCTGGTTGTAGTTCGAGGCCAGCGAGTGGTGGTACGCGCCGGTGCACGGCACGGCCAGCAGGTCACCGGCGTGCAGGTCGCCGGGCAGGAGGATGCCGTCGGCGAGGACGTCACCGGACTCGCAGTGCCGGCCGACGACGGTCATCGGGGCGCGCTTTTCCTTCGACCGGCGGCCGACCAGGCGGGTCGTGTAGCGCGCGCCGTAGAGCGACGGCCGCGCGTTGTCGCTCATGCCGCCGTCGACCGCGACGAACGTGCGGCTGCCGCGCTTGACCGCGCACACGCGGTACACCGTGATCCCGGCCGGCCCGACGATCGCCCGGCCGGGCTCGATCGTCAAGCGCGGCAACGGAAAACCGTGGGCCGCGCACTCGTACCCGAGCGCCACGCGCAGGCGTCGCGAGTAGCCGCCGAGGTCGAACGCGGGCTCGCCGCCGAAGTACGCGACGGCGTGGCCGCCGCCGAGGTCGAGCTCCCGCAGCGTGACGCCGTGGACGTCGCGGATCCGGACGAGCACCTCGGCCATCCGTCGAGCGGCGGCCTCGTACCGGTCGACGCGCGAGACCTGCGAGCCGATGTGGCAGTGCAGCCCGGCCAGCCGCAGCCCGGGCTGGGCGAGGACGGCTTTCACGGCGGCGTCGACGTTGTCCGGGACGCCGTCGAGCAGCGAAAAGCCGAACTTCTGGCCTTCGGTGCCGGTGCTGATCGACGCGTGCGCGCCGGCCGCGACACCCGGCGTCACGCGGATCATCACCTGCTGCGCGCCGTGGGCGAGCGCGCCGAGCTGCTCGATCTCGTCGAGCGAGTCGACGACGATCCGGCGGACGCCGTACTCGAGCGCGGCCTTCAGGTCTTCGGGCGTCTTCGCGTTGCCGTGCAACAGCATGCGCTCCGCGGGGAAGCCGACTCCGCGGGCGACCGCGATTTCGCCCGCGGAGCAGGTGTCGAGCGACAGCCCCTCTTCGGCGACCCAGCGCAGCACCGAGCGCGTGCAGAGCGCCTTGCTCGCGTACGCGACTTCGACGTCCGGCAGCACGCGCCGGTACTCGCGCGCGGTGTCGCGGACCTGCTGCTCGTCGATGAGGTAGGACGGCGTCCCGAAGCGGGCGGCGAGGTGGCTGACCTTCGCGCCGGCGAGGAGCAGCTCGCCGTCCTCGCCGAGTCGGGTGCTGCGCGGCCAGAGTCCTGGCTCGAGGTGATCGGCGGCCTCGCAGCCGAGGCTGGGAAGAAGCTCGCTGAGCGTCACGGTGTGCCTCCGGGCATCACGGCGGATCGGACTCCGTCAGGACACCTCTGCTTCGTTGTTCGCGGAGTACCTCCGAATGCCGTCCTGACGGGTTTCCGACGCCCGCTGACGTGTCCTTAACGCGCGAGTAACTTCGGCCACACCCTTGTTGACCTGCGAAGAGGTGACTTTCGCGGCGCGCGGAGTGGCGCGCCGAGCCGAGCGGCGACGAGCGCGGGGTCGTCTCGCGGTACATCGCGGCGATCGCGGCCGGAGACGACCAGGCCATCGCGGCGGTCCTGCGGATGCGGTTCGTGCGGGCCGACGCCGGCCCCGCCGTGGCGACGTACCTCCGCCACGACGGCGCGTTTCACGCGTCCGGCCGTGCTGCCGGACCGAGCGTCAGCGGACGGGCTCGGGCACGGTGTCGAGCTCGTGCACCATCCGCACGGCCAGCGCCAGTGCCTTGGTGTCGTTGAGCTTCGTGTCTTCCATGACGATGTTCTTGACGCGCTCGACGCGCAGGTCGTAGCGGCTGTGGTAGGAGGTCGACGCGGTCATCGTGATCCTTGTCCGGTGCTCTGTTTTTTCTGGTGGTCCTGTGCGGTACCGCAGACGCAGCCGCGGTCGACGCCCTGGCCGGCGGCGGTGGCGGCGCAGTAGCGGCGCGCGATGGCGTCGTGCGCGTCGAGGGAGTGCGGGCAGTTGGGGCACTGCGGACCTGTGGCGGACGTTTCGAGAGCGTCCGGGGCGGGGGCGGTCACGCCATCACCTTCTTCGCTCGTAGCGGTTCACCCGCTTCATGGAGGTGTTGCAGTACATAGCCGTAGGAGCGGGCCCAGCCGCACTCCGCGTAGGAAATCCCGTGCCGGTCGCAGAAGTCCCGGACGATGACCTGCGCGTGCTTGAGGTTCGGCCGGGGCATGCTCGGGAACAGGTGGTGCTCGATCTGGTAGTTCAGGCCGCCGAGGGCGAAGTCGACGACCGGGCCGCCGCGGACGTTGCGGGAGGTGAGCACCTGCTTGCGCAGGAAGTCCAGGGTGTGCCCGGCGGTCAGCATCTCCATGCCCTTGTGGTTGGGCGCGAACGAGCAGCCCATGTACAGCCCCCAGAGGAACTGGTGCACGAGGACGAAGATGATCCCGGTGAGCGGGGAGAGCACGATGAACACGGCCGCGAGGTAGGCGGCGAGGTGCGCGATCAGCAGCGCGGACTCCAGCTTGCGCTTGCGGATGTCCTTGTTCAGCACCGCTTTCACGCTGGAGACGTGCAGGTTGAGGCCTTCGAGCAGCAGCAGCGGGAAGAACAGGAACGCCTGGTACTTCGCCATCCAGCGCAGGAAACCGCGTTTGCGCGCGCTCTGCGCCTTGCTGAACGCGAGCGCGGCGATGTCGACGTCAGGGTCTTCGTCCTCGTGGTTCGGGTTGGCGTGGTGGCGGGTGTGGGTGCCCATCCACCAGCCGTAGCTCAGCCCGGTGAGTCCACCGTGGACGAACCCGGTCGCGTCATTCGCTTTGCGGGTGCGGAAGATCTGCTTGTGGCCGGCATCGTGCCCGATGAACGACAGCTGCGCGAACATCATCGCGAAGAACGCGGCGAGGAACAGCTGCCACCAGGAGTCGCCGAGGTAGACGAACGCGACCCAGCCGCCACCGAAGGCGGCGAGGTTCAACCCGATCCGCAGCACGTAGTAGCGCCGGCGCCGCTGGAGGAGGCCGGCGGCCTTGACGAGCCGGGAGAGTTCGGCGAAGTCGCTGCCGGTGGACACAGGGGTATCCGGAACTTGGGTGGCACTCATCGGCACAACCGCTCTGGGTAAGTCGTAAAGGCTTGACCAGCAACGGTTTCCGGCCCCGACAGGGTCCGGGTCCGGTCCGGGAAAAGGGCACTGGGGCCTGGTCGCGGTGGTACCGCGTCCTTAGGCAAGCCTCTCACTCCACCGCCGTATTGGCAATTCCCGCAGGTGGCCGCCGAGGTGTACAGTCGGCCACATCGGGATGGCGGTGACGTACCGCACACCCGGAGCCTTCCGGCCGGGAGAAGTTTCGGCCGGGGACGGGAGCCGCGCCGGGCACGAGCCCGCGTGTACCGCAACCATGTCAGCCGTTCGGCTGGCGAGCAGCCGCCCGTGGTCGCGTAGAGCGACGCCCGAGGCGCCCAGTGGGGTTGCTACCGCGAGGATCGCGCCCGGTGGACCCCTGTCGCAGGGTGGTTCGCCGGCGCGTCGTGGTTCGGCGTCATCGCACTTCCGGCCCGCCGGCGGGCCGCCATTCGCGCGTCACGAGAGCCCCCAGGACGAGAGCAGGCCGAAGAGCCGTTCCCGCTCGCCCGCCGTCAGCAGCCGGCTGGGCGGCCGGACGTCCGGGCGGCACAAACCGAGCTGGGCGAGCGCGTCCTTCACGACGCTGACGTTGTTGGCGTTCCCGTTGGCCGCACGGAGTTCTTCGAACGGCCGGATGCGTTCCCAGACGGCCATCGCCGCCGGATAGTCCCCTGTGGACAGTGCGTGGAACATGCCGAGCGAGATCGCCGGGTCGACGTTCACCAGCCCCGACGTGAACCCGGTGGCGCCCACGGCGAAGTAGCCGGGGGCGGAGAGCTCGGCCAGCCCGGCGATCCACACGAACCGTTCGAAGCCGGCGTCCCGCGCGACCGAACCGAAGCGCACCGGGTCGGGCACCGCGTACTTCACGCCGATGACGTTCGGTGCCGCGACACCCAGCGCGTGCAGCTGGTCGCCGCCGATCGCGGGGTTGCGCACGTAGAGCACCACGCCGAGCTCCGGCACCGCACCGGCGATCGCGGCGTGGTAATCGACCCAGCCGTCGCCGGAGACGTACGGGTGCACCGGCTGGTGGATCATGATCATGTCCGCACCGGAGTCCCGCGCGTGCCGGGCGGCCCGCGTCGCCGACGCGACGTCGTGCCCGATCCCGGCGAGCACACCGGCCCGCCCGGCCACGGCTTCGACGGTGACCTCGAGGCAGCGCCGGGCCTCATCCGCGTCGAGCGCGTAGAACTCGCCGGTGTTCCCGTTGGGGGTCACGACCTCGATGCCGCCGGTGACCAGCCGGTCCACGAGCTTCGCGTAGGTCGGGGCGTCGACGGCGCCGTCGGCGTCGAACGGCGTGACCGGGATGGCCACCACCCCGGAAAGCCGCCGTCTCTGCTGCTCGAACGTCATCGGGCCCCTTCCGGATCACGGTCACCACGGTCGTCGCGTCCGGCCGGAAAGGCACGAAAGTCCTCGCCAAGGCCCTGTCCGATCTGATATATGATGCGACATACAACATTATCACGGGCAAGGAGCAGCCATGCAGGGTCGCAGCGGCTTCCGATTCCGACGGGTGGTGCTGGCGGTGAGCCTCGCCGCCGGCCTCACGGCGTGCGGCGCCCCCGGCGGCGACGGCGGCCAGGCAGCGGCCCCGCAGGCCGTGCCGGACAAGCCGAGCAAGCCGGTCGTGCTCAACATCCTCGACATCGCGGGCAACCTGCAGCTCACCAAGCAGATGATCGAGAACTTCAAGGCCGCGCACCCCGAAGTGCTGTCGAAGGTCACCTATTCGACGGCCCCCGCCCCGAGCATGGCGGGCAAGCTCAAGGCCGAGCAGGACGGCGGCGTCGCCCAGACCCACCTGGTCCTCAGCGGCACCGACGGTCTCTCCGCCGGTATCGCGAACGGCACGCTCGCGAAGGTCCTTCCGGACTTCGCCGGCCGGTTCCCGAACCTGATGCAGAACTACCTCGAGCCCGCGGCCAAGATGCAGGACCTGGCCAACGGCTACGGCGTCGAGGTCGTCTACTACCCGTCGGGCCCGCTGCTGGAGTTCAACCCGGCCGCGGCCGCCACGCCACCGGCGTCACCGCAGGAGCTGCTCGACTGGGCGAAAGCGCACCCGGACAAGTTCCAGTACGCCCAGCCGGCGAACTCCGGCCCGGGCCGGACGTTCCTGATGGGCCTGCCCTACCTCCTCGGGGACAAGGATCCGAAGGACCCGGACAAAGGATGGGACAAGACCTGGGCGTTCCTGCAGGAGCTGGGCAAGTACGTGAAGTACTACCCGTCCGGCACCACCGAGGCGATGAAGAACCTCGCCTCCGGCTCGGTCGACATGGTCATGTCCACCACGGGCTGGGACATCAACCCGCGCAAGCTCGGCACGGTGCCGAACACGGTCAAGACCGCGATCATGCAGCCGATGCACTGGGTCACCGACGCCCAGTACGCGCTCATCCCCAAGGGCCTCTCCGGTGACCAGACGTCGGCGATCCTGCAGCTGATCGCGTGGATGCTCAAGCCCGACCAGCAGGCCATCGCCTACGACGACGGCTACTTCTACCCCGGCCCGGCCGTCAAGGACGTCACCCTCCAGATGGCGCCGCAGAAGAGCCAGGACACGATCAAGCAGTTCGGCCGCCCGGAGTACGAGCAGTGGATCGCCCAGTACCCCAAGGAGACGTCGCTGCCGGCCGAGCAGCAGGTCAAGGCGTACGACAAGTGGAATCAGCTGGTCGGCGGCTCGAAGGTCGGCAAGAAGTGACGTTCGAGCAGCTGCGGCTGGACGGCGTCTCGCGCAGCTTCGGCTCCGCGAACGCCCTGCAGGGCCTGGACCTCGCCATCAGGCGCGGCGAGTTCGTGGCCCTGCTGGGCCCGTCCGGCTGCGGCAAGTCGACGGCCCTCAACTGCCTCGCCGGCCTCCTGCCCCTGACGGGCGGCAGCATCTGGCTCGACGACACCCGCATCGACGGCCGCCCACCGGAGCAACGCGGGTTCGGGATGGTCTTCCAGAACTACGCGCTGTTCCCGCACTTGTCCGTCCGTGCGAACGTCGGCTTCGGCCTCCAGATGCGCAAGGTCGCCCGCGCCGAGCTCCGCCGACGCGTCGACGAGGCGCTTCGGCTCGTCCAGCTCACCGAGCACGCGGCGAAGTTCCCCGCCCAGCTCTCCGGCGGCCAGCAGCAACGCGTCGCGATCGCACGGGCCGTGGTGCTGGAACCGGCGGTCGTCCTGATGGACGAGCCGCTGTCCAACCTGGACGCCAAGCTCCGCCTCGAGATGCGGATGGAGATCCGCCGCCTCCACCAGACCCTCGGCCTCACCACGGTCTACGTCACCCACGACCAGGAGGAGGCGCTCTCGCTCGCCGACCGCCTGGTCGTGCTGCGCGAGGGCACGGTCCAGCAGATCGGCACCCCCGAGGAGGTCTACGCCCAGCCGGTGAACAGCTACGTCGCCTCCTTCATGGGCTACCGCAACCTCCTGGACCTGACACTCACGAGCGCCACCGGCACCGCCGGCTCAGCGGCCGCCGGATCAGCGGCCCTCGGCTCGTCGGCCGCGAGCTCGTCCGTCACCGGTTCGGCGGCCACCGGTTCGCCGGTCACCGTCGAGGGCGACGGCGTCCGCCTGACCGGCACCAACCGCGACGACCTCACGGCCGGCCCGGCCAAGGTCGCCATCCGCCCCGAGGACTTCGTCGTGGGCGAAGGCGCCGAGAACGCCCTCGACGTCACGGTGGAAATCGTCGAGTACCACGGCCGCGAGCTGTCGGTCTCGGCCCGCTTGGCGAACGGGGTCCCGGTCTACTTCCGCACGGACAAGCGCCTCGCCCCCGGCGACCCGGTGAAGATCGGCGTCCCGGCCGAGCGGGTCCTGGTGTTCGCGCCGTGACCGCCACGACCTCCAAGACCTCCACGACCGTCGTGACCGCTGCCCGCCCGGCCCTGCGCCACCGCCTGGCCGAACGCGGCATCGACCGCGTGCTGCTGCTCCTGGTGCCCGGGTTGCTGGTCACCGCGTGCCTGTTCCTGTATCCGTTCCTCTACGGCCTCCAGTTGTCGTTCGCCCCGCGCCAGGGCGGGGTCTTCGCCAACTACGCCGGGTTCTTCGGCGATCCGTACCTGCGCGACACGATCTGGACGACGCTGGGCATCGCGCTGCCCGCGACGTTCATCAACGTCCTCGCCAGCATCCCGATCGCCTACGTGCTGCGCGGCCGCGTGCGCGGCAAGCGCCTCCTGACGACGATCCTGGTCGTCCCGATCACGCTCGGCACGGTGCTCACCGCGCAGGGCCTGATCATGTACGGCGGCCAGTCGGGCTGGCTGAACAAGGTGCTCACGGTCCTCGGGATCACCGACGAGCCGCTGCCGCTGATCCACAACTACACGGGTGTGCTCCTGTCGCTGGTCATCACCGGCTTCCCCTTCTCGTTCCTGCTGACGTTGTCCTATCTCTCGGGCATCGACCCCTCCTTGGAGAAGGCGGCCGCGACGCTCGGCGCCAGCTGGACCCAGCGCTTCCGGCGGATCACGCTGCCCCTGCTCGCGCCCGGCCTGGCGATCACCTTCTGCCTCTCGTTCGTGATGGCGTTCTCGGTGTTCCCGTCGGCCCAGCTCGTCGGCGACCCGGCGAACGAGACCCGTGTCATCTCGATCGCGGCCTACCACGCCGCGTTCGAGGAGTACGACTACTCGATGGGCTCAGCCGTCGCGATGATCATGGCGGTGCTCATGCTGATCGTGATCGGCCTGGTCATGGCGTGGCGCGGCACGCTGTACCGCGGAGCGACCGGAGGCAAGGGATGACCGGTTGGGTCACGCGTCCCGGACGTTGGGTCGTCTGGGCCGTCGTCGCGTTCTTCTTCGTCAACCTCGCTGGTGTGGTCCTTTCGGTCGTCGTCGATTCGTTCGGTGTGCAGTGGTTCGGCACCTGGCTCCCGGACGGCTTCACCACCCACTGGTACGCCGACGCCTGGCGCGAGTTCGGCCTCTCGGACGTCCTCCTCACGACGGCGATCGTCGCCTTGGTGGTGATCGCCGTGTCGGTGGCGGTCGGTGTCCCGGCCGCGTACGCACTGGCCCGCCGGAAGTTCCCCGGCAAGCGCCTGGTGATGCTGCTGTTCGTGCTGCCGATCCTGATCCCGCCGATCACCTACGGCATCCCGCTGGCGACGGTGCTCTACAAGTTCCACCTGGCCGGCTCGATCACCGGGGTCATCCTGGCGAACCTGGTGCCGTCGGTGCCGTTCGTAGTGCTCACGATGACGCCGTTCATCGAGCAGATCGACCCGAAGATCGAAGCCGCCGCGCGCATGTCGGGCGCGCGGACGCTGTCGGTGTTCACCCGGATCCTCGGGCCGTTGCTGCTGCCGGGCATCCTGGCCGCGTCGATCCTGGTGCTGGTGCGCACGGTCGGCATGTTCGAGTTGACGTTCCTGACGGCCGGCCCGGACTCGACGACCCTCGTCGTGGCCCTCTACAACTCCGTGTTCGCCGCGGGCATCCGCGCCAACCAGTCGGTCGACGCGATGGCGACGATCTACACCGGTTCCATGCTGTTGCTCCTTGTCGTGGCGTTGCGGTTCGTGAATCCGACGCAGCTGGTGACCCGGATCCGCGAAGAAACCTGAGGTGGTGCGAACCATGAGCAGGGCGGTGACCTGGGACGGCTTCTTCAACACCAGGGACCTCGGCGGCCTGCCGACCCGATCCGGCGAGACGACCGGCTACGGCGCCTTCTTCAGGTCGGCGGACCTGCGTTTTGTCACCGACGCGGGCTGGGCCCAAGCTCGCGAAGCCGGCGTTCGCACCGTCGTCGACCTGCGCAACGACGACGAGATCCGGCCCACGGCCGAATCGCGAACAGCGCAGGCGGGTTCGGCGCAGTTCACCGCACCCGCCGCGACCCCGGCCACGCCGGGCATCGACCGGCTCGAAGTGCCGCTCGACGACATCGACGACGTCGAGTTCTGGCAGCAGGTCAACCGCGAACAGCTCAACGGCAGCCCGCTCTACTACCCCCTCTTCCTCCAGCGGAAAGCCGGCCGCTGCGCCGCCGTCATCAAGGCGATCGCGCACGCCGCTCCCGGTGGTGTCCTGTTCCACTGCGGTGCCGGTCGGGACCGGACCGGTCTGATCACGCTCTTGTTGCTCGCGCTGGCTGACGTCGAGCCCCAGGCGATCGCCGCGGACTACGACATGTCGGCCGAGGCCCTCGAGGCACTGTTCGCCGCGATGGGCACCGACGACCAAGGGCCGGTCATCGGGGCCATCCTCGCGAAGCGAGGCACCACGACCGAAGGTGCTGTCTTGGCGGCCCTCGACGGTTTTGACGTCGAGCATTATCTGCTTGATGCCGGTGTCTCCCGCGAAGAACTCCGCGACGTTCGCCATCGGCTCTCGGGTTCACGCGCTCACTGACTGTTGCTTCCACGTGATCGACTTTACCGTCATTCATCGAACATGTGATCGACACGATGAGGTGAAACGACCCTTGCGCCTCCCCTCGGGGGAGGTGTCACGCTGACCGGCATGCGGTACTCGATCGGCGAACTGGCCCGGCTGACCGGCCTCACGGTCAAGGCCGTCCGCTTCTACTCCGACCGCGGTCTCGTGCCGGCCGAGCGCAATTCCGCAGGTCACCGCCTCTACGACCCGACCGCGCTCGCGCGGCTCGACCTGATCCGCACCCTGCGCGAACTGGGTGTCGACGTCGCCACGATCCGGCGGATCGTCGACGGCGAAGTCACCGTCGCCGACGTCGCGGCGCGGCACGTCGGAGCCCTGGACGTCCAGATCCGGGTGCTGCGGTTGCGTCGCGCTGTCCTGACCGCCGTCGCGGAGCGTGGTTCGTCACCCGAGGAGACAAGTCTCATGAATCAGTTGGCCCACTTGTCGGACACCGAGCGTCGCCGGCTGATCGACGACTTCCTCCGTGACGCGCTCAGTGACCGTCCCGAACTGGCGGGCATCGCGCGCACGCTGACGCCCGAACTGCCCGACGACCCGGCGTCCGCGCAGGTCGAGGCGTGGATCGAGCTGGCCGAGCTGGCCCAGGACCCGGATTTCCGCGCGGTCCTGCGCCGGCTCGTCGACCAGCACGAAGGCGGTCTGCGCCGTGACCTGGCCGCCGAAGTTCGCGTCGCCGTCACACCGGCTCTGGCCGCCGGAGTGCGGCCGGATTCGCCCGAGGCCGCCGCGATCGTCGGCGGCCTCGGGCGCGAACCCGGCCGGCTGCGGGAATGGCTCGCCGTCGTCAACGACCCACGTCGCGAGCGCTACGTGGAGCTGCTCGCCGTCATCAACGGCTGGTCGGCTCCGGAAAGCCTGACGCCGGCGCTGGATTGGCTCGCCGCAGCGGTTTCCTGATCTCATCGGCCAGCGCGGCCAGCGCTTCCGCCGCCGGTCGTGCCGCCACCTGGCTTCCGTCGCGCAGCCGGAAGGAAAGCGAGCCGGACGAAACCTCCCGAGGCCCGATCACGGCCTGGTACGGCACCAGCCGTCCGTCGCGGATGCGCGCGCCCAGGCTGCCGCGGGACGCGTCGACGACCTCGATGCGCAGGTCGTCGCTCTGGATCCGGTGCGCGTAAGGCAATTCCGCGTCGGACAACGGCAGCAACCGCAGCTGGACCGGTGCCAGCCAGGCCGGGAACGCGCCGCCGTGGACCTCGATCAGCTGCGCCATCGCCCGCTCGATGCTGCCGATGATGCTGCGGTGGACCATCACCGGGCGGTGTTTCGCGCCGTCCGCGCCGACGTACTCCAGGTCGAACTGCGCCGGCTGGTGGAAGTCGACCTGGACGGTGGACAAGGTCGCTTCGCGGCCGGCGCTGTCGGCGACCTGGACGTCGATCTTCGGTCCGTAGAAGGCCGCTTCGCCCTCGACGGCGTCGTACTCGAGCCCGCTGCGGTCGAGGACCGAACGGAGGATTCGCGCCGCCCGCGCCCACATTTCCCCGTCGCCGACGTACTTCCCGGTGTCCCCGGCGAGTGAGAGCCGGTAGCGCGCCGGGCGGATGCCGAGAGCGTCGTAGGCCCGCCTGATCAGGGCCAACGCGGCCGCGGCTTCGTCCTCGACCTGGTCGAGGGTGCAGAAGACGTGCGCGTCGTTGAGCTGGATCGCGCGCACCCGGCTCAGGCCGCCGAGCACCCCTGACAGCTCGGCGCGATACATCCCGCCGAGCTCGGCCAGGCGCAGCGGCAGCTCGCGGTAGCTGCGGCCGCGCGAGCGGTAGATCAGCGCGTGGTGCGGGCAGAGGCTCGGCCGCAGCACGACCTGCTCGCCGCCGAGGTCCATCGGCGGGAACATGTCGTCGCGGTAGTGCGACCAGTGCCCGGAGATCTCGTACAGCTCGCGTTTGCCGAGCACGGGCGAATGGACGTGCCGGTACCCCGCGCGGCGTTCGACGTCGCGGACGTACTCCTCCAGGCTGTGGCGGACGATCGCGCCGTCGGGCAGCCAGTACGGCAGGCCGGCGCCGATCAGCGGGTCGGAGCCGAACAGCTCCAGCTCGCGGCCGAGCTTGCGGTGATCGTGCATTGTGGACTCCTCGTGGACGGCGAGGCGGATGACCACAAGACGAAGCCCGGGGCAACCGCCCCGGGCTGGAAACGTCGTTCAGCGCGCCGGGACACTCTCCGGCGTCGTCGTCATGGCGCGCATCATGGGTCCACGGTAGCCAGCGGCGTCCGGCGCCGCGACGGAATTACTCCGTCACCAGCCGGAACGTGTCGTGGCGGGGCTTCCCGGCCGGGCGCAGGACCAGCACGTTCGCGCCCGACGAGGTCCGGCGCGTCTCGACGTGCTCGAACGACTTCGGCGCCACGCCCTCCGGGAACAGCTTGCGGCCCTGGCCCAGGACGACCGGGTAGAGCCACAGCCGGTACTCGTCGACGAGGTCGTGCGCGATGAGCGTCTGCAGCAGGTCGCCGCTGCCGTGGACCTGGATCTCACCGCCAGGCCGCGCCTTCAGCTCGCGGACGAACTCGACGACGTCGCCGTCGACGACGGACACGCCGGACCAGTCCGAACCCGACAGGGTGCGGGACACGACGTACTTCGGGAGGTTGTTCATCGCGACCGCGACCGGGTCGTCCTGGTCGGTCGCCTTCGGCCAGTACTGCACGAAGATGTCGTACGTCCGGCGGCCGATCAGGAGCGAGCCGGCCTGGCCGAGCCACTCGGCGGCGTAGGCGGCCATGTCGTCCTCGTAGAACGGCGTCACCCAGCCGCCCTGGTCGAAGCCGCCCGACGGGTCCTCCTCGACGCCGCCGGGGCCCTGGTAGACGCCGTCCAGGGACAGGAACGTCGTGACGATCAGTTCGGCCATGGTGCCTCCTCGAATCGGGGTTCTCGGAAGACGCGTCGTCCGAGGCGGACCCTGGATCGACAAACCCGCTCGAAGAATTTCAGGACGCCAGGAACAGCTCCAGCTGCTCGACGACGAACGCGTGGTCGTCGGCCTGCGGGAGGCCGGACACGCCGACCGTGCCGACCGGTCCGACGCCCCGGACCAGCACCGGGAACACGCCGCCGTGGGCCGCGTAGACGTCCGGGTCGAGGCGGGAGTCCTCCTCGAACGTGCTGCCCTTCGCGCGGAACTGCGTGCCGACCAGGAAGGAGCTGTGGCCGTAGCGGTCGACGACACGGCTCTTGCGCTCGATCCAGGCGTCGTTGTCGGCCGACGTCCCGGGCAGCGCCGCGTGGAAGAGGCGCTGGCCGTTGCGGCGGACGGAGATTGTCACGGCCAGCCCGCGGTCCCGCGCGGCGGCCAGCAGCTGGGCGCCGAGGGCGAGCGCGGTCTCGTTGTCGAACTTCGTGAACTGGAGGCGTTCCTCCTGGTCAGCGAGCTGGGCGAGGCGTTCGGCATCGGTCATGGACCTATTAAATCAACACTGTTGTTTAATTGCCAGCGAACTCGGTCAGGGAGAGCACGTTGCCGTCGGGATCGCGGAACCAGGCGATCCGGCCGCCGGGCGTGGTCCAGATTTTGTCGGTGTCCTGTGGCAGCGTGTCGAAGGTCAGGAACTCGACGCCCCGGGCGCGCAGCTCGGCGACGGCCGCGTGGATGTCGGCCACCGCCCAGCCGAGCACGGTGAACGGGTGCGGCGTGAACTCCTGCACAGCGGTGACGCGCAGCATGGTGCCACCGCTGCGGAACACACAGGCGAAGGGAGACTGCTCGATGAACTCGAGCCCGGCGACATCCGTGTAGAAGGCACGTGAGCGT
Organism: Amycolatopsis sp. NBC_01286; assembly: GCF_035982555.1. Lineage (NCBI taxonomy): Bacteria > Bacillati > Actinomycetota > Actinomycetes > Pseudonocardiales > Pseudonocardiaceae > Amycolatopsis > Amycolatopsis sp. NBC_01286. The sequence goes on from NZ_CP108428.1 coordinate 2,738,317, forward strand.
TCGAGGTCGGTCGACGGTGCGAAGGCGACCAGATCCGCTGAGTCGAGCATGGCTCCACCTTTCTCCCGGCGGCGACGGTACTCCTTGCCCGGCGTGCTGACGTGCGGAAAGCTCGCGCCGAGGAGGTGGGCATGGGCCGGATCCGGCGGCGGACGGTGCTCGGTGGTGCGGCCGCGGTGACGGTGGCCGGTGCGCTGCCCGCGGCGTGCGCGGTGCCGGCGTCGCGCACGGGCACGATCGACGACGTCCGTCACGTCGTGGTGCTGATGCAGGAGAACCGGTCTTTCGACCACTACTACGGGACGATGGCCGGGGTGCGCGGGTTCGGTGACCGCGCGGCCCTGCGTGACGTCTTCCGGCAACGCGGCAGCGGTGGTGGCGGTGGCGGTGACTCGGTGCTGCCGTTCCGGATCGACACGTCCGTGGTGGACGGTCAGGACCTCGGCGAGCTGCCGCACGACTGGAACAGCACGCACCGCGCGTGGAACGGCGGCGCGTACGACGGCTGGATCGCCGCGAAGAGCCCGATGACGATGGGCCACTTCGCGCGTGAGGACATCCCGTTCCAGCGGGCGCTGGCCGGCGCGTTCACCCTGTGCGACCACTACTTCTGCTCGATCCAAGGGCCGACACAGCCGAACCGGCTGTTCCACTGGACCGGCACGATCGACCCGGACGGGGTCGCGGGCGGTCCGGTCACCCACAACTTCCCGGACTACGAGCCGTCGTTCCGCTGGACGACGTACCCGGAGCGCCTGGAAGCCGCCGGGGTCTCGTGGCGGATCTACGCGAACGACGAGGAGCGTGGCGTCCCGGAGCACTTCGTCGGGGACTACGGCGACAACCCGTTGTGGCTGTTCCAGAACTACCACGACGCGTTGTACTCGATGGACCCCGTGAAGCAACGGCTGGCCGAGCGCGCGAACCTGCGCACGAAGCTCAAGCCGGACTCCGGCCGTGGTCAGGACCTCGACCACGTGCTGGCCGAGTTCCTCGCGGACTGCGACGCCGGCACCCTGCCCGCGGTGTCGTGGGTCGTGGCGCCCTACGGCTACTGCGAGCACCCCGCGGCCCGGCCGGTCGATGGCGCCGCGTACGTCCAGCGAATGCTGAAAGCGTTGTGGGACAAGCCGGAACTGTGGGAATCCACCGTTGTGTTCATCAACTACGACGAAAACGACGGGTTCTTCGACCACGTCCTCCCGCCGACCCCGCCACCCGGGACGCCCGGCGAGTTCCTGCCGGCGAACCGGCCCGCGAGGGGTGCGCCGTCCGGGCCGCCGGCGCCGATCGGGCTGGGGCCGCGGGTGCCGATGACCGTGATCTCGCCGTGGAGCCGCGGCGGCTGGGTGAACTCGCAGGTCTTCGACCACACGTCGGTGCTGCGGTTCCTCGAGACGTGGACGGGGGTGAAGGAGCCGAACATCTCGGCGTGGCGCCGGGCGATCTGTGGCGACCTGACCAGCTGTTTCGACTTCCGGACGCACGACACGACGATCCCGCTGCTGCCGGACGTCGCCGCGTTGCGCGCCGAAGTGGACCGGACGCAGGCACGGCTGCCGAAGCCGGGGGTGCGGCCCGGCGCGTTGACGCAGGAGTCCGGCACCGCGAAGGCGCGTCCGCTGCCGTACCAGCCGGTCGCGTGGGCCACTGTGGAGCCGGGCGGGCTCAAGCTGCACCTGGCGAACCACGGCACCGAGGCGCTGCAGCTCTCCGCGCACGCCTACCACGCGGGCGCGGCGGTGCAACGCTTCGACGTCGCGCCGAGCGGCGTCGCGACCGGCGACGTCGCGTACGGCGCGTCCTACGACGTCGCGATCCACGGCCCGAACGGCTTCCTGGTGGAAGCGTCGGGCAGCGGGCCCGGCCTCGACGCCGCCGTCACGTTCGAGGCGACACCGGCGTTGCGCGTGACGGTGACCAACGCCGGTCCGGCGCCGGTCGCGCTCAACGGCGTCACGATCCCGCCGAGCGGCGAGCACGACTTCCCGGTGGTGACGGCGAACGGCTGGTACGACGTCACGTTCGAAGCGCCGGGGTGGCGCCGGCGCTTCGCCGGGCACCTGGAGGACGGCCGCCCGTCGCGCACCGGGCCCTAGCGGAGGGCGTCCAGGGCGAAGGCGGCCAGCATCGCGACCCCGTTCGGCATCGCGTCTTCGTCGAAGAGCACGCGGTTCGAGTGGTTCGCCGCGGCTTCGGCGGGGTCGACGCCGGGCGGGCACGCGCCGAGGAACGCGAACGCGCCCTGAACGCGTTGCAGGACATAGGAAAAGTCCTCGGCGCCCATGATCGGGTCGGCCATCAGCTCGACGTTCTCCGGGCCGAGCACGGCTTCGCCGATCGTCAGGACCTCGGCGGCGACGCGGTCGTCGTTGACGGTCACCGGGTAGCCCGGCCCGACGTCGGCGACGACGCGGCAGCCGTACGCCGCGCCGACCTGCTCGCACACCTTCGGCACCTCGGCGCGGACCAGCGCGCGCGTGTGCTCGGACAGGGCACGGATCGTGCCCTCCAGCTCGGCGGTCTCCGGGATGATGTTCGACGTCGTGCCGGCCTGGATCCGCGTGACCGAGAGCACGGCCGGGTCGAACACGCTGACCCGGCGCGTGATCATCGTGTGCAGCGCGCCGACCATCGCCGCGGCCGCGGGCACCGGGTCGATCGTGTGCTGCGGCGCCGAACCGTGCCCGCCCTTGCCGGTGACGCGCACGAAGAACGAGTCCGCCGACGCCATCTGCGTTCCCGGCCGGACCGCCAGCAGCCCGCTGCGCAGGTTGGCGAGGATGTGGACGCCGAACGCGCGCTCGACCCGCGTCCCGGCGGCGTCGAGCACGCCTTCGTGGATCATGAACCGGGCGCCGTGGTGGCCCTCTTCGCCCGGCTGGAACATGAACACGACCGACCCGGCCAGCTGGTCCTTCCGCTCGGCGAGCAGCCGGGCGGCGGAGGCGAGCATCGCCACGTGGGTGTCGTGCCCGCACGCGTGCATCGACTCCTCGTCCTCGGACGCGAAGTCCAGCCCGGTCGCCTCGGTCAGCGGCAGCGCGTCCATGTCGCCGCGCAGCAGCACCGCCGGGCCGGGCCGGGAGCCGCGCAGGACGGCCGTCAGCGACGTCGCGGCCTTGCCCTCGGTGATCTCCAACGGCAGGTCGGCGAGGGCTTCGCGGATGGCCGCCTGGGTGATCGGGAGGTGGAGGCCCTGTTCCGGGTGCCGGTGCACGGCGCGTCGCAAGGCGACGGTGCGCTCCTGCAGCGCCCGCGCGTCGTCGAGGAGGCCGGCGAACGGCGTGCCGGGCAAGGTGGGCAGGTCAGTGGGGCCGGTCATGCTCCCGATAGTGCCCCATGCGGCGCTTCGGGCGCACCGTGCGTGCGCTCGGTCGAGCGGCGGAATACGGTGTGCGCATGGCGGTGGATGAGCCGGTCACGGGCTTCGCGGTAGCCGTGGTCCGGGAGGACGGTCGGTGGCGGTGCAGTGCGCTCGACCCGGGGGCGTTGACAGAGCTGGACGCGGCGATCACTGAACTGGGCAAACTACGTTCCACCGGCGCGGCCTTCGGGCTACTGGCGGTCGACGACGAGTTCTTCGTCCTCGTCCGGCCGAGCCCGCGGGGACCGGCATTGCTGCTTTCGGACGCGGCGGCGGCACTCGACTACGACATCGCGGCGGACGTCCTCGACGTCCTGCGCGTCGAACCGCCGGACGAGGAGGACGACTCCGTCTGGCCCGAAGGCGACCTCGAGATCCTCGCGGACCTCGGGCTGCCGGCGCCGGAGCTGGAGGTCATCGTCGGCGAGGTCGACCTGTACCCGGACGAACAGCTGCAGATGATCGCGCAGCGCGTCGGGTTCGGCAGCGAGTTCGCCAAGCTCCTGGACGAGCTCTGAGACGCCCGTCCGACACCGAGGCCGTGGAGGCGGCGCTGGAGGCCGCGCGCGCCCCCGGTGCGGACGTCCCGATCGGCGCGGTCGTGTTCAGCCCCGAAGGGCTCCCGTTGGCCGCGGCGCGCAACGCGCGCACGGAGCTGGGCGACCCGACGGCGCACGCGGAGGTCCTGGCGCTGCGCGCGGCCGCCAAGGTGGTGGGCGACGGCTGGCGCCTCGAGGGCTGCACGCTGGCGGTGACGCTGGAGCCGTGCACGATGTGCGCGGGCGCGCTGGTGCTGGCGCGGATCTCGCGGCTGGTGTTCGGCGCGTGGGAGCCCAAGACGGGCGCGGTGGGGTCCCTGTGGGACGTCGTCCGCGACCGTCGGCTGAACCACCGCCCGGAAGTCCACGGCGGGGTGCTCGTCACGGAGTGCGCGTCGCTGCTGGAGACGTACTTCGCGACGCGTCGCTGAGTTCTCCTGTGGGTACCCCTTAGGTGAGGTCCCCGTCGAAGGAGGAACGTCGTGACGATGAAGGACAAGGTCCAGCAGGCAGTCGGCGGCGCTCGCGAGAAGCTCGGAGACGTGACCGGCAACGATCGTCTCAAGGCTTCGGGCCGATCCCAGCGAAGGACGGCCCAGGTCCGCGAAGTGGCTCATGACCTGCGAGACAAGGCATGAGGCGTGATCCGCGACGTCCAGACCCGACGTCGCCCCGGCCGCCCCGCTGACCCCATGTGAGGCCGAGGAAGGCCCTCCGGTATACTTCTCGGCGGTGGCGTGTCCGAGCGGCCGAAGGAGCACGACTCGAAATCGTGTGACGGCTAATCCCCGTCCGTGGGTTCAAATCCCACCGCCACCGCGCACCCGGACCCCCGGTCGGCTCAGCCGGCCGGGGGTTTCGGCTTTCGCGGGAGAAATGTTTTCCTTACCCTTGTTGACGCTGCGCGCAGCTACCGTGGCGGAGCGCGCTTGTCGGGAGCGAGTGCTTCGACCTTCGAGGCTTGCGTGGAGATACCGCCCTGTATGGCTATGGCGGTCTGCACGACGCCTTAATGAACTTCCGCGTCCACTGGAGTGACGGCCTCGACACGTTGACCGACGTCATGGGGCGTGCGGCCGGCGCGTACTGGGCGGTTGACGCCGCTGCTGCCGGTTCGCTCAAAGCCGATCCGGCGGAGCAGGCGGTGGACGGTGGCTGAACTCGGCGAGTCCGCGGACCCGAAAGCGCTCGTTCCGGGAAATCCTGAAGCCATCGAAGAAAATATCCGCGTACTGCGTGGTCGCGGTGACGAGACCGAGCAGGCCGCGGAGGGTCTGCGTGCGATCGACACCGGGTCCTGGGAAGGGCCGGCGGCTCACGCCTTTCACGACAAGTTCAGCTACGAACCCAACAAGTGGTACGACGCCGCGGACGCACTTCACCGCGGTGCTTCGCTGCTGGAGGACTACGCCACCACCTTGCGTTGGGCTCAAGGCCAAGCCGTCCAGGCCGTTGCCTTGTGGGACAAGGGGCAAGCCGCGACCGCGCAAGCCAAAACAGCGCACGATGCCGCGGCCGCCGACGCGGCCGCCCATGGTCAGGAGCCGCCGCCCTTCACCGATGCCGGTGAGCCGGCACGCCAGGCTGCCCGTGACCTTCTCAACGGGGCGCGGGCGCAACTGACCGAGGCGGGCGACTCCATCGCGGGCCTGCTCGGCAGCGAGGCGGACGCCGCGCCACAGCAGTCCGGCTGGCTGGACGACGTCGGGAACTTCGCCGCCGACTTCGGCGGTCACCTCCTCAACGGCTTGGCCTCCTTCGGCAACGCCATGCTCAACCACCCGGTCGACACCGCGACCATGGTGGCCGGCGCGGCCCTGACCTCGATCAGCTCGGCGGGTGAAGTCGGTGGGTTGGTGCTCGACGCCACCGGTGTCGGAGCGATCGTCGGCGTGCCCGCCAACGTCGTCTCCGCCGCGGGGATCGCCGTGGGCGGCACGATGATGGCGTCCGCCGCCGGTGATTTGGCCCGGGACGCCGCGGGGGAAGACCACGTCGAGGTCGTGAAGCCCCGGGCGAATCCGCAGCAGCCGACCAAGACCGACCGATTGAAGGAACACCTGACGGAGCGGGACCTCGACGCGGCCCGGCGGGAGCTCGATGGCGAGGTGGTAGCCCGCAAGGGTGACGGGACGCCGTGGGACCACGTCAAAGAAGTTCGCGAAGCGCAAAACGGCTTGGTCAACCAGGTCAACAAACTCAAACGGATGCTCTCCGACTCTCGGTTGTCGCCGGCGGACCGTCCGGCTCTCGAAGGTGAGTTGTCCGAGGCGAGTAAACTGTTGGATCACAGCGAACAATGGGTGCCGCGAGGGTGATCCTCCTGCCGGAGTCGGGACTACGAAGAGGAATCACTTGATGGCGAACAACGAGACCCTGACGTTGGAGCAGCTCGAAGGGCACACCTGGGGCGACGCGCCGTCCGATGCTTCGCGGCTGGTGAAGACCGTGCACGAGCTTCGCCGAAAGCCGGTCGGCCAGCTGAACGCTGAGGAGCTTCGTGTCCTTCTTGGACAGCGGGCGGGTATCGACGTGCTGGTTCCGTTCGCCTTGGCCGCGCTGGAACGCGATCCGCTCGCCGAGGGCGACTTCTACCCCGGCGATCTGCTGGTCGCCGTCCTTGATCTTCCCTCGGACCATTGGACGCGGAACGCCGAGGAAGCCGAGCGGTTGACGCGGATCGTCGCCACGGTCGAGGCGATGGACTTGTCCGCCCGCTTCGCGCCGGCTGACGTCATTTCGGCCGCTGTCGAAAGATTTCGCACCGGTTCTTGACTTGAAGGGCTCTTGAAGTGTGACCGTGGTGGGGTAGCCGATCACGAGGGAGCACACCATGACCGTTCTCGTCACCGGGGCCACGGGCCACACCGGACGTCATGTCGTCAGTGGCCTGCTGGACGCCGGGGTCAACGTGCGCGTCTTGGTGCGGGACGCGTCGAAGGCCCCGGCGGACGTCGAGGTCGTTCAGGGGGACATCGCCGATCTCACCGAAGCCGCCGAAGGTGTTGACGCTGTCTATCTGCTCTGGCCTTCCTTTGACTCCGAAGGCATCGAGAAGGCCCTGAAACCGTTGGAAGGCAAGAAGATCGTCTATCTCTCCGCGATGAGTGCGGAGCACGGCGGTGTCTGGGGAGACGTCGAGAAAGCCGTCCAACGGATCACTGACGACTGGACCTTCCTGAGGGTCACCGGCCTCGCCACCAACGCCCTCGGCTGGGCAGGTCAAGCCGCGACCGGCGTCGTCCGGGGGCCCTACGGGCAAGCCAGGAGGTCGCTCGTTCACGAGCGCGATGTTGCCGATATGGCGGTCAAGGCCATAACCGGTGACCACGCCAAGCAGACCTACCTCGTCACCGGGCCCGAAGCGCTCACCCAAGCCGAGCAGGTGAAACTCATCGGGGATGCGATGGGAAAGCCGGCCGTGTGGGAAGAACAGCCGGTTGCGGAAGCGAAAACTCAACTGAGTCAACAGATGGGTGTGGAATTCGCGACCACCGCCCTGGGGTATTGGGCGTCGCTCGTGGCGGAACCGGAGCCCGTCTCGCTGGACGTCGCTCGGGTCACCGGGCATCCGGCGCGGCCCTTCGAAGACTGGGCTCGGGAGCACTTCAGCTGAGGTCGACCGCCGGGGTCGTCAGCGGTTCCAGTTCCGCGGCAAGGGAAGTCAGCGACGACGCCTTCTCCTGCACCGTCCGGACCACCGACGCGCACGCGCGGCTGACCGTGCTCACCACCTCGGCCGACCGGTCGTCCGACAGGACCGCTGTCGCCGCCGCCTCGGCCGCGTCGGCTATTGCGGTGACCTCGGCCGACGTCGATCGGGCCAAGGCGTCCAGTTCCGAGGCGATCCGGAGGCCCAGCGCTGCCGTCGTGGCCGCCGCGCGGGCTGCCTTCGCGTACTGACCGTCCACTGTGTCCGCCCAGGTCGCGAACGTTTCCGCGCTGCCGCCGGTGTCCGCCAGGTCGACGCCGGTGCGGAACTCCGCGGACGCCGACGTCACCACCGACGAACCCGCGTCCACCTCCGTGGCGGACGCGCGGATCGCCGCGGGGGAACAGTCGACGTGGCGCAGGGCCGCGACCGGGTCGGCCGCGCCGATCCGGCCGGCCGCCGCTCGGAGCGTGGCCAGCCGGGTCGCGGCCGCGGTCAGTGCCGGGTGTTCGAACAGCTCGAGCGTCACGGTGCCACCGCGATCCGCCTCCGGAAGCCCGAACCGCTCGTGGTCCCGGCCGCCATGCGGAGCCGGCCGGCCAGGTCCGACGTCGCGTCGCCGAGGACGCGCGCGTCCGCTTCGCGCGCGGCGAGCGCGGCCGACCAGCGCGCCGCGAGCTCGCGGGCCTGGGCCGAGATGCCGAACGGCGTCGAGTCGACGCGGGCCTCGGCGAACCGGCCGGCGGCCTTGTCGTCGGCGGCCGCGGCCTGGTCCAGCTGGTCGGCCGCCCGGCGTAGCCGGTCAGGCCTCTTCCGGGTGGCGGAGCCTCCGGGGCGAAGCTTCGGGAGGGGGTTCCCGGCGGCGGAGCCTCCGGCGCGAAGCTCCGGGGCACCACTGTCGATCCGCGAGCCTCTGCCTTTCGGCATGGGGAGACCTCCGTCGTCAAGGGCGCTCACTCGATCGGGGAAGATCTTGCCTCATCGGCCCGCGTGACCCGCATCGCGGTGACCTGCGGCGTTGGGGGTGTTCCACCAAGTGGACGTCTTGACCGCAGGGCGGGACTAGGTTGACCATGGGCGCATGCCCGCCACCTCGGAAAGCACGCCAATCCGGTGGCACGACCGCGCCTCCGAGCGGTCGATCGGGGAAGGCACCGTGGAGCTGCTCCTGCGCCGCGGCCGCCTGGGCTCGCCCCCTGCCTGACGCGAGCCCGGCGTCCGAATTCTCCCGAAAACCCTTGGAGCACAGTCATGTCCGTAGATCTGCCTGCCCGGATTCAGCTGCGTGAGGCCGTGACGCCCACGGACGGCATCGTCGAGGGCCCGCGCGCCCTTCGCGACAATCCGAGCGAACCGTACGAGCTGTTCCGGATCCGCCCGCTCGGCCGGGTGATCGGCGCCGAGATCGACGGCGTCGACCTCGCCGAGCCGGTCACGCCCGAACTGCGGGCCGAGCTCAACCGCGCCCTGCTCGAGTGGAAGGTCGTCTTCTTCCGCGACCAGCGGATCACGCCGGCGCAGCAGCGCGCGTTCGCCGCGAACTGGGGCGAGCTGGAGACCAACCCGTTCATCCCGCGGGGCGAGAACGACGAGGTCACGCGCTTCGAGCGCACCGCGTCCATGCCCGGCTTCGAGAACATCTGGCACACCGACGTCACCTGGCGGCCCAACCCGGCGCTCGGTTCGGTGCTGCGGCTGATCGAGGTGCCGCCGGTCGGTGGCGACACGATGTGGGCCGACATGGCCGCCGCCTACGACAACCTGCCCGAAGACGTCCGCGGCCGCATCGACGGGCTGACCGCGGTGCACGACTACCTCCCCGGCTTCGACCGGTTCGCCGATCCGGCGTTGCTCGCGCAGTGGCAGGAGCGGTTCCCGCCGGTCGAGCACCCGGTGGTCCGCACGCACCCGGAGACCGGGCGGCGCACCCTGTTCGTCAACCAGGCGTTCACGACGCACATCGTCGGTCTGGACCGAGCCGAGAGCGACCGGCTGCTGCGGTACCTGTTCCTGCAGGCCCACACGCCCGAGTTCCAGGTGCGCTTCAGCTGGCGGCCGGACTCGGTGGCCTTTTGGGACAACCGCGCGACGCAGCACTACGCCGTGAACGACTACCACCCGCACGTCCGGATCGCGGAGCGCGTCGCCATCGCGGGCGACCGGCCGTTCTGAGCCTTAGCCTGAGGGCATGACCGAAGACCCCCAGGCAGTGGTGACCGGTTTCCTCAAGGCTCTCGAGGACCTCGACATCGACCGCGCGCTGACGTTCGCGGCGAGCGACATCGTGTACCAGAACGTGCCGTTGCCGCCCGCTCGCGGCGTCGCCGCGGTCGAGAAGCAGCTGCGGCTGATGGCCCGGTTCGGTTCCGGGTTCGAGGCGCGCACGCACCACATCGCCGCGGACGGCAACATCGTCCTCACCGAACGCACCGACGTCCTGCGCCGTGGCGCGTGGGAAGCGGAGTTCTGGGTGTGCGGCACGTTCGAGGTCGAAGGCGGCCGGATCGTGCTGTGGCGCGACTACTTCGACTGGACGACGGTGCTCGCGGCGAGCGCGAAGGGCGCCGGACGGGTCGCGCTGGCCGGCGCGCGGACGCTCATCGGCCGTTATCGGGCGAGGTCCGCCGTCCGTTGACCCGGGTACTGCCGCGATCGTGGGCCCGAAGGTCCACGACCGCGGCTGTCCCCAGTACCAGCACGAACACGCAGCTGAGAACGATCAGCCCCCACATGATCATTCTCCCTCCCCCCGTGTCGTGCTGACTGTTGTGCCTCCAGAAGTGGTCTACGCCACTTTTCCGGCGGCTCTCGCAGACCGTACCTCTGCTTCACAGCGGTGACTCCGGTCCTTGACCTGCATTTAAGGCAGATGCGCCGGATGGGTGACAGGCGTAACGCGAGCTGTAACTCCTCGCGCGCGATCCGTTACGCCCCAACGCCTAAGCCCGCCACCGACGCGATCCCGTCCCGCACGGTCACGGCGGTGGCGCGCTGCGCGGAGACGTCCGTGACGTAGCGCAGCACCCGGTCCGCTTCCTCGCCCGCGAGCGGTTCGCACTCGTTGTCGGCGTTGCGCCGCACCGGGATGAGCTCGAGCCGGGGTTCGTCGCCGAAGATGCAGCCGGCCAGCAGCCCGTCGAGGTGCCGGCCGCGCATCGCGGGCCAGTCGAACACGAGGTTGCCGAGGCTGTAGAGGATCGCGCGGCCGCGGTACACCTCGACGGCCTGGATCGTGTGCGGGCCGTGCCCGGCGACCAGGTCGGCGCCGGCGTCGATCGCCGCCCGGCCGTAGGTCACCTGGTACTCCGCGAGGTCTGCGCCGGGCAGGCCCCAGTGCATCGAGACGACGACGTGGTCGTTGGCCGTCTTCGCCCGGCGCACGTCGGCGGCGAGCCGCTCCAGGTGTTCGGGCACCGGTGCCGTGCGCACCAGCGGCGGCAGTCCCGGGACGTCGGCGACGCGCGGGTCCGGCTGGTAGGACGTGGTCGCAAGCGCTTGCGCGACGCCCGGAGCCGTCACCTGCGCCGCTTGGCCGAACGGCCAGCAGAGCGACGTGTACGCGAGGAAGGCGACCTTCTGCCCGGCGCGTTCGAGCACGGCGGGCGCGTGCGCGGCGGCGAGGCCCGTGCCGGCGCCGCAGTGCGCGATCCCGGCTTCGTCGAGCACGGCGAGGCTCGTCATCGCGGCGGCCGGCGGGTAGGTGACGTCGTTCGCGCACGAGACGACGTCGACGTCGGCGGCCGTCAACGCCTCGACCATCTGCTGCGCGGAGTGGCGCCAGTTCGGTTTGTGCGGGATGTCCGCGCCGCCGGAGTTCCCGGCGGTGCCCGACAGCGGTCCTTCGAGGTTCACGAACCGGATGTCGGCGCCCTGGAGCAGGGGATGCAGGTGTTCGAAGGCCTTCGACGGTGTCGCGCGGCCCTGAACGTTGACGTCTCCGCCAAGTACCAACGTGATCACGAAGCCTGCTCTGCCGATCGAGTGACGACGAAAGTAGTTGTTACGAATCGTTGCATCTTTGTCTTCCTGCTCCTCATCTGTTCGGGGGACTATGCCACGACTGTTCAAGCACAAAGGGGACTCAGGGTGACCAAGACCCACAGATCCAAGGCCGCGCTGACGGTGGCCGTCGCGTCGGGCCTGGTGCTCGGCGGGGTGGCCGCACCAGCCGCGCTCGCGACGCCCAGCGCCGACGCGGTCATCGCCGAGGTCTACGGCGGTGGCGGCAACTCCGGCGCCACGCTGACCAACGACTTCGTCGAACTCGCTAACCACGGTACTGCGGCCGCGAGCCTGGCCGGCTTCAGCGTCCAGTACCTGCCCGGTTCGGCGAGCGCGTCGAGCACCTGGCAGGTGACGCAGCTGGCCGGGAGCGTCGCGCCGAGCGGGCGCTACCTGGTGGCCGAGGGCAAGGGTGCCGGGGGCACCGTCGCCCTGCCCGCACCGGACGCGACCGGCACGATCGCGATGTCGGCGACCGCGGGCACGATCGCCCTCGTCTCCGGGACCACCGCGCTGACCTGCAAGACCGCCGCGGACTGCGCGGCCGACACCCGGGTCAAGGACCTCGTCGGGTTCGGCGCCGCCACCGTGCGCGAGGGCAACCCGACGGCGGCGCCGGCCAACGCGACGTCCGTCGCGCGCGGCACGACCCTGGCCGACACCGACGACAACGCCGCGGACTTCACCGTCGGCGACCCGACGCCGACCAACGCCGCGGGCGAGACGACCGGCGGCGGCACCGGGCCCGGCGAGCCGGGGACCCCGGCGAAGATCCACGACATCCAGGGCACCACGCGGCTTTCCCCGCTGAAGGACCAGAAGGTCAGCGGCGTGACCGGCGTCGTCACCGCGACGCGGACCTTCGGTTCGTCCCGCGGCTTCTGGCTCACCGACCCGGCCCCGGACAACGACCCGCGCACCAGCGAGGGCCTGTTCGTGTTCACCGGCTCGACCAGCCCGGCCGTCGCGGTCGGCGACGCCGTGACCGCGACCGGCACCGTCCGCGAGTTCTACCCGGACACCCCGTCGACGTCGGTCTACCAGTCGCTCACCGAGCTGGGCACGGCACAGTGGACGGTCGACTCGCACGACAACGCGCTGCCCGCGCCGACCGTGCTGAGCCCCACGACGGTGCCGGAGACCTACGCGCCGTCGCCCGGCGGGAACATCGAGGCGCTGCCCCTGGAGCCGGCGAAGTACGCGCTGGACTTCTGGGAGGCGCACGAGAGCGAGATCGTGAGCGTCAGCGACGCCCGCGTCGTCGGCCCGTCGAACTCGTTCAACGAGCTGTACGTGACGACCAAGCCGGACCAGCACCGCTCCGTCCGCGGCGGCAGCGTCTACCTGGGCTACGACAAGCTCAACAGCGGTGTCCTCAAGGTGCAGTCGCTGATCTCGTTCGACCAGCGGCCGTTCCCGAAGCTCAACGTCGGTGACGCGCTGACCGGCGTCACGTCCGGCCCGGTCGAGTACAGCACCTTCGGTGGCTACACGCTGTTCGCCAGCGTGCTCGGGGCCGACAAGGACAACGGGCTGCAGGCCGAGACCACGCGCAAGCAGCGCACCGGCGAGCTGGCCGTGGCCACTTACAACGTCGAGAACCTGGCGCCCAGCGACCCGCAGGCGAAGTACGACCGCCTCGGCGAGGCGATCGTGACCCACCTGGCCACGCCGGACATCGTGAACCTGGAAGAGATCCAGGACAACACGGGCGCGACCGACGACGGCGTCGTCGTCGCGGACCAGACGTTGCAGAAGTTCACCGACGCCATCGTCGCCAAGGGTGGCCCGCGCTACCAGTGGCGCTCGATCGACCCGGTGAACGACCAGGACGGCGGCCAGCCGGGCGGCAACATCCGCGTGGCGTTCCTGTTCAACCCGGCCCGAGTGTCCTTTGTGGACCGTCCGGGTGGCACGCCGACCACGCCGGTCAGCGTGACGAAGGACCACGGCAAGGCGCACCTGTCGGCGTCCCCGGGGCGCGTCGACCCGGCCAACGAGGCGTGGACGGCCAGCCGCAAGCCGCTGGCCGGCGAGTTCGTCTTCCAGGGCCGCACGGTGTTCGTCATCGCCAACCACTTCAACTCGAAGGGCGGCGACCAGCCGACGCACGGCCGCAACCAGCCGCCGGTGCGCAGCTCCGAGGTGCAGCGGGCCAAGCAGGCGACGGTGCTGCGCGGGTTCGTCGACTCCCTGCTGGCGGCCGACAAGAACGCCAACATCGTGGTGGCGGGCGACCTGAACGACTACCCGTTCTCGCCGGCCGTCCAGACGCTCACCGCCGGTGGCGCGCTGAAGGACCTGATCGCGACGGTGCCGGAGGCGGAGCGCTACAGCTACGTCTTCGAGGGCCAGTCGCAGGTGCTGGACCACATCCTGGCGTCGAAGGCGCCGCGCGGGGTGGACTACGACGTCGTCCACATCAACGCGGAGTTCGCGGACCAGGCCAGTGACCACGACCCGCAGGTGATCCGGTTCCGGCCGAGCACCGGCAACGCGATCCAGGACGCGCTGTACGACCTGCTCGACTACCTGGAGCAGGTGCTCGGGAAGTACTTCCCGCAGCCGTAGTTCCTTTGGGAAGGCCGTCATCGGGCGTTGCCCGGTGGCGGCCTTCTTCGTGCCCACACCTTCGAGTGACATCGAGTGACTTCGAAACCGCTCTGCGTGTTCGGTCGTCTTACTGGGCGACGGGACCACAGGGAGGGTGGCGTGGACGGATACGCGGTGAAGGTCGACGAGCTGGGCAAGCTCATCGCCGACCTGGATACGGCGGCGGACCGGATGGCCGACGCGAACCGGAAACTCGGCGGCGGCGGGGCGTTCGGCTCACTCGGCAACGCCGAGCTGGGCCGGGCGGGAGCGGAGTTCGAGGAGGCGTGGGGGTACGGGATCGGGCGTCTCGGCGACGCGGCTGTCGGGATCACGGAGCGGCTGAAGCAGGCGAAGGGGAAGTACGAGCAGATCGAGGCCCAGTTCGGTGGGGAGCTGGGGAAGTTCGGGTCTGACGTGTTCGGCTCGGGTGATGGTCCGGTGGGTGGCGGGATCACGGGCGGGATGCCGGGCGCGGGTGAGCTGGCGGACCGGGGCGATCGCCAGGTGGGGCTCGACGAGCCTGCAGACCAGAGCGATCCGGTCGGTGGCGGCTACACGGGTGGCGTGGCCGGGATCGACGACCTGGCCGAGCGTGCGGCGCCCGACAACCGGCCGGTCGGTGGCGGTGCGACCGGTGGCATCACCGATCTCCTGAACGGCCTCGACCGATGAGCGCCCGCGACTTCCCGGCGCTGGGCTTCGACCCGGCGCCCGGCGATCTCGACGGCGTCGCCGACCTGGCCGGCAAGTACCGCGTCGTGAGCCGCGATCTGGCCGAGGCGAACGTCTCGCTGCGCGAGATCGTCACCAAGCAGGGCGTCTGGCAGGGCGAGGCGAGCGAGGCCTTCACTCGGCGCGTCGGCCCGCTGCCGGGGTACCTCGACGGCGCCACCAAGTCGATGGGTCAGGCCGCCGACGCGCTGGACGCGTGGTCCCACGACCTCGGCGACCTGCAGAAGCGCGCGGCGGACCTGGAAGCCCGCGCGGAGGCGGCGGCCCGCGCGGCCGAGCAGGCGCGGGCGAACCCGGACCTCGCGCTGGCGAACCGGACGTTCCCGGACCAGCCGTCCCTGCAGATCGCCCAGCGCCTGCTGGACAACGCGGGTGAGCAGCTCGAGACCGCGATCGACGGCTGCCAGAACGTCCACGACGCGGCGAAGCAGCTGCTGACCGAGCACACCGGCGCCGCGGGCCGGGTCGCCGAGCTGCTGCGGAAGGCGAAGGAGCTGGCGCCCGACGAGCCGGACCTGCTGGACGAGCTGTCCGACGCGGTGGGCGGGGCGCTGACCGACCTGTCGAACACCCTGGCCGACTCGGTCGACGAGGTGTGGAACTTCGTCCAGGACCACGCCGAGGTGATCTCGAAGTGCTCCGACGTGACGGGGGACATCGGCAACGTTCTCGGGTTCGTCGGCGAGTTCCTCCCGCCGCCGGTCAACGTGGTGGTCGGCGGGGTCGCGACCGGGATGGGGGTCGCCGCGCTGGCCGGCCACGCCACCGCGGCGGCAGCGGGCGCCGATGTCGCCACGGAGACCCTGATCTTCGACGGGATCGGTGCCGGGACGTCCTTGATCGGCACCTTCGCGCCACCGGGTGTCGAGGGCGTGATGAAGGGCCTCGGCTACGGCGCGTTCGGTGCGCAGCTCCAGATCGACGGCGCGAGCCAGACGCTCGGTGGGAGCTTCGAAGGGCCGATCAGCGACTTCAAGAGCTACTGGCTGCCGAAGGACGCCGACGACTGGGCCGCGGTCGTTTCGCCGGGAGCGAGCGCCTACATGCACGCGGTGGAAGCCGGCACCCGAGCCGACAACGCGCCTGATCGTCGTCGCGAGCGGGCGGAAGACGAGGTGTGGAACTGATGCCGCTGCAGATCGACCTGCCGCCCGGGTTCGCCGGGATGCCGGTGGGCGGGGACGACAAGCTGAACCGCGGGCACGCCTGGACCGTCGCCGGGAACCTGGCGGCCGGAGCGGGTACGAGCGTCGAAGAGTTCGGCAGCTACCTGATGGCGCTGGTGCCGGCCATGCAGGCCAACGGTATCCGCGTGTTCGGCAAGTTCGCGGTCGGCCCGCGGCCGCCGGACGTCGCGACCCTGACGCTGGGCGTGGTGCAGTGGCCCGAAACCGCGCCCGCCAACCCGGACGCCGTCGTCGCGGCGATGGCCGAGCAGTACCGGAGCAGCCACCCCCGCGCGGTCGTCCAACCGGTGCGGTTGCCGATCGGCCCGGCTGTCGTCGCGATCAGCGGCGGCGAGTTCCACCTGCCGGCGGGGGACGTACGCGCGCAGATCAAGGCCGAGTACCAGATTCCGTTGCCGGACGGCCGATCCGTGGTGGTGCTCTCGGTCGCCACAGCGTCGGAGGACGCCTGGCCGGCGGTCGCCGAGGCGACAGCCAAGGTGGCTTGGAGCTTGCGCAGCCAGGAGAACGCGTGACCGCCTGCGGGCCGGCATCCGATTGCTCGTCCAGCGGCTCGACGGGCGCCCGCTTTACCGGCTGGCCGCCGCTTTCGAGGAGCTGAGCCTTCTCGAGCTGATGGTGCTCGCCCACAGCCGGGGGTACACGGTGCAACTGAACCAGAGGTACTACGAATTCGTGCGGTATCCGGGGAGACCATGAACAATCCGCAGCTGATCGATGAGATGCGCTGGCAGCTCAAGCAGATCGAGGACCGCAAGGCCGAGAACCGGCGGCTGCTCGCGGGGATGGCGGGGAGCGGGCACACGACCGTCGTCTCGGCGGATCGGAGTGTCACCGTGCTCGCCGGGCCCGGCGGTGTCGTCAGTGAGGTGCGGCTGGCGCCCGAGGCCATGCGGTGCGACGCCGTCAGTCTCGGCCGGACCATCACCGCCGCTGTCCGGGAAGCCGTGGCTGCCGGTGGCCGTCTCGCGAGTCCGCCGGAACGGCAGCAACAACAGCCGGTGGTGCGGCCGCGCAGGCAGGTTCCGGACGAAGACGAGCCCTACGACACCGTCTACGACGTCCGAGCACGGCTGGAACGGCTAGGCCGGCGGCGGCTGCTCGCCCCGCTTCGCCGCCGCGCGCTTGGCTCGCCACCCCAGGCTCAGGACCGCCTGCACCAGTTCCTGGTAGCTCGGCTTGACCTCCTCGAGGTACCGCTCGAGGTAGGCCGCGCGGGCAGTCGGGACGGGGCGGGGGTGGTCGCCCGGGGGGAGCCACGTGAGGCCCTGGATGTTGTGCAGCGCCATCTTCCACCAGCGCGTCGCGCGCTCGGCCGCGCGTTCCTCGCGTTCGGTCGCGACGGCGATCGCGTTCGACGCTTCCTCGATCTCCGCCTCGATCGACTCCGCGCGCCGGAGCTCCCAGGCGCGGAGGTTGTCCGCCGAGCCACGGGACAGGGCGATGATTTCCTTGTACCGCATGGCCGCGGTGGCGCCGTCGTCGGTCATTGCGCGTTCTCCGGACGCTGGAACGGGATGATCACTTCGGGCGCGCCGTGCGTGGTGCGGTCGAAGAACAACGCCCGGCCCGGGCGCGGCGACCAGTGCACGACCTGCCCCGCGGCGAACGGCGCGAGCTCGTTGCCCTGGACGTCCAGGGCCGCCCACGCGCCGATGTCGTCGGTGCCGGCGAACCCCAGCGTGTCCTTGAGCCGGGCGATGCTGCGCCACCAGCCGATCGTGTGGATGCCGTGGCTCGGTCCTTGTTTCAGGATCACGCGCAGGTGGTCGAGGCCGCTCTTCAGCTGCCCGACCGCCTTCGCCTCGAGCGTCGGCAGGGCCGCGTCGACGCCGTACAGCAGCATGATCTTCGCGCCGCCGGACATCGAGCCCGTCATCGACTCGAGCACGCCCGTGAGGTCGTCGACGAGGGTCGCCGCGTGGCCGTCGGCGCGCAGGTGCTCGGTCAGCTCCAGTGCGGCCGAGGCGCACGCCTCGATCGGGCAGCTCAAGATGAACTCGACTTCGCCGGGTTCGTACTGCCGGGACAGCGACCGCGCCGCGGAGTCCATGATGGACAGAGCCTCGGCGGTGGCGGACCCGAGCACCGCGACGTTGCGGCCCGGCGCCCGGGGCAGCTCGACGCCGCACGCCGCCTCGGTGACGTCGATCGACTGGCCCAGCAGCGCCCGCGGCTTGGACGTCGGCTTGAGGTCGAGGAACGCCGGGAACCGTTCCAGCACCGGCGAATGCGCTCCGTCGAACAAGCGCGGGCGCGGGAACCGGCCCTGGTACTCCTCCCACAACCGGTGCTGCAGCCGGACGAACACGTTCTTGCTGCTCGCGTCCGGCACGTGGGACAGCTGGTTGCCGTGCGCGATGCCGGAGTCGTGGTTGATCACCGCGTGCCACTTCGGCGCCGACACCGCCGCGTTGTTCGTCTCGGCCAGCACGCGGCGCGCCTTCGGCATCGCGATCCGCAGCGTGCACTGCTCGAACACCGCCGGCTTGCCCCAGAACGCCTCGATGCCGGCGACGTCCTGGCTGGCCAGCACCATGTGGATGCCCTGCGACCGGCCGCGGCGGGCGATGTCCTCGAGCAGCTGCGTCGCCGTCGCGGTGACCTGGTCGCGCCCGGCGAACAGGTACTGGAACTCGTCGATCACCGCGACGATCCGCGGCCAGTGCCCGCCGGGGTCGGCTTCGCGCAGGTCGGCGAGGTTGGTGACTTCGTGCTCCTTCGCCGCCGACGACCGCCTTCGCAGCTCGTCGGTGAGGAAACGCAGCAGGGCCAGGCCGAACTCGCGGTCGGTGTTGACGTTGACGCCGACGAGCCGCGCGTGCGGCAGCCAGCTCGCGTCCTTGCGCCCCGGCGCCAGCCCGGCGAACGAGACGCCTTCCTTGAAGTCCAGCAGGTACAACGCCAGCTCGTCCGGGGTGTAGCGCGCCGAGAGGCTGCCGAGCAGCGCGTACAGGAAGTTCGTCTTGCCGGACCCGGACGGCCCGCCGATCAGCGCGTGCGGGCTCGCGTCGCCGATCACGACCTCGACCGGTTCGCCTTCGAAGAACCCCACCGGGGCCCGGAGTTCACGCGCGGAGCTGTGGTGCCCGAGCTCGGGCGGGAGCAGGTCGTCGAACGACCGCGGCCCGCCCTGCTTGGCGATCAGCGCGTCCGCGATCTTGCCCGCCGCGCGGATGACCTGGCCGGACGGCATCGGCGGATCGAGGTCCACGAGCAGGTCGGTGCCGGTCATGCTGCTGATCGCGTGCCGGTCGTCGGTCAGGCTCAGCGTCTCGACCGACGCGCTGACCACGGTCGGCACGTCGATCATGATCAGGCAGATCCCCGCGGCCAGCGCCCCGCTCGCGACGCGCTTGAGGTCGCGCGCGCGTTCCGGTTCGAGGGTTTCGCCGTTGCCGTAGAGCACGGCGATGCGGAACGGCTCGATCCGTTGCCGCTGCGCCTTCCGCAGCTCCCGCAACGAGGTGTGGCCCGCCTGCATGCCGGTGGCGTGGATGCGGCGGATGTGCCCGGCCAGCTCGTCGAGGAGGTCCTCCAGCCGGCCCGGGTCGTACAGCGAGAGCGCGCTGGTGCGGCTCAGCGGGTAGAGGTCCGGCAGGATCGCGGTCAGCTGCCCGATGTCCCACAGGTGGATGCGCACGGCGCCGGGTTCGAACGTCGAAAGCACGCGGATCAGCAGGTTCTGGACGATGCCGTCGATCGTGGGCCGGGTCTTGGGCGCCGACGTGATCGCCAGGTGCGACTCGTCGAGCAGCGGGACGGCGACGTCGAACGCGCGGGTGGGGTCACCGCCGGCGGCCGTGGCGGAACCGACGCGCCACAGCCCGGGCGCGGTGATGCCGGCGTTGTGGCCGACGCGGCCGAGCCAGTCGCCCGCCGGCAGCCCGGCCGGGCCGGGTGCGTTCTGCGCCACCACTTCGCGCAGGGTCGCGGGGCCTTGGCTCCAGTCCGTGTAGTGGGTGCTGCGGATCGCGCCGAGCGCGCCGAAGACCTCGTGCGCGGCGGGGTGGCGGGACCAGTCGTTCTGCTGCTCGGTGCTGGCGTGGTTCATGCCGACGCGGACGATGTCGCGCTCCAGCTCGAGTTTGGCCAGGTCGGCTTCGGCCGCTTGACGGGCTCCGGCCGCCGCGCCCAGTACCAGCCCGATCTGGTGGCGGACCCGGTCGAGTGCGGTCTCGACGCGGTTGCGTTGCTCGGCTGACTTGTTGGCCATCGGCGTCCCCAAGAAAAAAGGTGTCCCGGAAAGGATTACAGGCGCGATCGGTATCCGCTCACCAGATCCTCGGCGGAGGCCAGGCGGCCGAGGAGCTGATCCAGCCCCTCGCCGGCCTGCGCGTACTGCGAAGGGAGCCAGGGATCGGCCTTGGCCTGGGCGTCCACCAGCGCTTGCCGGGCTTCCCCGAGCAGGCTTGTGGCCCGCTCGGTTTGGGCGCGCGCGTCGGCGAGCCCGGCCACGACGGCGGTGAGCAGCTGGTGAAGTTCGGCGAGTGTCATCCGGCTAGAGACGCGCCGAGTACGAGTCGGCGGACGAAATGCTGGCCTGGATGGTGCTCTGCATACCGCTGATGTCGTGCAGCGCCTGGGCCAGCAGGCCGTGGGCCTGGCTCACTTCGTGCTGGCTGCTTCCCTGCGTCGCCTGCGAGAGCGACTGCTGGGCTTCTTCGAGAGACTGCGCTGCTTGCTGGAGGGCGGCGATGCCTGCGGACGCCTTTTCGTTGGCGAGCGCGATGCCAGCGCGGATCTCTTCGACTCCGGCCATCGGGCCTCTACTCCTCGAGTCTGGTTGGTCTTGCGGGGACGGATTTCTATTGAAACAGATCCAGCGACGCACCGTGATCATCAGATGATGCCCAGTGATCGCGGGTCCGGAATCAGCAAGGCCCCGGACGCAGGAACGTCCGGGGCCTGGCCGATCACGGTGCGTGCGGGGGTCATCCCGGCACGAATGCCGCACACTGGCGTCGGTGGCCTGCACTACCCCAGGTCAGAGCGATTTTCGTGCCACTTCGGGCCTCTCTGAACGGGGGCGGTCGAGGTGGTCCGAAGACTATCGCGCGCTGATCGACAGGCTTCGATCAGCCCTGCTCGTAACTCCCTGCTACCGCGCAGAAAACTTCAGTTCGTTTTTGAAGACGTCTCACGTTAGGCCTGCTGGCCGAACGCGGCTGGGCCGCTGCGATTCCGGGCCCGCAAACGACGAAACGCCGAGCGGCCCGTGAAGGCTGCTCGGCGTCTCGCCTGATCAAGTGCGGAGGATACAGGATTCGAACCTGCGAGGGCGTGAACCCAACACGCTTTCCAAGCGTGCGCCTTAGGCCGCTCGGCCAATCCTCCGCAGGAGACGATACCGGACGCCCTTCCGTGCCTGCGAAGGCGGGTCAGGCCGACGCGGTCAGGGTGCGACGTCGGCGACCACGCACGTGATGTTGTCGGGGCCGCCTGCTTCGTTGGCCAGGCGGATCAGCTCCGCGACCAGCTCCGCGGGGTCCGTGATGCCCGCGAGGGTGTCGCGCAAGGTGGGTTCGCTGACCGGGCCGCTGAGGCCGTCCGAGCAGAGCAGGTAACGGTCGCCCGGCTTCGCGGTGAACGTCCAGACGTCCGCCTCGCTCGAGCCCGACGTCTGCAGGGCGCGCATCAGCAGGGAGCGCCGCGGGTGGGAGTCGGCGTCTTCGGCGGCGACGCGGCCGTCTTCGACCAAGGCCTGGACGAGCGTGTGGTCGCGGGTCAGCCGGCGCAGGTCGCCGTCGCGCAGGAGGTAGCCGCGGGAGTCGCCGATGTGGGCCGCGGCGAACGTGCCGCCGTCGAAGAGCAGTGCGGTGAGGGTGGTGCCCATGCCTTCGGTGGTGGGCTCTTGCGACGCGACTTCGGTCAGCCGCTCGTCGATCGACTTGACGACACCCGTCAGCGTCGGGATCAGATCGATAGTGGTCAGGTCGATCCGGCGCAGGTCGACGTCGAGCTCGCGCAGCACGTCGACGGCGGTCGCGCTGGCCACTTCGCCGTGCGGCTGACCGCCGATGCCGTCGGCGACGGCGATCAGGCGGGAACTCGCGTACATCGAGTCCTCGTTGATCCGGCGCCGCCTGCCGACGTCCGACCCCGCGGCGTACCGCAGGACGTACCGATCGTGTGTCATGCTCCCATGAAAGCATTGGTTGACTGAGTTCACAAGCAAGACGGCTGAACGGACCATCCTCCGATAGAGTCCTCGCCATGGACGACGACGCCACGGTCAGCGCGGCAGACATCGCGCGCCTCGGCGGGGTCGGCCGGGCCGCGGTGAGCAACTGGCGCCGCCGGTACCCCGACTTCCCGCAGCCGGTCGGCGGCACGGCGTCGAGCCCGCTGTTCGGCCTGTCCGACGTCGCCGGCTGGTTCCACGCCCGCGGCAAGAAGTTCGAGCTGTCCGCGGCGGAACGCGCCTGGCAGCGCCTGCGCGCCCTCGGTGACGACCTCGACCTCGCCGAGCGCGTGAGCCGCGCGGGCGTCTTCTTCGCTTTCCAGGCCGGGATCTTCGACACCTTCGACCACAAGCTCGCCGACGCCGAACTGCTCACGCTGCTCAGCGAGATGACCCACCGGACGGGCCCGGTCGACGCCTTCGAGTTGTTGTGCCGCAGGTACTTCGAGGCGCACTCGCGGCGGTTGTCGACGACGCCGGAGCCGGTCGCCGAGCTGATGGCCCGGCTCGTCGGGCCGGTGTCGGCCATCCTCGACCCGGCGTGCGGCTTCGGCGCGCTCGCCCTCGCGAGCGGCGCGAAGACCGTGCTGGGGCAGGACAGTGACCCGATGACGGCGTCGATCGCGTCGCTGCGGCTGCGGTTGCGCGGCGTCGAGGCCGACGTCCACGCGGTCGACGCGCTGCGTGAAGACGCCTTCGCCGGCCGGACCGCCGAAGCCGTGCTGTGCGACCCGCCGTTCAACGAACGGGCCTGGGGTCACGACGAACTGGTCGGCGACGCGCGCTGGGAGTACGGCCTGCCGCCGCGCGGCGAGCCCGAGCTCGCCTGGGTGCAGCACTGCCTGGCGCACGTCGAACCCGGTGGCACGGTGGCGATCCTGATGCCGGGCGCGGCGGCCGGGCGGCGCAGCGGGAAGCGCATCCGCGGCAACCTCCTGCGCGCGGGCGCGGTCCGCGCGGTCGTCACGCTGACGTCGGTGGGCCCGGACCTCTGGCTGCTGCGGCGGCCGGTGGCCGGCGAACGCCCGCCGTCCACCGTGCTGCTCGGCGAAGCGGGCGACGATCTGTCCACAGTGGAGGCTGACTGGCTGGAGTTCCTGGCCCGGCCGGAATCCGGCGTCCGGATCATCGACCTGCTCGACGACGACGTCGACCTCTCGCCCGCCCGGTGGCGGGCCCGGGACGAGGACCCGGGGCAGGCGTTCCAGGCCGTCCGGGAGCGGTTCGACGAGCTGGTGCCGCACCTGCCACCGCTCGATACGGCGGACGTCGAGCCGACGTTCACGACCATCGGCGAGCTGGTGAAGGCCGGCGTCGTCGAGGTCCGGCACGCCGCGCGGGCGGACGCCGAGCCACCGGTCGCGGAGGCGGGTGACGTCGTCGCGTCGGTGACCGGCACCGCGTACGTCCACAGTGGACCGTCGCACTCGGTGGGGGCCGGGCTCACCGTCTACCGCGTCGACCCGGAACGGCTGGACGCGGACTTCCTCGCCGGCTGCCTGCGCGCGGCCGACCTCCCGGCCACCTCGGCGTCGACCCGGATCGACAGCAGGCGCGTGCGGATCCCGCGTTGCCCGCTCGACGTCCAGTACCGGTACGGCCTGGTCTTCCAGCAACTCGCCGAGTTCGACGACGTTCTGCGCGAGGCGGCGGAAACGGGCCGTGAGCTGGTCCGGCTAGGCTTCGCGGGACTCGTCGAAGGACGGCTCCGCCCCACCACCGCGGTCGGGGGGTCCGTGGGGGCGGAGCCCCTCGGGCGGGGCGCGGGGGTTGCACCCCCGCATTAGCACAGGGGCCGAAGGGGAACGGATGCTGATCGCCGACCGCTACGAGCTCGACGAACTGCCGCTCGGCCGCGGCGGGATGGGCGCGGTGCACGGCGGGCACGACCGCAGGCTGGGCCGGCGCGTCGCGATCAAGCTGCTCAGGCTCCCGGGCCGTGACGAAGAGCTCGAAGCCCGCTTCGCCCGCGAAGCACGGATTCTCGCGACGCTCGACCACCCCGGCGTCCCGGCGCTGTACGACTACGGCACGCACGACGACCGGTTGTTCCAGGTCATGCAGTTCGTCGAGGGCGTGACGATCGCCGATCTGCTCGCCGAGCACGGGCCGCTGCCGGTGCCGTGGGCCGCGGCGATCGCGGCGCAGGCCTGCGCGGTGCTGACCGCCGCCCACGCGCTCGCGGTGTGCCACCGCGACCTCAAGCCGTCCAACCTGATGCTCGGCCCGGACGGCGGGGTGAAGGTGATGGACTTCGGCCTCGCGGTGCTGCGCGAAGCCGACGCCGCGCAGTTCACGCGGGCCGGGCAGCTGCTGGGTACGCCGTCGTACATGGCGCCCGAGCAGATCCAGCGCGGGGGCGCCGAACCGCGCAGTGACCTCTACGCGCTCGGCTGCGTGCTCCACGAGATGCTCACCGGGCAACGGCTCTTCGACGGCCCCACCGCGTACGCGGTCTTCGAGCGGCAGGTCAAGGAGCTGCCGCCACCGGTCGCGGGGATTCCCCCGCACCTCAACGCGTTGCTCGCCGAGATGCTGGCGAAGGACCCCGAAGACCGGCCGGCCGGCGCGGCGGTGCTGTACGACCGGCTCGGGCCGTTCGTCAGCGGACTGCCTCCGCTGCCGGGGTTCCTGGCGCCGCCGTCGGTGGCCAGCCCGGGCCGGATGTACGCGCGGATGCTGGGCCGCGTCACCGGCTGAGCGCCACCGGGCCGCGTTCGGCCAGCGGCAGGCCGGCCAGCCGGATGCGGCGGCCGGTCGTCGCGTTCTGCACCGCGATGCTGACGCCCAGGGTGAGCGCGATCGACGCCGACGACAGCGGGCCCGCGACACCGAGCACGGTGGCCAGCGCGACCAGGCCGATCCGGACGCCGATCGTCAGCACCCAGAGGCCGAGCGTGGCGGCCGAGCCCTTCTGGAACGTCGTGCCTTCGCGGACGCTCAACGTCGTCGTGGTGCTGCGGAGCACGCCGAGCCCGGCGAGCACGACCAGGTCGACGCCGAGGAAGCCGAGCTCGGCGGCCGAGCTGCCGGGCAACGCCTTCAGCGTCAGGTAGCCGCCCACCACAACGAGGATCAGCGGCATCGTCACCAGCGACTTGCGGTTGAGCAACGTGCCGCGCAGCTGCTTGTAGACGACCTTGTAGAGGACGAGGCCGGCGAGGGCGACGTAGAGGAGGACGGTGGCGGTGCTGGACATCGGAGGCTCCCGGTTTCGAAGGTGCCTCCAGCTTCGGCGTCCGGCCGCCTGATTACGTCGGCGTGCGGATCGGTCCCGGGTGGAACCCGGCCTCCACCCCCGGGTTGACGCGCTACTCCTCCCAGACCGGCTCGGGCGGCAGGCCGCGCTCGGCGCGGGCCGCGTCGGACAGTTCCTGGATGAGGTCGGTCTTCGCCCGCGTGTAGGCGTCTCCGGTCATCCCGGACGCGGCCAGCTTCTGCTTCAGCTCGCCGTACCGGCGCGCGGCTTCCGGGTACTTCCGCAGGTGAGCGGCCATGACCCGCTCCTTGTTGAACTCCCAGTTCGTCGGCGGGAAGACGTGCAGGTGGTGCGTGCGGACGTCGCCGGCGCGCCGGACGAACAGCAGCCGTCCCGGGGCGCCGAAGTCCTCGGCGCGGTAGCCGAGGCCGTCGAACAGGCCGGGCGGGACGGCGTCGAGATCGGGCGCGAGAGCGGCGATGTCGATGATGGGCTTGGCCGCGAGGCCGGGTACCGATGTGCTGCCGACGTGCTCGACCTGGGAGAACCGGTCGCCGGCCACGGCGAGGATCTCGGCGCGGGCCTCGGCGAAGCGCTGCGGCCACGCCTGGTCGTAGGAAGAAACGATCACCATCGGGTCATCATCTACCCAATCGTGACCTTCGTGGACGAACCTCTGGCGGGGGACTCCCGTCTTTAGGGGTGTCCGACGGAGATCGAGTCTTCTGGGGGTACGGGATCGTGAAGAGGCTTCTGGCGGGAGCGGCCGCGCTGGCCACGGCGTTGGTGCTGACCGCGTGCTCGGGCGGGTCGTCCGGTGCGGGCGAGCCGAACGCCGGCGGCGGGGCCGTCGCGGCGGGCACCGGCGGCGGGGCGCCGACGACGTCCGCGAGCACGTCCACGGCTCCGCCCACCACGTCGGCCAGCGCGACGCCGACGCCGACGCCGTCGACGACCAAGCCCGCGCCGACCAGCACCACGCCCAAGCCGAAGCCGAAGCCCAAGCCGGCCCCGAAGCCCGCCGCCGACCCGAGCGTGCCGTGCGCGGCCGCCGCCGCGTCCGCGGGCACGGCCGCCTGCGTCGACCTCTCGGCGCACAAGACCTGGATCCTGCAGGGCGGCAAGGTCGTCTACGGGCCGGTTTCGATGCTGCCGGGCCGCAAGGGCTACGCGACGCCGACCGGCACGTTCCACGTGCTGTCGAAGGAGAAGGTGCACCTGTCGAAGGAGTTCGACAACGCGCCGATGCCGAACTCGGTCTTCTTCTACCCGGGTGACGCGTTCCACACCGGCAGCCTGTCGGTGTACTCGCACGGCTGCATCCACCTGTCGGCGAGCTCGTCGCTGAAGTACTTCAACACGCTGCACGTCGGCGACGTGGTGCAGGTTGTTCCGTAACGAGTCATCAATCAATACGGACAGTAGATCACGGTAGAGTAACTTCACTCGTAAGAGTGCAACTGGCCCCCCTGTTCAGGCGATAAGAAATCGCTTGGGAAGGGGGGCCAAATGGCCTTGGGAAAGCTTCGAGCACTACGCCACGCTCTCGTGGCGGTCGTGCTGACGGGGGCATTGCTGCCGGCCGTGACCACTGGGGTGGCCACGGCGGCGGCAGCACTCCCGCAGGGATTCGTCCTGCGGGACACGGACACCGGACTCGGTGTGGGGGAACTGACCGACTTCGCTTACCTGCCGGACAACTCGATGCTCGCCATCGGGAAGAGCGGCGGCGTGCGATGGGTCTCGGCGACGGGTGGCGCGCCGAAAACCGTCACCAACCTGACCGTTCGCACGATCGGTGACCTCGGCCTGGTGGGCATCGCCGTGTCACCGGACTACGCGACCACGCACAACATCTACCTGACGCGCTCGATAGACAGCGGGACCGGCTTCGTCATGCGGCTCTCGCGGTTCACCGTCACGCTCGACGGCACGGGGACGCCGTCCGGGCTGACCGGCGAGCAGGTCGTCTTCGAGACGCCGGGCATCCACAACGTCCACGGCATCAACACCGTCCTCGCGCCGGCGGACGGCACGCTCTGGGTGTCGATCGGCGACAGCGGCGACTTCACGCAGGCGGACCCGGGTTCGCTGCGCGCGCAGGACGTCAACCAGCCCTACGGCAAGATCCTGCACCTGACCAAGGACGGCAACGGCGTCCCGGGCAACCCGTACTACGACGCGGCGAACCCGGCGTCGAGCGCGAGCAAGGTCTTCGCACGCGGCTTCCGCAACCCGTTCCGGTTCAGCATCGACCCGAACCTCGGCCTGCCGGTCGCCGGGGACGTCGGCTGGAACAGCTACGAAGAGATCGACGTCGTCCAGCGCGGCGCCAACCAGGGCTGGCCGTGCTGGGAGGGCAACCACCCCACGCCCGGTTTCACCGGCCTCGCCGAGTGCGCCGCGGTGGTGAACCAGCCGCCGATCACCGAGTACCAGCACGGTGACGGCATCAACAACGGCAACAGCGTCAGCGGCGGGATCCTCTACAACGGCTCCAGCTACCCGGCGGCCTACCGCGGTTCCTACTTCTTCGGCGACTACGCGACGCAGAAGATCTGGACCCTGCGCTACGACGACCAGGGCAAGCTCACGCAGGCGCCGGAAACACCGCCCGTCTTCACCGGCGTCGGCGGCCCGGTCAAGTTCGCCCCCGCGCCGAACGGCGACATCGTGTTCGCCGACATCCTCAGCGGCAAGATCCGGCGGCTGACCTACACCTCCGGCAACACCGTGCCGATCGCGGCCGCGACGTCGACCACCAACCCGGACACCCGGACGGTTTCCTTCGACGGCTCGACGTCGGTCGACTACGACAACGACCCGCTGAAGTACGACTGGGACTTCGGCGACGGCACGACCGCCCTCGACGCCGGCCCGCAGGTGAACCACACCTACACGGCGGGCACCGACGCGTTCACCGCGACGCTGACGGTCCGGGACCCGCTGGGGGCGACCGGGACGACCACCGTCGCGGTCGCGCCGGGCAACCACAGCCCGCAGCTCACCCTGACCACGCCGGGCGACACCGCGACGTTCGCCGTGGGCCAGCAGGTCGGCCTGAGCGGCACCGCGACGGACGCCGAGGACGGCTCGCTGCCGATCACCTGGACGTCCACGGTGCGCCACTGCCCGAGCGAGGCGACGTGCCACGCGCACCCGGGCGTCGGCGGGACGGGGGCGAGCTTCGCGCAGCCGTTCACCGACCACCCGGACTCCCGGATGGAGTTCACCGCGACGGTGACCGACAGCGCCGGCGTCAAGGCGTCCCAGACCTACGTGGCCCGGCCGCGTGAGCACCGGATCACCCTGGTCAGCACGCAGCCCGCGGCGCTGAGCATCCCGGTCGAGGGCGGCGTCACCACGGCGCTGGTCGCCGAAGGCGCGTCCTTCGACGTCGAGGCCCCGGCACTGGGCGTCGACGGCGTCTCGAAGTTCACCGGCTGGCAGGGCGGGCCCACGACCACCACGTGGGTCGTCACGGTCGGCACGAGCGACATGACGCTGACGGCGAACTACGACACCCCGATCGACCAGCGCTACAACGCCGACGCGGCGTTGCGGACCAAGCTCGGGGCGCCGACCGCCGCCGAGGTCACCGACGGTGCGGTCCACTACCGGGCCTACGCCAACGGCAACCTCTACTGGAGCGCGGCGACCGGCGCGAAGTACGTCACCGCGCCGATCCTGGCCAAGTACCTCGCGCTCGGGGGCATCAACGCGCTCGGGGCTCCGGAGAACGACACCACGGTCGCGCCGGACGGCGTCGGCACCTACAACCACTTCACGGCCTGGTCCTCGATCTACTCCACCCCGGCCACCGGGGCGCACCTGATCAAGGGCCTGATCCGCGACAAGTGGCAGGCGCTGGGCTGGGAACGCGGCATCGGCTACCCGACGACCGACGAACTGTCCACTCCGGACGGTGTCGGCCGGTACAACCACTTCCTCAACGGCGGGAACATCGGTTCGATCTACTACACGGTCAACACCGGTGCGCACGCCCTCTACGGGGAGATCCGCAAGAAGTTCGCGGCGCTCGACTACGAGCGCGGCCTCGGCTACCCGACGACCGACGAGCTCGGCACGCCGGACGGCCGCGGCCGGTACAACCACTTCAGCCTCGGCCACTCGATCTACTACACGGTGGCCACGGGTGCGCACGCGGTGAAGGGCGAGATCCGCAAGCGCTGGGCGGCGCTCGGGTGGGAGAACTCCTACCTGCACTACCCGAAGACCGACGAGTACGTGGTGAACGGGGTGTACCGCAGCGACTTCGAAGGCGGCTACATCACGTTCACGCTCGCCGGCGGGGCGGTCGACCGCCCCTGGTGAGCCGGTGACCGAAGCACGACGAGGGCCGTCTCCGGAATTCTCCGGGGGCGGCCTTCGTCGTTTCACTCAACCTTCGGCCGGCGGTACCGCGGACGTCCGGCTGGCGGCCGAAACGCCGGCGTCGTCGACGTCCACTCCGGACTCGACTGCTGCTACGACGACGACGACGGCCAAGCCTGTGGCGGCCGGGGTGCCGTGCACGATCACGGCGAAGGCCTGCGTTTCCCTGTCCGGGAAACAGGCTTGGCTGCTCGACGAGGGCAAGATCGTCTACGGCCCGGTGAAGATCATGCCCGGCAAGAAGGGCAGCACCACGCCGCTGGGGACGTGGCACGTGCTCTACAAGGAAAAGCTGCACCTCAGCCGGGAGTTCAACAACGCTCCGATGCCGAACTCGGTGTTCTTCTACAACGGCGTCGCGTTCCACGAGGGCAGCTTGGCCAAGTACTCCAACGGCTGCGTGCACCTCTCCGCGCCGGTGTCGCTGAAGTTCTTCTCCTCGCTGAGCAAGGGTGACGAGGTCCAGGTCGTCAGGTGAGCAGGTCCGCGGGGGTCGTGCCGGTCGACGTCAGCGGCAGGCCGAGGGCGACGCGCTCGGTGAGCCACGGGCTCGGCCGGTAGCGGGGGTCGCCGGTGGCCGCCTCCAGGCCGCGCAGGATGCGCAGCACGACGTCGCCACCGACCAGGTCGCCCCAGGCCAGCGGCCCGCGCGGGTAGCCGAGGCCGAGGTGGACCGCCGTGTCGATGTCCGCCGGGGTGGCCAGGTGGTGGCCCGCGATGAAGCACGCCGTGTTGACGATCGAGGCCAGCAGGCGCTGGGCGATCGGGGCCGGGCCGTCGCGGACCACCGTCACCGGGTTCCCGGTGGCGGCCAGCGCGCCCCACGCCGCGCGGCCCACGTCCGGGTCGAGGCCGGGGTGCACCGACAGCGTCAGCCGGCGCTCGTAGCCGCCGAGCGGGTCGACGCCGGCGACGCGCGCCAGCGGCAGGCCGCCGCGGGTGGCGGCGTCCACTGTGGACTCGCCGTAGAGCGGGACGAGCAGGACGGCGTCCGGGTAGGCGTCCGACACCACGTGCACGCCGGCCGCCGACAGCACGCGCGCGAGGTGCTCGTCGGCGGTGAACACCGGGCCGGTCGGCTTCGGCGGCGCGGCCGGCTCGTCCGGGTTCTGCTGCTTGCCCTCGACGTGCCGGTAGAAGCCCTCGCCGTTCTTGCGGCCGAACAGGCCCGCGGCGACACGCGGGCGCGTCAGCCACGACGGCCGCAGCCGCGGGTCGCCGTGGAAGCCGCTCCAGATGCTCTCCAGCACGGCGTGCGAAACGTCGAGACCGGTGAGGTCGAGCAGCTCGAACGGGCCGAGCTTCAGGCCGAGCACGTCCCGCGCGACGCGGTCGACGTCGGCCGGCTCGGCCAGCGCCTCGCCGAGGATCTGCAGCGCCTCGGTGCCGAGCCCGCGCCCGGCGTGGTTGACCAGGAAGCCCGGCGCGTCTTTCGCGAGCACCGGCTCGTGGCCCCAGCCGCGGACCAGTTCGAGCGCCTCGGCGGCCAGCCAGTCGTGCGTGCGGGTGCCCGGGACGACCTCGACCAGGCGCATCAGCGGCACCGGGTTGAAGAAGTGCAGGCCGACGAGCCGGCCGGGGTCGGTCAGCTCGGCGGCGATCTCGGTGACCGACAGCGAGCTGGTGTTCGTCGCGAAGATCGTCTCCTGTGGACAGACGCGCTCCAGGCCGGCGAACAGCGCCCGCTTGGTCGCGAGGTCCTCGCGCACGGCTTCGACGACCAGGTCGACGCCGTCGGCGGGCGCGTCCGGCGCATCGACCGGGACGAGCCGGTCCTTCACCGCCTGCGGGTCCTCGGTCAGCTTGCCCTTGGCGGCGAGCTTGTCCACCATCCCGCCGACGAATTCGATCGCCTTGGCGACGGCCTCAGGCTGGACGTCGGCCAGCTCGACGGTCACCCCCGCGGTCGCGGCGAGCTGGACGATCCCGCGGCCCATCACCCCGGTCCCGATCACCCGGATCCTGCCGACCTTCCCGGCCCACCCCGTCACGTCGTGCCCGCCTTCCGCAGTTTGCCGTCCGGGCGACGGTACCGTCTCGGCCGTGGCAGGGAAGCGCCTGACGCGGGCGGAAAGCCGCGAACGCACCAAGGAGCGGCTGCTCGACGCGGCGGCCGCGCTGTTCGCCGAGCGCGGCGTCAACGGGACGTCCGTCGAGCAGATCGCCGAACGCGCCGGTTACACGCGCGGCGCGTTCTACGGCAACTTCGAGGACAAGCACGAGCTGGTGGTGGCGCTGCTGGACCAGCGGCGTTCGCAGGAGGCGGCCGAGGTCGCGGCCCTGAGCGGTGACGTCATGGCCCAGCTCAAGGAGTGGCACGGCGAGCGCGCCGAACACCTGCCGGAGTGGTTCGCACTGCGCACCGAACTGACCCTTTACGCGCTGCGCAACCCCGAAGCCCGGCCGTCGATCGGGGAGAACGAACGCGCCGCGCGTGAGCTGATCGAGGCGGGGGTGCGGGCGACGTTCGCCGCGCGCGGGGTCGAGCCGCCCGCCGATCCGGCGTTCCTCGCGCTGATCATCCACGCGCTGGAGGACGGCCTGCTCCGGCAGCGCTACTTGAGCCCGGACGGCACGAGCGACACGGTGATCGCCGACGCCGTCGAGCTGCTGCTGCGGACCTGGCTGCGTTAGAGCCCGACGAACTCCGCCATCCGCTTCGCCGTGTGGGCGAAGAACTCGTCGGCCGGGTCGACGCTGCCGACGTACTGGCCGAACAGGTCGAAGTTGATCGCCCCGAACAGCTGGGTCCACGCCATGAGCAGCCGGGCCACCGTCTCGGGTCCGGCGACGATCCCGAGGACCTTCGTGAGCGTCTCGGCCTGGGCCCGCAGCCCGGGCGTGACGTCGCCGTCGACGGCCCGCAGCTCGGTGTGCGTGAGCACCTTGACCAGGGCCAGCGCGACGCGGGCCGCCGGCGCGACGGTGTCCTGCGGGGCCTGGTAGCCGGGGATCGGCGAACCGTAGATCAGCGCGTACTCGTGCGGGTGCGCCTTCGCCCACTCGCGCGTCGCCAGCCAGATCGACAGCCAGCGCTCGCGCGGTTCGCCTTTGCCAGGGTCGGCGCCCTCGGCCGCCTCGCCGATCGCGTTGTAGGCGTCGACGATCAGGTCGGTCAGCAGCCGGTCGCGGCTGGGGAAGTAGCGGTACAGCGCGGACGAGACCATGCCCAGCTCACGCGCCACCGCGCGCAGCGAAAGCCCGTTCGCGCCGACCTCGGCGAGCTGGCGGCGGGCCTCGTCCTTGATCTCCTGGGTGAGTTCGGCGCGGGCACGTTCGCGCGCGGTCCGGGTCGCGGTCATGACGCCCAGTCTGCCATGCACGAGAGCGGCGCACAAAATCGAGAGCACTGCTCTTGACTCGTCGCGACAAAGGGTGTTCACTGCTCTTAACCGAGAGCACTGCTCTCCCGAAACTCCGGAGGACACCATGACCGAGACCCGCTACCTGAAGCCCGCCAAGTCCACCAACGTCTTCAACGAGCTGGTCGCGAAGCTGACCAAGATGGGCGTGAGCATCCTCGGCAGCCGGGTGCTGACCGTCGTCGGCCGCAAGAGCGGCGAGCCGCGCTCGACCCCGGTCAACCTGCTGACCATCGACGGCGTCGACTACCTCGTCGCCGCCCGCGGCGAGACGCAGTGGGTGCGCAACCTGCGCGTGGCCGGCCAGGGGCAGCTGCGCGTCGGACGGCGCGACGAGACCTTCACCTACCGCGAGCTGGCCGACGACGAGAAGCCCGTGATCCTGCGCGCCTACCTCAAGCGCTGGAAGTTCGAGGTCAGCGCGTTCTTCGAGGGCGTCGACGCCAAGGCGTCGGACGAGCAGCTGCGCGAGATCGCGCCCGGCTACCCGGTCTTCGAGATCTTCACGAAGTAGGTTTGCGCCGCCGGGTCACGTTCGCCGCGACCAGGACGATGCCGGCCAGGAACGCGACGAGCCCGATCAGGAACCACAGCTTCTGGCCCGTCATGAAACTTCCGGTGATGACGCCGAGGCCCTGCAGCACCCAGACGGCGCCGACGAGCAAGAGCACGACCCCGACCGCGAACGTGACCCACCGCTTCATCGCGCCAGTCTCGCACGAACGACGTCAGTCGCCGGGGACGAGTTTGTGCTTGTAGGCGTAGACGACGGCGTGCACGCGGTCGGGCAGCCCGAGCTTCGAGAGCACCCGTGACACGTGGGTCTTCACCGTCTCCTCGCCGACGTGCAGCTGCCGGGCGATCTCGGCGTTGCTGCAGGCGTTGGCGAGCAGGAGCAGCACCTCCCGCTCCCGGGACGTCAGCCGGGCCACCTCGGGCGGTTCGGCGGCGGCCGGCTCGAGCACCGACGTGAACTTCGCGACCAGCCGCCGGGTCACCGACGGGTCGATCAGCGCGTCACCCCGGGCCGCCACCCGCATCGCCGCGACCAGCTCCTCCGGCGCCAGGCTCTTCAGCAGGAACCCGCTCGCCCCGGCCCGCAGCGCGCGGTAGACGTACTCGTCGGCGTCGTAGGTGGTGAGCACGAGGACGCGGGTGTCGTTGCCCGGCGCGGAGAGGATCGCCTCGGTCGCGGCGAGGCCGTCGAGGCGGGGCATCCGGACGTCGAGGACCGCGACGTCCGGGCGCAGGCGAGCCGTCTCGGCCACCGCCTCCCGGCCGTCGGACGCCTCGCCGACGCAGGTGAAGTCGGGCTGGGTGTCGAGCAGCGCGCGCATCCCGGAGCGGAACATCGCGTGGTCGTCGGCCAGCAGGACGCGGATCATGTGCTCTCCACCGGGAAGGTCGTGCGCAGCTGCCACTGCGTGCCGTTTTCGCCGTAGGCGACCTGGCCGCCGAACAGCGTGACACGCTGCCGGATCCCCGCCAGCCCGCGGTGCGCGTGCTCGCCGCGGGAGGTGCGGCCGGGTCGCAGGCCGTTGGTCACCGTGAGCACGACTTCGGTGCGGCCGTGGTTTAGTTCGACCTCGACCGGGCCCACGCCGTGGCGCAGCGCGTTGGTCAGGCCCTCCTGCGCGATCCGGTACAACGCGACGTCGAGCGAGCCGGCCAGCTCGCGTGGTTCGCCGAGCAGCGTCAGCCGGGTCGGCAGGCCGGCCGCGCGGACGGTCTCGACCAGCTCGTCGAGATTGTCCAGACCGGGCTGGGCGGCGCCGGTTTCGGCGTGCAGGAGGTCGAGCAGGCGGCGCAGGTCCGCCATCGCCGAGCGGCTCGCGGACTCGACCGCGCCGAGCGACTTGCGCACCGGCGAGTCGCCTTCGGGCAGCCCGAGCCGGGCCGCGCCGGCGTGCACGCCGATGGCGCTGACGTGGTGGGAGATGACGTCGTGCAGGTCGCGCGCGATCGTCGTGCGCTCCTCGGTGACGGCCCTGCGCACGGCCGCTTCTTCGTGCTGGCGGCGTTCGTCCGCCTCGCGCTCGAGGTCGGCGATGTAGGCGCGCCGCGCCGTCGTGTACCGGCCGACCAGCCACGGCAGCAGCGCGCTCACGCTGACGCTGACCGCCATCAGCCGCAGGTCGCTCGCGGTCCGGCCGCCGCCTTCGACGCAGCCCGCGGTGACGCCGGCGACCATCGCCAGCAGCGCGAGCACCGCCGGTTTCGGGCGCAGCCAGGCGCCCGCGCGGTACCCCGCGATCAGGACGCCCGCGTTGTTGCCGACGACGTACCCCGCGGTGGTGCTGATCAGCAGCGGCGAGGCGGCGAAGAGCAGGGCGTGCGCCAGCGACACCCAGCCCGAGTAGCGGGCCGGCCCGGCGAGCGCGGCGTTGACGGCGACGCCGCCGAGCAGCACGGCCCACGGCTGCCAGTGGCCGTTGCCGAGCGGTCCGCGCACGCTGAAGAGGACGGCGTCACAACCGACGCAGACCACCGCGACGAGCAGCGACTGCCGCCGCAGTGACCCCCTGATGTCGTACACGCCCGCAACTGTGCCCTAACCGGGCCGCCGGGGTCCGCAAAAGCCGTGAAGGCCTCCTTACCGGCTCTTACGGCCGGTAAGGAGGCCTTCACGGCTTTTCGGTGTGGTGGAGCGGGAGCGTCAGTTCGAGGGGCGGGCCGGGTAGCCGCCGCGGCGCTGGCCCGGCTGGCGCTGGCCTTGGCCCGCCAGCGCCTGGCCGAGGGACGTCGCCGTCGCGGTCTGGCCGTCGACCTTCGCCACCACCGTCACGTTGGTGTCGCCGGTCTTCACGTCGCCCGTCTTCTGCGTCGAGCCGTCGAGCGCGTACGTCTGCTTGTAGCCGTCCTTGCTGGTCAGCGTCACGGACGTGGCGCTCAGCTCGGTGACGTCGCCGGTCTGCAGCCGCTCGGTCGTGTAGCCGCCGTTCGGGTTGGCGACGACGAAGTCGCCGTGCAGCGCGTCACGCAGCGCGGCCGCGCCGCCGCCGAAGTTGCCGCCGGGCATGCCCTGGCCGCGGAACTGGCCGCCGCCGGGACCGCCCGGGCCGCCGAAGCCGCCGGGGCCGCCCTGCTGCGCGGAGTTGTCGGCGCTGCTGGTGCCCGCCCAGATCGCCGCGCCGCCACCGGCCGCGATCACCACGGCGATGCCGGCGGCGATCGCCGTCTTCTTGCCGGACCAGCCCTTCTTCGGCGCGGCCGCCGCGGGGTCGCCCCAGTTCGCCGCGGCCGGTTGGCTCGCGGGTGCCGGCTCGCCCTGGGGCGGAGTGTTCGGCGTCGGCTCGGTCGTCATCGTGTCCTCCGGTCGTACCCACACTGGTCCAGCCCAGGCTCACCGCCCTGGCTGTGTTTGAGCTGTGCGAGCCGTCAGCGGGTCCTGTGGCTCCCTTACCCAGGCGAAGGACCTCACAGGCAACGCACAGCGCGCCCACAGCGAACCCGGTGGGCGCGTGGCGAAGATGGCACTATGACCGCTATGAACACCACGTCACCCGGCCCCGGCAAGGCCGACCTGCGCCGCGCCGACGGGAGCCCCGTGCGGGTCCTCGTCGTCGACGACGAGGCGACGCTGGCCGAGCTCGTCTCGATGGCCCTGCGGATGGAGGGCTGGGAGGTGCGCAGCGCGGGCGACGGCACGGAGGCCGTCCGGATCGCGCGCGACTTCCGGCCCGACGCGGTCGTCCTGGACGTCATGCTCCCCGACTTCAGCGGCCTGGAAGTGCTGCGGCGCATGCGTTCCGAGGCCCCGCACCTGCCGGTGCTGTTCCTGACGGCGAAGGACGCGGTCGAGGACCGCATCGCCGGGCTCACCGCGGGCGGCGACGACTACGTCACCAAGCCGTTCAGCCTCGAAGAGGTCGCGCTGCGGCTGCGCGCGCTGCTGCGCCGGGCGGGCGGCGTCACCGGCGCGAGCGGGTCGACGCTGGTCGTCGGCGACCTCACCCTGGACGAGGACAGCCGCGAGGTGCACCGCGGCGGTGACCTGGTGCCGTTGACGGCAACCGAGTTCGAGCTGCTGCGCTACCTCATGCGCAACCCGAAGCGGGTGCTGTCGAAGGCCCAGATCCTGGACCGCGTGTGGAGCTACGACTTCGGCGGCCAGGCCAACATCGTCGAGCTCTACATCTCCTACCTGCGCAAGAAGATCGACGCCGACCGCGAGCCAATGATCCACACCATGCGGGGCGCCGGGTATGTCCTCAAGCCAGCGGGCTGAGCGGCGGCGGTTCGGGACGCAGCGGCCGTGGTCGTTGCGCCGGCGGCTGATCGTCCAGCTCGCCGCGTTGCTCGCGCTCGTGTGCGTCGTCGTCGGCGTGGTCACGGAGTTCGCGCTCAGCGAGTTCCTGGTGCGCCAGCAGGACGACCGGCTCGCCGCGGCCACCGACCGCGCCAAGCACGGCGGGGAACGGCCGCCCTGGACGTACGGCGACGCGCCGCCGCCGGACCCGCTGCGGGCGCTGGGCCAGGGCGAGGGCACGCTCGCCGCCGTCCAGGTCGGTTCGCGGGGCACCGGGGCCGTGCTCGACTCCAGCGTGGGCTCGCCGACCAAGCGGCGGGCGCCGTACCGGCAGCTCGACGAGGGCCAGGTGCGGACGCTGCTGGCGTTGCCCTCCGACGGGAAGCCGCACAGCATCGTCCTCAGCGGCAGCCTCGGGGCCTACCGCGTCGTCTCGACGGCGTCTCCGGCCGGCGACAAGACCGTCATCGGCCTGCCGCTGAAGGACGTCGACGAGACGCTCTGGCGGCTGGGCTTCATCCTCGGCGGCGTCGCGCTCGCCGGGATCCTGGTCGCGGGCGCGGTCGGCGCGGCGACGATCCGCCGTACGATGCTGCCGCTGGACCGGCTGGCCGCGACCGCCACGCGCGTCTCGGAACTGCCGCTGGACCGCGGCGAAGTCGCGCTGTCCGAACGCGTTCCGGAAGCCGATACCAACCCGAACACCGAGGTCGGCAAGGTCGGCTCGGCGCTGAACCGGATGCTGCAGCACATCGCGAACGCGCTGACCGCGCGGCAGGCGAGCGAAAGCCGGGTGCGCCAGTTCGTCGCGGACGCGAGCCACGAGCTGCGGACGCCGCTGGCCGCGATCCGCGGGTACGCGGAGCTGACCCGGCGCAGCGGCGAGCAGGTGCCGCCGGACATCGCGTTCGCGATGAGCCGCGTCGAGTCGGAGTCACGCCGGATGACGACGCTGGTGGAGGACCTGCTGCTGCTCGCCCGGCTGGACTCGGGCCGCGCGGTGGTGCCGGAGTGGGTCGATCTGTGCCGGCTGGTGGCCGACGCGGTCGCGGACGCGCACGTCGCGGGCCCGGACCACAAGTGGCTGATGGACGTCCCCGGCGAGCCGATCGGCGTCCTCGGCGACGCGGGTCAGCTGCACCAGGTGGTGATCAACGTGCTGGCCAACGCCCGCACGCACACCCCGGCGGGCACCACGGTGACGACCACACTGTCCACTTCGGACGGTTATGTGCGGTTGCGGGTGGCCGACGACGGCCCGGGCATCCCACCGGAGATCCTCCCGGACATCTTCGAGCGCTTCGCCCGCGGCGACAACTCACGCTCACGGGCGGCGGGCAGCACGGGCCTCGGCCTGGCGATCGTGGCGGCGGTGGCGGGTGCGCACGGCGCCCGCGTCGGCGTGCAGAGCCGGCCGGGACGCACGGAGTTCGAGATCGTCTTCGCGGCGGCCCCGGCGCCGGACTGACGACGACCACACTGCCCAGTTGTTGTCCACATCCTCCGAAATCGCTCCACAACCTCGCATCTTTCGTAGTGAAAGTGGCGCTTTGGCCCCCCGAGGTGGGGCGCGGTGGGCTGTGTTCGTCACTCGATCGGGGTGGATGCACAGCGGGTCCACAGGTTCGGCACAAGTTCACCACATGCGCCACCGAGACGGTGGGGCTCATGACGACCACCCTGTCGGCGCCCGAACTCGCCCAGCCCGCGCCCCAGGCTGCCCCGGAAGCGCGGTGGGTCAAGCCTTCGGTGGCCGCGCTGTTGCTCGGGACCGGGCTGCTCTACCTGTGGGACCTGGCGAAAACGGGCTGGGCCAACGACTTCTACGCGATGGCCGCGCAGGCCGGGACGTGGAGCTGGAAGGCGCTGTTCTTCGGCTCGCTCGACCCGGGCAACGTCGTCACGGTCGACAAACCGCCGTTCTCCCTGTGGGCCATGGGGTTGTCCGGCCGGATCTTCGGGTTCACCAGCTGGAGCCTGCTGGTGCCGAACGCGCTGGCCGGCGTCGCGTCCGTCGGCCTGCTGTACCTCGCGGTGCGCCGGCTCTCCGGACCCGGTGCGGGGCTGCTGGCCGGGGCCGCGCTCGCGCTGACGCCGGTCGCCGCGCTGATGTTCCGCTACGACAACCCGGACGCCTTCCTCGTCCTGCTGCTCGTCGCCGGCGCGTATTGCGTCGTGCGCGCGCTCGAAAAGGCGAGCACCTGGTGGCTGGTGCTCGCCGGGGTCGCGATCGGCTTCGGCTTCCTCGACAAGATGCTGCAGGCGTTCCTCGTGCTGCCCGCGTTCGTGCTGGTGTACGCCGTCGCGGCGCCGACGTCGCTCGGGCGCCGGGTCGGCCAGCTGTTCGCGGCCGCCGGTGCGGTGCTCGTCTCCGCGGGCTGGTGGGTCGCGGCCGTCGCGCTGTGGCCCGTCGCGGACCGGCCCTACATCAGCGGCTCGACCGACAACACCGTGCTGGAACTGGCTTTCGGCTACAACGGCCTCGGCCGGATCTTCGGCGAGGGCCGCGGTGGTGGCGGTGGTGGCTTCACCCCGCCGACCGGGGCGGCAGCAGGCGGCTTCGGCGGCGGCGCGTTCGGCGGCCAGACCGGGCTGACGCGGTTGTTCAGCGGCGAGTTCGGCGCCGAGGCGTCGTGGCTGCTGCCCGCCGCGCTGGTCGGCCTGGTCGCGGGGCTGTGGTTCACCCGCCGCGCGCCGCGCACCGACGGGACCCGCGCGGCCCTGCTGCTGTGGGGCGGCTGGACGGTCGTCACGGTGCTGGTGTTCAGCTACATGAGCGGCATCATCCACCCGTACTACACGGTCGCGCTGGCGCCCGGGATCGCCGGCACACTGGGGATTTCCGCGCGTGAGCTGTGGCGTGGCCGGGCCAACTTCGCCGCCCGCGCGGTGCTGGCCGTCATGCTCGCGGCGTCCGCGGTGTGGGGCTTCGTGCTGCTCGCCCGGACGCCGGAGTGGCAGCCGTGGCTGCGCTACGCGCTGCTCGTGCTGAGCGCCCTCGCCGCGTTCGCCCTGCTCTTCGGCGCGGACCGGGTCCGGCGGCTCGGCCCGGTCGTGGCCGCGGCCGGCCTGTGCGGCGCGTTGCTCGGGACGGCGTCCTTCACCTTCGCGACGGCGGCGACGGCGCACTCGGGCGGCACGCCGTCGTCCGGCCCGGCGGTCGCGAGTGGACGCGGCTTCGGCGGTTTCGGCGGCGGCCGCGGTGGGGCCGGCGGGTTCGGCGGGGGCCAGGCCGGCACCGCCGTGATCGACCTGCTGAAGGGCACGACGACGAAGTGGGCCGCGGCGCAGAGCGGCGCGATGCAGGCGGCCGGGCTGGCGCTCGACAGCGGCCGGCCGGTGCTCGCGATCGGCGGTTTCAGCGGCAGCGATCCGGCGCCGACACTGCAGCAGTTCGAGAAGTACGTCGCCGACGGCGACATCCACTACTACGTCGCGGGCGGGCGCGGCGGTTTCGGCGGGGGCCGCGGCACCTCGGGCGAAATCCAGACGTGGGTGGAGCAGAACTTCGCGTCTTCGACGGTCGGGAGCACGACGGTTTACGACTTCACAAAATCGATCGCTTGACAGAAACATTGAATGTTTCAGCCGTGTAAACAGTTGCGGAATCATTCGACGGCCTTGACGTCCGTGCGGTATTCGCGGATGCGGACACCTGTTCGAACGGGCCGCCGATCAGTGGCACATTCCGAACGACTGTTCGCTTGTCCGGCGAGGCCTCGCTGCTGATCTCGACATCCCGCGCCGACGTGTAACAACGCGGCCTTGCCGCCCGTGCGCCTGCACGGGCGGACCTCTTCAGGCGTGCGGAGATCTTGACCGGGCGGCCGACAGAAACACCCGCGTACTTGATCTTGCCGACCCGCGAAGACGCTGGTTGACCTGGTTGAGCGTCACCCTTTTGGAGGCACTGGGATGGCGTTGTGGGGATCTTGTGTCACTCGCTAGAGTCTCCGCCGGGAGAGGGACAAGGGGTGAGTGGTCCGGTGCGTGCGGCGCCGGTTTTCACTGGGTGTAGGTGCTTCTTGTCCGCGTTCTCTCGCCTTGACCCGATCAGGTGCGTCTGGAAGAGAGCAGCGATGACCGTGCGCGGTGGCGCAGCCTTGCCCGAACCATCTCCTCGTCGTCACGGCAGGTAGGCCTCGTTCCCTCTTCGGTGTCGCTCTACTCCACTTCCCCCGCCTTCTGGAGTTTCGCTGTGACTTCCCGCCCTCGTCGTCTGCTGACGGCGCTCCTGACGCTGCTGACCCTCCTCGGGGTCACCGCCCTGTCCGGCTGCAGTGACAGTTCCGCCTCCGGCGACGGCGGCAAGATCACGCTCGGGTTCAGCGCCTGGCCGGGGTGGTTCCCCTGGCAGGTGGCGCAGGAGCAGGGCCTGTTCGCCAAGAACGGCGTCAACGTCGACCTCAAGTGGTTCGACAACTACACCGACAGCATCAACGCGCTCTCCAGCGGCGCGATCGACGCCAACAGCCAGACCCTCAACGACACGCTTTCGTCGGCCTCGGGCGGCGCGAAGCTCTCGATCGTGCTGGTGAACGACAACTCGACCGGCAACGACAAGATCATCGCGCGGAACGGGATCACCGCCGTCGCCGACCTCCGGGGCAAGAAGGTCGCCGTCGAGCAGGGCACCGTCGACCACTACCTCCTGCTGCTCGCGCTGCAGGAAGCGAAACTGACCGAAAAGGACATCCAGCTGGTCAACCTGCCGACCGACGCCGCGGCCGCCGCGTTCGTCGGCGGTCAGGTCGACGCGGTGGGCGCGTTCGCGCCGTTCACCACCAAGGCCCTCGAGCTCCCGGGCAGCCGCGCGATCTCGTCGTCGACCGAGTTCCCCGGCGCCATCCCGGACCACCTGGTCACCTCGCAGAAGCTGGTCAAGGAGCACCCGAAGGACGTGCAGGCGCTCGTCAACACCTGGTTCGAGACGCTGACCTGGATCAAGAACAACAAGGACGCGGCGGTCAAGATCATGGCCGAGCGCGGCGGGGTGTCCGACGCGGACTACAAGTCCTACGACGCCGGCACCACGATCTTCACGCGCCAGCAGAACCTCGACGCGTTCACCCCGGGTGTCACCGCGCAGCACCTCGACTCCCAGGCGAACAAGATCATCGACTTCATCGTGAGCACCGGCCTCGCCCAGCAGCGGCCGTCGCTCGACGGCCTGTTCGACGACCAGTTCGTGAAGGCCGCGCCGCAGTGACCGGTCCCACCCAGCGCACCACTTCCGGCGCCTCGGCCGACGCACGCGCGGCCGAGGCACTGGAGGCCGAGCAGGGGCTCGCCGAGCGCGTCCAGGCGGGCCGGGGCCGGCCGGCCTGGACGCCGCTGCCGCGCCGGGCCGCGCCGAAACCCGCGTCGCCCCTGTTCTCCTTGCGGACGCCGATTTCGGCGTCCGCGCGGTGGACGCTGGCGGTGCTCTCGTTCGCGATCCCGTTCCTCGCCTGGGTGCTGCTC
Organism: Amycolatopsis sp. NBC_01286; assembly: GCF_035982555.1. Lineage (NCBI taxonomy): Bacteria > Bacillati > Actinomycetota > Actinomycetes > Pseudonocardiales > Pseudonocardiaceae > Amycolatopsis > Amycolatopsis sp. NBC_01286. The sequence continues at coordinate 2,781,243 of NZ_CP108428.1, forward strand.
AGCGTCAGCGGCGCCGTCGACTCGACGTTCCTGCCGTCCCCGGTGGCGGTGCTCAAGGCCGGGGCCGACATGGCGGGCACCGGCGAGCTGTTCGACGACCTCTGGGCGACGACGCAGCGGGTGCTCGAAGGCTTCGGTCTCGCGGTGCTCGTCTCGGTGCCGCTCGGTTTGCTGATGGGCACGTTCACCGCGGGCCAGGCCTTCTTCGAGCCGCTGATCGGGCTGCTGCGCTACCTGCCGGCGAGCGCGTTCATCCCGCTGCTCATCATCTGGCTCGGCCTCGGCGAGCCGTCGAAGATCGCGATCCTGTTCATCGGGACGGTCTTCTTCAACACCCTGATGACCGCGGACGTCGTGCGCGCGGTGCCGAACGCGCTGCTCGACGTCTCTTACACCCTCGGCGCGCGCCGGGGCGAGGTGCTGCGCAAGATCGTCGTGCCGCACTCGCTGCCGGGCATGATCGACGCGGTCCGGGTCAACGCCGCCGCGGCGTGGAACTTCGTGGTCGTCGCCGAGCTGATCAACTCCCAGGCCGGCTTGGGTTACCGGATCGTCCGCGCGCAGCGGTTCCTGCAGACGGACAAGATCTTCGCGGTGCTCATCGTGATCGGCGTCGCCGGGCTGACCATCGACGTCGTGCTGCGCCTGGTGCGCACCCAGGTCGGGAAGTGGGCGGCATGACGCTGGAACTGCGGAACGTCGCCAAGGACTACACCGTCCGCGGCAAGGTGACGCGCGCCCTCGACGGCGTCGACCTCGAGGTGCTGCGCGGCGAGTTCGTCTGCGTCGTCGGTGCCAGCGGTTCGGGCAAGTCGACGCTGTTGTCGCTGGTGGCCGGGCTGAGCGGGCCGACCGAGGGCGAGATCCTGCTCGACGGCGTCCCGGTGACGGGCCCGGGCCCCGACCGCGGGCTGGTGTTCCAGGCCGGCGCGCTCTACCCGTGGCGCAGCGTCGAGAAGAACGTCGCGTTCGGCCTCGAGCTGCTGTCGATCGACGCGGCCGAGCGCGGCGAGCGCGTCGACTGGTACCTCGCCGAGACCGGGCTCGACGCGGTGCGCCGCTCGCTGCCGAAACAGCTTTCCGGCGGCCAGAAGCAGCGCGTCGCGATCGCGCGGGCGCTGGCCTGCGAACCGGAAGTGCTGCTGCTGGACGAACCCTTCGGCGCCTTGGACGTCCAGACCAAAGAGGACATGCAGGTGCTGATCCGCCGGATCTGGGCCGACACCGGCACCACGGTGCTGATGGTCACCCACGACGTCGAAGAAGCGGTCTTCCTGGGCGGGCGGGTCGTGGTGCTCGCCTCCGACCCGGGGCGGATCGCCGCCGACGTCGAGGTGACGCTGCCGGCCGAACGGGATCTGGCGGTGAAGCGCGAACCGCAGTTCCTCGCGCTGCGCGCCCGGATCGAGGACCTCGTCCGGGAGCAGCACCGCGGCCACGTGAACCGGGTGGCCGCGGGCGAGTGAGAACGTCGGAGGGGAAAGGTGGCGGGATGAGGCACGGCAGGTCGACCGCGAAACGGGCGGGCGGCGGGGGATTCCTCGCGCGGCTCGGCATTCGCGGCAAGCTGAACCTGCTGCTCCTGCCGCCGCTGGTCGCGGTGGTCCTGGTTTCGGTGCCGTTCGTGCTGACCCAGGTGAACAGCGCGACGGCGGCCACGCAGTCGGCGACCGTGGCGCGGCACACCCAGCAGCTCGGCGGCCTGGTCTGGCAGCTGCAGCGGGAGCGGCTGCTGACCGGCGCGTTCGTCGCGACGCCGTCGATGTCGCCGGACGAGATGACGAAGCAGCGCCGGATGGTCGACGCCGCGGTCGAGGACGTGCGGGCCTCGCTCGGCGCGGACGCGCCGGACGAGCTCTCGGCGGCGCTGACCCGGATCGGCTCGCTGAACGAGCTGCGGCAGAACGCCGAACGCCGCGGGGTCGCGCTCGACAGCGTCGCCCGCACCTACCACGCCGTGATCGGCGCGGTCATCGACTCGCTGCGGCTGGTGCCGCAGCTGACCAGTGACGCCGAGGGCACCCGGGAGCTGACCGCCCTCGAAGCGCTGCTGCGCGCGAACGAGGAGAACTCGTTGCGCGGCATGGCGTTGATCGTGACGGCGGTCGCGCCGGACGCCGGCAAGTCCATCCTGGACGACGCGACCCAGCAGGCGCCGATCTTCACCGACCGGTTCGTCCAGCAGGCCGACAACGCGTCCGACAACCAGCAGGCGTCGCTGGTCGTCAACGTCGAGCAGAGCGACGCCGGTCGCCGGATCGAAGACCTCGCCGCCCAGATCGACAACCCGCGTGACGCGGCGGCCACCGGCCAGTACGTCACCGACGTCCTCGCCGCGGCGGAAACCCAGGCGGGACAGCGGAAGCTCGTCCAGGAACGGGTCACCGGCGAGATCGCCGACGGCGCGACCGGCCGCGCCGGCGACGCGACCCGGCTGGCCTGGACCGTCGGCGTCGGTGCCGCCGCGCTGTTCCTGCTGGTCGCCTTCCTCGCCGTCGCGGTGTCCCGCTCGATCGCCCAGCCGCTGCGCCGGCTGACCACGGCGGCGACGTCGGTCGCCGACCTCGCCGGCACCGAGCTCGTCCGCGTGACCGACACCGAGGAGGCCGAGGAGCAGGTCCCGCGGCTGGCCACCATCGACGTCACCTCCGACGACGAGCTCGGCAAGCTCGCCGCGGCGTTCAACCGGGTCCAGACGACCGCCGCCGAGCTGGTCGAGCGGCAGGCGCTCACCCGGCGCAACACCAGCCTGATGTTCGCGAACGTCGCGAAGCGCACGCAGAACCTCGTCGGCCGCCAGCTCGCGCTGATCGACGAGGTCGAGCGCAACGAGCAGGACACCCGCCTGCTGGCCAGCCTCTACCGGCTCGACCACCTCTCCACCCGCCTGCGCCGCAACGCCGACAACCTGCTCGTCGTCTCCGGCACCCGCGACGAGGCCCGCATCGCCGGCCCGATCGAGCTGGCCACCGCCCTGCGGTCCGCGCTGGCCGAGATCGAGGACTACCAGCGCGTCAAGCTCGGCGTCGTCGCGGAGATCCTGCTGTCCTCGGCGCTGGGCGCCGACCTGGTGCTGGTCTTCGCCGAGCTGCTGGAGAACGCGACGTCGTTCTCGCCGCCGGGCTCGATGGTCGAGGTGGACACGATGTTCCTCACCGACGGCTCGTGCCTGGTGAGCATCGTCGACCACGGCATCGGCATGACCGCCGAGAAGATGGCGCAGGAGAACAAGCGGCTCGTCGAGCGCGAACGCCTCGAGCTCGCGCCGACCAGTGTGCTCGGCCTGTTCGTGGTCGGCCGCCTCGCGCGACGCCACGAGCTGGGCGTCGAGCTGCTCGCGACGCCGACGACCGGCGGCGTGACCGCGCGGCTGACGGTCCCGCCGTCGCTGTTCGACCACCGCACCGGGCTGCTCCCGAAGGTCGAACGCGCGCCGGCGATCCCGGCGCAGGCGGCACCCCCGGTGGCCAAGCCGAAACCCCGGCACGCCGCCCCGGCGCCGGCGCCGCGCTCGAAGTCCACTTTGGACATGTTCCGGCCCGCGGAGCCGGAGCGCCAGAAGGAACTGCCGTCGCCGGCGATCCCGGCCCTGCTCGGCACCCTCCACGCCAACGGGTTCCGCTGGTTCAACCAGCTGACGCCGGTTTGGCCGGACGACGAACCCGCCGATCCCGCTCCCGCCGTCGCCGCTCCCGCCGTCGCTTCCGACGTCGCCGAAGCGCCGAAGTCGGAGTCCCGTGGCGGCCTGCGCCGTCGCGTCCGCGGGGCGCAGCTGCCCAGCCCGGGCACGACCGCCGCGGTCGTCGACGACAAGCCGCGCCACGACCCGGAGGCCACCAGGGTCGCCATGGACGGCTTCCAGGAGGCGTTCGCCAAGGCCGCCGTGGACGTCGAGGCCGGTGCCGCGCCGGCCGATCCGCCGCCCGCGCCGCCCACCGTCGTGACCGAATCCGTCGCGGCGACCCCGCCGCTTCCGGTGCGCGTCCCCGGAACCGACCGGATCGCGCTCTCGGCCGCCGTCGCCCCGCCGCCGGTCACCGCCCCGATCTCGCGGGACGGCCTGACCCGGCGCGTGCCCGGCGCCCAGCTCGCCCCCGGCCTCCGCAAGCAGGAGGCCGCGGGCCGGCCGATCGCCCGGCCCGTCGTGAACCGCGCCAAGCGGGACCCGGCGGCCGAGCGCGCGGCGTTCGACTCGTTCGCCGCCGGCCTGGCCAAGGCGGACGAGCTTACGGCAGACACCCCGCCGCCGGGCGTGGTCGCCGGTCGTGTGATGGAACGAGAAGAAGAGAGCAGGAAATGAGCATCCCCGCACCTGGTGTCAGCGTCGAAGCCCAGAACTTCAACTGGCTGGTGAGCCGCTTCGCGCAGCACACCGCGGGCGCGATCGCCGCCATCGCGGTCTCGGCCGATGGCCTGCTGATCGCGGTGTCCTCGGAGCTCGAGCGCTCCAACGCCGACCGCCTCGCCGCGATCTCGTCCGCCATGCTCGGCCTCGCCCACGGCGTCTCCGAAAGCCACCCGCTCGGCGCGCCCGACAAGGTGATCATCGAGCTGGAGCACGGTTACCTGCTGGTCTGCACCATCAGCATCGGCTGCTCGCTCGGCGTCCTCGCCAACAAGCAGGCGAGCCTCGGCACGATCGCCTACGAGATGGCGATGTTCGCCAACCGCGCCACCGAAGTCCTCACGCCCGGGCTCATCGAGGAGCTGAAGAACAGCGTCGGCTCGTGATGGCCGACGACCCGGACATCTCGCTGCTGCGGCCGTACCTGATGACGTCGGGGCGGGCGCAGCCGGTCGACCAGAGCCTCGAGATCGAGGCGCAGGTCATGACGTCACGCCTCGGCGCGGCGTCGCACCCGAAGCTCACCTTCGAACGCCAGGAAATCGTTTCCCTCTGCCGCAGCACGGTGTCGGTCGCCGAAGTGGCCGCCCTGCTCGGCCTGCACATCGGCGTCGCGCGCGTGCTGGTGGCCGACCTCGCCGAGCAGGGCTACGTCGTCGTCCGCCGGCCGGGTAACCACAACTCGCACGACCTCGGCATGATCGAAAGGGTCATTCGTGGACTCGAAGCCATTCACTGAGCCGGCCGCCCGCCCGCCGGCGCCGGTCAAGATCGTCATCGCGGGCGGCTTCGGCGTCGGCAAGACGACGGCGGTGTCGTCGATCTCCGAGATCAAGCCCCTGACGACCGAGGCGGCGATCACGTCGGTCGCGGCGAACGTCGACCGCACGGGCCACGTCCCGGCGAAGACCACGACGACGGTCGCCCTCGACTTCGGCTGCATCACGATCGACGACGAGGTCAAGCTGTACCTGTTCGGCACGCCCGGCCAGGACCGCTTCGGCTTCATGTGGCAGGACCTGGTCCACGGCGCCCTGGGTGCGCTGGTCATCGTGGACACCCGCCGGATGGACGACTGCTACCCGGCGGTCGACTACTTCGAGAACGCCGGCCTCCCGTTCGTGGTCGCGGTCAACATGTTCGACGGCGCACTGGGCCACAACCTGGACGACATCCGCTGGGCACTGGCGGTGAGCGAGGACGTCCCGCTGATCACGTTCGACGCACGCCAGAAGCTGTCGGTGCGCGACGCGCTGCTGGCGGTCCTGCACAACACGTTCAAACGGGCCCGAGCCCAGGCTGGTGCGGGGGCCTGAGCGGGACCCGCTACACTTGACCACGGACCCCGCGCGGCGTCCACCCTGTGAACTTCCCCAGGGCCGGAAGGCAGCAAGGATAAGCAGGCTCTGACGGGTGCGCGGGGTCCCCTTCGTTTCGGCTTCCCTGCTTCGGGGCTTCGCCCCTTCGCCGGGGCCTTCACTTCGTCCTTTCACCCGGGGGCCGAGCCCCCGGACCCCCACGGTGCCTCCCTTGCGGCCTGAGCGCGCTGCCGTGGCCTTCCTGGTGACCTGCGTGCGCTTGCCGTGCCCTCTCACGACCTGCGTGCGCTGCCGGGCCCTCTCGCGACCTGCGTGCGCTGCCGTGGCCTTGCTCGTGACCTGAGTGCGCTGCCCGGGCCTTCCTTGCGACTTGGGTGCGTTGCCGGGCCGTCCTTGTGGCCCCCCGGGGACCCCACGGTGCCTCTCTTGCGGCCTGCGTGCGCTGCCGGGCCCTGCTCTTGGCCTGCGTGTGCTTGCCGGGCCTGCCTTGCTGCTTGGGTGCGCTGCCGGGCCGTCCTCGCCCCCCGGGTGCCACCCCCGGTGCCACTCTCGCGGCCTGGGAACGCTGCTGTGGCCTTCCTTGCGGCCTGCGTGCGCTGCCGGGCCCTGCGCGTGGCCTGCGTGCGCTGCCGGGCCTCTTTTGCGACCTGCGGGCGCTGCGCCCTTCTTGGGGCCTGGGTGGGGTGGCGTGGTTGTCGTGAGTGGTTAGGGCGGTTCTAACCCTACTAACCACTCACGAGGCCTAGAAGATGCCCAAGATGTCTTTTGGTGGCTTTGGGGGTGGGGGTTTGTCGTTGTCTGTTATCGGCTTTGCTTTGCCTGCCAGTTTGGTTAGTTCTGTGCCCTCTACGCATCTTGCCGGGAAGGCTGCTGAGGCTGTTCGGGCGGCCAATGCCGCTGTGGGGATTCCTGTTGCCGATGCTGCGAATACCAGGTTTCCGAAACGGCGTCCTCTCAGTACTCCTGGGTCCGCTAGCAGTACCACCTGGGGGAATACCTCTTTCAGGGTGGCCAGGAAGCGGCGGGCGAAGGGGAGGCCTGCTCCGTCTGTGATGTTGGCCAGGTAGGTGCCTGTGGGGCGGAGGATTTGCTCTATCGAGCGTACTGATTCCAGGGTTGCCAGGCCGCCTGCCAGGGTTGCCTGTTCGAATGCGTCTACCACTATCAGGTCTGCTGTGTTTTCCCTGCGGGTTGTCAGGCCTTCTCGGCCGTCCGTGATTCGGACTCTCAGGCCTGGGATTTTCAGGCCCAGCTGGGTGCGTACTACGTCTACCAGTTCCGGGTCTGCGTCGAAGACCAGCTGGCGGGAGCCCGGGCGCTTTGCCGCTATGTAGCGCGGGAGGGTGCAGGCCGCGCCGCCTATGTGCAGTGCCTCTACCGGGCCTGGTGGGAGTAGGTCCACTACGTCGCCGAAGCGGCGGACGTAGTCGAACTCCAGGTGGGTCGGGTCGTCCAGGTCCACGTACGACTGGGCCACTCCGCCCACTGACAGCAGCCATGCGTTGCCGCGGTCGGCGAAGCGCTGGAGCTCCGCTGCCCCGAACCGCACTGGGTACTGGCCCGGGATCGGTGCCGGCTTGCTCGTTCGACTCACGGAACCGGAGCCTAGCCGGGGTCGGAAACATTCTTGCTTCACCGGCGATAGGGGAGTGGAAGATCAACGATCCGAGGGGGATCACCTTGCGTGTGAACGCAGTTCTCGTCGCCGCGGCCTTGGCCGTCGGCGTACTCGCGACGCCCGCTTCGGCGGATGTCCTGCCCGATCGGGCGCAGGCCGTCTCGCTGCTGGAGACCGGCGGCCCCGGCGTGGCCCGGGGCGCCGAAACGGCGTTGCTCGGCTCGCCGGCCGACCTGCAGGCCTTCCTGGCCACCGGCCGGTACCAGGCCAAGGACGACGACGACCGGGTCCTGGTCACCCAGGTCCTGTCGACCGGCGGCCCGGTCGCCAAGCGCGCCGCCCAGCAGGCGCTCAGCGGCACCATCGACGACGTCCGCGCGTTCCTGGCCACCGGCCTGGCCCGGGCGCGGGTGGCCGACGACCGGATCGCCGTCGGCCAGGCCATGAGCACCGGCGGCCCGACCGTGAACGCGCGTGCCCAGCAGGCGCTCGACGGCACGCCCGCCGACGTCCGCGCGTTCCTCGAAACCGGCCTGCAGCAGGCCAGGGACACCGACGACCGGATCACCACGAACCAGGCGCTCGCCGCCGGCGGTCCCGAGGTGAAGGCCGCCGCGCAGACGGCCCTCGACGGCGACCCGGCCGACGTCCGGTACTTCCTGGCCCTCTGGAAGCAGGTCGCCGCGGCCGGTGACGCCGAGGTCACCGCCGTCCAGGGCCAGGTCGACGGCGCGAAGGCGGCCAAGGCCCGGCACAACGGCGTCGCGGTCCAGATCGCGGCGAACCAGGCCGCCATGCTCGCGTCGGACGCGCGGAAGGCGAACGCCGACCGGCTCGCCGCCCAGCAGAGCAAGAACCAGCAGGACGGCCAGGCCGCGGCGGGCGCCGAGGCCGCCGCGCAGCAGCAGGCCAAGGAGGCCGCGGCCCGCGCCGCGCAGGCCAAGGCCGACAACGACGAGCTGCTGGCCGACGCGGCCGACCCGGCCCTGACGGTGCCGAACGGCCGGCGCGCGTCGGTCTACCTGCTGCGCAACGGCGGGGCCGCGGTCAAGGAGGCCGCCCGTGCCGCGCTCAGCGGTTCGGACGACGACGTCGTCACCTTCGTGCACAGCGGCTTGGCCGTCGCGCAGGAGTCCGACGACCGGGTGGCCGTCGCGGCGATCGCGGCGGACCCGAAGGCCCGTCCGGGCCTGCGCCAGGCCGCTCGGGATGCGCTCGCGGGCCCGTACGCCGGCGTGGCCGCGCTGCTGCGCACCGGCGACTACCCGGGCCGCGACACCGACGACCGCGTCGAGGTCAACCAGATCCTGGCGGCCGGCGGCCCGTCGACGAAGCCGGCGGCCCAGAAGGCCCTCGACGGCACCGTCGCCGACGTCCGCGAGTTCCTGGCGCACGGCCAGTACGTCACGCACCTGATCGACCTGTCGGTGTACGCGACCCGGACGCTGTCGGAAGGGCCCGAGGTCGTCGCCGTCGCTCAGGGTGTGCTCGACGGTCCCGACTCGGCTCTGCAGGCGTACCTGGACGGCGAACTGCTCAAGGCGCGGGCGCGTGACGCCTTCACGGCGCAGCACGTCGCCAAGGTGAACGCCCTGGTCGCCGAGGCCGCTGCCCTGGCCTGACCCGCACGGCGAAGGTTGTCGGACGGTCCCGGTACTCTCGCGGCGTGGCTCTCGCGCTGTACCGCAAGTACCGTCCGGCAACCTTCGCCGAGGTCGTCGGGCAGGAGCATGTGACCGAACCCCTCCGCACGGCGTTGTCCGCCGGGCGGATCAACCACGCCTACCTCTTCTCCGGCCCGCGCGGCTGCGGGAAGACGTCGAGCGCGCGCATCATGGCGCGCTCGCTGAACTGCGTGAAGGGCCCGACACCGGACCCGTGCGGCGAGTGCAGCTCCTGCAAGGCGCTCGCGCCGGAGGGTTCGGGCAGCGTCGACGTCACCGAGCTCGACGCGGCCAGCCACGGTGGTGTCGACGACGCCCGTGAGCTGCGGGACAAGGCGTTCTACGCGCCCGCCGAGTCGCGCTACCGCGTGTTCATCATCGACGAGGCGCACATGGTCACCACGCAGGGCTTCAACGCCCTGCTGAAGATCGTGGAAGAGCCGCCAGAGCACGTCATCTTCATCTTCGCGACCACCGAGCCGGACAAGGTGCTCACCACCATCCGCTCGCGCACGCACCACTACCCGTTCCGGCTGATCCCGCCCGGCGCGATGCGCACGCTGCTGGAGAGCAACGTCGCCTCCGAGGGTGTCGAGGTCGAGCCCGCGGTCTACCCGCTGGTCATCCGGGCCGGCGGCGGTTCGGCGCGCGACACGCAGTCGGTGCTCGACCAGCTGCTCGCCGGCGCCGGGCCCGACGGGATCAACTACAGCCGCGCGGTGTCGCTGCTGGGCGTCACCGACGTCGCGCTGATCGACGACATGGTCGACGCGCTCTCGACCGACGACGCCGGCACGGTGTTCGGCACCGTCGAGAAGGTCGCCGAAGCCGGGCACGACCCGCGCCGGTTCGCGACCGACCTGCTCGACCGGCTGCGCGACCTGGTGCTGCTGCGCGCGGTGCCGGAGTCCGCGGGTGGCCTGGTGTCCGCGCCCGAAGACGAACTGGCGCGGATGGTCGGCCAGGCCGAACGCCTCGGCCTCGGCACGCTTTCGCGGTACGCCGACATCGTCCACAATGGACTCCTGGAGATGCGCGGCGCGACGTCCGCCCGGCTCGTGCTCGAGCTGCTGTGCGCGCGGATGCTGCTGCCGTCGGTCACCGACGCGGAAAAGGCGCTGCTGGCACGGATCGAGCGGCTGGAACGCCGCGCGACGGTGGTCGCCGGCGGTGGCGCGCCCGCCGAAGGTGGCGTCGAGCCGCCGATGCGGGCCGCGCCGGAGAAGGAGTTCTCACGGCCGTCGCAGCGCCCGGCATCGGCCGGCCCGGCGCCGGTGGCGATCCCGGAGCCGCCCACGGCCGAACCGAACCCGCCCGCTTCCGCGGCGGCCGCCCCGGCTCAGCCCGCTCCTGCTGCTGCCGCCCCGGTGGCTCGTCCCGCGCAGCCCGCAGCTGCGCCGGGCGGTTCTGCGCAGCCTGCTGCCGCATCAGCCGGTGTGGCCCGGCCTGCCTCCGCACCGGCGGGTGCTGCCCAGCCTGCTGCTGGGCCGGGCGGTGCTGCTCAGCCTGCCTCCGCATCGGCCGGTGCCGGTGCACCGGTCGCCGCACCGGCGTCCGCGGACGGTGGCTGGGGCACACCTCGCACCCCGGGCGGCGGGATCCCCGCGCAGCCGGCGGCGGCCGCACCCAGCGACGCCAGCGGCTGGGGCGCGACCCGGACGCCGGGCGGGGACCCACCCGCCCCGGCCGCCGAGCCCGAGCCGGTGGCCGCCGCCGCACCCGCGGCGCCCGGCGCGCTGGACGCGGCCGGACTACGGAACATCTGGCCGCAGCTGATGACGTCACTGCGCAAGTTCACCGGCGGCCGCAGCCTCGAGGCGATGCTCACGCAGGCCACGGTGGCGACCGTCGAGGGCAGCGCCGTCACGCTGACGCACAAGTCCGAGCCGCTGGCCCGCCGGTTGTCCGACCAGGACAACGCCCGCAAGATCGCCGGCGCGCTGACCGAGGTCCTCGGCGGCGACTGGCAGGTCCGCTGCGTCCACGGCAACGCCCCGTCGGCCGCCCCCGCGGCCCGCGCCCAGCAGGCGGCGCCCGCGCCGAAGCAGTCGTTCACCCGCCAGTCGGCGGCCGCCCCCGCGGCGGCGCCCCCGGCCCCACCCGCCGCGCCGACCCGCCCAGCGGCCCCGCCCGCCCCGGCAGCCCAGCCGGTGCGCCCCAAGATCACGACGGCCGAGCCGGACATCCCGCTACCTCCGGAACCCTCCGACGAGGACGACGACGACCTCTACAACGAGGACGCCAGCCCGGCCCCGCCGCCACCCCCGCCCCCGCCGGACCAGGACCCGGACGAGCTGGCCCGCAGGCTGATCTCGGACCAGCTGGGCGCCCGCCCCCTGGACTGACCAAGGTCCGTGAAGGCCTCCTTACCGGCCGTAAGAGCCGGTAAGGAGGCCTTCACGGCTTTCGGCCTGCCCGCCCGCAGAGCTTGCCGACCGGCTGGGTCGGGCGTCAGGAGGCCCAGGGGCCGATGCCTGTGACCCGGTCCGCCTTGATCCGGACGATCACCGCGGTCGGCGAGCCCTGGTTGCCCAGCAGGTACTTCGGGACGCCGAGGTAGCGCTGGGCCTGGCGGTCCATCAACGCCGTGAACTCGTCGGCGATGTCCGGACCGACGATCGACGCCGTGCCGCGGACCAGCAGGTACTGCGGCAACCCACGGGCGTCGTGGCCGTCGTGGTCCTCGATCAGGACCGTCACGCGCGGGTCCTTGCGGATGTTGCGCACCTTCGGCCGGCGGCCTTCCATGCCCATCACGATCTCGTCGCCCTCGCGGCTGGCCCAGACCATCGACGTCTGCGGCGAGCCGTCCGGGTTGATCGTGGTCAGGACGGCGTTGAAGGGCCGCTCGAACAGCCGGTGGCTGCTTTCGGGGAGTTCCATACCCCCGAGACTAGGAAGCCGACAGGTACTCCTCGGTACCTTGGTTCCCATGGGTGACTTCTCCGGCGACGTCTTCCTCGCGGACTGCCCGGCCCGGCTGGCGATCGAGATCATCGCCGACAAGTGGGCCGTCGTCGTGGTGTTCGCGCTCAGCCGCGGGCCGCGGCGGCACGGTGAGCTCGTCGACCTCATCGGCGGCATCTCCCGCAAGGTCCTCACCCAGACGCTGCGCAAGCTCCAGGGTTACGGCCTGGTCGACCGCCGCGGTTACGCCGAGGCGCCACCGCGCGTCGACTACAGCCTGACGGACCTCGGGCAGACGCTCGTCGAGCCGATCGGCGTCCTCGCGAAGTGGGCGACCCTGCACGGCGAGGCCGTCACCGCGGCTCACGAGGCCAGGTAGGCCTCGATCGCCGCCGCGATGGCGGACGCGAACTGCTGCCGCCCCTCGGCGCTCGACATCCGGGCCGCTTCGGTCGCGTTGCGCATGTTCCCGCACTCGACGAGCGCGATCGGCCGCGTCGAGAGGTTCAGGCCACCGAGGTCCGCGCGCGCCGAAAGGCCGTTGCCGCCGATGTAGTTCGACGTGCTGAAACCGCCGGTGCGCATCGTGTCGCGCAACGTCTGGGCCAGCCGGGTGGACGGCGCGCCCTGCGCCGCGTTCAGCGGCGGCGACGAGTAGGCGACGTGGAAGCCGGTCGCCCCGGGCGCGTTCGAGCCGTCGGCGTGGATCGAGACGACGGCGTCGGCGTTCGCGTCGTTGCCGGCCGCGGCCCGCTTGTCGACGCACGGGCCGACGCCGGTGTCGTTCTGTCGCGTGTAGACGACGCGGATTCCCTTGGCCGACAACGCTTCCCCGACCCGCTGGGAGACGTCCCAGGTGAACGCGTGCTCGGGGTAACCGGCGTTGGTCGACGTGCCGGTGGTGTTGCACGGCTTGGTCTGCCCGCGCCCCGCGGGCACGAGCCGGTTGATCTCCGCGCTGTGCGAGCCGTTGCCGCCGTTGTGCCCCGGGTCGAGCACGACGACCTTGCCCGAAGCGACCGGGGCGACCGGTGGCGCGGCCGCCGAAGAGGGCGGCGCGGGCGGCACGACCGGCGAAGGCGTGACGGTCGTCGGCGTGGGCGTGACCGTCCGGGTGACGACGGGAGCGGGCGCGGGAGCCGCCGGGGTGTCTTCTTCGCAGCCGGTGAGCAGCAGGGCACCGGCCAGCAGGAGGGGAGCAATCGCGCGTCGCACGGCGACCACGGTGCCACAACCGGGGCCCGCCCGTGGCGCGACTACCCTGGTGGTGACACAGGCGTGCAGAGAGGACCGAGTGCGATCATGGTGCAACCCGGCGGCGGCTTCGACATTTCCCAGCTGATGCAGCAGGCCCAGCAGATGCAGCAGAAGCTCGTCGAGGCCCAGGAGGAGCTCGCCAACACCGAGGTCACCGGCAGTGCCGGCGGCGGGCTGGTCACCGCGACCGTGTCCGGTGACAGCCAGCTCAAGAACCTCCAGATCGACCCGAAGGTCGTCGACCCGGACGACGTCGAGACCCTGTCCGACCTGATCGTGGCGGCGGTCCGCGACGCGTCGGCGAGCGCGCAGAAGCTCACCGAGCAGAAGCTCGGCCCGCTGGCCGGCGGCCTCGGCGGCGGCGGTGGCGGCATGCCGGACCTCGGCGCCCTCGGCTTCGGCGGCTGACGAACTTGTACGAAGGTGTCGTCCAGGACCTGATCGACGAGCTCGGGCGGTTGCCAGGGGTCGGGCCGAAGAGCGCCCAGCGGATCGCGTTCCACTTGCTGGCCGCGGACCCGGTGGACATCTCCCGGCTGCAGGACGTCCTCGGCAAGGTCAAGGAGGGCGTGCAGTTCTGCGAGGTCTGCGGCAACGTCTCCGAGCAGCAGCGGTGCCGCATCTGCCGCGACGAGCGCCGCGACCTCACGGTCATCTGCGTGGTCGAGGAGCCGAAGGACGTCCTGGCGGTCGAGCGCACGCGCGAGTTCAAGGGCCGATACCACGTCCTGGGCGGCGCGCTGGACCCGTTGTCGGGCATCGGCCCGGAGCAGCTGCGGATGCGCGAGCTGCTCAAGCGCATCGGCGAGGCGGACATCACCGAGATCATCATTGCGACCGACCCCAACACCGAGGGTGAGGCGACGGCGACGTACCTGGTCCGCATGCTGCGCGACTTCCCGGGGTTGAGCGTGACACGGCTGGCGTCGGGCCTGCCGATGGGCGGTGACCTGGAGTTCGCGGACGAGCTGACCCTGGGCCGCGCGCTCTCGGGCCGCCGGGTGCTCTAACGGGCGTCGAAGCGGCGCAGGTCGTAGAGGTCCATCAGCCGGATCACCTTGTTCGCGTACTCCGGGTCGGTGGCGTACTTCCGCGCCACCGCCCGGATGAACGCGTCCGGGTCGGCGCGCACCGGCAGCGCCGCCGCGTAGTTCGGTGACGTCGTCAGCAGCCGGCCGTAGTCGCGGAACGAGTCGTCGGCCGAGGCGTACGAGCGGAAGAACGCGTCCACCGGGTGGCATGGCGACGGCACGCACTCGGACGTCTGGTAGCGCGCGCACCGCACCGCGATCGGCCCCGGGCTCGCCGGCCGGACGCACTTGAAGCCGAAGTAGTTCAGCTCGGCCGTCGACAGCTTGCTGCGGCCCCAGTTCGACTCCAGGATCGACTGGGCCACCGTGACCGACGCCGGGATGTCGTAGGCGGCGCGGATCCGCAGGGCGATCGGGGCCGCCGCGCCGACGTACGCCTGCTGGTAGCCCGCGCTCAGCGCCGCGTCACGCGTGGCGGCCTGGTCGATCGGCGGGACGACCAGCAGGACCGCCGCGAGTCCGAAGTGGATCATGGCGGCAAAGCTGCCCGATCCCCGCGGCCGCGGCGACCCGCGTCACCCCAACGGGCGTCAGCAGTAGCCGAGCTGCGCCAGGGTGTCCACGATGATCTCGGACGGGTGGTACTTGTCCATCCAGGACTCACCGCGGCGGTTCTGGTAGGTGTCGAGGAAGTTCTGCAGCTTGTCGCCGCGCATCTCCGTCAGCACCACCGTCTCGCCGAGGTGCTGCGGCGTCTCGGTGCGCTCGCGGTGCACCGCGCACGGCAGGCCGAGGTAGTAGCACTCCGCCGAGAGACCACCCGAGTCGGTGACGACGTACTCGGCGCGCGCGACCAGCGGCAGGAACTTCAGGTACCGCATCTTCGGCTGCGCGATGAACTTGTCGTCGAACAGGTTGTCCAGGCCCAGCGAGCGGATCTTCTCGCGCTCGGGCGCGCCGGCCATGTACAGGATCGGCATCTTGCGGCTCTGCTCGCGCAGGATCTCCAGCACCTCGCGGTACTTGTCCGCGCGCGAGACCAGCTCGAAGCGGTGCAGCGTGGCCAGGCCGAACTTCTCCGGCAGGTTCGGCACGTCCAGCGGCTGGTTGATGGCCAGGCGCATGGCGTCGATCGCGGTGTTCGCCTCGGTGTCGACGACGACGCCGCGGGCGTTGCGCAGGTTGTTCACCTCGCGGATGCTCGGCGCGAAGTGCATGTCGACGATCTTCGCCGCGATCTTGCGGTTGAGCTCCTCGGGCAGCGGCGACAGGATGCTGCCCGACCGCGCCCCGGCCTCGACGTGCCCGACGCGGGACTTCAGGATCCGCTTCCCGATCAGCGAGCCGTACGGCGTGGTGAACGTGTCGCCGTGCACCAGCACCAGCGGCGGCCGGCCGTCTTCGTTCAGGGCGGCGCGCAGCTCGTGGCGGCGGCTCCAGGCGGTGCGCATGACCTGCGCGGCCCAGCCCGGCACCTGCGACGGCGACTCGAGGTTGTGCGCCTTCTCCTCCGGCACCAGCCAGACGTCGGGCGCCGGCATGTCCAGGTCGGCCAGTACGTCGGCCACCTCGTCGACGTGCTGGGCGGTGAACCAGATCTTGGGCCGCATCCCGCGCTCGCGGATCCCGTGGTAGACGGGCGCGATCTTGATCAGTTCCGCGGTGGTGCCGAGAATGAAGGAAATCACCGTGAAGGCCCATTTCTGGTCGGGTGCGGTGGCGCAAGGATACTGGCCGACCCGGCGTGGAGGCCGCCGGGTAGCCTCGGCCCGGTGAGTGCGAACCCGCTCCTCCCCTCGCTCAGCGTCGTGATCCCGGTCTACAACGAGCAGGACTGGATCGAACGCAGTGTCGGCGCGCTGCTCGCCTCGGCCGAGGCGGCCAACTGGCCGATCGAGGTCGTCGTGGTCGACGACGGCAGCACCGACGCCACGCCGACCCGCCTCGACGCACTGCGCGAACGCCACGGCATCACCGTGCTCAGCCAGGCCAACGGCGGCCGGTTCGAGGCCCGCAGCGCGGGCATCGCGAAGTCGTCCGGCGAGTGGATCGCGTTGCTCGACAGCCGCGTCATCCTCGACGAGCCGACCCTCACGTTCCTGCGCGACCAGCTCGTGGACCACCCCGAGCGCGCGGTCTGGAACGGGCACATCAACGTCGCCTCCGAGCACAACCCGTACGCGGGTTTCATGGCCGGGCTGGTCAAGGTCCCGTGGCGCAAGTACTGCGCGAACCCGCGGCTGATGTCCTACGGCATCGAGGAATTCGACGTCTACCCGAAGGGGACGACGTTCTTCTGCGCCCGCCGCGCCCTCCTCGAAGGCTCGGTCACGGCGTTCGCGTCGCTGTTCGACGACATCCGCTTCGCCAGCGACGACACCCGCATGCTGCGCTGGATCGCCGAGCGCGAGCGGATCTGGCTGGCCCCGGAGCTCTCCGCGACCTACAACGGGCGCGACTCCTTCAAGAAGTTCACGCAGCAGGCCTACTTCCGCGGCACGACCTATGTGGACTCCTACATCGGCTCGCCCGGCCCGGCCCGCAACGCGCTGTTCGGCGCGCTCGCCGTCGGCGTCCTCGGGCTG
Source organism: Amycolatopsis sp. NBC_01286 (assembly GCF_035982555.1). NCBI lineage: Bacteria > Bacillati > Actinomycetota > Actinomycetes > Pseudonocardiales > Pseudonocardiaceae > Amycolatopsis > Amycolatopsis sp. NBC_01286. Next base: position 2,797,969 of record NZ_CP108428.1, read on the forward strand.
GCTTTCGCCGCGAAGAAGCCGAAGACGACGCTGGCCGCCGGGGTGCTCGGCGCGGTCGCGGCCGGCGAGGTCGTGAAGAAGTGCGGCGCGACCGGGCCGGAGGCCCGCGCGGTCACCAAGCTGCTGCCGGTGTTCGCCGGCGGCTTCGGCGCGGGTGTCGTGCGCGGACTGGCGATGGCCGTGCGGACCTCGCTCCGGCGCCGATGAGCACCGAGGTGGAGACTCCGGCCGCCGCCCGCAGCGGCCGCACGACCGCGGGCAGCCTCGGCGGCTCGCTGATCGTGTCGATCGGCCTCGGCTACGTCCTCACCGTCGCCTGCCAGCGGCTGCTGCCGCCGCAGGAGTACGCCATCTTCGTCACGTTCTGGGGCCTCGTGATGGGCCTCGGCAGCACGCTCTCGCCGCTGGAGCAGGAGCTCTCCCGCCAGTCGGCGGTGGCCGCGCTCGGCGGCGGCAAGGCGGGCCGCCCGGCGCTGCGCGCGGTGGCCGTCGGCGTGCTGGTCGCGGCGGTCTTCTCCCTCGCTCTGCTGATCCCGCCGGTCAACGAAAAGCTCTTCCACGGCGACTGGTCGCTGGCCCTGATCGTGCTGGCCGGCGGCGTCGCGTTCGCCTGCCAGTTCGGCACCCGCGGGCTGCTGATCGGGCAGCACAAGGTGAAGGCGTTCTCGCTGCTCGTGGTGGCCGAACCGGCGATCCGGGCGCTCGTGCTGGGCGTGCTGGTCGTCTCGGTCGCCTACAACATCGTCTCGCTGGCCATCGCGGTCGCCGCGGGGTCGTTCGCCTGGCTGCTGTTCGCCCGGCCGGCCCGGCGGCTGCTCGACCCGCACGTGGACGGCGACGGCTGGGGCGTCACCTCCCGCCGGATGGGGATGCTGCTGGTCGGCGCGGCCCTGACGGCCGCGGTCATCACCGGCTATCCGGCGCTGGTCGGGCTGCTGGCCCCGGGCGGCGACGGCGACCGCGTCGGCGCCCTGTTCGCCGCGCTGGTCATCGCCCGGCTGCCGCTGACGCTGATCGGGCCGGTGCAGTCGCTGGCCGTCCCGTTCGTCGTGCGGCTCTCGGTCACCGCCGAAGGCCGCCACAAGCTGCGCCGCGTGCTCGCGCTCGGCGCGGCCGCGTCCCTGGTCCTCGCCGCGCTCGGCGCCCTGGTCGGGATGTGGCTCGGGCCGTGGGCGGTGCGGTTCATCAGCGGCCCCCGCTACGACATCGACGGCTGGTCGGTCGCGGGGCTGGTGTGGTCGTCGGTGCTGCTGGTGCCGATGCAGCTGCTCACGGCCGTGCTCGTGGCCCGCACCCAGGCCAAGCTCGTGCTGCTCACCTGGGCCGTGGTCACCGGCACGGCGTCCCTGCTGCTGGTGCTCCTACCAGGCGACACCGTGTTCCGCGCGGTCGTCGCGCTGGCCGTGGCGCCGACGCTGGGCCTGGCCGTGGTGCTCGCGTTCGTTCTCCGGCGCGCACCGGAATCGACGGCCGTGACAACCTCGGACACCGGTGAAACGTCTTCATAGCGGCCCAGTAAGGTGCGTTGGGCCCGCCGGTGGGGACGGGAAACGGCGTGAAGTGCCGGTAAGGTTTGGACTGCGAATTCGATGAACGTACTGCTCGTTTTGCTCGCGTTCTGGCTGCCGGGTCTGGTGTTCGGTGCCGCGATCCAGCTGCGCGGCTGGACGCTGGCCGCCGCCGCGCCGATGCTGACGTTCGGCCTGGTCGCGCTCGGCATCCCGGTGCTCGGCCGGTTCGGCATCCGCTGGACGACGCTCAACGTCGCGTTGTGGACGCTGGTGCTCTCGGCGGCCGGCTTCGGCCTGGCCTTCGCCGTGACCCGGTTCACGCGCCGCCGCCACCCCGACTGGGAAGAGCCGGAGCGGCCCGCGCGCAGCGTCCGCGACCACGTGCTGATCGGCCTCGGCGTCGCCGCCGGCATGGGCATCGGCACCGTCACGATCCTGCGCGGCTTCCGGAGCATCGACAACGTCCAGCAGGGCTGGGACGCGCCGTTCCACGCCAACCTGGTGCGCTGGATCGCCGAGCACGGCGACGCGCGCCCGTCGACCGTCGGCACGATCGCGAACCTGCCGAACGAGACGCACTACTTCTACCCGGACACCTACCACGCGCTGCTCGCCCTGGTCTTCGGCAAGGGCGGCCTGACGATCATGCCGACGCTGAACCTCGCGGCGCTCGCGGTGGTCCTCACCGTGCCGCTCGGCGTCGCCGCGATGTGCCACGCCTGGCGGATGCCGGCCATCGGCGTCGCCGCGGCCGCCACGGTGTCGGCGTGCTTCACGGTGTTCCCGTACGACTCGCTGTGGCGCGGCCCGCTGTGGCCGTTCGTCGCCGGTGTCGCGCTCATCCCGGCCATGCTCGCGGTGGCGCGCCACCTGCTGGAGCCCCGCTCGATCGCCGGGCCGGTCGCCATCGGCGTCGGCGTCGCCGGGCTGGCCGGGCTGCACACGAGTGTCGTGTTCGTCGTCATCGTGTACTTCCTGCTGATCCTGCTCGCGGTGGTGTTCCGCTTCGAGAAGATCGTCTGGCGGCGGTCGCTGACCTCGCTGGTCGCGAGCGTCGTGCTGGCGGCCGCGTTCGGCATCCCGGTCGTGCTGCCGTCGCTGTACAACGCGGGCGGCGTGACGAGCGCCTTCTGGGCGTCCGAAGCCACCGTGTCCGGCGCGTTCGGCGAGACGATCACGTTCTCGCCGATGGCCGCGTTCCCGCAGTGGTGGATCGGCATCCCGGCCATCATCGGCGTGTTCCTGCTGGTCAAGCACCGCCGGATGCTGTGGATGGTCGGCGCCTACGTCGTGCTGGGCACGCTCTTCGCCGCGACGGTGTCGATGGAGAGCAACCTGATCCACACGCTGAGCAGCCCGTTCTACAACGACAACTGGCGCGTCGCGGCCCTGGTGCCGCTGGCCGGCTGCGTCGCGTTCGGCGAGTTCGTGCACACCGCGTCCGGCTGGTTCGCCGAGAAGGTCGCACCCCGGCTGCCGAACCTCAAGCCGGCGACGCTCACCCTGGCCGGCGTCGTCGTGGTGGCCCTGGTGGTCGGCGGGTTGAGCCGCGGCGGCTACATCGGCCGCAACGCCGCCCGCCTGCAGCTCAACTACAGCGACGGCCCGACGGTCAGCAAGGACGAGGAGACCGCGTTCGCCTGGCTCGCGCAGCACACCGCGCCGGGCGAGCGGGTGCTGAACGACAAGGCCGACGGCTCGGTCTGGATGTACGCGCTGGCCGGCGTGATGCCGACGCAGTGGAACTTCTACGGCGCCGAGCTGAACACGGACGCGGGCTACCTGAGCGTCTACGCCAACGAGGTCGAGAAGTACCCGGAAGTGCGCCGGCTGCTCACCAACCTGAAGGTGCGCTACGCCTTCGTCGGGGAGGGGAAGGTCACCAAGACGACCCCCAACGACGTCGGCCTCCTGGGCCTGGACAAGAGCCCCGGGTTCAAGCTGGTCTACCACAACGCCGGTGCCTCGATCTACGAGATCGAGGGGCAGCAGGGTGTCGTCGCTTCCGGGGCCGCGCCTGGGTCTCCGGCCGGTAACGGGCAGTGAAAGGCTAAAGTGATCGCGTGTCCGCGTCTTCTGTGACCTCCGTGACCCACCGCAAGGTGCTGATCGTGATGCCCGCGCTGAACGAGCAGGCGAGCGTCGCTTCGGTCATCGAGCACGTGAAACGGGCTCGGCCGGACGTTGATCTGCTGGTCGTCGACGACGGTTCGGCCGACGACACCGCCCGCCTGGCCCGCGCGGCCGGCGCCGAAGTGGCCCGGCTCGCCGTGAACCTCGGGGTCGGCGGGGCCATGCGCACCGGCTTCCGCTACGCCGCCGCCCGCGGGTACGACGTCGTCGTGCAGGTGGACGCGGACGGCCAGCACGACCCCGACGAGCTCGAGGCCCTCCTGCGCGGCCTGGACGACGCGGACATCGTGATCGGCTCCCGGTTCGCCGGCAAGGGCTCGTACAAGGCCAGCGGCCCGCGCAAGTACGCCATGGTCGCGCTGTCGCTGGTGTTCTCGCGGCTGGGCAAGACCAAGCTCACCGACGTCACGTCGGGGTTCAAGGCGATGGGCCCGCGCGCGATCCGGCTGTTCGCCGGCTACTACCCGGCCGAGTACCTCGGCGACACGGTGGAGTCGCTGGTGATGGCGATCCGCGCGAAGCTGGTCATCAAGGAGATCCCGGTCGTCATGCGCGAGCGCGCGGGCGGCACCCCCAGTCACTCGCCCGTCAAGTCCGCTGTCTACCTGGGCCGGGCCGGGCTCGCGCTGCTGCTGGCGCTGGTGCGCCGCCGCCCCGCGGTCGACTCGTCCGACTCGGCATAAGGAGCTCGCGAAGATGGCCGGTTGGCGCATCCTCAGCATCGTCATCGCCTGCTTGGTGCTGTTCGTCGTCCTCGAGATGATGCGACGCCGCAAGCTCCGCGAGAAGTACGCGGGCGTGTGGCTGGTCGTCGCCGTCGGCGTGGTGGTGCTGGCCGTGATCCCGTCGGCCGCGCAGTTCCTGGCCAACCTGAGCGGGGTCGAGACCCCGTCGAACTTCGTCTTCCTGCTCGCCGGTGTCGTGCTGGCGCTGGTGTCGCTGCACCTGTCGACCGAGGTCGGGCACCTGGAGGAAGAAGTGCGCACGTCGGTCGAGGAGACCGCGTTGCTGCGCTGCGAGCTCGAAGACGCCAAGCGCGAGCTCGAACGCCGGATCGTCGAGCTGGAGGCCCGGGTGTCGGCCCCGGACGACGTCAAAGGGCTTCCCGCGGTCGAGCGCGTCGGCAAGTGACGCGCTGATCGAAGCCCTGCTGGCCGCGCCCGCGCGGCTCGGCGGGGTGCGGCTGCTGGCCGTCGACGGCCCCTCGGGGGCCGGGAAGTCCACGCTGGCCTCGGAAGTCGTCGCCGGGCTGCGGGCCCGCGGGTGCGGCACCGAGCTCGTGAGCACGGACGCTTTCGCGACCTGGGACGACCCGGTCGGGTGGTGGCCACGGCTCGTCAACGGCGTCCTGAAGCCGCTCGCGGCCGGCGTCGAAGGTGCTTACCGGCGGACGGACTGGTCCTCCGGGGTCCCACAACCGGGGGAACTCGTCCGGGTGACAGTCGCGGACGTCCTGGTGCTGGAGGGTGTTTCGAGCGGCCGGGCTTCGGTAAGACCCCTGCTTTCCCACCTCTGCTGGATCTCCGGCGGCACGGAGGCCGAGCGGCTGGCCCGGTCCGTGGCGCGCGACGGCGTGGCGTCGCGGGCGGAACTGGGCCGCTGGCAACAGTTCGAGCGCGGCTGGTTCGCCGTCGACGGCACCCCCGATGCGGCCGGAACCCGACTTTCGTCGGGGTTGGATCACTCACGCTCCGTGTCCGAAGCCCTCCGTATCGATCAAGGGTGACTTCGCGCAAAACACTGCTGGGCTAACGCGGGTACCGCCATCTGAGTCAGGGTTCGGGCACTCCGCGCACCCATAGCCCACAAATGGTCACATTCTGTCGTGATTTACGGACACATTGCGGTCAAATCGACGCCCACGTAGCGCGATCGTAACCTCACGTGCTTAAGTGCGAGCCGAGTTCCCGCTAGTGTCGGCGAGCACACCGATCGTCCGGGGTGTTCCTGACCGACCGGACGGTGACTTAAAACCCGAACATCTCCCAAGGGGTGCCAGATGCAGCAATTGCGGCTGACCCGAACACGCCGCGTGGCCCTGATCGGGCTCACCGGCGCGCTCGCGGTTTCGCTGTCCGCCTGTGCGGATTCGAAGCGTGACGAGGGCGCCGGAGGTGGTACCGGAGGCACGCTGATCTTCGGCGCCGCCGGAAACCCGAAGATGTTCGACCCGGCGTTCAACGACGAGGGCGAGACCTTCCGGATCACCCGCCAGATCTACGACACGCTGATCCAGAACAAGCCGGGCACCGCCGACCTCGAGCCGTCTCTCGCCGAGAAGTGGGAGCCGAGCAACGACGGCAAGACCTGGACGTTCACCCTGAAGTCGGGCGTCAAGTTCTCCGACGGCACCCCGATGGACGCCGCCTCGGTCTGCTTCAACTTCGACCGCTGGTTCAACATGAAGGGCGCCGCCGCCCAGAGCCAGATGATCTACTACGGCGACGTCTTCGAGGGCTTCGCCAAGAACGAGGGCGACGCGACGGGTGACCCCGTCTACAAGAGCTGCGAGGCGAAGGACCCGGCGACCGCGGTCCTGAACCTGAACAAGCCCAAGGGCGCGTTCCCGTCGGCGTTCACGCTGCCGTCGTTCGCCATCCAGAGCCCGACCGCGCTCAAGGCACACAACGCCGACACGGTCACCCAGAGCGGCGACTCGTTCACCTACAGCGAGTACGCGAACAAGTTCCCGGTCGGCACCGGCCCGTTCAAGTTCGAGAGCTGGGACCAGGCCAAGGGCGAGATCACGCTGGTCAAGAACGACAGCAGCCCGACGCCGCCGAAGCTCGACAAGCTGATCTTCAAGGTGATCCCGGACGAGAACGCCCGCAAGCAGGCGCTCAAGGCCGGCGACATCAACGGCTACGACTACCCGAACCCGGCGGACTACGGCCTGCTGCGCAACGACGGTGAGCAGGTTCTCATCCGCCCGTCGTTCAACGTGCTGTACCTGGGCATCAACCAGGCCAACAACCCGAAGCTCAAGGACGTCAAGGTCCGCCAGGCGCTGGCCTACGGCGTCAACCGCGAGCAGTTCGTGAAGTCGAAGCTGGCCGAGGGTTCCGAGGTCGCGACCGAGTTCGTCCCGAAGGTCATCTCGGGTTACACCGACGACGTCACCAAGTACCCGTACGACCCGGAGAAGGCCAAGCAGCTGCTGCAGGAGGCCGGGGCGACGGATCTGACGCTGAAGTTCTACTACCCGACCGAGGTCACCCGGCCGTACATGCCGAACCCGGCGGACACCTTCACGGCGATCTCCGAGGACCTGAAGAAGATCGGCATCAAGATCGAGACCCACGCCGAGCCGTGGAACGGTGGTTACAAGGACGACGTCCAGAAGGCCGGCAAGCAGGACCTCCACCTGCTCGGCTGGACCGGTGACTACAACGACGCCGGCAACTTCGTGGGCACGTTCTTCGGCCGTGAGAAGAAGGAGTTCGGGTTCAACAACCCGCAGCTCTTCTCGGCTCTGAGCGCGGCGGACGCTTCGGCGGCCGGTGACGCCCACGCCAAGGCGTACCAGGAAGTCAACAAGCAGATCATGGACTTCCTGCCGGCGATCCCGATCGCCTACCCGACCCCGGCGATCGTGGTCGGCCCGAAGGTCAAGGGTCTGGTGGCGAGCCCGCTCACCGACGAGCGCTTCAACACCGTGACTGTCAGCTGATCTGAATTTCGGCCAAGCAAGGGGTGGGCGCTACCGCGCCCACCCCTTGCGCCTAATCCCGGGCTGGCTACGAAGGACTGCACGTGCTCCGTTTTCTCGTGCGTCGGTTGCTACAAGCGATTCCGACGCTCTTCATCCTGTCCATCCTGATCTTCGCCTGGCTCCGGTCCCTGCCCGGCGGCCCCGCCGCCGCGCTGCTGGGTGACAAGGCGACGCCGGAGAAGATCGCCAACCTCAACCACGTCCTCGGGCTCGACCAGCCGATCATCCTGCAGTACTTCGGGTTCCTCGGCCGGGCGTTCACCGGCGACTTCGGCAACTCCCTGGTGTCGACCCAGCCCGTCATGGGCGAGATCGTCACCTTCCTGCCGGCGACCATCGAGCTCGGTCTCACCGCGATGATCATCGCGATCATCGTCGGCATCCCCGCCGGTTACCTGGCCGCGCGGTTCCGCGGCGGGCCGGTCGACAACCTGGTCATCGTGCTCAGCCTCATCGGCGTCGCGGTGCCGGTGTTCTTCCTCGGCTACATGATGCAGGACCTGCTGGCCTCCCCGCTCGGCTTGCCGTCGCAGGGCCGCCAGGCCGCGGGGCTCGACGCCACCGCGATCACGAACTTCGCCATCCTCGACGGCATCATGACCGGCGAGTGGGACGCCGTCTGGGACGCGATCAAGCACCTGGTCCTGCCCGCGTTCGCGCTCGCCACCATCCCGCTCGCGGTGATCACCCGGATCACCCGCGCGTCGGTGCTGGACGTCCTCAACGAGGACTTCGTCCGCACGGCCAACTCCAAGGGCCTGACGCAGCAGGTGGTGCGCACCCGGCACGTCCTGCGCAACGGCCTGCTGCCGGTGGTCACGACGATCGGCCTCCAGACCGGCGCCCTGCTCGGCGGCGCGGTGCTGACCGAGCGGGTGTTCAACTTCCGCGGCCTCGGGTTCCTGCTGGCCGAGGGGATCGAACGGCGTGACTACCCCCGGCTGCAGGCCCTCCTGCTGTTCGGGGCGGTGGTGTACGTGCTGGTGAACATGCTGGTCGACGTCTCTTACGGGATCATCGACCCGAGGGTGCGTGTGCGATGAACACTCTGCTGAACAAGAAGAAGGAACCGATCGACAAGCTCGCCGCGGCGAGCGGGCGCAGCCTCGGCGGTGAAGCCCTGCGCCGGATGCTGCGCAGCCCGGTCGCGCTCACCGGCGGTGGCATCACCGGCCTGTTCCTGCTCCTGGCGATCTTCGCGCCGTTGCTGGCCCCCAAGGACCCGCAGGACCGCGCGTTGCAGGACCAGGTCCAGCTGGGCCGGGGCATCATCCCCGGTTCGATGCCCGGTTACCCGCTCGGCGTGGACGACTTCGGCCGCGACTTCCTGTCCCGGCTCATCGTCGGCGCCCAGCAGACGCTGCTCGTCGGTGTGCTGGCCACGGTGATCGGCGTGCTCATCGGCGTCATCATCGGCGGGATCGCGGGCGCGTTCGGCGGCTGGGTCGACACCGTCCTCATGCGGCTCGTCGACGTCATGCTGTCGTTCCCCTCGCTGCTGCTGGCCATCTCGATCGCGGCGCTGTTCGCGAACCCGAGCCAGTGGACGGTCATCCTGGCCGTGTCGATGGTCGGCGTGCCGATCTTCGCCCGGCTGCTGCGCGGTTCCATGCTGGTGCAGCGCGACGCCGACCACGTGCTGGCGGCGACGTCCCTCGGCGTGAAGCGCGGGGCGATCGTGTTCCGGCACATGCTGCCGAACTCGCTCGGCCCGGTCATCGTGCAGGCCACGCTCACGTTGGCCACGTCGATCCTCGAGGCCGCGGCGCTGTCGTTCCTCGGCCTGGGCGACCCGGACCCGTCGCGCGCGGAGTGGGGGCTGATGCTGGGCAAGGCCTCGCGCCAGTTCCTCGACATCCGCCCGGAGCTCGCGTACTACCCGGCGATCGCGATCATCATCGTGGCGCTCGGGTTCACGCTGCTCGGCGAGTCCCTCCGCGAAGCCCTCGACCCGAAGAACAGGCGGTGAGAACCCATGGCACTCCTTGAAGTCCGTGACCTGACGGTCGACTTCGTCCGCCGTGGCGAGCGGCCGTTCACCGCGGTGGACAGCGTCAGCTTCGACGTCGAGCCGGGCCAGACCGTCGGCCTGGTCGGCGAATCCGGCTGCGGCAAGTCCGTGACGTCGCTGGCGATCATGCGGCTGCTGGCGCGGCGCGGCAACAAGGTCAGCGGTTCGGTGAGCTACGAAGGCACCGACCTGCTGAAGCTGTCGGACCGCGAAATGCGCGACCGGCGCGGCCGCGACCTCGGCATGGTGTTCCAGGACCCGCTGTCCTCGCTGAACCCGGTCATCCCGATCGGGCTGCAGATCACCGAGGTCTTGGAGCGGCACCGCGGCATGTCGCGCAAGGCGGCGTCCGTCGAAGCGACGGACCTGCTGGACAAGGTCGGCATCCCCGACCCGTCGCGGCGGCTTTCCGAGTACCCGCACCAGCTTTCCGGCGGCATGCGGCAGCGCGCGCTGATCGCGATCGCGCTGGCGTGCCGGCCGCGGCTGCTCATCGCCGACGAGCCGACCACGGCCCTGGACGTCACCATCCAGGCGCAGATCCTGGCGCTGCTGCGGGAACTGGTGCAGGACACCGGAACCGCGCTGATCATGATCACGCACGACCTCGGCGTCGTCGCCGGGCTGTGCGACGAGGTCAACGTGCTCTACGGCGGCCGGATCGTCGAGCGGGCGAAGCGGCACCAGCTGTTCGCCGAGCCGCGTCACCCGTACACCCACGGCCTGCTCGCCTCGATCCCGCGCCTTGACGCGGGCCGCGGCGAGAAACTGGTCCCCATCAAGGGATCCGTGGCCGACAACATCCCGTGGGACGGCGGTTGCGCGTTCGCGCCCCGCTGCCCCAACGCGCTGCCGGTCTGCCGCGAGGTCTCGCCGCAGCTGGTGCCCGACCACGGCGGGCTGCTGCGCTGCCACAACCCCGTGCGGCCGGCGGTCGTGGCGGGAGGAGGAGCCCGATGAACCAGCCTGCTGGTGACGTGCTGCTCGAGGTCAACGACCTCAAGGTGCACTTCCCGATCAAGAGCGGCGTCGTGTTCGACCGGACGGTCGGGCACGTCTACGCGGTCGACGGCGTCGACCTGGCCATCCGCCGCGGGGAGACCTACGGCCTGGTGGGCGAGTCCGGCTGCGGCAAGTCCACGCTGGGCCGGGCGATCCTGCGGCTCAACGAGCCGACGTCCGGTTCGGTGAAGTTCGACGGCACCGACGTCGCGAAGCTCAAGGGAGAGGATCTGCGGAAGGCCCGGCGCCGGATGCAGATGATCTTCCAGGACCCGATGTCCAGCCTGGACCCGCGGCAGTCGGTCGAGTCGATCCTCGTCGAGGGCATGCACGCGCACGGCCTCGACAAGGACAAGGAGGCCACCCAGCGGCGGCTGCGTCAGCTGCTGTCCGCCGTCGGCCTCCCGGAGTCGTCGCTGCGGAAGTACCCGCACGAGTTCTCGGGCGGGCAGCGCCAGCGCATCGGCATCGCGCGGGCGCTGGCGGTGGAGCCGGACCTGATCGTCGCGGACGAGCCGGTGTCGGCGTTGGACGTCTCGGTGCAGGCCCAGGTGGTGAACCTGCTGGAGGACCTGCAGGACCAGCTCGGCCTGACGTACGTGGTGATCGCGCACGACCTCGCGGTGGTGCGGCACATCTCCGACCGCATCGGCGTGATGTACCTGGGCGCGCTGGTGGAGGAGACGGACGCGGACTCGCTCTACCGCGACCCGCTGCACCCGTACACCCGGGCGCTGCTGTCGGCGATCCCGGTGCCGGACCCGCAGGTGGAGGACACGCGCGAGCAGATCCTGCTCGCGGGCGACCTCCCATCACCGGCCAACCCGCCGTCGGGCTGCCGCTTCCACACGCGCTGCCCCTGGCGCCAGGCGAGCTTGTGCGACACGGACCGCCCCCAGCTCCGCGAAATCGGCGGCGGCCACCGGGTGGCGTGCCACTACGCGGAGGACATCCGCGACGGCCGCATCCAGCCGCACGAGGTGAAGCCGGAACTGGTGGAACTGACCGGGGCGCTGAACCCCGACCTGGGCCCGCCGGACATCGGCACTTCAGCCGAGATCCTGTGAAGCTGTGATCTCGTAATCTGGTGACCTTGTGATCCGAAGGCCGGCCGGGCAGTTGCTGCCCGGCCGGCCTTTTGTTCGGGGTCCGCTTCCCTTTGGCCGATGGAAGTTTCGGGACACTCGACGTCCCGATTCCTCCATCGACCCCGTCTCATCGGTCGATATCCACAGGCCCGCTCCAATGTGGACAACTCCGGTCACGAGACCCGAAACCAGGCTTCCGGTCGGTGGCCGCCGATAGACTGGACTCGGGGCCGCCCCCCTAGGTGTGATGTCCGGGGAGGTTGGTCAGCCGGGTGACCGGCGGCTTGCCGCCGGTTGAACTGTGGGGTCGGTGATGATTGTAGAAGTGCAGCCACCCCGGTAATGCCGCCCGCCGCAGGGTCTCCGCTGGGTAGAAGCGGGCGTAGGCCCAGCCCTCGGCCAAAGTGCGGTGGAACCGCTCGATCTTGCCGTTGGTCTGCGGCCGGTAAGGCCGAGTCCGTTTCGCAGTGATCTGCAGCTCGGTGCAGGTGTCGCGCCAGGCGTGGGACCGGTAGGCCGAGCCGTTGTCCGAGAGCACGCGTTCGACGCTGACGCCGCGGGCGGCGAACCAGCCCACCGCCCGGCGCAGGACCGCGGTGGCGGTAGCGGCGGTCTCATCGGCGTGGATCTCGGCGTAAGCAACCCGGGAATGATCGTCGAGCACGGTGTGCACGAACGCGGTCCCGATCTTGGGGTTGCGGTAGGCGTTGCGTGGTTTGCCCGGTGTCGCGGCCCGGTTGCGGTCGCCTTGGGCACGGCCGACGTAGCGGTGGCCGCCGCCGTCGGGGATGTTGCCGAACTTGGTGACATCGACATGGATCAGCGAGCCGGGGTGGTCGTGTTCGTAGCGGCGCAGCGGTTCACCGGTGACCCGGTCTATCCGGGTGAGCCGGTTGATCCGGCAACGCACCAGCACCGCGTGCACGGTGGATGCGGGCAGGCCGAGCCGGCCGGCGATCTGGACCGGGCCCAGCCGCTGCCGCCACCGCAGCCGCACGATCGACCGGACCAGGTGTTGGGGGGTGCGGGCCGGGCTGTGGTGCGGACGCGAGCTGCGGTCGGCCATCCCGGCCGCGCCTTCGGTGCGGTAGCGCTGGGCCCACTTCGCGGCGGTGTTGGCGGCGACCATGAACATTTTCGCTGCTGCGGTGCAGGTCCAGCCTTGTTCGACGATCAGGCGGGCGAGCCGTAGTCGGGTGCGTGGGGTGAGGGTGGCGTTAGGGTGGGACACGAAGGCCTCCGGGCGGTGATGTGGTTCCTAGACAGCTCCACTTCACATCCGGAGGCCTTCACCTGTCTGTGCGACAGGCCGCCACCGGTCACCTCAACTCGGGACAACGTCCCTGAACATCACACCTAGGGGAGGGCGGGGGGCCGCTGTCGCTGGGTCCCGCGGGCGTCCCGCGGGCGTCTCGCGGCATACGCTGCCGAGCGGGTCGACGACGTGGAAGTCCTTTCGGGAGGCGCTCGTGAAATACGTGGTCCTGATCTACGGCAACCCCGAGTCCCGCCGGGCGTGGGAAGGGATGAGCGACGAGCAGCGGGCCGCCGGGCTGGCCTACTACCAGCAGCTCAACGACGATCTCGACGCGTCCGGTGAGCGGCTCGTCTCCGAGCGGCTCGCCTTTCCCGAGCTCACCAAGCAGGTCAGCGTCGGCGACAGCGGGCCGCTGACGACCGACGGGCCCTTCGCGGAGGCCAAGGAGTTCCTCGCCGGCTTCTACCTGCTCGACTGCGAAAGCGAAGAGCGCGCGCTCGAGATCGCCGGGCGGATCCCGGAGGCGGCGTTCGGGGTGGTGGAGGTGCGGCCGGTGATGGGGCTGCACGGGACCGAGCTGTGATCGAAGGCCTGCTCCGCGAGCTCGCGCCGCAGGTCCTCGCCGCGCTCGTCCGGCGGTACGGCGGCTTCGACACCTGCGAGGACGCCGTCCAGGAGGCGCTGCTGGCGGCGTCGCTGCAGTGGCCCGTCGACGGGGTGCCCGATCACCCGAAGGGGTGGCTGATCACGACGGCGTCCCGGCGCCGGATCGAGCAGTGGCGCAGCGAGACCGCGCGGCAGCGGCGCGAGGAGACGGTCGCGCTGGCCGAGCCGCCGGATCCGGAGCCGGTCGCGGGCGTCGACGACACGCTGACGCTCCTGCTGCTCTGCTGCCACCCGTCGCTCACCCGGCCGTCGCAGGTCGCGCTGACGCTCCGGGCGGTCGGCGGCCTGACGACCGCGGAGATCGCGCGCGCCTTCCTCGTCCCGGAGGCGACGATCGGCCAGCGCATCAGCCGCGCGAAGCAAAAACTGCGCGGCGAGCGCTTCACGCCGTCGCCGGACCCCGGCCGCCTGGCCGCGGTGCTGCAGGTCCTGTACCTGATCTTCACCGAGGGCCACACGGCCAGCTCGGGTGACGCCCTGAACCGCGTCGAGCTGACGACGGAGGCGATCCGCCTGACCCGGCAGCTCCCTCCCGGCGGTGAGGTCACGGGCCTGCTGGCCTTGATGCTCCTGACCGAAGCCCGCCGTCCGGCCCGGGTCGACGCGACCGGCGCGCTGGTCCCGCTCGCGGCGCAGGACCGGTCCCGCTGGAACGCGGAGCTCATCGCCGAGGGTGTCTCGCTCATCACGACCGCGTTGTCGACGTCGCCGGTCGGCCCCTACCAGCTCCAGGCGGCGATCGCGGCCGTCCACGCCGAGGCCCCGACGGCCGCGGACACCGACTGGGCCGAGATCCTCACCCTCTACGACCTGCTGCGCGTGGTCGCGCCGGGCCCGATGGTCACGCTCAACCGCGTCGTGGCGTTCGCCCAGGTCCACGGGCCGGAAGCGGGCTTGGCCGAGCTGGCCGGCGCCGATCTGGAGGCCCACCACCGGGTGGACGCGGTCCGGGCGCACCTGCTGGAGCTGGCGGGTGACGTCGTCGGGGCGCGCGAGGCGTACCTGGCGGCGTCGAGGCGGACGTTGAGCCTGCCGGAGCAGGCCTACCTGCAGTCTCGGGCGTCCCGGCTGGCGTGAGTTGTCCACATGGGGGCACACCTGTGGACAACCTGGGGAAGGACGAGCGCGGCCGCCGTTCTTGCGGGAGGATCGACCGCATGCAGGTCACCGTGCTGGGCGCGTCGGGGCGAACCGGGTTCCACATCGCACGGCTTCTCGCGGCCAAGGGACACACCGTCCGGGCCGGGCTTCGCAGCCGCCAGCGGGCCGAAGTCCTCCGAGATCTCGACGTCGAACCCGTGGTCGCCGACGTCACGGCGGATCCCGAGGACCTCGTCGAGGCCTTCCTCGGCTCGGACGTCGTCATCGCGGCCATCGGGGCGCCGGATCCGGAACCGGCGTCGGTGAACCTCGTGGACCGGGACGGCTCCGTCACGGCCATCCACGCCGCCGAGAAGGCCGGCGTCGCGCGGTACATCCAGGTCTCCGCGCAGTTCGCCGACTCCCCGGACCAGGGTGACCGGCTCGTGCGGTCGATCCTGCTGGCCAAGCAGCTGTCCGACCTCGCGCTGCAGAAGTCCGCGCTGACCTGGACCATCGTCCGGCCCGGCACGCTCACCGACGGCCCCGCCACCGGGCGCGTCAAGGTCGCCGGGCACCTCGAACCCGGACGGGTGACGCGGCTGGACGTCGCCGCCGTGGTCGTCGGGGTGCTCGGGGAGCCGCTCACCGAAAACCGCGGGTTCGACGTCGTTTCCGGCGACTTCCCGGTCGGGCCGGCCCTTGCCGCGTTGGGGTGAAAACGCGACTTAAGTCGTACACGGAGGGATACCTGAGTGGGGCTCCCGGTGCGGACCGGCCCCGGTACCCTGCGGTGACAGACGACCGATTTCCAGGGGGTACCCGCAGTGCACATCGATCAATGGCTGGAGGCGATCCCGCCGATCTCGGTGTACCTGATCGTCGCCGCGGTGATCATGATCGAGAGCCTCGGCATTCCGCTGCCCGGCGAGATCGTGCTGGTCAGCGCCGCGTTGCTGGCGTCGCAGCACAGCAACCTGAACCCGCTCTGGATCGGCGCGCTGGCCAGCGCCGGCGCCATCGTCGGCGACAGCATCGGTTACCTGATCGGGAAGACCGGCGGGCAACGGCTGTTCGCCTGGGCGGGCCGGAAATTCCCGAAGCATTTCGGGCCGACGCACATCGCCAACGCGGAACGCATCTTCAACAAACGCGGCATGTGGGCCGTGTTCCTCGGCCGGTTCATCGCGTTCCTGCGGATCCTCGCCGGCCCGCTCGCCGGGTCGCTGAAGATGCACTACCCGAAGTTCCTGATCGCCAACGCGCTCGGCGGCATCGTCTGGGCGGGCGGCACCACCGCGCTCGTCTACTACCTCGGCGTCGTCGCCGAGAAGTGGCTCGGCAACTTCTCCAAGTACGGCCTGGTCGCCGCGATCATCATCGGCGTCGTCGTCTTCTTCGTCATGAAGAAGCGTCTCGGCCAGAAGCACGAGGGTGAAGAAGAGACGCCGCAGGAGAAGCAGGAAGCGGCTTCCTAGACCGGCACTTCCTCCGGCAGCAGCTCGGGATCGGGCTTGCGCGCGGACTTGAGCGAGCCGAGGAGAACGCCGCCGATCACGACCACGGCGGCGGCGATCTCCAGGCCGCTCGGCCGCTCGCCCAGCAGCAGGAACGACGCCGTCAGCCCGACCACCGGCACCAGCAGCGAAAACGGCGAGACGACGCCGGCCGGGTTGCGGCGCATCAGCGTCGTCCAGATGCCGGAGCCGACGATCGTGCCGAACAGCACGACGTAGGCCAGCCCGCCGAGCGCGGTCAGCCCGGTCGGCGTGCCCAGCGTCGTCAGCGCGTGCCACTGCGCCGCCGGACCCTCCATGATCAGCGACAACGCGAACATCGGCAGCGGCGGGACCACGGACATCCACAGCGTGAAGTGCAGCGGGTTGTCCGGCTCGGCCCGCCGCGTGCTCAGGTTGCCGAACGCCCAGCTCAGCGCGGCCAGCACGGTGAGCACCATCGGCAGCAGCGCCGCGTGCCCGGACTGCTGCCACGCGATCGCCGTCATCCCCGCGACGGCCAGCAGGATCCCGGCCAGCTGCCGCGCGGTGACGCGTTCCCGCAGGAAGACGGCGCCGAGCAGCACCGTGAACGGCGCCGACGCCTGCAGCACCAGCGACGCGAGCCCGGTCGGCATCCCGGTGTCCATCGCGATGAACAGGAACGCGAACTGCCCGGTGCCGAAGCCGAGCCCGTAACCGAGCAGGTGCCGCACCTTCACCTTCGGCCACGGCACGAACAGGATCGTCGGCACGGCGATCACGGCGAACCGCAGCGCGCCCGCGAACACCGGCGGGAACTGCCCGAGCGTGGCGTGGATGGCCAGGAAGTTGAGGCCCCAGAGGACGGCGACGAACATGGCCAGCAGACGGTCACGGGTGGGCATGCCTCCACTCTGACAAGACCGACCGTGAAGGACCAGCGAGAATATCTGCAGGAATCGTGTAGCCGCGCTTCACGTACGCTGACGCCGTGGATCTGGGTCGCCTGCGCACGCTGCGGGAGTTCGCCGACCGCGGGAGCGTGACGGCCGCCGCTCGCGCGCTGCACTGCACGCCGTCCGCGGTGTCGCAGCAACTGCGTGCGCTGCAGGGCGAAGTCGGCCTGCCGCTCACCGAGCCGGCGGGCCGCGGCCTGCGGCTGACCGACGCCGGCCGCGCGCTGGTCGCCCGGGCCGACGAGGTGCTGGCCGCGCTGGAGCGTGCCGAGTCCGAACTGGACACCTACCGCAGCGCGCCGCGTGGGCGCGTGCGCGTCGCGATCTTCCAGTCGGCCGGGCTGATGCTGCTGCCGGGCCTGCTCACCCGCGTCGCCGGGTACGAGGGCCTGGAGATCGACGTCCGGGACGTCGACATGACGCCACCGGAGGTGCCGGGCCTGGTCGCGGACTACGACGTCGTCGTGGCGCACCGCGACGAGCACGCGCCGGAGTTCGACGCCGGCCGCCTCGACGTCGTCCCGCTGCTGCGCGAACCCCTCGACGTCGCGCTCCCGGCCGGGCACCGGCTGGCGAACCGGCGCCGCGTCGAGCTGCCGGAGCTGGCCGACGAACGCTGGATCAGCGTCGACTTCGGCTTCCCGGTGGACGACGTGCTGCGCTCGCTGACCGTCCGCACCGGCGTCCGGCCGGTGGTGGTGCAGCGGATCAACGACTTCCGGATCACCGAACGGCTGGTCGCGGCCGGGCACGGCATTGCGCTGCTGCCGCGGTACACGATGGACACCCGCCGCGGCAGCGGCCTGATCGGCCGGCCGCTGGCCGGGATCCGCGCGGCGCGCCTGGTGGAGGCGGTCTGCCGCACCGGCGCCCTGCAGCGTCCGGCAGTGGCCCAGGTGATCGAAGAGCTGCGCGCGGAGGTCGCCCAGCTCACCGGCTCGTGAGTGGTTAGGGCGGTTAGAACCGCCCTAACCACTCACGACGTGCTGTGGGCGCGGAGGTGGGCGACGGCGATGTGCAGCGCGTCCTCCAAAGCCGTCAGGTCGCCGCGGATGTGGGCCAGCAGCAGGCCGCCCTGGACGCACGCCATCGCGGCCTGGGCCAGCCGCGCCGGGTCGGCGCCGGCCGCGAGTTCGCCCTGGTCGCGTAGCCGTTCGAGGCCGCGGGTCAGGTGGGATTCCCAGGTCCGGTAGGCCTGGTCGAGCAGCGGCCGCACCTTCGGGTCGTCGCCGAGTTCGCCGGCGAGGTTGCCGAGCGGGCACGGGATCGGCGCCGCGGCGCGGCGCTGGACGTCGAGCAGCTGCTCGACCCAGGTGTCGAAATCGGCCCACGACGCCAGCGTGAAGATCGCGGGCTGGTTGCCGAGGATCTCCGTCAGATAGCGGTCGATCACGGCCTCGACCAGCTGATCCTTGTTCTTGAAGTAGTGGTACATCTGCGATTTCCCGGCCCCGCTCGCGGCGAGCACCTTGTCGACGCTCGTGCCCGCGACGCCGTGGACGTACATCAGCTCCGCCGCCGCGTCGACGATCGCGTCGCGGGTCCGCTGGCCACGCGCGGTCGTGGCCGCTGCTTGCGTCTCCATGTACCGAATAGTACAGTCAGCTCCACTGTACCGATCAGTACAACGAACGGGGACCCAAGTGGGGAACGACCTGAAGAGCGGACTGGACGGCGTCAAGGACTACGGCCGGAGCGCGTTGCCGCCGGAGGTGTTCACGGTCTTCGAGGCCGACATGGCCCGCGCGGCCGACGAGACGAAGTTCGCCGAAGCCGGGGTCACGATCGAGGACTTCACACTGCCGGGCGCGAACGGCGAACCCGTCAGCCTGGGGCAGCTCGTCGCCGACGGGCCCGCGGTGCTCGTGTTCTACCGCGGCGAGTGGTGCCCGTTCTGCAACCTGACGCTGCGCACCTACCAGCAGGAAGTCGTCCCCGAGCTGGCGAAGCTCGGCGCGACGCTGGCCGCGATCAGCCCGCAGACCGCGGACGGCTCACTGACCACGCGGGAGAAGAACGAACTCGACTTCGCGGTGCTGTCGGATGTCGGACACGTCGTCTCGCGGCAGCTCGGGCTGACGTTCCGGGTGTCGGACGCCGTGCGCGAGGCGATGAGCTCGATCGGCACGGACCTGGGCCAGGTCAACGGCACCGGCGAATGGGAGCTGGCGTACCCGGCGGTCGTCGTGGTCGACCGGGACCGCACGATCCGGTACGTCGACGTCCACCCGGACTACACGACGCGCACGGAGCCGGCGGCGATCATCGAAGCCGTCAAATCGCTCTAGCTGTTACAACCGGGGCTCCGCCCCGGGCCGGGGGCTCCGCCACCCGGACCCCCCTGAAGCAGCGCCGCGTTTGACGCTGTAGGTGATCACCGAACCCAGGACCAAGGCGACGCCGAGGGAGAGCAGCATGCTGATCCCGGGTTCGGTGATGATCTGGCCGCCCGCGTAGCCGAGGAAGGCGACGTAGGACGTCCAGAGTGTGACGCCGACGGCCGACGCGGTGAAGAACTCCGCCATGGGCCACCGGAGGGAGCCGGCGAGGAGGGCGCCGACCGTCCCGCCCGACGGCAGCCAGCGGGCCACCACCAGCACCGGTCGCGGGTGGCGCTGCAGGCGGCCGTCGAGCCAGCCGATGCCGGCGGCGATCTTCTTCCGCCGGCTCAACCGATCCAGCGCCGCCCGGCCACCGAACCGGCCGAGGGCGTAGAGCGCCTGGTCGGAGGCCAGGCACCCGGCCGTGGCCACGGCGATCACCAGCGCCAGCGACGTCCCGCCCTGTGCCGCCGCGATGCCCATGCCTAGGAGTGTCACCTCGGTGGGCAGCAGCGGCACCAGCGAGACGACGAACAGCACCAGCAGTCCTGCCGTAGTCGCGTCCACACCTCCATTAACCGCCCGCGCGGCCCGGATGAATCCCGATCAAGGGGGACTCACAGGAAGCCGACAGCTCTTCCACAGATTGGGTGAACCATGTCAGGAGTTGTCATGGTTCGGAGTGATCGTGAGGTCATGAGCACCGAATCGAACACCCTGTCCGGAAAGGTCGCGCTGGTCGCCGGCGGCACCCGCGGCGCGAGCCGGGCGATCGCGGTCGAGCTGGGCCGCGCGGGCGCCTTCGTCTACGTGACCGGCCGCAGCAGCGGCACCACGAAGTCCGAAGTGGACCGTCCGGAGACCATCGAAGAGACCGTCGAGCTGATCGAGCAGGCGGGCGGCCAGGCCGAGGCCGTCCGGGTCGACCACCTGGAGCCGTCGGAGGTCGCGGCGCTGGCGAAGCGGGTAGACGCCGCACACGGCGGCCTCGACATCCTGGTCGACGGCATCTGGGGCGGCGACCAGCACCTGGGCTGGGGCAAGCCGGTCTGGGAGCACGACCTCGACGCCGGCCTGCGCATGATCCGCCTCGGCATCGACGCGCACCTGATCACCGGCCACCACCTGCTGCCGCTGCTGATCCGCCGCCCGGGCGGCCTGGTCGTCGAGATGACCGACGGCACCGCGGAGTACAACGCGAACTACCGCGAGGGCACGTCGCTGCCGTTCTACGTCGCGAAGGCGTCGGCGCACCTGCTGGCAAAGGGCGAAGCGGCGGAGCTGTCGGCGCACGAGTGTACGGCGGTCGCGTTCACGCCGGGCTATCTGCGCTCGGAGGCGATGCTGGACATCTACGGCGTCACGGAGGAGAACTGGCGCGACGCGCTGGAGAAGACCCCGCACTTCGCGATCTCGGAGTCCCCGACCTTCTGCGGCCGCACAGTGGCGGCCCTGGCCGCGGACCCGAAGCGGCACCGGTGGTCCGGGCAGACGGTGAGCAGCGGCCAGCTGGCGCGGGAGTACGAAGTCGACGACACCGACGGCAGCCGCCCGGACGCGTGGCGCTACATGGTCGAGGTGGTCGACGCGGGCAAGGAGGCGGATACAACGGGCTACAGGTGATCGCCGGGGCCTGTGGACTACCCGCTGTTGCGGGCTGCGACCTCGGTGCCGATCGCCGCGAGCGCGGCCCGGATCTCCGGCGGCGTCACGACTTCCACGCCGGGGCTCAGTGCGATCAGCTGGCCGAGGCCGATCTCGGTGCTTTCCAGGGCCAGTTCGGCTTCGGCCCAGCCGTCGGCTGTCGGCTCGGCCAGCGATACCACCGTGTGGGCCAAGTCTTCGGCGCCGAACACGCGTCGCAGGCCGCGTACCGCTGCTCGGTTCAGTCGGGCTGTCACCCGCAATGGGCGGTCTACCTGCTCGAACGTCGCCGATGCCGCGCGCCACCAGCCCGCCAGGTCGAAATCCGGTGGCCGCTCGAAGTGCGCTTCCAGCTCGGCGGCCGTCAGGATCCGGGACACGCGGTACGTGCGGCGCGCGTCGTCGTCCGGCACGGCGGCGACCAGGTACCAGACGCCCGCCTTGAGCACGAGACCCAGCGGTTCGAGCACCCGATCGGCCACCTTGTCGCGGCGCCGGTAGGTGATCGCGATCCGCCGTTGCGCCCAGACCGCACGGGCCACCGTCGCCAGCTCGGGCGAGGAGTCCGCGGCGCCGAACCAGCCCGGCGCGTCCAGGTGGAAGCGGCCCGCGACGAGCGCGGCCTGCTCGTGCAGCTCCGGCGGCATCCCCGCCGACACCTTGGCCCGCGCCGCGCTGCCCGCAGTGTCGAGGCCGAGCCCGGCCAGCGCCTCCGGCACGCCCAGGGCGAACAGCGCGACGGCTTCCCGCGCGGTCAAGCCGTCCAGGCCCGCGCGCCAGCCGTCGACCAGGCGGAAGCCGCCGTGCCGGCCCGGCTCCGTCCACAGTGGAACGCCGGCGTCGCGCAACGCCGTCAGGTCGCGGTGCATGGTGCGTTCGGAGACGCCCAGCTCCTCGGCGAGTTCAGCGGCGGTCGCGCTGCGCCGCCGTTGCAGCGTGAACAGCAGCGCGACCAGCCGCTCGGCCTTCACCGGTTGGCGCGGTTCACCGCCGAGACGACGGCGCGCAGCGACGCCGTGACGATCGACGGGTCGATCCCGATGCCCCAGAACACCCGGTCCGAGATCGCGCACTCGATGTACGACGCGGCGCGCGCGTCGTCGCCCGGCGAGAGCGTGTGCTCGGAGTAGTCCAGCAGGCGCAGGTCGAAGCCCACCGTCGAGAGCGCGTCGAAGAACGCCGCGATCGGCCCGTTGCCGCGGCCGGTGACCTCGTGCTCGTCGCCTTCTACGCGCACCGTCGCGGTGATGTCGTACTCGCCGTCACCGTTGTCGCGGACGTGCTGGCGCACCAGCTCCAGCGGCGTCTTCAGCTCCAGGTACTCGGCCGAGAAGGCGTTGTACATCGTGGTCGGGTCGACCTCGCCGCCCTCGGTGTCGGTGTAGCGCTGGATGACCTTCGAGAACTCGATCTGCAGGCGCCGCGGCAGGTCGAGCTGGTGCTCGGCCTTCATGATGTAGGCGACGCCGCCCTTGCCGGACTGCGAGTTCACCCGGATCACGGCCTCGTACGTGCGGCCGACGTCCTTCGGGTCGATCGGCAGGTACGGGACCTCCCACGGGTACTCGTCGACCGGCACGCCCTGCTTGCCGGCGGCGTCCTTCAGCGCGTCGAGACCCTTGTTGATCGCGTCCTGGTGCGAGCCCGAAAACGCGGTGAACACCAGGTCGCCGCCCCACGGCGAGCGCTCGGGCACCGGCAGCTGGTTGCAGTACTCGACCGTCCGCTTGATCTCGTCCATGTCCGAGAAGTCGATCTGCGGGTCGATGCCCTGGCTGTAGAGGTTCATGCCCAGCGCGACCAGGTCGACGTTGCCGGTGCGCTCGCCGTTGCCGAACAGGCAGCCCTCGATCCGGTCCGCGCCGGCCTGGTAGCCCAGCTCGGCGGCGGCGATGCCGGTGCCGCGGTCGTTGTGCGGGTGCAGCGACAGGATCACCGAGTCGCGGCGCGCCAGGTTCCGGCTCATCCACTCGATCGAGTCGGCGTAGACGTTCGGCGTGGCCATCTCGACGGTCGCCGGCAGGTTCAGGATCACCGGCTTCTCCGGCGTCGGCTGCCAGATCTCGGTGACGGCGTTGCAGACCTCGAGCGCGTACGACAGCTCGGTGCCGGTGTAGGACTCCGGCGAGTACTGGAAGCGGAAGTCGGTGTCCGGCTGCTTCGCGGCCAGCTCGACGACCAGTTCCGCGGCCTGCGTCGCGATCTTCTTGATGCCTTCGCGCTCCTCGCGGAAGACCACGCGGCGCTGCAGGATCGACGTCGAGTTGTAGATGTGGACGATCGCGCGCGGCGCACCTTCGAGGGCCTGGAACGTCCGCTCGATCAGCTCGTGGCGGCACTGGGTCAGCACCTGGATGCTGACGTCGTCCGGGATGGCGCCCTCTTCGATGATCTCGCGGACGAAGTCGAAGTCGGTCTGCGACGCGGCCGGGAAGCCGACCTCGATCTCCTTGTAGCCCATGCGTACGAGCAGGTCGAAGAACTTGCGCTTGCGCGCGGGCGACATCGGGTCGATCAGGGCCTGGTTGCCGTCCCGCAGGTCGACGGCGCACCACAGCGGCGCGCGGTCGATGCGCTTGTCCGGCCAGGTGCGGTCGGGGACGTCGATGTTCTCGATCAGGTCGTACCAGGGGCGGTAGCGGTGCACCGGCATGGACGTGCCGCGCTGGGTGTTCCAGGCGGGCTGATCAGCGGGCGCGGTGCGAGAGGGTTTGCGGATGCGCGAACTCATGGAAAGGGTTCTCCTGAAAAACGGGTGCGGACGACCGGCACCACGAAGCCCCGCGACGGGGAGCCGGTCCGGTCAGGCCCCGTCGCGGCAGCGAAGCAGGAGAGCACGCGCCACGTACCCACCATAACCATCGAGCGAGGCCGGGGGGAAGTGAGGTCGCGATCCAACCGTTACTTCTCATCCGCCATCCGAGTTACCAGCGGGTAGCAATCGGCCCAGTGCCGTGCGAAACTGCGGGCATGGCTGAACACGCAGAGTCGTCGGCGTCTTCGGAGGACACGGAGACGCGCGTCGCCCGCCGGGCACCCGTCGACTGGCGTCGCGCCGGGGGCAAGGTGGCCAACGCGGTGGCGTCGATCGTGCGCTGGGTGGGCTTGGTCTTCGCCGCGATCCTGGTGATTCACGTGATCTTCACGGTCGGCTCGGCCAACCCGGACAACGGCATCGTCTCGTTCGTCCACTCCTGGGCGGACGGCTTGGCGCTGGGCTTCAGCGACCTGTTCACACCCACCGACGCCAAGCTGCGGGTCCTGGTGAACTTCGGCATCGCGGCGATCTTCTGGCTCGTGGTCTCGGGAATCCTGGCGAAGGTGATCCGCCGGGTGGGCGGCGGTTCCTGATCTCACGGTGATCACGATCGGCTGAACCGGGGCGCGACCTCGTAACGCAGTGTCGTCGCCAGGCGACATCAGCACGCCGGAAGGGGTGCTGATCATGTCCGTTTCACAGCCTGTCGCGACGGTGCCGAGTGCGGTTGTCCGCCTCGGGAGCCGTTGGTACTTCGTCGTCACCATCGCCACGATCGGGTTCTTCGCGTGGGTTCCGTTCGTGCACGCCGCCGTGCGGCTGGGCCGGAAGTCGCTCTACGTCAAGGCCGCGGTCTTCGGGGTGGCGGCCGCGCTCATGGGCGTGCTGACGTCCCTCGCCCCGAAGGACGCCGCGGGCAAGGTCGTGGGATCGACCGGGAACCTGCTGACGTCGATCGCGGTGGTCCTCGGACTCGTCGTGGTCGCCGTCGGCTGTGTGCAGCAGGCCAAGCTGCGCCGGGAAATCCTGCGCCAGGTCCCCGGTGAGCGCCTCGACGGCCCCGATCCGGCGCTCGCCGCCGCGCTGGCCGCGCGTGATCGCCGCACCGAAGCCCGGAAGCTCGCCACCGAGGATCCGCTCATCGCGCGTGACCTGCGGGTCGGCCGGCCCGATCTGCCGCGGATCTACGACGACGGCGGCCTCGTCGATCTCAACAACGCGCCAGCAGATGTGATTGCGTCGGTTTGCGGGCTCGATGCCGCTACCGCCGAAGCCATAGTCGACATCAGGGCGACCGTGGGCGGGTTCGCCGCCGTCGACGACGTCGGCGCCGTGGTGCCCTTCGGGACGCTGGACCGCATCCGCGACCGGGCCGTGGTCCTGCCGGTCTAGAGCGCCGGGTTGCCCCACTTTTCGGTGAACGCGAACTCCTCCAGCGGGATCCGGACCCGGTCCGCCCGCTCGCGCTCGATCCGCCAGTCCTCCTCCAGGACGTCCGGGTGCGCCGGCGAACCGACCGCGATCGCCACCTTCGGGACCGCGTCCGCGGGCAGTGAGAACGTCGACTGGACCGCCTCCGCCGAGAAGCCCGCCATCTGGTGGGCGATCAGCCCCAGCTCCACCGCCTGCAGCACCAGGTTCTCCGAAGCCAGCCCCAGCCCGTACTCCGTGTAGGGGACTTCGCCCTTCGCGTTCGTCGTCACCATGACGCCGATCAGCAGCAGGCTCGCCCGCCGGGCCCACGCCTGGTTGCCCGAGTTGAGCGTCGCCAGGATCGCGTCGAACGCCGGCGTGCCGCGGACGCCCACCAGGTACCGCGCCGGCTGGGTGTTGCCGAACGACGGTGCCCAGCGGGCCGCCTCCAGGAGGGCCCGCAGCTGGTCCGGGGTGACGACGGCAGACGCGTCGTAGGCCCGCGGGCTCCAGCGCTCGGCCATCAGGGAGGCGATCGGGATGCTCGTCACAGCTGGTTTGCGCACGATCGAAAAGCTACAGCGGCGCGAAGCGCCTCCGCTGAGGGTGGTGGCGGGGGCATGGATGGAGGTACCGAGGAGTGCGCTGCATCACTCGGAAGGAAGGGCTCCGCGCATTTCCTTGGTGTTACGGAAGATTTACTTCCGCGCCGCCCCGGACCGGTGGCCGGCGCCACTCGATGGTGTGGCAGGCCGCTGAACCCCCGGTAGGCTCCTTCTCAACTATGGGACGCGGGGGCTCTCCGGTGCCCACCAGGGAGCAGACCCGGCCCGTCGAGGAGGTTCGGGCGTGGCCCTCGTGGTCCAGAAGTACGGCGGATCGTCGCTGGAAAGTGCCGACCGGATCAAGCGCGTCGCGGAGCGGATCGTCGCCACCAAGAAGGCCGGCAACGACGTCGTCGTGGTCTGCTCGGCGATGGGTGACACCACCGACGAGCTGCTCGACCTGGCGCAGCAGGTCAACCCGGCCCCGCCGGAGCGGGAGATGGACATGCTGCTCACCGCGGGTGAGCGCATCTCGAACTCGCTGGTCGCCATGGCCATCGCGGCCCAGGGGGCCGAGGCGTGGTCGTTCACCGGTTCGCAGGCCGGCGTCGTCACGACGTCCGTGCACGGCAACGCGCGCATCATCGACGTCACCCCGAGCCGGGTCACCGAGGCCCTCGAGCAGGGTTACGTCGCGCTGGTGGCGGGGTTCCAGGGCGTCGCGCAGGACACCAAGGACATCACCACGCTGGGCCGCGGCGGTTCGGACACCACCGCCGTCGCGCTGGCCGCCGCGCTGAACGCCGACGTCTGCGAGATCTACTCCGATGTGGACGGTGTGTACTCGGCGGACCCGCGCATCGTGCCGGACGCGAAGAAGCTCGACGTCATCCCCTACGAGGAGATGCTGGAGCTGGCCGCCAGCGGGTCGAAGATCCTGCACCTGCGGTCGGTCGAGTACGCGCGCCGCTACGGCGTCCCGATCCGAGTCCGTTCTTCCTACAGTGACAAGCCGGGCACCACGGTGACCGGTTCTATCGAGGAGATCCCCGTGGAACAAGCGCTGATCACCGGTGTCGCGCACGACCGCTCCGAAGCCAAGATCACGGTCACCGGGGTACCGGACCACGCCGGTGCGGCGGCCCGGATCTTCCGCGTGATCGCCGACGCCGAGATCGACATCGACATGGTGCTGCAGAACGTGTCGAGCACCGTCTCCGGCCGCACCGACATCACCTTCACGCTGTCGAAGGCCAACGGCGCCAAGGCCGTCAAGGAGCTGGAGAAGGTCAAGGCCGAGATCGGCTTCGAGTCCGTGCTCTACGACGACCACGTCGGCAAGGTCTCGCTGGTCGGCGCCGGGATGCGGTCGCACCCGGGTGTCACGGCGACGTTCTGCGAGGCGCTGGCCTCCTCCGGCGTCAACATCGAGATCATCAACACCTCGGAGATCCGCATCTCGGTGCTGATCCGGGACGCCCAGCTCGACGACGCCGTGCGCGCGATCCACGCCGCGTTCGAGCTCGGTGGCGACGAAGAAGCCGTGGTCTACGCGGGGAGTGGTCGCTGATGGCGGACGGGCTGCGGGTCGGGGTGGTCGGCGCGACCGGCCAGGTCGGCGCGGTGATGCGCAAGCTGCTGGCGGAGCGGGAGTTCCCGATCGCCGAGCTCCGGTACTTCGCTTCGGCGCGCTCGGCGGGGTCGAAACTCCCGTGGCGCGACAGCGAAATCACGATCGAAGACGCGTCCACGGCGGACCCGTCCGGGTTGGACATCGCGCTGTTCTCCGCGGGCGGCTCGACGTCGAAGGCGCAGGCGCCGCGGTTCGCCGACGCCGGCGTCACGGTAATCGACAACTCCTCGGCGTTCCGGATGGACCCGGACGTGCCGCTGGTCGTCAGCGAGGTCAACCCGGAGGCCATCAAGGAAGCGCGGAAGGGGATCATCGCGAACCCCAACTGCACGACCATGGCCGCGATGCCGGTCCTCAAGCCGCTGCACGACGAGGCCGGCCTGGTCCGGCTGGTCGCGTCGACCTACCAGGCGGTGTCCGGCAGCGGGCTGGCCGGCGTCGACGAGCTGGCCGGCCAGGTTCGCGCCGGAGCGGAGCACGCGGCGCTGCTGACGCACGATGGCGCGGCGATCGCCTTCCCCGCGCCGAACAAGTACGTCCGCCCGATCGCGTTCAACGTCCTGCCGATGGCGGGGTCCATTGTGGACGACGGCGAGCTCGAGACGGACGAGGAGAAGAAGTTCCGCAACGAGAGCCGCAAGATCCTGAGCATCCCAGGGCTGGGCGTGTCCTGCACCTGCGTGCGGGTCCCGGTGTTCTCGGGGCACTCGATCTCGGTCAACGCGGAGTTCGCGCAGCCGCTGACGGTCGAGCGCGCGACGCAGCTGCTGGCCCACGCGCCGGGCGTCGAGCTGTCCGACATCCCGACCCCGCTGCAGGCGGCGGGCAACGACCCGAGCTACGTCGGCCGCATCCGCGTCGACCAGGGCGTCGGGGGCGGCCGCGGGCTCGCGTTGTTCATCGCGAACGACAACCTGCGCAAGGGTGCGGCGCTGAACGCGGTGCAGATCGCGGAGCTGATCGCGCAGCAGTAGGTCCACAGTGGACGACAACTGACTGTGTTCACTGAAAACTCGCTTGGTGGTTTCGCGGTGCCCGGGAGATCCTGGGCACCGCGAAACCATTTCCAGGGGAGGAAATCATGTACACGGCTGTCGACGGTGCCCGCGTGCCGATTCGGATGTGGGCTGATCCCGCGTCCGTCGAAGAGCAGGCCATGCGGCAGCTGCACAACGTCGCGAACCTGCCGTGGGTGCACGGGGTCGCCGTGATGCCCGATGTGCACTACGGCAAGGGGGCGACCGTCGGCAGTGTCATCGCCATGCGCGACGCCGTTTCGCCCGCCGCGGTCGGTGTCGACATCGGGTGCGGGATGAGCGCGGTGCGGACGTCGCTGACCGCGGCCGACCTGCCCGATGACCTCGGGAAGCTGCGCCGCCGCATCGAGAACACCGTGCCGGTCGGGTTCGGGCTGCACAAGACGCCCGTGAACCCGGCGAAGGTGCACGGTGTCGGTGGCTGGGACGCGTTCTGGAAGGGCTTCGGCGAGCTGCACACCGGCGTCCAGGAGCTGCACGACCGCGCCGCGCGGCAGATCGGGAGCCTCGGCGGTGGGAACCACTTCATCGAGGTCTGCCTCGAGCAGGATGGCGCCGAAGAAGGCCGCGTCTGGCTGATGCTGCACTCGGGTTCGCGCAACATCGGCAAGGAGCTCGCGGAGCGGCACATGGCCGTCGCGCGGAAGCTGCCGCACAACGCCGACCTGCCCGACCGGGACCTCGCGGTGTTCGTCGCGGGCACCCCGGAGATGCAGGCGTACCGGCGCGACCTGTTCTGGGCGCAGGACTACGCGGCGCGCAACCGCGCCACGATGGTCGCGCTGGTGAAGCTGGCGCTGGCGGACGTCGTGCCGGGCACGACCTTCGACGACGCCATCTCGTGCCACCACAACTACGTCGCCGAAGAGACCTACGACGGCGTCGAGCTGCTCGTCACCCGCAAGGGCGCGATCCGCGCCGGCTCGGGTGACCTGGGGATCATCCCGGGCAGCATGGGGACCGGTTCGTACATCGTCCGCGGGCTCGGCAACGAGTCGTCGTTCCAGTCGGCGTCGCACGGCGCCGGCCGCCGGATGTCGCGGACCAAGGCGAAGAAGCTCTACACCGCGGACGACCTGGCGGCGCAGACGGCGGGCGTCGAATGCCGCAAGGACTCGGGCGTCGTCGACGAGATCCCGGCGGCGTACAAGGACATCGACTCGGTCATCAGGGCCCAGACCGACCTGGTCGAGGTCGTCGCCCACCTCAAGCAGGTGGTCTGCGTCAAGGGCTGAGCGGTACCTTGGGTGATATGACCAGTTGGGGGAGGACGGCCGCGTTGCTGGCCGGGGCCGCACTGCTGCTGAGCGGGTGCGATCAGGTCAGCGACGCGGTCGACCAGGGCAGCAAGACCGCGGACAAGGTCGGCGCCTGCGCCGAGGCGCTCGGGCTGGCGGACCTGAATCCGCTCGTCGACCCGCAGCGGCTCAAGGAGCGGGCCGCGGACAAGGCGCAGCGGCTGCGCGCGCTGGCCGGGAACGTCGGCGACCAGGACGTCAAGAACGCGCTCCTCGGCATGGCCGACTCCTACGTCGAGGTGCAGAAGGAACACATCGAGGACGCCGGCGTCGTGGCCCGGTGGGCCAAGCGCAACGTCGGCAAGCTCGACGCGCTGCGCACCGCCTGCAGCTGACCGGTCGTGAGTGGTAATGCGGGTTAGAACCCGCATTACCACTCACGACGGCCTCAGCAGGACTCCGCGAGCGCGGCCACCGGCGCCGGGGTGGGCCTGCGGGGCCGGCGTAGGCCGACCAGGCCCGCCGACGCGATCACCAGCCCGCCGATGCCGGCCGCGGCGAAGCCCCAGGCCGGGCTCGAGTGGTCGATCGCGAAGCCGACCACCGGGCTGCCCGCCGCGAGGCCGAGCCGGGTGAACCCGTCCATCAGCCCCATCGCCTCGCCGCGCACCCGCGGCGGCGCGAGCCGGCTGACCGTCTCGGTGGTCGCGGCCAGCGTCGGCGCGCAGAGCAGGTTCGTCGGGATCAGCACGAGCGTCAGCAGCCACCACGGCTGTTCGGCGAGCCCCACCGGCACCACCAGCAGCGCGAGCAGCAGCATCAGCACGCCCTGGGGCAGCGACCGCTTCACCGACCCGTGCACGATGCCGCCGGTGATCGACGCGGCGCACATCACCGCGATCACCAGCCCGGTCACGCCGATGTCGCCGTGCGCGCGCAGGGTCGCGAGTGTCGCCAGCTCGGTGCCGACGAGCACGAACAACGCGCCCGCGGCGACCATCAGCGTGCCCACCAGCCTGCCGGTCAGCCAGCTGCGCAGCGGCGGCCGGGCTGTGGCCACCCCCAGGTCGGCGGCGTCGCGGATCGGCGGGTTCACCAGCCAGATCAGGAACGCCGTGCCGCCGAAGAGCATGCCGAGCGCGCTGAGCGTCCACGTCGGTGAGAACGCGGTGATCGCCGCGATCCCGGCCGCGGGGCCGATCATGAACGTCGCCTCGATCGAGATGGTGTCGAGCGAGTACGCCGCCCGGCGCTCCTCGACCGGGACGAGCGTGGCCAGCACCTGGCGGGCCAGCGAGCCCGCGGGCACCGAGAGCATCCCGGCCGGGACGGCGACCGCGGCGAGCGCTTCGAACGGCAGGTGCGGCGCGAGGATCCAGAACGCCGTGGTGCCGGTGCCGCAGACGGCGACGATCGGGCGCAGCCCGTACTTGTCGAAGGCGCGGCCGAGCAGCGGCGCCCCGAGGGCCATCCCGAGCGTGACGCCGGCGCCGACCAGCCCGGCGGCGCCGTAGCCGCGGCCGAGCCCGGTGACGACGTACAGCGTCAGCAGGACGCCGTTCATGGTCATCGGCAGCCGGGCCAGGAACATCATGGCCATCGTCGAGGGGACGCGGGGGACGGAGAGCACCCGGCGGTAGGGCTGCAGAGGCACGCCTCGATGAGAACCCAAGGTGGTACGCGCGTGCAACTTATTTCTCGGACCTGGCGCCCGGACAACATGACAGCTACTCTCATTTGGTAGTCACTACCAAATGGGGGTCACTATGAATCAGCTGTACCCACGCAGGTGGTGGGCGCTCGGGGCGCTCGCGGTGAGCCTGCTGACCGTCGGCCTGGACCTGACCGTGCTGAACGTCGCCGTGCCGACGCTGGCCGTCGACCTCGGTGCCACGACCACGCAGCTGCAGTGGTTCGGCAACGCCTACACGCTGGCGCTGGCCGCGCTGCTGCTGCCGGCGGGCCTGCTCGGCGACCGGTTCGGGCCGAAGAAGCTGC
The DNA here is from genome assembly GCF_035982555.1 of Amycolatopsis sp. NBC_01286. Taxonomy (NCBI): domain Bacteria; kingdom Bacillati; phylum Actinomycetota; class Actinomycetes; order Pseudonocardiales; family Pseudonocardiaceae; genus Amycolatopsis; species Amycolatopsis sp. NBC_01286. The sequence continues at coordinate 2,829,451 of NZ_CP108428.1, forward strand.
TGCTCGGTGCGCTCGCGGTGTTCGGGCTGGCGTCGCTGTGGTGTGCCTACGCGGGTTCGCCCGGCGAGCTGATCGCCGCCCGGATCCTGCTCGGCGTGGGCGCCGCGTTCCTGATCCCGTTGTCGCTCTCGCTGCTGAACATCCTCTTCCCGCCGGAGGAGCGGGCGCGGGCGCTGACGACGTGGGTGCTGGCGACGTTCGTCGGCATCCCGCTCGGCCCGCTGCTCGGCGGCTGGCTGCTCGACCACTTCGCCTGGGGCTCGGTGTTCCTGATCAACGTCCCGCTGACGGTCGTCGGCCTGGTCGCGGTGCTGCTGCTGGTGCCGCTCACCCGCGGCTCCGGCCACGGCGGGATCGACTACCCGGGCATCGCGCTGTCGGCGGCCGGGCTCGTCGCGCTCACCTACGGCTTCGTCCACGCGGGCGAGCACGGCTGGGCCGACCCGGTGACGTACGGGCTGCTCGGGCTCGGCGCCGTCCTGCTCGCGGTGTTCGTCCGGGAGCAGACGCGGGTGGCCGCGCCGCTCGCCGACCTCGCGCTGTTCCGGGAGCCGCGGTTCGTCTGGGGCGCGGTGCTCGCGACCGTCGCGTCGTTCGCGTTGATGGGCCTGCTGTTCGTGCTGCCGCAGCTGTTCCAGGCGGTGCAGGGCGCCGACGCGCTGCAGACCGGGGTGCGGCTGCTGCCGCTGATCGGCGGGATGCTGGTCTCGGCGAAGATCGCCGAGCGGCTGGTCGCCGCGTCCGGCGTCCGCGTGGTCGTCACCGGCGGGTTCGTGCTGCTCGCGGCGGGTCTGGGCTGGGGTGCGACGGCGCCGGCCGCGGCCGGGTACGGCCTGACCCTCGGCTGGGAGATCGTCATCGGCCTCGGCACCGGGTGCACCCTGCCGCCGCTGATGTTGATGGCGATGGGCGCGCTGACCGAGGGCCGCTCGGGCGCGGGTTCGGCGTTGATCCAGGTGCTGCGCCAGGTCGGCGGCACCATCGGCGTCGCGGTACTCGGCACGGTCCTCAACGGCGTCTACCGCGACGGCGTCGCCGTCGCGGGGCTGCCCGCGCCGGTGGCCGACGCGGCCCGCGGGAGCGCGTCCGCCGCGGTCGCCGTCGCGGCGAAGCTGCACCTGCCCGCGCTGGCCGATTCCGCGCGGGCCGCGTTCGCCGACGGCATGGCCGCGACGCTGTGGGTCTGCGCCGGGCTCGGCGTGGCCGGTGCGCTGCTGGCGGTGCTCTTCCTGCCCGGCCGCGCGGCCGCCGGGACCGAGCCGCGAGAATCGGAGCATGACGTCGTCGCCGGCTGAGCCCACGGGGTTGCGAGAGCGCAAGAAAGCCAAGACGCGGGCCGCGATCCAGCGGCACGCGTTGCGGCTGTTCCGGGAGCAGGGCTACACGGCCACGACGGTCGACCAGATCGCGGCCGCGGCGGAGATCTCGCCGAGCACCTTCTTCCGGTACTTCCCGACGAAGGAGGCGACGGTCCTCTACGACGCCCTCGACCCGATGATGGTCGAGGCCGCGCTGGCCCAGCCGCCCGAGCTGAGCTTGATCGGCGCGCTGCGGGCGACGTTGCGCGACGTCTACGAGGCGCTGCCGGAGGACGCCTGGCAGGACGAGCGCGAGCGGCAGCTGCTGGTGTTCAACGAGCCGGAGCTGCGCGCCCCGATGTTGGAGCAGTACGGCGCCGGCATCGACCTGCTCGCCGACCTCGCGGCCCGCCGCGCCGGCCGGTCCGCGACCGACTTCGAGGTGCGCAACTGGGCGGGCGCCGTGGTCGGCGTCGTGCTCGCGGCGTTCTACACCGCCGGCGGCGACCCGGACCTGCTCCTGAACTCGCTCGACGAGGCCTTCGCGCATCTGGAGGCGGGCCTCCCGCTCTGAAGCATTTTCCGGTTCGTGCTCCCACCACGGGGAACGGCGTTTTCGGCGCACCTTTGTGAGTGGCGGTGCGAGCGTGGGAGACGCCCTTCTGGAGCAGTCGCGACACGCGGTCCTACGGAGTGATGAAGCCAATAGATCACCGGTTACGCTCGAACGAGTGGCCGAACTGTTCCATAGTGGACGGTCGTGACCCCTGGTGACAAACGGGATCGGTTCGGATGATCTTCAGGGGTATTGGCAAGGTTTCGGCGTTAATCAATTGCGGGCGAGTTCGCCGTTTCCGCATCCGGCACGTAAGGGTTGGAAAACGTCACCAACCGGTGAGAGGGTGGCTTATCTCCGATACGGCGGGTATCGCTTTAACCCGTCAGGTCTCCCGAGGCCAGGAGGTAAAAGGTATGAAAGGCAAGTTCGGGCGGTCCATCGCCCTGGTAGCCGCCGGCAGTCTGCTGGCAGTCGCGACGGCCGGTGTCGCCGCGGCGAGCCCGGACGGGGGCAAGGGTTCCTCCAGCACCCAGGCCCTCGCCGCGCAGGTGCTGCAGATGCGTGACGACCTGACCAAGGTGGCTTACGCGGGCAACGTCGGCGCGACCCGGTCCGACCTGGGGCAGATGAGCCCGGTGATGTCGGACATCGCCGCCGGGAAGCGCTACACGATCCAGACCGACACCCAGCAGCTCGCCGGGCTGGCCAAGGGCCGCGCGGACGAGTCCGTCCGGCTGCTGACCGACCCGACGGCCAAGGCGCGCCAGCTGCCGCCGTTGCCGCTGCCGATCCCTTCGCTGCCGGACCTGCCGGGACCGCTGAAGATCGTCAGTGACCTGGTGAAGGCGCTGCTGGGCGCGGTAACGGGCATCCTCGGCGGCCTGCTCGGCGGGCTCCCGGTGCCGCCGTTGCCGCTGCCGGTACCGCCACTGCCCGCGGGCTGAGCTATCGGAGAAACAGGGGGACCCGGAGCCCGGCGGCGGACATTCCTCCGCGCCGGGCTCCGGGTCGTTTCCCGGGGCGCCGGTCAGTCCTCAGTGGACGGATCCGGTCCCGCGTCAGTCGCGAATGGACAGACCCTGGCGCAACGCTCCCGCCGTCTCGGCGAGGGCTTCGCGGAACCTCGTGCCCACGCCCGTGAAGTTGATGAACCCGTGGATCAGGTCCTCGTGGCGGCGCAACGCCACCTCGACCCCGGCGTCGGCGAGTTTCTTCGCGTACGCCTCACCTTCGTCGCGCAGCGGGTCGAAGCCCGCCGTCACGACCAGGGCCGGCGGGAGGCCGCTCAGGTCGTCCGCGCGCAGCGGGGAGAGGCGCGGGTCGGTCAGGTCGCTGCCCTTCGGCACGTAGTGGCCTTCGAACCACTTCATGTGCACGTCGGTGAGGAACAGGTTCTCGGCGAACAGGTCCTGCGAGCGGTAGCGCTGCGCGAAGTCGGTGGCCGGGTAGATCAGCAGCTGGAACGCCGGTGCCGGGCCGCCGCGCTTGACGGCCTGCTGGGCCGTCACCGCGGCGAGGTTGCCGCCCGCGCTGTCGCCGCCGACCGCGATGCGGGCCGGGTCGGCGCCGAGGTCGCCCGCCTTGGCGTGCGCGAAGTCGAACGCGGCCAGCGCGTCGTCGGCGGCCGCCGGGAACGGGAACTCCGGGGCCAGCCGGTACTCGATCGACAGCACCCGCACCCCGGCGTGCTTGGCCAGGAAGCGGACGGCGTTGTCGTGGCTGGCGCGGGTGCCGATCACCCAGCCGCCGCCGTGGAAGAACACCAGCAGCGGCGACTTCTCCGGCAGCCCGACCGGCGTGTAGAGCGTCGCCGGGAGATCGCCGTCCGGGGTCGGCACCGAGAGTTCGCGCACCGAGACGGGCTCGATCGACTTGCCGCTCACCAGGTGCCGGCCGACGTCGAGCAGGGCACGGGAGCTGTCGACCGAGCCCTGGACCAGCTCCGCGCCGGAGAGCTTCTGCAGCCGCAGCAGCAGCTGGGCGTCGAGGGCGAGGTCCTGGCCGTCGAGGCGCACCGGGCGCCCGGCCACCGCCCGCCGGACCGGCTCGGGTAGCCAGAACACGAGCTGGGACGCGGCGGCCTGGACGCGGACCGGGAGCGGGATCGCCATCGTTGCCTCCTGTGCATCGGTGCCGCCCAGATGTTACTTGTCAGTAGGTAGCTGGTCCAGTGGGACACCGGCTGTGACCTGGACCTCCGTCCCAAAGTCTGGTCCTCCACTTAAGTGGAGGGGTTAGCCTGGAAAGCGTGACTTCAGCCAAGACGGTCAATGTGCTCGGGATCGGCGGCTCTCTGCGCGAGGGCTCGCAGTCCGAACGCGCGCTGCAGATCGCGCTCGCCGCCGCGGCGGAAGTCGGCGTCCGGACGCGGCTGCTCTCCGGCCCGGACCTGGTGCTGCCCTTCTACGACGCGGGTGAGCCGGCGCGCGACGAACGCGCGATGCAGCTCGTCGACGCCGTCCGCCACGCCGACGGGCTGATCGTCGTCTCGCCGGGCTACCACGGCGCGCTGTCCGGCCTGGTCAAGAACGCCTTGGACTACGTCGAGGACCTCCGCGACGACGCCCGCCCCTACCTCGACGGCCGCGCCGTCGGCCTCGCCGCCGTCGCGTACGGCTGGCAGGCCGCGGTCACCACGCTCGAGCAGCTGCGCACGATCACGCACGCGCTGCGCGGCTGGGCCACCCCGCTGGGCGGTTCGATCAACTCGGCCGAGACCAAGTTCGACGACGGCGGCGGCGCGTCCGACGAGAAGAGCACCCGCACGCTGCGGCTGATCGGCCGTCAGGTCGCCGAGTTCGCGGTGTCGCGCCACTCCTGAGCGTTTCGCCCGGCCGGTGCCGGGTAACCGAAGCACGTGATGCCTGCCATGTAGGGGCACTGTTCCGCGGGTGCGGGATGTTGTACCCAGTGAGACGCTCGACGCGGAGCGTTCCCGAAAGAAGGCAGGCGAAGCATGGGTCAGGCGATCTACACCGCGGTGGCGACGGCGCGCGGAGACGGCCGCAACGGCGAGGTCACCTCGTCCGACGGCGTCATCGACGAGTCGTTGGCCATCCCGAAGGAGATGGGTGGCCCGGGCGGGGACAAGACGAACCCCGAACAGCTCTTCGCCGCCGGCTACTCGGCGTGCTTCCACAGCGCGCTGCAGCTGGTCGCGCGTCAGGCCAAGGTGCCGCTGCACGACACGACCGTCACGGCCGAGGTCAGCGTGCTCAAGCAGGACGTCGGGTTCGGTCTCGGCGTCGCGCTGAAGGTGTCGCTGCCGGGTGTCGAGCAGGCCCAGGCCGACCAGCTGGTCGAGCAGGCCCACCAGGTCTGCCCCTACTCCAACGCCACCCGCGGGAACATCGAGGTCGCGCTCTCCGCGACCGTCTGATCCCGCTCCGGATTCCAGGAAAGGATCAAGCATGGCCAAGTCGCCGATCAAGAGCCCGCTGGCCGAGGCCGACAAGGAGATCACCGGCAACGCCCTCCAGGCGACGCTGGTGGACCTGGTCGACCTCTCCCTCATCGCCAAGCAGGCGCACTGGAACGTCGTCGGCGCGAACTTCCGCAGCGCGCACCTGCAGCTTGACGAGCTCGTGACCACCGCGCGCGAGTACGTCGACCAGGTCGCCGAGCGGGCGAACGCCATCGGCGTCTCGCCGAACGGCAAGGCGAAAACCGTCGTCGAGAGCTCCGGCCTGCCCGACTACCCGGACAACTGGCAGTCGGTCGAGTCGACCGTCGGCGCGATCGTCGACATCCTGTCGGCCCTCATCGAGCGGCTGCGCAAGCGCATCGACGAGACCGACAAGAGCGACCTCGTGACGCAGGACCTGCTGATCGAGATCACCCGCGCCCTCGAAGAGGCGCACTGGATGTGGCAGGCCCAGCAGGCCTGACCCCGTCTCGCGAACGGCCGGTTCCTCCGGGAGCCGGCCGTTCGCGCGCTCAGTGGTGGAACGCCGTCGCCTTGGCCGGGTCCTTGGGGCGGCCTCCTTCCTTCTCCAGCTCCGGGACCACCCGGGCCAGGTCGGCCAGCAGCAGGTCCGCCAGGTCGTGCGTGAAGCCGTTGCGGACCACGATCCGGAGCACCGCCAGGTCCGTGCGATCGGCCGGGAACGTGTACGCCGGTACCAGCCAGCCGCGCTCGCGCAGCCTGCGGGACACGTCGAAGACGTCGAAGTTCACGCCTGGGCGGGTGGTGACCGCGAACACCGGCAGCTGATCGCCGTGGGTCAGCAGCTCGAACGGGCCCAGGTCGGCGACGCCGGCCGACAAGTGCGTCGCCACATCACGTGAGGCCTGTTGCACCGCGCGGAATCCCTCGCGGCCGAGCCGCACGAACGTGTAGTACTGGGCCGCGACCTCCGCGCCCGGGCGGGAGAAGTTCAGCGCGAACGTCGGCATGTCGCCGCCGAGGTAGTTGACGTTGAACACCAGCTCCGACGGCAGCGCCTCCTTGTTCCGCCAGATCACCCAGCCCACTCCCGGGTACACCAGCCCGTACTTGTGGCCGGACGTGTTGATCGACGCGACCCGCGGCAGCCGGAAGTCCCACTCCAGCTCCGGGTCGAGGAACGGCGCGATCATCGCGCCCGACGCGCCGTCGACGTGCACCGGGATGTCCCAGCCCGCGCGCTCCTGCAGCGCGTCGAGCGCCGCCGAGATCTCCGCCACCGGCTCGTAGCTGCCGTCGAACGTCGAGCCGAGGATCGCCACCACACCGATCGTGTTCTCGTCGCAGCGCGCCACCGCCTCCTCGGCGGAGAGGTGGTACCGGTCGCCCTCCATCGGCACCAGCCGCGGCTCGACCTCCCAGTACTCGCAGAACTTCTCCCAGCACACCTGGACGTTCACGCCCATCACCAGGTTCGGCTTCCCGGTGCGGCCCAGCTTGGACCAGCGCCGCTTCAACGCCATCCCGGCGAGCATGCAGGCCTCGGACGACCCGGTCGTCGAGCAGCCCATGATGTCGGTGAGGTCGGGCGCGTGCCACAGGTCGGCGAGGATGTTCACGCAGCGCCGCTCCAGCTCGGCGGTCTGCGGGTATTCGTCCTTGTCGATCATGTTCTTGTCGACGCACTCGGCCATCAGCTCACGCGCTTGCGGCTCCATCCACGTCGTGACGAACGTGGCGAGGTTCAGCCGCGCGTTGCCGTCGAGCATCAGCTCGTCGCGCACGAGCTGCAGCGCCGTGTCCGGTGGCACGGGCGCGTCGAGCAGCTTGTCGTGCGGCATGACGAAGCCCGCCGCGAGCGCCGGGTTCGCTCCGGCGTACATCGGATTCGTGCCGCCGACGCGGTCCGGGCGGTCGGTTTTTCCCTGGTGCAGAACCATGAAACCGACGGTAGCGCCATCCGCCGGCAGCCGCGTGCGCGAACGGTCGGTCCCGGTCCGAAAGAGACCGCAACCGACCTTTCGCGGCAAAAGTCAGTCCCGCCACGGCCCCGGAACCCCCGTGATCAGAGCCGGAACTCACGTGTCTGGACCCGGAACTCACGTGATTGGGCCCGGAACTCGCGTGATCGGAGCCGGAACTCGCGAGTTCCGTCCCCAATCACGCGGGATACGGGTCGGATCACGCGGGAGACGGGTCCAGACACGTGGGTTCCGGCCTCGATCACGTGGGATACGAGTCCAGTCACGTGGGAGACGGGCTTGATCACGTGGGTTGCGGGGTCAGTGCCAGGACTTGGCTCGGGCGTACTGGTTCGGCCAGCGAACCTCGCCGCCGAGGACGTTCGCCGCGCGTAGCGGCCAGTGCGGGTCGCGCAGCAGGGCTCGGGCCAGGAACACCGCGTCCGCCGAGCCCGAGGCCACGATCTCCTCCGCCTGCTCCGGGTCCGTGATCATGCCCACCGCGCCCGTCGGCAGGCCCGTCTCGGTGCGGATCCGGGCGGCGAACGGGACCTGGTAGCCCGGGCCGACCGGGATGTCCGGGTTCGGGGTGTTGCCGCCCGAGGACGCGTCGACCAGGTCGACGCCGCGCTCGGCCAGCAGCTTCGTGAGACGCACCGAGTCCTCGATCGTCCAGCCGCCCTCGGTCCAGTCCGACGACGACAAGCGCGCGAACAGCGGCACCGACGAACCAACCTCGGCGCGCACCGCGTCGGTGATCTCCAGTGCCAGCCGGGTGCGGCCCTCGAAGTCGCCGCCGTAGCGGTCCGTGCGCGAGTTGGACAGCGGGGACAGGAACTGGTGCACCAGGTAGCCGTGCGCGAAGTGCAGCTCCAGCAGGTCGAACCCGGCGTCGAGCGCGTGGCGGGCGCCGGCCGCGAACGTCGCCGGCAGGGCGCTCACCTCGTCCGTCGAAAGCGGCCGCGCCGGGTCGTAGGTGCCGAACGCCTGGGCGTCGGCGCCGACGCTCTGCCAGCCGCCGTCCGAAGTGGCGACGCTGCCCGAGCCGTCCCACGGGCGCTTCGTCGATCCCTTGCGGCCGGCGTGGGCCAGCTGCATGCCGATCGACGTGCCCTGAGCGTGCACGAAGCCGACGACCCGGCGCCACGCGTCGGCGTGCGCCTCGCTCCAGATGCCGGTGTCCTGCGGGCTGATCCGGCCCTCGGGGGTGACGGCCGTCGCCTCGGTCAGCACCAGGCCGGCGCCGCCGGTGGCGAACTGGCCCAGGTGGACGAGGTGCCAGTCGCCTGGCAGGCCGTCGGTGGCGGAGTACTGGCACATCGGGGACACCCACGCGCGGTTCGGCAGCGTCAGGCCGCGGACGGTGATCGGGCTGAAGAGTCGGCTCACATCCCGATCAACGACACGTGCTCGCGGTCTCTTCCCGTCGCCGACCCGGGTACCGGCGAGTAGCGTCACACACATGGGTGTCGCTGCTGACGAACGCCAGGCGTTGAGCTCGCTCTTCGAGGACCTCGGGCCCGACGCGCCGACTTTGTGCGAAGGCTGGACGACGCGGGATCTCGCCGCGCACCTCGTCGTGCGCGAGCACCGGATCGACGCCGCGCCGGGCATCGCGGTGCCCGCGCTCGCCGGGTACACGAAGAAGGTCCAAGACCGCTACGCCGCGAAGCCGTGGGCGAGCCTCGTCGACCAGGTGCGCCAGGGGCCGTCGAAGTTCTGGCCCACCTCGATCGGCCCGCTCGACGAGCTGACCAACGGCGCTGAGTTCCTCGTCCACCACGAGGACGTCCGCCGCGCGCAGCCGGACTGGAAGCCGCGGCCGGCCGACCCCACCCGGGACGCCACCGCGTGGCGCTCGGCGAAGGGTGCCGCGAAGCTCAACCTCCGCAAGTCGCCGGTCGGCGTCACCCTCCGGACCGCCGACGGCCGCGAGGCCGCGGTCAAGACCGGGCCCGACCCCGTGACGGTGGTCGGGGACCCGGTCGACCTGCTGCTGTTCGTGTTCGGCCGGGACGCCGTGAACCTGGACTTCCAGGGCGACCCGGCCGCGGTCACGAAGCTCCAGTCGGTGAAGCGGGGACTCTGAGCGCCCGGTTCACCCACCGCCCCACCGGCAACGCGACGACGATCGCGGCCAGCACCAGGTGCACGGCCATGAACGCCACCGCGGCGGGCACGCTCGGCGGCCCGCCGAGGAACACGATCATGTGCGACGCCCACTTCAGCTCGGTCGGCTTCGTGCCCGCCGCCCAGACGTCGTTGAGCGCCCAGAACGTCAGGTCGTTGACGCCCGAGATGACCACCAGGATCGACGCGACGCCGGCCTTGAGCACGTTCGCCGTCCGGCCGCCGCCGAGGCGGTAGGCCAGCAGCGCGAACAGCACGATGAACGTCGTCACGAACAGCTCGAACTGGTAGACGGGCTGGAACGCGTCGTCGTCCGTGGCCGCGTCGCGGGCGAACGCCTGGACCCGCATCACCAGTTCGGTGTCCAAATAGGACATGTAGACGAACACGGCGAACACGATCAGCGCCGGGCCCAGCTTCGTGCGCGGGAACAGCGCGACCGTGAGCACCGCGAACAGGAACGGGCACAGCTTGAACGCCCAGTCCCCGACGTTGTCCAGCGTCTGGTCCGGCGGCAGGATCACCATGATCAGCAGCGTCGTGACCACGGCCGGGACGGCGGCCACCAGCCACAGCCACCGCCGCCGCCGGTACAACGCGCCGACCCACCCCTGATCGGGGGTGACCGGTGCGGGTGCGGAGATCGTCATTCGGTGTCTTCCTCCAGCCGCGGCTTCTCGACCCAGAACGGGCCGAGGGCCAGTGCGTCGACGTCGGTCTTCAGGTAGCAGGCGATGGCGTCGGCCGGGCTCGCCACGATCGGCTCGTTGTTGTCGTTGAACGACGTGTTGACGACCATCGGCACGCCGGTCAGCTTCTCGAACTCGCTGATCAGCCGGTAGTACAGCGGATTGTCCGCCTCGCTGACCGTCTGCACCCGCGCGGTCCCGTCGACGTGCGTGATCGCCGGCACCTCGGCGCGCTTGTCGGGCAGGACGTCGAACACCAGCAGCATCACCGGTGACGGGTAGTCGCTGACGAAGTACTCGCCCGCGCGCTCGGCCAGGCACGACGGCGCGAACGGCCGGAACGCCTCGCGGTGCTTGACCTTCTCGTTCATCCGGGTCTTCGACTCCGGGTCGCGCGGGTCGGCGACGAGCGAGCGGTTGCCCAGCGCCCGCGGCCCGCACTCCATCCGGCCCTGCACCCAGCCGACGATCCGGCCGTCGGCGATCTTCGCGGCGGTGTGCGCGGCGATGTCGTCGACGTGGGTGTACTCGACGCCGGCGTCCTGCAGCGCCACCTCCATCTCGGCCTCGGTGTAGTCCGGGCCGGTGTAGGTGTAGCCCTCGCGCGGGCGCGGCTTGCCGTACTTGCCGACCGAGACCTCCAGCGCCGCGCCGAGCGCGCAGCCGTCGTCGGCCGCCGCGGGCTGGGCGAAGAAGTCCTCGAACGGCGTCTCCAGCAGGATCCGGCCGTTCATGACGCTGTTCAGCGCGACGCCGCCGGCGACGCACAGCCGCTTCGAGCCGGTCTCGCGCTGGAGCCACCGGGCCAGGTGCAGGCCCGCTTCCTCCAGCGTCACCTGCAGCGCGTACGCGATGTCGCAGTAGTGCTGGGGAACGGGGTTCGCGGCCGTGACGCGGGTTTTCGGCCGCGCCGGGCCGAAGGTGCGGGAGAACTTCTCGGCCATCACGTGCTTGCCGGTGCGGTGGTGGGCGAACCAGCTCAGGTCCAGCTCGAAGCCGCCGTCGTCGTCGAGGTGGATGAGCTGCTTGAACGCGTCGACGTAGGTGTCCTCGCCCAGTGGCGCGAGGCCCATGATCTTGCCCTCGTCGCGGGTCGGGTAGAAGCCGAGGTAACCGGTGACGCCGGCGTACATCGCGCCGAGCGAGTGCGGGAACTTGATGCGTCGCAGGTCGACGATCTTGTTGCCGCGGCCGTGCGCGAGGTAGGTCGCGGTGCCGTCGCTGCCGATGCCGTCGAAGGTGAGCACGGCGGACTCGTCCCACGGCGAGATGAAGTAGCCGCTGGCCGCGTGCGCGCGGTGGTGGTCGACGAGGTGCGTCTTGAACTTCGTCGGGCCGGTCCACCCGGTGGCGTCCTTGACGTCCTGCTCCAGCGTGTAGGACCGCTTGATGTGGGCCAGGACCGCGCCGCCGACGTGGTAGTCGTCGTGGCCCGAACCGCCGCCGGTCTTGAAGGTGTCGACCATGCCCGACGAGCGGCCGCCCTCGTCGCCGTTGGGGTTTCGGAAGACGTCCAGCGTGCCCGGGAAGTAGCGCGCGAACACCTTGGCCGCGTGGATGCCCTCCTTCCAGCGCTGCCAGTAGTAGGCGACGTGGTCGACGTCGGCCAGCGTGATCCCGGCGCGCTCCAGGCAGAACTTGATGGCCTCGGCGGGGAAACCGCCGTCGTGCTTCTTGCGGGTGAAGCGTTCCTCCTCGGCGAAGGCGATGATCTCGCCGTCGCGCACGAGTGCCGCCGCCGAGTCGTGGACCCTGCTGATGCCCAGTACGTACATGATTCTCCCAGTTCAGAACGAGTGACGGCGGTGGAGCAGGCGCCGCAGGACGGCCGCCTTGACCGCGAGCGCGAGGACGAGGGCGGCGAACCCGCCGACCGGCCCGAGCGGGGGCACGAGCAGCGCGGCGCCGACGGCGGTGGCGGCGAGCGCTACTACGGCGGTGCCCGAGGTCAGGGTCAGCACCTTGCTGTTGGTGTTTTCGATGAGGAAGCTCGCGTAGAGCCCGGTCGCGTACAGCGCCGTCTCGACGAGCACGAGCACCCCGAGCACGACGTAGCTGTCCTCGGTCATGAGCAACGCGCGTGTCGACGGCACGGCGAGACCCGCCCCGAGCAGCACGGCGAAGCCGATCCCGGCCCGTTCGACCAGCTTCAGCAGCTCCGACGCGCGGGCCCGGCCGGCCACGGCGCCGGTGCCGCGCATGCGACGTGACGCCGTCGGCTGGTGCAGCTTCAGCTGGTAGAACAGCAGCGAGCAGAACGCGCTCGACACCAGCAGCGCCAGGTAGAACGGGCCGCTGTCGGTCGTCCGCCCGGACAGGGCCAGCACGCCGAACACCACCGACGTCGAGATCACGTCGAGCAGTTCGGTCAGGCCGAGCAGGACCGTGCTGCGCCCGTACGCCGGCAGGAGCCGGTGCCCGGGCACGCCGCCGCCGCGCAGCCACGGCCTCGGCAGCAGGGCCACCGACGCGCCGAGGATCACGACGAGCCCGGCGAGCAGCAGCGCGAGGTGCGTCTCGGGGGACCACCGCACCGCCCAGGTCACGCACGTGACGATCCCGACGACGACCGAGCCCGCGGCGAACGCGAGCGCGTCCAAAGTGGACTTGTCGCGCAGCCGGTGCAGACCGGACACGGTCATCAGCAGCCCGCCGGCGATCGACCACGCGGCCGCCGTCAGGTACAGCGCCGCGTCCGATTTCGGCGCGACGACGAGCGCGACGACCATGGCGGCCAGCACCACCAGCACCGGCATGGCGGCGATCCGGACCGCGAGCGCGGCGACCGCGTCCCGGGTCAGGCGCAGCCGGGGCAACGCCTTGAGCGCGGACTTCTCCGCCGCGGCCGGCACGAAGTTCAGCCACGTCATCAGGCCGAGCGCGTTCGTGAAGCGCCCGTAGTCGTGCGCGCCCCACGCGGTGAGCAGGACCAGCCCCATCAGCTGGACCGACAACCGGAACACCCCGCGGCCGGCGAGCAGGCGCAGCACCACCGCCGGTCGTGGCGGGGCCACGACCGGCGGGGCGGCGGGGGGCAACCCCGTCACGGCAGGGGTACCGCCATGTCCTGCTCGTGGAGCAGGAACTTCAGCGTGCCGCGCACCTCGTTCTCCGCGGCGAGCACCTCGGGCACGGACCGGGCGGTGAGCACGACGTAACCCAGCTTGTAGCCGGCCTGCTCGTACGGCTTGACGTAGGACCCTTCGTCGGCGAACAGGTGCAGCCCGACCACACCGGGCATCGTGCGGACGTCCTCGACACCGTCCACCCGGGACAGATGACCACCGCGGTCGGACGCGAGGATGTGCACCAGCGTCGGCTTCGCCGCGTGCAGGTCCAGCTCCACCGCGTCACCGGTGGCCGCCGCGATCCCGGCGGCGATCAGGTCGGCGCCGTAACAGTGCTGGATCGCTTCCGCGAGGCCGTTTCCGCCCATCCGCGCGCCCATCTCGATGAGGTAGAGCTGCCCGTCGCGGCCCAGGACGGCGTCCAGCGTGAGCGGCCCGGTCCGGTAGCCGAGCTCGGCGCAGATCAGGTCGAGCGCCTCGATCAGCCGCAGCTCGGCGTCCGCGGGCAGTTCGCCGGGCAGCAGGTGCGACGACGTCACGAAGAACGGCGGCGGCGTGAGCGTGCGTTCGGTGACGGCGTGGAAGACGATCCGGCCGTCCACGACCAGCGCTTCGATCGTGTAGTGCGTGCCGTCGAGGTGCTCCTCGACGACCAGGCGGCCGGACGGCGAGAACGCGAGCGACTCGGTGAACGCCTTGGCCAGCCGGCCGGGGCCGGAGCACGAGACGACCCCGCGGCTGCCGGACGAGTCGACCGGCTTGACCAGCGTCGGGAACCGCAGCTGCTGGGCGGCGTTGACCAGCTCCGGGCCCGGGCGGCCGGCGACACTGCGGTAACCCGGGAGTCCTAAGTGGTCACACAGCGCGCGGAAGACGGACTTGTCCGTCGACGCCTGGACCGCGTACTCGGGCAGGGGATCCGGCAGGCTCCAGTGCCGGGTGAGCCACGCGAGCGTCGGCAGGCCGACGTCGCTCGCCGGGCAGAGCACCCCGGCGATGTCGGGCCGGCCGTCGAGCGCCGCCGCGATCTGCTCCGGCGCCCGCACGCTGACCTGCAGGAACTCGTCCGCGAACGCGACACCCGGCGCGCCCGGCCGGACGTCGACGCAGATCGTGCGGAAGCCCAGCTCGCGGGCCCGTTCGTAGGTGCTCACCGCACCGTCCGCGCCGCCCAGGATCACCAGGGTTCTCGCGGAGCCTCTCTCGGAACTTGTCACGCTGAAATGCCTTTCCCCAGTTGCACATCGATCCGCCGGGGCCCCTCGGGGTCCTCGGTCGTGAAGAGCCGGTCCTCGACGTCGACCACGACGTTCGCCTCCCGGATGTAGAACTGCCGCGGCTTCGGCTGCCCCGCGCCGACCACGACGAGGTAGCGCACGGTCAGCGAGAGCACCAGCAACAGCACGGTGAGCAGCATGAAGAGCGTCACGGCCGTGGCACTCGCGCCGAGCAGGCCGGCCGCCGCCGCCGCGGCGGCCAGCACCCCGAAGCCGGCGGCGAACAACGCGGTCGCCGAGGCCACGGTGGTCAGCCGGCGGGTGAACCCGACGAACAGCTCGATGGCGTGCGACGACAGGAAGCTCATGCCCACTTTGGACTCGCCGCGCTCGCGGGCCCGGTGTGCCACCTGGACACAGGTGTAGCGGCTCGTCAGCCGCGGGACCGTGGCCAGGAAGTACGGCGTGCCGAGCCGCAGGTCCACGATCTTCCGGGCCAGCTCGGCCCGGACCAGCCGGAACGCCGTGGCGCCCGGCGGGATCTCGATGCGCAGCAGGCGGGCGCCGATGAAGTGGAACGCGGCGGTGCCCCAGCGCCGCAGCCGCGGGTCCTGCCGGTTCGTGCGGACGCCGAAGACCGCGTCGTACCCCTGTTCGGCCGCCGCGATGAGCTTGTGCGACTCGGCGGCGGGGAACTGCTGGTCGGCGTCGATGTGCAGCACCCAGGGTTGCGACGCGTACCGGTAGCCGGCCGAGAAGGCGGCTTCGAAACCGAAATTGCGGCTGAAGGACACATACCGCACCCGGGGGTCGGCCGCGGCGAGTGTGCGGATCTCGCCCAGCGTTCCGTCGGTGCTCCCGTCATCGATGTAAAACAGTTCGAGTGAATAGTCGGACAGTTCGTTGGTTATTTCCCGATAAGACGGTCCGACGTTGTCGACTTCGTTGAAGCACGGAATGACTACGGTGAGTCCGCATGTCGCCGGACCAGGGAATGCCCTGGTCATCTGCAACGCCGGGCGGGTGATGCCGGATTCGTGTCCGTCCGATCACCGACAGTGCGAATGGTGCTCATGAATACCCCAGTTGGATCTGCTCAGACCGCTTGTCGATGCGCGGCGTTGCGGAGTTATAAGCAGACCGATCGACGTTTGGGGACGGGTTCACTACGAATTCCTCCGTTCAGACCCAGACCAAAGTATTAACCCATCCGGCATTCGGGGTGTCCTGCGGACGAAGTCCTTCCACTACGCCCCGCGATGGCGCAGACTCCCCGGCCATGTGGAGTCTGGGGGCTGGTGTTGTGTGGCGTGCTGCCTACGCGCGGGCGGTGCGCTCGGCGTTCGCCACGGTGCCGTTCTACCGCGAGCGCTGGGCGCTCGACGGCCGTGAAGATCCGGTGCTGGTACCGGGTCGCACCGGGACGAACGGCGGCGCGGCACCGCTCGCGGAAGCCGTGCACAAGCTCGTGGACCTGGTCCCGCTCGCCGGGGGCGCGCAGCGGACCGACCCTTCGCGCGGCCTCGGCCGGGTGCTGCGGACGGCGCGCCGGCCCACGCCCGGGAGCTTGATCGTCCTTTTGGGACACGACGATCTCCGCCCGCCTGCCGACCTGCCGAAAGACGTTCGTGGCTGCGTCGCCGATCCCGACGCGCCGAGCGCGTCCGTGCTCCGCGAGCTGACGGCGGTGCTGGCGCGCGGTCACCGCGTGCTCGCCGTCGGCGACGACAAGGCGATCACGACGTTCACCGCCGCACTGCCCGAAGACAGCGCGCACCGTGTCGAAGCCGTGCCGCACCGTGAACTCGACTCGCTGGACGCCGGCCCGTACGGCGTGCTGCACGACCCGGCGCTCGGCTACCTCGGCGCGCTGGCCGGCTGCGGGCGGTGGCACCTCGACTGGCCGCACGTCCACGCCCGGCCGACGGCCGGCGGGCTCGCCTTCACCTTGCTGCGCCAGGAGTCCCCGCGGTTCGTCGACGTCATCCCGGCCGGCGGGGTGCCCGGCCGGATCGAGTCCTGCCCGCGTCACGGCAGCCCGGTCGTCGTCGCATGAGGTTCGTGTTCCACGATCCCCGCACGGACCCGGCGCCCGCGGGCTGGGCGGACTTCTCCCGGACCGCGCGGCTGCACCCGGTGTGGGACTACGGCTTGATGGGGCTCGAGGCCTGGGGCGCGCGCAACCCGCAGCTGGTGGCCGCCGCCGTCGAGGGGGACGAGGTCGTCGCCGGGATGTCGGTTCTGGTCTGCCGCCTGCCGTGGTCCTCGCGGTTCGCGCCCGCGCCGGGACGTCGTTCGCCGCGTCCGTGCTGGGCCGAGGTCTACCAGCCGTGGCTGAGCGGCTTCCCGGGCATCGTGTTCGCGCCGGCGCTCCCGGCCGCCGACCGGCAGCCGCTGGTGCGCGAGTTCGAACGGCAGCTGCGGCGGCACCTGGGCCCCGGGCTGCTGGGCGTGGTCTACCGCGCGATCGGCGAGGAGTTCGCCGCCGGCGTCGGCGGCCGGGCCCGGCTGGTCAAGCCGACCGACCCGACGACCGTGCTGGAAAACCGCTTCACCACCGAAGACGACTGGCTCGCGACCCTCCCGTCCGGCCGCCGGTCGAGCCTGCGCCGCCGCGGCCGGCGGATCGCCGAGGACCCGGCGCTGGTGGTGCGCGGCGGCCCCGGCCGGGACGACGTCGACGGCGTCGAGGTCGCTTCGTTGATCAAGGTGCACCGCGAGCGGTACGGGAAGCTCCCGCTGGACACGCGCACGATGCCGTCGGCCGGGTTCCTGCACCGCTACGTCCGGCGCCCGGACGTCCACACGCTGACCTACCGCGACGCCGACGGCCGGCTGCTGGCCGTGAACACCATGCTCGACCACCCGGACAGCCCCAGCCTGCAGCACTGGGCGGCGTTGCCGCTGGACGAACGCGGCCGGGGTGCGGGCCTGTATTTCGACGCTTATGTCCGCGCTGTCCGATTCATGGCGCGGCGCGGGGCGAAAGAACTTTCGGCGGGCCGGGGCATGGTCGAACTGAAGCAGGAATTGGGGTTCCGGCCGCGCGCGCTCTTCGCCGCGGCGGTGCCGAGGCCGGTGCTGGGCCGATGACCGCGACGGTGACCGGAGTGTCGCAAGTGGACGTCGTCGACCCCCGCGTCGACCCGCAACCCGACGGCTGGGCGGCGTTCCGCGCCCGGTGCCTGCCGCCCGTGTGGGACTACGAACTACTGCGCCGCGAGGCGTGGTTGGCGAAGAACCCACCGGTGCTCGCCGTCGTCCGCGAGGGTGAGCGGGTCGTCGGGGCGCTGTCGGTGATGGTGTGCCGGGGCTGGCGGTCCCGGGAGTTCGGGCCGCTTTCCGGCGGCCGGCTGCGGCCGCGCTGGGCCGAGGTCTACCTCCCGCTGCTGAGCGGCTACCCCGCGTGCGTCTTCGACGACGGCGTCGACGAGCGGGCCGCCGTCCGGCAGTTCGAACGCGCGTTGCGCGAGTACGTCGGGCCCGGGCTGCTCGGGGTGATCTACCGGGCGATGAACCCGGAACTGGTGCCCGCGCTTGAAGGCCGTGGCCGCGCGGCCCGCGAGATCGACCCGGCCGCTGTGCTGCGCAACACCTATTCCACAGTGGACGAATGGGAGCGCGGGCTGGCTCCCGAAGTCCGGCGGTACCTCCACCAGGACGTCGAAACCGAAGCGGCGTTCGGCCGCACCGACGTCGACCCGCACGAGCTGGCCGTGCTGCTCAACGCCCACCGTGCCCGGCAGGACGAACGCGCGTGGGCGGGCGGGCAGCGGTCGCGGATCGGCGGGCTGCACATGGACACCCGCAGCCCGGTCGCGCCCGGTTACCTCGACACGCTGGTCCGCCGTTCGGACGTCCTGACCCGGACCTACCGCGACGACGCCGGTCGCCTGCTCGCCTTCGCCACGATGATCGACCATCCCGCGGGTTGCGCGGTGCACCACTGGGCGGCGCGGCCGAGCGCGGCCGGCGGCCGGAAGGGGCTCTATGTCGACTGTTACGCCCGTTGCGTGGCGCACATGATCGCCGAAGGGCGGCCCGAACTGACCGCGGGCCGGGCGATGCTCGCCGAAAAGACCGCGCTCGGCTTCGGCACGCGCTCGTTGTGGTCGGTCGCCGTGCCGCGTCCGGTGCTGGGCCGATGACCTTCACCGTGCGGGTGCTCGACCCGCGCACCGATCCCGAGCCCGCCGGCTGGGCCGCGTTCCTGCACGCCCAGCAGGCGCCGTTGACCTGGGACTACAGCCTGCTGTGCACGGAGTCGCGGCACTCGCGCAGCCCGTACCTGCTGACCGTGGTCACCGACGGCGGCGCGATCGTCGCCGCCGTCCTCGCCATGCTGTGCCGCCCGGGTTCGGCCACCGGCCCGGGCCCGGTCGGCGGGGTCGCCCGCTGGGGCCCGCGCTGGCTGGAGGTCCAGCACGCCTGGCTCAGCAGTTATCCGGCGTGGCTGTTCGCCGAAGACGTCGACCCGGCCGGGCAGCGCGAGATCCTGCGCCGGTTCGAGCGGGCGGTGTGCCGGTTCGCCGGGCCGGGCTGCCTCGGCGTGGTCTACCGCGCGGTCGCGCCGGACGCCACCGGGCTGGTGTCCGGGCGGGGCCGGCTCGTCCGGGAGATCCAGCCGACGCTGGTGCTGGAGAACACCTTCACCGACCTCGACGGCTGGCTCGCGACGCTGAGCCGCAACCGCCGGTCGAGCCTGCGCGGCCAGATCCGCAAGATCGCCGCCGACCCCGGGCTGACCGTCCGCGCCGGCACCGCCCGCGACGACCTCGACGGCGCCGAACTGGCCGCGATGCTGCACGCGCACCGCGCGGCCAAGGGCCCGGTGAAGTTCGACCAGCGCGGCCCGGTCACCGGCGAGTACCTCGACGAGCTGATCCGGCGCCCGGACGTCGTCACGACGACCTACCACGACGCCGACGGCCGGCTGCTCGCCTTCACCGACCTGCTCGACCACCCGGTGATGCCGCTGCACCAGCACTGGGCCGCGCTGCCGCCCGCCGAGGGCCGGCCCAAGCACCTCTACTTCGACGTCGTCGCGCGCGGGGTGGGGCACATGATCGAGCACCGCCGGAAGTTCCTGTCCCTGGGCCGCGGGGTCACCGACCTCAAGACGTCGCTGGGGTTCTCCCCGGCCCCGATGGCCGGGGCCGTCGTGCCGAGGCCGGTGATCCGATGATGACCGACGTGCTCGACCCGCGCCACGACGCGGAACCGGCGTACTGGACGGCGTTGCGGGAGCGCGCCGGGCTCCGGGCCGACTGGAGCTGGGAGGTGCTCCGGACCCAGGCGTGGGCCGCGCGGACCCCGCAGCCGGTCACCGTGCTCCGCGACGGCGACGAACCCCGCGGCGTCGTCTGCGCCGCGTGGGTCACCGGCCGGACCCGCCGCAACCGCTTCGGCTCCGCGACCGCGCGCCGCGGCCGGCTCGGCGGCCTCGACGTCCGCGGGCCCGGCGCGAGTTCGCAGCCCGGCTGGTGGTTCGCGGACCCGGGCGACGACGGCGGCGTGACGCGGCTGCTCGAGACGTACGTCCCGGCGATCCGCGCCGAGCTCGGCCGCGGGTTCCGCGGGATGCTGGTCCGGCAGGTCGGCGAGGCCGGGCTCGACGCCGTCGGCGGCCGGTTCCGGCTGGTGCGGCGGACCGAGGACATCGCCGTGCTCGACGTCAGCGCGTTCGGCTCCCGCGACGACTGGATGCACTCGCTGGCCCGCAAGCGCAAGCAGAACCTGCGCAAGATCTTCCGCACCTTCGACGCCGACCCGAGCGTCCAGGTGCGGTGCGTGCCGGGCAAGGAAGCCGACCCGGTCGCCATCGCGGAAGTGTTGCGGCACAACGAACGCAAGCACCACGACGTGCCGATCGTGCCGCTGCCGCACTTCACCGGCTACCTGACGGAACTGCTGCGCCAGCCCGACGTCACGGTGATCGAGTACCGCGACACCGGCACCGGGCGGCTGCTCGCCGTGGCCACCCTGCTCGACCACCCGGAGCTCCCGATCGCGCGGCACTGGGGCGCGCTCGGGCCCGAGGCCGGCGGGCGGCCCAACCTCTACTTCCACTTCTACGGCGAGGCGGTGAGCTGGGCGATCGCGCACGGGCGGTCGTCGGTGGTGTTCGGCAAGAAGATGACCGAGATGAAGGCGACGCTCGGGGCGCGGCTCATCCCGCAGTACGCGGCGGCCGTCCCGGTTTGCTAGCTTCGCGGCGTCCCACCCGCCGCGCTTCAGGAGAGCCCCGCCATGCCGATGATCAGCGTCTCGATGTTCCCCGGCCGCACGCCCGCCCAGAAGAGCGCCCTGGTCCGGGAGCTGACCGACGCCTTCGTCCGCACCTGCGGCGGCAAGCCCGAAGGCGTCCAGGTGACGCTCATCGAGGTCGGCGCGGACCACTGGTCGACGGGCGGCGTCCTGCACTCGGAACGCTGAAAGCCGTGAAGGCCTCCTTCCCGGCTCTTATGGCCGGTAAGGAGGCCTTCACGGCTTTTGGGCCGGGCTTCGGGCGGATCAGCGCAGGCCGAGGGCCCGCTGGGCGAAGTTGACCTCGATGGACGTCTGCTTGATCGTCTCGGCGATCACCAGCGAGCCGTGGCCGGCGTCGTACCGGTAGAACTCGTGGTGCAGCTCGCGGCCGCCGAGCCGGTCGAGGTAGTTCTCGATCTGCCGGATCGGGCAGCGCGGGTCGTTGTCGCCGGCCAGCACCAGCACCGGCGCGGTGACGGCGTCGACGTAGGTGATCGGCGAGCACTCCGCGTACACCGCGGGCACGTCGTCGGGCGAACCGCCGAAGAGGGCGCGGTCGAACGAGCGCAGCTGCTCCATCTCGTCCTCGTACGCGGCGACGTAGTCCGCCACCGGCACCCCGGCGACGCCGGCCGCCCAGCGCGCGGGCTGCGTGCCGAGCGCGAGCAGGGAGAGGTAGCCGCCCCACGAAGCGCCGTTCACGACGCACTTCTTCGGGTCGCTGAGTCCACTTTGGACGGCCCAGTCGTGCACCGAGGCGACGTCTTCCAGCTCGGTCAGCCCGGGCCGGCCCTCGATGGCGTCGCGCCAGGCCGAGCCGTAGCCGGTCGAACCGCGGTAGTTGACCTCGACCACGGCGAACCCGGCGTCGAGCCAGGTCGCGCGGTACGCCGAGAAGCGGTCCTCGTCGGCCGCGTGCGGGCCGCCGTGCAGCGAGAACACCGTCGGCAGCGGGCCATCCGGCGCCCCGGACGGCCGCGAGACCAGCGCGTGGATCCGGCCGCCGACGCCTTCGACGAACGCGTCGGTCAGCGGCTCCGACCCCGGCGCCCGGTCACCCGGGGGTGACAGCAGCACCGCGTCGGCGCCGTCGGTGGTGCGGGCCCGGACGGCGGCCGGCTCGGCCGCGCTCGACCAGGAGTACTCGACGGTCCCGTCGGGACGCACGCCGGCGCCACCGATCCGGCCCGCCGGAGTGTCCACTGAGGACAGCTCGGCCGCGTCGAGGTCGTAGCGGTACAACGAGCTGCGGCCTTCGTGGAAGTGCACGACCAGCAGGGCGCGCGCGTCCGGGTACCACCCGGCGACGACCTCGCCGGGCAGGTCGAGCTCGATCTCCGTCTCGGTGTCCGCCCGGACGTCCCAGACCAGCAACTCCTCGCGGCCCCGCCGTTCGTGCAGCACCAGCAGGCGCTGGTCGCCCGGCAGCGGGGAGAACTCGAGGGCGGACAGGGCCTTGCCCTCGCCGTCCCACTTGTCGGCGACCGTGGCGAACCCGTCGGTCGCGAGGATCCGCAGCGCCGGGTGGCGCGAGTCGCCGTGCTCGGAGTGCGAGATGGCGATCAGGCTCTCGTCGCGCGAGAGCGACGTGATGCCGGCGTCGTCCGCGTGGCTGTAGAAGCGGTGCGTCTCGCCGTCGATCCGGGCGAACAGCTCGCTGCCGTCGTCGGTCGAGACGCCGACCGCGATGAGGCCGGTGCCGATCTCGAGGCCGGCCGGGTAGCCGTCGTGGACGTCCGGCACCGCCTTCTCGGGCTTGCTGCCCTCGGTCGCGGCGAACGGCTCGCGCACCCACGAGCCGAACTCGTCGCCGTCGGTGTCGTCGAACCACCAGATCCACTCGCCGTCCGGCGAGGGCGTGGCGTGCATGGTGCCGTTGGGCCGATCGGTGACGCGGCGGTGCTCGCCGGTCGCGCGGTTCCAGGCGTAGACCTCCCAGACACCGCTGGAGTTGGAGACGTAGACGCATCGATCGGGGGCGTCGCGGGCCCAGTCGGGCACGGAAATGCGCGGCGCGTGGAAGCGGGCGCGCCAGCGGGCTTCGGTCTCGGCCTCGTCGAACAGCCGGTCCGGGACCACCGCGGGCGGATATTGGTTGGCTGACTGCGTGCTCACCCCTCGATCCTGCCACCTTCTGGCCGTACTGTGTGCGGGGTGCTGGAGGGTTACGCGCCGGGCTACGGGCGAGACGCGGTTTCGATGATGTCCGCGCGCACGGCTGCCGAACGCGCGACGTTCGCCCAGCCGCTGTTCGGGCCGGGGATGTGGGTGGTCGACCTCGGCTGCGGCCCGGGTTCGATCACGCTGGGGCTGGGCGCCGGGTCGCGCGTCACCGGCGTCGACCGCGACGCCGGTCAGGTCGCGATGGCCCGCGACTCCGCGCGCCGGGCCGGCCGGTCCACAGTGGACTTCGTGGTCGCGTCGGCGTACGCGCTGCCGTTCGACGACGGCTGCGTCGACGTCGCGTTCTCGCACGCGCTGTTCGAGCACCTCGCCGCGCCGGTGGCCGCGCTGGCGGAGCTGCGCCGCGTCCTGAAGCCGGGTGGCAGGCTCGCGCTGTCCACTTCGGACTGGAGCAAGGCCCGGCTGCGCCCGAAGACGGCGAACGTCGACGCGGCCCTGCGTGGCCACTACCTGCTGCGCCGCCGTGCGGGCGGCGACCCGTTCGCCGGCCGCAAGATCGCCGACCACTGCGCGGCGGCGGGGTTCGCCGAGATCGTTTCGCGCCCCCGCTACCGCGAGGACATGACGTACCGCGACCTGGCGAGGTACGTCGAGTCCCGGTTGGACGCGGCGATCTCGGACCCGGACTACGGCCGCGACCGCGACCAGCTGGCGAGCGCGGCCCGCTCGGCGTGGACGTGGGTCAGAAGCGGCGACGGCGACTTCAGCCAGTGCTGGGTGGAACTGACCGCAACGCGTTAGCCGCGCACACGCGGGGGTCCGGGGGCGGAGCCGCCCGGCGGGGTTTGGGGTTCGACCCCAAAAAATGCCGATAGGGCCGGAGTGGCTGGCGTTTCCGCCAGCAGACCGGCCCTATCGGCACTATCGTCGGGGTGGCGGGATTCGAACCCACGACCTCCTCGACCCGAACGAGGCACGCTACCAAGCTGCGCCACACCCCGAGGTACTGCTTAACGGGTCGTGGAGAAGTCTAGCGGACGTTGTCGCGGGCTTTACGGCGGGCCGCCTTACGCGGTTCGTCGGCCCCCGACCCGCGCGGGACCAGCGTCAACAGGCTCGCTTCCGGCGGGCAAGCGAACCGGGCCGGGGCCCACGGCGATGTCCCCAAGCCGGCCGAGACGTGCAGCCACATGTGCGCGCCCCAGCGCGAAGCGCCGCGGGCGCGACTGCGATCCAGGTCACAGTTGGTGACGAGCGCGCCGTAACCCGGGAGGCGCAGCTGGCCGCCGTGGGTGTGGCCGGCCAGCACGAGGTCGTAACCGTCCGTGGCGAACGTGTCGAGGACCCGCGGCTCCGGCGAGTGCGTCACGCCGAGGCGGACGGCCGCGCCGCTGTCGGCCGGGCCGGAGATATCGGCGTAGCGGTCGCGGCGCAGGTGCGGGTCGTCGACGCCCGCGGCGAACACCCGCTGGCCGCCGACGTCGATCGTGCGGCGCACGTGCGTCAGGTCGGTCCAGCCGTGCTCGACGAACGCCGCGCGCAGGTCGCGCCACGGCAGCTGGACGCCGTGGATGCGCTTCTTCTTGCCCTTCGGCATCAGGTAGCGGGCCGGGTTCTTGGGTTTCGGCGCGTAGTAGTCGTTGCTCCCGAAGACGAACACGCCGGGCCGGTCGAGCAGCGGGCCGAGCGCGCGCAGCACCGAAGGCACGGCCTGGTGGTGCGACAGGTTGTCACCCGTGTTGACGACCAGGTCCGGGTTCAGCTCGTTGAGGGCCGCGACCCAGCGCTGCTTGCTCCGGTGGCTCGGCAGCATGTGCAGGTCCGAAACGTGCAGGATGGTGAACGGCCGCGACCCGGGCGCCAGCACCGGGAGTTCGGCGGTGCGCAGGGTCCAGAGGCGCCGTTCGATGCCGACGGCGTAACCGAGGGTGGCGGCGCCGAGCGCCACTGTCCCCGCGGCGAGGCGGATCGCCTTCGCCCCCGACGTGGGTTTGTTACTGAGCGTGCTCACGGGCTCCAGGATACGTGCTCAACGGTTGGATGACTTCGCCCCCGTTCCGGGGAACCTCGCGCTTAGCATTTGCGTCGGCCCTGTCACGGCTTCTTTTCGGGGGCTCCGGGTGGCGGAGCCCCCGGCCCGGGGCGGAGCCCCGATTGTCACAGTGTGTCGAGCCGGGGGGCTTGGGGAGAACGATGGAGCAGTTCGGGCCGTACCGGATCGAAGGCCTGCTGGGCCGCGGTGGCATGGGTGAGGTCCACCGCGCCTACGACACGGCGCACGACCGCGTCGTCGCGTTGAAGCTGTTGTCCGACCCGTACGTATCGGACGAGGCCTTCCGCGCGCGCTTCCGCCGCGAGTCGCAGATCGTGGCACGGCTGCGCGAGCCGCACGTGATCCCGATCCACGCGTACGGCGAGATCGACGGGCAGCTGTACCTCGACATGCGGCTGGTCGAGGGCAAGGACCTGAAGGAGCTGCTCGAAGAGGGGCCGCTGACGCCCGATCGTGCCGCGGGGATCGTGGAGCAGGTGGCGGGCGCGCTCGACGCCGCGCACGTGGACGGCCTGGTGCACCGCGACGTCAAGCCGTCGAACGTGCTCGTCACGAGCGGCGACTTCGTGTACCTCGTGGACTTCGGCATCGCGCGCTCGATGAGCGGCGAGGCGACGTCGCTCACCGGCACCGGCAACGTGATCGGCACGCTCGACTACATGGCGCCGGAACGCTTCGGCGACGCCCCGATCACCGGCCTCGTCGACGTCTACGCGCTCGCGTGCGTGTTCTTCGAGTGCCTCACCGGGCACCGTCCGTTCCAGGCGGAAGGTGCGGCCGCGCAGATGGGCGCGCACCTGACCGCGCCGCCGCCCGTGCTTTCGCAGGCGCGCCCGGGCGTGCCGAGCGCGCTCGACGCCGTGGTGGCGCGCGGGATGGCGAAGAACCCGGCGGACCGCTACCCGACGGCGGCGGCGTTCGCGGCCGCCGTCCGGACCGCCTTAGCGGCGCCGGCCGCGGCGCCCATCCCGACGTGGCAGAAGACGCTGCCCGGTCCGGTGACCCCGCCACGCCCGATGCCGACTCTGCAGGCGCAGCACGGCCTGTCCGCGCCGATGACCCCGCCACGGCCGATGCCGGCCTACGCGGCTCCGCCGACCGGCCCGTACCCGGGCCCGCCGACGGGGCCGTACACCGGCCCGCCGACGGGCCCGCGGCCGCTGACCGGCCCGGCCCCGCTGACCGCGCCGTCGCAGCCTCAGCCGTCGAAGTCCCAGCGGGGCCGGTGGATCGCGTTGTGCAGCGCGCTCGCCGGGATCGTCGTGGTGGCGTTGCTGGTCACGTACTTCGTGAGCAAGGACAAGACGACGCAGACGGGCAGCCCGGCGCCGACCGTGCCGGTCACGGTGCCGCCGGATTCGTCCTCCTCGCCGCCTGCCACTTCGTCGTCTTCGCAGCCACCACCGTCCACTTCGGAATCTTCGCCACCGAAGCAGGAGCACGACATGGCGCTGTACAACGCCCTTCCGGCCGTCTACAAGCAATACACGTGCGTGGACGCGGCCGCGCCCACCGGCACGGCAGCGGCGGTCGAGTGCACGGATTCGAACGTCGGCGACGTCAGGATCGGCAACGTGGTCTTCCCCCAGCCGACCGGAGCGAAGTTCTACCGCTTCGCCGACGCGGCCGCGATGGACGCGTACTTCCAGAACGTCGTCAAGACCCAGGGCCTCACCCGAAACGACGCACAAGGCGCGTGCCGCCCGAAGACGTACCCGAAGATCTGGGGCACGTACTACCGAGCGGAAGTCCCGAAGCCCATCGAGGGTGAGTACCTGACGTGCTTCCTGGGCGACCCGGCACAGCTCGTGTGGACGGAGAAGAAGAACCTGATCGCGGGCGTCCTGCTGTCCACGAAGGTCGCGGACACCAACCAGCTGGACATGCTCTACCAGTGGTGGAACACGGAGGTCCTGTCGGAAATGCCCCAGAGCTGATCCGATGACCACACCCCGACGGCGGATGAACCCGCTGCTGGTCGCCGTCCTCTGGCTGGTTTTCGCAGTCGTCGTGGGCGGGGTGGCCGGATTCGCGCACCTCTTCGGCGCCATCTTTCCGGATCGAAGCGTGCAGGACCATCTCCCGGCGGTGCCCGGGGACGGTTCCGAGTCCGCGAAGATCGCGGGGCGGCTCGGAGGGCTGACCGAAGTCGAACGAGCCACCGACGACCCCATTCGCCGTGCCGTGGTGGCCGCCGGCGCGGAGGTGTTGCGGATCGGAATTTGCTGAGGCTCGGTCCGTGTCAAACGCCGCTGCGGGACAAGAAATGGGCGGGGCAGGAGCAAGGTCAAGCCGCTCCGGCCCCGCCCAGGTGTTTCTAGCGGCCCGGGCCGCCCATGTACTGCGGGTCCGGCTGGGGTAGGCCGACGACCGGCTGGCTGGCGTCCATGATGTTCTTCATCGCGCCGAACCACGTCCGGGCCGGGGCCTTGCCGCCGAACATGTTTCCGCTGCCGCACACCCGGACGTTGCCCGGGCCGGCGTCGCAGAGACCGCCCGAGCCGCCGCCGCCGAACTTGAACGTCATCGCCGCTCCCGCTAGCTGCGGGGTGCCGCCGACGAACGTCGCCGAGACGTTGCCCTGGGTCGTGCCCGTCTTGCCGATGATCGGGCGGTTCCACCCGGCCGCGGCGGCCGCGGCCGCCGACGTGCCGCCCGGCTGGTCGTCCTTGCTCATGCCGACCGCCAGGGTGTTCGCCAGGCCTTCGGGCACCGCCTGCTCGCAGCCGGCTTCCTTGACCGGCACCGGCTGGCCGTTGCGGTCGGTCACGCCGGCGATCGGCGTCGGCGGGCACCAGACGCCGCCGGAGAGGATCGTCGCCGCGACGTTGCCCAGCTCCAGGCCGCTCAGCGGGCTGAAGCCCAGGGTGAACGCGCCGAAACCGGGGCTTTTGTCGTTCGGGCCGTAGAACGTCGCCTGGGTTTCGCGCTCCTCGGCCCGGGGCGCGTTCGGGTCAGGCGTCTTGCCCGAGGCGTTCGTCGCCATGGTGTCGCGCATGCCGAGCCGCTTGGCCATGTCGATGCCCGGCGCGGTGCTGCCGAGCCGGTCTTCCAGCTCGACGAACGCGGTGTTCGGCGACGTCGCGAGTGCGGTCTGGACCGTCGCGCCCTGGGCGATCCGGCTGTAGTCACCGGCGTTGCCCACGCAGTACCAGTTCGAGCGCAGCGGCGGCCCCGTCGGCGGGCAGGTCTTCGCGCCACCGGTGAACACGTGCGAGGTGTAGGAGTCCGGCACCTCGACCGGCGAGTAGATCCCCGCCACGCCCTTCTCCATCGCCGCGGCCGTGGTGAAGATCTTGTACGTCGACCCGGCGCCACCGGTGTTGTAGACACCCGCCGGCAGCGCGTACGTCGTCTGGCCCTGGTCCGGGTCCTGCCCGTAGTCGCGGTTGGCGGCCAGCGCGACCACCTCGTGCCGGTTCTTGCCCGGCTTGATCAGCGACAACGTGTTCGCCACGTACTGCTGTGTCTTCTTGACCTGCGTCTCCGCCGAGACCTTCGCCTCGTGGTTGGCGCGCTGGTCCAGCGTCGTCTTGATCGTGTAGCCGCCGGTGTAGAGCTGGTCCTTGCTCATCCCCGACTTGATCAGGTAGTCCTCGACGTACTGGCAGAAGAACCCGGCCTCCGGGCCCGCGCCGATGCAGTTGGCCGGCGGCTTCGCCGGGAAGTCCGGCACGACACCCAGCGGCTCGCCCTTGAAGCGGTCGGCGTCGGCCTTGGCCAGCTTCTTGTTCTCGACCATCCGGTCGAGCACGATGTTGCGGCGCGCGGTCGCCTTGTCCGCGTGCTTCCACGGGTCGTTGTTGATCGGGTTGTTCACCAATCCGGCGAGCAACGCGGCCTGCGGCACGGTCAGCTTTTCCGGCGTGGTGTTGAAGTACGCGTGCGCGGCGGCGCCGATCCCGTAGATCTGCCGGGAGAATTCGACGATGTTCAGGTAACCCGCGAGAATCTGCTGCTTGGTCAGCTTCGTCTCGAGCTGGATCGCGATCCGCGCTTCCTTCAGCTTGCGGGCGACCGACTGTTCCTGCGCTTTCTTCTGACCCACCGTGTCGCCGCGGTAGACGACGTTGATCAGGTAGTTCTTGACGTACTGCTGCGTGAGCGTCGACGCACCCTGCGTGTCCGCGCCGGTGCTGTTGCTGACGGCCGCGCGCAGCGTGCCCTGCCAGTCGACGCCGTGGTGGTCGTAGAACCGCTTGTCCTCGACCGAGACCAGCGCCCATTTCATGGCTTCGTTGATCTGGTTCTCGTTGATCGGCAGCCGGTACTGGTCGTACATCGTCGCGATCGGGGTACCGGCGCTGTCGGTGACGGTCGTGACCAGCGGTGGCGGGATGTCCGCGAGGTCCGACGACGTCTTCTCGACCGTCTCGCTGGCCTGGTTGGACATGACACCGGCGGCCCCCACGACCGGGAAGAGCATGCCGGCGACGAGCACCCCCGCGAGCAGGCAGAGGCCGATGAGCTTGAACAAACCATCCGCTTTTCGCACGAGGGCCAGCCTACGCGGGGCGGGTCAGGCGCCGGTGACGCCGTGTCCCCGAAGATGTGAATTCAGTGACAAACGCGACCCCCTTCGGTGACATCTGGTAACGGAAGGCATTCTAGGTCTTGGCGGAGGGAACCGAGGGCCCTTACAGTCCGTCAACGTCTCACGAAGAAAGCCGAGAGGCGGATCACCGCGAGTGGGAGCTCGCGCGGTCCGGCTGCAGGCACCGGCACCGGGGAGGTGTCCGGCAAACCGACGTGAGCTGAGGGAGACACGCTCGCGGGGGCGAGGAGCGCAGTGCCTTTGTCCCCGCTGGTGCGTCGATCACCAGGGTAGGGAGCTGGGGGTATGGAAACCAACCAGTCGAGCTGGCGAATCAACGCGTCCTGCCGGGACGCCGATCCGGACGGCCTGTTCGTCCGGGGTGCGGAGCAGAACCGGGCGAAAGCCGTTTGCATGGGCTGCCCGGTCCGCACGGAATGCCTCGCCGAAGCACTCGACGGCCGGATCAACTTCGGTGTCTGGGGTGGCATGACCGAACGGGAACGGCGGGCGTTGCTGCGCCGTCGTCCCGACGTGCTGAACTGGGCCGAACTGCTCGAGGCGGCCAAACGGGACGCCCTGGAGCGGGTCGAAGTCGGCTGACCGCTCGTGAGTGTTCAGGGCGGTTGGAACCGCCCTGAACACTCACGAGGAGGCGAGCTTGGTGCCGATGTCGCGCAGGCCGTCGAGGTCGTGCACGTCACCGGCCAGCGCGGGCACCCGGGCCAGTGCCACCTCGGGGTGGGCGCGGGTGAACCGCGCGAGCAGCCGTTCCTCGCGGGCGGCGAGGTCGACGCGGTCGGCGTGCAGCCGCAGCACGGCTTCGGCCAGCGGCGCGTTCACGTCGCCCTCCTGCAGGGACTCGGCCGCGGCCAGCGCTTCGGAACCGGACAGCTTCGCGAGCACCGGGTGCGTCCGGTTCGCGATCAGCCCGCCCAGCGGCATCGACTCGGCCGAGAGCCGTTCGACGAAGTAGGACGCCTCACGCAGCGCGTCCGGCTCCGGCGCGGCCACGACCAGGAACGACGTCCCGGACGAGCGCAGCAGCTCGGCCGTCTTGCGGGCGCGCTCGCGGAAGCCGCCGAACATGCTGTCGAAGGCCTGCATGAACGCCGACGCGTCGGTCAGCAGCTGGCCGCCGATGATCGTCGAGACGGCCTTGGCGAACATCGAGAACCCGGCGTTGACGACCTTGCGCAGGCCCCAGCCGCCGGCCTTCGCCGGGCCGGTGAGCAGCCGGATCATCCGGCCGTCCAAAGCGGACGACAGGCGCGTCGGTGCGTCGAGGAAGTCCAGCGCGGAGCGGCTCGGCGGGGTGTCGACGATGATCAGGTCCCAGTCGCCGGTGGCCGCGAGCTGCCCCAGCTTCTCCATCGCCATGTACTCCTGCGTGCCGGAGAACGACGTGGAAATGGTCTGGTAGAAGGGGTTCTGCAGCAGCTGCTCGGCGCGTTCCGGCCCGGCGTGCACGCGCACCATGTCGTCGAACGTGCGGCGCATGTCGAGCATCATCGCCCACAGCTCGCCCTTGGGCTCGAACCCTTCGACCTGCACCTGCCGCGGGTGGTTGCCCAGCTCACGCAGGCCGAGCGCCTGCGCCAGGCGGCGCGCGGGGTCGATGGTGAGCACGACGGTCTGGCGGCCGCGCTCGGCCGCGCGCAACGCCAGCGCCGCGGCGGTGGTCGTCTTGCCGACGCCGCCGGAACCGCAGCAGACGATCACGCGGCTCTTCTCGTCGTCGAGCAGCGCGTCGATGTCGATGGTGGTGGTCACAACCGCACCCCCTGGTCGGTCAGAGCCTCGGCCAGCTCGTAGAGCGCCCCGACGTCGACGCCGCCGGTGAGGTCCGGCAGCTCGAGCGTCGGCAGGTCGGCTTCGGCGAGCTGCTCGCGGGCCCGCTGCTCGGCGGCGACCCGCACCGCGTGCTCGACGGTCTCCTCGACCAGCGCGTCCAGCGTGGTGTCGGGCAGCTTCAGCCCGGCCGACGCGAGCCCGGTGCGGACGCGGGAGGCGTCGACGCGCCCGTCGGCCGCGGCCAGCACCGAGCGGGCCGGCAGCCGCGGCGGGCGGACCCGGTTGACCAGCACCGCGCCGGGGCGCAGGTCGGCGCCGTCCAGCTCGGCGACGGCCTCGACGGTCTCGCGGACCGGCATCTCCTCGAGCAGCGTGGCGATGTGGATCACGGTCTCGCCGGAGTGCAGCAGCCGGACGACGCCGTCGGCCTGGCCGCGGATCGGGCCGGTCTTGGCGAGGTCGGTCAGGGCCTTGGTGACGTCGAGGAACTTGACGACCCGGCCGGTCGGCGGCGAGTCGACGACGACGGCGTCGTAGGTGTGCCGCCCGTCGGACTCGGTGCGCCCGACGCACTCCTTGATCTTCCCGGTGAGCAGGACGTCGCGCAGGCCGGGCGCGAGGGTGGTCGCGAACTCGATCGCGCCCATCCGCCGCAGCGTCCGGCCGGCGAAGCCGAGGTTGTAGAACATCTCGAAGTACTCGAGCAGTGCGGCTTCGACGTCGATGTGCAGCGCGCGCAGCTCCCCGCCGCCGGGGACGGAGGCGATCCGCTGCTCGGCGTAGGGCAGCGGCTCGGTGTCGAAGAGCTGCGCGATGCCCTGCCGGCCCTCGACCTCGATCAGCAGCACCCGGCGGCCCTCGCGGGCGAGCGCGAGGCCGAGCGCGGCGGCGAGCGTCGTCTTGCCGGTCCCGCCCTTGCCGGTGACGAAGTGCAGCCGGGCGCGGGCAAGCTCGTCGGTCCAGCCGGCATGGGAAGTGGTCACTTCTTCACCCTAAACCGGTGCTCAGCTGGCCAGCAGCATGACGCTGACCGCAGCCGCCACGGCGGCGACCAGCAACCAGGTCGCCAGGCCGGGCAGCACGGTGAGCATCAGCACACCGAGCACGACCAGCAGGGTGAGGGTGACCACTCCGCCGAGGGCGACCTGCCCCGAACTCTGCGTCCGATCGCGCACCTTCGCCATCACGACCAGCACGAGCGGCAGCCCGGCCGCGGCCAGCAGCGCCGTCGCGATCACCCGCCACGTTTCCACGCGCCCACGCTAGCGGGCCCCGGCCGGATGTGAGGTGCCCCACAACGAGTGATCGTTCACTCGGACGGGGTCACCCGGACCTCGGCGCTTTTCCGGCGGCGGACCCCGGCGCCCTTGCCCGCTTGGCTACGCTCCCGAGCTATGAGCGCCACCAAGTGGGAGTACTCGACGGTCCCCCTGCTGATCCACGCGACGAAGCAGATCCTCGACCAGTGGGGCGAGGACGGCTGGGAGCTGGTCACCGTCCTGCCGAACCCGACGGGCGAGCAGCACGTCGCGTACCTCAAGCGTCCGAAGGGCTGAGCCGCAGTGAGCTGGAGCGAACGGCTGAAGGAACTCGGCGTCGAGCTGCCCGGCGTGGCCGCCCCGCTGGCCGCCTACGTGCCCGCCGTCAAGAGCGGCTCGTACGTCTACACGTCCGGCCAGCTGCCCTTCGTCGACGGCGTGCTCGCCGCGACCGGCAAGGTCGGCGCGGAGATCAGCCCCGAGGAGGCCAAGGGCCACGCCCGCACCTCGGCGCTCAACGCGCTCGCGGCGGTGCACGCTCTGGTCGGCATTGACAACGTCACGCGGATCGTCAAGGTTGTCGGCTTCGTGGCTTCCGCGGAGGGCTTCACCGGCCAGCCCGCGGTCGTCAACGGCGCGTCCGAGCTTCTCGGCGAGGTCTTCGGCGACGCGGGTGTCCACGCCCGCTCGGCAGTCGGCGTCGCGGAGCTGCCGATCGGCTCGCCGGTGGAGGTCGAACTGATCGTGGAGGTGCAGTGATGGACCCGGACATCGAGCAGTCCACCCACGAGCTGCTGCTCCGGCTGGCCGGGCGGCTGCCCGACCAGCTGCTGTGGCGCTTCCGGGACTGGCTCGGCGAGGGCGCGATGGGCACTCTCGCCCGGACCCTGCCGAGGTCTTTGCTTAAGCACAGGATTGACCTCGACCAGACGGAGTACCGCCTGCTCGTGGCCGGGCTCATCCCGCACGGCGCCGACTGGCACCAGGTGAGTTCGACCCTGGGGGTAGACGACGTCACCGAGAACAGGTACACATTCACGTCGAGTGCGCCCGAATGGGTTAACTCGGTCGACTCCGTGTCCGTGTTGATCCACGCAACGTTGCGGGGACGTCCGGACGTGGGGGAAGTGCGGCAGAGCTGGCGGCACGTCGGTGTCGTCGGGCAAGGAACGGCCAAACGCGTCCTGCTGATCACCGCGCTGTCGGGGCTGCCGAGGTTGACCGGCGAACTGCAGCGGGTGTTGCGGGTCCTGGGCGACGAAGAGCCCAGCGTCGAGGTCATCCCGCCGCGCTTCGACCTGCCGGGCTACCACCGGGCCGCGCTGGCTGATTCCGAGCTGGTCTGCGTGGGCGCGGTGGCGGGCAACCGGCTCGTAGCCGCTTAACGCTCGCACCGCCAGCGAGCCGGGAGGGAGCAAGGCAATGGTGGAGGTCCACGACGGCCCGCCCATGGACGGGTTCTCGGTGCCCCTGCGCCTGCACAACCTGTTGCTGGCCTTGGCGGGCCGGATCGACGACAGCGCGCTCACCGAAGCGCGGGAGCTGATCGCCCGCGCGCACATCGACGAGGCCGTCGAGCTGACCACCGGCACGCTCATCGCGGGCCGGATCCCGGTCAGCTCCGCCGAACAGCGCGAGCTGGCGCTGGTCCTCGAGATGAGCCGGTCGGACGCGACGCTGGCGAACGACCTGCTGGTCGACGAGGCCGAGCCGGTCAACACGCACCGGTTCACCGGCGAGAACTCCCCGGAGTTCGGCATCGCCGAGGCGCTCGACCGGACGCTGCAGGTGCTGCCGGACGTCCGGTCGGTGCACGCGGTGTGGCGCAACACCCCGGCCGGGAGCGTGCCGGGCGCGCTGCCGCAGCGCGTGGTGCTCGTCGAGCTGGGGCCGGAGGGCAACCCGCCCGCCGTCGCCTTCCGCGTCGACACGGCGCTGCGCCGGGCCGGCATCCACTCGGTCGTCGAGGTGAGCGGCCCGGGCGTCGCGCACTCCGAGTACCACCAGGCCGCTTCGGCGGCCGCGTCGCCGGCCTGGGTGACCGGGAGCGCGACGTCGAACACGTCCTCCTACCGGCCCGAGCCGGTCGCGAAGCCGCCGGCCCCCGCCATCTCGGCGGAGCCGGTCGCGGAGTCGGGCAGCCGGCACAGCATGCGGGCGAACGCCCCGACGACCATGGCGCCGGAGCCGGTCGCCCCGGTGGTGCCGATCGTGTCGCCGCCGCCCCCGGTCCCCGAGCCGCCCCGCAAGGTGCGGTCGGAACGGGCCGAGACGCGGGCGGAGCGCACGGCCGACCTGACGCCGGCGGAGGTCGCGCAGCTGCGGCAGGCGCTGGCCGAGGACCCGGAGAAGGGTCGCGAGATCGCCGCGGGCAAGCCGTCGATGCACGAGGTCGTCGAACTGCCCGCGCTGGACCTGGACGACCCGAGCCTGAGCGAGCGCGACCGGGCGCTGCTGCGTGAGCTGCACGCCGAGCTGGCCGAGCGCGAGCGGGCCGAGGCGGCGAAGATGCGGCTCAACGGCGCGTCCCGCTCCGGTGGCGACCAGCGCGGCTGGACCGCCCCGTAGGTTTTGCGGCACGAGGCGGCACTTTCACGTGAAAGTGCCGCCTTCGCTGTGTCCGGGACACCACAACTGCGCGACGGAACGTCGGGTGTCGGAGGTATGTTTCCCGGGTGGAGCAGCCCAAGGAGTTCGTCTTCGACATCCCCGTCGGCGCCGGGATCGCCACCCGCGCCAACGCCGATGGACCACCGGCCGTCCCCAAGGACGCGGCCACGGTGATCCTCGTCCGCGACGGGGCCGAGGGCGTCGAGATCTTCCTGCAGCACCGGGTCAAGGGCATGCCCTTCGCCGGCGGCATGACGGTCTTCCCCGGCGGTGGCGTCGACAAGCGCGACGCCGACGCGTCCGTGGCGTGGGCCGGCCCGGCGCCGTCGTGGTGGGCGGCCCGGTTCGGCTGTGACGACGCGCTCGCCCGCGCGTTGACCTGCGCGGCGGTGCGCGAGACGTTCGAGGAGTCCGGCGTGCTGCTCGCGGGCAGCGCCGAGGAGGTCCTCACCGACGTGACGCCGTACGCGCCGGCCCGCCACGCCCTGGAGACCCGCGAGGTGTCGCTGGCCGGGTTCCTCGCCGACGCCGGGCTGACGCTGCGCGCGGACCTGCTGCGCCCGTGGGCGCACTGGATCACCCCCGAGCAGGAGCCGCGCCGGTACGACACCCGCTTCTACGTCGCGAAGCTGCCCGAGGGCCAGCAGGCGGACGGCGCGACGTCCGAGGCGTCGAGCTCCGGCTGGCAGCGCCCGGAGGACGCGATCGCCGACGCCCGCGAAGGCCGCCGGATGCTGATGCCACCCACCTGGCTGACGCTCAGCGAGCTGGCCGAGTTCGCGACCGCCGACGACGTGCTGAACGCGCAGCGCGAGATCGTCCGGATCGCGCCGACGCTGGTCCGCGAGAACGACCAGGTCCGCGTCGTGCTGGAGCGGCGATGAGCGCCCCGGCCTACGGCGTCCTGCGGCGGGTGTCGGAGACGGCGTCGGTGCTGCTGGAGAACAACCCGTCGTCGATGACGCTCGAAGGCACGAACAGCTGGGTGCTGCGGGCGACGCCGGACACCCCGGCCGTCGTCGTCGACCCGGGCTACCGCGACCTCGAGCACCTGGAGCTGCTGGCCGGCGTCGGCGACGTCGAGCTGATCGTGCTGACGCACTTCCACCCGGACCACGCCGAGGGCGCGCCGTGGTTCGCCGAGCGCGTCGGGGCGCCGGTGCGGGCGTTCGACCCGGCGCTGTGCCTGGATGCTCAGTCCTTTGTGGACGGCGACGTGCTTTCGGCCGGTGGCTTGGAGATCCGCGTCCTGCACACCCCCGGGCACACCCCCGACTCGGTGTCGCTGGTGCTCGAGGGGCAGGTGCTGACCGGCGACACCGTGCTCGGCCGCGGCACCACCGTGCTGCACGACCTCGGTGACTACCTGCGGTCGCTGCGCAAGCTGATCGAGCTGCCGGCGGGCACGCGCGGGCTGCCGGGTCACGGTCCGGAGCTGTCCGATCTGCCCGCGACCGCGCGCGAGTACCTTGCCCATCGGGAACAGCGGCTCGACCAGGTGCGTTCCGCTTTGCAGGTGCTCGGGGCGGACGCCACACCGCGCCAGGTGGTCGAAGTCGTCTACGCCGACGTCGACCGGGCACTGTGGGCGCCCGCCGAATGGAGCGTGCAGGCGCAGCTGGACTACTTGCGGTCGGAAGGACAGGGATGAGCAACGTCGAGGTGGAGTTCTACTGGCGGCCCGGGTGCGGGTTCTGTGCCGCGCTCGACCGGCCGATCTCCAAGAGCGGCTTCAACGTCCGGAAGATCAACATCTGGGAGGACCCGGACGGCGCGGCGCGCGTGCGCGAGGTGGCGAACGGGAACGAAACCGTCCCGACGGTGATCGTCGGCTCGGTCGCGATGGTCAACCCGTCGTTCGCCGAGGTCGAGGCCGCCGTCAAGGCCGCTCAGGCAGCCTGAGCGCGGCCCACTCGAGGCTGGGCCGCTTTCCGTGCAGGAAGGCGGCCCAGACCTCGCGCAACCCGGCTTCCTCTTCGAGCCCCTTCGGCGCGCCTTCGAGCATCGGCGCGGCCCAGACGTCGTGGGTGCCGAACAGGAACGGCAGGTCGACGCAGTGGCACGCGCCGAACCGGTTGCCGGGCGCCTGCCAGTCGAAGCGGAAGGTGACGGCGTCGAGCTTCCCGGCGAGCCGCGGGATGTCACCGGCGAAGAACATGCTGGTCGCTTTGTCGACGACGTCTTGGGGCGCGTCGGGGACGAACGCGCGCAGCTCGTCGCGCGTCCAGCTGATGAGTGCTTCGCCGTGCGGTGCCGCTTCGATGAGATCTTCCGCGACGAGGTCGCCGTCGGCGACGAGCTGGAACGGCGGTTCGAGCGAACCGGGCTTCGTGGTCTCCGCGGCGACCTTGAGCTGCGCTGCGAGCAGGTTGTCCAGTGTGGCCGTGCGGATGTCTACTTCTTGTTGCAGCAGCAAGGCATTCTGGTTCGCATCGTCCCAAGTGGATGGTCGCATGCCGAGTGGCGCGCTCTGCAGAGCGATCCGCTTGACGAGGTTCCTCGCCCGCGGTGACGACCACAGTGCGAGCGTCGACTGGGCGCCGGCCGACTGACCGCCGAGGGTGACCTCGGCCGGGTTTCCGCCGAACGCGGCGATGTTGTCGCGGACCCATTCGAGGGCGGCGAGCTGGTCGGCGATCCCGAGGTTGGGCGGAACGCCGTCCACGGCCAGGAAACCGAGGGCGCCGAGCCGGTAGTTGAGCGTCACGACGACGGCGTCCGCCTCGCGAGCCAGGCGCGTGCCGGTGTACCAGATCTGGGCGCCCGAGCCGCTGGAGAACCCGCCGCCGTGGATCCACACGAGCACCGGGCGGCGACCGCTGGTCGACGGCGTGAAGACGTTGAGCGACAAGCAGTCTTCGCTCTGGGGGAGCGGCATCGGCCCGAGGGCGTGTTCGAGCCGCGACGGCGGCTGCGGGGCCGCGGGCCCGGGTTCGAGGGCGTCGCGGACGCCGGTCCACGGCTTCGGTGGCGTCGGAAGTTCGAAGCGTTTCGCTTCCGCGTAAGGGATCCCGCGGAACGTGCCGTTCAGTCCGCGGACCTGGCCGCTGGTGGTGTCGACGATCATCAGGCCTCCTCTTCGAAGTACACCGCGGCGCCGTACGCGTCCTCGGCGCGGACGAAGAACCCGCGGTCGCGGGTGGTGGTCGGGACGTGCCGCTCGACCAGTTTCCGCGCCTTCTCCAGATCGTCCACCGCGACGCCGTGCGCCGCGAAGTAAGGCAGCCGCGGCGCGGTCTCACCGGGCAGGACGGCGTCGAGGTCGCTCGCGCCGACGATGTCGACGACGTGCTCGCCGCCGGTGATCACGTCGTAGCGCTTGCGGTAGGTCTCGACTTCGTCGTCGGCCACGACCAGCAGGATCCCGGCGACGCGGCGGGCGCCGTTCGGGTGGTCGAGGTAGCGCGGCTGGTGGACGTACTCCGGGGTGAGGTGCTCGGCGGTGTGCAGGATGCCTTCGGGCGTCTTGTCGCGGCTGATGTGGACGCTGCGGAAGCGCGCGGTGCGCGTGCCTTCCGGCAGGTCGACGTCGCGCTGCAGCGAGAGCACCCCGGACGTCGAGAGCCCGGCTTCGCGCAGCCGGCGTTCGGCGGCTTCGGAGTCGTCGCAGCCGAAGGAGACACCGTGCAGGCCGTCGCCGCGTTCGTCCAGGATGGGCAGCACGCGCCACGGGTCGCCGGCGGCCGCGTCGACGACGCCGATCAGTTCGAGGAAGGAGCCGCCGAAGTAGGCGCAGCGGTTCGCCGTGCAGCTCGGCAGCAGTTCGCCGCCTTCGCTGCGGGACGCGAAGTGCCGCGACGGCGGGCTGAGCGTGAAGCCGAGTTCTTCGTAGCGCTGCCAGGTTTTCTCGTAGTTCCGGGTGAGGAAGACGGTGTGGTCGATGTTCATGACCCCAGCGTGGGTTCTCTCGGGCAGTTCTTCCATCCGTGGCGGGATTGTGCGCGAAATCCGACGTTCTCTAGGCTGATTTGATGAATTCCGACCTGCTGGACGACCTGGACCGCCGGCTCGCGCACGCGCTCCAGCTGGACGGGCGCGCGTCGTTCAGCACGATCGCCGAGGTGCTCGGCGTCTCGGACCAGACGATCGCGCGCCGCTACCGCAAGCTGCGCTCGTCCGGAGTGCTGCGCGTGGTCGGCGTCCCGGAGGCGGCGGCGCTGGGTCAGGTCCACTGGCTGGTGCGCTTGAGGTGCGTCCCGGACGCGGCGGCCCCGATCGCGACCGCCCTGGCCCGGCGCGCGGACACGCAGTGGGTGAGCTTGATGTCCGGCGGGACGGAGATCGTGTGCTTCATCCGCGCCCCGCAACGAGAGGAAGCCGACGGCTTGCTGCTGGGCCAGCTCCCGCGAACACCGCGAGTGGTCTCGATGACGGCGTACCGCCTGCTACGCCGTTTCGCGGGCGGCCCGGCAGGCTGGCCGGGCCGATCGAGCGCGTTGCCGGAGTCATCGGTGGTGTCGCTACGCCGTCCTCCCGCTGAGGTCGCCTACCGCCCGGAGCCGGAGGACCCGGCCCTGCTGGCAGCCTTGGCCCACGACGGCCGCGCCGACATGTCGACACTCTCCGCAGCCGCTGGCCGCTCGGAGTCGACAACCCGCCGCCGCCTGGAGCACCTGCGAGACGCGGGAGCGCTGTACTTCGACGTCGAGATAGACGCAGCCCGCCTCGGCTACCCCCTGACGGCGACCCTCTGGCTCACGGTGGCGCCCTCGGCCTTGTCATCGACGGGCCGCGCACTGGCACAGCATCCCCAGGTCGCCTTCGCGGCGGCCACGACGGGCCCGTCGAACCTGGTGGCGAACGTAGGCTGCCGCGACGACGCGGCCCTGTACGAGTACCTGGCCGACGACCTGGGCGGACTGTCCGGAGTCCAACAGGTGGAGACGGCCCCGATGATCCGCACCCTGAAACGCTTCGCCACCCTGGATCCGTGAGTTTCAGCTGGTTGCGGCCGAGGTGTAGCAACGAGGGACAGTCGAGCGACTTGGTATCCATGGAGACGTCGCACGGCAGTCCAGAGCGGGGAAACGTAGGTATTTACGAAGCGTTCCCGGGTTATCGGCTGCCCGCGGACGCCGAGATCGACGGCGCCTTGAAGACGGCGTTGGTGGCGATTGACGCCAATGTTCTCCTCAACCTCTACCGCTACAATGAAGAAACCACCAAAGATCTGCTCCGCGTCTTCGAGATGATCGGTGACCGGCTCTGGGTCCCGCACCAGGCAATCCGTGAGTTCTGGCGCAATCGGATGAGTGTTCTCACCAGTCGCGAAACGGCCGCTTCGCAAGCATTGGCTGCTTTCGCGAAGCACCGGCGGGCTACGGAAGACGCGATCAGGCAATGGGCGAAGGCAACTGCGATCGACGTGGCTTACCGCGATGAAAAGATCGCGAAGGCTCAGTCCATGTACGAAGAGCTGGAGGAATCGGTCAGCTCGTCCACGCCGGCCGCGCCTGCCGTACTCGGCGGATCGTGCGATGAACCGGTATTGGTCGAGCTCGAACAGTTGCTGGCCGGGAAAGTGGGCGCAGAGCCGGACCAAGACTGGTGGCAGGACGCGATCAAGGAAGGCGGTCGCCGGGCCGTCGCCAAGGAGCCGCCTGGTTACCTCGACGCGGAGAAAGCCAATTCCGATCTTCCCGAAGGCGCAGCCGGCGACTACCTGGTATGGAGCCAGGTCATGTCCGAGAGCGCTCGCCGCGGTCTCGACGTCGTCCTGGTGACGGGCGATGAGAAGGAGGACTGGTGGTGGCGTCATCGGTCGGAGTTCCTCGGCCCGCGGACCGAACTGGTCACCGAGCTACGCAAACTGAGTGGCCGCCAGCTCTACCTGATGCGCCCCGTCGACTTGCTCAGGAGGGCGTCCGTGTTGGAGATCGTGGTCCGGAGCGAATCCGTCGACGACGCCGCGCGAGTCTCCCGGCAAACCCAGGAGAAGCCACTCTGGTCGGCGGAGGGGATCGCTCAGCTGCTGGAACGTCTCGATGTCGAAGGCTGGGAACAAGCCGACGTCATCCGTGCCGCAGCGCGGTCGGGCGGGACTGTCGATCGACGGGTTGTCTATGAGATCGGATCGTATGACGACGATCGGATGCTCCGCGGATTCACCAAACCCACTGCCCGGATTACACGCGACCTTCAGGCTGAGGGTGTTGTGCCGGAGGGTGTCCAGGCCGCGCTTGCGCCGATCTACCAGGGAAGTGTGAAGGCGGCAGCCTTCCGGATCCCAGCCGAACTGGTCGCAATCCTGACCGCTGACGACCCTGACGCCGACGACGAGACTTCCTGAACGTGCCTCGCCACGCTGGATCCGTGAGTCAGCGGGGCAGCATCGGCATCAGGTAGTACGTCAGCTCCACCTCCCCGGCGTCCACAGCCCGGAGGATGCACGCCCTCATGCCCGGCTGGATCGACAGCTCCACCCGCTCCCCGGCGAACGCGCTCAGCGCGTCCAGCAGGTACCGGGCCTGGAACGACGGCGACGTCCGGCCACCACTGACGTCCGCCTTCAGGGTCTCCTCCGCCTCGCCGGCGTCCAGGCGTGCGCTCGCCAGGCGGACCTGTGCGTCGCCGACCTCCAGGGTCAGCACCCGGCGGTCCTCCGCGTACACCCCGACCCGGCGGACCGCCGCCGCGAGGGCGTCCGACTCCAGCGTCACCCTGGTGTCGACCGCGCCTGACGGGATTGCTTCCTCCGACAGGAAACCCGCGTCCAGGACCGCTGTCCCCACCAAACCGCCCGCCCAGCTCAAGCCGAACCGGCCCGGTCCCGTGTGGAGTCCGACCACTCCCCGCGCCTGCCGTGCCGCCTCCGTCAGCAGGGCCGCGGGTACCAGGACGTCGAGGGACCCCGGCGTCCGCAGCGGCAGCCGGGCCACCGCCATCCGGTAGCGGTCCGACGCCGTCAGCGTCAGCCGGCCGTCGGCGGCCTGGACGCGGACGCCGGTGAACA
Source organism: Amycolatopsis sp. NBC_01286 (assembly GCF_035982555.1). Lineage (NCBI taxonomy): Bacteria > Bacillati > Actinomycetota > Actinomycetes > Pseudonocardiales > Pseudonocardiaceae > Amycolatopsis > Amycolatopsis sp. NBC_01286. Next base: position 2,871,333 of record NZ_CP108428.1, read on the forward strand.
ACGGCAGCGGGTCGTCCTTGGCCGCCGTGCCGGCGACGATCCGCAACGCCGACGCGAACGCCGGTCCGTCCACTTCGGACACTTGGGGTGCGGCAAAAGCCGGGGACGCGGCCGCGGAAGCGAGCAACGGCAACGCGAACCGGGCTTGCTCCAGGCGCAACGCCAGCCGGCTGCCTTCGACGACCAGGCGCACCGGCGCCGCGCCCAGCATCTTCAGCGTCTCGGCCAGCGGGGCCGCGGGCACGGCCACCTCGCCGTCGGTGTGGGTGGTCGCCGGGCAGTCGAACCGGACGGCGAGATCCGGGTCGCTGCCCGCGACCGTCAGCCCGGACGCGTCCGCCCGCAGCCGCAGCGCGGCGCGCGCGGGCAGCAGGCGGGACGCGGCGGAGACGGCCGCCGAGAGGCGGTGAGCAGGCGCGGTGACGTCCATCCCCGCAAGCTAGCTGCGACCACCGACAAAAACGACGCCGCCGCGGAGGGCGTCGAACAGCCGCTCCAGCCGGACGCGGTGGTCGTCCACCACGACGTCCGGCGATTCTCCCGCGACGAGCCGGGAAGCGGTCTCCGTCAGCACCGCGGCGTACCCGGCGATGAAGAAGGCGGCGAGCAACGTCCCGTCGGCGCCGAGTTCCTCGACCAGGACGCCTTGGAGTTCGGCGGCGATCTCCCGGGCGCGCGCGATCAGCGCGGGCGAACCCGCGACGGTCCGGAAGAACGGGATCGAGTGGTCGTTGACGCCGGAAAGCGGGTGGCGGTCGTCGAAGAGCCGGAAAGCCGCGTTGCGCAGGGACGTCAGCACGTCGACGTCCGGGGCGCGGTCGCGCACCGCCGCGCGCAGGACCTCGACGGCGTCGTCCGCGCGGTCCAGGAAGAGGTCCTCCTTGCGCGGGAAGTGGTTGAAGACCGTCACGCTCGAGACGCCGGCCTCTTTCGCGACCTCGGCGACCGTGACCTTGTCGTACCCGCGCTCGAGGAACAGCCGAGCCGCGACCTCCGCGATCTTCGCGCGCGTCTGCGGCCCGCCGCGTTCACTCGTCCTGGGCATCCGGACCTCACTCTCTTGTGTAACTAAACTTAGTCGATTAACCTAGTGGCATGCGCACCGAACTGACAGCCCGCTCGCCACGATCGTTGCGGGAAGCCTGGGTGGCCCTGGCGGGGCTGTCCGCGGTCTTCCTCTTCGAGATGCTGGACAACTCGATCCTGAACGTCGCGCTGCCGACGATCGGCCGCGAACTGCACGCGTCGACGACGTCCCTGCAGTGGGTGACCGGCGCGTACTCGGTCGTCTTCGGCGGGCTGATGCTGGCGTTCGGCGCGCTCGCCGACCGGTTCGGCCGGCGGCGGATCATGCTCATCGGGCTGGTTCTGCTCGGCTTCGCGAGCCTGGCGACGGCGTTCGTCGGCACCGCGGAACAGCTGATCGCCGTCCGGGTGCTGATGGGGATCGCGGCCGCGATGACGACGCCGGGCTCGATGGCGCTGGCCTTCCGGCTGTTCGAGGCGGACGACCTGCGCGTCCGGGCGACCACGCTCATCTCGACCGTGGGCCTGGTCGGCCTCGCGATCGGCCCGACCGCGGGTGGTCTGGTGCTCGCGATCGCGCCGTGGCAGGTCCTGCTCCTGGTGAACGTGCCGATCGCCGCGCTCGCGATCATCGGCGTGCGGTCCGGCATCGCCGCGGACGACCCCGCTGACCTCCACCGCGACCCATTGGACGTCCTCGGAGCGGTGCTGGGCACGGCGACGATCGTACTCGCGCTCGTCGCGCCCACCCTGTTCGTGAACGAAGGCACCGGATCGTGGGCGCCGTGGACGGTCACCGCCGCGGCCGTCGCTGGGGCGATCTCGTTCGTCCGCCGCGAGCGCTCGACCCGGTACCCGCTGCTCGACCTGAAGCTCGTCGCCCGCCCGCTGGTTTCCAGCGGCCTGGCGTTCAAGTCCGCGGCGGGGCTGGCGACCGCCGGCCTCGGGTACCTGGTGACGCTGCAGCTCCAGCTCGACTGGGGGTGGCCGCCCGCGCTCGCGGCCCTCGGGCTGCTGCCGCAGGTGGTCGTGCTCGTCGCGGGCGGCGCGTTCGTCAGCCCGTTCGTGCGGAAGGTCGGCCTCGAGCGGGCCGCGTGGCTCAGCGCCGCCGCGGTCGTGCTCGGGCTCGCGTTCTACGCGCTGCTCGGCCGGCTCGGCTACGTCTGGGTCGCGCTGGCGCTGGCGCTCGTGGCCGCCGGGCTGCGCGTGGTCGGCGTCGTCGCGGGCGTCAACGTCCTCCGCGGCCTGCCCGAGAACCGCACGACGATCGGCGCGGCCCTCATCGACACCGCGTCGGAAGTCACCACGGGCGCCGGCATCGCCGCGGCGGGCACCATCTTGGCGGCGCTGTTCACCGGCAGCATCGCCACGTCGAACTGGACCGCCCAGCAGACCTCACAGTTCGAGACGGCGGTGATGATCGCGGCCCTGGTGCTCACGGCGGCCGCCGCAGCGCTGGTCGGCTGGGGTTTCGTCAGGTCACGGCGCGGCTTAGCGGCCGACGCCACGACCTGACGAACTGCCTCAGTGGTCCACGCTCACCAGCTCGGTCGGCTCGACTGCCGCCGGTCGGACGGAGCGGACCGTGCCGCGCAGTAGTCAGGCGACCCGGCGAACACCAGCCCGCGCCCACCGGTCGTGCTCGCCCGATGGCCGCCGCCTCCGCGAGCATCAGACCGGCGCCACGGTCTAGCGAGCCACGCTCACCAGTTCGGTCGGCTCGACCGCCGCCGAGCGCACCGGGTGGACCGTGCCGCGCAGCAGCCACACAACCCCGGCCAGCACCACGCCGGCGACGCTCGCCACCAGGAATGCCGTGCTCGGGCCCGCGTGCTCGACTACATAACCGCTCACCGACTGGCCCATGGCCAGCCCCAGCGTCACCGCCGTCAGGACCCAGCCGAACGCCTCCGCGGCCGTGCCCTCGGGGGCGACCACCTCGATCGCCGCCGAGTGGGCCGTCGACTGCGGGGTGATCAGCGCCCCGGCGACCAGCATCGCCAGCGCCAGGCCCCACAGCGTCGACGGCCACGCGAGCAGCGCCACCAGTGCGCCGAACCCGCCCAGCAGCACTGGCAGCCGCACGCCCAGCCGGCGCGGCCACGGTGACAGGCTGTACACGACGCCGAACGCCACCGAGCTCAGAGACCACGCCGACAGCAGCAGGCCGCCGACCGACGCGTGCCCGGCTTCGGTGGCCGACGCCGGGACGGCGACCTCGACGAAGCCGATCACGATGCCGAAGCCGAGCGCGGCCACGGCGAGCGTCCGCATGCCGGGGCTGGACAGCGCGCCCAGCAGCGAGCCGCGCGAAGCGGCGGCCGGGCCCCACGCGCGGACGGCCGGGCTCAGCGCGAACAGCACCGCGCCGGTGAACTGCAGGGCGACGCCCAGCACCAGGCCGGTGCCCGCCCACGGCGCCATGACCAGCAGCCCGGCCACGCCCGGGCCCAGGATGAAGAAGACCTCCATGCTGATCGCCTCGTACGAGAACGCGGCGTTGCGCGCGCCGCCCGGCGGCAGGAGACGCGTCCACAGCGCGCGTGACGCCGATCCGACCATCGGCTCCGACAGCCCGGTGGCCGCGCCCAGCGCGACCAGCACGGCGGTCGGCGCGTGCGACTCGATCGCCGTGACGAGCGCGCTCATCAACAGCATCAGGAGGACCGCGACGGTGAGCAGCGGCCGCGTCGGCCCGAACCGGTCGATCAGCCGGCCCTGGATCACCGCGCCCACCGAGACACCGGCGAGTGAACCGGCCGAAACGAGCCCGGCGGCGGCGAAGGAACCGGTTTCGCGCTGGACGTAGAGCAGGGCCGAGATGCCGATCATGGCGATCGGCAGGCGGGCGAGCACGGACGCGACGGCGGGCCGCCGGGCCGCGCGGGTCGTCAGCGCGGTGCGGTAGTCGGCGAGGGACGTCCGGCTTTCGTGGTTCGAGGCAGACTGGGACACGCGTACCAGTATGCCGCAGAGTGGTACGTCGGTACCAGTTATTTGACGGTCAGGTGGGTCACCGGCAGACTGGTGGTGGATCTTGGTGCCAGAGCGCGAAATCTCGATCAGGTAACACTCACGACATTCTGTGTGGTCTCCTGCAACGAAACGGCGCCGACCGCGTCCTTGAGAGTGAATGGCCTTGAATTAGTGGGTATGGGCCGTGATGGTTGAACAACAGCAACAGATAACCCAGCTCCCTCCGGCATATGGGTCGGGGCCTGGCCCGGAGGGCGGGGAGCGCGGATCGTCGGGGGATGGTCCGCGCGACAAACGAAGAGCCGGTGCGCCACGTCGGGGGTGGCGCCCGGCTCTTTGTTTTGGGCAAGCACTGTGTTTTGGTGTCGAACACTACGAAGAAGGCCTCCTGACCCGCAGGTCAGGAGGCCTTCTTCGTGCGTGGAACAGGATCAACGGGCGCGGCGGGCCAGGCGCTCCGGGTCCAGGATCAGGACGCTCTTGCCTTCCAGTCGCAGCCAGCCGCGGTGCGCGAAGTCGGCCAGGGCCTTGTTCACGGTCTCGCGGGACGCGCCGACGTACTGGGCGATCTCTTCCTGCGTCAGGTCGTGCGTGACCCGCAGCAGGCCCGCCTCCTGGCTGCCGAACCGCTGCGCGAGCTGCAGCAGCGCGCGCGCCACGCGGCCCGGGACGTCGGTGAAGATCAGTTCCGCGACCATGTTGTTCGTCCGGCGCAGGCGGCGCGCGACGACGCGCAGCAGCTGTTCCGCTATCTCCGGACGGGTCGAGATCCACTGCCGCAGCGCCGGGCGGTCCATCGTGACCGCGCGGACCTCGGTGACCGTGGTCGCGCTCGACGTCCGGGGGCCGGGGTCGAAGATCGACAGCTCGCCGAACATGTCGGACGGGCCGAAGATGCCCAGCAGGTTCTCGCGGCCGTCCGGGGACTTGCGGCCGATCTTCACCTTGCCGGACTGGATGATGTACAGCTTGTCGCCGGGTTCACCCTCGTTGAAGATGACATGGCCGCGGGGGAACTCCACGGATTCCAAGGTCTGGGCCAGCGCCTCCGCCGCTGCCGGCTCCACACCCTGGAAAATGCCCGCACGGGCCAGGGTTTCGTCCACCTCGGGTGCCTCCTCGTCGAGAAACGATCACGCTCGGCGTCGGTCGCAGAGCGTGACGCCAGTCACTTGCGCGTCAGTCTAGGGCGTACAGCCGAGATCGCCCGCCGGGCGCGCGGCCCGGCAAACGATCTCGTCCGAACGTGGAGCCTAACTCCGCACGCGCCGCGCGCGTTGCCTGGCTGCCCGTCCGCCCAGCCTACGCAGCCGGAACAGCTCCAGCGCGCGGCCGATGCCGTGCCCGTAGAGCGCCCGGACCTCGTTGGGCTGCGCCTGCTCGAGGAACTCTTCGACCTCGTTCTCCTGCACCGCGACGTGCTTCAACCGGCTCTCCACCCGCTCCATGAACAGGGCGAAGAACATGATCACCAGGGGGACCAGGATGACGAACCAGACGGTCATGGCCGGACTCCTGAACACAGCCGGAAACACTCAGTGAAAAGCATCTACTCCAGATCCTCGCTCATGGCGGCCGGAAACTGCGCCGAGGTGGTGCTCTGGCGTGTCGGTCGTCCACCGGTGCTGTGCCCGGCCCGTCCGACGGCGCCCGTAGGCTATCGGGGTGCCACCTGCCACCACGAACGCCCCCCGTGAGGGCGCTGGTGAAAGCCGGTTAGCTCTGGTGAGACGCGCCAGGCGGATGAAGCGTTGCCTCGACGACGTGTATCCGGACGCCCACTGCGAGCTCGACTTCACCACACCACTGGAACTGCTGGTCGCGGTCGTGTTGTCCGCCCAGACCACCGACGTCCGGGTGAACCTCGTCACGCCCGCGCTGTTCAAGCGCTACCGGACCGCCGCCGACTACGCCGGCGCCGACCGTCCTGAACTGGAGGAATACCTGCGTTCGACCGGTTTCTACCGGGCCAAGGCGAACTCCGTGATGGGGCTCGGCGCGGCGCTGGTCGAACGCTTCGGCGGCGAGGTGCCCGCCAAGCTCGCCGACCTCGTCACCCTGCCCGGCGTCGGCCGCAAGACCGCCAACGTCGTGCTCGGGAACGCCTTCGACGTGCCGGGGATCACCGTCGACACCCACTTCGGCCGGCTGGTCCGGCGCTGGGGCTGGACGGCGGAGGAGGACCCGGTCAAGGTCGAGCACGTGATCGGCGAGCTGATCCCCCGCAAGGAGTGGACGATGCTGTCCCACCGGGTGATCTTCCACGGCCGCCGCGTCTGCCACGCCAAGAAACCGGCCTGCGGCGCCTGCCCGCTGGCCCGGGACTGCCCGTCCTACGGCACCGGCCCGACCGGGTTCGAGGAAGCCGCGAAGCTGGTCAAGGGCGTCGAACGGGACCACATCCTGGCCCTGGCGGCGCCCCGGTGACGACCGTCACCAAATGGGCGCTGGCCGTCGCCGTGCTGGTGGTGGCGCTGATCGTCGCGCTGCTGCCGCGCGGGGGCGCGGACACCGCGGCGACGCCGTCGGCCGGCCTCGCGCCCGCGCGGTCGGCGGCGGCGCTGCAGCCGTGCCCGCCGGCGAGCCCGGCCGCGCCCGTGAAGCAGCTCGACGGCGTCCGCGCCGACTGCCTCGGTGACGGCGCGAGCGTCGACGTCGGACGCGCGCTGGCCGGCGCTCCGGTGCTGGTCAACGTGTGGGCGTCGTGGTGCCAGCCGTGCAAGACGGAGCTGCCCGTGCTCCAGGACTACGCGAAGCAGCCGGGCGCGGTGCGCGTCCTCGGCGTCCAGGTCCAGAGCCCGGCGGAGGACGGCTTGAACCTGCTGGCCCGGCTGGGCGTGCACCTACCGTCGGTGTTCGACGGCGACGGGCAGAGCGGGCCGGTCCGGACCGCGCTCAAGGTGCCCGCGTCGTTGCCGGCGTCGTACCTGGTCACCGCCGCGGGCGCGGTGCGGTTCATCGCGAATCCCCGGACCTTCGGGAACACTGACGAGGTGCGTGTGGCTGTCGAGGGGGCATCGTGATCGGACCGCTGGTCGAGCCGGAGTCGGTTCCGGAGTGGCTCCGGCCGCTGGTCAAGGTCAGCGGTGAGGTCGACTCGAAGACGTTCACCCGGTTCAGCCCGCCCGACGGCGCCTACACCCGGTCCGCCGCGGTGCTCATCCTCTTCGGCGAGAGCGAAGCCGACGGCGAACCGGACGTCCTGCTGCAGCGGCGCGCCGACACGCTCGGCTCGCACGCCGGCCAGGTCGCCTTCCCGGGCGGCGGCGCCGAGGACGGCGACGGCGGCCCGGTCGGCACGGCGCTGCGCGAGGCCGAGGAGGAGACCGGGGTCGTCCCGGCGGGCATCCGGCCTGTCGCGATCCTGCCGGAGCTGTTCGTCCCGGTGTCGGCGTTCGCCGTGACGCCGGTGCTGGCGTACTGGGCCGAGCCGTCGCCGGTGCACGCCGTCGACCCCGGCGAGACGGCGTCCGTGGCCCGCGTCCCGGTGGCCGAGCTGGTCGACCCGGCCAACCGGTTCACGGTCAAGAAGGCCGGCGCGCCGTGGAAGGGCCCGGCCTTCGAGGTCTCGGGCCTGTTCGTGTGGGGGTTCACCGCCGGGTTGCTGTCCGTGTTGCTCGGCCTGGGAGGCTGGGAGCGCGAATGGGACCCGGGCGACGTCCGGGACCTCGACGAGGCGCTGGCCGCGTACCAGGCGCGGATAGCGGCGTCTCACCAGGGCTCCGCCCCGGGCCGGGGGCTCCGCCACCCGGAGCCCCCGAAAGCAGTGGAGGAGTGACACCGTGAACTGGGTCGATGTGCTGGTCCTCCTGCTCGCCGTGCTGGCGGCGGTGTCCGGTGCATACCAGGGCGTGATCATCGCGCTGCCGTCCTTGGTCGGGGTCGTGCTCGGCGCGATCACCGGCATCAAGCTGGCGCCGGTGGTCGTCGCGTTCTTCGACGACCCGGTGTGGAAGGTCGCGTTCGCGGTGGCGACCGTGGTGTTCCTGGTCGCCTTCGGCGAGGCGCTCGGCGTGTACGTCGGCCGCCGGCTGCGGCAGAAGATCAACCCGGACAAGCTCTCCGGCATCGACAAGACCCTCGGCGCGGTCGTGCAGGCCGCGGTCGTGTTCGTGGTCGCGTGGCTGATCGCGACGCCGCTGACGACCGTGTCCGGCCTGCCCGGGCTGGCCAAGGCGATCAACAACTCGGTCGTGCTCGGCAAGGTCAACGACACCATGCCGGCGGCCGCCCAGGGCTTCCCGAGCCAGCTGCGGAAGCTGCTCGACGCGTCCGGCTTCCCGTCCATAGTGGACCCGTTCGAGAAGGCCCCGACGGCGGACACCTCCCCGCCGGACCCGGCCCTGCAGAACAGCGGGATCGTCCAGCAGCTGCACGGCAGCGTCGTCAAGATCCGCGGCACGGCCAGCTCCTGCTCGCGGTCCCTCGAAGGCAGCGGGTTCGTGATCTCACCGCAGCGGGTGATGACCAACGCGCACGTCGTGGCGGGCACCGACACCGTCGGCATCGAGACGACGCAGGGCGATTACCCGGCGCGGGTCGTCTACTTCGACCCGGAGGTCGACATCGCCGTGCTCGCCGTGCCCCGGCTGAGCGCCCCGCCGCTGCAGTTCGCGCCGGAGACGGCCCGCGCGAGTGACAGCGCGGTCGTGCTCGGCTACCCGCTCGACGGCCCGTACCGCGCGACGCCGGCCCGCGTGCGCGGCCGGATCAACCTGCGCGGCCCGGACATCTACGAGGCCAACACCGTGCAGCGCGACGTCTTCACGGTCCGCGCGGAGATCCGCAGCGGCAACTCCGGCGGCCCGATGGTGACGCCGGACGGCCGGGTCATCGGCGTCGTGTTCGGCGCGGCCGTGGAGGACCCGGAAACCGGCTTCACGCTGACGGCCGAGCAGGTCCGCGGCGAGGTCGACGCGGCGTCGACGCAGACGACGGAAGTCTCGACCGGCTCCTGCGCCGCCTGACACCTGCTGCCGCGGCGGTCGTGAGTGGTTAGGGCGGTTAGAACCGCCCTAACCACTCACGACCCCGTAGCGCAGGGCGAGGCCGTCGAGCAGGGCGCGCAGGCCCGACTCGAAGAGGTCGTCCAGGACGAGGTCGTAGCCGTTCGTGCTCAGCTCGGTCATCATCCGGGTGAAGATCGGGTGGCCGCTGACCATCGCCGCCATCGCGGGCGCCTGGTGGTCGATCCACTGCTCTTCGGACAGCCCGGACGCGGCGAGCGCGTGCTGCTCGCGTTCGAGGTGGATCGCGATGCCCTGGACGTAGCTGAAGAACAGCACGTGCAGGTCGCACAGGGTGGCCGCGTCATCGTCCAGCTCGGCCAGCGCCGAGAGCGCCCATTCCGCGTGCGTCGCGAGGTTGCGCAGCGGCAGCGGGCGGGTGATCGGCGTGAGCTGGGCCAGCCACGGGTGCCGCCGGTGGAGCGACCAGAGCGTCCGGCCGGCCAGCGTCAGCCGCTCGCGCCAGCCCGCCGGCGGGATTTCCGGGTAGCCGCGCTCGCCGTACGCGGTGTCGGCCATCAGTAGCACCAGCTCGTCCTTGCCGCGCACGTACCGGTAGGGCGCCATGGCCGCGACGCCGAGCCGGGCCGCCACCCCGCGCATGGACAGCGCGCCGAGCCCTTCGGCGTCGGCGATGTCGATCGCCGTGCGCACGATCCGGTCGCGCGTCAGGCCCTGGTGCCCGCCGCGGTGCTCACGTCCGGCGACGACCGTGCCGGACCGCGGCTCCGCGCGCACCAGCCCCTCCTGGTTCAGCAGGGCGAGCGCCTTCGCCGCGGTCGCCATCGCGACGCCGTGATCGGCCGCGAGCCGCCGGGTCGAGGGCACCCGCGCGCCCGGCGGAAGCTCGCCACGCGCGATCCGGCCGCGCAGCTCCTCGGCGATGACCACGTACTTCACGGCTGCTCCCTGACCTAGTACAGATGACCTTCTGTACTAGCACAGAATTAGCCTCTGAACTGCGATGACTCCAGTGTGGTGCGGGCAAGCGTACAACCCTGGAGGAAGCATGCGGAACGTACTGATCTCGGGCGCGGGCGTCGCCGGCGGCACCCTGGCCTGGTTCCTGGCGCTCGACGGCTGGACGGTGACCGTCGTGGAACGCGCGGCCGGCCCGCGCACCGGCGGCCAGGCGGTCGACGTGCGCGGGGTCGCGCTCGACGTCGTCGACCGGATGGGCTTGGGCGAGCGGCTGCGGGCGAAGCGGACGCGGATGCGCGGGATGTCCGTGGTGGACGGGGCCGGGCAGGAGCTGTACCGGTCCGAGGAGTTCACCCACAGCAGCGGCCGGCTCGACAGCGCCGACTTCGAGCTGCTGCGCGACGACGCCGTCGCGATCCTGCACGAGGCGACCGCGGACCGCGTCGAGTACGTCTTCGGCGACTCGGTCACGGCGTTGACCGAGGACGCGCACGGCGTGCGCGTGGAGTTCGAGCACGGCGGCTTCCGGACGTTCGACCTCGTCGTCGGCGCCGACGGCCCGCACTCGGCGGTCCGGCGGCTGGCCTTCGGCCCGGAGGAGCGCTTCAGCACGCACCTCGGCCAGTACCTGGCGATCTTCCCGGCGCCGAACTTCCTGGGCCTCGAGGACTGGCAGCTGTGGGTCCGGCACGAGGAGACCGGCGGCGCGGTCTACCCGGTGCGGGACAACACCGAGCTGCGCGTGACGCTCGGGTTCGGCTCGGCGCCGCTGCCCCCGATGAGCGTCCCGGAGCAGAAGCGGCTGGTCGCCGAGCAGCTGGCCGGCGTCGGCTGGGAGATGCCGAAGCTGCTGGCCGCGATGGCCGAAGCCGAGGTGTTCTACTTCGACGCGATGGCGCAGATCCACCTGGACCGCTGGTCGGCGGGCCGGGTCGTGCTGGTCGGCGACGCCGGGTACTGCGCGTCGGCGCTGTCCGGCCAGGGCACGAGTCTCGCGCTCGCCGGCGCGTACGTCTTGGCGCAGGAGCTGGGCCGCGCCGGGCACGAGGAGGCGTTCGCCGCGTACGAGCGCCGGATGCGGCCGTTCGTCGCGCTCAACCAGGCGCTGGCCACGGAGAACCCGACCGGTGGACCTTCGGAGGAGTCGCTGGCGCGGGCCAAGAACGCGCTCACGCTCGGTTGAGGAAGTCCACCAGGGCCGCCGACGTGCGGTCCGGCACCTCGAGGTGGGGGAAGTGCCCGACGCCCGGCCAGAACTCCGGCTCGGCGTGCGGGCCCGCCCAGCGCGCGGACGACCTCGCCGTCTCGGGGAGGATGCAGGTGTCGTCGGCGCCGTGCAGCTGCAACGTCGGGGCCGCGATCCGGCGGCCGACGGCGTCGGTGAACCGGCGGCCCTCACCGCGGAACTGCGCGCGGAACGCCCAGCGGTAGTACTCCAGCGCGCTGTGCGCGACGCCCGGCACGAGCATCGCCTGCCGGAACGCCGCCGTGCTCTCGGCGAAGTCCGAAGTGGACCGCCAGGAGTCGCCGGCCCACGCGTCGAAGAGGTCCTCGACGGCTTGGGCGTCTTCGCGGGTCAGCCACTTCTCGGGCGCCATCGGCATCTGGAAGCGGAAGAGGTGCCCGGCCGCGCGGCCCTGGCCACGCCAGAGCGTGCGGGCGATCGACGACCGCAGCGCGAGCGGGTGGGCGCCGCCGATGGCCGTCACCGACGACACGAGCCGGGGGTGCAGCGCGGCGACCGTCCAGGCGAGCATGCCGCCCCACGCGTGTCCGACGAGGTGCGCCCGCCGGGCGCCGAGCGACTTGACCAGCCCGCCGATGTCCCCGGCGAGCGTCCACGCGTCGTAACCCCGTGGCGGCTTGTCCGAGTCGCCGTACCCGCGCAGGTCGACGGCGACCGCGCGGTACCCGGCGTCGGCGAGCGCCTGCAGCTGGTGGTGCCAGGTCCACCAGAACTCGGCGAACCCGTGCAGCAGCACCACGACCGGACCCTCGCCGAGCTCGGCGATGTGCAGCCGGATGCCGTTGGCGGAGACGTCGCGGTGCGCCCACGATCCGTCGATGCGGACGATCGACGGATCGGGGGACGGGTGCAACGAACTCAGTCGCGCGTGGTGGTCAAGTCGGCTTCGGGCGCCTTCTGCGGCTTGAGCGCGGCGGCGGTTTCCTTGACGCTGGCGATGGTCCGCTCCGGTGCCTTGAACTTCTTCACCTTGCGGTAGCCGAGGAACCCGGCCACACCCGCGACCAGCAGCATCAGGAAGAACACGATGCCGAACGCGATCCAGCGGTAGCGCACCCACTCCGCCAGGCCTTCGGCCGCGAAGAAGAACAGGAAGAACGTGCTGTACAGGAAGACCGTCAGCGCGATCAGGAAGTAGACGGCGCCCTTGAGGCCCTTCTTCACCTCGCCGACCAGCTCGGACTTCGCCAGTTCCATCTCGGCCCTGACCAGGGTGGAGATGTGCTGGGTCGCGTCGCCGACCAGGCGGCCGAGGGACTGGTCGCCGGGGACGTCGGTGTCGGAGGACAGCGGGAGGTAAGGCACGGCCCCCACGCCGTCGGGGCCGGTGCGTTCGTGTTTGGGGCTGCTCACCGGGTCATCGTGCCATGACGTCGTGGAGCGGGCGCGGCGGACCGGGCGAGTGTCGGCGATCAATCCATCTCGGCGTGGACCTTGCTCCGCCGCAGGAGCATCACCGCGGCCAGCAGGGACGCGATCCCGGACGCGATCAGCACCGCCGCCTTGGCCAGTTCGCTCGCCTCGGCGGGCAGCGCGAGGTCGGCGATCAGCAGGCTGACCGTGAAGCCCACGCCGCCGAGCAGCGACAACGCGCCGATGTCGCGCCAACCCATGCCCCGCGGCTTCTCGGCGAGCTTCAGCTTCACCGCCAGGAAGCTCGCGCCGAAGATCCCGACGACCTTGCCGCCGAGCAGCCCGGCGAGCACCGCGAGCGGCAACGCCGTCGTGAACACCTTGCCGAGCGAGTCGCCGCTGACCGAGATCCCGGCCGCGAACAGCGCGAAGAGCGGCACGGCGACGGCCGCCGACCACGGCTGCAGCCGGTGCTCCAGCCGCAACGCCGGCGCCTCGGCCTCACCGTCGTCGGCCCGGACGCGGGTGAGCAGGCCCAGCGCGACGCCGGCGATCGTCGCGTGGATGCCCGCGGAGTGCACCGCGACCCAGGTGACGAGCGCGAGCGGGACGTAGATCCACGCCGTCCGGACGCGCTTGTGCTGCAGGAAGGCGTAGAGCGCCAGGGCCACGACGGCGACGGCCACCGCGACCAGGTCGAAGCCGGTCGTGAAGAGCACGGCGATGACGATGATCGCGCCGAGGTCGTCCACCACGGCCAGCGACAGCAGGAACACCCGCGCGCTCGAGGGCAGGTTCGACGCCGTCAGCGCGAGGACGCCGAGCGCGAACGCGATGTCCGTCGCGACCGGGATCGCCCACGCCCGGTCGATCCCCGGCGTCCCCCAGCCGACGCCCAGCGCGACCAGCGCGGGCACGATCATCCCGCCGATCGCGGCGACGATCGGCAGCACGGCCTGCTTGAACCGCGACAGCTCGCCGATGACGAGCTCGCGCTTGAGCTCCAGCCCGGCGACGAAGAAGAAGATCGCGAGCAGGCCGTCCTTCGCCCAGTCGCCGATGGTGAGGTTCAGGTGGAGCAGCTCCGGGCCGAGCCGGAACTCGCGCAGCGCGTGGTAGCTGTCGCGCAGCGGGGAGTTGGCCCAGACCAGGGCGAGCGCCGTCGCGCCGAGCAGGATCATCCCGCCGGTGGTCTCGGTGCGCAGGTAACGCGCGAATTCGCTCAACGGGCGGGACACGGGCGGCTCCTGGGGTCGCTGATCACTGTTGCCGACCAGACTTCCCGGCGCACCTTGACGGTATTTTAATGCCGTTCGTCACCGACCGTTATGGCGGGGACCACACCTTGTGCCGGTGGTGGGTCACACGGTGGCCTCATAACATGCGAACGGACAACGAAGTCCAGACAAAGGATGACTCAGTTGTGAGCACCTCCACCGAGGTCCAGCAGGACAAGAGGTTCTTCGGGCACCCACGAGGGCTGGCGAACCTCTTCGGCGTCGAGATGTGGGAGCGCTTCTCCTACTACGGGATGCTCGGCATCCTGCCGTTCTACCTGTACTACGCGATCGACCAGGGCGGGCTCGCGCTGCCCAAGGCGCCGGCGCTCGGCATCGTCGGCGCGTACGGCGGCCTGGTCTACCTCGCGACCGTGCTCGGTTCGTGGGTCGCGGACCGGCTGCTCGGTTCCGAACGGACGTTGTTCTTCAGCGCCGTGCTGATCATGGTCGGCCACATTAGCCTGGCCGTGATCCCGGGCGTCGCGGGCCTCGGCGTCGGCCTCGCCTGCGTCGCGGTCGGCAGCGGCGGGCTCAAGGCGAACGCCACCGGCATCGTCGGCACGCTCTACGCGCCGGACGACGAACGCCGTGACGCCGGCTTCACGATCTTCTACATGGGCATCAACCTCGGCGCGTTCGTCGGGCAGATCCTCACCGGCCTGGTCTGGGACCAGGCGGGCTTCCACTTCGGCTTCGGCCTGGCCGCGATCGGCATGGCGCTGGGCCTGGTCCAGTACACGCTGGGCCGGCGCAACCTGCCGGACAAGGCGAACGAGGTGCCGAACCCGCTGCCGTCGTCGAACCGCCTGCTGGTCGTCGCCGGTGTGGTCGTCGTCCTCGCGCTGATCGTCGTGCTGCTGCTCACCGGTGTCGTCCGGGCGGACAACCTCGCCGACGTCGTGCTCTGGGCGGTCGGCGGGATCTCGATCGTCTACTTCGCGGTGATCCTCTCGAGCCGCAAGATCGACGCCGACGAGCGCAGCCGGGTGTACTCGTTCATCCCGATGTTCATCGCCAGCGCCGCGTTCTTCTCGTTGTACCAGCAGATCTTCACGGTGCTCGCGACCTACGCCGACACCCGCCTCGACCGGCGGATCTTCGGCTGGGAGATGCCGATCCCGTGGGTCGGCTCGGTCGGCCCGGTGTTCGTCATCCTGTTTTCGCCGCTGTTCGCGCTGATGTGGACGAAACTCGGGACGCGGCAGCCGTCGTCGCCGATCAAGTTCGTCATCAGCACGATCATCATGGGCGTCGCGTTCCTGCTGTTCCTGCCGTTCACCGGCACCGGCCAGAACGGCACGCCGCTGATCGCGATGGTCGGCGTGCTGGCCGTGTTCACCCTGGGCGAGCTGGGCTTGTCCCCGGTCGGGCTGGCGCTGGCCACGAAGCTGGCGCCGAACGCCTTCCGCACCCAGATGGTGGCGCTGAACTTCCTGTCGATCTCGTTCGGCACGGCGATGTCGGGCAAGCTCGCCGAGTTCTACTCACCCGAGCACGAAGGCGCGTACTTCGGCACGGTCGGCGGCGTCGCCATCGTCATCGGCGTCCTGCTGTTCGCGGCGTCGCCGTTCATCCGCCGGATGATGAAGGGCGTGCACTAACCGATCGTGACGCCGAACAACACCCCGACGAAGTAGGTCACCACCATCGTGAGGGCGCCGACACCGACGTTGCGGAGGATCGCGCGCCCTACGTGCGCGTCGCCGAGCCTCGCGCTGACCCACCCGGTCAGCGTGAGGCCGACGACGACCGCGGCCGCGCACGCCCACACCCGCAGCGAGACGCCGGTCCAGGCGATGGCCAGCAGCGGCAGCAGCGCGCCGACGGAGAACGCGATCAGCGACGCCCACGCCGCCTGCCACGGGCTGGTCAGGTGGCCCGGGTCGATGCCGAGCTCGGCTTCCGCGTGCGCCTGCAGCGCGTCCTTTTCGGTCAGTTCGCGGGCGACCTGCCGCGCCAGCTCGGGCGAGAGGCCCTTCTGCCGGTAGATGTCGGCGAGCTCGTGCTCCTCGGCCTCCGGCATGGTCGTGAGTTCTTGTTTTTCCAGCCGGATCAGGGCCTGCTCGGTGTCGCGCTGGGTGCTCACCGAGACGTACTCGCCACCGGCCATGGAGAAGGCCCCGGCGACCAGCCCGGCGATCCCGGCGGTGAGGATCGTGGTGCGTTCGGCGGTCGCCCCGGCCACCCCGACGACGATGCCCGCGACGGACACGATCCCGTCGTTCGCCCCGAGAACCCCGGCCCGCAGCCAGTTCAGCTTCCCGCCGACACCTTCGTGCGGCTCGTGGGGATGCGTTTCGATCACCCGGCAAGTGAAACACGAAAGACGTTCCTGAGAGAGTCCTCAGTGGACTTCTCGCTTAGCGGGACATTCGGTCATGATGGGGGCATGGACGAGCAAGTGTGGCAGCCCCTGCTCACGGTCGAGGGCCTGCCGCTCCAGGGCGGCGAGGGCCGGTTCCGGCTGCTGGAGAGCGCGGACTCGGGGCTGGCGTACTTGATCCACTACCCGGCCGGGGTGTCCTCACCTGCTCATTCGCACGACCACGACTCGATCGTGTACGTCCTGTCGGGTCGTCTTCGGGGCGTGGTCGACGGAGTGGAGTCGATCCTGGAGCCGGGGGATTCGGCGGTGCACCCTCGCGGGGTTCCGCACCAGGTGGAGGCCCTGACGGACGCGATGTGGGTGGAGTTCAAGTCCCCGCTGCCGACCCGCCCCCCGATCGCCTGACCCCCGCTGGCCCAGCTCCCGTCCCGGCTCCCGTGTCGACCCCCTGATCACGCGAGTCGACCCTTCAGTCACGCGTGTCGACTGTCCAGTCACACGAGCCGACTGTCTCGGTGTCCGAGCCGACCCTCCAGGTACGCGAGTCGACCCCTCGGGTGCGTGAGCCGACCGTCCAGGTGCACGAGCCCGACCGCGCAGTTACGTCAGCAGACCGTCTCGGTGCGCGAGCCGAGCATCCAGGTGAGCGGGCCGACCGCACCGTCACGTCAATCGACCGTCGCGGTGCGCGAGCCGACCCGTCGGCCACCGTTTCAAGTGTCTGCCGGTACCGGAATTCGAGCGGCCACGCAAACGTCCATCCACAGTCGCGCAAGTTGTCCACAGATCGCTGAGCGGCCGTTTTCGCAGGTGGGGGCCGGTAGACTGGAACAGGGGACGCCCCCCAAGGGAAGGGTGGGGGGCGCCCTTCGGGCGTCGCGGCCGCCGCAAAACCGCGGAAGGGTGCGGAAGGCGGAAAGGTCCGGAAAGCGGAAACGCCCGGCCCCGCCAATGCGGAACCGGGCGCTTCCTGGAGAGAAAGCTGAAACTCAGGCGTCCAGCTCGGCGAGGGCCTGCTTGGCCTTCTCGAGCTCGGCCTCCAGCGCGGCGACCTTCGCGGCCTGCGCCTCGCGGGCCTGGTTGATCACCTCGTCGATCGGGCCGGACAGGTCGGCGTGCAGTTCCTTCGCCGCGCGCGACACCGCGGCGGCGGGGATCTCCAGGCCCTTCGCGACCCACTTCGAGCCGTTCTTCAGCTCGGCCTGCCACTCGCCATCGGCGGTGCCGGTGACGGTCAGGATCAGCTCGACCGTGCGGGTCTTCTTCGCCGTCGACGCGGTCGCCGCACCCTTCGGGCGGCCTCGCTTCGGCTTCGGTGCCTCTTCGGCGGCGGGCTCAGCGGAAGCAGAGTCCTCCGAAGGAGCGGCAGCCTCCGAAGAAGCAGCGCCCTCCGAAGAGGTGGACGCGGACTCGGTGACGGTCGTCGCCTCGTCAGTGGCAACGGCGGGCGCCTCAGGGGTCGCCGAAGCCGTTTCCTCGTCGTGCGTCAGGACATCCACGGTCATCGTCGTGTCGTCTCCTTGCCCGGGAAGGGGGTGTGGTTCGCGGCACAGTGTAGAACATGCGTTCGAAGTGCGCCGCTCGGGGGGTTCATGAAAGAGCCCTCCCGGCGCGAAGCCGGAAGGGCTCTGACACGCAAGACGCTAGCTCACTCCTCGGACTTGCCCGTCTGCAGGCCCGACGAGATCAGATCCATCACCGTCGAGTCGGCCAGCGTGGTGACGTCGCCGACCTGCCGGTTCTCCGCGACGTCGCGCAGGAGGCGGCGCATGATCTTGCCCGAGCGCGTCTTCGGCAGCTCCGGCACGACCATGATCTGCCGCGGCTTCGCGATCGGCCCGATCTCCTTCGCGACGTGGTTGCGCAGCGCCTGGATGGCCTCTTCGCCACCGTCGACGGCGTTGCCGCGCAGGATGACGAACGCGACGATGCCCTGCCCGGTCGTCGGGTCGGTCGCGCCGACGACCGCCGCCTCGGCGACCGTCGGGTGCGAGACGAGCGCCGACTCGACCTCGGTCGTCGAGATGCGGTGGCCGGACACGTTCATGACGTCGTCGACGCGGCCGAGCAGCCAGATGTCGCCGTCGTTGTCGTACTTCGCGCCGTCACCGGCGAAGTAGAAGCCCTGCTCCTTGAAGCGCGACCAGTACGTCTCCTCGTAGCGCTCGTTGTCGCCCCAGATGCCGCGCAGCATCGACGGCCACGGCTCGTCGAGCACCAGGTAACCGCCGCCGCCGTGCGGGACTTCCTGAGCCTGGTCGTCGACGACCTTCGCGGAGATGCCCGGCAGCGCCTTCTGCGCCGAGCCCGGCTTGGTCGAGGTGACGCCCGGCAGCGGCGAGATCATGATCGCGCCGGTTTCGGTCTGCCACCACGTGTCGACGATCGGCGCCTTGCCCGCGCCGATGTTCTCGCGGTACCAGATCCACGCCTCGGGGTTGATCGGCTCGCCGACCGAGCCCAGCACCCGCAGCGACGACAGGTCGTACTTCTCCGGGATTTCCGCGCCCCACTTCATGAACGTGCGGATCAGCGTCGGCGCGGTGTAGTAGATGGAGACCTTGTGCTTCTGGATGATCTCCCAGTGCCGGCCCTCGTGCGGGGTGTTCGGCGTGCCTTCGTAGACGACCTGCGTGACGCGGTTCGCGAGCGGGCCGTAGACGATGTAGCTGTGGCCGGTGATCCAGCCGATGTCCGCGGTGCACCAGTAGACGTCTTCGCCGGCCTTGTGGTCGAAGACGTTGTGGTGCGTGTACGCCGTCTGCGTCAGGTAGCCGCCGGAGGTGTGCAGGATGCCCTTCGGCTTCCCGGTGGTGCCGGAGGTGTAGAGGATGAACAGCGGGTGCTCGCTGTCGAACGCCTCGGGAGTGTGCTCTTCGGACTGTCCGCCGACGAGCTCGTGCCACCAGAGGTCGCGGCCGTCGGTCCACGGGACGTCGCCCTCGAGCTGGTCGCCGGTGCGCTGCACGACGATGACCTTCTCGACGCTGTCGGCGCCTTCGAGCGCTTCGTCGACGTTGGCCTTCATCGGCGCGGCCTTGCCGCGGCGGAACTGGCCGTCCGAGGTGATCACGATCTTCGCGGCGGCGTCGTCGACGCGGGCGCGCAGCGCGGTCGGGGAGAAGCCGCCGAAGACGACGCTGTGCAGCGCGCCGATCCGGGCGCACGCGAGCATCGCGAAGATGGCCTCGGGGATCATCTGCAGCTGGATCGCCACGACGTCGCCGGCGGTGACGCCGAGGGACAGGAGGGCGTTGGCGGCCCGGGAGACCTCGGTCTTCAGCTCGGCGTAGGTGATGTCCCGGGTGTCACCCGGCTCGCCGACCCAGTGGATCGCGACCTGCTCGCCGTGGCCGGACTCGACGTGCCGGTCGACGCAGTTGTACGCGACGTTCAGCTTGCCGCCGACGAACCACTTCGCGAAGGGCGCATTGGTCCAGTCCAGTACCGTGGTCCACTTCGTGTCCCACGTCAGCCGCTCCGCCTGCTTCGCCCAGAAGGCCTCGCGATCGGCGTCCGCCTCGGCGTAGAGCTCGGCCTGCGCGTTGGCCTGAGCAGCGAAATCGTCACTGGGCGGGAAAGTACGGCTCTCGGTGAGCAGGTTGTCCAGGGCTGGGGACTGCTCGGTCATGTTGCAAGGCCTCCTGTAGTGCGCCGATCACCGGCTAGCGGCACGCTAGCGACGTTAGTCCGCCTTGTAAAAGGTTGCACCCACGTTGCCCCGGGGTTTCACCGAGGCAGGCGAGCGCCGGTGACTAAGCGTTCAGTCAGCCGGGCTTTCGCGGCCGGCCACTCCGGCTCGAGCATCGAGTAGGTGACGGTGTCGCGCGACGACCCGTCCGGCCGGATCCGGTGCGCGCGCAGGACGCCTTCGCGAAGCGCGCCAAGTCGTTCGATGGCGCGTTGTGAGCGCAGGTTGCGGATGTCGGTCTCCCACGCGACCCGTTGCGCGTCAAGGGTTTCGAACGCGTGCGTGAGCAACAGCAGTTTCGACTCGGTGTTCAGCCCGGTGCGCTGCCAGTCCGCGCCGATCCAGGTGTGCCCGATCGAGAGGATCCGGTGCTGCGCCACGACCTGGTAGTACGACGTCGTCCCGGCGACCCGGCCGGAGGCGGCGTCGAGCTGCGCGAAGGGCCGCCGGGCGGGGTCGGCCAGCGCGTCCGAGATCATCCGTTCGGCGGCCGGGACATCCAGCGGCTGCCGGATGCTGAGCCAGGCCCAGATGCCCGGGTCGGCACCGGCCTCGAACAGGCCCTTGGCGTGGTCGAGCGTCAACGGCTCCAGGCGGACGTACTCACCGGACAGGGTCGGCAGGGTGCTCCAGTCACTCACCGGACCACCGTAAGGCGGCCAGTGGCTGTTCGTGATAGCCAATTTCGGAGCAATTCCAGAGTCCACTTCGGCGTTGCCTATGCTCGGCCGACCACGACCGAAGGGCGAGAACGATGGCCGAAGAGCGGGAAGAGCTGAGCTGGGAGCTGTTCGGCACGGCGGCGCGTGAACTGGCTCACACCGTCGCCGACGACGGCTTCGCGCCCGACCTCATCCTGTCCATCGCCCGCGGCGGCCTGTTCGTCGCCGGCTCGCTCGGCTACGCGCTCGACGTGAAGAACCTGCACGTGATGAACGTCGAGTTCTACACCGGCGTCGACCAGCGCCTCGACCTGCCGGTGATGCTGCCGCCGGTGCCGAACGCCGTCGACCTCACGAGCAAGAAGGTGCTGATCGCCGACGACGTCGCCGACACCGGCGCCACCCTCAAGCTCGTCCGCGACTACTGCCTCGACCACGTCGCCGAGGTGCGCTCGGCCGTCGTCTACGAGAAGCCGCACTCCACCGTGAAGTGCGAGTACGTCTGGCGCCACACCGACAAGTGGATCAACTTCCCGTGGTCGGTGCTGCCGCCCGTGGTCAAGCGCGAAGGACAGGTTCTCGACGCATGAGCGACCCGCTGAAGCCCCTGCTCGACCTCGAAGGCGTGGCCGCGGCGGCGAAGTCCGCGCAGGACGCCGTGTTCGCGGTGCACCGCCTCCCGGCGAACCTGCGCGGGGGTGCGGCGACCGCGAGCGAAGCCTCGGTCCGCGCGGCGCGCGCGTCCGCCGGGATCGAAGGCGCCAACCCGGAACTGCCGGCCGACGGTGCGGTGGCCGACCCGGTGCTGGCGGGTGCGCTGCGCGTCGCCGAGACGTTGGAGACGCTGCTGCCGACGTGGCGCCGCGCGCCCATGCAAGCGTTGGCCCGCATGCACGTTCTCGCCGCGGCGGACCTCGTCAGCGACCCGGATGCGTTGGGGCGCCCGCATTCCGGTGGTGGGCGGCTGGAGATGCTGGCGCAGCTGGTGACCGGCGCGACGTCGGTGCCCGGGCCGGTCCTGGCGGCCGTCGTGCACGGGGAACTGCTGGCGCTCAAGCCTTTCGGCAGCGCGGACGGCGTCGTGGCGCGGGCCGCGGCCCGGCTGACGATGATCGCGACGGGCCTGGACCCGAAGGCGCTGAGCATCCCGGAGGTCGCGTTCTTCCGCCGCGTGCCGCGTTATCTTGAAGCGGCACAAGGATTCGCGAGCGGGACGTCGGAAGGCGTCCGCGCGTGGCTGCTCTTCAACTGCGAAGCGTTCGAAGCCGGTGCGCGCGAGGCGAAGAGCATCTCGGACGCGGCCTCTTAGCTGAGCACGGCGTCCAGCAGGCCGGGAAACCGCGCCTGCAGGTCGTCACGCCGTAGTTCGACCCAGCGCCGGCGTCCGTCGACGAACGTCGTCGTCAACCCCGCTTCGCGCAGCACGCGCCAGTGGTGCGACAGCGTCGCCGCCGTGATGTCAACGTCGTACGCCTCGAGCGAGCAGCTGCGCGGCTCCGTCACCGTCGACAGCTCACGGATGACCTCCAGGCGCACCGGATCGGCGAGCGCCTGCAGCACCGTCACGATCTCGATCGCCTCGCGCGCCGGTTGAGGCAGCGTCCTGGTCACCGTGATCTCCCAACAGTTGGATCGTTTGACAACGATCGAAGTGTAGCTCCATCATGACCGTATGACGATTCGACGATCATCTAATGATCGGCTGGGGATCCTGCTCGTCCTCGCGGTGGGCACGTTCACCGTCGGCACCGACGGGTTCGTGCTCAACGGCCTGCTACCGGTCATCGCCGCCGACCTGCACGTGACGGAGTCCGTCGCGGGCCAGCTCACCACCCGTCTTCGCCCTGACGTACGCGGTCGCGTCACCGCTCATCGCCGCGTTCACCGGCGGCTGGGACCGCCGCCGGCTGCTCGCGGGCGGCATGGCGCTGTTCACCGTCGGCATGGCCGGGCAGGCGCTCGGGACGTCGTTCGCGGTGGTCGCCGCGGCCCGGCTGCTTGCCGCCGTCGGCGCCGCGGCGTTCCAGTCGAACGCCTACGTCCTCGCCGGGGCGCTCTCGTCCGAGCAACGCCGGGGGCGGGCCCTGTCGACGGTCGCCGCCGGGATGAGCGTGTCGATGGTGCTCGGCGTCCCGATCGGCGTGCTCGCCGGGCACTGGTTCGGCTGGCGCGCGGTGATGTGGGGGATCGGGGTGGTCGCGGTCGTCGTCGCCGCGCTGATCCCGATCATCCCCGAGGTCCGCGTGCCCGCGGCCGGGCTGCGCGAACGCCTCGCCGTCGTCGCCCGGCCGGCGGTCGCCCGCGTCCTGGTGGTGACGGTCTTCGGCACGCTCGCGGCGTTCACCGTGTTCGTCTACCTGCCGGTGCTGGTCGCGCCGGTCGCGAGCGGCGCCGTGCTGTCCTGGGTGCTGGTCGGGTTCGGGCTCGGCCAGCTCGCCGGGACCACGTTCACCGGCCGCGCCACCGACCGTCTCGGCCCGGCCCGGGTCCTCGCGTTTTCGCTGGCGGGCACGGCGGTCGTGCTCGCGGTCGTGGACGTTGCCGTGCTGTCCCTGCCCGGGGCGCTGCTGTTCGCGCTGTTCGCGGGCGCGTTCGGCGGGATGCTGATGGTCCCGCAGCAGCACCGGCTCTTCACGATCGCGCCGGACGTCCCGACCGTCGCGCTGGGCGTGAACGGTTCGGCGATCTACGTCGGCGGCGCGCTCGGCTCGGTGCTCGGCGGCGTCGTGCTGGCCGACGCGGGCCCGGGGTGGGTCGGGCCGGCCGGCGCGCTCGCTGCACTGGCCGCCCTCGCGCTGGGCGTCAACCCAGCTTCGCGGACCACTTCTCCTCGATCCGCCCGAAGCGCCACACCGCCAGTGCGATCACCCAGGTGAGCACGAACAACCCGACGATCGCGAACCCGACGTAGTCCAGGTCGACCGACGCGATCGCGGCCAGCGGCCCGGACGTGATGTCGAGCTTCTCGGCGAGGATCGACACCAGCTCGATCGTGCCGATCAGCAGCGCGACGGCGACCGACAAGGCCGTCACCGTGAGGTTGTAGAAGATCTTGCGCACCGGCTTCGCGAACGCCCAGCCGTAGGCGAAGTTCATGAAGCAGCCGTCCACGGTGTCGAACAGGCTCATCCCCGCGGCGAACAGGATCGGCAGCACGAGGATCGCGTACCAGGGCAGGGCGAACGTCGCGGCGCCCGCGGCCAGCACCAGCAGGCCGATCTCCGTCGCGGTGTCGAAGCCCAGCCCGAAGAGCAGGCCGACCGGGTAGATGTGCCACGGCTTGCGCACGGCCTTCGTCGCCCCGCGCAGCAGCCGGTTCATCAGGCCCCGGTTGTCCAGCTGGTGCTCCAGCGCGGCTTCGTCGAACTCGCCGCGGCGCATCCTCTTGAACACCCGCAGGATCCCGACGAGCACCACGAGGTTGAGGATCGCGATCACGTACAGGAACACGCCGGACACCGACGTCCCGATGAGGCCGGTGGTCCGGTGCAGCGTCGAGGAGTCGTCCTCGACCTGCCCGGCCAGGGCGCGGACGCCGAGGGAGAGCAGGAGGCACAGCACGAAGACGATCGTCGAGTGCCCGAGGGAGAACCAGAAGCCGACCGACAGCGGCCGCTGGCCGTCGGCCATCAGCTTGCGGGTGGTGTTGTCGATCGCGGCGATGTGATCGGCGTCGAACGCGTGCCGCATGCCGAGCGTGAACGCCGTGACGCCCAGCCCGATCCCGAACACGCCGGAGGTGCCCAACGCGTAGTGCTGGGGTGCGACGAAAGCCGCCAGCACCACCCAGCCCACGACGTTCAGCAGCAGGATGAACCCGGCCATCCCGCCCACGGAGACCCATTCACGGCGTGAAAGCCGCGAACCGGTCGCTTCGAGCACGCCCATCGTCGCCACCCGCCTTCCCTCATCTGAGAGGTTAGACAGGTGAACAGATGAACGGCAATCAGTCTGTGACAGCCGAGGCTTCGCCTCGGGCCGGGGGCTCCGCCACCCGGAACCCCCTAACCGCGTCCTAGCTGGCGCGCGCCCGCACCAAGTCCAACGCCTTGCGAACGTGTCCGCCGGACGTGTGGAGCGCCTTCGCCGCGCTCGTGACGTCCGCCCCGGACAGCAGGTGCACCAGCGCCACCTTGAGGTCGCCCCCGGCCTCGGTGAGCGCGTCGGAGCAGTCCGCCATCGTCATGCCGGTGGCTTCCTGCAGGATGCGGATGGTCCGGCCGCGCAGCTTCGCGTTGGTGGCCCGCATGCTGACCATCAGGTTGGAGTAGGTCCGGCCGAGCTTGATCATCGTCGCCGTCGAGAACGACGTGAGGATCATCTTCTGCGCCGTGCCCGCCTTCATCCGGGTCGAGCCGGCGATCGCCTCCGGCCCGGTGTCGACGGCGATGAGCACGTCGACGCCCGGCGGCTTGGCGGCCTTCGCGTTGCCCGAAACCAGCCCGGTGCGGGCCCCCTGACGCGACGCCGCGAGCAGCGCGCCCAAGACGTACGGCGTCCTGCCCGACGCCGTCAGCCCCAGCACGAAGTCGCCCGGCTGGACCATGGCGGCCATCTCGGCCGCGCCCGCCCCGTCGTCGTCCTCCGCGTTTTCGACGGCCTGGCGCAGGGCGCGCTCGCCGCCGGCGTGGTGCGCGATGAACCAGTCACCCGGCACGTTGAACGTCGGCACCAGCTCGGCCGCGTCCAGCGTGGCGAGACGACCCGAGGTCCCCGCGCCGACGTAGTGCACCCGGCCGCCGGCCCGCAGTGCCTCCACCGCGTAGTCCACCGCCCGTGCCACCTGCGGCAGCACCGCGGCGACCGCGCCGGCGACCGTGCGGTCCTCGGCGTTGATCGCGCCCAGGATCCCCGCGGTGGACATCAGGTCGATGTCCGTGGTGCGGGGGTTGCGGGTCTCGGTCGGCGAATCGACGTGCACCGCCTGCGTGGGGACGGTCATCATGCGCCTCACATTTTCTCCGGTCATTACTTGCCGGTTTCCCGAGGACGGCGACGACCGTCCGGCCTGACACCCAGGCGGTGCGAGCCGACCGCGTCCCTGGTGGCGTCCAGGGCGTTGACCGACGCGTCCATGTGCCGCTGCGCGACGCCGATGAACAGGCAGTCGATGACGGTGAGCTGGGCGATGCGGCTCGCCGTGGCCCCCGAACGGAAGGTGGTTTCCCGGGCGGCCGTCGTCAAAACGTAGTCGGCGACCTCGGTGATCGGGGAGCGCGGGAAGTTCGTCACGGCGATGGTGATCGCGCCGTGCTCCCGGGCCACCCGCAGCGCCTCGACGGTGTCGGTGGTCGCGCCGGTGTGCGAGACGCCGATCGCGACGTCACCGGGGCTCAGCACCGCGGCCGAGGTGAGCATGATGTGCGTGTCCGACCACGCGAAGCACACGCGGCCGATGCGGTGCAGCTTCTGCTGCAGGTCCGCGGCGACGAACGCGCTGGCGCCCACGCCGTAGACGTCGGAGCGGCCGGCGTTGGCGACGACCTCGATGACGCGCTGCATCGTGGCGACGTCGAGCTGCTCGGCCGTCTCTTCGACCGCGCGCGCGTCGGCGAAGCTGACCTTGCTGATCACGGCGGCCAGGTCGTCGTCCGGGCCGATCTCGCCGCCGAGGTTGCGCGAGCTGCGCGCCTCGGTGCGGGCGGTGTCCGCGGCCAGCGCGATGCGCAGCTGCGGGTAGCCGCCGACGCCGACGGCCTTGCAGAACCGCGTCACCGTCGTCTCGCTCGTGTTGGCGGCCAGGGCCACCTCGGTGATGCTGCGTCTCGCGACGTGCGCGGGATCCTCCAGCACCACCTTGGCCACGCGCTGCTCGGCGCGGGCCAGTCCGGGGAGCAGCGACCGGATCCGCACCAGCGGGCTGGCGTCGGCGTCCCGCACGGCCGTCTGGACCGGTACGGCTTCGGACGGTGCCGTTCCGACTACGGATTCGGTATCAGTCACCGTCGGAAAGTTACTAACCGTTGGCATTTGCGACAAGGTTACCCACACCCTTCGGTACGATCGCAACCCGTCCGTGTCTGCGGATCTCGATTTGCGATTAATCGTTGACCAGAAAGTCGCCAACAGGGTCGACCTTGTTAACGAGGTCAAGCTAACGACTTGGCAACTTAGTGTCGCGACGCAAACGGCTTGGTACCGCTCAGCGGTACACGGATGTCGGCGTTGGGCGACCGAACGGTCACCGTGCGCTCAACTGGAAACCTTCAGCGGTGAAAGCAGACGATTCTCGCTCACCGTCGAGGAGTGCTCGGCCGCGTTCGGTGACTTTCACACCGTCGACCGAAACTCCGCGGCCCGTGTAGTTCGGATCGGTGCCGTAACGCCACCTGAGGCTGATCCCGGCGGCCTGGGGCAGCTTGGCCGTCACCTTCCACCAGGCACGGTGCCCGTGTCCGGAGAGCGACGTCACGTCTCCGGACGGTGCACCCGGCCCGGATACCGATAGCGCGATCGGTTGCCAGTTCACCCCGTCGGTGCTGGTCTGCAGCTGAAGTGGATCGGTGCTTCCCTCGGTGTCCACGAAGGCGTAGAAGGACACGCGAGCTTGATCACTTTGCGTAGTAATGGGGCGGGTACTCAGCGTGGCGACGGCGTTGTTACCCAGCGTGCTCGTCCAGGCGTCCTTCCCGGCGGCCGGCTTGACGGCCATCGCGCGCGCGAGCGACGTCGCCCACACCTGGCGGGCGGTGTTGATCGAGCCCCAGTTGCGGCTCGGGTGCACCCGGTTCGTCAGCAAGATCGCGAACGAGCGCGACTCCGGGTCGATGACCAGCGTCGTTCCGGTGAAACCGGTGTGCCCGGCGGTGACCGGCGAAGCCAGCGCACCCATGTACCAGGGCTGGTCGAGCTCGAAGCCGAGGCCGTGCGAGTCGTCCGGGAACTGCTGGTTGTAGTTGGTGAGCATCAGACGCACGGTGTCCGGGCGCAGGACCCGGTGCCCGCGGTAGCTGCCGCCGTTGAGGATCGTCTGGGCCAGTACGGCCATGTCACCTGCCGTGCTGAACACCCCGGCGTGCCCGGCGACGCCGCCGAGCGACCACGCGTTCTCGTCGTGCACGCTGCCGCGCACCATCCCGCGGGGCGGGTTCGCCTCGAACTCCGTCGCGGCGATCCGGCTCAGCTTCGACGCGGGCGGGTTGTACCCCGTGTCGGCCATGTCCAGCGGCCCGGTGATCCGGTCGTGCACCACCTTGTCCAGCGGCTGCCCGGTCAGCTTTTCGACGATGAAGCCGAGGGTGAGCAGGTTGATGTCGGAGTAGAGGTACGTCGTGCCCGGCTTGTTCTTCAGCGGGCTGTCGAGCACGGCCTGCCGGCGCGACGGGATGTCCGGGTAGCCGGCCCACAGCGAGGGGATCGGGTCGGCGTCGAACCCGGAGACGTGCGTGAGCAGCATCTTGATCGTGATGGCGGCCTTGTCGCCGGTCGCGAACTCCGGGAAGAAGCGGGACACCGGGGTGTCGACGGTCAGCTGCCCGCGTTCGATGAGCTGCAGCACGGCGATCGAGGTGAACAGCTTCGAGATCGACGCCATGTCGAAAATGGTGTCGTTCCGCATCGGGACCTGCTGGTCGGCGGGCAGTTCGGTGCCCGCGGCGTCGGCGTACCGCACTGCGCCGCCGACCGCGTACCGGTCGACGACCACGCCGTCGTGCCCCAGCAGCCCGACCGCGCCGGAGAAGTGCGGGTGCCCGGTGGCGTCCGGCTTCGTCCAGCTCGCCAGGAAGTCCTCGGCGGACTTGATCGGCGCCGGGTCGAGGTTGACGTCCTTCGGGGGCCCGTCGCGCAGGGTCGTCCACGAAGGCGCGAAGCCCTGTTGCGGCCGGTCGAACCGGCCGGCATCGTCATGGCGCCCGGCGGGGGTGGTGATGGCACTGGCTCCCGAGGTCAACGTGGTCAGCGCGACCAGCACTCCGGTGGCCGCGGCGAGGACCTTCCTAGCACGCACGACTCTTCCTCTCAGCGGTAGAGCAGGTGGCGACGGCGGGTGTGGTCGAACGCGGCGAGCTCGGCCCGCCAGGCCCCGGTGACCTCGTCGACGCCCGCACCGGCGTCGATCATGGTCCGGAGCCGGTCGGACCCGGAGAGCTTGTCGATGTAGTTGTCGGGGCGCCAGGCGAACTTGTCCGGGTGCAGCGCCTTCGCCGTGACGAGCATGGCGACCGCGGTCCGGATCGCGTCGAAGGCCCGCGGATCGCTGACGCTCACCTGGACACCGCCGCAGGTCTCGTTGACGAACTTGTTGAACGTCGGCACGAAGTAGATCTCCCGGAACTTCGCGCCGGGCAGGTGGAGCTCCTCGAGCTTCTCCCGCCAGCGCCAGTCGAGCCCGGGCGCGCCGATGATCTCGAACGGCCGCGTCGTCCCGCGGCCTTCGGAGAACACCGTGCCTTCGAACATGCCGGTGCCGGGGTAGACGAGCGCCGTGTCCGGCGTCGGCACGTTCGGGCTCGGCAGCACCCAGCTCAGCCCGGTCTGCGCGAACTGGACGTCACGCTGCCAGCCGCGTACCTGGACGACGTCCAGCTTCGCGAGCTTCACGCCTTCGCCCGGCAGGAACTCTTCGGCGAAGAAGTGCGCGAGCTCGCCGACAGTCATGCCGTGCTGCTGGGCGATCGGCTTCTTCCCGATCCCGGAGGCGAACTTCGGGTCGAGCACCGGCCCGGCGAGCCGTCCGCCGATGGGGTTCGGGCGGTCGAGCACGACGACGGCGACGTCGGTCCGGGCCGCGGCCACCATCGCCGTGTAGAGCGACCAGATGTAGGTGTAGAAGCGCGCGCCGACGTCCGCGATGTCGAACACGAGCGTGGCGATGCCCGCCTTGGTGAACAGCGAAGCGAGCTTCGTCGCGTCGGCGCCGTACGCGTCGTACACGGGCACGCCGGTGCGCGGGTCCGTGTAGTCGCCTTCGGAGCCGCCGGCCTGCGCGCTGCCGCGGAAGCCGTGCTCGGGCCCGAAGGCCGCGACCGGCTTGACGCCGGCCGCGACCATCGAGTCGACGATGTGGTCCCCGTTCAGCAGGACCCCGGTCGGGTTCGACAGCACGCCGAGCTTGCGGCCCTTGAAGGCCTGCCAGCCCTGGCCGGCCAGCTGCTCCGCGCCGGTCAGCACCCTTCCGTGGGTCTGCGTCTGCCCGGGTTGTTCCGGCTGCGCCCGGGCCGAACCACCGGCCAGGACCGGGACCGCGAGGGCGCCCGCGCTCGCGCCGAGGAAGTGGCGCCGGTTCAGGTTCACCAGGTGAGCCCGTGGCCGAACGGGTACTTCACGGTCTGCAGGTCGGCGCCCGCCGGGATGTCGACCGGCAGCTTCCCGACCGGCTTCGTCTCGCCGAGGATGACCTTGGTCAGCGCCTCCAGCGTCGGGTTGATGTAGCCGTAGGTCGCCAGCCAGGTCGGCACGGCGTTCGCGTAACCCGCGTCGTACGGGATCTGCGCGGCGACCGCGACGACCGGCTTGCCGGTGGCCTGCAGGGCCTGGAGCAGCTTGGTCTGCAGCGGGAAGCCGCCGATGTTGTTGGTCAGCACGACCACGAGGTCGACGTTCTTGGCGTTCGCCGCGGCCTGCGCGATCTGGGCGTCGGTCGGGGCCTGCCCGGTCTGGTACGCCGTCGCCGCCGTGCCGTGCGCGGTGAGCTTCTGGGCGAGCGTCGCCGTCGTGGAGACGCCCCAGCCGGTCACGAGCGCCGTCGCGGGCTTCTGCTTGAGCGGCAGGACGCCGGCGTCGTTGGCGATGGCCGTGATGCCGCGGTCGGCGATGTCCTGCGCGGTCTTGAGGTTGGCCGGAGTGCCGACGGTCTTCATCACCCGGTTCGCGTCGACGAACGGCGAGAACAGGATGCCGCGCTTGAACTTCAGCTTCAGCACGCGCAGCACGCTCTGGTCGATCCGCTGCATCGACAGGTCGCCGGTCTTCACGGCGTTGAGCACCGCGTTGATCGCGACGTCCAGGTGCACCGGCATGAGCAGCTGGTCGATGCCCGCCTTCAGCGCGAGCACCGGGATCTCGGCGTCGCTGTGCATTTCCCGCACACCCTGCATTTCCAGTGAGTCGGTGATGACCACGCCGTTGTAACCGAGTTCCTTGCGCAGTTTGCCGGTGATGATCGGCTGCGACAGCGTCGCCGGCTCGAGCGACGGGTCGAGGCTCGGGAACTGGATGTGCGCGCTCATGATCGAGTCGATGCCCGCCGCGATCGCGGCCTTGAACGGCGGCACGTCGATGGCGCGCCACTGCTGCTCGGTGCGGTCGATCCGGGGCAGGCCGGTGTGGCTGTCGGTGGCCGCGTCACCGTGGCCGGGGAAGTGCTTGGCCGTCGCGGAGACGGTCTTCGTCGGGAAGTCCGAGTTCTGGTAGCCCTTCACCTCGGCCGTGACGAACTGGCTCGCGAGGCCGGGCTGCCCGGCGAAGGAGCGGACGCCGATGACCGGGTTCGCCGGGTTCGAGTTGACGTCCGAATCGGGCGCGAAGTCCTGGTTGATGCCGACCGCGCGCAGCTCGTGCCCGAGGACCGTCGCGGCCTTCGTCGCCCGGCCGGTGTCACGCCCGGCCGATACGGCCATCGAGTTCGGGAACTCCGTGGCGGGCGCGCCCATCCGGGTGACCGTGCCACCCTCCTGGTCGGCGCCGACCTGCAGCGGGATGTGCGCCCCGCTCGAGACGGCGGCCTTCTGGAGGCCGTTGGACAGCTTCGCGACCTGGACGGGGTCGTCGAAGTTGTCGCGGCTGTCGTTGTTGAAGTAGATGACGCCGCCCAGGTGGTACTTCTGGACCACCTGCGCTGGAGTGTCGACGCCGAAGTCGGTCTGGTTCTTCGGGTTGACCTCGTCCGCGGACTTGCCGTTCACCCAGGTGACGAACAGCTGGCCGACCTTCTGCTCGAGCGTCAGCCCCCGAAGCGCCTGCGTCGCCGCGGCGTCGGCCTGCGCGTCCGCGCTCACCGCCGGTGCGCTGGCCGCGGTCGCGACACCCACACCGGTGAGGGCGAGCAGCCCCGCGACGGGCAGCGCGAACGCATGGAACCTCCGATTTCGGGTCGTCACGACCAGCCTCCCAGAAAGTTGCGGGCGCCCGGTGTGACGTGAGAAGTCCACTCAGAGGCGCCAATATCGGGAAGCTACTCACCGAATCCTTCGATGTCCATCGACCGACCGCAGCAACGGTCGAGTTCGTACCCGGATCGGTAGGAAATTCGCCGTTCGCAAGATGCGGCTCACCCGAACGGACTGGTGGGAGGGGTGACCCGAACGGCCCAGCCTCGCCTCGCACGGCTTCGTTCCACCGCAGGCGGCTCGGCTCCTGCGCGCCGGGGGCGCTCGTCGACGGCTCCTCCGAGTGGCCGATACCGCGCGCTCGGGCTAGCCATATGACGAGGCGGCGCCCGTGGCCAAAGGCCTACGGGCGCCGCCTGCAAAGCGCGAACATCTCGGGCGACCAAGCGTGCAACTCTGGTCGTACCTACATGGACTCGGCGTGTGGCGTCCCACTACGCAGTCCCTAGACGACGAGCCTCCCGCGGCGCGCTGCGCGTGGGTTCCCGGAGTCCGCGCACGGAGATTCGCCGGGGTGGAACAGGCTTCTCTTCTACCTGTTCCCTGGCCGACCGAACGTCCGCACCTTCTTTCTACGCCGTGAGCCCGGTCACTTCAAGTGCGCGGATGGGTGCACCGGTACAGAGGCTGGATCGGGTGACACGGGCACCCTCAGCGACGGACAATTCGGGGCTGGGCCAAGCAAAGCGGACGCTGTACGGCCGTATGGGTGGCCCGGCCGCCGCTACCGGGTCCGGCGGCGCCGGCTGAGGCCGTACCAGGTCGCCCCGGCGGCCATCGCCCCGACGCCGAGGGCCACCATGCCGGCCGACCGGGTCGGGATCCGGCTGCGCAGCGACATGGGCCGGTCGAACGCCAGGATCGGCCAGCCGCGGTCGAGCGCCTCCCGCCGCAGCAGCTTGTCCGGGTTGACCGCGTGCGGGTGCCCGACGACCTCGAGCAGCGGGATGTCGGTGCTCGAATCGGTGTAGGCGAAACACTCGGCGAGGTCGTAGCCGTGGGTCGCGGCGAGCTGCTTCGCGGCGACGGCTTTGTTGGCGCCGTAGCAGTAGAAGTCGACCTCGCCGGAGTAGCGGCCGTCGACGATCTGCATCCGCGTCGCCACGCTCCGGGTCGCTCCGAGCATCTCCGCGACGGGTGCGACGACCTCTTCACCGGTCGCCGAGAGCACGATGACGTCGTGGCCGTCTTCGCGGTGCTGTGCGATCAGCTCCGTCGCCTCCGCGTACACGAGCGGGTCGACGACGTCGTGCAGGGTTTCCCGCACGATCGCCGAAACCTGCGCGACGTCCCAGCCGGTGCACAGCGCGGAGACCTCCGCGCGCATCCGCTCGGTCTTGTTCTCGTCCGCGCCGGCGAGCGAGAACACCAGCTGCGCGTAGGCGCTGCGCAACGCGGCGCGACGGTTGATCAGTCCCTCCTTCAGCAATGGTTTGCTGAACGCCAGTGCGCTCGAGGAAGCGATGATCGTCTTGTCCAGGTCGAAGAACGCGGCCACCGCGTGCTCCGGGCCCGGCTTCCGGATGCGCGTCGGCGCGCTGATCGGTTCGGCCACGTGTCCAGGATAAGAGCTTGATCGCGACGCGTCCCGTTGATCCACCACAAGCGCGTCGTGTCGCCGGAAAATCCATGACAGGAAGGGACTTTCGACGCGTGATGCCGTTACCGAACTGTGTGCCTCGTCCGCTGGGCTCCCGGGCGTCCGGCGGAGTTACAGTGAGGGAGCCCGGTGTCCAACCGGGCCGGTTCAGTCCGACCCCCCGGGGCTGAACCCTTGGCGGCCCCCGTCCCTCCCCCCTGGCGGGGGCCGCCTTCTTAACCTCACGCTCGCCTTTCGCGAGCCCGGGTTCCGAATCGCCGGACGATTCTGTCGCGCCATTCGCCTTTCCGGAAATCTTTTCCCGTCGGGCCTATTGCGACGCGGGTGCCGCCGCGATCCTGCCACGCCCCACCGACAGAACCGGCGCGCGAGCCGTTCCCCAAGCGGCAGTTGTCCACAACACCCCGGTTGTCCACAGCCCGGCCCCCGACCCGTTGTGCCTCCAGGCCCCCCGCCGCGACGGTGGAACCCGGGCCATCCGAGGCCCGCACCGACGACGGGGGAGGAACACATGGCGGGGGAACGACCGCTCGTGGTCGCCACGGACGAAACCGTGCTCGACGAGATTCTGCGCGTGGCCGCGGTGGCGGGCTGTGAGCTCGACCGTGCCCCGGACCTGACCGCGGCCGGCGGGCAGTGGGCCCGGGCGCCGCTGGTGGTCCTCGACGAGGAAACGGCGTTGCGGCCACCCTCGCTGCCCCGGCGTGGCGGGATCCTCCTGGTCTGCAAGGGCACCCCGGAGCCGAGGACGTGGGAGCACGCGTTCCGCGTCGGCGTCGAGCGCGTGATCTCGTTGCCGGAGGAGGAGACCGAGCTCGCGGGAGCGTTCGCGGACGTCGTCGAGACGCCGGCCGAGCAGGCCGGGCTGGTGCTCGGCGTGGTCGGCGGCCGCGGGGGCGCGGGCGCGTCCGTCTTCGCCGCGACCCTCGCGCTGGCGGCCGACCGCGACCCCGGCGGCGCGCTGCTCGTGGACTGCGATCCGCTGGGCGGCGGTCTGGATCTGTTGCTCGGCTTGGAGAAGACGCCCGGCCCGCGCTGGTCCGAGGTCCGGCTGAGCGGCCGGGTGTCGGTACCAGCGCTGGCCGCCGCGCTGCCCCAGCGCCGTCACCGAGGCGGCAGCCTGCCGGTGCTGGCGTGCGGCCGGGACGGTGAAGGCCCGGGGGTGGAGTCGCTGTCGGCGGTCCTCGCCGCGGGCCGCCGCGCGGGCCGCACGGTGGTCTGCGACCTCCCGCGCACCTTGGGTGACGCGGCCTTGGAAGCGGTCACGGTGGCCGACCTGGTGGTGCTCGTGGTCCCGGTCGAGTTCCGCGCGTGCATGGCGGCGAAGCAGGTGCTGCGCGGGCTGTCGGAGCTGACGGCCCGCCTGGGGGTGGTCGCGTGTGGACGGTCCCGCTCCGGAGTCTCACCCGCCCAGACGGCCGGCCTCCTCGGGCCGCCTCTGCTGGCTTCGATGCCCCTGGAGCGAGGCCTGCCCGCGGCCGTGGAGCGCGGCGAATTCCCGGCCAAGCAGACCGGGCCCCTGTCCACAGCGGCGGCGGACGTCCTGTCCGTAGCCCGCCGCGAAGCCCGGGCGGCGACCCGATGACTTCAGGTCTGCCGACATCCCCGACCCGAGTGGGTGACCTCCTGCTCCCGACGATCCTGACCCTGGCCGGCCGCAACACGGCGAGCGTGAAGCAGTTCCTGGAGCTGTTCCCGCCCCGCAGCTCCCCGTCCCGGCCACCCTCCCAGCCCAAGGCGGTGAACCCGTGACGACCGACTTCGTGGACCGCGTCCGCAACCGCCTCGCCGGCGACCGCCGCCAGGCCGACCCGGTCGCCGTCGCGACCGCGGTCCGTGCCGAGGCGGGCGGCGCCCTCGGCCACGACGCCGTGCTCGACGCCGTCCGCCAGGCCCGCGACGAGTTCGTCGGCGCCGGCCCGCTGGCCCCGCTCCTCGACGACCCGGCGACCACCGACGTCCTCGTCACCGGCCCGGACGAGGTCTGGACGGACGGCCCGCACGGCCTCACCCGCACCGGAATCCGCTTCGAAGGCGAGGAATCCGTCCGCCGCCTGGCCCAGCGCCTCGCGCTGGCGGCCGGCCGTCGCCTCGACGACGCACAGCCCTATGTGGACGGCTGGCTCCCCGGATCCGGCCCGCACGGGCGCATCCGCGTGCACGCCGTCCTCCCGCCGGTCGCGGCCAACGGCACCTGCCTGTCCCTGCGCGTCCTCCGCCCGGCCACGCACGACCTCGCCGCCCTGGAAGAGCTCGGCGCGTTCGACGCGAGCGGCGCGAAACTGCTGCAGCACGTCGTGACGCGGCGAATGGCGTTCCTCGTCACCGGCGGCACCGGCGCGGGCAAGACCACCCTGCTGGCCGCGTTGCTCGGCGCGGTCGACCCGCGCGAGCGGATCGTCTGCGTCGAGGACGCCGGCGAGCTGCAGCCCGCGCACCCGCAGTTCGTCGGCCTCGTCGCCCGGCCGGCCAATGTGGAGGGTGCGGGCGCGGTCGGCCTGCCCGAACTGGTGCGCCAGGCCTTGCGCATGCGCCCCGACCGGCTGGTCGTCGGCGAGGTCCGCGGCGCCGAGGTCGGCGCCCTGCTCACCGCCCTGAACACCGGCCACGACGGCGGCGCCTGCACGCTCCACGCCAACTCCCCGGCCGAGGTGCCCGCACGCATCGAGGCGCTGGCCGCACTCGGTGGGCTGGGCCGTGACGCCGTGCACAGCCAGCTCGTCGCGGCGGTCCGCGTCGTCCTCCACATGCGACGCGAGCCGGGCGGCCGACGCCGTCTCGCCGAAGTCGGCGTGCTCCGCGGCGAGCACGGCCGCGCGCGGGTGGTGCCGGTGTGGCGCGCGGGCCGCTGGACGGTCGACCGCCACCTCTTCGTGACGACGGGATCCCTCACGTGCTGACTTCGCTTACCGGACAACGTTTCCCGCACCGTCGAAGGAGAGACCGATGATCACCGCGTGGCTCCCGCTGTGCGTCGGCGCGGCCCTGGCGTGCTGGCCCGCGGCGCCGGACCGGCTGCAGGTCGTGGTGGAACATCCGGCGCCGAAGTCCCGCAGTCGGCTGCCCGAGCTGTGGCCGGTCGTCCGCTGGCTGCTCCCCGCCGCGCTGGCGGGTCTGCTCGCCGGAGTCGGCGGCGCTGTCGCCGTCGGAGTGCTGACGCTGGCGTGGCGTCAGGAATGGCAGGCCCACCGCCGCGCGAACCGGGACCTCGCGATGGCCGCGCACACGGCGACCGCGTTGCGGACGATGGTCGCCGAGCTGCGCGCCGGCGCCCACCCGGTGACCGCGGCGGAGGCCGCCGCCGAAGTCGTCCCCGCGGTCTCGGCGGACTTGCGTGCCCTGGCGGCCGCGGCCCGCCTGGACGGTGAGCTGCGGGCACCGGCCATCCCGGAACTGGCCACGGCGTGGACGTTGGGCAGGCGCTACGGCCTGCCGATGGCCGACGTCCTGGACGCGGCCCGCCGCGATGCCGAAGCCGCGCTGGCGTACGCCCGCCGGATGCGCGCGAAACTGGCCGGCCCACGCTCGAGCGCGGCGGTGCTCACCGGTCTCCCGGTGCTGTGCGTGCTCCTCGGGCAGGCGATGGGCGCGTCACCGCTGTCGGTGTTGATCGAAAGCACGCCCGGGCAGCTCCTCCTGGTCCTGGGCAGCGTCCTCCTCTGGGCAGGAACGGCCTGGTGCCGCGCCCTGACCGGCCGAGTGCGGCTCCGATGAACGCGGCGGCACTCCTACTGTTGGCCGGCGCGGTCGTCACCTGGCCGACCGACGCCACGGCGGCCCGGCGATTCGCTTGGCTGAGGGCCGCCCGAAGACCCGAGCCCGTTCGCAAGTGGCCGGGCGCAGTCCCGCACATCGCGACGACCTTGGGCGGCGTCTCGCTGGCGGTACTCGTCGGCGGCCTGGCCGGGATCGTCGTGGGCGCGCTCGTGACCGCCGCCGGCTGGTGGGCGATCGGCCGTTCCCGGCGACCACGCGCACCCACGGCCGACATCGCCACTAGACTGCGGCTCGCGGGCACGCTCGACCTCCTGGCGGCCTGCCTGCGAGCGGGCCTCCCGGTCCCGACGGCGCTCGACGCGGTCTCCGGCGCCGCACCCACCGAGGCAGCCACGGCGTTGCGATCAGCCGCGGCCCTGCTCGCCCTCGGCTCGGAGCCCGGCGAGGCCTGGGCGCCGGTGCAGGCGCTCCCAGGCCTCGACGAACTGGCGGTCGCGGCGATCCGCACCTCCCGCTCGGGCGCGGCGTTCGCCACGGCCGCCGCTGACCTCGCCGAGCGGTTCCGCGAGGAGCTGGCCACCGAGGCCGAGGAACGCGCCGAACGGGCCGGAGTGGCGCTGGCCCTGCCGGTGGGTCTGCTCTTCCTGCCCGCCTTCTTCTGCCTGGGCGTCCTGCCGGTCGTCCTGGGCCTGGCCGCCCGTCTCGGCCCCCTCTTCTGACCTCTTTATCGAAGGGAATCCCCATGAACACGCCCCACCGACGTCCCACCAACGACGACGGCTCCACAACGGTCGAGTACGCCATCGTCACGGTCGCGGTAGCGGCTTTCGCGGCCGTCCTCTACACCCTGCTCACGGGGGACTCGGTCGTCTCGTGGCTGACGAGCCTGGTCATGAAGGCCTTGTCGGTCCCGTCATGACCCGCCGCGACGACGGCTCGGTCACGGTCGAAGCAGCCCTCGGGCTGGCCGGCCTCACAGTGCTGGGGCTGTTGCTGTTGGCGGCAACGACGATGGTGACAGCCCAGCTCCACTGCACAGACGCGGCCCGCGAGGCAGCGCGCCTCCTAGCCAGAGGCCAACCCACCCAGGCCGAGGCGGCGGTCCACCAGATCGCACCACCGGGAGCAACCCTCGACGTCCAGCACATGGGCGAAGAAATCACGGTCAGAGTGGCAGCCCACCCAGCCGACACCCTCCTGCCGATGATCACCTTGAAGGCGACGGCGTACGCCCTGGCCGAGCCAGGCGCAGAGGCCCCCAATGCCTCACGCTGACAACCAGAGGGCCGGAACACGGCACAGTCCGCGCACCGCTGGCCGCCCTAACACCAAGACGCGATGCCGCACAGCGGCAACCGCGCGGATGCGTAGCCGCCAAGCCGCCTCCACCACGAAGGCGGACAGCGGAGCGGCGACAATCTGGACAGCAGTGGCAGTCGCGGCGCTAACGGGAATAGCAGTGCTCGGCCTCTGGCTGAGCACGGCGACCATCGCCCGGCACCAAGTCGAATCGGCAGCCGACCTGGGAGCCCTAGCAGCGGCATCACACGCATCAGAGGGCCCGGACAAAGCCTGCGGCCGCGCCCGCTGGGTGACCGAACGCATGGGAGTCACACTGCTGACCTGCCGCTGGCAAAGACTGGACGCCCTAATCGAGGTAGAAGCCCCAAGCTCAAAGTTCGCCGGACTACCCGCCCCATCAGCACACGCCCGAGCAGGCCCCGTCAACGAACCACCCTGACCCGGCCCACACCGGCCACCCACGTTGGCAACCAAGTGCCGAGGCCGACCAGCCTCGCTGGCCGACCACAGTGCCCCGCCCCGCCGACC
The DNA here is from genome assembly GCF_035982555.1 of Amycolatopsis sp. NBC_01286. NCBI lineage: Bacteria > Bacillati > Actinomycetota > Actinomycetes > Pseudonocardiales > Pseudonocardiaceae > Amycolatopsis > Amycolatopsis sp. NBC_01286. The sequence continues at coordinate 2,910,015 of NZ_CP108428.1, forward strand.
ACCCCCGGCCAAACCAACCCACGAGGACCTAGCTGCACCGAACCGGCCCACTGTCCAACCGTCGTGACCATCTGCGCCGCAGACCAGCGTCCGTGAGCGGCATCGAGCAGGGTCACCAGCGAAGCCGGTTAAGCCGTGCGTGCGCGTGAGCCGACCCCGCAAGCGGTGAACCGAGCACATGCTCGGCGGCGAGCCTGGCCAAGCCCAACTGCTGTCCGTGCAGACCGCTGGCCACCGCCCGCGCTCGCCGAGCAAGAGACTCGACCCCTGTCACATGCGGTGAACAGCTGCGGCGACCGAAGGGCGCCAAGTGACTGGCCGTTCACCAACGCGCCAACCAGCGGGGACCCGCCGCACCGGCAATGTGCCGCCTGGAATCGCCGCTCGCCTTCCATCGGGCTGACTCGCCGGTGTGGTCGACCGGCGGACGCCGACCGGTCGGTATGCGGGGGTGACCGGCGCGGCGGGTGGGCCGCGCGATGAGCGGTGGTTGGTCACGCGCAGCGGTCATCAGTGCACGGTGAGCGGTCAAAACCCTCTCTCACCTGGGCTGATGGGTGGCCTGTGTGGGCTCTGTGAGGCCTCCGGCGGGTGTCAATCCTGGGGTTCACCGCGACGAACGGTCTTTGTTTGCCTGCCGTTCACCGTCGGAGGCCCGTCAGTCCGTTCGGTCCGGCGTAGGGACTACTGGGCGCTCATCGCCCCGTAACCACCGGTTGTCGCGTGGGGGTTCCGGGCAATGTGCAACTTGCCGTTAAGTGAGACGTGCGACACCACGGCAGGGTCTCGGGGGGTCGCGACGAACCAGACCTCACAGGCAGGAAAGACATGTTGGACGCGAATTGGCCGGACAGCTGGCGCGGCGCCTTCCGCATCGAAATGCGGGCGGAGGCGATCGGTCTCGCCTGGCGTGGCTGGCCGGTGCTGCCGGGCGTCAACCCCGCGCCGCTCACCGAGGGCGACGACCTCACCTGGCGCCGTCCCGTTCCGGCCAGTGACAACTGGCGCGAGCAGATCGGCACCCACGCTCACGAGGTCGCCACCTGGTTCTCCGACCGCACTCACAGCCTGCTCGTCGCGACCGGCACCGTGCTCGACGCCATCGAGGTCGACGACGAACTCGGCAAGCGCGCCTGCCGCCTGCTCCGCGCCCTCGGCCACCCGGCGCCCATCATCGCGCTGCCGAACGGCCGCTGGCTCTTCCTCACCACCGCCGCCGACAGCATCCCGGCGGAGCTCGCCTCCCGCGCCACGATCCAGTGGCACGGCAAGGACAGCTGGATCCCGCTGCCTCCCTCGCCGTTCCAGCACGGTGTCGTGCACTGGCGCGTCAAGCCCGAGGTCTGCGGCTGGCAGCTGCCGGACGCCACCGAGGTGCACGACGTGCTCGTCCGTGCACTGGCCGGCGCCGACGCCGCCCTGCTGGTTCAGACCACTGCGGCCTGAGTCACTCCGAACCACCGCCCCAGGCCGGTCCCAGCCCGGCCGAGGCGGAGCAGGACACAACTCCATGGACCACTGAGTGGCCGTTCTAGGCGCCGTGTTGACGCAATGCCCCGAGCACGGTTCCGAGAACTGCCACCGCCCCCGCCTTGTCCAGCGGTTCGTTGCCGTTCCCGCACTTCGGCGACTGAACGCAGGACGGGCATCCCGTCGGGCACTCGCAGGAGACGATCGCCTCCCGCGTTGCGACCAGCCACGGGACAATCGCGGCATAACCGCGCTCGGCAAATCCCGCACCCCCGGGATGGCCGTCGTGCACGAACACCGTTGCCTCCCCGGTGTCTTCGTGCCACGCGGTACTCACCCCGCCGATGTCCCATCGGTCGCACGTAGCAAAAAGCGGTAGCAGGCCGATCGCCGCGTGCTCGGCGGCATGCAGGGCACCGGGGACCCGTGCCGGAACCAATCCGGCACCCCCCGGTGTCCTGCCACCCTCGTGAACGGGCCCCCGACCGTTCGCCAGGGTTTCCTCCCCGGTCCCCACCGTCCCCGCAGATTCGGTCCCCACCCGATGGCCCCCGGTCCCCGCCTCGCCATCGGCCCCAAATCCGCGGACGACCTCACCCGAGCCGACCATCACCGGCCCGCCGCCGACGACGACGTTCTCGCGGTCGGCCGAATCTCGAACGGCAGCCTTATGGCCAGCGGAATCCCGAGTGATCGAGCCACGGTCGCCCGAGTGCCGCTCGGCCGAATCCCGTCCGCTGGAGTTCTCGCCATCCGCACCTCGCCCGATCGGGCCACGACCACTCAGATCCTGATCGTCCGCCACGCGGTAGCCCGAATTCTGGTCGGCCACGCCATCGCCGCCCGAGTCCCGCTCGGCCGCGCCGCGGTCGCCCGAACCCAGGGCCGCCGCGCGTGGAGGCTCGCTAGGGCCGAGCAGGTGCGACGAGATCGTGTACCAGACCGCCCGCGTGTGGAGGCTTTGCTCCGGCAGGTCCAACGGTGTCGAGTCCAGCACCTCGCCCGATGGGCGTCTTCGCAGGTAGCCCACTACCTGGGATGTCACCGCTACCTCGCCCAGGCAGATGCTTACTCCGCCGAAGTCCTGCTTCTCCTGGGTGCTCAGCACCGAGATGTCCACGATCTCGCGCGGCGTTGTCGTCCAGTCCGGGTTCTCCGCGTGCACCAGTGCCAGGCCCTGCTCCAAGTCCAGCTCGTCCACTACGTACGACGAACCCTGGTGCAGGTAGACCGCGCCGGGGTGGACGGCGAAGCAGGCCGAGCCCGGGTCGACCGTGCCCAGCATTCGGCCGGAGTCCGACTCCACCACCGCTATCTGCTCGCCGCCCGTTCCGCGGATGCCGACGTCGGCGTGGGGGCGGTCGCGGGATGTCCAGTACCAGCCGCTCGATCGGCGGCGCAGCAGTTTCTGCTCCGCCAGTTCCGTGAGCACCGCCTGGGCGGCCGCGCCGCCGAACATCTCCAGTTCCGGGACCGTCAGCGGCAGCTCGGCGACGGCGCACGCGAGCTGCGGCGCCAGCACGTACGGGTTCGACGGGTCTAGCACCGCCGACTCCACCGGCCTCTCGAGCAACGCCGCCGGGTGGTGCACCAGGTACGTGTCCAGCGGGTCGTCGCGTGCGACGAACACCACCAGCGCCGAGTCGCCCGAACGACCCGCGCGGCCGGCCTGCTGCCAGAACGACGCGAGCGTGCCCGGGTAGCCGGCCAGCACCACCGCGTCCAGCCCCGCGATGTCGACGCCCAGCTCCAGCGCGTTGGTCGTCGCGACGCCCAGCAACCGGCCCGACAGCAACGCCGCTTCGAGGGCCCGACGCTCCTCCGGTAGGTAGCCAGATCTGTACGCCGCAACGGTTCCTGCTAAGCGGGGGTCCACTTCGGACAGTATGCGACGCGCACCCAGCGCGGCCAGCTCCGCGCCCCGGCGCGAGCGGATGAAGGCCAGCGACCGCGCGCCCTCGACGACCAGGTCGGCGAGGATCCGCGACGCCTCCGCACCGGCCGACCGCCGGACCGGTGCGCCGTTCTCACCCGTCAGCTCCTCCAGCAGCGGCGGCTCCCACAACGCCACCGTGCGCGCGCCGCGCGGCGACGCGTCATCGGTGACGGCGACACACGGAACTCCAGTCAGCCGCGAAGCGAAAGAAGCCGGCGAAGCCGTTGTCGCGGAGGCCAGTACGAACACCGGCGAAGCGCCGTAGTGCTCCGCCACCCGCCGAAGCCGGCGCAGCAACAGGGCGACGTGCGACCCGAAGACTCCGCGATAGCTGTGGCACTCGTCGACGACGACGCAGCCGAGCCGCCGGAAGAACGGCGCCCACCGCCCGTGCGCCGAGAGGATTCCGCGGTGCAGCATGTCCGGGTTGGTGAAGACCCAGTTCGCGTGCGCGCGCACCCAGTCGCGTTCGACCATCGGTGTGTCCCCGTCGAACGCCGCCGCCCGGACGCCGGACACGTCCAAAGAGGACACCGACCGCAGCTGGTCCGCGCCCAGCGCCTTGGTCGGCGACAGGTACAGCGCCGTCGTCTTCTCACCCGCGGCCAGCCGGGACAGCACCGGCAGCTGGTAAGCGAGCGACTTGCCGGACGCCGTGCCGGTCGAAATCACGACATGACGACCCTCGTACGCGTGCGACGCCGCCTCCGCCTGGTGCGCCCACGGCGACGGGACGCCGCAGTCACGCAGAGCGTTCACGACCGCCGGATCCGCCCACGACGGCCACGGCGAGAAGCGCGCCGCGCGGCCCGGCAGGTCCGCGACGTGCGTGATCGGGTCTTCGCGCGCCGGGATGCCCGCGGTCACCCGCCCCAGCAGCCGCCGCCCACGTGAATCGTCCACTCGCCGAGCTTGGCACAGGGGTCCGACAGTTCCGGCGCATCCCAGCAGGGCCAACGGATCGGCGGCAGAGTGATCGATCAAGTGAGGAGGCTCACAAGGTAACGGATTGTACCGACCCTGGGACGGCTTGTCGGGCCTGGTTGCAGTACCAATACACTCCCGCAATCCACACTCTCTGTGGTGAGCGTCATGTGAGACGTGCGTTGCTGCCCGGCTAGCGTGTCGCTCGGTACAGGGTCCAAGCCAGCGTCGGCCGTGTCGAACCTCGGCCTGCCGTCGACGCTGGCGCATGTCGACGTCTCCTGGAGGACGAATGGCACGGCAGTTCCTCGCGGAGGGCGGCAACATCACGCTCTCCGGAGGTGGCTACACGATCGTCGGTGTAGTCGCCGTGGTCGCGCTTGCCGCACTCGTCATCGGCTACGTCTTGCTCAAGGAGGTGCTGGCCGCGGGCCAGGGCACCGCCAAGATGCAGGACATCGCCAAGGCGGTGCAGGAAGGCGCGGCCGCTTACCTCAAGCGGCAGCGGAACACTCTCGCCATTTTCGGCGCGATCGTGTTCCTCCTGCTCTTCGCACTTCCCGCCGACGACTGGAACGAGAAGATCGGCCGCTCGCTCTTCTTCCTGGTCGGCGCCGGCTTCTCGTTCGCGATCGGTTACCTCGGCATGTGGCTGGCGACGCAGGCGAACCTGCGCGTGGCCGCCGCGTCGCGTGAGGAAGGCGGCCGCGAGACCGCTATGCGCGTGGCCTTCCGCACCGGTGGTGTGGTCGGCATGATCACCGTCGGCCTCGGCCTGTTCGGTGCCGCGGTCGTCGTGCTGGTGTACACCGGCCAGGCGCCCAAGGTCCTCGAAGGCTTCGGTTTCGGCGCCGCGCTGATCGCCATGTTCATGCGTGTCGGCGGCGGCATCTTCACCAAGGCCGCCGACGTCGGCGCGGACCTGGTCGGCAAGGTCGAGCAGGGCATCCCGGAGGACGACCCCCGCAACGCCGCGACCATCGCGGACAACGTCGGTGACAACGTGGGTGACTGCGCCGGCATGGCGGCGGACCTCTTCGAGTCCTACGCCGTCATGCTCGTCGCCGCCCTGATCCTGGGCAGCACGGCCTTCGGCGTGCACGGCCTGATCTTCCCGCTGATCGTGCCGGCCATCGGCGTGATCACCGCGGTGATCGGTGTCTACATCACGAAGGCGCGCGTCGGCGAGCCCGGTCTCGTCACGATCAACCGCTCCTTCTACATCTCCGCGGTCATTTCCGCGGTGCTGTCGGCGATCGCGGCGTTCGTGTACCTGCCGAGCAGCTTCTCGGACTTCGGTGCGGGCTTCGAAAACTCGGGCAACCCGGCGGTCATCGCGACCATCGCGGTGATCATCGGCATCGTGCTCGCCGCGGTCATCCTGAAGCTGACGGGTTACTACACCGGCACCGAGTACAAGCCGGTGAAGGACGTCGCGCAGACGTCGGAGACCGGTGGCGCGACCGTCATCCTCTCCGGCATCTCGGTCGGTTTCGAGTCCGCTGTGTACACCGCACTGGTGATCGCCGCGGCCGTGTTCGGCGCGTACCTCCTGGGCGGCGGCGTCGCGCTGTTCGCCGTGGCGCTCGCCGGTACCGGCCTGCTGACCACCGTCGGCGTCATCGTCGCGATGGACACCTTCGGCCCGGTTTCGGACAACGCGCAGGGCATCGCCGAGATGTCGGGCGACGTCGACGAGAAGGCCGCGCAGATCCTCACCGAGCTGGACGCGGTCGGCAACACCACCAAGGCGATCACCAAGGGCATCGCGATCGCCACGGCGGTCCTCGCGGCGACGGCGCTGTTCGGTTCCTACTCGGACGCGATCGCGAAGACGCTGACCGGCATGGGCACCGGCGTCGCCGACGGCATCGCCGGGGCGAACTCGTTCGTCAACACGATCGTCAGCCCGAACACCCTCGTCGGCGTCATCGTCGGCGCGGCTGTGGTGTTCATGTTCTCCGGTCTCGCCGTCAACGCGGTCTCCCGCGCCGCCGGCGCGGTGGTCTACGAGGTCCGTCGCCAGTTCCGCGACATCCCCGGGATCATGGAGGGCACCACCCGTCCCGAGTACGGCCGGGTCGTCGACATCGTCACGCGCGACTCGCTGCGTGAGCTGACGACGCCGGGTCTGCTGGCGGTCTTCGCCCCGATCGCGGTCGGTTTCGGCCTGGGCACCGGCGCGCTCGCCGGCTACCTGGCCGGCGCGATCGCGTGCGGCACCCTGATGGCGATCTTCCTCGCCAACTCCGGTGGCGCGTGGGACAACGCGAAGAAGCTCGTGGAGGACGGCAACCACGGTGGCAAGGGCTCGTCCGCGCACGAGGCCACCATCATCGGTGACACCGTGGGTGACCCGTTCAAGGACACCGCCGGCCCGGCGATCAACCCGCTGATCAAGGTGATGAACCTGGTCTCCGTGCTGATCGCGCCCGCCATCGTGCAGTTCTCGATCGGCCCGGACCAGAACACCGCGGTGCGCATCATCATCTCGCTGGTCGCGGTCGCCGTGATCGTGGCGGCGATCGTGGTCTCGAAGCGGCGGGGAACGGTCCTCACGGACACCCCGACGGAGATCAAGGCCTGATCCTCGCGGTACCCGTTCACGGGCCCGGCACGCAGCGTCGCGTGCCGGGCCCGTGGCGTGCCGGGGCATCCCACGCCGGGACGGCGAGTTGCGAAGCGGCACCGAGTCGGTACCGTCGGGCTCTCCGGGACGTCGTCGAGCAGGAGGTGTGCAGGTGCGGCCGCGGTCAACCGTCTTAGCCGCTCTGACCACGACGATCACGATCGGCCTCGCCGGCTGCGGGCAGCAAGCCGCCACGCAGCCGCCGGCGCGGGACCAGGGTCTGTCGGTGACGACCGTGGTGCCGCAGGCCGATCCCGCGGCGAGATGGGCGGACGCCTACTGCGGCGCGGTGGGCGGCCTGGTCCGCACCCTGGCTTCGCTCCCGACGGTCGATCCGAGCACACCGCAGCAGGCGTCCCGGACGTCGAGCGAGCTGCTCTCGTCGGTGGTCGGCGGGCTCGACCGGAGCCTGGCCGGGCTGACCGCGCTCGGCGCGCCGCCCGTGCCCGCCGCCGACGGCGGCCGCGAGGACGTCATCGGGCAGTTCACCGAGATCCGCACGCAGGCCGAGAACGCGCGTCAGCGCATCGACGCGGTCCGCGGCGACGCGGCGGCGACCAAGGAGGCCCTCGGCGAGGCCAGGGCCACGCTGGACCGCATCGACGCGCTCGACTACCTCAAGGGCCTCAAGGACGTCCCGGCCCTGGAGGCGGCGCAGCAGCGGGCCCCCGGCTGCCGTCAGCTCGACGGGCCGCCACGCTGAAAGATCCCGTGACCCTCGCCACGAATCGAACTTGTGTTCTAGTATGGCGCGGTGGATCGGACGATCTCGCTCTTCTCCGCGGAGGCCAGCGGGCCCGGCCTGGGCGACCTGGCCGGGCTCTTGTGCTGCCACGGTCAGATCACCGGGTTCGGGCGCACCGCCGCGCGGCTTTCGGTGGTCGTCGAGGAGCCGTGGCGGGCGCACATCCTCGCGCGTGAGCTGCGGCAGCGTGGCGCGGACGCCCAGGTTTCCAAGGCCGACTGCGGCAACCCGCAGGTCCGGACGTCGTTCCGGGTGGACCTGCTCCCGATGGCGGTGAAATGGCTGCGCACGGGCTGCGCCGGCCCGGTGGAGGACGACTCGGGCAAGGCGGTGCCGGACGGCTTCCGGCTGAGCGGGGCGATGCTGCGGATGTGGGCGCTGGCCGGCGGCCGGCCCGGCACGCAGGGCTACCTGCTGGCCGTCGACCCGCTGGCGCCCGGCATGCACGAGCGGCTGGTCGACGCGCTGACGCCGCTGGGCGTCCTGGCCAAGCTGACCGGCCCGAAAGCCGAGGTCCCGGCCGTGAAGGTCACCGGGAAACGCCGGTTGGAGGCGCTGCTGGAGCTGATCGGCGAGCCGCCGCCGGGCGCCGAAGCGGCGTGGCCCGGGGCGGTGCCGGCGGAGGTGGAACCGCACCCGGAGGCCGTGACGAGCACGGCCTGACCGGGTGCGGCCGCCGCGTCAGGGCCGGGGCAGGGTGCAGCCGGCCTGGGTGAGGGCGATCTCGTTGGCCGCGGTGAGGCAGGCCGGGATGCCGTAGGTCTCTTCGCCGTAGTTCGTCAGGTGGTGCACGGTGACGTTGCCGGCCTGGTCGACCTCGCACGGGTTGTTCTCCGTGCAGCGCTGGCCGTCTTCGTTGCCGGTGTTGTTGACGCCGACGACCTTGCCGCCGGAGATGATCGGAGAGCCCGAGGTCCCGCCGATGGTCTGGCACGCGGAGGTGTAGCGGATCGAGTCCTTCCAGGTCCAGCTGCCCTCCTTGAGCCGGTAGACGAACCCGTCGATGTTGCAGGAGTAGACGCGCTTCCAGTAGCCGGAGACGACGTCGATCGCGGAGCCGGCGGTCGGGTGCGCGTTCGACAGCTCGAGCGGGGAGATCCCGTAGTTGGACTTGATCTGCGCGTAGGTGGTGGTGAGCTGGTAGAGCGACACGTCGGTGTCGGTCATCGTGCCGTAGATGATCTTCTTCGCGCGGAGCGTGGCCTTGTTGCTCCCGCTGGCCGTGAGCAGCGTGAACGTCCGGGTCGAGGTCTGGTTCGTGATCACCTGGCCGGGGCCGGGGAAGCCGCTTTCGAGGCAGTGGCCGTTGGACATGACGAGGGCGGGCGCGGTGTCCGGCGTGGCGGCCGGCTTGACCACGGAGCCCGAGCAGTTGGACAGCGCCACGGTGCCGGCGAAGTTCGCCGCCGCCGCGTTCGCCGGAGTGACTCCCAGTAATACGGTGGCGGTCACGGCGGTGAGCAGGGCGCCGAGCAGGCGTCGGGTCATGGCGGTTCCTTTCGGCTGGACGGGGAATCCAGTGAAGCGGTCACCTCCACGCGCCCACCACCGTCGAACGGAGGGTATCCGGACGGTCACGCGCTAGGCTGCGCGGCACGTGGCCGAAATCACGTGCCCGGTGTAGAGAGGAAACATCGCCGAGGTCAGCGGCGATGCGGTGGACACGGGCCCAGCGGCGTGTTGGGCCACCTCCACGCCGTCCGGGCTGGGAGAGCGTGCACACTGACAGGCCGAGACGCGGGCTCGGGCCCTCCGTCAGGGGTCCGGACGTGGTGCAGTCCCGCGGCGGCGGGACGAGATGAGCGGAGAGCAGGACAGCGTGGCAGGAGCAGGGACCAAGAAGAACGGAGCCGGGGCGGACAACGGCGCCGGGCACCGGCGGCTCGTGATCGTCGAGTCACCGACCAAGGCCCGCAAGATCGCCCCCTACCTCGGCGGCGGTTACGTCGTCGAGTCCTCCGTCGGGCACATCCGCGACCTGCCGCGCGGCGCCGCCGACGTCCCCGCCCAGTACAAGGGCGAGTCGTGGGCCCGGCTCGGTGTCGACGTCGACAACGACTTCAAGGCCCTCTACGTGGTCACCCCGGACAAGAAGTCCAAGGTCACCGAGCTCAAGGGGCTGCTGAAGGACGTCGACGAGCTCTACCTCGCGACGGACCCCGACCGCGAGGGCGAAGCCATCGCGTGGCACCTGCTCGAGACGCTGAAGCCGAAGGTCCCGGTCCGCCGGATGGTCTTCCACGAGGTCACCGAGCAGGCGATCCTCGCGGCCGCCGACTCGACCCGTGAGCTGGACGTCGACCTCGTCGACGCCCAGGAGACCCGCCGCATCCTCGACCGCCTCTACGGCTACGAGGTCTCGCCGGTGCTGTGGAAGAAGGTCATGCCGAAGCTTTCGGCGGGCCGCGTGCAGTCGGTGGCGACCCGGATCGTGGTCGAGCGCGAACGTGAGCGGATGCGCTTCACCTCGGCGTCCTACTGGGACATCTCGGCGACGATGGACGCGGGTGAAGAGGCGTCACCGCGGAACTTCCCGGCTCGCCTGGTCGCCGTGGACGGCGCGCGCCTGGCCACCGGCCGCGACTTCGGCTCGGACGGGCAGCTCAAGGCCTCGAACAACGAGATCCGCGTGCTGGCCGAGGCCGACGCGCGGCGCCTGGCCGACGCGCTGAAGCAGCGTGACTTCAAGGTCTCGAGCGTCGAAGAGAAGCCGTACACGCGGAAGCCGTACGCGCCGTTCATGACCTCGACGCTGCAGCAGGAGGCGGGCCGCAAGATGCGGTTCACCTCGGAGCGCACCATGCGGATCGCGCAGAAGCTGTACGAGAACGGTTACATCACTTACATGCGTACCGACTCGACGACCCTGTCGGAGTCGGCGATCTCGGCGGCGCGCAGCCAGGCCACGCAGCTGTACGGCAAGGAGTACGTCTCGCCGTCGCCGCGCCAGTACACCCGCAAGGTGAAGAACGCGCAGGAAGCGCACGAGGCGATCCGGCCGTCGGGCGAGGTCTTCCGCACGCCGGGCCAGGTCGCGAGCGAGCTGGACACCGACGAGTACCGCCTCTACGAGATGATCTGGCAGCGCACGATCGCCTCGCAGATGACCGACGCCAAGGGCACCACGATGTCGGTGCGCATCGTCGGCAACGCGACGTCGGGCGAGGAGTGCACCTTCGCGGCTTCGGGCCGCACGATCACGTTCGCGGGCTTCCTGAAGGCGTACGTCGAAGCGGTCGACACCGAGACCGGTGGCGACGCCGACGACAAGCAGAGCCGCCTGCCGGTGCTCGAGAAGGACCAGGACCTCACCGCGACCGAGCTGAGCCCGGACGGGCACACGACGTCGCCGCCGGCCCGGTACTCCGAGCCGAGCCTGGTCAGCAAGCTGGAAGAGCTGGGCATCGGCCGCCCGTCGACGTACGCGTCGATCATCAAGACCATCCAGGACCGCGGTTACGTCTGGAAGAAGGGCTCCGCGCTCGTTCCGTCATGGGTCGCGTTCGCCGTGATCGGCCTGATGGAACGGCACTTCGAGCGGCTGGTCGACTACGACTTCACCGCCGGCATGGAGGACGAGCTCGACCGCATCGCCAACGGCGACGAGCAGCGCGGGCAGTGGCTGTCGAAGTTCTACTTCGGCGGCGACATGGGCGTCGACGGCTCGATCGGCCGCCTCGGCGGGCTGAAGAAGCTGGTCGAGGGCAGTGTCGAGGACATCGACGCGCGGGAGATCAACTCGATCCCGCTGTTCAACGACTCCGAAGGCCACAAGGTCGTCGTCCGCGTCGGCCGCTACGGGCCGTACCTGGAGCGCGAGGTCGACGGGAACTCGCAGCGCGCGAACCTGCCCGAAGACCTGCCGCCGGACGAGCTGTCCCTGGAGCTGGCGGAGAAGCTGTTCGCGACCCCGCAGGAGGGTCGCACGCTGGGCGCCGACCCGGTGAGCGGGCACGACATCGTCGCGAAGGAAGGCCGCTTCGGGCCGTACGTGACCGAGGTGCTGCCGGAGGCCGAGCCGCTGCCCGAGACCGCGACGGCCGCGCAGAAGAAGGCCGCGAAGGCGAAGCAGCCGAAGCCGCGCACCGGTTCGCTGTTCAAGTCGATGGACATCGAGTCGGTGACGCTCGAAGACGCGCTGAAGCTGCTTTCGCTGCCGCGCGTGGTCGGCAAGGACCCGGAGTCCGGTGACGAGATCACGGCGCAGAACGGGCGCTACGGGCCGTACCTGAAGAAGGGCACGGACTCGCGTTCGCTCGCGACCGAGGACCAGCTGTTCTCGATCACCGTCGAAGAGGCGCTGAAGATCTACGCGGAGCCGAAGCAGCGCGGCCGGTCGGCCACGGCGAAGCCGCCGCTCAAGGAGCTCGGCGAGGACCCGGTGTCGAAGAAGCCGATGGTGGTCAAGGACGGCCGGTTCGGCCCGTACGTGACCGACGGCGAGTACAACGCGACGCTGCGCAAGGGTGACGAGATCGAGGAGCTCACCACCGAACGCGCGTCCGAGCTGCTGGCGGAGAAGCGGGCCAAGGGCCCGGCGCCGAAGCGGAAGGCGCCGGCGCGCAAACCCGCTTCGACGACGGCGAAGACGGTCAAGGCGGGCACGAGCAAGACCGCCAAGGCTGCGGCCACGAAGTCCACCGCGACGAAGACCGCCCCGAAGCGCACCACGGCCACCAAGGCGAAGTAGCGCTCCCAGGAAGTCCGTGAAGGCCTCCTTACCGGCTCTTATGGCCGGCAAGGGGGCCTTCGCGGCGTTTCGGACCATGCACCGACCGTTCGGCGACTCATCTCGCCTGTTCGAACGTATGTGCGAGAAATTGTCGGTGCCAGGGTGTTCAATTCAGGGGTGAACAACTCAGTCGCGGTCTTCGACGTCATCGACGAGGTCATCGCCCCGCTCTCGGCCGAGGTCCCGGAGCGGCCCTCCGTGATGGAGTTCTACGACCCCGAGTTCGAGATCCCGCCGGTGCTCGCGGACACCGAGCCCCGGTTCTCGCGCCGGGCGAACCGGCCGCGGACCCTGGCCGACGAAGTCGAGCAGTACACCCGGTTCGTCGCCGGGATGGCCGCGATCGGCCTGGCGCCGGGTGGCGAGGTCACGGCGGAGGCCGTCGGGCTGTACCGGGCGTTGCGCGGCGGCTTCATCCGCGGCGTCGTCACCGGCGTCTTCCCGGCCCGGCGCGAGCCGTGGGAGGTCCGGTTCTTCGGCGACGAGGACTACACCACGGTGCTGCACAAGCTGGGCAACCGCGCGCGGCTGCGGTCCGGGTTCCTCAGCGAGCTGCCGGGCTGGGTGTTCGACGGCCTGCCGGACCGGCCGCCGGGCCCGGGCCGGCAGGTGCGCATCGAGACCGACGAGGGCGGCCTGATCCCGCGGCGGTGCGAGGAGGCCGTCGAGCTGATCCGGGAGTGCGCGGCGCGGCCGCGGCTGGGCACGGTGCTGGTCGACCTCGCGGTGCGCGACTCGATACTGGCCGAGTACCCGCACGGCGCGTTCGGCCTGGTCGACAACGACCTCGGCCGCTACCAGTTCAGCGCGGCCGTGGGCCGGACCGGGCGCTGGACGGTCACGTGGGGTCCGGCCTCGCGGAGCACGGCCGAGCAGTGGATCGTCGAGGCGGTGCAGAGCCATGCCTGAGCCGGCTGCCCGGAGAGACCTCACGGTGCGCGACGCGATCCTCGCCGCGGTCGAGGAGAACAGCGGTGTGCCGGAGTGGCGGGGCGCGGCCGCCGCCGGTGAGCCGCCGGTCGGCTCCGGTCCGGGCGAGGGCTCTGGCGGGCCCGCGGTCAAGCCGCCGGTCGAGCGGAGCGACGTGGAGGGCGAGGTGCGACGCCATGCCTGAGCGGACGGCGGCGCGCGAGCTGCTGGAGCTGGCGGCCGGGCCGGTGCTGGCGGCGATGCCGGACCGCGAGCCCGTGGACCGGCTGTACAACCCGGACGTCAGCGACCACGACATCCTCGTGCACGGCCCGGTCTCCGACGACCCGGCGGACCTGGCCGAGGAGGTCGAGCGGCACGTGGCGTGGGCCGCCTGGATCGACGGCACGCCGTTCGGCGAAGACGGCGAGCTCAACGACGTCGGCTTCGAGGTCGTGTCGCTGATGCTGCGCGGTTCCGTCCGGGCGGCGCTGTGCGGCGTGTTCGACGAGGGACCGGAGACCGCGGACATCCGGTGCTACGCCGACGGCGAGCGGGCCTTCATGATGGGCTCGCTGCCCGGCCGCACGGCGATCCACCTGGCCGACTTCGAGGAGCTCCCCGAGATGCTGGTGGCGGAGCTGCCGGAGGCGCCGTTCGGCAGCCCGCGCCGCGCGATTTGGGTCACGGTGGACGACGACGGCCTGGTCCACGACGGCCAGGACGACGACGTCGGCGCGATGCGCGACGTCCTGGCCCGGCCTCGCTCGGGCACGGCGGTCCTGGACATGCTCGCGTTCGGCGGGCTGTGCGCGGAGTTCCCCGACCACGGCTTCGTCCTGGTCGACACGGACCTCGGCCGCTTCGCGCTGGCGGCCCTGGACCGCGGTGACGGCCGTCGCCAGCTGGTGCTGAGCCCGTTCAGCCGCGAGATGCTCCGCGACTGGTGCCGGAAGATGATCGACCTCGGGCAGGAGGAGGTCTCCTGACCTGTTGACGACGACGCCGCCGACGCCAGGGCTGCTCCATCCGGGCTCGATCGCCACGCGCGAAACTGGTCATCCTGACACCCTGGGTATGACCGGTTACGGGCGGTCGCTGTCGGTGACTGTGATGGGCTTCACTACGATCTGTCACCATTGGCGGTCGACCGGAGCCTCGGCGGATTGGACACTGCTGGGGGTTCGGGCGTGGGCTTGCGCTGCGTGACGAACCCTCCCGTGGAGACAGAGCCATTGGGCGGATGCGTTATCCGCCTTGGTCGCTACCCTGGAAAGGCGAGGACATTCAGTAGTGAGGTGGTCACCATGAGCGCGAACGGTGAGGCTCCCTTCTTCAGTGCCCCCGAGCTCACTCAGCGCGACGGCACACTGTCCGAAACACCAGGCGAGACGTTCGCGGACCCGGTCTCCGGACTGGTCACCACGGACCCCGAGCCCCGCACCGCGATGCCGAACGGCCACGAGCCCGCCGCCTTCTCGGTCGCCGGGCCCGTGCAGCACGACGAGGAGGTCGTACGCCGGATGGTGGAGGAAACGCTCCGCGAAGACGGCGTGCCCGGGGCCCGTGCCCCGGAAGCGATCCCACCCGCCGGCACCACGGGCACGCTCGGCGAGGACGTGACGCCGCCGCTCGGGGTGTTGCCACGGCAACGCAACCGGCAACGGACCTGGCCGAAGCGGGCACCGCAGATGCTCCGGCCCGTCCGGCAGCTGCCACCGCCCGCCGAGGACGACTTCGACGACGACCTCGAGGTCGTGCCCGTCAAGCGGCGCAAGCTGCCGAAGCTGCCCGCGGTGTCGATGCCGGCGATCGGCAGGCCGTCGTCGAGCGCTTCGGGCGTGATACTCGCGGTGGTGCTGCTGATCGTGTTCGGGGTCGTCGCCATCGAGATGGTCTCGAGCCTGGTCAGCAGCGTGACGGGGTTGTTCGACTGACGTTCACCAGCTGATCCCCACCCCACTGGGACCTCGGGGTCGTCCGCGTGCCAGAGGCCGATCGGGCTACCCTGGCTACACGGTCGGGCTAACTCACGAGGGTGTCCGGCACCGCGGTGACTAGTGGGGTGGGCGTATCAGCGAGGGCGTGCGATCGGTACCCGGGTCCGGCCCGGGCGGGTCGTCGGGCGCCGAGGCGTCCACGATCAGCCGGGTCCGGCGGGTGCTGGCGATCAAACCGTTCCGGCGCCTCTGGGGCGTCACGTACCTGTGCAGCGTGGCCGACTGGCTGAACATCCTGGCCCTCACCGGCCTGGCCACGAAGCTGACGAACAACTACTTCGCGCAGAACTTCGCCTTCGTCGGCGTCGTGCTGACCGGACTGGCGCCGGGGCTGCTGTTCGCCCCGGTCGGCGGCCTGCTCGCGGACCGGTTCGACCGCCGCAAGGTGATGGTGGTCGCCGACCTCCTGCGCTGCGGCTTCCTGCTGTCCATCGCCTTCGTCAGCGCGCCGTGGTGGCTGCTGGTCGGCAACTTCCTGGTCGGCAGCGCGGCGAGCATGTGGATCCCCTCGAAAGAGGCGGCGGTCCCGAACCTGCTTCGCCGCCCCGACCAGGTCGAGACGGCCAACCAGCTCGGCATGGTGATGACCTACGGCCTCGCCGTCATCACCGCGGCCGGCGCGAACGCGATCCTCACCGGCATCAATACGAACTTCCTCCACGTTCCCGGCGAAGACACCAGCCTCCGCATCGCGAAGCTGGTCGTCATCATCACCGCCCTGCTCTACCTGGCCAGCGCGATCCTCATCGCCACCCGGATCCCCGAGCTTTCGCTGCGCAACGTCCACGAGTCGCCCGAGAAGAAGGCCGACCTGGCCGACGAGGAGAAGCTCGGCATCGGCCGGATGATCGCCGACGGCTTCCGGTTCGTCCGCAGCACGCCGCTCGTGCGCGGGCTGCTGGTCGGCGCGTTCGGCGCGTTCGCCGCCGGTGGCGCCGTGATCGGCTCGGCCAAGCCGTACTCCTCGAGCCTGCTGGCCGGTGACTCGGCGTTCAGCCTCCTGGTGCTGGCCATCTTCCTCGGCCTCGCCTCCGGCATGGCCTTCGCGCCCAAGCTCTCCCGGCGGCTCCCGCACGACCGGCTGTTCGGCGTCTCCATCATCGCGGCCGGGCTCTCGCTCGCGCTGGTCGCGTTGTCGCCGCACCTGTCGGTCTCGCTGGTCACCGTGGTCCTGGTGGGGTTCTGGGCCGGGACGGCGTTCCTCACCGGCGTCACGATCATCGGCTCCCGCGTCGAAGACGCCATCCGCGGCCGGATCAACGCGATCTACCAGCTGATGATGAAGCTCGTGCTGTTCGGCACCACGGTCACCGTCCCGGTCCTGGTCGGTGTCGTGGCGACGCGCACCATCAACGTCTGGGGCAGCCCGGTCACGATCGACGGCACCCGGCCGATCATGCTCGTCGGCGCCGCGCTCGCCCTGATCGCCGGCTTCTTCGCCTACCGGCAGATGGACGACAAGCGCACCGAGCCGATCCTGTCCGACCTGCGCAACGCGCTGCGCCGCACACCGCGGCGCGTCAACGGCTTCCTCATCGCCGTCGAGGGCACCACCGCGATCAACACCGCGATCCAGGCCGTCAACCTCGCCGACTGGATGCGCGGCGGGACCCGGCCGGTCGTGGTCGCCGCCGACCCGGCGCTCGACGACAAACGGTTGACAGCACTGGTTTCCGGCGCGTCGCTGACCGGCGCGCGCGCCCAGGCGCTGGCCGCCGCCGCGGTGCGGGCCGACATCGTCGAGCGGCACGTCCAGCCGGCGCTCGACGCCGGTTCGGTGGTCGTGATGGAGCGGTTCGTCGACTCGCCGCTCGCGCACCTGTCCGCCGTCGCCGGACTCGACAGCGACGAGCTCGAAGGCCTCGCCGACTGGGCGACCGGACGGCTGCGGCCGGACCTGACCGTCCTGCTCGACGCCGCTCCGCCCGGGGCGCCGCGCGACCGGGCGGCCACGATGAACGACCAGTGGCGCGTCCAGCACCTGCTCGTCGAGATGGCCGCCGCGGACCCGGATCGCTACGTCGTGATCGACGCCGACGGCACCGACACCGAGGTCGCCGCGCGGATCCGGACCGCCCTGCGCGCGGTGTTCGTCGGCCGCCTTTCGGCGCTGGCCCCGGCCGCGTCCACACCGGAGCAGCCGGTGACCCTGCCACTCGACGTCGACGAGCCGTCGGCCGAGGAGACCCGGCCCGTCGAGACCGCGGACGCGTCTCGCGTGGAGGCGAAGTGACGACGACCGAACGCATCGGCGTCTGGAACCAGCTGGTCGGCCAGGAACCCGCGGTCGAAACCCTGACGGCGGCCGCGTCCGCCGCGGCGAAGATCGTCGCCGGGGAGCCCGCGCCGCCCGGCGCGATGACGCACGCCTGGCTGATCACCGGCCCGGCCGGGTCCGGCCGCTCGGTGGCCGCCCGGACGTTCGCCGCGGGCCTGCAGTGCAGCACCGGCACCGGATGTGACGCCTGCCCCGGCTGCCACACGACGATGGCGGGCACCCACGCCGACGTCCGGCTCGTGGTGCCGGAAGGCCTGTCGATCTCGGTCGCCGAGATGCGCGCACTGGTCCAGGCCGCGGCGCGCCGCCCGACCACCGGCAGCTGGCAGGTCGTGATCATCGAAGACGCCGACAGGCTCACCGAAGGCGCGTCGAACGCGCTGCTGAAGGCCGTCGAAGAACCGCCGGACCGCACGGTGTTCCTGCTCTGCGCGCCCTCGGACCACCCCGAGGACGTCTCCGTGACCATCCGTTCGCGCTGCCGCCTGGTGAACCTGCGGACGCCGCCGCCGGAGGCGATCGCCGACGTGCTCGTGCGCCGGGACCACGTCGACCCGGAGCAGGCGCAGTGGGCCGCCGCGGTCTGCGGCGGGCACGTCGGCCGCGCGCGCCGGCTCGCCACCGACGAGGCCGCGCGCCAGCGTCGCGCCACGGTCCTGCGGATCCCGCTCGGCCTGCGCCGCCCCAGCGACGTCTTCACCTGCGCCGACCAGCTGATCAGCGCGGCGGAGGCCGACGCGGGCGAGGCGAGCAAGGGCCGCGACGAGGACGAGCGCAACGAGCTGCGCACGGCGATGGGCGGCGACGGCGTCGGCAAGGGCGTCGCCGGGGCCAAGCGGGCCGCGGAAGCCGCGGTGAAGCAGCTGGAGAAGAAGCAGAAGTCCCGCGCCACCCGCACCCAGCGCGACACGCTGGACCTGGCGCTGATCGACCTCGCGGGCTTCTACCGCGACGTCCTGGTGACGACGACCCGCTCCGGCGCGACGCTCAACCACCCCGACCACTTCGACCAGATCGCCGAAGCCGCGACGGCGTGGACCCCGGAGTCGGCGCTGCGCCGTCTCGAAGCGGTGCTGGAATGCCGCGAGGCGATCGACCTGAACGTGAAGCCCCGCATCGCCGTCGAGGCGATGGTCACCACGCTTCGCCAGGGCTGAGCACAAAGAAACCCCGTCAGGAGCCAGGCTCCTGACGGGGTTCTTCACTGTCCCCGGGGCGGTCTCAGGTCACTCGCGCGGCCGCGGTGACGGCTTGAACGGCTTCTCCTCGGCCAAGATCGGCAGCGGACGACGACGCGAGCCCGGCATCGCGGCCACCATGACCACACCGAGCAGGAGCATTGCGGTGCCCGACCAGAACAGCGGCACCGTGTCGTACGCGCCGCCGGTGTAGGCGAGGTTCTTCACCGGGCCCTTGGGCGCTTCCCCGCCCGCGGGCGGCGGTGTCGTCGTGCTCCCGCAGACCACGCCGTCGGTCGGCGCGTAGGCCCGCGCGATCTGCTCGCCGATCGACAGCTGCGCCAGCGAGGACGGCAGGTTGCTCGCCGCGTCGCCGGGCAGCAGGCTCTTCAGCTTCGTCGTGGGCAGCAGCTGCAGGTCGAACATCCGCGCCGAAGCGCCGAGCTGGAAGCCCTTGAACGGCGTCGTCATCGCCGCGCTCTTCTGGTCGAGCCCGGCGATGCTCAGCCGCAGCACGCCCAGGTCGAGCACGGTGCCCGCGGTGTTGCCGACCTGCTGGATGCCCTTGGTGAGCGTCGAAACCAGGCCACCGACCACCGGGATGTCGTTGAGCTGACCGAACTGGTCGCTCAGCCCGGCCAGCGGCAGCCCGATCGGGATGTCCTTGGTCGGGTGCGCGGCGTCCAGCGTGTAGAGCACCTTGCCGCCTGCTTCGATGGTCAGCACCGGCGCGGTGTACTCCACTTTGGACGTCTTCGCGTCGCCGGTGGAGGTCACCTTCAGCGTCGGCTGGCTGGCCACCTTGATGCTCAGCGCCAGCGGCGTGCCCTTGAGGATCTCGATGTCCGCGCCCTGCAGCGTCGACGTCGACTGCACGGCCTTGTTCTTCGAGCCGGGGATGTCGACGAGCTTCACCTGCGAGCGCGACGACAGCGCGTTCGGCAGGCTCAGCAGCGACCCGGTGCCGCTGGCCGCGGTCTGCCCGCCGCCCTGCAGCAGGCCGCCGAGGCTCTGCAGGCCCTTGGTCAGGTCGAAGCCCTTCGCGAGCGTCGACGGGTCGAGCGCCAGCTTGTCGAGGCCGAGGTTCGGCAGCGACGGGATGACGTTCAGCAGCGACAGGCTCGCGACGGACGTGCTGGCGTCGGCGATGGTGTCGACGCACGGGCCGAGCGTCGGGCTCCAGCGCGCGTGCGCGGAGCCGTTCAGCACCCCGACGTTCAGCAGCGGGTTGGACGGCGCGTTGAGCCCACCGGTGATCGGCTGCGGGTTGTCCGGCAACGCGGTCTGCACCACGCTGCCCGGCGTCTGCGGCGCGTTCCCGCCCACCGACAGCCCGAGCGGCGACGCCTGCGCGACGGCCTTTTCGTAGCTCAGGTAGGCGTCGGAGTTCGCGGACGCGCTGGACAGGCCCATCCCGGCCTCGAGCGCCGACTGCTTGGGCAGCGTCGCCCCGAAGCCGGGCAGAATCGTGCTGGTGGGCACGGCGTTGGGCAGCAACCGCACGATGCCGAGCGCGGTCCCGGCATCCCCGACGGCCTGCCCCAGCGGCTGCGGCCCGATCGGCGCCGAGATGGGCGCCTGCCCGGAACTCGCCGGCTGCGGGATCGGCGTGGTCGGATAAGTCGGGTCGGCCATCGCCGGCGCCGCGCTGAGCAGGAGCAACGCCGCGGCCGCCGGCAGGGCCGCCGAACGGGGCAGTCTTCGCCGCATGTGCCAGTGCCTCCAGGTAGGTCGATCCTGGTGTGAGATCGACGTCATAGGGCCCTAACGACGGTGCCCCGGGAAAGTGACGCCCACAGCCTCCGCTACACTGGTTCCCGTCGCCAGCGCGAGCCGGAGACATGCCGCCTTAGCTCAGTCGGCCAGAGCGATTCACTCGTAATGAATAGGTCAGGGGTTCGATTCCCCTAGGCGGCTCCGCAGGTCAGGCCCCATCCGAGACACCTCGGGTGGGGCCTGATTCGTCTGGTGAGGGTCTAACTGAGTGTCTAAGGCGCCTGGTCGGTGGGTGGAGAACGTTCCACAGGTTCACCCGTCACGGGGAAGGTCAGTTCAGCGCGATCGCGCCCAATCCAACTACCGGTGGACCAGCTTCGTCACGGTGGTGCCGCTTTGCTCAACCAACCACCAGATCTCTTGCACGGTGTACCCCAGCCGACCCCGTCGACGTCGATCTCCAAGCGCAGACGCCCTGAAACTCGCATGTTCAGAGGTCCCTTACTTGCCAATGCGGTCCCGCCGGGGGCTGAGCACTGAGTTCACGTGTGGTTTGCCGCCGTCGTAGGACCACGCATGGCGCGCCACCGTACGAGTCGCTTACTCTTCAATCAGAGACGCGACCAGTTCGGAAGCGCGTTCCGCTCGCAGCCCGAACCGGTTGGGATCGGTGCGAGCCAATTCTCGGTAGAAGTCGACGGCTTCCTGGGCGGCGGCCAGCGCTTCGGGGCGTCGATCAGCCTCAGCCAGCTGGACCGCGAGGTTGTTGATCGACGTGGCCAGGTTGGGCAGGTAGGCGTCGCGGTTGCCCTCGACAAGTTCCCGGCGCAGGGTGACTGCTTCCTGGGCGGCGGCCAGCGCTTCGGGTCGTCGACCCGCCTCAGCCAGCCGGTTCGCGAGGTTGTTGATCGACATGGCCAGGTTGGGCAGGTAGGCGTCGCGGTTGCCCTCGACAAGTTCCCGGTGGAACTCGACGGCTTCCTGGGCGGCGGCCAGCGCTTCGGGGCGTCGACCCGCCTCACTCAGCTGGACCGCGAGGTTGCTGATCGACATGGCCAGGTCGGGCAGGTAGGCGTCGCGGTTGCCCTCGACAAGTTCCCGGTGGAACTCGACGGCTTCCTGGCCGGCGGCCAGCGCTTCGGGGCGTCGACCCGCTTCAGCCAGCCGGTTCGCGAGGTTGTTGATCGACCCGGCCAGGTCGGGCAGGTAGGCGTCGCGGTTGCCCTCGACAAGTTCCCGGTGGAACTCGACGGCTTCCTGGGCGGCGGCCAGCGCTTCGGGGCGTCGACCCGCTTCAGCCAGCCGGTTCGCGAGGTTGTTGATCGACATGGCCAGGTTGGGCAGGTAGGCGTCGCGGTTGCCCTCGACAAGTTCCCGGTGGAACTCGATGGCTTCCTGGGCGGCGGCCAGCGCTTCGGGGCGTCGATCAGCCTCAGCCAGCTGGACCGCGAGGTTGTTGATCGACGTGGCCAGGTCGGGCAGGTAGGCGTCGCGGTTGCCCTCGACAAGTTCCCGGCGCAGGGTGACTGCTTCCTGGGCGGCGGCCAGCGCTTCGGGGCGTCGACCCGCCTCACTCAGCTGGACCGCGAGGTTGCTGATCGACATGGCCAGGTCGGGCAGGTAGGCGTCGCGGTTGCCCTCGACAAGTTCCCGGTGGAACTCGACGGCTTCCTGGCCGGCGGCCAGCGCTTCGGGGCGTCGACCCGCTTCAGCCAGCCGGTTCGCGAGGTTGTTGATCGACGTGGCCAGGTTGGGCAGGTAGGCGTCGCGGTTGCCCTCGACAAGTTCCCGGCGCAGGGTGACTGCTTCCTGGGCGGCAGTCAGCGCTTCGGGGCGTCGACCCGCTTCAGCCAGCTGGTTCGCGAGGTTGTTGATCGACGTGGCCAGGTTGGGCAGGTAGGCGTCGCGGTTGCCCTCGACAAGTTCCCGGCGCAGGGTGACTGCTTCCTGGGCGGCAGTCAGCGCTTCGGGGCGTCGACCCGCTTCAGCCAGCTGGACCGCGAGGTTGTTGATCGACATGGCCAGGTTGGGCAGGTAGGCGTCGCGGTTGCCCTCGACAAGTTCCCGGCGCAGGGTGACTGCTTCCTGGGCGGCGGCCAGCGCTTCGGGGCGTCGACCCGCCTCACTCAGCCGGACCGCGAGGTTGCTGATCGACATGGCCAGGGCCGGCAGATAGGCGTCGCGTTCGGCGTCGACGGCGGAGCGCAGTAACTGGGCAAGCTGCGCTGCGGCGGCGACGCTGGTCGGCCCCAGCAACAGGCTGAAGCGAGGCAAAGCGGTCTGCAACTCGTAGAGCTGGGAAAGATCGGCGCCATGGACGAACCGATCCAACGCGGCCAGCAGAGGACGAGGCTGGGCGAGGCGGGGAGCTACCGTGACCGCTGCTCGGGCACCGGCTGCTCCTGAGTTCAGCACAATGCCGGTGAGGACTGCGGCCAGGCGCGAGTGCTGCGGATGGGCGCGGCCCAGTACGGTGAGTGCCTGCTCCAGCTGTCCCGCCGACGCGGCGGCCCGTGGGGCGGCCATCAAGCTAGGGCTTTGCTTCTCCTCGCTCAGGGTGGTGCCGACCAGATACTCGCCGAGCGTGTCCGGCTGCAGCCCGGACCAGTAGCGCTCGCCGTCGCGATACAGGGTGGCTAGCCAGTCCGCGATATTGGTGACCTGGTCGCCGCTTGCCGGTGTAATGGAAGCAGCGACGATCTTGCGCGCTTCCTCGCCCGTCGATGCGCCCCAGAGCGTGGCGGCGGCGACCAGACTTCGCCGGGTGGCGGGGGCGAGGCTGATGCCGAATCGTTCGGCGATCCGGGACCAGTAGCGGGCCTCGTGCTCCAGCAGGACCTCCTGCGCGTCCACCGGCGTCCCTGTCAACACCGGAATGGGGTCGTTGGCATGCAGCAATGCGGCAAGGGCGTGCATCTGCACTGCGAGAATGGTCCGAAAACGATCATCGTCCAGTGGCGGCAACGCCAGCCGGCTAGCTACGTTCTGCCACGCGATGTGCTGGTACCCATCGAGGGTGGCCAGCCGGTTAGCTAGCGCGTCGATTGCCTCTCGCCACGCGAGTTGCCTACCGTCGCGGTCGGGCTCGACCGGGCTCAGGTTCACGACGATGCGGTCGTCAGCCATGACGGATAGATGCGCGGCGGGCGTGACTCGTTCGGTGCGCCACGCGCCTGCGGTGCGGGCCAGCAGCAACAGCCGTACCTTGGCCTCGGCCCGGTTCAGGGCGTCCACGAGCGGGTCGAGCTGCGTACCACGGCCCTCGGCGTAGTCGACCACCACCAATGTTGGTGCCACGACATGAGCCAGCACCGCGAGATCCTCGGCACGGGCGTGTTCGCCGAGCATCACCGTCGCCCACCCCCGACTGGTGAGCGAAGAGGCAAGATGGCGAGCGAGGCGGGTTTTGCCCTGGCCCCCAGCCCCCGCCACCAGCCGGGTTCCCTCCCACGCATCCGCCTCGCACCAGTCACGCAGCACGTCGAACTCGGGGCGAGGTCGAAACGGGACGGTCGCGGCATCAGCGCGTAGCAACTCCGCAGGCGACGCCGGGGCACTCACAGGTTCCGCTAGTCCCGCCAACTCGACGGCTTCCACCAGCGGCGGCCGGCCTGTGTGCTCGGCGACGATCTCGGCGAACCTAGCGTCCGAAGCGACCTCGGCAATCGGCATGGTGACCAGACGGCGGCTATCGAATCCGCTCGGATCCTGAGTTACGACACCGACCAGGAGGCCGACACGGTCTCCGCAGCGCAGCGCCGCACCGGTGATGGTGCTCTCTGAATAGGGCCAGTCCTGCTCTCTGAAATTCCCCAGTTGGGGTGTCCTGTCGGCGCGCCGTTTGCGCTGGTCAGCGGCCTTCGGGTGACGGTTTCGGTGTTGATCACCGTGACCGTTGCCGGAGGCGTGGATGCTCACTCTGGAGGAAGACGTGGAGGCGCAGGCGCTGCGTGCTCAAGGCTGGTCAGTCTCGGCGATCGCCCGACATCTCGGGCGTGACCGCAAGACGATCCGCCGCTATCTGGCCGGTGAGGTGGTGCCGGGCAAGCGCCGGTCGGCGGGGCCGGACCCGTTCGAGCCGTTCGTGGCCTATTGCCGTGCCCGGCTGGCCGACGACCCGCATCTGTGGGCGGCGACGCTGCTGGACGAGGTCACCGAGCTCGGCTACCAGGGCGGCTATTCGACGTTCACCCGGGCGCTGCGCCGCTATCAGCTGCGCCCGCATTGCGAGCCTTGTCAGGTTTCCCGCGGCCGTGACGTCGCGATCATCGCCCACCCGCCGGGTGAGGAAACCCAGTGGGACTGGCTCGAGCTGCCGGACCCACCGCCGGGCTGGGGCGCCGGGAAGCAGGCACATCTGCTGGTCGGCGCGCTCGCGCACTCGAGCAAGTGGCGCGGAGTCCTGGCCGACGCCGAGGACTTCCCGCACCTGATCGAGGCCCTCGACCAGGTCGTCCGGCGCCTGGGCGGGGTGACCCAGGTCTGGCGCTTCGACCGGATGGCCACTGTCTGCCACCCCGCCTCCGGCCGCATCACACCCGCGTTCGCGCAGGTCGCGAAGCACTACGGGGTCCGGTCGGTGACGTGCCCGCCGCGGCGCGGGAACCGCAAGGGCGTGGTCGAGAAGGCCAACCACTCCGCCGCGCAGCGCTGGTGGCGCACCCTCGGCGACGACGTCACGCCCGTCGAGGCCCAGGCCGGGCTGGACCGGCTCGCGGCCAAGCTCGACAGCCGCCGCCGGGTCCTCGACGGCGAACGCACCACCGTCGCCGGCCTGGCCGCGGCCGAGCGGCTGCACGCCCCGCCGCTGGTCGCGTTCCCGGCCGAGTTCGACCTGCCCCGGACCGTCACGCCGCAGGCGCTGGTCGCCTTCCGCGGCAACTCCTACTCCGTCCCGCCCGGGCTGGGCGGCGCGCAAGTTCAGGTCCGCCATCGGCTCGGCGCGGACGTGCTGCGGATCGTCACCGAGGGCGGCGCGACGGTCGCGGTCCACCACCGCGCCCCGGACGGGGCCGGGCGGGTTGTCCGCGACGACGGGCATGTGATCGCGCTCGAACATGCGGCGATGGGCGCGTTCAGCACCGATCGGCCCTGCACCCACAAGACGCGCCGGCCGCCGTCGGCGGCGGCGTTGGCCGAAGCAGCCAAGCTGCGCGGCCTGCCCGCGACGGGGCCCGCGGCTCACGTCGTGATCGATCTGGCCACCTACGCCGCCACTGCGGCGAAGCTGGGCAGTGCACCCACCTATGAGTCCGAGGAGGACTGATCTCTTGTCCGGAAACCGTTTAGGGCCACAGATGAGCGAGGCCCGCCGTTATCAGCAACTCCGTTCGCACTTCTCCTACCTGAAGCTGGACAACGCCGCCGAAGCCCTGCCCCGCGTCCTCGACCAGGCGCGCGCGGAGAACCTGTCGATGACTGCGGCGCTGGAGCGGCTGCTGGAGATCGAGGTCAACGCCACCGAAGAACGCCGTCTGGCTGGGCGGTTGCGGTTCGCCTGCCTGCCCGATCCCTGGACCTTGGCGGATTTCGACTTCGCCGCCCAGCCCGGCGTCGACGAGAAACTCATCCGCGACCTGGCGACGTTGCGGTTTCTCGACGACGCCTCGAACGTGTTGTTCGTCGGGCCGCCCGGGGTCGGCAAGACGATGCTCGCCACCGCGCTCGCGCGCGGGACGGCCGAGGCGGGCAACCGGGTCTACTTCACCACCGCGGCCGACCTCGCCGCCCGCTGTCACAAGGCCGCGGTCGAAGGGCGTTGGCAGACCTGCATGCGGTTCTTCGCCGGACCGAAACTGCTCGTGATCGACGAGCTCGGCTATCTCCCGTTGCCCGGCGACGGGGCCTCGGCGTTGTTCCAGGTGATCAACCAGCGTTACCTCAAGTCATCCACGATCTTGACAACGAACGTCGGGATCGCCGACTGGGCAACGGCTTTCGGGGACGCGACAGTCGCAGCGGCGATGCTGGACCGGTTGCTGCACCGGGCGACCGTCGTTGGCATCGACGGCCCGTCTTATCGGCTCCGCTCGCATCAGTCCACATCGGACAAGTTGCGGAAGGCGGTGAACGCGCATGTCTCCTGACCCGAGCGACCCGGACTACAACGCGACCCGCAAGACCTGCCCGATCTGCTGGGAAGCGTTCGTCGCGACCGGCCGGCAGGCCAAGACCCGGCTCTACTGCTCGCGCCAGTGCAAACGCACTGCGGCCGCCCGCCGGGAGGTCGAGCGCACCACACCCGCCTCGGCTACTGCCAGTCCCTTCGGGACACCGCCTCCGGCGGCGACCCCGCCGGCGCCTGCGGCGCCGCTGCCGCACATCGCGGCCCAGCGGGACTGCCCGCACTGCGGCGGCCCGGTCACCATCGTCGCGCTGCTCACCACGCCCGAAGCGGCCCGGCCGCAGATGCCCGTCGCGGCACCCGGCGGAGTGATCCCGCTCCGCCGCTGACACCGGTTACGCTGCACTCCTCAGCTGGCCCATTTCGGAGAGCATGGCTGGCCCATCTCGGAGAGCGCGATCACCGGACATGCCCGCCCACCCCGATCCGTCCGCACCCGTGGGCGACGGCGGGTTGCTCACCTCCATCGCGTACAGGCCCGACTTGACCAGCGCGCCTGGGTTGAGCGCCCCCATGGCGTGATGGCTGTCGCGCATCTGCGGGGTGGCGACTACCTGAGGGAAGCCGATCGCCTCACACTTCTGGCCCGAGTTGCGGGTGACAAACCGCCCCCACCGCACTGGATGACGCCACAGCGGCGGAACCCACGCCGAGTCGGTGATCTCCAATAGCGCCGCGTCGGTCGTGCCCTCCCAGCGATGCCATACCACGCGAGCGGCGACCAGCCCGCCAGACTCGGCGCGAATCCGCACACTCGACAATGCCTGACCGGCCGGACACACCACATGTGCCGCCGTTAGCACCAACCGTCCGGCCAGCAGAAACCCTGACCCGCACGTCCACCGCCCCCGCTTCGGGGGATAATCGGGCCAGTCCCCGTAGACCTCGACCTCGCGACGCATCACCGCTGGCCGATTCTCAGTTCGGTGGCGGTGCGTCAGCGTCGTCAGCCACGATGAACGGCGTCCCCTGCGGTGTCTGCGGGACCAGTTCCACGGTCACCTTGTGCGCAGCGCTACTCGTGCGTTCGCCTTTCGCGTCTACGGTGACCACCCAAAATTTCACCCCACCGGAGCCGCCCGCGACGCGTTTCACCTCGCCGGCGAACTCGATCGACACCTTCCCCACAGCGAAGGTCAACGACTGCCCCGCTACTGTCTGCCGGCCGACCGTCTGCGCCGCAACCAACTGCTCACGCACAACCCCGATCGCATCCGACAGCTCAATCCACTGGTCCTCGTCCACCGACGTCCTTCCCACACGACACTCTCCGAGAAGTCGCCACTGTACGCGCGCTGTTACATGAGCGGATTTGCATAACTCCGTCCCCCGTTGAACGGCGGAATTGGCAGCGCAGCCTGACCCTGGCCTATTCGGTGAACGGTGACGTGAGAACGCCGCCATCAAAGCCACGTGATGACCCGATGCAGCCACTCGGTCGACCCGACGGCCGCTAACGAGCCAAGCCCCACCCGATAGCTCGGGCGGGGCCTGGCTTGTCGGGTGGCTAAGACCCCTGATTGGTGGTCGGAGGAAGTCCCGCAGGTTCCTCCGTCGCGGGGAAAAGCCGGTCCATTGCGGTCGCCCCGGACTCCACCACCGGCCGGATCTGCTTTCGGTAGACCAGCTCCGTAACGGCAGTGCTGCTGTGCCCGACCAACCGCGAGATCTCCTCGATCGGCATCCCGCCGTCCGAGAGGATCGAGACGAAGCTGTGTCGCAGCTCCCGGGGCGTCCACTGGGTCGGGTTGAGCCCGGCTGCCTTGATCAACCGGCGGAAGTCTCGCCGGACGTTGTTGACGTCCCGCTCGGTGCCCACGTTGGTTGCGAACACAAGCCCCTGTTCGCGCCAGTCGTCGCCCGCGACAGCCTTGACCGCCTGCTGGGCTACTCGGTGCGCTTCCAGCGCCTTGACGGCTCGTTCGGGCAGTGCCAGCGTGCGTCGCGACTTCCTCGTCTTCGTCTCGCCGCGGGCGCGGACCGAACGCCACACCTTGACGTTCGGCGGGATCGCCGGCGTCGCGTCCGGCTTGCCCACGAGATCTACGTGATCCCAGGTGAGCGGGCGCATCTCCTCGGTCCGCGCGCCAGTCAGCAGCGACACCACGATGTAGGCGCGCATCGGCGACGACTCCGCCGCCGCGAGCACCGCTTCGGCCTGCGCAAGCGTGAGCGCCTTCGACGGACGCCCGGTCCCCCTCCCGGCTGGCAGCTCGTCGCACAGCAACACCACGTTGTATCGGACCCGCTTGCGCACCTGTGCGCGGTTGATCGCCCGGCGGAGGATCGAGCGGAGGTTGCGCAAGGTCGAGGTCACCAGCACTTCGGCCTTCTCCGCCAGCCACTCCTCGACGTCGTCGACTTCGAGCTTCACCAGCGGCCGAGCGCCGATCGCGGGAACGATGTGGTTGTTCACCAGCGACCGGACGGCCTTGACGGTGTTGGGATCTCGCTCGCCGCGTTCGTAGCTCACGAGCCAGTCGTTGACCGCTTGCTCAACCGTGTACTTGGCCGACGCGTTAGCGGCGCCCTCTTCGACGTCGCGAATCAGCTCCTTGAGCTTGTTCTTGGCTTCGGTCTTGGTCTTGCCGCTGGCCTTGCGGAATATGCGCTTCCCGTTCGGCCGGTAGCCGATCGTCAGCTCGACGATCCAGCGCTGACGGCTTTCCGACCAGTAGACAGTGCCATCTCCGCGACTACGCCGACTCGCCATAGCCGACCTCCGCTTCCTTCATGAGCAACTCGACGTACTGCTGGATGGCGACGGCCGGCACGAGCCGCGCGCGTCCCTGCTTGACCGAGCGCAAGCGCCCTGCGCGGAGCTGTTCGTAGATGACCGAGCGGCTCATCGACAGCAGGCGCATGGCTTCGGTGATCCGGTAGAGGTGCCGTTCGGGCACGGCGACCGGCATGGGCACGGCGTTCATCGATCCCCCTCGTTCTTGTGGTTCGGCTTGGCGGGCGCGACGTCCGCGACCTCCGCGACAGGGCTGGTCAGCGCGGGTGTGAGTGGCGGTTGGGTGCCGCGACCTTCCGCGACCCGGGTCGCGGAGGTTGCGGCCGAACGGGGCGGCTCCGCGACGCTCGATGCGGCGTCGACCTGCGGGGTCGCGCTGGTCGCGGAGGTCGCGGCCGTTTCGAGCGACGGGAGGTAGCGGCTCCAGGCGTCGGCCAGGCCGCCGTCGCCGTCGACGCGGTAGCCCTTGAGCGTCTTACCGCTGACCTTGAGGTCCTTCGGCCGGACCAGGTACCGGTCGAGTTCCTTCGCGAGCCGGCGGCTGTCGAGCGGCTTGCCCTGGACATCGGTCCACGGTCCGTCTTCGATGGCGTGCAGTTCGCGGATCAGCTCGGCGGTGACCATGCGGTCGGTGTTCTCCGCGGTGAAGATCTGCCGGATGTCTGCCAGCAGCCGCACGCCGATCGATGCCGGTTGCGCGGTCGCTTCGAGCACGAAGTGTCGGCACGCCTTGCGCGCGATCTCCGGCCAGTGCCCGCCGGCCGCGTCCGCGATGGCGAGCAGTGGGCGCCAGATCTCCGCGGCGCGGTCGCGTACGCCGTCCGGCCGGTCGGGTCGAGCGCGGCTCACCTCGTCGCCGACTCGACCGACCCACCCCGCCAGCTCGGCGCGCACTGGTGCCGACTCCCGTTCGACGTCCTCTTCGATGAACTCCTCGACAACTTCGTCGAAGCGGCGCTTGCGCATGTGCACGGTGATCGCCCGGGTGGTGATGGTGTCCGGCATTCCGCCGGCGATTCCGGCGAGCGCGACCGGTGCGTAGACCGGGAACCGCGTGACGTTCATGCTCTTGGCGTCGCCGACGCACCGCGTCACAGTCGCCGAGCGCTTGTAACCGGCGTTGAGCAGGGCGCGGAGGTCTTCGTTGTTCCCGCCGGTCTTCGGGTTGAACACGGCGTCGATCTCGTCGAACAGCAGCGTCATCGGGCCGTCGGCGAGCATGCGGAAGATCGCGGCCGGGGTGATGCTGATGGTCATCTCCGGCTTGGCGACGAGGTACTGGGCGACCTCCAGCACGCGCGTCTTGCCGCTGCCGGGCTCAGCCGAGTCGAGGATGAGCCTCGGCGTGACGTACAGGCGCTCCGCGATGTGCGTGTGTGCGTACCAGAGCGCGAGCGTCGGCGCGGCGTGCTCGTTGGCGAAGGCCGAGAAACGCGCCACGAACGTCACGACCGAGTCGAGAACCTCGTGACCAGGCTTCGCGTAGGCCCCGGCCGGAGCCGGGCCGAGCCACGCCAGCGAGGTGACCGGCGCGGTCTCCAGTAGCGCCTGGCTCGGCTGGGCGCCACTGTCCTCGGCCGGCTTCGCCGCGATGTGGCGACCGCGCCAGACGCGTTGGCAGTTCTCCGAGCAGAAGTCGGCCGAAGGGGAGTCGCCGCGCGGCCGGCTGCACTGCTGGCAGCGGGGAGCCGGTTCATCCGAGATCACGAAGTCGATCACGGACAGGGTGTCGTCTATTTCGGACATCAGGCAGCCACCTCCAGGCGTGCGGTCGGTTCGTCGTCGCCTCCGGCTTCGCGGTAGCGCTGCCACAAGTCGTCGAGGCGTTCCGTGTCGTCGAGCCGGTGGCGGAGAACGTCCGTCGGCGAGTCGTCCTCGACGGCTTGCACCAGGCGGGCCGCGTGCTCCCGAACGGCGCGGCGGTACGCGTCCTTCAGTACGAGGGCTTTCAGCCAGGAGCCGTAGTACGGCGGCGGGAGGATCGGGCCGTTCGTGTACGTCTCGACGATCCAGAGGCCGAGGCTGCGCAGCCGGTTCGCGCCGCCGGACCGCGGGCTGCAGGTCGTCTTCTCGCGGGCGTGATCCATCACGGCTATCGGTGTCGGTGCGTGGCCGGCGGCGGTCAGCTCGATGACGAGCTGGAGCACGTGAGCGGCGATCGGTGAGCCGAAGTCGTCGGCACGCATTCCGGCGAGCAGTCGGCGGGCCGCGGTGTGCCGAACCTGCATCACGCAGCCCAGGAACTGACGCTCGGGGTTGAGAAGTGTGGTTGTCATGGGTGAGCCCTTCGGTTGAGCTGCGGAGTCAGCGGTTCTCGTCGCGGCGGTCGCGGTCACGCAGATCGCGGTACGACCGCCGGGCGCGGAGGCAGGAGTTGTAGGCGCGGCGGCCGGCGCGGAGCGTGCGGCCGGTTCCGCCGCACCGGCGGCAGAGCCGGATCGCGCGGAGCAGCGGGGAGCGAAAAGCTCCGATGCCCCGGCAGGAGCGGCATGGCCGGTAGGGGTAGACAGCGCACGACCAGGTGTAACCAAGGGTGACGACCGCGAGAACGATGAGGAACAGGACGTTCGGGTTGCTGAGGGGGTTCAACGGAGCCTCCGAGGCTGTTTTTGGCCGCATTCGGCCCGCGCCTCTAGGTGCTAGGGCGCTGATCAGCGTGGTTTTGATGGTCTAGAGGGGGCTCTAGGTCTAGAGGCAGCAGGCTCTAGACCTAGAGCCCCGCGGAGAGCTATCCGCTCTTGCGGTTCCTGTCACGCTCGGTAAGAGCGTCGGCGATCCATTCGCGCTTGACGCCCATCCGGTTGGCGCCCTTGCCGGCGTCCGGGTCGTTGCCCCAAACCTGTTTTGTCGCGATCCCGAATGGCTTGAGCGCGCCGGAAAGCTGCGTTGCCTTCGCGGCACCGGTCGGCAGATCGGCCCACGGGCCGTAGACCGCCGGCCGAAGCTCGGCCAGCCGATCGACGATGCGTTCCGACCACGCCTTCTCGGCGTCGCCGATCGCGGCCAGCACGTCGGCGAGCAGGGTGCTCGTGTCCTCTTCCTCATCGGGCGCGAGGTCGAGGCCCGCGGCGTAGCCGGTCAGCCGCCCGGCCGCCAGCCGTGCCGTCCGAGCACGGTTCGCGATCCTCTCGGCATCCGGGCCGTCGATGTAGACGCCACGGGTGATGCGTGGCTCGTCGCCTTCGCCGGCCAGGTACCCGATCCCCTTGTCCCGAAAGGACAGCGTGGTTGCGCGGATGCCGTTCCGGTAGGACGAAGTGCCGAGAACCATGTCGTTGGCCTGCTGACCGGTGACCTTGAGGCAGAACCGCATCACGGCGTTGTCGCTGATCGCAGTCGGGATGCTCTTCGCGTCCGGTCGTTGCGTTGCCATCATGACCACGATCCCCAGGGCTGGGCCGCGCTTCACCAGGTCGGTGCAGACCTCCTCGATCTCCGCGCCGTACTCGGGGTGCTCGAACCACTTCTGGCACTCGTCGACGCCGATCACGATGGGGTGCAGGCCGAGGGACTTCTTGTCGGCCAGCTCCGGCGTGACCTTGTTCTCCGGACACAGATCCTTCGGCAGCTCCCGGATCACCTTCGCGCGCCGCCGCAGCTCGCCGGCGAGCGCCCGCAGATCGGCGACGGCGTACGCGATGTCGTCCGGCTCGTCGCCGGCGCGGTACCGGTGGGACACCGGCGCCAGCGGCGAAAGGTCGCCGGTTCCCTTGAGGTCGAACGAGTGCAGCTCGGCCCTCGGGTCCAGCGCCGCGATCAGCAGCAGTTCTCGCAGCGTGAACGTCTTTCCCATCCGCGGGATCGCGCCGATGACCATCGAGATGAACATCAGGGTGACGTCCACCCACCGGCCGCGCTGGTCGGTGCCGAACGGCTGCGGCTTGAACAGGTCGACCTTGCCGAGCTTCCGCAGAGGCCAAGCCGCCTGGCGTGACTTGGACAAGTCCTGGTCGCCGACCCAGAGGACCATCCGCCCGGGGTGCACCTCCGCGTTGCCTTCCGGCCAGACACACCCGAGGGGACGGCCGAGGCCGGACGCGAGCTTCGCCCGCCGCTCGACCACTTCGGAGACCGTGACACCGGGTGGAAGGTCGACGTCGGCGCGCCAGCCGGGACCGTCCCGGGTGATCGGCGCCGTGAACCCGATCGCGTTCGGGTTCTTGCTGAGAGCCTGGTTGATGCCCGCGATGCCGAGCACGGACAGCGCCTGGACGACGTTGTCGCTCGTCAGCTTCTGCACCTGCGTCGACAGCACCGCGCGAGACGAGACGACCGGGTTGTCCCGAGTGGACCCGAGCTTTCCCAGCAGGGCAACCGCGAACGCGCCGCAAGCCCAGAGAACCCACTCCGGCAGGATGTTCGGCAGGGTGAACACCAGAACCAACCCGACTGTCGCCACGAGACCGAGCTGAATCAGCCGGAGCACGACTCGCCGATCGCGCTGCTGTGAGAGCTTCAAGTACAGGTCGGCCTTGTCGGCGGTCGCGGTTTCCGAGCGGGCCGGACGCCCTTCGGCGTCGGTCACGTGTCGGGCAGTCGCAGCCAGCAGGATCACGAGGCCGCGAGGAGAGCGCACCGCGAGCCGGAGGCCGTAGAGCGGCGACCGCGCAGCGTGGTATCCGGCTTTGTGGGCGTAGTGCTTGCCCACCCACTTCGCCGCGTCCTTCGCGTCCGCGGTGGACTTGAGGTACCGGGGGATGATCGGCTGACGGTTCTGCGAGCGCAGGCGGTCCAGCCACGACGAACCGTCCGAGGCTGAGCGGTCGACCGCAATGGCCGGCGACTGCTCCGCAGCCTCGTCGCCGGGCTCGGCGTCGATGACGAACGGGTCCGCGTCAGGGGTGGGCGTACTCGGGAACGCGATCACGCGGCCGCCGTGCGGGTCGTTGGTGGTGCTCATCAGTCGTTCACCTCCTGGTCAGTGGTGTCGCGCACGAGGTGCGCAAGGGCGGCGCCGCAGCCGAGCACGACGACCGGCAGGCAGGCGACGAGCGTGGTTACCGGCCAAGGAGCGCGCTCGACGTCCGCAGCGGACATCAGGTGGTAGGCGACCTGGCCGACCATGCCGAGCACGAGCGAGCCCAGGGCGGACCACTTCGCGAAGCTGCGGACGCGGTGGGTCCGGGTCACCGGGGACAGCCAGACCCGCAGGGCGAACGCCGCGTAGGTCTCGACTCCGATCGGGAGCGTGATCGCCGAGTTGATCGTCAGGTGGTCCCAGATCCCCGGCAGGAGCTGGATCGGGCCGAACCCGGTCAGCCGGCCGAGCCCGACCCAGCCACTCCAGACGGCTACGAACGCGGGAAGAGCGAGAAGCAGCACGGGCCAGAGCTTGATCGCGCGCCTCGGCGTCGTCCCCGGGTCTGCGGCCTCGATTACCTGCGCGTCTCCGTCGTCGTCAGCCGGTTCTGCCAGAACTTCCGGACCCGATTCCGGGCCTTCGCTCGCGGCCGGTTCGGTCACGGCGTGCAGCTTCCGCACGGGCTCGGTCTTGGTGTCGTCGCTCAGCGCTGCGAGGAGCGCGCTCGCCTTCGGCGCGCCCACCTTGAACTCGGTCATGATCCGGTTCCGGGACGGAACCTCGCCCAGGTCCACCATGAACTCGCGAACTCGGGGAAGGAGGTCAGCGACCGAAGCCGGGTACGCGCTTCGGGTGTTCGTGGGCGTGTTGAGCCCTACCATGAGGTTTCTCCTGACTGGCTTGGAAGTGGTTGGGAGGAGCCCGGTCCGGCGGGTGGTTCTTGGCGGTTCCGTGCGCCGGGCCGGGGCGAAATCAAGCAGCCGCGTCGGGCCGCGCCCGCAGAGCGGAGTTGACGGTCTGGCGGTTGTTGCGCCGCATGTGCCGGTGCGTCGCGACGCGATCCGCGATCGCCGCG
This sequence comes from Amycolatopsis sp. NBC_01286, assembly GCF_035982555.1. Lineage (NCBI taxonomy): Bacteria > Bacillati > Actinomycetota > Actinomycetes > Pseudonocardiales > Pseudonocardiaceae > Amycolatopsis > Amycolatopsis sp. NBC_01286. The sequence continues at coordinate 2,945,269 of NZ_CP108428.1, forward strand.
GGCCGGGGGCTCTCCGGGTTCTGCTCCGCCGCCGTCACGAAGTACTCGGCGATCATCACGTCGATGTCCTGCTCGGTCAGGCCGTCCGGCGCGTAGCTGGGCAGGGGGATGAGGTCGTCCATGGGGATGTGCTCCAACGATTCGTAGGTCTCCTGTTCAGGAGTGGTCGGTGTCGACCGGAACCCAAAGTAAGTCCTGTCTATTAACTCTGTCAACTGACTGATGAGAACTGACTTAGCTAAGTCACCTGACATATGCTGGTGAGATGGCATCTATGGACCCGGACGATCCGCGTGCGCCGTTCTTGCAAGTAGCCGCCGGCCTTCGGGCCGCGATCACGTCTGGGGAGTACGGACCCGGCTCCCAGCTGCCCACCTACCAGGAACTCGCCGACTCGTGGGGAGTCGCCGTGAACACGGCCAAGAGCGCGGTTGCCCAGCTCCGGGAGGAGGGGTTGGTGGTGATCCGGCACGGCAAGGGCTCGTTCGTGCGTACCCAGCCGGCCGAGGGTGACTCAGCGGCTCGTCCCGAGGCCTCGGGGGATGAGCGGATCTGGCAGGCCATCGCCGAAATTCGGAAGCGGCTCGGCGACATCGAACGGAAACTTGGGGAGAGCTAGCCGAACAGCGCGCGGAGGAACGTCACCACACCGTCGATCACCGCGCCGACACCGTGGGCGGCACCGCTGGCCCACCCCGCCGAGTCGGCCGGGTACTTCACGATCAGCACGATGATCGCGAGCGTCACCACCAGGCCGACCGCCTTGCCGAGCAGGCCGCCGCCGCTCTTCATCATCGGGAAGTTGTTCTTCGCCATCGCTGTCTCCTCTGGTCCCGCGACCGGCCTCTGGTGGCCCGTCCGGCTCGGTGTTTCGAGCCGTCGTCGTCGCTGATGAACTCAGGAAACCGCGGAGGGGCGGGGGTTCAGCAGTGTGCACGCGGGGGTGCGTTTTTGCACGTGGGGGGTGCACGGGGGGTGCTTTAATGACCTTCGGAGGTATCGGTGGTCGACACGGGGAAGCAGCCGAACGCACTTCTAGCTGCGGTTATGCGACAGACGGGGGCGACGAACAAGGGTCTTGCCCGTCGTGTGCGCGAGCGCAGCCAGAGAGACGGCGGCGAGCTTGTCAGCTCGGACCACGTGTCGGTGAAGCGCTGGCTCGACGGCACGAAACCGCACCCGCGCACCTGTCAGCTGATCGCCGCCGTCCTCGGCGAGCTGCTCGGCCGACCCGTCGGCTTGGAGGAGATCGGCTTCGACGGTGCGGGCGAGACCACGTCGGACGACATCGGCCTGGAGTACCCCGAGGAGATCGCTCACAGCCTGGTCGCGTTGGGCGCGATCACCGAACTCGAGCTGCGGACCCCGAAGCGGGTCGGCCCGCTGGCCGTCGTGCCGGAGGCCTGGAGTGGGCTGGTTATCCGCTGGCTGACCGACTCTGACAACGAAGGATCTCGGCCGCCGTCCGAGCCGCGCTCGATCACCCTGGTGGACGTCGAGTCGGTTCGTGAGGCAACCGCGATGTTCAGCAGCTTCGACTACAAATACGGCGGCGGCCGACCGAAATCGCTCGTAGCATCGTTCCTCGACCAGGAGATCTTGCCGAACATCAGGCATGTGTCGCCGCAAGACCCCGTCGGGCGGGAGTACTTCCGGGAGGTCGCTGCCCTCACGCGGCTCGCCGGCTGGACGGCGTACGACACGGGCGCGCACGGGCTCGCGCAGCGCTACCTCACGCAGGCGTTCCGCCTGGCCAAAGCGGCCGGCGACAAGCCGCTGTGCGGCCGGATTCTTGCGGGGATGTCGCACCAGGCGAACTTCCTCGGGTACTACCAGCGCGCGGTCGACCTGGCGCGAGCCGCGTACAAGGGCGCCAACGGCTACGCCACTCCGACCACGATGGCGCTGTTCCACGCGATGGAAGCAAGGGCGCTGGCATCGCTCGGCCGGCAAGAGGACGTCACGGCCGCTCTGCTGACGGCCGAGCGCTGGCACGGCCAGGGCGTCCGGGACAACGATCCCGAGTGGATTCACTACTTCGACGAAGCCGAACTGCACGCCGAGTTCGCGCACTGCTTCCGCGACATCGGGAACGCCGAGCTGGCGAACCACCACGCCGCCGCGTCCATCGCGGTCTCGGCGTCGACCTACGTCAGAAGCCTCTCGTTCTGCCGGACCGTGCTGGCCACGGCGCACCTCCAGGGTGGGAACCTCGAAGAGGCGTTGGACGTGGCCAGGTCCGTTGTCGAGACGGCGGCCAAGCTGAAGTCGTTCCGGGTCCGTTCGTACCTCGACGACTTCCGCGGGCGGCTGGGCGGGCACGCCGGCGACCCGTTGGTGAAGGAGTTCCTCGACTTCGCCGACGTCCACTTGCCGTCAGAAAACCTTCCAGTGGCGGGGCGCCTGATCGTCGCGTAGGTCGGAGATCCGCTTCTCCACCTCGGCCTTGACCTCGGCGGACTCGTCCACGGTCTGCGAGAGCCACATGGTCATGTTCAGCTCGCGGGTAGCCCTGAGCACGGGGAAGCCCGACCAGTCGATGGGGTCGAACCCGTAGGCCTTCGTGTACGAGTCGTACTCGGCTTCGGACGCCCACCCGAACGCCTGGTGGCGGACCGAAAGCACGGCCGCATCCCACTCGCGTGGTCCGAAGGCGAAGTCCTCGAAGTCGATCAGGTTCAGCGTTCCGTCGGGGGCACGCATGACGTTCCCGGGGTGAGCGTCGCCGTGTACCGGGCCTGCGGGCAGCGGGAACTCAAGGTCTCGGAACTTCTTAGAGAGTTCCTCGTACCGGTCGCGTAGGAAGTCGAGGTCAGCCTCGGACAGCTTGCCCTTCAGCTCTTGCAGGCGCGGCTCGACCTTCGGCATCGGGGAGAACGTCGGCAGGCGAAAGTCCGTCGGATGGGGGAGAGCGTGCAGGTCGTGAAGCAGCTTGCCGAACTCCGCCGGCGTGATGGGGGTGTCGTCCTCTTCGAGGCAGTTCCAGAACGTGACGGGTAGCCCGTCCTCGACGAACGGTTGCTCGTGCCCGCTCAGCGACGTCGCAGCAGGGAACGCGTTCTCGGCGAGCCAGCCGGCCACGAGCACTTCCTTCGTCGCTGCCGGGATCGAGCGGCCGACGCGGACCACCGCGGAGCTGTCAGCCAGGCGAAAGATCGCGTTCTCCCCGAACCGGACTCGCTTCGCGCCGGCCGCGTCGAGTCCGGCGAAGGCGCACGCCGCCTCGAAGACGGCTTGTGTCCGCTCTGACGTGAAGGCCTTCGTCGTGGTCATCAGACTCCTCTATCGGTGCCTTGCTCAGGCTAGAGCTTGGGGTTGAGTACCGGCACGGTGAAGACCCGGCCGGCACGCCGCCTGGGGGGGGAGGGCAGGGCGTGCCGACCGGGAGCCGGTCAGGGCCACGGGTCTTGAGCCATGCCGCTACGGAGCCACTTGGCCGTTTTCGCGTAGGACTTCACGGATGCTTCGTTGGTGAGGAAGGCCGTACCGCGGTGGTGCGGTATGGCGACCGCGAAAGCGCCAAGGTGGTCCTCATACAGGGAGAACGGTTCGACCAAGCCGGTCGGGCAGAATGACGCCGGAACGACGCTGATCGAGATACGCAGCAGTTTTGACAGCGTCGCCACTTCCTCGATCTGCTCGTAGAGCACGCTCGGCGAGCAGGCATCGGGTCGAGTGGCGGCCTCGCCGAGCAGGAACGTGTACAGCGGCTTCGACTCGTCCGCCGAGTTGACACGAGCCTCCGCCGGGACAGGGTCGCGCGTGGTGGTATCGGGGTTGGGTAGGCCTGACTCCTGGATCGCGCGGGTGTAGCCAGCGGAGCGCAGCGTCTTCGGAAACAGCGTCGGAGACCACTCGAAAACCTGCTTTGACGACCGTTCGAACCCTGCGCGCAGCATCCTGTCGTCGCGCCCCGTCGGGTCGAAGTAGTCGGGTTCGTCTACGCGTTCCGCGAGGTCGATGAGCCGCTTCAGCGTTGTCACGGGGGCTCCGATAGCGCCGAGGAGATAAGCCATCGTCGTAGCTTCCACTCGGCGGCCGGTTTCGAGCCCCGACAGCCTGGAGGGGCTGATCTGCGTCTTCCTTGCGACTTGGCGAAGGCTGACGCCGCTCTCCTGGCGAAGGCCGCGGAGCGCTTGCGCAATGGCAATGATCGCCGGCCGGGTCGATGTACCTCGGGTCACGGTTCGGACCGTTCCGTTCTGTCGTCGATTCGTCTTGTCAGGTCTTCGAGCTGCACCAGCGCCGTCGAGTCGAGCCGGTTCCCGTCCAGCTCGCCAGCGCGCTGCGCGAGAGCCGCGCCGATCTGCACCAGCTGGCCGGCGAGCGTGCGCAACCCGGCTGCGTAGCCGGCGTCATCCGCCTGCATGGACAGCAGCTCGACCGTCACGTTCCCGATCCTGGAGTTCACCTTCGAGAGGCCGGCGAGCAGTTCCCGATCACGAGCGTGCACGCCGCACCTCGATCCGCCGGTGCTCGTTCTGGCTCGCGCAGACCGGGCACGTGCGGCCGCGTACCGGGATGACCTTCCTGCGGCTGATGCTCGGTCGGTCGTGCTCCAGCGGGAACGCGGCAGCTCGCAGGCACCACGGAAGCAGCATCTCCAACCGCTGGTTACGCATCGCGGATCGCAGGTAGAGGTGCGCCCACCCGTCGCCGCCGCTGAACTCGTGCCACTCCCACGAGTCCTCTACGGCGGCGCTGCGCGCGGTTGCGCGGTCGTCCACCGCGGTCACCGGATGCCCCGCTCGATCTCGAAGTTCCTGAGTGCGGCGGCGGCCAGTTCCCAGTCGGCGTCGGTCATGTCCGCGTGCGTCTCCGGGGGCCGGTAGGTGCTCAGGTCGATCTCGTTGACCCGTTGGCCGCCGGTGTTGAACAGGGAACCGCCGCACCGGAACGTCGGCCGGTCATCGTGGGAATCGCCGGTCATGACGCGGCTCCCGGCGGACCCGTCCGCGCATCCCGCAGGGAGATCGTCAGTGCGTCGCCCAGCTGGTTTCGCAGCTGAGCGGCTCCCTCGGCGCCGAAGAAGATCGGTTCTCCCGGAGGCGTCGAACTGGTCAGCGTGATCCGACCGTCGTCCCGCACTTCGATCTCAACGATGCCGGGAGTGCCCTGCGAATCGACGCCGTCGGTGGCTTGGCGAGTACGTAGTGGGTCACGCATAGTGAGTGACCGTACAAAGATGCAGGTCACAAAGGTTTCCTTCTGGGAAACCTAGGTATGTACGCTGACCCCATGGACTCGATCGGCACGACGATTCGACGCCTCCGCCGCTGGCGCGGCCTGTCCCTGGACCAGCTCGCAGGTCTGTCCGGCCTGTCCAAGGGCTACCTGTCCAAGATCGAGAACGAACGCACGGCGATCGACAAGCGCTCGACGCTCGTCGCGATCGCCGGCGCCCTGCGCGTCAGCCTGTCCGACATCACCGGCGACGGCCTGGAGATCCGCGACCCCCAAGCGGACACCGCCATTCCTGCGATCCGTGACGCCCTGCTGAGCACCGACCTCGACGGCACCGAGCCGCCGATCGGCGACCTCGGCCAGCTGCTGTCCGAGACGCAACTGCTCGCCGCGCTGCGCCAGGCGAACCAGGACGCCGAGGTCGGCGCCCGGCTCCCTGACCTGCTGCTGGCGCTACACACCCATGTCGCCAGTCCGGAAGCACTCCGGTCGATCGTCACCGCGACGCACACCACGGCACTCCTCACCAAAGGCCTTGGTGCCTTCGAGCTGGCGTGGATCGCCGCGGACCGCGGTCACGAGGCCGCGGTCCGGCTCGGCGAGCCGGGCTGGATCGCGCTCGCCGAATTCGCGCGCACGCAGGCTCTGTCCGGTCTCGGCGCACACAAGCGAGCCGGCAAACTCGCCGAGCGCGCGCTGGACTACGTGCCGGCCGACGCCTACGACGTGCGCGGCGCGCTCACCCTGACCTCGGGGTACACCGAGTCGGTGCTGGGTGGCGACGCTGCCGCAGCGCTCGACGAAGCCGCCGGCCTGGCCGAGCACGTCGAGTTCGGCAACCGGAACTTCCTGCTGTTCAGCCCGGCCAACGTTGTGCTCTGGCGTATCTCCTCAGCACTCGAACGAGGCGACCACGCCGAGGCTGCGGGGCTGGCGGCGACCGTCGACCCGGCCGAGCTGACGATCGACTCGCGCCGCACGACGTTCCTGATCGAGCACGCCCGCGCGCTCTACGGCATCCGCCGGCCCGACGAAGACGTGCTGGCGCTCCTAGTCCAGGCAGAGAAGCTGGGGCACATCCGAACCCGGACGAACCCGTTCGTCCGGGAGATCATCTCCACGATGCTCGCCCGCGCCCGGCGCGAAGGCGTCGCTCGTGAAGTCCGTGGCATGGCCGATCGAATGGGACTGATCAAGGCGTCCTAGTGCGGCCGCGACTCTCGTAGTCAGCCGACGTGAAAGTCCTTTTCGTGAGATTCACCGTCTTCAGTCCAGCTGACCCGCACAACAGGATCGGCTGAGCGACCCATCATGTACTGAGTGGTGATTCTGCGAGTTTGGCCAGCATGGATCACTGTAGGAGTTTTGTCGGAAAGTATGCTCAAGCCAGCGGCGTCTTCGGTTGCCTCGAAACGAACGTCGTGCGCGTCTGTGGTGCCTTCGTTCGTGATCTCCAGCCAGGTCCTTGTCCGGTATTGGTGTTTGCCTCGCTTGTCGATGCCCTGCGGTTCGCGTTCGCGCTTGGGCTGGACGATGAAGTGAACACCGCCGGGGGTCGGGGGGCTGGAGGGCGCACCGAATGCGAATTCGGTGAGGTCTTGCTCGATGGCTTTCCACACTTCGTGCTCTAGTTGGCTGGGGTTACTGAATTCCCCGTACAGCGAGCGTGCCTGGATCTCCCGTTTGAACGCGCGAAGGCCTTCGATCTGATCAAGGTCGACATCGTGAGGAAGCGGTTCAGTGGAGAAGTAGAGGTGAACCGGCTTGCCCTGGGCTGCGGCTCGTTCGATCTCCTCGACGGTGCCGGAGACCGCACCCGGCGTGGGGGATCCCAGCCTGCTGCCGAACAGAGCGAAGACGACGTCGGCCCGGTCGACGCCCTGGGCGTTGAGCAGTGCTTGGGGGTGATCTCCGAGCGATGGAACTGCTGCCTCCCACCACCAGGGTTGCAAGATGACCTGCCGGTTGCGCGCATACGCGTCGTTCCAGCCGTGAAGGGCCCGCTCCACCGCTGCGCGCGCTTCTTGCGCGTCCGATGGGAAGGCGATCATCACTTGAACAACGTGTGCTACGTACACCATCACAACAAGCTAACCCAACTGCTCGCTCAGTTCGAACCGGCGGCGCTGTATGCAGCGTGCGCCACGATCTACCGCAGCAGCGGCACGCCCAGTCCCTGCGCGGCGCCTTGATCGACCGCGATGCAGCCTGACAATCGCCCCGTATCCGCCGAGACCTCGACGGACGTCCACGGATGTTCGAATGTGAGGTCATCTAGCCTCGGCCTTGATCACGAACGAGTGATCTTGACCCGATAACGAAGAGGTCCCAGGTTCAAGTCCTGGTAGGCCCACGCAGGTCAAAGCCCGGTCCGCCACTCTGGTGAACCGGGCTTTTTGCTGTCGGCCTGACTAGTAATCGACGATGGCGGGCCTGTCCGTAGTCGGCCGGCTTCACGGTCTCGAACACCGCGTCGGCCTCGCCGACAGCCACGTCGCAGATGGCTTGTGACTGAGCCGCTAACGGCGGTCCGTTCGCGTATCCGAGTCTTCATGCATGGTCGGCGTCCCCGGACGTCGACTTCATCACAACCTTGTTATCGCGCACCTCGTAGTGTGGTGGAAGTCGAATGCGGGTTGCGTCCGTGACGCACGCCCCAGTAAGTATTGCGCCGCTCAGACCTGCATGGTCCAAGTTCGTGTTGGTGAGATTTGCGTCGGTGAGGTCCGCAAGTGTGAGGTTCGCGTCGGTCAGGTCCGCGTCGGTCAAGTCTGCCCCCGCGAGGTTTGCGCGGGTGAGATCTGCGTTGGTGAGATCTGCGTTGGTGAGGTTTGCGCGGACGAGCTGCGCGACGGTGAGGTCGGCGTTGGTGAGTTGTGCGCGGATGAGTCTTGCGTCGGTGAGATTCGCGTCGATGAGTACGGCCTCGGTGAGGTCCGCGTCGTTCAGCCTCGCTTGAGAGAGGTCCGTGCTACGGAGACTCGCCTTGGTCATGTCCGCCCGGAGGAGGCCTGAACTGGTGAAATCCGCGTTGTTGAGCTTAGCGTCGATGAGCGTCGCGCCAGTAAGCTCGGCGTCGGTGAAGATCGCCTCAGTGAGGTTCGCGCGAGCGAGCCTCGCATTGGTGAGGTTCGCGCTCGTGAGGTCCACGCCGGTGAGGTCCGCGTCGGACAGCCTCGTCTTGGTGAGGGTGGCGTCGGCCAGGTTCGCGCGAATGAGCTGTGCGTCATTCAGAAATGCGTCGGTGAGGTCTGCGTTGGCGAGGTTTGCACGGATGAGGGTCGCGCCGACGAGGTCGGTGCGGGCTAGAACCACATTCCGGAGATTCGCTTCGGTTAGGTCAATGGTTATCTGACGCCAGAAGAGACGTTCCGTCCACATATCGCGGTGGCGACTCAGGATGCGTTGCGCAGTGACCCGGACTTGATTTTCCTGCAAGCGGTCTTCATAACGGTCCAGTTGCTCAGGTGTCGCGTCGTCGGCTGGCTCGGCAGGCCAGGCGTAGCGCATCCGCAGGTATGCGCAGATCACGTTGATGATCGTGGAGCGTTGGTCCTCGTGGCTTTCGCCGAGGCGCTCCAGTGCGTAGAGGCCGCCAAGCCGGACCGGGGCCTTTGCCGAGCCAAGTTGCTCGACGGCCTTGGTGTAGAGCTCGGTGACTCGGCGCTCGGTGGCGTCAAGGCTGATGTCGGCAGCGGTGTGCTCCTGGTGGGTCTGGCGACGGACAGCGAGTAGGAGCGCGAAGATGCCGGTAGTGCCAGCACCGATACCGAGCCCCGTCTTGATCGCGTCCACGCGGGCAGCGCCCCGGTCGTTAGCAGAGTTGGCTTCCGTGAGCAGCCAGCTGGTCGCACCCCACGCGACCACCCCGACCACAACGCCAGCGGCGACCACCGTCCACCAGCTCAACCCCGGCGCCCGCCTGCGTGGCGGCTGCTTCGATTTCCACCACCAAGTCCAGCCGCCGACACCAGCGAACATCGCGGCCGCCGCGAAGGCGGCCAACCAAGGTGCTCGGCGCCCGCTCCATTGCCCGAGCCTGGGCCAGTCGATCCAGCCGGACGACAGGACGACACCAACCAGCAGCATTACCACGGCTGCTGCCAGAGGACCGCTCGCTCGCCGCCATCTGGACACCTGCGCATCACCTTCCACTAGAGAACAGTCATCGCACACTCGGGACTACTCCCCGAGTGCACGTGACTGCGAGTTGTGAATGAAAGTCTCGCAGTCTGCCGCAGCCGCGTTGGTCGTATGCGACGGCTGAGTCGCGACCCATCGCGTCCGACGGCTCACTGCCTCACTTGTCGATCAGTACGACTTCAAGGAGAGTTTGGCCCTTGTGCTGGGTGAACACGATCGCAAAGTTGTGCCCACCCGACTCGCAGTGGCCAGTTACTGCGATCCGCTGTCGTCGGCCATCGTGGACGACGGTGCCGGTCGGCGCGGGCGAATTGCCGTGCGTTTCAACTCGACCGGTCACAGCGTCGACCGTGATTTCGTTGGGCATTTCATCTTCCCCGCGTGCAGCGATCTGCACCTCCTCTACGTGGGTGTACTCATCGTCGCAGGCAGGGCACACCATCAACTTGCTATCGAACTTGGCGAACTTGAGCGTCAGCGTCACTTGCATCTCCTCTCCGTCGTCAGCCTAGTTGTGGCTGCAGGCATTCGACGTCAACCTTTGGTTGAGCGAACCGGCGGGTCTAGTGCGCCCACCCGTTGAACAGGCCTTCCACCGGCCATCCGTCGGGTTTGATGTAGCCAAGATGTTCCCGGGCGCCGGGTATGTCGCGAAGATAGCCTTCGGCGAGGCTATCCATCGCCTCCTCGACTTCTTGCTGGTCGGCAGCCAGCACCTTGACCAGGGCTTCATCGTGGAGAGTCGTCTGAATCCATTGGTGCCGTGGTGTTCCACCTTGGATGGTGCTTCCGCTTGCGCGGTTGCGAGGTTCCCTCACACCTGCTTGCTCAAATGCCAAAAGTATCCTGTCGCGTGCTTCGACTTGAACTTCACCTGACGGATTCGGGGCGCCGAAGTGTCGAAATACTCGAAGCACGACCGATCCTTCGACCTGGTCGGGATACTGGTCTATCGCGACGCGAAACCCAGCCTTCCGTAGCTTGCGCGCTGCGATGGGCTGCTGAGCTGCCGGTATCTCATAGTCGAAGTGCACTGTTCCGGGAGGTGACCATCTTTCAAGTTCACCTAGGGTTAATACGGCGATTCGAAGAGCGGAAGACTGCTCTGCGACGGCCAATGCTCCTTTTGAAACACCGGTGTTCGTCACAATCAATCCGCCGTCGAGGCCGACCTCCCTCACCATTGCCTCGAATTTCTGTACGTCGGGAACATCCACGGTCCGCTTCCAGCGCTTGCACTCTATTGCGACGCGGGTTGTGCCAAGGGGGACCACGCCTCTAGTTGTCACAAGCACATCGATCTGGCGGAGGATGCCGCTAACGTGCCCGCGAAGGCGGACGTTTCTTTTGACCGTCGCGCTTGAACCCGCAACATAGGAGAGCACGTCGGCAACGCCGTTTTCGTACTCCGTATCTAGCGCTTCTTCGCTGGTCACCGGGCTAACTTACCTCCGGATTCGTGTCCGTCGGATGCGTGACACGCGGCACCGGATCGGCCTCCGTCTGGTGTGCGACGGCCGGCGAGGTAGCTCTCGTTAGTTCGCGCTGAGCCCGGCGGACTCTCGCGGACGTTGGCCGCACCCAGTTCGCGGCTGACCGTTCGGCAAAGTGGCACGATCTCGGCCGTGGACGATTGGATCTGACCGTGAGCGACGGCGAGCAACTCGGCGCCGTCTACACCGACCACCCTGAAGATCGTAAGGACCCGCGGCCGCGATCACCGCGACGGAGGACCTGATGCCTGAGCGCTACCGGATTGCAAGACAGCGACACCTCGGTGAAATGCTCGATCGGTTGCAAGCGGATGGTGTCGTCCGATGGCGGTTCGACTACGACCACGCACAGAGCCGCGCCATTTACTGGGTGGCCGAGGGTGACGGTGAGCAGAAGCGGTACGACACGCGAAGTGCGGAGCGGCTGGTGCAGAAGCTGTGTGATGACCGCCAGATCGTATGGAAAGCAGTCCCGCCGCCAGGCGGGGAGAGGCAGTTCGCCGAGACTCAGGCTTGGATTGCCGTACAACAGAAGGAGACGTGAGGGCGTTACGTCTCGACTCACGGCTGGTCAAAGCGGCGTTCGGCCTGACGATCTGCCTGACGATCGCCCCAGCTCCCTAACTACGCCCGCGGACGTCTAAGGACGTTCGAACCCGGGGTCACCGGCACGCGCCTTGATCACGGATGGGTGGTCTTGCCCTGATAACGAAGAGGTCCCAGGTTTAACCCTCCGGAAGGCCCTTGCAGGTCAAGCCGGTTCATCATGCCCGCGAGCGAAGCTTTGCCTCTGCTTCGCTACGGTCCCGGCTCGCTGGCACGCACGGTGTCCTTATTGACCGCGTACCGGCTCGTCGCCGGAACGGTGGTCGACGGCTGCGGTGACTTGGGGCGGTGCTGGTCGACGCGTTGCGACTCGCGCGAAGAACCGAACGAAGTCGGCGGAGGCCGAGCAAGGTCCGGGACTCGGCTACATCGGCGGGTGGCTGGTGGTGCTCGGATCGGCGGGTTGCATGGTTCGTGCCGTGTGCTGCCACGCTGGGAGTCTGTCTGCGCTGACTCGGCGGCGTTGGCGTTTGCTGAGTGTCGAAGTGAGTGTCAATCAGGGTGGCAAGCGACGGACGTCCACGGACGCCTGGAGACTCTGAACGCGCAGGTCAACGCCCTACGACCAAGGTCAACAAGTGACGAATTCCGCTCGTAATGAAAATTCCGCTCGTAATGAATAGGTCAGGGGTTCGATTCCCCTAGGCGGCTCCGCAGGTCAGGCCCCATCCGAAGCACTTCGGATGGGGCCTGACTCGTCTGGTGGGTGACTAGCCGGGTGGCTACGTGGCTCGTGCCCGGGTTCAGAAAGTTCGTGAAGATCACCCGATGGGGGCAGAGCGCCGCGCGGAGCGCGCCTCTGCATGCCCAGGATGCGGCGTCGCAATGGCGGTCGTCCCGCTTTCGGTAACAGCGGCGCAGCAGACAGCGACCAAGGTGCGCGGGTGCCGACGCGGGTCGGCTGGCGGGACTGCGAGGAGTGATCTGCGTGCTCAACTGGTTCGACCCCGTGACGGCGATCATCTCCGTCATCGTGACGCCGATTGTCCTCTTCCTCGCGCGTCGGCTGGTCAAGTTTCTCAAGGAGCACGCGTCCGCGGTCCTCGACGCGATCTTCTTCGCGCTCGGCCGCGTTTTCCGGACGGCGTTGATGCGCCGCGTCAGCCTTCGCCGGTACTGCCGCACCTTGCTGGGAAAGTCCGGCAGCCGGTATCTCACGGTCCCGGGCCGGACTTCCATCTTCCTGGAAACGGATTCGGTCTTCGTCCCGCTCCGGTTCAGTAAGAAGATGGGGTCGCAGGATCTCCTGGAGGAGGTGCTGGGCAAAAGCCTGCGGGTGCGGATCATCGGTGACCCTGGCTCAGGGAAGAGCTCGCTGATCAAGAAGGTGTTCCGGCAGACGCTGAACCGGGGCTTGCATGGCGTCCAGCGGCACAAGCTGCCGATCATGATCGAGCTGAAGAACTTCTCGCCACCGGAAACTGCCGACGACGAACGAGCCCTCGGCGAATGGGCTTACGACGAGTTGCGCCGTACCGTGGCCACCGTCGAGGGCTTCGAGATGGAGAAGCTCTTCGACGTCTACGCGCTCGGCCGCGGCCTAGTCGTCCTCCTGGATGGTCTCGACGAGGTGGCAGGCGACTCTTACCCCCGGGTCGCCACGGCGATCCTGGAGCTGAGCAAACTCCTCGAGAACAAGAGCGACGGCAACTCGATCGTCCTGACCATGCGCAGCCAGTTCCACCAGCAGATCGGTGCGGACTTCGACGATGACTTCCCGATGGTGGCCCACATCCAGCCGTTCACTCCGAGTGGGATCTACCGGTTCCTAAGCCGCTGGCCTTTCGATGACAGCCACGAAGCCACAGTGACCAGGATCTACAGTGAACTGGCCGATCGGCCGACGCTCCGGGAAATGTGCTCGAATCCGCTGGTGCTCGCCATGTATGTCGCCAGCGATGTCGAGGGCCGGCACGCCGGGGGAGCTCCGGACACACGCACGGCGTTCTACTCGAACGTCGTGGAGGAGCTCCTGGTCCGGCGGCGTAGCCGGCAGCTCGGAGTTCAGGCTCGGTCGATGCTACGAGAACAACGCGAAACGATCCTCGGGCGGCTGGCACGAGACAATATCGCCGACCCGGCGCAGCCGGCCAATTCGCTGCGGTGGTCCAAGGCGATCGAGGTGGTGCAGGACGTCCTGAAGTCGTCCGAGGAAGTCGCCGAAGCCGAGTTCCTGAAGATCCTGAACGAAACCGGGATCATCTCAGAGGAGCGGTCGCGGGAGTCGTTCAGGTTCATCCACCTGACGTTTTGTGAGTTCCTCGCGGCGCGGGAGTTCGCGCAGGGAATCGCCGGTGGATGGAAGGCGCTGAGAGATCTGCAGGACGCCTTCGCTCAGTCGGCCCAGGTGCAGTTGCGGAGCCGTCTGGTGGAGGTGATTCCGTTCTGTGTGGCCTCCACTCACCGGTCTGAGCGGACGGAAGCCCTCGTCGAGCTCGCTCCGTTCGTCGACAGCGAGACGCTGGGGCGCTGTTTTCTGGAAACACAGGCCTATGACCTCGATCTGTGGCTGGACTACCGCAGGAACGAGGAAACGGCGCTGGCTTCGACCCCATCGGACGAGTGGGACGCGGACTGGCTCCGGCGTCTGCACCTGTTCAGCGTCGTCCTGTCGGACGAGGTGGAGTGGCGCTCGCTGTTCGGGCGCCAGGACGACGGCCATAAAGAAGAGTTCTTCGCGACGCTCATCCAGTCCGACAAGAACAGGTTGAACCGGGTCTTCGTGACCTTCGCCAGGACGGACGCCCCGGCCGCGTTCCGGCTCGCCGAAGCGGTCGGCATGGATCTGGTGGCGGAGCGCCCGGGGCTGGTGATCTCGAGCTTCGACGATCCGGCGTTCCGGTCACTGGCGTTGCAGAAGTTCGAAGACCTGCGGTGGGTACCGGGAAGTGAAGAAAAGCTGGAGCAGTGGAGCGTCGTGCTCGCCCATGCAGGTATGAACAGCGAATTCATCGCGGACGAACTGGTCGACCGGGATCCCACTCCTATGCAATCGAGGGTCAACGGTGAGCTGGCTCCGGCGGTTCGCTGGTATTTTGCGGGCAAGATGCCGTCGGTCGACAATCGGTCGTTGTGGAGCGCGCGAAGAATTCTGGGGCCGTCGATGTACAGCTACGCGCTGACGCTAGTGGTTGCCAGAAGGCTACCGTCACCGTACGGTGACGGCCCGGATGTCAATGGAATCGAACGCCTGGCCGCCCTGGTGCCGCCTGGCGGGTTGCGGCCGCGATGGGTTTCGCTTCTTGCTGCGCTGCTTTTGGTGGCATGTTCCACGGCAGTGTTTTTCGACACGGCTTCCTTTTTTTATAAAAAGAACCCGGGGGCGAACATGATCACATTCGCGGTTACAACTGCGATACTTGATCTGTTGCTTCTGCTGACGTTCGTGGTCGTAAAGTACCCGGCTGCGCGCAGGTTCTCCTATGCGATCCTGGCCAATGTCAACCCGCCTTGGCGTGCGCGCAGCTGGCGACAATCCTATCGGCGGATCTTCGTGGCTCTCTTGCCTCGGCTGTTCCTCCGGAAGGTGAAGGTGGCGGGCGTCGAGTTGCGGCGTATCACCTTCGTGTCCTCGGAGTCCTGCATGCTCGCCGAAGACGAGCGGCGCAACACGTTGCGCGCACTGATCGCGGATGACAGTGCGTGAGCGGCGATCGCTAAATGTCGCGACTGCCAGAGAATCACCCGCACGGGTCACTCTGAAGCAAGCGAAGGCCCCCACCTTGTGGGTGGGGGCCTTCGAGGTGAGCAGGGGGTTACTTCGGCGGGGCTACCTTGACCACGCTGGCCTTGGCGTCGCCTCGGGGGGTGCGGTAGGTGATCTCGTCGCCCGCTTTGCGGCCGACCAGGGCCAGGCCCAGGGGGCTGTCCGAGGTGATCGCGTCGGAGTCTTCGCCCGGGACCGTCACCACTTGGAACGTCTCTTCGTCGCCGTCCGAGAAGCGGAGGGTGACCGTTGTGCCGTCCGGGAGCTGGGCGTTGCCGTAGCCGCCGTGTTCCATCTTCGCGGCCAGGTCCGCGATCTGGCGGTCGAGCCGCGCCGCGGCCTCCGCTCGGTCGATCACGTCCGCCTGGTCCGCCGCGTCGCCCGTTCGCTCCTGCTCGCCGGGTTGCGGTGCGAGAGCTTCGCGTTGCGCGCGCAGGTTCGCGATTTCCTTCTCCAGCTGGCTGCGCGCAGCCGGGCTGAGCCCCTTGTCCCCTGAGATCACCATGCCGCGCATTGTCCGCCGCGCGGACCGGGGTGGCCAATCCGGTTTTTCACCCGGCGGCCACCCGCAGGACGTCTGCCCTAGGATTTGGGGCCGTCGTCCAGGAAGAAGGTAACGAGAATCACCGTGAGCGCCGTCCCCGGTCGCAGTGACCGGCTCTCTCCCAACCAGCTGGCCAAGCAGGAACAGATCGTCGAGGCCGCCCGTGTCGTGCTGGCCCGCGACGGCCTCGCGGGCTGCACCGTCCGCGCCATCGCGGACGCCGGACCGCTCACCAAGAGCGCGATCCACTACTACTTCGCCGACATCGACGTCCTCATCGACCGGGCCATGGCCGCGCACATCACCGCGTTCGCCGCGGGCCTGCGCGACGTCGGCGCGAAGCACGCCGACCCGCGCAAGCGGCTGTTCGCGGTGGTCGAGGAGTACCTGAGCGTGTTCGCCGCGAACCCGAACGCCGCGTTCCTCTGGTTCGAGTACTGGATCGCCGCCGGCCGGGCGCAGCACCCGCAGGCCATCGACGTGATGCTCACGTCGCTCACCGAGCTCCTCGCCGAGCTGCTGGCGCCCCTGGACGTCGACGACCCGCGCGCCCGGGCCCGCGCGCTGCTCTCGTACCTGCTGGGCACGGTCGTCCAGCAGCGGGTGCGGCCGCGGTCGTTCGCGACCCTGCGCGCCGACATCGAAGCGCTCTGCTTCGCCAACTACGGCTGACGGCAGAGGCGCAGCGCGCTCTCCAGGCACAACCTCTCGGCTTCGTCGGCGGTGACGCGCCCGGCCGTGACTTCCGCGGCCGCCGTGTGCAGGAGCCCGAGGATCGCGGCGGCGAGCCACGCCGCGGGCAGCGCCGCGTCGAACTCGCCTGTGTCCTGGCCTCGCACGATGAGCCGCTCGAGCCGCGGCGGCACGACGTCGTGGGGGTCGTTGCCGGGCCGGGGGAGCCCGGCGGCGGGGCTCAGCAACAGCGGGAAGCGGTCCAGGAACCGCCAGCCCGCCCCGAGGAACGCGGCCAGCGCGTCGGCGGGCGGGGCCGTGTCGAGGCCGGCGTTGTCGAGCAGCGCGACGTATTCGGCGGCCGCCACTTCGACGAGGGCGGCGAGCAGGGCGTCGCGTGACGGGAAGTGCGCGTAGACGGTCTGGCGCGTGACGCCGGCCGCCGCGGCGATGTCCTCCATGCCCGCATCCGGTTGCTCTCCGAGCACGCCTCTGGCCGCCGTGAGGATGGCGTCGATGCTGCGCTGGGCGTCGGCGCGGCGACGGCGTGGCTGCGTGGTGACCATTCCGAGCATCGTAGGAGCCCGGCTATAACCTTGACAACTTGTCAGAGATAGCTAACTCTTACGGCATGTCAAAGAAAAGTGATCCGCCGGCGGTCGAAGCACGCGGCCTGGTCAAGGCCTACGGCGGGCACCGGGCGCTGGACGGAATCGACCTCACGATCCGGCGCGGCGAGGTGTTCGGCTTCCTCGGTCCCAACGGCGCGGGCAAGACGACCACCATCCGCGTCCTGGCCACGCTGACCCGGCCGGACAGTGGCACGACGCGCGTCCTCGGCCACGACGTCGTGACCGGAACGGCCGCGATCCGCGCCCGGGTGGCGGTGACCGGCCAGTTCGCCTCCCTCGACGAAGACCTGACCGGCTACGAGAACCTGCTGCTCCTCGGCCGGCTGCACGGCCTGTCCCGCGCGGCGAGCAGGAAGCGCGCCGACGACCTGCTCGCCGCGTTCGACCTGACCCGTTCGGCCTGGCGTCCGGTGGGCGGCTACTCGGGCGGCATGCGGCGCCGGCTCGACATCGGCGCCAGCCTGATCACGACGCCCGACCTGCTGTTCCTCGACGAGCCGACCACCGGCCTCGACCCGCGCAGCCGCAACCAGGTGTGGGAGCTCGTCCGCCGGATCGCCGCGGCCGGCACCACGGTGCTGCTCACCACCCAGTACCTCGAAGAGGCGGACCAGCTCGCCGAGCGGATCGCGGTCATCGACCACGGCCGGATCGTGGCCGAAGGTACCAGCGCCCAGCTCAAGTCCCGGGTCGGCGCGGGCACGCTGCACGTCCGGCTGCTCGACGGCGAGCAGCGGCCGCGGGCCCGGCAGATCCTGGCGGCGGTCGGTGCGGTCCAGCTCGCCGACGACCCGCTCGCGCTGTCGATGCCGCTCGACGCCGGGGTGGACGCGGGCCGGCTGGCCGGGCGCGCCATGAGCCGGCTGGCCGACGCCGGGGTGGGCGTCGCGGAGTTCTCCCTCGGCCGGCCCAGTCTCGACGAGGCCTTCCTCGCCCTGACCGAGCACCGGGAGCTGACGGCATGAGCACCCCGATCGACGTCCTGCTCGCCGAGGGCCGCACCCGCCACCACGCCGGCGCTCTCACGGCCTCGGCCACCTTCGGCCGGCGCGGCCTGCTCAAGATCAAGCACGACCCCAAGCAGCTCGTGGACTCGGCCGCCGTGCCGATCCTGTTCACGGTGCTGTTCACCTACCTGTTCGGCGGCGCGCTCAGCGGCTCGACCGGCGACTACCTCGAGGTTCTCCTGCCCGGCGTGCTGAGCATGAGCATCGCCATCGTCACGATGTACGGCGGCGCCCGGCTCGCCCGGGACGTCCGGAGCGGCGCCTTCGACCGCTTCCGCGGCCTGCCGATCTGGCGTGGCGCCTTCGTGCTCGGCGGCCTGCTCAGCGACGCCGCCCGGTACGTGTTCGCCGCCGCCATCGTGGTCGTCCTCGGCCTGGTCATGGGCTACCGCCCGGACGGCGGCGCGCTGGGCGTGCTCGCCGCGGTCACGCTGGTCGTCGCGTTCGGGCTCGCGCTGTCGCTGGTGTGGGCGGCGGTCGCCCTGGTCGTCCGCGATCCGGCCGTCGTGATCAGCATCGCCAACGCCGTGCTGATCCCGCTTTCGTTCGCCAGCAACATCTTCGTCGAGCCCGCGACGTTGCCCGGCTGGCTCCGGGCCTTCGTCGACGTCAACCCGCTCAGCCACGTCGCGAGCGCGGCGCGGGACCTGATGAACGACGCCGGCGGCACCGGCGTCGGGTGGTCCCTCGTCGCCACGGCCGTCCTCGTCGTCGTGGCCGGCCCGGTGACGCTCCGGCTCTACAGCAGGCAAGGCTGAGGAAACCGCTCGTCTAGGGTGCGGACATGCCTCTGTTCTCGTTCGAAGGGCTCAGCCCGCAGGTCCACCCGGACGCCTGGATCGCGCCCACCGCCACCCTCATCGGCGACGTCGTCGTCGAGAAGGACGCCTCGATCTGGTACGGCGTGGTGGTCCGGGCCGACTTCGGCCGGATCGTCATCCGCGAGGGTGCCAACATCCAGGACAACTCGGTGATCCACGTCAACGACGGCGTCTGCGAGGTCGGCAAGAACGTCACCGTCGGCCACCAGTGCCTGGTGCACGACTGCACCATCGGGGAGCAGGCGCTGATCGGCAACGGCTCGACGGTGCTCGACAAGGCGAAGATCGGCGCGCGGGCGCTGGTCGCGGCGGGCGCGACGGTCACCCCGGCGACCGAGGTGCCCGAGGAGGTCATCGCGATGGGCAGCCCGGCGAAGAAGTTCGTCCCGCTGACCGATTCGGCACGGATGTGGGTCGACCACAACGCCGCGATCTACCAGGAGCTGGCCCGCCGTCACCGCGCCGGCACCAAGCCGATCGATTGAGGTTGACTCTCCAGTAACTGGAGACTCTAGCTTCGGGCCATGGCTCCGAAGAAACTCACCCACCAGGTCACCCTCGAACTCGCCGCGGGCAACGCCCCGGTCGTCGACCTCGGCAAGATGCTGGGGCAGACCGGGGTCAACCTGGTCGAGATCAAGAAGACCTACGACGCGGCGACGGCGAACCAGCGCGGCGACGTCGTGCCGGTGGTCGTCTCGGTCTTCGAGGACCGCTCGTTCGCGCTCCGCCTCAAGTCTCCGCCGACGGCGTTCCTGATCAAGAAGGCGTTGGGGGACAAAGGGTCCGCGCGGCCGGGGCACGAGGTGGCGGGCAAGATCACGACGGCGCAGCTGCGCGAGATCGCCGAGCGCAAGCTGCCGGACCTGAACACGTCCGACGTCGAGATGGCGATGCGCACGATCGCCGGCACGGCCCGGTCCATGGGCGTCGCGGTCGTCGGCTGAAGTGAACCGCGGCTCGAGCGGGGTGCACTAAGCTCTGCCCCGCAGCAGCGACTGGCGCCATCGAGGTGGAGCACCACCGGGAAGCGACGACGAGGCCGGCACCGCGCGCCTGGGTGAAGGCCACTCCAGAGCCGGAGTACGCCCATGACCCACCAGCCGAAACTGAACGCGCTCGCGACCGCCGACCCCGCCATCGCCGGGCTCGTCGAGGACGAAGCCAAGCGCCAGCACGACAAGATCCGCTTGATCGCGTCGGAGAACTACGTCTCGCAGGCCGTGCTCGAAGCCACCGGGACCGTGCTCACCAACAAGTACTCCGAGGGGTACGCGGGCAAGCGGTACTACGAGGGCCAGCAGTTCATCGACCAGGTCGAGCTGCTCGCCATCGAGCGCGCGAAGGCCGTCTTCGGCGCGGACCACGCCAACGTCCAGCCCTACTCCGGGTCTCCGGCGAACCTGGCCGTGTACCTCGCGTTCGCGAAGCCCGGCGACACCGTGCTCGGCATGGCGCTGCCGGACGGCGGCCACCTGACCCACGGCTGGAGCGTCTCCGCGACCGGCAAGTGGTTCACGCCGGTGCGCTACGGCGTCACCAAGGAGACCGGCCGCGTCGACCTCGACCAGGTGCGCGACCTGGCCCGCGAGCACCGGCCGAAGCTGATCTTCGCCGGTGGCACGGCGATCCCGCGCACCATCGACTTCCCGGCGTTCGCCGAGATCGCCGCCGAGGTGGACGCGGTGCTCGTCGCCGACATCGCGCACATCGCCGGGCTCGTCGCGGGCGGTGCGCACCCGTCGCCGGTCGGGCACGCGCAGGTCATCACCACGACGACGCACAAGACGTTGCGCGGCCCGCGTGGCGCGATGATCCTGTCCGACGCCGAGCACGCGAAGGCCGTCGACAAGGCCGTGTTCCCCGGCCTGCAGGGCGGCCCGCACAACCACACGACGGCGGCCATCGCGGTCGCCCTCGGGGAGGCGCAGCAGCCGTCGTTCAGCGAGTACGCGCACAGCATTGTCGCCAACGCCCGTGCGCTGGCCGACGCGCTGCTGGCGCGCGGTTACGACCTCGTCTCCGGCGGCACGGACAACCACCTGCTGCTGATCGACCTGACGAACAAGGCCGTCGCGGGCAAGCCGGCCGCGCAGGCCCTCGACCGCGCGGGCATCGAGCTGAACTACAACACGGTGCCGTTCGACCCGCGCAAGCCGTTCGACCCGTCCGGCATCCGGCTCGGCACGTCCGCGATCACCACCCGCGGCCTCCGTCCGGAGCACCAGGTGCAGGTGGCGGACTGGATCGACCGCACGGTCACCGCGGCCGCCGCGCAGAACGAGTCCTCTTTGGACACGATCGCCGCGGAGATCCGCGAGTTCCTGGCGCCGTTCCCCATCCCGGGCTACTCGGCCTGAGTTGTAAAGCCGTGAAGGCCTCCTTACCGGCTCTTATGGCCGGGAAGGAGGCCTTCACGGCTTTCGCGCCAGGGTGGCGAGGGCGAGCGGGTGCAGGGTGGGGGTGGCGGCGAGGAAGCTCGGGGACGCGGGGGTCCACGGGGCGCCGTCGGCGGTGGTGACCACCGCGCCGGCCTCGCGGGCGATCAGGGCCGCGCCGACGAGGTTCGTCGCGTCGCGGCCGTACTGCCAGAAGACGTCCAGGCGCCCGGCCGCGACGTCGGCGACCTGCCACGACGTCGGGCCGAGGTTCCGGACCGCGGCGACCTCGTCGAGTACCGCCGTGAGCGATCGGCCCGCCGCGGCCGAGACGCCGGGCTGGCGCGTGACGAACGGCGGCTGGCTGGTCGCCGCGACCGCCGCGTCCAGGGAAGTCTTGCGCGACGGCGAAATCGGCGTCCCGTTGCGCCACGCGCCGGCGCCGCGCGCAGCCGCGTAGGTCTCGCCGAGCCACGGCGAGTGCAGCACCGCCAGCTCCGCCTCGCCGTCGCGCAGCAGCGTCACGGTGACGCAGTACTGCGGCAGGCCCTGGACGAGCTGGACGGCGCCGTCGAGGGCGTCCACCACCCAGACCTCGCCGCCGGGGATGTCCTCGAACTCGTCGACCCAGCCCGCGTCCGGCCGGATTCCGGCGAGCGCCGCGCGCAGGCTCGCGACCAGCGGGTCGTCGATCGCCGAGAACGTCGTGGCGAGCTCGCCGAGCGACGCGGGTGGCCGCTGCGGTGCGCGGATGCCGGTGGCCAGGGTTTCCACGATGTCGATCACTGATTTCAGCATGCGTCCAGGGTTACGCTCGGGTGGCTGAGAGCGCTCGTGCCCGACGGATCGGATGTTGGCGCCATGGCTTGCGCTGCGGTTGTCCACAGGGGCGGAGCGTTGTGGACAGGTCGGCCGAGAACCCGCGCTACGGCCGGGTTTGCCGCCCGCCGCCGATAGACTGGACTGGGGACGTCCCCCCGAGGAGGGTGGGGGGTGTTTTCGGTTGCCGGCCCCGAGCCCGAGCCCGAGCGCGGCGCGCTGCTTCTGCGGGTGAAGCTGTTCCGCGGCTGGACGCCGGTGATCGGCGAGGCTGGCCGGGCGCACCCAGTGTCGACCTCCTGGCCGGTAGCGCGGAGATCAGCTTCCGGCCGGCTGGTGCACGACGCGTTGCCGTCGACCTCCGCGATCACCGAGCTGCGCGCGCACTCGATCCTCCACGTCTTCTCTGACGCGACGCGCTGGCGCACCGGCCTGCTCGCCGACGCCGAGGTCGCCGCGCTGACCCCGCCGCCACCCGGCGGCGACGTCACCCTCGACGAACTCGACCGGCGGCTGCTGGCCCGGCTCGCGATCGACGCCCGGCTCGGCCCCGGCGAGCTGGCCGCGGAAGCCCCGGAGTCCACCGTGCGCAGGCGGCTCGACCGGCTCACGGCGTCGGGGCGCATCCGGACCTACGCGAACATCGACGTCACGGCGCTCGGACTGACGGTCGACGCCAACGTCTGGATGACCGTCCCGCCCGGCCGGCTCGACGACGTCGGGCGCGTGCTCGCGCGGCACCCGATGGTCCACGGCACCCTCGCCACGACCGGCGTGACCAATCTGATGGCCGCCGTCTGGTGCCGTGACCTGGCCGGCCTCTACGCCTTCGTCACCGGCCTCGACGTGCCGTCCGCCGAGGTCACGGTGGTCGCGCGGGCCGTCAAGCGGGGCGGGAGACCAGGGTCACAGGATATTTGATTGCACGATACAAGCTTCCGCGGAATAGTTGGCCGAAGCAAGTAGTTGACAGCTACAAGCAACTACGACGAAGGCTTCATCCGAGGGAGACCACCATGAGCGACACCACCACGGCGGAAGGAGCAGCCGCTACGAAAGGCCGGCTATCGCACCGTCAGATCCTGACCATCCTGTCCGGGCTGATGCTCGGCATGTTCCTCGCCGCACTCGACCAGACCATCGTGTCGTCGTCGATGCGCACCATCGCCGACGAGCTCCACGGCCTGTCGCTGCAGGCCTGGGCCACCACGGCGTACCTCATCACCGCCACGCTTTCGACGCCGCTCTACGGCAAGCTGTCCGACCTCTACGGCCGCAAGCCCATGTACCTGACGGCGATCTCGCTGTTCCTGGTCGGCTCGCTGGCCAGCGGCATGGCGACCTCGATGTACGAGCTGGCCGCGTTCCGCGCGTTCCAGGGCCTCGGCGCCGGTGGCCTGATGTCCCTGGCGCTGGCGATCATCACCGACATCACCGCGCCGCGTGAGCGCAGCAAGTACCAGGGCTACTTCATGGCGGTGTTCGGCATCTCGAGCGTCGCGGGCCCGGTCGTCGGCGGCTTCTTCGCCGGCATCGACTCCTTCGCCGGCATCACCGGCTGGCGCTGGGTGTTCCTGGTCAACGTCCCGATCGCGCTCGCCGCGCTGGCCGTCGTCAGCAAGGTCCTCAACCTCCCGCACACCCGCGTCGAGCAGAAGGTCGACTACTGGGGCGCGGTGACGCTGGCCGTCGGGCTGGTGCCGCTGCTGATCGTCGCCGAGCAGGGCCGCGAGTGGGGCTGGGGTTCGGCCGCGTCGATCGCGATGTACGTCATCGGCGGGCTGGGTGTCGTGGCCTTCATCTGGCAGGAACGCCGGATGGGCGACGCCGCGCTGCTGCCGCTGCGCCTGTTCAACCGCCCCGTGTTCCGGATGGCCACGCTGGTCACCGTCGTGCAGGGCGCCGGGATGTTCGGCGCGATGATGTCGCTGCCGCTGTACCTGCAGATCGTCAAGGGTGCGACGCCGACCCAGGCCGGCCTGCAGATGCTCCCGCTGACGCTCGGCATCATGGTCGCCAGCCTGACCAGCGGCCGGCTGATCTCGAAGACCGGGCGCTACAAGATGTTCGCGGTGGCCGGGATCGGCCTGATGGCGGCGGCGCTGTTCGCGCTGTCGACGATCACCGTCGACACCTCGCTCAACCTGGTCATGGTGATCGCCTTCGTGATCGGCCTCGGCCTCGGCGCCTCGATGCAGACGCTGGTGCTGGCGGCGACCAACGACGTCCGCCCGCAGGACATCGGCGTCGCCACCTCGGCGGCGACGTTCTTCCGGCAGATCGGCGGCACGGCGGGCACCGCGGTGTTCCTGTCGATCCTGTTCGGCACGGTCGGCGACAAGATCGCCGGCGCCGTCCGCTCGGCGATCAGCACCCCGGCCTACGCCGCGGCGCTGGCCCAGCACCCGGAGTTCGCGCAGCAGCTGAAGAGCGGCCTGGACGTCAACGACACGTCGTTCCTGTCCTCGCTCGACCCGACGCTGGCCCGGCCGATCCTGCAGGGCTTCGCCGACTCGATGAGCACGGTGTTCCTGGTCGGCGGGATCGTGCTGACCGTCGGCTTCGCCCTGGTGTGGTTCCTCAAGGAGAAGCCGCTCTCGGACAAGTCGGCTATGGAGCAGCGCGCGGAGGCCGAGGAAGAGGGCACTCCCGCCCTGGCCCTGGCGCACTGACCTGCTGAAACACGAAGAGGCCCCTCGGTTTCCGAGGGGCCTCTTTCGCGTGGGGCGTCAGTGGGCGGTGCCGCCGTCGGCCTTCTCCTTGGCCAGGCGGTCGGTCTCGCGCTCGTACGAGCGGCCGATCTCGGCCTCGGCCTCGGTGCGGCCGACCCAGGACGAGCCCTCGACGCTCTTGCCGGGTTCGAGGTCCTTGTACACCTCGAAGAAGTGCTGGATCTCCAGGCGGTGGAACTCGTTCATGTGGTGGATGTCGCGCAGGTGCTCGAGGCGCGGGTCGTTCGACGGGACGGCGATGACCTTGTCGTCCGGGCCCTTCTCGTCGGTCATCCGGAACATGCCGATCGCGCGGCAGCGGATCAGGCAACCCGGGAAGGTGGGCTCCTGGACGAGCACCATCACGTCCAGGGGGTCGCCGTCCTGGCCGAGGGTGTCGTCGATGAAGCCGTAGTCGGCCGGGTACTGCGTGGCCGTGAACAGCGTCCGGTCCAGCTTGATGCGGCCGGTCTTGTGGTCGACCTCGTACTTGTTGCGCTCCCCTTTGGGGATTTCGATCGTGACGTCGAACTCCACGGCGTCCTCACTGCTTCTTTTAGATCCGGGCGTGCCCGCACGTCGCGGGCGGCAACCTCAGCGACTGTCTTGACGTCTCCTAGTGTGGACTACGGCCTGCCCGGCGGTCGCATCGATGTCGGCCGGGAGGCATGTGAGCTTGGCCCCTTCCGGGGCAGGTGAGAAGGAGTGGTGGGTGCCGGAAAACGACCAGCCGATGTGGCCTTCGTCGGACGAAGACCGCTCGTCGTCGGGTGCGGGCAAGACCACTCCGATGTCGCTGCCGGACACCCCACCGGCGTCAGCCGGACGGGTGAGCGTGCCGAAGGTCACAGGCAGTGAAGCGCCGAAGGGCTCGTGGTTCGCGCCGAACGTCGAGCCGGACCCGGTGCCCGGCTTGAACGCGCCGGTCGAGCCGCCGGAGCCGCCCGAGCCGCCGCCCGCGGTCAAGCAGGACCTCGCCGACCGCCTCGGCGGCGCCCCGAAGCCGAAGCTGCCGCAGCAGGCGCCGGAGCCGAAGCCCGCCGAGCCAGAGCCGGAGCCGGCCGAAGCCGCCGAGCCGGTCGAGGCCGAGCCGGAGCCCGCGGAGCCGAAGGCCGCGGAGCCGAAGTGGGACCCCGAGAGCACCCGGCAGATCAAGGTCGAGAAGCAGGAGAAGCCGGAGAAGGCGCCGTGGGTGCCGGTCGAGCGGAACGTCTGGCCCGGCGGGAAGCCGGAGCAGGGCGAGCCGAAGAAGCCGGACGAGCCGCAGCAGCCGTGGCGCGAGGAGCTGCAGCATTGGCGCGAGACGCAGCAGCGCGGCGAGACGCACCAGCAGCAACAGCGGCCGCCGGACCAGCAACGGCCCCAGGACCAGCAGCAACGCCGTGACGAGACGTCGTCGCGGCCGAACCCGGACGCCCCCTGGGCGCAGCGGATCGACCTGCGGGAACACCGCGGTGACCGGCCCGCCGAGCCCGGCGAACGCCGTCCCGGCCTGCCGCCCGAGCCGCCGCGCGGGGTCGTCCCGTCGGCGTCGGCCGGCTCGCTGGCCCGGCCGATGCGGATCGAGCCGGACGGGCGGCAGTTCGACGCCGAGGCGACCGTCGGGATCGAACGGCCCGCCCAGTTCCCCGGCGCCTTCCAGCAGCAGCCCCAGCCCCGCAACGAGCCGCCCCGCAGCGAGCCGCAAGCCGAGCCCCCGACACCGGAGCCGCCCGCCGAGGCCGCCACCGCCGCGGAGCCGCCGAAGAAGAAGCGCAAGGGCAAGCTGATCGCGATCGGTGCCATCGTGCTGGTGGTGCTCGTCGGCCTCGGGGTCGCCGCGGCCATGCCGAAGGTGTCCAACCGGCTGGGCCTGCCGTGGGCGCCGAACGCGCCGAAGGGCGACAGCCCCGACCCCGCCGCGGCCAGCCGCGTCTTGCAGGGGCCGAACACGTCCGGGCAGCCGCCGACCGCCAACGGCGTCAAGTCGGCGCTGGCCGGTGCGGCCGGCAGCAGCGCGCTCGGCCAGCTCACCGGCAGTGTCGTCGACCCGGTCAGCGGCACCGAGCTGTGGAACCGCAACGCGACGTCGCCCGTCACGCCCGCGTCGACGACGAAGGTGCTGACCTCCGCGGCCGCGTTGCTCTCGATGGACCCGAACACCCGGCTGTCGACGAAGATCGTGCAGGGCACCGACCCGGGCACGGTGATCCTGGTCGGCGGCGGCGACCCCACCCTCACCTCGCTGCCGCAGGGCACCGAGTCGCCGCTGTACCCGAGTGCGGCCCACGTCGACGACCTCGTTGCGCAGGTCAAGAAGGCCAACCCGGGCGTCAAGAAGGTGCAGGTCGACCTGAGCCTGTTCAAGGGCGCGACGACCGCGCCGGGCTGGGCCGCGGGCGACGCGCCGTCGACGTTCGCCACCCAGATCTCGTCGGTGATGGCCGACGCCGGCCGCACGGACCCGAAGAACAACAACTCCCAGCGCGTGCCCAACGCGGGCAGCGCGCTCGCGGGGACGATCGCGTCGAAGCTCAGCGCCTCGGCCGGCGGCCAGGCGACCGCGCCCAAGGACGCCAAGGTCCTCGCCGAGGTCAAGTCGGCCCCGCTGACCGAGCTGGTCTCCGACACCATGGAGCTGTCCGACGACGTCCTCGCCGAAGCCCTCGCCCGCCAGGTGGCCATGGCCAACGGCCAGGAAGCCAGCTTCGCCGGCGGTGCCGCCGCGACGCTCAAGGTGCTGAAGGACCACGGCTTCGACACGACCGGCGTCCAGCTGTCCGACGGCAGCGGCATCTCGGACCAGAACAAGATCCCGGCGAAGCTGCTGTCCCAGGTCCTCGCGGCCGCGGCGGGCCCGGAGGGCAAGCACCCGGACACCGCCAAGCTGCGCGCGCTGCTGGCCGGCCTGCCCGTGGCCGGTGCGTCGGGCACCCTCGCCGACAAGCGGTTCGACACGGCGGGCTCGCAGGCCGGCCGCGGCTGGGTGCGGGCCAAGACGGGCACGCTCACCGGCGTCAACACCCTCGCCGGGGTGGTGCTCGACCAGGACGGCCGGGTGCTGGTCTTCGCGTTCATGTCCAACGGCTCGGACACCGACGCCGGCCGGGACGCCCTGGACGTCCTCGCGACGGGCCTCCGGAAGTGCGGCTGCGGCTGATCGCGTACCGGTCCGTGTGCGAAGCGTGCGGAAGTCGTGGCCGGAAACCCGCTCCGGGCAGGTAGCGTCGAAAGGGTGAGTCAGGAAACCGACACCCGGCCCATGGTCGACTGGTCGCTCGCCGCGCAGACGGGGGCGCTGCTCGTGCGCGGCGGCCCCCAGGTTCCGCGCGACGAGGCCGAGGCGGCCGTCACCGATCTGCGTGAGCTGACGATGGCGGCCGAGGGGCACGTCCGGCAGCTGACGAACCTCGGGCTCGACCTGCCGCTGCTGCCCGGCGAGGTCGTCGACCGCCCGGGCTGGGTCCGGTCCGCCGCCGCGGGCCTCGACGCGCTCACCGGGCGCGCGCTGCCGCAGCAGGGCGGGCCGTTCGGGCCGATCCTCGCCGGCGGTGCCGGCGTCCAGACCGGCCTGGTGCTCGCGTTCCTCGCCAGCCGCGTGCTCGGCCAGTACGACCCCTTCGGCGGCCCCGAGCGCCAAGGCCAGCTGCTGCTGGTCGCGCCGAACGTCGTCGCCGCGGAACGCGCGATGAAGGTGCCCGGGCGCGACTTCCGGCTCTGGGTCTGCCTGCACGAGTGCACCCACCGGCTCCAGTTCACCGCCGTCACCTGGCTGCGCGACTACTTCGCCGACGAGGTAGAGCGGCTCGTCTCCGGCCTGGCCGGCGGCAGCAACGACAGTCTCGCCGACCTGGTCGGCCGGCTGCCCGAGGCGATCAAGCAGGGCCCGAAGCTGAACCTCGCCGAGCTGCTCCAGTCGCCGAAGGAACGCGCGGTGTTCGACCGGCTGCTCGCGCTCTCGACGTTGCTGGAAGGCCACGCCGACTACGTGATGGACGCCGTCGGCCCGCAGGTCGTGCCGAGCGTCGACACCATCCGCGCGCGGTTCTCAGCCCGGCGCAAGGGCGGCGGCGTCTTCGACCGGCTGCTGCGCGCGCTGCTCGGCGTCGACGCGAAGATCCGTCAGTACGAAGAAGGCGCGAAGTTCACGAAGCACGTCGTGGACGCCGTCGGCATGGCGGGCTTCAACGCCGTCTGGCGCTCGCCGAACACCCTGCCGTCGCGTGCCGAGATCGCCGATCCGGCCGCCTGGGTCCGGCGCCTGCACGGATGACCGGGCCGGCCGTCGCGGCCGTCCGGCGGGCCGTCCGCGGGTTCCTGGAGAGCGTCGAGGCGCCGGCCGAACTGTGCGTCGCGGTCTCCGGCGGCGCCGACTCGCTCGCGCTGGCCGAGGCCACGGCGTACGTCGGGCGCCACCGCGGCCACCGCGTCCGCGCGCTGGTCGTCGACCACGGCCTCCAGGAGGGCTCGGCGAAGATCGCGCGCGACGCCGCCGCGGCGGCGAAGTCACTGGGCGCCGACGAGGCCGAGGTGCGCCGGGTCGACGTCACCGGACCGGGCGGGCCCGAGGCGGCCGCGCGCAAGGCCCGCTACCGCGCGCTCGCCGGCCACGATCTCGTCCTGCTCGGCCACACCCTCGACGACCAGGCCGAAACCGTCCTGCTCGGGCTCGGCCGCGGCTCCGGCCCGCGCAGCGTCTCGGGGATGCGGCCGCACGACCCGCCGTGGGGCCGGCCGCTGCTGGCGGTGCCGCGCGCGACCACCCGGGCGGCGTGCGCCGAGCTCGGCGTCGAGCCGTGGGAGGACCCGCACAACACCGAAGCGCGCTTCACCCGGGTCCGGCTGCGCACCGAGGTCCTGCCGCTCCTGGAGGACGTCCTCAACGGCGGGGTGGCGGCCGCGCTCGCCCGCACGGCCGCGCAGCTGCGGGAGGACAGCGAGGCGTTGGACACATCGGCGGACAGGATCTTCACCCGTGCGGGCGGCGTCGAAGGGCTGGATGTCGCAGTCCTCGAAGGCGAGCCCGCGGCCCTGCGGCGGCGGGTTCTCCGCAGGTGGCTGCTGGAGTCGGGGGTGCGCGAGCTCACCGACGGGCACCTCCGGGCGGTCGACGCGCTCGTCGCCCGGTGGCGTGGTCAGGGTGGCGTCTGGTTACCCGGCAACTTGGAAGCACGACGGTGCCGTGGCAGGCTCTGCGTCATCTCCCAACCCACCACCCGAGGGGACTGACCCGTGTACGAGGGCGAAATCGCCTCCGTGCTCGTCACCGAGCAGCAGATCCAGGACAAGATCACGGAGCTGTCGGCGCAGATCGCCGCCGACTATCCGGCCAACGGGCAGGGTGAACTCCTGCTGGTGGGTGTCCTGAAGGGCGCGGTCATGTTCATGACCGACTTCGCCCGTGCGCTGCCGCTGCCGACGCAGCTGGAATTCATGGCCGTCTCTTCCTACGGCTCGGCGACGTCGTCGTCCGGTGTCGTCCGCATCCTCAAGGACCTCGACCGCGACATCGCGGGCCGCGACGTGCTGATCGTCGAGGACATCGTCGACTCCGGCCTCACGCTCTCGTGGCTGCTGAAGAACCTGGCCAGCCGCAACCCGGCCTCGCTCGAGGTGGTTTCGCTGCTGCGCAAGCCGGACGCGGTCAAGGTCGACGTCCCGGTGAAGTACATCGGCTTCGACATCCCGAACGAGTTCGTCGTCGGCTACGGCCTGGACTACGCCGAGCGCTACCGGGACCTGCCCTACATCGGGACGCTGGACCCGAAGGTCTACACGTCCTGACGGACGGGGTTCACCGACCGTTCACCGCAATTACCGGTTTCGCGGAACCCCGGCGCCGCCGATCGCGTCATACGCTCTGATCACGTGCGTTAACCTATGCGAAGACATTGTCGTGCCCGCGGTGACCGGGTCGGGGGAACGGGAGAGAGTTCTGATGGCGAACAGCAGCGCTGCCGACGCGAACGCCTTCAAGGCGGCCGCCGCGGCTGGTCAGGTCGGGATCGACCCCGACGCCGCGCAGACCGTGCTGAACAAGATCCGCACCGGCAAGGACGCCGTCGAGGCCCTGCTCAGCGGGGCGGGCACGCTCGCCCAGCCGCCGAAGCTCGGGGACAACCCGGTCGGCAACGCGATGGCGGCGAAGTTCGTGCAGCGCGCGGACGGAGGGGGCGACTCGTACGCCGCCGCCCTGCAGAACCTGCTCGACCAGTACTCCGCCGCCGAGGAGGGCATCGTCACGGCGATGTCCCGGTACCACGAGATCGACCAGGCCGCGGCCGACCCGTTCCGCAACGCCTGAGCCCAGAGGGGGACTCGAAGTCATGGCTCCGAACCACAGCGACCAGCCGTCGACCGCCACCACTGACCCGGGCTCGCTGGTCCCGCTCGGCGACAACGCGTCGGCCCAGAACATCGTCGCGGACGCCCGCGGCCGTTCCGACGGCTTCGACATGGGCAGCGACCGCGCGATCGCGAACCCGCCGAACTGGAACGCGCAGGCCAGCCAGCAGCTCTACGACGGCGCGGTCAACAACAACGACCCCGGCACGGCCGAGGCGACCGGGCAGGCCTGGTCGCACCACGGCAGCGAGCTGAAGCAGGCCTCCGACCACCTGTACAACGCGATCTCCGAGCTGGGCAACGCCTGGGTCGGCCGCGGTGCCGCGGGTGCCCAGGGCGCGCTGGTGGCCATCGCCAACTCGGGCTCGCAGGCCTCCGAGGCCGCGCACACGATGTCGGACCGGCTCGCCCGGCAGGCCGCCGCGGCCGCCGAGGTCAAGAAGATGCCGGCCCCCAAGGACTACGACCCGAAGCAGTCGATGGCGGCGGCACTGGCCGGCGGCCCGGCGGCGCTGGTCGCCGACCAGAAGGCCCAGGCGGACGCGGCCAACGACGTCAAGACGCAGCAGGTCGCGTTCTTCAACGCCTACACCAAGTCGATGAGCGACGTCGACAGCTCGACCCCGAGCTTCGGCCCGGAGTCGCTCGGCATGAAGCCGACGGGGTCGCACAACTCGATCTCGTTCGACGGCATCAGCAGCGTCGGCGCCACCGGCCCGGTCCACGGCCTCGGCGGTGCGGGCAACGCGGTCTTCGCCTCGAGCGGCGGGGGCTTCGGCGGCCACGGCGGCGCGTTCGACGCGCAGCACTCGGCGTTCGCCCCGAACGCGGCCCACGGCGGCGTCGGCGGGACCGGCGGTTTCGGCGGCCACGAAGCGGCGGCGGCGCTCGGCAGCGACGTGCCCGGTGGCACCGCGGCCGGGACGACCGGCGGCACCACCACGGGTGCCGGCCAGGTGCCCGGTGGCGCGCAGACCGGCGGCGGCAGCAGCAACCCGCTCGGCAAGATCGGCATGGGCCTGGGCATCGGCGGCGCCGCCGGCGGTCTCGGCGCTCTGGCGTCCCGCGCGCTGGGCAAGGGCAACCGCTCCGGTGCGAAGTCGGAGAACGAGACGTCCCTGGCGTCGGCGGACGGCCAGGCGCAGAGCGCCGCCTCGGCCCAGGCGCCGCAGCAGGGTCTCGTGTCGTCGGCCGGCACCATCGGCGGCCAGACCCCGCCGCCGCCCGGCATGGGCGGCATGGGCGGCGGAATGGCCCCGCGCGGTGCGCAGGGCGAGCAGGACGAGGAGCACACGCACGCGTCGTTCCTCATCGAAGCCGACCCGGACGAGGCCTTCGGCGCCAACCAGGCGACCCCGCCGCCGGTCATCGGCGCGTGGTCCGAGGACGACGAAGACCGCTGATCCTGATCGGGCCGGACGCGCTTCCCGCGCGTCCGGCCCGCTTTCACATCTTTGGGGGGTGGCTCGATGCCGAACGCTGAGCTGCTGACCCCGGCCGAGGTGGACTTCCTGTGGGAGTCGGCCGGGCTGGGTGAGCTGCCGTACCCGCTGCGCGTCCGGTCGCACGGCGAGACGCTCGACGAGCGGTCGCTGCTGCGCCAGCGGACGCTGGAGGGGCTGGCGGCGCGCGGGCTAGCGGACGGCCGCGGCCGCCCCGAACCGCACGTCGAGGACTACTTCGGCGTGCTGGCCACCCCCGAACTGAGCTTGGACGCCGTCCAGCTGATCGCCCCGGACGCCGAGCCGCTGCTCGCGATCGCCGGCGTACTGGGCGGTCAAGGTCTGCTGGCCGTCCAGGACACCCGCGGCCTGCACCTGCAGCCGTGCCCGGTGGACGGCCTGGCGAGCGCGATCGTCTCGCTGCTGCCCGCCGCCCCGCGCGGCAGCGAGAAGTCGATCACGGTGCCGCTGGAGCAGCTGGTCGGCGCGCACGGCGTCGACTTCCTGCAGCGCCGCGGCAACCCCGAGGACCGCACCAGCGCCGACGACGACCGCAAGGCCCTCGCCCGCCTGCACGCCCAGCCCCGCCTGCGCGGCGGCCAGATCGCGGCGAACGCCCGCACCCGCATGGGCGCCCGCAGCCGCACCCCGGTGCTGAGCTGGTTCGACACCGAGACGGGCCGTTACTTCACCCAGGCATCCAAGGGCCACGACGGCCGCGACTGGATCACGATCGCCCCCGCCGACGCGGCAACGCTGCGCCACCGGCTCGGCGAGCTGCTCGCAGGAGCGTCGGCGACCAGCTCGGTCTGACCTCCGGCCGCCTGCTTCGGCGGGCTGGTTCCGGATCCCGCACCCCGGCTTGCCTCGCGCCCGCACCCGGCGCGGCCCGCGAGCGGCTGATTCCGGACATCGTGAGCACAGGGCCCGCACGATCTCTGCCGGGAAGCTGTCCCACGGCTGAGGTGGGCGCAAGAGCTGTTCACCAACTCAACTCGCGCCCGCGCCCAGCGCGGCCTCGCGAACGGCTGATTTCGGACGCCGCCGCCCACGCCCGGCTCGACTCGCGCTCGGCGCGGCCCCGCGAGTGGCTGATTCCGGACACCGTGATCACGGGTCCCGCACTATCACTGCCAAGAAGCTGCCTCGCGGCTGAGGTGGGCGCGAGAGCTGCTCACCGGCTCAACTCGTGCCCGGACCCCGGCGCCGTCTCGCGAACGGCTGATTCCGGACACCGTGAACGCGGGTCCCACACCATCTCTGCCAAGATCGGCCCCGGGTTCTCCGAGCGTGCCCAACCGGCAGCGGGAACGGTCCCGTTCTGTCGGTGGTGCGGGCTACGCTGAGCGAGAATCCGATCCGGGAGAGTAGTGATGCAAGAGTTCTTCTCGCCGCTGGCGTTCGACTTCCTGTGGGAGTCGGCGCGGGTCGGTGAGCTGCCCTACCCGCTGCACGTCCGGTCGCACGGCGCGACCGAGGATGAGCGGGTTTCGCTGCGCCACCGCACCGACGTCGAGCTGAAGGCGCGCGGCATCCGCGAGCCGCGGGGCCGGCTGGCGCCACCGATCGAAGACGCGCTGGAGCTGCTGGCCTTCGCGCCCCTGACCATCGATGCGCTGCACATCCCGCGGTTCGAGACCCCGACGGTCGGGGTGCTGGCGGCGGCCGACGACACCAAGGGCGTGCTCGCGGTCCAGGACGCCGACGGCATCTGGCTGCGGGACGTCCCGCCGGACGCGCTGGTCTCCGCCGTCATCGGCGTGCTGCCCGCCGGGCCGCGCGGGACCGAGGCGTCCGTCACACTCCCGCTGGACGACGCCCTGCACACGGCCCCGATCCGGGTGCCCGTGTCGCTGCCGGCGTCCGGTGAGGAAGAGAACAAGGGCAAACGCCGGACGCCGCTGAGCGAGCGGGTCGTCGCCGATCCGCGCGAGGCCTACGCTCGGCTCGCCGGGCAGCCCCGGCTGTGCGGCGGTCAGCTGGCAGCGAACAGCCGGTCCCCGGTCGGGGCCAAGCAGCGGTCCCGGGTACTGGCCTGGTTCGACACGGCCACCGGGCGCTACCTGAGCCTCTCCCGTGCAGGTACAGACGGTCGGGAGTGGGTCACGGTGGCCCCGGCGGACCCGCCGACACTGCGGACCCGGCTGGGCGAGATGGTGAGTGGTGTGTCCGACGGCACGCGATAGCGTGACAGAGGTGTAGGCCGAACGGGAACCAGGACGCGGTATCGCCCGTTGACCTGCGAGAGGCTCACAGGGGATGAACGCGGCAGCGGACGGTACCCTGTTGGGACGGGTGTCCAGGCACCATGGGTTGTCAAGATCGTGATGGCGGGTATCACAGGAGCCGCCCAACCAGGGAGGGTCGAGGCCACCAGGGCCGAGTCGTATGAACCGGAAGAGCGTGCTCAGGAACCCACTGCTGTGGATCGTCGCGGGGTTGCTGGCGTTGTTCGCGTACAACACGATCTTCGACAGCGATCGTGGGTACACCCAAGCACCCATCTCGGTGGCGAACTCCCAGATCACCACGAACAACGTCAAGGAAGCCAGCCTCGAGGACAAGGAACAGCAGGTCAAACTCCTGCTGAACAAACCTGTCGACGTCGATGGCCAGCAGACCACCCAGCTCATCGCGCAGTACCCGGCCAACGCGTCGCTTGAGATCTACGACAAGCTGCTGGCCGCGAAGAACGGCGATGGCGGGGTCAAGTTCACCACCAAGGTCACCCAGCAGGGTGTACTGACCCAGATCCTCATCTTCGCCATCCCGCTGGCCCTCGTGCTGGGCCTGCTGATGTGGATGATGAACAACGCCCAGGGCGGCGGCAACCGCGTCCTCAACTTCGGCAAGTCCAAGGCCAAGCAGCTGAACAAGGACATGCCCAAGACGACCTTCGGGGACGTCGCGGGTGCCGACGAGGCCGTCGAAGAGCTGTACGAGATCAAGGACTTCCTCCAGAACCCGGCGCGATATCAGGCGCTCGGCGCGAAGATCCCGAAGGGCGTCCTGCTCTACGGGCCACCCGGTACCGGCAAGACGCTGCTCGCGCGAGCTGTCGCGGGTGAAGCGGGCGTGCCGTTCTACACGATCTCGGGCTCGGACTTCGTCGAGATGTTCGTCGGTGTCGGTGCCTCCCGTGTGCGTGACCTGTTCGAACAGGCCAAGCAGAACGCGCCGTGCATCATCTTCGTGGACGAGATCGACGCGGTCGGCCGCCAGCGCGGTGCCGGCCTCGGCGGCGGCCACGACGAGCGCGAGCAGACGCTGAACCAGCTGCTCGTCGAGATGGACGGCTTCGACGCCCGCGGCGGCATCATCCTGATCGCGGCCACCAACCGGCCCGACATCCTGGACCCCGCGCTGCTGCGCCCGGGCCGCTTCGACCGGCAGATCCCGGTCTCCGCGCCCGACATGCGTGGCCGTCGCGCGATCCTCGAGGTGCACTCCAAGGGCAAGCCGATCGCGCAGGGCACCGACATGGGCAGCCTGGCCAAGCGGACCGTCGGCATGTCCGGCGCCGACCTGGCCAACGTGCTCAACGAGGCCGCACTGCTCACCGCCCGCAAGAACGGGCACGTGATCAGCGACGTCGAGCTGGAGGAGTCCGTCGACCGCGTCGTCGGCGGGCCCGCCCGCAAGAGCCGGATCATCTCCGAGAAGGAGAAGAAGATCACGGCCTACCACGAGGGCGGGCACGCGCTCGCCGCGTGGGCGATGCCGGACATCGAACCGGTCTACAAGCTGACCATCCTGCCGCGCGGCCGCACGGGCGGGCACGCGCTGCTCGTCCCGGAGGACGACAAGGACCTGATGACCCGCTCCGAGATGATCGGGCGGCTGGTCTTCGCGATGGGTGGCCGCACGGCGGAGGAGCTCGTCTTCCACG
This sequence comes from Amycolatopsis sp. NBC_01286, assembly GCF_035982555.1. Taxonomy (NCBI): domain Bacteria; kingdom Bacillati; phylum Actinomycetota; class Actinomycetes; order Pseudonocardiales; family Pseudonocardiaceae; genus Amycolatopsis; species Amycolatopsis sp. NBC_01286. The sequence continues at coordinate 2,981,640 of NZ_CP108428.1, forward strand.
AGCCCACCACGGGCGCGTCCTCGGACATCGAGCAGGCGACGAAGATCGCCCGCGCGATGGTCACCGAGTACGGCATGAGCGCCCGTCTGGGCGCGGTCAAGTACGGCCAGGAGCAGGGTGACCCGTTCCTGGGCCGCTCGGCCGGCCGTCAGGCGGACTACTCGCTCGAGGTGGCGCACGAGATCGACGAGGAGGTGCGCAAGCTCATCGAGACCGCGCACACCGAGGCGTGGCACGTGCTCAACACCTACCGCGACGTGCTCGACGAGCTGGTCATCGAACTCCTCGAGAAGGAGACGCTGACCCGCAAGGACCTCGAGCGGATCTTCGCGACGGTCGAGAAGCGCCCGCACATCACCGTGTTCAACGAGTTCGGCGAGCGCACGCCGTCCGACAAGCCGCCCATCAAGACCCCGGGCGAGCTGGCGATCGAGCGCGGCGAGCCGTGGCCCCCGCCGGAGAAGGAGAAGCCGGTCCTGAAGCCGGAGCCGACCCCGGTCGGCACCGCCCAGGGCGCGGGCGACCTGCCCGGTGGTCCGCCGTACCCGGCGTCGGCACCGGACCCGAACGCCAACCCGTACGCCCCGCCGCCGCCGGGCGCCTACCCGAACGGCGGCCGCTCCTACGGCGGTCCCAACGGTGGCCCGAACGGCTCGTCCCACTGGCCGCAGAGCTACACCGGCCAGACGGGCGGCGGTGGCCCGGCGGGCCAGAGCGGCCCGCCGAACTACGGTGCCCCTCCGGGCTGGACCCCCGCGACCTCCCCCGGCGGCCAGCCGGGCCAGTCGTGGCGGCCCGGTGGCGAAGATCGTTCTCGCGAGCACGGCTGGTTCGCCGATCAAGCGGGCGGTAACCAGCAGCAGAGCGAGGGGGAACGACGTGACGTGGACGGACCAGAAAAGCCCCAGTGACGCCGACCGCCCGGTCTTCGACCAAGACCGGGCGGAGAAGGCGATCCACGAGCTTCTGCTGGCCTGCGGCGAAAACCCGGACCGGGACGGCCTGAAGGACACCCCGGCCCGGGTCGCCCGCGCGTACAAGGAGATGTTCGCCGGCCTGTACACCGAGCCCGACTCGGTGCTGGACAAGACGTTCGACGAGTCCCACGAAGAACTGGTGCTCGTCACGGACATCCCGATGTACAGCCAATGTGAACACCACCTCGTGCCCTTCCACGGCGTTGCGCACGTCGGGTACATCCCCAACGCGGGCGGCAAGGTCACCGGGCTCTCCAAGCTCGCGCGGCTCGTCGACCTCTACGCCAAGCGGCCCCAGGTTCAGGAACGCCTCACCTCGCAGGTCGCCGACGCGCTCGTGCGCAAGCTCGAGCCGCGGGGGGTCATCGTCGTGATCGAGGCCGAGCACCTGTGCATGGCCATGCGCGGCATCCGGAAGCCCGGCGCGCGCACGACCACCTCGGCCGTGCGGGGGCAGCTCAAGACCTCCGCTTCGTCACGGGCGGAGGCGCTCGACCTCATCAAGGCGCGTCGGTGAGCACGAACCTTCCCGCGCCGGGGCGGTGCGTCGTGATGGGCGTGCTCAACGTGACCCCGGATTCCTTTTCGGACGGTGGCCGCTACCTCGACGTCGATCAGGCGCTGGAGCACGCCCGGGCGATGTGGACGCGCGGGGCCGACCTGATCGACGTCGGCGGGGAGTCGACGCGGCCCGGGGCGTTGCGGGTGGACGCCGGGACCGAGCTGGCCCGGGTTCTCCCGGTGATCCGGACGCTCGCCGGTGAAGGCGTGGCCGTGTCGGTCGACACCACGCGTGCGGCCGTCGCCGCCGCGGCGCTCGAGGCCGGGGCGCACGTCGTCAACGACGTCTCGGGTGGGCTGGCCGATCCGGACATGGCGCGGGTCGCGGCCGAGTCCGGGGCGCCGTGGGTGCTGATGCACTGGCGGGGCCACAGCGAGGACATGCAGGCCCTCGCGCAGTACGAAGACGTCGTCGCCGAAGTCCGGTCCGAGCTGCTGTCCCGGGTGGACGACGCGCTCGCGGCCGGCGTGGCCGAGAGTGCGATCGTGCTCGATCCCGGGCTCGGCTTCGCGAAGAACGCCGAGCACGACTGGGCGTTGCTGCGGGGGCTGGACTCGGTGCTCTCCCTCGGTTTCCCGGTGCTCGTGGGAGCTTCGCGCAAACGGTTCCTCGGCCGGCTGCTGTCCGAAAATGACGGTACGCCGCGGTCGCCGGACGGCCGGGAGGACGCGACCGCGGCCATCTCGGCCCTGGCCGCGGCCGCCGGGGCCTGGGGCGTGCGGGTGCACGAGGTCGGGGCGTCGCTGGACGCGGTCGCGGTGGCCGCGGCGTGGTGGAAAGGTTCTCCGGATGTCTGACCGGATCACGTTGACCGGGTTGCGCGTGTTCGGCCACCACGGCGTGTTCGAGCACGAGAAGCGGGACGGCCAGGAGTTCGTCATCGACGTCACGGTGTGGCTCGACCTCGGGCCGGCCGCGGCGTCGGACGACCTGACCAAGACGCTGCACTACGGCGAGCTGGCCGAGCTGGCCGCCGGGATCGTCGCCGGTGAGCCGTACGACCTCATCGAGAAGGTCGCCGGCACGATCGCCGACGCGGTCATGCGGGACGAGCGGCTCGACGCGGTCGAGGTGACGGTGCACAAGCCGTCGGCGCCGATCCCGCTGACCTTCGACGACGTCGCCGTCACGGTCCGGCGCGACCGGTGAGCCGCGCCGTCCTTTCCCTGGGCTCCAACCTCGGCGACCGGCTCGGCTTCCTGAAGCTCGCGCTGGACGCCGTCCGGCCCGCGCTGGTCGCGGTGTCGAGCGTGTACGAGACGAAGGCGTGGGGCGTCGAGGACCAGCCGGACTTCCTCAACGCCGTCTGCGTCGTCGACGACCCGGGCCGCGACCACTGGGCGTGGCTGCGCACCGGCCAGGCCGCCGAGCAGGCGGCCGGGCGCGTGCGCGAGCTGCGGTGGGGGCCGCGGACGCTGGACGTCGACGTCGTCACGGTGAACGGCGTCACCTCCGCCGACCCGGAGCTGCTGCTGCCGCACCCGGGCACGCCGGAGCGCGCGAGCGTGCTGGTCCCGTGGCTGGAGATCGAGCCGGACGCGATCCTGCCCGGCCACGGCCCGCTCGCCACGCTGCTGGCCGCGCGTCCGGCGTCGGACGTCGGCTCGGTCCGGCGGACCGATCTCGACCTGAAGGCATAAAAGATCGGTGAACCGGGGGTGTCCGTTACCGCCCACCCCCGGTTCGTCGCCGAACTGCGGTCCTCGTGCGGTCAGCCGCGCAGGGCCGCGATCATGAACTGCACCGCCGGCTGGGCCGTCGGGACCGGGGGCCAGCCGTTGATGGTGGCCAGCAGCTGCCAGTAGCGCTCGGCCCGTGGGTCGCCGCTCGCGGCGAAGCGGTCCGCCATCTCCGTGCGGAACTCCGGCGACTTCGCGTCTTGGCCGGGGCGGGCGGTGGCCGTCGCGATGTCGGCCGCAAGCGTTTGCCCCGCCTCCGACGTCGGCGATTCTCCGGCCGCCACGGCCGCTTCGGCGCGGGAGACCCAGCCCGGCCAGTTCTGCTGCCAGGCGTCAGCGGGCGGGTGGAACTCGCCGTCCGCGATCTGCCGGGCCTGGGTTTCGCTCAGCTCGCGGATCAAGGTGCGGAACGACGGGTCCTGGACGAGCTCGGCGAACTCGATCCACGCCTCCAGCTGCTCGGGTGACGGGTCGTCGGGCAGCTCGGGCTTCCCGGCGCGCATCCGCGCGTAGAACTGCGGGTCGATCTCCAGCCCCGAGACCATCTCGTCCCAGAACTCGTCGACCAGCCGCTTGCGCTCCTCGTCGGACATCGACGCGAGACGGTTCATCAGGTTCACTTCCTCCAGCTCGGAATCACGCTTGGCCACCGCGCGCAGCACCGCCCGGCGCAGCCGCAGCCGCCGGATCTGCTCGTCGAGCGCCTCGACGTGCCGGTTCGCCAGCTCGCCGACCGTCGCGGAGCGCGACAGGGCGGCTTCGACGTCGGCGAGGCCGAGACCCAGCTCGCGCAGGGTGCGGACCAGCTCCAGCCGGGCCATGGCCGTGGCGTCGTAGAGCCGGTAGCCGGCGTCCGTCCGGTCGGTCGGGGGCAGCAGGCCCTCGTCCGAGTAGAACCGGATGGTCTTGACCGGCAGGCCCGTGCGCCTGGCCAGCTCGCCGATGGTGAAGATCGCGGTGGTACCCACAAGACGCATGGTGAACTCTCCAGTCGGTGGAGAGTCAAGGCTAGGCGCGGGTCCGGGTGCGCGGGGGCGAGCCCCGGTACGGTTGGCACATGCACTTCACCCGGCCTCGCGACCTGGTGGTGGCCGGGGTACTCGGCCTGGTCCTCGGCTACCTGCTCTTCCAGATGGCCTACGGTTCGCTGCCCCAGCTGCCGCTGCTCGCCGGCGTCACGTTCGCGGTGCTGGCCGTGATCGAGGCCGTGCTCGCGTTCCGGGTCCGCTCCCGGATCAGGAACGGCCGCGTCCTTGCCGCTATCGGGATCGCCCGATCGGTGGCGCTGGCGAAGGCTTCGTCACTCGCCGGCGCGTTCATGACGGGTGCTTGGCTGGCGGCGCTCGCCTACCTTTTTCCCCGACGTGACGAACTCGTCGCCGCGGTCCTCGACACCCGGGCCGCGGTGGTCGGCGTGGTGTCCGCGGCACTGCTGGTAGCAGCGGGTTTGTGGCTCGAACACTGCTGCCGGACCCCGCGCGACCAGCCCCGTGAACGGACCCGCGGGACGACCGGTTAGCGCTCGAATCCCACCGCTCGCTGGACCGAGTAGGTCTCGTTCGGATTACGAGCAGGTACGGTGTCAGTCATGACCGGCGTGGGTGACGACTCGCGCGGCCGCCTTCTGGGTAGGCCGTGGCTTGTTGTCGGATTCGTCCTCGCCATCGGAGCCACCCTCGCACTGGTGCTCAGCAACGATCTCAAGTACCTCAGACTCGGGATCGTCGCCGCCCTCTGGGCTGCCCTGATCGGCGCGTTCCTCGCCGTGAAGTACCGCAAGCACGCGGCACAGAGCGAGGACGCGGTCTCCGAGGCGCAGGCTGTGTACGAGTTGGAGCTGGAACGCGAGATCGCGGCCCGGCGCGAGTACGAACTGGAGGTGGAGGCGGAGAACCGCACGACGGCCGACTCCCGCGGCCGCGAGGAGCTCGAGGCGCTGCGCGTCGAAGTCTCAGCGCTGCGCGACAGCCTCCAGTCGCTGTTCGGCGGTGAGGTGCTGCTCGAACGCGTCGCGCTGACCGCGCAGGCGACCCGCATGCGCAAGGTGTCCGACGACAACCGGATGATCCCCGACGGCGCCCCGAAGAAGAAGCCGGCGCAGCTGATGGCCGCGAAGAAGCCCGTTCCCGAGGGCGGCGAACGGCCGACCGAGCTGATCGACCGCGTGCTCGACGAGCGCCGCCGCAAGGCGTCGAACGGCAAGCCCGCGAACGGCAAGGGGTTCGGCGGCAAGGGCAAGGGGTTCGGCGGCAAGCCGGGCACCGGCCCGAAGGCCCCGGCCAACGTCAACGCCCAGAGCACCCAGCAGATCGCCCGGCCGAAGCCGCTGAGCGACCGCCGTCCGCCCGTGCCGGAGGTCGACCCGGCGCTGAACGCCGCGCAGCGCGAGCTGAAGGCCGCCGAGCTGCGCGCCGAGGCGGCCCGCCGCCAGGCCGAGTCGCAGCCGATGCGGCTGCCGGACCCGGCCGAGGTCGCCAAGCAGCCCGAGCGCCGTCCCGAAGCCCCCGCCGAGCCGACGCGCCGGGAGATGCCGCGGACCCCCGACCCCAGTGCCGAGGTCCGCCGCCCGGAGCCGAAGACCGAGATCCGCCGTCCCGAGCCGCCGCCCGCGCGCCGCGCGGAGATCTCGCGCTCGGAGATGCGGCCCGTCGAGATGTCCCGCCCCGACATCCCCCGCGTGGAGATGTCGCGTCCGGACATCCCGCGTGTCGAGATGTCGCGGTCCGACCTGCCCCGCGTCGAGCGGCAGCGGCCCGCCGAGCGGTCGCGCCAGGAGATGCGGCCCGCCGAGATGTCCCGGCCGGACCTGCCGCGCGTCCCCAACCCGAACGGCGCGCGCCCCGATCCGCGGAAGGCGCCCGAGCCCCCCGCACGCCCGCTCCAGGGCCGTTCGGCGGCCAGTGTGCCGCCGCCGAAGCCGTCCGAGATGTCCCGGTCGGACATCCGGCCGGTCGAGCGCCCGGTGGCCGACCTGAGCGCGGCGTTCCAGAACCGCGACGACTTCGCCGAGCGGCAGCGGCCCAACCGGCCGAAGCCGCCGGAGCCGAAGCCCGCCGACCGCAAGCCGCCGATGCCGCGGGACGCCACGGCATCGCGCACCGACCTGCCCGCGGTACCCAGGCGGGATCCGGCCGGCTCGCGGATCGATCTGCCTGCCGTGCCGCGGCGCGATCCGGCCGGGTCGCGCACCGACCTGCCCGCCGTGGCGCGCCGGGACCCGGCCGGGTCCCGGACCGACCTCCCGGTCGTCCCGATGACGATGCCGGTGCCCAGTGCCGGTCCGCCGTCGCGGACCAACCTGCCGCCCGTCGTGCCGCCGACCACGCCGGTGCCGGCCGCCGACGGCCGACGTCCGTCGCGCCTCGAGCAGTTCTCGCGGCCCGACATGTCGCCGATCCTCGACGAGCCGCCGTCCCGGCACGGTTCGCACGGTTCGCACCGCGCTCCCACGGAGGCGGCGGCCCAGGCCGAGGCGCCGGTGAACCCGACGCTGCCGGAGTCGATGCGCAGCTTCCAGGGCCGTTCCACCGGCGGCGGTCGCCGCCGGAAGCCGGACGACTCGCAGGTGATGCCCGCCGTGCCCCCGCCGCCGCCCGAGCCATCGGGTGGCCGCCGGCGCCGTCCGGACGGCGAACCGCCGGCCTGGGAAGGCATGGTCGCCGAACGCGCGTCCATGTCGCGGCGCAACATGACGCCGGTCGACCCGGCCGACCTCGAGCGCAACGGCACCGGCCAGAACGGCACCGGGCAGCACGGCAACGGCCAGAACGGCAACGGGCAGAACGGGAACGGCCAGAACGGCCACAGCAACGGGAACGGCAACGGCCAGGCCCCGCGCAACGGCCACCGTTCCACCGAGGTGCCGGGCAGCGGGTCGCACAACACCGGCCGGTCGGTCAGCGAGCTGCTGGCGGCCAACGGCGGCACCGGTTCGACCCCGCGCCGCAGGCGGCGTGCCGAGGACTGAGGCGAGCCGGGTGGTGGCCGCGACGGCCCCGCCGGGCCACACCCGGGGTTCGCATTCCGGTCCGTGTCCGGTCTGCGTAGGGTGACCCGCTGTGAGCGGAACCCTCTCGCCCGCGACGGGACTCGATCGCGGACGGCGGCCTCGCCGGATCACCGTGCTGCTGCCGGTGCTCGGGCTGATCGTGGTCGCCCTGTGCGGCCTGTTCCTGTTCGGCCTGGCGACGGCGCGGGTCGGCCCGCTGGCCGTCACCATCGGTGTGCTGGCCGCCCTGGTGCCGGTCGCCGGGGTGGTGGCGGGCTTCCTGTGGGTCGACCGCTGGGAGCCCGAGCCGGCGAAGTTCCTGCTGCTGGCCTTCGCCTGGGGCGCCTGCATCGCGACGATCACCGCGCTGCTCATCAACACCACCGCCGAGGCGGTCGGTGACGAGCTGCTCGGCAAGGGCAGCGGCAACACCGTCGCCGCGCTGGTGTCCGCGCCGGTCGTCGAAGAGGCCGCGAAGGCGCTCTTCGTGGTCCTCATCCTGTGGCGCCGCCGCAGCGAGTTCGACGGCGTCGTGGACGGTGTCGTCTACGCCGGGTTCAGCGCGGCCGGGTTCGCCTTCACCGAGAACATCTACTACTTCGGCCGGGCCTTCTACGACTACGGCTTCGGCGACGGGCACAGCCAGGGCGTCATCACGGCGTTCTTCCTGCGCGGCGTGCTCGCGCCGTTCACGCACCCGCTGTTCGCGGTGCTCACCGGCATCGGGATCGGCATCGCCGCCCGGACGACGACCAAGGCGCTGCGGATCATCGCGCCGGTCGCCGGGTACCTGGCCGCGGTCTGCCTGCACGCGCTGTGGAACAGCGCCGCGCTGCTGGGCGGGTCGAAGTTCCTGACCGTGTACTTCCTGATCATGCTGCCGCTGTTCCTCGGCGTGGTCTACCTGGTCATCCTGCAGCGACGGCGGGAGCAGCGGATCATCGAAGCCGCTCTGCCGCACATGGCCGCGGCGCGGTGGATCGCGCCGTCGGAGGTCGAGCTGCTGGCCAGCCTGCCCGGCCGCCGCGCTTGGCGCCGTCAGGCGAAACGCCAGTCCGGCAAGCAGGCCGCGAAGGCCGTCGCCGTGTACCAGGCCAGCGTCACGGAGCTCGCGTTCCTGGACCGCCAGGAGCTGCACACCGCGCTCGACCGGCAACGTCAGCAAGAGCTGCTGCGCACGCTCAAGGCCGCTCGTGCCGAAGCCACCCGGCTTGCCCAGGAAGCGCCACAAGGGTGAACCGGTCCGGGTGAAGCTTGTCACCCGGGCTCAACGGTCCACGCTCAGCCGAGTTAGTCTCGCGCCGTCGTCCGGTACCCGGAGCGGGACTGGAACGAGAGCAGAGGGAGTCTGCCAACCATGAGCGTCCACAGGCGCACGCCATGATGAGACCTGCTCGCCTCGCGGTCGGGGTCGTTTCCGCCGGCCGGGTGGGCAGTGTGCTCGGTGCTGCCCTGGCCCGGGCGGGCCACACGGTGGTCGCCGCGTCCGGCCTGTCCGCCGCGTCGCTGGCCCGCGCCGAACGCCTCCTCCCCGACGTGCCCATCCTGCCGCCCGACGAAACCGTCCGCCGGGCTGACTTGGTCGTGCTCGCCCTCCCCGACGACGCGCTGGCCGGCATGGTCCGCGGCCTGGTCGCCACCAAGTCGCTGCGGCCGGGCCAGATCGTCGTGCACACCTCCGGCGCGCAGGGCATCGACGTCCTGGCGCCCGCGGCCGAGGCCGGGGCGCTCCCGCTGGCCCTGCACCCGGTGATGACGTTCACCGGCCGCGCGGAGGACCTCGAGCGGCTGGCGGCGTGCAGCATCGGCGTCACGGCGATGGCCGACGACGAAGCGGCGTGGAACGTCGGCGAAGCGCTGGCCGTCGAGATGGGTGCCGAGCCGGTGCGCATCCCCGACTCCGCGCGAGCGCTCTACCACGCTGCGTTGACCCACGGCGCGAACCACCTGATGACGCTGGTCGCGGACTGCGCGGAAGTCTTGCGCGAAGCGGGAATCGGGCATTCCGAACGCCTGGTCGCACCACTGCTTTCGGCCGCGTTGGATAATGTGCTCCGACACGGCGACCGCGCGCTCACCGGCCCGGTCGCCCGTGGCGACATCGGCACCGTCCGCAAGCACCTCGAGGTGCTGGGGGACCGGGCGCCGGACGTCGCACCGGCCTACCGCGCGCTGGCCAAGCGCACGGCGGAGCGTTCCGTGGCCGCCGGGCTGCTCGACACCGCGGCCGCCAAGGAACTCACCGACCTCCTCGACGATCCCGCCGAAGGGCATCCAGACCAGTGACCACACCGAAATTCAGCCGCGGCACCCTGAACACCTTCGCCTCGCCCGAGCAGATGAGCCAGGTCAGCCGGGCCCTGCACGGCGTCGGGCGCAAGCTGGCGCTCGTGCCGACCATGGGCGCGCTGCACGCCGGGCACCGCGAGCTGATCCGCCGCGCCAAGCGGCTGCCGAACAACGTCGTGGCCACCTCGATCTTCGTCAACCCGCTGCAGTTCGGCGAGGGCGAGGACTTCGCGGCCTACCCGCGTCCGCTGGAGGCCGACCTGGCCGTGCTGGACGAGGACGGCGTCGAAATCGCCTTCACCCCGGCCGCCGACGCGCTGTACGCCGAGGGCGCCGCCGTCACCGTGCACCCCGGTCCGCTCGGCGACGAGCTCGAAGGCGTCGTCCGGCCCGGCCACTTCGCCGGCGTACTGACCGTCGTGGCGAAGCTGTTCAACCTGCTCCGTCCGGACTACGCGCTCTTCGGCGAAAAGGACTACCAGCAACTGGTCCTGATCAAGCGGATGGTGCGCGACCTGAACATCGGCACGCACGTGATCGGCGTGCCGACCGTGCGTGAACGCGACGGGCTCGCGCTGTCGTCGCGCAACGTCTACCTCACGCCTGAGCAGCGTGAGGACGCCATCGTCCTGTCAGCCGCCCTCACCGCGGGGGCGTTCGTCGGCCGGGACGGGGCGGAAGCGGTCCTCGAGACCGCGTGGAAGACCCTCGCCGCGCGGCCCGCGGTCGAGGTGGATTACCTGGAGTTGAGGGGAACCGACCTCGGGGCCGCGCCCGTCGATGGTGAAGCACGACTGTTGATCGCGGCCCGGGTGGGGAGTACCCGGCTGATCGACAACGTCCCGGTGTTGCTCGGTGCGGCGGTTGACCACCCAGCGCAGCCGGAGCGGGACGCAGGGGAATAGGAGTCCACGATGTACCGCACCATGCTCAAGTCGAAGATCCACCGGGTCACCGTCACCCAGGCCGACCTGCACTACGTCGGCTCGGTCACCGTCGACGAAGACCTGATGGAGGCCGCGGACCTGCTGCCGGGGGAACAGGTGTCCATTGTGGACGTCACCAACGGCTCGCGGCTGGAGACCTACGTCATCAAGGGGGAACGCGGCAGCGGCGTGCTCGGCATCAACGGCGCCGCGGCCCACCTGGTGCACCCCGGTGACCTGGTCATCCTGATCTCGTACGGTCAGATGGAGGACGCCGAGGCCGCGACGTACGAACCGCGCGTGGTGTTCGTCGACGCGGACAACCGGATCGTCCACCGGCACACCGATCCCGGCCACGCACCGGAGGGTTCCGGGCTGCTCAGTGGCACGGTGACCCTGCCGGAGGAGGAGACGGCGATCTTCCCGGTGGCCGAGACGGCGGACGCCCGCCGGCTCGACGCGTTGCTGCACGCGGAAAGCTGACCCGCTTGCTGCTCACCGTCGACGTCGGCAACACGAACATCGTGCTAGGGCTCTATTCCGGCACCGAGCTCGTGGGCGACTGGCGCATGCGCACCGACGCGCGGATGACCGCCGACGAGCTCGCGCTGACCGTGCGCGGGCTACTCGGCCCGCACGCGGATGACGTCACGGGGATCAGCGCGTTGTCGACGGTGCCGGCGGTGCTGCGCGAACTGCGGGTGATGCTTTCGCGCTACTACGCGAAAGTGCCGAAGATCGTCGTCGAGCCGGGGGTGCGCACGGGCGTGCCCCTGCTCGTCGACAACCCGAAGGAAGTGGGCGCGGACCGGCTGGCGAACACGCTGGCCGCGCACCACCTGCACAGCGACACGGCGTGCGTCGTCGTCGACTTCGGCACGTCGACCAACGTGGACGCGATCTCGGCCCGCGGCGAGTTCCTGGGCGGCGCGTTCGCCCCCGGGATCGAGATCTCGGTCGACGCGCTGGCCGCGCGCGCGGCGGCGCTGCGGAAGGTCGAGCTGGTGCCGCCGCGGTCGGTGATCGGCAAGAACACGGTGGAGTGCCTGCAGTCGGGCATCCTGTACGGCTTCGCGGGCCAGGTCGACGGCCTGGTCCGCCGGATCGTCCGCGAGCTGTCCCCGGGCGGCCGGGAACCGGTGGCGGTGCTCGCCACCGGTGGCCTGGCGCCGCTGGTGATCAGCGAGTCGGAGACGATCACGGACCACGTCCCGGACCTGACCCTGCTCGGGCTGCGCCTGGTCTACGAGCGCAACATCCGCCCTTAGCCCCGCGCCAGGCGCCGGCGTTCGAGAACGTAGCCCAGCGCCGTCACGGCCAGTGCCGGGAACGCGATCACCGCCTGCGGGAACTTCGCCGTCCCCGGCGGGTCGACGGCCTTCGAGCCCGGGTAGGCCAGCGCCGAGATCTGCGTCAGCCAGTACAGCGAAGCCAGCGCGGCGCCGGCGTCGAGCCCCTCCCGGGACGAGGGTGCCCGCCAGAGCTGCCACAGGCTCGTGACGCCGAGCGCGAGCCCGAGGCTCATCGTCTGGCCGTTGTGGAACTTCGCGTGCGGTGGCCAGGCCGGGTTCTTCACGTGGGTCTCGTTCCAGTCGGCCCGGTAGGGGCCGGCCGCGGTCACGAGCGACGTCAGGGAGATCAGTGCCCGGCCCCAGGATTTGGTACGCATGGGGTCCAGTCTGGAACCTCCAGTTTGCTGGAGGTCAAGGTAAAGCTTCAGCGGCGCCGGCTGCGGAACGTCCAGGTGATCAGCGGCAGGTCGAACTCGCCGGACGACGTCGCGGGATTCGTCTCCAGGAAGTGGCGGACGCGGGCGACCAGCGGCGCGGACTCCGCCGGGTCCGAGATGATCACGCGTGAATAGGTCTGCAGCGTTTCGAGCAGGCTCTCCGCCGTCCGCCGGTGGGCGTGGTGGAAGCGATGGCTCTCGAACGTCGTGAACGCCGGGTGGGTGGCCGGTTGCCGATCGCCGTCGGCGGCCGGGCGGCGCCGGCCCATGCTCGCGCTTTCGGTGAACTCCGCCACCCACGGCACCGATTCGTCCTCGTAGTTCCACATCGGCACGAACACCCCGCCCGGGCGCAGCACCCGCGCCATTTCGGTCATCGCGGGCCCGACGTCGAACCAGTGGAACGCCTGGCCGACGAAAATCGCGTCGACGGCCGCGTCGGGCAGCGGGATCCGTTCCGCGCTGCCGGCCAGCGCCGTCACCGCCGGCAGCAGGCGGGACAGTTCGGCCAGCATTTCCGGGTCGGGTTCGACGGCGGTGACGTCGAGGCCGAGGTCGACCAGGGTCGCCGTGACCTTGCCGGTTCCGGCGCCGAGATCGAGCACCCGCCGAGGGGTGCCGTCCGCTCCGGCGAGGCCCCACTCGATGGCTTCCCGCGAGTAGCCGGGCCGGTGCTCGGCGTACGCGCCGGCGCGCGAACCGAAGGAAGCGGCTTGCCGGGCGCGGATGTCCGCTGTGGGATCACTCACCGGCCCAGGTTAATGGACGGAAAGGAAAGGTAATCCGGTTGGCGTAGCGCCAGGTGAGGTTCGTACCCTATGGGCCATGACCGAAAACCCCGCGTCCACCAGCGACCCCGCCGAAGACGAACTGCCCGAGCAGATGCGGGTGCGCCGGGAGAAGCGCGACCGGATCATCGCCGAAGGGATCGATCCGTACCCGGTGGAGGTGCCCCGCACGCACTCGCTCGCCGAGGTGCGCGCGTCCCATTCCGGCCTGCCGGCCGACACCGCCACCGGCGATCTGGTCGGCGTCACCGGCCGGGTGATGTTCCTGCGCAATACGGGCAAACTGTGCTTCGCGAGCCTTCGCGAGGGCGACGGCACCGAACTGCAGGCGATGATCAGCCTGGCGAAGGTCGGCGAAGACGCGCTCGCGGCGTGGAAGTCCGACGTCGACCTGGGCGACCACGTCTTCGTGCACGGTGAGGTCATCACCTCCAAGCGCGGCGAGCTTTCGGTGATGGCCGACAGCTGGCGGCTCACGTCGAAGTCGCTGCGCCCGCTCCCGGTGGCCCACAAGGAGCTCGCCGAGGAGACGCGGATCCGGCAGCGCTACGTCGACCTCATCCTGCGCCCGCGCGCGCGGGACGTCGTGCGCACGCGCGCCGGCGTCGTCCGGTCGCTGCGGGAGTCGTTCCACCGGCGCGGGTACACCGAGGTCGAGACGCCGATGCTGCAGACGCTGCACGGCGGCGCCGCGGCCCGCCCGTTCGTCACGCATTCGAACGCTTTCGACCTGGAGCTCTTCCTGCGGATCGCGCCGGAGCTCTACCTCAAGCGCTGCGTCGTCGGCGGCATCGAGAAGGTTTTCGAGATCAATCGCAACTTCCGGAACGAGGGCAGCGACTCGTCGCACTCGCCGGAGTTCGCGATGCTGGAGTACTACGAGGCGTACGCCACGTACGACACCAATGCCGTGATGACCCGCGAGCTGATCCAGGAAGCCGCACAGGCGGTCTTGGACACCCAGGTCGTCACCCTGCCCGACGGTTCGGAGTACGACCTCTCCGGCGAATGGACCACACTCGGAATGTACGAGTCGTTGTCCGATTCCCTCGGCGAAGAGGTGACGCCGGAGACCCCCGCCGCCAAACTGCACGGATTCGCGCAGGCCAGGGGCTTGGAAGTGGATCCGAAGCTCACGCACGGCAAGCTGGTCGAGGAACTGTGGGAACACCTCGTCGGAGATCACCTGCACGCCCCGACGTTTGTGCGTGATTTTCCGCTGGAGACGTCGCCATTGACCAGGCAGCACCGCTCGCGGGCCGGTGTGGCCGAGAAGTGGGACCTCTACGTGCGCGGATTCGAACTCGCCACCGGATACTCCGAGCTGGTCGATCCGGTCGTCGAACGGGAACGGCTCACCGAACAGTCCAGGCTGGCGGCACAGGGCGATAGCGAAGCCATGCGGCTGGATGAAGATTTCCTCCGGGCACTTGAGTACGGAATGCCACCGAGCGGCGGGGTCGGAATGGGGATCGACCGGCTGCTGATGGCGCTGACCGGTCTCGGTATCCGGGAGACGATCCTCTTCCCGCTCACCCGGCCCGAATAACCCGGCCGTGTGAGTTGTCTACTGGTTATCTCAATGAGATTTGCGCTGTCACCCGGAAGCGGGTACTAATGTACAGACAAAGTCTTCTGTGCGGGGCACGCCCCGTAACCAGATCATTGAGTAAGCCCCCGCAGGAGGAAACAGATGGCACAGAAGGTGCTCGTCTCGCTGGTCGACGACCTCGACGGCAGTGAGGCGGAAGAGACCGTCGAGTTCGGTTTGGACGGCATCAGCTACCAGATCGACCTCTCCTCGGAAAACGCCGAGGAGCTCCGGGACGCGCTCGCGCAGTATGTCGAGCACGCCCGCCGCGCCGGTGGTCGCAAGCGCGCTTCCGTGCGTCCGGTCGCGGGTGGCAAGGGCTCCGCTCGCCCGGCCGCCGTCGACCGTGAGCAGAACCAGGCCATTCGGTCCTGGGCGCGCAAGAACGGGTACGCGGTTTCGGACCGGGGCCGGATCCCCTCCGAGGTCGTCGAGGCCTACCACAAGAAGAACTGACGCGGGGTTTGCGGGACTGGGGCCGCCGGGCGAATTCGCCCGGCGGCTTTCTTCATGTCCGGTGACTGTCCGGCACCGCTCCGGGGCCGGTCCGGGCCGTTCGGGCGTACTCGCCGGGCGACTGACCGGTCACCGCCGCGAAATCACGGATGAAGTGCGACTGGTCGCTATAGCCCAGCCGAGCCGCCAGTCCGGCGTAATCCACTGGTCCTTCGGTGGCGATCCGGTGCGCGGCGTCGTTGAGCCGGTATATCCGGATCGCCCACTTGGGTGCGCATCCGACGTGTTCGGCGAACAGCCGTTGCAGTGAGCGGGTGGTTAGTCCAGTATCGGTGCAGAGCTGTGCCACCCGGGTAATTCCCGGATCCCGCGCGATTGATTCGACCGCGGCCGCGGCTTCTCGTGCCGCCGGTCGGAGTACCGCCGCATTTGCGATCAGCAAGTTGTCGATCGCACCGACCATTTGCGCGTCGTCCGGCGCGGTCCGCACCGATTCCGCGGCTTCGCGGGCCTTCGCGCCGAAAACGTCCGTGAGCGGGACGGCGCGGTCGGCGATGTCACTCACGGGGCCGTCGAGGAACGCGCGGAAGCACCCGGGCCGGAATCGCACGCCGAGGCCCTGCACCCGGCCTTCCAGCCGATGTGAAAAGACTTCACGACCTGGTCCGTACACCCCGGAAGCGGTGGGGAAGAACGTCGCGTGCACCGCGAGGTTCGGCAGCACGCGCTGCTCGTGCGGCGGATTGCCGCGCCGGTCCCAGTGCAGCACCCAGTGGTAGTCGACGCATTCCGCCAGTTCGGGCGCCGGCGGGTACCGGGTCAAGGTGAACATCGTGCGGGCGGTGGCCGCGGCCACGATGCCCTGCGGGATCCGGTGTTCCACCACGGCTCAACGGTAACTGTCGCGTTCTTTCAAGACGCCGCCGCGGCGGGGCCGTTTTGATCTCGGCATGACTGCCGAGTTGATGCGCCCCGCCGCGGCCGAGTTCCTGAGCGTCGCGCTGGCCGTGGACGACCTGAGCGCCCCGACGCCGTGTGCCGGCTACGACGTCTCCGGACTGCTGAACCACCTTCTTTACTGGGGCCCGTGGCTCATCGCCGCGGGCCGGCGCGAGGAGCCGCCGTCGCCAGGAGCGAGCGAGGTCGGCGCGGGGCTGGTGACGGCCGGCTGGGCGGCCGCGCTGGAGAAGCAGACGGAGACGCTGGTGGAGATCTTCGAGGAGGCCCCGGCGTGGACCGGCACGACGAAGCTGGGCACGGCCGAGCTGCCCGGGGCGGTGCTCGGCGACATGGTCCTGGGCGAGTTCGTCCTGCACGGCTGGGACCTGGCCCGGGCGAGCGGCCGACCGCTGCACTGCGCGCCCTCCGCGGCGACGGCGGTCCTGGAGTCCGCGCGGGCGATGGGCGAGCAGGCGCGCGCGATGGGCGTCTACGGCCCGGAGGTACCGGTTCCGGCGGAGGCGGCTGTGTTGGACCGTGCGCTCGGGGCGGCGGGCCGTGATCCGTCGTGGGGCCGCTGAGCGGAGGTCCTGGGCGCTGCGTGCTGTCTGTGGCCCTGGCTGCGCTGAGCACCGGCCCTGCCCGGCTGTCCGGCTGGCCGCTGCCCGCCGCCCGGCCGTCCGGCTGGCCGCGGCCTTGGTCGCGCTGAGCGTCGGCCTTGCCCGCTGCCCGGCTGTCCGCTGCCCTGGCCTGGCCTGGCCTGGCCTGGCCTGGCCTGCTGAGTGTCGGCCCTGCTCGGCTGTCCGCGGGCCGTGGCTGCCCGGAGCGTTGTCCACGGCCCTGGCCCCGCTGAGCGTTTGTCCACAGCCCGGCCTGGATGTGGACAACTCCGGCGCTCGGGCGGCGATTCGGGCTTTTCGTCCTACCCCGCCGATAGACTGGGTCGGGGCCGTCCCCCCGGGGATGGGTGGGGGGCGCCGTCAGGCGCCGGAGGGCCGGAACAGCATCGGACGTTGCCGGGGGCTAGCGGGCGCAGGTTCGGGGGCAGCCGTCGCACTCGGACTCGGCCGGGAGCAGGTACGAGAAGCAGCAGCTCTCGCGGCGGCGGGTCCACTCGCGGTGGCCGTCCGCCCCCTCCGCCAGCCGTAGGGTCGATGCCGACGTCAGTGGCGGGTAGACCGTGTCCAGCACCAGGGCCGCGTCGGCGACGCCCGCGCCTTCGGCCTCCGCGGTGCCTCCTTGGCGGCCCGCCCACCAGAGCGAGTTCTCCAGCGCGTCGGTCGCCGCGGCCCAGAGCATGCGGCGGCCCAGCCTGCTGACCGGGGCGTACGCCTGGACGAACTTGGCCGCGTGGGCCAGGTAGTGGGCCCGCAGCACCGCCGCGAGGGTTCGCTCGTCGCGGACGACCGTCGCCTCCGGGCGGGCTGATCCCGGGTCCGTCGGGAGGCAGTAGAAGTCGTCGCCGAGCACGGCCATGCCGTCCGGGTGCGGGCGGTCGTCGGCCAGCCGGAACGCCAGCTCGCCGGGCTTCAGCGAGGGCACCCGGCGCTCGTGGTGCAGCAGCAGCGCGCCGACGTACGCCGGGACGTGAAGGTACCAGGTCATCACGTAGCTGGCCGTGGTCCGCGCCGGCGCGGCGTCGTGCTCGCGCAGCAGCCAGTCGCCCAGCAGGCCGCGCCACTCGTCGAAGTACGCCGGCGTCTCCAGCAGCTCCGAACAGCGGATCCAGCCCACCGGGACGTCACGCCGCAGTTCGTTGCGTTCCTGCAGGCCGGAGACCCGCAGGAGCGACGACGCGAGGCCGTCGCCGACCTCGCGTGCGTCACGGAAGGACCGCTGCTGGTTCAACCGCGGCCCTCCTAGCGCCGTGGGGATTAGGCCTGCCTAACCTTACAGGCTTTCCGTTACTGCGCCAATCGGGTGGCCGGTCTCACGGGTCTCCCATGTTGCGGACCTGTTCGCGTTGAGCGGACACCGCGCGGATGGCGGAATCCGGGTGGCCGTCCGCACGTTGGGGTTGACGTAAAGGTGCAGGGCAACCTGATGATGGGATGCGCCCGGAGTGCTCCACGTCCGGGTGCGAAAAAGACCGCGAACAGCCGTAGTGGTACGCCAGCGCTACCAGTTGGCTACTAGAGTGGTCTCACGGTGCTGAATCCATCGCGGTGAAAGCACGGATGGATAACGGGCCGCCGGCGCAGCAGTCGAGGGAGTGCACATGTTTGAGAGGTTCACCGACCGCGCGAGGCGGGTGGTCGTTCTGGCTCAAGAAGAAGCCAGGATGCTCAACCACAACTACATCGGCACCGAGCACATCCTCCTGGGTCTGATCCACGAGGGTGAGGGTGTCGCCGCCAAGGCGCTGGAGTCGCTGGGCATCGCCCTGGAGGGCGTGCGCCAGCAGGTCGAAGAGATCATCGGCCAGGGCCAGCAGGCGCCGAGCGGGCACATCCCGTTCACGCCGCGGGCGAAGAAGGTGCTGGAGCTGTCGCTGCGCGAAGCGCTGCAGCTCGGCCACAACTACATCGGTACCGAGCACATCCTGCTGGGCCTGATCCGCGAGGGCGAAGGCGTCGCCGCGCAGGTGCTGGTCAAGCTGGGTGCGGACCTGAACCGCGTCCGCCAGCAGGTCCTGCAGCTGCTCTCGGGCTACCAGGGCAAGGAGTCCACCGAAACCGGTTCCGGCGGTCGCGGTGAAGGCACCCCGTCGTCGTCGCTGGTGCTGGACCAGTTCGGCCGCAACATGACCGTGCTCGCCCGCGAGGGCAAGCTCGACCCGGTCATCGGGCGCGGCAAGGAGATCGAGCGGGTCATGCAGGTCCTGTCCCGCCGGACCAAGAACAACCCGGTGCTCATCGGCGAGCCCGGCGTCGGCAAGACCGCCGTCGTCGAGGGCCTCGCGCAGAGCATCGTCAAGGGCGAGGTGCCCGAGACGCTCAAGGACAAGCAGCTCTACACGCTTGACCTGGGCTCCCTGGTCGCCGGCTCCCGCTACCGCGGTGACTTCGAAGAGCGTCTGAAGAAGGTGCTCAAGGAGATCAAGACCCGCGGCGACATCATCCTGTTCATCGACGAGCTGCACACGCTGGTCGGGGCGGGTGCCGCCGAGGGTGCGATCGACGCGGCTTCGATCCTGAAGCCGATGCTCGCCCGCGGTGAGCTGCAGACGATCGGCGCGACCACCCTCGAGGAGTACCGCAAGTACATCGAGAAGGACGCCGCGCTCGAGCGCCGGTTCCAGCCGATCCAGGTCGGCGAGCCGTCGCTGGAGCACACCATCGAGATCCTCAAGGGCCTGCGTGACCGGTACGAGGCGCACCACCGCGTCTCGATCACCGACTCGGCGCTGGTCGCCGCCGCGACCCTGGCGGACCGGTACATCAACGACCGGTTCCTCCCGGACAAGGCGATCGACCTGATCGACGAGGCCGGCGCCCGGATGCGCATCCGCCGGATGACCGCGCCGCCGGACCTGCGCGAGTTCGACGAGAAGATCGCGAACGTCCGTCGCGACAAGGAGTCCGCGATCGACGCGCAGGACTTCGAGCGGGCCGCCCGCCTGCGTGACGAGGAGAAGACCCTCCTCGGCCAGAAGGGCGAGCGGGAGAAGCAGTGGAAGGACGGCGACCTCGACGTCGTCGCCGAGGTCGACGACGAGCAGATCGCGGAGGTGCTGGCCAACTGGACCGGCATCCCGGTGTTCAAGCTGACCGAGGAGGAGACCACCCGGCTGCTGCGCATGGAGGAAGAGCTCCACAAGCGCATCATCGGCCAGGAGGACGCGGTCAAGGCCGTCTCGCAGGCGATCCGCCGTACGCGTGCCGGTCTGAAGGACCCGAAGCGCCCGTCGGGCTCGTTCATCTTCGCCGGCCCGTCCGGTGTCGGTAAGACCGAGCTGTCCAAGGCGCTGGCGGCGTTCCTGTTCGGCGAGGACGACGCGCTCATCCAGATCGACATGGGCGAGTTCCACGACCGCTACACCGCGTCGCGGCTCTTCGGTGCCCCTCCGGGCTACGTCGGCTACGAAGAGGGTGGCCAGCTGACCGAGAAGGTGCGGCGCAAGCCGTTCTCGGTGGTCCTCTTCGACGAGATCGAGAAGGCGCACCAGGAGATCTACAACACGCTCCTGCAGGTGCTGGAAGACGGCCGCCTGACCGACGGTCAGGGTCGCACGGTCGACTTCAAGAACACGGTCCTCATCTTCACGTCCAACCTGGGCACTTCGGACATCTCGAAGTCCGTCTCGCTCGGGTTCGCCGGCGGCAACGACGTCAGCACGAAGTACGAGAAGATGAAGCAAAAGGTCAACGAGGAAATGAAGAAGCATTTCCGCCCGGAGTTCCTGAACCGGATCGATGACATCATCGTGTTCCACCAGCTGACCAAGGAACAGATCATCATGATGGTCGATCTGATGATCGGCCGCGTGGAGAAGCAGCTCAAGGCCAAGGACATGGAGCTGGAGCTGACCGAGAAGGCGAAGTCCTTGCTCGCGAAGCGCGGCTTCGACCCGGTGCTGGGTGCCCGGCCGCTGCGCCGCACCATCCAGCGCGAGATCGAGGACCAGCTGTCGGAGAAGATCCTCTTCGGCGAGGTCGAGGCCGGCCAGATCATCCTGGTCGACGTCGAAGGCTGGAGCGGCAACCCCGAGGACAAGGACGACCAGGCGAAGTTCACCTTCCGCGGTGAGCGCCGGCCGTCCTCGATCCCGGACGCCCCGCCGGTCAGCATCGGCGCCGGCCACGAAGAGAACGGCGGCGAAGCCGAAGGCGAGTGATCGCCTGAACGCTTGAAGGTCGAGTAGTACGCCGGAAGGGCGGTTCCCGTTGGGAGCCGCCCTTCTTGCATGTCCGGGCTCTGGTCCCCGGCGCGTTTGTGCTGGCGGAAACTTGCGAAGCGGAGAGGAGCACTGAGCGATGAGCCGATCTTGGCGGGAAGTCAAGGCGGACAAGCTCGCGATCGACCGCGAAGCTGGCCGTGACGTAGATGTCGCCCACGCGGCGGGGCGCGAGGCTACCCAGGTGTACGTAGACGACCATGACGTCACCGTTTCCGCGAGCCAGCGGGGCCAGCGGGACCAGCGCGACGCCTGCGCCTGATCGAGGCACCGCGGGCGCATGAGACGATGCCCGCGGGCCTTGGGAGGGGACGCCGCGTGGATGTTTTGTCGATCGACTTCGGGACTTCCAGTACGGTCGGCGTGCTCTCCGCTTTCGGGCGGGGGCCGCGGGCCATCGAGGTTGATGGGTCCGTCACCATGTCCTCCGCGGTCTTCCTCAACGATGACGGTCTGCTCATCGTCGGGCAGGACGCCGAACGTGGTGGGCGGCTCGATCCCAGCCGGTTCGAGGCCAATCCCAAGCGGCGGATCGACGAAGGCATCTTGCAGCTCGGCGAAACCAGCGTCCGGATCACCGACGCCTTCGCCGCCGTCCTGCGGCGGATGGGTGAGGAAGCCGGGCGGCAGCTGGGACGGCTGCCCGGGCAGACGCGGATCTCGCACCCCGCCGGCTGGGGTGCGGCGCGGCAGGAAGTCCTGCGGATCGCCGCCGCTGACGCCGGGCTCGTCGATGTGCGGCTGGTTCCCGAACCGGTGGCCGCCGCGGCGCACTACGGGAGTCTCGGCAACCGCGACACCGGGCCGATCGGGGTTTACGACCTCGGGGCCGGCACCTTCGACTGCGCCGTCGTCGGCATGTCCGCGCAGGGCTTCGCCGTGCTCGCCGAGGACGGCCTGCCCGACCTGGGCAGCCTCGACATCGACCAGGCGCTGCTCGTCCACATCGGCCGCTCGGTGTCGCACGCCGATCCGGCGCAGTGGCAACGCCTGCTGCGCCCGCAGACGACGGCCGACCGCCGCCTGCGGCGTGCGTTGCTCCAGGATGTCCGTGACGCCAAGGAAAGCCTCTCCCGCCACCCGCAGACCGACGTGCCGATGCCCGAGCCGTTCGGCGACGTCCTCGTCAGCCGTGCGGAGCTCGAGGCGCTCGTGCGGCCGAGCCTGCTGCGCAGCGCCGAACTGCTCGCCGCGACCATCCACCGCGCCGGCCTGAACCCCGCGCAGCTCGCCGGCGTCTACCTGGTCGGCGGGCCGAGCCGGATGCCGTTGCTGGCCGGGCTGCTCGGCCGCCAGCTCGGCGTCGTGCCGACCACGCAGGACCAGCCTGAGACGGCCGTCGCGTTCGGGCTGCACCACGTGCCGCTCGGCACGAGCGACCCGAACCTCACCGTGCCCGCGTTCGCGCCGGTCCGCCCGCCCGCGGCCCCGCCGCGCCCGCAACCCTGGCCGCAGCAGGCCTTCCGCCCACCGCAGCCACCACCGGAACCCCGGCCGGGCAAGAAGAAACCGCTGCTGATCGCGGCCGCACTGCTCGTCGTCGTCGCGATCGTGGTGACCGTGGTCCTGCTCGCGACCCGCACCGACGCCGCCGAGTCCACAGTGGACTGCACGAGCACGGCGCAACGCGACCAGGCCGGGTTCACCGGCTGCCTGCGGTCGCTCGCCGGGACGGTGCCGGACCGCGTCGCGTGCCGGCCGTCCGACAGCGTGGCCAGGATCGTGCACGCGCAAACCGCTGTCACGTGCGGTTTCCCGGGCGGGTCCGGCAAGAGCAGCGCTGTCACCTACTACCAGGGCCTGACCGTCGACGCCTTCGAGGCGGGCGCGAAGCTGCAGATGGGCGAGGGCACCGTCGTCCGCGGGACCTGGGACGGCGGCGGGCTGCACGGCCGGTACGTCGCCGGCGTCGGCACCCTCGCCGGGATCGTGCTCTTCGGCGCGGACGGCCGTGACGCGGCCGCGCTCTACGTCTCGATCGACTTCACGGACCGCGACCGCCGCACCGAAGACCTCGTCGCGTACTTCACCGGCGACCTCAAGCCGGCCTGACTCACCGGCCGGGTGGGCCCGACGTCACGGAGCGGCGGCCGGGCAGGAACCGGATCCCCACCAGCCACGGCCAGAGAGCCTGCAGCAGGCCGGAAACCACGGCCAGCAGGAGGATCCGGTAGTCACCGAGGGCGCCCGTCACGTTGTAGACGACCAGCAGCGGCACCTGGGTGATGAGCGCGGACACCACGGCCTGCAACTGCGGCCAGATCCGGGCCACCATCAGCGCGGCCAGGGTGAGCAGGGCCGAGCCGCCGGACGCGGCCCACAGGACGAACACACCGAGCGCGCTCTGGTTGACCATCGCGCAGAAGCCTTCGACGGCGTCGGCGCACATGGTGTCGTAACGGTGGCCGGCCCACACCCAGAGCGCGCCGGTGCCCGCGCCGCCGCCCAGGGCCGCGAGGACCACCACGAGCACCGCCCGTGGGTCCGCCCGGGGTCTCAGTGCTCCACGCCCGCACTGACCGCGATGTCCTCGGTGAGCTTCGACGCCGTGTCCGCCAAGGCTTCCAGCGCGTCGGCGATCCGGTCGACGCCCAGCGACGGCGCGGTCTTGCCCGACGCCGCGACCTGCTCGGGGCTGAACGGCACGTGCGCAAAACCGCCGCGCACGTCCGGGAAGTCCGTGGCCAGCAGGTGCATCAGGCCGTAGAAGACCTGGTTGCAGACGTACGTCCCGGCCGTGTGGGACACCGCCGCCGGGACGCCCGCCGCGCGGATCGCCGCGACGCAGGCCTTCACCGGGAGCGTCGTGAAGTACGCCGCCGGGCCGCCTTCGACGACCGGGACGTCAACCGGCTGGGCACCGGCGTTGTCCGGGATGCGGGCGTCGACGAGGTTGATCGCGACACGCTCCGGCGTCACCTCGGCCCGGCCGCCCGCCTGCCCAACACAAACCACCAGCTCCGGCTGGTGCTCGGCCAGAGCCCGCCGCAACGCGGGCAGCGACGCCGCGAACTCGACCGGCAGCTCGACGGCGGCGACGTCGTCCCGCCGCGCCCCGACGAGCGACACCGCCTGCCACGACGGGTTCACCGGCTCGCCGCCGAACGGCGCGAACCCCGTCATCAGCACCCTGGCCATGGTTCCCTCCCCGAAGTCCGTGAATGCCACATCGAGAGACACTACGTCCCTCGATGTGGCATTCACGGACTTGAAGCTCAGGCGGCGGGCTTGAGGCCGCCCGGGTAGAGGTACTGGTCGGCCGGCTTGCCGGTGCCGTAGATCCACGCGTCGAAGAAGCCCTTGAGGTTCTTGTGCGCGACGCTTTCGGTGTAGCGCTGGAAGTCCTGCATGCTCGCGTTGCCGCCCCGGTGCAGCGACGGCCAGGTCTTGAGCACCCGGTCGAACGCGCTCTGCCCGATGTAGTTGCGCAGCGCGTGCAGCATGACCGGGCCCTTCGAGTACACGTACGTGAACTCGTTGCCGGCGCCCATGTCGTAGAGCTTGCCGTTCCAGAACGCCGTCGACGCCTTCTTGACGTCGTCCGCGTACTGCTTGTTGAGGTCGACGCCGTTCTTGGCCTCGTCCCAGAGCCACTCGGCGTAGGAGGCGAAGCACTCGTTCATGCAGACGTCACGCCAGTGGTCGACGGCCACCGAGTCGCCGTACCACTGGTGGGCGTTCTCGTGGACGATCGTCGGGACCGTGCCGGCCCAGCCCGCGGAGTAGATCGGCCGGCTCATCGTCTCCAGCGAGAAGCCGATCTGCTCGTTGAGGAAGATGCCGCCCGCGGCGTCGATCGGGTACTTGCCGAACTTCGACTCGAGGAAGTCGAGGATCTCCGGCAGCTTCGCCTCGGCCTGCTTCGTCGAGTCGGGCGTGCCCGGGGCGAACGCGCTGATGATCGGCGTGCCGTCCTTGCGCTTCTGCTTGTCGAACGTCCACTTGTCGATCGCGACCGTCGTCATGTACGGCACGATCGGCGTTTCCTCGGCCCAGACGTGCGTCGTGCCGCCGGGGGCCGGGAAGGTGGCGCGCTCGCGGCCGTTGGAGATCACGCCCCACTCGTCGGGCACGGTGATCGCGAGGTGGAACGTGGCCTTGTCGAGCGGGGTGTCGTTGACCGGGTACCAGGTGGTCGCCGACTTCGGCTCACCGGCGACGAACGCGCCGCCCGCTTGGGCGTACTGCCAGCCGTTGTCGCCCAGCGACGGGTCGCTGATCGCCGCGGGGACCCCGTGGTAGCCGATCTTGACGTCGAAGTCCTGGCCGCGCCGCAGGGGCCGCGACGGCGTGATCGTCAGCTCGTGGTCGCCACTGCGGCCGAACTTCGCGTCCCGCCCGTCGACCCGGACGTTGTCGACGGTCAGCCCGCGCAGGTCCAGGTTGAACGAGCTGAGTGCCTGCGTCGCCCGCGCGGTGATGTCCTGCAGCCCGATGAGCTGGTGCGACGCCGTGTCGTAGGTGACCTTCAGGTTGTAGTCGGCGACGTCGTAGCCGCCGTTGCCGTCCTGGGGGTAGTAGCTGTCCCCGGCGCCGTCGCTGCCCGGCTTCGCGGCGCCCCAGTCGTTCCCGGCGGCGGCGACGCCCGAGCTCAGGCAGATGCCGGTGAGCAGGGCCGCCGCGAGCACGACCGGTTTCTTGCCCCTCATGAACGCTCCTGTCCGTCTGGGGTGCACGTGAACCCGCAACGTAGCGCCACGGCTGTGTACCAGGCCGGGTCGAAGTCGTATTTGTCCGGAAAATCAACCCTTCCGTCGGTGCCGCTCCGGGCATCCGCCCCCGGCCCTCAGCGAGGGTCTGGAAAGCTGGGTGCATGCGCGTTGCGCTGCTGGGCCCGCTGCGGGCAGCGGAGGACGACGGCACCCCGATCGACATCGGCGGCGCCCGCCTCCGCATGCTCTTGGCCAGGCTGGCGCTGGACGCCGGCCGGGCCGTTCCGGCCGACGCGCTGATCGACGGCCTGTGGGGTGCCGAGCCGCCCGCCGACGCGCCGAACGCCCTCCAGTCGCTGGTCTCGCGGCTGCGGAAGGCCCTGCCGGTGGCGATCGAGTCCGGCCCCGGCGGCTACCGGCTCGCCGTCGCCCGGGAGGACGTCGACGCGGAGCGCTTCGAACGGCTGGCCGCCGACGGCCGGCGTGAGCTCGCCGCCGGCCGGGCCGCCCGC
Organism: Amycolatopsis sp. NBC_01286; assembly: GCF_035982555.1. Taxonomy (NCBI): domain Bacteria; kingdom Bacillati; phylum Actinomycetota; class Actinomycetes; order Pseudonocardiales; family Pseudonocardiaceae; genus Amycolatopsis; species Amycolatopsis sp. NBC_01286. Next base: position 3,007,565 of record NZ_CP108428.1, read on the forward strand.
GCGGCCGAGCTGCTCGCCGAGGCGCTCGCGCTGTGGCAGGGCGGCGCGCTCGCCGACGTCCTCGACGCGCCGTTCGCGCAAGCTCCGGCCCGGCGGCTCACCGACCTGCGCGCGGAGGCGGCCGAAGACCGCTTCGACGCGCTCATCCGCTTGGGCGAGCACACCGCCGTCCTGCCCGACCTGGCCGCCGCGGCCGAGGCCGACCCGCTGCGTGAACGGCTCGCCGGCCTGCTGATCCGCGCGCTCTGCGCCGCCGGGCGGCAGTCCGAGGCGCTGACCGTCTACTCCAGCCTGCGCCGCACGCTGGCCGACCAGCTCGGCGTCGACCCGTCGGCCGAGCTGCAGGAGATCCAGCTGGCCGCGCTGCGGGGCGAGTTCGCACCGCCGTCCCCGGTGGCCGACCGGCTGCCGACGCGGCTGACGACGTTCATCGGCCGCGACGACGAGCTCAAGCTGCTGGCCGAGCTGCTCGGCGGGAACCGGCTGGTCACCCTGACCGGGCCGGGCGGCGCCGGCAAGACCCGGCTGGCCACCGAAACGGCGTCCCGGCACCCGGTGCACCAGCAGGGGCGGGTCTGGTTCGCCGCGCTGGCCGGCGTCCGCGACCCCGACGACGTCGAGGCCGCGCTGCTGGGCGCGCTGGGCGTCCGCGACATGCGCAGCACCGAGACCGACGTCCGCCGGCGCCCGGCGGACCCGCTCGAGCAGGCCGTCGAGGTGCTCGGGGGCGCGGACGCGCTGCTGGTGCTGGACAACTGCGAGCACGTCGTCGACGCCGCCGCGCGGCTGGCGGACGACCTGCTGCACCGCGCGCCGCGGTTGCGGATCCTGGCCACCAGCCGCGAACCGCTGGCGATCACCGGGGAGGCGCTCTGCCCGCTGGGGCCGTTGCCGGTGCCGGCGGAACGCGCCGCGCCCGCCGAAGCCGCCGAGCTGGACTCGACGCGGCTGTTCCTCGACCGGGCGGCCGCGGTCCGCCCCGACTTCGTCCTCGACCGGTCCACTGTGGACCACGTCGGCGAGATCTGCCGCCGGCTCGACGGCATGCCGCTGGCCCTGGAGCTGGCCGCGGCGCGGCTGCGGTCGATGACGGTCGCGCAGATCGCCGGTCGGCTCGGCGACCGGTTCCGGCTGCTCACCTCGGGCAGCCGCACGGCGTTGCCGCGTCAGCGCACGCTGCGCGCGGTCGTCGAGTGGAGCTGGGACCTGCTGACCGACGCCGAGCGGGTGCTGGCCCGGCGGCTCTCGGTGTTCACCGGCGGCGCCGAGCTGGAGACGGTCGAAGCCGTCTGCGCGGACGAGCCGCTGCTCGCGGCCGACGTCCCGTACGTGCTCGGCAGCCTGGTCGAGAAGTCCATTGTGGACACTGTGCCGGGGGATCTCGGCGAGCCGCGTTACCGGATGCTGGAGACGCTGCGGGCCTACGCGACCGAGCGCCTGGCGGAGTCGGGCGAGCTGGACGCGACGCGACGCGCGATGGCGAAGTACTACACCGAACTGGCGGCCCGGCTGGAGCCGGTGCTGCGCACCCGTGAACAGCTGCCGGCGATCGCCCGGTACGAGGCCGAGAACGCCAACATGATCACGGCGCTGCGTGGCGCGCTCGAGATGTCCGATGTGGACAACGCGATCGGCCTGCTGGACGGGATGTTCTGGTACCTCACCATTCTCGGGCAGAGCGGCCGGTTCGGCGGGCTGGTCCGCGAGACGCTCGCCTTCGGCGACCGGTTGCCCGCCGTCGTCGCCGCGGCCTACAAGGCGATCCTGTACCTGATGGACATGGTCCCGATGCGCACCGACGACTCGGACACCCTGCCGGTGGTCGACGAATGCGTCCGCACCGGCGCGATGGACCGCTACGCCGGGCTCTCGGTGGCCCTGCCGATGCTGGCCTTCCTCGGCGGCGACCGCGACGTCGCGCTGCGCGAGGTGCGCCGGTCGGAGCGGAGCGCGGACGCGTGGACCCGCGCCGGCGGGCACTGGGTGGAGAGCTTCGTGCTCGACGACGAGGGGGACGTCGAGGGTGCGGACCGGGCGCGCGACCTGGCTTACGCCGGCTTCGTCGAGGTCGGCGACCGCTGGGGCATCGCGATGACGCTGAGCTTCAAGGCGTACGCGCTTTCGCAGGCGGGCGAGAGCGCGAAGGCCATCGAGACCTACCAGCAGGGCCTGGCGATGTCGATGGAGCTGCGTTCGCACGAGGACGCCGTCCAGCACTGGTGGCGGCTGGCCGTGGAGCGGGCCCGGGCCGGCGACATCGAAGGTGCCTGGCGCGACCAGGAGGCGGCCGAGCGCTACGGCGCGAGCGTCACGAACCCGCAGCAGAAGATCGTCCTGATGTTCGGCCGGCTGGAGCTGCTGGTGCGCACGGACCGGCTGACCGAGGCCCGGGTGCAGCTCGACCGCATCGCGGAGCTGGCGCGGGACGAGGCGTTCCCCGGCGGGATGGGCGAAGAGTGGGTCTGCGCGGCCGAAGCGCGGCTGAGCCTCGCCACCGGCCGCGCCGACGAGGCGGAGGCCCCCGCCGCCTCGGCGATCCGGTCCACCTACCGCCGCGGCGACATGCCGGACCTGGCCGGGGCGGTCGAGCTGCTGGCGCTGATCCGCGCCCGGCAGGGCCGCCTCGACGTGGCGGTCCGGGCGCTCGCGGCGTCCGCCGTCATCCGCGGCCGGCTCGACCTGGGCAGTCCCGAGCTGCGGGAGCTTCGCGTCGAGCTGAACGACGAGCTGCCGGACTACGAAGCGCGGTACGAGCAGGCCCGGGCGATGTCCAAAGAGGACACGATCACCTGGGTGCTGGCGGAGCTGGACGCCGTCAAAAGCTGAAGGGGACGCTCGCCCCCGCGAACGTCCCCTTCAGCTACTGGCGTGGGTCACCCCCGTGCACCCGCGCCCTCAGACCCGCCGGCGGTAGGCCCAGGTGGCCAGCGGGAAGAACACGATGACTGCGCCTGCCATCCAGGCCAGGGCCCCGGCCAGCGGACCGGCGACGGCGCCGCCGTTCATCAGGCCGCGCAACGCGTTGGCCATCAGGCTCACCGGGCTGATGTCCGCCCACGCCTTCAGCCAGCCCGGCATGGTGGCCGTGCTGACGAACACGTTGCTGCCGAACGTCAGCGGCATGATGAAGACGAACATCAGCGCCTGCGCCGCGCCCGGCGACTTCATGATCATGCCGACGAACACCGAGCCCCAGCAGAAGCAGAGCCCGAACGCCAGCGCCAGCAGGATCGCCACGGCGAACTCGCCGGGGCTGGTCGCGATCCGGTAGCCCATGATCGTCGCGACGACCATCAGCACGACCAGGCAGACCACGTACCGCACGATGTCCGCCAGCACCGCCCCGATCAGGGGTGCCGACCGGGCGATCGGCATGCTGCGGAACCGGTCGAACACGCCCTTGGTGATGTCGGTGTTGAGGTTCGTGCCGACGGTGAGACAGGCCTGCAGGATGTTCATCACCATGATGCCCGGCACGACCATCTGCAGGTACGCGTCGGTCGATCCGGACAGCGCGCCGCCGAACAGGTAGACGAACATGACCAGGAAGATGATCGGCATCAGCGTGACGTCGGCCAGCTGCTCCGGGTTCTTGCGGATCTTCAGCACGCCGCGCCACGCCAGGGAAAGCGCGTGCTGGAAGCCCTTTCCCGGGCTGATGTGCCGCGGCGGGGCCGGGCGGTCGAGTGCCAAGGTCGTCATGCCAGGCTCCCTTCGAGGTCGCGGGTGTCCTTCTTGGGTTCGTCGGCGGCGTGCCCGGTCAGCGCGAGGAACACCTCGTCGAGGCTGGGCAGCCGCAGCGCCAGCTCGTCCGCGGTGATCCCGGCCTCGTCGAGCTTGCGGACCAACGTGGACAGCAGCACCGGGTCGCTGACCGGCGCGGTGAGCAGCCCGGAGGCGTCGTCCCGGGTGGGCCGGACGCCGCTGAGGTCGCCGAGGATCCGGTTGACGGCGTCCATGTCGGACAGCTGGGTCGGGCGCACCTGCAGCGTCTGCCCGCCGACGCGGCGCTTCAGCTCGTCGGCCCGGCCGTCGGCGACGACGCGGCCGTGGTCGAACACGGTGATCTTGTCGGCCAGCTGGTCGGCCTCCTCCAGGTACTGCGTGGTCAGCAGCACCGTCGCGCCGTCGGCGACGAGGTTGCGGACGACGTCCCAGACCTCGTTGCGGGCGTGCGGGTCGAGCCCGGTGGTCGGTTCGTCGAGGTAGAGCACCTCGGGGCCGCCGACGAGGCTGGCGGCCAGGTCGATCCGGCGTCGCATGCCGCCCGAGAACGTCCGGATCGCCCGCTTGGCCGCGCCGGTCAGCTCGAACCGCTCGATCAGCTCGGTGGCGCGCTTGCGGGCCTGGGCCCGGGGCAGGCCGTACAGCCGGCCGATGAGCATCAGGTTCTCGATGCCGTTGAGGTCCTCGTCGACCGACGCGTACTGCCCGGTCAGCCCGATCAGGCTGCGGACCCGGACCGGGTCGGAAACCACGTCGTAGCCCCCGACCGTTGCTCTCCCGGAGTCGGGTTTCATCAACGTCGCCAGAATGCGGATCGCGGTCGTCTTGCCCGCGCCGTTCGGCCCGAGCACCCCCACCACCTGGCCGTAGGGGACCTCGAGGTCCACCCCGTCCAGCGCCTTGGTTTCCCCGAAATGCTTGACCAGGCCTTCGGCCTGGATCGCGTGCGACATGGGCGTCCTCCTTCGCTGGTCGCTGTGAGGACCACAGTGGACGTCCGGGCTGGCAGGCCGCGCACAGCGCGCTGACAGCGGCTGTCCGGCGCTGGCAGCGCCGGTGGAGATGTTGTGGAGGTGTGGTCGCCGCCCGGGCCGTCCGGCGGCGACCTCGGCATACTCGGCTGCATGGTGACAACGGAAGAGACGCGGGTGCGGCGGAAGAACCCGCTGGTCACGGCCCTGCTGGTGGTACCGGTGGTGCCGCTGGCGGTGCTGGTCGTGCTGCGCCTGGTCGGCTTCGACGGCGACTGGTACGTCCTGGTCGCGCTGTCGTTGACGCCGTACGCGGTGCTGTACGGCGTGCTGGCCGGCGGCCTGGCGCTGGCGTGCCGCCGCTGGTGGGTCGGCGGGGTCGCGCTGGTGCTGGCGATCGTGCTGGCCGTCCTGGTCGTGCCGCGGGTGTCGGCGAGCGATCAACGCGACGTGCACGGCAGGACACTGCGCGTGCTCTCCTCGAACCTGCTCTACGGCCAGGCGGACCCGAAAGCCGTCGTCGACCTGGTGCGCGCGCAGCGGATCGACGTGCTGAACCTGGTCGAGATGACGCCCCGCGTGGTCGACGGCCTGACCGCGGCCGGGCTGTTCCAGACCCTGCCGTACCGCGTCCTGCACCCCGCGCCCGGCGCGTTCGGCTCGGGGATCGTGTCGCGGTTCCCCCTGACGGAGGTCAACCTGACGGGTGATTCCGCGGCCAAGCAGCCGGGCGCCCAGGCCGATCTCGGCGACGGCGTGGTGGTGGAGATCGTCGCCGTCCACCCGATCTCCCCGGACGTCGACACCCCGCAGTGGGAGCGCGAGACGAAGGACCTCTCCCGCGCGGCGGGCGAGCACGGCCTCCGGATCCTCGCGGGCGACTTCAACGCGACCCTGGACCACGCGGCGTTCCGCACGGTGCTGTCCCGCGGCTACAACGACGCGGCCGAGCAGCACGGCTCGGGGCTGACGCCGACGTGGCCGTCGTCGCTGCCACTGGTGACGATCGACCACGTCGTGGTGGACAACCGCGCGGCGGTCCGGGACTACGGCGTGTTCGACGTCCCGGGCAGCGACCACCGCGCGGTCTTCGCCGAGGTGCAACTGCCGTGAGCACGCCCGTCGTGAGTGTTTAGGGCGGTTAGAACCGCCCTAAACACTCACGAGCTGTTCGAGCGTCTCCAGCGCACCGGCCGCGATGGACACGCCGCGGCCGTGGCGGATCTGGGGTTCGCGCGGGTTGATGCGGATCAACGCGCCCGTCGCGGCGCTGGCGAGTTCGCTGTAGCGGCGGACCGTCGGGACCGCCTGGCCCGCGCCCAGCTCCACCACCACGAGGTCGCGCGCCGTGCGGCGCCACGTCGTCAGCTCGTCGAGCTGGGCCTGGCTGCGGTCCGGCACCCATTCGTAGTCGCCGAACATCAGGATGTTGGGGCGGGCCAAGCCGCCGCAGCGCGGGCACGACGGCAGCGGCGGCAGCGCGCGCATCGTCTCGGTGTCGACGGGCACGTCGACGTCGGCCGGCCAGATCTCCGTGGTGCAGCCGGACAGGCACTGCAGGTGGTGGATCGAGCCGTGCGCTTCGGCGACGTGTTCGAAACCCGCCTTCTGGAACTGGCCGTCCACATTGGACGTGAAGACGCGGACGCCGCCGGCCGGCCGGAGTTCGCGCAGCAGGCCGAAACCGCGGTGGGGCACCGTCTTGCGGTACAGGTCCAGCCGGTGGCCGTAGAACCCCCAGGCCAGCTCGGGGTCCTCGGCGAAGTGGCGCGGATCGGCGATCTCCTCGAACCGCAGGCCGAGCCGCGCGTACGACGGGTACGCGCGCCAGAACCCTTCGCCGCCCCGGAAGTCCGGCAGCCCGGAGTCGACGCCCATCCCGGCGCCGGCGCAGATCAGGAGCGCGCCGGCGCCGTCGAGCAGCTCCGCGGCGCGGGCGAGGTCACTCACCCGGCTGCGAGCCGAGGACGACCTCGAACTCCAGCAGGCTGGCACCGCTCGACACGGGCTTGGCCCGCTCCCCGGAGTGCGCGGCCGCGGCGGCGCCACCGGTCGCCCAGGCCTGGTAGGCCTCCTCCGTCTCCCACTTCGTGTAGACGAAGTACCGCGTCTCGCCGGAAACCGGCCGCAGCAGCTCGAAGCCGAGGAAGCCGGGCTGCTGGTCGACGGCGTGCAGCCGCGCACCGAACCGCTTCTCCAGCTCGGCGCCGGAACCTTCGGGAACCTCGATCGCGTTGATCTTCACAACACTCATGACCCCAGCCTACTGACGCCGTGTCGACCCTCCAATCACGTGTGATGACCGTTCAATCACACGAGATGTCTCCCCAATCACGGGTGTGACCCGTCCGAGCACAGGCTCCGGGGCATCTCGCGTGATTAGAGAGACATCACACGTGATTGGGGGGTCGACTCACGTGATTGGAGGGTCGACACGCGGGGCCGGTCAGCTGCGTAGGGAGCCGGGGAAGAGGTCGGCGTCCGCGGGTAGTGCTGTGCCGTGGAACCAGTCGGTGAAGAAGGCGTGGAGGTCTTGGCCCGCGATGCTGCCGGCCATGTTCTCGAAGTCCGCCCACGTTGCGTTTGCGTGGCGGTAGCGGGCCGGCCACTCGTGCAGGAGGCGGTCGAACGCCGGGTCGCCGATCTTGCGGCGCAGCGCGTGCAGAGCGAGGATGCCCTTGTCGTAGACGCCTTCGAACTCGTGGCCGGCACCCATGCCGACCAGCTTGCGGCTCCAGAAGTCGGTGCTGCCGCGGGTCAGCTCGATCGCCGCGCGGTAGCGGTCGTCGAGGTTCTGGCCCTCGCGCTCGCCCCACAGCCACTGCGCGTACGACGCGAAGCACTCGTTCAGGCAGGCGTCGGACCAGTCGGCCACCGACACCGAGTCGCCGAACCACTGGTGGGCGTTCTCGTGCACCAGCGTCAGCAGCTCGGCCCACTTCGCGTACGTCGGCCGGGTCTGCGTCTCCAGCGAGAAGTGGATGTCCTCGTTCAGGTAGATCCCGCCGGCCGCCGACTGCGGGTACGGCCCGAACTTGCCGGTCAGGAAGGTGAGGATCTCGGGCAGCCGGTCGCCGGTCGCGCGGTGGGCCTCGGCGCCGGGCGCGTACGCGGAGACGACCGGGGTGCCGTCCGGCAGCGTCGAGCGGTCGACGCTGAACTTGCCGATCGCGACGGTCGTGAGGTAGCTCGCCACCGGGTTCGTCTCGGTCCACGTCGTCGTGGTCTTGCCGCCGGCGTGGACCGGCGGCAGCTCACGGCCGTTGGAGATCACCGTCCAGCCGTCCGGGACGTGCGCGGTGAGCGTGAAAGTGGCCTTGTCGCGCGGGGTCTCGTTGACCGGGTACCAGAACGCCGCCGAGTGCGGCTCGCCGACCATGAACGCGCCGCCGTCGGCCGAGTGCTGCCAGCCGTTCTCGCTGCCGCCGCCGTGCGGGGTCTTCGCCGGGTCACCGCCGTAGCGGACGCGCGTGCGGAACGTCGTCCCGGCGCGGATCGGCGCCGCCGGCGTGACGACCAGTTCGTACGCCTTCTCCCGGCTGAACTTCACCGGCTGCCCGTCGACCTCGACGCCGGCGACGTCGAGCCCGCGCAGGTCGAGGTCGAACCGGCTGAGGTCCTGGGTCGCCTTGGCCGTGACGGTCGTGTCGCCGTCGAGCCGGCCGCTCGGCGGGTCGTAGCTCGCGTCGACGTCGTAGTGCAGGGCGTCGTAACCGCCGTTGCCGTCGTCCGGGTAATACGGATCACCGGCGCCGGCCGCTCCGGGCACCGGGTGCATGGGCGGCGGTGGCGGCGGCGCCGGGAGGGCGTCGCCGCTGCAGGCCGCGGCGGAGATCACCACACTGCAGAGGGCGAGGGCGGTGAGTCGGCGGCGCATGCGACCCAGCCTAGGTCATCGTGCGCGACCACTCGGTCACGTTCCGCACCTGCGGATCTGTGGTTAGGTGGCCGCGTGCTCTGTTTCGGCGGCAGCGGCGTGCCGATCGTTCTGCTCCACGGCCTGATGGGCCGGGCGCGGACGTGGCGGCGGGTCGCGGAGTGGCTCCGGCCCTACGGCGCGGTCTACGGTCTCGACGCGCGCGGTCACGGCAGCGCGCCGCGGGTCGGGCCGTGGACGACCGAGCGGTTCGCCGCCGACGTCGCCGGCGCGCTGCGCACCCTCGACGCCGGCCCGGCGGTGCTCATCGGCCACTCGATGGGCGGCCTGCACGCGTGGGCGACGGCCGCGCGGTACCCGGAGCTGGTGCGCGCGGTGGTGTCCGAGGACTTCGCGCCGGACCAGCGCGGCCGGACGGTCGAGACCTGGCGTGGCTACTTCGAGAGCTGGCCGGTGCCGTTCGAGTCGCTCGACCACGTCCGGGAGTTCTTCGGCGACGCGGGCGAGTACTTCACCGACTGCGTCGAGGAGCGTCCCGACGGCTACCACCTGGTCGCCGACCTCGAAGACCTCTACGTCATCGCCGCCGAATGGGGCCGCGTCGACTACTGGTCCACTGTGGACGGAATCCGCTGCCCGTTGCTGGTAGTCGAGGGCGAGCACACGGCCATGCCGCCGGGCCAGCAGGCGCTGGTCGCCGCCCGGGTGCCGGGCGCGAAACACCTGGTCGTCCCCGGTTCGGCCCACCTGCCCCACGACGAGGCCCCGGAGACCTACCGGGGCGCCGTCGAGGCCTTCCTGTCCCAAATCTTGAACCGTTAAAGCGGCACTTTCACGTGAAAGTGCCGCTTCAGGTCCGGGACAGGTCCGCTCGCCAAGCCGTCGTGGAGCGGTCCGCCGGGACGATCAGCGGCCAGACGTCCGAGCCGAGGAAGCCCGTCTCGTCGGCTGCCTTCGCCGCCGTGCACGTGTCACGCGGCAGGTCGGCCCGGGCCGCCAGCGCGGCCACGGCGTCCTTTGTGGACGCTCCGAAGACGCCGTCGGTCGGCACGTCGGCGCCGGCCGCGCGCAGGAACTGCTGCGCGAGCTGGACCCGCCGGCCCGTGTCACCCGGCTTCAGCAGCGGCCACTCCGCGACGTCCGATCGCGCGACCGAGACGCCGAGCACGCGCCCCACCGCCGTCCGCAGCTCCGGCAGCCGGTCGTAGAGGACCTGGCCGCAGCACTCCGTCGAGTTGAAGTCGCGGTGGCCCTTGATGAACTCGGGCGTGATGCCGTACTGGTGCGCGATGTAGGCGACCAGGCCGACCAGCGAGTTCCACAGCGCCACCGGGACGTCGACCGTGCTGTAGAGGCCTTCGTTCTCGATGCCGATGCACTCGCTGTTGTGGTTGCCGACGTTCGCGCCCTGCACGTGCTGGGTGCCACCGCGCAGGATCTCCAGGCTGCGGTGCCTGCCCTCGGTGACGTAGCCGCCGCGGCTGTTCGTGAACTGCTGGCCGGTGTCGATCCAGCCGCGCGTGTCCATGTGGAAGTTCTGGATGTCCCGCGAGATCTGCAGTGCGTGGGCCAGCGAGTAGTCGGTGACGTTCCCCGGATCCACGGTGTGGTGCACGACGATGTACGTCGGTTTGTGGTTCTCGACCACGATCGCGCCGGTCGCGGCCCGAGCGTTCCACTCCGCTGTGCCGTGGATGGTCGGCGTCGGTACCGCGGCCGCCGCTGCCGCTGTTCGAACCCCGGTCAGCCCCAGTGTTCCGACCGCGGTCGCCGTGAATCCCGCCTTCAGCAGGGCACGGCGGTCAAAGTCCGCCATTGCGAGAACCTTCCGCCGGAATGCAATCAGCAGAAGGTAGCCCCGGAGCGCGCCGTTGACAACTATTGACCAACTTTTGTTGTAGCGCGTTAGTGTTCGCCCGGAAGTGCGAACAGGCCGTCTCGGGTCTGCTCCAGCAGGCCGTCGACCAGCAGGGAGTCCAGGCATCGATCACGCTGGCCGTCGTCGTGCCAGACCAGGTCCAGCTTCGCTTTTTCGACCGGCCCGTCGGTGCCGCGCAGGACGTCGAGCAGTCGCCCGCGGACCTGCCGGTCGGTGCCGGCGAACTTCTGCACCGGCTTGGCCGGGCCCGCGTACTCGGGCCGGCCGGCGTGCTGCCACGCGCACTCGTCGTACACCGGGCAGTCCGCGCAGCGCGGGGCGCGCGCGGTGCAGATCAGCGCGCCGAGTTCCATGATCGCTGCCGAAAACCGGGCCGCCGGCTCGTCGTCGGCCGGCAGCAGCGCCTCGACGTCGGCCATGTCGCGGGTGTTCGACGCGGGCCCGGCGTCGCCGGCGCCGTGCACCGCCCGCGCGACGACCCGCCGCACGTTGGTGTCCACGACCGGCGCACGCTGCCCGTAGGCGAACGCGGCGACGGCCCGCGCGGTGTAGGCGCCGATCCCCGGCAGCGCGAGCAGGGTGTCCACATCGGACGGGACGACGTCGCCGTGCTCGGCCGCGATCACGCCCGCCGCCTGGTGCAGCCGCAGCGCGCGGCGCGGGTAACCGAGCTTGCCCCAAGCCCGCACGACCTCGCCCTGGGACGACGCGGCCAGCGCCGAGGGCACCGGCCAGCGCGCCAGCCACTCGTGCCAGATCGGCTCGACGCGCGCGACCGGCGTCTGCTGCAGCATGATTTCGCTGACCAGGACGCCCCAGGCCGAACATTCGGGCTCGCGCCAGGGCAGGTCCCGGCCGTGCGCGGAGAACCAGTCGAGCAGTACGTCAGCGTCCACAGCCACGCCGGGAGGCTACTTCGCGTGCTTCGGCAGCTCGCGAGCGACCTCGTCCGGTGACGGCATGGCGGCGATCTCCGCGGCGATCGCGCGCGCCGCGTCACGGCGGGACGGCAGCTTCCGCGCCTGTTCGGTGACGGCGTCCGCGCTCAGTTCGTCCGGGGAGGAGGCGCAGCGCCGCACCCACGGTGACTAACGCTTCCGCGTTGGCGAACTGGTCGGCGCCCTGGGGCAGGACCAGCTGCGGGACGCCCTCGGCGAGCGCGCCGAGCGTGGTGCCGCTGCCGCCGTGGTGCACCACCAGGTCGGCGTGCGCCACCACGTCGGCCTGTGGCACCCAGGCCCGGACCGTGACGTCGGCTGGCAGTTCGCCCAGGTCGTCCGGACGTACCCGGCCGGCGGCGACGACCACGTGCGCGTCCAGGCGGGCCAGGCCCCGGATCGCCGTGGTGAGCACCTCGGCGGTGCCGAACGCGGTGCCGAGCGTCAGGTAGATCAGCGGCCGCGGCGGCCGCTCGAAGGGGCCGGGTTCGAACCCGATCCCGTCCGGGAACATGCGGCCGAACCCGTGCCAGAGGGCGGGCATCCCGGCGCGTCGCGCGGCGACGGCCGCCTCGGGCACGCCCCAGCCGTGCACCACGAGATCCGGTCGCAGCCGCGTCAGCTCCGGTTCGAGGTCTTCGGCGTAGATCTCGTAGAACGAATCCGCCGGCCGGAAGGGCCGGAGCCCGTTCCGGACCAGCGGCGCGTGCACGTTCTCACCGGCCGCGAAGTGCACCTCGTGCCCGGCCTCCCGCGCCGCGGCGGCGAGCTACTCGACCTCGGAAAGCCGCCCGGTCTTGACGTCGTAGACGAAGCCGCGGACGTTGTCGGTGTGCGGCAGGAAGTCGCTGCGGCGCACGCGCTCCACCGACGTCCGGACGCTGTTCTCGACGTTGCGGAACGCCTCGACCGCCCAGGTCGGGCGCAGTCCGGTGTCGCTCTCGAGCTCGTCCTTGAAGTCGTCTTCGGTGACCATCGAGAGGCCGCACTCGGTGTGCTGCACGATCAGGACCTCGCGGGTGCCGAGCTTGCGCTGCGACAGGGCCAGCGAACGGATCATGTCGTCGGTCACCACGCCGCCGGCGTTGCGCAGGACGTGCGATTCACCCTGCAGCAGGCCGAAGAGCTCGAACACCCGGATGCGGGCGTCCATGCAGGTCAGGACGGCCACCTGGAGCGACGGCTTCGGCGACGAACGGTCGCCGGGCGTGACTTCGCCGAGTTCTTGGTTCCGCTTGAGCAGTACGTCGATCGAGGTCATCGGTCACCTTCCGGCCAGTGGCCCCGCGGCGCGGGCGTACCCCACCATTGGACCGGCCGGTGCTCGATCGGGCAACGGGATACGAGCAAAGTCACGGCGAAAGCCGGTGCTCAGCCCCCGAACCAGGGCTCCTCGACGGTCCGGGGCGGCGCCGACGTCCGGCCGATGCGCAGCTCGGTCGGCAGCGTGATCACCTTCGGCGCGCTCCGCTCGCCCGAGCTGAGCAGCAGCCGTCCGGCCGCCTTGCCCTTCTCGAGCACCGGCTGGTGCACGGTGGTGAGCCCGATCCGCTCGGCTTCGGCGATGCCGTCGAAGCCGGTGACGGTGAGGTCCTGCGGCACGCGCAGCCCGCGGCGTTCGGCTTCGGCCATGGCGCCGAGCGCGAGGATGTCGGAGGTGCAGATCACGGCCGTGATCTGCGGGTACGCGTCGAGCAGCTGCCGGGCGGCCGACGCGCCGTCGTCCACCGTGTGGTCGAACCGCTCGACCACCGGGACGCCCGCCCAGTCGACGCCGGCGCCGGAGAAGGCCACGGCGAGCGCTTCGAGCCGGGTGCGCTGGACGTGGAAGTGCGCGCCGCTCTGGCGCGCGGGGGAGACGAAGTCGTCGTTGCGCTCGCGGGCCAGCCGCATGCAGATGACGCCGACCTGCCGGTGGCCGAGGCCGACGAGGTGCTCGGCGATCTTGCCGACCGCCGCCGCGTCGTCCGGGCCGACGCGGTCGATCCCCTCGATGCTCGGCTGGTCGATGATCACCGTGGGCACCGGCCGCTCCAGCACGGCGGCCAGGTGCGGGTCGTCGTCCGGCACGGAGTAGACGACGAAGCCGTCGACACCCGCGCGGTGCACTGCGGCGACGTCCTCCCGGCCCGGGCTGGCCGGCACCAGGTGCAGGCCGACGCTGGCGTCTTCGCAGGCCAGGGCCAGTCCTTCGAGCACGCCGACGGCGGCGGGGTCGCGGAAGGCGTAGGAGAGGTTCTCGGTGAGCAGCAGCCCGACGGCGCCGGCCCTGCGGGTGCGCAGCGAGCGGGCGACGGGGTCGGGGCCGGGGTAACCGAGGCGCCGCGCGGTCTCGAGGACCCGGCGGCGCAGTTCCGGGGACAACTGGTCCGGCCGGTTGTAGGCGTTGGACACCGTGGTCCTGGACACACCGAGCTCCGCCGCGAGCGACGCCAGTGTCGCCTGCCTCCGGGTGCGAATAGGACGTCCCATCAGCAAACCGTAACGGTTCAGATCGTTTTCCTGAAGAGACACCCCGCGTGGTCGATGTCTCGATCCGTATGCACGTCGGCGCATACACCAGCCACGATCGGATTGCCAGGGTGTCATCCGGATGGGGTAAAGTGAATCTGACAACGGTTTCCATTAGCAGTCGTGCATCTCTCGCAGGAGTCCCCGATGAGTTCCCGCCGCACCAGGAGCGCGCTCGCCGCCGCTTCGGCCCTGTCCCTCTTCGCGCTCGCCGCGTGCTCCGGCGGCGGGTCGTCCGGCGCCGACGGCGGCGGCCAGTCCGGCGGTGACGGCAAGATCGAGGTCGTCGCCTCGACCGACGTCTGGGGCAGCGTGGCCAGTGCTGTCGGCGGCGACAAGGTCGAGGTCAAGTCGGTCATCCACGACCCGTCGGCCGACCCGCACTCCTACGAGACGACGGCCGAAGACGCGCTGGCGGCCAAGGACGCGCAGCTGCTGCTGTCCAACGGCGGCGGCTACGACGAGTTCTTCGGCAAGCTCACCGACCAGGCGGGCGACGCGAAGAAGCTCGTTGCCTACGACATCGCCGCGACCGGCGACGAGAACGAGCACGTCTGGTACGACCTGCCGGGCGTCGACAAGGTGGCCGACCAGGTCGCCGCGCAGCTCGGCGAGCTGCAGCCGGCGTCGAAGCAGCTCTTCACCGACAACGCGACGGCGTTCAAGGCGAAGGTCGACGCGCTGGAGAAGCGCCTCGGCGAGCTGGGCGCGGCGCACCCGGGTGTGAAGGTCGTCGTCACCGAGCCGGTCGCGCACTACCTGCTCCGGAGCGCGAAGCTGACGGACGCGACGCCCAAGGCGTTTTCGGACGCGGTGGAGAACGACACGGACGTCCCGGCGGGCGCGGTCAGCGAGTACAAGCAGCTCATCGCCACCAAGCAGGTCAAGGCGCTGATCAACAACGCCCAGACGGTGACGCCGCTGACCCAGGACGTCGTCGGCCAGGCGAAGGCCGCCGGGATCGGCGTCGTGGACGTGACCGAAACGCTGCCCCAGGGTGTGACGGACTACATTGGCTGGATGACCGGGGAAGTCGATGCACTCGCGAAAGCGTTGAGCTGAGCATGTCCCCCGTCTCCGATGACGTACGCCCCGCGGTCCGGGTCCGCGGCGCGGGTCTCGCGTTCGGTCCCCGGACGCTCTGGTCGGGCCTCGACCTCGTCGTCGAGCCCGGGGAGTTCCTCGCCGTGCTCGGCCCGAACGGTTCCGGCAAGAGCAGCCTGCTCAAGGCGTTGCTCGGCATGCAGGGCCTGTCCGCGGGCACGGTCGAGATCGCCGGCGGCCGCCCGGGCGGCGCGAACCGCAAGGTCGGCTACATCCCGCAGCAGCGCGCGATCGACGAGTCGCTCACGCTGCGCGGCGTCGACCTGGTCGGGCTGGGCCTCGACGGGCACCGCTGGGGCCCGGGCCTGTTCGGCATGGCCGCCCGCCGTCGTCGGGTCGCCGAAGCCATCGAAGCGGTGGGCGCGACGCGGTACGCGAAGCAGCCCGTCGGCCGGCTGTCCGGCGGCGAGCAGCAGCGGCTGCGGGTCGCGCAGGCCCTGGTCGGTGACCCCGAAGTGCTGCTCTGCGACGAGCCGCTGCTGTCACTGGACCTGGCGCACCAGCGCGCGATCAGCGAGCTGATCGACGAGCGGCGCAGCACGTCCGGCACCGCGGTGCTGTTCGTGACGCACGAGATCAACCCGGTGCTGCCCTTCGTCGACCGGGTGTTGTACCTGGTCAACGGCTCTTTCCGGATCGGCAAGCCGGACGAGGTGATGAACACCGAGACGCTGTCGCAGCTGTACGGCGCGCGGGTCGAGGTGCTCGAGGTCGGCGGCCAGATCCACATCGCGGGCTCGCAGAGCTCGCTGTGCGAGGAAGAGCCGCACCACCACGAACACGACGTCGAAGAACAAGTGGGCTGAGTCTTGGATCTGTTCGACTTCGGCAAGACCTGGGAGCTGATCACCGAGCTCGAAGGCGTCCAGACGGCGTTGCTGGCGGCCGCGATCCTCGGCCTGGTGGCCGGGGTGCTGGGCCCGTTGATCGTGATGCGCCGCATGTCGTTCGCCGTGCACGGCACGTCCGAGCTGGCCTTCACCGGCGGCGCGGCGGCCCTGCTGCTGGGCATCGGCGTCGAGTACGGCGCGTTGATCGGCGCGGTCGTCGCGGCCCTGCTGCTGGGCATCCTGGGCGCGCGGGACGCCGACCGCGACTCGGTGATCGGCGTGATCCTCTCGTTCGGTCTCGGCATGGGCGTGCTGTTCCTGTCGTTCTACAAAGGACGGTCCGGCAACAAGTTCGGCATCCTGACCGGCCAGATCATCACCATCGACTCGACGAACCTGACGTTGTTCGTGGTGTCGTCGGTGGTGGTGCTGGCCGTGCTGGCACTGGTCTACCGGCCGCTGCTGTTCGCGTCGGTCGACCGCAACGTGGCGATCGCGCGCGGCGTCCCGGTGAAGACGCTGACGGTGGTGTTCGCGCTGCTGGTGGGCATCTCGACGGCGCTGAGCGTGAAGGTCGTCGGCTCGCTGCTGGTGGTGGCGCTGATGGTGACACCGGCCGCGGCGGCGGCGCGCGTGACGGCGTCCCCCTGGAAGGCGACGGTCCTGGCGATCGTCTTCGCGGAGGTGTCGGCGCTGGGCGGGATCGTGCTGTCGCTGGCCCCGGGCCTGCCGGTGAGCGCGTTCGTCACGGCGATCTCGTTCTTGATCTACGTGGTCTGCCGCTTGATCGCCTGGCGGCGCGACCGCCGGACGCGGGTGCGCGCGGTGACCTCGGCCGCCGAGCTGACCCCGGTGGCCTAACCCAGCATCAGCAGGACCTGCAGCTCCCCGACCAGGAACCCGATCACCCCGCCGACCGCGATCAGCTTCCACTCGTCCTGGCGGAACGCCGGGCGCAGCAGGC
Organism: Amycolatopsis sp. NBC_01286; assembly: GCF_035982555.1. Lineage (NCBI taxonomy): Bacteria > Bacillati > Actinomycetota > Actinomycetes > Pseudonocardiales > Pseudonocardiaceae > Amycolatopsis > Amycolatopsis sp. NBC_01286. The sequence continues at coordinate 3,024,365 of NZ_CP108428.1, forward strand.
CCTCGAACTCCAGCGGTGTCAGCGCCAGCATCCGCTGCTCGATCATCTTCGCGACGTCCATCGCCTCGGTCAGGTAGCCCTCGGCGTAGCGCGCCGTGTCCGGCAGCTGCTCCAGCGCCTTCGTCGCGGCCGCGTGCTTCATCTCGCGCAGCCGGGGGCCGCCCACCGTCAGCGTCAGCACCGAGGCCGACATCTGTGTGTCGACCGCCGACGACACCATCTGCTCCACCATCGCGGCCAAGCGATCCGCGCGCGGGCCGCGCAGGACGGCGTCCAGCAGGTTCTGGACGGTGAGGACCTCGGTCGCGATCAGTTCGCCGTACTGCCGGGCGACCTCGGCGCGGCGCCGCTGGAACTTGCCCTGGAAGATCACCCGGCCGACGCGGACCGGCTCGCGGGGGACGAAGATCAGCTTGATCGCCAGCCAGTCCGTGCACAGCCCGATCACGCCGCCGAACACCGGCAGCACCCACGGCTCGCGCGTGAACGCCCACACGATCGTCTGCACCAGGCCCAGCCCGAAGCCGAAGTAGATGCCCATCCGGGCGATGAACGCCATCTCCGGCCGGGACGTCTCGCGGATCAGCCGCACCAGCAGCGCCTTGTCGCGGGTGAGCCGCTGGACCGTCATGTGCTGGACGTCGAGCACCTCGTCGAGGTTCTCGCGGACGTCGTCGAGGAACTCCCGCACCAGCCGCGGCGCCGACGCCTGGACCTGCTTGATCAGCATCTCCTGGGCCAGCGTCGGCATGACCTCCCACAGCCGCGGGTGGTGCTCGGCGAGCACCTCGCGCGCGATGTGGTCGACCGCGCGCAGCAGCGGCTGCTCCAGCTCGCTCGTGATGATCACCGGGTCGATCCGGCCGAAGACCTCTTTCAGGTCGAGCAGGTTCGCCGTCAGCAGCTCGGTCGCGACGGCCGCCATCCGGCCGCCGTGCTTCGGGACGACGCCCTGCCAGCCGAGCAGCGGCGGGACGCCGAGGAACTCCAGCGGCCGGAACATCATCTCGATCGCGACGCGCTTGGTGACGTACCCGATCAGCGCGGCGATGAACGGCATCGCCGCGTACAGCGGCCAATGCAGCGCGAGGTCGGCCAGGACAGCGTCCATCCGACCTCCCTCGCCGTGCCGAGAACGAAACCGTACCGGCTAGCCGAGCAGCGCGAGCACCTGCAGTTCGCCGACGAGACCGCCGATCACCGCGCCCACCGCGATCAGCTTCCACTCGTCCTGGCGGAACGCCGGCCGCAGCAGCTGCTCGAACTCCAGCGCGCTCAGCTTCCGCATCCGGTCCACGATCGTGTTGCGGACGTCGAGCGCGTTGACCGCGTAGTTCTCGGCGTACCGGATCGTCTCGGGGACGCGCTCCGCCGCCTTCGTCGCCGCTGTCTGCTTCATCTCCTGGAACCGCCTGGTGCCGACGGCGATGGCGACGAACGGCTTGACGACGCTCGCCTGCGCGTCGATCGTCTTCTGCACCTCACGCGTGATCATCGCGAAGAGCCTGTCCGACTTCGGCCCGCGCAGCACGGCCTCCAGGAGGTTCGGGATGGTGATGATCTCGCGCGCGATCATGTCGCCGTAGTCGGCGGCCACGACGTCGCGGCGCTTCTGGAACACGCCCTGCCAGGTGTAGAGCCCGAAGAACCGACGCGGTTCGCGCGGCAGGAAGATCATCTTCAGCGCCAGCCAGTCGGTGAGCCAGCCGATGCCGATGCCGAACAGCGGCAGCACGATCGGCGACTTCGTCAGCGCCCAGACGACGAGCTGCACGCAGCCGAGGATGAACCCGAAGCCGATCCCGGAGCGGGCGATGAACCGCATCTCCGGGCGCGAGATGTCGCGGATCAGCCGGTTCAGCAACGCCTTGTCGCGCACCAGGTTCGTCACGACCATGTGCTTGAGGTCGAGGACGTCCTCGATGTTGTCGGCGATCTCCCGCATGATCTTGGTGATCGCCTTCGGCGCTTCGGCCTGCACGCGCTTGAGCAGCACCTGCTGCGCGGTGTTCGGCAGCACCTCCCACAGCCGCGGCTGGTAGGTCTCCATGACGTCGCGGGTGACGTCCTCGACGACCCGCAGCAGCGGCTGCTCGATCTCCTTCGCCACTTGTTCCGGGTCGAGCCGGGAGAAGATCTCCTTCGGGTCGACGAGGTTCGTCGTCAGCATCTCGGTGGCGGTCGTGGCCATGCGCTCCGCGTTCGCCGGCAGCACGCCCTGCCAGCCGAGGAACGGTCTGACGCCGGTGAACTCGAGCGGCCGGAACATCATCTCGATGGCGACGCGCTTGGTGACGTACCCGATCAGCGCCGCGATGAACGGCATGGTGACGTACACCTGCCAGTGCGTGCCGAAGTCCACGTCCGCACGCTAGCGGCCCGGTGTCAGTGGAGCAGGAGCAGGACCTGCAGCTCGCCGACGAGCCCGCCGATGACCGCGCCGACCGCGATGAGCTTCCATTCGTCCTGCTTGAAGGCCGGACGCAGGATCCCTTCGAACTCGATCGGCGTCAGCTGCCGCATCTTTTCGACGATCGTGTTGCGGACGTCGAGGGCGCCGGTGGCGTAACTCTCGACGTGTTTCACCGTTTCGGGGAGGTAGGCGATGGCCTTCTCGGCGGCCGCGCGTTTCATCTCCTGGTACTGCTTGCCGCCCATGGTCAGCGCGACCAGTGGTTTGGCGATGCTCGCCTGGGCGTCGATCGTGCGCTGCACCTCGCGGGTGATGAGCGCGAACAGCCTGTCCGCGCGCGGGCCGGTGAGCACGGCCTCCATCACGTTCCGCACGGTCAGCACCTCGTCGGCGATCAGCGCGCCGTAGTCGGCGGCCACCTCCTGACGGCGTTTCTGGAACATGCCCTGCCAGCGGAAGAAGCCGAAGCCGCGGGGCTCGCGCGGGTAGAAGATCATCTTGAGGGCCAGCCAGTCCGTGACGAAGCCCGTGACGAAACCGAAGATCGGCATGATCAGCGGCTCCTTCGTCAGCGCCCAGGCGACGAACTGGACGAGCCCGATGACGAACCCGAAGTAGATCCCCGACCGCGCGATGAACTTGAACTCGGGCGCGGCGACCTCGCGGATCAGCCGGCAGGTCAGCGACTTGTCGCGGACCATGGCGCCGATGAGCATGTCGTTGACGTCGAGGACGTCGTCGATGTTGGTCGAGACCTCGCGCAGGAGCCGCTTGACGACGTCCGGCGCCTGCGCGCGCACCTGGTCGACGAGCAGCCGCTGCGCCCGCGACGGCAGCATCTCCCACAGCCGCGGCTGGTAGGTCTCCATGACTTCCCGCGTGACGTCTTCGACGGCCTTGAGCAGCGGCGTTTCGAGCTCTTTGAGCATTTCCTCCGGATCGAGCCTGGCGAAGATCTCCTGCGGGTCGACGAGGTTGCGGGTCAGCAGATCGACGGCGGTCGTGGCCATCCGCCGCGAGTTGGCCGGGATGACCCCCTGCCAGCCGAGGAACGGCTTGATCCCGGTGAACTCGAGGGGCCGGAACATCATCTCGATGGCGACGCGCTTGGTGACGTAACCGATCATCGCCGCGATGAACGGCATCGTGAGGTACACGTGCCAGTGAGCGCCGATGTCCGCGAGGATCGCCGATGTGTCCAAAGTGGCCTCCCCGCGGCAACCGCTGGTCAACGGAGGTCAGAATGCCATGGGTGACCGGGGGTTCCCAAATTCGTGATGCATCCGTTTGGCGGTACGTCCGGAAGGCCCCTTGCTTACTAAGGTGGCGCGATGGTCGCGCCTGAGAAGCCCCAATCCGCCCCGAAGACCGCCCAGTTCGCCGTGGGCCTCCGCGGCTACAACCAGCGTCAGGTCGACGAACGCATCGCCGAGCTGACCAAGGAGTTCCGCGAGACCGCCCGCAACCGCGACGACGCCGTCGCGACGTCGTCCGATCTCACGAAGGCTCTCGCGTACGCGCAGAAGGAGCTGGCCGAGACGAAGGCCGCCCTCGCGCGGATGAGCTCCAGCCCGTCCGGCGCCGGCGCGATGGCCGAGCGCGTCCGCACGATGATGCAGCTCGCGGAGGAGGAGATCGCCGACCTGCGCTCCGCCGCGGACGCCGACGCGGCCTCGACGCGCGACCAGGCGGACAAGTACGCGCACGAGACCCACCGCACGGCCGACAAGCTGGCGAAGGACGCGGAAGAAGAGCGCGCGCGCCTGCTGAAGGACGCGAAGATCGAGATCGACAAGCTGACCGCGGCGGCGGGCGCCAAGCGGGTGGAGCTGGCGGCGGCGGCCGAGCGGACCCGCAAGGAGGCCGACGCGAAGGCCGAGGCCGCGGCGGCTGCGAAGCGCGCTGACGCGGACCGGGTGGCGTCCGAGGAGCTGGCGAAGAAGAAGCAGGCCTTCGAGCAGGAGGTCGCGCGCAAGAAGCAGGAGACGGAGGCGGCGCTGGCGCAGGCTCGCGACCGCCAGGCGGAGGCGGACCGGAACCGGAAGCTGGCGCTGGACCTGCGGACAAAGGTCGCGGAGCGGATCGCGGCGACGGACGTGGCGGTACGCGAGGCGATAAAGCTGCTGGCCCCGGCGGAGGACGCGTCGGCTGCGGCGTCGGCTCAGACCCCGGCTTCGGCTCAGGCTCCGGCGAACGGGGACCGCAAGCCGGCTCCGGCGCCTGCCCCAGCCTCGACGCCCGCTGCCAAGCCCCAGGCCCAGGCTGCTCCGGCGCCCGCTGCCAAGGCTCCGGCTCCCGCGCCGGCCGCGAAGGCGTAGTTATCCACATCGGCTCCGGTTGTCCACAGATTTCCGGAGACCCCGTTTTTGCAGGTCAGACCCGATAGACTGGACAGGGGACGCCCCCCAGGGAGTGGTGGGGGCTGCGTGTGGGCCAGAGTGGTGGGCGTGAGCTCACGAGACGGGACCCGCGCATGATCCTCGAGACCGAGCGGGCCGCCGTCTGCGCTTATGCCCGGCGGATGGTCGGTGACGGCCTCGTCGTCGGGACCTCGGGGAACGTCTCCGTGCGCGCCGGGAACCTCGTCGCCGTCACGCCCACCGGCGTCGCCTACTCCGCGATGACCCCCGCCGACATCCCCGTGGTCGATCTCGGCGGGGAGGTCATCGACGGCGAACTGCAGCCGACCAGTGAGCTGCCGATGCACCTGTCCGTCTACTGGGACGCGCGCGATCCCGACGGCGAGCCGGTGACCGCCGTCGTGCACACTCACTCGCCGCACGCCACCGCCGTGTCGACGCTCGTGCGGGAGGTGCCGCCGATCCACTACATCGTCGCCACCATCGGCCCTTCCGTGCGCGTCGCCCGCTACGCCACCTACGGCACGCCCGAGCTCGCCTCCTCCGTTCTGGAAGCACTCGAAGGGCGCCGTGGCTGCCTGATGGCCAACCACGGCACCCTCACCTTCGGCGACGGCCTCGAAGCCGCCTACCACCGCGCGCAGCAGCTCGAGTGGGCGTGCCGCGTGTGGCTGCTCGCGCAGAGCGCCGGCCGGCCGAGCCTGCTGCCGCCGCCCGAGGTGGCGAACGTCGTCGACCGGTTGCGGGGCTACGGCCAGCGTTAGGACGCCAGCGCGTCGACCGCGTGCACCGCGTCCAGCAGCTCCACGACCGTCGGATCGTCGACCGCTTCCTTGATGCACTGCCACAGCTGGAGGTTCGCCATCGCCCAGCGCGAGTACGTCGCCGCCGCTTCGGGGTTGTAGAAGTAGTACCCCTCGTCGTGGACGTCGCACTGCTCGCCGACGATCTTGTCCGCCAGCTCCCGCAGGCTCAGGCCGTTCTCGCGCAGGTAGCGGTGCGCGAGCACCACCGGCGTCACCGGCAGCGCCTTGAACAGCGTGTCCGCGTCGCTCAAGGCCTGCGCCTCCAGCGAGATGTCGCGGCCGCGGGTGGCCATCTCGGCTTCGTCGACGATTTCGTCGATCCAGTTCGCGACGCCGTCGGCGACGCCGCACTCCGCGAGGATCTCCCCGCGGAGACCGCTGCCGGCGGCGGCCGGCGAGTTGCGGAGCACCAGGTAGTTGACGTCGTGCACCAGTGCGGCCACCTCCACCACGGTGCGGTCGGCTCCGTTGTGCTGGGCGAAGCCGGCCGCCTTCGCGCGGACGAAGCTGACGTGGTGCCAGCCGTGGAACGGCAGCCGCTCGGCGTACTGCCGGCACAGCCGGCGAACCCGGTTTTCGACGGCGTCGAGAGTCACGTTGTCGATCGTGCTTTCCTGCGTACGCATACACCTCTCCGATCCCGGCCGTGGTATTCAGACGGGTGGAGTAATGGTAAGCGTCGCTGACGCCGGTGTGTAGCTAGATGCGGTCCGCCAATTCCCCCAATCGGACCTCGACCGGAACGTGACGATGGCCGATTCCGCTGGTCGGATCGTAGGAAAGGCTGAACGTGCTCACCGGACGTGATTTCACGAGGAAGGTCATCGTGCCGGGGGCCGCTTCGGGAATCCGGTGGTATTCGTCGGCCAGCATGGTGGCGCAGGCCCCGGCCTGGCACAACGTCCGGCGACGCAGGTGCGCGGAGTCGATCAAGCCGGTGCCGGGATCGTGGGTCGTCTCGTACCTTTCGTGGAGGTAGCTGCCCCGGAGAATGGTGGTGCAGAAGTGGTACCTGTGGTTGTGCACGGAATCCGCGTACCCCTCCCGCCAGTCCTGCTGCGGCTTGTATTCGTGCAGCCAGAAGGAAAACGGGTCGGTCGGCGAATCGAGCAGGCACCACGCGAAATGGGTCGTGGTTTCCCGGGACGAGCGCAGCAGTTTCGCGGCCTGCGCGGCGGACAGTGAGCGGAGCTGCGAGCGCAGCTCCTCCCGCAGCTCGGGGTGGTCGGCCCACGACCGGAACCAGGTCTCGACCGTGCGCCAGTCGACGGCGAGCGGGAACCCGGCCGTGCGCAGGCGCGTGGCCAGTTCGGTGAGCGGGGACAGGCGGGTGAGCAAGGTCAGCTCCCTAGCTCGGCGACTTCGGAGAACTCCGTGCGGAAGGCGTGGAACTTGCTTTCCAGCTCACGGAACTGCTCCTCGGACAACGGGGATCCGGTGATCTTTTCGAACAGCGCCAGGAAATCCGCCCGCGTCGTCGCGGACGTGATGCGGAAGTGGCGGCCGGTCCGGGACTGCGAGACGCGCACGAACTCGGCGCGCTCCATGTTGTAGAGGAAGGAACCCTCGGTGAACCGCAGGGACCGCGGGTACAGCTTCGTGGCGCCGCGCACGTCGCTGTAGAGCGACATCCACACGCTGTCGTCGAACATCTCGAGCCGGTCCAGCGGCGGGTCGGCGATCACGGTGATGTCGACCTGAGCGCAGCGGCTGCGCGCCAGGAAGAGGCCCACCAGCCCGATCCGGATCTCTTCGTCGAGCCGGGTCTGGATCTGTTCGTAGTCGACGTCGCCCGCCTCGCGGCGGAGCAGGTAGCGGGCGCGCCCGCTGATCGAGCTCGCGTCACGCGGATCGGCGATCACGGCCCGCAGTTCGCGTTCCGTGCGGGAAAGCAACAGGCGGGCGGCGGCGTGCCGCCCGGAGAAGCCGCGGAAGAAGTACTGCCGGGTCGCGTCGAGGTCGGCCATCAGCGCGCGGTTGAACGCGGGGTCGGGATCGGTCGTCGCCTCGAACACGTCGGTGGGGAAGAACTCCTTGTTCAGCGCGCGGTATTCGGCGCTGAGGTCCTCCAGCGCGCGCCTGCTCTCTTCGATCACCGGGGTCACCAGCGCCCGCTGCGAGGCGCTGGCGGTGATCAAGCTGGTGCCGAACCCCACGATCGCGGAGATCAGGGTGCCGGTGCCCAGCGACGTCACCAGGTTCTTCCCGGTGCCGGGTTCCATCAAGCCGGCCAGCCACAGGCTGAGACCGGCGACCACCACGAGTACCGTGAGCAGCAGGCTCGTCCTGGTCCAGAAGATCTCCTGCAGTGGGGTACGGCGGAGGCGTCCGCCTTCCGCGGCCACGTGCTTCACCTCCCTCGAATCACCCGAACAGACGAATGCGTAAAGTGTCGGTTCGAGTGCGGGGAGTCACTTTACGCGCGTCTCGGGGACCGCGAAATAAGAGATTCGGGGGACAGGCGGAGGCCCCGGACGTCACTCTCGGCAATAATTCACCGAATTGCCGGGTTTTCGGAAAATACCGCTAAACCTGGGGTTCCAGGGTGGCCGGCAGGCCGGTTTCGTACCAGCCGGCCCCCGGTGCGACCGTCCTCAGGAAGTCCACGACCGCCGGCGCGGGCGCGGGGTGGATCTCCGGGTGGTCGCGTTCACCGCGCGCGGGATCGACGGGCCAGGCGAGCCGTTCGACGTCGAGGGAGAACTCCCCGCCGGCCCCCGTGCGGTTGCCGCGGGCGTCGAGGCGTGACCACTTGCCGTGCAGGTACACCGCGTTCAGCCCGTGCAGCGCGGACAGCTCCTGGTAGCAGAACCCGGCCGGAATCCCTTGCGTACGAAGCAAAGCGGCCAGCAGGTGTGCCTTGGCGTAGCAGATCCCGACGCGTTCGCGCAGCACATCCGACGCCCGCCAGGTGACCCGCGGATCGGCGGCGTCGACGACGTGGTCGACCTCGTCGCGCACGAACCGGAACGCGGCTTCGGCGTACCCGGCCGGGCCGTCCGTCAGGGGTCTGAGCGCGTCGGCTCGTTCCCGGATCGACGGGTGGCCGTGATCGATGACGGCGTCGGCCGCGAGGTAGTCGCTCAGCCGAACGGACGTGGGCGACGGCACGAAACTCATCCGGCCATCGTGCCAGGCTCGGCCATTCGGGCGAGACCTGTTTTCGGTGCCGGACACGCTCCGCGTTCCCCGGTTACGGAAGGTAAAACTCGGGCGGGAAGCCCGTCCAGCGCAGTGCGGGCGGGAGATGACCTTGGTCGTTGTACGCCAGCAGCGCGGCGGGCCGCCCCGGCACGTAGCGGATGACGGTGAGCGCCGCGTTGCCGTGGTTGAGGGCGAGCCACCGCCACGGCGGTGCGTCCTGCGACGCGCGCACGAGCCAGGAGATGAGGTAGTTGTGCGTGACCACGAGGTCGAACCGCGCCTCGTTCCCGGGAACGGGCCCGGTGAACCGCCGTTCGGCCTCGGCGGCGAGCTCCTCGTCGGCGGGCGGGAGCTGCCGGGTGAAGGCGAGCAGCCGGTCGGCGGACGTCTCGGGCAGCTCCTCGCGCTTCGGCAGGTAGGGCACGAAGTCGCCGGCCGCTTCTTCGACGTGGAGCGGAACGCCGGGCAGCTGGTCCCCGATGATCGCCGCGGTGAGCGCGGCCCGCCGGAGCGGCCCGTGGTGGATGGCGGCGACGGGCAGCTCGCGCAACCGCCGTCCGAGCAAAACCGCCTGCTGCTGCCCGGCTTCGGTGAGCCCGGCCTCGTCGGGCGTCGCTTCGCCGTGCCGGGTGAGGAGGAGGTAGCGCGCAGCCAGCACGTGGTTCACCCGAGGGGCACGAGCGAGCCCTGGGGGCCCTGGCGCGGCACGAACTGGGCGAGCAGCCGCAGCGGCGCGGAGTGGGCGGACAGGACGATCGAGGCGAACGGCGTGATCGTGTGCTCGTGGCCGCTGTTCGTGTGCAGGTGGACGCTGACGTGCACGTTGCGGTCGGCGGGGATCTCGAAGGTGACTGAGCCCCAGGAGACGATGTACTGCCTTCCGTCGACGCTGGCGATCGGGGCGTAGGCGCGGACGGTGTGGGCCAAGTGGGGGATTTCCAGGGTGAGCAGCCGTCTCGGGCCGGTGTGGTGGTCCACGTAGGGGATCACGCCTGGGATGTTGTCCAGGTCGGTCATCCCGGTGCCCCCTTCCTCGCGGCTTTCGATCATGCTGCCACGGCTGTTGGTTCTCTGCCGTGGCTCCACCGACCCGAACGCCGGATCGTCCAACGGCCGCCTGGGCGGCTGCTTATCGGTTCGATGGGGGCGGGCTGGTCTTGGTTCCTTCTTGCGCCTTAGAACTGGTAGTACAAGAACGGGCTGAATGTGCCCGTTGCTATCAAGATGGCCGCGTAGATCAAGCCCACCGTCATCACGCCGATGCGTAGCGCTGTTGCCGGGCGGCTTCTGGACGACTCCAGTAGGGGGCCTGTCACCGGGTGAGCCGGTAGTGCGAATACCGCCAGGGCCGCCAGTAGCAGGACCAGGCGTTGGTTGGTGAACGCCTGTTCCACTCCTGTGCCCAGGCCGTCGAAGTCGGGGATCAGCATGTGGCCGATCATCGCCAAGGCGTGGCCGATGTCCTGTGAGCGGAAGAAGACCCAGCCGAACACCACCAACAGCATCGTCAGGGCCCTGCGTAGGTAGCGCTGGCGGGGGTTTGCGGGGTTCAGGTCCAGGCCGAAGCGGCGCTCTATCACCAGCAGCGCTCCGTGGTAGCAGCCCCACACCAGGAACGTCCACTGCGCGCCGTGCCAGAAGCCTGTCAGGACGAACACCACGCACAGGTTGCGGTACGTCTTGCCCGCTCCGTGACGGTTGCCGCCCAGGGGGATGTAGACGTAGTCGCGGAACCAGCGGGACAGGCTCATGTGCCAGCGGCGCCAGAACTCCGTGATCGTCACCGACGAGTACGGCCTGGCGAAGTTCTCCGGGAGGCGGAAGCCCAGCATGCGGCCCAAGCCGATCGCCATGTCCGAATAGCCCGAGAAGTCGAAGAACAGCTGCAACGTGTAGCCGATCGCGCCGAGCCACGCCGTCGCGAACGTCATCTGGTCCGGTGGCACCTTGAAACACGCCTCGACCAGCGGGCTCAGGGAGTCCGCGATGATCGTCTTCTTGCACAGGCCCAGCGCGAACCGGGGGAAGCCCGCCGCGATGTCGTCCAGGCGGTGCGAACGCAGCTGGGGCAGCTGGTCGGCGATCTCGCGGTAGCGGACGATCGGGCCGGCCACCAGCTGCGGGAACATCGCGATGTACGCGGCGAACGACACCGGGTTGCGCAGTGCCGGCCGCTCGCCGCGGTAGATGTCGACCACGTACGAGATGTGGTGGAACGTGTAGAACGAGATGCCGATCGGCACCACCAGGCTCGCGACCGGCAGGCTGCCGCCGAACCAGTGTGAGACGGCGGCGATCTGCTGGGTCGCGAACCCGGCGTACTTCCAGATCAGCAGGACGCCGACGTCGAGCGAGACGACGGCGATGAGGATCCGCCGCCGCCGGACGCCCTGGACGTCCCACGGGCTCGCCTCCAGCAGCGGCCCGGCCATGAAGTTGACGACCATGCAGCCGAGCAGCAGGAACACGAACGGGCCGGCGCCGATCGTGTAGAACAGCAGGCTGCCGACCGCGATGATGCCGTTGCGCCAGGTCCGCGGGCACACCAGGACGGCGATGAGCACCGCCGGCATGAAGTACCACAGGAACAGTGGCGAAACGAATGACATCGGTGGTCAGGTCCCCTCGGTTTATCCGATGGTGACCTTAACCCGAGTGGGTGGTTCCTCGTCGTGAAGGTGGGTCGTGGAGGCGGGGCTCAGATCCGTCCGGCGAGACGACGGCGCCGCGCCACCTCGGCCAGCAGCACACCGGCCGCCACCGACGCGTTCAACGACTCCACGCCCGCCGCCATCGGGATCGACACGGTCGCGTCGCACGTCTCGCGCACCAAGCGCGACAGGCCGCGGCCCTCCGAGCCCAGCACGATGACCAGCGGGTCCGCCGCCAGCTCCAGCCCGTCGATCTCGACCGAGCCGTCCGCGTCCAGGCCGACCAGCATCAGGCCCTCGTTCGCCCACGACTTCAGCTGGCGCGTGAGGTTGGTCGCGACCGCGATCGGCAGCTTCGCCGCCGTGCCCGCGCTCGTGCGCCACGCCACCGCCGTCATGCCCGCGCTGCGCCGCTCCGGCAGCAGCACGCCGTGAGCGCCGAACGCGGCCGCCGAGCGGATCACCGCGCCGAGGTTGCGCGGGTCGGTGACGCCGTCGAGCGCGACGAACAGGGGCACCTCGCCCGAGTTGCGCGCCGCCGCCATCAGGTCGTCCGGGTGGGCGTACTCGAACGGCGGGACCTGCAGGCCCAGACCCTGGTGCACGGCCCGGTTCGTCTTGCGGTCCAGCTCCTCGCGCGGGATCTCCAGGATCGAGATGCCCTTGTCGCCGGCCAGCCGGACGGCGTCGTTCACGCGGTCGTCGATCTCGATGTTGATCGCTACGTACAGCGCGGTCGCCGGGACGTCCGCGCGCAGCGCCTCGACCACCGGGTTGCGCCCGGCGATCAGTTCCGGCTTGTCGGCCTTCTTCTGCCGCGCCTGGTCGCGCTTGGTCTGGGCGTTGTTCTGGCGGTAGGCCTTGTGCCCGGGACGGTCCTCCGCCTTCGGGGTCGGGCCCTTGCCTTCGAGGGCCTTGCGGCGCTGTCCGCCGGAACCGACGACGGCACCCTTCTTGGTGCCCGTCTTGCGGATGGCGCCCTGGCGCCGGGAGTTGCCTGCCATGCTGAAAAGTCCTTGCGGTTATGGAGAACGGCTCAGTCGGACTTGACTGTCCACTGTGGACCGTTAGGGGTGTCCTCCACCACGATGCCCGCCTGCTGGAGGCGGTCACGGGCGGCGTCCGCGCGGGCGAAGTCCTTCTCGGCCCGGGCCTGCTGGCGCTCGGCCAGCAGATCCTTGACGAGGAAGTCCAGCGCCTCTTTGGTGGGCGTTTCGGAACCGCCCGCCTCGGACCAGCGCGCGGACAGCGGGTCGAGGCCGAGCACGTCGGTCATCGCGCGCACGGCGGCGGCGAGTTCGAGTGCCTTGGAGGTGTCGCCCGCGTCGAGGGCGGCGTTACCGTCCCGCACGGTGGTGTGGACCACGGCGAACGCCTGCGGGGTGGCGAGGTCGTCGTCCATCGCGGCGGCGAACCCGGCCGGGATCGTGCCGATCCCCACCTCGCCGGAAGAAGTGGCGCGACGCAGGAACGTCTCGATCCGCCGGTAGCCCTGCGCGGCTTCCGAGACCGCGCCGTCGGAGTACTCGATCTTGGACCGGTAGTGCGGCTGCATCAGGTAGTAGCGCAGCTCGGCCGCCCGGTAGCGCTCCAGCATCGCGGGGATCGTCACGGTGTTGCCCAGCGACTTCGACATCTTCTCGCCGGACATGGTCACCCAGTCGTTGTGCAGCCAGTAGCGGGCGAACGGGTCGCCGGCGGCGTTCGACTGCGCGCGCTCGTTTTCGTGGTGCGGGAAGACCAGGTCGCGCCCGCCGCCGTGGATGTCGAACTCCGCGCCGAGGTAGGCCGTGGCCATCGCCGAGCACTCCAGGTGCCAGCCCGGCCGGCCGTCGCCCCACGGCGTCGGCCACGACGGCTCGCCCGGCTTCGCGGACTTCCACAGCGTGAAGTCGTGCGGGTCCCGCTTGCCGCGGGCCGGCGTCTCGCCCTGCTGGACGTCCTCGAGGACCTGGCCGGACAGCTTGCCGTAGTCGTCGAACGACTTCACCGAGAAGTAGACGTCACCGTCCACGGCGTAGGCGTGCCCCTGGTCGATCAGCCGCTGCATCAGCTCGACCATCTGGGTGACGTGCCCGGTCGCGCGCGGGTTGATCGACGGCGGGAGGCAGCCGAGCTGCTCGTAGGCCTGCTCGAAGGCGCGCTCGTGCGTCGCCGCCCACTCCCACCAGGGGCGATCCGCGGCCGCGGCCTTGGTCAGGATCTTGTCGTCGATGTCCGTGACGTTGCGGACCAGCAGCACATCCAGTCCACTGTGGACGAGCCAGCGGCGCAGGACGTCGTAGTTCAGGGCGCCGCGGATGTGCCCGATGTGCGGCACGCCCTGCACGGTGGCACCACACACGTAGATCGACGCCGTTCCGCTACGGGCGGGCTGGAACTCCCGCACGCTCCGGGTCGCTGTGTCGAAAAGGTGTAGGGCCACCCTGATAAGGGTACGGGTGGGCGTGAGCGAGGTCGCAGGCGCCTAGCTGGGCTCTTGCCCGACACCGAACGCGCTCAGCGCCGTGAGCAGGGCGTCCGGCCGCTGCGCCGTCGGCAGCGGGTCGACCAGCGCGAACTCGCAGCCGAGCGCGCGGGCCCCGCCGTCGGCCTCTTCGCTGTCGCCGACCATCAGGGTCTCGGTGGCCGGGACGTCGAGGGCCTGCACGGCCCGGCGGAAGATCTCCAGCTCCGGCTTGATCGCCCCGACCTCGAAGGACAGGACGAACTCGTCGACGTAGGCGTCCCAGCCGCGGGCGGTGAACGCGGGCCGGATGTCGAAGGCGATGTTGCTCAGGACGCCGACCTTGAGCCCCTGCTCGGACGCCGCCTTGAGCGCGGCCTCGGTGTCCGGGTAGGGCGTCCACTGGCTGGGATCGATCAGCCGGTCGTACAGCGCGACGGCCTGCTCGGGCCGCGGGACGCCGGACTTCTTGAGGACCTCCAGGTACACCTTCCGGTGCAGCACCGGGTCGCGGTCGCGGTGGTGCCAGGCGTGCTGGTGGTCGGCGTCCAGCTCGACGACCTGGCCGACCGGCGCCGTCATCCGGCGCATCAGCTCGGCCTGGGCCTCGATGTCAAGCGGCGTGCCCACGTGGTCGGTCAGTTCGGTGAGCCAGGTCTCGTCCTGCTCGAGCCGGAAAAGCGTGCCGGAGTAGTCGAACAACACCGCCCTGATCGTCATGGGTTTCAGCCTAACGGGATCGTCAGGCCGAATGCCCTGTGATGTGTTCGGGAACAACGCGGACGAGCACCCGCACGACGTCGGCCGGCTCGGGTGGGAAGGCCTCGCCGGTGTACTTGTGGGCCAGCTCGTCGTTCAGCTCGGGGCCGCCTTCGACGGTGACCTCGGCCCGCCCGCGGATTTCGACGTAGTTCTCCGGATCGGCCAGGTCGAAGACGGAGAGTGAGACGCGGGGGTCACGGCGGATGTTGCGTTCCTTCCGGCGGCCCTGGACGGTCACGAAGACCACGGTGTCGCCGTCGCGGCGGGCCCAGACGACCGAGCTCTGCGGCGAGCCGTCGGCGTTGGTGGTGGCGACGACGGGGTAGTTCTTCCCGTCGAGGAGCGCCTTGGTCGCGTCGTTGAATGTCACACCCATGGTCCGGACCCTATTTGACGTTGCCCGCGATCTTCTCGACGTGCAGGCGGACGATCACCCGTTC
Organism: Amycolatopsis sp. NBC_01286; assembly: GCF_035982555.1. Lineage (NCBI taxonomy): Bacteria > Bacillati > Actinomycetota > Actinomycetes > Pseudonocardiales > Pseudonocardiaceae > Amycolatopsis > Amycolatopsis sp. NBC_01286. The sequence goes on from NZ_CP108428.1 coordinate 3,039,387, forward strand.
GACGTCGTCACCCTCCGCGGGCGGGTCCTCGCCGAGGTACTTGTGGCTCAGCGTCTTCGGCAGCGTCTTGCCCGGGTCGGGGGTGAGCGTCACCGTGCCGCGCAGCTGCGTGTGCCGGTAGGGGTTGCCGGCGTCGGTGATCGACACGCCGACGCGGGGATCGCGCCGCAGGTTGCGGACCTTCCGGCGATCTTCGGTGGCGCTGAACACGAGGTCACCGCCGTCGAGGCCGATCCAGACGACGGAGGTCTGCGGGCTGCCGTCGGGGTCGAGCGTGGCGACCGTGGCGAAGTTCCTGCCGTCGACGAGCGCGCGGACGGCGTCGGGGAGAGTGAGGGCCATGTCACGCCGAACGTGCTCGGGCGGCGGGGCTATTCCGCTGCGCGGGCCGGCTGCGAGGCCGCGGCCATTTCGGAACGATCCTGCCGAGCAAGGCAGCCCCGCCGGAAAGCACCCCCCACCCTCTCCGGGGGACCGGCCCCGCTTCCAGCGTATCGGGACCCTCCGATGAAAAGCGGGAAACGTCACAGGCGGGGCCTTGTTGTCCACATCTCGGTCTGGCTGTGGATAACCCAGGCGGCGAGGCTATTCCGCCGTCAGCAGCAGTGCCGTGGCGAAGGCCGCGATGCCTTCGCCGCGGCCGGTGAGGCCCAAGCCGTCGGATGTGGTGCCCGAGACGCTCACCGGGCCGCCGACGGCCTCCGAGAGCACCTTCTGCGCCTCGTCGCGCCGCTTGCCCACGCGGGGGGCGTTGCCGACGATCTGGACCGTCGCGTTCGCGACGCGCCAGCCCTCGGCCTCGATCAGGCCGCGGACCTCGGCGAGCATGTCGGCGCCGTGCGCGCCGTCCATCCGGGGGTCGCCGGTGCCGAACACCGCGCCGAGGTCGCCCAGGCCGGCCGCGGACAGGAGCGCGTCGCACAGGGCGTGCGCCGCGACGTCGCCGTCCGAGTGGCCCGCGCAGCCGTCGACGCCCGGCCAGCTCAGCCCGGCGATCCAGCACTCGCGGCCCGCCTCGATCGGGTGGACGTCCACCCCGTTGCCGATCCTCACAGCGTCTCCTCCGTGCTCGGTGCCGCCGCGATCGCCTCGGCCAGGGAAAGTTCGAAGTCGGTGGTGACGCGCATCGCGTCCGGGTGCCCCGGCACGGTCGCCGCGCCCTCGGGGACGGCCGCCTCGAGGTCCGCCGCGCGGAAGGCGTCGAGGGTGTAGCCGACCGGGGTCTGGGCGGTGCGCAGCCGCGTGCGGTCCTCGGTGCCGACGATCAGCTCGGCCGCGTCGGTCACCTTCACCGTGTCGGCCATCGGGAGCACCGGGACGACGACGGGATTCGCGCTACTGACCGCGGTGATCACGTCACGCACCGTTTGCGCAGGAATGAAGGCCCGCAAGGCGTCGTGGAGGAGTAGAACGGAGTCACGGGAAAGTTCGGGCTCGACGACGGCGAAGGCCTGCCGGAGCGAACCGGGGACGACCCGGCACGAGAGATCCTCGAGGACCTGTGAATAGACTTGCGCACACCGCTGGGGGGCCGCGACGAGAACCAGATCGATCTCCGGTACTGCCAGCAGCCCCCGCACGGTGTGCGTGAGTAGCGCTTCACCACGGACCGGCGTGAGAGCGAGCTCTCCGTCGGAGGCGTGGTGTGCGACGGTCACGATCACGGCGACGTTCATCGGTTCGCGATCGTAGAGGCACCTGCTCGCCCGTCGAGCAGGAAGGCCTGGGGTGTCAGACCGCCGCGGTTTCCAGAACTTCGTCGAGGAGGACTTCAGCCTTGTCCTCGTCGGTGCCCTCCGCGAGCGCGAGCTCGCTGACCAGAATTTGCCGCGCCTTCGCCAGCATGCGCTTCTCGCCGGCTGAAAGTCCGCGGTCCTTCTCTCGTCGCCAGAGGTCGCGCACCACTTCGGCCACCTTGTTCACATCGCCGGAGGCGAGCTTCTCGAGGTTGGCCTTGTACCGACGAGACCAGTTCGTGGGCTCTTCGGTGTGCGGAGCACGCAGTACGTCGAAAACCTTGTCCAGTCCTTCTTGCCCGACGACATCACGCACACCGACGATCTCGGCGTTGTCAGCGGGCACGCGAACCGTAAGATCCCCTTGCGCGACTTTGAGGACGAGGTACTTCTTCTCCTCGCCCTTGATCACGCGGGTCTCGATGGCTTCGATGAGTGCGGCACCGTGGTGCGGGTAGACGACGGTCTCTCCGACCTTGAAAACCATGTGTCCTCTGCCCCTTTCGCTGACCCCATCCTATCACGGTCCGCCAGTGCCCACCTAGCGGGCCGGAGTCGTCCTCGCAGGTCAGCGGCCTGAGCGGGGGTTGACAAACGTCGGACCCCCGTGCTCACGCAGGTTACGGCGAAGGGTCCGTGCGACCATTGGGAATTCCTTTGTGGACGGTTGATCTTGAGGACAACGCGGACCGGTTCCGCGCTGGAGATCGCTCCGGGCTAGTCTTCGCGGGAACGAGGCCGTGAAAAGGGAAGGACTGCGACGTGAGGCTGCAGAATCGTCGCGTGCTCGGTACGGGCGTGCTGGCGCTCGGTGCCGCGCTCGCGCTCGCCGGGTGCGGGGCAGGCCAGATCACCCAGACCGACACGCAGCAGCCCGCCGTCAACGGCACGCACGCCCAGGTCAAGACCATCGTGATGCGCGACGTGGCGGTCCAGTACCCGACGTCCGGCCCGGGCTACGCGGCCGGCGCGACCCCGGCGCTGACCCTGACGATCGTCAACCAGGGCGCGCAGGACGACTCGCTCGTCTCGGTGACGACCGAGGACGGCACGCAGGCGACCGTCGGCGGCTCGAAGGACATCGTCGCCGGGCACTCCCTGGTGATCGGCCCGGACGACGCGGTCGAGTCCACCAACCAGGTCGAGCCCACCTCCTCGGGCGCGCCGAGCTCTTCTTCGGAAGCGCCGACGGCGACCGGGACCAGCACCACGGGCACCGCTACCTCTTCCTCTTCCGCTGAGGCCCCTGCCACCAGTGCGACGCCGACCGCGGCCCCCGCGACCGTCGGCAAGGGCACTGTGACGCTCGCCGCGCTGAAGCAGCCGCTCTGGCCCGGTCAGACCGTGAAGGTCACGTTCGTCTTCAAGAACGCCGGACCGGTTACCGTCGAGCTGCCCGTGGCGGCGCCGGCGCACGACAAGGGGTAGGTCCCCGTTTTTGTCGGTGGGCGCCGATAGCCTCGCGGGGTGAAGAAAGGCGTCAACTACCGCTGCGCGAGCTGCGGCTACGAAGCGGCCAAGTGGCTGGGCCGGTGTCCGGAGTGCCAGGAATGGGGCTCGTTCGCGGAACGCGGGGCCGCCGGGAAACCGGCGATCCAGCGCGTCGCGGCCGGTGCGCCGAGTGCGCCCGCGCGGCCGATCGGCGAAGTCGACGTCGAAACCGCCCGCGCCCGCCGCACCGGGGTGTCCGAGCTGGACCGCGTCCTCGGTGGCGGCCTGGTGCCGGGCGCGGTGGTGCTGCTCGCGGGTGAGCCGGGTGTCGGCAAGTCGACCCTGCTGCTCGAAGTCGCCTACCAATGGGCGAAAACGGTCGACCGCTCCCTGTACGTCACGGGCGAGGAGTCCGCGGGCCAGGTCCGGTTGCGCGCGGAGCGGACCGGCAACGTCCACGACCGGATGTACCTCGCGGCCGAGAGCGATCTCTCGGCCATCCTCGGGCACGTCGACGACGTGAAGCCGGGCGTGCTGATCGTCGACTCGGTGCAGACGATGGCGTCCCCGCTGGTGGACGGTTCACCCGGTGGGGTGACCCAGGTCAAGGCGGTGACGTCCGGGCTGGTCGCGCTGGCCAAGGAGCGCGGGCTGCCGGTGGTGCTGGTGGGGCACGTCACGAAGGACGGCACGGTGGCCGGTCCGCGCGTGCTGGAGCACCTGGTGGACGTCGTGCTGCAGTTCGAGGGCGACAAGCACTCGACGCTGCGCATGGTCCGCGGCATCAAGAACCGGTTCGGCGCGGCCGACGAGATCGGCTGCTTCGAGCTGGTGGAGGAAGGCATCGTCGGGGTGCCGGACCCGTCGGGGCTGTTCATCAGCCAGACGGCGGAGCCGGTCCCGGGCACGGCGATCACGGTCGCGATGGAGGGCAAGCGCCCGCTGCTGGGCGAGGTCCAGGCGCTGGTGTCGTCGACTTCGGCACCCCAGCCGAGGCGCGCGGTCAGCGGCCTCGACTCGGCGCGGGTGGCGATGGTGCTGGCGGTGCTGGAGAAGCGCGGCGGCCTGAAGCTCGCCGACAAGGACGTCTACGTCGCCACGGTCGGCGGCATGAAGATCACCGAACCGGGCATCGACCTGGCACTGGTGCTGGCTTTGACGTCGTCGTTCGGCGACGTGGCGCTGTCGCCCCGGCTGGTGTCGGTGGGCGAGGTCGGGCTGGCGGGCGAGATCCGCCGCGTCCCGAGCGTCGGCCGCCGCCTGGCGGAGGCGGCACGGCTGGGGTTCACGCACGCGCTGGTACCGCCGGACTCGGGCAAGCCCCCGGCCGGGATCCGGGTGCTGGAGGTGGCGAACGTAGCGGACGCACTGAACGCGGCAAGCCACGCCCGCTGACGCCTTCGGCTCGGCGGTGGTCGGATGGCCGGCGGATGGTGTCGGCGTGGTGGTGGTCGGCGCGCTGATGCCGCTGGTTCGGCGGGTGGCCGAGCTGTTGCTGCCCTTGGCTCGGTGGGTAGCCGGGCCACTGGCGTCGGGGGCGCCCGGCGGATGGTCTGCATCGCTGATGCCGCCGGACCGAGGGTGGGCAGGCGGATACCGGTCGCTGATGCCGCCGGCCTGGTGGTGGTCGGCGCGCTGATGCCGCCGGTTCGGCTGCTGGCCGAGCTGCTGCTGCCTTGGGCTCGGCGCGTGACCGGGCCGCTGGTGCCGTCGGCGCCCGGCGGATGGCCGGCCTGGTGATGCCGCCGATCCGAGGGTGGACCGCTGGCTGGGTGAGCCAGGTCATTACTGGCTTGGCGTGGTGGCCGGGCGCCCCCAGGGCGCCCGGCCACCACGAGTCAGTGGTCGGTCTTGGTTATCGAGTACGTGTAGCTCTCCGCCATCGAGTTCTGCTCCTCCGCCGGCTGGTGGGGCGAGTGTGGCGGGGGAATCGTGGTCATGATCGGGACTCTGGGCTCGTTGGACGTCGACGAGTCCGGTGGGACCACCTCCGAACTCTGGATGCCCGGCCCGCCGATCGACTCCTTCAGCGGCAGCGTGTAGCCGATGAGCTGGGCCGTCGCCTGGTCGGCGATCAGGGTGCCGCCGTCCTTCGCCGTGAAGCCGATGCCTGTCCGGCCGTCCGGGGAGGGCATGCCCGGGGTCGTCACGATGCCTTCGACGCCGGCCAGTGCGCGCCAGAGCGCCACCCGCACGTCGCCGCGGGCCAGGCCCAGCTCCAGTGTCTTGCGCACCATCTGGACGACCGCTCCGGGGCTGTTCTCCTCGCCCCGGCGCACCGGGGTCCCCACGCCGGCCTGGGCGTTGGTCAGCTGCGCTCGCAGCGCCTGGACGTCCGCGGGCAGGCTTGTGACGAACAGCGCGGTCGGCGCGTCCCAGGAACCCTGGAAGTCGGGTCCGCCGTACATGCCGGGGAAGATCCCGCCGGCGCCGGTCGTGTCGGTGTTGTGCACCGGTACCGGTTCGAGGCGCGGTACGGGGACCTGCAGGCCGGTCGGGGTGTTCGTGAGCGTGGAGCGCAGGTGCCAGTCCCCGGCCGGGTCGGCGGGGATCCAGAGCCTGGCCTGCATCCCCACGTAGGTCTTCGGGTTCGCGCCTTTGTCGGCCGCCATCCACGACGACGACGTCGTGAGCCGGAACTCGCCGGGGCCGATCGGGAGGTCCACGCCACGCAGGTCGTCGAGCCCGGGCAACGTGGCGGCCGGCGCGATCGGGGCGGGGGCGGGGTCGCGGTTGGTGAGCTGCGTGGCGACGACCAGGCCGCCGGTGAGCGTGGCGACGGCGGCCGCCACCGCGATCCACCGCCACGCGCCGCGGGACTCCGCCGGCGCGGGGGGCGTTTCGGGCTCAGCACCGGCCGCCGCCAGCAGCGAGGTGCGGGCAAACGTCAGATCACCGTCGCCGACGTCGTCGTGGAGGTCGGCCAGCGCCGCGTCCAGCTCGGCGTCGGACCAGATCTGCCGGATGTTGTCGTCGGTCATGGCACTACGCCTCCTTCACGGCGGTAGCGGCGGGAGCGGGGATGGCGGGAGTGGGGGCGGCGGTTCTCAGCCAGCGGCGGATCCGGTGCAGCCGGGAGCGCACCGTGCCCTGCGGGATGCCCAGGGCTTCGGCCACTTCGGCCGCGTCGAGCCCGGCCCACGAGACGAGCAGCAACGTGTCGCGGTCGGCCGGGTTGAGCTTCGCCAGCGCGCCGGCCAGCTGGGCCGCGCGGGCCTGGGCGTCGACCCGCTCGGCGACGCGGCCGTCGTGCCCGGCGTGGCTGAGCTCGCCGGTGTGCGCCAGCCGCGCGGTCGCCTGCAAGCCGCGCAGCTCGGACCGCACGTGGTGGCGCAGCAGGTTGGTCGCGATGCCGTAGAGCCACGAGCGCGCCGTGCCCAGCTCCGGCCGGTAGCTCTCCCGGCGCCGGAGCGCGACGAGGAACGTCTCGGCGACGAGGTCATTGGCCGTTTCGGCGCCGGCCCGGCGGGCGAGGTAGCGCCGCAGCGGCCCGGCGTGGGCGTCGAAGAGCTTGGCGAACACCGGTGCCGGATCGGCCCCGCCCAGGTCGGGACGGTCCTGCCCCCACACGTCGGCACCTTCTTGGATCACCTGCATGCCCCCTGTTGCCCGCAGGCGCCGCCGGCGTTCACGGCGAACCTACCTTCGTCGTGATCCGTTCAGGGACGGTACGAGACAACAGGCGTCTCTTGTCGCGATCATCCCTTTGTTCGGCGCTGGCCAACCGGCGTCAAAACTGGGGAAGGATCGTCATGCGCAGATTCCGTCTGGGGCTCGTCACGCTCATGGCCGTTTCCGGGCTCCTCACCGCGCCCGCGGTGGCCGGGGCCCAGAAGTACGTCTTGCCGGCGCCCGGGTTCGTCAACGCCATGGCCGCGCCCGCGCACGTCGACGGCGTCGAGCGGGCCGAGGCCGTGCTGAACGTCCAGTACCAGGTCCAGAACACCGGCTACTGGTGCGGACCGGCCGCGACCCGGATCGCCATCTCGGCCCGGACGTCGAACGTGCCGAGCCAGGCCACGCTCGCCTCGCAGCTCGGCACGACCACCAACGGCACCGACTGGATCGGGCAGGTCACCGGCGTCCTCAACCAGGACCTCGGCACCAGCTGGTACGAGACGAAGGAGATGCCGAACGACCCGCCGACGCAGGCCCAGCGCGACCTGCTGTGGCGCGACATCGTCCTGGACGTCAACAACGGCTACGCGATCGTCGCGAACATCGTCGCCCCGGCGAACAACCACCCGCCGGGCTACCCGAACTACACGATCTACCACTACTTCACGGTGATCGGCTACGACAGCTCCGACATGACGGTCAAGATCGCCGACCCCGCCAGCTTCGGCGGCAACCAGATCTACTGGCTGACCTTCAACCAGCTCGCGACGCTCATCCCGCCGAAGGGCTACGCGGCCTGAGCCGTCCACTGTGGACTGAACCCGCTCACCAGATCGGGTGGTCGCTGAACCGCCGCAACGTCTGCATCGAGGGGCGAACGTAGAACATGCCCGCCAGGAAACCCATGGTGGCGAAGGCGAGCGTCGCGACCGTCGTGAGCAGGTCCGGAGCTCGCGCCGCGTGGGTCTCGTGCCAGACGTGGAACACGATCGGGACCGCGCACGCGCCGATGATGAGGATCAGCGTCAGCACGTAGGTGACCACGAACGCGTTGCGCGCCGACTGGGCGCTCGCGATCACGAGGTAGTCGCCGCGCAGGCACCGGCGGCACGTCAGCACCAGTACCGCCATCGCCAGCACCGCCAGCGGGGGCAGCACGGCCGCCGCTTTGCCCAGCAACGAGTCCGGGAACGCGTGGCCGTGGACGATGCCCTGCAGGAACGTGGTGAGGCCGAACAGCAGGACCGTGCCGACGATCATCGAGCAGCCGATGACGACCGATCCCCAGCGCACGCGCTCGGCGAACCGGGGCGGCAGCGGCACGTACTCGACCTGCCCGAACGTTCCTTGCACCGCATCACCTCCGAACGCCGTCAAGGCCACCTTACGGGCGCGAGACGCCTGCAAGGTGGCCTTGACGGCAGTTCGGACCGAAAGGGCTAACTGGTCGCCAGCAAGTTGGCGCACCGGATGAGCCCGATGTGCGAATACGCCTGCGGGTGGTTGCCCAGGGACCGTTCGGCGATCGGGTCGTACTGCTCCGGCAGCAGGCCCGTCGGGCCGGCCGCCGCCACGATCTGGTCGAACAGCTCCTGGGCCTCGTTGCGCCGCCCGGTGAGCAGGTACGCCTCGATCAGCCACGCCGCGCAGATGTGGAAGCCGCCCTCCCCGCCGGGGAGGCCGTCGTCGCGGCGGTAACGGTACACAGTGGACCCACTGCGCAGCTCCGCCTCGATCGCGGTCACCGTCTGCTGGAAGCGCTCGTCGGCCGGGTCGATCAGGCCGGTGAGCCCGACGAACAGCGACGCCGCGTCCAGGTCCGTGCCGTCGTAGGCCGTGGTGAACGCCTGGACCTCGTCGTTCCAGCCGTGCTCCAGCACGTCGGCGGCGATCGCGTCGCGCAGCGGCGGCCACGCACCCGGCACGTCCCGGCCGTACTGCGCGCCGAGCTTGACCGCGCGGTCGATGGTCACCCAGCACATGACGCGCGAGTAGACCCGGTGGCGCGGCACGTGCCGCTCCTCCCAGATCCCGTGGTCCGGCTCGTTCCAGCGCCGCGTGACGGCTTCGGCCATCGCGCGCACCATCTGCCAGTCCTCGTCACGCAGGTCGCCGCGCGCCGCGGCGAGCGTGCCGACCAGCTCGACGACCGGGCCGAAGACGTCCAGCTGCACCTGGTGGTTGGCCAGGTTGCCGACGCGCACCGGCCGCGAACCCGCGTACCCGGGCAGCGACTCGATGACGGCTTCGGCGCCGATGACACTGCCCGCGAGCGTGTACAGCGGGTGGAGCCGCTCCGGGCCGGCCAGCGTCGCGAGCACGCCGTGGAGCCACTTGAGGTAGCCCTCGGCCTCCTCGATCGAGCCCAGGTGCACGAGCTCCCGCACGGTCATCGCCGCGTCGCGGATCCAGCAGTAGCGGTAGTCCCAGTTGCGGACGCCGCCGATCTCCTCCGGCAGCGACGACGTCGCCGCGGCCAGCACGCCACCGGTGTCGGTGTTGACCAGGCCGCGCAGGGTCAGCGCCGAGCGCAGCACCAGGTCGGTCTGCACCTTCGGCAGCTGCAGCTTCGAGGTCCACTCGCTCCAGTACCGGCCCGCGCGGTCGCGTCGCTCCACTTCGGACAGTTCGTGCGGGCCGAGGTCCGGCGTGCCGCAGCGCAGCTCCAGCACGACCGGCTGGGTCGGCGTCGGCTGCACCAGCGCGGTGGCCGTGTCGTGCAGGCCGTCCGAGGTGATCGTCCACTCGACGCCCGGCGCGTAGAGCACGAACGGCTCCGACGTGCCGAGCACCTTGACGCCGCCCTCGGTGATCTCCAGGCTCACCGGCACACCGCCGAACTCGGGGCGCGGCGCGAACGTCACGGCCGCGGCCGCCTCACCGGAGATGACGCGGACCAGGTCCGTCCGGTGCGGCGCGCTCTCCGGCTCGAGGTAGTCGGTGACGAGCAGGCGCGACCAGCGCGTCTCGACCGTCATCGTGTTCGGCAGGTAGCGCTGGCCGAGCGGGAGGCCGTTGCGGTGCGGCTTGATGGAGAAGTGGCCCGCGCCCTCGCCGCCGAGCAGGTCGGCGAACACCGCGGGCGCGTCCGGGCCCGGGTGGCACAGCCAGGTCAGCTTGGCGTCCGGCGTCAGGAGCGCGACCGAGCGCTCGTTGGCCAGCATCGACAGCCGCTCGATCGGCGGCGCCGACTCGCCGTACAGCCAGTTGCGCCGCTCCTCCAGCAGGAAGCCGAGGACCAGCGCGACGTCGACGGTGTCCGGCACGTGGTAGCCCGCCAGCGTCTCGCCGTCGCCGACCTTGATGCCCAGGTCGGGGCCGGAGAGCCGGGAGAAGGCCTTCTCGTCGGTGACGTCGTCGCCGAGGAAGATCGCCGCGGTCGCGCCCACCTGGTGGCGCAGGATGTCGAGCGCGTGGCCCTTGTCCGTCTGGACGACCGCGAGCTCCACCACCTCCTTGCCGTCGGTGGTCGAGACGCCGTCCCACTTCGACGGTCCGTTGTGGACGTCCGCGAGCACGCGGCGGCCGGCCTCGTGCTCGGCGCGGCGCACGTGCACCGCGATGCTGGCCGGCTTGACCTCCAGCGACACGCCCGGGACGTCGAGCACGAGTTGTTCGAGCTCGGTCTCGAGCCGTCGGTGCAGCTCACGCGCCTTGTCGTCCAGCGCGTGGATGAAACCGATGTCGAACTCCGACCCGTGGCTGCCGACGAGGTTCACCTCGGACGGCAGCCGCGACAGCGTGGCCAGGTCGCGCAGGGCCCGGCCCGAGATGACCGCGGTGGTCGTCTCGTGCAGACCGGCGAGCGATCTGAGGGCGCCAACGGACTCCGGCAGCGGCCGGGCCTCGTCCGGGTTGAGCGTGATGGGAGCCAGCGTGCCGTCGTAGTCGCAGGCGACCAGCAGTCGCGGAGTACGGGCGATCTGGACGATCGCGCGCCGCAGCTCGGCGGGCAGGGCCTCGGCAGTCAACACTCCTCCTCAGGAGCTCGTGCGTGGTCGGGACCAATCAGTCGACCGCTTCGGCACCCAACGCCTGCAAGAACGAGCGCGCCCAACGGTCGACGTCATGTGTGAGGACCTGGCGACGCATGGCGCGCATCCGGCGACGGCCCTCAGCCGGGTCGAGCGTAATGGCAGCCACCAGAGCATCCTTCACCCCGTCCAGGTCGTGGGGGTTCACGAGGAATGCGCTAGAGAGTTCCGAGGCCGCGCCGGCGAACTCGCTGAGCACCAGCGCACCGCCCAGGTCGTGCCTCGTGGCGACGTACTCCTTGCAGACGAGGTTCATGCCGTCACGCAGCGGCGTCACGACCATGACGTCCGCGGCGGAGAAGAAGGCGGCCAGCTCGGTGCGGTCGACCGATTGGTGCAGGTAGTGCACGACCGGGTGACCGACGCGGGAGAACTCGCCGTTGATCCGGCCGACCATCTGCTCGATCTCGCCGCGCATCCGCTGGTAGTGCTCGACGCGCTCGCGGCTCGGCGTGGCCAGCTGCACGAACGTGACGTCGTCCGGCTGGAGCCTGCCCTCGTGCAGCAACTCGTGCAGCGCCTGCAGCCGCAGGTCGATGCCCTTGGTGTAGTCGAGGCGGTCGACGCCGAGCAGCACGGTCTTCGGGTTGCCGAGGTCGCGCCGCAGCTGCGCGGCCCGCTCCTGGACGCCCTTCGTGCGGGACAGCTGGTCGAGGCCGGCGGCGTCGATGGAGATGGGGAACGCGCCGACCCGCACGGTCCGGTCGCCGACCTGCATGGTGCCCGGCCGCGACCGGACGCCGACCGCGCCGCGCGTCGACTCGAGGCCGATCAGCTGGCGGCACAGCCACAGGAAGTTCTGCGCCCCGCCGGGGCGGTGGAAGCCGACGAGGTCCGCGCCGGTGAGGCCGCGGATGATCGCGGCGCGCCACGGCATCTGCATGAACAGCTCGACCGGCGGGAACGGGATGTGCAGGAAGAAGCCGATGCGCAGGTCCGGTCTCAGCTCGCGCAGCATCGCCGGCACCAGCTGCAGCTGGTAGTCCTGGATCCAGACCGTCGCGCCCGGCGCGGCGACCTCGGCGCTGGCCTGCGCGAACCGCTGGTTCACCTTCACGTAGCTGTTCCACCAGGCCCGGTCGAACACCGGGCGCTCGACGACGTCGTGGTAGAGCGGCCAGAGCGTCGCGTTGGAGAAGCCCTCGTAGTAGTCGCGGACCTCGTCGGCGCTCAGCGAGACGGGGTGCAGCACGAGGCCGTCGTCGTCGAACTCCTCGACGTCGACGTCGGGCACGCCCGGCCAGCCGACCCACGCGCCCTTGCGCGACCGGAGGAACGGCTCGAGCGCCGACACCAGCCCGCCCGGGCTGGCCGTCCAGCGGCGTTCTCCGTCGGTCGTGCGTTCGAGGTCCACCGGTAGCCGGTTCGCCACCACGACGAAATCCGCCTGGTTCGAGTTCTCCTTCGTCGCTTCAGTCACGTGCTCGCTCCTCGCGTCCCGGGTCGCGGCCCCAGAGTGAAACCCTATCGCGTGAGCGATGAACAGCCGGTGACCGTCGGGTTACTCCAAGCGCCGATCGGCCGGTTCGAGCGGACCGGCCATGCGTGGTCCGGCGAACCGGCGTTCGAGCCTGCCCAAGCCGGTGCGGACCGGCTGAGCGAGCCATTCGCCGAGTACCACGCCCGCTGCCAGCGCAAGCCCGATTGCGACCGCCGTCATGAGCGTCGAGATATTGCCGTTCGGCTCGACCCCGATTTGGTATAGACCACGATAGGTGGACAGGCCCGGGAGCAGGGGAGTGATCCCGGACACGGCGACGACGAGCGGCGTGACGCCCAGTCGTCGCGCGAGCACGCCACCGCAGAACCCGACCAGCGTCGCGGCGATCGCGGACGAGCTGACGCCGTCGAGCCGGATCACCGTGAGCCCGCCGTAGACGGTCGCGCCGATCGCGCCGGCGGCCATCGCGACCAGCATCGCGCGCATCTTGGAGTAGGACGCGAGCGCGAAGCAGGCCGAGGCGCCGGCCCCGCCGAGGATGACCAGCGGCAGGTGCTGCGGTGTGGAGGTGGGGACGTCGGGCAGCGGGGTGGGCGGCAGCCCGAGCATCACGGCGATCCGCAGGGCCAGCACGACCCCGGAGATCAGGCCGGCCGACATCAGCACCACTTCCATGGTGCGGCCGGCGGCGGTGACGTTGTAGCCGGTGATGGCGTCCTGCACTGCCGAGACCGTCGACAGCCCGGACAGCAGCACGGTCAGCGCGGCCGCGACGACGAGCGTCGGTTTGTCGGTGGTCAGGACGTGGGTCCGCATGATCGTCATCGCGGACAGCGTCGCGACCAGGCCGCCGATCACCTGCTGGAAGAAGAACGGCAGCGAGTAGCGGTTGACGAACCGCCCGATCCGGTCGATCACGCCGCTGATGACGAACGCGACGGCGGCGATGTCGGGCCCGCCGCCGAGCAGGATGGTGATGAACGCGGCGACCCCGCCCCAGGCCAGCGTCGCGACCCAGCGCGGGTACGGGTGCGGCGCCTGCGAGATCCGCTCCAGCTCGGTCTGCGCCTGCTCGGCGCCGAGGTGCCCGCGGACGATCCGGCGGATGAGCTTCTCGGTCTCGGTCAGCCGCGTGTAGTCGAGGCTGCGGCTGCGCACGACGCGCAGCGCGGTCACCGGCGCGAGGTCGGTGCCGCGGTGGCAGGTCACGGTGATCGACGTGAAGATGACGTCGACCTCGCAGTGCGGCAGCCCGAGCGCGGCGGTGACGGCGATGATCGTCGCGCTGACGTCCGAGGCACCGGCGCCGCTGGCCATCTGCACCTCGCCGAGGCGCAGGGAGAGGTCGAGCACGAAGTTGACGGTGGCGTCATCGGGCAGCTGCGGCCCCATCGCCTCCTCGGCGTCGACCGCCGGGAACTCCCCGGTGGGCGCTTCGAGAACGTGCCAGGGACGGCGTCGCAACAGGTTCGGCCGGTGGGTGCGCGGTCTCTGCGCGGGCGGTTCCAGCAGGGGCCATCTGGTCGCCTTGCCCCCGTTGGTGCGCTCGTTGATCTTCATGATCCATCCACCTCCTCGCTCGTTCCCGAGGACCATCGACGCCCGTCCCCCGACCGTTGCACGGATCATGGAGTGGCGTCCACCACGTTCTGATCATCTTGTCCTGACCAGGGGATCTGCGCTCGCTGGACGGCTTTCGCCGGGGGCCGGCCGACGCCGTCGTCCCGATCTTCGAGACGGGCAGGCGGGGGTGGCTCCCCGGGGCGCGCGGCGGGGGCCCGGTAGACTGCGAGCGGCGCTGCGGCGCCAGGCCGCTATAGCTCAGCTGGTAGAGCATCTGTCTTGTAAACAGAAGGTCAGGGGTTCGAGCCCCCTTGGCGGCTCCTCTTGTTCCGCTCAGGTCCGGGCGACGGCGATCGCCCTTCCGGCCGACGCTCCGGACGGCGCTGCGCTCGACGCGGTAAGCGGACTAGGTAGTAATCCTGGCCGGAGCGTTCGAGGGCGGGCTTACAGCGTTCGGTGCTGGGCGAGGCGACCATAATCGCCCCCGTGACGGACTCGATCGCAACCCGGCGGTGTTGCTGGTCGACGCGACCGAGCGGCCACCATGTGGCTCGGGCAGTCGACGACGACGCCGTATTTGCGGTGAATAACGAATTAAGCGACTGCGAGGAGTCTGCTGCTCGCCCTTGCGCGCTGTCGACTTCGGGATCGAGCAAGGCGATGTCGGAGACGCCAGGGCGACCGCGCGATCGGGTTCGACCTGCCGTACCCGGATTCGGGTCACTGTTGCCTACGGGCGAGGCGACCGAAGAAGTCTTCTGGCGCGGCGAACGTGCATCCGGACATCGAGCAGTTGCGGGCGAATCGATCGAACCTTGTGCCCGGCCGAGCGGCGATACCTGATGGCCGAACAAACTATTTGCAACAGCGAACTGTAAGTTTCGGTACTTGCTGTAGGCGCAACAACACGTCGGTGTCCCTGCATGGTGTGTCATGGACCCTGATCGGGCTCGTTGATCGGTCCAAGTCTTACTTAGAGTCGAGAGCTGCACTCGAAAGAATTACCGCTACTCCGAATGGCCTAGCGACTTAAGGGGTGAAGACTGCTGGCGCCACACCCCTAGTAGTGGGGATACTCCGAACGAGATAAAGATGGGCGCCCCTCGCAGCCACGAGGGACGCCCGGTGCAAACCCCATGTCCAGCGTCACACCGGAGGAGAGGGTCTACTTGACTACCGTAACGCGAAGTCGGTGGAAACGTCGCTCTCGCGACTCAGTGAATCAGCCCATCAGGGAATCCCTGACCGTGTGGAGCTTCGCGCTCCACGTGCTTCGGGAGCCTGAAACGGCACAAGCGGCGATGCGTTTCATAATCGCCGGGGGCATCTTCCTGCTGGTGCTCGCCGTCTTAGGCGCCTTGGCCTTCGTTCTTCGACCGAACGAGGTCCAGGCGATCATCGAGGCGTTCGCTAGCGCAGCGAATCACCGGAGCTCGTGAGCTAAGGGGTGGTGCGCGTGCAGCCGGTGTTGCGGTCAGGCTGCACGCGTATCTGTGCGTCGTTCGCGGACGGTAGTGCGTCGCAAGGTCGCGTATTCGCGGCGACAATCCGTACTCCTTGGCTACCGCCGGTGTCCATCGATACCCAGGTCGCCGACTCGGGCACATCGAACCCCTGACCTTCTGAACAGAAGGTCAGGGGTTCGAGCCCCCTTGGCGGCTCCTCTTGTTCCGCTCAGGTCCGGGCGACGGCGATCGCGAACGGGCTGATGACCTTCACGAGCGCGTCCAGCTCGGCCGAGATGTCCTTGCCGCCTCCGGGGATGGCTAGCTGCGTCAGCCGGTCGTGGCTTGCCAGCAGGGCGAAACAGTGTTCGGGCGGGGCTTTCGGGGCTCTGCCGGTGCAGAACACTTCGTGGGCCTCGGTCGCGTCGGCGGCGCTGGTTCCCACGGTGCTCGTCCGGTGGTACCGGGTGCCTTCGTAGGTGAAGCTGCCGCAGGAGTCCAGGGCGGCCCGGATCGCGTCGAGCACCTCCCGGGCGGAGACGCGGCCGTAGGCGATGATGACCTGCCGGATCTCCTGGCCGTCGGCTTGCCAGGTGAGCGCCGCGCCGTAGCGCACCAGCGCGTCCCACGGCTGGGGGAGATCGCAGACCCGCAGCAGCGCCGCCGGCGGCTCGGAAACCAGCGGGCCGGCGCGGGTCAGGCCGACCCCGAACGCGCTGCCGTCGGCTTCGGTCGGGAGGTAGTGCGTCAGGTCCCGGATCGACGGCCAGACGGTCGGCGCGGGCCGCGGCGTCCACGACGACGGCGAGGCCGCCACGTCGATCGGATCGCATCCGGTGGTCGCCACGGCCAGTGCGGCCAGCAGGACCGGCACGCCGAGCCGCCGTCTCATCCGGGGGATTCTGCCGGGGCCGCGCGGTCGCGCCAAGGACCGTCCGGCCCAGTGGCCACTCCTCCGGCACGGCCGGGACGTCGAGCACGCGAGGAAGGCCGCGGCGGTCGCCGCGGCCTTCTCGTCAGTTGTGCGTCACTGGCCCCAGTTTTCGAGGTCTCGGCTGCCCATGCCGGGGCTCCAGTACCAGTGCATCAAGGTGCCGTCGGTGGTGCGGCCGTAGACGTTCTGCTGGTTCTCGGTCGCGAACCCGGTCAGGTTGGCGCCGATGTTCCCGCCCCAGGACGCGTACTGCGGGGCGTTGTCTTCGGGGGTCCACCACCAGTGGCCGAGTTCGTTGCCGGGCGTACGTGCGAAGACGTGCTGCTGGTCGTTCCAGACGTAGGCGATCGGGTCACCCTGGATCGGTGCGTTCAGCGGCTCTTCGACGACGCCGTCCTCCGGCGTCCAGTAGAAGTGCTTCAGGGTGCCGTCGGTGCCGCGGGCCAGGACGTGCTGCTGCTCGCCGAAGGCGTACCCGGTCGGGGTGCCGGTGATGGTGGTGTTGCCCCAGGTTCCGTAGTTGGGGTCGTTGTCGGTGATCTGCCAGTACCAGTGGCCGAGGTGGCCGTCGGCGGTCCGGCCGAAGACGTGCTGCTGGTCGCCCCAGACGTACGCGACGGGGTCGCCCGCGATGTTCTGCGCCAGGGTCTCCTCGATCTTGTCTTCGTTGCCGGGCGCCCAGTAGAGGTGCTTGAGCTTGCCGTCGGTGCCGCGGGCGAACGCGTGGAGCTGGTCGCCGAACGCGTACCCGGTCGGGTTCCCGGCGATGTCCGTCGCGGCGATCTCGAAGATCGGGTCCGCGTCGGTCGGGCGCCAGAACCAGTGGCCAAGGCGGTGACCGGTCAGCAAGGCGAAGACGTGCTGCTGATCACCGGCGACGTAGGCGACCGGCTCACCGGCCAGTTCACCCGGGTACGACTCCGATTCGATGTCGGTACCCGTGTTGTACGAGTGCTTCAAGGAACCGTCCGCGCCGCGCGAGAACATGTGCTCCTGGCCGCCGTAGCGATAAGACGCCGATGCCGCGATGCCTTCGTCGCCCAAGGACGCGCCCGGCGCGGTGCCCGAGTCGAAGCGGCGCAGGTCGAAGTCGTTGATCAGCGTGAGGACCTTGTTCACGTAGCTCGGATCGGTGGCGTAGTGCGGTCCCACCGCTCTGATGAACGCGTCCGGATCATGTCGGTAGGGCAACGCGCCGGCGTAGACGGAGTTCGTCGTGAGCAGGCGCCCGTAGTCGCGGAACGAGTTCTCCATCGAGTCGTACGACCGGAAGTAGGCGTTCTCCGTGTGACACGGCGAGGGGACGCACTCCTGCGTCGGGTAGTTCGCGCAGCCCTTGGCGAACGGCCCCGGGTTGCTCGGTGACGTGCACTTGAAGCCGAAGTAGTTCCGGTCGTTGGTCGAGAGGGCGCTGCGGCCCCAGTTCGATTCGAGCACGGCCTGCGCGACGGTGACCGACGCGGGGATGTCGAAGTCGTCGTGGACGCGCTGGGCGGCGGGGCCGGCCACCGCGATGAAGTCGTCCTGGTAGCCGGCGGCGACGGCGGCCGCGCGCATCGCGGCGGCTCGCGAAGCCTCCTGCGTGCTCTGGCTCGTGCCCGGGTCGCTGGTCGTCGGCTGGGCGGCCACCGCCGGCGAAACGAGGGTCAGGGCACTGAGCAGCGCGCCGAGGCCGGCGACGGCGATGCGGATCTTGGTGCGGGTCATGGCGTCACTCCCGGTCGTTGGTGATGGACCGAGCCTGGGAGCGCCGCCTGTAAGTGCACTTCAAGTCGCCTGCAACCCCGGTTGAAGGGCTTTTGGGGCCGTTTTGAAGGTCGCCCCGGCACCGTTTCCCCCATCACCTCCGCCGCACCGCCGGTGGAGCACGACCCCGGGAGGACTCCATGACCGTCAAGCGCACAGGCACCCTCGTGGCCGCCCTGCTCGCCTCCTTCGTGATCGCCGGCACCGCGCCGGCCGTCGCGAACGCCCACCCGCTCGGCCCGGCCGCCGCGCAGGCCGGCTACTACGACCCCGCGAAGCCCGGGCCGCTCCCGCACGAAGGCGCCGACGGCGTGGCCAGTCATCCGAAGACGCCCGGGGCGAGCGCCATGACGTCGTCGGCGTCGGTGGAGAACGGGCCGATCACCCGCTCCGAGGTGCTCACGAGATCGAGGTCCTGGATCGACGAGCACGTCATGTACAGCCAGAGCGGCACGCACACCAACCAGTACGGCTCCTACCGCCCGGACTGCTCCGGCTTCGTCTCGATGGCGTGGAACCTGAGCGCCAGCCTGACCACGGCCACCCTGCCGAGCCGGATGGACGCCATCGGCTGGGGCGACCTGCGGCCGGGCGACGCGCTGTGGCGCACCGGGCACATCGCGCTGTTCCTCGCCTGGAACGACGCCGCCAAGACGCAGCCGATCGTCCGGGAGGAGTTCGACTTCGGCAACCCCGCGGTCGAGCGCGCGTGGACGACCCAGTCCTACATCCGCACGTTCACGCCGATGCGGTACCGCAACATCGTCGACGACATCGACCAGCCGAAGCCGATGGGCGACGAGGGCATCGCGGCATCGGCGTCCTACCGCTACGGCGGCCAGGAGCACATGTTCTCCAAGGGCGCGGACGGCTCGCTGAAGCACTCGTACAACACGGGCACCGACATCGAGTCGGAGTCCTACCCGGGCCAGCTGGCCGGTGAGCCGGTCGCTTACGTCGCGGGTGACCAGCAGCACGTGTTCGCCCTGCTGACCGGGAACCGGCTCGGGCACTGGTTCTGGCGGCCGACGGACGCGGACCCGATCTTCGAGATCGCGGCGACGGACATCGCGGGCAACCCGACGGGATACGCGTTCGGTGACCAGTTGCACGCCTTCGCGCGGGGTACCGACGGCAAGCTGAAGCACCTGTACTGGGCACCGGGCAACGAGGACAAGATCGAGGAGACGCTGGCGCAGAGCATCGCGGGTGACCCGGTCGCGTATGTCTGGGGCGACCAGCAGCACGTGTTCGGCCGGACCGCGGACGGCCACCTCGGCCACTGGTACTGGCAGATCACCGACAACGACCCGAACTACGGCGTCTGGGGTGGTTCGCAGATCACCGGCACCCCGACGGGGTATGCGTTCGGGGAGCAGCAGCACGTCCTCGCGCGTGGCGCGGACGGGACGTTGAAGCACTTCTACTGGACGCCCGAAGAAGGTGTCGTGGAGGAGCCGCTGAACTCGCCGATCCAGGGTGACCCGATCGCGTACGTGTGGAACGACCAGCAGCACGTCTTCGCGCGTACACCGGGCAACGAACTCGGTCACTGGTGGTGGACCCCCGAAGACAACGCCCCGCAGTACGCGTCCTGGGGCGGGAACATCGGCGCCAACCTGACCGGGTTCGCGACCGAGAACCAGCAGAACGTCTACGGCCGCACCACCGACGGCACCTTGATGCACTGGTACTGGAGCCCCGGAATGGGCAGCCGAGACCTCGAAAACTGGGGCCAGTGAACACCCGAGGAAGGAACACGACCATGCGCAGACTTCGCCGTGCGGTGGCTCCGGTCGCCGCGCTCGTGCTCGCCGCCGCCGCGCTCGGTGGCCTGAGCACGCCGTCCGCCGCGGCGGACGGGCCCACCACGACGCTGAGCTTCTCCGCCCACCAAGACGACGACCTGCTCTTCATGAACCCCGACATCGCGTCGGACATCGAGGCCGGTTTCAACGTCTGGGTGACCTACCTCAGCGCGGGCGAGTTGCCGTGCGAGAGCCACGACCCGTGCGGCATGGATTACGCCGACCTGCGGGTTGCGGGGGAGCGCGCGGCCTACGCCGAAGCGGCCCGGGTGCCGAACCAGTGGACCTACGAGCAGATGTGGTTCGGCGGCCACCCGGTCGCTGTGAACCACCTCGACGGCACCAACGTGCACCTGGCGTTCACCTACATCCACGCCGCCGCCGGGCCGGAGGACAACTGCGGTGACCTCTACCGCATGCTGAAGGACGGCTCCTACGTGGCGAACCCGATCGACGGCCGTCCCGGGTACACGAAGGACTCCTTCGTCGGGATGCTCGACTCGATCATCGACTACGTGGGCCCGGACTACATCCGCACACAGAGCACGATCGGGCACCGCGAAGTGCGCCGTGACGGCGTGGCGGACAACGTCGACCACGTCGCGGGGGCGATCCTCGCGGCCGACGCGGACGTCGACGGCGCGGGCAAGACCCGGATCCGCCGCGACGAGTACCAGGGCTACATCATCACCGACAAGCCGGACAACGTCAGCGGGTACTGGCGCGATCGCAAGCAGGCGATCTGGGACCAGTACAAGCCGCACGACCCCGCGCTGTGGTCGGGATCCTGGAACGAGGTGATGGGCAAGCAGTACCGCCCGGAGGGCCGGATCTTCTGGCCCGGCATCCCGTGGGTGCCACCGGGCGACTTCACCTGCTGAGGCGGAGCCTCCTCACCGGCCCTGGGGGTCGGTGAGGAGGCCTTCGCGACGCGGGAGCGGTGCCTCGGGCGGCGGGGCGACCCGCGGCTCCCCGGCCTCGCGGGCGCCGTGGCCGTCGAAGAGCGACAACGCTTCGGCGTACGCGGCATCGGCTTCCGCCGGCCGCCCGAGCGCGGCCAGCGCGACGGCGAGATCGCGCAGGTTGCGCGCCCGCCACAGCGGCAGGGACAGCGCGTCGCACCAGGTCAAGGCCAGCTCCAGGTAGCGCCGCGCCGCCTCGGGCGCGTCGCGGGCCAGTTCGAGTTCCCCGAGGGTCCGCAGCACGAGCGCCTGGCCGAAGCCGTCCTGCATGTCGTGGCAGGTCCCCATGGCTTCCTTGAGCTCCGCGTGCACCTCGTCCCACGGCCGTGACCGCTGTCTGATGTGGACCTTCGCGAGCGCTTGCCGGGCGTAGGCGACCATCAGCCGGTCGCCGATCCCGTGCAGGATCTCCAGCGCTTCGGCGCAGTTGCGCTCGGCTTCGGCCAGCCGCCCGGACGCCCGGTGCGCGATCCCGATCGACCGGAGCACCAGCGCGATGCCGTGCTGGTCGGGCAGCGCGCGGTAGCCGGCGAGCGCCACGTCGAGCTCGGCCAGCGACTCCGGCAGCCGGCCCAGTTCCGTCAGCACCATGCCGCGCCCGTGGTGCGCCCGGCCTTCGGCCCACGGGTCGCCGAGCGCGGACAGCGTCGGCAGGGCCGCGTCGAGCAGTCCGAGCGCGTCGAGCAGCCGGCCTTGTTCCCGGCGGACGCTGCTGAGCATCAGCCGGGTCACGGTCTTGCCGTGCACGTCGTCGACCTCGGCGTAGGCCGCCAGCGCCTGCGCGTAGTAGTCCGCGGCCTCGTCGAGCCGGTCCTGCTCGCTGCGCAGCCACCCGAGACCGGACAGCAGCAGGCCCTGCCCCGACTTGTCCCCGGCCCGGCGCGAGGCCTCCAACGCGGCGGTGTGCGTGCGCCACCAGTGGTGGAAGTGGTTTTCCACGGCGAAGGACGACGAACACAACGCCGTCGCCAGGCGGACGGCCGTGTCCGCCAGTTCCAGCTCGCTCGCCCGCTCGACGATCTGCACCAGCGCGGCCTGCTCGGCGTCGAACCAGGTGAGCGGGTCGCCGAGCGTCGCGGTGCGAGCCTCCTCCTCGGCCGTCGCGGTCCTGGTGGGCGCCGGGCGCAGGGCCCGCATCGGCGTGCCACCGGACGCCCACTCGACCAGCCGGTACCACTCCTCCGCCGCGTGCCGCACGGCCAGCCGCAGCTCGGCGCGGTCCTCTTCGGCCTCGGCGCGTTCCCAGCCGAACACCCGGACCAGGTCGTGCAGCCGGTAGCGGGTGAGGCCGGAGCCCTCGTCGCTGACGACGTCCAGCAGCTGCGCGCGGACCAGCCCTTCGACGATGTCTTCGGCGTCGTCGTCCGGCACCTCGAGCAGCACGCTCACCAGCCAGGTCCCGAAGTCCGGGACGCCGAGCCAGCCCAGCCGCCGCAGTGCGGCGCGCTCCCGCGCGGCCAATCCGTTGTAGGACAACGCCAAGCTGCCGCGCACCTCGAGGTCGCCGACCGTCAGCTCGTTGAGGAACTTCCGCTGCTCACGCAGCCTCGGGAGCAGGCGGCTCGGCCGCCAGTCGGGGCGCGCGGCGAGCCGGGCGCCGACGATCCGCACCGCCAGCGGCAGGTTGCCGCACAGGTGCACCAGGGCCCTGGCGGCGTCCGGTTCGGCGTCGATCCGGGCGCGGCCGACGATCCGGGTGAGCAACGCGAGGCAGGCTTCGTCGTCGAGGACCTGCAGGTCGATGTGGTCGACGGAGTCGAGCGCGGCGAGCCGGACGCGGCTGGTCAGCACGCACAGGCACCCGTCGCCGCTGGGCAGCAGCGGGCGGACCTGCCGTTCGTCGGCCGCGTCGTCGAGGATCACCAGCAGCTGCCTGCCGGCCGAGAGGGCCCGGTAGAGCTCGACCCGCTCGTCCAGCCCGGCGGGCAGGTCGGCGTCGGCGACGCCCAGTGCGCGCAGGAAGCGCCCGAGCACCTCCACCGGCTCGACCGGCGAGTGCTGCGCGCCGCGGAGGGTGACGTAGAGCTGCCCGTCCGGGAACCGCGGGCGCAGGCGGTGACCGACGTGCACGGCGAGGGAACTCTTGCCGGAACCGGGTTTGCCGGCGATCGCGACGAGCCGCGAGCGCGGTTCGGTGAGGCGAGCCGCTTCGGTGTCGCGGCCGGTGAAGTCGGTGATGTCCGGCGGCAGCAGGCACGGGCCGTTCGGCGGCTGCTCGGGCGCCGGCTCCGGCCGGTCGGCGGGCGGTTCGGGGAGCGGTGGCGGTGGCGGATCCCCGCGCAGCACCAGCTGGTGGACCGCCCGCAGGTCGGCACCCGGTTCGATGCCGAGCTCCTCCACCAGCAGGTCGCGGCCCGCCTGGTAGCAGCGCAGCGCGTCGGCCTGGCGCCCGGCGGCCCACAACGCCGTCATCAGCTGGCCGCGCAGGCGCTCCCGCAGCGGGTGCTCGGTGACGAGCGAAGTCAGTTCGCCGACCAGCGCCGGTCCCCGGCCCAGGGCCAGCACCGACGCCGTCCGGCGTTCGACGGCGGCCAGCCGCTGGTCCTCCAGCCGCACGGACTCGGCCGCCGCGAACCGCGACTTGAGCCCGCCGAGCGCCGGTCCGCGCCACCGGCCCAGCGCCTGGTCGTACCGGCTCACCGCGGCCTCGTGGTCCCCGGCCGCGGCCAGCGCGTCCGCTTCCGCCGAGAGCCGCGCGAACGCCAGGGTGTCGACCTCGCAGCCGGAGAGTTCGATGCGGTAGCCCGGTTGCTGCGTCAGGATCGCGCCCGGCCCCGGCTCGCCGTTCTGCTTGCCGAAGGCGCGGCGCAGCGTCGAAACGTAGGTGTGGAGCAGGGCGGAGGCGCTTTCGGGCGGGTTCTCGTCCCAGATGATCGAGATCAGCCGGTCGACCGAGAGGACCTGCCCTTCGGCGAGCAGGAGCGCGGCGAGCAGCGTCCGGGGTTTCGGGCCGCCGAGCGTGACGGCTGTGCCGTCCCGGTCCACCTCGACGACGCCGAGCAGCCGAAAACGCATCGAGCTCCCCCTGCCCCAAATCACCCGATTCCGCGATCTTGAATCCGAGGTTAACCACCGTCGTGGACAGCGCACAAGAATCCGCAACCTTCGGTGACGGCTACCGTCGATGGTGGCGGCCCGATACCACCCGAACGGCCGTACCGGTCTGACCAGCGGCTATCCCCGGGACGCCGGTGGCCGGGACACGCCGGGGTCCCGGCGTGGCGGCCCGTCCCGGGCTAGGGTCCGGGCAGTTTCTCGACCCGGGAGGATCCCCATGGCTACGACGTACACGCTGGAGACGGCCGAAGCCGGTCTTGTCTATGACGTGCATGGGCCCGCTTCCGCCGACAGTTCCGCGCCGCCGTTGGTGATGGTTGGGCAGCCGATGGCCGCTGATGGGTTCACCACCCTTGCTTCCTTCTTTCCCGAGCGGACCGTTGTCACCTATGACCCTCGGGGGATCGGGCGCAGTGTGCGGAAGGACGGCCGGGTCGAGCATGAGCCCGAGGTTCAAGCTCGGGATGTGCACGCCGTCATCGGGGCGGTCGGGGGTGGGCCTGTCGATCTCTTCGGCAGCAGTGGCGGCGCCGTGACCGCGCTTGCGCTCGTGGCTGCCTTTCCGGGTGATGTGCGGACGCTTGTGGCGCACGAGCCGCCGTTGCTCTCCGTTGTTCCTGATGCCGCAGCTGCCGAGCGGGCTCGGAACGCCGTGACCGATGCCTATCTCGCCAAGGGGTTCGGGGCCGGGATGGCCGCCTTCATCGGGATGACGTCGTGGGCCGGCGAGTACAACGATGACTACTTCGCGCAGCCTGCCGCCGATCCCGCGCAGTTCGGGATGCCTGCCGATGACGACGGGAGGCGGGACGATCCGTTGTTGTCCGACCGGTCCTGGGCCGTCAGCGGGTACCGGCCCGACGTCGACGCGCTCGCCGCGGCGTCCACGCGGGTGGTGATCGCCGTCGGTGAGGAATCGCTGAGTGTCTTCACCGGGCGGACGGCGGTGGCGACCGCGGAGTTGCTGGGGCAGCGGGCCACCGTGTTCCCGAGTCACCACGGTGGGTTCCTCGCCGGCGATTTCGGCTATGCCGGTCAGCCGGCGGCCTTCGCCGCGCGGTTGCGTGAGGTTCTCGGCTGAGTGGGCGCCGAGCGGAATCCGAGAAAAGCGGTTCGGCTGATCGGAAGATGCTTTTGGTGCGCTCGGGTGCCCGCGTGGTGATCATGAATTGCCGTGGGCTTGATCATCCGGCCGGTAGTGCTCCGAACGGCGCAAAGCCGCGCCTCGAACTTGTCGGAATGTGAGCACTCGCGCCAGGTGAACCAGGCATATCCGGCTTATTGCCGGCGCGTGAATCCGCCCTTGAAGACGGCCGTTCGAGGGTTTCGACGGTGTGTCTGTTCGCGTACGCTGCGCAGCGTACGCGGGTTGACCTCGGGCAACGACGGCGGGTAACCTGCTTTCGGCACAAGTCGATCTACGAATGTGTCGCCTGGGGTGGTGGTCTATGCGGAATTCGAGTGTCCGGACGCTGTTCCGGATGTGGAAAAACTACCTGCGATAAACAACGATGTGCGGTGCGGCGGCTTGGGGGAGGTGCCGGTTCCGTACTCGCTTTCGTGGGTGATCGCAACACATTTCCGGACGTCGGGGAAACCGGGCTGACGGAATCGTCATCTGGGGGATGTTCGGCGTGTTGCTGCAATTCAAACTATTGGGTCCGTTGTGCGTGCTGTCCGACGACCGGGACATCACGCCGAGCGCGCCCAAGCTCCGGGAAATCCTCGCGCTGCTGATCGTGCGGGCCAACCAGTTCGTGTCGACGACCGATCTCGTCGACGAAGTGTGGGGCGCCGACCCGCCCCGCAGCGCCCACGTGACCGTGCAGACCTACATCCACCGGCTGCGGAAGTCGTTGTTCCCCAAGGAATCCGGGCACGAACCCGCCGGGCTGCACACGGGGTGGCACGGGTACCGGCTCGAGATCGCCGCCGAGGCCGTCGACAAGATCCAGTTCGAGCACCTGGCGCACCAGGGCAGCGCGGCGCTGGAGAGCGGCGAACCCGGGGAGGCCACCGAACTGCTGCGGCACGCGCTGCGGCTGTGGCGCGGCCCCGCGATGAGCGACGTCGAGACCGGCGAGCTGCTCAGCGCGTACGCCGTCCGGCTCGAGGAGAGCCGGCTGCGCGCGCTGGAGGGCCGGATCGAGGCGGACCTGCAGCTGGGCCGGCACCGCGGCCTGGTCAGCGAGCTCAAGGAACTGACCATGACCCAGCCCCTCCACGAGGGGTTCCACAGCCAGCTGATGCTCGCCCTGCAACGCTGCCAGCGCCGTGACGAGGCCCTCGACGTCTACCGGCGCTTCCGCGGCCGGCTCGTCGAAGAGCTCGCCCTCGAACCGTCGTCCGACCTGCAGCGGCTGCACCGCTCGCTGCTGACCGAGACCGCCGATGCCCGCCCGGCGCCCGAGGTCGCGGCGGAGCGGGTGCAGCTCGTCGCGCCCGCGCAGCTGCCCAACGACATCGCCGACTTCACCGGACGCGCCGAGCTGATCAGCTCGGCCGTGCAGTGGCTTTCGCCGGCCGAACGCTCGGACGACGGGCTGCGGATCGTGTCGGTGATGGGCATGCCCGGCGTCGGCAAGTCGACGTTCGCGGTCCGCGTCGCGCACCGGCTGCGGTCCGCGTTCGGCGACGGGCAGTTCTACGCGAACCTCGGCGGCCCGGCCGGCGCCGGCCCGAAGGAGGTGCTCGGCCAGTTCCTGCGGTCGATCGGGTTCCCCGGCGAGCGGCTGCCCGACAGCGTCGACGAGCGCGCGACGATGTTCCGGACCTGGAGCGTCGATCGCAACGTGCTGGTCGTGCTGGACGACGTCACCTCGGACGCCGACGTCCAGCCGCTGCTGCCCGCCGGGCCGCGGTGCGCCGCCGTGGCCACCGCGTGTTCCGGTCTGCAGGGCCTGGCCGGCACGCACACCATCGACCTCGAACCGCTGACCGGCGAGGAGAGCCTCGAGATGCTCGCCGTGATCGTCGGGCGGGACCGGGTCGCGGCCGAGCGCGACGAGGCACGCAGCCTGGTCGCGCTGTGCGGGTACCTGCCGCTGGCGGTGCGGTGCATCGGCGCGCGGCTGCGGTCGGTGCCCGGGTGGCCGGTGCGGAACATGCGGCAGCACCTGGAAACCAGCAACCGGCCGCTGGACCTGTTGCAGTTCAACCAGCTCGACGTCCGGGCGCGGCTGGCCGGCAGCTACCGGTCGGTGCCGTCGCACGCCCAGACGGCGTTCCGGCTGCTGCCGACGCTCGGCGCGAGCTCGTTCACCGCGGCCGAGGTCGCGGTGCGGCTCGACTGCCCGCCGAAACGGGCCGAGGCGCTGCTGGCCCGGCTCGTCGGGCACGGGCTGCTGCGGATCCAGAAGGACGTGGTGGACGAGGGCCCGGTGCGGTTCGAGTTCCACCCGATCGCGCGGTGCTACGCCGAGGAGCTGCTCGGCGGGGAGGCCGACGCGACGCCGTACCTCTGGCCGATCTACATGCGCACGGTGCTCGGGTTCCGCAACCACGCCTGAGCGAAGGACATCCGGTCCACCTCGGAAGCCGGTCCGAGGTGCTGTCGAGGCGGGTTCGAGCCGTGGTCGACAGGCTCGGCGGCAGCCGAACGACCAGATGGAGGCCAGCATGTGTGGTATCGCCGGTTGGGTGGACTTCGGGCGTGACCTGTCCGGGGAACGCGCCACGATCGAAGCGATGAACGAGGCCCAGAAGCACCGCGGGACCAACGCCCGCGGGGTCTGGTGCTCCCGGAACGTCGCGATCGGGCACACCAGGACGTCGGTGATCGACCTGGCCGGCGGCGTTCAGCCGATGTTCGCGGAGGAGGACGGGCGCACGATCGCCGTGCTGACGTACTCCGGGGAGGTCTTCAACTTCAAGGAGCTGCGCAGCGAGCTCGAACGGCGGGGGCACCACTTCCGCACCCGCAGCGACACCGAGGTCGTGCTGCGGTCGTACCTCGAATGGGGCGCCGACTGCGGCAAGCACCTCGAAGGCATGTACGCCTTCGGGGTCTGGGACCTGCGCACCGAGACGATGCTGCTCGTCCGGGACCGGTTCGGCATCAAGCCGCTGTTCTACAGCCTGCAGCCCGAAGGCGTCATCTTCTCGTCCGAGCCGAAGGCGCTGCTGACGCACCCGCTGACCAAGGCGGTCGTCGGCATCGAGGGCCTGCGCGAGGTCTTCTCGACGGCGAAGCTGCCGGGCGAGGCCGTGTTCCGCGACCAGGACCAGCTGCGGCCCGGGCACACGCTCGCGATCGGCCGCAACGGCGTCGTCGACCGGACGTACTGGGAGCTCGAAGCCAAGCCGCACACCGACGACCTGGACAACACCATCTCGCACACCCGGCAGCTGCTGGAGGACATCGTCCTCGGCCAGCTGACCGCCGACGTCCCGCTGTGCACGCTGCTCTCCGGCGGCCTCGACTCCAGCGCCGTCACCGGGATCGCGGCCGGCTGGCTGAAGAAGAACGGCGAACGCGTCCGCAGCGTCACGACCACCTACGTCGGCTACAGCGAGAACTTCCGGCCGGACGACACCCGCGACACCGCGGACGGCCCGTTCGCCGACGAGGTCGCCCAGCACCACGGGGCCGAGCACATCCACCTCGTGCTCGACACCCGCGACCTGATGGACCCCGAGGTGCGGCTCGCGGCGCTCGTCGCGCAGGACATGCCGACCACGGCCGGCGACATGGACGCGTCGCACCTGCTGATGATGCGCGCGACCCGGGAGCACTCGGTCGTCGCGCTGACCGGCGAGGTCGGCGACGAGGTGTTCGGCGGCTTCCGCTGGATGCACGACGACGAGCTCGTGCGCTCGGGCACGTTCCCCTGGATCGCCAACGAGAAGCGCGTGCCGGGCTGCGTCAAGGGCCAGGGCCGTGGCTTGTTCGACGACGGCTTCCTCAAGAAGCTCGACATGGACGGTTATTACCGCGACAACTACGCCCAAGCGCTGCGCGAAACCCCGCACCAGGAGGGCGAAAGCGAGTTCGAGGGCATCATGCGGAACGTCCGCTACGTCAAGCTGATGCGCTGGCTGCCGATGCTGCTGGAACGCGGTGACCGGCTGGCCGCGGCGTGCGGGCTCGAGGCGCGGCTGCCGTTCCTCGACCACCGGCTCGTCGAGTACATGTACAACGCGCCGTGGGCGTTCCAGTCGTTCGACGGCCGCGAGAAGAGCATCCTGCGAGCCGCCGTGAAGGACCTGCTGCCGGAGTCGGTGTTCGAGCGGCGCAAGGCGCCCTACCCCGTCACGCAGGACCCGGCCTACACCGAAGCGCTGCACGGGCTGCTCGCCGAGACGCTCGCCGACCCGAACGCGCCGATCCGGCCGCTGCTGGACCAGGCGTCCGTCGACGAGGTCTTCCGGCACCCCAAGGGCGTTTCGCAGGACTGGCCGAGCCGGATGAACGTCGAGATGGCGCTGCAGTTCAACACCTGGCTCACGCACTACGGCATCACCCTCGACATCTGAACCACGCCGTCCGACCCGCGATCCGCGGAAGGAGCAAGCCGATGACCCAGACCCGGCCCAAGCCCGTGCCGATGACCCGGCGGTGCCCGCTGGCCCCGCCCGACGAGTACGCGCAGCTGCGCGAGGAGACCCCGGTCAGCGAGGTGGCCCTGCCGGACGGGAACACCGGCTGGCTGGTCACCCGCTTCGAAGACGTCACGACCGTGCTGGTGCACCCCGACGTGAGCGCCCAGCGGAAGTTCCAGACCTCGGTCACGTCGGTCACCCTCAGCCCCGAGGAGTACCTGGCGTCCGGGTTCGGCGTGTCGTTCATCGGGATGGACCCGCCGGACCACACGCACTACCGCAAGCTGATGACCGGGATGTTCACCGTGAAGCGGCTGAAGTCGCTGGTGCCGCGGATCGAGAAGATCGTCGACGACCAGCTGGACGTCCTGGTCGCCGGCGGCTCGCCCGCCGACCTGATCACGGACTTCGCGACGCCGGTGCCGTCGCTGGTCATCTGCGAGCTGCTCGGGATGCCGTACGACGACAGCAAGCTGTTCCAGGAACGCACGCACGTCATCATGAGCCTCGAGCGGACCAAGGAAGGCCTGCTCGACGCCATGACCGGGATGTCCGACGACATGCGCGCGCTGGTCCACGAGAAGCGCGCGCACCCGGACGGCCGGCTGATGAGCAACCTCATCGAAGCCGTACCGGACGACGGCGTCCCGCTCACCGACGACGAGCTGGTGGCCATCGGGAACCTGATGATGATCGCGGGCTACGAGACCACCGCGAACATGATCGGGCTCGGCGCGCTGACGCTGCTGCACTACCGCGAGCAGTGGGAAACCCTGTGCCGGCAACCGGAACTGGCCGAGCGCGCGGTCGAGGAGATCCTGCGTTACCTCACGGTCGGGCCGTTCTGCCTGCCGCGCACGGCGAAGACGGACCTCGAGCTCGGCGGCAAGCACATCCGCGCCGGCGACCCGATCCTGCTCTCGACCGAGTCGGCGAACTGGGACCCGGCGCAGTTCGAGCACCCCGAGGCGTTCGACGTCACCCGCAAGCCCAAGCGGCACGTCGGGTTCGCGTTCGGCGCGCACCAGTGCCTCGGGCAGGAGCTGGCCCGGATGGAGATGCGGATCGCGTTCGCCAAGCTGGCGCAGCGGCTGCCGGGGCTGCGGCTGGCCGTGCCGCTGGAGGAGATCCCGATGCGCACCGACATGCAGATCTACGGCGCGCACGAGGTCCCCGTCGTCTGGTAGGTCCGTCCGGTAGGTCCCGCTGGCAGTCCCCGCGACGAAGCAGTCGCCTCCGGCCCTTGTCGCTCGCACCGGCCGCCGGCCGGTGCGAGCGGCTTTTTTTGTGTTCGGGCGGGGACTCGCAACCCGTCGCACTCTGCCGCGCCGACGTCACTGATTGTAGTTTCGGATGAGTCGGACAACCTCTTGATCGACTTAATCAAACAAGTAGTTGACAGTGTGAGTCGCCTCGTTGATTATGAGTGCAGACGAGAGTTCACTGTGGGAAAAGGAGTACGTCGTGGAGAAGCACCCGCTCAGGTGGTGGGCACTGGCGGTCGCGGT
Organism: Amycolatopsis sp. NBC_01286; assembly: GCF_035982555.1. Lineage (NCBI taxonomy): Bacteria > Bacillati > Actinomycetota > Actinomycetes > Pseudonocardiales > Pseudonocardiaceae > Amycolatopsis > Amycolatopsis sp. NBC_01286. The sequence goes on from NZ_CP108428.1 coordinate 3,070,211, forward strand.
TCTGGCCGTCCTGGTGGACATGATCGACAACCAGATCGTGGCGGTGGCGCTGCCCACCATCCAGCGGGAGCTGGGTGCGGGGGATTCCGCGCTGCAGTGGATTTCGGCCGGGTACGCGCTGGGGTTCGCGCTCACCCTGATCACCGGTGGCCGCCTGGGTGACCGGTACGGCACCAAGAAGCTGTTCCTCGCCGGCATGGTCGTGTTCACGGCCGCGTCGCTGGCCGCCGGGCTGGCCGGGCACGTCGAGGTGCTGATCGCCGCGCGGGTGATCCAGGGTGTCGGGTCCGGGCTGATGGTGCCGCAGGTCCTGTCGTTCATCCACGCGGAGTTCGACGAGAAGGAACGCCCCAAGGCGATGACGTACTACGCCGGCGCGTTCCCGATCGGCGGGCTCGCCGGGCCGCTGCTGGGCGGCGTGCTGACGCAGGCCGACCTGTTCGGCATCGGCTGGCGCGCGATCTTCCTGATCAACCTGCCCATCGGCGTGCTCGCGCTGGTCGGTGCGCTGATCACGATGCCGAGCCGGCCCGGCTTCTTCCGGCACCGCATGGACTTCAGCGGCCTGCTGCTGCTGACCGCGGGGCTCTTCGCGATCTTCTACCCGCTGGTGCAGGGCCGTGAGCTGGGCTGGCCGAAGTGGTCGATCTACCTGATGCTGGCCGCGATCCCGCTGCTCGCGATCTTCGCGCTGCACCAGCGGATCAAGGCCAAGCGCGGCGGCGAACCGCTGGTCCCGCCGGCGCTGCTGAAGTACCGCAGCCTCTCGGGCGGCCAGGCCGTCATGCTCTGCATCAACACCGCGGTCGGCGTCTTCTTCATCCTGACGCTGCACCTGCAGCTCGGGCTCGGGTTCTCGCCGCTGCAGGCCGCGCTGACGTTCGCGCCGTCGACGATCGGCATCGTCGTGGGCAACGTCCTGGGCATGCAGCTGGCCCCGAAGCTCGGGCGGGCGTTCACCGCCGGGGCGATCGTGGTGCTGCTGGCCAGCCTGGTCGCGATCGCGGTACTGGTGCAGCAAATGGGTCACGACCTGAACGTGTGGGCGCTGCTGGCCCCGGTCATCGGCTTCGGGCTCGGCATGGGCGCGGTGCTGAACTCGCTCTTCGGCGTCTCGATGTCGGAGATCCAGATGCAGCAGGCGGGCGCCGCGTCCGGGCTGGTGAACACGACCGTCCAGCTCGGCACCGCGACCGGGATCGCGTTGTTCGGCACGGTGTTCTTCTCGCGGCTGGGCAGCGGGTTCGAGTCCGCCACGGTCAGCGCGATCGCGGTCAGCGTCGGCGTGCTGGTGCTGGCGTTGCTGTTCACGACCGCCCTGCCGGGCAAGAAGGCCGCGGGCCGGTCGGCCGCGGCCGCCGACGAGCACAAGGCCGGGGCCTCGGCGCGATGACCGAGCCGGGCAACCACGAGACAGCGGTGCTCATCGTGGGCGGGGGCATCACCGGCCTGTCCACGGCGCTCTTCCTCGCAAGGCTCGGGGTTCGCCCGATCCTGGTCGAACGGCATCCGTCCACGGCCCTGCTGCCCCAGGCGCGCGCGTTCAACCCGCGCTCCATGGAGATCTACCGCGCCCTGGGGCTCGCGGAGGCCATCCGGGACCGGACGTCGATCCTCACCGACATGCCGGACATGATCGGCGCGGACACCCTGGCCGGGCGGGAGCACTTCCGGTTCGACGTGCTCGCCCAGGCCCGGCCGCCGGCGTCCCTGAGCCCGGCGGACTGGGAGATGATCGACCAGGACGAACTCGAACGGATCGTGCGCGCCCGCGCCGAAAGCAGCGGCGCGGACGTGCGGTTCGGCACCGAACTGGTCGCGCTGACCGACGCCGGCGACGGCGTCACGGCGGTCGTGCGCGACCTGGAAACCGGCGTCCACCAACGGCTTCACGCCGATTACGTCGTCGCCGCCGACGGGCACCGCGCGGGGCTGCGCGAGCGGCTCGGCGTCGGCGCCGACGGGCCGGGCGTGCTCCTGGAGGTGGCGAACTTCGTGTTCGACGCCGACCTCGGGGCCGCGCTGCAGGGCCGCCGGTTCCTGCTCGCCTACCTGGACCGGCCGACGAAGGGCTCGACCCTGATCCCGCTGCGGGAGTTCGGGCGGTGGGCGCTCGCCGTGCCCTACCGGCCCGAGCTGGGCGAGAGCGTCGCCGACTTCACCCGGGGGCACTGCGTGGAGCTGGCGCGGCAGGCGGTCGGCCTGCCGGACGTCGACATCCGGCTGGTGCCGTCGATGCCGGGGTCGGACCGGATCGTCACGACCACCACCATCGGCGGCTGGGTCGCGCGACGCTACCGGACCGGGCGGGTGTTCTTCGCCGGCGACGCGGCGCACGTCGTGCCGCCGTCGGGCTCCTACGGCGCGAACACCGGCATCGCCGACGCGCACAACCTGGCGTGGAAGCTCGCCGCCGTGCTCGAAGACGGCGCCGGTGACGAGCTGCTCGACACCTACGAGGACGAACGGCGGCCGGTCGCCCGGCTGACGCTCGAAAGCGCGATGCAGCTGCTCCACGACCGCCACGAAGGCGCGGGCGACAAGACGAAGACCGATGACCTGGCCATGATCTTCGGGTACCGGTACCGCTCGTCGGCGGTCCTCGCCGGGACGGCCGGCGCGGGCCGGCCCGTCGAGGACCCGCGCACGCCCAGCGGCGAACCCGGGCTGCGGGCGCCGCACGTGCGGCTGGAGCAGGGCGGCGCCGGACTGTCCACACTGGACCTGTTCACCGGGTCGTTCACGGTGCTGGCCGGGCCGACCGGGGTCGGCTGGGTCGCGGCGGCGAAGGCGGCCGCGGCGGCGCTCGGGCTCGCGGTGGACGTCCACCGCGTGGGTTTCGAGTTCGACGACCCGGACGACCGGTGGGCCGCGGCCTACGGCGTCACCGCCGGCGGCGCGGTCCTCGTGCGACCGGACGGGTTCGTCGCCTGGCGGGCCGGGGAGCTGCCCCGCCACCCCGAGCAGGAGCTGCGGGCCGCGCTGGCCCGGGTGCTCGCGTTGCGCGAGGAGGATCGCCGCTGCGCAGGCTGATCAGTTCGCCGGCACGCCGTCCGGGCCGTGGGGGACCATCCCCGCGGCCCGGACGGTTCGTCGGCTCAGGTCCGGTTCGGCAAGCACGTCTTGGGAGCACGAGTTGTGTGCAACGCGCGAAGGGGGACCCGCCCGGCCGTCGAATCCGCCCGGCCGGGACGAGGTGCGGTGGCTGCCGGTCACGGACGAGCGCTGCGGCGACGACGGGTTCGCGGGCCCCGCGATCGGGGCCCTGCACCGGGTCGGTGACCTGGTCCCGGTGCCGGAGACGATCGTGCTGACCGCGCCCGTCCGGCACTGGCGGGACCGGGTGCGCCAGCGGCCCGCCGACCCGTTCGCGGAGTACGCGGGGCTGGTCGAGGAGCCGGTTTCGGTGCGGGCGTGGCAGATCCGGCCGCGGCGCTCGGACCTGCCGATCGGGCCGGTGTTCAACAACCTCGGCCCCGGCACGGTGGCCGAGGCGATGCTGGAGCTGCTGGCGCTCGCCGAAGACGGCGCCCGCGAGTTCCCGCGGCTGGCGTTCGCGCTGCAGCGGTTCACCGCGGCGGAGGCGAGCGCGCACGTCCACGCGGCGCCCGACGGCGAGCGCGTCCGGGTGCAGGCGTTCCTGGGGCTCGCCGAGCAGCTGTCCGAGCCGCTGCACCCGGACCTGATCGTGCTGGCGGGCCCGGAGCTCGCCGTCCGCGAGTACCGGGTGGCCGACAAGCCGACGGCGACGGTCGCCGCGGCCGGCGGCAGCCGGACGTCGCCGGTCGCCGAGCTGCGCCGGCGCGCGCCGGCGCTGCGCGTGAAGACGGTGCAGCACCTCGGTTCGGTCGCCGTCGCGGTCGCCCGGCGGCTGGCCGTCCCGGTGGCCGCGGAGTTCGCCGTCACCGACGGCGAGGTGGCGTTGCTGCGGTGCCGTCCGGTGCCGTCGTGAGCGGGGAGTCGGGTGCGGTGTTGCGGGTGGGTTCGGTCGCGGCCGCGCGCCGGCTGGATGTGCCGGTGGCTGCGGAGTTCGCGGTATCCAGGGCGAGGTGGCGTTGCCGCCCGGTGTCGCCGTGACCGGGGAGCTCGACGCCGTGTTCCGGCCGGTGCGGGCGGGCCGGGCGGTCGAGGAGACGATCGAGCGGCTGCGGCAGCTGGTGCGGCTCGGCGTCGTCGCCACGGGCTCGCGGCTGCCGGCCGAACGGGAGCTGGCCGAACGGCTCGCCGTCAGCCGCGTGACGCTGCGGGAAGCGTTGCGAGCGCTCGCTTCCGAGGGGTACGTCGAGTCCCGGCGGGGCCGCTACGGCGGCACGTTCGTCGTCGAGCGGCTGCCTGCGCCGGCCCGGACCGGGCGGCTCGACGCGGCCGGGCTGGACGACGTCCTGCGCCTGCGGCACGTGGTGGAGACGGGCGCGGCGGAGCTGGCGGCCGGACGGCGGCTGAGCTCGGCGGACCGGCGGCACCTGGTCACGACGTGCGCCGAGGCGGCCGCGGCAGGCCCGGCCGACCACCGGCGCCGGGACGCGCGGCTGCACCTGGCGATCGCGGAGGTGACGGCGTCCGGCTCGCTGACGACCGTGGTCGCCGACGTCCGGATGCAGCTTGCCGAGTGGCTCGACGGGATCCCGCCGGACCCGGAGCGTTCGCAGGCCCAGCACGCGGCGATCCTCGACGCGATCCTGGCGGGCGACCCGCCCGCGGCCCGCGCGGCGATGGCGGCCCACGTCGAAGCGACGGCGGCCCGGCTGCGCGCGTCCCGGTCGTGAGTGTTCAGGGCGGTTAGAACCGCCCTAACCACTCACGACGGGTGGGTGAGACGGGTGCCGGGGCGGTGGTGGACACGCCCCGGCACCCGGGGTCCTAACCGGCGAGCGCCGCGGCCAGCAGCGGGAACTCGTCGTCCGTCGGGGCCGTGATGCGCAGGCCCGGGACGCGGCCCGCCTGGTCGTCGCCGAAGACGCGGACCACCACGCCCGCCCGGACCAGCTCGTCGTAGTCGCGCTGCGGGTCGTCGGAAGCGACGAACCGGTAGTGCACCGGCGCGCCCTTGACGACGCCCGGGTAGCGGCGGACCAGCAAGGCCTCCATCGCCGCCGCGTTGACGAGCAGCCGCTCGCGGGTGCGTTCGGCCCAGGCCGTCTCCCGCAGCGCCGCGATGGCCACCACGGAGTCCACATAGGACAATGGCCAGTTGAGGCGCTGGGCGGCGACGGCCGTCCGCAGGTCCTCGTTGACCGTCCACATGGCACCCGTCCGGGCGCCGGCGATGCCGAACAGCTTGTTCGGCGACGACAACACGACCACATTGGACAGTCCGGACCACGCCATCGAGCGCCGGGTGCCGCCGCCGAGGAAGTCGACGTACGCCTCGTCGACGATCAGCGTCGACGCCGGGTTCTCGCGGCACACCTCGGCCAGGTCGCCGGGCGGGATGTGCAGGCCCAGCGGGTTGTTCGGGTTCGACAGCACGACGTAGCCGTAGCGGGCCATGCCTTCGGCGACCCGCGCGAGCCGCGTCGCGACGGTGTCGATCTCGTCGGTCGCGGGCGGCAGGTGGTTGGTGAACCAGCGGATGCTGTCGGTGTAGTCCGGCGTCACCACGGCGATCCGGTCCGCGGGCAGCAGCCGCGCCAGCACCCGGATGAACTCGGTGATCCCGCGGCCCGAGACCAGCAGCTCGGGGTCCACCGTGAGGTAGTTCGCGTAGGTGGCCCGGAACAGCGAGTCGGCTTCGTAGGGGTGGGCGCGCAGCCGCTGGACGTCCAGCTCCCGCAGCGCGACGCGGACCGCGGACGGCGGCCCGTACCGGTTCACGCAGGTGCCCAGGTCCAGGTAGGTGTCGCCGGCGAGGCCCCGGAGATCTCCGCCCTGCCTGTGGATGGCGTCGTCGGAAAGACTCTTCATCACTTCCTGCCTTCTGGTGGCGGACGTCCGGTGCCGCCTCGTCAGGGTCCGCTGACCGTGCCAGGGGGCGGTCCAGCTTGGCTCGAACCGGGCTGACGCGGCGGGAATCCAGGTCGTCGCGAGTTGCGCACGAGTGCGCGTGGTGACCATCCGGGGGTTCGCAGAACCCCCGCCGAAACCAGGAAGGACCCACGATGACCGCTGCGTGGATTCGCAGACTCGCCCTCGTCTCCGGGGTGCTGACCGTCGTCGGGCTCAGCACCCCGGCCGCACTCGCCGACACTTCGCACGCGCGGGGGACCCAGTACTACGTCGACTGCGCCGGCGGCCACGACTCGGCGTCCGGGCTCGGGGCCGGCCAGGCGTGGAAGACGCTGGCCAAGGTGAACTCCGTCGTCTTCCAGCCCGGCAGCCGGATCACGTTCAAGCGCGGGACGACGTGCGACGGCACGTTCGCGCCGAAGGGCTCCGGCACCGCCGGCCGGCCGATCACCACCGGCACCTACGGCTGGGGCGCCAAGCCGAAGATCGACGCGCACGGTGCGCTCGCCGCGGTGCTGCTGCACAACGTCGAGGGCTGGGAGGTGCGCGACCTCGACGTCAGCAACGAGGGCCCGGCGCCCGGCGACAACGACGTGCGCATCGGCGTGTTCCTCCAGCTCGAGGACTTCGGCGTCGCGCACCACCTCGTCGTCTCGGGTGTCGACGTCCACGACGTCAACGGCTGCGACTGCCGCAACCCGCACACCCCGGACGTCAGCGGCGCCATCGTCGTCAAGGCGGGCGGCACGACCGAGCCGAGCGGCTTCGACGACGTCGTCATCGAGAACAACACGCTGCGGCACGTCGACCGGCAGGGCATCGCGACGTCGTCCGACTGGGAGAAGCGCGCGCAGTACCCCGACGGCCGCGGCACGACGTACGTCCCGATCACCCGGCTGCGCATCGCGCACAACTACGGCGAGGACATCGGCGGCGACGCGGTCGGCGTCTACAACGCGACCGACGCCGTGGTCGAGTACAACACCTTCCGCGGCTGGGCCGAGCGCGCGCCGTCCTACACCGCCGCGCTGAGCGCGTTCAACGCCGACGGCACGGTCTTCCGCTACAACGAGGTCTCCTACGGCCACGGCTCCGGCCCGCTGCCCTCGGCGGCGTACATGACCGAGCACGCGAACCTCGACACGGTGTTCGAGCACAACCTCAGCCGCGAGAACCAGGGCGGCATGCTGGTGGTCTGCGCCGACGCCGGCCGCCCGACAGACCGCACCACGGTCCGGTACAACATCAGCCAGAACGACTTCTCCAACGGCTACTACCCGGACTTCAACGGCGGCACCGACCCGGTCGGCGTCATCACGGTGATCTGCCTGGAGACCGGGCGAGTGCAGGTGTACGGCAACACGATCTACGCCCCGAACGCCGAGCGGCTGCTGATGAACTACACCACCGACCCGCTGGAGTTCTCCGACAACATCTTCGTCGGGCGCGCGGGCGGGTCGGCGTTCAGCGACGCGTACGGGATTTACGACCACAACCTGTACCGGAACGTCACGACCGTGCCGGCCGGGGACGCGCACGCCGTCGTCGCCGACCCGAAGTTCACCGCGCCGGGCCTGGCGGCCGACCGCCAGGACGCCACCGGCTACCGGCTGCGCGGCGGTTCGCCGGCGCTGTCGGCGGGTGCGGCCAATCCGGGCGTGCGGGACTACTTCGGTTACCCGGTCCCGCCGGTGCGCCCGAACATCGGCGCGTACGCCGGGCCCGCGGTCCGATGAGCCGGCGGGTCCTCGTCGTTGGGGCCGGGATCGGCGGGCTCTGCCTGGCGCACGGGTTGCGGCAGGCCGGCGTCGACGTCGTGGTGCACGAACGCGACGAGAAGCCGGCCCCGCGGCACCGGCTGCGGATCACGCCGGACGGCGAGCGGGCGTTCCGCGCCTGCCTGCCGCCGGCGGTGCGGGACCGGTTCGTCGCGACGTCCATGCGCTACACGAAGGGCATGGCCGCCTACGACGAACACCTGGTACAGCAATGGGAACACCACGACGAGGACGACGGGAACCTCGACCGCGTCGACGCCGTCGACCACCGGACGCTGCGCGAGGTGCTGCTGGCCGGGCTCGGCGACGTCGTCCGGTCCGGTTCGTCGTTCGACCACCACGCGCTGACGGCGTCGGGTGGGGTGCGTGCGTACTTCCGCGACGGCACCTCGGACGTCGGTGACGTCCTGGTCGCCGCGGACGGGACGGACTCGGCGGTGCGCGCGGCGTGGCGGCCCGGCGACGAACCCCGCGACCTCGGCGTCCGCGCGATCGTTTCGCGGATCCCGATGGCGAAGGCGATCAAGGGCGGGCTGCCGGAGTTCATGCACGACCGGTTCACGTCGGTGGTCAGCTCCGGCGGTGTCAGCTTCGGTTTGCTGCCCATGGTGTTCCGGCCGGGCGCCGACGCCGAGGACTACTACACGGCGGTGTTCAACACGCACCGCGCGCACCTCGGGATCGCCGACGACGTCCTGTTCGGGCTGCCCGGGGCCGCCCTGCGGGAGGTGCTGCTGAACCGGACCGCGGACTGGCACCCGGACCTGCACGGGCTGTTCGCGCACGCGGAGCCGGCGGAGACGCACGTGCTGGCCCTGCGGGCCACCGCGCCGGGTCCGGCGTGGGGCCAGGGCCCGGTGGTCCCGCTCGGCGACGCGGCGCACACGATGCCGCTGTCGGGCGGGGCCGGGGCGAACGTCGCGGCCCAGGACGCGGCGGCGTTGTGCCGGGTCCTGACGATGCCGGGCTCACTGGCCGAAGGCCTGGCGGGCTACCAGGCGGACGTCACCCGCCGCGGCACGGCCGCCATCGCCGAGTCGGTCCGAATGGCCCAGGCCTCGATGCGCCTGGACTGGGAGTACTGAGTTCGAACGCCGTGAGGGGCACCTTCAGGGACGTGGTGTCCCTGAAGGTGCCCCTCACGGCGTTGCGGCGCGCGGGGATGGCGGGCGCGCCACCGGAAGTCCGTGAATGCCACATCGAGGGACACTAGGTCCCTCGATGTGGCATTCACGGACTTCGTTGTGGGGTAACGGGTCGCGCACCGCACCGGGGGGTAGCGGTGCGGTGCGCGACCCTCTTTCACCGGGGAGGCTGGGGGTCAACCCCGGTTCGGCGCGACGGCCACCCGCCCGGCCTCGTGGCACAGGGGCTGGTAGGCGTCGCCGGTCGTGACGGCCAGTGCCGGCTGCGGCTCGGTGCGGGCCGCTCCCAGGAGCTCCGCCTCCAGGTGCAGCCGGCGGCCGATGTCGCGGAAGGTCGGCAGCATGCGGTAGTGGTGTTCCTCCGTGTGGTCGGCCGCGTGCTCGAACTCCAGCAGGTGCAGGTTCACCAAGTCGTCCAGCAGGGTCTCCGCCAGGCAGCCGTCGAGGTTCAGCACCGCCGACGCGGCCGCCAGCGACAGGCTCCCGGCGTCGGATGTGCTCAGCGTCCGGAACGCCCAGCGCACCTCCGGCGTCGCGACGCGGTAGCTGAGCGAGACGCTCGAACGCAGGTCGAACGGGTCGTCCGCGCCCGTCGCGGCCCAGTCCGCCGCCCGCCGCACCGGCCAGTGCGGGCGGTGCCGCAGCCGGGTCGCCGCCGCGTGCAGCGCCAGCGGCAGGCCGTCGCAGCGGGCGACCAGCGCGCGGGTGCCGTCCGGGTCCTGAGCGAGCCGCTCCGGGCCGACCAGCCCGCTCAGCACCCGGACGCCGTCCGCGCCGCTCAGCGGGCTCAGGCTGACCACCGTCGTCACCGACGGGTCCGACAGCTGCATCCGGCTCGCGACGACGACCGCGCACCCGCGGCCCGCGGGCAGCAGCGGCGCGAGCTGGTGGTCGTCCAGCACGTCGTCGAGCACCACCAGCACACGGCGGTCGGCGGTCCAGGTGCGGAACTGGGTGCTGCGTTCCGCGACCGAGCCGGCGATCCGGTCGCCCGGGACGCCGATCGCGCGCAGGAACCCGGCCAGCACCGTGCCCGGGTCGACCGGCTGCCCGGCGGCGTCGGCCAGGCTCGCGTGGAACTGCCCGTCCGGGAACTTCTCCCGCACGTCGTGGCCCGCGTGCACGCACAGCGCCGTCTTGCCCGATCCCGGCGGGCCGTCGACGGTGACGACCGCCGGGCCCCGCCGGTCCGGCGCGGTGACGGCGGTGACGACCGTGTGCAGCTCGCTGTCCCGGCCGACCAGCCCCGGCCCGGCTGGTGGCAGCTGGCGCGGCGGTTCCGGCCGCGCCACCTGCCGCCGGACCTGGGCCGGGACGGCGTCGAGGCTGCCGTTGGCGGCCAGCACCGCGCGGTGGACGCGCTGCAGCTCCGCGCCCGGGTCGAGGCCCAGCTCGTCGGCCAGCGCCGAGCGGGTCCGTTGATAGACGCCCAGCGCTTCGGAGCGCCGGCCGGAGCGGTAGAGCGCCAGCATCAGCTTGGCCTGGAAGCCCTCGTGCGTCGGCTGCTGCGCCGCCAGCCGGGTGAGCTCGCCCAGCACCTCCTGGTGCCGGCCGAGCTGCAGCGCGGCGTCGATGCGGTGCTCCAGGGCGTTCTTGCGCATCTCGTCGAGCCGCAGCACCTCGGCCTGCAGCACCGGCCCGGGGTTGAGGTCGACGAGCGCGGAGCCGCGCCAGAGCCGCAGCGCGCCGTCCAGGGTGTGGAAGGCCGCCTCCGCGTCTCCGGCGTCGAGCTCGGTCCAGCCCTGCGTCGCCTGGCGCTCGAAGTGGCTCGAGTCCAGGGCGTCGCGGTCCACCGCGAGCATGTAGCCGCCGGAGAGGGTGAGCAGCACGGGCTGCCCGTCGTCACGGCGGACGCGCGCCGACGGCCGCTGCGCCGGGTCCAGCTCCAGCAGCTTCCGCAGCTGGTAGACGTAGGTCTGCAGGGTCGTCTTGACGCTGGTCGGCGGGTTCTCCTCCCAGAGTTCCTCGATGAGCTGTTCGGTCCGGACGATGTGGTTAGCGGACACGGCGAGCAGGCTGAACACGCGCTGGAGCTTCGGCGCGGACGGCGTGATGGGCACCCCGTCGCGTACGACCTCCAACGGGCCGAGAACCTTGACGCACAACATCTGCATCCTCCAAGTATCGATGCGGCGTGGTCCGCTCCCCGTCGGATGACACCGCTCCCCAGTCCCCAGGTTTGCCCGCATCCCGAACCGGGTATGAACCAGTCGGGTGCGGGCTTCTGCCCACCATGGCCGGGTCCGCTGGACGAGCATTAGCAGAGCGCTGACGCCGCCTTGGGAATGTCAGCCTATCGTGCAAGGTTTTCGTAGCTCCAGGTGCATTCTAGTGACCGGCGGTCACTTTCTGGTCGAAGAGCGCACGATAGAAGGGGTGATCGGGATGCAATACTCCCGGCGAAATTCACCTGATCGGCCCGCATCGTTCTGACCTGGGGCGACGTAGATCGTGAGCAAGGCGTACGACTTCGGCCCGCACCCGGCCGCGGATTTCCCGTCGGCCGCCGAGCGGATTCTCCCGCGACGGGAACGGCACGCGCGCGCGTATTACCGAGGGGTCGTGAATGAATTCGAGGACGCGATTGCCGCTCGACGCGAAATGGTCGCGGAGCGGTCGCTCGACTCGTTTCCCAGGACTGCTGCTACGCAATTCCGGAGGCGGCTCGCGGGCGTCCCGGTGCAGTTCACGGGGACGCGGGAAAGCGCTGTCTTCGGTTGTCCACGGCGGCCTTGAGTGGTTGCTCCCGTGCCGGGTGGGCGGTGTTGCCGGTGTGTCTCTCACCATAGTCAGGGACTTGCCTCACTGTGTCAACCGTCTGTTTCATTAAGTCGATCAGCCGGTTGAGGTGGTTGGGCGCATGTATAGTCGCCGGTGTGACCGCGTCGTCGAAGCCCCGCCGTTCGCCGAAGCCGCAGGAGCGGCAGCGGGATCCGGACCGCACGCGCCGGCTGATCCTGGAAGCGGCCGTCGCGGAGTTCGCCGCGCACGGGTACGCGGGCGCGCGCATCGCGGCGATCGCGTCGCGCGCGGGCGTGAACCAGCAGCTCATCTCGTACTACTTCGACGGCAAGGAAGGCCTGTACCAGGCCATGTCGGAGGGCTGGGGCCAGCGTGAGAGCGAGCTGGTGGCGCCCGGCACCCCGCTGTCGGAGCAGCTGCGCCGCTACGTCCTGGAGGTGCTGACGTCCCGGGACGGCATGCGCCTGCTGGCGTGGTCGGGCCTGGAGTACGGCGGCCCGGACACCGACCCGGACCACGCGCCGCGGTCGGCCCGGCTGGGCGGCACCGTGGACCAGGTGGCCGAGCTGCAGAAGTCCGGCCAGCTCCCCGAGTGGGTGGATCCCGCCTGCCTGACGGTGATGCTGATGGCCGCGGCGATGGCGCCGGTGACCCTGCCGCACGTCATCGAGGGCGTGGCGCAGCAGGACCCGGAGTCCCCGGAGTTCGTCAAGCAGTACGCCGACCAGCTCGCGCGCTTGATCGAATACCTGAACCCCGACAAATCGTGACAACCGGTCGTGAGTGGTAAAGAGGGTTAGAACCCTCATTACCACTCACGACTTGTTCGTGGGCACCGGAAAGAGCGGTGGCGCCGCGAACCCGCACCACCGCTCCTTCTCCTCCCTCAGGCGCCGGCCGCTCCCGGCCGGGCCAGGACCATCGCGCTCTGGAAGCCGCCGAAACCGCTGCCGACCGTGAGAACCACGTCCATCTCGTGCTCGCGCGCGGTCAACGGGACGTAGTCCAGGTCGCACTCCGGGTCCGCCTCGTGCAGGTTCGCCGTCGGCGGGACCACCTGGCGGTCGAGCGCCAGGGCGCACGCCGCCACCTCCAGCGAGCCGATCGCGCCGAGCGAGTGCCCGATCATCGACTTGATGGAGCTGACCGGGACCTCGTACGCCCGCTCCCCGAGACTGCGCTTGAACGCCGCCGTCTCGTGGCGGTCGTTCTGCTTGGTCCCCGAACCGTGGGCGTTGATGTAGTCGACGTCCGCCGGCGCCAGCCGCGCGTGGTCCAGCGCGACCCGGATCGCCTCCGCCATCTCCCGGCCGTCCGGCTTGAGGCCGGTCATGTGGAAGGCGTTGCTGCGCCCGGCGAACCCGACGATCCGCGCGTACTCGCGAGCCCCGCGCCGCAGCGCGGCCGACGTCTCCTCGAGCACCAGCACCGCGGACCCCTCGCCGAGCACGAACCCGTCGCGCCGCGCGTCGAACGGCCTCGACGCGTGCTCGGCGTCGTCGTTGTTCGCCGACGTCGCGCGGATCGCGTCGAAGCACGCCGAGGTGATCGGCGACAGCGGCGCGTCTGTGGCGCCGGCGAGCACCACGTCCGCCGAGCCCTCCTCGATCAGCGCCACGCCGTGGCCGACCGCGTCGAGGCCCGACGTGCAGCCCGTCGACACCAGCGCCGTCGGGCCCTCCGCCGCCACCTCCCACGCGACCTCGACGGCCAGCGTGCTCGGCACCATGTAGCCGTAGAGGTGCGGGACGCCGTAGGTGTGGTCGACCAGCCAGTGCTTGCCCTCGTCGGCGAGCACGGCGTACTCCTCCTCCAGGCCCATCGTGCAGCCGACGGCGCTGCCGATGCTGACCGCGATCCGCCCGGGGTCCAGGCCCGTGAGGTCGAGGCCGCTGTCGGCCACCGCCTCCCGGGTGCACACCGTGGCGAACTGCGCGGCCCGGTCCATCCGCCGCACCTGCTGCGCCGACAGGCCCGCGGCCCGCGGGTCGAAGTCCACCTCCGCCGCGATCTTCGAGCGGAAACCGGTGGCGTCGAACAGGCTGATCCGGCGGGTCGCGGTGCGCCCGGCGCTCAGCAGTGCCCAGAACGGTTCCCGGCCGACCCCGCCGGGCGCCACCACACCGATCCCGGTGATGGAGACGCTCCGGGTCACGAAGCACCCCCGACCGCCGGGTTCGGGGCGTCCGGGCGCTGCGGCTCCTCCGTGTCGACGTGGCCGAGCTCCGGCCGCGGCGCCAGCGGCGACAGGTGGAACACGCCCCGCGCCTCGACGTCGCCGACGTTGACCAGCCGGTGCCGCACGCCGATCGGGACCATCAGCGAGTCACCCGGGCCGAGCCGCACCGCGACGCCGTCGAGCGTCATCTCCAGCTCACCTTCGACGACGTGCAGGAACTCCTCGGAGTACGGGTGGTAGTGCTCGGTGACGTGCTCGCCCGCGCCGAGGATGAGGAAGCCGCCGAAGCCGGACGTCGAGCCGACCGTCTTCGGGCTGAGCGTCACGCGGATGTCGCCGCCGCGGCGCTGGTTCGGGGCCGCCTCGGCGACGTTGACCTTCACCCTGTCCACTGTGGTCATCGAACGCGGCCTTCCTCGGGAGTCCAGACGTAGAACGGGGACGCCATCGCGTCCTTCGGTTCCTTCCAGCCGGGGTCGTACGGCGAGACGAGCTCGGCGAGCTTGGTGTTGATGTCGCTGTACAGCTCCGTGCTGCGCGCCTTGTACAGGCTTGGGTTGATGTCCTGGTCCGCCTCGACGAGGTGGAAGTACAGGTCGTGGAAGTTGAAGAGGGTTCGCCGCGAGACGCCGACCATGCGCGGCAGATCGGTGGCGTCGGACTCGGCGAAGACGTCCGCGATCCGTTCGGGTGAGTCGGTCTTGAGCTTCGCGACGATCAGGGTGCGGTGCACGTTCTCGCCTCCTGGCAACGTGGTGGTACGGGACGCTTCATGTTCCGGGCCGCCGGTGTAGCCCGGCTCGAATTCACCACGGAATCCGCTTGCCCGACCGCAGGAACGCGCCCGTCGGGCCGTCGTCGGGCAGGGTCGCGACGTCGGCGATGTCGACGGCGGCGTCTTCGGGACCGCGTTGCGCGCTGGGCACCATGCGCGTGCGGACCTGCCCGGGGTTGACGGCGTTGACCAGCACGCCGGTGCCCTCGATCTCTCGCGCGAGCATGGTGGTCAGGCCGTTCACCGCGGTCTTCGACAGCGAGTACGCCGGCGCGCCCAGCCACAGCCCCAGCTCGAACGACCCGGTGGCGCTGGAGAGGAACACGACGCGGCCCCAGCCGCGGCGCACCATCGCGGGCAGGAACGCCTGCGCCGTGCGCCAGCCGCCGAGCAGGTTCACCGAAAGCGTTTGCTCGACGAGCTCGAGCGGCACGGTCAGCGGGTCGTGGCCGCCGTCGAGCAGGACGCCGGCGTTGCACACCAGCACGTCCACCTCGGTCAGCTCGGCGGCGGCCCGCGCCACGCTCGCGGGATCGGTGACGTCGAGGGCGTACGGCCGCGCGCCGATCTCGGCGGCGGCTTTGGCGGCGGCGTCGAAGTCCCGCGCGGTCATGATGACGTCGAGCCCCCGGCCGGCCAGCTCGGCGGCGACGGCCTGGCCGAGCCCCCGGTTGGCCCCGGTGATCAGGGCGGTGCGTTGTGCGGCCACGGTGTTCCTCCGCTGTCGGTGGTCGTTCCGCCGCGATGGTCGCGGCCGCGGCTCGATCCGCGCTGGGGTGCCGGTCGTTCGAGTCAGGCTTCAGAACGCGGTGCCACCGTCGTCGCCGAGACGGCCGTCGGCGAGAAGCACAGGAGGAACGGACATGCGGGTGGTGTTCACGACGTGGGCCTGGCCGACGCACCTGTACGCGCTGGCGCCGCTGGCCTGGGCGTGCCGGGCGGCCGGCCACGAGGTGCTGTTCGCCAGCCAGCCCGGGCTGGCCGGCGAGATCCGGCGGGCCGGGCTGACCGCGGCACGGGTCGGCGTCGACGTCGACACCGCGGGGATCGTGCGGGAGTACCTGCTGCCGACCGTGCCCGGGGCCGCGTCGCCGGCGAAGAGCGGCAAACCCCGTGCGGTGCGGCTGTTGCTGGAGCACGCCGAGTCCATGGTGGACGATCTGGCCGAGCTGGTCCGCGACTGGCGCGCCGATCTCGTCGTCTACGACCCGACGGCGCTGGCCGGTCCGCTCGCCGCCGCGGCCGCCGGCGTTCCCGCCGTGCGCCACTTGTACGGCGCCGACCTGCTTTCGCGGGTGAGCGGCGTGCTCGCCGAGGCGTTCGCGCCGCTGGCCGCCCGGTTCGGCGGCCTGCCCTTCGACGCCGCCGGCGCCGCGACGATCGACCCGGTGCCGGCGAGCATGCAGGTGCCGGGCGAGCACCGGCGGCTGCCCGTGCGGTACGTCCCGGTCAACGGCCCGGCCACGCCGCCGCGCGGGTTCCGCATCGGCCGCGACCGGCCGCGGGTCTGCGTCAGCTGGGGCCACACGATCGCGAAGGTCGACCCGCGGCGGTTCCTCGTCGACCGGGTCGTCGCCGCGACGGCGGACCTCGACGTCGACGTCGTGCTGGCGGTTTCTTCGGCGCAACGTCCGCTGCTCGGGCCGCTGCCGGGCCACGTCCACGTGCTCGTCGACGAGCCCCTGCAGCCGATCCTGGCCGGCTGCGACCTGCTGGTCGGCCACGGCGGCGCGAGCAGCCTGCTGACGTCGTTGCACGAAGGCGTCCCCGTGCTGCTGGTGCCGCAGCTGCCCGACCACGCCGGGCACTCGGCGCGGGCCGGGGCGCGCGGGGCCGGCGTGGTAGTCGGGATCGCCGACGCGACGGCTGACGTGCTGCACGACCACATCGTGCGGCTGATCGCCCCCGGCACGCCGCAGCGGACGGCGGCCCGGGAGGTCGCGGCGGAGATGCGCGAGCAGCCGTCGCCGTCGAAGGTCGCCGCCGCGCTGGAAACCCTGACCGGCCCGGTCCTCAACCGTCCGTAGCAGACTGTCCATAGGAGACGCAGATGACCCAAGAAGCCGTCGACACACTGCGGTTTCCGTTCACCAGCAAGCATCCGCTGCTGCCGCCCGAGGAGTACGCGCGGTTGCGCGCCGAGGAGCCGGTCGCGAAGGCGACCCTGCCCAACGGCCACGCCGTCTGGCTGGTCACCAAGCACGCCGACGTCCGCAAGGTGCTGGCCGACGCGCGGTTCAGCCGCGAGGCCATCACCCGCCCGGACGCGCCCCGGCTGCTGCCGGTCGCGGCCGGGTCGAAGTCGATCTTCGTGATGGACCCGCCCGAGCACACCCGGCTGCGCAAGCTCGTCGGCCGCGTGTTCACGACGCGGCAGGTGGAGAACCTGCGCCCGCGCGTCGAGGAGCTGGCCGAGGAGATGGTGGCCGGGATGGTCAAGGCCGGCCCGGGCGCCGACCTGATCGAGCACCTCGCGCAGCCGCTGCCGATCACCGTGATCTGCGAGATGCTCGGCGTCCCGCAGGACGACCACGACCTGTTCCGCGGCTGGACCGACGTGATGCTGAGCGTCGGGCACCGGTCGTCCGGGCAGGTCGGCGAGGCCGCCGGGAAGCTGCGGCAGTACCTCGACGACCTCATCGAGACCAAGCAGAAGAACCCGGCCGACGACCTGCTCGCCGTGCTGATCACCGCGCGGGACGAGGACGATTCGCTCAGCACCGAGGAGCTGCTCGCGTTCGCCGAGACCATGCTGATGGCCGGGTACCACGCGACGACGTCCGAGATCGCGCACGGCGTGCTGACGCTGACCGAACAGCCGGGCGCGGTGCGGCGGCTCGTCGAGCACCGCGACGAACTGCCCGCCGCCGTCGACGAGCTGCTGCGGTATTCGCAGGCCGGCGGCGGCGTCGGGCCGATCCGGATCGCCTTGGAAGACATGGAGATCGGCGGCGTCACGGTCAAGGCGGGCGACGCGGTGCTGCCGTGCATCAACTCCGCGAACCGCGACGAAAGCGTTTTCACCGGCGCCGAAGAGGTGGACCTGACCCGTGCGCACAACCCGCACCTCGCCTTCGGGCACGGCATCCACCACTGCCTCGGCGCGCACCTGGGCCGGGTCGAGCTGACGGTCGCGCTGGACCGGATGCTCGAGCACTTCGGCGAGTTCCGCATCGCCGTCCCGCCCGCCGAACTCGAGTGGAGCGCGAACCGCGCGTTCACCCGACCGGACACCCTGCCGCTGCAGTGGTGACCCCTGTTGATCACACCACGCAAGGAAGGACCGTTCATGACCACCACTGCTGACCAGGGCACGGTTTCCGCGATCAACGCCCGGCCGCTGATCGAGCTGGGGACGTCGTTCTGGGCCGCCAAGACGCTGCTGACCGCCGTCGAGATCGGCCTGTTCACCGAACTGGGCGCCGGGTCGGCGAGCGAGGAGCAACTGCGGGCGAAGCTGGACCTGCACCCGCGCTCGTCGCGGGACTTCCTCGACGCGCTCGTCTCGCTCGACCTGCTGGAGCGCGAGGACGGGCTCTACCGCAACACCGCGACCACGGGGTACTTCCTCGACGAGCACAAGGAAACCTTCCTCGGCGGCTGGATGCGGCAGGCCAGCAAGCACCTGTTCCGCGCCTGGGGCGGGCTGACCGAAAGCCTCCGTTCGGGCAAGCCGTTCATCGGCTGGGACACCGCGGACTACTTCGAGCGGCTGTACGAGGACATGGAGGAGCGGCGCTCGTTCATCGCCGCGATGGACGCGTGGACGACGCACATCGCGACCGAGCTGGCCGACGGCGTCAACTGGGCCGAGCACAAGACGTTCGTCGACGTCGGCGGCGCGCGCGGCAACCTGTCGGCGTCGCTGGTGAAGGCCCAGCCGCACCTGGACGGCGTCGTGTTCGACCGGCCGGAGATCGCCGAGCTGTTCCACGAGCACATGGCGGCCAAGGGCACCACGGGGCGCGTCGGGTTCGTCGTCGGCGACTTCTTCACCGAGCCGATCCCGCCGGCGGACGTGCTGATCTTCGGGCACATCCTGCACGACTGGAACGACGAGGAGCGCGCGACGCTGGTGCGGCGCGCGTACGAGTCTGTCAACCCCGGCGGCATCGTGGTGATCTACGACCGGATGATCGACGACGACCGCCGCGTCAACAAGGTCGGCCTGCTGGGCTGCCTGAACCTGCTGGTGGTGACCCCGGGCGGCTCGGAGTACACGATCGCCGACTGCCGCGAGTACGCGTCGGCCGCGGGCTTCGAGTCGACGACGACGGTGGCGCTGTTCGACGGCCTCGAGACGGCCGTCGTCTGCCGGAAGGCCCGCTGATGCCGTACGTGGCGATCACCTACGACATCAAGAGCGGCTGCGAGGACGACGTCGCCGAGGTGTTCGCGGACTTCCAGCGGCCGAGGTCGAGCGTCCTGCCGGACGGTGCCCGGATCCTGGCGACCGCGGTGTTCATCCGGGACGCGACCTTGGTGCGGTTCATCGAGTACGACGGCGACCTGGACGCCGTGGCCCGCTTCATGGCGAACCAGCCGGGGGTGCGGGAGGTGGAGCGCAAGCTGGCGCCGTACCTGAACAACCCGCGTGACACGGGGACGGTGGAAGGCTTCGTGCGGACGTTCCGGGAAAGCATGCTGCGGTGCGTCACGCAGTTCGCGGTGCCCCGGAGCCCGGTACCCGCCTGACCCGCCGCACCTGCCGACACGAGAACGGGCCGGGATCCTGTCGGATCCCGGCCCGTTCTTCGTGTCGACCCTCTGATCACGCGTGTCGGCTTCCTGATCACGCGAGTCGACCCTTCGATCACGGACCCTGCCCGGCCCCGGAGGGTCGGCTCGCGTGTCTGGAGGGTCGGCTCGCGTGATCCCAGGGTCGACACGCGTGATTGAAGGGTCGACACGCGTGATTCCGAGGACGACACGCGTCGCGTCTCGGGCCCGCGCCGACACCCGGACCCCGGAGGGTCGGTTCGCGTGCCTGGGGAGTCGGTTCGCGTACCCGGAGGGTCGGCTCCGCGGCCGGCCTCCCCGGGGGTAGCGAAAAGCCGTGAAGGCCTCCTTACCGGCCGTAAGAGCCGGTAAGGAGGCCTTCACGGCCCTTGGGGGTGCGGGACTCAGGCGGGGCGGCGAAGGACGACCAGGGTGTCGTAGTCGCCCAGGGGCTTCGACGTGAAGTCCGTGAAGCCGACCTCCGCGGCGTGCTCGCGGACCTCCGAGGCCGGGTACTCCGAGCCGCCGTCGCTGACCAGGAGCATGTCGATGCTGATCACCAGGTTCTCGACGTGGCGGGGGTCCTCGTCCAGCATGCGGTCGTACACCAGCAGCGTGCCGCCGGGGTTGACCGACGCCGCGGCCTTCTGCAGGATGCGCTTGCGGTGGTCGCGGTCGAAGTCGTGCAGGATGTGGCCCAGCACCACCAGGTCGGCCGACGGCAGGTCGTCGTGGAAGACGTTGCCGCCGTGGAACTCCAGGCGGTCGGTCAGGCCGAGCGTCGCCATGTGCTCGGTGAAGAACGGCTTCATCGGCGGCAGGTCGAAGACGTGCCCGTAGAGGTCCGGGTTCGCCTTGACGATCTGGCTCGCCATGTTGCCGCGGCAGCCGCCGATGTCGAGCATGGTCTTGAACTCCGACCACTCGAACGCCTCGATCAGCTGCGGCCCGAGCACCTGCGTGAGCGCGTCCATCATCCGGATGAACTGGCCCAGCACCTTCGGGTTGGCGATGACCTGCTCGAAGTCGCCCTCGGCCTGCGGCTTCCCGGTCTTGAGCGCCTCGGTGAGCAGGCCCCACGCCGGGTACAGGTTGTTGTTGGCGCGGTGCATGAAGCCGCCGACGTACGTCGGGAGGTTCGTCACCAGGTAGCGGTCGGCGCCGGCGGCGTTGCGGTAGCGGTCGCCCTCCTTCTCCAGCAGGCCCAGCGCCACCAGCAGGTTCAGGAAGTCGCCGAGGCCGCGCCCGTGCAGCGCCAGGCTCTTCCGGAGCTGCTCTTCGGTCGCCGAGCCCGAGTGCAGCTTGGTGAACAGGTCGAGTTCCACCGCGGTGAGCAACGCCTTGGCGTCACAGAAAGCGTTGCAGAGCCTGATGATTCCCGCCGGGGTGCTGACATCCGGTGCGGTACTCGTCATGTGCCGACTTCCCTTCTCGACAGTTCGCGCGGCCACTGACCGGGCCGGATCTGTCGTCACCGTTCCACCGCGGGGTGGAGCGCAACTCGAACCGGCGTGGAACCGGCGGGCTCCACCCGGGTTCGAGTTCCGGTTCAGCGGTCCTTGTCAGGCTCACGGCCAAGTCGAACGGGAAAGGTGGCGTCCGGTGGAGCAAGGACTGCGGGGCAAACGAGTACTGGTGACCGGTGGCACCAAGGGGATCGGCCGGGCCACGGCGCTCGCCTTCGCCCGGGCCGGAGCCTGGGTGCTCGCCGGCCACCGAACCGGTGACGAGGCGGCGGAAAGCCTGGCGCGGGAACTGAAGGCGCTCGGCGAGCACCACCGCCTGGTGCAGGCGGACGTGACGCGCCGCGCGGACGTCGCGGCGCTGGCGGAGACGGTGCGAGCCGACTGGGGTGGGCTCGACGTCGTCGTCAACAACGTCGGCGTCGACGGCGGGGTCCCCTTCGGGGAGATCGACGACGCCGAGTGGGGCCGGCTCATCGACCACAACGTGACGTCGGCCTACCTGGTCACGCAGGCCGTGCTGGACCTGCTGACCGACGGCGCGTCGGTGGTGAACGTCGGGTCGTCGGTCGCGCTGCGCGGCCGCGTCAACGGCGTGCACTACACCGCGTCGAAGGCCGCGCTGATCGGTTTCACCCGCGGCCTGTGCAAGGAGCTCGGCCCGCGCGGCATCCGGGTCAACACCGTCGCCCCCGGTCTCACCGAGACCGAGCCGGGCGCGGGCCTGCCGCCGCACGCCGTCGAGCGGATCGTCGGGATGACGGCGCTGGGCCGGATCTGCCAGCCGGAAGACGTCGCCGGCGCCGTGCTGTTCCTTGCCGGTGACACGGCGAAGTACATCAGCGGTGTCACCCTCAACGTCGACGGCGGGGTCTGATGGCCACCGCGCGACGCGGCCTGCGGGTCGTCGTCATCGGCGGTGGCGTCGGCGGGTTGTGCCTGGCCCAGGGGCTGCGCAAGGCCGGCGTCGACGTCTCCGTGCACGAACGCGACGACTCGATCCGCGGCCGCAACCAGGGCTACCGGCTGCACATCAGCCAGGACGGCGAACGCGCGCTGCGGGAGTGCCTGCCCGAGCGCGTCCAGACATTACTGACCGCGACCGCGAACAGCCGCTACGGCTTCGGCATGGCGAACTACGACGAGCACCTCACTCCACAGTGGACCCCGGAGATGACCGACCCGCGGGCCGGGCAGGCGGACAAGGTCGACGCCGTCGACCGCGTCACGCTGCGGAAGGTCCTGCTGGCCGGGCTCACCGACGCCGTCCACTTCGGCAAGCGCTACACCCACCACGAGGTCCAGCCGGACGGCACGGTCGCCGTGCAGTTCGCGGACGGCAGCGTCGACACCGGGGACGTCCTCGTCGCCGCCGACGGCGCGAACTCCGGCATCCGGCGGGCGCGCGGCGGAGCCGAGCCGCGCGACCTCGGCGTCCGGACGATCTTCGGCCGGATCCCGATGACCGCGCGGCTGCGCGCGGAACTGCCGGAGATCCTGCAGGACCGGTTCACCTGGGTGATCGGCTCGGACGAGCACAAGCTCGGCCTGATGCCGATGGTCTTCCGGACCGAGCCGGCGACGGCGTCCGCGCGGCTGTGGCCGGAGCTGGCCTTCGAACCGTGCGACGACTACTTCATGTCGGTGTTCTCCATGCACCGCACCGCGACCGGGATGCCGGACGAGCAGTTCCTCGCGATGAGCGGCGCCGAGCTGTGGGAGTTCGCGAAGGCCCGCACCACCGGCTGGCACCCGCACCTGCGGGCGATCATGGAGTTCGCCGACGTCGAAGAGACGTTCCCGGTAGCCGTCCGGGCGACGGCGCCGATCGAGCCGTGGGAGCCGGGCCCGGTCATCCCGCTCGGCGACGCCGTCCACGCGATGCCGCCGTCCGGTGGTGTCGGCGCGAACACCGCGCTGCGCGACGCCGCGACGCTCACCCGCGAACTGCTCGCCGCCGACCGCGGCGAGCAGCCGGTCGCGCTGGCTTCCGAGCGGTACCAGACGGAAATGCTCGGCTACGCCACGGACGCCGTCGCGATGTCGCTGCAGGTCGCCAAGTGGTCGCTCAAGCGGATCGACTTCGACGAGTCGGTGCTCCCGGCGCGCGTGGCCGGCTGATTCGGCCAGCTGAAAAGACAGGAGGAGTTATGGACATCGGAGTGGGCCTGCCCAACACCGTCCCCGGCACGGACGGCCGGCAGCTGATCGAGTTCGCCGCTCGCGCGGACGAGCTCGGGTTCAGCACGCTGGCCGTGCTCGACCGGCTGGTGTACGACAGCTACGACGCCACGGTGGCGCTGGCCGCGGCGGCCGCCGCCACCAGCCGCATCACCCTGGCCCCGACCATCCTGCTGGCCGGCTACTGGCCGAGCGCGGCGCTGCTGGCCAAGCAACTGGCCAGCATCGACCGGCTCTCCGGCGGGCGGCTGGTGGTCGGCGTCGCCGCCGGCGGGCGCGAGGACGACTTCCTCGCCACCGGCGTCGACTTCCACACCCGCGGCAAGTGGCTCGACCAGCTGCTCGGCGAGCTCAAGGAGGTCTGGGCGGGCCGCGGCCCGGTGCCCGGCATCGGCCCGAAGCCGTCGAACGGCGCGGCCGTGCCGATCTGGGCCGGTGGCAACGGGCCCGCGTTCATCCGCCGCGCCGCCGAGCACGGCATCGGCTGGGTGTCCGGTGGCGGCCCGGTTTCGCGCTACCCGCAGCAGGCCGACCAGGTCCGCACCGCGTTCGTCGCGGCGGGCCGCACGGACACACCGAAGATGGGCGCGCTCACCTACGTCGCCCTCGGCGAGGAGCGCAAGGCGGCCGGCGGCCGCTACCTGCTCGACTACTACTCCTACATGGGCGAGAAGGCGCAGTTCCTGGCGAACGGCGTCATCTCCGACGAGACCCGGCTGCGCGAGACGATCGACGCCTACGCCGCCGCCGGGTGCGACGAACTGCTGCTCTTCCCCTGCACGTCCGACGTCGACCAGCTCGACGAGCTGGCCAAGGTCTGCCTGTAACCCGGCCGCGAGCAAAGGAAAACGCATGACTGACATCCGAGTGCCGGTGCTCGTCGTGGGCGCCGGCCCGGTCGGTATCTCGACCGCGCTGTTCCTGGCCCGCCACGGCGTCGGGCCCCTGCTCGTGGAGCAGCGGGACGGCACGTCCACGCTGCCGCGGGCGCCCGGGCTGCAGGCCCGGACCATGGAGCTGTTCCGCGCCGCCGGGGTGAACCAGGAGATCCGCGCCCTCGAGGTCGGCGACTCCCACCCGTACTTCGAAGGCGGCATCATCCAGGTCCGCACCTTCGCCGAGATCGACGACGCCGAGGTGCTGGAGTCGCCGTCGCTCGACGGCCCGACCGTCAGCCCGGAGCGCGTGATGGGCTGCGGGCAGGACCGCTACGAGCGCGTGCTGGCCGACTTGGCCCGCGGCGCGGGCGCCGACATCCGGTTCGGGACGCGGCTGACGTCGTTCACCCAGGACGAAGACGGCGTCACCGCGCAGATCAAGGACCTGACCACCGGCGAGGAGACCACGGTCCGGGCCGACTACCTGGTCGGCGCGGACGGCGCGAACAGCCGGATCCGCAAGGCGCTCGGCGTCGAGCGCAGCGGCATCGGGACCGTGTTCAACGCGCTGAGCGTGTACTTCCGCGCGCCGCAGCTGACGTCGGTGCTCAAGGACCGCAAGTTCATCCTGTGCTACGCCACCGCGGCGCCCGGCACGCTGATGGGCCTGTCGCGGCTGCACGGCGCCGACCCGTGGCTGGCCGCGCCGCTGTACTACCCGGAGAAGGGCGAGACGCCGGCCGACTACCCGGACGAGCGCTGCGTCGACATCGTGCGCACGGCCGCCGGGGTGCCGGACATGGACGTCGAGATCGTCGCGAAGGTGCCGTGGCAGGGTGCGCAGCTGGTGGCCGACACGTTCCGCCGCGAGCGCGTCTTCCTCACCGGCGACGCGGCGCACGTGCACCCGCCGGCCGGCGGGTTCGGCGCCAACACCGGCATCCACGACGCGCACAACCTCGCGTGGAAGATCGCCGCCGTGCTGGCCGGCACGGGCGGCGACGCGCTGCTCGACAGCTACGACGCCGAGCGCCGCGGCGTCGGCGGGGCGATGGCCCGCCAGGCCATGGTGCGCAACCGGATCCGGCACGGTTACGCCGACGAAGAGACCCGGGCGTCCCTGGTGGACGACGTCATCATCACCCTCGGGTACCGCTACCACTCCGAGGCGATCACCGGCGGTCAGGCGGACGCCCCGACGCTCAGCCCGGGCCTGGAGCTGGCCGGCGAGCCCGGCACGCGCGCGCCGCACGTCTGGCTGGAGCGCAACGGGCAGCGACTGTCCACAATCGACCTGTTCTGGGACAAGTTCGTGCTGCTCACCGGCTCGCGCGCCAACGGCTGGGTCGAGGCCGCCGAGCGCGTCGCCAAGCAGACGGGGCTGCCGCTGGAGGTCCAGGTGATCGACGGCGGCGAGATCACCGCCGTCGACCGCGACTGGGCCAAGGCGTACGGCGTCTCGGCGGACGGCGCGGTGCTCGTGCGGCCGGACGCGTTCGTCGCGTGGCGCTCGGCCGGCAAGGTCGCCGACCAGGACACCGTGCTCGCCGACGTGCTCACCCGCGCCAGCGGCCTGCCGCCCGAGGGCGTGGCGTGAGCGCGCCGGAGATCGACCGGGTCGCGCTCGACGGCACGGTCTCGTTGAGACGGATGCCGCGGTGGTACACCACGCTGTTCGTCACGGACACGTTGGAGCGCTTCGGGTTCTACGGCATGCAGGCGATCCTCGTGCTGTACGCCGCCGCGCCGGTGGAGCGCGGCGGCCTCGGGCTGCGCACGGCCGACGCGGCCGCGTTGTTCGGCGCCTGGATCAGCGTGATGTTCCTGCTCTCGCTGCCCGGCGGCTGGATCGGCGACCGGCTGCTCGGGCAGTGGCGCGGGCTGCTGTGCGGCTGTGTGCTCAGCGGCGCCGGCTACCTGGCGCTGGCCGCGCCGACCGGCTGGGCCACCACGGCCGGCCTGATCCTGCTCGCCGCGGGTGGCGGGTTGTTCAAGCCGAACCACCAGGCGCTGATCAACCTGATGTTCGACGGCCGCCGCGGCCGCGAGTCGGGCATCTCGCTGATGTACGTCGGCGTCCAGATCTCGGCGCTCGCCGCGCCGCTGATCACCGGCTACCTCGGCGAGAAGGTCAGCTGGCACCTCGGGTTCTCGGTCGCCTCGGCGGCCGTCCTGGTGACGGCGGTGCTGCTGGCCTTCTCGGCCGGGCAGTTCGGCGGCACCGGGATGCGCCCACGCCGGCCGGCCACGCCGGTCGAGCGGCGCCGGGCCCTGCGCGGGGCGGGCCTGGTGCTCGGGCTCGCCGTGGTGCTGGTCGCGCTGCTGGCCGTTACCGGCCGGCTGTCCGCGACCACCGCGATCATGATCGCGAGCGTGCTCAGCATCCTGCTCCCGGTCGTGGGGTACGTGACGCTGTACCGGAACCCGGCGCTCACCGCGGGACGACGGCGCCGGCTGCGCGGTTACCTCGCGGTGTGCCTCGGGGCGACGTTGTTCTGGATCATCATCGCGCACTCGGCGTCGCTGCTGACGCTGTTCGCGCGGGACCACACCGACCTCACGGTGTTCGGCCTGGGCATCCCGGCCAGCTGGCTGCAGGCGGCGACCCCGGCGTTCATCCTGGTGCTCGCCCCGGTGGTCGCCAAGGTGCTGCCCGCGGTCGACGGCGTCGGCGTGAAGCTCGGCGTCGGCCTGGTGATGGTGGGCACCGGGTTCCTCGTGATGTGCGTCGGCTCCTCGCTCGCCGAAGACGGTCAGCAGGTGTCACTGCTGTGGCTCGCGCTGGTCTACCTGCTGCACGCGGCCGGTGAGGTGATCATCGCGGCGGTCGCGATCTCGTCGGCCGCCGACGTGCTCGGGCCGGAGTTCATCGGCCGCGTCATCGGGATGCTGTGGCTGTTCGCCGCCCTGGGGGGCGGGCTCGGCAGTTTGCTGGTGCGGCTGAGCACGGCCATGAGCGAGCCCGTCTACTACGCCTCCCTCGGCGGGGTGGCCGCCCTCATCGGCGTCGTCTTCCTGCTGTCCCGCCGCACACTCGGCAACGCGCTCGTCGCCGAAGTCGCCGATGTCGCTGATGTCCAGAAAGGACACGTGTAATGCCTTACGCGGCCATCACCTACCGGGTCAAGCCCGGGTTCGAGGACGAGATCGCCGACGTCTTCGCGCGGTTCAAGCGGGTCGACACCCCGGACTTCCGCGGCGACGACGGCGACGCGGCCGGCCGGCTGCTCGGCACGGCCGTGTTCGTCAAGGACGACATCGTCGTGCGGTTCATCCACTTCGAAGGCGACTTCGCGGCCGTCGGCAAGCACATGGCGGCCCAGAGCGGGGTGCACACGGTCGAGCACGAGCTCGCGCCGTACCTCGCCGAGCAGCGTGACACCGACAGCGCGGCCGGGTTCGCCGAGTACTTCCGGAACGCGACCATGCGATGCGTCTCCCAGCTGTCCGTGGCGACCCACCCGGCGGGGAGCTGAGCCATGACTCTGGCACGCATCGGCGTGATCGGCCTCGGGATGATGGGCGGGGGCATGGCCCGGGCCCTGCTCGCCGCCGGGTTCGAGGTCACCGCCTACAACCGGACCGCGGCGAAGGCCGCCCCGCTCGCGGCGGCGGGGGCGCGGATCGCCGCGTCCCCGGCGGAAGCCGCGGCGGACGTGGACGTCGTGCTGCTCAGCCTGGCCGACGAAGCCGCCGTCACGCAGGTCGTGTTCGACGGCCTCGCGACCCAGCTGCGGCCCGGACTGACCATTGTGGACACTTCGACGGTGTCGCCCGCCTTCGCCGAGGAGATCACCGAGCGGCTCGACGCGCTCGGCGTGCGGCGGGTCGAGGCGTGCGTCATCGGGAACCCGAAGATGGCCGCGACCGGTGAGCTGAGGGTGTTCGTGGCCGGCGAACGCGCGTGGGCGGACGACGTGTCCGGCGTGCTGTCCGCGCTCGGCCGGGACGTCCGCTACCTCGGCGGGCCCGGCAGCGCGGGTGTGCTGAAGCTGGCGTTCAACCTGCTGCTCGGCGTGCAGACGGCCGGGCTGGCCGAGGCGGTCGCGCTCGCCGAGTCGATGGGAATGGAACGCGACCTGCTGCTGGACGCGTTCGACAACAGCGGCTGGCGTTCGCCGGTGCTGGCGTTCCGCGCGGACTTCATGCGGCGCCGCTCCTACCGCCCGGCCGCGTTCCGGACGACGTTGATGCACAAGGACCTCCGGCTCGCGACGGCCGAGGCGGAGCGGCACGGCGCCGCGCTGCCGCTGACGTCGAAAGCGGCCGAGCGGTTCGAGGAACTGCTCGACGCGGGCCGCGGTGACGACGACGCGGCCGCGGTCGTCGAGCTGTCCCGGGCGGCTGTCCGGCCATGATCACGTGGCTGCTGTCCGTCGCGGTGCTGGCCGGCAGCGGTGTCGTGGCCGGGGTGCTGTTCGCGGTGGCGCTGAGCGTGCTGCCCGCCCTGATCACGATGCCCGCCGACCGGTACGTCTACGCGCACCAGCTGATCGGCGAGCGGTGGGACCCGACGATGCCGATCATCGTGCTTTCCTCGACGGTGATCGACGTCGTCCTGGTGTTCACGGCCGATTCCGGGAACGGGTTGTTCGCGGTCGCCGCGGTGCTTTTGCTGGCGGTTTCGATCGTCTCGCACTTCTGCAACGTGCCGATCAACCGCGTCGTCAAATCTCTCGACCCGGAAAGCATTCCGCCGGACTGGCGCGACCCGCGTCCGTTGTGGCGCCGCTTCCACCTGCTGCGGACAGCGTTGGCGCTGGTCGCGGTCGTCGTCAACGCGGTCGCATTGGTTCCGGCCTGACGCTCGGTGCAAGTTGTCGTGAGTGTTTAGGGCGGTTCTAACCGCCCTAAACACTCACGACAAGCTGCGGCAGACCGCGAAGCTTCGAGTCCCGTCCTAGGTGGGTTGTAGGGGTGGTCCGCATTCTGGATCGCGTGAGCAGGAAAGCGTTTGCCGTTATCCGTCTCGGATTCTTTTCGCGTGGAGGGCATCGATGAGCACGGTCGTCACCGGGATCGGCGTGGTCGCGCCGACCGGGATCGGCGCCACGGCGCACTGGGAGGCGGTCCTGGCGGGCAAGTCGGGCATCGCCCGCATCGACCGCTTCGACGCCTCCGGCTACCCGGTCCGGCACGCCGGCCAGGTGCCCGGGTTCTCCGCGAGGGAGCGGATTCCCGGCCGGCTGATCCCGCAGACCGACCACTGGACGCACCTCGGCCTCGCCGCCGCGGCCGACGCGCTGGCCGACGCCGCGCTCGACCCGGCGGGCGTGCCCGAGTTCGAGATGGCCGTCGTCACCTCGAGCTCGTCCGGCGGCACCGAGTTCGGGCAGCACGAGATGGAGCGGCTGTACCAGAACGGGCCGTCGTGGGTGGGCGCGTACCAGTCCATCGCCTGGTTCTACGCCGCGACCACCGGCCAGATCTCGATCCGGCACGGGATGCGCGGCCCGTGCGGCGTGCTGGCCTGCGAACAGGCGGGCGGGCTCGACGTCCTCGGTCAGGCGCGGCGGCTGATCCGCGGCGGCTCGCGGGTCGTCGTCAGCGGCGGCACCGACGCGTCGCTGTGCCCGTACGGCCTCGTGGCCCAGCTGTCCGCCGGCGGCTTGTCCACAGTGGACGACCCGGCCCGCGCGTACCTCCCCTTCGACGTCGAGGCGTCCGGGCACCTGCCCGGCGAGGGTGGCGCGATCCTGATCGCGGAGAGCGCCGAAAGCGCCCGCGAACGGGGCGTCGAGGCGTACGGTGTCATCGCCGGGTACGCGGCCGGGTTCGACCCGCCGCCCGGCTCCGACCGGCCGCCGGTGCTCCGGCGCACCATCGCGCGGGCCCTGGCCGACGCCGGCGTCACACCGTCCGAAGTGGACGTCGTGTTCGCCGACGCGTCCGGCGTGCCGGCCGCCGACCTGATCGAGGCTCGAGCCCTCGTCGAGACGTTCGGACCAGGGTCGGTACCGGTCACCGCGCCGAAGACGCTGACCGGCCGGCTCTACGGCGGCGGCGCCGCGCTCGACGTCGCGACCGCGCTGCTCGCGATGCGGGCCGGGATCGTCCCGCACACCGTCGGCCCGGAGCGGCTCGCCCCGGGCTGCGACCTCGACCTGGTGACCCGGCCGCGTGACGCCGACCTGCGCACCGCGCTCGTACTGGCCCGCGGTCACGGCGGCTTCACCGCCGCACTCGTCTTGCGCCGCCCGTAGCACCGAAGAACGGAGAAACCCATGAGCGAGTTCACCCTGCTGGAGCTCAAGGAGATCATGACGACCAGCGCCGGCGTCGACGAGGGCGTCGAACTGGACGGCGACATCGCCGGCGTCGAGTTCGCGGACCTCGGTTACGACTCCCTGGCCATGCTGGAGCTGCGCAGCCAGGTCGAGCGCCGCTACGGCGTGAGCCTGCCGGACGACGCCGTCTCGGAGACGACCACGCCCGGCGACGCCGTCGCGTTCGTCAACGACCTGCTCTCGAAGGCGGCCGTCTGAGATGGCCGGGCACACCGACAACGAGATCGTCATCGACGCGCCGCTCGAGCTCGTCTGGGCGATGACCAACGACATCCCGACGTGGACGACGTTGTTCAGCGAGTACTCCGAGGCGACCGTGCTGTCCGAAAAGGACGGCACGATCCGCTTCCGCCTCGCGCTGCACCCGGACGAGAACGGCAAGGTCTGGTGCTGGGTGTCCGCGCGGACGCCGGACGAGGCCACGCACACCGTGCGCTCGCAGCGCGTCGAAACCGGCCCGTTCAAGTACATGTGGATCTACTGGGAGTACTTCGCGGTCCCCGAAGGCACCCGCATGCGCTGGGTGCAGGACTTCGAGATGAAGCCGCAGGCGCCGGTCGGCGACCAGGCGATGCAGGACCGGCTCAACACCAACACGCCGATCCAGATGCGGCTGATCAAGGACAAGGTCGAGGCGGCGGCGCGGGCCGTCGTCTGAAGCGAGCAGTGAAGGAGGTGTGCGGTGCTGCAGGTGCTCGTCCCGCTCGTGATCCTGGCCAACGGCCTCGCCGCGGGGGTCCTGATGGGAACCCAGCTCGGGGGCTGGCCGCTGCTGCAGAGCCTGCCGGCGGAGGAGTACGTGCACGCGCACGCCTTCTTCGCCACGCGCTACGACCCGTTCATGCCGGTCTGCCTGATCGTGACCGTGCTCGGCGACGTCACGCTCGCGCTGGTCGCGGACGCGGCGGGCACCCGGCCGCTGTTCCTGGCCGCGACCGTGCTCGCGCTGGCCACGATCACCATCTCCCTGCTCAAGAACGTCCCGGTCAACAAGTGGGTGCGGGCCCTCGACCCGGACGACCTGCCCGCCGACTTCGCCGGCCGCGACCCGCGGCCGGCGTGGGGCCGGTGGAACCGGACGCGCACCGCGCTGTCGGTGCTCGCCCTGCTCGCCAACTGCCTCGCGCTCGGCCTGTCGCTGTGAGCCGCGACGCCCACGTCACCAGAACACGGAGGACCTGATGAATCTCGGTTTGGCAGGCAAGAAGGCACTCGTGACCGGCGGGACGCGCGGGGTCGGCCGCGGCGTCGTGCTCGCGCTGGCACGCCAGGGCGTCGACGTCGTCACGTGCTACCGGCAGGAGGGCGAAGCCGCCCTTTCGCTGGAGCGCGAGCTGAAGGAGATCGGCGGCAACCACCACGTCGTGCGCGCCGACCTGGCCGACCCGGCGCAGATCACCGAGCTGCTCGGTGAGTGCCGGACGCGCTTCGGGCAGCTCGACGTCATCGTCAACAACGCCGCGATCATCAACCACGTGCCGTACGAAAAGCTGTCGCTCGAGGACTGGCAGCGGACGCTCGACACCAACGTCACGGCCGTGCACCTGGTCATCCAGGGCGCGCTTCCCTTGCTGCACGAGGGAAGTTCGGTGATGAGCATGAGTTCGAAGTCGATCGAGGTCGGCATCCCGCTGCGGGCGCACTACACCACCACCAAAGCGGCGTTGCACGGACTCCACAGGTCGGTTGCTCGTGAACTGGGTTCACGAGGTATCCGCTTCAACATCCTGTCCCTCGGCATGATCCACACCGAGGCCATCGACGCGATGCCGGAAGAGCAGCGCGCGCTGATGATCCAGCGCTACAGCGACAAGACGGCGCTCGGCCGCCTCGGCACGCCCGACGAGGTCGCCGGCGCGGTGTCCTGGCTCAGCAGTGACTACGCGCGGTACGTCACCGGCTCGGTCGTCTCGGTCGACGGCGGGATCGCCTGATGGCCGCCGCGTTCCGCGTCATGCTGCGGATGGAGATCAAGCCCGGCCTCGGCGGCGAGTTCGAGCGCGTCTGGGCGGAGATCGGCGACTCGGTGACGTCGCACCCGGCGAACCTCGGGCAGTGGCTGTCGCGGTCGGACGAGGACGGCGTCTACTACATCGTCAGCGACTGGGTCGACGAGCCGCGCTTCCGCGAGTTCGAGACCAGCGAGCGGCACCTGGAGCACCGGCAGAAGCTGCACCCGTTCCGCTCGGGCGGCTCGATGACGACCATGCACGTCGTCGCCCACCTGGCCGGCAGTGCCGAAGCCGGCCGAGCGCACGCGGACTGGGCGGTGGCCCGGTGACCGACGGCGGCGTGCGCGTCCTGCTCTACCACGTGACCGACGACGCCGCCGGCATCGAAGCGGCCTACCACGAGGCCGGCGACCGGCTGGCGGGCACGCCCGGCCTGCTGGGCAACGAGCTGCTGCGCTCGGTCCACGCCGGGAACGGCTTCGTGGTGGTCAGCTCCTGGGCCGACCTGGCCGCGTTCGACGCCTGGGAGCAGGGCGCCGGGCACAAGGACCAGACGGCGCCGCTGCGGCCCTACCGCGATCTGTCGCTGGCGCGGCCGTTCGCCGTCTACCGGGTCGCCGCGACCCGCTCGGGACCGGACGCGCCGTGAACCCCGAGTTCACGGCGGAACCGCGGTGGCGGACGGCGGGCCGGGCCGTGCTCGGCGTGCTGATCGAGTGCGGCGGCGCGCTGGCCGGGCAGCCGCCGTTCAGCCCGGCCCCTGACTCCGGCTTTCAAACCGAGGAACACCATTCTGAGACGCAAGAGGGAGACGGTGCGTCATGACGACTTCGGTGACGAACCGCCCGCCGGACACGGCCGGGCCGGTGGAGGAGGAGTGGCTGTCCTGTCCGGACTGCCGCTCGCTGCTCTACCGCAAGCGCCTCGAGCGCGGCGCCAAGGTCTGCTACGAGTGCGGCCGGTACTTCCGGCTGACCGCGGCCGAACGGCTCGACCTGCTGCTCGACCCCGGGTCGGCCGAGCTGGTCGAGCCCGCCGCGACCGTGCACGACCCGCTGGAATTCACCGACCTGCAGCCCTACGAGCGCCGGCTGGCCAAGGCGCGGGAGAACAGCGGGACGTCGGACGCGGTGCTCGTCGCCCGCGGGGCCATCCGGGGCGCGCCCGTGGTCGTCGCGGTGATGGACTTCGGGTTCCTGGGCGGCAGCCTCGGCACGGCCGCGGGCGAGGCGATCACGACGGCCGCCGAGACGGCGCTCGCCGACCGCGTCCCGCTGCTGGTCGTCACCGCGTCGGGCGGCGCCCGGATGCAGGAAGGCGTGCTCTCGCTGGTGCAGATGGCCAAGACCAGCAACGCGATGGCCGCGCTGGACGAGGCCGGGCTGCTGACCGTCACGCTCGTCACCGACCCGACGTTCGGCGGGGTCGCCGCGTCGTTCGCGACGCTCGCCGACGTGATCGTCGCGGAACCGGGCGCCCGCATGGGGTTCGCCGGCCCGCGCGTCATCGAGCAGACGATCCGGCAGCGGCTGCCGGAAGGCTTCCAGTCCTCGGAGTTCCTGCTGGAGCACGGGCTCGTGGACGACGTCCGCGCCCGCGCCGAGCTGCCGTTCGTGCTGGCGGCGCTGTTCACCGCGACCCGGCCGGTCGACCCGGACTGGGGCGAGAGCGACACCGACCCGGTGATCCGGGACGTCGTCGCGCTGGAGCGCCGCGACATCCGGCAGACCGTCGAGCTCGCCCGGCACCCCGACCGGCCGACCACCCTCGACCACGCCGTCTCCTGGCTCGACGGGTTCGTCGAGCTGCACGGCGACCGCGCGGGCGAGGACTGCCCGGCCATCGTCGGCGGCCTCGCCGCCATCGACGGGCTGCCGGTGATGCTGATCGGCCACCAGAAGGGCCACGCGACCGACGAACTGGTGCGCCGCAACTTCGGCATGCCCTCGCCCGCGGGTTACCGCAAGGCCGCCCGGCTGATGCGGCTGGCGGGCAAGCTCGGCGTGCCGGTGGTGACCCTGATCGACACCCCGGGCGCGCACCCCGGCCTCGACGCCGAACGCGCCGGGCAGGCCGGCGCGATCGCGGAGTGCCTGCGGGTGCTCGGCGGGCTGCGGGTGCCGGTGGTCAGCGTCGTCACCGGGGAGGGCGGCAGCGGTGGCGCGCTCGCGCTGGCCGTCGGCGATCAGGTGCTGCTGTGCGAAAACGCGACCTACTCGGTGATCAGCCCCGAAGGCTGCGCCGCGATCCTGTGGCGCGATCCGGCGGCGGCCGGCGTCGCCGCGGAGGCGTTGCGGGTGGACGCCAGGTCGTTGCTGGAACTGGGTGTCATCGACGGGGTGGTGCCCGAGCCACCCGGTGGGGCGCACCGCGACCCGGCGCGCGCGGGACTGCTCGTGCGCGACGCCGTCGTGTGCGCGTTGCGGGAGCTGCGCGGCCGGGACGGCGCCGGCCTGGCCGCGGCCCGGCGGGCCAAGTTCCGCCGGTTCGGGACCCTTGAAGCGGCGCGGGAACGGAGCTGAGTGATGACCAGGACCTATCCCGAGATCACGACCGACGAGGACTCGGTGCTGCCGGCCTCGACGTTCGGCGGGCTCGACGCGGAGGACGCCATGGCGATCCTCGGCCGCAGCCTCGCCGACGCCGTCCGCGCGGCGCCGGAGCCGCCGAGCCGGGCCGTGGTGCGGTTCGGCTGCGCCAGCATCGAGGTCGAGTGGCCAGTGGGGGTGCGCGTCACCGACGGCGTCGCCGTCGTGGCCCGGCCCGAGGTGACCGACCCGGCCGAGGACCTGGTGGCGGTGGCGGCCCCGGTGGTCGGCACCTTCTACCGGTGCCCCGAGCCGGGTGCGCGGCCGTTCGTCGAGGTCGGTGACGAGATCGAGGTCGGCACGCAGGTGGGCATCGTCGAGGCGATGAAGCTGATGAACCCGATCCTCGCCGAGGAGGCCGGCGTCGTCGCCGAGATCGTCGCGGGTGACGCCGAGTCCGTCGAGTACGGCCAGCCGCTGCTGCTGCTCCGGCCGCGAGCCGAAGGGTGACGCGCGTGACTGCCCAGACGTCGCAGACCGACCCGCCGTTCCGCAAGATCCTCGTCGCCAACCGCGGCGAGATCGCGCTGCGCGTCGTGCGGACCTGCCGCGAGATGGGGATCCGCACGGTCGTCGTGCACTCGACGGCCGACCGCGACTCGGCCGCCGTCCGGCTGGCCGACGAGGCGGTGCAGATCGGGCCCGGGGCGCCGCGCAAGAGCTACCTGTACCCGGCGATGATCATCGAGGCCGCGCTGCGCACCGGCGCGGAGGCGATCCACCCCGGGTACGGGTTCCTGTCGGAGGACCCGGACTTCGCCGAGATCTGCGACAAGAACGGCATCGTGTTCATCGGCCCGCACCCGGACGTCATGGCGCGCCTCGGCGACAAGGCGACCGCGCGCGAGCTGATGGCCGCGGCCGGCCTGCCGGTGGTCCCCGGGTCGGCCGAGGCCATCGGCTCGCCGGCCGAGCTGGTCGAGACGACCAAGCGCGTCGGCCTGCCGGTGATCATCAAGGCGTCCGCGGGCGGCGGTGGCCGCGGCATGGCGGTGGTCCGCGAGTGGGACGAGCTGCTCCCGACGTTCCGCACGACGCGGGCGACCGCGCGCGGCGTGTTCGGCGACGACCGCGTCTACCTCGAGCGGTACTGGGAGAACGCGCGGCACATCGAGGTCCAGGTGCTGGCCGACAACCACGGCACGGTGCTGCACCTGGGCGAACGCGACTGCTCGGTGCAGCGGCGGCACCAGAAGCTGATCGAGGAGAGCCCGGCGCCGCTGCTCCCGCCGGCCTTGCGCGAGCGGCTCACGCAGGCGGCCGTCCGCGGCGCGGCGGCGGTCGGTTACACCGGCGCGGGCACGTTCGAGTTCCTGGTGGACGGCGACGAAGCGGCGTTCATCGAGGTGAACTGCCGGATCCAGGTGGAGCACCCGGTGACGGAGGCGGTCACCGGGATCGACCTGGTCCGCGAGCAGATCCGCGTCGCGGCGGGCCTGCCGCTGTCGGTGACGCAGGACGAGGTGCGGCCCAACGGCGTCGCGATCGAGTGCCGGGTGAACGCCGAGGACCCGCGGCGCGACTTCGCGCCGTGCCCGGGCCTGCTGACGGAGTTCGTCCCGCCGGGCGGCCAGTTCGTCCGGGTGGACACGCACGCGTACGCGGGCTGGCACGTCCCGCCGTACTACGACTCGTTGCTGGCCAAGGTGATCGTCTGGGCCCCGGACCGCGACCAGGCGATCGCCCGCATGCGGCGCGCGCTCGCCGAGTTCCGCATCGCGGGCCCGGGCATCAGCACGACGAGCGACCTGCTGCAGGAGGTACTGGCCGACCCGGTGTTCCGGGCCGGGCAGCACAGCACAGCGTTGCTCCGGAAGTGAGGCGGCGATGCGCACGACGGCACCGGACCCGGGCCGCATCGCGGACCTGGGCGGCCGCTTGGGAACGGCGCTGCGCGAGCGTTTCGACGCGGTGACCCGCGGCTTGGGCTTGACGTTCCGGGAGTACCAGTGCCTGGAAACGCTCCGCGGCGCCGACGGCCCGGTGACCGCGGGGCGCATCGCCCTGGAGACGCACCTCTCGACGGGCGCGGTGACGGGAATGCTGGACCGCCTGGAACGAGCGGGCCACCTCCACCGCCGAAAGGATCGGCTGGACCGCCGCCGCATCCTGGTGGAGTGCACGCCCGCGGGCGCGGCCAGGGTGGCAACAGCGAGGGCGGCGCTGTCCCGCCTGCCGGAGGCGGTGGTGTCGAACTGCACGGTGACGGAACTGCTGGCGGTGGAGCGCTGCTTGACCCTCTGGCTGGCGGCCCTGCCGGACGAGCCCTAGTGCGGTCACTGCTCGACCGGCACGGACGTGGTGGCCGAGCTGCTCACCGGGCTCGGGTGCGGTGTGGTGGCCGGCGCGGCGGGCCCCGCGAGGGCCAGCCCGGCCACGAGGGCGAGGGCGACCAGCAGCACGGCGGCCCGTACCAGCGACGCGAAAGAACAGACGACCATCATGGCAGACTCCTCGAATTTCCCGGACCAGCCGGATTTCGACGATTTCGACGTGAGTGCGAAATCGGGTGACTACATTGATGGTGCGCGTGCGACGTCCGCGGCGACAAGGTGTTTCCCGTTGCCCGGCAAAGACTTCCGAGGTGGACGGCCACAGGGTCCGGGCGGCCGTATCGGCTCGGGGGCTCAGTGCGTCGTCATGGCGACTTCCTCACGACTGGATCGAAGTTTCCTGTCGGTTGATCGGTATCGGCTCCGGTTTCGCTACCCGACGGCGCCGATTCCTCGGCAAGTGTCCTGTTTTTGACGGGTTTCCCTCGCGGGTCCCGGCCGGGTCAACCCTGAGGGGGAGTCCTCTTGCCGGCCGCGCGTCGAGGATCGGGCTCATGACAACAACGCCTCCTCGCTGGGCCGTGGTCGCTGCGCATCTGGTGCCTTTGGTGACCCTGCCGTCCGGGTTGTGGCGGATCGCCTTGGTCGCCGGGGTGCCGCTCGGGCTTCGGGCCGGGGACGCCGATGTCGGCGGGGACGCGGTCTACATCGTCGGGCTCAGTGTGGTTTCCGAGGCGCTCGCGCTGCTGACCCTCGGGCTCGTGCGGCCGTGGGGTGAGCGGGTGCCGCGGTGGGTGCCGCTGCTGGGTGGGCGGCGGGTGGCGCCGTGGGCCGCGATCGGGCCGGCGGCGGCCGGGGCCGTCGCGCTCGCGGTGATCTGGGGCTTCGCCTTCCGGGACTTCCCGGACTTCGGGCTCGTCGCGTTCTCCCACCCGGCCGGGCACGTCCTGCTCGTGGCGTGTTACCTGCCGGTACTGCTGTGGGCGCCGCTGCTGGCCGCGGTGACGTGGAGCTACCACCGGCGGCGCTGCTGACCGGCTCGGGAGCGCCGTCCGTGCCATCATCGGGCATGGCCACCCTTCGCGAAGCCCGCGAGCCGGAGCTCAACAGCGGGATTCTGCCCGGGAACGTGCGCGCCGACGACTGGATCATGCTCATCCTGGCCGCCGGTTCGGTCGGGTTGCTGGGGTTCACGCTCCTCAGCCCGCCCGCGCGCGACGTCGGCCTGGTGCTCTTCTACATCGACTGCGGGATCTGCGCGATCTTCCTCGGCGAGTTCCTGTGGCGGTGGCGCAAACGCAAGTGGGCCAAGAAGTTCCTGGTGCGCAACTGGTACGAGCTGTTCGCCATGATCCCCGTCGCGCACCCGTTCATCGCCGGGCACAAGTTCATCGGCGTCGTGCTGCTGCTGATCCGGATCGGGCGGGCCGCGGACCGGGCCGTCGGCGAGCAGTTCACTTATCGGCTTGTCGACAAACTGTCCGAGCCGATCGTCAAGGCCATCAAGAAGCCGGTGACCATCGCCGTGCTCGACGAGGTCGTCAAGGTCCTCGAGACGGGCAACTACCCCGAGAACCTCGCGAAGTCGCTCGGCGCCAACAAGGACGAGCTGCGCACGATCATCGCCGAGAAGATCGCCGCCGACCCGCAGCTGGGCAAGCTCAAGCGGCTGCCGTTCCACGACGAGATCGTCCGCACGGTCGTCGACACGTCCTTCCGCGTGCTGCTGGAGGTCCTGCTCGACCCGCGGATCGACGACTTCTTCTCCACGGTCGTCCGCGACAACCGCGAGCAGATCCGCCAGGCCGTCCAGCTGGGCCTCAACGACCTGGACGCCGAAGACGACGAGCACTCACTCCCCACGCGCACCCAGCGCGAAGCGGCCCACGAGTACGACACGCTCCACCCCAGGCGCTGACGACGAAGGCCGCCCCACCGGGGTCGGGTCCGGTGAGGCGGCCTTCATTGCGTTACCCGGTTTACGGGTAGCTCACCACGTTGACCGGCACCGTGCCCGTAGGCGTGACACCGCCCGTGTCGTTGATGACGTGCGTGATCGTGCCGCGGTAGTTGAGCGACACCGTCAGCAGGCTGTGGAACTTCACGCCGCTGTTGTTCGGCACCTCGAACGCGTGGTAGCTGGACACCGCCGGGTTCGTGTCGAAGAAGCAGTAACTCCCGAGACCCCAGGCCTCATGGGACGTCACCCCCGCCGCGACCTTGTACGCGGCGTACCCCGCCACACCCGATGGCGCGTTCCACGACGCCTGGTTCGGCACGTCGTAGGGCATCTCGTTCTGGAAGAAGATCGTCTTCCCGCCTTGGCCGTTCCAGATCACCTGGTACTTCTGGTAGTGCTCGACGAACAGGCCGGTCGCCAGCACGTTCGCGCCGTTGACCACCAAGCCCGTCTCGGCCGTGTTCGTGTTCCAGCCGACCGTGCCCGCGTTGCCGTGGTCGGCGCGCCAGGCCCAGATGTGGTCGATGATCGTGTTGGCGCTGTTGACGATCAGGCTGTTGGTCGCCTTGCCGGCGATCGCGCCGCCGATCCGGAAGAACACGTCCTGGACCGTCGTCGGGTTCGCCGCGTGGGACGCCGTCGAGCCGGACTGGCCGACCGTGAGCAGCGCCTGCGAGTTCGTCGTGCCGGCGTCGAACAGCAGGCCCTTGAGCCGCACGCCGTCCACATCGGACACCTGCATCGCGTTGACGCCGTTGTCCGGCACCAGCGTCGGGTAGCCGATGCCGAGGATCGTCGTGCCGGCCTTGGTCACGTTGAGCGTCTGGTTGAGGTGGTAGACGCCCGGCGTGAAGAACAGGTTGCAGCCCGCCGCGAGCGCGTTGTTGATCGACGAGGCCGTGTCGCCGGCCTTGACGACGTAGAACTGGCTCATCGGCGCCGACGTGCCCGGGGTGCTGCCGTTCGCCCAGCTCGGGCCGGACGCGTTGGTGCGCAGCGAAGGCAGGAACACGCGGTACTTGCCGGTGCCGTCGACGTAGAGGTACGGCACGTCGCGGGAGACCGGGGTGGTCGCCAGCGTCGTCTCCGGCGGGTTCGGGAACGTCGTCGCCGGCGCACCGCTGGTGCCGGAGAAGACCATGTTCCAGACGCCGCCGTTCCAGCTGCCGAGCTGCGAGTCGCGGGTGTACCACTGCTGCTGCGAGATCGACGCGGCCTGGCCGGCCACCTTCGTGTCGGCGATGTAGCCGCCGCTCGCGTAGCCGTAGCTCGCCGGGTACAGCTGCAGCCCGCCGCGGACGTCCATCCTGCGGAACGGCGCGGCCTGCGCGACGGCCCAGCGTTCCTGGCCACCGGAGGGGTTGACCGCCATGTTCTCGGCCGAGCGCCAGAAGTTCTGCAGCGCCACGCCGTTGTCGGAGGCGTTGAACGCGTCCACGGTGACGTCACCGTTGATCAGGACGTCGCCGGGGTTCTGGCCGAGGCCGGCCACCGAGGTGTAGAAGCCCACGTTGTCGTGCACGTTGTTGTACGTGCCGGGCTTGAACAGGTGGGCGACGCGCCGGTCCGCGAACTGCGCGGTGAGCGTGTCCTTCTGGTTGTTGAAGTCGGTGTCCAGCTGCGCCTGGATCGTCGCCGCGGACATGCTCGGGTCGAAGATCCGCACGTTGGACCCGAAGTTCGGGGTGTCCGACTGCGTCGGGCAGCCCGCCTGGGTGCCGATCGTGTAGGTCGCGCTCGACACCGCCGACGTCGTCGAACCGGACTTGAGCGCGATCGCGTTGACCGTCCGCGAGCCCGGGACGCTGATCGGCGCCGTGTACTGCGGCGACGACGCGGTGGGCGTCGAACCGTCCACTGTGTACCGGATGGTCGCGCCGGAGGTGGCGCTGCTGATCGTCACCGTCTGGCCCGCCGAGTACGTCCCGCCGGGCGGGCTGAACGTCGGCGCCGCGACGGTCGTCGTGCCGCCGCCACCCACGGTGAAGGTGAAGTGCGGGGTGTCGTACTGCGGCCCGCTCTTCTCGTAGGTGAACCAGTAGTCGAGCGTGTTTCCGCTGCTCAGACCGTTGACGGTGGAGTGCCACGTGCCGGAGGCGTTCGTCATCCGGACGTTCTGCTGCCCGGCGCCCGGCACGCCGGTGTAGTGGACGTCCACGTACACCGCGGGGGTCGTCGGGGTGAAGTTGAGCTGCAGCTGCGTCGAGCTGAGCTGCGTGACGCTCTGCGTGTAGTCGTCCGCGGCCAGTGCGGCCGGGGCGTTCAACCCGGCGCCGAGCAACAGGGTCGACGCCGTGAGGGCGAGCGTCGCGACGGCGCCACGCCGGCGTCGTCGAATCTTTTCCAAAGTCCGGGCCACGCCGTGACACCTCCGCCGTTGGGGATCCACGAGCATTTGTTGCGAGTCACAACAAAGTAGCTCCCGCTCAGCGGTGCTTCGATCACGAATCGATAACAGTTGTCTGGACCAATCATCCAGGTGGGTGAGGCGTTCTGTGATTGATGACCCGATTTGCACAGTAGTGGGCGAATGACTGAACCGAGAAACCTCCGTCGGTCGGGTGACCCCGATCGTGTGACATGCGACGATCCGGTGCCACACCGTGGTCCCCTACCGAGGAGTAGGTATGGCTGAATCATCGCGTGGCAGAACCCTCGTCCGAGCCCTCGTGGCCTTCGTCCTCGTCGCGGCGCCCGTGGTCGCCGCCGTCCCCGCGGTCGCTGCTGAGGCCGCGCCGTTGCCGAGCGGCGGCGTGATCAGCTTCGGCTGCGCCACATCCGGAAAGATGCACTGCCTGGGCAAGGCCATCCGGTCGCCGAAGGGCGCCGGCCCGCTGCTGACGTCGACGCCGGTCGGCTACGGCCCGGCCGAGATCCAGGCCGCGTACAACCTCGGCGGGCTGCACGCGAACGGCCGCACAGTGGCCATTGTGGACGCCATGGACGCGCCGACCGCGGAGGCCGATCTCGCGAAGTTCCGTGCGGCGCGCGGACTTCCGCCGTGCACGTCCGCCAATGGCTGTTTCAAGAAGGTCAACCAGAACGGCGCCACGAGCCCGTTGCCGGCGGGCGACTACGGCTGGGCTGAAGAGATCAGCCTCGACCTCGACGCCGTGTCCGCGACCTGCCCGGACTGCCACATCCTGTTGGTGGAAGCCAGTTCCGCGGACACCGACCCGCTGATGACGGCGGTCGACACGGCCGCGGCGACACCCGGCGTGGTGGCCATCTCCAACAGCTACGGCGGCACCGAGGACTCGACGATCCTCGCCGCCGACGCGCACCTGAACCACCCGGGCATCGCGGTGACGGCGTCGTCGGGCGACTCCGGTTACGGCGTGAGCTGGCCGGCGTCCTCGCCGTACGTCACGGCG
Organism: Amycolatopsis sp. NBC_01286; assembly: GCF_035982555.1. Lineage (NCBI taxonomy): Bacteria > Bacillati > Actinomycetota > Actinomycetes > Pseudonocardiales > Pseudonocardiaceae > Amycolatopsis > Amycolatopsis sp. NBC_01286. Next base: position 3,112,451 of record NZ_CP108428.1, read on the forward strand.
GTCGGCGGCACGACGCTGAAGAAGGCCGCGGGCACCACGCGCGGCTGGTCGGAGACGACGTGGTCCGGCAGCGGCAGCGGGTGTTCGGCGCTGGAGGCCAAGCCGTCGTGGCAGCACGACACGGGCTGCGCCAAGCGGACCGTCGCCGACGTCTCCGCGGTCGCGGACCCGGCCACCGGGCTCGGCGTCTACGACACGTACAACAGCTGCGGCAGCTCGTCGTTCTGCGACCTGCTGCTGGCGCTGGGCCTGGCCCAGGGCGCGGACGGCTGGGTCCAGGTCGGCGGCACGAGCCTGTCGTCGCCGGTGATCGCGAGCGTGTACGCGCTGGCGGGCACCGCGGTGACGTCGGGGTCGTACCCGTACGCCCACGCGGGCAGCCTGAACGACGTCACGTCGGGGTCGAACGGCAGCTGCGGCGGCACGTACCTCTGCACTGCGGGCACGGGTTACGACGGCCCGACCGGCCTGGGCACCCCGAACGGCACCGGCGGCTTCTGACGCATCTTCCCACCGACGAGTCCGCTGTGGACGATTTGGCCGGTTCGTCCACAGCGGACTCTTCGCGGCCGATCTTCCACGGACGGGTGACGTTCGTGCTGCGCATTTTCGCGGATCCCGGGGCGGGGTGAGGATGACTTCATGCTGGACACCGACGTGCTGTCGACGACACGGCCGCGGGCGCTGGGCATCGACACGCCGCTCGGCGCCGTGCGGTTCGCCGTGCGTGTCGGCGGGTGGGACGTGCCGGCGCGGCCGGAGCTGACCTGGGGCCTGGACTCCGGCGCGTGGCTGTGCCGGTGGCGGCACCGGTCCGTGCGGCTCGACGTGCTGTCCGGGCCGAGCGCGCCGCACCTGCCCGACGGCTACCCCGCCGTCACCCGGCAGACCACCATCTTCCGCGTGCTGGCGCGGGAACCGCTGAGCGAGTTCGCCGTCCAGGCCGAGCTGATCGGTGCAGCAGACGTGAGTCCCGCCGATGCCGGTTTCACGGCCGAGAGCGCCGACGCCGTGGTCACCGTCGGCGGCCCCGGCGTCGAGGTGCTGCGCGGGTGCGCGCGGGCCGGGCAGCACGTGCCGCCGTACTGGGCCGGGTCGCTCACCGAGGACACCGTGGAGCGGGAGGGCGCGCGGCTCACCTGGCAGCTCCCGGCCGTCGACCGCGGCGACTACGCCGACCTGTGGGTGTCGGCCGCGTGGAGCGCGCCGAGCGAGCACCCCGGCACGTGCCGCGCGGTGGACGTCGATCCGGCGCGGGTGCTGCGGGACCTCACGCACTGAGCTGTCACATCTCGCGCACGGGATCCGTCAAGGTGGTGAGGGCACCTGAGCGAAGGACGAGAACCGTGAACGACGCCGACTGGCTGGCGCACCGCTTCGAGACGCACCGCGAGCACCTGCGGGCCGTCGCCTACCGGATGCTGGGCTCGTTGAGCGAGGCCGACGACGCCGTGCAGGAGTCGTGGCTGCGGCTCAGCCGGAGTGACACGTCAGACGTCGAGAACCTGGCCGGCTGGCTCACCACCGTCGTCGGGCGCGTCTGCCTCGACATGCTGCGCTCGCGCAAGGCCCGGCGCGAGGAGTTCGTGCCGGACCCGATCATCACCCGCGAGGACGACGGCCCCGAGGAGTCGGTGCTGCTGGCCGATTCCGTCGGCCTCGCGCTGCTGGTCGTGCTCGACACGCTCACCCCGGGCGAGCGGCTGGCGTTCGTGCTGCGCGACATGTTCGCCATGCCGTTCGAGGAGATCGCGCCGATCGTCGGCCGCTCCGAGGCGGCGACCCGCCAGCTCGCGAGCCGCGCACGCCGGCGGGTGCAGGGCGCGCCGGTCGCGCCGGACCCGGACGTCGCCCGGCAGCGCGCGGTCGTCGACGCGTTCCTCGCCGCCGCCCGCGGTGGCGACTTCGAAGCGCTCGTCTCGGTGCTCGCCCCGGACGTCGTCCTGCGCGCGGACCGCGGCGCGGAGCGGGGTGGCTCGATCGAGGTCACCGGCGCGGCGGCGGTCGCCGACCAGGCCCTGACGTTCTCCCGCCTCGGCGCGGGCGGCGGTACGGTCCGGCGCGCCCTGGTCAACGGCGCGGCCGGCGTGGTGGCGACCCGCGAGGGCCGCCCGTTCTCGGTGCTCGGCTTCACGGTCGCGGGTGGCCGTATCGTGGCGATCGACATCCTCGCCGACCCGGCCCGGCTCGACCGGCTGGACCTGGCGGTGCTCGACTGAGCGCGCACTCTGTGGAGTTGATCCACTACGTGGTGCTACCATAGGGTGTATCGGCGCAAGGGGAGGGGTCGACATGGGGAAGCACGAGAAAAAAGACAGCGGTGACGCGAACACCACCACGGGCACCGAGAACTCCGGCGGTGAGCGGCAAGGGGGCAAGCACCGCAAGTGACCGCGGCGGTCACCACGCGAGGTCGACCACCGCGCCCTTCTCGTCCGTGACCAGCGCGACCCGGTCCCGGTCGTCGAAGTGCAGGTACCGCCGGGCCCCGTCGGCGTGCCGCCGCACCGCCCCGGCGACCACGACCACCAGCTCGCCGTCCTCGATCGCGTAGAGCTCGTCCGGGGTCAGCGTCTCGTGGATGTCGGTGCCGTGGGTCACCAGCGTGCGGACCTGCCGGCCGGCGTGGTCGTAGCCGTACAGCTCGTTGACGCCGTCGTCGCCGTGCACCCCGCGCAGCCGGCCGAACGCGTCGCGGATCTCGATGCCGGCGGGCTGGTCCAGGCCTTCGACCGGCGCCGGCGGCGGGATCTCGCGCAGCAGGCCGCCCGGGCCGCGGACCACGTGCAGGCCGTTGCCGAAGTGCTCGCTGACGCCGTTCGCGTAGTGGACCGCGGTGCGCCGGCCGCGCACGTCGTACTGCACGGTGTCGACAAATCCCGGCACGCTCACCAGCCTGCTCACGTCGTCGTACTGGTACAGCACGGTCAGCCGGCCGTCCCCGGCGTCGGGGTAGGTCACCTGCGACAGCCGCCCGTCGGCGCGGCGGACGATGTCGAGCCGGTACTCGACGGCCACGTGCGCCGGCCGCCACCGCTTCGTGACGGCGTGCCCGAGCGCGTCGTAACCGAGCAGCGTGACGCCCGATTCGTCGGTCACGCGCACCAGCCGCCCGCAGCTGTGCGGGCCCGCTTCGAGCGGCACCGGGAGCCCGCCGTCGTGGTAGGTGAACGTGGTGACCGGCGGCCCGGCCGGGTCGTCGACCCGCACCGCGGCCACCCGGCCCGCCACGTCGTGGACGCGGTACACCGTGCGCCCGCCGGTGGTCCGCGCCTGGACCGAGTTCCCGGCCGCGTCCCGCACGTGGACGACGCCGCCGGTGTCGCGCAGCACCCGGCCGAGCAGGTCGCGGACCGGTTCGACGGCTTCGGGAGCCGACGACGCGGGCTCGAACGTCCGGACCGAGCCGTCCGGGGCCGTCACCCGCACCGGGCGGGCCAGCGCGTCGTAGCGGTACTCGGTCGCCGGCGCGCGCCGGCCGCCGATCCGGAACGCCCGCGACGTCCGGCACACCAGGCCCCGCGCGCAGTACTCGTGGTGCTCGTCGACGACGTCGCCGAGGAGCTCGGCGTGCCGCCGCTGCAGCAGCCGCCCGGCGCCGTCGCGCACCTCCGCCGTCACGAGCACCTCCGCCTCGCCGGACACCGCGCGCTGCTCGGTGGTGACCCGCACCGGCCCGTGGTGGTGGTCGTAGCGGTGGCGCAGCGTCGGCAGGTCCGCCGAATCGCCCGGCCGCACGACGGTTTCCGGGCGCCCCAGGGGATCGTGCGTCACGGTGGTCACCGCGCCCGCCGGGTCGATCACCTCGCAGACCCGCGCCGTCCGGACGTCGTAGCGCGTCGCCGTGATGTTCCCGACCGGGTCCGTGGCCACCTCGGGGAAGCAGCGGTCCGCCGAGTACCGCACCTCGTGGCTGTCGCCGCGTGGTCCGGTGGTCGTGGTGCGCAGCCCGGTGACGTTGCCGACCCGCCGGTGGAACGTCGTGGTCCACCAGCCGGCCTCGCCGTCGCGGCGGTGGTAGCCGTGCCGGCCGAGGTCCGGCGGGATCGGGCCGTAGACGTCGGCGACGAGCGCGTCGGGGAGCACCAGCTCCTCCCGCGCGGTGAGCTGCCCCTGCGAGCCGGCGCTCCCGTCGGGACACTCGTCGTAGCGGAACAGCTTGTCCGACAACACCTTCCCGGCGCCGTCCAGCTCGCGGACCCGGGCGGGCAGCGCGGCGAAGCGGTGGTCGGGATCGGTCGCGTACGTCGTGCGCGTCTCGCGCACCGCGGGCTCCTGGCCGGGCCGCTCGGTCGTCTCCACCACCCGGACCGGGTTCCCGGCGGCGTCCAGGTCCGACTCCGTCGTGGTGACCGAGACCGGTTTCTCCTGGCGCTCGAACACCGTCGTCACCGATTTCGTCCACTGTGGACGTCCACTGTGCTCGATCCGGCGGTACGGCCGGACGGCGTCGGGCGAGTCGTCGAGGCCGTAGGTCTCCTCCTGCCGCAGGAGCCCGTCGTCGCCGAACCAGCGCACGGTCCGCAGGGTCGGCGCGTGCTCGTCGCCGAGGTCGTCCTGGACGACCCGGCCGAAGCCCGTGAAGGCGTCGCCGGACCGCCGTTCGTGGTACTCGAACTCGGTCGCGCCCGCGTGCCCGGTCGCCGACTCGCGGTGCGTGACGCGCCAGACCACCGGGACCGCCTCGACCGTCGTGTACTCGATCGCGGTGCGCAGGCCGATGCCGTTGTCGATCTCGCTCAGCCGCCCGGCACCCGCGAGGTCGCCGGGTTCGAGGGCGTACCACGGCATCGGTTCGTCCTCGGCGTCGAGGAGCAGCACGCCGGAGCCGCTGCTCGCGCGGGCCCGGGCCGGGACCGGGACCCGTGGCGCGGCCGGTGGATCCGCACGGGCGTAGGCGAGCCGCAGCAGCGGCGCGGCCGCTTCGGCGCCGCGCGCGTCGAAGCCGGTCAGCGCGACGGACGTCAGCACGGAAGCGCCGTCGTCGACGTCGTAACCGAGGGTCCAGCGGCGGACGAGCGGGCGCGCGGCGGCCGGCACCCGCAGCTCGATCCGGGAGCAGCGCAACGCCGTCGTCACGCGGTCGGCGTGCAGGACGTCCGGCCGCGGCTCGTACGCGAAGTCCACTTCGTACGGTCCGTAGGAGATGCGCGCGAGGTACGCCTGCCCGCTGTGGTGCGCCCAGCCGAAGGCCGTGGTGTTGCCCAGGGCGTCTTCGGTCCGCTCGAGGTGCCAGGCGTGGGTGCCGGACCGGCCGCCGTCGGAGGTGCCGAGGAAGTGCCGGGTGCCCGACCGCGCGGTGAGCACGAAACCCTCGCCGCGGCGGGCCAGCCGGCCGCTGGTCCGGCTCCGCGCGCGGCCGTCGTCCAGCCGGACGTTCGGCAGCGGCACGGCGAACCCCGCGCCGAACGGGCCGTTCGGCGCGCCGGTGACGTACCGCAGGGCCAGCGCCGGCGCGATGCCGCCCGGGCCGGCCGGCAGGTCGAGCGGGACGGCGAAACTCCCGCCCCCGGTCGCGGGTTCCGGTGTGAAGGCGCCGCCCAGCCCGCGGACCCGTGCGGGCTGGGCCGCGTCCTGGACGCTCGACCGGAGCAGAGCCATGGCGATCTCCCCGAATGCCGGGCGGCGCGGGTGCGCCACCGGTGACTTCCGAGGTCCAAGTGGGTGAGTCGGCGACGCCAGATACGTCGTCACCCGTTTGCCGTCGTAGTTACGCATTCGTGACGTCCGTGCCGTATCCCGGGTGCGGCTGCCCGGTCTTTCCCGAGTAACCACACGTGATCAATGGCGGGGGCGAACGAGAGGGTGGACCCGATGGTGGTCAGGTTCGTGAGGGACGAGGGCTCCAGGGCGCCGAAGGAGGATCCCGGCACGCTCAACGAGCTTCCGGCACCGCCGAGGCAGCTGCTCGACCGGCACGGCGCGCGGGTGCTCGACCCGGCGACGTCGACGGCGGTGCCGGGCCGGCCGGTGCCGCGCACGACCGTGTACCGGCCGGGGGTGTTCCTCATGCCGAACCGGTACCTGCACGACCAGGGGACCCTCGACGCGGTCAACGGCGTGCTCGCCCGCATCGGCATCTACGCCGAGCCGGCCGACCGCGGCGGCGACACCAAGGCGAGCGTCCGGGCCCGGCAGCTCGAAGACCTGCCCGTGCGGGCGCTGCTGCACGTGCGCGAGGACTCCGACCCGGTCGTCGTCGACTGCTGGAAGGCCGTGCAGCTGCTGCGGGGCGCGTCGGCAGGGGAGAACCCGGAGATCGACCCCGAGATCGTTGCGAAGATTTCCGTGGAGCACCTGGTGTTCTCGACGCCGGTGTTCGGCGGGGTGCCGTGGGAGACCAGCGGCCTCGGCGGAACCCCGTGGGAGACCAGCGGGTTCGGCGCCGGCAGCTCGTACGGCCGGACGCGCGGCGCCAACCGGATCCCGGTGACGCTGTCGGCGGCCCCGCCCCACCGCAGCGCCGAGCCCGCGCACCGGCGCCCGGTCGTCGCGGTGCTCGACACCGGCATCGGCCCGCACCCGTGGTTCGGGCTGGCCGACCGCAGCGGCCCGCCGCCCGCCGACAGCGGGCTGCGCGTCGCGCCGGACATCCAGGCGGCGATCCTGCAAGCGGAGACCGACTCCGGCGTCACCGTGCCGACCCAGCTGCTCAGCGACTACTGGGACGCGCCGACGACCGGCCAGCCGCTGATCGGCGACGTCGACACCGACACCGGCCACGGCCTGTTCATCGCCGGCATCATCCGGCAGGCCTGCCCCGAAGCCGACACCCTCGCGATCCGCGTCGTGCACAGCGACGGCGTCGCGTACGAAGGCGACGTGCTGCTCGCGCTGCACCTGCTGGCCGACCGCGTGCGGAACGCGCAGGCGGACAACCGGCCCGAGGACATGGTCGACATCGTCTCGCTGTCGCTGGGCTACTACGAGGAGAACCCGGTCGACGTCGCCTACACCGGCCAGTTCGCCGCGGCGATCACCGAGCTGACCGACCTCGGCGTGCTCGTCGTCGCCGCGGCGGGCAACGACGCCACCACCCGCCGCTTCTACCCGGCGGCCTTCGCCGACCAGCCGCCCGGCCCGAACGGCGGCCCGCCGGTGATCAGCGTCGGCGCGCTCAACCCCGACCGCACCGCCAGCAAGGCGCTGTTCTCCAATGAGGGCCCGTGGGTCCGCTGCTGGGCGACCGGCGCGGGCGTCGTCAGCACCTACCCGGACGACGTCCGCGGCACCGCGTCGGCCGACCACGAAGTGCCGGACCAGGGCCGCAACTCGTTCGACCCGGACGACTACAGCGCCGGCTTCGCGGTCTGGGACGGCACGTCGTTCGCCGCGCCGCTCGCCGCCGCGGAGATCGGCAAGGCGCTGCTCAAGACCGCGGGCGCCGACCTCGCCACGGTCGAGCGCGACACCGTCGTCAAGCGGGCTTGGACCGCGCTGGGCGCACTGTGACCGTGGCCAAGACGGACCACGAACGGGTCGCCACGCTGTTCGACGCCGCGCGGGACGGGGACCGCGCGGCGCTGGACGAACTCGTCGTCCTGCTCACGCCGCTGCTCTGGCAGGTGGCGCGTGATCAGGGCCTGGACGTCGATCAGGCGTCGGACGTCGTGCAGACGGCGTGGCTGCGCCTGCTCGGCTCGTTCGCGGAGATCCGCTCGCCGGTGGCGCTCACCGGCTGGCTGATCACCGTCACGAAGCGGGAAGCCTGGCGTACGGGGGAAAAACGCCGGCTTGAACGGCCGTTGCCGGAACTGCCGGAGCGGCTCGCCGAAGCATCACCGGCACCCGAGGAGGGGGTGCTGCGCGACGACCAGCGCGCGCGGTTGTGGCGCGCGGTCGACCAGCTGCCCGAACGCTGCCGCAGCCTGCTGCGGATCGTGGCGTTCGTGCACCGGCCGGACTACGCCGAAGTCGGCGTCCGGCTGGGCATGCCGAGGGGGAGTATCGGCCCGACCAGGGGACGCTGTCTCGCGCGCCTGCGTGAGCAGCTACTCGCCAACGGCGAAGGAGATTGGCTGTGACCACCGTCGAACCAGCAGGCGCGAACGAGCCCTTGGACGAGCTCGACCTCCGGCTGCTGGCCGGGGTGCGCGAGCTGTGGGAAGACGCCGACCCGATGCCCGCCACGCTGGTGGACCAGATCCGGTTCGCGATCCAGCTCGAGGACATCGACCTGGAAGTGATGCGGATCCGGGAACAGGAGGGACTCGTCGCCGCCCGCAGCGCCGCCGAGCAGGGCAGGCTGATCACGTTCGACAGCGAAAGCCTGACCATCATGGTGAACGTCAGCCCCGAGCCGGCGGGCACGATCCGCCTGGACGGCTGGCTCACCCCACCGGCCGAGCACCCGATCGAGGTCCGCACCAGTGGCGGCCCGCTGACCACGACGTCCGACCCCGAAGGCCGGTTCGCGGTCTGCGGTGTGCCGCACGGAATGGTGCAGGTCCTGGTCCGCACACTCGGCCGCTCGAGGACGGTGAGCACCCCGGCCATCGAGTTGTGACCCGCTCCTGTCGGCCATAAGTTCGTCGGTGGGCAGCTCGTTGAGCAGCCATGACGTGCGCGGGAGCAACCATGGCCGGAGTCGGCGACTTGTCGTCGGCCGTCCGGAAGGCTTTGCGCGAGCTGCCTCCCGGCGGCCTGGAACGAGCTGCTGATCTTGCCGACGAAGCCCGGCAGGCACTCACGCGGCTGGGTTCCGAGCAGCCCGAGGTCCGGCAAGCGGTGGCGGGCTTCGAGCGGGTGGCAGCGGGCGCGAGCGCTCTTCGGCAGGTTGTCGACTGCGCGGCAGGGTTGTTGACCGGCTATTTGGACAGGCTGGGTGTCAGTGAACCGCCACCGGCGGGCGCGGGCACCGCGGTCGGTCTCGTGCCTTCGACGGCCGCCGGCAAACCCGCGGTGAGTCCCTCGAAGCCGGACGGTCAGCGCCTCACCCGCGAGCAGGCGGAAGCCCTGCAGGCCGGTATGCCGCCGCTCGTCACCGGCAACACGGGGGCCAAGACGCACGGCCGTTGGGTGGACGAGCACGGTCGGACGCACGAGATCGTCAGCGGCTTGGACGACGACTCCGCCGAGGCCGTCCGCCTGCTCCGCGAACACGGCATACCTCCGCGTGGTCACCTCGCCGCGACGGCCGATGTCGAACAGAAACTGGCCGCGCGAATGGTGCGGGAAGGCCGGAACTACCGCAAGACGTTCACCGGAGGAGCGAAACCGTGGTCACGCTAGAGGTCTGGTACAACCAGGAGCCGGACAACGACCATGCCGACGGTGACCCGGCAATCCTCGTGAGTTCGGCGGCCGAATTGGATGCCCTCATCGCGCAGGTCCAGGCGGACACCAAAGACGTTCCGGTGCCGTCGATGGTGGAATGCAGTGTTGCCGGAGATCCGAAGCAGGGCGTATTCGACATGGGCATCGGGCAGGACAGAGGCTTTGTCGTGTTCATGACGCCGGAGGCGGTGCAGACGCAAGGCGACGGAGATCCAGCCGAATACGTCACGTACGACTACATGGCGCATGTGCGGGAAATCCCGGCCGGGTGCGAAGTGGCGATGGACGAGGTGCGGCGGGTCGCGCGGCACTTCTTGGAGACCGGGAGCGTCCCTGCGGGGCTGGTTTCCGCCCCGTCCGTTTGAGACCTCGGCGTGGCGCGCGGCCGGGGCTGGATCCGCCCGGGCCGGGGCGCGGCGCGAGGACGGTGAGGACCCCGGCCATCGAGTTGTGACCCGCTCTTCGCGAGCGCTCAAAAACGCGAGCACCGCGAGGTAGGATCCGGCCGGGGGAACGGTTCCCGGCCGGAAGGGCTGCCTGTGCGCACCGAGGTCGCCTCGCCGAAGGTCGAAGACCGGGTGCGCGACCTGCACAAGCGCGCGGTCGCGGCGACCAACGACGGCCAGCCGGTGGTCGGCGGGCGGCTGATCCGCGCCGCCGCGCGGTTGCTCGGCCTGCCCGCGACGTCCGCGCCGGAAGACTGGCCGGGGTGGACGGACCTCGCCACGCGCGTCCTCGGCACCTACGCGGCCGTCGAAACGGCGCTCGGCAACAGCACCCGCGGCCTCGCGCTGCTCGACGAGGCCGACGTCCTCGTGTCGGACGCCGGGCGCGGGATCCTGCGCCAGCAACGGGGTCTGGTGCTCATCCTGATCGGCCGGATGGACGAGGCCCTCGACTGTTTCGACGAGGCGATCCCGTTGCTGCGGCAGGCGGGCGAGTTCGTCGTGCTGGCCCGGACCCTGCTCAACCGCGCGATGCTGCACCAGTACGCCGGGCGCGTCCGGCTCGCGCTCGCCGACCTCGACCAGTGCGAGCAGATCGGCGCCGGCCAGTCCGAAGAAGAGGGCCTGGCCAGGATCTTCGCGAAGGCGGCGCACGGCCGCGGCCAGGCGCGTGTGCTGACCGGCGACATCCCCGGCGCCCTGCGCGACTTCGACGCGGCGAGCGGCTTCTACGCCGAGCAGAGCGTCGGGATGCTGCCGGTGCTGGCCGTCGACAAGGCCCGCGCGCTGCTCGCGGCCGGGCTGCCCAACGAGGCCGCGGCCGAGCTCGGTGCGGCGCTGGAACAGTTCCCGCGGCTGCGGATGAACCAGGAACACGCCGAGGCCGAGCTGACCCGCGCGCTGGCCGCGCTGGCGAGCGGGGAGACGTCGACCGCGCGCAGCTGGGCCGGGCGCGCCGAGCGTCGATTTCGTCGAAGGGGCAACGAAACCTGGGCGGCGGTCGCCCAGCTGACCGTGCTGCGCGCGGACTTCGCGGCCGGCCGCCGGATCGCCCGCGTCGCCGCCGACGCGACGTCGCTGGCCGCCAGGCTCACCGCGCTGGGCCTGCGCAACGACGCGGAGATCGCCGCGCTGCTCGGCGCCCGGGCCCGGATCGTGCTGGGCGACCTCGACGGCGCCCGCGCCGGCATCGCCGCGCGCGACCGCCGCACCGCGCCGCTGGAGAACCGCCTCTTCCGGCGGCTGGCGCTGGCCGAGCTCGGGGCGGCGACCGGCAACCGGCGCGTGACGTTCGCGAACGCGCGGGCCGGGCTGACGCAGCTGCAGCGTCACCGCAGCCGGTTCGGCAGCGTCGACCTGAAGACCGGGACGACGTCGCTGGGCAAGGAGCTCGCCGACGCCGGCCTCGCCGCCGCGCTCGCCCAGCGGTCGCCGGGGGTGGTGTTCCGGTGGCTCGACCGGTCGCGCGCCCAGGCGTTCCGGTTCCGGCCGGTGCGCCCGCCCGCGCACCCGCAGACCGTCGACGCCGTCGCCGAGCTGCGGTACCTCTCGATGCAGATCCGCGCCGGCGAGCTGTCCGGGAAGCCGGACGCGCAGGCCGTGAAGCGTTGTGCCGCACTGGAACACGAGATCCGCGCCAAGGGCTGGCAGGCCGAGGGCACCGACGAGGACCACCCGGAAGCGAAGCTGCGCGAGGTCGGGGACGAGCTCGCGGCGAGCGGCAGCGCGATGGTGTGCTTCCTCGCCGACCACGGCGCGTTGTGCGCGCAGGTGATCGCCGACCACCGGGTCGCGCTGATCGAGCTGGGCCCGGCAGCGGCGGTCGCGGAGCCGGTCGCGCGGCTGCACAGCGACCTCGACGCCCTGTGCGGCCGCCAGCTGCCGCCGCAGCTGGACCACGTCATCCGCCGGTCGGTGCGCACCCAGGTCACGGCGCTCGACGCGATCCTCCTGAAGCCGCTGGCCGCGCGGCTCGGCGACCTCGACGTCGTCGTCGTGCCGACCGGCGCGCTGTCCGCGATCCCGTGGGGGCTGCTGCCGACGCTGCGCGGCCGCCCGGTGACCGTGACGCCGTCGTCGTCGGCCTGGCTCGACGCCGGCCGCCGCCCGCGCCGCGCGACCGGGGCGCCGCTGCTGGTCGCGGGCTCCGACCTGACCCACGCCGACGCCGAGGTGTCCCGGCTGGCCGCGCTCTACCCGGAGGCCGCGGTGCTGACCGGCCCGGACGCGACGGTCGCGGCAACGCTCAAGGCGTTCGACGGCTGCCGCCTGGCGCACTTCGCCGCGCACGGCCACCACGAGCAGGAGAACGTGTTGTTCTCCCGCCTCAACCTGGCCGACGGGCCGCTGATGGCCTACGACGTCCAGCAGCTTTCGACGGCCCCGGAGCAGGTGGTGCTGTCCTCGTGCGACGTCGGCCAGACGGTCGTCCGCGCGGGCGACGAGGTCCTGGGTTTCACGGCGGCGCTGCTCTACGGCGGCAGCCGGACGGTGGTCTCGAGCGTGGCCCGCGTCGACGACCGGACTGCGGGTGGCGTGATGCTGGCCTACCACCGGGCCCTGTCGTCGGGAACACCCCCGGCCCGCGCACTGGCGGACGCCGCCCAGGCCGAGCCCCTGATGCCGTTCGTGTGCTTCGGCCGCAGCTGAGCTTGCTTCTGCTGGCTGTACGACGTTTCGCCCGGGCCGAGGTTGCTCGCCGGTGATCAAACCCACGGAACGTATCCCCGAAGATCACCGGCGCATCTTTCCCGCGTGAGTCCACTTTCGACACACCGGAGGAAGTCATCGTGAAGCGCGTTTTGCTGGGAATCGGGGCCGCGGCGGGAACACTCGCACTGACGGCGTGCGGTTCGGCCACGCCTGTCGCACCTGCCGCTCCGAAGACATCGACGTCCGCACCCGCGTCGTCGATCGTGCCGAGTACGGCAGCCACCGCGAAGGTGGCCGACAACGCCGCGACGCCGCGCTGCACCACGGCCGACCTGTCGGTGTCGCTCGGCGCGCCGAAGGAGAGCCAGGACGCGAAGGGCCAGTTCGACGTGCCGCTGACGTTCAAGAACACCTCGGCCCGCACCTGCGGCCTGCACGGCGTCCCGGGCGTCGACCTGGTCGGCCCGGACGACCCGAACGGCACCGTCTACCACCTGCCGCGGGAGGACAACGGCGCCAAGTACAACGAGGTCTCCGCGGGTACCACGGCGTCGGCGACGATCACGGTCCTGACGCCGTCCGACGGCGGCGCGTCCTGGACGCCGACGAAGCTCGTGACCATCCCGCCGGGCCAGACCCAGCCGCTGACCGCCGCATGGCCGGCGAACCTGCCGATGCTGCGTCAGGACTCCGCGACGCACCCGGGCAGCTACGTCAACGGCATCCTCGCCGGGTGAGCGTTCTTTCTTTTCGACGTCTCACCCGGGCCGGGGTTGCTTTCGGGTGATCGACCCCATCCGGACGCATCCTCGGTGATCACTTGGGCATCTTCCTCATGAGTCCGAAAGTTGTTGACGGAATGAGGGAGAGCACCATGAAGCGCACTGTTACCGCGATCGCCGTCGGTGGCCTGGTGGCCGGGGGCCTGTTCCTGGCGGCCGGCGCCGCGAACGCCATGCCGAGCGACACCCCGTGCGGCGCGTCCGACGTGCACGTGACGGTCGCGAAGGACCCGTCGAACGCGGCGGGCCACGAGGCCTACGTCCTGACCTACACCGCGACCTCGCCGACCACGAACTGCAAGCTCCAGGGCGCGCCGACGGCGTTGACCTTCGTCGCCGACGGGCAGCGGCTGCCGATCGCCACCACGGTCGACGGGGCCGAGGCGCTGCCGGTGAACCTGCGTGCCGGCCACCCGGCCGTGTCGCGGATCGTGCAGCGCTCGGCCGCGACGCCGTCGCCGGTCGTGCCGACGACCGTCACGTTCGACCTGCCGACCGGCCCGTACGGCCAGCCGGTGAGCGTCGACTGGCCGGCCGGTGCGCCGGTCAAGGGTGACTCCGTGCAGGTCACGCCCGTCAGCAGCTGAATCTCGCCGGCTTTCCGGACACAGGGAGGAATGTCATGAAGCGCATCTTGACGGGGATCGGGGCCGCGGCGGGGATGGCCGCGTTGACCGCTTGTGGCGCGGCGGGGGCCGCGACGCAGCCGTCGTCCGGCGCGGCGGGGGCCGCGGGGACGGCCGGGGGCGCCGCGGCGCCGGCAGCGGCCGCGTCCACCGCGACGCCACGCTGCACCACGGCCGACCTGGCGGTCTCGCTGGGCAAGCCGGCTGAGAAGACCGACGCGCCGGGCCAGTTCGACGTGCCGCTGACCTACCGCAACACCTCGGACCACACGTGCGGCCTGTACGGCGTCCCGGGTGTCGACCTCGTCGGCCCGGACGACGCGACGTTCGGCCCGGTCTACCACCTGCCGCGCGAGGACAACGGCGTGAAGTACAACGAGGTCCCGGCGGGCACCACGGCGTCGGCGACGATCACGGTCCTGACGCCGTCGGAGGGCGGCGCGTCCTGGACGCCGAAGTCGCTCAAGACGATCCCGCCGGGCCAGACCCAGCCGCTGACCGCGGACTGGCCGGCCGACCTCCCGGTCCTGCGCCAGGACGCGGCGACCCACCCGGGCACCTACGTGAACGGCATCCTCGCCGACCCGGCCTGACCCGTCCCCGAGCGCCCCGAGGCCACCTCGGGGCGCTTGGGCCGAATGCCACGCCCTCACTCGATCGGGTGAAGCGCGAGAGCGCGCGTCATACCTGAGGCGAGGTGCCCTCTTCCTCCATGCGGCGGTAACCGGCCGGCACGCCCCCCGACTGGCCGGTTACCGCTGCGGTCTTTCCTACTCACGGTGGACCGGCTCGACGCGCAGGCACCCGTGCTCTCCAGCTCGGTCAGGTCGTCGACCAGCCGTCGCCCCACTCGACGTCGCGGGCGGCGCGGTAGCGGGGGCCCTGCTTCTTCGACACGGCGACGCCGCTCTCGAGGCCGTCTTCGGCGGTGCAGAGGTCGAGTGCGACCCAGCCCTTGTGCTTCTTCGGGTGCCGGATGATCCGCGCGTCCGGCCGCGACGGCGTGAACCGCCCGGCGACGACGTAGGCGAACTTCTCGTCCTCGAACCCGAGCGTGGCGGTCTTCATCCGGCGGTGCAGGTTGGACCGCGGCAGCCGCGCGGCGAAGTGGCACCAGTCCTTGCCGGGCGTGATCGGGCACTCGCCGTCGTGCGGACACGGCGCGACGACCTGCAGGCCGAGCCCGATGAGCTGGGCTCGCGCGGCCCGGATCCGCTCGTAACCGGCCGGCGTGCCGGGCTCGACCACCGCGACGGCCCCGGCTTTCGCGGCGAGCCACCGGACGACGTCTTCGCGGTCCGCTTCCGGCAGCTCGCCGAGGACGTAGGACAGCGTCACGAGGTCCGCTGCGGGCGCGGGCGCGGCCGGGTCGACGAGCCCGCGCCGCCACTCGGCGCCCCGGACGGCAGGCTTCCGCGCCCCGGCGGCCAGCCGTTTCCCGAGCCCGATGGCCCCGGCGACCTGCTCGACGACGGCGCACTTCTCGAGCGAAGGCCAGACCTCCGCGGCGGCCCAGACGGCGGCGCCGGTACCCCCGCCGACGTCGACCTGCGTACGCGGCTCGAAGCCGGGAGCACGCGAAGCGGCTTCGGCGAGCACCGCGTGCACGGCGGCGTAGGTCGCGGGCATGCGGTAACCGGCGTAGGCGGCGACGTCGACCTCGGAGGCGAGGATCGGCGACGTGGCCGCGTCACCTTGCCGGTAGCGCGCACTGAGCCGGTCGAAGGCCTGCGTGAGCCGGTGGAGATGGTGCTTGGCCAGCTCGTCGTCGAGCGCGGCGGAGAGATCGTCGGGGAGTACGGCCACGGCCGTTGATTCTCCCCTGTCCGGATCGTCCCGGCTCCACGCACCCTGAGCTGCTACTTTCCGGGCGCGAAAAAGTTTTCCGGCGCACCCGTCGATCCGGCGTCCCGCTGTTCGACGCGTAAGCAGAAGCGAGAGGAGACCGCGATGCGGTTCATGGTCATCGTCAAGGCGTCGGAGGAGTTCGAGGGCGGGCAGGGTCCCAGCGCCGAGCTGCTGGAAGAGATGGCGAAGTTCAACGAAGAGATGCTGAAGGCCGGCATCCTGCTCGCCGGCGAGGGGCTCACGCCGAGCTCGCAGGGCGCGCGCATCGTGTTCTCCGGCAAGGAAGAGCCCAAGGTCGTCGACGGGCCGTTCGCCGAGACCAAGGAGCTCGTCGGCGGCTTCTGGATCCTGCAGGTCCGCAACCGCGAAGAGGCGGTCGAGTGGATCAAGCGGATGCCGAACACCGACGGCTCGACCCACGAGGTCGAGATCCGGCGCGTCGCCGAGGCGTCCGACTTCGACAACCTGAGCCCGGAGGTCGCCGAGATCGAGGCGCAGCTGCGCGCGAAGACGTCCGGGGAGGCGTGATGCGCTTCCTGGTGATGGTCAAGTCGAGCCCGGAGTCGGAAACGGGCGCGCCGCCGAACGCCGTCCTGCTCGAAGAGATGGCGAAGTTCAACGAGGAACTGCTCGCCGACGACCGGATCGTGCTGGCCGAGGGGCTCACCGCCAGCGCGGAAGGCGTGCGCGTCCTGTTCGAAGGCGACGCGGAACCGAAGCTCATCGACGGGCCGTTCGCGGAGTCGAAGGAGCTCGTCGCCGGGGTGTGGGTGCTCAACGGCGAATCGCTCGACGACGTCGTCGCGCTGATGAAGCGGGCGCCGAACCCGGAGGAGCAGGGCGGCGTGATCGAGATCCGCCCCATCGCCGAGTAGTGGGTTGCACCGGGCGGGCGCAGCCTGTCTGATGGCCGGGTGACGGTAGCGGACACCCGGAGCACGGTCGAAGCGGTTTGGCGGATCGAGTCGCCGCGGCTCATCGCGGGCTTGGCCCGGATGGCCCGCGGCGACGTGGGGCTCGCCGAGGAGCTGGCGCAGGACGCGCTCGTCGCGGCGCTGGAGCAGTGGCCGGAGTCCGGCGTGCCGCGCAACCCCGGCGCGTGGCTGATGACCACCGCGAAGCGCCGCGCCGTCGACCAGTTCCGCCGCAACGAGCGGTACGCCGAGAAGCTCGTGGAGGTCGGCCGCGACCAGCAGGTCGGCGAGGGCGTGCTGCCGGACTTCGACGCGGCGCTCGACGACCACATCGAGGACGACCTGCTGCGGCTGCTGTTCGTCGCGTGCCACCCGGTGCTCAACACCCAGGCGCGCGTCGCGCTGACGCTGCGGATGCTCGGCGGCCTGACGACCGACGAGATCGCGCGCGCCTTCCTCGTCCGCGAGTCGACGATCGCGCAGCGGATCGTCCGCGCGAAGAAGGCCCTCGCGGCGGCGAAGGTCCCGTTCGAGGTGCCCGAAGGCGACGAGCGGGTCGCCCGGGTGTCGTCCGTGCTCGAGGTCCTCTACCTGGTGTTCAACGAGGGTTATTCGGCCACCCGCGGCGATGACTGGATGCGCCCGGCGCTGTGCGAGGAGGCCATGCGGCTCGGCCGCGTGCTGGCCGGGCTGATGCCGGGCGAGTCCGAGGTGCACGGCCTCGTCGCGCTGATGGAACTGCAGTCGTCCCGGTCGAAGGCCCGCACCGGCCCGGCCGGCGAGCCGGTGCTGCTGCTGGACCAGGACCGCGCCCGCTGGGACCGGCTGCTGATCCAGCACGGCCTCGCCGCGCTGACGCTGTCGGAGCAGATCGCCGAAGGCGCGTACGGCCCGTACTCGGCCCAGGCGGCGATCGCGGCCTGCCACGCGCGCGCCCGCAAGGCCGACGAGACGGACTGGGCGCGCATCGCGGCGCTCTACGAAGGCCTCGGCAAGCTCCAGCCGTCCCCGGTGGTCGAGCTGAACCGCGGGGTCGCGGTGGCGATGGCGTACGGCCCCGAGGCGGGCTTGGCGGTCGTCGACGCGGTGGCCGACGAGCCGGCGCTGAAGGACTACCACCTCCTGCCGAGCGTCCGCGGCGACCTGCTGCGCAAACTCGGCCGGCTGGAGGAGGCCGAGCAGGAGTTCCGCCGCGCGGCGGAGATGACGGAGAACGCCCGAGAGCGAGCCCTGCTCCTGTCCCGCGCGACGGCGGTCGGTCGCTAGTCAGGCCTCGATGAACACGATCTGTTCCGGTGGCACCGTCAGCTTCACGCTCTGCCGTTTCACCTCCACCAGCGTCGAGAGTTCCGTCGCGTGGCCGCCGGGGACCGTGAACAGGCGGTCGTTCCTCGTGTCCAGGAAATGCGCGAAACCCGACAGGGACGCGCCGCCCGTTTCGTCCAGGACCAGGTAGTCGGCCAGTCTGCGGAACAGTTTCGGCAGCAGGACCAGGTCGTCGCTGAGCTGGGCGCGGTTGCTCAGCTTGAAGCCCGACGTCGTGACGTCCGACGCCCACACGCCGCTGCCGGACTTCCGGGCCGCGACCGCCGCGTCCGACAGCGACTGGCGGAGATCCGGGTACAGCAGGGAATAGAACGTCGGGTACGCCAGGCCCTCGGTGATCATCCGGAAGTTGACGGAGTTCTTGAGCTGCTTGACGTCCAGGTGCACGAGGCTGCCGTCGACCGAACGGCCCGGGCGTTGGCCGGGGAACGCGAACGCGACCGCGCGGCCGTACTTGTCGGCGAAACGGGTGAGAATGTGCCCGGTCACCTTGTCCGGTGTCGCCGACTTCACCTTGCCGTCGTCGGCCCGGAGAACGTCGGTGAAGCCCAGTACGGCGACCAGCCGGTCGGCCGCCGCCGTGCCCAGGGCGACCGGCTGGTG
Source organism: Amycolatopsis sp. NBC_01286 (assembly GCF_035982555.1). Lineage (NCBI taxonomy): Bacteria > Bacillati > Actinomycetota > Actinomycetes > Pseudonocardiales > Pseudonocardiaceae > Amycolatopsis > Amycolatopsis sp. NBC_01286. The sequence goes on from NZ_CP108428.1 coordinate 3,130,924, forward strand.
CAGCATCGGGCCGCCGTGCGGGCGGTAGTGCGTCTCCAGCGCGTCGATCGCGTCGAGCCGCAGCTGCATGCCGCCGCGGGAATTGAGCCGGACCTTCAGCCCGGCCTTCTTCGTCGCCTCGGGATCATCCGGGTAGAACCGCACGGAATCGCCGTCCGGCGAAGCTCCGACGAGCTGGAACGTACCTTTGATCAGCGTCATGGGCATACGACAACGGTAGGACGCCCGGCCATTGATCCGTTCGCTTTTCCACCCGGACAGACCAGTGACCACAGTGGAAACAACCGCGATACCGCCGGACGCGGTTAACGGATTTCCCGCCAGGAAAGCGGGGAAAGCGCCACCGCCGCCGCGGCGATCCTGCGGGCGGTCTCCGTGGTGAGACCCGTTCGGCCGGAGTCGATCCACTCGCCGACCGGCCGGATGCCGGCGTGCTGGTACTCGAGCGCCTGCAGCAGCATCTCCAGCTTGTCCGCGTCCTTGGCGCAAAGCGCTTCGGGCGTTTCCCGTGACTCGTATTCGTCGACGGCCGCGCGGACGACGTCGCGCGAAGACACCGGCAGCGCCGCCGTCTGGTCCGCGGTGATCTCCCGCGGTTCCGGCTTCCGCAGGTACGCCACGGCCGTGTGCGGCAGGTCGCCGGTGCGGGTCTCCTGCGTGTCGTGCCACAGCGCCAGGAACGCCGCCCGTTCCGGCGACGCGCCTTCCTCCGCCGCGAGCAACGCGGCCAGCTGCGCCGCCCGCAGGCTGTGCTCGCCGACCGACTCCGGGTCGCGGACGCCCGCCTGCCACCACCCCGACCGCCGGATGCGTTTCAGCACCCCGAGTTCGTAACCGAAGGCGGCCAAGGCATCAGCACTCATGCCGTCAGCCTAGGGCGACGGGATCATCGCCGTGAGGATCGTCGCCTGCAAGAGGGAGATCACGCCGACAACCGCGGTCAGTGCGAACGACCACAGGAACGTCTGCCGCAGCAGCGAGCCCTCCTTGCCGGTCTGCCCGATCGCCGTCGCGCCGATCGACAGGTTCTGCGGCGAGATCATCTTGCCCATCACGCCGCCCGACGTGTTCGTCGCGCCGGCCAGGATCGGGTCGATGTGCAGCTGCTGGGCCGAAATCACCTGCATCGGGCCGAACAGGCTGTTCGTCGACGCGTCCGACCCGGTCAGGAACACGCCCAGCCAGCCGATGTACGCCGAGAACAGCGGGAACACCGCGCCGGTCGTCGCCAGGGCGAGGCCGAGGGTCTGCGTCGCGCCCGAGTAGTTCATCACGAACGCGATCGCCAGGATCATGAAGATCGTCGCGAGCGCCCAGCGCATCTGGTGCAGCGTTTTGCGGTACGTCGAAAGCAGCAGCCCCGGCTTCGCGCCCATCGCGAACCCGGCGATCACCGCCGCGATCAGCGCGACCGTGCCCGGCGAGAACAGGAAGTCCACCGTGAACGTCGCCGCGTACGGCGCGTTCTTCGCGGTGATCGGCGGGTGCTGGATCACGTGGTTGTGCAGCCCCGGCCAGGCGAAGATCCAGTCGGCCTTGTGCAGCAGCTTCGTCAGGTCCAGCCACACCGGCAGGTTCTTGAAGATCGTGCCGATCCGGGTCAGGAAGATCGCCGCGATCAGGATGATGTACGGCATCCACGCGTAGAGCGCGCCCCGCGAAGCCTTGGCCGCGCCCAAGTTCGACGAGGCGGGAACCGGCGACTCGCCCTCGAAGCGCCACACCGACGCGGGCTGCCAGAAGCGGGTCAGGATCCACAGCGCGGCCATCGCGGTGAGCGCGGCGAGGACGTCGACGAGGCTGGCGCTGATGTAGTTCGACGCCACGAACTGCATGGCCGCGAACGCGAGACCCGCCGTCAGCACCGCCGGCCAGACCTCGACCATGCGCTTGAAGCCCGCCAGCACGACGACCAGGAACGCCGGGATGATCAACGCCAGCACCGGGACCTGACGCCCGACCATCGCCGAGAACGCGTCCGTCGCTTGGTCCGGTTTCAAGTGCATGATCGGCGCGGTCAGCCGGCCCAGCACGATCAGCGGGTTGCCGAGGCCGCCGAACGCCACCGGCGCGGTGTTCGCCAGCAGGGCCAGCACGACGGCCTTCACCGGCGGGAAGCCGAGCGCGGCCATCATCGCCGCGGTGATCGCGATCGGCGACCCACCGCCGGCGACGCCTTCCAGGAGCGCGCCGAAGCCGAACGCGATCAGCAGCGCCTGCAGCCGCCGGTCCTCGCTGAACCCGGCCAGCACCCGCTTGATCGAGTCGAACCGGCCGGTCGCGACCGTGACGTTGTGGAAGTACACCGCGTGGAACGCGATCCAGGCCACCGACCAGACGCCGAACACCACGCCCATCGCCGCCGAGTCGAACGCCAGCCCGGCCGGCATCCCGTACAGCAGCAGGGCGACGCCCAGCGCCGTGACCAGGGCGAGCGCCGCCGACAGGTGCGCCGACAAGCGGACCACCCCGAGCGCCACCAGCAGCACGATGATCGGGAGCGCGGCCAGCAGGGCCGACACCCACAGCCCGCCCGCCGGCTGGTAGTCCTGGATCCAGGTCACGTCAGCTCCTTTGCCCTCGCACGTACCCGAGCCTCAGCGACAGGGCGGCGGCGGTCCCGGCCACGGAGGCACCCAGTTCGTCCAGCCGGCGCAGCACCCGCGGTGCCGGCCCGGCGACGCTGATGGCGGCGATCGGCCGGCCCGAGTGGTCGCGGACGGCGGCGGCGACACAGCCGACGTCCGGCTCGTTCTCGACCTCGTCGACGGCCCAGCCGCGACGGCACGTCCGCGCGAGCTCGTCGAGCAGCCGGTGCGGGTCGATGATCGTCTTGAGCGTGAGGGAGTCCAGCTTCATCCGCCGGACGCGCTCGGCGCGGTCGGGCTCCGGCAGCGCGGCGAGCCAGGCCTTGCCCAGCGACGTCGCGTGCTGCGGGCGCCGCGTGCCGAGGCGGCAGGCCAGGGTGACGGCGCTGGCGCTGCGTTCGGTGGCGACGTAGACCATGGTGTCGTTGTCCGGCACGGCCAGGTAGGTCGTCTCGCCGGAGCGTTCCGCGAGCGACGCGAGGTACCGCGGCGCGCACCGGTGCAGATCGGTCGCGGCCATCGCCCGGGCACCCAGTTCGACGAGCCGCGTCCCCAGCCGCACCCGGCCGGTGACCTGGTCGGCTTCGAGGTATTCGAGGTTCTTCAGGGTGCCGACGATGCGATAGGCGGCACTGCGGGAAAGCCCCAGTTGCCGCGCGATCGCGTTGGTGGAAATCTCCTGGTGACGACCCACGTGCTCCAGCACCGCGAGCCCGCGCTCGAGAGTTCCGCTCTGTTCCAGCCCGCGCTCCGGTCCCACGTTGCCCTCCGTTGGACGTTCCGTTCCCGCTCAGCGGTACGTATTTCCGCTGGGCGGGTTTGGACGGTAACACCTCCGATGTATACGGGGAAGATCTTGGAATAACTCGCAATAGCGCGGAATGTTAGCTCGGCTAATTGGTACAACCTCCGATGGTTAGGTTTCCTACCTAAGGCGGTTGTGGCGGCGGTCACGTCACGCTAGGCGGTGGCCCACGTTCATATCCGTGAACATTCGGCCGAACGAGTGGGCAATTCGGAGTGACCATTGGTCACCCGTGCGGAGACCGCCGTCACGCGCTCAGGAAACTCACAGCGCCTTCCGGGCACCGTCTGCGGCATGACCGTCCTGCGTACCCGCGCGTCCGTGGCCGCCGGCCGGCTGACCGCGTGGCTGTCCCGCAGCGCCGGGCTCGGCTCGGGCGGGATGATCGGCGGGCGCGTCACCCTCGCGCTCGACCCGCGGGCGCTGCGCCGCCTCGGCCGGGAACGCACCGTCGTGCTCGTCACCGGCACCAACGGCAAGACGACGACGTCGCTGATGCTCACCCGCGCGCTCGAAGCGCTGGCCGAGGTCGCCTCCAACGGCGACGGCGCGAACATGCCCGACGGCGTCCTCGCCGCGCTCACCGCCCGCCCGGACGCGCCGTACGCGGTCCTCGAAGTCGACGAGACCTACGTGCCGCAGGTCGCGGACCAGGTCCAGCCCGCGGTCCTGGTGCTGCTCAACCTGAGCCGCGACCAGCTCGACCGGGTCGGCGAGGTCCGCGCGACCGAACGCGACCTCCGCGCCGCGATCGCCGCGCTGCCCGGCACGCTGGTCGTCGCCAACTGCGACGACGTCCTCGTGACGTCCGCCGCGAGCGCGGCCGCGAAGCCGGTGTGGGTGAGCACGGGCCGCCGCTGGACCGGCGACGCGACCGCGTGCCCGCGTTGCGAAGGCCTGATCGCCGAGACCGACTGGCACTGGAGCTGCGGCTGCGGCCTGAGCCGCCCGGAACCCAGCTGGACGCTCGAAGGCGACCTCGTCCGCACGCCCGGTGGCCGCCAGGTCGACCTCGACCTGCGGCTGCCCGGCGACGCGAACCGCGGGAACGCCGCGCTCGCGCTGGCCGCGGCGCACCGGCTCGGCGTGCCGCCGCACACCGCCGCGGCCCGGCTGCGGACCATCACCGACATCGGCGGGCGCTACCGCACGGTCCGCCGCACCCGCCATTCCGTGCGGCTGATGCTGGCGAAGAACCCGGCCGGCTGGGTGGAAACGCTGCGCGTGCTGGACGAAGACACGCCGGTGGTGGTCGCGGTCAACGCCCAGGAGGCCGACGGGCGCGACCTGTCCTGGCTCTGGGACGTCCACTTCGAACGGCTGCGCGGGCGCCAGGTCGTCGTCACCGGCGAGCGCTGCGCCGATCTCGCCGTCCGGCTCTGCTACGCCGAGGTGGCGCACTGGGCCGAGCCGGACCCGGTCGCCGCGATCGACACGCTGCCGCCCGGCGCCGTCGAGCTGGTCGCCAACTACACCGCGTTCCGCGACCTGGTCGGCAGGCTGCCCGGTGGCTGAGTCGATCGTCCACATCGGACTGCTGCTGCCCGAGGTGCTCGGCACCTACGGCGATTCCGGCAACGCGCAGGTGCTGTGCAAACGGCTGCAGTGGCGCGGGTTCGACGCCGAGGTCGTGCCGGTCGGGCTCGGCGTGCCGGTGCCGTCCACTTTGGACCTCTACCTGCTCGGCGGCGGCGAGGACGGCGCGCAGGTGCTGGCCGCCGCGCACCTGCGGAAGCACCCCGGGCTGCGGCGCGCGGTGGCCCAGGGCGCCGTGGTGTTCGGCGTCTGCGCCGGGCTGCAGGTGCTCGGCACCCGCTTCCGCGGCCTCGACGGCGTCGACCACGACGGCCTCGGCCTGCTCGACGTCACCACCGAACCCGGCGAGCGCCGGTCGGTCGCCGAGCTGGTCGCGACGTCGTCCGGGCTCTTGGGGAACTCACCGCTGACCGGCTTCGAGAACCACCTCGGCGTCAGCAAGCTCGGCGCCGACAGCGTCCCGCTGGGCCAGGTCGTGCGCGGTACCGGCAACGGCGACGGCACCGAGGGCGCGGTGACCGACCGGGTCATCGGCACCTACCTGCACGGCCCGGCGCTCGCCCGCAACCCGGCGCTCGCGGACCTGCTGCTCGCCTGGACGGCCGGGCACCCGCTGCCGGCGTTGCCCGTGCCCGAGGTCGACCGGCTGCGCGGGGAGCGGCTCACCACTTCGCGCCGGCGCCGGACGTCGTGACGGCGTCGCGGCGTGGTTACGCTGAGTTGGTGAAACTGGGCAGGGTGATCGCCGCGACCGGCGTCCGGATGCGCACCACCGCGGTGGCGGTGTTCGCGCTCGCGCTGGCCATCGCGGCGGCGCTCGCGATCGTCGTGGTGCTGCTGGAGGAGTCGCTCGACCGCAGCGTCACCGAGAGTGCCCGCAGCACCGGCCGTCAGGTCGCGATCCAGCTCGTCCGCGAAGGCGCGCGGGACCTGAGCGCGAGCGACGTCGCGAGCACCGGCGACACCGAGGCCGTCACGCAGGTGCTGAACGCGCAGGGCCGGCCGATCGCGAGCGACCCGGCCATCGTCGGGCATCCGCCGCTGACGTCCGCCCGCCCGACGATCGGGCACGAAACCGTCGAGACGCTCCCGCTCGGCCTCAACGGCGACGGCGACGACTACCGCGTCGTCTCCCAGGAGGTGAACGGGCCGGGCGGGCCGTTCACGGTGATCTCGGCGCGCTCGCTGGAACCGGTGACCGAAGCCTCGACGCGGCTGACGTTGCTGCTCGGCCTGATCGCCGTCCCGCTGCTGGCCATCTCCGGCCTCGCCGTCTACCGCGCGGTCGGCTCCGCGCTGCGGCCGGTCGAGCGGATGCGCCGGACCGTCGCCGAGATCTCGACGCGCGACCTCGAAGCCCGCGTCCCGCTGCCGCCGGGCGGCGACGAGGTGCACCGGCTTGCCGTGACGCTCAACGAAATGCTCGGCCGGCTGGCCTCCGCGCAGGCGGCGCAACGCCGGTTCGTCGCGGACGCCAGCCACGAGCTGCGGTCGCCGCTCTCGACGATCAGCACCGCGCTCGACGTCTCCGGGCGGCACCCGGAGAGCACCGAGGAGCTGGTGCCGGTGATCGCCCGCGAGACCGCGCGGCTGCGCGAACTGGTCGACGACCTGCTGATGCTCGCCCGCACCGACGACGCCACCGACCGGCCGTCGCGCACCGAGGTCGACCTCGACGACATCGTCCGCGCCGAGGCCGAACGCGTGCGCGGCGAATGCGCGCTCGACGTCGAGGTCCGGGCCGGCCCGGCGAAGGTCTACGGCAGCGAGGCCCAGCTGCGCCGGGCCGTGCGCAACCTCGTCGACAACGCGCGCGGCCACGCGCGGGACCGGATCCGCGTCGCCAGCTCGGTGCACGGCGACCTCGCCGTCGTCGAGGTCAGTGACGACGGCCCCGGCGTCGGCGAGGCCGACCGCGACCGGATCTTCGAGCGGTTCGTCCGGCTCGACGCGTCCCGCCAGCGCGGCCACGGCGGCACCGGGCTGGGCCTGCCGATCGTCGCCGGCATCGCGGCGCGCCACGGCGGCCGGGCGCGCTACGCCGCGTCCGAGGAACCGGGGGCGCCGGGTGCGCGGTTCGTGATCGAGCTGCCCGTCATCGCCGTGCCGGAAGAGGAGGAGGACTGACGTGCGCCTGCTGATCGTGGAGGACGGGCGCGAGTTCGCGGAGACGCTCCGGCGCGGCCTGGTCGCCGAGGGCTTCACCGTGGACGTCGCGCACACCGGCAAGGACGGCCTGTGGTCGGCGACCGAGCAGGAGTACGACGTCATCGTGCTCGACATCATGCTGCCCGAGCTGTCCGGCTACGAGGTGCTCAAACGCCTGCGGGCGGCCGAGAACTGGACGCCGGTGCTGATGCTGACCGCGAAGGACGGCGAGTACGACGAGGCCGACGCGTTCGACCTCGGCGCCGACGACTACCTGTCGAAACCGTTCTCGTTCGTCGTGCTCATCGCCCGGCTGCGGGCCCTGCTCCGGCGCGGCGCCCCGGCCCGCCCGGCCGTGCTGGAGGCCGGTGACCTGCGGCTCGACCCGTCGGCCCGGACCGTCCACAGAGGACAAAGGCGGATCGAGCTGACCGCGCGCGAGTTCGGGCTGCTGGAGTTCCTGCTGCGCCGGGCGGGCACCGCGCTGACGAAGAACGAGATCCTCGGCCACGTCTGGGACGCGCACTACGACGGCGACGAGAACGTCGTCGAGGTCTACATCGGCTACCTCCGCCGCAAGATCGACGTGCCGTTCGGCACCCACACCATCGAAACGGTCCGCGGGGTCGGTTATCGGCTGGCCGGTGGAAATTAACCGGAATCACCTTTTCGGCGCAGTCACCGCCAACCGGGTGGCCGAACTCGGCGAACCGGTGAAAACCACGGTGTGAACGGCATTAGTGCCGAAGCTCCGACGTTGCTACGGTGACGGTCCGGCCGGCGAAGGAGCCGATTTCCCGCAATTTCGCCGCGGTGTCGAGAGCAATTGTCGAACGAGAACGGAGAACCGTGGCGCTGCAGTTGTTCGGGGTGGTCCGGGCCGGTCATCCGAGGGTGCCGCGCGCGGTGCGGTGGGAGGACATCGCGATGGTCGTCGGCGAGACGCCCGCCGACCCCGACCCGGCCGCGCACCTGGCCGTGGTGTCGTCGCTCGTCGAAGGCGGCCCGGTGCTGCCCGCCCGGTTCGGCGCGGTCGCGGAAGACGAAGAGGCCGTCCGCCGCGAGGTGCTCGCCCCGGCCGCCGATGAGTACCGCGCCGACCTCGCCCGCCTCGACGGCCTGGCCGAGGTGCACGTCTGCCTGCGGTTCGGCGACTCCGTGTCGGGGGTGGGCCTGCTCGCGGAGGTGGCGGAACGGGCCCGCGACTCGGTGTCGCTGCCGGCGGGGGAGCACGCCGACGAGCGCTGGGCGTTCCTGGTGGGCCTGGGCGACCTGCTCGTCGTCCGGGAGGCGGTCGCCGGGCACGGCGCCGACTGGCTCGGGCCGCTGCCCGCGTACAGCTTCGTCGACCGGCGGTGAGCGCCGGCGGAACAGTGGCTGAACAGTCCTGACGTCGCTGGTCACCGCGGCCCCGCGTCGGTGATCCTGACGCCGTGGCCATGATCGCGACCCGCACCGACCAGCAGGCTCCGCCGCCGGAGTACCGCGGCGCGTTCGGCCGTGTCGGCCCCGGGCCGGGGCAGTTCGCCGGCCCGGCCGGGATCACGGTCGACGCCCGCGGGCAGCTGTGGGTGGCCGACACCGGCAACGACCGCGTCCAGGCGTTCACCCGCGACGGCAAGCTCGTGCGCGTGCTGGCCGGGCGGCTCAAGGCGCCGGAAGCCGTCGCGGTCGACGCGGCGGGCAACGTCTACGTCGCCGACACCGGCAACCACCGCGTCGCGCAGTACGCGTGGTGGGGCGGGTTCGTCCGGGAGTTCGGCACCGGGGAGCTCGCCGGCCCGTGCGGCATCGCGCTCGATTCGGCCGGCCGCCTGCTCGTCGCCGACCCCGGGCACCAGCGCGTCGCGCGCTTCGACACCCGCACCGGCGCGGCGCTGACCGACATCACCGAGAAGGTCGGCTCACCGCGTGGCATCGCCGGCGACGGCGCGGGCGGCGTCTGGATCGTCCACAACGGACACCCGGCGGACGGCGACGCCGCGGTCGTGCGGTACAACGCCGACGGCCGGGCCATCGGGTCCATCGGGATCGGCCGGTCCAGCGCGGCGGACGTCGCCGTGACCGCGTCGGGCGACGCGTACGTCACGTCGCCGGACCACGGCCGGATCACGCGGTTCGACACCACCGGCTCGTGCCGCGTGGAGTTCGGCTCGGACGCGCTCGGCGCCCCGCTCGGCGTGGCCGTCGACGCGGCCGGCGGGATCTGGGTCACCGACGCCGGGCGCCATCGCGTAGTCAGCTTCGGCGGCTAGCTCTTCGAGATCGACGCCGTCGCGCGGACCACCGCGGTGCAGCGGTTCTGCACGAACTCCAGCCCGCCCTCCTCGGCGATGCGGCGCGCCTCGGCGGAGGTGATGCCCTGCTGCAGCCACAGCGCCTTGGCACCGATCTCGACGGCGTCACGCGCGATCCCCGGCGCCTTGGCGGACGGGCGGAAGACGTCGACCAGGTCGACCGGCTCCGGGATGTCCTTGAGGGACCGGTAGACCTTCTCGCCGAGCAGCTCGGTCGCGGTCGGGTGGACCGGGATGATGCGGAAGCCGTGGGCCTGCAACACCGCCGGCACGCCGTGCGCGGCCTTGGCCGGGTCGCGGCTCAAGCCGACGACCGCGATCGTCTTCGCGTTCGCCAAGATCTCTTCAGCGTTCATGAGGGTGGAACGTCCGGCGCGCGTCAAAGCTTCCAGAGCCGCAGGCCGCGGACGCGGTAGACGGGCCAGAGCACGTGCCACGGCCTCCGGTGGGCGAACGTCGCGCAGCAGGTCAGGATGTTGCGCGCGGACGTCGTCGACACCTCGTGCCGGTCCGGCCACGCCTCGCCCTTGGCGCCGACGGCGATGCGGAACACCGTCAGCAGGCCGCGGCCCTGCAGGTCGTACTTGGCGCCGGTGTCACCGGAGTCGGGGCCGAGTTCGAGGATTTCGGCCCCGAAGGCGCGCGCGATCCCGGACGCCCCGCTGGGGACCGCGCCGACACTGCGGGTGATCGCCTTGCCGTGCAGCCGCCGGGCGTAGCGGGCGAGCAGCAGCCGTTCCCACAGCGGGAGGACGCGGCGGTGCGCGAGCAACGCGGCGCACTCGCCGTGTCCGATCGCGAAGATGGTCTCCACGTCGTCGTAGCTGCCGTACTCCGCGGGCTCGTTCAGGTGCAGCCGCACCTCGAACCGGGTGCGGGCGGTGAGCTCGTCGAGGTGCTCACGGCGGTCGAGCCGGGCCTTCGCGCGGGAAAGCGACCAATCGGCCATCGGACCTCCAGACGTCGCGGACAGGGTAGATCGCCCGCGACGTCCAGACCACGCTTTCAGCCGATCTTCTCGCCGTACATCTCGCCCAGCGGGTCGGAGATCAGCTCGACGCGGGCGCCGTCGGGGTCGGCCAGGTAGATCGACGTCTCGCTCTCGAGCAGGTACTGCACGCCGGCTTCGTCGAGCTTGTCCTTGATGACGCTCCACCGCTCCGGCGTGACCGACAGCGCGAGGTGGTGCAGTCCGCCGAGGACCTCCGCGTACGGGCCGAGGTCCAGGCCGGGCAGGTCGAAGAAGGCGACCGCGTTGCCGTTGCCGACGTCGAAGAAGAAGTGGCTGGAGCCGGGGTAGTCGCGGTTCTCGATCAGCTCGGTGAGGGGGAAGCCGAGGATGTCCTGGTAGAACCCGATGGTCCGCTCGACGTCGCTGGAGATCAGCGCGGTGTGGTGGATGCCGCGGCCGTTGGTTTCGGGCCGGTCGGCGGCCGGGCGCAGGTGGCGCTCGCGCAGCTCGTCACGGACCTCGGCGAGCTTGGTGACCTCGGCCTGTGTCGGTGCCATGTCCCTCACGTCCCTTCCTGGTGGTGTCGTTCAACGTACGCCCGATTTATCTCGCGCGCAAGAGGTTGTCTGGCGAGAGTTCCGCTGGGTGGAACATCCGGGCTTGTGTGCGGCTGCCGCCGCGGGCAGAGTTCCCGAGCGTGGACGCCAGCAGAGTGCAGGAGGCCGCCGCCGTTCTGGCCGGGGCCTACGCGACGCGCGAGCCGATCGAGCCGCTGATCAAGACCTTCCCGGAGGCGACCGTCGAGGACGCCTATCGGATCCAGCAGGAGCAGGTGCGGCACTGGACGGCCGCGGGTGACGCCGTCCGCGGGCACAAGGTCGGCCTCGCGTCGGCGGCGATGCAGCGGCAGATGGGCGTCGACCAGCCCGACTACGGGCACCTGACCGGCAGCATGTTCCACCTGGAGCACCAGCCGATCCCGACGTCGACGTTCCTGCAGCCGCGGATCGAGCCGGAGATCGCGTTCGTGCTCGGGTCGGCGTTGCGCGGCCCCGGCGTCACCGTCGCCGACGCGGTGGGGGCTGTGTCATTTGTGCTGCCGTCGCTGGAGATCGTCGACTCGCGGATCCAGGACTGGAAGATCACGCTCTTCGACACGATCGCGGACAACGCGTCGTCCGGCGGCGTGGTGCTGGGCAGCAGCCCGACGGCGTTGGGTGCGGTAGACCTGCGGCTGGCCGGCTGTGTGCTGTACCAAAACGGTTCGGTGGCGGCGACCGGCGCGGGCGGTGCGGTGCTCGGGTCGCCGTTGAACTCGCTGGTGTGGCTGGCGAACACGGTCGGCCCGCTGGGCGTCACGCTGGAACCCGGGCACGTCGTGCTGCCGGGCTCGATGACCCGCGCGATCCCGGTCTCACCGGGCGACACGGTCGTCGCGACCATCGCCGGCATCGGCAGCGTCACCGCGGTGTTCGCCCCTTCGGAGGAATCATGAACGTGCGCGAAGCGGCGGCTTCCTTGCTGGCCACGGAGTCGGAGCGCCCGCCGCTCTCGGCGGACTGGCCGGACCTCGACGTCGACACGGCGTACGCGATCCAGGACGAGGCCCTGCGCCAGCGCCGGGCCCGCGGCGAGACGCTGATCGGCGTCAAGCTGGGCCTGACGTCCCGGGCGAAGCAGCAGCGGATGGGCATCGACTCGCCGTTGCTGGCCTGGCTGACCGACGCGATGGTGCTGCCCGCGGGGGTGCCCGTGCCGTCGTCATCGCTGCTCCACCCGCGCGCGGAGCCGGAGCTGGTCTTCGTGCTGGGCCGTCGGCTGTCCGGCCCCGGCGTCACGGCGGCGACGGCGCTGGCCGCCGTCGACCGGGTCTACGGCGGGATGGAGATCATCGACAGCCGCTACGCGGACTACCGCTTCACGCTCCCGGACGCGGTCGCGGACAACGGCTCGTCGTCTCACTTCACCCTGGGCCCGATCGGCCTGCCCGCGTCTTCCTTGGACCTCACCTTGGAAGCGGCCCTGCTGGAGGTCAACGGCCAGATCGTCGACACGGCCACGGGCGCAGCGGTCCAAGGCCACCCAGCGGAGGCCCTGGCCCTGGCCGCGAACACCCTGGCGACCCGCGGCCTGGCCTTGGAACCAGGCTGGCTGGTCCTGACAGGCGGCATGACAGACGCAGTCCCGCTCAACCCGGGTTCCCGAGTAGCGGCCCACTTCTCCCACCTAGGCTCAGTAACCCTCTCCACCTAACCCGAGTCGCCTCCCATCACGCGAGTTACGCCCTCAATCACGCGAGTCACGCCCTCAATCACGCGAGACACGTCCCGGATCACGTGAGTTACGCGAACCGGCCCGGCGAACTCGTGTACTTGAAGGGTCGACTCGCGTACTTGGAGGGTCGGTTCACGTGCCTGGAGGGTCGGCTCACGAACCGACCGTCCAGGTACGCGACCCGACTCCCTGGGTACGTGAGCCGACTGTCTGAGTACGTGAGCCGACTGTCTGAGTACGTGAGCCGACTGTCTGAGTACGTGACCCGACCGGCTGGGTACGTGGGCCGACCCGCCGGGTGCGGGTCAGGTCGTAACTTTGGCTCGGTCGGCGATGCGGGTGATGCCCGCGACCACCCGGGGCCAGACCGCGCGGGGCAGGTCGTGGCCCATGCCGGGGACGATGTCCAGGTCGGCGCCCGGGATCGCGCGGGCCGTCGCGCGGCCGCCGGAGACGTGGACCAGCGGGTCCCGCGATCCGTGCACCACCAGGGCCGGCACGCGCACCTTGCGCAGCTTCGGCGTCCGGTCGCGGTCGGCCACGATCGCCGCGAGCTGGCGGACCGTGCCGCCCGGGTGGACGCCGCGGTCGAACGTCCGCTCGGCCCGCTCGCGCATCCGGGCCTCGTCGAAGGGGTAGCCCGGCGAGCCGATCACGCGGAACGTGCGGACCGCCAGCTCGATGTACTCGGCGCGGTCGCGCGGCCGGGCGCCGAGCAGCATCGACATCGCCTTCGGGCTCGGGCGGCCGGCCAGCCGGCTCCCGGTGGTCGACATGATCGACGTCAGCGAAAGCACCCGCGACGGGTACCGGATCGCCAGCGTCTGCGCGATCATCCCGCCCATCGACGCCCCGGCGACGTGCGCCGCCGGAATGCCGAGGTAGTCCAGCAGCCCGGCGGCGTCGGCGGCCATGTCGGCGAGCGAGTACGGCGCGCCGCGCAGCAGGTACGCCTGCGCGAGGTTGGCCTGGCCGTGCATCCGGCTCGACCGCCCGGAGTCGCGGTTGTCGAACCGGATGACGTGGAAGCCTTGTGCGGCAAGGGATTCGCAGAACTCCTCGTCCCACCAGATCATCGGCGCGCCGAGCCCCATCACGAGCAGCAGTGGCCGCCCGCTCGCGTCGCCGAACGTCTCGTGGCACAGCTCGACACCGTTGACCGCCGCGACGCGCTCCGCCATCAGGCCTCCCGGGTGTGCTCGGCGGCCAGCTTGGTGAGCTCGGCCAGCGCGTCGTGCAGGTGGTCGATCAGGTCCCAGACGTCCGGGATCAGCTCGCGGCACGCGACCAGCCCGAAGTCCAGCTTGCCGTCGTAGGACATCACGGTGATGTTCAGCCCGCCACTCGCGTCGGTGATCGCGGACACCGGGTAGTTGGCGAGCAGCCGGGCGCCGGCCAGGTAGAGCGGCACCTGCGCGCCCGGGACGTTCGACACGACGAGGTTGACGACCGGCGTGGTCGCGCCGAGGTACTTCATGGTGGCGCGGGCGGCGAGCCCGCCGAGCGCGGCCGGGAGCATGCCGCTGAAGTCGACCAGCCACGACGCCGGCAGCGGCTGGTACCGCTGCTTCGCGGCGACCATCGCGCTGGTGACCTCGGCCAGCCGCGCGGCGGGGTCGGCGAGGTGCGTCGGCAGCGGCGCCAGCATCACCGACACCTGGTTCCCGGCGTCCTTGGCCTGCTCGGGTGTGCGCACCGACAGCGGAACCAGCGTCACGAGCGGCTGGTCGGGCAGCGCGTCGTGGTCGACGAGCCACCGGCGCATGACAGTCGCGCACAGCGCCATCACGACGTCGTTCACCGTGACGCCGAAGGTGTTCTTGACCCGCTTGACCTCGTCGAGCGGCAGCGAGCCGTACGCGAACCGGCGGTGCGGGCCGATCGGGCCGTTGAACGGCGTGGCCGGCGCGACCAGCCGCGGCCGGTCGACTTCGTGGCGTCCGGCGCCCTGGCGCGTGACGCGGTTGAGCACGCTGCCGGCCTTCGCGAGCAGTCCGACGCCGGGGTAGCGGGCGAGGCCGGGCACCTCGTCGATGTGCTGGAGCAGCTTCGGCACTTGGAGCGCAGCCTTGACGGGGTGCAGCGCGAGCCGTTTCACGCCGTTGAGCGCGAGTTCGACGGGGGACGGGATGTCGTCTGTTCGTGGCTCCCCGGGCGGGTTCACCTGGCGTGGTTCGGGCGTGACGTCCATGAGGACGCCGATCAGCTCGGCGCCGGAGACGCCGTCGATCGCGCTGTGGTGCACCTTCGTGTAGACGGCGACGTTGCCGTCGCGCAGGCCCTGCACCAGGTAGGCCTCCCAGAGCGGCCGCCGCCGGTCGAGCGGCCGCGCGGTGAGCCGCGCGATCTGCTCGGCGAGCTGCCGTTCATCACCCGGCGCGGGCAGCGCGATCTCGCGGACGTGGTACTCGAGGTCGAACTCGGGATCGTCGATCCAGTACGGGTGGTCGAGCCCGAGCGGCACCGGCAGCAGCCGCCACCGCAGGGGCTTGGCGAGGTGCAGCCGCGAGCCGATGAGCTCCCGCAGGTCGTCGACGGTCACGGTGCCGCCCGGCGCGGTGGCCGGATCGAGGATCGACAGCCCGCCGACGTGCCCGGTGGTGGTGGTCGACTCGGCGTTGAGGAACTGCACGTCCAGGGCGGTGAGCTGGCGCATCGGGCCTCCTCGGGGACTCGGCAGGCCAGTCTGCCCGGCGGGGTGACGGCCGTAAATCCGCTAGGAGGGTGCGGAGGTGCAGCTCAGGATGGCCCTGCTGTGACGTGCGTTGTCACGGTGTGGTGGGGGCACGGCTGGTCAGGCTGGAACACTGACTGTGGAGCTGTTCGGTGTTCCAGCAGCAGCGCGTCGAGGTCGCGCGGGCTCGGTGGTCAGGCTGAGGGCTTGGCTGGTCGGGCCGTGCCGGTGCGGTAGGCGCGGGCCTGGATCTCGTACAGCTCGTGGTAGACCCCGCCGACGCGGATCAGGTCTTCGTGCGTTCCCTCCTCGATCAACCTGCCCTTCTCCAGGACCAGGATGCGGTCCGCGGACTTGATGTTGGCCAGCCGGTGGGTCACCAGGACCGTGGTGCGGCGGCCGCGGCTCGACGTGCTCGCGTGTTGCAGGCCCGCGAACACCTTCGCTTCGGCGCGGGCGTCGAGGGCCGCCGTCGGCTCGTCGGCCACCAGGACCGACGCGTCGCGGTAGATGCCGCGGGCGATGCCCATGCGTTGCCACTGGCCGCCGGACAGGTCGTGGCCTTCGTCGAACTTCTTCGAGAGCACCGTGTTTTCCTGACGTGGCAACGATTCGATCACCTCGCCGGCGCCGGAGTGGTCCACCGCTTCGCGCCACGCCCGGCGGTCCGGGTCGGGGCGGCCGAGGCGGCCGACCGTGATGTTGTTCGCCGCGGTCATCGGCCACTCCGCCGGTTCCTGCGCGATCACCGCGATGTTCGTGTGCACCGATTCCGGGTCGGCCCGCGCGAGGTCGACGTCGTCCCAGTGCACGGTGCCTTCGTCCGGCGGGTAGAGGCCGGTCAGCAGCTTGCCGAGGGTGGTCTTGCCCGAGCCGTTCTCGCCGACCAGCGCGATCACCTCGCCGCGCCGGATCGTCAGGGAGATGTCCCGCAGTGCCGGTTTCTTCTGACCCGGGTAGGTGAACGTGACGCCCTCGAGCCGGATCTCGGCCGGGTCGGCGGGCGCGGTCAGCGCCGTCGGCGGCGGCCGCAGCTTCGCCGACTCCAGCAGCAGCTGGTTGTAGAACCCGATGTAGAACGAGTCCTCGTACAGCGAGTTGACCGCGCGCATGGTGTTCGACAGCGCCGTCGACGCCGTGCGCATCGCCAGCACCGCGGTGCCGGCCAGAGCCAGCTCCATCCCGCCGGTGTAGAGCAGCCAGCCGAGCACCAGGTAGGCGACGGCGGTGCCGAGGCCGGCCGCGGCGCGCCCGCTCGTGCGGACCAGGTTGCTGCGGTGCGCGAGCCGGATCTCCTCGCGCGTCAGGCTGCGCGAGATGCGCCGGTACTCGCCGAGCAGCGGCTCCTGGAGCGTGAGCGCGTGGCGTTCGAGGGCCATCGACCGCCAGGTGGCGACCTCCTCGACGATCGACTTGCGGATGTTGCGCCCGACCGTGTCGAGGAAGTGCCGGTAGTTCAGCTTGGCCACGCGCGCCGCGGACCAGCCGTCGGCCGCCGCCGCGAGCAGCAGGACCGGCGCCAGCCACGGGTTGAGCAGCCCGGCCGTGAGCATCGCCGCCGCGAGCGAGATCGCCGACGACGTCAGGTCCGCCACCCGGCGCAGGCTGGTCTCGATCGCGCGGACGCCGTAGCGCGCGCCTTGGCGGGCCAGCTCGCGGAAGTCCGCGTCTTCGAAGGCGATCAGCCCGACGCGCACGACCGCCGCCGTCACCGCGTCGTCCGCCGCCGCGGTGACCTGCGGCCGCAGTGCGCCCTCGACGGCGGCGACGGCGGCGTCGAGCACCGCGCGCGCCGCGTACGAGCCGGTGACGACGGCGATCGCGGGCAGCGACTGCATGACCCGCTCCGGGGTCGGGCCCTGCTGGAGGAGCGCGGTGAAGACGTTCGCGGTGGCGAGCAGCCCGAACGCGGTGACGCAGCCGGAGACGACGTGCACCACCCCCGCCAGCAGGGTCAGCCGCGGCGAGGTCCGCCACGCCAGCCGCAGCACGACGGCGATCGCGGCGGGCAACGCGCGCACGGCCCGCCCGAACCCGGCGCCGGCCACGCGTTCGTCGACCCGCGCCCATTCGGGCATCTTCATGTTCTCGACCCCGATCAGCGGGGGCGAGTCCGGGGTGTCCTGGGGTGGTCCGGCGGATCTGCGCACGCGTTCAGGTGTACTCCGGGGGTACGACAATTTCGGGCGTCCGGCGTCCGCCCTCGGGGACACGGTTCGGAGTCGGCGTTCCGCCATCCGGGTGAAAGTAATCGTTTTCTCTGGGCTGATCGCGGCTTCGAGGACACGCTCGCTGCATAGCCTGAAAGCGCACGACTGAATAATTAACAATCGTTGTGGAATTGCCCCGCCGCCGGACCTCTCGTACCGAGCGAGTCCGCGGATGTGGTGGTGGAGACCGGAAACAGGTGACGTCCTCGTGTACGGGGGGAGGGACGTCGCCTGTTTCCACTACCCGTTTCCGCGGGCGTACCGGGCGCGCAGGAATGGGCTGAATTCGCGGTCTTCGCCCATCTTCACGTCGATTTCGTGCGTGAGGGTGTCACCGTCCGGGGTGAGCCGGTGCCGGGCCACGCCGCGGGCGGTCTGCTTGTCCAGGACGAGCGTCGCGTCGTCCCAGCCGCCGCGGGCGGGGGACTCGGGCGGGAAGCCGTAGCTGTCGAAGCCGTACCAGAGCGTCTCGCCGGTCTGCGGGTCCGCGGTGAAGACGTTGTGGCCTAGGAACTCCGTACCGTCTTCGCGGCGCTGACGGTACTGCTGGACCAGCACGAAACCGTTGAGCTGCAAGCGGTATTCGCAGTCGGCGCGCGCTGTCGAGGCCGGCGCCCACGGGGACGCGGCGAGGTCTTCGGTGCCGGTCCAGTCGCCGACGAAGGCCTTCAGGGCGTCGTGCGCGGGGCCGAGGGTGGGCAGGTCCATGGTTCGCCTCCGTTCGACAGGTGCCTGTCGATGTGCGAGGCTAGCACGCATGCGTTCCCCGCGAGCCGAGACGTTCACCCGGGTGATCGACGCGGTCTTCGCGTGCAACGGCGGCTTCCTGGCCGCGGGCGACGCGCTGACCTCGCCGGTCGGCCTGACGGCGGCGCAGTGGCAGGTGCTGGGCTTCCTGGAGGACGGCGCGGCGACCGCCGCGGACGTCGCGCGACGGCGAGGGTTGCGGCGGCAGAGTGTGCAGGAGACGGTGAACCGCTTGCTGCGCAACGGAATGCTGGAGCGCTCGCCGAATCCCGGGGACGCGCGGGCGCCGTTGCTGGTGCTGACGCGACGCGCGAAGGCGGCGATGGCCGAGCTGGGCGCGGCGCAGGTCGAGTGGGCGGAGGAGCTGGCGGCGGAGGTGCCGGAGGAGGACCTGGAGGTGACGCTGCGGACATTGCGGCGGCTGCGGGAGCTGGCGGTGCGGCCGCGGTTGTGAGGCTGCGGATATTGCGGCGGCTGCGGGAGTTGGCGGTGCGGCCGCGGTTGTGACGCTGCGGATATTGCGGCGGCTGCGGGAGCTGACGGCGCGGCCGCGGTTGTGACGCTGCGGATGTTGCGGCGGCTGCGGGAGCTGGCGGTGGGGCCGCGGTTGTGAGGCTGTGGATGTTGTGGCGGCTGCGGGAGTTGGCGGTGGGGCCGCCGTTGTGAAGTGTCGGCTGGGCGAGCTGCGCTGGGGGTGTGGCTCGTCTGGCCGGGTGGATGCTTCGCGGCGGGCGGGAGTGGTTGAGGTGGGCGGAATGTCGCACGGTGGGCGAGGGCGGCAGCGGGTGGCGGCTGCTCCGGTGGAGTGCCGCTGATCGAGTGGTGGCCGCGGCGACCGGCCCGGGGCCGGCGGGTGGGGGAGCCTGCGCTGTTGGCCGGGGATGGTGCCCAATGTGGCGTCGGGCGCACCGAACGCCGCCGTTGTGTGGGTCAGTCCGGTTTGATGCCCAGCAGGGTCAGGAATGTGCGGAAGCCTGCCGACATGTCGACCTCCTCCGGGGCCAGCAGCCACTGCAGTTGCAGGCCGTCCAGGACTGCTATTGCCAAGGGGGCCAGTTGTTCCGGTGTCGATCCCGGGGGTAGCTCGTCGCGGTGGCGCTCGAGCATCTCCGTCATTCCGGCGCGGACCCGGGTGTAGCGGTCCTGGAAGTACGACCTCGCCGGGTGGCCGTCCGTGACGCTGTCCGCGGCCAGGACCGTGTACGTCTGGACTATCCCCTTGCGGGTCGCGTTGTAGTCGACCAAGTCGGCCAGCTGGTTGACCGTCATGGCCGACGAGTCGCGGCCGAAATGGAGCAGGTCCCACTCGTCGCGGGTCTCCAGTACCGCCGTGAGCAGGTCTTCCTTCGTCGGGAAGTAGTGCATCAAGCCCTGCTGGGTCAGGCCCACCCGGTCGGCCACCGCGGCCAGGGACGTGGCCCGGTAACCGCGCTCGGCTATCACGTCGAACGCGGCACGGACGATGCTCGTGCGGCGGTCGGCGCCCCTGACCCGGGTCATGATCCCGAGCCTACGGGACAACCTGTCACGGAAGCGTAACTTTCACTACTCGGCGCCAGGTAGGGTGGCAGCAGGACCTCCGGAAGGGGCGGCATGAGCTTCGACGTCGACGCGCTGCTGGACGAACTCGACCTGGACGCCAAGGCGAGCCTGCTCGCCGGCCAGGACGTCTGGAGTCTGCCCCCGAGGCCGGAGATCGGGCTCCGGCCGCTCGTCCTCTCCGACGGCCCGGTCGGCGTCCGCGGGGTGCGGTGGAGCCCGGACGACCCGTCCGTCACCCTGCCCAGCCCGACGGCGCTGGCCGCCGCCTGGGATCCGCGCCTGGCCGTGCGCGCCGGGCGGCTGCTCGCGCAGGAGGCCCGCCGCAAGGGCGTGCACGTGCTCCTCGCGCCCACGGTCAACCTCCAGCGCTCACCGCTGGGCGGCCGGCACTTCGAGTGCTACTCCGAAGATCCCCTCCTCACCGGGATGGTCGGCGCCGGCTACGTCACCGGCGTGCAGGACGGCGGGGTCGGCGTCACGGTCAAGCACTTCGTCGCCAACGACTTCGAGACCGAACGCTTCACCGCCGACGTCCGCGTCGGCGAACGCGCGCTGCGCGAGCTCTACCTCGCGCCGTTCGAACTCATCGTCCGGCGGGCGAAGCCGTGGGGGATCATGGCCGCCTACAACAGCGTCAACGGCATCACGATGACCCAGCACGCCGGACTGCTCAACGGCGTGCTGCGCGACGAGTGGGGCTTCGACGGCTTCGTCGTCTCCGACTGGCTGGCCGCGCGCGACACCGTGGCGTCCGCCAACGGCGGGCTCGACGTCGCGATGCCGGGCCCGCGCACCGTGTTCGGCGACCGGCTCGCCGAGGCCGTGCGTGGCGGCGAGGTCGACCCGGACGTCGTCGACGACATGGTCCGCCGCGTGCTCCTGCTGGCCCACCGGACCGGCGCGCTCGGCGAAAGCCCGGCAAGACAGGACTCCACTATGGACGGTGAAGCGGTCGCGCGCGAGATCGCGCACCGGTCGTTCGTGTTGCTCAGCAACGAAACCGGCGCGCTTCCGCTGCATGAACCAAAGCGCATCGCCCTGATCGGCGCGCTGGCCGCGGACCCGAAGATCCTCGGCGGCGGCAGTGCCACCGTGTTTCCCGACCACGTGGTCTCCCCTCTCGACGGCCTCCGGAAGGCCGTTCCTCCAGGCACCGAACTCACTTACGCCATCGGTGCCGATCCGCGAACGACGCTACCGCCGGCCACCGACAATTTCCGGCTCCGGGCGACCGCCAAAGCCGCCGATGGCACCCGATTGGCTGAATTTCCTTTGCGAGAGGCGAGAATCGACTGGATCGGCGAGCTGCCGGCCGGCCTCGACCTGGCCACGCTCGCGAGCGTCGAGATCGACGGCACGTTCTTCCCGGAGACCACCGGCACGCACACCTTCGGCCTCACCGGCCCCGGCGACCTCCGCCTGGTCGTCGGCGGGCAGACCCTCTTCGACGGCGTCAACCTGCCCGAAGGCGGTGACGTCTTCACGTCGATCATGCAGGTCATCGAGCAGCGGCGGGACGTCGAACTGACCGCGGGCGAGCCGGTCGACGTCAGCCTGACCTACTGGATCCCGTCGGAGATGGCGGAGTTCGCGCGCGGCACCTTCGCCTGGGTCACCTTCGCGCTCGGGCACCGCGGCCCGGTGCTCGACCCGGACGCCGCGCTCGACGAAGCCGTTGCGCTGGCCGGGAAGTCCGACGTCGCGATCGTCGTGGTCGGCACCACCGCCGAGGTCGAGAGCGAGGGGTTCGACCGGACGTCCCTGGCGTTGCCGGGCAGGCAGGACGAGCTCGTCACGCGTGTCGCGCGGGCCAACCCGAACACCGTGGTCGTCGTCAACGCCGGTTCGCCGGTCGAGCTGCCGTGGCGTGACGACGTCGCCGCGGTGCTGCTCACCTGGTTCCCCGGCCAGGCCGGCGGCGACGCGCTCGCCGACGTCCTCTTCGGCCGCGAAGAGCCCGGCGGACGGCTGCCGACGACGTGGCCGGCCAAGCTCGAAGACGCCCCTGTCACCCGCGTGACGCCCGAGGAAAGCGTGCTGCCGTACGAAGAAGGCGTCTACATCGGCTACAGCGCGTGGGCCCGTTCCGAGAAGCAGCCCGCCTACTGGTTCGGCCACGGCCGCGGCTACACGACCTGGTCCTACGACGAGCTCGACGTCTTCCCGGACGACGAAGGCGGCGCGAAGGTGCGCGTCCGCCTCCGCAACACCGGGACGCGCAAGGGCCGCGAAGTCGTCCAGCTCTACCTGGTCCCGACCGAACGCGGCGACCGCCCGCACCGCTGGCTCGCCGGCTTCGCGAGCGTCGAAGCCGGCCCGGGCGAGGCGGTGGACGCCGAGATCGCGATCGTGCCGCGCTCGGTCTCGACCTGGCGCGACGGCTGGCAGCACATTGCCGGCGAGTACGTCCTCGAGGCGTCGCACTCCTACGCCGAGCCCAGGCTGAGCACGCGGACTGTGCTGCAGAAAATCCGTTGACGCCCGACGCGGGCGGCCCGTAGGTTCTGCCTCGCACCCTTGACCAGCGAAAGGAGGTGGGTCCGATGATCACGCAACCGATCACGCGCTCCCACCTCGCAACGAGGGTGCCCAGTCCGTAGACCGGGAGCGCGCGCGTACTCCCGGAAGGATTTCCATGACCGATCTGGTCGTGCGCCCGCTCGAAGCGGGCGAAGAAACACTGTTCACCTCCCTGCCCGACCGCGGTCTCGTCGGCCGCAAGCTGCTCGGCAAGGACTACGCCGAGATGGCGCTCCGAGGCGAGTACCGGCCCGGCTGGTCGTGGGTCGCGCTGCGCGACGGCGTCGTCGTGGCGCGGGCCGCCTGGTGGGCCGGGCCGGACGACGAAGAGCCGATCGCGCTCGACTGGTTCGACTTCACCGACCTCGACGCCGCCGTGCAGTTGCTGACGACGGCGCCGTTCCGGGCGGAGTACTCCCTGACCACGCCGCCCGCGTGGCAGGACGACCCGGACGTCGCCCACGAGGTGACCATCCGCGTCGAAGCGGCGGAGAAGGCGGGCTACCGCAAGCTCGTCGAGCGCTACCGGTACTGCTGGACGCCGGAAAACGGCCTGCCGGAGCGGCCCGGGCGGCTCGAGTTCCGGCCCGAACCGGACGACGACGTCATCCTCGACGTCTTCCGCAAGGTCAACGCCGACAGCCTCGACGCGCACGTCCGCCGCGTCGTGGCCGAGCAGGGTGTCGAGGCCGCCGCGCAAGAAGACCTCGACATCATGCGGTGGATGCCGGCGCCGCGGGACTGGTGGCGGCTCGCGTACACGCGCGAAGGCGACTTGGTCGGCTTCGCGTTGCCGAGCCGCAACCACTACGACCCGGTGGTCGGTTACATCGCCGTGGTGCCCGAGCAGCGGGGGCACGGTTACGCGTACGACCTGCTGGTCGAGGCCACGCACGACCTGGTCGCGCAGGGCGCCGACCAGATCGTCGCGGCCACCGACGTCCCGAACATCCCGATGGCGAAGGCCTTCGCGAAGGCGGGCTACCCGGTGACGCAGCACCGCATCGACCTGGTCTGAGCAGGGGTCGTGAGTGGTAATGCGGGTTAGAACCCTCATTGCCACTCACGACCGGTCGCGGTACCTTCGCTAGAGCGATCTATCTAGTCGACTCTGGGGGCCCGTGATGGACGTTCTTCAGGAGAAGGGGCTGACGCCGCTTCGCGTGATCCTCGGCTTCTCCCTGCTCAGCACCACGCTGCACTACACGCACAACACGATCCGCGTCGCGGACTACCCGCAGCTGCCCGGCATCCCGGCGGTGGTGGCGGGCGTCGTCGTGGCGTTCGGCTGGGTGCTCTTCACGACGTTCGGCTACCTCGGCTACCGCGCCTACACGCGGGGGCGCTACCCGCGAGCGCTGGCGTTCTTGCTCGTCTACTCGCTGGCCGGGATGATCACCCTGGGCCACTTCCTGACGGGCGTGCCGCAGATCCCGGCGTTCTGGTTCGCCACGATCTTCACGGACTCCGCGGCCGGCCTGGCGCTCTGGGTCTTCCTCATCTGGGCCTGGGCGACGCTCAACCGGGTGACCTTGCGAGATCAAGTTTCTACACAACATTGACGTTCGCAGAATTCGTGTAGACAATCGGAGGGGTGACCACCACCACACCGGTTGACTTCGGCCGCCGTCCGGACGAGTACCGCCACTGGCGGCTCAGCCTCGACGGGGAGGTGGCCTGGCTCGAGCTGGACGTCGACGAGCAGGGCGGGCTGGTCCCGGGCTACGAGCTCAAGCTCAACTCCTACGACCTGGGCGTCGACATCGAGCTGTACGACGCCACCCAGCGGCTGCGGTTCGAGCACCCCGAGGTCCGCGTGGTCATCGTGACCAGCGCGAAGGACAAGGTGTTCTGCGCCGGCGCGAACATCCGGATGCTCGCCGCGTCTGAGCACCACTGGAAGGTGAACTTCTGCAAGTTCACCAACGAGACCCGCAACGGCATGGAGGACGCGACCGCGCACTCCGGCCAGACCTACGTGGCCGCGGTCAACGGGACGTGCGCCGGTGGTGGGTACGAGATCGCGCTGGCCTGCGAAAAGATCCTGCTGATCGACGACAACTCCTCGACCGTCGCGTTGCCGGAGGTGCCGCTGCTGGGCGTGCTGCCCGGCACCGGCGGGCTGACGCGCGTGGTCGACAAGCGGCGTGTCCGGCGCGACCTCGCCGACGTCTTCGCGACGCGCTCGGACGGCGTCAAGGGGAAGACGGCCGTCGACTGGCGGCTGGTCGACGAGCTGGTGCCGCGTCAGGGGTTCCGCGAGACCGTGTTGCAGCGGGCCCGGGAGATCGCGCGCGAGTCCGACCGAACCGGCGAGGGCGGCATCGAGCTGACGCCGCTCGAACACCGCTACGTCGACGTCGAAGTCGAAAAAGACCAGGCCACCATCACCATCAAGGGCCCCGAGAACGACCCCGGTGACCTGCACGAAGAGGGTGCGAACGGCTGGTTCCTCGCCATGACGCGCGAGCTGGACGACGCCATCCTGCGGCTGCGCACCAACGAGGTCGAAGCCGGCACCTGGATCCTGCGAAGCCAGGGCGATCCGGCGAAGGTGGTCGCGCACGAGCAGGCCGTCCTCGGCGGGAAGGACTGGCTGGCCAACGAGATCACGCACTACTTCAAGCGCACGCTCAAACGCCTCGACGTCACCAGCCGCAGCCTGATCGCGCTCATCGAACCCGGCAGCTGCTTCGCCGGCGCGCTGCTGGAGGTCGCGCTGGCCGCGGACCGGCAGTACATCCTCGACGGGCCGCCGATCGACGACGAAGACAGCGACGCCCGCGCGTCGATCCGGCTGACCGAGGCCAACTTCGGCGCGTTCCCCATGGGCAACGGCCTGACCCGGCTGCAGACGCGCTTCTACGGCGACGACGACCACCTCGCCTGGCTCGCGCGGGAGAAGAACCACGACCTCAGCGCCGCCGAAGCCGTCGAACTCGGTCTGGTCACCGACGCGCCGGACGACCTCGACTGGGGGGACGAGATCCGGATCGCGCTGGAGGGCCGGGCGTCGCTCAGCCCGGACGCGCTGACCGGCATGGAGGCCAACCACCGGTTCGTCGGCCCGGAGACCATCGAGACCAAGATCTTCGGCCGCTTGGCGGCTTGGCAGAACTGGATTTTCACCCGGCCGAACGCATCCGGACCGGAAGGCGCGCTGCGCCGATACGGTACTGGTCAGAAGGCCGTCTTCGACAGGAAGCGGGTCTAGCGCTCATGCCCGAGAAAATCGACTACGACGCGAAGATCCCCAACAACGTCAGCCTCGCCGACGACCGCCGGCTGCAGCGCGCGCTGGAGGGCTGGCAGCCGAAGTTCATGCACTGGTGGGGCGAGATGGGCCCGACGCTCGAAACTCAGGGCGTCTACCTGCGGACCGCGATCAGCGTGGGCCGCGAGGGCTGGGCGCACTTCGACCACGTCAACGTGCCGGACTACCGCTGGGGCATCTTCCTCGCCGAGCGCGACCCCGACCGGCGGATCTCCTTCGGCGAGCACAAGGGCGAGCCCGTGTGGCAGCAGGTGCCCGGCGAGTACCGCGCCGACCTGCAGCGGCTGATTGTCATCCAGGGTGACACCGAACCGGCGTCCGTCGAGCAGCAGAAGCTCCTCGGCCTCACCGCGCCGAGCCTCTACGACCTGCGGAACCTGTTCCAGGTCAACGTCGAAGAGGGCCGTCACCTGTGGGCGATGGTTTACCTGTTGCACGCCTACTTCGGCCGCGAAGGCCGGGACGAGGCCGAAGGGCTGCTGCTGCGCAACTCCGGCAGCCCGGACGCGCCCCGCATCCTCGGCGCGTTCAACGAGGAAACCGCCGACTGGCTGGCGTTCTACATGTTCACCTACTTCACCGACCGCGACGGGAAGTACCAGCTCGGCACGCTCAAGGAGTCCTCCTTCGACCCGCTCTCGCGCACCTGCGAGTTCATGCTGAAGGAGGAAGCGCACCACATGTTCGTCGGCACCACCGGCGTCGACCGCGTGGTCATGCGCAGCGCCGAGCTGATCCGCGAGCACGACACGCGCGACATCGGCCCGCACGGCGGCATTCCGCTGGAGCTGATCCAGCGCTACATCAACTTCCACTACACCGTCTCGCTCGACCTGTTCGGCAGCGAGACGTCGACGAACGCGGCGAACTACTACACCGCCGGGCTCAAGGGCCGCTGGCAGGAGACCCGCCGCAAGGACGATCACAAGCTCACCGAGGACGCCCGCACGCTGGACAAACCGGCCGGCGACGGCACCTGGACGTCCGAGGAGCTGCAGGCGATCCTGCTGCTGAACCTCGACCTGCGCGGCGAGTACACCGCCGACTGCCAGACCGGCGTGAAGCGCTGGAACAAGATCCTCAGCGAGGCCGGGATCGACTTCACGTTCCGGTTGCCACACCCTGGTTTCAACCGGGATGTGGGCATAAACTCCGGCCACCACGTCACTCCCGACGGGACGATCGTCGACGAGACGACGTGGCTGGCCGGCAAGGACAAGTGGCTGCCCACGACCGAGGACCTCGCGTTCGTCCGCTCGCTCATGCACCCGGTGTACGAGCGGGGGAAGATCGCGAGCTGGGTGGCGCCGCCGCGGCAGGGCATCAACGGCAAGCCGTTCGACTACGAGTACGTGTACCTCACGTAGGAGGCCTGGGTGGCGACAGGGTTCAACGCGGCCGAGTACCTGCTCTCGGCCGGGCAGCCGGACGCGATCGCGGTCGTCTCGCCCCGCCGTTCGCTGACCTACGCCGAGCTGGCGGCGGAGTCCCGCCGGGTCGCCGCCGGGCTCACCGGGCTGGGGGTGCGTCCCGAAGAGCGGGTCATGTTCTGCATGGTCGACGACGTCGAACTGCTCACCGGCATCCTCGGCGCGATGCTCGCGGGCGCCGTCGCGGTGCCGGTGTCGACCATGGTCACCGGCCTGGAGCTGGGCAAGGTGCTCGCCGACTCGCGGGCGCGGCTGCTGTGCGTCTCGGGTGAGTTCGCCGAGCAGGCCGTGACCGCGCTCGGCCTCGCCCCCGAGGTCACCGACGTCCTGCTCGACCGCGCCGAGGCGACCGGGTTCGGCGTCCGGACGCACAAGTGGTCTTCGTTGGGCGGCGAGTTCCGAAGTGGACGGACGTGGGCGGACTCGCCCGCGTTGTGGCTGTACACGTCGGGGACGACGGGGCAGCCGAAGGGCGCGATGCACCGGCACGCGAGCATCCGGGCGGTCTGCGAGACCTACGGTCGCGAAGTGCTGGGCACCGTCGAGACCGACCGGGTCCTGTCCGTGCCGAAGCTCTTTTTCGCCTACGGGCTGGGAAACTCGTGCTTCTTCCCGCTCGCCGCGGGCGGGACGACGCTGCTGGAGCCGTCGCGGCCGACACCGGCGTTGTTCGCGCGACGCGCTCGTGAAGAGCAGCCGACGTTGTTCTTCGCCGTCCCGACGTTCTACGCGGCGTTGCTCGCCAGCGACGTCCCGGACGACTCGTTCGCTTCGGTGCGGTACGCCGTTTCGGCGGGCGAGCCGCTGCCCGCGTCGCTGTTCGAACGCTTCCGCGCGCGCTTCGGCCTGGAGATCCTCGACGGCATCGGGTCGACCGAGGCGTTGCACATCTTCCTGTCGAACCTGCCGGGCTCGGTGCGCCCCGGCAGCACCGGCGTCCCGGTTCCCGGGTACGCCGTCCAGATCCGAGACGAGGCCGGCGCGGTGATCGACGCCGTCGGCCAGCCCGGCGAGCTGTTCGTGTCGGGGCCGTCGACGGCGACCGGGTACTGGGCGCGTTACGACGCGACGAAGCTCGTGTTCCAGGGCGACTGGCTGCGCACCGGCGACAGCTACGTGCGCAACGAAGACGGCACGTACAGCTGCCTCGGCCGCTTCGGGGACATGCTGAAGGCGGGCGGGATCTGGGTGTCACCGTCCGAAGTGGAGGAACGGCTGCGGCAGCACCCGGCGGTGGCCGAGGTCGCGGTCGTCGCCGCGCCGGACGCCGACGGCCTCGACAAGCCCGTGGCGTGCGTGGTGGCCGCGCCCGGGGTTACGGTGGACGCGGAAGAGCTGATCGAGTTCTGCCGCGAAGGGCTCGCGGCGTTCAAGCGTCCCCGAGGGGTGGTCGAACTGGCCGAGCTGCCGAAGACGGCGACCGGGAAGATCCGCCGCAACGTGATCCGCGATCAGGTCCGCGACGCGCTGCTGGTGGTGCCCAGCCCGTGATCGACGGGCACTTCGTGGTCGACGCGCACGTGCACACCCCGCGCCTGCCGACGCTCAAGCCCGCGTGGCTGCAGTGGGCGCACGACTTCGCCGGGGCGTACCCGTGGCGTTCGGTGTACGCCGACGACGGCTCGGTGATCCCGGCGGCGATGGACGACCTGATGGAGTCGGAAGGCGTCGACCGGGTCCTGCTGTTCTGCGAGTACAGCCCGCGGGCCACCGGGATCCAGGCCATCGAGGACAACCTGCCGCTGGTGGAGCACAACCCGGAGCGGTTCCGGCTGGTCGCGAACGTCAACCCGTACCTGCACCACCCGGCCGCGGCCGAGGTCGCGCGGCAGCTGGACCTGGGTGCGGTGGCGCTGAAGCTCCACCCGGTGCACGGCGCGTTCTCGCCGGCGGACAAGGAGCTGTACCCGGTCTACCAGCTGTGCCTCGAGCGCGGTGTGCCGGTGATCCTCCACTCGGGAACGTCGAGCTTTCCCGGTTCCCGCACCAGTTTCGGCAATCCCGAGCTGCTGTCCGATGTGGTCGAGGACTTTCCGGCCCTGCAGTTCGTGTTCGCCCACGGCGGCCGCGGCTGGTGGTACGACGTCGCGGCGTTCCTCGCGCTGGCCCGCGACAACGTCTGGCTCGACCTGGCGGGCCTGCCGCCGAAGAAGCTGCCGGAGTACTACCAGCGCTTCGACCTGGCCCGGCTGGCCGGGAAGTTCGTGTTCGGGACGGACTGGCCGGGAGTGCCGTCGGTGGCGAAGAACGTCCGGTCACTGGCCGGGCTGGGGTGGCCCGAGGACGTGCTGACCGGGGTCTTGTCGGGCAACGCGATCAAGCTGATGCCCTCGCTCGCTTGACCACAGGGAGCGCGCTTGACCACGGGGATCGCCGGTGCGGCCACTTCGGCCCTGGCGTGGGCCGCACCGGCGTCCCCATGGCCCCCAGACGTCGCTCACCCCATCGTGCGCCTGCTCAGCGGCCCTGACCAGCACCGGTTTTTCAACGGTGCTTCCCGATGAACGCGAGCGTCCGGCTCCAGGCGTCGTCGCACGCGTCCTGCCACTCGGCGTAGGTCGCGTCGAAGAACGAGTGCGGGGCGCCCTCGTACACCTGCCTCTCGTACGGCTTCCCCGCCTGGTCGAGGCGGGCCGTGAACGTGTCGAACTCCGCCGGTGACGTCGCGACGTCGGCGCCGGCGAGCAGCAGCAGGAGCGGCGCCGAAATGTTGTCGACGACTTCGGTGGCCGGCTGCGGCAGGCCGTAGAAGCCGATCACGCCGCTGACGCCGAGGTCGCTCGCGGCCAAGCGCCAGGACTGGCCGCCGCCGAAGCAGAAGCCGACCGTGAACAGCGGTCCTTCGCCCAGGTGCGCGGCCGCCGCCTCGACGTCGGCGGCGACGTCGTCCGGCCGGACCGACGGCAGGTGCCGCCGCCACTCGAACTCGTCGTCGCGCACGCCGACACCCGCGGTGCGGCCGTAGTAGTCGATGGCCGCGGTCGCGAAACCCGCCTGCGCGAAGCGGTCGGCGAGCGCTTGGTAGTACGGGTGCGTGCCGCGGATGTCCGGCAGGAGCACGATCCGGACGCCGGTGGGCTCGGCCGGGATCGCTTCCAGGGCCGAGAACACCGTGCCGTCCGCGGAGGTGAGTTCGAGCGCTCCGCTCCGGGTGATCTCTCCGGGGTTCGGCAACGCGGGCGGGCGGCTGTCCGTGCTGTGACACATGTTCTTCCTTTCGCAGAGCACCAGTTTCGGGGCGCGCCACCCGGGCAGCCAGCTCCCGGCGTGACCCCCGGACGGCCGTTACTGGTACTGGCAGGACCACGCTCGAACCACGCGGGTGTCGCACACTGGCCTGATGAGCGAGCACAACGAGCTGGGCCGGTTCCTCAAGTCGCGCCGGGCCCGGATCGCTCCCGGCCGGGCCGACGCCCGCCGTCGCGTCGCCGGGCTGCGGCGGGAGGAGGTCGCCGCGCTCGCCGGGATCAGCGTCGAGTACTACGTCCGGCTTGAGCAGGGGCGCGCGTCGAGGCCGTCGGAAGCCGTGCTCGGCGCGATCGGCCGCGCGCTGCGCCTCGACGTCGACGAGCGCCGTTACCTCGACGGCCTGGCCCGCCCGCGGCCTTCGGGCCGGCCGCGGCCCGAGCGCGTCCGCGCCGAGCTGACGCAGCTGCTCGCCATGATGGACCGCGTGCCGGCGCTGGTGATCAACCACCGGATGGACGTCCTGGCCTGGAACTCGCTGGCCGCCCAGCTGTTCTTCGACTTCGCCGCGGTGACGCCGCGGGAGCGCAACCTCGCCCGCTTCGCTTTCCTCGACGCGGCCGGCGAAGAGCGGTTCGCCGACTGGCCGGAGGTCGCGCGGGCGACCGTCGGGGCGCTGCGCCTGGCGACCAGCCGGCACTACGACGACGAAGCGCTCGCGACGTTGCTCGGCGAGCTGATGATGAAGAGCGAGCCGTTCCGGACGTGGTGGGCCGGGCGGGACGTCCGGCAGCGCACGCACGGGACCAAGCGCTTCCGGCACCCCGTCGTCGGCGAGCTGACCCTGCGGTTCGAGCACTTCGACCTGCCCGGGGAGACCGGGCAGCGGCTGGTGGCGTTCAGCCCGGAACCGGCGAGCCCGGCGGCGTCGGCGCTGGAGCTGCTGGCGATGTGGACGGCGCCGGCCGCCTCCTGAACCGGCTCACTCGCCGTTGAACGTCCGCAGGGTCCGCATCGCCTCGGCGAGACCGGCCGCGTCGTCGCCCAGCGGGGTCAGGACGATGCGGCGCAGGATGTTCGCGGCCGCCGCCCGGGCTTTGTTCGCCACCTCCAGGCCGTGGTCGGTCAGCGACGCGAACGTGACGCGGCGGTCGTCCGGGCTCGGGACGCGGCAGATCAGGTCGGCCGCCACCAGGCGGTCCGCGACCTTCGTGAAGCCGCCGCTGGACAGCGCGGCCTCGGTCGCCAGCCGGGTCATCGGCATCCGGTGCTCGGGCGAGCGGACCAGCCGCATCAGGATGTCGAACGACGCGGGCGCGAGGCCGAAGCGCTCCGCGATCTCGCCCATCAGCTTGTCCTGGGTGGCCAGGTAACCCTCGATGACCAGGCCCCACCAGGTGACGATCTCGTCGTCGTCGGTCTTCGGATCGGGTGTCACGCGAACAGCCTAGCGGAGAGTCTGCCCGGAATATATCTTGCGCGCGAGAGGTTCTCCGGTTACCTTGGCCAGAGGAGGCACTCCATGTCGATCAAGACGTCCGGCCTGCACCACGTCACCGCCATCGGCGGCGACCCGCAGCGCAACGCCGACTTCTACCTCCGGACCCTCGGACTGCGGCTGGTGAAGACCACCGTGAACTTCGACGATCCGGGCACCTACCACCTCTACTACGGCGACAGCTCCGGCAAGCCGGGCTCGCTGATGACGTTCTTCCCGTGGCCCGACGCGCCGAGCGGCCGCCACGGCACCGGCCAGGCGACGACCACGTCGTTCTCCGTGCCCGAGGCGTCCATCGGCTGGTGGAAGCAGCACCTGAACGCGCAGCAGATCGAGACGGGCGAGGTCCGCAACGCCGACGACGAGGACACGCTGACCTTCCGCGACCCGGACGGCCTGCAGCTCGCGCTCGTCGCGCACCCGCAGGGCGACCCGCGCGACCCGTGGGACACCGAGCTGGTGCCCGCCGAGCACGCCGTCCGCGGCCTGCACTCCGTGACGCTCTCGGTCGACAAGGAGGACGCCACCGCGGGCATGCTCACCGACGGCCTCGGCCTCGGCTTCACCGGCCAGGACGGCAACCGCCTGCGGTTCGCCGCCGGCGACGGCGGGCCGGGCGCGCTGGTCGACGTCCTCGTGACGCCGGACGCGCCACGCGGGCTGGTCGCCGCGGGCACCGTGCACCACGTGGCCTGGCGCGCGCCCGACGAGGCGACGCAGAAGACGTGGCGCGAGGAGCTCGTGGACAAGGGCGTCACCGTGACGTCCATTTTGGACCGGCAGTACTTCCGCTCGATCTACTTCCGCGAGCCGGGCGGCACGCTGCTCGAAGTCGCGACCGACGAGCCCGGGTTCGCCATCGACGAGCCGCTGCTGGAGCTGGGCCGCGCGCTCAAGCTGCCGCCGTGGCTGGAGCCGCGCCGCGACGAGATCCGGCACATGCTCCCGAAGCTGAACCTCCCCGCCGAGAACAACCCGGAGCTGTCATGACGCTGGTGCACAAGTACGTCGAGGGCGCGCCGGACGCGCCGGTGCTGCTCCTGCTGCACGGCACCGGCGGCGGCCCGGACGACCTGCTCGGCCTGGCGCGCGAGCTGGCCCCGGGCGCCACGACCCTGGCGCCCGCCGGGCCGGTGTCGGAGTACGGCGCCGCGCGCTGGTTCCGGCGGCTCGAAGAAGGCGTTTTCGACCACGAAGACGTCGTCAAGCGGGCTCATGAGCTGGCGGACTTCGTCGTCGAGGCGCGGGAGAAGTACGGCTTCGGCGACCGCCGGCTGGTCGCGGTGGGTTTCTCGAACGGCGCCAACATCGCGGCCGCCGTCGCGCTGCTGCGGCCCGAGGTCGTGCGTGAAGCCGCGTTGTTCGCGGCGATGTCGCCGGTGCCGGACCCGCCGGCCCACGACCTGAGCGCGTCGCGGATCTTCCTGGCCAACGGCGAACACGACCCGATGGCGCCGCTGGCGTCCACGGAAGAACTGATCCGGCTGCTGCGTGAGCGGGGTGCCGACGTCGTCACAGATCGTCACCCCGGTGGCCATCAGGTCACTGTGGACGGTGTCCGCGCGGCAGCGAAGTGGCTTGCGCCGTAGCGATTGTACGGAGCGTATACGGCGTCACCCTAGGATCGGGTGATGACTAACGAGGCACTGCAGCGTGCTACCGAACTGCTGGACGGGGTCATCCTCGCCGACGGGCACAACGACCTGCCGTGGGAGCTGCGGCAGCACGGTGGCGCCAACCCGGTCGAGGCGGTCGCCTCGCTCGACCTGACCGTCCGGCAGCCCGCCCTCCACACCGACTTCCCGAAGCTCGCCGACGGGAAGCTGGGCATGCAGTTCTGGTCGGTGTACGTGCCGTGTGAGTTCGAAGGCCACAGCGCGGTGACCGCCGTGCTGGAGCAGATCGAGGTCGTCCACCAGCTCGCCGAGCGCTACCCCGACCGGCTCCGGCTGGTCGACACCGCCGACGAGGCCGAGGCCGCGTTCGCCGACGGCCGGATCGCGTCGCTGCTCGGCGCCGAAGGCGGGCACAGCATCGCCGAGTCGCTCGGGGTGCTGCGGAGCCTGCGCCGCCTCGGCGTCCGGTACATGACGCTGACGCACAACTTCAACACCACCTGGGCCGACTCGGGCACCGACGAGCCGGCCCACGGCGGGCTCACCGAGTTCGGCCGCGACGTCGTGCGCGAGATGAACAAGATCGGCATGATGGTCGACCTCTCGCACGTCGCGCCGTCGACGATGCGGGCCGCGATCGAGATCAGCTCGGTGCCGGTGATCTTCAGCCACTCGTCGTGCCTCGCGGTCAACGACCACCCGCGCAACATCCCCGACGACGTCCTCGCGAAGCTGCCCGGCAACGGCGGCGTCGCGATGGTCACCTTCGTGCCCGCGTTCATCTCGCCGAAGGTCGCCGCCTGGGACGAGCAGCTCAAGGCGGCCATGGCCGAGGCCGGGCAGGACTACCGCAACCTCACCCAGCGCGGGAAGTTCGTCGCGGAGTGGGACGCGCCGGTCAAGCCGAAGGCAACGGTCGACGACGTCGTCGCGCACGTCGAGCACGCCCGCGAGGTGGCCGGGATCGACCACATCGGCCTCGGCGGCGACTACGACGGCGTCGGCACGCTGCCGGAGGGGCTGGAGGACACGTCCAAGTACCCGGTGTTGTTCGCCGCGCTGCTCGACCGGGGGTGGAGTGACGACGACTGCGCCAAACTGGCCGGGAAGAACACGCTCCGCGTGCTCCGGGACGTCGACGCGTACACCCGTTAGGGGGTTTGACGCAGCGGTCCCCGCGTGCTGGACGGACACTGGAGACATGACGCACGCGCGCGGGGACGCGGCCGGCCACCCCACCGGCTCCGCAGACCACGACCTGCCCGGGAACCTGCCCGGAACCGAGGTGCCGGAAGGCGCCTTGGAGCCCGCCGAGCTGCGTGCCGGCGACGTCCGGCCGGGCCCGGAGGAGGTGACGCCGGTGCGGCCGGCGCCCACCCGGGTCGGCACGTCGACGACGTCGTCGTCGGGCCGGGGCAAGGCCCGGCCGACGCGGATCAGCGGCACCTGGGTCGCGGTGATCGCCGGCCTGCTCGTGCTGACCGTGCTGCTGGTGTTCATCCTGCAGAACCTCGACCCGGCGACGGTCCACTTCTTCGGCGCCGAAGGCAGCCTGCCGCTGGCCATCGCGATGCTGTTCTCGGCCTTGGGCGGCGCGGCGCTGGTCGCGCTGATCGGCGGCGCCCGCATCCTGCAGCTGCGGAAGCAGGCTCGCCGCCCACGCCGTTAGAGGATGATCGACGTCATCCCGAGAACCACCGCGCAAACGTTTTCGTCGCCTGAAGTCTTCACGCGGCTGACGTCCGGGCTGTTGTGGGTGCAGAGCCGCCAGAACGTGTCCGCGTCCGTCGTCACCGTGGCCAGCGGCGTGCGGGACGGCGGGGCGCCGCGGTCGAGGACCCAGCCGTCGCGCTCCAAGCGGGCGTGCCACTTGCCGCCGCCCGCGCCGGTCACCGTGTAGCCGACCTGCTTGCCGACGCGGGCCTCGACGTCGCGCAGGGTGTGCGGCAACGCCCGGACGAACGTGTCGGCGATCGGCTCGGCGTGCTCGGGCTCCAGCGGCGTGTGCTCCAGGGCCTCGCGCAGCTGCACGTGGTGCACCCAGAACTCCGAATAGTCGCGAGCCGCGTCGAGCCAGCGCGGTGCCGGCGCGTCACCCGCCCAGCTCACCGGCTCGCCCAGGACGTCGAGGTCGAGCTTCGCCCAGTAGTCAGTCGTCTGGCCCATGAACTCGTACAGCATCGTGAGCAGGACGTCCGTCGAGAGCCGCCGGCAGGCGACGACCCACTCCTCGTTGAGCCGGTCGATGAACCGCGGGAACGCCTCGCCGGGACGCGGGCCGTCGGCGGAGTGGCCGTCGCGGCCGCGGGAGAGCCTGCCGACCTTGTCGCCCAGCAGGTGGGCCGCGATGTCCTTGACCGACCAGCCGTCGCACATCGTCGGCCGCTCCCAGTCCTCGGGAGTCAGCGCGCCGAGCAGCGTCATCAGCGACTGCTCCTCCTTCGAGAAGTACGGGAGGACGTCGATCGGCGGACCCCAGGGATTCATGGCCACATCATGCGCTGCTGTCCGGGGCTTCGCCCCGAGCCGGGGGCTCCGCCACCCGGGTCCCCGAAGGATGCTGGTAGTCACACCGCCATCCGGCCTACTCGCAGGTAGCATCACCGCGTAAGCAGAGGGGAGTCCGCCCGTGAACGCAGAGCGACCGAACGGCCGGGGCACCGGCGACGAGGTGGCCGACCTGGCCCGCCGCGCCGGCCAGCTGGCCGGCTGGGCCGCGCGCACCGGCTTCGCGTTCACCCGCCGGCTGCCCGGCGTGGAGACCGCCGAACGCGGGGTGCGGCAGGTGGAACGCCAGCTGCTGGGCGAGCTGCGGCGGCGGCTCGACGAGGTCGACGACCCGTACCACGCGGCGCTCACCGCGGCGTCCGCGATGAACCGCCCGCAGGTGTCGGGCAGCAGGCCGATCGAGGCCACCGTCACCCTCGTGCCCGCGCGCGACAACCACACCGAGCCGCTGCGTGCCGCGATGGCCGAGCTGCTCAACCACTCCATCGGCTTCGGCCGCGCCCGGGCCCGCGAGTACTTCTACGCGATCATCCTGCGCCAGCTGACGCCGGACGAGGCCCGGATCCTGTCGGCGCTGTCGGACGGCTCGCCGTTCCCCGCGATCGACGTCGCCGAGCGCACCAGCCTCGGCGGCGCGGGCCGGCTGGTGCTGCGCAACGCGTCGACCGTCGGCAAGGTCGCCGGCGTCTCGCTGCCCGACCAGGTGCCCGGCTACGTCACGCGGCTGATCGGGCTCGGCCTGGTCGACCTCGACGAAGAGGTGCCGTCGCTGGAGACGCAGTACGAGATCCTGATGACGGACGAGACCGTGCGCGACGCCGAGAAGCACGTCAAACGCGCGAAGTTCGTCAAGCGGACGATCCACGTCTCGCGCCTCGGCGCGGAGTTCTGGCAGGCCTGCGACCCGAGTCTCGGCTGACCCCGTGGGGTCGTTCCTCGCCGGCATCGTCGCCGACTTCGCCCAGCACTGGCCCCTGTACGTCTCGATCCCGATCGTCGCCGCCCTGATCGGCTACGGCACCAAGCTCGTCGCCATCCGGATGATGTTCCAGCCGGTCGAGTTCATCGGCATCAAGCCGTTCTTCGGCTGGCAGGGCATCGTGCCCAAGCGCGCCGCGCGGATGGCGAGCATCGCCTGCGACACGATGACCGAGCAGCTGATCAAGCCGGCCGAGGTCGTCGCGCGCCTCGACGCCGGCCGCATCGCCCGGGAGATCGAGAAACCGCTGCTCGCGGGCGTCGAGGACATCGTGCGCGAGGTCGCCGGGCACTACCAGCCGGGCCTGTGGGAGTCGCTCCCGGTGCGGGTGCAGCAGCTGGTGATCGAGCGCGTCCAGCACGAGTCGCCGCGGATGGTGGCCGCCGTGCTCGACCTGATCAAGTCCGATGTGGACAGTGTGTTCGACCTCAAGGGCATGGTGGTCACCAGCCTGGTCAAGGACAAGCGACTGCTGAACCGGATCTTCCAGGAGGCCGGCGCGCAGGAGTTCAAGTTCATCGCGCGGTCGGGCCTGGTGTTCGGCGGCGCGATCGGCGTGATCCAGATGATCGCCTGGATCCTGTTCAAGTTCCCGCTGATCATGCCGGTGTTCGGCCTGTTCACGGGCTGGTTCACCGACTGGCTCGCGCTGCGGATGATCTTCTTCCCGATCGAGCCCAAGAGGTACTTCGGCGTCGAGTGGCAGGGGCTGTTCCTCAAGCGGCGCAAGGAGGTCGCGGAGGCGTACGGCGAGCTGATCGCGAAGGAGATCATCACGCCGCACAACGTCATCGAGGCGATCCTGCACGGCCCGCTGTCCGACCGGGTCCTCGCGCTGATCCAGCGCCAGCTGGACGCCGAGCTCGGCCGGGTCGCGCGGCCGCTGGTGGTGTTCGCGGTGGGCAGCCGCAAGTACCAGGACATGAAGCTGTCGATCGCGTCGCAGATCATGAACCGCCTGCCGGAGACGATGCGCTACATCGAGGACTACGCGACGGACGCGATGGACATCCGCAACGTCCTGGTGACGAAGATGAAGGAGCTGTCCCCGCACGAGTTCGAGCGCCTCCTGCGCCCGGCCTTCGAGCAGGACGAATGGATCCTCATCGCCACGGGCGCGGTACTGGGCTTCGCGGTCGGTGAGGCCCAGGTCCTGCTGCTGGAGCACCTCGCGTCGTGAGTGGTAATTCGGGTTAGAACCCTAATTACCACTCACGAGTTCGTAGGCCTTCCGCGCCTCGGCCACCTTCGAGCGGTGCTTGGCCGCCCACGCCGAGAGCGCGTGCAGTGGCTCGTCCAGCTCCGCCGCGTGGGCCGTCATCGTGTACTCCACCCGCGGCGGGACCTCGGGGTAGACCTTGCGCGTCACCAGGCCGTTGCGCTCCAAGCCGCGCAACGTCAGGGACAGCATCCGGCGGGAGACGCCGTCCAGGGCGCGCTCCAGTTCGCTGAACCGCCGCGGGCCGTCGCCGAGCCGGACGAGGACGCGGACCGCCCACTTGTCGCCCACCAGATCCAGCACCTCGCGCAGGGAGCACGCGTCGGCCGGAGGAGTTTCGCCGTTGTCCATCGCTGTGACCTCGTTCGTAACAGGCGTGTGCCGTCGTACCAGGAAAGTGCCGTCTTCCAGCGCAAACGCATCCGGACCACGATCGATTCCGAGGCAACCGAAAGGAATCGAGAATGACGAAGACGGTGCGGTTCGCCGCCGAGGGCGGACCGGAAGTGCTGGAACTGACCGACGTCGACCCCGGCGCGCCGGGCCCCGGCGAACTGCGGCTGCGGGTCGAGGCGATCGGGCTCAACCGGGCCGAGGCGATGTTCCGCGCGGGCACGTACTTCGAGCGCCCGGACGAGTTCCCGGCGAAGCTCGGCTACTCGGCGTCCGGGATCGTCGAGGCGCTCGGTGACGGCGTCACGGAGTTCGCCGTCGGGGAGGCGGTCAGCACGGTCGCGGGCTTCTCGATGCGGAACTACGGCGTGTACGGCGAAGCGGCGGTCGTGCCCGCGTCCGCGGTGCTGCGCCGTCCGGAGGGGCTCGACGCGATCGAGACGGTCGCGCTGTGGGGGCCGTTCCTCACCGCGTACGGCGCGATCGTCGACGAAGGACACGTGGGGCCGGGCGAGTTCGTGCTGATCACGGCGGCGTCGAGCAGCGTCGGCCTGGCGACGATCGACGTCGTCAACCACATCGGCGCGATCCCGCTCGCCGCCACGCGCACCGCGGCGAAGAAGCAGCGGCTGCTGGACGCGGGCGCGGCGCACGTGATCGTCACCGACGACGAGGACGTCGCCGGCCGCACCCGCGAGATCACCGCCGGGCACGGCGCGGACTTCGTCTTCGACGCGGTCGCCGGCCCGGGCGTGCGCGCGCTGTCCGACGCGACGGCGAAGGGCGGCACTCTCGTCGTCTACGGCGCGCTCGACGTCCCCGAGACGCCGTTCCCGCTGTGGACCCCGCCGACCATGCGGATGTTCAACGCGTTCGACCTGACCATGAACCCGGAGCGGCTGGTCCGGGCGGGTCACTTCATCCGGGCCGGCGTCCGCGCGGGCACCTTCCGGCCCCGCGTGGACCGGACGTTCGACCTCTTCGACGTCGCCGAGTCGCACCGGTACCTCGAAGCGAACGGCCAGTTCGGCAAGGTGGTGGTCACGGTCGGCTGAGAAGCCGATCAACTCCACCCGAACGGCCGTACACCCACGCGTATCCCGCGCCTAACCTTCCGCCTCTAGTCTGCGTCGGGCAGGGACGACAACCGGCTTGGGGAGCTCATGGCGGAGCAAGCGGAACCGTGGCAGCAGGAGATCCGCCTGGCCATGACGATGGTCGGTGGCGCCAGCCTCGCCATCTGGATGGGCGGCGTCGCCACCGAGACCTCCCAGCTGCTGCGGGAGTCCCGGGGCGACGCCGAGGCGGGGCTCTACCGCGGGCTGCTGGACCTGCTGCGCGCCACGGTGTCGATCGACGTGCTGACCGGCACCAGCGCCGGCGGGATCAACGCGGCCTGCCTCGGGCTGGCGGAGGCGTTCGGCTCGACGCCGCAGGTGCTGCGCGACACCTGGATCCGGATCGGCTCGCTGGAGAACCTCATCCGCGACCCGGCGGAGACGCAGCCGCGGTCGGTGCTCGACGGCGACCGCGTGCTGCTCGGTGACCTGGCGCAGGCCCTGCACGAGATCACCGGCCCGGGCACGCCGCCCGCCGAACCGCCGGACATCACCGTGCTGCTCACCGGCACGATGATCGACGGCGAGACGACCCGGTTCGACGACGCGCTCGGGAACCTGGTGCGCGACACCGAACACCGGATGCTCTTCCGCTTTGAAGGTCCACTGTGGACGGATGGGGTGCAGGGGCCGCTGGCGCTCGCCGCGCGCGCCACCGCGTCGTTCCCCGGCGCGTTCGAGCTGGCCCGGCTGCCGATCGGCACCGAGGGCACCGACGCGCTGCACCCGGACATGACGGCCTACACCGACCTGACCCGGTCGCACTGGCTGACCGACGGCGGGGTGCTGCTCAACAAACCGCTGCGGCCGGCGCTGCGGGAGATCTTCGAGCGGCCGTCCCACGCGGACGTCCGGCGGCTGCTGCTCTACGTCGTGCCCACCGGTGAGAAGGACACGACGGCGATCGCCTGCGACCCGGCGGCCCCGCCGTTGCTGGCGAACGCGATGAGCAAGGTCGTCTCCACGGTGATGAGCCAGTCGATCAGCGCCGAGCTGGAGGAGCTGACCCGGCACAACGACGCCGTCGTCCGGACGCGCGACACCCGCGTCTCGCTGGCCGCGCTCGGGCTGCGCGGCGGACCGGAGGCGCTGATCGACAAGCGGCTGGCCACGGCGTACCTGGACCGGCGGACGGCCGAGGACGCCGCCGAGCTGGTGCAGGTGGCCAGCCGCCGGTACGCACTGTCCGATGTGGACACCGAGGACCGCGAGTGGGCGTCCGGGATGTCACAGCAGCTGCGCGCGGTCGCCGTCGGCGGGCTCAGCGCCGGCATCCCGCTCGCGCCGCCGTCGACGAGCATGTCCGTGCCCGAGCTGGTCGGCTACCGCACGAGCGCGCTCGACGACGCCGTGGCCACCGGGTTGCAGCTGATCAACGCCGGGTTCCGGCTCGGGCCGGACCCCAAGGAGGCCAAGGAGCTCAACGACGCGCGGGCGGGGCTGCACGCGGCGCGCAAGACGTCGGCCCGCGGGGTGCGGCTGGCGCAGTGGATCGCCGCGCACGACGGGCCGGGCGCGAGCAGCACCCTCGAGGTGTGGATCGGCGAGCTCGCCCAGGAGTGGGCCGGGCTCGGCCGCTCGGACGCCGTCGTCGAGGCCTGGCCGCTGGTCGTGGCGGCGCTGCGGGCGGCGACGCCGACGTTGCGCACGCTCGCCAACGCGGCCCTGCGGAACGCGACGGCGCCGACGTCGCGGGCGCTCGCCAACGGCGCCCTCGAGTCCGCCAACGCGGCCATCGAGACGGCCGACACCGTGTCGGTCCTGCTGGACTGGCTGGCCCTCGAGAACGGCGCCGACAACGTCGTCCAAGCGCGGCTGCTCGGCCTGCACGTCGCGACGCGCGGGCTGCTCGCGCAGGCGCCGTCGGTCGACCAGCGCGTCGAGCTCGTGCAGGTCAGCGCCGACTCCCGGACGCTGCTGGACCTGAAGCGGCGCCGGTCGGGGGACAAGCTGACCGGGATGCAGGCCGACGACTTCGGCGCGTTCTACAAGGCGTCCTGGCGGGCCAGCGACTGGATGTGGGGCCGCGTCGACGGCGCCGGCTGGCTGGTCCAGTGCCTGCTCGACCCGGCCCGGCTGGCGACGCTGCGCGACCTGATCGGGCCCGAGGCGTTCCGCGCCGAGTTCGTCGCGGCGCTGGGCCCGCTCTGGCGCGAGCCGGACCCCGCCGACAACGCCGAGCCGGCCGAGCTGCAGCAGCTCAAGGACCAGCTGAGCGCCGAACTGGCGTTCCTCGGGCTGGACTGCGCACTGAAGCCGGTCGCGAAGTTCTCGGACGACCCGCCGATCAGCATGCCGGTGACGGCCATGGTGCTCGCGCGGACGCGGCAGGCGCGGATCGCCGCGGAGGAGCTGCCGGTGGTCGCCGAGCAGGCCCAGGCCGACGTCGAGACCGGCGGCTGCAGCGGCGCGGCGTCGGCGGCGTTCCGGGCGCGGAGCGCGCGGCCGATCGGCGACGCGGACACCGCCCAGCGCGCCTTCCAGGCCTGCCAGGTCTCGGCGGAGAAGCTCGCCGGCGAGCAGGGCACCCCGCAGCTGACGCGGACGCTGGTCAAGCTCGGCGCGGCCGTGGTCAACGCCGGCACGGTCGCGTTCCGGCTGCCCGGCGGCTGGCCGACGACGGTGGCGGGCATCCTGCGGACGGTGGCCCGCAGCTCGGCGAAGGTCTCGCAGAGCGCGTCCAAGCTGGGCACGCTCGGCTCGCTGGCGGCGGGCGTGCTGGCGTTGCTGGCCGGCCTGGTCATCGGCGACAGTAGCGGCGCGATCCTGCAGTGGATCGGCCTCCCGGTGCTGGCCGGCGCGGTCGTTTACCTGGCGACGGCCCTGCTCACGATGGGCCGCACGCCACGGCGGCTGGTCGGGGTGCTCGGCGCGCTGGTGGTGGCGGCGCTGCTGCTGGCCGCGTTCCTGCCCCCGATCGCCCGGCCGTTCTTCGGCTGGCTCGGCAACGTGGTGGCCGGCTGGCGCCGCGGCGACGGCGCGGTGTGGTGGCTGGTGGTCTCCGGCCTGCTGATCCTCCCGGCGGTCGTGATGCCGGTCAGCGGGGCCTGGCGACGTCTCCGCCACCGCCGTCGCCCCTGACCCGCGGCACTTTCACGTGAAAGTGCCGTGTGGTCACCCGCGGGGATTCGGCCCGGCGCCTTGCGATCTTCGGCCCGGGGGTTCATGGTGCGGGTAGGTCACGGACAACGAGGACGCGACCTGGGCGCCCGTGTGCCCCGGAACTTCTTCCGTCAAACACGTTTGTGGGACTCCTCACCGGGTACTCCACGTCGCCCCAGGTCATCGCGGGGTGCGTGAGCTGCGTCGCTGGCGGCCGGAAAATTCTCTGTTACGTTTCCTGAGTATGTCCGTAACGCACTTGATCGAATCGCCGACCAAGGCGGACGGCGCGGAGCTGTGGCGAATCGCGCGTGATTCCGCCAAGCTCGATCTCAACTCGCCGTACGCATACATGCTGTGGTGCCGCGATTTCGCCGAGACATCGGTGGTCGCGCGCGAGGACGGCAAGGCGGTCGGATTCGTGATCGCCTACCGCCGGCCCGACGAGCCCGAGGCCGCGCTCGTCTGGCAGGTCGCGGTCGACGCGTCGCAACGAGGGAAGGGCCTGGCCGGGGCCCTGCTCGACGCGTTGTACACGCGCCTGGTCGGCGCGGGGGTGCGCTACCTCGAGACCACCATCACCCCGGACAACGAAGCGTCCATCGGGTTGTTCACGTCGTTCGCGAAGCGCTGGAACACCGCGATGGAAACCAGCGTGCTGTTCGGCGGGGACGAATTCCCCGAAGCCGGGCACCTGGCCGAAGAGCTTTACCGCATCGGTCCGCTATCGGTACGCACAGATCCGGGCGAGTAGGAGAAAAGAAACGTCATGAGCATCTTCGAAGAGCTCGAATCCGAAGTACGCAGCTACAGCCGCGGCTGGCCCGTCGTGTTCGACCGCGCGCAGGGGAGCTGGCTCCACGACGAGAGCGGCAAGCCGTACCTGGACTTCTTCGCCGGGGCCGGCGCGCTCAACTACGGGCACAACAACCCGGTGCTGAAGCAGGCGCTGATCGACTACATCCAGCGTGACGGCGTCACGCACGCGCTGGACATGTACACCGTGGCCAAGCGCGACTTCCTGCAGACCTTCCGCGACCGGATCCTCGACCCGCGCAACCTGAACTACAAGGTCGTGTTCCCGGGTCCGGGCGGCGCGAACGCCGTCGAAGCCGCGCTGAAGCTCGCGCGGAAGGTGACCGGCAAGGAGTCGGTCATCAACTTCACCAACGCCTTCCACGGCATGACGCTCGGCGCGCTGTCGGTCACCGGCAACTCGATGAAGCGCGGCGCCGCGGGCATCCCGCTGGTGCACGCCACGCCGATGCCGTACGACCGGTACTTCGACGGCGCCATGCCGGACTTCCTGTACTTCGAGAAGCTGCTCGAAGACTCCGGCAGCGGGCTCAACGAGCCGGCCGCGGTGATCGTCGAAGGCGTCCAGGGCGAAGGCGGCATCAACGCCGCGCGCCTGGAGTGGCTGAAGGGGCTCGACGACCTCTGCAAGCGCCACAACATCCTGCTGATCCTCGACGACGTCCAGATGGGCTGCGGCCGCACCGGCCCGTTCTTCAGCTTCGAGGACGCCGGGATCTCGCCGGACATCGTCTGCCTGTCGAAGTCCATCAGCGGCTACGGCCTGCCGATGGCGCTGACGCTGATCAAGCCGGAGCTCGACGTCTGGGAGCCCGGCGAGCACAACGGCACCTTCCGCGGCATCAGCCCGGCGTTCATCACCGCCACCGCGGCGATCGACACCTACTGGCGCGACGACGAGCTGGAGAAGTCGACCAAGGCCAACGGGGAGCGCATCGCCAGTGCGTTCTCGGGGCTCGTCGAGGCCTACCCGGAGGCGAAGCTGTCCGCCAAGGGCCGGGGCCTCGCGCGCGGGCTCGAGTTCGAGAACGGCGACCTGGCCGGGCGCGTCTGCGCCGAAGCCTTCGCCCGCGGCATGCTCATGGAGACGTCCGGTCCGGACGGCGAGGTCATGAAGCTGCTGCCGCCCCTGACCCTGACCGACGACGAGCTGACGCAGGGTCTGTCCATCATCGACGAGTCCGTCAAGGCCGTCCTGACCAAGTAGAGGAGTACGACGTGCTCGTTCGCACGCTCGACGAGGTGACCGACACCGACGCCGACATCAAGACCCCCAACTGGCGCAGCAAGCGCATCATCCTGGCGAAGGAGGGTGTCGGCTTCTCGGTGCACGAGACCACGCTCTACGCCGGGACCGTCAACGACTTCTGGTACGCGAACCACATCGAGGCCGTGTTCATCACCTCGGGCGAGGGTGAGGTCGAGGACCTCGCCACCGGCAAGGTGCACGAGCTCAAGCCCGGCACGCTGTACCTGCTCAACGACCACGACAAGCACCAGGTCCGGCCGCGGACCGAGATCAAGTGCGTGTGCGTGTTCAACCCCCCGGTGA
Organism: Amycolatopsis sp. NBC_01286; assembly: GCF_035982555.1. Lineage (NCBI taxonomy): Bacteria > Bacillati > Actinomycetota > Actinomycetes > Pseudonocardiales > Pseudonocardiaceae > Amycolatopsis > Amycolatopsis sp. NBC_01286. The sequence goes on from NZ_CP108428.1 coordinate 3,175,908, forward strand.
CCGGCCGCGAGGTGCACGACGAGAACGGCGTGTACCCGCTGATCACCGAGGAAGCGTAAGAGAACCGGAGCGGCAACACAGGAGGCGAAGCCCGTGACGCTGATGGACACCCGGGTCGACGACGGTTACCCGACCCGGATCACCGGTGCGCCGGAGCACCTTCCGCGCGTGCACCCCACCGTGTGGGGTACCGAAGCCGATGGTCCGATCGACGCCGCGACCCTGGCGAACCACGAGGCCCGCGGCTACACGGTGGACGACGACCTGCTCTCGGTCGGCGAGGTCCAGACGTACTGGCAGGAGCTGGTGCGGCTGTCCTCGAACCGGGAGCCGGCGCAGGACGAGCGCGTGATCACCGAAGCGCGGACCGGCGAGGTCCGGTCGATCTTCGCCGTCCACGACATCTCGGACCTGATCTCGGAGCTGGTGCGCGACCCGCGCGTGCTGGACCGGGCGCGGCAGCTGCTCGGCTCCGACGTCTACCTGCACCAGAGCCGGGTGAACTACATGCCCGGGTTCAAGGGCACCGGGTTCTACTGGCACTCGGACTTCGAAACCTGGCACGCGGAGGACGGCATGCCGGCCCCGCGGGCGGTCAGCTGCTCCATCGCGCTGACCGACAACTACCCGTTCAACGGCGGCCTGATGATCATGCCGGGCTCGCACCGGACGTTCGTCCAGTGCGCCGGCGAGACGCCGGCCGAGAACTACAAGGCCTCGCTCAAGGACCAGCGGGTGGGCGTGCCGACCGAGGACGACATCACCAGGATGGCGGCCGAGCACGGCATCGAGCAGTTCACCGGGCAGGCCGGGTCGGCCCTGTGGTTCGACGCGAACCTCATGCACGGCTCGGGGAACAACATCACGCCGTACCCGCGCTCGAACATCTTCCTGGTGTTCAACAGCGTGGAGAACGCCTTGACCGAGCCGTACGCCGCGAGCCGGCCGCGCCCGGCGTTCATCGCCGGCCGCGACACGACGCCGATCTCGCGCTGACGCGCACCCGAAAGCGGCCGACACGCACGCGTGCCGGCCGCTTTCGGCGTTTCTGTCGGCTTTTCGGGGCCGGCGCGGAGAATTCGCGTCAACCCGGCGGTGACTGATCCGGTGCGCTTTGTTACCGTGTCGCCACCGCGAGGGCGTGTGGCCCGCGCGAGAACCGTCTTCGCGGACGACCGGCGGGTGCTTCGCTCGGGGTGAGCAGACCCCACCCGGTCGCTCACGGCGACGACGGGCGGACCGCGCCCCCTGGCGGCCCGGCCGGAGTTCCATTCACGACCCCGCACCAGCGGATCGGGACCGATGGTGCGGGGTCGTGTCATGTCCGGCGGAAGCCGCAGGCCCGGCGCGCCCCGGCAGCGGAATCCGCAGAGTGACGAAGTTCCTGGTGACCGGCCTGTGGCCGTCCCGACTGGGTGGTACAGGTCCGCCTGCCGTCACGGTAAGTTGAATTTTCCGACGAGGGAGACGTCGGACAACCGTGATCCCCGGGGAGGTGGGCGCGAGCGTGGCCGAAACCCGCTTCCAGCTGCTCGGGCCCGTCCAGCTCTTCGCCGGCGACGTCCCGGTGCCCATCGGCGGCCCCGGCGTCCGGGGGCTGCTCGCGCTGCTGGCCCTCCAGCCCGGCAAGGTCGTCGCGCTCGACGACATCATCGACGCGCTCTGGGGCCACGACCCGCCCGCGACGGCCCGGACCATCATCCACGGCAACGTCTCCCACCTGCGGCGCGTTCTGCGGGACATCGAGAGCGACGCCGCCATCCTCACCACCCCGCCCGGCTACCGGCTGGTGGCCGAGCCCGGGCAGATCGACGCCCACCGGGCGCGCACGCTGCTGGACCGCGCGTCCGTGGCGAACCCCGAAACGGCGGCCGCGCTGCTGGCCGAGGCGCTCGCGTTGTGGCAGGGCCCGGTGCTCGGCGGGGTGCCCGAGTCCGTGCGGGCGCCCGAGCTGGCGGAGCTGCGCCGGGCCGTGCACGGCGCTCGCGTCGACGCGGACCTGAACCTGGGCCGGCACGCCGAGCTGATCGTCGAACTGAGCCCGCTCGCCGATCCCCTGGAGGAGCGGACCGCGGGGCAGCTGATGCGGGCGCTCTACCACGCCGGGCGCCGCGGGGCCGCGCTCGAGCTGTACCGGACCGTCTCCCGCGCCACCGTCGGCACCCTGGGCGTCGAACCCGGTGCCGAGCTGCGCTGGCTCCACGAGCGCGTGCTCAACGACGACCTCCCGGCACCGGCGGAAGGGCCCGCGAAGGCGATTTCCCAGCTGCCCGCCGCGGTGCCGAGCCTGGCCGGGCGCGCCGGCGAACTCGACTGGCTCGACGCGCTGGTCACCCGCGTCGAGGCCGGGGAGACCACGATCGCCGTGGTCACCGGGACCGCCGGCGTCGGCAAGAGCACGCTGGTCGTCTGGTGGGCCCACCGCGTCGCGGCGCGGTTCCCGGACGGCGTCCTGTTCGCCTCGCTGCGCGGCTTCGACCCGCACCACCCGCCGCTGGAGCCCGCCGAGCTGCTGACGCAGTTCCTGCTCGGCCTCGGCGTCGAAACCGCGCAGGTCCCGGAGCTGCTGCACGAGCGCGTCGCGCTGTACCGGTCACTGATCGCCGGGCGCCGGATGCTCGTGCTGCTCGACGATGCCCGCACGGCCGAGCAGGTGCGTCCGCTGCTGCCGCCGAGCGCGCGCACGATGACCGTGGTGACGAGCCGGTCGCGCCTCGACGGGCTCGCCGTGTCGAACGCGGCCAAGCAGCGCGTGCTCGGCACGCTCGCCCCCGGCGACGCCGTCCGGCTGATCGAGGAGCTGGCCGGCCCGGCCGAGCACAACCACACGCTCGCGCGGCTCTGCGGTTACCTCCCGCTCGCGCTGCGGATCGCCGGCGCCCGCCTGTCGGCGAGCCCGCAGCGCACCGCGGCGGAGCTCGTCGACGAGCTCGGCAACGAGCGCACACGGCTGGCCGGGCTGCAGGTCGACGGCGCCGAAGACGGGGTGCGCGCGGCCTTCGACGTCTCCTTCCGCGGCCTGCCCGGCGAGATCGCCGAGACGTTCCTGCAGCTGGGCGGGGTGCCCGGGGTGATGGTCGGGCCGCACCTGATGGCCGCCGTCGCGCAGATCCCGGTGGCCGAGGCCCGCCGCCGGCTGCGGGCACTGGCCGCGCACAACCTCATCGAAGAGACCGCCCGCGACGTCTTCGCCCCGCACGACCTCGTCTGGCTCTACCTGCGCGAGCTGGCGGAGCAGGAGCTCGACGAGAAGGAGCGCGACGAGACGCTCGGCTGGACGGTCCGCTACTACCAGGCGGTGGCCGACCGGGCGCGGCGCCGGCTCGCCCGCGTCGTCGATCCGCTCGACTTCTCGGGCGTGCTGGCCGAAGACGTGATGCCGCCACTGCGGGGCTTCGCCGAGGCGCAGGACTGGTTCGGTGCCGAGTGGCCGAACCTGCTGGCGGTGCTCGACGCCGCGTACGCCGCGGGCCGCTACGACGACGTCTGGCGGCTGGCCCTGCTCGGGCACACCTACCGCGTCGCGTGCCCGCTGCTCGACGAGTGGACGCGGATGGCCGAGCTCGGCGTCGCCGCCGCCGTGGCCGCGGGGGACGTCGCCGGGCAGTGCTGGCTGCGGCTCACCCGGTGCGAGATCGCGCTGACCTTCGAGCTGCCGGGCGCCGGGCTCGCCGATGCCGAGCGGGCGCGGGAGCTGGCCGCCGGGCTCGCCGACGACCGGCTCGCCACCGCGGCCGACCTGCAGCTCGGCCGCGCGCTGAGCCGGCTCGGCGAGCACGACCGGGCCGTCGAGCGGCTGCGCACGGTCATCGCGGCGGCCGACGGCGATCCCGTGCTGCTCGGGCAGGCGCTCAGCAGCTCCGCGGCGGCGGAACAGCGGGCGGGCCGCTTCCCCGACGCGATCGCCCACCAGCTCGCCGCGCTGCGGATCGACCGCGAGCTGGGCGACGACGACCGGGTCGTCCGCTCGCTGGACGACCTGGCCGCGCTGAGCCTGCGGGCCGGGGACCAGCCGGCGGCCGAGCGCTACGTCCGCGAGGCGATCGACCTCGCGATCAGCCGGGAGTTCGTCGCGCGCGAAGGCGCGTTGCGGCTGACATTGGGCCGGGTCCTGCGGGCGAAAGGCGATCCGGCCGGCGCCCGTGAGCAGCTCGCGATGTCCGTGCGCATTTACGAACGCGTCCACCCGAAGCTCGTCGGCGAAGTCCGCGCCGAACTCGCTGAACTGCAGTGACGATTCGGCAGGCTGTTGCGAACGGGTCACGGCCGCCCGGTGACCGGGGAATCCTTAGTGGATTCTTAGTGCCCGCGTCCGCCGTCCGCGTAGGTTCGGCGGTGCCGGTGGAGCCCTGGGGAGGGGCAGGCTGTGAAGCCGGTGCCAGGCCCCATCAGGAGCACGGGGGAAACCCCGGCGGGGCCGGGAGCCGCCAGGAGCGGCTCGTGGCGGCCCGGCCGGCCGAGATGGGGGTAGGCCGGCCGGTCGCCAGGCGGGTGCCGCCGATCAGCCCACGTTGGCCGTGCAGAGCGCGATGCTCGTCCCGCTGTTCTCCGCGACCTTCTTGCCGTCGACGAGAATGGCGCACCCGATATCGTTGTATGAATTCGAATTGCGCGTGTCCGCGGTGAGCGTCAAAAGATAAGAACCATTGTTGTACGAAGCCTGGCCCTGCCACGCGTCGGTGCTCGCGGGCGCGGTTTCGGTGCGCTGGTCGCTGAGGCTGCCGTAGCGCACGGTCGCGCCGCCGGCGGAGGTCACCTGGAAGACCACAGCGTGCTTGTCGCCGGCCGCCGCGGGCATGTGCAGCCCGGAGCTGCCGCCGCCGAGGAAGGTCGAGTAGACCAGCATCCCGCCGGTCGAGAGCAGCGCCACGACGGAGACGACGACGGCGGTGATCGCCAGCCCGCGGCCGCCCACGGTCCCCTTCTTGACCTGGACCACCCCGAGGACGCCCAGGACCAGCCCGATCGCGCCCAGGGGCCACGCGACGAACCCGATGTCCGGGACGAAAGCGACGGCCAGGGCCGCGATCCCGAGGAGCAGGCCGACGATCGCCAGGATGTTCCGGGCGGGTTTCGCATTCGCTTGACGACGCTCAGTGGCCGTCACCGGCGGCGCCGGCCTGCTGCCGTGGCGCGCGGTGGTCGGCGGGTACTGCGGGTCGGTCATCATGCCTGCCCCTTCGGCTGGGAGTGCGACGACGTTAACCCATAAGTGTGGCCCAGAACGAAATTGTTACATTCTGGAAAAAGTCATTGTCCCACCATTTTGCGCCGGGTATCGGTATTTCCTGACCTCGCGCGCAGGGTGTGGCCCGGTGATCAATGGGAAGAATATCGGAGTTCCCACTGTTCGATGCGATCTTCCGCGACCTCACGGCCGGTATCGTAAATTCGGTACGAACATCCCGGCACCGCCGTGAGGCCTACGACGAGTGGCGGGTCGGTCGCGGAGTGCAGGCCGGATATCGGACTTCTCAGTCGAAAAGACTCACTTCGGGAGTGATCTCGAGGAGCTCGAACACCGGCCGGCCGCGGCGGCCGTCGATCGTGGTCGTGCGCACGACCCGCAGCCGGGCGGTCACCGGGTGGTCGAGGTTCTCCTTGATCTCGTCGAGCAGGTCCTCGGCCACGGCGCCCTGGATGGTCCCGCCCGACTCGCGGTCGAGGTAGAAGATCCGCCGCCGGGTGCGGACGCCGTCGAGCCGCCCGCGCACCGTCTCGTAGCCGACGGCCTCGCGGGACTCCCGGAGGCTGCCCTGCAGGATCCGCGCCTGCTCGGTCGTCATGCTGCGGGTGACCTGCTCGCCGGCGGTCGGCGTCAGCGCCATCCCGATGCCGGCGTTCTTCGCCACGGCGTTGACGATGTCGCTCACGGCGTTGCGGACGGTGTCGCGCTGCAGCAGCACGGCGTCGAGCGCGCCGTCGTCCGAGCCGTTGGCCGGCAGGAAGTCGCACAGCTCCTTCACGGCCCGCTCGGACAGCGTCTCGATGCCGTCCACGATCAGCGCGTCGTCGGCGACGTCGAGCTCGGGGAAGCCGAAGAAGATCGCGTTGCCGGCCTGGCCGCGCTGGATCAGCGGCGCCTTGTCCCGGTCGGCCTGCTGGACGATGGTGACCTCGCCCGAGGGGTTCCGGATGATGTGCCCGATCTTGGCCGTCGCGTCCTGCAGCGCCCGGCTGATGTCGGAGAAGGTGTAGGCGTCGATGTGCTGCTCGCCGATCACGGACACGTGCAGCAGCGGAGAGCGGGACGTCCGCTCGAACTTGGCGTTCGCGGCCATCGCCGACGCGCGCGCCAGGTCGTCCAGCCAGGTGCCGCCCGGGATCTCGTCGGCGATGCGCCGGAACTCGTTCCTCACCAGATCATCTCCGGGTAGCCCTTGCCGCCTGCGGCCCAGACCTCGGCCCAGGTGTCCTCGTCGCCGGGGCGGCACAGGAAGCCGTCCAGCATGCCCCCGACCGGCTGCACCTGGTCCAGGTACATCGCGGGCTGCCCGACGATCACGCCGCGCAGGGTCAGCAGGCCGTACAGCGCCGACCGGCCTTCGTCGTCGAGCCGCTTCAGCGCGCCCCACTCGTCCGGGATGAGGACGACGTCGAGGCCGCGCGGCGGGTGCGCGGTGCGCGTGACCAGCTCGCCGCCGATCCACGCGCGCCCCGACGGCATGATCCGGCGGGCCACGCCGAGGTAGCTGTTGAGCGCGCTGAAGAGGATCTCGCGCTCGTTCTGGTGCGGGGCGTCGAAGACCAGGCGCTCGTAGACGTCGGCGAGGTCGCCGGCGTGCCGGCCCGGCGGCAGAACCTGCTGGGGCGTCCAATGGGGGAGCGCCACGCCACCCCCTTCTCAGCCTCGCTCACAGTGCGTAGCCGAATTTACCAGGATGGGTGTCAGGCACCGCGCCCAGGCTGGTGCGGGGCCTGCGGCCACTGGTGGGTGGCGTCGGGCAGGTCGTCCGCTTCGGGCCAGACCGGTTCCTCTTCGGCGGGCCAGTACTCGTCCTGCGCCCCGCGTTGCGGCGGCAGCGGCAGGTGTCCTTCCCGGTGCCCGGCGGGCTCGGGGGTGTCCTCGTCGTAGCGGGACTCCTCCGTCGGCTGGAAGTTCGCGGCGGGGATGAACTGCGTCTGCTCGGCTTCATCGCGGGGCGTGGGCTCGTAGTACGGCTCGGGTTCCCGCGTGGGCTCCGGCGCGGTGTGCTGGGTGCGCAGAACGAGCCACGCGGAGACCGCACCGAGGGCGAAGGCGACGATCAGCCACAGCCAGATCTGCCCGAACAGCCACACCATCTGTTCACACCCCTTCAGACGACGGTGATCTCGACGCGCCGGTCCTCTTCGCCACCGGCGGCGGGCCGGGTGTCACCCAGCCCCCGCGACGTCACACGCCCGGCGGTCAGCCCGTTCGACGTGAGGATCCGCGCGACGGCCCGGGCACGGTCCCGGGAGAGTTTCAGAGCAGCGCTCTCGCCACCGGGCCCACGGGCGACGTGCCCGGTGACGCGGTACCGAAAGGTCGCGGGCGACTTGGCGAGCGCGACGGCGACGCCCTTGGCGGCCTGCTCACCTTCGGGAGTGAGCCGAGCGGTGTTCGGCACGAAGGCGATGGGCGCCTCGGCGAGCATCCGATCGATCTCGGCCTGCACGCCGGCTTTGTCGGTTGGAGGCGGTGCTGGGCTTGTGGTCGTTGTTGGGCTTGGCTGTGTTGTCTTTGTCGGGCTGGGACTCGGGGTCGGGGTAGGGGCCACGGGGATGACGTCGCCGGAGATCTGCGCGGCCCGGACACCATCGACGTTCTGGACGACATCGAGGGCGCGCAAGGCCTTGTCGGGCGGAAAGCCGCTGAGGGTGGCATCCCGGCCGTCGAAGCTGACGGAGCCCGCGGGAAGCCCCGCGGCGGCGAGCGCGTCCTGGGACTTCGTGGTGAGGTCGCGCTGGATGCTCCCGGCCAGCGCCCAGGTCACGACCCCCGCCAGCAGCGCCGTGACCAGCACCGCGATCGGGATCAACCGGATCCAGCCACGCCCACCGGACATGAAGCGACTGTAAGCCGGACGACGCGGCTTGGCGACCTGGGAGAGCCGTCCGTCCACAGTTTGTCCCCAGCCGGGTCGACATGTGGACAACTCGGGTTGTGGTGATCGTCCGGACACGTTCTGTCGGATCCCCCCGTTACGCTGGAGACGGGCGGCCCCCCTTGGGAGTGGTGGGGTATGTCTGTTGGGTCACCAGGGGGCGGTTTTCGCAGGTTGGTGGGGGTGGTGGGCGCGGAGCGCGAGCGGAGCCGGGCGGAGCGAAGGAGCGGAGCGAGTGGGCGGAGCGCGAGCCGGCGGAGCCTGGTGCAGCGGAGCGAGCCTGGTGCAGCGGGTGGGCGGAGCGCAGCGGTGTGGGCGAGCTGAGCGGGCGGAGCTGAGCGGAACCTGGCGCAGCGGAGCTGAGCGAAGCAGAACCCGGCACAGCGGGCTGGCGGAGTCTGGCGCAGCAGAGCGCAGCGCAACGGGCGGAACTGAGCGGGGCGAGTGAGCGAAGCGAGCCTGGCGGAGCAGTCGGGTTCGGCGGGGCTTGGAGCCAGGCGATCCTTCGGCCGTCAGACAGCTCGGCGGACTTGAGGTGGGCGGGCAGCCGGAGCCCCGATGGTCCTGGGCCGTGTCGGGTGCCCACAGACATGCGCCGCTAGGACCGGCGCGAGATCGGTAGAGAGATCAGCCGCGAGGCGGGCAGCGAGATCAGCCGCAGGGCGGCAGCGGAACAACCGCAGACCGGCAAGCAGAACTAACCACAGAGCCGCAGGCAGCAGGACAAATCGCAGGGCAGACCCCCCAGCCCGACAGCAACCAGCCGAGAGGCGCGAAGACCCCCGACGTGAAACCCCAACCTCAGCTGGCCTGCTGCTGTTGCTGAGCGTTCTCCGCCGCTTCGAGAACCTCGATCGGCACCAACGGCGCCAGCTGCGGCCGCTTCGGGGACAGGCCGTCCCCCATCGACTCGCCTCGTAGCTGGCGGCGGATCCACGGCAGCAGGTGCACCTTCGTCCACGCCAGGTCCGACCTGCGTGAGTCGATCCAGCGGCTCGGGGTGTCCTCCGATGGCCACGGCTCGCGCCAGTCGCTGGCCACCGGGATGCCCAGGACCTCCGCCGACTTCAGGGCGATGCGGCGGTGGGCTTCCGGGGAGAAGTGGAGGCGGTCGTCGCTCCAGGCTCGGCGGTCGTGTAGCGGGCCCATTGTCCACAAGTCGACCATGCGGGCTCCGTGGCGCTCCGCGATCGCCCACAGGTGCGTGTTGTAGATCGCCACCTTGCCGCGCAGCACCGACATCACCGACAGCACCTTGGTGTCCGGGCCGTTGAAGATCAGTACCGGGATGCCGGCCTCGCGCAGCTTCGCGACGCCCTCCTCGAACCGCTCGACGACCGCTTCGACGTCGGCGCCCGGGACGATGATGTCGTTGCCGCCGGCGCAGAGCGTGACCAGGTCGGGCTTCAGCTCCAGCGCGATCGGCAGCTGCTCGTCCATGATCTCGTCGAGCATCTTGCCCCGCAGGGACAGGTTCGCGTACCGGAAGTCGGACCGATCGGCCGCCAGGATCTCGGCGAGCCGATCGGCCCAGCCCCGGAACGAACCGTCCGGCAACGCGTCGTTGAGCCCCTCGGTGAAGCTGTCACCGAGCGCCACATAGCTGTCGAATCCGTACACGTTGGGTCCCCTTCCCGTCCTGCGACCGACCCACCCCGACATATAGTTGTACACCCCAACTAACGAATCGGGCCGCACCCCCACGATGCGCCCACCGCCACCGCGGGTTCAGCCAGCGGTAACAGTGTCTTATCTTGTCGGCCTTCCGCGCTTCTGTATTACGCAGTCTTCACCTTCGGTATGCCGTGAAACAGCACACTCGGAGTTAAAACCGGCACCCGATGTGGCGAAGATCTCCCCGGCCGGGGCGTTCCGGGGCTGATCCGGCAGGCTGGACACGTGTCCGAACAACCCCGCGAGTCGCTCGCGCAGATCCTCGGCGGCCGCCGGGGTGCGCTCGACGCCAGCATCCCGCCGGTCGGTTTCGTCGTGGGCTGGCTCGCGGCCGGCCAGTCCATCGCCTGGGGGGCGGGCGCCGCCATCGCGGTCGCCGTCGCGCTCGGGGTCTTCCGGTACGCCCGCGGCGGCAAGATCCGCGCGATCGTGGTCAGCCTCGCCGCCGTCGTCGCGGCCGCGCTGATCGCCCTCCACACCGGCCGCGCCCAGGACTTCTTCCTGCTGCAGCTGATGTCCAATGTGGCCAGCGCGCTGCTCTGGGCGGCCAGCATCGTGGTCCGCTGGCCGCTGCTCGGCGTCGTCGTGGGCCTGGTGCTGGGCCAGAAGACGCGCTGGCGCCGCGACCCCGTCCTGCTCAAGGCCTACTCGAGGGCGAGCTGGGTGTGGGTGTTCGGCCAGTACGTGCTGCGCGTCGTCGTCTACGGCCTGCTGTGGTGGTCCGGCCAGGTGATCGCGCTCGGCGTGGCCCGCACGGTGCTGTCGTGGCCGCTGGTCGCGCTGACCGTCGCGGTCAGTGGCTGGGTGCTCTACCGCGCGTTGCCGCCGGAGCACCCCGGCCTGCGCTTGACCCCCGAAACCCGGCCGGAGGACGTACCCGGGGCATAAGGCGGCCCCCGGCGAGGGGGGAGGGTCCGGGGGCCACTGCCTACGGTACCCGGCCTACCCGGGTTCAGTCGACGTTTTCACGTCTTCGCGCCGCGTTTTGCTCATTTTCCCAGGAGCGCGGGTCTCGGCGCCCCCTCGCCGAAGGCGTCGACGGCGGCCAGCCAGGCCGCCCCGAGCACCCCATCGGAGCTGGTCAGCACCTCGAGACCGGTCAATCCACGCCGCACGAGCGCCCCGACCGGGCTGGTCCCGGTGAGCACCGAGCCGACGAGGACGACCGGGGTCGACTCGCCGGGCTCGCGCGCGGCGAGGGCGTTCGCGACCAGCAGCCCGGCCCCGCGGGCCACGATTTCGCCCGCCGCGGGCTCGCCGGTGTCGTGCGCCGCGCTCACCAAGGGGGCGAACCGGGCCAGCCGCACCGGCGCCTCCGCGTTGGCGTTCGTGATCAACGCCCGGGACGCGGCGAGCCGCTCGGCGTCGGTCCGGACGTCCACACCGGACGGTCCGAGCGCTTCGGCGAGCACCGCCGAGGGGAGGCCGTCGAGTGACGACCCGCGCCCGAGTGCCTCCAAAGTGGACCGGACGGCTTCCCGGCCGAGCCAGAACGCCGACCCCTCGTCACCGAGCAGCCAGCCGTAGCCGCCCGCGGTGCCGGCCAGCCGCCGCTTCCGGATCCGGCCCGCGATCGAGCCGGTGCCGGCGACGAGCACGGTCCCGTCCGGCGCGGCGGTCGCGGACGCGTACGCCACTTCCGCGTCGGCGACCGTACGCACGACGCCGGTGAGCCCGATCCGGGCCCACGCCGCGTCGAACACGGCCGCGATCGCCGGGTCGCTCAGCTTGCTGACCCCGGCCATGCCGACGACGCACGCGCGCACGCCGCCGGGGTCGCGCCCGCCGAGGGCCGCGGTGATCGCGTCGGCGATCCGGCCCGCGGCCACCTCGGGCGCGTGCGCGTTGGGGTTGGCGCCGTCGCCGCGCCCGGTACCCAGCACGACGCCGGCGGCGTCGACCAGTGCGGCCCTGGTCGACGTGCCGCCGGCGTCCACGCCGACAGCGAAGGTCACCGGGTCTTGGTCACCTTCAGCAGGCCGCGCGGGCTGTCCGGGTCGCCGCCGCGGGCCAGCGACAGGCCGAGCGCGAGCCGCTGGAGCGGCAGGATCTCCAGGATCGGCGCCAGCTCCTCGACGGTCGGCGCGACGTCGATGCGCAGCGCCGCGGGCACCTCGGAGGCGGCCGAGCCGACGGCGAGGACGTCCGCGCCGCGCTTGCCGACGGCCTCGAGGACCTCGTGCATCGCCTGGCCGCCGTGCCCGGCGCTGGTCACCGCGAGCACGGCGGTCTCGCCGTTCACCGCCGCGACCGGGCCGTGCAGCAGGTCCGCGCCGCTGTACGCGCGAGCGGCGAGGTAGCTGGTCTCGGCCAGCTTGAGCGCGCCTTCGAGCGCGGACGCGTAGGAGTAGCCGCGGCCGGTCGTGAGGACGCGGTCCACGAAGCGGTAGCGGTCGACCGCGCGCTGAACGCCCTCGACGGAGCCGTCGAGGGTCTGCTGGGCCAGCTCGCCGATTTTCTCGGCGTCGGCCGCCTTGCCGCCGCGCACCGCGTCGATCAGCAGGTACAGCGCCATCAGGGTGGCGGAGTACGTCTTGGTCGCGGCGACGGCCTTCTCGACACCGGCGCCGATGTCGATGCCGAGCTCCGACGCCGCGCGCAGCGGCGACTCGGGCGTGTTGGTGACGGACACGGTCAGCGCGCCCTGGCGCCGGGCCGTCTCGGTCACCTCGATCAGGTCAGGTGAGCCGCCGCTCTGGCTGACCGTGACGAACAGCACGTCCCGCAAATCGGGCCGCGCGCCGTACAGCGTCGCCGTAGACGGGGAGACAAGACCAGCCGGAAGGCCGAGCATTACCTCGATCAGGTACTTCGCATACAACGCTGCGTGGTCACTCGATCCACGCGCGGCGAGCAAAGCGAAGCGCGGGGGGCGTTGTGAGATCTTTTCCGCCACCCCGGCGATTTCCGCCTGACGCTCGACCAGTCCGGCCAAGACGTCCGGCTGCTGGGCGATCTCCGCGGCCATGTGCTCGCCGGGCCGTTGTTCGGTCATCATTTTCCTCTCCACCTCCGGCATTATGTACCGGACTCAGGCGGCGTCGGTCAGGTCTAGACCAATCTTAGTAGGGCGGCGCGTTTGGGGAAAAGGGTACGTTTCTTACGGGGACGTGGCGTGTTATGAGGGAAGACATAGGGAGTCGGGCATGTTGGACACCACCACCGCGGGCGAGGCGGGTGCCGTCGCCGGGATGCGCGGTCAGCGAGAGCCCAAGTACTGGGCACTGAAACAGCACCTGCTGGACCTGCTCGACGTGCTGCCGCCCGGGTCGCCGATCCCGACGGAACGCGCGCTCGCCGGGGAGTTCACGGTCTCCCGCACCACCGTGCGCCAGGCGCTGGCCGACCTCACCGCCGAGGGCCGGCTGCACCGTGTGCAGGGAAAAGGCACCTTCGCGGCCGAGCCGAAGCTCGCTCAGCGGCTGCAGTTGTCCTCCTACACCGAGGACATGCGCAAGCAGGGCCTGAAGCCGTCGTCCAAGCTCCTGGAAGTCGAGGAGCTCCCGGTCGAGGGCGATCTGGCGAAACTGCTCGGAATCCGGACGGGGGCGAAAATTCTTCGCCTTCGACGGCTTCGACTGGCGGATTCCCAGCCGATGGCACTGGAGACGACGCACCTGCCGCTCGGCCGCTTCCGCGGCTTGCGCAAGCACGTCTCGGCGGGCGCGTCGTTGTACGCCGTTCTGCGCGAGCACTACGGCGTCGAACTGGAACGCGCGGAGGAGACGATCGAGACGTCGCTCGCCGGGCCGCAGGAAGCGGAGATGCTCGGGGCGGACGTCGGCATGCCGGTGCTGATGCTGACACGGCACTCGTTCGCCACCGACGGCAAGCCGGTGGAGTTCGCCCGCGCGATCTACCGGGGGGACCGCTACAAGTTCGTCACGACGCTGATGCCGTAGGGCCAGGTTGACGGGGGTCTTCGGGCACGGTGGAGTGTGCTGGTGACAGCCACCGAAGACACCGGGATCCGGTGGGGGACGCACGCCGCGCGCGGCGTGCTCGCCACGACCATCCTCGGCTCCGGCATGGCGATGCTCGACGGCACGATCGTCAACGTCGCCCTGCCCCGCATCGGCACCGAGCTGGGGGCGTCCGTCGCCGGGCTCCAGTGGATCCTCGACGGCTACATGCTGGCGCTCGCCGCGCTCATCCTGGTCGCCGGCTCGCTCGGCGACCGGTACGGCCGGCGCCGCATGTACCTCATCGGCGTCGTCTGGTTCGGCGTCGCGTCCGGGCTCTGCGCCGCCGCGACGTCGACCGAGATGCTCGTCGCGACGCGCATCCTGCAGGGCATCGGCGGCGCGCTCCTGACGCCCGGGTCGCTGGCGATCCTCCAGTCGTCCTTCGCGCACGACGCGCGCGCCCGCGCGATCGGCGCGTGGTCCGGCCTCGGCGGCATCGCGGCCGCCGCCGGGCCGCTGCTCGGCGGGCTGCTGGTCCAGCTGTGGTCGTGGCGGCTGGCGTTCCTGATCAACGTGCCGATCGCGGTCGCCGTCGTCTTCATGGCGCGCAAGTTCGTGCCCGAGTCGCGGGACGAGGAAGCGACCGGGCACCCGGACTTCGGCGCCGCCGCGCTCGGCGCGATCGGCCTCGCCGGGATCACCGGCGCGCTGGTCGAGGCGCCGGGACGCGGCATCGGCGACCCGATCGTGCTGGTCGCGGGTGTGCTGGGGATCGCGGGGCTGGCCGCGTTCGTGTTCGTCCAGCACCGCTCGCGGGAGCCGCTGGTGCCGCCGTCGCTGTTCCGCGACCGGACGTTCACCCTGTCCAACGCGCTGACCTTCGCCATGTACGCGGCGCTCGGCGGCGTGCTGATGCTGCTGGTCATGCAGCTGCAGGTCTCGCTCGGCTACTCGCCGACCGCGGCCGGCCTGTCCGGCCTGCCGCTCACGGTGATCATGCTGCTGCTCTCGGGCCGCTCGGGTGCGCTCGCGCAGCGCATCGGCCCGCGGACGCAGCTGGTGGTCGGGCCGATCGTCGTCGGCATCGGGATGCTGCTGATGCTGCGCATCGCGCCCGGCGCGTCCTACCTCGGGGCCGTGCTGCCCGCGGTCGTCGTGTTCGGGCTGGGCCTGGCGACCGTGGTGGCCCCGGTGACCGCGACGGTGCTCGCCGCGGCCCCGGACCGCTACGCCGGCGTCGCGTCGGGCGTCAACAACGCGATCGCCCGCTCCGGCGGCCTGCTGGCGGTGGCGGTGCTGCCCGCCGCGGCCGGGCTGACCGGCGAGGCGTACAACGACCCGGTCGCGCTGACCGCGGGCTGGCGGACGGCGTTGATCATCTGCGCGGTCCTGGCCATCGCCGGCGGGCTGATCGCGCTCGGCATCCACAACGGCGTCCTCGCGCCGCCGACTCCCGCGCCCGCGCCGCCGGCCGCGGACGAGTCGTCCCACCCGGACGAGGCGCCGCACCTGGGCGAGTGCTTCAGCTGCGGGGTCGAGGGCCCGCCGACGCACGTGCGCCGGGGGACCCCCGCCTGACTCAGGCCAGGATCTCCGCGAACAGCGCCGGGTCGACGTTGCCGCCGGAGACGATCGCCACCGTTCGGCCGGTGGGCAGCTCGGCCGCGTGGTGCAGGTAGGCCGCCGTCGTCACCGCGCCGCTGGGCTCGGCGACCAGGCGGGCCTTTTGCGCCAGCGTCCGGACGGCGTCGCGGATCTCGTCCTCGGTGACCGTGACCATGACGTCAACGACCTTCGTGAGGTGCGCGAACGTCAGCTCGGACGGCTGGGCGCGCAGGCCGTCGGCGATCGTGCGGGCGCGGTCGGCCATCGGCCAGTCGACCTGGCGGCCCAGCCGCAGGCCTTCGGTCGCGTCGCCGGCCAGCGCGGGCTCGACGCCGATGACCCGCGCCCGCGGGCAGCGCGCCTTGATCGCGGTGCCGACGCCGGCGGCGAGCCCGCCGCCGCTCACCGGCACCAGCACGACGTCGACGTCCGGCAGGTCTTCGGCGATCTCCAGGCCCGCGGTGCCCTGCCCGGCGATGATCGCCGCGTGGTCGTAGGGCGGGACGAGGGTCAGCCCGCGTTCGGCGGCCAGTTCGTGCGCTTTGGCCTCGTGTTCGCCGATCGGCACCTCGATCACCTCGGCGCCGTACGAGCGGGTGGCCTCGACCTTGATCCGCGGCGCGACGTCCGGCACGACGATCACCGCGGGCACGCCGTACCGCTGCGCCGCGTACGCGACGGCCTGCGCGTGGTTGCCGCTCGAGTAGGCGATGACGCCGCGGGCGCGCGTCGCGTCGTCGAGGGTGCCGATCGCGTTGAACGCGCCGCGCACCTTGAACGCGCCGATCGGTTGCAGGCTCTCGGGTTTGAGCCACAAGGACTCGCGCGGGTCCCACGTTTGGAGCAACAGCGGCGTGCGCACGGCGACACCTTCGACGCGCTTCGCGGCCGCCTCGATGTCGGAGATCGTGACCAGTTCCATGTGCCGAGTATGTCAAGAAACCGTTCGGTTTACACTGTCCATAGTGGACGGTCAACGTGGCGCTCCTCACGCTGCGGCAACGAGGGGAGTTTCCCGCGCGCCTTACACGTTGGACAGGGGAGAAGACTTACTACCGGATCGGGATCATGAGCAAGGAGAACGCAGCGACTTCCGAAACGAAGGAAGCGAAGTCAGGACTGCGCATCGCGCAGGTGATGGCGGCGGCGCTCGCGGCGGTGACGGCGGCGCTGCTGGGGTCGACGCTCGGCGTGGCGGGCACGGTGGCCGGCGCGGGCGTGGCGAGCGTGATCACCACGGTCGGCGGCGAGGTGTACCTGCGCTCACTGCAGCGCACGCGAGCGGCCGCGTCGAAGGCCCGCCAGCTGGCGACGTCGGGCATCCGCCGCCGAGGCGGCGCCGAGGTGCCCTTGGCCGAGCAACCCACGGTCCGGCTGAAGCGCCCGGACGACCTGCCCACGGACGGTCCGGACGACGAGCCGGGCAGGCTGCGAAAACTGCGCTGGCCACTGATCATCGGCACGAGTGTGGTGGCGTTCGCGGTGGCAATCCTGGCGATGGTCAGCGTGGACGCGGCCACGGGCGGCAAGGTAGCGGGCGGCACGGGAGCGGGCATCGGCAAGATCTTCGGCAGCGGCTCGGGCCCCTCGACCCCGACCCCGTCGACGACGCCCTCGACCTCGACGAACGACACCCAGGACTCACCGACGGACACGTCGTCGACGACGACGCAGTCGAACACCCCACCGACGACCTCGTCGGACACACCGACCACCACCCCGACAACGCCGAGCACGACCTCCCAGAAGCCGACAACCTCGGCGGCACCCCCGACCAGCCAGGGCGCGGCGTCCACCCCGACCCCGTAAAGCCGTGAAGGACTCCTTACCGGCCATAAGAGCCGGTAAGGAGTCCTTCACGGACTTCAGCGTCAGAGCAGGTGGGAGCGCAGTTCGCGGGCTGCCGCAGCCGGGTCCTCCGCCTCCGTGATCGCCCGGACCACCACGATCCGCGACCCTCCCGCCGTCAGGACCTCCGGCAAGCGCGGGACGTCGATGCCGCCGATGGCGAACCACGGCCGGGACACCGCGGCGGCGGCCGTGGAACGGACCAGGTCCAGGCCCGGCGCCGAGCGACCCGGCTTCGTCGGCGTCGGCCAGCAGGGGCCCGTGCAGAAGTAGTCCACACCCGGCTCGGAAGCAGCGGCCGCAGCCTGCGAGACCGAGTGCGTCGAGCGGCCGATCACGACGTCGTCGCCCACGATGCGGCGGGCCAAGGGGACCGGGATGTCGTCCTGGCCCAGGTGGAGGACGTCCGCGCCGACCGCCAGGGCCACGTCCGCCCGGTCGTTCACCGAGAGCAGTGCTCCGTGACGCTCGCACGCCTCCGCCAGCACCTCCAGCGCCGCGATCTCGCCGGCGGCTTCCAACGCGCCGGTCTTGTCGCGCAGCTGGATGATGTCGACGCCGCCGGACAGGGCCGCGTCGGCGAACGCGGCGAGGTCGCCGCGGGTCGTTCGGGCGTCCGTGCACAGGTACAGGCGCGCGGTGTCGAGGCGGGCGCGGATCTTGTCACCGGAGAGGGCGGGCATAGCGGCGACCGTACCTGGCCGGTTACCGGTCCGGCCAAAAGCAGGCCGGCCATCGAGCGGTACGTGCCGTTGCCTCGAAAGCCATCCGGCCGTGGCTGTGGTTGGACTGGTAACGACCGGCGCAGTAGGGTGGCCGAGTCCGCACGGGAGCCCGAGGCACGGGCTGAGAGGGAGCTGCCGCTCCGACCGTGGAACCTGATCCGGGTCATGCCGGCGCAGGGAGCGTGATCCCATGACGAACACCTTGGCCGTGGTCGGTGCCGGCGTGATCGGCCTGTCCGCGGCGTGGCGCGCGGCCGCGAAAGGTCACGCGGTCACCGTTTACGACCCCGAACCCGTGCGCGGCGGCGCGTCCTGGCTGGCCGGTGGCATGCTCGCCCCGGTCACCGAGGCCTGGCCGGGCGAGGAAGACGTCCTCGCCCTCGGCGAAGAGTCCCTCCGCCGGTGGCCCGGCTTCGCGGCCGACCTCAAGCAAGAGGGCGTCGACCCCGGGCTCGCCGAGCACGGGACGCTCGTCGTCGCCTTCGACAGCGCCGACGCCGGGCACCTCGACATCCTCGCCGGCCACCTGAAGTCCCTCGGCCGCGCGGCCGAACGCCTCACCGGGCGCGAGGCCAAGCGGCTCGAACCCGGCGTCGGGTCCGTCCGAAGTGGACTCCACGTGCCCGGCGACCTGGCCGTGGACAACCGGAAACTGCTCAACGCGCTGTACGCGGCCTGCGTCAACCGCCAGGTCCGGTTCGTCCGCGAACGCGTCGAAACGATCCCGGACGCCGACGCCGTCGTGCTCGCCGCCGGCGCCTGGACCGGGCGGCTGCACCCGCGGCTCGCCGACGCCGTCCGCCCGCTCAAGGGCGAGATCCTCCGCCTCAAACCGCGCCGCGGCTGCCTGCCGCCGCCGACGCGGACCGTCCGCGCCGTCGTCGAAGGCCGGCCGATCTACCTCGTCCCGCGCGGCGACCAGGAGCTCGTCCTCGGCGCGACGCAGTACGAAGCGGGCTTCGACCAGGCCGTCACCGCGCGCGGTGTCCGCGAGCTGATCGAGGGCGCCGAGCGCGTCTTCCCGGCGATCACCGAGTACGAGCTGGTCGAGACGGCCGCGGGCCTGCGCGCCGGCAGCCGCGACGCGCTGCCGTACCTCGGCGTCCTGGACGACGGCGTCTACGCCGCGACCGGGCACCACCGCAACGGCCTGCTGCTGGCCCCCGTGACCGCGGCCGCCGTGGTCGCCTGGCTCGAAGGTGAGAAGCCGCCCGAAGGCGTCGAAGCGGCTTCACCCGCCCGCCTGCACCAGAAGGAGCACGTGTGATGGAGATCAAGCTCAACGGCAAGTGGACGGAGTTCCCGGACGACGCGACCGTCGCCGACGTCCTCGACGCCACCGGCGGGCAACGGCCCGGCATCGCCGTCGCGGTCGACGGCGTGGTCGTCCGGCGCGGCGACTGGGCCGCCACCGCCGTCCCCAAGGGCGCGGCGCTCGACGTGCTCACCGCCGTCCAGGGAGGCTGAAGTGGACGAAGCACCGCTCGTCATCGGCACGCACAAGCTGTCGTCACGGCTGATCATCGGCACCGGCGGCGCGGCGAACCTCGCCGTGCTCGAACGGGCGCTGGTCGCGTCCGGCACCGAGCTGACCACCGTCGCCATGCGCCGCGCCGACGCCGAGGGCGGCTCCGGCGTCCTGGAACTGCTCCGGCGCCTCGGGATCGAGCTGCTGCCGAACACCGCGGGCTGCCGCACCGCCGCCGAAGCCGTGCTCACCGCGCGGCTGGCGCGCGAGGCGCTCGGTACCGATCTGATCAAGCTCGAAGTCCACGCGGACGACCGGACGCTGCTCCCGGACCCCGTCGAAACCCTCGACGCGGCCGAGCAGCTGGCCGCCGACGGGTTCACCGTGTTCGTCTACACGAACGACGACCCGGTGCTCGCGCTGCGCCTGGAGGAGGCCGGCTGCGCCGCCGTGATGCCGCTGGGCGCGCCGATCGGCACCGGCCTCGGGATCCGGAATCCGCACAACATCGAGCTGATCGTCTCGCGAGCAGGCGTCCCGGTGATCCTCGACGCCGGAATCGGCACCGCGTCGGACGCCACCCTGGCGATGGAGCTCGGCTGCGACGCCGTCCTGCTGTCCACCGCGGTCACCCGGGCCAGCGATCCCGAGCGGATGGCCGCGGCGATGCGGTCGGCCGTCGTCGCCGGACGGCTGGCCCGCGGCGCGGGGCGGGTGCCGCAGCGCTTCTGGGCGCAGGCGTCGAGCCCGCCGCGGTGAACCGGAGCGCCTTAACACCGAACCCGCACCGCCAACCCGTAAGGTAGACGGAACTTTCCGGCGCACCCGCGCACGGGTGAGGGCAGAAGGAGCCAGCCGTGACCACATCGGTTCAGGACACCTCGGGCAGGTTGTACCTCGCCGTGGGCAGGCTGTCCCGGTCACTGCGCCAGGCCGGTGTGCCGGGCCCCGGCCACGGCGCGATCTCCGCGCTCGCGACCCTGGTCCACGCCGGCCAGCTGCGCCTCGGCGACCTCGCGGCCAAGGAGGGTGTCGCGGCGGCGACCATGTCGCGGATCATCGCTTCCCTGGTCGAGGCCGGGTACGTCAGCCGCGAGTCCGACCCGGTCGACCGGCGGGCGTGGCTGGCGAAGGCCACCGAAGAGGGCGAGCGGCTCGTGTCCGGCGTCCGGTCGACGCGCGTACAGGAGCTGAACCGGCGGCTCGACAAGCTGTCGCCGGAGCACCGCGAGGCGCTGACCACGGCGCTCCCGGCGCTCGAAGCGCTGATCGCCGACGAAGACCGCTAAGCGGCGTTCTGCCGCAGCTCGGCCAGCTCCGCGCGCAGGGCGCGGAGCTCTTCGAGGATTTCGCGGTTCGCTTCGGCCTGCGTCGCGGCCTGCTTCGCCTCTTCTTCGCGGATGTCCTGGCGCAGCTCGTCCTCCATGCCGCTGACCACGACGGCGATGAAGAGGTTCAGCACCGCGAAGCTGGACACGAGGATGTAGACGACGAAGAAGATCCAGGCCATCGGCGCCTGCTGCATGATCTCCTTCGCGATGTCCGGCCACGCCTCGCCGGTCATCACCTGGAACAACGTGAACAACGACGTCCCGAGGTCGCCGAAGTTCTCCGGCGAGATCACGCCGAACAGCTTGGTCGCCATCACGCCGGCGACGAAGATGATCAGCCCGAGCAACGCGGCGATCGACGCCATCCCGGGGATCGCCGCGAGCAGCCCGGAGACGACCTTGCGCATCGACGGGACGACGGAGATCAGCCGCAGCACCCGGAGCACGCGCAGCGACCGCAGCACCGCGAACGGCCCGGTCGCCGGGATCACCGCGATGCCGACGACCAGCAGGTCGAAGACGTTCCAGTTGTCACGGAAGAACGCGCCGCGGTAGGCGTAGAACTTCGCCAGCAGCTCGGCGACGAAGATGCCGAGCGCGATGTGGTCGAGGGTGTGCAGGAGGCCGCCGTAGCCGTCGATCAGCGACGTCGACGTCTCCATGCCGAGGGTGACCGCGTTGAACACGATCACCGCGATGATGAAGTTCTGGAAGCGGCGGTCCTCGAGGAACCTCGCGACCCGTTCGCGCCCGGTCAAGGCCGTCCCCCGTTGTAGTCAAGGATCAGTAAACGAGGAAAGGGTAACCGGACGGGTACTCAGCGCTCTTCGGGTGCCAGCCGCCAGAAGGCCGGGGCCGGTGTGGTCCGGGCGCCCGCGCGGTGCCGTGTCGCGCGGGCGCCCGGCGACCGGTTTGCCAGGGTGCCGGCACAGGCCGCAGGAAGGGTGCGGCCGCGGCGGGGTGACCCGTGATCTTCGGGGGCCGGTTGCCGGACAGCCTGATTCGGTCGCCCCAGCGGAGGGTCCGTGCGCGAATGGCGGCGACCGGCGGGTCTTCGGGCGCAAGTCGTGACGGGTACTCAGCGTTCTTCGGGTGCCAGCCGCCAGAAGGCCGAGACCGGGCCGACCTTGGCGCCCATCGGGTAGGCGTGCTCGACCGCCTGGGAGACGAACCACTTGCCGTAGCGGGCCGCTTCCACCACCGACATGCCCTTCGCCAGGCCTGCCGTCAGCGCCGACGCCATCGTGTCGCCCGCGCCGTGCGTGTGCTGGGTCGGGTAGCGCTCGCCCGGCAGCTCCACGAACGTCGAGCCGTCGAAGAGGAGGTCGACGCACTCCGGGTCCGCCTGCAGGTGGCCGCTCTTGACCAGGACGTAGCGCGGGCCCATCCGGTGCAGCACCACCGCCGCGGTGTGCATGCCCTCGCGGTCCTTCACCGTCATCCCGGTCAGCAGCCGGACCTCGTCGAGGTTCGGGGTGAGCACCGTCGCGCGCGGCAGGAGCTCGTCGCGCAGGGCGCGCAGGCCGGCGTCGTCGAACAGCGGGTGGCCGTGCATCGAGGCCGCGACCGGGTCGACGACGAACGGGATCTTCTCGTCGCGGCCGATCTCCGCCTTGTCGCACGCGGCCGCGACGGCGTCGATGATCTCCGCGGACGCGAGCATGCCCGTCTTGGCCGCGCCGACGCCCATGTCCGCCGCGACGGCCTCGATCTGCCCGGCCACGATGTGCGGCGGCAGGTCGGCGCGGTCGTGCACGCCCAGGGTGTTCTGCACCGTGACGGCCGTGACCGCGACCAGGCCGTGGACGCCGCAGGTCAGGAACGTGCGCAGATCCGCTTGCAGACCGGCGGCGCCGCCGGAGTCCGAACCGGCGATGGTCAACGCGGTGGGCGGGCTCGTGGTCATTCTCTTCCCGACTTCTGGTCTAGGCCAATCGGCCGCTTTTGCTTCATCAACAGGCCACCACGGTGGCACATTGTGTGGGCTACTCACCAGTTCACGGGCGAAGGAGCCTGGATGAAGCTCTTCTCGGTGGTACTCCTCACGGCCGCTCTCACGTTCTCCGGGGCGACCGCCGCCAACGCGGACGGCCCGAAGCTCTCCCACGTCACGACGGTCGGCGTGCACAACACGTACGACCCGGCGGCCTACGACTACCTGGCCAGGGCGCTCGACGCCGGCTCGTCGCTGATCGAGCTCGACGTCTGGCCGGACTTCTTCACCCACGAGTGGAAGGTCAGCCACTCGAACCCGTTGGGGAACAGCAACAACTGCGTCGCGGCGACGTCGGCGGCGCAGCTGTACACCGGCGGGAAGAACAAGAACCTGGAGTACTGCCTCGACGACATCCGGATCTGGCTCGCGGCCCACCCGGGGCACACGCCGCTCACGCTCAAGCTCGAGATGAAGACCGGCTTCTCGGACAACACCGGCATGGGCCCGGACGAGCTGGACGCCACGTTCCGCGCGCACCTCGGCAGCGTCGCGTTCCGCCCGGGTGAGCTGCTCGGCAGCTACGGCACGCTCGACGACGCGGCCAAGGCGGACAACTGGCCGTCCGTGGACGCGCTGCGGGGCCGGGTGATCACCGAGATCATCCCGGGCACGGTCGAGGAGCAGAACCCGACCGACACGCTGAAGACCGACGTCGAGTACGGCCGCTACCTGCTCGGGCTCAAGAACGCCGGCCGGATCGGCGACGCCTACATCTTCCCGACCGTGCACGGCGCGGCCGGCGGTGACCCGCGGGACAAGTACACCGCCGACCTCAAGCCGTGGTTCGTGGTCTTCGACGGCGACGCGAACGCGTGGGTCACCCAGACCGGGCCGGGGTGGTACGACACCAACCACTACTACGTCGTGATGACCGACGGCCAGAACGTCGCGCCGGCCATCGACGCCCACAACCCGACGGTCGAGCAGGCCAACCAGCGCGTCGCCGACCTGGCGAAGCAGCACGCGTCGGTGATCACGTCCGACTGGACCGGGCTCACGACGGTGCTGCCCCAGGTGCTCGCCAGGGGTTAGACGGTCAGCACGAGCTTGCCGGACACCCGGCCGGACTCACCCAGCTCGTGCGCCTTCGCCGCGTCTTCCAGCGGGAAGGTCTGCTCGACGCGGACCTTCAGCTGACCGGCCTCGATCAGCTCGACGAGGCCGGTCAGCCCGCCGCGGTCGGGTTCGACGAGGATCCGTGCCGTCCGCACTTTCCGTTCGGCGGCAGCCTTTTCGACGCGATCGCCGACGCCGCTGGGCACGCCGATCAACAGTCCGCCTTCCTTGATCGCGGGCAGCCAGCGCAGGTCGCTCTCCTCGCCGACCAGTCCGAAGTGGACGTCCACATCGGACGCCGTCGCGGTTTCGTCGTGGTAGTCGATCGGCTCGTCGACGCCGAGTTCGCGCAGCAGGTCGTGCTTGCCCGCGCTGGCCGTGCCGAGCACGTACGCGCCGCGCGCCTTGGCGATCTGGACGGCGAGGTGCCCGACCCCGCCCGCGGCGGCGTCGACGAACACCCGCTGTCCGCTGTGGACGTTCGCGACGTCGACCAGGCCCTGCCAGGCGGTCAGCCCGGCCAGCGGCAGCGCGGCGGCCTCGGCGAACGAGAGTCCGGCGGGCTTGCGCACGAAGTGGCGCGAGGGCGCGGTGACGTACTCCGCGTAGGCGCTGGCCGGGCGCGGGAACCAGGGCATGCCGAGGACTTCGTCGCCCTGCCGGACGCCGGTGGCGCCGAAGCCGGTCTCCTCGACGACGCCGGCGACGTCCCAGCCGACGGTGAACGGCGGCTCGCCGAGGAACCCGCCGCCGGCGCGCACCTTCCAGTCGACCGGGTTGATCCCGGCGGCGTGCACGCGCACCAGGACCTCCGTGGGCCCGGGGACCGGCCGCGGTGCTTCGGTGACGGTCAGCACCTCCGGGCCGCCGAGTGCCTGCTGGGTCACGATGCGCATCTGTTCGCTCCTTCGTTCCGGGGTCGGCTCCTATACTCGGGTGGGTAGGCACTTTTCGCCAGAAGGCACTTCTTCGTAAAGTAGGTACCCGATGGAAACCACCTGCGACCAGGACGGACCCTGGGACGTCTACCTCCGCAGCTGCCCGTGCCGTGACGTGCTGGACCTGCTGGCCAACAAGTGGACGGCCCTGGTCCTGGGCGCGCTGGCCCGCGGCCCGCACCGCTTCGGCGAGCTGCGCCGCGCGGTCGACGGCGTCAGTCAGAAGATGCTGACCCAGAACCTGCGTCAGCTGGAGCGCGACGGCTTCCTGACGCGCACGGTCTACCCGACGACACCACCGTCGGTGGAGTACGCGCTCACGGACATGGGCGCCGAGGTCGGCGCGCACCTGATCGCGTTGAGCGCGTGGTCCCAGGCCAACTTCGGGCGGATCCGCTCGGCCCGCGAGTCCTACGACGGCCGGGAGCTGCAGCCGGTCCGCTGATGGCTCACCGGGTTTCGCCGCGCGTTCACCTCTTCGCCTTCGTGACTCCCTAACCTCCGGGTAACTCATCCGAACCAATTCCTGGAGGGTTCATGCGGAGACTGTTCTGCCTGGTCACGGCGTTGGTGGCGGCCGCGGGGCTGACCACCGGCGTGGCCGGGGGCGCGGCGAAGACGCCCAAGGTGCTGGTGATCGGGCTCGACGGCACGCGGTTCGACAAGCTCCTCGCCGCCGACACGCCGAACGTGCACGCGCTGGTCCAGCGCGGGTACTCGGCGCGGAGCTCGCTGTACGGCAGCGGGATGGCGCCGACGCTCAGCGGGCCCGGCTGGTCGTCGATCCTCACCGGCGTCTGGCCCGACAAGCACCTGGTGAAGGACAACGCGTTCACCGGCAACAACCTGGCCGCCTACCCGAGCTGGCTGGCGCGCGCCGAGACGGCGAACCCGGCGCTCGACACGTACGCCGCCGTCGACTGGAAGCCGATCGGCGACAAGATCCTGCGGACCGGTCAGGACCGCAAGTACGTCCTGGACGGTGACAGCGCCGGCTACGAGAACACGGACCCGCAGCTCGCCGCGGACGCCGAAAAGCACCTGAAGCAGGACAAGGCCGACGCGTCGTTCGTCTACTTCGGACAGACGGACGAGGCGGGCCACGCGCACGGCGCCGACTCGCCGGAGTACGCGGCGACCCTGCGCGCGGACGACGCGTACCTCGGCCGGCTGCTGACGGCGATCAGCGCACGACCCTCGTATTCGTCGGAAGACTGGCTGGTCATGCTGACGACCGACCACGGCCACACCGGCCCCGGCGGCCACGGTGGCGACAGCCCCGAGGAGCGCATGACGTTCGTGGTCGCGGCGGGCGGCGCGGTGCCGGCCGGAACACCCGCGGTGGCGCCGAAGATCGTCGACATCGCACCGACGGCGTTGCGGCACCTGGGAATCCCGCTTTCCCTGGACGGCTACGCGCTGGGCTCGCTTCCCGCGGATCCGTTCGACTCGGCGGTCTTGAAGCCGCGGGTGGACGAAACGGGCGTCCCGGCGTCGGTGCCCGGCTGGACGCACGACGCGCCGTCGGGCTGGACGGTCCGCAACGCGTCGGCCATGCCCGCGGGTGTCACGGAGTGGCAGGGCTGGGCGTTCACGACGGACGACTTCTGGACGCGCACCGCGCCCGGGCAGGAGCGGGAGGCGAACGTGCGCGCCCGGGGCGTCTTCGCGGTGGCGGACCCCGACGAGTGGGACGACAAGGGGTCGCCGTCTTCGTCGGGGACCTTCGACTCTTCCCTGGTGTCACCGGCGCTTGCGGTGACCGGTAAGTCCACAGTGGATGCCGGGTTCGTCTCGCACTACCGCCAGGACGGCACCCAGCGCGGCGCGCTGACGGTCTCCTTCGACGGCGGCGCGGAGCAGCCGGTCTTGTCGTACGGCCCGGAATCCTCTGCCGCGAACCGGGGCGGCGACGTCTTGTCCCAGCCGACGACGACATCGGTAGCGGTCCCGGCGGGCGCTCGTTCGGCCCGCTTCACGTGGCGCCTCTACGCGGCGGGCAACAACTGGTACTGGGCGATCGACGCCCCGCACCTGACGACCCGCTGACCCACGTCGTGAGTGGTAATTAGGGTTAGAACCCTAATTACCACTCACGAGGACCCGAGCACCCAGAACGGTGACACCGGGCCCACGCCCGCGCCGAGCGGGTAGGACTCCGCCACGCACCTCTCGATGAACTTCTTCCCCGCCGCCACCGCGTCCGGGACCGAGGCGCCCTTCGCCAGCGATGACGTGATCGCCGAGGCCATGGTGTCGCCGCCGCCGTGGGTGTTCTCCGTGTCGTAGCGGGGGCCGCTCAACGACAAGAACGAGGCGCCGTCGGTCAGGAGGTCTACGCACGTGCTGCCCGTCATGTGGCCGCCCTTGACCAGGACCCAGCGCGATCCGAAGGCCAGCAGTGCCTCGGCCGCCTCCCGTTGGGACGCGGGAGAAACCACCGAGATGCCCGTCAGCAAGCGGACCTCGTCCAGGTTCGGCGTGATCAGCGTCGCTCGGGGGAACAGCTCCGTGCGGATCGCCTCCAGGGCGTCCTCGCGCAGCAGCGCGTGGCCCGTCATCGACGCCGCCACCGGGTCGACCACCAACGGGATGTCGCCGCCGACTTCGTCCAGGGTTTTGGCCACGGCTCGGATGATCTCCGCCGTCGCCAGCATGCCCGTCTTGGCCGCGTTCACGCCCATGTCCGTCGCCACGGCCTTGATCTGCGCGGCCACGACGTCGGCCGGGATCTCGGTGAAACCCTGCACGCCCAAGGAGTTCTGCACGGTGACGGCCGTCAGCGCGACGAGCCCGTGGACGCCGTGCGCGAAGAACGTGCGCAGGTCCGCCTGGATGCCCGCACCACCGCCGGAGTCGGATCCGGCGATGGTGAGGGCGGTGGGCGGAGTCACGGCTGCACCACGGGCAGGTAGACCTGGCCGCCGGACTCGGTGAACTCCGCCGACTTCGAAGCCATGCCGGCCTCGATGGCCTCCACAGTGGACAGACCGTGCTCCTCGGCGTACTTGCGGACGTCCTGCGTGATCCGCATCGAGCAGAACTTCGGCCCGCACATCGAGCAGAAGTGCGCGGTCTTGGCCGGCTCGGCGGGCAGGGTCTCGTCGTGGAACGCGCGCGCCGTGTCCGGGTCGAGCGACAGGTTGAACTGGTCGTTCCAGCGGAACTCGAAGCGCGCCTTGGACAGCTCGTCGTCCCACTCCTGCGCGTACTGGTGCCCCTTCGCCAGGTCGGCGGCGTGCGCGGCGATCTTGTACGTGATCACGCCGGTCTTGACGTCGTCGCGGTTCGGCAGGCCGAGGTGCTCCTTCGGCGTGACGTAACACAACATCGCCGTGCCGTACCAGCCGATCTGCGCCGCGCCGATGGCCGACGTGATGTGGTCGTACCCCGGCGCGATGTCCGTCGTGAGCGGACCGAGGGTGTAGAACGGCGCCTCGCCGCAGAGCCGTTCCTCCAGCTCGACGTTCTCCTTGATCTTGTGCATCGGCACGTGGCCGGGGCCCTCGATCATCACCTGGACGTCGTGCGAGCGCGCGAGGTGCGTCAGCTCGCCGAGGGTCTCCAGTTCGGCGAACTGCGCGCGGTCGTTGGCGTCGGCGATCGAGCCCGGGCGCAGGCCGTCGCCGAGGGAGAACGTGACGTCGTACTGGCGCAGCAGCTCGCAGAGTTCCTCGAAGTGCGTGTACAGGAAGGACTCCTGGTGGTGCGCGAGGCACCACGCCGCCATGATCGAGCCGCCGCGGCTGACGATGCCGGTGACGCGCCGCGCGGTCAGCGGGATGTAGCGCAGCAGCACGCCGGCGTGCACCGTGACGTAGTCGACGCCCTGCTCGCACTGCTCGACGATGGTGTCGCGGTAGACCTCCCACGACAGCTTTTCCGGTTCCCCGTCGACCTTTTCCAGCGCCTGGTAGATCGGCACGGTACCGACCGGCACCGGCGAGTTGCGGATGATCCACTCGCGCGTCTCGTGGATCCGCTTGCCGGTGGAGAGGTCCATGATGGTGTCGGCACCCCAGCGGGTGGCCCACACCATCTTGTCGACCTCCTCCTCGACCGACGACCAGACGGCCGAGTTCCCCATGTTCGCGTTGATCTTCACCAGGAAGTTCTTCCCGATGATCATCGGCTCGGACTCGGGGTGGCGCCGGTTGACCGGGATCACCGCGCGGCCGCTCGCGACCTCGTCGCGGACGAACTCCGGTGAAACCCGTTCGCGGGCGGCGATGTACTCCATTTCCCTGGTGACGACGCCTTGTTTGGCCCACCCGAGCTGCGTGTTGTGCTCCCGGCCGTCGGCCCAGCCGGCCCGCAGCCGGTGCAGTCCACTGTGGACGTCGATGTTCGCTTCAGGGTCGGTGTACGGCCCGGAAGTGTCGTAGACGTCGAAGTGTTCGCCGTTCGAGAGGTCGATCCGGCGCGCGGGAACACGCAGTCCGGACTCGGTCTGGTGGTAGATCTTGTGCGAGCCCGTGATGGGCCCGGTCGTGACGGAGACGTCCTTGTTCTCCAGCGTTGTCAACGACTTTCACTCCCTACGCCGGCATTACCCGGTCAGGTTCATGCGGTCGGTGACACCCGGGACAAATCCCCAGTCACCCTCTCAGCCCGCCATGGCGCGAGCTCCCGCGTTGTGGTGTTGTGCCACCGACCATGCCACGCCGGGGCGCCAGACTCAAGTCCGCTCACCTCACCCGACCAGTTCGGCCGGTGTGGCGTAGACGTCGACCATGGCTCCGTTGCGCAGCACGGTGATCGGCAGTGCGGTGCCGATCACTTCGGCGAACAGCTGCCGCTGGATGCCCTGCGCGTCCGACACCCGGGCGCGCCCGACGGTCAGTACGAGATCGCCCGTTCGCAGCCCGGCGCGCTCGGCGGGCCCGCCGGAGACGACTTCGCGCACGCGCAGCCCGGCCTCCTGCCCGGTGCGCTCGGCGACGTCGTCGGGCAGCGGCGCGGGCACGCCGACGACGCCGAGGTACGCCCGCCGCACCCGGCCTTCGACGACGAGCGTGTCGATGATCCGGCGCGTCGTCGAGTTGATCGGCACGGCGAGCCCGAGCCCGACGCCCGCGACGGCGGTGTTGATCCCGACGACGCGGCAGGCGGAGTCGGCGAGCGCGCCGCCGGAGTTGCCCGGGTTGAGCGCGGCGTCGGTCTGGATGACGTCCTCGATCACCCGGCCGGCGCGCCCGTGCCGCACCGGGAGCGCCCGGCCGAGCGCGCTGACGACGCCGGCGGTCACCGAGCCGGAGAAGCCGAGCGGACTGCCGATCGCCACCACGAGCTGCCCGACGACGAGGTGGTCGGCGTCCCCGAGCACGGCGGCGGACGGCGTCTCGTCCCGCGCGCGCAGCACGGCGAGATCGGACAGCGGATCGGCGCCGACGACGTCGAAGCGGGCTTCGCTGCCGTCGGCGAAGGTCGCGACGCCGTGGCGTTCGCCGTCGACGACGTGGGCGTTGGTCAGCAGGTAGCCGTCGTCGGCGAAGACGACCGCGGAGCCACTGCCGCGCCCGAGCTGAACCCCGGCGACGTGCGGCGTGACGGTCTTGGCGACCGTGCTGACCGCGCGCGAGTAGGCGTCCATCGCCTCGTCCATGGAGTACCTCGATTACACCGTTGCAGGTACTTCAAGTGTGCGCCGCGAACGGCCGGAAGTCCGTTCGCTGCTGGTGAACCGGCGGCGTGACCGGACCAGTGACGGTCAGTGGTTCACCGGTTCGGACCATGCGCCCGTGAAGAATCGGCGAGACACTGCCTGTCGCTTCTGTAACGGTGCAGAAGCGACATCACTGTGGGGTTGATATGCGCAAACTCATGGTTCCGGCACTCGCCGGGCTGCTGGTCACCGGGCTGATACCGGCGACCGCGGCGGCCCAGGGGACGGCTCCCGGCGCGCCCGGCGCCCATCCCAGCTGGCTACCCGCGAACAAGACCGGCTTCGGCACGGCCCACGATCGCGGCAGCAACGTCTGGTTCACGCTCCAGGGCGGCCAAATGTCCGAGGTCTACTACCCGGACCTGTCCACGCCCAGCGTCCGCTCGATGGACTTCGTCGTCACCGACGGGCGCAGCTTCGCCGTCGCCGACAACACGGCCAAGTCGCAGCAGGTCCGGCGGACCGACGACGACAGCCTGACCTACGAGCAGACCATCACCGACGACCAGCACCGGTGGCGGCTGCGCAAGACCTACGTCACCGACCCGGCCGCGACGACCGTGCTGGTGGACGTCGACTTCCAGTCGCTCACCGGCCGGCCGTACCAGCTCTACGCGGTCGCCGACCCGGACCTGACCAACGACGGCTCCGACGACTCGGCCGCGCGCAAGGGTGACGCGCTCACCGCGTCGGACGCCACCAACGCCGCCGCCCTCACCGCAAAGCCCGGCTTCACGCGCACGAGCGTCGGTTACGCGGGCGCGTCCGACGGCGGCACCCAGCTCGCGAAGACGTTCAAGCTCGCGACCTACGACACCGCCGGCAACGGCAACGTCGTGCTCACCGGGCAGACCGCGGCCGACGGCGTGCGCAGCCGGCACGTCACCCTCGCGCTCGGCATGGGCGCGAAGGCGGCCGACGCGCTCGGCAACGCGCAGGCGTCGCAGCGACGCGGTTTCGGCGCCATCACCCGCGCCTACGACCGCGGCTGGGAGCAGTACCTGCGCGGGGTGAGCAAACCGCCGTCGTCGCTGAAGACCGACAGCGAGCGCGACCTCTACAAGGCGTCGATGCTGACGCTGGCCGCGAGCGAGGACAAGCACCACCCGGGCGCGTTCATCGCGTCGCCGAGCATGCCGTGGCGGTTCGGGAACAACGACCCGGAGTGGTCGCCGTCCGGCACCTACCACCTGGTCTGGCCGCGCGACCTCTACCAGATCGCGACCGGCCTCGCCGCCGGCGGCGACACGGCGGCCGCGAGCCGCGCGGTGACCTACATGTTCGGCACGCAGCAGCAGGCCGACGGGCACATGCCGCAGAACAGCCGGGTCGACGGCGTGCCGTACTGGACGTCGGTCCAGCTCGACGAAACCGCTTTCCCGATCGTGCTCGCGCAGCAGCTCGGCCGCAACGACGTCTGGCCCGGCGTGCGCAAGGCCGCCGACTTCCTGTTGTCCTACAAGGGTCCTGACGGCCAGGCGGCGCCGTGGACCCAGCAGGAGCGCTGGGAGGAGCAGGACGGCTGGTCCCCGTCGACCATCGCCTCGGTGATCGCCGGGCTCGTGTGCGCCGCGGACATCGCGTCGCACAACGGCGCGGCCGCCGACGCCGAGAGGTACCTCGCCGCGGCCGACAAGTTCAAGGCCGACCTGCCCAAGCAGACGATCACCACGAACGGGCCGCTGTCGAAGGACCCGTACTTCGTCCGGCTCACCAAGGACGGCAACGCCAACGCCGGAACGACGTACAACCTCGGCAACTCCAGCGTGACCATGGACCAGCGCGCGGTCACCGACGCCGGGTTCCTCGACCTGGTGCGCCTCGGCATCTACCGCGCCGACGACCCGGTGATCCGCAACAGCGTGCGCGTCACGGACAAGGAGATCTCGTTCACCACGCCGACCGGTCAGTTCTGGCACCGCTACACGAAGGACGGCTACGGCGAGCAGGCCGACGGCTCGCCGTGGGACTACACGTTCCCGGCCGAGAGCCGCACGACGTTCGGCCGGCTGTGGCCGCTGCTGGCCGGCGAACGTGGTGAGTACGAACTGACGCTGGGCCAGCCGTCTTCGGCCGCGCGGCGGCTGCGTGACCTCGGCCGGGTGAGCAGCTCGGCGGAGACCATGCCGGAGCAGGTGTGGGACGAGAACCCGCCGTCGGGTCAGACGGGGTTCCCGGCCGGCACCCCGAACAACTCGGCGACGCCGCTGGCCTGGACGCACGCGCAGTACGTCCGCCTGGCCTGGGACGTCAAGGCGGGCGCGACCCTCGAAACCCCGCGCGTGGTCCGCTGCCACTTCCTCGGCTGCTGAGGTTCGCCAAAAGCCGTGAAGGCCTCCTTACCGGCCATAAGAGCCGGTAAGGAGGCCTTCACGGCTTTACGGAGTACGGGAGGTCAGATGACGGCGCCGTCGTCTTCCGGGGTGCGCGGCGGCAGCCACGAGAGGCCCGGGACGCCCCACTTGTTGGACTTCAGCATCTTCTTCGCGGCGCGGGCGTGGCGCCCGACGAGCCGGTCGAGGTAGATGTAGCCGTCGAGGTGGTCGGTCTCGTGCTGCAGGCAGCGCGCGAAGTAGCCGGTGCCCTCGACCTCGATCGGGTTGCCCTCGATGTCGGAGCCGGTCACCTTCGCCCACGACGCGCGGCCCGTCGGGTACGACTCGCCGGGCGCCGAGAGGCAGCCCTCCCAGTCGTCGTCCGGGTCCGGCATGGTCTCCGGGATCGCCGACGTCTCGAGCTTCGGGTTGACGACGACGCCCTTGTGGCGCACGCCCTCGTCGTCCGGGCAGTCGTAGACGAACACCCGCAGGTCGAGGCCGATCTGGTTGGCCGCTAGGCCGACGCCCTCGGCTTCGTACATCGTCTCGAACATGTCGTCGGTGAGGACGCGCAGCTTCTCGTCGAACTCGGTGATCTCCCGAGTCGGGTGGTGCAGCACGGGGTCGCCGGCGATCCGGATGGCGTGGACGGTCACGAGCGGGCAGTTTAGTCGGACCCTTCTGGTAGACCTGCATCAGACCGTGACGCGCCGATGTCGATGCCCACGTCGGCGTGTTGATCCGTGGTTGAATGACGCCCGCGGAAGAGGTAGGTCTGGATCACCATGTCGCCCGATTGAGAGGGACTCGGATGGACGCCGCGGAGTCGATGGCTGAGCCGCAGCCGTCGCCGCCGAAGCCCGTACCCGGCCTGACCGAACGCGAGGTCGAGATCCTCGCTTTCGAGCGCCAGTGGTGGCGACATGCCGGTGCGAAGGAGAACGCCATCCGTGAGCGCTTCGAAGTCTCCAGCACGCGCTACTACCAGCTGCTGAACAAGCTGCTGGAGAAGCCGGAGGCGATCGAAGCCGACCCGATGCTGGTGAAGCGGCTGCGCAAGACGCGCGCCGCCCGCCAGCGCAAGCGTGGGGCCAGGCGACTGGGGATCGAGCTGAAATGAGCGTGTTTTCGGGAATGTCCCGGCCGATGAAGGCCGCGGGCGTCGTGCTGATCGGCGTGGCGATCGTCGCCGCCGTGATCGGCGGGATCTCCGCGTTGAGTGGTGGCGGTTCGAACGAAGCCGGGCCGAGCGGTACGCCCAGCACCCAGCCCGGCACGCCGCCGGGCGGGACGTCGCCGCCCACCTCGCCGTCGACACCGCCGCCGTCGTCCACGACCCCGCCGACGTCACCCACGCCGTCGTCGCCGACGCCCGGCCAGCCGACGCCGGGGCAGCCGACGTCCGGGCAGCCGGGTCAGCCCGGTGACCAGCAGACGGGCAACAAGTGGGTGACCGTCCGGGTCTTCAACAACTCCCTGATCAAGGACCTCGCCGAGCGGGCCGCGAGCGACTTCCGCGGTGACGGCTGGACCGTCAACGAGGTCGGCAACTACTCGCAGGGCACGATCCCGGTGACCACGGCGTTCTACCGCCCGGGCACCGACGAGGAAGCCGCGGCGAAGCAGCTCGCGCAGGAGTTCCAGATCAAGGCCGAGCCCCGCTTCCCCGGGATAGAGAGCGCCAGCCCGGGCGTGATCATCATCGTGACGAAGGAATACGAGTCGGGCCACAAGGGCAGCTGACGAGCTCGTACCGAAGGGGCGCCACCCGCGGGTGGCGCCCCTTCGCGCGTTTCAGTCGCCGGCCTGGGCGTGGGCGTAGGCCTCCAGGGCCGCGAGCTGGCCCGGGTCCAGGCTCGGCCGGACCGTCTTGCGGGCCGTTTCGAGGTGGGCCGCGGTGACTTCGTGGGCTTCCAGCGACTCGCGCATCGCCGTCAGCGCCGCTTCGCGGATCAGCGCCGCGCAGTCGGCCGCCGAGTAACCGTCCAGAGTGGACGCCACCGCGGCCAGGTCCACATCGGAGGCCAGCGGGGTGTTCTTCGAGGTCGCGGTCAGGATCGCCGTGCGGGCCTCGGCGTCCGGCGGCGGCACGTAGACGCGGCGCTCCAGCCGGCCCGGCCGCAGCAGCGCCGGGTCGACCAGCTCGGGCCGGTTCGTCGCGCCGAGGACGACGACCTCGCGCATCGGCTCGACGCCGTCGAGCTCGGTCAGCAGCGCCGCGACCACGCGGTCGGCGACGCCGGAGTCCGACGACTGGCCGCGGCGCGGGGCCAGCGCGTCGATCTCGTCCAGGAAGATCAGCGACGGCGCGGCCTCGGCGGCGCGGCGGAACAGCTCCCGCACCGCGCGCTCCGACTCGCCGACCCACTTGTCCATCAGCTCGGCGCCCTTGACGGCGAACACGTTGAGCGCGCCGGTGCCGGCCAGCGCCCGCACCAGGAACGTCTTGCCGCCACCGGGCGGCCCGTAGAGCAGCACGCCGCGCGGCGGTTCGACGCCGAGCCGGGCGAACGAGTCCGGGTACCGCAGCGGCCACAGCACGGCCTCGGTGAGGGACTGCTTGACGTCGACCATGTTCCCGACGTCGTCCAGTGTCAGCCCGCCGGTGGCCAGGTTGTCCGAAGTGGACATCGAGACCGGCCGGACGGTCGCCAGCGCGTCCACCAGGTCCTGCTGCGACACGCGCGGCTCGTCCTCTTCCCGCTGGCGCAGCGCGGCCCGCAGTGCCGCGTCCCGCCGCAGCGCGATGAGGTCCGCCGCGACGAACCCCGGCGTCCGCTCGGCGAGCGCGCCGCAGTCGATGCCCGGCTCCAGCGGGACGTCGCGGAGCAGGACGTTCAGCAGCTCACGGCGGGTCTTCGCGTCCGGCAGGGCCAGGCCCAGCTCGCGGTCCAGCAGGTCCGCGGCCCGCAGCCGCGGGTCGGCCGACTCGGCGCGGGCCGTCGTCGCGACCACGGCGAGGCGGTCGCGGCGCAGGGCCGCGCGCAGCTCCTCCAGCACGACCGTGGCCACCGGCGGCGGTGTGGTCGCGGGCAGCAGCGCGTCGACGTCGGTGATCAGCAGCACGGTCGGGCCGGACGCGGCGCGGATCGCCTCGCGCAGCCGCGCCACCGCGACGTTCGGGTCCAGCACCGCGAGGTTGGGCGCGGCCACCGGCACGACCTTGACGTTCTCGGCCTGCGCCACCGACCGCACGAGCGTCGCCTTGCCGACGCCCTCCGGGCCGGACAGCAGCACGCCGAGGTGGGCCGGCGCGCCCAGCTTCGCGAGCAGCTCAGGCCGGTGGAAGGCCAGGTCGAACCACTCGGACAGCTTGCGCGCGGCCGCTTCGCCACCGATCAGGTCGGCCACCGCCACGGCCGGCTCGGTGAGCTCCTCGGCCTCGATCTCGTCTTCGACGATTTCGGCGTCGATCCACTCCTCGGCCGCGGTGACGGCGGTGGTGCGGACGAGCGCGGTCGCCGTCCGCGGCGCGGCGGGTTCGGCGGCGGGCCGGGCGCCGTCGCGCCAGACGACCACAGTGGACGGTCCAACCGCGACAGTGCCGGCGGGCTCGGTCGCCGTGACGGTCAGCAGCTCGTTCGTCCAGGTCGCGCCGATGGCCCGCGAGAGCTGGCCGCGCAGGCCGGCCGGGTCCGACCCCGGCTGCGGTGCGAGGTCCTGCGGCAGCAGGGAAACCGCGTCGCCGATGGTCAGGACCTTGCCGATCAGCGCCAGCCGCAGCATGTGCGGGCTGACCGACGAGCTGGCCAGCCGTGACCCTGCGACCGTCACCGTCCGCGCGGCCGACACGTCGGCGGGCGCGACGACGACCTCGGCGCCTTCGGTGACGCCGAGGTTCGACATCGTGACGTCGTCGGTGAGCAGCACCCCCGGCACGCCGGTCTCGTCGGCCGGCGCCGCGAGCGCGGCGCTGACGCGGGCGCCGGTCAGGTGCACCGCGTCCCAGGCCCGCAGGCCCAGCGCGTCGAGCACTTCGGGGTGCAGCCGGACGACGCCGCGGCGGGTGTCCAGCGCGGACGGCGTGTGCCGGACGGTCAGCGTGATCTGGGGGTGGCTCACGCCGTTCACCCTAGCGATGCGGAGCGCTCCCACGCGTCGAAGTAGGTGATGTCCCGGACCGCCGGTCGCGCCGCCGGGCGGAAGTCGCGCTGGGTCGTGTACGCGACGGCGAGCAGGCTGATCTGCGTGACGCCGTCCGGGATGCCGAGCAGGGCGGCGACGGCGGCCTCGTGGTCCTGCAGGTGGTAGCCGCAGATCGAGCTGCCGAGGCCGCGGGCGCGCAGCGCCAGCTGGAAGCTCCAGATCGCCGGGTAGGCCGAGCCGAAGTACGCGGACTGGGTGAACGCGTCGGCCGGCGGGCGGCCGATCATGCAGGGGATCGCCAGCACGGGCACCCGTTCGAGGTTCCGGACGAGGTGCCGTGCCGACGTGAGGGCGCGTTCCTCGACGAGGTGGCCGTACTTCGCCCACGCCGTCTCGGCGGTTTCGCGGGTGTAGGCGGCGATCTCGGCCTTGGTCTTCGCGTCCCGCACGAGCAGCCAGCGGAACTGCGCGGCCATGCTGCCCGCGGCGGGGGCCTGCTGGGCGATCTCCAGGCAGCCGTCGAGGACGTCCTGGGGCACGTCGCGGTCGAGGTCCAGCTTGCGGCGCACGGATCGGGTGGTGGTGAGCACGGTTTCGGCGTCCATACTTACACTGTAAGTGTGAGTCTGAACCGTGGGAAAGTACTTGACGCGGCGCTGCGGCTGGCCGACGAGCAGGGGCTGGCGGCGCTGTCGATGCGCAAGGTCGCGGCCGCGGTGGGCGTCGAGGCGATGTCGCTCTACAACCACGTCTCGAACAAGGGCGACCTGCTCGACGGGCTCACCGCGCGGGTCTTCGAGGAAGTGGACGTGCCGGATCCGGCGCTGCCGTGGGAGTCGCGGGTCCGGCTGCTGGCCGACGGGCTGTACGCGAGCTTCGCGCGGCACCCGGTCGTCGTCCGGGCGCTGGCGGCGCAGGACGCGAACCCGCGCTCGGCCGGGGCGCTGCGCGTCATCGACGCGCTGCTGCACGCGCTGCTCGACGCGGGCCTGTCGGAGGAAGCGACGGCCCGGGCGTACCGATCGCTGCTGGGAATGCTGTTCGGCTCGGTCCTGACGGGCACCGCCGGCGGTGTTGCGGCTAAGGCCGAGCGGGCGGAACCAGTGGGCGCGTACTTCCGCCGGATGGCGACACCATCGGAGCTGCCGAGCCTGCACCGGGTCCTGCCGGCCCTGGAGTCCGGCGACTGCGTCCAGGACTTCGAGTACCAGCTGAACCTGCTGATCGGCGGCCTCGGCTCTGCGAGCTAGACCGCGTGTCGCCCCCTCAGTCACACGTGTCGACCCTCTGATCACGCGTGTTGGCTGCTCAATCACACGCGATCGCGTGCCCGGAGGGTCGGCTCGCGTGCCTGGAGGGTCGGCTCGCGTGCCTGGAGGGTCGACTCGCGTGATTGGAGGGTCGGCTCGCGTGATTGGAGGGTCGGCTCGCGTGATTGGGGGGTCGACACGGCTACTTGCGGCGTAGGCCGATCTGGCGCCAGGAGCGGCGGCGCTGGCCGTCGCCGTTGGTGGCGCCGTTTTCGCGGGGGCCTCGGGGGGTGCGGACGTACTCGCCGTTGCGGGGGAGGCGGACCGCGCGCATCGCGGCTCCCGCTACGCGCCTGCGCAGCGGGGGACGCAGGCCGAGGCGGCGCTGGGACCGTGCGCGGCGGATCGCCCGGCGCTCGCGCGGCGGGACCGTCCAGGCCTCGGGGTGCGCGGCCAGCCAGCGGCTGCGGTAGACCGAGTACGGGATGTGCGCCAGGTACAGCACCATCGCGACGAGCAGCGCGACCAGCGGGAACTGGATGATCGCCGCCGCCAGCAGGGCGACGCCGATCAGCAGCGGGGCGATCGCCTTCGCCGGGGCCTTGACCGTCTTCAGTGACAGCGTCGGGATGCGGCTGATCAGCAGGGCCGCGATGGCGATCGTCCAAGCCCACACGACCCACTGCGACGACCACCAGCCCCCGCCCCACTGCAGCCAGGCGACCAGCGGCAGCATCGCGAGCAGGCCGCCCGCGGGCGCCGGGACGCCGACGAAGAACTCGCTCGAGTACGGCGGCTGCTCGGTGTCGTCCAGCAGCGTGTTGAACCGGGCCAGCCGCAGGATCATGCAGACGGCGAAGATCAGCGACGCCACCCAGCCGATCCGGTCGGCGCCGGCCTGCCACACGTAGATGACCAGCGCCGGCGCGACGCCGAACGAGATGCCGTCGGACAGCGAGTCCAGCTCCGCGCCCATCTTCGACGTCGCGTCGAGCAGGCGGGCGATCCGGCCGTCCAGGCTGTCGAGCACCGCGGCGATGCCGATGGACGCGATCGCCATCGAGTAGTTCTTCGTCAGCGCGAACTGCACCGCCGACAGGCCGGCGCAGAGCGCCAGCACGGTGATGGCGTTCGGCAGCAGCCGCACGCCGGGGGTCGTCGTGGTCACGCGGACCATGGGTCAGCCCTTCGAATCGGACACAGCCGCAGGGAGTTCCGCGATCACCGTCTCGCCGCCGACCGTGCGCTGGCCCTTCGCGACCAGCACCCGCGAACCCGGCGGGAGGTAGAGGTCGACCCGGGAGCCGAAGCGGATGATGCCGTACGTCGCGGCGGCGCCGACCTTGTCGCCCTCGCGGATCTCGCAGAGGATGCGGCGCGCGACCAGCCCGGCGATCTGCACGACGACGAGCTCGTGGCCGTCTTCGGTGCGCATCAGCACGGAGTTGCGTTCGTTGTCCTCGCTCGCCTTGTCCAGGTCCGCGGAGAGGAACTTGCCCGGCCGGTAGGCGACGCGCTCGATCACGCCGTTCGCCGGCACGCGCTGGACGTGCACGTCGAACACCGAGAGGAACACCGACACGCGCAGCCGCGGCTCGGCGGGCAGGCCGAGCTCGGCGGGCGGGACGGCTTCCTCGATCAGGGAGACGAGACCGTCGGCCGAGGCCAGCGCGACGCCGTCGCGCGGCGGCGGGACCCGCTTCGGCTCGCGGAAGAACGCGGCCATCGCCACGGTCGTCAGCGCGCCGAGGACGCCCAGGCGCTTGGAGAACCGGCGGGCGACCAGTGTCGCGACCGCGCCGCCCGCCACGAACGGGCGACCGGCCGGGTGCATCGGCGGCAGCGTCTCGCGGGCGAGCTGGAGGGCGTGGGCGACGGGATTGCCGGCGGATTCCGGCCGGTTGCCGCTCATGGTCGGGTCCCCTGGTTTCGTGTCGTGAGGGCGGGTGACGCCGGGGTTCCGGCGGCCGCGTACGGGCGCCACCACGCTACCGCTGCCCCTGGTAGGGGTCTGGTCCGGTACCGCCGGGCTCCTCCGTGAGGGTGTCCCCGGCACGGGTGGGAGTGCCGGCTTCGCGGTAACGCAAGGTCGAAGTCTGCGATAACTCTGGGTAGTTGACGCCGTTCGGGGCGCTGCCGCGCGCATCCCCGCCAGACCTGTGAGGACCGATGACCGACCGCCGCGAAGCCGCCGATGCTCAGCTCACGGAGCTGCTCGGCGCGTGGCGCCGGGACATCACCGAGGTGCCGATGCCGTCGCTCGTCGACCCGGACCACGCGGTGGACGTCGTCATCGAAGCGCTGAGACGAAGCCGGGTGCATGCACCCCCCGACGGCGCATGCACCCGGCCGCGGAATCAGGGCCTGAAAGAAGCACCGAAGGACACACTTTAGTGGCGGACGCCGTGTTGACCACGGTTCGTCCGGCAACTGTTACGAACGATCGCCCGAACGCCGGCCGATCCCGCTGACGAGCCGCAGGATCGCCAGCAGCACGACGGCGCCCAGGATGGCCACGCCGAAGCTGGGGAAGTCGAAGTCGAACGACTTCGCCTGGCCGGTCGCGAGCCGGTAGATCAGCCCGCCGAGGGCCGCGCCGACCACGCCCACCAGCACGCTGACCAGGCAACCCTGCCGGCGCCGGTCCCGGCCGCCGACGACCAGGTTGGCCGCCCAGCCGACGAGCGCGCCGAAGATGACCCATGCGACGAAACCCATGCCGGGAGCTTACGGGAACAGTTGTACAAGAGATATTGCACAATAACTCTTGTACAACTACTCTTGTGCGTCATGAGCGATGAGGTCCGGAACATCCGGGATTCGAAGGTGCTGGCGGCGGTGTCGCACCCGTTGCGGCGGCGGCTGATGGAACTGCTCCACCTGGACGGCCCGGCCACGGCGTCGATGCTGGCGGGCAAGACCGACCAGGCGGTCGGCAACATCAGCCACCACATGAAGGTGCTGGCCGCGGCCAAGCTGGTCGAGGAGGCGCCTGAACTGGCCCGTGACCAGCGGGAACGCTGGTGGAAGCGCACGGTGAAGACCATCCGGTGGGCGGCCGAGGACTTCCCGGGCGACCCGATCGCGGAGGCCGCCGAGGTGCTGACCCTCGACCACCAGACGGCGATCGCGCGCGAGTGGATCGCGAACCGCGAGACCTACCCGGAGCCGTGGCGCGGCTCGGCGTTCAGCACCGACACGTGGATGCGGCTGTCGGTCGCGGACCTCGAAGAGCTGAACGAGCGGGTCCTGCTGCTGCTGACCGAGTTCGAGAGCCGCACCGAACCGGGTGACGGCGTCGAGCGCCGTCCCGTCTTTTTCGCCGCGCGGGTTTCGCTGGGCAAGCCGTGAAGGGGCTCTGGGGGAACCGCGACTTCCGGCTGCTGTGGACCGGCGAGACCACCAGCATGCTCGGCAGCATGGTCGCGAGCACGGCGTTGCCGCTGGTCGCGGTGATCACGCTGGGGGCGTCCACGTTCCAGGTCGCGCTGCTGACGGCGGTGGCCTGGCTGCCGTGGCTGGTGATCGGCCTGCCCGCCGGCGCGTGGGTGGACCGGCTGCCGAAGCGGCCGGTGATGCTGGCCTGCAACACGGTGTCCATGGCGGTGTTCGGCAGCGTCCCGCTCGCCGCCGCGTTCGGCGCGCTGACCATGTCGTACCTGCTGGTGGCCGCGCTGCTCGGCGGCGTCGCGAAGGTGTTCTTCACCCTCGCCTACCGGGCTTACCTTCCGGCACTGGTCGGCCGCGAGGACCTGCTGGAAGCCAACGCCAAGCTGCAGGGCAGCGAATCCGCGACGCAGGTCGGCGGCCCCGGCCTGGCCGGGGTGCTGGCGCAGGCGTTCGGCCCGGTCAGCGGGGTGCTGGCCGACGCCGTCAGCTTCGGCGTCTCCGTGCTGTGCGTGCGGGCGATCCGCGTCCGCGAGGCGGTCGTCCCGGTCGAGCGCACGCCGTTGCGCAGCCAGATCGCCGTGGGCCTGCGGTTCGTCGCCGGTGACCGGTACCTGCGCTCGCTGATGGTGTTCGGTGCGGTGTCCAACCTCGCGCTGACCGGCTACAGCTCCATCCAGATCGTCTTCCTGTCCCGCACCCTGGGCGCCGGCCCCGGCCTGGTCGGCCTGGTCCTGGCCCTGGCCGGGCTGGGCGGGGTCCTCGGTGCGGCGCTGGCCGGACGGCTCGGCGCGCGCTTCGGCACCGCCCGCGCGTTCCTGCTGTGCGAGGTGGCCGCGGCGCCGATGATGGTGCTCGGGCCGCTGAGCGGACCGGGCTGGCGGCTGTCGCTGTTCGTCCTCGGCGTGTTCGGCGTCTGCGCGGGCGTCGTCGCGTCGAACGTGCTCACCACGACGTTCCGGCAGGGGTACTGCCCGCCGGAGCTGTTCGGCCGGATCACTTCGAGCGCCTCGCTCGCCGCCTACGGGACGATCCCGCTGGCCGGGGTCCTCGGCGGGGTGCTCGGCGAGGTGATCGGCGTCCGCGAGACGCTGTGGGTGGCGTCCGTCGTGCTGGTCGCCGCGCTCCCGATCCTCGCGCCGTTCCGGAGGCTGCGCGACTTCCCGGTCACAGCAGCAGGACGTCCACCTCGTCGCCAACCGCAGCCGAGCTGACGTCCTCCGGCAGCACGATCAGGCAGTTGGCCTGGGTGAACGCGGCCAGCAGGTGCGACCCCGGGCCGCCGTGCGGGCCGACGACCCCGGTGACCTCCCGCTCCGACAGCGTGAACACGCCGCGGCGGTACTGGCGGCGCCCGGGCGGCGAGCTCATGGCCTCGGTGAGCCGGGCCCGCACCCGCCGCCGGAAGACGTCGGTGTGGCCGAGCGCGGCCAGCAGCGCGGGGCGCAGGAACGCCTCGAACGAAACCAGCACGCTCACCGGGTTGCCGGGCAGCGTCACGACCGGCACGCCGTGCCAGCGCCCGTTGCCCTGCGGCCCGCCCGGCTG
The DNA here is from genome assembly GCF_035982555.1 of Amycolatopsis sp. NBC_01286. NCBI lineage: Bacteria > Bacillati > Actinomycetota > Actinomycetes > Pseudonocardiales > Pseudonocardiaceae > Amycolatopsis > Amycolatopsis sp. NBC_01286. The sequence goes on from NZ_CP108428.1 coordinate 3,218,777, forward strand.
CATCGCGACCTTCTGGAACTCGACGCCCTGCCCGGTGAGCGCGTCCTTCACCACTTCGTACGCGCCGGCGCTGACGCCGCCGGAGGTGACCAGCAGGTCGGCGTCGGCCAGCCGCGGCTCGATGACCTTGCGGAACTCCTCGACGTCGTCGACGACGCTGCGGACCACCTCGACCTCGCAGCCGAGCTCGCGGATCGCCGCCGCCAGCATGACGCTGTTGGACTCGTAGATCTGGCCGTGGCGCAGCGGCGCCGGCGCGTCGACCAGCTCGGTGCCGGTGGAGGCGACGAGCACCCGCGGCGGCCGGTGCACGCGCACCTCGGCCAGCCCGACCGCGGCGGCCAGCCCCAGGTGCGAGTGCCCCAGCACGGTCCCGGCGGCCAGCGCGAGGCTCCCGGCGACGACGTCCTCCCCGAGCCGCCGGATGTGCGCGCCTTCGCGGGCCTCGGCGGTGATCGTCACGGTCTCCGTGCCGCCGTCGGTGTCCTCCACCATCACGACGGCGTCCGCGCCCGGCGGCAGCGGCGCGCCGGTCATGATCCGGTGCGCGGTGCCCGGCTCGAGGGTGCCGACGTCGACCCGGCCCGCCGGGATGTCGTCGGCGACCGGCAGCGTCACCGGCACCGACGTGACGTCGGCGGCGCGGACCGCGTAGCCGTCCATCGCGGAGTTGTCGAACGGTGGCAGGGAAACCCTCGCCGGCACGTCCTCGGCCAGCACGAGGCCGGCCGCGTCGGCGAGCGGGAGGACGGTCGCGGGAGCGGTGCCCAGGAGCGCGGTGATCCGCTCCCGGTAGTCGTCGACGGAGATCACCGGACCATCCTCCCCCCTGCGGGGTGCCGTGCAAGACTCTGCGTCGTCTGAGAGCACGCTTAGGGGAGAACGCATGCAGGTCCGAGTCCGCAACCAGCCCTCTTTCGCCGTCGCCCGGCTGATGCTGGCGCCGGGGGAACCGTGCCAGGTGGAGTCCGGCGCGATGATGGCCACCAGCTACGGCGTGCAGGTCCAGTCCCAGGCGCAGGGCGGCATCATGAAGGGCCTCGGCCGCGCCTTCCTCTCCGGTGAGTCCTTCTTCATCTCCACCTTCACCGCGCCGCAGAACGGCGGCTGGGTCGACGTCGCGGCCAACCTGCCCGGCGACATCCAGACGATCACGCTCGACGGCCGCACCGGCTGGGCCGTCACCCGCGGCTGCTGGCTCGCGTCGTCGCACGGCGTGCAGACCGAGACCAAGTGGGGCGGGATGAAGAACCTGATGGGCGGCGAAGGCGGCTTCCTGACGCACGCGACCGGCCAGGGCGAGCTGCTCGTCAGCTGTTACGGCGCGGTCGAGACCATGACCCTGCAGCCGGGTGAGATGGTCACCGTCGACACCGGGCACGTCGTCGCCTACGCCGACACCGTGCAGTACCAGATCCGGAAGGTCGCGACCGGCATCATCCAGTCCATGAAGAGCGGTGAAGGCCTCGTCTTCGACTTCGTCGGCCCCGGCCAGATCATGACGCAGACGCGCAACCCGTCCGCGCTGATCAGCTGGATCATCTCGCACGTCCCGTCCCGCTGATGCGCGTCCAGACCCGGCACACGCCGGGCTTCGGCGTCGCCCGCGTGCTGCTCGACCCGGGCGAGGCCGTGCAGGCCGTGCCGGAAACGCTGCTCGCCAGCCGCTTCGGCGTCACCGAGACGGCGGCGGGGCGCGGCGGCGTCCGCGTGGGCAAGGCGACGATGGCCGTGTACACGGCGCCGTCCGACGGTGGCTGGATCGACTTCGCGCCGCTGCGCCCCGGCGACGTCTACCCGCTGGAGCTGCGCGCCGGCACGGGCTGGTCCGTGCACCGCGAAGCCGTGCTGGTGCGGCCCTCGGCCGTCCGCCACGACCCCGGCTGGACGCCGTTGCAGCAGCTCTTCGGCGCCGACGCGGGGTTCCTCGAGCACTACAGCGGAACCGGGCCGCTCGTGCTGGCCGCGCCCGGGCCGGTGGACGCGTTCGAGCTCGCCCAGGGCGAGCTGGTCACCGTCCGGCCGGACTACCTGCTGGCCTACCCCGACACCGTGCAGTGCCGGCTGCGCGCGCTCGACCCCGGCGGCCCGCAGTCGGTGCGCACCGGGGAAGGACTGGCGGTCGACTTCGCGGGTCCCGGGACGGTGCTCGTGCACGCGCGCAACCGGCGCCTTTCCGGTGCGTGATCTTCAGACGAATTGCCCATTGCCGAGGGGAATAATTCCGGTAGCGTGATTGTCACTCGCGCCGCTGGCCCACGCTGGGCCAGCGGATCCTTGTGTGCTGAGGGAGGCGCCGTGACTGTCGGCACCGTCAAATGGTTCAACTCGGAAAAGGGCTACGGTTTCATCGAATCGACCGAAGGACCGGACGTCTTCGTGCACTATTCCGCCATTCAGGCTGACGGATTCCGCACTTTGGACGAAGGCGATCGGGTCGAGTTCGAAGTGCAGTCCGGCCGGGACGGCAGAAGCCAGGCGGCCGACGTGCGGAAGGTGTCGTAACCACCGCTGTTGACCTGTTGGGCCAACCCCCGGCAGCCGCCGAACCAGGGGCGTTAGGCTGCCGGGCGTGACAGGCGATGTGTCGGGGGACCTCACCGGTCGCCGGCTGGGCAACTACCGCATCGACGGAGTGCTCGGCAAGGGCGGCATGAGCGTGACCTACAAGGCCACCGACGTGCGCCTGGGCCGGAAAGTGGCGCTGAAGGTCATCGGCGACCACCTCGGGACCGACGCCGAGTTCCGCGAGCGGTTCGTCGACGAGGCGCGCAACACGTCCGCGATCGACCACGCCAACGTCGTGCCGCTGTACGACTTCGGCGAGCTCGACGGGATGCTCTACATCGCCATGCGCATGGTCGACGGCGGTGACCTGGCCGGCCTGATCGCGGGCGGCCCGATCGCGCCCGCGCGCACGTTGACCATGCTCGACCAGGTCGCGGACGCGCTCGACACCCTGCACAACCGTGGTCTGGTCCACCTGGACGTCAAGCCGGCCAACGTGCTCGTGACGAAGAAGGAGACCTCGCGCGAGCACGTGTACGTCGCCGACTTCGGGCTGACGCGCCGCGGCGCGACCGGCCACCGCACCCGTGGCGGCGACTTCCTCGGCTCGCCCACGTACGCGGCGCCGGAGCACCTGCGCGGCGAGCCGCTGGACGGGCGCACCGACCAGTACGCGCTCACGTGCGTCCTCTACGCCTGCCTCACCGGCAGCCCGCCGTTCAAGGGCGACGTGCCGACGGTGATCAAGGGCCACCTCAACGGCGAGCCGCCCGCCATCTCCCGCGCCGTCGCGCTGCCCCCGGCGATCGACGAGGTCATCCGCAAGGGCATGGCGAAGAGCCCGGCCGACCGCTACGCCAGCTGCGTCGAGATGGTCGCGGCCGCCCGTCGCGCGCTCGGTGCCCAGGCGGCGTCGGACACCCCGCCCGGGCCGCCCGGGTCCCCGGGGACCAATCCGGGTGGAATCCCCGCGCCGCAGCGTCCTGGTCAGGTACAACAGGGACCGCACCAGACCACGGCACCGCAGCAGGGAGAGGGGGCCCCCGTGCACCCGTACGGAGGACAGCAGCAGCCCGGTTACGGGCAGCAGCCCGGACCGCAGGGCCCCGGTGGTCCTGGCGGCCCCGGCGGCCTTGGTGGCCCGCCGCAGGGCCCGCCCCCCGGCTACGGCTACCCCCAGCAGGGCCCGCCGCAGGGGATGCCGCCGCAGGGCCCCTACGGCTACCAGCAGCAGGGCATGCCCCCGCAGGGCCCGCCGCCCGGCTACGGCCCACCCGGCGACCCGATGCGCCTGCGCCCGCCGATGCCCGCGGGCGGAGCGGGCGCGTTCCACCAGGCCAAGAGCGGCAACGCCAAGTGGATCTGGATCGTGCTCGGCGCGGTCGTGGTGATCGGCGTCATCGTGACGGCGATCATCCTGTTCACCGGCGGCGACAGCGGCGGCGGCAGCCAGACCACCGCGCCGAACATCCCGGTCGGCCCGGGCGACTCCCAGGGCAACCCGACGTCCTCGCTCAACGCGCCCCCGTCGTCGATCTCCATCAAGCCGAGCTCCTGAAATCGTGCGGCCCTGAGCAGGTCTTCTTGCACTCTCCCCCCGAGAGTGCTAAACACGGACTTGGCACTCGACGCCGTTGAGTGCCAGGCGCGCGGTCACCGATCGCGCGCTTGAAGGTCGGGACGGTGAGGCTGAGCCCCCACGTGGGAGCAGTCGTCCGTCGCGGGCACCGAGCCTGGCCGAGGAAGAGTCCTGCTGCCGCCGCTGCAAAGCATTCAGCGCGGCGGTGGCGCCCAATACCGGAGGACCACACCGCAATGGCCAAACTGATCGCGTTCGACGAGGACGCCCGCCGTGGTCTTGAGCGCGGCTTGAACATCCTCGCCGAAGCCGTCAAGGTGACCCTCGGCCCGCGGGGCCGGAACGTCGTGCTCGAGAAGAAGTGGGGCGCGCCGACGATCACGAACGACGGCGTCTCCATCGCCAAGGAGATCGAGCTCGAAGACCCGTGGGAGAAGATCGGGGCCGAGCTCGTCAAGGAAGTTGCCAAGAAGACCGACGACGTCGCGGGTGACGGCACCACCACCGCCACCGTGCTCGCCCAGGCCCTGGTCAAGGAAGGCCTGCGCAACGTTGCCGCCGGCGCCGACCCGATCAGCCTGAAGCGCGGCATCGAAGCGGCCGTCGAGGCCATCATCGAGCAGCTGCACAAGATGGCCGTCCAGATCGAGACCAAGGAGCAGATCGCTGCTACCGCCTCGATCTCGGCCGCTGACCGCACCATCGGCGAGCTGATCGCCGAGGCGCTGGACAAGGTCGGCAAGGAAGGCGTCGTCACCGTCGAGGAGAGCAACACCTTCGGTCTCGAGCTCGAGCTCACCGAGGGCATGCGCTTCGACAAGGGCTACATCTCGGGCTACTTCGTGACGGACCCGGAGCGTCAGGAAGCCGAGCTGGAGGACCCCTACATCCTCCTCTTCGGTTCCAAGATCTCCACCGTCAAGGACGTCCTGCCGCTGCTGGAGAAGGTCATCCAGTCCGGCAAGCCGCTGCTGATCATCGCCGAGGACGTCGAGGGCGAGGCCCTGGCCACCCTCATCGTCAACAAGATGCGCGGCACCTTCAAGTCCGTCGCCGTCAAGGCCCCGGGCTTCGGTGACCGCCGCAAGGCGATCCTGCAGGACATCGCGATCCTGACCGGTGGCCAGGTCATCAGCGAGGACGTCGGCCTCAAGCTGGAGAACGCCGACCTGTCGCTGCTGGGCAAGGCGCGCAAGGCCGTCATCACCAAGGACGAGACGACCATCGTCGAGGGTGCGGGCGACGCCGACCAGATCCAGGGTCGCGTCAACCAGATCCGCGCCGAGATCGAGAACTCGGACTCGGACTACGACCGCGAGAAGCTCCAGGAGCGTCTGGCGAAGCTGGCCGGCGGCGTGGCCGTCATCAAGGCCGGCGCCGCCACCGAGGTCGAGCTGAAGGAGCGCAAGCACCGCATCGAGGATGCAGTGCGCAACGCCAAGGCCGCCGTCGAAGAGGGCATCGTCGCCGGTGGTGGCGTCGCTCTCATCCAGGCTGCCGAGGCTGCCTTCGCCGGTCTGAAGCTCGAGGGCGACGAGGCCACTGGTGCCAACATCGTCAAGGTGGCCGTCGAGGCCCCGCTCAAGCAGATCGCGATCAACGCCGGCCTCGAGGGCGGCGTCGTCGTGGAGAAGGTCAAGGGTCTGCCGCAGGGTCACGGCCTGAACGCCGCCACGGGTGTCTACGAGGACCTGCTCGCCGCCGGCGTGCCGGACCCGACGAAGGTCACCCGCTCCGCGCTGCAGAACGCCGCGTCCATCGCGGCGCTGTTCCTGACCACCGAGGCCGTCGTGGCGGACAAGCCGGAGAAGGCTTCGGCCGCTCCCGCCGACCCGTCCGGTGGCATGGGTGGCATGGACTTCTGAGCCACGCCTGAAAAGAGCCCGGTCCGCTTCGGCGGGCCGGGCTTTTTCGTTGGTCGCTATGGTTTGGTGAAGAACCAGATGGCGAAGGCGCCGACGATCACGACGCCGAGCGCGAGCACGCCGAGGCCCCCGAGCCAGGCGGTGCTCGCTTCTTCCGCTTCCAGTGCGACGACGATCGCGCCGATCCCGGTGAGCAGGATCCAGATCGCCGCCGCCGCGGCGGTGTAGAGCACGGTCCTGGTGACGCTCGCGCTGCCGGTGTCGTTGAAGGCGAGCGCGAAGAAGGCGGCGAAGGCGGTCAGCCCCAGTCCGGCGAGCAGGTAGAGCCCACCCAGGACCCCGACGACGACCTTCGCGGCCGTCCGGCCGGCGGTGTTCCCTTGATCCACGACCGCGAACCCTAACCCCTCGAACGGGGTTCGCGGAGGGCATTTCGGCCGGTCAGCTTAGTGGTCTACGCCGAACGGCCCGGACGTCCCCTTGGCGTCCGGGCCGTTCAGTGGCACACCCCGTGATCGTCCGGCGGGCACCGGTTCCCCCTGCGAACCGGCGCCCGCCCCGGTCAGGAGTCTTCTTCGGGCGTCAGAATCGCGGCGGCGATGTAGATCGGGATGGCGATTCCGACGGAGAGGAAAACGGCGGCGACGAGCCCGATGCGCAGCACGTTCGCGTCGATGCCGAGGTACTGGGACCAGCCACCGCAGACGCCGGTGAGCATCTTGTCGGTGCGGCTGCGGCGGACCTTCTTGGTTTCCGGGGTGTACACGCTGTTCGTCATGCACCAATGTTCGCCCGGCGGCGGCCCGGTCCACATCGGGAAGGGCCCGGATCCGGACCCTGAACTCGGCCTCGGGGTCACCCTGTCGTGAGTGTTTAGGGCGGTTAGAACCGCCCTAAACACTCACGACAGGCCGCGGACCCTCGCCAGCCGGGCTTCCCACGCCGCTTGGACGTCGGCCGAGGCCGCGTACGCCGCTGTGGGCTCCGGGGGCTTGCGCAGGACCGGGAGGTAACCGTCCACAGGGGACAGTGGGTTCGCGCAGACGTCGCCTTCCAGCAACGAGATCGTGCCCAGGCCACACGCGAACTCCAGCTCCGGGAGGGCGCCGGCCAGGGCCAGGCCCGCGGCCAGGCCGACGCTCGTCTCCACCGCCGACGACACCACGCACGGCAAGCCGCACGCCTCGGCGACTTCCAGCGCCCGGCGGACGCCGCCCAGCGGGGAGACCTTCAGCACCGCGATGTCCGCCGCGCCGGCGACCGCGACCTTCAGCGGGTCCTCCGCGCGGCGGATCGACTCGTCCGCGGCGATGCGGACCGACACCCGGCGGCGGACCGCGGCGAGGTCGTCGATCGTCGGGCACGGCTGTTCCGCGTACTCCAAGCCGCCGGCCGCCTTGTCGAGGTCGGCGATCGCGCGGACCGCGGTGTCGACGTCCCACGCCGTGTTGGCGTCGACGCGGATCGCGCCGCCCGGGCCGAGCGCGTCGCGGACCGCCTCCACCCGGGCGCAGTCGTCGGCCAGTGACGAGCGGGGGTCCGCGACCTTCACCTTGGCCGTGCGGCAGCCGGACGCGCTGACCAGCTCGTACGCCTTCTCCGGGTCGACCACCGGCACCGTCGTGTTCACCTCGACGCGGTCGCGGACCGGCGCCGGCCAGCCCGTTTCACTGGCTTCGACGGCCGCGTGCAGCCACGGCAGGCTCTCGGCGTCCGAGTAGTCGGCGAACGGGCAGAACTCGCCCCAGCCCGCCGGGCCGGGCAGCAGCACGCCCTCACGGACCGTGATGCCGCGGAAGCGGTTGCGCAGGGGAATCGCGTACACCTTCATCGACGTCGATCATGCCACCGTCCCGCGTTTCGCGATCGGGTGCCGATCAGCGCGTTTCCGGACAGAATGGGCCGGTGGTCCTCGATTTCCGCCTGCTGGGCCCGGCCGAGGTCACGGCCGACGGCCGCCCGGTGCCACTCGGGGGGAGCCGGCCGCTGATCGTGCTGGCCGGGTTGCTGCTGCGCGCCAACCGCGTCGTGCCGGTCGACGAGCTGGGCCGGTGGCTGTGGAACGACGACCGCCGCCGGTCCAAGGGCGCGCTCCAGACGTACGTGCTGCGCCTGCGCCGCGCCCTCGGCGACCAGGTCTCGATCCGCACCGAGAGCGGCGGCTACCTGATCGAGGTCGACGACGACCTGCTCGACCTGTCGCGGTTCCGCGCGCTCGCCGCGCGGGGCCAGGCGGCGCTGGACAGCGGTGAGAGCCGGCAGGCGGCGGCGCACTTCGCCGACGCGCTGGCGCAGTGGCGCGGCCCGGCGCTGCTGAACGTCGAGTCCGACGCGCTGCACCGCGACGAAGCCGGGCAGCTCGCCGAAGAACGCCTGCGTGTGCGCGAACTGTGGGCCGACGCGCTGCTCGAAGCCGGCGAATACGGCACTGTCGTCCCCGAACTGACCCGGCTGACCAGGGAAAACCCGCTGCGCGAGCGGCTGCACGAACAGCTGATGGTCGCGCTCTACCGCTCGGGCCGTCAGGCCGAGGCGCTGGACGTCCACCGCCGGATCAGCGGGGTGCTGGCCGACGAGCTCGGGCTGGACCCCGGCCCGTCGCTGCAGCGCACCCGGCAGGCGATCCTCACCGGCACCGACGCCGCCGAACCCGCGCGCTACCGCCTCGGCGTCGAACCGCTGGTGCCGCACCAGCTGCCCGCCGACCCGCGGACGTTCGCCGGCCGCGAGAGCGACCTCAAGGCGTTGCACGCGCTGCTGCCGGAGGCGCTCGACGCCGACGCGTCGACGCCCATCGCGTCCGTCGAAGGCATGGGCGGCATCGGCAAGACGACGCTCGCGGTGCACTTCGCGCACGAGATCGCCGACCGCTTCCCCGGCGGGCAGATCCACCTCAACCTGCGGGGGTACGGGCCCGGCGAGCCGGTCGAGCCGGCGGCCGCGCTGGAGGCGATGCTCACCGCGCTCGGCGTCCCGTGCGAGCAGATCCCGGCCGACCTCGACGGCCGCGCGGCGAGCTGGCGGACGCACACCGCGGGGCGGCGGCTGCTGATCGTCCTCGACAACGCCAACCGCACGGAACAGGTGCGGCCGCTGCTGCCGGGGCCGGGCTGCCTGGTCCTGATCACCAGCCGCTGGCAGCTGCGGGCGCTGGTCGCGACGCACGGCGCCCGGCGCGTCGCGCTGGCGGAGCTCGGCGCGGAGGACGCGGTCGAGCTGCTCGCGTCCACGATCGGCCTCGAGCGGGTGGCGCGCGACCCGGCGGCGACCGAACGGTTCGTGCGGTACTGCGGCGGGCTGCCGCTGGCGATCCGGATCCTCGCCGTGCGGACGGCGCAGTTCCCCGGCCTGCCGCTCGACGAGTTCGTCGACTCCCTCGAAAGCGAGCACGACCTGCTCGGCTCGTTCGACCTCGCCGACGGCGACGGCACCAACATCCGTTCGGTGTTTTCCTACTCCTACCAGGCACTCGAGCCGTCGGCGGCGCGGTTGCTGCGACTGCTCGGGCTGTCCACCGGCGTCGACTTCAGCGTGCCCGCGGCGGCCGCCGTCGCCGGTCTGGACCTGACGCGGACCCGGCCGCTGCTCACGACGCTGGCGGCCGCGCACCTGCTCGCCCAGCCGCGGCCGGGCCGCTACCAGTTCCACGACCTGATCCGCGCGTACGCGGGCGAAGCCGCGGAGCAGGTCGACACCGCGGAGGAGCGCGACGCCGCGCTCGACCGGCTGCTCGGCTGGTACCTGGCGACGGCGTTCAACGCGTCCCGGCGGATGCGGCCCGAGCGCTACTACCGGCTGCTGGAGCCGGCCGGTCTCGACGGCTTGGCGTTCGCCGAGTACCACGACGCGCTCGACTGGTTCGACGAAGAGGCCGGCAACCTGATCGCCGCGGTGCACCTGGCGCGGCGCCGGCGGCGCGACGACGTCTGCTGGAAGCTCGCCTGGCTGCTGCAGAGTTACTTCGGGACGCGCTCGCGGCTGGACGACTGGCGTGCGGTGTTCGGCGTGGCACTGGAAGCCGCGCGGGACGGCGGCCACCGGCCGGGCGAGGCGGGCATCCTCAGTGGACTCGGCGTGGTCAACGGCGTGGTGCGGCAGTACGCCGAGTCGCGGCACTACCTGGAACGGGTACTGACGATCCAGCGCGAACTGGGCGCGCGGGAGGGCGAAGCGCGGGCGCAGTACAACCTGGCGCTGGCGGCGCACAACCTGGCCGACTACACCGGCGCGTACGAGCACGGCATGCGGGCGCTGGAGATCGTCCGCGAGCTGGGGATGGGCGCGTTCGAGGCGAGCGTGCTGCGGGCACTGGGCGACATCTGCACATCGATGGGCGACCACGAGCAGGCCCTGGAACTGGCCGACGCGGCCCTGGCGATCCCGGGCCCGGACGGTAGCCCGGTCGACACCCGGTTCACGCAGCACACACGAGGCCTGGCCCTGCTCGGCCTGGGCCGGCTCGCCGAGGGCATCGCGTGCATCAGCGAATCGGTGGAAATGTTCTTCACCATGGGCGAGCACTACGAGGCCGCGGACGTGCTGTCCCAGCTGGGCACGATCCACCTGAGGCAAGGAGACGGGGCACTGGCCCGGGAGTGCTGGGTCCGATCGGCGCGCTTGCTGACAGAGCTGGGCCACCCGGACGCGGACGACGTACGCGCCAAGCTGGCAGCGCTGGTGGGCACTCCGAGCTGAGGCGCCTTCGGCAGGGGTCGCCGGGTGGGCGAGGCTCTGTGTTGCGAGAGCGGCTCGGTGGCCGGTGGCGGCGGTGCCCGCGCGCTATCGATGCGTTGCGCGGGGTCCTTGGCCGGCTTCACCTGCTCGGTGGGGTTCTCCTCGGCCACGGCGGTGCAGGTCTGCGCGCGAGGCCACTGCGAGCCCGAGTTCTGCGGGTGGGACCGGGCTCCTGCCTGGGCGTGGGAGGCGCTGCTTGGCGAGGGCCCTGTGAGTGCGGAAGGCCATGCGAGGCGAGTGGTCAGAGAGCGGCGTGGGTTGTGGCTGCTCGCGGCAGGACCTGCTCGGCGTGGTTCGCGATGGTGCCGGCGGTCGCGTCAGCTGGGCGGCTGTGCGCGTGCGGCGGACCGCTCGCGTGCTGACCCCCAGTCGCGGCACGCGAGGCGGTCCCGCCCGCTTTGTCATCCAAGACCGGGGCGCTCACTGTCCACTCACTGTCTTGTTCGCGGGCTTGACGCCCAGCATGTCGGCCAGGGCCTGCGCGTTGCGTGGGGCCTCCACTTTTGCGTCGTTGTCGAAGTAGACGTGGACGTCTCGCTTGCCGTCGTCGTGCCAGGTGCGGATCTTTGCCGCCCACTCGCGCAGGGCCTGGTCCGAGTAGCCGCTGACGTACAGCTCCTCGGCGCCGTGCAGGCGGACGTAGGTGAAGCCGGCGGTCTGGTCTTCCAGGAACGGCCACTTGCCTGCCGTGTCGGCGATCACCAAGGCGATCCCGTGGTCCCGCAGCAGCTTCTTCGCCGCGGGCTCCGCGAAGCTCGGGTGGCGGACCTCCAGCGCGTGCCGCAACGGCCTTCGTTCCCCTGCCTCCAAGTACGGCTTCGCTTTCAGCTTGTCGTCGTGCTTCGTCGCCAGCTCGGCCGCGTCCGTTGTGGTGCGTGGGAGGAGGGCGAAGAAGTTCGCGAGGCGGTCCGGGTCGAACGTGAGCCTCGGTGGTAGCTGCCAGAGGAACGGCCCCAGCTTCGCGCCTAGTGCGAGGACGCCGGACGCGTAGAAGTTGGCCAGCGACGTCTCGACGTCGCGCAGCTGCTTCATGTGCGTGATGAAGCGGCCGCCCTTCACCGCGAAGAGGAAGTCCGACGGCGTCTCGTCGAACCACGCGCGGAAGCGCTCCGGGCGCTGCAGCGAGTAGAACGAGCCGTTGAGCTCGACCGCGTTCAGCTGCCGCGACAGGTACTCGAGCTCGCGGCGCTGCGCCAGGCCCGGCGGGTAGAAGTCACCGCGCCACGGCGGGTAACGCCACCCCGATGTCCCGATCCGGATTTCGGCGATCGTTCTCACCGCCTTCCCGCGCTGCGTGATGCCCGTTCGCCGGGGCGCCCAAACGCGCCCGAGCGGCCACCGTCCGGACCGGTGGACCGCCGGCCGGGACAGCTGACCCAACTTCGCGGACGGCCGTCTCACCGGGCCTTTGACGCGCTTGCTCATCGCGCCGCCCCGCGCCGGGCACCCGCGCCGCATCCGCGGGCCGCGGGACGCAGTGGGCGGCGCGCGGCCCGCGGCGACGAGGATCCGGCGGCGAGACGCCCGGAACGGTTGCCGCTGCTCGGTTTCACGCCCAGGAGAACCTCCAGTGCCGGGCCTGCACCAGGTCCGACGCGTACTCGCGCAGGTTGCCCGGCTGGGCCGCGAACGTCGGCAAGCTGAACGCCCGGTGCTCCGCCGCCACCGACAGCGCCCTCGCCTGGTTGCGGGGTGGGGCCGACACCGACAGCTCGATCGCGTCGAAGCCCAGCACCACCAGCGTCGCCCCGAACCGCTCTTCCCAGCTGCGCAGTACCGCAGACAGCTCGGCGACCTGGTCGGTGCACTTGATCATGCCCGTCCAGCCCAGCAGGGCCGGGATGTCCGCGGGCCGCTCGGTCTGGACCAGGCCGAGCCGGTGCGGGGCGCGGGTGGCCAGGATCGAGCCCGTGTTGCCCGCCTCGGCCAGCGGGTCGGACCGGCGCGGGCTGCGCTTGGCCAGCCCGGGGAACTTCGCGCTGAAGGGGCGCAGGCAGGCGCCGTCACAGCAGGAGCCGTCCCACCAGCGGTCGAGCACGCTCAACGCGTCGGCCGAGGCGACCCGGTGGCCGGCCGGGGCGAGCCGGCCGCGGTCGTCGATCCAGTCCTCGCCGTTGGCCGCGAAGCGCTGGTCGTGCGGGATCAACACCGGCCACAGCCCGGACCGCTCGAACTCGGCCACGCAGCCCAGATAACGCTCGGGCCGGGTCAGTGGCAGGTCGGACACCCACAGCCGGCCGTGCCACGCCCCCGGTGGCAGGGTCTGGACCGGCGGCGCGGGCGTACCGGGGCGGAGCGGTGCGATCGTCATGACGTCCCCTCGAACTTGTGTTCGGCTGTACTCGTCGAACAGTAGTTCGAGGGTCTGACAATTTCCAGCGTCGCGCCCGCTCATCCGTTCGGGTGAATCCGGAAAAGCGCAGGTCAGGGGCCTGGGTGAGACGTCTGTGGCGAAAGTTGTTCCTGTGACGATCCGCTGGGCCGAACGGGGACGCCGCGATCGCCGAAAGCACGAGGTGCGCTCGTTGGTGCAAGCTGGAACCCGTGATCGACGACTTCGCGAAGGACTACCTGCACAGCGACCTGCGAGAGATCCGGGAGGAGATGCTCGGGAAGCTCGACGGGCTGTCCGAGTACGACGTCCGGCGCCCGCTGACCGCGACCGGGACCACCCTGCTCGGCCTGATCAAGCACCTGGCGGTGGGCGAGGCCCGGTACTTCGGCGAGGTCTTCGGCCGGCCGTCGCCCGACGCCGTCCCGCGGTGGGACGACCTCGAGCGGCGCGGTATCGACATGTGGGCGACCGAGCACGAGACGCGCGAGGAGATCATCGGCCGCTACCGGCGTGTCTGGGCGCACTCCGACGCGACGATCGCGGCGCTGCCCGTCGACGCGCCCGGCCACGTGCCCTGGTGGCCGCGGCCGCACGTCAAGCTGTTCAACGTCCTGGTGCACGTGCTCACCGAGACCAACCGGCACGCCGGGCACGCCGACGTCCTGCGCGAGCAGCTGGACGGCACGCCGCCGGCGGACAGCGGGCGTGACCAGGCGTTCTGGGCGGCGCGGTGTGCGGAGGTCGACCGGGCGGCGCGGGCCGCCGCGCCGGTCGCCCCCTGAGCGTCAGAGCGGCCGGAGCAGGTCGTCCGCGTCGACGATGTGGTAGGCGTACCCCTGCTCCGCCAGGAACCGCTGCCGGTGCGCCGCGTACTCCGTGTCGACCGTGTCGCGCGAGACGATCGAGTAGAAGTGCGCCTGCCGCCCGTCGCCCTTGGGCCGCAGGAGCCGGCCGAGCCGCTGGGCTTCCTCCTGCCGGGAGCCGAACGTGCCCGAGATCTGGATCGCCACCGACGCCTCGGGCAGGTCGATCGAGAAGTTCGCCACCTTCGACACGACGAGCGTGCGGATCTCGCCGCGGCGGAACTTGTCGAACAGCTCCTCGCGCTCCTTGTTCCGGGTGGAGCCCTGGATCACCGGCGCGTCGAGCTCGTCGCCGAGCATCTCCAGCTGGTCGAGGTAGGCGCCGATGACGAGGGTCGGCTCGCCCGCGTGCTTCGCGACGATCGACTTGATCACCGGTGTCTTGGTCATCGCCGTCGCCGCCAGCTTGTAGCGCTCGTCGGCCTCGGCCGTCGCGTAGCCGAGGCGCTCGGCGTCGGTCAGCGTCACGCGGACCTCGGTGCACTCCGCCGGCGCGATCCAGCCCTGTGCCTCGATGTCGCGCCACGGCACGTCGTAGCGCTTCGGCCCGATCAGCGAGAAGACGTCGCCCTCGCGGCCGTCCTCGCGCACCAGCGTCGCCGTCAACCCGAGGCGACGCCGCGACTGCAGGTCCGCGGTCATCCGGAACACCGGCGCGGGCAGCAGGTGGACCTCGTCGTAGACGACCAGGCCCCAGTCGCGCGAGTCGAACAGCTCCAGGTGCCGGTACTCGCCCTTGGTCTTGCGGGTGACCACCTGGTAGGTCGCGATGGTGACCGGCCGGACTTCCTTCTTCTCGCCGGAGTACTCGCCGATCTCCTCTTCGGTCAGCGACGTCCGCGCGATGAGCTCGCGCTTCCACTGCCGCCCGGCGACGGTGTTCGTCACCAGGATCAGCGTCGTGGCCTGCGCCTTCGCCATCGCGGCCGCGCCGACCAGCGTCTTGCCGGCACCGCAGGGGAGCACGACGACGCCGGAGCCGCCCGCCCAGAAGGCCTCGGCGGCCATCCGCTGGTAGTCGCGCAGCTGCCAGTCCGTCTCGTCGAGCGCGATCGGGTGCGCTTCGCCGTCGACGTACCCGGCGAGGTCCTCGGCCGGCCAGCCGACCTTGAGCAGCGCCTGCTTGAGCCGTCCGCGTTCGGACGGGTGCACGAGCACGGTGTCGTCGTCGATCTTCGCGCCCAGCATCGGGCTGATCTTCTTGTTGCGCGAGACCTCGGTGAGCACCGCGCGGTCGGTGGTGGACATCACCAGCCCGTGCGCGGGGTGGTTGGCGATCTGCAGCCGCCCGAAGCGGCCCATCACGTCGACGACGTCGATCAGCAGCGGCTGGGGCACGGGGAAGCGCGAGTACGTCGTCAGCGCGTCGACGACCTGCTCGGCGTCGTGGCCAGCGGCGCGGGCGTTCCACAAGGCCAGCGGCGTGATCCGGTAGGTGTGGACGTGCTCCGGGGCGCGTTCGAGCTCGGCGAACGGCGCGATCGCGACGCGCGCGTCGTCGGCCTGGGGGTTGTCGACCTCCAGGAGCACGGTCTTGTCGGACTGGACGATCAGCGGGCCATCAGTCACAACTACTGTTATACGTGCCTCGCTCCGGCCCGCTCCGTTCGCGGGTCCGCCGGTGGGACGATATGCCGAGGGGATCACTGGAGGGCACGTTGACCACACCACCGTCCGACGACAACCCGTTCCGGACGCCGGACTACGCGACGCCGTCCGTGCCGATGCCGGCGGCCCCGATGCCCGGGGGACCGATGCCGGGGATGCCGATGCCGGGGATGCCGGGAATGCCGCAGCGGCCGGGGATCCCGCACTGGTTCAGCGTGAAGGTGCGGATCACGCTGATCGCGTGCGTCGTCGCCGCGCTGGGGCTGGGCGCGCTGGGGGCGATGAGCATCGTCTGGATCCACCAGGCCGGGCCGCCGTCGGACGGCGAGTGCCTCTACCTGACGCGCGAGAGCGGCGAGCAGCTCGCCTACCACCGCGTCGGCTGCGGCGAGAACAGCGCGACGTTCAAGGTGGACGACAGCTACCGCGGGACGTTCAGCTGCGGGGCCAGCGACGACTACGTGCGGTTCCAGATCAGCGGCTCCGGCACCGACCGGACCCTCTGCCTCGCGCTGAACGTCAGCACCGGCGACTGCCTGCGCGACGTCGACGACGACGCCGCGGTCGCCAAGGTCAGCTGCACCGACCCGACGGCGCAGATGCGCGCCGAGGTCGTCTCCGGCTACGGCGTCACGGACCCCGAAGAAGCCTGCGGCGACGCCGAGAAGGCCCTGAAGTACACCGGTCCGCCGCGCCGGATCGTGTGCCTGAGCCAAACCGGCGAGAACATCTAGCCGAACCACCGGCCCAGCTCGGCAGGCTCGACGGCGTACCCGTCGGGCCGGACGAGCAGCTGCCGGCCGCGGTACTCGCTGTCGGCGGTGGTCGCGTGCACGACGTCGGCCTGCCCGGTGAAGCCGGCCGGTTCCGGGTGGTCGCCGAGGTCGAGCAGCAGGCCGCGGCCGCCGTGCAGCAGCGTCGAGAGCCGCGTCGGGCCGGCCGCCGTCGTCAGGTCGAGGTCCGGGACGCGGTGCGCGCCCGGGTAGCCCAGGGCCAGCCCGGACATCAGCCCGCTGAAGTAGCGGTTCCCGTCCGGCGTCCGCATCAGGTCGACGACGATCTCGCGCAGCGCCTCGACGTTCTCACCGCGGTCCGGCGTCGTGAAGACGCGCTGCGCGGCCGTGTGCCGCAGCACCCGGGCCGCGGCCGGGTGGCGCTCGTCGTGGTAGCTGTCGAGCAGCCCGGCCGGCGCCGTGCCGCGCACGGTCGCGGCCAGCTTCCAGCC
Source organism: Amycolatopsis sp. NBC_01286 (assembly GCF_035982555.1). Taxonomy (NCBI): domain Bacteria; kingdom Bacillati; phylum Actinomycetota; class Actinomycetes; order Pseudonocardiales; family Pseudonocardiaceae; genus Amycolatopsis; species Amycolatopsis sp. NBC_01286. The sequence goes on from NZ_CP108428.1 coordinate 3,235,494, forward strand.
GAGGTTCATCGCGTCCTGGACGCCGAGGTTGAGCCCCTGGCCGGCGAGCGGCGGGTGGATGTGCGCGGCGTCGCCCGCGAAGAGCACACGGCCGTGGCGATAGCGCTCCAGTTGCCGTGTGGCGTCGTTGAACCGCGACGCGCCGTGGAGCTCGCCCAGGCGCGTCTCGGCGCCGTAGAGGGCTGTCAGGGCCGCGGTGACCTCGGCGTCGGTCACCGGCGCGTCGCGGCCCGGCTGGGTCGCCGTGGTGCCGAAGACGAACCGGTGGGTGCCGTCGCCGAGCGGGGTGAGCATCGACCAGTGGCCGTTCGCCTGCCGCGTCACCTCGCTGAAGTGCGCCATCCGCGGCGGGACGAGGGCGGACGCCGCCGCGAGCGTGATGTGCGCGAGCGTGGCGACGTAGGTCTCGGTGCGGCCGGGGAAGGGCAGCCCGAGCCGCTTGCGGACGGTGCTGTGCGCGCCGTCGCAGGCCACCAGCCAGCGCGCGCGGAGCCCGTCGACGGTGACGCCGTCGTCGTCGGCCTCGACGGTGGTCACCTCGAACCCGCGCCGGAGCACCGCGCCGTGCTTGACGGCGTGCTCGGCCAGCATCTCCTCGACGTCGTCCTGGCTCCGGTTGCGCACCCGCGGGTGGCGGGTCCGCCAGACGCTGTGGTCGAGCGCGACCGGCAGGCCGGCGAAGTGGCCGCTCGGGCCGTCGAGCGTCCGGTCGGCCGGGTCCAGGCCACGCAGGTCCAGCAGCTCTGCGGTCCGCGGCTGCAGGCCGACCGGCCGCGGCAGGCCCGGCCCGTCGCGGCGGTCCAGGACCGTGACGGAAACCCCGGCCAGCGCGAGTTCGGCGGCGGTCGTCAGGCCGGTGGGTCCGGCGCCGGCGATCAGGACGTCCATGTGCCCTCCTCAAGTAGACTGAGTGCAAAAGTAGACCAAGTGCAGAGTCTGGTGAAATCTAATAAGCGTTCTGGTCCGGCAGGAGCGCCTGGACGTCGAGGCGGTCGGCCAGCTGACCCGAGTTGTGCATCAGGTCCGCGACGCGCTGCAGCCGGATGCCGTTGAGCGACGCCGGGTACGAGCCCAGCGAGATGAGCGCGGCCGTCGTCGTGTCGATGTCGGAGAACTTCGGCAGCGAGTCGCGGACGATCGCCGGATCGGTCGCGCTCTGCTGGGCCGCGCTCAAGGCCTTGCGGAACTCCGCGAGCGTGCGCGGGTTGGCCTGCGCGAACGGCTTCGCGGCGGCGTAGCCGGACAGCGGGAAGCCGAGGGTCGCGCCGCGGGCGCCGTCGGCGAGGATGTGCGCGCCCAGGTCCTTCTCGGCGCGGGTGATGTACGGCTCGCTCATCAGCGCCGCGTCCGCGTCGCCCGCTTGGAGCGTCTGCGGCATCCGGTCGAACGGCACCTGCTTGAACTTGATCTTGGCGACGTCGACGCCGGCGGTGCCCAGCACCGAGCGCGCGGCGAGCGCGCCGACGTCGTCGAGTGCGTTCACCGCGATCTCCGGTGCCTTCTTGGCGGTCGGCACCGTGTAGTCGGAACCCGGCAACGTGACCAACGCCATGGTGTTCGGGCCGGACGTGTACGCCTCGCCCTGGAGCTGCAGCGCCGCACCGCCCGCCGCGGCGCGGAACATCGCGATGTCACTGGCGAACGTGACGTCGAGGTCACCGGCCGCGACCTTGGCCAGCCCGTCGTCGGCGCCCAGCTCCACGAGCTGCACGTTCAGGCCCGCCGAGCCGAACTTCCCGGCGTTCACGGCGATGCGCAGCGGGGCCGTGTCGATGGCGTTGCCCACACCGACACGCAGAGTGGTCCGTTCCAATGGCGGTGGCGCGGCCGTTGAACCGGAATTGAACAGGCTGCAGCCCGCAGTCGCCAGCAGCGCCGCTACCAGCGGAATCGTCCATCCGCGTCTGATCATGAACCGCCACCTACCGCGAGAATCTGATTCTCGTGCTGGATCGTATGGTCCGCGCCCCATACGATCGCGGGCAGGGCCGGATCGCACCAGCGCGGCTTTCGGATCTTCATCGAGCGGGCTACCGTTCAGTAGGTTCGAGGTGTCGGTAGGTCCGCGGGTTCCTCCCGCGGTGGAAAAGGAAACCAGGTGACCCGTCGCGACAAGCGTCCCCGCAAGGGTGGCGACGCGGCGGATCCGCGTCCGGCCGGCGGCCGCTGGCGATTGCGGAACTGGCGCCTCGGCACGAAGCTCTTCGCTGTCCTGCTCATTCCCGCGCTGGCCGTGATCGCGCTCGTCGGCCTGCGCATCAGCACGGACCTGCGTGACGCGCAGCAGCTCGCGGAGTTCGCGACCCGCGGCCGCGTCGACAGCACCGTCGCCGAAGCCATCCACGAGCTCCAGCGCGAGCGCGACCTCACCGTCCGGTTCGTCGCGCAGAACCGCTCGGGGGACACCGCGGACCTCGCCGGCCAGCGCAAACGCGTCGACCAGGCGATCGGGACGTTCGAGCGGACGCTGGCCGACAGCCGGCCCCGCCTCGACGCGAAAGCCGCGGAAAGCCTGCAGCAGACCGACGACCGGCTGCGCGTGCTCGGCGGTCTCCGGTTCTCCGCGGAGCACTCCGCGTTCCCCGCCGACGCCGTGCTGCGCTCCTACAGCGAGCTGATCTCCGGCCTGCTCGACATCAGCGACTCGGCCGCCGCCGACGTCTCGGACCCCGAGCTCGCGCGGTTGCGCTTGGCGGGCAACGCACTGGCCCGGATCAAGGACCAGCTGTCGGTCAAGCGCGCGGTGATGGCGGAGGCGCTCGCCGAGGGCACGCTGAGCCGCGACCGCACGCGCGCGCTGCTCGGCGCCGAGGCCGAACTCGCCGCCGCGCGCAACGACTACCGCACCTTCGCGACCCCTGACCAGCAACGGATGTTCGACGACACGGTGATCGGCCTGGTCGTCGACATCGGCAACGACATGGTCGAATCCGCGCTCACCCGTACCGAAAACGGCCAGAACCTCTCGGGCCTCGACCCGAACCAGTGGGACGTTTCGGCGACCCACACGGTGAACCTCGCCCACCAGGTGCAGCAAGCGCTGCTGGTCCAGTTGCAGGAACGCACGGACACCCTCGCGACGCAGGCCCGCGCGGCGGCGATCTGGGACGGCGGGGCGGTGCTCGCCGTGCTGCTCGTCGCCGGCGTCCTGTCGGTCGTCATCGCGCGGTCCCTGTTGCGCCCCTTGCGGATCCTGCGCCGCACGGCCTTGGAGGTGGCCGAGCACCGGCTGCCCGCGGCGGTCCAGGGCCTGCTCACCGACCCCGAACCCGCGCCGGAGAACCTCCGCAAGCGGCTCGCCGTCGCGCCCGTCCCGGTGTTCACGCGCGAAGAGGTCGGTCAGGTGGCCCGCGCGTTCGACGCGGTGCACGGCGAAGCCGTCCGGCTGGCCGGCGAACAGGCGATGCTGCGCGAGAACGTCAACGCGATGTTCGTCAACCTCTCGCAGCGGAGCCAGGACCTCGTCGAACGGCAGCTTTCGGTGCTGGACCGGATGGAGGCCGACGAGCAGGACCCGGACACCCTCGCCGGGCTGTTCGAGCTCGACCACCTCGCGACGCGGATGCGGCGCAACAGCGAGAACCTGCTGGTCCTGTCGGGGCACGACTCCGCGCGGGAGGACGCCGGCGCGGTGGCGGCCGACGAGATCATCGGCGCCGCGCTCTCGGAGGTCGAGCACTACCAGCGCATCGAGCTCGGCCCGGCGCCGCAGGTCGCGGTCCGCGGCGAGGCCGTCAACGACCTCGTGCACGTCGTTTCGGAGCTGCTGGAGAACGCGACGCGCTACTCCGGCGGCGGCACGGTCACCGTCGCCAGCGCCGAAACCCACGACGGCGACTGGCAGATCGAGATCACCGACCACGGCGCCGGCATGCCCCAGGCCGAGATCGACCGCACCAACACGCGCCTGGCGAACCCGCCGGACGTCGACGTCGAGGTGTCGCGCCGGATGGGCCTGTTCGTGGTCGCGACGCTGGCCAAGCGGCACCGGATCGACGTCCGGCTGAGCGCCGCCAACGGCAGCGGGCTGGTCGCGACGGTGCTGGTGCCGACCGGCCTGATCGTCGAGCTGCCGCCCCTGCCCGCGCCCCCGCCGCCCGCCGAGCCCGAGCACGCCCCGGAACCCGAGCTGCTGGCGCCGCTGGCCCCGCTCACGCAGCCGGAACCGGAGCCCGAGGGGCCGGAAGAGCTGACGCCGCCGTCGATCGAGGCCGGCCCGCCGCGCCGCGCGCCGGTGGTGGCGCGCGAGCACGCCCCGGAGTGGCCGACCGCGGAAGACGACCCGCACCTGGACTTCGACGCCCCGACCGAGCGGATGCCCGCCTACCGCGACGTCCTGTCCCGCTGGTTCGACGCCGCCGCGCCGCCCGAGGTGCCGCGGCGCGCGGCCGAGCCGCGGCCGATCGCGGAAGAGCCCCGCCCCGCCGAGCCCGAGCCGCGCCACGCGCTGGCCTCGGGGCTGCCGCTGCGCGAAGCCGCGCCCGTCCCGCCGCCGCCACCGCCCCCGCCACCCCCGCCGCCGCTCGCGCCGCAGCCGGTGGCCGCCGAGCCGAACCCCGACGACGAGGACACCGATCCCCAGTTCCCGCCGGTGCCCCCGCCCGTCGCGCTCCCGCAGCCGTCCGCCGCGATCGAGCCCGAGTACCAGTGGCCGACACCCGCGGAGCTGGAGCAGGAGGACGGCGCCGAGGACACCTGGCCGTTCCTGCAGCCGGCCGACGCCGCGGCCAGCCCGGGAGCGGTGCCGGAGCAGCGGCCGATACTCTCGCTTTCCCCGGAAGCGGTGCGCGAACGGATGACGAGCCTGCAAGGCGGCTTCCGGCGAGGGCGGCACGCGAGGGGAGAAGACACCCGGAACCAGTGAAACGGATGAGGCATGAGCTCGAAGACGCCCCTGCTGGAAGTGATCGCGCTGGACGCGGCGGACGCCGAAGGCGCGCAAGCGGGCGGGGCCGACCGCCTCGAACTGGTCGCGGACATGGCCCAGGACGGCCTGACGCCTTCGCTGGAGACGCTGCGTGATGTGCGGTCGGCGACCGATCTCCCGATCCGGGTCATGCTGCGGGACAACGGTTCCTTCGCCGCCGGGGACATCGAAGGCCTGCGCGCGGACACCGCCCGGCTGATCGACGCGGGCGCGCGCGAGTTCGTGTTCGGCTTCCTGAACGTCGACAGCGAAATCGACCTCGACGCGTGCGAAGCACTCATCAAGGAGATCGACGGCCTGCCCTGGACGTTCCACCGTGCCATCGACCGTACGCGCGACCCGCTGCGCGCGTACGACCATCTCGCGGCGCTGGGCTGCGACACGGTGCTCGCCGCGGGCCACCCGAACGGCGTCGGCAGCGGACTGTCCGTGCTGCAGCGCCTCGCGCAGCGCGACAACGGACCGGAACTGCTCGTCGGCGGCGGCCTGCGCGCCCAGCAGGTCCACCTTCTGCGCGCGGGCGGCGTGCGCGGGTTCCACGTCGGCAGCGCGGTCCGGCCCGGCGGCTGGCAGTTCGCGGTCGACGCTGAATCGGTTCGCACGTGGGTCGAACTCGTCAAGTCCTGATCGAACTGCGAATTCTGCGCGTCACGTGAGTCATGATTACGGGATTCGCAGGGTGCGCCGGCGTGCGCGGTAAGCACGTTCTTTCGCGGTGAAATCCCATTTCGCCGTTGCAAAAGCCGAGCGGCACCTGCGCGTGCGGATGCACGCGCAGGTCACGGCTTTGACCTGGTTGGCGGCTGATTTCGCGCAGATCGACTCGCTACGGTTGTCCCGCATTTCGCGATCCGGCCGATGTTCAAGAATCGTTCTGCAGTGCGGGAGGCGGCGCTGTGTGCGCGCGTATTCAGTTCAAGACGAGCTCGTGGCCAGGCCAGCAGGAACCGAAGAACTCGACCATCCGGTGGGTGTTCGTCGCCTGGGGGCGGCTGATTCCCCGCGAATGTCGAACCAGTGTGTCCGGAACAACCCGGAAGGTCGAATCGTGACCAGCGCGATCCCGCGGCAACGCGGAACCGGAACGTCCGAAGACGAGTTCGCCCACCTGGGACTCGGCAGTTCGCTCGCCCTCGGCGGCCTCCTGGCCGTCGTCAAGATCGCGGAAACCGCCACGGGTGTGGTGCTGACCGCCACCGGGGTACTCCCCGGTGGCCACCCCCCGAAGGAACGACCCGGGGCGTGGTCCGGAGGGGAATGACCGGGAGCTGCCACGGGCGGTGGCTCTCCAGGAAGACGGAGGGCTGCCATGACCGGCAGTGACGGCCGGGAGGACCCGCGCGGCGCTCGCGTGGGCCTCACCGACGTGCGACGGCTGGAGGAAGCCGTCGCGGAGCTCCGGGCCCGGGACTACCGCCACGGCGGCGGGTCCTGCGCCGAGGCGATCGCGGCGCGGTTGCCGGTCGCGGCGGACCTGCTGGCCGGCACGATGCGGGACGCCGTCCTCGTGCGGCTCTGCACCGTCGTCGCCGATCTGTACAACCTCGCCGGCTGGACGAGCTTCGACGAGAACCGGCCCGCGGCCGCGCTGGCCGCCTTCGCGCGGGCGTTGGAGCTGGCCGTCGAGGCCGGGAACGACGACCTCCAGGCCAACATCCGGTACCGCACCGGACGGCTGCACCTGCACTACGGCGCGGTCGACGCGGCACTGGTGGAGTTCGCGCGCGGACGCGAAGCGGCGCTGCGGGCGCGGTCCCAGCGGGCACAGGCGATCCTGTCGGCCAACCAGGCGTGGGCGTACGCGAAGAAAGCCGACGTCGCCGCCGCGCTGACGTACCTGCGCCGCGCGCGGGCCGAGTTCGCGGCCGCCCACGAGACCGAGGTGTCGCCGTGGGCGGCCTTCTTCGACGGCAACGACATGGCGGCGATGACCGGCACGGTGCACGGCGAGCTGGCCCAGGTGGTCGACGTCCGGCACGGCCGCGCCGGGATCCGCGCCCTCACCGACGCGATCGCCGGCTACGGCCCGGACATGACGCGCAGCCGGGGCCTGACGGTGATCTGGCTGGCCACCGTGCACGCGCTGGACGGCGATCTCGACGTCGCCGCGAGCGTCGGGCAGGAGGCCATCGAGCTGGCCGGCGCGCTGCGGTCGCCGCGGACCCGGCAGCGGCTGCGGACGCTGTCGGCGGCGGCCCGCCGGTTCGCCGGCGACGGGCACGCGCAGGAGATCGTCGAGCGGATCGACGAGCTACCGCGTTGACCATCGAATTCCCATGAAATGGTAAACGGTGCGGAAAACGAAAATGGGAACCGCGAAATGACCAACAAAAGTAGGTTGGTTGCCGACTTATGCTCCTTGGCAACCTGCTGCGAGCATTCCGCGCAGGCCCGGTCCCCACCGCCGAGAGGAATTCTCCCATGCGCTTGCGCAAGCTCGTCGCGGCCGCCGTGCCGCTGCCGGCGTTGCTCGGCCTCGCCGTGGCCGTCCCGGCCGCCGCGGCGACGGAACCCCTGGTCACACTGGCCGACTCCGCCGCTCCGCTGGTCAACAGCGCCCGCACCGGCGACGTCGGCGCGGCCCAGCAGATCACCGCGGCGCTCTCCCTGAAACTGCACAACCAGCAGGCGCTGGAAAGGTTCCTCGCCGAAGTGCAGAACCCGGCCTCGCCGCAATACCACCACTTCCTCACGCCGGCGCAGTTCAATGCCGAGTTCGGTCCGACGCAGGCCGACGTCGACAAGGCTGTCTCATTCCTCGGGAAGGCGGGGGCCACCGGGATCGAGGTTTCCGGCAACCGGCAGGCCGTCACGTTCCACGGTTCGGCGGCGCAGCTCGAAGCGGCGTTCCACACCCGGATCGGGAACTACCACGACACCGTCTCCGGCCGGAACTTCTTCGCGAACGACTCCGCGCCGACCGTCGCCGCGGACGTCTCGGGCGTTGTGGCGAACGTCGTCGGCCTGGACGACCACGCCGTGCGGACGCACTCGTCCCAGGCGTCGAAAGCCCAGCCGAACGTCGTCAAGTCCGTCACCCCGCCGATCCTCAAGACCGCGTACGGCACCAGCGGTCTCTCGGCGACCGGCAGCGGCGTCAAAGTCGGCTTCGTCGAGTTCGACGGCTACAAGAAGGCGAACGTCACCAAGTACGACAGCACGTACGGCCTCTCGGCGGGCTCGGTGACGACGGTCCCGGTCAGCGGCGCGAACTACGACTCCTCGCCCGGTGACGGCGAGATCGAGGTCGAGCTGGACATCGAGGTCGTGCACGCGCTGGCCGCGGCGGCCAGCGACTACGTCTACGAAGCGCCCAACTCGAGCGCCGGCGAACTGGCGATGTACCAGAAGATCGCGTCGGACCACACGGTGAACGTCGTCTCGATCTCTTGGGGCGCCTGTGAATCCGCCGAGGGCTCGAGCGCGGCGAAGAGCGTCAGCAACGCGATCGCGACCGGCACCGCGGAGGGCATCTCCTACTTCGCGGCGGCGGGCGACGACGGCACGACCGACTGCTACCGCCAGACCGGCTCCACCGCCAAGGCCGTGGACTTCCCGGCGTCCAGCCCGAACGTCACGGGCGTCGGCGGCACGCAGCTGACGGTGACCTCGTCGAACGCCTACAGCAGCGAGAAGGCGTGGAACGACGGCGCGTCCAACGGCTCGACCGGCGGCGGCATCTCGACGGTCTTCACGGCGCCGTCCTGGCAGTCCACCCAGAGCACCACGAACCGCAAGGTCCCGGACGTCTCGGCGGACGCGGCCAGCGGCTCGGGCTACTACATCTACACCGCGGGTTCCTGGGAGACGGTCTGGGGCACGTCCGGCGCGGCCCCGCTGTGGGCGGCCTTCGCGACGCTGCAGAACCAGGTCCACGGCGGCGGCCTGGGCAACCTGAACCCGAAGTTCTACTCGATCGGCAACGGGTCCTCGTACGGCACGGGCTTCCACGACGTGACGACGGGCAACAACACCCTGCACGGCACGACCGGCTTCACCGCCGGCACGGGCTACGACCAGGTGACCGGCTGGGGCTCCTTCAAGGGCTCGGGCCTGTCGGGCCTGATCGGCTGAGGTCCAGGTAGGTCCGTGAAGGCCTCCTTACCGGCTCTTGGCGCCGGTAAGGAGGCCTTCACGGCTTTTGGTGGTTTCTTTCGCAGCGCTAACGGTTAGCCTGGGGGCATGCTCAAGCGCACGGTGCTGGACGCCACCCGCGAACTCCTCCGAGAACTCGGCCTCACCACGGTGTTCGGCAACCCCGGCACCACCGAGGTCCCGTTCCTGACGGAGTGGCCGGACGACTTCGACTACGTCCTGGGGCTGCAGGAGTCCGCCGTCGTGGCGATGGCCGACGCCTACTCCCAGGCCACGCGGCAGGCCGCGCTGGTCAACCTGCACTCCGCCGGCGGCGTCGGGCACGGCCTCGGCAGCATCTTCACCGCCTACAAGAACCGGACGCCGCTGATCATCGTCGCCGGGCAGCAGGTGCGGTCGCTGCTGCCGCACGATCCGTTCCTGGGCGCGATGGACGCGCCGGAGTTCCCGAAGCCGTACGTGAAGTGGTCGATCGAGCCCGCGACGGCCGAGGACGTCCCGGCCGCGCTGGCGCGGGCCTACCACGTCGCGACGCAGGCGCCGTCCGGTCCGGTCTTCGTGTCCGTCCCGGCCGACGACTGGACCGTCACGACCGAACGCCCGATCGTCTCCCGGCCGCGGATCCGTGGCTTCGCGCCGGATCCCGAGGCCGTCGCCGAACTCGCCGCCGCGTTCGCCGCCGCCGAACGGCCCGCCATCGTCGTCGGCGGGGCCGTCGACCAGGACGGTGCCGTCGAGGAGGCTGTCGCGCTCGCCGAGCGGGTCAACGCCGGCGTGTGGGTCGCGCCGATGTCCTTCCGGTGCTCGTTCCCCGAAGATCACCCGCTGTTCCAAGGGTTCCTGGACCCCGAGCGCGGCACGATCTCGGACAAGCTGGCCGCGCACGACCTCGTCGTCGTGCTCGGTGCGCCGGCCTTCACCTACCACGTCGAGCGCGGCCGGGGCGAAGCTCCGCTGCCGCCGCTGTTCATCGTCAGCGACGACGAGCAGATCCTCGCGCGGGCCTTCGAAGGCACCGGTATCCGCGCCACCTTGAAGCTCGGCATCCGCGCGCTCGTCGACGCCGTGGGCGAGACGAGCCGGCCCGCGCCCGCGCCGCTGGAGCGGCCCGCGAAGCCGGACGGCAGCGCGCTCACCGGGGCCTACTTCTACGCGACGCTCGCGGAGGTCCTGCCGGACAACGCGCTCGTCGTCGAGGAAACTCCCAGCCACCGCGCGGTGATGCACGACCACCTGCCGATCACCGCGACCGACACCGGCTTCCTGACGATGGCCAGCGGCGCACTCGGCTACGGCGTCCCGGGCGTCGTCGGCGCGGCCATCGCCCGGCCGGACCGCAAGGTCGTCGGCGTGATCGGCGACGGCTCCAGCATGTACGGCATCCAGGCGCTCTGGACGGCCGCGCGTCAGGAACTGCCGGTGACGATCGTGATCCTGGACAACACGGAGTACGCGGCGGTCCGCATCCTCGGCGACGCGATCGGCGGCTCCAAGCTGCCGGGCACGCAGCTGGGCGGGATCGAGTTCTCGGCACTGGCGGCGAGCATGGGCTGCCAGGGCATCGCGATCACCGAGCCGGCCGCCTTGGCCCCGGCGTTGACGGCGGCCCTGGCCGACGACCGCCCGACCCTGGTCCACGTCCGGGTCGTGCCGGAGAACTCCACCATCTACTGAAGTCCGTGAATGCCACATCGAGGGCCACTACGTCCCTCGATGTGGCATTCACGGACTTGAAACCGGGTCAGCGACGGGCCTTGGCCCGCTGCTCCTTGGCCTGCTCGGCCATCGCCCACTCCGCGGCGTCGGAGGCGGCCTTGGCCGCTTCCTCCGGGGTGCCGCCGTTCAGCAGCCGCGCCACTTCACCGCGCAGCGTCACGAACTCCAGCGACTCGCGGGTCGCGATCTGGTCGCGGTCGGCCGGCAGGTCCACCCGCAGGTCCGCCACGATCGACGCCGGTGACTTCGACAGCACCAGCACGCGGTCGGACAGGTAGACGCTCTCGTCGATGTCGTGCGTGACGACGAGGATCGTGGCGCCCTGCTCGCGCTGCACCCGCCGGGTCAGGTCCTCGAGCTCGAACCGCGTCTGCGCGTCGACCGAGGCGAACGGCTCGTCCATGAGCAGCAGCGACGGCCGGCTGGCCAGCGCGCGGGCGATCGACACCCGCTGCTGCATCCCGCCGGACAGCTGCCACGGGTACTTCCCGCCGACGCCGGACAGCCCGACGTGCTCCAGCGCCTCGGCGGCCCGCTTGCGCCGCTCGGACCGGGAGATCGAGCGCCACCGCAGCGGGAACTCGACGTTCTTCTGCACCGAGAGCCACGGGAACAGCGACCGGCTGTAGTCCTGGAAGACGACGGCGAGGTCGTCCGGCACGCCCGAGACGCGGTCGCCGTGCAGGCTGACCGTGCCGTCGGTCGGCGGGGTCAGCCCGGCGATGCAGCGCAGCAGCGTCGACTTGCCGCAGCCGGACGGGCCGACGATGCTGGCCAGCTGCCCGGCCTCGACGGTGAACGACAGGTTGTCGACGGCGGTGTGCGCCTTGGGGCCGGAGCCGTAGCGGTGACTGACACCGGACACTTCGAGCATGGTTGACATTGAGGGCCTTTCCACCGTCAGTCGCGGCCGAGGCGGGCCGGCTGCCACGCCAGTACCCGTCGCTCCGCGGCCAGGAAGATCGTGTTGAAGACGTAGCCGAGGATGCCGAGCAGCACCAACCAGGACCACATCGACGGGAAGTCGAAGTCCTGCTGGGCGTTCAGCAGTGAGCGCCCGATACCGAAGGAGGCTCCCACCAGCTCGGAGACCACCATGAGCAGCAGCGAGATCGACAGGCTCACCCGCAGCCCGGCGAAGATCTTCGGCGCCGCCGCGGGGAGCACGACCATGCTGATCCAGTACGCCTTGGGCGTGCGGAACGAGCGCGCCGTCTCCACCTTGACCTGGTCGACCGAGCGGACGCCGTCGACCGCGTTGAGCAGCACCGGCCAGATCGCGCCGAAGATGATCGACCCGACCTGCATGCCCGAGCTCAGCCCGAACAGCACCGCGAACACCGGGATCAGCGTGGGCGGCGGGATCGAGCGGAAGAAGGCGAACAGCGGCCCGAGGTAGTCCATCGCCTTCGGAGACCGGCCGACCAGCACCCCGAGGACGATACCGACCACGGACGCCAGTGCCCAGCCGCCAAGCATGTGACCGAGGCTGGGGAACACGTTGTCGAACACCGCGTCGGTGAGGAAGAGGTGGTCCGCCGGCCCGGTGAACCACAGGTTCGCGGCGCGGACCGCGATCTCCGACGGCGGCGGGAAGAACTTGCTGCCGCCCGCGCGGGCGGCGAACTCCCAGAGCACCACGAGGACCGCGAAGAGCAGCCAGTTGCGCAGGACCGCGGTGGCGCCGCGGACGGCGCGCCTGCCGACGCGGCCGGACAGGGTCGCGGCGGTCACGCGATCGCCTCCCGGTCCACGGTGCTCCAGCGGAACAGCCGCTTGCCCACTTGCTCGAGCCCTTCGTTGATGAGGTAACCCAGCAAGCCGGCCACGACGGTGCCGGCCAGCACGAGGTCGAACCGGGTCGAGCCGGTGCTGGAGACCAGGATGAAGTTGCCGAGCCCGACCTCGGAGCCGGCCAGGAACTCGGTGCTGACGACGGCGATCAGCGCGATCGTCGCCGACAGCCGGATGCCGGTGAAGACGAACGGCGCGGTGAACGGCAGCGCGACCGACGTCAGGATCCGGAACCGGCTGGTCCCGGACGCCCGCGCGGTCTCCATCAGCACCGGGTCGATCTCGCTGAGCCCGTAGATCGTGTTGAACATGATCGGCCACAGGGCGGCGTACACCGCGAGGGTGATCTTCGCCTCCGGCCCGGAGCCGATCACCAGCAGCACCAGGGGGATGAGCGCGGCGACCGGGATCGGGCGGAGGAACTCGACGATCGCGGCGGTGGCGTTGCGCAGCACCGGGACGCTGCCCAGCAGCAGGCCGGCGGGCACGCCGACGGCCACCGCGATCAGGATCGCGATCAGCCAGGCGAGCATCGTCGCGATGACGTCGCGGATGAAGGAAGCGTCGCCGAGCAGTTCCCCGACGGTGACGAGGACGACGCTGGGCGGCGGGATGAACGTCTTGCTGACCAGGCCGACCTGGACGACGACCTCCCAGAGGAGGAGGAAGCCGACCAGGCCGGTCAGGTTGCGGAGCAGTCTGGTCACGATGTCAGCTGGCAGTCGCCTGGGGGGCGATCATCGACGCGGCGTCGACCGCCGTGTTGATGGCACCCAGCTGCAGCAGCAGGTCGGGGACGCGCTGCATGCGCCGGGCGTCCAGAACCGAGCCGTAACCGGGGATCGTCAGCAGCTTCGCGGTGTCTTCGTCGATCTTCGCGTACTTGACCAGCAGCGGCTCGACCTTCGAGCGGTCGTTGATCGCGTCGCGGGTCGCCTTCTGCATCGCGCGCTGGAAGGCCGCGAGGGTCTTCGGGTTGTCCTGGACCCACTTCTTGGGGGCGCCGTAGCCGGTCAGGGGGAAGTCCTGGCTGGCGCCGGTGTTGATGTCGATCACCGGGGTGGCGCCGACGTTCTTGGCGGCCTGGGTGATGAACGGCTCCGGCAGGTACGCGGCGTCGACCTGGCCCTGCTGCAGCGCGGCCGCGATGTTCGGCAGCGCGAGCGTGACCCACTGGACCTTGTCCGAGGGGACGCCGTGGTCCTTCATCACGGACTTGGTCAGCAGGTCGGAAGCCGTGTTCTTGGCCGTGATGGCGATCCGCTTGCCGGCGAGGTCGGCGACGGTCTTCACCGGCGAGTTCGGCACCGTGACGATGGCGTTGCTCTTCGCGTTCACGGAGGAACCGTCGGCGACGAGCTGCATGTCGGCGGCACCGGTGCTCTTCGCGATGAAGAACGGCGTATAGGTGGAGAGGGCGATGTCGGCTTCGCCGGAGATCGACTTGGTCATCGAGGCCTGGCCGCTGGCCGCGACCACGGACTTGACGTTGAGGCCCTCGGCCTTGAAGTAGCCGCCGTCCTGGGCGAGCCAGAACGGGCCCAGGTCGGTGGTCGGCAGGATGGAGACCGTGATGTTCGGCTTCTCCAGGCCACCCCCGTTCGACGAGGCGTTCGAGTCGTCCGAGCCGAGCGCGCTGCAGCCGCTGGCGGCTGTCACGGCGGCGGCGGTGAGGGCGAGCCCGAGCGCGGCACGGCGAGTGCGAACCCGGCCACTGCTCCTGGCGTTTCCAAGCAAGGCCTGCTCCTTGACGAAGGTGACGGTTGGTGTACCGAATCCAGTGAAAGTGCGTGACTCATTGTCCGGAGACACGCGGGCCACTGTAGACAGCGTGACAGCCTGCTCACAACGGGTGGAAGCAATACCCGGACGAGTGGTACGCATCACTCTTTGGGCCTCTGGTCTAGACCCGCTGCTCCACTCGCCGTAGCAGAACACCCAGCGTAGGACGGGGATCCGCAAAAAGGGATCACCAGTTGCGCGTCGACTGAGCGAACGCTGTGCAACATCCTGCGCGTGTTGTCGGGAGGGTTACATCTTCCCCGGCCGTTCGCTACCCTCTGCACCTGCGGGGAGGTTTCAACCTCCGATGTAGTGAGAGAGAGTCCCTGGATGGCCGATCAAGAAGACCCACATTGGTCTACCAGGACACGCTGTGCTTTTCCTGAGAGATTCGCCCCCGCAGTAGAGACCACAGCCAGGCCGGGCAGAGCCGCCGCGCCGGTGGGATAGGCCGACATAGACCGATGCAAGATCAGCGCAGGGACCCGACCGTGATGCTCCAGCTGAACCGATTCCGCCCGCGAGGGCGGCGTTCGGGCACCCCCGTCGAAGACGATCTTTTCACCCGTACGGGTACCGTCTCGCGCTGGGCTCCGACCGACCGGCCGGTGCGCCGGTATGCCAGGAGCGTGCGTACGAGTGGCTGAGGAGAACGTGATGCGCCCCGGCGGGCGCTGGACCGACCAGGGCTTTACGAGCACGAACGATGATGGTGGTGCGGCGGTGCCGAACGAAGACGCCGCGGGGGTGGGAGGGACCCCTGCGCAGTCGCCCGGAGCGAATCCGGGGAAGAAGTCCGGATTTTTCTCCGGCATGCGTGACTGGCGGCTGCGGTCCAAGCTGGCCGCAGTCCTGATCATCCCTACTCTGACCGCGTCGGTGCTGGGTGCACTGCGCGTGGTCGACGACGCCCAGCAGGCGGCGGAGTTCCAGCGCACCGCCGACCAGGTCGCGTTCGCGGTCAAGGTCACCACGGTGGTGCACGAGCTGCAGAACGAGCGCTCGCTGGCCGTCGCGCGGATCTCGTCCGCCAACCAGTTGCTGCAGACGGGGCTGGACGCGCAGATCGCCAAGGTCGACCGCGAGGTCACCGACCTCAAGGGCGCCGCGTCGACGTTGAAGAACGACGACCAGGCCACGACCGACCGCTACGCCCGCGGTATCCAGCGCCTCGACGCGCTGCGCCCGCTGCGTGCGGCCTACGGCGCGCAGAACGGCCTGCCGGACATCACCGTCATGACGGCGTACTCCGGCATCGTCGACGCGCTGATCGAGCTGGGCCGCGAGGTGACCACCGCGGTCACCGACCGGGACGTGCTGCGCCTCGGCACCAGCACGCAGGCGATCAGCGAGGCCAAGGAGTTCACCGTCCGCGCGGACGCCGACCTGCAGATCGCGGCGTACCGCACGAACTTCCCCGGTGACCTCCTGGACCAGACGCGTGCGGCGGCGTCCAGTGCGGACGCCTCGGTCATCTCGTTCCTCGCGAACGCCGACGACGACCAGCGGCAGCTCTACAACGACACCTACTCCGGTCCGGAGGTCGACGACCGCCGGCGGATCCAGACCAGCGCGTTCGCCTCCGCCCAGCTGGGTGAGGCGCCGAGCATCGAGCCCTCGACCCTCAGCAAGGACAGCACGGTCTCGGCGGACAAGCTGCACGCCGTCGAGTCGAACCTGCTGGCCCAGCTGAAGACCCGCGCGGACGACCTGGCCACCGCGGCCGTCAACTCCGCCTGGATCGGCGGTGCCATCGTGCTCGCCGCGCTGGCCGCCGCGATCGCGCTGATGCTCATCGTCGCCCGCCTGATGCTGCGCCCGCTCCGGGTGCTGCGGAAGAGCGCGCTGGACATCGCGTACACCCGGCTGCCCGAAACCGTGCAGAACATCCTCGACGACCCGGACCCGGTCGGCGCCTCGAAACGCGCCGTCCAGCCCGTGCCCGTCGACTCGCGCGACGAGATCGGCGAGGTGGCGCGCTCGTTCGACATCGTCCACGAGCAAGCCGTCAAGATGGCCGCCGAGCAGGCCCTCCTGCGCGAGAACGTCAACGGCATCTTCGTGAACCTCTCGCGCCGGTCGCAGCGGCTGGTGGAACGCCAGCTCGGCGTCATCGACCGGCTCGAGGCCGACGAGCAGGACCCGGACCACTTGGCCAGCCTGTTCGAGCTCGACCACCTGGCCACCCGGCTGCGGCGCAACGGTGAGTCCCTGCTGGTGCTTTCCGGCGCCGGCCTGGCCAAGTCCGTGCCGAAGCCGGTGCCCGCCGCCGACGTCATCGGCGCCGCGGTGTCCGAGATCGAGCAGTACGCCCGGATCGAGGTCGGCATCGTGCCCGACGTCGCGGTCCAGGGCCTCGCGATCCACGACCTCGTGCACGTCCTGGCCGAGCTGCTCGACAACGCGACCTACTTCTCCGAGCCGGAGACGAAGGTCATCGTGCGGGCGGTCGTCACCCGGCGGAAGGCGCTCGCCATCCAGGTCACCGACCACGGTGTCGGGATGGGCGACGACCGGCTGGCCGAGGTCAACGCGCGGCTCGCCGAGCCGCCGGACCTGGACGTGTCGGTGACCCGGCGAATGGGCCTCTACGTGGTGTCGCGGCTCGCCAAGCGCCACGGCATCGAGGTCCGGCTGCGCGAGAACGAGGACATCGAGGGCGGCGTCATCGCCCGCGTCGTCGTCCCGGCCGAGCTGCTCACCCAGCTCCGCCCGGGCATGCCGCGCCAGCAGCTGACCCAGACGCCGCCGCCGCAGAACCGGTCCGAGACGTCGATGTCGATGCCGAGCATCCCGGTGCCGTCGATCCCCGACTACGAGCAGACGCAGACGCACCACCACACCCCGCCGCCGCCATCGGCCCCGCCGGTGCACGAACCGGTCGCCAACCAGGGTGGGCTGGTCCCGCTGGACCAGCCGATCAGCCTGGACGACCTGGTCAGCGGCGGGCGTGCGGCAGGCCCGTTCCTGTCGCCGGAGCTGCCGAAGCCGGAGACGCCCGCGTGGCCGACGGCCGAGGACCTCGCGCCGCTGACGCCGTCGCCGAACGGCGACGGGGCCAGCCACAGCGCGGACACCCGGTTCCAGCCGCTGGTGCTGCCCAAGCGCGAGCCGAAGTACGTCCCGCCGGAGGAGCCGCCCCCGCCGCCACCCGTGGCGGACGTCGGCTCGTCGGCGCTCGAAGACGATGTACCCACCCGGCGGCTGCCCATCTACCAGTCGGTGCTGTCACGCTGGTTCAGTGAGGGCGACGAAGCGGGCGCGGCCGATCCGGTGCCGGCTCAGGCCGACGCCGCGGCCGACCCGATGCTGCCGCCGCTCAACGGGCTGGCCGACGAGCCACGGCACGAGGCTCGTCGCGAGCCCGCACCGCGGTACGAAACCGAGCGCGAGCCCGTTCGCGACCGGGAGCCCGTCCGTGACCGTGAGCCGGTCCGCGACCGCGAACCCGTTCGTGATCGCGAACCCGTCCGGGACCGCGAGCCGGAGCCCGAGC
Organism: Amycolatopsis sp. NBC_01286; assembly: GCF_035982555.1. Lineage (NCBI taxonomy): Bacteria > Bacillati > Actinomycetota > Actinomycetes > Pseudonocardiales > Pseudonocardiaceae > Amycolatopsis > Amycolatopsis sp. NBC_01286. Next base: position 3,253,304 of record NZ_CP108428.1, read on the forward strand.
GCGTCGACGAGCTGCAGCCGACCGCGGCGACGAGGCACCCGCTTCTCCCGCCCGACGACGGCTGGCACAGTGCCTCCGACGAGGGCTGGAACGCGGCTCAGTCGCTGCTGGAGGCGAAGGACGAGGAGATCACCCCGGCCGGGCTGCCCAAGCGCGTCCCGAACGCCTACCTGGTGCCCGGGTCGATCAACAGCCCCTCGTCCGACGCGCCGGCGCAGAACAACTTCGCGGACAACACCGGTGGGAGGCCCGGAACGGGTGTGATCACCCGCTCGGCGTCCACGGCGCGGAGCCGGATGGCAAGCTTCCAACGTGGCTACACGTCCGGACGGCACGCGTTGAAGGAACGCACGGACGAAGACGGTGTGTTTCCGATGAATGGCAACACCACAGACAGCAGTGAGGAGTGAAAGTGACACGGGCGGGTGCAATGCAGCCGGGTGGCTCCGCGCAGCCGGGTGGCTCCGCGCAGGCCAAGGCGGGTAATACCGGCAGCTTCGCTTGGCTGATCACGGATTTCGTGCACCGGGTGCCCGGCGCGGCCCACGCGGTCGTGGTGTCGGCGGACGGTCTGCTCCTGGCGGCCTCGCGCGGTCTCCCGAAGGACCGGGCGGACCAGCTGGCGGCCGTCGCGTCGGGGCTCACCAGCCTCGCGCGGGGTGCGGCCAAGGTGTTCGAGGGCGGCACGGTCGCACAGACCGTGGTCGAGATGGCCAACGGCTTCCTCTTCCTCATGGCGGTTTCCGACGGTTCCTGTCTCGCGGTGCTCGGGTCACCCGAAAGTGACATCGGCTTGGTCGTCTACGAGATGACCCTGCTGGTGGAGCGGGTCGGCCAGCAGCTGACACCGGAGATGCGGGCGCAACTGCAGGGCGCAGCGGTCCGCCGCTGACGACCGGGGAACCGAGGAGAGAGCCGTGGACGACGGGCGCTTGAGGGGCGATGGCCGGCTCGGTGACGACTTCTCCGGCGGGTGGTCCGAGCAGCCGGGGCCGGACGACGGCCGGGAGGACTGGCAGTCGTTCCGGGAACGCGTCGACCGTGAGTGGCGGCAACGGCGGGTCCAGGGTTCCGACAGCGACCCCGTCCGGGAACCGCCGAACTGGCTGACGGACTCGAACGCGGGGCAGGAGCCGATCCGGCCCATCGAGCCCGGCAGCAACGGGTACCGCGACCGCCTGCTCGGCGGTCCGGGTTCGGAGCTGTTCGGCGGCGCGAGCGGGCCGTTGTACGACGCGGCGGACTTCGCCGCGTACAGCAACGACCGCGAGCGCGACTACACGTCGGGACCGGACTCCGGGGAGCTGGCCGCGGCGCTGCCGCGACAGGCCCACCAGGAGTACGTCGACGAGCCACCGCCGCCGACGGAGATGGAGACGTCGGGCCTGGTCCGGCCGTACTTCCGGACCCGCGGGCGGACGAAGGCGACACTCGATCTGGCGATCGAGACGTTGATCTCGACCAGCGAACAGGGCCGGTTGCTCGACCGGGTCCGGGTGCCCGAACACCGGTCGATCTGCGACCTGTGCTTCGACACCCGGTCGGTGGCCGAGGTGGCGGCGCTGCTGCGGCTGCCGCTCGGTGTGGTGCGGGTGTTGATTGGTGACGTGGCGGGGCTCGGGCTGGTGCTGGTGCACTCCAGCAGCCAGACCGTGGGTGACCGGCCGAGTATCGAGTTCATGGAAAGGGTGCTCAGTGGGCTTCGGAGAATTTGACTCCGACGCGAACGCGCCGCAGGTGACGGGTCCGACCTCGTCGGCCAAGATCGTGGTCGCCGGCGGGTTCGGTTCGGGGAAGACAACGATGGTCGGGGCGATCTCGGAGATCGACCCGCTGACCACCGAGGCCATGATGACCGAGGCGAGCGTCGGACACGACGACACCTCGGCGACGCCCAACAAGACCACCACTACCGTGGCGATGGACTTCGGGCGCATCTCGCTGGACTCGGACCTGGTGCTGTACGTGTTCGGTACGCCGGGTCAGCACCGGTTCTGGTTCATGTGGGACGACCTGGCGGTCGGGGCCATCGGCGCGGTCGTGCTCGTGGACACGCGGCGGCTGGCCGACGCGTTCCCGTCGATCGACTTCTTCGAGAACCGGAAGCTGCCCTACGTCGTGGCCATCAACTGCTTCGACCGGTTGCTGCACCACCAGATCGAGGACGTCCGGCACGCGCTGACCATCGCGCCGTCGGTCCCGATCATGGCGTGTGACGCGCGCGAGCGCGACTCCGCCAAGCAGGTGCTGATCTCGGTCGTCCAGCACGCGATCGCGCACGATTCGGCGTTGCGCGCGGGATAGCCCGATGACGCCCCGAACCGGATGCGGCCGTTGGAGTGAACTCCACGTGCTTCACCCACCTCGGGGGAAGCGGCCGCCGTCCGGAGCGGGGCTCGGGGCGGCGCGTTCGGCACCGTCGACGGCCGGGCCGTCCCGCTGGACTGCCCGGACCTCGGCTGACCTGCGCGGACACCGCGTCGCCACGCATCGTCGCCGGCGGCGCGGAGTGTCGCTCGAACGCGTGGACCCGTCCGGGTCAATGCGGTGCGCGAGCATGCGCACACGTAGAGTGCGCGGCGGCCATCCGGTCGCGGACTCGACACCGCCGTCGGTGCGAATACGCTTGAGGGAGGCGCCGTCGACCGGCCACTCCGGTGTGCGGCGCGCGGCGCGGCACGAGCAAGGAGGGGTAGTGGTGACGGCATCCGGCCAGGGCACGTTCGGCTGGCTCATGACGGAGTTCGTGCGCCGGGTACCCGGCGCCGCCCACGCCGTGCTGGTGTCCGCCGACGGCCTGCTGCTGGCGCCGTCGGAAGGACTGCCCCAGGAGCGCGCCGAGCAGCTGTCCGCGGTGGCCTCCGGACTGCTCAGCCTGACGCACGGAGCCGCACGCTGTTTCGAGGCGGGCGGGGTCAACCAGACGGTAGTGGAGATGGAGCGCGGCTACTTGTTCCTGATGTCCGTTTCGGACGGCTCGTCGCTGGCGGTGCTGGCCGCGCCGACGTGTGACATCGGCACGGTCGCGTACGAGATGACCCTGCTCGTCGAGCAGGTCGGCCAGCAGATCACCCCCGAGCTGCGCGCGCAGCTGCAGGGCGGCGTGCGTGGGTAGGACACGATGAGGATTTCGGGATTCGACGATCCGGACTCCACCGGCTGGGACGCACTGCACCGCGGCACCGAGCGCGAGGGTTTCGATTCGCCGAGCAAGTTCGACATGTCGACGTTGTCGACGATCATGCCGCGCCGGAAGCGGCAGACGCCGCCGCCTCCGCAGCCGCGGCCGGACCCGCAGGGCTACACCGACGAGGACACCCGCGAATGGGGCTCCTCGGCGGCCGCGACCCCCGATGACGGCTACGAAGACGACGCTTACCAGGACGACGGTTACGACACCGGCTACCACTCCGGTTACGACGACGGCGGGCACGCCGCCGGCCGGCCGGAATGGCGGGACGAGCCACGCTACGAGCCGGAACCGCCGCCGGTGGAGACCTGGACGCCGCCGCGTGGCGCGGGCCGTGCCCCGGCTCCGCGCCCGCCCGCGCCCCGGCCGCCGGCCCCGCGCCCGCCCGCGTCCCGGCCCCGGGCCCAGGCGCCCGCGCCGTCGTGGGCCCCGCCGGTCGACCCGCGCGCCGGCTGGACGCCGCCGCCGGACCCGGAGACCCGCTGGATCCCGCAGCCGCCCGAGCCCTACGGCTACGACGAACCGGCCCCCTGGAACGAGCCCGCCGCACGCGTGGCGAGCCCGGTCCCGGTGGCTTCGGCCGGCTCGCGGGTGCGCCCGTACACCCGCACCGGTGGCCGCACCCGGTCCGACCACAACCTGGCGCTCGAGGCCCTGGTCTCGACGTCCGACGACGGCCGCCGCTACCGCGGTGTCCGGTCGGTCGAGCACCGCCGGATCTGCGACCTGTGCCTCGACACGCGGTCGATCGCGGAGATCGCCGCGCACCTGCGGCTGCCGCTGGGCGTGGTGAAGGTGCTGGTCGGGGACATGGCCGACATCGGGCTGGTGCTGGTCCACCACACCGAGCTGATCCTGGGCGACCGCTCGTCCCGCGACTTCATGGAACGCGTCCTGGCGGGCCTGCGGGCCCTGTAGCCCGACCTGCGCCACACCCGTCGTGAGTGGTTAGGGCGGTTAGAACCGCCCTAACCACTCACGACAAGCTGCGGCAGACTCAGGGCGTGAGGGTCAGGGCCAGCGTGTTGCCCGGCCCCGGGACCGCCGCGTTGACCAGGGCCGTCCCCGGACCGCAGTTCGCGAAGGTGCCGATCGTGTAAGTCGACGTCAGGTGCCCGCCGGTCGAGAGCGTGAAGTCGGCCGACGTGATCTCCGTCGTCACCGGCTGGGCGGTGCCGCACGCGGGGCCGACGTCGTACGGGGCGCCGCCGACCGTGACGTTCGAGACGCGCACGGGCCAGGTCGCGGTGCCCGTGAACCCGCCGAACGACGAGCCTTCGACGCGGGCCGGGCCGAGCGTCACCGTGGCGCTGACCGCGCCGCTCGTGACCCGCGCCGGCGGCAGCGTGAACGTCCCGTAGTAGGTGTAGGGCCCGATGTCGGTGTACATCTCGACCGTCCCCGGCCCGAGCTTCACGTTCGCGTCGGGCTTCGCGACGTGCGTGGTGCCCACGACCGCGTACTTCGTGTAGACCGGCGGTCCGACGGCGCTCGCCGGCCCGGCGAACCCCAGCCCGCTCACCACCACCGCCGCGGCCACCGCGGTCACGCGTGTTCCTCGCTTCATGGTCCCTCCCCTGACTTCCGAAGGACCCAGGCTTACCACGTCGGCGCGCAGTCCGGTGCCGATTCACCGGATCGCGGATGATCAGTCCTCGACCAGCGCCGCCGAGGTGATGCGGTGCAGGGAGTAGCGCTCGTTGTTGTCGCCTTCGAGGATCCCGCCGCCGACGCGGATCGGGCGGACGACGCGCTGGCTGGCGGTGCCGCGCGAGTCGACGAAGCCGATCCAGACCTCACGGCGTTCGAGCGTGGCCCGGGACAGCAGCTCCAGCGTCGCCGACGTGTCCGCGCCGCCACCGCCCGGCGCCTTGACCGTCGAACCCCGGCGCCGCGCCGAGGCCGCGTCGCCCGCGCGCAGGTTGGAGACGATCCGCTCCGCCTGGTCCTCGGTCAGCACCGCCTGCTCGCCCGGGTTGCGCCGGGGCGCGCGGGCCTTCGCCGGCAGCCGCCTGCCGCCGGGGCGGATGTCGACGACCCGGCCGTCCGGGCCCTCCGCGGCCGGGGCGAACCCGGCGCCGCGCAGCCCGGTCAGGACCTCGTGCAGGGGATCCGGGCTGATCACGACGGTCGGCGCGATCAGCCGCAGGTCGTGCTCCGCGGCGATCGGGTGGGCGAGCACCTCGGCCAGCAGCGCCTCGTCGTCGCACCGCAGGAACGACGCCGCGACCCCGCCGCGCAGCCGCCCGTGCCGCCGCGCGACGTCGTCGACCAGGTAGCTCAGGCCCTGCGGTACCGGCGTCGCGGACTTCGCCTTGAACAGCGCGTGCAGCTCGTCGGCCGTCCGGCCGGTGTCGAGCGCGCGCCGGACCGAGCCCTCGGTGATCCGGTAGACCGTCGCGTGGCCGGCCGACTCGATGTCGGCGACCGCGTCCATCTCGGTGGCCAGCTCCGGCTCCAGCGGCCCCGGCGCGACCACCGTCAGGTCGGCCTGGAGCAGCACGTGGTTCACCGGCGCGGGCAGCGCGTCCAGGATCGCCTCGACGGCGGCCGGGCGGTCGTCGGCCAGCAGCGCCCGCGTCGCCGTCGTGACGCCGCCGAGCCCGACCAGGCCGAGCGCGCTCGCCTCGGCCATGGTCCAGCGCACCGTCTCGTCCCGCAGCCGCCCGCCACGGCGGGGGGCCCGCCAGGCGAGCACCGCGACCAGCTCGTCGACGCTCTTCACCCCGGCGCCCTCGGGCAGGGCCGCCAGCGTGGCCAGCACGCGGCGGCGCGCGACCGGCGCCAGCGGCCGCCGGAGCTCTTCGGACAGCGGCGCGACCGGCTTGTCCTTGGCGTCGCGGCCGCCGGCGAGCCCGGGCAGCCGCGGCAGCTCGAGCCACGCCTGCGCGAGCGTCATCCAGCGCTGGGCGGTCGGCGACGCGAGCCAGGAGTCGGTCAGCGTCGTCGGCACCCATTCGGGCACGCTCGCCTCGCTGTCCGCGACGAGCCCGGCCCCGACGGCCAGCTCGGCCAGCAGTGTCGCCTGCGTCTCGTCGATCTCGAGGTCCTTGGCCAGCTTCTTCAGCTCGCGCACGCCGAGGCCGCCCGACTTGAGCACCGGGGGCGGCGCCGCCGACCACCCGCGGAGCAGGGATTCGGTGTGGCGCAGGAACTCCATCGCCTCACCGGCCGCGGCTTCGTCCAGAGTGGACGCCCGGTGCGGGTGCACCGGCAGCTCGGGCTCGGTGAGCGTGCCCGGTCCGAACACCCCGCCGCGCACCGCGACGCCGAGCTCCATCGGCAGCTCGACGGTCTGGTCGTCGCGCCGCAGCAGCAGCCCGCGGGCGAGCAGCTTCTGCACCGGCGTTTCGGCCTTCTTCAGCGTGAGGTCGATCCCCGCGTCGCGGGTGCGGCCGATCGGCGGGCCCGCGGCCAGCGCGTTCAGCACGCCGCGTTCGTCGTCGGACAGCTCGGCCAGCCGCGCCTCGAGGTCTTCGCCGGCCAGTGCCGGCGACGGCGTGCCCAGCCCGGCCGGGAACGGCCCGAGCGCCTCCCGGACCGCGGGCGGCACGCGCAGCGCGTCGTCCGAGCCCCAGACCAGCGCCCGCGCGCGGAGCCGGGTCAACGGCGCCGCGATGTCGGCGCCGACCAGCTTCGCGACGTTCTCGACCGGCACGGGGTCGCGGTCCGCGCCGGTCAGCAGGCACGCTTCGAGCACGGCCAGGGTGACGGTGTCGAGGTCTTCGCAGGCACGCGCGACCGAGCCCGGGGTGCCGGCGCGGGTGGCCAGCACCGTGCTGTCGGAGGGCGGCGGCGTCGACAAGTCGCGACGCGTGCGGAGCAGCTCTGCGAGTGCGGCGTCGGGCTCCGCACGCAGCCAGTCCGCCAAGGAGGTCGCGGGCATAGAAGGACCAGGGTACCGGGCGGTTGGCCGAGCTCGCCTCGGCTCGGGCAGACTGTCCCCGAGAACAAGGACGGCTGTGTGGGAGGACGTTGTGGCCAAGGGCGAGAAGAAGCACAAGGGTGTCGACCCGACCTGGCCGGGCGAGGCCGGTGAGCACCCCGTGACCGAACTGGCGTCGGACCGCCAGGGCGCGCTGTCGCCGTTCGGGGACCTCACGTTCCCGCTCGACACGGTGCCCTACGTGCACCCCGAGACCGAGATCAACCGCTGATCGCATAGTTACTGGTCAGTACCGGTATCGGGGCCTCGTGAGGGCGGTCACGGGAGTAGGTTCGCTCCCGTCCCAAGCCCTCTTTCCCACGTGGGAGTAAGCCATGCCGGTTCCCGGTCCCGGATATTCGATCACCGTCCGGGTCGAGGCCCCGGCCTCGTCCAGCGCGGCCGGTGACCTCACCACCGCCGTCGGGCGCGTCGGTGGCGTGCTGACCGCGTTCGACGTCGTGGAGTCCCACTCCGACTCGATCGTGGTCGACATCAGCGCCAACGCGCTGTCGGAGAACCACGCGAACGACATCACCCAGACGCTCGACTCGCTGCCCGGCGTCAAGGTCCGCAAGGTCTCCGACCGGACGTTCCTGATCCACCTCGGCGGCAAGATCGAGGTCACCCCCAAGGTCGCGCTCCGCAACCGTGACGACCTCTCCCGCGCCTACACCCCGGGCGTCGCGCGCGTCTGCCAGGCGATCGCGGCGAACCCCGAGGACGCCCGGCGGCTGACCATCAAGCGCAACACCGTCGCGGTGGTCACCGACGGGTCCGCCGTGCTCGGCCTGGGCAACATCGGCCCCGCCGCGGCGCTGCCGGTGATGGAGGGCAAGGCGGCGCTGTTCAAGAAGTTCGCCGACGTCGACGCCTGGCCGGTCTGCCTGGACACCCAGGACACCGAAGAGATCATCATGATCGTCAAGGCGCTCGCGCCGGTCTACGCGGGCATCAACCTCGAGGACATCGCCGCGCCGCGCTGCTTCGAGATCGAGAAGCGGCTGCGCGAGCAGCTGGACATCCCGGTGTTCCACGACGACCAGCACGGCACCGCGATCGTGGTCGTCGCCGCGCTGCGCAACGCTCTGCGCGTGGTCAAGAAGAACATCGAGGACTGCAAGATCGTGGTCAGCGGCGTCGGCGCGGCCGGCTCGGCGATCATCCGGCTGCTGCTGCGCAAGAACCCGGGCGACATCGTCGCCGCGGACATCGACGGCATCGTCCACTCCGCGCGCGGCAACCTCGACGACAACCTGACCTGGATCGCGTCGCACACCAACGCCGAGCAGGTCAGCGGCACCCTGCACGAGGCCCTGGTCGGCGCGGACGTCTTCATCGGCGTCTCGGCGCCCAACCTGTTCGGCGCCGAGCAGGTCGCGACCATGAAGGACGACGCGGTCGTCTTCGCGCTGGCCAACCCGGACCCGGAGATCGACCCGCTCGAGGCGCAGCAGCACGCGGCCGTCGTCGCGACCGGCCGCAGCGACTTCCCGAACCAGATCAACAACGTGCTGGCCTTCCCGGGCGTCTTCCGCGGCCTGCTCGACGCGCACGCCAACAACATCGACGACGACATGCTGCTGGCCGCGTCCGACGCGATCGCCGACGTCGTCGACAACGGCAAGCTCAACGCGTCGTTCATCGTGCCGAGCGTGTTCGACAGCGCGGTGGCGCCCGCGGTCGCCGAGGCGGTGCGCAAGGCCGTCCGCGCCGAGCGCTGAGTCACCATTTCGGCTGATCTTCGAATCCGTCTCCGGACGGACGACGGCGGTGTTCCGCGCGCCCTAGGCTCTTGGCCGTCCCAAGAGACCAACCGGCGAGCACCGGCGCCCGGGACCCCCAGCTCGCGGCGCCGGTGCGAAACCGGTCACCTGCTCTTCGCCCGGCACCGGCGGAAAGTAGCCTCGGCTGGTGAGTGAACTCAGCCACGTCGACGAGACCGGCGCCGCCCGGATGGTCGACGTCTCCGGCAAGACCGCCTCCGCGCGCACCGCGCTCGCGGCCGGCACCGTGCGGACCACCGCCGAGGTGCTCCGGCTGCTCGCCACCGACGGCCTCCCGAAGGGTGACGCGCTGGCCACCGCGCGGATCGCCGGGATCATGGGCGCCAAGCGGGTGCCCGAGCTGATCCCGCTGTGCCACCAGATCGCGTTGTCCGGGGTCAAGGTCGAGTTCGAGCTCGGCGAGGCCGAGGTGCGGATCCGCGCGACCGCCAAGACCACCGACGTCACCGGCGTCGAGATGGAGGCGCTGACCGCGGTGGCCGTGGCCGGGCTGACCGTGCACGACATGATCAAGGCCGTCGATCCGGCGGCGACGCTGGACGAGGTCCGCCTGCTCCGCAAGGACGGCGGCAAGACCGGGACCTGGGAGCGGCCGTGAAGCGCACTGCGCGGGTGATCGTGGCGTCCAACCGCGCCGCGAAGGGGATCTACGAGGACAAGACCGGCCCGGTGATCGCCGCCTGGCTGGCCGATCGCGGGTACGACGTCCCGGCGCCGGTCGTGGTCGAGGACGGCGACCCGGTCGGGGTGGCGCTGCGGGCCGCGCTGGCCGACGGCGTGGCCGTCGTGCTCACCACCGGCGGCACCGGGATCTCCCCGACCGATCGCACCCCGGACGTCACGAAGGCGGTCCTGGACCACGAGCTGCCGGGCGTCGCGGACGCGATCCGCGCGGCGGGCCTGCCCAAGGTGCCCTCAGCGGTCCTCTCACGCGGTGTGGCCGGGGTTGCGGGGAGGACCCTCGTCGTGAACCTCCCGGGCTCCAGCGGCGGCGTCAAGGACGGTTTGGGTGTCCTCGACGGCATCCTGGACCACGCCGTCGACCAGCTGGCCGGCGGCGACCACCCGCGCGCGGTCCCCACGGGCCCGGCGGTCCGCGTCGCGCGGGCGCTGGTGGCCTCGGAGCCGCTCTCGGTCGAGGAGCACGCCCGCCTGGTCGAGGACGACGCCGCGGGCGCGGTGGTGACGTTCGCCGGCGTGGTCCGCGACCACGACGGCGGCAAGGGCGTGCGCGACCTGACCTACGAGGGCCACCCGAGCGCGAGCCAGGTCATCGCGGACGTCGTGGCCGACCTGTCGGCCCGCTGGACCGGCGTCCGGGCGGTCGCGGTCAGCCACCGCATCGGCGCGCTGACGATCGGCGACGTCGCGCTGGCGATCGCGGTGGCGGCCGAGCACCGCGGCCAGGCGTTCACGGCGTGCGCGGAGCTGGTGGACGAGGTCAAGGCCCGGCTTCCGGTCTGGAAGCACCAGCACTTCACCGACGGCACGGACGAGTGGGTCAACTCGCCCTGACGCGCGGTCAGCCCGCCGCAGGAGCGATCCGGAAGACCGCGACCCGGTCGGCCGCCGCGGCGAACTCGTCCGGGTCCGCTTTCGTGACGATGCCCAGCTTGACGAACATCGGCACCCCGTGCGGGACCTCGCGCGGGAAAGCCCGCACGACCTCGCGGCGCAGGCCGGGGTCGGTGACCTCGGTGAGCGTCACCGGCTGCCGGCGGCGGCCGCGCGCGAGCTCACCGCGGCCCGCGGCGCGGACGTTGCGTGCCCAGTCGGACTCCGGCAGCCCGGCGATGACGTAGCGGTGGCCGCCGACGGTCAGCGGGGAGACCGGCGTGGCCCGCGGCGCGCCCGAGCGGCGGCCCGGGACCGTCAGGACGTGGATGGTGCCGAGGGGCAGCCCGGCCCGCGTCAGCAGGCGGATGAGCCGGTTGGCGGGCCGCAGCCAGCCGGGGAGGGTCGTCACGAGAGCAAACCTTTCGACGATCGAAGGAGTTGCCCGTCAAGGTAGACTCTTTCGAGTGTCGAAACAACTGCCGTCCCGGGCCGAGCTGATCGCCGAGGCCACCCACGCCGCGGCCGACTTCGGCGCGGCCGACGACCTGGTCGACGAGGCCGCGGCGGCGGCGTTCGGCGTCAACCGGACGGATCTGCGGATCATCGGCCTGGTCATGACGGCGGGCACGCTGACGGCCGGCGGGCTGGCCACGGCGGCCGGACTGAGCCCGGCCGCGACGACGACGGCGATCCAGCGGCTGATCCACGCCGGGCACCTGACGCGAAAAACCGACGCCGAGGATCGGCGCCGGGCGGTGGTGGAGCTGACCCCGCGCGCGGTGGACCTGCTGGAGGAGGTCTACGCACCGGTCGAACGGGCCGGGCGTGAGCTGCTCGAGCGGTACTCCGCGGAAGAACTGGTGTTCATCATCGACCTGCTGCGCCGCGGCGAGCGGCTGCAGCTCGCGCAAGCGCGCCGGGTCCGGGGCGAATGACAAGAACCCTCCACCGCCCGGGGGATTGGCGGTGGAGGGTTCCCGATGTCACGGCTCGAGGCCGGACCTGCGCATCACTGCGCGATCGTCACTTGGTGGCGATCTTCTGCCCGACGAGGATCATGTCCGCGTTCGGGATGTACTTCGCGTTCAGGTCCTGCAGCTTCTGGTAGCCGCCGGTGACGCTGAACTGCTTGGCGATCTTGGACAGCGTGTCGCCCGCCACGACGGTGTAGTCACCGGCCGGGTTCGAGCTGCTCACGCCGGTCGCCGACGGGGCTGCGGCCTGCTTGGGGGTCGCGGCCTGCTTCGGGGCCACCGGGGTGCTCTTCTTGGGAGTCACCTTCTTGGGCGTGGTGGTCTTCGCGGTCCGCGGGGCCGTCGACGAACCGCCGCCGCCCTTCTTGCCGCAGACCGGCCAGGCGCCGATGCCCTGGCCCTGTAGAACGCGCTCGGCCACGGCGATCTGCTGGTCACGCGACGCGCCCTGGGCGCTGCCGGTGCCGCCGTAGGCCTTCCAGGTGCTCTGCGTGAACTGCAGGCCGCCGTAGTAGCCGTTGCCGGTGTTGATGCTCCAGTTGCCGCCGCTCTCACACTGCGCGATCGCGTCCCAGTTCGTCGCCGACGCGGGGGTCGCGGCGATCGCGAGGGGGGCGCCGACCGCGATGCCCGCGATGGCGACGCGAGCGACGGTGCGGGTGGCAGCGGACATCTTGCGGTGCTTGCCTCGGTAAGACATCTGAATGCTTCTCAGGCTTCCCTGCGCCTACGAGACTTGTGCTGAGGGTCAGGATCGGGGTCCTGGCGCCGGCCCTCTCAGACCGGCAGACGGCTCCGACGCACGACGCGTCGTCCTCGTCCCCTCGTCCCTGTCCGGAAATGCTTTCGCTCGGGGTATGGGTCCGGGTATCCGTCGGACAGGGCTAGGCGCTACGGATTCCCGGTGTTGCGTGACTGGTCGGGGCCAGCCGATTAGCGACGGTACGTAACGATGACCGTGATCGGAAATTATTCGGGGCGTGACCTACGTCACAGTAACAGCACGCAACCCCCGTCGATGTGGGTGTCTACGCAGGTCAGAGGGCCGTTATCTGTCCGTTTCCTTGCCGAGACAAAGCACGGATCGTGAGGCTTGCATCACGTGTTTTGCGCAGTGAATGGCCCTTTCGGGCCGCCCGGTTCACGAATGGGGGGCGCATCTTATGGAGTCCCCCGGCGGTTCGCCAGACTTGACAGTGGCCTCTGGTGCCCCATGAGTAACTCCGGCCCCACCTGTTCGAGGGGTTTGCGAGCACGGTCGGAGGCGTCCGTCCGGGCGGCGGGTGCCGGCGGGGGCGACGGACCGTGTCCGACCAGGCGAGACGGGTCACCGGACGGAGTGGGATCGACCGCGGATTCAGCGTCCCGCGAACGCCCGGCCGCGGCGGGGTGCCACGCCGCGGCGCCGGACCCGCGTCGGCGAGCGGTCGGCTGCCGTACCCGAGCGGTCGGCGGTTATCGGGGGAGGGGAAGTGGCCCGCCCGGCCGGGCGGTTCGCGTACGCGGAGGGCCGGCGCACCTATCTATAGGAGAGACGCGGGATCAGCGGGGCAGCACGCGGGACGGCGCCCTTATGTAGAGGAGAAGGTCAGCCGCCGGCGAAGGGCGGGAGGACGTCCAGCTCGGCGCCGTCCTTGAGGCGGCGGGTGAGGTCGCGGACCGCGATGCCGTCGAGCAGGTAGCTGACGGCCTCCAGGACCCGCGGCAGCCGCTCCGGGTGGAGGCGGCGCAGCTCGGCCACGGCGTCGGCGACCGAAGCGTTCGAAGGCAGCTGCACCTTCTCCTCTTCTTCACCGGCCGCGGCGCGCGCCGCGGCGAAGTACCGGACCACGATGGTCAGGGTCGTCATCTCAGCCGCCGATCGCGCTCATCGGCCGGATCGGCTGTGCGAACCCGGCGTCGTTGATCTCGTGCCCCGCGAGCTTCCCCCACATTGTCGCCCGCCAGGCGTCCGCCACTTCTTCATCGCGCACACCCGCGCGCACGAGGGCGCGCAGGTCGGTCTCGTCGTTGCTGAACAGGCAGGAGCGCACCGCGCCGTCCGCGGTCAGCCGGGTCCGCTCGCAGGCGGCGCAGAACGGCCGGGTCACCGACGCGATCACGCCGACGTCGCCGGGGCCGCCGTCGACCAGCCAGCGCTCGGCCGGCGCCCCGCCGCGGGACACCGGGAACGGGCTCAGCGAGAACTCCGTGCCCAGCATCCCGAGGATCTCCGACGCGGTGATCATCTCGCCGCGGTTCCAGCCGTGCTGGGCGTCCAGCGGCATCTGCTCGATGAACCGCAGGTGGTAGCCCTCGGCGAGGCAGAACTTCAGCAGCGCCACGGCTTCGGTGTCGTTGACGCCCCGCATCAGCACGGCGTTGACCTTGACCGGTGTCATCCCGGCGTCACGCGCGGCGGCCATGCCGGCCAGCACGTGCGAGAGCCGGTCGCGCCGGGTGATCTCGAGGAAGGTGGCGGGGTCGACGGTGTCGAGCGAGACGTTGATCCGGGCCAGCCCGGCGGCCGCGAGGTCCTTCGCGCGCTTGGCCAGGCCGATCCCGTTGGTGGTCATGGACAGCCGGGGCCGCGGCTCGAGCGCCGTGATCCGCGCGACGAGGTCCTCGAGGCCCGGCCGCAGCAGCGGTTCACCGCCGGTGAGCCGGATGTCGGTGACGCCCAGCATCTCGACGGCGATCCGCATCAGCCGGACCAGCTCGTCGTCGGTCAGGACTTCCTCGCCCGGCATCCAGTCGAGGCCCTCGGCGGGCATGCAGTAGGTGCAGCGCAGATTGCACCGATCCGTCAGGGAAACCCGCAGATCGGTGGCCACCCGGCCGAAGGTGTCGATGAGTCGTGGGTTCTCGGGTCGGGGCACACGAGACGAACCTCGTGTACCGGGGACGCGAGGAAACCCGAGATCCACTGCCGTCATTACGCACAGCCTAACTCTGGAACGCGCGAAGCGAGGTGATCGCTAGGATACTTTGCGGAGTGAGTGGTTCAGCGGCCGAACTACCCCGGTCGGCACGCCGGGAGAAGGACTCGTGATGTCGAGCACGACGGAAAAGCCGTACCCGGTGCCCGAAGCGGAACTCTTCCGCTTCGCGGAATTGGGTCGCGAAAGCAGCACGCTGACCGTACTCCGGCACGCCAGGATCGCCGAGCGGATGGGCCTGTCCGGTACCGACCACAAGACGTTCGACCTGGTCGGACAGGCGGCCGGGCCGCTCACCGCGGGCCGGATCGCCGAGCTCACCGGGCTGTCGACCGGCGCGGTCACGGGCGTCATCGACCGGCTGGAGAAGGTCGGGCTGGTCCGCCGCGTCCGCGACCCGGAGGACCGGCGCAAGGTCCTCGTCGAGGTCGTGCCCGGGGCCGCCGAGCGCTACGCGCCGCTCTTCCAGTCAGCCTTCGACGGGCTTCGCGAGAGCCTCGCGCAGTTCTCACCGGCCGAACGAAAAGTCATCGAGCGTTATCAGAATGTCATGCTGGAACAGCTGCGCGCCGAGATCATGCACAATTCGCGCCCCGCGTAGCTTTTCCTCAACTGCGGCGATAATGTCTGCGCTATGCCGCAATTTCGGTTGTCCGAGGCCGCGCGCCTGCTCGGGGTCAGTGACGACACGGTCCGCCGCTGGGTGCGCGCGGGCCAGCTGACCGCCACCGACGACGCCGCCGGCCGCAAGGTCGTGGACGGTGCCCAGCTGGCCGGGTTCGCCCGTGCCCAGGCGAGCGGCCCCGACGACCCGTCTTCGGTCGGCCGCTCCGCCCGCAACAAGTTCGTCGGGCTGGTCACCGAGGTCGTCGCCGACAAGGTGATGGCCCAGGTGGAACTGCAGTGCGGGGCACACCGTGTGGTGTCCCTGATGAGTACGGAAGCCGTACGCGAGCTGGGCCTGCGCCCGGGGGTGCTCGCGGTCGCGGTGGTCAAGGCGACCACTGTCGTGGTGGAGACACCGGAAGGAAGTCGATGAAGAAGCTTGCTCTCGCCGTTGCGGCCGTCGCTCTGTTCGCGGGCGCGTGCAGCAGCTCGGACGAGCCCAGCACGCAGCCCGGCGGGTCGTCGGCCAGCGCGCCGGCGCCCAAGGGCGCCGGCGAGGCCGGCGGCACGCTGACCGTGTTCGCCGCCGCGTCCCTCACCGAGTCGTTCACCGCGCTCGGCAAGGAGTTCGAAGCCGCGCACTCCGGCGTCACCGTGAAGTTCAGCTTCGCCGGTTCGTCCGGTCTGGTCCAGCAGCTGACCAACGGCGCGAAGGCCGACGTCTTCGCCTCCGCCGACCAGGCCAACATGGACAAGGCCGTGCAGGGCGGGGTGATCGACGGCCAGCCGACCGTGTTCGCCACGAACAAGCTCGCCATCGCCGTCGCCCCGGGCAACCCCAAGGGCATCAAGACGTTCGCCGACCTGAACAAGGCCGGGCTGACCGTGGTGACCTGCGCCGCGCAGGTGCCGTGCGGCTCGGCGACGAAGAAGGTCGAGACGAGCACCGGCGTCACGCTCAAGCCGAAGAGCGAGGAGCAGGACGTCAAGCAGGTGCTCGCCAAGGTCCAGTCCGGGGACGCCGACGCGGGCCTGGTCTACGTGACCGACGCCACGTCCGCCGCGGGCAAGGTCGACAAGGTCGACTTCCCCGAGGCGAGCGGCGCGATCAACAACTACCCGATCGCCGCGGTCAAGGGCGGGCAGAGCGCACTGGCCAAGGAGTTCGACGAGTTCGTGCTCGGCGCGGAGGGCAAGGCGGAGCTGACGAAGGTCGGGTTCGGCCCTGCGGCGTAAGTACCTCGTGAACGGCCGGCCGGGGAAGTCCCCGGCCGGCCGTTCGCGGGTTCCGTGGGTGCTCGCCGTGCCCGCCACGCTCGCGCTGGCGCTGGTCGTGCTCCCCGTCGTCGGGCTGCTGGTGCGCTCCGACCTCACGCGGTTCCCCGCGCTGATCGTCACGCCGTCGTCGCTGCACGCGCTGCGGCTGTCGCTGATCACGGCCACGTTGTCCACTGTGGCCTGCGTGCTGCTCGGCGTGCCGCTGGCCGTCGTGCTCGCCCGCGCCCGGTTCGCCGGCGTCCGCCTGCTGCGCTCGATCGTGCTGCTGCCGCTGGTGCTGCCCCCGGTCGTCGGCGGGCTCGCGCTGCTCTACCTGCTCGGCCGCAAGGGCTTCCTCGGCATGCTGATCACCACGCTGACCGGGGAGTCGGTGCCGTTCACCACGACCGCGGTGGTCATCGCGCAGACGTTCGTCGCGATGCCGTTCCTCGTGGTCAGCCTCGAAGGGGCGCTGCGTGGCTCCGGCGACCGCTACGAGCAGGTCGCCGCGACGCTCGGCGCGCGGCCGTGGACCGTTTTCCGCCGGGTCACCCTGCCGCTGCTGCTGCCCTCGCTCGGCTCCGGCGTCGTCCTCAGCTTCGCCCGCGCGCTCGGCGAGTTCGGCGCGACGATCACCTTCGCCGGCAGCCTCGAAGACGTCACCCGCACGCTGCCGCTGGAGGTCTACCAGCAGGCCGAAGTGGACGTCGACAGCGCGGTGGCGCTCGCGCTGCTGCTGATCGTCGTGGCGGTCGTCGTGATCGCCGTCGCGCGCCCGCGCTCGTGGGAAGGCGGGCTGCGATGAGCCTGACCGCCCGGATCGAGGTCGTCCGCGGTTCGTTCGAGCTCGACGTGGACCTCGACGTGCCCACCGGGACGGTACTGGCGCTGCTGGGCCCGAACGGCTCCGGCAAGTCGACGGTGCTCGGCTGCCTCGCCGGGCTGGTCGCGCCGCGGTCCGCGGAGATCACCGTGGCCGGGCGGTCGCTGGCCGACTTGGCGCCGCACCGGCGTGGCATCGGGCTGCTCTCGCAGGACGCGCTGCTCTTCCCGCACCTGTCCGCCGTGGACAATGTCGCGTTCTCGCCGCGCTCGACCGGCACCGGCCGCCGTGCCGCCCGCGACCTCGCCCACCACTGGCTGGCCGAAGTGGACGCCGTCGAGCTGGCCGGCCGGCGCCCCGGCCAGCTGTCCGGCGGGCAGGCCCAGCGCGTCGCGATCGCCAGGGCGCTCGCCGCCCAGCCGGACCTGCTGCTGCTCGACGAGCCGTTCGCCGCCCTCGACGTCGACGCCGCGCCCGCGATCCGCGGCCTGCTGCGGCGCGTGCTGAAGACCGGGCCGACGACCGTCCTGGTCACGCACGACCCGCTCGACGCGCTCGCGCTCGCCGACCACGTCGCGGTGATGAACGACGGCCGCGTCGTCGAACGCGGCCCGACCCGTGACGTGCTGTCCGCCCCGCGAACGGCGTTCACCGCGCGGATCGCCGGCCTCAACCTGATCGCCGGCACGGCGGTCGAAGACGGCCTGCGGACGGCGTCGGGTGCCGTCGTCTCCGGCATTCCGGCGGCCGATGTGGTCCGGGGCGAGCCGGCGGTCGCGGTGTTCCCGCCGAACGCCGTCGCCGTCTACTCCCGCGACGGCGAGCACCGGGGGAGCCCGCGCAACACCGCCGGCGCCGTCGTCGCCGCGCTGGAGCCGCACGGGCCGGTGATCCGCGTCCGGGCCGAGGGCGACGGCTGGGTGCACGGCCTCACCGCCGATCTCACCCCGGCCGCCGTCGCCGAGCTGGCCCTCGAACCCGGCACAGCGGTGACGCTGTCGGTCAAGGCCGCCACGGTCAGCGTGCACCCGGCCGCCACTTCCTGACCCTGCCGCGGCTTGTCGTGAGTGGTAATTCGGGTTAGAACCCTAATTACCACTCACGAGGGCCGCGGCAGACCGCTCAGCCGTCGTGGTGGTGGCCGCCGCCCGGGTGGACGTGGAACTTCGCCACCTCCGGCGGGTGCACGACGAACGGCCGCATCATGCCTTCGTCCTCGTGGTCGAGGATGTGGCAGTGGTACATGAACTCCCCGGTGCCACCGCCGAACCGCCCGGCCACGCTCACCCACTGGCCGGGGTTCACGATGATCGTGTCCTTCCAGCCCTCTTCGTACTTCTCCAGCGGGACGTCGGTGAACCCGGCGAGCGGCGTGGTCGTCCGGGCCGACGCCTGGTCGAACGTCGTGGTGAAGGCCCGCCGGAAGAGCGCCTGGAACTCCGTCAGGTGGATGTGGATCGGGTGCGCGGGCCCGCCGTTCGCGACGTGCAGGATGTTCCACACCGCCCACCGGTCGTGGTCGATGAAGATGCCGGTGGTGTCGTCGAAGATCTTCCCGATCATCCGGAACGTCCGCAGCGGGCCGGCCGGGTCCTGCAGCTGGATGATCCCCTCGCCGCCGGGATCCGGCGTGTCCAGTTCTTCGAGGTCCCACATCTCGGGGTGGCCCTCGGCGTTGAGCAGCAGCGCGACCCAGACGTGGTCGTGGTCTTCCGGCAGCGTCGAGCCGTGCACCAGCCGCGTGTAGGACGTCGAGATCGTCACCGGCAGCCGGAACGGGTCGTGCTTCGCGCGGCCGTCGACCCGGAACTCCATCAGGTCCGGCTCGACCGTGCCGAGGCGCGGGTCGGCGTTGCGCAGCTTGAGCTTGCGGCCCTTGAAGCGGCTGAAGTCGATCAGCACGTCGAAGCGCTCGGCCGGGGCGACGGTCAGGCCGGCCGCGGGCAGCTCGGCAGGCACCGGCAGCAGGCCGCCGTCGGTGCCGATCAGGCGGACGGCGTCGTTCACCGGCCGGTTGTCCTCGTCGACCAGGTTCAGCGTGTAGAACCGCGAGTTGGCCGCGTTGAGCAGCCGGAAGCGGTACCACCGCGCGTCGACGTCCAGGTGCGGCCAGATGACGCCGTTGACCAGGGTGAACGGGCCGGTGAACGGGATCATCGGGCCGTTCGGGACGACCGGGACCTTGAACAGCAGCTGCCCGGTGAGCGCGCCGGTCGCCGGGTCGGTGTCGAGGTTGCGGTCGGTGATGATCAGCGGGATCTCGTGGTCGCCGTGCGGCAGGTCGAGCGCGTCCTCCTCGTCGTCGCGGATGAGGTACATCCCGGCGAGGCCGGTGTGCACGTTGAAGCGCGTGATCGCCATCGCGTGGTCGTGGTACCAGAGCGGCATCGCGGGCTGGGCGTTCTGGTACTCCGTCAGCTGCGAAGTGCCCTTCAGGCCGGCGTTGTGCGCCCAGCCGTCGTTGCCCGCGTTGGTCCGGGCGCCGTGCAGGTGCACCACGGTCCACGCCGGCAGGTCGGCGACGCCGTCGATGACGGAGTAGCCGGGCCGGTCCAGCTCGCGGCCGGGCCGGCTCGCCGGCGCGTCCGCCACCGGGCCCTGAACGGCGACGAGCGGAAACTCACCGTCGATTTCGTTCGACCACGAAATCCGCAGTTGTTCGCCGGTGCGCACGTCGATAGTCGGACCTGGGAAATGTCCCGCGTACGTCCACAATGTACTCGGCGGCAATTGTGAGTGGAGCCGCTGGTGCTTCGTCACCATCGGAATGGTGATCGCGTCGTGGCGCCAGGAATGCGGCCGGAGCGCCGGTGGAACGCGCAGTGCGTCGAGGAACTTGGTGAGTCCCCAGTTCGGCGCGGTGATCGGCCCGGTCGTCGCCGGGCGCTCGATGATTCCGGTCATGCGTTTCTCCCCCTCGCGGTGCGGGGGCAGGACGAATTGCGCCACGACGTTTCCGCCGACGACGTGTGCGATGAATTCCCCCGAACCCCCTCGGTGGCCGGGTACGCGACTCCCCTCGCGATACCGGCAATTCCCACTGTAACCCTTTTCGTCGGCGAACGCAGGTGTCTCGCGCGCGTGATAGGTTTCGCCCATGGATGAGCGCCGGTGGACGTATCTCTCCGACATGGACGGCGTCCTGGTGAAGGAGGAGCACCTCGTTCCCGGGGCCGACGAGTTCCTCGCCGAGCTGAAGGCGAACGGCATCGGCTTCCTGGTGCTGACGAACAACTCGATCTACACCCCGCGTGACCTGCGGGCGCGCCTGGAGCGCACCGGGCTCGACATCCCCGAAGAGGCGATCTGGACGTCGGCGCTGGCGACGGCGAAGTTCCTCTCGTCGCAGCGGCCCAACGGCACGGCGTACGTCATCGGCGAAGCGGGCCTGACGACGGCGCTGCACGAGGTCGGCTACGTCCTGACCGAGCGCGACCCGGACTACGTCGTGCTGGGCGAGACCCGCACGTACAGCTTCAGCGCCATCACGCGGGCGATCCGGCTGATCGAGGGCGGCGCGAAGTTCATCGCGACCAACCCGGACGCGACCGGCCCGAGCGTCGAGGGCTCGATGCCCGCCACCGGATCCGTCGCGGCGCTGATCGAGAAGGCCACCGGGCGTTCGCCGTACTACGTCGGCAAGCCGAACCCGTTGATGATGCGCTCGGCGTTGCGCCGATTGGGTGCCCATTCGGAGTCGACGCTGATGATCGGCGACCGGATGGACACGGACGTGCACTCGGGCATCGAAGCCGGGCTGCAGACGATTCTGGTGCTCACCGGCATCTCCACCAGGGAGTCGGCCGAACGCTATCCGTATCGGCCCACTCTGGTGCTCGACTCCATCGCCGACCTGATCGGGAAGACGACCGACCCATTCGGGGAAGGCTGATCGAGACCCCGTCGCGAGCAGGGCTTATCGTCACCGGATGAGCAACTCCACATTTGTGGTGGGCGACGTGCATGGCCACCGGGACGAACTGGCCGAAGCACTGCGCGCCGAGGGGTTGGTGGACGACGAAGACAACTGGTCAGGGGGCGAGGACCAGCTGTGGTTCCTCGGTGACTTCGTCGACCGCGGGCCGGACGGCGTGGGCGCCATCGACCTGGTCATCCAGCTCGAAGCGCAGGCGGCGGAAGCCGGCGGCCAGGTCCAGACGCTGCTGGGCAACCACGAGATCCTCGCGCTGGGCATGTACCACTTCGGCGACCAGCCGGTGCCGTCCGACTTCGGGCCGCGCAGCTTCGCCCGCAGCTGGGAGATCAACGGCGGCCTGCTGTCGGACCAGGACCGGCTGACCCCGGAGCACATCGAGTGGCTGACCGCCCGGCCCCTGGCCGCGCTCGCCGCCGACCACCTGCTCCTGCACTCGGACACCCTGGAGTACCTCGACTGGGGCGATTCGGTCGAGGCGATCAACGCCTCCGCCCGCGAGATCCTGCTCGGCTCGGACATCGAGTCGTGGTGGGACGTCTGGCGCCGGATGACGACGCGCTACGCGTTCCGCGGCCCGGAGGGCGAGGACAACGCCCAGAAGCTGATGGACGCACTGGGCGGCTCGCGCATCATCCACGGGCACAGCGTCATCGCGGACCAGCTGGGCATCCACCCCACGCAGATCGAGGGCCCGTTCCTCTACGCGGGCGGCAAGGCCCTCGGCGTCGACGGCGGGCTGTTCGTCGGCGGGCCGTGCCTGGTGGTGAAGCTGCCGTACGAGCCGGAGTCGTGATCAGGGGAGCTCGACGATCTCCTTGCCGAGCGGCATCAGGGACACCGGGATCATCTTGAAGTTCGCCACGCCCAGCGGGATGCCGATGATCGTGACGCACAGCGCGATACCCGTGAACACGTGCCCGATCGCCAGCCAAAGCCCGGCGAAGAGGAACCAGATCACGTTGCCGACGAAGGACGGCGAGCCCGCGTCTCGCCGGTCGACGACCGTGCGGCCGAACGGCCAGAGCGCGTAGCGGGCGATCCGGAACGACGCGAGGCCGAACGGGATCGTGACGATCAGGATGCAGCAGACCACGCCCGCGGCCAGGTAGCCCAGCGCCATCCAGAAGCCGCACAGCACGAGCCAGATGATGTTCAGCAGCGTGCGCATCAGACGTGCAGCTCCCCGCTCACGACGGTCACGGCCTGGCCGGACAGGTGGACCCGGTCGCCGTCCTGGCGGGTCCGGACGATGCCGCCGCGCGCCGACACCTGCGCGCCGGTCAGCTCGGACTTGTTCAGCCGCCCGGACCAGTACGGCGACAGGACGCAGTGCGCCGAGCCGGTGACGGGATCTTCGTCGACGCCGACGCCGGGCCCGAAGAACCGGCTGACGTAGTCGATGCCGTCGACGTCACCCGCGGCCGTGACGAGCAGCCGGCCCTTCCAGGTGGCCTTCAGCGCTTTCAGGTCGGGCTCGAGGGTGCGGACGGCCTCGGCGTCCGGGAGGACGGCGAAGAGGTTCTCGACGCCGCGTCCGGTGCGCTCGATCTCGACGCCGGGCAGGATCGCGCTGAGGTCGTCGTCGGACGGCGAGGGCGGGTCGGAGGGGAAGTCCAGCTCGACCCAGCCGTCGGCGGCCTTCGCGCGCAGCTCGCCGCTGAGGGTGGCGTAGACCTGCTCGCCGCCGAGGACGTGCGTGGTGGCGACGGTGGCGTGCCCGCACAGGGCGACTTCGGCCGCCGGCGTGAACCACCGCAACGACTTCGGCCCCGCGCCGGTGGTGACGACGAAGGCGGTCTCGGAGTGCCGCATCTCCGCGGCGACGGCCTGCATCCAGGCGGGCTCGGCGGGCGCGTCGAGGAGCACGACCCCGGCGGAGTTCCCGGCGAAGGCCTTGCCGGTGAAGGCGTCGACGATGAAGAAGCGCATGCTTCCACTGTATCCAGGGCATTTGGGCCCGTGTGGTGACGCTTTTCTCGCGCTACCAGGGCAACCCCTTAGGGGTCCTCGGGGTCAGGCTTCGCCGATGGTCGGCCGGACGATCTTCTCGCCGTCCGGTCCGCGTTCCGGCTTGAGGTCGAAGATGTCTTCCTCGAGCTGGATCTTGTTCTTGTGTTCCTTGTCGTCTTCCTTCTTCTTGCCCGCACCGGCCCCGGCCGCGCCGGCGCCCCCGGCCTTCCCCTTGGCCGCGGCGGCCGCGGTCGCGCCGCGCTCGAGCCGTTCGCCGGTGCCCTTGGCGCCCGTCTTGCCGCCTTCGCCCGCGGTTTCCTTCGGCCCGCCGGTGGCGCCGCCGCCGGAGACCCGCGACCCGGCGAACCCGCTACCGGCGCGTCCGGCGCCGGACTTGCCGCGCGTGATGTCCCCACCGGCCCCGCCTGCCCCGGTCGTCCCTCCCGGCATGGCGAGCCCGTCGGGCCCCATCCGAGGGAACGCACTCGCGGCGGGTGCGCCGCGGAAGCCGGAGTTGCCGCCGCCGAAGCCACCGGCGTTCCCGGTGCCGCTGGTGGCCCCGGGCGGAACGAAGGTGCTGGGCGGCGTCGCCCCGGGAGGCGTGGTGCCGCCGGGGGGCGCGAAGCTGCCGCTGGTCCCGCCGGTGCCCCCGGCTCCGCCGCCGACTCCGCTGAAGCCGCCTGTCCCACCGGTTCCACCGGTTCCGCCTGAGCCGCCGATGGTCGGGGTGCCGCTGAAGCTGGTGCTGCTGGTCCCGTGGAACCCGCTGGCGGTGGTGCTGTCACTCGACCCCAGCTGCGGCGGCGGCGAGTAGGTCGGCTGGGTGCTGGCGGTCTCGTGGTAGGTGCCGTCGAGGCCCTGGAGAACCTGCACGGCCTGCTGGTGCGCGGCGTCGGCCTGCTGCTGCTTCGCGGCGACGCCGTTCATCGTGTTGGCCCCGCCGATGAGATCACCGGCCTGGTACTGCTTGGTCGCTTTGTCGACCTCGGCCTGCTGGTTGAAGCCGGTGGGCTCAGGCATGTTCTTCTGCGCATAATCAGCGGCGGCCGCCTGCTGCGAGTAGCGGTTGGAGCTGAGCTGAGCGGCGTTGGCCGTATCGGCGGTGTAGGTGGCGGTGTTCTGGAAGAACCCATGAGCCTGCGCGGCCCCGGAGCCCTGCCACTGCACCTCACTGGAGTTGACGGCGTCGTTCGCGGCGTTGGAGACGTCGGCCAGCCAGTTGCCGAGCTTGTTGGCCACCCGGCCGCGGTCGTCCAGATCCCCGGGATTCATGTTCTCGTGGACCATGTTGTAGAGGTCTTCATGACTGCTGGCGGGGTAGTTCTGCCCCGGCGCGGGCGCATCCCCACGGGTGGCCCGATCGTGCAGCAGCTGCTTGCCCTGCTCGACGGAGTACTGCGCGGCCTGGTTCTGCGTCTGCGGCGCGACACCGTCCCGGGCATCGCCCTGGTCTTCGGCGCCGAAGTGGTGCACGTTCTGCTGCAGTTTCTGCTGCGTCTGCGCGTAGAAGTCGCTTTCGTACTGCCGATGCCCGGCGTGCTCCTGAGCCATGGTCACTCGCCCCCACGAAGCTTGGCGAAGGTCTGGCTGTGGGTGTCCTCGGTCTCGCTGTAGTTCTTCCGAGCGATGGTGAGGGCCTCACGGACTTGGATGAAGCCCTGCTTCAGCAGCTCCAGGTTCGGGATCAGCGATTGGCCACCGTCCGAGGCGACCTTCGCGTTGAAGTCGGCTACTTCCTTGGCGTAAGGACTTGATCCCATGCCGGGTGCTCTGGCCAGCAGCTTCACGTCGTGGAAGATCTCGTCGAACTCGTGGATGAACTGGTCGCACACCTTGGTGTACGCGTCGAAACCCGCCTGGTTGATCCCGAATCCGCCGTTCTCGGCGAGCGACTTGAATTGTTGCGCGCCGGCGTTAAGGCGCTTGGCGCCTTCGTCGTCGAGAGGCACGTCCAGCAGGCCCGTCAGGAAGGTGTTGCCGGCGTCGCCCGCTGCCGCAGGCGGCTCACTGCCGAAATGCGCACCCGTCGTCATCGTCAGCCCCTCTCGACACCGTGCGTGCCCGGTCCAACTGTAGTAGTGACGAACCGTCGTGTCAGCAGGTCCGTGACGTCGGCAACCCGCTAGGGGTCTGCTCTCAGCCGTTCGCGGGAAGGAGGGGTTCGACTTTCGTCGAAACGTCGTTGGCGAGTCGACAGGCCTCGTCGGTGCCGGCTGTCTGCAGGGTGATCAAGACCGTGGCCCGCGAGTTCGGCTTCACCTCCATGGAGACGTCACAGGAACCCGTGCCTCCGAGGGCGTCACGCTCCTGCACCGCGGCCCGGCCGTTGACATCCCCGGTCACCGCCTTGCTCGGGTCGGTGATGGTCTGGTTGATCGTCTGACCGGGCTGGAGGGCGAGACCGACTACGCCGTAGTCGGTCTTCTTCGTGTCGCAGTTGTGGGCCGCGTCGGCATCACTCCGCTTCGCCGCCGCGTAACCCTGGCCTGCCAGAACCTGGTCGAGGAGCTTGCACGGGTCGCTGTCCCCGAACGGGTTGTCAGCGGTCGTGCCGCTGGGGCCGGTCGTGGGTGCGCTGCTCGTCGGCGTGTCCGCGGCTTGAGGGGTGCCCCCCACCTTGCTGTCGCAGGCGCTCACCACGAGGGTGAGCAGGACCAGGCTGGTGAGGGCGGCTCGACGTCCGAAGCTCGATCGGGTCACGACCTGAACACTACGGGTAGGCCGCTCGGCCGCGCGAGGACGCGGGTCAGCGGCCCGTGGTCTCCGCGATTCGCTCGTGCAGCCACGCCCTCAGGTGACCGCCGTCCGAGGGGACGAACCGCAGGCGGGTCTCGTCGCCCGGCAAGGGCTCGGTGAACGTCAAGTACCGGCCGCCGTCCGAATCGAGGAACGTGACCGTTCCCGCGGGGCGCAGGGCGGACTGGCCGTGGCGGGTGGACAGCTCGAACGTGCCGTGGCGGTGTGGGGGCCACGTCGCGAACGGGGCCAGTGCGTCACGGTCCCGCGTGCTCGGTGCCTGGCCCGTGCGCTGGGTGATCGTCACCGGCGGCAGGGGGACCGGGCCGTACCTGGGGAGGATGCCGATCAGGGCGTCTACCAGGTGGTCCGGGCGGATCTGGACGAAGTTGACGCCGCCGGTGACCAGTTCCGAGTAGACGCCCAGGCCGTGGCCGACCGTTGCTCGGTACAGGACCTGCCTGCCGCCCGCTATCTCCGCCGCTCGGACGATGATCAGGATCTCCGGCTGGGTCCACGACCGCAGCGTCTGCTCGACCTCGATGTCCAGCTTGTCCGGCCCCGCCAGTCCACGAGCGCGAAGGGCGTCCCACGAGGCCGCCGCCAGACGGGCGTTTTCCTCGAGGGTGTGGCCGGCACTGCGGATCTCGAACGGGTGCCAGTTCGCCGGGAGACCGGTTCGCCGGACCGCGACGTCGACCTCGTTCAGCCCCAGGGCGAATTCCTCCGGCACGATGCCGAGCGTAGCGGAACCGCCACCGGGCGCTCAGATGTCCAGCTGCCGCACGCCCGTCTCGCGCTGCGCGACGCCCGTCACCTGACCCGCCGTCGCGCGCCCCCGCAGCCGGACTATCTCGTGCGGCTGCAGCCCCACCGCCACGCCGAACGCCTCGACGTCCGCGAAACCGCCCTGACGCCGGCGCAGCTCCAGCGCCTGGCTCACCCGTTCCGGCGTCATCCCCGGCAAGCGAGCCAGGTCTGACGGAGTCGCCGCGTTGACGTCCACGAGCGGCACCGACAGCGGAGCAGAAACCGGAGCAGAGACCACAGCAGGCGGTGGCGCCAGAACCGGCGCGTCGACCGGCACGTACGTCTCGACGATGTCGTTCTGCCGCACCTCGCGCGTTGCCAGCCCCAGGGTGAACACGCCCGTCCCGGCCGCCGTGCGCATCGCGACGCCGCCCCTCGCCACCGACAGGATCCGCAGGTCGGTCGCGATGACCGTGCTGCGCTCGTTGAACGTCGTGCCCACCGGGCGCAGCAGCCGCGCCCGCGTGCCGACCGTCAGCAGGTTGTTCGTCCGCGCCTCCGGCACCTCGACCGCGGCCACGACCGAGCCGGTGCCCAGATCGCTGACGCCGTGGACGTGCGCGGTGCCTTCACGACGTTCCAGGTAGTCGTGAGACGGCTCTTCGTACGCGGTCAGCGCGTCGCCGGCCATCGGCGGGACGTCGCACTGGAAGCCCAGCAGCACCGTGCCCACCTGGCCGGCCGGCAGCTCCGGCAGTGGCCCGGCCAGGCCGAACAGGCCCAGCACCCGCATCGGCTGGCCGACGGGACGCCCACCGCGGAACAGCCCGGTCAACGCGCCGAACCGCAGCACGCCACGGTCCGGGCGCACCTGCACGTGGAAGCCCGTCAGCTGGTCGTACGCCGGCGCGAGCACCGCGGCGACGCTCGCGTGGCGGCTGGTGTCCGGCCCGATCGTGTCGTCGGTGTACAGCTCCAGGGCGTCGCCGGGTCCGAGGTCGGTGCGTCCGACGGCGACGAAGACGTCCTTCAGAAACCCCGCGTCGGTCACCGGCTCGACGTCGCTGGAGAAGAACTTCTTCCGCACCATGATCCCGAGGCGCAGGTTGTCCGCGAGGATCCGGTCGGCCCGCTTCAGCCGCGCGCGGGCGCCGCGGACCGCCCGGCCCGCGCTCACCTGGCCGCCGGGCAGCTCGCCGAGGCCGGGCAGGGCGACGCTGGCGTTGAGCGCCTTGCCGAACTCGATCAGCCCGACCCTGACCTCGGTCACGACGTGGCGGCCAGCGTGACGCTGATCGACTGGTCGGCGTTGGTCCGCTCGGACTCGACGCGCATGCCCGACCGCGCCGCGCGCTCCTTCAGCCGCGTGAGCACCGCGCGCTGCACCTCGGCGCCGTACGCCTCGTCGACGGACAGCACGAGCCGCTCGGCCTCGGCGGGCGTCAGACCGGGGCCGTCGACGTGTGCCACCTGGACGCCGTCCGGGCCGTAGCCGAACGCGATCCGCCGCCCCTCCCACGCACCGGCGACGGTGGTGCCGTCGTCGGTGACCTGGGCGCGCAGCCCGGACAGCGCGCGGGCGAGCAGGTCGCGGTGCCGCATCCGGGTCCGCACGACGACGACGCCGGGCTGCGCCTGCGCGTGCGCGGCGACGGTGGCGGCGTTGAGCTGGGCCAGCGCTTCGCTGCGCAGCTTGAGCGTGACGCTCATCGGTGATCCCCTTCGAGCAGCGCTTCGAGTACTTCGGTGGTGGCGAACCCGTTCAGTTCCACGGATCCGTCGGTGCCGATCCGCAGTTCGAGCCGGTTCGGCGTGGTGAAGATCGACTCGTCGTAGCGGTCGGTCAGGAAGTGGAACCGCTGGTTCACCGAGCCGACCCACGGCCGTGACGTTTCCGGCCGGTCGGCCAGATAAGGCCCGTCCACCAGCAGGTCCGTCGCCTCGAGCAGCTTCGACGGTGGCAGGTCTTCCAGCACACGCCCGGTGAACGTCATCACCGAAAGCCCCGCCGCGCGGACGGCGGAAGCGAACGCGCCCAAGGGTTCCGGCTGGTCGAACGGCTCGCCGCCGAGCAGCGTGACGCCTTCGATGCCCTCGACCGCCAAGACGCGCGAAACCACCTCCTGCCAAGGCAAGAGCGTGCCGCCGCGGGTCGTCCACGTCTGCGGGTTGAAGCAGCCGGGGCAGCGCACCGAGCAGCCCTGCGTCCACACCGCGCACCGCAGGCCGGGCCCTTCGGCGGCGGTGACGTCGACGATCCGGTGCAGGTTCAGGAGTTCCATTGTGTCTGCTGCTGAGAAGCGGTGTTCTCCGCCTGGGCGGACGTGCGCCGGTAGTCCTCGGTGAACTCCGACGTCTCCGTCTCCGCGCCGAGCAGGTCCTCCAGCAGCGGGATGTAGTCGAGGCACTTCGAGCCGGTCACGCCGTGCGTTTCGGCGCTGATCGAGCCGTCCTTGGCGATGGTCACGGTCACCCGGTGCGTCATACGTCGATCGCCCTTCCCCTCGCCGGCTCCGGTCGTGGCGCCGCCGGTTCCGGCACCGCGGCGGTGTGATCGGCGTCGTTGTCCGTGGCGGCCACCGCGCGGGTCTCCGCCCACTGCCGGATGGCCAGGATCTCGTCGGCCTGCGTGACCGACAGCGGCACGGTGGACTTCACCGCCCGCACCAGGTCGTCCCGGCGCAGCGGGCGCTTCTCGGCGAACGCGTCGACGAGCCCGGACAGCACGGCCTGCTCGATCTCCGCGCCGCTGTAGCCCGCGCTGACGTCGGCGAGCTCGGCGTACAACGCGTCGTCCACCTTCAGCTCACTGCGCACGAAGTCGTCGGTGACGCGCTTGTTCAGGTGGATCCGCCAGATCGCGGTGCGCTCCGGCGTCGAGGGCAGGTCGACGAAGAAGATCTCGTCGAACCGGCCCTTGCGCAGGAACTCCGGGGGCAGCGAGTCGACCTGGTTCGCCGTCGCCATCACGAACACCGGCGCCGTCTTCTCCTGCATCCAGGACAGGAACGTGCCGAACACGCGCCGCGCGGTGCCGCCGTCGCCACCGCCGCCCGCGCCGGCGAGGCCCTTCTCGATCTCGTCGACCCACAGCACGCAGGGCGCGATGCCCTCGGCGGTGCGGATGACCGTGCGCATGTTCTTTTCGCTGGAGCCGACCAGGCCGGCGAAGACCCGGCCCAGGTCCAGGCGCAGCAGCGGCAGCCGCCACATGTTCGCGACGCACACCGCGGACAGGCTCTTGCCGCAGCCGGGCACGCCGGACAGCAGCAGCCCCTTCGGCGCGGCCAGGTTGTACGCGGCCGCGGCGGGCGTCCAGGTGCCGGTGCGCTTGGTCAGCCAGCGCTTGAGCCGGTCGAGGCCGCCGACGGCGTCGAAGCCCGTGTCGGCCGGGACGATGTCGAGCATCCCGGACCGGCGCACGGCCTGGCGTTTCTCGGCGAGGATCAGCTCGAGGTCGCTGGGGTCAAGGCCGCCGCCCTCGACCAGCGCCCTGGCGAACGCGTTCTCGGCTTCCGGCAGCGTCAGCCCGCGCGCGGCGGCGACGATCATGTCGCGGTCGTCCCGGTCGATGCTGATCCGGACGTGCTGGCGGTGCGCGGCGACCATGCCGTCGAGCAGCTCGCCGATCTGCTGCCGGTCGGGCAGCGGGAACTCGACGACCGTGGCGTCGTGCTCCAGCTCGGGCGGCACGGGCAGCGACGGCGACACGAGGATCAGGCTCAGCGGCACCGGCCGGGTCTTGAACGCGGCCGCCAGCTCGCGCAACCGCCGTACGACCTCGGGGTCGGGCCGGTGCCCGCCCTCGGAAACCAGCGACGGGTGCAGGTCGGCGAAGACGAACACGGCGGGCTCACCCCAGCCGTAGACGCGCTCGAGCGCGGCGGACGCCGTGCGCGTGTCGGCGATCGGCGGCCCGCCCGCCGGGGCCAGCCCGGTGGTCGACGACCAGACGTACACCCGCCGCGGCGTGCGCAGCCGGGCGCTGTCCTCCGCGACCGCGCGGATCTCCCGGACCACCCGCTGCTCTTCGTGCGTTTCGACGACCAGCAGCGGGTAGCGCGCCTGCAGCAGCTGGGTCAGCTCGTCGCGAAACCCCTGGCCGGTCATCGATCGCCCCCTCGATTCGGGTCCGGATGCTACCAGCGGCCCGGGCCCGGAGCGGATCATCCGCCGAATCCGTCTACTGTGGACTCACTTGCCGAGCCACGTGCTGCCGAGGTCGGTGTGCGCCGGGTCCATGTCGATCGACGCGGGGTCGTCCGGCAGCCGCGTGTACAGCCGGATCGCCAGGCCGTCCGGGGTGCGCAGGTCGACGAGGTGACCGGCGAAGCCGGCCAGGACGGGCGAGTGCGCCACGCCGGCGGCGTCGAAGTGCCGGACCCAGTCCTCGAGCGCGGCGCGGTCGGCCACGGCGAACGTGACCGGGTCGTACCCCGCGGTCGCCGCGGCCGCCTCCGGCCACTGCCGGAGTTCGACGGGGACGTCGAGACCCGGCAGCCGCACGATCACCCCGAACAGGACGCCGTCGTGGTCGCGGTGGTCGAAGCCCGGCAGGCGTTCCGCGCCCAGCGCGGTGCGGAACCAGGCGAGCGTCGCGGCCAGGTCGGCCGCCGGAAACTTCAGGTGGTGGACGCCGGTGAGGGTCGGGCTCATGTCTTCGAGCGTAGGAGGCGACGGCGTTGGCGCACTGAGCTGGGGTTTCCTAGACTGCGGTCGCAGTCACCGCAGACTTCAGGAGGCACCATGCCTGACGCGCCCGCCCGGCCGAGCTACGCCTCGGGGATCTCCGAGGTCCCGCTGCTCGGGGACACCATCGGCGACAACTTCGATCGGACGGTGGCGGCGCACGGCGACCGGGACGCCCTGGTCGACCGGTTCGCCGGCCGCCGGTGGACCTACCGCGAGCTGGCCGCCGAGGTGAACGCGCTGGCGCTGGGCCTGGTGGCGCAGGGCATCGGCAAGGGCGACCGGGTCGGCATCTGGTCGCCGAACCGGGCCGAGTGGACGTTCCTGCAGTACGCGACGGCCAAGATCGGCGCGATCCTGGTCAACATCAACCCGGCCTACCGGTCGCACGAGCTGGAGTACGTGCTCAACCAGGCCGGGATCCGGCTGCTGGTGGCGTCCGACAAGTTCAAGACGTCCGACTACCCCGCGATGGTCGAGGAAGTGCGCGAGAAGTGCGCGCAGCTGGAGCACGTCGTGCTGCTCGGCGGCGAGAGCTGGCAGGCGCTGGTGGACGCCGGCCGGCGGGACGACCCGGCCGCGCTGGCCGAAAAGCAGGCCGCGCTCTCGGCCGACGACCCGATCAACATCCAGTACACGTCGGGCACGACCGGCTTCCCGAAGGGCGCGACCCTCAGCCACCACAACATCCTCAACAACGGCTACTTCGTCGGCGAGCTCTGCAACTACACCGAACAGGACAAAGTCTGCATCCCGGTGCCCTTCTACCACTGCTTCGGCATGGTGATGGGCAACCTGGCCTGCACCAGCCACGGCGCCTGCATGGTCATCCCGGCGCCGGCGTTCGACCCGAAGGCGACGCTCGAAGCCGTCGCCGCCGAGCAGTGCACGTCGCTCTACGGCGTGCCGACGATGTTCATCGCCGAGCTGAACCACCCGGACTTCGCGAGCTTCGACCTGTCGTCGCTGCGCACCGGCATCATGGCGGGCTCGCCGTGCCCGGTCGAGGTGATGAAGCAGGTCATCGACCGGATGGGGATGGCCGAGGTGTCCATTTGTTACGGCATGACCGAGACGTCCCCGGTGTCGACGCAGACGCGTTCGGACGACTCGGTCGAGCGCCGGGTCTCGACGGTCGGGCGGGTCGGGCCGCACCTGGAGAGCAAGGTCGTCGACCCGGAGACCGGCCTGACCGTGCCGCGCGGCGTGCCGGGTGAGCTGTGCACGCGCGGGTATTCGGTGATGCTCGGGTACTGGGAGCAGCCGGACAAGACGGCCGAAGCGATCGACGCGGCCCGCTGGATGCACACCGGCGACCTGGCGGTCATGGACGACGACGGCTACGTCAACATCACCGGCCGCATCAAGGACATGGTCATCCGCGGCGGCGAGAACCTGTACCCGCGCGAGATCGAGGAGTTCCTCTACACGCACCCGGACATCCTCGACGCGCAGGTCATCGGCGTCCCGGACGAGAAGTACGGCGAAGAGCTGATGGCGTGGGTCCAGATGCGCGAAGGCGCTTCGCCGTTGACCTCCGAGAAGGTGCGTGAGTTCTGCGAAGGCAAGCTCGCGCGCTACAAGATCCCGCGGTACGTGCACCTCGTCGAGGAGTTCCCGATGACGGTGACGGGCAAGGTCCGCAAGGTCGAGATGCGCGAGAAGTCGATCACGTTGCTGGGCCTGGAAGCCGCGGCGGCCGCGAAGCACGCCTAAACCGAGCGGGACGCTCGGGCGTTGCCCCTTCGCAAGTGTCGCGAAGGGAGGTCGACATGGTGGAGATCCTGTACTGGGACTGGTGAGCTGAAACGCCGTGAAGGGCACCTTCAGGGACAAATAAGCCCTGAAGGTGCCCTTCACGGCACTCGCGTCAGGAAACCGCGGCCGCCGCCTCGGCGATCGCCTTCTCGTCTTCCTCGCCGAACGTGTCTTCCAGCTGTTCCGGCGAGTAGTCCAGGTCGATCTGCTCCACCGGCATCCCGCGCGCCGACTCGATCGCGCCCAGCCGTCGCTGCGCGCGGTCCGCCGCGTACTGGATGATCTCCTCCGGGTCGTTGTCGAACGGCACTTCTTCGAACTGGTCCTGCACCCACTGGATCATGTCGAGCGCGTGGGGGAGCAGCTCGCCCATCCGCTGCTGCACCGCGTCCCACAGCGAGTCGTCCGCGGCCACGTGGCGGCGACAGGTGAACGTGCCCCACGCCATGTGCCGGCGTTCGTCGTCGCCGATGCGGCGGACCAGTTCCTGCATGCCCGGCAGGATGTTCTGCTGGGTGCAGATCAGCTGCCACGAGTAGTACCCCGTCAGCGCGAGGCTGCCCTCGATGACGTGGTTGTACGTCACGCTCGCCCGGATCTGGTTGAGCGGGCTGGGATCGTCCTCCAGTGCCCGCAACGACTGCGGCAGCTCTTCGTAGAACAGCTTGCGGTAGTGCGGGTTTTCGGCGACGTACGGGTGCAGGTCCTCGGTCAGCCCGACGGCGTCCATCCACCGCCGGAACACTTCCGTGTGCTTGGCTTCCTCGAAGCAGAACTGCGTCAGGTACATCTCGTCACCGAATCGGCCGGTCGCCGACATCGCCCGCATGAACGGCTGGATGTCCTCGGTGACGGCTTCCTCGCCCGCGATGAACTGTGCGACCAGGTACGTCGTGCTTCGTTGCTGTTCGGGGTTGAGCGTGTCCCAGCCTTCGCGTTCGCGGCTGAAGTCGAGGTCCGCCGGGTTCCAGAACTTCTTGTTGCCCTTGACGAACAGCCGCAGCGGGAACGAGTCCCAGTTCAGGCCGCCCTTGCGCAGTGAGGAGAAGCCGGTCCGCAACTCCGGGAGCGTGTCGGTCATCGTGTCACTCCATTGTGGACGATCAGGGGACGAAGTGCCGGATGGCGGGTGCCATGACGGCGGTGACGGCGTCGGCCGCCTCCGTCGCCGTGTGTGTGGGGAGTACGAGGTGCGACAGTGAAAGCCGCACGACGGTCTCCGCGAGCAGGGCGGCGGACTCGGCCGACAGCCCCGGCTCCAGTTCGAAGTAGTGCTCGGCCGCCAGTTCGGCGGCCGCGGTCAGGATCGGCTCGCCCTTGGTGGTCAGCAGGGGCAGCAGGTCTTCGCCGGCTTCGGTGCCGAGCGCCGCCGCGACCAGCCGGTTCTCCCGCGCGTGCTCGATCGTGTAGACGACGCCGCGGTGGATGCCGGCCAGCAGGCCGTCCGCCGTCTCGAACCGCTGCCGGATCCCGTCGAGGAACTCCGCCGCGGTGCGCAGCGCCACCGCCTGGGCCAGCGCCGCCTTGTTGCCGAACTCGTTGTAGACGGTCTGCCTGCTCACCCCGGCCCGGGCCGCGACGTCGGCCATCCGCAGCGCCGCGTAACCCCGGTCCGGCAGCAGGTCCCCGGCCGCGTCGAGCAGCGCTTCGCGGAGGGACGCCTTGGTCCGGTCAGTGAAGCTGGTCACACTCTAACCTTGACACAGATCGCTTCGCTGTCAAGACGCTGTACATGATCAGTCAGCGTGTAAATCTGTCGGTGCTGCCAGTTACGGTGCAGGTGTGGGTATCACGGTGGGCTTCGACCTCGACATGACACTGATCGACGCGCGGCCGGGCATGGCCGCGGCGATGAACGCGCTCGGCGTCGAATCCGGCCTGCCGCTGGACGGCGCGGCGTTCGCGGCCAACCTCGGCCCGCCGCTCGACGACGTCCTGCGCGGCTTCGAGGCGCCCGAGGAACGCATCCCGGGCCTGATCGACCGGTTCCGCGCGCTGTACCCGGACACGGTCGTGCCGAGCACGGTCGCGCTGCCGGGCGCGGCCGAGTCGCTGCGCGCGGTCCGGGCCGCGGGCGGGCGCACGCTCGTCGTCACCGGCAAGTACGCGCCCAACGCGCAGCTGCACGTGGACGCGCTCGGCCTGGACGTCGACGAGGTCGTCGGCGAGCTGTGGTCGACGCGGAAGGCCGAGGCGCTGCTGGCGCACGACGCGCGCGTGTATGTCGGAGATCACGCCGGCGACGTCCGGGGCGCGCTCGCCGCCGGGGCGATCCCGGTCGGCGTCACGACGGGTCCGTGCGACCGCGCCCTGCTGCTGCGAGAGGGCGCCGAAGTGGTGTTCGACTCGCTGACGGAGTTCCCCGAGTGGTTCGAACGGACCTTCGCCGGGAGCGTGGTGCCCTGACGCCTATTTCTTGGCGCGCGCTTCGCGGACCAGCGCGATCAAGCCCAGCAGCAGGCCCAGCGGCGTGATGATCCCGGCGGCGGCCGACAGCCACACCGGCAGGTTCTCCAGGCCGGCGGCGAACATGATGAACACCGCCAGCACGGCGAGCATGCCGAGGCCGAAGAGGCCGATGCCGATCCGCATGAGGAACGGTTTACCGGGGGCGGCCACGGCGGCCTCCTTTGTCGCGGTCGTCATGGAGCAAAGGGTATCCGCCGTTACCGACTTCTCCCCAGGGCATGTGGCGAGATACCCTTTCAGGAGCGCGCCCTGGGTACGCCCACTGGGCGCGTTCGTCGTGAGCGGGACAGCAGAAGGACTGGTGAGGGAAGTGCCGACCGGCAAGGTCAAGTGGTACGACGTGGAGAAGGGCTTCGGCTTCGTCACGCAGGATGACGGTGGCGCCGACGTCTACATCCGCAAGGCCGCGCTGCCGCAGGGCATCGAGGGGCTCAAGGCCGGACAGCGGCTCGAGTTCGGCGTCGCCGACGGCCGTCGCGGGCCGCAGGCGCTCTCCGTCCGGCTGCTCGACCCGCCGCCGTCCGTCGCCGAGGCCCGTCGCCGCCCGGCCGAAGAGCTGCATGGCCTCATCGAGGACATGATCAAGCTGATCGAGCTGAAGGTGCAGCCGGACCTGCGGCGCAACCGCTACCCGGACAAGAAGAACACCAAGCAGATCGGCGAGATCATGCGCGCCGTCGCCCGGGACCTGGATCCCTGAGCCGGCGTCACGCCTGCGGCTGGTCGAGCCGCAGGCCCCAGACGTCGCTGGGCAGCAGGCCCGACTCGCCGGTGTCCGCGCGCAGCACGGCCGTGTACCGCTGGACGTCGACCGCCGAAATGCGGTCGGCGGGCGTCGGCGGCGTGACCGTGTACGCGTAGCGGTCCAGCGAGGTGAACGGGATCGGGTCGCTCTGCTTGAACTCGCCCTGCGGGGTCACGTACTCGTAGACGATCTGCCACGGCGCGTCCGCGACCTCGCCGGGCACCGAGACCTGCACCGGCTTGCCCGGCCGGATGCGGAGCGTCTGCGTCTGGCCCTTCGCGCTGCACGGCTGCGCGAGCTGCTGCGAGTAGTCGCACGTCAGCACCGGCGTGGTGTTGATGGTGTGGCCGTCGGCGTAGAAGGTGACCTCGGCCGGGCCGGGCGCCGAGCAGCCGGCCACCGCGAACCCACCGGCCGCAAGCAGGGCCACCACCCGGGAACGTCGCATGTGCCGGAGCCTACCGGCGGGCCCGTGGGTCCCCGGGCAGGCCCTGGGCCGGGAAGCTGCCGGTCGGCTCGGGGCGCAGCGGGCGGTCGCCACCGAGGCCCGGCACGAGCGAACCGCCGCGGCGCACCAGGTAGGTCTGGGTCAGGCCGACGGCCAGGACGACCGTGATCACCAGGAAGCCGATCCAGTACGTCGGCGGCAGCAGCAGGCCGGCGCCGCCACCGAGGCACCACGCCAGCTGCAGCACGGTCTCCGAGCGGCCGAACGCCGACGCGCGCGACTCTTCGGGCAGGTCCTCCTGGATCACGGCGTCGAGGCTGATCTTCGCCAGCGCGCTGGCCGTCGCGCCGACCAGGCCGACGATCGCCGCCGTCGCCAAGCCGGGCAGCACGGTCGCCACCAGCGCGGCCAGCACGCAGCTCGCCACGCACGCGACGATCACCTGGTCCGGCGAACCGAAGCTCAGCCGCGAGCCCAGCGCGTTGCCGAGGAACCCGCCGGCCCCGGCCGCGACGCCGATCACGCCCAGCAGCAGCAGCTGCATGAACGGGGTGTGCCCGGTGCCCTCGGTCTGGGCCTTCACCGCGAACGCGGCGAACATCATCAGGAAGCCGGTGAGCACGCGCACCGAGCCGTTGCCCCACAGCGCGACGACGATGTGGCGGCCCAGCGGCTGACGTCGTTTCTTCTCGGTCGGGTGCGCCGAAAGCGACGTCGGGACCTCGCCCTCGGTCGCTTCGACCCAAGCCGGGATCCGCATCGACTGCACGGCCGCGGCGACGCAGATCAGCGCCGTGAACCACAGCGCGCCCGCCGAGCCGGTGATGGCGTTGATGCCGCTGGCCAGCGCGCCGAACGTGCCCGCGGCGATCAGGCCGAACGTGGTCAGCCGGGCGTTCGTCTTGGACAGCGTGATCTCGGACGGCAGCACCCGGGGCGTCACCGCGGCCTTGAGCACGGTGAACGACTTCGAGAGCACCATCATCCCGAGCGCGGCCGGGTAGAGCAGCCAGTCGTCGAAGTGCAGCGCCATCACGACGGCCATCAGGCCCTGGCCGACCGACGACGCGCACATCGCCAGCCGACGGCCGCGCTGCACCTTGTCGAGCGCGGGCCCGATCACCGGCGCGACCAGCGCGAACGGCGCGATCGTGATGAGCAGGTAGAGCGCCACCTTGCCCTTGCTCTCGCCGCTGGTCGCGGCGAAGAACAGGGTGTTGGCCAGCGCGATCGCCATCGCCGCGTCGCTGGCGTAGTTCAGCATCACGGCGTAGGTCAGCGAGGTGAGGCCGGACTTCTCGGCGCCGTCGGCCTTCGTCGCGCGCTGGAAGGCGCCGACGGCCTGGCCGGTCAGCTGCCGCCCGCGCATCGCCGCCACGCGCGTGACGGTGATCTTCTTCGGCAGCTTCGGCGTGCCGCCGGGAGTGCGCGGCTCTTCCCGGGGCGCCGGTTCGGGCTCGGGCGGGCGCGGCTCACCCGCGTAACCGCCGGTGTCGTAGTGCTCGTACTCACCGCTGCCGGGGTGGTATTCACCCTGGTAGAAGCCGCCCGGCGGGGCCGGCTCGCGGCGGACCTGCTCGGTGCGGTTCGGGTCGTGGGCGGGGTACGGCCGGGCGCCACGCGGCGGCGGTGGCCGGTGCCCCGTCGGTGCGGCGGCGGTCGGGGCCTCGTTCGCGTCCGGGACGCGGGGTGCCTGGTCGTAGTACCCACCCGGCGGCTCGCGCCGGGGCGGCGCCTGGCGGGGTGGCTCTTGCCGGGGCGGCTGGGGTCGTTCCGCGTACGGGGGATCGACGCGGGCCGGGTTCGCCGGCGGCGCCGCGGGGCGGTCGACGCGGGTCGGGTTCGCGGGCGGTGCCGCGGCGCGGTCGACCCGGGTGGGGTTGGCGGGCGGGGCGGCCGGGCGGTCGACGCGCGTCGGCGCGGCCTCCCGCCAGGAGCGGGCCTGGGCCGCGCCCGGTTCCGGCGTCCAGCGTCGCTTGCTCTTCCGGCCGCGCTGACCCGACCGGCCGGTGCGTGCGCCGTCGGAGCCGGAACGGGAGCCGAAGAGTGCCACGCCTCAATCCTGCCTTACCCGGGGCCGGTTCCGCCTGCTCATCCGTGCTTCGGCGGGACGAACCTCACCCGGAACGTGACCGGCCACTGCTTGCCGGCCAGCAGGAACTCGTCGGTCCCCGGGACGGCGGCGATCCCGTTGAGCACGGCTTCCGGGTCGGTCACCTTCGCCTGCGCACGCAGCTGACCTGCGTCGATCGTCGCGGTGACGTGCCCGGTGGCGGCGTCGATCCGCAGGATGGTGTCGGTGTGCCAAACGTTTGCGTAGACGTCGTCGCCGACGCACTCGAGTTCGTTGAGCTGGTCGCGGCCGACGTCGACACTGCCGGTCACGGCGAAGGTCTTCGGGTCGCGGAAGGTCAGCCACGACGAGCCGTTGCTCATCACCAGCCGGCCGCTGTCCTGGTGGCACAGCCCCCAGCCCTCACCCTGGAACGGCACCCGCCGCAGCTCGGCGAGGGTCTTCGTGTCGCGTTCGATCGCGAAGCCGTCCTGCCAGGTGAGCTGCCAGAGCGTCGGACCGAGGATCGTGACGCCCTCGCCGAACAGGGGCGACGGCAGCGTGGCGCGTTGGCCGGGCGGTCCGCCGGCGGGTCCGGCGGTCAGCTGCGACTGGCCGGCGAGACCGGTGCTTTCGTAGAGCGTGCCGCCCGCGAACTCGAGGCCTTCGGTGAACGCGGCGGGGTCGTGCGGCAGCATCGAGACCACCTGGACCGTGAGTTGTTCCGGGCCGGACGGCGTGGCGGGAGTGCCCGCGCAGCCGCCGAGCGCGGCGGCCAGCAGCAGCGTGGTGAGGATCGGCGTGCGCACGTAGAACAGCCTGGCACGGGCGCCGCGGGTGCGTGCGGCACAATTGGCCGCATGACTCTGCTGCTGACCCTGGACGACGGCTCCGTGCAGCGCAAACTCGCCGATGCGGTGGAGTTCGCGCGTGTCGCGGTGCTGGCGGAAGCGCCCGAGGAGCAGATCGGTGCCCACGTCGGCGCCGGCCGGGAGGACGCGGTCTCGGCGAGTCACCTGTTCGAGGCGCAGGTGCCCGGCTACCGCGGCTGGCGATGGTGCGTGACGATCGCTTTGGCGGGCGACGACGAGCCGGTGACGGTCAGCGAGGTCGTCCTGGTCCCCGGCCCCGAAGCGCGCATCGCGCCGGCGTGGGTGCCGTGGGAGCGCCGGGTCCGCGCGGGTGACCTCGGCGTCGGCGACATCTTCCCGACGGACGACAACGACCCCCGCCTAGCACCGGCGTACCTCCAGTCGGACGACCCGGCGGTGGAGGAGGTGGCCCGCGAGACGGGCTTGGGCCGCATCCACGTCCTGTCCCGCTTCGGCCGCGAAGACGCGGCAACCCGCTGGCACGGCGGCGAGTTCGGCCCCCGCTCGGACATGGCCCGATCGGCGCCGGGAGTGTGCGGAACGTGCGGTTTCTTCGTCCCGCTGGCGGGCTCGCTGCGAGGCGGCTTCGGAGCATGCACGAACGACATAGCCCCAGCGGACGGCCACGTAGTTGACGTCGAGTACGGCTGCGGAGCGCACTCTGAGGTAGAGGTCGAGGTGACATCGTCGATCCCGGTGGCGGAACTGGTCTACGACGACTCACTGCTGGAATACGACACGCCTGAAGCAGCGCCGGCTGCCGAGCTTTCGGAAGCTCCGGCGGCTGAGGTTGTTTCGCCGCCCACGGCCCGAGCCGAGGGAACGGTTGCAGACCCGACGGTGGCTGAGGTCGAAGCGGTAGCGGTGGTCGAGGCCACGGAGGCAGTCGAGTCCCCGGCAGCGGAGACCGAAACCGCGGTGACGGAGGCCGACCTGTCACCGGCGGAGGTGGAGCCGGAAGTAGCGGAGGCCGAGGCAGCAGCGAAGACGCAGGCCGAGCCGCTGACGGCCGAGGCGATTCAGTCTGCGGTGACGGCGGAAGCCGAGCCGACCAAGGTCGACCCGGTGGTGGCTGGGACCGAGCCGGCTGCAGCTGAGCCTGTGGCCGTCGGGACCGAGTCGGCCGAGGTTGACCAGGCGATTGCCGGGACCGAGTCGGCTGCGGTTGCGCCGGTGTCGGCTGAAGCCGCACCGGGAGCCGAGGTTTCGGAGCCGGCCCAGGCCGAAGCGACTGCCGAGCCGCAGTCGGTTGTGCCTGAGGCCGAGCCGGTTACGGCGGCGGCCGAAGCGGCAGCGGCGGAGCCGCTGACCGCCGAGACGGAGTCCGCTGCGGCCAAGCCGTTGGCGGAAGAAGCCGAGCCAGCTGCTGCGGTGTCGGCGGAGACCGAGTTGGCGGAGGCGGAGCCCGTTGCGGCGGAGACCAAGCCTTCTGAGGCCGAGGTTGCGGAGCCGGCCCAGGCCGAGGTGACTGCCGAGCCGCAGTCGGTCGTGCCGGAGGCCGAGCCGCTGGCGGCTGAGGCGCCGGAGTCGACCCAGGTCGGTGCCGAGTCGCAGGTGGTCGAAGCCGAAGGTGTTGCGGTCGACCAGCAGTCGGCTGAGCCGGTTGCGGCGGCCGAGCAGGCTGAGGTGTCGGAGCCGGCCCATGCTGAGGAGCCTCAGGCGGTTGTGCCTGAGGTTGAGCCGGTCACGGTTGCCGGTTCTGAGGCCGAAGCGGCTTCCGAGCAGGAGCCGGGCCGGGTTGATGTTGCCGAGTTGCCGGGCGCTACGCCTGAAGCTCAGGAAACTGCGGTGGGCGAGACCGGTGCGGCTGACGTGCCGGAATCGGCCCAGGGCGATGTGGCTGCTGAGCCGCAGGTGGTCGAGGCTGATGATGCTGCGGTCGCCGAGCTGTCCGTGGTGGTCGGCGAGCCGGTCGCGGCCGAGGCCGAGGTGACCGACACCCCTGTTGGGCCGTTGGCGGAGGGTTCCGAGGTCGAACTGCCGGAAGCTGTGCTGACCGACTCGGTTGTCACCGAGACCGTCGAGCCGCAGAAGGCTCAGCCTGCTCAGGCCGAAGTGACCTATGCGGTTGTCGCCGAGCCGACTCAGGCCGAAGGCACCGAGGCGGGGAGCGCGGGCACCGAGGCAGCAACTGACGCCACGGAAACCGAAGCCGCGCACCACGACGGCACCGGGACCGGGGCCACGGAGACCGAGGCTGTGCATCGCGATACCGCCGGGACCGGGGTCGCGGAGCCTGAGGCCGCGCAGCACGACGCCATCGGGATTGCGGGGACCGAGGCCGCGCAGCACGATGCCGCCGAAACCGAAGCCAAGCACCACGACGGCACCGAGACCGATCACCGCAGCGAACGGTGACCGGGTCTGCTGCTGAGCCGGCCGGTTCCGACCCCTTCGGTACCTCGCGGCTTCGGGATGCGACTCTGCGCGCCTGGCGGGACTCGCCCACTCGGCTTATCGAGGACACCAACGTCGAGCGGGACCTGCGTGTTGGGGCCTATCGGGATCGGCTCTTTGTCGAGCTTGCGCAGAACGCTGCCGATGCCGCTATGGCCGCCGGTGTGCCTGGGCGCGTCAAAGTGTCGCTTGTGGACGGTCAGCTGAGGTTCGCCAACACCGGTGCTCCGCTCGACGCGCGGGGTGTGGCCTCGCTCGCGTCGCTGCGGGCTTCCGGCAAGACCGGGGACACCGTCGGGCGCTTTGGGGTCGGTTTTGCCGCCGTCCGGACCGTTTCCGATGAGCCGCAGGTGCTCAGCACCGCTGGTGGGGTCGTCTTTTCCGCCGAGCGGACTCGCGAAGCCGCCGGGATCGACGGTGACGTTCCCGTTCTGCGGCTGCCGTGGCCGATCGAGGCCAAACCGTCCGCCGGCTTTGACACCGAAATTCGCCTGCCGCTGCGTGGCGATGTTGATGGGCAGGCTCTTCTGGACGAGCTGGGTCACGACATCGGTGACCTTTTGCTTGCCCTGCCGTGGCTGGCTGAGGTCGATGTGGACGGTCGCGTTTGGACTCGTGATGCCGACCAAGACATCGTCGAGATTCGCGGGCCTGGAAAGAAAACCCGGTGGCTGACTCATCGCGGGGACGTCGTCTGGGCGGTTCCGGTCGACGACCACGGGACTCCGGTTCCGCTCGTGGAAGACGTTCTGCACGCGCCGACGCCGACCGATGACGGGCTTTCGCTGCCCGCTCGGCTGCTCGCTCCCGTGCCGGTCGAGCCGTCGCGACGGCGGGCGCTTCCCGGTGAAGAACTCAAACAGGCGCTCGAAAAGGCCGCGGAAGAGTACGTCGATCTGGTGCGGCTGCTGCCGCCGGAACACCGGTTCGCGCTTGTGCCCGTGCCCGGGTTTCCGAAGTCCACTGTGGACGCTCAGCTGCGGGACGACGTGCTGGCGCAGCTCGCCACCGAGCCATGGTTGTCCACTCAGGACGGTCGGGAGGTCTCCGGTCGTCAGGCGCGGGTGATCGACGTCGATGTGCCTGGGCTGCCCGCGCTGCTGACCGACGTCGTTCCCGATCTGCTCGCCGAAGCGCCGCCCGCCAGTGCGCTCAAAGCTGTTTCCGTGCAAGTGATCAGCGTCGAAGAGGTGCTGGAAACGCTTACCGGCGCCACGCGGGAGCCGTCCTGGTGGCACGACGTCTACCAAGCACTGAACATCGCCGTCGAATCCCACGCGCTCGCCGCGGCGAGGCTCGACGGGCTGCCCGTGCCGCTCTCCGACGGCCGTACGTTGCCCGGTGCGCGGGGCAGCCTGCTCGTCGACGGCTCGGCCGAGCTGCTCGACCTGCTGTCCGATGTGGACATTCCGGGACTGCGGCTGGTGCACCCCGCGGCGTCGCACCCGCTGCTGGAACGGCTGGGTGCCAAGCACGCCGACGCGCGTGAGCTGCTCAACGCCGACCAGCTGCGTGACGCCGTCGAACGCAGTGTCGAGGACGTCCGGTCCGGTTTGGACGGGACGACGCTCGCCGGCGCGGTCCTCCGGCTGATCGCCGACTGCGGGGACGACGCTCCACAGTGGACCAGCGCGCTCGCGTTGCCCGCCACCGACACCTGGCGCCGTGCCGACGAACTCGTGCTCCCGGCGTCGCCGCTCATCGACATCTTCGACGAAGAGGTCTTCGAGGAGGACGGCACGCTCGACGTCCTCGACGACGACTTCGCCGAAGACTGGCCGGACGGGACGCTGAAAGCCGTCGGTGTGCTCGACTCGTTCGCGCTGGTCAACGACGACGAGCCGCACGAACCCGACCACGACCTGCCGGACGAGGAAGCCTGGTGGGACGCG
This sequence comes from Amycolatopsis sp. NBC_01286, assembly GCF_035982555.1. Classification (NCBI taxonomy): domain Bacteria; kingdom Bacillati; phylum Actinomycetota; class Actinomycetes; order Pseudonocardiales; family Pseudonocardiaceae; genus Amycolatopsis; species Amycolatopsis sp. NBC_01286. Next base: position 3,297,037 of record NZ_CP108428.1, read on the forward strand.
CGCTCCGAGCCGCCGTCGACGCTCGTCGCGATCCGGGACCTCGACCTCGTCGCCGACGACTCCTGGCCCGCGGCGCTGCGCCTGCTCGCGACGCGGCCCGAGACGTGGCACGCGCTGCGCACGCCCGGTGGGCACGCCGCCTGGTGGATCGCGCAGTACGCCGTGCTCGGCGGCCTGGCGCCGAACGAGTGGCGGCTACCGGACGCCGACCTCGCCGGGCTCTACGACGAGGTCCCCGACGTCGGCCTGACCGAAGACCTGCTCCGGATCGCCGGAGTGCGCAAGGATCTCACACTGTCCACAGTGGACGAGGCCGCGGACGTCCTGCGCCGGCTCGGCGACCCGGACCGCACCGTCTCGGCCGGCTTGGCCACGCGCGCCTACGACGCCGTCGTCGAGTCCGGGTTCGATCCCGGCGCACCGGACGCTGTCCGGGCCGCGGACGGGTCCGTCGTCGAAGACGCACTGGTCCTGGACGTGCCGTGGGTCGCCGGGGCGCTCGAACCGGACCAGTACGTCGTCGCGCCCGACGAGCCGGAGCGGCTGGCGGACCTGCTCGACCTGCCGTTGGCGAGCACCACCCCCGCCGAGATCATCAGCGAGGGCGAGTACGCGCCGTGGGCCGAGCTGCCCGCGCTCAAGCTCGTCGCCGAGCAGCTCGGGATCCGGCTGCCCGACGGTGGTGTGCTGGTGCACGACCCGCTGACCGTGTCGATCCAGCTCACCGAGCACGACGTCCAGTGGTGGTCCGACGGTCGGCTGCACGCGGCCGACACGTCGGAGGGCCTGGCCCGCGCGTTCGCCTGGGCGACCGGGCGCTGGCCGGACCGGCACCTCATCACGGCGCTGCTCGACGACCCGTCGCCGCGGACGCTGCTGGCGTAAAGGACTAGACCCGCTGCGCGGAACGAGAGCCGCGGCGGGCGGCGGCGCGCTGCCACAGGATGATCGCCATCCCGATGAAGCCGAGCACGAACCCGGCCAGCGCCGTCTGCACCCACAGCCCCGAAGTCGTGAAGAAGAGCACCACCAGCGCGACGGTCCAGATCGTGGTGCCTACGATCACCACCGGCGTCAGGTCGGTCAGCCTCTTGGGCAGTTCCGGCGTGTGCCGCAACGAGCCCGTAACCTCCGGTGGATTGCTCGGATCACTCACGAGGTGCAGGGTACTCCGCAGCAGCGAGAGAATGGGCAGGCGAATGGCGGAGCAGGAGACGACCCCCACCGGGACGCCGGAGGCGGCCGGCACCGGGACGTCCACACTGGACCGGTTCTTCAAGATCACCGAGCGCGGGTCGACCGTGCCGCGCGAACTGCGCGGCGGCCTGGTCACGTTCGTCACGATGGCCTACATCGTGGTGCTGAACCCGCTGATCATCGGCAGTTTCGCGCCGGACGACGCGGCCGCGCACAAGGACCTGCTCGGCGGGATCCTGCCGGTGCCGCAGGTCGCCGCCGTCACCGCGCTGGTCGCCGGGGTCATGACGATCCTGATGGGCCTGGTCGCGAACTACCCGTTCGCCATCGCCACCGGCCTGGGCATCAACAGCCTGGTCGCGGTCACCATCGCCCCGCAGATGACCTGGCCCGAAGCGATGGGCCTGGTCGTCATCGAGGGCGTCATCATCGTGGCGCTCGTGCTCACCGGCTTCCGCACGGCGGTGTTCAAGGCCGTGCCGGCGTCGCTGAAGTCCGCGATCGCCGTCGGCATCGGCGTCTTCATCTGCCTGATCGGCCTGGTCGACGCCGGGTTCGTCCGGCGCCTGCCGGACGACGCGCACACCACCGTCCCGGTCGGCCTTGGCATCAACGGCTCGATCGCGTCCTGGCCGACCGCGGTGTTCGTCGTCGGCCTGCTCATCACCGGCATCCTGGTGGTGCGCAAGGTCAAGGGCGCGATCCTGATCGGCGTGCTGTCCTCGACGGTGCTGGCCATCGTGGTCGAGGCGATCGTCAAGGCCGGGCCGTCGAAGGGCACGAACCCGAAGGGCTGGAACCTCGGCTACCCGGCGCTGCCGGACCAGGTGCTCGGCCTGCCGAACCTCTCGCTCGTCGGCGACGTCTCGTTCGGCGCCTGGACGCGGCTGCCGATCATCACCGTCTGCCTGCTGGTGTTCACGCTGGTGCTGGCCGACTTCTTCGACGCCATGGGCACCATGACCGGCCTGGGCAAGGAAGCCGGCCTGATCACGAAGGACGGCCAGCTCCCGAACGTCGGCAAGGCGCTGTTCGTCGAGGGCCTCGCGGGCGCGGCCGGCGGTTTCGGCTCGGCCAGCTCGAACACGGTGTTCGTCGAGTCGGCGGCCGGCATCGCCGAAGGCGCCCGGACGGGCCTGGCGAACGTCGTCACCGGCGTGCTGTTCATCGCCGCGATGTTCCTGACGCCGCTCTACCAGGTGGTGCCGGTCGAAGCGGCCGCGCCGGCGCTGGTCGTGGTCGGCGCGATGCTGATGGCGCAGGTGCGCGACATCGACTTCACCGACTACGCGATCGCGCTGCCCGCGTTCCTGACCATCGTCGTCATGCCGTTCACGTACTCGATCGCGAACGGCATCGGTGCCGGCTTCGTCAGCTACGTCGTGATCCGCGCGGCGACCGGCAAGGCCCGCCAGGTGCACCCGCTGATGTGGGTGATCGCGGTGGCGTTCGTCGCGTACTTCGCGGTCGGCCCGATCCAGGCGGCGTTCAGCTGATCAGCCCGGCGCGCTGACCTTCATCGCGGCGTCCAGGACGCCGCGGTTGCGGTCGAACTCGGCGGGCGGCGCCTCGAAGCGGATCGTGACGAGGCTGTCGCCCGCGCCGAGCCCGACGACGGCGACCCGCTCGGGCGTGCCGTCGCGGAGGTAGGTGTAGTCCCATTCCGCCGCATCCGGGATGTCACCGGCTTCGACGGGCGTGACGACCGAGCCGTCGTAGTGGGTCTTCGCGGCGATGGCCTTGAGCCCGCTCAGGGCGTCTTCCTGCGTGATCGGCACCTTGTCGGTCTCCAGCAGGAGGTTGCCGCTGCGGTAGCTCGCGCGGTCCTTGTCGCGGGTCACGGCCCAGCCCGACGGGACCGGGATCCGGATCGCCCAGCCGCGGCCGTCCGCCACGTCCGGGAACGCGTACTCCGCCACGGACGGCTGCGCGGACGGGCTCGGCGCCGCTGTCGACGGCGGTGGTGCGGCCGCCGGCGCTTCGCCGCTCCAGAACAGCGCCACCACGACAGCCAGGATCGCCGCGCCGACCACGGCCGCGCCCACCAGTTTCTTGTTCATCCGACCCCCAGGTTCCTCCGTCGGGAAGGACGCGCGGCCGACTTCCGGGTTGCGGGTTGACGGAGATCACCTGAAGGGAGGAAGTTTCGTAAGGTATGCTAACTATATGTCCGGCGACACGCACGAACGCTCCTTGGCGAGCCGTCTGCGTCTCGCGGTGGTCCGGCTCAACCGCCGGCTGCGGGCACAGCGCGTCGGGGACGATCTGACGTTGACGCAGGTCGCCGCGCTGTCCACCTTGCACAAGTGCGGTGCGCTGACCCCGGGTCAGCTCGCCGCGAAGGAAGGCGTCCAGCCGCCCTCGATGACGAGGGTGATCGCCGCGCTCGAGGAGATGAAGTTCGTCGAGCGGCGGCCGCACCCGACCGACGGTCGGCAGGCCATCGTCGAGTTGTCCGAGAGCGGGCTGGCCTACGTTCAGCGGGCCATCTCCGTCCGGGAGGCGTGGCTGGACCGGCAATTGGCCGATCTCGGTGACGAAGAGCGTGAAGTGCTCTCGAAAGCCGCCGAAATCATCGACAGGATGGCGGGGAACTAACCACGGTGACCACCACGGGTAGCGAAACAGAACGACAGATCGAGACCACTGCTACCCGGGACACGGCACCACCGCCGTCTTCGTCACCGCCGTCCGAATCCGTGCCCCAGCGCCGCGGCAGCATGTTCGCCTCCCTGCGGGTCCGCAACTACCGGCTGTTCTTCACCGGCCAGGTCATCTCGAACATCGGCACCTGGATGCAGCGCATCGCCCAGGACTGGCTGGTGTTCACCCTCAGCGGCAACAACCCGATCGCCCTCGGCGTCGCGGTCGCGCTGCAGTTCACGCCGACGCTGTTCCTCTCGCTCTGGGCCGGCGTCCTCGCCGACCGCGTCGACAAGCGGCGGCTGCTGACCTGGATCCAGGCCGCGGCGTGCTCGCAGGCCGTCGTGCTGGGTGTGCTCGACCTGACCGGGCTCGTGGCGCTGTGGCAGGTCTACGTCCTGTGCTTCACGCTCGGCATCACGGCGGCGCTCGAAGTGCCGACGCGGCAGTCGTTCGTCGCCGAGATGGTCGGGCGGGACCAGATCGCGAACGCCGTCGCGCTGAACTCGTCGATCTTCAACATGGCCCGGATCGTCGGCCCGGCGATCGCCGGCTTCGCGATCACCTGGATCGGCACCGGCTGGCTGTTCATCGCCAACGCGGCCAGCACGATCGCGGTCATCACCGGGCTGATCCTGATGAACCCGGACAAGCTGTTCCGCGTCGCGGCCGTGCCGCGCGAGAAGGGGCAGCTGGCCGAGGGCCTGCGGTACGTCCGCCGCCGGTCGGACCTGATGACGGTGATGGTGCTGGTGCTGTTCGTCAGCACGTTCGGCATCACGTACTTCAGCTCGCTCCCGATCGTCGCGGCCAACGTCTTCCACACCGCGGCCGACGGTTACGGCCTCCTTTCGACCCTGGTCGCGGTCGGTACCTTCACCGGCGCGATCATGTCCGCCCGCCGCGGCACGAAGGGCAGGCCACGGGTGCGGCTGATGCTGATCTCGGCGTTCTTCCTGGGCGTGTTCGAGCTGATCACGGCGTTCATGCCGAACTACCTGACGTTCGGCCTCGGCCTGATCCCGCTCGGCTTCGCCACGATGACGTTCCTCAACACGGCGAACGCGCTGGTGCAGACCTCGGTCAGCCCGGAGATGCGCGGCCGCGTGATGGGCCTGTACGTGCTGGTCCTGATCGGCGGCAACCCGATCGGCGGCCCGATGGTCGGCTGGATGGCGCAGGCGTTCGGTGGCCGGTCTCCCTTCTACATCGGTGGCGCGGTTTCGGCGCTGGCCGCGGTGGTCTGCGCGATCGTGCTGATCCGGCGGGGCGGGGTCTCCTGGCCGGTGCAGCGGGGGTTCGGGCTACGGGTGCTGAAGCGGACGAAGGTCTAGCGGCCGAGCAGCGGTGGGATCAGCTTCCCGGCGAGTTGGCGCAGCCTGCGGTCGATCTTCGTCTGGGCGGTAGTTGGGGTACACTTCGTGGGCACTCGTCATTAGACGGGCGAAGTGAACCCGGCAGCCTTCCGGACGGTGGGTGGGCCGGGTTTCGCGTATCCAGCGTGCTACACGATCCGCACTTCCCGGACGAAGTCCCGCGCTCTCACCTTCCATTGCCCGCCGCGTTGCCAGCACCAGGCGATCGCGTCCGGAATGGAAAGCAGCGGCTCTTCATGTGCTCGATGGTGGCGATATTCAAGGGTTTCGTGACACCCGTGCTGCCGGGACGAGCGATAGAAGATCCGCCGGTCGAGATCGAGAACCGATTCATCGGTCTCGATGACGAGCATGCGTGTTCCCGCAGACGCCAGGTCCGCGACGAGGCCGTCCAGACATGCTTCGCGCTGCTGTCGGCGGGGATGCGCGGAACCGTCGTAGATCGTGACCACGGGCGTGAGTTCGGCGACGACATCGAGGATTCGCTTGCGACGACCATCGCTTTCATGGGTGAAGTGCAGGCGCCGCTGGCCGGGCAACACGAGGCCGCGCATGCTCTGGCGTGCGCGGCCGAGATCGCCGGGAAGCACAGCGGCTGCCGTGATCAGGTAGCCGCCTTGCTTGGTCTCGTCGACGAACACGTGCGCGGTCACCGAGGCATTGTGCTGCATGGCCATCGACGGTGAGTAAGCACCCCGACTCGCTGGGTAGTTCCGACGCTCGGCACGCGCCGACAGAAACCGTCGGTTTCGCGCACTGGACGTCACCCGTACGAGTGAGATCCGAGTCTCCCTGGAAGACCTCTTGCCTCATGAGATGAGGTTAGGCTAACCTCATACACGTCCGCTTCGTGGTGGGAGCGGCAGTCAGTTCGGGAACGGACGGAGCCCCGGCCCTGGGAACCCCAGGCCGGGGCTTCGTTCATATGCGGGTCACGGCAGTGTCGGGCTGAGCGAAGGGCTCGTCAAGGGGTTCTCACCCGGGAGCGTGGGCAGGCGCTGCAACGCCATCCCGAAGTACACCCGGTAGGCCGCGCGGATCGCGTCGTCGCCGGTCAGGGGGACCTCGTGGCGGACGCCGTCCTCCGTCTCGATCAGCTTGGCGCCCGAGAGCGTCACGCGGCCCTGGGACGTCGGGCGGGAGCACGTCAGCGACCGCGTGAAGTGCGACTCCGGGGACGTCGACTGCCACCAGGCCATCGGCACGAAGTCCGCGAGCGGGCGCGGACGGCGTTCCAGGCGGTACTGCGGCTTCCCGTCCATGAGGATGTCCACGTCGCCGTACGGCGCGTCCAGCAGCAGGAAGTCGCCTTCGGGGTCGCTCTGCGCGTCCACTCCGGACAGGCGCAGCGGGTGCCGGGAGAACCGGCCGAAGCCGACGTCGAGCAGCCACGGCTCGTCGAGCTCGACGACGACCGCCGCGTGGTCCAGGGGTGGGCCGAGCGAGCCGTCCGGGCGGAAGACTTGCGCCGCGCGCAGGGAAGCGTCGTAGCCGAGCTCGCGCAGCAGGGCGGCGAACAGGCCGTTGAGCTCGTAGCAGAACCCGCCGCGGCGCCGCTCGACGATCTTGGTGAACAGCGCCTCCTCGGAGAGCTCGATCGGCTCGCCGAGGTGGACGCTCAGGTTTTCGAAGGGGACCGCCGCCAGGTGGCGTTCCTGCAGGGTGCGCAGCGTCGCGAGGTCGGCCGCCGCGGGCCATGCGACGCCCAGCCGGGCCAGATACGCGTCAACGTCCATGCCCTCAAGCCAAACACCTCGACCGCACTCGAGGTCAAGTGCTGTAATCCCCCGGGGGTCGAACCCCCGGACCCCCGCCAGGGGGCTCCGCCCCCTTGGATCCCCCGAATGGGTGGGAACGGAAACGGGGCCCTCCACAGTGGAGGGCCCCGCTTGCGTACCGCGTGCTCAGCCGAGCAGCAGGCCGTTGCCGCCGGCGACGGCGTTGTCGAAGCGCTTGCTGATCTCGGCCCAGTTGAAGATGTTCCACAGGGCCTCGACGTACTTCGGCTTCACGTTCTTGTAGTCCAGGTAGAACGCGTGCTCCCAGACGTCGACCAGCAGGATCGGCACCGTCGGCAGGATCAGGTTGTTGTGGTGGTCGCGCAGCTGCTGGGTGATCAGCGTCTTGCCGATCGGGTCCCAGGAGAGCGCGCCCCAGCCGTTGCCCTGGATCGTCGTCGACACGGCGGTGAACTGCGCCTTGAACTTGTCGAAGGAGCCGAAGGCCTCGTCGATCGCGGCGGCCAGCTCGCCGGTCGGCTTGTCGCCGCCTTCCGGCGACAGGATCTTCCACCACACGACGTGGTTGGCGTGGCCGGCCAGGTTGAAGGCCAGCGTCGTCTCGAGACCGACGATGCCACCGAAGTCCCCGGCGTCGCGGGCTTCCGCGATCTTGTCGAGGGTGTCGTTCGCGCCCTTGACGTAGGTCGCGTGGTGCTTGCTGTGGTGCAGCTCGTTGATCTCGCCGGAGATGTGGGGCGCCAGGGCGCTGTAGTCGTAGTCGAGATCGGGGAGCTCGTAGCGGGCCATTGGCCCTCCTTCTGTCTTCGACACAAGATTCCGGTATCGAACCTAGTAGCACACGGCCGCTCGCGGCGAGCGGGGGCGCGTCGTCGTCCCACCCCTTGGGGGTCCGGGTGGCGGAGCCCCCGGCTCGGGGCGAAGCCACGATTGTTACTGCTTGGGACGACGGGTTCGACAGTGGCTTACCCGGGGGCACGCCACCCGAAACCGAGCCTGCAACCTGGACTTAAGTCGAGGTCAAGGTGCTGTGACGACGATCATTCAGGCGATGCGGAACTCGGTCAGCCGCTGGGCCAGCTCGTCGAACACCGCGACGTTGCACTCGAACGCCACCAGTGTCTCGTCGATCACCCGGGCGCGCTCGGCGTCGGTCCAGGGCGCGTTGTCCAGCTTCGCGCGGTAGACGTCGCGGAACTTCGGGGCGCTGCCGATGCCCTCGAAGTGGTAGAAGAGCGTGCCCGCGTCGGCGACGTCGTACGTCTTCTCCAGCAGGCGGCGGATGGCCTGACCGCCCGCGATGTCGCCCAGGTAGCGCGTGTAGTGGTGGGCGACGTAGCCGCCGGCCCACGCGGACGCCTCTTCGATGCGCGCGACGTACGCGCGGGTCGACGCCAGAGGCGTGATCGTCGAGCGCCAGTCCGGGCCGACCAGGTGCGCCAGGTCGCGCTCCAGGCTCGGCAGCCGGCGGAGCGCGTCGAAGACGAACTCGCCGCCGACCGGGTCGCCGGCCATCCGGTCGCTGGCCGCCTCGATCGCGCTGTAGATGAAGTAGTACTGGATCGCCAGCTGGGTGTAGCCGTCCTGGGACAGCTCGCCGCCCAGCAGCGCGCGCATGTACGTCGAGTAGTTCGCCTTCTCGTGCACCTGCAGCGTCGAGGCGCGCAGGGTCGCCGAGAACGGACGGGTGTCGAGGTCCGTGGTCACCGACATGGAAGGCCTCCCGGCGATCGATCTGACACACTGTCAGAAAGAGCCTAAGCCATAACCAGCGGTAAGGCTACCCTAAACTTTCGCCGTCCCGACCGCGCGCAGCACGAACCGGACGGCCGCTTCGACGACGTCGTCGCGCTGCTCCGGCGGCCCCTCGACCAGCGCCCGGTTGCCCAGCGCGGCGGTGATCATGGCGATCAGGACGTCCGGGTCCTCGGCCGGCCAGCGCCCCAGGTCGACGCCGCCGGCGAGGATCGCGCGCAGCCGGTCGGTGATCGGGTCGGCGTGCGCGCTGATCCGCCGGTACGCCGCGGGGGCCAGCGCCGACGCGAGCGCCGTGCCCGGCGGCATGTGGTACTCGGCCAGCACCCGCAACTGGAGCCGGACGAACGTGGCGAGCTGGTCCACCGGGTCGGCCTGGGCCTCGACGGCGTCGGTCAGCCGGGTGACGTACCGGGCGGCCTCGTCCTCGACGAAGGCGACGAGCAGGCTCTCCTTGTCCGGGAAGTGGTTGTACAGCGCGCTCCGGCCGACGCCGGCGGCCGCGGCGACGCCGGTGAGCGAGATCGCGTCGAAGCCGCGTTCGTACAGCTGGGCGCGCAGGACGTCGAAGACGCGCGCGCGGACCTCACGGCGATGCGCCTCCAGCGACCCACCGAGAATCTTCGGCATCGGCCCAGGCTAATCGGCCACGGGCCACGTGTGCACGGGCTCGCCCGCTTCCGAGAGCTCCAGGTAGCGCCCGAGCATCCGGGTCAGCGCCGCCTCCCGGTCGAGCCCGTGCTCCTGCGCGTGCACGACGAAGTCGCGCTGCCAGGTGGCCCCGGTCCGCCGCGCGAGGCACCGCTGCTCGATGATCCCGAGGTAGCGCTCACGGGCCTCGTCGGAGACGTCGGAAGCGCGCAGCCCCTCGTGGGCCAGCGGGAGCAGCACGCGCAGCGCGAGCTCGTCCGGCGGGATCCAGCCGATGCCCGGCCAGTACAGCTGCGCCTCGAAACCGCGGCGCGCGCCCGCGTACAGGTTCTCCTCCGCCGCCTGGAACGACATCTGGCTCCACACCGGGCGTTCCGCCTCGGCGAGCGCGCGCTGGGCGCCGTAGAAGAACGCCGCGTTCGCCACGGTGTCGACGACCGTCGGCCCGGCGGGCAGGATGCGGTTCTCGATGCGCAGGTGCGGCAGGCCGTCGACGACGTCGTACACCGGGCGGTTCCAGCGCCAGATGGTGCCGTTGTGCATCCGCAGCTCGGTGAGCTTCGGCGCCTGACCGGCGTCGAGCGCCTCGATCGGGTCCTCGGCGTCGGTTTCCGGGAGCAGGCCGGGGAAGTAGCGGACGTTCTCCTCGAACAGGTCGAAGATCGACGTGATCCAGCGCTCGCCGAACCACACCCGCGGCCGGACGCCCTGGTTCTTCAGCTCTTCCGGGCGCGTGTCGGTCGCCTGCAGGAACAGCGGGATGCGCGTCTCCTGCCAGAGCGCCTTGCCCAGCAGGAACGGCGAGTTCGTGGCGAGCGCGATCTGCAGCCCGGCCAGGCACTGCGCGGCGTTCCAGTGGGCGGCGAACTCCTCCGGCGCCACCTGCAAGTGCAGCTGCACGCTCGTGCACGCGGCTTCCGGAAGAATGGATTCCGCATAGCTGCGCAGGCGTTCCGGTTGCTGGCCCGGCAGCGGCGCGCCCTCCATCGCCAGCACGGTCCGTTCGCCGCGCGCCGCGAATATCTGGTCGTTCAGCGTGACGTACCGGGATTTGTTGGTGAGCCATTTCTGGTCGAAGTGCTCGTGCTTCAACGTCGGCAGGATGCCGATCATGGCCAGCGCCGACCCGTTGTCCCCGGCTTTCGCCGACGCCGTGCTCAGGTACGCGCGGAGGTCGTCTTCCAATTGGAGCGCGGAATCGCCGGCCAGCGGCCGCGGCGGCACGTTCAGCTCCAGGTTGTGCTGCCCCAGCTCGGTGGTGAACGACGGGTCGTCCAGCGCTTCCAGCACCGCGGTGTTCGTCATCGACGGCCGTAGCTCGCGGTCGACCAGGTTCAGCTCCACCTCGAGCCCGATGTTCTTGCGGGGGAACGAAAAACTGCCGTCGGTGAGCATCCGGGCCAAGGTGTCGAGACAGCGCTGCACCTTGCGGCGGTACCGTCCTCGATCGAGCGTGTTGAACGGTTGTGCCGCCAGGTCCATCCCCATGACCATCCCTGCTTCGCGTCGGCGTGGAACTAGTACGTGTTTCAGGTTCCCGGCGGATAACCGTTTCACAGCGGTTGAATCCGTGCTAGCGGCCAAACTGGTGCTCTCCGTCACCGGGAGTTAACCGACAGCAAATTGAACCCGTTCGTACCAGAGTGGCGTGGACGTTCGGACCAGTGAGCGACCCGGCAAGCGGATGACAGACTGGGCGGATGGCCGTGATCCACACCGATGACCGGGACGACCCGCGACTCGACGACTTCCGCGACCTGTCCACTGCGGACCGGCGTCCGGACCGCCCTGGTGGCAAGGGACTCGTGATCGCCGAGGGCACCGTCGTGGTGTCGCGGCTGCTGGCGTCCCGGTACCCCGTGCGCGCGCTGCTGGGCGTCGAACGGCGGTTCGCCGAGCTGGCGGACGACCTGGCCGGGACGGACGCGCCCCAGTACGTCACTTCGGCGGAGGTGATGGCCGACGTCGTCGGCTTCCACCTCAACCGCGGCATCCTCGCGATCGCCGACCGGCCGGCGCCGCCGACGGTATCCGACGTCGTGGCCGGGGCCGGCACGATCGCCGTGCTGGAAGGCGTGGGGGACCACGAAAACCTCGGCGCGCTCTTCCGCAACGCGGCCGCGCTCGGCGTCGACGGCGTGCTGCTCGGCCCCGGCTGCTCCGACCCGCTGTACCGGCGCAGCGTGCGCGTGTCCATGGGACACGTCCTGCGCGTCCCCTTCGGGTACCTGACGGACTGGCCGGGCGGGCTCCACGACCTGCGGTCGCGCGGGTTCGCCGTCGCCGCGTTCACCCCGCGGCCGGGCTCGGTCCCGCTGCGCGAGCTGCGTGAGCGCGTGCCGGGTCCGGTGGCCCTGCTGTTCGGCGCGGAAGGGCCCGGACTGACCGAGACGGCGCTCGCGGCTGCTGATCACGCGGTCCGGATACCCATGCCCGAGGGAGTCGACTCCCTCAATATCGCGACGGCCGCCGCCGTGGCGTTCTACGAACTGGTCTCGGGTGACTAAGGTGACGGCGATCTCTATTCTCGGCTGACCCCGCCGGCGCGAAAGGACCCCATGGAGCTGCGGATCCGCGGTGAGCGCGCGGTGCTGGCCGGACCCGGTGGCGACCAGGCGCGCGAGGTGGATCCGTACAAGCTCGCGATCGGCGGGGATCTGGCGCAGGCCCTGCACGAGTGGGCGCGGGTGGCTTCCGCCGTGTCCGCCGACCCGGGCGCGGAGGCGGCCTCCGTCGTCTCGCAGCGCGGCCGTCAGCTGGCCGGCCGGCTGGCCGCGGTGATGGGCACGGCCGTGCGGTTCGTGGATCCGGTGACCGGCGCCGACACCGTCGTCGAGCCGCCGCCGCGCCAGCCCGAAACCGGCCGCAAGCTGGTCCGGACGGTGCTCGGCCCGCCGGGACCGCCCGGCGAGCCCACGCCGTGGGTCACCGGGCTGATCGTCTCCGCGTTCATCGCGGCCGTGGTCGTGGTGGCGATGCTGGCGCTGGCGACGACGCTGGCGCGCGAGACCAGCAGCTGGCTCGCCCTGGTGGCGTCGGTGGTGGTGACGGCCGGGATCGCGCCGTCGCTGTGGCTGATCCGCCGCACCCCGATCCTGCGCTGGGCCGCCTACGGCGCGGCGGGCGGCGTGCTGATCGCGTGGATCGGCGTGCTGGTCATCGTCTTCAGCGGCGCCTGACGCAGGGGATACTGGCGCGATGGAGCAGCTGGACGCGTTGCGGAAGTTGTGTCTCGCGCTGCCGGAGGCGAGCGAGCGGGACAGCCACGGTGAGCCGACGTGGTTCGTGCGCGGCAAGAAGACCTTCGTCAGCTTCGCGAACCACCACCACGACGACGGCCGGCTCGCCTTCTGGTGCCCGGCGGCGGCCGGGGTGCAGGAGGAGCTGGTGCGCACCGAGCCCGAGCGGTTCTTCCGGCCGCCCTACGTCGGGCACCGCGGGTGGCTGGGGGTGCGGCTGGACGTCGACGTCGACTGGGCCGAGATCGACCGGATCGTGCGTGACGCCTACCGCCTGGTCGCGCCGAAGTCGCTCGCCGCGCTGGTCGAGTAGGACCTAACCGCGCTGCGAGCGGACCCCGAGCAGCACGTCCTCCCAGGACGGCACGATCGGGTGGTTCTTTTTGGCCTTCGGGCGCGCGGGCTCCTCCGCGGTGGCCGTCTCCTCTTCGGGGTCGGCCGGGACGCGGGGGATCTCGCGGGTGTCGTCGTCCGGGTCCGGCTCGGCGGCCGGCAGCTCGGCGTGGTCCGGCGGCACCGAGTCCAGCGTCGGCTGGAACTCCGCGTCGCGGGCCGGGTTGAGCGCGCGGACCGTCCGGGGCGGGCGGTAGGCGTTGGGGTCGAGCAGGACCTCGGCGTTCTCGTCGAGCGCCGTCACCGTGCCACCGTGCGCTCCCGGGGCAAACGCCCAGTGCGCGCGGTTGTCCGAGCGGCCGGCCTTCCAGCGCAGCACGACGACCCAGCGGCCGTCGTCGCCCTTCCAGGAGTCCCAGGTGGCCTGCGAGTAGTCGTGCCCGCGCACGCCGAAGCCGTACGCGACGACCTCGCCGAGCGTCTGGACGTCCGGGCCGTCTTCGCGGACCGGGTGCGCGCTCTGCGCGAGCTCGGCCGTGCGCGACCGCTCGAGCAGGACGGGGTAGGCGTAGCGCTCGACGCGCTGCTCCGAGATCCCGGCGCCGCTCGCGACCTGTTCGACTGATTCGCCGGCGCGGATTCGCGCCTGGATCTCGCGTGGCCGCATCTGGCTCTCCAACTCGATTTCGATCTGGCCGAGGCGGGTGATGTCACCCCGCGCCGCCGCGCGCAGTCTCTCATCGGCCGGGAGGAGGAATTGCGTACGGCTCGCCGGGTCTTCGCACACGATGGACTTACCGTCCTCGTGCAACCCGACCACTCGCAGCGTGCGCATTGTTCGCCTTCCCCGATGCTTCACCGTTGTGGGTGCCCACGTTAGAACGGCGCGTCGGCTTGACGTGCGAGGCGCGCCGAGTCATCACCCAAAGGACCACTGTTCATCTTGTGACTCTCGCATCATCCGTGCCCAGGTCAGCGGCGATCGTGTGACACGCCGACCACGCAAAGTCACGATCGAGTGGATCGCTTCGGCGTGTTCCGGCAAAATCTCCTCCGACTGGCCCAGTCCGCTGGGCCCTGTGGTTTCTGGGACTGATGTGACTACTGGGACGCGTGGGACGTCGCGAGGTTCCCGCTCAGGACGGCAGGCGGACGGTCACGGTGAGCCCGCCGCGCTTGCCCGGCTGGGCCTCGGCGGTGCCGCCGTGGGCGTGGGCGACCGAACGCACGATCGAGAGCCCGAGCCCGGCGTTGCGCGTGTCGCCGGTCCGCTCGGCGCCGTTGATCCGGCGGAACGGCTCGAAGAGCGTCGGCACGGCGTCCGGCGGGACCACCGGGCCCGAGTTGCGGACCTCCAGGGCCGGGTCGCCGCGGACCTCGACGTACACCCAGCCGCCGCGGGCGTTGTACGTGATCGCGTTGACCACCAGGTTCGTCACCAGCCGCTCCAGCAGCACCGGGTCGCCCGCCACCGTGCGCGGCCGGAAGCGGGTCTCCACCTTGACGCCCGCCGACTCCGCCTGGGCCGCGGTGGCCCGCACGACCGCCGCGACGACCTGGTCGAGCCGGACCGGCGTGCGCGCGGTCAGGCCGCGGTCGCTGCGGGCCAGGATCAGCAGGCCCTCGATCATCCGCTCGCTGCGCTCGTTGGTGTGCAGCAGGTGCGTGCCGAGCTTCCGCAGGTCGGGCGCGACTTCGGGGTCGGCCATCGCGACCTCGATCAGCGTCCGCTGCACGGCCAGCGGCGTCCGCAGCTCGTGGGAGGCGTTCGCGACGAACCGCTTCTGGCTGTCGAACGACTCCGCGAGCCGGTCAAGCATGCCGTCGAAGGTGTCGGCCAGCTCCTTCAGCTCGTCGGGCGGACCTTCGAGGTTGATCCGCCGGTCGAGCTTGCCCGCCTCGAGCCGCCGCGCGGCCGACGTGATGTCGTGCAGCGGCCGCAGCGCCCGCCCGGCCATCAGCCAGCCGAACAGGACGGCGAGCGCGGCCGTCGCCACGAGCGCGATCGCCGAGTTGACGACCAGGGTGGACAGCGTCGAGGAGCGGTACTCGTCCAGCGAGCCGCTGACCAGCCGCACGGCCATCCCGGCGGGCGCCTGGACCGTGTCGTCCGGGAGCCCGTACGCCATGTCGGCGGCGGAGCCGAGCGACGCCGTCGCGAACCGGGCCGGGTCGGGCAGCGTGCCCTGCACCAGCAGGTAGTCGATGACGACCAGGACCAACCCGGCCAGCAGGAACAGCCCGCCGTACCAGGCGGTCAGCTTGGTCCGGACGGACAGCGCGTTCACGGGGTGCCGAACCGGTAGCCGGCGCCGGGCAGCGTCTCGATCACCGGTGGGTCGCCGAGCTTGCGGCGCAACGTCATCACCGCGACGCGCACCGCGTTGGTGAACGGGTCCGCGTGCTCGTCCCACGCCTTGTCCAGCAGGTCCTCGGCGCTCACCACCGTGCCCTCGGCCCGCATCAGCACTTCCAGCACGGCGAACTCCTTCGGCGAGAGCTGCAGGAACCGGCCGTCGCGCGCGGCCTGGTGGCGCGGCAGGTCCAGCACGACGCCGTCGCGCTGCAGCACCGGCGGCAACGCGGGCCGCGCGCGCCGGGACAGCGCCTGCACCCGGGCGACCAGCTCGGCGAACGCGAACGGCTTGGTCAGGTAGTCGTCGGCGCCCAAGCCCAGCCCGGCGACGCGGTCGGTGACGTCGGCGGCGGCCGTCAGCATCAGCACCCGTGCCTCGCCGCCCGCCGCGACGACGGCGGCGCACACCGCGTCGCCGTGCACCTTCGGCAGGTCGCGGTCGAGGACGACGACGTCGTAGCCGTGCACCCCGACCCGCTCGAGGGCTTGTTCGCCGTCGTAACAGACGTCGACGGCCATCGAGAAGCGGCGAAGCCCCTCCGCGACCGAGTCGGCGAGCAGCCGCTCGTCCTCCACCACCAGCACACGCACCCGCCCAGTCTGCCCAGGCGGGCCATAAGCCCCGCATAAGCGACTTCGCTTAGCGCGCCGGAATCCCCCGATCCGTAGACCTTGCCACCGAACCGGAAGACCGGAAGAAGGGAGCGAGCCGATGCGAACACGCCTGACGCTCATCGCGGCGATCGGCGCCGCGGTGCTGCTCGCGGGGTGCGGGGCCAAGCCGGACGACGCGTCGAAGGTGGCCTCGATCTCGGGGCCGTCCTCGTCGGCCCCGGCCAAGGCCGCCGACAACAAGAGCGACGAAGACAAGATGCGCGACTTCGCCAAGTGCATGCGCGAGCACGGCGTCGACATGCCCGACCCGAAGCCGGCGGGCGACGGCGGGATGGCGGTCACGCTCGGGGGTGACGCCAAGGACGCGGGGAAGCTCGACGCGGCGCAGAGCGCCTGCAAGAGCCTCATGCCCAACGGCGGCGAGATGAAGCCGCCGAGCCCCGAAGAGCTGGACAAGATGCGCAAGGACGCCAAGTGCATGCGGGACCACGGCATCGACATGCCCGACCCCGATCCGAGCGGCAAGGGCGCGACGCGGATGGGTGGCCCGGGCGACGACCCGTCGAAGTTCGAGGCCGCCGCGAAGGCGTGCGGGCTCGGCATGTCGATGCACGCTGAACCGGCGGCACCGGCCCGATGACCGAGATGATCGAATCCAAGCCGCGACGCCGGGGCCGGGCGCGCTGGTTCATCGCCGCGGCCGTGCTCGTCGTGGTGGTGGGCACCGGCTCCGCCGTGATCCTCACCCGCGTCTCCTCCGCCACCTCGGTGCAGGAGGCCGCTCCGCCGCCCGTCGAGACGGCGGAGGTGGCCAAGACCGACCTCGCCGAGGAAGAGGAGGCCGACGGCACCCTCGGCTACGGCGAGGAGTCCTCGGTCGCCGGCCGCAAGCCCGGCACCGTCACGTCGTTGCCCGACGCCGGCGCGACCCTCACCCGCTGCAAGGCCGTGTACGGCGTCGACGCCAAGCCGGTGCCGCTGTTCTACGGCACGCTGCCGTTCTACCGCGACCTCGCCGCGGGCGCGGCCGACGGCGCCGACGTCAAGCAGCTCGAGGAGAACCTCAAGGCGTGTGGCTACGGCGGTTTCGGCACGCCGGACAAGAAGTTCACGTCGGCGACGGCGGCCGCGCTGAAGAAGTGGCAGAAGGCGCTGGGGCTGGACCAGACCGGCGCGTTCGGCCCGGGCGACGTCGTCCTCGCGGCGGGGGAGCTGCGCGTGTCGGCGTTGTCGGCCAAGCTCGGCTCGCCGGCCCAGGGCGAGGTGCTCAAGACCAGCGGCACCGTCCGCTCGGTGCAGGTCAAGCTCGACGCAGCCAAGCAGGACCTCGCCCAGCAGGGCGCGAAGGCGTCCGTGACGATCAACGGGAAGACGTCGAAGGGCACGATCACCGACGTCGGGAAGTCGGCGGTCGAGGGCAAGGACGGGGCGGGCCAGGACGACGGCAAGCCCAAGATCACCGTGACCGTCCAGCTCGACGACCCGGCCGTGGCCGGCACGCTCGACTCGGCCCCGGCGACCGTCCGGTTCACCAAGGACGTCCACTCCGGCGTGCTCGCGGTGCCGGTCGGCGCGCTGCTCGCGCTCGCCGAAGGCGGTTACGCCGTCGAGGTCGACGAGAACGGGAAGCGGCGGCTCATCGCCGTCCGAACGGGACTGTTCAGCGGCGGCAAGGTCGAGGTCGGCGGCAACGGCCTGACCGCGGGCATGCGGGTGGTGACGACGTCGTGACGCCCGTCCTGCGCGTGCACGAGGTCACGCGCGCCTACCCCGGCGGCGTCGCCGCGCTCGACGGCGTCTCGCTGAGCCTGGAAGACGGCGAGATGGTGGCGATCGTCGGGCCGTCCGGGTCCGGGAAGTCGACGCTGCTGCACCTGATGGGCACGCTCGACCGGCCGTCCACCGGCCGCGTCGAGCTGCGCGGCCACGACGTCGCCGCGCTGTCCGACCGGAAGGTCTCGGCGCTGCGGTCGCGCTGGATCGGGTTCGTGTTCCAGCAGTTCTTCCTCGACGAAGGGATGAGTGCGGTGGACAACGTGTGCACCGGCCTGCTCTACGCCGGGGTGCCGCGGCGGCTGCGGCGCACGCGAGCCCGGGAAGCGCTCGACCGCGTCGGGCTGGGGCATCGGGCGTGGCACCGGCCCGGCGAGCTGTCCGGCGGGGAACGCCAGCGCGTCGCGATCGCCAGGGCCGTCGTCAACGACCCGGCGATCCTGCTGGCCGACGAGCCGACCGGCAACCTCGACACCGGGACCGGCGCGGCCGTGCTCGCGCTGCTGGGCGAGCTGTCCGCCGACGGCACGACGATCGTGGTGATCACCCACGACCGGGAGATCGCCGCGGGCATGCCGCGCCGGATCGAGCTGCTCGACGGGCACCTGCGGCTCGACACCGGTCTGGTGGGTGCGCGGTGATCGCCCCACCCGAGGTCCAGCTGCCCGAGCCGGCCCGGCTCAAGCCACCGGACGTCGTCGCGCTCGGCGCCCACGGCATGCGGACGCGGCCCGTGCGCGCGGTGCTTTCCGCGCTGGGCATCGCGATCGGCGTCGCGGCGATGGTGGCGGTGCTGGCGATCCCGGCGTCCGGCGCGCAGGCCCTGCACGACCGGCTGGCCGCGCTCGGCACCAACCTGCTCACCGCCGGGCCGGGGCAGACGTTGTTCGGGGCCAACGCGACCCTGCCGGACGACGCCGTCGCGATGGCCAAGCGGATCGCGCCGGTGACCGCGGCGACCGGCACCGGGACGACGTCGGCCAGCGTGCGGCGCAGCGACAAGATCCCGGTCGACGAGACGTCCGGGCTCGGCGTCTTCGCGGCGCGACCGGACCTGCTCGGGGTGCTGGGCGGGAAGGTCCGGTCGGGGGCGTTCCTGGCCCCGGGCAACCGGAACTACCCGGTGACGGTGCTCGGTGCGCAGGCCGCCGCGCGGCTCGGCATCGACCACGTCGACCCGGCACGGCCGCCGCAGGTGCTGATCGGCTCGCAGTGGTTCACCGTCGTCGGGATCCTCGGGCCGATGCCGCTGGCGCCGGAGATCGAACGCTCGGCGTTGGTCGGCTGGGACGTCGCGGAGCGGCTCCTCGGCTTCGACGGCCACCCGTCCACGGTGTACGTCCGCGCGAACGAGTCCGAAGTGGACGGTGTGCGGTCGGTGCTGGGCGCGACGCTGAACCCGCAGGCGCCCAACGAGGTCGAGGTCCGCCGCCCGTCGGACGCGCTCGCCGCGCAGAAGCTCACCGACAACACCTACAGCGCGCTGTTCCTCGGCCTCGGCGGGGTCGCGCTGCTCGTCGGCGGCGTCGGGGTGGCGAACACGATGGTCATCTCGGTGCTGGAACGGCGGCGCGAGATCGGCCTGCGCCGCGCGCTCGGGGCCACGAAACGCCAGGTGCGCGGGCAGTTCCTGGCCGAATCGGTGCTGCTGTCCGGGCTCGGCGGGCTGGCCGGCGTCGTGACCGGGGTGCTGGTGACCGCGGGCTACGCGCTGAGCCAGGGCTGGCCGGCCGTGCTGCCGGTCGGCGCGCTGGCCGGCGGCGTCGGCGTCGCGGCACTGGTCGGAGCGGTCGCCGGGGCGTACCCGGCGGTCCGCGCGGCGCGGCTCGCCCCGACGCGGGCGCTCGCCTGAGCCGTCACTTTCGTACCAAAAGTGTCTTCGGATCACTTTTGGTACGAAAGTGGCGCTTCGGCCGCACCTTCGCGTGTGCCCTACACCGGAATTGAGCAAGGTGGAAGATTCCCCGACCGTGGCTCGCGGCGTTGAATATCGATCAAATCCGTTGATCGAAAGGGCGGCTGCCGTGGTGCGCGTCGAGGCGAACAGACGTGATTTCCTCCGCTGGCTGGCGACGGCCGGCGCGGGCCTCGCCGCCGCGGGTGTCGCGCCCGCGCTCTTCGCCCAGGAAGCCGCCGCGGCCGGCACGGACGTCGTCGTCGTGCTCGGCGCCACCGTCGTCGACGGCACCGACGCCCCGGCCCGGCCGAACTCCGCGGTCGTGCTGGTCGGTGACCGGATCGCCTGGGTCGGCCCGGCGGCCGAGCTGCCGCACCACGCGGGCGCCCGGATCGTCGACGGCCGCGGCCGGTACCTGATCCCCGGCCTCTGGGACATGCACGCCCACGGCATCGACTACGAAAAGCTGTGGCCGCCGCTGTTCCTGGCCAACGGCGTCACCGGCATCCGCGAGATGCAGGGCTACGACGAGAACCGCGCCACCCGCGACAAGATCGTGCGCGGCGAGCTGCTCGGCCCCCGGGTCGTGCTCGCCAGCTCGATCCTCGACGGCCCGGTCAGCCTGCTCGGCCCGCCGATCACGCAGGTGGCGACCCCCGAAGAGGGGCGTGCGGCCGTCCGGACCGCCGTCGAGCAGGGCTCCGACTTCGTCAAGGTCTACTTCTACCTGCCGAAGGACGTGTTCCTGGCGATCGCCGACGAGTGCCGCCGCGTCGGCCTGCCGTTCGCCGGGCACTGGCCGTACCGGCTGCGCCAGGTCGAGGCCGCGAGGGCCGGGCAGCGCACCTTCGAGCACCTCTTCGGCCTGTCCATCGCCACGTCCCGGCGCCGGGACGAGTTCCTGGCCCGCCTCGACGCGACGCCGTTCGACCCGGACGCGAAGCGCGACTTCTTCAACCTCGCCCGCGACCTCGACCGGCAGGCGGCCCAGACCTACGACCCGGCCACCGCGGAGCGCCACTTCGCCCAGCTCAAGGCGCTGGACAACTGGGTGAGCCCGACGTTCACCGTCAACCGCGTGATGTCGAGCCCGACCGAAACCTACGCGCACGACCCGCGGCTCAAGTACGTCTCGCAGGACATCGTCGACTACTGGGCCGACCGGCTCCCGATGTTCACGCCGGCCACGGCCGAGCAGATCGACCAGCAGAACGCGTACTTCGAGGCGCAGCTGCGCCTCGTCGGCGCCGCGCACCGGGCCGGGCTGGGGGTCCTCGGCGGCACCGACTGCCTGAACCCGTACGTCTTCCCGGGCTTCAGCCTGCACGACGAGCTCGGCTACCTGGTCCAGGCCGGGCTGTCGCCGCGGCAGGCGCTGCAGACGGTGACGCGCGACGCCGCGCGGTTCCTCGGCCGGTCGGCCACCGCGGGCACGATCACCCCCGGCAAGGTCGCCGACGTGGTGCTGCTCGACGCGAACCCGCTCACCGACATCCGCGCGGTCCGCCGGATCGACACCGTCGTCACCGCGGGCCGCGTGCTCGACCGGGCGCGCCTGACCCGGATGCTGGCGGACGCCGAGACGGCGGCGAAGCAGCCGCTGGCGAGCGCGAACAGCAGGTCAGTGGGCTTGCCGGTGCGTGGCTGCTGCTGAGCGCCCGGTAATCTCGGCCGGTCGGAGACCGGCTCGAGGGGGATGCGTGTCACAGTGGTCCGGGCGGAAGCTGGCGGGGGCGCTCGTCGTGCTCGAAGTCGCCGCCGTGGTGCTGGTACTCGTGCTGAAGCGGTTCGACGGCCTCGACCTGGAGGTCTACCTGGGCGGCGCGAAGGCGCTGGCCCAGCAGGGCTCGCCGTACGACG
Source organism: Amycolatopsis sp. NBC_01286 (assembly GCF_035982555.1). NCBI lineage: Bacteria > Bacillati > Actinomycetota > Actinomycetes > Pseudonocardiales > Pseudonocardiaceae > Amycolatopsis > Amycolatopsis sp. NBC_01286. The sequence goes on from NZ_CP108428.1 coordinate 3,318,471, forward strand.
CCTGGGTGCCGACGACGCACCAGATCCTGCTGCCGTTCACCTACACGCCGTTCGCGGCGGCGGTGTTCCTGCCGGGCACGCTGCTGCCGTTCGCGGCGACGATGAAGCTCGTCAGCATCGCCTCGATCCTCGCGACCGGCGTCGTCGCCTACCTCTACGTCGCGACGCTCAACGGCTCGCTGACCGACGCCTCGAAGGTCCACGGCCGCGCGGTGGCGGCGCTCGTCGCGATCGTGGCGCAGCTGGCCGGCGCGCTGCTCGAGCCGGTGCGCTCGACGCTGGGCTTCGGGCAGATCAACGCGCTGCTCATGGTCCTGGTGGTGCTCGACGTCCTGCTGCCCGGCAAGCGCGGGCGGACGAAGGGCCTGCTGATCGGCGTGGCCGCGGCGATCAAGCTGACGCCGGCGGTGTTCGTCGTCTACTTCCTGTTCCGCCGCGACTTCAAGTCGGCCGCGCGGGTGGTCGCCGGGTTCGTGGCGGCGGGCGCGCTGCTGTGGCTGGTCCGGCCATCGGCGTCCTTCACGTACTGGACGAAGCTCGTCTTCGACGCGGGCCGCATCGGCGGCGTCGACTACGTCGGCAACCAGTCGTTGAAGGGCCTGGTGACGCGGCTCGGCCTGCCGGAAACCGCGGGGAACGTCGTGTGGCTGCTGGCCGCGCTCGCCGTGATGGCGGTGGTCGCGGTGGTGATCGTCCGGGCGGCCGAGCCGGTGCTCGGGCTGACCGCGTGCGCGCTGGGCGGGCTGCTGGTGTCGCCGATCTCGTGGACGCACCACTGGACGTGGTGCGTGCCGATCCTGGTACTGGCCGGGTACTACGGCGTCCGGTCCTGGCGCACCGACCGCGTGGTGACGTGGTGGGCCGGCGCGGTCGTCGTGGCCGGCCTGGCGCTGTTCATCTGGGGGCCGATGTGGTTCGCCCCGCGCCCGGCCCCCTCGGTGGGCTGGTGGCTGGCGACGGAGTCGTACGAACTCTTCGGCCTCGCCCTGCTGGTCCTCGCGGCTTTCGCCGCACCTCGCCTGAAAGCCGTGAAGGCCTCCTTACCGGCCGTAAGAGCCGGTAAGGAGGCCTTCACGGACGTCTAGGTCAGCTGCCCAGGCGCTCGACGACGTATTCGATGCTTTGGGTGAGCTTCGTGATGTCGTCCGGGTCGATGGCCGGGAACAGGCCGACGCGCAGCTGGTTGCGGCCCAGCTTGCGGTACGGCTCGGTGTCGACGATCCCGTTGGCGCGCAGCACCTTCGCCACCGCGGCGGCGTCGACCTCGTCGGCGAAGTCCACCGTGCCGACGACCTGCGAGCGCAGGTCCGGGTCCTTCACGAACGGCGTCGTGTAGCTGGTCTTCTCGGCCCACTCGTAGAGCCGCGACGACGAGTCCTTCGTGCGCGCGGTCGTCCACTCCAGGCCGCCCTGGCCGTTCATCCACTCGATCTGCTCGGCGAGCAGGAAGAGCGTGGCCACGGCCGGGGTGTTGTACGTCTGGTCCTTGCGGGAGTTGTCCAGCGCGGTGGTCAGCGACAGGAACTCCGGGATCCAGCGGTCGCCGCCGTCGATCTCGCCGATCCGCTCGACCGCGGCGGGCGAGGCCAGCGCGATCCACAGGCCGCCGTCCGCGGCGAACGACTTCTGCGGCGCGAAGTAGTAGACGTCGAAGTCCTCGGCCTTGACGGGCAGGCCGCCGGCGCCGGAGGTGGCGTCGATCGCGACCAGCGCGCCGTCGGAACCTTCGGGACGGCGAACCGGGACGGCGACACCGGTCGACGTCTCGTTGTGCGCCCAGCCGACCAGGTCGGCCCCGGCCTCGTAGGCGATCTCGGGCGCGCTGCCCGCTTCGGCCTTGACGACGATCGGGTCGGCCAGGAACGGCGCGCCCTTGGTGACGGAGGCGAACTTCGAGGAGAACTCGCCGTAGGTGAAGTGCTGCGAGCGCTCGCGCACCAGGCCGAACGCGGCCGCGTCCCAGAACGCCGTGGTGCCGCCGTTGCCGAGGATCACCTCGTAGCCCTCGGGGAGCGAGAACAGCTCGGACAGCCCGGCCCGGACGCGCCCGACGAGCGACTTGACCGGCTTCTGCCGGTGTGACGTACCGAGGTAGGTGGAACCGGACTCCGCCAGGGCGCTCAGCTGCTCGGCGCGGACCTTCGACGGTCCGCAGCCGAAGCGGCCGTCGGCCGGCTTGAGATCTGCGGGGATGGTCAACTCAGCGTCGGTCATGTGGCCAGTCTCTCAGGTCGGGACAGAGCAGGTCGAAGCGGTGCTGAAGTGTCCGGAATGTGGAATCGGCGCTGTTCCGGGCAGTGGGACGCGCTGCCGTGACCGTAAAAACACGGTTACCGGACGCCCTGACCGGGGCTACCTTGCCGCGTCATGACGACTGTGCAGCACAGCTTCCCCGCGCCGCCCGAGGTGCTGTGGAACGCACTCCCCGCCGGCGTCGCCGCCGTCGGCGGCCAGGGCCCGTACTACGAGGGCCAGCGCGGTTTCGTGTCCTTCCGCACCGGGATGACCCTCTTCAGCTGGGGTCAGGAGGTCACCGCGACGGTCACGCCGGCCGCGGGCGGGTCGACGCTCACCGTCCTGACCAACCTGAAGTTCGGCCTGTTCGACTGGGGCGAGGGCAAGCGCATCGCCACCCGGTTCGCGGCCGCCGTCGCGTTTTCCGCGGGGACGGTCGCGCTGGCCTGAAGGCCCCGCTCACTCGGCTGGGGGTGTGAGCGGGGCCTCTGGTCAGCGCCAGCCGTCGACGCCGCCCGGCACCGGCGCGGCCGGGTCGTACGGCGTGCGCGTGAAGACGAACGTCGCGAGGTCGAGGTGGGTCGCGACGCCTTCGCCGTCCCGGCCCACCTTCAGCGTCTCGCCGGAGTAGTAACCGTCGAGGCCGACGTACGTGTCGTCGCCGGTCGGCCGGAAGCGCGAGCCGCGCCCGGCCCCCTCGACCGGGGCCAGCAGGAGCGCGTCACCCTGGATCCGCAGGTGGTACGGCGTCGGGCCCCAGTGCCAGAGCCCGGTCAGCGCCAGCAGCGCCGGGTCCACAGTGGACGGCTGCCACTCCGCGGGCAGGTGCGGTTCCAGCTCTTCGGTCGTGGTGATCAGGTCCAGCGCGAGCTGGGTGATGCCGACGCCGGACGTCGAGTTCGTGAGCGCCAGCGCGCCGGTCCGGGTGGCCGGGTCGACCAGCGTGACGGCGAGGAAGCCGGGCATCGAGCCGGTGTGCCCGGCCAGCCGGCGGCCGCGGTAGCGCACGAGCATCAGGCCCAGCCCGAAGCCGGTCGTCCAGACGTCGGAGTCGTCGACGGTGACCATCGTGCGCATCTGCTCGAGGGTGTCCGGGCTGAGCACACCGCCGTCGTCACCGCCGAGGAACGCCGTCCAGCGGCCGAGGTCGGTGACCGTCGACCACAGCTGCCCGGCCGGGGCCATCGCGCCGGCGTCCGGGTGCGGCTCGGGCAGCAGGACGTCGGCGAAGGGGTGCACGGCGAAGCCGTCGGCGTGCGCGCCGACCGGGTGCGGGGTCGTGCGGGTCATCCCGAGCGGACCGAGGATCTCCTCGTCGAGCACGGACAGCCAGTCCTTGCCGCGGTGGCGCGAGATGAGCTCGCCGAGCACGCCGTACCCGACGTTCGAGTAGTGGAACTTCGCGCCCGGGCGGTGCTTGGTGGCGCCCTCGGCGAGGCTGCCGACGAGTGCGTCCCAGTCGGCGCCGGGGGTGCGTTCCCACCACAGGCCGGGCGACTCGGACGTCAGGCCGGAGGTGTGGGAGAGCAGCTGGGCCACGGTCGCGGCGCCGAACGGCGTGCCCGGGACGTGGTTTTCGAGGGGGTCGTTGAGGTCCAGCAGGCCCTCGTCGCGCAGCCGCATGACGGCGGTGGCGACGAGGGTCTTGGTGATCGAGCCCAGCCGGTACTGGGTGTCGGTGCCGGGGACCGCGTCCCCGACGCGCCCACGCCCGCCGGACCAGACGATCTCCCCGTCGCGCACCACGGCGGCGACCAGCGACGGAGCCCGGCAGGCCGCCTGCTCGTGGGCGATCCGGCGGAGCAGTGCGTGTTCGGTCGACTCAAGCATGCTGGCATTCTGCCGCGCGCCGCTCAGGTGAGCAGGTTCCGGGCCATCGCCGTGGTCACCGCGGCCGTCCGGTCCGAGACGCCGAGCTTGCCGAACGTCCGCAGCAGGTGCGTCTTCACCGTCGCCTCGCTGATGTGGAGCGCGCGGCCGATGTCGGCGTTCGTGCCGCCCTTCGCGACCAGGCGCAGCACCTCCACCTCGCGCGCCGAGAGCGACTGGGGCCCCGGGTTGCGGACCCGGTTGACCAGCTTGCCCGCCACCGACGGCGCCAGCACCGTCTCGCCGCGCGACGCCGCGCGGATCGCGTTCGCCAGCTCCGTGCGGGACGCGTCCTTCAGCAGGTAACCGGACGCGCCGGCCTCGACCGCGCGCAGGATGTCCGCGTCCGTCTCGTACGTCGTCAGCACGACGATCCGGCGGCCGGGCTGCTCGCGCAGGATCCGCTTGGTCGCGCCGACGCCGTCCAGCCCGGGCATCCGCAGGTCCATCAGCACGACGTCCGGCCGCGCGACGCGGTCGAGCGCGACCGCCTCGTCACCGGAGCCCGCCTCGCCGACGACCGTCAGGTCCGGCTCGGCTTCGAGCATGCCGCGCAGCCCTTCCCGGACGACGGGGTGGTCGTCGACGAGCATGATGCGGATCACGCGGGGACCTCCAGGGTCAGTTCGGTGCCGTCGGCGCCACTGCGGACGCTCAGCGTGCCACCCACCTGTTCCGCGCGGGACCGCATGCCCCGCAACCCGAACCCGGCGGCGCGGTCCGGGTCGAAGCCGGCGCCGTCGTCCCGGACGTCCAGCCGGACGGCGTCGTCCACAAGGGACAGCCGGACGAGCACCGCGGCCGCCGTCGCGTGCCGCCGGACGTTGTTCAGCGCCTCCTGCGCCCCGCGCAGCAGGACCACCTCCGCGGCCATGGCCAGCGCGGGCAGGTCACTGTCCACTTCGTACCGGACGGCCAGCCCGGTCTCGTCGCCGAGCCGGTCGGTCAGCCGGCGAACGGCGTCGACCAGCGAGCCCGACGTCAGGTCGTCCGGCGCGAGCGCGGCGACCATCGTGCGGGCTTCGGCGAGGTTCTCCCGCGCCGTGCGGGCGGCCAGCTCGGCGTGCCGCCGCGCCGCCGCCGGGTCGGCGTCCACTTCGGACTCGATGGCCTGGGCGAGGGTGACGATGCTGGTGAAGCCCTGCGCGAGGGTGTCGTGGATCTCCCGGGCCAGCCGCTCGCGCTCGGCCGCCGTCGCCGCCGCCCGGGACAGCCGCACGACTTCCGCCTGGCTCTCTTCGAGCTTGGCGATCAGGTCGGCCCGCGCCCGGCTCTCCTCGATGACGTGCAGGATGAACTTGCCGGCCAGCACCCCGAACACGATGAGGATCGCGGTCATCGGCAGCAGGATGTGCAGCTCCGGGCCCTGCAGCCCGTTGTCGGCGATCGCCGACGCGGGGCTCAGCAGGATCGCCGCCGTGGTGAGCACCGCGGCCGGCCGGAACTCGAGCGTCATGAACAGCAGCGGGCACGCCATGAACAGGACGAAGCTGGCCGTCGTGTTGGCGAGCACCGCGGTTGCGACCAGGGCCAAGACCACGACCGCGAACACCCACCGCTGCCGCGCGTGCTCGTCGTTCCGGACGATCCCGCGGCCCCAGAGCAGGTACGTCAGCGCGAGCGCGGTGAGCGCCCCGACGGCGACGGTGCCGCGGACCGGGTCGGTCTCGTCCAGCAGCACCAGGACCGTCGTGGCGACGTAGGTGACCGCGAAGAGGATCTCCCAGAGCCAGTTGAACCGGTCCCAGGCGTCGTTCACTTCCCGTCGGTCCACCGGAAGCTCAGCCGCGCCAGCACCAGGCCCGCCACGCACCAGATCCCCAGCACCAGCGCCACCCGAGGCAGTTCCCATGAGCCGGCCATCTCCATTCCCACCGCGCCGTCCGGCAGGAACACCGACCGGAAGCCCTGGCAGATCCATTTGAGCGGGAAGAACGACGCGATGTCCACCATGATCTTCGGCAGGTTCGTGATCGGCGTGACGAACACGCCGGAGATGAACTGCAGCACCAGGTACAGCATCTGCACCACGGCCACCGCGCCGGTGGTCGACTTCGCGAGCGAGCTGAGCGCGATCCCGAGCAGCGTGCAGGACACGATGCCGAGCACGAACACCCACAGCAGCGTCAGCCACTTCGCCGGATCGGCCGGCAGCTTCAGCCCGAAAAGGAGGGTGCTGACGGCGACCATCAGCACGGTCTGGGCCAGGCTGGACACCGCGACCAGCACCATCTTGCCGATGAAGTAGGACGCCGAGGGCATCGGCGTGCCGCGCAGCCGCTTGAGCGCGCCGGTCTCGCGGTCGGCGGAGACGCCGGTGGCGATGCTGTTGAACGACGTCGAGACGATGCCGGACCCGATCATCCCGGCGGCGAGCAGCTGCCCCGACGTGACGCCGGCCAGCGCGGTCGGGCCGTCCAGGATGGAGCCGAGCAGGATCATCAGCACCGCGGGCAGGGAGAAGGTGAAGACCACCTGTTCCTTGTGCCGGAAGAACTGCCGCAGCTCGGTGCCGCCGCGGGCCAGGCCCAGCGCGAGCGGGCCGGGGAGGGTTCGGGTGGCTGCCGCGGTGGTCATGCCTTGTCTCCGATCAGGTCCAGGTAGATGTCCTCCAGGCTGGGCCTGGTCACGGTGAGGTTCCCCAGTTCGCGGCCGCCCGCGGAGAGCTGGTTGACGAGCTTGGTCGGGTACGCCGTGCGCTCGGTGTGCTCGCCGCGTTCGTCGGTCCACCGCACGGTGGCCTCGGCGCTCGCCCGGCCGCCGAGGTTCTGCGGCGTGTCCTGGGCGACGATCTCCCCACGCGCGATCACCGCGACGCGATCGGCGAGCGCCTCGGCCTCGTCGAGGTAGTGGGTGGTGAGCAGGATCGTGGTGCCCTCGCCGGCGAGATCGCTGATCAGCGCCCAGAACTGCCGCCGAGCTTCGGGGTCGAACCCGGTGGTGGGCTCGTCGAGGAAGAGGAGTTCGGGCCGCCCGACGATCCCGAGCGCGACGTCGACGCGCCGCCGTTGCCCGCCGGAGAGCGCCTTGACCCGCGACTTGGCCTTCTCGGTGAGCCCGACCTTCTCGATCACCTCGTCCGGATCGCGCGGGTTCGGGTAGTACTTCGCGAAGTGGCGGACGGTCTCGGCAACACTCAGCTCGGCGGCATCGTTCGCGGTCTGCAGCACGATGCCGATCTTGGAGCGCCATTCCCGCCCGGCCTTGCCGGGGTCTTCACCGAGCACGGTCACCTCGCCACCGGTCCGCTGCCGGTGACCTTCGAGGATCTCGACGGTGGTGGTCTTCCCGGCACCGTTGGGCCCGAGCAGGGAGAAAACCTCACCTTGGGCGATGTCCAGATCCAGCCCGGCCACCGCGAGGTGACCGGGGTACTGCTTGCGCAGGCCGCGCACGCTCACTGCTGTGGTCATGGGTCCAGCTTGGTCTTCATGCGTGTGGATTCCGCCCAACGCGCGACTGAATCCGGCTGTCCACCGATCGGTGGACAGAGTCGTCGGCTGGGGCGGGTCTTGGCTCTCTGACCTGGGCTTGGGCTGCACCTGGGCCGAGGTGTGGTGCCGGTGGGCCGTTCGCGCTTCAACCGGTGGGGATGGCCCTTTCGTGCCGCTCCAGTCCTGGTGCGAGCGGGCCGTTCGCGCCTCGCCGGGCACAAGTGGTCCGTTCGCGTCCGACTCGGCGCGAATGGCCGTTGGTGTCGCGTTGGACGCGAGCGGCCCTTTGGTGTCGCTCCAGCCCCGGCGCGAGTGGCCCGTTTGTGCCGCGCTGCGCGCGAGTGGCTTTCGTGCTCCAGTCCAGCGCGAGTGGCCCGTTGGTGTCGTGTTGGGCACGAGTGGCCCTTTCGTGCCCTCCGGCTCCGGCGCGAGTGGCCCGTTGGTGTCGCGTTGGGCGCGAGTGGCCCGTTGGTGCTGCTCCAGTCCTGGTGCGAACGGTCCGTTCGCGCCTCGCCGGGCACGAGCGGTCCATTCGTGCCCGACTCGGCGCGAGTGGCCCGTTGGTGTCGCCGGGGCGCGAGTGGCCCTTTCGTGCCCCCTCCCGCAGCGAACGAGACCCCAGCGCGCCGCCTCAGCACCGCCTCCGGCCCGACCGGCGCGTCCGCCGCATCACCGATCCGTGGGCCGCGTCGTCGGCGCGGCGGCTTGCGAGATCGTGCAAGTTTCCCGTGGAACCACAAAAACGCTGTCATACAAGGGAAATGCACGAACGGCGCCCATCCGGTAGCCCCCGCAAGGGTGAATGATCAGTCGCGCGCTTGTTGACAAGTTGTCTAACATGACGGAATGCCTCACAAGTGGGTGACCGCCAGCGACGGTGTCCGCCTCTCGGTCGACATCGACGGCCGTGATGACGGGCCGACGGTCGTGCTCGTGCACGGCTATCCCGACAACAGCTCGATGTGGGATCCCGTCAAAGCCGAGCTGCGCGGCAGACACCGCGTCGTCACCTACGACGTGCGGGGTGCCGGGCGGTCCGACAAGCCGTCGGGACGCTCGTCCTACCGGCTGGACCAGCTGGCCGATGACCTCAAAGCCGTCGTCGACGAGGTCCAGCCGAGCGGCAAGGTGCACCTCCTCGCCCACGACTGGGGCTCCATCCAGACCTGGCACGCCGTCACCGGCGACGGACTGCGCGGGCGCGTCGCGTCCTTCACCTCGGTCTCCGGGCCGAGCCTCGACCACGCCGGCGCCTGGTTTCGCGCGCAGCTGACCCGCCCGTCGCCGAAAAGGATCAAGAACGCGCTCGCCCAGTTCCTGCACTCCTGGTACATCCTCGCGTTCCAGCTCCCGTTCCTCCCGCCCCTGCTCTGGCGCACCGGCATCATGCCCGCGCAGATCGCCCGGATGGACCCCGGCGCCGCCAAGCCGAGCACGAAGGACGGCGTCAACGGCCTCGAGCTGTACCGCGCGAACATGTTCACCCGGCTGAGCCGCCCGACCCCCCGCAACGCCGACGTCCCGGTGCAGGTGCTGGCCCCGACCGGCGACGCCTTCGTCACGACGCCGTTGCAGACCGAGATCGCCGAATGGGTGCCTGACCTGCGGGTTCGCCGGATCGTCGGAACGCACTGGGTGACCCGCGCCAAGCCGAAGGTCATCGCCGACGCGGCCGCCGAGCTGATCGAGTACACCGAAAACGGCGCCGAGAGCCGCGCGCTCCGCAAGGCGAAAGTCGGGCCGAAACCAGGCAGGTTCGCCCACCAGCTGGTCGTCGTCACCGGCGCGGGCAGCGGTATCGGCCGCGCGACCGCGCTCGCCTTCGCCGACGAGGGTGCCGACGTCGTCATCACCGACATCGATCCGAACGCCGCCGCGGAGACCGTGAAACTCCTGCAGGACAGAGGGGTCGACGCGGCCGAGTACACAGTGGACTCCAGTGACGGCCCCGCGGTGCACCGGTTCGCGGAGCAGGTCAAGGCCGAGCACGGCGTGCCGGACATCGTGGTCAACAACGCCGGGATCGGTATGTCCGGGCCGTTCCTCGACACGTCCGTCGAGGACTGGGAACGCGTCATCGACGTCAACCTCTGGGGTGTCATCCACGGCTGCCGCGCGTTCGCGCCGATGCTCGCCGAACGCGCCGAGGGCGGGCAGATCGTCAACCTGGCGTCCGCCGCGGCCTACCTGCCGTCGAAGATACTTTCCGCTTACGCCACCACGAAATCCGCCGTGCTGACGCTCAGCGTCTGCCTGCGCGCCGAGCTGGCCGAGCACCACATCGGCGTCACGGCCGTCTGCCCGGGCATCGTCAAGACGAACATCACCAGCACCACGCGGTTCGTCGGAGTGTCCGACGAGGAGCAGCAGCGGCGGCAGAAGGAAAGCTCGAAACTGTACGCGCGGCGCGGGTTCGGCCCGGAAGGCGTGGCGAAGGACATCCTGCGGGCGGTGGAAAAGGACACCGCCATCGCACCGTCCACTCCGGAGTCGAAGGTCGCGCTGGTCCTTTCGCGACTGACGCCGGGGCTGCTGCGAGCGGCGGCGAAACTGGACGTCACCCCTTGACCGAACGCCGGCCGCGGCGGATGTCGCCGCAGGCGCGCCGCGACGACCTGATCCGCGCCGCGCTCGACCTGTTCGGGTCGCGGCCGCCGGAACTGGTCACGGTGGACGACATCGTCGCGGCGGCCGAGGTGTCGCGGCCGCTGTTCTACCGGTACTTCCCCAACCTGCGCGAGCTGCAGGTGGAGGCGCTGCGCACGGTCACCGACGGGCTGATCGACGGCCTCGCCGGGCTCGAGGAGGGCCCGCCGGAGGCGCGGCTGCGCGCGGCCGTCCGCGGCCTGATCGACGTCGCGGACAACTACCGCGCAGGCTACATCGCGTTGCTGCGCAGTGGATCCGTGATCGCGACGTCGGAGACGAACGCGGCCGTCGACGCGGTCCGCAACCGCGCGGTCGCCCTGATCCTCGACGCGCTCGGCGTCACGGACCCGTCGCCCCTGGTGCTGCTGACCCTGCGCTGCTGGACGGCGGTCGTCGAAGGCGCCCTGCTGAGCTGGCTCCAAGAACGCACCGTGCCCCGAGAATCCCTGGACGCCTGGCTCGTCGACCAGCTCACCGCGATGCTCGCCGCCACCGCCGCCCACGAGGTCACCGCAAAGCCGTGAAGGACTCCTTACCGGCCATAAGAGCCGGTAAGGAGTCCTTCACGGACAACGGCGGTCAGCGCTGGGTGACCAGGTCCCAGCCTTCGACGTCCTGCGGGGTGCGCGGCGCCGGGCCGATGTACTTGGCCGACGGCCGCACCAGGCGGCCGGTCCGCTTCTGCTCCAGGATGTGCGCGGCCCAGCCGGCGGTGCGCGCCGAGCTGAACATCGACGGCATCATGTGCGGCGGGACCTGCGCGAAGTCCAGGATCACGGCGGCCCAGAACTCGACGTTCGTCTCGATCGGGTGATCCGGACGGCGCTCGCGCAGCTCCTTCAGCGCGGCCTGCTCCAGCGCCGCGGCGACCTCGTAGCGCTCGGCGCCCAGCTCCTGGCAGGTGCGCCGCAGCACGCGGGCCCGCGGGTCCTCCGCGCGGTAGACGCGGTGGCCGAAGCCCATCAGCCGTTCCTTGCGGTCGAGGATGCCCTTGACCAGGCCGGCGGCGTCACCGGTGCGTTCGACCTCTTCGATCATCGGCAGCACGCGGGCCGGGGCGCCGCCGTGCAGCGGGCCGGACATCGCGCCGATCGCGCCGGACATGGCCGCCGCGACGTCGGCGCCGGTGGAGGCGATGACGCGGGCGGTGAAGGTGGACGCGTTGAGGCCGTGCTCGGCGGCCGACACCCAGTAGGCGTCGAGGGCCTTGACGTGGGCCGGGTCCGGCTCGCCGCGCCAGCGGATCAGGAAGCGTTCGGTGATCGAGTGGGCCTCGTCGACGCGGGTCTGCGGGACGGCCGGCTGGCCGATGCCGCGGGCCGACTGCGCGACGTAGGACAGCGCCATCACCGAGGCGCGGGCCAGCTGCTCACGGGCCTCTTCGTCGGTGATGTCGAGCAGCGGGCGGTAGCCCCAGATCGGGGCGAGCATGGCCAGCGCGGCCTGGACGTCCACTCGGACGTCGCCGGTGTGCACCGGCAGCGGGAACGGCTCGGCGGGCGGGAGGCCGTGGCCGAACCGGCCGTCCACGAGAAGGCCCCACACGTCGCCGAAGGTCACCTTCCCGGCGAGGTCTTCGATGTCGACGCCGCGGTAACGCAGGGCACCGCCGTCCCGGTCGGGTTCGGCGATCTCGGTGTGGAAGGCGACGACGCCTTCCAGACCCGGTCGGAAGCCGTCGTCGGGTTGGCCGGACGGCTGTGGCTTGCTGATCGTGGAGGTAGTCACTGTTTCGCGAAACCTTTCGGTGCGCTTTCTTCCCCGGCTGGTCGCGCTGACGGGATACGCACGGAAAGCGCGCACCATCGCACGGATGGATAGACCTTGCTCCCTCGATCGCCGGGGGGCAATCGAAAGATGTGGTGGTTTCGGTCACGATTACGAGAACGATTCAGTCACCCAGGCCGTCCGGCAGGAGAATTTTTCGCCACGGACTGTGACGAACCCCAGGTAAATCCTGTGTTTCCGAACCGGGCGCGGCTGTGGTCCGGGTGATAGACCTGACTGATGCACCTCAGCCCCCAGGAGCGCGACAAGCTGCTGATCCACGTGGCGGCGGACGTCGCGCGGAAGCGGCTGGACCGCGGGGTCCGGCTCAACTACCCGGAGTCGGTCGCGCTGATCACCGACCACGTCCTCGAAGGCGCCCGCGACGGCCGCACGGTCAGCGAGCTGGTCGCCAGCGGCCGGACCGTGCTCGGCCGGGCCCAGGTCCTCGACGGCGTGCCGGAGATGGTCGACTCCGTGCAGGTCGAGGCCACTTTCCCGGATGGCACCAAGCTCGTCACCGTGCACGACCCGATCGTCTGACCGCCCGCCGGTCGTGAGTGCGTAACAGTGTTCTAACACTGTTACGCACTCACGACCCCCACGTGAGAGGAGCCGGATGCGTCCAGGCGAGATCATCCCCGGCGACGAGCCGGTGGAGCTGAACCCGGGCCGCCTGCGCGTCCGGCTGCTCGTGCGCAACCTCGGCGACCGGCCCGTGCAGGTCGGCTCGCACTACCACTTCGCGGCCGTGAACCCGGGCCTCGAGTTCGACCGTGACGCCGCCCGCGGGCACCGGCTCGACGTCCCGGCCGGCACGTCGGTGCGGTTCGAACCGGGCGTCGAACGCGAAGTCGATCTCGTTCCGCTCGCCGGCGCGCGCCGGGTTCCGGGGCTGCGGTCCGAATTCTCGGGGGAGTTCTGAATGCCGCAGATCGACCGTGAGCGTTACGCGGAACTGTTCGGCCCGACCACCGGCGACCGGATCCGGCTCGCCGACACCGACCTCCTGATCGAGGTCACCGAAGACCGCTCGATGGGCCCCGGCGGTTCCGGCGACGAGGTCCTCTTCGGCGGCGGCAAGGTGATCCGCGAGTCGATGGGCCAGGGGACGGCGACGCGCGCCGAGGGCGCGCCGGACCTGATCATCACCGGCGCCGTCATCCTCGACCACTGGGGCATCATCAAGGCGGACGTCGGCGTCCGCGACGGCCGGATCGTCGGGATCGGCAAGGCGGGCAACCCGGACACGATGGACGGCGTCGATCCGGCGCTGGTGATCGGCCCGTCGACGGAAGTGCTGTCCGGCAACGGGAAGATCCTCACCGCGGGCGGCATCGACTGCCACGTCCACTTCATCTGCCCGCAGCTCGTCGACACCGCGCTGGCCGCCGGACTGACCACTTTGGTCGGTGGCGGCACCGGGCCGAACGAGGGCACGAAGGCCACCACCGTGACGCCCGGCGCGTGGAACCTCGGCCGGATGCTGTCCGCTATGGACGGTTACCCGGTCAACGTCCTGTTGCTGGGCAAAGGGAACACCGTCCGGCACGAGGCGCTGCGCGAACAGCTGGCCGCCGGCGCGGGCGGGTTCAAGCTGCACGAGGACTGGGGCACGACGCCCGCGGCGATCGACGCCTGCCTCACCGTGGCCGACGAGTCCGGTGTCCAGGTGGCCATCCACACGGACACGTTGAACGAGGCCGGCTTCCTGGAGTCCACTGTGGACGCCATCGGTGGGCGCTCGATCAACGCGTACCACACCGAAGGCGCCGGCGGCGGGCACGCGCCGGACATCATCCAGGTTGTCTCGCTGCCGAACGTGCTGCCGTCGTCGACCAACCCGACCCGGCCGCACACCGCGAACACCCTCGACGAGCACCTCGACATGCTGGTCGTCTGCCACCACCTCAACCCGTCGGTGCCCGAGGACCTCGCGTTCGCCGAGAGCCGGATCCGGCCGACGACCATCGCGGCCGAGGACGTCCTGCACGACCTGGGCGCCATCTCGATGATGAGCTCGGACTCGCAGGCGATGGGCCGGATCGGCGAGGTGATCATCCGGACCTGGCAGACCGCGCACGTGATGAAACGCCGTCGCGGCGCGCTGCCCGGCGACGGCGCGGCCGACAACCTGCGCGCCCGTCGTTACGTCGCCAAGTACACGATCAACCCGGCCATCGCGCACGGCATGGAGACCGAGATCGGCTCGGTCGAGGTCGGCAAGCTCGCCGACCTGGTGCTGTGGGAACCGAAGTTCTTCGGCGTCCGGCCGCACGTGGTGTTGAAGGGCGGGTTCCCGGCGTGGGCGGCGATGGGCGACGCGAACGCGTCCATCCCGACGCCGCAGCCGGTCATGGCCCGCCCGATGTTCGGCGCCAACATCGGCGCGGCGCTCAGCCTGCACTTCGTCGCACCGGAGGCCCTCGACAGCAACCTGCGGGAGACGTTCCGGATCACGCGGCCGCTGGTCGCCGTCTCGAACATGCGCGCGCGGACCAAGGCGGACATGGTGCTCAACGACGCCACGCCGGACGTCCGGGTCGAGCCGGACAGCTTCGCGGTGCACGTCGACGGCGAGCTGATCGAGCCGCAGCCGGTGACCGAACTGCCGATGGCCCAACGATACTTCCTGTTCTGATGGACCTTTCGGCACTCATCCTCGCGGACTCGCGCTTTCCCGGCGGCGGGCACGTCCACAGTGGCGGGCTCGAAGAAGCCGTCGCGCGCAAGCTGATCAAGTCCGAAAGGGACCTTCCGGGATTCCTTTCCGGACGGTTGCGGACGGCCGGTTCCCTGGCGGCGGTGTTCGCGGCGGCGTCGGCCCACGCGGCCGCGCGATCTGTCGCGAGTGGACACTGGTCCCGGCTGGACGCCGAGCTGGACGCGCGGACGCCGTCGCTCGCGCAGCGCGAGGCGTCACGGGCGCAGGGGCGGGGGACCGCGCGGGCCGGGCGGATCTCCTGGCCGTCACCGGTGCTCGTCGCCCTGCTGAAGGAAACCCCGCGGCCGCACCACCCGATCGTGCTGGGTGCGCTGGTCGGAGTCGCGGGCGGTGCGCCCTACGACGCCGCGATGGCCGTGGCCTACCTGGCCGTGAGCGGGCCGGCCAGCGCGGCGGTGCGGTTGCTGGGGCTGGACCCGTTCGCCGTCAACGCCGTCGTCGCGCGGCTCGACCTGCGGTCGGTGTGCGAGACCGCGGCCGCGGTCGCGGGCGACGACCCGGCGTCGCTGCCGGCGCCCGGGTCACCCGGGTTGGATCTGTTCGCCGAGGCGCACGCCCGGCATCACCAGGAAGAGGTGCGTCTCTTTGCCAGCTGAAGGCCACGGTCACGGGCATTTCCACGAGGTCAACTTCGACCCGACGGCCGCCGAACCCGACCACTACGACCCCGCGCCGACGGCCGGGCGCGCGTACCGGATCGGCATCGGCGGGCCGGTCGGCTCGGGCAAGACGGCGCTGACCGCGGCGCTGTGCCGGGCGCTGGGCGACGAGGTGAACCTCGCCGTCGTCACCAACGACATCTACACGACCGAGGACGCGGATTTCCTGCGCCGCGCGGGAGTTCTCGACCCGGAGCGGATCGAGGCGGTGCAGACCGGCGCGTGCCCGCACACGGCGATCCGCGACGACATCACCGCGAACCTCGACGCCGTCGAGCGCCTGGAGGAGAAGTTCGCCGGGCTGGACCTGGTGATCATCGAGAGCGGCGGCGACAACCTGACCGCGGTGTTCAGCCGCGGGCTGGCCGACAGCCAGGTGTTCGTGGTCGACGTCGCGGGCGGCGACAAGGTGCCGCGCAAGGGCGGCCCCGGCGTCACGACGGCGGATCTGCTGGTGATCAACAAGGTCGACCTCGCGCACCTGGTCGGCGCGGACATGGACGTGATGACGTCGGACGCGCACCGGATGCGCGGCGAGCTGCCGGTCATCACACAGTCCCTTGTGGACACCCCGGACGCGCCGGCGGTGGCGGACTGGGTCCGGTCGCTGCTCCCGGTCCGCGCCGGGTGAAGGCCCACGCCCGGCTGACGGCGTGCTTCGACGGCTCGCGCACGATCCTGCGCGAGCTGCGCTCGATGGCGCCGCTGACGCTGTTCCCGCGCCGCGGCGGCGGCCGGACGGCGGTGGTCCACCTGGTCAACTCGGCGACGTCCCCGTTGGGCGGCGACGACCTCCGGCTGACCATCCACGTCGGCCCGGGCGCGTTCCTGCGGCTCTCCGGCGTCGCGGCCACCTTGGCGCTGCCCGGCCTGCACGGCGAGGGTTCATTGTCCACAGTGGACGTCTCGGTGGCCGAGGGCGGCCGGCTGGAGTACCTGCCGGAGCCGACGGTCATCACGGCCCGCGCTCGGCACACCGCCGTGTTCCGGGCGTCGCTGGCGGACGACGCCTACCTGCACACGCGCGAGGTGCTGGTGCTGGGCCGGGCGAACGAGAAACCGGGCACGCTCACGACGTCACAGCAGGTCACGCGGGGTGTGACGCCGGTGCTGCGCCAGACGCTGACGATCGGCGACTCCACTTTGGACGCGAGCCTGGCCCACCTGGCGGGCCGCCGGGTCCTGGCCACCGACCTGGAAGTGGGCGGCGAGGAACTCCCGGCGGCCTCCGGTGAGTGGTGGTCGCGCACGCCGCTGGCCGCGGGGGGCACCCTCACGACCTCGCTCGCGCCGGACGCCGTCACGGCGCTGGCGCCGTTCTGAGCAGCCCCCGATTTCCACGCTAGCGGAGGGGGCCGACAGTTTCGGGTGCCGCCGCGCGCCGGGTCACTGGTGGTGGCCGCAGGCCCACTTCCAGGTGGCGGCGCCGTACGCGGTCGCCGCTGTGTCGGGGTCCTTCCCGGGAGCCGGCATGGCGATCGCGTCGGCTTGTGCGGGGTCCAGCGCCGTTCGTGCGAGCCCGGCGATCGCGAGCGCCGAGCCGGCGGCGCAGAAGTTCGTGGCCGACTCGAACATCTCGTCGTACGTGTGGGGCGAGTTCGGCTTGAACCCGGCCTTCTTCATCTCGGATGTCCATTCCGCCTCGGGGTCTGGTGGCGCATCATTACCGCAACCGGCAAGAACAGTGATTCCCCTCGAAAGGTGATCGACATCGTGATGTCGTCGACACGCCGGGGCTCGTTACCGGCCGCGGTGCGGCACTTTCGCGTGAACGTGCCGCCGCTCGCCGGGGAAGACCCCCTGCGCCGTCCCCGGCGAGCGGAAGTTGTCGAATGCCGGATCGGCCGGGGAGTACCGGCGCCGGCCTCGCGAAAGCGTTTGCGCGAGCGGGATGCGCTCGTTCTCGATACCGTGCGCGCGCAGGCTCGGTGTCGTACGCGACGACCGAGACCGCAGGTCCTCTGGTAACGAAGATTTTCACAATTTACTCACCCGGGTAGGATCTGGCAATCCCTCGGAAGGAGGAGAGAACCGGTGGCTCGCACGTACGGCGGGGTCGCGCCCGAGCAACGTCGTGCCGATCGCCGTCAACGGCTGCTCGTGGCCGGGCTCGAGCTGTTCACCTCCACCGGTTTCCGGCACACCAAGATCACCGAGGTGTGCGCGCGGGCCGGCGTGTCGACGCGGAACTTCTACGAGGAGTTCACGAGCAAGGAGGACGTGCTCCGCACCCTCCACGACCAGATCAACAGCCTGGCGCTCGCGCACGTCACCGCGGAGCTCGACAAGGTCGCCGACGCCGACGCGCTCACCCGCATCTCGAAGCTGCTGGACGTCTTCATCGCGACGGTCACCGTGGATCCCCGGATGCCGCGCCTCAACTACGTCGAAGCGGTCGGCGTCAGCGCCGAGCTGGAGGCGCAGCACCAGGTGTGGGTCGACCGCTGGGCGAACTTCATCGCCGCCGAGGCGAACCGCGCCGCGGAGCACGGCGTCGTGCCCGTGCGGGACTACCGGCTGACGGCGATCGCGCTGGTCGGGGCGGGCACCGGGCTGCTGCGCGAATGGCAGGCGCACGACCCGCCGCTGCCGGTCGAAGAGATCGGCGCGGAGTTCCGCGCGATGATGCTGTCGGCCATCATGCGGCCGGAAAAGATCTTGGACATCGAGGGCAACCGCGGTGCCGCGGCCGACGTGGAACAGTCGAGCCGGGAGGGGGATCCGGGGGGAACCCGGCCAACGTGAAGGCCCGTTACCGGCGGCGGACGCCGGTAACGGGCCTTCACGGACGTTACGCCTGGCGGGCTGTGGGAATGCCCAGCGAAACCGGACCCGTCGTCTGGCACAGGTCGTGGCAGCTGTTGTCGAGCGTGCAGCACAGCGAGCAGATCGGCCCGCTCTGCTTCGCGCAGTCGGCGACGTCCGGCAGTTCGTACGGATCACCGCAGACCGAGCAGGTGTACGTCGCCCGCAGGTCGACGTCCTGGTCGGGCCCGGCGACCGTGTTCGGCCGGGCCAGGTAGTACTTCCCGCGCGTCACGACCGCCAGTGTCGGCACCAGCACGATCGCGATGACCAGCGCCAGCAGCGGGCTGAACGCGGCCAGGAACGGCCCGAAGGCCCCGAAGTACGCCGCGATCGACACCGTCGAGGCGACGAGCATCGAGCCGAACCCGACCGGGTTGATCTTGTGCAGGTAGGCCCGCTTGAACTCGATGTACTTCGGCGAGAGCCCGAGCGGCTTCGCGATCACGAGGTCCGCGCACACCGCGCCGATCCAGGCGATCGCGACGTTCGAGTAGAAGCCCAGGATCTTGTTCAGGAACCCGAACGCGCCGAACTCCATCAGCGCCAGCGCGATCCCGCAGTTCACCAGCACGTACCAGACGCGGCCCGGGTGCTTGTGCAGCACGCGGGAGAAGAAGTTCGCGAACGACAGCGAGCCCGAGTACGCGTTGGTCGTGTTGATCTTGATCTGCGAGACGACGACGAACAGCGCGGCGAACGTCAGCGCGACCGGCCCGAGAGCCGGCTTCACGGCTTCGACGTACGGCGCGATCGGTTCGAGCGCGGCCGTCTCGCCGACGACGCCGAGCGCGAGGAACGCCAGCAGCGCGCCCCCGATCTGCTTCGCGGCCCCGAGGATCACCCAGCCGGGCCCGGCGGCGAGCACCGCGGTCCACCAGGCCCGCTTGTTCTCCGCCGTCTTCTCCGGCATGAACCGCAGGTAGTCGGCCTGCTCGCCGATCTGCCCGATCAGCGACAGGGCGACACCCATGCCGAAGCCGAACCCGATCGCGGAGAACCCGGACCCGGCGCCGTCCGTGCCGCCGAAGGCCGCGAAGTCGGCGAAGCGGCCCGGCTCGCGGACCAGCACGACGATGAACGGCAGCACCAGGCCGGCCAGCCACAGCGGCTGCGTCCAGGTCTGCATCTTCGCCACCGCGCCCATGCCGTAGAGCGCGAACGGCAGGACGATCAGCGTGGCCAGCAGGTAACCGACCGCCAGCGGGATGCCGAGGGCGAGCTCGAAGGCCTGGCCCATGATCGAGCCTTCGAGCGAGAAGAAGATGACCGTGAAGCTCGCGTAGACGAGCGAGGTGAGCGTCGACCCGAAGTAGCCGAAGCCGGCTCCGCGGGTCAGGAGATCCATGTCCACTCCGGACTTCGCGCAGGCGGCCGCGATGGGCACGCCGGTCGTGAAGATGACGACGGCGGCGGCGAGGATCGCCAGCACCCCGGAGGTGAAGCCGTAGGAGAGCACGATGCTGGCGCCGATCGCGAAGTCGGCGAGGTAGGCGATGCCGCCCAGCGCCGTCGTCGCGACCACGAACGGTGACCATTTCCGGAACGAATGAGCGGCGAAGCGCAGTGAGTAGTCCTCGCGGTTCTCATTCGCCGCGAGTGGTGCGTACTGGCGTTTCGGTGGGGCCGTTTCTTCAGCGTTCGACAGGATCTCGGTCATGCCTGCCTCCGGGGGTGGTGGGGAACGGGCCGAAAGATAGACGCGTCCTTTATCGATCCCGGTCCGGGAGGTAACGCGGGCGTAAACGCTTGCTGACGGGCGGTTACGTGACGATGGCGGCGAAGTCGTGTCGGGAGTCACCGTTCAGTGGGTTCCGCTGCAGCTCGCGAGGCCCTAACGTCACCTGGACCCAAGTGTCAGGGCCCCGACCGGGTACGGAGGTTTGGCGATGATGCCGGAGATCGAGGACAAGGTGGAAGACGCCGTGGTACGCCTGCCCGGGATGCGCGTCGCCTACGACGGCGCCGCGTTCGACGAGTCGGCGCTGGCGGCCACGTGGACCGACCAGTTGCAGGGCTGGCTGAACCAGGCCGTCGCCGCCGGGATCGCCGAACCCAACGCGATGGTGCTGGCGACCGCGGACGCCGAAGGCCGCCCGTCGTCCCGCACCGTGCTGTGCAAGGGCCTCGACGAACGGGGTGTCGTGTTCTACACGAACTACACCTCGTCGAAGAGCCACGACCTGACCGCGACGCGCTACGCGTCGGTGACGTTCCCCTGGTACCCGCTGCACCGCCAGGTCCACGTCCGCGGCGAGGTCGAGAAGGTCGGCGTCAAGGAGACGGCGGAGTACTGGGCGCAGCGGCCGCGCGGTTCGCAGCTCGGCGCCTGGGCGTCCCCGCAGTCCCGCGTCGTCGACGGGCGCCGCGCCCTGGAGACCGCGCTGCACGGCATCGAGCGGCGCTTCGCCGACGTCGAGCGGATCCCGGCCCCGCCGCACTGGGGCGGCTGGCGGATCCGGCCGGACCTCGTCGAGTTCTGGCAGGGCCGCGAGGACCGCATGCACGACCGCCTCCGCTACATGCGCCACGAGGACGGCTGGAACATCGAGCGCGTCGCGCCGTAGCTGTCGATCTTTCGAAGGGCCCCCGCCGCGGCGGGGGCCCTTCGGCGTTCCGGCGTCGACGCCGGCCGTCACGGCCGGGTTGTCCCCACCCCGGCCGTGATGTGGACAACCGGGCCCCGGAGACGGCTTTTCCGGCGTCCCGTCGGAGGGTGCCGATAAACTGGGTGCGGGGCCGAACCCCCGGAGAGGGCGGGGGGTGCTCGCCGGCCGCGGCGACGAAAATCACGCGACCGGGGATAGTTAGCCGAGCTAAGCTCATTGGTTGTGAGTGATCAACGGGGGACCTTGCCGCCCCGCACGGGCATCCGCGGGCTTCTCGGTCGCATCATCGTCGACACCCGGCCGCTGAAGATCCCGGCCTTCCGCCGGCTCTGGCTGTCCACTGTGGTCACCGCGGTCGGCACCCAGCTGACCGCCGTCGCCGTGCCCAAGCAGGTCTTCGACCTCACCGGCTCGTCGGCGTACGTCGGTCTCTCCGGGCTCGTCGCGCTCGTCCCGCTGCTGGTCTTCGGGCTCTGGGGCGGCGCCATCGCCGACGCCGTCGACCGGCGGAAACTCCTGTTCGTCACGAACGTCGGGGTCGCGATCACGTCCGCGCTGCTCTGGCTGCAGGCGTTCCTGAACTTCGGCTCGGTGTGGCTGGTGCTCGCCCTGCTGGCCGTCAACCAGGCGTTCTTCGCGATCAACATGCCGACGCGCGGCGCGGTCGTCGCCCGGCTCGTCCCGCCCGAGCTGCTGCCGTCGGCGAACGCGCTGAGCAGCACGATGTCGACGTTCGGCGCCGTGTTCGGCCCGCTGATGGCCGGTGCGCTGATCCCCGTCCTCGGCCTCTCGACGCTCTACCTGATCGACGTCGTCGCCCTGACGATCACGCTCTTCGCGGTCTGGCGGCTGCCGTCGATCCCGCCGCTGAACGGGCCGTCGCGCCGCGCCGGCGTCCGCGACGTCGTCGACGGCTTCCGCTACCTCGCCGGGCAGAAGATCCTGCTGGCCTCGTTCGTCGCCGACATCATCGCGATGGTCTTCGGCATGCCGCGCGCGCTGATCCCGGAGATGGCCGAACGCACCTTCGGCGACCCGCCCGGCGGCGGCCCGGCGCTCGGCTGGCTCTACGCCGCGCTGCCCGCGGGCGCGATGCTGATCGGGCTGTTCTCCGGCTGGCTGACGCGCATCCACCGCCAGGGCGTCGCGGTCGTCATCTCGATCTGCGCCTGGGGCGCGGCGGTCGCCGGGTTCGGGCTCGCGCACTCGCTGTGGCTCGCGGTCCTCTTCATGGCGGCGGCCGGCGCCGCGGACATGGTCAGCGCGGTCTACCGGATGGCGATCCTGCAGACCGCCACCACCGACGAGATGCGCGGCCGGCTCCAGGGCGTGTTCACCGTCGTCGTCGCCGGTGGCCCGCGGATCGCCGACCTCACCCACGGCTGGGGCGCCGCCGCGTTCGGCACCGAAGTCACGGCGACCGTCGGCGGACTGCTGGTGATCGTGCTGGTCCTGGCCGCGATGCTGGTGCTCCCGGCGTTCTGGCGGTACCGGGCGCCGACGGCTTAGGGCGCTTCCGGCTACTGTGCAAAGTATGCGTATCGCAGTCGCTTTGGTCGCTTTTGCCGCTTTGACCGCCTGCTCCGCCGAGGACAAGCCGGCGCCCAGCTCGTCGTCGCCCGCGCCCAAGCCGAGCACGAACGCCGCCGCGGCGGCGCTCGACCCGTGCGCGCTGCTGCCGGCCGCGGCCGTGTCGAAGGCGCTGTTCCTGGACAACCTCACGGCGGTGCCGGGACCGGTGCAGGACAACGCGACCAGCGGCGGCAAGGCCCGCACCTGCGAGTACAAGCTCGACGACAAGGCCGCGGGCGCGCTCGCGGTGACGCGGTACGACGGCCGCCAGGCCAAGCCCGCCGACATGGTCGCGTCGATCAAGAAGGCCAAGCCGGGCGCCCAGGACGTCGCCGGGTTCCCGGACGGCGCGGTCTACTACGTCGACGAGCAGAAGACGGCCACCCTCGCCGCGGCCGAGCTGGTGTCCGGGACGCCGGTGCTGATCAACTACACCGGCCCGGCGAAGATGACGCCGGAACAGCTCGCGCCGCTGGTCAAGGCCGCCCTCGCGGCGAGCAACTGAGCTGACATCCGGGGGCCCCGGTAGCTCCGGGTTCAGGCCCAGCCGACGAGCTGGCGCTCACCGGCCGCCGGCAGCTGCTTCAACGCGGGCCGCGTGATCGCGCCCGGCGTGGTGGGCGAGTCGAACCACTCGCCCTGCGTCGTCTGGTAGAGCACGGTGGCCCGGTCCGGCGCGGCGGCCGCCTTGCCGATCCGCGGCTCCGCGCGGTCGACGAGCTTGGTGACCTGCGGAACCCCGTCGTCGACCTTCAGCCGGGCGAGCGCGCCGTGCGCGTCGGTGCCGCCGACGGCGTACAGCAGCACGGTGACGGCGTCGAGCGCGGTGACGAAGTAGTAGCGCGTGCCCGCGTCGTCGTAGGTCGCGTAGCCGATCGCGCCCGACGAGTCGGTCAGGTAGGCCAGGCCGCCGGCGCGCCGGACGTCCTTCCACGTCAGCACCGTGCCCTGCGCGTCGGGCCACCAGGCCTGGACGCGCGGGTCGAGCGGGTCGTCCGGCGGCACGAGGCCGGCTTCCTCGGTGTTCTGGCCGGGCCGCGTGTAGTCGGTGGAGTAGACGGCTCTGCCGTCGTCGAAGTAGAGCTTCGTGCCCATCGGGCCGAACCGCGGGTTCCGGAAGCCCGCCACGGTGCCGGTGCGTTCGTAGCGCCGCCCGCGGCGGTCGAGCTTGAAGACGTCGACGCCGCCGCCGGACTCGAGGGTGGCGTACTGCCCGTCGGGGGAGACGAGGTCGAGCTTGCTGGCCGGCCCGTCGAACCGGGTCGGCGAGGTGTCGCGCCCGGGCAGCGGCAGGGTGGTCTTCACGACGCCGGTGGCGGGATCGGCGAAGACGACGTCGTCGTGGCCGGGGTTGCGCTGGAGCAGCACCACCCCGGAGAGATCGAGCGGCGCCGGCACCGGCGCGACGGCGGGAGCGACCGGCGGGCCGCCCCCGCAGGCCGCCACCAGCAGGGCGAGCAGCGCGACGCCCCACCGAGCCTTCCCCACCATCGAGCCTCCCGAAGTCCACGGCTCAGATGCGGCGGGCGATCGTCCGGTTCCCGGTCGTGAGTGAGAAACAGTGTTCTAACACTGTTTCTCACTCACGACGGCGCAGGGCGGCCAGTTCCACCGGGCTGTGGGCCGAGAACACCGTCACCTCGTCCTGGTGGGCCTTCACCAGCTCCTGCAGCCGGGCCAGGTTGGCCAGGCGGGCGTCGCGCTTCGTCTGGACGATGTTCTGGAACGCCGTCATGCCCGGCGGGCAGTGCGGGGCGACCGGGTCGAGCTGGCCGTGGAAGAAGTACGCGTCGCCCGCGTGCAGGAGCCAGCCGTTGCCCGTGTCGATCGCGACGCCGTTGTGGCCGAGCGTGTGGCCCGTCAGCGGGACCAGCAGGATCTCCTCCGGCAGGCCCTTCAGCGACCGGACCGCGTCGAAGCCGAACCAGGGCTCGCCCGTCTCGTCGTAGGTGCTCCACAGTGGACGGTGGGCGAACTGGGCCGCGCGGTAGCGGTTCTTCTCGGCCGCGTTCGACGGGGCCGTCGCCGCGCGCTGCTCCTCGGTGCGGACGTGCACCACCGCGTTCGGGAAGTCCGCCAGCCCGCCGGCGTGGTCGACGTCGAGGTGGGTCGGCACGATGTGGCGGACGTCGGCCGGGTCGAGGCCGAGCGCCTCGATCTGCGCGACCGCCGTCTCGGCCGCTTCGAGCCGGGCGCCGACCATCGCCATGAACGGCCGGCCCAGCCACTTGCCCGGCTGGGCGACACCCTGGGTGCCGAACCCGGTGTCGACCAGCACCAGGCCGTCGCCGGTCTCGATCAGCAGGCAGTGGGCGACGAGCTCCGCCCGCCGCAGCAGCCCGGGTTCGCCGTCGAGCAGCTTGCCGCCCGCCGGGCGCATCGTGCCGCAGTTGAAGTGGTGCACCTTCATACGCTGCTCCTGGTGCTCAGCCGGAGGAACTGGGTCTCGTCGTGCGCGGCGAAGACGGTCACCTCGTCGCCGTGCTCCTGAACAAGCTGTCGCAGGCGGGCGTGATTGTCCAGTCTGGCGCCCTTCACTGTCTCCATCCGGCCCTCGAACCACTTCAGGCCCGGCGGGCAGTGCGGCGCGGCCGGGTCGACCTGGCCGTGGAAGAAGTACGAGTCGCCCGCGTTGAGCAGCCACCCGCTCCCGGTGTCGACGGCGACGCCGGCGTGCCCGCGAGTGTGGCCGCCGAGCGGGATCAGCAGGAGCTCGTCGGTCAGGCCGGCCAGCTGCCGGACGGCGTCGAAGCCGAACCACGGTTCGCCGGTGTCCGGATAGGACGTCCACTGTGGACCGTGACTGAACTGGATCTTCCGGTACCGCCCGCGTTCCGCGGCGTCACGCGGCGACTGCAGGGCCCGCAGCTCCTCGGCGTAGACGTGCACCCGCGCCCACGGGAAGTCGATGAGCCCGCCGGCGTGGTCGAGATCGAGGTGGGTCAGCACGATGTCCCGGACGTCCGCCGGGTCGAAGCCGAGCGCCCGGATCTGCGCGATCGCGGGCAACGCCGGATCCGCGACCGGGTTCGACTGCCGGACGAACCCGGCGCCGAGCCAGGCCTCGCGGTCGACGGCGGCCGGCGTGCCGGTGCCGGTCTCGACCAGCACCAGCCCGGTGGCCGTCTCCAGGAGCAGGCAGTGGCAGACCATGGTGGCGCGGCGGAACAGGCCGGGCCGGCCGTCGACCAGCCGGCCGCCGGGCGGGCGCATGGTCCCGCAGTTCAGGTGGTGGACGCGCATCAGGAGAACTCCCGTTCGAGGGTGGCGTGCAGGTGGGCGGCGACGGCCCGCAGCGGGGCGACGTCGCGGCGGGTGCGGGCCAGCAGCAGCCCGCCTTCGACGGCGGCGAGCACGATGGTGCCCAGCTCGTCCGCGCGCTCTTGCCCGAGTCCCTGGGTGGCCAGGTACGCGGTGAGGATGTCGTGCCAGTCCGAGTAGCCGTCCGCGCAGGCTTCGCGGATCGGCTCGCTCTCGGCGGCGGCGTCCAACGCGACTGTCGCGAGTGGACAGCCGCGCTGGAAGTCGGACTCTGTCAGGAAGTTCGCGAGCGCGTCGACGACCCGGTCGACCGCGGTCACGACGTCCGGGGCGTCGGCGACGACGGCGCGGAGCAGCGCGCCGGTGCGTTCGCTCGACAGCCGGACGGCTTCGGCGGCCAATTGTTCTTTGCCGCCGGGGAAGTGGAAGTAGAGCGACCCCTTCGGCGCGCCCCCGGCCGTCGTCAGCTGGGTGAGGCCGGTGGCGTGGTAGCCCTGCGAGTGGAACAGGTCGGCGGCGGTCTCGAGCATCCGCTGCCGCGTGTCGGTGCGGCGAACCATGGGACGACCGTAACTCAAACTATGACGACCGGTCTAGTGAGTAACGCTGAAAAGTTCGGCTACGGCCATCCGGGTGAGGTCGCTGGTCTGACCGGGTACCGGCGGAGCAGCATCACTAAGCGTGAGCGAATCCGAGTTCGTCGCACTGCCGGGTGGTGTTCGCCGAGCGCTGCCCCGGGCCGCCGCCAGCTCGCGGCGGCGCGTCACCGTGACGCTGGTGCTGCGTCGGCGTTCGTCAATCCCTGACCAGCTCATCGCGGGTCCGGGCACTCTCGGACGAGACCTGTTCGCCGAGCGGTACGGCGCCGATCCGGTCGACGTCGAGATCGTCCGCGCCGCTCTCGCCGACCTCGGACTGGAGGTCGGCGAGAGCGACCTGGGTACACGGAGCGTAGTCGTCTCGGCTCAGGTCAGGACACTCGTCCGGGTCCTCGGGCCCCGGCTGTGGATCCCCGCCGAGCTCGACGGCATCGTCCTCGCGGTGCTCGGCCCCGACGACGGGCCCGGCGAGTTCCTGGCCGCACTGGCCGCGGCGGTGCACGCCGAGCCGACTCCGCCGGTGCTCGACGTCGACGTGGCCGAGCGGGACTGGACCGAGCGGGAACGCGCGGTGCTGGCCGAACTGCTGGCGGACGCGGCGGCGCTGGGCATCAAGGTCGTCCCGCAGCCTCGGTAAGGTCGTCCGCATGGGCAACCCGACCGGTCAGCAGTTCGAGATCACCCGCGGCAACGCGCGCGCCGTCGTCACCGAGATCGGTGCGGGCCTGCGCGCGTTCGAAGTCGGCGGAGTGCCGTACGTCGAGGAGTTCGCCGAAGACGCGAAGCCGCCGAAGGGCGCCGGGCAGGTGCTGCTGCCCTGGCCGAACCGGACCAAGGCCGGCCAGTGGACGTTCCAGGGCGAGAAGCAGCAGCTCGAAATCACCGAGGAGGCGCGCGGCAACGCCATCCACGGCCTGACCCGCCACCTCGAGTGGGAGCTGCTGGAGCACGCCGAGTCGTCGATCACCCTGGCCGTCGACGTCGAGGTGCAGCCGGGCTGGCCGGTGCCGCTGCGCGCGACGATCACCTACGACCTCGCGCCGCGCGAGCTGACCATCACGCACGAGATCCGCAACGAG
The DNA here is from genome assembly GCF_035982555.1 of Amycolatopsis sp. NBC_01286. Taxonomy (NCBI): domain Bacteria; kingdom Bacillati; phylum Actinomycetota; class Actinomycetes; order Pseudonocardiales; family Pseudonocardiaceae; genus Amycolatopsis; species Amycolatopsis sp. NBC_01286. The sequence continues at coordinate 3,345,734 of NZ_CP108428.1, forward strand.
GGCGAGCAGCCGATCGGCGTCGGCGTCGGCACGCACCCGTACTTCCGGATCGGCGACGTCCCGACCGACGAGCTGACCCTCACCCTGCCCGCGAGCCGCGTCCGGCCCTACCTCGGCGACGAGCAGATGCCGTACGCGCCGGAGCAGGACGTCGAGGGCACCGAGTTCGACTTCCGCGTCGGGCGTGTCCTCGAAGGCGTCGACCTGGACACGGCGTTCGGCGGTCTCACGACGGCCGACGACGGGCTGCACCACTTCGTCCTCGCGCACGGCGACCAGCAGCTGCTGGTCTGGACCGGCCCGGACTTCCACTGGGCGCAGGTCTTCACGCCGGACGATCTGGTCGGCCGCGGCCGCGCGGTGGCGATCGAGCCGATGACCTGCCCGGCCGACGCGCTCAACACCGGCACCGACCTGGTCGAGCTGGAGCCGGCGACGTCGTGGTCCGGCAGCTGGGGCATCCGCGTCAAGTGAAGCCGCTTCGCCTGGGCGTCGCCGACGCGGGTGAAGTGCTGACGCTGCAACGCGCCGCGTACGTCACCGAAGCCCGCGCGCACGACGACTTCGACCTGCCGCCGCTGCTGGAGACCCTCGCGGAGGCGCGGACGGCGTTGGAGTCATGCCTCTCGTGGGGTTTCCGCGAGAACGGCCGGCTGCTCGCGTCGGTGCGGCTGACGGTGACGGGACACGTGGGTCTGGTGACGCGGCTGGTCGTCGCGCCGGACCGGCAGGGCGCCGGCCTGGGCGGCGGGCTGCTGCTCGCGGCCGAGGCGGCGGCCCCGCCGGAGGTGACGGTGTTCCGGCTGTTCACCGGGTCGAAGAGCGTCGGGCCGCTGGGGATGTACGCGAAGCACGGCTACCGCGAGACGCACCGGACGCCGGAGAACAACCACGAATTGGTGCACCTGGAGAAGGCACGGGTTCCGTAGGCTGCTGCGGTGCAGACGGTCTCGTTCTGGCAGGCCTGGGGGCTGTGGTTCGACGGCCGGTCCGTGGCGGGTTTCCGGCTGTGGGGCCTGCCGGTGCTGTGGTGGGGCCGGTTCGGCAAGCTCGGCCAGTTCACCGGCGGCCTGGCGGCGATCATCGACATCGTGGGCGTCGCCCGCATCACGGGGTGGGGAGAGCGGCTGCGGGCGAGGCCGGTCGAGGGACAGCGGCAGACGCTCGCCGAAACCTGGCGCCGAAGCCGGGTGATCTTCCGGGCCGCCTACCGCGACCTCTTGGCCGACTACATCCGGCCGAAGCAGATGAAGGAACGGCGCATCGAGGGGCGGACCGGCGAGCCGAAGCGCGAACCGCTCGACGCGGAGACCCGCCGGGTCAAGCGCATCCTGGTGACCGTCGTGCTCGTCTGGGCGGCGCTGATGTGGGCCCTGACGATCTGGGCCCGCTCAGCGTGGGACGGCGGATCCGTCGAGCAGGACCTGCCCTGGTGGGTGGCGATTCTGGTTGTCGTCTTGACCTTCCCGCTCTCGCTCATGGCCGTCTTCACCGGCATCTCGCTCGGCCTGAACCTGCTGGCCCGGGCCTGGCCGCTGGTCGTCTACGGCTTGTTCGTCCGGCCGCCGCTCGTGCTGCTGCGCGGTCCGCAGCCCGACCGGTCGCTGCGCGTCATCGGCGTCCTGCTGGTCGTCGTGGGTTTCGCGTTCGATCTGCTGGCGAGCTGAGCCCGGCTCGCGCCTGCCCGGACCAGTTCGTTAGCGTGGCGAACTATGGCGAAGGCAATTGTCGGGGGCTACGTCGTCCCCATCGACGGTGATCCCATCGACAACGGCACGGTCCTGATCGACGACGGCAAGATCGTCGCGATCGGCACGGAGGCCGACGTCGACATCCCGGAGGACGCCGAACTGGTCGACGCGGCCGGCACCTGGGTGTTGCCCGGCTTCATCGACGCCCACGCGCACCTCGGCGTCCACGAGGACGGCGAAGGCTGGTCCGGCAACGACACCAACGAGATGACCGACCCGAACGGCGCCCGGTTCCGCGCCATCGACGGCATCGACCCGTACGAGCCCGGCTTCGACGACGCGCTGGCCGGCGGCGTCACGAGCGTCGTCATCAAGCCCGGGTCGGGCAACCCGATCGGTGGCCAGACCATCGGCGTCAAGACCTGGGGCCGCAGCATCCTCGACATGGTCTTCGCGGAGCACGTCAGCGTGAAGAGCGCGCTCGGCGAGAACCCGAAGCGCGTGTACGGCGAGAAGAAGCAGACGCCGTCGACCCGGCTGGGCGTCGCGGCGATCCTGCGCGAGGCGTTCACCAAGGCCCGCAACTACCAGGCGAAGCGCGACCACGCGGCCGCCGAGGGCAAGCCGCACGAGGTCGACCTGACCCAGGAGGTCCTGGCCAAGGTCCTCGACGGCGAGCTGTACTGGGACCAGCACGTCCACCGCGCGGACGACATGGTCACGGCGATCCGCCTCGCCGACGAGTTCGGCTACAAGCTCGTGATCAACCACGGCACCGAAGGCCACCTGATCGCGGACCTGCTCGCCGAGCGCGACGTCCCGGTCATCCTCGGGCCGCTGTTCACCACGAAGTCCAAGGTCGAGCTGCGCAACCGCACGCTGCGATCCGCGGGCATCCTGGCCCGCGCCGGCGTCAAGATCGCGATCACCACGGACCACCCGGTGATCCCGATCAACTTCCTGGTCTACCAGGCGGCGCTCGCGGTCAAGGACGGCCTCGACCCGCACACGGCCCTCAAGTCGCTGACCGTCAACCCAGCTGAGATGCTGGGTCTGGACAGTCAGATCGGCTCACTGAAGCCGGGCCTGGACGCGGACGTCGTCCTCTGGTCCGGCGACCCGCTGGACGTGATGAACCGCGCCCTGCGGGTCTTCGTCCGCGGCGCCGAGGTGTACCACTTCGACGAGCAGCTGGGCGAAGGCGTATCGGCGGACCGCCGGTACCGCGAGTCCCGCTGACCGTCCCCAGAGCGGACGGACGACACGCCGGTTACCGGGCGGTTCCAGCGTGTCGTCCGTCTATTCACCTCACGACAGCAGGGCGTCGAGGTCGAGCTTGACCGGGAACGGGACGTCGGTCGCGAAGGTCCCGGTGACCGCGGGCGCGTCCATGTAGCCGAATTCGCCAGCCTGGTGACAGGCGACGAGTGAGACCGGCTCGGTGATGTCGACGATCCAGTAGTGCGGGATGCCGGCATCGGCGTACTCGTCGTGCTTCACCTGGTAGTCAGTGCGTCTCGAACCCGGCGACACGATTTCGACGACGATGGCCACCTCTTCGGCCCGGAGCATGTCGTTGTCTTTGTTGACGCGCGCGATCGCGGTCTTGTCAACGATCAGCAAGTCGGGTCGACGGGAAAAGCCAGGCTTGTCGGAAGGGGCCAGACCGAGATCCACGTCGGTGTCGGGAACGAAGTCGAGGTGGTCCGGAAGCTGTGCTTCGAGTTGTGCCACCAGCCGGTAGATCGCGCGGTTGTGTCTCGGCTTGGGGCTGGGTGACATCACTACGCGGCCTTCCGCGAGTTCGGTGAAACCTGATCTGGTTTCACCGAGCGCCGCGTACTCCTCGATCGTCAGCAGGTGATCGGGGATCTCCCACCGGCGAGCAGGCTCCGGCTGGGAAAGTGCAATCACAGCATCTCCTCACGTCGCCGGAATTGTCTCACGGCTCAAGTGCAACCATGAGTAACCGTATCCGTACTCTGCGTGGGACACTTCTGCCTCGATCGAGCGAAGATTCACGACAGCAGGGCGTCGAGGTCGAGCTTGACCGGGAACGGGACGTCGGTCGCGAAGGTCCCGGTGACCGCGGCGGCGTCCTGGTAGCCGCGGCAGGCGGCGAGCGAGACCGGCTCGCCGATGTCGACGATCCAGTAGTGCGGGATCCCGGCGTCGGCGTACTCGTCGTGCTTGACCCGGTAGTCGGTGCGCCGGGAGCCCGGCGACACGATCTCGATGACCACGGCCACCTCGTCGGCGCGGATCAGGTCGCCGGCGCGCGCGACCGCGGCCCGGTCGAAGACCAGCAGATCCGGGCGGCGGGAGAAGCCGGGCTCGCCGTGCGGTGCCAGCTGCAGATCCAAGTCCATGCCGAGGGCGAAGGCGAGATCGCGCGGCAACTGCCGTTCGAGCTGTCCGGCCAGCCGGCACGCGGCCATGTTGTGCCTCCGGCCGGCGCCGGGCGACGGCACCACCCGGCCTTCCGCCAGTTCGGTGAAACCGCGGTCGGTTTCCCCGAGCGCTCGATACTCCTCGACGGACAGCAGACGGCCGGACATGGGGTAACGGTATCCGTGCCGGCCGTGCGACAGCCTTCGCTGGACCGGGCTACAAGACCCCGGCCGACAACCCGTAACCCGCGTGATCACCGCCGTGACTCGCGTGATCACCGCCGTAACTCGCGTGATTGGGGCCGGAACCGCGAGTTCCGGCCCCAATCACGCCGGACACGGCCCGGATCACGCGAGTTACGGCTCGGATCACGCGGGTTCGGGGTAGCCGGGCTACGCCGAGGCCTTCAGTTCGCGGGCGATGACCATGCGCTGGATCTGGTTCGTGCCTTCGAAGATCTGCGGCACCTTCGCCTCCCGCATGTACCGCTCCACCGGGAAGTCGCGCGTGTAGCCGGCCCCGCCGAGGACCTGGACGGCGTCCGTCGTCACCTTCATCGCGCCGTCCGTGGCGACCAGCTTGGCGATCGACGCCTGGCGCTGGAACGGCATCCCGCGGTCGCGTCGCCGGGCCGCGTCCAGGTACGTCGCGCGCGACGACTCGACCGTCGCCGCCATGTCGGCCAGCAGGAACTCGACGCCCTGGAAGTCGATGATCGGACGGCCGAACTGCGAGCGGCCCTTCGCGTAGGTGACCGCCTCGTCCAGCGCCGCCTGCGCCAGGCCCACCGCGCACGCTGCGATGCCCAGGCGTCCGGAACTCAAGGACGACAAGGCGATCCGGAGCCCCTGCCCCTCCGCGCCGATGAGCCGCGAAGCGGGCACCACGGCGTTGTCGAAGTTCAGCTGGGCCGTCGGGGAGCCCGTGAGGCCCATCTTCCGTTCGCGCGCCGCCGCCGAGAGGCCGGGCGTCGAGCCGTCGACCAGCAGGCAGGAGATGTCCTGCTCGCTCGTGCGGACCATCGTCGTGTAGAAGTCCGCGACGCCGGCGTGGGTGATCCACGCCTTCGTGCCGTTGACGACGTAGTCCGGGCCGTCGAGCCGCGCGCGGGTCGACAACGCGGCCGCGTCCGAGCCCGCCTGCGTCTCCGACAGCGCGTACGCGCCGAGCAAACCCCCTTCGAGCATGTCCGGCAGCCACTCGTCACGCTGCTCGTCCGTGCCCCAGTTGGCCAGGCCGTAGCAGGACATCGTGTGCACCGAGAGCCCGACGCCGACCGTCATCCACGCGGCCGCGATCTCCTCCAGGACCTGCAGGTACACCTCGTACGGCACGTCGCCGCCGCCCCAGCGCTCCGCGTACGGCAGCCCCAGCAGGCCGGACTTGCCGAGCAGCCGGAACTGCTCGCGCGGGAACCGCTCGGCCTCCTCGGCCTCGGCCGCGCGGGGTGCCAGCTCGTCGCGGGCGATCTCGGTCGCCAGCGCGACCAGGTCTTCGGCGTCCGAATCGGGCAGCAGGCGTTCGGCAGGCATGGTCGTCCTCCCAGACAACGGTACTGAAAACAGTACTGTGGGTCTGTCGAGAGTACAGTACGACGAGCCTGGGGTGGCCGTGAGACGTAGGAGATAGTGGTCCGATGGAAGCCAGTCGCAGGCCCACCGCGAGGCAGCGCGCCCTGCTCGCCGACCTCGAGGCCCTCTTCCTCGCGGAGGGTTTCGCCGCCTTCACCCTGGACGACATCGCCGCCCGCCTGCGCTGCTCGAAGTCGACGCTCTACGCGCTCGCGCCCAGCAAGGAGCAGCTTGCCGTCAAGGTCGTCGCCCAGTTCTTCCGCGGCGCCGCGGCGCGCATCGAGGAGCGGATCGCCGGGATCGACGACGCGCCCAAGCTCATCGGCGAGTACCTGGCCGGCGTCGCCGAGCACCTGAACCGCGCGTCGGCGACCTTCATGCGCGACATCGCCGAGTTCGCCCCGGCGCGCGAGACCTACCAGGTCAACAGCCGGTTCGCGGCGCAGCGGATCCACGCGTTCATCGACAAGGGTGTCGCCGACGGCGTCTTCCGCGACGTCCACGCCCGGCTCATCGCCGAGATGACCGGGCTGATCGTCGAGGGCATCCAGACCGGCGTGCTCGCCCAGCGCACCGAGGTGTCGGACGCCGAGGCGTTCACCGCGCTGGGTGAGCTGTTGCTCGGCGGGCTGAACAAATAGCGGACAGGAATTGTCAGTTGAATCTCCTCTAAACTCGCCGCGTGATCGTCGTAGGCGGAGAAGCTCTCGTAGACCTCGTCCCGGGTGACCCCCTGGACTCCACTGTGGACGGTGGGCTGCGCGCGCTGCTGCCGCGCCTGGGCGGCGGGCCGTACAACGTCGCGCTGGCCGCGGGCCGGCTCGGTGTGCCGACGGCGTTCCTGTCGCGGGTGTCCACCGACCGCTTCGGCGAGGCGATGGTCGAGCGGCTGCACGCGTCCGACGTCGACACGTCGCTGCTGCAGCGCGGCGACGAGCCGACGACGCTGGCCGTCGTCGCGCTCGACGCGAAGGGCGCCGCGCACTACACGTTCTACGTCGAAGGCACGGCGGATCGGCTCGTCGCCGACCCCGGCGCGCTGCCGGAGCAGGTCACCGCGCTTTCGCTCGGCACGCTCGGCATGGTCCTCGAGCCCGGCGCGTCGGCGTACGAGGCGATGCTGCGGCGCGAGGCCGCCCGTGGGGTGCTGACCGTGCTCGACCCGAACATCCGCGAAGCGCTGATCACCGATCCGGCCGCCTACCGCGCCCGGTTCGCGTCGTGGCTGCCGGACGTCCGGTTGCTGAAGATCTCCGACGACGACACCGCGTGGCTCACCGAAGGCGCCGACCCGGTAGCCGCCGCGAAGACGTGGGTCGAGTCCGGTGTGGACGCGGTCGTGCTCACCCGGGGCGCCGACGGCGTCGCGGTGATCACCGCCGCAGGTGAGGTGGCCCACGTGCCGTCGCGCAAGGTCACGGTGGTCGACACCATCGGCGCCGGCGACACCGTGCAGGGGGCGCTGCTGGCCTGGCTGACCACCCGCGAGGTCTCGGACCTGGCCTCTCTGGACGCGGACGCGTGGCGCGAAGCCCTCACCTTCGCCGCGAAAGCCGCCTCGATCACCGTGTCGCGCAGTGGCGCGGAGCCGCCCACATCGGCCGATATGGCATCCACCGTGTGAACCTGGTCCCAAAGCGGGTACCAGGGGCAACGTCACCGCTGCGCGGTGCCGGGGTTCTCGACTAGCGTAGAGGGGCATTCTTCATACCCCAGCGGGGCGGTGTGCAGCGAGGCGCCAGTGTTTCCTCGCGTGAACACGTGGCTACCTGTGGAACCTACAGGCGCCGCCGTCCCGTGCCCAACGTGAGAGGGACTTGCATGTCCGACGCGACGACTGCGGGGCAGTCCGGCGGCGAAACCGCGAAGCTGAGCCTTCCGAGTGGCGAGCACGAATTCAAGATCGTCCACCCGGTCGAGGGCGCGCCCGGGATCGAACTGGGGAAGCTGCTGGCGCAGACGGGGTACATCACCTACGACCCCGGTTTCGTCAACACCGGCGCCGCGTCGTCGGCCATCGCCTACATCGACGGCGACGCCGGCATCCTCCGCTACCGGGGTTACCCGATCGAGCAGCTGGCCGAGAAGTCGACCTTCATCGAGGTCTCCTACCTGCTGATCTACGGTGAACTGCCGACCGAAGCCCAGCTTTCCGACTTCACCCAGAAGATACAGCGCCACACGCTGCTGCACGAAGACCTCAAGGCGTTCTTCAGCGGCTTCCCGCGCGACGCGCACCCGATGCCGGTGCTGTCCAGCGCCGTGTCCGCGCTGTCGACGTTCTACCAGGACTCGCTCAACCCGTTCGACGAACCGAACGTCGAGCTGTCCACCATCCGCTTGCTCGCCAAGGTCCCGACCCTGGCCGCGTACGCGTACAAGAAGTCCGTGGGCCAGCCGCTGCTGTACCCGGACAACTCGCTCGGCCTGGTCGAGAACTTCCTCCGCATGACGTTCGGCTTCCCGGCCGAGCCGTACGAGGTCGACCCGGACGTCGCGAAGGCGCTCGACCTGCTGTTCATCCTGCACGCCGACCACGAGCAGAACTGCTCGACCTCGACCGTGCGCCTGGTCGGCTCGTCCGAGGCGAACCTGTTCGCCTCGATCTCGGCCGGCATCAACGCGCTGTTCGGCCCGCTGCACGGCGGTGCGAACGCCGCGGTGCTCGACATGCTCGAGGGCATCAAGAACGACGGCGGTGACGTCGCCAAGTTCGTCGAGCGGGTGAAGAACAAGGAAAAGGGCGTGAAGCTGATGGGCTTCGGGCACCGGGTCTACAAGAACTACGACCCGCGCGCGAAGATCATCAAGAACACCGCCGACGAGATCCTCGGCAAGCTGAAGGGCGGCGACCAGCTGCTCGACATCGCCAAGAAGCTCGAGGAAACCGCGCTTTCGGACGATTACTTCGTTTCGCGCAAGCTGTACCCGAACGTGGACTTCTACACCGGCCTGATCTACCGGGCGCTGGGCTTCCCGACGAAGTTCTTCACGGTGCTGTTCGCGCTCGGCCGCCTGCCGGGCTGGATCGCGCACTGGCGCGAGATGATCAACGACCCGGCCACCAAGATCGGCCGCCCGCGGCAGATCTACACCGGCCACGCGTCGCGGGACTACACCCCGATGTCGGAGCGCTGAGCGTTTTAACCCCGATAAGCGCCCCGTCGTGCACTGGCACGGCGGGGCGCTTATCGTTGTCCGGCGTGACCAAAGAAGCGCCGGTTGTCCTGTGGTTCCGCCGCGACCTGCGGCTGGGCGACCACGCTGCCCTGCTGGAAGCGTCGAAGCACAGCAAGCACGTCCTCGCGTTGTACGTCCTCGACGAGGCGCTGCTGAAGCCGTCCGGCGATGTGCGGACGGCGTTCCTCTACGGCTGCCTGGAGAAGCTCGACGAGCAGCTCGGCGGCCGGCTGATGCTGGTGCGCGGCGACCCGGCGGCCGAAGTGGTCCGGGCCGCGCGCAAGATCGGCGCGTCCGCGGTGCACGTCAGCGCCGACACCGGCCCGTACGGCCGGCGCCGGGACGCCGAGGTCGCGAAGGCCTTGGCGGAGAACAACATCGACTGGGTCGAGACGGGCTCGCCGTACGCGGTGGCGCCCGGGCGCGTCACCAAGCCGGACGGCGACCCGTACCGCGTCTTCACGCCGTTCTTCCGCGCCTGGACCGCGCACGGCTGGCGCGCGCCCGCGGACACCGGACCGTCCCTTGTGGACTGGGTCGAGCCGCCGAAGTCGTTGAAGATCCCGAAGCCGCCGCGCGTGTCCGCGGTGCTGCCCGAACCGGGGGAGCAGGCCGCGCTGGACGTCTGGCACGCCTTCCTCGACGGCGGCGTCGACACCTACGACGAGGACCGCGACCGGCCGGACCGTGAAGGCACCACGCGGATTTCGCCGTACCTGCGCTGGGGGTGCGTCCACCCGCGGACGCTGCTGGCGGACCTCGCCGGTGACGACCGCGTCGGCGCGAAGTCGCTGCGCAGCGAGCTGTGCTGGCGCGAGTTCCACGCCGACGTCCTGTGGCACCGCCCGGAAACCGCGCGCAAGAACTACGACAAGCGCTTCGACAAGATGAGCCACGACGACGACCGCGAGGCCTTCGACCGGTGGTGCGCCGGGAAGACGGGCTACCCGATCGTCGACGCCGGGATGCGGCAGCTGCTGGCCGAAGGCTGGATGCACAACCGCGTCCGGATGGTCGTCGCGAGCTTCCTGGTGAAGGACCTGCACCTGCCGTGGTGGCAGGGCGCGCGGCACTTCATGAACCACCTCGTGGACGGCGACCTCGCGTCGAACCAGCTGAACTGGCAGTGGGTCGCGGGCAGCGGCACCGACGCGGCGCCGTACTTCCGGATCTTCAACCCGACGACGCAGGGCGAGAAGTTCGACCCGAACGGCGACTACGTCCGCAAGTACGTGCCGGAACTGCGTCCGGTGGCAGGGAAAGCAGTCCACAAGCTGAAGGACCGCCCCGCGGACTACCCGGAGCCGATGGTCGACCACGCCCACGAGCGCCAGGTGTCCTTGGAGCGGTACGGCGCGATCACCTCGTGAGTGGTAATGAGGGTTAGAACCCTCATTACCACTCACGACCGGTCAGCCGCGCAGGGCCTCCGACAGCTTGATGCGGCTGCCGATGCGCAGCACGCTGTTGCCGTAGATCTTGCCGCCCAGCCAGGTGAGCAGCGCGACCAGCGCGACGGTCAACCCGAGCGACAGCCCGATCTCCCAGCCCGTCGCGGCGCCGGTCGCGATCCGGGCCGGCATCAGGATCGGCGAGAGCAGCGGGATAAGCGAGACGACCTTGGTCGCCGTGCCGTCCGGGTCCTGCAGGAGCAGGTTGAACCCGGAGACGAACCCGATGATCAGCACGACGTTGATCGGCCCGACCACGGACTGCGTGTCCTCCTGCCGCGACACGAGTGAGCCGAGCGCGCCGTAGATCGTGGCGTACAACAGGAAACCGAGCAGGTACCAGAGCAGGCCCCACAGCAACGCGCCGGTCGCGAAGCCGGTCAGGGAGAGCACGCCGGTCGCCGTCGCCGCGATCAGCCCGGCGACGGTGAGGATGACGAGCTGCGTCAGGCCGACCAGGCCGAGCCCGATCACCTTGCCCAGCAGCAGCTGCCACGGCCGCACACTGGCGAGCAGGATCTCCACGACCCGGCTCGACTTCTCCTCGACGACGCCCTGGGCGACCATCATGCCGTAGGTGATGATGCTGATGTAGAGCAGGAACGCGACGATCACGCCGAGGATGAGCCGTTCCGTGTGGTCGGCCGGCTCCGGCGACAGCGCGTCGTCCTGCACGTGGGTGCCGTTGACCTGCGCCATCACGTCGGCGGGTTCGAGCTGCGCGGCCGAGAGGACGCCGTCGAGCACCTGCTGCTGCGCGACTTGGTCGAGCACCGTGCGCAGGCTGGTGTCCAAAGAGGACTTGTAGGTGGCGGTCAGCTTCGCCGCGCTGCCCGAGACGAGCGCGTCGAAGTCGCCGTCCTCGACCTTCTGCTTGCCCTCGGCGGGATCGGTGACGATGACCGTCGAGATCTGCTGGCCCGACTGCGCCGCCTTGGTCTGCAGCTGCTGGGCGATCCCGATGGCCTGCCCGGTCAGCCCGACCGTGCGCTTGTCCGCCGCCCCGGCCAGCGCCGTCTGGAACCCGACGTAACCCAGCAGCAGCACCAGCATCACGACGGTGCCGATCACGAACGAGCGGGTGCGCAGCCGCGTGTTCAGCTCGCGCTTCATCACGAGCCAGACGGCCCGCCGGCCACTCAGCGTCCTCATCGTGGCTCCCCCTTGTCCGCTGTGTCGTTCTGAGAGACGGCGTCGCGGAACAGCTCCGTCAGTGTCCGGCGGCGGTGGCTGAACTCGGTGACCGGCCCGGTCGACAGCGCCGCGGCGAGCACGGCCTGGTCGTCGGCGCTCGGTTCGAGGCCGAGCACCGTGGTCGTGTCGCGTTCCTCCAGCACGCGCACGCCGGGCAGGCTCGCGGCCCAGCCGGGACGCGCACCCGGCGCCGTCACCACGAGCTTGCTGCCGGCTTCGGCGGTCAGCTCGCCGACGGTGCCGACGGCGACCATCCGGCCGTTGCGGATGATCCCGACCCGGTCGCAGAGCCGTTCTACGAGGTCGAGCTGGTGGCTGGAGAACACGACCGGCACGCCGGCCGCGGCCTTCTCGCGCAGCACCGCGCTCATCACGTCGACGGCCAGCGGGTCGAGGCCGGAGAACGGCTCGTCGAGCACCAGCACGGCCGGGTCGTGCACCAGCGCCGCGGCCAGCTGGACGCGCTGCTGGTTGCCGAGGCTGAGCTTCTGCACCTCGTCCTTGCGGCGCTCGGCCAGGCCGAGCCGGGTGATCCAGGTTTCGGCGTTGCGGTGGGCTTCGTTCGTGGTCAGGCCGTGCAGCTCGGCGAGGTAGACGAGCTGGTCCAGCACCTTCATCTTCGGGTACAGCCCGCGTTCCTCCGGCATGTAGCCGATGTGCGTGCGGGTTTCGTGCGTGATCGGCTTGCCGTCGAAGCGGACCTCGCCGCCGTCCGCGGCCAGCACCCCCAGTGCGATCCGCATCGTCGTGGTCTTGCCCGCGCCGTTGCTGCCGACGAAGCCGAACAGCTCCCCGGCGCGGACGTCGAACGTGACGCCGTCGAGCGCCACTTTCGCGCCGTAGCGCTTGGAGATCGCGTCGATCTCCAGGTTCCCCTCACTCATGTGTGTCCCCCTCTTCGAAATCCTCGGGGTCGTCGTCCGGCAGCGACCAGCCCAGCACGATGGGCGGGACGGTGGTGCCGGTGACCAGCAGTGCGGACATCATCATCACGCCGCGGAACGCGCCCTCGGCCTGCCCGGCGACGACCAGGGTGTAGAACATCGCGACCAGCATCAGCGCGACGAGCGCCAGGTAGCCGATGTAGGTGACGCGGTGGCGCCACTCGCGTTCGCGCTCGTCCAGCAGCCGGGAGAAGCTCCCGCTCATCCGGCCGGTCAGGATCTTCAGCAGCGTGAAGGCGGCTCCGCCGGCCAGCAGCGAGCCCATCCAGAGGCCGAAGTACAGCCACGGCGAGACCAAGGTGAAGACGGCCGCACTGCCGACGAGCACCAGGTCGGCGACGACCAGCACCCCGGCCAGCGCACGCCGGTGCCGCCGGTCGCGCCAGCCCGGCAGCCGCTGGGCGTGCCGCAGTTCGCGTTCGTCCATCTTGTCGAGCTGACGTTCCCAGTAGGCCGCCAGCCGACCCTGCTGTTCGATCATGGTCATGCTCCCCCCTCGCGGTAAACCTGGGTGGACAGTGGCAGGAACGGCTCGCGGCTGAACACCGCTTCGACCGGCAGGTCGAACACCGCGCAGATCCGGAAGGCCAGGTCCAGGCTCGGATAGTGGTCGCCGCGCTCGAGCGCCCCGATGGTCTGCGGGTTCACTTCGACGGCATTCGCCAACGCGGCCCGGCTCATCCCCCGCTCCGCACGAAGCACGGGAAGCCGGTTGTGGATCGGCAGCTCCTTGCCGCGTCTGACCGGACTCATGAAACGTACTGTTGCAAAAACCCAACGACTCGTCAACCTAAGAGAACATCAAGCCTGCTTGTCCACAGCCCGTTTGTGATGTGGACAGCTCGGCCTCGGCGAAGGCTTTTCGCGGGGTTTGTCGGGGGGTGCCGATACGCTGGAAGCGGGGCCGGTCCCCCGGAGAGGGCGGGGGCTGCTTTTGGGCGGCGGGCGTGGCCGGCGAGATTCAACGGCGGTGTTGGCTGGCGGTTCCCCGGGGTGGGGGCAGGCCAGGTGGTGGGCGTTTGCTGGGACGTTCGTGGCGGGGCTGCCGCGGCAGGGCGCTGGCCGGATTCGAGCGGCACTTTCACGTGAAAGTGCCGCCCTGGGGCGAGGCTTGCCGACCGGTCCGCAGCCGCGGTGTTGCCACGGCCGCGTCGGAGGGCCGGTGCGATCGTTCGCGGATGACTGCTTCTGACGATGGAGGTTTCGGGTCGTTCAACGTCCCGAAACCTCCATCAACGGCTAGCGGTCGGGGCGCGGGTGGAGTGAGCGGCGGTCGGTGCGTCGGGTCGCGTGCTCTTCGCCCGCCAAGCGGCACTTTCACGTGAAAGTGCCGTCTCGGCGTCAGGCCAGGCCGGCCAGGGCTTTGTCGACCAGTTCGGCCACTCGTGGGGTCGCCGCGGCGGCGTCCGCTGGGACCAGGGCCAAGCGGGTCCGGCGTTCCAGCACATCCTCGATGTCCAACGCGCCCTCGTTGCGGACCGCCCAGACGATCTCCGCCGCCGTGATCTCCGTGCCCGGCGATACCGGTGCCGCGAACTCCGCGTCCAGCTCGCCCAGTGCCGCGACCCGGGGGGCCTCCGTGCCGTACTTGGCCACCAAGCGGGCCGGGGCGTCCACAAGGGACAGATCCTCGCGGCGGGCCGCGCCCAGCAACGGAAGTCTGGCCGTTCGGCAAGGCGAAGCCGACAGCCCGGCCAGTCGCACCGCCGCGTCGACCGCGTCTTCCGCCATGCGCCGGTACGTCGTGAGCTTGCCGCCCACCACCGTCAGCAGGCCGTCGGAACCCGCCAGCACCGCGTGTTTGCGGGACAGGTCCGCCGATCGGCCCCCCGTGCCCTCGATCAGCGGGCGCAGGCCGGCGTATGAGCCCGCGATGTCAGCGCGGGTCAGGGGGCGTGACAGGACCGACGACGCCAGTGACAGCAGGAAGTCCACATCGGACTCGGGAACCGTTGGCACGTCCGGCAACGGACCCGAAACGGGCTCGTCCGTCAGTCCCAAGTAGACGCGGCCGTCCGGCTGGGGGAGCAGGAACACGAACCGGTTGGTCTCGCCCGGCACGCCGATGTTGATCGACGTCGTGCCCATCGGGACTGTTCCCGGCGCCAGCACCAGGTGCGAACCGCGCGACGGGCGCAGGCGGACCGAGCCGGTCAGCGTGCCGGCCCAGACGCCCGTCGCGTTGATCACCTGGCGGGCGGCCAGGTCCAGCTCGTCGCCCGAAACGCCGTCGCGGACGCGGACGCGGTCGGCCGTCACCGAGAGCGCCGACAGGCGAGTCAGGATGCGGGCGCCGAACGTCGCGGCTGTTCGGGCCAGGGAAACCACCAGGCGAGCGTCGTCGACAAGAGCGCCGTCGTACGCCAGCAAGGCTCCGCGCAAGCCGGAAGGGGACAACCCGGGCGCCAGGGCCAACGCTTCTGCCGCGGGGATCGTGCGGGGGCGCGGCAGCACCGACGACGGCGTTCGCGCGGCTCGGCGGAGGCCGTCGCCCGCGCGCAAGCCCGCCGACACCAGCGCCTGCTGCGTCCGGGATGTGCTGGGGTACAACGGGAACAGCTGCGGCATCGCGCGCGTGAGGTGCGGTGCCGTGCGCGTCATCATGATGCCGCGCTCGACCGCGCTCTCGTGCGCCAAGCCCAGTTCGCCGTGCGCCAGGTACCGCAGTCCGCCGTGGACGAGCTTCGACGACCAGCGTGACGTCCCGAAGGCGAGGTCGTGCGCCTCGACGAGCGCCACCGACAGACCACGGGACGCCGCGTCGAGCGCGATCCCGGCGCCGGTGACGCCGCCGCCGACCACGATGACGTCGACGCGCTCGCCCGACGCCAGTTCCGCGAGCTCGCGTTCGCGGCGCCGCGCGTTGAGCGAACCGGACGTCATGGTTTCAAGGCCGCGTCGAGCACGTGGGTGAACTCCGCCATCAGCGCCGCTGGGTCGAGGTCCATCGTGGCCGGCCGCAGCGAGAACGCGAAGGACTGGACCAGCAGCAGCACCGACCGGGCCTGCGCCGCGACCGGCGCGCGCCGGACCGAGCCGTCCTGGTGGCCGGCTTCGAGCAGCTGGTGCAGCACCTGCTCGGCGAACCGCTGGGTCGCGCCGAGCCGCTCCACGATGTACGGCAGCACCAGCTCGGGGTCGACGTCGAGCAGCGTGCGGAACAGCGGGTCGTTCGACAGTGCGCGGATGCCGGCCGAGGCGATGAGCACGAGCCGCTCACGGCTGTCCGCCGCCTCGGCGCCGCGTTCGCTCGCCGTGCGGAGCAAGCCGCTGAACTCGCGCGTCATCAACGCGGCGAGCACGCTGCGCACGTCCGGGAAGCGGCGGTAGACCGTCATCCGGCTGACGCGGGCGGTGCGGGCGATTTCGGCGAGTGTGGTGCGGCGCACACCGACGGCCAGCACGCAGGTGCGCGCGGCGTCGAGCAGCACGTCATCGGCCACTCGCGTCGCCGTCTGCCGGTTACGGGTGTCCGCGAGCGCGGAAGATCCCGCGGTCTGCGTGGTGTGACGTTTCACGTCCATATGTCACACTGTAGTCGTGAACGAGCTGATTGACCACCGTCTCCGTCAGTCCTGGACCGCGGAAGCCGCCGATGCCGCCCAGCTGCCCGCGCGGGCGGCGAAGTGGCTTGAACAGCGTATAGGCCAGGTGGCTCCCAGCGCTGCACAGGTGGCCGAATTGACGGTGAAAATACCGTCGTCAAGTTTGGCCGAGTCTGCAGTGGAAGCGCTGTCCGAGGTCGTCGGAACCGCGAACGTGCTGGTCGACGACGCGGCGCGGCTCGCACGGGCCACCGGGCTGTCCTACCTGGATCTCCTGCGCCGTCGGTCGTCCGCGGCGGACTTCCCGGTGCCGGACGCGGTCGTGCTGCCCGCCGGGCCGGACGAGGTCCAGGCCGTGCTCGACGTCTGCGTGCAGCACGATGTCGGAGTTGTCCCGTTCGGCGGCGGGACCTCTGTGGTCGGTGGGGTCGCGGCGCTCAGCGGCGGGAAGACGTCCGTGATCGCGCTCGACCTCGTCCGGCTCGACGCGCTGGTGTCGGTCGACACCGAATCGCGCATCGCCGTGCTGCAGGCCGGCGTCCGCGGACCGGAAGCCGAGCGGCTGCTCGGCGAGCGCGGCCTGACGCTCGGGCACATCCCGCAGTCGTTCGAACGCGCCACGATCGGCGGCTTCGCGGCGACGCGCTCGGCCGGCCAGGCGTCGGCCGGCTACGGCCGGTTCGAGGACATGGTCACCGGCGTCCGGCTGGCCACCCCGCGCGGCGAGTGGAAGCTCGGCGTCGCCCCGGCGTCCGCGGCCGGGCCGGACCTGCGCCAGCTCGCCGTCGGCAGTGAAGGCACGCTCGGCGTCATCACGGAGGTCTCGCTGCGCGTCCGGCCGGCGCCGCTGGTCAAGCGGTACGAGGGTTACGCGCTGCCCGGCTGGGAAGCCGGCGCGGCGGCGGTCCGCGACCTCGCCCAGAACCACGTGCTCGCCGACGTCACCCGGCTGTCCGATGTGGACGAAACCGAGGTGTCGCTCGCGCTGAACGCCGGGCTCAAGACGACGGCGCTGCGCAAGTACCTGGCCGCGCGCGGGGTGCGGCGGCCGTGTTTCCTCATCGTCGGCTGGGAAGGCACCGCGCACGACGTCGCGGTCCGGCGCCGCGAGACCACGCGCCGGCTGAAGGCGCTCGGCGCGGTGCGCGTCGGCAAGGCGCTCGGCGAGTCCTGGCGGCACGGCCGGTTCGGCGGCCCGCGTCAGCGCGACGCCCTGATGGACCGCGGCGTGTGTGTCGAGACGCTGGAGACGGCGACGTACTGGTCCACTGTGGACGAACTGCGCGACGACGTCCGCGCGGCGCTCACGGCGTCGCTGGGCCGCGCGATCGTCATGTGCCACATCTCGCACGCGTACGAGACGGGCGCGTCGCTGTACTTCACGGTGCTGACCGCGCGCGACAAGGCCGACCCGGTCGGGCAGTGGCAGCGCGCGAAGGCCGCGGCGTGCGAGGCGATCAGCGGCCTGGGCACGATTTCGCACCACCACGCCGTCGGCGTCGACCACGCGCCGTACCTGAGCGCGGAGATCGGCAAGCTCGGCGTCGAGGTGCTGCGCGCGGCGAAGTCCGCGGTGGACCCGACCGGGATCCTGAACCCCGGCAAGCTGATCTAGGTGTGATGTCCGGGGAGGTTGGTCAGCCGGGTGACCGGCGGCTTGCCGCCGGTTGAGCTGTGGGGTCGGTGATGATTGTAGAAGTGCAGCCACCCCGGTAACGCCGCCCGCCGCAGGGTCTCCGCTGGGTAGAAGCGGGCGTAGGCCCAGCCCTCGGCCAAAGTGCGGTGGAACCGCTCGATCTTGCCGTTGGTCTGCGGCCGGTAAGGCCGAGTTCGTTTCGCAGTGATCTGCAGCTCGGTGCAGGTGTCGCGCCAGGCGTGGGACCGGTAGGCCGAGCCGTTGTCCGAGAGCACGCGTTCGACGCTGACGCCGCGGGCGGCGAACCAGCCCACCGCCCGGCGCAGGACCGCGGTGGCGGTAGCGGCGGTCTCATCGGCGTGGATCTCGGCGTAAGCAACCCGGGAATGATCGTCGAGCACGGTGTGCACGAACGCGGTCCCGATCTTGGGGTTGCGGTAGGCGTTGCGTGGTTTGCCCGGTGTCGCGGCCCGGTTGCGGTCGCCTTGGGCACGGCCGACGTAGCGGTGGCCGCCGCCGTCGGGGATGTTGCCGAACTTGGTGACATCGACATGGATCAGCGAACCGGGGTGGTCGTGTTCGTAGCGGCGCAGCGGTTCACCGGTGACCCGGTCTATCCGGGTGAGCCGGTTGATCCGGCAACGCACCAGCACCGCGTGCACGGTGGATGCGGGCAGGCCGAGCCGGCCGGCGATCTGGACCGGGCCCAGCCGCTGCCGCCACCGCAGCCGCACGATCGACCGGACCAGGTGTTGGGGGTGCGGGCCGGGCTGTGGTGCGGACGCGAGCTGCGGTCGGCCATCCCGGCCGCGCCTTCGGTGCGGTAGCGCTGGGCCCACTTCGCGGCGGTGTTGGCGGCGACCATGAACATTTTCGCTGCTGCGGTGCAGGTCCAGCCTTGTTCGACGATCAGGCGGGCGAGCCGTAGTCGGGTGCGTGGGGTGAGGGTGGCGTTAGGGTGGGACACGAAGGCCTCCGGGCGGTGATGTGGTTCCTAGACAGCTCCACTTCACATCCGGAGGCCTTCACCTGTCTGTGCGACAGGCCGCCACCGGTCACCTCAACTCGGGACAACGTCCCTGGACATCACATCTAGGGGAAGGTGCGCCCGTCCGGCGGCTCGACGACCTCGCACGCGACGCCCGGGCCGGCCGCTTCCTCGCCCCGCAGCTCGACGGCCTGCGCCTGCGGGACGTCGGCGGTGCGGACGGGCTTGCCGTCGACCAGCAGCGGGAAGCGGATCGGCATCGCGCCGATGTAGGCCAGGACGTCGGTGACCTTGCTGCCGTCTTCGAGCGTGATGTCCGGGTCGGTCAGCCGGACCAGGTGGTAGCGGTTGCCGCGGCCCTCGCAGACGTCCAGCACCGCGAGCTGGTCCGGCGTCACGAACCAGACGGCGTGCTCCTCGACGCCCGGCAGCGCGGTGAGCGTCGCCGGGCGCTGGCCGTCGCGGTAACGCAGGCCGGACGCCCAGACCGCGGCGAGGCCGTCGCACCGGGCGTGCGCGACGACTACCGGGCCCCGCAGGCCCAGTTCGGCGCGCATCCAGCTGATCTTCGACGGGTTCGCGTTGGAGCCGTACGCCAGCACGGCCTGGCGTTGCCGCCAGCCCTCCGGCGCCGTGTCCAGCGGGTGGCCGGCGCCGTCGGTGTGCACGAAGGAGAAGCCCGGCCGGGTCCCCGGGTAGGGGTCGGCCGGGTAGTCCTCGTCGACGAAGAGCGTCAGAACGTCACCACGCTACGCAGGACGTCGCCGTGGTGCATGCGCTCGAAGGCCTGCTCCACGCCGTCGACGCCGATCCGCTCGGTGACGAACTTGTCGAGCGGCAGCCGGCCCTGCAGGTAGAGGTCCACCAGCATCGGGAAGTCGCGGCTCGGCAGGCAGTCGCCGTACCAGGACGACTTGAGCGAGCCGCCGCGCGAGAAGAAGTCGATCAGCGGCAGGTCGTTCAGCCGCATCTCCGGCGTCGGCACGCCGACGAGCACGACGGTCCCGGCCAGGTCGCGGCCGTAGAACGCCTGGCGCCAGGTCTCCGGCCGGCCGACGGCGTCGATCACGACGTCCGGGCCGAAGGAGTTGGTGGCGTCCTGCATGGCCTCGACGACGGCTTCTTCGCTCAGCCCGCGGCTGTTGACGGTGTGGGTGGCGCCGAAGTCCTTGGCCCACTCCAGCTTCCGGTCGTCCATGTCGATCGCGACGATCGTGGTGGCCCCGGCCAGCTTCGCGCCCGCGATGGCCGCGTCGCCGACGCCACCGCAGCCGATGACCGCGACCGAGTCACCGCGGGTGACGGCGCCGGTGTTGATCGCCGCGCCGAGCCCGGCCATCACCCCGCAGCCGAGCAGCCCGGCGACGGCCGGTTCGGCGTCGCGGCTGACCTTCGTGCACTGTCCGCTGTGGACGAGCGTCTTCTCGAGGAACGCGCCGACGCCGAGCGCGGCCGACAGCTTGGTGCCGTCGGCGAGCGTCATCGGCTGGGTGGCGTTGAACGTCGAGAAGCAGTACCACGGCTTGCCGCGCTTGCAGGCCCGGCAGGTGCCGCAGACCGCGCGCCAGTTGAGGATGACGTAGTCGCCGGGTTCGATGTCGGTGACACCGTCCCCGACGGCCTCGACGACGCCCGCGGCCTCGTGGCCGAGCAGGAACGGGAAGTCGTCGTTGATCCCGCCTTCGCGGTAGTGCAAGTCGGTGTGGCAGACCCCGCAGGCCTGAACGTTGACGACGGCCTCACCGGGCCCGGGATCGGGCACCAGAACCGTCTCCAGCGAGACCGGCTCGCCCTTCGCCCGCGAAACGACCCCCTGGACCTCGTACGGCATGTATCCACCTTCCGGCTGCACTGCTGGTTCGTCCGCAGCTTGCCACGGATCACGCACAGATGGCGACATCCGCATGAGTGAGAGTCGATGCGGAGGGTGCACGGTGTTGCGCTTTACGCAACAGTGGTGAGCCAGGCGGCGATGACGTCGAGGTCGCGCGGCGTGAGACCGGCGCTCGGCGTGAGGCCGACGCTCGGCGTGACGGTGTGGAGCAGTGCCGGTCCGGCCAGGTCAGCGCGGACAGTCATGAGGGGCACCCTGAGGGACACAACGTCCCTGGGGGTGCCCCTCACGACACGTCGAGGGCTACGCCGGCGTGATGATGTACGCGATCCCGCCCGGGCCGCCCGCTACGGTTCCGTCCGCGCGGTAGCGCTGCGTGCGCTGCCAGATCTTCTCGAACTGGTCCCGCTTGTAGACGTTGCGCACCCGGTCGTTGCTGCTCGACGCCGGGTCGTTGACGATCACGTCGCCGTCCTTGGTGAAGCCGACCACCACCATGATGTGGCCCGCCGTGCCGTAGCCCGCGCCGTCGAGCTCGTCGGCCAGGAACGACTGGGACGTGATCACCGGGATGCCGCGGACGATGTAGTTCTCCAGCTCGTTCAGCGAGTGCAGCCGGGTGATGTGCCCGCGCAGCCCGCGTGACGCCGCATACGCCGTGTTGAACGGCCAGTTGCCCGTGCCGTCGTACGCGTGGTCGTAGGTGTAGCGCGCCGCGAACGCCACCGACGGGTCGACGTAGTCCGACGGGATCCACGACATCTCCGCCGCCGACGGCTTCTTGCCCCAGTACTCGGCCACCATCTCCGTCGACGTCGGGCTGCACCACGCCTCGCCGCCCCCGCCGTACTGCGGGAACTGTCCCTTGTGGAGGTTCTGCGCGTACGCCGGCACCTTCAGCTCGATCCCGCTCGCGCGGCCCGGCTTCGTCGTCTGGACGTCGAAGCGGCTCGGCACCGCCGAGGTCATCGCGCCCAGCGACGTCACCGACGGCGTCGCGTGCGAGCCCGCCTCCCGGTAGAGGCTGATCCGCAGCTTGTACGACTTGAGCGTGACGCCGGCCTTCGTGACCAGCGTGTCGACGTCGACCAGGGCGTTCGCGTCGTCTTGGCCGTCGACGCTGGTGCGCAGGATGTCGGCGTCGCCGCTGGCCCAGCGGCCCATCACGTACCAGCCGGTTTCCGCGCCGGCCGCCGTCTTGCCCTGCGCCTCGACCTGCAGCCAGGTCTTCGCCGGCGTCTGCGCGTTCCACGACGACACGAGCTGCGTCGCGCCGAAGCCCTGGCGGTACGACGGGGACGTCCACTGGCCGTATTCGTACGTCTTCGTCGTGCCCAGCTCGGGCTCGGTGTGCTCGACCGTGCCGATCGGGCGGGTGATGCGCAGGCCGTCGCGGGTCAGCGCGAGCCCGGCGAAGCTGCCCTCGTGCAGGCGGCCGCCGGCCCACTCGTGGTAGTCGATCGACTCGTCGTCGCCCGGCCGGCCGGGCGCGGCCTCGGCGACCTGCGCCGTCACCGCCGTCAGCATCACAACGGACAATATGGCGAACAAACTGCGTACCCGCATCCCGGCTCCTCGTTCGACCCACCCAGTAGCCAGGGATTTTCGCCGGTCCGGCCGGGTATGTAAACAGGTACCTAGAGGACGGCCTGGGTCTGTGTCACTTTCGCGACCAACTTGCCGTCGTCGTCGTGGATCTCCGTCTCCACCACGACGAACTTGCGGCCCGCGTGCAGTGGTCCGGACGACGCAGTCGCGTAGCCCGAACGCACCGCGCGCAGGAAGTTCGTCTTCGACTCGACGGTCGTCGTGCCCTGCGCGCCCTCGGGCAGGTTGAGGAACGCGCACACGGCGCCGGTCGAGTCGGCCAGCGCCATGAGCGCGCCGCCGTGCAGCGCGCCGCCGAGCGTGCAGAGGCTCTCGTCCCACTTCAGCCGGCTGCGCACGAGCGCGGGCCCGTGCTCCAGAACCTCGACGCCGAGGCGTTCGGAGAACGGCATGGAGCGGTGGAAGAGCTGCGTGCCCTCGGGATCGGTCATGCTCCGCAGCTTGCCGGACGCCGAGGCTGCAGGTCGATTACCTCCGGGGTAGTCGTGAGTGTTTAGGGCGGTTAGAACCGCCCTAAACACTCACGACAAGCCGCGGAAGACTCAGGAAAGCGGGTGGACGAGCAGCAGTTCCGTGTTGTGATCCGCGTCCGAGCCGACGCGGCCCAGGTCGACGTGGATGTCGTTGTACGACAGCTCGCGGTACAGGGACGCAAGCGCTTGCGGGGTCCGGGCGTCGTAATCCACGGCGTACGGTGCTTCCGCCTCGATCAACGTCGTGAACAGCGACAACGTGCCGTCGGCGTTGTCCGCTACCTCGACGATGCGGGCCTGCTGCGGGAAGTCGACGTGCGACGCGGTGTTGATCTCCCAGAAGCTCTGCTTCGGCGTGCCGCCGGCGTGGGCGGTGATCTGGTTGCGGTGCGTGTGGCCGTTGACCCAGGCCAGCACGTTCGGGAAGCGCTTGAGCAGCGCCACGAACGCGTTGCCGTCGAGGCGCGGGTCGAGCAGGTGGCGCGAGTCCGGCAGCAGGTTGCCCATCGAGCCGCTGGTGTGGTGGCTGAACAGCAGGAACAGCTCGTCGGTGACGCTGTGGGTGACCTTGCGGCCGAAGAAGTCGTAGTACGCCGAGCTGCCGCGCTTGAGCGTCGACTCGACCCAGCTGTACTGCGCGAGGCCGATCGAGCCGTCGGCGAACCCGGCGTCGGTCGTCGTGTCGAGGCTGATGCCGGTGATGCCCGGCGCGATCCGGAACGTGTAGTAGACGGCCTTGCCGTCGGCGTTGTCGGCGCCGAAGCCGTGCCCGACCGGGCCGGGGCCGGTGTTGGCGGTGTCCAGGTGCGCGCGGACGAACTCGCCGGTGCTGAACGGGCGGCGACGCGCGTCCGGCGTGATCTCGCGGATCGTGCCCCCGCCGCCGAACAGCTCGGCGACGGGCACGCTCGAGCCCGGCTTCTTGATGGCCGCGGCGAGCTTCTTCGCGGTGCTCTCGTCCTTGCCGATCACCTTGTACTTGCTGGTGTACCAGGCGTCGATGCCGGGGATCTGGGCCGGCAGCGAGCCGACGATGCTGTCGTCGTGGTTGCCGAAGGTGCAGAACCACGGGACGTCGAGACCCGGCGCGGTGAACGTCCCGATGCCCGCTTCGAGCAGGCCGGGCAGCTGCGGGAAACCCTTGGCGGAGTAGGCGTCGGCGCCCGGGGTGGCCGGGTTCCAGAACGTGCTGTTCCCGGAGTTCTGGACGCCTTCGTACGCGCTCGCGTCGCCGGAGTTCGGCGTGATGCTGCCGCCGTTGAGCAGCTTGAGGAACCAGTCGAGCTCGATCAGCTCGTGGTTGTCGGTGTTGTCGCCGGTGGTGACCATGAGGTCGAACGGCCGGCCGGTGAACGGGCCCTGCCGCACGCTGTTGACGCGTTCGACGAGCGCGCTGGTCGCGACGGTCCCGAGCGCTTCCTGCGGCCGGTGCGCGGAGCCGATGTAGGGGTGCAGGTACTCGAAGCGCGCGGGGCTTTCGGTGTCGGTGATGTGCAGGTCGGTGAACTGCACGAACGCGCTGAGCGCGCGGCGCCGGTCGTCGCGCCCGGTCTGCGGGGCGGCGAGATCGCCGCGGACGACGAGCGGCCAGCCGGGGCCGGCGCTCAGCCGGGAGTAGGTCGTGGTGCCGCCGCCGGTCGCGACCTGCTCGAGGGTCGTCCCGGCGGTGCTGACGGAGCGGGTGGAGGTGAGCCGCAGCGCGCGGTCGAGCGCGTTCGCGGTGGGCGTGCAGAGCAGCAGCCCGAGACCGGCGGCGCCGGCGGTGGCGAAGGTGCGCCGCGTGAGTTCGGCCATGGTGTCTCGCTCCCCAGGTATCTCGGTTGCCCAGCACCGTGCCGGACGACGTTGACCACACGGTGAACATGAAAAACATTCACCGTGACACTTGGGTTCACCATGTCACGGTGGCTGGGTGGGGTGTACCGCCGAAGGTCGTGGTCATTTCCGCCGCTGGCGCTGCCGCTCAGCAGGCGATGCCGCACGCTCCGGCGGCGGCGAACAGGCCGAAGAAGAACAGCATCACGATCAGTGCCGGGATCACGCCGATGATTCCGCAGATCAGGCCCGCGATCGCCATGCCCTTGCCGGTGTAGCCGGGCCGGCCGCCCTGGACGATGCCGGCCCACGACAGGCCGATCGCCAGGAAACCGAGCAGCAGGTCCGCGAACGGGACCCAGAAGCCGATCAGCGCCAGGATGCCGACGACCATGCCCGCCACCGCCATGCCGCTCGTGCGCAGCATCGGGTACGCCGCCATCGCGTAGGGCTGGGCGAGGTAGGGCTGGGCGAGGTAGGGCTGCGACGGGTAGGCCTGCGCCGCGTAGGGCTGGACCGGGTACGGCTGCGTCCCGTAGTAAGGCTGCATCGCCGCCGGCGGGGCCGGCGTCGGCATGGACGGCGGGTACTGCTGCCACGCCGGCTCGGCCGGGCCGGGCTGCTGGTAGGAGTCGAAATCGGTCACGCCGCACCCACTTCTGTCAGTAACCCGAAGTCGTTCCGGTGGCCCCGGTCGTTACTCAGCCCTTCAGGCCCGACTCCGTCACCCCCTGCACCAGGTACCGCTGCAGGAACGCGAACAGCAGCACGATCGGCAGGATCGAGACCGCCGCCGCCAGGAACAGCAGGTTCAACTGCGGGTTCTGGGCTGTCAGCAGGCCTGACAGTGCCACTTGGACCGTCCACGAATCCGGCGACTGGGCGATGATCAACGGCCACAGGAACGCGTTCCAGCTGCCGATCACCGTGATCACCGCGATCGCCGCGAAGAAGCCGCGGGAGTTCGGGACCACGATGCGCCAGAACACACCCCAGCGGGTGAGGCCGTCCACCCGGCCCGCCTCCTCCAGCTCGCGGGGGAAGTCCAGGAAGTACTGCCGGAACAGGAAGACGCTGAACGCGCTGAACAAGCCCGGGATCACCAGGCCGCGGAAGTCCGACAGCCAGCCGAGTGTCGAGACCACCACGAAGCTCGGCACGAACGTCACCGACGTCGGGATCATCAGCGTCGCCAGCACCGCGTAGAACACGATCCCGGAATGCCGGTACGGGATGCGCGCCAGGCCGTAGCCCGCCAGCGAGCACAGCACCAGCAGGCCGACCGTCTGCAGCACCGCCACGATCGCCGAGTTCAGCAAGCTCCTCGCGAAGGGGACGTCGTCCGAGGCGAAGAGCTTGGCGAAGTTCTCCCAGTGCACTGTGGACGGGAAGAACGTCCACCGTGGAGCGGTGATCTCCGCGCGCGAGGCCAGGCCGTTGCGCAGCAGCAGGTAGAACGGCAGCAGGAACAGCACGGCCGCGATGATCAGCGCCGTCCAGCGGAGGAACGCTCTCATGACGCACGTCCGAACCGCAGGACGCGCCCCTGCAGCAGCGTCACCAGAGCGATGATCAGCGCCAGGATCACCGCGCCCGCGCTGCCGCGGCCGAGGTCCTGGCCGCCCGAGCCCAGGGATGTGTAATACAGGTAGACCAACGGCGGCCGCGCGAACGGCGGGTAGCCGCGGGCGTCCCCCATGATGTTGTAGAACTCGTCGAACGCCTGGTACGCGTTGATCAGGTTCAGCAGCAGCACCGCCACGGCCGTCGCGCGCAGCTGGGGCAGCGTGACGTACCGGAACACCTGCCAGCCCGGCTTCGCGCCGTCGAGCCACGCCGCTTCGTACAGGTGGACCGGGATCCGTTGCAGCGCCGCGATGAACAGAATCATATAGAACCCGAGCTGCAGCCACAGCCGTGCCGTCACCAGCACGATCCAGTACAGCGGCGGGTGGACCGTGCCGGTCCAGGCCACCGGGTCGGCGCCGAACAGCGACAGCACCGTGTTCGCCAGGCCGTACCGGACACCGGAGAACAGCGACGTCTTCCAGATCAGCGACGCCACGACGTACGAGCACGCGAACGGCAGGAAGAACACCGACCGGAAGAACGCGCGCGCGAACCGCAGCTGGTTGACGCCGAGCGCGAGCGCCAGCGACAGGACGAACGTCAGCGGCACGATGAACAGCGCGAACACGCTGAACGTGCCGAGGCTGGACAGGAACGGCTCGTCGGTGAGCATGTGCCCGTAGTTGTCCAGCCCGACGAACCGCGTCGGCGTGACGGTGTTGCGCGCGTCGAAGAACGACAGGTACGCGCTCCAGCCGATCGGCAGGTACGCGAACACCGCCAGCCCCAGCAGGAACGGCCCGACGAACAGCCAGAACGCGCGCGCATCGCGCCGCTTCATCCGAACAGGCGCTTGAGCTCGGCCTGCGCGACCCCGACCGCCGTCTTCACCTGCGCGGCCGGGTCCGCCCCCTCCTTCGCGATCTTCGCCGCCGCGTCGGACAGCGCCGTGTTCGCCTGCTGGGTCCACACGGGACCGCCGACCAGGTGGCTGTTCTCCTTGACGAAGCGAGCGGCGTCGGCGGCCGGGCCGGACTTGAGGCTGTCCGCGCGGTCGATCAGGCTCTGGCGTGCCGGGACGTGGAAGCCGAACTTCGTCGCGAACTCCAGCTGGTCCTGCGTCTGGTCGACCCACAGCCACTTGACGAACGCCTTCGCCTCGGCGACGTGCGCGCTCTTGGCGTTGATCATCGCGCCGTACGCGCCGACCGGCACCGACGGCGCGCCGCTGCCGTCGAGCTTGGGGAAGGGCAGCACGCCGAAGTCGTCGTCGAACGCGTCGCGGATCTTCGGCACGTTCCACAGCCCGGTCCACTGCATCGCGGCCAGCCCGTCGATGAACGCGCCCGGGTCCGACCAGTCGGCGGGCGCGCCGAGCAGCAGCGAGCCGTTGGTGTTGAGCGTGTGCAGCTTGGCCAGGGCGGTCGCCGCGCGCGGGTCGTCGAAGCCGACCTCGCGGTTGCCGTTCTTCAGGTAGTCGAGGCCGGCCGACCACAGCAGCGGGCCGGTGAGCACGCCGACGCCGCCGTCGTTGCCCGCGAAGAAGCCCTTGACGCCGTCCTTCGTGAGCTTCGCCGCCGCGTCGATCAGCTCGTCGACGGTCTGCGGCGGCTGCACGCCGGCCGCCTGCAGCAGGCTCTTGCGGTAGAAGAGCACCTGCGTGTCGGTGGCCTGCGGGATGCCGTAGACCTTGCCTTCGACGGTCTGCGCGGCCAGCACGGCCGGGCTGAAGTCGCCCTTCACCGGCCCGATGACGTCGTCGAGCGCGACGACCTGGTTCTGCCGCACCCAGTCGATCTTCACCTGCGCCTCGAAGACGTCCGGCACCTTGCTGTTCTGCAGCGCGGTGACGATCTTCGAGTCGTAGTCGCCGGGGTTCCACTGCACGGTGACGGCGGCGCCGGGGTAGGTCGCGGCATAGCGCTTGACGGCTTCCTGGACGCCGTCCTCGCCGTACGCGTGGTACCACTGCTGCAGGCCGACCTTCGGGGCGTCGGACGGCGGCGGTCCCGCCGAGTACGCCGTCGACGCGGGTGGGTCACCCTGCCGCCCGGTGTTGGACCCGCACGCCGCGACGAGCGCTCCGACCCCCGCGAGCGCGAGAAAACTACGTCTGTTCCGCATCCCCAGTACTCCTCCGCGTACGTCCGTGAATGCCACATCGAGGGACACAGAGTCCCTCAATGTGGCATTCACGGAACTGAAGCCACGCCGGAGATTTACCCGTTAGAGCTGTGAGATGTCGAGCTTTCCCTCGGAGTAGGACGCGCGGATCCGCTTCTTGTCGAACTTGCCGACGCTCGTCTTGGGCACTTCGTCCACGAAGGTCCAGTTTTCCGGCAGCTGCCACTTCGCGACCTTGTCGCTGAGGAACTCGCGCAGCTCCTCGGGCGTCGCCGTCTGGCCTTCCTTGAGCACGACGGCGACCAGCGGCCGCTCGTCCCACTTCTCGTCCGGGATGCCGACGACCGCGGCCTCGGCCACCGCCGGGTGGCCCATGACCTGGTTCTCCAGGTCGACCGACGAGATCCACTCGCCGCCGGACTTGATGACGTCCTTGGCGCGGTCGGTCAGCGTCAGGAAGCCGTCCGAGCTCACCTTGCCGACGTCACCGGTGCGCAGCCAGCCGTCGTGGAACTTCTCCGGGTCGATGTCCTGCCCGCCGTAGTACTGCCCGGCGATCCACGGGCCCTGGACCTCCAGCTCGCCGACGGCCTCGTTGTCCCAGGGCAGCACCTCGCCCGAGTCGCCGATGAGCCGGGCCCGCACGGACGCCGGGAAGCGGCCCTGCGTGTAGCGGTAGCGCCAGGCCTCGTCACCGGTCGCCGACGCCGGCGGCCGCGCGACGCTGCCCAGCGGCGACGTCTCGGTCATGCCCCAGGCGTGCAGGATCGGCACGTTGTGGCGCTCCTGGAACGCGTGCATCAGCGACGGCGGCACCGCCGAACCACCGACCACGACCTCACGCAGGTGCGAGATGTCCTGCGGGTGCGCTTCGAGGTGGGCGAGCAGGCCCTGCCAGACGGTCGGGACCGCGCCGGCGAACGTCGGTTTGACCTCGGCCAGCAGCGCGGCGATCGGGGCGGGCTGGAGAAAGCGGTCCGGCATGACCAGCGTCGCGCCGACCATCAGCGCCGCGTACGGCAGGCCCCACGCCATCGCGTGGAACATCGGCACGATGGCCAGCGCCTTGTCGTGCTGGGCGAGGTTCATGCTGTCGCTCATGCAGACCTGCATCGAGTGCAGCCAGATCGACCGGTGCGAGTAGACGACGCCCTTGGGGTCACCCGTGGTGCCCGACGTGTAACACATCGCGGCCGCGGAGCGCTCGTCGATCTCCGGCCAGTCGAAGGTGTCCGGCTGCGCGGCCAGCAGTTCGGCGTAGGAGTGCACCTCGACGCCGGCCGGGGCTTCGAGCGCCGACGCGTCGCCGTTGGCCACGATGACGTGCCGGACGGTCTTGAACTCCGGCAGCTGCTTGGCCAGCAGCGGCACCAGCGTGCCGTCGACGATGACGACCTGGTCCTCGGCGTGGTTGGCCACGAAGACCAGCTGCTCGGGGAACAGCCGGATGTTCAGGGTGTGCAGCACGGCGCCCATGGCCGGGACGGCCAAGTAGGTGGCCAGGTGCTCGGCGTTGTTCCACATGAACGTGCCGACGCGCTGGTCGCCGGTGATGCCGAGGCTCCGGAGCGCGTTCGCGAGGCGGGCGGCGTTGCGGCCCAGCTCGCCGTAGGTCTCGCGCCGGGCTTCTGAACCGGTCCAGGTGACGACTTCGCTCGCCGAGTGCACCGACGTGCCGTGGCGGAGCAGGTTCGCCAGCGACAGCTGGCCGTCCTGCATGGTGCTCAACATGGTCACTCCCGGGGGTGTTCGCCGGTGAACTGGGGTTGAGCCGACTCTAGTGCGGATCGGGTGAAGCGGGCATGGTCAACAATGGCTCCGTTCGGTCACGGTCGTCGCCCGATCGCGGGACGACCGAACGGTGATCATGATCATCGGATCTGGCCCTTTTCCTTGTATGTAAGGAAATAAGCGCGGATTCGGGGCGTAGTGGAGGCTTCACTTCCGGGTGAGTCAGGCCACTCGGGACGCGGATTGGGAGCGTTTCCGCAGGCCGGAGCGGGTTGCCCGGCATCACCTCCAGGGGTAATAAGTGCGTGTCGGTTGCACGGCCGCGATCCCGGTGGCGTTTACTGGGGCCGTGGTAAGGGACGGCTGGCCAGCGCTTGCAGCAGCAAGCACAGCAAAAAGCCGTCGGCCGCGAAAGCGGAGACCTGAGAGGAAAGGACTACTACGTTGGCTCTGCCTACGTTGACTCCGGAGCAGCGCGCCGATGCACTCGCCAAGGCGGCCGAGGCTCGCAAGGCGCGTTCGGAGCTGCTCGCGTCGATCAAGTCCGGCAAGGAGAGCATCGAAAAGGTGCTCAAGCAGGCCAAGGAGAACAAGACGATCGGGAAGACGAAGGTCACCCAGCTGCTGAAGGCCGTTCCCGGCCTCGGCGCGGTGAAGGTCGCCGCCCTGCTCGAGCAGGCCGGCATCGACCCGGACCGGCGCGCCGCCGGCCTGGGCGAGCGCCAGCGCGAGGCGCTCATCGACGCGCTCAAGTAGCCGTCACCAGGAGCTGACCGCGGGGGGAGTGTCGCTCGTGACACTTCCCTCGCGGATCTCCCGGATCCTGGGACTCTGGAGTGGTGGACGAACTCCCTGCCGTTGATCTGGCCGCTCGCTACCAGCGCGGCGACTTCCTGTTCACGACCGCCCGGCGCGCACTCCTGGCGCAGGGCACCCTCCGGACCGTCACCGAGACGGACCCCCGGCGGCTCGCCGCGGTGCTTCCCGGCGTCCTCGCCGAGACCGGCGCCCCGCTGGCGGTAGGCGTCCTGCCGTTCGACACCGGGCCCGACACGAAGGTGCCGGGTCACCTGGTCGTGCCGCGGACCGTCCACCGGTCCGAAGGCGCTCCTTCGCTGCCCCGTGAGGTCCTGCCGGCGCCGTCGCGCGTGCGTGCGGTGCCCTCACCCGAGCAGCACATGGCTTCGGTGCGCGCCGCCGTCGACGCTCTTCGTGAGCGTGACCTGCGGAAAGCCGTCCTGGCCCGCGCGCTCGACCTCGAGTTCGCCGCCCCCCTGGTCGCCGAAAGCATCGTGCGCAACCTGGCGGTCGGCAATCCCCGGCACTTCACCTACGCGGCCGAGCTGCCCGGCGGCCGGACGCTCGTCGGCGCGACGCCCGAGCTGCTGCTGCGCCGCACCGGGTCGACGGTCTTCTCCAGCCCGCACGCCGGCTCGATGCCGCGCTCGGCCGACCCGGCGACCGACCGGGCCAACGGCGAGGCGCTGCGGACGTCCCGCAAGGACCAGCTCGAGCACGCCGTGGTCATCGACTACGTCGTCGAGGCGCTGCGGCCGTTCTGCCGGACGCTGGAGGTCCCGGCCGAGCCCGAGCTGGTGACGACGCCGGCCATCTGGCACCTGCGCACGCCGATCACCGGCGAGCTGGCCGACCCGGACGTCACCGCCCTCGACCTCGCGGCGGCCCTGCACCCGACCCCGGCGATCTGCGGCACCCCGACCGAGGGCGCCCGCGACCTGGTCCAGGAGCTGGAGCCGTTCGACCGCGACTACTACGCGGGCGCGGTCGGCTGGGTCGACGCCACGGGCGACGGCGAGTGGGCGGTGGCGATCCGCTGCGCCGAGATCGCCTCGACGTCGATGCGGCTGTACGCGGGCGGCGGCATCGTCCCGGCATCGGACCCGAGGGCGGAACTGGACGAGACGACGGCGAAGTTCCGGACCCTGCTGACGGCGATGGGCCTGGAAGACTCGATCACGTAGCTTCGGCCAGGGCCGGAAAGCCAGCCGTGGCAGTGCTCGAATCTGGTCCTGTACTTCGGGGTAGACCTCGATGTCGTAAGCCACTACTGCAGGCCGAGCTCCGTCTTGAACTTGCTCCACGACCGGCTGCCGGCCGGCGCTTGCCCGGTCTGAAGGGTCTTGTCCGCAGCCTGGAGCATCCGCCGGTGCGCGGCCGGGTCGGCCTGCGTGCTGCGAGCCACCCGGCTCCACGAGGCGAGGGTCTCGACCAGGTCGGTCAGGCTCAGGTCCCGACGGGCGACGTCGAACGCGTGTTCGTAGTCGCGATCGAATTCGGCCACGTCCTCCGGCAGCAGGGCCGATCGGATAGCGGACGGCGACGTGCTCGTACCGAACTCCGGTTCCGGTTCCATGGCTGCGGTGGACATGAGGTCACTGTAGCGGCGGGAGCCGCTACTCCGTGTCTTTGTCAGGGCACCCAGTGTTCCTCGGTCACCGACAGCTCTTCGGTGGTCAGGACGGCGATCGCCGCGCGGTAGCCGTCTGCAGCCTTCAGGTCCGTCAGGCTCGTGCGGGCCGGGTCCAGGGCCGGGTCGCCCGAGGCGAGCAGGCGGGCCGGCTCGTCGTAGCGGGAGAACGTGATGCTCTGCAGCGGGATCTTCAGGCCCTTGCCCGTGGCCTTCATCACCGCTTCCTTGCGCGTCCAGTAGACGAAGAACGCGCGCGCCTTCTCTTCGCCCGACAGTCCGGTCAGGTGCTGGGCCTCGGCGGGGCTCAGCGCGTACTCGATGAGGCCCTCGTCGGCCTTGCGCGTCGCCGTCTCGACGTCGAGGCCGACCGGGACCGCCGGGGTGGCCGCGAGGCCGATCAGGTCGCCCGAGTGTGAGATGGACAACGTCAGGTCCGCGCCCGGGATGCGTGGCCTGCCGTGCGGCTTGCCGCAGTCGTCGCAGGTCGCGTCGAACTTCACCGACTCCAGCGGGATGCCCAGCCGCTCGGCCGTGACCGTCTTCGCCAGGACGCGGCCGGTGAGGAACCGGCGTTTGTCCGCGTCCTGCCGGTACGCCCCGAAGCGGTCCTGCTCGACGTCGTCCAGCAGGCGCAGGAAGCGCGGCTCGGCGGGCAACGGCGCTGACCAGCGGACCACGATCTCCATCACACCCCCGATCCTTCCCGGTGCCAGGCCGGTTGTCACGAATTCGGGTGCAGGACTGGGGTAATGCCACACTCAGCGGGTACTCTTGACTAAGCAAGCGCTTAGCCAGTGTCGGAGGAGCAGCTCACCCATGGACTTTTCTCTCAGCACCGAAGAACGGGAAGTGCGCGACTGGGTCCGCACGTTCGTCCAGCGCGAGCTGGTTCCGCTCGAGCAGGAGGTCCTGCGGCGCGAGCGCGCGCACCAGCCCGGCCTCACCGGCGAGGAGCTGAAGGACCTCCAGCTGAAGGCCAAGGAGTCCGGCTTCTGGGGCATCCTGACGCCGGAGGAGTACGGCGGCATGGGCATGTCCGCCGTGATGGCCGCGCTGCTCGAAGCCGAGCTGGGCCGCACCTTCGTGCCGTTCCGCTTCGGCGGCGCCGCGGACAACATCCTGTTCCACGCCAACGAGGAGCAGAAGCAGGCCTACCTGCTGCCGACCATCTCGGGCGAGCGCAAGTCCTGCTTCGCGATCACCGAGCCGGGCGCCGGATCCGACGCGAAGGCCATCCGGGCGACGGCGCGCAAGGACGGCACGGACTGGGTCATCAACGGCGAGAAGACCTTCATCACCGGCGGCAACGAAGCCGACTTCACCATGGTCTTCGCCATCACCGACCCCGAAAAGGGCGCGAACGGCGGTGTTACGTGCTTCCTGGTCGACCGCGAGGCCGGCTGGAAGTCCGAGTACATCGACACCATGGGCGAGTGGGGCCCGGCGTCGCTGATCTTCCAGGACGTCCGCGTCCCCGAAACGCAGATCCTCGGTGAGGAAGGCCGCGGCTTCGAGCTGGCCATGCAGTGGATCGGCCAGGGCCGCTACCTGCTGCCGGCGCGCGCGATCGGTTCGTGCGAGCGGCTGATCTCGATGGCCATCGAGTACGCCAACACCCGGGAGACGTTCGGACAGAAGATCGCCGAGCGGCAGGCCATCCAGTGGATGATCGCCGACTCCGGCGTCGAGCTGGAAGCCCTGCGCTGGCTGGTGCTCAGCGCCGCCTGGCAGGTCGACCAGGGCGTCGACTCGCGGCACGCGCAGTCGATGGCGAAGCTGTACGGCGGCCAGAAGGCCAACGAAATCGTCGACCGCGTCATGCAGATCCACGGCGGCATGGGTTACACGCGGGAACTGCCGGTCGAGCGCTGGTACCGCGAGCTGCGGCTGCTGCGCATCTACGAGGGCACGGACGAGATCC
This sequence comes from Amycolatopsis sp. NBC_01286, assembly GCF_035982555.1. Taxonomy (NCBI): domain Bacteria; kingdom Bacillati; phylum Actinomycetota; class Actinomycetes; order Pseudonocardiales; family Pseudonocardiaceae; genus Amycolatopsis; species Amycolatopsis sp. NBC_01286. The sequence continues at coordinate 3,379,831 of NZ_CP108428.1, forward strand.
AGCGCCGCACGATCGCGCGCAACCTGCTCAAGGGGCACGTGAAGGTCGGCGGCGTCCTCGGCTGAGGACCCCCGGAACGCGGTCAAGGCCACCTCCCGAACTCCGGGAAGTGGCCTTGACGGCGGTTGGAGCTACTTCTTGTTGCGGATGGCGATCGGTACGCCGGCCAGGTCCTCTTCGTTGCACAGCAGCTTCACGTCGTAGTACGGCGAACCCTGGCGGTCGTCGTAGTCGAGGTGGATGGCCAGGACGTCGAGGGGCTCGCCCAGCCACTCCTGCGCCTGCCGTAGCCACTTGGAGCACCGCTCCAGGGCGGTGGGGAGATCGTCATCGCGGAACTCGACCGGGCGGTAGGGCACGTCCTGCACCTGATCGCGGGGGTTTGCCGGCGTCGGGAGGCCCGGCGCGAGACCCGAGTCGTCCAGTTCCAGTTGGATCGTTTCCTCAGTCACCCTTCGAGCGTCCCCCACGCGCGCCGTCTGAGCAAGGCGTACTCAGGTAAAACCGGCGCTAAACGGACAGCCCCCACTCTTTGGCGATGATTTCGCGGCACCGGGCCAGGTTGCTCACGCCGGGAGCCGACGTGCAGCCCAGCGCCCGCGACGCCAGCTCCGCGTAGTGCTCCGCGAGCTGGTCCAGCGCGAGCGGGCCGCGCGGGGAATACCACCGCGCGACACCACTGCACATCTCCAGCAGCGCCAGCCGGGTCACCGCCGGGTGTTCGGTGTGGAACACCCCGGCCGCGACGCCTTCGTCGATGGCCGCGGCCCAAAGCCGCTCGTAACCGTCGCGCAGCGCCACGACCGGCTCGCGCGCCGCCGGGGACAGGACGTCGACTTCGTTGTCCACCACCCGGGTTTCCGCCGGGCCGACCGCGTGCGCGAGCACGTGCAGGGCCACCAGCGTGCGCAGCCGGTGCACCGGGTCGGGGCTGCCGGCGGTCGCTTCGCGGGCGGCGTCGAGGAGGCGGGTCAGCGCGGTGTGCATGATTTCCGCGAGCAGATCCTCCTTGGTGCCCATGTAGTGGTACAGGCTCGCCGACGAAAGTTCCGCCTCCTGGGCCAGATCCCGGATGCCGGTGCCGTGGAAACCCTTGGTGGCGAACAGTTTCACGGCCGCCGCGCGCACCCGGTCGCGACTGCTCACAGCCATCTCTCCACCTTCGTGTCCCAGGCGCCGGCGCGCAGGTCGGCCACCTTCCGCAGCTCGCCCTTGGCGACGCGCTCCGACGGCGTCAGCGGCAGCTCGTCGGCGAACGCCCAGAACCGGGGAACCTTGAAGTAGGCCAGCTTTTCCGCGCAGAACGCCGTCAGCGCGGCCGGTTCGGGACGCTCGCCGTCGCACACGACGTACGCCTTGATCTCCTCGCCGCGCAGCTCGTCCGGCACCGCGATGACGGCCGCCACGCGCACCGCCGGGTGCAGCAGCAGCGCGCGTTCGACCTCGTCGGCGGAGACGTTCTCGCCGCTGCGGCGGATCATGTCCTTCGTGCGGCCGACGTAGTAGACGCGGCCCGCGTCGTCCATCCGGGCGAGGTCGCCGGTGTGGAACCAGCCGTTCTCGAACGCTTTCGCCGTCGCGACCGGGTCCGCGTGGTAGCCGTGCATCAGGCCGATCCCGCGGATCAGCAGTTGCCCGGTTTCCCCGCGCGGCAACGGTTCCCCGTCGGGCCCGGCGATCATCACCTCGCGGTCGCGGCTCGGCCGGCCGATGCAGCCGGTGCCGACGGTCTCGTCGTGGTCGGCGGCGCCCACCCGGATGTCGCCGCCCGTCTCGGTCATCCCGAACGCCTCGAACCACGGCACGCCCCAGCGCTGCTCCAGCTCGGCGTGCAGGTCGAGCGGGATCGCGGACGCGCAGATCGCGCGGACCTTGTGATCGCGATCGGCGTCGGCCGGCTCCTGGCGCAGCAGCAGCGCCGGCATCAGGCCCAGGCAGTAGAACCACGTGACGCCGTGCTCGCGGACCTTCGCCCAGAACGTGCTGGGGTGGAACCGGTCCAGCACGACGAGCGTGGCGCCGCCGGCCAGGCCCAGCGCGACGTTCCACTGTGGATCGATGTAGTGGAACGGTTGCGCGGTCAGGATGACGTCGTCCGCGCCGACGGCCGGGAAGTCCGTGGCGAGGCTGACCGCGAGGGTGGTCCAGTACCGGTTCGGCAGCACGCAGCCCTTGGGGGCGCCGGTCGTGCCCGACGTGTACTGGAGGTTCACCGGCGTTTCCGGCACCGGCGTGAAAGCGGCACTTTCACGTGAAAGTGCCGCTTGGAGCGCGTCCGGAGTGACGACTTCGGCGAGGCTGGTTTCCGGGGCGATGCGCGTGAGCAGGTCCACGAACTCCTCGGCGGCGATCGCGAGCCGGGCGCCGGAGTGGCGGAGCACGTGGGCGCCGTCGAACTCGCGGTAGTTCGTGTTGATCGGCACCAGCAGCGCGCCGATCTTGGCCAGGCCGAGCCAGATCAGCGGGAACGCGGGCACGTTGCGCAGCATCACGGCGACCCGGTCACCCGGGCCGACGCCGCGTTCGGTCAGCGCGGCGGCGATGCGCGACGTTTCGGCGTCGACCTCGGCGAAGGTGAAGCGCTGGTCGCCTTGGTCGAAGATCCACGCCGTGCGCTCAGGCCACAGTTCGGCGGCCCTGGTGACGAGCTGGGCGAGGGTCCCGATCTCGGCCAGGGGCGTCACGTCCGGCTCCGGAAGGCCTCCGTGGACGCGGCGACCGCGGCCGAGTGCTCGGTGATCAGCGCGTGGCTGACTTCCAGCTCCAGCGCGGGCTCGACGTCGATCGGGGTGTCGAGGACGCGCTTCGCCATCGCGGCGGCGGCCGGCGGATGCTCGGCGATCCGCTTCGCCCAGCTGCGCGCCTCGGCCTGGAGCTGATCGGCGGGGACGGCCGCGTTGACCATGCCCAGCTCCGCGGCCTTCCGGCCGTCGAAGCGCTCGCCGAGCAGCAGCAGCTCCTTCGCCTTGAGCGGGCCGACGAGCAGCGGCAGCAGCCGCGACGCCGCGCCGGTGACGCTCAGGCCCAGCGAGACCTCGGGGAACGCGAACACCGCGTCCTCGGCCGCCAGGATGAGGTCGCAGCCGAGCGCGAACTCGGCGCCCGCGCCGATCGCGTAGCCGTGCACCGCGGCGATCACCGGCTGGCGCAGCGCGCGCAGCCGCCGCGTGACGTCCTGGAGCCGGTCCAGGCGCGCCCGCGAATCACCTTCCGGGGTGGATTCCTTGAGGTCGTGTCCGGCGCAGAAGGCCCGGCCGTTGCCGGACAGCACGACGACGCGCGCGTCACTGCGGGCGGCGGCGTCGAGGGCGGCGAGGAAGTCGTCGACCAGCACGGCGGCGACCGCGTTCAGCCGCTCGGGCCGGTTGAGCCGGATGTGCGCGATGCCGTCTTCGACGGCGAAGTCCACGGTGGGCATGAGGCCGATGCTAGACGTTCGATCGATCGATCGATAGCCTCGGATCCATGCGGGTCGATGCGGTTTACGAGAACGCCCTGGTGTGGACGGGCACGGGCTTGACCAGCGCACTCGCTGTGCTGCACGGCCGGGTCGTCGCGCTGGGGGAGGACGCTCTCGGGGTGTCCGCGCGCCGCCGCGTCGACCTCGGCGGCGGGTTCGTCGTGCCCGGCTTCCACGACGCGCACAACCACATGGCCTGGTTCGGGATGGCCCTCGACGACGTCCCGCTCGGCGGCTGCCGCAGCGTCGAGGAGGTCTACGACGCCGTCGCCGCGCGGGCCGCGACGCTGCCGCCCGGCAGCTGGGTGGTCGGGAGCGGGTACGACCAGAACAAGCTCGCCGGCGGGCACCCGGACCGGCACGGCCTCGACCGCGCGGCGCCCGGGATGCTGGTCCGGCTCAAGCACACGTCCGGGCACATGACGGTGGTCAACTCGGCGGTGCTGGACCAGCTGGACCTCGCGCACGTGCCGGTCGGCGGCGACGTCGTGCACGCTGACGGCTCGCCGACCGGGCTGCTGCGCGAGCAGGCCCAGCTGCTGCTGCGGCCGCTGACCTACCCGACACCGGTGGAGCAGGTCGTCCGCGGCCTCGACCGGGCGTCGGAGCGGTACCTGTCCGAGGGCATCACGAGCGTCCAGGAGGCCGGGATCGGCGGCGGGCTGGTCGGCGAGACGCCCGCCGAACTGGCCGCTTACCAGGTCGCGCGCGATCGCGGCGTGTTGCGCGTGCGCAGCACGGTGATGGTCGCCGCGAGCGTGCTCCACGACCTGCCCGACGGCGCCGGTTTCGGCCTCGACCTCGGCCTGCGCACCGGCCTCGGCGACGAGTGGCTGCGCGTCGGCCCGATGAAGCTGTTCGCCGACGGTTCCCTGGTCGGGCGCACCTGCGCGATGCACGAACCCTTCGACGGCGAGCCGGACAACGTCGGCTACTTCCAGGTGCCCGAGGACGAGATCGCCCGCACGATCCGGAAGGCGCACGACGCCGGCTGGCAGATCGCGACGCACGCGATCGGCGACCGCGCGATCACCGTCGTCCTCGACGCGTACGAAGCCGCGTTGGCCGCTTCGCCACGCGCGGACCACCGGCACCGCATCGAGCACTGCGCGGTGCTTCAGCCCGCGGAGCTGACCCGGCTCGCCTCGCTGGGGCTGCTCGCCTCGCCGCAGGGCCGGTTCGTCAACGAGCTCGGCGACGGGATGCGCGCCGCGCTCGGCGAGGCCCGCGTGCCGTGGTGCTACCGCCTGCGCAGCGTCCTCGACGCGGGCTGCGTGCTCCCGGCGTCGTCGGACCGCCCGGTGGTCGACGGCGCGCCCCTGCTCGCCCTGGCGGACATGGTGCGCCGGCGGACGGCGTCCGGCGCACCTTTCACACCCGAAGAGGCGCTGACGCCGGAGCAGGCGCTGCGCGCGTACACGTACGGCTCGGCCTACGCGAGTTTCACCGAGCAGGACCTGGGCACGCTGGAGCCCGGGAAGCTCGCCGACTTCGCCGTGCTCTCCGGCTCGCCGCTGGACGAGTCCGCTTTGGACGACCTGAGCGTGCTGGCCACCGCCGTCGGCGGCGAACTGCGTTACCAGGCCTGATGTCTCACATGCCTCCCACGAACTCGAGTGCCTCCTTCGCCAGGGCGGGCCACGGCTGCGGCGAGTCCGCCGCCAGGGCCAGCCATTCCTTCATCGGGGTGCCCTTGTTCGCGTCGAACCGGACGCCGTGCCCGCCGTCGACCAGCTCGTCCACCCGCGCTGCCGGCAGCTTCAGCACCAGCTGCCCGCGGACGAACATCACGAAGATCCGGCCGCCGACGCGCAGGGCGCCACGCCCGAACCCGCCGGTAGCGCCGGGTGGCGTGATGCCCGGTTGTCCGGTGAACTCGTCGACCAGGTCCTCATATTTCTCCTCCGGTGCCATCGACCACCTCCTCCGCGCTCGACCCTAACGACCACCACCGACAGAAACGGGAGGCGAAAATGCCCGTCCGCGACGCCGTCGCCGAAGACATCGAAGAGATTTGCGCGCTCATCGAGGAGCACGCCGTCTACGAGGACAAGCACGACCTCAAGCTGGACCGCGCCGAGATGAGCGGTCACCTGTTCGGGCCGGCACCGAAGGCCTGGGTGCTGATCGCGACCCCGCCCGACGAGCCCGGCACGGTCGCCGGCTTCGCCTTCTGCAGCTGGAACTTCTCCACCTGGGAAGCCAAGCCGGGGATCTGGCTGGACGACCTGTTCGTGCGTCCCGCTCAGCGGCGCCACGGCCTCGGCGGCGCGCTGCTCGCCGAGCTGGCCGCCCGCACCGACGGGCGCGTCGAGTGGGACATGCAGGCGGGCAACGAGAAAGGCGAGGCGTTCTACGCCCAGCTCGGCGCGGAACCGGTCCCCGGCTGGATCCGCTACCGCTGGCGGCCGTGAGGCGCACGGCGAAAGTACGCGGCCCGTATCGTATGCGGCATGGGAGATGGTTCGGTCCGGAGATCCTCGTCGGTCGAGGACTACGTCCGGGTGATCTACGGCCTGGTCGAGCGCGGTGAGCCCGTCACCAACACCTCGCTCGCCGGCCGGCTGGAGGTCAGCCCGTCCTCGGCGTCGGGGATGGTCACGAAGCTGTCCCAGCTCGGCCTGGTCACCCACGTGCCCTACCGCGGCATCGAGCTCACGGCCGACGGCCGGCTGCTCGCGCGGTCGGTGCTGCGCCGGCACCGGCTGATCGAGACGTACCTGGTCTCCGAGCTCGGCTACACCTGGGACGAGGTCCACGCGGAGGCCGACGCGCTGGAGCACGCGGTGTCCGACCGGCTGGTCGAGCGCATCGCGGCCAAGCTGGGCAACCCGGTCCGCGACCCCCACGGCGACCCGATCCCGGCCGCGGACGGCAGCGTCGAGGAACTGTCGGTCCGCATCCTGGACGACCTGGAGCCGGGCGCGGTCGGCGAGATCGTCCGGGTCTGGGACACCGACCCGGAGCTGCTGCGCTACCTGACAGAACACGCGATCAACCTGGGCGAACGCATCGAGGTGGTGGAACGCCAGCCGTTCGGGGGACCGATGGTGGTCAAGGTGGGGTCACCCCCGGAGGTGGCGACCCACGCGATCGGCAAGGAGATCGCGCAGGCCCTGTCGGTCACGCTGCGCTAGCCCCCGATGGTGAGGCTGAAGCCGTCGCGCTCGGTCTCCTCGGCGCTCTTCCACAGGGTGCCGCGCAGCTCGGTGGTGGCCACGACCTGCCCGGTCTCGTCCACGAGCGTGACTTGCGAGCCGTTGCTCAGGCGGCACCCGTGACGATGAAGAGGGGTTTGTGGCTTCGTCTCGCGGGCGGCGAAGCCGTTTCGGCTTGCGAGACGGGCTCTGACGGCGGCGGTTGGCGGGTATTCGGGTCGGCGGTGATCGAGCTGTGATGACGTCGGGGCGCGTACGTCCGGGTGACGTCCTGGAGCGGATGTGGTGACACCGCCGTGCCGCCGATCATGGCCGCATGACCACTCCGTTCCGCTTCGGCATCGTCGCCGGTTATGCCCCTGACCTCGGTGCCTGGACCGCTCAGGCGCGGCGGGCCGAGGCACTCGGCTTCGACACCCTGCTCGCCACCGATCCCGTCTCCGGGGGTGACCCGTTCGTGCTGCTCGGGGCCGCCGCCGCGGTCACCGAGCGGATCACCCTCGGTACCTTCGTGCTCGCCGATCCCTTCCGGGACGCGCGGGTGCTCGACTGGCAGGCGCAAACCCTCCACCAGCAGACCGGCGGCCGGTTCGAGCTCGGGCTGGGTGCCGGGCGGCCCGGTGCCGACGCGCACGCCGCGGTGCTCGGGCGGGAGTTCGGCTCGCCGGGTGAGCGCGTCACACGGATGGCCGAAACGATCGCGCTCCTCAAGCGATCGATCGACCGGCCGCGGCTGCTGCTCGCCGCAAGCGGGCCGAAAATGCTGGCGCTCGCCGCGCAAGAAGCCGACATCGTCACCTTCTCGTGGGCGCCCACGACCACGGAAGACCAGGCCCAGTCCATTGTGGATCGATTCCGAACGCTCGCCGGGCCGCGGCTGCCGGAGATCGAGCTCGGGCTGAACCTGATCGCCGTCGGTGACGAGCCGTCCCAGCAGGTGGTCCGCTTCGCCGGGGTCGACCTCCCCGAGCTGGCGGCGATGGGTGCGGTCACCGTGCTGCCGTCGGATCCGGGCCGTGCCACGGAAAACCTCCGCCGGTGGCGGGACCGGTGGGGGATTTCCTACGTCACGGTCAACTCCGGCCACATGGCACCCTTCGCCGCGATCGCGGACCACGTCAGGACTTCCGGGGCGTTCGCAGGTGGGTGAGTGGTCTTCCGATCTCGCCGAAGCAGGCCTACGCTCCAATTTTCGGTTTCGGGAGTGCTTCGGAGCGATGTGATGACCGGTCAGCGAACACACACGATCGACCGGGGGGAACAGGCGGAACTCGACCGGCTGCTGGCCGTTGGGCCCTTCGCCGTGGCACTGCGGACGGCGATCCGGCATCGCGGCCTCGGCCTCGACCGGATCCGCTATCGCTTGCGCGGCAGGGGAACCACGGTCAGCCTGGCCACCCTCAGCCACTGGCAGTCCGGGCGGTGCCGGCCCGAACGGGTGGAATCGTTGGAGGCGCTGAGAAACCTCGAGGACATTCTCAACGTGCCCGATGGTTCGCTCAGCAAACTGCTCGGGCCACCGCGGCCGCGGACCCGCTTCCACCCGCAGCCGCCGCCGCTCAACTGAGCGACGGCAACGGAAACCCGCTCACCTGAGCGGCTCGGTTAGGCTCGCGATATGCGAGCTGTGGTGATGGCGGAGTTCGGCGTCCCGCCCCTGGTCCAGGACGTGCCGGAACCGGTCGCGCCGCCCGGCGGGGCCGTCATCGAGGTCGACGCCACCGGCGTGTGCCGCAGCGACTGGCACACGTGGCAGGGACATGACAGCGCGGTGACACTGCCGCACGTCGCCGGCCACGAGCTCGCCGGCCGCGTCGTCGCGCTCGGCGAAGGCGTGCGCGGCTGGGCGCTCGGCGCGCGCGTCACCGTGCCGTTCGTCTGTGCCTGCGGCACGTGCGCCCAGTGCGCCCGCGGCGACCAGCAGATCTGCGACCGCGAGTTCCAGCCGGGCGCGACGCACTGGGGGTCGTTCGCCGAGCGCGTCGCGATCGGGCACGCCGAGGTCAACCTGGTCGCGCTGCCGGACTCGCTCGGCGCGGCCGAGGGGGCGGCGCTGGGCTGCCGGTTCGGCACGGCGTTCCGCGGGGTGCTGCGGCAGGGCCGGGTCACGGCCGGGCAGTGGGTGTCGGTGTACGGCTGCGGCGGCGTCGGGATCTCCGCCGTGCTGCTGGCCGTCGCGGCCGGGGCGAAGGTGGTTGCGGTCGACGTCTCGCCGGCCGCGCTCGAGCTGGCGGCGAAGTCGGGGGCGGCGCTGACGGTCGACGCGTCGGCGTTCGACGGCCACGAAGCCGTCGCCGCGCACGTGCGCGAGCTGACCGGCGGCGGCACGCACGTCTCGCTCGACTGCCTCGGCTCGCCGTCGACCTGCGCGGCGTCGGTGGGCAGCCTCCGCAAGCGCGGGCGGCACGTCCAGGCCGGGCTGATGCCGCCGGCGCAGGGCGTCGCGCCGATCCCGATGCACCGGGTCATCGGCGGCGAGCTGGAGCTGGTCGGGATCCACGGCCTGCAGGCCCACGAGTACCCGGAGCTGCTGCGCGTCGTCGAGACGTCGGGGATCGACCTGGCCGCGCTGATCGGCCGCCGGATCGGGCTCGACGACGTCCCGGCCGCGCTGGCCGAGATGAACGACCCGGTGCCGGCGCGGGCGGGCGTCACCGTGGTGACGTTCGGTGCGTGATCCACGGCACGTTGCCGGAAGTCGGCGGCGGGAGTCGCTGGCACAATCGAAGTAGTGGACGCTCTTCTGCCGAGACCCCGCGCCGAACTGGCGCCGGGTGCGGTGCACCTGCCCGACTGGCTCGATTTCGACGCGCAGCGCGACCTCGTCGCCGCCTGCCGCGGCTGGCCCGGCTACCGCAACACGACGTATCCCAACGGCGGCGTGATGTCGGTCAAGACCGTCTGCCTCGGCTGGCACTGGTACCCGTACGGCTACTCGCGCACGACCGACGACGGCCGGCCGGTGCTGCCGTTCCCGGACTGGCTCGGCGACCTCGGCCGCCGCGCGCTGGCGGACGCGTACGGCGAACCGGCTGAGGACTACGAGCCCGACACCGCCTTGGTCAACTTCTACGCCGCGAAGACGAAGATGGGCCAGCATCAGGACAAGGACGAGCAGAGCGCGGCCCCGGTGGTGTCACTCAGCCTCGGCGACACGTGCGTCTTCCGCTTCGGCAACACGGAGTCGCGCAACAGGCCGTACACCGACGTCGAGCTGCACTCGGGCGACTTGTTCGTCTTCGGCGGGGCGTCCCGGTTCGCCTACCACGGCGTCCCGAGGACGTTGCCGGGCACGGCGGACCCGGCGCTCGGCCTGACCGGCCGGCTGAACATCACGCTGCGGGTGTCCGGGTTCTAGGCGCTGTCCGTCTCCGGGACCATGACCAGCCGGACGGCCAGCGCGCGAGACCCCTCGGGGTGCTCGCCCGGCGCGGTGACGTACCTCCAGATCAGGTTCTGGTACTCCTCGACGAACGACGCGATCTGGTCCTTCGTGAGGCGCAGCCCGGAGCGGTGGATCTGGTTCCAGCCCTCGGCACTGTCGTACCCCGCGTACGCCCGCGTGACCAGGCCGATGTCGTGGCTCAGCTTGAGCGCGCCCAGCTTCGACGCGGCTTCGCGCTCGTCCGGTGTCATCTCCAGGCCGGGTGGTGTGAAGATGTCCTTCGACAGCGCCTTCCACCAGCGCTCGCGGCCGGTGGAGCGCTCCTCGATCTCCGCGATCAGGTCCAGGTCGGCGAGCTTGCGGAGGTGGTAGCTGGTCGTCCCGGTGCTTTCGCCGAGGGCCTTCGCGACGCTCGTCGAGTTCGCTTCGCCGTGTTCGCCCAGGTAGGACAGGATGTCGCGGCGCACAGGGTTGGCCAGGGCCTTGTAGAAGGCCTTGAGATCCGCGCCGGTGAGGACCCGCCGCTCGGGACGTTCGACCATGCCCGGAGCGTACTACAGAGACTGTTTGCAAAGAATCTCTGCATTCGGCTACCTTGGGTTCCGGGGGTACGAGACTTCGGGGGTTTCGATGCGGAAGGTCTTCTGGGCGGCGGGATTGTGCCTGCTGCCGTGGATCGCGGTACTGGGGATGACACTGCCGGACGTCTATCCGGCGCAGCACTGGAGCCTGGCGTGGACGGGCTTCGACGCGGCGGAGGCGCTCGGCCTGCTCGCGACGGCCTGGCTGCTCGGCCGCGGCGACGCGCGGATGCCGTTCGCCGCGATCGGCACGGCCACGCTGCTGCTGACCGACGCCTGGTTCGACGTCGTCACGGCCGGCGACGACATCGTGTTCTCGCTGCTCATGGCCGGGCTGGAGGTGCCGCTGGCCCTCGCGTGCCTGTCGGTGGCCCTGCCGCGGCCGGCGGTCCCGGCCCATGTCTGAGCTGAGCCCGCGGCTGCGCGACGAGATCGACGACCAGGTCGCGGAGGCCTTCGACGCCTACCTGGCGGAGTCCGGCCTGGCACGGCGACGGCGGCGGGCCTGGCCGGTGCTGGTCGCGATGGCTCTGGGGGTCATCGCGACCGGCCTGGCCCCGGGCGCGGCCTGGGCGATCTGGCTCGCGGTCGCGGTCACGGCCTGGGTGGTCTGCCGCAGCTTGTCGTGAGTGGTAATTCGGGTTAGAACCCTCATTACCACTCACGAGGCCCGGAAGCGGAGGGTCTGGCCGGGGCGCAGCTGGGCGGCGACGTCCAGGTCCTCCTCGTCGACGACGGCGATCACCGGGTAGCCGCCCGTCGTGGGGTGGTCGGCGTGGAACAGGATCGGCTGTCCCGACGGCGGTACCTGCAGTGATCCCGGCACGCACGGCTCCGACGGTAGTTCGTCGTGGCGGGTGCGGGAAAGCGGAGGGCCGGTCAGGCGGATGCCTACGCGGTCGGAGTCCGGCGAGACCGTGTACACAGTGGACAGCAGCCGCGCCGGGTCGGTGAACCAGTCGCGACGCGGGCCCGGCGTCACGCGCAGCACCGGCGACACCGGCAGGGCCGCGCGAGGCGCGAGATCGACCGTGGGGAAGCCGATCGGCGGAGATCCGATCGGCAGCAGCATTCCCGCGGCGAGCGGTGGCGGGCCCAGCTTGCCGAGCGTGTCCGTCGACCGCGAGCCCAGCACCGGTGGGACGTCGATGCCGCCGCGCACCGCGACGTAACAGCGCAGGCCGGCCGACGCCACGCCGAGGGACAGCTCCGCACCTGCGGGCAGCGTGATCGGTGCGTTGCGGCCGAAAGCGCGGCCGCCCACCGTGAGAGGGCAGTCCGCGCCGGTCACCGCGATCGTCGTCAACGCCGTCGCGCGCAGCACCAGGCCGCCGAGCGTGACTTCCAGGCCCGCGGCCCCCGACGGGTTGCCGACGAGCCGGTTGGCCAGCCGGAACGAGCCGCGGTCGGCGGCGCCCGAACGGCCGACGCCGAGGGCCGCGTGGCCGGGGCGGCCGAGGTCCTGCACGGTCGTGGCGAACCCGGGCCGGAGGATCTCGAGCTTCACGAAACCTCCCGGAAGCGCACGCGCGTCCCCGGCGGCAGCAGGTTCGGCGGGTCGCGCTCGACATCCCACACCGGCGCCTCGGTCCGTCCGAGCAGCCGCCAGCCGCCCGGCGACGCGCTCGGGTACACCGCGCTGTACTCGCCCGCGATCGCCACCGAGCCGGCCGGGATGCGCGTCCGCGGCGACGATCGGCGGGCCACGTGCAGCTCCGGGGCCGCGCCGGACAGGTAGGCGAACCCGGGCGCGAACCCGCAGAACGCCGAGACGTACGACCCCGCGCTGTGCCGGGCCACGACCTCCGCGACCGACAATCCGGTCTCGGCAGCGACCTCGGCGAGGTCTTCGCCGTCGTACACCACCGGGATCACCACCTCGTGCGCGTCGGCAGGCCCACTGTCCACAGGGGACACTCGACGCAGCAGGGCGCCCAGCCGGTCAGCGGAGGTCACCGCCGGGTCGAAGCGGACCAGCAACGTCTGTGCGGCCGGAACCAGCTCTTCGACACCAAGAGGCGGCGCCTGCGCCAGCGCGGCCTGATAACCCAGTACGTCGTCGACCTCCACGAGCACCGCGCGCCGCCCGCACGGCAGCAGCCGGACGGTCATCCGGTGAACGCGGTGAGCGGCACACCCGCGTCGGTCAGGCCGTCGCGGATCCGCCGGGCCAGCTCCACCGCGCCCGGCGTGTCCCCGTGCACGCACAGGGAGTCCGGGCGCAGGTCGAGCTTGGCGCCGTCGGCCGTGACGACCCCGCCGCCGGTCGCCATGGCCACCGCGCGCTCGGCGACGGCGCCGGGTTCGTGCAGCACGGCGCCGGGCTGCTTGCGCGACACCAGACGGCCTTCCGCGGTGTAGGCCCGGTCGGCGAACGCCTCGGCGTACGCCACCACCCCGGCCTTTTCCGCCTCCCGCTGCATTTCCGAGTCCGGCAGGCAGAGCAGCGCGAGCGCCGGGTCGTAGCGGCGCAGGCCCTCGACGATCGCCGCGGCCTGCTCCGGGTCGGCCGCCGCGGTGTTGTACAACGCGCCGTGCGGCTTCACGTACGTCACGCGGCTGCCGGCCGCGCGGGCGAACGCGTCGAGCGCGCCGATCTGGTAGAGCACCTCGTTGGCCAGGTCCTCCGGGGCGATGTCGAGCGCGCGCCTGCCGAACCCGGCCAGGTCGTGGTAGCCGACGTGCGCGCCGATCGCGACGTCGCGATCGGCCGCCAGCTCGCACACGTGCCGCATCACCGACGGGTCGCCGGCGTGGAAGCCGCACGCGACGTTCGCGCTGGTCACGATGTCGAGGACGGCTTCGTCGTCGCCCATCTTCCAGGCGCCGAAACCCTCGCCGAGGTCGCTGTTCAGGTCCATTTCAGCCCACCCGGTATTCGCTGTCGTGGCGGTCGGTGATGAACATGTACCCCGGCGCGTGGGTGATCGCGTACGGCGGCCGCGACGCCATCAGCGCCGCCTGCGGGGTGACCCCGCAGGCCCAGAACACCGGGACGTCACCGTCGGCCGCGTCCACCGGATCACCGAAGTCCGGCCGCGAAAGATCTTCGACGCCCAGGGTACGCGGGTCGCCGATGTGCACCGGCGCGCCGTGGACGGCCGGCATCGCGCGGGTGATGCGGATGGCGTCGTCGACGCGGTCCTCGGGGAGGTACCGCATCGACACGACCATCGGGCCGAAGAGCCGCCCGGCCGGTTCGCACGGCCGGTTCGTCAGGTACATCGAGACGTTGCGGCCCTGCTCGAGGTGCCGCAGCGGGATGTCCTCGGCGGCCAGCGCCGTCTCGAACGTGAAGCTGCAGCCGATCGAGAAGGCGACCATGTCGCTGCGCCACAGCCCGGTCGCGTCGGAGACCTCGCCGGCGAGCACGCCGTTCTGCCAGATCCGGTAGCGCGGCAGGTCGGTGCGCAGGTCCGCGCCGTCGGCCAGCTTGGTGCCCGGGTCGCCGGGGTCGGTGACGTCGAGCAGCGGGCACGCCTGCGGGTTGCGGGTGCAGAACAGCAGGACGTCGTAGGCCCAGTCCTGCGGCACGGCGATCAGGTTCGTCTGGGTGAAGCCGCCGGCCCAGCCCGTCGTGGGGCGGGCCGTGCCGCGTCGGAAGGCGGAACGTGCTTGCTCCGGCGTGAAGGTGGCGGGTTGGTCGAAAGTCGTCATGAGTTCCCCCTCAGTCAACGAGTTCGATCCCTCGGGTCTCGGGCAAGCCCAGCAGGGCGAGCGCGGCGATGGCGTAGCCGATGGCGCCGAACACGATCGCGCCCCCCGCGCCGAGGAAGCCGACGACGGTCGGGAAGATCGCGCCGACCGCGCGGCCGAAGTTGTACGTGAAGCCCTGGCCGGTGCCGCGCACCGTCGTCGGGTACAGCTCGGCGAGGTACGCGCCGAAGCCGCTGAAGATCGCGGACATCGAGAAGCCGAGCGGGAAGCCGAGCACCAGCACGAGACCGTTGGCGCCCTTGGGGATCTGGGTGTACGCGACGATCAGCCCGGCCGACAGGATCGCGAAGGTCAGGAAGGTTTTCTTGCGCCCCATCAGGTCCGTCAGGTAGCCGCCGCAGACGTACCCGACGAACGCGCCGGTGATCAGGAAGGCGAGGTAGCCGCCGGTGCCGATGACGGTCAGTTCGCGTGTCTTCTTCAGGTACGACGGCAGCCACGTCGAGATCGTGTAGTACCCGCCCTGGACGCCGGTGGCGAGCAGTGCGGCGAAGAACGTCGTGCGCAGGAGGTCGCGGTGGAAGATCTTGACCAGCGTGCCCTTGACGCGCTCGCTCTTGAGACGTTCTTCCGCGCGGGGCGCGTCCTTGACGCTCTTGCGGACCCAGAGCACGAGCAGCGCCGGGATGACGCCGGTCCAGAACATGATGCGCCAGGCCAGGTCGGGGCTCGCGAGGCTGAACACGACGGTGTAGACGATCACCGACAGGCCCCAGCCGACCGCCCACGCGCTCTGCACGAACGCCACGGTCCGGCCGCGGTAGCGCGCCGAGGAGTACTCCGCGACCAGCGCCGCGCCGGCCGCCCACTCGCCGCCGAAGCCCAGGCCCTGCAGCGCGCGGAAGATCAGCAGCGTCTCGAAGTTGGGCGCGAACCCGCAGAGCACGGTGAACACCGTGTACATCGCGATGGTGATCTGGAGCGTGCGGACGCGGCCGATGCGGTCGGCCAGCATGCCGGCGCCGATGCCGCCGACGGCCGACACGACCAGCGTCGTCGTGCCGAGCAGGCCGGCTTCACCGCTCGAAATGCCGAAGTACGCGGTGATCGCGGCGAGCCCGAGGGGCAGGGTCTGGTAGTCGAACGAGTCCAGGCCGTACCCGCCGAACGCGCCGGCGAAGGCGAGCCGGCCGCGTTTCCCCAGTGTGCGGAACCAGTCGAACGGCCGGGCCTCGGTTGCTGTGGCAGTCATGTCGGGCACCTCCAGGCCAGTGTCTCATCGTGGCGTGTCTCACACAGTAAGGATTGTTCAACAATTCCACAAGAGTGCAATTCGATCGTCCCCTGTGTGACGGGTACCATCGTCGCCGTGGTCATCGAAGACAGCGTGGTCCCGGACCTTCCCGGCCTGGAGGCCGATCGCGGCCTGGTCAGCCGCAAGAGCACCGCCGAGCGGGTGGCGGGCGTCCTCCGCAAGCGCATCGCGGAGGGCTTCTTCCTGCCCGGCGGGCGGCTGTCGGAGCAGGACATCGGCAACGCGCTCGGCGTCTCGCGCAACACGCTGCGGGAGGCGTTCCGGCTGCTCACGCACGAGCGGCTGCTCGCCCACGAGCTCAACCGCGGGGTGTTCGTGCGGATCCCGAGCATCGAGGACGTCGTCGACATCTACCGCGTCCGCAAGATCATCGAGTGCGCCGCGGTCCGGAGCGTGACGGCGAAGCCGGCGTCGTTCCCGCGGATCAAGGAGAAGGTCGACATCGGCGACGAGGCCGCCCGCAACGGGAACTGGAAGGACCTCGGCACCGCGAACGTCTGGTTCCACCAGGAGCTGGCCGCGCTGTCGGGCAGCGAGCGCGTCAACGAGCTGGTCGGCCGGCTCACGGCCGAGCTGCGGCTGGTGTTCCACATCATGGCCGAGCCGCGCCGCTTCCACGAGCGCTACCTGCCGCGCAACCACGAGATCCTGGACCGCGTCGAGGCGGGCGACGGCCCGGGCGCGGAGCAGCTGCTGATGAAGTACCTGGAGGACGCGGAGGAGCAGCTGGTCGAGGCGTACGCCGACCGCGCGGCCGCCGCCCGGGCGGCGATCGCCGTCGAGTAGTGCGTCTTCGGGCACGCTTGCGGTCCGGACGGGCCGAGCCCGGCGTTTCCGGGCCGCGGACTGGATAACCTCAGCGCGGTTTCGCCGCCGGATACCCCCAGCGGCCCGCGAAACCCGGCTGCCGGGGCGTGACTACCCCCAGGGTCACCCCCGGCAGTTCCGAAACGGCACGCGGCACCCCTGAACGCCGAAGTCCGTGAATGCCACATTGACGGACACTATGTCCCTCGATGTGGCATTCACGGACTTTCGGGGTGGTGCGTCAGCCGGCGTAGCGGGCGAAGATCCTCGTGAAGTCCCACGCCTGCTGGGAAACGCCCGAACACGTGTCGTCGTTCGGGTAGGCGCCCGGGCAGGGGCGGTCGCGGTTCGCGGACCAGAACGTCAGCCGGGCCAGGTGGTGCGTGTTCGCGTAGGCCAGGATGGTGTTGAAGTCGGCCAGGGTGACCGTCTCGCTGTTGTCCGTGATGCCGTTCATCGACGAGATGCCCATGTGCCGGTAGGCCGTGTCGTCGTCGTAGCCGTAAGCCGACTTGACGACGTTCTTGAGGCCCTCCGCCGCGCGCTGCGTGAGCGTGCCCATGTTCTGGCCGGCGCCGCCGAAGTCGAACGGCATGATGACCCAGCCGTCGACCGTGAGCCCGGACTGGGCCGCGCGGTTCACCAGGCTGTTGTCCGGCCCCGACTGCCCGGTGCCGAACGTGACGTACAGCTTGATGCCCGCGTTGTTCGCCCGGATCGTCTTCAGCGCGTCGACCGTGCGCTGCTGCACCGTCGGGTTGCTGTAGGCGTCGGCCTCGATGTCGATGTCGATCGCCTTGAGGCCGTAGGCGCTGATCACCTTCTGGTACGCCGCCGCCAGCTCACCCGCGCTGCCGCACGACGACTCCAGCTTGTTGCCGGAGTAGCCGCCGAACGACGGGATGACGTCGCCGCCGCCCGCGCGCACGGTGTTGATGGTGTTCTGGTCGACGCCGCCGGTCAGTGCGCGGCCGCCGTCCCACTGCGGGTTGCAGTAGCCGTTGGACAGCACGAACGCCAGCGTGAACCACTTGACGCCGGTGGCGTTCTGGATCGTCGCCGGGCTCGGCGGGTTGCCCCAGCCGTTGTAGAGGTACGGCGCGACGGCCATCACGCCCGGCCCGGACGGCGGCGGGGTCGTGCCGCCGCTCGGGAGCGTCCACTGCTGGTTGGCGCTGCTCGCGCACGTCCAGATCTGCAGCCGCGTGCCGTTCGCCGAGCTGTTGCCGGTGGCGTCGAGGCACTTGCCCGACCCGGTGTTGACGAGGTTCTTCGCCGCGTTGGCCGTCCACTTCTGGGCGTTGGAGCCGTTGCAGTCCCACAGCTGGATCAACGCGCCGTTCGCCGTGCCCGCGCTGGTCACGTCGAGGCACTTGCCCAGCGCCTGCAGGGAACCGTCGGACCCGACCGTCCACTGTTGCGCGTTCGAGCCGTTGCAGTCGTAGAGCTGGATCGCCGTGCCGTTGGCGGTGCTCGCCGCGTTGACGTCGACGCATTTGCCGGCGATTCCGGTGATCGGGCCGGTCGCCGCCTGCGCGACTCCTGGTGCGAGCACCAGTGCCGACGCCGCGGCTACCAGCGCGCCGAATGCTGCCAGTTTCTTCATGCGGGCACGTTCCACTTCTGGTTGGCGGCGCCGGTGCAGGTCCAGATCTGCAGCCGGGTGCCGTTCGCGCTCGAGTTGCCGGTCACATCGACGCACTTGTTCGACGCCGCCCCGACGAGGTCCTTGGCCGCCGTCGCCGCCCATCTCTGGTTGGCCGTCCCGCCGCAGTCCCACAGCTGCAGCTGGGCACCGTCCGCTGTGGACTGTCCGGTCACGTCGAGGCACTTGCCCAGCGCGCGGAGCGTGCCGTCGGTGCCGACCGTCCACTGCTGCGCCGCCGACCCGTTGCAGTCGTAGAGCTGCACGGCCGCGCCGTTCGCGCTGCTGCCGCTCGCGACGTCCAGGCACTTGCCGCCGAGGCCGGTGATCGGCCCGGTCTTGCCGGTGCCGCCACCGCCGCCGGTGCCCTGGTTGCCCGCCCAGGTGAACGTCGCCGACGTGTGGCCGGGCAGGTTGTAGGTGAACGACGAGTTGCCCCAGTTCACCCGGACGCTCTGGTTGCCGGTGCTGGTGTTGTACGCGATCAGCGCCTTCGAGCCGTCCGGGTTCTTCCAGGCGACGTTGCGGACGGTCGAGTTGTCGTTCGAGTCGATCCGGACCGCGCCGGGCTTCACGAACTTCGTCAGGTGACCCATCGTGTAGTACTCGACGGTGTAGTCGACCTGGCCGTTGCGCCCGTCTCCGTTGTGGACGGTCACCAGGCCGGTGCAGGTGTCACAACCGCCGTTGTGCGGGTTGTGCGCCTGGTCCATCGCCAGGCTCCACTTGGTGACCGTGCGGCTCCAGTTGCGCGTGTAGTCGACGATGTTCGTCATGTCCTCGGCCTGCTGGTTCGACACCCAGGTGCCGCCCGAGTGCTCGGTCGAGTACGCGTTGACGCTCGGGTACTGGTTGTGCACGGTCGTCTGCTGCGAGACGTTGCCGCCGTAACCGTGCCACGCCATGCCGCCGAAGTTCGGGTCGTTGCGGATGGCGGCGTCGTCCATTGTGGGCGCCGCGAAGGACTGGTACTGGTCCCAGTTCCAGTCCAGCGCGAGGACCTTTGTGGACAGTCCGGCGCTGTGCAGCGCGGGCAGCAGGTTGGTCTTGGTGAAGTACGCCAGGCCCGCGCCGTTCCAGTTGGTCGACGGGTAGCTCGCGCAGCACGTCGGTTCATTTTGGACGGTCAGGTAGTTGATCGGCACGCCGGCGGCCTGGTAGGCCTGGACGTACTTGACGAAGTACTGCGCGTAGGCCGGGTAGAACTGCGACTCGACCCAGCCGAGCAGGTAGCTGTCGTTGTCCTTCATCCACGGCGGCGCGCTCCACGGCGAGGCCATGACCTTGATCTGCGGGTTGAGCTGCAGCGCCTGCTTGGTCAGCGGCAGCACGTCCGCCTGGTCGTGCACGATGGAGAACTTCGCCAGGTTCGGGTCGGTCTGCCCGGCGGGCACGTCGTCGAACGTGTAGCTGTTGCGCGCGATGTCCGACGCGCCGATCGGGTTGCGCAGGAAGCTGATGCCGATGCCCGCGTTGGGGTCGAACAGCTTCTGCATCACCGAGTTGCGGGTGCTGGCGCTGAGCAGGTTGCTCGAGTTGAGCAGCCACGCGGCGGAGTCGGTGAACGACGCGCCGGCGCCCTCGAACTGCTGGTAGGTGGTGTTTTCGTTGACGTTGATGGTCTGGCCGCCGGTGCCGGTGCCCGCGGTGAAGCTGATCGGCGTCTGCTGCTGCAGGCCACGGGTGACGTTGACGCCCTTGGCGTCGTCGGTCGTGGTGAGCCAGACGTTCACGGCTTCGCCCGCGGCCTGCGCGGGCACGGCGAAGGCGGCCGCGGCGAGCGCGGTCACGCCCAGCAGGGAAAGGAGAGAGCGTTTTCTCATGGGAGCGTCCACTTCTGGTTCGCGCCGGACCCGCAGGTCCAGATCTGGAGCCGGGTGCCGTTGGCCGAGCTGTTGCCGGTGGCGTCGAGACACTTGCCGGAGCCCGCGTTGACGAGGTTCTGCGAGCCGTTCGCCGACCACTTCTGGGCGTTGCTGCCGTTGCAGTCCCACAGCTGGACGGTGGTGCCGTTGGCCGTGCCCGCGCTGGTGACGTCGAGGCACTTGCCGAGCGCGCGGATCGTGCCGTCGGAACCGACCGTCCACTGTTGAGCAGTGGTGCCGTTGCAGTCGTAGAGCTGGACGGCGGCGCCGTTGGCGGTGCTCGCCGCGTTGACGTCGACGCACTTGCCGCCGACGCCGGTGATCTGCCCGCCGCCGGCGGGCGGCGGGGTGGTGGTGCCGCCGGCGAACTGCGTCGCGACCTGCTCGCCGAGACTGGTGGCGTTGTTGTGGTTCTCGATCGGGTTGACGTGCGTGTTCGGGAACACGATGTACGTCACCGGACCTTCGGTGCCGCCGTTGCTCGGGTCGGGGTTGATGCCGAGGTTGACCGCGGTGGCGTAGGACGCCTCACCGATGATGCTCGTCGGCCCGGTGTCGCCGACCACGGCGTAGGTGACCTGGTTGTTGTAGATCACCGCCACGGCCGAACCGCCGTCGATGCCGTAGTTGCGGTAGTCCCATGTGGACGTCGGCTGCGGCAGCACGATGTAGGGCAGCTGGGCCGCGTTGAGCGGCTGGTCGGTCGAGGTGTGGAACGCGGTGTCCGGGTAGAAGCAGCAGTCGGTCTGCTCGTTGCACTGCGTGGTACGGACGCCGTCGCAGTCGATGTCCATGTCGGCCTTGAAGAACACCGCGCCGTTGGCCTGGCAGACGGGCACGGTCGCCGCGCCGCCTTCGTCGAAGGAGTACTTGCCGTTCGAGATCTGCTGGCAGGACGTCGTTTTCGCGAGCAGCTGGCTCGCGGACGGACCCGCCTCGACCGCCGCTTGCGCGGAGGTGGACGTCAGGAAAGAAAGCGCTAACAGGGCACACCCCATTAGCGCGACGAGGAATCGCCGCACTTGGATTCTCCTGTGGGGTAAGGGGTCGTGAGTGCGTAACAGTGTTAGAACACTGTTACGCACTCACGAGGGGGACCGGATCAGGGAGTGGTCCACTTCTGGTTCGCGCCGCCGCCGCAGGTCCAGATCTGCAGGCGGGTGCCGTTCGCACTCGAATTGCCGGTGGCGTCGAGGCATTTGTTCGCCTGGGGGTTCACGATGTCCTTGGCCCCGCTGATCGCCCACTTCTGGGCGGCGGTGCCGTTGCAGTCGTAGAGCTGGACCGCTGTCCCGTCGGCGGTGCCGGCGGCGTTGACGTCCATGCACTTGCCGAGGGCGCGGATCGTGCCGTCGGTGCCGATGGTCCAGTTCTGCGCGGCGTTGCCGTTGCAGTCGGTGATCTGGATCGGCGTGAGGTTGGCGGTGCTGGCGCCCGCGACGTCGACGCACTTGCCGCCGATGCCGGTGATCCGCCCGGTGCGCCCGGACGGCGGGGTGGTGCCGCCGCCGGTGTCGTTGGTGACGTGGACGTAGTCGACGACCAGCTGCTGCGGGAACGTCGTGCTGCTGTTGGGGTCACCCGGCCAGTACCCGCCGACGGCGAGGTTCAGGATGATGAAGAAGTTGTGGTCGTAGACCCAGCGGTTGCCGTTCAGGTCGGACGGCGTGCGCGTCTGGTAGAGGTTGCCGTCGACGTACCACTTGATCTGGTTGGGCGCCCAGTCGACGGCGTAGGTGTGGAAGTCGTCGGAGAAGTTGGGGCCGTTGTAGGCCGCGCCGATGCCGCCGGAGCCGGAGTAACCCGGGCCGTGGATGGTGCCGTGCACGGTGTTCGGCTCGAAGCCGACGTTCTCCATGACGTCGATCTCGCCGTCGGTCGGCCAGTTGCCGCCGCCGAGCATCCAGAACGCCGGCCACATGCCCTGCCCGCGCGGCAGCTTCATGCGCGTCTCGAAGTGGCCGTAGGCCTGGCTGAACTTGCCGGAGGTGTTCATCCGCGCGGAGGTGTACTCGCAGCGGCCGTACCAGCAGTTGTAGTTGCCGGGGTTTTCCTTCTTGGCCGTGATCACGAGGTGGCCCTGGCCGTCGAGCTGGGCGTTGTTCGTGCCGGAGGTGTAGTACTGGCGTTCGTGGTTGTTGACGTTGTCGCCGGTTTCGAGCTGCCACTTGGAGCCGTCGACGGCGGACCCGGCGGGGCCGTTGAAGTCGTCGGTGAAGGTGGCCGCGGCTTCGGCGGCGGGGGCGGTCAGTGCTTGCTGCCCGAGGACGAGCAGCGAGCCGACGGCCAGTAGCGCCGCTGCTCTTCGCAACTTGCGGAATTTCGAGGTGGACATCTTTGTCGCCTCTCTCACCGTGGGGACCGGCGTTCCGCGCGCAGCACGGAACGCGGGGAGGGGAGGGTGGCCGTGCATGCCGGGGCGGCGGCAGGCGTGACCGGGCATCGCGGTGCCGTCCGCGGTCCAGGGCGGGTGGATCGCGGGCGACGAAGGGTTCTACAGGGCTTTGTTGTGCCTGGCAACAAAGTATGCATGGTCCAGACAAGTCGGGCAACAGTCGGACCGTCATTTTTTTTCAACCCGAATTAAGGGTGGGTTGCTGACGGGTGTGGGCGGCTCGAGGTGCGGCTGAGCTGCGGAAGCCGGGTTCCCGCTCAGCGGGGCATGGCGGTTGTCCACAGGGTTGTCGGGTTGTGGATGGGGGGTGCTGTTGCTGGAGCTTTCGCTGGGGGTTGTCGGGTGGGGTCGATACGCTGGAGCGGGGATGGACCCCCTTGGGGAGGGTGGGCGCCGCTCTGGGGCCGCCGCCGGTGCGGTGGTGGACGCTGTTCGGGTGGGTGGGCGCCGCTCAGGTGGCGGGCGCTGCTCGGGCGGGCGCCGCTCTGGGGCTGCGGGACTGTGCGGTGGTGGACGCGGTTGGGCTCGGTGTTCGGAAGTCCAGCTGTGGCGACGGCCCGATCAGGGGCATCCACAGCCCTGCCGAGTTGTGGACAAGTGGGCGCCTGCCCCGGTCTTCCGCGGCCTTTTGTCGGTCGGCGCCGATACGCTGGTGCGGGGATGGACCCCCTGGGAGGGTGGGCGCTGTTCGGGTGGGCGCTGTTCGGGTGGGCGCTGTTCGGGTGGGCGCTGTTCGGGTGGGCGCTGTTCGGGTGGGCGCTGTTCGGGTGGGCGCTGTTCGGGTGGGCGCTGTTCGGGTGGGCGCTGTTCGGGTGGGCGCTGCGCGAAGCCGTCGCGAGAACCTGGCTGCGGAGCCAGCGGCCGCTGCTCGGGCGGGCGGGCGTTGCTCGGAAGGCGGGCGCTACTCGGGAAGACGCTGCGCAAAGCCGCCGCGAGAACCTGGCTGGCGGAGTCGGCGGCCAGTTGCCAGCAGCGGCCCGGCCCGGCCGGCCTCTCGGCCCGGCAGGGCCGGCCCCAGGCCGAGCCAGCCTTCCGGCCTGGCAGAGCTGGACAGCCGCGGCCCAGCCCAGCCTCAGGCCGCGTCGTTCCCAGCCTGGCCGAGCCAGCCCAGCTCAGGCCGAGTCAGCCCAGCCGGGCCAGCCCAGCGGGCCTCAGGCCGCGTCGGAGTTTGATGCTCCTGGCTTGGCCAGCCGGGACGTCGCTCCCTGCTCCAGCAGGTCCGCCACCGGTAGCGTCGCCGCTCCCGTCGCTACCGCGTCCAGACCGAGAGACCCCAGCTGGATCGACGTCTGGCTGAACGGGTGCCGTAGGGCGTGCTCGCCCGCGGCCTCACGAATGCGCGGCAGGAGCTGCTCGCCCAGGGCCAAGCCCGCCCAGCCGCCGATCACTATGCGCTCCGGGTTGAACAAGTTGATCAAGTTCGCGATGCCCGCGCCCAGGTAGCCCGCCGTGTCGTCCAGGACTCTCGCCGCCGTTTTCGACTTCGGGGCCGCCTCCAGCAACGCCGAGAACTGCGCCTGCTCGTCCGCTCCCGGGATGTCCTTGCCGCGCGCCTTCCGATACCGCGTCAGCACGCCCTCCGCGCCGATGTACGCCTCCAGGCAGCCGTGTGCGCCGCAGCGGCATTGTGCGCCGCCGTACGCGATCGTCGTGTGGCCCCACTCGCCCGCGCTGCTCGTCGAGCCGCGGTACGTCGAGCCGTCCGCTACCACCGCCGCGCCTACTCCCGAGCCGATCAGCGCTATCACCGCGTGCTTCGCGCCGCGGCCCGCGCCGAACCACATCTCCGCCTGGCCCTGGGTCTTCGCGCCGTTGTCGACGAACAGCGGCAGCGTCACCCCGGCGTCGCGCAGCAGGTCCGTGAGCGGGACGGCGTCCCAGCCGACCGTCGGCGCGTGCACCAGCACCCGCTCGCCCTGCTCGACCGTGCCCGGGACGCCGATGCCGACGCCGAGGACGGCTGAGTCCCCGATGCCCGCGCTGGCGAACACCTCGCGCAGCCCGGACGTCACCTGCTCGACCGCGGTCGCCGGGTCCGGGGCCGCCGGGAGCGGGTGGTCGACCGTCGCGAGGCGGTTCATCGCCAGGTCGAACAACTCGATCTTGACGCCGGTCTCGCCGATGTCGACGCCGACGACGTGGCCGTACGCCGGGTCGACGCGCAGCAGCACGCGCGGGCGGCCGCCGTCCGATTCCACCTGGCCCGCTTCGGTGATGAGCCGTTCCTCGCCCAGTTCGGCGGTGACGTTGCTGACCGTGGCGGCACTCAGTCCGGTCAGCTGGCTGAGCTCGTGCCGCGACAGCGGGCCGTCGAAGTAGAGTTTCGACAGCAGCAGGGAACGATTGTGCCGCCGCAGATCGCGGACGGTGGTGCGCTTGCTCGCCATGGGCAACCCATCTGAACTCTTACCGGCTACTGACAGGATGCCTGATCACCCTAAGTTGTGGCCATGTATTAACTGGTGAACTAAGTCCCGAACTGATGGTCGCACCGCATGTGTCTGGCACAATCCCCACCGTGACCCAGGTGGTGCGGCAGACGACCAGAGACCTCCGGCGGCACAACCGTGCGGCGCTCCTCTCCACCCTCTACCTCCACGGCCCCGTCAGCAGACTGGAACTGGTAGCTGAATCGGGACTGTCGGCCGCCACCGTTACGAACGTCGTGGCCGAACTGATCGCGGACGGCGTCGTCGCCGAAGCCGGATCGGTCGAATCGGACGGCGGACGGCCGCGGACGCTGCTGGCCGTGCGGCCGGATTTCGGCCACGTCGTCGGCGTCGACGTCGGCGAGACGCACGTCGAGGTCGGCCTGTTCGACTGCGCGCTCGGGACGCTGGGCACCGTGCGCCACCCCCTCGTCGGCACGCGGCTCTACCCGGGTGAGGTCGCCGCGCTGGTGCGCGCCGGCATCGCCGAGGTGCTCGAGGGCGGGGACGCCGCCGCGGTGTTCGGCGTCGGCATCGGCGTGCCCGGGGCGGTCCGCGACGGCGGGATCGTCCACGCGCCCACCCTCGGCTGGCGCGGCGTGGCCTTCGCCGACCTCATCCGCCCGCACGTCGTCGCGCCGCTGCACCTCGACAACCGCGCCCGCACGCTGGGCCAGGCCGAGAGCTGGCTGGGGGCCGGCCGCGGCGCCGGCCGCGCCATCGTCGCGCTGCTCGGCGTGGGGGTCGGGGCCGCGGTCGCCACGGCCGGGCCGTCGCACCCGGGCATCACGACCAGCGAGTGGGGGCACACGGTCGTCAAGGCGGGCGGTGCGGCCTGCCGGTGCGGGTCGCACGGCTGCCTGGAGGCCTACGTCGGTACCGAGGCGGTCGTCCGGCACTACGCCGATCGGGTGGGGAAAGATCCCGTCATCGGGGACGAAAGCGACGCCGAACTGGCCCACATCGTGGCCGAAGCGCAGGTCGCCGGGCCGGCCGCGGAGGTGCTGGCCGAGACCGGCGAGTACCTCGGGATCGGCATCGCGAACCTCATCAACCTGCTCAGCCCCGACCGGGTGGTGCTTTCCGGCTCCGCAGGGGCGATCATGGGTCCGGCGATCCTGCCCGCCGTGCGTGACGCGGTCGGCCGGCACGCGCTCGACTACCTCGCCGGGCGCACCGAAGTCGTCCTCGGCCGGCTCGGGCCGGAGGCCGTCGCGCTCGGCGCGGCCACCCTGCCGGTCGCGCAGCTGCTCGCCGCGGGCGGCCGGACCGGCTGAAACCCCTTGTGTCGCAAGGGGTAAACCGCCGGTCGGCCCAAGCCTGCGAGTTCTTTCAGTACTTAAACTTAGGTACAAAACGTTACCGCCGTGTTATTGACGTGACCCGAGTCACCCAGGTTGACTCGTGGCGTCGTTCGGTCGCCGGCGGTCGGGGCTCGCTACCAGTCGACACGGAGTAGTCGTCGATGACCAGGAGGAACCGATGCGAGTCAAGCGCTCCATCGTCGCAGCGCTAGTGGCACTAATGGCCCTGGGGGGCTTGACCGCGTGCGGGGGAGGTAGCTCGAGCGCAGGTCAGGGCAACCCCAACGCCGTGCTCAACGTGGGGATGCCGAACGGCCCGCAGTCGGAGAACAACAACCCGTTCCTCGAGACGTCGGCCGCGGCCAACCTCGGTTACCGGTGGACGATCTTCGAGCCCCTCGTGATGCTCAACCGCGTCAAGCCGCAGGAGCCCGGCAAGCCGTGGCTGGCGACGAAGTGGGATTGGTCGGACAACTACAAGAAGCTGGTCCTGACCGTCCGGGACAACGTGAAGTTCTCCGACGGCCAGCCGATGACCGGTGACGACGTGGCCTACACGTTCGGCCTGCTGCGGGACAACAAGGCGCTGAACATCGACGCCGTCCCGTACAAGGACATCACCGCGGCCGGCAACCAGGTCACGCTGAGCTTCGACAGCTCCCAGTTCGTCAACCAGGTCAAGATCCTGCAGACGATCGTGGTGCCGAAGCACATCTGGCAGGGCATCAAGGACCCGGCGCTCGACACGATCAAGAACCCGGTCGGCACCGGCCCGTACACGCTCAAGTCGTTCACCCCGCAGACGGTGATCGTCAGCCAGCGCGAGGGCTACTGGCAGGAAGCGCCGAAGGTCAAGGAGATCCGCTACACGTCCTACACGGACAACAACGCGCAGGTCTCGGCGCTGGCCAGCGGTGCGGCCGAGTGGAGCTTCGTCTTCATCCCGAACTACAAGGCCGTCTACACGAACAAGGACCCCGAGCACTACAAGCTCTGGTTCCCCGCGCAGCTGGCCGTCCACGGCCTGTGGTTCAACACCGAGAAGGCCCCCTGGAACAGCGCGCCGCTGCGCCAAGCGATCAGCAAGGTGATCAACCGCGACGACATCTTCAACCAGGGCGAGGCGGGTTACTTCTACCCGAAGAACGACCAGGTCACCGGCATCCCGACGCCGGCGGGCGACCCGTTCATCGCGCCGCAGTACCAGGGCCAGACCGTCAAGGTCGACGTCGCGGCGGCCAAGGCGCAGCTCACCGGCGCCGGCTTCACGTTCAACGGCGACAAGCTGCAGGACCCGTCCGGCAAGCCGGTCACCCTCAAGCTCACGGTCCCGTCGGGCTGGTCGGACTACATCACCGACCTGGAGATCATCAAGGACAACCTGTCGCAGATCGGCATCACCGCGACGGTCGACAAGATGAACCAGGACGCGTGGACGAAGTCGGTCGACACCGGTGACTTCGAAGGCCTGATGCACTGGACCAACGACGGTGCG
The DNA here is from genome assembly GCF_035982555.1 of Amycolatopsis sp. NBC_01286. Classification (NCBI taxonomy): domain Bacteria; kingdom Bacillati; phylum Actinomycetota; class Actinomycetes; order Pseudonocardiales; family Pseudonocardiaceae; genus Amycolatopsis; species Amycolatopsis sp. NBC_01286. Next base: position 3,407,327 of record NZ_CP108428.1, read on the forward strand.
ACGCCGTACGACCTGTACCGCGACGTCATGGACGGCAACCGCTACAAGCCGACCGGCCAGGGCAACATCAACGGCAACTACGGCCGCTTCAAGAACGACGAGGCGACCAGGGCGCTCGAGACCTACGCCAACGCCGAGGACGACGCCTCCCGCACCGCCGCCATGGCGACGCTGCAGAAGATCATGATCGACCAGCAGCCGATGATCCCGACGTCGGCCGCGAACTCCGGTGGCGAGTACAGCACGAAGAACTGGACGGGCTGGCCCGAGGAGGCGAACCCGTACGCCCCCGCGCAGCCCACCCTGCGCAACGCGCTGGACATCATCCTGCACCTGAAGCCCGCGGCCTGATCGATGGCGGACTCAGGTGTGAAGACCGAACACGGGGACGGCCACGGCGACGCCGCGGCCGCCCCGGCCCCCTCCGATCCGGCTTCGGCCGGATCGGAGGGGGGAACCCCCGGTGCGGTGGTCCTCGAGGCGGAGGGCCTGACCAAGCACTTCCCGGTGCGGCGCAAGGGACGCGCCGGGCTCACCGGCCCGCGCCGCGCCGTCCAGGCCGTCGACGACGTCTCCCTGACGTTGCGGCGGGGGCGGGTCACCGCTCTGGTCGGCGAGTCCGGCTCGGGCAAGTCGACCGTCGCGCGGCTGCTCGCGGGGCTCTACCCGCGCACCGGCGGCGACATCCGGCTGCACGGCGAGACCGTGAACGTGCGGCACGGCAAGGCGTTCCGGGCCTACTGCCGCCGGGTGCAGATGATCTTCCAGGACCCGTTCGCGTCGCTGAACCCGGTGCACACCGTCCGGTACCACCTGACGCGGGCGCTGAAGATCCACGGCCGGGCCGGCGACGACCTGGAGCAGGCGCTGCACGACCTGCTCCTGCGCGTCCAGATGACGCCGCCCGAGCGCTACATCGACAAGTTCCCGCACGAGCTGTCCGGCGGGCAGCGCCAGCGCGTCGCGATCGCGCGGGCCCTCGGCGCCGACCCGGAGGCCCTGCTGGCCGACGAGCCGGTGTCCATGTTGGACGTCTCCATCCGGCTCGGCGTGCTGAACCTGTTGCGGGACCTCAAGGAACGCCTGCACCTCGCGATCCTCTACATCACCCACGACATCGCGTCGGCGCGCTACTTCGCCGACGAGACGATGGTGATGTACGCCGGCCGGATGGTCGAAGGCGGCGACAGCGAGACGATCACGCAGCGCCCGGCGCACCCGTACACGCGCCTGCTCATCGAATCCGCGCCCGACCCCGACCGGCTACAGGTCGCCGCCGGGGACAGCGACCTCGCACCCGGCGAGGTGCCCGTCGAGCGCGGGGCCGGCGAGCCGCCGAGCCTGATCGACCCGCCGTCCGGCTGCCGGTTCCACCCGCGCTGCCCGGTCGCGATGGAACGCTGCAAGACCGACCTGCCGCCGCGGTTCGAGGTCGACGACGCGCCCGGCCACTGGGCCGCGTGCTGGCTGTACGACGGGGCCGCCCGATGAGGTACCTGCTGCAACGGCTGGCCTTCTACCTCTTCACGGCGTGGGCCGCCGTCACCATCAACTTCTTCATCCCGCGGCTGATCCCGGGTGACCCGGTGCAGTCGCTGATCACGAAGAACCAGGGCACGCTCAGCGCCGACGCGATCCAGTCGCTGTACGTCCTCTTCGGACTGGACAAGAACGAAAGCATGGTGACCCAGTACTTCCACTACTGGGCCCAGCTCTTCCGCGGCGACCTCGGGCTGTCGTTCACGTTCTTCCCGACGCCGGTCACCGAGGTGCTCGGCGACAGTCTGCCGTGGACGATCATCCTCGTCGGCATCACCACGATCATCGGCTTCCTGATCGGCACCGGCCTCGGAGTGGTCGCCGGCTGGAAGCGCGGTTCGTGGGTCGACGGCCTGCTCCCGGTGACGACGTTCCTCTCGTCGGTGCCGTACTTCTGGCTCGGCCTGATCGCCCTGACGCTGCTGGCCGGGCCGGGGAGCTTCTTCCCGTCGTCCGGCGGGTACGACCCGGGCCTGATCCCCGGCTGGGACCCCGACTTCATCGGCAGCGCGATCCAGCACAGCCTGCTGCCCGCGATCACCATCCTGATCAGCTCGATGGGCAGCTGGATCCTGGGCATGCGCAACATGATGGTGACCGTCGCGTCGGAGGACTACGTCACCGTCGCGCACGCCAAGGGCCTGTCCGAACGCCGGGTCGCGGTCGGTTACGCGGCGCGCAACGCGCTGCTGCCGAGCGTCTCCGGGTTCGCGCTGGCGCTCGGGTTCATCGTCGGCGGCACGCTGCTCGTGGAGATCGTCTTCTCCTACCCCGGGGTGGGCTTCGAGCTGTTCCAGGCGGTCGGCTCGCAGGACTACCCGCTGATGCAGGGCATCTTCCTGATCATCACGCTGTCGGTGCTGGTGGCGAACCTCCTCGCGGACGTCGCCTACCTCGCACTCGACCCGCGGACCCGGAAGGCAGGCTGACATGGCGGTACCAGCAGCGGACGTCAAGGCCGCCCAAGCGCTCCCGATCGACGCCGTCGCCGGGCGCGCCAAGCGGCGCCGGTTCCGGTTCCTCACCGGCGGCAAGACGATCACCGGGCTCAGCGTCATCGTGTTCTTCCTGATCATCGCGGTGATCGGTGAGTGGATCGCGCCGTTCGACCCGTCGGCCCGCAGCAACGACCTGCTCGAAGGGCCGTCGGGCCGGCACTGGTTCGGCACCACGCACCTCGGCCAGGACATCTTCAGCCAGGTCCTGGTCGGCACCCGCAGCGTCATGCTCGTCGGGCTGACCGCCGGCGTCGTGGCGACGATCCTCGCGGTCATCGTCGGCGTCACGTCCGGCTACCTCGGCGGGACACCGGGCGAAGGACTCTCCGCACTGTCCAATGTGTTCCTGGTGATCCCGGCGCTGCCGCTGATCATCATCATCGGCAGTGCGCTGCCGAGCGGTGGTGACTACCTGGTCGCGGTGGTCATCGGGTTGACGTCGTGGGCGTGGGGCGCGCGAGTCCTTCGCGCGCAGACCCTCTCGTTGAGAGGCCGGGAATACGTCGAAGCGGCGCGCGCCACCGGCGAGTCGACGTGGCGGATCATCTTCTTCGAGATCCTGCCGAACCTGACGGCGGTGATCGCGTCCAGCTTCGTCGGCACGGTGATCTTCGGCGTGATGTCGGAGATCACGCTGGCGTTCGTCGGCGTCTCGAGCTTTTCGAACTGGAACTGGGGCACGATCCTGTTCTGGGCACAGAGCCAGCAGGCGCTGGCCCAGGGCGCCTGGTGGTGGTTCGTGCCGGCCGGGCTGGCGATCGCCGTCCTCGGCACCGCGCTGTCCCTGCTGAACTTCGGCATCGACGAGTTCGTCAGCCCGCGGCTGCGCGGCAGCGGCAAGGCGAAGGTGAAGGACATCCACGGACGCACGCAGCACATGCGAGTGGGCTTCACGCCCGTGCTCGGGCGGGAGGAACAGGCATCATGACACCGGTCCTGGAGATCAAGGGCCTCGACGTCGACTACGGCGTCGGCGACGAGGCCGTGCGCGCGGTGCGCGACGTGCACCTGACGCTCAACCGCGGCGAAGTCCTCGGCCTGGCCGGGGAAAGCGGCAGCGGGAAGTCCACTTTGGCCTACGGGCTGACGCGGCTGCTCGCACCGCCGGGCGTGATCCGCGGCGGCGAGGTGATCTACCACCCCGAGAACGCCGAGCCGTACGACGTCCTGAAGCTGACCCACAAGCAGCTGCGCGACTTCCGCTGGGCCGAGACGTCGATCGTGTTCCAGGGTGCGATGAACTCGCTGAACCCGGTGCACAAGGTCGTCACCCAGCTCGTCGACGTCATCAAGGCGCACGAGCCGGACACGACCCGCGCCGGGCGGGTGGCCCGGGCGAAGGAGCTGCTGAAGCTGGTCGGCATCTCGGCCGACCGGCTGGAGGCCTACCCGCACCAGCTCTCGGGTGGCATGCGCCAGCGCGTGATGATCGCGATGGCGCTGGCGCTCGAACCACGCGTGGTCATCATGGACGAGCCGACCACCGCGCTCGACGTCGTGATGCAGCGCCAGATCCTCGGCCAGCTCGTGGAACTGCGTGAACGGCTGGGCTTCTCGGTCCTGTTCATCACGCACGACCTTTCGCTGCTGGTCGAGTTCTCCGACCGGATCGCGATCATGTACGGCGGCCGGATCGTCGAACAGGCCCCGGCGTCGGCGCTCTACCGGGACGCGCTGCACCCGTACAGCTACGGCCTGCTGAACTCGTTCCCCGCGCTGCGGGGTCCGCGACGCGAGCTCAGCGGGATCCCGGGTTCACCGCCGGACACGCGGGGCATGCCGGCCGGCTGCGCGTTCCACCCGCGGTGCCCCAAGGCCTTCGAGCCGTGCGACTCGAAGGTGCCCGTGCTGGGCCTGCCCGGCGGCGACGCGTCGCGCGAAGTGGCGTGTTTCCTGCACCCCGTCGCAACCCCCTGAACGTCGCCCGTCCTGTCCGGTACCACTGGAGGAGAGCCGCCTTGACCGAGACCACAGCCGCGACCGCGCAGCAGCAGGCGTTGATCGACAGCCTGCCGCCGGACTTCCGCTGGGGCGTGGCCACCGCCGCGTACCAGATCGAAGGAGCGGTCTCCGAAGACGGGCGCACACCGTCCATTTGGGACACTTTCTGCCAGGTCCCGTGGGCGATCGACAACAATGACAACGGTGACATCGCCTGCGACCACTACCACCGGATGCCCGAAGACATCGGGCTGGTCAGTGAGCTGGGCGCGGACACCTACCGGTTTTCCGTGGCGTGGCCCCGGATCCAGCCGCGCGGCCGCGGACCGGTCAACGAGGCGGGCATCGGGTTCTACGACCGGCTGGTCGATGAGACGCTCGGCAAGGGCATCACGCCGTGGCTGACGCTCTACCACTGGGACCTGCCGCAGGAGCTCGAAGACGCGGGCGGCTGGCCGGCGCGGGACACGGCGTACCGCTTCGCGGACTACGCGATGCTGGTGTTCGACCGCCTCAAGGACCGCGTGCGGCACTGGACGACGTTGAACGAGCCGTGGTGCTCGGCGATGCACGGGTACGTGCACGGCGTGATGGCGCCGGGCCGCCGGGACTACGCGGCCGGGCTGCACGCGGTGCACCACCTGCTGCTGGGCCACGGCCTGGCGACGCAGCGGATGCGCGAGGCCGCACCGGCGGACACGGAGTTCGGAATCACGCTCAACATGTGCACCGCCGACCCGGCGACCGACGCGCCGGAAGACGTCCGCGCGGCGCGGCAAGCGGACGGCTTGGGCGTCCGGATCTACCTGGACCCGCTGGTGCGCGGGGAGTACCCGGAAGACGTGGTCGAGGACCTGGCCGCGCGCGGTGTCAAGCTGCCGGTGCAGGACGGCGACCTGGAGATCATCTCGGCCCCGCTGGACTTCCTCGGCGTCAACTACTACTTCGGCCAGCAGTTCTCCGGCGTCGACGAGCAGGGCAGCGCGGTCGACTCGGACGGCGTCCCGACGTCCCGCACGGTGCCGTTCGGCGAGCCGACGACGGCGATGGGCTGGGAGATCCTGCCGGACAAGTTCACCGAGCTGCTGACCCGCCTGGGGCGCGACTACCCGGGAGTCCCGATGTACATCACCGAGAACGGCTCGGCGTTCGACGACGACCCGGATTCGAGCGGCTTCGTCCGCGACGAGCAGCGCACGGCCTATCTGGCCTCGCACATCGCCGCGGTGGCGGCGGCGCGCAACGCGGGCGCGGACGTCCGGGGCTACTTCGCCTGGTCCCTTTTGGACAACTTCGAGTGGGCTTACGGCTACGCGAAGCGGTTCGGCCTGATCCGGGTGGACTACGAGACGCAGGAGCGCACGGTCAAGCAGAGCGGCCTCTTCTACCGCGACACGGTCCGCCGGGTCCGCGGCAGCTGAGCTACGTCCGTGAAGGCCTCCTCACCGGCTCTTACGGCCGGTAAGGAGGCCTTCACGGCTTTTCGGCGGTAAGGCGGGCCCCACCAGGGTGGCGGTGGCAGGCCCCATGGTTCGGCCCCGGGGATTTCCCTAGCTTCGTACGGGTAGCCGACCCTTGGGGGAACCATGAGTGTCCGGACCGAAATCAGACCCGCGCCACCGCAGCGGCCGCCGTGGTGGCGATGGCCGTGGATCGGGCCGCTCGCGTTGCTCGTGCTCGCTTTCCTGGCCTTCTCGCTGCCGCCGTACCTCGCCTTCGACCCGGCGCGGTCGCGGGTGCCGCAGCCGGCCGGCTTTCCCGCGCACTACTGGTTCCTCGTCGCCCACGTGATCTTCGGATCCGTCGCCATGGTGGGCGCCGTGCTGCAGATCTGGCCGTGGCTGCGCCGGACGTACCCCGTTTTCCACCGTTACGCCGGCCGCGCGTACGTCTTCGCCGGCGTGCTGCCGGCCGGGGTGATGGCGCTGACCATCGGTTCGCAGAGCCCCTTCGGGCCCACGACACGGGTCAGTGACATCGTCGCGGCGCTGCTCTGGCTCGGCTGCACCTTCGCCGGCTGGCGCGCGGTGCGCGAGCGGCGCTTCGGCGACCACCGCAAGTGGATGATCCGCAGTGCGTCGCTGACGTTCTCGATCATCGTCAACCGGCTGATCACGCCGATCGCGATGGTCGTGCTGGAGCCGCAGATCCCGACCACGTTCGGCGGCAGCGAGCTGGCCTACTCGCAGAGCGTCGCGGCGATCTCGTCCTGGGGCGGTGTGGCGATCGCGCTCGTCTTCAGCCAGTGGTGGCTCGAGCGGAAGCCAGCCACCGCGCGATGATCGTGCGCTGGATCTCCGACGCTCCTTCGTAGATGCGCGGCGCGCGGACCTCGCGGTAGAGGTGCTCCAGCAGGTGCCCGCGCCGCAGGGCCCGGGCGCCGTGCAGCTGGACCGCCGAGTCGACGACGAACTGGGCGGCCTCGGTGGCGAACAGCTTCGCCATCGCCGCGCGGCCGCCGAGGTTCTGCTCGCCCGCGTCGTACGCGCCCGCCGCCGCGTAGACCAGCAGCCGGGCGGCTTCGGTGCGCGTCGCCATCTCCGCCAGCGCGTGCGCGACCGCCTGCTGCTTGATCAGCGGGCCGCCAAAGGCTTCGCGCTGCCCGGTGTAGTCCACAGTGGCGTCCAGCGCGGCCTGCGCCATCCCGACGGCGAACGCGCCGACGCTGGGGCGGAACAGGTCCAGGGTCCGCATCGCGACGGCGAACCCGCGGTTCTCCTCGCCGAGCAGCTCTTCGCGCCGGACCTCGACGCCGTCGAACGTGACGGTGCCGATCGGGTGCGGGCTGACCAGGTCCAGGTGCTCGCCGCCCAGGCCCGGGCGGTCGCCGGGGACGACGAACGCGCTGACGCCGCGGGAGCCCGCGCCTTCGGTGGTGCGCGCGAACACTGTGTAGAAGTCGGCTTCGGGGGCGTTGGAGATCCACATCTTCTCGCCGGTGAGGCGCCAGCCGTCGCCGTCCGTCTCGGCTTTCAGCGAGAGCGCGGCCGCGTCCGAACCGGCGTCCGGCTCGGTCAGCGCGAACGCTGCTACGGCGTCACCGGCCGCCACCGCGGGCAGCCACTTCGCGACCTGATCGTCCTGTCCGGACTGCAGGATCGGGTAACTTCCCAGGCCCTGCAACGCCAACGCCGTCTCGGCCTCGGTGCTGATAGTGGCGAGGTTCTCGCGCAGGATGCACAGGTCCGTCGCGGCGGCCTGGCGTGACGGCTTTCCGTCGGCGACGCCGGGGAAGAGCCGCGCGAGCAAGCCGAGCGCGCCCATCGCCTTGAGCAGCGGGCGGTTGACCGCACCCTCCACACCGGACTCGGCGAGCGGGCGCAGCTGCTCCTCGGCCAGCTTCCGGACGTCCGCCGCGAAGGCGAGCTGGTCCGCGTCCAGGGTGAAGGTCATCGGTCGCCTTCCGGTCGCCAGCGGGCGTGGGCGGTACCGGTCGGGCCCGACCGGACGAGGTCCAGCCGCGGTTCCGGGCCGTCACTGCGGCCGGTCTGCGGCTTGCGGTTGCCCGCGGCGAACTGCTTCGGCCAGGCGATCGGATAGCCCTGCTCGGCCGCCGCGTGCAACGTCCACTGTGGATCGTAGAGGTGCGTGCGGCCCAGCGCGCACAGGTCCGCGCGGCCGGCCAGGATCAGCGAGTTGACGTCGTCGTACGACGAGATCGCGCCGACGGCGATCACCGCGATGCCGTACTCCTGCCCGATCTCGTTGCGGATCCGGTCGGCGTACGGCGTCTGGTAGCTGCGGCCGTACTGCGGCTTCTCGTCGCACACGACCTGACCGGTCGAGACGTCGATGCCGTTGGCCCCGTGGGAAGCGAAGGCGCGCGCGATCTCGACGGCGTCGTCGGCGTCGATGCCGCCGTCGGCCCAGTCGGTCGCCGAGATCCGGACGGTCATCGGCCGCTCGGCGGGCCACGCGGCGCGGACCGCGTCGAAGACTTCGAGCGGGAAGCGCAGCCGGTTCTCCAGCGAGCCGCCGTAGCCGTCGGTCCGCTGGTTCGTCAGCGGGGAAAGGAAAGAGGACAGCAGGTAGCCGTGCGCGCAGTGCAGTTCGAGGACGTCGAACCCGGCGCGGGCGGCGGCTTCGGCGCACGCGACGAACTCGTCCCGGATCGCCGTCATGTCCGTTGTGGACAGTTCACGCGGGACCTGGTTCCGCTCGGAGTACGGCAGCGCCGAAGGTCCGCAGACTTCCCAGTTTTCCGACGGCAGTGGCTCGTCGATGCCGTCCCACATGAGCTTTGTCGAACCTTTGCGGCCTGAATGTCCTAATTGGACGCCGATGCGAGCGGGCGACTGGGCGTGCACGAAGTCGACGACCCGCTTCCACCCGGCCTCCTGCTCGGCCGTGTAGAGGCCGCCGCAACCGGGCGTGATCCGGCCTTCGGGCGAGACGCAGACCATCTCCGTCATCACCAGCCCGGCGCCGCCGAGGGCCTTGCTGCCCAGGTGCACCAGGTGGAAGTCGCCCGGAACGCCGTCGACCGCGGAGTACATGTCCATCGGCGACACGATGATCCGGTTGGGCAGCTCCAGCTCGCCGAGCTTGAACGGCTGGAACATCGGCGGCCGCGACGTCGTGCCGAGCGAGCGCGCGAACCAGTGGTCCAGCTCGGCGGCGAACTCCGGATCACGCAGGCGGAGGTTGTCGTAGGTGACGCGGCGGCTGCGCGTGAGGATGTTGAACGCGAACTGCGGCGGGTCCTGGTGGGCGTACTGCGCGATGTTCTCGAACCACTCCAGGCTGGCCTGCGCGGCGCGCTGGGTCGACGTCACGACCGGCCGCCGTTCCAGCTCGTACGCCTTGAGCGCCTCCGCGACGCCCGCGTTTTCGTGCAGGCACGCGGCCAGCGCGAGCGCGTCCTCCATCGCCAGCTTCGTGCCGGAGCCGATCGAGAAGTGCGCGGTGTGCGCGGCGTCGCCGAGGAGGACGACGTTGCCGTGCACCCAGGTCTCGCAGCGCACGGTGCCGAACGTGACCCACTTCGAGTTGTTCGCCATGACGGCGTGGCCCTGCAGGACGTCGGCACAGAGTTCGCGGATCAGCGAAATCGAGTTCTCGTCGCTCTCGCCGGGCTTGAGCGCGGTCGCCGCGACGGGGGCGAACGTCCGCTGCCAGACGTCCTCCTGCACTTCGAGGATGAACGTGCTGCCCTCGCGGCCGTACGGGTAGCCGTGGATCTGCATGATCCCGGCCGGCGTCTCGAGGACGTAGAACTTGAAGGCGTCGAACACCAGGTCCGTGCCGAGCCAGATGTAGCGGCACCGGCGCGTCTCGACGCTCGGCCGGAAGTGCTCGGCGTGTTTCGCGCGGACCGCGGAGTTGACGCCGTCGGCGGCGATGACCAGGTCGTAGGCCGACAAGTCGACCGGCGCCTCTTCGCGGAAGCGCAGCTCGACGCCGAGTTCCGCGCAGCGGTCCTGCAGGATGCCGAGCAGGCGCTTGCGGCTCATCGCGGCGAAGCCGTGGCCGCCCGAGGTCGTGACGGTGCCGCGGTAGTGGACGTCGATGTCGTCCCAGCGGGCGAACTCGGCGCGCATGGCCTCGTGCACGGCCGCGTCGGCGTGCTCGATGCCGCCGAGCGTCTCGTCCGAGAACACCACGCCGAAGCCGAAGGTGTCGTCGGGCGCGTTGCGCTCCCAGACGGTGATGTCGTGACCCGGGCCGAGCTGTTTCGTCAGCGCGGCGAAGTACAGGCCCGCCGGGCCGCCGCCGATGACCGCGATACGCACGCCGTCCAGGGTATGTCGTCATGCGTACGACCGTCAATGAGGCGAAAGATGGGCTACCGTGTCCGCATGGAACGCATCAACCCGCCGGAGCTGGGCAAGCCGTCCGGGTTCTCGCACGCGGTGGTCGCCGAGGGGCGCGTCGTCTTCCTCGCCGGGCAGACCGCGCTGGACGCGTCGAACCGGATCGTCGGCGACGGCGTCGTCGAGCAGTTCGAACGCGCACTGGGCAACCTGCTGACGTCGCTGCGCGCGGCCGGCGGCGCACCCGCGGACCTCTGCAGCGTGACGATCTACATCGTCGACATGGCCGACTACCGGGCGCACGCGCGCGAGATCGGCGCGGTCTGGCGGCGCCTGGCGGGCACCGAGTACCCGGCGATGGCCGGCATCGGCGTCGACCGGCTCTGGGACGAAGAGGCGCTGGTCGAGGTCCAAGGCTTCGCGGTCGTGAGTGGTTAGGGCGGTTAGAACCGCCCTAACCACTCACGACAAGCTGCGGCAGCGGACTCAGCCGAGGTTGATCGCCTTCGAGACGTACGCGCGGGCCGGGTCCTCCAGCCGGGCGTGCAGCTCGAAGAACAGCTCGGCCGCGCGGATGCCCGACCAGTCGCGCGGCAGGAACTCCGCGGGCAGGCCGGGGTCGAGGTAGGGCATCCGCCGCCAGCCGGTGAGCACCCGGACGTAGTCGCCGAAGGCCTCTTCGTCGGCGACGGACTTGCGCCGCTGCCAGCGCCGCAGCGCCGGGCCGTGCTCGTCGAGGAACGTCGTGTACAGCTCGTCGAGCCGGTCGAGGTCCCACCAGTCGCGGACCTTCGCCGCGACGTCGCCGAAGGCCAGGTGGTCGGCCCGGAAGAGGTCGGCGTACCCGGCGAGACCGAGGCGGGTCAGCGCCTCGGCCGTGACGTCGTGCAGGTGCGCGGGCGCGATCCAGACGCCCGAGGCGGCGGTGCCGAAGCCCATCCGGGCGAGCTGGGTGCGCAGCAGGTGCCGCTTGTGCCGCTCGGTCTCGGGCACCGAGAACACCGCGAGCAGCCAGCCGTCGGCCGGAGTCGCGCGCTCCCGGCGGAAGATCCGCTCGTCGCCTTCGCGCAGGATCCCGCGGGCGTCGTCGGACAGCTCGTAGCCTGCGGTGGCGTTGCGCCGCACGGCCTCGAGGATCCCGCGCCGCTTAAGCCGGGAGATCGACGAGCGCACGGCGGGCTCGTCGACCCCGACGGCGGCCAGCAGATCGATCAGCGACGCGACGGAAAGCCAGCCGCCTTCGGTGCGCGAATAGAGGCCGTACACCGTCACGATGAGCTGACGAGGCTGGGCCGCACGGCCGGAGCCGTCCAGTTCGGTCGCCTCGGGTACGGCCGTCATCGGGTCACAATAACAACCGGCCGCCGACGGCTCCGCTACGATTTCGCCGCGATGCTGCCAGCCACCAAGGGGATCTTCGACCGGCTCAGCCGGCGCGGGCGCCTGATGTCCAAGCGGGCCTGCGACCGGTCCGGCCATGTGGTGCGCACCGGGCGCTTCCTGTTCCGCACGCCCACCGCCTGGGAGTACGCCGCCGCCGTCGCCTGTGGGAGTGATCCGGCCGCGCAGCGGTGGCTCGGCTGGCAGCGTGACTCCATCGTCGCGCGAGGGGCCCGGGCGGACGCGTTGCGCGTCGTGCCCGGTACCGGGCCGGACTGGGTGTCGCCCGATCCGCAGTCGATCGACCTGGTGATGATCGACCTCGAGGCCGGCCGGTGCGTCGGGCTGGTCAGCGTGCACACCGGCGAGGACGGCGGGCCGGAGACCGGCGGTTACCTCGCCCCCGCCTACCGCGGCCGCGGCATCGGCCGGACGCTCTTCGCCACCGGGCTCGTCCTGGCGCACGACCACCTCGGCCTGCCGCGGGTGCGCGCCGGCGCGGAGGTCGGCAACGTCGCGAGCGCGCGGTCGCTGCAGGCCGCGGGGCTCGCCCGCGTCGCCGGCCCGCCGACCTACCGGCTGCCCGACGGCCGCGTCACCGAGGCCTGGTGGTTCGAGCACGCCGTCCCGCGGGTGACGCGCTGTGCGGGCCCGCAGGCGACCTGGTTCCCGGCGACGTCGGCGCTCTGAAACTTCGGCGGGCGCCGACGTTTCCCGCGCCTACGGTCACCGCATGACCCAGCTGACCGCCCCGGTGCCACCCGTTCCCGCCGACGTCCCGTCCGGCGGTGTCGCCTGGCTGCGCGCGTCCGTCGCCCGTTTCAGCAACGGCGCCGACCACGTCCGGCGGCGCGCCCTCGCCGTGTCGCTGCTCGCCGAGGTCGACGAGAACGCGTTGCGGGACAAAGCTTTCGCGTGGACCCAGCGGATCGTGGAGTCGGTCGAAGACGTCGATGTGATGGCCGTGATCGCCCGGCCGGTTCCGGTCGGCGTGCTCGCGGAGGCGCTCGGGCTGCCGGACGTCTCGGCGGAGGTGACGATGGTCGCGGCCGCGTACCACCCGCACGTCACGCCCTCCGAGGCGGCGGAAGCCGCGATGGGACGGCTGATCGACGCGTGCGGGGGAGCCGACGAACACGCGGCCGCCCGGATCGGCCTGCTCGTCCAGGCCTGCGACGCCACCGCCGGCCTGATCGGCAACGCGCTTTCCGCGCGGCTGGCCGGAAAACCGGGCGAGCTGCTGGCCGATCCGCCGGTGCTGCGCACGCGCCGCCGCGTCGACGGCGAGGACGTCTCCGTGGAACTGGCCGGGACGCCGTTCGGTGCCGGACCGCGCGAGTGCCCGGGGCCGGCGCACGCGATCGCCCTCGCGACCGGGGTTCTCCAGGCGTTGCGTCGTTTCCGCCTGACAGAAGCGGAAACGACGTGGGTGTCGTCGCCGAATCTCCGGATGCCCCGAGTACTCCGGGTGACCCGCGGAAGTTCTGCCGGTGGCCTCTGCTAGAACTACCGCGTTCATTTCTCTGGGGGAAGGCCGGAAATTGCTGTACATGGATGGGCTGCTCGGTTTCGTCACGCTCGGGCTGTGGATCTTCTGCCTGGTCGACGTGATCACCACGGACGAGTCGTCGTGCCGCAACCTGCCGAAGACGTTGTGGCTGCTGCTCGTGCTGCTGGTGCCGCTGGTCGGGTCGATCGTCTGGCTGGTCGCGGGGCGGCCGCAGCACGTGTCGCGCGCCACCGGCCGTTACGAGCGCACCGCGCCCGCGTTCCCGGAGTACGACCGGCCGGGCCGGTTCGCGGCGACGAGCGCGGACGACGACGACGAGTTCCTCCGCAAGTGCCGCGAGCGCGCGGAAGCGCAGCGGAAGCTGGCGCGCGAGAAGGGCAGCGACGCCTGAGCTAGCAGGCGGGGCCTTCGCAGGAGCCGCGTTCGTAGGCCTCCAGCGTCGAGATCACCAGCTTGCGCTCGGCCGGCGTCAACGGCGTGAGCGCGTTGCTCCACGCTTGCGCGCCGCGGGCCAGCCAGGCGTCGACGGCCGGGCGCTTGTCCGGCTGGATGCTGACGATCGTGCGGCGGCGGTCGGCGGGGTCTTCGGCGCGGTTCAGCACGCCCTGGCGGCTGAGGTCGCCGACCATCAGGCTCGCCGTCGTCGGCGCCACCTCCAGGCGGCCGGCCAGCTCGGTGACCGTCATCGGGCCGTCGAAGAGCAGGTAGGACAGCAGCGAGAGGTGCCGCGGCGCCAGCGTGCAGCCGTTGAGCTCGTCGGGGACCGGAGTGCGCTTCGCCCGGCCGACCAGGCGCGGCATGAGCAACAGGAGCTGCCGCACGCCGTCTTCGACACTCGGCCCGGCTTCCGTTGACATCGCACTCCTCCCGTCGGTAGCTTTGTTTGCAAAACAAACGCTTCGGCCGCTCCCGAGCCTACCTCGGGGTACCGATCGAGCGTACCGGCAAGAAACAGGGGTTGAGATGACGTCCGAGGTTCCGGGTTTGACCGAAGTTCGCGCGATGAACCAGGGGGTCGCCGAGGAGTTCCGCGCGAACGAGGGTGTCGTCGGCGGCATGTTCGAGGGCAAGAACGTGCTGCTGCTCACGACGATCGGGGCGAAGAGCGGCGAAGAGCGCCTGTCCCCGCTGGTCTACACCCGCGACGGCGACCGCCTGGTGATCGCCGCGTCCATGGGTGGCGCGCCGAAGAACCCGGCGTGGTTCCACAACCTGGTCGCGAACCCGAAGGTGACGCTCGAGGTCGGCACCGAGAAGTTCGAGGCGACGGCCACCGTGATCGCCGACCGCGCCGAGCGCGACCGCCTGTACGCGGGCATGATCGCCCACGCCGAGGGCTTCGCCGACTACGAGAAGAAGACCGACCGGATCATCCCGATCATCGTCCTGGAGCGCTAGGAACCGACGTCCTGGCCGACGCCGGGGACGGCTCGACGCGAGGCTCGGCAGGCTGCTCGGCGGCCTCCCGCTCCTCGCGCCGGGCCTCCTTGCGCGTGATGATCCGCTTGCCGACGTCGATCAGCGGCTTCTCCACCCAGCGGTGGATCAGGTCCGCGATCGCCAGGCCGACCAGGAACACCGTCAACGCCGTGACCGTGCGGTTCACCACGAGCCCCGGCACCGCCTGGACGACGGCGAAGTGCACCGGGCCCTGCAGCAGGTAGAGCGAGTACGACCGCTCGCCGACGAAGCGCATCGGCGCCGTGCCGAGCAGCCGGCCCAGTGGGCCCGGGCTGACCAGGACGATCAGCAGCAGCATCGTCAGCACCGTGTACCCCACGAGCAGCAGCAGGTTCTGCCGCGACTCGTTCCACAGGGTGTCGAGGTTCGTGTGCAGCAGGCCGAACGCGGCGACGATCGGGATCGCGGCCAGCGGGTGCGTCAGCGGCTTCAGCAGCGCGTACCCGCGGCGGTAGTGCAGCAGGATGGCCAGCAGGCAGCCGCTGGCCAGGATGAAGTAGTGGATGGTCGAGCGGTAGATCGCGACCTTCGAGTCGCCGAGGATCCAGCCGCCGGTGGTCAGCGGCACCAGGGCCAGCAGCGTGACCATCGCCACGCCGACCAGCAGGAACTTGCGCTTGGCCGCGCCGATCCCGATCGCGACGAGCAGGAACGGCCAGACCAGGTAGAACTTCTCTTCGATGCCCAGCGTCCACGAGCCGCTGAAGAAGTTGTCCGTGCCGTTGGTGAACGAGGGCAGGAACTCGTTGAGGAACGTCAGGTAGAACTTCAGCGCGTTCGGGAAGTCGCGGGCGTGGAACTCGCCGCGCAGGACGACGAACGCGACGATGCCGCCGAGGATCACCAGGTACGGCGGCAGGATCCGGAAGACGCGCCGGATGTAGAAGTTCGACAGCGAGATCCGGCCGGTGCGGTCCTGCTCGCGCAGCAGCAGCGTCGTGATCAGGAAGCCGGACAGCACGAAGAAGATGTAGACGCCGACCCAGCCCGACAGCCAGCCCCACTTCGGGCCGCCGAAGTGGAAGAAGATGACCATCGTCGCGGCCAGCGCGCGCAGGCCGTCGAGCCCGGGGAAGCGCCGGCTGCCGAGGTAGTCCTCATGGCTCATCGTGCGCAAGACGTTCCCCCATCAGTGTCACAGTCGGGGGCGAGTATAGGGCGTGGCTACGTACGCCCCGGCGGTGTGGGGCGGGGCAGGTGCGTCCGGGCGAACGCGATCAGGGCGCGGGCCGCCGGGCCGATCGGGCCCTCCGCGCGCCACGCCAGCGCCAGCACCCCGCGCAGCCGCGGCCGGACGATGTCGAGCACCCGCACGTCACCCTCGTGGTAGCGGGCCAGTGACTCCGGCACCACCGCCACGCCGAGGCCGCGCACCGCCAGCTGCACCAGCACGTTCGGGTCCGCCGCCTCGAACGCGATCCGCGGCGTCAGCCCTTCGGCCGCGAAGGCCCGGTCCAGCGCCGTGCGCAGGCCGGTGCCCTTCGGCAGGGCCATCAGCGGCGGCCCGGCCAGGTCAGCCAGCGCGACCTCCCCGCGGCCGGCCAGCGGACCCGACGGCGCCGTGACGGCCAGGAACGGCTCGTCGATCAGCACCTGCGTCGTGATGCCCGGCGGCGGCTCGGCCGCGAGACCGACGACCGCCAGGTCGAGCCGGCCCTCCCGCAACGCCGTCAGCATCGTGTCGGAGTTGGCCTCGGCCAGCGTGATCTCCACCGCCGGGTAGCGCTCGTGGAACCCGGCCAGCAGGTCCGGCAGCCCGACCGGGCCCGCCGACGTCACGGCGCCGAGCGCGACCTGGCCGCGGACCAGCCCGGCCAGCTCGTCGACGGCTTCGCGCACGCCTTTCACCGCCGCGAGCGCGGCGCGCGCGTGCGGCAGCGCGGCCGCGCCGACGTCGGTGAGCCGCACGGTGCGGCCGGAGCGGTCCAGCAGCTCCTGGCCCAGCTCGCGCTCGAGCCGCCGGATCTGGGCGCTCACCCCGGGCTGGGCGACGTGCATCCGCTCCGCCGCGCGCGTGAAGTTGCCCTCCTCCGCGACGGCGACGAAGTACGCGAGCTGGTGCAGTTCCATAAGCACTGATTCTAGCCGAGATACAAACCAGATCTTGGACTTCTGATCGTCGCGGACCGAAGGTGGAAGGAGCACCGAAGGAGGAGTTCACGATGGACGTCACCCCGCTCACCGGCCAGGTCTTCGAGCCGGGCCAGGACGGCTACGCCGACGAGATCGCCGGCTTCCAGCTCGCCGTCGCCAGCCGGCCCGCCGTGGTCGTCGGCGCCGAGACCGCCGCCGACGTCGTCACCGCCGTCCGGTTCGCCTCGGCCCACGGCCTGCGCGTCACCGTGCAGGCCACCGGGCACGGCCTGACCGCGGGCACCGACGGGCTGCTGATCAGCACCCGCCGGCTGACCGGCGTGGACGTCGACGCCGCGGCCGGCACCGCCCGCGTCGAGGCCGGGGTCCGCTGGGGCGCGGTGCTCGAAGCCGCCGCGAAGCACGGGCTCGCCCCGCTCAGCGGCTCGTCGCCGGACGTCGGCGTCGTCGGCTACACCCTCAGCGGCGGCTTCGGCCTGATGGTGCGGAAGTACGGCCGTGCCGCCGACGACGTGCGCGCGATCGACGTCGTGACCGCCGACGGCTCGCTGCAGCACGTCGAGGCGGGTTCGGACCTGTTCTGGGCGCTGCGCGGCGGCCGGGCGGACTTCGGCATCGTGACCGCGCTGGAGATCGGCCTGGTTCCGGTCACCGAGCTGTACGGCGGCGGCCTCTACTTCGGTACCGAGGACATCCCCGCGGTGCTGCGGGCCTGGCGCACGTGGGCGTCGAGCGTGCCCGACACGCTGACGACGTCACTCGCGATGATCCCGTACCCCGACCTGCCGATGGTGCCGGAACCGTTGCGCGGCAAGCACATCGCGCACGTCCGGGTCGCCTACCTCGGCGACGGCGGTGACGACCTCGTCGCGCCGCTGCGGGCCGCGGCGCCCGCGTTGCTGGACACGCTGAAGCCGATGCCGTTCAGCGAGTCCGGCTCGATCGCGGCCGAGCCGCCGCACCCGCACGGCTACCACGGCACCAACGCGACGGTCACCCAGCTCAACGACGCCATGCTCGACGCGATCGTCGAGCACGCGGGCCCGGGCGCGGACGTCGACACGGTGCTGATCGTCGACCGGCTGGGCGGCGCGCTCACCCGGCCGCCGGCGGTGCCGGGCGTCGGCTGGGACAGCGCGGCGGAGTTCGTCGTCCGGGCGCTTTCGGTGGTCGAGGCCGGGATCGAGCCGGTCCGGCGGGCGCACGCGAAGCTGTTCGACGCGCTGACGCCGTGGTCGAGCGGGCGGCTGCTGCCGTTCGTGTACGGCGAGCACGACCCGGCGGAGGTCGCGGAGAGCGTCTTCCCGGCGGGTGACCTGCGGCGGCTGCGCGAGCTGAAGCGCGAGTACGACCCGAAGGCCACCTTCGGTGCTTGATGTCGGAAGCGCCCGGTTACAGTGCCGGGTCGGCACCAGCCATCCGAGGGGATTCCATGACGGCGATCGAGGCGGACGTCGAGCCACCGGTGACCGCGCCCGCCCGCCGCCGGCCCCCGGTCGTCGTCTCGGTGCTCCTGCTGGCCGTGTTCCTCGTCGGCGCCTGGGCCGCGTGGTTCCTGACGATCGACGACGCGTTCATCAGCTTCCGCTACTCGGCGAACTTCGCGGCCGGGCACGGCCCGGTGTGGAACGTCGACGGCCCGCGCGTCGAGGGCTTCACGAACTTCGCCTGGGTCGTCTGGTCCGGGCTCGGCGCGTGGCTCGGGCTGGCGCTGCCGCTGTTCACCAAGGTGACGTCGCTGCTGCTCGGCCTGGGCACGCTGTATCTGCTCATCCGCGAAGGCCACCGCCGCGCGGGGCTCACCGGTGCGCTGGTCGGCGCGGGCGCGTACGTCGTGTTCCTGCCGACCTACTTCCACATCACCGCCGGCCTGGAGACGGCCGCGTTCGCCGCGGTGCTGCTGCGCGTCGTCGTGCTCGGCCTGCGGGTGCTGGCGAACGAACGCGTGCGCGTGTGGGAGCCGCCGGTCCTGCTGCTCCTGCTCGGCATGCTCCGGCCCGAAGGCGTGCTCGCCGCGCTGCCCGTGGTGGCCCTGTGGTTCTGGCGCGAACGCGGCGCGGCCCGCTGGTGGTGGACCGGCGGCGCGGCGGTCGTCGGTGCGGTGTACTTCGTGTGGCGCTGGCGGTTCTACGGCCAGCTGCTGCCGAACACCTTCTACGTCAAGTTCGGCAACCTCGACTCCGGCTGGGTGTGGACCAAGCACACGACACTGCTGCTGCTCCCGCTCCTGCTGCTGACGCTCTCGCTGCTCATCCGCAAGGCAACACGCGCGATCGGTGCGCTGCTCGTGGTGACCGTCGCGGTCACGTACCTGACGTACGCGGTGTCCGGGCCGACGATGGACTACCTCGACCGCTTCGCCGACCACGCGATCCCCGTGCTGTGCCTGGGCGCCGGGATCGCCGCCGGGACGCTGGCGCCGCGTCTCGTGGGTGCGCTGCTCGGGCTGGTGGCCGTCGGCTGGTCGGCCGTCGCCGGGGCGAGCGCGCCCGACCTGGGCGTGATCGCGAACTACGGTCCCGACCTGCAGCGCGCGCACATCGCGATCGGCAAGGGGCTGGCCGCGGCCGACGTCCCGGCGCCGGCCCGCAGCCTCGCCGTCACCGACGCCGGCGCGATCCCGTACTACAGCGGCTGGCAGTCGATCGACTACATCGGCCTCAACGACGCGGCGATCTCCCACGGCGCGAACCCGACCCAGGTCGTCACGCGGGCGCGGCCGACGGTGATCGTGGTGACCGCGAACGGCCCGGAGCCGTCCGGCATCCGCTACGGCTTCGACTTCGCCCAGGGGACCGCGGGCTACCAGCAGGTCGCGGCCGTCGAGATGCGCGCGGGTTACTGGCAGGACGTCTTCGCGTTGCCGCAGTACGCGGACACGATCGGGCAGCACGTCCGGCAGGAGGCCGACGCCGCCGGACGGGCCAACGATCCGGGGCGGCCGGAGGACACCGTCGACCGCTGGCTGGACCGGCTCCGCTCGCAGCTGCCGTTCTGAGGAAGGCTCGCAACGAGTTGACCGCTTCGCGCGCGCGGGCGAAGGTGGGCCGATGAGCAGCGATGAGCTCCGTCACGGCGTGAAGCTGAGCAGTCTCGACCAGGAGGTCTTCCCCGGTGCGGGGGCCACCAAGCGCGAGATGCTCGACTACCTCGAAGCGGTCGCCGACCGGATGGTGCCGGAGCTGCGCGACCGGCCGTTGTCGGTGGTGCGGGTGCTGCGCGGCCAGGGGCCGTTCATGCAGAAGAACCTGCCGAAGTACACGCCGGACTGGGTCGAGCGGATGCCGCTGTGGGCCGACCGCTCGCGCCGCGAAGTCATCTACGCGCTCGGCAACGACCTGCGCACGCTGATCTGGTTCGGCAACCAGCGGGCGATCGAATACCACGTGACGCTCTTCCGCGGCGAGCCCACGACCGGGCCGACGCACCTCGTCCTGGACCTCGACCCGCCGGAGGAAGGCCCGTTCACGCTGGCGATCGACGCCGCGAAGCTGGTGCGGGAGGCGCTGCAGGCCGACGGCCTCGACGGCGCCGTCAAGACCAGTGGTTCGAAGGGCCTGCACGTCTTCGTCCCGCTGGCCCCGGGCCAGTCGACCGAGGACATCGCGGCGGCCACCCGGGCGGTGGCGGCCCGGGCCGAGCGCATCGACCCGGCGCGCGGCACGACGGAGTTCGTCAAGGACCGCCGTGACGGCAAGGTCTTCCTGGACTCGACCCGCTCCGGCGGCGGCACGGTCGTCTGCGTCTACAGCCCCCGCAACCGCCCGGGCGCGCCGGTGTCGTTCCCGGTCCGCTGGGCCGACCTGGACGGCGTGAAGCCGTCGGACTTCACGGTCCACACCGCGCCGGCCCTGCTCGCCGACGGCGACCCGTGGACGGCGGAGATGCCGGAGCCGTTCGTGCTGCCGGCGGACCTCGTCGAGGAGGGCCACACGATCCCGGTCGCCCGGGTGGCCGCGATGCACGAAGGCAAGCGCCGCGCCAAGGCCGCCCGCGAGTCGGGCTGACAGCGCACCGGTCGTGAGTGGTAATTCGGGTTAGAACCCTCATTACCACTCACGACCCGACGCGAGGTCAGGCGGCCTGGTTGTGGCCCGGCAGCGCTGTGCCGTGGCCGAGGCGGCGGGTGAGGACCACGATCGGCGCCGGGCGTTCCGCCGGGACGCGTGTCCGGGCCAGCCAGACGATGTCGCGGCCGAACGACCAGACCAGTGACGTCAACGCCACCACAACCGCCGCGAACGTCCACGCCACCGGCAGGATCTCCGACACCGCGACCACCAAGACCACGCCCTGGACCGCGGCCACCGTCTTGCGGGCCATGCTCGGGTACAGCGGCGCCGTCAGCCACGGCATCGCCCACGAAGCCGCGACGAACGCGTAGCGCATCAGGCCGATCGCCAGCACCCACAGGCCGAGCTTCTCCGACACCTGGACGCACAGCAGCAGGATCAGGAACGCGTCGACCTCCATGTCGAAGCGCGCGCCGAACTCCGATGACGTCCCGGTGCGGCGGGCGACCTGGCCGTCGACGCCGTCCAGCGCCAGGGCGACGGCGATCAGCGCGACCAGCCACGCGATCGGCTGGTGGGCGTCCGCGATCAGTTCCGCGGCGCAGCCGACGAGCGTCGCCCGGGCGAAGGTGATCCAGTCCGCCGGACCGAAGCTCCCACGGCCGGTGCGTCGCAGGCCCCAGCCCGTCAGCAGCACCAGCGCGAGGCCGAACACGAGCCCGGTCGCCCAGGCGATCGGCGCTAGGCCACCGGCGACGGCCCCGGCGGTGAGCACCCACGCCGGCACCGCCGCGCGTAGGAGAAGTCCGTGCTTGATCATCGTCCGCTCCGCGAATTTGCTCATAGGGTGGCGGCGACACCAGCCTCCGGTCGCCTGCTAGGAGAAACACGTGGAACGCGCTTTCTGGGTTCAAAAGCCGGGCGAAGGCGAGATCCGGCCCGTGACGCTGCGCGACCCCGGATCGGGCGAAGTCCTTGTGCGCACGCTGTATTCGGGCGTCTCGCGCGGCACCGAGACCCTCGTGTTCCGCGGCGGCGTCCCGGCGAGCCAGTACGACGTCATGCGCGCGCCGTTCCAGGAGGGCGAGTTCCCCGGCCCGGTGAAGTACGGCTACCTCAACGTCGGCGTCGTCGAGACCGGCGAGCTCCGGGGCAAGACCGTCTTCTGCCTCTACCCGCACCAGACCGCGTACGTCGTCCCGGTGAGCGCGGTGACCCTGGTGCCCGACAACGTCCCGCCCGGCCGCGCGATCCTCGCCGGCACCGTCGAGACCGCGGTCAACGCCGTGTGGGACGCGCGGCCGCGGCTCGGTGACCGGATCGCCGTGATCGGCGCCGGGATGGTCGGCGCCAGCGTCGCCAAGCTGCTGTCCGGCTTCCCCGCGACGCGCGTGCAGCTCATCGACGTCGACCCGCGACAGAAAGAGATCGCCGACGCACTCGGCGTCGACTTCGCGACGCCGGAAGCGGCGCTGGGCGACTGCGACCTCGTCGTCCACGCGAGCGCGTCCGAAGCCGGCCTCGCGAAGGCGCTGGAGCTGCTCGCGCCGGAGGGCGAGGTCGTCGAGCTGTCCTGGTACGGCGACCGGAAGGTCAGCGTGCCGCTCGGCGAGAACTTCCACTCGCGACGGCTGACGATCCGCAGCAGCCAGGTCGGCACGGTCGCGCGCCCGGACCGCGACTACGCGCAGCGGCTCGGCGTCGCTCTCGATCTTCTGGCCGATCCGGCGTTCGAGGCGCTGGTCAACGGCGAATGCGCGTTTGCCGACCTGCCGTCGGTGTTACCCCGGATGGCCGCGAATGAACTTTCCGCCCGCTGCCTCCGTGTCATGTATCAGCCGCAGTAACCACGTCCACCCCGAACGCATCGGAGGTCTTGGTGTTCAGCATCACCGTCCGTGACCACGTGATGGTCGCCCACAGCTTCCGCGGAGAAGTCTTCGGACCCGCGCAACGCCTGCACGGCGCGACCTTCGTGGTGGATGCCACCTTCCGCCGCACCGACCTCGACGATGACAACATCGTCGTCGACATCGGCAAGGCCACGGAAGAGCTCGGGGCGGTGCTGAGCGACCTGAACTACCGCAACCTCGACGACGAGCCGGTGTTCAAGGGCATCAACACCTCGACCGAGTTCCTCGCGAAGGTCGTCGCCGACCGCCTCGCCGACGCGATCCACGCCGGCCGCCTCGGCGAAGGCGCGCGCGGGCTCGAAGGCATCACCGTCTCGCTGAAGGAATCGCACGTCGCCTGGGCGAGTTACGAGCGTGCGCTGTGAACGCCCTCTACGTGATCCTGCCCGGTGACGTCGACGACCCGGCCGTCCCGAGCGGCGGCAACACCTACGACCGCCGGATGTGCGACGGCCTCACCGCCGCCGGGCTGGACGTGCACGAGATCGCCGTCGGCGGCAGCTGGCCACGGCCGGACACCGAGGCGCGCGCGGTCCTCGGCCACCTGCTCTCGGCGTTGCCCACCGGCTCCGCGGTGCTGCTCGATGGCCTGGTCGCGTGCGGTGTGCCCGAGGTGATCGTCCCGCAGGCGCGTCGCCTGTCGCTCTCGGTCCTGGTGCACCTGCCGCTGGCCGACGAGACCGGCCTGCCGCCCGCGCTCGCCGCCGAGCTGGACGCGCTGGAGCGCGAGACGCTGCACGCCGCGAGCTCGGTCGTCGCGACCAGCGAGTGGGCGGCGCGACGGCTGATCCGCCACCACGGCCTGGCCCCGCACCGCGTCCACGCCGTGACGCCCGGGGTCGACCCGGCGCCGCTGTCGATCGGCACCGACGGCATGTCGCGGCTGGTCTGCGTGGCCAACGTGACCCCGCGCAAGGGCCAGGGCGTGCTCGCCCAGGCCCTCGAGACCGTCGCCGACCTGCGCTGGACCTGCGAGTGCGTCGGCGGCATCCGCCGGGAGACGAAGTACGTCGAGCGGCTGCGCGAGCACCGCCTCGGCGCCCGGTTCACCCTCACCGGCCCGCGGACCGGCCCGGCGCTCGCCGCGACCTACCACGCCGCCGACCTGCTCGTGCTGCCTTCGCGCGCCGAGACGTTCGGCATGGTTGTCACCGAGGCCCTCTCCCGCGGCGTGCCGGTGCTGACCACCGACGTCGACGCGCTGCCCGACACCGTCGGCGTCGCGCCGGACGGCTCGGTGCCCGGGATGCTCGTGCCGGGCGACGACGTCGAAGCGCTCGGGGCCGCGCTGCGCCGCTGGCTGACCGAAGCCGACCTGCGCAAGCGTTTGCGCACGTCGGCGCAGCTGCGCCGCGAGACGCTGACCGGCTGGGACGCCACCGCGCGCCGTATCGCCGAGGTCCTGCAGCGGCAGGAGGCGGCCGCATGACCGAGTACTCGACGGAGTGGCTGAGCCTGCGGGAACCCGCCGACGCGGCGGCCCGCGCGCCCCAGCTGCTCGAACCGCTCCGGGACTACCTGACCGACGACGAAGACGTCGTCATCCGCGACCTCGGCTGCGGCACCGGCTCGCTCGGCCGCTGGCTGGCCGCGCGCCTGCCCGGCACCCAGCACTGGATCCTGCACGACCACGACACCGCCCTGCTCGCCCACGCCCAGGCCGGCCTGCCGCGGACCGCGCTCGACGGCAGCCCCGTCGACGTCGTCACCGAGCAGCGCGACGTCACGGCGTTGCGTGCGCCGGACCTCGCCGGGACGTCGCTGGTCACCGCGTCCGCGCTGCTCGACCTGCTGACCAAGGACGAGGTCACGGCGCTGGCCGGCGCGATCGTCGGGGCCGGCTGCGCGGCGCTGCTGATGCTCTCGGTGGACGGCCGCGTCGAGCTGTCGCCCGCCGATCCGCTCGACGACGAGATCGCCGCCGCCTTCAACGCCCACCAGCGCCGGATCACCGCCGGCCGGCGCCTGCTCGGCCCGGCCGCGCTGGACGTCGCCGCGACCGCGTTCGGCCGGCTCGGCGCGACCGTGGTCCGCGCGGCCAGCGCCTGGCGCCTCGGCCCCGACCAGGTGGAACTGCAGCAACAGTGGCTGCGCGGCTGGGTCGGCGCCGCTGTCGAGCAGGTCCCGGACCTGCTCCCGGCCGCCGACGTCTACCTGCAGCGCCGGCTGGAGATGGCGCAGGCCGGCGAGCTGCACGCGGTGATCCACCACGGCGACCTGCTGGTCCTGCCGCCGAGCCTGGAGGTGGCGGCGTGAAGCGCGCGCTCGCCTGGCTGCGCATCCTCGGCGCCGTCGGCATCCTCGCGGTGCTCGTCTGGCAGCTCGGCAGCGGCGCCTTCCTCGACGGCCTCGGCCGGATCGACACCGTCGGCGTGGTGGCCGCGCTCGGCATCGGCTTCGCGACGACGCTGTTCAGCGCGGGCCGCTGGCAGATCGTCGCCACCCGGCTCGGCCTGCGGCTTTCGCTGCGGACCGCGGTCGGCGACTACTACCGCGCGCTGTTCCTCAACGGCGTGCTGCCCGCCGGCGTCCTCGGCGACGTCCACCGCGCGGTGCAGCACGGCCGCGAGTCCGGCGACGTGCCGCGCGGCGTGCGCGCCGTCGTCCTCGAACGCACCGCGGGGCAGGTCGTCCTGATCGGCTCCGCCGTCACCGTCGTGCTGGCCTGGCCGGGGGTCGTGCCGGGCGCGTTCCGCCAGGTCGTGACGCTCTGCGGGGTCGTCGTGGTGCTGCTCGCGGTCGCCGCCGCGGTGATCGGCCGGACGGTCGGCGGCCGCTGGATCCACAGCCCGTCGAAGGTGCGCCGCGGCTTCGCCGCCACCCTCGCCGACGTCCGCCTGGGCCTGCTGACCCGCGAGACGTGGCCCGCCGTCGGCTTCCTGTCGGTCGCGACGCTGGCCGGGCACCTGGCGCTGTTCCTCGTCGCCGCCCGCGTCGCCGGCGTGGCCGCACCGGTCGGGCAGCTGCTGCCCCTGATGATCCTCGCGCTGCTCGCGATGGGTCTCCCGCTCAACGTCGGTGGCTTCGGCCCGCGTGAAGGCGTCTGCGCCCTGCTCTTCGGCGCGGCCGGCCTCGGCGCCGCCCAAGGTGTCACCGTCGCCGTCGTCTACGGCGTGCTCTCGCTGGTCGCGAGCCTGCCCGGCGCCGGTGTCCTGCTCGTCCGGAGCATCGCCGGGTTCCGCCTGGCCCGCGCTCCGCACGCCGGAACCGTCCCCGTCCCGCGCAAGGCGGCCGACGTTCCTGTCGAATCGGAGATGGGATTGAAGTCATGACCGCAAGCGAAGCCGTCGAAAACCTGCCGCACCGGGCCGTGGTCGAGCGGGTGGTCGACACCCGGCTCCCGACGCGGCACGGGACCTTCCGCGCGGTGGGCTACCTCGACCGGACCGGCACCGAGCAGGTCGCGCTGGTCCACGGCGAGATCACCGAGCTCGGAACGCTCACCCGCGTCCACAGCGAGTGCCTGACGGGGGACGTCTTCGCCTCGACGCACTGCGAATGCGGCGACCAGCTGGCGGCGGCCCTGGACCGGATCGTCGAAGAGGGCGCCGGCGTGCTGATCTACGTCCAGGGTCACGAGGGCCGCGGGATCGGCCTGCTCGCCAAGCTCAAGGCGATGCGCCTGCAGGACGAAGGCCTCGACACGGTGGACGCGAACGTGGCCCTCGGCCTGCCGATCGACGCCCGCGACTACCACTCGGCGGCCGGCATCCTGCAGGACCTCGGCGTCCGCTCGGTGCGGCTGCTGTCGAACAACCCGGAAAAGGCCAACCAGCTCACCCGCTACGGAATCCGCATCAGCGAACTGGTTCCGCTGCTGGTTCCGCCGAATCCGGAGAGCCTCCGCTACCTCCGGACGAAGGCCGAGCGGATGGACCACCTGCTCCCGCACCTGTCAGGCGCTTAACACCTCGAGCACCGCGGCGAAGCGCTGGACCAGCGTGTCCAGCACGACGTGCCCCTTCGCCGCGGTCGCCAGCGACGGCCGGCCGACGATGCCCGACTCCGTGTACGCCCGCAAGCCCAGCGTCAGCAGGTGTTCGCGGTCGGTGACGTGGTCGGCCGTCTCGTAGCCGGGCCGGACCAGGTGCGGGTGCGCGTGCAGCAGGATCGACGTCTCCAGCTCGCCCGCGTGCATGTCGTCGTCCAGTGACGTCCGCAGGCCGGCCGCGGTGTGCGCGGCCTGCCAGTCCGCGACGCCGGGGAACAGCGCCATCGACCCTTTCGACTCCTGGACCACATTGGACAGTACGTAGTTGCCGCCGTGCCCGTTGACCAGCACGAGCCGGTCCACGCCGGACGCTTCGAGCGAGTCCGCGACGTCGGTGACGACGGCGTGCAGCGTGCGCGCGGAGACGCTGACCGTGCCGGGCCACGCGGCGTGCTCGTGCGAGCAGGAGATCGGGAGCGGCGGCAGGTGCAGCACGGGGTAGGCGTCGGCGACGGCCTTGGCCAGCGTCGCGGCGATGACGGTGTCCGTCACCAGCGGCAAGTGCGCGCCGTGCTGCTCGAAGCTGCCGATCGGCAGCACCGCGACCGCCGCCCGCCGCCGCTGCTCGTCGGCCGTGGTCGCGAGCGGGAACAGGTCGGTCATGGCGCACCCCTTCTCTATGTTGGTGGCATGAGCGAGCATGCCGCACTGCTGGACGTCGCGCGCGAAGCCGTGGCGAAAGCGACCGCGATCATCCGGTCGCGCCCGAGTTTTTCCGTTTCCGCGAAAGGTGATCGCGACCTGGTGACCGACGTCGACACCGCGGTCGAGGACGCGCTGCGCGAGTTCCTCGCCGCCGAGACGCCGGAGATCGGCGTCCTCGGCGAGGAGCGCGGGCGCAGCGGTGACGGCGGTGATCGCTGGTGGGCGCTCGACCCGATCGACGGGACCGCGAACTTCGCCCGCGGGATTCCACTGTGCGGGATTTCCCTGGCGCTGGTGGACGGCACGCAGAGCACGGTCGCGGCGATCACGCTGCCCTATCTGGGCGTCACCTACACGGCCGCGGAAGGCGAAGGTGCGTTCGCGAACGGGGAGCGCGTCCGCGCGTCCGCCGCGACGGAGATGTCGGACGCGATGATCGCCGTGGGTGACTTCGCGATCGGTGAACTCGCGGACGAGAAGAACCGCGCCCGGCTGTTGCTCCTTTCGGACCTCGGCGCGCGGGCGCAGAAGATCAGGATGTACGGCAGCGCGGCGATCGACCTGGCGTGGGTGGCGGACGGAAAGCTCGACGCAGCACTGATTCTGGCCAACAAACCGTGGGACACGATGGCCGGCGTGCTGCTGGTGCGCGAGGCCGGCGGCGCCGTCGTCGACCGCGACGGCAGCGAGCATTCGGTCGATTCCACGGCCACGATCGCCGTCGGTGCCGGGCTGCGCAAGGAGATCGTGGACGCGCTTGATCGTGCCCATGGGGTTGTTCGTTAAGATTCCGGGTACACGGTGGGCAGCGCCACGTGCGTGATTGCACTGTCCGCGCAAGGTTTTCGGTTACGTTGGTACCGGTCGGCGGATGAGCCTGGCATGCTGGCCGGATCTCGTCGGCCGCTTCGGAGAATGGTGGATGCTCGTGGAAAGTCGCCGGATCCGCGATCGGTACCGGCTGATCGAGCCGATCGGCGGCGGCGCGATGGGCACGGTGTGGCGCGCGCAGGACGAGCGGCTCGACCGCACGGTGGCGATCAAGGAACTCCTGCTGCCGCACGACCACGACGAGGACCGCACCGAAGAAGCGAAGAACCGCGCGATGCGCGAGGCGCGGATCGCGGCCCGGTTGCAGCATTCCCACGCGATCACGGTGTTCGCCGTCCTCGAGGAAGAGGACCGGCCGTGGCTGGTGATGGAGTACCTGCCGTCGAAGAGCTTCGCCGTCCTGATCCAGGAGGAACCGGTTCCGGTCGACGACGCCATCCGCGTCGGCGCCCAGATCAGCTCCGCGCTGGCGGGCGCGCACCGCGTCGGGATCGTCCACCGCGACGTCAAGCCGGCCAACATCCTGGTCTCCGACGACGGCACAGCGAAGATCACCGACTTCGGCATCTCCCGTGCGATCGGTGACGTCAAGCTCACCGCCACCGGCGAGATCGCCGGAACGCCCGCGTACCTCGCGCCCGAGATCGCCCGCGGCGAGGACGCGAGCTTCGCCGCCGACGTCTTCTCCCTCGGCGCCACGCTGTACGCCGCCGTCGAGGGCTCGACGCCGTACGGCACTTCGGACAACCCGATCGCCTTGCTCTACAAGGCGTCGAGCGGGGAGATCGAGCCGCCGGTCAAGGCCGAGCGGCTGACCCCGCTGCTGCTGCGGATGCTCGCCCCCGAACCCGCCGAGCGGCCGTCGATGGACGAGGTCGAGCGGGAGCTGCGGGCGCTGCTGACGGACGACGAGCCGGGGGAGGCCGTGCTCGCGGCGACGATCCCGGAGGCGCCGGCCGCCATGCCGGCCTCGGCCGTCATCCCGCCCCCGCCGGGCGAGGTCGCCGCGGTGTCGCCGGGCGCGCGCAAGGGCATGATCGCCGTCGGCGCGGGCGCGGCACTGCTGTGCGTCGCGGTCGTCGTGGCGATCCTGCTGGTCGTGCGCCAGAAGCCGCCGCAGGACAACGCCGCCCCACCGGCCTCGCCGGCGCCGTCCACCTCGGCTTCGGCCCCCACCTCGGCCTCGCCGTCCCCGACACCTCCGCCCACGTCGGCGCCGTCGACCTCGGCACCGCCGACGTCACCGACGATTTCGACGGTGGCGTCCGCGAAGAACGCCGCCGACGCGCTCAACTCCTACTACCAGTTGCTCCCGGGCAACCCGGCGGAGGCGTGGAAGCTCCTGACCGCCCACTTCAAGGCGTCGCGCAGCCAGACGTATGACACGTACACGCGCTTCTGGAGCCGGTTCAAGTCGGTGAACGCCAGCGGCGTGAGGGAGGTCGGACCCAACCGGGTCACCGCGCACGTCGTCTACGACGGCGGCCAGGCCGAGAACGACACCTTCACCATGGTCCAGGAGAACGGCGTCTGGATGATCGACGGACAGGGCTGAACCGACCCGGTGCCGGCCACGTGTGACAGATGAGCCGTCATCGTCGTCGACCGCGCCTGGAGGTAGCCGTGTCCGTTTCCACCGCCCTGCCCCGGCGTCCGCGATGAGGCCCGCCGACCCGATGGTCTTCATCCTCCCGGCCGCGCCGCCGGGCAGCGACAGCTACGACAAGCGCATGTGCCAGAACCTGCCCGCCGTCGGGCAGCCGGTGCTGGAGCTGCCGATCGTCGGCGACTGGCCGGAGCCGGACGCGACGGCTCGCCGACGGCTCGCGCGGTCGCTCATGGCGCTGCCCGACCGCACGGTGGTGCTGCTCGACGGCATGATCGCGGCCGGCGTCCCCGAGATCGTCGTCCCGCACGCCAGACGGCTGCGGCTGGCCGTCCTGGTCCACCAGGCCCTCGCCGACGAGCCCGGCCTCGACCCGGCGCGCCGCGCGGAGCTGGACGCGTGCGAGCGCGAGACGCTGCGGATGGCGGGCATGGTCGTCGCGACCAGCCCGTGGCTGGCCCGGCTGCTGATCGACCGCCACGACCTGGACCCGAGCCGCGTCTACGTGGCGAAGCCGGGCACGGACGCGGCCCCGCTGGCCGCCGGCGCGGACGGCGTGTCCCGCCTGCTGTGCGTCGGCGACGTCACCCGCCGCAACGGACAGGACGTGCTGGTCGAGGCCCTGGGCGAGGTCGACCACCTCGCGCTGTCGTGCGTCTGCGTCGGCTCGCTCGAGGTGTCCCGGGGTTACGTCGACGAGCTGGGCTGGTCGATCGAGCGCCTCGGCCTCGGCGGCCGGATCACGCTGTCCGGCGACGCGGTGGACCTGGGCGCGGCCTACAACGCGGCGGACCTGCTGGTGATCCCGTCGCGCGGCGGCGCGTCGGGCATGTTCGTGGCGCAGGCCCTGGCCCGCGGCATCCCGGTGCTGGCGACCGAGGTGGGCGGGGTGTACGACGCCCTGGGCGTCGACGCGGACGGCGAGATGCCGGGCCTGCTGGTCCCCCCGAACGACCCGTTCGCCCTGGCGGACGCCCTGCACCGCTGGTACGCGGACCCGGAGCTACGCAGATCCCTGCGCACGGCGGCCCTGGGCCGGGGAAGCGCACTGGAGGAATGGGACGTCGCGGCAAGACGGCTGACGCAGGTGCTGTCGAGGTTGGCGTCGGAGCCACGCATCGTCGCCTGACCCTTGCCGCGGCTGGCAGTCTGGCCGGATGGCGCCCCAGTCCGAACGGCCCGACCACCACCTCGACTCCGAACGCGGGTTCCTCGAAGTCGCCGGTCGCGAGGCGGACCGCCCGCTGCGCGAGACGCTGCTGGGCTTCCGCGACCTGGTCTCGGCCGACATGGACTGGGCCGACGTCCGCAAGCGCCGCTTCCGGCAGCGCGCGTCGATCGTGCGGGTGAGCGCGCTCGTGCTCACCGCCGCGTCGACCGTGGTCCTGGGCATTCAGGAGATCCCGGCGCGGGCGTCGATCGCGTTGCCGATGGTCGCGCTGGTCACCGTGCTCGGCGGGCTCGAGACGTTCTTCAACTGGCGGTCGCGCTGGGTGCTGATGGAAGAGACCCGTTACGGCCTGAACCGGCTGCGGGACGACATGGACTACTACATCGTCGCGACCCCGACGGCCGAGCTGAGCCGCGAGCGCCTGCAGGAGTTCTTCGACCGCCACCAGGCGACCTGGTCGGACGTCAGCCGCCAGTGGGTCGAGTTCCGCAAGCTCGACCGAGCGCCCCAGGCCCCGGAGGTCCGGCCGTCCTGACGGCACCTCGCCGCCCCGACCGAAAAGCCGTGAAGGCCTCCTTACCGGCCATAAGAGCCGGTAAGGAGGCCTTCACGGCTTTCAACGAGCGCTCACACCAGGGTGAGCGCGTAGATCTCCACCCGCGGGTCGTTCGGCAGGCTCACCGACTGCAGGGTCTTCCCGCCGTCCAGCGCCGCCGAGATGCCGAACAGCCGTACCGCCGGCCCGTCGACGCCGCTGCCCGCCTTGATCCGGTGCGGCATGTCCAGCACCACCGGGCTGCCCGATCCCGCCCAGTCGCCGAACGTCGCGGCGAGGTCGGCGCTCGTGCCGTCCGTGTAGTGCGCGGTCAGCGTGGTCGTCACCGGGCCGTTGTGCGACGACCCGACCAGCCGCAACGCCGCGTGCGCACCGGCCGGGAGCAGCAGCGACTGGCCCCGCGCCTCGACGAAGTTCGCCGCGGTCCCCGACGCGTCCGGTGCCGCGTACGTGACGCCGTCCCAGGTCACCGGCCCGGCCGCCGGCAGCAGCGCGGCGTCGTAGCTCCAGCCGCCGCCGTCGAAGTTGCCGTCGGACGACGCCGCGACCGTCGCCGTGCCGTCGTGGTTGTAGTCGCGGCCGAGGTCGACCGCGCACTGCGTCCCGGCGGAAGCGCACGCCGACGGCGTCCGGACCTCGATCGACACCGAGCGGGAAACCGTGTTCGCGCCCAGCCCGGCCGCCTTGACCTGCACCGGGTACGTCCCGGCGGCGGTGCCCGCGGGCACCGTCACCGTGATCGGCACCGTCTTCGACGTCGGGAGCCGCCCGGACCAGATCACCTGGATCGGCTGGACCTTCGTCTTCCACCCGGCCGGCGCGGTCGCCGTCACGGTCACCGGCTGCAGCAGCGGGTTCTGCGCGACGACGTCCAGGTCGAGGTGCACCTGCTGCGCCGCACCGGCCGGGATCACCACGGACGTCTGCCGCAGCGACGCGTCGACGTGCCGCCGCAGGTCACCGACGGCGTTGTTCACCGACGGCGGCTGGGCACCGGCCGAAGTCCCCCACGAGGACGGCTTCGAGCCGAGCTTGTGGTTCAGCGTGCCGCCGTGGGCCAGGGCCGGCCAGTCCAGCGACGTCTGCCGGACGTCGCGGCCGTTGAGCGACACGCTCTGGACGTACCGGTTGGTGTCGCTCGCACCCGGCGCGTTCACCGTGAGCGTGCCGCCCTGCGACCGCCCGTACTGGCCGATCCGGACGGTCGCCGACTCGAACTGCGGGCTCGACACGGCGAGGAAGTTCGCGCCGCTCATCGTCGGGTACAGCCCGAGCGACGAGAAGACGTACCACGCGGACATGGTGCCGAGGTCGTCGTTGCCGGTCATGCCGTCCGGGCCGGTGGTGAACAGCGTCATCGCCGCGCGGACGACGGTCGCGGTCTTCGCCGGCGCGCCGACCCAGTTGTACATGTACGGCGCGAGCAGGTCGGGCTCGTTGTTCGGGTTGTACGTCGGCTTGCCGTAGTAGTCGTACGGGCTGGCGATCCAGTCGTTGCGCGCGGTCCCCGCCGGGTCCGTGAGCAGCTTGTTGTAGACGAAGAACGAGTCGAGCCGCTTCTCCGTCGCGGGCTTGCCGCCCATCAGCGAGACGAGCCCGGCCGGGTCCTGCGGCACGAGCCACTGGTACTGGTAGGCGCCGCCCTCGTGGAACTGGTGGTCGGCGTCGACCGGGTTGTACGGCGTGAGGAACGTGCCCTCGGTGGTGCGCGGGCGGAACGCCTGCGTCGAGGAGTCCCAGAGGTTCTTGTACCACTGGCCGCGGTCGGCGAACATCCGCGCGTCGGCCTGGTGGTTCAGTCCCTTCGCCATCAACGAGAGTGCCGCGTCGGCCGCCGAGTACTCCATGGTCGCCGACGCCGGGTGCTCGCAGTCGTTGTCGCCGCCCTTGGCCGCGCAGTCCGTGCCGAGCGTCAGCCCGCTCGGGATGTAGCCGCGGTCGTTGTAGTAGTCGACGCCGGAACGTCCGTTGTACGGCGAGTCGGCGGGCGGCGTGCTCGTCGCGTTCTTCTTGAGCAGCGCGTACGCCTCTTCTTCGTGCCCGGCGAGCAGGCCTTTCGACCACGCCTCGACGAGGAACGGCGTCACCGGGTCGCCGGTCATGATGTTCGTTTCGCTCTCGGCCAGCGCCCAGCGCGGCAGCCAGCCGCCGTCCCGGCCGATGGCGACGACCGACAGCGCGACGTCCCGCGCGACCTGGGGTTCGAGCATTTCGAGCAGCTGGTTCTGGGGCCGGTAGGTGTCCCAGAGGGAGAAGTTCTGGTACGGCGTGTAACCGGCGGCCGTGTGCACCTTGGCGTCGAAGCCGGTGTACGTGCCGTCGGTGTCGCCGGCGAGGTTCGGGTGCAGCTGCGAGTGGTAGAGCGCGGTGTAGAACGCCGTCTGCCGCTCGGTGGTGCCGCCGCCGATCTTGATCGCGCCGAGCCGGTCGGCCCACTGCTGGTGCAGCGCGGTCTTCGTGGCGTCGAAGTTGAAGTCCTTGGTCTCCGCCGCGAGGTTCTTCCGCGCGCCGTCGAGCCCGGTGTAGGACAGCCCGACCTTGAGGACGACGTCGTGGTCGGTGGTGGCGTCGAAGCTCGCCCAGGCGCCGTTGCCGCCGGTGCCCGCGGCGTCGCGGCTCGCGGGCGTGCGCGTCGAGCCGCGCCAGGTGCCGTAGGAGCTGAACGGCCGGTCGAAGGTGGCGGTGAAGTAGACGGTGTGCTCGTCGTGCCCGGCGCAGAACCCGCCGGCGCGCACGCGGCCCTCGAGGGTCCGGTCGCCGACGACGTGGATCTCGGAGTCCTTGACGGACTGGTTGGCCTGGCCGGTGTTGAACAGGACGTTCGCCTGGCCGGTCGACGGGAAGGTGTAGCGCTGCCAGCCGGTGCGCGCGGTCGCCGTCAGCTCCGCGTTCACGCCGTACTTCTGCAGGCCGACGCGGTAGTAGCCGGGCTCGGCGTGCTCGTCGTCGTGGCTGTAGGTGGACTTGTAGGCGTCTTTGTCAACGTTGTCGACGGCGCCCGTCGTCGGCATGATCGGCAGCTCGCCCATCACGCCGCAGCCGACGCCGGACAGGTGCGTCTGGCTGAAGCCGTAGATCGCGTTCTGCAGGTAGTCGTACCCACCCTGCCCGCCGGTGTCCGGGCTGACCTGCACCATGCCGAACGGCGCGCTCGCGCCGGGGAAGGTGTTGCCGAAGTTCTGCGTGCCGACGAACGGGTTCACCAGCGACACCGGATCGGCGGCCGCCGGCGCGGCTTGCGCCACGGCGGGGGCCAGGCCGACGACCACCACCCCCGCGGCCACCGCGGCGGCCAACCGTCTGCTCTGCGACCACATGGGCGCACCTCCCAGGAGATGACAACGTTGTCAGAAGCGGACCTTTGGTCACGTCCTCGGTCCGGTGAGCACCTTTCCACCTCGATGGGCGTTTGAGAAGCCCTCAACCGGCCGCTTCGCGCAGTAACCGAACATCGTCACTGACAGCGTTGTCGGCGAGCGGCGTTCATCCTGGAGCCGGCGGGCGAAACCTGTCCTCATCGGACAACGGGTTCCGCGCGACGGCGAGCAGCGCGGCAATGCTCGGCTTGCGTTCGTCCCGCCGCCGCCAGGTCATGGTGACGCTGGTTTCCGCGCCGGCCAGCGGAATCGCCGTCGCGCCGTCGTGCTCGACGATCCCGGGCACGATCCCGCACCCCAGCCCCTGCGCGACGCACCGGCACAACGCGGCCAGGCTCCCGACCTCGGCCTCGATGACGGGCCCGTCGATCCGGTCCAGCATCTCCCGGAAGCCGCAGCCTCGTTGCGTGGCAAGGAACCCGACGCCGTGCAGATCGCCGGGCCGGATCTCCGCCTTGGCCGCCAGGGGATGACCGTCGGGCACGATCACGACGAGCGGTTCCGTGCCGAGCACCTCGCTGGCGAAAGCGGGATCGGCGGGCGCGTCCCCGAACGTGAAGCAAACGTCCATTTCGGACTCCCGGACGGCCGCGTACAGCTCGCCGCGCCCGCCTTCCCGAACCGAGACCCGCACCCGCGGCCACCGCTGCCGGTACTCCTTGAACATCCCCGGAACCCGGTGCGCGCAGAGGGTTTCGAGCGCCCCGATCGTCAGCTCGCCCTCGGGTTCACCACGTTCGTCGTCGACGGCGGCCTTGGCCTCCTCGACGAGCGCGAGCACCCGATCGGCGTACCCCACCAGCCGCTCCCCGGCCGCGGTGAGCGCCAGCCGCCGTCCGCGCTCGAACAACGGCGTCCCGAGTTCGCCTTCGAGGGCCTGCACTTGCTCGGTGACGCTGGACTGCGCGTAGTGCAGCTCACCGGCGGCACGGGTGAAGTTGAGCGTCCGCGCGACGACGCGGAAAGTGCGCAGGTGGCGCAGTTCCATGGTGTCCCCCATCGGAGTTCCCGATACCGGCCATCGTAACTCCCTGCTTCCGTCGACGTCACGGAGCGTCCAGGCTCGAAGCCGTGCCAAGACTCCTCACCGGCCTCTCGCTGGGCTACTTCCTGGTCATGCTGGACACCACGATCGTCACGGTCGCGCTCCCGGCCCTAGCCCCATCGCTGTCCGGTCAACAGTGGATCTCGAACGGCTACACGCTGACGTTCGCCGCGTTCCTCCTGACGGCGGGAGCGTGGTCCGACCGCTACGGCGCCCGCCGGATCTTCTTCACGGGCTTGCTCTCGTTCGCGCCGCTCTCTCTGCTCTCGGCTCTGTCGGTTTCCGTCCCGATGTTGATCGCGTTGCGCGCCCTCCTGGGCATCGCCGCCGCCCTACTGGTGCCGTCGTCGCTGTCCCTGATCGCGGTCGCTTACCCGGAACCGGCGTCCCGCGCGAAGGCCATGGGCGTGTGGGCGGCGGTGAGCGGAACCGGCCTGGTGGCGGGCCCCCTGCTGGGCGGCCTGCTGACGGAGACGTTCGGCTGGCGGGCGATCTTCGTGGTGAACGTCCCGGTGGCGCTGATCGCGCTGGCCCTGTCCCGCAAGGCCCCGGCAACCCCACCCAAACCCCGCCACACCGACCTGACCGGCCAGGTGTCCGCGGTGATCGCGTTGTCGACGCTGACGTACGCCTTGGTCGAGCGGAATTGGTGGGCACTGTTGCCGTCCGCATCGACCGCGGCGGTGTTCGTGATATCCCAACGCCGCCCGGACGCGATGCTCCCGTCCCGCCTCATTTCCCGGAACCTGCTGGCAGGCGCGATGGTGAATTTCGCATTGTCAGGTGTTCTGTTCGTGCTGTCGCTGTATTTCCAGAAAACTCGGGGCTATTCACCGTCGTCGACGGGCTTGGCGTTCCTCCCGCTGACGATTCCGACGGCGTTCAACCCGATCTTCACCGGCCGTCTCGTGGCCCGGATCGGCCCCCGGATCCCGGCGGTGTCGGGCTTCCTCCTGATGTCGGCCGGCACGCTGCTCCAGGCACTGGCCCCCGCTCTTTCGGTGGCGGCGTTGGTACTGCTGGGTTTCGGGGTCTCGCTGGCCATCCCGTCACTGCTGACCGCCGTGGTCGGCTCTGCGCCGCGAGAGCTGGCGGGCATCGCGGGCGGAGCGCTGAACGCCGCCCGCCAAACGGGCGCGGTCCTGGGCGTGGCGATCCTGGGAGCTCTCGCCCCTGCGTCTTCGACAGCTTTCACTCTGACGATCACCGCGGCCGTTCTGCTGGTCGGAGCGGGGATGGTTGCTTGGGCGCCTTACCCTGCAGTCACGGAAAGTGTCGCCGGATCCTCCCCTCGATGACAGATGGGCTTGATCGGCACCGTGTCCACTTTTTAGCAAGTTTTTGGACGATCGTCAGTATTCTGACCACTTTTTTGTTCTGGTGTTGCCCCGTTCGGTCTGCATATCATCGTCCGCGTGTCGGACTACGAGTACGATGTGTTCGTCAGCTACAGTCGACGCGGAAGTGCGCCGAAATGGCTGCTGAACAACTTTCTTCCCAGCCTGGTCGACTTTCTCGTCGACGAGATCGGACCTGAGCCCAAGATCTTTCTCGACAAGACGATGCCGCGTGGTGTCCACTGGCCGTCTCAGCTCGAGAGGGCGCTGGGGCACAGCAAGATCATGATCGCGGTGCTGTCCGCCCCGTACTTTGCGTCGAAGTGGTGCATGGCCGAGTGGGAAAGCATGCAGGCACGGGAAAAGGTGTTGGGGCTGGCCAGTCCGCGGCGTCCGCAGGGATTGATCTATCCCATCCGGTATTCGGACTCGGTCAGTTTCGAGGACGAGGGTCGCCGACGGTCTTGGTGGGACTTCAAGGGGCTTGACAACCCGAACAAGGGGTTCCAGGAGAGCCGGGACTGGCATCCGTTCCAGCAGCGAGTCAGAGAGTGTGCGCTGGACCTCGCGACTTTGCTGAAGCAGGTACCACCGTGGCAACCCGATTGGCCGGTCGTCGAACGTCCCGATCCTGTGCTGCCACCGCCGCCGTCGATACCGAGGTTCGACCCATGACGGGAACCGTAGTCACGTTCTACTCCTACAAGGGCGGCGTCGGGCGTAGCTTCACCCTGGCCAATGTCGCCGTGCTGCTGGCTCGATGGGGCTACCGGGTACTGGCTCTCGACTGGGACCTGGAAGCCCCGGGGCTGCATCACTACTTCGGTCCGTACCTGTCGGAGCCACCTCGAGGTGGCGTGATCGATCTCGCGACGGACTTCGTCGCCGGTCAAGAGGGTCCGAGCGAACACGCGGTACGGCTCGACCTCGCCGAACGAGGGACCGTCGACCTGCTTGCCGCCGGCCGCGTGGATTCGACCTACGCCGGCCGAGTGCAGAGCGTCGACTGGGAAGACCTGTACAGCCGGGGGTTCGCCAGTTTCCTGGAGCAGTGCCGGGAGGAGTGGACCGAAAACTACGACTTCGTCTTGATCGACAGCCGGACCGGCATCTCGGATATCGCCGGGATCTGCACTGCCCATCTGCCAGACCGGCTCGTCGTGCTGTTCACGGCCAACGATCAGAGCGTCGACGGTGCTGTCGAAATCGCGCGCCGTGCGAACATCGCGCGCGATCGGCTGCCCTACGACCGGCCACCGCATCTCGTGCTGCCGATACTGTCCCGCCTGGACAACCGTGTGGAATACCAGCGAGCCGATTTCTGGCAGAAGAAGTGCGCCGAGGCCACCGCGGAGCTGTTCCGGAACTGGCTTGCGAAGAGCGTGACCCAGGAGATGATGTTGCGGCACCTGACGGTGCCCTACGTTTCATACTGGAGCTTCGGCGAGTACCTGCCCGTGTGTGAGGAGACCATTCCGTCGGCCGACCAGATTTCGTTCGCGCTCGAGACGGTCGCTGCGGTGATCGCGCAGCAGTTCGACCGCACGGACCTCTTGGCCGACAACCGGGACGCCTACGTCGCGGCCGCTCGCTCGCAGCGCGTGTCGTACGACCTGGACCTCCTCGTCTCGGTTCCGCACCAGGAACCGCCGGCGGTAGCCGAACTCGTCAGGGACCTGGAGGAGCTCGGGTTGCGGGTAGAGCGGTCGCGGTCCAGCTATCCCGAGTGGGACCAAGAGCTCAGCGGCGACCTGGCCAAGCACCTGTGCCTGGTGGTGGACGGGGAGGTCAGCCGCTGGCAGTCCACCGAGGCGGAGCGATTTCTGCGGCACGCCTTGGACGTCGACAGCGACCGGCAGCTGTTCTGCGTGGTCACTCGCAAGGCCGACCTGGAGCAGTTGCCCTCGTTCCTCCGCCACCTGCGGCGTTTTCAGCTGGACGCGAAAACGGGTCCCGGCCTGGTGGCCCGTCAGCTGCACGGGATCATCACCGATTCGCCCGGCCGCCACACCGATTCCGACCATGCCGCGCTACAGGAAGCGGCAGCGATGTTGCGCGCCGTGCCCGGCGAAGTGGCCAACCCCGGTCGGTGGGCGCTCATCGACCAGACCGTGCGCGACATGGCCGCGGCTCTGGACAACGCGGACATGCTGCTGCTCAAGGACTTGACCGTGGACCTCGA
Source organism: Amycolatopsis sp. NBC_01286 (assembly GCF_035982555.1). Lineage (NCBI taxonomy): Bacteria > Bacillati > Actinomycetota > Actinomycetes > Pseudonocardiales > Pseudonocardiaceae > Amycolatopsis > Amycolatopsis sp. NBC_01286. Next base: position 3,446,670 of record NZ_CP108428.1, read on the forward strand.
GCAGCTCAACCACGTGCGGGCCAACGGCGGCCGGGTCGCGGCACCGGACGGACTCCAGTCCCGAATCGGCGAGTTGCTCGTCCGGCTCGATCGACGCACCAAGTTCTCGACCAAGTGAGGAGCGGGGAATGGCGGAAAAGTTCGGAAATCCTGAGCGGGCGGCACTGTTCGTGCTGTTGCTGAACGGCGGGGAGATGAAGAACCCGGACCTGAAGAACGTGCACGGCATCGAGCTCAGCCCGGCAGCCCGCGGGAGGCTAAACAAGGCGGAGCTGCTCTTGACGCAGACCGAGAGCCGGCCCTTCGTTCACCGGATCACTCCGGCGGGCATCGACTGGTGCGAGCACGCTCTGGCCGACATCGAGACGCCGCCGCGATCCGGTGGGCTGGCCAAGGCCGGATTCGAGCTGCTTCGCCGCTACGTTCGCCACGCTCGGGCGCAGGGGATCAGCCTGTCCGTGGTGATCGGCGATCTCGGTGATCCGGTTGATCTCGAGACGCTGATCCGCGAGGCCTACTGGCAGCTCGCAAGCCGGCCCCAGGAGTTCGTTCGCCTGGCCGAACTCCGGCTCAAGCTCAACGGGAGCGATCGGGCCGAAGTGGACCGGACGTTGCTGGCGATGAACCGGTCCGAGCAGGCCCACCTCTCTCCTGATTCCGACCGCCGGAACCTCACCGACGACGATCACGCCGCAGCCATTCCGATCGGCAGGGAAGACAACCACCTCTTCGCGATCGAGGGATCATGAGCGAAGAACTACAACGGCAGGCGCTCGCCGCCGTCCGATTCAACTCGGCGGAGACGCCCGACGACGTCTGGGGAACGTCGATCTTCCACGTCGACGGAATGCACACCCGTGCGGAGGATCGCATCCGCCGAAGCATCGACGACGCGAAGCGCAGCAGCGGCCCGAGTCCTGTCGGACTCACCCTCCAGGGACGGAAGGGCGTCGGCAAGACCCACCTGCTCGGCCGGGTCCGGCGGATCGTGCAGCAGCAGGGTGGGTACTTCTTCCTGATCGACCTCACCACGGGTCGCGCGTTCTGGAGCGACGTCGTGCGGGCCGTGCGCACCGAACTGTGGCGGAAGGACGAAGACGGTGAACTGCAGCTGACCAAGTTGCTGCAGCGCTTGTGCGACAAAGCGAATGTTCCTGAAGCTGTCGCCAAGCCGATCCTCGGGCAGGCGACGCTGACTACAGATGACCTTCAGGTCTTCATCGGAGCCCTCCGTCGCGTCGACCCTCTCGTCGCTGTGGAATGTGCGGATACCCTCCGCGCGTTGGCGCTGTACGCCGCCGACGACACCGACCAGCAGACACTGGGGAAGGACTATCTGTCCGGAATCGCGGACGACGACAAGAAGAGGAAACGCAAGGCGTGGGGTCTGCCTGCCGAGGCGAGGCCGCAGCGCGACCTCGTTACGGAGATCTCGCGAGTACTCGCCGTCACCGGTCCGAGCGTGGCCGCGATCGACCAGCTCGATTCGCTGATCACCAAGGCGGCCGACGTGCCCGCAGGGGAGACGTCCGGAGAACTCGCGACCATCGCCGACGGACTGATGCAGCTCCGGCAGACCGCCCAGCGGACCTTGACCATCGTCGCTTGCCTGCCCACGACGTGGACGCGGTTGCGGAAGGCGGCAACCGATTCGTTCGATGACCGGTTCACCGAGACGCCGATCCTGAGCGTCATCAACGATCCGCGGCTCGGGCGGGCGCTGGTGGAGAAGTGGCTGGGCGTGGTCTACCAGGGCGTCGGCTTCACTCCACCCCACGTGACCTGGCCGGTGGCGGAGACCGCCTTCGGGGACGAGTGGCGAGGCTACACGCCACGTCAGGTGCTCCGGCGAGTTCAGGAACACGCCGAAGTGTGTTTGTACGGCGAGATCCGCGAACTGAAGTCCTTCGACGAAGAGCCGGTGGAAGTCGTGGTCGAGGTGCCGCAGCCGCCCGGCTCGGAACCCGGGTACTTCGCCGACTTCGACCGCCGGTTCGCCGAGCTGCGCAAGAGCGCAGACGTCAACACCGTACTGAGCTATCACACCGAAGACGACGTGATGCCGGACATCCTGCAAGCTGTGTTGCGGGCGTGGATCACGGAGGTCGGCAACGACGACAAGTCGTGGGAAACCGAACCGCCGGACGGCGCCGGGCACCTGCACGCCGGGCTGGTGCGGGTGCTCGACGAAGAGGATGACGTCAGGGAACGGTGGATGTTCCGGGTGTTCGGGCCGAACCAGCACGGCAACCGGGTGCTGCGGCGGATGCGGGACGCGAAGGCGGCCGCCGGGATCAGCGACGGTGTCCGCAACCGGCACCTGGTGCTGGTCTATCACGGGCGAAAGGGCTGGACCGGCAAGACTACCGAGCGGGTGTACACGGATCTGGACCACGTCGGCAGCCCCCGGATCGAGATCACCAAGGAGGACGTCCGGACGTTCTGCGCGCTCAACCAGATGCTCACGAAGCAGAGCTACGAACTGCTGAACTGGCTCGTGGCACGCAAGCCGGCGAGCCGGACGACCGTTCTGCGGCAGTTGCTGCCTGACGCGGGGAAGTCCCGCGGTGGACAGCGGGAAACCCGCCCGCCGCCGGTGGGCAGGAAGCAACCAACGACGGCGGACGGGCAGAAGTCACCGGTCACGGCTAAGGAACAACCCCTGGCGCAGTCATCGACGCCCCAGGAGGAAGTGTCGCCGCCGGCGGTTGTGAAGCCGCAACCGCCGGAACAGCCAACGAGGCCGCCCGTCGAGCAGAAGCCCGGTGAGCTCACCCTCGGTATCGATGGTGAGATCCGCATCGAGCTCGAATCTCTTCGCAAGCACGCGGTGATCTTCGCCGGTTCCGGGACCGGCAAGACCGTTCTCCTCCGGCGCATCATCGAAGAGTGCGCGCTGCACGGCGTTTCCGCCATCGTGCTCGACCCGAACAACGACCTCGCGCGGCTCGGCGACGCCTGGCCGGAACCGCCGGACGGCTGGCGCGAAGGGGACGCCCCCAAAGCTGCCGACTACATCGCCAACACCGAGGTCGTCGTGTGGACTCCCGGGCGGGCTGGTGGGCGGCCACTCAGTTTCCACCCGCTGCCGGACTTCGCCGGTGTCCGGGACGACGAGGACGAGTTCACCGCCGCGGTGGAGGCGGCCGTCGCGCGGCTCGTCCCGCACGCCCGGGTGAGCGGTGGCACGAAGGGGGCGAGCCGCGGGCAGGCCGTGCTGCGCGAGGCGCTCACGCACTACGCGCGGAAGGAGTCACGCAGCCTGTCCGGCTTCATCGACCTGCTCGCCGAGCTGCCGGTGGGGGCCAGCAAGCTCGCCACGGGTACGAAGACCGCCGCCGATCTCGCCGAGACGCTGCGGGCCGCGATGGTCAACGATCCGCTGCTCGGCGGTTCGGGCGAGCCGGCCGATCCGGCGGCGTTGCTGACCCCGGGGCCGGGCAAGCGGGCCCGGATCTCGGTGATCAGCTTTGTGGGGCTGCCGTCCGAAGAACAGCGGCAGGGCTTCGTCAGCCAGCTCCAGCTGGAGGTGTTCGCCTGGATCAAACGCAATCCCGCTACCGACCGGCCGCTCGGCGGACTGTTCGTCATGGACGAGGCGCAGACGATCGCACCGTCCGGCGGCTGGACGGCCAGCACGCAGAGCACCATCCTGCTCGCTTCGCAGGCCCGCAAGTACGGGCTCGGCCTGCTGCTCGCTACCCAGGCGCCGAAAGGCCTGCACAACCAGATCACGGGTAACGCGACGACGCAGTTCTTCGGTCGCCTGAACAGCCCGGCGCAGGTCGCCGCGGCGAACGAGATGGCGAGGGCCAAGGGCAGCACCGTCGGGGACATCTCGCGGCTGGAACGCGGGCAGTTCTACGTCACCGGTGAGACGTTCGGGTTCCGCGTCATGCGGGCTCCGCTCTGCCTCAGCCATCACCCACCCAGCCCGTTGCGCCTGGAAGAAGTACTCGACCGGGCCCGCAACGGCCGCTGACGAAAAGGCCGCGTTCCGAGGGGGAACGCGGCTTTTTTGTGCGTTGACCGTTTCCCGATGCTTTGGGAAACGGTCAACTCCTTGTTGACGAAACGCTGATGACGAATCCTGATTGCAGGGCCCGGAAATACCGAAAAGGCTCTGAACAATCACCCTCTTCAAGGAGGATTCGTCATGTCCATGCCCAAGAAGCTGGCCAAAATCGGTGGACCCGTGCTCGCGCTCTGCATCCTCGCGGCGGCCCCGGTGATCGGCGCGAACTCGGCGTACGCGGACGGCGACGGCGGGACGCCCCCGCCGCCCACCACCAGCACGCCGCCCCCGGCGGGCACCGACGGCAACCCCTGGCACGGGTGACCGGCGCCGGGTCGGTCGTGACGTGTTCGCGGCCGGCCCGGCAATTGCGTTGGGAACGCGGAAATGATGTACTCGAATGCGGCAAGAATGGAGGTCCGCATGGCCGAAACATTCGGCGCGCTGCTGCGGGAGTGTCGAGCCGCCGCCGGGATCTCGATGGGTGAACTGGCCAAGCGGGTCAACTACAGCAAGAGTTACATCAGCAAGATCGAGAACGATCTGAAACCGCCTAACCTGCTGCTGGCGCGGATCTGCGACCGCGTCCTGGACGCCCATGGCGCGCTGGTCGACTCGGCCCACGAGACCCGGGCGCGGACCCAGGCTTCGAGCACGCTGGACCGCCGCCAGATGCTGACCGGTGCGGGGGCGATGCTCGGCATCGCGCTGGCCGGCGGCCCGCGTCCGATCCTCGACGACCAGGTGGTGACCGGGCTGCGCGCGTCGTTCGAGCACTTGCGCACGCTCGGCATGCAGACCAGTCCCGCGGTGATCCTCGAGTCCCTCGTCACCCAGACGCACACGGTGCACGCGCTGGCCAGGGGCAACCCGGAGCCTGTCCGCTCGCGGCTGTTGCTGCTCGCGGCCCGGATGGCCGAGTACACGGGGTGGCTGAGCCAGGAGGCCGGCAGCGAGCAGGACGCGCTGAAGTGGACCCGGCACGCGTCGGAGCTGGCCCGAACCGCCGGCGACCGGGAAATCGCGAGTTACGCTTACGTCCGGGAGGCCGGACTGGCGTTGTACCGGCAGGACGCGATCGGCACGATCGGCCTCGCCGGTCAGGCGCAGAAGCTCGGCCGGCCCGGTTCGCGGACGTTCGGCCTGGCCGCCCGGCGGGAGGCGCAGGGCCACGCGCTGGCCGGCGACCGAGGTGCCTTCGACCGCGCGATGGACCGCGCGATGGCGTCCACTGTGGACAGCGCTACCGCCGACTACCCGGTACTCGGCTCGACCGCGCCGGACCCGCTGGCGCTCGCCCGCGGCTGGTCGCTGGTCGACCTCGGCCAATCCGGTGAAGCGGCGGCACTGCTGGCAGACGAACTGGCCCGCGTGCCCGTCGTCAACCGCCGCACCCGAGCGCGGTTCAGCGTCCGCCGGTCACTCGCGCACGCCTTGGACGGCGAGATCGACGAAAGCTGCCGGACCCTGGCCGAGACTCTCGGCGACGTGACGCAGGTCGATTCCGCGACCGTGCGCACGGACCTGCGGGAACTGGCCCGGTGCCTCAGCAGGTGGCGTGGCCACCAGGCCGTCCGGGAGATCTACCCCGAACTCAACCGGGTGCTGAACCGGCAGTGAGGTCACCGCACGCGCACTCCATCGCCGCGCGTTCTTCGCGCACCCGCTCGACGTCCGGCAGGTCGAGTTCGGCGAACCCGTGCTCGGCCGCTTTCCAGTGCGTCACGGCGTTTTCGTGGTCGCCCATCGCGTGCAGGGTCTTCGCGATGTCATGGTGCGCGCGGGCCTCGTACGTACGGTTCCCGTGGCCGTCGGCCAAGTCCAGTGCCGCCTTGCCGGCGGTGAGCGCGTCGCGGTGGGCGCCCTGGGCTAGGGCGGTCGCGCCGCGGTCCAGGTAGAGCTGGGTCTGCAGGTCGGCGTCGGGCGCGTTCGCCGCCACCTCGCGGGCCTTGTCGTGGTAGCGCACGGCTTGGGGGAACCGGCCCTGCTGGCGGTGCACGTTGCCGATGTTGTTCAGCGCGTACGCCTCGACGACGTGGTCGCCGACCTCGGCGGCGTGCCCGTGCGCCTCGGTGTAGCTGGCCAGCGCCTCGGTGAGCAGGCCGAGCTTCTCCTGCGCGGCCCCGAGGTTGTTCAGCGTGTGCGCGACGCCCTGGATGTGGCCGATTTCGCGCAGCATCCGCGCGGCCGCCGCGTTCTGCTCCATGGCGACGGCGAAGTTGCCGTGCAGCTCGTTGAGGTAACCGAGCATGCTCAACGCGTGGGCCTCGCCCCGCCGGTCCTCGGTCTGTTCGTACTTCTCCCGCGCCGCCTCGAGGTGGGCGATCGCCTGGTCGTGCTTGCCCAGCTCCATCGTCGGGATCGCGAGCGCGCACAACGTCGCCGCTTCGCCGCGCGGGTCGCCGAGGCGGCGCCACTTCGGCAACGCCCGGGCCGCGAGCTCGAGCGCTTCGGACAGCTGCCCGCGCCGGTCGTGCGCGGTCGCCAGCCGGAGCAGCACGTGCGCCTGGCCGTAGTCGTTGCCCGGGTCGGCGGCGACGGTTTCCCAGGCCAGCTCGAGCGTGCCGATCCAGTCCTCGAACTGGTTGGTCGTGTTGAAGTAGCGCCACAGCAACACGGCCAGCCGCCACGTGTGCTCGGGCAGGTCGTGCTTGGCGGCGTACCGGATCGCGGCCACGAGGTTGTCGCGCTCGGCGACGATCCACCGCAGCCCCGCGCCGGTGTCGGCGAAGGCCGGCGTCACCGCGGAAGACCGGTCGGTCGCGGGCAGCTGGGCCTTGTCGAACGGGTACGCGGCGCCGACCGCGGCCGCCAGTGTCACCAGGTAGAAGTCGAGCAGCCGCACGAGAGCTTGCCGCGGCGCCGGTTCCGCACCGGCGAACTCCTTGAGCGGGTCGAGCATCAGGTACCGCTCCGGCGCGGCCTCCTCCAGCAGGCTGACCTCGTGCAGGTCGTCGAGCAGTGACCGCGCCTCGCCGACGTCGCAGCCGGCCAGCGCCGCGCCACCGGTGACGTCGACCTCCGGCCCGGGCAGGCTGCCCAGCAGCGTGAACATCGCCCGCTGCGGCTCGCCGAGCTGCTGGAAGGACACCCGGACGGCGGCGATGCCGTCTTCCTCGCCCCACGGCCCGCTCTCTTCGAGCAGGTGGAGCAGGTGCTCCAGCGGCCACCGCTCGTGCCGCCGGAACAACGCGGCCGCCACCCGGACCGGCATCGGCAGGAACCCGCACCGCTTGACGACCTCGGCCACCGCCGCCGCCCGGCCGCGCACCCGCGGCGGCTCGGTCAGCGCGTGGAACAGGTCGACGGCTTCTTCGGGCGCCAACGGCGAAAGCCGGACGGAGTCGCCGGTGTCGGCGTCGCCCATCCGGCGGCTGGTGACGACGACCAGGCAGCCGTCCGCCTCGGGCAGCAGCGGCCGGATCTGCTCCGGCGACGCGGCGTTGTCCAGCACGATCAGCGTGCGCGTGCCCCAGAGTGTCGTCTGGTAGAGCGTGGCCTTCCGGCCGACGGTGGCCGGGATCTGCTCAGGCGGGACACCCAGCTCGACGAGCAGTTCGGTGAGCGCGTCGCCGACGCTCGTCGGGTCGACGCCGGGGGTGAACCCGTTCAGCCGCGCGAGGAGCTGCCCGTCGGGGAACCGGTCGCGCAGCCGGTGGGCCGCCTCGACGGCCAGCCCGGTCTTGCCGACGCCGGGCGCGCCGCTCACCCAGACCGCGCGCCGCCCGGTCGTGGCCGCCGTCTCGATCGTGGCGAGTTCGGCGACGCGGCCGGTGAACCCGCCGGGCCGCGACGGCAGTGAGCTGGGCGGTTCGCCGTGCTCCGCCCGCGCGGCGAGGTTGCGCAGCACCGGGCCCGGTTCCATGCGCAGCTCGGCGAGGGCGGTGCGAGTGCCGTTGAAGACGCGCAGCGCGCCGACCCGGTCGCCGCCGGCGATCAGGGCGCGCATGAGCAGCTCGGCGTGCATCTGGCCGGCCGGGTCGGAGCGGACGAGCGGCCGCAGCCGGTCGCGCGCCGAGCGGTGGTCCCCGGTTTCCAGCTCCAGCTCGGCCAGGTCGCCGACGGTGTCGGGCAGGCTCTCCTCCGGGAAGACCACCTCCGGGCCGCCGACGCGGTCGATGTCGATGTCCTCGAGGAACGCCCCGCGCCACAGGCCGGCGGCCTCGCGCAGCAGCTCGACGGCCCGGCGCGGATCACGCGTCCGGACCTCGGCGGCCTCGGTCCGCAGCCGGTCGAACCGGACGGTGTCGAGCTGCGCGTCACCGATCCGCAGCAGGTAGCCGGTCGGGGTCGTCTCGATGGTCACGTCGGTGTCCTGCACGACGTCACGCAGCCGCTTGATGTAGCCGCGCACCATGGTCGGCTTGGCTTCCCGGCCGGCCCAGACGATCTCCGCGAGGCGCGTGGGCGTCACCGGCTTGTTCGCGTTCAGGAGCAGCACGACGAGGACGAACCGTTGCTGCTGGTCACCCAGCTGCACCGGGGCGCCGTCGTGCCACGCCTCGAGCGGGCCGAGCATCCGAAACTCCACGCGGCCTCCCCGGCGCCAGCTTGCTGTCCGCAAATGACATCGCGCAATCGGCCGAAAGGGTTTCGAAAATCCGCATTTCCTGCACGTTCGATACACACGGCCTTGCCAGGCTGCGCCGGTGAACCAGGGGCGTGAGGGAGAAACCGGTATGGGGTCCGACGTGTTGCCGTGCTACGTCGCTTGCGATGTGTCGCTTTCGATGGCGGATCACCTCGACGAGCTGAACACCGGGCTGCGGGAGTTCCGCGGCGCCGTGGACGCCGACGCGTCGGTCACCGGCCGGATCCTCTGCAGCGTGATCGGGTTCGGGGAGACCCCGCACGTGGTGCAGCCGCTGCTCCCGATGGACGACCTCGCCGAGCTGCCCGCGCCGCGGGCGGGCGCCGGCACCAACTTCGGACCGGCGTTCACGTTCCTGCGCGAGGCCATCGACGGGGACGTCGGCGGGCTGGAGAAGCACCGGCTGCAGGTGCACCGCCCGGTGGTGTTCTTCCTGTCCGACGGCCAGCCGACGGACCCGGTGACCTGGCCGGCGGCGTTCGCTTCGCTGACCGACCCGGCGTGGGCGCGCCGGCCCCGGGTGGTGGCGTTCGGCGTCGGCGACGCGGACGAGGACGCGCTCGGCCGGATCGGCACGTTCCGCACGTACTTCGGCCGCGACGGCGTCCGCGTGGGCACGGCGTTGATCGCCTCGGTGATGCACGTTCTGTCGACTTCCCGTCCACCGGCCGGTCGCATCCTGTCCAGAAAGGAGACGTCATGGAAACGCACTGAAGGAGACCGGCTGTGAGAGGGCGCGCAGAACTGGTCCAGGAGCTCAAGACCCTGCGCAAGGGGCGCGGCTTGCTGGGCAGGCTGGAAGAGCGGGTGGGCCCGGTGCTGCGGTCGGCCTGCGAAGTGACCGAAGAGGACGGCCTGGCGACGGTCCGCCAGAAGGTGGCCGGCCGCCTGTCCGAACTGGCCGAGCACCTGCCGGAGGACCTGCGGCTGGCGGCGTTGGCGGCCTTCGCGATCTGCGCGGAGGCCCGCCAGCCGCTGTACCAGGACCGGGTGAAGTGGGCGGCGATGCGCGTCGACCGCGACCCGCGGACGGTCCGCCGTCGCGTGGACGAGGCCATCGAGCTGCTGGCCGAGCTGGCCACCGGAGCTGCGGCCGCGCCGGCCGCGTCCCCGGCCGACCGCTGGCACTCGACGTCGCTGACGGTGGCGATGGTCCTCGACCAGCCGCAGCCGGAGATCCTGGAGCAACGCCGGATCGTCGCCGACCAGGACGGCTTGCGTTCGCTGGACCTGGCGGTGTCGTTGCCCGCCGGCCGTCAGGACCTGACGGTGACGGTGTTGTACGGCGGCACGCTGGTGGACCGCGGGATGGAGGCGAGCGACCGCTGGGGCTACGGCCTGGAGCTGCCCCGCCCGCTGGCCCGGGGCGAGTCGTGGGAGGTCGCGGCCCTGTTCCGCCTGCCGTCGGCGGCGGCGCTGAGGCCGTACATGGTGTGCGTGCCCCGGCACCTGTGCGACTCGTTCGACCTGCGCGTCCGCTTCGGACTGGAGCACCCACGCGAGGTCCGCACCCTGGAGGGCGCATTCCAGCGAGACGTCTCAGACCCGGCCTACAGCGGCGGCCGCCACGCGGTCGATTCGGCGGGGGAGGTCCACCTGCGGTTCCGGGGGCTGACGCCGGGTCTGGCATACGGCGCGAGGTGGGACGACGAGCCGTGAGCGGTCAGTCCAGCAGCCGTTGTTCCTTCGCCACCGCGACGGCGCCGGCCCGGGTGTCGACGGCGAGCTTGCCGTAGATCCGGCTCAGGTGGGTCTTGACCGTGGCCTCGCTGATGAACAGCGCGCGGGCGATCTCGCGGTTGCCCAGCCCCTGCGCGAGCTGGCGGAGGATGTCCCGCTCGCGATCGGTGAGCGACGGCCGCGGGGTGCGCAGCTGCGCCATCATCCGGTCGGCGACCGGCGGGGAAACCGCGGTTCGGCCGGCCGCGGCCGCCTCGATCGCCGCGTACAGCTCGTTGGCGGACCCGGCCTTCAGCAGGTACCCGGTGGCGCCCGCGGCGATGGCGCGGGTGATGTCCGCGTCGGTGTCGTAGGTCGTCAGGACCAGGATCCGGGGCGCGCCGGGATCGGCGAGGATCCGCCGCGTCGCCTCGATCCCGTCGATGCCGGCGCCCAGCTGCAGATCCATCAGGACGACGTCCGGGCGCACAGTGGCCGCGGTCGCGACGGCTTCCTCCCCGCTCGCCGTCTCCGCGACGACCTCGATGCCGTCCGCGCCGGCCAGCAGGGCACGCAGCCCGGCCCGCACGACGGCGTGGTCGTCGCACACCAGCACGCGAATACTCATGGGGCAGTCTCCAACGGGATCGCAGCCGAGATCACAGTGCCCTGGCCGGGGGCGGATTCGACGGTCAGCCGGCCACCGAGTTGCTGCGCCCGGGCTCGCATGGCCGGCAGGCCGTGGCCGCGTTCACCGGGTTCTGTTTCTGTCACGGCGAAACCTCGTCCGTCGTCGGCGACGTCGAGCACGACTTGGTCGTCGAGGTAGGTGAGCGTGACGACGGCGCGGCCGGCTCCCGCGTGCTCGAGCGCATTGGCCAGCGCGCCCTGGGCGATGCGGACCAACGCGGACTGAACGCGCTCGGGCAGCGGCCGCTCGTCGCCGTCGACGCGGACCTCGGCGGGCAGTCCGGCCTGCGTCTGCCGATCGGCGACGGCGTGGAGCGCGTCTTCGAGCGTGGCGTCGGCGAGGTCGGCGGGCGCGAGGTCCTGCACGAGCCGGCGCGCTTCCGACAGGTTGCCGGCGCCGACGCGCAGCGCGGAACGCAGGTGCTCGCGCGCCAGCTCGGGCCGGGCCCAGGCCTGGTCGGCGGCCTGCAGCAGCATCGCCTGGCTGGACAGACCCTGCGCGAGAGCGTCGTGGATCTCGCGGGACACCCGGTGCCGCTCGGCCAGCACCCCGGCGTTTCGTTCGGACTCGCGCAGCCGCTCGGTTTGCCGCCGCATGAAGGTGATCACCGCGGTCGTGACCAGGGCGATGGCGATCGGCACGATGGTGAGGTTCGGGTCGAAGCCGTCGGCCAGCCGGTTCTGCGAGACGACCACGAGCGCGGTGACCACGGCGACCAGGACGACGGCCGGGCCGGTCGGCAGCGTGCGCAGGCCCGTGACGAACAGCGGGATCGCCGACCACGCGAAGCTGGGCGCGAGCACGACCAGCACCACCCAGAACACCAGGACGACGAGCAGCCAGACGAGGCCGGGCTTCAGCAGCCCGACGCCGTACGCGACGACGAGGGCCGCGGTCAGCGCGATCACCCAGGGCGCCAGCGGGGTGCCGTCGTGGCGGGTCAGGAACCGGACCGCGGACGCGAGCACCAGCAGCAAGAACGCCGAGTGCATGACCACGGCGAGCCACCGCGCGTCCGAGTCGGCTGTCGTCATGTTCACTCCCCCTCCGCTCTCAGCGTCAACCGGGCTCGGTGCCCGCGCATCAGCCGATCGGCTGACCCGGACGTCGGCCGGTCGACGCGGGAAACGTCGCCGACGCATCGACCGCGTCGACCCCGTGGCGGGCTGAAGCTGGAGCCATCGAACCCCACGATCCCGAGGAGCGCACCATGATCTCGACCCGCACCCGCATCGCCGCCGCTGTCGCCGCGCTCGCCATCACCACGGTCGGCGCGGTGTCGGCCACCGCGGCTCCGGCTACGGGCGTCGTCCAGACGTCACACCTGACGATCGCCTCCGCGCAGAAGGCCGCCCAGGCCGCACTGAACGCCGCGACCAAGGCGGGCCAGCACGTGTCGGTGGCGGTGGTGGACCGCGACGGCAACACGGTCCTGACCCTGCGCGGCGACGGCGCGGGCCCGCAGTCCTACAGCTCGGCGCAGCAGAAGGCGTTCACGGCGGTCTCGTGGAACGCGAAGACGTCCGAGCTGGTGGGCCGCCTGCAGCAGACCCCGACGTTGAAGGACATCGAAGGCACCCTGTTCCTCGCCGGCGCGGTCCCGGTGACCGCGGGCTCCACCCCGATCGCGGCGGTAGGCGTCGCGGGAGCGCCGTCGGGTGCCCAGGACGAGACGTTCGCCCAGGCCGGCGTGGACGCGCTGGGCAAGTAACGTGTCTTCGATGTTGATCAGTGACGTCCGCCCCTGGGGCGGCGAGCGCAGCGACGTCGAACTGGACGGCGACCGGATCACGGCAATCCGCCCCCACGCTCCCTCTGCGTCTCCTTCGCTGGAGGGCCGAGGCCGCCTGCTGTTCCCGTCGTTCAGCGACGTCCACGTCCACCTGGATTCGACGCGCATCGGCCTCCCGTTCCGCCCCCACACGGGCGGCCCGGGAGTGGTCGCGATGATGACGAACGACCGCGACAACTGGCGGACAGCGGAGGTCCCGCTACCGGAGCGGGTGGCCGGAACCCTGGAGCGAATGATCGGGTTGGGTACGACCCGAGTCCGCAGCTACGCCCAGGTAGACGTCGACTGCCGCCTGGAGAAGCTGGACGCAGTCCTGGCCGCCCGCGAGAAGTACGCCACCCAAGCCGAAGTCCAGGTAATGGCGTTCGCCCAGGCAGGCATCCTCCGCGAGCCGGGCACGCTGGACCTCCTGGACGCAGCAATGCGCTCCGGCGCAACGGTCATCGGCGGAATCGACCCGTGCACGTTGGACCGAGACCCGAAAGGACACCTGGACGCGGTCTTCGCCCTGGCCGAGAAGCACCAGGCCGAGATCGACATCCACCTACACGAGCCGGGCCACCTGGGCCTGTTCTCGACGGACCTGGTGATCGACCGAGTCCGGGCGCTGGACATGCGCGGCAAGGTGACGATGTCCCACGCGTATGACCTGGGCTCGATCTCGGAGTCGGTAAGCCGCAGGGTGATCGACGACTTCGCTTCACTCGACATAGCGATGACCACAGTCGCCCCCTCTGCCGCCGGCCAGCTACCCCTGCTGGACCTGGTCGCCTCAGGCGTCCGCATCGGCCTGGGCGAGGACGGCCAGCGGGACTACTGGAGCCCCTACGGCAACTGCGACCTACTGGACCGAACCTGGCAACTGGCCTTCACCCGAGGCTTCCGCCGCGACTCGCACATCGAGCTGGCTTTGGCGATCGCGACGATGGGCGGAGCATCGATCATGAGCCACGACGTCCCGCGCCTATCGGACATCGACGACCGCCCGGGCCTGGCGGTGGGAGACCGAGCGAATCTGGTCTTGGTGGACGGCGAAACCCCGACAAGCGCGGTGATGGACCGAGGAAAGGACCGAACAGTCCTCCACAACGGCGTCGTGGTGGCAGACGGTCTCGAGGTGCTCACGAGGCCGGTCTAGCTGGTCATCTCCTCGAGAAATGCCTGGGTCTCGGGGTCCGTAGAGTAGACGGCGGTGCCGCGCATGCCCCGGGTGAGCAGGACCTTGTAGGTGTTCTTGATCAGGGCGGCGAAGTGCAGGTCATCGGCGCGTTTGACCGCCGGGTCCTTCGAGTCGGACCTGCTGGGCACCCACATCCCGTCGCGGCGCACCAGGTCCGGGCCGAAGATGACACCGGACCAGTCGTATTCGAAGCCCTGGGCGGTGTAGATGCAGCCGACCTGGCCGAAGCCGCGGGTGTCGGTGGCCCAGTAGTCCGACTCGGGGACGTCCGGTACCCGTTTGCCCTCGGACTTCGCGTTCCAAGGTCGCTCCCAGGAGCCGATGCGGACGTCGTCGACGAGACGTCGTTCGCCTTCTTCGCCGACCGGATCACTCCACCGCCAGCAATAGCCGGCCGTGATCCGCGCGACTCCGCTGTGCGCGGCCTGCTGGTTCAGCACCCAGCCCTCCAGCGCCTCCGGTGAGCTCACGCCGGCCAAGGTGATGCCCTGGTCGAGCGGCCCGGCGAGTTTGCTCCACGGAATCGGTGGTTCGGCGGTCCCGCCGAGCCCGAGGAGCCGCGCGACCCACGTGTCGTACCAGACGGACCCGCCACAACGCATCTGGTCGTACAACCGGACCACTTCGACTTCGCAGCCGAGGGCTTGGGCGGCGGCGGTGATCTCCGTCAGCGACCCCATCTCTCCGGGCCGCACGATCTGGTTTTCATCGAGCAGGAAGACGGGGACGTTCGCGACGTTGACCAGTTCGTCGATCTGACGGCCCGCCCGCTCCCGCTGTTCCTTCTTGGTGAACCGGTTGATCCCGTTTTCGCGGATGCGGTGTGCCTCGTCGCAGATGACGACGTCGAGTTCCCTGGGACGACTGCCGACGTAGGAATTGAAGTACTTGAACAGTCCCTTGACACGCTGGTTTCCTCGACCGGCGTATTTCCGCATGGTCTGGGTGAACGCTTTCGAGCCCGTGGCGTGGTGAACCGCCAGACCTCGGCGTGCGAGCTCGCCGAGGAGGCTCAGCGCGATGACGCTCTTCCCCGAGCCGGGCCCGCCCTCCACCACGACGACCGTCCGGGTGTGCGCCGCACGCGAGCGTTCGACCGCGTTCAGGACGAGCTCGTAGGCGACCTTCTGCTCGTCGAGGAGGACGAACTGCTCTCTGTCTTGGATTTCCTGCGCGGCCAGCGTCAGCAGAGGCTTGGTCGGCCGGTGTTCGAAGTTCAGGAACTCGTCACCGGCCGCGATGTCGGCGACTCGTCCGGCGCCTGGATCGAGGAGCGAGCGCAGGTGGTCGGCGAGCTTCGCGTTGTCGTCCATCGTGAACAACCGGCCGTAGCCGTCGACCTGGTGGTCGAAGAGCGAGGCCACATCCGCTCGGCGGGCGTTGTGCAGGTACGCGACACCGTGCACGGCCCGTGGGCGCTCGATAAGGGCGGGCGTGTGGTCGGCGAAGTACTGGCAGTAGCCCCGTACTTGCTCGACGGGGTGCAGGTGCCGCCCGGGCAAGCCGGGCACGTTCAGCACCTCGGCCAGGTAGAGCTCGGCCTTGGACCACTGCTTGAGCTCCACGAAGACGAAGGAGGACTCGGCGGTCCGCGGATGGATACCGCACAGGACGACATCGATCCGCTGACGGCTGTGCGGCAGCTGGTGCTCCAGCAGGACTTCGGTCTCCCCGAGGCCAGCGTCCGCGACCTGCTGCAAGAGGATGGGCAAGCTCCGCTGCCACGAGTTGACCTCGCCGATCCCCACCCGCGTCCCGATGACGTATCCCGCCTGTTCCTGAAGCCGGATGTGCAGGTGACCGGCGCGTGCTTCGGCAAGCAGATCACTTGCGCTGCCACGGATCAGAGCCAATGGATCCCCCTGGACGTGCGTCATCGACGTACGGTTTCGGGGGCAGCAACGGAGTACTCCGGTGCCCGTCGGGCCGTGATCGACAAGCCTAGTGGAAGCCGGGTCTGTGGTTGGGGACCCTCGCCGCTGTCCGGACGTGACCAAATGTGACCTGACTAGGCCAATCGGTCTAATGTGAGGTCTGAATGTCGTAACTTCCGGAAGTATCCGGAAACTATTCACGTATTTTGGTTGAGAACCGTTGTCTCTGCTCGAATGATCGACCCCGATCGAGGGGTATCGACATTGTCGGGAGGGACAAGGTTGGTGCAGGGTTCGGCGCGGAATCTGCTGCGCGAGTTCGAAGAAGGAAGGCTGGTTCCGGCGCTGGCGGCGCACGTCGGCATTCGTTACCGGCCGGACGAGGAACACGGCGAAATCGGATCGTGGCGGAGGAGTGTTCCGGTCTTGCTGGGACTGCTGTGCGACTGCGGTCTGGGTGATCTCCAGGTCATCCTCGAATACCAGCTGCCGTACAGCCCCAAGCGGGTCGATGCTCTGCTGTGCGGCGTCCACCCGGAAACCGGCCTGCCGTCGTATGTCCTGGTCGAACTCAAGCAATGGAGCAACGCCGAGGTCGTCAGGCATGGACTGGTCCGCTACAACGGGCGGAAGGGCCAACCGGTGCTGCACCCGGCGGAGCAGGTTCGCCGGTACTGCATGCACCTCCTCGGATTCGTGCCGTCGTTGGCTCGCACGCCTTCGTGCGTGAAAGGCCTGGCTTACCTGCACAATGCTCACCGCGGTGACGACTGGCAGCTGGACGACTTCGACCGTGACGACTACAGCGGGCTGTACACGGCCGACCAGCTGGGAGATCTCGCCACCGATCTGGCGGCGTCGTTGCAGGTCGCCGACGACGCCGCGGACCGGTTGGTCCGGGCCAGGCGAGCGCCGGCCCGGTCGTTGCTGATCACGGCCGCCGGTTCGGTTGCGGCGCGCACGGACTTCGTGCTGCTGGACGAGCAGCAGGTGGCTTTCGAGGCGGTGCGGGGAGCGGTTGCCGATGCCTCCGGGAACGGTGGCGGCCGGAAGAAGGTCGTCCTGGTCCGAGGAGGGCCGGGAACGGGCAAGAGCGCCATCGCGCTGAACCTCTATGCGGCGATGGCGCGGAGCAGGGTCAAAGTGGTTCACGCGACCGGTTCGAAGGCCATGACCGAGACGCTGCGACTGTCCGTCTTCGGTGAGAACCACTGGCAGGGCGAAGACGTCTTCAAGTACTTCAACAACTTCGCCCGTGCCCGCCAGAACGAGCTCGACGTCCTGATCTGCGACGAAGCACACCGGCTTCGAGGGCAGGCCAACGTGCCCGATTACTGGCGCGGCCGATTGCGGGGGCAGATCCACCAGCTCATCGACGCGGCGAAAGTCCCGGTCTTCCTGCTCGACGACCACCAGGTGGTGCGGCCGAGTGAGATCGGTTCGCCGAACGACGTCTTGGAAATCGCCCGGGCGATGGACTGCCAGATCGTCGAGGTCGACCTCGACGGACAGTTCAGGTGCGGCGGATCACCGTTGTTCGACCTGTGGGTGCAGCGCCTGCTCGGCTTGGTCGAAGAGGCGCCGGTTTCGTGGTCTGACCTGGTCGCGGACACCGACGACGAATATGTGGTGGAGTCGGTCGAAGCTCCGCATGCGCTCGAGTCCTGGTTGCGGGCACGAATCAGGGATACCGATGCCGGCGCCCGGATCGCCGCCGGCTTCTGCTGGGAGTGGACGCCGCCGGTGCGGAAGGACGGAAAGCTCAGCCTGGCCGACGACGTCCGGATCGGTGGCTGGCACAGGCCGTGGAACGCGTGGCCGGATGTGGAAGTCCCGGACGTACCAGCCACATCGTTCTGGGCGTCGGACCCGAGGGGCTTCGGCCAGATCGGCTGTGTCTACACGGCCCAGGGTTTCGAATACGACTGGGCCGGCGTGATCATGGGCGAGGACCTGGTGATCCGCGACGGGCGATGGGTGGCGCAACACGACCGCACAGAAGACCCCGCGCTCAAGCGGACAACCGGAGAAAGGTTCGACCGGCTCGTCCGGAACGCGTACAAGGTGCTCTTCACCCGCGGGATGCAGGGCGTGTGCGTCTACTCGGCAGACCCGGAAACCAACGATTTCCTCCGGAAGCACACTGCGTAGTTTCACCTACGATCACGTAGACGGCGTTTCGGCATTCCGTGCGCGCTTGTGCGGCCTCTTCGGCGAATTGAGTGACCTGCTGGGCCGAACGGGTGTAACGGTGGCGACTGGGTGCCGAAACTGTCGGAGGTCGACCCTACGGTGAGGTGTCGGCACGCCGAGGGGGTGATCACACGTGAGCGACCTGTCGGCTATGGGACGGGCGGTGTTCGACGAGTCGTTCGGCGAGCGGGTGCGGGCACTCCTTCGGGTTCGGCCTGTGGCAGACGCGGCGGACAACGCCGCACGCCAGCCGTGGGGCGCAGACGGCTATGACGTCGTGACGCTCGCGCTGGCGGCCATCGACACGGTCATCGCCAGGCAGGGGTTCGACGACGAGATCACCTACGACGAGGTTGTCGCCGGACTGGGCGCGCTGGCCGCGAACGCCCGGCCGGAACGGACCGCCGACGAACACAGCGCAGTCGCGCGATATGTCGTCGATGTGTTGCTGAACCGCCGTGAACGTGAAGCGCCGTACAGCTACCGGATTTCGATCTTCGGTCGCGACACCGGCGGATCCGTTCGGCACCGGCTGATATCTGCCGAGTTCCGGCTGCTGACCGAGCACGAAGACCACGCCAGAGGTGTGAATGTGCTCCGTGCGTCGACGGATGCGATCAACGCGTTGGTCGGTGGTCTGGAATTCGACGTCGAGGACGAGCAGGCCGCGATCGAGCTCATGCTCGCCCGGCAGCTCGAACGAGGGGCGTTCGGGCAGGCGGAGAAAGCAGCGGAACGGTCACGGCTGCTTTCCGTTCGCTACGCCGACGAGCTGCGAACGCTCCTGGCTGACACCGTGCGGGACATCCGTTCGGTGCTCACGCAATGGGCCGAGCACGTACCCGAACAACTGGAACGCAGCCGAACGCATCTCGAGGATCGCCTTGCGGCAGAAGTCAAGTTGCTCGAGCACGTCCGCGGCGCGTTGGACGCCGCCGACGCGGAACCCGCGATCGCCACCGCGGCCGCGCGCATCGCGGGATTGCTGGAGGAGTGCCGTCAGCGGCACACGGAGCTGCACGGAAGATTGGTCAGTGCGCGGACGATCTTCCTCGACGAGCAGACGCGGCAGTCGTTCCGGCCGGTCGGAGGCCTGCGAAATCCTGATATAGCCGATGGCGTGTTGCTCCCATTGCTCACGATGCCGGCCGGTGACGCGGTGGATCCCGCCGAGACTTTCGCTGTGCTCCTGGCTGGTACCCAGGTGCCGCGGATCGTCCGTTTCGCGGATCTGGTCGACGATCTGCTTGCTCCACGTCGGGAGATCACGCCGGAGGATCCGCCTGTCCTCGACGACGAACTCGGTGATCCGGACCCGCCGGCCGTGCCTCCGGAAGTTCTGGTGGCCGCCGCGCGCGTGGTCGACACCATCGAACTACCGGCACGCCTGTCGGACCTTCTCCTCGCCGTTCGGGTGGCGGACTTGCCCGAAGGATTCGATCGCACGGCGGTCGAGCGGATCATCGTCCTCGCTGTGCTCTGGAACTACGCGCCTGAGACCGCCCAGGACGTCTCCACCGCTGTGGATACGGCTGCTCGAGTTCTCGGACCCGCCGCTGCGGTCGATGCCGACGGCACGACGATCAGCGTTTCCGGCTGGTCGGGTGACGACCTGATCGTGGCCGAGGACGAAGAGGCGCTCGCACGGTGGGCGGCCACGACGCATCCACGAGCACGGGAAGATCGGGAGGCGTCGTGACTCTCAGCCGGCGTGATCTGGCCGACGTGGGTGTGCTCATCGGCTGTGCTCTTCGCCCGAAGATGCGTCCTGGTGCCGACTCCGATTACCGGACTCTTCTCGGTCGATACCGCGCCGACACGGAGTTCCGCACCGCGGTCGACAGCGTCCTCGACGGACTGGACGCGCAGGTGTTGTCCGACTCGGACCTCGGCCTAGTACTCGGTGTACGTCGCGAGTCGGTGTTCGCGTACCGCGTCTCGGACCTGCCGAACGTCGGTGGTGTGAGCGAGCGGCTGCTGGTGGGGCTCGTGAGCGTTGCCGTTGCCGCCTACGCGTTTCCGACGCCGGCGGACTTCGACGACGATCGGGTGCGGTGGGTGTCGGTCGACGAGATCGAACGCTTCGTCCGAGACATGTGCGATCGGCTGAAACGGACGCCGGAACGGACGGAGCGTGAGGATGAATCGTTCGACGAGGCGTGGCGCACCTTCGACCGGTTGTCGCCCGGTTACAAGGCCGACCGGGGAAAGGGCAAGGCGCGCCGTTCTCCGGCGTCGTCGACCTACTGGGTGGCCCACGTGCTCACCTGGCTGGCGGACCAGAGGCTCGCCCGTTCCGCGCCCGCCCGTGGCCCGGAGGCCTTTCAGCTGCTCGAACGGTTCCGCGTCCAGGCCGGTGAGCTGGCCGGCAATGCGACGTACGACTTGCTGGCCGCGATCCGCCGCGGCGACCACCCATCGGAGGAGGCGCCGTGACCTACCAGCTGTCACGCCTGCGGCTGGCGAGCGTCGGTGATCGGGCCGCCCGGTTCACCGACCTCACGCTCAACATGTCTTCGCTCGAACGAGCCGATGCGATCGAACCCGTCGACTCGATCCTGTGGCTGCGCAACGGAGGTGGCAAGTCAAGCCTGCTGTCCCTCTTCTTCGCCTTGTTGCTGCCCTTGCGGAGGGACTTCATGGGCAGGTCGGTCAAGCGTCACCTGGAGGACTACGTCGCGTCCGGCGACACCAGCCACACGGTGGCCGAATGGGTGGCGCAGTCCGATGGCAGCTTGATGCCGGCACCTCGGCTCATCACGGGCGCGGTGTACGAGTGGACGGACCGGCGCAAGCCCGTCGACCCCGATCGCGATCGCGACAAGCTCCGGGGCTGGTACTACACGTTCTTCGTGGTACCGGGCGTACTCGACCTAGCCCTCCTGCCCGTGCACGACGAGACGGGCCGGGTGAGGCCGATGCCTGAGTTCGTCCGCCTGTTGCGGGAGATCGCGGCGTCCCGGCCGCAGCAGTTCCTCTTCTCGATCACCGACCAGCGTGGTCAGTGGATGGAAACGCTCACCGCGCGAGACCTCGATCCTGCGTTGTTCGGCTACCAGAAGCAGATGAACCACTCGGAAGGCGGGGTTGCCGAGCTGTTCAACTTCCCGTCCACCGACAAGTTCGTCGACTTCCTGATCGACCTGACCGTCGACACCGCCCAACCCGATCTCGTCGCCTCGAACCTGCGAAAGGTCATCAGCGTCCTCGGCCGCAAGCCGGAGCTACTCGTCGATCGCGACTTTTGCAGCGAGATGGCGAGCAGGCTCGAGGTGCTGGCCGAACGGCACGGCTTCGCTACGAAAGCCGCCGGTGAGGCAGCTGAGTCGAGGGAGGCGGCCGCTCGTCTCGCCGGCGCGCTGCGCAGCGCGGCATCGGCGAAGGAGGTCGACAAGGAGTGGTTCACGGACGAGGAACGACGACTCCGCGAGGATGCCCTCAGACTGGACCGCGAGCGCAACCGGGTCAACGACGCCGCGAACGAGCTCTTCAGGATCGCTGCCGGGCACAGGCACACTGTCGCGGTTGCGGCGCAGGAAGCCGCGACGGCCACCGTTGCGGCCACCAAGCACGAGAACTTGGCTTGGGAGGCTGTTGAGCCGCTGGCCGAGCGGATGGAAGCAGAGCACCAAGCGGAGTCCGTGCGCCTGCAGATGGCTGAGGAGGAGCGGCAGACCGCGCCACTGCGCGCGGCCCGAGACGAAGCCGCCGCGGCTCTGAAGATCCGCTACTCGACGCTCGCCGCCGATGAGCGTGCCTCTGAGCAGATGGAGACAACGGCAGCCGAAGACGCGAAATCGACGTCCGAGACGGAGGCTGCTCGAGCACAGGAAAATCGCGTTCTCGCTGCCAAAGGCAAGGTACGGATGGAGAACGTGCAGGCTCAGGTGGCGGAAATCGACGCAGCTTTCGACAGTGCGGTGAGTCGGGGAGACTTGCCGGATTCCGAGGCGGTTCCGGCTGTCGTCCTCGCCGAGTCCCGGACCGCCAGGCGTGCGGCAGCGAAACGGCTCGACGTTGTCCGCCGGCAGCGAGCGGCCCGACCGGCGCGGCGCAAAGTGCTGGGAGACCAGCGGAGGAAGCTGGCGACTGACAGCGCCGAGAGGGTGGCGGAACGGGATCGCCACGCTGCTGACCGCGCGCAACTGGTCGCGCGCGTGGATGTACTCGCAACCGACGCCCGGCTTGCCGAGCTGATGCAGCTCGAAGAAGGTGGTCGGCTCGCGCTGTGGGCTGAAGCCGCTGACTTGCGGTCTGCCCTGACCCACGCGGCCGCGGCGGCCGAGTCGGCGATTGTGGACAACCGTGTTGACGCTGCGGACGACAGCCGCGCGCTGGAAGCGTTGCGTGCCGACGACTTCCTGCCCACCACCCGTGATGCCCAGCGCGCTGCCGAGGTGCTTGTCGCTGCGGGCGTGCCGGCCCGGCCCGGGTGGGAGTTGTTGCGTGATCTCGTCACCGAAGCAGAACGTGCTGAGGTGCTGGAGAACGCTCACGTCGCCGAACTCGCCGCGGGCGTCGTCGTTGCCGATGCCGACGCCGACGGTGCCCGTAGTGCGGTGGCGTCTCACGACTGGCATTCGATTTCCCACGTGACGGTGTGCACTGCCGCGCAGATGCAGCGGGCGCTCGATACCGCCGCACCGGCGTGGTCCGTGGTTCCCAGCGATCCGGCGTTGTTCGACGGAAATGCGGCCGAGAGCGCGCGAACGGAGCGTGAGCTACGACGCCACGAGCAGGACCAGCGGATCACCGCGCTCCACCAGCAGCTGAACGCGGATCGAACACTCCAGGGCGCGTTGGAGTCGTTGCTGCGCGACTGCCCCGCGGGTCATCTGGATGCGCTGGAGAAGACCATCGGCGAACATCAAGAGGCGATCGATGCGATCGAGATCACCGACGGGACACTGCGAGAGCAGATCGACGAACTCGATCGCCAGGGAGAGGAGGATGCCGCCGAAGAGGAGGTCATAGTCGAGCAACTCGTGGTGCTGGCGGGGACGATCGAGCGGCTGGCGACTCTGGCGGACAAGGTCTTCGAGCTCTCAGGGCTACGGCATGCTATCGAGCGGCTCGGCAAGGAAGTCGAGTTGCACGAACGTATCGCCGATGAAGCGGCTGGTCGCGCGAGAAGCTATCAGGAAGCCGAGCGAAGTGCCCGAGGCCTGGCCAGAGACCACAAGTCCAACCGGGAGCGGTACGAGCGGGACGGCCGCGCGATTTCCCTGCTCGATCACGACCACGCCGATGTCGTCGTGAAGGATGGTGACCCGCTGTCGGTGTTGCAGAGCCGGTTCGCCGAGCTTGATTCGCAGTGGGCGACGGTCGCCGCGCAGTCCGTGCTGGCCGAACGGCTCAGCTCCCTCATCGATCGCGGCGAGCGAGCTGACCGAACACTGGCGAGCTCCTCGGAGGCAGTCCGTGAACGGGCGGCGACCCTGCTCGAAACCGGCGACGGTCAGGATGCGGAACGCCGCGCCGCCGCGAAAGATCGTTCGCGAGAAGCGGCCGACAAGGCTCAGCGCGAGTTGGCCGCCGCCGACTCCGAACTGGAACAGGCGCGGGACGAAGTCGAACGCCGGAAGCCGAAGGACAGGTTGCGGCACGCGCAGCTCGAAGTCGAACCCGAAACCGAAGCTGAGGCGCGCGAGCTGGCCGAAGAGGAGTCGAGACGGGCCACCGAGATGAGCAGCAGGGTGACCAGCCTCCACCGAGAAGCTGACGAAGCAGACACGGCCGCGAAGGAGGCGAACACCGTCGCTCAAGTATTCGGCCAGCAAGCCAGCCGGCTCGGTGATGCCGCCTCTCCGGCCGTCGTTTCCGAGGGCGTACCTGCCTACGACGGCAGCAATGCGGAGGCCGAGTTGACGGCCGTGCTCAAACGTCTCAACACCGCCGCAAGCCTCGCCTCATCGACCGGGCATCGCGCGGAAGAAGCCGTGCGTGACGTGCGCAAGCTTGCGGCGGAGAACCGGTTCTCCGGCATCCCTGATGCGATCCGAGACCGGTTCACCGGGGACGATTCCGATGTGTTGGCTGAACGCGCCGCCGCCCGCGCGGGTGAGATGAGAGTGCGACGCACGACTATCGATGGGCAGCTCGCCGACATCGGACGTGATCAACGGCTCGTGGTGGTCGAAGTCGCGGCACTTGTTCGGGACGTGCTCGCCAACCTGGATTCGGCGCACCGGCACTCGAAGCTGCCAGGCACCCTCGGCGGGTGGGGGAACGAGCACTTCCTGCGGATCAGGTTCGTCCGGCCCGGCAGCGAGGAGGACCTGCACGCTCGGATCGACGCCGTTGTGGACCGGATTGTGGCGGAGAAATCGAAACCCGAAGGCCTCACCTTGCTCAAGCGGTGTGTGCACGAGTCGGTGGCGCCGCGCGGCTTCACGGTCAAGGTACTCAAGCCGAACAGCGATCTGGCGGTCGAGCCGGTCGATGTGACCCATCTCGGCAAGTTCTCCGGCGGTGAGAAGCTCACGGTCTGCGTCGCTCTCTACTGCACTCTCGCTCGCCTGCGTGCGGTCAACCGCGGTCGGGGCAAGGGCGCGCTCGGCGGCACGCTTGTGCTGGACAACCCGTTGGGCACGGCCAGCCACGTTGCCCTCCTCCGGTTGCAGAGAGATGTGGCGGCCGCGCACGGCGTGCAGCTCGTCTACACAACCGGAGTGGAAGACCTCGGTGCCGTGGGACAGTTCCCGAACGTGGTGCGGATGCGGAACTCGCCAGGCGCACTTCGCACGCGACGCTATGTCGTCGTCGAAGAACAGCTCGGGTCGGCTGCCGAAGGCATCACCAGCGCCCGCGTCACCCGTGACGACGGCGCCGCGTCGTGAACATGAGTGCGCTCGCCAGGTACCTTGCCGATCGCGTGGAGGCAGCACCGACGCAACGGATAGAGGTCGAGGCCTTGTACACCGCAGCGGTCACGTTCGATCGAAGCCTGGCGACCGCGCCGACCGCGCGTGGGGACATTCGCGATGCGCTGCACGAGCTGGTCGCCGCCGAGCTCGTGGTCTTGCCGAGCTCGTCACGTCACTTCGACGTGCGAGCGGTGCCAGCTCTGCCGCTGTGGGTGCGCCGCCCGCCACGCGAGCGGATCGTGCGGGAGACGCGAGGTGCGCGTGTGTGGCCGGTCGCGCTCGAAGCGGCCGGCCGCATTGCCGGCCGGGACGATGAGGTCGCTCTGCTCGAGACGGTGGCGGCCTTTCTGCGGGACGGTGGCACGTCGCGGCCGAGAGTGCCGATGCGAGAACGCTCGTTGGAGCTCTTCGGTGACGAGAAACGGCTAAACAAGCTCCTGGCCACCCGGTTGTTCAGGTCGGGTGCTTTGACGCCGGACCTGTTGCGGTGCTATTCGGTACCCATTCCCTTTGTCTCCCAATGGATTTCAGGCGCTGTGGACACCAGGGGAACAGCGTTGCTCATCGCGGAGAACCACCACACCTACGCGTCGCTTTTGGAGGTCACGCGGCACTACGCCGCGGAAGGCGGCCCGGGACGCCACGTGGGTTATGGCACCGGCAACCAGTTTCCCTCCGCGGTGCTGTCGGTGCCGTTGCTGGTGCCGGCGCCGGCTCGGATCGTGTACTTCGGCGACGTGGACCTGAAGGGGTTGCAGATTCCCGCCGCGGCGAACGCCGGCGCGAGGGCGGCCGGTCTCCCGGAGGTCGTTCCGGCGTATCCGCTTTATGAGCTGCTTTTCGGCGCACGGCACAGGAGTCCGGCCGCACGAGTACCGGCAGCCGTGGCTGTCGAAGCTGCCGAGTGGCTGGGCCAGTACGCCGAGCGAGCCCGCGACGCGCTGATCGATGGATTCCGGCTTCCCCAGGAAGCAGTCGGTTACGAGCTGCTGATGGACCACCGCGACGTGCTCGATGCGATTTGACGACCGCGCGCCCAAGTCCTGATCCGGGGAAGCCATCGTTGTCGAACTGTGCCCCCGGCAGGATTCGAACCTGCGACACCTGCTTTAGGAGAGTGGGTGACGACGTCGTCTAAGGCCTCTACCAGCCACTATACCCTCATGGTTGCCTCTCGGGACCCCAGAAATCACACGGTTCAACACGGTTTCGGGTCACGAAATGGGTCATGCGAGGGCTCCTCCAGAGCGTGGCGTAAATCACAACTTGGATGCGTGTGTCGGCGGAGTGCGTGGCTGGAGATGGGTGCACGGGGTGAGAGACCGTCGTCAGGATGGGTGTGCCGGGCGCCAGCACGCCGCATAGGTCAAGATGTCGACTGCGGCAGCCCTGGTCGACCTGTTTGCACTACGCGGCGTGAGCGGCCGGGACCGGGTGCTGCGTGAGCATTGTGAGCCCGGGTCGAAGTGTGGCATTCGGGTGGGGCGTAACTCCGGAAACAGAGATGCCGAGTTTATCGATGCGGGATTTGCAGCGAGCCGGATGCGTCGTCGAAGCGCTCGCGGTTGAGGGGAACCGCTCGTCAAAGGAACGCTCACTCCATCTCCTTCATGCCGCGCTTGCACGCAACCAACGTCTTAACCCCCCAGGCGCTGCGATGATGGAATAAAACAACCAGCAGCTCGAACGCGCCGAAATCTGCCGGGGCCAAGCTCCAGCTACTTCGCTCGACCTGCCAGATGATCGATTCGGGCCCGTGTGGCATGCGGGCTCCCCCTGCCGGCGCTTCCTCTGCCGCGCACTTAGTAGAATCGCTAGCGAAACTGATTCCGATGGTGGTGACGGGACGGTACTCATGCCAGGAGTTCCTGGAGTCCTCTATCGCGCCCAGGTGCTGCACGAGATCGGTGCCCTCACTCTGCCGCCGATCTTGGAGAAGGTCGCCACTGAGGCACGCTCGATCCTGTGGTACCGGGATGACATCACTGATGGCTGGGTTGGTCGCAACGTCGTGGTCTTCCAGGGATACCGGCTCTCACCCGAGCGTACGGCTTTCGAGGAGCGGCTCAGGCAGACACTTAACCATGAGGATGTGGTGACATTCGGTGACAGTGACCCGTACGGTGCCGTCGTCCGCAGCCTGCTGAGCCTGCACGCTGACCATGACAAGTCGTCCCACCAGCGGCGGCTTCAACAGCTCCGCTCCGCCCAGCAGGCCGCCAGCCGTGAGGCACGGCACCCTGAGACCACAGTGTTACTGCTACTGGCTGCGCTGGCAGACCGCGACGACGACGGCCTCGCCCCGCTGCGGGCAGCGCTTGACTGTATCGCTCCGGTGGCGACCTCGCTGCGGCCGACGCTGGACATTGTGGAGGCACTGTTCGGCGTTGCGTGTGACGCGCCGGGCACGCCGAAGGAGCGCGGCGGGCTGGCCCCCCAGGTCATTGCGATCACCGACGCGCTGGTAGAACGCCTGCCTGATCCGGCTTACCTGCCCTTTCTCGCCCACGTGGGAGTAGAGTGCCGGTCCTGGCTGGCATTGGCGCGGGCGCTCGTCGGCGACGCGGACGTCGTGCGGAGGATGGCGAAAGCTGCCATTTTGGCGTTCGAGGCCGTACCTCTCGAGGTCGTTATGGCTGCATCTGAACGAGGCTGGCGCATGCCAGGCTCAGGATTTTGGTGGTGGCCCCAGTGGGACGAGCTAAGCCTTGAGCGCATTGCCGATGGCTACCTCCTGCTCGGTCTGTGCGAGACCGCGCGGCAGCTGCTTACCGTCATTGACGAGGACTCCGTGGGGATGCGTATGTATACCCGAGCGATGGAGCGACTCGGGCTGGAGGATCGATGAGTGCAGGCAACGGTCGGCATCTGGTCGACTTCATCGAGAATGTCTTCGGTTCCTCGTGCGCCGAGCTCGGCAGACGTATCGCCGAGCATCCGCATCACGTGCTCTTTCGCAAGGCCACGTTCTACGAACAGATGGGCGAGACGTGGCTCGGCGACCGGCTCGGCGAGCTCCGCGCTATGCAACGTCCCGGCCAACTCTGGCCGATCTCTGGCAATGGCGCGTCAGATCCAATCGAAGCGGCGCGGCTCGCCGAACGCAGATCTGCGGTCCGTGTAGGTGATCCGGCCGCGATCGCGGATAGCTACCGCCGTGAGAATCAGAGCCTGCTCCTGTATGCCCACGGCATCCTGATCCGAAACCCACTGACGGCCAAACTCGCGGACGCCGACTTCTTGGCCGCGCTCGCGTACGTCTGCGCGATCGAACCTCTGGTTAGAGCGCAGATAGTGCGTGTGTTCGAGCCGGAGCCCGACCTCTGGGCACTACTCGCCGAATCCGAGGTGCTCGCTGAGATAATATCGTTGGTTGGGGACGGTATCTATGAGCACTCAGGGGAGAGGTCGCGCAGTCAGCGGGCGGCCAAGATGGTCGTGCGCCGACTGTTGGAAAGTCAATTTCCCGGCGACGCCGACCTGACCATGCCACCCGGTGAACGAACGCTGTATTTCCAGGGTCGCTACGACGCTGCGGCGCTCGACGCGATCATGAGCCGCGTGCCCAAAGCTTCCGGCCTGCCGAACGCGGCGGACTCACGATTAGACCAACTGGTCACCCTGGATCTGCCGGGCCTTGATGACATCACGCTGACCGACATGGTGCATATCCGGAAAGACAGCAGTTTTTCAATCTTCCGCGACGACATCCGGAGTTCACTGCTAGACGCTGACGATCATCTGCATAGCGGCGATCTCCGCGGGGCACGTGCCGTGGTCGCCGAGCACATGGAGGCCAGCCTCGCGCAGCTTGGTGTCAGCACTCGGCGGGGCATCCTGGGCAACGCAGTGGTGGGCGACGCGTTCGGCTGGGCGCTGGGCGCTGTCGCTGCCTGGAGCATCGCCGGGCTGCCCGGCGCCTTGGCCACGCTCGCCGGAAAGGGCGTGACCGAGCTTGTCCGGCTCCGACCGTCGCAGTCGGAACGGGCGCTTAAAGCCCACTACGTTGCGCTCAGCAAACCGGGCGAACAGGCGTTGGCACCTCAATCGTTCCGCGAACTCCCTGAGAATCTTTGGTGGGGCGGCAATTCGACGGGGGAAGCCGATCGGGCTCGACAGGCCCGGGATTCGCTGGCTGACTTCCTTGAGGACTGGTGACCCATGTCAGCCGCCTCGTTGGACGATCTCGTCACCAAGCTTGAGTCGATCATTGTCGCCGCCGACAGCGACCTGGCCCGATGGATTGTTCGCGTGTGTCATCTGCTTCACGTACGGCTGTCTGAGGACGCTACGAGCGCTGGCCTGCACTACCGCGTAGCCCGCATAGCTGGCATAGCAGCACGCGACGCCCGCATCGATTCCTCGACCATCCTCGCCAACCGCATCATCGATCACTGCCTTCTAGCCATTTCGGAAGGACGACTGGAGGCGCCGCTGAGCACCCTTGAGGAGCTCAACTACTTGCGTCTTCAACTCTGACGACGAAGTCGCAACTCCTGCCGCGGATAGACGCTGCGCAGGTAGTCGAGTCCTGCGGATCGCATGGCCGGCTCGAAGCCGTGGTGCGCCACTACGTCGAGCATGCCAGCTAATCTGCGTAGTCGTCGGTATATGTTCGCCTGCATGAAGGCGTCCGCTTCGGTCCGTCCTATCAGTGCGATTGCGTGCGCATGGGTCTCTTTCAATTCCTGCGCCGTCATCGGCCGGACACAAGTAACGAACGGTCGCCCCTGATTGTCAGTCTCGATCGTCGGATGCCCGTTGAGTCGCAAATCGTAGTTGGCAAAGGAGATGTGCTCAGCTAGCCCTGGGATGTGCGACCTCGCTGGGCCATGGTCGTCCAGCCAGTCCTGATTCCAATGTAGCTTTCCCTGCCTAACCCAGTGTAGATAGAGCGGCGCGTCTTCGATCTCCGGCAACAGACGGCTCATATGTCAGATGGTAGACCCAAGTCCTCGACTGTCGGCTCCGTCGCCTCGCGTGTGCAACCTATCTGTTACTGATGAAGCGAGCACCTCTCGAGTCGTCAGGGCGCTCTCGTGCCGCACGGTGGCGTTCGAAAGCACAGACGGTTGTCGAACGGTGAGCTGCAGCGTGATAGAGCAGGAGACGCCGGCTGGGCTTCCTTGATCGTGCTGGGCTGGCTGGTGATCTCCCTTGGCAACCCGTGCTGACCGGTAGTCCCGGACACATCGATGTCAACATCGGATGGTTCCATCGAACCGTGTCGAGCGTCCACCGAGCCAGGTGGATCGATTGGTGGGACGTCCCGACGCCGACCTGTAAGGCAAGCCTGTTAACCACCAACCACGGCCTCCGTGAGCGCCGAAATCAGCGTGGCTCCTGACAAGCGGCGTCTTAATGCGCCACAATAGTGCTATGAGTTGGCAGTGGCTGTCAGTTGGCGGGTTCAGGATTCGACACCTTAAAGGGGAGCTTCCAGCTGAAATTCTGGCAATATTTCACGACGGTATGTACCGACGACGGCCGTTCGACGGCGCTATCGACCACGGCCTGACTCCTCGTCTGCGCAATGGAAGATGCGCTTGTGGGCAGCGGCATCCTGCTGAGGTGCACGAGCTCGCAGGAAACGGTCCGGAGATCGCCGACCGTCTCGACGCTCTGGGCATAACGCCGAGCGTCACGGCTTCGAGAATCGAGAAGTGGATCGCGCGCATCAACAATGATCATTCGTTGCTAGTAGAAGAGCCTCATTTAAAAAATCTAACCGTGCAGCGGTGGCTTGATTGCATGCAAACTTCACTCGATGGTGATGACATATTTCCGCTGCTGCCGATTGATAACGACGAACCTGTCGTCGACATGCGATACGTCATTCGGGCATTACTTATGGCAAAGGCAAATCAGTCTGTCGAACTGGATCTTACTGCTCACATTGAGGAACTAAGCCTTCTGGGCAAGCCTGATCTTCTTTGTGAAAACTCCCTGCAACACCTGCTGGAGACCCGCCCTCAATACTCGAAAATGGTTGTTTTGACAGAGGGTCGGAGCGATGCTGATATCTTAGGGCCAGCTTTGAGGCTGCTATATCCTCATTTGATTGATCTGATTCACATCATGGACTTCTCTGGACGTCCACCTGGCGGAGTTGGATGGTTGACGACCTTAGTGAAATCGTTCGCCTCGGCGGGAATTGTTAATAGAGTTGTAGCACTGTTCGATAACGACTCTGCCGCTCGGTCGGCGCTGGC
Organism: Amycolatopsis sp. NBC_01286; assembly: GCF_035982555.1. Classification (NCBI taxonomy): domain Bacteria; kingdom Bacillati; phylum Actinomycetota; class Actinomycetes; order Pseudonocardiales; family Pseudonocardiaceae; genus Amycolatopsis; species Amycolatopsis sp. NBC_01286. The sequence goes on from NZ_CP108428.1 coordinate 3,477,743, forward strand.
AAAAATTGGACCTTTGCCCGCCAATATTCGTGTAGGCTATTTGCCGGAGATGGAGTTCCTTCGTTCATATCCGACACTTGGACCGCCTGACGCGAGCCATCCCGAAGGGTATATCGGGAAAGCCGACGTCAATGGAAGGGCTGCATCTATCGAGCTGTATTTCGGTATGGATGTTCTCCGTGATGGCCGAGGAGAGCTGCATCCAATTCAGTGGACCTCTTTTGAGCGGGGTGTTCAGCAGTATCAAGGTGAGGTCGTCGGCAAGGCTGAGCTGCAAGACCGTTTCAAGGAAAAACTGAGGTCTGCCGAGAATGATTCGCAAGTTATGGCGCTGCAGGACTGGTCTGCAATCCGGGCTGTGCTGAATGTAATTATTCGGGCTTTTAACTGAGTTCCGGGTGCGGCTATGTCTTTACCTTTAATGCCGCGGCAGCTATCGGGTGTGCCGCAGATCCACTCATCGCTGCGATGTCGAGTGTTAGCTGACGCGGTACGAGCTCAGGTGGCTTGGCACAGCCGTGAGACGCTTCACGTCGGCTGGAACTCCAATGAGCATTGCTCTGCTGATGCTCGCGCTTCCGTCAGTGGTTGTGAAGATATTGATCGTCCCTATCCTTCTTCCGCGCTCAACTTCGGCATGAGGTAAAATGCCAACTAAAGCAGTCGGCCCAACGGTCTTATTTCGGCGGTGTGTCCGCCTGATCGCATGCAACAAAATGTCAGCAATGGCGACTGGTCCGATACCTTTTCTCTTTCCGCGCCGAAGGAGTCGGATCATTTCGTTTCGAATATCTGGGGGTAGTACTGCGCCGTTCTCCCACCAGCCGCCGCGATGTGGAAATTCGTGCGCAATCCCCTTGAAGGACGTCATGATGCTATTGTGAGAATCAAGATTTGTCACTATTCCTGCAATGAGCGTTACCTCGTCGGTGTCGGATAGTGCCCATCCGCAGAGGGTAATCCTGAGGGCTTGGTTGCGGAACCGACGACGGCGCTGCGTTAAGTTGGTTAACTTGTCCGCAATTTTTTGGAGCACGGCGCCCAATTCGGTGTTGGGATTCCATTCGAGTGCAAGCTGATCCATGATCCAATTGGAAGTTGAACGATGTCGTTCGAGTTCCGCGAGGCCGGCGAAGCTAACGATCAGAGTTCCGCCAGCTAGGATAATTTTACTAGCTTTGTCATCTCGTGGTTCGTATTTTCCTGCCGCAATGGAGCCAATACGACGATCTGCAACATGGATGATGTTATCGTGATCGGCCCATGTTAGAACGAGTGTCATCTGGCTCCTTTTGTCGTGGCTGAGGATAGTTTAGCTCCTGCGCCGCGACGGTCTAGTTCATGGCGTCTCGGTACGGGTCGTCGCCCTCAATCTGCTTCAGTATGCCGTGGGGTCACCGCTGCGTCGGCGCCAGGTTGACGAGTTGATGTTCCTGGCGGATGCTGAAGGTAATGGTGTCGATGTGTGCGGTCGCTCGGACCGTCGGCGCCGACCTCCCCTTGTCACGTAGTATGCGGAGGTCTGTGATGTCCGAGTCCAAAGTGAGCACGCCGCGTTTCTTGACGGTCGATCAAGCGGCGAAGTTGCTCGGCGTTTCTGCCATGACGATCTACCGTGCGGTAGATGACGACGCCTTCCCGGCGATCCGGACGCGAGGGCGAATCTCGATCCCGGCGAAAGCGATCGACGCGATGGAGGAAGTTGCTGTCTCGGAAATGCGGGTAGTTGACTGCAGTGAGATCACGCTGCAGATGAGGAACGGTGCCGAGGGTGGTAGTAGGTAGAAGAGTTTCGGCGCGGCGTTGGCAACCAAGGTCGGTGGGTTTAGCCCTCAGGTTGCGACTAAGCGCGAATTGGCGCATATCGCGCTGATGTTGTGATTGCAGCCTGAGGGTGTCCGCTTGACCGCGGGAGGGGGTGTACAGAGTGGGGGAAGTTGACGTCGTGTTGTGTTCGGCTGCTGCGGTTTCGCTCAAGGTGAATGCGTCACAGTCGGCTTCGCCCCCGGTGTAGCGGCGCACGCATTCGAGGATTCCAAGCTTGAGCGCGGCGTCGCGGGCTCGGCGGACGGTCTTGGGATCGAGACCTGCGCGCTCGGCCCAGTGGCGAACGGAGATCGAGCCGTCGGTGGTGAGTACTGCGTGCGCGAACGCGTCGAGTGCGGCGTGCAGGCTGCTGACCCGTACGCCGGCGATCGTGTCGTTGCGCCCTCCGGGGCTGGATCTCCGTGCCACATGCCGGTCTACGGCCGCGTGAAGCGCCGCTTGGACCTGCTGGAGACGGCGAGGTGAGGGTTCACATACGCGGCCGGTGGCGTGGTGCGGTCCGAGGCGTTTGCGTCGCGGCCGAGTTCCGCCGCCTCGCGGAGGGCGGGTAACCAGCGGTTGCGGCGCCACACGTCCCTTCCGATGTGGGCAGCCTGGGCGGGAGAAGCCTGGTGGAAGAGATCCCATGCCTGCTGCTCGGTGAGGCCACGTTCGGCGGCGGCGATGGTGGTGGCGGGTGCCCAGAACCAGCGCCGCCATGCTTTCTCGCCGATCTCGCGGGCTTTGGTGCCGCTGAGGTTGGCGAAGGCCCAGGCGTGCGCAGTGCTATGGCTGGCGCGGGCAAGGGCGAGGGCGTGGCCGTATTCGGATTCGGATCTGCTGCGGTTGGCGCCGCGTCGCGGACGCGCGGGTCGTGCTGTATGCGGTGTTGTGGACGTGACGGGCGTGTCTACGTCGGCCGTCGTGAGCGTGCAGCTCAGGACGGGGCTGGGTAGCCCGTGCCGGTGCGGAGAGGAGGTGAGCCGGAGAGTGGAGCGGACGGTAGCAGAGACGTTCTGCCGGCTGGCGACCGTGCGGACGACGAGCTGGAGCTCTTCGCGCAGACACGGCGGTGTTTTGATGATGAGGTGGGTGTGGCCGGGGCGGCCGGACTCGCGGCGCAGCCAGGGCATCCCGTAGCGGTCGGCCCAGAGGAGCAGCTGTTCGGCGACTACGTCGCCAGCGTCGGCACCGGCGCCGGTGTCTTCGGGGTCGATGTCGATGGCGAGCAGAGGCCGCTGGAGGGTGCCGACGATCGCGCGGGCCGCATTTACCAGGCCGCCGGGATCGCTGCACTGGAACGACGTGCCGAAGAGGAGTGGTACCAGGTGCGCGTCCAGTTCACCGACTGGTCGGCCGCCGAGACGATCGGGGCCACGACGCTTGGCCCGGCTCTTGACCGGCTCTGCGCCGACGAGGCGGTGGCCGGGTGGTGGTTCCTGCGCAAACACCCCTGCTGGCGGCTACGCCTGTCGTGTGCGGACGCCACGGCCGTCGATCGCGTGCTCGACGAGCTGACCGGCATCGGAGTCATCTCGCGCTGGCGGCCGACGGTGTACGAGCCGGAGACCGCCGCCTTCGGGGGCCCTACCGGCATCGACACCGTCCACGAGCTGTTTTGCGCCGACAGCGCGGGGGTGCTCAACTACCTGCGCCAGGACCGTCCTGGCCTCGGCCGCCGGGAGCTGTCGTTCCTGCTACTGAGCGGATTGATGCACGCCGCCGGGCTCGATGCCTTCGAGCGCGGCGACGTATTCGACCGGGTCGCTCGACTGCGGCCTGCACCCTCTGACGCGGACACGGAACGCATCGGCAAGCTGGTTGAGAACGTGCGCCTGCTCCTGTCGATCACCGACCTGGCAGACAGTGAACTGTTCACTCCGAGCGGGCCGGTCGCGCACGCCGCGCCGTGGCTCGCCGCGTTGCACGCTGGCGGCGACCGGCTCGGCGCGGATGCCGGAGCCGGGCGCCTGGACCGGGGCCTGCGGGCCATCCTCACCCACGTGGTGATCTTCCACTGGAACCGCTTCGGTCTATCTGCTACGAGTCAGGGCATCCTTGCCCGCGCAGCCGCCGCCGCGCTGCTGCCCCGGCGCTGACCATGAATCCCACGCCGAACACCTCCACGTTGACCGCCGTGATCGGCCGCTGTCCGCTGTTGAGCCGGCTGTCCTGCCTCCCGTGTCTTGTCTGATCGACATGATCGAGGTGGGCGCCACCTACGACGATCAGAACAAGTCGACTTATCCACAGATGCGTTGAGTTGTGGGTAACCTGTGGACAGCTTGCGGGACTATGCGAAGAAAACTCTCTTCATGGCGTTCCTGGTCAGAAGAGACCGGGCTGGTCGGCGACGCCTAGGCCTGGTTTCTTCGCCGGCATGAGGGCGATGCGCTCGAGGTCCATCAACGTGGACCACCTGCCTCGCTGCAGCAGGCGCTGGAGAACAGCAAGGGTGAGTCGGACGTCGGCGAGCGCGCGGTGCCGGTCAGGTGGGATCGGCAACTCGAGGTGCCGCGCTAGGTGGTCCAGGCTGTGAGAGGGGAGTTCCGGTATGCAGGTGCGGGCCAGCCGGACAGTGTCGAGCAACGGAGTGTTGGCGAGGCGTGGGCAGTGGTCGCGCTGGCCGTGCAGCAGGGTCCGCTCGGTGGCGGCGTGGTGGGCGACGAGCAGGATCGCGTCGCCGGCGTCTGTGGCTGGTGCGTGCACACGCCGGTCGAGTTCGGACATGACTGCCGACGCCGCCGGTGCGGTGGCCAGCAAATTCTCCGTGATCCCTGACGCCTGGTCGAACCTGGTGATTGGAACATCCGGTGGCGGCGCCATCAGCGACTGATAGCAGTCCAGCTCGGTGAAGTGGCCTGCCGGCGAGAGCGCGACCGTGACGGCGGCAACCTCGACCGGCACTGGCGGTCGTCCAGCAGGGGTGAGGCCTTCGAAGTCGATGACGACGAATCGGGTGCGATGCGCTCGAAGATCTTCGGCCAGATGCGTCATTGTCGAGGCATCGCATCTGTCGGCCGGAATCTGACTGCGCTCGTCGTTGACGAGAACCCTCCAAAGTCGGCGCGCTCTCCGATTGGCGCGAGCGAGTTCGCTGGCACGCCGTGCGTGAGCAGGGCCCAGCCGGTGCGGTGCTGGTCGAATAGGACGGTGTGCATACCTGCACGAGTCTCGTGATCGTGGAGGTAGTCGGCGGTGAAGGGCAAGCCGAGATACGCGTGTCCATCGGTGTTCCAGGTCGGGTCCTCGACCGTGCCGTCGAGCCGTGCGCACCAGGCGTGCGGGGCTGGGAATCCGCTGGTGTGGATGGCGAACCCCTCGACGTAGACCAGCCCGTAGGTCTCGCTGTGCAGGGACGCGTTGCGGTAGCAGCGCTGCGGCTCGCCACGGGGTCGATCTGGTGGTAGGGACGTCGGAGTGAACCAGCGTCCGTGTTCGAGCACGAGCGCTTCGTTGCTGGCGTGCCTGCGGTTAGGTTGAGGCGGTAGGCCTCAGCCATGACTCGTAGCAGTGCGGTCAGCTTCGTCTGGTACTGCGTGAGGGCGCCGGCATCGGAGTTCATGCTGGCTCGCGCGGTGTATTTCGCGCTGAGCCGGCTGAGGGGTGCGGGGTCACGAAGCCCGCGTCTTCCACCATCCACACGAGAGCTTCGTCAACGGCTTCGCCGATTGCGGTCGCCGTGAGGCCCAGCGGCGTGGTCACGCCGATCGACAGGGCACGTGGACCAGCGCCACGCGGGGAGCCGAGAAGTGAGAGGTCGATCATGTCCAGGATGGGAATCGTTGGGCGACGATCGGAATGACCGGGCTGCTCATTGCCGATGTGGAATTCCAGTCTGGCTGCTCCGGCGGGAGGTGCGGCCAGCGGGTCCTCGACGGCGCCGAGCAGAAGCGCGACCGTCGCTGTCGGCCAGGCGCGGACGAGGAAGGTCGTGAGCTCGTTGAACGCCAGAGGACGTGTGCCAGGGACGTCGTCGGGGGACTCGGTCGGTGTTGAGAGGGCGCTGAAGTCGACGCGCAGGTCGACCGTGGTGTGAACTTCGGTGCCGCGACCGGCGGGAAGGGTCAGCCGCAGGCACAGGGCGAGTGCGGTACGGCCGTCGGAGGTGCTGGCCGTGATCTGGTAGGCGGCGAACCGGCTGTTGTTCTCGCCGTCAGGTTTGTCGATTTCCTGCCAGGAATCAGCTGAAGTCTGAACAGAATATCGGTCGGCGAGCGTGGAAAAGAACGCGGCTATTCCGGTGGCATCCACTGCCTCGAGCATGCGCGCCCGTCCGGAGATCCGCCACACTCTGGCCGACAAGGGGATCCGGGCTGCCACGCGGATGCGGAGATCCCGCTGGTCGAAGAGGCTTGACCAGGCGTCCCGGTGCTTCGAGGCTTCGCTGTCGAAAGTCAGCTCGGGCTGCCAGACGGGCGATCCACCAGCCGGCCGGAGAAGCCGCCCTCGGCGCTCGGGGTCCCACCGACCGCCGGCCAACTCGACTGTCTTGACGTCTGAACGTACGAAGGCGCCCGAGGTGTTCTCCTCGAACATTGGGAATCCGATCCCGACCGCGCCTCCGCCGGAAACTCCATCCCCGATCGCCTCAATGTCGTTCCACACCGCGGTCGCGACGACAACTACCTTCTTGCCGTAGAGCGCGCAGAGCACGGCCGGTTCGCCCCCAGCACCACCAGGGAAGAACTGGAGCCAGCCGAGTTGGTGTTCTTGTACCTGTCCGAGTGCATTGCCCAGCATGTACACGCCACCGGCGGCATCGTAAGCGGGCTGAAACGCTGCTTCGTGGCCCGACTCCCCGGGTTGGTAGACCTTGGTGGTTGGCGCGGTAGAGAGGCGAGCCAGAACGCCGGCGACGATCTCGTTCGACGCAGATAGACTGCTGACCGCATGACGGACGTCCGGGTAGGCGTCGAGAAGCTCGCCAAGCCGTTTCTCATCCCAGATCAGCCAATCGCGGAGCCCGAATTCGTCAGCGTGAAGGTCGATCAGCTCGGTCAAGGGCGCGAGTTCGCCGTCATCGGCGGTCAACTGTACGTTGGTCGCGAAAATGAAGTAGTCAGGCCGCCGGTCGCCCCGCTCAACCCGCTGGGACCACCAGTTGAATTCGCGCTTGATCCGATGACCGAGCGCGCGCTTAGCCCAGCGCGGATTCGATTGCGGTTGACTGAACATCGCAATCATGGCGATATAGCCGTCCCACGGCGCCTGCCGGCTCGGGAACCCTTTCGTGGGCCCGTCGAACGCGGCGTCGCGCCCGCCATCTGGCCCGGGGCCTACGAAAACCTCTGTGCCGGGGCCGAGCACGTGGACAGTAAGCGCCTGGCAAATTTTTTCGAAGCCCTCGCGGCCGAGCCGGTTGAGGTCGTAGTGCAGGAAGATCTGCTCGACCTGCCCTTCCGTTAGGCTCCGGTCGCTGGCCGCCGCGGTTTGCTCGCGTTTCCAGTCGAGGAGCTCGTCGACGGGGTAGATGGACTCGTGGTCGTCGACCGGCTTGTGGTGCGTGCCGCACAGGAGCAGCAGGTTCTCTTCCTCGTTGATCAGCTCTGCTGGGTACGCGGGGTCGTGCCGGGGGCCGTCGGGCTTCTCGGATCGGATGTGCGCGATCTCCGCTACGACGGTGAGCTGGCCACGGTGCTCGAGTACGAGCTGCGTACTGCAGCCGGGGTACGCGCATTGCCGTGCGCGCGCGAAGAGCAGCTTGATCGTCTGCTGCGAGTAGGTACGAGCCACATGCCGACCCTAGTCGGGCCGGAGGTTCTGGTCGGTCACCAGGAAGTCGTCCGTGGGCTGTCTCTAAAGATTATCAGTATAGTATCTGCCTGAATTTTGGACATCGCCCATGTCGAGGAGCTGCAGGTCGCTCCGGGCCGGGAAGAAGAGCCGCCCATCGCCGAGGTCGAGCCGTGGTTCGACGAGTACACGCCGCCGGTCAGGGGCTTGTATCGCGACCGGGGCGTCCAGGCTCCCCCGTGCTGGGTGCCGGAAGACGCCTGATCACTCGTCAACGACCGGGTGCCCCGGGTCGCAGCTGGTCAGGCGTAGATCGCGATCGGAAGCACGGTAAAGGAATACCCTTCAATAATGGCCGGAAAATCAAGATTGAACGGAGGTGGCACTTTACCCTCAGTTTCATCTCTGAGAAATCCCGGCATTGCTTCGCCATTGACAGATTTTTCCGTCAAGTTGGTAATTTCGGAGAGAATGTACTTCACCCACTCGTGATTCATGCGGCTCAACAACTTGTTTTTGCGGAAAATCGGCACATCTTGCTCTGGTTTCGTAACCACTTTGCCGAAAACGGTAAAGTCTCCGTCGAGAGGTCGATCGGGATCGGCTGTAACGAAGTGTTCCGCCTCGCACACGACAAGCGCGGTCAGTGAGGAATCAATTTTGCAATGCAGTTCCGTAGTGGTCTTGCGGCGAAAATCCGTATGTACTGCTTCGGTGATCGTGCGGGCTAGATCGGCCTTAGTCGTAGCCTCCTGCTCGACAAGCTCCCAGCGTACTTTGACCTTGTCGATGTCCCAATCTTCTTCAACAATTTTTGCGCGCTTTCCCTGACGGGTCGCAAACCGGGTCATCTCCGCGACAGCGTCTGGGCTCCCGAGGTCCAACAGTGCGCTGATGGGGTCGGGCCGAAACCTGCCGTGAAATTTTACGAGGGAGCCCGTGTCCAGTGCGGCGCCGTCGCTGTTGCTGCTAACCGTTGTTGTGAGTTTGTCGAGGCGTTCGTGAAGTACATGCAAATATAGTGCAGTGTCACGAGACATTTCGACGCGGTGACGCCGTGTCGAGGTCTGCCCATCTTTGTTAGCAACCTCTTTTCCGCCGCCAACAGTTCCCTCGAGTTTCGCAACTCCAGGAATATTTCCTCCCGCCTTAATGCTGCCTTGCCCCTTGTTCGTGCCGGTTCGACTCTGATCCGAGGTGCCGGATGTTTCGTATTGACTCGTGTTGGGGAGACCGTCGTTCGTCTCGCTTTGGTAAAGGCTTCCGACGAAATCCGCGTTTTGGTAGACGATCACATAAGGCTTCTGCTCGTGGGGCATTGCGTCAGTATGGCATACCGATGAGTACTGATCGGTTCTGCTCGTTGCGGCACAAGAACGGACAGCGCGATGTCGCAAACCTGGTCTACTCGTCGACGGTCAGGCGCTCAATCGCGGCCTGCTTGTCAGCCTCGGTGGGCTGGCTGTAGTGCCGTGCGGTCTCCACGCTGTGCCCGAGCAACTCGGCGACCAGGACAACGTCGACCCCGTCGCGCACGAGGTTCGTACCGGTGGTGTGGCGCAGAGAGTGCGGGGTGAGGTCGCCGTCGCGGCCGAAAGCGAGATTCGCATCCGCAGCGATCGCCTTCAGCTGGTCGTAAGCGCCGCGGGTGGAGAGCCGGCCGCCGCGGCGGTTGAGGAACAGCGCCGGCGTCTCGGCCGCACCCGGCCACCCGGCCCGCTCGGTGACCCACTCCTCGATGGCCGCGCGCAGCTGCGAGTGCAGCGGCACCTCCCGGTACTTACCGCCTTTGCCGAACCGCACGATCAGCACGCCCTTGCGGGCGGAGATCCGGACGTCGCCGACGTCGAGCGCGACGACCTCGCCGCCGCGCAGCCCGCCGTAGTACTCGACGTAGGCCAAGGCCTTCCCGCGGGCGTCGGCTCGCTGCGCCGCGCGCAGCCACCGCGTCCGGTTCCGGTCGCTCAGCGCCCGCGGCGCCGACTTCGGCACCTCCTGGCGCTTCGCCGCCGCCGGTCCGACGCCGACGTGGCGCAGGAAGTCGTCGACGGCGGTCAGGTGCGCGTTGACCGTCGAGAGCTTCCGCTTCGCCACCGTCAGCAGGTACGCGCGGTAGTTCCGCACCGCGCCGTCGCGCGCCTGGCCGTCAACGAGCGGGTCACCGTCGACGTCAGCCCCATCGAGCCACGCGAGGAACTGGCGCGTCCGCGAGCAGTACGCCCGGACCGTGTCGTCGTCGAGCGGCTCGCCGGGTCGCGCCTTCGCCGCGACGTACCCGTCGAACCGCTCGACGAACGCCGCCGGCACCACCGTTGCGGCCGCGCCCGGCCGCCGCCGAGCTTCGTCGACCGCACCGCCTTCGAGGGGGATCGAAATATCGGAAGTAGTTCCGGCGCCTTGCGTATCCGCCTGGACCGAAATATCGGAAGTCACGGCCGGAGTCTACTTCTGATACTCATAAGTATCAGAAGCAGGCCAGAATCGGGCTGGCGCCCAGTAGAACTGTTTACCTACCCTCACTAAAGCGCGCTCAATTGCTCTGGTATAAGCCTATCTGATAACCGGAGTCGCCTCCGCTTTACGGTTAATTTCGTGTGAGGTTAACGTTGAGTCACAAAAAAATTTCCTTCACCCGTGTGGGTGAGAAGCGATCTTGCTTCAGCATTGGTCCGGACCAACCGAGGGTTCTCACCTGCTGAAACGAACTTGCTAGGGGTCGACTCAACAAGTCCGGTCGTACGGTTTACGGCCCGGTGTCGATACCAGGGGACGAAGCGCGCATGTGGGTTGCTTGTGCTTGCGGCGGCCGTAGGTCATCGTTGTTTCGGGCTCCACCTTCGGGTGGATCCCTAGGTGGATCTGCACCTTGATCCTCCGCTCTTCGAGGTCACGAAACTCGTGGCCAGGACGTCCGGCGACGAGCCGGGCTTCGAAGAGAGGAGAAGGTGATGTTCACCGAGCACGACCCTCCCGATGGGAACCAGCCGACACTTCGTGACGGCAACGACCCGGAGGAAGGCGGTAGTAAGAGGGCCTTGCAGGCGTGGCGGACGGTTGTTCGTCCGAGCTTGCTGGTCGTCGAGGCGTTGGCCGTGCTCAAGCAGCACGAAGCCCTCGCCGCGACGGCGAGGGCCCTCGTGATGATCGGCGACGTGATCACGCAGTCCTACCAAGACTGATCACGTGCCAGGGGCGGGCCCAGTTCACTTCGGTGTTCTGGGCCCTGTCTCTGTGTCCCTTCCTCCACTACATCGCAGGAGGGGTCACAGAAGTTTCACCGCTGCCGAGCGAGACGTTCCGGGCTTATTCGGAGAGTGTCACTTGTAGCCGTTGGGAGCAGTTTGGGTTCCGGTGGCACTCGTCGTCAACGGGTGCCACTGTAGTCACTTTCGTTGGCTAATGGCACGAAAATAGCGTTTCCCCTGGTGAGATGTCCAGTCTTCCTCTAGGATGTTGCTATGCCGGGACCTTCGTCCAGCACGAAAACACCCGAACGGGCAAGCCAGCTCACCTGTGAGCAGTGCAACACGCCGTTGCCTCCCGCTCGCAACGACGGTAGGGGGCGCCCGCGTCGGTACTGCTCGTCGACCTGCCGCTCCGCAGGCCGTCGGCGACGTGAACGGGACGCTCGTCCGACACCGCCCGAGCACAGCGAAGACGTCTCAATCGGGCTGCTGGGAACGTGCGAGTTTGCGATAGCGGGTTTCCGTTGCACACGGCCTGCCGACCGTGTCATCTACATGCACGCATCCGATGGTCAGCGGGTGAACGCCTGTAACAGCTGCGTCGATCTCTTCCGGAGGTGGTTGGCGTCCGCAGCTCCCGTCCCGGCGGTCGAACGTCGCCTAACGCGGAAGAGGAGGCTGCGACCGGTCGAGTCCGAGGAGCCTGCGCGCCGGGAGCGGGGAATCGGGCTCAGTCAGCAGGAAGTCGCGGTGTTGAAGGCCTACGCCTCGGGCAAGACAGCCGACGCCGTCGGGCGAGAGCTGAACTTGCAGGTCAGCACCGTTCGTGAGTACCTCAACCGCGCTCGAGACAAGTTCCGGGAGTCTGATCGCGCAGCCAGTACGCGCCTGGACCTATACAAGCGAGCCGTCGAAGACGGCCTGCTGCCGGCACCGCAGTCTTTGGATCACACCAGCGTTCTGCCTGAGCGAGCGGACGCCGTCGAGCCTGCAACCCAAGACGTGTCCTCCTGGCTTCCGCAGAAAGTCACCGACGGGCTTTACCGCTACATCTTGGCTCGCATGCGAGCGTTCGCGCTTCCGGGGATGGCGGCCGAGGATGTGTTCCAGGAGGTGCTGGTGGACTACCTCGACTACCGCAACTCCGGTCACCAAGTGCCCGTCGACGAGGTTCTCCATTTTCTCGTGCGTATCACCCAGAGGAAACTCTCCACTCTGTACAAGGCCAGTCAGCAGCTTCCGGCAGAGGTCCTGTTCGACCAGGTGCCGGAGGTCCCGACGCGGGCGTTCTCCTCGTCGTCTGAAATACCGCCGCTCGGCGAGCTTCTCCTCGAACTGCCTGACCAGCAACGAGACGTACTCCTCCTTCGTATCGGCAGCGGACTCTCGACGATCGATACCGCTGATGCACTCGGCATCACTCCCGGGGCAGTACGCATCATTCAGCACCGTGCACTCTCGAAGCTCAAGCCCAAGATCATCGCCGACGCGCTGAACTCGAGATCGGAATCAGACGACTGACGGAGAGTCGTGGGTGGGGGAGCGCCGTACGGAGTTCAACGCCTGAGCCGTGGTCACCCGCCTGGTCCCGGTGGGATCATGCCGAGATGCCCAACGTTGTCACCGTTCTGGGACCTCCGCTGCAACGGCGGAACGGCCTACCGGCTGCACGGCAACACCAGCCGCCAGGCGCTCGACGGCTACCTGACGGCCCAGGCCGTGGCCTACCGGACGTTCTGGAACGCCGCGTAACCCCGCTGCGGGAGCCCGTCCTCGCGACGGGCTCCCGCCCTTCCACTCTCCGGCCGGACACGGACCGCGCGCTCCCCGAACCCGACGTCACCGTGCGCGAAGATGCCCAGCATGAGCACCGAAGGCCCTGGTCATTCATCGTCGCCGGAGCACGAGGCGATCCGGATCGCGATCGCCTTCGAGAGCTACGACCAGACCGGCCGGTACTGGGAATCACCAGCGACGACTCACTCTTCGGCGTGGCGAGGGTCTGGCCGGGCCGGGTCCTGCATGTCGTCGGCGCGACCGAGATGGCCGAGCAATTGCGCAGCCTCTACGGCACCGGTGAGATCACCGGCTGGTCCCTGCAGCCGATGGCCGGCACTCGGACCCCGCTGCACACCGTCGAGCAGCGGATTCGGGACGCCGCCGGCGGGACCGGCCGCGGGTACCCCCCGCTCGCCCGCGGCGGCTTCGTCCACACCGAGGAAGTGCAGGCCACCCCGGACGCCGCGCTGCTTGGCGTCCGCAACGTCGGGCCCAACACCCTCCCGATCATCCGAAAGGTCCTTCCCTACACCGGCCCCGCCGTCGACGAGGCCGCCGAGCTGCCGCCGACCGCCCGCGAGCGCCTCAACGCGCCCGAGCGCCAGGCTGAGCTCGACGAGCTGTTCACCGCGACCACCCGGGCCCGCTACCGGCGCCTGGTCGACGGCCTCGTCGGTTCCCGCGGCCGCCCTGCGCAAGATCGGCGAGTCCCTCAACGCCGAGGCACTCCCGCCCGCCGACTCGCTCGTCGAGCTGCTGCTGGAAACCGCCGGCCTCGAAGGGCTGCTGCAGCTACCTTCGAGCCTTCAACAACACCTGACGGATGCCAAACCATGACGTCATCATCGGCGCTACCGCCCCGACGGCTGAGCGAGTGCCGCTAACTCCACCCGGACGGCCGAGTCGCACTCCGGCTGCATAAGTGCAGTTCAGGTGCAGTTCGTAGAGAGACAGTGCAGCAAAATGTGAGGTCCTACAGCCGAGCTGCCGGTGCCGTGGCCTACCGGAAGTCCCGGGACGGCGCGGCGGCCATGGAGAGGTCGATGGCTTCGAGACGGTCGGCCAGGAGGGTGACGACACCTTCGGCGGCCTGGACTCGGCCGCGAATCAGCAGGGCGGAGCTGGTGCGGGCGACGACCCGCTGCCGGTTCCACAGCCCCGGTGAGACGAGGATGTTGGCCATGCCGGTCTCGTCCTCGAGGTTGAGGAACGTGATGCCGCCGGCGGTCGCCGGGCGCTGGCGGTGGGTGACTGCGCCGCCGACCCAGACTCGGGTCCCGTCTTCGGCCTGGGTCAGCTCGGCGGCGGTCAGCGCGCCGCGTGCGTTCAGCAGTTCGCGTAGGTACTCGACCGGGTTGCTATCAGGCGAGACGCTGGTAGCCCACAGGTCGGCCGCGGTGACCTCGAACCGGGTCATCCCAGGTAAGGCGGGCGCGTCCAGGCCGGGCGCGAGGCCGGGCAGGTGCCCGGGCCGCGTTGTTGCCGCGGCTCCTCCGGCCCACAGCGCCTGACGACGGTCGGTACCGAATCGGGTGAAGGCGCCGGCGGTGGCGAGGGCTTCCACGACAGTCTTCTTCAGCTGAATCCGGCAGGTCAGGTCCCCGATGCTGGCGTACGGTCCGTGCGCCTGACGCTCGGCGACGATCGCTTCGGCGACGTCGTCGCCGACGTGGCGGACCGCAGCGAGGCTGAGGCGGATCGCGACGCCGCCGGTGCTGTCGGGATCGGGTTCGAGGGTGGCGTGGGCGAGACTGGCGTTGAGGTCCGGCTCCCGCACCAGGACGCCGTGGCGGCGGGCGTCGGCGACCAGCGACTGCGGGCTGTAGAACCCCATCGGCTGCGCGCGCAGCAACCCCGCGCAGAACGCGGCCGGATAGTAGAGCTTGAACCACGCCGACGCGTAGACCAGCAATGCGAACGACATCGAGTGCGCCTCGGGAAAGCCGTAGCCGGAGAACGCGTGGATCTGCTCGAAGATCCGCGTCGCGAGCTCGCGGTCCAGTCCGTTGGCCTCGCACCCGGCGAAGAACCGCGCCATCAGCGCGTGCATCTTCGCACTGGACCGCTTGGCCCCCATGGCCCGGCGCAGCTGATCGGCCTCGGCGCCGGTGAACGACGCGACGTCGACGGCCATCTGCATCACCTGCTCCTGGAACAACGGCACGCCCAGGGTCCGGTCGAGGGAGCCGGCCAGCAGCGGGTGCGCGTGCTGCTACTGCTCCTCACCGCGCCGGCGGCGGATGTACGGGTGCACCGAACCGCCCTGGATCGGGCCGGGCCGGATCAGCGCGACCTCGACCACCAGGTCGTAGAACTTGCGCGGCCGCGGCCGCGGGCGCGGCAGCGTCGCCAGCTGCGCGCGGGACTCCACCTGGAACACCCCGACCGCGTCGGCCTCGCAGAGCATGTCGTAGACGCCCGGATCGGCCAGATCGAGCTTCCCGATGTCCACAGTGGACCCGTGGTGCACCGCGGCGAGGTCGATCATGTAGTGCAGCGCCGAAAGCATGCCGAGACCGAGCAGGTCGAACTTCACCAGGCCGACACTGGCGCAGTCGTCCTTGTCCCACTGCAGGATGCTGCGGTCGGCCATCGTCGCCCACTCGACCGGGACCACTTCGGACACCGGCTGCTTCGAGATCACCATCCCGCCGGAGTGGATGCCGAGGTGACGCGGGAAGTCCTCGAGCCGCGCCGCCAGGTCGAGGACGTCGTCGGGGATGTCGCCCGCAGCTTGCTGTTTCGTGGCGGTGACGCCGCCCCAGCGATCGACGAGCTTGCCGTAGGCGTCCTGCTGCCCGACGCTGTGCCCCAAGGCTTTCGCGGCGTCGCGGATCGCCGACGGCGCCCGGTAGGTGACGACGTTCGCGACCTGCGCGGCGTGCAGCCGCCCGTGTTTGCCGTAGACGTACTGGATGGCTTCCTCACGCCGGTCGGACTCGATGTCGATGTCGATGTCCGGCGGCCCGTCCCGCTCCGGCGCCAGGAAGCGTTCGAACAGCAGGTTCCACTTCACCGGGTCCGCGTGGCAGATCCCCAGCGCGTAACAGACCGCGCTGTTGGCGGCGGATCCCCGGCCCTGGCACAGGATGTTCGCCTCGCGGCAGAACCGGACGATGTCCCACACCACCAGGAAGTAACCCGGGAACTCGAGCTGCTTGATGACGTCGAGTTCGTGGTCGAGCTGGGCGTAGGCCTTCGGGTTGTCCTCGCGGCGCCCGTAGCGCGTGATCGCCCCGGCCCAGGTCAGGTCGCGCAGGAAGGACATCTCGTCGTGGCCGGGCGGGACGTCGAACGGCGGCAGGTCCGGCGCGACCACCTGCAGGTCGAACGCGACCTCGACGCCCAGCAGCGCGGCCCGGCCGACCGCGCCGGGGTACCGGTGCTCGAAGCGGCGTCGCTGTTCGGACCCGGAGCGCAGGAACGCCTGCCCCGACGGCGGCCGCCACCCGTCCAGCTCCTCGGCCGACCGCCGCGCCCGCACCGCGGCGACCGTCTCGGCCACGACGGCGTCGTCCGGGCGGGCGTAGTGCGCGTTGTTCGACACGATCGTCGGCAACCGCAGGTCGGCGGCCAGCTCGGCGAGGACGTCGTTGGCGGCCGAGTCGTGCGGGAGCCGCTGGTCGATCAGCTCGACGGCGACGTGGCCGCGCCCGAACCAGCCGGCCAGCCGGGTCAGCTCGGCGCGCGCGGCCGCGGGGCCCCGCCGGGCGAGCGCGCGGCGGACGGCGCCTTTGCGGCAGCCGCTCAGCACCACGACGTGCCCGGCCAGCTCGTCGACCAGCTCCTCGACGTCGTAGACCGGGCGGCCCTTCGCGCCGCCGGCGAGCTGGGCACGGGAGATCACCCGGCAGAGCCGGTGGTAACCCTCCTGCCGCCGGGCGATCACGAGCAGGTGCGACCCGGCCGGGTCCGGCGCACCCCCTTGCGGCGCCGGGAGGTCGAGCGACAGCTCGGCCCCGAAGCCGACCCGGACGCCGAGTTCGCGGGCGGCGTCGTTGAACCGGACCGCGCCGTACATCCCGTCGTGATCGGTGAGGACGAGCGCGTCGAGTTCGAGCCGGGCGGCCTCCTCGACGAGGGTCTCGGGGTGGGAGGCGCCGTCGAGGAAGCTGAAGTTGGAGTGGACGTGCAGCTCCGCGTACGGCGCCCGGAGCCGCTCGCCGCCGTCGTCACGGCTGCGGCGGTGCTGCAGATCTGCCGGGGCGCCGGAGTAGCCGTCACGCTTGCGCGACCACGCGGGCGAGTCGCTCCCGTCTCCGATCACGGGAGCGCGGCCGGACGCGACCCGCTCGACCTCGGACCAGGGCACAGTCGGATTGTTGAACGCCACGACAAGCTCCCACATCACGCCAGATCGCTGTGGGAAGTCAGCGACATCAAGTTCGAACACCAGAACGACAGCTGCCTCAATCCTGGGCTGCGCGCGTCGTCCTGTCAACTCGTCGTGATCGACGATAATGCCTGGTGAGACAAGTGACACGCAACTACGGCAGGATCCGCATGCGGGGCGAGTGCGCGTGGTTGAATGCGACACGAAAGTAGGCCGAATGGCTGATCTTTGAGGCATCGACGTGATCTGGAGGAGGAGGTCGAGGTTGTTGTCAGCGGTCAACCAACCTGGCCTGTGGTCACTCGAGTTGGCCCGCGAGTGGCCCGTGGGCCATGAGACCTGGCACGACCAGATCTCCAGTCCGGCCGTCGTCAGGATCGAGCGCGGGGCGGTTGAGTCGGGGCTTGCGGGCATTGTCGGCATACGAATCGGCAACGGTGCGTAGGCGGCCGGGCAGCCCGCACGACCGCGTCATCGCTGCGACCTGTGCGGCGATCGCGGCCGAGTCGCCACGGTCGATCGGAACGAACCATTGCCCTCGACATCGCCACCCGCACCATCGCCGCCGCGATCTTGCGTCCGCACGGCACGAAGGCCGTCGACGCCGCGCTGCTGTTCGCGCGGGCCTTGGTCCGGAGCCGATGCGGCCTGGCTGGTCCGAGGCGCTATCGATGGTCGCTGTTCTCGTCCATGTATAGGCCCGTGCGGTCCTGTCGCTGATTCACGGCAGCCAGGTACTTGGGGGAAGTCGGTGACCGTCATCGCGAAGGCATGGTGCTGAACAACCTCAGGTCCGAGTTGCCGGCTGTCCTGCCAAAAATACGTCACCTACGACATCCAGCCACCACCACGAAGCTCAGGGCTGCGAAATCGGCATGGGCCCATCACCTGACGGATCTGAAAGGATGTTCAACCGGCTATCCTGCAGGCGCTCACCCTCCCGGCTGATCCGTCGCTGACCTTCGATCCGGGCTCAGAACACAACGCTTAGCCAGCCCACAAGCAGGAGGTTGGCCACCCCCTGTGCGACGAAGCTAGCGACGCATGAGCCGGTGATAGTGCGACAAATGCCCAGCGCAAGGCCCATGCAGAACACCGACGGCAGCACACCAGCGAGCACGGCCGGGTTGAACGGTATGAGTCCGTAGTTGCCGACGTGCACCAACGCCCAGCCAACCGAGGTCAGCGTTATCGCGGTAGCAGTCCCGGCGATCCGCTCAACTGCAATGAATAGCGCACCTCGGTAGCAGACTTCCTCCAAGGCAGGCACGACCAGGCCCATTGCCACGACCATCAGTACTGCAGCGACCGCCGCCGACGCGGAGGCGAGTTGTCGAAACATTGTCGGGATGCCGGTGGTCCAGTTGTCCCGAGACAGCCCAAACGCAGCCGTGTTGGCCGCGATCACGGCCACGTACACCGCCACGACGAGGGTCAATCCGAGTGCGAGCCGCGAGTTGGAGGCGGGGCGCAACCCCGCCTCCGCCCATCGCGAGCGTGGCAGTACGAGTAGTACGCACGGGGTGAGCACGAGTGAGAGCACCATGAACGGCAGTCCGTAGGCGCCTGCGACTCGCACGACCGCGAGGACCAGGTACAGCGTGAGTGTGGTGGTCAGTGGTGTGGCGTCGTGCCGCGTGCGCAACCAAACCAGCGGTGCCATGGCGCGGCTCACTTCGCAGTCGCAGGGTCGCGGCGTCCGCGTCGCCGTGTCGGCAACCACCAGTTGTAGTGGTCGAAGATGACCAGGGTTGCCGGGACGAACAGCATCCGGATCAGCGTGGCGTCGAGCAACACAGCGATGGCGAGGCTTGTGCCGTACTGCTGGAGCATCACTGTCGAAGACAGCACCATCGTGCCGAGGCTCCCGGCCATTACTAGACCGGCTGAGGTGATCACTCGACCGGTGTCGATCACCGCCTGCATCGTGGCATCCATGGTGGACAGCCCGCCGCGCATCAAGTCCTTCACCCTGGTTACGAGGAAGATCTCGTAGTCCATGCCGAGCCCCATCATCAGAATGATCAGGAAGATGGGCAGATCGTTGATGATGGCGATGCCGAGGACCGTGTCGAAGATCAGCGCAGTGATCGCCAGCGCCCATATGTTGCTCATCATGATCGTCGCAATGAGGTGCAGCGGGATCACCACCGAGCGCAGGGCGAACAGCAGCATGACGAAAACCCCGCCGGACACGAGTGCGATCATCTGCCAGAAGCTGGATCGCAGCGCGTCGTCATACTGAGTGTCCACACGAGTTGCGCCGCCGACCTGCAGTTGCCCCACCTCGCCCGTCTCGGCGACGACCCGCTCGACCCGGGCCACGGTGTCCACCGCTGCGTCGGAGTACGGTTCGTCGCTCAGCTTGACCACGATCCGGGCGATGCCGGATTCGGACACGAAGTCCTGCCGCACGGTCTTGGGCAGCGTCGCCACGTCCCTGAAGGGCACTGGGATCCCGAACGGTCGGGTGATCGAGTCCACCTCCGCGACGCCGGGCACCTTGGCGATGCGCTCGCCGAGGTCGGCGAGTCCCTGGTAGCCAGCCTCGGTCACCTCGCCGTCCTTGTGTTGGTCGGGCGCGATTGGCCCGGTAACCAGAGTGGGCAACAGCATCCCGGGGCCCCATTCCGCGGCGACCGTCTCGAACCCGTGCTTGGAGTCGTTGTCCGGGCTGAGCTCCACGGGGTCCGCAGTTGAGTCGTGGGTGGCGGTGATCCATGCGAACGGCATGGTGATCACCAGGAACAACGCGGCGACGGCGTAGCGCCGCGACTTGGCCACAGTGGACACTCGGCGCAGATAACGGCTGAGGATGCCGGTGCTTTCCATGTCGCCGAGCGAGTTGCGGCCGAGCGCGAAGAACCGGTCGCCGAGCAGCACGAGCAGGGCGGGCGTCAGGGTCAACGCGGCGGACATGATGATCGGGATGCCGACCAGGCCGCCATAGCCCAGCGGCGGGATCCAGTCGACCGGTGAGAGCAGGGTCGCGCCGAAGGCGACCGCGACCGCGCCGCCGGCCAGCAGCACGCTCTCCCCGGCATGCACGGTGGCGTGCACGGCCGCGTCGTGCACCGATCGCCCGGCCAGGCGTTCCTGCCGGTATCGGGAGGATAGCAGCATGCTGTAGTCCACACCGGCGCCCAGCATCACGAAAGTCATGATCGTGACGGTGAACTGAGTGAGGGTGACCGCGTGTCCGAGGCTGAACAGTGCGGCTTGGCTGACATTCATCGCGAGGCCGATAGAGACCAACGTGACCAGGGTGGGCACCACCGCGCGGAAGAACAGCAGCAGGATCACGGTGATGATCCCGTAGGCAGCCAGTTCCATGATCGCGTTGTCCGCCTCTGCCTGGGCGTAAGTGTCGTCGATCAGCGCGAGCTCGCCGGTGACGTGCACCTCGGCGACTCCGGCGAGGTTGTTGTCCGCGAGCATTCGCTCACCGAGCTGGCGCAGTGACGCCACGTCCGGGTTGGCACCCGCGCTCTTGGCGAAACTCACTGGCACGAGCGCGGCCCGCCTGCTCGGCGAGATCAGCTGGTTGACCGCCTCGGCGGGCACGGGCACCGGGAAGTCCGCCCAGTCCGCGTCGAACGTGACAGTGCGGGCAGCGCTCGCCAGCTCGCTGGCGACGGTCGCGTCGCTCGCGGCGACTGCGGCGCGGGCGGCATCGGCAAGCTCGCCGGGCACTTGGCCGGCCACCACAGCCTGATCGACCACAGCTTGGCGGGCGGTGGCCCCGGCCGTCGGCCCGGCCTGGGTAGTGATCTGCTGGCGCAGGACGGTCAGGTATCGCACGACGGCGTCCTGGTAGAGCCCCATCGGCGAGTCCACCTGGTCGATCTCGCCGCGCTCGACCCGCTCGGCGAGCCTGTCCACGGTACCGGCGAGCATTCGCTTCACCTGGTCGTTGCGCACATCCGGAGCTGTGATCACGAGGAGGGTCTGCCGTTGGGAGCGCTGCGGGAAGTCCTGCTCGATCATCTGCTCGACCGCGGCGCTCGATGTGCTGGGCACGACCTTGGACGCGCCTTGCTGGGTTAGCACCGAGTCGAGTTGGAACGCGAACGGCGTGCAAGCGGCGATGACCAACAGCCACGCGGCAAGCACAGTCTTAGGACGCCGGGCAATCAGCTCGGCGGCCCGCTGCAGCGGCCCTAGCCAGGTCCGCGCCGTGGGCCGCTCGGGCGGCATACCCAGGAGTTCGCTGGTGTTCACGAACTCTCCTCACCATCGACCGGACTTACCCCGGTGACCACTACGAAGGTGTGGGTGAGGCTGAGGCCAGCTGTGCTGGCTGCCTGCTCGGCGAGCGCGTCGCGGACCCGGCAAAGCACTTCCTGTTCTCTGGCGGAGTCGATCGCGTCCTTGAAGCCGGCGGCGGCGCCGGAGCGCTGCACCCATTCCAGCGCCGCCTCCGGTGTCACCACCGGCAACGTCTCGCTGCCCTCGCCGGTATGTGTCACAGTGAGCCCGGCTCTGCTGAACCACCGGGCGACGACCTGCGCGTTCTTCGGCAGCGACATCCGGATGAGGCCGGTGAGCAGGCTCGGATCGTCAACGAACACCTGCTGCAACGAGGTGACAAGCGACGCGAGCGCGTCGGCTCTCGTCTCGACGATTACTACCTCACCGCCGGGCCGCAAGACCCTCCGGATCTGGCGCAGCAGCGCGACCGGCTTGGCGTAACAGATCGCCCACCCGCAGACCACGATGTCGGCCTGTCCATCGGGTTGGGCACGCAGGAACTGCTGCATGTCGCCCTCGGTGAACGACACGTCGAGCTCGGTGGAGGGACGTACCTTCTCGCGGGCGATGGCAAGCATCCCGGAGGACAGGTCGACTGCGCGGATGACGCCGCGCCACTGCATCCGTTCGCTCATCGCTTGGGTGAGATGGCCGGTGCCGCAAGCGAGTTCGATCACCGTTTGTCCCGGTCTGATGCTCACCTGGTCCAAGGCAGACTCCGAATGCACGCCCATGACCCGGGTGAAGAATGCGTCGTAGTCTGCGCTTGCGGCGTCGTAGTCGTGGATCGGGTCGGCGTTCTTGCCGCTCAGGGCGAGCCGCAACGCGCGGATCGCCAACCTTGTCTTGGTCATTGTGATTCCTTTCCTGGGACGACGGGGTTCGCGACAGATTCCGACGGCGGTGCCGCCGTCGGGCGGCAGGTCGCCTGAGTGAGCACCAGCAGCCCACAGACACACAGCACGCCGCCCGTCGCAGCGAGTGCCACATCAACCGACCCGGCCGCGGCGATGCCGCCGACGAGTGGGCCGAGCATCATGCCGAGGCTGTAGCTCACGTTGAACGCGGCGTAGACGGTGGCGTAGGCGCGGCCGCTATGGCGCTCGGCAACCGAGGCAAGTTCTGGCAGCGCTGGCACGATGACGAGCCCGTAGACGATGGCGAACGTGACGAGCACGGCGCTGATCGCGAACGCGGTGTCGGCGAAAGCGAACCCGGGCAGCACTCCGCCGCAGGCGACGAGTCCCGCGCCGATCATGCAGTCGCGGCGCCAGCGGTCGGCGGCGATGCCGATCAGCGGGCTGGTCGCGGCGTTGGCGAGGGTAGCCGCGCCGAATGCCAAGCCCACCACGAGTGGTCCCGCGCCCAGCGCGTCCAATTCCAGCGGCAGAATCGGCTCGAGCATGCTCAGCGCCGATGCCGCAGCGAACACCGCGATCACCGTGCCGCGCAGGCCTCGGTCGTAGAGCAGCCTGCGGACCGGTGGACTTGGCGCGCCCGGCCGTGACGGCTCTGCGATCAGCTGTAGCTGCGCCAGCCCGCTCGTCACGGTGATTGCCGCAAGGACGAGGAATGGCGCCCGGTGCCCGCCCAGTTCAGCGAGCGCGCCGCCGACCGGCGGGCCGAGCACGAGACCAGCCGACATGCACGCCATCACCGTGCCCATGGACCGCCCGACCCGCTCACGCGGGACGAGGTCAGCCACCAGCGCGATTCCCGCGGTCCACACTGCTGCGGCGGCCGCGCCCTGCAGGAACCGAGCGGCGAGCAGCAGCGCATAAGTGTCGGCAGCCGTATAGATCACCGTGGTGACCGCCAGTGCTGCGGAGCCGAGCAGTATTGGCCGCCGTCTGCCGTACCGGTTTGAGTACCAGGCGAGCAGCGGGGTCGCCAGCACGAGCCCGACCGCGTAGGAGGCGAACAGCACGCCGATGGCGAAGCTGGAGGCGCCCAGGTCCGCGGTGTAGACCGGCAGCACCGGCACGACGACGCTGTAGAGCATGCTGTCGACCAGCATGGCGACGCACACCGCGGCGACTCCGGCAACCGTCGCAGGCGAGGCTGGCCCTTTGGATACCGCCACTTCAAACTCCGAGCAGGGTCGGTTCAGCGACGTCATCCACCAACTCCGCAGCGATCGCGGAGACCACGTGGTCGAGCTGCGCGCGGGTGTGAGTTGCCATGAAGCTCATCCGCAGCCGGCACGACGCCGCGGGCGGCACCACCGCGTTGACGTACACCCCTCGGGCGAGGAGGTTCTTCCACACCGAGAAGGTGCGCAGCACGTTCTCCAGTGGCACTGGGACGATCGGGGTCATGCTTGCACCGATGTTCACGCCTCGATCGGTCAGCGCGCGACGCACATACGCGGCGTTGCTCTGGGCACGCTCGGCCCGCCACGGCTCCTCAGTGAGCACCCGCAGCGCCGCCAGCGCCGCCGCGGTGTTCGCCGGCGTCATGCTGGCGCTGAAAATGAGGCTCCGGGCGTGATGGCGCAGGTAGTGGATGACCTCGCGGCTTCCGACGACGGCACCGCCGGCCGAGGCCAGGGACTTGGAGAAGGTGACCGTGATGAGGTCCGCCTGGGGACCGCCGGACCCATCAGGTACGGCGAAGTGCGCCTCGGTGCCTCGCCCGCCTGCGAGCACACCAAGCCCATGCGCGTCGTCGAGCAGGACCCGCGCGCCGTACCGGCGTGCCAGTTCATCGACCTCTGGCAGCGAGCAGATGTCGCCTGCCATCGAGTACACGCCCTCGACCGCCACCAGGACCCCTGCGTCCGGTGAGCGCGCGGCGAGCTGCTGCTCCAGCGAAGCGGCGTCATTGTGCCGGAAGAACTTGACCCTCGCGCCGCTAAGCCGGGCCGCGTCGATCGCCGAGGCGTGCGCCTCCTGATCAAGCAGCACCACGTCGCCGCGGCTCGCGATGGCGCTGATCGTGCCGAGGTTGGCCTGGAAGCCGGTAGGAAAGACCAGTGCGTCTTCCTTGCGGTAGAACTCCGCTAGCTTCGCCTCCAGTTCCTCGTGCAATCGCAGGTTGCCGTTGAGGAGCCGGGACCCGGTGCAGGACGTGCCGAACTTGGCCAGCGCCGCGGCGCTGGCCTCGATCACCCGGGGGTCATTGGTCAGACCAAGGTAGTTGTTCGAGCCGCACATGATCGCGTCCTTGCCGGCCAGGCGTACCTCGGTCCCTTCGTGCCGGTCGAGGACGCCGAAGTACGGGTACAGGCCTGCGGCAATCGCGTCTCGGGCGTCGGTGTAACCGTGGATCTTGTCGAACACGTCCATCGTCGGTGTCTTCTCTCTACTTCTGGACAGCCCAACCCATCCACCGCTCACGTAGCCGGGACGACCCAACAGGTGCTACGATGACCGACCGTCTGGACGGTTTGGAGGGGTTTTGCTGCGGAAACGGATCCTTGACGGTGCTGAGCGGCTCCTGCTGAAGGAGGGATTGGATGGCTTTCGACTCGACGCGGTCGCCGCTGAGGCGGGCGTCAGCAAAGGTGGGTTGCTGCATCACTTCAGAAGCAAGCAGGCGCTTGTCGACGGTGTCTTGCTGAGACGAGTCGATGAGTTCGACGCGTTTCTTCCTGAGCCAGGCGACCCGCCTGGGGTGTTCACCCGCGCGTGGCTGGACGCTGCTGTCCCCGAGGTTGCTCCGGAGACCGGGGGTTCACACGACCAGATCGTGGTCGTGTTGTTGAGCGCGCTCGCCGGAGGATCGTCGATGGAGATCCTGCGCGAGCGCTACGAAACCTGGCAGCACAAACTGGCGGCCGACGGCCTCGACCCGGTGGTAGCGACTCTCGTGCGAGTGGCCGCAGATGGCTGGTGGTTGAGCCACGTGCTCAACCTGGCGCCCCCGCAGGGTCTGCTATACCAACAGATGCGTGCCGAGATCCTGCGGCTGCTTTCTTAGCCGTGAATGTAGCGCCGTTGGCTGTGCATGCCCTCGACACTTCAGATGCGACGAATGCCTCAGCTCGAAGGGTCGCCGACATGAGCCCCGAAAATGTGACGACCGTTCGCACGAATATGGATCATTGTCTCGACCGGTGCTCAACGTCGAGCATGACCCGCCGATGGAGGTCTTCATGGCCTGTTCCTCCTGGTTCATCAGAGTCGACCCAGCCGAGCATGCCCCATGCCCAGCTTCATATTGACGTCGAGTTGTCAGGTGCCTGCTGCGAACATATGGCAAACAGGTGGAGGTAAGTGTGTACGCGCACTTTTGTCTGACCCGACAGCAAAGGTGACAAGCGGTTCGGGCATTCGTTCACTGTGAGTCACGCGGGGCGAGGCAGAGCGCAACTTATGTTCGCAGCAGCACCTGGGGCCCAAAGAAAGCGATGCTCTACACTCTGACGTCGCGAAAGTCGGCGCGGCGGAGTGATCAAGAAAGGGTGCCTGCTGCTTCCGAATGCCTCACCGTGCGGAGGGAGGCTCGAAGACAATTGTCTCCGTCACTGCGAGGAGCATCTGCGTGGAACCAACATGTCCGGCAGCACGTGGCCATATGTCACCCGACCACAGGTAACGGAGGTGCGCTAGTGCGCTCATTAGAACCGGACAAGGACTTCAGCGCCTTTACCACGTATAAGCTGATCAGGCCAATCGAGTGGGTTGCGCCGCTACTTCAGGCCACCAACATGGTCACCAGCATCATTAACGACAAGTACCTGCCGTATGGGCGTACTGTTATGGTGGGGTTGGCTGTGCTGCACATCGCGCTCGCGATATTCTCAGTATGCCACCGAGGATCGCTGACCCGCGGCGGCGCTTGGCCCGCCGCCTGGGCGGCCTCGATGCTCGTGATGCCACTCATACTGGTGCACCTCATCGCCCCCGGTGACTACGGGTCAACCGGGGTCGGTTTCCAAATGGGCGGCTATGCCATGATCACGCTGGCCGTCTTCGCCTTCCATCCGTGGTGGATACACTTTCCGAACCGCCTTACCCAATGGTCAGTGCAGGTTACCCTCGTCCTGATTGTTGCATTCGAACCGCTGTTGCTCGTCGGATCCATGAGGAACTGGGAACTCGATGCCGCCCACTACAAAAGCGCGCTGGTCCACGCAATATGGGTCGCTGTTTGGTATGCCGTAGGAATGGGAATTGGTGCGCTGTGCAGGATTGCCGTCGAAGGAGAACGAGAAGCATTGCTCACGAGTTTCCGTGAGGCGCTTCTTGGGCTGCACAACATCGCTTCCACGGCCGCCATACGAATCGAATCGGGGGAAGATGCCAGGCAGGTCGCACGGGAATTCAAAGCTGCGGTGAACCGGCGCCAACGTCGGCTATTGACCAAAGATGCGCGAATTTCAGTGGCGAGCATCCTCTCGGATGCCATCGAGATGTTCGGCACCGCCCTCCGTGTCCCGCCCGAGAGTCCGGGAATGGTCAGTCTCCATCGTGACACCGCCATCCCATTCGAAGACGGCCTACATAGCCTGCTGAAAAATATCGTGGTTCACGGCGGGGGTGTGGGCGAGGTCGAGTTCGAAACCGACGGCCATCTGGCCGTTTTGTCAGTTCGTGACTGCGGTCCAGGCTTCAATGAGAGTCGACTGGACGACGAAGGCGGCAACCTGTTCCTCATACGTCAGAACATTCGAAAAGTGGGCGGCGAGCTCAGGAAGTTGCCTTCGGAAAATGGATCTGTCCTTCAGTTGACTGTTCCGTTCAATCCATCAAGGTAGGAACATGGCATATCTTGTTGTCGAAGACATGGTATCGAACGCGGTCGGGGCGTATACCGAGCTGCGTCGAGATTCCATGCACGAAGTGCATGTGGCGACCGACCTGCGCGAGGGAATCAGCCTGCTGTCGAAGTATCGATACCACGCAATGTTGGTGGATATTCTCTTTCAAGAACACAGCAGGGAATTCCAGCAGCGATTGAGATCTCGAAAGGTAACCCTCGGCGATCCGGAACTTCACCTCAGCGGTCTCGCATTGGTGCATGCTGCCCGACGGTTGCCCCAGGGGCCCAAATGCGTACTGTGGACGACAGGCGACGACAACCGTCATTTGCACCTTCGGTTCGCCTACGAAGAACTCGGCGTCCGTGCCTTCTGTTCGAAGTCGAATACGAGGCAGCTCGTCCGGGCTATGGAACACGCCACAGCGGGAGAAGAGTTCATTGATCCGCCGCTGGCCATGTATGTTTCTGGCTCAAGCGGTCTTCAGGTAAGAGATCTACTGCTAGACGATCCCACGAAATTGAAGATTTGGCGCCTGCACGCTCTTGGGATACACCGGCAGCAGAAGATCGCCAAAGAGGTCGGCCTTACTTATGGCGCCACTCGCACCGCCATCGGCGCCATGCGGCGAAAGCTCGGGAGATTTGACTCAGGATTGGACGCCGAGAACAGCCCCGGCGGAGAGATCATCCGATACTCTGCGCAGAATTGGGAGTTTCTTCTCGATGACACCGTCAAGAGGATGTATCCGTGAAGCGTAGAAAAGAGCGCAACGAGCCGCAAGTCTTGACACGCCCCAGTCATCGATGGTCGTACATTGTCCTTGTCGGGGTGGTACTGCTAGGTTTCTTCCTTGCAATTACGCTGCCGAATGCGCAGCCGCAGGAGCTACGGTTGCGGGTTTCCTGTCTGTCAGGTGCTCGCGTCGTGGGTGTCTGGGTGGAGGCCGAACGAGGCGGATCAGGATGGGCCGAGTCAACAGGGGAAAATGGTGACGACAAAGACGCCTACCGCTACCGCCTTGAATTCGGCGGCGAATTCCACGCCAACATCGGGTGCGGCGGCAACTCGGGGGACTGGAAGATATCTGCCCAATCCGGTTCCAAGGCCAACACGCAACGCACTTTGGAATGCGATGATCTAGCTCCTGGTCCCGTATGGCGTTGCCGGGACACGTCTTGACGTGCTTCGCGCACGACAGCTCGGCTCAGACAAATGTCTCTCGTGACGCCTGACCTAAATGCTGTGTGAGATAGTAAACAGGGTGGACCTTTCGAGAGACTCGGCAAGCCGCAGGACCTGCCGAGTTCTCGAACGTCCTATTTCGCGCCATGCATCGGCTCCGATGCGGGGTGTGAACCGGCAGAGGCAAGACTGTTCGTACATGCGGCCATCATAATTACAGGAGGACACTGTGAGACAGAGGCGCCAAATGGGTATCGTGGGCGTAGTCGCCGGAATCATTTTCTCCATTCTAGGAACAATCGCTCTGCCTGTGCAGGCTCGTGCTGCGAGTTCGGCATCAGACTTTGCCGAACGTGTTCGGTACGCGAACGAGACGATCGACCTCACCTACGACCAGTATGTCGCCCGTCAGCAAGATTTCCGTGCCCACGGCTGCGCGTCCGCCGCGCCGCCGGCCGATCAGGTCTGCGGGAAGCCGACTCCATACGACAGTTTCGATTGGAACGACGACGGCTGCAGCGGTGTCGACATTATCGGCCGGTTGTCGAACGTGTACCGTAATCTGTTCAACAAGCCATGCCGGCTACATGACTTCGGATACCGCAACTTCGGTAAGGGGTTGACTCTCGGGCGTACGGAGAGTAAACGGACCGAGATTGACGCCCGTTTCCGCGTCGAGATGGAGCGGCTGTGCAACGCGACCTTCACGAGATGGTGGCAAGCGGCGAACAAGCAGCTCTGCCTGCGAGAAGCCGATGTGGTCTGGGCGGCGGTGCACTACAACCCGTTCGAGAACTGGAACTCTCCCGTCTTTCCAAATGAGTGCTGCACGCCGCCGTCGACACTCACACCCACACCCACACCCACACCGTCGACGTCGACGGCCCCGCCGTCAACGTCGACCACCGGGCCGGTAACGTCGGCCCCGCCTGCGCCTGGACCAGCCACTGTGACCCTCGCGCAAGGCCCTTCGTCGCCGGTGGGATCCCGCTACGCAATCACCCTGTCGTCGTTCCCCTCGAACACTGCGGTCACCATCACGTGCCATGACTCAGTAGACTCTGGAGGCTTCTACACCTTCGCATTGACAACAGACTCAAGTGGTGGTGCCTACACCGCGAGTCAGTGCTACTCCGGCGATCATCCCGATCACTGGGTGCGCGCAGACGGTGTCGAATCCAGTCATGTGACCTGGTAAGACGGCACGGTCGTGGCCTTCGACATCAAGGCCACACTTGAGGAGACGATCATCGGAGAGCTGCTGGAGCCGATGCGCCCGGCGGGCTGATCCGGCTCTCGTGTCGATGATGGTGGCGAACGAACTGGCCCACCTTTGAAATGGGTTAAGGGCCAGCACGTTCGCCGGCACCGCGGTGTACCCACCGCAGTGTGCGCGCCACCCGCACAGAAGAATGCGGGACCGCGACCAGTGACGAGGAACAGGTCTCTTCCCTGTTCGCCAAGGCCGTCGACCAACTCGACCGCGCCGGAGTCGAGCATCGGCAGGCTCGCCTAGCTTGAGTTTTAACCTGTTCGGCGGGGTCGTGGGTTGCTCGACCTGGTGTTCTTGCCGTGCTTGGATTTTCGGGTGTTCGTGCTGGTGACGGTATGGACGTCATGACGTGATGCGGGTCGTTGATTGGGTGTTCCGGCGGGACGTCCAGGGCCGGGCTGTGAGGGTTTCGGGACACCGGCTGGACAGGCGAGCTGTGGACGCAGGTTCCGAAACCCTCGGCGGACCCGCGCTGGGGTGAGCCGGCCCGCTGGTCGGGGTTTCTCCCAGGGGCGGCGCAGATCCGCTGTGAGCTCACGGGCCAGGCGCAGCTGGGTGTAGGCGGTCAGCAGCAGCCAGGTCCAGCGGTCGGCTGCCTCGGGCGAGCGAAGTTTCGGGGTGGTCCAGCCGAGGGTTTGCTTGAGCATGCGGAAGGTGTGTTCGATGTCGAACCGGCGCAGGAACGCCTGCCAGGCCAGGTCGACCTCGGCGTGGTCGAGGCCGGTGCGGGAGTGCCAGAGCCACACGGGTTTCGGGATCGCGCCGGAGGGCAGGCGCTGGACTTCGAGCCGGATCACGGTGCCTTCGATGATCGGCAAGGGACCGTCGTGGCCGGCCCAGGCGATGCGGTGGGTCAGTCGTGGGTGAAGCCGGTCCCAGGCCCGGATCAGCGCGGGACCGTAGAGCCGGGTCGTGGTGTCGGTGACGACGTCGGGTTGCCCCCAGGTGGCCGGGTCGCCGAAGGCGAGTTCGTTGCCGTGGCGACGAGGTCTGCCTAGCGTGGCGGGCGGCTGCGGAGGGACCGGGCTGTGCAGGACCCGGTCGGTGCGCATCCGCACCAGCACGGTGATCGGGAGATCGGCCAGCACGTGGGCCAGGCGGGGGCCGTCGTAGCCGGCGTCGGCGACCAGCAGGATCTCCGGGTCGCCCGGCCGCCAGTGCCCGGCCGCGACCAGGCGACCCACCACGGCGCGCAGTTGCCGGGCGGTCACGTTCGCGGCGTTGTCGCCGGGTGTGAGCCGGACCGCGTCCAGCGGCGCGGTCCACGAACCCCCGCCCTGACTCCAGCGCCACGATCACGGAGTAGGGCCAGCCCGGCACCATCATGTGCTGATCCTTCCCGCGGCCGTAGGTGTGACACAAGATCCGCTGCGGGCAGGTGTGGGCTTCGGGACGCAGCCAGCAGGTCACGTCCACCGCCAGGACCAGCCGGCCGTCCGCGGCGCGAGGCAGCGAGACCCTGCTCAAAGCGGTGCGTAACCGATCGATGTCGATGCGTCCGCGTGCCAGCGCGGCATAGCTGCTGCCGTGGCCACGACGGTGCTCACCGGCCAGCGACAGCTCCGCGATCGACCGCACCGGGCCGTCCGCGCACAACACCGCCTCGGTCAGCTCGAACAACGCGTCCGCCCGCCGGGTCAGGCATCGGTGGAACTCTTGCCGGAGCGCAGAGAGCTCCCCGGCCGCGCCGGCGTCACCGGTGTGATGCACACTGATCAATTGAAGCCTTTGGTTCGATCTTCCGTCTGTCGCAAGAAGGAATGATCGACCAGGGGCTTCACTCATGATCGGCAGGGTCTCCGTCGACCACTCAGACGTTAAAACTCAAGCTAGGGCGTGTCCTGTAAGCGGTTGAGCTGGACCTCTGGTAATCGTGTGCGGTGGTTGGCCGAGGAGAACTGACAGACCGGGCATGGGCAGTGATCGAACCGCTGCTGCCACCGCAACAAAGCGGTGGCCGGCGGTGGCGGGACCACCGCCAGGTGATCAACGCGATCCTCTGGAAACTCCGCACCGGTGCCCCGTGGCGTGACCTGCCCGAACGCTTCGGTCCCTGGAAACCGCGCACGAACGACTGCGGCTGTGGACTGCAGACGGGACCTGGGACAAGATCCTCGACCACGTCATCGTCAAAGACGACGCTCTTTCGCCTGACGAGGCACTGGCTTTACTTGAAGACAAAGTTGGCACGGAACGAATTGAGGCCGATCTTCACCTCGCAAATGAAGTCGTCCGCCATTGCGGCTATCACCCGCTGGCAGTAGCACTTGTGGCTGGCTTGTTAGTGAGTCACTCCACCTGGTCGCTCAGCTACTTGATTCGAGAGTTGGAGAAGGCAGTCGCGCGTCTGCCCCGGGAATAAGAAAGCGACCATCCGAAAGAGTGATCTTCAAGTTGTCGTCCCCGTCTTGCGTAGCGCGACGTCGCGCACATGTAAGGGACGTGAAACTGCAGGTCAGGGCGCATAGATCACTTTCGACGCTCGGAAAACTGGACCAGGGCGACGCCGCGGCCGAGTCGTGAGCGGACCGCGGTAGCGACGGTGGTCTTGCCAGCGCCGGACGGGCCCCGGAGCACGACCAGCTGGGTGTGCGGTGAGCCAGTCGGTCCGATCGGCGGTTCCTGTGACGTCGCTGTCGTTGGCGGTGTAGCCGTTTCAGGCGCTGCCGCATGAGACCTGATCGATCCGGCGTCGGCGGGCTTGAGGTGCGGTTCGTCGCTGCGCGCGGTCACGATGCTCACTAGTACCCGACGAGCTGGATGACGGTGGACGGGGACCGCCTCGTCCGGGTTCGCTCACGCGGTGCGCGGGTTTCAGCGTGGCACCGAGCGGTGCAGGAATCCGCGCCGGCCACTGATCGTCTACGCGCAGGCTTGGCGCCACTGCAACGCGGCGCGCCAGGTCGCGATCAAGGCTTCGTCGTCGGCGAAGCCGGGCGTGGCGCCGAGCGGTACCCACGTCTGCTCCACCGGCCGCCCGTCTTCGACGTGCACCACGCAGATCCCGGTGTAGCGCAGCACCTCACCCTCCGGCTCGGCGGAGATGCTGACTTCGCGGCTGGTCACCACCAGTCGCACTTGCCGTTCACTCATTACGCGTACCCGCCCGCCTCGTAGTCGACAATATCATCGCGCATAATCCGCCATTTGTAGCAAGTTCTCCTCTCGTTGTGGCGCGAATCGCTCGCAGCGGAACCTTATGGCCGGATGTCGGGTTCCCGTCCCGCGAAGAGCCGCGATCGCGTCGTTCTGCGCGCGACGTGCTGTGCAGCTGGTGCGGACAGGACAAGGAAAGCGCCTGAGGCGGCGGCAGTCTCGGGGGAGGAAAGCTGCCGCCGGTTTCAGGCCCGCGGCGGATGCCGCAATGCCGATGTCGGCCTGCCGTTCCCGGTTGTTACGCCGTCGACGCGTCGGCGAGGTGTCTGCGAAAGTGTGCGGTACCGAGCTTTTCGCCGTCGAAAAGCGTCGTCGGCGGGAAGCCGGGCGGGGTGCCGGGCTCGCCCCTACGCGAGCCCGGCACCCCGCATCCCCTGGTGGCGACCTCGGGCTACCTAGCCGTCGAGGACGCCGGTCCCCGCGCGCGGCTCCGACAACTGCGCACGCCGGTGAAACTCCCACATCTGCGTTCCGTGACGAGAGTGCAGATCATGAACACCCGGCCGGGGGATGTTCGACAGCTACGCGAGGCGACGGTCCACGTTGCTCTCCGCCGACTTCCCGCAGGTCGACCGCGGTATCGCTCCCATGACGGACTTCTGCAGCTGGCTAGTGTAGTTGGGCGTAGGACTGGTCTATTCGAGTTACGGTGACCTGCGGAAACGTGCTGCATGTCGACCTTCGGGAGCTGGTGGCCGGGACGGAGGCAGCCATGGCGGCGAGGCGATGCGACGGGACGGGTGCTGCACCTGGCCGGCCTGTTCGACTCGGGGGCCGCCTGAGCGCTTGTGTCGTCGCGGCGTCCAGGCCATTCGGATACGTTACGTCGGTGTCGTTCGATTTGACGAGGTTGGGCAGTCAGCGGTTCGAGCACTTGGTGCAGGCGCTGGCGCTGGACCATATCGGCCCCGGCGTAAAGATCTTTGGGGCTGGCCCCGACGGCGGCCGCGAAGCCACCTTCACCGGCGATGTGGACCTCGGGGGCGCTGTGGCGTGGTCGGGCTACGGAGTCATCCAGGCCAAGTACCGGAGCCGGCTGACCAGCACTTCCGACGACCAGAAATGGTTCTTCGAGCGAGTCACCGAAGAACTCGATGCATGGATAGATCCCACAAGCTTCCGCAGCTATCGTCAGCCGAAATACTTTGTCATCGCGACGAACGTGCCTCTGACCGCGGTCGCCGAGTCCGGTGGACTCGACCGCCTCGACAAGCTCATCGCTCGTTATCGCGACCTGAAAGACGAAAAAGGCCGCCCGATCGGTCTTCCTGGCATCGAGGGCCATGTGGTCTGGCACGCCGAGTACCTCTACCGTCTGCTGGAGGGCAACGAGAGCGTCCGCCACGCGTACGCCGATCTGGTCCTCCCAGGTGATGTCCTGAGCCGGCTCTACGACTCCCTCGCCGATAGCGAGGATCGCGTCGCGGAGGCGTGGATCGCCTACCTCGCCCGGTCGATCACCGCCGACTCCAACGTCGAGCTGGGAGAGTCGGGCGATCACGAGAACACCCCGTTCGCCCTGGCCGACGTCGCTGTGGACCTGCCTGCCACATTCAGCAACCCGCAGGACAACACAACGGCGCTCACGGCGATTGTTCAGCGTGCTGACCAGGTCCTTCACCCTGCGTTCCGCCCAGTGGCGAACGATCGAATGGTGGTCCTGGGTGGGCCCGGGTCCGGGAAGTCGACGCTGTCGAAGCTGGTGTGCCAGATCTATCGCAGCGCGATGCTCGCCACCTTCGCCCAAGGTCGGGTGACCCGGCAGGTCAGCAGACTGGCGAGTGACCTGAGGGAAGCATTCGTCGCCGGCGGGCTCGCCCACCCCAGCCTGCACCGGCTGCCCGTGAGGGTGGTGCTGAGCGCGTATGCCGACGCCGTCAGCGGACCTGGTGAACTGACGTTGCTCCAGTACGTGACCGACCTGATCAACCACCGGGCCTCGGATCCGATCAACGTCACCGAGACCAAGAAACTGATGGTGAAGTGGCCTACGCTCCTGGTCCTCGACGGCCTTGACGAGGTCTCCTCGGCCACAGTGCGCGCTGAAGTATCCACCAGGATCGTGGACTTCCTCACCGAGATGGCGGCAGCGCAGGCCGACGTGCTGGTGTTGTGCACGTCGCGTCCGATCGGCTATGAGGACGACGAACGTGTGGGCTACGAGCGCCTGGAACTGCTGCCGCTGACCGTCGACGACGCGACCCACTACGCGCGCCGCCTGTTGGCCAAGCGCTTCCAGGACAACCCCGATCGGCAAGACCTGACGCTGCAACGGATCGTGGAGTCGGCGAACAACGACGACATTGCCAAGGTCATGACGACACCGCTGCAGGTGACGATCTTGACACTGATCCTGGAGCGCCGCACCCGAGCGCCCGCGAGCCGGTGGGCGCTGTTCAGCGCCTACTACGAGACGATCTTTGCCCGCGAATGCAACAAGGCTGGTGCCCTCGGCGAGCTCCTGGAGCGCCATCAGGGGCTTATCAATGAGATCCATCAGCGATGCGCGCTGACCATCCATTGCCGAGCTGAGCGGGCGGGTGACGCCGAGTCGATCCTGCCGGTCGATGAGGTCGAACGGATCGCCCAGGCCACCCTAGACAAAGACGGCTTCGCAGCCGCAGCAGCTGAATCGCTGATCGAGCAGCTTCTTCGGCTTGAGCGGGAACGCCTGGTACTCATGGTGCCGCGCCAGGACGGCCTGGCGTTCGAGGTCCGTAGCCTGACCGAGTTCTTCGCCGCGCGAGCGCTCATGGCCGACGAGGACGTGGCGGACACGCTGCAGCTGCTCACCCCGTCGGCGCACTGGAACAACACCTGGCTGCTGGCGGCGGGCCACATCTTCAGCGAACGCCGCAGCTTGCGGGACGCGGTGGTGGCCAGGCTCGACAGGACTGATCAGGACTCGTGGGCGTGCCGGCTGGTCATGCCCGGCGCGTTGCTGGCCATCGATGCGCTGGCCGACGGTCTGGCCGCGGGCGCGCCGGGTTACGAAATCCAGCTCGCGCAATCCGCGATGCGCCTGCTCAGCGGGCCGATCGGCTCGCACGTGACTCGACTCGCCCACACGCTGGCACCGCTGATGAGCGCGTCAGCGCCGATGACGGCCGCGGTCTACCGGGACGTCGATGCACGAATCGCGCAAGGAACGCCGGGGGCGGTCCGCGCGTTTCTGTCCGGCCTCGCCAGTTCGGGCGTGGATGAGGTGGACACGGCCGCCACTGCGAAGCTGGCGCGATACGACGAGACGAAGGAGACGACGCCGAGCCGACCGGTCGGCACCGGGGGTGACGGCCATGCGCTCATTGACCTCCATGACCGTCTGAAGTCCTGCGGTGTGCCCGATCCCTATCTTGCGCGAGTGTCGATTTCGACAGCTGCGCTGTCCGTCAGTTACGACGGAACAGCCAGAACAAGTTGGGTGCCCTCCGCACGTGAGGTGCTGGCCGAGTATGCGATGGGTTCCGCAGATGAACAGTTTCCTGCACGACGGCTCCTGAGCGAGGCGATGCAGCGCGACGACGTGAGCCGCGTCCTGCTCAGCGACACCGACTAGACGGAATCGGCTTACGCGCCTGCTGCTCACTCTCCGTCACTCGACCATTGTCCGTCCGGCCGCCCGGCGGCTCGCTCGGGGTTTCCAGCCCGTCACGGATGAAAGCACCGGGGTCTCGCGCTGGTCACCTCCGCCGACGCTGACGGGTCGCGTGCGATGCTCGGGAGCGTGAACGACCTCTACGCGCGCTTCCAGATTGCCCGCCCCGACTACCTCGGGGACGACCACTGGGCCTGCATCGAGCGGGAAGCGGACCGACTATGGCGCTCATTGGGCGCGGGCGACGGCTCTCAGGCACTCAGCGACATAAAATGCCTGGTGGAAAGCATTTCCCGCATCGTGCTGGAGATCGACGGAAGCCCAGCAGCAGCCAACACCGCGTTCGACACGGTCGTCACCCAGGCACACACGTTGCTGACCGGGCAGCCAGGGCACGAATTGGCTAATCAGTCCACGTTCGGTCAGCTCGCGACCCAGGCAAGCAAGATCGCGAGGAACCTCGGAAACATCAGGAACGAGTTCGGGGGTGGGCACGGTCGTGCGCGGACACCCGATCTCCGCAATGAGATGGTCGCTCTCGCTCTCGATGGTGGACTGCTCTGGTCCCGGTGGGCGTTGCGACGGCTCGGCTACTTCTCGGAAGGCCGTCCGACCTCGCTGATCAACGACCTCGTGGTGACGGGCGAGACCTTCTATGCGGGCACGCTGGAGCGGCGCCTACTCGCTGCGAATCTCCCCGGATTGGATCCGCGGCACCAGCGCAGCATCGGCGTGGCTGTCGGACAGCGTGTGATGCGAGGGACGTTCGTGGTCCGACGTGATGGGCTTGAGCCGTGCCTGGAGTCGGACGATTTGAGTACCTGGCCTCGGGATTACCGCATCGGCGTTGCCTACGGTCTGTGGTTCGATCCCATCGGCGGACTGACGCTGACGGCAAGTTCACTCGAGGACGCGCTTGGGGTGCTGGGACCCGTGCCGGATGGCGCGACCGACCTCGCCGACTGGGTGGCCAGGATCGCCGAGCGGAGATCCCCGGGCGGCCTCGGCGGGGAGTTCGCAGCATCGTTGGCTGCCGAGCAATTCGTTCGGCGGTGGATCACGTTTCGGCCTGCTAGCGAGCATGCGCCATTGACGGCACTCGCTGAGCTCATCAAGCCAGAGCCGCCGTTCTGACGGGCGTAACGCCAGGCTGGGTCTGTCTGTCGTCTGGTGGCTCGCCGCAATGCGTATGTACCGTGTGCGCCCGGCCATCTCCGTCCGTCATGCCGGAGGCAACGAGCGATTGGACGGGGCATGTCCGGAACGAATCCGGCGGAGACTGTCGTGATTGAGGTATGACTCAGATCGACGAGTGGACCGGTCAAGGCAGGGAGCAGCAGGTGACGGAGGGTGAGGTGTACGGCGAACAGGAGCCGACCCCTGCCGAGGTGCTGGAGTGGCGCCGCGATCACGTGTTCCTCCCGGAGGCGGACGCCTGCCCGGAGGAGTACCCGCACCTGCGGAACGTCTCGGCCGGGTACGTCTTCGGTGGCGTGGTCCGGCCGCTCGAACCGGCTGCGCCGGAGTACGTGACCCTCCCGGCCGCCCACACCCGACCTGAAGAGTTCCTCGCGATCGCACAGTGGAACATGCTGTGGGAAGCAGCCCAGTTCCGGCGGCGCTTCTTCGACCTGGACGACCTGCCGGAGCCGATGGCCAGGATCGCCGACCTCGGCGACGTCAACGTCACCTTCGTGCCGCGGACGCGGGCGCGGTACTTCGAGTACGCGCCACTGTTCCACCTGCTGCCTAAGCGAGTGCTGGACATGTTCGGGCTGCCGTTGCTGCGGGGCGGCCAGTGGCCATTCATGGCCGACTGGTCGGGCATCGACGACTTCCTGTCGCCCGATTTCGAGGAGCGGCTGGCCCGCGCGTGGGCGTGGACGGTGTGGCCGCACCTGGTGTCGGGGTCGAAGATGAAGGCGTTCTCGGCCGACGACCCGATCCGGCTGCTGGCTCACAACCTGGACTTCTGGGTGCCCGCCGTCACCGCCACCATCCAGGAGCGCCTGCGGGACTTCCCCGAGGTCGACAAGGGCAAGGCACCCGGCCCGGTCACTTTGGAGGACGGCAGCGTGCTCGCCGGGGCCGTCGCCGGCAACCCGCGGACGGGCGGACAAGTCTGGTTCGGCGAGGACGATGCCTGCGACGCCGTAGTCGAGACCGTGGAGGCAGCCGACCGGACCGGCCGGCTGCGCGGCATCCTGGACGCGGTTCGGTCCCACCGGGTCGAGGACGACTTCTCCAGCCACTGGTCGTACGCCCGCGAGGACTTCGAACGCAAGCTGCACGGGAAGCGGCGCAAGGTGACGGTGAAATTCGTCGAGCTGACCGACACCGTCCCCGTCCAGGGGCCGGAAAGCGGGGTGCTGGGCAACCTGATCACCAACGACTTCCTCACGCTCCTGGATGGCCGGAACCGGCAGATCGTCGTGCTGCTCAGCAGCGGCGTCACCAGCAAGACCGAGATCGCTGACCTTCTCGGGTATGCCAACCACAGCGCCGTGTCGAAGCGACTCGCGCAGATCCGCCGTGCCGCCGAGGCGTACTTCGACGAGAACTGACCCCTCTGCTCGACTCAGCCGCGCTCGACACCACCCGTGTGAGTGATCATGGCCGAGGTAGAAGAGGTGCCCAGGCACCTAAGTTCTCTCAACAGGGCGCCGCCGCGTGGCGCATCAGCGACCACGTCTGCGGCCTCACCAACCACGACAACGACTGCGCCCGGGGAACCAGCGGCGACGGACAAGCCGCTCGATATGACCGGCCTCGACCAGCTTCAAGACGTCGCGGCGGATCGCAGCGGCCGAGTAACAACGAGAATTACGCAGCTCAGCCACATCGGTTTCGTCAGTGCTGGAGGGCGTACTCACTCTAGTGGATCACGCGGCATGCGGCGTTGAACATGTTGCGGGCGACAGCTTCGTTCACTCGTTCGCCGGGGGTGAGTGGCCGGCCAGAAGGACCGTCCCAATCAACGTAGAACCCGCTCATTTTGCCCTCGCCGACCGCCTTGACGAACTTGCTGCCGTCGGCGGTCATGACGCCACGGGCATGGTTCCAGACAGCTCCCCCGCCGCCCCCGGGTGGCCGCACGCTGTCGAGGAGCGCCCCTGACCACTCCCGAGTCTTGGGGTCGTGGGTCTTCAGATCACTCCAGAAGTTGCTCCAGTTCGCGGGCGGCCTGGTGGCGACCTCCTCGCAGAGCCGGAACTTGCCGTACTCCTCGATTGCCAGGGCGGCGAGGGCGTACGACCGAGCCCACTTGTGGTGTTCGAGCAGGACCTTGACGTCATCGAGTAGCGTAACGGCGTTGGCCAGGGCCGCTTTCCCCAAAGCGCGTGCTTGCTCAGGCGTGAGCGCCGTCGTTCGCGGGGGCATGGTGTACTCCTTCGATCAGGAGGAGAAGCCTGATCGATCGCTGGTCGGCGGTCAAACCGGTTACTACGCTGTCTCCGACCGGCGGGCTGCAACACTTCCGCGGCACGAGCTGTGCAAGGGCGACAGGCCTGGAGCCGCTCGTCCTGTTCCTGGCGGTTAGCGCGCTAGCCCGGTCCCGCTACCTGAGTTTCGTCTACCCGGTTCACGGCAAGAAGGCATGCGGCCTCGTCGCTGGCTTCGATCCGGCCGCAGGTTCGCGCGGCCGGTATCGATCGACTTGCTGCCGGGCGTCCTCGCAGTTTCGGAGAACACGCCACGCGATCGGGGCAGTGCGCAGGGGCTGAGCTGCTCATCGAGGGAGTCTCCGCAGAGGGACCTAGGCTCGGGTCCCCTCGCGGAAGATGGTGAGGAGTCCGCGGCAACGGACCCTCGTGCGCTTCGAGCCTCGCCTGGACGATTCGACAGAGGTTCTGGGTCGTACGCCCCCTTGTCGTAACGAGCGACCAGATGCGTTCCCTGTTTGAGACAAACACTGGAAAAAGCGTCGCCGCCAGGGCTGACGTGTGCAGCGCGTGATCACGACGTGAAGCAGTAGCCGAAATCGGATCTAACTAGCAAGGAAGATACACGCGCTGAATATTACGTTCAGGTAACGGCTATTACGGAGAATATGACAGATTGTTGCCGACGGTCACTCGGCGGACAAGGATCTCCGTAACCTGGCCACGTGCCGAGGATCTCCACCCTGGACGGCAATCCGGGAACCTCGCCGAGGCCGACTCGCCTGGACGATTTGATCAAGGAGGATTCCGGTGTCTCCACTGGTGGGCAGATCCATGCCCTTGTACCGCCCGCGCCCCGGGCGGAGAAAATCGGCCCTGCCGGCCGAAGTCGACCCCGCAGTGAAAGCGCTGAAGAAGTGGCTGCGCGGATTCGTCGGTGACATGTCGCTGGAGGACGTCGCCGCAGCCGCGAGGTACTCCATCAGCGCCGTGTCGAGCGCGCTCGGTGGCGCCGAGCTGCCCCGGCTGCGGCTGGTTCAGGGCATCGCGACCGGCGT
The DNA here is from genome assembly GCF_035982555.1 of Amycolatopsis sp. NBC_01286. Classification (NCBI taxonomy): domain Bacteria; kingdom Bacillati; phylum Actinomycetota; class Actinomycetes; order Pseudonocardiales; family Pseudonocardiaceae; genus Amycolatopsis; species Amycolatopsis sp. NBC_01286. The sequence continues at coordinate 3,518,187 of NZ_CP108428.1, forward strand.
GAACGCGCCGGCGCACGAGGCCCACCGGCTCTGGTGGGCCGCCGCGCTGGAGGAGTTCACCAAGCGCCATCCGGACCCGCCGGCAGACCCGGTCGCCCAGCTCGCGCAGGACCTGCGCCGCGTCATGCTCCGCAACGACCTGGGCAAGACCGAGGTGCTGCGCCGAATGGTCCGGCTGTGCGAGTCCAAGGGCAACGTCACCACGGCTATGTCGCGGGCCACTCTCTGTCGGCTGCTGGCCGGGGCGACGCTGCCGCGAACCAACCAGATGTCTGTCTTCCTGCGGGTGCTGAACCTGCGCGACGACGAAGTCGAGGCGTTGATCAGCCGCTACGAGCGGCTCATGGCCGCTCGCCGCGGCGGGCGGCAACCGGTGGCATCGGCACGCCAGCAGGTTACGATCGGCGCCGGCTGATGAGCGGCGGCAACGTCATCGGGCTGATCGAGAAGATCGTCACTAGCACCCCGAACACTCTCCGGACGGTGCTGGCAATCGTGTTCGTGATCGTCACCGTCGCGTTCTGTTTGTGGGTGCTGAAGGCCAACTTGACGGCCGGGCCGATCAGCGTCACTGGCCGGGAACCGGTCGATACCGGTACCGCACCCTGCTTGCCGGACACCGCGACGAGGACGGTGTCGGTTGTCTGCAGCCGCTGACCGGCCGCGTCCGACGCCTTCCCGGTCTGCCGACACCGGATCCGGCGGCGTCACCGCCGCCGGATCCGGTGATCTGCTTGCCACTGAGTCCGCCGCCGTTGAGGGTGACCCTCGGGCCGTCGAACGGTTGCTGGCCGCGATCCGTCCGCTGGTGGTGCGGTACTGCCGCGCCCGGATCGGTCATAAGGAGTGCGCGGGAGTCTCGGCTGACGACGTCGCGCAGGAAGTGTGCCTCGCGGTGCTGACCGCGCTGCCCAATTACCGGGATAGTGGACGGCCATTCCTGGCTTTCGTCTACGGGATCGCCCAGCACAAGGTGGCCGACGCGCATCGTGCGGCAGCCCGCAACCGGGCCGAACCGGTTCCCGAGCTGCCCGAACAACATGCCACCGGGCGCGGGCCCGAGAGCGATGCCTTGGCCGGCGAGCTCAACAAGCGCATGAGCGAGGCGCTAAGGCTCCTGCCGCTGCGCCAACGAGAGGTCGTCGTCTTGCGTGTCGTTGTCGGTCTCTCGGCGGAGGAGACCGGTGACGCCTTGGGGATGTCGCCGGGCGGGGTCCGGGTGGCACAGCACCGCGCATTGGCCCAATTGCGCAAGGTCTGGGTCGACGCTGAAGATTGACCCGCATCACGCCGGTGATCGCCCATACGATCTGCGTCCAGCGGTCTAGTCGAGCGGACCGCGCCGTGCAGTGCCGCGATGAGTACGTCGGCGGCCTTCGGCTGGTCGACCGCCGCGCCTGGGACCTCGTCGGATTGCTGGCCGTTAACGTGGTGAGGCCGACGCCCTTCGGTAGGTCAAGACCACATCGATCGCCGAGTCGACGAGAGTCTGACGATGCTGCACGCGCACCGCGACGAGCCGGTGTCCGGTCACCTCGTCACCACGGCGGGCTTTCTGACCGCCGGCTACGCCGCCCAGGCGGCTGCAGCGACGCGGCGCCGTGGAAGCGTGACGTGACATCGACGCCGAGCCGGAAAACGGCGGTGATCTTGATCAGGCGTCTGTTGACGTGCGCGAGTGGCGCCCAGTGACTTCGAGTCGGCATTCGGGACCCTCGTGGGCCTGACGCACCGCGTAGATGACGTTGTCGAAAATGATCAGTACGGCAATGTCGAATAGAAGGAGCGGAAGACCGACAACACGGCGCTGGCCCGGGTGTCCGGTCCGAGGTCTGGGTCGTCACTTGGCCCCGGTGGCCGACGGCGGTCATCAGGTTGTGGGACTTGACCGAGTTCGCGACCAGCGTCCGCCGTGGACCTTGATGGCGAGGTGCTCGGCGGGCGCGGCCGTCCGCGCTCTCTGCGAAGCTCTGGGCATCGCCCGAGGGACGGGCCGCTCATCGAGGGCAAATCCGCGAGGGTGGACCCGGGCGTAGGCCCGGGTCCACCCTCGGAAGAGGGTGAGGAGTCCGCGGCAACGGATCCTCGCGTGCTTCGAGCCTCGCCTGGACGATTCGACGGAGGTTCTCGGTCTTACGCTCTCTTGTCGTAACGAACGACCAGAAGCGTTCCCCGTCTGAGACAAACAGCGGAGAAAGCGTCGCTACCTGGGGCGACGTTTTAAACGCATGATCACATTGTGAGGTTCGATGTCAGTACCCCGTGGGCCGCACCCGGCTCGGCCGCCTTACGCCGCGGTGGGCATTAACGGCCTTCGCGTCGCTGGACGGTGAGCTATGCCGTCGACAAACACGTCGCATCGAACTGGACACGCAGAAGACCAAAGCGGGTGCCAGGTAGCCGAGCGCGTGCCCGGCTCCTAGGTCGCGTCAGCGCGGGCAGCTCATGCGGAACCCCACTCGACGCCGGCTGCCTCGAACCGGTCCAGGTAGAGCAACACTCCTCGCACCTCTTTGGCGGTGAGCAGGAGGTGCTGAAGCACCGCCTGGTGAATCAGAAGATCGTTCACGCCGCCGAGTTGCGTGTACAGTTCCGCCTTCTCATAATCCAGGTGGTAACTGTCGCCGTAATACTGAAGGTCGACCAAGTCGGCTGGATAGAGCTCGTTTTCCTTCTTTTTTCCTGAAGGTTTGTACCATCGATTCCGCTCCTCGCGCTGGGCTTTGCGTAGCGCGCCCCACTTCTTCGCGAGATCGTCGAACCCCAGTCTTTTTAGTTCCTGGACAACGACATTGTTGATCGTTTCGAGCGCCACGCCGCCCGAGTCGTTGCGCTGCTCGAAGACGCGGGCGTCGAGCATGAGCAGTCTTAGCCGGTCCGGGTCGGCGCGTGTGCCCTCAACCTGAAAGGTGCCGTCGGCGAGTCGCACCGCTTGCGTCCGGACGTGCGTTACCTTCTGAACCAGCGGGTTGGCTTGCAGTATGGCCGCCTTCTCGCGGAATTTAGCGATTCGTGCGGACGGTGACCACGAGGGCACGGTTGGCATGCACGGATTCCTTTGTGCTCGGGCGGCGTTGCGATACCCGAAGTTTCCCACGTTAACCCGGTTCGAGTACACCGTTAGCCTTGATTTCGCCGTCCGAGGTCGTAGAACTCGGCGCATGGTTCCGCCACTTCAACCTGCTGACGGTAGCGCTCCAGCGGCGCCGTGGCTTCGCTTGTGTGCGCTCGTGTGGCCGGATGAAGAGCGGCTGGCCTCAGTAACGGAGTGTCATGTTGTCAAATTGTTGACATCGGGCAGCCGACGATGGATGTCGACGGCTTCGCTGATCGCGACCACAGCGTCGTCGTGCCGGCCCAGATCACCGAGCCGGTTCGCGAGGTCAACCCGGGCCTGTCCTGCGGGACCTGCCGCGCCTCCTGTCGCGGTGAAGACCAGAACTGCGACGACTACACGTTCAATCGAGGCATCTCTGGCACTGTCGGGCTCGGTGCCTGCCTGGTCGCGCTCGCGCTGGGCCGCACCCGTGTCCTCGGTGCCGACCGCGACGCCGCGCTGCTGGCCGACGTCAAGGCGATTGCGCCGGACCGCATCGACGTCGACGCCGTCAGCATCGGCGACCTGCGCACCTGGGGCGTCTTGAACCCACGGCGTCAAGCTAGGGTTTGGGAGATGCAGCAACCGCCGCCTCCGACCATCGTGGTCAATCCGCCGGTTCCGGACGTAATCGTCAATCCGCCTCCCTCGCCCTCCACAGCGCAGACCGTGACCACTCTGATCCTGCCTGTCCTCTCGGCGATTCTCGCTGCCGTGGCGACGCACGTCTTCGCCCAACAACGGGCCAAGGCCGACGCCGTCGAGTCTCGACGGCGCGAGGAGCTTGGTTACGCAGCTGCGATGTTGGCCGCAGCGATACCGTGGGTCCGGGCAGCCGAATACTGCGTTCAGTACATGGCTCTGAAGGTCCACGACGAGGGACTGGCGGAGATTGTGGCCCGTCACACGGAGAAACTGAACGTCGCCGACAGGGAGTTCCTTATTGCGAGAACTACCGCGAAATTGGCTATTGGGAACGTCGCGGTCATGGAATGTATCAAGAAAATCCAAGACAGCTATGACGGCTTCGCGGAGAGGTTCGATCAAGCGCGACGTGGGCTTGGCGTGAAGGACAACGTCGCGGAGTGCCGACGCTTTCGGGAGCTACTCGACCAGATGAACAGCGCAGTTGCAGCTAACTACGCTCCAAAGGTCAAACTCGGTCGATCGAGTAAATGAAGTGGTCGTCAGGTGGCCAGCGCAGCGGGCGGTGCGGAGCCAGGGGCGGGCCGTTGGTTCACCTAGCGACACGCCGAGTTTGAGACCAGGTCTTAGCGCGGCAAGGTTTAACGGGCGGGGCGGTGAACTTCTCGCCTGACGACCCACGAGTGTCAATCGACGAGAATGACGAAGCGCCGGACGGCTCTACTCGGTGAGGGGGTGGATTGCTGAGACCTTAACGCAGAAGGATACGTAGAGTGCGTACTGATAGCCGGCGCGTAACTTGCCGTCGAGTTTGTCGTATCCGAGTTGCATACCGGGATCATGGAAATATGAATCGGGCAGCGACAACCCTGTGGAGCCGAAACTATTCGTTTGCAGTTTGCTGGTTCCGGGAACGAGATCAAGACGAACTGCGCTTTCGGAGGAGAGCAGTAGTACGTACCAATACTTACTCGGGTTTGCGTTTGCGGTAGTTAGTATCGCACTCGTAACGGCCTGTCCGGCGGATTCAGTCTTCGGATCACCAACTACGTCTGGAAAGTTAATTCGTAGCCTTAGGTCTTCGATAGTGTGTGATCCGTCTGCATCGAGACTGTCTGCAACGGAGTTTTCAGCATAAACTCGAAACTGAAGGCGGTCGCCGTCTGAAATCTTTTCATGCCGCCCCCATAGTGAATCATTTCCTTTGCAATCTGCTGCCACGTGGCGAACGCCGTAAAACTGTCGCTCGTCTCCGATGTTAGGGTTATCTGAGATCGAGTTTAGTGTCACGTAGGCGGCCGGCCTACTCATAGTAAAAATCTGCCGTTCTGGCCCCCAGCCGGGTGCGATGTTGGCTTCCCGCTGGTCGGGCGCCGGCACGGGCGACGCGGGCGCAGTCATGCTGGGCAATTGGCTGCCAGTCGCAGGGTTCCAAGCATCCTCAATCGGCTTGGCTAGTACCGGTAATCCGAAAGCGACGATCAATGCAACAGTGGCCAATGCCACACCAGCTTCTACCTTGCGCTGTTTGCGTAAGTATAACCAAGTGATTACGCAGCCTGCGAGTATTATGCCCAGTCCGACGGCGCTGATAACGACAGGACGCGTCATGGCTCCCCTGATGGCAATTGTCTCGAACTCCCTACCGAGGAGTCGCCTGCTCCACGTGTCACGTTACGCTTGACGTTGGATCGTCGAAGGAGTCTGCGGCAGGTAGCTGTCGCAGGTACGCGCTCTGATCTGCGGTGTGAGTGCTATGGTCAAGTTGTAGCCCCCGTAGCTCAGGGGATAGAGCACGGCTCTCCTAAAGCCGGTGTCGCAGGTTCGATTCCTGCCGGGGGCGCTCTGACCAGGCATTATGCTTGGAATTGGGCTGGATGTAGGTCGTCTGTCTGATGACGGATCGCGAGTCAAAGGCTTACGAAGGCCGTGACGACAGTCGGCTCGCCCGAGTTACGGACGATCAGCTCGAAGTCGCCGATGTCGGCGTCGGCTCCGGCGGTGTGCCGCCTGACGGCGCTTCGCAAGAGCCGGTCGAGCTGCCGAGCATCTGCGGGGTCCGCCTCGGCGGCGAACACCTTCACCGCACTGCCGAGGTAGTGCAACTCGAGGTTAAGCGGGCGCTGTCCTTCTCTGCGTAAAGCTGCTGCTACTGACTGTCCATCTTTAGGTTGCTCGGTCGTGGGCTGTTGAGGAGCGGGGCGCAAGATCAGCGGGCGCTTGCCTCTGCCGCCTGCTGAAAGCATGCCCCACTGTCGGAGCAGGTCGGCTGCACGGTGGGCGGTGCCGACGGCGACCTCGTAGGTGGCGGCTACCTCCTTAATCGAGGGTGCGACAGATCCATCGGCTAGATCACCGGCGAGGATCCGGCTGCGGATGCGCGAGGCGACGCGCTCGAACGGCGCTTCCGGAGCTGTCTTGGCCCGCTCGATCTGGTCGAGCACGGCGGGGAGCTCGGGCAGCCGGGCTGCGAGGTCGCCAGCCGCCCGCTGGTGTGCCTCGGAGGCCCAGGCGGCGTAGAAGCGCAGAGTCGTGCTTCCGCCGCCGCCGTGGCCGAGACGGCCGGCCACGGTGCGGATGTCCACGCCGGCGGCGATGAGTTCCGTGGCGTTGAAGTGCCGCAAGCATTTGAGCTGGGTGTCGAGGCCCATGGCGCGAGTCATCCGGCGGTAGCGCTGAGTGACCGATCGCGGTCTCAGCGGCGTACTGTGGTCCGGCTTCAGCGAGAAGAAGAACGCGTCGTCGTCCAGGTCGTATCCGGCCTCGGACGCTGCGGCGTCGAGGGCGGCCCAGTAGTCGATCAGCAGCTGGTTCGAAGTGTCGTCCAGGACGATGTGGCGGGCGATCTCGTTCTTGATGCCTTTCTCGATGAGCTCGTTGGTCTCGTCGAGCTGGGCGATGGCGTCCCGCAGGTACAGAACCTTCTTGATCGGATCGTGGTGGCGACGGCGCAGCGCCACGACTTCGCCGCGGCGGGCTCCGGAGATCATGGCGATGAAGAGGAGCACGCCCCAGGTGAGTTCCCGGCGGAACGCCTCGTTCACGATCGCGGCGGCGTCCGTGGTGCTCGGCGGAACCGGGTCGGTTTTCTCGAACGACGGCGGCGCGAGCCCGTCGATCGGGTTGACCGACCACCACTCCCATTCCGCGAGCGCCATCGTGTACGCGCCGGAGAGGATCGCGTGAATTTTGCGGACCGTGTTGTTGGCCAGGCCCTTGCACCGGTGTTTCCGGCAGCGGGCATCGCACTCGTGCTTCCGGGACGTGCGGTGCTCGATCCAATTCGTATTGGTGCAATGGTGGCGGCACCGCTGGCAATCCTTGTAGAGGGCGCGGATCGTTTTCCGGGCGTCCTTGGTTGCGCTCTTGCTGCCGATGTAGGGAATGATGTGCCGGGCGATTAGGCTGCCGTCTTTTTCGATGGTGGTGCGTGCGGCCTTGCGCTCGTCCTGGTAGTTGAGCACCAGGTGGCCGATGTCGACCTTCGTTTTCGGGTGCCGTTGTTCGTCGACCTCGTTGAGCAGGCGGGTGAGGGCTACCTCTGCCTGGTGTTCGTCGTCCGGGCCGGGCGGGACGATGACGGTCGGTCGGTGCCGCTTGCCGGTGATCGGGTCCGCCCCGGCGTCGACACGGACCCGCAGGGATCCGCTGTCCAGGCGGTCGATGGAACCTCGGTGCCGGCTGCGCCTGCTGCTGTGACCACTGCGAGTGCGCTTGCCCCGGGTGGGTGTCGCCGTCGTCTCTGCCGTGTTCATGTCCCGATGATATTGAAATTTTCGGGTCACGTTTCGGGTCACGACGGTGCCGTCGAGCTGAAGCGCGTCTCGCTGACCTGCATCAACTAGCGAAGTTCGAGGGTGTGACGCCCACATTAGGAGAGCGGTGCTCTATCCCCTGAGCTACGAGGGCGTGTACTGCCAGCCTCAGCGTACCGGGCCCGGGACACGCGCAGGCGTAGGGGCACGGATGGAGTAACCCGACCTCCGTCGTCACCCGACTGAGTGGTTCTGACCGCGGCCCTACACCCCCAGGGTGGGCCTATGGCGCCTGACCTGGTCGGACCAGCAGCTCACCTGGTCGTGTCTGGTTTCGAACTGCTGAACAACAGTAGGTAACCTTCGTTAACGGGACGCGGGGAGCCGCCTCCTACTGGCTGTTGCGGAGGGCTTCGTTGATCAAGCTCATGTTCGCCGACGACGAGGAACTGGTGCGCTCGGGGTTGCGCGCGATGATGTCCGGGGCCCAGGACATCGAGATCGTGGGCGAGGCGAGCGACGGCAGATCCGCGGTGGAAGTCGCCCGCCGTTATCACCCTGACGTGGCCCTTCTCGACATCAAGATGCGCGCGCCCGACGATGGCATCCGGGCGCTGCGGGCCATCCTCGCGCTGCCCGATCCGCCCACCGTCGCCATGCTGACCACCTTCGACATCGACGAGTACGTGAGCCTCGCGCTGCGGCTCGGGGCCAACGGCTTCCTGCTGAAGGACATCGACCCCGCCGCGCTGCTCCGGGCCGTGCGTGACCTGGCCAAGGGCGGCGCCGTCCTCGATCCGGGGGTGGCCGCGCGGATGGTGCAGTCGCACCGGGACGAACAACGCGCTGCTCAGCCGGCTCGCAAGCTGCTCGCCTCGCTGTCCGAACGGGAACGCGAGGTCGTCGCACTGATCGGGCAGGGTCTCAGCAACGCCGAGATCGGGGGCCGGCTCCACCTGTCCGAGGCCACCGTCAAGGGGTACGTCTCCGCCGTGCTCTCCAAGATCGGGGCGGCCAACCGCGTGCAGGCCGCGCTGCTGGCCTACCGCGGTGGCCTGCTCGACCAATAGATGCTGCTCACGGCGCTGGAGTTCCTCGGGCTCGTCGCCTTCGCGGCGTCCGGGGCGCTGGCCGCCGTGCGGGCCCGGCTCGACGTCTTCGGCGTCGTCGTGGTCGGGCTCACCACCGCGCTCGGCGGTGGGGTCATCCGGGACGTCCTGCTCGGCATCCACCCGCCGACGACGCTGCGGAACTGGCCCTACCTCGCCGTCTGCGCGGTGACGGCGCTCGTCGTGTTCGCCTTCCACCCGCAGGTCGCGCGGCTGCGGCGGGGCGTGCTGCTCGCCGACGCGCTCGGCCTCGGCGTGTTCGCCACCGCCGGGACGACCATCGCGCTCAACGCCGGCGCGACCGTCTACGCCGCGTGCTTGATCGGCATGACGACCGGGATCGGCGGTGGTGCCGTGCGCGATCTGCTGCTCCGGGAAATCCCGCTGGTCCTGCGGAAGGAGATCTACGCCGTGGCCGCGCTGGCCGGCTCGGTGCTCGTCGCCGTCGGTCACGCTCTGCGACTGCCCGAAGGGCCGGTCACCGTCGTGGCGGCCGCGGCCGTGGTGGCCGTGCGGATGGTCGCGCTCTGGCGGCACTGGAACGCGCCGGTCGCGCGTGGTCCGGAGTGAGAGAAACTCTTTGTGTGTTCTGTGTGTGTTCTTAGGCGAGTCTCAGCACGCTGAGTAAAACTATCGCCATGCGCATCCTTGTGGTGGACGACGACCGCGCCGTCCGTGATTCGCTCCGGCGGTCCCTGGAGTTCAACGGCTACCAGGTCGAGCTGGCCAGCGACGGTGCGCAGGCGCTGGAGGCGATCATCGCCAACCGGCCGGACGCGATGGTCCTGGACGTCATGATGCCGCGGCTCGACGGCTTGGAGGTCGCCCGCCGCCTGCGCAGCACCGGCGACGACCTGCCGATCCTCGTGCTGACGGCCCGCGACACCGTCTCGGACCGGGTGTCCGGGCTGGACGCCGGCGCCGACGACTACCTGCCGAAACCGTTCGCGCTCGAGGAACTGCTCGCCAGGCTGCGCGCGCTGCTGCGCCGCGCCGTCCCGGAAGGACCCAACGGACAGGCGTCCGAGACACTGTCCTTCGCGGACCTCACCCTCGACCCGGGCACGCGCGAGGTCCGCCGCGGCGGCCGCGAGATCAGCCTGACCCGGACCGAGTTCGCACTGCTCGAGCTGTTCCTTTCCTACCCGAAGCACGTCCTCACGCGGGGCCGGATACTGGAGGAAGTATGGGGTTACGACTTCCCGACGTCGGGCAACGCCCTGGAGGTCTACGTCGGCTATTTGCGCCGCAAGACGGAGGCCGAAGCGGAGCCGAGGCTGATCCACACGGTGCGGGGGGTGGGTTACGTCCTGAGGGAAACCCCGCCGTGATCGACCCGCCGGGGGAGGAGGACCCGCGCGGCACCCGCTGGGGTACGCGCCGGTTCTCCCTGCGCGGCCGGGTGACCCTGCTCGCCGCGGCCTGCGTGGCCGGCGCCGTCGCGCTGGTCTCCCTCGGCGCGTACATGGTCGTCAGCAGCAACCTCTACCAGCAGCTGGACGACGGCCTCGTCGCGCGCGCCGAGGCGGCGGTCAACTCGCCGCAGGTGCAGACCGAGCTGCGGCAGGTCCCCGGCGCCTTCCTGGCGAGCGCGGATCTGCAGATCGGGCAGCTCAACGCCGCCCCCGACGTCCAGCACGCCGTGATGACCTACCCGCTGTCGAGCTCGGCGCCGCCGTTCGACCAGCGGGAGCTCGACGTCGCCAACGGCGATTCGCCGCAGTCGCTGCGGACGGACTTCCACACGGACAGCCGGGTCGTCGCGCTGCCCTCCGGGCACGGCGAGGCCATCGTGCTGGCCCAGTCGATGGGCCCGACCAAGCGCACGCTGAACGAGCTCGCGCTGGTGCTGTTCCTGATCGGCGGCGCGGGCATCCTGGTCGCCGCCGCGGCGGGCACCGCGGTCGCGCGCGCCGGCCTGCGCCCGGTCGACCGGCTGACGTCGGCCGCCGAGCGCGTCTCCAAGACCGGTGACCTGCGGCCGATCCCGGTCAGCGGCGACGACGAGCTGGCCCGCCTCACCCAGACGTTCAACACCATGCTCGGCACGGTCGCGGACTCGCAGGAGCGGCAGCGCCAGCTGGTCGCGGACGCGGGCCACGAGCTGCGGACGCCGTTGACGTCGTTGCGCACCAACCTCGAGCTGCTGCTCGCCGCGAGCAAGCCGGGCGCGCCGCCGCTGCCGGACGCCGACCGCGTCGACATCGTCGCGGACATCAGCGGCCAGCTCGACGAGCTGACCCAGCTCATCGGCGACCTCGTCGAGCTCGCCCGCCAGGACGAGCCGCGCGAACGCTTCGAGCGCGTCGAGCTGCTGGACGTCGTCGAGCGGGCGCTGGACCGGGCGCGGCGCCGCGCGGGCGAGATCAACTTCGACGTCTCGCTGCAGCCGTGGGTGCTCACCGGGGACAACAGCTCGATCGAACGCGCCATCCTGAACCTGCTGGACAACGCGGTGAAGTTCTCGCCGCCGGACGCGACGGTCTGGGTGCGGCTCTACCCGCTCGGCGACGGCACGGCGGTGGTCGAGGTGGCGGACGCCGGCCCGGGCATCGCCGAGGAGGACCTGCCGAAGGTGTTCGACCGCTTCTACCGCTCGTCGGAGGCGCGGACGCTGCCCGGTTCCGGACTCGGCCTCGCGATCGTCAAGCACGCGGCCGAGCGCCACGGCGGGGCGGTCTACGCCGCGCGGGCGCCGGAGGGCGGCGCGCTGATGACGATCCGGCTGCCGGGCGCACCCGGCTGAGGTCGCAGTCGCGTAACTCCCGGGACGGCCGCCGTGGTGTCCGGCCAGGATCGGCGCATGCTGCTGCGTCGATGCCTGGCCGCCGGGGGAGCCGGCGTGGTCGCGGCGGTGACCGTGACGCAGGTGCCGACGACCGGCTGGTGCACCGGAGGCAGCTGCGTTCTCCTTCCGTTCGTACTGGTTCCGCTCGTGCTGCTGGCCGCCGTCCTGCTCGCCTGGGCGGTCATGGGCGTGGCCAGCGTCCCCCCGAGGTTGGCTGGCCGCGCTGGTCACCTCCGACGCGCTGCCGGCGGGTTGCGCTCGTGTCGCCGGTGGTGGTGTTGTTCGGCTGGGGTGTTCTGCTGCCCCTTGTGGTTCCCGGCCTGTGACCTGGTGTTTCAAAGTTCACCCCGATCGCCTCAGCGGATACCGTGTTGAATCGTGTAGGATTTTGTGTGGTTGGGGAGCCGACTCGGGACGGAGTGAACGGTGCTGGCGCGTCAGCGACAGGCGGTGATCCTGGAAGAGGCACGCCGGACCGGCGCGGTCCGGGTCAGTGACCTCGTGACCAGGCTGGGCGTGTCCGACATGACGGTGCGCCGCGACCTGGACGTCCTCGCCGGGCGCGGGCTCGTCGAGAAGGTTTACGGCGGTGCCACGTCGATCGTCGGCAAGAGCACCGACGAACCCGGTTTCGAGGCCAAGTCCGTCCGCCAGCGCGCGCAGAAGGAAGCGATCGCCGAGCTCGCGGCGAACCTCGTCCGGCCGGGCACCGCGATCGGCATCTCCGCCGGCACCACCACGTGGACGCTCGCGCGGGCGCTCGACGCGATCTCCGGGCTCACCATCGTGACCAACTCGATCCAGGTCGCGGACGTCCTGCGCGGGTCGACGCAGCCGGACCGCACCGTCGTGCTCACCGGCGGCGTGCGGACGCCGTCGGACGCGCTGGTCGGGCCGGTCGCCGTGCACAGCCTGCGGTCGCTGCACCTCGACGTCGTCTTCCTCGGGGTGCACGGGATGTCCGACGGGCCGGGGTTCACGACGCCGAACCTGACCGAGAGCGAGACCGACCGCGCGCTGGTCGAGGCCGGGCGCAAGCTGGTCGTGCTCGCCGACCACACCAAGTGGGGCACCGTCGGCATCTCGACGATCGCCGACCTGGACGAGGCCGACGTCGTCGTCACCGACGACGGGATTTCCGCCGAAGCCAAGGAAATACTCGCCGAAAGGGCAGGGGAACTCATGATCGCCGAGACGGCGGAGACAGTCGAGGCTGAAGAAGCGTGAAGCGCACGTCACGGCGCCTGGCCGATGGCCGGGAGATCATCTACTTCGACCAGCCCGGCGCGCCCGAGCGCGTCGCCGAGGACACCCGCGACCTGCCGCCGGTTTCGGCCGCGTCGGAGATCCGGCTCGACCCGCTGACCCACGAGTGGGTCGCGATGGCCGCGCACCGGCAGACGCGGACGTACAAGCCGCCCGCCGACCTCTGTCCACTGTGTCCGAGCAAGCCCGGAAAACCCAGTGAGATCCCGGAAAGCGACTACGACGTCGTCGTGTTCGAGAACCGCTTTCCGTCCTTCGCCGAGGATGTGACCGGCGAACCGACCACTGTGGACGGTCTCGGGCTGGTGCCGGTCAAGCCGGGGCGCGGTCGCTGCGAGGTCGTCTGCTTCACCAGCAACCACGACGGTTCCTTCGCCGGTCTGACACCGAAGCAGGTGCGGGCCGTGGTGGACGCCTGGGCCGACCGGACCGCCGGACTGTCCGAAGTGCCCGGTGTGGAGCAGGTCTTCCCGTTCGAGAACCGCGGTGAGGAGATCGGCGTCACGCTGTCCCACCCGCACGGGCAGATCTACGGCTACCCGTTCGTCACGCCCCGGACCGCGCGCATGCTCGACGTCGCCCGCGCCTACCAGGCCGAACACGGGCGCCCGGTGCTCGGTGACGTCCTGGCGGCCGAACGCAAGTCCGGCGCGCGCGTCGTGGCGTCCGGTGAGCACTGGACGGCGTTCGTGCCGCCGGCGGCCCGCTGGCCGGTCCAGGTGCAGATCGTGCCGCACCGGCAGGTTCCGGACATCCCCGCGCTGACCGACGCCGAGCGCGACGACTTCGCCGACGTCTACCTGGACGTCCTGCGCCGCTGTGACGCCCTGTACGACCGGCCGTTGCCCTACATCGCGGCGTGGCACCAGGCGCCGGTGCGCCAGGACCGCGAGCTCGGCTGGCTCCACCTGGAGCTGTTCTCCGTGTTGCGCGCGAAGGACAAGCTGAAGTACCTGGCGGGGTCCGAATCGGGCATGGCGGTCTGGGTGAACGACGCGACACCGGAGCAAATCGCGGAACGGCTCCGCGCGGCGGGGTGACCCGGCCATACTCATCTCCGATGCACAGGTTCGGCTCAGGAACCTCTCAGGACCGTCCCGCAAGGTGATGACATGACCGAGAACGACCCCACCGCGCACGACCCCGCGACCCCGCGGCCTTCCGCGGACGCCCAGCCCGGCTCCGGGCAGGATGCCGCTCAGGGCGGTTGGGCCGGGAGTCCTTACGGCGAGCAGAGCGCGCCCGCCAGTCCGTACGGCGAGCAGAGCGCGTCCGGCAGCCCCTACGGCGACCCGGGCACGGCGACTCCGTCCGGGGGCACACCGCACTACGCGGCGCCGGCCGAGCCGTCCTACCACGCGGTCACGGGGGCCGACCCGTCCTACGGGGCGCAGAGCGCGAACCCCTGGTCCGCGCCGAGTGCGCAGACGCCGCCGCAGGGTCACCCCCAGCAGAGCGTCTACCCGCCGCCGAACACGTACGGGCCGCCCGGCACGTCGATCTACAACGCGCCCGCCGCCCCGCCGCCGAAGCAGAAGCGTTCCGGCGGCAAGCTGCTCGCCGGCGTCGCGCTGGTCGCGCTGCTGGTCGGCGGCATCGCCGGCGGCACGGTCGGGTACCTGACGGGCGGGACGTCGGGCCCGTCGAGCAACGCGCTCGACGCGCCGAAGCCGGCCCAGCAGACCGGCAACGCGCCCGCAGGCTCGGTCGAGTCCGTCGCGCAGAAGCTGTCGCCGAGCGTCGTCGAGCTGCAGGTGAGCGGGCAGCAGGGGGCCGGCGAGGGCTCCGGGTTCGTCATCAGCACCGACGGCTACATCCTGACCAACAACCACGTCGTCGAGGTCGCCGCGGGCGGCGGGCAGATCCAGGCCGTGTTCCAGGACGGCCGGAAGGCTGCCGCCAAGGTCGTCGGCCGCGACCCGACCACGGACATCGCGGTGGTCAAGGTCGACGGCGTCGGCAACCTGACCCCGGTCGAGATCGGCCGGTCCGACGACCTGCGTGTCGGCCAGTCCGTCGTCGCCATCGGCTCGCCGTTCGAGCTGGCCGGCACGGTCACCTCGGGCATCGTCAGCTCGCTGCACCGGCCGGTGCGGGCGGGCGGCAGCACCGGTGACCAGACCACGGTGATGGACGCCGTCCAGACCGACGCGGCGATCAACCCGGGCAACTCGGGCGGTCCGCTGGCCAACATGTCCGGCCAGGTCATCGGCATCAACTCGGCGATCTACAGCCCGCAGTCCGCGCAGGGTGGCCAGGGGCAGGGCCAGGGCGCGTCCGAGGGCGGCAACGTCGGCATCGGCTTCGCCATCCCGATCGACCAGGCCCGCCGCACGGCGGACACGATCATCAAGACCGGCCAGGCCGTGCAGACCTACATCGGCGCGCAGGTCAAGGACGCCCCGCAGGGCGGCGCCGAGCTCGGCGCCATCACGGCGGGCAGCCCGGCGGAGAAGGCCGGCCTGAAGTCCGGCGACATCGTGACGAAGATCGACGACCGGAACATCGACTCGTCCGACACGCTCGTCGCCGCGATCCGCACCCGGGCGCCGGACGAGAAGGCGACGTTCACCCTCCAGGGTGGCCGCACGGTCGAGGTGACCCTCGGCGGGCAGCCCGTCACCCCCAACTGATCCATTCCAGACGCTCGGCCGCCCTGGCGCGGCCGAGACCAACTTGGCTCGACCCCCGTAGCTTTCGGGGCCGGACCCACAAGGCCACGCGCGACCGGATTTCGATGCCGGTCGCGCGTGGCCGTATTTGTGGGGGCTTGCGGACGGGCTGTTCGCGTGTCTGGCTGGGCATCGCGCGTGATCAGGGAGGCATCACGCGTGATTGGAGGGTCGACACACGTGATTGGAAGGGCATCACGCGTGTCTGGAGGGACGACACGCGTACCTGGGTGGACGACACGCGTACCTGGAGGGTCGGCTTGCGTACCTGGGAGGTCGGGTTGCGTGCCTGGAGGGTCGGTTAGGTGCGGCGAGTTTGTGGGCGGGTGGGGCGTTTGCGGTGGGGTGTCAGGCGGTGGCGTAGGGCCGTCAGGACTACCGCCAGCCAGACCGCGGCCAGGGTCAAGGTGAGGCCTAGCGCTGGGTTGCCGTCGTGGAGGCCGGGCATGGGCGCGGTGCCGTAGGGACGCCAGAGCAGCGGGAACGCCAGGATCAGCAGGACGCCCGTGAGGACGGTGCCGGTGACCACCGGGGTCTTCCAGGGTTGCGGGAGGACGCGGGCCAAGGTGAGGCCGAGGATCGCCGTCAGTGGGGCGATGACGGCGTCGTTGAGGATCGGGCCGCCCACGAGCCAGCCGATCGTGCCGAAGACGTCCGGGCGCAACGGCAGCGCGTAGTCGGCGAACAGGACCACACCCCACACCAGGGCCGCGAGGCCCGGTAAGGCGAGGAGTACACGCGCGCTCTTCACAGGGCCTCCAGTTTTGTGACCCACTTCGTCTGCAGCACCCCGGGCCGGTTCGGCGCGATGATCCGGCACGGGAAGCCGTGGTCGAGGTCGAGGACGTCGCCGTTGAGCTCCAGCGCGAGCAGTGTCAGGTCGTCGGCCGTGTGCTCGCCCGGGAGCACGCTGACGCCGTACAGCCCGGCACGCTCCAAAGAGGACACTCGCACCGCCGTGCCCGGTTGTGACCCGGTGGCCTTCAGCAGCGTCGGCAGGGAAATCCCGCGCCAGGTCGCCGACTGGCTCCAGCCCTCGACGCACGCGATCGGCAGCTCGGCCGTCGTCTGCGGCAGGGCGCGCAGCTCGTCGAGCGAGAACTTCGTGGTGCCGCGCGGGGTCACCACCGAGAGCCGCCAGACCGCCGCCTGCGCCGTCTGCGTGACGCCCGCGGCCACGGCCGTGCGGTTCACCGGCAGGCCCTGCGTGCCCTTGCCCGTCTTCCAGGCGAGGCCGGAAACGCCGCGCAGGAAGGGAACCGTGGCCCCGGCGGTGGCGACCACCGCGACGCCGGTCGCCAGTCCCGTGGTGCGGAGGAAGCCGCGCCGCGACAGTCCGACGGCCGGCGTTTCCTCGATTTCCGAGTTGAACCGGCTCAGCGCGCGGCGGATGACCGGCAGCTTGACCGCGACGTGCACCAGGATCGACCCGATCGCCAGCCACGCGACCGCGTAGTGGACCTGCGGGAAGTAGAACCCCCACGGGTAGTTCTGCGCGACGTTCAGCAGGCCGGTCGTCAGCTCGAAGAACGCCGAACCCGACAGCACCAGGATCGAGAGACGTTCGAGAGCGTGCGGCAGCGAGCGGACCAGCGGCCGGCCGAACAGCTTCGGGTAGACGCTCCACAGTTTCGCCAGCAGCAGGGGAATCGACGCCACGCCGGAGATCACGTGCAGCCCCTGCGTGACCCGGTAGAGCCCGACCGGGCGGCTCGGCCAGAAGAACCACTCCGGCGGGTGCTGGATGAAGTGGCTGATCAGGCCCGTCACGAAGCAGGTCGTGAACGTGACCGCGAGCGCCAGCCCGATCTTCGACGTCACGCGCTCGTGGTGCGCCGCCGCCTCGAACTGTTCTTCCTTGGGGATCGGCAGCTGGTCGACGCGGTCGTTCAGCCGGGCCCGGGCTTCGCGGGCGCGCACCGCGAGGGGCGTGCGTTTGGGCTTCACGGCTTCTCCAACCGGGCGAACCAGCGGTGGCCGTGCCGGGTGGTGCGGTGGACGTGCAGCCCGGCCCGGTTCGCGACCTCGGCGATGGCGTCCGCGCCGACCCAGGCCCAGGTGAACCACGCGACGTCGGCGTGGCCGGGCCGCAGCCGGACGCGCTCGTGCCGCAGGCCGCCGCCGGGTGGGTCCAGTTCCACCAGGACATCGCCGTCATCGGCGATCAGTTCGGCCGCACGACGCAGCAGCACCGCGGGGTCGCCGCCGATGCCGATGTTGCCGTCGGCCAGCAGGACGTGCCGCCAGCGGCCTTCGCCGGGCACGTGGTCGAAGACGTTGCGGTGCAACGCACTCCCGCCGCGACGCCGGGTCAGGCGGACGGCTGTGCGTGAGCTGTCCACGCCCAGCGCGACGATGCCGCGTTCGGCCAACGCGGCGGTCAGCCGACCCGGGCCGCAGCCGATGTCGAGGGTCGGGCCGGTGCAGGCGTCGAGCAGCACCTCGTCGCCGTCGGACGCCTGGGCCCAACGCTCGACCGGCAACTCGATCTGTTCGCCGCTGGGCAGCTCGAGCCAGCAGCGGTGGCCGAGCAGGCCGCGGTCGAACTCGCTTCCGGTGCTCGCCGGCGCCGTCATCAGGCGGCCGCCCGATCAACGGCCGCGACGGCGCGGGCGAACCGGCTGTCCGGGCATTCGAGCGCCACTCGGCGAGCGTCGGTCATCGTGTCCACATCGGACAGTTCGGCCGCCTGCCACGGCTCCAGCCCGCACGTGATGAGGGCACGCAGCGTGCGTTCGCCGGTGTCGTCGCGGGACATCGGGACGCCCGCGAGGGCCTGCGCCCGCCGCGGGTCGGTGAGGCCGAGGGCCCACCAGCCGCCGTCCGCGGCCGGGCCGAGCACGCAGTCACGGCCGTCTTGCAGGACCGGGGCGATCGTCGCGGCCAGCGAATCCGGCGTGACCTGCGGGGTGTCCATGCCGATCTGCAGGATCGGGAGGCCGGCGTGCACCGCGGCGGCGTCGGCGTGGGCGTTCGCCAGCCGGGCGCCGAAGTCCCAGCCACGCTGCGGGATCACGGTCGCGCGGCGCAGCGCGACCCCGATTTCGGCGCCCCGGGCGGCGGCGTCGAGGTCGCCGGTCATCGCGACGACCGGCGCGGCGCCGGGTACCGCGCAGGCCGCGTCAAGGGTGTCGAGCAACGCGGACGCGGCGATCTCCGCCGCCTGGGCCGGTGTCGCGGGCGGGCAGAGCCGGGTCTTGGCGAACCCCGGCACCGGCGCCTTGGCCACGACCAGCAGCACGAATTCGGCCTTCATCGCGCCAGCACCCGCCCGAAGTCGCGGACCGCACGCAGCGTGCCCCGCACCGAGCCGGACACCTTCGACTTCGTGCCCTTCGCCCGCTCGCCGTACCGGACGTCGAACTCGCGGACCCGCCACCCGGCGCGCTGCGCCCTGATCAGCAGCTCGAGGGGATAGCCGAACGCGCGATCCGTGATGCCGAGGCCGAGCAGCGCTTGCCGGTCCGCGGCGCGCAACGGCGCGATGTCCCGCACCGGCAGCCCACGGGTGCGCAGCAACAGCGACAGCACGACGTTGCCCGCCCGCGCGTGCCACGGCCACACCCCGGGCCCGGTCGGCACCCGGCGTCCGACGGCCAGGTCGGCGCCGGCCACGACCGCCGCCACCAGCCGCGGCAGGTCGGCGAGGTCCAGGGAGCCGTCGGCGTCGGCGAAGCACACGATGTCCGCGGTGGCGGCTTCCAAGCCGGTGTGCACGGCCGCGCCGTACCCGCGACGCGGCTCGTGGACCACCTTCGCGCCGAGCGCGGCGGCCACTTCGGGTGAGCCGTCGGCCGAGCCGTTGTCGACCACGATCGCGCGGTAGCCCGGCGGCAGTCCGCCGAGCACACCGGGCAGGGCGCCCGCCTCGTCGAGGCAGGGAAGGACCACGTCCACTTCCAAGTCAGTCACGCCGCTGACGGTAGGTCTATCGTGGACGGTGGGAAACCGTTGCAGTGCTTACTGAATCATGACATTGACCGATCGGGTGACGAGTTCTTACCGGCTCGTTACGGCTGCCGTCGCCGGACCGCGGATCCCGGCACAGGGCCCTAAGGTGGACGGCGATGAGCGAGCCGAAGTCGGCAGCCGGGCTTGCCGAGCCGTCTGCCCGCGAACCCGAAGACCTGCCACCCGATCGACCCGCGCGCCGCGCCCGCCGGGCCGATCTCCTCGCCGTCGCGGCGGCCGTGGTGCTCGTAGCTGCGGCCGCCGCGGCCGGCCTCTACTACAACCGGCCGAACTCCGGTGTGGTCATCTTCGTCAGCGCGCCGCCGCTGTTCGCCGACTGGCTGCCGCACGTCGGCCCCGGGTCGGTGTTCGCGGTGCTCATCGCCGCAGCGGTGGTGCTTTACGGCCCGGTCCTGGCCACTCGCCTGCCGTGGCGCCGCGCCCTCGTCGCCGGCTACTTCGCGTCGCTCGCCTGGATCTTTTCGCTGACCTTGGTCGACGGCTGGGCGCGCGGGTTCGCCGGGCACCTCACCATTCCCCAGGAGTACCTGCACGAGGTACCCGGGATCACCGACATCCCGCGGATGATGCGCGAGTTCTCCTCCCGCATCCTCGACTTCCAGCCGAACTCCTGGACCACTCACGTGTCCGGGCACCCGCCGGGCGCGACGCTGGTCTTCGTCTGGCTGGACCGGCTCGGCCTGCACGGCGGCGCGTGGGCGGCGACGGCCGTCGTGCTCGTCGGCAGCCTGGTGGCGGTGGCCGTGCCCGCCACGGTCGCCTTGCTCGGCCGGCCGGAAGCGGCTCGCTCGGTGCTGCCCTTCGCCGTGCTCACCCCCGGTGCGGTGTGGATCGGCGTGTCGGCGGACGGCCTGTTCGCCGGGGTGACGGCGACCGGCCTGGCGTTGCTGGCGCTGTCCGCGAACGGGTTCGCCCACGGCCGCCGGTACGCCGTCCCCGCCGGGCTGGCCGCGGGCGGGCTGCTGGGCTTCGGCATCTTTCTGTCCTACGGACTGGTGCTGCTGGGCGTGGTCGCGCTGGCCGTGGCCGTGCTCGGACGGCAGTGGCGGGCGGCGGCACTGGCGATCGTGGCGGCGCTGGCTGTCGTCGCCCTCTTCGCCTGGGCGGGTTTCTGGTGGCTCGACGGCTATCACCTGGTCGTCGAGCGCTACTACCAGGGAGTGGCCCTGGTCCGGCCGTACTCCTACTGGGTGTGGGCGGACCTGGCCGCGGTCGCGGTGGCGCTCGGCCCCGCGGTCGTGGCCGCCCTCCGGCGTGGCCTGACCGAGGCGTTCCTGCCCCGCCCCCGCCGCGCGGTGTGGGCCGAACCGGTGCTCCTCCTCGGCATCGCCGCCCTGCTCGCGATCATCTTCGCCGACGTTTCGGGCCTGTCGAAAGCGGAGACCGAACGGATCTGGCTACCGTTCGGGGCGTGGCTGCTGCCGATGACGGCTCTGCTGCCACGGCCGGGGCGCCGGTGGTGGCTGGCCGCGCAGGCCGCGACGGCGCTGGCGGTCAACCATCTGCTGCTGACGGGCTGGTGAAGACATGACAGGCGATCTGGCCGGGCGCGTGCTCGTGGTCGACGACGACGAGACCGTGCGCGACGTCGTGCGCCGCTACCTCGAGGTGGCCGGGTTCACCGTCGACATGGCCGGCGACGGCGCCGAGGGGCTGGCGAAGTTCGCCGCCCACGAGCCCGACCTGGTCGTCCTCGACGTCATGATGCCGGGGATCAACGGCCTGGAGGTGTGCAAGCGGCTGCGCCAGGTCAGCCAGGTGCCGATCGTCATGCTCACCGCGCTCGGCGAGGAGGAGAACCGGATCGCCGGGCTCCAGCTCGGCGCCGACGACTACGTGACGAAACCCTTCAGCCCCAAGGAACTCGCCTTGCGCGTGGCCTCCGTGCTGCGCCGCGCGCGGATGCCCCGCCCGGAACCGGCGGCCGCGGAACTCGTCGACGGCGACCTGCGGCTGCAGATGACCGCCCGCACCGCGACCCTCGGCGGCCGCGAACTCCCGCTCACCACCCGGGAGTTCGACCTGCTGGCGTTCTTCCTCGGCCACGCCGGTGTCGCCTACTCGCGGGCGGACCTGCTGGAGAAGGTCTGGGGCTGGGACTTCGGCGACCAGTCGACGGTGACCGTCCACGTGCGACGGTTGCGCGAGAAGATCGAGCGCGAACCGGCCAAGCCGACCCGGGTCGCGACCGTCTGGGGCGTCGGCTACCGCTACGACCGGGAGCAACCGTGATCGAACCCGGAGAGTCCTTCGGCGAGATTCTGGCGCACCTCTGGCACATCCTGCCGCTGGCGTTGCTGTTCGCCCTTCCCGTGGCCGTGCTGGGCGGCGTGGTGCTCTACGTGCTGCGCCGCGGTTCCCTGGCCACCACGCTGACCGTGCTGGTGCTGATCCCGGTGCTCTCGACGCTCGTCGGCGTGCTGGGCGTCAGCGGGTTCATGTTCACCCCGGCGCTGACCACGATGCTGCTGGTCTGCCTGCTCGTCGCGGTGATCACCGTGCCCGCCGCGATCATCCTCGGCCGGGCCATCGCCCGCCGCAGTGTGTGGGAGCGCGAGGCGCGGAACCGGGAGCGCGCGGCCGAGGCGTCGCGGCGCGAGCTGGTCGCCTGGATCAGCCACGACCTGCGCAGCCCGCTGGCCGGCATCCAGGCGATGGCGGAGGCGCTGGCCGACGGCGTCGTCTCCGAACGCGACGAGGTCGCCGACTACGCCCAGCGGATCAGCGGGGAGACCACCCGGCTGTCCGGGATGGTCGGCGACCTGTTCGAGCTTTCGCGGATCACCGCGGGCGCCCTAGAGCTCACCATGTCCGCGGTGCCGCTGCGCGACGTCGTCAGCGACGCCGTCGCCGCCCAGAGCCCGGTCGCCGAGCGGAAGCGGGTGCGCGTACTCGCCAATGCCGAGTCCTGGCCGATCGTCTCCGGCAGCGACCCGGAACTGGCCCGGATCGTGCGGAACCTGGTGTCCAACGCGATCCGCCACACCCCGCCGGACGGGACGGTCGCGGTGCAGATCGGCGTCGACGGCGACGAGGCCCTGCTCGCCGTCGACGACTCCTGCGGCGGCATCCCGGACGACGAGATCGGCCGCGTCTTCGACGTCGCCTTCCGCGGCACGCAGGCCCGCACGCCCGAGCGCAGCGGGACGACCACCGGCGGCGGCCTCGGCCTGGCCATCGCCAAGGGCCTGGTCGAGGCGCACCGGGGGAAGATCGGCGTGCACAACCACGGCCCGGGCTGCCGGTTCGAAGTCCGCCTGCCGCTGGCGATGTCGTAGAGATGGGTGACACCCACATCGGTGGGACCGCCGGCTGATCCGAGTCCCGGCCGCCGCGGCCGGTCACCTTCCCGTCAGAGGCTGGATCACTCTGACCAGGGAGGAACCATGAAGAGGGCGTTGCCCGGGGTCGCACTCTGCGCATTCTTGGAGCAGTGGACCGGGTTCGGCGCCGGGACGCGCGGCGAGAGCGGCCGGCTGCCCTGGGGAACTCGCTCGCCATGAAGTCGATGAAGTTCCAGTCGATCAACGTGCTCGGCGCGATCGTCGACTGGTCGTGACCCGGGCGCTGTGCCGGCTCCCGGCGCGGTGGAGACGGCCGTGCGCGACTACGTGGCCCTGCGCAACGAAGCCCTAGACGGCGACCGGGGTCCGGCCCGGGCCGAGGCGGAGGAACTCCAGGCCGGGGAAGTGGGCCGGGGCGATCACCGCCGATGTGCGCTCCGCCTCGTCCAGCCAGCGCTGACGGGTGCGGGCCACCTCGGTCGGGTCGTGGTCGGCGATGAAGTGGATCCGGTCGTCGCGCAGCTGCACCGGTGCGTGGATGACGTCGCCGAGCAGGATCAGCCGCTCGTCGTCCGCCTCGACGTCGAGGACGTAGTGCCCGGGGGTGTGGCCCGGCGCGTGGCGTGCGGTGACGCCGGGAGCCAGCGGGACGGCTTCGCCGTGGATCGCCTCGATGCTCCCGGCCGTGCGCACCGCCTCCAGCCCGACGCGGCTCCAGTCGTCGTGACCGAGCCGTTCGACCATCGGGTGCCAGTCCGCTGCGCCGTGGACGACCCGGGCGCGGGCGAACGCAGGCGTGCCCTCCGGCGCCAGCCAGCCCACGTGGTCCGAGTGCAGGTGCGTGACGAACACCGTGTCGACGTCCTCGGGTGCCGTGCCCGCCTTGGCCAGCGCGGCCAGGAGGTCGCCGCCTTCGCCCATCGGCGGCGCCGGGTCGCCCGTGGCCGGCGTGACGCCGTGCGGGAAGCCGGTCTCGCGCGGGCCGAACCCGGTGTCGACCAGGATCGTGCGGCCCTGGCCGCGGACCAGGAACGCGCCGATCGGCACGTGCACGGTGCCGTCCGGGTCGAGGACCTCGGGGTGCTCGACCGGGTCCAGTCCGGGGAAGAACGGGATCGGGATCCGGCACAGGCCGTCGGTCAGCGCTTCGATCGTGTAGTCGCCCACGGTGATCCGGTGCATGACCGGAACAAGTGCGACGGCCGCCGAGCCATTCCCGTCAGACCGAAACCGGGTCCCGCAGTTCCGCCGTCGCGAAGCCGTCGATCCCGGTCGCGAAGCCGACTTCCGCGGTGAACCCGAGCAGCTCCCGGGCCCGCGCGGGGTCGGCGACGACGTGCCGGACGTCCGCAGCCCGGGCCCCGCCGACGACCCGCGGCGCCGGGCCGTCGCACGCCCGTGCCAGCTCCCCGGCCAGCTCGCCGACGGTGTGCGGGGTGCCGGAGCAGACGTTGACCGGGGTGCTGTCGCCCGCCGGTCCGGGCGTGTGGAGGGCGAGCACGTTGGCCCGCGCGACGTCGTGGACGTGCACGAAGTCGCGCTGCTGACGGCCGTCCTCCAGCACCAGCGGGGCTTCGCCGCGGACCAGCGCCGAGCGGAACAGGGACGCGACGCCGGCGTACGGGGTGTTCTGGGGCATCCGCGGGCCGTAGACGTTGTGGTAGCGCATCGCCCAGACGCTGCCGCCGGTCTGTCGGGCCCACGCGCCGGCCAGGTGTTCCTGCGCCAGTTTTGTCGCCGCGTACGTGCTGCGAGGGTTCAGCGGGGCGTCTTCGGGCACCAGCTGCCAGGCCAGTTCGGTGCCGCAGACCGGGCAGCGCGGCTCGAACCGGCCTGCGTCCACATCGGACACCCGGCGCGGCGACGGCGGCACGACACCGTGGTCGGTGCACGAGTACCGGCCTTCGCCGTAGACGACCATCGACGACGCGAGCACCAGTTTCCGCACGCCGGCCGCGTGCATCCCGGCCAGCAGCACCGCCGTGCCGTAGTCGTTGTGCAGGGCGTACGACGGCGCGTCCGACGGGTCGATCCCGTGCCCGACGACGGCCGCTTGGTGGCACACCGCGTCGACGCCGTCCAGCAGTTCGGCGACGATCTCGGCGTCGGTCACGTCGCCGCGCAGGAACCGGTGCCTGCCGGTGTACGCCGGTGGCGTGCGGGAGCCGTGGGCCGTGGCGAGCAGGTTGTCGAGCACCACGACGTCGTCGCCCGCATCGGCCAGCTGATCGGCGATGTGTGACCCGATGAACCCGGCTCCGCCGGTGACCAGTACGCGCATAACGGACACGCTAGGTGCTCGCGCCGGGCGCCGTCACGACGAGCGCGGTCACGTCACGGAATCGTCAGAACTCGCCGGGCACCTCCCGGCAGTGGGCCGCCGAAACCGACTACGGTGGGCGCCATGGAACGGAGTGCACAACGGCTGGGCCGGGCCCTCGTGGTCATCGTGGACGATCGCGTGGCGCACGGCGAGCACGAGGACGGCACGGGGCCCCTGGTGACCGAGCTGCTCGAAGAAGCGGGCTTCATCGTCGACGGCGTGGTCGTCGTCGAGGCCGAGTCCGTGGGTATCCGCAATGCGCTCAACACCGCCGTGATCGGCGGTGCCGACCTGGTGATCACCGTCGGCGGCACCGGTGTGCTGCCGCGTGACAACACCCCCGACGCCACCGCCGGCGTGCTCGACCGGCCCATCCCGGGCATCAGCGAGGCGATCCGCGCGTCCGGCCTGGCCGCCGGCGCCGTCGACGCCGGGATCTCGCGAGGGCTCGCGGGCGTGTCCGGCAGCACCCTGGTGGTCAACCTCGCCGGCTCGCGCTCCGCGGTGCGGGACGGGATGGCGACCCTGACCTCGCTCGTGCCGCACGTGATCGACGAGCTTTCGGGCCTCGAAGAGGTGTGATGCCCGGTCGCGCGCTGCGGATCCACAGCGCGCGCCGGGCACCGCCCGGACGAGAGCGTTCCTTCGCTCTGGAGTTGTCAATGAACGCGTCGTGGGACACTGGGGCCATGCCGGGCAAAGAACGCGACCACCAGGCCGGCAGCGCGCAGCGCCGCCGGGTCGACGAGATCTTCGGGGACGTCCTGCCCGAGACGACCTCCGACGAGCGCGACCCGGACCGGCGCACCGGCCTCCCGGACGACTGGTACCGGGAGAACCGGCCGCCGCACCACGACCGCTGACCTCAGCCGCGGCCGCCGTCGCGCTGGGCCTGAGCCCGCAGCAGGTCGCGGATCTCGATGAGCAGCTCGACGTCGGTCGGCTCCGAGGGGCCCGGCTCCTGGCCGCGCTTGCGGCGCTCCTGCACGTGCTTCACCGGCAGCACGATCACGAAGTAGACGACCGCCGCGACCAGCACGAAGTTGATCGCCGCGTTGATCACGTTGCCGAAGTCCAGGAACGTGCCGGGGTTGTTGTCGAAGATCTGGTAGCCGAGGCCCTTGGCGGCGTCCGTGCCGCCGATCGTGTTGATCAGCGGCTTGACGAGGCCGGTGGTGAACGCCGTGACGATGGCCGTGAACGCCGAGCCGATGACCACCGCGACGGCGAGGTCGACGACGTTGCCGCGCATCAGGAAGTCCTTGAAACCCTTGAGCACTGGTTCTCCTCACGAACGGGGACGGTGCTCCACCGCCCCGAAGCCTGCCGGGGGATGCCGTCGCCCGTCTCGGCGGACGCGGGCTAGCGGAGAGTAACCGTTACCGGACGGTCCAGTGAAATCGCCGCCACCCTCGTCGCGACTTCTTCCGGAAGCCGAAGCAGCACAAGCGGTCCCTTGGCCGGTCCGGCGAGCGGACGCGCCGAGCCGGCTTCCGGTGACGAGATCGTCACCACCGTGGCCCCACTGGCCAGCACGGACGCGGACCCGCCCGGCGCGGCCACGACGTCGACGCGCTGTCCGGGGCGCAGCAGTTCGGCCACGGCCGCGTCGGCGAGCCGGACCGGCACGGTCGCCGTCGCGGGATCACCCGAAGCGGGGATGGTGATCGCCAGCCGGACGTCGGTCAGGGGTTCACCGGCGCGGACGGCGCCCGACAGCAGCCGCCCGGCGGCGACGTCGAGGGTGCTCAGGGCCCCGGAAGGGCGTGTCTCGCCGGGGAAATCGGCCAGCCGGACGTCGGCGGCGCGGAGCGTGGCGCCGGACGGGAGATCGCGCGCCGCGACGACGGTCGGGGTCGTCGGTGCGCCCCGCGCGGAGCCAGGATGCGCGACGAGCAGGGTCCCGGTCAGCAGCAGGCCGACGGCGAGCCAGCGGCGGAGCAGCCGTGTCCGCCGGCTCGGCAGCCGGGTGAGATCGAGTGTGCGGAGCTTCGCCAAGACGTCCACAGGTGCTCCTCGGTCGGATCGGGTGCGGCCACGTGCCGCACAAGATCGACGTTAGGAGCAGCGGACGGGCCGCCGGAAGGGCCTCGCCCGCACCCTGTGGACAACCGGGGTGTTGTGGATAACTCCGGGCTCAGGAGGCCGCGGCGGCGGTTTTTGTCGTACCCGAGGAGGAGGATGCCGAGCCCGAGTCGGACTTGGGCTTCGACTCCGTCTTGGTCTCCGGCTTCGACTCGGACTTGCCTTCGCTCTTGCCCTCGCTCTTCGCCGGGGTCGAGGTGGTGCTCGACTTGCTGGCTTCACGCGAGTCGGTGCGGTAGAAACCGCTGCCCTTGAAGACGACGCCGACCGAGCTGAAGACCTTGCGGAGCGGGCCGGAGCACTGCGGGCAGACCGTCAGGCTGGGGTCCGAGAACGACTGCACGGCTTCGAACCGGTGGTCGCATTCTTTGCAGGCGTACTGGTACGTAGGCACTGAGGGCTCCTTTGCTGGCACTCATCCGACAAGAGTGCCAACTAGATTGTGCTTGAAAGCATTCCCCGAACGCAATTCCTCGTTGCTCACATCGGCAGCTCGAGCACGCCTCGACCCGGGGTCAAGACGCCGCTCATCCGCACGTCGTGAGGTTGTCCGGGCAGCCGGTCGACCAGCTCTTCGTCGCGGACGACGGCGAGCAGGCGCGCCCCGGCCGCGGCGAACACCAGCGAGCGATCGTAGTGCCCGGCGCCGCGGCCCAGGCGGACACCCTGGCGGTCCACGGCCAGCGCGGGCACCAGGACCAGCTCGGCCGCGCCCACGGCGGCGGCACCCAGGCGTTTTCCGCTCGGTTCGAGGACGCCGCGCAGCCGGCCGGGCGCGAGATCGGCCGCGCCGGTGTACTCCGCCCAGTCCAGTGGACCGGGGGCCGGGGCGATCACCGGCAGCAGGACCCGCGCCCCGCCGGCGGCCAGCGCGTCGACGAGCGCCGTTGTGCCCGGTTCGGTGCCGAACGGCAGGTACGCGCACACGGTCGTGGCTGTGACCTTCGACACCGCACTGACCAGCGCCGATGCCTCGTGGGCGTGCGATTCGGCGGGCTGTTCCGCTCTCGCGCGCGTGAGGCGGGTACGCCACTCCGCCTTGCTCAGGTGCTCATTGCCCAGCGCATGCATGGCCTCACGTTAGGCTTTGCGCCCATGACGGGCGCCGCAACCTCCAAGACGTTCAGAACCGCCATCGTGCCTGCCGCCGGGCTCGGTACACGCTTCCTGCCGGCGACGAAGGCCGTGCCCAAGGAACTCCTGCCCGTGGTGGACACGCCGGGGATCGAGCTGGTCGCGGCCGAGGCCGCGGCCGCCGGCGCGGAACGCCTGGTCATCGTGACCTCGCCGGGCAAGGAAGCCGTCGTCAAGTACTTCGAGGAGCAGCCCGAGCTGGAGGCGAACCTCGAGGCCAAGGGCAAGACCGAGCTGCTGGCGAAGGTCCGGCGCGGGCCCGCTCTGCTGGCCGTCGAGACCGCCATCCAGGAGCAGGCCCTCGGCCTCGGCCACGCCGTCGCGCAGGCCGAGCCGAACCTGACGCCCGAGGACGAGGCCGTCGCGGTGCTGCTGCCGGACGACATCGTGCTGCCCACCGGCGTGCTCGAGCGGATGAGCGAGGTGCGGGCCAAGCACGGCGGCAGCGTGCTCTGCGCGTTCGACATCCCGAAGGCCGAGATCTCGCCGTACGGCGTCTTCGACGTCAGCGACACCGGCGAGGACGACGTCAAGCAGGTGCACGGCATGGTCGAGAAGCCGAAGCCGGAGGACGCGCCGTCGACCTTCGCCGCGGCCGGCCGCTACCTGCTCGACCGGGCGATCTTCGACGCGCTGAAGCGCATCACCCCGGGCTCCGGCGGCGAGCTCCAGCTGACCGACGCGGTCGCGCTCCTGATCACCGAAGGACACCCCGTGCACATCGTCGTGCACCGTGGCGGACGTCACGACCTGGGGAATCCGGGTGGTTTCCTGCGCGCCGCGGTCGATTTCGCGCTTGAAACGCCCGAGTACGGTCCATCTTTACGGGCGTGGCTGACGGAACGGATCGGGACAGATCGCCCATGACGGAATCCCTCGACGAGGCGCGGCCCGAAGTGGCCGAGGACGAGGAGGCCGAGTTCCGCTCGGTCGAGTCGCAGATCGCGATGACGCTGGACGCCGCCGTCCGGCCCCGCCCGGTGCGGGTGGCGATCTCCGAGGCCCAGGGACTGCTCTGCGCCGAGGAGGTGGTCGCCGAGCACGCGCTGCCCGGGTTCGACCAGGCGGCGGTCGACGGGTACGCGGTGCGCAGCGTCGACGTGCGCACGGCCGGGCAGGAGCCGGTGCAGCTGCCGGTGGTCGGGGAGATCGCGGCGGGCTCGCGCCAGCCGCGACGGCTCCAGCCGGGCCAGGCGGTGCGCGTCGACACCGGCGCGCCGCTGCCGACGCTGGCCGACGCCGTCGTGCCGCTCGCCTACACCGACGGGCACCAGGCCAAGGTCACCGTGCACCGCTCGGTGCCGTCGGCGGGGTACGTGCGGCGGGCCGGCGAGGACGTCCAGATCGGCGACGTCGCGGTCCGCAGCGGCGACACGATCGGGTCGGCGCAGGTCGGCCTGCTCGCCGCGGTCGGCCGGGCGAAGGTGCTGGTCTACCCGCGGCCGCGGGTCTCGATCGTGTCGGTCGGCGACGAGCTGGTCGACATCGACCGGACGCCGTCGGTCGGGCAGGTCTACGACGTCAACTCCTACGCCTTGGCCGCGGCCGCGCGGGACGCGGGCGCCGAGGTCAGCCGGGTCGGCATCGTGTCGAGCGAGCCGAAGCGGCTGCGGGAGATCGTCGAAGGCCGGCTGCTGATGTCGGAGATCGTGGTCGTCGCCGGCGGTGCCGGGGGCAGCACCGGCGACGAGGTCCACTCGGCGCTGTCCGACCTCGGCCGGATCGACGCGACGCGCATCGCGATGCACCCCGGCTCGGTCCAGGGGTTCGGTCGGCTCGGGCCCGACTCGGTGCCGACGTTCCTGCTCCCGGGCAACCCGATGAGTGCGCTGGTGGTGTTCGAGGTGCTGGTGCGGCCGCTCATCCGGGCAGCCCGCGGTACGCGCAACCCGCACCGGCGGATCGTCGGCGCGCGGCTGCTTTCGCCGATCACCTCGACCGAAGGCCGGCGCGGCTTCCTGCGCGGGCAGCTCCTGCGTGACGAGGCCAACGGCGAGTACCTGGTCCAGCCGCTCGGCCAGTCCGGGGCGCACCTGCTCGCGTCGCTGGCCGAAGCGAACTGCCTCATCAACGTGCCGGAGGAGATGACGGAGGTCGCCGCGGGCGAGCAGGTCCAGGTCACCTTCCTGGCGCAACGGGCCTGATGAACTCCGTGTCGGGCGTCTCCTACCCGGTCGAAAGCCGGCACCCGGGCTGGCCGTCGCGGCTCGGCCCGCTGCGGGTGCCCGCCGGGGAGGTCGCGATCCGGCCGGTGCGGCTGCGCGACGCCGGCGAGTGGAGCCGGATCCGGCTCCGGGACCGGGCGCACCTCGAGATGTGGGAGCCGACCGGCGTCGGGCCGTGGCCCGAACGCAACGCTTTCTGGTCGTGGCCGTCGCAGTGGGCGGCGTTGCGGTCGCTCGCACGGCGTGGTCAGTGCCTGCCGTTCACGATCACCCTCGACGGTCGTCTGGCCGGTCAGATCACTGTCGGTAACGTCGTCCGGGCGTCGCTGCGGTCCGCGTGGATCGGCTACTGGGTCTCGTCCGAAATCGTCCGCGGCGGGGTCGCGACGGCCGCCGTCGCGCTGGTCACCGACCACGCCTTCGCCGCGTCCGGGCTGCACCGGCTGGAGGCCACCGTGCGCCCCGAGAACGCCGCCAGCCTGCGGGTTCTCACCAAAGCGGGGTACCGGCAGGAGGGGCTGTTCGAGCGCTACCTCGACGTCGCCGGCGCTTGGCGGGACCACTACTGCTTCGCCGTCACGCGCGAGGAGACCGGCGCCGGGCTGGTGTCGCGGCTGGTCGCGGCGGGGCGTGCCGACTACGCCTGAGGGTGATTACCCATCCGGGGCTGTGAGCGCGTTACCACATGCTGTGAGATTCACCTAATCCGGTGAGGCATTTCCGTGATCGAACCCGGCGAGCCTCCGCCCGATCTGTTACTCCTGTGACTAGCGTGATTTCAGGTGAAGGATTCGGGGGAGGTGACGGGGGATGCCCAGCTCCGTGATCATCGTCGCGCTCGCCGCGGCATGGCTCGTCGTACTCGTGCCCATGGTCGCGCGCCGGCGGCAGCAGGTCGCGAGGACCGCTGACTCCGCGTTGGCGGCCAGGGTCGTGCGCAGTGGTGGTGGACGCAACGAAGACCGGGAGGAATTCGCCATGTCCGACAGTCCCGTCAAGTCCAATCCGGTGAAGTCCCGGCCCTCGGTCGAGGACGACCTCGCGGAGCTGGAGGCGGAGCTCGAACTCGACGACGACCTCGACGAGGAAGAGCCCGAGCCGCTCCCACCGCCGGGCCGTGCCGAGCGGCGGGCCGAACGCGAGCGCGAGCGGGCCGGCTACCGGCCGGGCCGCGGCGGCTTCGACCCCGAGGCGGCGGAGATGGCCGCCCGCGCGAAGTACAGCTTCCGGCAGCGCGTCGTCGTCATCCTGCTCGTCGTCGCGGTGATCACCGCCGGCGTCGCGGGCTTCCTGTTCCCGCTCGTCTGGTGGGGCCACGCCGTCGCCGACGTCGTGCTGGTCGGGTACCTCGTCTACCTGCGCCGCCAGGTGCGCATCGAGGAGGAGATCCGGCAGCGCCGCCTCGCGCGGTACAACGGCACCCGCGCCCCGCGCCGCCCGTCGGAGCCCGGCCCCCGGCCGTCGGTTTCGGCTTCCGTTGACGACGACGTCGAGCTGGAGGACGAGGCCGACGACGTCGCCGCCGTGGAGGTCGTCGAACCGGCCCGCCGCGAGATCGTGGAACGCCGCCCGTCGCCGACATCCCGCATCCGCCGCAGCGCGGTCGTCGTCGACCTGGACGACGAAGACCCGGCGTTCGAGGAGCTCGACGAGCCCGGGACCGGGCCTTACCGCCGGGCCGTCGGAGAGTGACCCCCCGCGTGTCGTGCTCGTAGGGCACTGCTAAGCTCTACGAGCACGATCAAGGGGCTGTAGCGCAGTTGGTAGCGCGTCTCGTTCGCATCGAGAAGGTCAGGGGTTCGATTCCCCTCAGCTCCACGAGATCGCTGGAGAGCCCTGTTCGCGGAAAGCGCGAATAGGGCTCTCTTCGTTGTGTCCTCTGGGGGTGCAACCCCCAGACCCCGCCCGGGGGCTCGCCCCCGGACCCCTGTGTGTGGTTGCGTTCTCGTGGTCGTTCGGCTGTGGCTGTCAGGTCAGGTCTTGGTAGTGGTGTAGCAGGCTGGACCAATGCTCCGCTGGATCCTGAAGGACGCCCTGGACCTAAGCGCAGCTCGCCAGGCTGGAAGAACGGTGTGGCCATCTTGCCGTAGCGTCGGGCCACGTCCGCGGTCGTGACTATGCCCATCGCGACCTTGCTACGAAACGGTCTTCAGCCAGTTCGTCACCTGGGCGAAGTACGTTCCCGCGTTCGGGGCGTAGTTGATCGCGTGGCCGTAGCCGTTCAGGATGTATGTCTGGAGGCGGGCTGCCGGGGCGAAGAACGGGGCTTCCGACGCGCGTAGCGCCTCCGGGGTTGAGCAGTCGCTCGCCAACGGGCCGCAGAAGTGGGGGTCGTTGCCTACCACCAACAGAACCGGGACCGTGATCTGCAGCGAGGCCGGGATGATCACCGTGGTCAACGCGATCGTGTCCACGGCTTCCGTTGCCGCGAATACGTCCTTTGTGGACTCGTCGTAGGCGATCGCTCCTGCGTCGTTCGGGCCTGGGGTGTGGAAAGCCGTGTAGCGGGTTCCTGGGGACGTCGTCAGGTAGCCGACGTCCAGGCCGCGGCTCGACAGGCGGGGGTCCAGGGGTGCGGGGATCATGTTGGCCAGCACCGGGATCACCGTGACGTAGTTCATCCGGTGCGTCATGTCCGTCACCAGGACGCCGTCTACGTCGTGGAAGGTTCCGGCCTCGATCATTGCCATGGCCGAGCCGATCGAGTGGCCGCCGACGATCACCTTCGTGAACCGGGCTCGGATCGACTGGATCACCTGGTGGACGGCGTTCGCCTGGGCTGTTGCCGACAGGAGGGCGCTCAGGGGTTTGGAGCTCGAGCCCGTGCCCATGCGGTCCACTACGAGCGTCGCGACGCCTGCCTGGTTCATCGCCAGGCGGAACGAACGCAGTTCCGGGGTGTAGGCGATGTCCCAATAGGACGCGTTGTACGTGCCGCCGGGGATCAGGACCACCACCGTTTGCGCCTGGGCCGGGGCGCAGAGGCGGCCGTGCATCTGGCCGAGTGCTACCGGGACGTACAGGTCCTGGCAGGTGACCGTGTCCGCGTGGGCCGGGGTTGGCACGGCGAGCGCCGCCGCGGTCAGCAACAGGGCAGCACAAAGGCGGCGGAAAGCTTGGCGAAGCAAGGAGAACTACCTCCAACTAGCGACGGACTGCCGTCATCGGCAGGCTTTCGGGGTAGGCGGCCGAGGTGAACTTGACGCGCACCGGCCGGCCCGGGACCGGGACCAGCCGCCAGTGCGCGGCCACCGTGGCCACCGTGATGACGATTTCGTTCTGGGCGAAGACATTCCCGACGCACTGACGGGTGCCCGCCCCGAACGGGATGAACGCGCCCTTCGGCAGCTGCTTCGCCCGCTCCGGCGACCAGCGGCCGGGATCGAACGTCTCCGGGGCCTCGAAGCTGGCGGGATCGTGGTGCAGCGCGTGCGGGCTGACGATCACCTCGGCGCCCTCCGGCAGCCGCTCGTCGCCGAGCCGGACTTCCGTGAGGGTGCGGCGCATCAGCATCCAGAGCGGGTACTGGCGCAGCACCTCGTCGACGACCTGCCGGACGTAGACCAGCCGGCGCAGGTCGTCGCCGGTGACCGGACGGCCGGCCAGCACCTCGTCGACTTCGGCGTGCACCCGCGCTTCGACGTCCGGGTTGCGGCCCAGCTCGTGGAACATCCAGGACAGCGCGAGCGCGGTCGTCTCGATGCCGGCGGTGAGCAGGGTGAGGACCTCGTCGCGTGCCTGCTCGTCGGTCATGCCGGCCAGCAGCAGCATCGACAACAGGTCGCCGCGGTCGACGCCGTCGGCCCGCCACTCGCGGATCACCTCCAGCACGATCGCCTGCATCCGCGTGATGGCTTCGTCGAACCGGCGGTTTCCGGGGATCGGCAGCTTTTCGACGAACTTCGGCGACAGTGCGCGAATCATGCCCTGCTGGATGATCACGTAGATGGAACGGCGTGCTTCGGCGATCGCCTCTTTTCCGAGCTCGGTGGAGAACAGGGCCTCGCCGACGATCGTCACCGCCAGCCCCTGCAGGTCTTCGTCGATCTTCCGCACTTCGCCCGGCCGCCACGAGTCGCTCAGCTCGGCCGCCGCGTGGCGCATGGTCTCCACGTACGCGGTCAAGCGGTCGCGGTGGAACGCCGGCTGCATCAGCCGGCGCTGCCGCAGGTGGAAGTCACCGTTCGAAAGCACCAAGCCGTTGCCGACGAACGGCCGGAACTTGTCGAACATGGCGCCCTTGCGGAACTTCGGCCCGGCCGTGACCAGCACCTCGTGGCTCAGCCGCGGGCTGGTGACGAAGTACGTGGGTGACGGGCCGAGATAAATTTTGACGATCTCGCCGTGTTCGCGCAATGCGTCGGTGAATACGAAGCGTCGCCGCAAGAGCGCCGGGGTGTGCCCGAGAAAAGGCCACCGGCCCGGCGCGACCGGGACGGTCATGAGGACTCCTCGTTACGCCATTGTGTGGATTCCGCCAACGAGACGGCCTACGGTAGGCGCGTCCGGCCGAGCGTGACAGTGCCCGAACGGGTGGTCTGTGGTCACGCATATGGCGCAGCGAAGAGATCGCGCGAGATGGCTAAACTCGGAGCCATTCCCGATGTGACTAGAAGGTGTTCTCTGTGACACGATCACCGGAATGGGTGCCACCGGGTGTCGATATCTCCGTGCCGAGCATGGCCCGCACCTACGACTTCATGCTGGGGGGAGGGCACAACTTCGCCGTCGATCGCGCGGTGGGCGCGCAGATCGAGCACGCGATGCCCGGCCTGCGCGAGGCCGCGCGCGTGAACCGCGCGTTCCTCGGGCGCGCGGTGCGGTTCATGGCCGACCGCGGGATCCGGCAGTTCCTCGACGTGGGCTCGGGAATCCCGACGGTGGCGAACGTGCACGAGGTGGCGCAGGCCCGCGACCCGGAGTGCCGGGTGGTGTACGTCGACCGCGACCCGGTGGCGGTCGCGCACAGCGAATTGATGTTGGCGGGCAACGATCACGCCGCTGTCGTGCACGCAGACATGCGGGACCCGGAGAAGATCCTCGAGTCACCGCAGGTCCGTGGCCTGCTCGACCTCGACGAGCCGGTCGGGCTGCTGATGTTGCTGATGCTGCACTGGATCCCGGACGAGTCCGGGCCGCTCGAGCTCGTCGGCCGCTACGGCGCGGCGCTGGCGGACGGCAGTTTTCTCGCCATCACCCACGTCACCGGCGACCACCAGGGCGAGAACCTCACGGAAGCGACCGACGCGATCAAGGAAAGCCGGAGCCCGGACCAGGTGACATTGCGAACGCACGAAGAAGTGACGAAGTTGTTCGCCGGATTCGAAATCGTCGAACCCGGTCTTGTGGGGTGCGGTGAATGGCGTCCGGCCGGTCCGGCGGACATCTCCGGCACCTCCGAGATGAATATGCTGGTTTACGCCGGAATCGGCCGCAAGAACGCCATAGGTCACCGGTCCGCACACGCGAAAACACAGCAAGGCTGAACCAATGGCGAAACCCGATCACGCGCGCGCGGACACGGCCGATCCGGAGCGGGAGCGGAATCTGCTCGCGCGCAAGTGGGCGTACCTGCTCAGCGGCGTCACCGTCGTGTCGCTGAGCCGGGAGGGGCTCGAGGCAGAGCTGCGCGGCCTGCTCGACGCGTTCTGCGCGAACCTGCTGGACGGCTCGGCGGACACCGCGCCCGCGGAACGCATCGGCGCCCGGCTGGTGTCGCTCGGTTACGTCGGTGAGCCGGGGCTGCGCTGCACCCTCGAAGTCCTCGGGAAGGGCCTGCCGTCGCTGGCGGAGCTCCGGCCGCCGGACCGGTTCGCCGAGCGGATCGTGCTCGGGCTGGGCGCGCTCTCGTGCGGGTTCCTGATCGCGCACGAACGCAGCGTCCTCGACCAGCAGGAGATCATGCACCTGTCGCTGCTCAAGGCGGTGCGGGACGCGCAGTGGAACCTCAAGGAGAGCGAGGCGCGCTTCGACGAGGTCGTCACGACTTCGGCGAGCGGCATCGCGGTCGTCGGGCTCGACGGCCGCATCGTGCGGGCCAACACCGCCCTGGCCGAGATGCTCGGGCGCCCCGCCGGCGCGCTGACCGGGACCGGGCTCTACGACCTCGTGCACCCGGACTCCGTCAAGGCCCTCCGGGAGGCCCTGCGGACGCTGGCCGAGGACGGCAGCCGGGACCGGGTCCGGCAGTCGCAGCGGCTGTTGCGCAAGGACGGCGACGTCGCGCGCATCACGCTCACGGCCTCGCTGCTGCGGGACGCCGGTGACCGGCCCGCGTACTTCGTCGTGGTGGCCGAGGACGGCACCGAGCTGATGCTGCTGCAGAGCGAGCTGAGCCGGCAGGCCCTGCACGACGTGCTGACCGGCCTGCCGAACCGCCAGTACTTCGGCACCCACCTCGAGACCGCGCTGCGGCGCGCGGACCCGGTCCACGGCGTCACGCTGCTCCACGTGGACCTCGACGCGTTCGGCATGATCTGCAACAGCCTCGGCCGGCGCGTCGGCGAACAGGTGCTCGTGCACTTCGCGCAGCGGCTGAAGGCCGTCGTGGCCCGCGAGCGGGCGATGATCGCCCGCTTCCACAGCGACGAGTTCGGCATCCTGATCGAGAACACCGCGATGACGCCGGACATCAACACCATCGTGCGCGCCATCAACGACGAGCTCGCCGAGCCGTTCTTCGTCGAGGGTCACGGGCTGGCGCTGTCCGCCAGCGCCGGGGTGGTGCACCGGCCGGTGCGGGGCATCGACCCGGCCGAGCTGCTGCGCGCGGCGGACCAGACGCTGCGGCGGGCCAAGGCGCGGCGACGCGGCCAGTGGAAGATGTTCGACCCGGTGGCCGACGCCGCGGACCGGCGGGCGCAGGGCCTCGCCGTCGGCATGGCCGGGGCGTGGGAGAATGGCGAGATCGAGGTGCGGTACCGGCCGATGGTGCGGCTGGCGGACGGCGGGCTGGCCGGCGTCGAGGCCCGGCTGCAGTGGGACCGCCCCGGCCGGCCGACGCTGGCGCACGAACGCTGCGCGGCGCTGGCCGAGGCGACCGGGCTCGTCCTGCCGCTGGGCGACTGGGCGTTGCGGACGGCGAGCCGGCAGGGCGAGTGGTGGCACCAGCGCCTGGACTTCGGCCTGCCGGTGGTCGCCGGCCTGACCGAGCACCAGGTGACGGACGAGGCGCTGGGCACCCGCGTCACCTGCCTGTTGGAGGACTCCGGCCTGCCGCCCGAGCAGCTGATGATCGGCGTCCCGGTGGGCGCGGTGGCGACGTCCGGGGTCGTCGAGAACCTGACCGCGCTGGCCGGGCTCGGTGTCCGGGTGCTGCTCGACGAGTTCGGCATGGGGCCGGACGACCTGCGGGCGGTCGAGGACCTCCCGGTCGGGGTCGTGCGGGTCGCCCGCCGGCTCGCCGAATGGCAGGCGTGGACGGAATCGACGTTCCTCGGCGAGCTCGTGCCGCTGGTCCGGCAGGTCGGCGCGACGCTGGTCGTCGACGGGATCGACACCGCGGGCCAGGCGGACTGGTGGCGGGACGCCGGCGCGGAACTGGCCACCGGCGACTACTTCGGCACCGCCAGCGCACCGGGCGCGGTCGTGGAGCTGCTCGTCTGAGCCTTCCCATCACCGTGCCGGAGCCGATTCGAGAGGTGCCACCGGGTTCCAGAGGCGGTCGCCGACCAGGGACAGGGCCGCCGGGAGCAGGACGCCCCTGACCACCGTCGCGTCCAGGAGGATCGCGAACGCCATGCCCAGCCCCAGCATCTTGTACTCGATCGCCGCGAGGCTCAGGAAGATGCTGAACACGCCCGTCATGATCAACGCCGCGCTCGTCACCACGCCGGAGCTGCTCGCCGTGCCTTCGACGATCGCGTCGCGAGCCGGGTGGCCCGCCTGCCGGCGTTCGCGGATCCGGCTGAGGATGAAGATGTGGTAGTCCATGCTCAGGCCGAACAACAGCACGAACAGGAACATCGGCAGCCAGCCGAGCACGCCGCCGTAGGGCGTGAAACCCAGTAGTGGCGCGAGAAAGCCGTCCTGGAACACCAAGGTCAGCACGCCGTAGGCCGCGCCGACCGACAGCAGGTTGAGCAGGATCGACACCGCCGGCACCACCACCGACCGGAACACCAGGAGCAGCAGCACGAACGCGAGCAGCAGGATGAACCCGAAGACGTACGGCGCCCGCTGCAGCACTTGCGCGGTGAAGTCGTGGGCCTCCGCCGTCCGGCCCGCGACCGCGAAGTGGACACCGTCGAGCCGGCCGATCGTCTGCGGCAGCAGGGTTTCCCGCAACGCCGTGAGTGAGCGGTCGGCCACTTCGTCGTTTCCGGTGCCGCCGAGCGGGATCCGCACCACGAGGGCGTCGCCCACCGGCACCACGACCGCCGGCTTCGGCGTCTGCGCGGTGAGTTCGTCGATCGCCCGGCGGACCGCCGGGGTGTCGACCGGGCCGCGGTCGCTCCAGAGGACGACGTGCGCCGGCATCGTCACACCGGGGAACGCTTCCTGGACGTGCGCGGCCGCGTCGATCACCGGGACGCTGCGCGGCAGGCTTTCGGTCGGGGCCGGGTCCTGCAGCCGGATTCCGGCGGCGGGCAGGGCGAGCAGGACCAGGAGCCCGGCGGCGAGCCCGGTCCACAGCGCCGGCCGCCGCGTCACCGTCGAGGCGACGCTGGCCCAGAACCGCGAGCGGGTGCCCCGCTTGCCCAGCCACGGGACCCGGAGGCGGTCGACGCGGGTACCGAGCAGCGAGAGCGTCGCGGGGAGCACGGTCACCGACGCGAGCACGGCGAGGCCGACGACGAGGATCGTGCTCACGGTCAGGCCACGGAGGTTGTCGAGCCCGGTGAAGAGCAGGCCGGTGACGCACAGGGCCACGGTCAGCCCCGACACGACGATGACGTGCCCGGACGTCCGCGCGGCGATCCGCAGGGACTCGTCGACGCCGTGGGCGCGTTCTTCCCTTACCCGGCGCAGGAAGAACAGCGAGTAGTCGACGCCGACGGCCATGCCGATCAGCAACGTCATCGAGGAAGTGGCGCTGTTGACCGGGATCCAGTTGTCCACTGCGGACAGCAGGCCGAAGGTCGCGAGCACCGTGGTGCCCGCGAGCAGCACCGGGACGGCGGCCGCGACCAGCGAGCCGAACACGGCCAGCAGGATCAGCAGGGTGAGCGGCAGCGAGCGCGTCTCGGACCGCTTGATGTCCTCCTTGATGCTCTGGTCGACCGCGCCGGACACGCTGAGGTCGCCCGCTTGCGCGAGCCGGACGTCCGGGTGCCGGGCGGCGACAGTCGCGACGACGGCGGTCGCCGTCGCGAGGTGCGGCTTGATTTCCGGGCCGGTGCCGAGGATCCGGAAGGTGACGAGGCCGGCCCGGCCGCCGGCGGAGACCTGGGCCGGGTCGTCGAGCGGGGAGCGGATGTCCGCGACCGCGCCGGACGTCGTCAACGTCGTCACCAGGTCGGTCACCGCCGGCGAATCCCTGGGTACCAGGACGTTCTCCCAGAACGGTTCGCGGACGTCTTGGCGATCGAGGACCGCTTGGCCGGTGCCGGCGTCGCCGGCGGGGCTCGAGCGCGCGTCGGTGCCGGGGGCGAACGTGCCGATGACCCAGGCGAGCGCGACGAGCGCCAGCCAGCCGGAGATCGCGGCGGCGCGGTGGTGCACCGCCCAGTTCGCGACGCGTTCGACCACAGGCCTGCGTGCAGGCAGCATGAACTAAAGTCCTTCCGTGAAGGAGTGATCCGATGAGAGCTCGCCCTCGGGCGAGTGGGTGCTTCTTCCTCCTGGGCCGCCGAGTTGCCGCTCGGCGGTCCAGGGCCTCAGGTCAGTCGACCTCCTTGAGCACGTGTTCGATGGACCGCAGGCGGTCCTGGACGTCCCGCAGCTGCCGTTCGGTTTCTTCCTGTGTCCGGACGGCTTTCTCCGCCAGCACGCGGTATTCGTGCTCGCGGGCGAGCGCGGCCTTGGCGCGCCAGGTCGAGGCCAGCTGCACGATCGCGACCGTGAGCACGACGGTGATCAGGACGAAGACCCCGGTCACGCCGATGATCTCCTGCCACTGGTGCCAGTTCATGTCCGTCCCTCCTCGCCGTCCGCGTGGACGGACTCCGGTGTGCTCAGCGTCGGCACGGCGGCCGCGATCGCTTCGGGCGTCAGCACGACGGAGAACGGCGTGAGCTCGTAGAACCGCAGCGTCTTGCCGTCTTCGCCGACCTCGAAGCTGGCCGTGACCAGACCCGCGGCTTCGAGTTTGCGCAGGTGCACCTGCAGGAGCGCGCGGCTGATCCGCAGCGCGCGCGCCAGTTCGCTGACGTACGCGCGTTCGGCCAGCAGGGCCGCGACGATCCGCAGCCGGTGCGGGTTCGCCAGGGTCCCCAGCAGCCGGACGAGCTCGTCCCCGGTGGGCTCGGTCACGGCGTCCTCCACATGCAAACAAAAGCTAGCAGGTAGCGGCGCGGGGGTCCATCAGGGTGATCCCCGAGGCTTACATCGGGTGGTCCATCCAGACGTTCGGCTCCACGTAGGTCGCCGTGTCGTGGGCCGTCGACGCGTACACCGGCGCGATGCCGCCGGGGATGAAGTTCTCGCCTTCCGCCAGCTTGACGCCGGTCCACTCGCGCCAGTCGGCCAGCGAACCCGCCAGCGTCACCGCGAACGGGCAGACCTTGACGACCCGGGCGCCCAGCCGCTCGTGCGTGCGCAGCCAGCGGTCGGCCAGCAGGCCGTCCTCCCGGCGGCGGGCCGCGTACTCCGGCATCGGGACGGCCGGCTCCTGCTCCTTGCCGATCGGGCGGACCGACACGATCAGCTTGCGCAGCCCCGTTTCCGCGGCCCGCGCCTTCAACGCCTTCAGCATCGGCGCCGACAGGCCGGAGCCACGCAGGTGGGGCGCGATCACGACTTCCAGCGCGCACAACGCGTTCGGCGCGCGGCCGTCCATGACGTCCTGCGCCGCCCACTCGATGGCCTGGTCCCAGCCGTGGTCCGGCAGCTC
Organism: Amycolatopsis sp. NBC_01286; assembly: GCF_035982555.1. Taxonomy (NCBI): domain Bacteria; kingdom Bacillati; phylum Actinomycetota; class Actinomycetes; order Pseudonocardiales; family Pseudonocardiaceae; genus Amycolatopsis; species Amycolatopsis sp. NBC_01286. The sequence continues at coordinate 3,559,475 of NZ_CP108428.1, forward strand.
CGTGCGGTCTTCCGCCGGGAACGCCAGTGGGACCGAGAGAGCGCGCGCGATCGGGACGCCGTCGTCGTCCAGCGCGATCAGGAAGTACCGCGCCCAGTGCCGCAGGAACCGCTCGCCGGTGATCATCCGGCCGCTCGCGCCCTGGTAGATGAACCGGCCGCCGACGTCACCGAGGTTCAAGGCGGGTTCGAGCAGGTCAGGACGGTCGGCAAGATCCACCACGCGCATCCGCCCAGTCAAGCGGAAACGATCAACGCCGGGATAGCGGCAACCGGGCGACAGTCAGCGGACGGGCAGGGCCTTGCGACGCCGGGTGAGCGCCGACGGGTCGAGGTTAGCCTTGGTACCGGCGTCGTGGCCGTCGAGGTAGCCGCTGCCGGACAGCCGCCGCGGCGCGGCCGAGCGCAGGTCGCCGTACTCCTCGTCGAACCGGTGCTGGACCATCGCGGAGCGGTCGCGGACGACCAGCTCGGCCGAGCGCGCGCCGGGCGCGGCCGTGCGGACGGCTTCCTGCTCGGCCAGCGAAAGCCGCTCGTGGACGGCGCGGGCGAAACCGTGCAGCCACGTGCGCCGGTACGCGGCCAGCGACTCGCCGGGGAAGAAGCCGCCCGGCCGGACGCGGTTCAGCTGGGTGCTCGCCTGCAGCAGGAGGCTGGTGAACAGCAGCTCCACGCGGCCGAGGTCGGACTGGTAGCCGAACACCGTGACGCTCTCGACCTTCTGGCCGACGCGGTGCAGCAGGGTCCGGCAGCGCAGCGGGTAGGCGACCGAGGTGAGCAGGCTCGCCTTGTCCCGGCTGTACGGGTCGTTCATCGGGATGGTGAGCGTGCCGATGTCGTCGACGCTCGCACCGGCCTCGGCGAGCATCGCCTGGTCGATGCCGTACCGGGCGACGAGCTCGGCGGCCTTCTTGTTGTACGCCTCGGCTTCCGCTTCGGTGACCGCCGGGTCCTCGGCCTTGGCGAGGAGCTTGCGGATGCGCTCGAGCTGCGGGTCTGACTCGGACATGGGCGGAGCTTATTCGATCAGGTGTTCGGACGCTCGCACCGGGTGAGCGTGTCGCGGACACCGGGGTCGTGACGAGCACCGTGGTGATCGGTCGGCGCGATCCACACGGCGGGATCTCAGCCGCCCGGCTGGACCAGGCCGGTTTCGTAGGCCACCACCACCGCCTGCGCGCGGCTGGAGATGCCGAGCTTGGTCATCAGGCGGTTGAGGTGGGTCTTGACCGTCGCCTCGCTGACCCGCAGCTCGGCCGCGATCCAGCCGTTCGGGACGCCCGTGCCGACGAACCGCAGCACCTCCAGCTCGCGGTCGGTCAAGGCGGCCAGTGCCGGTGACGCCGCAGGTGGTTCCGGTGGGGTGCGGGTGAACGCCTCGACGAGCCTGCGGGTGATCGTCGGGCCGAACAGCATGTCGCCGCGGGCGACCGCGTGGATGCCGGCTACCAGCGTCTCCGTCGGGCTGTCCTTGAGCAGGAAGCCCGCCGCGCCCGCGCGCAGCGCCGTGTAGACGTATTCGTCGAGGTCGAAGACGGTCAGCATGAGCACGCTCGGCCGCGGTGACCCCGCCGCGGCGAGGATCCGCTCGGTCGCCTTGACGCCGTCCAGGCCCGGCAGCCGGATGTCCATCAGGATGACGTCCGGCCGCAGCGCCGCCGCCTTCTCGACCGCCTCCAGGCCGTCACGCGCTTCGCCGGCGACGTCGATGTCCGGGACGGCGCCCAGCAGCGCGACGAACCCGGCGCGGACGAGGTCCTGGTCGTCGACCACCAGCACACTCGTCACTCGGGCTCCTGCGGTTGGGGGACCGGCCGCGGGTACGGCAGCGTCAGCACCACGGCGAACCCGGCCGGGTCGCGGGGGCCGATCTCGATCACGCCACCGTACATCCGGGCGCGTTCGCGCATGCCGATCAGCCCGTGCCCGCCCGGGTTCGGCGCGGCGGCCGGCGCGCCGCCGGGGTCCGTGACGCCGAGGACCAGGTGCTCGGCGCGGTAGTCGAGGGTCAGCTCGGCCGTGGCGCCGCCGTGCTTGAGGACGTTCGTCAGCGCCTCCTGCGCGACGCGGAACGCGCACAGCTGCTGGCCGGGCGGCAGCGGCCGGGCCGCGCCGGTGACGCGCAGCTCGACCGCGATCCCGGCCTCGCGGACCCGGGCGGCGAGCGTCCCGAGGTCGCCGAGCCCGGGCTGCGGCCGGTACCCCTCGAGCGGGTACTGCGGCGGGCGCAGCACGCTGAGGAGGCGACGCAGCTCGTCGAGCGCTTCGGTCGTCGTGCCGGTGATCGTGTCCAACGCGCCGCGCGCGGTGTCCGGCGCCGACTCGAAGACGTACTTCGCGAGGTTGGCCTGCACCGAGATCACCGAAAGGTGGTGCGAGACGACGTCGTGCAGCTCGTGCGCGATCCGGACGCGTTCCTCCGCGACGGCCAGCTCCGTGTCGTGCTCGGCGTCGCGGATCCGGTGGCTGCGGACGTAGGCGGTGCGCCCGATCGCCGCGACGCCGACCGCGAGCAGCAGCGACAGCAGCGTGTCGCCGACCGGCGAGACCGGGCTGCCGAACAGCATCGACGTCTCGTAGGCGATCAGGCCGAGCACGGTGACGGCGAGCGCGTCGCGGAAGCGGCAGTGCGCCCAGACCGTGTAGGCGGCGATCATGACGCTGAGCTGGCCGAGCTGCGACCGGAAGCCGAGCGCGTAGAACACGCCCATCAGGGCGACGCAGGTGACCACCGTCGTGATCGGGAACCGGCGGCGCGCGGCGAGCGGCAGGGCGCTGAGCGCGGCCAGGACGAGCCCGAGCGGACGCGCGTGCGTGCCGAACGCGCCGCCCAGCTCGGTGGCGCCGGCCACCTGGTAACCCGCGACGAGCACCGCGAGCACGGCGTCGGTCAGCCGTGGCCGCGCGCGAAGTCCCCGCAGTGTCGTCACCGGCAGAAAGCTACCTGTGTACCGCGAAGGTTTACCTCGGCTACGTCGTCAGTTGCTTCCGCTGCGTGGTCGTTCGCCACTACGGTCGGCCCTTGACTCGGCGGAGAGGGTGCCCCACCGGGGCCGGGGGAGGTCTCCGGAGCCCCTCTTCGCCGGGCGTCAACCTCGCCGGGAGTCAACCTCGCCGGGCGTCAACCTAGGTACGCGTCCAGGGTGACGGCCAGCGCCGACTCCGGCGACGGCGCGAAGCTCGCCCCGGCCAGCCCGCCCCAGAGCCACAGCTGCGCGAGGCCGTGCAACGCGGCCCACAGCGACGCGGCGACCAGCCGCAGGTCGGCGCCGGACCGCGCGATCGGCGTCGGCACGGCGGCCACCAGCACGGCGAAGGTGTCGAAGACCGCGCTCGCCGCGGCCGAGAGCGCCGGGTCGGCCGGGTCGATCAGGTCGCGGCGGAACATCAGCTCGAACATCGCCGGGTTGGTGAGCGCGAAGTCGACGTAGCTGTGGCAGGCGGCGGTCAGCCGGGCTCGCGGCGACGTCTCCGGCAGCGTCTCGCGGCGGGCGAGCAGGTCGGCGTAACCACGCGTCGCGACGGCCGACAGCAGCTCGGCGCGGCCGGAGAAGTGCCGCAGCGGAGCGCCGTGCGACACGCCCGCCGCCTTCGCGATCCCGCGCAGCGTGACGGCGTCGACGCCTTCGCCGGCCAGCAACTCGGACGCCGTGTCGATCAGGCGTTGCCGGGTGCCCACGCCTCGTCCAGGGTGATCGGCAGCAGGTCGGGGCGCTTGGCGAAGAAGCCGTCGCCGGGCTGGCGGCCGATCAGCCGGTTGCGCGTGCGCGTGACGGCGACCGGGAGCACCTCGCGGGCCAGCCACCGCAGGTCGGCGCGCCAGCTGCCGGCGGCCGCGGTGCCCGGCAGCGGAGCGAGCCACGCGGGATCGTGGTCGAGGCCGAGCCGGTCGAGGACGTAGGCGGCGAGCCGGTGGTGCCCGTGCGTGGACAGGTGCAGCCGGTCGGCGCCGAAGTAGCGCGAGTCGGCGGCGGCCTGGTCGGGCCACAGGTCGACGAGCCGCGCGCCGTAGCTGACGGCGGCTTCGCGGATGGCGTCGTTGAGCGCGACGATCCGCGGCCGCATCCGCGCGCCCAGCGGCATCCGGCTGGAGACGTCGCTGAGGGTGAAGGTGACGACGGTGGGCGCGATCTCCGTGCAGGCCCGGATCGCGGCGTCGACGCGGCGGGCGACGGTCCGCGCGTCCCAGCCCCGGCTCATGACGTCGTTGCCGCCGCCGAAGAGCGCGATCAGGTCGGGCTCGAGCTTCGTCGCGGCGGGCACCTGCTCGGGCACGATCTGGTCGAGCCGCCGCCCGCGGACGGCGAGGTTCGCGTACCGGAAGCGCGGGTCTTCCTCGGCGAGCCGCGCGGCGACGAAGTCCGCCCAGCCCCGGTACTGGTGCCGGCCGGGGTACGGGTCGTCGAGCCCTTCGGCGCAGCTGTCGCCGAGGACGACGAAACGGTGGTAGCTCATCCCGATCTCCGTAACCAGCAGTTCATCTTGTAGACACTGTCTATCAAACTTCTGTAGACGCTGTCTACGTGCCGGACACGACGACGGAGAGTCAGGACGAACGTCCTGGGGGCCGGGTCAGCGCAAGCGGGCGCGGTGGGCCGCGACGGCCGCGCGGCGGGGGTCCGCCGGCGGGAGCGTCTTCAGCAGCGCGTCCAGGACCTCGAAGTCGTCGACGCCACAGGGGGTCTCCCAGAACGACCACAGCACCGCCGGGTCGGTGCTGTTCAACGCCACCTGGCGGACCTGGGCCGTGAGCGTCTCGCGCTCTTCGCGGATCGCCGGGGCCTCCGACTCCGGCAGCAGCGGCCCGCGGAAGACGCGCATGACGTCCGCCGGGGAGCTGGACCGCAGGGCCGCGCGAGCCTGGACGAAGTCCGCGTCCACCTCGGCCGCCAGCCGGTACGGGCGGGTCTGCACCACCGTCGCGCCCAGCTGGGAGCGCAGGCGGTGGATCTCGGCGCGGACCGTCACCGGGTTGCCCGTCTCGCCGTAGAGCTGCAGGGCCAGCCGCTCGGCCGAGAGGCCGTTCGGGTGCAAGGTCAGCAGCGTCAGGATCTCCGCGTGGCGCAAGGTGAACGGCACGTCGCGACCGTCCACTGTGGTCGTTCCGGCGCCCTCGGCCAGGTACTCGAGACGCAGCCGGCGGCGGTGCCCGCCGCTGCCGCTGCCGGTCGCGCGCAGCCGGAGCAGGTAGCCCTCGGCCAGCGGCTCCATCGTCGCGATCCGGCCGTCGGGGAGGGCGACCGTGCCGCCGCCGCGACGGACGTCCACTGTGGCCGGCAGCAGGCACGCCTGGGCCGCGAGCACCCGGCCGCCCGCCGAGAGCAGGGCGCCGGGGCGGCCGCGCAGGGCCTCCAGGTGGGGCATGTTGGCCCGCCGCAGCCGCTCGTCGCGGACCGCGAGCTGGGCGCGCAGCTGCCCTTCGGCGAGCTGCGCGGTGGCCGTGACCAGCGACAACATCGCCGGGTGCACCGTGCGCAGCGGGCCGCTGACGTCGATCGACCCGAGTAGCACCCCCGTCTCCGGGTCGCGCACGGGCGCCGCCGCGCACGTCCACGTGTGGTAACGCCGGACCAGGTGCTCGGCCGAGTAGATCTGCACCGGCTCCCCGGTCGCCAGCGTTGTGCCCATGGCGTTCGTGCCGATCGCCGACTCGCTCCACCGGGTGCCTTCGGAGAGGCCGACGCGGTCGGCGCGCACCAGCTGGTTCGCCGCGCCCTCGCGCCACAGGATCAGGCCCTCGGCGTCGGTCACGATCATCACGTGCTCGGCGTCGTCGGCGATGCTCACCAGCATCTGCCGCAGCACCGGGAGCACCGGCGCCAGCGGGTGGGCCTCCCGCAGCGCGGTCAGCACGTCGACGTCGTAGACGAACGGGGCCTCGCCCTCGTCCGGGTCGACGTGCGCGGCCAGCGAGCGGTCCCAGGACGCCGAGACCACCGAGCGTGGCGAGCGCGGGCCCGGCAGCCCGGCCAGCACCGCCGCCCGGACGTGTTCGAGCAGCCGCGCGTACGACTCCGGATCGCGCAGCAGTTCGGGCTCGGGCGCCTCTGCCACGCTCTTCAGAGTAGAGACCCAGCTCACAGCGCTGCAACGCTCGTGCAACGTTGCCCGGCCTACGTTCGGCGGGAGCCCGAGCACCGCCGTCACTCCGAGCAATGAGGCAGGGAAGATGGTCCAGTACGCCGCACCGAACACCGAAGGCAGCGTCGTCAGCTTCGAATCGCGCTACGACCACTACATCGGCGGCGAATACGTGCCGCCCGCCGGCGGCCAGTACTTCGAGAACCCGACTCCCGTCACCGGGAAGACCTTCTGCGAGATCGCCCGGGGCACCGCGCCGGACGTCGAGAAGGCCCTCGACGCGGCCTGGGGCGCGGCCCCCGCGTGGGGCAAGACCTCCGTCGAGGAACGCGCCGGCGTCCTGCTCAAGATCGCCGACCGGATGGAGCAGAACCTCGAGAAGATCGCGGTCGCCGAGGCCTGGGAGAACGGCAAGGCCGTCCGCGAGACGCTCGCCGCCGACATCCCGCTGGCGATCGACCACTTCCGCTACTTCGCCGGCGCGCTGCGCGCCCAGGAGGGCGGCATCTCGCAGATCGACGAGAACACCGTCGCCTACCACTTCCACGAGCCGCTCGGCGTGGTCGGCCAGATCATCCCGTGGAACTTCCCGATCCTGATGGCGGTCTGGAAGCTCGCCCCGGCGCTGGCCGCGGGCAACGCGATCGTGCTCAAGCCGGCCGAGCAGACCCCGGCGTCGATCCACGTGCTGATGTCGATCATCGGCGACCTGATCCCGCCGGGCGTGCTGAACATCGTCAACGGCTTCGGCGTCGAGGCCGGCAAGCCGCTGGCCTCCAGCAACCGCGTCCGCAAGGTGGCCTTCACCGGCGAGACGACCACCGGCCGGCTGATCCTGCAGTACGCCAGCGAGAACATCATCCCGGTGACCGTCGAGCTGGGCGGCAAGAGCCCGAACATCTTCTTCGACGACGTCGCCGCGCAGAACGACGCCTTCTACAACAAGGCGCAGGAGGGCTTCACGCTCTTCGCGCTGAACCAGGGCGAGGTCTGCACCTGCCCGTCGCGGGCGCTGGTCCAGACGGGCATCTACGACAAGTTCATGGGCGACGCCGTCGAGCGCGTCCGCAAGATCAAGCAGGGCCACCCGCTCGACACCGACACGATGATCGGCGCGCAGGCCTCCAACGACCAGCTCGAGAAGATCCTGTCCTACATCGACATCGGCAAGCAGGAGGGCGCCGAGATCCTGATCGGCGGCGGCCGCAGCGACCTCGGCGGCGAGCTGTCCGGCGGCTACTACGTCGAGCCGACGGTCTTCGCGGGCGACAACAAGATGCGGATCTTCCAGGAGGAGATCTTCGGCCCGGTCGTGTCGGTGACGAAGTTCGACGACTACGACGACGCCATGAAGATCGCCAACGACACCCTCTACGGCCTCGGCGCCGGTGTCTGGTCCCGGGACGGCAACACCGCCTACCGGGCCGGCCGCGACATCCAGGCGGGTCGCGTGTGGGTGAACAACTACCACGCCTACCCGGCCCACGCGGCCTTCGGCGGTTACAAGGCGTCCGGCATCGGGCGGGAGAACCACAAGATGATGCTGGATCACTACCAGCAGACGAAGAACATGCTGGTCTCCTACTCCGACCAGGCGCTCGGGTTCTTCTGATGACCGAGCGGGTGGCGTTGACGGAGGAGGCGGCCGACCTCCTCCGGAAGCTCGCGGCGACCCACGGACCGGTGATGTTCCACCAGTCCGGCGGGTGCTGCGACGGAAGCGCCCCGATGTGCTACCCGAAGGGCGAGTTCAAGACCGGCCAGACCGACGTGCGCCTCGGCGACCTGGTCGTCGAGGGCATGGAAGACGTGCCGTTCTGGATGTCCGGGCCGCAGTTCGCGTACTGGAAGCACACCCACCTGACGGTCGACGTCGTTCCCGGTCGCGGAAGCGGGTTTTCGCTGGAGGCGCCCGAAGGCGTGCGTTTCCTGATCCGCTCCCGCCTGTTCAGCGACGAAGAGTCGGCGGCGCTGAACTGAAGGCACTGAACAACGCCGTGGCGAGCACCAGCCCTTCCCGGGCGACCGGGGCGAGCTGGTGCTCGTCCGGCGCGTGCTGCAGGCAACCCGGGTAGGAGTGCGGCAGCCACAGCGTCGCCAGGCCGAGGACGTCGGTGAAGACGTGGTTGGGCAGGCCGCCGCCGAAGTTCGGCAGGACCGCGACGGGCGTCGCGGCGACCTCGTCGAGCGCGGCCTTCGCCCACGCGACCCACGGGTCGTCGACCGGCGTGCGGCTGGCCCGGAAGTCGCCGCCGACCCTCACCTCGACCATCGGGAAACCTTGTGCGGCAAGGTGTTCCTTGACGGCGACCGGGATCTTGTCGACGTCGGTCCCGGCGACGTACCGCAGTTGCAGCACCGCCCGCGCGCGGCCGGGGATCGCGTTGACCGGGCGGTCGACGTTGCCCGCGTCGAGCGCGAGGACTTCGAGGGTGTTCCAGCCGTAGAGCCGTTCCGCGCCGGTCAGGCCGGGCGCGCCCCAGCCTTCGTCCGGCACCGGGTCGCCGGGAGTGTTGGCGATCTCGAGCCCGTCGAGCGCCGCGCGCACGCCGTCCGGGAGTTCCGGCGGGAGCAGTTCGGGCACCTGGACACGGCCGTGGCCGTCGACCAGGCTCGCGATCGCCCCCGTGAGCGTGGTGGCCGGGTTGCGCAGGACCCCGCCCCAGTTGCCGGAGTGGTAGGCGTCCGGGCGCAGGTCGACGTCGAGCGCGAACCGGATGGCACCGCGCGCGCCGAGGAACAGCGTCGGCGTCGCGGCGTCCAGGCGCGGGCCGTCGGAGGCGATGAGGACGTCGGCTTTCAGGAGGTCCTGTTCCTGTTCGGCGAACTCCGTGAGGCCGGGCGAGCCGATCTCTTCGCCGGTCTCGAAGAGGAACTTGAGGTTGAAGCCGAGCTTTCCGCGGTCGGCCAGCAGGAGCCGCAACGCCGTGAGGTTGATCAGGTGCTGGCCCTTGTTGTCCGCGGTGCCGCGGCCGTACCAGCGGTCGCCGTCGGCGGTGAGCGTCCACGGGTCACGGCCCTCGCCCCACTCGCCGGCTTCGCCCACGACGTCGGCGTGGCCGTAGCAGAGCAGCGTCGGCCGGTCCGGCGATTCGGTGCGGACGCCGACGAGGAACGGCCCGCCCGCCGGGTCGGGGTTGGCGTGCTGCGTGACTTCGCAGCCCAACGCCGTCAACGCGGGGGTGAGGACTTCGTCGAGGTAGGCCTGGATGGCGACGCGGCCCTCGGGGGCGTCGCTGACCGTGGGGTACGCGACGAGCGTGGCCAGTTCGGCGAAGAGGGCGCCGGAGTCGACGTGGGCGCGGGCCTGGTCGAGCAGTTCCATGTCCGCCAGCCTAGAGGGGGTAAACAATACGAACGATCGTGCTATCTTCGAGGCATGAACGTCGACAGCGTTTACGTGGGGGAACCGAGCGTCCTGGGGTACCGACGCGAGCTGCCGGTGCTGAGCGGGATCACCAAGGCGCTGGTCACGGCGCCGGAGCTGAAGCTCGCCGAGCTGAACCTCGACGGCGACCGGCAGGCCGACCTCACCGTGCACGGCGGCCCCGACAAGGCGGTCTACGTCTACCCGGCCGAGCACTACGCGGCCTGGCGCGAGGACGGCTTCGAGGTGTCGACGGCCGACTTCGGCGAGAACATCTCACTATCGGGGGTCACCGAGGACGACGTGCGGATCGGGGACGTCTGGGCCTGGGGTGACGCGCTCGTGCAGGTCTCCCAGCCGCGGTCGCCGTGCTTCAAGCTCGCGATGAAGACCGGCCGCAAGGACATCACCCCGGCGATGATCGACTCGGGGCGCTCCGGGTGGTACCTGCGCGTGCTGCGGCCGGGCACCGTGCCGACGTCGGGCGCGGTCGAGGTGGTCGAGCGTGCGGACGCGCCGACGGTCGCCGAGGTGTACGTCATCTCGTTCGCGAACTACGGGCAGCTGCCACCGGAGCACGTCGGGGCGGCGCTGGACTTCGCCGACCGCGTGCTGGCGACGCCCGCGCTCGCCGAGCAGTGGAGCGTCTGGATCCGGTCCACTGTGGACCGGTGGCGGGCTCGCCGTGCCGGTTGACGGCCGGGTCGCCCGCGGCGACGTCACGCGCAAGCTGGTGCTGCGGCGGGCGGTGGACGTCGCGTCGGTGGACGGCCTCGACGGGCTGTCCCTCGGCCGGCTGGCCGCCGAGCTGGAGCTGAGCAAGAGCGGCGTCTTCGCCCTGTTCGGGTCCAAGGAGGACCTGCAGCTCGCGACGGTCGAAGCGGCTCTCGAGATCTTCCGCTCGTACGTCGTGACGCCGGCCTCGGACGAGCCGCCGGGCTTGCCGCGGCTGCGGGCGATCTGCGAGAACTGGCTGGACTACTCGGAAAAGCGAATCTTCCCGGGAGGCTGTTTCTTCTTCAACGTCGGCGCGGAGTTCGACGCGCGCCCGGGCCGGGTCCACGACGCGGTGGCCGCGGCGAACGGCTCGTTCGCGGCCTTCATCCGCGCGTCGGCTCTCGAAGCCGTCACCCTCGGCCACGTCGACGTCGACCCCGAAGTCCTGGCGTTCGAGCTGCACGCGCTGGGCCGAGCGGCGAACGCGGACTCCGTCCTCACCGGCACCACCACGCCGTACGCCGTGGCCCGCCGCGCCATCCACGCCCACCTGGGGGCCGAAAGTCCGTGAATGCCACATTGAGGGACATAGTGTCCCTCAATGTGGCATTCACGGACTTTGGACTACTTCCAGTCGACCTGGGGGCTGCGGTAGAAGTTGATGCCCTGCAGGGTCCAGCGGGGGGACTGCTTCGCCAGGCGCAGGCGGTAGGCGTCCCAGTTGTGCGTGGACTTCGGGGACCAGCCGATCTCCGCGATGCCCGGCAGGCGCGGGAACGCCATGTACTCGAGGTCGTCGCTCGTCCGGAGCGTCTCCGTCCACAGTGGAGCTTCGACGCCCGCGACCTGGTTCTCGCCGACGCCGGTCACCAGTGACGCCGGGTCCCAGTTGTAGCCGTCGCGCACCTCGATCAGCGCCGCCCAGTCCTGGCCCAGCGGCGTCGACTCGTCGTACTTCATGTCCAGGTACGCGTAGTTCGCCGGCGACATCAGGATCTTGTTGCCCCGGGCGGCCGCGGCCGCGACGGAGGCGTCGTCACCACCGAAGTCCCAGTACTGCGGGATCGCCGACACCGGCGGCGAGGCCTTGGCGATCTCGTGCCAGCCGGTGATCTTCTTGCCGTACTTCGCGACGATCGGCGCCACCTTCTGCTCGAAGGTGATGTAGTCCGCCGGCGGTGTCGCGTGCGCCTCGTCGCCGCCGATGTGCAGGTACTGGCCCGGCGTGATGGCCGCCAGCTCGCGCACGACGTCGTCGACGAACCGGTACGTGATCGGCGAGGAGATGCACAGCGAGCTGTAGCCGACCTCGGTGTCCGTCCGCGGCGGGACGGCGACGCCGTCGCAGTTCAGCTCCGCGTACGTCGACTGCGCCGCGTTCGTGTGGCCCGGCATGTCGATCTCGGGGATCACGGTGATGTGCCGCGAAGCCGCGTACGCGACGATGTCCTTGTACTGCTTCTGCGTGTAGTAGCCGCCCGGGTCGCCGTCGGCCGCGGTCTTGCCGCCGACGGTCGCCAGCTTCGGCCAGCTCTTGATCTCGATGCGCCAGCCCTGGTCGTCGGCCAGGTGCAGGTGCAGGGTGTTGAGCTTGTACTGGGCGATCTGGTCGATGTAGAGCTTGACCTGGTCCGGCTGGAAGAAGTGCCGCGCGACGTCGAGCATCGCGCCGCGCTCGCCGAAGCGCGGGTAGTCGAGGATCGTGCCGCCCGCGACGGTCCACGTCCGGTGCTGCACGTGCTTCGCCTCGATCGCCGACGGCAGCAGCTGCCGCAGTGACTGGACGCCTTCGAAGAGGCCGTCCGCGGTGTTGGCGCTGAGCTTGACGCCGTCGCGCGCGACCTTCAGCTGGTAACCCTCGGTGCCGATCCGGGCGTCGTGGCCCAGTTCGAGCGAGATCGCCGGCAGGCCCCACGCGCGCGGCACGACCGGCAGCGGGTAGCCGGTGGCCGGGCGCAGCAGGCCGCGCAGGTAGTCCGCGACCTGGCCGGCGCCGCGGTCGGCGCTGATCACGGTGAACGGCGTGAGCCGGAAGTCCGCCTTCGCGTCGGCCTTCGCCGACACCGGCGCGGGGACGACGTCGGTCACGCTCCGTTCTGGGGCCGCCGGAGTGGCTTCGGCGGTGGCGGCGGGCAGGCCGACTGCCGTCAGACTCACGACAGCCGCGGTCAAGACGGCTCGGGACAAGCGCATCAAGGCACCTCCGGTCGGGGACTCCCTCACAAAGGTACAGACCAGCCGGTGTATTTGGAACAATACTTTACGAAGTGCGCAACGCCGCCCGGATCGCGTCCAGCACGGCGGGATCCTCGATGGTCGACGGCACCGCCTCGTCGCGGCCGTCGGCGATCGCGCGCATGGTCTTGCGCAGGATCTTCCCGGACCGCGTCTTCGGCAGAGCGTCCACAATGGACACGTCGCGGAACGCGGCAACCGGGCCGATGTCGCGGCGCACCGTCGCCACCAGCTCGTCGCGCAGCTGGTCCGCGGGCGTGTCGACGCCCGCCTTGAGCACGACGAACCCGCGTGGCAGCTGGCCCTTGAGCTGGTCGGCGACGCCGATGACCGCGCACTCCGCGACCGCCGGGTGCGAGGCCAGCGCGGCCTCCATCGACCCCGTCGACAGCCGGTGCCCGGCGACGTTGATGACGTCGTCGGTGCGGCCCATGACGAACAGGTAGCCGTCTTCGTCGAGGTACCCGGAGTCGCCGGTCAGGTAGTGGCCGTCGTAGCGGGAGAGGTAGGCCTCGCGGTAGCGCTCGTCGTCGCCCCAGAGCGTCGGCAGCGAGCCCGGCGGCAGCGGCAGCTTGATCGTGATGGCGCCCTCGCGACCGGCCGGCAGCTCGTCGCCGGCCTGGTCGAGGATCCGGACGTCCCAGCCCGGCACGGGCTTGGTCGCCGACCCGGGCTTGACGTCCATCGGCTCCAGGCCGCGGAGGTTGGCCGCGATCGGCCAGCCCGTCTCGGTCTGCCACCAGTGGTCGATCACCGGCGTGCCCAGCTTCTCGCGCGCCCAGTGGTAGGTCTCCGGGTCGAGCCGCTCGCCGGCCATGAACAGCGTCCGGAACTGCTTGAGGTCGTACTTCTCGAGTTCTTTCGCGTCCGGGTCGACCTTCTTGATCGCCCGCAGCGCGGTCGGCGCGGTGAACAGCGCCTGGACGCCGTGCTCGGCGATGACGCGCCAGAACGCGCCCGCGTCCGGCGTCCCGACCGGCTTGCCCTCGTAGAGCACCGTCGTCGCCCCGGCCAGCAGCGGCGCGTAGACGATGTAGGAGTGCCCGACGACCCAGCCGACGTCGGACGCCGTCCACCAGACGTCGCCCGGGTGGACGTCGTAGATCGCGGCCATCGACCAGGCCAGCGCCACCGCGTGCCCGCCGGTGTCGCGGACGACGCCCTTCGGCTTCCCGGTGGTCCCGGACGTGTAGAGGATGTAGAGCGGGTCGGTCGCCTTGACCGGCACCGGGCCGGCCGGGGACGCGCTCGCGGCCAGCTCGCGCCAGTCGACGTCCCGCTCGCCCAGCTCGGCCGGCGCCTGCTCGCGCTGCAGCACGACGACGTGGTCCGGCTGGTGCTCGGTCAGCGCCAGCGCGGCGTCGATGATGGGCTTGTACTCGACGACGCGCGTCGGCTCGATCCCGCACGACGCGGCCAGGATGACCTTCGGCTTCGCGTCCTCGATCCGGGCCGCCAGCTCCTTCGGCGCGAACCCGCCGAAGACCACCGAGTGCACCGCGCCGATCCGCGCGCAGGCCAGCATCGCGATCACGGCTTCGGGGACCATCGGCAGGTAGACGATCACCCGGTCACCGTGCGTCACGCCGAGGGAACTCAGCGCACCGGCGAAGCGCGCGACCTCGTCGCGGAGCTGTTCGTAGGTGAACGTGTGTTGCTGTCCGGTCACGGGGGAGTCCCAGATCAGCGCGTCCTGCCCGCCGCGGCCGGCCTCGACGTGGCGGTCCAGGGCGTTGTAGGAGGTGTTCAGCTCGCCGTCGGGGAACCAGCGGTAGAAGGGCGGGTTCGTGTCGTCGAGGGCCCGTTCCGGGGTCTTCGTCCAGGTGATCGTCTTGGCCGCTTCCAGCCAGAACGCGTCCGGCTCGGCCAGGCTCCGCCGGTAGGCTTCGGAGTACGCGCCCATTGCCGCTCCTTCGCGTCGAACGTCCCGCCGGTCCCATCATGACGCCGCGACGGCGGGCCCGCCGGATTCCGTGCGGGATTCGGCCGCCGGAAAGACCCGGCAACCCAACGGCGGCGGCGAGCGTCCTAAGCTGGACCGCGGGGAAATGCCGCGTGACGGTAAGACGTGAACACGGACAGTGAGGGGAGCCCGGCAGTGAACGGACTCGCGAGCGCGTTGCTCTCGCTAGCCCATTCCTTGTTCGGCCCGGGCTTCTGCCCCGGCGACTGGGTCTGGGCCACGAGTGCGGCGGGCGCGCTCGTCGCGTTGCTGCCGCCGATCGGCGCGCTCGTCGTCTCGATCATCCGCAAGGGCACCGGCAACCGGTACGACCTGACGACGCTGTCGGTGTTCGGCGTGATCGGCCTGCTCAGCACGCTGGTGCTGCCGTGGCTGCTGTCGAACGGCGTGTCGGGCGTCTACCGCATGGTGTTCGCCGGCCAGAAGTCCGGGCTGTCCGCGAGCGAGGTCGCGACCCTGAAGGGGCCCGGCGGCTGCTGGGTCGACTCCCAGGTCAACTACCTGGGCGGCCGGCAGACGGTCTTCGACGTGCTCTCCTCCGGCAGCACCGGCGCCGACGACCTCCCGTTCTTCGTGTACCTGCTGGCCTTCATCGTGCTGCCGGCCGGGTCGCTGCTGTTCGTGATGCTGCAGGGGCGCACGGCGTTCCGCCGCGGTCCGAAGTGGCCGTCGCGGTTCTTCTGGATCCCGTTCGTCGCGATGGCCTTGTTCAGCGTCGGCATGGAAGCGAACACCGCGCTGCACTTCTGGCTCGGGTTCCTGCCGTTCAGCGTGCTGGGCCTGATCCCGGTCGCGATGGTCGGCCCGCCGCCGTGGTCGGTGATCAACCGGCCGGACGTGCCGCCGCGCCGCGAGCAGGAGCCCTACCGGCCGCCGCAGCAGCCGCCGTCGCAGGTCCAGCCGCGGCCCACCCCGCCGCCGCCTCCGCCGCCCCCGATCAACAAGCCGTACCCGAAGACGGCGCTGGCGTCCGCGCCCGAGCCGCCCCCGATGGCGGGCGCGCTGGCCGCGGCGCCGGGCCCGATCCCGCCGCCGCCCGGCTCGCGCAACGCCGGCGGCAGCCGCTACCGGCGCGTCAAGCAGCTCGGCGCCGGTGGTTTCGGCACGGTCTGGCAGGCCGTCGACACCCAGCTCAACCGCACGGTCGCGCTGAAGATCGCGCACGCGCCGGACCGCGACACCGCCGAGCGCATGCAGCGCGAGGCCCGCGCGCTGGCCGTCGTCAGCCACCCGAACTGCGTCAAGGTGTACGACCTGGCCGAGGAGCCGGACGGCCTCGCGCTGGTCATGGAGTACCTCGAGGGCCGGCCGCTGGCCGAGCTGGTCGACGGCCAGGGCCCGCTCGACGACATCGCCGCGGGCCGGCTGTGGGCGACCATGGCGGGCGCGCTCGCGGCCGCGCACGAGAAGGGCGTGCTGCACCGCGACATCAAGCCGTCGAACGTCGTGCTCGACCCCAGCGGCTTGGCCCACCTGATCGACTTCGGCATCGCCCGCAGCCAGGGCGACTCCAAGATGACGGCGACCGGCATGATGATCGGCACGCCGGACTTCGTCGCCCCGGAGCAGGCGATGGGCGCGACGGCCTCACCGGCGTCCGACGCCTGGCAGCTGGCGGCGACGATCAGCTACGCACTGACCGGCCAGCCCCCACGCGGCACCCGCGAGACGCCGATGGCCGCGCTGATGGCCGCGGCCCGTGCGGAACCGGTGTCCCGGCTGCCCCAGCGCAGCGCCCACGCACGGCTGCTGGCGGCATCGCTGGACCCGGAACCGCGACGCCGTCCGACGCTCAACTCGGTGCGGCGCGAGGTGGAGGGCTGGCTGTCGAGGGCGGGCAAGTCCCTGGACGGCCCGGTGACCCGGGTGGTCCCGCGCCAGCCCCACCGGTGACGGTGCTCGTGAGTGGTAATTCGGGTTAGAACCCTAATTACCACTCACGACAAGCCGCGGCAGACCCCTCAACCCGGCTTCGACGCGGAGAAGATCACCAGCTCCTTCGGCCGGACCTCGACGTCCACCTGCTCGAAGCCCGCCTTCGCCAACCGCGCGGGGAACGTGCCCGCGTCGATGACGTTCATCGTGTCGCCGATGTGCAGCAGGCGGAACCTGAGGTTGAGCTGGCCGTCGCTGCCGCAGTACGTGCCGCCCGGGCGCAGGACCCGCGCGGCCTCGGCGAAGATCGCGTCCTGCAGCCGGTCGGTCGGCACGTGGTGCAGCATCGTGAAGCAGACGACCGCGGAGAACCGGCCGGACTCGAACGGCATCTCCGCGCCGCTGCCCTCGACGACGTCCGCGCGGGCGCCGTACTTCGCGCGCAGCAGCTGGGTCGACGCGGGGTCGATCTCCAGGACCGTCAGCTTCGGCACCACGTCCAGCAGCACCTTCGTCGTGGCGCCGAAGCCGGGGCCGATCTCGAGGACGTCGTCGCCCAGCTCTCGCTCCGCGAGCCACGGCGCGAGGCGCTCCTCGACCGTGTTCGCCCACTTCTCCGAGCTGCAGATCTTGCGGTGGATCAGGTTCATCGGCATGGCTTCGACGTTAGGGAGCCGCCGCGGTGACCGGTAGCCGATAGACTGACAACCGATGTCGCAAACCGGCCAACCCCACGCGATGCTGCTCGGCGAGGTCGACCTGCCGGCCGGCACCTGGTTCCCGTGGCACGAACACCCCGTCCACCAGCTCGTCTGGGCGGCCAGCGGGGTCATCGCGGTCAAAGCGGGCGACGCCGGCTGGGTCCTGCCGCCGACACGCGCGCTGTGGATGCCCGCCGGCGTCCAGCACCGCACCGGCGCGCTCGGCAAGGCCGCGCTGCGCGGCATCTACGCGCACCCCGACCGCAGCCCGGTGTCGTGGCCGGAGCCGCGGCTGGTCGCCGTCCGGCCGCTGCTGCACGAGCTGCTGGAGTACCTGACCGGCGACGGCGTCGCCCCGGAGGCGCGGCTGCGGGCCGAAGCCGTCGCGTTCGACCTGCTGGAACCGCTCGACGTCGTGCCGATCGTGGTGCCGTCGCCCGCCGACCCGCGGGCCCGGGACGTCGAGGCGGCGGTGCTGGCCAACCCGGCCGATCCGCGCGGCCTCGCCGAGTTCGGCCGGGACGTCGGCGCGGCCGAGCGCACGCTGGCGCGGATCTTCGTCCGCGAGTGCCGGATGCCGTTCGGGACGTGGCGCACCCAGGTGCGGTTACGTGCGGCGCTGCCGTTGCTGGCGCAGGGAATCCCGCTGACGACGGTCGCGCACCGCGTCGGCTACAGCTCGGCGAGCGCGTTCGTCGCCGCGTTCCGGCGCGCGGTCGGCGTCACGCCGAGGGCGTACTTCGCGGGCTGAGCTACCGCCAGGACGGCAGCCAGCGTTCGGCTTCCCACTGGCCGGTCGTGATCGCGATGCCGTTGAGGATCGGCCACAGCCAGGCGAAGTTGGCCACGACGAGCCCGACGTACAGGCTGACGACGAGCAGACCGGTCCCGCGTCTTTCGAACCCGCGTTTCGCGCTGCCCAGGATCTGGCCCAGGCACAACGTCAACCCCAGCACGAGGAACGCGGCCAGCGGCGTCGCGTAGAAGAAGTACATCTGCCGGTCGATGTTGGTGTACCAGAAGACGTAGCCGCCGAGGTAGCCGACGAGGACGGCGGCGTAGCGCCAGTCCGCGCGGAAGATCGAGCGCCAGGCCGACCAGGCGAGCATCGGGATGGCCAGCCACCACATCGCCGGCGTGCCGATCAGCATCGTCGCGCTGACGCAGCGGGACTCGCCGCAGCCGGTGACTTCGCCGTCGTAGCTGTAGAGCATCGGGCGCAGCCCCATCGGCCACGTCCAGGGCTTCGACTCCCACGGGTGCGGGTTGTCCTTGGGCGTGACCAGGGTTTCGTGGAAGTGCAGGACGTTCGCCGAGTAGTCGCCGAGCGAGCGCAGCGACGCCGGGATCCAGCCCCAGACGCCCGGCGCGATGTCCTTGATCTCGGTGTAGTGCCGGTCGGTCGCCGTCTCACTGGCGAACCACGCCCAGTACGCGCCGAGGTACATCACGAGCGGGATGAGCAGGATCGCCCACAGCGCGGGCGCGACGTCCCGGCGGATCGTGCCCAGCCAGGGCCGTTCGACGCCGGCCGCGCGCCGCGCCGCGACGTCGAACCCGACGCACAGCAGCCCGAACGCGACGATGTAGTAGAGCGCCGACCACTTGACGCCGAAGGTCAGGCCGATCATCAGCCCGGTCGCGAACCGCCACCAGCGGAAGCCGAGCTTCGGCCCCCAGACCGTCTCGTTGACCCAGCCCTCGCGGACGGCCGTCGCGAGCCTGGTGCGCACCTGGTCGCGGTCGACGAGCAGGCAGGCGAACGCGGCGAGCACGAACAGCGCGATGAAGATGTCGAGCATGCCCATCCGCGACTGCAGGTGCAGGACGCCGTCGCTGATCACCAGGATGCCGGCGATGGCGCCGAGCAGCGTGGACCGGGTGAGCCGGCGGGCGATGCGGATGGTCAGGAAGATGATGAGCGTGCCGGCCAGCGCGGGCATGATCCGCCAGCCCCAGCCGTTGTAGCCGAACAGCCACTCGCCGACCGCGATCAGCTGCTTGGCCAGCGGCGGGTGGACGACCAGCTCGTAGCCGTAGTTGTCCTCGTAACCGCCGTTGCGCAGCACCTGCCACGCCTGCGGGACGTAGTGCTTCTCGTCGAAGACCGGGCTGCCCTTGTCGGTCGGGCTGCCGAGGTTTTGCAGCCGGACGATGCCGCCGATCACGGTGAGCACGATGGTCACGAGCCAAGCGCGCAGCCGGTCGTCCGGCATGCCGCGGCCGAGCAGGGTCGTCTCGCGGTCGGTCGGCGGCCGGAGCGCCTCGACCGGGCCCGGCCGGACGCTTTCGTCGTCGGGACGGGTCAGCACGGCGGTCACGGGGCGATCCTACGGGCGGGACAGGGCGTACGTCGTCCGGATCCGCCGACCCGCCTAGGCTGGCCGGGTGAGCTCATCGGTGACAACCGGCCGCTTGGTCCTGGCCGCTACCCCACTCGGCGACGTCCGCGACGCTTCGCCCCGCCTGGCGGAAGCGCTGGCCGAAGCCGACGTCGTGGCCGCTGAGGACACCCGCCGCTTCCGGTCGCTGGCCTCGGCCCTGGACATCACCCCGCGCGGCCGCGTGGTGAGTTTCTACGAGGACGTCGAGACGGCGCGCCTGCCCAGGTTGCTCGAATCGTTACAGGCGGGCGAGACGGTGGTGCTGGTGACGGACGCCGGTATGCCCAGTGTGTCCGATCCGGGCTTCCGCCTGGTGGCCGCGTGCGTCGAAGCGGACATTCCGGTGACGTGCCTGCCGGGCCCGTCCGCGGTGACGACGGCGCTCGCTTTGTCCGGTTTGCCGTGTGACCGGTTCTGTTTCGAGGGTTTCGCGCCACGCAAGCCGGGCGAGCGGACGAAGTGGCTCACGTCGCTGGTCTCCGAGCCGCGCACGGTGGTGTTCTTCGAGTCCCCGCACCGGCTGGCCTCCCTGCTGTCGGACGCGGCCACGACGCTGGGCGCAGACCGGCGCGCGGCGGTGTGCCGTGAGCTGACGAAGACGTACGAAGAGGTGAAGCGGGGCTCGTTGGCGTCGCTGGCCGAGTGGGCCGCGGACGGCGTGCGCGGCGAGATCACGGTGGTGCTGTCGGGCGCCGAGCCGCGCTCGGTGTCGGTGGCGGACCTGGTGGCGGAGGTGGCGGACCGGGTCTCGGCGGGCGAGCGGTTGAAGTCCGCGGCGGCCGAGGTCGCGGAGGCGACCGGAGTGTCCAAAAAGGAACTGTACGACGCGGTCCTGGCGGCGCGGAAGTCCTGAGCCGGTGTCCATCTCGCCTGAGCTGCGTGCCGCGTTGCGCGCGCTGGGAAGGGCTCGGGACGAGAAGCCCGACGGCGGAGACCTCGCCGCGTGGCGTGAGCGGGTCGCGGAGGCCCTGGAGACGCTGGCGCCGTTGCTGATCTTCCCGGAAGACCGGCGCCGGGCGGCCGCGGAGGCTGCCGAAGCCCGAGCCGAAGCGGCACGGATCCGCACATCGCGGCCACCCGAGTGACGCGCTCCGGGCCGGCGAGCATCGCGCCGAACCGCCCGTTCACTCCAGGGCAATGTCCTGTATGTGCGACTTGTGGCGTGTGAGATCGAGATTGAGCCGTTCGGTCGCTACCGCCGCAGTCGATCATCGACGATCGTTCCCGGTGGGCGCGGCCAGGACTGTCCAGGTCGCGGAGGAGGGGTTTCCGCGTGTCTTCCGTTGTGCGTTCTTCCCGGTCGAGAGCCGGCCGTGGCGGGCTCTTCCTCGTGCTGGCCGTGGTGTCCGGGATCATCCCCGCCGCGGTCTTCGCGCGTCCGGCTGACGGCGCGACCGTCCCGCAGGCGCCCGGCGCGCCTGCGGTTTCCTCGCAGACGTACCCGGCCGATACGTTCGGCGGCGGCCCGGGTGTGCCTGGTGACTTCACGTTCACGCCGGCCGGCACCGGGTCCCCGGTCGACCACTACGTCTGGCGACTGGACAACGCGGTCTCGCCGAGCTGCAACGGCGTCGAGGCCGGCACGGTGAAGCCGACGGTGCCGGGCGGTCCCGTCACCACGACCATCGCACCCGCCGGTTCGGGTCCGCACGTGCTGAGCGCGTGGGCGTGCGACAGCGCGGAGACACCGTCGGCGCGGACCGACTACTCCTTCTCGGTCAAGGACGCCGCGGCGCCGGTGGCGGCGTGGCAGTTCGAGGGCGACACCCGCTCGCAGTTCGCCGGCCTGCGCTACGCGGGTGCCGGTTCGGCCCCCTTCGCGCCGGGCAAGCTCGGTCAGGCGGTGCCCGTGAGCGGCCGGCCCGGCGACTACCTGGCGACGAGCGCGCGGGTCCTGGACCTCGGCAAGTCGTTCTCGGTGTCGGCGTGGGTCGACGCGGCCGACCTGAGCAAGCGGCGGGTGGTGCTGTCCCAGGACGGCGCCCGGACGAGCGGGTTCGCCCTGCAGTACCTGGAAACCGGCAAGTGGGCGTTCAGCCTGAGCGGCTCGGACGTCGCGAACCCGGTCGTGCGGTCGGCGGTCTCGACGGCGGCTCCGGCGACGGGCGTCTGGACGCACCTCGCCGGCGTCTACAACGCGGCGGCGCACACAGCGACGCTGTACGTCGACGGCCAGGCCCAGCAGACGATCCTGGCCACGGCTTCGGGCGGGGCAGGCCCGCTGGTCCTCGGCGGCGGCCTGGCCGCGGGAGCGCGGGCGGACCTCTTCCACGGGGCGATCGACGAGGTGACGGCCTTCGGACGCGCCCTGTCCGCCGCCGACGTCACCACGCTCTACAACCAGAACGGCTTCCCGACCGGACTTTCCGCCACCCGTGAGTACACATTGGACGGTGACACGGCCGACGCCACCGGCGCCGACGGCACGCTGACCGGGGCGAACGTCGCCTACGGTCCGGGCTACTCGGATTCGCCGGGCCGGTCCGCGACCGACGACTCGATCGGCCACGGCCGGGGCCAGGCGCTGGCGGGCACCGGCGCGGTGACGTCGTCCCCGGTGGTGGACACCGCGGGAGGCCTGGCGGTTTCGGCCTGGGTGAAGCTGGACAAGCCCGGCTGCTACACCTTCGCCGCGCAGGGAGGCACCTCCGGCGACGCGTTCAGCCTCGGTGCCACGTCCGACAGCCTCGAGTTCGGGCTGAGCACCACCGGGGGCCTCTGGCGGTGGGCGAAGACTTCCATCACCCCGCATCTCGGGAAGTGGACCCACCTGACGGGTGTCCACGACGTGCTCGCGGGCAAGGAACGGCTGTACGTCGACGGCACGCTCGCCGCGGAAACGACGATCCCGGCGGGCACCGCGTGGCGGTCGACCGGCCCGTTCCGGATCGGCGCCTTCGCGGGATCGATCGACCAGGTCCAGGTGTGGGACCGCGCGCTGCCGGCCGCCGAGGTGGCCGAGCTCGCCAACACCGCCGTGCTGCGGGCGAACTACCAGCTCGACGGCACCACGACGGACTCGGTCAGCGGTGTCACGGGCACCCCGGGCGGGAGTTTCCAGCTGACGACCGACGACGACGGCGCGGACGTCGGCCGCTTCCCGTTCGACGGCGCCGCCCAGGTCGAAGGGCCGCGCCCGCAGAACTTCCGCAGCGACCGGAGCTTCACGGCCGAAGCCTGGGTCAAGCACACCTGGACCGAGGCGGACGCCGAGCGGGAGAAGCAGCGTGACCCGTCCGACCCCGCGGGCGTGGACAAGGCCGGCCGCACGGCGCTCGGCGCGAACAGCGCATCCTCCTCGCCGTACCTCCTGGGCTACCGCGGCGCGCAGGACGCGAACGGCACCTGGCGCCCCAGGTGGAACTGGACACTGGGCACGACCCAGGTGACGCCGGACGGGGACGCCGAGTCCGGCGTCTGGACCCACCTCGCCGGGACGTACGACGCCGTGACGCACCAGGCGTGCCTGTACGCGACGACGGACGCGTACGAGTACAGCCCGAAGTGCGTCGGTGACGTCACCGGCTGGAACGGCGCGAGCGATCTCGAGGACCTCTTCCTCGGGCGTGGTCGTGTCAACGGCCAGGACAGCGATCACTGGTACGGCGACCTGCGAGGCATCCGGGTTTACAGCGGCGTGCTCGACCAGCAGCACATCAACGTCGACACCATCCTCGACCACCCCTAGGACGGCGGTGGTGACCGATGCGGGAGACGGGCCGTGGCGCGCGGAGATGGTCGAACTGGTTCGACGAGGTGACGTCGCCCGGCTCGATCACGAGATCGGTCCGGCGCTCGTGGCCAGGCTGCGCGAGCTGGAGAAGGATCTTGTTCTCGGTGGGATCGCCGAAGACGCGTTCGCCGATGTCGTCTCCTTCGCAGGTGGCGCTTGACGGGTCAACCGTCCCGGACCACCCCTAGGACAGCAGTGCCGTCACCGCGGCGTGCGCCTTCCCGGCATCGGGCGCGCCTCCGGTGATCACGTCCGTGTAGACGAACGACTCGCCGATCCGCACCAGCAGGTAGGCCAGGTCCGACACGGGTAACGGGGGTACGAGACGGCCCGCCTTGGCCTCCGTCGACAGCAGGGACTCCAGTTCGGCGATGGTCCGCTGCTGGCAGACGCTTGCCCGGGTCGTCAGCAGGCGCAGGGCCCGCTCCGGCTCCCGGCGCAGGAAGTCCCGGAACGGCGGGGACTCGTTCGCCGATCGGACGAAGCCGCTGACGAAGTCCGCGATACCGGCGGTTCCGCGTCCGACGCACGAGGGCAGCAGGTGAGCAATCGATGCGGACGAAAGGGACCACAGGATCTCGCCCAGCAACCGGTCCCGGGAGCCGATGCGGCGGTGCAGCGTCGCGCGGCTGATGGACAGTGCCGCCGCCAGTTCTCCCATGTCCAGCCGGCGGCCGGACAGGAACCAGGTGCGGGCCAGCTCGAACTCGTGAGACATATGTCAGAATGTCTCACACGACGATCGAGAGGACCAGCAGATGCGCGCAGTGCAGGTGACCGAGTTCGGTGGACCCGAGGTGCTCACGCCCGTCGAACTGCCCGATCCGGTGGCCGGGCCCGGTGAGGTGCTGATCGACGTCGAGCGCGTCGGCGTCAACTACGCCGACACCCACCAGGCCGAGAACTCCTACCTCGCCCCGGCGAAGCTGCCGCTCGTGCCCGGTGGCGAGGTCGTCGGGCGCACGCCGGACGGCAAGCGCGTCGTCGCACTGCTCAACAGCGGTGGCGGGTACGCCGAAAAGGCCGTCGCACCCGAGGTCACCACGTTCCCGGTGCCCGACGGCATCGACGACTTGACCGCGCTGTCCATGCTGGTCCAGGGCGCGACCGCCTGGGTGCTGCTGCGCAAGAACGCCCACCTCGAGCCGGGCGAGTCCGTCGTCGTGCACGCGGCCGCCGGCGGGGTCGGGACGATCGCCGTGCAGCTCGCCAAGGCGTGGGGCGCGGGCCGCGTCATCGCGACCGCCAGCAACGACGAGAAGCGCGCGCTCGCCCTCGAACTCGGCGCCGACGTCGCGGTCGACTCGCGCGCCGAGGACATGACCGCGACGCTGCTCGAGGCCAACGGCGGCCGCCGCGTCGACGTCGTGCTCGACATGGTCGGCGGCAGGACGACCGACCAGAGCATCGCCGCGCTGGCGGCATTCGGCCGGCTGGCGTTCTACGGCATGGCCGGGCGCGAGTCGCCGAAGCCGCTGGACCTGCGCAACATCCTCGGCCACAGCACGACGGTCAGCGGCATGTGGCTGCCGCACGTCTTCCGCCTGCCGGGCAACGTCTTCGGCACGGCGCTGACCGAGCTGTTCGACCTGGTCCTGGCCGGGAACCTCCGCGCGATCCCGGGCGGCGAGTACGCCCTGACGAACGCCCGCGGCGCACACGAAGCCCTGCGCTCCCGCGGCACGGTCGGCAAGCTCCTCCTCGACCCGACGAAGTAAAGCCGTGAAGGCCTCCTTACCGGCCATAAGAGCCGGTAAGGAGGCCTTCACGGCTTTGAAGCCAGCAGGGCCTCCAGCGGCGCGGCCTTGTGGAGGCACTCCTGCCACTCCGCCTCCGGGTCCGAATCCGCCGTGATACCGCCGCCGACGCCCAGGGTTATCGAGCCGTCCGCGATCTCGAACGTCCGGATCGCGACGTTCAGCTCCAGGCCCGCCGCCGGCGAAACCAGGCCGATGGCTCCCGTGTAGACGCCGCGGCCGGACGGCTCCAGTTCCGCGATCAGGTCCTGCGCGCGGATCTTCGGCGCGCCCGTCACCGAGCCCGGCGGGAACGTCGCGGCCAGCAGTTGGGCGTCGGACACCGACGGGCCCAGCACACCCGAGACCGTCGACTCCAGGTGCCACACCCCCGGCGCCGGGCGCACCCGCAGCAGCGACGGCACCGTCACCGAGCCCACCTCGCACACCCGGCCCAGGTCGTTGCGCACCAGGTCCGTGATCATCACGTTCTCCGCGACGTCTTTCGTGGACTGACGCAGCAGCGAAGCGTTCCCGGCGTCAAGAGGCCCGCGCCGGGGGAGCGTTCCCTTGATCGGCGTCGACAGCACCGAACGGCCGTGGCGCGCCAGGAACAGCTCCGGCGAGAACGACACGACCGAACCCCACGAACCCGACAGGAACGCCGCCCGGCGCGGGTTCAGCCGGGAGACGCCGGTGGCGAACAGCGCGGCCGGCGAGCCCGCGAACGAGCCCGTGAAGCGGGTGCAGATGTTCGCCTGGAACAGCTCCCCGGCCTCGATCGCGTGCACGCACGCCTTCACCGCGTCCCGGTGTTCCGACGGCAGCGGACGTCGTAGAGGACCGGCCGTCCAGGAAGGAGCGACCGGCGAAGAATCCAGCAGAGACTCCATTGTGGACACCGACGGGCCGCCGCCGTCCAGGGACTCCAGGTGGCAGGTGCCCGACGCCGACCAGCGCAGCACGTGGTCCGTCCAGCCCCACGCCGTCGCGGGCAGGGCGCCGCGCCGGCCCGACGGGTCCGCCGAGTCGTAGGACAGGTAGCCGAACCAGCCGCCGCCGACCACGCCGTGCGGGGCGTCTACCGGTGCGGGCCAGGACACCGGGCCCGGGGACACCTCAAGCGACGGTGCGATCACCGCGCGTGAGCCGAACCAGTCGCCCGACAGCATCGCGGGCGGCGGCAGGCCACGGGCCCGGGCGTGCGCGGCCAGGACCAGGAGCGCGCGCGACGGCGTCACGTTCGTCCGGAGTGTCCTGCTCTGCACGCGCATGGCGACATTGTCACCGGTCCTACAGCAAAAGGTCGCCCAATGTGAACGGATACACGACGGCGTTCTGCTCCACCGGCCCGCTGATCCCCGGTACCCCCGGCGCGCACGCGTGCTGGTGGATGCCGAGCCGCGCGTGGAACCAGCCCGCCCGGCCCGGGATGCCGTTGTGCCGGATCAGCCAGAGCACGACCTCGGAGTCGGCCCAGCGGTCCGGGTGCAGGCGCTGCTGCCAGCAGTCGTAGTCGGCGTAGATCAGCACCCGCTCGATCCGCGCCGCCTGCCGGACGTGCTTGATCCACAGCTTGATGAACCGGTCGTCGACGCTCGGCGCCGCCACCTCCAGCGCCGGCGCCAGCGACCCGGGCGAGAACGCGCCGAGCTTGCTCGCCGTCCGGACGAAGTGGTCGGCCTGGTCGTGCACCGCGCCGGGCCGCGCGTAGTGGCGGCCGCCGACGTGCAGTCCCGCTTCCTGCGCGCCGGCCAGGCTGCGCTCCGCGGCCGAGCTGCTCCAGTTGACGTTCTCGCTGATCGTCACCGAGACGAACTTGGCCTGCGCGCCGCGGACGGCCTGCCAGTCCGTGACGCGCTCGCGGTGGGACAGCGAGATGCCGAGTTCGGCTTCCGGCTCCGTCACAGTCCGCCCCCGGCGCGTAGATGAGAGCACACCATACGTCGCCGGGAGCGGACCCGCAGTCGCACCACACCGGGTTGATCAGGCGTTTTCGGTCAGGCGCTCTCGCGCTGGAACGTCCGCGTGCCCCACCACACCGACAGCACCGCGAGCGCCGGCAGGACGACGCTCCCGCGCCGGCTGCGCGATCAGCGCCGAGGTGAGCTCCGGGTCGGACAGCGCCTTCGACAGCAGGAGCCGGTACTCCTGCTCGCCGACGTCGGTGAGCCGGTAGGCGACGCGGTCCGGGCCGCCGTCGCCCGGCTCGACGTCGATCTGCTCCAGCAGGTTCAGCGCGTGGTGGATCGACCCCGGCTGGACGTCGGCCACTTGTCCGCCGACCAGCTCAGCAGCTCGCGCCGCACCTGGTAGCCGTGCGCGCGGCCGTACATGCGCACGACCCCGAGGACGAGCAGACGCGTCGCGGACAACCTGGCCTCCTGTACCTGCCGAAATCGCCTTGGGTGGCATCCGTAGGCTAATAAGGTATGAGCACCCCAGTGTTGACTGCGGTGGCCTGGCCCTACGCCAACGGCCCCCGCCACATCGGCCACGTGTCCGGATTCGGCGTCCCGTCCGACGTCTTCTCCCGCTACCAGCGAATGGCCGGCAACCGGGTGCTCATGGTGTCCGGCACCGACGAACACGGCACGCCGATCACCGTCCAGGCCGACAAGGAAGGCCTCACCTCCCAGCAGACCGCCGACAAGTACACCCGTCAGATCGGCAACGACCTGCAGGGCCTCGGCCTGTCCTACGACCTGTTCACCCGGACCACCACCGGCAACCACGCCGACGTGACGCAGCAGATCTTCCTGGCGCTGCACCGCAACGGCTACGTCGTGCCGAAGACCACGCGCGGCGCGATCAGCCCGTCCACCGGCCGCACGCTGCCCGACCGCTACGTCGAGGGCACCTGCCCGATCTGCGGGTACGACGGCGCGCGCGGCGACCAGTGCGACAACTGCGGCAACCAGCTCGACGCCGCGGAGCTGATCAACCCCAAGTCGCGGATCAACGGCGAGACGCCCAAGTTCGTCGAGACCGAGCACTACTTCCTCGACCTCCCGGCGTTCACCAAGACCCTCGGCGACTGGCTCTCGACCAAGACCGACTGGCGCCCGAACGTCCTCAACTTCACCAAGAACCTGATCGACGACATGCGGCCCCGGCCGATCACCCGCGACCTCGACTGGGGCGTCAAGATCCCGCTCGACGGCTGGAGCGACCAGCCGATGAAGCGGTTCTACGTCTGGTTCGACGCGGTGATCGGCTACTTCTCGGCCAGTGTCGAGTGGGCGCGGCGCTCCGGGAACCCGGACGCGTGGCAGGAGTGGTGGACCAACCCCGACGCGCGGTCCTACTACTTCATGGGCAAGGACAACATCACCTTCCACGCCCAGATCTGGCCGGCGCTGCTGTTCGGCCACAACGGCGAGGGCGACAAGGGCGGCGAGGCCGGGAAGTACGGCAAGCTGCACCTGCCGGACGAGATCGTCTCCAGCGAGTTCCTCACCATGAGCGGCTCGAAGTTCTCGACCTCGCGCGGGCGCGTCATCTACGTCGAGGACTTCCTGCGCGACTTCGGCCCGGACACGCTGCGGTACTTCATCTCGGTCGCCGGCCCGGAGACCCAGGACACCGACTTCACCTGGGACGAGTTCGTCCGCCGGACCAACTTCGAGCTGGCCAACGAGTGGGGCAACCTGGTCAACCGGTCCATCTCGATGGCGCACAAGAACGTCGGCGCGATCCCGCGCCCGGAGGCGCCGGCCCCGGCCGACGAAGAGCTGAAGGCGTTGTCCCGCAAGGCGTTCGACACCGTCGGGGCACACCTGGCCCGGTCGCGGTTCAAGCAGGCGGCCGGCGAGGCGATGCGCGTCGTCACGGCGGCGAACAAGTACCTGTCGGACCAGGAGCCGTGGAAGCTCAAGGACGACCCGGCGCGCCGCGACAGCGTGCTGCACACCGCGCTGCAGGTCGTCAGCGACGCCAACACGCTGCTGACGCCGTTCCTGCCGCACTCGGCCCAGAAGATCCACGAGGCCCTCGGCGGCACCGGCGTGTGGGCCGCGCAGCCGGAGCTCAAGGAGGTCGAGGACCTCGACATCGCCGGGCGGGTCAACCCGATCCTCACCGGCGACTACGCGGCGGAGCAGGCGAAGTGGGAGTCGAAGCCGATCGAGGTCGGCGTCCCGCTCGCCAAGCCGTCGCCGCTGTTCACGAAGCTCGACCCGGAGCTCGGGGAGACCGGCCCCGAGTGGGCCCCGATCACGAAGTAAGAGGTACGCGAGTTGGGTGACGAGAAGCGCGAACTGCCCCCGGTCCCGGACCGGCTCCCGGTGGCGGTGGTGGACGCGCACACCCACCTCGACGCGTGCGGCGCGGTCACCGCGGCCGATGTGACGGCCATGGTCGACCGCGCCGAGCGCGCGGGCGTCGCGCGCGTGGTGACGGTGGCCGACGACCTCGCCTCCGCCCGCTGGGCGGCCGAGGCGGCGACGTGGGACCGGCGGGTCTGGGCTGCGGTCGCCGTCCACCCGACGCGGACCAAGGCCTTCGGCGACGCCGAGAAGGCCGAAGTGGAGCGCCTGGCGGGCCAGGACCGCGTGGTCGCCGTCGGCGAGACCGGCCTCGACTACTACTGGGACTACTCGCCCCACGACG
Source organism: Amycolatopsis sp. NBC_01286 (assembly GCF_035982555.1). Lineage (NCBI taxonomy): Bacteria > Bacillati > Actinomycetota > Actinomycetes > Pseudonocardiales > Pseudonocardiaceae > Amycolatopsis > Amycolatopsis sp. NBC_01286. Next base: position 3,588,877 of record NZ_CP108428.1, read on the forward strand.
CCCAGCAGGACGCCTTCCGCTGGCACATCGACCTCGCGAAGCGGCTCGGCAAGCCGCTGATGATCCACGACCGCGAGGCCCACGAGGACGTATTGCGCATTCTGGTCGAAGAGGGTGCGCCGAATGCCGTAATCTTCCATTGTTTTTCCGGCGACGCGGAAATCGCGCGGCGCTGCATCGACGCCGGTTACGTGCTTTCGTTCGCCGGCACCGTGACGTTCAAGAACGCCAAGGGGCTCCACGAGGCGGCGCGGCTCTGCCCGCCCGACGGTTACCTCGTCGAGACCGACGCGCCGTTTCTGACCCCCCACCCCTTCCGTGGGCGGCCGAACGAGCCGTACGGCGCCGCCTACACCGTCCGTCACCTCGCGGCGCTCAGGGGCGAAGCTGTCCACGAGGTCGCCGAAGCCGTCCGGACCACGGCCGAGCGGATCTACCGACTCCCCAGTGTCACAACGGGTTGAACGCATTGCGACAACCGGGTTCCATGATCGCCCACTCGATGGAGTGACCCAGATCACGACACTCCGGGGGGTGTTTGCGCAACCCGGCGGGACCCGTTACTGTCCCGTGATCGTGCCGGTCGGTACTGCACCATGTAGTTGCCGGCTGTTACGCCCTCAGTCACGTCAGTGCACGTCGGGGAAGCGGAACCGGGTGGTACGACCGGGACCGTGACGATGGCGCCGACTGCGGGCCCAGACGTAAAGATGCCGCCCCGAACGGCGTCTTGGGAAAGGGAACGACCCGGTGACAGGTAGCAGACAGGCTGGAGCACGCTCCGCCGCCGTCCTCGACCGCAATTACTTCGAGGACACCGCGTACGGCCAGCTCGACTTTTCTGACGACCCGAACATCACGCAGCAGGACATCCTCGCCGCGCTCGGCCCCGACGCCGACGCGATGATGGCGTCGATCGACGTCGACGTCGACGAGCTGATCCGCCTCATCAACGCCGAGACCACGTACCTCCCGCCGATCGTCATCCCGGATGAGATCGAGGCGGACCGGACCGCGTCCCCGCAGGCCAAGAAGGCCTTGATGGACGAGAGCATCCGGCAGACCTCCAAGGTCTGGAAGCGCCGCTTCCTCAAGGGCGCCGTCCTCGGCGTCATGATCAGCATCGCCGGCGGCGGCGCGGCCGCGCTGGCGATGAACAAGAGCGTCACCGTCGACGTCGACGGCCAGCAGACCACCGTGCACTCGTTCGGCGACACCGTCGGCGAGGTGCTGGAGGACGCGGGCCTGTCCGTCGGCGCGCACGACTCGCTCTCCCCGTCCCCGCAGGCCGAGGTCGGCGACGGCGGCGTCATCAAGCTCGAGCGCGGCCGCCAGCTGAAGCTGGTCGTGGACGGCGCCGAGCGCACCTCCTGGGTCCGCGCGACCCACCTGGGCGACGCCCTGTCCCAGCTCGGCATGCAGCAGGCCGAGCAGGCCGGCACGTGGATGTCGATGCCGAAGGACGGCGAACTGCCGCTCGAGGGCGCGACCGTCCAGATCAAGACCCTCAAGCACATCACGCTCTACGACGGCGCGAACCAGCCGAAGCAGATCACCACGACCGCGGTCACCACGAAGGAGTTCCTGGGCGAGTACAAGCTCACCCTGGGCCCGGAGGACGCGGCCGAGGGCGGCCTGGACGTCAAGCTGACCGACGGTGCCGAGGTCCACATCAGCCGCACCGGCGTCTCGATGGTCAACCAGAAGGAGACCATCGACCCGCCCGAGCAGAAGGTCGACGACCCGGACCTCGACAAGGGCAAGACCCAGGTCGAGGACCCAGGCACGCCCGGCGAGAAGATGGTGACCTACAAGGTCACGCAGAAGAACGGCAAAGAGGTCTCGCGGCAGTCGATGTCGGAGCAGGTGATCACTCCGGCCAAGCCGAAGATCATCCACGTCGGCACCAAGAAGGCCGCGACCCCCGACATCGGCGACGGTTCCGCGTGGGACCGCATCGCGCAGTGCGAGTCGGGCGGCAACTGGGCCATCAACACCGGCAACGGTTACTACGGCGGCCTCCAGTTCGACAAGCAGACCTGGAACGCCTACGGCGGCTCCCAGTACGCGGCGCTCCCGAACCAGGCTTCGCGTGAAGAGCAGATCGCGGTGGCGGAGAAGGTCCGCGCCGGACGCGGCGGCAGCTACAGCGCCTGGCCGGTCTGCGGCAAGAAGGCCTGACTTCCTTTCCCGAAACGGCCCCCGCCACACGGCGGGGGCCGTTTCGCGTCCCCAGCGAGGCATGACCCGAGTTCCGCCGCCAATCACGTGAGTCACGGGTCTGATCACGCGAGTGTCGGGTCTGATCACGTCGGTTCCGCCTGCGATCACGCGTGTTGACCGCTCAATCACGCGTGTTGACCGCTCAATCACGTGTGTTGACCGCTTAATCACGCGTGTCGGCCTGCTGATCACGCGAGCCGACCGCCCGGGTACGCGAGTCGACCGTCCGGGTACGCGGGCCGACCCGCTGGGTACGCGAGCCGACCGTCCACGTACGCGGGCCGACCGTCCGGGTACGTGGGTCGACCCTCTGGGGCAGGACTCCGGGCGGGCGTGCAGAGGGGGCCGGGTTGTCCTGGGTAGGCTCGTCCGGTGGTTGAACTGTTGGGACCTGCCGAGATCCGCGGGTTGGCGGCCGAGCTGGACGTGCGGCCGACCAAGAAGCTCGGGCAGAACTTCGTGCACGATCCCAACACCGTGCGGCGGATCGTCGACCTCGCGCACCTCGGGCCGGACGACGTCGTCCTCGAGGTCGGGCCCGGGCTCGGGTCCCTGACCCTCGGGCTGCTCGCCGCGGGGGCGCGGGTCGTGGCCGTCGAGATCGATCGCAAGCTCGCCGAACGGCTGCCGAAGACCGTCGCCGAACGCGGGCCGGACGTCGCGGGCCGGCTGGACGTCCTCGAGGCCGACGCCATGCGCGTCTCGAACGCCGACCTGCCCGCCGCGCCCACCGCGCTCGTGGCCAACCTGCCCTACAACGTCGCCGTGCCGGTCGTGCTGCACCTGCTCGCCGAGGTGCCTTCCCTCAAGTCCGGCCTCGTGATGGTCCAGACCGAGGTCGCCGACCGGATGGCCGCGGGCCCGGGCAGCCGGATCTACGGCGTCCCGAGCGTCAAGCTCGCCTGGTACGGCCCGGCGCGCAAGGTCGCCGCCGTGCCACGCTCGGTGTTCTGGCCGGTACCCAACGTCGATTCCGCGCTCGTCGCGTTCGAGCGCGGGGAGACGCCGGCGTCCGAGGACCGGGATCGGCTGTTCGGTCTCGTGGACGCCGCGTTCTCACAACGCAGGAAGACCCTCCGCGCCGCGCTCGCCGGCTGGGCGGGGTCGGCCGAGCGGGCCGGCGAGCTGCTGGTGGCCGCCGGGATCGACCCGAAGACCCGCGGTGAGCAGCTGGACGTGCACGACTTCGCCCGGCTCGCCGCCGTCCGGTGACGCGTCCTCAGTGGAACTGACGGTGCCCGCCGACGCCGGAGCGTGCGCGTCGCGGCGAAATAAGTCTTCCTGAGTGCTGTTCCCGCGATTCGGACACCTCCAGTCGTGTGATCTGGCCCAACAGGCTTGCTTTCGCTCCTCGGGATCGGTTTTACTCAGTACGTCCATCCCGAGCGACTGAGAGACCTGGCTCGCCGAAGTCGCAGCAACCACCCTCCGCAGGGCAGGTGCTACCGCCAGGACCGATGGAGGCCGTCCCGATGAAGAGGGTTGCTCGCCCGCTGCTGCTGACCAAACGCCGCGTTGTCGACGAGGGTCGCCGCTCCGTGACCGCATGTCGACGCTCCAACTGAGCTTGCTCGACCCGTCACACCTCTTCTTCATGCACCGTCCATAGAGGACGGACACTCGCTTGCGGCCGGACGCGCTTCTCTGCGCGCCCCGTTTTCTGGAGCCTTCGTGATCACCGTCGAAAACCTGTCCAAGTCCTTTGCCCTCAACGGAAATCCGGTCGTCGCGCTGCGGGACGTGAGCGTCGACGTCCAGGCCGGCTCACTGTTCGGCGTGGTCGGCCCGGCCGGTTCCGGCAAGTCCGTCCTCGCCCGGTGCATCGCGCTGCAGGAGCGGCCGGACCGCGGTGTCGTCCGGCTCGACGGCCTCAACACCGGCACCCTCGACGGCCGCCGGCTCCGTGAGATCCGCCGCCAGCTCGGCGTCGTCGGCACCAAGCCGGAGCTGATCGCCGAGCGCACCATCGCCGGCAACATCGCGTCCCCGCTGGAGCAGCTGGGCGTCGACGGCCCGCAGCGCCGCAGCAAGGTCGGCTCGCTGCTCGACCTCGTCGGCCTGACCCCGCGCGCCGCGCAGCGTCCCGGCGAGCTCACCGAGGGGCAGCTCCGCCGCGTCGCCGTGGCGAAGGCCCTGGCCGCGGCCCCCGCCGTGCTGCTCGCCGACGACCCGACCGCCGGGATCGACCCGGAGGAGGCCGGCGCGGTGCTCACCGTGCTCGACCGGGCCCGCGCCGAGCTGGGTGTCACCATCGTCATCACGACGCCGGACGCGAGCGTCGTCCGCCGGGTGTGCGACGACGTCGCGGTGCTCGAAGACGGCACCGTCGTCGAGCGTGGCTCCGTGCTCGACCTGATCTCGAACCCGGCCAGCCGCACCGCGCAGGCGCTGCTGCCCGCCATCGAGACCACCCGCTCGCAGTCGTCGCGCTACGACCGCTCGGTCGACGTCGTGCTGGTCGGCTTCGCTTCGGTCGGCGCGCTGCTGCCCGAGGCCGCGGGCCGCTTCGACGTCGAGTTCGCCACCATCGGCGGCGGCCTGACCCGGATCGGCGACACCCCGGTCGGCCGGTTCCGCCTCGGCGTCCGCGGCGAGCGGGCCGACGCGGCGCTGGCGTGGGTCGCCGAGCGCGGCGGTCACGTCACGCACACCGCCCGCGGCCCCCAGGTCGTCGCCGCGGCCTGACCCCGAACGTCCGTGAATGCCACATTGAGGGACGCTATGTCCCTCAATGTGGCATTCACGGCTTTCAGCGGGTGCCGCGCGGGAGCAGCAGGAGTGCGGTGAGCGCGGCCGTGGCGACCAGGGCCGCCGCCCAGGCCGCGGCTGTTGTGTAGCCGTGGACGATCGCCGTCGACGTCGTGAGCCCGGCCGCCGCCGCGGTGGCGATCGTGTTCAGCGTCGCCGTCCCCAGTGACGCGCCGACCTGCTGCGACGTCGTCACGAACGCCGATGCGGCTCCGGCGTCCCGCGCGCCGACGTCGCGGGTCGCGACGTTCAGCACCACCGGCATGCACAGCCCGGCGCCCAGGCCCAGCAGCAGCTGCATCGGCAGGATCACCGCGGCGTACGACGAGTCCGGCTTCAACCGGGTGGCCAGCAGCAACCCGCCCGCCAGCACGAAGAGCCCGCCCGCGAGCAGCGGACGCGGGCCGAAGCGGGCCAGCAACCGCCCCGACAGCTGCGTCGAGGCGAAGAGGTTCGCGCCCAGCGTCGGCAGGAACGCCAGCGCCGCGGCGAGCGCGCCGTAGCCCATCACCGCCTGCAGCTGATACGTCAGGAACAGGAACATCCCGAACGCGCCGAACGACGCGGTCCCGACGGTCAGGTACGCGACGGCGCGGGCGCGGTCGCGCACCACCGCGAGCGGCAGCAGCGGGTGCGGGTGGCGGGCCTGCCGGCTGACGAACGCGCCGAGCAGCACCACCGCGAGCGCGAGGAAACCCAGTACCCACAACGAGTTCCAGCCCAGCGTCGCCGCTTCGGACAGCGCGTGCACCAGCACGACGACGCCGCCGCAGCTGAGCAGCGTACTGGTCCAGTCCAGCTTGGTGTCGCGGTGCCCGGCCGTGGCCGGCACGGCGAACCAGGCGCCCAGCCCGGCCACCACGGCGAGCGGCACGTTGATGTAGAGCGACCAGCGCCAGTCGAGGAACCGCGTGAGCGCGCCGCCGAGCGTGAGGCCGAGCGCGGAGCCGGAGATCATGATGGCGCTGAAGATCCCGAACGCCTTCCCGCGTTCGCGCGGGTCGGTGAAGGTGAGCGTCAGCAGGGACATCGTCGACGGCGCGAGCAGCGCGGCGAACACACCCTGGGCGGCGCGCGCGGCGATCAGCCAGCCGGCGCTCGGCGCCGCGCCGCCGAGCGCGGAGGCGACGGCGAACCCGGCGACGCCGACGAGCAGCGTCGTGCGGCGGCCGAGCCGGTCGGCCAGCCGGCCGCCGAGCAGCAGCAGGCCGCCGAACGCCAGCGTGTACGCGGAGATCGTCCACTGGCGGCCGGTGTCGGACATGCCGAGCGCGCGCTGCGCCGAGGGCAGCGCGATGTTCACGACGGTCGTGTCGAGCACGACCATGAGCTGGGCCAGACCCAGCGCGGCGAGCGCGAGCCGGCGGCTCACGGCGCGCGGTGGCGCGAGTGCGGTCATGGTGGACCCCCGAGGTAGGCTGTGGATGCATTGCTTGACGGCCGACTAGCAATGCCGAAGGTAGGTCATTGCTAGTCGGCCGTCAAGTAAGTTGAGGAGTGAGGCATGGCCGGGCGGCGCACCGACACGCGCGAACGTATCCAGCGCGTCGCGCTCGAACTGTTCGCCGAGCAGGGCTACGAGGGCAGCTCGCTGCGGGAGATCGCCGAGCGGCTGGACGTCACGAAAGCCGCGCTGTACTACCACTTCCGCACGAAGGAGGACATCGTCTCGAGCCTCCTCGAGGACTGGGGGACCGCGCTCGACGACCTTCTGGCGCGCGAGACGGGCCCGGCCGAGCTGCTCACCGCGTACGCCGGGCTGGTCGAGACCCGGTTCGGCCCGGTGATGGGCCTGGTCCAGCGCAACACGTCGGCGTTGAAGGCGATCGCGGCCGGCGCGGGCCTGGCGGATCGGATGCTGCGGCTGCACGAGCGGCTCCGCGGCGGTTCGGCCGACCCCGAGTCCGATCTGCGGGCCCGGCTCGCGCTCGTGGCCGTCCAGCTCAACAGCGCCGAGGGCGGCCCGGGCACGCCGCCGGGCGTCGCGCTCGCCGTCGCGCTCGACGTCCTTTCTCCTGACGGGAAGCCGGCCGGTGCGGGCACGTAGGCTGGTCGGGTGCTCGCTGTAGTCCCGCCCCCAGTCACCGTCCGGGTCCCGGCCAAGGTCAACTTGCACCTGGCGGTCGACGACCTGCGCGAGGACGGTTACCACGAGCTGGTGACCGTGTTCCAGGCCTTGTCACTGACCGACGAGGTGACCGTCGCGGTCACCGACGACCCGGGCCTGGAGATCTACGGCGAGGGTGAGGGCTCGGTGCCCACCGACGCCACGAACCTGGCCTGGCGCGCCGTCGAAGCGCTGGCCGCGCACGTCGGCCGCACCGAAGAGCCGAAGATCCGCGTGGTGCTGCGCAAGGGCATCCCGGTCGCCGGCGGCATGGCGGGCGGCAGCGCCGACGCGGCGGCGACGCTCGTCGGGCTCGCCTCCCTCTGGAACCTCGAGATCACGCGCGACGAGCTGGCCGGGATCGCCGCCGGCCTGGGCAGCGACGTCCCGTTCGCGCTCTACGGCGGCACGGCGCTGGGCACCGGCCGCGGCGAGCAGCTGGTCCCGGTGCTGTCGCGGCACACGTTCCACTGGGTGCTGGCCTTCGACCAGCGCGGCCTGTCGACGCCGAAGGTGTTCGGCGAGCTGGACCGGCTGCGCGCGGAGGGCAACCCGCCGCGGATCGGCTCGCACACGCCGGTCGCCGAGGCGCTGGCCTCGGGCGACCCGCGTCAGCTGGCTCTGCTGCTGGGCAACGACCTTCAGGCGGCGGCGGTCTCGCTGCGCCCGGGCCTGCGCCGCACGCTGCGGGCCGGCGTCAACGCGGGTGCGCTCGCGGGCACGGTCTCCGGCTCCGGCCCGACGTGCGCGTTCCTCTGCGAAGACGCGCAGGCGGCGGTCGAGGTCGCGGCCGAGCTGTCGGGCGCGGGGGTGTGCCGCACCGTCCGCGTGGCCCACGGTCCGGTGCCCGGAGCGCGGGTGGTCGGCGGGGACGACGCACCGCGTCCGTCGCCGCCGCGGGTGCACGCGTGAAGCGCGCCGAGTTCGCGTTCCCGGGACCGTTGCGGGACAAGCTCGTCGGGGCGATCCTCGACGGCACGAAGACGACGACGTCCGCGTTGCTCGCCGGCTACGAAATCGACGGCGAGGCGCCGCCCGCGGTGGGCGAGCGTGAACTGGTCGTCGACTCCGCCGACAAGGGCGTCGCGATCATCGAGATCCGCGAAGTGCGGGTCGTCCCACTGTCCGAAGTGGACCTCGCGCACGCGGTCGGTGAGGGCGAGGGCTTCACCACCGTCGCCGAGTGGCGCGCGGACCACACCTCCTTCTGGCACACGGCCGAAGTGCGCGCCGAGCTGGGAGATCCCGAATTCACCGTGGACGACACGACACTGGTCGTGGCGACCCGGTTCACGATCGTGGAAAGGATCGGCTGAGCGCATGGCCAACCTGGTCAACCTGGAGGCGGTGAGCAAGTCCTACGGGGTGAAGCCACTGCTGGACGGCGTCTCGCTGGGCGTCGCGGCCGGGCAGCGCATCGGCGTCGTCGGTCTCAACGGCGGCGGCAAGACCACGCTCCTCGAAGTCCTTTCCGGACTCGCCACGCCGGATTCCGGGCGGGTGAGCCACGTCGGCGGCCTGCGGATGGCCGTCGTCACCCAGCGGACCGAGCTGCCGGACGGCAGCAGCGTCGGCGAAGTCGTGCTCGAACGCTACGGCGCCGAGCACGAATGGGCCGCCGACGCGCGCGTCCGGTCCATTGTGGACGGATTGGGCATCACCGCGATCGGGCTCGAGACGCCCACCGCGAACCTCTCCGGCGGTGAGCGGCGCCGGGTTTCGCTGGCCGCCGCGCTGACCGGCGAGCTCGACCTCGTCGTGCTCGACGAGCCGACGAACCACCTGGACGTCGAAGGTGTCCAGTGGCTCGCCGACCACCTGCTGACCCGGCGCATCGCGGTTGTGGTCGTCACGCACGACCGGTGGTTCCTGGACACCGTCGCGAGCGTGACCTGGGAGGTGGCCAACGGCCGCGTCGAGAACTACGAAGGCGGTTACGCGGACTGGATCTTCGCGCGCGCCGAGCGGGCGCGGCTGGCCGCGACGGCCGAGGAGAAGCGGCAGAACCTGGCGCGCAAGGAGCTGGCGTGGCTGCGCCGCGGCCCGCAGGCGCGCTCGTCCAAGCCGCGCTACCGGATCGACGCCGCCGAGGCGCTGATCGCGGACGTCCCGCCGCCGCGCGACTCCGTCGAGCTGATGGCGTTCGCGAAGCGGCGGCTCGGCAAGACCGTGCTGGAGCTGGAAGACACGACGTACACGGTGGGTGAGCGGACGCTGCTCGACCACGTCACCTGGCGGGTCGGCCCCGGCGACCGGATCGGCCTGGTCGGCATCAACGGCTCCGGCAAGACATCGCTGCTCAAGCTGCTCGGCGGCGACGTCGAGGGCTCGACGGGGCGCCGGATCGAGGGCAAGACCGTCGCGCTCGCGCACCTGCGCCAGGAGCTCGACGACCTGCCCGCCGACCTGCGTGTGCTGCAGGCGATCGAGCAGGTCGCCGGGCGCGTGGTCTTCGGCAAGCAGGAGATGACGGCGTCGCAGCTCGGCGAGAAGCTCGGCTTCCCGCAGGCCCGCCAGTGGACACCGGTCGGCGACCTCTCCGGCGGCGAGCGGCGCCGGCTGCAGCTGTGCCGGCTGCTGATGGCCGAGCCGAACGTCCTGCTCCTCGACGAGCCGACGAACGACCTGGACATCGACACCCTGCAGCAGCTGGAAGACCTGCTCGACGGCTGGCCGGGCACGATGATCGTCGTCTCGCACGACCGCTACCTGGTCGAACGCGTCTGCGACACGATCGTCGCCCTCTTCGGCGACGGCCGCATCACCCACCTGCCGGGCGGCATCGAGGAGTACCTGAACCGCCGCGCCCTCGCCAAGGAACCGGCGGGCGCGACGGCCCCGACGGCGGCAAAAGCCGAGGCCAAGAAGTCAGCGGCGGACCTCCGCGCGGCGCAGAAGGACCTGGGGCGCCTGGAGCGCAAGCTGGACCAGCTGCACGCGAAGGAGGAGAAGCTCCACGCGGCCCTGCTCGAGGCGGCGACGGACCCGGCGAAGCTGATGGAGCTGAACGCCCAGCTGAAGGGCGTCAAGGGCGAGATCGAGGACGTCGAGGCACGCTGGCTGGAGACGTCCGAGCTGCTGGAGTGACCGGTTTCCGCGTTGGTCGGCGGGTGTTGACACCCAGACAGTAATCTGACGCGCATGAGCAGGTTCGTGGACACGCTCGTCGCCACCGCGGCGGGGCGAGGTCAGCAGCGTGGCATGGTTACCGGGGAGCCGAAGGAGCCGGTCCGGCGGACCTGGGGTGAGGTGCACGAACGGGCCCGGCGGATCGCCGGTGGCCTGGTCGCCTCGGGGTTCGAGCGGGGCGGGGCCGTTGCGGTGCTGGCCGCGGCGCCGGTGTTGATCGCGCCCACCGTGCAGGCCGTGTGGCTGGCCGGGGGCAGCGTCACCATGCTGCACCAGCCGACCCCGCGGACCGACCTCGCCGAGTGGGCCGAGGACACCGTGCGCATCCTGGGGATGATCGGGTCGGACCTGGTGCTGCTGGGCGAGCCGTTCGACCAGCTGGCCCCGGTGCTGGAGCAGAAGGGCATCGGCTTCAAGCTCATCAACGAGCTGGCCGGCGCCGAGCCGCTCGCCGAGGTCGTCGTCACCGATGAGGGCGAGACCGCGCTGCTGCAGCTGACCAGCGGGTCGACCGCCGACCCGAAGGCCGTGCGGATCACTTACGGCAACCTGTACTCCAACGTCAAGGCCATGGTCGACCGCGCGGAGTTCGACTTCGACACCGACGTGATGGTGTCCTGGCTGCCGACCTTCCACGACATGGGGATGGTCGGGTTCCTGACCGTGCCGATGACGTTCGGCGTCGAGCTGGTCAAGATCACCCCGGTCGAGTTCCTGTCCGGGCCGCTGATCTGGCCCGAGCTGATCACGAAGTACCACGGCACGACGACGGCGGCGCCGAACTTCGCCTACGCGATCGTCGGGCGCCGGATGGCCCGCGTCGACGACGACGACGCCTACGACCTGTCGACGCTGCGGATCGCCCTGAACGGTGCCGAACCCGTCGACGAGACCGCCGTCCAGACCTTTGTGGACGCCGGTGCCCGCTTCAAGATGCCCGCGGAGTGCGTCTTCCCGGCCTACGGCATGGCCGAGGCGACGCTCGCGGTGTCGTTCGCGCCGCTGTTCACCGGGCTCACCCTGGACGTCGTCGAAGCCGACGCGCTCGAGGCCGACAACCGCGCGGTGCCGGTGCCCGAGGGCGACGAACGGCGCGGCACCGACAGCGTCCGCTCGTTCGCGGTCCTCGGCCGGCCGCTCGACGGGCTCGAGGCGGAGATCGTCGACGACAAGGGCGGGCGGCTCGGCGAGCGCGAGGTCGGCGAGATCCGGCTGCGCGGCGAGGCCGTCACACCCGGCTACCTGACGATGAACGGGCCGCTCGACACCCAGGACGCCGACGGCTGGCTCGACACCGGCGACCTCGGCTACCTGATCGACGGCCAGATCGTCATCTGCGGCCGCCGCAAGGACGTCATCATCATGGGCGGCCGCAACCTGTACCCGACGGACATCGAGCGCGCGGCCACGTCGGTCGAGGGTGTGCGCGCGGGCAACGCGGTCGCCGTGCGCATCGACGCCGGCAGCCGTCGCGAGCGCTTCGCGGTGGTCCTGGAGTCCAAGCTGGCAGGTGACGCCGACGCCGAGAAGAACCTGGTGAAGCAGGTGTCGGCCCGGGTCCGCGACGCCGTCGACATGCGGCCGTACGCGGTGGTCGTGCTCCCGGCGGGCAGCCTGCCGAAGACGCCGTCCGGCAAGGTCAAGCGCGCGGCGACGGCCACCCAGTTCGCGGACAAGATCAAGAAGAACGCGGACGCCTGACGCGTCACTTCCACGTGAAAGTGCCCACCCGGGGGCGGCACTTTCACGTGAAAGTGCCGCTCTAGCGCTGTGGGAGGTGGTCCGCCAGCTCGGCGGGTGGGGTGGCGCGCTCCGCGGTGGCTTCCACCGAGGTGCGCGCGCCCGGGAGGTCCGGGGCGCGGCCCGAGCGGGCGGCGAGCTGGTCCTCGGCCGAGTCGAGGAACTCGTCGACCTCGCGCTCGTCGTACCCGCGCTTGCCGATCAGGGGCTTCGAGAACACCACGTGGTGCACTTCCGCGGCGGTCAGGTCGTCCTCCTCGGCGAACGTCTTGGCGATGCGCCGGACGAGCTCGTCGACCTCGTGCTTGGCGTAGCCACGGCGACCGATCGGGGCGTTACCGAATGTGACCTCGGCGAGGTCTTCGGCGGTGAACGACATGGAACTCTCTCCGATTCCGGGGTTGGCGGTGCGAACTCCCGTACACCGTCCTAACCCGTGAACAGGCTCCTCGGAAGGGGCAACCCCGAACCTCACCCCGACGGGCGCCCCGGCGCCCGCCATCGAGTGAGCGGAACTACCCAGCGCCATGTGGCGGGTTTCACACTTCGACCAGCGGGTTCAGCCGCGGCCGAACCACTTCCGGGTGCCCGGCGGCGGGGCTTCCCCGGCCACCGGGGGCGGCGGGGTCCGCAACGCGATCAGCGCCGCCTCGGCCTCGTCGAGGAACATGTCGACCTGCGCCTGGTCGTAGCTGCGCGCGCCGATCGGCATGATCGTGAAGTCGACGTAGTGGATGTCGTCGGCGGTCAGGATGTTGCGCCCGGCGAGCGCCTCGGCGATGAGGTCGAGGAACGCGTCGACTTGGTCTTCGTCGTAACCGCGACGGCCGAACCGGGGCTTGCCGAACGCGATCGCCCGGACTTCGTCAGGGGTCATGGAGTCACCTTGCCACCCGTGTCAGCCCGCGTGAAAGGTGTTCTGCGCCGCAGCGAGGCCGGTCCCGACCAGGGCCTCGGTGGCGTCCGCGCAGCGGTCCACCTCGAACGGGAGCTCCTTGCGCTCGACCGTCGAAAAGTCCTTCAGCACGAAGTCCGCCGGGTCCTGGCGGCCGGGCGGGCGGCCGATGCCGAACCGCACCCGGTAGTACTCGCGGGTGCCGAGCGACTTCGTGATCGAGCGGAGCCCGTTGTGGCCGTTGTCGCCGCCGCCGAACTTGAGCTTCAGGGCGCCGAAGTCGACGTCCAGCTCGTCGTGCACCACGACGACGCCGGTCGGCGGCACCTTGAAGAACTTCGCCGCGCCGGCCACCGGCCCGCCGGAGAGGTTCATGTAGGACCGCGGCTTCACGAGCACGACCCGCCGGCCGCCGAGACGGCCTTCGACCACGTCCGCGCCGCTCTTGTGCGACTTGAACTTGCCGCCGATCCGGCCGGCGAGCTCGTCCAGCACCAGGAAGCCGACGTTGTGCCGGTTGCCGGCGTACTGGGGTCCGGGATTGCCGAGGCCGGCGAGCAGGATCAGCTCGCCGGCCCCGGGCAGGTCTTCGGTCACGCTTGAGCTACTCGCCGGCTTCGGCCGACTCGTCGCCCGCTTCGCCCGTGCCGTCTTCGCCCTCTTCCTCTTCACGCTGCGGCTCGTTGACGGCCACGACGAGGGAGTCCGGGTCGGTGATCAGGGCGGCGCCCTGGGGCAGCTCGACCTGGGAGGCGGTGATCTGGGTGCCGATCGGGGCGCCCTCGATGGAGACCTCGAACTGGTCCGGGATGTGCAGCGCCTCGACCTCGACCTGCAGGGTGCCGACGTCCTGGTTGACCAGGCCGCCGGGGCCCGGGTTGCCGGTGACGACGACGGGGACGTCGACGATGATCTTCTCGCCGCGCTTCACGACCAGCAGGTCGACGTGCTCGATGTAGTTCTTGAGCGGGTGCACGACGATGGTCTTCGTCAGCGCCAGCTCGTCGGAGCCCTCGAGGGCCAGGGTGATGACGGCGTTGGAGCCGTTCTCCCGGACGACGCGGGCGAACTCGATGGCCGGCAGCGCGAAGTGCCGCGGGTCCGAGCCGTGGCCGTACAGCACGGCGGGGATCTTGCCGGCGCGACGCGTGCGACGCGCGGCACCCTTGCCGAACTCGGTGCGCGGTTCGACGGACAGACGTACCTCGGACACGGTGTGGCACTCCTTCAAATCACGAACATGGTGCGGTGAACAGCATGCTGCGGCGGGGATGCGGTGGTCTTCTCGTTCAGGTGGTCGCGTTCGGCGGCGAGTTTCCGGGCGTGCACAACAGCCGGGAGCTACTCCGAGCCGCCGCGTCGATCACGCCGGGCACCCTGGAAGGGCCCCGCCTCGCCGAGACAACCTCAAGAGTGTAAACCAACCTCATCACGGTGGGTTGCGGCGGGTGCCAGGACCAGGCTAGAACCCTCTTGAGCCCGGGACGTGACGACACAAATCCGGTGGCGGAGCTCCGCCTGCCGGGGTGTGCTCGGCGGAGCGGGAGAGCAGGGGGCGCAGATGCGGGCTCGAGGCACGGTGGCGGCCGTGTTGCTGGTGGGTGGACTGCTGGCCGGTTGTCAGGTGGCGGTCCCCGGCACGGCCGGCGTCTCCGCGGCCGACCGGGAGAAGGCGGACCGGCGCGCCGAGCAGCGCACCGCCGTCGACGCCGCCCTCGCCGCGCTGGAACAGGCGCCCGCGCTCGCGCTGAAGTCGACGCTCAAGGGCGCCGAGCAGCAGTTCCGGGTCACCCGCGGCGGCAGCGCGGCCGGCGCCCTGCCGCTCGACGGCCGCGCCGTCCAGGTGGCGGCCGCCGACGGCCAGTTCTACCTGCAGGCCGACGCGGACTACTGGAAGGCGCACGCGATCGACGAGGGCACGCAGTTCGGCACGAGCTGGGTGCGCTCGCTCGGTTCCGAGCTGCCGCTGGACCCGGCGGCCAAGTTCGCCCCCGCCGCGCTGGCCGGCGCGCTGCGCAAGGCCGTCACCGGGATGGACCAGACGCGGGAGCCGGTCAAGACCAAGCTGCCGGACGGCACGGAGGTCTACGAGCTGGGCGCCGCGCCCAGCGTCCTGCGCGTCAGCACCGCCAAGCCCAACCGCGTCGTCAGCTTCGCCCCGGTGCTGCTCGACCCGCAGGGCGGGCCGGAGTTCGGCGCCGAGTTCCGGGTCACCCCGCTCACCGGGGACGCGCTGAAGACGTTCCACACCGACCTCGACAACACCGTCGGCGGGCTGGGCCAGCCGTTCGAGGGACTGGTGCAGGCGAGCGCCGTCGTCACGAACGACAACCTCGACTGCAAGGACTTCGTCGGCTCGTGCACGACGACCGTGGACGTCTCGACCAGCGTCGTCGGCACGCCGGCGTCCGGCGGGAAGAGCACCGTGCACATCACCCTGTCCGTCGAGGTGAGCGCCGACTCGCTCGGCGCGCAGACCTGCACGGCGGCGGCCGACGCGGAGCCGTACGCGACGGTCAAGATGTCCTGCGCGGTCAAGTTCAAGCTCCCCAACCGCACGGCCAGCTACCAGGTGCTGTCCAAGCCGACCGCGACCGCGGAGGTCCGCGCGGCGCTCGACGTCAACGCGGTGAAGCAGAAGCTGGCCACGGAGTTCGCGGCGCTGGGCGGCTGACCTGGACACCTACCCCGGGGTGCGTTGCGCCCGTTGAAGTAGGTGATCTTCCGTTCCTAACATCGGCTGTGACAGCCGAATTCGAACGGAGAACGTGATGGCCAAGCTGGTGGTTTTCGGGGGGACCGGGTACGCCGGGAGCAGGATCGGCGCCGAGGCGCTGCGCCGCGGGCACGAGGTCGTCGGCGTCGCGCGCAACCCCGGCGCGGTGCCCGAAGGCGTCGAAGCGGTGCAGGGTTCGTTGCACGACGAGGACTTCGTCGCGCGGGTGGCGAAGGACGCGGACGTCATCGTGGTCGCCACCCCGGCCCGCGCGCTCGACGGCGAGAAGCTGATCGACGCGGTGCCCGCGCTGTCCCGGATCGCGCGCGAGCAGGGCGTCCGCCTGTCGTTCGTGGGCGGCGCGTCGAGCCTGCTCGTCGCCGAGGGCGGCCCGCGGCTGTTCGACACCCCGGAGTTCCCGGACGAGTACAAGGAAGAGGCGGGCAACCACGCCGAGGTGCTGTCCCTGCTGCGTGAGCAGCCCGCGGACCTCGACTGGTTCTACGTCAGCCCCGCCGCCGAGTTCGGCGCCTGGATCCCCGGCGAGCGCCGGGGCGAGTACCGCGTCGGCGGCGATGTCCTGGTGACCGACGAGAACGGCAAGTCGCACATCGGCGGCGACGACTACGCGATCGCCTACGTCGACGAGATCGAGGACCCGAAGCACCGCCGGGCCCGTTTCACTGTTGCCTACTGACGGTTTTCAGCACCGGCGCGAACGTCTCGAGCATCGGCTCGAAGACGGTGATGTAGGTGAAGCCGTAACGCTTCCGCCGTTCTTCCAGTTGCCCGGCGATCTCCTCGACCGTACCCAGCAGCAGCTGGGGCGCGTCGAGGAGTTCGCGGGCGTCCGGCACGGCGCTGCGCTCGGTCTTCTCGTGCCACGCCTCGGCCGCTTTCTCGCGGTCGCCGGTGACTTCGACGTGCTGGACCAGCATGTTGTACTCGACGTCCCGGTTCGTTCTGGACCGGAAGTACGCGACGCGCTCGTCCATCGCCTCGGCGTTGTCGAGCTTGAAGGTGCCCGGCGGCTTGCCGGGCTGCTGCCTCAGGCCCGCGAAGCCCACGACGTCCGCGTGTTCCGCGGCCAGTCCGAGGACGCCGTCGCTGTTGCCCGCGATGAGCAGCCGCGGCATCGCGAGGCCTTCGTCGTCGAAGTGGTTCCGCAGGTAATCGAGGCTCTCAGCGAGGTAGCCGATCCTGGCCGACGCCTTCTGCCACGGCAGCCCGGCGTCGTCGAACTCCCGCTTCATGTGCCCGGAGCCGAGGCCCAGGTCGAGCCGCCCGTCGAGCAGCGCGGCCGTCGATGACGCTTCGCGGGCGAAGAGCGCGAGGTTGTAGAAGGGCACGTTGGACACCAGCGTCCCGAGCCGCGGCCGCTCGGTGACGGCGGCGGCCATGGCGAGCACCGGGAACGGCGCGAACCGCCCGGTACCGAGGTGATCGGGCACGGTGATGACGTCGTAACCGAGCTCTTCGGCCCGCCGGCACTTCGCGATCCACGCGTCCCGGCTGCCGATCTCGCGGAAGCTGACGCCGAACTTGAACTTCCCCATGCCGGCGACGTTAGCGCCGGAAACCGCCGCCGAGCGCGGAGTTCGCGCCCGGCGGACGGGTTCGTCAGGCTTGGCCGTCGAAGAGCGACGTGACCGAGCCGTCTTCGAAGACCTGCTGGATGGCCTCCGCCAGCATCGGGGCAATCGACAGGACCGTCAGGCCCTCGAACCGCTTCTCCTCGGGGATCGGGAGCGAGTTCGTGACGATGACCTCGCGCGCCTTGCACTGCGAGAGGCGCTCGGTCGCCGGGTCCGAGAGGATGCCGTGGGTCGTCGCGATGACGACGTCCGCCGCGCCCTCGTCGATCAGCGCCTCGGTGGCCTTCACGATCGTGCCGCCGGTGTCGATCATGTCGTCGATCAGGACGCAGAGCTTGCCCTCGACCTTGCCGACCACGCGGTTCGCGACGGCCTGGTTCGGCTTGTCCGGGTCGCGCGTCTTGTGGATGAACGCGATCGGGCGGTCACCCAGCGTCTGCGCCCACTTCTCGGCCAGCCGCACGCGGCCCGAGTCCGGCGAGACGACGGTGATGTCGGCGTCGCCGTAGGTCTTCTTGATGTGGTCGGCCAGCACGCTCTGGGCCATCAGGTGGTCGACCGGGCCGTCGAAGAAGCCCTGGATCTGCGCGGTGTGCAGGTCGACCGTCATGATCCGGTCGGCGCCCGCGGTCTTGAACAGGTCCGCGATCAGCCGGGCCGAGATCGGCTCGCGGCCCTTGTGCTTCTTGTCCTGGCGCGCGTACGGGTAGAACGGCATCACCACGGTGATCCGCTTCGCGCTCGCCCGCTTGAGCGCGTCCACCATGATCAGCTGTTCCATCACGTACTCGTTGATGGGGGTGGTGTGCGCCTGGATGACGAAGGCGTCGGTCCCGCGGACGGACTCCTCGAACCGGACGAACAGCTCGCCGTTGGCGAAGGTGTGCGCCGTCTGCGGGGTGATCGTCACGTTGAGGTGCTCGGCGACCTCTTCCGCGAGCTCCCGGTGCGCCCGTCCGGAGAAGAGCATCAAGTTCTTCTTCGGCGTACCTGACTTCGGACTCATGCTGGCGACTCCCCGTCGGTTCCTGCTGCTGAATCGGCGTCGAGGGCGGCCTGGGCCGCCTCCGCCGCGGGCGTACCCGGCCGGCGCCGGATCGCCCAGCCTTCGATGTTGCGCTGCGGCGGCGCCGACACCGCGAGTGTGCCCGGCGGGACATCCTCGCGGATCACGGCACCTGCACCACTGTAAGCGCCGTCACCGATCCGCACCGGGGCGACGAACGTGTTGTCCGCGCCCAACCGGACATGCGACCCGATAACGGTCTTGTGCTTGTTCACGCCGTCGTAGTTCACGAACACGCTGGAGCAGCCGATGTTGCTGTTCTCGCCGATCGTGGCGTCGCCGACGTAGGTCAGGTGCGGCACCTTCGTGCCGGCGCCGATGTCGGCGGCCTTCGTCTCGACGAACGCGCCGAGCTTGGCCTTGACGCCCAGCTTCGTGCCCGGGCGCAGGTACGTGAACGGGCCGACGTTGACGCGGTCGCCCAGCTCGGAGTCGGAGCCGTGCACCCGCACCACGGAGGCGCCGGCGCCGATCGAGACGTTCGTCAGCGTGCTGTCCGGGCCGACCGTGCTGCCCTCGCCGACCGACGTGGTGCCCTTGAGCTGCACGCCGGGCTCGAGCACGACGTCCCGCGAGAGGGTGACGCCCGCGTCGATCCAGGTCGAGGCCGGGTCGACGACCGTGACGCCCTCGCGCTGCCAGCGGCGGACGATCCGGCGGTTCAGCTCGGCGCCGAGCACCGACAGCTGGACGCGGTCGTTGACGCCCTCGGTCAGCCACGGGTCGTCGACGACCAGCGCGCCGACGCCCTTGCCGTCGCCGCGGGCGATGCCCAGCACGTCGGTGAGGTAGAGCTCACCCTGCGAGTTGTCGGTCGAGAGCCGGCCGAGGCCGTCCGAGAGGACCGCGGCGTCGAAGGCGTAGACGCCCGAGTTGATCTCGGTGATCTCGGCCTGCTCGGGGCTGGCGTCCTTGTGCTCGACGATCGCGGTGACCGCGCCCGCGGCGTCCCGGACGATCCGGCCGTAACCGGTCGGGTCGGGCACCACGGCGGTGAGCACGGTGACGGCGTTGCCCGAGCCGGTGTGCTCGGCCAGCAGGGCCGCCAGCGTCTCGGTGTCCAGGAGCGGGACGTCGCCGTAGCTGACGAGCACGGTGCCGGTGAGGTCCGCCGGGAGCGTGGCGAGCGCGCAGGACACGGCGTGGCCGGTGCCCTTCTGCTCGGCCTGCACGGCGGTGCCGACCTCGCGGCCGAGGTCCTTGGCGACGTCGGTGATGCGGTCGCCGACGGCTTCGCGACCGTGGCCGAGCACGACGACGAGGTGGGCCGGGTCCAGGCCGGCGGCGGCGCGGACGGCGTGCTCGACGAGGGGCCGCCCGGCGATCGGGTGCAGCACCTTCGGCGTCGAGGAACGCATGCGGGTGCCTTCACCCGCGGCGAGGATCAACGTGCTCAGCGGGCCGGTCAACGACGCTCCCAACGGTTACCACTAAATGGCTTCTGTCGGGCACTGATCCTAACTGTGCTCTTCGGGGTCCCACGCCGGGTCGGTCGGTAGGCCTTCGCTCGCCCACGCCGCGGCCGGGTCGGACGCCATCGAGTTCGCCGACGCCACCTGGTTGCCGCCGCCGCGTTTCGCCTGGTACATCGCCGCGTCCGCACGGGCGAGGACCTGCTCGCCGCGCTCCTGCGGGCGCAGCGAGACGAGCCCGATCGACAGCGTGACGCCGTGGGAGAGGTGGTGCGGCAGGCCGGCGACGGACTTCACCGCGCGGCCGAGCGCCATCTTCGCCGCCGACACCGGGGTGCCCGGCAGCAGCACGATGAACTCGTCGCCGCCGTAGCGCGCCACCAGGTCGTCGCCGCGCAGGGCGTCACGGAGCGTGCTCGCCACGACACGCAGCACGTTGTCGCCTTCGGCGTGCGACTGCTTGTCGTTGACGCCCTTGAAGCCGTCGAGGTCGACGAGCGCGACGGCCAGCGGCTGCGCGTCGGCCGAGGACGCCAGCTGGCGCAGCTTCTCGTCCAGCGCGCGCCGGTTCGGCAGGCCGGTGAGCGGGTCCTGCAGCGCCTGCTGGGTGATCGCGCCGTGCTCGGCGGACAGCCGTTCGTGCTCGCGGCGGGCGTTCAGCGTGGCGATCTGCGACTCGCGCAGGCTCCACATCTCCGACTCCAGCCGGGTCGCGTAGTCGATCAGCGACTGGCTGGCGCCGGACGCGTAGTCCGGGCTGGTGTCGAGGCGGGCCAGCTCGCGGGCGATGTTCAGCCGCATGGACGGCTGCGAGGAGTCGTCACCCAGTGATTCGCGGGCCTCGCGGAGCACGTTCAGCGCGTCTTCGCGGCGGCCGGCCTTGTCGAAGCAGCGGGCCAGCGCGATCGTCACGATCTCGCGTTCGCCCGGGTAGCCGATGCCGTCGTGGAGGCGCTGCAGCCGGTCGATCTGGTCCTCGTCGGGCTGGTGCAGGGCGAGCGCGGCGGCGAGCACGCCGACCTCGTCGACCGCGGCGACGCCGGCCTGGCGCGGGAACAGCGACTCGCTGTAGGGCCCCTCGATGGCCATCGCCATCGACGCGGCGGTGCGGAACTTCTCGGCGCTCTCGTCGTACTCTTCGATCCGCTCCAGCCGCAGGCCCCAGCCGAGCAGCATCTTCACCCGGTTCAGCAGCTGCAGGGTGATCTCGTGCGGGGTGGCGCTCTCGCGGATCGCGACGGCGGCGCGGCTGCTGACCTCTTCGGCGGCCTCGTACACACCGAGCTGGTTGAGCACGATCCAGCAGTCGTTCAGCGTCGACCACAGCAGCCGGTTCCAGGCGCGGACGCCGACCTGTCGGTCCGGGGTCGTCGAGTCGTCGAGGATGGCCAGCGCGCGGGCGATCTCGGTGAGCGCGGCGTCCTCCTGCGCGGCCAGCACGAGGCGGCGCCCGCGCAGCGCGTGCGCGTCGGCCCGCAGCAGCGCGAGGCCGTGGCGCCGGGTGTGCGCGAGCATCTCGTCGAGCCGCGGCTCCGCCTCGGCGGCCAGGCCCTTGGTGACCAGCCGCGCGGTCGCGGACGCGCGCAGCAGGCGCGCGACCAGCAGCGGTTCGCCGCGGCGCTGGGTCTCGTCGAGGAGCTCGTCCATCTGCGCGACGATCTCGAGCTGGCTGGCGTAGTCGGACCGTTGGACCACGGCGGTGAGCTCGCGCGCGCGCCCGACGAGCCAGGCGTCGGACATCTCGACCAGTGCGGGTCGCCTGGCCGCTACCGGGTCGGTCGCCTCTTCGGTCAGCGCCAACCTCCCGGTGTCGTGGTTCGGGGTACTCGGCAAATGGTGTTTCCGCTGCTCCGCCGCCAGGATTCGAACCTGAACTGTCAGAACCAAAATCTGAAGTGCTGCCGATTACACTACGGCGGATTGCTCCTGGTCAGGATAGCGACGATCGGGTGTCGTCCGCGCGGGGGATGCGTTACGCGCCCGTCTGCCGGGTACACGGGTCCGAAGTACCGGTGAGAGGTTCAGCCACTCCCCACCCGGCGCAACCTCCTGTACCGTAACTTACGGCATCGTAGGTTAGGTAACCCTTTGTAGGGGCACCACGCAGGAAGAAGTGAAGCGTATGACGGCCACGCTCGACCGTTCGCAGCCCACCGGGGAGCCGTCGGCTCCCAAGGGGCCCAAACCTGTCACCGAAGGCACCCGCGGAATCGGCGTGCAGCTTTCGGTCTACTTCGGTGTGATCGCGCCGTTGGTGGCACTGCTGGTCGCGGTGCCGTTCGCCTGGGGCTGGGGACTGAGCTGGGTCGACGTCGGCGTCTTCGTGGTGTTCTACGCGATCAGCGGGCTCGGCATCACGGTGTCGTACCACCGCTACTTCACGCACGGGTCGTTCAAGGCCAAGCAGTGGCTGCGCGTCGTCATGGCGATCGCGGGCAGCATCGCGTTGCAGGGCCCGGTCATCACCTGGGTCGCCGACCACCGTCGCCACCACGCGTTCTCCGACCGCGACGGCGACCCGCACTCCCCGTGGGCGTTCGGCACCTCGCCGTGGGCCATCGCCAAGGGCTTCTGGCACGCGCACATGGGCTGGCTGTTCGAGCGCGACCAGACCAACGCCGAGCGCTTCGCGCCGGACCTGGTGAAGGACCCGGCGATCAAGAAGGTCGACGACCTGTTCTGGCTGTGGGCCCTGGTCAGCCTGGCGCTGCCGGCGCTGGCGGGCGGGCTGATCTCGTGGTCGCTGTGGGGCGCCGTGACGGCGTTCTTCTGGGCCGGGCTGGTCCGCATCTGCGTGCTGCACCACGTGACGTGGTCGGTCAACTCGATCTGCCACATGATCGGCGAGCGCCCGTTCGCGGCGCGCGACAAGTCGGCGAACTTCTGGCCGCTGGCGATCTTCTCGTTCGGCGAGTCCTGGCACAACCTGCACCACGCGGACCCGACGTCCGCACGGCACGGCGTGAAGCGCGGCCAGATCGACATTTCCGCGCGCCTGATCTGGATCTTCGAGAAGTTCGGCTGGGTGCACGACGTGCGCTGGCCGACGCCGCAGCGATTGGCCCGAATCGCCACGGAGAAGAGCTAGCCTCACTGTAGGGTTCGGCGAGTGGCGGGGAGACGACGTTCAAAACGTGAGCAGGTCACCGGGGCACGTCCGGCCGCCCCGGTGACCCGCGTCCGGATGACCGGCACCGAGCGCCGTCAGCAGCTGCTGAACGTGGCGCGGGCCCTGTTCGCCGAAAAGGGTTTCGACGGCACGTCGATCGAGGAGATCGCGCACCGCGCCAACGTGTCGAAACCCGTGGTGTACGAACACTTCGGCGGCAAAGAGGGCATCTACGCGGTGGTCGTCGACCGCGAAACCCAGCTGCTGCTGGAGCGCATGGTCTCGACGCTCCACGGCGGCCACCCGCGCGTCATGCTGGAACAAGCGGCGATCGCGTTGCTGTCGTACGTCGAGGATTCCCACGACGGCTTCCGCATCCTGGTCCGCGACTCCCCGGTGGCGAGCTCCACGGGCACGTTTTCCACGGTCCTGAACGACATCGCGAGCCAGGTGGAGCACATCCTGGCCCAGCAGTTCGCGGCGCGCGGCTACGACGAGAAGCTGGCGGCGCTGTACGCCCAGGCATTGGTGGGCATGGTGGCGCTGACCGGGCAGTGGTGGCTCGACGCGCGGAAGCCGAAGCGCGACGAGGTCGCCGCGCACCTCGTGAACCTGGCGTGGAACGGGTTGTCGCACCTGGAGGACAAGCCCAAGCTCCGGCTGAGGTGAGTCACTTCAAGGCTTGAAGCGCGATCTTGCCGAGCATCGCGGTGAGCGCGGCTTCGAACTCCAGGGAGTTGTCGGATTCGCCGGAGACCGCGTG
Source organism: Amycolatopsis sp. NBC_01286 (assembly GCF_035982555.1). Taxonomy (NCBI): domain Bacteria; kingdom Bacillati; phylum Actinomycetota; class Actinomycetes; order Pseudonocardiales; family Pseudonocardiaceae; genus Amycolatopsis; species Amycolatopsis sp. NBC_01286. The sequence goes on from NZ_CP108428.1 coordinate 3,612,380, forward strand.
GGTGAGTTCGTGCAGCAGCGTCGCGCAGTACGCGGTGGCGCCGGCCAGCTGACTGCGGTGGATCACGATCCGGTTCTCGCCCGGCTCCCACAGGCCCAGGGTGGACTCCCCGGTCACGTCGAGGCGCATGGTCTCCGAGATCACGACGCTGTGCACGCCGGCCCGGCGCAGGTCGATCCCCGCGAGACGGGCGACGGCGTCGGTCAGTGCGTAGACGGAGTTCTCCCGCGGTGACAGCTCGGCCGTGCTCACCAGTGTGAAGACGAAGCTGTCGTTCCAGGCTTCGCGGTAGCCGCTCAGGTCGAGCAACGGCTTGCCGTCGAAGTCGGTCTGCTGGTTCAGCTTCGCCGACACCTCCCCGGAGACGGTCACCAAGCGGTAGCCCTCCTGCTCGGCGTAACGGAGCTGCGGGGTGCCCTCCTGCAGCTCCGACGGCGTCACGAAGACGACTTTCTCGTGGGTGGCCAGGACCGTGCACGCGTGCAGGGTGATCTCGCGCCAGCTCAGCTCGTCGTGCATCCGGCCGGTGGCGAACTCGGCGAGGTCGTCGGCCAAGGGGGAGGCGACCTGGGCCGAGCGGCACTGCTTGAGGATCGCCTTGACCCGGTCGGTGTAGGCGGACCGGCCGACGTTGCTGCGCTCGCGGTTGAGGGCGCGCCGCAACGGCGCGTTGATGTCGGTGATGTTGTAGGAGAACAGGAAGTTCGGCTCCTCCGAGACGAGGAGCCCCTTGACGTAGATCCGGCCGGGAGCCGCGGGATCGATCCGCTTCAGGACCTGGCCGGCCGAGGTGCTCTCCAGCAGCTCGTCCCCGCTGTAGTGCAGGAAGAACCTCCGGGCCGCCGCGACGTCGTCGTCGGTGACGCCGCGCAGCACGACGTCCGTCCCGGAAAGGCCCGGATCGGCCGGCGGGCGGATCACGGCGTGCAGGGTGCGCACGTCGGCGAACGACTCCTTCGCGCGTTGCCGGGTGGTGATGTCGCCGTGCCCGCTGCGGATCACCACGTCGACGTCGTGGCGGTCGAACACGGCCAGCGCGTCCTTGAGGCCCATGCCGAACTGGCCGATCACGACGTCGGAGCCGCGTTTCTCGTCGTTCTCCTTCTGCGTGAGGTGCTCGTAACGCAGCCCGCGGCCGAAGTCGGCCACGTGCCACGCGCCCGCGGGATCCTTGGTGATCACCGGTTCGACGGTCCGGGTGAGAGCGTGCTCGTCGAGGGCGTTGGCGATGATCTCGCGGATCGCGAAGGCCACCGGCCAGTGCTCCAGCACCCGCTCGATGTTCAGGTCGAAGAACTGTTCGGCACCGTCGTTCATCTCAGCAGTCCTGTTTGGTGCAGGTGGTCGAAAATGATCTTGTCCACGGCCGAAACGCGGTCGCGGTCCGCGTAGGCGAGCCACGTGATCTCCTCGATCTCGCTGCTCGCCACCAGCGTTCCCGTGTACTCCGCCGTGAAGCACGTCATCCGGACCACCACACCGGACGCCTTGCCGTCCGCTTGGGCCTCGAAGACGCCGGCCGGCGCGATCGTCGGCTCGGTGATCGCCACGGAGACCTCTTCGCGGACTTCCCGGACCAGCGTCTGCGCGTCCGTCTCGCCCGGTTCGCGCTTGCCGCCCGGGAGGTAGTAGACGTCCTTGCCACGCGAGCGGGTGCTCAGGATGCGGCCGTCCACCAGGTGCAGCCACGCGATCTTGTCGATCATGCCGGCCTCGCCAAGGCTTTCGTCATGACCCGATCCTAGGCACTAGGGTCGGGGACATGGGGAACAGCAGGGAAGTAGTGGTGACCGGCGGCGGCACGGGCATCGGGTACGCCGTCGCGGCGGCTTTCGCGGCGGCCGGCGACCGCGTCACGATCACCGGACGTCGCGAGCAGGTGCTCACCGAAGCCGCGACGCTGCTCGGCGCGCGGCCCGTCGTGTTCGACGCCGCCGATCCCGCGGCCGTCGAGACCGCACTGGGCGAGTTGCCGGACCGGGTCGACGTGCTCGTCAACAACGCCGGCGGCAACACGGACTTCGCCGGCGGCACCGAAGAGGGCCTCGCCGGGTTCGCGGCCGCGTTCGAGCGGAACCTCCGGTCCAATGTGGTCAGTGCCGCGCTGGTGACGCACGCACTGCGCGACCGCCTCGCCGACGGCGCCCGGATCGTGACGATCGGCTCGATCGCCGCCCACACCGGCGCCGGCTCCTACGGCGCCGCGAAGGCCGCGGTCGAGGCGTGGAACGTCAGCGTGGCGCAGGAGTTCGGCGCACGCGGGATCACCGCGAACGTCGTCGCGCCGGGACTGATCGGCGACACGGAGTTCTTCCACGGCCAGCTCAGCGACCGCCGCCGCGAGCGGCTGGTCGGGAACACGATGAACAAGCGACCGGGCACACCGGAGGACGTCACGGCGGTGGTGACGTTCCTCGCGAGCCCGGCGGCCGGGCACGTGACGGGCCAGGTCGTACACGTCAACGGCGGGGCCTACCTGGGCGGTTAGGACCTGGTCGAGTTCCGGCCGCGACGCCAGAAGGCCGGCCGCCCCCAGTACAGCGTCGTGACGTCGCCGGGCCCAGGCGCTTCCGCGACGCCTCGAGGCTCGAAGTCGTCGAGGGCGAGATCGATGGGCCGCCACCCGTCGTCGATCGGTTCGGCCGCGGCGGCCACGGGTAACTCACCTCGGCGTCCACAAGGGCTCAGCCTGGGCGGCCGGCGGTCGCCGGTCAAGCCGATATGGGCAACCAGGACGGTTGGAAGCCGGTCCCCGGGCGCCAGGTCGGCGATGGCGCTCGGGGACCGGCGCGGGTGCTGCCGCGGGAAAGCTTTCTTCGGACCGCGTCCAACACTCGTCGGTGGCGGGCGAAACTCTTGGTGCACACCATGTTCCGCGATCGGGGCGCGGTGCGACAGTGTTCCCGGCACCGGCTCGGTGTGTCTTTCGCATGAATCAGGCGGGCGTGACCTTCAGCAGCTTGTCGTTCGTGCCGTCCGAGGTGGTCACGTACAGGGCGCCGTCCGGGCCGCTGCGGACCGCGCGCAGGCGGCCGAACTTGTCGTCGAACTCCGGGGGCAGCGTGACGTCCAGGACCTTGCCCGCGGGGTCCAAGTGGTACAGCAGCAGCTTCTGGCCCTTGAGCGCGACGACGACGAGCGCGCCGTCGTTGCGGCCCCACTGGGCGCCGGTCAGGAAGGCGTCGCCGCTGATCGCCTCGGTGATCTTGCCGGACGTCCACAGTGGACTCACCGCGTCCGGGAAGCGCTTGAGGTCGGTCATCGGCACGCTCTCGTCGTAGCTGGAGTCCGTGCCGCCCTTCGACGGGTCCCAGCCGTAGTTCGCGCCCGGTTTCAGCAGGTTGACCTCGTCGTCGAACGTCGGGCCGTGCTCGGCGGTGATCACCTGGCCGCTGCCCGGCCGGATGGCCACGCCCTGCAGGTTGCGGTGTCCGTAGGTGTAGATGAGCCGCTCGTGCGGGTCCGACGACGTGATGAACGGGTTGTCCGGCAACGGTTTCCCGGTCTTCGCGTCCAATCGCAGCACTTTGCCACCCAGGGAGTGGCGGTCCTGCGAGACGGTCGACTTCGCCGTGTCGCCGGTGCCGACCAGCAGCGCGCCGTCCGGTGCGAAGGTCGGACGGCAGCCGGAGTGCCGGCCGCTCGGGTTGATCGGCAGCCCGGTGAGCAGGTCCTTGACCTTCGTCGCGCTCCCGCCGTCACCGGCCAGCGTCCAGGTGACCAGCCGGATGTCGACGGGCTTGCCGCCCTCCTGGTGGTCCTGGCAGGTGATGAACTCGCGGCTGGTCGTGAAGTCCGGGCTGATCACCATTCCGAGCAGCCCGCCCTCGCCCTGGGCGAAGACGTCGGAGAAGTCGGCCTGCACCTCGGTGGCCCGGCCGTCGCGGACCAGCGCGAGCTTGCCGGGCCGCTGCGGCACGAGGATGCCGCCGTCGGGCAGGAAGCCGATGTCCCAGCCGTGCTCGAGGCCCGCGGTGACCGTCTCGACCTTGAACTTCCCGGTCGCCGCCGCCGGAGTGGACGGTGGTGGCGAGACGCTCTGCACGGGCGCGCTCGACGCCCCCGAGCAGCCCGTGACCAGCAGGGAAACCACACCGATGAGACCCAGCACACGCCGCATACGGCTCATCCTGCCATCAAGCGGTGAAATCGCCGTTCGCCGCCGCGCGCGTGAGGAACTCCAGGTCCGCGTCGCCGGGGAGGTAGTGCCCGGTGCCGGGCACCAGGTCGACGACGGCGTCCGGCGCGAAGGCCTCGAGCCGTCGTTTGGTCGTCGCGGAGTCGACCATGACGTCGTCGGCGCCGGCGACGGCGTACACCGGCACGGCCAGCGCGGCCAGCGCGGCGTCGTCGAAGGGCAGGAACGGGCCGGTGCGGTACCGGTAGTTCGCCGACACGAGCAGCTGGTGCTCGACGACCTCCGGCGTGCCCGCGTCGCCGAGCACGCCGGCCACTGACCTGCGCCGGCCCCGCTCGCCCAGCAGCGCCCACAGCACGGCCTTGACGAGGAACGCCTTCTTCATCGGGCCGAGGCCGATCGGGGAGCGCAGCGCGAGCGCGGTGACGCGGTCCGGGCGCCGGGTCGCGTAGTCGAGCGTGAGCCAGCCGCCGAGCGACGACGCCAGGAACGCCGCCGACGGCACGCCGAAGTGGTCGAGCACGGCGTCGAGCCAGGCCGCGTACCGGTCGGTGCCGAGCGGCGGCCGCGTCTCGGCGCTCAGCCCCGGCTCGCCGACGATGTCGACGGCGTACACCCGGAACCGCCCGGCGAGCGCCGGCATCCGGGGCGCCCACTCGCCGGAGTTGCTGCCGGAACCGTGCAGCAGCACCAGCGCCGGAGCGCCGGCCGGGCCGGAGACGAGCACGAACGTCTCGCCCTCGGGCGTCGGCACCCGGACCTGCTCGTGGGGGACGGGCCACGCCGTCAGGACGTCGAGGTAGCGCTCACGCAGCAGCCGAGCGCCCGCCTCGGACTTGTATATCGTCATGCAATGTACTCTAACCTTCCCTATCAAGTGGATAGATAGGGAGTGTTACGCTCGGGTTGCACCAAGCCGGACTCAGCTGACGGCGTCGGCCGTCTGAAGCAGGGCTTCCGCGGTTTCGGCGTCCGCCGGCAGGAACGTCTCCAGCTTCAGCTCCGACACCGTGACGTCGGCCGCGGTCGCGAACGTCGTGATCGCGGTGATCAGCCGCAGCTCACCGACCGAAGTGGACAGTCGGACCGGGACCGCGAACCCCAGGTGGTCCGGGGCCGGCGGGGACGCCGGTGGCAGGTACGACTCGAGCTCGGCGAGCTGCGCGGCCAGCCGGTCGTCCGGGTTGCGCGCGAGGTCGTTGCGGATGCGCTCGAGGATGTGGCGCGCCCAGTCGTCGAGGTTGCGCACGCGCGGCGCCATGCCCTCGGGGTGCAGCGCGAGCCGCAGCGTGTCCACCGGTTCCTCCAGCAGCTCCGGCGCGACGCCCTCGGTGAGCAGGCCGAAGGCGTCGTTCTTCGCGACCAGCACGCCGTAGCGGTCGACGACGATCGCCGGGTAGGGGCGATGGCCGTCGAGCAGCCGCCGCAGGCCGTCGAGGACCGGCTTGATCGCCGGGGAGTCGAGGCGCGTTTCGGGGTACGACGGCGCGAAGCCGGCGGTGTAGAGCAGGCCGTTGCGTTCGCGCAGCGGCAGTTCCAGCGACTCGGCGACACGCAGCACCATCCCGCGGCCGGGGAGCGAGCGCCCGCTCTCCATGAAGCTCACGTGCCGTTGCGTCGTCCCGGCGCGCAACGCCAGGTCGAGCTGGCTGAGGTGCCGCCGAATCCGCCAGTCCTTGAGCGCCGTTCCGAAGTTCACGGGGACCATCATCGCGGTCCGCGCCATTCCCCGCGAGGAATTGAGCCCATACCCCGGTACGAACAGGCTTGCGGCATGACGAAATACGGCCTGGTCGTCCCGACCTACCAGCCCATCCTCGACGCCGGGCGGACCGCGCCCGAACTGGTCGAGACCGCCGTCGAGGCCGAACGCCTCGGCCTCGACTCGGTGTGGGTGGGCGACACGCTCGCCCGCGCCCCGATCGACGCCCTGACCATCCTGGGCGCGTTCGCGGCCCGCACGTCCCGCGTCACGCTCGGGACGGCTTCGCTGCTCCCGGCCCTGCGCGACCCGATCCTGACGGCGAACCAGCTGCTGAGCCTCGACCTGCTCAGCGGCGGCCGGCTCACGGTGGCCGTCGGCGCCGGGTTCGCCGGGCGTAGTGAACCGGAGTTCGCGTTCACCGGCGTCCCGTGGGCCCGCCGGCGCGCGCGGCTGGACGACATCGTGGCGTTGTGGCGGGCCGCGTGGCGCGGCGAGACGTCGTTCCACGGGCCGGTGCTGGACTACGGCTCCCTGCCGGTGTTCCCGGCGCCCGCGCGCCCGGGCGGCCCGCCGGTGTGGCTGGCGGCGCACACGCCGGGGGCGCTGGAGCGCGCCGGCCGGCTCTACGACGGCTGGCTCCCGTATCCGCCCGACCCCGCGGACTACGCCGCCGGGCTGGCCGGGATCCGCTCGACGGCGTCGCGGCCGGTGACCCCGGCGCTGTTCGCGACGGTCCTGGTCGAGGACGACGCCGATCGCGGGACGGCGCTGCTGGAGGAGTACTGCCGACGCAACTACGGCATGCCCGCGGACTTCGTCCAGCGCATCCAGATGCAGGTCACGGGCTCGGCCGCGGAAGTGGCGTCGCAACTGCGCGAGTACGCCGGCGCCGAGCACGTGCTGCTGCGGGTCGCGAGCACCGAGCCGAAGGTCTTCGACGAGCAGCTGCCGCGACTGGCGGAGGTGGCGGCGGAACTGCGGGCCGCGTAACGCGGGCGGGCCGGCACCGACTCATCGGCATGGCGAAGGTGAACTGGTCGGCGCGGCAGCCGCTGCCGGCGGTCCCGGCCTGCCGCCTGACCGCCGTGCTGCGCGAGGCGCGCCGGGCGACCGGCCGCGACCGCGAAACCGGCCGGATCGAGCCGGGCAAAGCGGCGCTGAGCGGGAACTGGCTGGGGGCCGTCGGCTACCTGCTGCTGGTCGACCAGGTGGGGAGCGCCTGCCGGGCGCCCGGCCCGCCGGTCGTCCGGGCGCTGCGGCAGTTCGCGCCCCGGATGGGTGAACCGGAGCGGGAAGCGCTCTACGCCCTGCGCTGCTCGCTCGTCCACGACTTCGGGCTGGTCACCGTCGGCGGACCGGGCCGGACCCACCACTTCATGCCGGCCGACGCGGGGTCCGGCCCGGTCGTGCGGCTCCCGCCGGAGCCGTGGGACGGCCGCGCCGAGCACTGCCGGCGGCTCAACGCCACCTGGGTCGACCTGCGGGCGCTGGGCGACCTGGCCGAGGAGGTGGTCCGGCGGTTCGCGGGCCGCCACGGCCAGGCGCCGGTGCCCCGCGGCCGTCGATCCCGGCCCGCGCGCCGACCGGCTCCGGGCACCCGCGCGGCCAGCGGTGATCGGAAACCTGTCGGGGGTGGCACGTAGGCTGGGGACCGTGACAAACGCTTCACTGTCCGGACTCCTCACCGCCGTACTTCCCGACCCGGCCCTGCGTGGAGTGGTCGAGCGCGCCGGTGCGCCGCTGCTCGAACTCCAAGGGCCGATCGCCGCGCGCCAGCTCGTCGCCGGCGCCCTCGCCTCGGACGACGGCGCCGGGAAACCCGTGCTCGTCGTGACCGCCACCGGCCGGGAGGCCGACGAGCTGACCGCGGCGCTGGGCGCGCTGCTGGGCACGAGCCGGGTCGCCGACTTCCCGTCCTGGGAGACCCTGCCCCACGAGCGGCTCTCGCCCCGCGCCGACACCGTCGGGCGGCGGCTGGAGGTGCTGCACCGGCTGAAGACCGGGGCCGACGACCTGCGCGTCGTCGTCGCCACCGTCCGCAGCCTGATCCAGCCGATGGCCCCCGGGCTCGGCTCGCTCGCCCCGGTCGACCTGATCGTCGGCGAGGAGCAGAGCTTCGACGCCCTGCTGCAACGGCTGGTCGAGCTGGCCTACACCCGCGTCGACATGGTCGAGAAGCGCGGCGAGTTCGCCGTCCGCGGCGGCATCCTCGACCTGTTCGGCCCGACCGCCCAGCACCCGGTCCGGGTCGAGTTCTGGGGTGACGAGGTCAGCGAGATCCGCGCGTTCGCCGTCTCCGACCAGCGGTCGCTGCCCGGCGAGATCCCGCGCGTCACCGCGCCGCCGTGCCGTGAGCTGCTGCTCACCCAGCCGGTCAAGGACAAGGCCGCGGAGCTGGCGAAGACCTACGAAGCCGACGCGCACCTGTCGGAGATGCTCACCAAGCTGGCCGACGGCATCCCCGTCGAGGGCATGGAAGCGCTCATCCCGGTGCTCTGCGAAGGCGAGCTGGAGCTGCTCACCGACGCGATGCCGGTCGGCACCCACGTCCTGCTGACCGACCCGGAGAAGATCCGCGCCCGCGCCGCCGACCTCGTCCGCACCGGCCAGGAGTTCCTCGAAGCGTCCTGGACGACGGCCGCGGCGGGCGGCCTGGCCCCGATCGACCTCGGTTCGTCCGCCTACCGCGGGCTCGAGGGGATCGCGTCCCACGCGCAGGACACCAAGCGCACGTGGTGGACGCTCAGCCAGCTGACCAGCGAAGACCCGGACGTCTACCGCGTCTCGGTCGAGGCCGCGCCGGCCTACCGCGGCGAGATCGACCGCGCGACGGCGGACCTGCGCGCGCACACCGCGGCGGGCGGCACGGCGGTGCTCGTCGTCGCCGGTCAGGGCACCGCGGCCCGCGCCGTCGAGCAGCTGTCGAGCGCCGACGTCCCGGCGTCGCTGGCGGGTGACGGCGTCACGGGCTCGCTCCCGCCCGGCACGGTCACCGTCACCTGCGGCGCCCTCACCGAAGGGTTCGTCTCGCCGGAGCGCGCCCTCGTCGTGCTGTCGGAAGCGGACCTCACCGGCCGCGGCGCCGGCGCCGGAACGTCCACAAAGGACCTCACCACCAAGATGCCGTCGCGGCGGCGCAACGCCGTCGACCCGCTGGCCCTCAAGAACGGCGACTACGTCGTCCACGAGCAGCACGGCATCGGCCGGTTCGTCGAGATGGTGCAGCGCACCGTCGCCGGCGCGACCCGCGAGTACCTGCTGCTGGAGTACGGCTCGTCCAAGCGCGGTCACCCCGGCGACCGGCTGTTCGTCCCGACCGACCAGCTCGACGAGGTGTCCAAGTACGTCGGCGGCGAGCTGCCCACGCTCAACAAGCTCGGCGGCTCCGACTGGAAGAACACCAAGGCGCGGGCCAAGAAGGCCGTCAAGGAGATCGCCGCCGAGCTGGTCCAGCTCTACGCCGCGCGCCAGGCCGCGCCCGGGCACGCGTTCGGCCCGGACACGCCGTGGCAGGGCGAGCTGGAAGACGCCTTCCCGTTCACCGAGACCAACGACCAGCTCGCCGCGATCGACGAGGTCAAGTCGGACATGCAGCGCGGCGTCCCGATGGACCGCGTGATCTGCGGCGACGTCGGCTACGGCAAGACGGAGATCGCCGTGCGCGCCGCGTTCAAGGCGGTGCAGGACGGCAAGCAGGTCGCCGTCCTGGTCCCGACGACGCTGCTCGCCCAGCAGCACCTCAACACCTTCCACGAGCGGATGCGCTCGTTCCCGGTGACGATCAAGGGCCTGTCCCGGTTCACGAACAAGACCGAGTCGGACATCATCCTGGAGCAGCTCGCCGGCGGCGAGGTCGACATCGTCATCGGCACGCACCGCCTGCTGCAGACCGGGATCCGCTACAAGGACCTGGGGCTGGTGATCGTCGACGAGGAGCAGCGCTTCGGCGTCGAGCACAAGGAGCACATCAAGGCGCTGCGCACGCACGTCGACGTCCTGACGATGTCGGCGACGCCGATCCCGCGCACGCTCGAGATGTCGCTGGCCGGCATCCGCGAGATGTCGACGATCCTGACGCCGCCGGAAGACCGGCACCCGATCCTGACCTACGTCGGCTCGTACGACGACAAGCAGGTCGGCGCGGCGATCCGCCGCGAGCTGCTGCGCGACGGCCAGGTCTTCTACGTCCACAACCGCGTCTCGTCGATCGAGAAGGCCGCGCGGCACATCCGGGAGCTGGTGCCGGAGGCGCGCGTCGTCACCGCGCACGGCCAGATGAACGAGGACAAGCTCGAGAAGATCATCCAGGGCTTCTGGGAGAACGAGTACGACGTCCTGGTGTGCACCACGATCGTCGAGACCGGGCTGGACATCTCGAACGCGAACACGCTGCTGGTCGAGCGCGGCGACCTGCTCGGGCTGGCGCAGCTGCACCAGCTGCGCGGCCGCGTCGGGCGTGGTCGCGAGCGCGGGTACGCCTACTTCCTGTACCCCCCGGAGGCGCCGCTGACGGAGACGGCGCACGACCGGCTCGCGACGATCGCCCAGAACACCGAGCTGGGCGCGGGCATGGCGGTCGCGATGAAGGACCTGGAGATCCGCGGCGCGGGCAACATCCTGGGCGCGGAGCAGTCCGGGCACATCGCCGGTGTCGGGTTCGACCTGTACGTGCGGCTGGTCGGCGAAGCGGTCGACGCCTTCCGCCGGCACGCGGGCGCGGAGCCGACGGAAGACGAGGAGCTGGCCGACGTCCGCGTCGACCTCCCGATCGACGCCCACCTCCCGCACGACTACATCCCGGGCGAGCGGCTGCGGCTGGAGGCGTACCGCAAGATCGCGGCGGCGCCGGACACCGAGGGCCTGGACGCGGTGCGCGAAGAGCTGATCGACCGCTACGGCCAGCCGCCGGCGCCGGTCAACCGCCTGCTCGCGGTGGCGAGGTTCCGGCACACCTGCCGCGAGGCGGGCGTGACGGAGGTGGCCGTGCAGGGCAACACGATCCGCTTCGCGCCGCTGCCGTTGCAGGACTCGCAGATGGTCCGGTTGAAGCGGCTGTACCCGAAGGCGATGTTCAAGGCCGTGACGAACACCGTGTCGGTGCCGAAGCCCACGGAAGGCGCGGCGGGCGGCCGCATCGGCGCCCCGACGCTGCGCGACGAGGAGCTGCTCGACTGGTGCGCCAAGCTGCTGACGCAGCTGACGAAGAAACCCGCGGCGGTGTAACGGAAACGGACGTCCGGTTGTGTACCGGACGTCCGTCGCTCAACCGACTTCGCTGAACATCGGCGGCATCGGGTCCGCCAGCCCCATCCGCACCTGCTCGACCGGCACCGGCACGGCCCCGGCGTCCGACATCGGCTTCGGCCGTGGCCGGCGTGGGTTGCGCGTCCCCGCGCCGCCACCGCGGCCCGGGTACACCAGCAACCCGCGCGCCGGATCCGGCACGGCGTCGAGCGCCGCCGTCACGACCGGCAACGCCCGGAACGCGTCGCGGCTCTCCTCGGAACGGAATTCGATCTCCAGCACGACGCCCCAGCGGTGTTCGTGCCACACCCACTGCTCGGCGCCGTTCGTCAGTGCTGCTTCGGTCAGTGCGTCACCCCGGGCGAGCCGCCACAACGAAGCCGTGGACTCGCCATCGAAGACCTCGATGGTCAGCCAGTGGTCCATGTCGACGACGGTACGCCCGGCGAAACCGAACGGGTGTTGCGTTTCGGCCGCGAAGGTGTGAGAGGGTATGCGCTGTGATGCGGATCATGGGGCGCCCTCGCGCGCTGGTGGCGGTCGTTGCCGGCGCTCTCCTGCTCGCCGGGTGCGGTGCGGGCCCCGGTCAGGTCGGCAGTGCGGTGATCGTCGGCGACCGCTCGGTCTCCCTCGACCAGGTGCAGTCGATGATCGACCAGGCCGTCCGGGATCAGCCGTACGCGCAGAAGCTCGCGCGTGAGCACAAGGTCGACCTGCTCGGCCGGGAGATCATCCGGCAGTCCGTGCTCCACGAGCTGACCCTGCGCGCCGCGAAGCAGGAGGGCATCGTCGCCGATCAGGCGAAGATCGCCGCCCTCGCCGCGAAGGAGTCCGCCGCCCCGGTCACCGACACCGGGCAGGGCGACCAGGTCGCCGTCACCGAGATCGTCTCCAAGCTGCGCGACAAGAACGAGACGGCCGGCGACGTCGTCCTGGAGCAGCAGCTCGCCGAGAAGTACCTGCCGAAGCTGTCGGTCGGCGCGGACTACGTCGGGATCAGCGCGGCCGCCGCGAACGACAAGGACGCCCGCGCCCGCGCGTTCGACCTCGCGAAGCAGTTCGCCGACGACCCGGGCAAGATCCAGGGCGCCATCCAGCAGGCGAGCCAGGCGGCGCAGGCCGCGCAGCAGGCCCAGCAGTCCGGCGGCCCCGGCCCGGCCCCCGGCGACGTCTCCGACGCCGGGCTCACCGAGCTCTTCGGCGCTTCGCAGTACCTCGCGCTGGCGCAGACCGCGTTGTTCGGCTCCGCCGCGAACAGCGTCGTCGTGTTCCAGGCGCGGATGCCGACCAAGCCCGACTGGTACGTCTTCGTCGTCCGCACCCGCGGCACCGACAAGGCCGTGCCGGCGGACCAGGAGGCGCAGAAGCCGACCGACGAGCAGCTGACCGCCATCGGCACCCGGCTCCTGCAGCCCTACGTGGGCCCGAGCGGGCTGCGCGTCAACCCCCGGTACGGCGTGTGGGATGTTGTGAGCATGAACCTCGCGACGAACCAGGACGCCACCCAGGGCACCGTGCTGCCCTTGCGCGGTGCCGCTCCCGCGCAGCAGTGAGCCGGGGCGTCGTCGTAGTCGTCCGCGGGGCGACACTGCCCGCCGCGGCGCTGAAGATCCTTCGTGAGTCCACCGCCGTCTTCGCGGCCTCGGACGTCGACCCCGCGGTGTTCGGGGTCCCGGCGATCACGGAGGCGCTGTCCCTGAAGGGCATCGTGCTGCTCACGACGTCCCGCGAGGAACCCGCCGCGGCCGTGCTCATCGCGACCGGCGCGCAGGTCATCGACACGCCCGTCCCGCCGCTGGTCGAAGCCGCGGACGTGATGGACCGGCTCCGCTCGCCGGGCGGCTGCCCGTGGGACGCCGTGCAGACGCACGAGTCGCTGCGGCAGTACCTGGTCGAGGAGACCTACGAGCTGCTCGACGCGATCGAGGACGGCGACCGCGAGGCGCTGCGCGAGGAGCTCGGGGACGTCCTGCTGCAGGTGCTCTTCCACGCCCGCGTCGCCGCCGAGGACCCCGCGGACCCGTTCGGCATCGACGACGTCGCGGCCGCACTGGTCGAGAAGCTGGTCGGCCGGCACCCGCACGTCTTCGCCGGCGCCGACGAGGTGCGCACGGTCGAGCACCAGAACGCCAAGTGGGAAGAGCTGAAGCAGCGCGAGAAGCAGCGTCTGTCCATTGTGGACGGCGTCGCGCTCGGCCAGCCCGCGGTCGCGCTGGCCGGCAAGCTCGGCCAGCGCAGCGGCCGCGCCGGCATCCCGCTGGACCTCTTTCCCGAGGGCTCGAACGCGGCGGCCCAGCTGTTCCGCATCGCGGCCACGGCCCGCCGCGCGGGCGTCGACCCGGAGGGCGAGCTGCGAGCGCTGGCGAAGGAGTTCGCGCTGGAGGTCCGCGCCGCCGAGCAGGCCGCGCGCGACGCGGGCCTGGAGCCGACCACCCTCGAAGCGGACGGCTGGCGCAAGTTCTGGCCGGCCCGCGACTGACCCCGGACGTCACTTTCGCTGGGAAAGATGCGTCCGAGGGCGCCTGGACGTATCTTTCCTAGCGAAAGTGGGCGTGACACAGGTCACATTCGGGTGAGAACCGGGGGCGATCTTACGGCGTCTTCCCCGGTGTGAGGATGAAGCCACTGGAGGACGCCGACGAGGAGCACCTCGTCCGGCGCACGGCCAAGGGCGACCGCGCGGCGTTCGAGGAGCTCTACCGCCGCACGTCGCCCTGGCTGGCCGTGCGCCTGCGCCGCCGGTGCGCGGACGAGCAGGTCGTCGCCGAGGTCATGCAGGAGACGTACCTGGCCGTCTGGCGCGCGGCGGGCTCGTTCGCGGGGTCCGCGGCCGGCGGCTCCGCGGTCGGCTGGGTGTGGATCATCGCCGCCCGGCGACTGGTCGACGCGTTCCGCCGGCGGGCGCACCACGCGCAGCCGCCGCCGGTGATGGCACTCGACGTCGCGCCGGTGCCCGGGGCCGAGGAAGAAGCGCTGGCGGCGGCGGTCGGGGACGAGGTCGGCGACGCGCTGCGCGACCTCGCGCCCGAGCTGCGGGCCGTGCTGCAGGCGATGGTGCTCGACGGGCTGACCGTCCGCGAGACCGCCGTCCTGCTCGGGCTGCCGGAAGGCACCGTCAAGACCCGGGCCCGGCGGGCGCGGATCGCGATGCGGGAGGCACTGTCATGAAGCATCCGTCGGACGAGCTCATCGCCGGCTACACGGCGGGCGACGACCTCCCCGGTGACCAGCTCTGGGGCGTCGAGGCGCACCTCGAGACGTGTGCGGTGTGCCGGGCGCGGCTGGCCGTGCTGAGGCCCGCGCAGCCGGTGGTGGACCTCGTCTGGTCGCGGCTCGCGGTGGACATCGAGCTGTCGGGCACGCCCGCGCACCCACAGCCGCAGCCGAAAGCGCACCCGCGGCGGCGGTGGCTGTTCACCTGGACCACCCCGGTGATGGTGCCGTGGCTGGCGATGATCGTGCTGCTCACGCTGCTCGTGGTGGCGTTCGACCGGATCTGGCCCACGACGTTCGACACGACGGCGGTGCAGCTGCTCGCGCCGCTGCTGCCGGTGCTCGGCGTCGCCGCGTCGTGGGCGCGGGGGCTCGATCCGGCGTACGAGGTCGTCGTCGCGACCCCGCGGGCCGGGCTGTACCTGATCGCGCGGCGGACGGTGGCGGTGCTCGTCGTCGTCCTGCCGGTGCTCGGCTTCGCGGGCTGGCTGACCGGCACCGGCTTGGCGCTCTGGCTGGTGCCGAGCCTGGCCTTCACCACCGGCACGCTCGCGCTGGGCGGGCTGATCGGGGTCACCCGCGCGGCCGGCGTGCTCGGCGCGGTGTGGGTCGCGGCGGTGGTGCTGCCGAGCGTGGTGGCGCACCAGCAAACGGTTGTGCTCAGTGCCGGTGCGATGCCGGTGTGGGCGGGGATCTTCGCGCTGACGACGGTGGTCGTCGCCCTGCACAAGGGCGCGTTCACCCGGCTCGGCGTCGGCGACTAGGGAGGAAGACATGCGTGCTGTCGGGGCCGCCGAGATCGCGCCAACGGCCTACGCCTGGGAAATCCGGGCGGAAGGGCTGAAGGTGCGGGTCGGACGGCGGAAAATGGCGGTGGACGGGCTGGACCTGTCCCTCGGCAAGGGGGTGCACGGCTTGCTCGGGCCGAACGGCGCGGGCAAGACGACGCTGATCCGGGCACTGGCGACGGTGCTGCGGCCGGCGGAAGGCCGGCTGACGCTGCTCGGCGCACCGGCCGGGGGGCACACCGGGCAGCGCGGCCTGCGCCGCCGGATCGGCTACCTGCCCCAGGACTTCGGCTACTACAAGCGGTTCACGGTCCGCGAGTTCGTCGAATACCTGGCGTGGCTCAAGGAAATGCCGAAGGCGGACATCCCGGGCGCGGTGCAGCGCGCGATCGAGCGCGTCGGGCTGGCCGACCGCGCCGGCGACCGGATGAAGACGCTTTCCGGCGGCATGGTGCGCCGCGTCGGGATCGCGCAGGCGATCGTCAACGACCCGGACATCCTGCTGCTCGACGAGCCGACGGCCGGCCTGGACCCGGCCCAGCGCGTCCGGTTCCGCGAGCTCGTCCAGGAGCTGGGCCAGGACTCGTGCGTGCTGATCTCGACGCACCTGGTCGAAGACGTCGGCACGGCGTGTTCCGACGTCGTGCTCTTCGCCGAGGGCAAGCTGGTCTTCCAGGGGACGCCGGGCGAGCTGGCCGCGGCGGGGACCCCGGACCACGTCGGTGACAGCCCGATCGAGCGCGGTTATTCGGCGCTGCTGAACCACGAGCACGGCAAGGGGGCGTGGTGATGGTCTTCCGCATCGAACTGCGGCGCTCCATCGCGCCCTGGGCCGGGCTGGCGCTCGTCGTGATCGCGCTCGGTTTCCTGTTCCTGCTGTCCGGCCCGTGGTGGAAGGTGCCCGCGCCGTGGACGGCGAACACGACGACCACCGCGTTGTGGCTGCGGTTCCTCATGGTGTTCCTGTGGCCGGTCGCCGTCGGCGCCGGGGCGATCCAGGGCATGCGCGACAGCCGTTCCGGCATGGTCGAACTGCTGTCCACGACGTCCCGGCCGGGGTGGCACCGGGCATTGCGGCTCGCTGGGGCGGTGGGGGCGCTGTGCGCGCTCGGGTTCGTGCTGGTGTTCGGTGTCGGCCTGGCCGAGGTGCTGGGGCACGGCGGGTTCGTGTCCGTGAGCTTCCTGCCGGTCCTGTTCGTCGCCCTGCTCGCCATCGTGGCCGGGAGCTGGGTCGGCCTGGCGGTCGGGCGGCTGCTGCCGCACCCGCTGACCGCGCCCGCGCTGGCCGTGCTGACCCTGGTGGTGTCGGTGCTGGTCTGGGCGGCGGGCTGGCTTTCCTACAGCCGGCTCGGGTTGCTGACGCCGACCTTCGACGAGCCGCAGGGCGCACTGGTGACGACGGCGACCTCGGTGGACCTCGGGCAGACGGCGTGGTTCCTCGGGCTCGCCCTGACGGGCTTCCTCTTGCTGGCGGCGAACTCCGCGCGGGCCCGGGTCCTCGGCCTGCTGCCGGTGGTGGCCGGAGCGGCGATCGCCCTGCCGGTCTTTCCGGCCTCCGCCGACGGGCTCATGGCCGCCGACAGCATCGCCGCGCAGAAGCTCTGCGACGGGCCGATCTGCGTCAGCCGGGCGCACGAGGACAGGCTGGCCGCGCTGGCCGGGCCGGGCCGCGAAGCGCTGGCGATGCTGGCGAAGCTGCCCGGCGCGCCCACCCGGATCGAGGAGCAGACGGCGCCGACCTCCGTCGCCGACCGGCCCGCTCGCGATTCCGGCGTCGTCTACCTGGACTTCCAGCTCGACGACGACCTGCTCACGGCCGACGCGAGCACCCTGCGGCTCGCGGTGCTGTCCGGGGCCGGGCTGCCCGGGTGCATGCCACCGAGCTACGGCGACGTGCCCGACATGGGCGGCCGCATGATCGCGGCGGCGTACTTCACCGGCGAGCTGAAGCTGCTGCCCGAGTACGGCGGCAGCTGGTTCCGCCACGAGTTCGGCCGGATCGAGCAGGTGTGGCAGAAGTTCCGCGCGCTGCCGGCGGACGTGCAGTTCGCCCGGGTGGCCGCACTGCGCCAGGTGCTGCTGACCTGCAACGGCGACCCGCTCGACACGCTTGTGCCGGGGGCGCTGCGATGAGGTGGGCGATCCTCTACGCCCGGTCGAGGCAGCTCCCGGCGGCGTTCGCGGCGCTGCTGGTGGCCACGTTCGGCCTGTGGTTCCTGGGCCGCGACTCGTGGGGCACGCTGCTGGTGGTGCTGACGCTGGCGGCCGGGATCGCGGTGGCGGCGATCGGCCTGAGCGGCCAGGACCCGGATCTCGACCGCGCCGCGGCCCTCCCGTGGCCGGTCCGGCGGTTCGCGCACCTGGCCCTGATCGGCCTCGCGACGGGCGCGCTGGTGCTGGGGGTGCAACACCTGGGCACGTCGATTGTCGACTTGTCGATCATAGTCCGCGACGCGGCGGGCTTGGCGGGCTTGGCCGGCCTCGCGGCCACGGTGGCGGGCGGCCAGTTCGGCTGGACGCTCCCGCTGGCCTGGTGCGCGATCGCCCCGTTCGTCCCGGAAGACGACTCGACCGGCGCCCGCATCACCGCGTGGATGCTGCAACCCCCGGCCACCACGGCGGCGACGTGGACGGCGGCGGTACTGGCGCTAACGGGAGCGGCGACCTACACGACCTGGGGCGGCCGCCGGTAGCCACGGGCTGGACCGGTTGGGGTGGGCGCCGGGGTGACGGCCGGGGCAGGCGCCGTCCGTGTGGCGCGACCGGCCGGGGCGGTGAACATCCGGTGCCGGCTCAACCGGAACCCGCGTCTCGGCGTGGATGCTGCGCCCGCCGGGTACCGCGGCGGCCACATCGGAGGAAGCCATGCTGCGCGTGTTGTTCGATGTCGAAGATCTGGCCCGGACCCGGTTCGCCACCGCCGGCGATCAGGCGAGCTGGCTTCGGGCGGGGATCGGTGACCTGCTCAACGCGCTGCACCCGCGGGTCCGGTGGCAGGCTCCGGTCCTGTCGGTCCGTGACCTTCCGGACCACGCCGTCCGGCTCGGTGGGCGGGGACTGCTCGTCGACTCCACCGCGTGCCGGCTGCGGTTCGTCCCCGAGGCGGCGCAACCGGTGCTCTACTGCCCGGCGGCGCCGCCGGTGAAGCGGTGCCCGGCCGACGCGCTGAGCGACGTGCTGGGCCGGACCCGCGCCGAGATCCTCCGGCTCCTCGGAGACGGCGAACGCTCCACCGCCGAGCTGGCGGAGGCGACGCGGATCAGCCCGTCGCGGGCCTCCCAGTGCGCGACGGCCCTTCGCGCGGCCGGTCTGGTCGCCACGCGGCGGACCGGGCGGTCGGTGCGCCACGGACTCACCGGGCACGGCCATCGTGTGCTGCGCGGCTGACCGTCCACAGTGGAGCGATTTCGGGATGCGCAAAACCCTGGGGTCTAGCCGGAATCCGCCACTAGCCTCCCGGAGTCCGGCACGGTGCCGGGCGTGGGGAGGATTTCCATGCGGGTCATCAGGTCAGTGGTCGCGCTGGCGGCGGTCGTGGCGGCGATGTTCGGCTCGGCGGCCGTGGCCGACGCGGCGGTGACGACGCCGTGGCGGATCGAGTACGGCGCCAGTGTGGCCGCGGGAACCATCGGGTGGACCGACGGCCGTTCGGCGACGGTGTCCGGCACGATCCACGCGGTCAGCGGCTACCGCGAGGTCTGCGTCTGGGGTGTCAACGGCACCTACACCAGCCCCGTCGAGTGCGACGCGACGTTCCCCGGGGTCGACGCACCCTTCTCGGAAGTCCTCACCATCAACCAGGTCGGCGGCGTCCAGGTGATCTACATCCACCTGTCCGACCAGTACGACCACGACTTCGGTCAGCTCCGCTGCACCCGGGCCGGGTGCGTGCACCAGTGACCGGCGGCGGTGCGGGCACCCCCAGCGCCCGCACCGGCACCGACGTCAGACGTTGCGGATGTTCGTCTCCAGCTCCAGCGGCTCCCGGTCCCAGTCCTCGACGCCGAAGGCGAGGATGCGGGCCGGGTGGATGCGGATCACCGCGTCGTCGAAGTGGTTGTCCGGCAGGCTGACGCCGACCAGTGCCTCCGCGCGGCCGCGGATCTCCAGGCAGCGGACCCGCCACGGGTTCGTCGACGGGAGGTCGTCGACGACGAACGCGACCTGGTCGTTCGTCGCGATGTTGCGGAACTTCTTGCTGGTGCGCAGGTTGTGCCCGGTGACGTCGACGGTCTTCTCGTCCGGGTTGTAGCGGAAGCCGACCGGGTTGACCTGGAGCTTGCCGTCGGGCTGGGCCGTGGCCAGGCGGCCGAGGGGCTGGTCAGCGAGGTACGCGAGCTCTGCTTCGGTGAACATGCGTCCAGCATTCAACTTCAAGCGAGCTTGAAGTCAAGCCCGGTGTCAGGCGAAGACGCCGTCGGCGAACACGAGCTTCGTGAACCGCTCGCCGATCCGGCGGTGCGCCGCCGCGTCCGGGTGCAGGTTGTCCGGCAGCGGGAACTCCGCGAAGTCCGCCTCGCCGTACAGCGCGCGGCCGTCGAGGTAGTGCAGCCGGGCGTCCTGCCGGGCCGCCACGATCCGCTCCAGCTCGGCGCGGATGACCTCCAGCGTCAGCTTGCCCGCGGCCGTCTCGGCGGGGTCGCCGGTGGCCCGGAACCGCACTTCGCCCGCGGCCAGTGCCTCGTGGTCGAAGTCGCCGGGGCCCGGCGTCCGCTCGTGGATCGGGCAGAGGATCGGCGAGACGACCAGCAACGGCGTGTCCGGGTGGCCGTCGCGGATGGTGTCGAGGAACCCGTGCACGGCCGGGCCGAACGCGCGCAGCCGCATCAGGTCGGCGTTGACGACGTTGATGCCGAGCTTGACGCTGATCAGGTCGGCCGGGGTGTCCCGCAACGCGCGAGCGGTGAACGGGTCGAGCAGCGCGTTGCCGCTGAACCCCAGGTTGACCAGGTCCACGCCCGCGGCGGTGGCGGCGAGCGCGGGCCACGTCTCGGACGGCGTCGCCGCGTTCGAGCCGTGGCTGATCGAGCTGCCGTGGTGCAGCCAGACCCGGCCGCGGGCCGGCACGGTCTCGACCGGCGCGTCGGTGCGCAGCGCCACCAGCTCGGTGATCTCGTTGTGCGGCAACCAGATCTCGACGTCCTTGCGGCCGTCGCCGAGGCCGGCGAACCGGACGCGGCCGGTCGGGCCGTCGGCGCGCGACCCGGCGCCGGTGCGCGGATCGACGGTCAGCGTGCTGCCGCCCTCGACCACGCCCGACTGCGCGAGCCGGCCGTCGACGAGCAGGTCGTAGACGCCGTCCGGGCGCGGCGGGGCACCCGCGTACACCAGCTTCGTGGGCCGGGTTTCCAGCTCGACGACGTCGGCGCGGGTCCGGAACCGCAGCCGCACGCCCGCGGGCTGCGCCTCGGCCATGGCCAGGCGCGGGTCGGTGTTCTGGGCTCGTGCGCGGGCGGGCAGCCGGTGCGGGACCAGGCCGAGCTCGGTGGGCTCCAGTTCGAGCGCGCCGCGAACCAGCGAGGCGGTGAGGGCGGTGGTGATCATGTCTGCGGCCAATCGCGGAGAAGGGTGTCGAGGACGGCCAGGATCCGGGTCCAGGATTCCTGCGAGGCGGGGGAGCTGTGGTCGAAGCCGCCCTGGGACTCCAGGTCGACGTAGCCGTGGAAGACGCTGCCCAGCAACCGGACGGCGTGCGTCTCGTCCGGCCCGGTGAGGTCGTAACCGCGCAGGATCGCGCGCATCATCTGCGAGTGCCGGACCCCGGCGCTCGCGGCGGCGGTCTCCGGATCGAGCCGGAACCGCGTGGCGGCGTACCGCCCGGGGTGCTCCCGGGCGTAGTCCCGGTAGACGTCGGCGAAGGCCACGAGCGCGTCGCGCCCCGCCCGCCCCGCCAGCGCGGCGGCGGCCCGGTCGGCGAGCTCCTCCAGCGCGAGCAGGGCGATCTTCGTCCGCAGGTCGTGGGCGTTCTTGACGTGCGAATAGAGGCTCGCGACCTTGACGTCGAACCGCCGCGCCAGCTCCGACGGCGTCACCTGCTCGAAGCCGGCCTCGTCGGCCAGTTCCGCCCCGGCACGCACGACGCGTTCCGTGGTCAACCCAGCACGAACCATGACTACACTCCCTTTTGCCTAAAGCGAGTGTAGATCAACCTAAAGGCTTTAGGCAAACAGGGCGTCGCCCCAGGAGCCGGTCGGCGAAACGCCCGGCGGGACGGCGAAGTGCGCCGAGCCCGTGTGCTGGACGTACTCCATCATCGCGTCCTTCGACGAGAGCGCCTGCTGCATCGGGACGTACTGCTTGCGCGTGTCCCGGTTGAACGCCAGGAAGAACAGCCCGGCCTCCAAGTGCCCGACGCCGTCCGAGCCGTCGACGAAGTTGTAACCACGGCGCAGGATCCGGGTCCCGTTGAGCGCCTGGTGCGACGCGAGCCGGACGTGGGCGTCCTCGGCGATCAGCTTCTCGCCGCCCGCGCCGCCGACGTCGAGGTCGATCTCGTCGAACTCGTTTTGCTGGCCCAGGGCCGCGCCGACGCCCTTCGTGCGGCCGATGATCTGCTGCTGGCCGTCGAGGGTCTCGCGGTCCCACGTCTCGATGTGCATCCGGATCCGGCGCGCCACCAGGTAGCTGCCGCCCGCCATCCAGGCCTGCCCGTCGGCCGGCGTGGCCCACACCTGGTCGCGCAGGAAGTCGGTGTCCTCGGACTTGATGTTGTTCGTGCCGTCCTTGAACCCGAACAGGTTCCGCGGTGTCTGCTGCGCCCGCGACGTCGACGAGCTGCGGCCGAAGCCGAGCTGCGACCAGCGGACCTCGGTGACGCCGAAGCCGAGCCGCACCAGGTTGCGCACGGCGTGCACGGCGACCTGCGGGTCGTCCGCGCACGCCTGGATGCACAGGTCGCCGCCGCTGCGGGCGGGGTCGAGCTTGTCCTTCGGGAACAGCGGCAGGTCGATCAGCTGCGGCGGCCGCTTCGCCTGCAACCCGAAGCGGCCGTCGAACAGCGACGGCCCGAAGCCGATGGTCAGCGTCAGGTGCGACGCCGGCAGGTCGAGGGCCTCGCCGGTGTCGCCCGGCGGGGCGAACTCGCCGCCGCCGACCGCGCCGTTCGCGACGACCTCCTGGCCCGCCGTCATCCGGCGGGCCGCTTCGGTCCACGTCTTGAGCAGCTGCCGCAGCTTCTCGCGGTCGGTGGTCGTCACGTCCAAGGCGGCGAAGTGCAGGTTCGCCTGGGCCGGCGTGACGATCCCGGCCTGGTGCTCGCCGTGGAAGTCGACGGTGGTCACCGACGCTTCGGCGTTGCTGCTGGTCGCCTTGTCGATCCCGATGCCCGCCGCGGCCCCGGCCCCGGCGAGCGCGACACCCGCTCCCGCCAGGCCGAAGAGCTTCCGACGGGAGACGCGGGTGCCGTCTTCGGTCACTTGGAAACAACCTCCGCAACCTTGCTCAGCGGCTCGCTCAGCGCGTCGACGGCACTGGCGAACGCCTTGATCTCGTCCTGCGACAGCTGGTCGTACAGCTTGTAGCCGTCACCGACGCGGGTCTTGTCGAGCAGGCCCTGCACGTTCGCGAACTCCTTGTCCAAAGTGGACACGAGGGCGGCGTCCCGCTCCTGCAGCAGCGGCCGCAGCGAGGCGATCGCGCCCTTCGAGCCGTCCACGTTGGCCTGGAAGTCCCACAGGTCCGTGTGCGAGAAGGTCTCCTCCTCGCCGGTGATCTTGCCGGTGGCGACCTCGTCGAGCAGGCCCTTCGCGCCGTTCGCCAGGTCGAGCGCGGTCAGCTCGAGGGTCTTCGTCTTCGAGACCAGGTCCTTGACGTCGGTGAGCAGCTTGTCCGCGATCTGCGGGCTGTCCGGCTTGAGGCCGGTCACGTAGAGGTCCTTCTCCAGCCGGTGGAACCCGGTGAACTGCTGGTTCGGCTCGAGGTCGGCCTCGCGCACGTCGATGGCCGGGTCCAGGTCGCCGAACTTCTCGGCCACCGGCTCGATGCGCTCGTAGTAGACGCGGGTGGTCGCGTACGCGGCCTTCGCCTCGTCGACCTTGCCGGCCTTGACGAGGTCGACGAACTTGCCCGTCTGCTCCTCCAGCGCGGCGGTGTTGTTCGCGACGTAGTCGGCGTAGCTCTTGGTGGCCGCGGCCTTCTGCGCGTTGGCGTCGGCCTGCTTCGGCGCGCCGCCGGTGATGGTGAAGTCGCCGCGGATGCCGTTGCCGGCCATGCCCGGCTTGCACGCGGTCTGGTACTTGCCCGCGTCGGACGCCTCGACGATCAGCCGCCGGTTGAGGCCGGGGGCGATGTTCTCGACCTCGCCGATGATCCGGTCGCCCTCGGCGTAGAGGTAGAACTCGGTGACCTTGGCGCCCTTGTTGGTGATCTCGAAGGTGACGTTGCCCGCGGCGGCGGTGTTGACGGAGACGTTGCACGCGGTGTCCGAGGCCTCGACCTTGATCGGGCCGCCGGCCGCGCCGGTCTGGGCCGCGTCGCCGCTGCCGCCCTGGCCGTCGCACGCGGCGAGCGTCACCAGCGCGGCGGCGCCGGCCACCAGGGCCAGCGGGGTTCTGTGGGTCTTGCGCACGGTCACTCCTTCGGGGCGGCCGCGGCGGCGGGCGCCGGCGCGGTCTTCTTGCTGGGCTTGAGGAACAGGGGCAGCACGATGACGACGTAGGCGACCCACGCGATGGCCTGCAGCACGGTCGTCGCTTGCGAGTAGTTGAGGATGCCCTTGAGCAGCGCGCCGTACCAGGACGTCTCCGGCAGCACGTTCGACGCGTCGAAGGCGAGGGTGTTGATGCCGGGCAGGAACGCGGCCTCCTGGAGGTCGTGCAGGCCGTAGCCGAGCACGCCGGCGGCGACGAACACCAGCAGCACGCCGGTGATCGTGAAGAACTTCGAGAGGTTGAACCGGACGGCGCCGCGGTAGAGCAGCCAGGCCAGCACGACCGCGGCGAGGATGCCGATGGCGAAGCCGATCAGCGGCTGCGAGGTGTCCGACTGCGCGGTCTGGACGGCGGAGTAGAAGAACACGGCGGTTTCGAGGCCCTCGCGGCCGACGGCGAGGAAGGACAGCAGCAGCACGGCCATCGGGCCGACGTCCAGCGCGTCGTCCATCTTCCCGCGCAGCTCGGCGGCGATGCTCTTGGACGCCTTGCGCATCCAGAAGATCATCGCCGTGACGAACACGACGGCGACGATCGACAGGCTCCCGCCGAGCAGCTCCTGGTGCTCGAACGAGAGCTGGGCGGTCGTGTAGGTCAGGACCGCGCCGACGGCGATCGACAGCAGCACCGCCGCGCCGACGCCGGGCCACACCCAGCGCAGCGCGTGACGTCGCTCGGTCTTGACCAGGAAGGCCACGAGGATGCTGACGACGAGCGCAGCCTCCAGGCCTTCGCGTAGCCCGATCAGCGCGCTCGAGAACAACACCGGTCCACCTCCTCGTTCTTCTGGTCCCGTGAAGTTTTTAGGTAAGGCTCACCTGTAAGTCCAGCGAGCGCACGTCTCGGGAAGCCCGAAGAACCGGGCAAATGGGACCGAGGATGGAAGTTAGGTTAGGGTAACCGCAGGTCAGCGCACTGCGCGTCGACTCGATAACAAAATCTGTGACGTCGCTGGCAGCGGACCTGTTTTTACCCTGCGTTTGCCTGGTCAGGCGTCCGTGGTCCCTCTTGAGTGGCTCCGTAACCTGATCGGGTGGCCGAAACCGCTCAGCCGACCGTCACGCCTCCGGACTCGCCGCCCTCGGGTGGTCCACCGCGGCGCTATCTCGGCCGGGCGGCGCTCGCGGTGGGTCTGGTGCTCACCGGAGTGGTCCTCGTGCTCACCATCGGTGTCCGGAACCCGGACGCGCCGGCGGCCCCGCCGCCGGCCCAGCCGGCGCTCGCCATCCCGGTGCAGCGCCCGCAGCCCGGCGCGGAGTCGCCGCGGGCCGGGCTCGCCGCGCCGGTCGACCGGCCGCAGGTGTCCGACCAGGCCGAGCTCGACGCGTGGTCGGCGCGCGTCGCGGACAAGACGCACATCCCGGCGCGCGTGGTTTCGGCGTACGGCCGGGCGGAGATGTGGATGCAGCGCCAGAAGCCGACGTGCCACCTGTCGTGGGCGACGCTCGCGGGCATCGGCCGGGTCGAGGCCGAGCGCGGGAAGTTCGACCTCTCGGCGATCCGGCCGGACGGCCGCGTCGTCATGCCGGTGGTCGGCCCGCCGCTGGACGGCTCGCCCGGCGTCCCGGCGGTGCACGACACCGACGGCGGCAAGCTCGACGGAGACAAGTCGTGGGACCACCTGATCGGCCCGCTGCAGTTCCCGCCGGCGACGTGGAAGAAGTACCAGGAGCGCGCCAACGGCGACGGCGGCTCGCCCGACCCCCAGAACGTCGACGACGCGGCCTTCACGGCGGCGCGCTACCTGTGCTCGGGCGGCGACGACCTGGGCACCCCGGCCGGCTGGTGGCGGGCGGTGCTGTTCTACAACTCGGCCGTGACGTACGGCCAGGACGTCTTCAGCGCGGCGGACGCCTACGCGGAGGCGAGTGTCGCGCCGTAAGGCTTAAAGCTCCCGGTCGGCGAACAACGGCGTGACGGCCGTCAGCACGAGCAGCAGCACTCCGGCGTAGGCACCCAACGTGGCGAAGATCCCCATTTTCGTTCCCTCCTGGTTCCTTGCGGTCTGGAACCAGCTTCGCCCGCGGCGGGGGGTTCGCGGATCGGCCGAGGGGCCCGGAGAGATCGGCCGAAAGTACGGTCCTCCGGCCCTGGTGCCCGGTCCTTCGGGGGAGGTGCTCAGTCGCGCAGCGCGATGTGCGCCTTGACCTCGCTGATCGCTTCCAGGTACTCCGGCACCGGGTTCATCGCCGAGGCCATCCGCATCTGCGCCAGTGCCTCGACGAACCGGCCGAGGCGCTGGAGGGTGCGGCCCAGGATGAAGCGGGCGTAGTGGTCCGTCGGATCCAGCTCCAGCACCCGCGTGAACGCCTGCTCGGCGCGCCGCAACTGGGCGGAGTGGAAGTAGGCGCGCCCGGCCAGCAGGTGCACCGACGGTTTGTCCGTCTCGGATTCCAGGAGCGGTTGCAACGCCTTCAGCGCGTCGAGCGGGCGACGGCGGCCGACGAGGTCTTCGGCCTGGCGGAAGGCATGGAACCGCGACTCCTCGGGAGGCTGCGAAGCAGCTGCGGCGTCCGTCATGGTCACTCCGACTTTACCTCGGGAGAGGGGCTAACACACGCCCGTGAACGGGACGTGATGGACTGTGCCGCCATGAGCAGCGGGTACCGGGGCTTGGCGCCCTACCTCTACTACGCCGACGCCACCGCGGCGCTGGCCTGGCTGACCAGGGTCTTCGGGTTCACCGAGGAGGTCCGCTTCTGCGACGCCGCGGGCGAGGTCTTCCAGGCGACGCTCCGCGCGGGCGACGCGCGGATCCAGCTCGCGGGCGTCGGCCCGGACTACTGGCAGGCCAAGGGCGTCGACGGCCCGGTCGGCCAGCTCAACATCCTGTACGTCGACGACGTCGACGCCTGCCACGAGCGGATCGGGGCGGCGCTCGGCGACGAGGGCGAGCTCGACCCGCCGCAGGACCAGCCCTACGGCGCGCGGGTGTTCACCGTCGCCGATCTCGGCGGCAACAGCTGGACGTTCTGGCAGCAGACGTCCGACGTCGTGGAGCTGCCGCCGGGCTGGCGGGCCGTCCGCGCGGACGGCTGAAGACGCTCGCGGACCGGCCGCTACCGGCCGTGCCTCCAACGGGTGAACTGCGGTGACGGCTAGGCTGGGCGCGAAACCGCAGGCACGACGCACCGAGGAGCATGGCGTGGCTCTCATCGAGCAGGTAGGCGCGCGCGAGATTCTGGACTCGCGCGGCAACCCGACCGTCGAGGTGGAGGTCGCCCTCGACGACGGCACCCTGGCCCGGGCCGCTGTCCCGTCGGGAGCGTCCACCGGCGAACACGAGGCGGTCGAGCTCCGTGACGGCGACACCGGTCGCTACAACGGCAAGGGCGTCGAGCGCGCGGTCGCCGCGGTGCTCGACGAGATCGGCCCGGAGATGGTCGGCATCGAAGCCGTCGACCAGCGGATCGTCGACCAGAAGCTGGTCGACCTCGACGGCACGCCGGCGAAGTCCCGCCTCGGCGCGAACGCCATCCTCGGCGTCTCGCTGGCCGTCGCGAAGGCCGCCGCCGAGTCGGCCGAGCTGGAGCTGTTCCGCTACCTGGGCGGACCGAACGCGCACGTGCTGCCGGTCCCGATGCTGAACATCCTCAACGGCGGTTCGCACGCGGACAGCAACGTCGACGTCCAGGAGTTCATGATCGCGCCGATCGGCGCGGAGACCTTCCGCGAGGCCCTGCGCTGGGGCGCCGAGGTCTACCACTCGCTGAAGTCGGTGCTGAAGGGCCGCGGCCTTTCGACCGGTCTGGGCGATGAAGGCGGCTTCGCGCCGAACCTGGCGAACAACCGCGAGGCGCTCGACCTGATCCTGCAGGCCATCGAGAAGGCCGGGTACACGCCGGGCCGCGACGTCGCGCTCGCGCTCGACGTCGCCGCGACGGAGTTCTTCGCCGACGGCGCGTACACCTTCGAGGGCAGCAAGAAGAGCGCGGAGCAGATGTCGGCGTACTACGCCGAGCTGATCCGCGACTACCCGATGGTCTCCATCGAGGACCCGCTGAGCGAGGACGACTGGGACGGCTGGGTCACCCTGACCGCCGAGGTCGGCGAGAAGGTCCAGATCGTCGGCGACGACCTGTTCGTCACCAACCCGGACCGGCTCGAGGAGGGCATCACCCGCCGCGCCGCCAACGCGCTGCTGGTGAAGGTCAACCAGATCGGCACCCTGTCCGAGACGCTCGACGCGATCTCGCTGGCCACGTCGTTCGGCTACAAGTCGATGATGAGCCACCGCTCCGGCGAGACCGAGGACACGTTCATCGCGGACCTCGCGGTCGCTACGAGCGTCGGCCAGATCAAGACCGGCGCCCCGGCCCGCGGCGAGCGGATCGCCAAGTACAACCAGCTGCTGCGCATCGAGGAGACCCTCGGTGACGCCGCCCGGTACGCCGGCGAGCTGGCCTTCCCGCGGTTCAGCGCCGAGGGCTGAGCCTGCTATGGCGGACCGGGGGAGGGCACCACGCAGCCGGGGCGGCAGCAGCCGCGCCGCCGGCGGCGGTGCCACGCGGGTAGGCGGGTCCTCACGGGCCCGCCGCCCCGAGGCGGCGCGGGCCCGCCGCACCGGCGACGCGGAGACGACGAGGGACCGGCTGCGCCGGGGCCTCGCGCAGAAGCGCGCGTCGGGTGCGGCGAAGGTGCTCGGCATGTCCACCACCCGCCGCGCGGCGGTGGTGGCGATCGTGGTGTGCGCCTTGGCGTTCACCATCGCCGTGCCCCTGCGCACGTACCTCTCCCAGCGGACCGAAATCCGCCAGCAGCAGGCGCAGCAGGCGTTGCTGCAGCAGACGGTCGCTCAGCTCCAGGGCCGCAAGGCGGAGCTGAGCGACCCGGCGCAGATCGAGGCGGAGGCCCGGCGCCGGCTGCGGTACGTCAAGCCGGGCGAGACGCCTTACATCGTCCAGCTGCCGGAGGACAAGGCCCAGGACGCGGTCCCCCAGCCGGGACAGCAGCAAGTCCCGGACGGCTCCTGGTACGACAACCTCTGGAACCAGGTCTCCGGCGGCTGACGTCTCCCGCGGACCGCCGCTGCCCAGCGAGTGGCGTCGCGGCGGGACCACCCCCCCGGCTTCGCGAGCCGAACCCGCCTGCGCGAGCAGCACCCGGAGTCCCTGCGGGCCGCCGCCGAGCGGGCGGTCGTGGGTGTGAGCAGGGAATCCGGCGTGGTTCGGCGCTGCCGGCCGCACGGGCGTGGTCGCGGCAAGTTTCGTGCGGAAACTCGGTGCGGCAGGCCATCAGGCGAAGCTGCCGGTCGCACAGCAAGGGGCGTGGATCCTCGTCGCCGCCCAGCGAGTGGCACTGCCGGCAGACGCGTCGCGGCGGGACCAACCCCCGGGTTCGCGAGCCGAACCCACCTGCGCGAGCAGTACCCGGCGCCCCCGCGGACCGCCGCCGGGGAGACGTACCCCACGCATTAACCTTGAGTGCGTGAACAGCACGCAGCAGCACCGGTTCGAGCCCGTCACCGACGCCGACCGCGAGGTCATCGCGGCGCAGCTCGGGCGGCCGCCGCGGGCCCTGCGGGCCGTTGCCGCCCGGTGTCCCAGTGGGCACCCCTCCGTGGTGCAGACCAGCCCGCGGCTGGAGAACGGCACGCCGTTCCCGACGCTCTACTACTTGACCTGCCCGAAGCTGAACTCGATGATCGGCACGATCGAGGCGTCCGGGGTCATGAAGGAGATGACCGAGCGGCTCACCACCGATCCCGAGCTGGCCGCGCAGTACCAGCGCACCCACGAGACCTACCTCGCCGAGCGCGACGCGATCGAGCCCCTCGGCCACCAGGTCACCGCCGGCGGCATGCCCGGGCGCGTCAAGTGCCTGCACGTGCACGTCGCGCACTCGCTCGCGGTCGGTCCCGGCGTGAATCCGTTCGGTGACGAGACCCTCGCGCTCCTTAAGGCGAACGGGTGGCCCACGGGAGACTGTGCCGAGTAACGAACGCAGGCCGTGAAGAGATAACTGGTCTGGGTGAGCGAAAACCCCGATCCGGGAAGATCCCGACTCCCGAAGGGGTGAAACCGTGCCCCGGGTACGGCAGGCTGTCACCCGAGGGGTTCCGGCCAGGAGGGTTTCGAGTTATGCGTGTGCGGCGACTGCCTGACGCAGTCGGGAGCTACGCCCGAAGATTCGGGATCCGCCACCGCAGCGCGTACCCGATCGTCCTCGGCGTCCTCGCGGTGATCCCGGCCCTGGTGGCCGGCGGTGGCGTCCTCGGCTGGCTCGGCGGCAGCGGCGACCACACCCGCGACGCCGCGCTCGCCCAGGGCTACGACCCCGGCCGCGCCGCCATCCAGCAGATCGCCGTCGACGGCACCCTCCCCGGCGCCCCCATCCCGCTGCCGCTGCCGGCCTACGAGCTGCCCGACGGCCCCCTCGGCATCCCGGCCACCGCGCTCGCCGCGTACCACAACGCCGCCGACATCCTCGGCCGCGAGCAGCCCGCGTGCCACATCGACTGGGCGCTGATCGCCAGCATCGGCCGCATCGAGTCCAACCACGCCCGCGGCGGGTACGTCGACGCCGCCGGCACCACGCGCGAGCCGATCCTCGGCCCGGAGCTCAACGGTCAGGGCGGGTTCGCCGCGATCCCGGACACCGACCAGGGCCTGCTCGACACGGACCCGGTGTGGGACCGCGCGGTCGGCCCGACCCAGTTCATCCCGGGGACCTGGCGCGGTTACGCCTCCGACGGCAACGGCGACGGCAAGTCCGACCCCAACAACATCTTCGACGCGGCCCTGGCCACCGGCCGCTACCTCTGCTCGGGCGGCTTCGACCTGGGCAACCCGGACCAGCTGCGCGGCGCGATCTACCGCTACAACAACTCCGACACGTACGTGAACACGGTCGTCCTCTGGGCCGACGCGTACCGCAGCGGCATCATGCAGATCCCGGACAGCACGATCCCGATCGGCGCGCCCAACGCGGCGTCCGGGCCCCCGCCGCCGTCGATCCCGCCCCCGCCGGTCCCGACGACGACGCCGAGCGCCCCGCCGACGACGACCACGCCGGGCGGCACGTCGACCGCGCCGACGACGTCGAAGCCGTGCGCTCCGCCGACGACCACGCCGACCACGACGACGGAGATCAGCGTCACCACGGTCCCGTCCCCGACGACGACACCGACGCCGCCCAGCACCACGCCCGGCGGTCCGACCACGACGCCGACCCCGAGCTGCGGCGCGGTCGTCACCTCGGTCTCGACGTCGGTCACCACGACCACGACGACGCTGGCACCCACCAGCTGAGAAGTCCGTGGCAGCTAAGGTTGATCCATGCCTCGTGTTGCCGCGATCGACTGTGGGACCAACTCCATCCGCCTGCTCGTCGCCGAGCTGACCCCGCGCCACGACGGCACGGTTGACCTGCGCGACCTGCACCGCGAGATGCGGATCGTCCGGCTCGGCCAGGGCGTCGACGCCACCGGTGAGCTCGCCCCCGAAGCGCTCGAACGCACCCGCGTCGCGCTCGCCGACTACACGATCGCGGCCCGCCGCAAGGGCGCCGAGAAGGTGCGCATGGTCGCCACCTCCGCGACCCGCGACGCGAAGAACCGCGACGACTTCTTCCGCATGACGCGCGAGACCCTCGGCGTCGAGGCCGAGGTGATCAGCGGCGACGAGGAGGCCCGGCTCAGCTTCACCGGCGCCGTCGGGGAGCAGGACCCGGACGACGGCCCGTTCGTCGTGGTCGACGTCGGCGGCGGCTCGACCGAGCTCGTCCTCGGCACCTGGGACGGCCGCAAGGCCGAGGTGCTCGCCGCGAAGTCCGTCGACATCGGGTGCGTCCGGATCACCGAGCGCGCCCTCAAGAGCGACCCGCCGACCGCCGGCGAGATCGCCGTCGCCCGCGACCTCGCCGGGAAGGTGCTGAGCGAGGCGTTCGACATCGTGGACGTCTCGCGCGCGAAGACCTGGGTCGGCGTCGCCGGCACGGTGACGACGCTCTCGGCCATCGCCCTCGGCCTCACCGAGTACGACAGCGAGCGCGTCCACCTGTCCAAGCTGGGCGCCGCGGACATCGACCGGCTCGCTTCGGGCCTGCTGCACGCCGACCACGCCACCCGCGCGGCGAACCCGGTGATCCACCCCGGCCGGGTCGACGTGATCGGCGGCGGCGCCGTGGTGGTCCAGACCCTCGCCGCACAGCTCGCGGCCCGCGGCGGCCCAACGGAGCTGATCATCAGCGAGCACGACATCCTCGACGGCATCGCGCTTTCGCTCGTCTAGACCGGTCACGGTCAGTCACTTCGACGTGACGCGCCCGCGGCGGTGGTCCAGGCCACCGCCGCCCGTTCGCGTGCCCGAAACAGCTTGTGCCACAAGGGATTTCGCGACCCACCCTCGGTGAGCACACGATGACAAGGCGTCCGCGCTAGGCCGTCCGGAGTATCCGGTTACCTACGTTGGTTGTGCTCCAACCAGGTGGTCCTGACGGTCGTCACACATTTGCAACACCGCACTCCTGTGATCACCTTCGCCGCCCCCGATAGCGTGCGTCCCATCTTTCGGACAGCCGGATTGTGGAGGGGATCATGCGTCGTTCGCGCAGGCTCTGGGGAAGTTCCGCGGTGGTGACCACGCTGGCACTGGTGCTCGCCGCCTGTGGCGGTGGTAGCTCAGGCGACTCCACGGGCTCGGGCGGGACGGACCCGGACGGCACGGTCAGCGTCTACGGCACGGAACCGCAGAACGCGCTGGTCCCGACCAACATCAACGACCTCGGCGGCACCAAGGCCATCCAGGTCATGTTCGCCACGCTGGTCGGCTTCAAGGGAGCGGACGCACAGCCGTTCAACCTGATGGCCGACTCGATCACGACGACCGACTCCAAGGTCTACGACATCAAGATCAAGCAGGGCTGGAAGTTCCACGACGGCACTGAGGTGAAGGCGCACAACTTCGTCGACGCCTGGAACTACGGGGCGTACGGCCCGAACGGCCAGCTCAACACCGACTTCTTCTCGAACATCCAGGGCTACAAGGACGTCCACCCCGCGGACGAGAACGCCAAGCCGGCCACGGACAAGATGTCCGGCCTGGTCCTCAAGGGCGACTACGAGTTCCAGGTGACGCTGGACGGGCCGTTCTCGGTGTTCTCGATCAAGGTCGGCTACCAGGCGTTCGCGCCGTTGCCCGACGTGTTCTTCAAGGACCCCAAGGGCTTCGAGCAGCACCCGGTGGGCAACGGCCCGATGAAGTTCGTCTCGCGGACGCCGAACCAGGACATCAAGCTCACCCGCTTCGACGACTACAAGGGTGACGACAAGGTCCACTTCAAGGACCTGAACATCAAGATCTACGCCAGCCAGGAGACGGCCTACCAGGACCTGCTGAGCGGCCGGCTCGACTTCATGGAGGCGCTGCCGCCGTCGGCCGTCGCGGGCGGCAAGTACAAGGCCGACCTCGGCGATCGCCTGGTCACCGGCCACCTGCTCGGGATCAGCACCATCGCGCTGCCGTACTACGTCCCCGGTTACGACAACCTGGAGCTGCGCAAGGCGGTCTCGATGGCGATCGACCGGGCCCAGATCACCAAGACCGTCATGAACGACACCTACGTGCCCGCGGACAGCTACATCGCCCAGGGCATCCCGGGTGCGCGCGCCGGCGTCTGCCAGTTCTGCAAGTTCGACCCGGCCGCGGCGAAGGAAGCCTTCGCGAAGTCCGGCTTCAAGGGCAAGCTGACGATCGCGTCCAACGCGGACGGCGGCCGCAAGGAACCGCTGACCGCGGCGTGCAACAGCATCAAGAACACCCTCGGCGTCGAGTGCGACTTTGTGCCGGCCACCGACTTCGGCCAGTGGCGCAGCATCGTGACCGGCAAGAAGCTGACGGGCATGGGCCGGTCGGACTGGTCGGCGGACTACCCGTCCATCGAGGACTTCCTCAACCCGATCTACAAGACCGGTGGCTCCTCGAACGACTCGTCGTACTCGAACCCGCAGGTCGACTCGGTCCTCGCCCAGGCGGACGCCACGGCCGACAAGGACGCCGCGGTCAAGCTGTACCAGCAGGCCGAGGACCTGATCGCGAAGGACCTGCCCTCGATCCCGGTGTGGGACGAGAAGGGCGTCGCGGCGAAGTCGAAGAACCTCAAGTCCGCGGGCCTGGACTTCCGGCGCATGCCGGACTACCCGTCCATCGAGGTCCTGAAGAAGTGACGCGCTGACCTGCCGTAACCACCACACGGCGTCGTGAGTGTTTAGGGCGGTTAGAACCGCCCTAAACACTCACGACGGCCGGCGCGCACTAGGAATCCGTCATGATCCGCTATGTCCTGCGACGGCTGCTCCAGCTGATCCCGGTCTTCTTCGGCACCACGTTCCTGATCTACGTCCTGGTCTGGGCCGTGCCCGGCGACCCGTTCGCCGGCAAGTGCGGGCAAACCGCCTGCCCCCAGGCCTACATCGCGCAGATGACCGAGAAGTTCCACCTGGCCGACAACATCTTCGTCCAGTACTTCAAGTACCTCGGGAGCCTGTTCACCGGCGACTGGGGCGAGACCTTCAACGGCACCTCGGTCGGCGAGCTGATCGCGACGTCGTACCCGATCACGCTGCGCCTGGCCGTGGTCGCGGTGGTCATCGAGGCCGTCATCGGCCTCACCGCCGGCGTGCTGACCGGCCTGCGCGGCAAGGGTTTCCTCGACAACCTGGTGCTGGTCTCGACCACGTTCCTGATCTCGCTGCCGGTGTTCGTCACGGCGATCGTGCTGCAGCTGGCCCTGGGCACCAACGGCCTCGGCCTGATCGAGGCCAGCGTGTCCGACAACCCCAGCATCGGCGAGCTGATCGTGCCCGGCATCGCGCTCGGCAGCCTGTCCATGGCCTACGTCGCCCGGCTGTCGAGAACGAGCATCGCCGAGAACCGCCGCGCCGACTACGTCCGGACGGCGATCGCGAAGGGCCAGCCCACCAGCCGCGTCGTCGGCGTCCACCTGCTGCGCAACTCGGTGATCCCGGTGCTGACGTTCCTCGGCACCGACCTCGGCGCCCTGATGGGCGGCGCGATCGTCACCGAAGGCGTGTTCAACATCAACGGCCTCGGCGGCCTCATCTTCCGCGGCATCCAGAACCGGGAGAGCGCCACCGTCGTCGGCGTGGTCGTCCTGCTGGTGCTGGTGTACCTGCTGATGAGCCTGATCGTCGACCTGCTCTACGCCGTTCTCGACCCGAGGATCCGCTATGACTGACCCGAACCTGGTGGGCGGCGGCGGGGCCGACGCGGCCGAGCTGTCCCGCATCGACGACTCCGCGACCAGCCCGCAGAAACCCCGCAGCCTGGCGGCCGACGCCTGGCGCCAGCTGCGGCGCAAGCCGGCGGTCGTCGTCTCGGCGGTGATCATCCTGGTCATCGTGCTGATCGCGATCGCGCCCGGCCTGTTCAGCTCGCGCGACGCGGGCTTCAGCGACCTGACCCACGCCAACGAAGGCCCGTCCGGGGCCGCCTGGTTCGGCTACGACAACCAGGGCGCCGACGTCTACGCCAGGGTGATCTACGGGACCCGCGCGTCGCTGCTGGTCGGGGTGTTCTCGACGCTGCTGACCGTGCTCTTCGGCTCGCTCGTCGGGATCGTCGCCGGGTACTACGGCCGGTTCGTCGACAGCCTGCTGTCGCGCTTCGGCGACATCTTCGCCGGCCTGCCGTTCGTGCTCGGCGCGATCGTCATCCTGACGACGTTCAACGCGCCCGGCACGAGCCCGGGCGCGGTCACGATCATCGTCCAGGTGGTGTGCTCGATCGCCGTGCTGAGCTGGCCGGTCGCGATGCGCATCATGCGGTCGGCGACGCTGGTGGCCAAGCAGCTCGACTACGTCAAGGCCGCGCGCGGCCTCGGCGCGAGCACACCGCGGATCATCTTCCGGCACCTGCTGCCGAACACGGTCGCGCCGGTGCTGGTGTACGCGACCATCGCGCTCGGCGCGTTCATCGGCGCCGAGGCGACCCTGGCCTACCTGGGCATCGGCGTGCGCGCGCCGGTGATCTCGTGGGGCGTGATGATCAGCGACTCGCGGGACTACTTCCGCAGCGACCCGCACATGCTGCTGTTCCCGGGTGCCTTCGTCACCCTGACCGTGCTGGCCTTCGTGATGCTGGGTGACGGCATCCGCGACGCGCTCGATCCGAAGTCGAGGTAGATCCCCTTGTCCGACAACGAACTATTGCTCGAGGTAGAGGATCTGCACGTCGAGTTCCGCACCTCGGACGGCGTGGCGAACGTGCTCAACGGCGTCGGCTACTCGGTGCACGCCGGGGAGACCCTGGCGGTGCTCGGCGAGTCCGGCTCCGGCAAGAGCGTCACCGCGCAGACCGTGATGGGCATCCTCGACACGCCGCCCGGCGTGATCACCGGCGGCGCCGTGCGCTGGCGCGGCGAGGACCTGCTGACGGCGTCCGAGGACCGCCGCCGGGAGGTGCGCGGCAGCGAGATCGCGATGATCTTCCAGGACGCGCTGTCCGCGCTGAACCCGGTGTTCACCGTGGGGTTCCAGATCGAGGAGCAGCTGCGGGTGCGGCTCGGGATGTCCCGCAAGGACGCCCGCAAGCGCGCGATCGAGCTGCTGGACATCGTCCGGATCCCGGCCGCCGACCGGCGGCTCAAGGACTACCCGCACCAGTTCTCCGGCGGGATGCGCCAGCGCGCGATGATCGCGATGTCGCTGGCCCTGGACCCGGACCTGCTCATCGCCGACGAGCCGACCACCGCCCTCGACGTCACCGTGCAGGCCCAGATCATGGACCTGCTGGGGGAGATCCAGGCCGAACGCAAGATGGGGCTGGTGCTCATCACCCACGACCTGGGCGTGGTCGCCGAGGTCGCGGACCGGATCGCGGTGATGTACGCGGGCCGGATCGTCGAGCAGGCCGACGTCGTCGAGCTGTTCCGCGCGCCGGCCCACCCCTACACCGCCGCGCTGATGGACTCCCTGCCCCGGCTCGACCTCAAGGGACAGACGCTGGAGACCATCAAGGGCCTGCCGCCGAGCCTGCTCGACGTCCCGCCCGGCTGCCCGTTCCACCCGCGCTGCAAGCGGGCCGAGGACCGCTGTTCCTCGGAAGTCCCGGCGCCCCGCGGGATCGGCTTCGGCCGGACCAGCGCGTGCCACTTCGCCGAAGATGTGGTGGTGAACTCCCGTGGCAGTGTCTGATGCCGCTTCCGCTGAGAAGAGCACGTCGGCGGAACCCATTCTTTCCGTCAACGACCTCAAGAAGTACTTCCCGGTCCGCACCGGCGTCCTGTTCAAGCGCACGGTGGGCCAGGTCAAGGCGGTCGACGGTGTCTCGTTCGACCTGCTGCCCGGCGAGACGCTCGGCGTCGTCGGCGAGTCCGGCTGCGGCAAGTCCACCCTGGCGCAGGTGCTGATGCGGCTGGAGGAGCCGACGGGCGGCACCGCAAAGTTCGAGGGCCGCGACATCTTTTCGATGCGCGGCAACGAACTGCGCAAGCTGCGGCGCGAGATCCAGATCGTGCTGCAGGACCCGTACACGTCGCTGAACCCGCGGATGACCGTCGGCGACATCGTCGGCGAGCCGTTCGAGATCCACACCGACGTCGCGCCGAAGGGCTCACGGGCGAAGAAGGTGCAGGAGCTGCTGGAGGTGGTCGGGCTCAACCCCGAGCACCTCAACCGCTACCCGCACCAGTTCTCCGGCGGGCAGCGCCAGCGCATCGGCATCGCGCGGGCGCTGGCGTTGCGGCCCAAGGTGATCATCTGCGACGAGCCGGTGTCCGCGTTGGACGTCTCGATCCAGGCGCAGGTGATGAACCTGCTCGGCGACCTGCAGGACGAGTTCGGCCTGTCGTACGTCTTCATCGCGCACGACCTTTCGGTGGTGCGGCACCTGTCCAACCGGGTCGCGGTGATGTACCTCGGCAAGGTCGTCGAGATCGGCACCGACGAGGAGATCTACGAGCGACCGTCCCACCCGTACACACAGGCGCTGCTGTCCGCGGTGCCGGTGGCGGACCCGGCGCTGCGCGGGCAGCGGCAGGTCATCCGGCTGACCGGCGACGTGCCGAGCCCGCTGGATCCGCCGTCCGGCTGCCGGTTCCGCACGCGGTGCTGGAAGGCGCAGGACATCTGCGCCACGGAGGTGCCGGAACTCGTGCCGCGGACCGACGGGCACTTGTCAGCATGTCACTTCGCGGAGCAGAAGTCGGTTGTTCCATAACGTACGTTTGGCCGTTGTAACCACATTGTCCGATCTATACGGTCCGGAGGGAACCGCTTTCCGAGGAGGAGAAACGTGAAGAGACCCAGGCTTCTCGCCGCGGCGCTGGCCGTCCCGCTTTTCGGGGCGCTCACCGTGGCGGCGGTCCCGGTGGCGTCCGCGCAGCCCGCGCTGGCCGGCCCCGCGACCGAGTTCACCGTGCTCGCCAAGGACGTCCAGAGTGTCGCGAGCGCGCAGAAGGCGATCCGCGACGCGGGTGGCACGGTGCTGGAGACCAACAGCGCGGTCGGCCTGATCAAGGCCAGCGCCCCGGCGACCGGCTTCACCGAGCGCGTCTCGGCGAACCGGTCCGTGTTCGGCGCGGCCAAGGCGCAGGTCATCGGCTCGGTGCCGAAGGACGGCAAGAAGGCCAAGAACAACAACGTCGAGAAGGAAGGCCGCGGCACGGCCAAGGGGAACGCCGCCGCGAAGAAGGCCCTCGGACTGGACCCGCTGGACGACCAGCTCTGGGGCCTCAAGTCCGTCCGATCGGACCTTTCCCGCACCAAGCAGCCGGGCAGCAAGCAGGTCAAGGTCGGCATCATCGACACCGGCATCGACGGCACGCACCCGGACATCGCGCCGAACTTCGACGCGGCCGACTCGCGCAACTTCGTCAAGGACATCCCGTTCGACGTCAACGGCGTCGAGGTCGACGGTCCGTGCGAGTTCCGCGGCTGCGTCGACCCGGTGAACCACGACGACGGCGCCCACGGCACGCACGTCGCCGGCACGATCGCCGCCGCGGCCAACGGCTTCGGCGTCTCGGGTGTCGCGCCGAACGTGACGCTGGTGAACATCCGCGCCGGCCAGGACTCGGGCTACTTCTTCCTGCAGCCGACCGTCGACGCGCTGACCTACGCCGGCGACGCCGGCATCGACGTGGTCAACATGAGCTTCTACACCGACCCGTGGCTGTACAACTGCACCGCGAACCCGGCCGACTCGGCCGCGGAGCAGGCCGAGCAGCGCACGATCATCGAGGCGACGCAGCGCGCAT
This sequence comes from Amycolatopsis sp. NBC_01286, assembly GCF_035982555.1. Taxonomy (NCBI): domain Bacteria; kingdom Bacillati; phylum Actinomycetota; class Actinomycetes; order Pseudonocardiales; family Pseudonocardiaceae; genus Amycolatopsis; species Amycolatopsis sp. NBC_01286. Next base: position 3,651,332 of record NZ_CP108428.1, read on the forward strand.
TGAATTACGCGCACAAGAAGGGCGTCACGATGGTGGTCGCGCTGGGCAACCAGCACACCGACCTCGGCGCGCCGCAGCCGGACACCACCAGCCCGGACTACCCGGCGAACACCACGCACCCGCGCGAGGTCGACAACGCCAGCTGCCTCAACCTGCCGGTCGAGGGCAACTACACGATCGGCGTCGGCGCGTTCGGCCCGTCGCAGGCGAAGGCGGACTACTCGAACTACGGCACTGAGCAGATCTCGGTTTCCGCACCGGGCGGCTACTTCCGCGACGGTTTCGGCACGCCGTGGTTCCGCACGGTCGAGAACGAGATCCTCTCGACGTACCCGAAGAACGTGGGTGTGGCCGAAGGCAACATCGACGCGGCGGGCAACGTGACACCGGCGGGTGTCGCACTGGGCGTCCAGAAGGCCACGGCCGCGGACGGCCGCGTCGGCTACTACCAGTGGCTGCAGGGCACGTCGATGGCGACGCCGCACGCGGCGGGCGTCGCGGCGCTGATCGTCTCGCAGTACGGCAAGAAGTCCGGCGCCGGCTTCGGCCTGGACCCGGACAAGGTCCAGCGCGTCCTCGAGGGCACGGCGTCGAAGATCGCCTGCCCGGTCCCCCGCACGGTGGACTACCTGGACGAAGGCCGCGACGCCACGTTCACGGCAACCTGCACGGGTGACGCGTCGTTCAACGGCTTCTACGGCCACGGCGCGGTAGACGCGTACGCGGCGGTGACCCACGGGTCGCAGTACCTGAAGTAACTCTCGCCGAGACGGCCCGCTTCCCTTCCGGGAGGCGGGCCGTTTTCGGGTCAACCTATTGACCGGTTCGTGCGTGTACTCCCCGAGGCGAGGGGGAGACGTGTACGAACCGACGGAGGCCGAGGTCGACGCGGCCGGGTTGTGGCTGGCCAAACGCGGCGTCGAGGTGGTGCGGCCGACGCCGTTGCTCGCGTTGCGGCTGGGTGCGCGCCGGGCCGCGCGGCCGCCGGGGTACTGGGCGTGGTGCTTCCTGGTGCTGGCGGTGGTCGTGGTCGCCGGTGGCGTCCTGCAGTTCCTGGCGCTCTGGCTCCACACGCCCATGGGCGGCGTGGTCTTCGCGGCCTACGCCGGCGTAGTGGTGCTCGTCTGGCTCCCGGTGCGTTGGGCGGACCGGCGAGCCGCGGCCCTGCTGGGCGACCGGCGGCTCGACGTGCCCCGGCCGCCGTGGCGGGAGTCGCTGGACGGCTGGTACCTCGCCTCGGTGCTGATCACCTTCGGCGGCGGCGCGCTCCTGGCCGTCGCGATGTGCGTGACGACGTCCGCGTGGGTCTGGGCGGTGGGCTGGCTCGGGATGCTCGCGATCGGCGCGCTCGTGGTGGCGGTGGTCCTCACCGGCGTGGTCCGGCGGCCGGTCCTCGCCGAGGACGAGACGTCGCTGATGATCGACGCCGTCGTGCGGGCCGAGGACCCGTACATCACCTTGCCCGCGCTGTTCGCGCTGCCGGTGCTCTTCGACCCCCTGACGACGGGCCGGCAGCCGCACGAGTTCACGCCGTGGCTCGTCGGTTACGTCGTCCTCGCCTTCGCGACCCTGCTCGTCGGCCGCTACCGGCAGTACCGGCGCCGGATGCTGCCGGCGGGGACCTACGGCGTCGAGGTGGCGGTCCGATGATCATGGTGACCGCCGCGGAGCAGGAAGCGGCCCGGCGCTGGCTGGCCAAGCGCGGGCAGCGGGTCGAGCGGCCGACGCCGGTGCTGACCGCGTTGATCGCGACGAGGCAGGCCTTCAACGGCCGCTGGTTCCCGCGCTACATCGGCTACGTGCTGCTCGTCTTCGTCGGCGGGCTGGGGTACACGCGGCTCTTCGGACCCGGGATGACCGAAAGCTATCCCGTCTACTTCAGCTATTTCGCGCTCCAGCTCGCCGCCCGGGACAGCAGTCACCTCCGCTTGCGGGAACTCCGTGAGTCCGTCCCGTCGCGGAAGCCGGCGGAACCGTGGTGGCAGGTCCTCGGCGGCTGGTTCCTCGCGTCCGTCGCGGTCGCGTTCGGCGGCGGGATCGCGCTCGCCGTCACGATGTACGCGACGACGCCGTCCCGGACGTACGCCGTGAGCTGGCTGGGGCTGCTCGCGCTGAGCGCGCTCGTCAGCGGCTGGGTCCTGGTCAGCGTGCTCCGTCGCCCGCTCATCGCCGACGGTGCCGAATCGCTGGCCGTCGCCCGGGCCCTCCGGGTCGAGGCGATCTACGCGGCGTCACCGCTGATGGCGGTCCTGCCGCTGGTGATGGACCCGCTCCTGGGGAACCACCAGCCGGCGGCGTTCACACCGTGGCTGGCCGGCTACGTCGTGCTGGTGCTGGTCCTGCAGGTGGTCGGCTACGTCCGGCACCTGCGCCGCTCCCGGACGCTGCCGCCGGGCCACTACGGCACGCCGCTGCCGGACCTGGACGTCCCCGTCGACTGGTCACCCCCGCAGGAGGCCCGATGATCGAGGTGACCGCGGCGACGGAGTCGGCCGCGCTGAAGTGGCTGGCGGGCCACGGTCAGCGCGTCGGCCGGCCGGCGCCGGTGCTGACCGCACTGATCGCCACCAGACAGCCGTCGCGGTGGTGGCGCTACTTCCTCTACATCGTGGTCGCCAGTTCCTTCGGGGTGGCGTATTCGCTGTTGTTCGGCCACGGCATGACCGAGAGCGTCCCGATCTACTTCCTCTACTTCGGGATGCAGCTCTCGATGTGGGACGGCTTCCGCCGCAACGACCGGGCCCTGCGCGCGTGGGGCCCGTCGCGGAAGCCGGCGGAACCGTGGTGGCAGGTCGTCGGCGGCTGGTTCCTGGTGTCCCTCGTGGTCGCGTTCGGGGGCGGGATCGCGCTCGCCGTCACGATGTACCCGACGGCCCGCACGTACGCGGCGAGCTGGCTAGGCCTGCTCGTTCTGAGTGCGCTGTGCACCGGCTGGGTCCTGATCGGCACCGTCCGCCGTCCGCTCTTCGCCGAAACCGCCGAATCCCTCGCCGTCGCCCGGGCGTTGCGCGCCGATCAGGTCTACGTCGTGACGCCGATCCTGGCGGTCGTACCGCTGGTGATGGACCTGCTGGAGGAAAGGCTGCCGCCGGGATTCGCGTCCTGGCTGGCCGGCTACTCCGCGGCGGTGGTGCTCCTGCAGGTGGTCGCCATCGTCCGGCACGTGCGCCGGTACCGGAGGCTGCCACCGGGCGACTACGGCACGCCGCCGGTCCCGGACCCGGGCACCCCGGTGGACTGGTCGCCGCCACGGGAGGCCCGATGATCGAGGTGACGTCGGCGGAGGAGTCGGCGGCGTTGAAGTGGCTGGCCAAGCGAGGACAGCCCGTCGGACGCCCGACGCCGCTGCTCACCGCGCTGATCGCCACCAGACGGTCGCTGTACAGCCGCGGTCTGCCGCGCTACTTCGCGATCGTGGTCGGCATCTGCGTCATCGGCAGTGGCTATTCGCTGTTGTTCGGGCCTGGAGCGACCCGGAGCGACGTCGCGTACTTCATCTACTTCGGGATCCAGCTGTCGATGTGGGACGGCATCCGTTGGCACGAGCGGAAACTCGGTGCGTCGGTCCCGTCGCGGAGCCCGGCGGAGCCCTGGTGGCAGGTCCTGGGCGGCTGGTACCTGGTTTCGGTCGTGGCCGCGTTCGGCGGCGGGATCGCGCTCGCCGTCACGATGTACTTCACGACAGCGGCTCGGACGTACGCGGTGAGCTGGCTGGGCCTGCTCGTCCTGAGCGCGCTCTGCTGCGGCTGGATCCTGACGGGCGTCCTCCGCGGCAGGGACTTCGGCGAGACCCCGGAATCCCTGGCCGTCCACCGGGCTTTGCGCATCGAGCGGCTCTACCTCGCGATGCCGGGGTTCGCGGTCTTCCCGGTCATCCTGGAGCTGCTGTGGCCGGGCAACCGGCCACCGGCGGAGATCACGCCGTGGCTGGCCGGTTACATCGCGGTGGTGGTGGTCCTCCAGCTGATCAGCGGCATCCTGCACTGGCGCCGGCAGCGGCGGCTGCCACCGGGCGACTACGGCAGGCCGCTGCCGACGGCGTCCAGCCCGGCTCGGACCGGACCGGACCGGACGCCACCGGATCGCGCTAGCGGTTCGACGCCTTCTTGACGAACTTCCCGAGGTCCTTCGCCTGCTGCACCCGGGTCGGCTCGTGGACGTACATCATGTGCCCCGCCGGGTAGTACGCCGTGTCGATGTTGTCGCGCAGCTCCTCCGGGATCTGCAGGTGCGCCAAGACGTGCTCGGCCGCGAAGTACGCCGTCGCGCCGTCGTAGTGGCCGAACGCGACGTGGACCTTCAGGTGCGGGTTCGCGCGCATCGCCGCGCTCACCGAGTCGACCACCGAGATCGAGCGGCCCTCGAACTCCTTGTACGACCACGCCTTGAACGTGTCCTCGTGGATGATCTCGTACGGCAGGTCGTTCTCGTAGCCCAGCTCGGCCCGCACGTAGTGGTTGAACGCCGCCGAGTACGCGCCGATCACCCGGGAGATGGACGGGTCGTCGCTCATGTGCTCGCGGCCGCCGTCCGGCTCCCACGTCGTGAAGCGGCCGTCCATCCGGCCGACCGTGAGGCCGCGGTCGCGCAGCAGCTCGGTGAAGAACCGGACGTGCTCGATCCGCAGGTTGACCCGGTCCACATAGGACTCGGTGAGCCCGGTCAGCGACGCCAGCGTGGCGACGGCGTCGGCCCGGTCCTGTGTGGACAGCCGGGCGCCGCGCGCCAGCGCCCACGGCAGGTCCTTCGCCGCGAAGTCCTCGGCGTCGGCGAGGACGTCGTCGAGCGGGCGCTCGCCGTGCAGGCCGTGGTAGTGCGCGATCGCCGCGTACGTCGGCACGTACAGCGAGTACGGCAGGTCGTTGCCCTCGCTGAACTGCAGCGTGCCGAGGTCGAGCACCGACGAGATGAGCAGCAGGCCGTTGAGGTAGAGCCCGTGGCGGTCCTGCAGGTGCGCGGCCAGCCCGGCGGCGCGCAGCGTGCCGTACGACTCGCCGGCCAGGAACTTCGGCGACAGCCAGCGCTCGTGGCGCGACACCCAGAGCCGGATGACCTCGCCGACCGACTCGATGTCGCCCTTGAAACCGTGGAAGTCCTTCGTCTCGCCGCCCTCGGCCGCGCGCGAGTAGCCCGTCGACACCGGGTCGATGAACACCAGGTCGCTGTGCACCAGCAGCGTCTCGGGGTTGTCGGCCAGCCCGTACGGCGGCGGCTCCGGGTTGTCGACGTCACCGGAGAGCACGCGCCGCGGCCCGAGCAGCCCCATGTGCAGCCAGATGCTCGACGAGCCGGGCCCGCCGTTGAAGGCGAACGTGACCGGCCGCGAGCCGGGTTCGGCGTCGTCGAGGGTGTAGGAGGTGATGAAGACCTCGGCCTTCGCCTTCGGCCCCTCGGACTTGCCGTCCTTCACGACCTCCTTGCGGAGGACGATCCGCCCGGCCTTCGCCGTGTAGGACAGCGTCTTCCGCTTCACGGTGAGCGTGTGCTGGGTCGTGACGATGTCGTCGGCCGGCTCGGCCGGGAGCTCCTTGATCTCCGGAGTCGTCTTCTCGGGAGCCTCTTCGGGGGTCGTGTCCGCCATGGACCCCAACTTAGCCGGATCACTGTGGCAGGGTGACTTGGTGCACACCGACGACTGGCCGACGACGATCGCCGACGCGCTCGCCGTGCAGGAACGGCTGCGCGGCGAGGTCGACCTGACCGACGACGTCCCGGAGCTGCCGCCGACGGTGACCGGCCTGGACGTCGCCTACGACGAGGGCGACGGGATCGCCGCCGCGGTCGTCACGCTGGAGACGGCGGGGCTGACCGTGGTGGAGGAGCGGACGGTCCGCGCCAAGGCCGTCTTCCCGTACGAGCCGGGCCTGTTCGCCTTCCGCGAGCTGCCGCCGCTGCTGGCCGCGCTCGAGCGGCTCGACCACGAGCCGGACGTCCTGGTCTGCGACGGCCACGGCCTCGCCCACCCGCGGCGCTTCGGGCTCGCGTGTCACCTGGGCGTGCTGACCGGGCGGCCCGCGTTCGGCGTCGGCAAGACGCGGTTCGTCGGCTCGCACGACGAGCCGAGCCACGCGCGTGGCTCGTCGGCGCCGCTGGTCGACGCGGGGGAGGTCGTCGGCGCGGTGCTGCGCACCCAGGACGGCGTCAAGCCGGTGTACGTCTCGGCCGGGCACCGGATCGACCTGGCCCACGCGTGCCGGCTGACGCTCGCGCTGGCGCCGCGCTACCGGCTGCCCGAGACGACGCGGCAGGCCGACCGGCTGTCCCGGGTGGCGCTGCGATGAGGACGCTCGCCCAGCTCGACGCCGCCGTCTCGGAGTGCCGCGCCTGCCCGCGGCTGGTCGAGTGGCGCGAGGGCGTCGCGGGCACGAAGGCGGCGTTCCGCGGCGAGGAGTACTGGGCGCGGCCGGTGCCGGGCTTCGGGCCGCCGGACGCCAAGCTCGCCGTGGTCGGGCTGGCGCCGTCGGCGCACGGCGCGAACCGCACCGGCCGGATGTTCACCGGCGACCCGTCGGGTGACTTCCTGTTCCGGGTGCTGCACGAGGTCGGGCTCGCGTCGCAGCCGACGTCGACGGCGATCGGCGACGGCCTCGAGCTGTACGGCACGCGGCTCGTCGCGCCGGTGCGCTGCGCGCCGCCGGAGAACAAGCCGACGCCGGCCGAGCGCGACACGTGCCGATCGTGGCTCGCGGAGGAGCTGACGCTGTTACGTCCGACACTGCGCTCGATCGTGGTGCTCGGCGCGTTCGGCTGGCAAGCGTTGCTGCCCGTGCTCGCCGCGGCGGGCTGGCCGGTGCCGTCGCCGCGTCCCGCGTTCGGCCACGGCACGGTCCTGAAGCTCGGCGACCTGCGGATTTTCGGCTGTTATCACGTCTCGCCGCGCAATGTCCAGACCGGGCTCCTGACCCACACGATGGTGGCCGACGTCTTCCGCGCCGCGACCTCGGTGACGGCCTCGGACTGAATCGTTACGGAAGGTGCAGCGACGCTGGTCACAGCGAGATGGGGTCCCCTCGCAAGGTCCGTGTGAAGGTGCGACTATGAGTTCATGGCTGCTGCGAAGTCGAAGTCGGAACCGCTTCGGATCCTTGTCCTCGGTGGTGGGTACGTCGGGCTCTACACGGCGTTCGGCCTCCAGAAGATGCTCCGGGCCAACGAGGCCTCCGTGACCGTCGTTGACCCGCAGCCCCACATGACCTACGCGCCGTTCCTCCCGGAGGCCGCGGCCGGCGCGATCGAGCCCCGCCACGTCGTCGTGCCGCTGCGCCGCGTGCTGAAGCGCTGCCACGTGCTCACCGCGCGCGTCACCAAGATCGAGAACGACAAGAAGTCGGTCACGGTCGAGGCCGCCGACGGCCACATCGAGCAGCTCGGCTACGACGTCCTCGTGGTCGCGCTCGGCGCCGTCGCCCGCATCCTGCCGATCCCGGGCCTGGTCGAGCAGGGCATCGCCTTCAAGACCATCGGCGAGGCGATCTACCTCCGCAACCACATCATGACCAAGCTCGACGAGGCGGCCAGCACGCTCGACCCCGAGCTGCGCAAGCGCCTGCTGACGTTCACCGTCGTCGGCGGCGGGTTCGCCGGCATCGAGGCGCTGGCCGAGCTCGAGGACATGACCCGCTTCGCGGTGGAGAACTACTACCCGAACATCGAGCCGGCCGACGTCCGCTGGGTGCTCGTCGAGGCCGCCGGGCGCATCCTGCCCGAGGTCCGCGAGACGCTCGGGGTGTACACGGTCGAGCAGCTGGAGAAGCGCGGCATCGAGGTCTACCTGTCGACGGCGGCGAAGTCGTTCGAGAACGGCCACGTCGAGCTCTCGGACGGCACCGAGTTCGACACCGACACGCTCATCTGGACCGCGGGTGTGAAGGCCAACCCGGTGCTGGCCGACTCGGACCTGCCGCTGGACAAGCGCGGCCGCCTCGAGGCCACGGCGGCCATGCAGGTCATCGGCCACCCGGACGTCTGGACCGCGGGCGACAACGCGGCGATCCCGGACCTCTCGCGCACCGAAGAGGACCCGACGGCCACCTGCCCGCCGAACGCCCAGCACGCGGTCCGCCAGGCGAGGCTGCTGGCGAAGAACATCATCAAGGTGATCCGCGGCGGCCAGCCGAAGGACTACTACCACAAGAACCTCGGCGCGGTCGCGAGCCTGGGCCTGCACAAGGGCGTCGCCGACGCGCTGAACCTGAAGATCAAGGGCTTCCCGGCGTGGCTGTTCCACCGCGCGTACCACCTCAAGGCGATGCCGACGTGGAACCGCAAGATCCGCATCCTGTTCGACTGGATCCTCGGCGGCCTGTTCCGGCGTGAGGTCATCTCGCTGGGCCAGATCAACAACCCGAAGGACGAGTTCGCGCGCGTCTCGAAGTCCTGACGTTCCGGTCGGAAGAGCCCCTGTCCGCTTCGGCGGGCGGGGGCTCTTTTGCTGCCTGTTAAGGGCCTTTTGGGGCAGTTGCCAGGGAATGACCGACTGTGTGCCGGTGAGCGACATGGTCTGGACAACTGGGTCGTCGAGCGGGTATCCCTTTCTTCACTACGAAGAATAAGTCGGCGAACCTCCCCCTCGCCGACGGTCGTCGGATCGACTCCGCACCGCCCGTCCCCACGGTCCCAGGAGCTTTCATGCGCTTTTCCAAAACCCGAGCGGCACTCGTCGCGGCGTTGCCCGCCGTGCTGAGCGTCGCCGTCATCGCCGGCGTGCCCGGCACCGCGGCCGCGGCCGGCCCGGCTTTCCCGGCCCACTACGCGGCCCCCTACCTGCAGATCAGCGACTCCGACGCCGGCCAGATGTCCGCCGACATGAGCGCCACCGGCACCAAGTTCTTCACGCTCGCGTTCCTCACCCCGCAGTCCGGCTGCACGCCGGTCTGGGAAGCGAACGGCACCGGCGTCGGCTCGTTCAAGTCCCAGATCAGCGCGCTGCAGGCCGCGGGCGGCAACGTCATCCCGTCGTTCGGCGGCGCGGAGGGCGGCGAGCTGGCCCAGACCTGCACGAACACCGCCAGCCTGACCGCGGCGTACGCGAACGTGGTCAACAGCTACGGCACGAACCGCCTGGACTTCGACATCGAGGGTGACGTCCTCGGCGACACGGGCTCGAACCAGCGCCGCAACTCCGCGCTGGCCGCGCTGCAGCAGCAGAACTCCGCCGTCCAGGTCGACTACACCCTGGCCGTCGACCCGTCGGGCATTCCGGGCAACGAGCTGGACCTGCTGCGCGACGCCAAGAACAAGGGCGTCAAGGTCAGCGTCGTCAACCTGATGGTGATGGACTTCTACGACGGCCAGCCGGTCCTGGGCGACGCCCTGTCCGCGGCCCGCGCCAGCGCGTCGCAGCTGGCGAGCCTGTACGGCATCTCGACGTCGGCGGCCTACGCGATGATGGGCCTGACCCCGATCGCCGGCCGCAACGACGACGGCGCGCAGTTCAGCCAGTCCGACGCGCAGCAGCTGGAGACGTTCGCCGCCCAGAACGGCGTCGCGGAGCTGTCGTTCTGGGAGCTCCAGGACTACGACCGCGCGACGGGCTACGCGTACTCGAGGATCTTCAACGCGATCACCGGCGGCGGCACGACCACTCCGCCGCCCGCGGGCAGCGGCACGATCACCGGCTACGGCGGCAAGTGCGTGGACGTGGCAGGAGCCTCCTCGGCCAACGGCACGGCGGTGGACCTGTACACGTGCAACGGCACGACGGCCCAGAAGTGGACGTCGACCTCGGGCACGCTCCGAGCCCTGGGCAAGTGTCTCGACGTGAACGCGGCAAGCACGGCGAACGGCGCGAAGGTCCAGCTGTACGACTGCAACGGAACGGGCGCCCAGCAGTGGACCCACACGGGCAACCAGCTGGTCAACCCGGCCTCGGGCAAGTGCCTGGACGCCACGGGCCCCAGCTCCGCGGACGGCACCTTGCTGCAGATCTGGACGTGCGCGGGCAGCGCCAACCAGTCCTGGACGCTGAACTGAGCCACTAGGTCCACAGTAGACACGAGGCCGGCCGGGGACACCCCCGTCCGGCCTCGTGGCTCGCGAGGGCGGGGATCGCCTAGAGTGTGCGGTGCCCCCGTAGCCCAACTGGCAGAGGCAGTCGACTTAAAATCGACCCAGTGCGGGTTCGAACCCCGTCGGGGGCACTGTGCGGTCAGGCGGCCGAGCGTTCGCTCATCGGGCGTCGGCGGAGGGGGATCTCCTGCAGTGCTCGCGGTACGAAGTCCTGGTCCAGTGCGCTGACGTTCGTGCCCGGCGGGACGATCTCGTCGATTCGGTCCAAGACCTCGTCCGACAGGGTGACCTCCATGCCGGCCAGCAGGTCGTCCAGGTGGGCCATCGTTCGCGGGCCGATGATTGCGCTTGTCACTCCGGGGTGGGAGATTGCGAACGCCATCGCCAGGTGGGTCAGCGGGAGGCCGGCCGAAGCCGCCAAGGGGATCAGTTGCTCCACGACGTCGATGCGACGCGCGTCATTCAGGTGCTTAAGGAGGCCTGCTCGGCGGAGGTCGTTCGCGCCGTCTCGGCGGACTCGGCCTGTGAGCATTCCCTGGCCCAGTGGGCCCCAGACCAGGGTGCCCATTCCGTGGCGTTGTGTGGTCGGGAGGACTTCGCGTTCGATTCCTCGGCTCAGGATCGAGTACGGCGGCTGCTCTGTGTGGAACCGCTCGAAGTTGCGGCGGGAGGCCGTCCACTGGGCCTCGATGAGGTCCGATACCGGCATGGCCGACGTGCCGATTGCGCGGACCTTGCCGCTGTGGATCAGGTCGTTCAGGGCCGAGAGCGTTTCCTCGATGTCCGTCGACGGGTCGGGGCGGTGGATCTGGTACAGGTCTATGTGGTCCGTCTGCAGGCGGCGCAACGAAGTCTCTACCGCGGTCATGATCCAGCGCCTTGACGTGCCCTGGTGGTTGGGGTCTTCGCCCGTCGGGCGGCTGAACTTGGTGGCCAGGACTACGTTGTCGCGGCGGCCCTTCAGGGCCTTGCCCACTACGTCTTCTACGTCGCCGTAGGCGTCGGCCGTGTCCACGAAGTTGATGCCCGCGTCCAGGGCCTTGTGGATGACGCGGATCGAGTCCTCGGGGTCGGGGTTGCCGATCGACGTCGCGAACATCAGGGTGCCGAGCGCGTACGGGCTGACCTTGATGCCGGTGCGGCCGAGGGTGCGGTACTGCATGAGGGGTGGCTCCTGGGGGTAGTCTCGGGACGTAAGCGGAAAGCTCTTCCGCTACTATACGGAAAGGCTTTCCGGTTATGCAACCGCGCAAGCTGCGCGCCGATGCTCAGCGCAACGTCGACGCCCTGCTCGAAGCCGCCAAAAACGTCTTCGCCACCTCCGGCGTGGACGCTCCCGCGAAGGAGATCACCGACCTGGCCGGGGTCGGTGTCGGGACGCTCTACCGGCACTTCCCGCAGCGTGCGGACCTGGTCGTGGCCGTGCTGCACCGGGGGATCGACACCTGCGCCGTCGCCGGGCCGGCGCTCAGTGCCGAGCACGAACCGCGGGTGGCGCTCGTGGAGTGGCTTCGCCGGTACACCGCGTTCGTCGGGACCAAACGCGGCCTGGCAACGGCCCTGCACTCCGGGGACCCGGCCTTCGACGGCCTGCCCGGGTACTTCATGGAACGGCTCGAACCCGTGCTCGCGGCGCTGCTCGACGCCGCGGTCGCGACCGGCGGGATCCGCGCCGACGTCAGCGCCAAGGACCTGATGCACGCCATCGCGCTGTTGTGCCAGCCCGTGCGCGGCGAGGGCATCGAGTACAACCAGCGCATGGTCGGCGTGCTCGTCGACGGGCTCCGGCGCGCCTGAAACCCCGATGTACGCCGGGTGTACCCGCCCTGGATCCTCCCCGCCCACGCTGCACGGAAACCCGCATTCCGCGAGGTCATCCGTACGGGGAGAGCAGCATGACAACATCCAGCAAGGTGGGCCGCGCGGCCGTGTACGGCGTCGCCGGGCTCGCTACCGCCGCGGTCGGGGCCACCGCCGCCGGGGCCTTCGCCTCCGATGACGTGACGCCGGTCGCCGCGGCCACCGGGCGGCCCGCCGTCGCTCCGGCCGCCGTCGCGCCCGTCAAGGTCGCGCCCCTCGCGGCGCCGGCCGCGAAGGTCGCGCAGAAGGTCGCCCAGCCCGCAAAGCACGCTCCGGCCAAGCACAGCCAGGCCAAGCCGGGTTCCCACCAGAAGCGGCAGGTCGTGAAGCATCAGACCGTGCAGCCCGGGCAGGCCAACCACATCTCGCTGCCGCACCTCGTCGCCAAGCCGGTGGCGCTGCCGAAGCCCGTGCCGCCGCCGAAGCCGGCCACGCCGTCCGCGCTCGACCAGGCGACCGCCGAGGTCGGGGCGGCGAAGAAGGCCGTCGACGCCGCCGATCAGGCGCTGCACCAGGCGAAGGACCACCTCTCCAAGGCCGAAGCGCACCTCGCGGACGTCAAGCACCACACCCAGCACCGTAAGTCGCCCGCGAAGCCGACGCGCGACTCCGACCAGAAGCTGCTCGAGCAGGCCGGGTTCTCGCCCGCCATCGCGAAGAAGATCGCCGCCCACGAACACAAGTCCGTGACGTCGACGTCCACTTCGGACAGTGGGCCGTCGTCGTGGTCGTCCTCGACGGTGGTGCACCGATGAGCGCACGCCGGGCGCTGCTCTACACGGCTTCCGGCGGCTTCGTCGCCCTCGGGTTCGGGCTGCTCAGCGCGGGCGCGGCCGAGGCGAAGCCGACGCCGAACCCGTGCGCGTGCACGATTATTGGTGGGGGTGTGGGTGGGAAGCTGGTTCCCAGCGGCCCCGGCGGGGCGCTGCGCGACGACGGCCCGCTGCGGAAGCTCGACGCCGAGACCAAGAACCAGCCGGTGAACCCACCGCCGGCGCAGAAGAAGGATCCCGCCCCCAAGCAGCAGACGCCCAAGCAGCCGAAGCCGAAGCCGGAGAAGCCGAAGCCGCGTGAGGACTCCGGGCAAGAGGACAAGCCGCGCAAGCAGCAGGACGACAACAAGAAGAACCAGGACAACGAGGACCAGCCGAAGCAGCGGGACAGCGACGATCGGAAGGACCGCGACGACAACCAGGACCGGTCCGAGAAGAAGAACCGGGACGACGACAGGAACCAGGACGACAACAACAAGGACCGCGACAAGCAGCAGAAGAAAGAGAAGCAGCCCAAGCAGGAAAAGCAGCAGAAGAAGCCCGACTACCGGCAGGTCCGCAAGCAGGACGCCATCCCCGCCGACTACCGCCACAAGGCCGACGACAACGACGACCCGTGGCCGCAGCCGAACGCCGGCGATCCCTACCCCGCGGACCCGATCCCGATCACGCCCGCCTGCACACAAGGGGATTGCCTGCGCACCCAGGGCATTCTCCGCCGTTACGTGCAGGACGCGATGGACCGGCTCGACCAGCTCGGCGTGAAGGTCCAGTCGCAAGGTACGGACAGCGGGGCCGAGGTGACGGGCCCGGACAAGAAGGGCGGGATCGTCCACGCCGAGGCGCACTACGACTTCGACCACGGCACCTGGTCCGCCCTCGACGGCGGGATCCAGAACGGCGAATACGCGCTGACGGCCAAGGCGGAAGGCGGCGTCGAGGTCGGCAAGGACGGCGTCGGTGCCAAAGCCGAAGCCAAGGCCGGGCTCGACGTCAAGCTGCCCGAGGTGTCGAGCGGCCCCGGCCCGGTCACCGTGTCCGCGCAGCCCGAGCTGATGATCGGCCCGGGCGTCACCGCCGAGGCCACGCTGGGCAAGGGTGAGGACGGGAAGTACCGCGTGCACGTCAAGGCCGGCTTCTCACCGCTGGTCGGCGGCTCGCTGGGCCTCGACATGGAGGTCGACCCGCAGGCCATCGAGGACGGCGTGCTCACCAGCGACGTCTTCAAGGACTTCGTCTCCGCTGTCGCGGGCTGAGGAACAACCGGGGCGGGTGCCGATCGGCACCCGCCCCCCTCAGGCTTCGTGACGGCGTTCGTACAGCTCGCCGGCCAGTTCGCGGCCCATCAGCCCGCCGAACAGCCCGGCCGCGACGCCGGCGACGATCCCGCCCGGCGCGCCGATCAGCATCCCCGGCAGGACACCGGCCGCGATCGCGGCCAGCACGCCGCCGGCCGTGCTCGCCGCGGCCTGGCCCATCGGCGTCCGGACCGGGTGCTGGTAGTAGTACTCCTCCGCGGGCACCGCGTCGGACGTGTGTTCGTCGTCCTGCGGCGTGGCCGCCCGCTGGCCCAGCCAGACCTGCGCGGGCACGACGATGTAGCGCGGCGCGACCGGCCGCCGCAGCAGGCCGGTGCGGACCAGCGCGGACTGGAGCGACAGCCGCGGCCGCTCGGCGACGGTGGCGCCCACGTCAGCCCACCTTCACGGTGCCGTTGCCGCACACCGAAGCCGTCGACGCGCTGTGCCCGTCGGCCGACACCTTCCGGACGGTCTTGCACGGCCCGATGTCCCGCTGCTGCCCCGCCTTCAGGGTCGCGAGATCGGCCCGCGCCCGCGTCAGCTCGGCCTGCAGGTCCTTGACGCGCTGCTCGGCCTGGGCGACGCTCGGCCGGGTCGCGGCCCGCACGACGAACTTCTTCTGCGGCGCCGCCTTCGCGTGCTGAGCGGCGTGCCGCGTCGCGGGTTTCACCGCGTGGTGCCGCACGCCGGTGACCTGGTGAGCGGCCGGGGCGGCGACGTGCACCTTCGGCGCGGCCTTGTGCGTCGAAGCGGCCTGCTTCACGACAGGCTTCGAGGCGGGCTTCGAGACGGGCTTGGCTTCGGGTGCCTTGACCGTGGGCGCCTTCACCTCAGGAGCCTTGACGGCCGGTGCCGGGTGCGCAGCCGGTGTCTTCACCGCCGGTGTCTTCACGGCCGGAGACGCGTGCGGCGAAACGGCAGGTGCCTGCGTCATCGGGGCCTGGGCCGCCGCGGCCTGCGGAGCCGCCACGGTGTCGCTCTCGGCGGCCATGGCGTTCGCCGCGGTGGCGCCGATCGCGGCCGTCGCCAGGCCCGCGACGCCGTACACCGCCGCCCGGCCGATCCGGTTCGGTTTGCTCATCACAGTGCTCCCGGGAATCGAAGAAAGTCCTACCCGGAAATGGTGCGCGATCGCCGTCCAACCGCGATACAGTGCCAATACATCAGGAAAGCGAGAAACCCGTTCCCCGCACGGTCCGCACGATCGGCGGCGGCCCGAGTTTGCGCCGCAACTGCGCGATCACGACGTCGAGCACGTTGGACGTCGGCGCGACCAGCTCGTCCCACGCCGCCGCCTCCAGCTCGCGCCGCGTGACCGTGGTCCCGGCCGCCTCCAGCAACCGCCGGACCACGGCGAACTCCTTGGCCGTCAAAGAAACGAGCACACCGGAACGGTGGACTTCGTGCCGGGAGACGTCCAGGGAAAGGTCGCCGTGGCGCAGGACTTCGGGTCCCGAAGCGACGGCTCGGCGGCACAGGTTCCGCACCCGTGCGATCAGCTCGGCGACGGCGAACGGCTTGCCGAGGTAATCGTCGCCTTCGGCCAGTCCGGCGACGCGATCGGCGACGCTGTCGTGCCCGGTCAAGAACAGCACGGGAACCGTCCAGCCGGATTTCCGGTGGCCCCGGACAAAACCGAGGGAATCACCGTCCGGCAGTTTCCGGTCGAACACCGCGCAGTCGTAGGAATTGACGAACAACGCTTCGTCCGCGGTCGCCAGGTCGGGCGCCGTGTCGACGGCGAACCCGGCGTCGCGCAACGCCAGCTCGACGGCGAGGCGGATGTCCTCGTCGTCCTCGGTGACCAGTACCCGCACGGGCACCGAGCCTAGCCGGGTCATGCCACGTGCACCCCTTGGTCACCCGGCCGGGAAACCCGCGCCCGGTACCGCCCGGGGCCGGGCGCGGTGAGCAGGTGGACGTCGACCAGCCGTTCCAGCAGCCGCCGCGCCTCGGCTTGGCCCACCCGCAGCCGCCGCGCGACCAGCGGGACGCCGACCTCGCGCGGCAGCCCGGCGAACGCGCGGAACGCCGTCCGCTCGGCCGGGGCGAGCCGCTGCAAGGACGCGTCGAGCCGGGCCGGGGCGACCTCCGCCGCGAGCCACGCGACGACGTCGGCGATCCGCCAGTGCGGCCGCGCGGCGAGCCGGTCGCCGGCCGCGCGCAGCAGATCCGGTAGCCCGCCACAGAAGGCGAGCAGTTCGCCCAACGGTCGGTCGTCGCCCGCGCACGCGCGGACCAGGGCCGCGGCGGCTTCGTCGTCCAGCGGTGCCAGGGTCAGCCGACGCGCGCCGGGGACGTGCCAGCCGCCGTCGCGGGTCGTGATCAGCGTCCGGGCCGGGCCCGCGCCCGGCAGCAGCGGCGCGATCTGGCGCGCGCTGACGGCGTCGTCGAGGACCAGCAGGATCCGGCGGCCGGCGATCTCGGACCGCCAGAGCGCCGCGCGTTCGCCCAGGTCAGCGGGAAGAGCGTCGACGCCGATCGCGCGCAGCAGCCGGGCGAGCACCGCGCCGGGATCGCCGTCGGCACCCAGCTCGACGTGGAACTGGCCGTCCGGGAACCGCTCGGCCAGCTCGTGCGCGAGCCGCACGGCCAGCGCGGATTTCCCCACCCCCGGCATCCCTTCGAGCAGCACGACCGGCTCGGGCGCGTCCCGCAGCAGCGCGAGTTCGGCGTCGCGGCCGGTGAAGCCGGGGACGTCCCGGGGGAGTTCGCGCCGCGCCGGAGCGGGCCCGGACAGCGCCCGCCGGTAGGCCGCGGCGAGGCCGGCGCCGGGCTCGACGCCGAGTTCCGCGGCCAGCACCCGCCGCGCGTCGCAGTACGCGGACAGCGCTTCACCCCGGCGGCCGGCCGCCGTGAGCGCGTCGACCAGGAGTGTCCACGCGCCTTCGCGCAGCGGGTCCTCGGTGACCAGTTCCCGAAGCAGCACAACGGCTTCACCCGCGCGCCCGACCGCTTGCCGGGCGCGGGCCAGCAGCTCCCGCAGCTCCCAGCGCAGCTCGCCGAGCCGGACCGCCGCCGCGGCCGGCGGCTTCCCGGCCACCCCCTCGAACGGCCGCCCGCGCCACAGCGCGAGCCCCCGTCCCGCCAGCGCGGCGGCGGTCTCGTGCTCCCCCTCGGCCAGCGCGGCTCCCGCCCGCGCGGCCAGGTCGGCGGCCAGGTCCGCGTCGAGCTCCCCGGGCTCGACGCGGATCCGGTAGGCACCGGGCCGGTGCTCGATGCGCCCGCCGTCGCCCGGCGCCGGCAAGACCCGCCGCAGGCGCCAGATGTAGGTCTTGAGGTTGGCCTCGGCCGACGCGGGCGGGCGGCGGTCCGCCCAGGTCGCGTCCACCAGCTCGTCGACGCTCACCCAGGCGCCCGCGTGCCGCAGCAGCGTCGCCAGCACGGTGACCGGCTTGCCCGGCCCGAGCTCGAGCGCCGCGCCGTCGCGGCCACGCGCCGTCACCGGCCCCAGCACCTGGAAGAGCACCGTTTCCCCCTCGCGGTCCGGGCCGTCCGGCCCGTTGTGCCACCACCGTGCCGCGGCCCGCATGAGGTTTCGATGACATGATCGGCCGGTGAGCCGGGTGCTGGTGGTGGAGGACGACGAGGACCTGCGCACGGCCGTCGCGGTCGAGCTGCGGGCGGCCGGGTTCGACGTCGACGAGGCCGGCGACGTCGCGAGCGCCGACACGGCGTTCGCCCGCGACGCCTACGACTGCGCGGTGTTCGACCGCAAGCTGCCCGACGGCGATTCGCTCGGCTACGTCGCCGAGCGACGGCGAACCGGCTGGACGGTCCCGGTGCTGTTCCTGACCGGCCACGCCGGGGTCGCGGACCGCGTCGCCGGGTTCGAGAGCGGCGCCGACGACTACCTCGGCAAGCCGTTCGCGGTCGCCGAGCTGACCGCCCGGGTGCACGCGCTCTGCCGCCGTCCGGCCACCCGGCCGCCGCTGCTGCGGGTGGCCGACCTCGAGGTCGACACCGCCCGCCACGAAGCTCGCCGCGGCGGCACGACGCTGGCGTTGAGCGCCCGCGAGTTCGCCGTCCTGGAGTTCCTGATCTCGCGGCCCGGCCGGGCCGTCGCCCGCGCCGACCTGGTCGAACACTGCTGGGACACCGCGGCCGACCCGATGTCCAACGTCGTCGACGTCGTCATCCGCCGGATCCGCCGCAAGCTCGGCGAGCCGGACCTCGTGCACGCCGTCCGCGGGCTCGGCTACCGGCTCGGGGCGCCGGCGTGAGCGCGACGTCCGCGGCCCGGCTGCGCCGCCTGCGCTGGCTGCTCGTCTGGCTGTTCACCGGCCTCAACGCGGTCGGCTTGATCCTCTACTGCTGGCTGCTGGTCCGCGACGACGGCCGCAGCCGCGACCTCGCCCTGGACGCCCAGCTCCAGCGCGTCACCTCGACCGTCACCCGGCTGATCCACTACGACGGCGCGATCGTCACCGCCGACGTCGCGCGCGACCCGATGAACGCCGGCTGCCCGCAGTTCGCCGTGCTGCCCGGCGCCGACGTCCGGTTCACCGGCTACCAGTCGGCCCGCACCTGCGTCGCGGTCGACAACGCGACGCTGACCGGGCTCGCGCGCCAGGCCACCGAGTCCGGCACGCTGCTGAGCGGCACGGTCCAGGGCGGCGACGGGCTGGTCCGGGTGTGCGCGCAGCCGTTCCTCGAGCCGGGCGGCCGGTACGTCGGCGCGGTCGTGGCCACCCTTGACGCCCAGGAATCGGCCGACGCGCACGACGAGCGCGTGCTGCTGCTGATCGGCGGGTGCGTGCTGCTCGTCGGCGTCGCCGGGGTCGCGGGGTACCTGATCGCCGGGCGGGCGTTGCGGCCGGCCACGAAAGCCCTGGCGCAGCAGGAAATCCTCATCGCCGAGACCGCGCACGACCTGCGGACGCCGGTCGCGGCGCTGCGCGCGCTGGCCGAGACGGCGTTGCGCAACCCCGCGCACAGCGCCGACCTGCTGCCGCGCACCGTGCGGCTGGCCGGGCGGATGGGCGAGATCATCGACGGCCTGCTCGTCCGCGCCCGGCTGTCGGCGGGCGCCGACCAGCTCGCCGTCCGGCGCGTCCGGCTCGACGAGCTCGTCGCCGGCGTCGTCCGCGAAACCCCGGCCGAGGGCGGCGAAGTCACGCTCACCGCGGCCCCCACCGAGATCGACGCCGACCCGGTCCTCGTGCAGCGGGCCATCGCGAACCTGCTCGACAACGCCCTGCGCTACGGCCACGAGCCCGGCGCGCGGGCGGTCGTGCACATCACCGTGGCCGGCGGCCGGGTCACCGTCGCCGACCACGGCCCCGGCGTCGACGCGGCCCGCGCGGAAGCGGCGTTCGAGCAGTTCACCGGCGAGGGCTCGTCGAGCGGGCTCGGGCTGTCGATCGTGCGGTGGGTCGCCCAGGCCCACGGCGGCGAGCTGCGCGTCTACAACGCCGAACAGGGCGGCGCGATCTTCGAGCTGGTGCTGCCGCTCAGCGCACCGTGAACGGCGCCCACGGCGGCAGGCTCAGCGGGCCGTCGCCGGTGTCGTAGGCCAGGTAGGCGAAGTAGCGGCCGGGCGCCGGAAACGCCGTCGTGACCACAAAATCGGCCGCCGACGGCGTCAGCGGGAAGTCCGGGCGGGCCGGGAAGTCGTGGAACGCGCCGCGGTCGTCGCGGACCTTCACCACGAGCGTCCGCAGCCGGACCGAGCGATCGCCCGCGACGCGCACGCGGGCGGTGACCGGCTGCCCGGCGGCGGGCGTGGCCGGCTCCAGCGTCACCGAGCCGACGACCGTCAGCGGGCCGTCCGGCGCGGCCGCGGGCAGCACCGGGTCCTCGGCGGCGCGGGCGAGCGCGAAGGTCAGCAGCCCGGTCAGCACCGGCACGGCCAGCAGCCCGGCCACCGCCGTGACCGGCCGGTTCGCCGCCATCCGGACCCCCTCGGTGTACGCGGAATGGACCAGGACTGTATCCGATGGCTTACGCTGAGCGGGTGCAGGGAAGTGGCGTGAAGGGTGGCGCGCCGCGGGGGGCCGGCCGTGGTTTGCGGTCGAGACTGCCCGTGGCGCTGGTCGCGATCGGCGGGGTCGCGGTGGTGACGCTGGCGCTCACGGGAGCCGTGAGCCCGACCTCCGGTCTGTCGTTTTCGCCGTCCGGGCACTGGGTGGTCAACCCCGGGCTCGGGCTCGTGCTGCACGTCAACGGCGCTTCGCGCAGCGTCGACGCGAAGGCCGCGGTGCCCGGCCTCGCACCGGGGGATTCCGTGGTGCAAGGGGATTCCAGCGGGTACGTCGTCGGGCCGTCGCAGGCGACGCAGTTCGGCAAATCCGACCTCGCGGTGACCGGCAGCACCCCGCTCCCGGTCACCGGGGAACACCCGGTGCTGCTCGAAACCGACGGCGGGCCCTACCTCGTCTTCCGCGACGCCGGCAGCGTCGTGCGGCTCGGTGACACCATGACCGTCGTCCCCGCGGGCGGGAAGCTCGGCGATCCGGTGGCCGCGAAGGACGGCACGGTGTGGGTCAACCGCGTCGACACCGGCTCGGTCTGCGACCTGCCGAAGGCCGCCGACCAGCTCGCCTGCCCCGCCGCGGCGCCGCCCGGGCACGCCGGCGCCCTCACCCTGGTGGGGGAAAAGCCGGTCTTCGTCGACACCACGGCCGGCACGTTCAGCGCGGTCGGTCCCGGCGGTCTCGAACCGGCCGTCGCGCTCGGCGTCGACGTCCCGCCCGGCGCGCGCGTCGCGGGCTCGGACGCGCAGGGACGCGTCGCGATCTTCGACCCCTCGGCCAACCGGCTGCACCTGGTCGACACGGCCGCGCTGACCCGCGACCGGCCGGGCGTCCCGCCGATCACCGTCGACGTCCCGCCGGGTGACTACGCGACCCCGGCCGCCACCGGCGACACCGTCGCGCTGCTCGACAAGCACGGCCGGACGCTGCGCACCTACGGCGCCGACGGCCGCGGCCGCGACGTCACGCCGATCCCGGCCGAGCCGGGCGATCCGCGGCTCAGCAAGGGCGAGGACCAGCGACTCTACATCGACGGCGACGCCGGCAAGCACGTCGTGGTCGTCGACCCGGACGGCTCGGCCGCCGACGTCCCGGTCGTCGCGGACCCGCCGAAACAGGCGCCGCCGGTCGCACCGCCGCCGGTCACGCCGACCCCGCCGCCTCCGTCGCCGTCCTCCGGGCGGCCGGATCCGCCGCGGCCGCCCGCGCCCCCGAAGCCGGCTTCGACGCGGCCCGCGGCCCCGCCTTCGCGAACCACACCACCGGCGCCGCCCGCGCCGCCTGCCTCGCCGCCGGTGGTCGCCGCGCCCGCGACGCCGCCGGGCGTGCCGGGCGGGCTGTCCGCCTCGGTCAGCGGATCGACCGCGGCGGTCCGCTGGTCGGCCGCGGCTCCGAACGGCGCCGCCGTCACCGCGTACCACGTGAGCTGGGCCCGCACGGACGGCTCGGGCGCGGGCTCGCTCGACACGGCCGGCCGCTCCGCGTCCATTCCGGGCCTGGTCGCGGGCGCGACCTACCGCGTCCAGGTCGCGGCGCAGAACAGCGCCGGGCGGGGCGCGGCGGCGTCGACGACGTTCACGCGGGCGGCGCCGAAACCGTCGATCAAGATCAGTCGCGGGACCCGTCCCCAAGGTGATGAGCGAGACTGCGACCAGCCGGAGGACACCCCCTCCTGCGCGTGGATGCACGTCGTGCTGACCGGGTTCCAGCCCAACACGAGCTACCACGTCCAGCCGAACGCGAGCAACAGCGGTTACGACAACCCAGGCCTCACGAAGAGCACGGACGAAAACGGATCCATGACCTTGAACGCGTTCTACTACTACGGCGTCGGCAACACGGTGTGGGTGACGGTCGGCTCGGTCAGCTCCAACCGCCTCGTCTGGCGGGCGTCTTGAGCACTCGCGCCGCCGAGGTCTACCGCGCGATCGCCGACAACGTCAGCCAGGTCGTGCGCGGCAAGCCGGAGCTGATCCGGCTGACCGTCGCCGCGTTGTTCGCCGAAGGGCACCTGCTGCTGGAGGACGTCCCGGGCGTCGGCAAGACGACGCTGGCGCAGTGCCTCGCGCGCAGCGTCGGCGGGACCTGGCACCGCATCCAGTTCACGCCGGACCTGATGCCCGGCGACATCACCGGCGTGACGGTCTACCGGCAGAAGGACGAGGACTTCGTCTTCCACCCCGGCGGGGTGTTCGCGAACGTCGTCGTCGCCGACGAGATCAACCGCGGTACGCCGAAGACGCAGTCGGCGCTGCTGGAGGTGATGAGCGAGCAGCGGGTCACCGTCGACGCCGTCGGGCACGACGTGCCGCGCCCGTTCCTCGTGGTGGCGACGCAGAACCCGATCGAGATGGAGGGCACCTACCGGCTGCCCGAGGCCCAGCTCGACCGGTTCCTGATGCGGCTGACCGTCGGCTACCCCGACCTCGCCTCGGAGGTCCTGGTGATCATGAGCGAGGCGGCCGGGGTGAGCCCGCGCGACTTGCCCGCGGTCGTCGACCTGCCGACCGTGACGGCGGCGATCGCCGAGGTCCGGGCGTCCCACGTGGACCGGGGGGTGTGCGAGTACGCGGCGCGCCTCGCGGCGGCCACCCGCGGTCACCCGGCCGTGCGGTTCGGCGCCAGCCCGCGCGGCAGCATCGCGCTGGTCCGCGCCGGGCAGGGGCTGGCGGCCACCGCCGGCCGCGCGTACGTCACCCCGGACGACATCAAGGACGTCGCGATCCCGGTGCTCGCGCACCGGCTGGTGCTCACCGCCGAGGCCGAACTGGGCCGGCGTGGTGCCGACGAGATCGTGCGCGAGGTGCTCGACGCCGTCCCGGCACCCGGGCCGCTGCCCGTCGCCGCGCGGTGAACGTGCGGCTCACGCCGCGTGGCGTGGCCTTCCTCGTCGTCTCGCTGCTGCTCTTCGGCGGCGGCCAGTGGGGTGGGTACCCGCTGCTGCGGGCGCTCGGCGCGGCCGGCCTCGGCGCGGTCGCGGCGGCGATCGCGCTGACCGCGCGCCGGGTCCGGGTCGACGTCACGCGGGCGGTGCACCCGGACCGCGTCGAACGGGGTGAACCCGCGCTGGCCCGGCTGACCGCGACGGCGCCCGGCCGGCGGCAGAGCGGGTGCTACGCCACCGACCGGGCCGGCCGGTTCCGGCGGACCGTGCGGATCCCGCCGCTGCACCCCGGCGTCAGCCGGACCCTGCACTACGAGCTGCCGACGTCGGTGCGCGGGCGCCAGACCGTCGGCCCGCTGAGCCTGCACCGGGCGGACCCGTTCGGGCTGGCGCGCAACCGCGTCGCGACCGGCGAGACCGCGACGTTGTGGGTGCACCCGCGCCGGTACGCGGCCAAGGCGCCGTCCGCGGGCCATCCGCGTCACCACCACGAAGGCGTCACCTCCGACGACTCCCTGCGCGGCTCGACCGACCTGCAGGAGATCCGCGAGTACCAGCCCGGTGACGAGGTGCGGCACCTGTACTGGAAGGCCACGGCGCGCACCGGCCGGCTGATGGTGCGCGACTACGCCGACCCGGAGCAGCCGCGGTTCACCCTGCTGCTCGACACCCGCCGGGACGTCTTCGGGCCGGAGGTGTTCGAGGAAGCCGTCGACCTCGCGGCGTCGCTGCTGGTGGCCGCCGCGCGGGCCGGCCGGCACACGCGGCTCGTCACGCCCGGTGGCACCGATCGGCCGTCCGCGGGCGGGATGGCCGCGGTGCTGCCCCTGCTGGACGAGCTCTGCGAACTCCGTCAGTCCGAAGTGGACACGGCGTTGGTGCCGGCCGGGCTGCTGCACGGATCGGGCGGCGGCTGCCTCGTGGTCGTCACGGCGACGGCGGACCCGTCGACGCTGGCCGAGCTGCGGCCGCGGTACCGCGCGGCGTACGTCCTCGAACTCGGGCCGCCCGCGCCGCCGCGCGCGGGTTCCGGCGTCCTGGTGTTGCGCGCGGGACAGGCTCGCGAAGCCGTCGCGCGGTGGAACGAGGTCGCGTGACGACCCGGTTGGCCGTGGTGGCGGCCGTCGCCGTCGCGGGCCTGTTGTTCGGGCCGGTGTTCGGCTGGACGCCGCTGCTGCTGCCGGTGCTCGTCACGGCGGCCGTGCTGTTCGGCGTCGCGCAGCTGTGCGAGCTGCGGCCCGGCCTGGCGACCTGGCGACCGGTGCTGGTGGTCGTGGCGGGCCTGCTCGCGGTCGTCGGCACGGTGCTGGTCCCGATGTCCGTTGTGGACATTCTCGGTGCGCTCGGCACCGGCGTCACGCGGTCGTGGCGGCTGGTGCTGCAGTCGACGTGGCCCGCCCGGCCCGAGCCCGCGCTGCTGGTGTTCGTGCCGCTGCTGGTGGTGCTCGCCGGGACCGCGGCGCTGGAACTGCTGGCGCGCCTGCGCCGTCCGCTGCCCGCGCTCGCGCCGAGCGCCGTGGTCCTGGTGCTCAGCCAGCTGTTTTCGGCGGCGTCCGGGCTGACGGCGCTGATCGCCGCGGTCGCGTACTTCGCGTGCGTGCTGACCGCGTGTGTCACCGCGCGGGCCGGCGCGGTGGCGGTCCCGGTGACGGCGTTGGTGGCGGTGGTGCTGGCCGGAAGCCTGCCTTCGGCGGCGGCGTATTCGCTGCAGGAGCAGGAGGTGCCGCGCGTCGACGTCCGCACGGGCAGCCCGCTCGACGAGATCGCCGCCCGGCTCGCGCGGCCCGGCGAGCCGGTGTTCGACGTCCGCGGCGCGAGCCCGGACCGGTGGCCGCTGGTGGTGCTCGACGCCTTCGACGGCGTCGAGTGGACGGCCGGCCACGACTACCGCCGGCTGGGCCGCGAGCTGGCGCCGCCGCCCGCGGTGCCGGTGCGGCGGGACAGCGCGGAGATCAGCGTCCGGCCCGGGCAGGGCCCGTGGCTGCCGTCGCAGCCGCTGCCCGCGGCCGTGACCGGCACCGATCCGCTGGTGGAGGCGGCCGAGGGGTCGCTGCTGGCGCCGGTTCCGGACGCGGCGACGACGTATTCGCTGAGCTGGTGGACGCCGGAGGTCTCGGCCGCGGCCCAGCTGGACGGCGCCGCGCCGGGCGGGCTGGCCGACGTCGGCGCGGTCCCGGACGGCATCCCGGAGCTGGCCGCGCAGGCGGTGCACGGCCTGCGTCCGACGTTCGAGAGCGCGCTGGTCCTGGAACGCTTCTTCCGCGACGGCTACCGCCGCGCGACGGGCACCGCATTGCCCGCCGGCCACGGCTGGCCGCAGCTGAGCGACTTCCTGCTGGTCACGAAGAGAGGAACAAGCGAACAGTTCGCGGCGGCGTACGTCGCGTTGGCGCGCATCCTCGGCATCCCGGCCAGGCTGGTCGTCGGCTACCGCCCCCCGCCGGGCGCGACGACGGTGCACAACGGCGACGTCCTGGCGTGGCCGGAGGTAGCGGTGACGGGCGTGGGCTGGGTCCCCCTGGACCCGAGCGGCTCGGCTTCTTCGGCGACGGGTTTAGCCGCCATGACCGACCGGGCGCGGGCCGCGTTGCCGCCGTCGCAGGAGCTGAAGGACCCCCCGGTGGCCCCGCCGACGGTGCCGAGTTCGCAGGCGGTGGCGTCCGGCTCGTTCCCGTTCGGTGTCTTCTTCGCGGGTCTGGGCCTGCTTCTGGTGCTGTGGCTGGTGGGCGTTCCACTGGCGAAGACGCTGCGGACTTGGCGACGTCGTTCGAGGCAGGGGGCCGGGGCGGTGCGGGGGGCTTGCGAGGAGGTCCGCGACCGGTTGCGGGACCTGCGGGTCCCGCTGCGGCCGGGGATGACGCTCCGGGACTACGCCGGGTTGGTCCCCGCCGCTGGGGGCGGTCTCACGGAGCTGAGTTCCATTGTGGACAGTGCATTGTGGTCTGGTCACCCGGCGGGCGACGAGAGCTCCCGAGCCTGGGCGGCGGTTCGCGCGGTGCGCGCCGGGCTGCGGGGCAGCGGTGTTGTGGCCCGGATACGGGGTGCGCTGAACCCTCGGTCGCTGTTCACGCGGGGTTGACGCTCACCGGCCGCAGGTGGCGCCGCGGAGGGGTTGGGGCTGGCTCTCCACGGTGTGGGTTCCGTCGGTGGCCTGGACCAGGAAGCAGTACTTGCGCCCCGGATCGACGGGGACCCGCAGTGTGCGGTTCCGATCGGCGTACCGGGTTCTCGCCGGTTCACCTTCGGCCGCCACGATGACCGCGAACTCCAGGGTGCCCGTCGCGTGCCAGGTCAGGTCGACGTAGCTGCCGCCATCGGCCGGGGGATCGAGCACCAGAGCCGGACCGCTCGCGCTGCTGGCGGCCGCCGAACTGGGCGCGGGCGGCGCCGGGGGCGGGGTGAGCGGGGCGGGATCGTCACGCAGCAGCACCACGGCCACCACCACGACAACCGCGACCAACGCGGGAACGCCGAGCAACACCCCGAGCCGCCCACTACGCCGAGGCCGCGAGGCCGGCCCGGAGACGGCAACGAGAGAGCGACCCGGCTCATCCCGGTCCCCGGCGAACGACCGGACGGAGTCGCCACGGTCCCCAGTGAACGAACCGGTGAGTGCGCCGCGGTCGCCGCCGGGTGCCCGGCCCGGTTCCGGACCGGATCCGGCGGCTGAGTGGTCGGGTTCGAACTGGTTGCCGTTGAACGAGCGGGTGAGTTCGCCGCGGTCGCCGCCGGGTGCTCGGCCTCGCTCCGGACCGGATCCGGTAGTCGATTGGGTGGAGTCGGCTCGGTCGCCACTGAACGAACCGGTGTGTGCACCACGGTCGCCGCCGGGCGCCCGGCCCGGTTCCGGACCGGATCCGGCGGTCGGGTAGTCGGATCCGAACCGGTCGCCATTGAACGAACCGGTGTGTGCGCCATGGTCGCCGGTGGGTGCTTGGCCTCGTTCTGGACCGGATCCGGTGGTCGGGTGGGTGGAGTCGGCTCGGTCGTCGGTAAAGGAACCGGTGTGTGCGCCACGGTCGCCGGTCGGTCTGGCAGGTACCTGGCCCGGTTCCCCGCCGAACCCGACGGGCGTGCGGCCGAAGTCGGGCTCCTCGCCCGCGGCCGAGCGGCCGAGTGCGGGCTGATCCCCGGCGAATGAGCGCCCCGGCCCGGCAAGCGGGCCGCCGCCCGGCCTGGGAGCCGCTGTGTCGCCCGGCGTCTGCGTCACCGGGGTGCCCGGCGTCGAAGCCTGGTCCGCCGCCAACTCTGCCAAGCGCCCGGCGACATACGCGGCGTCGATCGGACGGTTCGCCGGATCGGGCGAAAGCAATCCCGTCACCAGGTTCTCCAGCCCCGGCGGCAGGTCCGGCCGTCCGATCGGCGCCGGAAAGCCGTGCAGGATCCGTAGTACGTGGTCCGGCGAGCCGTCGCCGGGGAACGGTGGCCGGCCCGTTGCCGCGTAGTACAGCAGTGCTCCCAAGCCGTACAGGTCTGTGCGCTCGTCGGTGATCGCGTCGCGGACCGTTTCCGGGGCGCGGAATCCCAGCGCCGATGTCTCGCCGCCGAACGCTGTTCGCAGGGCCAGGCCCGCGTCCGTCAGGACCGGTTCGCCGTCCGGGCGGAAGAGGACGTTCCCGGGGGTGAGACCGCCGTGGACTACGCCCGCCGTGTGGATGGTCGCCAGAGCCGTGGCCAAGGCCTCGCCCAGGGCCGTTGTGTCCGCCGCGTCCAGGGGGTCCAGGTCCGCCAGGGACTGCGAACACAACGGCAGCCGCAACACCGCGCGGCCATCCGGCAACGCGTCGATGTCCGGGAGCAGTACGGAAGTGCTCCGCAGCCGGGCCAGTTCGCGCTCCAGCGCACTCCGCGTCGGGCGGTCCAGCGGGCCGGGGAAGATCTTCAGTGCGAACGCCGTGTCCCCCTCGACACCCGCGTACACCTCGGCGACCGGTCCGGTCCCGACCAGCACCAGGTCGTCGAACGGCGTGTCGATCGTCATCGCGAGCGTGGTCCCCCGGGGTCGTGCGAAAGTTTCCCCCGAATTCTCCCACGGCGACCCTCGTGCGCCATACCGTCCACAGTGGTCGATCAAGAGTCCGGTTTGTCGGGTATGCAGACCTCGGAAAACGCGGTTTCGAGGTAGCAATCTGCACTTTTCTGGCTTCTTCTTGCCCTTCTGGACAACACATTCGAGTTAACGGGGACACCGGAAGTGGCCCCTGTGAGGTCCATGTATGCTCCGGTGTCGCTTGACCGGGTGATCAGTCACCCGAATTGGTGGCCGTCGTGATCGGGGCTTGGTCTCACGCGGTCATTGACTTCGTGATTCGGGCTTGGATAGGAGATTTATGCAGGTCAGGTCAGGACTCGTGCGTGGCGGGATCGCGGCTCTCGCCGCGGCCGCCGCTGTCATGGTCGGCGCTCCGGCCGCCCTCGCCGACGACGGTGCCGCTCACGGCCGGGTCGACGGAAACAGTGGCACCGTCGGTTACCGGCTCAACCTCGGGAAGGGCGGCGACTACATCGCCGAGCTGTTCTCGATGAAGCTGTCCGACGGCAGCACCCTCAAGCTCTACTGCGTGCAGATCACCGTCGGCCTGCGGACCGACGTCGACATGGTCGAGCGCCCGTGGAACAAGTACCCCGCCAAGGGCCCGTTCAACGAGAACAGCCCGAAGATCAACTGGGTCCTGCACCACGGCTACCCGGGCACCGGCCTCGACGCGCTCGGCAGCGCGCTGGGCAAGGCGGGCGTCACCGTTCACGGCGGCGTCTCCGAGCGTGAGGCCATCGCCGCGACGCAGGCCGCGGTGTGGCACTTCAGCGACGGCGTGAACCTCGACGCCACCAAGCCGCTGGCCGAGGAGAACTCGGCCGACGCCAACGCCGACGTCGCCGCGCTGTACGGCTACCTGACCGGTGACCAGAACAAGGGTCTCGCCGCGCAGCCGAAGCCGACGCTGAACGTCGCCGCGGACAAGACCGAAGGCACCGCGGGCAGCAAGATCGGCCCGTTCTCGGTCGCGACCTCCGGTGACATCACCGCGCTGACCAGCCAGCTGCCCGACGGCGTCAAGATCACCGACGCCGACGGCAAGGAGCTGAAGGCTTCGGACGTCAAGGACGGCACCAAGCTCTACGTCGACATCCCGGCCGGCACCAAGCCGGGCAAGGGCGCCTTCGAGCTCAAGGCCAGCGGCGAGCTGGACACGGGCCGTCTGTTCGTCTCCGAGAACTACGCGCGGCAGCCGGCCCAGTCGCTGATCGTCGCCGACTCGGAGAAGACCGAGGTGACCGCGAACGCGGCCGCCAGCTGGACCGAGGCCGGCGCGCCGGCCACGAGCCCCGCGCCGACCACCCCGGCCGGTTCCCCGGGCGGTGGCGGCGAGCTCGCCAACACCGGTGTCGACGCGGCCGTGCCGTTCACCGTCGGCGGCCTGCTGCTCGGTGGCGGCGCGCTGATGCTGCTGGTGAGCCGTCGCCGCAGCCGTGCGTGAGCTGAACTGATCTGAACTGATCTGAACGAAACGGGGCCGGTCCACAGTGGACCGGCCCCGTTTTCGCACCCGACGAACGGATTGCGACCTTCGGGGCGAAAGCGGCGAACCGTGCACGCAGTGGTCTAGACTTTTCCGCCGACCGGCGAAGGGACGAGATCATGCGCGGTACGACCGTTCCGCCCGGGACGCCGTGTCCCTCGCCGCGCGCGGGGGAGCTGCCGGTGCACCGGCTGGAGCTGCCGGCGCCGCACGCGGTGCCGTTCGCCGTCGGGACGTTCGACACGATCGGGCCGCTGTCACGCGCGGAGTTCCCGCACCGGCACACCTTCCACGAGCTCGTGCACGTCACCGGCGGCACCGGGACGCACGTCGTCGACCTGGCCCGCTGGCCGCTGCGGCCGCCGCACCTCGGCGTCATCGCCGCCGGGCAGGTGCACCACTGGGCCGGCGTCCGGGGCCTGTCCGGGCACGTCGTGCTCTTCACCGACGACTTCCTGCTCGACTACCCGGCCGACCGCGAGCTCCTGCGACGGCTGGGCGAACGGCCGTGGCTGGAGCTGGACGACCGCGCCGACGCCGACGTCACGCGGCTCGTCACCGAGCTGGAGGCGGAACACCGCCGCGGCGCGGACTCGGTGGTGCGGGCGCTGCTGCACGTCCTGGTCGTGCGCGTGGGACGCCTTCCCGGGACGCCGGACGCGCCGCCCGTGCGCGCCGGGGCGGTGGCGGCGGAGTTCGCCCGGCTCACCGGACGCGCCGACCTCGGGCTGTGGTCGGTGCACGCGCACGCCGAACGCATCGGCGTCACCCCGGGGTACCTCACGGAAGCGGTCAAGGCCGCGACCGGCCGCACGGCCGCGCAGCTCGTGCGGGAGGCGCGGGTCCGGGAGGCCAAGCGGTTCCTGCTCCGCACGGACCTGACCGTCCGGCAGGTCGCGAGCCGCGTCGGGTTCGCCGATCCGGCGTACTTCTGCCGGTTCTTCCGGCGGGAGACCGGGCTGAGCCCAGGCGACTTCCGCCGCACCGGCGAGAAGCACCACGACTGACGGCGCCAGTCCATCGTCGGCGGCCCGGGGCGCTCCTACCGTCGAAAGCATGGACGAAGAGACCAAGCTGAGCCGCAAGACGGTGCTGCGGGCCGCATTGGCCGCCGGCGTCGCGGCGCCCGTCGCGCTGCTCGGCGGCCCCGCGCTCGCCCGTACCGCGGCCGTGGGCGGCTAGGCGCCGGAGCTGACGCCGTCGTGCCACGACGACGACGATCCGACGCCCGAACAGACCGAAGGTCCGTACTTCAAGCCGAACTCGCCGGAACGGACCTCGCTCGTCACGCCGGGCACCCAGGGCACGCGGCTGACCGTGACGGGCTACGTCTTCGGGCTCGCGTGCCTGCCGGTGAACCGCGCGCTGCTGGACTTCTGGCAGGCGGACGTCAACGGCGCCTACGACAACACCGGCTTCACCTTCCGCGGCCACCAGTACACCAACGCCCAGGGCGCGTTCACGCTGTCGACGATCGTGCCCGGCCTCTACCCGGGCCGCACCCGGCACATCCACGTGAAGGTCCAGGCGCCGGGCCGGCCGATCCTGACCACGCAGCTGTACTTCCCGAACGAGCCGCGCAACAACACCGACACGATCTTCGACGCGCGGCTGCTGATGACCGTGCGGGACAACGGGAACGCGAAGGAGGCCGCGTTCGACTTCGTGCTGAACGTGCCGCAGACGCCGACCACCACCGGCACGCCGCCCCCGACCACGTCGACGCCGCCCGGCGGCACGACCTGGGCGGCGGGCACGAACTACGCGGCCGGCGCCCGCGTCACCTACAGCGGCCGGGATTACGTGTGCTTACAGGGGCACACGGCCCAGCCGGGCTGGGAGCCACCGAACGTCCCCGCGTTGTGGCGGACGGCCTGAGGCTCCCAGCGTGGGGTCGTGAGTGTTTAGGGCGGTTCTAACCGCCCTAAACACTCACGACCGGGGTCAGCAGTAGAGGTTGGCGCCGGGGTCGACGCCGAGGACCGAGCTGATCGAGCGGTACTTGGAGACGCGGCTCTCGACCTGGGCCGGGTTGCCGCCGTTGCACTCGATCGAGCCGTTGATGCTGCGGATCGTCTCGCCGAAGCCGCGGCCGTTGACGATCGCGTTGTGCGGCGTCATCGTGCCCGGGCCGGTCTGGGTGTTCCAGTACCAGAGGCCGGTCTTCCACGCGACGGCCGAGTTCTGCTCGACCTGCCAGGGGTTGCCGAGCAGGTCGATGCCCAGGGCGTCGCCCGCGGCCTTGTAGTTGAAGTTCCAGCTGAGCTGGATCGGGCCGCGGCCGTAGTACGCGGCCTGGCCGGCCGGGCAGCCGTAGGACTGGCTGGTGTCGCAGTAGTGCGGGTAGTTGGCCGTGTTCTGTTCGACGATGTAGACGAGGCCGCCGGTCTCGTGGTCGACGTTCGCCAGGAACGCGGCCGCCTCCTGCTTCTTCACCGTGTCACTGCCCGTGTTCGCGAAGCCGGGGTAGGCGGACAGCGCCGCGGTCAGGCCGCTGTAGGAGTAGAAACCGTTGCGGCCCGGGAAGATCTGGTTGAACTGCGCTTCGCTGACGACGAACGAGCCCGGGTTGCCGGGGTTCGTGCCGCCGCCGTCGCAGCTGTAGGGCTCCCAGTACCAGGTGCTGATGATCGGGTCGTAACCCGGGTTCGCGTTCTTGGCGCGGTAGTAGCCGCCGTTGGTGTACTTGACGATCGCACCGACGTCGTACCACTGGCCCGCGACCCAGTTGGGCGCGTTGCAGGTCGTCCCGCCACCGCCGCCGTCACAGCTGTAGGGCTCCCAGTACCAGGTGCTAATGATCGGGTCGTAACCCGGATTCGCGTTCTTGGCGCGGTAGTAACTGCCGTTGGTGTACTTGACGATCGCACCGACGTCGTACCACTGGCCGGCGACCCAGTTGGGCCCGCTGCACGCCGCGGCGGCGGCCTGCGGGGCGGCGGTGGACAACGCGGGCACACCGAGCACGAGCGCGGCTGCGGCCGCAAAAGCGGAAATCACCGCGACAAGACGTCTTCTCAAGGCTCGCTCACTCCTTCGGCCACGACAGGGTCCGGACGTGGGGAGGCGTCCGGGTGTCGAAGAGGGGGTGCTCATCCGGCCGGGAAGAACGTGACACCAGTCACTAGAGCAGATTGGTCTAGTCCAGTCAAGAAACCTGGCCCGCGCGGGCAACGGGTCTGCGCGAACGGCCCTGGCATGATGCGGCCATGACCGGACATGTCACGCGCGCCGCCGCGGGCAGCGACGTCGGACGCCGCTACTCCGCCAACTTCGATGTCGTGCACCTGACCGAGGATCCGTTGCTCGCGGTGGTCGCCGACGGAATGGGCGACGGCGAAGGCAGCCGGATGGCCGGACGGACCGCGGTCGACGTCTTCGTTGCGGGCGCAGGTGATTCCGCGGACTCGTTGCGGGAGGCGGTCGCTTCGGCGCAACGGCAGGTGAGCGAGTCCGGCCGGCGGATCGGCGGCCTGGCCGGGTGCACGCTCACCGCGCTCGTCGAGTCCGGCGGCGGGTACTGGCTCGTCCAGATCGGCGACTCGCGCGCGTACCGGCTGCGCGAGGGCCTGCTGGAGCTGCTCACCACCGACCACACGATGGCCTGGCTCGGCGCGGTCAACGGCTGGTACGCGTTCGACTCGCCCCAGGCGTCGGCCGCGCGGTACCAGCTGACGCGCTACATCGGGCACCCCGCGCACCCGGAGCCGGACGTGCTCAGCCTCGCGCTGCGCCCGGGCGACGTCCTGCTGTTGTGCAGCGACGGCGTCGCCGAGCAGGTGCCCTACGAGCGGATCCGCGAGATCCTCGGGCGGCCGGTCGAGCCGGCCGAGCAGGTCCGGCGGCTGCTGGCCGTCGCGGAGGCGGCGGGCGGCCAGGACAACGCGACGGCGGTCGTCGTCCAGGTGTCCTAGCTCGCGCTTGTCACAGCGATCGCGGTAAGCCGAACGCGGGCAGCACGGTGTTCTCGAAGCGGGTCATGGCGCTGATCCGGTCGCCCGCGAGCGTGAGGACGTACAGGCCGGTGCCGTGCCGAACGCCGGTGGCGTCGCGCAGGTAGGCCCCGAACGCCGGCTGGCCGTTGGCGCGGGTGGGCACGAGGTGGAACCGCCGGCCCGCGCCGAAGAGGTCGGCGCAGAAGCCGGCCACGACGTCCCGGCCCTGGTATTCGAGCGGCAGCGGCGGCATGGACATGAACACGTCGTCGGTCAGCAGGGTCACCAGCGCGCCGACGTCGGCGGCCTCCCAGGCGTGGACGAAGTCCGCCAAGATCGCGTTCTCGGCAGGGGAACCGGCCGCGGGAGGCGGGTCGTCGGAGGCGGGCTGGTGACGCCGCAGACCGGCGCGCGCTCGCTTGAGCGCGCTCTTGACCGAGTCCACGGTCGTGTCCAGCATCCCGGCCACCTCGCTCGCGGGGAACCCGAGGACGTCGCGCAGGACAAGGACGGCAAGCTGGCGCGGCGGCAGGACCTGGAGCGCGGTCACGAAGGCCAGCGACACGGATTCCGCCCGCTCGTAACGAGCTTCCGGGTCGAGGAGGGCGTCGGGATACGGCTCGAGCCAGACGACCTCGCCGAGGCGCGTCGGTTCCGGCGGTTCGACGCCGGGGATGTCCCATTCCTTCGCCGGGCGCCTGCTCGCCGCGCGAAGCGTGCTCAGGCACCGGTTGGTGGCGATCCGGTAGAGCCAGGTGCGGAGCGAGGCGCGGCCGTCGAAGCCGCCGAGCCCCCGCCAGGCGGCCAGCAGGGTGTCCTGGAGCGCGTCTTCGGCGTCCTGGAACGACCCGAGCAGCCGGTAGCAGTGCACCTGCAGCTCCCGGTGGTGCGGCTCGGTCAGCGCCCGGAACGCGTCGCCGTCCCCGGCCCGGGCCCTGCTCAGCCGGTCGGTGCTGGTCGGTTCCACACTCGCCACCCTTCGTCCGTTCATCTTGTACGGACGCCGCCCGCGTGCAGAAGGGGGCGCTCGGCGACCGCCCCCTTTCCCGGTTTCGCGGCGTCTCTCCGGTGGCCGACAACACGACGAAGGAGATCCGCCATGGGGAAGATCGTCATCAGCGAGAACGTGTCGCTCGACGGGGTCGTCCAGGACCCGGTCGGCACGGAGGGGTTCCGGTTCGCCGGCTGGTTCGACCGGCTGGGCGGCGAGGACCGCGAAGCGTGGGCCGCGGTCGAATACGAGGAGGCGCTGGGCACCGAGGCGCTGCTGCTCGGGCGGCGGACCTACGAATGGTTCCTCGCGCAGGGGTGGGCGACCCGCGACGGCGCCTGGGCGGACCGGCTGCGGGCCGTGCCCAAGCACGTCGTGTCCTCGACGCCCGGAGACCTCGAGTGGAACTCGACGGTCCTGAAGGGCGACCTGGTGGACGCGGTCTCGCGGCTGAAGCAGGAGGTGGCCGGGGACGTCGTCCTCTACGGCAGCGGCCGGGTCGCGCACGCGCTGATCGAGCACGACCTGGTCGACGAGCTGCGGCTGATGGTCTGCCCGTTCGCGCTCGGGGAGGGCGAGCGCCTGTTCGGCGGGACCGGTGCCGTGAAACCGGTGCGGCTGGTCGGGAACCGCACCGTCGGCACGGGCATCGTCCGACTTACCTACCGGCCTGTCCGCAACGCCTAGTGCGGTTGCCGGACACGCCCCTCGACGTGTCCGGCAAGTCCGCGGTCAGCGCGTTTGCGGGATCCGCACCTTCGCCGGCGGCGCGAGCAGCAGCAGCCGCTGCAGCCGGGCGCGGCCCAGCCGGTGGAGCATCTCCCCGAGCTCCTCCGGCGCGATGCAGCTCTCGAGGTCGATCCGCGTCACGTGGATGACGCGGTCGATCTCCGTGACCGGGAGCCGTGCGCCGAACTCCCCGGTCAGCCACACCCCGACCTCGTCGACGACGTTGTCCGCCCGGTGGCTTCGTACGGTCATCGCTTTCCTCGTTTCGGCTCGCTGAGTACCCAGGTCGAGGCCGGGAAATGCCGGCCTGACGCGGGTTCGACGACCGAGTGCGGGAGCCATGACGCCGAACGGCGAAATTGGTCGCGAGAAAGCTTTCCGTGTTCGAGCGGGTGGGATGCGTGACGACCCGCGTCACTCACATGGGCGGAACTCCGACCCCAGTTGTCGGCCGATCGGGTGGAAATCCGGGGAACGTCCCCGATCGGCCGTACGTCCCAGGACGCTGGAGAGGTCTGGTGGGGTGCGGGTGTTCCCTTGCGGGACGCGGAAACGGAGACACGATCGATGGGCCGGTACGACCGGACCGACCTCGGGGCCTACAGCCTGGGCCTGCTCGACGACGCCGAGACGGCGCGGGTCGAGCGGCACCTGGCGTCGTGCCCGGACTGCCGCCAGGAGGTCCGGGAGTTCGAGTCCGTCCGCATCATGCTGGACAGCCTGGGGAAGTCCACTTAGGACACTCGTCGGAAACTGTCGGTGCCCGCCGCTAGCTTGCGGACGTGACCGATGACCAGTTCCTGAGCCCGACCCGGGCCACCTACGCCATTGTCGCCGAGAACTACGGCGAGTTCGTGCCACCGGTGCGCGACGACATCGAGGACCGCGCGCTGCTGGCCGCGTTCGCCGACCTGGTCCGCGGCGGCCCGGTCGCCGACCTCGGCTGCGGCACGGGCCTGGTGACGGCGTACCTGGCGTCGCTCGGCGTCGACGTCTCCGGCATCGACCTGACGCCGGAAATGCTCGCGGTCGCCCGCCGCAACTACCCGGAGCTGCGGTTTTCCGAGGGCTCGCTGCTGGAACTCGATCTCCC
This sequence comes from Amycolatopsis sp. NBC_01286, assembly GCF_035982555.1. Taxonomy (NCBI): domain Bacteria; kingdom Bacillati; phylum Actinomycetota; class Actinomycetes; order Pseudonocardiales; family Pseudonocardiaceae; genus Amycolatopsis; species Amycolatopsis sp. NBC_01286. The sequence goes on from NZ_CP108428.1 coordinate 3,687,402, forward strand.
GGACGGCGGTCTCGCCGGGGCGGTGGCGTGGTATTCGATCATCCACACCCCGCCGTCGCGGCTCCCGGTGGTGGCGTCGGAGCTGTTCCGGGTGGTGCGCCCGGGCGGGCACCTGCAGCTGGGGTTTCACGTCGGCGACCGGCGTCACCACCTGTCGCGCGGGTACGGGCACGAAGGGTTTTCGCTGGACGTCTACTGGCTGCCGGTGGACGAGGTCAGCGACCTGCTGAGCGGCGCGGGCTTCGAGATCCTGACCAAGGTGGTCCGCAACCCGGCGGCGCGGGTGCCGCAGGGGAGGGTGCTGGCCCGCAGACCCGCCTGACGCGCGGGTCAGGTCAAAGTCCGTGAATGCCACATTGAGGGACCTAGTGTCCCTCAATGTGGCATTCACGGACTTCGGAAGTGCGGGTCAGCGGGTCGCGGCGGCCTTGAGGGTGCGCAGCACCGGTGCCGTCTCCAGGGTCCGGATCTCCTCCAGTGAGCCCAGGCGTTCGGTCAGGTACCGGTGCAACGCCGCCGCGTCGGGGCACAGTGCGTGGGCCACCAGGTTCGCCGGGCCCGTCGTGGCCAGGACCACCGCCAGTTCCGGGTGGGTCGCCAGCGCCTTCCCGACGCGCTCGACGTGCGCCGGCGCCACCGACATCCACAGCAGCGCCTGCGTCGTCGCGCCGAGGACCGTGGGGCTGATCTCCAGGTCGAAGAACATCGTGCCGCCGGCCTGGAGGTCCGCCAGGCGGCGGGCGACCGTCGCGGGGGACCAGCCCGTGGCCGTGGCCAGCTCGGCCAGGCCCGTCCGGCCGTCGTGCTGCAACGCGGCCATCAGGGCGTCGTCGTCGGGCGTCAACGGCTTGCCGTCGCCCGCGTGGGCCGGCGTCAGCGCCTCGATCTGGGCCGGGGACAACGTGGCCGTCCGGCCCGACCACGCCGTCGGGCCGCCGAAGTAGCGGTGCAGGACCTGGTGCGCCGACACCGCCGTGATGCTCGCCGTGCGCGGGATGTCGCGCAGCAGCAGCGCGTGCGCGCCCACCGGGGTCTGGACGTTCACGCAGATCTCCGTGCTCCCGGACATCAGCTTGATCCACGCCGTGTCGGCGCGCCGCGCGAGCTGGTGGGCGAGGTCCTGCGCGGTGTGCGGGGTCGCCGTCAGCCGGACCATCCACTCGGCGTGCCCGGCGCGGTGCGGGTCCGGCAGGCCGACCACCCGCAGCGCCGCCTCCGCGCGGAGACGGCGGTAGCGCCGCGCGACGGTCTGCGCCGACACCCCGAGGACGTCGCCGATCTTCGTGAACGGCGCCCGGCCGTCGAGCTGCAGCGCGTGCACGAGGGCGTAGTCGACCTCATCCAAGGCGGTGGTCATATTTCTCAGTCAAGCGCACCCGGTGGCAGAAATCAGCCAAGTCGGAGCAGTACCTGGAACCAATCGACGCCCGAACTGCACAGTGGGCCCCATGCTGACCAAGACCCGCTGGGCCGCGCTCGCCGTGCTGCTCACCGCCGAGGCGATGAACCTGCTCGACGCCACGATCGTCCAGGTCGCCGGCCCGGTGATCCACGCGCACCTGCCCGGCCCCGCCGCCGACGTCCCGTGGTTCAGCGCGGCCTACACCCTGCCGTTCGCGGTCTTCCTGATCACCGGCGGCCGCCTCGGCGACGTCCTCGGCCGCGCCAAGGTCTTCAAGCTCGGCGTGACGGCCTTCGTGCTCGCCTCCCTCGCCTGCGCGGCCGCTCCCGGAGCGGGCTTCCTGATCGGCGCCCGCGCGGTGCAGGGCGCGGCGGCGGCGTTGATCATCCCGCAGACCGTCGGCCTGATCCGCGCGCTCTTCGACGGCGACCAACTCGCGAAGGCCCTCGGCACCATCGGCCCGGTGATGGGCCTGTCCGCCGTCTCCGGCCCGCTGCTCGGCGGCCTGCTGACGCAGGCGGTGTCGTGGCGGGCGGTGTTCCTCGTCAACGTCCCGCTCGGCCTCGCGGTGCTGGTCGCGGCGAGGCTCCTCCGGGAGGACCGCGCCGAGACGCGGCCGAAGCTCGACGTCGCCGGCACCGTGCTCGTCGTCGCGGGCACCGGACTGCTGGTGTACCCGCTGATCCAGCCCGGCGCGACGCCGTTGCTGGCCGCCGGGGCCGTGATCCTCGTGGCGTTCGGCTTCCACCAGCGCCGGACGCGCGCGCCGCTGGTCGAGCCGAGCCTGTTCGCCCACCGCGGTTTCCCGGCCGCGCTCGCCGGGTCGCTGTTGTTCTTCGCCGTGATGACCGGGCTGATGCAGGTGGTGCCGATGCAGCTGCAGCTCGGGCTCGGCGTGGACGTCCGCACCGCCGGGCTGACGCTGTTGCCGCTGTCGGCCGGGCTCGCCGTGTCGTCGTGGTTCGCCGGGACGTGGCTGGTGCCGAGGTTCGGCGCGCGCGTGATGTACATCGGGCTGGCGCTGCTGCTGGCCGGGCTGCTCCTCGCCCTCGGTGGTTACCCGTGGCCGCTGCTCGGCGCGATGGCGTTGTGCGGCTTGGGGATGGGGACGTTCACCGTGCCGTTCTTCAGCACCGCGCTGCACCGCGTCCGGCCGCACGAGACGGGCTCGGCCGCCGGGTTGCTCAACGCCGTGCAGCAGCTGGGCGGCACGCTCGGCGTCGCGTTGCTGGGCGGGCTCTACCTGAGCAGCGGGACGGCGACCGCGGCGCTCGGCCTCGCGGCCGGGCTCACCGTGGCGGCCGCGGTCGCCGTTGCACCGATGCTTAGTAGTCGTCCCGTCCGGTGAACTGCTGCTCCAGCAGCTCGGCCGCGCCCGCGACGAGTTCCAGCGGGTCGATGAACTCGTTGATGTCCAGGTTGATCAAGGGCAGTGAGTGCCGCAGCACGATGTGGTCGCCCATCACCGCGACCCCGCCGACGATGGTCGACTCGCCGACTTCGGTGAGCACCGAGAGGAGGTCGACCTCGTCGTGCCGGGCGAACGGCGTCGCGATCTGCACCCAGTCCTCGCGCTGGTCCAGGATCTCCCGGGCGATCACCATGATCTGGGCGCGGTTCTCGGTGTCCGGCTCGTCGCCGAAGATCAGCCGGATGCGGATCTCGTCGGGCTCGTCGCGCACCACCCGGTAGGCCTGCCTGATGTACGCGACCAGGTCGCCCCACTCCGCCATCAGACGGCTCCGATCCGGTCGAGGTCGGCGAGCACGTCCGCCGGCAGCTCCAGGTCCGCGGCCGCGAGGTTCTCGCGCAGGTGCTCCGGCGACGACGTGCCCGGGATCAGCAGCATCGACGGCGACCGCTGCAGCAGCCACGCGAGCGCGACCTGCATCGGCGTCACGCCGAGGCGGGCGGCGCAGTCGTCGAGCAGCCCCGACTGCAGCGGGCTGAAGCCGCCGAGCGGGAAGTACGGCACGAAGGCGATCCCTTCGGCGGCGCACTTGTCCACGAGCGGGTCGTTTTCGCGGTGCGCCAGGTTGTACTGGTTCTGGACGCACACGACCGGCGCGATCGCCTTGGCCTCGTCGAGCTGCTCCGCGGTCACGTGGCTGACGCCGAGGTGCCGGATCAGCCCCTTCTCCTGCAGGTCCGCGAGCACCCCGAACGGCTCGGCCAGCGACATCGCCACGGGGTAGCCGCCGGTAGCGTCGCTCAGCCGCAGGTTGACGACGTCGAGCGCGTCGAGGCCCAGGTTCCGCAGGTTGTCGTGCACCGCCTGGGTCAGCTCGCCGGCCGACAGCGCGGCCGGCCACCCCTTGTCCTCGCTGCGGCGCGCGCCGACCTTCGTGACCAGGTGGACGGCTTCGGGGTACGGGTGCAGGGCTTCCTTGATCACGGCGTTCACGGTGTGCGGGCCGTAGTAGTCGCTGGTGTCGATGTGCGTGACACCCGCTTCGACGGCCTCGCGCAGCACGGCGACCGCGGTGTCGTGGTCCTTCGGCGGTCCCCACACGCCGGGGCCGGCCAGCTGCATCGCGCCGTAGCCCATCCGGGTCACGGAAAGTTCGCCGCCGAGAAGGAAAGTACCGCCGGGATCGGACATGTCACTCCTTGCTGTAGGTGCCGCGAAGGAGTCTAGGGAGGATCCGGCTCAGCCGCAGACACCCTTGCCGCGCAGCACCCGCGTCACCGACTGCTGGACGCGCGTCTTCGGCAGCTCGCCCGATGCGACAGCTTTCTCCAGCCGGTCCAGCACCTCGCCGATCCGGCCGCCGGAGGACCACAACGCCTGGTCCGCGCCGGCCTCCAGGGCCTTCAGGACGGCGTCCGGCAACGAATACTGCGCCGTGATGGCCTTCATCGCGCCGAGGTCGTCGGTCAGGATCGGCCCGGTGAAGCGGAATTCGCCGCGCAGCAACTGGTACGCGGGCGGCGAAAGTGACGCCGGGACGCCGTTCGTCAAGTCCGGCACGTCGAGGTGGCCGACCATCACGGCGACCGGGCCGTAGTCGGCGATGTTCCGGTAGGGCGCGAGGTCGACGGTGCGCAGCTGCGCGAGCGGCGGCGTGACGACGGTGCCCTTGTGGGAGTCGCCCGAGCCGTGGCCGTGGCCGGGGAAGTGCTTCAGCACCGGCTGGACACCCGCGTCGCGCAAGCCCGCGGCGAACGCCGTGGCGTACGTCTTCACGCGGGCCGGGTCGGGGCTGAAGGACCGGTCGCCGATCACGTCGTCGTCCGGGGCGTCCGTGACGTCGGTGTCGGGCGCGAAGTCCACCGTGACGCCGCGGGCCTTGAGCTGACGGCCGCGTTCGGCGGCGATGCCGCGGACCTGCTCCGGCGTCTTCGTCTTCGCCAGCTCGCGCGCGGACGGCATGTCGCCGTCGAGATCGTCGATGCGCTGGACGCGGCCGCCCTCTTCGTCGACCGAAACGGCCACCGGGAGCTTCGCGACGCCCTGCACCGCGTCAAGTGAGTGATCTTTCAACAACGCTGTTGCGTTACCCCCGATGAAGATCCCGCCGACCTGGTTTTCGCGCACCAGCGCGACCGTCGAGGCCGGGTTGTCCCCGGTCACGCCGACGACGACCATCTGCGCGACCTGCCGGCGGACGTCGAGGCTCTTCACCAGCGACGCGCAGTCGCCGGGACGCGCGAGACCCGAGGTCGGCGCGGGTGCGGAGGTCGCGGCGGGTGCGGGCGGAGCCGCGGAAGGCGGCGTCCGCGGGATCGCCAAACCGGACACGATCCGCGGTTGCAGGCCGATGACCAGCAGACTCACGACCACGACGCACAGGGCCACCCCCAGGGCAGCCAGACTTCGGCGGTTCATCGGTCCCTTCACTCGTCGGCGGGCCCCACGACGGTAGTCGACGCCCCTTCTTCGCCGTGTGAAGGACCGTGAAGAGGGCCGTGAAGAAGACTCTGAAGAAGCGGCACTACGCCGTTAGAGAATTCGTGAAGGCGGTCTCACCAGACTGGGCGGCGTCAAGAAAATCGATGACGGTTACCAGGAGGCACGATGGACCAGGTGCGCGTGGCGGCGTGGGCGTCCGACCCGATCGCCCTGACCGGGCTGATCAACCACCTGCGATCCCGTCCCGAGCTGCTGGTCGTGCCGCGAGCCCGCCGTGGTGAGGCCGCCGTGCTGGTGTTCGCCGCGAACCAGGTCGACCGGGACGTCATCGCCGCGCTGCGCGCCGCGGCCGCCGAGTCGCCGGCCGCGATCGTGCTGGTCGCCGGGCACGTCGACCCGGCGCACCTGAGCCTGCTCGCCGACTGCCACGTCTCCGCCGTGCTGCCGCGGACCGCGCTCGACCGCGTCACCGACAGCGTGCTCGCCGCCGCGCGGGGCCGGACGACGTCGCTGCGCGACCAGGTCGAGGCGCTGGCCCACGAAGGTGCCGGGGCGTCGCTGACGCCGCGCGAGGTGGATGTGCTTCGCTTGATGGCGGAAGGCTGGGACACTGCCGAGATCGCGGGCAAGCTGTGCTACTCCGAGCGGACCGTGAAGAACGTCATCTACGCCATGACCAACCGGCTCAACTTGCGCAACCGGCCGCACGCGGTCGCGTACGCCGTGCGCGCGGGTGTGATCTGAGGGAAGCTCACGCACGTGGGAACGATCGTCCGCCGGACCGCCGCGGCGGCTGCCGCGCTGGCCCTGCTCGCCGCCTGCAGCCCGAGCGACGCCGGGGGCAAGACCAAGCTCACCATCGCGACCTTCGGTGAGTTCGGCTACGCGCCGCTGATCGCGGAGTACGAGAAGCTGCACCCGGACGTCGAGGTGCAGAACCGCGTCACCGACTTCGACACCCACCACAAGGGTCTCGCGACCCAGCTCGCCACCGGCCACGGGGCCGCCGACGTCGTCGCGATCGAAGAGCAGTACATCCCGCAGTACCGGAAGGCGAAGGACAAGTTCGCCGACCTCGCCCAGTTCGGCGCGCGGGACCTGCAGAACCAGTGGGCGCCATGGAAGTGGGCGCAGGGGACGGACGGCGACTACGTCCTGGGCCTCGGCACCGACATGGGCAGCCTCGCCCTCTGCTACCGGCGTGACCTGTTCCAGGCGGCCGGGCTGCCGACGGACCGGGACGCGGTCGCGAGGCTGATGCCCGACTGGACCGCCTACGCCGCGACCGCGCAGCGGTTCACCGACAAGACCCCCGACGTCAAGTTCGCGGACTCCGCGGGCACCGTCTACACGGCGATGCTGAACCAGGCGCCGGAGAACTACTTCGCGGCGAAGGACGACTCCTACATCGGCGGCACGAACCCGACCGTGCGCAACGCCTTCTTCCTCTCGGGCGGCATCGCCGCGAAGGGCCAGACGGCCGCCGCGACGACGTTCACCCAGGCCTGGAACGTGGCCATCAAGCAGGGCTCGTTCGCCACGATCGCGTGTCCCGCGTGGATGCTCAGCCAGATCAAGCAGGCCGGCGGCGACGGCAACAAGGGCAAGTGGGACGTCACCACCGTGCCCGGCGCCAGCGGCAACCAGGGCGGCTCGTTCCTGACCGTGCCGAAGCAGAGCGAGCACCCGCAGCAGGCGTACGACCTGGCCCGCTGGCTGACCGCGCCGGAGCAGCAGAAGAAGCTGTTCCTCTCCGACGGCATCCTGCCCAGCGAACCCGCCGTCTACAAGGACCCGCAGGTCGTCGCGCACACCGACCCGTACTTCGACGACGCGCCGACCGGCAAGATCTTCGCCGCGTCGGCCGACTCCCTGCGGCCCAACTACCGGGGCCTGCACGACGCCGACGTCCGGCCGGAGTTCGGCCGCGCGCTCGGGCGGATCGAGGACAGGACCGAGAACGTCGACCAGGCCTGGGCGGACGCCGTCCAGCAGGCTCAAGCAGCACTGAAGTAGCTCCGCGTGCAGCACCGGCTCGCCCGTTTCGACCGCAAGGTCACGCCGTTGCTGCTCATCGCGCCCTTCTTCGGGCTGTTCGTCGTCTTCGGCGCGTTCCCGCTGCTCTACACGATCTGGGTGTCGCTGCACGACTGGAACCTGCTCGACGGCGACCAGGGCTACCTCGGGCTCGCCAACTACGGCGAGCTGCTCACCGACCCTCGCTTCTACAACGCGCTGGCCAACACGGTCGGCATCTTCGTGCTCGCCGCCGTCCCGGAGTTCCTGCTGGCGCTGGGGATCGCGGCGCTGCTCGACCGGCCGCTGCGGGCCGCGACCTGGTGGCGCACCGGGATCCTGCTGCCGAACGTCGTGTCGGTGGTCGCCGTGGGGCTCGTGTTCGGGCAGCTGTTCAGCCGCGACTACGGCGTCGTCAACGAGGTCCTCGGCTGGTTCGGCGTCGCCCCGGTCAACTGGCAGGCGAGCACCTGGTCGTCGCACGTCGCGGTGGCGTCGATGGTGCTGTGGCGCTGGACCGGCTACAACGCGCTGATCTACCTGTCGGCGATGCAGGCCGTGCCCGCGGACCTGTACGAGGCCGCCGCGCTCGACGGCGCGTCGCGCTGGCGGACGTTCTGGTCGATCACCGTGCCGGGCATCCGGCCCGCGCTCGCCTTCACCGCCATCGCCGGCACCGTCAACGGCCTGCAGCTGTTCGCCGAGCCGCAGCTGTTCGACTCCGGCGGCTCCGGCGGTACCGGCGGCAACGACCGCCAGTTCCAGACGGTGACGATGTACTTGTACGAGAAGGGCTTCACGCACTTCGACGCCGGTTACGCGGCCGCGCTGACCTGGGTGCTGTTCGTCGTCTGCGTGCTGTTCGCGCTGGTCAACTACCGGCTGGTGCGCCGGTTCGTGAGGTCGGCGTGACGGCCCGGCGGCGGCCGGGCGCCTGGGTCTACGCCCTGCTGATCGGCGTGCTCGGCGCGTCCATGTTCCCGCTGTACTGGTCGTTCGTGGTGTCCACAAGGGACAACTCGGCGATCGGGGAGACGTCGCCGCTGCTCCTGCCGGGCGGGCACCTCTTCGAGAACGTGCGCCGGGTCTTCGACACCGTCGACTTCTGGCTCGCGATCGGCAACTCGCTGATCGTCTCGGGCACGGTGATGGTGTCGAACGTTGTTCTGGCCAGCCTGGCCGGGTTCGCCTTCGCGCGGCTGCGGTTCCCCGGCCGCAACACGCTGTTCCTGCTCGTCGTCGGCTCGGCGATGGTGCCGGCACAGCTCGGCGTGATCCCGCTCTACCTCGTCGTCGGCGACCTCGGCTGGTACGGCCGGCTCGAAGCGGTGATCGTGCCCGGGCTGGTCAGCGCGTTCAGCGTGTTCTGGATGCGGCAGGCCTGCGAGAACGCGATCAGCGCCGACCTCGTCGACGCGGCGACCGTCGACGGCTGCTCGATCCTGCGCACCTACTGGCACGTCGCGGTGCCGTCATTGCGCCCGCAGGCCGCGGTGCTCGCGATGCTGACGTTCATGGCGACGTGGAACGACTACTTCTGGCCGCTGGTGGTACTCGACCCCAACGAGACACCGACCGTGCAGGTCGCGCTGTCGCAGCTGGCCAGCGGGTACTACACCGACTACGCGCTGATGCTGACCGGGGCGACCGTGGGCGTGCTGCCCGTCATCGTGGCGTTCCTGCTGCTCGGCCGGTACGTCGTCCGGGGGATCCTGAGAGGGGCGCCAGTGTGACGGAGTTTCCGGCGGGTTTCCGGTGGGGCGCGGCGACCGCGTCCTACCAGGTCGAGGGCGGCGTCACCGAAGGCGGCCGCGGACCGTCCATCTGGGACACCTTCGCGGCCACCGAGGGCAAGGTCCTCGACGGCGCGTCCGGCGAGGTCGCCTGCGACCACTACCACCGCTACCCCGAGGACGTCGGCCTGCTGGCCGGCCTGGGCCTCGGGGCGTACCGCTTCTCGGTGGCGTGGCCGCGGATCATGCCCGACGGAGTGACGACGTCGGCTGCCGGTCTGGCGTTCTACGACCGGCTGGTCGACGAGCTGCTGAGCCGCGACGTCACGCCGGTGCTGACGCTCTACCACTGGGACCTGCCGCAGGCGCTGGAGGACGCGGGCGGCTGGCCGTCGCGCGACACGGCGTTCCGGTTCGCGGAGTACGCGGCGGTGGTCCACGACGCGCTCGGCGACCGCGTCGACCAGTGGACGACGATCAACGAGCCGTTCTGCGCGGCCTTCCTGGGTTACGGCAGCGGCGTGCACGCGCCGGGCGTCCAGGACCACGACACGGCGTTGGTCGCGGCGCACCACCTGCTGCTCGGCCACGGCCTGGCGACCCGCGCGTTGACGGAGCAGGCGCGGCCGGGCCACGAGTTCTCGCTGGCGCTGAACTTCGCCCCGGCCATCGCGGACGGCTCGTCACCGGCCCACGTCGAAGCGGCGCGGAAGTTCGACGGCATCCACAACCGGTTCTTCCTGGACCCGGTGCTGGGCAAGGGCTACCCCGCGGACGTCGTGGCGGACGTCGCGCACCACGGCGGCCGCTTCGCCGCGGCGGTCCGGGACGGCGACACGGACACCATCGCGGCGGCCGTCGACTGGCTCGGGGTCAACTACTACGCCCCGGCGCGAGTGACGCCGCTCGCGGACCCGTCGGCGCCCAGCAACTGCCCGTTGCCGGGGCTGCGAGGCCTGGACGTGCTCCCGGCTCGTCCGCCGCTGACGGCGTTCGGCTGGGAGCAGTCACCCGAGACGCTGACTTCCCTGCTGAGCTGGATTTCCACCCGCTCCGGCGGGCTGCCGCTGGTGGTGGCGGAGAACGGCGCGTCCTTTGTGGACAAAGTCGTCGACGGCCGGGTCCACGACGCTGCCCGCGTCGCGTACCTCGACTCCCACGTCCGCGCGGTCCACGCCGCGATCGTTGGTGGCGCGGACGTGCGCGGCTACTTCGCGTGGTCCCTGCTGGACAACTTCGAGTGGGCGATGGGCTACTCACAACGCTTCGGCCTGGTCCACGTCGACTTCGAAACGCAGGTCCGGACGGTCAAGGACTCCGGGCACTTCCTGGGGCGGATCGCCACGGCCAACGCTCTGCCAGACTTGTCGTGAGTGTTTAGGGCGGTTAGAACCGCCCTAAACACTCACGACAAGCCGCGGCAGACTCAGGAACGCCGGCGGAAAGCGTCCGCCACCCCAGACCGCGACGGCGTCTCCAGCTTGCCCAGCAACCGAGCCACGTGGGCCTGCACTGTCCGGCGGGGCAGCGACAGCTCCGCCGCGATGTCCGGGTTCGAGCGGCCCTCCGCGACCAGGCTGGCGATGCGGACCTCGATCGGCGTGAGGGACTCCCAGCCGTGGCCCGGGCGGATCGGTGAGAACAGCGCCCCGCGGCGGACGCCCAGGCGGCGCAGGCGCGTCTCCGCGCGGCGCAGGTCCCAGCGGGCCGACAACGCCGTGTACAGCTCGGCCGCCTCCTCGTACGCCGCCTGGGCCGCGTCCAGCCGGCCCGCGCGAGCCAGCAGCACGGCCGCGTCCTCCAGCGCCGACGCCAGTTCCGGGCGGCGGCCGACCGAACGGAAGTGCTCCGCCGTGTCGAGCACCGGGCTCGGGTCCTCCTCGATCAGGCCGCGGCACCACGACGCCGCGGCGAGCGCCCGCGCCGGCCGGCGTTCCTTCGCCGCCTCCTCGTCGCAGACGTCCAGCGCCCGCACCGCGCGGTCGCGGTCGTCCTGCTCCATCGCCAGCCGGACGAAGGCCGGGAGCCACTGGTGGCGCAGCATCATCTGCGCGTACGTCGGGTTCAGGATCGGCTCGAGGATCTGCAGCGCCCGCACCCGGTCGCCGCGCTGCTCGGCCGCGAGGGCGTCGGCGACCAGCAGGAAGTCGAAGCTCTCGCGCTCGGCGCCGGTCGCCGGGGCGTATTCCTCCGCCGCGTCCAGGTGCGCTGCCGCCTGCGCGCGGTCGTCGCGCCTTCCCGCGATCAGCGCCGCGACGCCGTGCAGGAGCAACGCCGCCGGGCCGGGTTCGCGCAGGCCGTAGAACGTGATCGCCGGGCCGTCCTCGGTGACCGTGTCCAGCTCGACCAGCGCCTCGTCCCAGCTCCCGTCCCAGTACCGGTGCACCGCGACGGAAACCTGCAGCCCGACCGGCATCGCGTGCCGCGCCGCGACGTCGCCCGCCGTGCGCAGCGCTTCGCCCGCCTCGGCGAGCCGGTCGAGGTTCTGCAGCGTGAAGACGCGGTTGTCGAGCAGGTCGAGGTGCAGGTCGGCCAGCTCGTGCTCGTCGCCGACGGCCTCGATCGCCGCGTCGATGTGCTCGAGCGCGCTGTCGTGCTCGCGGCGCACCGAGTCCACCAGCCACAACGACTGCAGCGCGTGCGCGGTGAGGTAGCGGTCGCCGCCGGCCTGCTCCTTCGTCTCGCGCGCCGCCTTCTCCGCTGTGTCCAAATCGGACAGATCGCCGCGGCGGAAGTTCGCCAGCAGCTGCCGGTGCCGGACGCGCCAGAGCTCCGGAACGGCCGGGTCGTCGGCCGACGCGCCGAGCGTCGCGACCGCGCCGTCGGTGTCGCCGCGGCGGTGCCGCAGGGCCGCGAGCACGTGCCGCATCTCCTCGACGGCGTCGGGCTCGGTGGCGACCTCGAGTGCTTGCTGCGCCAGGGATTCCGGGTTGCGCTCCAGCCGGAACAGCACCTTGACCAGCGCGACGAGCAGGACCTCCCGGCGTGGGTCGTCGCTCGCGCCGTCGGCCAGCGCGCGTTCGAGCAGCTCGACGGCGATCAGCGGCGCCCGGTTCGAGACGGCCGCGTGGTGCCCGGCCAGCCAGTCGAGCACCCATTCGTCCACTGTGGCCGGTGCGGCCACCAGCTGCTCGGCGACCCGCTTGACCGGGGCGCCGATCCGGGCCAGCGCCTCGGCCGCCTGCCGGTGCAGCGCCGCGCGCGTCCCGGGCAGCAGCCGGTTGTACAACGCCTGCCGCAGCAAGGGGTGCCGGAACGCGAGCTGCGTGCCGGTGTCGATGAGCACGTTCGCCGCGACGGCTTCTTCCAGCGGCTCCAGCAGGTCCGACGGCCGGGAGCCGAGCACCGCGGCGATGTCCCCGACGGCGAACTCCATGCCCAGCAACGCGCCCCAGCGCAGCACCTCCTGCGTCCGCGCGGGCAGGAAGTCGAGCCGCCGGTCGACCGCGGCGACCAGCGACCGCGGTGCCTCGAACTCCTCGGGATCGTCGACGTCGGCCTCGCCGCCGGTCACCTCGACCGCGCCGGCGCGCAGCAGGACGTCGACCATCTCCTTGACGTACAACGGGTTTCCCGCACCACGGGCGGCCAGCTCACGCAGGCCGGGCCCGGGTACCGCGCCGATCTGGTCCTCGATGAGGCGGCCGACGTCGTCGCCGCTCAACGGCGTGAGGTCGAGCACCACGCCGTCGCGCGCCTGGACGCCGCGGCGCAGCTGGGCGAGCTCGGCGCGGTCCGGCGCCGGCCGGGTCGCGGCCACCAGCAGCAGGGGGAGCTGCCGCGTCGCCGCGCAGAGCCGGTGCCAGACCAGCACGGACGCCTCGTCGGCCCACTGCAGGTCGTCGACCACCAGCACCTGCGGCGTCTGCGCGCAGAGCTCGTCGACCAGGACCAGCAGCCGGTCGACGGCGCCGAGCACCGGGTCGGCCGGGCCCCAGCTGCGCCGCACCGGGCCCTCGCCCGCAAGCTCCTTCGCCACCCGCGCGCGCCGCGGGTCGGGGGAGTGCGCGTCGATCTCCAGGCACTCCATCATGACCTGCAGCGGGAACCGGGTGCTCAGCTCGTCGGCGGCCGCCCACAGCAGCTGGAAACCCGGGCCGCCGGTCAGCGAGTCGGCGAGCAGCTCGGACTTGCCGATCCCGGCTTCGCCCTCGATCCAGACGGCGCGGCCGCGGCCGGCCCGGACGTCGGTGACGAGCTCCGCGAGCCGTGCGGTTTCTGTCTCCCGGCCGAAAAGCCGGTGCCGCGGCGCCGGAACGGGCGCGGGCGGCGCGACCACCGCGGGCGCGTCGAGGGCCGGGTCCTGGGCGAGGATCTGCTGCTGGAGCCGCTGCAACGCCGGCCCGGGCTCGACGCCCAGCTCGCCGATCAACGTCGTGCGGGCGTCGCGGAAGACGTCGAGGGCGTCACCGTGGCGGCCGCTGCGGTAGAGGGCGAGCATGAGCGACTCGCGCAGGGACTCCCGCAGCGGGTTCTCCCCGGCCAGCACGGCCAGCTCGGGCGCCAGGTCGAGGTGGCCGCCGAGCGCGAGCAGGGCCTCGGCCCGCTGTTCCAGCGTGGCCAGCCGCAGCTCGGCGAGGTATTCGCGGTGCCGCTCGGCGAACCCGCCCGGGACACCGGAGAGCGCTTCGCCCTGCCAGAGCGCCAAGGCCGCGTCCAGTTCGGTGACGGCGGCCCGCGGGTCGCCCTGCTCGAGGTGCCGCTGCGCGCGTTCGCGGTGACGCTCGAACACGGCCGCGTCGAGCGCGTCGTCGTCGAGCAGCAGGGAGTACCCGGCCGTTTCCGACACCAGGACGCTCGACGCCGACCAGCGCGAGCGGTCCGGTTCCAGTGCCCGGCGCAGGCCGGAGACGTAGGTGTGGACGCTGCCTTCGACGCTCGCGGGCGCGGAATCGCCCCAGACGCCGGCGATCAGCTCGGCACGCGGGACGGGACGGCCGGCGTTGACCGCGAGCACGGCGAAGATCGCGCGCTGACGAGCGGGGCCGAGGCCGATCTCGGCCGTCCCGCGCCAGGCCCGCAGCGGGCCGAGCACGCCCACTCGCAGACCGGTGTCCGCATCCCCTGGCATGTCGTTCCGTTCTCGGTACCGACTTCTCCGTCGACTTTACCGACGTGGCAACACCCGATCGGGTTGACCTACTCCGGGGAGCTTACTGACCTGGCAAGCCCGTGATCACGCCCCGGCGGCCGGAAAGCCGCGAGCGGTCGCCACCGGCGTATGCCCTGGTGGACGGCCCAGGCCAGGGCCCTGACCGCCCCGTGACGGAAGGGTCGACACGCGTGATTGGCGAGTCGACACGCGTGTCTGGAAGGTCGACACGGCGAACGCCCGTGTCGACCCTTCAATCACGCGTGTCGGCTCCGCAATCACGCGTGCCGGCGTGCTGATCACGCCTGGCGGGACATCGATGACGTCGTTGTCACTCGCCGGCGGCACGGGAGCGGACCGAGTTGGCCCGCCGGATCCCGAACGGCTGCATCCGGGCCTCCGCGCGCCGGACGTCCCAGACCGCGCCGATGCCCGTGTAGATCGTCAGCGCGGCGCGGAACGCCGTGCGGGCGTCGTCCAGGCGGTCCGACTCGGCCAGCAGGATCGCCGCGTCCTCGGTCGCCTTGGCCTGCTTGAGCAGCCGGCCCGCCGCGCGGTAGTGCTCCGCCGCCGTCAGGACCGGTTCCGGGTCGCCCGTCACCAAGCCCCGGCAGTGCGCGGCCGCGGCCGCGTGCGCGGGCGGGACGTCGCCCTCGGGTTCGAGCAGCCGCAACGCCTGGTGCGCGTGCTGCTGGTCGCCGAGCTGTCCGGCGAGCCGGACGAGGTCGGGCAGCCACTGGTGCCGCGCGGCCGGCGGGTAGTTCTCCTCCAGCAGCGGCAGCAGCGCCGCCAAGGCTTCTTCGGGCCGGCCGTCTTGCTCGGCCAGCAGCGACCGCGCCGCGAGCAGGAAGTCGCCGCCGTCGGGTTCGAGACCCTTCGGGAACTGCTGCCGGCTGGCCGCTTCGAGGTGCGTCCGGGCCTGCCCCGGCTCACCGCGGTGCCCGGCGATCAGCGCGCCGACGCCGTGCACGAGCAGCGCCGAACCCGGGCTGCGCAACACGTAGGAAGCGGTTTCCGCGCCGTCGCGGATCACCGCGTCCAGCTCGGCCAGCGCCTCCGGCCAGCGGCCGAGCCAGTAGTAGTGCACCGCGCCGGCCAGGTGCATCTCGCCCGGCACCGCGCGGGTCGCGGCGAGCCGGCGGGCGGCGTCGAGCGGCTCGGCGGCTTCGTCGAGGCTGTCGAGGTTCGGCACGGACAGCGCCGCGTCGTCCAGCGGGTGCAGCCCGGCGGGCACCAGCACCGCGCCAGGGTCGTCGCCCAGCCGTTCCAGCGTGGTCAGCAGCGACTCGTGCCGCCCGCGCCACATCTCCGGGACGTCCACGTCGTCGAGGGTCCGCTTCACCTCGGCCGTCGCCTCGGCGAAGTCGCCGCGGCGGTAGTAGATGTAGGCCAGGATCCAGCGCATCTCGGCCGCGCGCCTGCTGTCGGACGTCCGCGCGACGACCGAGCGCGCTTCGGCCTCGGGTTCGCGCCCGAGCCAGAACAGCAGCCGGGCCAGCGTCGCGGTGAGCGTCTCCCGCGCTTCCTGCTGCAGCGCCCCCTGCGTGACGGCGTGACGCAGCAGATCTACGGCGACGCGCGGGGTTTCGGTCGCGACCGTGCCGATGTTCTCCAGCAGCCAGCCGACGACCCACGGGTCGACCTGGGCCGGCGCCGCGGCGAGCTGCTCGGCGACGCGGTCCGCGGGCGCGCCCGCCGTCGCGAAGGCCTCGGCCAGCTGCCGGTGCAACGCGACGCGCATCGCCGCGGGGGTCTTTTCGTAGAGCACGCGGCGCAGCAACGGGTGCCGGAACGCCACCCGGTCACCGGACTCGACGAGCACGCCGGAGGTGATCGCCTCGTCGACCGCGCCCACGAGCGACGTCGGCGGCCGCTCGGTGGCGACCGCGATGTCGGACAACGAGAACTCGCGGCCCAGCAGCGCGGCCCAGCGCAGGGTGTCGCGCGTGCCGCTGGAGAGGAAGCTCAGGTACAGCGTGATCCGCGACCCCAGCGGGGACGGGATGTTCTGGCACGAGTTGCCGTCCAGGTGCGCGTGCACGCCGTCGAGCACGATCATCGACTGCGCCAGCAGCGTCTCGACGACTTCGCGGACGTAGCGCGGGTTCCCGGCCGCGTACGACACCAGCAGCTGCAGCCCGGGCCCCGGCGGCGCGCCCACCAGCTCGGTGGCGAGCTCGAGCGTGGCGCTCTCGGCGAGCGGCGGCAGCGTGAGCACGGTGGTGGTGTCGGCGTCCAGCTCGCCGCGCAGGTCGTCGAGCGCGGACAGCCGCGGCACCGGCCGGCACGCGCCGACGAGCAGCAGCGGCAGGTCCCGCGTCTCCCGGCTCAGGTACCGCCAGACGCGCAACGTCGAGTCGTCCGCCCACTGCAGGTCGTCGACCGCGAGCACCAGCGGCGCCTCCGCGCACAGCTCGCGGACGAGGCCGAGCAGGCCGTCGACCGGGTCTTCGCCGGGCTGCTCGGAGAGGCGGACGGCGAGGTCCGAGCGGCGCTCGTCGGTGGCCCGCGGGTGCACGCCCAGCGCGTCGAGCAACGGCCGCAGCGCGAACCGCTGATCCAGCGCGTCGGCGGCGGCGAAAGCGGGCTTCACGTCGGCTTCCTGCGCCGTGGCGAGCACTTCGGCCAGCAGCGCGGTCCGGCCGCTGCCCGGTTCGCCTTCCAGCCACAGCGACCGGCCGGTCCCGTCGAGCAGGTCGGCGACGGCCTCGCGCAGCAGCGCCAGCTCGGCGTCCCGGCCGACGAAGACGTCCGTGCGGTCCGGAAGTGACGCGACCGGGAACCGTGTCACGCGGGCGGGCGGCGCCGGCCTCGGGGCCGGCGGCTCGGCGGGCTTGTCCAGCAGTTCTTCGTACAGCCGCCGCAGCGCCGGGCCCGGCTCGGTGCCCGACGACTCGACCAGCCTGTCGCGGACGTCGACGTACACCGCGATCGCCTCGGTCCGCCGGTCGGACCGGGCCAGCGCGCGCATGAGCAGGCCGCGCAGCGTCTCGCGGAAGGGGTGCTCGCGGGTCAGCGCGGTCAGCTCGGCGACGAGCTCGTGGTGCCCGCCGGACTCCAGCACGATCTCGGCGCGGCGTTCGATCGTCGCCAGCCGCACCTCGCCGAGCCGGGCGCGCTGGGCGGCCGCGAACGGCCCGGGCAGCCCGGACAGCGGGACGCCGTGCCAGAGGCCCAGGGCCTCGTCGAGGGTTTCGCGCGCGCCGCGCAGGTCGCCGGCGGACTGCCGGCGCTGGGCCTGCTCGCGCAGGGCCTCGAAGTGGTGGACGTCGATCGCCTCGGCGTCCAGGCAGAGGGAGTAGCCGGACCCGATCGACGCGAGCAGCTGCGGGCCCTCACCCTTGGCACCCTTGGCGCGGCCGGGCTCGAGCGAGCGCCGCAGCCCGGAGACGTAGGTGTAGATCGAACCCTGCGCGCTCTGCGGGGGCGCCTCGCCCCAGACGGCGTCGATCAGCTCCTCGCGCGAGACCGTGCGGTTGGGGTTCATCGCCAGTGCGGCGAGGACCGTGCGCCGGTGCGCGGAGCCGAGGTCGAGCTCGGTGTCGCCTCGCCAAGCTTGTACGGGACCCAGCAATCGGAGTCTCGGTGCGGCGCTGTCCGCAGCCGACATCGGTCTCCCTTCGTGCGCTGACGTATCGTCACGCGCCGGATGCCTGAGGTGAGCATACGCGGCGGTCGTGAACCCGCAGGCAAGGATGGCGGACATTCGGGCAACGGCTACCGGGCGGGGTTTCGTTCGGCTGCCCGGTAGGCCACCCTCGGGTGCCGGACACGTGAGGAGCCGCGAATGAGTTCAGCCGCGCCGACGGACGACATGAAGGGCGCCGCTGTGCGTTTCGCGTCCGCCATCGAGGCCGCGAACTCCCAGCTCCGCGACGTCAACAGCGAGATGGCGACCCTGCAGGCGGCGTGGCGCGGCGAGGCCGCGGTGCGCTTCGGCCAGGCGATGAACGACTGGGAGCAGGAGTTCGACGTGATCCTCACCCGGCTCGCGTGGCTGCTGGAGGCCACCGGCGGCCGGGTCCCCCGGCAGCGGTCCGGCGGGCCGGGCGGGACATGACCGTGTCCCGCCAGCGGTTCGACTTCACCCTCGCCGACCTGGTGCTCGACCGGATGGGGTCGATCACCGGCGGCCTCGGCGACCTGCTGGCCGAGCTGGAGTCCACTGTGGAGCCGGGGCTGGCCGGCTGGACCGACGAGGCGCGAGAGCGGTACCTGCGGGCCAAGAGCGACTGGGCCCGGGCGGCCGAGCGGATGCCGGACTGCGTCGACCGCGCGCGGGAGGCGTTCGGCGAGCTGGCCCGCGGCTACGACGAGGCCGGTTCTTAAGCCGTCTTCACGGGCCTTCGGGCCGGCGTGAAGACGGAATAGGGAGGGCGTGAAGACCCACAGGTCATGCTCGGGGCATGAAGCCCGTCGAAGTGACCGTCCTCGCCTCGGACCCGATCACGCACGCCGGCGCGGTGAGCCTGCTGGAGTCCCATCCGGACGTCCGGATCACCGACCTGGTGCCCGACGTGCTGCTGGTGATGGAGGAGCACGTCACCGAGGCGGTGCTGGGCGAGATCCGGGCGGCCAAGGCCTCGCACGTCGTGCTGGTCGTGGAGCACTTCCGCGAGAGCGACCTGATGTCGGTGCTGGAGAGCGGCGTCGTGGCGATCCTGCCGCGCCGCGACACGGGCGGGTCCGAGCTGGTCACGGCGGTGATGGCGGCAGGCGACGGCACGGCGAACCTGCCGCCGCGGCTGCAGGGGGCGCTGCTTTCGCAGGTCCAGCGCATGCGCCGGGACGTCCTCGAGCCGAACGGGCTCACCCTCTCCGGGCTGGCCGCCCGCGAGTGCGACGTGCTGCGCCTGGTCGCCGAGGGCTTCGGCACCGAGGAAATCGCCGCGAAGCTGTGTTATTCCGAGCGGACCGTGAAGAACGTCCTCTACGGCCTGATGACCCGCTGCGGGCTCAACAACCGCGCCCACGCCGTCGCCTACGCGCTGCGTGCGGGCGCAATCTGAGCGAGTTTCGCCTAGGGTCGCGATCATGGTGTCGACCGCAGCAGAGATCGCGGCCTCGGTGCGGGCCGGGACGCTCGATCCGGTACAGGTGACCAAGGAAGCCCTCGACCGGATCGCCGCCACCGACGGCGTGGTCGGCGCGTTCCGCCGGGTGCGCGTCGAGGAGGCGCTGGCGGAGGCCGCCGAGGTCGCCGCGCGGCCCGATCTGGCGTCGCTGCCGCTTGCGGGGGTGCCTGTCGCGGTCAAGGACGTCACGGCGATCACCGGCGAGTTCGCATCGCACGGTTCGGTGGCGGGCCCGTCGTCAGCGGCTCTCGAAGACGGCGTGATCGCGGCCCGGCTGCGCGCGGCCGGCGCGGTGCTCGTCGGGCTGACGCGCGTGCCGGAGCTGTGCGTCTGGCCGATGAGCGACACCCCGGAAGGCATCGCCCGCAACCCCTGGGAGCCGACGTACGCCGCGGGCGGCTCGTCCGGCGGCAGCGCGGCGGCGGTGGCGTCCGGCCTGGTCCCGCTGGCCCACGGCACCGACGGCCTGGGCTCGATCCGCCTCCCGGCGGCGATGTGCGGGCTGGTAGGCCTGAAGCCGGGCGCGGACCGGCTGGCCGAGGGCGGCTGGTTCGGCATGTCGGTACACGGCCCCCTGGCCACGACGGTCGCCGACGCGGCGGTCCTGCTGTCAGTACTGGCCGCGGACCCTGCACTGGCGACAGTCTCTACACCCGGCGCGCTGCGCATCGGGACGTCGACGACGGTGCCGGTCCTCCACTCGCCGGTACCCCGCGAGCTGGTCGCGGCAGTCACCCAGGCGGCGGACCTGCTTGCGGCGGCCGGGCACACGGTCGCGCCGGGCGCGCCGAAGTACCCCGTGTCGGCGCTCCTGGGCATCTCGGCCCGCTGGTGCGCCGGCCCGGCCGAACAGGCCCAGGACTTCAACTTCTCCCGCCTGCAACGCCGGACCCGCACGCACGTCCGCTTGGGCCAGCTGTTCCAGAAGGCGGGCTTCATCCGCGAGCGCACGAAGCAGCGCTGGGTAGCGCGGGCGGAGGAGTTCTTCGCGGACCACGACGTCCTGATGACGCCGACGCTGTCCCACTGGCCGGCGAAAGCGGGCCGCTGGCACGAGCGCAGGTGGGCGTCGAACGTGGTGCCGTCGCTGCGCTTGGCGGGCTTCACGGGCTTGTGGAACTTGGCGGGCTACCCGGCGATCTCGGTCCCGGTGAGCCGGGCGTCGACGTCAGGCTTGCCGACGTCGGTCCAGCTGGTGGCGAGGCCGGGAGGGGAGTCGTTGCTGCTGGGCCTGGCAGCCCAACTGGAGGCGGCGAACCCCTGGCCCCGAACCACCCGCGGCTGACTTCCGACTTGAGCTGATCCCGTCGGGCTTGTCCAAAGCCAGGACGGGGGGCTTGTCCACAACCACGACGGCTTGTGGACAAACCCGGCCGTCGGCGTGCGGAGGAGCCGGAACTGTCGGTGCCCACGGCTAGCGTGGAATCGGGGGCTGCTCAGGCAGGAAGGCGCCGCCGACCCAGGGGCTGCCGCTGGGGCGCAAGGGTGCGATACCGACTGGGCCCGCGCAGCCGAAAGGCCGCGCCACCGACCTCGGCAGCGCGGCCTTCACGGCACTTCAAGACTTCAGGAGCTGGGCTTGCTCGCCGCGGGCGTCAGCGGCTTCGCGGCGCCATTCCCGTTCCCGTTCACCGGCTTGGTCGCCGGGCCGTGCTGCTTCGCCGGGGCGTTGTTGCCCGGCTTCGCCGCCGCCGGGGCCTGCTTGGCCGCCGCCGGGGGCTGCTTCACCGCCGGTGCCTGCTTCACCGGAACCGGCACCGGCGCCTTCGTCGCGCCCGAAGGCTTGGCCGGCGTCGGCTGGACCACCGGGACCACCGGTGCGGCCGGGGTAGTGGGGGACTCGGCCGGGGAGTCGCCGCCCACCAGGCGGGACGCCTGGGGGATCACGGCCTCCTCCGGCAGGGTCGCCAGCTGCGTCTCGCTGCGGTTGAGGATGTCCTCCGCCGCCGCCAGGCTCTTGCGGGCCTGCTCGCGGATCTCCGCCAGCCGCTCGACCTTGCGGTTGGCCGCCGTCGTGCGCTGGGCGGCCTGGGTCGTCGCCTCGTCGAGGCGGCGCTTGGCCTCGCCCGTGGCCTCGTCGAGGCGGCGCTTCGCCTCCGCCGTCGCTTCCGCGAGCCGGCGCTCGGCCTGGTTCTTGCTCGCCGTGCGCTGGTCGGCGACGTGCTTCTCCAGCGCCGCCTTCTGGGCCGTCTGGGACGCCTCGAACTCGCGCTCGAGCTTGCGACGCTTGCGCTCCGCCTCGTTGTCGAGCAGTTCCCGCCGCTGGGCCGCCTCGACGGTGAGCCGCTGCACCTCCGCGCGCGTCTCGGAAAGCGCGTTCTCGTGCTCCGAATGGAGCAGATCGGCCTGCTTGTCCAGTTCCGTGACGAGCCGCGTGTAGCGCTCACGCAGCTTCGTCGACGCCTCGGTCGAGCCCGCCCACGTCTTCTCCGCGGCGGCCTCGGCGCGCTTGACGATCTCGTCCGCGCGGGCCTGCGCGAGCGTCACCGTCCGCTGCATCCGCTCGTCGAGGTCCTCGAGCCGCTCCGGCGGTTTCTTCAGCTCCTCGACGCGCGCTTCGAGCTGCCCGACCTGCTGCCGGACGGACTCCAGCTCGCGCGCGACCGCGGCGGTCTGCGCCACCGCGGCGTCACGGTCGCTGACGACCCGGCGCAGCTGCGCCTCGACGTGGTCGAGGTACTGGCGCACCTCGTTCCGGTCGAAGCCGTGCCAGGCCTGGGTGTACTCACGACGGAGGGGGAGCAGGCCGTTGAGGGCGCTTGCGGCATTCTCGCGCTCAGGAACCATGGGCCCGACCGTACCCGGGCACGCTGCGCTTCCGCCGTCCGGCTTAACAAATCACCAACACGTGTCGTGGCCTTGGCGGCGCGTCGCCGGAACGGCCGTACCCGGGAAACGCAGAGTCACCAGTGGAAGATCACCAGTGAAAGCCGCGGGACAGCCGGGCCAGCGCCGTCGCCGCGCGGGAGAGGTGTTTCTCGCCACGTCCGATCTTGAGCCCGCCCGAACCGCCCGCCGCGGTCGAATCCGGGAAGATCCGGAAACCCTGGTACGCGACGGCGTCGGTGAGGCCCGGCGTGAGCGTGTAGGCCAGCCCGATCGCCTGCCCGGCCGGCGTCCCGATGTGCTTCGGCCGCTCGAGGAGCGCCTTCATCACCATGTCCGCGGCCTGCTCCGGCGACTTCGTCGGGAACGCGTCGTAGATCTTCGTCGGCCGGATCATCGGCGTCCGCACGAGCGGCATGTGGATCGTGGTGAAGGTGATCCCGTCGCCGTGCGTCTCGGTCGCCGCGATGCGCGAGAAGTAGTCGAGCGCCGCCTTCGACGCCGCGTACGCCGAGAAGCGCGGCGCGATGCCCTGCACGCCGATCGACGACACGTTGACGATGTGCCCGAACTTCCGCTCGGACATGTGCGGCAGCACCGCGAGGATCAGCCGGACGGCGCCGAAGTAGTTGATGGCCATCGCGCGCTCGTAGTCGTGCATCCGGTCGTAGGACAGCCTGATCGACCGGCGGATCGACCGGCCGGCGTTGTTGACCAGCATGTCGATCCGGCCGTGCTCGGCGAGCATCGCGTCGACGGCCTTGTGCACCGAGTCCTCGTCGGTCAGGTCGGCCGGGTACACCGACGCCGTGCCGCCGGCCGCGATGATCTCGTCGCGCACCTCTTCCAGCTCGTGCTGGCGCCGCGCCACGAGCAGCGGGATCCCGCCCGCCGCGGCGACCTTCAGCGCCGTCGCGCGGCCGATGCCCGACGACGCGCCGGTGATGATCACGCGCCGGCCGTCCAGCTCGCCGCGCGGCCCGTGCTTGCGCGCGCGGAACGGGTCGAGGTGCTCGCGCCAGTAGCGCCACAGCGTCGCCGCGTAGTCCTCCAGCGGCGGCACCTCGACGCGGCCAGCGAGGGCCTTGCGCGTCGCGGTCGAGGAGAACACCGACGGGAACGCCATCGTCTCCAGCAGCACCGGCGGGATGCCGAGGCGCTCGAGCACGGCGTCGCGCGCGATGGTGAAGCCGGGGATGTGCTCGGACAGCTTGACCAGCCCGACGATGCCCCGCGAGAGGCGCTCGTTGAGCTGCACCGTGATCGTCGGGGCACCCGCGGCCTTCGCGAAGGCGTTGTACACCGAGACGACCGGCTGCGGTTCGGGGTTGACCAGGTGGAAGGCCTGGCCGTCGAGGCCCGGGCGGATCACCAGCTCCAGCAGCGCCTTGGCGACGTAGTCGACCGGGACGACGTTCGTGTCGCCGAGGTCGGGCCCGAAGATCGGCAGGTCCGGCAGCCCGGCGAGGCGGCTGATCGCGGGGAAGAGGTAGTACGGGCCGTCGACCTTGTCCATCTCGCCGGTGACGGAGTCGCCGACGACGACGGCGGGCCGGTACACCCGCCACGGCACGCTGTCCTGCTCGCGGACGATCTTCTCGGCCTCGAACTTGGTCCGGTGGTACGGCGTGACCAGCCGCTGGCCGGCGTCGAACATCTCCTCGGTGAAGACGCCGTCGTGATCACCCGCGACCGCCACCGACGAGACGTGGTTCAGGCAGCCGGCGCGCAGGTCCGCGGCGAGGTCGACGACGGCGCGCGTGCCGTCCACATTGGCCTTGACGCTGGCTTCGTCGTCGGCGGTGAGGTCGTAGAGCGCGGCCAGGTGCACGACGTGGTCGACGTGCCCGCGCAGCTCGTCGCGGTCCGTTTCGGACACTCCGAGCAGCGGTTCGCCGAGGTCGCCGGTGACCAGCGTGACGCGGTCGGAGTGCGGCCACTGGTCGACGAGCGCGGCCAGCTTGGCCCGCGAGGAGGCCCGCACGACCAGCGCCACGCGGTCGTCGTCGGGGCGGGAGAGCAGCAGCCGGGTGAACTGGCGCCCGATCAGTCCGGTCGCCCCGGTCACCAAGAACGTCGCCATCGTCGTCGCCTCACCTCTCGCCGCACACGCTGCCTGCCCCTGGGCATTGTGCTGCATCCGGGCGTCAGTGACCACCGTGGCACCACGTGATGTTACCCACGAGTAACTTAGGCCGGGTCCGCGATGACGACGCGGTTCTCCTCGTAGCCGTCCGAACCGCCGACCCAGCGGCCGCCGCAGGTGACCAGGACGACCCGGTGCGGGCCGGACTGGCCGAACAGCTCGTCGGCGCGGGCGGCCAGGTCGTTCTTGTGCACGGTGACCAGCTGGGAGACGGTGTAGCGCCAGGTCTTGCCCGCGCCGTCCACAATGGACACCTGGCCGCCGATGCGGTCGGTCCACAGCTCCGCGAACGGCCCGGTCGCGCCGCGCCAGTTGACGTGGCCGGCGAACACGCTCGCCCCGCCCGCCGCGGCCAGCTCGGCGCCCCACCAGGTCGCCTGGCCGAGGTCGGCGGGGATCGGCAGCTCGGCACCCGGCCCGAGTTCCTTGCGCACCAACGTCGCCGTGCCGCCGCCGGGCAGCCGGACGGTGCCCGGCTGCTGCGGCGCGGGCACCCGCGGGGTCTCCGCCGCCGGAGCCGCCGCGGTCGTCGTCGGCGGCGCAGGAGGCGGCGGTTGCGCAGAAGAAGGCGGCTTCGAAGTTGCAGGCGCCCCGCCCGGCGACCGCCCGGCCGCGGGGGCGGGCAGCGCCGTCCCCGCGACGACGGTCGTCGACGGCGGCGCGTCGATCACGCCGGTGGCGACCTGCACCGCCAGCACCGTCACCGCGCCCGCTGCGAAACCGGCCAGCAGCCGGGCTTTGCCTGCCATCCCGTTACCCGCGCGACGCCCGCCGAGCGGCGAAGCCGACCAGCGCGGAACCCAGCAGGGCGAGCAGGCCGAGCCCGGCCACGCCCAGCCCCGAGTAGCTCGTCTCGACCGTGCCGTGGGCCAGCGCGACCGGCTGGTCGCCCGCCGGGATGGCGTGCGGCACCTCGTTCGGCTTGTTCGACACGGTCAGCGCGAGGGTCTTGCCCGGCTCGATCTTCCCGCAGGCCGACGGCGGGTTCTGCGGGTCGTAGGCGTTCGTGTAACCCGGCGGCGGGCTGACCTCGACCACGCAGATGTCCTGCGGCGCCCGCAGGTTCTCGACGGTGACCCCGCCGGTCTTCCCGTCGGTGGTGACGACGGCGGGCTTGCCGTCGGCGCCGGTCAGCGGCTTGCCGTCCTGGCCCAGGGCGGCCGACGTCTTGTCCGTGCCGGTGATCCGCAGGACCGCGCCGCCGACGCCCTTGCCGCTGTTCGCGTCGACCTTGGTCACCTGCACCACGCCCGGCTTCGCGACGTTGACGACGCCCTGGGCGGTCAGTTCCTTCTCGCCGCCGGTCGAGACGACCCGCTGGACGCCGGTGTTGACCGGCGCGCGCACGTACGGCCGGTCGGCGGGGGCGGTGAGGGACGCGGCCAGCTCGGGCTTGTCCCCGGTCGGCGTCAGCTTGACCTTCACCGTGCCGTCCGCGCCGGTGTTGACCGTGACGTCCTTGGCCGCGGCCTGCGGGCTCGCGTTGCCCGCGGCCGTGGCGGCCTTCTGTTCGCCGAGCGTCGCGGCGGTCGCCGTCAGCTTCACCGGGACGTCGGCGACGCCCTTGCCCTTGGCGTTCTTGACCGTCACCGTCCACTCGCCGGCGGTGCCGGCGTGCTGGTCGTCCTTCGGCGTCGTGACCGACGCGGTCCACGGGCCGCGGTTGGTCTCGGCCTCGGTCGTCAGCCTGCTCACGGCGGCGACGGCGGCCGCGGGCAGCTTGCTCAGGTGGAAGTCCGCGTCGTAACCGATCTTGTCGGCGGTCAGCGACGGGTCGAGGTCGGCGGCCGAGCGCGGCGCCGCCGTCCAGGAGTGCAGCAGGTGCGCGAGCGCCGCGGCTTCCTCGGGCTTCTTCGTGTCGCCGTAGCGCAGCAGCAGGTACGAGATGTTGGCCGCCTGGTCCGCGGGCAGCTTCGTGCCCCACTTCGTCAGCAGCTCGTCGCCGGGCTTGTACTCCTCGTCGGTGTTCGGGGCCTTGAGCTGGAAGCTCACGCAGAACACCTGCTGCCCGCCGACGATGTAGGAGCCCAGCCAGTTGCGGCTCGGCGTCGGTTTCATCGGCTGCCCGGGCTTGACCTCGTAGCCGATGCCCTCCTGGGACGCCGCCGACGCCGCCGGGGCCCCGACCGTCACCGAGAGGGTGCCGAGCAGGGCGGCCGCGACCAGGCCGGTGAGCGCGCGTCGACCCGCGCGCGGGCGTGCAGACCACCCCATGGTGTTTCGACTCCTTCGACGGTCCCGCGCCGACGTCGGGGTGTCGTCGCAGGTCACACGTTTGATCAAGTCCCAGGTGCGCTTTCGGTGAAGATCCGAACACGCCAAGTGAGGGTCGCTCGAACGGGTTGGGGATGTCTAGCGTCCATCGGGTGCCTGTCGGCGAACGGTCGTGACGTCGGTCGCATACGGTGTGCGCGAGGACCGCTGACCAGGTGTCGAGTAAAGTCGTCTTTACTCGACGGGAACCGCGCGTCCCCGACGGTCGTTGGACCCGATGCAGCGTTGATTCACGCAGCTTGATTGACAAAGCAGCAGATCCAGGAGGATCAGGTGCGTTCCAGTAGCAACCCGGCGTTCCGCAACCTGCCAAAGGGCGGAACGCAGACTCACGGCCAGTACGGCCCCCCGGTGGGCTTCAACCAGCCCCAGGGCGGCGTGCCCGGGTACGGCCCGGGACAGGTCTCCTCCGGCGAGGGCGACCGCCCGATGACGGTCGACGACGTCGTCGTCAAGACGGGCATGAGCCTCGGCACCACGCTGCTCGTCGGGATCGTCACGGCGATCTGGGCGCAGAACCAGCTGGCCGACACCGGCCGGCTGTCCGGCGCGCTCATCGGGGCGATGCTCGGCGGCCTGGTCGTCGGGCTCGTCATCTCGCTGGTGATCATTTTCAAACAGAAGGCGAGCGCGCCGCTCACGCTCGTCTACTCGGCCGCCGAAGGCCTGTTCCTCGGCGCGCTGAGCGGCGTGTTCGAGGTGATCTACCCGGGCATCGCGCTGCAGGCGATCGTCGGCACCATGGGTGTCTTCATCGGCATGCTGGTGGTCTACAAGACCGGCGCGGTCAAGGTGACGCCGAAGCTGACCAAGTGGATCGTCGGCGCCGTCGTCGGTGTCGCGATCCTGATGCTGTTCAACCTGATCAGTGCGCTGGCCTTCGGCTTCAACCCGCTGCGTGACGGCGGCCCGATCGCCATCATCTTCAGCATCGTCTGCATCGGCATCGCGGCCTTCAGCTTCCTGCTCGACTTCGACCAGGCGGACCGGATGATCCGCGAGGGCATGCCGTCGAAGTGGGCCTGGTACGTCGCCTTCGGCCTGATGACCACCCTGGTCTGGCTGTACCTGGAGATCCTGCGACTGCTGTCGTACCTCCGCGAGTAAGCTGGCTCACCGTCCTGCAGTGAAGGCGCTCCGTAATCGACGGGGCGCCTTTTCTGTCGGTAAATGTCTCATCCGTGGACCCCGCTGCGGACGCTGATCACCCTGCGTGTTTGATGTGCCGGTCAGTTCTCTTTCACATGTGTGAGGTTCACAGTGAGCGTTCCCCCTCCGGCCCCCGGGGGCCAGCAGCCGGTGGGTCAGCCCGATCCCTATGGGCCGCCTCCCGGCGGCCAGCAGCAGCAGTACGGCCAGCCGCAGTACGGCACGCCGCCGCAGGGCCAGCCGCAGCCGCAGTACGGCACGCCGCCCCAGGGCCAGCCGGTCCAGGGGCAGCCCGGCCAGTACGGCCCGCCGCCGGGTCAGCCCGGCCCGTACGGCCCGCCGCCCGGCCAGCCCGGTTACCCGCCCGC
The DNA here is from genome assembly GCF_035982555.1 of Amycolatopsis sp. NBC_01286. NCBI lineage: Bacteria > Bacillati > Actinomycetota > Actinomycetes > Pseudonocardiales > Pseudonocardiaceae > Amycolatopsis > Amycolatopsis sp. NBC_01286. Next base: position 3,715,336 of record NZ_CP108428.1, read on the forward strand.
GCCGCCGGTTCCGCCGAAGAAGTCGAAGGCGCTCTGGATCCGCCTCGCCATCGTCGCGGTGATCGTGATCGTCGGCGGCACGCTGGCGATCATCAACTTCGCCACGTCGCCGGCCAGCTCGAACGCCGGTGACTGCCTGTCGGTCACCGAGTTCACCTCGGGTGGCGACGAGCCGAGCAAGGCCGACTGCAACGACCCGAGCGCGAACGTGAAGATCGCCAAGAAGCTGGACAGCTCCAGTGACTCCTGCCCGGGCGGCAGCGACGCGGCGTACGACACCTACACCGTCAGTGGCCGCAGCTCCTACAAGCTGTGCCTGATGATCAACGCCAAGCAGGGCGACTGCCTGACGAACTTCACCTCGAAGACGCAGGGCTACAAGAAGGTCCCGTGCTCCGACCCGTCGAAGGACGGCGAGCTCGTCAAGGTCGTCAGTGGCCAGGCCGACCAGAGCGTCTGCGAGGGGACCGACGCCACGCGCGTCGCGGTCTACCCGGAGCCGGCGACGACGATGTGCGTCAAGACGAACGAGTAACACCGCAAGACCGGAGAAGGCCCCTTCGCCTCGGCGAGGGGGCCTTCTCGGCGTTCAGGGGCTACTGGATTGCTCCATTCGTCCCACACTGTGCGACGGGCTGCGACGGACCCGGCCCGGTCCTAGCTTTGATCGTCCTGCTCCGCCGATCCGAGCCTGGAGTACTGGTGGCGACGACCGAATCCCCCGTCGGTGACAAGAAGTTCCTCGAGTTCCCCACCTCCTGCGCCGCGCCCGTGCCGCGGCCGGAGGAACCCGTCCGCGTCGTCCCGCTGGCCGTCGCCGGCGTCCTGGCGGTGGGCCTGACCTGGTACGTCTGGGCGAGCTACGGCGCCAAGTTCGGCGTCCTGCTGCTGCTCGGCCTGGGCCTCGGGCTCGCGCTGTTCCACTCGCGGTTCGGCTTCACGTCGGCGTGGCGGCAGCTGATCGCCGTCGGCAACGGCCAGGGCCTGCGGGCCCACACCGTCCTGCTCGGCACGGCCGCGACGCTCATCGCGCTGATCGCGGGCACCGGCAGTGGGCTGTTCGGCAGCAAGCCGGCGCCGACGGCCGGCCCGCTCGGGCTCGCCCTCTTCGTCGGCGCGACGCTCTTCGCGATCGGCATGCAGCTCGGCGGCGCCTGCGCGTCCGGCACGTTGTTCGCGGTCGGGTCGGGCCAGTCGGCCATCGTGCTGACGCTGGGCGGGTTCATCACCGGCTCGGTGCTCTACACCTGGGCGTACCCGGTGCTGAGCGGCTGGCCGGAGTTCAAGGGTGTGCTGCTGGCCGACCACGTCGGCTGGTTCGGCTCGTGGGCGATCACCATCGCCGTGCTCGCCGGGATCGTGGTGGTCACCCGCGCGGTGCAGAAGCGCCGCACGCCGCCGCCGGTGGACGCCGTGCCGACCGCGCGTGGTTTCGCGCGCGTCTTCCGCGGCTCGTGGCCGATGCTCGCCGGCGCGCTCGTGCTCGGCGTGCTGGCCGGCGCGGTGTTCCTGGTCTCGGGCGGGATCTGGGGCGTCACCAGCGCGTTCTCGTTGTGGGGCGCGAAGATCCTGCAGGTGTTCGGGCTGCACCCGGAGAGCTGGGCGTTCTGGCAGCAGAAGGCGAACGCGACGTCGCTGGCCAGCCCGATCTGGAAGGACAAGAACAGCCTCACCGACGTCGGGATCATGATCGGCGCGGCGGTGGCCGCCGCGGCCGCGGGCGCGTGGAAGATCCACAGCTCGATCCCGTGGCGCACGGCGGTCGCGGCGATCCTCGGCGGGATCATGATGGGCGTCGGCGCGCGGATGGCGGGCGGCTGCAACATCGGCGCGTACCTCGGCGGCATCTCCACCGGCAGCCTGCACGGCTGGCTGTGGGGCGTCTTCGCGCTCGGCGGCACCTGGATCGGGCTGAAGCTGCGGCCGCTGTTCGGGCTCGCGAACCCGGTTCCGACCGACAGCATCTGCTGAGACGTTTTTGTCGGTGGCCCCCGGTAGTCTCGCGGACGAAACCACTACCTGGGGGAATTGTTCCTGATGTCAACGCAAAGTACGGCCGCCGCGCCGCAGGGTGACGCGCTCGACGCGGGGGTGCTGAAGGTCGCGTCCGTGGTGGTGCTGGGCGCCATCATGGCGATCCTCGACACCACGGTCGTCAACGTGGCGCTGCAGAAGCTCACGATCGAGTTCTCGACGTCGTTCGACGTCATCCAGTGGGTCGCCACCGGCTACCTGCTCGCGCTCGCCACGGTGATCCCGATCACGGGCTGGGCGTCGGACCGCTTCGGCACCAAGCGGCTCTACATGGTCGCGATCGTGCTGTTCCTGGCCGGCTCGATGCTCGCGGGCCTGGCGTGGAACATCGAGACGCTGATCGGATTCCGCGTCCTGCAGGGCTTCGGCGGCGGCATGCTGATGCCCTGCGGCATGACGATCCTGACCCGCGCGGCGGGTCCACAGCGGATCGGGCGCGTGATGGCGGTGCTGGGCGTGCCGATGCTGCTGGGCCCGATCGGCGGCCCGATCCTCGGCGGCTGGCTGGTCGACGCCGTGAGCTGGCGCTGGATCTTCTTCATCAACGTGCCGATCGGCGTCGTCACGCTGCTGCTGTCGTGGCGGCTGCTGCCGAAGGACGAGCCGGAGGCGGCGTCCCGCTTCGACTTCGCGGGCATGCTCATGGTGTCGCCGGGGCTCGCCGCGCTGATCTTCGGCGTCTCGAAGATCCCGTCCGCGGGCGGCGTCACGGCCGTCGAGGTCTGGCTGCCGGCGCTGGGCGGCCTGGCGCTGCTGGTGGCGTTCGTGCTGCGCGCGCTGCGCGTGGCCAATCCGCTGGTCGACCTGCGGCTGTTCAAGAACCGCGCGTTCACCTCGGCGATGGTGACGATGTCGCTGTTCTTCGTCGCGTTCCTCGGCGGGATGATGCTGCTGCCGACGTACTTCCTGCTGGTGCGCGGCGAGACGACGCTGCACGCCGGGCTGCTGCTGGCCCCGCAGGGCTTCGGCGCGATGATCACGATGCCGATCGCCGGCCGGCTCGCCGACAAGGTCGGGGTGCGCAAGATCGTGCTGCCGGGCATGGTGCTGCTGGTCGGCTCGATGGCGATGCTGACCCAGGTCACCGCGACCACGCCGTACTTGGTGCTGCTGTCGGCGCTGTTCGTGATGGGCCTGGGCATGGGCTGCACGATGATGCCGATCACGACGTCCGCGCTGCAGACGTTGCAGCCCAAGGACATGGCCCGCGCGTCCACAGCCACGAACATCGTCCAGCAGACCGCGGGCGCGATCGGCTCGGCGGTGATGGCGACGATCCTGGCGGCCCTGCTGGCGGGCAAGTTCGGCGTCCCGACGGCCCAGGGTCAGCTCGCGGCCACGGCGGCGATCATGAACCCGGCCACCCACGAGGCGGCCACCGGCCTGGCCGCGGACGCCTTCTCGACGACGTTCGTCTGGTCCCTGGTCCTGGTGGTCCTCTGCGTGATCCCGGCACTCTTCCTCCCGAAGTCCCGCCCGACCGCCCCGGCGGTCCCGGAAGGCGAGGAGCTGACCCCACCAGTAATGCTCCACTGACCGAGTCACGCGCCCAATCACGCGAGTCACGCGCCCAATCACGCGAGATGCGCGCCCAATCACGCGAGCCGACCTTCTGGGTACGCGACCCGACTCTCTGGGCACGCGAGCCGACCCCCGGTGCGCGGGGGTCGGCTGGGTCACGTCGGTGGGTTGTGATCGCGGGGCCGACACGGCCCCGTCGTCCGGGTTCGCCGTGTCGACCCTCTGATCACGCGAGTTGACCTCCCGATCACGCGTGTCGGCGTCCGGATCACACCTCCGGACGCGCCGAAGGCCACCACCGAGACTTCCGGTGGTGGCCTTCGGCCGTTCAACGACTCAGGAGAGGCGTTCGATGATCAGCGCCATGCCCTGGCCGCCGCCCACGCACATCGTCTCCAGGCCGAACTGCTTGTCGTGGTGCTGCAGGGAGTTGATCAGCGTCGACGTGATGCGTGCGCCTGTCATGCCGAACGGGTGGCCCACCGCGATCGCGCCGCCGTTGACGTTCAGGCGGTCCAGGTCGATGCCCAGGTCGCGGTACGACGGGATGACCTGCGCGGCGAACGCCTCGTTGATCTCCACCAGGTCGATGTCGCCGATCGACAGGCCCGCGCGGGACAGCGCCTGCTTGGACGCCTCGACCGGGCCGTAGCCCATGATCTCCGGCGACAGGCCCGTCACGCCCGTCGACACGATCCGCGCCAGCGGCGTCAGGCCCAGCTCACGCGCCTTCGTGTCGGACATGACGACGAGTGCCGCCGCGCCGTCGTTCAGCGCGCAGCAGTTGCCCGCCGTGACGCGGCCGTCCGGGCGGAACACCGGCTTCAGCCCCGAGACGCCCTCCACCGTGACGCCCGCGCGGGGGCCGTCGTCCTTCGAGACGACCGTGCCGTCCGGGAGCGTCACCGGGGTGATGTCCTTGGCCCAGAAGCCGTCCGCGATGGCCTTCTCGGCCAGGTTCTGCGAGCGGACGCCGAACTCGTCCATGTCCTCGCGCGTGACGCCCTTCTGCCGCGCCAGGTTCTCCGCGGTCTGGCCCATCGCGATGTAGACGTCGGGGACGTCCCCGGCGGTGCGCGGGTCCGTCCAGCTGTCGGTGCCGGACTCCGCCGTCGACGCCGTCCGCTTCTCGGCGTCGGCGAACAGCGGGTTGTGCGTGTCCGGCCAGGAGTCCGAGCTGCCCCGCGAGAAGCGCGACACGGTCTCGACGCCGGCCGAGATGAAGACGTCGCCCTCGCCGGCCTTGATCGCGTGGAACGCCATCCGGGTCGTCTGCAGGCTGGACGAGCAGTAGCGCGTGATGGTGCAGCCGGGCAGGTGGTCGTAGCCGAGCTCGACGGCGACCGCGCGGCCCATGTTGAACCCGGACTCGCCGCCCGGCAGGCCGCAGCCCAGCATCAGGTCGTCGATGTCGGTGGGGTCGAGCTGCGGCACCTTGGCCAGTGCCGCCTGGATCATCTGCACGGTCAGGTCGTCGGGTCGCATGCTGACCAGCGAGCCCTTGTTGGCGCGCCCGATCGGCGAGCGCGCGGTGGAGACGATGACGGCTTCAGGCATGACGTGACACATCCTCGTATCGCGAGCTAAGCGTGCTAAGCGGTTGCTCACCATAGTGCCGTGAACCACGCCCGGGACAAAGCCGAACGCGACCAAGGCAACAGCCGAGCTGGCAGGATCACCCGGGTGGGGACCGAGGCGCGGGTGCTGGGCACGAGGACGATCCTGCTCTGGGGCGCGGGCCTGCTGCTGCTCGCCGGGCTGGCGGCGACGCTGTTGCTGTCGCTGCTCGGCGGGGGCCGGCCCGAGGACTCCGCCCGGCTGGACGCGCTGCGCACCGCGGCCAACATCGTCGTCGGCACCGGGGGTGCGGCCGCGCTGCTGCTGGCCGCCCGGCGGCAGCGCTCCGCCGAGCTGGACCTGGTGCAGAAGGACCACGACGCCACCGAACGCCGGGTCACCGAGATGTACAGCAAGGCCGCCGACCAGCTCGGCAGCGAGAAGGCGCCGGTCCGGCTCGCCGGGCTCTACGCCCTCGAACGGCTCGCCGGCGGGTACGCGCCGCACCGGCAGACCATCGTCAACGTGCTCTGCGCGTACCTGCGGATGCCGTTCAAGCACAACTCGAAGAACGCCGAGGAGCTGCAGGTCCGCAAGACCGCGCAGCGCATCCTGATGCTGCACCTGCGCGCCGGGTCCGTCGAACAGCCGAACGAAGGGTTCTGGCCGGACGTCGACCTCGACTTCTCCGGGGCGACGCTCGTCGGGCTGAACCTCACGCACTGTTCGATCCGGTCGATCGTCTGCTACGAGACGACGTTCCTCGAACTCGTGTCCTTCCGCGGCACCGAATTCCGCACCAAAGCCGACTTCAACAAAGCGGCTTTCAAGGACCGTGTCGATTTCCGTGGCACCGTTTTCGGCGGCGACCGTGACTCCTTCAACGGCGCCGTCTTCGCAGGTCCGGTCGATTTCGGGACGAAGACCGCGGCCCGGCTCGCCGGCGCCGAGGCGCAGCGCGGCTTCGCCAGGACCTGGCCCCCGGACTGGGAAGAACGCCCGATCGCCGACCGGCCGAACCGCGCGCGATTGACTCGAAAGGACGCACCGCCGGATGCCGGCACCCGATAGGATCGGTTTCGGAAAGAGCTTCGTCATTCCGAAACCCGGGGGAGGTGAGCCGGATGGTCGAACATCGAGGCACTTGCTGGGCCTTCCTGCCTTCTCTGATGGGTCGCGACCGCGCGCACGGCGCCGGGCGGGACCTCCGGGACGGGATGACGGCTCAGCGTGCGGCGACCCTCGGGTCTGTGAATCGGCACCGGTAGCGGCTTGGTGGCTTAGCGACACGCCGGCGCCGGAACGGCCCGACCTCGCGCACAACGCCCGTCACTTCCGACGCGCACCCGGAGACCGCCCGGAGGCCTTGCCACGTGCTGAGTGGACAACGCCACCGGTAGGCCGTTTAGGCTGACGGCGTGGAGTACGCAGAGCACATCGCAGACCTCGTGGGCAACACCCCGCTGGTCAAGCTGAACTCGTTGACCAAGGGGCTCAAGCCGCTCGTGCTGGCCAAGGTCGAGTACCTGAACCCGGGTGGCTCGGTCAAGGACCGGATCGCGCTGCGGATGATCGAAGCGGCCGAGAAGTCCGGCGCCCTGCGCCCCGGCGGCACGATCGTCGAGCCGACGTCCGGCAACACCGGCGTCGGGCTGGCCATGGTCGCCCAGCGCAAGGGCTACAAGTGCGTCTTCGTCTGCCCGGACAAGGTCAGCGAAGACAAGCGCAACGTGCTCAAGGCGTACGGCGCTCGCGTCGTGGTGTGCCCGACGGCGGTCGCGCCCGAGCACCCGGACTCCTACTACAACGTCTCCGACCGCCTGGTCCGCGAGATCGACGGCGCCTGGAAGCCCAACCAGTACGCCAACCCGCAGAACCCGGAGAGCCACTACCTCTCGACCGGCCCGGAGCTGTGGAAGCAGACCGACGGGAAGATCACCCACTTCGTCGCGGGTGTCGGCACCGGCGGCACCATCTCCGGCACCGGCAAGTACCTCAAGGAGGTCAGCGACGGCGCCGTCCAGGTCGTCGGCGCCGACCCCGAGGGCTCGGTCTACTCCGGCGGCAGCGGCCGTCCCTACCTGGTCGAAGGCGTCGGCGAGGACTTCTGGCCGGACACCTACGACCGCCAGGTCGCCGACGAGATCATCCCGATCTCCGACGCCGACTCGTTCCAGGTCACCCGCCGCCTCGCGCTCGAAGAGGGCCTGCTGGTCGGTGGCTCGTGCGGGATGGCGGTCGCGGCCGCGCTGAAGCTCGCCGAACGCCTCACCGAGGACGACGTCGTGGTCGTGCTGCTGCCCGACGGCGGCCGCGGCTACCTGACGAAGGTCTTCAACGACACCTGGATGTCCTCCTACGGCTTCCTGCCGCCGGACTCCTCGGGCGCGACGGTCGCCGACGTGCTGACGAAGAAGAGCGGTCAGCTGCCGGCCCTGGTGCACTCGCACCCGAACGAGACGGTCGCCGAGGCCATCGCGATCCTGGCCGAGTTCAGCGTCAGCCAGATGCCCGTGGTCAGCGCGGAGCCGCCGGTGATGGCGGCCGAGGTCGTCGGCGCGGTCAACGAGCGCGACCTGCTCGAAGCGCTGTTCACCGGCAAGGCCCAGCTGGCCGACCGGCTCGACCGGCACATGTCCCCGCCGTTGCCGACGATCGGCGGCGGTGAGCAGGTGGGTTCCGCGATGACGGCGCTCGAGGGGGCCGACGGCGCTCTCGTGCTGGTCGACGGCAAGCCGGCCGGCGTCGTCACACGGCACGACCTGCTGGGTTTCCTGGCCGGTCGGTGACCAGAAGCCGAAGAAGGTCTTAATCGGCGGACCCGGCTGGGGCGTTACGAGCGCCCTGCCGGGTGATCCGATAGCGTGGGCGCAAATAGAACACTTTCGCGTCCTCGTCAAGGGGGTTCAAGACCCACATGAGTGCACCGCAGCCACCGAACCAGCCGTGGGGTGGCAACCAGCCACCTCAGGGCCCGCCGAGTGGCCCCCATCCGCAGCAGGACAACCCGTTCGGTAGTCCGGAGCCGACGCAGGTCGTGCAGCCACAAGGCGGTTCCCCGTTCGGGGAGACGCCGGAACCGACGCAGGTCGTCCAGCCCGCCCAGCCGGGTGAGGGCGGGGCGGGCGCGACCCAGGCGCTGCCGCCGGTCGACGCGAACGCGACGCAGTGGGTGAACCCGGCCGGCGGTGACGCCCCGGTCGCGGACTCCACGCAGCTGGTCCCGCCGGGATCCCAGCCGCCGCCGGCGATCCCGTACAACCCGCCGCCGAGCGCGGCCGACAACCCGGCCGCGGCGTTCGGCCAGCAGCAGGGTGGGTACGGCCAGCCGGGTGGTTACGGGCAGCAGCAGCCGGGCGGCTTCGGCCAGCCGGGCCAGCCGCCGCAGGGCTTCGGCGGGCCGCCCGGGTTCGGTGGTCCCCAGCAGCAGCAGTTCGGGGGTCCGCCGCAGCAGCAGTTCGGCGCGTCGCCGGCCGGCGGCGGCAACCCGCTGTTCGGCTACATCGCGGCCGGTCTGCTCGCGATCTTCGGCCTGCTCGCGGTGGTGTTCTTCTTCGTCGACATGTTCGACAGCGACTTCACCACGTACTCCGACGCCGTCGGCAAGGTCACCGATCAGCAGATCCAGGCGGCCAAGGACGCCGGGCAGTACATCTCGCCCGGCGCGTTGACCATCTACTACATCCTGGTGCTGGTCGGCGGTCTGGCCGCGCTGGGCGCCGCCGTGTTCACGTTCCTGAAGAACAAGATCGCCTCGTTCCTGGCGGTCGGTGGCGGCGCGGTGCTGCTGATCTTCGCGATCCTGATCATGATCGAGCTGAGCATCGACGTGCCGGACGGCGCGACGATCAAGTTCGGCAACGGCCAGGCGCTCTACCTCGTCGCCGGGATCTTCGTGCTGGCGATCGGCGTGCTGGGGCTCCTCCCGGCGACCAAGCAGTTCGTCGGCCTCGGTGACGGCGCGGCCGCGTCGACCGGTCCGCAGGGCTTCGGCGGTCCGCCCGCGGGCTTCGGTGGCCCGCAGCAGGGCTTCGACGGTCCGCCGCAAGGCTTCGGTGGCCTGCAGCAGCAGCCCGGGTTCGGCCAGCCGGGGCAGCCCGGACCGCCGCCGCAGGGCTTCGGCCAGCCGCCGCAGGGTTACGGCCCGCCTCCGGGCTACGGCCAGCCGGGCGGCCCCAACCCGGCCAGTGGCGGCTTCCCGCAGCCGCAGGGTGGCGGGTTCCCGCCGCCGCACCAGCAGCCGCAGCAGCCGGGTGGCTTCGGCCAGCCGGGTCAGCCGCCGCACGGCTACCCGCAGCAACCGGGCCAGCAGCCGGGTCAGCCGCCGCAGGGCTGGGGCCAGCCGCCGCAGCAGCAGGGCCCGCCCAGCGGAGGGTTCGGTCAGCCGCCGCAGCAGTGGTGAGTGAACACCGTTTTCGTGCCCCGGAGCCATTTCGGCTCCGGGGCACGCTGCATTTATAGCGAGGCGTGCAATTGTCCGAATAGGACAAGCGGTCGGTGAATCGCGCGCCGTGATCGCGTGACAGGATTTCTGCCTCTAGCGCAGGAAAATGATCTTGGGTTCCGCCGTCCGGCCGAATTCCGATATTTTTTAGGACTACTTCCCCAGGTGCAGACTAGGCTGAGCGCCGATGTTCGTGTTCTGTCGATGGGGGATTCGTGGCCGGTCCGCTCGGTTACCCGGTAGCTCATTCGCATTCGTATTCATCCGCTAGGCCGTCCGGAGTAACGGCCGTTCTCGCCGGATTGCTCGGTTTGCCGGCCGCCGTTGCCGCCGGATTCGTGCCGGTCAAGATCTTTCTCGACATGCCCGCCGAATTCAGTCTCGGCATGCTGCCCGCGTTGGTGCTGGTCGATCTGGGCGCGTTCCTCCTCGCCGGGCTCGTGCTGTTGCTCGGCTCGCTGGCGACGTTGTTCCGCGCGACCGCGGGGGCGGTCCTGCTCGGGCTCGGCGCGCTGCTGGCGATCGGTGCCCTGCTGACCGAGCCGCTGTCGGCCGGGGTGCCGCTGTCGCGGTTCGTCGACGCGATGTTCACCCACGGCGGCCTCGCCATGGTCGACCGGGTCGGCCTCGCCGGGCTCTCGGTGTTCGTGCTGGTACTGGCCTTCCTGCCGCCGACGTTCCGCTACCTGCGCTACCGCGCGCCCACGCTGCCCGTGTTCACCGGCCAGGGCGCTTACACGTCCGAGAGCTGGTGATCGCGCGGTCACCCGCCGTGGCCCTATCCTCGGCGCGTGATCTTCTCCGCGCTCACCTCCGCCACCGGCCGGACGGCGCGGGCCGCCGCGGCCCTCGCCGTCCTCGGCGGGCTGCTCTACCTGGCCGGCCTGCTCCTCGACGTCGTCGCGCTGGTCCGGTTCCCGGGTGACGCGCCCCGCACGGCCGTCCACGCGGCGGTCGACCTGCTCCTCACGGCGGTGCTGCTGCCCGGCGGCGTCTTGCTGATGCGCCACGACCCGCTGGGCCGCCTCGGCTGCATCGCGGGCAGCGCGACGGCGATCGTCGCGACGCTGACGTCGCTGCTGCTGGCAGCGACCGGGCTGGCGTACGTCGACCTCGGCGGCCCCGGTGACCTGGCGGCCGGCGGGGTGCTGGCGCTGGTCCTGGTGCTGCCCCCGGCCCTCGCGACGCTGGCCCTTTCGGCGGCGGCGCCGACCGCCCGCTGGTGCGGCCTCCCGGTCTCTGGACGTGAGTGACGAGAGCCATCCCACCTGCCGGGAATGTACGGCCCGGGCCGTACGCTGAAGGGATGGTGGACGACTACTCCGAACTGGGCTTCGAGACCCGCGCGATCCACGCCGGTCAGAAGCCCGACCCCCGCACCGGCGCGGTGATCGTGCCCATCTACCAGACTTCGACCTACGCGCAGGACGGCGTCGGCGGTACTCGCGAGGGCGATTACGAGTACTCGCGCACCGCGAACCCGACCCGCAGCGCGCTGGAAGAGGCCCTCGCCTCGCTGGAGGGCGGCCGGCACGCCCTCGCCTTCGCGTCCGGCATGGCCGCGTCCGACGTGGTGCTGCGCAGCACGCTGCGCCCCGGCGACCACCTCGTGCTCGGCAACGACGCCTACGGCGGCACGTTCCGCCTGATCGACAAGGTGCTCAGCCTCTGGGGCGTCGAGCACACCGTCGCGGACCTCGGCAACCTCGACGAGGTGCGCGCCGCGATCCGGCCCGAGACCAAGCTGATCTGGTGCGAGTCGCCGACCAACCCGCTGCTCGGCATCGCCGACATCGCCGCGCTGGCCGGGGTCGCGCACGACGCCGGCGCCCGCCTGGTCGTCGACAACACCTTCGCGACGCCGTACCTGCAGAACCCGCTGTCGCTCGGCGCGGACATCGTGCTGCACTCGACCACCAAGTACCTCGGCGGTCACTCCGACGTCGTCGGCGGCGCGATCGTCACCAACGAGGACGAGCTGCGCGAGCAGTTCTTCTACCTGCGCAACGCCGCCGGCGCGGTCCCCGGGCCGTTCGACGCGTGGCTGACCCTGCGCGGCATCAAGACCCTGGCCCTGCGCATGGAGCGGCACAGCGACAACGCCGAGCTGGTCGTGCAGGCGCTGCTGAAGCACCCGAAGGTCGCGAAGGTCTACTACCCGGGCTTGCCGGAGCACCCCGGCCACGAGATCGCGGCGAAGCAGATGCGCCGCTTCGGCGGCATGGTCTCGTTCAGCCACGTCGACGGCGAGCAGGCGGCGCTGGACGTCGCCGCGCGCACGAAGCTCTTCATCCTTGCGGAGTCGCTCGGCGGCATCGAGTCGCTGATCGAGCACCCGGGCAAGATGACGCACGCGAGCACCGCGGGCTCGACGCTGCAGGTGCCGGCGGACCTGCTGCGCCTCTCGGTCGGCATCGAAGACGGCACCGACCTGGTCGCCGACCTGCTGACCGCGCTCGGCTGACGTCCTGAACACAGCGAAACGGCCCCGGAACCGACTGGTTCCGGGGCCGTTCCGCGAAGGCTTCGCGCAGGTCAGGGGTTGTAGTTGCCGTGCACCACGGTGCCGGGCTTCGGGGTGCCCGCGGCGGGCAGGTCCGCGCCGTCGACGCAGCCGCCGACCAGCTCGACGTGGCTGTCGTGGCGGATGTACTGAGCCGGCGACGCGCACGAAGCGCTGTCCACCGTGATGTAGGCGGCTCCGGTGAGGGCGGCGGCCGACGCCAGCCCGATCACGAGCGGGACCAGCCCGGCGGAGCGGGTGGCGCGCGCCCGTTGAGCGGCGTTCGCGGGTTTCCCCCGTGCCATGGTTGCTCCCTGTTTACCGCAAGTTGACACGCCAAGGGTACCCGGCTCCCGGTCCGATCAACCTGTGGATCTCCTGAGTGGCATCATCCGGCTCATGGAACTCGTCACCATCGAGCGGATCCAGGCCGCCCGCGAACTCCTCAAAGGAGTGACCCGGGTGACGCCGATGGAGCACGCGCGCGACCTGCGCCGGCTCCACGGCGGTCCGGTGCACCTGAAGTGCGAAAACCTGCAGCGCACGGGCTCGTTCAAGATCCGCGGCGCCTACACCCGCATCCACGGCCTCACCGACGAGGAGCGCGCGCGGGGCGTCGTCGCGGCCAGTGCCGGCAACCACGCGCAGGGCGTCGCGCTCGCGTCGTCGCTGCTCGGCGCCCGGTCGACGGTCTTCATGCCGCTGCGGGCGCCGCTGCCGAAGCTGGCCGCCACGCGCGGTTACGGTGCCGAGGTCCACCTGCACGGCGCGCTGCTCGAAGAGACCCTCGCCGCCGCGATCGAGTTCGGCGAGCGGACCGGCGCGGTGTTCATTCACCCCTTCGACCACCAGGACGTCATCGCCGGCCAGGGCACGGTCGGGCTCGAGATCCTCGAGCAGGTGCCCGGGGTCAAGACGATCCTCGTCGCCACCGGCGGCGGCGGGCTGGTCGGCGGGGTCGCCTCGGCCGTCAAAGCGGTGCGGCCGGACGTCAAGGTCATCGGCGTCCAGGCCGAGGAGGCCGCCGCGTACCCGCCGTCGCTGGTCGCGGGCGCGCCCGTCCGGCTGAGCCAGACGTCGACCATGGCCGACGGCATCGCGGTCGGCGAGCCGGGCCCGGTCAGTTTCGCCCACGTCGCGTCGCTGGTCGACGACGTCGTGACGGTGTCGGAGCAGTCGCTCTCGCGGGCGGTGCTGCTCTGCCTGGAACGGCGCAAGCTGGTCGTCGAGCCCGCCGGCGCGGCCACCGTCGCCGCGCTGCTGCAGCACCCCGGCGCGTTCGAGCCGCCGGTGGTGGCGATCCTCTCCGGCGGTAACGTCGACCCGGTGCTGCTCCTGCAGATCATCCAGCACGGCATGACCGCGGGCGGCCGCTACCTGCGGCTGCACCTGCGGGTCCCGGACCGGCCGGGGTCGCTCGTGGGCGTGCTGTCGTGCGTCAGCGGGCAGGGCGCGAACGTGCTCGACGTCGAGCACTCCCGGATCTCCGGCAGCCTCGACCTCGGCGAGGCCGACGTCGCCCTGGCGCTGGAGACCCGCGGTCCCGAGCACTGCAAGGAGATCGAGATCGCGCTGACGAACGCCGGATATACGGTCGTCTAAGGCTTTCCGGTCACAGCCGCTCGCCGGTGATCGCCGCCAGCGCCAGGACCGTGGCCTCGGCGGAGACCTCCGACGGCGCGGCGAACCGCCGGGCCCGGATGTGGGCGACCAGGTCCGGATCCGGCGGCACCCCGTGCTCACGCAGGTAGTACCCGACGGCGCCGGGCCAGGCCCACGCCCCGTCGGTGCGGAAGTTCATCGGCACGGCGTCGGTCCGCTCCGGCGCGAACACGTCGGCGCCGTTGCTGCGGGACGCCAGGATGACCGGCGCCGCCTCCAGGTAGGCCAGCAACCGCTCGATCTCGGCCGGGACGAGGGCCGGCCGCCGGATGACCGGCCGGCCCGACGCGTCGAGACCGTCGTGGACGCGGGGCGTGCGCACCTTCTCGTCCGGGCCGAGCGGCGCCTGCGGGACCGGGGTCGACGTCGGCAGGCCGGCCCGCTCCCGCAGCCAGCCGGGGATCTGCTCGTCGGCGCGCGGGAAGAACCGCAGCTCGTCCTGGAAACCGATGGGCGGGGGCTGGTGCCGGAACGGCGGTTCGAGGTCCGGCCGCCCGAAGTCGGCGTCGGCCGGCCCGCCGGGGTCGAACACGAGGACCGCGCCGAGCCAGGTGCCGAGCCCGGGCTGGTACATGCCCGCCCGCAGGACGCCGAGCAGCCGCACGGCTTCCGGGTGCGGCGGCAGCGTCCGGGGGAGCCCGTCCGGGGCGGTCACCAGCAGGTCGGCCTCGATGTGCCGCCCGGCCGCGCGGTACTCGACCCGCAGCTGCCGCCAGCCCGGTGGCACCTGCCCCGTCAGCACCGCGCCGATCTGCCGGACGAGCTCATGCTGCTGCTCCGGCCGCAACGGTCCTCGTGGCTGGCTCACGGTTCATCCCCCTCCGGGTTCACTGACGAGCGGCCGCGGTCACGAACCGAGCTTCGCCCGGAACCACGGCGGGGTGTTTTCGGGGGTGCGCGGGTAGCGCTCCTGGTCCAGCGCGTACTGCTCGGGCGCCGGCGGGTTCCGGAACGGCGGCTCGTCGTCCCGGTTGAACCGCGCCTGGAACCGGTCGGGCCGGTCGATCACCATGTCCATCGAGTACCACGTGCCGATGCCGTCGGCGTACATCCCCCGGCGCAGTTTCGCCAGCGGCTTCGACACTTCCCGCGGCACGGGCACCGGCTGCCGGGCGCCGTTGTCCAGCGCCGCGCCGAGCCCGACGTCGACGTGCTTGCCGACGGCCATGAAGTCGAACACCAGCCGCTGCCAGTTCGGCGGGGCCGCCGCGATGAGCGACTCGGCGATCTCGCCGAGCAGCTCGTTCTGCTCGATGGGGGTCAGCGTCATGCTGTCCGGTCCTCCGTTTTCGTCCACCGGTGGGGGATTCGTCGTGGTGACCCTAGTCTTCCGGCACCGCCACGGCCGCCGCGTCGGCCAGCACCGCGCGCAGCCAGTCCGGGATCCGCTCGTCCGCACGGGGAAAAGCGGCGACGTCGCGGGCGAACGCCACCGGCGGCAGCTCCGGGAACCACCGCGGGTCCTGGTCGTAGTTGAACGACGCCTCGGGCTCTTCGCCCGCGCGCAGCCGGAAGCTCGCGGAGAACCAGGTGCCCCGGCCCGGCTGGTACATCACCTCGCGCAGCGCGGCGATCAGGTTCGTCACCGCGGGCGGCGCGACCTCCGGCGAGCTGCCGTCGGCCATGGCGACCGTCAGTTCGGTCTGGTAGGCCACGACCGTCGCCCACACCCGGAACGTGACGCGCCGCCAGTTCGGCGGCAGCGCCAGCCCGACCGCGTCGAAGATCGCCGGGACCAGCTCATCAGGGCTCGCCATAACGCCTCACCGTCGCGTTGGGGTCGATGTTCTCCGGCACGTTGACGAACACCCGCTCGTACACCCGGGAAACGCGCTCGCCCGTCTCCGGGTCGACCTCGGTGACCCGCCACCGCATGACGTCCTCTTCGGACAGTCCGTCGGCCCGCCGCGGCGTGCTCACCTGCAGCAGTTCGACCTCACGGTCGGGTGGGTTGTGGTACGAGGCGAGCTGTTCCTCCTGGCGCCGCCAGGTTTCCGGCGGATCCCAGCCGTCGCGGGCGTGCCCGCTGTTGGACGCGGCCATCTGCCCGTGCATGTTGCCGTAGCCCGGGGGGCCACCGCCCTCGGTGGAGACGAGGTGACCGCCCGCCCACCGGACTTCGCCGTGGTCGGGGTCGCCGCGGTAGGCGTTCTGACCTTCGTGGCCCGCCCGGCCCTGCCCGGTGAACCGGCCGCCGGCGTCGCGGTAGTCCTCGTTCGACTCGCGGTACTCGGGCTGCCCCGTCGCGGCGTCCGTCTGGCCACGGGCATCCGTGTGGTAGTCCAGTTTCTTCGCCGGGTCGTTGAAGTTGTCGACGCGGTACTGGCAGTCGGGCAGCAGCGGGTAGTTGAAGTCCGGGTTCGCGGGCAGCTTGACGCCGTCGGCCGTCCGGCCGCCACCGGGCGTGCACTCCACCCACTTGACCTTGCCCTCGGAGTCGGTGAAGAACCGCGTCTCCGACGCGATCTCCCCGGTCTTGGTCTTGTTGACCACCCGGTATTCGGTGTCGGGCTTGAGCTCGACGTCGCCGAGCACCCGGGGCTGGGTCGGCACCGGTGTCGAGAAGTCGCCCGGCGTGGTGCGGTCCCGCGGGCGCGGGCCGGACTCGATCGTCTGCGGCGAGTCGGGCGGCCGGTGGTACGGGTTGGCCGGCGAGTCGTGCGGGTGCTCGTGCCCGGGGCGGTCGAAGTCGACGAGCCGTTCGTCGTACCTCGGGTCCGTGGGCGAGATTTCGTGCTCGCCCCAGCCGTCGAGGTCGAACTCGTCGTCGTCTTCGTCCGCGTGGGAGGGCGAGCCGTCCTCGTCGCCATCGCCGCGGTGCCGGGCACTCTCGGCGTCGACGTCGTGCGGGTCGCCGTGGTGGCTGTCCGGCGCGAAGCCGTCGTCGCCGGCGCGGTGGGCCGTGCCGTCCGGGTGGTGGGTGTTCCACTCGCCGTCCGGCGGGATGCGCGGGCGCATCTTCCCGTCCGGGCCGATTTCGTAGTCGGACGAGAAGACCCGGCCGTGCGCATCGGTCCACGCCGGCTTCGTCGGGGCCATCACCTCGGTGTCGAGCTCACGGGAAAGCCGGTGCGCGAAGTCGTTGGAACTGGCGTCGCACCCGATCAGTCGGACGGGCCGGCCGTCGTAGTCACCGTTGCGGCGCAAGACATCCGCGAACTCTTCCGGCGTGTAGAGCCGGTCACCGATGCGGGCGTGGCCATCCGGAGTGACGTGCACATCGACGGTGTAGCGGCCATCGGGATCGGGCTGCACGCGGTGCGGCAGGTCGCCCATGTCCGGGTCACCGGCGTGGTAGGAGCTACCGGACGGCGTGCTTTCGGCGTGCCGCGCGTTGACCTCGTCCGGGCTGAGCGGCTCGCCGTGGTGGGGCGGACTGCCGTCCGTGTCGTGGTGGCCGCTTTCGTTTTCGTGCGGACGGTGTTCGTGCGGGCCGTGGCTTTCGGGATTGTGCGGACCACCGGGACCGGTGTGCCCGGGACCGCCCGGCCGGGTGCCGGGGGTGTGGCCGCCGGGGCGGGTGTCGGGCCCGTGGGTGCCGGGCCCGAAGCCGCGAGCCGCCGGCGCGGGCGCATCCGGAGTGCGCGGTCGCGGGGCGTCACCAGGCCGCCCCTCGGGGAGATCGCGGCCGGGACGCGGACGTCCATCGGGAATGTCAGTGCGCGGGCGGCCTTCAGGAAGGTCGGTGCGCGGCCGCCCTTCAGGGAGGTCGGTGCGTGGGCGCCCCTCGGGAGTGCCGGTGCGTGGACGGCCGTCGGGCAGGTCGCCGCCGGTGCGGGGCCGCCCGGGTGCGTCGACGTGCGGCGAGTGCGCCCCGGGGCTGCCCGGGGTACCGGTCCAGCCGGCACCGCCACCGGTGCGCGGGGTACCGCCACCAGGCCCACCGCCACCGCCGGGCCCGCCACCGGGCGGCATACCCCCACCCATCGGCGCGCCACCCTGCGGCGGAACACCGGAGGCGGCACCGTCCCCACCGCGCGGCGACGGGAACTGACCCCCCGGATCACCGGTGTGCAAGGGGGCGGGAGCGGTACCACTGGCGGAGGTGGTGCCATCGCCCCGCAGCGGCGCGGCACTGCCAGGACTGTCCCCACCGGCGTGCGAGCCGGGCCCATCAGCCCGCCCAGCGGGCGACGAGTGCGAAGGGCTCCCCGAGCCGGAGTGACCGGGCGCCCCGGAGTGTGTCGGTGCGGGGCCACTGTCGGCGGCCCGCACGGAGGGGCTGGAGTCCCCGGAATGCGAGGGAGAGCTGTCACCCGCACGGGTCGGCGACGAGCTCGAATCGCCGACGCGGGAGGGCGAGTTGTCACCCGCGTGTGCGGAGGGACTGCTGTCGGTGGCTCGTGCAGAGGGGCTGGAGTCGCCCGCGTGCGTGGGCGAACTATCGCCAGCGCGTGCCGCGGGGCTGGAATTTCCGGCGTGGGAAGCCGAGCTTTCGCCCGCATGCGTGGAGGGGCTGCTGTCCGCGGCCCGCGCGGAGGGGCTGGAGTCTCCGGCGTGCGAGGGCGGGCTGTTGCCCGCCCGGGTCTGCGAAGGGCCGTTGTCCGCGGCCCGCGCGGAGGGGCTGGAGTCCCCGGCATGCGTGGGCGAACTGTCGCCGGCGTGTGCCGAAGGGTTGGAATTCCCGGCGTGGGAAGGCGAACCGTCCGCGGCGCGGGAAGGCGCGTTGTCGCCCGCATGTGCGGAAGGGCTGCTGTCCGCGGTCCGCGCCGACGGGCTGGAGTCGCCCGCGTGCGTGGGTGAGCTGTCCCCGGCGTGGGAAGACGAGCCGTCCCTAGCGTGCGAAGGCGAGCTGTCGCCCGCGCGGGTCGACGGGCCCACGTTCCCCGCCTGCGAGGGAGAGTCACCGCGAGCCGTCGAGGGGCTCGAGTCGCCGGTCGGCGAGCCCCCGTCGCTGGCCGATGTGTTGCCGTCGGGTGCGTTGTCGCCGCTCGGAGAACCGGGCTCCTCGCGGCTCGGACTCCGACGTGAGCCCGCGTCGGGCGAGGAGTCCGTGTTCATCGGGTCCGCACTCGGCGAGTCCGAATCCCCGTGGCTGCCACCGGAATCGGTCGCGGAATCACCGGAGCCGTCACCGCTGTGGGAACCGTCGGAACCGTCCGGCGAGCTGTCGCCTTCCGAACCGCCGTGGGCTCTCGTGTGGACGCCTCCCTCGCCCTTGGGGACCTTGTGGACGAAGCCGCCCTCCTTGATCTTCAGCCCGTCCAAGCCGCTGACCTTGCCCAGGACCTTGCCGAAGACTTTGGCGATCTTCTCGAAGATGTCGACGAGCTTCGACAGCAGCGGCGACACCTTGCGGATCGTGTCGGTCAGCTTCTTGAGCAGGTCGCCGATCTTCTTGCCCCACTTGGCGATCGCGGCCGACGCCTGTGCGACGACGACCGGTGTGCCGAAGCCCAGTGAGAAGACTTCCTCCATCACCCACGCGATGAGCTTGCCGACCAGGTCCGCGATCAGCTGGCGCACGGTCTCCCGGACGAACGAGACGACCTGGCCCATGATCATGGTGACCGTGCTGATCGCGCCGGCGACCGTTGCCGCGCCGGACAGGGCGTCGCTGTGCTCGGTGGCGAACTTGCGGTACGCGTCGGCGCCCGCGCCCTGCCAGCCGGCCGTGCCCGTCTTGACCGCGTTGTCGAAGTCGGTCTTCCGCTCGCCCAGCGCCTTCGAGACGTTGCCCCAGGTGTCCGCGTACGACTGGATGACCGGCGGGTTGCCCGCGAGCGAGTCCAGCATGTCCTTCAACGGCTGGATGTGCTCCATCAGGAACGACGCCACCGACGACATCAGGTACCCGAACGGGTCGACGGCCGCGCCCGCGATCTCGCCGGCCAGGCTCAGCACACCCAGGCCGCCGGAAACCCAGTCGCCGTCCTTGATCCCGTTGAACGCGTCCATCGACGACTCGGCGATGCCGATGCCGCCGGCCCAGCCGTAGTCGCCGTTGCCTGCGGTCAGCGCGCCCGGCCCGTCGGGGTCCTGCTTGGCGTCCGCGACGAGCGGGTTGCCCTCGGGCATCAGGCACCGTCCGTGGACTTGGTCAGATCGTCGGCGACCCCGGCTTCGTAGGTGTGGTACGCCGCCGCGGCTCCGCGCACCTTGCCGGAGACGGCGGTCATCGCCTGCACGGCGTCCTTGAGCGCGTCGATTCCGTACTGCTCCACCGGGTCGAGCAGCATCCGGAACGGCTGGCAGAGGATGCCGTAGGCGTCCGTCGGCATGCTGACCTGGTTCGCCGCGTCGACGGCCTGCTGCAGCCCGTCACCGATGGCGTCCAGCTGCTTGGCGTGCGCGGTGAGGTCGGTGCTGAGTTCCACGTCTGACACGGTTTTCCCCCTCAGGAAAGGATCGGGCCGCCGAAGTCGTCGTCATCGTCGTTGTCGGCCGGACGGCGACGACGAGGCGGCTGCGGCGGCTGCGGCGGTGCCGGCGGTTGCGGTGCTGGCGGCGGAGTGCGCGGCGGCTGCTCTTCGTTGTCGTCGGGCAGGAACCGGCGGACGCGGTCGGGTTCCGGGAACGCGGGTTCGGGCTCCGGCGGCGGCTGCGGGAACGTGCTCTGCGCCTCGCGGACGATCTCCACGGCGGCCTGGTCACCCGTGCCGGTGGTCTCGGTCATGGCCTGCTGCAGCAGTTCCGGGATCCGCGCCTGCGCGCGCTGCACCAGCTGCATCACCTGCGCCGAGACCTCGGCCATCCGCTTGGCGCCGGCGGCGGACTCCGCGATGACGAGGTTCTTCAGCAGGCCGCGCGAATCGACCGTCACCGTGACGAGGCCGTCCTTCGACCGCTCGGTGACCGTCTGGCCCTGCATGCGATCGGCCAGCGCCTGGTACCGCGCGGCGTTGTCCTCGAGCCGCTTGGTCCAGTTGTCGATCATCTCGTCGCTCGCGTCGACGCTGTCCGGCATCCCGGCCCTCCCTCTCGACGTCTCCACACTGACGGATCGGCGCCGCCCGCGGTTCCGTCTGCGTCCTCAAAACACGCCAAAGGCCACCATAGGGGACCCGGAGGTGCCCGATGGTGGCCTTCGCCGTATCGCGTGTATCAGAGGTTGCCGCGGCGGTCCTGTTCACGCTCGATGGCTTCGAACAGGGCCTTGAAGTTGCCCTTGCCGAAGCCCAGCGAACCGTGGCGCTCGATGAGCTCGTAGAACACGGTCGGCCGGTCGCCGATCGGCTTGGTGAAGATCTGCAGCAGGTAGCCGTCCTCGTCGCGGTCGACGAGGATGCTGTGCTCCTTGAGCGTCTCGATCGACACGCGGACGTTGCCGATGCGGGCGCGCAGCTCCGGGTCCTCGTAGTACGACGCCGGGGTGTCCAGGAACTCGACGCCGGCGGCGCGCATCGCGGTGACCGTGGCGATGATGTCGTTGGTGGCCAGCGCGATGTGCTGGCAGCCCGCGCCGCCGTAGAACTCGAGGTACTCGTCGATCTGCGACTTCTTCTTCGCCACGGCGGGCTCGTTCAGCGGGAACTTGACCCGGTGGTTGCCGTTCGAGACGACCTTGCTCATCAGGGCCGAGTACTCGGTCGCGATGTCGTCGCCGACGAACTCCGCCATGTTCACGAAGCCCATGACGCGGTGGTACCAGTCGACCCAGTAGTCCATCTTGCCGAGCTCGACGTTGCCGACGCAGTGGTCGACGGCCTGGAACAGCCGCTTCGGCGCGCCTTCGGGCCGCTTGACGGTGCTCTCGCGCGGCTCGTAGCCGGGCAGGTAGATGCCGGTGTAGCGCGACCGGTCGACCAGCGAGTGGCGGGTTTCGCCGTAGGTCGCGATCGCGGCGACGCGCACGGTGCCGTGCTCGTCGGAGACGTCGTGCGGCTCCTCGAGAACGGTCGCGCCCTGCGCGCGGGCGTGCTCGATGCACTTGTCGACGTCGGTGGTCTCCAGCGCCAGGTCGATGACGCCGTCGCCGTGCTTGCGGTGGTGCTCGAGCAGCGCCGAGTCCGGCCGCACGCCACCGGTGATGACGAACCGGGCCGAGCCGGACTTGAGCACGTAGGACTTGCGCTCGAAGTTCCCCGTCTCGGGGCCGGAGTAGGCGACGAGCTGCATCCCGAACGCGATCTGGTAGTACCAGGCGGTCTGGGTCGCGTTGCCGGCGATGAACACGACCGCGTCCATGGCCTTGACCGGGAACGGGTCTGTCGAGGCGTCGTGGTCGACGAGGCCGACGAGCTGACGCAGCTGGTCGTAGCTGACGTCGTCGAGGGCACCCTGGTGGGGTTCGGCAGTCTGGGTCATACCTCGAAGGATCCGCCTCGTGAGGCAAGATGTGCAATGGTCTCAGTTTTTGCTGGACAATATGATCGGTGTCTGCGGGACATCGGCTGTCATCATGGACAACTTGTGCAGGGAAGAGGGCAATGTCGGAGAACCTCGACGCATTGGACGCGCGGCTGCTGCTGTTGCTCACGGACACCCCGCGGCTGGGGGTGCTGGAGTGCGCCCGCCGCCTCGGGGTGGCCCGCGGCACGGTCCAGGCGCGCCTGGACCGCCTGGCCGAGCGCGGCATCCTCGGCGGGTTCCCGCCGGAGCTCGACCTGGCGGCGATGGGCTACGGCCTCACGGCGTTCGCGGTGATCGAGATAGCGCAGGGCCGCCGCGCGGAGGTGGCGCAGGCCCTCGCGGCGATCGACGAGGTCTGCGAGGTCCACGCGACGACGGGTCAGGGCGACTTGTTCGTCCGCATGGTGGCGCGGGGCAACGACGACCTGCAGCGGGTGATCGACGAGGTGGTCGGCGTCCCGGACGTCCAGCGGACGTCGACGTCGATCGCGCTGTCGACGCCGGTCCCGCCGCGCGTCCGCCCCCTGCTGGAACGCACCGCCCGGTCGTGAGTGGTTAGGGCGGTTCTAACCGCCCTAACCACTCACGACCCGGGACGAGCGTCAGCCTTCGTCGATGACCTGGGTCAGGTAGCGCTTCGCCGAGCGCTGCACGACCTCGAAGCCGTCGGTGCGCACGATCGCGTCCCACCACGCGCCGTAGATCGCCTCGAAGTGGTAGCCCGCCAGCAGTTCCGCCGCGCGGCGGACGATGTGCGGGCGCTCCGGGACGAGGTTCGGGTAGCTGTACATGAAACCGACGTGCGTGCGGTCGGGGATCACCTGCACGATGTCGCCCGACAGCAACGCGCCGCGGCCCGCTTCGCCCGCCGGCCAGTGCAGGACCGTGCCGCCGTCGAAGTGGACGCCCAGGTTGATCAGCCGCAGGTCGGGAGCGACGTCCAGGGTCGTGCCGGACCACAGTTTCACCGACGGGTCGGGCCGGCCGATCCACTGCTGATCGCCTTCGTGGAGGTAGATCGGCGCGTCGAAGGCGTGCGCCCACTCGACCATCGTCGTGTAGTAGTGCGGGTGGCTGATCGCGATGCCGGTGATGCCGCCGAGGGCGCGGACCCGCTCGACGAGCGCGTCGTCGAGGTAGGCCGCGCAGTCCCAGAGGAAGTTGCCGGACTCCGCCTGCACCAGCAGGGCGCGTTCGCCGATCGCGAACCCGGGGTTCGAGCCGACGCCGACGATGCCGGGGCCCTGTTCTTCGACGCGCGGAGTGTAGGTACCGCTCGCGCGGAGTGCGGCCAGGTTCGTCCACTGCTGCCCGGCTGCCGGGACGTACTGGCGTTCGTCTTCGCAGACCGGGCAGTTGTCCCGGGCCTCGGCGTACTGCATGCCGCAGGCCTGGCAGATCGGTTCCGTGCTCACTGACGTCCTCCCGGAATGTGGCTCCTGGGAGGACACGCTAGCTGCGGGGACGCGCGCCCGGCGACGGATAAACCGGGCGCGCCCGGACCGCTACTTGCCGTCGCTGTAGGGAACGGCCTTGACGAGGGTCACCTTCTGGGACTTGCCGTTCGGCAGTTCGTACTCACGCGACTCGCCCTCCTTGGCGCCGAGCAGGGCCTTGCCCAGCGGCGACTCGGGGGAGTAGACGTCGAGGCCGCCCTCGGCGCCCTCTTCGCGGGTGGCGAGCAGGAACTTCTCCTCGTCGTCGTCACCGTCGTACCGGACGGTCAGCACCTTGCCCGGGCCGGCGGTGCCGTCGTTGGCCGGCGCCTCGCCGACCTTGGCCCCGCGCAGCAGCTCCTGCAGGTGCCGGATGCGTGCCTCGGCCTGGCCCTGTTCCTCACGGGCGGCGTGGTAGCCGCCGTTCTCCTTGAGGTCGCCCTCTTCGCGGCTGTCGTTGATGCGCGCGGCGATAACCGGCCGATTCTCGATCATCTCGTCGAGCTCGGTCTTGAGCCGGTCGTAGGCATCCTGGGTCAGCCAGGTCACCTTGGTGTCGCTCACGGTCACCATCTCCTCGTCGGGCCTGCCAGGCTTGCGTGTTCAAGCCGGCCCACACGGGCCTAGGTGCCCGCGTGGCTGAGATAAAGGAAAAACACGGCCCGTCGTGGGCCGTGCTGAGGGGTCAGACTATCACGGCAGGACAGGGCCAAGCCCCTTATTTCCGCGCGTCGTGGGCGTTGAGCGCGCGGTTCACCCCGTTGGCCGCTATGGGGTTGACAGGTACCGTGGTATGTCGTACGAGCAGCCGTACACGTCGGCGGTCACCGGAGCCCCGATGCTCTTGATCGTGGTGGTGATGGTGCTGTACTTCGCGCCGGCGGGAATCAGGAGCTCTTTGCGGCCGCTCTCGGCGCCGGTCTTGTCGCGGACGCGGACGACGCACACGCCCGGCCGGTTGTTGTCGTCGCGGGTCACGTTGAGGGTGATTTCCATCGCGTTGCCCGGTTTGCCGCTGAAGGCGACGCGCTCGGCGTCGATCGGCGCGGACCCGAGGTTGACGTAGGCGACGTACGCGACCACCCCGCTGACGACCAGGGCGATGGCCAGGAACAACCAGCGCCGCCAGCGCCGGGAGGTGGGTGCGCGGTCGGTGCCGTAGCGGCCTTCGGGGAGCGCCGACGCGCTGCTCCCGACGACCGTTTCCGCCGGTCCGCCTGCCAACCCGGGGCCTCCTGCTCGAACTCGTCGTACCCCTGGGGACAATGGGTGTCGTCCGGCACGGGTACCGCCTACGGGATCGAGTATCCGCTGGCCGGGTGGGCGGCCCGCAGGTGGGTCCCGGTGCGGATACGGAATAAGGGTGGAAAGGGAGTCGTTCGGAGCATGGTGGAAGCTGACGAGCTGAGGAACACCGCCGGGCCGCGCCTGCGCATGATGGCCGTGCACGCGCACCCGGACGACGAGTCCAGCAAGGGCGCCGCCAGCATGGCGCGCTACGCCGCCGAGGGCCACGAGGTGCTGGTCGTCACGTGCACCGGGGGTGAAGCGGGGAGCATTCTGAACCCCGCGATGGACCGTCCCGAGGTGCTGGCGAACATGAGCGAGGTCCGCCGGGAGGAGATGGCCCGCGCGGCCAAGATCCTCGGTGTGAGCCAGCGCTGGCTGGGCTTCGTCGACTCCGGCCTGCCGGAGGGCGACCCCCTGCCGCCGGTGCCCGAGGGCTCGTTCGCGGTGGTGCCGCTGGAGGAGTCCACCGAGGCGCTGGTGCGCGTGATCCGGGAGTTCCGCCCGCACGTCATCACCACCTACGACGAGAACGGCGGCTACCCGCACCCCGACCACATCCGCACCCACGAGGTGTCGATGGCGGCGTGGGACGCGGCGGCCGACCCGGACCGCTTCCCCGACGCCGGCGAGCCGTGGCAGCCGCTGAAGCTGTACTACATGCACGGGTTCTCGAAGGCCCGGATGGTGGCCTTCGACGCCGCCTTGAAGGAGGCCGGGCTCGAGTCGCCGTACACCGAGTGGCTGGCGAAGTGGGACCCCGACCGGGCCGATGTGATGGAGCGGGTGACGACCCGCGTCGAGTGCGGTGAATACTTCGAGGCGCGGGACGAGGCGCTGAAGGCGCACGCCACGCAGATCGACCCGAACAGCCGCTGGTTCTTCGTCCCCTTGGAGATCCAGCGGGCGATCTGGCCGACCGAAGAGTACGAGCTGGTCAAGTCGCAGGTGGACAGCACGTTGCCGGAGGATGACCTGTTCGCCGGCATCAAGGAGAAGGTGAACACATGAGTCTGACGCTGCCGGCCGTCGTGGCGCTTCCGGTGACCGCGTCGGCAGTGGTGCTGGCGCAGCAACCCGGCAACGGCGACAACGGCGGGCAGGGGGAGGACTTCGGTAAGTCTTCTCCGGTCGGCTTCCTGGTGCTGATCCTGTTCCTCATCGCGGTGGCGTTCCTGGTCCGCTCGATGACGAAGCACCTCAAGCGCGTCCCGGCGAGCTTCGACGAGCCGGCCGAGAAGGCCGAGCCGGCCGCGGGCGAGCCTGCCGAGCCCGAGGCCGAGCCGGTCGTGGAGAAGAAGGCGGCCGGGGACACCTCGCCCGCCAAGGCCGACTGACCCGCGTCAGCACCGCCCCGCGTCGTGCGTCAGCAGGGCGATCCGGGTGCGGCGCCGCGTCCTTCAGCAGGAACCCGCTCGCCCCGGCGCGCAGGGCCAGCAGCACGTTCCCGTCCGTGTCGAACGTCATCAGCACGATCACTTCCGGCGGGTCCGGCCGCGCATCAGCGTCAGCCCGGCGCGGACGAGGTCGTCGTCGTCCACCAGCAGCAACCGGGTCATCGCGGCCTCGGCAGCCAGGCCCGCAGCCGGAACTCGCCGCCGGTCCGCTGGTGGTCGAGCTGCCCGCCGGCCAGCCGGACGCGCTCGGTGAGGCCGACGAGCCCGTGCCCGGCCACTCGCTGGGGATCCCCGGCCGGGCCGAGCGGGTTGGTGACGTCGATCTCCAGCCGGGCCCCGGCCTCCCCGCCCAGCGCGATCCGCACCGGCTGGCCCGGCGCGTGCTTGCGGGCGTTCGTCAGTGCTTCCTGGACGACGCGGTAGGCCGTGCGTCCCGCCATCCCCGGCACCCCGCCGACCTCGCCGGTCACCTGCACCGCCGTGCCGACCGCGCGGGACTCCTCGACGAGCCCCGGCAGCCCGTCGGTCGGCCGCCAGAGGCCGGGCAGGGCGTGGGCCGCGACACCGGCCACGGCGACGGCGACCGCGTGGCTCCACGGCCGTGACCGCGCGACCTGCAGCACGGCGGGCGGCGTCGCGAGGGGCGAGAGGACGGCCAGCACCGCCAGCGCGAGCGTGCTCCGCACCGGCCGGCGGAACACCAGCGGCACGAGCGCGCAGCCGAGCAGCCCGGCCAGGACGTCGTAGGCCCGCAGGTCACCGGACGCGTACTGCCCCCAAGCCGTCGCGGCCGCACCGACGACCGCCGCGGCCGTCAGCGGGCCAGGGCGGACGCAGGTCGCCGAGCCGGTCATCACCGGCTGAGGGCATGGCCGCGAGGTGACGATGGCGGATTTGGGACGCCGAGCGGCCAGAATCCTCCATCGCCGAACGCCCGTTCCCGCGTCGAACGGCCGGCGGCCCGCGACCACTAGAGCCGCGGGTCCACCGGGTCCGACTCCAGCGCCAGCACCGCGAAGACGCACTCGTGGACCCGCCACAGCGGCTCACCCCGCGCGACGCGCTCCAGCGCTTCCAGCCCGAGCGCGTACTCCCGCAGGGCCAGCATCCGCTTGCGGTTGAGCCCCCGCTTGCGCAGCCGCTCGAGGTTCTCCGGCAGCGTGTAGTCCGGGCCGTAGATGATCCGCAGGTACTCGCGCCCGCGCACCTTCACCCCCGGCTGCGCCAGCCCGCGCGCGCCGCGGGTCAGGTTGGCCGCCGGCTTGACGACCATGCCCTCGCCGCCCGCGGCCGTCAGCTCCTCCCACCACGCGACGCCCGCGGCGACCGACGTCTCGTCGAGGACGTCCACCGCCAGCGTCCGGGTGCGCTGGAACCGCGGTCCGGCCAGCTTCTCCAGCACCGACAGGTGCCACGAGTGCGGCCGGTCGTGGTAGCTCGCGCCTTCCGAGGCCAGCAGCTGGAACGGCGCCAGCCGGACGCCGTCCAACCCCGTCGTCGGCCAGCAGTAACGCCGGTACGCCGCCCGGTAGGAGTCCACAGTGGACTCCCGCGACGCCGTCCGCGCCAGCAGGTCCGTGACGTCGATGCCGCGTGCGGCCGCCGTCGCCAGCGCGGCGACGGCGGCGGGCAGCACGGCCTGGGCGGCCGCGCCGACCGACGCGTACTGGTTCGAGATCAGCGAACCCGCCTTCGCACTCCAGGGCAGCAGCTCGGCGTCGAGCAGCAGCCAGCCGCTGTCCAGCTCCTCGAACAGCCCGGCCGCCGCCGCGCGCACGTCCGCCAGCAGCTCGAGATTCTGTGCCGTCGAGAAGAACGGCCGTCCGGTGCGCGTGTACACCGCTCCGCCGCCCTGGACCCCGAAGCGCTTGTAGGCGACGTCGTCGTCCCGGCACACGAGCACGACGGCTCGCGAGCCCATGTGCTTCTCCTGGCACAGCACCGACTGCACGCCGGCCGCGCGGTACTCGGCGAACGCCTCGTCCGGGTACTCCAGGTAATCCTCGCGCGAAGACGTCGAACACGGCGCCATCGTCGGCGGCAGGTAGGCGAGCCAGCGCGGGTCCACCGCGAACCGGCTCATCACCTCCAGCGCCGCGGCCGACTGCTCCGCCGAGACGCCGACCCGGCCGTGCTGCATGGTCTGCACGACCCGCTTGCCGGTGACGTCGGCCAGCTCCAGCACGGCAGGCTCACGCCCACCGAGCGGCCGCGACGCGTCGAGCGGCTTGGTCGGCTCGTACCAGACCTGGTGCGCCTTCACCGAGACGACGTCGCGCTCCGGGTACCGCAGCGCCGTCAGCTTCCCGCCGAAGACGGCCCCGGTGTCGAGGCACATGGTGTTGTTGACCCACTCCGGTTCCAGCGTCGGCGTGTGCCCGTAGAGGACCATCGCGGACCCGCGGTAGTCGCGCGCCCACGGCAGCCGCACCGGCAGGCCGTACTCGTCGGTCTCGCCGGTCGTGTCGCCGTAGAGCGCCATGCTGCGGACCCGCCCGGACGCGCGCCCGTGGTAGCGCTCGGGCAGCCCCGCGTGCGCGACGACGAGCTTGCCGCCGTCGAGGACGTAGTGCGCGATCAGGCCGTCGCAGAACTCGTGCGCCTGACGGCGGAACTCCTCGGTCTCGGCGCCGAGCTGTTCCAGCGACTCGGCGAGCCCGTGCGCGACGTTGACCTTCCGCCCGTGCAGCGCGCGCACCAGCTTCTGCTCGTGGTTCCCGCAGACGACCAGGGCGTTCCCCGACGAGGCCATTCCCATGACGCGCCGCAGCACGCCCGGGGTGTCCGGCCCGCGGTCGACGAGGTCGCCGACGAACACCGCGGTCCGCCCTTCGGGGTGCACGCCGTCGGCGTAGCCCAGCTCGGCCAGCAGCTCCTCGAGCTCGGCTGCGCAGCCGTGGACGTCGCCGATGACGTCGAACGGCCCGGTCAGCTCGCGCTTGTCGTTGCGCAGCGGCTCGACGGTGATCTCCGCCTCGGCCACCTCGGTCTCGCCGCGCAGCACGTGCACGCGCCGGAAACCCTCGCGCTCCAACGACTTCAGCGACCGCTGCAGCTCACCGCGCTGCCGCCGGATCACGTGCTCGCCGAAGTCGCGGTCGGGCCGCCCGGCGTTGCGCGCCGCGCACACGCCCAGCGGCAGGTCGAGCACGATCGCCGTCGGCAGCACGTCGTGCTCCTTCGCGAGTTTCACCAGGCTCGCCCGCGACGCGCGCTGGACGTTCGTCGCGTCGATGACGGTCAGCCGCCCGGCCGCGAGCCGCTTGCCCGCAACGTAGTGCAGCGTGTCGAAGGCGTCGGCGGACGCGGACTGGTCGTTCTCGTCGTCGGCGACGAGCCCGCGGAAGAAGTCGCTGGAGAGCACCTGGGTCGGCGCGAAGTGCGTGCGTGCGAACGTCGACTTGCCGGAGCCGGAAGCGCCGACGAGCACGACGAGGGACATCTCGGGAACGGTCAGCTTCACGCGGCCACCTCCTTGTCACTGGTCGTGAAGACCGCCATCTGGGTCGGCGGTCCTGAATCCTGGTCCTCCGGTCCGACCGGCAGGTAACGAACGGCGTAGCGGTTGCGGGCCGCGACGCCGTCCGCCCACTCGCGGAACTCCGCCCGGGTCCATTCGAACCGGTGATCGGCGTGCCGGAAATGCCCCATCGGGAGGAATTCGAACAGCCGGTTGTACTCCGCGTTGGGCGTCGTGACGATCACCGTGCGCGGCGCCGCGACCCCGAACACCGCGTGCTCCAGGGCCGGCAGGCGCTCTTCGTCGACGTGCTCGACGACCTCCATCAGCACGGCCGCGTCGTACCCGGCCAGCGCCGGGTCGGCGTAGGTCAGCGCGGACTGGCGCAGCGTCACGCGGCTGCGGTCCTTGAGCCGCTTCTCGGCGATGTCGAGGGCCCTCGCGGAGACGTCGACGCCGACGATCTCGGTGAACGACGGCTCCTTCTCGAGCACGCGCAGCAGCGCGCCGGGACCGCAGCCGAGGTCGAGGACGCGCTGGGCGCCGGCGGCCCGGAGCGCGGCGAGCACGCTGCCGTGCCGCTGCGTGGACAGCGGTTCGGGCCGGTCGGGAACCTCGGTGACCAGGGCTTCGGCCTCGGCCGGGACGTCGTCCGCCTCGGCGAGCCGCGACAGCGCGTAGTTGACGACCGGACGGCGTCGCTCCAGGTAGCGGTTGGTGATGAGCGTCCGCTCGGGATGCCCGCCGAGCCAGCCGTCGCCGGCGCGCAGCAGCTTGTCGGCCTCGTCCTGGCCGACCCAGTAGTGCTTGTCGCCGTCGAGCGCGGGCAGCAGGACGTAGAGGTGGCGCAGCGCGTCGGCGACGCGCTGGGTGCCGGCCAGCCGCAGGTCGACATAACGGCTCTCGCCCCACTGCGGGAACTCCGGGTCGAGCGGGATCGGCGTGGCCGTGACGCGCCAGCCGAGCGGCTCGAACAGCTTATGGACGGCCTCGGCCCCACCGCGCGCGGACAGCGACGGCACGTGGATCTCCAGGTCGAAGGCCTCGTCGACCAGCTCGGGACGCGCGGCGCAGCGCCCGGCGAGCGCCGTCGTGAACGCCGCCCGCAGCGCCACCGCGAGGTACGAGCCACCGGCGTAGGGCCGGTCGTTGACGTACTGCGTCAACGACGTCCCGCCGCCGCGCACGAGCTCGATCGCGTCGATGTCGACGAACAACGCGGCGGTGCACCTCTCCGGCATCGCCTCGGGGTAGAAGACGTGCGCGGTGCCGGCGGAGAGCGCGACCGACTGGGCTTTCTCCGGATGCTTGTGCAGGAGGAAGCCCAGGTCGGTGGCGGGGGTACGGGTGGTCGTGATGGTCAACAGCACCGCGCAAGTGTGGCTGACGCCCCGGTGACCGCGCGCCCGGTTTTCCGGAGTGCGACCCTGAAGGCATGAACCGCCTCGCCAGCGCGACCAGCCCGTACCTGCTCCAGCACGCGGAGAACCCGGTCGAGTGGTGGCAGTGGGGCGCGGACGCGCTCGCCGAAGCCCGCCGGCGGAACGTGCCGATCCTGCTTTCCGTGGGCTACGCCGCGTGCCACTGGTGCCACGTCATGGCGCACGAGTCGTTCGAAGACGCCGAAACCGCCGCCGTGATGAACGCGAACTTCGTCAACATCAAGGTCGACCGCGAGGAGCGGCCGGACATCGACGCCGTCTACATGGCCGCCACGCAGGCGATGACCGGGCAGGGCGGCTGGCCGATGACCTGCTTCCTCACCCCGGACGGCGAGCCGTTCCACTGCGGCACCTACTACCCGCCGACGCCGCGGCCGGGCATGCCGTCGTTCCGGCAGCTGCTCGGCGCCGTCAGCGAGGCGTGGGGGGAACGGCCCGACGAGCTGCTGGAGGGCGCGAAGCAGATCGTCGCGCACATCGCCGAGCAGACCGGGCCGCTGCAGGAGTCCATTGTGGACGACGCCGTGCTCGCGGCCGCCGTCGAAAAGCTGCAGGGGGACGCCGATCCGGTCAACGGCGGGTTCGGCCGCGCGCCGAAGTTCCCGCCGTCGATGGTGCTGGAGTTCCTGCTGCGCCACTACGAGCGCACCGGCTCCGAGGCCGCGCTGTTCCTGGCGGACTCGACGGCGGAGGCGATGGCGCGCGGCGGGCTGTACGACCAGCTCGCCGGCGGCTTCGCGCGGTACTCGGTGGACGCCGAGTGGATCGTGCCGCACTTCGAGAAGATGTTGTACGACAACGCGTTGCTGCTGCGCTTCTACGCCCACCTCGCCCGCCGCACCGGCTCGCGGACCGGATCGCGCGTCGCCACCGGGACCGCCGAGTTCCTCGCCGCGGAACTGCGGACACCTCAGGGTGGTTTCGCGTCGTCGCTGGACGCGGACACCGAGGGTGTCGAAGGTCTGACGTACGTCTGGACGCCGGCGCAGCTGCGCGAGGTGCTCGGCGACGAGGACGGCAAGGTGGCGGCCGACCTGTTCGGCGTCACGCCCGAGGGCACCTTCGAGGACGGCGCGTCGACGTTGCGCCTGCTCGCGGACACGCCGTTCGAGGACATCCGGTACACGCTCCTCGACGAGCGCGCGAAGCGGCCGCAGCCGGGCCGGGACGACAAGGTGATCGCGTCCTGGAATGGCCTGGTGATCACGGCGCTGGCCGAGGCGGGCGCCGCGCTCGATCGTCCACAGTGGATCCAGTGGGCGGTCGACGCGGCCGAGCTGCTGCTGCGCGTCCACGTCGTCGACGGCCGCCTGCGCCGCAGCTCGCGCGACGGCGTCGTCGGGGAGTCGGCGGGCGTGCTGGAGGACTACGCCTGCGTCGCCGACGGTTTTCTGGCCCTGCACCAGGCCACGGGCGAGGCGAAGTGGCTCACCGAGGCGACCCGGCTGCTCGACCTGGCCCTGACGCACTTCGCGTCCCCGGACGTCCCGGGCGCGTACTTCGACACCGCCGACGACGCCGAGACGCTGGTCCAACGCCCGGCCGACCCGGGGGACAACGCGAGCCCGGCCGGAGCGTCGGCGCTGGCCGGCGCGCTGCTGACGGCGTCCGCGCTCGCGGGCCACGAAAGCGCGTCGCGTTATCGCGAGGCCGCGGAGCAGGCGGTGCGCCGGGTCGGGGTGCTCGCCGGCCGGGCGCCGCGGTTCACCGGGCACTGGCTGTCGGTCGCGGAGGCGATGCAGGCCGGTCCGGTGCAGGTCGCGGTGGTCGGTGCCGACCCGGCGTTGCGCCTCGCGGCGGCCCGCGGCGTCCACGGCGGCGGCATCGTGCTGGCGGGTGCGCCGGACGCCCCGGGCGTCCCGCTGCTGGCCGACCGCCCGCTGGTCAAGGGCGCCGCGGCGGCGTACGTCTGCCGCGGCTACGTCTGCGACCGCCCGGTCACCACCCCGGAAGCCCTCGCCGCCCAGCTCTGACCGTCACTTTCACGTGAAAGTGCCGCTTTGCGCTCTGGGTGAACGACGTCCACGTTCGCGTGTTTCCGGCGTAGCGTCGGTTGCGTTGTAATCATGTAATCGGAGGTGCGACATGGGACGAGGCTGGAGAGGCGGCGGCCGCGGCTGGCAGCAGGCCGAGGTGCCGTCGGCGGACGACGCGGCGGCCTGGTTCGGCGGGCGCCTGCCCGACGGCTGGTTCACCGGAGCGCCGGAAGTCACGGTCGACCGGGAAGAGATCATCTTGGTCGGCGAGCTGCCGGCGCTGACCGACGAGCACGCCGACGACGCGGCCCGCGCCGCGGCCGAGGACGGCCGGATCAGCCGGTTCCGCGAGGAGACGCGCGACGCGCGCATCGAGATCGCGCGCCAGGCCGAGCACCGCTACCAGCGCAAAGTCGCCTGGGGCGCCAAGCTCGGCGGCACGACCGCGCTGTTCACCACCCACTCGGCGCCGGTGATGACCCGGCTCCGGCAGCCGGAACGCCTGGTGCTCGACACGCTGGTCGACGCCGGTGTCGCGCGCTCGCGGTCGGAGGCGCTGGCCTGGGCCGTGCGCCTGGTCGGCGAGCACGCCGACAGCTGGCTAGGCGACCTGCGGGAAGCCATGACCAAGGTCGACGACCTGCGCACGAAGGGCCCGGACCTGGCCTGAGCGGCGATGGCGACACGCCAACCCCGGCGGCGAGTGGCGGGGTGCTGCCCCCTCGGCGGCACCCCGCCACTCGCCGTCAGTCGGCGACCAGGATCGCCTTCCGGAACCCGAAGCCCGCCTCGCGCTGCCGGCGCACGACCCAGCAGCCCGGGGCGATGCCGGTCGCGCCGTGCTCCGGGTGCACGAGGTACACCGGCAAGGCGTTGCGCACCACCGCGATCGCGAGGTTTTCGGGGTCGCTCACCCAGGTCGTCAGCCGGCACGAGCCGTGGTCGGCGACGAGGGTGTGCGGGTTGTTGCCGTCTTCGCCCCGCACGAGTTCGATGCCTTCGTCGGGCAGAGAGCGCCAGCCCCGGGCGTCGACGCCGGTCATCTCCTGCGGGACGACGATCAGGTCGCCCTGGGCTTGCAGGCCGTCGATGACCGGCACGGCGACCTGCCGGTCGAGGTGGCCGAGGACGTCGAGTCCGGTGTGGTCGAGCAGTTCCGCGAGATACATAAGGATCACCTTCGGGGGGTTCAGGTCCGACGGCTCAGCTGCGCGTACTGGGCTCCGCTGAGCCCGTACGTCCAGCCGGCGGCGTCGAGGGGATGGTCGAATCCGGCGGGGACGCGCAGTCCGTAACGACGACGGGTGCCGTCGCGCTCGACGGAGCCGTTCACCGCCAGCAGCAAGCGCGCCGGGGTCCGCCACGGCTCCGGCCACGCGTCGTAGAGCAGCAGTTCCGAGCCGGGGTTGCCGGGATCGTCGGCGCGGGCGAGGAGCCGCAGGCCGGCGTCCTCGATGAACGCCGTCCAGCCCACGTGCTCGATGGCGCAGCGGCGCACTTCGACGTTGCGCTCGCCGGTGATCCGGTCCGCGGTGGGCGCGTCGATCACCCACGGCGGCACCCGCGTCCCGTGCCACGCGTGCACGGTCCAGCCGTCGGGGAACGCCAGCGCCGGCCCGTTCCCGTTGTGCAGCCGGGCTTCGCCGTAGTCCGACGGCAGCTGCTCGGTGCGCGCGACGAGCGGCCGGTCGGCGACGACGCAAACGTTTTCGCGAGGCCACCACCAGCCGCAGGACCGGGCGAGCGTGGCCCACAGCTCCAGCTGCGCGACGTCGTCGGCGGCGAACCGCACGCCGTCGACGCGCTGGTGGAGGTCGTAGTGCGCCACCCAGTAGGCGTCCTGCTGGCCGTACCAGTGCAGGCCGGACGACGTCGCGAGCTCGCCGCGCAGCGCCCCGGCGACGGAGTCCCGGATCGTTCGGCGCAACGCGGGCGCGACACCGTTGTTGAGGAATTCACGCACCGAAGCGCCGTCGCGTGGCGGATCAGGCTGCCGGTACCGGTTTCGCCAGGCCCCGATGTGCTGGTCGAGCCGCCAGCGCAAGGATGTCACCAGCGTCGCGATCCGCGCATCGACCGGCAGGTCACCGCTGAGCGAAAGCGTTTGCGCGGGCGGGATCAGCGCGACGGCGGCCGCGGGCGAACTGACCCGGACGAACTCGGGTGGCGACTGCCCGGCCAGCGCGTACAGCTCGCTGATGACGGCTTCCGCGGTCCCGCGCTCGGCGGGTTCGGTGCTCAGCGCGTGGCGCAGCCACTCATCGCGGATTTCGGGGACCCGGGAAACGTCGCCCGGGACGGGGATGCGGCGGGGTTCCCGCCGCGGGGTGCTCAACGCACCAGGGCGCGCACGCCCTTTCGAATCGACATGATCCGATGGTCGCAGGTGTTCCGTGGACCACGCAAGGGTGATCTGAACCTGCGGGATCCGCGCGGCTGGGGCACGCTGACTACTAACGAGTAGCAAGTACTTTTCGGAGGAAGCCGTGGACGTGCCCAATGTGCCCGCGAAGGTGGATCCGGACGCGCTGACCGCCGTCCTCGACGGCCGCTGGGCCGAGCTGCGCCGCGGCGTGCGCGCCGAGATGAGCGGCTCGGAGTTCCGTGACCCGATCGACCTCGACATCGAGGCCCACCGCGCCCAGGTGCTCGACCAGCTGCGCGCGCTCGCCGCGACCGACCGGCCCGGGCTGGGTTTCGACCCGGCCTACGGCGGGGGTGGTGACGTCGGCGGCTCGGTGACGTCGTTCGAGATGCTCGGTTTCGGCGACCTGTCGCTGATGGTGAAGGCCGGTGTCCAATGGGGACTGTTCGGCGGCGCCGTCCAGCTGCTGGGCACCGAGCGGCACCACGCGAAGTACTTGCGTGACACCATGACCCTCGACCTGCTCGGCTGCTTCGCGATGACCGAGCACGGTCACGGTTCCGACGTCCAGCACCTGCGGACCACGGCGACCTTTGTGGACGGTGGGTTCGTGGTGCACACACCGGACACCATGGCCAAGAAGGAGTACATCGGCAACGCGGCCCGCGACGGCCGGATGGCGGTGGTGTTCGCGCAGCTGGTCACCGGCGGCGAATCCCGCGGCGTGCACGCGTTCCTGGTGCCGATCCGGGACGAGGACGGCAATCCCGCGCCCGGAGTGTCCATCGAGGACTGTGGCCCGAAGGCGGGCCTGAACGGCGTCGACAACGGCCGGCTGAGCTTCGACAACGTCCGCATCCCGCGTGAGGCCCTGCTGAACCGCTTCGGCGACGTCGACGACGACGGCGTGTACTCGAGCTCGATCGAGAGCGACAGCCGCCGTTTCTTCACGATGCTGGGCGCGCTGATCCGCGGCCGGGTGAGCGTCGGCGGCAGCGCGGGCAGCGCGACGAAACGCGCACTGGCGCTGGCCGTCCGCTACGGCGAGGTCCGCCACCAGTTCACGAAACCGGACGGCGACGAGGTCGTCATCCTCGACTACCTGGCGCACCAGCGGAAACTGCTGCCCGCGCTGGCGAAGACGTACGCGCTGCACTTCGCCCAGGAGGAGCTGGTTTCGAAGCTGCACGACATCGATTCGTCGGCGGCGGAGGAAGAACAGCGCGAACTGGAGTCCCGAGCCGCGGGGCTGAAGGCCATGAACACCTGGCACGCGACGGCGACGATCCAGACCGCGCGCGAGGCGTGCGGCGGCTCGGGTTACCTCTCGGAGAACCTGCTGGCCGGGCTGAAGGCCGACACGGACGTCTTCACGACGTTCGAGGGCGACAACACGGTGCTGCTGCAGCTGGTCGCGAAGGGCCTGCTGACCAGCTTCAAGCAGGACTTCGAGGACCTGAGCCCGCTGGCGACGGCGCGCTTCTTCGCCGAGCAGGTGGTCAGCACGGTCCTGGAGCGCACGTCCGCCCGCAAGGCGTTCGAGCGGCTCACGGAGGCGTCCGATTCGGACGTGTTCTTCCGCCGCGACTGGCAGCTCGGGCTGTTCGAGGACCGCGAAGAGCACGTCGTCGAAGGCGTGGTGAAGCGCCTGCGCAAGGCGGGCGACGACCCGTTCGGCGTGTTCAACGCGGCCCAGGACCACGTGCTGCGGGCGGGCCGGGTGCACGTCGAGCGCCTGATCCTGACGGCGTTCGCCGCGGCCGTCGAGCGCTGCGAGGACCCGGAGGCCCGCTCGGTGCTGGAGCGCGTCTGCGACCTGTACGCGCTGTCGGCGATCGAGGAGGACCTGGCCTGGTTCCTGGGCCACGGCCGCCTGTCGGCGTCCCGCGGAAAGGCCGTGACGGCGGCGGTGAACAGCCTGTGCGCGGAGCTGCGGCCGCACGCCCGGACGCTGGTGGACGCGTTCGCGATCCCGGAGCAGTTCCTGCGCGCGCCGATGCTGACGTCCTGACCTGCGGTACCGACCTGCGGTACCGACGAAAAGGGGGCGGCGCGCGATGCGCGTCCGCCCCGGTTCCCGGAGTGACCCCGGGCGGCCGGCTTCGGGGAGCCGGCCGCCCGCTCAGGGTTACGACTTGCGGTGCTTGCCGTTGTCGTCGGTGACCTCGAACTGCTCCTTGCGGACCTTGCCGGACACCGTCTGGTCTTCGGTGACCGTCTCGGTCTTGAGGCGCGCCCGCTCGACGGCGACGGTTTCCTTGTTCACGACCGGCTTTTCGGCGTGCAGGATGATGTCCTGCTCGTCTTCGCCGATCTCGGCCCGCCCGGCGCGGCCGTCCTTGATCGGCTCGCGCTCGATGCGCACCTCTTCGTGGCTCACCGGCACGGTGATCTGCTGCTCTTCGGTGACGACGTACTTGCGCAGCCGCACGCGCCCGGTCTCGACCTGCTCGGTCCCGACGTTCAGCCGCTCCTCGGAGCGCGTCATCGTCCGGTCGTCGTCGCGGCCCATCTTGTCGCGACCGGCCTTGTCCCGGCCGTCCACCCCGGACCGGCCGTCCATTTCGGACCGCCCGCGGCCGGCGTCGCCCATGGCGGCCTGCCGGGTCCCCGCACTGTCCATTCCGGACTTCTCGCGGCCCGTGCCCTTGCCCTGGGCCGCGCGGTCGTCCATCTGCCCGTCGGGCGACATCCGCGGCACCGGCAGGCCGTAGTGCTTGTAGAGCTGCGCGCTCTCCTCCGGCGAGAGGTGGCCGTCGGCGTCGATGCGGGGCGCGTCGGAGACGCTGTCCTTGTCGACCTGGACGTGCACGCCATCCTGGTCGGTGTGCGCACCGGAAAGCGGGACGAAGCTCTCCTTGGTCCCGAAGAGGCCGGTCTTCACCGTGATCCACTCCGGCTGGTGCGTCGCGTCGGCGAGGTAGACGTTGCCGACCTTCCCGAGCTTGTGGCCGTTCGGGTCGACGACGGCACTGTCGATGAGCTCCTGGGGCTGCATGGTCTTGGCCATCGCTGTGCTGCTCCTTCCACGCGTTGAGTGTGTCTGGGGCAACGGTCGGCCGTGGCCTTGATCACGGCAACCGTCGTGGTGTCCCTGTGGGTGACCCCCGAAGGTGCGGGTTTGAAGCACCGCCCGCGGGCTAAGTCCGAGGTGTCGCCGCAGGTCAGGGCCGTGGCCCGGGACACGATCCGCGGGCCCGGGGTTGGTGCGAAGGTGTGTAACCCCGGGCGGCTGGGAAAGACAGGGCATGGACGAGTGCGAAGTGATGTGGCGCGTCCCGGCCGACGCGGACGCCGTGATGCAGTTCGTCGGCTGGGACCACCCGCTGCCGGCGGTGGTGCTGAAGCTCGGCGAGGTGACGGTGACGCTCGCGCCGCCGCGCAACCGAGCGGAGGAGTCGGAGTTCGCGCGTTTCCTGGTCAAGCTAGCGGCGGCCGCGAGGGAGGCGGCGAGGCAGGTCGTGTGACCGGCACCACTGTCACAATCGCGCGCGCCACTTCGTCAAGGTTGCTGAAACCGGACGGCGAAAGGGAAACCATGGAAGCGCGCATCAACATGTTCGAGAACGAGGTCGCCGGCAAGTTCGTCAAGCGCCTGATCGCGGCGTCCCGCCCGGTAGAGGAGTCAACGCTCCCGAAGGCGACGCAGGAGCTGGTGAAGATCCGAGCCAGCCAGATCAACGGCTGCGGCGTCTGCCTGGACATGCACACGAAGGACGCGGCACACCAGGGCGAGACGGCGTTGCGCCTGAACCTGGTGGCGGCATGGCGCGAGGCAACGGTCTACACCGAGGCAGAGCGCGCGGCCCTGGCCCTGGCGGAGGAAGGAACGCGCCTGGCGGACACCCACCACGGCGTCACGGACGAAACCTGGGCCGAGGTCCGCAAGCACTACGACGACGAGCAGATCGGCGCACTGATAGTCCTGGTGGCGACGATCAACGCCTGGAACCGCCTGAACGTGATCACCCGCAACCCAGCGGGCGACTACGAGCCCGGAATGTGGAGCTGACGTCGCGGGAGGGGACTCCTCGCGAGTCCCCTCCCCGCGCGTGCGTCAGAACTCGGCTAGGCGTACATGGCCAGCCAGATCGCGATGTAGTGGCAAATCGCCGCCAGCACGGTGCACGCGTGGAAGTACTCGTGGTACCCGAAGGTATCCGGCCAGTGGTTCGGCCACTTGAAGCCGTAGAACGCCGCTCCCAGTGTGTAGAACAGCCCGCCCACGCACAGCAGCACCAACGCCGCGACTCCCGCGTGGGACAGCAGTTCCGGGAAGACGAACACCGCGACGTAGCCCAGTGCGATGTAGATCGGGACGCCCAGCCAGCGCGGTGCGTGCGGCCACAGCATCTTCAGCGCCACGCCCAGAACAGCGCCGCCCCAGACGATCGACAGGACCACGTAGCCCGTGGGCTTGGGCATCGCCAGCAGGGTGAACGGGGTGTACGTGCCCGCGATGAACAGGAAGATCATCGAGTGATCCGCCCGCTTCATCCACTTGTACGCGCGGGGGCTCCACAACCGGCGGTGGTACAGC
Organism: Amycolatopsis sp. NBC_01286; assembly: GCF_035982555.1. Lineage (NCBI taxonomy): Bacteria > Bacillati > Actinomycetota > Actinomycetes > Pseudonocardiales > Pseudonocardiaceae > Amycolatopsis > Amycolatopsis sp. NBC_01286. The sequence goes on from NZ_CP108428.1 coordinate 3,755,252, forward strand.
GCGCTCACGCCGAACAGGCCCAGGATCGTGAGGCCGTAGATCGACACCGCCAGGGTGGCGATCGCGGACACTGTGGACGCGGCCAGGGTGATCAGCGCGGCCGTCGCCGCGAGGGCGCCGAAGAACGTCCAGAAGTGGATGTGGCCCCGGAGTCGGGGGCGCAGGTCCACTACGGGCTCTGGGGGTTCGGTCTGCACACTCACTCAACCAGGTTAGGGGACCGTAGGTTCCCGGGCAGCGGTCAAGTCACACGCCTCACACCGGGTGCGTACTCTTCCTCGACGTGAGTGTTCGCTCCTTCTTGTCCGACGTCGTGTACAGCGCCTACGGCAGGCGCCTCATCCAGCAAGCCCGCGGCCGGCATCCCCGGCACATCGCCATCATGCTCGACGGCAACCGCCGGTGGGCGCGTGAAGCGGGCTTCGCGGACGTCGCGGACGGCCATCGGGCCGGCGCGAAGAAGATCGCGGACTTCCTGAGCTGGTGCCACGAGGCCGACGTCGAGGTCGTCACCATGTGGCTGCTCTCGACCGACAACCTCAACCGCGACCCGGACGAGCTCACACCGCTGCTGAAGATCATCACCGACGTCACCGACGAGCTCGCCGCGCCGGGCACGCAGTGGCGGCTCCGGATCGTCGGGGCGCTCGACCTGCTACCCGCCGAAGTCGCCAAGCGACTCAGCGAAGCCGCCGCCCGCACCGAAGGGCGCACCGGCATGGAGGTCAACGTCGCGGTCGGTTACGGCGGGCGCCAGGAAATCGCGGACGCCGTGCGCAAGCTGCTGCTCCACCACGCCGACGAGGGCACCAGCATTCACGAGCTGGCGAAGATCCTCGACGTCGACCACATCTCCGAGCACCTCTACACCTCGGGGCAGCCGGATCCGGATCTCATCATCCGCACTTCCGGAGAACAACGCCTTTCCGGATTCCTGCTCTGGCAGTCCGCGCATTCGGAATTCTGGTTCACCGAAGCTTATTGGCCGGCATTCCGCCGGGTCGACTTCCTGCGGGCGATCCGCGACTACGCCTGGCGGCACCGCCGGTTCGGTTCCTGAGCACCTCGGAAACGGCGAAAAGCCCCGGAGTGGACTCCGGGGCCTTGCGCGCGACCTGACTCAGTGGTGGTGGTGCTCCAGCGAGTGCAGCACCAGCGCCGGCGAGGTCAGCACACCGGCGTAGGCACCGGCGACCAGGGACGCCGCGCCGTAGCCGAGCGCGCCACCACCCTCGATGAACGTGGCGTAGGCGTCGCCGAACGACGGGTCCGGGGTGTAGCCGTGGTCGTTCGTCGTGGCGGCGAACGCGGTGCTGCCGATCATCATGAGGCCCGCAGCGGTGGCGGCCACGAAACCAGCCTTCTTCAGCACTTCGCACACTCCTAGGTAGAACTGTTGGGATCCGGGGCACCGGCGGACCGGTGGTGTGTCCCGCAGTCAAAAAATTACTCGCTTATCGGGCTTCTCGTACGTCTTGTACGCCCATTGTGTGAGCCCGATGCAGGGCCTTTCACTCGGTACGGTTCTCTCTTCGCTACGCAAAATGCATTCCTCAACCGAACGTGGTAGAACCCCGAAGCCGATCTTGTAAATACGCCGAGTCAGTGAATTGACCAAGATCATTCGGGCGGGTGGGTATCGATCGAGACGGCGACTACTCAGAGCCACCGTCACCCGGCGTTGATGTCGGACGACCGACAGTGAGGTGACGATCTGGCGAATCACCGGGTTGGCTTCCTGCGCGATCACCGATTCGTAGGTACCTTCCGAGTTGAGGGCACGCGATCCGTGCGGGTCCTCGCGGGAGGCCCTGGTCGTGACGGTGATCGAGGGGGCGGCACAGCCGCCCACGAGACGCACGAGGGGGCCGGCACCCGGCCCTCGTGGCCGCGCCGCCTGACAGCTCGTCAGGCGGAGTGGTCCAGCCAGGGAGGTGCCCGGCCCAGCGAGTGCGGGCGTGAGGTGCACACGCCCTCGAGGGAGATGCCGTCGTGACTGCGCAGCGTTTACCCCGTAAGGCCTCTGGCCGTTCTTCGACCGGTGCCGTTCCTGGCCCGGAGAAAGCCTCGACCTCGCCACAAACCCAGCAGCACATGTACGTGCTCGACACGTCGGTCCTCCTTTCGGACCCGTGGGCGGTGACCCGGTTCGCCGAACACGCAGTCGTGCTTCCGCTGGTCGTCATCAGTGAACTGGAGGCGAAGCGCCACCACCCGGAGCTGGGCTGGTTCGCCCGGGAATCCCTGCGCATGCTCGACGACCTGCGCCGGCAGCACGGCAGGCTCGACGCGCCGCTCCCCATCGGGGACCACGGCGGCACGCTGCAGGTGGAGCTGAACCACTCGGACCCGACGGTGCTCCCGATCGGGTTCCGGACGGACTCCAACGACCACCGGATCCTCGCCTGCGCGCTCAACCTGGCGGCGGAGTTCCCGGCGGTCACGCTGGTGACCAAGGACATCCCGCTGCGGGTCAAGGCCGGGGCCGTCGGCCTCGAAGCGGACGAGTACCGCGCGCAGGACGTCACGCCGTCGGGCTGGACGGGCATGGCGGACGTGGACGTCGAGCACGAGGTGCTGGACACGCTCTTCAGCGGCGGCACCGTCGACCCGGTCGAGTACGGCCTGGACGAGCTCGCCGAGCTGCCCTGCCACACCGGGCTGCGGCTGCTCGCGGGCAGCTCCAGCGGGCTCGGGCGGATCACGGCCGACAAGCGCATCCGGCTGGTCCGGGGCGACCGCGAGGCGTTCGGCCTGCACGGCCGCAGCGCCGAGCAGCGCATCGCACTCGACCTGCTGCTCGACGCCGACGTCGGCATCGTCTCCCTCGGCGGCCGCGCCGGCACCGGCAAGTCGGCGCTCGCGCTGTGCGCCGGGCTCGAAGCCGTGATGGAACGCCGGCAGCACCGCAAGGTCGTGGTGTTCCGGCCGGTCTACGCGGTCGGCGGCCAGGACCTCGGCTACCTGCCCGGTTCCGAGAGCGAGAAGATGCAGCCCTGGGCGCAGGCGGTGTTCGACACCCTCGGCGCGCTGGTCAGCCAGGAAGTCCTGGACGAGGTGTTCGACCGCGGCATGCTCGAGGTGCTGCCGCTGACGCACATCCGCGGCCGCTCGCTGCACGACGCGTTCGTCATCGTCGACGAGGCGCAGTCACTGGAGCGCAACGTCCTGCTGACGGTGCTCTCCCGCCTCGGCACGGCGTCGCGCGTGGTGCTCACCCACGACGTCGCCCAGCGCGACAACCTGCGGGTCGGGCGGCACGACGGCGTCTCGGCGGTGATCGAGAAGCTCAAGGGCCACCCGCTCTTCGCGCACGTCACGCTGACGCGCTCGGAGCGCTCGCCGATCGCCGCCCTGGTCACCGAGATGCTGGAGGACCACGGCTGAGCTTGAAGGTCCGTGAAGGCCTCCTTACCGGCTCTTCTGGCCGGTAAGGAGGCCTTCACGGCGTTTACCAGCCCGAGGGGAGCGGGCGGCCCTCCGCGAAGCCGGCCGCCGACTGGACGCCCAGTACCGCGCGCTCGTGGAACTGCTCCAGGGTGCGCGCGCCCGCGTAGGTGCACGAGGACCGGACGCCGGAGCCGATCGAGTCCAGCAGGTCCTCGACGCTCGGGCGCGCCGGGTCGAGGGACATCCGCGACGACGAGATGCCCTCCTCGAACAGCGCCTTGCGTGCGCGGTCGAACGAGCCGTCCGTGCGGGTCCGCGCGCCCACCGCGCGCTTCGACGCCATGCCGAACGACTCCTTGTAGGGCCGGCCCTGCTCGTCGAACCGCAGGTCGCCGGGGGATTCGTAGGTGCCGGCGAACCACGAGCCGACCATCGCCGCGGACGCGCCCGCGGCCAGCGCCAGCGCGACGTCGCGCGGGTGGCGGACGCCGCCGTCGGCCCAGACGTGCTTGCCCAGCTCGCGCGCGGCGGCCGCGCACTCGGCGACGGCGGAGAACTGCGGGCGGCCGACGCCGGTCATCATCCGGGTCGTGCACATCGCGCCCGGCCCGACACCGACCTTGACGACGTCCGCTCCGGCCTGGATCAGGTCACGCGTGCCCTCGGCCGTGACGACGTTCCCGGCGACCACCGGGACCTGCGGCGACACCGACCGGACGGCCTTCAGCGCGGCGATCATCTTCTCCTGGTGGCCGTGCGCGGTGTCGACGACCAGCACGTCGACACCCGCCTCCAGCACGGCCGCGGCCTTCGCCGCGACGTCGCCGTTGACCCCGACGGCGGCCGCGACGCGCAGCCTGCCGCCGTCGTCGACCGCCGGGGTGTAGATGTCGGCGCGCAGCGCGCCGACCGCGGTCAGCACGCCCGCGAGCCGGCCGTCGGCGTCCAGGCCCAGCGCCAGGTGGGCGCCCTGGGCGTGCAGCAGCTCGAAGACGTGCCGCGGCGGCGTGTCCAGCGGGACGACGGCGGTCGGCGGCTGCGCGACGTCGGCGAGCCGCGCGAAGCGGTCGACGTTCGCGCACGCCGCTTCGGTCACGATGCCGGTCGGGCGGCCTTCGCCGTCGACGACCACGACGGCGCCGTGGGAGCGCTTGTGGACCAGGTTGAGGGCGTCGGCGACGGCGTCACCGCCGGTCAGCACCAGGGGCGTGTCCCAGACGGTGTGGCGGCTCTTGACCCAGCCGACGATGTCGGCGACGGCCGCGCTGTCGACGTCCTGGGGCAGCACCACCAGCCCGCCGCGGCGGGCGACGGTCTCGGCCATCCGGCGGCCGGCGACGGCGGTCATGTTCGCCACGACGATCGGGATGGTGGCGCCGGTGCCGTCCGCGGTGGACAGGTCGACGTCGAAGCGGGACTCCACGTCCGAACGGTTCGGCAACAGGAACACGTCGTCGTAGGTCAGGTCGTGGGCGGGCCGGTGGCCGTCGAGGAAACGCACGAGTCCCCAGGCTACGTGGCTCGGCGGGAGACGGCGAACGCGGCCGGGTGCGTGGGAGGATCGGGGCATGAGCCGCCGCGACCGGGACGCCGAGGGGCGAGCACGCAACGCACGGCCGCGCGACGGCCTCGGCCGCCCGCTGCCGTACGGCGCCGACGGCGTCGAGCGGCAGCCGGAGGGCATCGTCCGGACCCCGGCGCAAACGCTTGCGGAAGCCCAGCACCTGCTCGACGACGGCAAGCCGTTCCACGCGCACGAGGTCTTCGAGGACGCCTGGAAGACCTCGGACGGCCCGGACCGCGAGCTGTGGCGCGGCCTCGCGCAACTGGCGGTCGGCCTGACACACGCGGCACGCGGCAACACGTCCGGAGCGGCATCGCTGCTGGAGCGCGGCGCGGCGAACATCGAGCCGTTCCGGAGCGAACCACCGCACGGGATCGACGTCGCGGGGCTGCAGCAGTGGGCGCGGGACCTGGTGGCAGAGGCGAAGCAGCGGGTCCGGGTGGAGCCCGTCCCGCCGCGGCTGACGTGCTGACCGCCCTGGGAGCCACGCGCTCGGCCACCTCGTCGCCCGGAAGCACACTTCCTGAGGCGGCACTTTCACGTGAAAGTGCCGCCGCTTCTCAGGGCTGTTCCCAGCCGCTCGAAGCGGACTTCTCCGCGCCGAGCTTCGTGCCCTCGCCGTGGCCCGTGTGGACCTTGGTGGCGTCCGGGAGGGTGAACAGCTTCTCGCGGATGGACTTCACGATGGTCGGGTAGTCCGAATAGGACCGTCCGGTGGCTCCCGGGCCGCCGTGGAACAGGGTGTCGCCGGTGAACAGGACGCCCAGCTCTTCGGCGTACAGGCAGACCGCGCCCGGTGCGTGGCCCGGCGTGTGGATGACGCGCAGGTCCGTGCCCGCGATGGTGATCGTCTGGCCGTCGGCGAGCTCGCCGTCCGGTGTGCGGTCCGGGTGCGTGAGGTCCCAGACGACCCGGTCCGCCGGGTGCAGCAGGATCGGCGCGCCGGTGGCTTCGGCGAGCGCCGGGGCGGCGTTGACGTGGTCGTTGTGCGCGTGCGTGCAGACGATCGCGACCAGTTTCCGGTCGCCGACGACGTTCTCGATCGCCTTCGCGTCGTGCGCGGCGTCGATCACGATCACCTCCGCGTCGTCGCCCACGATCCACACGTTGTTGTCGACGTCCCAGCTGCCTCCGTCGAGCTCGAAGACGCCGGAGGTCACCAGGTTCTGCACGATCGCGGTCATGCGGCAGACCCTAGTGGGCTGTCGCCGCGTCGATGGCATACCGGCGGTATCTACTTTCGGGTAAGGTTACCGCCGGTAAGTACGCTACGAGGGGAGCACGCGATGACCCACGACCTGCTGGCCGAGCCGCTCAAGCTGCGCTGCGGCGCCGTGCTGCCCAACCGGCTGGTCAAGTCGGCGCTCAGCGAGCAGCTCGGCGACCGGCGCAACGCCCCGACCCGCGAGCTGGCCGAGCTGTACCGGACCTGGGCCCGCGGCGGCGCCGGCGCGTTGATCACCGGCAACGTCATGGTCGACCCGAGCGCGCTGGGCGAGCCGCGCAACGTCGCGCTGAGCCCCGACCCCGACGTCTACCGGCCGTGGGCGCGGTCGGTCGAGGGCACCGGCACGCAGCTCTGGGTGCAGCTGAATCACCCGGGCCGGCAGAGCCCGCGCTACTTGTCACGGCAGCCGGTCGCGCCGTCCGCCGTGCCCTTCGGCGATCGAGGCGTGCGTACCGCCTTCGCCGCTCCGCGCGCCCTGACCGGCGAAGAGATCGAAGCGATCATCGAACGCTTCGGCGTCGCGGCCCGCACGTTCGTCGACGCGGGCTTCGCGGGCGTGCAGATCCACGGCGCGCACGGCTACCTCGTCTCCCAGTTCCTCTCGCCGCTGACCAACCGGCGGACCGACGCGTGGGGCGGTGACGCCGCCGGTCGACGGCGGTTCCTGCTCGAGGTCGTGCGGCGCGTGCGGGACGCCGTCGGGGACGACGTCCCGGTGTCGGTCAAGCTCAACAGCGCCGACTTCCAGCGCGGTGGCTTCACCGAGGACGAGTCGCTCGAGGTCGTCCACGCGCTCGGCGAAGCCGGGCTGGATCTGCTGGAAGTCTCCGGCGGCACGTACGAGAAGGCCGTGATGATGGGCTCGGGCCGGGCGAGCACTCAAGCGCGCGAAGCGTACTTCCTGGACTACGCGGCGAAGGCGCGCAACGTCTCCGACGTCGCGCTGATGGTCACCGGCGGTTTCACCACGCCCGGCGGGATGGCCGACGCGCTCGGCTCCGGCGAACTCGACGTCATCGGCCTCGGCCGGCCGCTCGTCGTCGACCCCGGGCTGCCCGCGCGGTTGCTGGCCGGCGAGGACGTCGAGGCGCAGCGGCGCTGCCCGAAGACCGGCATCCGGCTGGCCGACAGCCTGCTGGAGATCCAGTGGCACACCCGGCAGATGCACCGGATCGCGTCCGGGCGGCCGGTCGACCGGCGGGGTGCGGCGCTGACGCTCGTGCAGGCCGGGGTCACCGACGGGCTCAACGCGTTCCGCCGCGTCCGCGGCTAGCCGACTGGGCCTGGCTCAGACGACTTCGGGCTGCGGCTCGGCGGTCGCGGCCCGGTGGAGCGCGCGGCGGTGGAACGCCCGGTCGGCCAGGAACAACCCCGCCGCGAGCGCGGTGAAGAGGACCCCGATGACGACGCAGTTGAGCGTCACGCGGCCGTAGCCGAGCGCGTCCGCGTCGACGAACGGGTACGGGTAGAAGCCGGTGAACGCGCCGCGCACCAGCGTGAACGCGAGCCACGCCGCCGGGTAGATCAGCGACCACCACACAGTGGGCCAGGTCAGCGCGCCGCGCGGGCCGGCGAGGAGCCAGCCGAGCACGAACAGGATCGGCGTCACCTTGTGCAGCATGGTGTCGGCGAACAGCGAGAGCCCGTTCAGCTCGTACAGGCCGGAGAGGGCGACCTGGTAGACGACGCCGGTCACGATGATGCCGGCGAGCGCGTCGAGCCAGAACACGCGGAACGGCCCGGTGACGCGGGCGGCGCCCAGCGCGACCAGCAGCGAGGTCACGGCGACCAGCAGGTTCGAGTCGATCGTGAAGAAGCAGAACATGTTCGCGATCCGCGCGCCCGCGGTGCGGTACTGCCCGGTGGTGTCGCCCGCGGTGGCGATCACCTGGCTGACCAGGCCGGTCAGCGCGACCACGGCGATGACCGCGAACGAGACGCGCGTGAGCTTCGAGCCGTGCATCCTCGGAGGATACCGGCTGGTAACCGCCGGTGGATCCTTTGTGGACCACTCGATCGTGTCGTGCTCGGCTGCTGTCGTTGAACCCGAGCGCGCCCCGGGCGGTGTGCGTCCGGGGCGCGCCCGGTGGCTTACTTCAGCGCCTTGACCAGCGCGGGAACGAAGACCGATGCGTCGACCGTGCCCCAGCCGCTGGCGACGTCGAAGCCCTTCGCCGCGGTGAAGCCGGTGACGCCGTCCTGGCTGTTGTCGCCTTCGGTCACGTCGATGATGCCCGCCTTCGTGCCGGCCGGGCCCAGCTTCGTGTACAGCGCCGGGTTGATCTGGCCGAGCTTGCCGCCCTTGGCCTGCACGGCCAGTGCGAGCACGCCGGCGAACAGCGGCGCGGACTGCGACGTGCCGAACACGCCTTCCATGCTGATGTCCGGGAACGAGCGCATCTTGCTGCCGGTGATCTTCTTGACGCCGTCCTGCCAGTTCGGCCGCGCGTACGTCTTGGAGAGGCCGGCACCTTCGGAGAAGCCGTTGTCGGCGACGTTCACGACGTCATCCGGCTTGGTGCGGGCGCCGGTCGTGTCGAGGTGCAGCTGGGTGCCGCCGAGCGTCGTGACGCGCGGGTCGGACGCCGGCCAGCTCGCGACGCGGTACGGGTAGTTGCCCGGGCCGTAGAGGTAGCCGCCGGTCGGGCCGTCGTCACCGGAGGAGGCGACCATCGTGATGCCGGCCTTGCTCGCGCGCTCCAGCGCCGGGTCGAGCGTCTTGATCGAGTCGAACGACGGGAAGTTCTCCTCGGTCGTGCCGAAGCTCATCGAGATGACGTCGGTCAGCTTGTGCTCGGTCAGGTAGTCGACCGCGTGCATCATCTCGGGCAGGCCGGTGAAGCCCTGCGTCTCGGCGACCGGGGTGGCCGCGACGATGATCTTCGCGTTCGGCGCCAAGGCGTGCATCATCGTGACGTCGAGGTCGGTCTCGCCGCCCCAGCCCTGGCAGGTCGCGGTGTCGACGCCGGGGTCGGTGCACGCCGGCACCGGACCGGACGGCTGCAGGATCTCGACGTTCGCCGGCGGCAGGCCGTGGTTCTTCGAGTAGGTGTCGAGCACCTGCTTGACCTGGTCGTCGCCGAACGACACCAGCGTCGTGACGGTGCTGCCCGCGCCGGTGATGCCCTGGTTCCAGAGCTTCGTCGCGTTGTAGGCGGTGCTCTCCTTCGGCAACGTCGACATCGCGGCTTCCAGCTTCGCGACACGCTTCTGCACGGTGTCCGCGCCGACGAACGACTGCGCGGCCGCCGAGAAGTGGTGCTTCGACGGCTGGTGCCCGGCGTCCGGCGTGCTCGGCACGGGCGTCGCACCGGCGGGTGCGGCGAACGCGGTCACGAGCAGGGTCGTGCTCGCGAGCAAGCCGGCGGCAGCGCGCAGTCTCATGCTTTTCTCCCCTGGCTGAAGGAACTCCGTCAGCCACTCTGGTCAGGAAGGGGAGAAGGCAACATCGACTTTCGTCTTTCCTTTTAGGAGGAAAGCACCACCGACGCGCGAGATGTCGTTATCAAGACTTTCGTTGTCCGCCTCCTTCCGAGCGGTCGCCCTGCAACAGGCCGCGGACCGCGTCGATCGTGTCCGCGTCCCCGGCTTCCTTGTCCGGGCGGTAGCGGACCACCCGGGCGAAGCGCAGCGCGAGGCCGCCGGGGTAGCGCGTGCTGACCTGGGCGCTGTCCAGCTCGATCTCCACCACGACCTCCGGGCGGACGTACACCGTCCAGTCGTCGCGTTGGGTTTCGATCTCCTGGAACGTCGCCGTCTGCCAGGCGAGCAGCTCGTCGGTCATGCCCTTGAACGTCTTGCCCACCATGATCGGCGGGCCGCCGTCCGGGTCGCGGGCGCCCAGGTGCAGGTTCGACAGCTTGCCCGTGCGCCGGCCGTGACCCCACTCCGCCGCGAGCACCACGAGGTCGATCGTGTGCACCGGCTTGACCTTGAGCCACGCCCGCCCGCGCCGCCCGGCCGCGTACGGCGCCGCCAGGTCCTTGACCATCACGCCCTCGTGCCCGGCGTCCATCGCCGCCTCCAGCACCTCGGCGGCCCGCGCAACGCCCACCTCGCCGGGGATCACGTGCGCCCCGGCGACCTTGCGCAGCGCCGCGTTGCGCTCGGACAGCGGCGCGTCCAGCAGATCGACGCCGTCGAGGTGCAGGCAGTCGAAGAAGTACGGCCGCAGCAGCAGCGCCTTCACCTGCTCCTCGCGGGTGCTGCCGAACCGGCTCATCGTGTCCTGGAACGGCCGCGGCCGCCCGGCGTCGGTCAGGGCCAGCGTTTCGCCGTCGAGCACCACCGATTCGCACGGCAGCGCCCGCACCAGCTCGACCAGTTCCTGGACGCTGCCGGTGATCTCGCGCAACGTCCGCGTCCAGACGTGCACCTCGTCACCCTGGCGGTGCACCTGGATCCGCGCACCGTCCATTTTGTACTCGACGATCGCTACGGCGTGCTCGGTGACGGCCTCTTCCAGCGACTCCGCCGGCGACGCCAGCATCGGCCGGATCGGCGTGCCCAGCGTGAGCCGGAACTCCGCCAGCGCCGCCTGCCCGCCGGTCAGGGCCGCGACGCCGGTGGTCGGCAGCTTGCCGGAGAGCATGAACGCCCGCCGGACGTCCACGGCCGGAACGTCGGCCGCCGCCGCGACCGCGTCGACCATCACGCCTTCGAGCGCGCCCTGCCGCAGCTCGCCGGTGACCAGCCGGAACAGGAACTCCTGCTCGCCCTTAGTGAGCCGGACGAACAGCGCGCGCAGCACCTCCTGCCGCCGTGTCGACGAGCCGGTGCCCGCCGCCACGCCCGCGGCCTCGGTCAACGCCGTGTCGACCTCGGCGACCGTGATCGTGGGCTCGTCGGCCGGTGACGTGCCGAGCCCGGCCAGGGTGCGCCAGCCCGCACCCAGCCGGTCCTGCGCCGTCTGCCCGGTCAGGTACGCGATCACCACGGGCAGCTCCGCGACCTCGGCCGCGCGCAGCAGCGCGGCCAGGAGGGCGATCTTCGCCTTCCTGGACCTCGTCGCCGCCAGGTCGGCGGACGCCCGGACTATCTCGCTGAGCAACACCCGGACATCATGACCCCGACCACCGACAATTTCTCGTCGGCGGGACATCTGCCCTGGTCAAGGCCACTACGGACGGAAGTTCACCGGCCGGTCGGCGCTAGGGGCCTCGGCGATCCAGCTGGCCAGCAGGCCGAGCGCGCGGGCGGACTCCGAACCGGGTTCGGCGTGGTAGATCACCATGCCCTGGTCCGGGTCGTCGGGCAGGCGCAGCGTCTCGTAGCGCAGCCGCAGCTCGCCGACGACCGGGTTCCGCATGAGCTTCCAGCCCTGGGCCTTCTCCTGCACGTGGTGCTCGGCCCACAACGTGCGGAACCGCGCGCTGGCCAGGGAAAGCTCGCCGATCAGCTGAGCGAACCCCGGGTCGCCGGGGTGCCGGCCGCTCTCGGCGCGCAGGTTCGCGACCAGCTCGCGGCACACCGCGTCGTACTCGGGGTGCAGCTGCTTCGCGCGCTCGTCCAGGAAGAACAGCTTCGGCATGCTGCGCTCGTCGAGGTTGCCGAAGTCGAACGCGACCGCGCCGCCGAGCGCGTTCCACGCCAGCACGTCCAGGTAGCGGCCGAAGATGAACGCGGGTGCCTGGACGGCGTCCAGCATGAGCTGCAGCTCGGGCCGGACGCGCTGGGGCCCGAGCCGGTCGCGGCGCTTCGGCGCGGCGAGGTTGCGCAGGTAGGACTCCTCGTCCGGCCGCAGCCGCAACGCGTGGGCCAGCGCGTCGAGGATCGCGTCCGAGACGTTCTTCGCGCGGCCCTGCTCCAGCCGCGTGTAGTAGTCGACGCTGATGCCCGCGAGCTGCGCGATCTCCTCGCGTCGCAGCCCGGCAACGCGGCGCCGGGTGATCCCCTGCGGCAGGCCGACTTCCTCCGGTTCGAGGGCGGCGCGACGCGCCTTCAGGAAGGCGCCGAGCTCGGCTGCGTCACTCATGTCGACAAGTATCCCCCGGATCCCGACAGGTCAGCCTGGTACTGCCGGACCCAGGCAGGACGCGGCCTGGCTCGGCCCCGGAACCACCCGCAGGGTGAAGGCATGAAACGACGAATTCTGGGTGGCACGGGGATCTCGGTCAGCGAGTACGCGTTCGGCGCCATGATGCTCAGCCAGTGGGGCAACCCGGACCACGAAGAGGGCGTCCGGATGCTGCACACCGCGCTCGACGCGGGCGTGAACTTCTGGGACACCGCGGACATGTACTCGAACGGCGAGAACGAGCAGATCGTCGGGAAGGCGCTCAAGGGCCGTCGCGACGACGTCGTGCTGGCCACCAAGGGTTTCTTCCGGATGGGCGACGACCCGAACCAGGGCGGTCTTTCGCGGCGCTGGCTGACCCGCGCGCTGGAGGACAGCCTGCGGCGCCTCGACACCGACTACGTCGACCTCTACCAGGTCCACCGGCCGGACCCGGCGACCGACATCGAGGAGACGCTCTCGGTGCTCTCGGATTTCGTCCGGTCCGGGAAGGTGCGCGCGGTCGGGTCGTCCGACTTCCCGGCCGAGCAGATCGTGGAAGCCCAGTGGGTGGCGGAAAAGCGCGGCCTGGTGCGGTTCCGCGCCGAGCAGCCGCCGTACTCGATCTTCAACCGGGCGATCGAGGCCGCGGTGCTGCCGACGGCGCAGAAGTACGGCATGGGCGTGCTCACGTGGAGCCCGCTGGCCAGCGGCTGGCTGTCGGGCAAGTACCTGAAGCCGTCCGATGTGGACCTTTCCGAAGGCCGGCGGACGTTGCAGGCGCACAAGTTCGACCCGGCGCTGCCGGAGAACGCCGTCAAGTTCGAGGCGATCGCGCAGCTGAAGAAGATCGCCGACGACCTGGGCCGACCTATGACCCATCTGGCGACGGCGTTCGTCCGGGCGCACCCGGGCGTGACGTCGGCGATCATCGGCCCGCGCACGCCGGCCCAGCTCGACGACCTGCTGGCGGGCGCCGATCTGGAGCTGGACGGCGACGTGCTGGACCGGATCGATGAGATCGTCCCGCCGGGCACCGACCTGAACCCCGCGGAGAAGGACTACACCCCGCCGGCGCTGGCGGACAAGCTCCTGCGCCGGCGGTAGCCGCTCACTTGCCGCCGCGGGCCATGCGGAGCACGTCGAGGGCGTCGTCGAGCTGCGCTTCGGTGAGCTTGCCGTCCTTGACGTAGCCGCGTTCGATGACGACCTCGCGGATCGTCTTCAGCTCCTTCAAGGCCTGCTTCGCGACCGCGGCGGCTTCTTCGTAACCGATGTACTTGTTCAACGGCGTCACGATCGACGGCGAGCCCTCGGCGTACTGCCGGGTGCGTTCGACGTTCGCCGTGACGCCGTCGAACACCTTGTCCGCCAGCAGCCGCGAGACGGCGGCGAGCAGCCGGGCCGACTCGAGGACGTTGCGGGCGATCACCGGCAGGTTGACGTTGAGCTGGAAGTTGCCCGCGGCACCGGCGAAGGCGACGGCCGCGTCGTTGCCGATCACCTGCGCGACGACCTGCAGCGTCGCCTCCGGGAGCACCGGGTTCACCTTGCCCGGCATGATCGACGAGCCCGGCTGCAGGTCCGGCAGCGCCAGCTCGCCGAGGCCGGTGCGCGGGCCGGAACCCAGCCAGCGCAGGTCGTTCGCGATCTTGTTGAGCGACACGGCGAGCGTGCGCAGGTGCCCGGACGTCTCGACGACACTATCCTGCGTCGCCTGCGCCTCGAAGTGGTCGCGGGCCTCGGTCAGCGGCAGCCCGGTCACTTCGGCGAGCTCTGCGGCGACGGCTCCGCCAAAGCCATCGGGGGCGTTCAGCCCGGATCCGACGGCGGTGCCGCCGATCGGCAGCTCACCGAGGCGCGGCAGGCCGGACTTCAGCCGTTCGATGCCGTAGCGGACCTGCGACGCCCACGCGCCGGCCTCCTGGCCCAGCGTGATCGGCACCGCGTCCATCAGGTGCGTGCGGCCGGACTTCACGACGTCCGTCCACTCCGCGGCGCGCGTCTCGATGGCGCCGGCGAGGTGGTCGAGCGCCGGGATGACGTCCTTGAGCACGGCCTCGGTCGCGGCGACGTGGATCGTCGTCGGGAAGGTGTCGTTGGACGACTGCGACGCGTTGACGTGGTCGTTCGGGTGCACGTCCCGGCCGAGGGTTTTGCTCGCCAGGGTCGCGATGACCTCGTTGGCGTTCATGTTCGACGACGTCCCCGAGCCGGTCTGGAAGACGTCGATCGGGAAGTGCGCGTCGTGGGCGCCCTCGGCGACCTCGTCGGCGGCCTTGGCGATGGCGTCGGCGACATCGGCGTCGAGGACGCCGAGCTTGAGGTTGACGCGCGCGGCGGCCGCCTTGAGCAGGCCGAGCGCGCGGATCTGGGCACGCTCCAGGCCCCGGCCGGAGATGGGGAAGTTCTCGACGGCCCGCTGCGTCTGCGCACGGTAGAGCGCGTCGACCGGCACGCGGACCTCGCCCATCGTGTCGTGTTCGATCCGGTATTCCTGGTCAGCCATGACACCGATTCTGGACCTGTTGACGGGCCACCGCGTGGTGGCGTTGCGCACCCTGCGCCGGGGTTGTCCGCCTGCTGAGCGGCCGGAGGTCGCGCGCCGCGATGCCGCGGGTGTGCCCGGCCCCGGCAAGCGGCCCCCACCCTCCCGAGGGGGGCGTCCCCACGTCCAGTTTATCGGCGGGCGGTGACCAAACCGGCGTTCGTGACCGTGGGTGGCCGAGTTGTCCACATCCGAGGTGGCCTGTGGATGTCCCGCCCCGCGCGAACGGTCCGTTCGTGCCGAATCGGCTGTGAACCGCCCACTGGCGTCAGCGTGAGCGGTGCCGGGGTGGGGTCTGCAGGCGCATTCCGGTCGTTCGCGAGTGGTCGGTTCGCGCCGAGTGGGGCACGAGCGGGCCGTTCGCGCCGAGCGCGTGGGTGCGAGCGGGCCGTTCGCGCCGCGGGGCGAGACCACCCGCGGCCACCGCGTGGTGGCGTCGGCCACCTCCGGGCCTCCGCGAGGCTAGGATCGGGTGTGTTCTCGATCACCGCCATCCACCACTGGCTGGAGCGAGCATGACTGAAGCTTCTGGGGACTCCTACGACCTCGTGATCATCGGCGCGGGCCCGACCGGCCTCTTCGCCGCCTACTACGCCGGGTTTCGCGGGCTGTCGATGGCCATCGTCGACTCGCTGCCCGAGCCCGGCGGCCAGGTGACCGCGATGTACCCCGAGAAGATGATCTACGACGTCGGCGGGTTCGCCGCGGTCAAGGGGCGCGACCTCGTCGACGGCCTCGTGCAGCAGGCCGCGCCGTGGAAGCCGACCTACCTGCTGGGGCGCAAGGCCGAGAAGCTCGAGACGCTCGGAAACGGCGTCGAGCTCACCCTCGACGGCGGGGAGACCCTGCGCGCCGGCGCCGTGCTGATCACCGCGGGCATCGGCGAGTTCACCCCGCGGCCGCTGCCCGCCGGCGACGGCTGGCTCGGGCGCGGCATGGTCCACTTCGTGCCGGCGCTGCAGGCGCACGCCGGGCAGCACGTCGTGGTCGTCGGCGGTGGCGACTCGGCGTTCGACTGGGTGCTCGCGCTGCACCCCGTCGCGGCCAGCGTGACGCTCGTGCACCGCCGCGCGAAGTTCCGCGCCGCCGAGTCGATCGTCCGGCAGGCGCGGGAGCTCGGCACCCGGATCATCACCGACGCCGAGGTCACGGCGTTCGTCGAGGATGCGAGCGGTGCTCTCGAAGCCGTCGACGTCTCGGTCAAGGCGACCGGCGAAGAGCGGCTGCCGGCCAACTCCGTCGTCGCCGCGCTCGGGTTCACCGCCGACCTCGGGCCGATCGAGAGCTGGGGCCTGGAGATCGACCACCGCGCCATCGCCGTCGACTCGACGATGGCGACCCCGCGCGAACGCGTCTACGCGGCGGGCGACGTCGCCGCCTACCCGGGCAAGGTCAAGCTGATCGCGACCGGCTTCGGCGAGGCCGCGACGGCCGTCAACAACATCGCCGTCGCGCTCGACCCGGACGCGCACCTGTTCCCGGGCCACTCCAGCAACGCGGAGTAGGTCAGGCCTTCGTCTTCTCCGCGATCCACGGCGCGTAGGCGACCACGGACGTGTAGATCGACGGCGCCGTCGCGCACACCGGGTTGTCGTTGCCCGGGCGGCTCGTGACGCCGGCCAGCAGCCAGTGGTCGCCGTCGCGCACGACCTCCGGGCCGCCGGAGTCGCCGAAGCACGCGCCGGCCTTGCCGCCCGGGTTGTCCGTGCACAGCTCGGCCGTGCCGTCGAACACCGACGTGCACTTCGCGCCCTCGACGATGTGCGTGTCGAGCTGCTGGAGCGCCGTCGGGATCTGACCGCAGTTGACCTTCGGGCAGGTCTGGCCCCAGCCGAGGATGCGGGTCGCCGTCCCCGGTGACGCCGTCGTCGCGACCGCGATCGGCGCCGCCTTGACCGGCGTCGCGAGCCGCAGCAGCGCGATGTCGCCCGCCGGGTTCTGCGTGTCGAAGGCCGGGTTGACGATGACCTCGGCGGTCTGCGCGACCTCGCCGCCCTGCCCGGAGTCGTTCGAGCCCACCCGCGGCGTCACCGCGGCCGGGGCCTTGTCGAAGACGCAGTGCGCGGCCGTGACCACCCATGTCGGCGCGATCAGCGCGCCGGCGCAGAAGAGCTTCCCGGACGTCGAGTGCAGCGACACCGCGAACGGGTACGGCTGGTCGGCGACGCCGCCGCCGACGATGCCGGGTTCGGCCGCGGCGGTGCCCGGGACCAGGACGAACGCGAGGACCGTCAGCAGTGCCAGCAGTCGCCTGGTCACGAATCTCCTTTACGGCAGCGGGGGCACCACGTCGTCGTCGCCGGCGCTCAGGTTGCCGTCGAAGTCGATCGAGGAGTACGCCCGGAGCTTGTCGAGCCGGTGGTAGCCGTCGATCATTCTGACGGTCCCGGACTTGGACCGCATCACGATGGACTGCGTCGTCGCGCCGCCCTCGCGGTAGTTGACGCCGCGCAGCAGGTCGCCGTCGGTGACGCCGGTGGCGCAGAAGAACACGTTGTCGCCGCGCACGAGGTCGTCGTTGAGCAGGACACGGTCGAGGTCGTGACCGGCGGCGATGGCCTTCTCGCGCTCGGCGTCGTCCTTCGGCCACAGCCGGCCCTGCAGCTCGCCGCCGAGGCACTTCATCGCGCAGGCCGCGATGATGCCCTCGGGGGTGCCGCCGATGCCGATCAGCATGTCGACGCCGGTGGTCGGGCGGGCCGCGGCGATCGCGCCCGCGACGTCGCCGTCGGAGATGAAGCGGATCCGCGCGCCGGCGTCGCGGACCTCCTTGATGATCTGCTCGTGGCGCGGCCGGTCCAGGATGCACACCGTGACGTCGCCGACGCTGCTGTTCTTCGCCTTGGCGACGCGCCGGATGTTCTCCGCGATCGGCGCGCCGAGCTCCACCTTGCCCGCGGCTTCCGGCCCGACGGCCAGCTTCTCCATGTAGAACACGGCGGACGGGTCGAACATCGCGCCGCGCTCGGCGACCGCGAGCACCGCGAGGGCGTTGGGCATGCCCTTGGCCATCAGCGTGGTGCCGTCGACCGGGTCGACCGCGACGTCGCAGTCCGGGCCGTCGCCGTTGCCGACCTCTTCGCCGTTGAACAGCATGGGCGCTTCGTCCTTCTCGCCCTCGCCGATCACCACGACGCCGCGCATGGACACGGTCGACACGAGCTGGCGCATCGCGTCGACGGCCGCGCCGTCCCCGCCGATCTTGTCGCCGCGGCCGACCCAGCGGCCGGCCGCCATCGCGGCGGCTTCGGTCACCCGGACCAGCTCCATCGCGAGGTTGCGGTCGGGCGCTTCACGACGTTGTGGGGCGCTGGAGCTGGTCATGCGGGCCTCCCGGAATGCGGAGTTCGGCGGACGCCCAGTCTCTCAGATACCGCGGGTCGGTCGAGGCACCGACGGCATGGCGAACGTCACTGGCCGTTGCCGGGCTCGTCCTCGACGGACGCCAAGGCGGCCTCGATGCGCTCCCGCGCGCCCTCGAGGTGCCGCTCGCAGACCTTCGCGAGCTTCTCGCCCTTCTCCCACAACTCGAGCGACTGCTCGAGCGACAGCCCGCCGGCTTCGAGCTCGCGGACGACCTCGACGAGGCGGTCACGGGCCTGCTCGTAGCCGAGTTCCTCAGTGGCTGGTTCGCTCACGCTGGACGTTCTCCGACCTTCCGGGATGGGTTGTTGGCGCACACTACCGCGCTCGCCATCGCGTGGTCGTACCCGACGAACGCCAGGGCGAACTCCTGCCCGTCACCCTCCGCGATCGCCTCTTCGAGGTTCTCCTGCGCCCCGGCCACCCGCAGGCGATGCCCGGCGCCGTCGGCGAACCACCAGCGCGAGCCGACCTGCATCGACGTCGCCTCGGACAACCGCCGCAGCTGCGGGCCCAGGTCGCGGCGGGCGGCGGTACCGCAGCCCGCGAGCAGCGCCGTCCAGCACTCGGCGGCCGCCCGGTCGGTGCGTATCGCCTGGTCCAGCAGGGGACGCGCGCCCAGGCGCCGGGCCGCGTCCATGGTCAATGGGAGGAACGTCGCCGCCCGTGGGTTCACTCCCGTGCTCCTTCCGCCACCGCCGTGATCGCGCCGTCGCCCACGCGCACGCGCAGCTGGGCACCGGCCTCGACTTCGGAGACGGAGCGGAGCACCTGGAGGTTGCCTTCGGCGTCGAGGAACTGCACGACGGCGTAACCGCGTTCGAGCGTCGCGGCCGGGCCGAGCGCGGTGAGCCGGGCCCGCGCGCTGGCGATTTCGGCCTGGTCCTTGGCGAGCAGCGTCAGCATCGCGCGGCGCGCGCGTTCGCGGTGCACGTCGACGTCGTCCTGGCGCCGCTGGACCGGGCCGAGCGGGTCGGCCAGCGACGGGCGGCTGCGCAGCTGCGTCAGCAGCCGGGTCTGGGTGTCGACCCAGCCGTGCAGCGCGCGGCGGCCGCGGTCGCGCATCTGCCGGACGCGCTCGGACTCCTCGCGGACGTCCGGCACGATCCGCTTGCTGGCGTCGGTCGGCGTCGAGCAGCGCAGGTCGGCGACGTAGTCGAGCAGCGGGGTGTCGGGCTCGTGCCCGATCGCGCTGACCACCGGCGTCCCGGTGGCCGACACCGCGCGGCAGAGCGCCTCGTCGGAGAACGGCAGCAGGTCTTCGACGCTGCCGCCGCCGCGGGCGATGACGATGACGTCGATGTCCGGGTCGGCGTCGTGGATCCGCAGCGCGCGCATGATCTGCGGCACGGCCTGCGAGCCCTGCACCGCGGTGTTGACGACCTTGAACCGGACGTGCGGCCAGCGTTTTTGCGCATTGGCCAGTACATCCCGCTCGGCCGCCGACGCGCGCCCGGTGATCAGCCCGACACCCTTCGGCAGGAACGGGATCGGCCGCTTGCGCTGCGCGGAGAAGAGGCCTTCGGCGGTCAGCAGCTTCTTCAGGCGTTCGATCCGGGCGAGCAGCTCGCCGATGCCGACCGCACGGATCTCGTCGGCGCGCAGGCTGATCGTGCCGCGGCCGAAGAAGAACGACGGCTTCGCGTGCACGAGGACGCTGGCGCCCTCGCGCAACGGCGGCTCCATCTCGCGGATCAGCCAGTTCGGGCAGGTCACCGACATCGAGACGTCCGCGGACGGGTCGCGCAGCGTCAGGAACGCGGTCTGCGTGTTCGGCCGGGAGTTGACCTGGGTGACCTGGCCTTCGACCCAGACGGCGCCGAGCCGGTGGACCCAGTCGCCGATCTTGCGCGCGACCGTGCGGACCGGCCACGGGTTTTCGGCGGTGCTCGACGGGGCGGCCTGTGCGGGTTCGGTGCTCACGGGCCTTCCGTGCCGTCGCCGGTCTCTTCGGCCTTGCGGGCGTTGGCGATCCGGCGGCTGAGCATCCCGGTGAACGACGAGCGATCGGCGTGGGCGCGCTCGTACTCGAGGATCGTCTCGAGCTGCGGGATCGACAACTGGCGCAGCCGGGCCCGCAGCTGCGGCAGCGTGAGCTGGTCGTAGCCGGTCAGCCCGGCGGGACCTTCATACCCGCCGGCGCTGGTCTTCGGGATTTCGCTCTTGGCCTTCTTGTCGATCTTGGGCGTGCCGGGCTTCGGCTTGGAGGCTTTCTCCGGCGCGCTTTCGGGCGCGTCGAACTCGCCGTCGGCGTGGTCCTCGGCGAGCGCGCGCTCTTCCTCGGCCCACGGATCGCCCAGTTCCGCTTCGAGTTCGGAAAGTGACGGAACGTGACCGTTGACCTCCGAACGGGGTTCGGGCACGTCGGCGACCGGCGTGAGGTTGGGCCGGACGGGCGGAACCTCGACGTCTTCGTCGAAGGTCGCCCAGCTGGGGGTGTCCTCGACGGGCCGCAGGTTCGACAGGGCGTTGTCGCCCTTGATCGCCAGCTCGGTGACGTGCTGCTGCACCCGCATGGAGGCCTGCAGCACCTGGCTGACGACGGTCACCGGGAGCCCGGCGAGCTGCCGGGGAAGCTCACGAACCCGCTCGGCGGTGCTGACGGCGAGGCCCGCGGCGACCCGGAGGGGGAGCGGGAATGGCTTCATGCGTCCAGCCTGCCGTATTTACGCCATCCTGCCCAACCCGAAGGTGATGTTCGGGCGCGTTGCGTGACCCCGCGCACAGCACGACCGGGGGACGAAGCTCACCCGAAAGGGACTGCGGGTTCGTCGGCGGACTGCCCGTACCCTGGGTGCCATGAGTTCAGCGAGTCCCGGAATCGAGCCCGCGGGTACCCCGACGATCACCGGAACCGCCTCCGGCAAGAAGCGCGTGCTGCTCGCGAAGCCGCGTGGCTACTGCGCCGGCGTGGACCGCGCGGTGATCGCCGTCGAGAAGGCCCTGGAGGTCTACGGCGCGCCGGTGTACGTGCGCAAGGAGATCGTCCACAACCGCCACGTGGTCGAGACGCTGCGCGAGCGCGGCGCGATCTTCGTCGACGAGACGTCCGAGGTGCCCGAGGGCGCGCTCGTGGTGTTCTCCGCCCACGGCGTCTCGCCGATGGTGCACGCCGAAGCCGCCGACCGGAACCTGCGCACGATCGACGCGACCTGCCCCCTGGTGACGAAGGTGCACAAGGAGGTCAACAGGTTCGCCAAGGACGACTACGACATCCTCCTGATCGGCCACGAAGGCCACGAAGAGGTCGAGGGTACGGCCGGCGAGGCGCCGGACAAGGTGCAGCTGGTCGACAAGGCCGAGGACGTCGACAAGGTCGAGGTGCGCGACCCGTCGAAGGTGATCTGGCTGTCCCAGACGACCCTCTCGGTCGACGAGACGATGGAGCGCGTCGACCAGCTCCGCGAGCGGTTCCCCGGTCTGGCGGACCCGCCGAGCGACGACATCTGTTACGCCACCACGAACCGCCAGGTGGCGGTCAAGGCGATGGCGGCCGAGTGCGACCTGGTCCTGGTGGTCGGCTCGACCAACTCGTCCAACTCGAAGCGCCTGGTCGAGGTGGCCCTGAAGGCGGGCTCCCGCACGTCGTACCTGATCGACTACGCGCGTGAGATCGACGAAGCCTGGCTGGAGGGCGTCACCACGGTGGGCGTCACGAGCGGCGCGTCGGTCCCGGACGTGCTGGTGATGGAGGTCCTCGACTGGCTGTCGGAGCGCGGCTACGGCGATGTCGACGAAGTGACCACGGCGAACGAGAAGATCACCTTCGCGCCGCCGAAGGAGCTTCGCAAGGTCTGAGTTTCCGCACTTTCGGCGGCGGGCTGAGGTTTCGGCTCGCCGCCGAGTGCTTTCCGGGGTGAGTCCTGCTGCTCTCACAGGATTTACCGCCGAAACACCGAAGGCGGTCACCTCCCGAGGGAGTAACCGCCTTCAAGCGTTCGTCAGCGTTCTTCGTCGTCCCAGGGACGGTTCCGCCGCGGCGGGGCTCCTCGCCCACCCGCGGACGGACGGCGGGGCGGCGGGGTGTCCCGGCCGTCTTCGGCCGGGGGCCGCGGACGGCGGCGGGGTGCGTCGCCGCGGGGCTCGCGACGGCGGGGGTCCGCTTCCTCTGGGCGGGGACGGCGGTTCGCTGGCGGGGGCTTGCGAGTGCCGCGGGTGCCCGGGTCGCGCTCGGCGGGCGCGCCCGCCGCACGAGGGGTGCGACGCTCGCCTTCCGCGGGTGGACGCGGCCTGCGCGGCGGTTCGCCTTCACGGCCACGACGGGCGCCCTGCGGCACCGGCGTCTGACCGGTGCGGCTCGAGCCGGGCGGCCGCGGCCGCCCACCCGCCGACGTCGCCGCGGCGCGAGCCGCGGGCTTCTCGTCGTCCTCGTCCGCGCGCCGGCGGTCGGCCTTGCCGCCCTTGGCCTTCACCGGGGCGTCCGGGTCCTTCTCGCGGAAGATCCGGACGAACCCGATCAGCAGCGTGACGCCGGTGGTGATCGCCATCATCGGGAAGGCGTTGATCAGCGGGGTGCCGATGTTCAGCGCCTTCGAAAGCATGTCGTCGCCCTGTGACCCGGAAGTCAGCAGGATCACGCTGGGCACGGTCACGGCCAGCACCAGCGGCGGCATCACCATCGGCCCGAAGATGCCCCGGCGCCGCACCGCGCCGACCGCGATCACCGCGCCCAGGACGTAACAGACCGTGAAGATGGCGGGGATGCTGCCCTGGCTCGGCTTGCCGACGAGGGCGCCGACGATCGCCAGGCCGAGGCCGACCAGGACCGCCGCCCACCAGGGGAGTCCACGCCTCGAACCGACGACTGGACGCTCGTCCCACGGCACGGGGACGTCGTCGGCATCTGGATCGCTCTGGCGATCGCGAATCGCGGTCACGAGACAACACCGTATCTCGTGGTTGTGAAGATCTTGCTAGCACCGCCGCAGAGTTGGTTGTACCGCCACCCGGCGGCGTGAGCCGAATGGCTGCGGGCAACCACCGCGGGTGGTCGCGATCGGCATCTTCCAGGGTGCTCGACCGGTGCCGGCCGTCACGCGCCGTTGAGCACGTCGTCGCTGGTAGGACGGTTTCCGGTCACCTCGCGGTCACCTTCCGGACAGCGCTCCGCCGGGTGGGCCGGATGGCCGTGTCCCGGTGGCGTTCGCCGAGGTGGCAAATCGCCTCATCGGGCACCACGACTCCACCGCTCGGGTACACCCGTCCGAGGCCGCGTCCACCGCACCGGGTCAGGCCCCCGACGCCGTCCAGGTCCGCGCGCGCGGGTCGAACCTCGCAGCGAACCCGTCGAACAGCCCGGTTTCCCGGCGTCTCCCGTCGAGTCGCTCGGCACCGCGCCGGTGGTTCGCCACCACTCTCGCAGCGTTCGCCACGCCCTGCCGATCAGGCGATCGCGGCCCTCTCGGACGCGTCTCGCCGGGCCGAGCAGGCCGTCCCGCCGTGACCGTGAGTCAGCTGACCGCCCGTGGTCCAGTCCTCTCAGCTCGCCGCCAGTTCGTCTCCCTTCCGCACCTGGGGCACCGCGGCCGGGCTGCCCGACGCGTCCGTCAGGGGAGCCACCGTCACCCGGAACGTCTCCAGTGCCTCCAGCTCCCGCCGCCTCGCCGAGATGAACCGCTGCAGGTGCGTGCTGGACAGGTTGAGCGCCTCCACCGCGCCGCCCGCGGCCCGGTGCGCCGCGGCCGCGCCGGCCCGCACCTGCTCGACGTCGGCCTCCAGCGTGCGGTCGCTCGCCGCGAACAGGGCCGCCGACGCGAGCACGCCGAAACCGGTCGGGCCGCACAGGAACACCCGCCGGTCGATCAGCCAGCGCAGCAGTTCCGGGTCGGTGTCCAGCGCCGCGATCACGGCGGCGTCGGACGGGACGAACATGATCGTGCCGTAGATCGCGTCCGCCCAGCGCTGGTAGCCCTTGCCGGCCAGCTCGGCCGCCCGGGACCGGATCTGCCGGACGTGCGCGCGCAACGCGTCCAGCCGTTCCTCCGGGTTGTCGGTCTCGATCGCTTCGGCCCAGGTCGCCATGCTCGCCTTGGCGTCGACCGGCACCGTGCGCCCGCCGCCGACGCTCAGCACCATGTCCGGTTTCGCCGCGCCGCCGCCCGCGAGGTCGGTCTGCAGGGTGAAGTGCAGGTCCTCGCGGAGCCCGAGCGCCCGCGCCGTTTCGACCAGTACCTGCTCGCCCAGCTCACCGCGTCCGCTGATCGAGGCGAACGCGACCTCGTACCGGCGCAGCGCGAGCTGCTGCTGATCCGCCTTCGCCCGCTCGGCCGCGACCAGCCGGGCCGCGGCGTCCGCGCGCCGCATGCCGTCGTTGTACAGCCGCCACAGCACGGCGACCGCGACCAGCAGCAGGACCGCGAGCACGACCGCCGCCGTGGTCAGCACTGTCGCCACCTGAATCTCCTCCCTCGGGGCCGCCTGGATCGGACCGCGCAGACATCATGGCGGACCCCACCGACAAAAAACGCACCCGACCCGTCGCTCTGGGTAGCTGACCTGCGAACACTTCACATTCGCGCAGGGCGTGTCCGATCAAGCCCCTGTCGTGCTCGTACACACGTTCGAGTGGGATGGCGGCGAGCCTCCGCGATTTCGTCGGAGCCGGGTCGTACCTTGGCCCCGTGAGATTCCTGCACACGTCCGACTGGCACGTCGGCCGCACCTTCCACGGTGCGGACCTGCTGGCGGAACAGGAAGCGGTGCTCGGGCACCTCGCCGACCTCGTGGCCGGCGAGGCGATCGACGCCGTCCTGGTGGCGGGGGACATCTACGACCGCGCGGTGCCGTCGGCCGAGGCCGTGCGGGTGGCCACCGCGGCGGTAGCCCGGATCCGCGCGGCCGGCGCGCAGCTGATCGTCACGCCCGGCAACCACGACTCCGCGCCCCGGCTGGGCGCGTTCGCCGAGTTCGCCGCGGCGGGCGGGCTGCACCTGCGCACCACCGTCGGCGGCCTGGCCGAACCGGTGCTGCTGCGGGACGACCACGGCCCGGTCGCGTGCTACGGAATCCCTTACCTGGAACCGGAACCGTCGCGGCACGCGCTGGGCGTGCCGGACGCGCGCGGGCACACGGGCGTGCTCACCGAGGCCATGCGCCGGATCCGCGAAGACCTCGCCGGCCGCCCCGGCGTGCGGTCGGTCGTGCTCGCGCACGCGTTCGTCACCGGCGGCGAGCCGACCGATTCGGAGCGGACCATCGCGGTCGGCGGTGTCGAGCAGGTGCCGGGCTCGGTCTTCGACGGCGTCGACTACGTCGCGCTCGGCCACCTCCACGGCCCGCAGACCCTCGCCGAGCACCTGCGTTACTCCGGCAGCCCGCTGGCGTACTCGTTTTCCGAGGCCCGGCAACGGAAGTCGGTCTGGCTGGTCGACTTCGACGCCGGCGGGCTGGCGGAAGTCCGCCGGCGCGAGCTGCCGGTGCCGCGGCCGCTGGCCACCCTGCGCGGCGAACTCGAAGACCTGCTCGTGGCCCCGGAACACGACGCCGTCCTCGAGCACTTCCTGTCGATCACGGTCACCGATCGCGTGCGCCCGGTGGACGCGATGCGGCGGCTGCGCACGCGGTTCCGGCACGCCGTCCACCTGGAGTGGGAGCCCGAAGGCGGGTACGCCGGTGCCCCGCTGCGGTACTCCGACGCCGTCCGCGGCCGCTCGGACATCGAGATCTCGCGCAGCTTCCTCGACGACTGCCGCGGCGCCCCGCCGAGCGAGCGCGAAGAGAAGCTCCTGTTCCACGCGCTGGAAGCGGCCGACCGGGGGGCGCTCGCGAAATGAGGCTGCACAGGCTGGAGGTCGAGGCCTTCGGGCCGTACCTCGGGCGCCAGGTGGTCGACTTCGAGGTCCTCGGCGCGGACGGGCTCTTCCTCCTCCACGGCGAAACCGGCGCGGGCAAGACCACGCTGCTCGACGCCATCGCGTTCGCGTTGTTCGGCGTGGTTCCGGGTGCCCGCAACGAGGCCAAGCGGCTGCGCTGCGACCTGGCCGTGCCGGACCAGGTCACCGAGGTCGCGCTGGAGCTCACCGTGCAGGGGCACCGGCTGAAGATCGTGCGCAACCCCGAGTACCAGCGGCCGAAGCGGCGCGGCGAGGGCACGACGACGCAGCAGGCGAAGGTGTCGCTGAGCTGGATCGGCACCGCGCCGGGCGGGATGGCGCCGGAGGGCCTGATCCGGATCGAGGAGGTCGCGCGCACGGTCGAGCGGCTGCTCGGCATGACCGCGGCCCAGTTCTTCCAGGTGGTGCTGCTGCCGCAGGGCGAGTTCGCCCGCTTCCTGCGGTCGGACACCTCCGAGCGCGAAAAGCTGCTGGAGCGGCTGTTCGGCACCGAGCGCTTCGCCGACGTCGAACGCTGGTTCGCGGACCTGCGGGCCGAGCGCGGCCGGGAGCTGGAGGCGCGGCAGCAGTCCGTGCGCGAACTGCTGGCGCGGTACGCGCAGGAGGCGCAGCAGGACCCGCCCGAATCGGATCCCGTGGAATGGGTGGACGCGGTGCTGGCGGCGGCCACCGAACGCGTCGGGCAGGTCACGGCCGAGGAGGAGCGGGCGCGAGCCGCGGCGCAGCGGGCGGACGTGCACCTGCAGGAAGAGCGCGCCGACGCGGAGAAGATCCGCCGGGTCAGCACCGCACACCTGCGGCTGCTCGAGGTCACCGAGCAGGCACCACAGCGCGCCGAGTGGGCCCAGGAGGTCGCGGCGGCGCGGCGGGCAGCCGGCGTGGCCGTCGAAGCGGACCTGCTGGACCGGCGGGCCGCGGAGCTGACCGACGCCGAGCAGGCGGAGAAGGCCTGCGGCGCGGAGCTGCGGGAGTTCGGCACGCGTGCGACCGGCGACCTGAAGGCGCGGGCGGCAACAGCGCGCGAAGAGGCAGGCGCGGTCGCGGAACTGGTCGCCGAGGCCGAGCAGCAGCAGCTCGACACCATGCGGCGCGACGACCTGAAACTGTCCTCCGTCACGGCCGCGAAGCAGGCCGAAGAACTGACCGCCGAGCTGGCCGCGATCCCCGGCCAGCTGGCGAAACTGCGGGCGGACGCCCAGGCCGCCGCCGAAGCCGGGGCCAAGCTCGACGGGGCTCGCGCCCGCGTCGACGAGCTGAGGGCCGTCGCGCGTGACACCGCCGAGCTGCCCGAGGCACAGGCGAAGGTCGGGCGTGGCGAGGCGAAACTGCGCGAGGTCGTGGACACGCACCAAGCGGCCCGGCAACGGCGGCTCGACCTGCGCGAGCGGCGGCTCGACGGCATGGCGGCCGAGCTCGCCGCCGCGCTGCCCGACGGCGCGCCCTGCCCGGTCTGCGGCTCCGCGGAGCACCCGGCGCCGGCGAACCGGGACGCGATCCTCGTCGATCCGGCCGAAGAACGGGCAGCCGAGGAAGCCGAGCAGGCGGCGGACGCGATGCGGCAGCGGGTCGTCACCGCGCTGGAAGAAGCGAAGGCGCGGCTGGCGGGGCTGGTCGAGCGGCTGGCCGGGCGGACCGCCGAGACCGTCACGGCCGAGCTGTCCGAAGCCCGCGCCACCGTCGCCACGCTGACCCAGCAGTCGGAAGCGAAAGCGAAGCTCGGTCAGCAGGTCGTGCTGCTGGAGCGGGACTTGGAGCTGCGGACGGAACGGCGTCGCCGGGCCGAGCAGGCGGTGGCCGAGGCCACGGCCGACGTCCGGGCCCTGGAAGAACGGCTGGCCGAGCGCGAACGCCGCTTGGTCGCCGGGCGCGGCGAGTTCGCGGACGTCGGGGCGCGGCGGACGCACCTGATCGGGTTGGCCGAGGCGCTCGAAGCCGTCGCCGAGGCACGGACGGCGGTCACCGGCGCCCGGGAACGGGTCGCGCAGCAACGCACGCTGGTCGACGCGGCGGTCGCGGCCAAGGGCTTCACGTCGCTGAAGAAGGCGCGCTCGGCGATGCTGCCGGACGAGCAGATCGAAAAGCTGGAACAGGGCATCGCCGAGGCGGAAGCGACCGCGGCGGGCGCGCGGGCGCTGCTGGCCGAGCCCGACCTGTTCGGCATCTCGCCGGACGACGTCGCGGACGTCGGCCGCGCGGCCGACGCGGCCCAGCTGGCGCGGGCGCGCGCCGACTCGGCGTACGCGGCGCTGCGCGTCGCGGCTGCCCAGCACGAAGAGCTGACCCGGCTGGCGGGGCTGCTGCGCAAGACGCTCGCCGGGCTGGCGCCGGCCGAAGCGGAGTACGCGGAGCTGCGCGCGCTGGCGGACGTCGTCAACGGGCGCGGGCAGAACAGCCGGAAGATGTCGCTGCGCTCGTACGTGCTGGCGGCGCGGCTGGAGGAGGTGGCGGTCGCCGCCACGCACCGGCTGCGCACGATGAGCCAGGGGCGCTACGCGTTCGTGCACTCGGACGCGGCCGGCGCGCGCGGCACCCGCGGCGGCCTCGGCATCGACGTGCTGGACGACTACTCGGGCACCATCCGCCCGGCGAAGACGCTGTCCGGCGGCGAGTCGTTCCTGGCGTCACTGGCGCTGGCGCTGGGGCTGGCGGACGTCGTCGCCGGCGAGACCGGCGGCGCGCTGCTGGACACGCTGTTCGTCGACGAGGGCTTCGGCACGCTCGACGCCGAGACGCTGGACGTGGTGATGAACATCCTCGACGAGCTCCGCGCCGGTGGCCGGGTGGTCGGGCTGGTGTCGCACGTCGAGGAGCTGCGGCAGCGCATCCCGACGCGGCTACGGGTCCGCAAGGCCCGCACGGGCTCGACAGTGGAGGTGCGCGCGGGCTGAGCACTCGGCCAAGATGAAGCCATGACGGACCAGCCGCCCGAGGGCCTGCCCCGCTACCGCCTGCTCACCGGCCCGGACGACGCGAAGTTCTGCCACCGGGTGAGCGAAGCCCTGGAACTGGGCTACCACCTACACGGCTCACCGGCGGCCACCTTCGACGGCGACCAGGTGATCGTGGCCCAGGCCCTGCTGTGGCGGGGCGAGCAGGGCTAGCAGCTGTTCGCGACAGGTTCCGGCCCCGCCGGATCGGCGCGCCACAGGTACATCCCGGCGTAGGAGCACCACGGCGTCCACTGCCGGGCCCGGTCCGCGAGGTCCGTGATGCCGAGCGCCGCCGCCCAGCGCTGCAACGCGGCGTCGTCGGTCAGCAGGACGTCCGGCGCGCCGAGGACGCGCATCAGCACGTAGTCCGCCGTCCACGCGTCGATCCCCGGGCACGCGAGCAGCTCCGCTCGCAGGTCCGCCGCGTCGCGGCCGACGTGCACGTCCAGCCGGCCCTCGGCCAGCGCCGCCGCGACACCCCGCACCGACGGCGGTCCCGCCGTCGCGACCCGGGCCGCCGTCGGGAACAGCCTCGTCACTACCGCTTCGCCGGGTACCTCCTCGCCGAGGGCGGCCGGTAGATCCCGGCCGAGCAGGGCGCGCAGCAGCAGCTCCTCGCCGTCGACCGCGCCCGGGACGCGGATTCCCGGCACCGCCTCGACGATCGGCGCCAGCGCGGGGTCGGCGCCGAGGACGCGCATGACCGCCGCCGGGTCGGCGTCGAGGTCCAGCAGCCGGCGGACGCGGCTGACCGCGCTGCTGAGATCGCGCAGGTCGGCGAGGTGCAGCTCGCAGCGCACGTGGTCCGGCTCCGGCGTCAGCCGCACGACGCCGGTGCCGTGCGCGAGGCGCAGCGTGCGGGTGTACGTGCCGTCGGTGACGTCTTCGACGCCCGGCACCGCCTGGTCCGCGAAGAAGCGAAGCAGCCCGAAGGCGTCGAAAGGCGGTCTGAACGGCAGTCGCAGGCTGAGCCGCGTCCCGCCTACGTCACCCTGACGTCTACGCCGCGAAGCAGCGAAGGCGCGAAGCTGCGAAGGCGTTGTCGCGAACACTTCGCGGATCGTCTCGTTGAACTGCCGCACGCTGGAGAAGCCCGCCGCGAACGCGACGTCGGTCAGCGGCAGCTCGGACATCTCGATGAGCAGCCGCGCCGAATGCGCGCGGTGCGCCCGGGCGAGCGCGAGCGGGCCGGCGCCCAGCTCGGCGGTGAGCACGCGGCCCAGCTGACGCTCGGAGTAGCCGAGCCGCCGTGCGAGGCCCGGGACGCCTTCGCGTTCGACCGTCCCGTCGGAGATCAGGCGCATCGCCCGCGCCGCCAGGTCGGCGCGCAGGTTCCAGTCCGGCGACCCGGGCACGGCGTCGGGGAAGCAGCGGCGGCAGGCGCGGAAGCCGTTGGCCTGCGCGGCCGCCGACGTCGGGTAGAAGCGGACGTTCTGCTCCTTCGGCGTCGACGCCGGGCACGACGGGCGGCAGTAGATGCCGGTGGTGCGGACCGCCATGATGAACTGGCCGTCGAAGCGCGGGTCGCGGGCGGTGACCACGCGGTAGCAGCGCTCGGCGTCGCGCCAGAGCGCCGGGGCCTCGGCGACCGCCGTGTTCGGAACCATGAATCCCACCCTGCCAGCAGGTCAGCGCCGCGGCTGGCGGGAATCCGACACGGCGTTCGGCCTGGTCGTGAGCCCTGGCGGCCGCCGCGGACCGGCCACGTAGACTTCGGGGTCGTGAGCCTCACCCTCGGTATCGTCGGTCTGCCCAACGTCGGCAAGTCCACCCTGTTCAACGCGCTGACCCGCAACGACGTGCTCGCCGCGAACTACCCGTTCGCGACGATCGAGCCGAACGTCGGCGTGGTCCCGCTGCCGGACCCGCGGCTGGACAAGCTCGCCGAGCTGTTCAAGTCGGAGAAGACCGTGCCGGCGGTGGTGTCCTTTGTGGACATCGCGGGCATCGTGAAGGGGGCCTCCGAGGGCGCCGGGCTGGGCAACAAGTTCCTCGCGAACATCCGTGAGGCCAATGCGATCTGCCAGGTCATCCGCGTGTTCGACGACCCGGACGTGATCCACGTCGACGGCAAGATCGACCCGCTGAGCGACATCGAGACGATCAACACCGAGCTGATCCTCGCCGACCTGCAGACGCTCGAGAAGGCCGTCTGGCGCCTGGAGAAGGAAGCGCGGACCAAGAAGGAAGCGAAGCCCGCGCTCGAGGCCGCGCAGAAGGCGAAGGAAATCCTCGACAGCGGCCGCACGCTCTTCTCCGCGCAGAAGGACGTCGACCTCGAACTGCTTCGCGAGCACAGTCTCCTGACGACGAAGCCGTTCCTGTACGTCTTCAACGCCGACGAAGGCGTCCTCACCGACGAAGCCCGCCGCGAGGAGCTGACGAAGCTGGTCGCGCCGGCCGACGCGGTCTTCCTCGACGCGAAGGTCGAGCAGGAGCTGCTGGAGCTGGACGACGAGGAGTCCGTGCGCGAGCTGCTCGAGTCGGTCGGTCAGCCGGAGCCGGGCCTGTACTCGCTGGCCCGCGCCGGGTTCCACACGCTCGGCCTGCAGACGTACCTGACCGCGGGCCCCAAGGAGTCGCGCGCCTGGACGATCCCGCAGGGCGCGACCGCCCCGCAGGCCGCGGGCGTCATCCACACGGACTTCGAGCGCGGTTTCATCAAGGCGGAGATCGTCTCATACGCCGACCTGATGGACGCCGGCTCGATGGCGGCGGCGCGGGCCGCGGGCAAGGTCCGCATGGAGGGCAAGGACTACACCATGGCGGACGGCGACGTGGTGGAGTTCCGCTTCAACGTCTAGATCTGTGTCGGCCCCACGTCGTAGGTTGGCCGAGTAGCGGCTTGTTGCTGGTTGTTACTTTCATTGGGCGCAGGATATACTGCGTCCAATGAAAGCTTCGCCGAGCTTGCTGCCCCTCCTGCGTTCGCGCATGCAGGGTGAGCTGCTCGCGCTCGTGCTCCTGCACCCGGATCGCGAGTACAGCATCACCGAGCTCGCCGAGGCCTGTGGTGTCACGCCCACCGCCGTCTTGCGTGAAGTCGAGCGGCTGACCGGTGGCGGGATCCTGGAAGACCGGCGGGTGGGCCGCAGCCGGCTCGTCAAGGCGCGCACCGACACCCCGCTCTACCCGCCCCTGAGCGAGCTCATCGCCGTCACCTTCGGGCCGATGCCGCTGCTCGCCGAGGCCCTGTCCGGGCTGGCCGGCGTGCGCGAGGCCTACATCTACGGCTCCTGGGCCGCGCGCTACAACGGTGAACCCGGTCTTCCGCCCGGCGACGTCGATGTCCTCGTCGTCGGTTCGCCCGATCCGGACGCGCTCTTCGACTCGGCGGAACAGGTGTCACGGCGGCTGGGGCGCGAGGTCAACGTCCACCGGGTCTCGCCCGAGTCGTGGGCGGCGAGCACCACCGATCCGTTCCTCACCAGCGTGCGTGAGCGTCCGCTGGTGAAACTCAGCCAGGAGACCTGATGCCGCAGTGGAACCAAGGCCGTGAACGGATCGACGCGTTCCTCGCGCGCGGCGCCATCGAGCACGTTCCGGCGTCGCGGGAGGCCGCCGAGGCCGAGCTCGTCAGGGCCCGTACGCACCTCGCGTCGGCGCGGCAGCTGCAGGACACGGATCCGGAAGGTGCCTACACACTGGCCTACGACAGCGCACGGCGTGCGCTGGCCGCCGTCCTGCAGAACCAGGGGCTGCGGGTGACGAGCCGGGGTGGGCACGTCACCGTCTACGAGGCGGTCCTCGCGCAGCTGGACCCGCCGCTGGGGCCGGTTTTGCGGCCCTTCAACCGGATGCGGGTCCGGCGCAACGAAGTCGCCTACCGGTCTTCGGAGGCGCCCTCGGTGACCGCGGAGGACGTGACGGCCGACGTGGCGAAGGTCGAGGCCCTCATCGAGGTCGCCGAGAAGGCGATCCCGAACATGCCACGCTATTGACCGCCGAACGCCGGCCGCTCACTCCGCGCGAGAGAGCGGTCCTGGACCTGCTGCTGGCGACGGACTTTCCCGGTGCCGCGGAACTTCGCGCCCAGGCGCGCACGGCCGAGGTGACCGGCCGCTGCCCGTGCGGCTGTCCCACGATCGACCTCGCCGTCGACGAAACCGTGACGGTGGCCGAGGTCGAGAGCCGGGTGGCCGTGGACGTCGACGTGGCGGACGGCGGGCTCATCCTGTTCGTCGACGAAGGCCGCTTGTCCGGCCTCGAATACTGGAGCGTGGCCGACGAGACGCCTGTCGAGTTCCCGCCGCCGGCGGAAATCCGGGTAGTGACAGCACCAGGTGACGGCTCCGGAGTTCTGCCACCCTCGGAACCGTGAGCGTCTACGTCATCTCCGAAGTCGAGATCCTCGATGAAACCGCAGCCCAGCGCTACCGCGAACTCGCCCAAGCGTCGATCACGGGGTACCAGGGGCGCTACATCGTCCGCGGCGCGGCACCGGATGCCCTCGAAGGCGACTTCGACGAACACAAGCGCGTCGTCCTCGTCGAGTTCCCGGACCGTGAGACGGCCGAACGCTGGTACGCCTCCGCCGAGTACGCCGAAGCGCTCGAGCTGAGCAA
The DNA here is from genome assembly GCF_035982555.1 of Amycolatopsis sp. NBC_01286. Taxonomy (NCBI): domain Bacteria; kingdom Bacillati; phylum Actinomycetota; class Actinomycetes; order Pseudonocardiales; family Pseudonocardiaceae; genus Amycolatopsis; species Amycolatopsis sp. NBC_01286. The sequence continues at coordinate 3,788,667 of NZ_CP108428.1, forward strand.
GACCGCGCTGCGACGGCGGTTGCTGCTCGTCGACGGCGTGGCCTAACGTCGGCTGGGTGGAGCCGCTGACCGCTGATCTCTTCGCGCCGCAATGCCCGTCGGCCGACACGCCGTTCCGGATCGGGGACAAGTGGGGCGGCATGGTCGTCTTCTGCCTCGAAGACGGGCCGCGCCGCTTCTCCGAGCTGCGCGTGCCGCTCCGGAACGTCAGCCCGAAGGTGCTCACCGAGACGCTGCGGTCCCTGGAGCGCGACGGGATGATCACCCGCAAGACCTACGACGAGAACCCGCCGCGCGTCGAGTACGCGCTGACGGACTTGGGCCGGACCCTGTTCGAGCCCATGGACCGCTGCCGCGAGTGGGCGGAGAAGTACCTGCCGAGCCTGCGAGAAGCCCGGCAGGCCTACGACCGGGCGGACTAGCCGAGGAGGCCCATCATCGCGATCGTGATCAGCACGACGGCGGTCGCGAGGGCGTTGATCCAGGCGCGCTGGGTGGCGGTCAGGGCGGCGGTGGCGGGGGTGCTGTTCATGGCGTTTTCCCTACGAGCGGGCCGATGCTTCCGCGGGTTCAGCGCGTTGACCATGCCGAGTGTTAGCAGCTGTGACGAAGCTCACCCGATCATGCCGCTGACCAGCAGAAACGGCACTCAGCCGTCCGAGTGACGGTGGCTGCGGACGGTGAACCAGAGCACCCCGCCGGCCGCGGCCACCATCGTCGCGAATGCCACTGTGCCCACTACGATCGCCTGCGTCATATCTGCCTCTCGGTGCGAAGTCCTTTACCGAGAGACGCCGAACGCGGGCTTTCGTGCACTCAGAGTAGCCGGGATCACAGTCCGTCGAGGGTCTCGTTGATCTGCTTGGCCAGCGCGAAGTCCTTCTTCGTCAGCCCACCCGCCGAATGCGTGCTGAGGTGGAAGGTCAGCGTGCGCCAGCGGATGTCGATATCCGGGTGGTGGTCGGCGGCCTCGGCGAGCACCGCGACGCGGTCCACCACCTCGATCGCCTTCGGGAAGCTCGGCAGCTCCACCTCGCGCCGGATGACCTCGCCCGTGCGCACCCAGCCGTGGAGCAGGGCCCGGTCGGCCTCGTCGTCGCTCAAGATTTCCGTCATGGCTCCATCGTCCAACGTCCTGGACTAAGGTGCACGGTTGCCACGGGAGTCCGGTGAGCCGGGCTGAGAGGCGGGGTGACCCGCGACCGTTAGCACCTGATCCCGGATCATGCCGGCGAAGGGAGGGCTTTCCCTCCTCGTCCGGCGAAGTGCAGGAGGGTAGATGAAACGCAGTGCTGTTCGCGCCGCGACGGCCATCGCCGTCGTCAGCGTCGTCACAGCGGCGTGTTCGCTGTCGGACGGGTCCGGTGACGCGAAGCAGACGCCCACCGTCACCCTGGTGACGCACGACTCCTTCCTGGCGCCGCAGGAGGTGCTCGACGCCTTCCAGCAGCAGTCGGGCATCAAGATCTCCGTGCTCAAGCAGGGCGACGCCGGTTCGCTGACCAACAAGCTCGTGCTCACCAAGGCGAACCCGGTCGGCGACGTCGCGTACGGCGTCGACTCGACCTTCGCCTCGCGCGCGCTGGCCGAGGGCGTCTTCGAGCCGTACACCAGCCCGGAGGCCGACCGCGGGCCGCAGCGCTACGCCGTCGACCCGGAGCACCGGCTCTCGGCGGTCGACGTCGGCGACGTCTGCGTCAACGTCGACACGAACTACTTCACGGCCAAGGGGATCCCGGCGCCGGAGTCGTACGACGACCTGGCCGACCCGAAGTACAAGGACCTGCTGGTCGCCGAGGACCCGGCGACGGCGTCGCCCGGGCTCGCGTTCCTGCTCGGCACCGTCGCGAAGTACGGCGAGGCCGGCTGGAAGGACTACTGGACCAAGCTGAAGGCCAACGGCCTCAAGGTGGTCAGCGGCTGGGAAGAGGCCTACACGAAGGAGTTCTCGGGCTCCTCCGGCAAGGGGCCGCGGCCGATCGTCGTCTCGTACGCGTCGTCGCCGGCCGCCGAGGTGGGCGACGACGGGAAGCCGCGGACGAAGGCGCTGCTCGACACCTGCTACCGGCAGGTCGAGTACGCCGGGGTGCTGGCCGGCGGCAAGCAGGAGGAGAACGCGCGCAAGGTCGTCGACTTCCTGCTTTCGCAGCAGTTCCAGGCGACAGTGGCGGCCAACATGTACGTCTACCCGGCGCGCCAGGGCGTCGACCTGCCGGCGGGCTGGGCGCAGGTCGCGCCGCTGCCGCAGAAGCCGCAGGCGCTGACCGCGGACCAGGTGCAGGCCGGGCGTGAGAAGTGGATCGGCGAATGGCGCACGCTCGTGCAGTGACATCCGGGCCTCCGCCCCGGGCCGGGGGCTCCGCCACCCGGAGCCCCCGGAAAGCAGTGGTCGTAGCGCCACCGCAGACCGCACGCGGCATCGGCCTGGCGCTGCTCGGGCTGGCCCCGATCGGTTTCCTGGTGGTGTTCTTCGCCTGGCCGGTGCTGGCGATCGTCGGGCGCGGGTTCGCCGCGGGCGGGCTCGACGTCGTGCTGGGCGACCCGCAGACCTGGCGGCTGGCCGGCTTCACGGTGGCCACCGCCGCGGGCTCGACGGTCGTCGCGGTGCTGGCCGGGCTGCCGGTGGCGTTCCTGCTTTCCCGGGTGCGGCTGCCCGGCGTCGGCCTGGCGCGGACGGTGGTGCTCGTGCCGTTCGTGCTGCCGACCGTGGTGGTCGGGCTGGCGTTCCGGGCGCTCTGGCCGGACGGCGGTGTGCTGCCGATCGTGCTGGCCAACGCGTTCTTCAACGTCGCCGTCGTCGCGCGGACCGTCGCCGGGCTCTGGGCGCGGCTGGATTCGCGGACGTCCGACGCCGCGCGGGCGCTCGGCGCGTCACCGTGGCGGGCGTTCCGATCGGTGACGCTGCCCGCGCTGGCGCCCGCGATCGCGTCCGCCGCGGCTGTGGTGTTCCTGTTCTGCGCCACCAGTTTCGGCGTCGTGCTGATCCTCGGCGGCGCGCGGTACCGGACCCTGGAAACCGAGATCTACCTCCGGACGGTCGACCTGCTCGACCTCTCCGGAGCGTCGGCGCTTTCGCTGATCCAGTTCGCGGCGGTCGTCGCGGCGCTGGTCGTCGGCGGGCTGGCGCGGCGGCGCAAGGAAGGCGCCAAGATCGGTTCCGGCGCTGCGCGACGCCCGCGCGGTGGTGAGTGGTGGGTCGTCGGCGCGGCGGGCGTGGTGCTGGCCCTGCTGCTGACGCCGATCGTCGCGCTGCTCGCCGAGTCGGTGTCCACTTCGGACGGTTGGAGCCTCGCGGGGTACCGCGCGCTCGCGGGCACCGGCGAGAAGGGCGCGTTGCAGGTGTCCGGCTGGGACGCCGCGCTGAACTCGCTGAAGGTGGCGATCGACGCGACGCTGCTGGCGCTGGTCGTCGGCGTGCTCGCGTCGGTGGTGCTGGTGGCGCTGCGCCGGTCGCCGGCGCGGGCCGCGCGCGGGCTCGGCGAGACGCTCGACGCCGCGCTGATGCTGCCGCTCGGGGTGTCCGCGGTGACCGTCGGGTTCGGGTACCTCGTGACGCTCGACGCGCTGCCCGGCGACCTGCGGACGTCTCCCTACCTGGTGCCGCTCGCGCAGGCGCTGGTGATCATCCCGCTGATCGTGCGGATGGTGCTGCCGGTGCTGCGCTCGGTCGACGTCCGGCTGCGACAGGCCGCGTCGACGCTCGGCGCGAGCCCGCTGCGGGTGTGGCGGGAGATCGACCTGCCGCTGACGCTGCGGCCGCTGGTCGCGGCGGCGGGGTTCGGGTTCGTCGTGGCGCTCGGCGAGTTCGGCGCGACGAGCTTCCTGGCGCGGCCGACGTCGCCGACGCTGCCGGTCGCGATCGCGTCGCTGATGGGGCGCCCCGGGGAGCTGAACAACCAGATGGCGTACGCCGCGTGCGCGTTGCTGATGCTCGTGACGGTGCTGGCGGTCGCGCTGATCGACCGGCTCGGGGCCGCGCGTGGCCGGGTGGGAGAGTTCTGATGGCGTTGTCGGTGCGGGACCTGACCGTCCACTATGGATCGTTCGTCGCGGTGCGCGACGCCCGGCTGGACATCGCCGACGGCGAGGTACTGGCGCTGCTCGGCCCGTCCGGCTCGGGCAAGTCGACGCTGCTGCGCGCGATCACCGGGCTGGAGCCGTCGGCCCGCGGCACGGTCAGCTGGGACGGCGAGGACCTCGGCGCGGTGCCGGTGCACCGCCGCGGCTTCGGCTTGGTGTTCCAGGATGGCCAGCTGTTCGGCCACCGCGACGTCGCCGCGAACATCGCGTTCGGCCTGCGGATGCACGGCGTCCCGCGGGCCGCGTGGGCGGGGCGCGTCGCCGAGCTGCTGGAGCTGGTCGGCCTGTCCGGCTTCGAGCGCCGTCGGGTGACGGAGCTGTCGGGCGGCCAGGCGCAGCGGGTCGCGCTGGCCCGCGCGCTGGCGCCGGAGCCGCGGCTGCTGTTGCTGGACGAACCACTGTCCGGTTTGGACGCCGGGTTGCGCGAGCAGCTGGCCATAGAGCTGGCGGACCTGTTGCGGCGCAGCAAGATCACGGCGTTGCTGGTGACGCACGACCAAGAGGAGGCGTTCACGCTGGCCGACCGGGTCGCGGTGCTCGACGCCGGCGAGGTCCGTCAGGAGGGCGCGGTCCGGCGCGTGTGGCGCAACCCGCTGGACGACGACGTGGCCCGTTTCCTGGGGGTGACGTCGTTCGTCGAGGGAGTTGCGACGGGTGGCGTGGTCCGGACTCCGCTAGGTGACGTGCCGGCACCGGATGTCGACGACGGCCCAGTGCGGCTGGGGCTGCGCCCGCACGCGCTGCGGGTTGCCGGCTCGGGTGTGCCGGGCGAGGTCGTGGCGGCGGTCCACCGCCGCGAGCACGTACGGCTGGTGGTCCGGCTGGCGGAGTCCACTGTGGACGCGGTCGCCCCGGCGGCGACGGACTTCCGGGCGGGGGACGAGGTCCGGCTGGAACTGGACCCGGACGGTGTGGCGCTGGTCGGCTTGTCGTGAGTGTTTAGGGCGGTTCTAACCGCCCTAAACACTCACGACGGGTCAGCCGTCGCGGGTCGAGAGTCGTGCGTAAGCCAGCGACAGCCCGATCACGATGTAGCAGCCCGCGCGCAACGCGCCTTCGCCCAGCATCTGTGTGCCCATCGGGTCCTGTAGCACCTCCGCCGGTGCCAGCGACCAGTTCTGCGTCAGCAAGAACGGGTGCAGCCAGTCCAGCGACGTCAAGAACCCCAGGATCGTGAACACGATGTCCGCCGCGAGCACGGACGCCACCACCAGCATCGGGTGTTCCGTCCAGCTGGAGATCGCCAGCGCCACCGCGCCGACCGCCCACAGCTGCAACACGACCCAGCCCGCGACCAGCAGGATCCTGGCCAGTGCGCCGCCCACCGACAACGTGGTTCCCGACAGCGTGAACAGCGAGTCCGTGCCGTTGATGATCAGGCCGGTCACCACGCCCGTGAAACACATCGCCAGCACCGAAACCACCGACACCGTCGCGACGCCGAACGCCTTGACCGCCAGCAGCCGGCCGCGGCCGACCGGGGCGATCAGCCAGCCGCGCAGGGTTCCGTGGGACGTCTCGCCCGCGATCGCGTCCGCGCCCGCCATGGCCGAGGCCAGCGGCAGGAGCAGGGTCAGCGTCATCACGATCGCCGCGATCGGCAGCACGAAGGCGTTGTTGACGGCGGACGCCAGCAGTGCGCCGCCGCCGTCGTCCGGGCCGCCGCCGGACTGCGCGTCTTCGCTCACCAGCGTCAGGCCGATGCCGATCACCACTGGGATCAGCGCCAGCAGGCCCAGCACGGCGAGCGTGCGCGGCCGCCGGAAGATCCAGCGCAGCTCCGCGGCCAGCAGCCGGGGCAGCGGCACCGAGTCGTGGCCCGTGCGGACCGCCGGTGCCTCGAGAACCGCGGTCATTCCGCCCCCTCCGTCAGTCGCGCGAACAGGTCTTCCAGGCCGGTGCGCGCCCGCGTCGCCTCGTGGACCGCGACCCCCGCGCCCACCAGGACCTGCAGCACCCGCGGCGCCTCGGTGGCCGTGAGGTCGGCGCGGATCCCGTCCGGCGTCAGCCGCGCGCCGATCCGGTTCTCCCGCAGCACTTCCACGGCCTGCTCGGCGTCCGGCGTGCGGACCAGCAGAGCCGCGTTCCCGGACTCCAGCAGCTCCGCCAGCTCGCCCTGCGCGACGACGTTCCCGGCCTGCAGCACGGCGACGTGCGTGCAGGTCGCCTCCACCTCGGCCAGCAGGTGCGACGACACCAGCACGGTGACGCCCTCGGCGTGCAGCTCGGCCACGATCCTGCGGATCTCCCTGGTACCAGCAGGGTCGAGACCGTTGGTCGGCTCGTCGAGCACGACCATCTTCCGCGGCACGAGCAACGCCGAAGCGAGGCCGAGCCGTTGCTTCATGCCGAGCGAGTACCCCTTGTACCGCCGTCGCGCGGCGACGCTCAGCCCGACGCGTTCGATCGCGGAGTCGACCGCGAACGGGATCCCGGATGACGCCAGCCGCGGTTCGGCCGCGGCGAAGCGCAGCAGGTTGTCGCGGCCGGAGAGGAACGGGTGGAAGCCCGGCCCCTCGACCAGCGCGCCGACGTCCGGCAGCGCGTGCGCGGCGGCGTCGGGCATCTTGCGGCCGAGCAGCTCGACCTCGCCCTCGGTCGGGCGCACCAGGCCCAGCAGCATCCGGATGGTGGTCGTCTTGCCCGAGCCGTTCGGCCCGAGCATCCCGACGACCGCGCCTTCGGGGATGTCGAGGTCGACGTGGTCCACCGCGACCGTGCCGCGGTAGACCTTGCGCAGCCCCCTGGTGCGCGCGGCCAGGGGAACCGCCGGGGCGGACGTCTCCGTGGAGACGTCCGCCCCGGACTCGACAGCCGTACTGGTCACTTCTGACCCAGCGCTTCGTACAGGACCTGCTCCGGCACCGCACCGGCGGCGAACCGGCCGTCGTCGGTCAGGATCGCGCTGCCCACCTTCGTGGTGATGAGGTGGCCGCTGCCCCAGGTGCCGCTGACCTTCTTGGTGAACCGGTCGAGCAGGGCCTGCGGGTCGGCGTTGCGGCCCTGGCGGTCACCCTGCTGCTTCGGCGCCGCGTTCAGCGCGTCGGCCGGGATCGTGCCGGTGATGACGGTGTCCCAGCCGTCGCCGACGACCTTGGTCGCCTGCTTCGCCTGCTCGGCGAGGTCCTTGTCCTTCTGGTCGACGGTCGGCGTCTTCTCCTGCACCTTGGCGCCCTTCGGCGGGGTGAAGGTGAAGAGGTCGGCCGGCTGCTGGGTGAACTCGATCTGGCTGAACGCGACCTCGAGCGCCGGCGACGTCGTCCCGTTGCTCAGCACCGAAACCCGCAGCGGCATCCGCGTCTGCGAGTCGACGGCCACGCGGATCTCACGCAGCAGCGTGCGCTCGCTCGGCTTCGGCGTCAGGACCAGCTCGTAGGCCGGGCGATCGGCGACGGTCGCGGTGCCGTCGACCGACACCGTGCTGCTCTCGCGGACCTTCGCCAGCAGCTCGGTGGCGGTCGCGACCGGGTCGGCCGTCTTCTCGCTGCCCGCGCCCTTCTGCTTGGCCACGTCCGCCGGGATGGTCACCTTGGTCGCGGTGTTGGTCTTGGAGCTGTAGTCCCAGACGGTCGTCCCGTCGTGGACCACGGTCTCCTGGCCGGTGCCCTGGGTGACGGCGAGCCGGCTCTTGCCCGCGCCGTCGGTGAAGATGTGCGCCGAGTCGATGTTCAGCGCGGACGCCCCCGGGATCGCGTTCCCCACCGCCGGCAGGCCGAGGTCGTTGCTGACCTTCAGCGTGCCGTCGAACGCGCCCGGCTTCGCCTGCATGACCGACTGCACCAGGTCTTCGGCGCTCACCTGCGGCAGTGCCGGCTTGTCGTCGGCGCTGGCCGGCATCGCGATGACCGCGAGCCCGCCGACGCCGAGAGCGGTGCCCACGACCGCCGCGGTGATGCCCTTCGTCTTCGTCTTCATGCGTCTCTCCCTGTGTTCCCGAGCTCAAGTGTGCTCGGCTCCCGGCACCGACGCTTCCCTCTCGAGGCTGAGATACCCCTGAAGGTTCTCCCTCCGCGGCTGAGATCGTGCTGAGAGATCCCGCGGGACCTGCGCAAACCCGCCATGATGAGACTCGTGAAACCTCGGGTGCTGGTGGTCGACGACGAGCTGGGCGTGCGGAAAGCACTGCAACGCGGGCTGCGCGCGGAGGGGATGGACGTGGTCACCGCCGCGGACGGCCCCAGCGGGCTGCAGCTGGCGAGCACCGGCTCGTTCGACGTCGTGCTGCTCGACATCATGCTGCCCGGCTTGTCCGGTTACCGCGTGCTGGAGCGGCTGCGCAAGGACGGCGTCACGACGCCGGTGCTGCTCGTGTCGGCCAAGGACGGCGAGGTCGACCAGGCCGACGGCCTGGACCTGGGCGCCGACGGCTACCTCGTCAAGCCGTTCTCCTTCGTGGTGCTGGTGGCGCAGGTCCGCGCGACGCTGCGCCGCGCCGGGCCGGACGCCAGCCGCGGCACGCTGCGGCTCGGCGCGCTGGAGGTCGACCGCGGGCTGCGTCAGGTGCACTGGAACGGCGAGGAGGTCGGGCTCAGCCCTCGCGAGTTCGCGCTGCTCGAGGTGCTCGTCGGCCGCGCGGGCACGGTCGTCACCAAGGACGAGCTGCTGCGCGCGGTCTGGGGCGAGGAACAGGCCGTGACGCGCAACCTCGTCGAGGTGTACGTCGGGTACGTGCGGCGCAAGCTCGACGCCCTCGGCGCCGGCGCGCTGCTGCGGACCGTGCGCGGGCACGGCTACCTGGCCTCCGACGCGCAGATCGACGAGGTCATCACCCCGTGATGACCTGGTGGCGCGGGCGGTCCCTGCAGGCCCGGATCACCGTGCTGGCCGCGACGATCACCCTGGGCTGCCTACTCGGGCTCGCCGCGCTGGCCGCGGCCAAGCTCTCGCCGTTGCTCATCGACTCGGTCGACCGCGAGCTGACGGGCGCGCTCGCCCCGGCCAGTGCCGAGGTGAGCGCCGGGCGCGCGCTGCCGACCACCGCCCCGGTGACGGTCCGGGTGCTCGACATCTCGGGCACGCCGGTCGACGGCGGCGCGCCGAGCGGGCTCAGCGGCGCCGACGTCGGGCTGCTCAAAGCAGGCCAGCCGGTGCAACAGGACGGCGCCCGCTACCTCGGCGCGGTCGTCAGCACGCCGGACGGGACACAACGGCTGGTCGTCGCCGGTGCGGGTCTGGTCGGGTTCTCCGCCGCGGTGCACTACGGCGGGGTGTGGCTGGTGGTCGTCGCGTCGGTCGGCGCGCTGGTCGCGGGCCTGGCGACGTGGCTGGTGGTGCGCCTGGCGCTGCGTCCGGTGGCGCGGATGCGCGGCACGGTGCGGGCGCTGCCGCCGGGCGCGCGGCTGCCGCTGCCGGACTCGCACGACGAGCTGCGCGCGCTGGCGGAGGAGTTCAACGCGCTGCTGGAGCGCCAGGAACAGGCGAGCGAACGGCTGCGGCGCTTCACCGGCGACGCGGCCCACGAGCTGCGGTCGCCGGTCGCGTCGATCCGCGTCCAGGCCGAGGTCGCCGTCACCAACCCCGATCCGGAGCTGTCCCAGGAGACGCTGGGCGACATCTTGACGGAGGCCGAGCGGCTCTCGTCCCTGCTCGACGGCTTGCTGTCGCTGGCCCGCTCGGACGCGGGGGAGGTGCCGCCCGCGGAGCCGGTCGAGCTGGTCAGCGAGGTCCGCGCGGCGGTCAGCCGCCTCCCGGCGGGCGCGCCGGAGACGCGGGTGAGCAACGCGGTCGCGCAGGCCTGGGCGTGGGCGGCGCACGGCGAGATCGAGCTGGTGCTGGACAACCTGCTGCGCAACGCCTGCCGCTACGCGCGCGGGGAGATCGTGGTGTCGGTGCTGGCGTCACGCTCATCGGTGCGGGTCGTGGTCGACGACGACGGCCCGGGCATCGCGCCGGAGCACCGCGAGAAGGTCTTCGACCGCTTCTACCGGGTGTCGGACGACCGGGCCCGCATCACCGGCGGCACGGGCCTGGGGCTGGCGATGGTCGCGGAGACGGTCCGCCGTCGTGGAGGGCGAGTCCAGGTGGGCGAGTCCCCGGACGGGGGCGCGCGGTTCCAGGTCACCTGGCGTGCGGCGCCGGTCTCGTGAGTGGTAATTCGGGTTAGAACCCTCATTGCCACTCACGACCGATGCGCGCGGCTGGTGGGAGGGCGCGCCAGGGGGACGGCTTGCGTTCTCGGAGGGTCGGTCGGCGTGCCTGGACGGTCGGCCTCCGTGCCCGGAGGGTCGGTTCGTGTGCCCAGACGGTCGGCTCGTGTGTTTGGAGGGTCGACACGTGTCTGGAGGGTCGGTTCGTGTGTCTGGGGGGTCGGCTCGCGTGTCTGGAGGGTCGGCTCGCGTGTCTGGAGGGGCGACACGGGTCGGCCCGGGTTCGGGCTTCCGGGTAGATTCCGGGGCTGTGAACGGTGTGATCGTGGGTGCCGCCCTGGTGCGCGACGGGAAGTTGCTGGCCCAGCAGCGGGCCTGGCCGCCCGGGCACGCGGGGCAGTGGGAGCTGCCCGGCGGGCGCGTCGAAGACGGTGAGTCCGACGCCTTCGCCCTGGCTCGCGAGTGCAGCGAGGAGCTGGACGTCGTGATCGAGGTCGGGGAGCGGGTCGGGCAGGAGATTCCGCTGCCCGGGGACAAGGTCCTGCGGATCTACGCGGCTTCGCTGGTCTCGCCGGGGGACGAACCGCGCGCGGTCGAACACCTGGCCGTGCAGTGGCTCGGCCCGGACGACCTCGACGACGTCGACTGGCTGCCCGCCGACCGCATCCTGCTCCCGGCCTTCCGCCGGCTGCTGACCTAAAGCCGTGAAGGACTCCTTACCGGCCGTAAGAGCCGGGAAGGAGTGGCGGATTCACGCGGTGGTTGCAACACCTGGTGTTTGTTGATCTGACAGTAGCTTCGTGAGGGCCTCGGTTGGTGTCCGCCAGCCGAGGGTCTCCCGAGGCCGCCCGTTCAGCTCCTCCGCCACCCGCACCAGATCATCCGCGCTGTGCTGGGACAGGTCGGTGCCTTTGGGAAAGTACTGCCGGAGCAGACCGTTGGTGTTCTCGTTGCTGCCGCGCTGCCAGGGCGAATGCGGATCGCAGAAGTAGATCTGCAACCCCGTGTCCAGGGTGATCTTCCGGTGATGGGCCATTTCTTTGCCCTGATCCCAGGTCAGCGAGCCCAGCAGCAGCGGCGGCAACGTCTGGATCATGTCGGTCATCGACGCCGCGACCGTGGCTGCGTCCCGCCCGTGGGGCAGGTGCAGCAGCATCACGAACCGGGTCGAGCGTTCCACCAGCGTCCCGATCGCGGACTTGTTGTCCTTGCCCAGGATCAGGTCGCCTTCCCAATGCCCCGGGACCGCCCGGTCGGCGACTTCGGCGGGCCGCTCGGCGATGTTGACCATGTCCTGGATCCCGCCCGAGGGGCGTTCCCGCCGGGTCTGGGCCTGCCGTCGTGGCATCCGCAGTGCCCGCCCGGTCCGCAGCGCACTGGTCAGTTCCCGGCGCAGCGCGCCCCGGCCCTGCACATACAGCGACTGATAGATCGTCTCGTGCGACACCCGCATCTCCGGCCGGTCGGGAAAGTCCAGGACCAGTCTCTCGGAGATCTGCCGCGGCGACCACTTCCGGGTCAGCCCGTCCTGCACCGCCGCCCGCAGCACCGGATCGGCGCGCAGCTTCGCGGTCTTGGGTCGTTTCGCGCGTTCCTCGGCCGCGTGCTGGGCACTGCTGGCCCGGTAGTGGCCGGTCAGGCCGGTGTTGCGGGACAGTTCCCGTGACACTGTCGAGGCCGGCCGGTCGATCGTTCTGCCGATGGCGCGTGGGCCGTGACCTGCGGCTTTCAGACAGGCGATCTCTTCCCGCTCGGCGATGGTCAGCCGGACCGGCCCGGGCTGGTGGGGTGCGTTGCTGATCACCCCGCCAGCTTGGCGGAACAGCCGCCCGCCTGTGGCGGGGGCGAAACCGGCCGCTTGCGCGGCCGGTTTCGCGGTCAGGCCTGCCCGGATCTGCTGCCAGAACAGCAGCTGCGCCGAGCGTGGTAGCCACCGATGGGTTCGTACCCGTGTCATCGCAGTTCCACCCTTCGCTGGGCGGTGTTGCAACGACTCCATGACTCCGAGAGTCCTTCACGGCTCTTCAACTCGCGCCGATCATCCGCAACGCCGCCGACAGCCGGTGCGAGCCGCGCTCGGCGGCCCGGGCCGCGCCCGCCTTGCGGACGCGGTCCAGCTCCGCGACGTCGCCGAGCAGCGTCGACGCGCGTTCGCGGATCGGCCGCAGCTGCTCGATCACCGCGTCGGCGACGGCGTCCTTGACCTGGCCGTACGACGAGAACTCCTCGGCCAGGTCCGCCGGTGAACCGCCCTGGCAGGCCGCGAGGATCTCCAGCAGGTTCGCCATGCCCGGCCGGGTGTCCGGCGCGTGCACCGGCACCGAACCGCCGTCGGTGACCGCGCGGCGGATCTTGCGGCGGATCTGGTCGGGCTCGTCCAGCACGAACACCACGCCGGCGACGTCATGGGTCGACTTCGACATCTTGCGCGTCGGGTCGGTGAGGTCCTTCACCCGCGCCCCGGCGGGCGGGAGCACGGCCTCGGGCACGGTGAACACGTCGCCGTAGGTGCCGTTGAACCGCTTGGCCAGCGTCCGGGCCAGCTCGACGTGCTGGCGCTGGTCCTCGCCGACCGGCACCTCGTTCGCGCCCTGCAGCAGGATGTCGGCGGCCATCAGCACCGGGTAGGTCAGCAGCGACAGCCGCACCCCGGCCTGGCCCTTGGACTTCTCCTTGAACTGGATCATCCGGGCCGCCTCGCCGTAGTTGCAGGTGCACTCCAGGACCCAGGTCAGCGCGCCCAGGTCGCGGGCGAGGTCGGACTGGACGAACACCCGCTCGGGGTCGATGCCGGCGGCGATGAGGACGGCGAGCTGCTCACCCGCCAGGGATCGGAGTTTGGCGGGGTTGTGCGACGTCGTCATGCCGTGCAGGTCGGCGACGAAGTAGAGGTCGTCGGCGCCGCCCTCGGCGGCCCAGCGGCGGACGGCCCCGAGGTGGTTGCCGAGGTGGACGTGACCGGACGGGGTGATCCCGGACAGCTTGCTCATCGTGGGTCCTTTTCGACGGGGACCACCCCGGCGAAGGCACGAAAAAGGCCGCCCGTCCGGGGCGGCCGCTGCTGGTTTTCAGCGCAGGGTCAGAGGGCCGCCGATGGCGGCCACCACTGGGACGTCTGCGCGTGCATGCGGTGACTATATCCGAGCGGGTCTACCGTTGTAACCATGTTCGTCGTCGTGCTGACCTACACCGCCCCGATCGAAGAAGTCGACCTGGCGCTGCCGGATCACGTGGCGTGGCTGGAGGCGCAGTACGACCGCGGGCTCTTCCTCGCGTCCGGGGCGCGGAAGCCGCGCGTCGGCGGCGTGATCATCACGCGCCCGATGTCCCAGGGGAAGCTGGACGCGATCCTGGCGAGCGACCCGTTCGCGGTGCGGAAGCTCGCGAAGTACGAGGTCATCCCGTTCTCGCCGACGAAGACCGCGCCGGAGCTGCGGGACCTCAACGAAGCGATCAACCGTTAGGCCGCCAGGTCGAGCTTCGCCTTCTTGAGCGCGAGCACCGGGCACTTCTTGCACCGCGGCTTGGACCGGCAGCACTTCTTCTTGACCTTGCCGGCTTTCATCAGCTTGCGCACGACCTTGCGGGGGTCGTCCGGCGGCTTCTTGCCCACGCCTGCGCTCCTCGGATCGACGTCGCTGTCCGGCCCTCCAGATTAGGAGAGCCTAACCGATCTTGGGGCGTGGGGCTCCTCACAATGGGGGTGCAGGTATCCTTGGTGAGGTCCGCGTGTGACCAGAGCCGGTCACAGGATGCCTGACGGGCTTACGCGGCCACCCACACCTTTGAAGTTCAGGAGTCTCCGCGTGCCCGCAGCCAGCGCTACCGTCGAAACCGGCCGGCCGACCGGTAAGACCCGGCCCGACCTGCGCAACGTCGCGATCGTCGCCCACGTCGACCACGGCAAGACCACTCTGGTCGACGCCATGCTCCGGCAGTCGGGCGCTTTCGCCGAGCGCGCCGAGCTCGTCGACCGCGTGATGGACTCCGGTGAGCTCGAGCGCGAAAAGGGCATCACCATCCTGGCGAAGAACACCTCGATCCACCGCGAGACGCCCGAGGGCTCGGTGACGATCAACGTCATCGACACCCCCGGCCACGCGGACTTCGGCGGTGAGGTCGAGCGCGGCCTGGCGATGGTCGACGGCGTCGTCCTGCTGGTCGACGCCAGCGAGGGCCCGCTCCCGCAGACCCGCTTCGTGCTCCGCAAGACCCTCGAGGCCAAGCTGCCGGTGATCCTGCTGGTCAACAAGGTCGACCGGCCGGACGCGCGGATCGCCGAGGTCGTCGAAGAGACCCACGACCTGCTGCTGGACCTGGCCGGCGACATCGAGGACGCCGACCTCGACGCCATCCTCGACCTCCCGGTCGTCTACGCCTCGGCGCGCGCCGGCAAGGCGAGCCTCGCGCAGCCCGAAGACGGCGGCATGCCCGACAGCGAGAACCTCGACCCGCTGTTCGACACCCTGCTCCGCCACGTCCCGCCGCCCGCGGCGGACCTGGACGCGCCGCTGCAGGCCCTGGTCACGAACCTCGACGCGTCGAACTTCCTCGGCCGCATCGCGCTCATCCGCATCCACGCCGGCCGGCTCCGCAAGGGCCAGACCGTGGCCTGGATGCGCGAAGACGGCACCGTGCAGAACGTCCGGATCTCCGAGCTGCTCGTCACCGAGGCGCTCACCCGCGTCCCGGCGACCGAGGCCAGCGCGGGCGAGCTGGTCGCCATCGCCGGCATCCCCGAGATCACCATCGGCGACACCCTCGCCGACTCCGAGACGCCGGTGGCGCTGCCCCGGATCACCGTCGACGAGCCCGCCATCTCGATGACCATCGGCGTCAACACCTCGCCGCTGGCCGGGCGCAACGGCGGCGACAAGGTCACCGCGCGGCTGGTCAAGGCCCGCCTCGACGTCGAGCTGATCGGCAACGTCTCGATCCGCGTGCTGCCGACCGAGCGCCCCGACACCTGGGAGGTCCAGGGCCGTGGCGAGCTGGCGCTGGCCATCCTGGTCGAGCAGATGCGGCGTGAGGGCTTCGAGCTGACCGTCGGCAAGCCGCAGGTGGTCCTGCGCACGATCGACGGCAAGCTGCACGAGCCGTTCGAGCGCCTCTACATCGACTCGCCGGAAGAGCACCTCGGCTCGATCACGCAGCTCCTGGCGTCCCGCAAGGGCCGCATGGAGGACATGAGCGGCAACGGCACCGGCCGGATCAAGCTGGTCTACGTGCTCCCGTCGCGCGGCCTGATCAGCTTCCGCACCGACTTCCTCACCGAGACCCGCGGCACCGGCATCGCGAACCACGTGTTCGAGGGCTACTTCCCGTGGGCGGGCGAGATCCGCACCCGGCACAGCGGCTCCCTGGTCGCCGACCGGACCGGCCCGGTCACCGCGTACGCGATGATCCAGCTGGCCGACCGCGGCTCGTTCTTCGTGGAGCCGGGCGCCGACGTCTACGAGGGCATGGTCGTGGGCGAGAACCCGCGCTTCGAGGACCTCGACATCAACATCACCAAGGAGAAGAAGCTGACGAACATGCGTCAGTCCTCCGCCGACGTGATGGAGACGCTGGCCCGGCCGCGCAAGATGGGCCTGGAAGAGGCCCTGGAGTTCTGCTCGGTCGACGAGTGCGTCGAGGTGGCCCCGGAGGTCGTCCGCGTCCGCAAGGTCACGCTGGACATCAACACCCGGGCCAAGGAGCGCTCGCGCGCCAAGAGCCGCGACAACGTCTGATCCGATACGCGAAAAGGGCCTTCCGGCGAGTTGCCGGGAGGCCCTTTTCGCGTACGCGGTGACCCTGTGTCCGAAACACCCCGGCCCAGCGTCACCGAATTCGAGTATCTTCTCCTTATATCTTTATAGGCGTCCCGCCTGGTGTTCACCTCCGCCCGGCGCCGTCTCGTGTCCGGGCCGTGTTCGTTCCGCCGTTCCGGAACGGTCCGGGAACCCGGACGGTGGTCCGCGCGTCCTTTTCCATAGCGCCACGATGGGGCGCCGGACCCGGCCGATCCGGGTATGGGAATCTCGGTTCCGGCGGCGGTGGTGGTCATGGGAACATGGCTGACCCGATCGGGGAGAATCCGGAAGGACTGGGCGTGCGGGTGAATCGCAAGGCGGGGCCGGTACTGGCACTCGCGGCCGTGGTGCTCGCCGCTTGCTCGAACACCCCACCACCGCCGGTCGTGTCGTCGTCGGTGGCGCCGGCCTCGACCACCGGCAAGACCCCGTCGCAGATCGTCGTCGGCGTCGACGACGTGCTCGGCGGGTACAACCCGCACAACCTCGCGGACTCCTCGCAGGTGACCTCGGCGCTCTCGCAGCTGCTGCTGCCCTCGGTGTTCCGCCAGAAGGACGACGGCAGCACCCAGCTCGACAAGAACCTGATGAAGTCCGCCGCGGTGCTCTCGCAGCAGCCGTTCGTCGTCGCCTACGACATCCGGCCGGACGCGTCCTGGTCCGACGGCGCGCCCATCGCCGCCGAGGACTTCGACTACCTGCGCACCCAGATGCGCGACCAGCCCGGCGTGATCGGCCCGGCCGGCTACCGGCAGATCACCGACCTGCAGTCCCGCGAGGGCGGCAAGCGCGTCGAGGTCACCTTCGCCAAGCCGTACCCCGGCTGGCAGACGCTGTTCTCGGACCTGCTGCCCGCCCACCTGCTCAAGGACGCCCCCGACGGCTGGCGCGGGGCCCTGGCCACGAACTTCCCGGCCATCGCCGGCCCGTTCTCGATCAAGAGCCTCGACACCGCCCGCGGCGAGGTGATCCTCGAGCGCAACGAGCGCTACTGGGAGAAGCCCGCGGCGATCGACCGGATCGTGCTGCGCCGCTCGGACCAGAACACCCTGCTGGCCGCGCTGCGCAGCGGCAACGACCAGTTCGCGCTGGCCCGGACCACCGGCGACGAGCTCAAGCTGCTCGGCGAGCTCGGCTCGGCGGTCCAGCTGCACACCGTGGCCCGGCCGCTCGTCGCCGACGTGCTGCTGCGGCCGGTCAGCGCCACGCTGCAGGACGCGCAGGTGCGGGCCGGGGTCGCCGCCCTGCTGGACCGCACGAAGCTGATCACGGAGGGCGTCAACGGCGGCCCGTCGGCGGCGCTGCACGCCGACGCCCAGGTGAAGGCGCCGTCGGTGGCCGGGTACACCGCGACGATCCCGCCCGGCCCGCCGACCGCGCCCGACGTCGCGAAGGCCGAGGAGTCGTTGAAGGCGGCCGGCTACACCAAGACCGCGGGCACCTGGCGCAAGAACGGCAAGGCGCTTTCGCTGGTCATCGCCTCGCCCGGCACCCAGGAGCCGTACGCGTCGATCGCCAAGGAGCTCACCAGCGAGCTGGCCGCGCAGGGCATCGAGGTCAACGCGATCACGCCGCAGCCGCGGGACCTGTTCAGCGGCCTGCTCGCGATGCCGGTCGTCGGCGGGGTCCAGCAGCCGGCCGGTGACTCGGCGGGCAACGTCGGTGTCGACATCGCGGTCGTGCCGCAGGCGGTCGGCGGCGACACGGCGTCGGTCCTCGCGTCGACCTTCGGTTGCCGGCCCGAGCAGACGGCGACGGGGGCGGACACCACGAAACCGGTCGTTCCGGGCAATTCGGCGGGCTTCTGCGACGCGGCGCTGCAGCCGTCGATCGACGCCGCGCTGTCGGGCGCCACGCCGATCGCCGAGGCCCTGACCACCCTTGAGCCTGAACTTTGGCGTCAGAACGTGGTGATTCCGCTGTTCCAGATGGCTGACACCCTGGCGATCGGTTCGGGCATCTCGGGCGTCACACCGGGTCCCCCCATGGTGGGCCCGTTCGGGTCGGCCGTGAACTGGACTCGCGGCCCGAAGTAATCAGTCGGCTACGCATTCAGTACTACCGAGTGATCTTTACCGACGCCTTCGGGTGGGGGGCATTGATTCCATGAGGTAACCGTCGTATTTCTGGATGTCCACTGGAAGTCACCCTTTGGTCACGATCGACCCTGAACTGGTGACTGTCGGTGCTTTTCCTTTCTAGCGTGCACCCGCAGTGCGCCAGTTGAGTGTCGCTTGGCGTGTCGTAGGCTCCGGCCCAAACCGGAGCGGTGTGGGTCCTTGTCACAATTCAAGGGCTCAGTGCTAGGAGGGCACACTTCATGAGGAGAACCAAAGCAGTCTCCGCCTTGTCGCTCGTCGCAGGCGCCACGCTGCTGCTGAGCGCCTGCAGCGGTGGTGATTCGGGCTCGGGTAGCACCGACACGAACGGGTCGTCGACCGACGTCAAGGCGATGGCTGTCGGCAAGGCCGAGACCGGTGACTCGTTCAAGCTCGCGGACGTCAAGGGCTGGGACGGCACGGTCACGGTCGGGATCGACGACGGCTATTCGGGGTACAACAACAACACCCCGGACACGAACAGCTCGTACAACACGTACATCTTGACCGCCGTCATCGAAGACTCCTTCGTCCTCGACGGCAACAACAAGGTGCTGCTCAACAAGGACATCCTCGACTCGGCCGACGTGACGACCAAGGACCCCCAGGTCGTCACGTACAAGATCAAGCCGAACCTCAAGTGGTCCGACGGCGAGGCCTACAACTGCAAGGACTTCTACCTGGCGTGGCTCGCGCAGAGCGGCCAGGCGAAGGGCGCGGACGGCAAGAACCCGTTCAACGCCGCCTCGACCACCGGCTACGACAAGATCAAGACCGCCACCTGCAAGGACGACCTGACCCTCGAGACGGACTACAGCGAGCCGTACCTCGACTACAAGGGCCTGTTCAGCGGCGTTGCGGTGCTGCCGGCGCACATCCTCGAGAAGGGGACCGGCATCCCGGACATCTCCAAGCTGGCGCCGACCGGCGACCCGGCCCTGGTGACCAAGGCCGGCGACTTCTGGACGAACAAGTGGAAGGGCTTCGACAAGGCGCTCATGCCGGCGTCCGGCCCCTACATGATCGATGCGTTCGACGCCAACCAGAAGGCCGTCACGCTCGTCAAGAACCCGAACTGGGCGGGCGGCAAGGGCGGCCCGAGCAAGATCATCGTCCGGGCCATGGAAGACACCAAGGCCATGGCGACCGCGCTGCAGAACGGTGAGATCGACGTCGCGGCGTCGACCCAGCCGGACGCCACCGCGGCCCAGACGATGAAGGGTCTCTCGGCCCAGGGTGTCACCTACGGTTCGGCTCCCCAGCTGACCTACGAGCACCTCGACCTGCAGTTCAACCGCATGTTCAAGGACGACGCGCTCCGCAAGGCGTTCTTCGAGTCGGTCGACCGCAAGGCGATCACGGACAAGCTGCTCAAGGAAGTCCAGGCCGACGCGGCCCCGCTGAACTCGATCGTGTTCTTCCAGGGTGAAGAGGGCTACACCGACCTGTACGGCAGCAAGGCCGGTCTGGGCGCCGAGGCGGCGGCGAAGACGCTGACCGACGCGGGCTGGGTCAAGGGCGGCGACGGCATCTTCGCCAAGGGCGGCGTGCGCGCTTCGTTCAAGATCACGCACAACCAGAACGCGCGCCGCAGCCAGACCGTCGAGATCATCATCTCGCAGGCCAAGGCGGCCGGTATCGAGGTCAAGGACGAGACCGACGCCAACTTCCTCAAGGGTGGCCGCGTCTCGACCGGTGACTACGACATCGCCCTCTTCGGCTGGTCGTCGGCTCCGTTCAAGTCGCAGTCGCGGTCGATCTACGTCTGCCCGACCAACGGTGGCGACCAGAACTACCAGAACCTCTGCGACCCGAAGATCGACGACGCGTTCAAGACCGCGGTGAGTGCCACGGACGAGACCGTCAAGACGCAGAGCTACCAGGCCGCGGACAAGGCGATCGCGGACAAGTACGCGACCATGCCGCTGTTCCAGACGCCGTCCATGTGGGCGTTCAAGGGCATCGACCGCGTGTACATGCAGTCGTACAACGGTGTCCTGTGGAACGCCGGCGAGTGGGAGAAGAAGTAACGGGGCTCGCCCTGACGCTTCTTTCCCCTCGCTCCAGATGACCTGGGAGGTACCGGGGCCCGGCCACGAGCCGGGCCCCGGTACCCACCGGAAGTAGCTGTTGACCGTAGGGTTACCACCACTACGGTAGACAACCGGGTAGCGGTCCAGCGCACTTCTGACGACCAGGCCCGGATGAGGAGCAGTTCGTTGAACCTGGTGATCTACATCCTTCGCCGTCTGGCGATATCGATTCCCGTCCTGCTGGTCGGGACCTTCTTGTCGTTCGTGATGGTCGCCGCCACCGGTGACCCGCTGGGCGAGATCCGCAACAACCCGCTGATGAGCAAGGACGCGATCGACGCGCTCTCCCACAAGCTGGGGCTGGACCAGGGCGTCATCCCGCGCTACTTCACCTGGCTCGGGCACTTCCTGACCGGCGACTGGGGCACCTCGATCGCGCAGGGCAACGCTCTCGCGCCGGTCGCGCCCAAGGTCACGGCCGCGTTCGCCGTCACGCTCAAGCTGGTCGTCGGAGCCGAGATCCTCGCGCTGATCATCGGCATCATCGTCGGTGTGCTGGCCGCGGTGAAGCAGTACTCGATCATCGACTACATCGCGACCACCCTGGCCTTCCTGCTCTTCTCGATGCCGATCTTCTGCGTCGCGATCGTGCTGAAGCGCTACGCGATCGAGATCAACGGCTGGGTGCGGGACCTGGGCCTGTCCGACGTCCTCGGCAATCCATGGCTGCGCACGATCAGCCCGGAGCAGCTGAAGACCGACGGCGTCGGGGACTTCATAACCAGCACGGTCGGCGCGTACCTGCTGCCGACCCTCTCGATCATGGCGATCAGCTTCGCCGCGTACAGCCGCTTCCAGCGGGCTTCGATGCTCGAGGTCATGAGCTCGGACTACGTGCGCACCGCGCGCGCCAAGGGCCTGGCCAACGGCCGGGTCATCTTCCGGCACGCGTTCCGCAACGCCCTGATCCCCGTGACCACGCTGTTCTCGGTGAACTTCGGCTCGGTGCTCGCCGGGGCGATCATCACCGAGACGGTGTTCAACTGGCACGGCATGGGCACGCTGCTGGTGGAAGCCGTCACGAAAAACGACACCCAGGTGCTGATGGGCTGGCTCGTGGTCATCGCCTCCAGCGTGGTCGTCGCCAACCTGATCGCCGACCTGATGTACGGCATCCTGGACCCGAGGATTCGCGTTGGCTGACTTGAACTCACTTCTCGCGAGCGAAACCGCGACGGCCGACGGCACGCTGCCGCCGGAGGCCCTGCCCGAGCCGCGGAGCCAGGGCAGACTGGTCCTGCGCAAGTTCCTGCACCACAAGCTGGCGATGGCCTCGACCGCGGTGCTGGTCCTGATCATCGTGCTCAGCATCCTGATGCCGATCTTCTGGCCGCACAGCTACGAGGACAGCTCCTTCCCGTCCTTCGCGAAGCCGAACGGGGACTTCCCGCTGGGCACCACGCAGGTCGGCAAGGACATGGTGTCGCAGATCCTGCGCGGCACCCAGTTCTCGCTGCTGATCGCGCTCACGGTGTCGATCCTGTCGACCTTCGTCGGCGTCGTCCTCGGTGCACTGGCGGGCTACCTGCGCAGCTTCACCGACTCGGCGATCTCGCGTGTGACGGACCTGTTCCTGATCATCCCGCAGATCGCCGCGGCGGCCATCCTCGCCAAGGTGTTCGGCGGCGGTGCCTGGTACATCGTGGCGCTGGTGCTGGCGGCCTTCGGCTGGATGCAGATCGCCCGGATCACCCGGGCCGAGGCGATGTCCCTGGCCCAGCGCGAGTTCGTGGACGCGGCTCGCGCTTCGGGCGCCGGCACGTTCCGGATCATCTTCAAGCACCTGGTGCCGAACATGGTCGGCAGCATCACGGTCAACGCGACCCTCGCGGTCGCGCAGGCCGTGCTGGCGGAAGCCGCGCTGTCGTTCATCGGCCTCGGTGTCCAGCTGCCGGACACCTCGCTCGGCCGCGTCATCCTGGAGAACTACGCCCAGCTGCAAACGCGGCCGGCGCTGTTCTTCGGGCCGTTCATCGTGCTCGTGCTGATCTCACTGACGATCAACTTCATCGGTGACGGCCTTCGAGACGCCTTCGACCCGCGACAGCGGAGAATGAAGGCCTGAACGCACACCGCGGGGGTGACCGGATTCCGGTCACCCCCGCGGTCGTTTTGCGGAGAGTTCGTGACGCCGAGCACCGCCTCGGCCTCGACCAGCCCGTCCCCGCGCGGTGCTTCACCTGGCTCGGCAACTTCCTGCTCGGGTGACTGGGGCATCTCCGTCGCGCAGGGCAACTGTCCATCATGGCCATCACATTCGCCGCTCACAGCCGTTTCAGCGCGCGTTGATGCCGGGAAGGTCCTGGACCGCCGACTACGTGCGCACAGCGCGCGTCGATCGGCATCCTGTGGCCCCGCAGCCGCGTCGGCTGACCCCACAAGGCCCGGAAACGCCGAAGGCCGCCACCCGAGCCGGGTGGCGGCCTTCAGCTTGTCTCGGAGAGCGTCAGTCGGCGACCGGCGCCAGCCGGCCCGCTTCCCAGGCCGCGCGGCGCTCGGCCTGCAGCACCGGGTCGGCGACCGGGGCCGCCGACAGCAGGCGCCGGGTGTACTCCTGCTGCGGCGAGTGCAGCACCTGGTCACGGGTGCCGACCTCGACGAGCTTGCCGTACTGCATCACCGCGACGCGGTCGGCCAGCAGGTCGACCACGGCCAGGTCGTGGCTGATGAACAGGCACGCGAACTGCAGCGACTGCTGCAGGTCGAGGAACAGGTCCAGCACGCGGGCCTGCACCGACACGTCCAGCGCCGACGTCGGCTCGTCGGCGATCAGCAGCGCCGGGTCGAGCGACAGCGCCCGGGCGATCGCGACGCGCTGGCGCTGGCCGCCCGAGAGCTCGTGCGGGTAGCGGTTCATGTAGTGCCCGCCCAGCTCGACCTTGTCGAGCAGCGAGCGCACGCGGGCCGAGAGCTCCTTGCCGGCCAGCACCTTGTGCAGCACCATCGGCTCGGCGATCGACTCGCCGATCGTCATCTTCGGGTCCAGTGTGGACGCCGGGTCCTGGAACACGATCGAGAAGAACCGGCGCAGCGGGCGGATGTCCTTCGCGGACATCGTCGTGATGTCACGGCCCGCGATCGCGATGGTGCCCTGGGTGGCCCGGAGCAGGCCGACGGCGCAGCGGCCGACGGTCGACTTGCCCGAGCCGGACTCGCCGACCAGGCCGACGATCTCGCCCTTGGCGATGGTCAGCGAGACGTCGTCCACCGCGCGGTTCTTGCCCTGGCCGCGGCGGCCCGGGTACTCGAGGACCAGGTTCTTGATCTCCAGGGCCGGCGCGGCCTCTTCGATCACGGCCTCCAGCTCGGCGTCGGCCAGCCGGATGTCCTCGGCGATCTTGGCCGCCTCGGTGCTGTCGGCGTCGATCCCGGTGTCGAGCAGGCGACGGCCCTCGGGGCGCTGGCCCAGGACCGGCACCGCGGCGAGCAGCCGGCGGGTGTAGTCCTCCTTGGGCGAGGCGAACAGGTCGCGCACCGGCGCCTCTTCGACGATCTCGCCCTGGTACATCACGATGACGCGGTCGGCCATGTCGGCGACGACGCCCATGTCGTGCGTGATCAGCACGATCGCGGTGTCGAGGGTGTCGCGCAGCTTGCGCAGCAGGCCGAGGATCTCCGCCTGCACGGTGACGTCGAGCGCGGTGGTCGGCTCGTCGGCGATGATGACCTGCGGGTCGCAGGCGATCGCCATGGCGATGACGACGCGCTGGCGCAGGCCGCCCGAGAGCTGGTGCGGGTACTGCTTGAACCGCTGCTCCGGGTTCGGGATGCCGACCATGTCGATCAGCTCGACCGCGCGCTTGTCGGCGGCGGCCTTCGAGATGTCCTGGTGCGACCGCAGGGCCTCGCGCAGCTGCCAGCCGACCGTGTAGACCGGGTTCAGCGCCGTCATCGGCTCCTGGAAGATCATCGCGACCTGGTTGCCGCGGATCTTCTGCATGTCCTTCTCTTTGAGGTCCGCCAGGTTGCGCTCACCCAGGCGGAGCTCGCCGGCGATGCGGCTGGTCTTGGGCAGCAGGCCCAGCACCGACATCGACGTGACGGACTTGCCGGACCCGGACTCACCGACGACGGCGACGATCTCGCCGGGCTTGACGTCGAACCCGATGCCCTTGACCGCGTCGACGACGCCGTCCTCGGTCGGGAACGAGACGCTCAGGTCGGAGATGGACAGAACGGATCCCGACACGTCGGCGACGTTCGCCGAAGTTGCTTCAGTGCTCACCAAGATGCCCTTCGTGGGGGTACAGACCATCGCGACGCGGCGGTCGCGACTCGCGCGAGGATAACCGAGGGTGTCCCCGACTTGGGTCGGAGCACGGGAATTACGCTCAACCCGTGATCTCTCCGGTACCGCGAAGACTGCTGCTCGTCCACGCCCATCCCGACGACGAGAGCATCACCACCGGCGCCACGATCGCACGATACGCCGCCGAGGGCGCCGAGGTGACCGTGGTGACCTGCACGCTGGGTGAGGAAGGCGAGATCGTCCGCGAGCTGCCGGAGCTGGCCGGGCTGGGGGCCTGGGCCGCCGACCAGCTGGGCGGTTACCGCGTCGCCGAGCTGAAGGCCGCGTGCGCCGCGCTGGGGGTGTCGCGACATCGTTACCTGGGCGGGATCGGCCGGTGGCGCGATTCGGGCATGGCGGGCACGCCGGCGGCGTCCCACCCGCGGGCGTTCACGGGCGGCACCATCGAGGAGCAGGCCGCGCAGCTGGCGGCGGTCCTCGACGAGGTCCGGCCGCAGGTCGTCGTCACCTACGACGCGTTCGGCGGTTACGGCCACCCCGACCACATCCGCGCCCACGAGATCACCATGGCCGCGGCGCCGCGGGCATCGTCGGTCGCCCGGGTGTTCCACACGGTCGCGTCGCGTGACGACGTCCGCGCCGGCCTCGCCGAGCTGCGGGCCGCCGGGACGTCCCGCTTCCCGGTGCCGCCGGACGCCGAGCTGCCGGTGACGCCGGACGAGGAGATCACGACGGTCCTCGACGTCGCCGCGCACCTGCCGGCGAAGCTGGCGGCCCTGCGCGCGCACGCGACGCAGCTGACCGTCGTCGAGGGCGCGGTCCCGCACTTCGCGCTGACCAACGAGCTGGCGCAGCCGATCCCGGCGCGCGACTGCTTCGTGCTGGCCCACGGCCCGGCCGAGGGCGCGGCCGGCGACCTGTTCGGTGGACTGTGACCACGCCGGACCGGTTGACCGGGACCCAGATCGCGTTCCTCGCGCTGCTCGCCTTCGACGCCGTGCTGCTGGGCGTGCTGGAGCTGTTCTTCCTGCCGCTGCGGATCGGCGTCGTCCCACTCCCGGTGACGGTGCTGGTCGGCGCGGTGACGACGCCGTGGCTGGTATCGACCACCGCGAAGCTGGTGCGGCCGTCTCTTTCGTGGGTACCCCTCGTCGTGTGGGTGCTCGTCGTGTTCGGGTTCGGCATGCTGGGTCCGGGTGGTGACCTGGTGCTGATCCAGGACTGGCGAGCGCTGCTGCTGCTCGGTGCGAGCGCGCTGCCCGGCGCGATGGTGCTCGGCGGTGGGCTGGGCCGTGCGGCGGGAAGGAAACCGGGACGTGGCTGAGGCGATTTCCGACAAGCAGGTCGTGGCGGTGCTGCGGCCGTTCGTCCGGGCGTGCGGCCCGATGCTGGACGCGCTGCGCGAGTCCGACCCGTTCGGGCTGCAGGCGCGCGACCGGCGCGAGCACGATGATCTCGCCGAGGTCGAGTCCGGGCTCAAGGCGAAGCTGATCCACGGGCTGACGTCGGTGAAGGTCCCCGGCACGGCCGCGTGGGGCCGGATGACCGGCTACGACCGGTCGAGCTGGTGGATGAACCGCGTCGGCCGGTTCACCGCGCTGCTGACGTCGATCCCCGGCCTCGGCGGCGCGCTGGCCGACCGGCTGCCGGTGCAGGACACCCTCGGCGCGGCGTCGCAGGGGCTGCTGCTGTGCGCGATCGCGGGCGAGTACGGCGTCACGGACGTCGGCACCCGCGTGCGGCTGATCGCGTCGGTGCTGTTCGAGCGCGACATCGACCCGGATCTCGCGGCGGGCAAGCACGCGGAGCACGACGAAGCCGCGGAGGCGGAAGAAGCCGCGAGGCTGACCGAAGAGCTGACGGCGTCGGAGAAGAAGCACGGCAAGGCGACGGTCAAGGCCGCCGCGGGCACGCTGTGGCGCCTGGGCCGCGGCCTGATCGGCATCACGGGCGAGCTGGAGAAGCGGCCGCGGGGCAACTTCGTACACCGCGCCTTGGGCATGCTCCCGGTCGTCGGCGCGGCCGGCGACTACCTCGGCGAGCGCTCCGGGCTGAAGGAGGTCTGGAAGCGGGCGCACACCTGGCTGACGGAGCAGGCGCCCGCCCGCTGACCCGGCGCGTCAGTTCCAGAAGCGGAAGACGCTGGCGCCCGCGCGGGCACCCTCTTCGAAGCCGCCCAGGCCGTTGTAGATCCAGAACGCGCCGTCCCACAGAGCCGTGCTCGCCGGGGTGAAGAACCAGAGGATCGCGAACAGGATGATCGGCGCCCACGGGCGGACCTGCGCGCCGAACGCGCGGGCCTGCGGCGGCAGGTACGGCTCGATCGCGCCCCAGCCGTCGAGGCCGGGGATCGGCAGGATGTTCAGGATGAACGTCAGGATCTGCAGCAGCGCCAGGTAGGACATCGCGACGACCAGGCCGCCCGCCATCGGCACCAGCGCCACCACGAGCGCCAGCGCCGCGCCGACCGCGAGGTTGCTCAGCGGGCCGGCCAGCGAGACCCACGACGACGTCCCGCGCGAGCGCAGCGCGCCCCGGTTGATCCAGACCGCGCCGCCGGGCAGCGGGATGCCGCCGATGATCAGGAAGATCAACGGCAGGACGATCGACAGGACCGGATCGGTGTACTTCCGGACGTCGAGCGTCAGGTAACCCTTGTGGGCGACGCTGGCGTCACCGCCCCGGTAGGCGACTATCGCGTGGCCGAACTCGTGCAGCGACAGCGACGCCACCCAGCCGGCGGCGACGAAGATCACGACGCCGGCGATGAGGAGTGGATCGCGATCGCCGACCAGGACGGTGGTGACGTCGCCGAAGGCGGCCATCACGCCACCGGCGACGGTGAGGGCGAGGATGCCGAGGAAGACCGGGCTGGGGCGCGTCGCTGACTTCTGCACGCTTCCAGTCTTCCGTATGCCCGGTGTGAAGTTACCGGCGTGTCCCCTTGCGCGATCGGGCCGAAGGGTCCCCCGAACTCGCTACTCCGCTTGACCTGACCGCACTACACGGGTGTAATCACAGTGATGTCATTCGTCGTCGAGGGGACGACGGGTGTCGTTTCACCACCGCCAGCCTGGGGAGTGCTAGGGAGCGAGGAGGCGGACGTGCGGTTGGAAGCCGATGGTAAGGAATGGGGGCACGTCATGAGTTGGGGCGAGATCCCGGAGCAGGCTCTGGGAGATCTCACCGAGCTCATCGATGCCACCGAGGAAGAGCAGGACTGGCAGGAACGCGCTCTGTGCGCGCAGACGGACCCGGAGGCGTTCTTCCCGGAGAAGGGCGGCTCCACCCGTGAAGCCAAGCGGATCTGCCTGGGTTGCGAGGTCAAGGACGAGTGCCTTGAGTACGCGCTGGCCAAGGACGAGCGCTTCGGCATCTGGGGCGGTCTGTCCGAGCGGGAGCGCCGGAAGCTGAAGAAACGCGCAGTTTGAAGCGTGTCCGAGGGGTGAGTTGCGTCCGCGGAAAGCGCGAACCGTGCTCGCGCTTCAAGTGCCTTCTGGGGGTGCAACCCCCAGACCCCGCCCGGGGGCACGTCCCCGGACCCCCGCTGTAGCCGGCTTGCGTGGATCAGCCGGCTCGGCGTTGGGTCACGGGCTGGGTCTTGGCCGGCTTGGCTTGTGTGATGCGCCCACGCAGTTCCACTGCGTGGGCGCTCTGCATTGCGCACGGCGTGGGTTCACCATCGGGTGACGGACCGGGGCCGTAGGGTGGCCGCACCGACCGCCGCCTGATCAGGAGCGTTTGTTGCCCCGCACCGTCGCGCCGCCCGCCCTGCGCACCGCGCCCGTTCTGGCCATTGTGGTCTGTCACAACGGCGAAAACTGGCTGCCGCTGGCGCTTTCCTCGTTGCGCCGCAGCACCGTCGGTCCCCGGCACGTGCTCGCCGTGGACACCGGATCCACCGACGCGACCCCGCGTCTCCTGGCCGCCGCGGCCGACCCGGGCAGTGATCCCGACGCACCTCCGGTGCTCTCCGGCATCGTCACGCTTTCGAGTGAAACCGGCTTCGCCGCCGCGGTGGCGGCAGCCGTCGACCACGCCACCGAGCGCTGGGGCGACCCGGGCGCGTGGCTCTGGCTGCTGCACGACGACTGCGCGCCCGAACCCGACTGCCTCGACGAACTCCTCAAAGTCGCGACGGCGCAACCGTCCGCGACCGTGCTCGGCGCGCTCGGGCTCGACTGGACGGACCCGCGGCTGATCGTCGAAGCCGGCCTGTCGACCGACGCGTCCGGGCACCGGCAGCAGGTCGCCGCGACCGGCGACGACCCGGCCGAGGTGCTCGCCGTGCCCAGCGCGGGCTCGCTCGTGCGCCGCGACGCGTGGGACTCCCTCGGCGGGTTCGACCAGGATTTCCCGTTGCTGCGCGAAGATCTCGACTTCGGCTGGCGCGCGAACGCGGCCGGCGGGCTGGTGCTGTCGGTGCCGGCCGCGCGGGTGCGGCACGCGCGCGCCGTCACCACCGGCCAGCGGCCCGCCGACGCCGTCCCCGCGTCGCTCGCCGCCGCGAACCGCGCCCACGGGCTGCGGGTGTTCCTGGTGAACTGCTCGCCGTTTTCCTTCTGGCTGGGGATGATCCGGCTCCCGCTGCTCTCGGTGCTGCGCGCGCTGGCCTTCGTCCTGCTGCGCCGCACCGGCGAGGCGCGGGCGGAGTTCGCGGCCGCCGCGTACCTCCTCAGTGGACGCGGCGGATTGCGCGCCGCCCGGGCGCGCCGACGGCGGAATCCGCGGCCTGGCACGGTTCGCGGCCTCTTCACCGGACGCGGGACGCGGCTGCGCAACGCCGTCCGCGCCGGCGTCGTCGGCCTCGTGCGCCGCGGTGTGGAGAACGACGTCGCGCTCGGGACGGTTCCTGAAACCGTCGAAACCGAGTCCGCGTGGGTGACGCCGGAAGCGCTCGACGCGCGCGAGAACCGTCCGGTCGGGCCGGACGCGCTGCCCGCCGGCGCGTTGCGCGGGGTCAGCTCCCGCGGGTCCGGGCTGCGGCGGCCGGGCACGCTCGTCGCCGTCACGCTGCCGGAAACCGTGGCGCCGGAACCGGAAACCACGGAAACCACCGAGGAGTCCACTCCGGCGCCCGAGCCGGAGATCGTCTTCGTCGAGGTGAACCGCCGCCGGGTGCTGGGCGCGACGATCTTCGCGCCGCCGGTGGTGCTGCTGGTCGTGATGACGGCGCTGGGGTTGTTCGTCAACCGCGCCCGGCTCGGGCTCGACCTGTTCGGGGGCAAGCTCCTCCCGGTCGGCGGGCTGGGGGAGCTGTGGACGTCGTACCTCACGCCGTGGCACGCGATCGCGGGCGGCACGGGCGCGCCCGCGTCGGCGACCGTGCCGGTGCTGGGCACGCTCGGCGCGGTGTTCGCGCCGATCGGCGGCCCGGCCGCGCTGGTCGCGATCCTCTTGCTCGGGGACATCCCGCTGGCGGCGCTGAGCGCGTACGTGGCGACGCGGCAGCTTCGCGTGCGCCGGTGGGTCCGCGCGGTCGTCGCCGCGACGTACGCGCTGCTGCCGGCCGCGACGGCGGCGGTGGCGCAGGGCCGGCTCGACGTCGTCGTGGTGCACCTGGTGCTGCCGCTCGTCGCGGCGGGCATCGCCGGGCTGCTGGTCCGCGCGGACCAGCGGTGGCTGCACGTGTCGGCGCTCTCGGCGTTCGGCGTCGCGCTGCTCGGCGCGTTCTCGCCGCTGGCGCACGGGCTCGCGCTCGCCGGGCTGCTGATCGGGTTCGTGGTGCTGCCCGCGCCGACCGGGCTGGCGCGGCGGATCGCGTCGGTCGGGATCGTCGTCCTGCTGCCGCTGGCGCTGCTGCTGCCGTGGCCGACGGTGTTGCTGAAGCACCCGGAACTGCTCGTGCAGGGACTGGGCGGCGCGGCTTCGGTGGTGTCCGGCACGGATCTCGCCGGGCTCGACCCGGGCGGGCCGGGCGCGTGGCCGATCGGCGTCGCGGTGATCGCGGCGGCGCTGGTGGCGATCGTCGTGCGGCCGACGAAGCTCGCCGCGGGCGGGCTCGCGCTGGGGGTGCTGGGCGTGGGCGGCCTGGTGCTGGTCCGGCTCGTCACGGCGACCCCGATGCAGGGCGGCGCCGCGGCGCACGGCTACGCGGGGGTGCCGCTGCTGATCGTCGGCGCGGGGCTGCTGTGGGTCGTGCTCGGTTCGTGGCAGCGCGGCGGTGCGGCCGGGGTGCCGTCGACGTGGCTGCCGAAGGTGTCGGCGATCGCCGGGGTCGTGGTGTTCCTAGCGCTGGCCACCGGCGCGCTGGCGGTCGGCGGCCAAGGACCCCTGCGCGCCGGTGAGCGTCCTGCGCTCGCACCGGAGGTCACGGCGGAGCTGGGCGCGTCGGGCCGGTCGGTGCTGGACCTGGCGCCGGACGCGACCCGCCAGATCGCCGGCCGCCTGCCCCACTACGGCGACGACGAGCTGGCCCCGACCCCCGCCACCCCGTCCCGGCTCGCGACGTGGCGCCGTGATCTCGGCCAAGGCGACGCGGCTGCGGTGCAGCGCACTTTCGCCGCCGCGGCGGCGGCGGGCGTGGAGTACGTAGTGCTCCCGCCGGGCGTGGACCCGCAGGCGTACCCACCGCTGGCGAAGGACATGGTCTCGATAGCGGCCCCGACCTCCGACGGCCGTGGTGTGCTGCGCCTGTTGTCACCGGCGGGCCAGGTGATCCTGATCTCCCCGGAGCAGGCGAAGGCGGCGGTCACGGGCGGCGGCGCCCCCGGGAACGCCCCGGGTGTGGCCCCGGTCCAGGCGGGCCTCCCGGACGTCCGGGTCCGGGTATCGGAGGGCCCGACGGGCCGGTTGCTGGTGCTGGCGGCGGAGCAGGAAGCGGGCTGGAAGGCCTCGGTGGGCGGCAAGAGCGTCCCGATCGTCCCGGCGTGGGGGCACCAGGTCGCGGTGTCGGTGCCGCCGACGACATCGGAGGTGACGGTGGAGTACCCGGGCACGGAACGGAACCTGCTGCTGCTGGCCCAGCTGGCGGCGGTGCTGTTCACCCTGCTGACGGCGGTCCCGGCCCGGCGCCGCAGCTGAGCTTGATGTCCCGGTCGGCGCGGTTTCCCTTCGGACACGAACGGCCCGCTGGCGCCGCTTCAGGCACGAGTGGCCCGTTGGCGCTGCTTCGCGCACGAGTGGGCCGTTCGTGCTGTTTCGGGCATGAGTGGCCCGTTCGTGCGGGTGTAGTTGTAAGCGCGAGTGGCCCGTTGGCGCCGTTTCGGGCGCGAGTGGCCCGCTCGCGCTGCTTCGGGCACGGGCGGGTCGTTGGCGTTGCTTCGGGCGCGAGTGGCCCGTTCGTGCTGTTTCGGGCGCGAGTGGGCCGTTGGGTACGGGTGTGGTTGTGGGCGCGAACGGCCCCTTCGCGTCGAGATGGGTGCGAGTGGCCCGTTCGCGCGGCGGTCATGCGGGGGCAGCGATGCGATCGCGGGGGCCGTTGGCGTGGCGTGGGGGGTGGGCGCGAGAGGGCCATTCGTGTCGTGATGGGTGCGACTGGCCCGTTCGCGCGATGCGGTGATGTGGACGCGAACGGCCCGTTCGCGTCGAGAAGGCCGCGAGTGGGCCGTTCGTGCGGCGCGGTGAGGTGAGCGCGACTGGCCCGTTCGTACCCGAACAAGCACGACTGGCCCGTTCGCGCGGCCGAGCCACAGATGCGAGTGGGCCGTTCGTACCCGAACAGGCACGACTGGCCCGTTCGCGCGGCCGAACCACAAGCAGGCCCGGCCTACTCGCCTTCGATGACGTCCGGTTCCACGCCGAGGTACCCCGCCACCTGCTCCACCAGCACGTCGTGCACCAGCTCGGCCAGCTCCGACGGGTCCTTCGCGCGCGCCTCCAGCGGTCGCCGGTACAGCACGATCCGCGCCCGCGTCGGCATCCCCGTGCGGTCCACCCCCGCCGGGACCAGCCTCGACAGCGGTACCGCGCCGTCGTGCAGGATTCCGTCCGCGGGGGCGTGGCCGTTCTCGCGGACCTCGGGCACGTCGTCGACCGCCACGTCCAGCTTCGTCAGCTCGTGGCGCCAGCGCGCTTCGATCGGTTCGAGCGCGTCGAGCACCAGCGCGTCGAACCGCTCCGCGCGGCTCGCGGCGGCGGGCAGGGTCGCGGGATAGAGCGTCCCGCGCAGGCCCCGGCCGTGCCGGTCCCGTCGCAGGCGCCGCCGTTGTCGGTAGTCACGAGCCGTCGCCACCCCGGAAGTCTATGCGGTCGGCGCGTCTCAGCGCGTGTCGCTCCTACGTCCTTGCGGCGACGCGCTATCGTTTCCGATCGTGCGGAGCGTACGGAAGTGTTCGCGTACCGGCTGTCTCGAGCCGGCTGTGGCCACGCTGACGTATGCCTACAGCGACTCCACCGCCGTCGTCGGCCCGCTGGCCACCGCCTCCGAGCCCCACTCGTACGACCTCTGCGAAGCCCACGCGCTGCGGCTGACCGTCCCCAAGGGCTGGGAAGTCGTCCGGCACGAAGGCGCTTTCGCCGCTCCGGACCCGTCGGCCGACGAGCTGACCGCGCTGGCCGAGGCCGTGCGCGAGGCCGGCCGGTCCGACAAGCCCGTGCCGCCGGTCACCGAGCCCGAGGGCCCCTCCGGGCGCCGCGGCCACCTCCGGGTCCTGCCCGGCCGCGCCTGAGCGCGTAACCCACCTCCGGCGCCGGTAGGCTTTCCGCGCGGCGCAGCGGGCGCCGGGACGACTATTCGCGGGGAGACGGCGTGCCAGACCTTTCGGGCATCGTGAAGGCCTACGACATTCGCGGCGTGGTCGGCGAGCAGCTCGACGCGGACCTCGTCCGCGACTTCGGTGCCGCGTTCGCGCTGCTCATCAAGCCCGAGGCCCCCGCGGTGGTGATCGGCTACGACATGCGCGACTCGTCGCCGGGGCTGTCCGCGGCCTTCGCCGAGGGTGTCACCTCGCAGGGCCTCGACGTCGTCAGCATCGGCCTGGCGAGCACCGACCAGCTGTACTTCGCGTCGGGTTCGCTGAACCTGCCGGGCGCGATGTTCACCGCCAGCCACAACCCGGCCAAGTACAACGGCATCAAGATGTGCCGCGCCGGCGCGTCGCCGGTCGGCCAGGACACCGGGCTCGCCGAGATCCGGGACACCGTCGAGCAGGGCGTGCCCGGCTTCGAGGGCCAGCGCGGCACCGTGTCGGAGCGGGACGTCCTCGCCGGCTACGCCGCCTACCTGCGCAACCTCGTCGACCTGTCCGGCAACCGGCCGCTGAAGATCGTGGTCGACGCCGGCAACGGCATGGGCGGGCACACCGTCCCGACCGTCTTCGACGGCCTGCCGATCGACGTCGTGCCGATGTACTTCGAGCTCGACGGCAGCTTCCCGAACCACGAGGCCAACCCGCTGGACCCGGCGAACATCGTCGACCTGCAGGCGAAGGTGCGCGAGGTCGGCGCGGACGCGGGCGTGGCCTTCGACGGCGACGCCGACCGCTGCTTCATCGTCGACGAGCGCGGCGAGCCGGTTTCGCCGAGCGCGATCACGGCGCTGGTCGCCGTGCGCGAGCTGGCGAAGGACCCGGGCGGCACGATCATCCACAACCTGATCACGTCCAAGGGCGTGCCGGAGATCGTCGCCGAGCACGGCGGCAAGCCGGTCCGCACCCGCGTCGGGCACTCGTTCATCAAGGCCGAGATGGCCCGCACCGGCGCGATCTTCGGCGGCGAGCACTCGGCGCACTACTACTTCCGCGATTTCTGGCGCGCCGACACCGGCATGCTGGCGGCGCTGCACGTGCTCGCCGCGCTCGGCGAGCAGGACGGCCCGCTGTCCGACCTGACCAGCGCGTACTCGCGCTACGCGGCGTCGGGCGAGATCAACTCCACGGTCGACGACCAGGTCGCCAGGATGATGGCCGTGAAGGACGCGTTCGGCGTCAAGTCCGGCGTCGAGATCGACGAGCTGGACGGCCTCACCGTGCAGCTGCCGGGTGGCGCCTGGTTCAACCTCCGCCCGTCGAACACCGAGCCGCTGCTCCGGCTGAACGTCGAGGCCGCCAACGCCGAGGCGGTGCAGGCCCTGGTGGAAGACGTCCTCGCGATCATCCGCAGCTGATCCCGTCCCGGGGGTGAAGAGCCGTCAGGACCGAACTGTGTCCGAAACTGTGCTCTTCACCCCACCTCATCGCGTGGTATGGAGGAACCATGGCCCTCACGCTCGACGTCCAGCTCCTCGAGATCCTGGCGTGCCCGTCGCCCGATCACGCCCCGCTGCGTCCCGGGACGCCGGGCGACCCGGAGGCCGACGCCCTGACCTGTACCGAGTGCGGCCGGGTGTACCCGGTCCGTGACGGGATCCCGGTGCTGCTGCTCGACGAAGCGACCGGTGGCCCCGCTGAAAGCGAAGCGTCCGATGCCGACGGTGCTTGACGACTCGCTGCTAGACGACCCCGCGCGCCTGGCCGAAGCCGACAGCGCGGGGTTGCTCCGCGCCGCCGCGATGGCGGGCGCCCAGGTGCGGGCGACCACCGAGCTCGCGGCCGAGCTGGACCTGGCCGAGCGGCTCGACGTGGGCCGGCCGCGCGCCGTCGTGCTGATCGACCGGCCGGGCGTCAGCCGCACGCTCACACGGCTGCTGGCGGCGCTGCTGGCGCCGTCGTGCCCGGTGCCGGTGGTCGTCGCCGAGGTGGTGCCGAGCTGGATCGGCGCGCTCGACGTCGTCTTCGCGCACACCGACGACCCCGGTGACCGCGAGCTCGCCGCCTCGCTGGAGCGGGCCGCGCGCTTCGGCGCGTCGGTGGTGCTCTCCGCGCCGGCGGAAGGCCCGGTGGCCGCCGCCGTCGCGGGCAAGGGCGTGCTGCTGGCGCCGCGGATCCCGGTGCCGCCGGAGCTGGCGTTCCCGCGGGGCCTGGCCGCCGGGCTGCTCACGGCGAACGCGCTGGGCCTGCTGGTCGCCGACGTCCAGGTGCTGGCCGACCAGCTCGACCTGGAAGCCGAGAAGGACTACCTGGCCCGCGACTCGTTCGCGAACCCGGCCAAGGCGCTCGCGCTGCGGGTCGCCGACCGCGTGCCGCTCCTGTGGGGGCTGGACCCGGTCGCCGTCGCCG
The DNA here is from genome assembly GCF_035982555.1 of Amycolatopsis sp. NBC_01286. Lineage (NCBI taxonomy): Bacteria > Bacillati > Actinomycetota > Actinomycetes > Pseudonocardiales > Pseudonocardiaceae > Amycolatopsis > Amycolatopsis sp. NBC_01286. The sequence continues at coordinate 3,824,105 of NZ_CP108428.1, forward strand.
TCGGCGAACACGCTGCGCACGCGTTCGCGGCCCACGCTGCTACCGTCTGTGACGTCGAGGATTTCCGTCAGGCGCTGGCGCGCCCCGCATTGCGGCGGGCGGCGCAATCGAGTGGCGCGGAGCGTGACATCTTCGCCGATCCGGACGATCCATCAGGTGACATCCCTACCCGGGTGCTGCTCCTCTCGGTGCGAACCGGTCCGGCCACGGACGCGGCGCGCTTCCAAGCCGAGGATCTGCTGCCGGGTGCGGACGTCATCGCCCCGGCCGAGGAGTTCGAGGCGGACGAAATCGTGCGGGCCGCGGTGCTGGCGCTGCGGTTCGAACTGGCGGCGGTCTATCTCGGGCTGGCGGCGGGCAGCATCGGCGGCGCGGGCCGCTTCGAGCCCGTGACGGCGTGAGACCCGCCGAGCACCGGCTCCGGCCGGTGCCGAAGGAGTGGAGTTGAGGTGACAGTGGAGCTGCTGCGCAACGCGGTGCGGCCCTACGCCTGGGGATCGCGGACGGCGATCCCCGAGCTGCTGGGCCGCCCGATCCCCGCGCCGCACCCCGAGGCCGAGCTGTGGATGGGTGCCCACCCGGGTGACCCGTCGCACGTCATCGGTCCCGACGGGACCGAGCGGAACCTGCTGGAGCTGGTCGAAGCCGACCCGCTGAACCAGCTCGGCGAGCGCTGCGCGACGCGGTGGGGCGGGCGGCTGCCGTTCCTGCTGAAGATCCTCGCCGCGGAGGAGCCGCTGTCGATGCAGGCGCACCCGTCGGCGGCGCAGGCCGCGGAGGGGCACGCCCGCGAGGAGAGGCTGGGCATCCCGCGGGACGCGCCGAACCGCAACTACCCGGACCCGACGGCGAAGCCGGAGCTGGTCTGCGCGCTGACGGAGTTCCACGCGCTGGCCGGGTTCCGCGAGCCGGGGCGCACGGTCAAGCTGCTGAAGGCGATCGAGACGCCGGGGCTGGCGAAGTACACCGGCCTGCTCGAGGCGCAGCCGGACCCGTCGGGCCTGCGGGCACTGTTCACGACGTGGATCACGCTGCCGCAGTCGTCGCTCGACGCGCTGCTGCCGGAGGTGCTCGACGCGTGCGTCCGGCACCTGAGGGAGCACGGCGAGTTCACGGCCGAGTGCCGGACGATCCTGGAGCTGGGCGAGACGCACCCGCGTGACGCGGGCGTGCTGGCGGCGTTGCTGCTGAACCGCCTGACGCTGCGCGCCGGCGAGGCGATCTACCTGCCGGCCGGCAACCTGCACCTGTACCTGCACGGCACGGCCGTGGAGATCCTGGCGAACTCGGACAACATCCTCCGCTGCGGTTTGACGCCGAAGCACGTGGACGTCCCGGAGCTGCTGCGAGTGGTCGACTTCGCCTGCGGCGAGATGCCGGTCCAATGCGGCGACGGCGGCGACCGCCTGGCGGTGTATCGCACGGACGCACCGGAGTTCGAGCTGTCGCGCGTCGAATGGTCTTCGGGCCAAGACGACGAGCTGACGGTCGACAGCATCGGCCCGCAGATCCTGCTGTGCACGGCGGGCGACCTCCTGGTGACAGCGGACGACGGCGAGAAGGTGGAGCTGCGCCGCGGCCAGTCGGTCTGGCTGCCGGCCGCCGACCCACCGGTGCGGATCCGCCCGCTGGACGGGACGGGCGCCCAGCTGTTCCGCGCGACGGCGGGAAACTGCGAGGACTGATTTCGCCGGAAAGCCACCAGGATTCCGTGGTCCTGGTGGCTTTTTCGTGCGCGGAGTGGGGCGTGCGTTCTGTGTGCGTTCCGTGTGGCGGGGTTCGCCAGTATCGGTTGTAGGGGTGGTCCTGGAGCCTCGTGCTGTCGATTTCCGGGGAGGAGCGGGAGGTCTCGGACGCTGCTGGGGGTGACGCCGGTCGGTTGCCCGGCGTCGGTGAGCGGGGGCCTCGGGTTCTGGCGGGGGCGTGGTCACGCGGGGAGGCGTGGCTGCGGTCGGGAGGTCAGCAGGGGGCGGGTCGCGTGGGGAGGCGTGGCTGCGGCTTGCCGGGTCGGGTAGTGCTGCAAGGGAGTGCGGGTCGCGCGGGGAGGTGCGGCCGCGGGGTTGCAGGGGTGGTGAAGGTTGCGGGTCGTGCGGGGAGGTACGGCTGCGGCTGCCCGGCTCGGATGGTGCCGCTCAGTGTCGCCGAGGGGGTCTTGCCCTGGTGTCGTGCGGGTGGGCGTGGTCACGCGGGGAGGCGTGGCTGCGGTTGCCCGGTGGGGGTGGTGTCGCGAGGGGGCGGCACCACCCCGCTTCGGCCCTTCAGCAGCGGGGTGAAAGCTCCGCAGGCCTGTGAAAGTCCAGCGGGCGCAAAAGCCCCGCCGCCTGTGAAGGCTCCGCAGCACGTGAAGTCCCTACGGGTGCGAAGGCTCCGCGGGGCGTGAAAGCTCGTGGGTGCGAAAGCTCCGCGGGGCGTGAAAGCTCCGAGTCTGCGGCTTGCGGGTCCGGCGCCGACTTGTCCGTCAGACCGGCTCGGTGAGTGCCAGCAAAGCCCGCCGAAGGGTTGCTGCGCTGGCGTCGCGTGGTTCGGTCAGTGCCGCCGCCTCCGTCGTTGCCTCGGCTGCCGCTGGCTTGTCGCCCGTCGCCTCGTAGGCGCGGTGCAAGACCAGCCATGTGAGGCTCGTCGCGGGGCGGCCGCCCATCTCGCGGAACTCGTCCAGGCACGCTCGCAGCACCGGGATTGCCTGTGCCGCACGGCCTTCGCCGATCCAGCTTGCCGCGATTGCTCGGGTGCACGACAGCTCGCGTGGCCGTTCGTCCAGCTCCCGGGCGAGGTCGCGGGCCGCTTCGAAGGCCTCTACCGACCGCCGTCGCTCGCCTCGGGACGCTTCGATCGCTCCCAGCGTGCGCAGGGACTTCGCGAGCGACGATCGGGCCGGTGTTGTCCGCAGCAGCGTCACCGATTCCGTGATTGCCGATGCGGCTTCACCAGGCCGTCCGCTGAGGAGGAGCGACCACGCGACGCCGTGCAGGGCGATTCCCAGCTCTCGTGGCTCGGCCGATTTTCGGGCCAGTGCAACAGTTTCCTCGTCGACGGCTAAGGCGTCGACGACCCGGCCTAGCCGGTGCAAGGCGGCCGACTCCGCGGCTCGGACCCAGCTCAGGTCGGCCGCGTCACCGTCCACAGTGAACAGCTCGCGTGCGTGTGCGGCGGTGTGCAAGGCCTCCTCCGCGCGGCCCAGCCCGATCAGGCAGTGCGCCAGGTTGGCCGACACCCAGGCGTGGGTGCGGCGATCGCCGTGCTCCTCCAGCTTCTTCGCGCATTCGCGGTAGCCCGCCGCGGCCTCCTCGTACTGGCCGCGGGCGTGGCGCAGCAGCGTCAGGTTGGCCTCGGCGATCGCCGCCAGCGGGCGGTCTTCGCCCGCGGCCGCGAGTACCGTCTCGTACCCCGCGCGCATGTCGGCGTAGTGCCCCTGCAGGTACAGGTACCCGCTGAGCCGGTCGAGCAGGAGCAGCGCGTCGTGCCGGCGGCCCAGCCCGCACAGCGTGCCGACGAGCAGCAGGAGGTTCGCGCGTTCGGCGGCGAACCAGCGCTCCGGCCGGGCCAGCAGCCGCTCGACCAGCTCGGGTGGCAACGGCTGCGCGGGTGCTTCCCGGGCCAGCGCCGGCATCGGCACGGTGCGCGGCAGCCGCGCCGCCGCCGTGTCGGCCAGGGCGAGCGTGGCCGACAGCACCGTGCGCAGGCCGCCGCCGTCCGGGGCGTCGAGCTCTGTTGCGTAGAGGCGGACGAGGTCGTGCAAGCGGTAACGGCCTTCGCCGGTCTCGTCCGGGCCACCGGACTCCAGCAGGCTGGCCTCGACGAGCTCTTCGACGGCCTCGTCGGCCCCCGGGTCGTCGATCAGCGCGGTGACCGCCCAGGCGGGCAGGTCGAGGTTGGTGCAGCGGCCGATCAGCCGGAACGCGCGCCGCGTGAGCGGGCGGAGGCCGTCGTAGCTGAGCGCGATGCTGCCGCGGACGCCCAGGTCGCTGACCGTCAGCTCGTCGAGCCGGCGGACCTCGTCCTCGAGCCGGTCGGCCAGCTCGGCGAGCCGCAGGTGCGGGCGGATGGCCAGCCTGCTGCCCGCGATCCGCAGCGCCAGCGGCAGGTGGTCGCAGGCCGCGATGATGCGCGCGGCGTCGGCGGGTTCCCGCGCCACGCGGCCGCCCGCGAGCCGGGTCAGCAGGCTCGCCGCGTCGGCGTCCGGCAGCGGCCCGAGCGGCAGCCGGTGCGCGCCGGCCAGGCCGCTGAGCCGGCGCCGGCTCGTCACCAGGACGGCGCAGCCCGGCGTGCCCGGCAGCAGCGTCCGGACGTGCTCGGGGTCGGTGGCGTCGTCGAGCACCACCAGCACCCGGCGGTCGGTGAGCCGGCCGCGGAACACCGCCGCGCGGGCGTGGACGTCGTCCGGGATGGCCGGGCCGGTGACGCCGAGCGCGCGCAGCAGGTCGGCCAGGACGTCACCGAGGTCACGCGGGCCGGACGGGACGTACAGCTGGCCGTCCGGGAACCGCGCCCGCAGCCGGTGGGCGGCGCGCACGGCCAGGGTGCTCTTGCCCGCGCCCGGCTCGCCGCTGAGCACCGCGACGGGAACGCCGTCACCGCTGCCCAGTACTCCGGTGAGTTCCGCGACTTCGGCGTCCCGGCCGGTGAAGTCCGCGACGTCCGGCGGCAGCTGGCACACCGGCCAGACCGGGGCGGGCAGCCGCGGCACCGGATCCTCGCCGCGCAGCACGGCCGCGTGCACCCGGCGGGCTTCGGCGCCCGGTTCGACGCCCAGCTCCTCGATCAGTGTGGTCCGCAGCCGCCGGTAGATCTCGAGCGAATCGCCCTGCCGGCCGGCGCGGTGCAGCGCGGTCATCAGCTGCGCGGCCAGCCGTTCGCGCAGCGGGTGCTCGGTGATCATCGCCTGCAGCTCGCCGGTCAGCTCGCCGTGCCGCCCGGCGGTCAGCTCGGCGTCGACGCAGTCCTCGAAGACGGCGAGCCGCTCGGACTCCAGCCGCGCGACGTCGGCCTCGAGCCGCGGCACGGGCAGCCCGGCCAGCACCGGCCCCCGCCACTGCGCGAGCGCCCGCCGGTAGTGCTTCGACGCGGCGACGGCGTCCCCGGCCCGCTTCCCCTCGGCGGCGGCCGCCCGGAACGCGAGCAGGTCCAGCTCGTGCGGCTCGGCCCGCAGCCGGTAGCCGAGCGGCCCGTGCTCGACGCGCAGGCCGTCGATCCGCTCGCGCAGCCGCGAGAGGTAGGTGTGCAGGTTCGAGGCGTACGACTTCGGCGGCCGTTCGGGCCACAGCGCTTCGACCAGCACGTCGACGTGGACGTGCTGGTTGGCGTTCAGCAGCAGCACGGCCAGCAGCGTGCGCTGCCGGGCTCCGCGCAGCACCGGCCACTGGCCCGGCGGGCTTTCGATCGCGAGCGCACCGAGCACGGCGAAGTACGCCATGTCACCTTCCTGGACGGGCGAGCAGGGAGGGCCACGGTAGCGGAGGGCACCGACAGAATCGGGCGCGATGCGGCCCGGGACAGGGAGCCGTCCAGGCTCCGGCCCCGACGGCGTCCGCCGGGCCGCGCACCCCGGCCGCTGCCATCGGCTGAGTGAAATCGCGGCCGGTGGGGACCCGCCGGCGGCTCGCCTATTACGCTCCACCCGGACATTCAGGACCTACCCGGGGAGCGGTCGTGTCAGCTGGAGGCGGAACCAAGGCGATCATCGCCGCGCTGGGAGCCAATGCCGGGATCGCGGCCGCGAAGTTCGTCGGCTTCCTCGTCACCGGGTCGTCGTCGATGCTGGCCGAGTCGGTGCACTCGCTGGCCGACACCACGAACCAGGGCCTGCTGCTGCTCGGCCAGAAGACGTCGAAGCGCGCGGCCGACAAGGAGCACCCCTTCGGCTACGGCCGCGACCGGTACTTCTACTCCTTCATCGTCGCGCTGCTGCTCTTCACCCTGGGCTCCGCCTTCGCGATCTACGAGGGCATCCACAAGATCGGCGAGCCGGAGCCGCTGTCGTCGCCGATCGTCGCCGTGATCATCCTGCTCGTCGCGGTGGGTCTCGAGGGCTACAGCTTCTACACCGCCGTCGGCGAGTCGAAGAAGATCAAGGGTGACGTCAGCTGGTGGGGCTTCATCCGCCAGGCCAAGGAGCCGGAGCTGCCGGTCGTCCTGCTGGAGGACGCCGGCGCGCTGCTCGGTCTCGTCCTCGCGCTGCTCGGCGTCGGGCTGTCGGTGGTCACCGGCAACCCGGTCTGGGACGGCGTCGGCACCCTCGCCATCGGCCTGCTGCTCGGCGTCATCGCGATCATCCTGATCGTCGAGATGAAGAGCCTGCTCATCGGCGAAGGCGCCAACCCCGGGGTCCTCGCGACGATCGTCGACGAGCTGGCCGCGGGCAAGGTCGAGCGCGTCATCCACATCCGCACCCAGTACCTCGGCCCGGACGAGCTCCTCGTCGCGGCGAAGCTCGCGCTGGTGCCCGGCCTCGACACCGCCGAGGTGGCCACCGCCATCGACGACGCCGAGGCGCGCGTGCGCTCGAAGGTGCCGGTCGCGAAGCTCATCTACCTCGAGCCGGACCTGGACCGCAGCCTCGCGAGGTAGCGCTTTCAGCGAGCCGACCACGGCGTGACCCGTTAGGGTGACCTACTGCGAAACACCCAGGCCAGCCGCAGGAGGTCAACCGTGCCCGGAACGGGATTGTGGCGCACCAAATCCATCGAGCAGTCCATTTCGGACACCGACGAACCGGACACCAAGCTCCGGCGCAACCTGAGCGCCTGGGACCTCACCGTGTTCGGTGTCGCGGTCGTCATCGGCGCGGGCATCTTCACGCTCACGGCGCGCGCGGCCGGTGACTACGCCGGCCCGTCGGTCTCGCTCGCGTTCGTGTTCGCCGCGATCGCGTGCGCGCTGGCGGCGCTCTGCTACGCCGAGTTCGCCTCGACCGTGCCGGTCGCGGGCAGCGCGTACACGTTCTCCTACGCCACGTTCGGCGAGTTCATGGCGTGGATCATCGGCTGGGACCTGATCCTGGAGCTCGCCGTCGGCGCCGCCGCGGTGTCCAAGGGCTGGTCGGTGTACCTCGAAACCGTGCTGAGCTACCTGTTCGGCAAGGGCGCCAAGACGACGTTCGACATCGGCAGTGTCACGGTCGACTGGGGCGCGCTGGTCGTCGTGGCGATCCTCACGACGCTGCTGGCCGTCGGCACCAAGCTGTCCTCGCGGGTGTCGATGGTGATCACCGGCATCAAGGTCGCCGTGGTGCTGTTCGTGATCATCCTCGGCATCTTCTACATCAAGGGCGCCAACTACACGCCGTACATCCCGCCGGGCTCGACCGGCGGCGCCGGCGAGACCGGCGTCGACCAGTCGCTCTTCTCGCTGATCGCGGGCGGCGCGAGCAGCTCGTACGGCGTCTTCGGCCTGCTGGCCGGCGCCTCGCTGGTGTTCTTCGCGTTCATCGGGTTCGACATCGTGGCGACCACCGCCGAGGAGACGAAGAACCCGCAGAAGTCCGTGCCGCGCGGCATCTTCGGCTCGCTGATCATCGTCACCGTGCTCTACGTCGCGGTCTCGCTCGTGGTCGTGGGCATGACGTCCTACAAGGACCTGGCCACCTCGGCCGGCGACGGCAGCCACAAGACGCTCGCCACGGCGTTCTCCGCCAACGGCGTCGACTGGGCGGCCAACCTCATCTCCTTCGGCGCGCTGGCCGGCCTGACCACCGTCGTCATGGTGCTGATGCTCGGCCAGGTCCGGATCATCTACGCCATGTCCCGCGACGGCCTGATGCCGCGCAGCCTGGCGAAGACCGGCGGGCACGGGACGCCGAAGCGCGCGACGGTCATCGTCGGCGGCCTGGTCGCCCTCGCGGCGACGTTCTTCCCGGCGGACAAGCTGGAGGAGATGGTCAACGTCGGCACGCTCTTCGCGTTCGTGCTGGTGTCGGCGGGCGTCCTGATCCTGCGCCGGACGCGCCCTGACCTGCCCCGGGCGTTCAAGGTGCCGCTGGTGCCGCTCATCCCGATCCTGGCCATCCTGGCCTGCCTCTGGCTGATGCTGAACCTGACCGTGCTGACCTGGCTGCGGTTCATCGTGTGGATGGTGATCGGCGTGGTCATCTACTTCGCCTACAGCCGCCGGCACTCGTTGCTCGGCAAGCGTCAGGCCGATGGTGTCGAAGGCGTCGAATCGTCGGCCAAGCCCTCCGGGAGCTGATTCACCCACTCTTTCGTGGTGCGCCCCGCCGACCTGCTTTCCGCAGGTCGGCGGGGTTTTTTTTCGGACCGGTGCAGAACGGACGTCACGAGACGATCTTGCTTTTGGTGCCCAAAAGGGGACCCCGTGTAGCGAGGCGAGTGACGTGCGATACCTTTCGATCCTTCGTGTGCCACTGACGGGTGAGTTACAACAGTGTGATTTCACGCTCAGTGGTGCCGCGATCACAAATTTTCCAAGGTGTCCCCCCGCCTGGCACAGGAGTTCTGAATGCGTAGTCGTACCCTCCGCGGCTCGGCCGCGATCATCGCGCTCACCGCCGCCGCCCTCATCGGCACCGCCGGTTCCGCGCTGGCCTGCCACAGTGACGACAACCGCCCGCACCCGACGCCCGGCAAGGCCACGCCGTGCGCCGAGGGCACCGACCTCGGCCAGGGCGACGTCGTCGCCAAGATCACGAACAACCGCCTGGCCATCACCAAGGTCAACGAAGGCGTCACGGTCAAGCGCATCGTCGTCATCGGTGGCGACGACGGCTTCAACGACTACACCCCGGGCGCCCGCGGCCTGGACAAGAACGCCCCGTGGACCGACCTGCGCGCGCCGTTCAGCCGCAACGGCCACCAGGCCGGCATCGAGAAGTGGTACCTCTGCGGCTCGAAGACGGTCACCAAGCCGACCGAGACCACGACGGCGCCGACCAAGCCGGCCCCGACGACCGAGGCCACGAAGCCGAGCGCCCCGGCGACCTCGGACACCTCGGTCTCGCCGACCAGCTCGACCGCCCCGGCCGTCGTGCCCGCGGGCAACGAGTCCGGCACCGGCGGCGGCCTGGCCAACACCGGTTTCGACAACATGTGGCTCGTGTGGATCGCCGCGCTGCTGATCCTCGGCGGTGGCGGCCTGCTCGCGCTGCTGAAGTTCCGCCGCAAGGCTTCCGAGTGAAGCTGAGCTAGCCCGAAAGTTCCGTGAAGGCCCCCTTACCGGCTCAAGATGCCGGGAAGGGGGCCTTCACGGCTTTCCGGGGAAGTCCGGGAAGAGCAGCCCTTGTACGCCGCCGTTCGGTTTGCCGAGCCCGGCCGCCATCGCGACGGCGTGGTCCCACTCCGCGTCGACGACGTAGTCCTGGTGCCTGAGCACCCCCGGTGCCCAGCGGTGCCGCCCGGTCGGGCCGCGCAGCGGGTCCGGCAGCCAGTGGTCGCCGCCCAGGATGAGGACGCCGTTCTCGTCGGCCTTCGCCTTCAACGGGCCGCAGCCGCCTTCGGCCAGGAAGCCGACGCCGTACAGCTTCCGGTCGGAGACCTCGTGCCGCCACGTCGTCACACCGCCGCCGAAGATGTCCGTGCCGCGGCACAGCGCCCGCCACCGGCCGTCGAGGCTTTCGAAGAGCTGCTCCAGCGACTCCTGCGGCAGCAGCGCGGGGAACGCCCGCTGGTAGCCCCACTGCAGCGGTGAGCCGGCGGTCAGCACGCCGACGCGTTCGCGGTCGGTCTCCGGCAGTTCGGCCGCGAGCCGCGCGGCGGCCATGACCGTGAGCAGGCTGCCGAGGTTGTAGCCGGACAGCACCACCCGCGTCCCCGGCTCCTTGAGGTGCTCGCGCACGCGCGCGGCCAGTTCGGGGACGACCTTCAGCGCGTAACACGGCGGCACGGTCGGGTGCGCCGCCCGCGGCCAGAAGCAGACGAGGTCGGCGAGCGCTCCGAGGTGCCGGCTGCGCTGCGGGGTGCGCGCGGCCGTGTAGACGACCCGCAGCAGCCCCGCCGCCAGCGCGCCGAGCGCGACGACGCCGATCGCCGACAGCGGCCCGAACCAGCCGGGGACCAGGCCGAACCCGAACCGCAGCACCAGCAGCGCCGCGCCGCCCGCCGACATCGCGGACGCCACGGTGAGGGCCAGGTGGTGCAGGTGCCGCCGTTCCCACGCCGACCGCGCCCACGCCGCCGCGGCCTGGGCCTCCTGCTGGGCGTCGTGCTCCATCAGCCCGACGATCGCCGGGATGCCCCGCCGCAGCCGGCGCACCGGGACGGCGACCGCGAAGCCCAGCAGGGACAGCACCGCCGCGAGCGCCAGCCCGGCGCCCCACAGGACCGTGACCAGCAGGTACGTGTCAGGCACCTGCAGGAGGCCGGCCCCGGAGAGGCGTCGGACGGCTTCCGCGAGCCCGGCGCCGAACCCACCGCCGAGCAGCCCGGCGAGCGCGAGCACCGGCGCGGCCGCCCAGCCGCCCGCCCACGGCCGCAGCCGGCGCGGCTTGTGCTTCCAGGTGGGCCGGGCCAGCAGCGCGGCCGGGGCCAGGAACAGGGCGAACAGCACGGTCACCGCGACCAGCGACGCGCCGAGGCCCTCGACGACGCCGTTGGTCCCCGGCAGCCGGCCCGGGCCGGGGCGCAGCCGCACCGCCGCGACGACGACCAGCAGCACGGCGAACGCGATCAGGCCGCGGCGGGCGATCCGGCCGGTGTCCGTGCCGATCGCCGCGGCGACGACGGCGGCGAGCACCAGCGCCAGCGTGGCGATCCAGACGACCAGGTCGAAGACGGCCCCCGGCACCCGGAACGGGCCGCCGAGCAGCAGCAGCGCGACCGACGCGAGCGCGGCGACGGTGTGCAGCCCGCGCAGCGCCGGTGTCCCGGAGCCGGTGCGCATCCGCAACGGGCCTTCGACGCGGTCGCTCTCGGCGTGCACCGCCCAGCTCGCCGACGAGATCCGGTGCAGCACGAAGATCACCACGAGCAGCGGGAGGACGCCGACCACGATCCGCGCGGGCAGCGTGCGGAGGTTGTCCGGGATCGCGGGCAGGCAGCCCGAGCCGGGGGCCAGGCACTGCGCGGCGAACAGGTCGAGCGCGATCGCCGCGAGCTGGCCCATCAGCAGCATGGTGAGCAGCAGGGCCGCGACGCGCAGCAGGCCGCGGCACACCGCGCCGAGCAGGCGGGGGAGGCGGCGCCCGGGCGGGACCGCCGGCAGCATCCAGAACGCGACGTTGGCCAGCGAGAACGGGAACAGCAGGGCCCAGGTCGCCTTCGCGGCGCCCCCCGACGTCATGCCGTGCCAGAGGTAGCCCTCGAGGGTCCGCGGGATCGACCGGCCCAGGGCCGGCAGCACCGGTCCCGGCGCCGGCCGCCGCAGCCGGTCCGCCGGGCGGATCACGCGGCCCAGCCCGTCGCCGGCGACGTCGACGGTCGCGACCGCGTCGAGCAGGGTCTCGCCGCTGGTGCCCACGAGGCCGGCGACGCGGATTTCGACGACGCGGGTGTCCGGGCCGGGCATGGGCACGGTGAAGGCCTCCTGAGCTGCTGCGAATCGCTTTCTAGGGAAGGTCGAGCGGACAACGGTAGTGTTCGGTAGTCATCGAGTCTTGGAGGAATCGCCACTATGACCCCCGAAAGCGTTGCCAAGCGGCACGAGACCCGCAACGGCATCGAGTTCGCCGTCGCCGACCTCGATGCCGCCGAATTCGGCCGCAAGGAGATCCGCCTCGCCGAGCACGAGATGCCCGGACTGATGGCGCTGCGGCGCGAGTACGCGGAGGTCTACCCCCTGCGCGGGGCGCGGGTCTCCGGTTCCCTGCACATGACCGTCCAGACCGCCGTGCTCATCGAGACGCTGGTGTCGCTGGGTGCCGAGGTGCGCTGGGCGTCCTGCAACATCTTCTCGACGCAGGACCACGCGGCCGCCGCCGTCGTCCTCGGCCCGAACGGCACGGCCGAGGAGCCCAAGGGCGTCCCGGTCTTCGCCTGGAAGGGCGAGTCGCTCGAGGAGTACTGGTGGTGCACCGAGCGGATGCTCACCTGGGACGGCGAGGGTCCCAACATGATCCTCGACGACGGTGGCGACGCCACCATGCTCGTCCACAAGGGCACCGAGTTCGAGAAGTCGGGTGTCGTGCCGGCCCCGGACGAGAACACCTCGGACGAGTTCCGCGTGTTCCTCGAGCTGCTGAAGGCGTCGGTCGCTTCGGACACCGGCAAGTGGACGAAGATCGGCGAGGGCATCCGCGGCGTCACCGAGGAGACCACCACCGGCGTGCTGCGGCTGTACCAGCTGGCCGCGGCCGGTGAGCTGCTGTTCCCGGCGATCAACGTCAACGACGCCGTGACGAAGTCGAAGTTCGACAACCGCTACGGCATCCGCCACTCGCTGATCGACGGCATCAACCGCGGCACCGATGTGCTGATCGGTGGCAAGGTCGCGGTCGTCTGCGGTTACGGCGACGTCGGCAAGGGCGCGGCGGAGTCGCTGCGCGGCCAGGGTGCCCGCGTCATCGTCACCGAGATCGACCCGATCTGCGCGCTGCAGGCGGCGATGGACGGCTACCAGGTCCAGACGCTGAAGAACGCGCTGCCCAACGCCGACATCGTGATCACGACGACCGGCAACAAGGACGTCGTGCTGGTCGAGGACATGGCCAAGATGAAGCACCAGGCGATCCTGGGCAACATCGGCCACTTCGACAACGAGCTCGACATGGCGGGCCTGCAGCGCTACCCGGGCATCCGGCGGATCACCATCAAGCCGCAGGTCGACGAGTGGATCTTCCCGAACGGCAACACGATCATCGTGCTGTCCGAGGGGCGCCTGCTCAACCTGGGCAACGCGACCGGTCACCCGTCGTTCGTGATGTCGAACAGCTTCTCCAACCAGGTGATCGCGCAGGTCGAGCTGTTCACCAAGCACGAGGAGTACGACAAGGAGGTCTTCCGCCTCCCCAAGAAGCTCGACGAGAAGGTCGCGAAGATCCACCTCGACGCGCTCGGCGGCGAGCTGACCAAGCTCACCAAGGAGCAGGCCGAGTACATCGACGTCGACGTCGAAGGCCCGTTCAAGGCGGACCACTACCGCTACTGAGCCTTTCGGCAGGTCAGGCCGCCCCGGACGTGTCCGGGGCGGCCTTTCTGTTGCGCGGCTTGAAGCCGAGGGACGCAGCATGAACGACCTGGTCACCGAGGCCCTGCGGGGCGTGGTGGCGCAGGGGAAGCCCGCTGGAACGACGCGATCGCCTCGTCGCCGAAGGCAAGCTGCTCGTCTTCGAACCGGAGGGCGAGGCGCCGGGGCACGACAAGCTGGAAGAAGTCTCGCGCGGCTGGGGCACGGCCGTCGGCGAGGCGCTCGACTGGACGCGAGGTGACCGCTTTCTACGCCGGCACGAGTGCCGTCGTCGGGGCCTACCTCACTGACGAGGCCGATCACGTCGAGCTGCGGAAGCTGCTGATCGACGGTGGGCACCTCGCGCTCACCAGCGAGCTGACCCGGCTGGAGTTCGCGAGCGCGGTCACCGCGGCCCAGCGGACCGGGCGCATCCCGGACGCCGAGGAGTTCCTGCACCAGTTCGACCAGGATTCGCGAACGGTGCTACCCGGTGCGCACCCTCGACGCGATCCACCTGGCTGTGGCGATGCACGACACGGCGGAGCTGACCGGCGGCGCGCCGGTGACCTTCGTGACCCGGGACGATCGCCAGGCCGAGGCGGCCAAGGCCAACGGGTTCGAGGTGCTGTGAGCGGCGGACCCGCATAGCCCGTTGTCCCGCCGGCGGGAAACCGGCGGCGCGTCCCCGGTCAGCAGGTCGCCGGGTCTCCCGGGCCCGCCGGCACGCTTGTCGTGCGGGCCGGGCGGGATCCGGTCGCCGGTGGCAGGGGACAGACCCGGACCACGGGCGGGCCGGCGTCGGCCCGGTTGCCGCTGTTGTCGAACGTGATCATGCCGCCCGCGCCGCGGACCGCTTGGCCCGCCGCGGAGAAGCCGCTGATCGCCGTGTTCACCTGGCTGCGCTGGACCGGTTTCGCGGCCGGCAGGGTGCGCAGGGCTTCGGACACCGTGACCGTCGAGTCGTAGGCGTTGACCGCCCAGCCGTCGTCGATGTCCGCCAGGTCGAACCCGGCGCCGGTGAAGGACTCCTCCAGATCGGCGAACCCGGGGTTGTCCGGGCGCTTCTTGTCGGCGCCCGAGACGAGCGTCGTGAGCAGGCGCACCTTGCCGGTGGCGAAGCTCGCCGACCGCACGGCGCGGACCCGCAGGTCCTCCAGCATCGGGTTGTCCTCGACCGCGCGGAGCCGCTGGCCGTCCGACGTGCTCACCACGGCCACCGACGTCGCCGCGCACTGCCCGCTGCCGAACGCCTCGTCGAGGCTGAACAAGAGCCGGGCCAGGTCGCTGCCGCGGGCGATGTACACGACGGTGACGTCCTTGGCCGTGCCGCAGATCCGCCTCGCCGTCTGCAGCACCGTGCTGGACTCGTCGGCGTCGAACTTCACCTCCGTGACGTCGCCGCCGAACCGGCGCTGCACCATCGGCAGCGCGGTGCAGGTGTACGGGTCGGAACCGCCGGTGGGCACCATGATGAAGTCCGGCCGCGCGGTCACGACGGCGGCGAGCCGGTCGATCTGCACCCGGTTGCGGTAAGCGACGCGGTAGAAGTAGTCCCGCCCGATCCCGTGCTGGTAGGTGATGTCCGGGTCGCACGAGTCGAACTGCGGCTGGTCCTCGCGCGAGCCGGTCTGGTCGAAGCCCTCCGCGGTGATCACGTCGGACACCATCGGGATCTTCGCGCCGGCGAACAGGTCCGCGGTCCGGGCCGCCTGTTCCTGGCTCAGGCCCATCCCGACGACCGCGACGACGTCCGGCCGGTCGGCGAGCGCCTGCGCGACGTCGAGTCCTTCGCTGTCCGGGCCGTACGCGCCGATGTTCGCGACCACCAGCCGCATCGGGTGCACGCAGCCGGTGCCGTTGGCGTGGCGCTGACCCGCCGCCATGCCTTCGAGCTCGTGCACCGCGCGCCCGCCCGTGTAGCGGTCGGTCATGGTCACCAGCACGCCGACGGTCACCGGCGTGCCGTCCGGGTCGCAGCTGTCGGCGGCCGCGTCGTTCTGGTGGTCGATCGTCTGCAGCACCGGGGCGAACCGGTCGAGGCCGAAGGCGTACGAGCCGTCGGACAACCCGACGCACTCGCCGGCGGCGGACCAGGCGGCGGTACCGGGCCAGCCGTCGTTGCAGGTGGCCAGCCGGCCGAGGTCCTGCCGGAAGACGACGACGCCGGTGGCGGTGACGGCCAGCAGGACCACGAGCCCGAGCCGGAGCCAGTCGATCCACAGTTTCGGGAAGCGGTCGGCACGGGGCACGACCACCCAGCGGTAGCGCGAGGGCAAGGTGGGGTCCTTCCGGGAGGTGGGGCGGTCAGCGCCGGGGCCACATGAGGAACGGCGGCCGCTCGTCGCCGTACCCGGCCAGGTGGGTGAGGCTGTGCGAGGCGAGGGTCTGCAGGGTCTTGCGATTCCACGCGGAGGTGAGGCACGGGTCGTGGAGTGCGGGGAACACGCCGAGCAGCACGACGATGTGGTCCACCGGAGTCGCGGGCTGCTTCGGACCGCAGACGGCCGCGAAGTCCCGTTCCCGGGGGTCCGGGGTGGCGGTGACCTCGTCGAGCAGGGTCAGCCAGTCCGCGGCCCGCAGCTCCCGCAGGAGGCCGGCCAGCTCCTTGGCCACGACCTCCTTGCCGCTCAGCAGCCTTTCGTGGTGCAGCCGGCCGGCCGGGTCGTCGGGCCCGGCGCGGTCCCGCAGCTTCCGGAACACCGCCGTCCAGCCGGTCGCCGGGTCGTCGCGGGCGGCGAGGAGCCGCAGGCCGGCGTACCGGGCCAGTGGGTGCAGGCGGCCGCCGTCCGCTCCCGGCGGCGACCACAACGTCGGTGACGTGAACACGGGGGAGCCGATGCCGATCGGGTGCGGCAGCAGCGGGAGCAGCCCGTCGGCTTCGCGCCGATCCCGGGCGCCCGACAGGGTCACGAGCGCCTCGAACTGGGGCTCGTCGACGTCCTTGCGCGCGCTCAGGCCGCGGGCGAACGGTTCCAGCAGCCGGTGTTCGATCGGGACGTCGCCCGGTCCGCGGCGGCGCAGCAGGCCGTCGAGGTCGTCGGCCAGCTCGGGCGCGGCGACGAGCGCGCGCAGGACGATGCCCGTCCCCTCCGGGTGGCCGTGGGTGAGGTGGTGGGTGATCAAGCCGTACCGGCGTCCGCCACCCCAGTCGAAGCTCTGGGCCAGCAGGCAGACCTCCTCCTGGCCGAGGTCGGCCGCCGGCACCCGCACCCACGGCCGGGCCGGGCCGGCCGCACCCGCCCAGCCGGTGTCCGCGGTGAGCACGTCGGCCAGCGCGCCGGCGGAGGCGACGGCCACGTTCACCGGGTCCGGCAGGCCGGCGCGCGTGGCGGCCAGCCCGGCCCGGACGCGGAGCAGCGAGCCGATGAAGGCCGACGGGCCGGGCAGGTCGGCGTCGTCGATGAGCACGAGCACGTTCGGTGCGGTGCCACGGGCCGACTCCCAGCTGTGCCGCAGGTCCGCGAGCAGGGCCGCGACCAGCAGGTCGGTCACTCCTTCGCGCAGGTCGGCACGGTCACTGCGGGCCCGGTTGCTGAGGTCGATCAGGATCTGGGCGGCGTTGTAGCGGAAGCCCTTGTCCTGGTGGCCGAACCAGGCCACGAGGCCGTCCCAGTCGATCTGCCGTTGCCAGGCCCGCTTGCGCAGGGCCGCCAGGACGCCCGCGGCCACCTGCTTCGCGATCGCGGAGGTGACCGCGGCGACGGGTGGGGCGGCCTGGTTCGCGGCCAGTTCTCCACCGGCGGCCACCAGGCCGACGACGAACTTGGTCACCGCGGCGGGCTCGCTGTAGGCGGCCAGCACCACCTTCAGCCGGCTCAGCGCCGCGGCCGCGGTCAGCCCGGAGAAGTCTTCGCTGAGGACGATCTGCGCGATCACCGTGCGCGGGAACTTGACGTCGTAACCGCGGATTCCCGGGGTGAGACCGAGCATTACGGCGGTGAGAACGCCGCGCACAGCGGAATCCGCGGGTTCGCCGTTGTCGTGCGGTTGAACCAGTGCTGTCGGCGTCTTTTCCTGGTATTCCTCCAGCGTTTTCCGCAACGCCGTGGAACGGCCGGAGCCGCCGGTTCCTTCGAGGACCAGAACCGGCGACGGTGGTCCTCCGGCGTCGGTGACCTGTGCTTCCGCCAGCGCGCCGAGTGTGGTGGAGAGGTTTTCTGGCACTTTTCTCCTTGCCGTCCAGTCTCCCCCGACTGGAAGGCAATACTTTAAACGCCGATCCCGGGACCCGTCCCGGAGTAGTTGTGCTCAAACACACTCTTCACCCATTCGAGTGAATCGTGCACTCGCAGGGTAATCAAATTCCGTTCAATTCGGCGGGGCGTTGCGCCAATCAGTTCCACTCCACCGCGACCCCGGCCAACCCCGGACCCGCGTCGTTGAAGAAGGCGCTGCTCACGCCGCCCATGTCGCACGCCAGCTCCTCCGCCACCACCGGCAGGGCGTCGTCGCGGGCGCGGACCTGGCGGGTGCAGCGGGCCGGGAGGGCGTTGCGGTCGAACCTCAGCTGGACCAGGTAGCTCGCGCAGCGGTCGCGCAGCATCCGGTAGTAGCCCGGCGACGCCGAACCCGAGTCGTCGCGGACCTCGAAGCAGAACACGTGGATGTCGCCCTCGGCGAGCTTGCGGTCGAACAGCAGCTCCGTCGCCATCGTGTCCGCGTCCGGGTTGCGGCGCATCCGGCCGACCCGGCAGCCCTCGTCCGTGATCAGCTCGACGTCGTCGATCCGGCAGCCTGGATCGCCGTTGTAGACCGTCAGGTAGCGGTCCGGGCCGTGCCGGCGCGCTCGCGTCACCAAGCGGGTCCTGAGGCTGACCTGGCGGTGCTCGGCGTCGAACGTGATCGTGTCGTGGACCGACAGCAGCTCGAGGTCGCCGTTGTAGTGGTTCGACGACGGGTACGCGCCGAGCTCGGCGAGCAGGTCCTCGACGATCGACCCCATGTCACCGGAACGGAGGTCGTGGAACGACGCCGCCGGCTGGTGGCCGCGGCGGACCAGTCGCGGGCCGATCAGCACCACGAGGGCGTCCGCGGGCAGCTGGAGGACCGATTCCAGGGCCCGGACCGCCGGCAGTGCCTTGGGCACCTCGGGCTGACGCAGCCCGCGTTGCCAGTAACTCAGCGTCGACTGTCCGATTTGGACCCCGCGCAGCGCGAGGTGCGCGCGCAGCCGGGCGAGCGAGAGGCCGCGGTAGGCGATCGCGAGTCTCAAGGCATGGTGGAATTCGCCGGTCCGGAGCGCTTCGGTCAGCTCTTTCGGCAGTTCGGCGACCGATGCCCGGGTCGCCCGGGCGCCATCGATGATCAGTGGAAGGTTCCCGTCTTGTACCACCGCTCGTCCCTTCACCCGACCAGTGTGTGCGCTGGGCGTGAACACCGCGGAACGTTCACGTTAGCAGCGTAGAGTGGGCGTGCCGACCCCCGTTCAGGGTGGTTGGCCACGTGATGGTGACTGTTCCGCGTTCCGGCTACCCCCCGGAACGGTCCGTTCCTCCAGATGGCGTTCTTGCTCCGGGTGATGGCGTTGTTCACCGTGGTGACCACCGCTGGTTCGCCCACGTTCGAGCAGGAGGCCGTCCGTGCTGGTGAAGTCGAGCAGAGTCCACACCGCACTGGCGGTGAGCCTGGCGCTGTGCCTGGTCGTGCCGGCCACCGCCGCCGCGTCCGGCACGCCGTCGAGCGTCCGGAACCAGATCTCGATGCAGGCGCAGCAGCGGACCCAGTGGTGCTGGGCGGCGTCGGGCAACACCATCGCGGCCTACCACGGCGTCACCGTCAGCCAGACGCGCTTCTGCCAGCTGGCGCACAACACGACAGGGACCGACTGCGCGAACCTGCCGGGCACGCTCGCCGACCCGCAACGCGCCTTCGCCCGGCTCGGGTTCACCTCGCCCGGCCGCTACCTCGACAGCCGCATCCCCTACGCCTCGATCCGGACGCAGACCGCCGCGAACCGGCCGGTCGAGACCCGGGTCGGCTACCGCTCGGGCGGCGGCCACACGCACGTCCTCTACGGCTACGACACCAGCGGCGACTGGGTGTACTGGGGTGATCCGGGGCCGGCCAAGCGCTACAACTGGTCGACCTACGGGTACTACACGCAGAATTCGTCCTTCACCTGGACGCACACGCTCACGGGGATCACCCGATGAGCAGGCGGGCGCTGGTGCTCGCCGTGCTGACCGGCGCGGCGCTGCTGATGACGGCACCGGTGTCAGGCGCGGCCCAGGCCGCCGGCATCAGCAGCGCCGACGCCGCGGCGGCCCGGAGCGCGGCCGCCGCGCCCGGGCTCCAGGACACCCTGGTCCGGTTCTTCGCCCAAGCGCCCGGCGCGTCGGCCGCGCCGGTCTCGGTGCGGATCGCGCCGGACGCCTACCCGGTCTACGACCTGTCCCCGGACTTCGTCGTCGGCACGCCGGGCGCGGCACCGGGCGCGTTCTCCTACTTCGCCGTGCCCGTCCAGGCTTCCGACGGCCGGACCGCGACGCTCTGGTCGGTCCGCGGTGACGACGGCGCGTGGCAGGTCGGCAACATCGCTTCGGGCGACGTCGAGACGTCCTTCGCCCGCAAGCTGCCCGCCGGCGCCCAGCTGCTGCACGAACCGCAGGTCGACGCCTGGTACGCGGTCGGCGACGGCCGCGTCACGCCGCTCGCCGGCGGTGCCGCGCTGAGCCTCGCCGACTACCAGCGGGCGGTCGGGGCGAAGTACGCGGACAAGCTGCCCGGCTCGGCCTACGACCGCGACGGCGAGGCCGGCGGCTACGGCGCCACGGGCTCGGTGATGCCCCGCGGCGACGGCGGCCCGGCACCGTCCAGCAACGACACCGGCTGGGTCCCGCTGCTGATCCTGGCCGGCGTCCTCCTGGTCAGCGGCGCGGGTTACTACGTGCTGCACCTGCGGCGGACGACCGCCTAGTCGTACCGGCGGGCTCGGCGTCGATCCCCTTCCACCGAGCCCGCCGGTCCACCACCGTTACTGTGACGCCCATGGGGCGACTGGTGGTCATCGAAGGACTCGACGGCGCGGGCAAGCGCACGCTGACCGAGGGGTTGACGAACGCGTTGCGCGCCAAGGGCGCGAGCGTCGCGAAGCTGGCTTTCCCGCGGTACGGCGAGAGCGTGCACGCGGACCTCGTCAAGGAGGCGCTGCACCGCGGGCACGGCGACCTCGCCGACTCGGTGTACGGCATGGCCGTGCTCTACGCGCTGGACCGCAGCGGTGCCGCGGACGAGATCCGCGCCCTGCGTGACGCGCACGACGTCGTCCTGCTCGACCGGTACGTCGCTTCGAACGCCGCGTACGCGGCCGCGCGCCTGGGGCAGGACGCGGCCGGCGAGGTCGTGAAGTGGGTGTGGGAGCTGGAGGTCGACCGCTTCGGCCTGCCGCACCCGGACGCGCACCTGCTGCTGCGGGTCGCCGCGTCGGTCGCGGCGGAGCGCGCCGAACGCCGAGCGGCGGCCGAGACCGACCGCGAGCGCGATGCCTTCGAGACCGACGACGGCCTCCAGCGGCGCTGCGCGGCGGTGTACGACGAGCTGGCCGCCGCGGGCTGGTTCTCACCGTGGCACGTCCTGGACGGCGTCGCGGGCGTCGACCTCGAAGCCCTCGCCGCGACCCTGCTCGGCTAAAGCAGGCGCGCCGGGTCGAACTGGGCGATCGGGTGCGCGGTCGTCCCGTCGACGACCAGGTCCGCGACGATCTCGCCGACCACCGGCGCGAACTTGAAGCCGTGGCCGGAGAAGCCGCACGCCAGCAGCACCCGCTCCTCGGCCGGGTGCGGGGCCAGCACGAAGCTCTCGTCGGCGGTGTCGGTGTACATGCACGTCACCGCGCGGAGGAACGCGCCGGGCAGCGTCGGCAGGTGGCGCTTGACGACCGTGGCGATCTCGTGGACCTCGGCGTCGGTCACCGTCCGGTCGAGGCCGTCGGGTGTGCACGGCCGGCCGCCGCTGTGGAACGCGACCTTCACGCCGTCGCCCGCCGCGTTGTGCGCGGGGAAGCCGTAGAACGTGTAGCCGTCGCCTTCCCAGATGTAGACCGGGTGCCGGCGGAACGGCTCGACTCCACCCGACGGCGCGAACCAGAACTGCACCTGCCGCCGCACGGTGAACGCGACGCCGAGGTCGCGCAGCAGCTCGCCGGCCCACGCGCCGGGGCACAGCACCAGCCGGTCGGCCGTGTAGTAGTTGTGCGACGTCCCGACGCGCACGCCGCCGGCCGTGGTGCTCCAGGTGAACACCTTCTCCTCGTGGTGCAGTTCGGCGCCGCACCGCGCGGCGAGCTGCAGGTGCGCGGCGACGCTGCCCTCGGGTGACACCAGCCCGGCACCCGGTTCGTACAGCGCGACCTCGTCCGGCGTCGGCGACGTCGTCGGGTACCGGCGGCGCAGCTCGCGAGCGTCGAGCAGTTCGTGCGGCACACCGAACGCTTCCGCCGACGCGACGCTTCCGGTGATCGTCCGCGACGCCGCCGTGCCGACCATCAGCCCGCCGCAGCGGGTGAACAGCCGGCGTCCGCTGTCGCGCTCGAGGCCGTCCCACAGTTCGTGGGCCCGCAGCAGGAGCGGGACGTACTCGGGGCCTTCGAGGTAGGCCTGGCGCGTGATCCGCGAACCGCCGTGGCTCGACCCGAGGTGGTGCACCGGCGCGAACTGGTCGAGGCCGAGCACCCGTTGCCCACGTTGCGCCAGCCGGTACGCGGCGGCGCTGCCCATGCCGCCGAGGCCGAGCACGATCACGTCGTAGTGCGTCATGTGACCCTCCCGGGAACGCGCGTGCCGAAGTACTCGATCTCCACCCGCGTCCCCGGCACGCTGTACTCCACCGGAAGCCAGGCGTAGGCGATCGTTTCGTCCCCGCTGGTGACGTACCCGGCCGCGCGGCCCTCGACGTACACCGGCTCCTTGCCCAGCACGACGCCGTCGACGCGCAACCGGGTCAGCCGGCGGCTCACGGTGGCTTCGGACCGGCCGGCGAGCGCGTCACGGCCGAGGAAGTAGCCCTTGTCCAGCCGGACGGCGGACCCGAGCCCGGCCTCGTACGGATCGTGCTCGGTGGTGACGTCGACGCCCGGCACGCGCACCCCGGCCGCCAGCCGCAGGCTGGTGTACGCCTGGTGCCCGGCGGCGACGATCCCGCGTGCCCGCAGGGTGTCCCACAGCCGGCGGCCCACATCCGCCGTGGCGTGCAGTTCCCAGCCGGGAACGCCCACAGTGGACAGTCGCAACGCGACGACCGGGACGTCGTCCACGTAGGTCTCCTCGGCCGAGCAGTCCGTTGTGGACAGTTCGGGTAGGACGTCGTCGGCGTGCGGCCCCCAGACGCCGACGCAGCAGGTGCCGGGCGTGGTCTCGTGGAGCTGCACGGCGCCGTCGCCCGGCAGGTGGCGCCGCAGCCAGTCGAAGTCCGCCCGGCCGGTGGCGCCGACGTGGAACCGCTCGTCGCCGAGCCGGGCCACGGTCACCTGGCCGCGCACTCCGCCGTCCTCGCTCAGCAGCAGCGTGCGGGTGACCGAGCCCGGCGGCCCGGCCAGGTCGCCGGTCGTCATGGCCTGCAGGAACGGCAGCGCGCCCGGGCCGGTGACCGCCAGCCGCGGCCCGGCGGTCAGGTCGAACATCGCGACGCGCTCGCGAGCCGCGAGCGCCTCCGCGCTCCCGATCGGCGACCAGTGCCGCGCGGCCCAGCCGGTGCGCGCCGAGACGCCGGGCAGGTCCGCGTTGGCCTGGTACCACTGCGGCCGCGCCCACCCGCCGGACGGCAGGAAGTGCGCGCCCAGCTCGGTTTGCCGCTCGGCGAAGGGACTGCTGCGCAGCAGCGCTTCCCGGGGATCCAGCGGGTGCACGATCTCGTGGACCTCGGCGAACCGGCGGCCCCGCACCGAAACGCGGTCGAAGCGGGCCAGGTCGCAGCCGTGGACGGCCAGCGCCGGCTGCCCGTCGACCAGCCAGCGCGCCAGCTCGCGCGCGACCCCGGCGGAGTGCTCGTCCCGGACGGCCTCGGCCACCCAGAAGCCTTCGAGGTCCGGGTGCTCGCCCAGCAGCGGCAGCCCGTCCGGCGTGCCCGGGAGCGTCACGGTGGAGACGGTCTCGGCCTTGGCGTCGCGGAGTGCGGGCAGCAGCGCGGCCGCCGCCTCCCACGCCGCGTCGAAGTCGTCCGAATCGACGTCGAGCGCGCCGACGCCGAGCCGGTCGACGTGCTCGCGGACGTAGAGCGCGCGGTCGTGGTGGCGCAGCACGGGTTTGCCCGCCTGCGCGTGGTCGTCGTTGTGCCCGGCCAGTTCCGCCAGCGGCGACGTCCGCGCGTACCGGTGCGGCAGCGGCACGTGCGGCACCGCCAGGCCGACGAGCGCGCCGGCGCCGGCGCACGACACGACGACGTCGGCGCGCAGCCGCCCGGAAGCCGTGACGACGCCGGTGACGCGCCCGCCGGCGCGGTCGATCGCCACGACGTCGTCGTCGAGGAACTTCGCGCCCCGCCCGGCGGCCCGCCGGGCCTGGGCTTCGGCCGCGTGCCCGGCGTGCAGGAGGCCGTCGCCGGGGACGTGGAACCCGCCCAGGACCCGGGTTTCGTCGAGGAGCGGGTGCAGGTCGGCGCACTCGTGGGGCGCGCGCAGGAAGCCGCGCACGCCCCACGACGTCGCCCAGCCGCGCCGCCGCTTCAGGTCCGCGAGCCGCTCGGGCGTCGTCGCGAGCTCCAGGCTGCCCACCGGGTTGAAGCACCACCGGCCGTCGAGCGTGAGGCCGCTGCACTTCGCGACGGTGTACTTCGCGAACTCCGTCAGCGTGCGGTCCGCGTCGGTGCGGAACACGAGCCCGGGGGTGTCGGGCCGCTCGCCGCCGCCCAGCACCGTGACGTCGGTCCAGCCGCGTTCGGTCAGCTCGTCGGCGAGCGCGCAGGCGACGAGGCCGGCGCCGATGACCACCACCCGGGGCTGTGCCATCGCGGGATCCCTCCGGGCAAAGTTGCGTCTTCGGCAACAACGTGCGTCATGCGCGACTTGCTGTCAAGCGCCCGAAAAGGTGCCGGTTCCGGCCCGGGTGAACTCCATGACCCAGTTGGATTCCCAGGTCTTCCCGCCGTCGGCCGAGAACTCCTGCTCCCACCGCGGCGACGGCCCCGCGGTGCCCGACCAGAGGTAGTGCGCCTTGATCGGCCGGCCCTCGTGGACGTCGTCGCCGTAGAAGTCGCCGCGGCCGTCGGCGAAGGTGCCGACGACCGGCGGCTGGAGGACCCCGGTGCGGTCGTTGGCCCAGTAGATCGACCACTCCTTCCGCTCGACGTCGAACAGACGCAGCGTGAACCCGCGGAAGCCGCGGGCGGGGAAGCGGATCTCCTCGGTGTTGCCGCCGCCCTCGAAGAGGGTTCGGCAGGTGGTGGTGCCGGGGTAGACGTCCCAGTCGTCGCTGCCGGCGAAGATCGTCTTGAGCCGCCGGCTGACGACGGTCCAGGAGCCGTGGAGGAAGTCGAAGTCGTTCATGACGGCGATCCTGGGGCGCCACCACTGACACCTTCTGTCAGTGGTGGCTGGCAGACTCCGGCGGGTGCGAGCGAGCCGGCTGGTGTCCCTGCTCCTGCTGCTGCAGAACCGCGGCCGGATGAGCGCGTCGCGCCTGGCCGCCGAGCTGGGCGTGACCGCCCGGACCGTCTACCGCGACGTCGAGGCCCTGGCCGCGGCGGGCGTGCCGATCTACGCCGAGCCCGGCCCGAGCGGCGGCTACCAGCTGATGGACGGCTACCGCACCCGGCTGACCGGCCTGACCGCCGACGAGGCCGGGTCGCTGTTCCTCACCGGGCTGCCGCAGCCCGCCGCCGAGCTGGGCCTGGGCGCCCAGGTGGCCGCGGCCGAGCTGAAGCTGACGGCGGCGCTGCCGACGCCGTACCGGGACGCCTCGACGCGCATCCGGCAGCGGTTCCACCTCGACGCGCCCGGCTGGTACCGCGAAGCGGACCCGGTGCCGCAGCTGCTCGCCGCCGCGGAAGCCCTGTGGCGGGACCAGGTCGTCGAGGTCCGCTACCGCCGCTGGTCACCGCGCCCCGGCGTCGTGACGCGGCGGCTGCACCCGCTCGGCCTGGTCCTCAAGGCCGGCGTCTGGTACCTCGTCGCGGCCGGGCGGTCGGAGCCGCGCACCTACCGCGTCACGAACATCGTGGCCCTGACGCCGCTCGACGAGCAGGTCATCCGGCCCGACGCCTTCGACCTCGCGGAGTTCTGGCGGGCGCACGTCGAGCGGTACGAAGCGGCGGACATCGACGAGACGGCCGTCGTCCGCCTCTCGCCGGCGGGCATCGCGGCCCTGCCGGACATCCTCGGCCCGAAGGCGGCCCGGCTCGTCTCGCACACGCTCGAACCCGCGGACGCCGAGGGCTGGCGGCGCGCGACCGTCCCGCTGGAGAGCGTCCCGCACGCCGCCGCCGGACTGCTGCGGCTCGGCGCGGACGCGCAGGTCCTCGCACCCGCGGAACTGGTGGCGCACATGGGAAGGACGATCCGGGCGATGGCCCGGCTCTACTAGTCCCGGAAGTAACCCAGCTGCGCGGACAGGTCGTCCGCCGCCTCGGCCATCGGCCGCACGATCTGCTTCACCCGCTGCTTCGAGAGCCGGTACGACGGGCCAGACGCGCTCATCGCGGCGACGACGTCCCCGCCCGGGCCGTGGATCGGCACCGCGACCGCGTGCATGCCGAGCTCGAACTCTTCGTAGCAGGCCGCGTAACCGTCCTCGAGGATCCGTTCCAGCTCGGTCATCAGCTCGTCCGGCTCGACGGTCGTGCGCGGCGTGTACTGCTCCAGCTTCCGCTTCAGCACCCGCTTGCGCTCGGCTTCGGCCATGTACGCCAAGAGGATCTTGCCGCTGGAGGTCGCGTGCAACGGCGTCCGCTGGCCGGTCCAGTTCTGCGTGGTGATCGCCGCGGCGCCGCGAGCCTGGCTGATGTTGATCGCGACGCCGTCGTCGGCGATGGCGATGTTCACGGTCTCGCCGAGCTCCTCGGCGAGGCTCAGGCAGCTGGTGCGGCCGAGCTTCGCCAGGTCCATCCGCCCGGTCGCGGCGCCCGCCAGCCGCACGATGCCGAAGCCGATCGCGTACTTCCCGCGTTCGCCGAGCTGCTCGACCAGGCCTCTCGACTCCAGGACGCTGAGCAGGCGCGACGCCGTCGACTTGTGCACGCCCAGCTCGCCCGCGATCTCCGTGATGCCGGTTTCGCCGTTGCGGGCGAGCAGCTCCAGCACGCTGATCGCCCGGTCGACCGACTGCACCTGGCTCTGAGTTGCGTTGCCCGAGTCCTGGTTCCGCATAGCGCAACACTATCCGTTTTGCGCACTCCCTATCGGCTGAGTGGGCGAATCTCTTGACGCGACCGCCCGCCGGACCGGATTGTTGCGCAAGAAGCGCAGCGTCGCGCAATGCGCAACTTTCACGAACCGTCCCGGCATCCCGCCAGTCGTTTCCGGAGGCCCTGATGATCCGCGCCTGCGCCGTCACCGACCTGCCCGAGGGCGAAGCCCGCCGCCTCGACGGGCCCGTCCCGATCGCGGTGTTCCACACCGAAGCCGGCTTCTTCGCCGTCGACGACACCTGCACCCACCAGGACGCATCCCTGGCCGACGGCTGGCTGGAGGGCTGTTTCGTCGAGTGCCCGCTGCACGCCGCCCGGTTCGACCTGCGCACCGGCGCGCCCACCTGCCTGCCGGCCAAGAAGGCCGTGCGGACGCACCGCGTGGTCGTCGAGGACGGCGTCGTCTTCGTCGACGCGCCGGTCCCGGCCGTCACCCCCTGAGCCGCCCCTTCCCGCAGGTCCGTGAAGGTCACCTTGAGGGACCCGGAGTCCCTGAAGGCGGCCTTCACGGACCGTCCAGGGGCACCCGGATGGAGCAGGGACCCGTGCCGATCTTGATCTTTCTGGTGGTCAAACACGCGGGTCGCGCGTACGGGCGTCGGAACTAGTGCGAATATGTGGTCATGAAGGCACGTGTTCTCGTGGTCGACGACGACCCTGCACTCGCGGAGATGCTCACCATCGTGCTCCGTGGGGAGGGGTTCGACACGGCGGTGGTCGCCGACGGCTCACGCGCGCTTCCCGCGCTGCGTGAACTAAAGCCCGACCTCGTCCTGCTCGACCTGATGCTGCCCGGGATGAACGGGATCGACGTCTGCAAGGCGATCCGCGCCGAGTCCGGGGTCCCGATCGTCATGCTCACCGCCAAGAGCGACACGGTCGACATCGTCCTCGGCCTGGAGTCCGGCGCCGACGACTACGTCGTCAAGCCGTTCAAGCCGAAGGAGCTGGTCGCCCGGGTCCGCGCGCGGATGCGCCGCACCGAGGCCGAACCGGCGGAGTCGCTCACGATCGGCGACCTGGCGATCGACGTGCCCGGCCACGAGGTCACGCGCGAGGGCAAGGCCATCCCGCTGACCCCGCTGGAGTTCGACCTGCTGGTGGCGCTGGCCCGCAAGCCGCGCCAGGTGTTCACCCGCGAGGTGCTGCTCGAGCAGGTCTGGGGCTACCGGCACGCGGCCGACACCCGGCTGGTGAACGTGCACGTCCAGCGGCTGCGCTCCAAGGTCGAGAAGGATCCGGAACACCCCGAGGTGGTGTTGACCGTTCGCGGCGTCGGGTACAAGGCCGGCCCGCCGTGATGGCTCCATGACCGTGGAGACCGGCAGACGGCTCCCCGCGTTCGCGCGATCGACGGCACGCCTGGTGCGGCGTGTCGTCGTTTTCGCGCGCCGTCGCGCGGTCGCGTTCAACGAGCTGTGGAAGCACTCGCTCCAGTTCCGCGTGACCGTGTCGACCCTCGCGCTGTCCTCCGCCGTGGTGTTCGTGCTGGGCATGGTCCTGCAGAACCAGATCACCGAGCGGCTGCTGGACACCAAGCGCGACGCCGCCACCGCGCAGACCCGCGCGGCCGCGGAGACCGCCGCCGGTGAGCTCGTCGGCCTCGGCAGCGAGACGTCGGACGCGCTGCGCAACCGGCTCGAGAACGCGCTGAAGAAGATCGCGATCACGCCGACCAGCCAGGACGCGGCGGGCTCGGCGGCCGGCACGTTCATCCCGGTGCTCGCCAGCGGCGGCCACGACCAGTCCGGCAGCGAACCCGAGTTCGCCGGGCCGTTCGAGAACGTCCCGCCGCGGCTGCGGCAGTTCGTCGAAGCCGAGCAGACGAGCTACCTCGAGCACACCGTCCCCGACATGAACGGCGGGCGCACGACGTACCTGATCGTCGGGACGTCGCTCAAGACCGTCGCCAGCCCGCTGCAGCTGTACTTGCTGTTCCCGCTGACGACCGAGCAGAACACCGTCTCGACCGTGCAGAACACGCTGCTGGTCGGCGGCCTCGTCCTGCTGCTCCTGCTGGCCGGCATCACGAACCTGGTGGTGCGGCAGGTGGTGCGGCCGGTCCGGCAGGCCGCCGCCGCGGCGGAGCAGTTCGCCGGCGGCGACCTCGACCAGCGCGTCGCCGTGGTCGGCGAGGACGACCTGGCGAAGCTCGCCGTGTCCTACAACGGGATGGCCGCCAGCATCCAGCGCCAGATCCGCCAGCTCGAGGAGTTCGGCGGCCTCCAGCGCCGGTTCACCTCCGACGTCTCGCACGAGCTGCGGACGCCGCTGACCACCGTCCGGATGGCCGCCGACGTGCTGCACGCGTCCCGCGAGCAGTTCCCGGCCGGGCTCGCGCGCTCCACCGAGCTGCTGGTCGACGAGCTCGACCGGTTCGAGGCCCTGCTCGGCGACCTGCTGGAGATCAGCAGGCTCGACGCCGGCGTCGAGGAGCTGTCCGCGGAGTTCATCGACGTCCGCCCGATCGCCACCCGCGCGGTCGAGCAGGTGCGGGTCATCGCCGGCAACGCGGGCTCCTCGGTCGAGCTCGTGCTGCCCGACGAGGAGATCCCCGCCGACGTCGACTCGCGGCGCGTCGAGCGGATCCTGCGCAACCTGCTCGCCAACGCCGTCGACCACAGCGAGGGCCGGCCGGTGGTGCTCACCGTCGCGGCCAACGAGACCACCGTCGCCATCACCGTCCAGGACCGCGGCGTCGGCCTGCGGCCCGGCGAGGCGGACCTGGTGTTCAACCGGTTCTGGCGCGCCGACCCGTCGCGCAACCGGCGCACCGGCGGCACCGGCCTCGGCCTGGCGATCAGCCTCGAGGACGCGCGCCTGCACGGCGGCGAGCTCGACGCGTGGGGCGCACCCGGCCAGGGCGCCTGCTTCCGGTTCCGCTTCCCGCGCCACCAGGACGTGCCCATCGGCGAGTCGCCGCTGGGCCTGCCGCCGCCCGAGCGCGTCCCGGGCGAGGTGCCGCTCGGGATCATCGAGGTGACCCCGGCGCCGGAGGCGATCTTCGCCGAGCGTGAGGAAGTCGGTCAGTGAAACGCGTTCTGCTCGCAGTGTTGTGCCTGGTGCTGGTGGCGGGCTGCGCCAACGTTCCGCTCGAGTCCCAGCCCGTCGTCGTCCCGGGGGAGCGCCAGGGCCAGGGCCAGAACGCCGAGGCACCCGAGCCGCAGGCGAACATCGACGCGCTGACGCTGGTCCGCGACTTCATCGGCGCGACGCTCAAGCCCGGCCAGAACAACGGCGCCGCGCGCGCCTACCTGGACGACCAGGGGCAGGCGACCTGGCGGCCCAGCCGCAGCCTGACGATCATCCAGGACACCTTCGGCACGGTCTACGACACCGAGCCGCAGCCGGACCCGAACACGCAGGTCGTCAACGTGCGCGGGTTCGACGTCGGCACGCTGGACCAGAACAGCGCGTTCGTCCCGGACTACAGCCCGGCGCTGCTCCACGTGAAGGTGCGCAAGCAGCCGACCGGCCAGTGGCGGATCGTCGACCCGCCCGCCGACCTGTACGCGACGGAGTCCGACTTCGCCGAGAACTACACCGCGGTGCCGGTGGTCTTCTACTCGGAGTCGGCCAACACGTTCGTCCCCGACCGGCGCTACGTCGTGGCGAAACCGCAGGCCGGGCTGCCGGGCCGGGTGATGGACATGCTGGTCGCCGGCCCGTCGACGAGCCTGGCCGGCGCGGTGAAGAACCTGCTCGGCGAACCGGTGGAGATCGACACCAACGTCAAGAGCCTCGACGACGGGACGCTGGTGGTGCCCCTGACCGGGCTGACCGGCGTCAGCGACGACACCCGCATCCTGATCGCCGCGCAGATCGTGCTTTCGCTGCAGTACGTGACGTCGGCGCGGATCCGGATCCTCGCCGACGGCGCCCCGCTGGTGCCGAACCACCCGGACTGGCGGCTGAGCGAGCTGCCCGCGTACGGCGCGGCGCTCTCGCCGAGCCAGGACCTGCTGGGGCTGATGACGGTCGGCGGCCGCGTCCGCTCCCTCGGCGACGGCGCCCCGATCGCCGGCCCGGCAGGCAACGGCGGCTACGACGTCGTCAACGCGGCCCAGTCGACCGACGGCAAGCGCCTCGCGGTGGTGGAGCGCGCGGGCGGCGGCGTCCACCTGCGGATCGGCGACCTCGGCCGCGAGCTGCCGCAGCTCAGCGTGGCCGGCAACACCCTGAGCCGGCCGACGTGGCGCCCCGGCTCGTCCGAGGTGTGGACGGTCGTCGACCAGCAGTCGGTGGCCCGCGTCGTGCTGACCCCGAACGGCCAGTGGACCCCCCTGCTGGTGAACGCCGCCGACCTGATCCAGCAGGGCGACATCTCGGAGCTCAGGTTCTCCCGCGACGGCGCCCGGGTAGCGGCGGTGGTCAACGGCCAGCTGTGGGTGGCCTCGGTGGTCGGCTCGGGCGGCGACTCGGTCAGCCTGCGCGAGCCCCGCCACCTGCAGCCACACGACCTCCACGACGTCGTCGACGTGGACTGGCTGGCCCAGGACACCCTGGTCGCGGTCACGACGAGCGTGTCCCAGCCGGTGGTCCGCGTGACGGTGGACGGCCAGCGCATGGACGCGTTCAACAGCTCGAACCTGACACCCCAGGTCCACGGCGTAACCGCGGCCCCCGGCAGGCCGATCGTGGTAGCGGACGCGAGCGGCCTGTGGACGGCCTCGGTGCTGGGCGAGGTGTGGCGCCCCCAGAGCCATTCGGCGAAGGACGCGGACCCCTTCTACCCGGGCTGACGGTTTCAGTCGATCGGGTGATGGTTGAGGGCCCGAAACTGTCGGTGGTGGTCGCGACACTTTCCGTGTGGTCATCAACGCGCTTCTGGAACTCCTGATCCCCAGCCGCTGCGCCGCCTGCGGAGCCCGCGGCGCGCCTTGTTGCGCCCGCTGCGGGGGCGTTTGGGGCGCGGTGCGGGAGGTCGCCCGCGTGCCCACGGCGGGCGTGGTCCGGGTGTTCTCCCTGGCCAGGTATACCGGCGTCGGTAGGCGGTTGTTGATCGCGTACAAGGAGCGGGGTCGCCGGGATCTGGCCCCGGCGTTGGGGTCGGCTCTGGCGGAGGCGTTGGTCGTGTTGCCGTTGCGGGAAACCGTGGTCGGCGGGCGACCACAGGTCGCGGCTGGAGCTGTTTCCGCAGGTCAGTCGCAGCAGGCTGCTGAGAGCGCAGGAACCGTGTCCGTCGGAGGGCCACAGCCGGCCGCTCGGAGCGCCGAAACCGGTTCCCGACGCCGGCCGCCAGGCCTGCCTCCGCGCGCCGGAACCGGTTCCCCGCGATGGCTGCCGGGCCTCTCTCCGAGCGCCGGAACTGCTGCTTGCGGTCACCGGCTGCCGGATTCCGGTCGCGCCACCGGAGCCACGTCGATCGACCGGTCATCGGATCGGGCGCGGAGCGCCGGTGCACCTTTGGGGCTCCGGCCACCAGGCCTTGCCTGCGCGACCGAAGTCGCTTCCGCCCATCAGCCACCGGACCAGGCCCGGAGCGCCAGCTGCGCTTCCGAGCACTCGCCAGACATGTCCCACGAGACCGGAACCATGTCCGCCCACCGGCGCCCAGGGCCGGCCCCGAGCACCGGATCCGTCCTCGCACACCGCAAGATCTGCCTTGTCCCAGCACCCAGCCGCCCCTCCGCATCCCGGGTCCGAGGTGGCCCCCACGTCGAACTCCTGGCAGCAGCCGCGGCGAAAGTCTTGGCCACCCGCGGTTTCGAAGTGGCCGTCGCACCGGCGTTGGAACTGGCCGGGACCGCCCGCGACGCCGTCGGGCTCGGCCACGCCCAGCGCGCCGCCAACCTGGCCGGCCGGCTGCGATTCCGGGAAGCCGGCCGTCCGCCACCCGGTTTCCCGGTGGTGGTCCTGGACGACGTGGTGACCACCGGAGCCACCGCCGCCGCCTGCGTGCACGCACTGGCGGCGGAGGGCATCGCGGTCGCGGCCGTCCTCACCCTCCTCGCGGCTGGGTGACCCCCCTCCGTGGGCATAACTCTGGTGCCCACCGCCTCAAACTCCGCTACCACGCCACCCATTGCCAAGACTTCGGAGCCCGTCTGACCGAAAGCACTCAAGCCCGGCGCCACCAAATCCCGATGCTGCCAAGCCCGGCGTCGCCAGACCAGGCTCAGCGAGCCATCCAGCCGGTCCAAAAAAGATTCCCACCCGGGTGAATCCGCGACATCCGACCGCCAGCCACCGCCCAACCCCACCACCCCGCCCCCAGAACCCGACCCCAAACCAGAACGGCGGTTTCACCAGGTCACACCAGTCTCCACAAGCCCCACCGACCCCACCCGCACCACAAGATCCCCAGCCACCGAAAGCACCCGCCAAACCCAGCCCCCGCGGCCGGGTGACCCGGGTGTCACCTGGACGAGTGACTTCCGGCGGGAACGCGAGCGGCGCCGCGGCCGTTGTCCGGGCATGAGGGTGTCGATCAAAGCCACTCGGGTGCCGAACCACTCCACCGGAGTGGTGGCTGTGCCGGACAAGGCCGTCACCCTCGGCGTCCTTGCAGCTGGAGTGATGCGCCGTCCGTGTGATGCCACGGCAACCGGCGAGCGTCCGACCAGCGGGTGTTTTCTGGTGTTCACTCCCCGCTCACTGCGCGGGGTGACGGAGTCTCATTCCCCGACATCCCCCGGCTCGGGGGCTGTTGTAACGGGCGTGAGGAAGCTAACGTGCTCCGCTATCAGCAATCCCCGCAGGCAGGGAGGTGACGAGCCCATGTCCCTGGCGCCGGAGGTGCGCTGAGTCCGCGCTCGGGCATCCGGCACGAGACGTCGTGAACCGATCCGAGTTCCTTCTCAGCCCGCGATCCGGGCTTCCGTCCCCGCTACACCGGCGCCGTGTGTGAACTCAACAGCTCGCAGTCATCTCAGCGAGGGAGGTCGTGTATGGACATCGTCGTTAAGGGCCGCAACGTAGAGGTGCCCGAGCACTATCGGGCACTCGTCAGCGAAAAGCTGGCCCGCCTCGAGCGCTACGACAGGAAAGTCATCCGGTACGACGTGGAGCTGTTCCACGAACCCAACCGGCGCCAGGCCAAGAGCTGCCAGCGCGTCGAAATCACCGGAAAGGGGCGTGGCCCGGCCGTACGCGCTGAAGCGTGTGCCGCCGACTTCTACGCAGCGCTCGATTCCGCAGTCACCAAGCTGGAGAACCGGCTGCGGAGGACACACGACCGGAGGCGCGTGCACTACGGACGCAGCCGACCGGAGTCGGTCGCCGAAGCGACCTCGGTATTGCCGGGTGGTACCTCCCCGGCCGCCGCCGCCAGTCCCGCCGCGCGTACCGCGGTGTTGGACGCACCCGAGGCCGAACCGCAGCTGAACGGTTTCGCGAGTGCCGACGAGATCACCCTGCCCCAGCAGCAGAGCTGGGCCGACGACGACCTGGGCCACCAGCCCGGCCGCGTCGTCCGCGAGAAGCAGCACACCGCCGATCCGATGACGGTGGACCAGGCTCTCTACGAGATGGAACTGGTCGGCCACGATTTCTACCTCTTCAACGACTCCGACGCGGGGCGGCCCAGCGTGGTCTACCGGCGGAAAGGCTTCGACTACGGCGTGATCCGGCTCGGCTGAGCCGGCTCTGAGGAGGCCTTCGCCGATGGCCCGCACGCGCTCGCGTGCGGGCCATCCGCATGTCAGGACGTACGGCGTGTGCACACGACGCCCCGGGTTCCCTACGATGGGGTGGAACGGTGGCGCCGACCCACGGCGGCCGCCGTGGGAGAACCTGCCCGGGACCGGCCTGGGCGCGCTCATGATCAGCTAGTGAGGTCGACCGGATGGTGCTGAACCGCCTGCTCCGCGCGGGCGAGGGCAAGATGGTGAAGCGGCTGCGCAACATCGCCGATCACATCAACACCCTCGAAGACGACGTCAAGGACCTGACCGACGCCGAGCTGCGGGCCAAGACGGACGAGTTCCGCAAGCGGCACGCCGGCGGGGAGTCCCTGGACGACCTGCTGCCGGAGGCTTTCGCGGTCGCCCGCGAGGCCGCCAAGCGCGTGCTCGGCCAGCGGCACTTCGACGTCCAGCTGATGGGCGGCGCCGCCCTGCACCTGGGCCAGGTCGCCGAGATGAAGACCGGTGAGGGCAAGACCCTGACCTGTGTCCTCGCGGCGTACCTCAACGCCATCCCCGGCAAGGGCGTCCACGTCGTCACGACGAACGACTACCTGGCCAAGCGCGACTCCGAGTGGATGGGCCGCATCCACCGCTTCCTCGGTCTCGAGGTCGGCGTCATCCTGTCGGAGCAGCAGCCGGACGTCCGGCGCAACCAGTACAACGCCGACGTCACCTACGGCACGAACAACGAGTTCGGCTTCGACTACCTGCGCGACAACATGGCGTGGAGCCTGGACGACTGCGTCCAGCGCGGCCACAACTACGCCATCGTCGACGAGGTGGACTCGATCCTCATCGACGAGGCCCGGACGCCGCTGATCATCTCGGGCCCGGCGGACCAGTCGTCGCGCTGGTACGTCGAGTTCGCGCGGCTCGCCCCGCTGATGAACGGCATCGACACCACCACGATGGGGTCGCGCGAGCGGCTCGAGAAGACGAACCTGATCAACTCGAAGTACCACTACGAGGTCGACGTCCGGAAGCGCACCGTCGCCGTCACCGAAAAGGGCGTCCGGTTCGTCGAGGACCAGCTCGGCATCGAGAACCTGTACGAGGCCGCGAACACCCCGCTGGTCGGGTACCTGAACAACGCGCTGAAGGTGCAGGAGCTCTTCCACCGCGACAAGGACTACATCGTCCGCAACGGTGAGGTCGCGATCGTCGACGAGTTCACCGGCCGCGTGCTCCACGGCCGCCGCTACAACGAGGGCATGCACCAGGCGATCGAGGCCAAGGAAAAGGTCGAGATCAAGGCCGAGAACCAGACGCTCGCCACGATCACGCTGCAGAACTACTTCCGCCTCTACGGGAAGCTGTCCGGCATGACCGGTACGGCCGAGACCGAGGCCGCCGAGTTCCACCAGACCTACAAGCTGGGTGTGGTGCCGATCCCGACGAACCGCCCGATGGTCCGCGCCGACCAGCCGGACCTGATCTACAAGACCGAAGAGGCGAAGTACGAGGCGGTCGCCGAGGACATCGCCGAGCGGCACGAGAAGGGCCAGCCGGTCCTGGTCGGCACCACGAGCGTCGAGAAGTCCGAGCGGCTGTCGAAGCTGCTGGTCAAGCTGAGCGTGCCGCACGAGGTGCTGAACGCGAAGCACCACGACCGGGAGGCGCTGATCGTCGCGCGCGCCGGCCAGAAGGGCGCCGTCACGGTCGCCACGAACATGGCCGGCCGCGGTACCGACATCGTGCTGGGCGGCAACCCCGACCTGATCGCCGACCACGTGCTGCGCGAGCAGGGCCTGGACCCGGTCGAGCACTCCGAGGAGTACGAGGCCGCGTGGCCCGGCATCCTCGAGAAGGTCAAGGAAGAGTCGAAGGCCGAGGCCGAGGTGGTCCGCGACGCGGGCGGCCTGTACGTGCTGGGCACCGAGCGGCACGAGTCGCGCCGCATCGACAACCAGCTCCGCGGCCGGTCCGGCCGGCAGGGCGACCCGGGCGAGTCCCGGTTCTACCTGTCGCTCGGTGACGAGCTCATGCGCCGCTTCAACGCGACCATGGTCGAGCGCGTCATGACGACCATGCGGCTGCCCGACGACGTGCCGATCGAGCACAAGATGGTCTCCAAGGCCATCAAGAGCGCGCAGACGCAGGTCGAGCAGATCAACATGGAGCAGCGCAAGGACGTCCTCAAGTACGACGAGGTCATGAACGAGCAGCGCAAGGTGATCTACGCCGAGCGCCACCGCGTGCTCGCCGGCGAGAGCCTGCGCGACCAGATCGAAGGGATGCTCGTCGACGTCGTCAACGCCTACGTGGACGGCGCGACGGCCAACGGCTACGCCGAGGACTGGGACCACGAGAAGCTGTGGACGGCGCTGAAGACGCTGTACCCGGTCAGCCTCGACTGGGACGACCTGCTGGAGGACGGCGACCTCGACGCGAACACCCTGCGCGAGGCGCTGGTGCAGGACGCCCGCGACGCCTACGACAAGCGCGAGGCGGAGATCAACGCGCTCGTCGGCCCGGAAGGCATGCGGACCCTGGAGGGCCAGGTCATGCTGACCGTCCTCGACCGCAAGTGGCGTGAGCACCTCTACGAGATGGACTACCTCAAGCAGGGCATCGGCATGCGGGCGCTCGCGCAGCGCGACCCGCTGATCGAGTACCAGCGCGAGGGCTTCGACATGTTCCGCGCGATGCTCGACTCGCTGAAGGAGGAGGCCGTCGGCTTCCTGTTCAACCTGCAGGTCGAGCGGGCCGAAGCGCCGCCCGCCGAAGACGCCGCCGCGTTGCCGGCGGGTGTCGGCAACGGCAACGGCCAGGCCGTGCCGGAAGGCCGGCACGCGCGGCCGGCGCCGCCGCAGCCGCCGACGACCGACACCGATTCCGTCCCGGCCGCGCTGCGTGGCAAGGGCCTGGGCGGCAACAGCCAGCAGTCGGGGCTGACGCTGTCGGGCCCGGGTGAGGACGGCGAGGTCGAAGCGCACGCCGAGGAAGCGGGCGACGGCGCGGGCGGAAGCGGAGCCACCCGGCGGGACCGCCGGGCCGCCCAGCGCGACGCCGCCAAGAAGGGCAAGAAGGGCCCACGTCGCTGACGTGAGCCGCTGATGTGAGCCGGAACCGGGGCGCGTGGACAACTCCACGCGCCCCGGTTCCGTGAACGGGGGATGGTCGTGACGACGATGTCGGCGGAGATGCAGGAGTTCTTCGCGCTGTTCGGCGCCGAGCGGCGGCCGGACCCGTACCCGCACTACCGGCGGTGGCGCGAGC
This sequence comes from Amycolatopsis sp. NBC_01286, assembly GCF_035982555.1. Taxonomy (NCBI): domain Bacteria; kingdom Bacillati; phylum Actinomycetota; class Actinomycetes; order Pseudonocardiales; family Pseudonocardiaceae; genus Amycolatopsis; species Amycolatopsis sp. NBC_01286. Next base: position 3,861,337 of record NZ_CP108428.1, read on the forward strand.
GGCTGCCGGTCGCGCTCCTGGCCGAGGGGATGTTCGCCGTCAGCGGCCTCGCCGAAGCCACGCAGGTCCTGCGCGACCCGGCGTTCGGGCACCCCGAACCGGAGTACCTGGACCCGGCGGACCGGCGGCCGGACCAGCCGGTCGACGAGTCAGGACGCGTGGTCCGGGCGTTCCTGTCGCTGAACCCGCCCGACCACACGCGGCTGCGGCGGCTGGTCGCGAAGGCGTTCACGCCGCGGATGGTCGAGCGGCTGGCGCCGCGGATCGACGAGATCACCGTGGACCTGATCGACCGCGCGCCGAGCGAGTTCGACCTGATGACGGCGCTCGCGAAGCCGTTGCCGGTCGAGGTGATCGCCGAGCTGCTCGGCGTCCCGCTGGACGACCGCGAGCAGTTCGCGGAGTGGTCGCACGCGATGGCGCGGGCGCTGGACCCGCCGTTCCTGCAGAGCCCCGAGACGGTCGAACCGGCGGTCCGGGCGCGGCAGTCCTTCATCGCGTACTTCCGCGAGCTGGCCGCGAAACGGCGGAGCGAGCCGGGGGAGGATCTCCTGTCCGCGCTGGTGGCGGTGTCCGACGCGGGTGACGTCCTCAGCGAGGGCGAGCTCCTGGTGACGCTCACGCTCCTGCTCATCGCCGGCCACGAGACGACGACGAACCTGATCGGCAACGGCGTCCTGGCGCTGCTCCGCCACGACGGCCTCGGGCCGGCCGCGGCGGCGCCGGACCGGGTGGTCGAAGAGGTGCTGCGCTACGACTCGCCGGTCCAGCTGACCTCGCGGACGGCGGTGCGCGACACGACGCTCGGCGCGCTGCCGGTCCCGGCGGGCAGCCAGGCGATCGTCCTGATCGGCGCGGCCAACCGCGACCCGGCGAGCGGCCCGGAGGCGTTCGACTCGGAGGCGTTCGACCCGGCCCGGGTGCCGGGCAAGCACCTGGCGTTCGGCCAGGGCATCCACTTCTGCCTCGGCGCGCCACTGGCCCGGCTCGAAGCCCGCGTCGTGTTCCGCGAGCTGGCCCGCCGCCGCCCGGATCTAGCGCTGAACGGCACCCCGGCCTGGAACCCGACGACCACCCTGCGCGGCCTGGCGACGCTGCCGGTCCGGTCGTGAGTGGCGGAGAGGGTTAGAACCCGAATCACCACTCACGACCGTCCCGCCGGGATCAAGCCCGGTCCAGCCGGCTGAACGACGCATCGGCCGTTCGCGACCGTCGAGACGGGACTGTCCCGACCGGCCGCTCGCGACTGTCGCGCTAGGACTGTCCCGGCGGGGCTCTTGCCGTGCCCGCCCGCTTCACGCCGCTGCCCGCTGGGGCCGGTGGTCCAGCCGCCTCGGTTTCAGCAGCGCGAACCGCACGCACTGCCACCCCGTCGTGGTGCGGGTGAAGCGGGCCGCCAGCGCGAACGACCGGCCGTCGGCCTCCACCCGGGCGCATGCCTCGATCACACCCGCCACCGGGTTGCACGTGTGGACGGTGTGCGTCCGGTGCCGCGGCTGCGGCAGGCGTGGCCCGCTCAGCCCGGCGTACACCTCCGGCGCCACCAGGCCCCGGATCTGCGGTACCGGACGACGGCCGTCGTAGGCCTCCAGCAGCATGTTCAGCAGGTGGCCCACTTCGGACGCCTCGAGCTGCCTCGACGCCGGCCAGCGCGCGCCGGCCCGGCGGTGCTCTTCCGGTGTCACGGCCGCGAGCCGTTCGGCCCGACGGGGCGCCTCGTAGCGGATCAGCGTTCTCAGGCGATGTTCCTCGGTCATTTCCTCCCCTCCCGGTCGCGGCATTTCGCCGCTTCCGCAGGCTTAGAGGGACGCGCGGCCCGAATCGCGTCAGGAATCGCTCGATTCGGGGGAGAATCGCCGAAGCGATGGCTTCGCCGGTTACCGTGCGCTAGGGGCACATCGCATTGTCGGACTCCGAGAGACAGCGCCCCGTTACCCGGCTATGGTGTGCCGGGTGCTGAAGGGGTTATTGGTCGATTTCGCCGGAGTTCTCACCGATCCCGACGCCGACCGCTTCTACGAATACCTGATGACCGCGCGCAAGCGGGGCGTCCGTACCGCGTTGCTGTCCAACGCACCCGGGGCGTCGGAGCAGGTCAAGAAAACCATGTTCGACTATTTCGACGCGCTGGTGTTCTCCGGCGAGGTCGGCGTGGCCAAACCGGATCCGGCGGTCTACCTGATCGCGGCGGACCGGCTGGCCCTGCCCGCCGTGCACTGTGCGTTCGTCGACGACTCCGCAGCGAACATCTTCGGCGCCGTCGAAGCGGGCATGGTCGGGGTGCACCACCGGTCGGTCGGGGAAACGCTCGCCGAACTCGGTGTGCTGTTCCCCGATCAGTGAACGATCAACGCGCGCGGCGGACCAGTTCGAAGGAAAGCACCGCGGCGGCGGCCGAGACATTGAGCGACTCGACGTCACCCGGCATCGGGATCGACACCCATTCGGTGACGAGCTCGCCGACGTCCGCGCCGACGCCGTCCGTTTCGCCGCCGAGTACAAAAGCCGCGCGCTGCGTCAGGTTTACGTCGAACAATGCGGTCTTCGAGGACGCGCCCAGCGCGTAGATGCCGTAGCCCGCTTCGGTCAGCATTTCGGCCGCCTCGCGCGCGGAGCCGCAGCGCAGCACCGGGGCGCGGAACGCGACCCCGGCCGAAGCCTTGACCACCAGCGGGTCCAGCGCCGCGACGCCGCGGCGCGGCACGATCACGCCGTCGAGCCCGGCCGCGGTCGCGGTGCGCAGGATCATGCCGACGTTCGCCGGGGTCGTGATGCCGTCCAGCAGCAGCACCCGCGATGGCGGCTGCCGGTCCTCCAGCGCCGAGGCCAGCGCGCGCATCCGCGGCGCGACGACGTCGGCGAGCACACCCTGGTCCTGCTTGCCGTTGCCGGCGAGCACCTTGACCCGGTGAGCGCTGGCGCGCTGCACCGGCACGCCAGCGTCCTTGGCCGCACGCTGGATCTCGGCCGCGCCCGGCCCGCGGGCGGTGTCGGCGAGGATCACCTTGTCCACGCGCAGGCCGCCGTCCGCCAGTGCCTCGAGCACCGGCTTCCGGCCGTACACGGTCAGGAAGCGGTCTTTCGGCGAGACAGTCGACTCATCACCCACACCGGGCAGTCTCGCATTGTGTAAGGATCGGCCCATGCCCGACCGCCTTTCCGCGCTGGACGCCTCGTTCCTCTACGTCGAGGACCACGCGACCCCGATGCACGTCGGCGGCGTGGCGATCTTCGAGCGGCCACGCTCCGGGTTCAGCTACGCGCAGCTGCTCGACCTCGTCGGCGCGCGCCTGGCGTACCTGCCGCGGTACCGGCAGCGCGTCGCGGAGGTGCCGGGGCACCTCGCGCGGCCGGTGTGGGTGGACGACGTCGACTTCGACCTGAACTACCACGTCCGGCGCTCGGCGCTGCCCCAGCCGGGCCGCGACGACCAGCTGTTCGACCTGGTGGCGCGGCTGATGTCGCGGCGGCTGGCGCCGGAGCGGCCGCTCTGGGAGGCGTATTTCATCGAGGGCCTGTCCGGCGACCGGATCGCGCTGGTCACCAAGACCCACCAGTCCGTTGTGGACGGTGTCGGCACGATCGAGCTCGGCCAGCTCATCCTCGACCCGACCCCCGCCGAGCCGGAGCCGTTCGAGGACATCTGGACGCCGCGGCGCGAGCCGAGCCGCACCCAGCTGGTGCTCGACGCGGTCAGCGAGGGCGTCCAACGGCCGGCCGAGGTCGTGGAGAACGTCCGGTCGGCGGCGAACGACGCGGTCGCGGCGGCCGGGAAGTTCGCCGAGACCGTCGGCGGCGTGGCGTCGGCGCTGCGCACGCTCGTCAACCCGGCGCCGCCGGGACCGCTGAACGTCCGGGTGTCCGGCGGGCGCGTGTTCTCGGTGGTCCGCACGCGGCTCGAGGACTTCCGCAAGATCCGCGCGGAGCACGGCGGCACGGTCAACGACGTCGTCCTCGCGGCCATCACCGGCGCGTTGCGCGAGTGGCTGCTGTCGCGCGAGGAGACGCTGACCCCCGACGCGACGGTGCGGGCACTGGCGCCGATGGCGGTGCGCGACGCCGAGACGGCGGAGTACTCGACGCCGGGCCTGGTCGGCAACCAGGTGGCCGCGTACCTGGTGGACCTGCCGGTGGGCGAGCCCAATCCGGTGCTGCGGCTGCAGCACATCGGGCACGCGATGACCGAGCACCTCGACTCGGGCCGGTCGGTCGCCGCGCGCGGGTTGCTCAAGGTCGGCGGCTTCGCCCCGGCTACCCTGCATTCCCTCGGCGCACGTGCGGCGGGGTCGTTGTCGGGGCGGATCTTCAACGTCATGGTGACCAACTCGCCGGGCCCGCAGGTGCCGATGTACGCGGGAGAGGCGAGACTGGTCGAGATGTTCCCGGTGATGCCGCTGATGCGCACCCAGGCGCTGGCGATCGGGGTGACGTCGTACCACGGCGGCGTCTACTTCGGACTCAACGGCGACCGCAAGGCCGCGTTCGACGTCGACCTGCTGGCCGGGATGATCGAAGAATCCTTGGAAGAGCTGAAGGGTGCGCACTGGTGAGGGTCTATCTGCCTGCGACCATCGCGATGCTTCGCGACTTGGAAGCGTCGGGGGAGTTCCGCGCGCGCAACGGGACGGCGTTCGCGCTGACCCCGGCGCTGCGCGAGACGTACGTGAGCGGGTCGGACGAGGAGCTCGAGTACGCGGCGCTCCTGGACGCGGCCCGCGCTTCGCTGCGCCTGATCGCGGCGGAGGAGAAGGGCGAGCCCCGCCGGGTGGTGGTGTCGGCGGACGTCGAGGGCATCACACTGCGCCCGGACCTGGACGCCCCGGTGGTCCGCATCGGCGGCCCGATCCCACTGTCGGCGGTGGCGGCGGTCCACGTGGACAGCCCGGAGGCAGCGGACGCGGTCTCGGCGGCAGCGGGCGTGATCGACGCGGCCGACCTCGGGGACCTGGACGCGGAGTTCATCCTGGGCGACGCGGAGGATCACGAGCTGGCTTGGTACGCGCCGCAGGAACTGCCGTTCCTGCTGGAGTTGCTCTGAGTTGTCGGGTTTGAGCTGGCTGGCTCGACCTGTCGGCCTTGAGGTGTCCGACTCGACCTGTGCGGTTTGGGCTGTCGGGTCGAGTTGCCCAGCTCGGTCTTGTGCGGCACGAGCCGTCCGGCTCGAAGTTGTCCAGGTCGAGTTGCCCGGCTTGACCTGTGCGGTTGAGCTGTCGGGCTTGGGCAGTTCAGCTTGAGCTGTTCGGGTCGAGTTGCCGGCTTGAATCGGGAAGCTCAAATTTTGTCGGCTTGAGCTGTCCGGCGACGACCGACGGTGCCCGAGTTATCCGGCCCGACCTGCGCAGCAGGAGTTGTCCACAGGCTTGTGTGCATGTGGACAACTTCCGCGTCAAGTCGCTGATCTGGGGTTTCCGTCGGGGTGGGCCGATAGACTGGACCTGGGCACGCCCCCCAGGGATCGGGTGGGGGCCGGTCTTCGCCGGCCCGGGCCCAAACCCCTCAGCGCAGCTCGGACCGTCAGTGCGTCCCGGACCTCAGCGCGGCTCGAACCACTCCGGGCCCGGCTCCGGCAGCTCGCACCGCCAACCGGTCGCGTCCGCCAGCTTCCGGGACACCACCCGCTGCGACCGGGCCATCGGTTCCGCCAGCGACAGTCGCGATGCCAGCCACTTCGGCACCGTTCGCGCCTTCCGGACTCCCGCCGCCTCGGCCATGACCCGGCCCAGATGCTCCTTCGTCACCGGCGTCGCCCCGACGTTGTAGATCCCCGAAGGCGCCTTCAGCGACGCGACCGCGCCCGCCGCCGCGTCGGTTGGGTGGATCGCCGTCGTCCAGTCCTTTCGGGAGCCCAGGACGAGCGGTGACAGCAGCGCGCCCGTCCTCACCAGGTTCGCGATGCGCAAGCGGATCACCGTCCGACCCGTGGCCTCCAGCGCGGCCACATTGCCGTGCGCCCGCACCGAAGACGCCGTCACGCCCCGCGGTGATATGGGCGCCTCTTCGTCCAGCTCGTGGTCGCCGCCGTCCGCGTAGACGAACGAAATGCCCTCCTGGACCACGGTCCGCAGCTCGTCCACCCGACGCACCGCCGCCGCCAACGTCGCGCTGCCCGACAGCCGGACGTGGTCGTTCTCGGCCCAAGACGCCTTGCGCGTCATCTCGCGTGGGCCCGGGATGCGCGTCGCGAGGTTCAGGACCGCGTCGTGGCCCCGCAACGCCGTGGCCAGCGATGTCTCGTCGAACAGGTCGCCTGGCACCGGCTTCGCACCCGTCCGTTCGACCGCCGGCACGCGATCCGCACCGCGGACCAGTCCGCTCACCTCGTGGCCGGCCTCCAGCAGCCGCGCCACCGCCGGGACGCCCAGCACGCCCGTCGCCCCGATCACCATCACCCGCATGTCCTGACTCCCTTCGTCCCCGCGTGGACGAGGCGGTCGGCGGGAACGTGACTACGGTGTGAGCGTCCCCACCTGGTCCGGCGGCGGGGCCTGGACGTCGACCGGGGCGCCCCACTCCGTGTAGCGGGTCGTGATCTTCGCGCCCGAGCCGGGGGAACCGTCTGAGCCCGCGAGGATCGGCGACAGGTCCAGCACGATCTGCAGCGGCCGGTGGGTGTCGTCCAGCCAGAGCTCGACCGGGAACTTGCCGCCCAGCTGCCCCACCTCGTCCGCGGCCAGGCCCGCGGGCAGGTCCGCGCCGAGCTTCGCCAGGTCGAGGTCGACGCGGTAGTGCTCCGCGGCCACCCCGCCGAGGTCGGCGCGCTCGGCCGAGACGATCGTGCCCGCCGCCGCGACTTCGCGCAGCGGGTGCGCCGGGTCGTTCTGGGCCGCGAGCTGCCCGAGGCTGCCGCCGAGCACCTGGGAGAACGGGTCGGTGCCGTCCGGTGCGACCTCGACCCACGGCTTGGCCGTGCCGACCTGGTCGCGCGAGCCCTCCGGCACCTTCGCGTACAGCTTCCCGGCCACCAGCCGCAGCTCCATCGGCTCGCCGATGAAGTCCGTCGTCATCACCTGGGACGTCCCGCCGGCGCCGAACCGCGCCTGGCCCTGGCCCTTCGACCGGACCGAGCCGACGGCGACGTCCGTGGCGAACTTCGCCGACCCGCCGCTCGTGGTGGCCGCCGTCGCCGCGTCGGCCAGCGCGCGGGCGTCGGTGAACGTGGGTGGCGGTGAAGCGGAGCTGTCGCACGCGCCGGCGAGCAGGGCGAGCAGCAGCACGACGGCGGCTTTGCGCATGCGCCAACCAAAACACAGCGGCTCCCCCGAACCCGTTCGGGGGAGCCGCTGGTCACGCACGGTCGCTGGTCAGCGGCCGCCCTTGAGCAGCTCGCCGAGGTCGGCCACCTGGTCCGCGGGCGGGGCCGCGACGTCGACCTGGGTGCCCCAGTCGGTGTACTTCATCGTGAACTTCGAGCCGTCCGCGCTGGGCACGCCCATGGCCTGCATCAGCGGGCCCTGGTCCATCGTGACCTGCACCGGCAGGTTGTCCTTGTCCAGCCAGAACTCGGCCGGGATCTTGACGTCCTTGCCCTTGAGCGACTCCGCGACCTTCGCGCGGCTCGCCTCCGGCATCGACTTCGTGAACTCGTCGATGGACTTGGCGACGTCCATCTCGACGACGTAGTGGTTGACCTTCTGGCCGTTCAGCTCGGTCTGGTCCGACGAGACGATCCGGCCGGTCTTCGAGACCTGGTCGAGGATCTTGCTCGGGTCGCTCTGCTCAGCGGACTGCGAGCTGCTGCCCAGCATCTGCGAGAACGGGTCGTCGCCGCCCGGCGCGAACTTGATCCACTCCTTGCCCGCACCGAGCTGCTTGGCCTGCTCGGCCGGCATCTTGATGTAGAACGCGCCGTCGACGATCCGGATCTCGCTCTGCTGACCGGCGGCGTTCGACGTCATCGACATCTTGGTGTTCGCGCCGTCGAAGCTCATCGCACCCGAGGCGGTCATCGACTGGCCGCCGACCGAGCTCTCCATGGTGAACTTCGCGGACTTCGACTTCTCGGTGCCCTGCTTGGACGCCGAGGCGAGCTGGATGGCGTCGGTGAACGGCGACGCGAGGCCGCTGCCGCCGTCGGCCTGGGACTGGTTGCTGCCCGCGGCGGCCGGCTCGGCGGTGCCGGAGTTGCCACTGCACGCCGTCAGCGTGAGCACCAGCGCGGCGCCCGCGGCGACCAGGGTGGTCTTGCGCATCGAAATCCCCTCAGGAGTTGGATCTTCCGCTCGGCATATCGCCTGATCGGGTGATTGGTTACCGATGTGACGATGACGGTGCGGAGCCGGTTCCCGGTTGTCTCAGGATTCCGTGGGGCGGGTCACATCGAGGCCGCCGCGCGAGGCCAGCAGGCGCCGCAGGGACGCGAGCCGGTCGGCTCCCGCCTGGCCGTCGGTGACGACGTCGTCGAGCGCGCAGTCCGGGTCCTCCGGCGGCCCGAGGTGCCCGCAGGCCGACGGGCACTCCTCGGCGGCCGCGGCGAACTCCTCGAAGGCGTCGACGATGTCGTCCGCGGTCACGTGGGCCAGCCCGAACGAGCGGACGCCCGGGGTGTCGATCACCCAGCCGCCGTCGGGCAGCGGCAGCGCCACCGCGGCGACGGACGTGTGCCGCCCCTTGCCGACCCCGCTCACCACGCCGACGGCCAGGTCGGCGTCCGGCACCAGGCGGTTGACCAGGGTGGACTTGCCGACGCCGGAGTGCCCGACCAGCGCCGTCACGCGGTCCTTGAGCATCTCGGCGAGGCCTTCGGGCGTTTCGTCGTGCCGGGAGACGATCGCCGGGATGTCGAGGCCCGCGTAGCTCGCGAGGAGCTCGTCCGGGCTGGCGAGGTCGGCCTTCGTCAGGCACAGCACCGGCTCGACGCCGCCCGCGTAGCAGGCGACGATGCAGCGGTCGATGAACCCGCTGCGCGGCGGCGGGTCGGCGAGCGCGGTGACGATCAGCAGCCGTTCGGCGTTCGCGACGACCAGCCGCTCGAACGGGTCGGTGTCGTCGGCCGTGCGCAGCAGGGAGCTGCTGCGCGCGTCGACGCGGATGATGCGCGCGAGGGTGTCCGGCTTGCCGGAGACGTCGCCGACCACTCCGACCCGGTCGCCGACCACCACCGGCGTGCGGCCCATCTCCCGGGCGCGCATCGTGGTGATCACCCGGCCGGGGTCGGCGTCGATCGCGCAGGTCCAGCGGCCGCGGTCCTTGCCGATGACCATCGCGGAGACGGCGTCGGCGTGCTCGGGACGGCGCTTGCTGCGGGGGCGGGTGCCCTTGCCTGGGCGGACGCGGACGTCGGACTCGTCCAGCTTGCTCCAGTCGTTGCTCGCCAAACCGTCCGCCTTCCTGTGCACCGGTGCCCCGAATGATCCCATGCCGCTCGCCAGGGCCCTGGCCTGCGTGTAACGATGGCGTCCCGGACGCTCGAAGCACGAGGGAGGTCGGCCATGTGCGGCCGTTACGCCGCCACGAAGGACCCGGCGAAGCTGATCGAGGAGTTCGAGGCGATCGACCTCACCGAAGGGCGGGTGCGGACCGACCACAACGTGGCGCCGACGAAGAACGTCGTCACCGTCGTGCAGCGGCACCCGCGTGACGACGAGGGCCAGGTCCTCGAGGACGAGCCCGCCGAGCGCTCGCTGCGGCTGATGAAGTGGGGCCTGGTGCCGTTCTGGGCCAAGGACCCGTCCGTCGGCTCGCGGATGATCAACACGCGCGCCGAGACGGCCGCCGAGAAGCCGGCGTTCCGCCGCGCGCTGGTGTCCCGCCGTTGCCTGGTGCCCGCCGACGGCTGGTTCGAGTGGCGCCGCGCAGGCAAGGAGAAGGAGCCGTTCTACATGACCGGCCCGAGCGACGCGTCACTCACGTTCGGCGGGATCTGGGAGAGCTGGCACCCGAAGGACGACGAGAACGCGGCGCCGCTGATCACGTTCTCGATCATCACGACCGACGCCGCCGGGCAGCTCACCGACGTCCACCACCGGATGCCGCTGATCGTGCCCCAGTCCCATTGGGACGGCTGGCTGGACCCGGACCGCGACGACGTCACCGACCTGCTGGTGCCCACGCCCGACGACATCGTCGCGTCGCTGGAGCTGCGGCCGGTGTCGAGCTTGGTCAACAACGTCCGCAACAACGGACCCGAGCTGCTCGACCGCGTCGACCCGCAGCACGAAGCCGCCCTCTTCGACGCGCCGAAGTCATGACGGCCCTGCCGATCGAGACCGCGCACGGCCCGGCCCGGGTCTACCTGCACTGCGCCGAGGAAGGCGTGGCGGTGCTGATGCTGGGCCACGGCGCGGGCGGCGGCATCGGCGCGAAGGACCTGGTGGCGGTGACGCGCGCGGCGACGGCGGCCGGGGTGCACGTGGCGCTGGTCGAGCAGCCGTACAAGGTGGCGGGCCGCCGCGCGCCGGCCCCGGCGAACCAGCTGGACGCGGCGTGGCTGACGATCGCCGACGAGCTGTCGGAGCGTTTCGACGGCCTCCCGTTCGTCTTCGGCGGCCGGTCGTCGGGAGCCCGGGTGGCCTGCCGGACGGCGTCGGCGGGCCAGGCCGTGGCGGTGCTGTGCCTGGCGTTCCCCGAGCACCCGCCGGGCAAGCCGGAGAAGACCCGCCAGCCGGAGTTCGACGCGGTGGAGGTCCCGACGCTGGTGATCCAGGGGGAGCGCGACCCGTTCGGCCGCCCGAAGCCGGGGCCGCACCAGGAGCTGGTCCTGGTGGACGGCGACCACAGCCTGGGCAAGGACCTGGAGAAGGTCTCCCGGGCGGCGACGGAGTGGCTGTCGCGGGTGCTGCGCCCGCTGGCCTGAAACCTGGTCGCGGACGTCCGGCGCGTTCGCTAGCGTCGCCTCCTCGTGGAGGAGATTCCGCTGACCGGCGGGAACATGAACGCCGGCGTCGTCCGGGTGGGGAACACCGTGCGGCGGCCCGCGGGTCCGTGGACGCCTGCGGTGCACGCACTGCTTTCACACCTGCGCGCGGCCGGCTTCTCCGGCGCGCCCCGGCCGCTGGGCCTGGACGAGCACGGCCGCGAGGTGCTCGAGTTCATCCCGGGCGACGTGCCGTGGCCCGGCCGGATCGACCTGCTGGCACCGGACGCGGCGGTGATCGCGGTGGGCCGCCTGGTCCGCGACTTCCACGACGCGGTCACCGGCTTCGTCCCGCCCGCCGGGGCGTCGTGGCAGGTGCTCATCCCCGCCGACGGAGCCGAGATCATCGCCCACCACGACCTCGCGCCGTGGAACCTGGTGGCCGGCCCACGCTGGGCCTTCATCGACTGGGACACCGCGGCGCCCGGCACCCGGCTGTGGGACCTCGCGTACACCGCGCAGACCTTCGCCCTGCTACCCGAAAGCGTGACGTCGACCCAGGCCGCGCGCTTGCGGCTGCTGGTCGACGCCTACGGCCTGGACGAGCGGCAACGCCGCGAACTGCTCCGGCTGCTGGCCCCGCGCACGCGGTCGATGCACGACTTCCTGGCTGCGCAGGCGTTGGTCGGGAACGAGCCTTGGACGAGGCTCTGGAACGAAGGGCACGGCGAGGCGTGGCAGGACCAGGCCGACCACCTCGAACGGCACCACGAAACCTGGGAACGCGCGCTGCTCACCTGAAGCCGGCTCACGCGACCGCTGCCGAGTTGTCCACGTTGCTCTCGGTTATCCACAGATTTGCCGCCGAGCCTTTTCGGACGCCGAATCCCGATACGCTGGACAGGGGACGCCCCCCGGGACGGGTGGGGGCTGTCCGGAGGCCGAGGTGACCGCATTTGCGCAGGTCAGGCCGCGATCGGGGCCACCACCGCCCCCGTCAGCCGGATCAGCTCCCCGGGCGCCAGCTCCACTTCCAGCCCCCGCCGGCCCGCCGAGCAGAACACCGTCTCGAACTTCTCCGCCGAGGCGTCGATCACCACCGGCAGCCGGCTTCGGTGCCCCAACGGCGAAATCCCGCCCAGCACGTACCCCGTCGCCCGCTGAGCGGCCGCCGGGTCCGCCATTTTCGCCTTCTTGCCGCCCGCCGCGGCCGCCAAACCCTTCAGGTCCAGCTGGCCGGTGACCGGGACCACGCCCACCGTCAGCTTGCCGTCGACCTCCGCCACCAGGGTCTTGAACACCCGGGCCCGGTCCAGGCCGAGGGCCTCCACCGCCTCCAGTCCGTACGACTCGGCACGCGGGTCGTGGTCGTACGCGTGCAGCGTGTGCGCCACCTTCTGCTTCGTCAGGAGCGCGGTCGCCGGGGTGCCCTTGCCAGCCATGGCACGGAAGTCTAGGGAATGCCCGGGTAGTCCGATCGGTTGTACCGGACGTGACCACAACCCTCGCCACCACACGCTCTCGCAGCAGCCGCCGCCCTGAGGCACCGGCGACCCGCGGTGTGCCCGGCCCCCGCGTAAACTCGACGTCGCCGTATGCGTACACGCGCATCGACGCCGAGCGGGAAGGGAACGGTTTGCCGAGCACGCAGAACTCAGCGCCGGAAGAAGCGACCGAAGCCGAGCGCGCCGAGCGCTTCGAACGGGACGCCATGCCCCTGCTCGACCAGCTGTACTCGGCCGCGATGCGGATGACCCGCAACCCCGCCGACGCCGAGGACCTGGTCCAGGAGACCTACCTGAAGGCGTACGCCGCCTTCGCGTCGTTCAAGGCCGGCACGAACCTCAAGGCCTGGATGTACCGCATCCTGACGAACACCTACATCAACGGCTACCGCAAGCGGCAGCGGCAGCCGGTGCAGCAGCCCACCGAGGAGATCACGGACTGGCAGATCGCCAAGGCCGAGGCCCACACCTCGAGCGGGCTGCGGTCGGCCGAGGTCGAGGCGATGGACAATCTCCCCGACACCGACGTCAAGGCCGCCCTGCAGAAGCTGCCCGAGGAGTTCCGGCTGGCCGTCTACCTGGCCGACGTCGAGGGCTTCGCCTACAAGGAGATCGCCGAGATCATGGAAACGCCCATCGGCACCGTGATGTCCCGCCTGCACCGCGGGCGCGCCCAGCTGCGTGACCTGCTCGCCGACGTCGCGCGCGAGCGCGGGTTCATCCGCGGCACCAAGGAAGGCGCCAAGGAAGAGGTGGCCGGGCGATGAACGACATGTGCGAGGGCGCGTCCGACAAGGTCCGCTGCGAAGAGGCGCTCGCCGACATCTACCTGCTCCTCGACCGGGAGTGCAGCGCCGAACGTGACGCCGCGCTGCGGCACCACATCGAGGACTGCCCGCCGTGCCTCGAGGAGTACGGCATCGACGAGCACATCAAGCAGCTGCTGGCCCGCAAGTGCGGTGGCGACCACGCCCCCGCCGAGCTCAAGAGCCGGCTGCGCGCGTCGATCCGCCAGACCGTCGCCACGCGCGGCGGCGTGACGGTCGAGCGCACCGAGATCAGCATCGAGCAGCGCTCCGAGTAACAGCGCCCGAGCACGACGAAGGCCCCCGCGCAGGAGTGCGGGGGCCTTTGCGGTGTCGACGCCGGTTCAGGAGTTGGGCTTACCGCCGTGGTTCGCGCTGTTCTTCTTCCGGCTGCGACGCTTGCGGGCGCGCTTCGACATGTTTACTCCTCGTCGTCAAAAAGTGGCCACGGCCGCGGCGCTGGCGCCTGCCGGGCTGGGGGCAACCACTCAAGTGTGTCATGACGTCCCGTTCTGGTTGGATGGGGCTGGTCCGGGTGCCGCGCGAGGAGGGGTGTCGATGGCCGAGATCAGGGCCGAGATGGTCGGCACCGTGCTCCAGGTCGTCGCGGAGCCGGGCGCATCGCTGAACGCGGGTGACACCGTGCTGATCCTGGAGTCGATGAAGATGGAGCTGCCGGCCGTGAGTGAAAAGGCGGGCACGCTGACCAGCCTCGCCGTGGCGAAGGGTGACCGCGTCCAGCAGGGCGACGTCCTCGGGACGGTCGAGTAACCGTGTCGACGCTCGCCGAACTGCTCGCCGACAACACCGGCCTCCCCGGGGAGGCCGCGGACCACCTCCAGACCGTCGTCGCCGAATGGCAGCTGCTGGCCGACCTGTCCTTCGCGGACTTCCTGCTCTGGGTCCCGGTCAGCGAGGAACTGCAGCCCGACGGCGGCGACTTCGTGTGCGTCGCGCACGCGCGCCCCACGACGGCGCCGACCGCGCACCCCGAGGACGTCGTCGGCACGCGGTTCACGGTCCAGGAGCACCCGCAGCTGGCGAAGGCCATGCGTGACGTGCGGATCTGCCGCGAAGAGGACCCGCACTGGTACCGCGACCTGCCGATGCGGCGGGAGGCGATCCCGGTGACGTTCGCCGGCACCGTCGTCGCCGTGCTGAGCCGCGAAACGAACCTGGCCGCGCCGCGGGTGCCTTCGCCGTTGGAGATCGCCTACCTGGGCAGCGCCGGCGACCTGTGCCAGATGATCGTCGACGGCACCTTCCCGCCGAGCGGCACCAACGCGACCGACACGCACACGTCGCCGCGGGTGGGCGACGGGCTGATCCGCCTCGATTCGAGCGGCACGGTCGTGTTCGCCAGCCCGAACGGCCTGTCCGCCTACCACCGGATGGGCCACGAGTCCGACTTGGTCGGCACGCGCCTGGCGCCGTTGACGCGGTCGCTGATCCGCGACCCGTTCGACGCGACCGAGGTGTCGCACCGGATCATCGAGGCCCTCGACGGGAAGCCGTCGAGCCGCACCGAGGCCGATTCGCGGCGCGGCGCCGTGGTGCTGTTCCGCGCGTTGCCGCTGCGCCCGGCCGGGCAGGCGGCGGGCGCGCTGGTGCTCGTCCGCGACGTCACCGAGGTGAAACGACGTGACCGCGCGTTGCTGTCGAAGGACGCGACGATCCGCGAGATCCACCACCGGGTGAAGAACAACCTGCAGACGGTGGCGGCGCTGCTGCGCCTGCAGTCCCGGCGGACGTCGTCGGAGGAGGCGCGGCTCGCGCTGGCCGAGTCGGTGCGCCGGGTGACGTCGATCGCGCTGGTGCACGAGGCGCTGTCCATCTCGGTCGACGAGCGCGTCGACCTCGACAAGCTGCTCGACAACGTGCTGCCGATGGTCGGCGAGGTCGCGACGGCCGAGTCGCAGGTCGGGCTGTCGCGCAAGGGCTCGTTCGGGGTGGTGGTCGCGGAGATCGCGACGCCGCTGGTGATGGTGCTGGCCGAGCTGGTGCAGAACGCGATCGAGCACGCCTTCCCGGCCGGCCGGTCGGGCAAGGTCGAGCTGATCGTGGAGCGCTCGGCGCGCTGGCTGGACGTCGTCATCCGCGACAACGGCCGCGGTCTGCCCGCGGGCTTTTCGCTGGAGCGGTCCGACGGCCTGGGCCTGCAGATCGTCCGCACCCTGGTGGAGTCGGAGCTGCGCGGTTCGCTGTCGCTGCGGAAGGTGCGCACGGAGGAGGCGGCGACCCGGGTGACCGGGACGGAAGCCGCGTTGCGGATCCCGCTTTCCCGGCGGCTCTGAATCACACCTGGTGAATCAGTTGCTTTGAATCAATCGCTTGAATTGACCTTGCCGCTCGATCGGGTGGGTTTCGCGATGATCAACACCGGGCATTTCCCGTCAACGGCGTGATTCCGGGCGTTTCTGGCGTGATCGGGTGCGGATCTCGCGTGATTGACGGCGTAACTCACGTGATTGGGCAGGCGTCACGCGTGATTGGAAGGGCATCACGCGTGATTGGGAGGACGACACGATGAAGGCCCGGCGCCTGGGTGCAGGTGCCGGGCCGTTCAGCGTCTCGCGGGAGGACTTGAAGTCCTGGTGAGGTTTCACCGCACCCGTTGCCGGGTGGTTTCACCCCACTTGTTAAGCTGGAGCCGGGTAGGTATCACCACAGAAGGCCTGGACACGACAGTGTCAGCCCGGGTGAATTTCCCTGGTGGCTCGGGTGTAGCTTGTGCGATGTAGCCAGATGAAGAGTCAGGCGTTGGTACGCGTGCCGATGTGCGTGCGGCGGCGCTTGACTGCGCGTCGCTCGTCCTCGCTCATGCCGCCCCACACGCCGGCGTCCTGGCCGCTGGCCAGAGCCCAGGCCAAGCAGTCGGAGGCGACGGTGCAACGGTGGCACACGGCCTTGGCCTGACTAACCTGCGACAGAGCAGGACCGCTGGTTCCCACCGGGAAGAACAGCTCGGGGTCCTCGTCTCGGCAGGCCGCGTCGTGGCGCCAGTCCATGTTCGTGAGCTCCTTCATATGGCGCGGGAGGGCCGCGCCACAGTCGTCAATGGCGGTCGTCTTTTTGGGTGCTTGTGAATGCTTTCACGAAGCACCGCGTTGGACAAGTGTTTCTTGAAGATCGGTGAGTCAGCTCACCCGGCCGAGCGACACGTCTGACCTGCGGTTTCTCTCCGACACGGCCGCTCGAAGGGAAGGCTGATGCGGTGAGTGGAGCTTCTGCGTCGACGAACGGCAGATTGCACTTTGCCGCAGGCGATCAGCTGTCCCGTCGTCACACGATTACCGTGAGTGCATCCGGGACGCTGAAGAACTCGACCCGGGCCCTCTGGCCGACGAGGTCGCCGTCCACCTGGAAGTTTACCGGTTCAGCAGCGTCGATGCGGATCATCGGCAGGTCGTCGTGACGCACGAGACGCTTGCCCTTTTGGTTGCTCTTCGTAGCCAAAGCGCGCCGTACATGCTTGAACACCGTGGGCAACCCCAGACCGTTCAACGCGAACAGACCCAATCCCGTCTCGAACGAGCAACCCGGGTTGAGGTGGATCGGACGCTCGCCCAGGTAGCTCCACGGATCGGTGTTCGACACGAAAGCGGTCAGCGCTTCGGCGGGTTCCTCACCCGGGACGCGGATCGTGAGGGCCGGACGGCCCAGCGGCGGCCGGAAGTAGGAGCGGACGGCGGCCCGTAAGTAGAGCCCGGCCGTCGTCTGCTTGCCCCGGCGCTTCGCGACGCGGCCGACGACGTCGGCGTCCCAGCCGAGGCCGGCGTTGAAGGTGAACCAGTGCCCGTCGGCCAGGCCGAGCCCGACCCGGCGTGAGCGGTCGTTCTCCAGCGCGTTGAGCAGCTGGTGGGTGGCCTCGACGGGATCGGCCGAGATGCCGAGGGCGCGCGCGAACACGTTGGCCGAGCCGCCGGGGACGACGCCCAGCGCGGGCACCCGCCCGATCTGCGACGGATCGCCGTCGGCGTCGGCGAGCAGGCCGTTGACGACCTCGTTCACCGTGCCGTCGCCGCCGTGGGCCACGACGAGGTCGATGCCGTCCCGTGCGGCCGAGCGCGCGACGGCCATCGCGTGGCCGCGGTAGTCCGTCTCGACGACGTCGAGCTTGACCTGGCTGGCGAGCGCGTGGGCCAGGACGTCCCGGCCACCGGCGGTGGTCGAGGTGGCCTGGGGGTTCACGATGAGGATTGCGCGCACCACCGCAGGGTAGGTGACGCCAGCCGCGCCCGAGAACCTCTCGGCGGCGCAAGGTGACCGGAAGCACCGGTCCGGCAACGCTCCGAACAGCACCTGTGACCCTGTGCCGGGCGGTCCTCCTTCGCGTGACGAGTTGTCCGCTCGTCGTGACAAGTGCACCCGGGCCGACCGCCCGCTCATCGACGACACCTGAATTTTCGACGCCCGGGCGGTCCCGCGAAAACGGCCGTCCGGGTGGCATACGATCCAATCAGCTCACGCACGGTTACTCGCCCTGGTCGAGTCTGCTGTGCTCCCGCAAAGCACTCGGCCAGCACCCCCGGAAGGTCCCCGCTGTGAAGCTCTCGCCCGCTCCCCGTGAGGTCCGGCTGGCCGGCGTGGTCACCGGGGTACCGTCGCTGGCCCTGCTGGTGTTCGGGGTGATCGTGCTGGTGAACGGCCTGGGCACGCCGGCGCGGCCGGGCAACAACGTCTACGTCGAGGCCGGCACGTTCATCGTCGTGGCGCTGGCGTTCCTGGCCGCGTCCGCCGGCCTGGTCCTCGGCCAGACCTGGGCGCGCTCGCCGGGCGTGGTGATCGCGCTGATCGTGGTCGGCCTGGGCTGGTACCTGCTGGGCCCGTCGGGCGAGCCGGTGTGGGGCGTCCCGATCGCGCTGTTCGGCATCGTCACGCTGGTGCTGCTGTTCCGCCGCCCGTCCCGCGAGTGGGCCCTGGGCCTGCGCGAGGGCGAGTCCGAGACGGAGGCCGCCGAGCGCGGCGGCCTGGCCGGACGCCGCGCGGAGCGCGAAGGCCAGGACGAGGACTGACACCGCAACTCGCGTGATCAGCCCCGCCACTCGCGTGACTGAGCCCGCAACTCACGTGATTGGGGCCGGAACTCGCGAGTTACGGCTCTGATCACGCTGGATCCGGCTTGGGTCACGTGGGATCCGGCGCTGATCACATGGGTTACGCCTGGGCGGCCAGTGCTCGGAGGGGTTCGTCGGCCAGGCGGTCGACCGTCCACTCGTCCATCGGGACCGCGCCCAGGGCCTTGTAGAACTCCGTCGCCGGGTTCCAGTCGAGGACCGACCACTCCAGCCGGCCGTAGCCGTTGGCGACGCACTCCGCCGCGAGCGTCGCCAGGAGCGCTTTGCCCAGGCCGGAGCCGCGGTGGTCCGGGAGGACGAACAGGTCCTCCAGGTAGATGCCGTGCACGCCGCGCCAGGTCGAGAAGTTCAGGAACCAGAGCGCGAAGCCGACGATCTCGCCGTCCACTTCGGCCACGTGCCCGAACAGCTTCGGCGCCTCGCCGAACAGCGCCGTGTGCAGCTGGTCCGTCGTCAGGTGGCACTCGTCCGGGGCGCGTTCGTACTCGGCGAGGGCGTAGACCAGCCCGACGGCGGCCTCGACGTCGTCGGGCCGGATGCGGCGGATGCGGTCGTCGGGCACGTCAGTCCTCCAGCGAGGGGGGCAGGTTGAGGTGTTCGATCTGGGGTTCGCCGCGCTCGTCGCCGAGCACCGCGATGCCGGCCGCGTCCAGTCCGAAGTGGACGCCGGACGTCGCGGGCAGGCCGATCCAGCGGGCCACCAGCACCCGGCTGAAGTGCCCGTGGCCGACCAGGATCACGTCGCCTGCCTCGGTGTCACGGCGGGCGCGCTCGAGCACCTTGTCCGCGCGAGCGCTGACTTCGTCCGCGCTCTCGCCGCCGAGGACCGGGTGTGTCCACACCGTCCAGCCCGGCACGGTCTCGCGGATCTGGGGCGTCGTGATGCCCTCGTAGTCGCCGTAGTCCCACTCGGAGAGGTCCTCGGTGACCTCGTCGACGCGCAGGCCGGCCAGCGCGGCCGTGCGCAGCGCGCGCTTGCGCGGGCTCGACAGCACCAGCGACGGCCCGCCGAGCAGGCTCCGGAGCGTGCCGCCGGCCGCGAGGGCCTGGCCTTCGCCCGCCGAGGTCAAGGGGATGTCCGTGCGTCCGGTGTGCCGCCCGTCGACCGACCATTCGGTCTGGCCGTGGCGGAGGAGGAACAGCCGATTTGCCACGCGCCGACTATAGGCGGCCGGTTGCGGCCCGGCCGGGCGCCTGCTTAGCTACTGGCCAGTAGGCAAGCAAGGGAGACGCATGGCCGAGACGCCGACGTTCGCGCTGTGGCACAAGCTGGCCGCCAAACCCGGCGGGAAGCAGCTGTTCAGCGCCGCGATGTGCCTGCGCGTGCCCTACTTCGGCACGGTGCTGCCCTCGGTGCGCGAGCTGCGTCCCGGGCACTGCGAGGTGAGTGCCCCGAAGTGGTGGGGTGTTTACAACCACATCCGCACGTTCCACGCGATCGCGGCCTGCAACCTCGCCGAGATCGCGATGGGCATGCTCGCGGAGGCGACTGTCCCTTCGACGCACCGCTGGCTGCCGAAGGGCATGGACGTCCAGTACATCGCGAAGGCCGAGACGGGCCTGCGCGCGGTGGCGTCGCTGCCCGCGCTGCCGGAGTTCGGGGACGAGGGGTTCGAGCTCCCCGTCCCGGTGACCATTTCCGACGCGCGTGGCAAGCCGGTGGTCACCGGGACGATCACCATCTGGGTGACCCCGAAGAAGCCCGCGGCGGCCCTCCGGTCGTGAGTGGTAATGCGGGTTCTAACCCGCATTACCACTCACGACCGGCCGCGGCAGGGCTCAGAGCGGCTTGTACTGCACGTACGACGTCTGCTCGAACGTGTTCTCGCCGGCCGGCGACGGGAGGCCGAGGCGCCGGTCGACGAGCTTGCCGAGCGGGCCGCAGCCTTGCGTGGCCGGCAGCGTCAGGTCCGGGTCGATGACACCGCGGTAGGCCGTCACCGGGTTCTGGGAAATCACCTTGGGCGGGACCGCCGGGTCGTCGTGGACGACCGTGTGCAACGGCTTCGCCGCGGTGCCGATGCTGCAGTCGTTGCCCAGCAACGGGTTCCGCAACACCGCGTAGATGTCCAGCTCGCCGCGGCGCTCGTCGTTGCTCTGGAAGTCCGAGAAACCGCCGTAGCGCAGCTGGATCGTCGTGCCGGGCAGGCCGGGGACGCGGGTCGGAGCGTGGCGCAGCGCGCCGAACGCCTGGGCGTACTGGCCGTCGATCCGGCCTTCGCTGAACGTCAGCCGCACCTCTCCGAGCGGGATCTCGTAACCGTCGATGGTCAGTTTTCCTTGGGAGACAAAGGCTTCACAGCGCCACGTGCCGGGGTCGGCGGTCGCGGGCGGGGCCGGGCAGTCGGTGAAGTCGAACGTCGGCAGCTCGTCGGCGCGTGCCGGCGAGGCGAACGCGAGAGTGGACCCCAGTGCGGCCACGGCGACCCCGGTCGCGGCCAGTGCGAGAAGTTTCATGGGAGCCAGCCTGGCGAGGACGGCCGAGGAGGACATCCGGGATCGCCCCCAGGGGATGTCCCGAAATTTCGCTCGACCGAGTGCGTCCTCACGGGCTGAGTTTTGCCAGTGAGTCCGTGAAATCGCTGTCGACGCCGTCGAAGAACGACGCGTCGGCGGCCTCGACGTCCTTCAGTGCCTTCGCGACCAGTTCGAGGCCCGGCGCGGTGATCCGGAGCCGCTTCGCGCGGGCGTCGGCCGGGTCGTCCGCACGCTCCATGAGCCCCCGCTCGGCGAGCTTGCGGACGACCTGGCTGGTCATCATCGTGTCGGTGCCGGCCTGCTCGGCCAGCTGCCGCTGGGTCGGTGGCTCACCCGAGCGGGTGAGCCACCACGTGGTGGTCAGCAGCACGAACTGGACGTGCGTGAGGTCGTGCGGGGCCAGTGCGGCCCGCATCGCCCGCTGCCAGGCCAGGGTCACGCGCCACAGCAGGAAGCCGGGGCTGCGCTCGGGGCCGGGCAGGCGGGACTCCGGGGCGGTCATGCCCGCGAGGATGCCGTGACACGCGGGCCGGGGGCGCCGCCACCCGGACCCCCGGAAGCCTCGGCCAGCCGCGCCAGCGCGCGCATGGCGTCCGGGGTGTCCTCGGTGACCTGCGGGCCCAGCTCGTCGGGCCCGTCGATGGTGACGCGGTAGGTGATCGCCGTGCCGCCGTCGACGTCGGTCAGGACGTGCTCGAACCGCAGCAGCGCGTCCGGCAGCCGCGTCTCGTCGGTGAACCTCCGGCCGTCGGTGACCTCGGTCAGGGTGAACGGGATGGGCGGCAGGCCGTCCATGGTCATCGTGCCGCTGGTGCCGACGGCGAACGGGCCGTCGAGGACCACCGACCGGACGGCGGTGTCCCACTCCGGCCAGCGGGCGGTGTCCGCCCAGAGCGGCCAGATCGCGGCGGCGGGGGCGGCGGACGTCTCGGTGTGCTCGTACTCGTAAAGTGCCATGCGAGCAGACTATATGCGCGCATGCTAAATGGGCAAGGGACCGCCGGACCCGGTCCGGGCGGCGGTCAGTGGGCCGAGCGCAGCTTGTCGTAGTAGGCGACGCAGTCGTCGTACGCCGGGAGCAGGCCCTGTTCCGCGGCCTCGGCCAGCGTCGGGGCGGCGCGGTCCTTGTCGGACAGGATGTGCGTGATGTCCGACGGCCACGGCAGGTCCAGCGCCGGGTCGAGCGGGTTGATCCCGTGTTCACCCGTCGGGTTGTACGGCTCGGAGCAGAGGTAGGCCATCGCGGTGTCGTCCTCGAGCGCGATGAAGCCGTGCCCGAGGCCCTCGGCGAGGTACGCGGCGTTGAACTTGCCGGCGTCGAGCCGGATGGCGTCCCACTTCCCGAAGGTCGGCGAGCCGACGCGCACGTCGACAACGACGTCGAGCAGCGACCCGCGGGCGCAGTAGACGTACTTCGCCTGGCCGGGCGGGGTCTCGGCGAAGTGGACACCGCGGATCGAGCCGCGCTTGGACACGCTGTGGTTGGACTGGCCGAGCCGCAGCCGGTGGCCGACGGCGGCGCGGAAGACGTCTTCCTGGAAGGGGGCGGTGAACAGGCCCCGGTCGTCGGGGAACGCCCGGGGGGTGAACTCGAAGGCGTCCGGGACGCTCAGCCGGCGGAATTGCATGGCGTCACCTTATCGGGCGCCAAGAAAACCGGACGGACGTCTTGGTAATTGGGGAAAAGCCCGGAATGTGTGACGTCAACCGCACCGAGGGGTCACCGGCGGCAAGGCTCCTGTCACAATGAGGGGACCGCCGCGTCCGCGGCCATCGCCACACCCACGGCACCGATGGCCGACGAGACGCTTCGCCGACAGGCCGGCGCTACCGCGCTGGGCTGCCGTGCCGGAGGATGAGCCCAGGTCAGAGGGCGTGCCTTCGCCTGTTGCCTGGTCCCCCCGCTCGCAGGCCCAGGAGAATCCGAGTGACCCACGTTCGAACCGCGAGTTCCGTCATTCCTACTGAGGGAAAGCCGGAAACGACGACAGGAAACCCCATGAACGACCCCACCGGCACTGTTGCGCCGGTCACCGACGAAGAGATCTTCACCGGGCACGAGGGCGGCAAGCTCTCGGTGGCGGCCACCCGCCCGATTTCCAGCCCGCGTGACCTTTCGATCGCCTACACCCCCGGTGTGGCGAAGGTGAGCCGCGCGATCGCGGAGGACGCCGCCAAGGCCAAGCGGTACACGTGGGCGGACCGGCTGGTCGTGGTGGTGAGCGACGGGACCGCGGTGCTCGGCCTCGGCGACATCGGCGCCAGCGCGTCCCTGCCGGTCATGGAGGGCAAGTCCGTGCTCTTCAAGACCTTCGGCGGCCTCGACTCGATCCCGCTGGTGCTGGACACCACCGACGTCGACGAAATCGTCGAAACCCTGGTCCGGCTGCGCCCGTCGTACGGCGCGGTCAACCTCGAGGACGTCTCCGCGCCGCGCTGCTTCGAGCTGGAGGACAAGCTCAAGGAAGCGCTCGACTGCCCGGTCATGCACGACGACCAGCACGGCACGGCGATCGTCACGCTGGCCGCGTTGCGCGGTGCGAACCTGGTGCTGGACCGGGCGATCGCCGACCAGCGCGTGGTCATCTCCGGCGCCGGCGCGGCCGGGGTGGCCTGCGCGCGGATCCTGCAGGAGGCCGGCATCGGGGACGTCACCGTGCTCGACTCGCGCGGCATCATCCACACCGGCCGCGACGGCCTGAACCCGGTCAAGGAGCAGCTGGCCTCGACGACCAACAAGGCCGGCCTCCGTGGTTCGCTCGCCGACGCCCTCGAAGGCGCCGACGTCTTCCTCGGCCTGTCCGGCGCGACGATCGACGAGACGCTGCTGGGCCGGATGGCGGGCGGCGGCATCGTGTTCGCACTGTCCAATCCGGACCCGGAGGTCCACCCGGACGCCGCGGCGCGCTACGCGTCGATCGTGGCCACCGGCCGCAGCGACTTCCCGAACCAGATCAACAACGTGCTGGCGTTCCCCGGCGTCTTCCGCGGCGCGCTGGACTCCGGCGCCCGGGCGATCACGGAGAACATGAAGCTGGCGGCCGCCGAGGCGATCGTCTCGGTCGCGATGGACGACCTGGGCCCGGACCGCATCGTCCCGAGCCCGCTCGACCCGCGCGTGGCCCCCGAGGTCGCGGCCGCGGTGGCGAAGGCCGCGGAAGCGGACGGCGTCACCGCCTGACAGTCACCGTCAAAAGCGGCACTTTCACGTGAAAGTGCCGCTTTTGGCGTGTTCAGAGACCCAGCAGAGCCGGCAAGCGGTGGCGGGGGACGTCGACCAGGCGCAGGTCCTGGAGGTCCGGCGGGACGTCCAGGGAGACGTTCGCCAGGCGGGCGTGGGCACGGGTCAGCACCTCGCTCTGGTGCTCCACCGCGTCCGCGACGACCACGGCGTGCCGGTTGTCCGGCGTGCTCCGCAGGTACCGCAGGGCGTACTTGCCCGCGACCAGCGCCGCAAGCGCCGTCTGGGACGCCTGGTCCGCCAGGTCCGGGTGCGCGTTCGGCAGCAGCAGCGCGAGCCGGCGGGCGTTCGTGCCCAGGAGCGCGCGCAGCAGCCACGGGCCGGGGTCGGCCGAGAGGTCCATCGCGACCGCGTCACCCTCGGGGCCGGAGATCGACCAGTCCACCGGGCGTGACTCGAACGAGAGCCCGCTCGCGACGGCGATCTCCTTCAGCTTCTCCAGCAGTGCCGGTTTCGTCCCGGCGGCCTCGACCGACTGCGGCCCGTGCGTGTAGATCGCCTTGCCGCTGCGGACTTTCCTGGCCTTCGCCGTCGGCTGGCAGACGTACAGGTCCGCCGCGCTGCCGATCGCCTGCGCGCCGAAGTAGCTGTTGAAGCCCGGCAGGATCGCCTCGAAGGTCAGCCCGAGCGTGGCCAGCGAGCGCTGCACCTGCGCGCCCAGCGCCGGGTGCCGCGGGCTGTAGCCGTACGCGAACAGCAGCCGCCCCTCGCTCGGCTCCCGCAGCGCCTGCACCCCGCGCGCGGCGAACAGGCCCATCCCCTCCGGCGTGTACGGCGGGTCGCTGAACACCAGGTCGGCGCGCCCGGCCACGGCGGGCGGCAGGCCGACGCGCAAGTCGGCGTGCGCGGTCCTGATGTCCCCGGCGCCGCGGTCGTCCAGGTAGGCGAGGACGCGCTCGTCGAGGTCGACGACGGTCAGGTCCGCCGCCGGGCAGACCGCCCGCACGGCCAGCGACGTCAGGTCGTGGTCACCGAGGAACAGCAGGCGCGCGGACGCCAGGTCGTAGCGCGCGTCCAGCCACAGCGCGCGGCGCAGCACCGTCTCCGGCGTGGCCTGGACGTGGTCGAGCGCGGCCAGCGGCGCCGGCACCTCGGCCACCCACTCGGCGACCTTCGGCAGCAACTCGTGCGTGGCCACGGCTTCGTCGAGCGGGTCGGCGTAGCGGGGGACGCTGTACTGCAGGTACGACGCGGCGACGCCGGGAGACAGGCGCAGCCGGTCGCCGCTGCGGTCGAGGTCGTCGCCCAGCGCCGCGAGCACGTCCTCCACGCTGCGGCGCGGCGCGGTGCTCAGCCGGACCAGCTCACCGAGGTCGTGGTCGCCAGTGCGCAGCAGGTCGATGACGCGGTACAACGGGCGGACGCCGACGCCGTGGGCGGCGAGGACGTCGTCGAGTGCCTTCACGGGCTCCGAGCTTAGGCGTCCTCTCCCCACCTGCCGGAACAGCGTGCCAACCACCGCCGACTCGGCTACCGTCGAACGGACCTGACACGGGGAGTGGGCAAGTGACGATCGAATTCCGCGACGTGACCAAGCAGTATCCCGATGGGACGGTCGCCGTCGACAAGCTGAACCTGACGGTCGAGGACGGCACGATCACCGTGTTCGTCGGGCCGTCCGGCTGCGGCAAGACGACGTCGCTGCGGATGATCAACCGGATGATCGAGCCCACCGGCGGCCAGGTGCTGCTGGACGGCAAGGACGTCGCCGAGGGCGACCCGGCGCTGCTGCGCCGCGGCATCGGCTACGTCATCCAGCACGCCGGCCTCTTTCCACACAGGACGGTCCTGGACAACATCGCCACCGTGCCCCTGCTGTCGGGCTGGGACAAGGCGAAGGCGCGCAAGCGGGCGGCCGAGCTGCTCGAGACCATCGGCCTGCCGGTCGAGGTCGGCAAGCGGTACCCGGCCCAGCTTTCCGGTGGCCAGCAGCAGCGCGTCGGCGTCGCCCGCGCGCTCGCCGCGGACTCGCCGGTGCTGCTGATGGACGAGCCGTTCTCCGCGGTCGACCCGGTGGTGCGCGAAGGCCTGCAGGACGAGCTGCTGCGGCTGCAGTCGCAGCTGGGCAAGACGATCGTGTTCGTCACGCACGACATCGACGAGGCCGTCCGGCTCGGCGACAAGGTCGCGGTGCTGCGGGTCGGCGGCAAGCTCGCCCAGTACGGCACCCCCGCCGACGTCCTGCGCCACCCGGTGGACGACTTCGTCTCGTCGTTCGTCGGGCGCGACCGCGGCTACCGCGGCCTGTCGTTCCTCTCCGCCGACGGCGTCGAGATCAAGGACCTCGAGCTCGTCGAGATCGGCTCTTCGGTGCCGGCGAGCGACGGCTGGCGCCTGGTCGTCAACGCCGAGAAGCAGCCGCGCGGCTGGCTGCCGCCGAACTCCACAGTGGACGGCGAACTGTCCGAAGACGACCTCGTCGCCGGTGGTTCCCTGTGGATCCGCGGCACCCCGATCCGCGGTGCGCTCGACGCCGCGCTGTCGTCGCCCGCCAGCCTCGGCGTGGTCGTCGACGACGACCACCGCGTGCTCGGCGGCGTGCTCGCTCGGCAAGTGCTCGATGTGATCGAGGCGACCCCGCAGGCGTCATGAGCTTCTTCGACGAGCTCGGGACGTACCTGAGCAGCGGCAACAACCGCGAGCAGATCCTCGGCGACCTCGGCGACCACATCTACCTCGCGCTGCTGCCGCTGGTCATCGGCATCGTGCTGGCGATCGCGGCCGGCTGGTTCGGCCACCGCTGGGCACCCGCGCGGTCGGTGCTCATGGTGCTGGCCAACCTGCTCTACACGATCCCGTCGCTCGCGCTGTTCGTCGTCATCCCCGGCCTGATCGGGTCGAAGATCCTGGACAGCATCAACGTCGTCGTCGCGCTGACGATCTACACCACCGCGCTGCTGGTCCGCCCGGTGCTCGACGCGCTGGACGCGGTGGCGCCGTCGGTGATCGCCGCGGCCACCGCCGTCGGCTACAAGCCGGTGCGCAAGTTCTTCGCCGTCGAGCTGCCGCTGGCGGTCCCGGTGCTCGCGGCCGGCGTGCGGGTGGCGTCGGTCAGCAACATCAGCCTGGTCAGCGTCGGCGCGCTGATCGGCACCGGCGGTCTCGGCGTGCTGTTCACCGACGGCTTCCAGCGGGAGTACTTCTCGCCGATCGTCGTCGGCATCGTGCTGACGCTGGTGCTCGCCCTGGTCGTCGACCTGCTGCTCGTCGGCCTGCGGAACCTGCTGACACCCTGGGAACGCGCCGGGAACACGGGGGTGGCCGTCGCATGATCACCGATCTCTTCCACTGGTTCGGCGACCCGGCGCACTGGTCCGGCCCGGACGGCATCCCGCAGCGGCTGCTGGAGCACCTCGGTTACACGGTGCTGGCGCTGGTGATCTCGCTCGTGATCGCCGTCCCGCTGGGGCTGTTCGTCGGCCACACCGGCCGCGGCGGCGTCGCGCTGGTGAGCGTCGGCAACGCGATCCGCGCGCTGCCGACGCTGGGTCTGGTCACGTTCCTCTTCCTGCTCTTCACCGAGAGCGTCACCTCGACGATCATCGGCCTGGTCGTGCTGGCCGTGCCGCCGATCCTGGCCGGCACGTACGCCGGGCTGCAGGCGACCGACCACGGCGTCGTCGACGCCGCCGAGGGCGTCGGGATGACCGGCTGGCAGCGGCTCTGGAAGGTCGAGGTGCCGATCTCGCTGCCGCTGGTCCTGGGCGGCATCCGCAACGCCGTGCTGCAGCTCGTGGCGACCGCCGCGGTGGCCGCGTACGTCGGACTCGGTGGCCTGGGCCGGTTCCTGCTCGACGGACTGGCCATTTTGGACTACTCGGAGGTGATCGCCGGAGCGCTGCTCACCACGCTGCTGGCGATCGTGCTCGACGTCCTGTTCGCACTGCTGAACCGCGCGCTGGTGCCCAAGGGCGTCCGGCTGGCGACGGCCGCGGCGACCGGCAAGAAGGTGACCGCATGAAACGGCTGGCCGGTCTGATCGCCGTCGCGGTGCTGGTCGCGGGCTGCGGCAACCCGCTGGCGGGCGGTGGCGAGGGCGGCTCGAACGGCGACATCATCATCGGCGCGTCCGACGTCGGGGAAAGCCTGCTGCTGGCCCAGATCTACGCCGGGGCGCTGAAGAACGCCGGGGCCACGAACGTCACCGTGCGGCCGCCGGTCGGCAGCCGCGAAGTCGTCGTCAAGGCGCTGCAGGACAAGTCGCTGTCGGTCGTGCCGGACTACAGCGGGAACCTGTTGCGGTACTTCGACAAGGACACCCAGGCCACGAAGCCGGAAGACGTCTACGCGCAGCTGAAGGCCAAGGTGCCGGCCGGGTTCGAGGTGCTGGATCAGGCGCCGGCCGAGGACAAGGACCTGCTCGTCGTCGGCAAGCAGCTGGCGGATTCCGGCGTCAAGACGTTCTCCGACCTGGGAAAGCGCTGCGGCGAGCTGGTGTTCGGCGGGCCGGGCCAGTGGAGCAGCCGCTGGAAGGACAAGATCAAGACGCTCTACGGCTGCGAGTTCAAGGAGATCCGGACCACCGACACCGGCGGCCCGGTGACGGTGGCGGCGCTCAAGTCCGGCGACGTCCAGGTCGCGGACCTGTTCAGCACGTCGTCGACGATCGCCGCGAACGGGTTCGTGCCGCTCACCGACGACAAGAACATGTTCCCGGCGCAGAACATCGTGCCGCTCATCGCCAAGGGGACGCTGTCGGAGCAGGAAGCCGCGGCGCTGAACCGGGTGTCGGCGGCGCTGACCACCGACCAGCTCACCCAGCTGAACGTCGAGTTCACCGAGGAGAAGCGCAACCCCCTCGACATCGCCGAAGACTTCCTGGCCCGCAACAACCTCAAGTCCTAGCCATCGCCGCTTCGCGCACGTCGTGAAGGTGGATGAGCAGGTCGTAGGACCGCGCGAGCGCGATGTCCACCGGGTCGACGGGGAACGCCGTCCCGATGTCGTACGTCGGGCGGGCGACGTCCAGCCAGGCGCGCGCCGCGGCCGGGGCGGTCCGGATGTCGAGGTAGTAGTCCTGGTAGCGGACCTGGTCGAGGGTGTCCTCGTTCGATCCGGGGCCGGCGGCGCCGACCGTGAACTTCTGCCAGGTACCGGCTTCGTCCTGCGACAGGAACGAACCGCGGTCGAAGGTGAAGCCCGTGGCGACGTAGTTCGCACCCAGCGTGTCGCGCAGGAACGAGCCCTGCGTCTTGGGGTAGCGCCCGGGATCGCCGGAGACGTAGCCGACGTGGCCGTTGTGGGCGGACAGCAGGATCTTGGCGCCGGTGTGCCGCTGCCACCAGACGACGTTCGCCGCCATCACCTCGTCGCGGAAGCGCTGGGACGTCGCGACCGAAGCCGGATCGGCGAGGTCGATCGTGAGGAACTTCGCGGTCTGGGCGATGGACCGGGCGTCCTGCGCCACCCAGTCGTCGCCGAAGCTCTGCACCAGATCGAGAGCTTCCTGAGCTTGGGCCGCGAGCCGTTGCCGCTCCGCGAGCGGCTTGGCGAGGTAGGCGTAGACGTCGTCGATCGGGCGCAGGCCGGTGTAGAGCTCGTTCAGCCGGGCCAGCGACTCGGGGTGGGTCCGCTGGACGTAGCCGGTCACCCGGCCGAAGAACTCGTCGTCCACGGTCGGGGCACTGAGGTCGTCGCCGAGGAAGTGGACGGTGCGGCCGGGGTGGTGGCGGTTGTAGTCGCGCATCCACTCGATGAGGTGGACGAACTCCTCGCGGTCCCACGGCGAGCCGGCGAGCGCGGCCTTGGCGACCGTGCGCGCGTCACCGGTGCCGGTCTGGAGGAACTCGTCGATCTCGAGGCCCGCGGACCAGCTCATTTCGAGGGCGAAGGTGGTGAAGCCCTTCTCCTCGACGAGGTAGCGGAAGAGCCGCTCCTTCATGGCGAAGAACTCGTGGGAGCCGTGGGTCGCTTCGCCGAGGCCGGCCACCTGGGCGTCGCCGATCATCGCGCCCAGCGCCCGCAGGTCGGCGGTGTCCCGGCCGGGTTCGGTGGTGCGCAGAGGATGCGCCGCCTGCTGCAGTGCGCGGACGGGGTCCGGCTGGGCCGCGTCGGCGGTCGCCGGGGTGAAGAGCGTCCCGGTCGCGATCGCCGCGACGGCGAGGACGGCGGTGGTTTTCCGGTTCCTGGTCATGGGGAGAATCCTGGCCGGGGCCCGGGCACCGCACCCTGGGGCCGGCCGCCGACTTCGGGGTAGCGCAGGCGCTACCTCCCGGTCAGTGGTCGAGAGCCAGCCGGACGCCGAGGCCGATGAAGATGCCGCCGGTGGCGACCTCCAGGCGCCGGCGGGCCTTGCGCTTGCGGCGCAGCCGGCCGCCGATGCGGCCGGCGAGGACGCCGACGGCGCCGTCGACGAGGAACTCGAACACGATCAGGATCGCGCCGAGGATCGCGAACTGCAGCCCGATGCGCCCGAGCGCCGGGTCGACGAACTGCGGGAGGAACGCGATGGTGAAGGTGACCATCTTCGGGTTCAGCAGGTTGGTCAGCAGCCCGGAGAGGTAGGCGCGCTTGGTGCTGGGTGCGGTGTCGTCGGGGAGGCTCCGGCGTTTCCGGATGGTCTGGACGCCGAGGTAGATGAGGTAAGCGGCACCGACGACCCGCACGACGGTGAAGGCGACGGGCACGGCGGCGAACAGCGCGGCCAGCCCGGCCGCGGCGACGGCGACGTGGATCGCCTCGCTGGTGGCGACCCCCGCGGTGGCGAGCAGCCCGGCGCGCGGACCGCCGCGCATGCCGCAGCCGAGGACGAACAGCATGTCCGGCCCCGGCACGACCATCGCGATCACGGTGGTGACGACGAAGGCCAGCAGGAGGTGCGGGTCGACGGGCATGGCCCGATCCTGACACGCGGCCCGCGCCCGGCGAACCCCTTTTCCGGCGGGCAGCCCCGTCTTCTCGCGGCAGGCGGACGCTCGAACCGACCTTGCCGGGTCCCAGCCCTCTTCGGGGGGTGTCCGACGCGGGTCGGAATCCGCTTCGGCCCGGCCTGGTCGTCCACATTGCGGCCGGGCTGTGGACGACCGGTGGCCGTCAGGCACGCAGGGCGGCCGCCACCTGGCCGGCCGCCTCGATGCCTTCCTCCGGCGGCTCCTCCGGCAGCGGCAGCAGGACCACCGAGCCGCTGCCCGCTTCGTGCAGGGCGTGGACGCGGGCGACGCACGAGGCCAGGTCGCCGCAGACGGCCAGCTGCTCGATCCACTCCGGACGCAGGCCCGCCGCCAGTTCGTCCACTGTGGACGCCGAATCCACCAGCGCCAGCAGCTCGTCGGCGAACGGCAGGTCCTGGACCTGCACCCGCGCGCCCGGCGTCAGCGACTCGGCCACCGTCAGCCGCGCCCGTTCGGGGTCGCCCAGGGCCAGCCAGTTGTACGTCACCACCGTGTGGCTCGCCGGAGCGCCGTCCCGCTCG
The DNA here is from genome assembly GCF_035982555.1 of Amycolatopsis sp. NBC_01286. Classification (NCBI taxonomy): domain Bacteria; kingdom Bacillati; phylum Actinomycetota; class Actinomycetes; order Pseudonocardiales; family Pseudonocardiaceae; genus Amycolatopsis; species Amycolatopsis sp. NBC_01286. The sequence continues at coordinate 3,892,648 of NZ_CP108428.1, forward strand.
CGTCCCGGGGCGATGGCCGCGAGCGCCGAGCGGACGTACTCCGGCGGGGACGGCTCGGCGAGGATCGTGCCGTCCGCCGTCGCGCCCGCGATCGCCAGCGACTTCGGCCGGCGGACGCCCGCCACCAGGGGCGGCGGCGACGCCGGCGGGAACACCAGCTCCACCTCGTCCAGCGAGACGTACCGCCCGGACACCGAGACCCGGTCGCCCGCCAGCAGGCGCCGGACCGCGACGAGCGTCTCCTCCAGCGCCGCGAGCGGGGACGCCGGGTACGCGCCGATCTGCTTCATCCACGCCGGCACGCCGTGGCCGAAGCCGGCGATCAGCCGGCCCGGGTGCAGCTCCGCCAGCGCCGCGAGCTCCATCGCCGCGATCGCCGGGTTGCGCGCCACCACCGGCATCACGCCGATGCCGATCTTGATCGTCGACGTCGTCTCCAGCGCCGTGGCGACCGTCGAGATCCCGGCCGCCCAGAAGCAGTCCTCGACGAGCCACAGCTCGTCGAGCCCGGCGGCCTCGGCCTGCCGCGCCAGCTCACGCAGCCGGGACGGCGGCTGCTCGCGGTTGATCCGGACACCGACCGACGAACGGGGTGCGTACATGCGTGCGGGGCTCCTGTTCAGATGCGGGAAAAGGCCGGCGCGTAGGTGAACGCGCCCTGGTGCGTGGCTCGGTACGCCGCGAGCGGGCGGGCCTGGAAGTGCTCGGCCCAGCCCGGTTCCGGCGGCGTGACGCCGAGCGTCGCCGCGAGGACGAACCCGAAGCGCGAGTAGTAGCCGGGGTCGCCGAGCAGCACGACGAGGCCGTAGCCCAGGGCGTCCGCCGCGCCGAGCACCGTGTGCACCAGCGCCGAACCGACGCCGTCGCGGTGGTGCGCGGGCCGTACGCCGAGCGGGCCGAGGCCGACCGAGACGCCGGTGTCGTCGCCGAGCCGCGCCGGGCTGCAGCAGACGTGCCCGACGACCTCGCCGTCGCGGACCGCGACGAACGACAACGCGCCGATCAGGTCCCCGTCGGCGCGCAGGTCGTCGACGAGCGGGGCTTCGACGGGAGTCACGCCCGGTTCGCGGCGGAAGGCTTCGGCGTGCACCGAGTGGACGGCGGCCTGGTCACCGGGTGTCTCGCGGCGGATGAGCATGACCGTCAGCATGCCGTGGGACGCGGTTCGGGGCGACGCAGTTTTCCGGCCGACTTTGGTAGGGGACCGTTCGAGTGGTTCCGAAACCGGACAAACAGGTCGATCTTTCTATTTTGACCAGGGTCGACCTACAGTTCGGGCACCTTTCACCCCTGCCCAGAAGGGACGAAACCTTGCGGAGCTCTCGGGGAATCTTCAGGAGAATCGGTGTGGTGGCAGCGGTCTCGGCGGTGACCGTCCTGGGCGGCACCGCCGTCGCGACCGCGCGGGAAGGCACGATCGCCGGCGCCGGCGGCGCCGACGCCGTCAAGGACAGCTACATCGTCGTGCTCAAGGGCGGCACGGCCCAGGGCGTCACCGGCCGGCACGGCGGCACCGTCGAGCGGACGTTCTCGGCGGCCCTGCACGGCTTCACCGCCGCGATGTCCGAAGCGCAGGCCAAGCGCGTCGCGGCCGATCCCGATGTGTCCTTTGTGGAGCAGAGCCGGGTCGTGCGGGCGAGTGCCGACCAGCTGAACCCGCCGTCGTGGGGCTTGGACCGGGTCGACCAGCGGAACCTGCCACTGGACCAGAAGTACAGCTACAGCACCACGGCGTCGACCGTGCGCGCGTACGTCATCGACACCGGCATCAACCTGACGCACAGCACCTTCGGCGGGCGCGCGACGTCGGGCTACGACTTCGTCGACAACGACGGCGACGCCACCGACTGCCAGGGGCACGGCACGCACGTCGCCGGCACCATCGGCGGCGCGCAGTACGGCCTGGCCAAGGAGGTCAAGCTGGTCGGCGTCCGGGTGCTGAACTGCAGCGGCTCCGGCACGACGGCGGGCGTGATCGCCGGCGTCGACTGGGTGACGGCGAACGCGATCAAGCCCGCGGTGGCTAACATGAGCCTCGGCGGTGGCGCGTCGAGCACGCTGGACGCCGCCGTCCAGCGCTCGATCGCGTCGGGCGTCACCTACGGCCTCGCGGCGGGCAACGACAACGGCGCCAACGCGTGCAACGGCTCCCCGGGCCGCGTCCCGGCGGGCATCACGGTCGGTGCGACGACGTCGACCGACGCCCGCGCGAGCTACTCCAACATCGGCACCTGCCTCGACATCTTCGCGCCGGGCAGCGGCATCACGTCGTCGTGGATCGGCAGCACCACCGCCACGAACACGATCAGCGGGACGTCGATGGCGACCCCGCACGTCGTCGGCGCGGCGGCGCTGTACCTGGCCGCCAACCCGGGTGCGACGCCGCAGCAGGTCCGCGACGCGCTCGTCGCGAACGGCACCACGGGGAAGGTGACCAGCCCGGGCACGGGCTCGCCGAACGTCCTGCTCTACACGGGCACCGGCACCACCCCGCCGCCGACCTGCGGCACGGTCACCAACGGCACCGACGTCGCCATCCCCGACCGCGGCGCCGCGGTGACGAGCAGCGTGAGCGTCTCGGGCTGCGCGCGCAACGCGTCGGCGACGTCGGCGGTGGAGGTCCACATCGTCCACACCTACGTCGGCGACCTGGTGATCGACCTGGTCGCGCCGGACGGTTCCGCGTACCGGCTGAAGAACTCCGGCAGTGACTCGTCCGACAACATCAACACGACCTACAGCGCGAACGTCTCCGGCGAAGCCGCGAACGGCACCTGGACGCTGCGCGTCCAGGACGTCGCGTCGGCCGACACCGGGCGCATCGACACCTGGTCGCTGACCGTCTGACCGGCTCCGCTCGCGACGACGAAGGCCCCCGCACACCGTGGTGCGGGGGCCTTCGCCGTGGTCAAGCGGTCAGTCGAACGCCTTCGAGATCAGCGCCTTCTGCTCCACCTCGTGCACCTTCGACGAGCCGGCCGACGGCGCCGCCATCGGACGCCGTGAGACGACCTGCAGGCCCGAGAGCACCTCCGGGAACTTCCGGGGCAGGTTCAGGCCGAAGAACGGCCACCCACCCTGGTTTTCCGGCTCCTCCTGGACCCACGCGACCTGCGTCGCGTTGGTGTAGCGCTCCAGCGCCGCCAGCAGCTTCTTCTTCGGCAGCGGGTAGTACTGCTCGATCCGCACGATCGCGACGTCGTCCGCCTCGCGCTTCGTCCGCTCCGCCACCAGCTCCCAGTACAGCTTCCCGGAGGTCAGCAGCACCTTGCGGACCTTCGCCGGATCCGGCGTCACGTCGTCGATGACCGACATGAACCGGGACTGGCCGGTGAAGTCGCCGGTCGCCGACGTCGCGGCCTTGTTGCGCAGCATCGACTTCGGCGTGAAGACGACCAGCGGGCGCTGGATGCCGTCGAGGGCGTGCCGGCGCAGCAGGTGGAAGTAGTTCGCCGGGGTGGAGGGCACCGCGACGGTCATCGAGCCTTCGGCGCACAGCGCCAGGAAGCGCTCGATGCGGCCGGAGGTGTGGTCCGGGCCCTGGCCCTCGTGGCCGTGCGGCAGCAGCAGCACGACGTCGGAGCGCTGGCCCCACTTGGCTTCGCCCGAGGAGATGTACTCGTCGATGACGGTCTGCGCGCCGTTGACGAAGTCACCGAACTGCGCTTCCCACATCACGAGCGCCTCGGAGTTCGCCACCGAGTAGCCGTACTCGAAACCGACGGCCGCGTACTCCGACAGCGCCGAGTCGTAGATCATCACGCGGCCCTGGCCGTCGGCCAGGTTCTGCAGCGGCGAGTACTCCTGGCCCGTCTTGCGGTCGATGAACACCGAGTGCCGCTGGGTGAACGTGCCGCGCCGCGAGTCCTGGCCGGACAGCCGGATGAGCCGGCCTTCCAGCGCGAGGGACCCGAACGCCAGCAGCTCGCCGAACGCCCAGTCGATGTCGCCTTCGCGGGACATCTTGTGGCGGCGCTCCATGACCGGCTTGACGCGCGGGTGCGGCGTGAAGCCCTCGGGCACGTTCACGAACGCGTCGCCGATGTGCTCCAGCGTCTCGCTGCTGATCGACGTCGTCACCTTCGCCGGGACCTGCTGCTCTTCCTCGACCGAGGGGCTCGCCTTCGCCGGGTGCTTCTCCAGCTCGCGGACCTCGTTGAAGACGTGCTCCAGCTGGCTCGAGAAGTCGCGCAGCGCGGCCTCGGCCTCCTCGACGGAGATGTCGCCGCGGCCGATCAGCGACTCGGTGTAGCCCTTCCGGACCGAGCGCTTCGTGTCGATGATGTCGTACATCGCCGGCTGCGTCATCGAAGGGTCGTCGCCCTCGTTGTGCCCGCGGCGGCGGTAGCAGATCAGGTCGATCACGACGTCCTTGTGGAACGCCTGCCGGTACTCGACGGCCAGCTTGGCCACCCAGTGCGCGGCCTCCGGGTCGTCGCCGTTCACGTGGAAGATCGGCGAGCCGATCATCTTCGCGACGTCGGTGGCGTACTGGCTGGAGCGCGAGTGCTCCGGCGCGGTGGTGAAGCCGACCTGGTTGTTGACGATCACGTGCACGGTGCCGCCGGTGCGGTACCCGCGCAGCAGCGACAGGTTCAGCGTCTCGGCGACGACGCCCTGGCCCGCGAAGGCCGCGTCGCCGTGCATCAGGACCGGCAGCACGGTGTAGCCCTCGCCGCCCTTGTCCAGGAGGTCCTGCTTCGCGCGGACGATGCCCTCGAGCACCGGGTCCACGGTCTCCAGGTGCGACGGGTTCGCCGTCAGCGACACCTTCGTCTCGCCGTCGCCGAACATCCGGAAGTACTTGCCCTCGGCGCCGAGGTGGTACTTCACGTCACCGGAACCGTGCGCCTGGCCCGGGTCGAGGTTGCCCTCGAACTCCTGGAAGATCTGCGAGATCGGCTTGCCGACGATGTTGGCCAGCACGTTGAGCCGGCCGCGGTGCGGCATGCCGATGACGACCTCGTCGAGCTCGTGCTCGGCGGCCTTGTCCAGCAGGGTGTCGAGCAGCGGGATCGCCGTCTCGCCGCCTTCGAGGCTGAACCGCTTCTGGCCGACGTACTTGGTCTGCAGGAACGTCTCGAACGCCTCGGCGGCGTTCAGCTTCGAGAGCACGTACTTCTGGACCGCGGGGTCCGGCTTCTCGTGCGGGATCTCGACGCGCTCCTGGATCCAGCGGCGCTCCTCGGGGTCGAGGATGTGCGTGTACTCGATGCCGACGGTGCGGCAGTACGAGTTGCGCAGCACGCCGAGGATGTCGCGCAGCTTCATCCGCTCCTGGCCGGCGAAGCCGCCGACCGGGAACTCGCGGTCCAGGTCCCACAGGGTGAGGCCGTGGCTCAGCACGTCGAGGTCGGCGTGGCTGCGCTGGCGGTAGTTCAGCGGGTCCGTGTCGGCCATCAGGTGACCGCGCATCCGGAACGCGTCGATCAGCTCGATCACGCGGGCGGTCTTGTCGACCGGGCCCTCGGGGATGTCGGCGACCCAGCGGATCGGCTCGTACGGCAGGCGCAGGCTGGTGAAGACGTCGTCGTAGAAGCCGTCTTCGCCGAGCAGCAGCTGGTGGATGCGCTTGAGGAACTCGCCGGACTCCGCACCCTGGATGATGCGGTGGTCGTAGGTCGAGGTCAGCGTCATGATCTTGCTGATGCCGAGGTCGACCAGCGTCTTCTCGCTGGTGCCCTCGAACGCCGCCGGGTACTGCATGGCGCCGACGCCGATGATCGCGCCCTGGCCGGCCTGCAGGCGCGGCACCGAGTGGTTGGTGCCGATGCCGCCCGGGTTGGTCAGCGAGATGGTGGTGCCGGCGAAGTCGTCCGCGGTCAGCTTGTTGTTGCGGGCCTTCTTGACGATGTCCTCGTAGGCCTGCCAGAACTGCAGGAACGACATGTCCCCGACGTTCTTGACCGAGGCCACGACGAGGTTGCGGGAACCGTCCTTGCCCTTCATGTCGATGGCGAGCCCGAAGTTGACGTGCTCCGGCGTGATCGCGAACGGCTTGCCGTCGATCTGCTGGTAGTGCCGGTTCAGGTTCGGGTAGTCCTTCAGCGCCCGCACCATGGCGAAGCCGATGAGGTGCGTGAAGGAGATCTTGCCACCGCGGGTGCGCTTGAGGTGGTTGTTGATGACGATGCGGTTGTCGGCCATCAGCTTCGCCGGGACCGCGCGCACGCTGGTCGCGGTCGGCACGGACAGCGACGCGTCCATGTTCTTGGCGATCGCCGCCGCGGCGCCGCGGAGCTGCTTCGACTCCGGTTCGTCCTTGGCCTGCGGCTTCACCTCGGTCTTGGCCGGGCTGGTCGACGCGGCCTTGGGCGCGGTCTTCGAGGCGCTCGCCGCGGTCGCGGCGGGCTTCGGAGCCGGCTTGGCGGGCGCGGTGGTGGTGGCGGGCGTCGACGTCTGCTTGGCCGCGGACTCCGCGTTCTGCACCGCCTTCGTCGACGGCGCCGTGGCCTGTCCGTTGGTCGCGGGCTTGGCGCCGGCCTGCTGCTGCCGGGCGTTGTCCGCCTTGGTCTGAGCGTTCTGCGTCGGCTTGAAGTCCGCGAAGAAGTCGTGCCACGCGGCATCGACTGAAGATGGGTCAGCGAGGAACTGGTCGTACATCTCTTCGACCAGCCACTCGTTGGGGCCGAACTGTGACGCAGGGCTGCTGCTGGACACGGCTTGGGCTCGCCTCTATCCGTCTCGATCTCGATCTTGAATCCGTTGATGCGCCTACCAGGCTAACCCCCTCGATGAGTGCGATGTGATGGAACCGGCCTGTGTGAGGCGTGGCGCACTAGGGCATCGGTCACTGACACGATCAAGATGTGCTAAGAGAACCTTAAGCAGTGGACCGGGTACAGGGTTTTCGCCAGGGTTGGCGGGCTCGTCGCCGAGCGCTCCGCCGCCGTTCACCCCGGCCGGTTCTGCTGGGTGGATGTGGCTGGTCGAATGTCCGTCGTTCTGGGACCAGGGCCTGGTCAGGCCGCTGGTCACCGAGTCCGGCGCGGTTGTGCTGCGGTGCGATTCGTGCGCGGCCGTGTGGCCGACCGTGGCCGACTTCGAGGAGCAGGAGCACGTCGAACCCGATGAGCCGGACTGGCTGGTCGGCGCCGGCGTGCACGTCCGGCCGGGGACGTTCCGCTGGGCGGTGCGCCCCGACGTCGAGGCCGCGGGGGCTGGGTTCGCTGAAGTGGCGGGCGCTGCCTTGACCCGGGTTCAGCCGTCGGCGTCGATGGCCCGCGCGAGGTCTTCGGGGAGCTCGTACGGCGGCTCGTGCGGGACGAGTTTCACGGCCTTGTGCAGCTCGTAGTCCCGCAGGTGCTGGTGGATCCGGTGCATCACCGGCGTGACGTCGGTGACGGCGGTGATCCACTCGTCGACGTAGCGGTCGACGGCCTCGCCGCTCAGGCCGACCTGGATCGCCCGGAAGTTCTGCGCCTGGTGGTTGAGGTCACGTTCGGGGTCCCACTGGATCCGGACGGGACTGGTCTTGACCTGTGCTTCCCAGGCTTCTTTCTCCTGGTCGCGGCCGGGGTGGCTCAGCGCCGCGTGGGCCAGGGCCCACTCGAAGCCGTCGCGGGTGATGTCGATCGCCAGTACGACCTCCTGCCCGGGCTTGGTCCCGTAGCCGCACCGGTAGGCCATCCACCGGAACGACGGCTTGATCCACGTCATCCGGTCCCGCTTGAACGGCGCGACGAACGTCTGCTTCGCCAGCGCCGGCTCGGCGATCGCGGGCGAGTAGGCCTGGTAGACCCGGACGGTGGTCTCGGTCTGCACGGCACGGATCTGCCGGTCGGGCGCCCGCTGTTGTTCGAACATCCCGCCATGCTCCCGCGCCCCGGCGGCCCCGGCGAGTCCTTTCCCGGCGGGCGAACCCGCAACTCGCGTGATTCCCGACGTAAGTCGTGTGATCAGACCCGCAACTCGCGTGATTGAAGAGCCAACTCGCGTGATTGGAGGGTCGACACGGCGAGGCCGGCCTCGTTCCGGCGTGTCGACCCTCCAATCACGCGTGTCGACCTCCCCATCACGCGTGTCGACCCTTCGATCACGGTCAGCCGAGGGACCAGAGGCGGGCGTAGTAGCTTTCCGCGGCCAAGAGCTCTTCATGGGTTCCGGTTTCGACGATCCGGCCGTGGTCGAGGACCACGATGCGGTCGGCGCGGGCCGCCGTCGCTAGGCGGTGGGCGACGACGAACGTCGTGCGGCGGCGGGCCAGGTGCTCGGTCGCGCGCAGGACCGCGGCCTCCGTGGACGGGTCCAGGGCCGCCGTCGCCTCGTCGAGCAGCAGGACGTCCGGGTCCACCAGCTCCGCCCGGGCCAGCGCCACCAGCTGACGCTGCCCCGCCGACAGCGACCGCCCGCGCTCGCCCACCGGCTGCAGGAACCCGGCCGACAGCGCCGCGACGCCGTCGAGCGCGCCCACCGCGCGGACCGCGGCCTCGACCTCGGCGTCCGTCGCCGCCGGGCGGCCGTACCGGACGTTGTCCGCCACCGTGCCGGAGAACAGGTGCGCCTCCTGCGGCACCACACCCATCCGGTGGCGCAGGCCGGCGAGCTCGTACTCGCGGACGTCGGTGCCGTCGATCCGGACCGTGCCGCCCGTGGCGTCGTAGAAACGCGCGACCAGCTTCACCGCCGTCGACTTCCCCGCGCCGGTGGCGCCGACCAGCGCGATCGTCTCCCCGGCCGCGACGTCCAGCGAGAACTGCGCCAGCGCCTTCGCCTCCGTGCCCGCGTAGGCGAAGTCGACCTCCTTGAAGCTGACCTCACCGCGCAGCCGCTCCGGGATCGCCAGCGGGTGTTCCGCCGGCGGGACGGACGTCGGCGTCCGCAGCAGGTCGCCGATCCGGTTCAGGCCGACGCGGGCCTGCTGGTAGCCGTCGAACACCGAGGACAGCTGCTGGATCGGGGAGAAGAACTGCTGCAGGTACAGCAGGAACCCGAGCAGCACACCGGCCGACAGGGTCCCGGCCGACACGCGGTTCGCGCCCGCGACCAGCACCGTGGTCGTCGCCAGGTCGGACATCAGCGCGACCAGCGGGAAGTACGTCGCCACGTAGCGCTGCGCCCGCAGCCGCGAGCGGCGGTAGTCGTCACTGCGTGACGCGAACGCCTCGGCGGAACGCTCTTCGCGGGTGTAGGCCTGGGCGACGCGCAGGCCGCTCATGTTCTCCTGCATGTCCGCGTTGACCAGGCTGACCCGCTCGCGGGCCTCGTTGTAGGCCTTCGACGCCGCCCGCCGGAAGATCACCGTCGCGACGGCCAGCACCGGCACCATCGCCAGCGCGTACAACGCCAGCCCGGCGTCGGTGACCAGCAGCGCCACCGTGATCCCGGCCAGCGTCAGCGCGCTCACCACGGCGGTGGCCAGCCCGGTCTGCAGGAACGTCGAGAGCGCGTCGACGTCGGTCGTCATCCGGGTCATGATCTTCCCGGACAGCTCCCGCTCGTAGTAGTCGAGCCCGAGCCGCTGCAGGTGCGCGTAGCTGCGGACGCGCAGCGCGTACAGCACGGTCTCGCCGACGCGCGAGGTCAGCCGGGTCTGCGCGAGCACCACCAGCCAGTCGGCCGCGATCACCGCGGCGCCGATCCCGGCGGCGAGCCAGATCACCCACTCCACGCCGGTGCGGACGCCGTGGTCGACGCCGAACTGGTAGAGCCCCGGCAGCGCGATCGAGGCCAGCGCGTCCGCCGCGACCAGCGCGATCACCACCGCGAGCGGCCAGCGGACCGGCCGCAGCAGCCCGGCCAGCCGGAACCGCGGGTCGGGCGCCGTGACGTCCACATCGGACAGCCGCGGCTCGTCGGTGGCCGGGGGCAGCTTGCGGACGCCTTCGATCAGCTCCGGGGTCGGCGGCAGGTCGAGACCGCCACCGCCCGGGCCCGCGAACCCGCTGCTGTTCGGGTTGGCGCGGCGCTGCTGCGCGGCTTCGGCCAGGTGGTCGACCTCGTCCTTGCCCTCGTCACGCGGCCAGAGCGCCGCGGTGACGCCGGCCGGGCCGCGGTCGAGGCCTTCGCAGCGGACCTTCTCCTCGACGCCGTCACCCGGGCCCGCGACCAGCTCGCGGAACAGCGGGCAGCGCGCCATCAGCTCGGTCTCGGTGCCGACGTCGACGACGTGGCCGTCGTCGAGCACCGCGATCCGGTCGGCCAGCGCGAGGGTGGAGCGCCGGTGCGCGATCAGCAGGGTCGTGCGGCTCGCCGTGACCGAGCGCAGCGTGTCGTGGATCGCCGCCTCGGTGACGGTGTCGATGGCCGACGTCGCGTCGTCGAGGACCAGGATCCGCGGGTCGGTGATCAGCGCCCGCGCCAGCCCGAGCCGCTGCCGCTGGCCGCCCGACAGGGTCAGGCCGCGCTCGCCGACCAGGGTTTCGTAGCCCTCCGGCAGCTCGCGGATGAACTCGTCGGCCTCCGCCGCGCGCGCCGCCGCGACGATCTCCTCGTCACTCGCGTCGGGCCGGCCGTAGGCGATGTTGTCGCGGATCGAGGAGGAGAACAGGAACGCTTCCTCGAACACGACGCCGATCGCCTGGCGCAGCTGCCGCAGCGGCACGTCCCGGACGTCGAGCCCGCCGACGCGGATCGCGCCCGCGTGCACGTCGTAGAAGCGGGGCAGCAGCAGCGAGATCGTCGACTTCCCGGACCCGGCTGTGCCGACCAGCGCGAGCGTCTCGCCCGGGTGCGCGGTCACCGAAAGGCCGTCGAGCACCGGTTCGCTGCGGGTGTAGCCGAACCGGACGCCGTCGAGCTCGATGCCGAGCGGGCCCGCCGGCAGCGGGCGCGCGCCGGCGGCGTCGACGACCTCCGGCTGTGCGTCGATCAGCTCGTAGACGCGTTCGGCGCCGGCGCGGGTCAGCTGGGCCTGCACGACCAGGCCGGACAGCATCCGGGCCGGGCCGATCAGGGTGGCGAGGTAGGTCGCGAAGGCGAGGAAGGTGCCGAGCGTGATCGAGCCGTTGAGCGCCAGGACACCGCCGATGCCGAGCACCGCGACCTGGCCGGCGGCGGGCAGTGCGGCCGTGGTCGCCGTCGGCACCGCGGACAGCTTCGCCGCGCGAAGGCGCTCCCCGAACAGCTTGCGCGCCGTGCGCTCCAGCCGGCCGACCTCGCGCGACTCCTGGCCGAAGCCCTTCACGACGCGGACGCCGGTGACGGTCTCCTCCACCTGCTGCGCGACGTCCGCCGCGCGCTGCTGCGCCGACCACGTCGCCGGGAACAGCCGCTTCCGGCTGCGGGTCACGACGATGCCGACCGCGGGCGTGACGACCAGCGCGATCAGCGTCAGCACCGGGGACATCCACAGCATCGCCACGAACGACAGCAGCGCGAAGATCACCGAGCCGAACGACAGCGGGATCTGCATCAGGATCCCGGTGACCAGCTGCAGGTCCGAGATCGCGCGCGAGACGACCTGGCCGGTGCGCAGGGCGTCCTGCTTGCCGCCGTCGAGGCGCGACACCGCGTTGAACACCCGCTGGCGCAGGTCGTGCTGGACGTCGAGCGCGAGCTTGCCGCCGAAGTACCGGCGCAGGAACGCGGTCGCGAACGCGACCAGCTGCAACGTCACCAGGACGACCGCGATGCCCGGCAGCGCGCCGGTCTGCCCCGCCACCGCGTCGTCCACCGCCGCGCGCACCAGCAGCGGGCTGGCGGCCTGGACGCCGACGCTCAACATGGCGGCGACCAGCGACAGCACGACTGTCGCGCGGTGCTCCCACGCCGCGGCGGACAGCCTGCGGACCCAGCCGACGGTCTCGGCAGGTGGGAGCTCTTGACGGGGACGAGGCGGAGCGATGGTCACGTAGCAACACTAAGCGCCGCCACCGACAGAATATTTCCGAAAGCCGTGAGGGCCCCTTCCCGACGTCGGGAAGGGGCCCTCACGGGATCGCTCGATCAGGTGATGTCGCGCTTCTGGTTGCCCAGCCAGCCGAAGCCGAAGAAGACCATCGTCCAGGCGAAGAAGATCAACGCCGACACCCACCACGAGATCACGCCGGGCGCAGCCGCGGTGTACTGCAGCAGCAGCTGCGCGCCGGTGTTGACGTCGGCGGGCAAGTTGAGCGAGTTGAACCCGAACGCGTCCGCGGCGATGCCGCCGACGATGCCGTTCGCGGTGCCGTTCGGCAGGATCCCGCCCAGCAGGGTCGTCTGGCCCCAGAGCAGGATCACCAGGACGTTCTCCACGATCAGGAACCACACCAGGAACAGCACCACCGCGAGCGGCACGTTGCGCAGCACCGCGCCGAACCCGATGCCGAACAACGTCACCAGCACCGCGGCCAGCACCGTCCCGCCGAGCGCGGCCAGCCACTGGCCCGCCGACGGCCAGCGGCCCGAGTCGACCGACACCATGACGGCGATCGCCGAGACGCCGAAGCTGACCAGGCCGTAGATCGCGCCCCACCCGATGTAGGTGAGCATCTTCGCGGTCAACGCCGAGATCCGGTTCGGCGCGGTCAGGAACGTCGTCGTGATCGTCTTGCTGCGATACTCGCCCGCCAGCGCGAAGATGCCGAACAGCCCGGGGACGAGCTGCGCGATGTTCACGCCGTGCGCCAGCGCGAGCAGCCCGACCGGCACCTGGTTCGGGTCCAGGCCGATCAACGTGGTGACCTGCCTGGCGTCGCTGTCCGAGCTCAGGAAGTCCGCGAAGTCGTTGGTGATCTTGCCCCACGCGAACGTCAGCCAGAACGCCACCAGCGCCAATGGGATGAGCAGCACCCACCACGTCTTCAGCGAGAGCGTCTTGCGGAACTCCGCCTTGATCAGGTTACCCATCACTGCTGCGGACCTCCCCAGCCCTGCGGCGGACCTTGTTGGTACTGCTGCTGTTGCGGCCCCGACGGCGGCCCCTGCGGCGGGTACTGCTGCGGCGGGTACCCGGGCGGCGGCGGCCCCTGGTACTGCGGCTGCGGGGGATAACCCTGGGGGCCACCGCTGAACTGGCCCTGGGTCAGCTGGAAGAACATCCGCTCGAGGTCGGCGTGCTCCTCCTGCATCCCGTAGACGGCGATCCCGGCCTTCGCGGCGAGGTCACCGATCTGCTGGACGCTCGACCCGGCGACCGCGACCCGGCCGTCCGGCGTCGGCGAAACCTGGGTGACGCCGTTCTCCTGCAACGCCTTCACCAGCGCGGCGGCGTCCGCCGGCTGCACCAGCACCCGGGACTGCTGGCCCTTGCGCAGCTGGTCCAGCGACCCGTTGTAGCGCGTCACGCCCTGGCTGATGATGACCACCTGGTCGATCAGCTGCTCGACCTCGTTGAGCAGGTGGCTCGACACGAGGACCGTGCGGTGCTGCTCACGGGCGTAGGAGCGCAGGAAGTTGCGCAGCCAGAGGATGCCCTCCGGGTCCAGGCCGTTCGTCGGCTCGTCGAGCACCAGCACCTGCGGGTCACCCAGCAACGCCGTCGCCAGCGCGAGCCGCTGCCGCATGCCGAGCGAGAACCCGCCCGCCTTCCGGTCGGCGGCGCTGCCCAGGCCGACCAAGCCCAGCACCTCGTCCGCGCGGGTGTCGGGCACCCCGATCGCGGCGGCGTAGACGCGCAGGTGGTTCCGCGCCGTCCGGCTCGGGTGGAAACCCTCGTTCTCGAGCACCGAGCCCACCACCCGCGCCGGGTTCCCCAGCTGCGAGTGCGGCCGCCCGTTGATCGTCGCCGACCCCTGGGTCGGCGTCACCAGCCCGAGCAGCATGCGGAGCGTCGTCGTCTTGCCGGCACCGTTCGGGCCCAGGAAGCCCGTCACCGAGCCCGGCTCGACCGTGAAACTCAGGTTCTGCACCGCGTTCACCGTGCCGAACTGCTTGCTCAGGTTCTGCACCACAATCCGGCCACTGCCGTCGTGCATACCGTCCCCTTACGTTCCCGCTGATGGGGCGCATCCTGCCCTACTCGGGCGAGACGTGCGCCCGGAACGGGCGAATCGGCGGAGAGCGACCTTCGTCACGTTCCGCAACCGGTTCCGGACACCGGGGGTAGCGGCGGCGAGCGTCTGACCAGAGGGTTTGCTCCCGCGCCCGCGGGGCCGCCGGACCGAGTTGATAAAGAATTTGCCAGACTTGCCGACCCGGTGCAGCAAAGTCCTCCGAAGCCCTCTAAGCTTGTCAGTGGCGGCCCGCTCCCAATGACCCCCAGGTTGGTTGAGCGGGCCGTCGTTATGTCTTCGCTTCGCTTCGACTCACTTCGTTGTGTCTCCCGGGGGCCGAGCCCCCGGACCCCCCACGGTGCCTCTCGTGCGCCTTCCAGCGTGGCTGGTGTTCGCTGGCTTGGCTTCGACTTTGGCTTGATCCTTGTGCAACGGAGCGGGCCCCTGTCTTGCGACAGGGGCCCGCTTCTTTGGTTCTTTGGTTCTTTGGTCAGGCTAGGACTTTGGTCAGGGGGGTGTGCGGGAGGTCGTGGGCTACCGCTACTGGGGCGTTCGTCAGGGCTCCTGCCTGGGTGTTCAGGCCCTTTGCCAAGGCCTCGTCCGCCTGTAGTGCTGCCTTCCAGCCCTTGTCGGCCAGTTGGACTGCGTACGGCAGTGTGACGTTCGTCAGGCCGTAGGTTGAGGTTCGGGGGACTGCTCCCGGCATGTTTGCCACGCAGTAGAAGACCGACTCGTGGACCGTGTACGTGGGGTCGTCGTGGGTTGTGGGGCGGGAGTCTGCGAAGCAGCCTCCCTGGTCGATTGCGATGTCGACTAGGACGCTGCCTGGCTTCATTCGGGAGACCAGCTCGTTCGAGACCAGCTTTGGTGCTTTTGCTCCTGGGACCAGTACTGCGCCCACTACCATGTCCGCCTGCAGTACCGACTCTTCTACCGAGAGCCTGGTTGAGGTCACTGTTCGGATTCGGCCGCCGAAGTCGTTGTCGATCTGGCGCAGGCGGTCGACGTTGGTGTCCAGGATCTCGACGTCCGAGCCGAGGCCCAGTGCGACGCGGGCGGCGTTGATGCCGGCTACGCCGCCGCCGATGACGACTACGCGTGCGGGGTGCACGCCGGGGATGCCGCCGGGCAGCACGCCGCGGCCGCCGCTCGGCTTCATCAGGGAGTACGCGCCGACCTGCGGGGCCAGCCGGCCCGCGACCTCGGACATCGGGGCGAGCAGCGGCAGCGCGCCGTTGGCGGTCTGGACGGTCTCGTACGCGATCGCGGTGGTGCCCGCGGCCAGCAGCGCGTCGGTCAGCGGCCGGTCGGCGGCGATGTGCAGGTAGGTGAACAGCACCTGGTCGGCGCGCAGGCGCGGGTACTCCTCGGCGATCGGCTCCTTGACCTTGAGCACGAGCTCGCCCTGGGCCCAGGTCTCGTCCGCGGTGGCGAGGATCTTCGCGCCGGCGGCGACGTACTCCTCGTCGGAGATCGAAGAACCGACACCGGCACCGGTCTCGACGAACACGTCGTGCCCGCGCCCGACCAGCTCGTGCACGCCGGCCGGGGTCAGCGCGACCCGGTACTCGTGCTTCTTGATCTCACGGGGAACGGCGATACGCACGGTCGGCCTCCTGGGTCGGTCTGCGTCCGGAAACGGTGCGGTGGTGTCCTTCACGGTGAGCCACCCGGACGGCGGTGTCATCGTGCTGAGCGGACAGTTGTTCGACGCATTCATGGTGCTGAGCCGACAGGCCATTGACTTCGACCGCGCTTGAGGTTGCAGCCTGTGCGGCATGCGCGTGGTGTGGATGCGGGAGTTCGGCGGTCCGGAAGTGCTCGTCCCGGGGGAGGCCCCGGACCCCGTCGCGGGGGACGGCCAGGTGGTGGTCGAGGTGGCGTTCGCGAACATCACGTTCGTCGAGACGCAGCTGCGGGCGGGCGGCCCGGGACCGTTCCGCCCCGAGCTGCCGATCGTGCCCGGCAACGGCGTCGGCGGCGTGATCAGCGCGGTCGGCCCGGGGGTGGACCCGGACCTCGCCGGGCAGCGGGTGGTCACCTCGACCGGCGGGTCCGGCGGGTACGCCGAGCGCGTCGCGGTGGACGCGGCGGCGGTGTTCCCGGTGCCGGAAGGCCTGGCCCTCGACGCGGCGGTGGCGCTGCTCGCGGACGGCCGCACGGCGACGGGCCTGATCCACGCGACCGGGGTACGGCCCGGCGACCGGGTCCTCGTCGAGGCGGCGGCGGGCGGCGTCGGCGGTCTGCTGGTGCAGCTCGCGAAGGCCGCGGGTGCGACGGTGGTGGGCGCCGCGGGCGGCCCGGCGAAGGTGGCCCAGGTGCAGGGGGCCGACGTCGTCGTCGACTACCTGCGGCCGGACTGGACGTCCGCGGCCGGTGCGGTCGACGTGGTCTTCGACGGAGTGGGCGGCGCCATCGGCACGGCGGCGTCCGGCCTGCTGCGTCGCGGCGGCCGGATGGCGATCTACGGCCTGGCGAGCGGTTCGTGGGCGGAAGAGTCCGAAGTGGACGCTGCCGCCCGCGACGTCACGCTGGTCCGTTCGCTCGGCGGCCCCGAGGACATGCGCACGTTCACGAAGTCGGCGTTGACGGAGGCGGCGGAAGGCCGCTTGACCCCTGTGATCGGCCGCCGTCTCCCGCTGGCCCAGGCGTCCGAAGCCCACGCGGCCATGCAATCCCGCACCACAGTGGGAAAGACGCTGCTGGTGCCGTGAAAGCCGTGAAGGCCTCCTTACCGGCTCTTATGGCCGGTAAGGAGGCCTTCACGGCTTTGAGCGTCAGGCGCGGTAGGCCGACCAGGAGCTGGTCATGCGCGTGCCCTGGCCCGCGGTGAACTCGTACATGCAACCGTCGTAGCTGTAGTCCATGAAGTTGTGGATCGGGTCGCTGCCCGCCGCCGAGCAGGTGTTCTTGCTCGCCGGGCAGCCGGACGTCGCGGTCGCTTCGGCCGGGGTGTCGGAGACGTAGTCGCCCGAACCGGAGCAGCCGCCCTGGAAGGTGTGGTAGAGCCCCATCCAGTGGCCGACCTCGTGGGTCGCCGTGTCGCCCTCGTTGTAGTTGGTCGCCGAGCGGCCCGGGAGGGACTCGTCGAGGATGACGACGCCGTCGAGCTTCGGCGACGCGGTGTAGTTCCACGGGAACGTCGCCCAGCCGAGCAGGTCGTCACCGAGGTTGGCGGTGTAGATGTTCAGCGCGTTCTTGCCGCCCTTGCGCAGCGCGTTCTTCATGTTGCGCTCGGCGGACGTGCCGTCGGTGATGCCGTTGTACCAGGTGGAGTTGTTCGTGTAGTCCGTGCTCACCAGGCTGAAGCTGAAGCCCTTGCTGCCGTACGCGCTGTTGAGCACCGAGATCTGCTTGGTGATCGTGGCGGCCGGCAGGTTGCCGGTCGAGCCGCTGGTGATCACGTGGAAGTACACCGGGATCGACGTCGCCGCGGGCGCCAGCGCGGCGCGCTTGCCGGCCAGCTTGCTCTGCATGTCGGCTTCGACGCGGGCGGCTTCGGCCGGCGACAGGCTGTCGGCGTGGCCGTCCTTGCTGCGGTCCGCGGACTGCGTGGGCGTGAAGCAGTCGCCGCTCGGCGCCGCGACGGCGCTCCCGGCAGTGGCGCCCGGGACGGCCAGGGAAACCAGGGAGAGCGCGGACACCGCGCCCAGCTTCAGGGCCCTGCGAAAACTCATGGACACTCCTCTGCGACGACCCGGCTACCGCGGGTGGTGCAGCGAAAATGCGCCGGACAATCGCGAGAATCCACCTTCTTTCGGTGGGAAAGGACAATCCGTACGATCGGCGCGATCCATGCGGAGTAGTGCATGGGTGACGTGTTGGGCCGATCGGCTCAGCTCCAGCGCAACGCCACCAGCTGGGTGATCAGCGCGAGCCGGACGTCGGGGTCGTCGAGGTCCAGCGGGACCAGCTCCAGCAGCTTCCGCATCCGGTACCGCAGGGTGTTGGGGTGGATCCGCAGCTCGCGCGCCGCCGCGCGCGGGTCGCCGGGGTGCCGCAGCCACTCGTAGAGCGTGTCGGTGTACCCGGCTTTGCTCGTCTCGTCGTGGACGCGCAGCGCGCCGAGCGGCCCGAGCTCCGCGACCTTCGCCGCCACCGCCGCCGTCGCCCCGCGGTGCAGCGCCAGCGCCGTCCAGGCTTCGTCGAAGGTGATGACGCGCTCGTCGAGGATTTCCGCGCGCAGCAGACCGAGGGCTTCGTCGGCTTGGGCGCGCGACGTCGACAGGTCGCCGATCTCGCCGGGCGAACCGGCCGCGGCCCGCGGGGCGCCGCCGCGCCGGGACGCCGGCTGCGTCGCGAGCGCGTCGCGCAGCTCGGCCCAGCCACCGGAGCCGGCGCGGTCCGGGACCACGGCGTAGAGCAGGCCGCCCAGCTCGGTCGCCACCGGACGGCGGCCGATGCCCTGGGAAAGCCGTTCCAGCAACGCGAGCCGCAGGCCTTCGGCGTCGCGGCCGTCGCCGCCGGTGACCTCGATGACGACCACGCGGTGCGGCTCGTCGGACAGGTCCAGCTCGGCCATCGCCTTGCGCGGGTTGGCCCGGCCTTCGAGCACACCGCGCAGCAGCTCGGCCGACGCGCGGCGCTGCGCGTCCGTGTAAGCCCGGCGGCGCAGCAGGTGCAGGGCGACGACCGGGGCGGCGTCGGCGAAGGCGGCCGCGCGCTCGTCGGACACCGGCCCGGCGACCACCGCCCACATCGAGCCGAGCAGCTCCCCGCCCATCCGGATCGGCACGATCAGCCGCGGCAGCGTGCCGTCGCGCTGGGCCGGCACGAAGATCGTCTGCCGCCCGCGCGACAGCTCCCGGAACACGCCGCGCGAGCGGAACCGCGCGAGGACGTCGTCCGGGATGCGCCGGCCCATGATCGTGGCGACGCGCGCGGGGTCGGTGAGGTCCTGGCGGGCGGAGTAGGCGAGCACGCGCGAGTTGGTGTCCTCGATGGTCACCGGAGCGTCCACAACGGACGCGACGGCGTCGGCGAGCCGGAACAGGTCGCCGGAGCCGGTGTCGTTCTCGAGGTTCTCGGACTCGTCGGCGAGCGCGTCGAGGACGGTCCGCAGCAGCCACACGAGCTGCGCCCACGACGTCGCCGCGTGCACCTGGATCAACGCGATCCCGGCGGCTTTCGCGGCCCGTTTCACTTGGGTTTTCCCGGCGACGGGCGGCTTGAGCAGTACGGCGGCCGCACCCTGTTCGGCGCTCTGTTTCACCAGCTCGGCGGCATCTTCGGGCCCGGTGGTGGCCACCCCGAGCACCAGATCCCCGGCGGCGAGGGTGAGACCCCCGCCGGGCTCGGCGATCACGACGTCGGCGACGGCGGGCGAGTCGTCGGGCACCTGGAGCGCGTGGAGCAGCGTCGGCCCCACCCGGTCGACCACGCTGCGCACCGACACCACGGCCTCATTCTGGCCGAAAACGGATCGCCCGGCTCGCTAGGGTCGGCAGGGTGAGCGAACCCCGGCGGATCGTCGAATCCGGCTACGACAGCTCGGCGGAGCGCTACCTCGAGTGGAGCGCGCGCATCACCGACGACCCGCGGCTGCGGTTCCTGCGGGAGCTGACCGGCCGGCTCGCCGACGGCGCCGCGGTGCTCGACCTCGGCTGCGGCGCGGGCGTGCCGTGCACGGCGTCGCTCGCCGAGCGGCACGACGTCCTCGGCGTCGACGTCTCCGCGGCGCAGCTGGATCTCGCGCGCCGGAACGTTCCGGGCGCGCGGTTCGAGAAGGGCGACATGGCGGAGGTGTCGTTCCCGGGCGGGAGTTTCGACGCCGTCACGGCGTTCTACTCGGTGCTGCACGTACCCCGCGAGGAGCAGGGCGACCTCTTCAAGCGGATCGCCGGCTGGCTGCGGCCCGGTGGCTGGTTCCTGGCCGCGCTCGGCTGCAGCGAGGCGAACGGCGTCGAAGCCGACTGGCTCGGCACGCCGATGTTCTTCAGCAGCCACGCCCCGGCGGAAAACCGGCGGCTCCTCGAAGCCGCCGGTTTCACGCTGGTCGCGGACGAGCCCGTGACGATCCACGAGCCCGAAGGCGAAGCGACCTTCCACTGGGTGCTGGCCCGGTCGTGAGTGTTCAGGGCGGTTCTAACCGCCCTGAACACTCACGACAAGCCGCGGCAGACCGGCTGACGCGACAGGACCGCGTCCAGGACCCGCTTCAGCTCGGCCGCCGGGTCGTCGACCGGTTCCTTCGCGCGCCACGCGACGATGCCGTCCGGGCGGATCAGGGACGCGCCTCCCGGGGCCAGCCCGTACTTCGCCGCGAACTCCTCGCCCTCGATCGCGTGGCAAGCCAGTCCGATGCCGGAAGCGGCGGTCGTCCAGCGTGAGCCGTCACCCGCGCACAGCAGGACCCACGAATGACCTAACAAGTCCACTGTGGACGTCATGCCCGGCGCGCGGAACCCGGGACGTCCGGTCGGCGCGTGGACGTCTTCGACGCGTGCGCCGTCGTCCGGCTCCTCCGCGAGCACCGCCGTCGAGCGGTAGCGGAAGCCGAGGACCGCCGCCAGGGGGTCCTCGGCCTTCGTCAAGCCGGAGACGTCCAGGTCGGGGTGCATGCGCTGCTTCAGGTTGTGCAGCGACATGTCGACAATCATCCGCGCGATCGGCTTCCGCTCGGCCTCGTAGGTGTCCAGCAGCGCGTCGCCCGCGTCGCCGCGGAGGACCGACGCGAGCTTCCACGCGATGTCCGCGCCGTCGCCGACCGCGGTGTTGCCGCCCTGGCCGCCCGACGGCGGGGTCACCTTCGCCGCGTCGCCGGCCAGGAAGACGCGGCCGGCGCGGAACCGCTCCGCGATCCGCGCGGCGATCTCCCACGAGCCCGTCCAGACGATCTTCGGGTCGAGCTCGGGCAGGTCGGTGGCGGTGCGGATCATCGCGACCAGCCGGTCGTGGCCGAAGTCGTCCGGGCTCTCGCCGCGCTCCGGGTGGTAGTCCGGGGCGAAGACGTACCGGCCGGCGACGTCGGTGTTCGACAGCCCGGCGGTGAACTCCGGGTTCTGCAGGTAGAAGAGATCCGTCACGCCCGCCTTGACGCGGTCGCCGAGGTCGGCGTCGAACACCACGCCCAGGCAGTGGCTGAGCCCGTCCAGCCCCTCGGTCGGGATGCCCAGCAGCTGCCGGATCCCGCTGCGCCCGCCGTCGGCCGCGACGACGTAATCCGCGCGCACCACCGTCTCCTCGCCGGAGTCGCGGTGCCGCAGCGTCGCGGTGACGCCGTCGTCGTCCTGCTCCAACTCGATCAGTTCGGTCCGGAACCGGACGCGCGCGCCCGCCTTCTCCGCGGCCGCCAGCAGGATCGGCTCGACGACGTCCTGCCCGGCCATGCCGTGCGGCATCGTGGTCGTGGCCGAGACGTCGAACTCGCTGCCGTCCTCCACGAGCCGGTGGAAGACCTGCCCGGCCAGGCTGGTCGCGACCGTGATCCGCAGGCCCTGCGACGCCCGCGGGCTCGCGTGCAGCACGTCGTCGTCGATGCCCGCCCAGTGGAACAGCTCCATCGTGCGCCAGTTCTGCCCGGACGCTCGCGAGTGGACCGACGTTCCGGTATGCCGTTCGACCGTCAGCACGTCCACTCCTGCCTGCGCCAGGAACATCGACGACGACAGCCCGCCGAGCCCGGCCCCCACGACCAGCACCTGTGTCCGTTCCGCCATGACAACCTCCCGTGAAGTCTCCCTGTAGAAAGTATCTTAGATACAAAGAGATTCGACTCGCAAGATAATTCTCGGCGACAACCCCGGGTAGCCTGTCTCCCAGGACGTGGGAACGGTTGGGTACTCCGTTCGGCCGAAGTAGCTTCGGACAAGCAGCCCTCCAGCACCCCCTTGAGCCGCAAGGAGAACCGATGAGCGCGGACGACACCTCGGCGTGGTCCTTCGAGACCACGCAGATCCACGCGGGCGCCGCGCCGGATCCGGCGACGGGCGCGCGGGCGACGCCGATCTATCAGACGACGTCGTACGTCTTCCGCGACAGCCAGCACGGCGCCGACCTGTTCAGCCTGGCCGAGCCGGGCAACATCTACACGCGGATCATGAACCCGACCCAGGACGTCCTGGAGCAGCGGGTCGCCGCGCTCGAAGGCGGCGTCGCGGCGCTCGCGTTCGCGTCCGGCTCGGCCGCCACCACCGCGGCGATCCTCAACCTGGCCAACGCGGGCGACCACTTCGTCTCCAGTCCGTCGCTCTACGGCGGCACCTACAACCTCTTCCACTACACGCTGCCGAAGCTGGGCATCGAGGTCTCGTTCGTCGAGGACCAGGACGACCTCGAGCAGTGGCGCGCCGCCGTCCGCCCGAACACCAAGCTGTTCTTCGCCGAGACGCTGGCCAACCCGGGCAGCAACGTCCTCGACATCCGCGGGGTCGCCACCACCGCGCACGAGGCCGGTGTCCCGCTGGTCGTCGACAACACCGTGCCGACGCCGTTCCTGCTGCGCCCGATCGAGCACGGCGCCGACATCGTCGTCCACTCGGCGACGAAGTACCTCGGTGGCCACGGCACCACGGTCGCCGGCGTGCTGGTCGACGGCGGCACGTTCGACTTCGGCAAGGACGCGGCGAAGTTCCCGGGCTTCAACGAGCCGGACCCGAGCTACCACGGTCTCAAGTACTGGGAGGCGCTCGGCCCGGGCGCGTACGCGGCCAAGGCGCGCGTCCAGATCCTGCGCGACACCGGCGCGGCGATCTCGCCGCTGAACAGCTTCCTGATCCTGCAGGGCATCGAGACGCTGTCGCTGCGCATCGAGCGGCACGTGTCGAACGCGCAGGCGCTCGCCGAGTGGCTCGAGCAGCGCGACGAGGTCGAGAAGGTCTACTACGCGGGCCTGCCGTCCAGCCCGTTCTACTCCGCGGCGCAGAAGTACCTGCCGCGCGGCGCGGGCGCGGTCCTGTCGTTCGACCTGCGCGGCGGCGTCGCGGCGGGCCGGAAGTTCGTCGACGGCACCGAACTGCACAGCCAGCTGGTGAACATCGGCGACGTCCGCAGCCTGATCGTGCACCCGGCGTCGACCACGCACAGCCAGCTTTCGCCGGAGGAGCAGCTGGCCAGCGGCGTGACGCCGGGCCTGGTCCGGCTCGCCGTCGGGCTGGAGGGCATCGAGGACCTCAAGGCCGACCTGGAGGCCGGATTCCGGGCGGCCAAGGCGGATCTGTGACGGCTGAGCCCGTCACCGGGGCCTGGCGGATCGGTGATCCGCCAGGCCGCAGGCAGTTCGTCACCGGCCCCGAGCTCACGCTCGAGGCCGGTGGCGCGCTGCCCGGGTACACCCTGGCTTACGAGACTTGGGGGACGCTGAACTCCGACGCCTCCAACGCGATCCTCGTCGAGCACGCGCTGACCGGCGACAGCCACGCCGCCGGGCCGGCCGAGCCCGGCCACCCCAGCGCGGGCTGGTGGGACGGCCTGATCGGGCCCGGGAAAGCCTTGGACACCACGGAGTTCTTCGTCGTGGTCCCGAACGTGCTCGGCGGCTGCCAGGGCTCGACCGGGCCGTCGTCACCCGATCCGGACGGGACGCCGTGGGGCAGCCGCTTCCCGGTCGTGACGGTCCGGGACCAGATCGCGACCGAGGCCGTGCTGGCCGACGCGCTCGGGATCACGCGCTGGGCGGCCGTCGTCGGCGGGTCGATGGGCGGGATGCGCGCGCTCGAGTGGGCGGTATCGCTGCCCTCTCGGGTGGCGACGGTGCTGGTCCTGGCGTCGACGGCGCGCGCGTCGGCCGAACAGATCGCCTGGGCGGCCCCGCAGCTGCACGCGATCCGCGCCGACCCGGACTGGCACGGCGGTGACTACTACTCGGCGCCGGCCGGGCCGTACCGCGGCCTCGGCGTCGCGCGCCGGATCGCGCACGTGACCTACCGCAGCGAGCCGGAGCTGGCCGACCGGTTCGGCCGGAACTACCAGAACGGCGAGGATCCGTTGCGGGGCGGGCGGTTCGCCGTCGAGTCCTATTTGGACCATCACGCCGAGAAGCTGGCCGGCCGGTTCGACGCGAACAGCTACCTGGTCCTGACGGAGTCGATGAACACCCACGACGTCGGCCGCGACCGCGGCGGCGTCGCGGCGGCCCTCGGGCGCGTGACGGCTCGCGCGGTGATCGGCGGGGTGGACAGCGACCGGCTTTATCCGTTCTACCAGTCGGCGGAGATCGCGGCCGGGATCAAGGGCACGACGGAGCCTGCGGTGGTGACGTCGCCGTACGGCCACGACTCGTTCCTCATCGAGACCGAGCAGATCGCCGCGTTGGTGAAGGCGTTGCTGGGTTAGCGGCCCGCGACCCGTTCGCCCAGCCGCACCAAGCGGTTCGCGACCCGGCGGGACGCGCCGGCCGCGACGTCACCGAGGCGCTCGGCCGCCTTGTCGGACAGCTTCGCCACCCGCCACGCGACGTCGTCGGCGCGTTCGCCCGCTTCGTCGCCCGCCGTGCTGATCCGGTCCGCCAAGCGGCCGGTGCCCGCGACGAGAAGATCCTTGAGTGCCATGGCTTTCCCTCCTAGAGCATCCCGGCGCGGCGCCAGAGCACCGCGCTCGGCCCGCCGATCAGGTCGTTCTCCCGCAGGAACCGCACCAGTTTCCGGGCGCCGAAGGAGAGCGTCTCCCGCCGGTGCGCGCTCGACCGCGCCGCCGCGACGGCCACCGCGGGGTCGAGCCCGGCGCGCTGGTACTGCCGCGGCCGGGACAGCAGCCGCGACATCAGCAACGCGCCCGCGGCAACGACAACGCGCGTGAACTCCTTGCGCCACCACGGCGCGCCGGCCAGCGAACGGACCAGGTCGTCACGCGCGTAGCGGACGTGCCGCGCCTCTTCGGTGACGTGGATCCGCATCACCGCGCGCACCACCGGCTGCACCGACTCGTCGTCGAGGTGCTCGCGCTGCAGCGCGTCGAAGATCTCCTCGCCGATCAGCGTGGCCACCCACATCGCGGGCCCGTGCAGGATCAGCGGCAGCGCCTGCGCGGACCGTTGCAGCCAGCGGTTGTTGCGGTAGGGCCGGCCGCCGACGCGCTCGATCAGCGTCGCGAACATCGTGGAGTGGCGGCATTCGTCGGCGACCTCGGTCAGCGCGTAGTGCACGTGCCGCGTCGTCGGGTCCTGCCGGTAGGACGCGCGCAGCAGCATCTGCATCAGGATGATCTCGAACCAGATGCCGACGCTGACGGTGTTGACCAGCTCTTGGCGCGACAGCTCGATCCGTTGCGCGCGCGTCAGCGTGTCCCACAACGGCGTGCCGTACAGCGAAACCAGCCGTTCGGGGATGAAGAACTGGTCCTCGTTGAGCGGCGCGGCCCAGTGGACGTCGACGTCCGGGTCGTAGGAGAGCCGGGCGCTCGACTTGAGCAGCCTCTCGGCCGTCGCTTCCCGATCACCCATGCGTGCCTCCCCGTGTCCTGAAACAGGAGAACGCATGAAACAAGTTCCGTCAAGTTGTAAAGCAGCCTAGGGTTGCCCCATGCGCAACCTCCTGCAGCACGCGCTCGACGCCGAGCTGCCCGGTGACGAGACGTCCGAGCGGATCATGGGCGCGGCCCTGACCCAGGCCGAGGACTTCGGGCTGCGCCGGTTCACCGTGGACGACGTCGCGCGCCGCGTCGGGCTCTCGCGCGTGACGATCTACCGCTACTTCCCGAAGAAGGACCAGCTGCTCAACGCGCTGATCCTGCGGGAGATGAAGCGGTTCCTGACGAAGGTCGACGCCGTCCTCGAAGCGCAGCCGACGCCGGAGGAGAAGCTCATCGAGGGGTTGAGCTTCTCCCTGGTGTACCTGCGCGGGCACCGGCTGCTCAACCGCCTGCTGCGCACCGAACCGGAGCTGATCCTGCCGCACCTGACGGTGCAGGCCGGCGGCCTGTTCGCGGCCGCGCGGGCCCGGATCGCGACGCACTTCCGCGCGGAGGTCGCCGCGGGCCGCCTGAGCCTGCCGGACGACGACATCGACGGCATGGCCGAGCTGCTCATCCGGATCGTGGTCTCCCTGGTGCTGACACCCGAGACGGTGCTGCCGGTCGACGACGACGTCGAACGCCGTCGCGTCGCGGAGCTGTACCTGACCCCGATCGTGCGATCCCTGCGCCCGGCGTGAAGCGGCACTTTCACGTGAAAGTGCCGCGCTAGTCCGAGACGGCTTCCGAGATCCAGGGCGCCACGGGCAGGTCGCGGTCCAGGCACTCCACCGACAGCCGGATCGTCCAGCGCAGGGCCTGCAGCACCAGGCTGTCGACCTCGTCGGGCGCCGCGTTGGCCAGGGCGATCTCGACCTGCTCCTGCGCCGCTTCGGTGTTGCCGTGCACCTCGGCGAGCAGCGTCCGCACGGCCGTCCGCACCGGCGGGTCGGCCTGGTCGATCGAGACCTCTTCGCCGTCCTCGTCGAAGACCTGGACCTTGACCGGCGCACTGCCGCCGTCGCCCAGGGTGGAGACCATCGCGCTGCACTCGCCGAACAACAGCAGCATCAGGTCCTTGGTCTCGTCCGCGCGGGCCTGCGGTTCGGCGGCCGTCGGGGCGAGCTCGCCGAGCGCCACGGCGTCGTTGCCGAGGCTCAGCGCGGTCAACGCGCGCTGCGCCTTCTCTACGAGCTGCCGTTCCGGCTCGCTCCAGTCCGGGTCCACGTGCCCCATCAAACACCAGCGACGGCGCTCATGGGGATACCTTGATCCGGGTCGGTCATCCGGCCGCGCGCAACGCACCCAGCGCGAGGCGGCAGAGCAGTTCCGCGAGTTCGGCGTCACCGAGATGGCGGTTGTACGGCGTCGAGTTGATCAGTCCGAACACGGCGTGCGCCGCCGACCGCGCCTGGCGTTCGCCCAGCTCCGGCAGCGCGTCGCGGATCGCGCGGACCCACACCTCGACGTACTGCCGCTGCAGCGCGCGCACCTGCTTGCGGTCGGTGTCGGTGAGGTTCGCGAGGTTGCGCTCCTGGACGGTGATCAGCGCCGGGTGCTCGAGCGCGAAATCGACGTGGAACCGGACCAGCCCGCTCAGCGTGTCGTCCGGTTCGCCGGGCCGGCTCGCCCGCGCGGTGCCGCCGTCGAGCAGGTAGCGGCTGATCGAGTTCAGCATCTCGCCGAGGATGGCGTCCTTGCTGCGGAAGTGGCGGTAGAGCGCCGGGCCGGAGATGCCGACCGCGGCGCCGATGTCGTCGATGCCGACGCCGTGGAAGCCGTGGTGGGCGAACAACTCGGCGGCCGCGGACATGATCTGCTCGCGTCTGTTCGCCTTCTCGCCGTTCACGAGGGGAGTCGGGTTCGCCGCCATCCGGCCATATTAGGGGTGGCCGGTTAGCGGTCGCTAACTTCCCTGGTGAGCGTCTACGACGCAGATCGCAGGCCACGGTGTTCCGCGGCCGATGTAGCGCGGGTGGATCCCACCGGACCACGCTGCCAACGCCGCGCCCGACGGCGCCACGCGCTCGGTGAAGGCCTGGAAACCGCGCAGCAGGTGACGGCTGACCGGTGCGAATTCCACCCACCTGACTTAAGTAGTGGGCCAAGAGGGTTACTTACGAGTAATCGCTCTTCCTTGTGAAGGCCTCACCTGGTGTGATTTTCCCATCGGTTCTGTCACAAAGGAGTGGCCCATGGGGGTTCCGATCCGTACCGCGCGACGCTTTCTCCTGCGGCTGACCACAGCACTGGGTGCCGTCGCCCTGTCCACCCTCGGCGTCGTGGGCACCGCTCATGCCGCCGGGGCCGTCTACGCCGCGCTCGGCGACTCCTACTCCTCCGGGGTCGGGGCCGGCAGCTACGGCAGTTCCGGGAGCTGTTACCGCAGCTCGAACGCCTACGCCCAGCTGTGGACCAACGCCCACGCCGGCACGGCGCTCACGTTCCTGGCCTGTTCCGGCGCCAAGACGCCGGACGTCATCAGCCAAGCCAATTCGATCCCCGCCAACGCGACCCTGGTCACCGTCACCGTGGGCGGCAACGACGCCGGCTTCACCGACGTGATCCAGACCTGCACCCTCGGCAGCGACGCGGACTGCACCAACCGCGTCAACACCGCGAAGACCTACGTCAACAACACCCTCCCGGCGCTGCTGACGAACACCTACAACGCGATCAAGGCGAAGGCGCCGGGCGCGCGGCTCGTCGTCCTGTCCTACCCGCGCTTCTACACCGTGCCCGGCTCCTGCTGGGTCGGGCTGAGCGACACCAAGCGCACCGCGATCAACTCGGGCGCCGACACGCTGGCGTCGGTGACGGCGTCGCGCGCGGTGGCGGCGGGCGCGACGTTCGTCGACGTCCGGTCGGCGTTCACCGGCCACAACATCTGCTCCTCGGTCGGCGACTACCTGCACAGTCTCACCTGGCCGGTCATCGAGTCGTACCACCCGACGGCGGCCGGCCAGTCCGGCGGCTACTACGCCCCGCTCCGGGGTGCCATCGGCTGAACCCGGTCCCCTCCGGTCGTGAAGGCCATCCCGGTGCGTCCGGGGTGGCCTTCACGGCGTCCGGGCGACTGGACAGTCAGGTTAGCGGTCGCTAACATCGGGACGGAGGTTAACGACCGCTAACTTCGAGGGAGCCCATGGACACGCCGGCTCTGGGGACGTCTGCTGCCCCGGACAGCGAGGCTTACGCCCGCAACGCCACATCCCACGCGGAGCTGGTCGAAGACCTCCGCAAACGCCTCTCGAGCGCCCGCCTCGGCGGCCCGGAGAAGTCGCGCACCCGGCACGTCGAACGCGGCAAGCTGCTCCCGCGCGACCGCGTCGACACGCTGCTGGACCCGGGTTCGCCGTTCCTCGAGCTGTCGCCGCTGGCCGCGAACGGACTGTACGACGACGAAGCGCCGTCGGCGGGCATCATCACCGGGATCGGGCGCGTCTCCGGCCGCGAGTGCGTGATCGTCGCCAACGACGCCACCGTCAAGGGCGGCACGTACTACCCGATGACGGTGAAGAAGCACCTGCGCGCCCAGGAGGTCGCGCTGCACAACAACCTGCCGTGCGTCTACCTGGTGGACTCCGGCGGCGCGTTCCTGCCGCGGCAGGACGAGGTCTTCCCGGATCGTGAACACTTCGGCCGGATCTTCTACAACCAGGCGACGATGTCCGCGCGCGGCATCCCGCAGATCGCCGCGGTGCTCGGCTCCTGCACCGCCGGCGGCGCGTACGTCCCGGCGATGAGCGACGAGGCCGTGATCGTCCGGAACCAGGGCACGATCTTCCTCGGCGGCCCGCCGCTGGTGAAGGCCGCGACCGGCGAGGTCGTCACGGCCGAGGAGCTGGGCGGCGGCGACGTCCACTCGCGCCAGTCCGGCGTCACCGACCATCTAGCCGACGACGACGCGCACGCGCTGCGGATCGTCCGCTCGATCGTCTCGACGCTCGGGCCGCGCACGCCGCGCCCGTGGGACGTCCTCCCGACCGAAGCGCCGGCCGTCGACCCCAACGAGCTCTACGGCGTCGTGCCGACCGACTCGCGCACGCCGTACGACGTGCGCGAGGTGATCGCGCGGATCGTCGACGGCAGCCGGTTCGGCGAGTTCAAGAAGGAGTACGGCGCGACGCTGGTCACCGGGTTCGCCCGGATCCACGGCCACCCGGTCGGCATCATCGCGAACAACGGCGTCCTGTTCGCCGAGTCCGCGATGAAGGGCGCGCACTTCATCGAGCTGTGCGACAAGCGCTCGATCCCGCTGCTGTTCCTGCAGAACATCACCGGCTTCATGGTCGGGCGCGCCTACGAGGCCGGCGGCATCGCCAAGCACGGCGCGAAGATGGTCACCGCGGTGGCCTGCGCGCGGGTGCCGAAGCTGACCGTCGTGATCGGCGGCTCGTTCGGCGCCGGCAACTACTCGATGTGCGGCCGGGCGTACTCGCCGCGGTTCCTCTGGATGTGGCCGAACGCGCGGATCTCGGTGATGGGCGGCGAGCAGGCGGCGTCGGTCCTCTCGACGGTCCGCCGCGACTCCATCGAGGGGCGCGGCGGCGAATGGTCCACAGAGGACGAAGAGACGTTCAAGGACCCGATCCGCGAACAGTACGAAGCGCAGGGCAGCCCGTACTACTCCACCGCGCGGCTGTGGGACGACGGCGTCATCGACCCGGCCGACACCCGCACGGTCCTCGGCCTCGCGCTCTCGACCGCGGCGAACGCTCCCTTGTCCGATGTCAACTACGGCGTCTTCCGGATGTGATCATGTTCGACTCAGTGTTGGTCGCGAACCGTGGCGAGATCGCGGTGCGGGTCATCCGCACGCTGCGTGACCTCGGCATCCGCGCCGTCGCCGTCTACAGCGACGCCGACGCCGAAGCGCGGCACGTCCACGAGGCGGACACCGCCGTCCGGATCGGGCCCGCCGAAGCCGCTCGCAGTTACCTGTCCATTCCGGCCATTGTGGACGCCGCCGTGTCGTCGGGCGCGCAGGCGGTGCACCCGGGCTACGGCTTCCTGGCCGAGAACGCCGCGTTCGCGCAGGCGTGCGAGGACGCCGGGCTGGTGTTCATCGGCCCGCCGGTCGCCGCGATCGACGCCATGGGCGACAAGATCCGCGCCAAGGCGACGGTGTCGAAGGCCGGCGTCCCGGTCGTGCCCGGAGCGTCCGATGTGGACATCCCGGCGGGCGGGTTCGCCGCGGCCGCGGCCGACGTCGGGTACCCGCTGCTGATCAAGCCGTCCGCCGGTGGTGGCGGCAAGGGCATGCGATTGGTGCACGCTGAGTCCGAATTGGACGAAGCCATCGAGTCGGCGCGGCGTGAGGCCAAGAGTTCCTTCGGGGACGACACCCTGCTGATCGAGCGGTTCGTCACGACCCCGCGGCACATCGAGATCCAGGTCATGGCCGACACGTTCGGCAACGTCATCCACCTCGGTGAGCGCGAGTGCAGCCTGCAGCGGCGGCACCAGAAGATCATCGAGGAAGCGCCGTCGGTGCTGCTCGACGAGGCGACCCGCGACAAGATGGGCACGGCGGCCGCCGAGGCTGCCCGCTCGGTCGGCTACGTCGGCGCGGGCACGGTCGAGTTCATCATGTCGGCGCACAACCCGGACGAGTTCTTCTTCATGGAGATGAACACCCGGCTGCAGGTCGAGCACCCGGTCACCGAGCTGGTCACCGGTCTCGACCTCGTCGAGTGGCAGGTCCGCGTCGCCGCCGGCGAACGGCTTTCCGTCGCGCAGTCGGACGTTTCGTTGCATGGCCACGCCGTCGAAGCGCGGGTGTACGCCGAGGACCCGGCGCGCGGGTTCATCCCGACCGGCGGCACGGTGCTGGCCGTGCACGAGCCGTCCGGCGACGGCGTGCGCGTCGACTCCTGGCTGGCGCCCGGCGCGGTGATCGGCTCGAACTACGACCCGATGCTGGCCAAGGTCATCGCCTGGGGCCCGGACCGCGCGGCCGCGTTGCACCGGCTCGACCGGGCGCTGGCCGACACGGCGGTGCTGGGCGTCGGCACGAACACCGCGTTCCTGCGGGGATTGCTGGCGGATGAGGACGTGCGCTCCGGGCGTCTCGACACCGAACTGGTCGACCGTCGTCTGTCCACATTGGTCTCCTCGGAGGTGCCCGCGGAGTTCTTCGTCGCGGCCGCGTTGGACCGCCTGCTGGAGCTGCAGCCGTCGGGTTCCGTTGTGGACCCGTGGGACGTCCCGGACGGCTGGCGGATGGGCGCGGCCGGCGGCGTGACGTTCCGGCTGAAGTCCGGCCAGACGTCGGCCGTGGTGCGGGTGGCGGGCACGCCTGCCGCGGCGACCGTCTTCGTCGACGACGCGGCGCCGGTGCTCGTCTCGGCTCGTCGTGACGGGTCCCTGCTGGAGGTTCGCCAGGGCGGCGTGTTCCACCGGTACCGGCACGCGTCCGGTCCTGATCGGACGGTGTGGCTGGCTCGCGACGGTCAGAGCTTTCCGTTCGGGGAGCAGGAATTCGTGCTGTCGTCACGCGGCGAGGCCGCCGGCGCCGGGCCGGTCGTCAGCCCGATGCCGGGCACCGTGCTCGTCGTCAAGGTGGCCGCGGGTGACGTCGTGCGCGCCGGGACGCCGCTGCTGGTCGTCGAGGCGATGAAGATGGAGCACACGGTCACCGCGCCGATCGACGGCGTCGTCAGCGAACTCCCCGTCCGGGCCGGCCAGCAGGTCGCGCTCGACGAAACCCTTGCCGTAGTGACGCCCCAAGAGGAGCAGCAGTGATCGACTTCCGCCTGGACGAGGAATACGAGTCCCTCCGCAAGACGGTCGAGGACTTCGCGCACGCCGAGGTGGCGCCGGTGATCGGCGCGCTGTACGAGAAGGAAGAGTTCCCGTACGAGATCGTCGCGAAGATGGGCGAGATGGGCCTGTTCGGCCTGCCTTTCGCGGAGGAGTTCGGCGGCATGGGCGGCGACTACTTCGCGCTGTGCCTGGCCTTGGAGGAACTCGCCCGCGTCGACTCGTCGGTCGCGATCACGCTGGAGGCGGGCGTTTCCCTCGGCGCGATGCCGATCTACCGCTTCGGAACGCAGGAGCAGAAGGAAAAGTGGCTGCCGTCGCTGTGCGAGGGCACGGCCCTGGGCGGCTTCGGCCTGACGGAGCCCGGTGGCGGTTCGGACGCGGGTGCGACCCGCACGCGCGCGCGTCAGGACGGTGACGACTGGGTCGTCAACGGCAGCAAGGCGTTCATCACGAACTCGGGCACGGACATCACCCGCCTCGTCACGGTCACCGCCGTGACGGACGTGATGGAGAACGGCCGCAAGGAGATCTCGGCGATCCTCATCCCGTCGGGCACGCCGGGCTTCGAGGTCGCGCCGAAGTACTCGAAGGTCGGCTGGAACTGCTCGGACACGCACGAACTGTCCTTTTCGGACGTCCACGTCCCGCTGGCGAACCTGGTCGGCACGCGCGGCCGCGGGTACGCCCAGTTCCTGTCCATTTTGGACGAAGGCCGCGTCGCGATCGCCGCGCTGTCGGTGGGCCTGGCGCAGGGCTGCGTCGACGAGTGCCTGGGTTACGTGAAGGACCGCGTCGCGTTCGGCAAGCGCATCGGCGAGTACCAGGCGATCCAGTTCAAGATCGCCGACATGGAGGTCCGCACCCACACCGCGCGCCTGGCGTACTACCAGGCGGCGTCGAAGATGCTGCGCGGCGAGCCGTTCAAGAAGGAAGCGTCGATCGCCAAGCTGGTGGCCTCGAACGCGGCGATGGACAACGCCCGCGACGCAACGCAGATCTTCGGCGGGTACGGCTTCATGAACGAGTACCCGGTGAGCCGCTTCTACCGCGACGCCAAGATCCTGGAGATCGGCGAGGGCACGAGCGAGGTCCAGAAGATGCTGATCTCCCGCCACCTCGGCGTCGGCTGAGCTGCTCGCCTTCGCCGAAGGCCCCACGTGCGTGCTCCCGGTCCGGTAAACAGGGGGCATGGACAACATCGTCATCCGATCGGGTGACTCCGGGGACGTCGACATCCTGCTGCGCTTCTTCGACGAAGCCGTCGAGTGGCTGGTCGCGCGGGGCAGCTCGAAGCAGTGGGGGACCGAGCCGTGGAGCGGCGTTCCGAAGCGGGTCGAGCGCGTCCAGGGCATGGCCGCCGATCCCGGGCTGCGGATCGCGATGGTCGAAGGCCGGCCCGCCGGTGCGCTGATCGTCTCCGAGGACCACGATCCGCACGTGCCCGCCGTCGACGAGCGTGAGCTGTACGTGCGGCTGCTGATCACCTCCCGGCGCTTCACCGGGCAGCGCGTCGGCGGGCGGCTCGTCGAGTACGCGCTCGACGAGGCCAAGCGCCGCGGCATCGACCTCGTGCGCGTCGACTGCTGGGCCGGCGGCGACGGCGACCTGCAGCGCTACTACGAGAGCCAGGGCTTCAAGCCGACCGTGCGGTTCGACGTCGACGGCTGGACCGGTCAGGTGCTGGAGCAGCGCGTGGGGTAGCGCGATCGCGGCCGGCGAGCGACACTGTTGACGCGTTGCCAACAGACGAAGGAGTCGCCGTGGCCGAGAATCTCGCGGGCAAGGTCGTCGTCATCACCGGCGGCGGGCAGGGGATCGGCGCGGCGACCGCGTCGGCGCTCGCCCGGCTGGGCGCACAGGTGGTGATCGGCGACCTCGACCAGGTCCGGGCCGAGAAAACGGCCGGTGAGCTGGGCGCCGACGCGCTGCCGCTGGACGTCACCGACATCCGCGGTTTCACCGGGTTCCTCGACGAGGTCGAACGCCGCCACGGCCGCATCGACGTGCTGATCAACAACGCCGGGATCATGCCGCTCGCCGGCCTCGAAGAAGAGAGCGACGCGACGACCCGGCGGCAGCTCGAGATCAACCTGCACGCCGTCATCCACGGCACCCGCGAAGCGATGAAGCGGATGCGCCCGCGCCGCAGCGGGCACATCGTCAACGTCGCGTCGTTCGCCGGCAAAGCGGGCTTTCCGGGCGCGGCGACGTACTGCGCGACCAAGCACGCCGTCGTCGGGCTGTCCGAGGCCGTGCACCTGGAGCTGCACGGCTCCGGCGTGCACGTCTCCTGCGTGATGCCCGCGATCGTGCGGACCGAGCTCGCGAGCGGCCTCGGCGAGGCGAAGCTGTTCAAGTCCGCGAGCCCGGAAGACGTCGCCGACGCCATCGTCGGCGCGCTGCGGAAGCCGAAGTTCGACGTCTTCGTGCCCCGGTCACTGGGTCCTATGGGCAAACTCACGGGACTGCTGCCGCGCCGGGCCGCCGAACTGCTCGCGCGGACGTTGAAAGCGGATCGGCTTTTGGCTTCAGCGGCCCATTCCCCGGCCCGTGCGGCGTACGAAGCGCGGGCCGCGGAGAGCGCTCCCGGGGCGGGCCCGGAGTAACTCGGACGGCCCAACGACTGTCCGAATCGGACGTGCTTGCGGGGTGCTTGCCGGTGTGGTGATGTTGAGCCGCGCGCGTCCGCACTGGCAAGATTGCCTGGAATCCCCGGGGGACATCCAGGAGGCAAGAGAATGGCTTCACCGCCCGCACGGCTGGCCGCCGCGGCGTCGAACGTGGTCGGCAAGGTGCTGCACGGCGGGGTCGCCGATCTCCGCCCGATGCCGCGGGTGCTGATCGACCAGGGCCCGAACCGCTCGGTGTACCGGATGACGCACAGCAGCCGTCCGGTGTCGGGGCCGCCGATCCTGCTGGTGCCGCCGCTGGCCGCGCCGGCGATCTGCTTCGACCTGCGCCGCGGCTGCAGCCTCATCGAGCACCTCGTCGAGGCCGGCCGCAACGCCTACCTCGTCGACTACGGCATGGTCGCGTTCTCCGACCGGCGCCTGGGCATCGAGCACTGGATCGACGAGGTGCTGCCGCGCGCGATCCGCAAGGTCAGC
Source organism: Amycolatopsis sp. NBC_01286 (assembly GCF_035982555.1). NCBI lineage: Bacteria > Bacillati > Actinomycetota > Actinomycetes > Pseudonocardiales > Pseudonocardiaceae > Amycolatopsis > Amycolatopsis sp. NBC_01286. The sequence continues at coordinate 3,927,764 of NZ_CP108428.1, forward strand.
GCCGACAACGGCGGCCAGGCCGTACACCTGGTGTCGTGGTCGCTCGGCGGCATCTTCTCGCTGCTGGTGAACGCCGACCAGCCGGACCTGCCGATCGCGTCGATCACGGCGATCGGCTCCCCGGTGGATTTCACGGCGATCCCGATCGTCGCCCCGTTCCGCCCGCTGGTCGACCTGACGGGCGGCCACCTGCTGACGCCGATCTACCGCGCGTTCGGCGGCGCACCGTCCTATTTGGTCAGCCGGGTGTTCAAGGCGACGGGCATCAGCAAGGAGATCACGAAGCCGATCGCGATCCTCAAGAACCTCGACGACCGGGACTACCTGGCCCAGATCGAGGCGGTGGACCACTTCATGGACAACATGTACGCCTACCCGGGCCGCACGTTCGGCCAGCTGTACCACCGCCTGTTCCGCACCAACGACCTGGCGGAGGGCAAGGTGGACCTCAACGGCCGGGTGATCTCGCTGTCGACGGTGAAGGTCCCGACACTGGTGGTGGCGGGCCAGAACGACACGATCGCGCCCCAGGCGTCGGTGGAGCGCGTGGTGGAGCTGCTGGACAACGCGCCCGAGGTCCGCTTCAAGACCGCGCCGGGCGGGCACCTGGGCGTCCTGACCGGCCGCAAGGCGCGCGGCACGACGTGGCGCTACCTCGACGAGTTCCTCGACGACCGGATCGCCGCCGGCTCAGCCGACTAGGTCGAGGTCGAACGGCTCGGCCGCGCTGTAGCTGACGTCCGCCCACACCGCGCCCGGCAGCTCGTAACGCCGGTGCGACGTCAGCTTCGGGTCGTAACCCGGCTGCTGCGCGGGGTCGTGGCCGACGCCCGCGTGGTCCGAACCCCACGCGAGGATGCCCGGCACCCACATCGGCTTCGCGGAGCCGTCGTCGCCCAGCCGCGGCCGGACGACGATCGCCGAGCCCGGGCTGCCGGACAGGAAGACGCGCACCGTGTGCGCACCCGCGTCCGGCGGGGTGACCGTGATGCGTTCCAAGATCTCGACTCCTGTCGTGCCGGGTGCGCCGGTGGTGGCGCGCTGGCGGAGCCAGCCGGTGTCGATGCCGGCCGGGTCGATCTTGCGGCCGGGTGGCACGCAGACGTCCTTGTGCCCGGCGTAGCGCTCGACCCCGCGGGACATGTAGCGCAGCAGCGCGGCGACGAGCTTCGGGTAGGCGTCGCGCTGCGCGTCGGTCCAGCCGCCGTTGCCCGCGGACTCCGCTTCGATGCCGAGGAACTCGTCGTTCAGGTCGAGGAACCCGAGCCAGCGGGACGCGCCGGCGTGGTAGGCGCAGCCGGCGGCGACGACGTAGATCGTGCCGCTGCGGCCGAGGCCGAGGTTGCACAGCGGCCCGGCCAGGTCGGGGCGGCCGCGGGTGACGAGGTCGAGGGAGGGGTAGTCGCCCGGCGCGGAGTCGGCGGTGGCGGTGTGGTGCCCGACGACCCCTTCGACGACGCGCATGCCGCCGTGGCCACGGGTCTGCCACCCGGCGACCTCGACGACGGGGTACCCGGTGCTGCGGGCGGCGTCGACGAGCCAGGGGACGTACACGGTCAGCCCTCCAGCGCGTCGTAGGCGCCGGAGTCGGCTTCGGTGTCGGACGAGTCGTGCGCGGCGATCCGCGCGGCGAGCGCGGCCCGAGCTTCGTCGAGGGTCTTCGGGTTCTGCCGCCCGGAATCCCACCCCTCGGCGGCCCACTCCTCGGGCGTCTTGATCGGAGTGGTGTCACCGGGCTCGTACACCACGGCGTCGTCGGTCCTGGCAGGTTCGGTCAAGGTCGGCCTCCGCGGGCGAGCGTACCGGAGGCCGACCGTCGGCGACCTACTTCAGCTGAGCACTCGTCTTCCCCAGCACCCGCCGAGCCACGATGAGCTGCTGAATCTGCTGTGTCCCCTCGAAGATGTCGAGGATCTTCGCGTCCCGGGCCCACTTCTCCAGCAGCGACTCCTCGCCGTAAGCCCCGGTCAGCTCGACGCACTTCAGCGCGATGTCCACCACCGAACGCCCGGCCTTGGCCTTCGCCATCGACGCCTGCAGCGAGTTCGGCTTGCGGTTGTCCGCCATCCACGCCGACTCCAGCGTCAGCAGGTACGCCGACTCGTAGTCCGCTTCCAGGCGCAGGAACTCCGCGGCCGCCGCGTGCTGGGTGTGGGCCGGGCGGTCGTAGTCGATGACCACGCCCGCGTCGGTGAGGATCCGGCGCGTCTCCTCCAGCGCCGCCCGCGCGACGCCGATCGCCATCGCCGCCACCAGCGGGCGGGTGTTGTCGAACGTCTGCATGACGCCCGCGAAACCCTTGGCCGTGTCGATCTCCGGCGTGCCCAAGAGGTTCTCCGCGGGGACGCGGCAGTTCTCGAAGCGCAGCACCGCGGTGTCCGACGCGCGGATGCCGAGCTTGTGCTCGACGCGCACCACCTCGAAGCCCGGCGTGCCCTTCTCGACCACGAACGACTTGATCGCCGCGCGGCCCTTCGTCTTGTCCAGCGTCGCCCACACCACGACCGCGTCCGCGCGCTCGCCCGACGTCACGAAGATCTTCTCGCCGTTGAGGATGTAGTCGTCGCCGTCGAGACGCGCGGTCGCCGTGATCGCGGCCGAGTCCGATCCGCACGACGGCTCGGTGATCGCCATCGCCGCCCACAGCCCGGAGAAGCGCTTGAGCTGCTCGTCGGTCGCGACCGAGCCGATCGCCGCGTTGCCCAGGCCCTGCCGCGGCATCGACAGCAGCAGGCCGACGTCACCCCAGCACATCTCGATCGTGCCGAGGACGACGTTCAGGTTGGCGCCGTTGCGGTTGCCCTTCTTGGCGTCGTCGGAACCGGAACGCCGGACGCCCGCCGCCCCGGCGCCGCCTTCGCCGGACGAGTTCAAGCCGTCCAGCAGCGCCGCGAACATGTCCAGCTCGGCGGGGTAGGTGTGCTCCGCGCGGTCGTACTTGCGCGAGATCGGCCGGAACACCTCGGCCGCGGCCTGGTACGCCTGGTTGATCAGCGCGCCGGCCTTCTTGGGAGCTTCCAGGTTGATCATCGGTTCAAAGCCCTTTCCTAAAGAAGGACGGCGCCTTCCATGACGCCGATGGCCCGCAGGTCCCGGTACCAGCGCTCGACCGGGTGCTCCTTGACGAAGCCGTGCCCGCCGAGCAGCTGCACGCCCGCGTTGCCGATCTGCATGCCCTTGTCCACGGCCAGCTTCCGGGCCAGCGCGACCTCGCGGGCGTAGGACTTGCCCTGCTCGGCCCGGGACGCGGCGCGCAGCGTGACCAGCCGCAGCCCCTCCAGCTCGATCGCGATGTCGGCGACCGAGAACGCCACGGCCTGCCGGTGGCTGATCGGCTCGCCGAACGCCGTCCGGTCGTTGACGTAGGGCACGACGTAGTCGAGGACGGCCTTCGCGGTGCCGGTGGCCAGCGCCGCCCAGCCCAGCCGCGAGAGCCGGACGAGCTCGGTGAAGACGTCGAGCTTGCCGCCGCCGAGCAGCGCGCCCGCCGGCAGTGCGACGCTCGAAAGGTGCAGCTTGCCGGTCGCGGCGCCGCGCAGGCCCATCGCCGGCTCGGCCTCGATGGTCACGCCCGCGTTCGACGACTCGACGAGGAACAGCGCCGGGCCGCGGCCTTCGAGGTCGGCCGAGACGATGAACAGCTCCGCCTGCGCCGCGCGCGGGACCAGCGACTTCACGCCGTCGAGCTGGTAGCCCTTGGGGGTGCGGCGAGCCTTCGTCGCGGGCTTGAACGGGTCGTACAGCGCCCGCTGCTCCTGCAGCGCGAGCGCCGCGGCGGGCACGTTCTCGCCGACGAACGCGGGCAGGTAGTCCGCCTGCTGCTGCTCGTCGCCCCAGCTGACCAGCGCGGTGCTGACCGCGGACGGCGCGAGCACCGCGACCGCGAGCCCCAGATCGCCGTGCGCGAGGGCCTCCGCGACCAGCGCGTTGGTGACGACCGAGCGTTCGGTGCCGACGCCGCCCAGCTCCTCGGGGATGCCGACCAGGCTGATGCCCAGCTCGGCGGCCCGGCTCAGCAGGCCTTCCGGGGCTTCGAGCTTGGCGTCGGCGTCCGCGGCGGCCGGGCGCAGCTGCTCGGCGGCGAACTCCGTCACGGTCTCGACGATGAGCTGCTGGTCCTCGCTCGGCGTGAGGTCGAACAGCCCGGTGTCGGACGTCGGCGCGAGCCGGGCGGGCTTGCCCAGCTTCCGCACCGACGTGAACGACCGGGTCGCCGCGCCGGCGGCGCGGAAGCCGTTGCGCGTCCCCGCCGTGACCAGGCCTTCGATGGGCTTGCGCAGCCCGGCCCGATCCACGACCTTGCTCCCGGCCAGCCGGGTCAGCGCCGAAAGGCCCCAGCCCATCGCGTCCCGTTTCCTTGGCGCAGCCATGTGGCCCTCCATCCCGTTACCTACTCGTGAGTAGGTTAACGTGGGATGCGGCTCGGCGCCAGTGCGGGGTCACTTACGAGTGAGTCAGCCGGGCCGAGACGTCCCAGAGGGTGCGCGCGACGGCCGCGTCGCTGTCCGCGGGCCGCCGCCGGGCCGGCTTCGGCGTCTCACCGGATCGCCCGCCCGGGCCGAGGTAGGCGTTGCCCGGGACGTCCTCGGTCGCGGCGAAGAGCGTGGGCAGCGCGCCGTACTCCGTCTTCTTCTGCGTGATCAGCGGGTAGAGCGCCTTGACCACCACCGCCTGGACGCCGCCGGCGTGCCGGTCGAGCCCGGTCCGCGCGACACCCGGGTGCGCCGCGACCGCCAGCACCTTGCTGCCGGCCTCGGTGAGCCGGCGCTGCAGCTCGAGCGTGAACAGCAGGTTCGCCAGCTTCGACTGGCCGTAGGCGCGCATCGGCGAGTAGCGGCGGCGGTCCCAGTTCAGGTCGTCCAGCTCGATCTTGCCCGTCCGGGACAGGCCGGACGCCACGGTCACGACCCGTCCGGTCAGGTGCGGCAGCAGCAGGTTCGTCAGCGCGAAGGGCCCGAAGTGGTTGACGGCCATGTGCGTCTCGAAGCCGTCGACGGACTTGCCGTACGGCACGGCCATCACGCCCGCGTTGTTGACGAGCACGTCGAGGTCGCCGGACCAGCCGTCGGCGAACGCGCGCACCGAAGCCAGGTCGGCGAGGTCGAGGCGGCGGACCTCGGTGTCGCCGGGCGGCGGCGTGACGCGGGCGGGGTCGCGCACGGCGAGCACGACGTGCGCGCCGCGAGCGGCCAGGTCGCGGGCGGTGATGGCACCGAGGCCGCCTGCGGCACCGGTGACGACGAAGGTGCGGCCGGAGAGTGAATTGGTCATGCGCTCAGCGTCGCCGCGACGGGCGGGCCGTGGCAGAGCGCGTCGAACGGGGGATCGGCGATCCCTGGCACGCCCGGCGGAAGCGCCGATAATCGAGGGTGTGGACCGACTCGAACTCGCCGACTTCCTGCGCCGCCGTCGTGAGGCACTGAGCCCGGAGGACGTCGGGCTGCCGCCGGGGCAGCGTCGCCGTACCGCAGGCCTGCGCCGCGAGGAGGTCGCGACGCTCTCGGGCATGTCCACCGACTACTACACGCGGCTGGAGCAGCAGCGCGGGCCGCGGCCGTCGGAGCAGATGCTCGTCGCCATCGCGCGCGGCCTGCGCCTCTCGCTCGACGAGCGCGACCACCTGTTCCGCCTCGCCGGCCACACTGCGCCGACGCGGGTTTCGCGCAGCGACCACGTCAGCCGGCCGTTGATGCGCGTGCTGGACCGGCTGCACGACACCCCCGCCCAGGTGATGTCGAACCTCGGCGAGACGCTCGTGCAGAACCAGCCGGCCAAGGCGCTGCTCGGCGACGAGACCGGCTACACCGGGCCCGCGCGCAGCGCCGTCTACCGCTGGTTCACCAACCCGGACGAGCAGCTGATCTACCCGGCGGCCTACCGCCCGCGGCACGCCCGGTTCCTGGTGGCGAACCTCCGGACCGCGAGCGGCACCGACGCCCGGGCCACCGAGCTCGCGCGGCTGGTCCGGGCGAAGAGCGCGGAGTTCGCCGAGCTGTGGGACGCGCACGAGGTCGGGGTGCCGTCGGAGCGGCGCAAGACGATCGTCCACCCGAACCTGGGCGAGATCGACCTCGACTGCCAATTGCTGTTCACCGACGACCTCGCGCAGGTGCTGCTGGTGTTCACGGCCACGCCCGGCACCGAGGACGCCGAGAAGCTGCAGCTCCTTTCGGTCGTCGGCCCGGAGCTGCTCGAGTCGTCATGAGTGCTCGGCGTGCACCTGCTTGCGCCACTCCGCGAACTGCAGGCGTTCGAAGGCGATGAGCGCGAGCACGACCGCGGCGACGATCAGCACCAGCACGGCAGCGGGCACGTGTTCCAGCAACGGCGTCGCCGCGACCAGCAGGACCGCGATGACGAGGCGCTGATGGTTCCAGCTGCCGAGGTTGCGCTTGCGCAGGGAGCTCAACGCGATCAGGTAGAGCGCGAGCCCGCCGGTCAACGTCCAGGCCGGCACGCCGTGCAGCGCTTCGCCGGGTGCGTGGTGCTCGGTGTCGGCGACGTAGAGGAGCGCCTTCTTCAGGCCGAGGGCGACCAGCACGATGCCGGCGATCAGCGGCAGGTGCAGGAACGTGTAGGAGTCGGTGGCGAGCTTCGCGCGCTCGCGCCCGGTCGCCCGCGTCAGCCGGTGCTCGGACACGCGCGCGACGACGTCGAAGTACGTCCACCACATCCCCGCGGCCAGCGCGAGCCCGCACACGGCCGCCCCGGTGACCGGCCACGACATCGGCAGCGCCCCGATCCCGATGCCGATCGCGACGATCGACTCCCCGAGCGCGATGATCACGATCAGCCCGAACCGCTCGGCGAAGTGCGCGGGCGAGTTCAGCCGCCAGCCGTCGGGCCCGGTGAGGTAGACGTTGAGGTAGTCGACGAGCAGCGCGACCACCCAGAGCCCCAGCTGCCACGGCCCGCTCAGCGCCGTCGCCACACCGAGCAGGATGACGCTCGGCAGCAGTCCGACGAACATCCGGAGCAACACGCGCTTCAGCCCGGGATCGTGCCGCGCGGCGCCCAGGTAGGCGACGAGGTGCAGCAGCCGCACGAGCGCGTAGCAGACCACGAACAACACGGGCGCGAACAACCCGCCGGGATGATCGACAAAGGCCTCGGGAATGGTGAGCGAGACGAGGAACATCACGGCCATCGCCCCGAACATCGCGAGCCGCGCGATCCCGTGGCGACGTGGATGGTGGTCCCGAGCCAGGCGTAGGAGCACCAGCACCACCACAGGACAGCGAGCATGGCCAGCCCCTGCCCGACCCCGAGCGGGCTCAGGTGATCGGCCATCAGCTGGGTGGTCTGGGTGATGGCGTAGACGAAGACCAGGTCGAAGAAGAGCTCGATGGTCGAGACGCGGTGGTCCTCATCCGCGCTCACCAGGTGGAGGCGTCTCGTTGGCACGCCGAATTATGGACGAAACAAGGACAAGGAGGTCCCGTTTCGCCGTAACGCCCTGCGCGAACATGGCCGGGCGTGCACAGGTCTGGGACACTGATTGCGGGACGTGGGGAGGTGTTGTGCCTGTGCATTCAGCCGCGCTGCACCGGACGATCATGGCCGTGGACGTCGTCGGCTACAACAACCCGAAGCGGACTGTCGCTCATCTCCGCGAGGTGCACGAAGGTCTCTGGGGCGTGCTGCGCCGGACGTTCGCCGAGACGGGCGTCCCGTGGGAAGCCTGTTTGATCGAGAACACCGGCGACGGCGCGATGTTCCTGCTGCCACCGGACACGGCCAAGGCCGACCTGGTCGCGCAGCTGCCCGAGCGGATGCTCGGCGAACTTCGCCGTCACAACGCCGTGCACGCGGTCGAAGCCGGGCTCCAGCTCCGCCTGGCGATCCATGCCGGCGAGGTCCATCGGGGCAGCCACGGCTCGATCAGCCCGGCGGTCAGCCACACGTTCCGCTTGCTGGACGCGGAGGAGGCCAAGGTGGCCCAGAAGCAGACAGGCGCCCAGCTGGCCATCATCGTCTCGGAAGAGTTCTACCGCGAGGTCGTGAAGCACGACCCGGCAGCCGACTCCGACGCGTACCGACAGATCCTGGCGGAGGTCAAGGAGACGACAGCCCAGCCGTGGCTGCGCCTGCTGGGCGGCACCCCGGGAAACGTCCTCACGGTGCCCCCGCCGGCCCCGCACCGCATCCTCCCGAGGCCGCGGAGCCCGTTCCCGGAATTGATCGAAGCTCTGCTGGCGGTTCCCTGCGTGCGTGACGCGCAAAGCCGGAGATTGCTGCTGGAGGTTTTCCGGCGCCGCGAAATCGCCGAAATCGTGCCCTATCACGCAGAGGACCGCCTGCACGTGATCGCACTGGCGCGAACTTGCCAGCGTTTCGACGGCGGACTGTCGGACCTCTTGGATGCGGTCCGGACCATTGAACCGGAATCACCGCAGGTCGAAGCCCTGTCGATCATCATCGGAGCATGGCCGGATCCGCAGACCCGGTAACGCTTGTCCAGCTTTTGCCCTGTTCCGGCCGGGATTGATCGGTAAACTCACGTTCCCTGGCCACGAGGACGTCGGGGAGGTGGTTCGTCAGGTGCCGGCCGATGATGGGGGCTACGGGCCCGGACGCGAGTTCCGTGCCGGGCCGGGTACCACGATCGCGGTCCGGGAAGCGATCGTGAACGTCCTCGCCACAGCGGGTTTGGCTGTCGATCCCGCCGGCCGCGCATTGTTGCTCGACTTGATCCACGACAACCTCGGATTCCAGCTGACGATCCCGGATCAGGTGACCGGCCGCGATCACCTGATCGAAGTCGTCAACGCCTGCGCGAAGGCCGACGGCGGAATGAACGCGCTTGCCGGCGCCGTCCGGATGATGCGCCCGGACACACCGGAGTCGGACCACGTCCGGCGGCTGACGCACCAGCCGCGGATGTACGACCTCCTGCCGGATGCGGAACTGATGTGGCTGCGCTCGATGTTGTCCGGGCTCATCCCGCCGCGGCTGAGCGCGTCGGTCCGCCGGGCGGCCGGGTCGGGCGAGCCGCCGTCCGACGTCCGCGACGCGTGGGCGGCGTTCTGCGTTCTGACCGATTTCAACACTCCGGCGAGCGGTCTGCCGCCCGCACTGGCGTTCGTCGAGTACGTCGCGGCGAAATGCGCACCGGGACTGGCCGGCGAATTGCGTGCCTGGAACACCCTGCAGGCCCGCCGGCTTCAGGCCGAGCCGGGATTGCGTGAACTGCGGGCGGATCCGCAGCCGGATTCTCCGGCCGGGGCGAGACTGCACCTGATGATCGTCGTCCAGCCCGACGGCATCGATCCCGGCCGGCACCAGGTCTCCTTCTGGCGTCAGGACGATCCCGAGGTATGGCCGCCGGCCAGGGGCGGCCTCCACACGGTGGCGGGCGACCAGCTCGAGCGGCACGTCGACGCCCTCGTCGTCGACGCCGAAAAGGCGTGGGCGGAATATCGCGGCGAAGTAGCCCTGGAGTTCGTCCTGCCGAGGGCGCTGCTGAACCTCCCGGTCCACCGGTGGTGCAAGGAACACGAAACCGGCGACCCGCGGCCCCTGTTTCTCGACTATCCGATCGTCCTGCGGTCACTGGAACGGATGCGATCACCGCAATGGCACCGGGCCTGGCGAATGCGCTGGGAAGCGATGGCGACCGAGCCATCGGCCGAACGGGTGTATTTCTGCACGGCGGACGACACGGGGGAGCGGCATCGCCTCGACGCTATATTGAGTGAAGAGCAATGGATTGTCATGGTTCTTGCGGCAGCGCCGTCATTGCGGCCGCGGCCGGGCGAAGACGAGCTGGCGGCAGGATTGCGGTCCGGGCTGCCGGCATTATTATGGCACCCCGAGGCTTCGCTGGATCTCCTACGAGAGGTGGTCACGTGGCTCGTCGACGGCAGTCTCAACGATCTTCCCGTCCAGGTGCAGAAATCACGGCGCGCCGCATTCCGGAAACTGACCATTCCGGTGGATCTGCGGCCGGTACGCGATCTCGTCATCCTGTGGGACGACCCGTCACGACTCGTTTTCCTCGACAGTCCGCCGTTCCGGCCGGCCCCGCCGCCAGGGAACGCGGATGAGCGAGGCCGGGCGTCCTGAGACACCGCCGGGCTGGTGGGTCTACCGCGGCACCGGTCTTCCGGCGCCGGAGCGGGCCGGGCTGCTCCCGCCACCGCCGCCGTGGCGCGAGTTCGACGGCGGGCCACTCCTGGACGAGATTTCGGTGCCGTCCGACAATGGTGAAATGAAGCGGCGGCTGGGCGCGGCCAGCACGGAATCGGTGCCCAGGGCCGACATTCACGAGGTCGACATGGTCAACGCGGCCCTCTACCTGCGCCGGCCCCTCCTCGTGACGGGACGTCCCGGCAGCGGGAAGTCCAGCCTGGCGTTTCGGATCGCCCGGGAACTGGGCCTCGGCCGGGTGCTCCAGTGGCCGATCACGTCGCACACCACAGTAAAAGCAGGACAGTACGGCTACGACGCGATCGGCCGTGCCCAGGCGGCCGGCACCCGGTCGGTAGGCGGCGGAGAGGCGGAACCGCCCATCGGCGACTTCGTCCGGCTCGGTGAGCTGGGCACCGCTTTCCTGCCTCGTAGGAGGCCCCGCGTCCTGCTCATCGACGAGCTGGACAAGTCCGAAGCCGACCTGCCCAACGACTTGCTCAGCCTGTTCGAAGACGGCGAGTTCGAAATTCCCGAGCTGATCCGGATGGCGCAGCGGACGCCGGTGGTCGAGGTGTTCACCGCCGATCCCGACTCCACCGCCGAGATCATCGGCGGCCGGGTCCGGTGCCATGCCTTTCCCGTGGTCATCATCACCAGCAACGGTGAGCGGGACTTCCCGCCGGCCTTCCTCCGCCGCTGCCTGCGCTACGAAACAAAGGACCCGGACGTCGGCCAGCTGGCCGCGATGGTTGCCGCGCACATGCTCGACCCGTCTGACGAGCACCGGTCGCGCATCATCGAGGAGTTCGTCAGCCGCAGTGAGGCATTCGGCGGGCTGCCGGTCGACAAGCTCCTGGAGGCGGTTTACCTGGCCACGTCGGGGGCCTACCGCGAAGACGACGTCTCCTGGCCGAGGCTGGTCGACGCGCTCTGGCGGCAACTGAATTCCCTGGTTTCCTGACGTGTCGCGGGAGCCGGCCGAGGTGCCCACGGTCTCCGAGCTGAGCTGGAGCGAAGTGGGCGACGCGGTGTGGCTGGCGATGGCCATCGGGGATTCCGCTCCTCGCGCGCACCCCGAATTCGAGTCGCCCGAAGAACCGGCCGATCCGGAGGACCTGGACCACGGGTCGCCGGAACCGCCGGAAGAACCGGCCGGGCCGACGATCCCGCCGCTCGGCCGGGGGCCTGAGCTGCTCGTCACCGCGCTGGTCAAGAGCGCGGAGATCCTGGGGGCGAGCGGTGCCGAAGGTGTCAACGGACCTTCGCGGTTCCTGCCGGAGGCGGCCGCGGTCACCCGGGCGCTTCGTCCGCTCAAGCAGACACGTCCGTCGCGCCGCGAGCAGGACGTCGTCCTGGACGAAGACCTGACCGCGGAACAGGCGGCGCAGGACCGGCTCTGGCTTCCGCAGACGAAGCCGGCCACGCTCCGCGCCCTCGACTTGACCGTCGTGGTCGACTCGAGCCCGTCGATGGCGTTGTGGCAGCCCACGGTGGCGGCCTTTCTCGCACTGCTCCGGCAGCTCGGCGCGTTCCGGGCCATTCAGATCCGGTTGGTGGAGACCGACAAGCGAACCGGCGACGTCGTGTCCGGGCCGGTGCTGCGAGGTGGCACGCCGGGCGCGCCGGAACGGCAGCCCGCGGAGCTGCTCGATCCGTCCGGCCACCGCTTGATGCTCGTGCTGACCGACGGGATGGGTGAGTCCTGGCGCGAAGACCTGGTTTCCCCGCTGCTCGCCCAGTGGGGCCGGACGATGCCGGTGTGCATCGTCCAGGTGCTGCCCCAGCGGCTCTGGGGCCGGTCGGGCCCGCAGTTCCACCAGGCCAGGCTCACGACGCCAGGGCCGTTCCGGCCGAACCGGCGGTACGGGCTCGAACTCCCGGATTCCTGGCTGACCGGCGAGGACCCGGGGACGGCGGGCGCCGGCGCGGTGCCGATCCCGGTCGTCGAGCTCGACGCGCGCTGGCTCTCGTGGTGGGTCCGGTTGGTCAGCCGGGTGCAGCCCGACCCGGTGCAGGCGGTCGTCATGCTCGCGCGGACGCAGCCCCAGCCCGCGGAGCCGTGGGACGAACTGCACGGGCCGGAGCTGTCCGCCGGAGATCGTGTCAGGCACTTCCACGGGATCGCTTCACCGTCGGCGTTCCGGCTGGCGACGTTGCTGGCCGCGGTGCCGGTGAGCCTGCCGATCGCCCGGTTCGTCCAGTCCGAACTCGTGCCGGAAGCGGCCACCGCCGATCTCGCGGAGGTGTTCAGCAGTGGCCTGCTCGACGTGCCGCCGGCCACGGAAACTGTCAAGAACTGGGACGACATCGTCTACGAAATCCCTTCTCCCGTGCGAGAAGCGCTCCTGGCCGCAGGACGACGGTCGGACACGGCTAGGGTCGTCGTCACCACCACCCGGCGCTTCGGTGACCGTTATCCGGTGCTGCTCCGGGTCGCCGAGGCGCTGGAGGATCCGGTCCGTGCGCCGCTGCCCGAATCGCACGCCGACCTGGTCGCCGGGGTCGCGATCGAACGGGCTGTCATGCGGACCTTGTCCGGGCCCTACGCCGGACGGGCCGATCGCCTGCTGCGCTGGGAAGCCGAGCTGGCCGGCACGAGCGGGACGGCGACGGAGAGCGGAACCGTCACGAATCCCCTGTCCACGACCGAGAATCTCGTCGCCGACGTCCACGACCAGGCGGCCGACTCCCTGCAGCGGGTCCGCCAGTTCACGACCGACGCGCCCACGGTGTGGGGCGCCGTACCGGCTCGCAATCCGGACTTCACCGGCCGGCAGCTGCTGCTCGAAGAACTGGCCGAGGAACTCCACAGCAGCGGCCGCGCGGTGCTCTTCGGCACCGGCGGTCTCGGCAAGACCCAGATCGCGGCGGAGTACGTGTATCAGAACCTCGGGCGGTACGACCTGGTCTGGTGGGTCAGTGCGGCGCAGGGGACGCAGATCCGCGCGTCACTGACGGAACTCGCTCGGCAGCTCGGACTGGCCGGTGCCGCGGAGACCGTCACCGCGGTGCCCGCCGTGCTCGAAGCCCTCCGGTCCGGTCAGCCGTACCGCCGGTGGCTGCTCGTGTTCGACTCGGCGGACGAACCCGAGGCGGCGCTGCCGTTCCTGCCGTCCGAAGGGCCGGGCGAGATCGTCGTGACGACGAGGAACCCGGACTGGCCGGAGAACTTCCCGCAGCTCCTTGAAGTGCGGCCGTTCACCCGTGTGGAAAGCACCGAACTGCTGAGCCTGCACGATCCGCAGCTCGGCGCGGAGCAGGCCGACCGCCTCGCGGCGCAGCTGGGCGATCTGCCGCTCGCGCTCGCCCAGGCCGCCTCGCTGCGGACCGAGATCGCCATGCCGGTCGACGAGTATCTGCGGCGCCTCGAAGAGAAGACCACGGAAATCCTGGCCACGTCGGCCCCGACCGAGTACGAAGTGCCGATCGCCGCCGCGTGGAACGTCTCGTTCGACGAGCTCGGAACCCGCAACCGCGCCGCGCACCAGCTGCTTCAGGTCTGTGCGTTCTTCGCTCCGGAACCGATCTCCCGCAGCATCTTCACCGGTGTCCGCAGGCTTTCCATCGCTCCGGAGCTCGACGCCGCCATGCGTGACCCCACCCAACTCGACCAGGCACTGAGGGACATCAACCGATGGGGGCTGGCGAAGGTCGACCACCGGTCCGACACGCTGCAGCTGCACTGGCTGGTCCAGCTGGTGCTGCGCAACAGGATGAGCGACCAGCACCGGCGGGATCTCCAGCACGGCGCGCACCTGCTGCTGGCGAACCGGGATCCCGGTGATCCGGCCGCGGCCCGGCTCTGGCCGCAGTACCACACGTTGCTTCCGCACATCTACGCCGCCGAGCTGATCGACTGCGACGACGACTGGGTGCGCGAGCTCGTCATCAACCTGTTGAAGTTCTTGTACTTCTGGGGTGACCACACCGGTGCGACGTTGCTCGCCCAGCGCGTGACGGCGTCCTGGACCGAGCGGTTCGGAGAAGCTGACCCGCTGACGCTGGAAGCGTCGGAACGGCTCGGCTTCTTCCTGTGGGTGCTCGGCAGGTACGAGGAGGCGGAGGTGATCAACAACCGCACGCTCCGGCTCTACCAGCAGAAGGAGACTGCCGGCCAGCGGTCCGAGCAGACCTTGAACGCACAGTTGTCGGTGGCCGTGGTGCTGAAGGCCAGAGGGGACTTCGTCGGCGCGCGCAGGCTCAACCTGGCGACCTTTCACGAGGCCGTCGCGATCCTCGGCAGCGATGAGCCGAAGACCCTGACCGCCGCCCACGATCTGGTCGTCTCGCTGCTCCTCACCGGCGAGTACGAAGAGGCGCGGCGGATCGGGGAGGACACCTACGCGCGGTGCGCGGAAATTCTGGGGCCGGACAACGCGGCCACCATCAGCACGTTGAACATCCTGGCGATCTGCCGGCGCGAGATCGGTGACTACGCCCTGGCGCGAATGGAACTGCAGAAGATCGTCGAGCGGGTCCGCAACCTCTTCCGGGACGACAACGCGGGCGTCGTCCGCCGGGAGTACCACCTGGCGGTGGCGTTGCGGAAGGACGGTCAGCACGCGGCGGCGCTGACGCTGTCCAGGAGCACCCTCGAGCGCTTCCGCTCACGCTACGGGCTCAGCCATCCGAATACGCTGCCCTGCGCGCTGGCGCACTCGATCGACCTGCGGTACGCCGGGGAACTCGAAGCAGCAGGCGAGCTGGGCCGACAGGCGGTGGACCTGTACCGGGCGAGTCTCGGCGACCGCCACCCGCACACGTTGATCTCGGAGATCGACCTCGGCGTGACGCTCCGGCTGCTGGGACAGACCACGGCGGCGCGGAAACAGGACGACAACGCTTTTCGGAACCTGCGCCGGATCCTCGGCGCCGATCATCCACACACCATCGCCGCGGCGATCGATCTCGCGAACGACCAGGTGGCTCCCGGCTCCTCGCGGATGTCGGCAGAGCGGCTGCTGGTGCGGGACACCGAAAGCCTGGCGCGTGCCCGTCGCACCGTCGGCGAGGACCACCCGATCACTCTGGCGGCCCAGCTCAACCGGGCTCTCGACCTGCGTGGGGTCGGCCGGGACCGGGAATCCGTCCTGCAGCAGCAGGACGTCGTCGCCCGCTACCGCCGGGTGCTCCGCGGCGACCACCCGATGACGGTGGCCGCCGAACGCGGGAAGCGTGCAGTGTGCGACATCGACCCGACCCCCTTGTGACGGCTCACCGGTCGGTCGTGGCCAGCCAGCGAGCAACCTCTTCGGGCGTCGGGGCCGGGTTCGTCCGCTTCCGGATCCCCCGGTGCACCGCTCGGACCAGTTCGGGCCGGTTCAGGATGACGGCTGCCGTGTTCTCCTCGTGGGTCATCCGCAGGGCGAGCCCCAGCCCGACCAGGGCGACTGGCACGTCGGGATCCCGGCGGAGTTCGGCCCGGTAGCCTTCGAGAGCGGCCTCCCCGTCGCCGTTCACGAGGGCGAGGTCCGCCTCCGAAGCGTCGGAGACGTCCCGCCAGACCTGCCGGGCCCGGCGTTCACCGTCTGCGCCGAGGCGGACCCGGAGCAGGTCCGCCCGTGCCTCCGCCCACCTGCCGTCCGGGTCGGTGACCAGGATCGTGGCGGCGGAATCGGCGCCGGGGACGGTGGCGCCGCCCAGCCAAGCGCCGACGAAGCGGTCGACCGTCTCCGGCGCCGGGCGGTGGTGGCGGAGACGCCAGCCCGCGTAGTGGTCGGCGGCCATCAGCGCCGACCAGCCCGCGGCGGCTGTCGTCACCTCGTCGTGCCGCCAGTCTTCGAGGCGATCCGCGAGGTGATCGAGGAACCGGTGTCCGGCTTCGGTCAGCTCGGCGTCCTCGCGGATGTCGGCCAGGGTGTTCCCGACCTGGTGCCGCCAGTGCGCGAACTCGAAAGCGGCGAGTTCGTCGTCCGGCTGGTTGCCGCTGAGCGCGCGGTAGAACTCCGTGACCGCGAAGAACGCGTAGATGCCGTGGATGACGCCGCCGAGCGGCCGCGGATCGTCTCGCCACGGTGCGTAGAGCCGTTCAGCCCGGTCGCTGGAGTGGAGAGCCGCGATCTGCAACAGGCCGCCGAGCCGGATGTGCTGGAACTCGTGGACCAGTGCCGCGGCCAGGGTCGCCGGGTCTTCAGGGCGGCAGATCACCGCGCTGCCGAACGCCTCCCCGCTCGACGCGCTCGGCAGGCGGAACGGGAACGGGGGATCGGGCACGATCGTGTCGAGGCCGGCGGGCAGAGCGTCCGCGTACCCCGGGACCAGCCGGGTGATCAGCTCCCAGGCCCGGCCGAGCATGTTGCGCCAAAGCCCCAGGTCTTCGGGTGAGAGCCGGTAGGGCGACCGTGGACCGTGGAGCCCGCGGTAGGGGTCGACGTCGTCGATGCGGATCGCCAGCCGCTGCCCCCCGGAGTCCAGCTCGACCGTCCGGACCCCCCGCCAGCCGGGCGCGTCGGCCGAGGAGTCGGCCGGGATCACCACGATGCGGCCGCAGGCCGAGATCTCGATCCGGCCGGCCACACTGCGGACCTCTACCGTGGCGCTGTCGGGGAGCCCGTCGATGTGGGCGATGCCGAGGGTCGGCAGGGCTGCCAGTCCGCGCCACGCCGGGACCTGAATGCGAAAGCCGGCGACGCCGGCGCGTATCGCCGCCGCGGCCGCCAGGGCGTGCAGGTGTCCGATGTGGACCCAGAGCGGGCGGCCGTCGGTGACGTCCTGATGCCGGAGCAGGCGGGTGGTGTAGCCGACCCAGCTGCCCGTGTAGGGGTGGGTGAGCACGTCTTCGAGCGCTCGCGGGTCGGCCTCCTCGGCCAGGACCAGCAGGTCCCACGCAATATCAACGGAAGCGAGCGGTCCGTGCCGGTCCGGGTGCCCGGTCGTTTCGTCGATGATCGCGCGCAGCAGAAGCAGCCGCCGGCTGCGCTCCGCCGCTCGTAACCGCCGGACCGGCGCTGGGCCGCCTTCTGAGCGGGCCAGGAGATCGAACTCCGCCCACGAGACGTCGTGCACGAGCGGCTCGGTGGGGGTTTCGACGGGGACACTACTGCGGATGGACACGGTCCACCCTAACGGATGCCGCCTACTCGACCCGTTTCGCGCCTTGGCTCCCGCTCGCCGTGATCGGGATGTGCGCCGTGCGCTCGACGGCGTGGCGCACTGATCTGCGCAAGAGCGCGGAGTCGAGTTTCCGCAGCTCGGACAGCGGCATGGCACTGAGGTCCAGGAGCTCGGATTGGATCCCCGGTCGCCTCTTGCCGCCCGGCGATCGCATCGCGATTCCCCTCTCATTGAGATCCCGCTTGGAGGCGCGCGTAAAGTAGCACGCCCGTCGATCACCCATTCGGGGGCGTGCCGTAAAGGGCAGCGTACTCCGGGTGGCCTGAGGTTTCGCCGTTTTCGCGAACAGGGTAACTCCGCAGTGTAATACCGGGAGTCACGGTACGAAGCGGTGAGCCGCGGTCGCGAATCGGTGACGAAAGACCGGTGCCGGGTGGTGAATAGATTCCGAAGGGATCTACCGTGGATGGGCCGCCAGTGCGGTCGCGGGTTCCGCTCGCCGGGTGCGGCCTGCCGGGCTCTTGCTGGGGAAGCGCACAATGGATCTGCTTGGCGGCCACCGGGTGTCTGTCCGATGTGGGCGAAGCCGGGCCCGTATCGCTTGGCGCTGTGCGGCGTGACGAAGTTCCGGCTTCGGCAGGAACCGAGAACCCTCGGACAAGTGAAGTATCCCAACGGACTCGCGTCGTGAACCCGGCGGCGCCGGGTTTTGCCGTGCTGACCGGAGTTCGTGTTCGAACGCGTACCGATATATCCCGGTGTTGTCCGTATTCGTGAGCGGCGATCGGCATATGAGTGGTGCGGTGGCATTGCCAGGTGCGACAAGGCGTGGGCTAGCATCCGATTCGTGAGTGACGCGACGCCGCAGGAACTCCAGCAGTCGAGTTCTTCGAGTGGACCTGAACCTGTTGTCCATCCTGTTATCCCGGCAGACCGCGCATCTTTGCCGCCGGTCGAAGCGAACCCGTGTGAGAGCACAGAGATCGTACCGGAGGTTCCCGTAGTGGTCAGCCAACGCCGTTCGGATGATGACGCCCCGCCCGTCTGGGGCTCTGTGCCCCCGAAGAAGCTGCACTTCATCGGAAGGTTTGCGCTGCTCGATCGATTGGGCGATCAGCTGGGTGCCGGAAGGAGCGTCTTCCTGCCATCGGTGCTGCTCGGAACGAGCGGCGTGGGCAAGACGCAGATGGTGGTGGAGTACATCTACCAGCACCGGGGGGACTACGACGTCGTCTGGTGGGTCCAAGCCACCCAGGAAACCCAGATCCGCGCGGGACTCGCCGAACTCGCCCAGTGCTTGAAGCTGCCCGGCGCCGGCGAAGCGGACACCGCCGTGTCTGCTGTCCGGGAGGCCCTGCGTCTGGGGCGGCCATACCGCCGCTGGCTGCTGGTCTTCGACTCAGCGGAGGACCCGAACCTGGTCCGCCCGTTCTTCCCGGTCGACGGGCCCGGGCAGATCCTGGTGACTTCTCGCAATCCAGGCTGGGCTTCCGCTGCGCGGGCGCTGGAGGTAGGCGTCTTCCAGCGTGCCGAGAGCAAAGAGCTGTTAGGACAGTCAGGGATCATCGGCCCAGAAGCCGACAAGATCGCGGAGAAACTCGGTGACCTGCCGCTGGCGGTCGAACAGGCCGCCCGCTGGCGGGCGGAGACCGGGATGTCCGCGAAGCAGTACCTGTCACTCTGCGAGGAAAGATCGCCGAAATCCTCAGTACGTCAGCGCCGAACGACTACGAAGTTTCCGTCGCCGCCGCGTGGAACGTGCCGCTCGACCAGCTGAGCGAGAGTAACCCGGATGCCAGTCTGCTTCTCGCGGTATGCGCTTTCTTCATGCCTGGTCCCATCTCGCGCCGACTGTTCGCCGATGTGCCTGGCGTGCCACCCGAACTCGCCGCCCTCCTGCGCGACCCGATACTGCTGGGCCAGGCGATTCGCGACATCAGCCGATACGGCCTGATCGAGATCGACCACCGCACCGGCTCCCTGAGTCTGCATCCGCTGGTGCAGGTCGTGTTGCGCAACAGAATGGACGACGCGCAGCGGCGGGAGATGCGTCACTGCGCGCACCTGTTGCTGGCCGGCTGGGAGCTGGGTGATCCCGCGGCGTCGGAAAACTGGCCGCGGTACCGGGAAATACTACGGCACGTCGATGACGCCGAACTGGCCGAGTGCCGGGACCCGCAGGTGCGTCGGCTCGTCGCCCTCCTCTTCGCGTTCCTGCACCACGCTGGTGAACACCTGAGTGCCATCTCGCTCGCGAAACGGGCGGTGCTGGCGTGGGCAGCCGGTCGGGGCCGGCGGCTCCCAGGAGATGAACAGCCCGCCGAAAACCTGGCGGAGTTGAGCGCGTCCGAGAGGCTCGCCTTCTATCTGTGGTGCGTCGGGCAGTACGGCGAGGCCGCCGAAGTCGCGAAGCAGACGCTGGATCGTTTCGTCGAGATTTTCGGGCGAGACCACAGGGTCACGTTGAACGCGCAACTGACCTACGTGCTCAGCTTGAAGGCAAGCGGCGAGTTCGCCGAGGCACGGAACATCAACGAGATGATCCATCTCAAGGCGCGGGACAGCCTTGGAGTCGAGGACCCGTTCAGCGCGGCAGCCGCACACGAGTTCGCGGTCGCGTTGTTGCTGTCCGGCGAATACGTAAAGGCCCGCATGCTGGCGAACGAAGTGCACGAGCGCCGTGTCGCGATCTTCGGTGCCGACCACGTCAACACGGTCGCCACGTGGATGGTGGTCCTGCTCGCACGCCGGGAGGCCGGGGACTATGCCGGGGCCGACCTCGAGACCGGTCGCATCGTCGAACGAACCCGTCGGCTCGGCGAAGAGAACAGCGCCGATTTGCTCCGCCGCCTTTATTTCCTTTCGGTCGCGCGTCGTAAGAACGGCGATCACGACGCTGCACTCGAGCTGTCGGGTGAAGCCCTGCCCAGGTTCCGCGCCCGGTACGGCAGCACGCATCCGAACGCGATGGCTTGCGCCCTGGGGCAGTCGATCGATCTGCGATATGCGGGAAAGTTCGTCGAAGCCCGCGAACTCGGTGAAGAGGTGCTGGGGCGTTACCGGCAGACGCTCGGCGAAACCCACCCGCACACGGTGGCAGCCGCCCTCGATCTCGGCGTGACCCTGCGGCTCGGCGGTAACCCGGCAGGGGCACGTGTCATGGACGAGCTGTCGTTGCAGCGGTTTCGCGAGCGGCTCGGCGCCGGCCATCCGTACTCG
The DNA here is from genome assembly GCF_035982555.1 of Amycolatopsis sp. NBC_01286. NCBI lineage: Bacteria > Bacillati > Actinomycetota > Actinomycetes > Pseudonocardiales > Pseudonocardiaceae > Amycolatopsis > Amycolatopsis sp. NBC_01286. The sequence continues at coordinate 3,948,167 of NZ_CP108428.1, forward strand.
ATCGCGTGCGGGATCAACCTGGCGAGCGACCTCTTCGCCCTGGAACGAGTGGCGGAGGCAGCCGAGATGGACGCGGCTCTGCTCGACAAGGCTCGTAACGCCCTCGGAGAGGACCACCCGACGACGTTGGCTGTCCAGCTCAACCGTTCGCTCGACCTTCGTGAGCTGGGCGAAAACGCGGCCGCCGACTCGTTGCACAACGATGTGCTGAAGCGGTCCGCCCGAGTGCTGGGGAGCAACCACCCGAGCACGCAGTCAGCCGCGCGTCGAGTCCGTGCCGATTGCGACATCGACCCGATGCCGCTGTAGCGGGCCTTGCCGAGCGATGGCCTCACGCGCCACCCGGAATTGGTTCCGGGTGGCGCGCCGTCACTCGACGCGAGTCGCGCCTTGACTTCCGCTCACGGTCATCGGGATGTGGGCGACGCGCTCGACCACGTGCCGCAGCGCTTCGCTCAGTTCTTTGCTGTCAAGGCTTCGCAGCGTCTTCAGCGGCACCGAACTGAGATCGAGAAGTGAGGACTCGATCCCTGCTTCATCGCCGGATCGTGGACTCTGCGTCACGTTTCCCCTCTCGACGGAGAACCAAGCCTGCGGCCATGATCCCGTAACTGCCGCCGTTGCGACAGGGGTGGAGGCCGGTCAGGCGACGGCGAGGATCGTGTGCAGCAGCGTCGTCAGTTCGGTTTCGAAGTGGGGGCGGGCTGCCACCCGGCGGGTGCGGGCCAGGTCGTTCGCGATGGTCAGGGCTGCGTGGACCGTGATCTTCGCTTCTCGTGGCGGCAAGGACGGGTGAACCACGGATAGCAGCGTGACCCACTGGGCCACGTAATCGCGCTGCACCCGCAGGAGGTCGGCTTTGTCGCGGTCCGGCATCGTGACCCGGTCCGCCGAGAACGAGACCAGCAGCTCCGGCGTGTGCAGAATCGTGCGGACGTACGACGCCGCCAAGCGGCGTAGTGCCGTCGGTTCGTCGGGGGCCTGTAGGGCTTGCTCTGCCGCCAGGGCCAGGCGGTCGGCCGCTCGGTGGCCGATCGCGACCATCAGGGCCGCCTTGCTCGGGAAGTGGCGGTAGACGCTCGGGCCGGCTATGCCCGCCGCCGCTCCGATGTCCTCCATGCTCACGTCGTGGAAGCCTCGTTGGGCGAACAGAGCCGTGGCCTCCGCCAGGACCTGCTCTCGGCGGGACGGCGTACCCAAGCGCAACGAGGGCGTGTCCGAAGGCGTGGAGGCGGGCAACGGGAGTGTGGCGTTCAGCACACCCAGGGCCAGCTCGACCAGCAGCTGAGCGAAGCGGCGGCGGGCCACGGCGGTGTGGTGGACCGACACGCTGCCGAACACCGACAGCGCCGCCCAGCACAGCAGCTCGGCGTCTTCGGCCGGCAGATCCGGGCGCCGGACCAGCAGTGCCTTCGACCACGACGCCAGCGCCAGCGTCGACCTGCGGGCGATCTCCCGCTGGTCTTCCTTCGGGAGGTGGCGGCCTTCCCAGCGCCACAGCGCGGCGATCTCCCGGCGCTCGACGGCCTGGGCCGCGAGCCGCGTGAGCAGGTCTTCCAGCTGGTCAACGGGCGGAACCGAGTCCGACAGCGCCGAAGCCGTCGCGGCCTCCAGGTCCTCGAAACCGCTCAGGACGACGTACGCGAGGATCGCCTGCTTGTCCGCGAAGTGCCGGTACAGCGCCGGGCCGGTGACGCCTGCCGCGTCCGCTATGTCCTTGATGCCTACCCCGGGAAAGCCGCGCGCGCGGAACAGCCCGGCGGCGACCGCGGCCAGCTGGGCCTTGCGGTCGCGCGGTCGCGCGGCACGTACGGAGTCGGTCATGGTGAGTCGACGATAGCGGCTAACGGCACAACGGCAACCCATTGACACCATGGGGTTATCCGGCGATATGTTAATGGCCATTAGCACTACTGGCCGGTATCATCGGTCAGGGTACGAAGACGTCCCATCCGCTCGCGAGGAGTTTTTCTGTGAGTAGCGAGGCCTACATCTACGAGGCGATCCGCACGCCTCGCGGCAAGAACAAGGGCGGTGCCCTGCACGGCACCAAGCCGGTCGACCTGGTGGTCGGCCTGATCGAAGAGCTCAAGGTCCGCCACCCGAACCTCGATCCCGCCGTGATCGACGACGTCGTGCTCGGCGTCGTCTCGCCGGTCGGCGAGCAGGGCGCGGTCATCGCGCGCACCGCCGCGCTGAACGCCGGCCTGCCCGAGACCGTCGCGGGCGTGCAGCTCAACCGCTTCTGCGCCTCCGGCCTGGAAGCCACCAACACCGCCGCGCAGAAGGTCCGCTCCGGCTGGGACAACCTGATCATCGCCGGCGGTGTCGAGTCGATGTCGCGCGTGCCGATGGGCTCCGACGGCGGCGCGCTGTTCATGGACCCGGCCACCGCGTACGACAACTACATCGTCCCGCAGGGCACCGGCGCCGACCTGATCGCGACCATCGAGGGCTTCTCGCGCGAAGACGTCGACGCGTGGGCCGTGCGCTCGCAGGAACGGGCCGAGGCGGCCTGGTCCGGCGGCTACTTCGCCAAGTCCGTCGTCCCGGTCAAGGACATCAACGGCGTGACCGTCCTGGACCACGACGAGCACCGCCGCCCCGGCTCCACCGTCGAGAGCCTCGGCAAGCTCAAGCCCGCGTTCGCCGGCATCGGCGAGCTGGGCGGCTTCGACGCCGTCGCGCTGCAGAAGTACCACTCGGTCGAGAAGATCAACCACGTCCACACCGGTGGCAACTCCTCCGGCATCGTCGACGGCGCCGCGCTGGTGCTCGTCGGCTCCGAGCAGATCGGCAAGACCTTCGGGCTGACGCCGCGCGCCCGGATCGTGGCGACCGCGTCGATCGGCTCCGAGCCGACGATCATGCTCACCGGCCCGACCCCGGCCACCGAGAAGGTGCTGAAGACCGCGGGCCTCAAGCCCGAGGACATCGACCTGTGGGAGCTCAACGAGGCGTTCGCGTCCGTCGTGCTCAAGTGGATCAAGGACCTGCACCTCGACGAGGAGAAGGTCAACGTCAACGGCGGCGCGATCGCCATGGGCCACCCGCTCGGCGCCACCGGCGCAATGCTGGTCGGCACCGTGGTCGACGAGCTCGAACGCCGCCAGGCGCGCCGCGCCCTGGTGACCCTCTGCATCGGCGGCGGCATGGGCGTCGCCACCATCATCGAGCGGGTGTGAGGACCGAAATGGCTGAGAGCAAGACCATCCGCTGGGAGCAGGACGAGGACGGCATCGTCACGCTGACCCTCGACGACCCGAAGCAGTCGGCGAACACCATGAACGCCGACTTCCGCGAGTCGCTCGGCGTGACCGTGGACCGCCTGGAGGCCGAAAAGGACTCCATCACCGGCGTCGTCATCACGTCCGCGAAGAAGACCTTCTTCGCCGGCGGTGACCTGAACGACCTCATCCAGGCGAAGCCCGAGAACGCCGTCGAGTTCACCGAGTCGTCCGGCCTGATGAAGGGCCAGATGCGGCGGATCGAGCAGCTCGGCAAGCCGGTCGTCGCGGCGATCAACGGCGCCGCGCTCGGCGGTGGCCTGGAGATCGCGCTGGCGACGCACCACCGGATCGCGGCCGACGCCAAGGGCAGCCAGATCGGCCTGCCCGAGGTGACGCTCGGTCTGCTGCCCGGCGGCGGTGGCGTTGTGCGCACTGTCCGATTGCTGGGTATCCAGAGTGCGCTGCTGAACGTCCTGCTGCAGGGTCAGCGCCACCGCCCGCGCAAGGCGCTGGAGCTGGGCCTGGTGCACGAGGTCGTCGACACCGTCGAAGAGCTCGTCCCCGCCGCGAAGGCGTGGATCAAGGCCAACCCCGAAGGCGGCGTCCAGCCCTGGGACGTCAAGGGCTACCGGATCCCGGGCGGCACGCCGTCGAACCCGAGCTTCGCGGCGAACCTGCCCGCGTTCCCGGCGAACCTGCGCAAGCAGATCAAGGGCGCGAACATGCCGGCGCCGCGGGCGATTCTGGCCGCCGCCATCGAGGGCTCGCAGGTCGACTTCGACACCGCGATCACCATCGAGACGCGCTACTTCATCAGCCTCGCCACCGGCCAGGTCTCGAAGAACATGACGAAGGCGTTCTTCTTCGACCTGCAGACGATCAACTCCGGCGGCTCGCGGCCGGACGGCTTCGAGAAGTACACGGCCAAGAAGGTCGGCGTGCTCGGAGCCGGGATGATGGGTGCCGCGATCGCGTACGTGTCGGCGAAGGCCGGCATCGACGTCGTCCTCAAGGACGTCTCGCAGGAGGCGGCCGAGAAGGGCAAGGGCTACGCGGCCAAGATCGAGCAGAAGGCCCTTTCGCGCGGCAAGACGACGCAGGAGAAGTCGGACGCGCTGCTGGCGAAGATCACGCCGACCGCCGACCCGGCCGACTTCGCGGGCGTCGACTTCGTGATCGAGGCCGTGTTCGAGAGCGTCGAGCTCAAGCACAAGGTGTTCGGCGAGATCGAGAGCGTCGTCAACGCCGACGCGGTGCTGGGCTCCAACACCTCGACGCTGCCGATCACCACGCTCGCCGAGGGCGTGCAGCGGACCGAGGACTTCATCGGGATCCACTTCTTCTCCCCGGTGGACAAGATGCCGCTGGTCGAGATCATCTGCGGCGAGAAGACGTCGCCGGCGACGCTGGCGAAGGTCTTCGACTACACGCTGCAGATCAAGAAGACCCCGATCGTCGTCAACGACAGCCGTGGCTTCTTCACCTCGCGCGTGATCGGCACGTTCATCAACGAGGCCGTCGCCGCGCTGGGCGAGGGCGTCGAGCCGGCGTCGATCGAGCAGGCGGGTTCGCAGGCCGGCTACCCGGCGCCGCCGCTGCAGCTGATGGACGAGCTGACGCTGACCCTGCCGCGCAAGATCCGCAAGGAGACGCGCGAGGCGATCGAGGCCGCGGGCGGCACCTGGAAGGCGCACGCGTCGGAGGGCGTCATCGACCGGATGGTCGAGGAGTTCGACCGCAAGGGCCGCTCGACGGGCGCGGGCTTCTACGAGTACGGCGAGGACGGCAAGCGCACCGGGCTGTGGCCGGGGCTGCGCGACGCGTTCAAGTCCGGCTCGGCCGAGGTCCCGTTCGAGGACCTCAAGGAGCGGATGCTGTTCGCCGAGGCGCTCGAGACGGTGAAGTGCTTCGACGAGGGCGTGCTGACGTCGATCGCGGACGCCAACATCGGCTCCATCTTCGGCATCGGCTTCCCGGCGTGGACCGGCGGTGTCATCCAGTACATCAACCAGTACGACGGTGGCCTGCAGGGCTTCGTCGACCGGTCGCGCGAGCTGGCCGCCCGGTACGGCGACCACTTCGAGCCGCCGCAGTCGCTGGTGGACAAGGCCGCCAAGGGCGAGATCTACGAATAAGCGCTGACGTCGGAGGCCGCCACCGGGAGTTCCCGGTGGCGGCCTTCGTTGTTATTGACGACGAGGTCGACTTCCTTGGCTGCCTCGGCCTCGGTCTTCCAGGTGGTTCCGCGTGTGTTGTCGCCGACGTGGAAGCCGTAGCGTTCGTCGCCCTTCTCGACGCCGGTGAACGTGAAGGTGAAGGTCCGGTTGTAGAGATTCAGGCGCGCCAGGTCCGGGTCGTCGAGCGTCACCAGCTTGAGCGTGGTGACGCCGATGACCTCGTTCTTCTCGTTCGCGACTGTGACCTGGGCGCCGTCGTCGATGTCGTCGTGCCCCGACAGCCCGCACGGGTAGCAGTTGAAGCTCAGGCTGCCTTTGATGTCGAAGGTCCGGGGCTTGGCCGTGCCGATCGAGACGGCGACCGCGACGGCGATGGCCAGGACCGTGCCCAGAGCGAAGGCGAGAACGGGCTTCCGCGTCAGGAGTCTGACGGGCGAGGTGGTTTCGAGTTCGGACATCGGCGGCCTCCGTGATCGAGCTGGTTGTGGGGTCGCTCGGCCGTCGCCCGATGTTGCCGGGGTGATCGACTCGTTACGTCGTCGGGTGCCCGGGCGTGTCCGCCTGTTTGTCCGCTCCAGTTCGCCGGAAAGCCATCGAAGCGGGTTAATCTCCGCCCATGCGCCGTCCCGTCACGGTGGTCCTCGCCGCCGTCCTGCTTGCCTCCAGCCTGACAACGATGTCGGCCGCCTCCGGGCTGAGTCCCGCCGACTTCGTCGATCCCCTCATCGGCTCGGCCGGGGACGGGAACACCTACCCCGGCGCCACCGCGCCGTTCGGGATGGTCGCCTGGAGTCCCACCAGCACGCGCGGGGACCAGACCAGCACCGGGGCCGCCAACGGCTACCAGTACGACACGACCCGGATCCGCGGCCTCAGCCTCACCCACGTCAACGGCGCGGGCTGCAACCCGGGCGCCGCGGGGGACGTGCCGATCCTGCCGTTCGCCGGGGACGTCACCTCGTCGCCGACCGCCGACACCACCGACGCGATCTACGCGAGCAACTTCAGCCACGCCGACGAAGCCGCGACGCCGGGGCGCTACAAGCTCGGGCTCGCGAACGGCGTCACCACCGACGTCGCCGCCACCGAACGCACCGCGATCGGCGCCCTGCAGTACCCGGCGGGCAAACCCGCGAGCCTGCTCTTCCGGACGTCGAACTCGCTCAACGGCAGCGAGGACGCCGAGACGCACCTCGACCCGGCGAACCGCAAGGTCACCGGGTCCGTGCTCACCGGCGCGTTCTGCGGCCGCCGCGCGAACGGCGGCGTCAACAACCGCAAGTCCTACTACCGCCTGTACTTCACCGCGCAGTTCGACCAGCCGTTCGCCGGCACCGGGACGTGGAAGGACGCGACGCTGCAGCCGGGCGGCCTCGACCAGACCGGCGGCGAGGGTTACGCGACCGGCAGCGACCGCGCCGGCCGGGGCTCCGGCGGGTACGTCACCTTCGCGCCCGGCAGCAAGGTCACCATGCGGATCGCGATCTCGTACGTCTCGCTCGACGGCGCGGAGCGCAACCTGCGGGCCGAGCAGCCCGGTAAGTCCACTGTGGACAGCGTGGCCGCCGGGACGAAACGCGCGTGGAACACCGAGCTGAACCGCGTGGCCGTCAGCGGCGGCACGGCCAACCAGCAGGTCACCTTCTACACCGCGCTCTACCACGGCCTGCAGCAGCCGAACCTCGTGAGCGACGTCGACGGCCAGTACCTGGGGATGGACCAGAAGCCTCACCGCGTCGCCCGGGGGCAGGACGCGCAGTACTCCAACTTCTCCGGCTGGGACCAGTACCGCGCGCAGGTGCAGCTCCTGGCCCTGCTCGAACCCCGCGTCGCCGGGAACTTCGCGCAGTCGCTCTACAACTACGCGCAGCAGAACGACGGCGTCTGGGACCGCTGGGTGCACGTCAACGGCGCGACGCACGTCATGACCGGCGATCCGACGGCGGCGACGCTCGCGACGTTCTACGCGATGGGCGTCCGCAACTTCGACTACCGCGGCGCGTTCGATTCGCTCTACAAGCAGGCGACCGTGCCGCGGCCGGAAGGCCTGCAGGACGGCGGCTGCCCCGGCCAGTGCGTCGGCCAGCGCCCGAACCTCGCGCAGTACCTGACCTCGCACTACGCGCCCAACGACGTCTGCCACTGCTGGGGCGGCGCGGCGGAGACACTCGAAGACGCGGTCGCGGACTACGCAATCGGACATTTCGCAGAGCTGCTCGGACGCACTCACGAAGCCGCGGAGCTGCACGCCCGGGGTGCGTACTGGCGCAACGTCTTCAACCCGGGGACCGGTTACATGCAGGCCCGCAACGTCGACGGCAGCTGGTTGACGCCGTTCGACCCGGCGAGCGACCGCGGTTTCGCCCAGGGCAGCGCGGCGGCCTACACCTGGATGGTTCCGCAGGACGTCTCCGGCCTCGCCGACGCGATGGGCGGCAAGGCGACCGCCGTCACCCGCCTCGACGGCTTCTTCCACGACGCGAACGGGAACTGGCTGCTCAAGGGCGGCGGCCCGCTCAAGTACGACCCGACGAACGAACCCGACATTCACGCGCCCTGGTTGTACAACGAGCTCGGCCGGCCGTGGAAGACGCAGGAGACCGTCCGGCAGCTGGTGAACTCGGTGTACACGACCGGGCCGTCGGGCCTGCCCGGCAACGACGACCTCGGCACGATGTCCGCCTGGTACGTCTTCGCCGCGCTCGGCATCTACCCGCGCACGCCCGGCTCGGGCGAGCTGCTGCTGTCGAGCCCGCTGTTCCCGAGCGCCGTGATCCGGCCGGCGGCCGGGGCCCCGATCCGGATCACGACGTCGGGCAGCGGCAAGTACGTCGCGGACGTCCGCCGTGGTGGCCGGCCGCAGCGGGACTGGAAGCTCGACGCGTCCTTCCTGCGTACGGGCGGCGCCCTGGACTTCCGCCTGTCCGAGACGCCGACGACGTGGGGGAGCTGACCATCACCCGATCGGGCTGAATGCATCCAGCTCTCGTGTCGTGGCCGGTCTCCTCGCCGTGAAAACGGGTCTGTACCGGGCTTTGAAGGTGGCGTTCCGTGAATCCGGCGTGCGCTGGCGCAAACTGCGGTGCGAGGGGACCGGCGACGGCTTCTTCCTCCTCGCGCCCGCGTCGGTGCCCAAGTCGGTTTTCGTGGAGCGCGTTCCGCACGTCCTGGCGGAGCTGATTCGGCGGTACAACGCCGGTCAGCGGGAGCAGGCGCGGATGCGGATCCGGGCGGCGCTGCACGCCGGCGAGGTCGTCCACGACGCCCGCGGGGCGACCTCGCCGGCGATCACCAAGGCGTTCCGCCTGCTCGACGCGGCCGAGCTGAAGGCGGCGCTGGCCGGATCCGAAGGCGAACTCGCGCTCATCACGTCCGATTGGTTCTACGCCGAAGTGGTCCGGCACAGCATGGCAGCCGAGACCTACCGGCCGTGCCGGGTGCAGGTGAAGGAGACCTCGGAAGCCGCCTGGTTCGCGTTGCCGCGGGCGTCGTACCCGCCGAGGCCGGCGCGGACTCCGATGTGGCTGTGGGGCTCGGTGGCCGGCGCGGCCTCGGCGCTCGTCGTCGCCGGTGCGGTGTTCGCTCCCGCGCGTCCGGCGGCCGCGCCCGGCGAGTCGATCGTGGGCGCGCCGCGCACCGCGGACCCCTGCGCCGTGACCTTTCCCGACGCTCTCAGCGGCTACGGCGTGGTCGAGCAATCGGACGACTTCGGGAACTTCAACCGCTGCGACGCTCTCGTGTACCCGTCCGGGGACCGCGCGGACTACGTCGACGTCAGCGTCGAACTCGCCACCGGGACGCGAGAACCCATGCCGGTCCAGTGGGACGGCGAGTTCGGTGTCCAGTGGCCGCCCGCCGAACCGGGCCACTGCACCAGGATCCTGCTGCTGCCGGACGCCGGGACGCAGGTGGTTGTCGGCGCGGACGGCGACCCTGCGGCGAAGCACGACTTCTGCGGGATGGCCGAGGCGGTCGCCGCCCGCGCCCGGACGGCTTTGGGGCGCGGCCAGATCCCGCGGCGCCAGCTCCCCGCGGGCTCCTTGGCGAGCAAGGACGCCTGCGCGTTGCTGGACACCGCGGCGACCACCGAGGCGCTCGGCGCAGGCCCGGTGGAGCGGATTCCCGGGTTCGCGAACTGGGCGTGCGACTGGAGCTACCCCGACCGGCCCGGGCTGGTGAAGGTCCTGTTCGACCGGACCGCCGCCGAGATCCGGCAACCGGGGACGCCGGTGCAGCTGGGCCGCTACTCCGCCCGGGTGCAGGCGCGGGAGCGCGGTGACACCAGCTGCACCGTGACCATCGTCTACCGCACCTACGTCGACACCAAGCACCAGCAGACGGACGAGCTGGCGGTCGTCGACGTCGACAAGAGCGACGCGCGGCCGGAAGACCTGTGCGCCCCCGCCCGGAGCTTGGCCGCCGCGGTGGCGACGCGGCTCTGAGTCACGGTTCCAGCGCGACGTGCGGGAGCCGGCGGTCCAGCCCGCGCGGCAGCCACCAGGCCCGCGCGCCGAGCAAGCGCATGATCGCCGGGACGAGCAGGCAGCGGATCAGCAGCGCGTCCAGCAGCACCGCCACCGCCAGGCCGAGCCCGAACTGCGCCAGCATCCGCGACGGGTCGAGCAGGAACGCGCCGAACACCAGCACCATGATCGCGCCGGCGGCGGTAATCACGCCGCCGGTCGCGGCGAGCCCTTCGCGCACCGCGAGGCGCGCGTCGCCGGTGCGCCGCCACTCCTCGTGCATCCGCGACACCAGGAACACCTCGTAGTCCATCGACAGCCCGAAGACGATCGCGAAGATCATCACCGGCACGAACGCCTCGATCGGGCCGGACTGCGCGCCGAACCAGCCGTCGCCGAACACCAGCGTCATCACGCCGAGCGAGGCGCCGATGCTCAGCAGGTTCAGCAGCGCCGCTTTCAGCGGAATCAGGATCGAGCGGAACACGACCATCAGCAGCAACGCCGAGAGCCCGACGACGACCAGCACGAACAGCGGCAGCCGAGCGGCGACGGCGTCGGCGAAGTCCGTCGCGGCCGCGACCGAACCGCCGACCAGGTAGTGGCCCGGCAGGGACGGCAGGACCTCGGTCCGCAGGCGCGTCACCAGTTCGGCGGTCGCTTCGTCCTGGGGAGACGTCGTCGGGAACGCGAGCACGGTCAGGCCCGTCGGCGGCAGCGCGCGGGCGATCCCGGGGGTCGATGCGAGCCGTTGCTGCAGCGCGACGGGATCGCCGTCTTCGGTGACGACGGCGAGCGGTCCGCTGAAGCCCGGCCCGAACCCTTCGGCCATCAGGTCGTACGCCTCGCGCGTCGTCGATCCGGCCGGGTCCGTGCCCGAGTCGGCGAAGCCGAGCCGCATGCCCGCGGCCGGGATGGCCAGTCCGATGAGCACGATCAGGCCGATCGCCAGCGGGGCCAGCGGACGACGCTGGACGCCGTCGGCGAGCCGCCGCCAGGCGTTGCCGTGCTCGCGCGGTGCCGTCCGGAGCTTCGTCCCAGGCCCGGACCCCTTCGAGCGTTTCGCGGCGTGCTTGCGGATGCCGCGTTCGAGCCGCTTGCCGAACAGCGACAGCAGCGCGGGCAGCAGCGTCACCGACGCGAGCATCGTCATGAGGACGGTGAGCGCGACGGCCAGCGCGACGCCCCGCAGCCCGCCGAGTCCGAGAGCGAGCAGGCCGAGCAGCGCGATGATCACCGTCGTCCCGGCGAACAGCACCGACCGCCCGGCGGTGTCGAGCGCGCGGCGCGCCGCCGTGTCACGGTCGTGGCCGGCGAGGATCTCGCCGCGGTAGCGGGAGAAGATGAGCAGCGAGTAGTCGACGCCCACGCCGAACCCGACCAGCATCATCAGCGGCGACGTGTAGCTCGCGATGCCTACGTAGTGCGAGACGAGCGTGATCGCGCCGAGCGTGCTGCCGACCGCGAACACCGCGGTGATGACCGGCAGTCCCGCCGCGAGCAGCGAGCGGAACAGGAACACGAGCACGACCAGCGCGGCGAGCAGGCCGACGCCCTCCGCCGGGCCGCCGCCTTCGGAGACCCGCTTGATCGGGTCGCCGGCGAGCGCCACCTGGACGCCGTCGGCCGCCTTCGCGGTGTCGACGACCTTGACGATGTCGTCGTAGGGGAGGTCGGCCGACGCGGCGTCGAACGCGACGGTCGCGTAGCCGATCCGGCCGTCCCGCGAGAGGGTCGCCGGGCTGTCGAACGGGCCGGTCACCGACCGCACGTGCGGCTGCAATCGGACATTTGCCAGAGCGTTTTCGACCGCTGCACGCCTGGCGGCGAGCCCGCTGTCGGACTTGAAGACGATCTGCGCGTCCGCCCCGGACTGCGTGGTCGTCTTCAGGAGGTCGACGACCTGCTGCGACTCGGTGCCCGGCAGTGAGTTGTCGTCGTGGAAGGCGCTCCCGGTGAGCCGGGAGGTGAACGTGATAGCGAGGAGGACCAGGGCCCAGAGTGCGACGGCGAGCCACCGGTGGCGTTGCGCCCAGCCGGCCAGGCGCGCCAGCCGGCCGCCGGTGGTGCGGGTGATGGTGTCCATGGTGGACAAGAATCGCGAGTGCGGGCCTACTGCGCGTCGCGCTCCGGAGGGCACTTCACGTGCACCCAGCGGTGTCCCTTAAGGCCTTTCCCGTACTCCCGCGGGAGTACGGCTCAGGGGGTGAGCCAGCGCGGCGTCACCGCGCCGGACTCGTAGGCGAGGACGACGAGCTGGGCGCGGTCGTGCGCGCCGGTCTTGGTCATGATGCGGCTGACGTGCGTTTTCGCCGTCGCCGGGCTGAGCGTGAGTTCGCGCGCGATGTCGTCGTTCGACATGCCGGCGGCGACCAGGGAGAGCACCTCGCGTTCGCGGTCGGTGAGCCGGTCGAGCGCCGGTGACGGCGTCGGCCGGGTGACGCGCGCGGCGAACTCGGAGATCAGCCGCCGCGTGACGGACGGCGCGAGCAGCGCGTCCCCACGGGCGACCACGCGCACCGCGTGGATCAGTTCGGCGGGCTCGGTGTCCTTGACGAGGAACCCGCTCGCTCCCGCGCGAAGGGCGCCGTAGACGTCTTCGTCGAGGTCGAACGTGGTGAGGATGACGACCTTGGTGCCGGTCATCCCCGAGTCGGCCAGCAGGTGCCGGGTGGCGGCCAGGCCGTCGAGCACCGGCATCCGGATGTCCATCAGCACGACGTCCGGGCGGTGGTCGTGCGCGGCCTGCAGGGCTTCGCGCCCGTCGGCGGCTTCGGCGACGACGTCGATGTCGTCCTCGCCGTCCAAAATGGACCGGAAGCCGGCGCGGACGAGCCGCTGGTCGTCGACGAGCAGGACCCGGATCATCGGCCCATCATCGCACCGGAAGCCGGGCACGCACGCGGTAGCCGCCACCTTCACGGGGCGCGGCGGTCACTTCGCCGCCGAGCGCCCGCGCGCGCTCGGTCATGCCGCGGATGCCGTTGCCCGCCGGGGCGGTGCCGCCGCGCCCGTCGTCGTCGACCTGCACGGACAGCTCGGTTTCGCCGTAGCCCAGCCGGACGACGACGGTCTTCGCGGCGGCGTGCTTCGCGACGTTCGTCAGAGCTTCCTGGACGACGCGGAACGCGGCGTGCTCGACGTCCGGCGGCAGGTCCCGGGCGACGCCGTCGATCTCGGTGCGCACGGTCAGTCCGGACGCACCGGCGGATTCGGCCAGCTCCGCGACGCGGGAAAGCGCGGGCACGTTGTTCTGGCGCAGCATGCCGAGGGTCGCGCGCAGCTCCTGCAACGCCGTCTTGCTCGCGTCCTTGATCGCCGCGAGCGCTTCTTCCGCCTGCTCCGGATCACGGCGGTGCAGCGCGGCGCCGGCCTGGACGTTGATCAGCGCGAGGTGGTGGCCCAGCGCGTCGTGCAGCTCGCGCGCGATGCGGAGACGCTCGTCTGTCCGTGCCTCGGCCGCGCGAGTGCGCTCGGCCGCGGCGCGGAAGTGCGCGACCGCGCCGCCCGCGACCAGCGCGACGAACCAGCCCGTCATCAGGAAGAACGCGAAGTTGTCGACGTGCCGCCCGGACCGTGAGCTGATCTCGCCGACCACGACGCCGGCCATCGCCGCGACGACCAGCAGCGCGGCGCCGCGGATCCGCCCGGCCGCGGCGGCCGTGTAGAGCGTGTACGCGAAGGCCAGCAGCACCAGCCCGTCCGGGTCGGTGAGCGGGTAGTAGAGCGCGCAGCAGACCAGCGCGAACCCGGCGACGCCCAGCGGGTACCGGCGGCGCAGGAACAGCGCGGCGCAGCAGGCGATGGTCAGCACCCAGCCGAGCACGACGTGGTTCCCGGGCTCCGCGGTGTCGCTCAGGACGGCGAACAGCGAGCCCGCGAGCACAGCGACGGTGACCGCGAGTTCGGCGGCGTACCGCCGTAACCAGGACATCCGGCGAGTCTAGGACGGATTCAGGCCAGCCCGTCGAGAGCGGCGCGCAAGCGTTTGCCGGCGTGCTCGGTGAACGGATCCATGTGGCCGAAGCACGCGATGTCGACGTCCAGCGCGGCCAGCCTGCGGAACGACTCCAGCAGGCGCGGGCGATCCGTGTTGAACACGCCGGGGATGGCGACGCCGTCCATCTGCGAGACCGAGTCGCCGGTGAACAGGACGCCGTGCGCCGGGAGGTGGATCGCGATGCTGCCGTCGGTGTGCCCGGGGATCGCGAGGACCTTCGCGCCGCCGCCGAAGCCGAGTTCGTCGCCGTCGGCCAGTTCGCGGTCGACGACGCAGGGCGGCCCGGTGAGCCCCTTGGTCTCGGCGCCGGTCTGCTCGTACAGCGGACGCTCCCAGTCGAGCAGCACCGGCGGGGTGGCGGGCTGCTCGCCGCGCACCACCGGCGCGTCCGCCCCGTGCGCGAGCACCTCGATCCCGCCCGCGGCGCGGAGATCGGCGGCCGCGCCGGTGTGGTCGGAGTGGTAGTGGGTCAGCACGATCCGGCGCAGCTCACCGGGATCGCGGCCCGCGGAGCGGATCGCGGCGGTGATACCGGGCGCCCAGCCGGCGAGGCCGGTGTCGATCAGCGTCAGGCCGTCGTCGTCCTGCCAGAGGTAGGCCTGGACGAAGGCGTCCCGGATCAGGTGCAGCCGCGGGGTGATCTCGACGAGCTCCATGTCGCGAGATTAGAGGTGAGCACGTGGGTGCGGGGCGGGATTTGCTCACAGCGTAACGGACTTCGCGTGCGATTTTCGCTGTAACAAACGGTTTCCGGTCACCGACTAGGCGGCATTGATTCGCTTGGCTGAGGAGTGGCAGTGGGTAAGAAGCTCGGGTTGGTCCTGGCGGCGGGACTGCTGGTCGCGGGCTGCGGCGCGGGTCCGCAGCAGTACAAGGACACCGGCAACGTCGGGGTGATCGCGCCGACGACATCGAGCTATTCGACGCCGACGTATTCCGTTCCGGTCACGACCGAAGCGCCGGCCACCTCCGCATTGCCGACGACGTCCGACGTGCCGGTCGCCACGACGGTTCCGGCCGCGCCGAATACCGTCGCACCCAAGGCCGTCGCGCCGAAAGCCGTCGCGCCGAAGACGACCGCGGCGAAGGCCCAGGCGCCGAAGACCACGGCCAAGCCCGCGCCGCAACCGGCCGCGTGCGGTGCCGACTACTACCGGAACGTGGACGGCAACTGCGTGCACCGGCCCGGCAGCAGCCCCGCAGGCGCGACAGCCCTCTGCAAGGACGGCACCTACAGCTACAGCCAGAACCACTCCGGGACCTGCTCGGGGCACGGTGGAGTGCGCACCTGGCTGTGAGATGTGCGGCATCGAGCACGAATGGATCGGAATCCCCCAGCACGTAGGTACAGTGCATGAAGTTGCATGATGCGTACTAACTACACATCTGGGGGTGTGGTGTCCCGTCCCGAAGGGTCCGGCCGCGCGATCGTCGTCGTCCTCGCTTCGTGCGGGCTGGTGGCGTCGTTCATGCAGACCCTGGTCGTGCCGCTGATCCCGGTGTTCCCGAAGCTGCTGCACGCGTCGGCCGCCGACGCGTCGTGGGTGGTCACGGTGACGCTGCTCGCCGCGGCGGTGATCACGCCGGTCAGCGGCCGGCTCGGGGACCTCTACGGCAAGCGGCGGATGATCCTCATCAGCCTCGCCGTGCTCATCGCCGGTTCCGTCGTGTCCGCGACGACCAGCGCGCTCGCGTTCCAGATCCTCGGCCGCGGGCTCCAGGGCTGCGCGATGGGCGTGATCCCGCTCGGCATCAGCATCATGCGTGACGAGCTCCCGCCCGAACGCGTCGGCGGCGCGATCTCCCTGATGAGCGCGACGCTCGGGGTGGGCGGCGCGATCGGGCTGCCGGTCGCGGCGCTCGTCGCCGAGAACGCCGACTGGCACGTGCTGTTCTGGACGGCCGCCGGGCTCGGCCTGGCCTGCGCGCTGCTGATCCTCACGGTGGTGCCGGAGTCGTCGCTGCGCACGCCCGCGCCGTTCGACTACTTCGGCGCGTTCGGCCTGGCCGCAGGCCTGCTCTGCCTGCTGTTGCCAGTGGTGAAGGGCGGCACCTGGGGCTGGACCAGCGCGCCGACGCTCGGCCTGGCCGCGCTGGCCGTCGTCATCCTGGTCGGCTGGGGCGCCTACCAGCTGCGCCGCCGCGACCCGCTGGTCGACCTGCGAGTCTCGTCCCGCCGTCCGGTGCTGTTCACGAACCTGGCGTCGATCATGGTCGGCTTCGCGTTGTACGCCATGGCGTTGTCGTTCCCGCAGCTGCTGCAGGCTCCGTCGTCGACCGGTTACGGGCTCGGTCAGACCATGGTCGAGTCCGGGCTCACGCTCGCGCCGAACGGCCTGGTGATGATGCTGCTCTCGCCGGTGTCGGCGCGGCTCATCACCCGGTTCGGCCCGCGGCCGACGCTGATGAGCGGCGCGCTGGTGATCGCCGTCGGCTACGCGTTCGCGATCGTCCTGATGGACAACGCGCTCGAGCTCATCACGGCCTCGGTGATCATCGGCGCCGGCGTGGGGATCGCGTACGCGGCGATGCCCGCGCTGATCATGGGCTCGGTGCCGGTCACCGAAACGGCGTCCGCGAACGGCCTGAACGCCCTGATGCGTTCGGTCGGCACGGCGGTCTCGAGCGCGGTGATGGCCGCGATGCTGGCCCAGCTGACGATCAGCGTCGGCGGCCTGGCGGTGCCGTCGCTGGGTGGCTTCCGCGCGACGTTCGCGGTGGCGGCGTGCGCCGCACTGGCGGGCGTCGCGCTCGCCGCTTTGGTACCGAAGACGAAGGTGGCGCCGGTCCTGGTCGGCGTCGCGTAACCGCGGGTCCGGGTGGCGAAACCCGGACCCGCGGCGCACGCCGTCAGTTCTTGCGCGCCACCAGCGCCAGCCCGCCGCACTCCGTCGGGTCTTCCGGCATGTCGTCGGCGGCGTCCGGGCGCCACTGCGGGATGAACACGACGCCGGGGTCGACGATCTCGAAGCCGTCGACCAGGGCACGCAGCTCGTCGGCCGAGCGCGGGATCACCGGGTTGGAGCTCTTCTTGTACATCGCCACCGCGCGCGCGGTCTCGTCGCTCTGCCGCTCGTGCGTGGCCGACGACAGCGCCAGGTAGCTGCCGGGCGCGAGCGCGTCGCGGTAGGCCGCGAGCAGCCGGGCGGGTTCGCGCTCGTCCGGGATGAAGTGCACGAACAGCGCCATCACCACCATCACCGGCTGGTCCAGGTCCAGCATCATCTCGGTGGTGTCGTGCTCGAGGACGTCGTCCGGGAACTCGGCGTCGGCGTACACCATCGCCGCGTTCTCGTTGTCCTCCAGCACGATCTCGCTGTGCGCGACCGCGACCGGCTCGTTGTCCACGTAGACGACCCGGGACGTCGGGTCGGCGGCCTGCGCGACCTCGTGCACGTGCCCCACGGTCGGCATGCCCGAACCGATGTCGAGGAACTGCCGGATGCCCTGGTCCATCCCGAACCGGATCGCGCGGCGCAGCCACTGCCGGTTGAGCTGCGCGCGCTCCCGCGCGTTCGGCTGCGCCGTCAGCACCTGCTCGGCGAACATCCGGTCGACGGCGTAGTTCAGCTCGCCGCCGAGGATGTAGTCGTACACACGCGCGGCGTTCGGCTTGTCGAGGTCGATGCCGCGCCTAGCGAGTTCGTCTTCGGTCATCCGCCGCTCCCGGGCTCAGGTGTGACGCGAGAATAGCCCGGCCCGCGTCAGGCCTTGCGCGCCACCAGCGACAGACCGCCGGACAGCGCGGGCGGGTCTTCGAGCGGCCCGTCCGGGCGCCACTCCGGCGTGAACACGACACCCGGCGGCAGGACCTCGAACCCGTTCACCAGCGCGCGCATCTCGTCGGGGGAGCGCAGGGTCAGCGGCGTGCCGCTCTTCTCGTACAGCGCGACCGAGCGCTGCGACTCCTCGCCCTGGCCTTCCCACGTGCCCGACGACAACGCCAGGTAGCTGCCCGACGGGAACGCGTCGAAGTACTGCGCGATCAGGCCGGCCGGATCGCGGGAGTCGGGGATGAAGTGCACGAACGCGGCCATGATGATCATCACCGGCTGGTCGAAGTCCAGCATCGACTCGGTCGTCGGGTGCTCCAGCACGTCGTCCACGTACTCGGCGTCGGCCTGCACCATGGCCGCGTTGTCGTTGCCCTCCAGCACGATCTCGCTGTGCGCGACGGCGATCGGCTCGTTGTCGACGTACACGACCTGTGACTCCGGGTCGATCCCCTGGACGACCTCGTGCACGTGCCCGACCGTCGGCATGCCCGAGCCGATGTCGAGGAACTGCCGGATGCCCTGTTCCGCGCCGAACCGCACGGCCCGGCGCAGCCACGCCCGGTTGACCACCGCCATGTGCCGCGCGTTCGGCAGCACGCCCAGGACCTGGTCGGCGAACATCCGGTCGACGGCGTAGTTGAGCTTGCCGCCGATCATGTAGTCGTACACGCGTGCCGCGTTCGGGCGCTCGAGGTCGATGCCACGCTGCGCGTGCTGGTCGGTCATCGCCGCTCCTCGCCGTCGGTTCGACGGCGAGGATAGCCCGGTTCAGAGCAACGGCGGCACCGCGGCGTCGATAAGGTGCGGCCCGGGTTCGGCGAACGCGCGCTGCAGTTGCTCGGCGAGCTCCTCGGCGGTCGTCGCGCGGGTCGCGGGCACGCCCATGCCCTCCGCGATCTTCACGAAGTCCATGTCCGGCCGCGAAAGGTCGAGCAGCTCGTTCGCCTTCGGGCCGCCCTGCGCCCCGACGCGCTGCAGCTCCAGCCGCAGGATCGCGTACGCGCGGTTGTTGAGCAGCACCGTCGTCACGTTCAGGTTTTCGCGCGCCTGCGTCCACAGCGCGGAGATCGTGTAGAGCGCGCTGCCGTCGGACTGCAGGTTGAGCACGGGACGGTCCGGCGCCGCCACGGCCGCGCCGGTCGCCACCGGCATGCCGTAGCCGATCGCGCCGCCGGTCAGCGTCAGGACGTCGTGGCGCGGCGCGCCCGCCGTCGCCGTCGGCAGCATCAGGCCGGACGTGTTCGCCTCGTCGGCGATGATCGCGTTCTCCGGCAGCAGCGCGCCGATGACGTCGACCCAGTTCTGCGGGGTCAGCGGGCCGCTCGGCAGGGCGGGCCGGGACGCCTGCTGCAGCACCGGCTCGGTGTCCGCGGCGACGAGGTCGGCGACCTCGGTCAGCGCGCGCGTGACGTCCTGTCCGAGCGACGCAAGCGTGTGCACCTGGGCACCTTCCGGCACCAGGTCGCTCGGCTTGCCCGGGTAGGCGAAGAACGACACCGGCGCCTTCGTGCCGGCGACGACGATGTGCTTGATCCCGTCGAGCTGGTAGGTGACCTGCTCGGCGAGGTACCCGAGCCGCTCGATCGTCGGCAGTCCCTCGCCGCGCTCGAGCCGGGACGGGAACGTCTCGACGAACGCCTTCGCGCCGGTCGCGGCCGCGATCCGGCTGGCCGCGCGGAGTCCTTCTTCGTGGCACGCGGCGCCGCCGATCAGCAGGGCGACGGGCTCGCCGGTGCCGAACACCGCGGCGACGTCCTTGACCGTGGTCGCGTCCACCGCCTGCGGCACGCGCGGCGGGATCGGCGCGCACGTCTCGCCGCCTTCGCCCCACGAAGCGTCCGCGGGGAGGATCAGCGTGGCGACGCGGCCGGGCGCGTCCTGCGCCGCGGCGACCGCGGCGGCGGCGTCCGCCCCGACGTCCTTGGTGTGCTCCGAGCGGCGCACCCAGCCTTCGAGCGAGCTCGCGATGGACTCGATGTCCGATTCCAGCGGCGCGTCGTACTGCTTGTGGTAGGTCGCGTGGTCGCCGACGACGTTGACGATCGGCGTGTTCGCGCGGCGCGCGTTGTGCAGGTTCGCCAGGCCGTTGCCGAGGCCCGGGCCGAGGTGCAGCAGCGTCGCGGCGGGCTTGCCGGCGATCCGCGCGTAACCGTCGGCGGCACCGGTGACGACGCCCTCGAACAGCGCGAGCACGCCCCGCATCTCCGGGACGGTGTCGAGTGCGGCGACGAAGTGCATCTCCGACGTGCCGGGGTTCGCGAAGCACACTTCGACGTCGGCGTCGACCAGGGTGCGGATCAGGGACTGGGCGCCGTTCAGCTCGCTCATGCGGTTCCTTCGGTGAAGAGAACGCCGGGGTTGAGGATCCCGGCGGGGTCGAAGCTCTGCTTGATCCGGCGCATCAACGCGATCTTCGCCGGGTCTTCGAGTTCCTGGTAGTAGCTCGCCTTGGTGCGGCCGAGGCCGTGCTCGCCGGAGATCGCGCCGCCCAGTTCCATGGCGTGCGCGAAGATGTCGGTGAGCAGCTGCTTCCGCTTGTCGGTGTCTTTGCAGAAGATCCCGAGGTGCACGTTGCCGTCGCCGGCGTGCCCGCAGCCGATCGCGCCGCCGCCCGCGGCCATCGCGAGCTCCCGCGCCTTCTTGATGAACTCCGGCATCGCGGTGCGCGGCACGACGACGTCGATGACGTCGTCCGCGCCGGCCGCCTTCGCGGTCCAGAAGGCCTTCTCGCGCGCTTCGATGAGCTTGCGCGCGGCGGCGCCGTCGAGGACGTAGACGTCGGTCGCGCCGAGCTCGCCGAGCAGCTCGCCGACGGTCTCGACGTCCTGCTCCAGCCGCTGCGCCTCGCGGTTCTCCAGTGCGACGACGAGGTACGCCTCCGTCGTCTCGCGGATCTTGTCCGGTACGCCGAGCTCGAGCTTCTCGTTGTAGACGATCGCCGCCATCGTCAGGTTGTCGATGTATTCGAGGATGTGCGGCGCGAGCCCGCTGGAGAGGATCTCCGGCACGGCGGCCATGACCTGGTCGAAGTTGCCGAACGGCGCGAGCACCGTGGCGCCGTGCGTCAGCCGCGGGTGCAGCTTGACGATGACCTCGGTGGCCAGCGCGAGGGTGCCTTCGGAGCCGATGATCAGCTGGGTGAGGTCGTAGCCGGTCGACACCTTCGACGTCTTGCCGCCGGTGCGGAGGATCTCGCCGGTCGGCAGCACGGCCTGCAGGCCGAGGACGTTGTTGCGGGTGACGCCGTACTTCACCGCGCGCATCCCGCCGGCGTTGGTGCCGACGTTCCCGCCGACGCTCGCGCTCAGCTCGCCGGGGTAGACGGTGTAGCTGAGCCCGGCTTCGGCCGTCTTGACGTCGAGTTCGGCGAGCGTGACCCCGGGCTGTACGACGGCGACGTGGTTGCCGGTGTCGATCTCGAGCACGGAGTTCATCCGCTCGAAGGAGATGACGAGGCCGTCCTCGCGCGGCCGCGCGGCACCGGACAGCCCGCTGCCGGAGCCGCGTGCGGTCACCGGGATGCTGTGCTCTGTAGCCGCCTTCAGCAGCTCCGCGACTTCTTCTGCCGTTGCCGGCTTCGCGACGTACGCGGGCTTCTGCGGCTCCGCCGTCAGCGCTTCGTCGTGCGCGTAGTCCTCGGAGATCGCCTCGCCCGTGAGCAGGTTCTTGTCCCCGACGATCTCGGCCAGCTGTGCCGCCACGTCGCCCATCGAGAGTCTCTCCTCCGCGCCGTTGCTGTGGTTACCGCAGCGTAGTACGTACCGCCAGTACGCCGCTATGAAGATGTTTCACATTTGGCGGGTGGGTCAGAATTTAGCTCAGGCTAAATCTCTGGTGGGTGACGGCCGGCGGGGCGAGGCTTCCGGCATGACATCGACGTACACCTTCGACGACGGCTTTTCCGTGCGGCGCCTGGGGTTCGGCGCCATGAGGCTGACCGAGTGGGACCACGTTCCGCCGGGGAGTGCGGCCGTTGCGCGCCGGGCGGCGGAGCTCGGCGTGACGTTCTTCGACACCGCCGATGCCTACGACCTGGGGCGGAACGAGGAGCTGCTCGCCGAGGCGCTCCACCCGTACCCGGGGCTGCTCGTGGCGACGAAGTGCGGGCACGCGCGCCCGAGCCGCGGCGAGTGGGTCCCGCTCGGCCGGCCCGAGTACCTCCGGCAACAGGCGGAGCTCTCGCTGCGACGCCTGCGCGTCGACCGCCTGGACCTGCTGCAGCTGCACCGGCTCGACCCGCAGGTGCCGCTCGCGGACCAGGTTGGCGCGCTCGCGCGGCTGCGGGAGGAGGGCAAGGTCGCGCGGGTCGGGCTGTCCGAGGTGAGCGTCGCGCAGCTTGAGGAAGCCCGGGCCGTCACGCCCATCGCGAGCGTGCAGAACCGCTACAACCTGACCGACCGGGCGTCCGACGACGTCCTCGACCACTGCGCGCGCGAAGGGATCGCGTTCATCCCGTGGCTGCCGATCGCGAACGGTGGGCACGCGACGGCCGGCGGGGTGCTCGGAAAGGTCGCGGCCGATCTCGGCGCGACACCCGCTCAGGCGTCCCTCGCCTGGCTGCTGCGCCGGTCCCCGGTCGTCATCCCGATTCCCGGGACGTCGTCGCTCGAACACCTCGAAGAGAATTGCGGTGCGTCGAAAATCGAGCTTTCCGACGACGATTTCGTGCGGCTGTCCGCGAGCGCGTGAAACGGCCCGGCCGCGGTTTCCCGCGACCGGGCCGTTCGGTCGCCTAGGTCAGACCAGCCAGCCGAGGACGTGCGCCAGGTGCGCGAGAACGCCCGTGAGGATGTCGTGGGCGTGGTGCGCGTGCTGGGCGAACATCTGCATGGAAAGGCTCCTTAATGAATGATTCCTGATTCCCTGGAGTTGCTCTCGCGAGGAGCTGAATCAGGTTTTCACCGTGCTGGCGACCTGTCAAAGAGCCGAATTCCGGGAATCCTGCCGTCGCGGAATCTTCCCATGCTAAACACGTAATCCCTTCGTGTTTGCCGCCGGGGTGCCCTGGTCGGCGGTCAACCACTCTGGGTAGCAACTGGACCGATCATCACTGTCGGTGATGCCGGGCTTGATCCGGCAACCTGGGCTGTTGCGTAGCTCGATCTGGTGATCACCGGCCACGAAAGGTGAAACTCCGACGATCACCCTTTCGAGTGGCGGAAGGCGCAAAAAGGGAACGCCGGGTGCGGTATTCGCACCCGGCGTCCCCTTGGCGGGTAAGGGTTTCAGGCCCGCGCGAACGAGAGCGTCTCGCCCTCGACACCCCGTAGCCAGAGGTCCTGCGCGGCGGCCGCCATCTCGGCCAGACCCTCCTCGATCGTGGCGAACACGTTGCCCGGCACCCAGCCCGCATCGCCGTTGATCAGCAGGTTGTTCCGCCCGTAGAAGATCGCGAGGTCGGTCGCACCCTGGTCGCTGTGGGCCTCGCTGCCGTCGTCGTAGCCGTACGCGGGGTTGCCGATCTCCCACGCTTCGAAGCCGAAGTACAGGACGTCCCCGGGGATCGGCGTGATCGTCGGGTTCTCCCGCCCCGGCTTCGGCTCCGCGAACGGCGGCACGAGCGTGTAGACCTCGTTGCGCGCGTACTTCGCGTGGTAGGCGGAACCGCTCTGCGGCAACGCGTCCCACACCGCCTTGCACGTGCGCGGCGCCTCGTCGTCCAGCAGCCGGGCCCGGCAGGCGATCCCGCGTTTGTCGAGGGTGATCGTGACGTACCGGGCCATCCTCAGCTCCCCGTGACGGACGCGACGACCTCGCCCCAGATGCGCAGCGCGTCGTCGACCTGCTCGGCGGTGACCACCAGCGGCGGCACCATCCGGACCACGTTCATGTACGGCCCGCAGGTGAGCAGCAGCAGGTTGTTCTTGGCCGCGGCCTGCTGCGCGGCCGCCGCGGTCGCCGGGTCCGGCTCGCCGTCGGCGGTCGTGAACTCCGAGCCGACCAGCAGCCCGAGCCCGCGCACCTCGCCGATCGCCGGCGTCTTGTCCGCGACGAGCCGCGCGCCGTCGAGCAGCTGCTGCCCGCGCGTCGCGGCGTTCTCCACCAGGTTCTCCTGCTGGATCACCTCGAGCGTCGCGATCGCCGCAGCGCACGAAACGGCGTTGCCGCCGTACGTCCCGCCCTGCGAGCCCGGGAGCGCCTTCGCCATCAGCTCCTGCGAAGCGGCGATGCCGGAGAGCGGGAAGCCGCTCGCCAGGCCCTTCGCGATGAGCACGATGTCGGGGGAGACGTCGAAGTGGTCGTGCCCCCAGAACTTCCCGGTGCGGCCGAAGCCGGTCTGGATCTCGTCGACGACCAGCAGGATCCCGTGCCGGTCGGCGCGCTCGCGCAGCCCGGCCATGAACTCGGTGTTCGCCGGGACGTAACCGCCCTCGCCGAGCACCGGCTCGACGAAGATCGCGGCGGTCTCGTTGGGCGCGCTGACCGTCTGGAACAGGAAGTCCAGCTCACGCAGCGCGAACTTCGTCGCGGTCTGCTCGTCCCAGCCGTAGTGGAAGGCGTAGGGGAACGGCGCGACGTGCACGCCGGCCATCAGCGGGCCGATGCCGGCGCTGAACCGCGTCCCGGACGTCGTCATCGACGCCGCTGCGACGGTCCGGCCGTGGAAGCCGCCCTGCATGACGATGACGTTCGGGCGCTTCGTCGCTTGCCGCGAAAGCCGCAGCGCAGCTTCGACGGCTTCGCTGCCGGAGTTCGCGTAGAAGAGCGAGTCGAGGCCGCTCGGCAGGACGTCACCGAGGCGCTTGGTCAGTTCGAGCAGCGGCTGGTGCATCACCGTCGTGTACTGCCCGTGGACGAGCTTGCCGATCTGCTCCTGCGCTGCTCGTACGACGTGCGGGTGGCAGTGCCCGGTGCTCGTGACGCCGATCCCGGCGGTGAAGTCGAGGTGCCGGTTGCCGTCGACGTCGTAGAGGTAAACCCCTTCACCGTGGTCGACCACGACGGGCGTTGCCTGCTTGAGCAGCGGAGATAGCTGGGCCATGGCAGCGTGCTCCTCGGTCGGTCTGAGTGGGTTGTCGATTGTTGACAATATCCATAGCATGGCCCTCGGGACAACACGTGAGGAGCAGTCGGGATGAGCGTGAGCACCGAGTCCGGCGTCGTCGACGCGGTCGGCAAGGAACTGTTCATCGGCGGCAAGTGGGTCGCCGCCGAGACCGGGAAGTCCTTCCCGGTCGTGGATCCGGCGACCGGCCGGGAGCTGTGCCAGGTCGCCGACGCCTCCCCGGCGGACGGCGTCGCCGCCCTGGACGCCGCCGTCGCCGCGCAGGCGGACTTCGCGAAGATGGCGCCCCGCGAACGCGGCGAGATCCTGCGCCGGGCGTACGAGCTGCTGATGGCGCGCCAGGACGAGCTCGCCCTGCTCATGACGCTCGAGATGGGCAAACCGCTGGCGGAGTCGAAGGGCGAGATCGCCTACGCCGCCGAGTTCTTCCGCTGGTTCGCCGAGGAGGCCGTCCGGATCGAGGGCGGCTACGCGACCGCGCCCAACGGCTCCGGCCGCTTCCTCATCACCAAGCAGCCGGTCGGCCCGACGCTGCTGATCACGCCGTGGAACTTCCCGATGGCGATGGGCACCCGCAAGATCGGCCCGGCGATCGCCGCGGGCTGCACGTCGGTGATCAAGCCCGCCGCGCAGACGCCGCTGTCGATGCTCGCGCTGGCCGGCATCCTCGCCGAGGCCGGGCTGCCCGCCGGCGTCCTCAACGTCGTCACGACCAGCGACTCCGGCGGCGTGATGGAGCCGCTGATCCGCGACGGCCGCGCCCGCAAGCTCTCCTTCACCGGGTCCACCGGCGTCGGCCGCAAGCTGCTCGAACAGTGCGCCGACAAGGTGCTGCGGACGTCGATGGAGCTGGGCGGCAACGCGCCGTTCCTGGTCTTCGAGGACGCCGACATGGACGCGGCCATCGACGGCGCGATGCTCGCGAAGATGCGCAACATCGGCGAGGCGTGCACCGCTGCGAACCGGTTCTACGTGCAGCGCGGCGTCGTCGAGGAGTTCTCGCGACGGCTGACCGAGCGCATGCAGGCCCTGCCGATGGGCCGCGGCACCGAGAATGACGTCGTCGTCGGCCCGCTGATCGACGAAGCCGCCGTCACCAAGGTGACCGAGCTGGTCAAGGACGCCACCGACCGCGGCGCGAAGGTGCTCACCGGCGGCGCCGGCGTGGACGGTCCGGGCCACTTCTACCAGGCGACCGTGCTCACCGACGTCCCGCAGGAAGCGCGTCTGACGCACGAAGAGATCTTCGGGCCGGTCGCGCCGATCTCCGCGTTCGACACCGAGGAAGAAGTGGTGGCGAAGGCGAACGACACCGAGTTCGGGCTCGTCTCCTACGTCTACACCAGCGATCTCAAGCGGGCGCTGCGCGTCTCCGAGGCGCTCGAAGCCGGGATGATCGGGCTCAACCAGGGCATCGTGTCGAACCCGGCGGCGCCGTTCGGCGGAATCAAGGCGTCCGGGCTCGGCCGCGAGGGCGGCTCGTTCGGCATCGAAGAGTTCCTGGAGACCAAGTACATCGCGGTGGCCCTGTGAGCTCCTACCGCATCGCAAGCATCCCCGGCGACGGCATCGGCGTCGATGTCACCATCGAGGCCCGCAAAGTCCTCGACGCCGCTTCTTCGAAGTTCGGCTTCTCCCTGGAGTGGACCGAGTTCGACTGGAGCTGCGAGCGCTACGCCCAGCTCGGGTCGATGATGCCGGACGACGGCGTCGCGCAGCTCTCGGCGTTCGACGGGATCCTGCTCGGCGCGGTCGGCTTCCCCGGCGTGCCGGACCACGTTTCCCTGTGGGGCCTGCTGATCCCGCTGCGGCGCGCGTTCTCCCAGTACGTCAACCTGCGCCCGGTGCGGCTGCTGCCGGGTACGACGTCGGTGCTGGCCGGGCGGAAGGCCGAGGAGCTGGAGCTGGTGATCGTCCGGGAGAACTCCGAAGGGGAGTACTCCGCGATCGGCGGCCGGCACAACGCGGGCCGGCCGGACGAGTTCGTGCTGCAGGAGTCGGTGTTCACCCGCGTCGGCGTCGAACGGATCATCCGGTACGCCTTCGAACTCGCGCGGACGCGTTCTTCGCGTGTCTGCTCGGCGACGAAGTCCAACGGGCTCATCCACTCGATGCCGTTCTGGGACGAGATCTTCGCCGAGGTCGCGGCCGAGTACCCGGACGTCCACAGTGAACAGATGCACGTGGATGCCTTGGCCGCGCGCATGGTCCAGGCGCCGGACCGGCTCGACGTCATCGTGGGGTCGAACCTCTTCGGCGACATCCTGAGCGACCTCGCGGCCGCGATCACCGGCGGCCTCGGCATGGCACCGTCCGGCAACATCAACCCATCGGGTGAATCCCCGTCGATGTTCGAAGCGGTCCACGGGAGTGCTCCGGACATCGCCGGACAAGGCATCGCCAACCCCGTGGCGCAGATCCTGGCGGCCGCGATGCTGGTCGAACACCTGGGCGAAACCGTTGCCGCGCAAGCGATCCGCGCCGCGGTGGACCGGGTGCTCGACGAGGGCCGGGTGCGCACGCCGGACCTCGGCGGCAGCGATACCACAGAACGGCTCGGCACGGCAGTGGCCGAAGCACTGGGCTGAGTTTTTGTCGGTGCCCTCCGGCACGGTGGTCCCCAGTCCACCGAGGGGGAGGAGACACCGATGTGTCAGCAGTGCGAAGACCCGGACAGATCCGGGTACCTGGAACGGCTTCGCGATGGCGTGGCCGACCGGGGCTGGCTCGTGCAGGGCGTGGAAAGCGCCGGGCCGTACCCGCCGTGGGCCTACACGATCGGGCTCAGCGGATACGGCCTGCCCGAGCTGGTCGCCACCGGGCTTCCGTTGCGGGCAGCGGCAAACCTGCTCAACGACATGGCGAGCCATGCGCTGCACGCAGCGCCACTCGAGCCCGGTGAACGCATCCCGTTGCGCGGCGGCCCGCTGATCGAGGTCGTACCGCTCGCCGAGCCGTCGGCGCACCTGGTGTTCGCGGTCGCGTTGTACGGGCCGGAAATCCGGGCGCTGCAACTGGTCCACGCGGACGACCGGGGCCGCTGGCCCTGGTCGCCCGACTTCCGCGACGGCCACGGCGGCCAGCCGGTCCTGGGGGTCCGCCATGTCCGCTGACTGCGAGTGCGCGCTGCCGGTCGGCTGCTTCCCGGTCCCCGTGCGGTCCGTCCAGGTACGCCTGCCGCCTGCCCGGGTGCGCGAGCCGACCCCTCTGATGCCCGTGTCGACCTTGCGCTCACGCGTGCCGACGCTCCGATCACGCGTGTCGCGCCTGCGATCACACGTGTCGGATCTCCGATCACGGGCGTCCTCGTTGCGAGCGCGGGGAAGTCGCGTGATCGGGCCGGCGGCACGGGTGCTCGGCCGAGCGTCAGGGCACCGGTGGGGCGTGTCCCTCCACGAGGCTGGTGCCCGGTGCGAGGCGCTGCACCGCGTCCTCCATGTGCGCGTCCAGGAGGGCGAGCGCCGTCTCCTCGTCGCCCTCGCGGAGGGCCTGGATGAGCTTCGTGTGCTCGTCCACACGCTCTTCGACCCGTTGGTAGGTGCCCTGGAGCGCGGTCAGGCACATCCGGGTCTCGATGAGCAGGGTCCGGGCCATCCGGACGAGCCGCTTGCTGCCGGAAGCGTTGATCAGGGCCTCGTGGAACCTCAGGTCCGCCGTCGAAAGCGCGCTCGGGTCGTCGTCACTCGCGGCGGCCGCCATCTCGACGACAGTCCGCTCGAGCACCTCCGCGATCCGGTCGCGTTCGCCGCCGCGGATGGCGCGCAGCATCGCGGCGCGTTCGATCGCGGAGCGGGCGGCGTAGATGTCGTAGACGTCACCGGGCTCGAGGTCGATCACGAACAGGCCGCGGTGCCGTTCACTGCGCAGCAGTCCTTCGGACACGAGATGCTGCATGGCTTCCCGGAGCGGCCCCCGTGACACCTGGAACCGGGCGGCCAGGTCGGTCTCGCCGAGCTGGGTGCCCGGCGGCAGGGTGCCGGTCATGATCGCGTCACGCAGCTGGCGCGCGATGACGGCGGCCGTCGACTCGCGGCTGACCGGCTCGATCGCGGGGAGCATGCCCGGTGGGAGCGCCATGTCAGGCGCTCCGGTCCGGCACATGCCGGAAGAGTGCGCCGAGGGAGCGGACGAGGCGGTGCCGCCCGGTCAGGCGCAGGCCCTCCCAGACGGTGACCTGGTTGGCGGTCAGCACGGGCTTCTTCAGTGCGGCTTCGAGGGTGTTGATCTCCTGGAGGGTTCGCATCGCGGTGTCCGGCACCAGCACCGCGTCGGCGTCCGGGTGGTCGTGGCGCACGGCGAGCTCGACGACGGCCTCCGGGGGCAGCGCGCCGACCTCGGCCGCGGTGACGATGTCGGCGGCGGCCATCGAGACGACCTCGATGCCGCCGGCCTCGAGGAAGCCCGCGAACAGCCGGGCGATGTCGTCCGGGTAGGTGGCGGCGACGGCGACCCGCTTGACGCCGAGGGAGCGCGCGGCGTGCACGAACGCAAAGGAGGTACTGGAAGCGGGCACGCCGGCGACGGCTCTCAGCCGGTCGATCTGGTCCTGGGCGCCGTCCCAGCCGTAGACGAAGCTGCCGCTGGTGCAGGCCCAGATGACGGCGTCGGGCTCGTGTTTCTTGAGCAGGGCGGCACCGTCGGCGAGGCGGGTCTCGCTGCCGAGGTCCAGCAACTCGGCGACCGCGTGCTTGTCGGTGCCGTAGATGTGCTCGACCGCGAGCCGGATGCCGCCTTCGGCGGCGGCCGTCCCGCCGAGCAGCTGCTCGGCGAGCGGGTAGTCGTCTTCGGCCGCGTGGTCGGGGTAGATGAAGCCGATGGTGGTCACGGAACCTCCGGAGAGACGCAAATTGTCGACAATCCTAGAGGGATGGTCAAGGAAACCCTTCACGACACGTCACGAAGCCACTTCCCGGGGCCGACGATGGGCAGGTTCATGCGGCGCAGGCACGCCCACATGGTCAGCTGGTTGGCCGTGAGCACCGGTTTGCCGAGCGCGGTCTCGAGCGGCTCGATCAGGTCGTAGGTGGGGAGGTTGGTGCAGCTGACGAAGATCGCTTCGGCGTCACCGTGGTCGGCGGCGAGGATGCGCTCGGCGATGGTCCGGTAGCTGACCTTCCAGATCCCGCCGCCCAGCCCGAGGTGGTCACTGGCGACGGTCTCGACGTTCAGCTCGCCGAGGAAGTCGTGCAGCGCCCGGGTCAGGTCGGCATCGTACGGCGTGAGCACCGAGACGCGGTGCAGGTCGAGCTGGTGCAGCACCTCGGCCAGCGCGCCCGAGGTCGTGACGGCGTCCGGCGCGCCGGCGTCGCAGATCGCCTTGGTCAGCGAGCGCTCGTAGTCGACGCCGTTGACGAAGCTGCCCGACGTGCAGAGGTAGGCGACGACCTCGGGCTCGACGTGCAGCACGTCGCGGGTGGCGCTGGCCAGGTGGTGGCTGTCGCTGACGAGGCGCGCCATCTCCATGCTCACCGGCACGGGCTCGTACGGCGTGCGGGCGAGGTGCAGCGACACCTCCATCGGTACCCAGCGCCAGAGCTCGCGCTCGAGGGCGAGGTCGAAGGGCGCGATCACTCCGATGCCGCGCTGCGCCAGCGGGCCTTCGAACGCCAGGAAGTCAAAATCCAAGGCTCAGCCTCCGGAATACGTCTGAACTTGATGACACGTCCGGTGCTCCGGGGGTCGTTCCTCGGATTGTTGACAATCATACGAGCCGCTTTTACCGTGTCAACGTGATCGCCTCGGAAACCCGGGAAACTCCGGTCCTGGCCGTGCTCTGCGGCGAGCACCGCCCACCGGACATGCGTGCAGTCGAATCCGGGGCGGTCGTGCGTTACACGGACGCGGTGGGATTGCCCGAAGCGCTGTCCGGAGCGGACGCGCTGTTCATCTACGACTTCCTCTCGACGGCGGTGCCGGGCGCCTGGTACGCGGCCGACCGGCTGCGCTGGCTGCACATCGCCAGCGCCGGCGTCGACCCGGTGCTGTTCCCGGGGCTCGTCGAGAGCGACGTCGTCCTGACCAACTCGCGGGGCGTCTTCGACGACGCCATCGCGGAGTACGTCCTGGGCGTCGTGCTCGCCTTCGCCAAGGACTTCGCGCGCTCGCACGACCTGCAGCGCGAGAGCCGCTGGCTGCACCGCGAGAGCGAGCGGATCGCCGGGCGCACGGCGGTGGTCGTCGGCACCGGGCCGATTGGGCGGGCCATCGCGCGGCTGCTGCGTGCGGCCGGAATGCGGGTGAGCGGCGCCGGACGCCGCGCTCGTACCGGCGACCCCGACTTCGGAGTCGTGCACGACTCCGCGCAGCTCACCGAGTACTTGCCCGAGGCCGACTACGTCGTAGCAGTCGCACCGCTGACCGAAAACACCAAGGGAATGTTCGACGCGCGCGCGTTCGCCGCGATGAAGCCGTCGGCGCGGTTCGTGAACGTCGGGCGGGGCGAGCTGGTGGTCACGTCCGACCTGGTCGCGGCGCTGACGGATCGCGCCATCGCCGGAGCTGCGCTCGACGTGTTCGACACCGAGCCGCTGCCGCCCGAGAGTCCACTGTGGAACATGCCGGACGTGCTGCTCTCGCCGCACATGTCCGGGGACTTCATCGGCTGGCGGAACACGCTGGTCGAGGTGTTCGCCGAGAACTTCCGCCGCTGGCGCGCTGGGGAGCCGCTGCGCAACGTCGTCGACAAGACGCTCGGGTACGTGCCGTCGGGGAACCAGGGAGCCGGATGAACGACAGGATGCTGACCGCCAGCGAGCTCGTCGCCGCCTACTCGAGCGGTGAGCTCTCACCGGTCGAGGCGACGCAGAACGCGCTGCAGGCCATCGAGGCCCGGGACGGTGAGTGCAACGCCTACACCCTCGTCGACGCCGACGGGGCGCTGGAACAGGCCAAGGCGTCCGAGATCCGCTGGCGCGACGGCAACCCGATCGGCCTGCTCGACGGCGTGCCGTCCTCGATCAAGGACATGTTCCTGACGCAGGGCTGGCCGACCGTCCGGGGCTCGAAGAGCATCGATCCGGACCAGCCGTGGGACGTCGACAGCCCGGTCGCGGCGCGGATGCGCGAGGCCGGCCTCGTCCTGCTGGGCAAGACGACCACGCCGGAGATCGCCTGGAAGGGCGTCACCGACAGCCCGCTGCAGGGCATCACGCGCAACCCGGCCGACCCGACGAAGACCTCGGGCGGCTCCAGCGGCGGCAGCGCCGCGGCGGTCGCCGCCGGGATGGGTGAGCTGTCCGTCGGCACGGACGGCGGTGGCTCGGTGCGGATCCCGGCGTCGTTCTGCGGGATCGTCGGGCTGAAGCCGACCCACGGCCGGATCGCGCTTTACCCGGCGAGCCCGTTCGGGCCGCTGTCGCACGCCGGCCCGATGGCGCGGTCGGTCGACGACACCGCGCTGCTGATGGACGTGCTGTCGATCCCCGACCACCGCGACCCGGCCGCGCTGGCGCCGCCGGTGACGTCGTTCCGCGAGGCGGTCCGGCGGGACGTGCGCGGCCTGATCGCCGCGTTCTCGCCGACGCTCGGCTACGTCGACGTCGACCCGGAGGTGGCCGCGATCGTCGCGGCGGCCGTGCGCGCGCTCGGCGACGCCGGGCTGCACGTCGAAGAGACCGACCCCGGGTTCGCCGACCCGAAGCCGGCGTTCGACGTGCTGTGGTCCTCCGGCGCGGCGAAGCTGCTCGACAGCTTCCCGCCGGGGTCCGAGGACCGCACCGATCCCGGCCTGCGCAAGGTCTGGGAGCTGGGCAAGACGTGGTCGGCGAGCGACTACCTCGACGCGACCGCCGAGCGCGCCGCGCTGGGCATCCTGATGGGCGAGTTCCACACGCGCTACGACGTGCTGATCACGCCGACCGTCCCGATCCCCGCGTTCGAGGCGGGCCACAACGTGCCGCCGGGCAGCGGGCTGAGCGAGTGGCCGGAGTGGACGCCGTTCACGTACCCGTTCAACATGACCCAGCAGCCCGCGATCAGCGTGCCGGCCGGGAAGACGTCGGCGGGCTTGCCGGTCGGCCTGCAGATCGTCGGGCCGCGGCACTCGGACGACCTCGTGCTGGCCGTCGCGAAGCTGCTGGAGGAAGTGCGGCCGTGGGCGCCCGCCTGACCACGTAAGGGTGAAACCCCGGCCACGGCAGGGAAAGCTGTGCCACTGTCGGCCGGGTGAACGCTCAAGGCTGGCGGTACGAACGAGCTATTCCGACCGTCGACGTCACCGGGGAACCGACGCGGGTGGTCGTCGGGCTGATCGAGCAGGGCGACCGGCTGGCCGCGGGCTTGAGAGTCGGCGACGGCCCGGCCGCACTGGTCCCCTTGGAGACGGGCGGCGAGCTGCTCAAGGCGCTCCGCGAGACGCTCGAGAGCTGGTGGCGCCTGGACGGTCACCGCGACCTGACCCCGGAGCCCCGCGCAGGCCGGTAGCGCGAGCAACGGCCATCGCGGCCTGGTCTTGAGATCCGCGCCGGGCCGGTAGCGTGGCGGCCGTTGTGGCCTGACTATTGGCCGCGCGGGCGGCAGCGCGAGCAGGTCAAGTAGTGATGCGCGGGGCTGCGGCGCGGGAGCGGCAACCCCATTGCAGCCCGGCACTTATGCGCGGGACTGCGGCCGCGAGAGCGAAATCCACTGCGGCCCGACACTGATGCGCGGGCGTCAGCCGATGCCGAGTTCGGTGAAGCGGCGGCGTCCCGGTTCGGTGATCCGCAGGGCGCGACCACCGGGTCGGCGACGTACCCAGCCGTCGTCGAGCAACGCTGCGAACAGTGCTGCGCCCAACGCTCCGGCGAGGTGGACGGTGCCGTGCGACCAGTCGAGGCATGCCCGGACGCCGGGGCGCGAGTCCGGCAGTGCGGCGATGCCGAGGGCGGCCAGCAGCGGCTGGTCGAAGGTGCGGACCGTGCCGGATTCGCCGGGGGCCAGGTCGTCGATCACGCCGTCCTTGCGCAGCAGTGCCGCGATGTCGACGCCGAGCTGTCCGCCCACGTGGCCGTAGCAGGCCCGGGCCCGCAGCAACGGTCCCGTCGGTGGGTCGGGTTGGAGCCGCTCGGGCAACCGGGGCGGGGCGAGGGCGGCCAACGCTTCGACGAGCTGCGCGACCTCCGGGCCGGCCAGCCGGTGCAGGCGTTGGCGCCCCGCGTCGGTCGCACCAGTCCCGCGTCGCGGAGCCGGCGCAGGTGCGAACTCGCGGTGGACGGCGCGATCCCGGCCACGGTCGCCAAGGCCCGGGCGGAGTGCGCGGCGCCGTCCATCAGTTGCAGGAGCATCGCGGCCCGCGCCGGTTCGCCGATCGCCTGGGCGACCGAGGTGATGTCGGGTTCGCCGGGCATGGCGTCGAGCGTAGCCGGGGAACCGTTCGCTCCGGATCGAAGTGTTCTTGTGGCACCCTGCGGCCATGACGAGCGAGTTCGGCACCCCGATCGGCGACCGCTACTTCGCGGACTATGTTCCCGGCGCGACCTACGACTGCGGGAGCGTCGAGGTGACCGAGGCCGAGATCCTGGAGTTCGCCGAGCGGTACGACCCGCAGAGTTTCCACGTCGACCCGGCCGCGGCGGCGGCCGGCCCGTTCGGCGGGCTGATCGCGAGTGGCTGGCACACGGCGAGCCTGATGATGTGGCTCTACGCGGCGCACTACCTGTCCACTGTGGCCAGTCTGGGCAGTCCCGGGGTGGACGAGCTTCGCTGGCCGCGTCCCGTCCGGCCCGGGGCAGTGCTGCGGTTGCGCGCGACCGTGACCGAGGCCCGCGTCTCGCGGTCGAAGCCGGATCGGGGAGTGTTGCGCACGCAGGTCGAGTTCGTCGACGACGGCGGCGACGTGGTGTTCAGCGCGAGCCTGCTGAACCTCCTACTGGTGCGACCGGCGTCCGCCTGACCAGGCCGCGGATCTGCGGGCTGCACAACACGAGCGCGGTGGTGACGACGACCAGCACCGCGCCGCCGACCAGCGTCGTCTCGCGGCCGGCGTGCTCGGCCAGCGGGCCCGCGCTGATCTGGCCGAGCGGCAGCGCGAGGAACGAGCCGAGCATGTCGTAGGAGTACACGCGGGCGAGCTTCTCCGGCGGGATGTTCTCCTGCAGCGACACGTCCCACGCGACGGAGAACTGCTCGATCGCGATGCCGCCGAGGAACATCGCGAGCAGCAGCGGCGCCAGGTAGGGCGTCACGCCGAGTGCGATCATCGGGAGCGCGCCCGCCATGACCAGCGCGACGCCGAGGAACAGCATCCGCCGCGGTCGCCAGTGCGCCGCGAGGACGCCGCCGAGCAACGCCCCGGCCGTCTGGACCGCGAGGGCGAGGCCCCAGCCGGTGCGGCCGAACGTGTCGTCGGCGACCAGCGGGCCGAGCACCACGATCGCGCCCGAGTTGACCGCGTTGACCAGCATGAACTGCAGCACCACCAGCCACACCCACGACCGGGAGCGGAATTCGCGCCAGCCCTCGGCGAGTTCCGCGAGCGGGCGGCTGCCGGGGATGCGATCGCCGCTCGGCAGTCGGATCCGGTGGTAAGACAGCGCGGCGGCGACGAACAGCAGCGCGTTTCCGGCGAGTGCCCACCCGGAACCGGCGAAGGCGACCAGGACGCCGGCGAGACTGGCCCCGGCGATCCGGCCGATGTTCGACAGGAGGCGGAGCAGCGCGTTCGCCTGGGTGAGGAGCGTGCCGGGCACGGTCAACGGCGTGAGCGACGCGGCGGCGGGCAGCGAGATGGCCGAGACGGCGCCGTTGACGAGGCTGAGCCCGACCAGCAGCGGCACGGAGGCGAATCCACAGAGGACACTCGCGGCGATGGTGGCCTGCGTGAGCGCGGCGGCGGTTTCGGTGCCTTGCAGGATCACCGATCGCGGCAACCGGTCGGCGAGCATCCCGCCGAACAGCACGAGCAGGATGTTGGCGATCGATCGAGCCCCGACGACGATCCCGAGGTCCACGGCCGACCCGGTCAGGTCGACCACGGCGAAGGCCAGCGCGAAGGGCGCGACGGCGTTGCCGAAGTCGGCGAAGGTCCGCCCGGTGACGAGCGCCCGGAACCGGTGCTCCCGCAACGGAGCGAGCAACGGCAGGCTCATCGCGTCTCCTTCGCCGGCGTCGGGGCTGGTTCGGACACGGCGCTCGTCGGGAGCGCCTGCGGTGCACGGCCGGTGCCCGCCCGGACGACGTCGCGGCGGGCCGGCGCCGATCGGATGCGTCGCGCGAGGTCCGGCTGGGGAAGCAGGCCCGGTTCGACGCCGATGTCAAGTTCGCTGTCCACCGGGACGAAGTTGTCCACAGATTCCCGCACCCCCCGTTTTCGCAGGCAGGCGGCGGTACGCTGGGATCGGGGACGCCCCCCGGGAAGGGTGGGGGCTGCTCTTCGGGCCGGCTCGGATCCGGTGGTCACGGTGCTTCTCCCGGCTTCAGCTCGAAGAGCGCCATGCTGACGCTGACGCGGACCGTGCCCGGCGTTCTCGGGGCCTGCGCCGCGGTGTGGAGTTCGTGGCTCAGAGCCTTCGCGCGGGCCAGGAGGTCCGACCACACCTCCGGGGCCAGCCACAGGTCCGCGTCCGAGAGTGACGCTGGGCGGCCCGAGGCGCGCGACTCCGCTCGGCGGAGCAGCTCGCTCGCGATCGCCCTTGTCAGCATCTGCTCCTCGACGGGGTCCCGGGACGTGAGGCGCCGGCCGGAGTCGGGGTCGTGGCGGTAGCGCTTGGCCCGGCCGCCGCGGATGCGGACTTCTTCCGCGACCTCCAGCAGGCCCGCGTCGTGCAGGCGGCGGAAGTGGTAGCTGATGTTCGCCTGGGTTTCGCCCAGCTCGCGTGCTGCCTCCGCCGCGCTCATCGCCGTGCCCGTCAGCAGCGAGAGGATCCGCATGCGCAACGGGTGGGCCAGGACCCGGAGGTCGTCGAGGGACATGCTCCCGAGTTTCGGGGATGCGAGCGCAACTGTCAAAGAGTTATTTGGGGGTTTCGCTCGCCGGGAAGATCGGTGCAGTGGTCCGACGTCTGTGCTGTGCTGGACGCATGCGTACGACGATCTTGGGCCGCAGCGGCCTCGAAGTCTCGAAGATCGCCTTCGGGACGTGGCAGCTCGGCGGTGACTGGGGCGCCTTCGACGAGGACACCGCGATCGCGGCGATCCACCACGCCCGCGCGCTCGGCGTGAACTTCTTCGACACCGCGCAGGCCTACGGTCGCGGCCGGTCCGAAGTGCTGCTGGGGCGGGCGCTGCAAACGGAGAAAGACGTCGTCGTCGCCACCAAGGGCGGCATCTACCCGCGGGCGCAGCGGCCGCGCGACTCGCGGCGCGCGTGGCTCACCCAGGGGCTCGACGAGAGCCTGCGCAACCTCGGGCGTGACCACATCGACGTCTACCAGGTGCACTGGCCCGACCCCGACACCCCGGCGGCCGACGTCGCCGGACTGCTGCAGGAGTTCGTCGACGCCGGCAAGGTCCGGCACGTCGGCGTCTCCAACTACGACGCCGCGCAGCTGGCCGCGTTCGACGAGACGCGGCCGGTCGAGACGCTCCAGCCGCCGTACCACCTGTTCCGGCGCGGCATCGAGACCGATCCGCTGCCCTACGCCCGCGAGCACGACATCGGCGTGTTCGTCTACAGCCCGCTCGGCAGCGGCCTGCTCACCGGCGCGTTCACCCCGGACAGCACCTTCGAAACCACCGACTGGCGGTCACGTTCATCCGCGTTCCAGGGCGACAACCTGCGCCGCAACCTCAAGATCGTCGACGAACTCCAGGCCTTCGCCGCGCACCGGGACATCACCGTCAGTCAGCTCGCCATCGCCTGGACGCTCGCCCGGCCGGGAGTGCACGCCGCGATCGTCGGGGCGCGCCGGCCGCAGCACATCGAGGCGAGCCTCGCCGCCGCCGACATCACGCTGACGCCGGACGACTTGGCCGAGATCGACCGCATCGCCGCCGGCGCCGTGCAGATCGCCGGCGCCGCGCCGGAGGGCGTCGCCTAGTCCACTGTGGACAGATCTACTTGACGGCCGCTTCCAGCTCCACCAGCGCCGTGTCGAGGTGCGTGAGAATCCGCTGCAGGTGCGGCACGCTGCGGCGGCACCCCATGATGCCGAAGTCGAGGTTGTCGCCGTTGCTGGTCAACGTGATGTTCACGGCCTGGCCGTCGAGCAGCACCGACGCCGGGTAGATGCCGTCGAGCTGCGCGCCGTTCCAGTACATCTGCTTGCGCGGGCCGGGCACGTTCGAGATCACCAGGTTGAACGGCGGCCGCGTGTTGTTGACGACGCCGGGGATCGGCGAGACGCCCAGCTGCGCCACGTTGATCCCGGACAGCAGCAGCGTCTGCAACGGCGTCAGCTCCGAGAACAGCCGCTTGCCGTTGCGCATCGACTGGTGGATCGCGACGAGCCGCTTGCCGGCGTCCGGCAGGTCGGTGGCCAGGTTGCACAGCAGGGCGCCGATGTTGTTGCCCGTCGCCTCGCCCGGGTCGGTCTTGCGGCGCAGCGAAACCGGCACCATCGCGATCATCGGCGCGTCCGGCAGCGCGCGCTGCTCGATGAGGTAGTCCCGCAGCGCGCCCGAGCACATCGCGAGCACGACGTCGTTGCGCGACACCCCGGCCGCGTTGGCCACCTGCCGCACGCGGTCGAGTGACCACGACTGCGCCGCGAACCGGCGCGCGCCGCCGATCGGCACGTTGAACATCGTCCGCGGCGCCTGGCCCGGCAGGGTCACCGTGTGCTCGCTGAACGCTTCCCGCGCGACCTTCACCGCGGCCGGCGCCAGGCTCGCGATCTGGTTGACCGTCTTGCCGGCGCTGTCCAGCAGGGACCGGGGGCGCTTGGTGCGGCCTTCGCCCGGTTTGTGCCGCGTGCCCCACCAGGGCGGGCAGTCCATGTCCGACGGGTCGTCCGACAGCGTGCCCTGCAGGTGACGCAGCGCCGAGACGCCGTCCATCAGCGCGTGGTGGACCTTGGTGTAGACGGCGAACCGGCCGTCGGCCAGGCCTTCGACGAGGTGGATCTCCCACAGCGGCCGGTGCCGGTCGAGCAGCGTGCTGTGCCAGCGGCTGGTGAGCTCCAGCAGTTCGCGGATCCGGCCCGGCTGCGGCAGCGCGGAGTGCCGGAAGTGGTAGTCGAGCTCGAGGTCGGCGTCGGTCGACCAGGCGACGTGCCCGAGCGTGTTCACCGGGCGGGCCGGGCGGCGGCGGAAGACCGGCCGCATGTTGTCCGAGTCGAGCAGGTTCCGCCGGAGGCCGCTCAGGTAGTCGGGGCCCGCGCCCTCGGGCTTCTTGAACAGCTGCAGGCCGCCGACGTGCATCGGATGCTCGCGCGTCTCCACCAGGAGGAACATCGAGTCGGTCACCGGCATCATCGGCATCGGGCATCACCTTCCGCGCGCGGAGCGTCGCTGCCCCGGTGGGCCGACTCTACGCGTTCGGGTGCCACCGGTGGATCACGTTCTACATTGGCGAGTATGACCGTCCGCGGCGCCGGGGAAACGTCTCTGCCACAGTTCGCCGAAGTCGTCGTGATCGGCGGCGGGGTGATCGGGGTGAGCTGCGCGTTCCGGTTGGCCGAAGCCGGCGTCGACGTCCTGCTGCTGGAGCGCGACGGCCTGGGCGAGGGCTCGACGGCGAAGGCCGCGGGCGGCATCCGGTCGTCGTTCACCAAGCCTGTGAACGCCGAGCTCGGGCTGCGCGGGCTCGCGGAGTACAGCGCTTTCCGGGAGCGGTTCGGCGTCGAGATCGACTTCCGCCGCGACGGCTACCTCTACCTGATCACCGACCCGGCGGACGTGCCCGCAATCGGACATTGCGCGGAGCTGCAGCGCGCGCACGGCGTCCGGAGCTACCTGCTCGACCCCGCGGAA
Source organism: Amycolatopsis sp. NBC_01286 (assembly GCF_035982555.1). Classification (NCBI taxonomy): domain Bacteria; kingdom Bacillati; phylum Actinomycetota; class Actinomycetes; order Pseudonocardiales; family Pseudonocardiaceae; genus Amycolatopsis; species Amycolatopsis sp. NBC_01286. Next base: position 3,987,645 of record NZ_CP108428.1, read on the forward strand.
GTGCGGGACGTCCTCCCGCTGCTCGAGCCGGACGGCGTCGTCGCGGCGCTCTGGTCGCCGGACGACGCGAAGGCGACGCCGGACGCGGTCGTGCAGGGCTACGCGAGAGTTGCACGCGCGTGCGGCGCGCAGCTCCGGACCGGCGTCGAGGTCACCGGGATCGAACGGGACGGTGACGCTCTGACGGGCGTCCGCACGACGGCGGGGTTCGTGCGGACCGGCGCCGTCGTGTGCGCGGCGGGCGCGTGGTCGGGGCGGGTCGGCGAGCTGGCCGGGCTGGACCTGCCGGTGCGCCCGTTCCGGCGGCAGGTCGTCTTCACCGGTCCGGTGCCCGGATTGCCGGAGTCGGTGCCGCTGACCATCGAGCTGCCGTCGGCGTTCTACTTCCACCGCGAAGGTGCAGGCCTGGCGATGTCCTTTTGCGAGGACGACGGCTTCCCGGGCTTCGGCACCCGCTACGAGGCGGGCGAGTGGCTGCCGCGGCTGGCCGAGCTGGCCGGGCGCCGGATCCCCGCGGTGCTGGACGCCGGCATCCGCACGGCGTGGGCCGGGTTGTACGAGATGACGCCGGACCGCAACCAGATCATCGGGGAAAGCGTCCTTCTGTCGCGGTTCTTCTACGCGACCGGGTTCTCCGGCCACGGCTTCCAGATGGGCCCGGCCACCGGCGAGCTGGTCCGGGACCTCTACCTGGGGCGACCGACGGCGGTCGACGTCGCCGAGCTGGACGTCCGCCGGTTCGCGGCGGCCGGTACCGCACCGGCCGAGCACCACATCGTCTAGGGCCGATTGCCAGATCGTTCAACGATCTGGCAGTATCCGGGCCGTGGCTGTGAGTGGTGCGCGGGAGCTGGCGGACGCTTTGAAGGCGTTGGGCACGGAGATCGCCTTCGGCCTGCCGGGAGTGCACAACCTGCCGTTGTGGGAGGCGTTCGCCGAGGCCGGCATCAAGATCATCGGCGTCCGCCACGAGCAGACGGCCGGGTACGCCGCCGACGGGTACGCCCGCGCCACCGGGAAGCTCGGCGTCGCGCTGGTGACCACCGGGCCCGGCGCCGCCAACACGCTCGGCGCCGTCGGCGAGGCCATGGCTTCCGCCGCGCCGGTGCTGATCATCGCCACGGACATCCCCTCGACGCTGCGGCGGCCCGGCGTCGTCCGCGGCGTGCTGCACGAGACGTCGGACCAGCAGGCCATGTTCGCGCCGATCACCAAGGGCGGCTTCACCGTCCGCGCGGCCGACCAGATCGGCACCACCGTGCACCGCGCGGTCCGGCTCGCGCTGCAGCCGCAGAGCGGGCCGGTGTACTTCGGCGTGCCCACTGACTACCTGCGCGAGGCCGTGCCGCACCGGCGGTCGCCCGCGCCGCACCGCAAGCCCGACGGCGACGTCCCCGACCTCGCCCGGGCCGAAGCGCTGCTGTCCGACGCGCAGCGCCCGCTGATCTGGGCCGGCGGCGGCGCGCTGCGCTCGGGCGCGGGCGAGGCCATCGGCGCGCTCGCCGAAAAGCTGGCCGCGCCGGTGATCACCACCTTCGCCGCCCGCGGCCTGCTGCCGCTCGACCACCCGTGCCTGGCGCCGAACCCGGTGCACACGCCGGAGGTCGGCGAGCTGTGGGACGAGGCCGACGTCGTGCTCGCCATCGGCACCGACTTCGACGGCCTGATGACGCAGAACTGGCTGATGCCCCAGCCGCCCACGCTCATCGCGATCAACGTCGACGCCGACGACGCCGCCAAGAACTACCCGCCGGACCTGACGCTGGTCGGCGACGCGCGCGCGATCATCGAGCGGCTGCTGCCGAAGCAGCGCGACGGCCTCGACGACATCACGCTGCGGCTGGCCGGCATCGGCCGCCGGGTGCGCCAGCGGATCCGCGACGAGGAGCCGCAGGCCTACGACTTCCTGTCTACTTTGGACGAAGTGCTGCCGATGGACGCCGTGCTGGTGTCCGACATGTGCGTCGCCGGCTACTGGGTCGGCGGCTTCCACCGGGTGCGGGCGCCGCGCAAGCTCGCCTACCCGATGGGCTGGGGCACCCTCGGCTACGGCTTCCCCGCGTCGCTCGGCGCCGCCGCGGCGGGGGTCGGCCGCGCCATCTGCATCACCGGCGACGGCGGTTTCCTCTACGCCTGCGGTGATCTCGCGACGCTCGCGCAGGAACAGCTGCCGGTCACGGTCGTCCTGGTCGACGACGGCGGTTACGGCATGTTGCGTTACGACCAGGAGCAGGAAGGCGTGCCGCGTCGCGGGGTCGACTGGGACAGCCCGGACTTCGTCGGCCTGGCCCGCTCCTTCGGGGTGCACGCCGACCGCGTCTCCGGGTTCGGGCGCGCGTTCCGGCGGCTGCTCGGCGAGTTCGTCGAGTCGGACGAGCCGAACGTGCTGGTGGTGAAGGCCAAGCTGAAGCCGCCGCTGAACACGTCGCCGCGGTGGTACCGGAAGGCCGCCGGATGAAGGTCGGCAGATGAGGATCGGTGTCGACATCGGTGGCACGTTCACCGATCTCTGCGCGGTGGACGGCACCGGGATCGTCGCCGTCGGCAAGGTGCTGACCACGCACGACGAACCGGCCCGCGCGGTCGAGGAGGGCCTGGCCGCCCTCTTCGCCGACGCCGGGATCGCCGCGAGCGACGTCGAGCAGGTCGTGCACGGGACGACGCTGGTGACCAACGCGCTGATCGAGCGCAAGGGTTCGCGCACGGCGCTGCTCGCGACCGCCGGGTTCCGCGACGTCCTCGAAATGCGGCGCGAGCACCGGTACGAGCTGTACGACCTGCTCATCGAGCTGCCCGAGCCGCTGGTCCCGCGGCACCTGCGCTTCGACGTCCCGGAACGGATCCTCGCCGACGGGTCCGTCCACATCGGACTCGACGAGGTGTACGTGGAGAAGCTCGGCCGCGAGCTGGCCGCCCGGGGGATCGACGCCGTCGCGATCTGCTTCCTGCACGCGTTCACCAACCCGGTCCACGAGCGGCGCGCGGCCGAGGTCCTCGCCGACGTCGCGCCCGGCCTGCGGGTCGCGCTGTCGTCGGAGGTCGTGCCCGAGATCCGCGAGTTCGAGCGCGCGTCGACCACGGTCGCGAACGTCTACGTCCAGGACCTCACCGAACGGTACCTGCGCGATCTCGAACGCCGCCTGCGTCGGCTCGGCGTCGCCGGCGCACCGCACATCATGCTGTCCAACGGCGGTCTGGCCACTGTGGACACCGCGGCCCGGTACCCGATCCGGATCCTCGAGTCCGGCCCGGCCGGCGGTGCGATCGCCGCCGCGTCGATCGGCCTGGCGGACCTGCTGGCTTTCGACATGGGCGGCACGACGGCGAAACTCTGCCTGATCGCCGACGGCGCGCCGCTGGTGACGCACCAGTTCGAAGTGGACCGGAAGTACCGGCTGCTGCCCGGATCCGGCCTGCCCGTGCAGGTGCCGGTCATCGACATGATCGAGATCGGCGTCGGCGGCGGGTCGATCGCCCGGATCGACGCGCTGGGGCTGCTGACCGTCGGCCCCGATTCGGCCGGGTCCGAACCCGGCCCGGCCTGCTACGCCCGCGGCGGCACCGAACCCACGGTCACCGACGCCGACCTGGTGCTCGGCTACCTCGACCCGGATTACTTCCTGGGCGGCGGGATGACGCTCGACGCGTCGGCTGCGCGTGAAGCGATAGGCCGCATTGCCGAAAAGCTGGGCGTCAGCGTCGAAGAAGCCGCATGGGGCATTCACACCAGCGTCAACGAGGACATGGCGAACGCCGCGCGCGTGCACGCCGTCGAACGCGGGCAGGATCCCGCGAAGCTGCCGATGTACACCTTCGGCGGCGCGGGCCCGGTGCACGGCGTCGGGGTCGCCCGCGCGCTCGGGGCGCCGTCGATCGTCGCGCCGCCGGCCGCGGGGGTGCTCAGCGCGGCCGGGTTCCTGACCGCGCCGCTGGCGTTCGACTTCGTCCGGTCGGCCCGCGCGGCCGTGCTCGACCTGTCGTGGGACCAGGTCGACGCGCTGTTCGCCGAGATGGAGGCCGAGGGCGCGGCGCTGCTCGCGAAGTCCGGTGTGGACGGTGTGACGCACCGGCGGATCGCCGAAATGCGGTATGCCGGACAGGGGTACGAAATCCGCGTGCCGGTCCACGGCGGCAGCTGGCCCGACACCCTGATCGACGAGTTCACGCGCACCTACCGCGCGCTCTACCGGCGCTCCGGGCCCGACGTCGGCGTCGAGGTGCTGAACTGGCGGGTCGTCTCCAGCGGTCCGGCCCCGGACGTCAGCCTCCGGCTGGCCGGCTCGACGTCGCCGGGTGAGGCACGCAAAGGCACTCGTAAGGCCTACTTCCCGGTGAGTGGATTTGTCGACACGGACGTGTTCGACCGGTACCGGCTCGAACCCGGTGTCCGGGTCGACGGACCGGCCATTGTGGAGGAACGCGAGTCCACTGTGGTCGTCCCACCAGGCGCGCACTGCGTCGTTCGCGAGGACGCCGCGCTGGAGGTGACGGCGTGAGCCCCGCCGACGCACTCCCTCCCGCGGAGGCGGCGATGGGCACCGACCCGATCCTGGTCGGACTGTTCGCCAACCGGCTGCACTCGATCCTCGCCGAACAGCAGAACGCGCTGGTCAACACGGCCTTCTCTGCCGTCGTCCGTGAATCGCTCGACCTGGCGTGCGCGGTGTTCGACTCCCGCGGCGAGATGATCGGCCAGTCCGTCGGCGGCACGCCCGGGCACATCAACGCGATGGCCACCGGCATGCACCACTTCGTCGCCGCGTACCCGCCGGAGCAGCTCGAACCCGGCGATGTCCTGCTCACCAACGACCCGTGGCAGACCGCCGGGCAGATCAACGACATCACCGTCGCGACGCCGGTGTTCCGGGCCGGCCGGCTGGTCGCGTGGTTCGCGTCGTGCTGCCACGCGCCCGACATCGGCGGCCGGCTGGTGTCGGCCGAGGCGCACGAGGTCTTCGAGGAGGGCCTGCGGCTGCCGATCCTCAAGTTCCTGCGCGCAGGTGAGGTCAACACCGACCTGGAACGGCTGATCCGCGTCAACGTCCGCACGCCCGAGGAAACCATCGGCGACCTGTACGCGCAGGTCACCGGCAACGAGGTCGGGGCCGCGAGCCTGGTCCGGCTGCTGGACGAGTTCGGGCTCGGCACCCTCGACGACGTCGCCGCCGAGATCATGAACCGCTCCGAGAAAGCCCTGCGGGACGCGCTGCGGGAGCTGCCGGACGGGACCTACACCAACGAGATCGTCACCGACGGCTTCGACGACGAAGAGATCGTCCTGCGCGTTGCGGCCACTGTGGACGGTGACGAGATCCACCTCGACTTCGCGGGCTCGTCGCCGCAGAGCCGGCGCGGGATCAACGTCGTGCTGAACTACACCCGGGCGTACGCGTCGTTCGCGGTCAAGGCGGCGATCGCGCCGGAGGTGCCGCACAACGCCGGCTCGTTCCGGCCGGTGCACGTGACCGCGCCCGAGGGTTCGGTGCTGAACTGCCTGCCGCCGGCGCCGGTCGCGTCGCGGCACCTGATCGGGCACTTCCTGCCGTCGCTGCTGATCGGCGCGCTGCCCGGCGCGGCGATCGCGCCGAGCGCGGACGCGCTGTGGATGACCATCTGGCGCGGCCCCGGGTTCATGCTCAACGTCTTCCAGACCGGCGGCATGGGCGCGCGGGCGGCCAAGGACGGCCTGAACACCACCGGCTTCCCGAGCGGGCTGCGCTCGACGCCGACCGAGGTCATCGAGACCATGGCGCCGCTCGTGCAATGCTCCCGGGAACTGCGGGTGGACTCCGGCGGTGCGGGACGCCGGCGCGGTGGCCTCGGACAGGTGACCACGATGGTGGCACGCGACGTGGATTCGTGGAGCGTCAACGGGAACGTCGACCGCGTGCGCGCGGCGGCGTCCGGTGTGGACGGTGGCGGCGCGGGCTCACCCGGACGGTTCGGCTTGCGCGGCGGAGCCGACCTGCCGGCGAAGAGCCGCGTTACCCTCGCCGCGGAGTCCGTTGTGGACGTCACGCTCCCCGGCGGTGGCGGTTACGGGCCGCCGCGCGAACGGCCGGTGGCGGCGGTGCTCATGGACGTCGTCGAGGGGTACGTCTCGGCGGAAGCGGCGCGCGAGGTGTACGGCGTCGAAGTGCGGTACCTCGGGAACGCGGACACACTCGTCCGGCTGCCCGAGGACTACGTGGTGGACGAAGAGCAGACAGCACGACTGAGAGCGGGTAAGTGATGGGTCGGTTGGCCGGCAAGGTGGCGGTCGTCTTCGGCGGCGCGCGGGGTATCGGCCTCGCCTCGGTGAAGGAGTTCCTCGCCGAGGGCGCGACGGTGTTCGCGTCGGACATCCGCGAGCCCGCCGAGCCGCCGGCGGGTTATCGGCACTCCATAGTGGACGCGACCGACGAGGACCAGGTCGGCGCGTTCGTCGACGGCGTCATCGCCGAGACCGGCCGGATCGACGTGCTGTTCAACAACGTCGGCATCCACCTCGGCAAGCCGCTCGTCGACACGACGCTGGCCGACTTCGACCACATCTTCGCGCTCAACGTGCGCGCGGCGTTCCTCGGCACCCGCGCCGTGCTGCCGCACATGCTCGAGCGCAAGGCGGGCAGCATCGTCACGACGTCGTCGAACGGCGGCGTGATGGGCCGCCCGGGCGACCCGGTGTACAACGCCACCAAGCACGCGCTGGTCGGGCTGACCAAGTCGATCGCCGTCGCCCACGCGCACCAGGGCATCCGCGCCAACACGGTGAACCCGGGCGCGATCGACACCGACATGCTGCGCGGCACGCTCGCGTCGGCGGAGGAGTTCGAAGCCATGCAGCACCAGCTCGTCGCGAGCACCCCGGCGGCCCGCGTCGGCGAGGCGTGGGAGGTCGCGAAGGCCGTGGTGTTCCTGGCCAGCGACGAGTCGCGGTTCGTCAACGGCGTCGTGCTGCCGATCGACGGTGCGAAGGCCGCGGGGGCGATGCCGGGGAACCGGTACAGCCTCGACTTCGAACTCGGCGTCAGGTAGCGGAGTTTCGATGTCCACTGTGGACGCCTCGGGGCTGGAGCACGAGCGGCACCTGCTCGCGCGCAGCGGCACGGCCGAGCGGGTCGCCGCGATCCTGCGCCAGTACATCACGGACGGCGTTTTCGCCCCCGGTGAACGGCTTTCCGAGCCGGTGATCAGCTCGGCGCTGGGCGTCTCGCGCAACACGCTGCGCGAGTCGTTCCAGCTGCTGGCCCACGAACGGCTGGCCGTGCACGAGCTGAACCGCGGGGTGTTCGTGCGCGAACTGACCACAGAGGACATCGAAGACCTCTACGTCGTACGCCGGGCCACCGAATGCGGTGCCCTGCGTCGCGCGGCCGAAAGATCCACTGTGGACCTGACGGCGGCCGAGGGCGCGTTGCGGAGCGGCCGCGCGGCCGCGGCGGCCGAGGACTGGCCGGCGGTCGGTACCGCGAGCATCCACTTCCACCAGGCGCTGGCCGACCTCGCCGGCAGCGAGCGGATCTCCGCCACGATGCGCCAGGTGCTCGCCGAGACCCGGTTGTTCTTCGTGCTCAACGAGAACACCCGCGAGTTCTACGAGCCGTTCCTCGACTGCCACGAGCAGATCCTGGAAGACCTGCGGTGCGGCCGGTTCGACGTCGCGGAGGCCGCGTTGGACCGTTACCTCCGCGACGCCGAAGCCTGGCTCATCGACCTCAGCAGGTGACCGTGGCGTTCGCCCAGTCGACGTGGTCGTTGGTGTTGCCGTCGCCGCCGTCGTTGACCGACAGCTCCAGCACCTGAACGCCGGAGAGCTGCGCGGTCAGCGGCTGAGCCTTGTCTCCGGGGTGCATGACGCCGGTGGCGGCCAGCTCTTTGCCGTCACCGAGGAGGCGGAACCCGGCGCTGCCACCGGAATTCTCGTCGTCCAAGCCGACCAGCGTGCTGACCGACGTGCAGCCGGCGCCGACGTAGATCCGGACGCTCGACGGCGCGTGGGCGCCGATCCCGTCGTCGTAGCCGGTGCCGGCGATGGTGATCTTGTGGCCGTCGCCCGCTTGGGCCTCGCCGTTGCTCGTGCCGCGCTCGACCGGGCCCCAGCCGTTGTCCGACGACATCCACGGCGCCTTCGACAACGCCGTCGTCCCCGCCGCCGGTCGCGAGACGAGCGGTGACGTGCCTTCCGACGTCAGGTCGCGCTTGCCCCACAGGGTCAGGTAGCTCGCCTTCGCGGTGAGCGTGACGTGGTCGCCGGTGGGAGCGACGGGCTTGAAGGTGACCGCCTTCTGCCAGCTCTTGCCCGGCAGGACGACCGGCACCGTGAACGATCCGGGCCCGTCCAGCTTCCAGCCCGCGGGCGCCGTGACGCTGGTGCGGACGTCCGCGATCGGCGTGCTGCCGTCGTTGGTCACCTTCAGCGTCGTGGTCAGCGGCCGGTCGGCGGGCACGTAGTCCGGGCTCGGCAGCGCCAGCGTCGTCAGCGGCGCGGCCGCCGGGTGAGTGGCGGGCCAGACGCGGAACACGGCCGAGCCGTGGGAGGGGACGGCGGCCCGGAGAGTGCCGGCGGTCTCGGTTTCGGTGCCGCTCCAGAGGTCGCGGACGCGGTAGCCGCGCGCCTTGAGGCCGAGGTCCTTCGCCGTCGTGCTCATCGCCGCCGTCGCGGAACCGCGGTTGAACAGCACGACCGCGGCCGAGCCGTCGGACATCGGCTTGGCCCAGACTTCGGTGGCGCCGTCGTCGCGGATCTTGTGGCCCTGGGTGCCCGCCCAGTCCTGGTCGAGCGCGATGACGTCCTTGTTCTCCAGGATCTTCTTGTTCGCGGGCGACATCGCGGGCAGGTCGTTCCCGGCCAGCAGCGGTGCGTTCAGCAACGCCCAGAGCGAGAAGTGCGAGCGGTACTCGGCGTCGGTCATGCCGCCGTTGCCGACCTCGAGCATGTCCGGGTCGTTCCAGCCGCCGGGACCGGCGTACTTCTCCAGGCCGGCCTGCTGGTCGAGGATGCCGGTCATGCTGCCCCAGTTGTCGCTGATGTCGCCGGTGGTGCGCCACAGCTGCGCGCCGGCGTCGCGGCCCCAGGTCCACGGGTCGTTTTCGCCCCATTCGCAGAGCGCGTAGACCATCGGGTGACCGGTCTTCTTGATCGCGTCGCCCATCTTCGTGTAGCGCTCGATCGCGTCGCGGCCCTCGTTGTTGCAGTTGTCGTACTTGAGGTAGTCGACGCCCCAGTCGGCGAACGACTGCGCGTCCGCGTCCTCGTGGTCAAGGGCACCGGGCATGGTCTTCTGGCAGGTCAGCGTGCCGGCGCTGGTGTAGATGCCGAGCTTGAGGCCGAGCCCGTGGACGTAGTCGGCGAGCGCCTTGATGCCGTGCGGGAACTTCTCGTGGTTCGGCTCGAGCTTGCCGTCGGCCGTGCGGTTCTGTTCGGCCCAGCAGTCGTCGATGTTGACGTACTGGTAGCCCGCGTCCTTCATGCCGGACGACACGAGCGCGTCGGCGGCGCCGCGGATCAGGTCCTCGTTGATGGCGCAGCCGAACTTGTTCCAGCTGTTCCAGCCCATCGGCGGGCGGTCGCCGACGCGCTGGGCGGCGAAGTACTGGGGCTCCGCGGCCGCGGCTTGGGTGACCGTGACCAGCGTGGCGCAGACGGCCAGCGCGGCCGCCATTCCAACAAGACGACGCATCGTTCCCTCCCGGAGTGCGCAACTCTGCACAGACTCGCTCAACAATCAACACGATGGGAGTGATCGCCGTCTAGGTCCGTTGGTAGGAAATCCCTTCCCCGGGTGCGCGAGGTACAAAGGGGCGGACGCCGAGCCCGACGAGGAGCCGTTGATGCCCCCTGCCCCTGACGGATTCCGGCCGCTGGACGGGATCAAGGTCGTCGACCTCTCCCGCATCCTCGCCGGGCCGTACTGCACGCAGCACCTCGGCGAGATGGGCGCCGACGTGGTGAAGGTCGAGCCGCCGGGTCACGGCGACGACACCCGCGGCTGGGGCCCGCCGTTCGTCGGCGACGAGGCCGTCTACTACCTCGCGGCGAACCGGAACAAGCGCGGGATCGTCCTCGACCTCAAGAGCGACCGCGGGCGGGACGCGCTGCGCCGGCTGGTCGCCGACGCCGACGTGCTCGTCGAGAACTTCCGCCCGGGGACGCTGGAGAAGTGGGGGATCGGCTACGCCGCGTTGTCGGCGGTGAACCCGCGGCTGATCCACGTGTCGATCACCGGGTTCGGGCAGACCGGGCCCTACCGCGACCGCGCGGGTTACGACCTGGTCGCGCAGGCCCTCGGCGGCGTCATGTCGCTGACCGGCGAACCCGGCGGCGCGCCGGCGAAGGTCGGGCTGCCGGTGGCCGACCTCAACGCCGGGACGTGGGCGATCATCGGGGTGCTGATGGCGCTGCAGGCCCGTCACACCACCGGCCGCGGCCAGTACCTCGACGTGTCCCTTTTGGACAGTCAGCTGGCCTGGCACATCTACGCGGCGGGCGCGGTGTTCTACGACGCGCCACGCCCGCGCCGGATGGGCTCGGCGCACCCGAGCATCGTCCCGTACCAGGCGTACCCCGTGTCCGACGGCTGGCTGATCATCGCGGTGGGCAGCGAAAAGCTGTGGCACGCGTTCTGCGGTGTGCTCGGCTTGGACATCGCCGCGGACCCGCGGTTCTCGTCGAACGCCGCGCGCGCGGCGCACCGGGATCCGCTGAACGCGCTGCTGGAACCGGTGCTCCTGACCCGCGCGGCGGCGGACTGGCTGAAGGCGTTCGACGCGGCGGGCATCCCGGCGGCCCCGATCAACGAGCTCGACGACGTCTACGCGGACCCCTGGACGGCCGCGCGCGACCAGGTGGTGCGGCTGCCGCACCCGACGGTGGGCACGTACGTGGGCAACGGGTTCCCGGTGAAGGCGTCGGACACCCCCGCGCGGCCGACGTCCGCGCCGCCGACGTTGGGACAGCACACCGCGGAGGTACTGGCGGAGCTGGGCTATTCGGAGGCGGAGATCGCGGAGTTCCTGGAGTGAGGGGTCAGCCCGTGCCGGGCGGCGTCGTTGTCACAGGTTGTGGTGCCGTTCCGGCCACGTCCGGCCACCGAACTGTGCACTACGGAGTGTTCGCGTCGATTGCTTCGCCCTGGTAAGGATGGGGGCGGGACCTGAGGAGGACCGATGTCAGCACAACCGAAACACGCCCTCTGGCACCCGTTTGCCGATATGGGGGCCGTCGACGGGGATCGGATGGTCATCACCCGCGGCGAGGGCTCTTACGTCTGGGATGACGCCGGGCGGCGGTACTTCGATGCCACCGCGTCGCTCTGGTACGCCAACTTCGGGCACGGGCGGCCGGAGATCACCGAGGCCGTCGGCAAGCAGCTGCGGGCGCTCGACTCGTACAACCTGTTCGGCTACAACGCGAACGAGCCGGCGATCGAGCTGGCCGACCGCGTCGCCGAGCTGGCGCCGGCCCCCGGCTCGAAGGTGTTCTTCGGCTCGGGCGGCGGGGACGTCATCGACACCGCTGTGAAGCTCGCGCGCGCCTACTTCGCGCAGACCGGGCGGCCGGAGAAGGTGCACGTCATCGGCCGGACGCAGGGCTACCACGGCACGCACGGGTTCGGCACGGCCGTCGGCGGCATCCCGGCCAACGCGGCCGGCGTCGGCCCGCAGCCGCCGGAGTTCTCGCACGTCCCGTTCGACGACGCCGCCGCGCTCGAGGCCGAGATCCAGCGGGTGGGCGCGTCGCGGGTGGCGGCCTTCTTCTGCGAGCCGGTGATCGGCGCGGGCGGCGTGCTGCTGCCGCCGGAGGGGTACATCGAGGCCGTCGCGGAGATCTGCCGCCGCCACGACGTGCTGTTCGTCGCGGACTGCGTCATCGCCGCGTGGGGCCGGCTCGGCACGTGGTTCGGCATCGACCGGTGGTCGGTGCAACCCGACATGATCACGACGGCGAAGGGCATCACCGGCGGGACCATCCCGCTCGGCGCGCTGATCGTGGCGCCGCGCGTGGCGGAACCGTTCTTCACCGGCGAGCCGGGCGCCCCGATCTTCCGCCACGGCGCGACGTACGCCGGACACCCCGTCGCCTGCGCGGCCGGCCTGGCCACGCTGGACATCTACGAGCGCGACGGCCTGATCCCGCGCGGCCGCGAACTCGAGAAGCCACTCGCCGACGCCGTGTCGGGTGTCAGCGACCACCCGCTGGTGAAGGAGGTCCGCGCCGGGCTGGGCTTCCTCGCCGCGGTGGAGCTGACGGGCGACGTCATGGACGCCGACCCGGGCGCCCCGGTCAAGCTGCAGCGCGCGTGCCGGGACGAGGGCGTGATCGTGCGCAACCTCGGCCGCGGGATCGCCGTGTCACCGCCGCTGATCGCGGCGGAACCGGAGCTGGACCTGCTGGCCACGGCGCTGCCGAAGGCCCTGGACCGCCTGCGCTGACGCTGTTGAGCGGCGCATCCAAGGTCTCCGACACCCTGGATGCGCCCGCTCACGGTCGTGCGGGCCTGCCGCGCCGGCCCGCTGCTCATGATCGTGCGGGCTTGCCGTTGACCCTTGGCGAGCCGCAGTGGCCTGTCGCTCGTGATCGCGCGGGCGGGCCGGTCATGATCGCGGGCTGGCCAGGCCGCCGCTCAGGACACGCAGAACTCGTTGCCCTCCGGGTCTGCCACCGTCACCCAGCTGTGTGGTCCCTGCTGTCCGCGGTGCAGGAACTTCGCGCCCCGCGTGGTCAGCTTCTCCACCGTCGCGTCGACGTTGGCCGCGCCTACCCAGACGTCCAGGTGGAGCCGGTTCTTCACGGTCTTGGGTTCCGGGACCAGCTGGAACAGCACCCGCTTCGGCGGGCCTTCGGGCGGGGAATCCGGGTGCCGGATGGCGGCACCCGTCTTCCACACCAGCGCCCCGTTGTGCGTCTTCGTCTCCGCGTCGCTCGCGTAACCCTTCGCGATCATCTCGCGGATGAAGTCCTCATCGGTCGGTTCCACGGCCCAGCCGAGCGTCTCGGCCCACCAGTCGGCGAGCACGTGCGGGTCGGCTGAGTCGACGGTCACCTGGAAGTCATACGCCATACCGGCACGTTAACGACCGAGTCCGACATTTTCCGGAGCGCGAGGTCTTCGGGCACCACCGTGAACCGCCACTTGTCGACGCCTCCGCCCATGATCTCGGCGTAGCGGCGGGCGCCGTCCGCGTTCGCGAAACGCACTTGCTGGCCGTTCGTCAGGTGGGTGATCTTGACCGCCACGCTGCCTCCTCAGAACTCCCCGAAAAGATTGGGCCGGCCCGCGGAGCTTCCCCCTCCGGGACCGGCCCGCACAGTAGAACACATGTTCGACTGGTCGCGCCAGTGGATCCCCCAGGTAGGGGAGAAAAGGGCATTTGCGCAGGTCAGAGCGGACGGATCATCGCGGCGCGCGGCCAGGTGTCCAGGCCGCGGGCGGCTTCGGAGCGGCGGATGTCACGCAGCCCGTCGCCGATTTCGGCGTCCTCGACGATCCGGAACCGCAGCCGTTCGTAGTAGGGCGCGTTCCACGGCACCTCGGTGAACGTCGTGAGCGTGAGCGCCGGCAGACCGCGCTCGGCCGCCCATTCGGCGAGCGTCTCGATCAGCGCGCTGCCCAGGCCGCGCCGCGCGTGGCTGGGCCGGACCGAGACCTGCTCGATGTGCGCGCGTCCGTCGACGACTTCCGCGATGAGGTAGGCGACCGGGCGGTCGTCGGCGTCGACGCTCACCCAGGCGCGGCCGTCGGCCTGGTAGACCGACAGCTCCGCGACCGAGCCCGGGTCGTCGTCGGCGATCGCGGCCATGTCGAGGTCGCGGAAGAGCCGCCCGGCCTCGCGTTCGACGTCGATCAGGGCGGGCAGGTCGTCGGGGCGCGCGAGCCGGATCACCCGCGCATTCCTACTCGCGCGCCGGCTCCGGCGCGCGGCATTTTTACAGCGAGTACGACGAAATCGTCCGCTGGATGCGGTCGGCGTAGCCCCGCAACGCCGTGATCGCGTCGTCGCGGGCGCCTTCGGAGATCCGGGCGGCGGGACCGGCCACGGTCAGCACGGTCGGCCGCCTGCCCATCGTCGGCACCGGGACCGAACAAGCCCAGACGCCTTCGTCGATTTCCCCGGAGCTGACCGAGAACCTGTTCTCCTGCGCGAACTTCAGCTCGTCGCGCACGCCGGTGCCGTACTGGTCGATGATCGGCGGCAGCCGTCGGTCGCGTTCGATCTCCGGCAGCAGCGCGAGCAGCATCTTGCCGGACGCGCCGAGCCCGAGCGGCACCGAATGCCCGGGCTCGAAGGTGAACCGCATGGCGCGGTCGCACTCGACGCGGTCCGCGCACACGGCGGCGTCACCGAACTGCTGGAACAGCATCACGGTCTCGCCGAGTTCGCGAGCCGCTTCCTCCATGGCCGGCTTCGCCAGCCGGACGAGGTCGTTCGCCAGCTGCGCGGCCCGCGCGAGCGGCATCACCTGACTGGTCAGGTGGTAGTGCCCGGCAGTGCCCTCTTCGAGCAACTGCAACTCCTTGAGTAGGGCGACGTAGCGGTAGGTCGTCGCGACCGGGGTGCCGATCGTGGCGGCGAGCTCGGCCACACTGGCCTCCCACCGGCGCTCGGAGAACGCGAGCAGCAGCTGCAGGACCTTCCGGGAACTGCTGGCCCCGGGGGTACGGCGGGGGGAAGTGGTGGCGGAACCGTCGACGGCACTGACGGCAGGCGTCATCATGACCTCTCGGTGAGACAAAAACGACCTTCGCTATCACACGGGGTGAATAAATTAGCACGTTGCGTGAAACGAAAGCCAGCATTTCCGAATCCCGGTCAGATTCCCACTTGCGCTCGCCGAAGTGATTTTTGTTGTAGCACAACGGTGTTCAACGACGCTCCAGGAACGGCGTCAGCAGCCCCGGAAGTGCCTCGTCGGCCAGTGTCAGCCCGTCCGTCTCCCCGACGTCCAGCACTTTGTAGTGGCCCTTGCCCGCGGCGACCGGGGCGATCACCGTGACCAAGCCCGCGCGGCGCTGGAAGAACGAACGCTCGACGACGACGCCCGTCATGCCGTCGCACCGGACCACCGCCGTGCCGCGGTCCAGTGAGCCCGACCGCGTCACCAGGTAGCGGCCCGTCAGCGCGTGGCCCAGGCCGCGGTAGCGGTCCCAGCCCACCAACGCCGCGAACGGGAGCAGCACCACGGCCACCTGCCACGGCCAGTCCGGCCAGCCGGCGAGCCACGCCAGGGCGTAGAGCGCCGCTCCCAGCAGGAGCACGCCGATCACCGCGCGGGTCAGCCTGCGGTAGAGCGCCCGGCGGGGGTGCCGCACCAACGGCGTCGCCGCGGGGTCTTCACCGAGGACCGCCGCGACGACCTCGTGGACGCGGGCGACCGGCGCGGGGGGCAGCAGGAGGCCGCCGCTCTTGTCCGCGCCCTTGCCCTCGCGCAGGCCGCCCGCGATGGCGACGCAGCGGGCGCCACCCGCCAGGCGCAGCGGCAGCGGCTCGCGGACCTCGACGCCGCGCAGCCGGTCCTCCTCGATCGACACCGACCGCGTCGTGATCAGGCCGCGCCGGATGTGCAGCGTGCCGGCGGGCTCGCGGGTGAGCCGGAAGTTCCAGAACGACAGGATGTAGCCGCCGACCGACAGCACCGACACGAGCAGCAGCAGCCCGACGGCGGCGAGCACCACGCTCACCCACGCCGGGGTGTCGGCGAAGTGCCCGACGACCGTCCGGACCAGCGAGAACTGGACCGGGTCGAAGTGCAGTTCGTGCGCGAAGTGGTAGACGGTGCCGACGGCCGCGCCCACCACCGCCAGCCCGGACAGCGTGAACGGCGCGTACCGCAGCCACCGCTTGTCGACGGCGGCGACGAGTTGCTCCGTCGGCGCGGCGGGCTCGGCTTCCGTCGAAGACGGAGCGGCCACGGCCTTCCGGTGCAGCAGCAGCGTCCGCAGCCGCTGGGCCTCGGCGACCGTGACGGCGTCGAGCACCAGCTCGTCCTTGTTCGGCCCCTTGCCGTGGTTGTGCCGTCCGGTGCCGATCCGCGCCGCGGCCAGCGAGAACAGCCGGTGCTTGGGCTCGGAGGTGACGTCGACCGTGCGGATCCGGTCGCGCGGGATGGCCCGCTGCTTGCGCAGCAGCAGCCCGGTGTGCCACTCGACCTGCGACTCGGTGATCCGGTAACGCGACGTCAGGACGTGCGAGACGCCGGTGAAGACGGCGATGGCGGTGAAGGCCAGGCCGATCCACTGCCACGGCTCGCCGTGCCCGAACAGCAGCGCGCCCAGCAGCACCGGCAGGGACTTCACCAGGTCCAGCACCGGCCGGATGAGCAGCATGCGCCGGTCGAGGTGGTGCCACGGCGCGTCCTGCGTGCCCTCGGCGGGCCGGACCACGGCCGTCTCGGTGTCGGCGCTGCTGCTCATGTCGCGTCCCCCCGGATCGCCTGGGTCGTCTTCGTCAGCTCGTCGGCCAGCTCCAGCGCGCGGTCGTGCCGCAGGCCCGAGATGCGCAGCGGGCCGGCCGCGGACGCCGTCGTCACCGTGAGCTTCGCCAGCCCGAAGAGCTGCTCGAACGGGTCGCGCTCGATGTCGACGGTCTGGATCCGCGAGATCGGCGCGATCCGCCACTGCTGCTTCAGCCAGCCCGCCTGCGTGTAGACGGCCTCCCCGGTGACCTCCCAGCGGTGCACGCGGTAGCGCCACTGCGGCATCACGATCAGGTGCAGCGGACCGAGCACGCACGAGATCACCAGCGTCACGCTGAGGAACGCGGGCGCGTCGTCGCTGGTCGCCACGATGAGCGTCTGCACCCCGATCAGCACGATCCAGAGGATCGCGGCGGTCGTCGTCCAGTAGCCGATGGCCCGGCGGCTGACCCGGTGTGCCGGCGGCCGCAGCCGCAGGGCCGTACTCGTGGTGTGTTCGCTCACCGCTTCAGCGTGCCCGATCGGTGGCTTGCGCGCCCACGACAAGTGTCACGATGCCGATCCGGTCCGGCCTCGATCGCATGGCGTTACGATCCCCGGCACAGCCGGTGGAATGGAATCCCCGTCGGGGTGTGTTGTGCTTGAAGGATTCGCATACGTGTCGGCGAACAGTGAGCAGGAGGATCCGGTGGGATTCGATCCCGACGACCTGTACGAGGTGGACTCGGACGTCCCCGACCTGACCGGGGCGGTGTTGCTGCACCACTTCGAGGGGTTCATGGACGCGGGTTCGGCGGGTCGTCTGCTGGCCGAGCACCTGCTGAGCGGGGAGCACCGGGTGGTCGCGCGCTTCGACGTCGACCGCCTCATCGACTACCGCTCGCGGCGCCCGACGATGACCTACGCGGTGGACCACTGGGAGGACTACGACGCGCCGGAACTGGTCGTCCACCTGCTGCACGACGCCGACGAGACGCCGTTCCTGCTGCTGGCGGGCCCGGAGCCGGACCACGACTGGGAGCGGTTCTGCGCCGCGGTCCGGAACCTGGTCGAGCGCTGGGGCGTCCGGCTGACCGCCGGCTTCCACGGCATCCCGATGGGCGCGCCGCACACCCGCCCGCTCGGCGTCACCGCGCACGCCACCCGTCAGGACCTGGTCGGCGAGCACCAGCCGCTGCCCAACCGGCTGCAGGTGCCGGGCAGCGCCGCCGCGCTGCTGGAGTACCGCTTCGGCGAGTGGGGACACGACGCGGTCGGTTTCGCCGCGCACGTGCCCCACTACCTCGCCCAGCTGGCTTACCCGACCGCGTCGCTCAACCTGCTCGACGCGCTGGGCCGCGCGACCGGGCTGAACCTGACCGTCGGCGAGCTGCGCGGGGCCGCGGACCTCGCCGCCGCCGAGATCGAACGGCAGATCGCCGCGTCCGACGAGAACGCCGGCGACGTCGTCCGCGCGCTGGAGCGGCAGTACGACGCGTTCGTCGAGGCGTCCGAGAAGGGCAGCCTGCTCGCCGAGTCCGTCGAGCACATGCCGACCGCCGAGGAGCTCGGGACGCAGTTCGAGCGGTTCCTCGCCGAGCAGAACGGCGGCGAGACCCCGGAGCGTTAGGCCACGGCCAGCAGCACCCGCGAGTGCTTCGGCGTCGTCGCCTCGTCGACCAGCGCGAGCGCGAAGTCCGCGTAGGCGAACGTCTCCGCGGGGATGAGCGTCGTGACGGCCGTGCGGTAGGAGCCCGTGCCGTCGCCTTCACCCAGCACGACCGGTGGCGGCGCGACGACCAGCCAGTCCAGGCCGCTCTCGCGCAGCACCGCCAGCTCGGCCGCGTGCCCCAGCGAGAACGCGCGGTGCTCGGCCGGGAAGTCCGGCGCGTCGTGCACCGCGACGCCGGGCGCCGTCTCGAGCGTCGTCCCGATCCCGGCGACGACCAGGCGGCTCACCCCGGCCCGTTTCAGGCCGTCCACCAGCGCGCGGGCGGCGGCCGGGAAGAACTCGCCCGACGCGACCCCGGTGGCGTAGGCGACGCTGATGACCGCGTCGTGCCCGGCCACCACCTCCGCGACGCTGTCCGCGTCGGTGACGTCGGCCGCGACCCCCTCGTGGCGACTCGGGTCGCGCACCGCCGCGGTGACCTGGTGGCCTCTCGCTGTCGCCTCGGCGACGACACGCTGCCCGGCCCGGCCGCCGGCGCCGAACACGATGATCCTGCTCATGGAATCCCCTTCCGTCGCCGGTGAAACTAGGCTCGGGGGTGCCGGTTACCGCAACGAAATCGGCTTCGACCTGGGGGTGTGCGATGACGACCTACGACCGCATCGGCGTCGGTTACGCGCTGGGCCGGCGGACCGACCCGCGTTGGCTCGCGCCGCTGCTCGACGCGTTGGGAGACGCGGGCACGGTGCTCGACGTCGGCTCCGGCACGGGCTCCTACGAGCCGCCCGTGCGGCGGGTCACCGCGGTCGAGCCGTCCGCGGAGATGATCCGGCAACGCCCTCCCGGCGCCGCGCCGGTGGTGCGCGCGGTCGCGGAGGCCCTGCCGTTCGCCGCGGGCACGTTCGACGCCGCGCTCGCGGTGCTGACCGTGCACCACTGGCCCGAGTGGCGGCGCGGCCTCGCCGAACTGCGCCGGGTGGCGCGGCGGCAGGTCGTCCTGGCCTACGAAACCGGGCGCCACAACGACTTCTGGCTGGTGCGCGAGTACGTGCCGGAGGTGGCGGAGCTGGAGCGGTCGCGTCCGTCGGCGTCGGACATCGCGGCTTTCCTGGGAGCGCGGAGCGTCGTCCCGCTGCCGGTGCCGTGGGACTTCACCGACGGCGTCTTCCCGGCCCACTGGCGGCGTCCGGAGGCCTACCTCGACCCGGCGGTGCGGCAGGCGTGCTCGGCCCTGGCCCAGACGGCACCCGACGCCGTGGCGCGCGGCATCGCCCGGCTGCGCGCGGACCTGGCGTCCGGTCGCTGGCACGAGGAGCACCGGGACCTGCTGGACCTCCCGGAGTGGGACGCGGGCTTCCGGCTCGTCGTCGCTTGAGTGGGCGCGAAGTCCGTGAATGCCACATTGAGGGACACTAGGTCCCTCAATGTGGCATTCACGGACTTCCGAACTACCTCGGTGGGATGGGGGCCGTGTCGGGTACCGTCCCGGGATGAACCAGACGGAAAGCCCTTCGTCCGCAGCGAAAGCCCTGAGGCGCACGCTGGGCAGGCTGTTGTTCCGGGTGGCCTCGAAAGTGCACGACCCGTACACCGATCAGCTGAACCGGATGAGCGCGGAACTGCGCGAGGAGATCGTCCGCCAGGGTGACCGGCTCCTCGATCGGGTGGTGGAGTTCGAGATCCGCAGCCGCCGCGACATCGTCTACGCCGGCGACCAGGACGCCGCGCTGGAGAGCAACGTCTTCGCCCGCGAGCACCTGGTCGGCGCCCCGCACTTCGGCCGTCCGAAGCAGACACTCGAGTACGCGCTTTCCCTGGCGCCGCAAGGCGGGATGGCGCTGGAGTTCGGCGTCGCGTCCGGCAACACGCTGCGCACGATCACCCGCGCTCGCAACAGCGAGCAGGTCTACGGCTTCGACTCGTTCGACGGCCTGCCCGAGGCGTGGCTCAACGGCATGCCCGCCGGCGCGTTCGCCCGCGACGACCTGCCGGACGTCCCGGGCGCCGAGCTGGTCGTCGGCCTGTTCGCCGACAGCCTCCCCGGGTTCCTGGACGGGCACCCGGGGCACGTCGACTTCCTGCACGTGGACGGCGATCTCTACAGCTCCGCCAAGACCGTTCTCGACCTCTGCGGGCCGCGGCTGCGCGCCGGCAGCATCGTGCACTTCGACGAGTTCTTCAACTTCCCCGGCTGGAAGCGGCACGAGTACCGCGCCTGGACGGAGTACGTCGAGCGCACCGGCGTCGAGTTCGAGTACGTCGCCTACACCTACAACGACAACCAGGTCACGGTGAAGATCACGAAGGTGTAGGCGGTCCGTCGGCGATCTGGCGCAGCTCGAGCGCGCCGGCCTCGGCCCACGGGTGCCGCGACGCGACCTCGACGGCCGTCTCGTGGTCGGGGCAGTCGAGGATGACGTAGCCGCCGATCTGCTCCTTGGTCTCGGCGAACGGGCCGTCGGTGAGCAGGACGTCGCCGTCGCGCACCCGCAGCGTCTTCGCCTCGGACGGCGGACGCAGGCCGGTGCCGGTCTGCTGGATCCCGCGCCGCGCCAGCTCGGTGCCCCATTCGTGGCAGCGCCGGGCCATCTCGGGGCCGGCGGCCGCCTCCGCGGATTCGTCACCGGCGAGCAGGAGCAGGTATCGCATGCGGTCAGCATGCCACGCGGCTCAGCCGAAGCAACTTTCCTGATTCAGCGGCCCGAACGACGGCAGCAGCAGCCCGCACAGGTAACCGTCGACCCGCCGGCCGTTGCCGGTGAGGTTGACGCCGAGGCGGACCAGCGGCGCGAACCCGCGGATCCCGGCCGCGAGCGCGTCCTGGTCGCGCTGCAGCATGGACGTCAGCTGATCGAGCTGGGTGAGCAGCGGCCCGAGCTGGGTGTTGGCGAGCAACGTGGACAGCTGCCCGTCGCACGAGGCGAGCGTGTCCGAGAGCCGCGACAGTCCCGTGAGCGCGGCGCGGACGTCCTGCGGGGGATCGGCTCGTTCGGGTCGAGCGTGGCGTCGCCCTGCGGGTCGAGCGCCAGGAACTTCTGGCCCAGCACGGTTTCAGCCGGATCGCCGGGCTCGTCGCAGGGACTCGGCGTTCATCGCGGTCATCACGCCCAGGCTCAGCACCGCCAGGCCGACGAGCGCCGTCCGGACCGGGGCGTCATCGGCCCGGCGTATTGACATGGCGTCAAGAATGACGCACGTCACGCCGGGCCGCCACCGGCGTCCCCCGAGGAGACGAAGATCCCCGCGTCACGCCGACGTGAGCAGCGGGTATTCACGGTACTCCAGCGCGTTGGCCGCCCGGTCGGTCATCCGCAGGAAGATACCGCCGAACAACCGCGTGCTCAGCATCTTGTAGGCGCGGTTGCGGTTGCGGATCTTCTTGGCCGTGCGCGGCGCGAGGAAGTTGCCCGAGCCCTTGCCGTTCTTCTGCCCGACCGCGGCCGGTTTGCGCAGCCGCTCCTCGTACTTCGCGAACGCCGTCACGTGGTCGCCGCCGGCCGCCGCGAGCTCCCCGGCCAGCACCTGGGCGCCCATCATCGCCAGCCCGGTGCCGGACCCGCCCGGCCCGGCGCACCACGCGGCGTCGCCGAGCAGCACGACCCGGCCCGTCGACCAGCGGTCGAGGTGGATCTGGCTGATCGAGTCGATGTAGAGGTCGTCGGCCGCGGGCAGTGCTTCGAGCAGCTTCGCCGTCTCCCAGCCGGTGTCCGCGAACAGCCGCGCGACCAGCGCCCGCTGCTCGTCGGTGCTGCGGCGGCGGAACTCGACGTCGTCGGCGGCGAAGACCAGCCCGACGTGCAGCCGGTCGGCGTGCCGGTGGCTGCCGACCATCAGGCCGCGGCCGGGCTCGTTGTAGAGCACACTCGTGTGGTCGAGCCCGAGGTGGTTGGGCGCGGTGAACCCGGCGATGCCGAAACCGAGGTCGCGGCGGAAGTCCCGCTCCGGGCCGAACGCGGCGGCCCGCACCCCCGAGTGCACGCCGTCGGCCCCGACGACCAGGTCGAACTTCCGCGGCGCCCCGCGCCGGAAGGTGACCTCGACGCCGTCCGCGCGTTCGGTCAGGCTCGTGACGCGGTCGCCGAAGACGTACTCGGTGTAGTCCGCGGTGTGCTCGTACAGGACGCGGGCGAGATCACCGCGCAGGATCTCGACCTCGCCGCTCCACGCGGCGCCGGGCACGCTCAGCTGCGGCTTCCCGTCGAGGCCGAGCACGGTCTGCTCACCCATCGCCGTCTCGAACCGGCGCACGTCGCCGAGGACGCCCATCGCGGCCAGCAGCTTCACCTGCTCACCCCGGAAGTCGACGGCCTGGCCGCCGGGCCGCAGCTCCGGCGCGGTTTCGACGACGGTGACGCGGTAGCCGCTGCGGTGCAGCCAGTAGGCCGCGGACGGGCCGGCGATGCTGGCCCCGGACACGAGCACGGTCTTGGCGGTCATCGGGAGTTCCTCTCGGTCGGTGATGACCGAAGACTGCGTGCCGCCGCTGACGACCCGCGCACCGTTCACTGACGGCGGC
Source organism: Amycolatopsis sp. NBC_01286 (assembly GCF_035982555.1). Lineage (NCBI taxonomy): Bacteria > Bacillati > Actinomycetota > Actinomycetes > Pseudonocardiales > Pseudonocardiaceae > Amycolatopsis > Amycolatopsis sp. NBC_01286. The sequence continues at coordinate 4,010,208 of NZ_CP108428.1, forward strand.
GCCACTCGCTGGGCAGCACGCCGTAAGCCGCGCGGAAGCGGCGGGTGAAGTGGGTCGGGTCCTTGAACCCCCAGCGGCGGGCGACCGCGGCGATCGGGAGGTGCCGGTCGGCCAGGTCGGCGCGGGCCCCCGCCAGCCGGGCCGTGATGATCCACTGCTCGAGGCTCAGGTCCGCGGCCGCGCAGGCCCGGTAGAGCTGGCGCGGTGACACCGAGAGCGCGGTGGCGACGGACGCGGGGGAGAGGCCGGGGTCGCCGAGGTGGTGGCGCACGTGGGTGCGCACCTGGGCGATCAGCGTCGGCTCCTCGCCCGCCGCGCTCACCAGCAGCGCCCGGACCAGGTCGACGCACACGCGGCCCAGCGCGTCCGCCGCGGGCGTCGCGCTGAGGGCGTCGGCGTCGCGGGCCAGGGCCTGGACGTGGTGCGCGACCAGCCGGTGGAGCGGGCTCGCCGCGAGCCGTGGTGCGGCCCGGCGGACCGTCGCCGCGGACAGGCCTAGCTCGTCCGGCGGGAGGTGCAGCGTCCGCGAGCCGCCGGGCCCCAGCCAGACGAACGTGACCGGCCGCGGGGTGCTGATCAGGCTCAGCTCGCCGGGCTCCTCCCCGCGCGGGCAGGGGATGTCGGCGGCTTCGACGCGGGACAGCGTCAGCGGCCCGAACGACCACCAGGCGAGCTGCGTCTCGAAACCCACGGTCATGAAGCCAGTCAACCGGACGGCTCGGCGTCCCGACAGCGCCCGGATCCCGCAATCGCGTGGCGCGGACGGCCGAGGGCCGGGCACCGAGAGCCGATCCGGCACGCGCCGGGCGCTCCTAGGCTCGGATTCCGGAGGAAAAGAGGTCGTGATGCCGTACGCCAGCACTTCCGACGGTGCCGAGATCTTCTACAAGGACTGGGGTTCCGGGCCGCCGGTGGTGTTCAGCCACGGCTGGCCGCTGAACGCCGACGCGTGGGACCCGCAGCTGAACCTGGTGGCGTCCAACGGGTTCCGCGCGATCGCGCACGACCGGCGTGGCCACGGCCGGTCCAGCCAGACGTGGACCGGCAACGACATGGACACCTACGCCGACGACCTCGCCGCGCTCATCGAGTCGCTGGACCTGACCGGCGTCGTGCTCGTCGGGCACTCCACCGGCGGCGGTGAGGTGACGCGCTACCTGGGCCGGCACGGCACCGAGCGCGTCCGCAAGGCGGTGCTGCTGGGCGCGGTGCCGCCGCTGATGCTGCAGACGGCGGCCAACCCCGGCGGCCTGCCGCTGAGCGCGTTCGACGACATCCGCGCCGGCGTCGCGGCCGACCGGTCGCAGTTCTACCAGGACCTGTCGGCGCCCTTCTACGGCGCGAACCGGCCGGGTTCGACGGTCTCGCAAGGCCTGCGTGACCAGTTCTGGCGCCTGAGCATGCAGGTCGGGCTCAAGGCGGCCTACGACTGCGTCGCGCAGTTCTCCGAGCAGGACTTCACCGGCGACCTCGGCAAGATCGAGATCCCGGTGCTGGTGGTGCACGGCGACGACGACCAGATCGTGCCGATCGACGCGGCCGGCCGGCGCAGCGCCGAGATCCTGCCGAACGCCACCCTCGTCGTCCACGAGGGCGCGCCGCACGGCCTGTGCGGCGACCACGAGACTCGGTTCAACGCCGAGCTGCTCGAATTCATCCGGGAGTGACCGTGACCGTCCCCGCACCCACCGCTCAGGAACTGGCCGAGGTCGAGCGGGCCAACACCTCAGGCAAGCAGCCGGTCGTGTTCGTCCACGGGCTGTGGCTGCTCGACACCAGCTGGGACCGCTGGGCCGAGTTCTTCGAGGCCGCGGGCTACGCCGCGGTCACCCCGGGCTGGCCCGACGACCCCGCCACGGTCGAGGAGGCCCGAGCGAACCCGGACGTCTTCGCGAACAAGAGCGTCGGCGACGTCGCGGCCTACCAGCAGGCCATCGTCGAGAAGCTGGACCGCAAGCCGGCCATCATCGGGCACTCGTTCGGCGGGCTGCTCGTCCAGATGCTGGCCGGACGCGGGCTGTCGGCGGCGACCGTCGCGATCGACCCGGCGCCCTCGCGCGGCGTGCTCCCGCTGCCGGCGAGCGCGCTCAAGGCGTCGTCGGCGGTGCTGACCAACCCGGCCAACCGCCACCGCGCGGTGGCGCTGACGTTCGAGCAGTTCAAGTACGGCTTCGCCAACGCCGTCAGCGACCAGGAGGCTCACGAGCTGTACGAGAAGTACCACGTCGCCGGCTCGGGCGTGCCGATCTTCCAGGCCGCGTTCGCGAACATCAACCCGCGCACCGAGGTCAAGGCCGACAACCTCAACCCCGACCGCGGACCGATGCTCGTCATCTCCGGGGAGTACGACCACCAGGTGCCGCACGCCATCGCGCACGCCGCCTACGAGCGGCAGCTGAAGAACCCGGGGACGACGGAGTTCGCCGAGCTCCCCGGCCGCGGGCACTCATTGACCATCGACAGCGGCTGGCAGGAGGTGGCGGCCGCCGCGCTCGACTTCGTCGGCCGGTTCGTCAAGTAACCGCAGGTCACGCGGGTATGGGCGCAGTTGGCCGGTGATGTCCGGTTCCAGTGGCTAGCATGGCGCGGTGGACCGTTCCGCCGCAGGCCGGATCCAGGAAGACGCCGACGAGGCCGTCGAGGCGCGCATTCTGGACGCCGCCGCGCACCTCATCGCCGAGGACGGCTTCGGCCGGATGAAGCTCGGCGGTGTCTGCGCGCGCTCGGGCTACGCGAAGGCCGTGATCTACCAGCACTTCGGCGACAAGGACGGCCTCGGCGGCAAGCTGGTCGAGTACGCCGTCGAGGAGTTCACCGACGCCTACAGCGAAGCGGTGGCGGCCCGGACCGGGTCCGCCACCGCGACGCCGATGGACATGCTGCGGGCGCTGCTGGACATCATCTTCGAGCTCATCACGACGATGCCGACGCTCAACCACGCGTTCCTGGCCCTCTGGGGCGACGCGTCCGCGGAGAGCTCGGCCATGCGCGCCGCCCTCACCGAGGCCGACCGCCGGTTCCGCTTCGCCATCGCCCAGACCGTCGCCAGCGGCGTCGCGGACGGGAGCATCACGGGCGTCCGGGACGCCGACGCGTACGCGTCCGCCCTGCTCGCCCAGCTGCGCGGGATCTCGATGCAGGCCCTGATCGACCCGGACGGCATCGACCTGCGCGGCGTCCGCGCCGAGCTGGAGCGCGGCGTCGACCGGCTGTCCGCGAGCTTCCGCGGCACGCTACAGGCTGAAGGCGATTGACCGCAGCACCAGCACGGCGACGAACACCAGCGTGAAGGCCAGATCGAGCGAGATCCCGCCGAGCCGCACCGGCCGCACCACGCGGCGCACCGGCCCGATCACGGGCTCGGTCGCCGCGTAGGCCAGCCCGCGGGCTCGCCGGGTCCACGGCGGGCTGGTGCCCACCATGCCGACCCAGTCCAGCACCATCCGCGCGATCAGCACGAGCATGTACAGGGTCAGCGCGAACCCCAGCAACGTCCCCAACGCACCCATCGGTCCTCCTCCGTCTTGCTACCCGATGAACGCGCGGGGGTGGCGGAGAGTGCCAGGTCTGTCCGGTTTCACAGCTTTTCGACAGAAACCAGGGTGACGCGGTACCGCCAGGACCCGTCGTCGCGGACGCCGCCGTGCCGCTCGATGGTCTTCGCCGAGGCGACGTTGCCCGGCTCGCAGACGAGGACCACCTCGGGCATCCCGCGGGCGCGCGCCTCGTCGAGCACGCGGGCCAGGGCCCAGCCCGCGAGCCCACGTCGGCGCGCGGACGGCCGGACGCCGTAGCCGATGTGCCCGGCACCCGCGTCCCTGCGGCGCAGCGCGATCCCGCCGAGCACGCGCTCGCCGTCGACGATCCACCAGTACTCGGTGGACTCGTCGGTCGCCAGCCGCGTCAGCCAGGCCGCGAACCCGGCCGGCGTCGCGACCTCGTCGGCGGGGAGCAGCCCGAATCCGTCCTCGTGGCGGCCGGGGCCCCACTCGGCGTGCGCGTCCAGCCAGGCGGTGCGGCGGTCCGCGGTGGGCGTGATCAGTTCCGGCACTCCGCGACCGTATCCGCCCAGCGGTGGATCGCGAAGTGGCTGCCGTCGCGGCGGATCTCGGCCGCGCCAGGGCCCGCGAAGTGTGCCGGCACAACGAGTTCCCGGTTGTCGGCCGCGCGTTCGAGCACGCTCCGGCGGGTGGCGGCGGCCTGGCGCGGGTCTTCGCAGAAGCAGCTGCTGTGGCGGGGATCGAGGATCTGCACCGGGCTGTGCAGCAGGTCGCCGACGAACACGGCGCGGTCCGCACCGGACGTCAGGCGCACGAGCGACGAGCCGGGCGTGTGGCCAGGCGCCGGCTCGAGCGTGAGGTTGCCGTCGATGCGGTGGCTCGTCTCCCACAGCACGGCCCGGCCGAGCACGGGGGCGATGCTGTCGGCGTAGACGAGAAGGCTGCCTTCGCGGCGCAACTGCTCCTGCTCGGTGCGCGGCGCCGGGCGGCGGTGGGCGTTGCGCGGGTCGAAGTACGTCTGGTCGGCGCGGGGGATCAGGTAGGTGGCGTTGGGGAAGGCCGGCACCCACTCGTCGTTGCGCAGCAGGGTGTTCCAGCCGACGTGGTCGTAGTGGATGTGGGTGTTGACGACGACGTCGACGTCGTCGGTCCGCACCCCGGCGTCGGCCAGACGGTCCAGGAAGCCGGTCTTCAGGTGGTCGAACAGCGGGATCTGCGGCCGCTGCCGGTCGTCGCCGACGCCGGTGTCGACGAGGACGACTTTCCCCTCGCTGCGCAGCACCCACGTCTGGACGGCGGCGTGGTAACCGTCGGTCTCCGGGTTCCAGTGGTCGGGCGCGAGCCAGGACGCGTTGTCCCGCCGGAGCCCGGCCGGGCTGTCCGGCACGATGGTCCGCAGCGGGGCGATCTCGCCCTGCCACTCGACGACCTTGAGCACTTCGACGTCACCGATCTGCATGCCTCCACGCTAAGACGCTCGCGTGAGTGTTTCCATGGCCGAAATGCTCGTCTGAATGCGCGATCGTCTCACGGTTACGATGGTCTCGTGGACCTCCTGAGCGACGCGATCGCCGCGATGCGGATCGGGCAGCCGACGTCGAACCGCCTGCGCGCCGGCTCGACGTGGTGCTACCGCTTCGCGCCGTACGAGGGCGCGGGGTTCCACGTGCTGCTGCGGGGGAGCGGCTGGCTGGTCCCTTCGTCCGGCGAGCCGGTGCCCTTGGGCGCGGGCGACGTGGTCCTGGTCCCGCACGGCAGCGCCCACACGCTGTCGTCCGCCCCGGACGCCGCCGGCGCGGTGCCGTTCGAGACGGCGGTGCCCGACCCGGACGGCCGCACGGAGTTCCTGTGCGGCAAGTACCGCCTGGACCGCGCGCGCCAGCACCCGGTGCTAGCGGGCCTCCCGGAGGTCGTCCACCTCCCCGCGAGGATCGGCCACCACCCGGAACTGCGCGCGGCGATCGACCTGCTGGGCGGCGAGGTTGCGGCGTCCCGCCCTGGTCGCGACACGGTGGTGACGGGCCTGCTGGACCTGCTGCTGGTGTACCTGGTCCGGGCCTGGCTGGCTTCGACCGAGCACCCGGGCTGGCCGGAAGCCTTGCGGGACCGCGAGATCGCGGCCGCACTGGCGGCGTTGCACGAGAATCCCGCGGCCCCGTGGCGCATCGAGGACCTGGCGGCCCGGGTCGGCCTGTCGCGCGCAACGCTGGCCCGCCGCTTCACGGCGTTGACGGGCCGCCCCCCGATGGCGTATTTGACGTGGTGGCGCATGACTACGGCGGCCCGGTTGCTGCAGGACACGGACCTGCCACTGCCGTCGATCGCGTCGAAGATCGGTTACAGCTCGCCGTTCGCCTTCTCGCACGCGTTCAAACGCCAGTTCGAAGTCGCGCCCGGCACATACCGCTCGAGCGCCGGTCGTAAATGATCTTTCGGTCGTTATCTTGACGAACAAGTCATTCTCGCGGGGGATCGCTATCGGTGACCAGTTCGGGAAAGCCTCGAATATTGGCTGGTCAGGCTCATTTCGGTGGCTGTCGAGTTTGTTGGGCCGGGTCGAACAGTGAGCCCAATCGGACTAAAACGGCAAGGATGAAGCAAGTTGTTGCAGAACCTCGCTACGATGGCCTGGGCTATGCCCATAGTGAGGTGGAGGACTTGCGATGATGGGTGAGACACCGGGCGCGGGTGCCCTGTGGTCTCTGGTCCAGGCATTGCAGGGCGTGTCGTGCCTGAGCGACCCCAACAGCCGTCGGCTGGTCCTCCGGTTGCTCTCCGACGAACTGGGCTATTTGTTGCCCGTTAACGAATATTCGCAGACGAACTTGCATTTGCTCGCGATCGTCGACTCGTGCCGGCAGCGGCCGGACGGCTTGCTCGTCCTCCTCGGTGTGCTGGAGAGCGTGGAGCCCGGCACCATCGCGCTGACAGAGGTCCGGCAGATAATTCTCGACCTGACGTCGCTGCAAGCCTGGACGGCCGAGGAGCGGCACCAGTTGTTCGGCCTGTTGTCCGGCGTGACCGCGTCCGACGTCACCGACATCTACGCGCACGTCGCCGGTACCGGTGCACCCCCACTGCCGCCCGAAGCGTCGCTGGAGCAGGCGTTCTTGCTGCTGGAGACCCTGAACTGCGGTCCGGACGGGGTGCCGAAGAGCTTGATGCTCGTCGAGCACGTCGCCGCGCGGCTTAGGTTCGACCTGGCGGCGGAGATCCGGGGATGGGTGGACGAGAAGGCTCGCCGGATGGATCTGGTCAAGGAACTTGAAGGTTTCCGTAATCAGATCAAGGGTGTAGCCCGTTTGGTGGATCCGCCGAAACCCCGGTCGGAGGCCTACCTGGTTTTCCTGCTGCAGCCCGACGGGCCGACCGGCGACGGCTATCTGTTGTCGCACTGGCGGCAGCTCGACGTCTCCAGTGGCTGGTACCCGGAACGCGGACCCGACTTCTTCGGCGGATTCGACGAGGTGCGGCGCAAAGTCGCCGAACTGGCCGAGAAGGTCGAAGGCGAGTGGGCGCCGTACGATCCGGACATCCGGCTCGATTTCATCCTTTCCCGGGACTTGTTGCACCTGGACGTCGACCAATGGCAGTGGGAAGTCGAGACCAGCATTCCGGAACCGCTCGGTTGTCATTTTCCCATGGGGGTGCGGAGTCTGGAAAGAATGAAGGCGAGGAAATGGCACCGTGCGTGGTACGTGCGGTGGAAAGAACTCAAAGCGCAGGCGGGGGGCGGTGGCCCGATCGCGCTCGAATCCGGGTTTTGGAGCCCGCGGGACGAGGCGCGGAATTTGCGTGAACTGACGGCGTGGTTCGAGGCAAAACCGGATCTCGTCGCCTTCGTACTCAGTGAGCCACCTCGCCCGTTCACCGTGGAAAGCGACGAGATCGCCGTAGGCCTGCGCGCCGGCTTTCCCGTCATGGTCTGGCATCGAGAAGACTGCCGTTCGGAGGAATTTTCCCACACCGTGAAAGAGCTACTGCACGCCGAAGATCCGCACCACCTGCTGGAACGCCTTCGGCTCATCAGGCTATCAGCGTTCGCCGAAGGGCCGGAAGGAAGTCACGTCGGCAGCCGGCTGGCGATCTTGTGGGACGACCCCGAACGCATGGTGGTACCGCAGCGCCCGACCGCACCCGAGGCGGTGTCGAGCGTATGACCGGCGCCGAATCGGAAAACCACGAACGCGACTGGCAGGTCTACCGGGGAACCGGGCTTCCCGCCGGAACCGGGGAGGTATCGCTGCCGGACCCGCCACCCTGGCGTGAGTTCGGCGGTGAGGGGCCGGTCACCCTGCCGCCCGACGACGGCGGTGACGGACAACGCCGGATCGGACGGCTGCGCAGCCAGGCCCGGGTCTCGGACCGGCAAGAGGTCGCGATGGTCAACGCGGCCATCTACCTGCGGCGCCCGTTGCTGGTCACCGGTCGTCCGGGGACCGGGAAATCGAGCCTGGCATACCTGGTGGCCACGGAACTCGGGCTCGGCCCGGTGCTCAAGTGGCCCATCTCCAGCCGGTCGGCGTTGAAGGACGGGCTCTACCTCTACGACGCGATCGGCCGCGTCCAGGCGGCGGGCGAGCACCACGCCGAACCGGCCGACATCGGCGGCTACATCCGTGTGGGCCCGCTCGGCACCGCTCTGCTGCCGTTCGAGAAACCGCGGGTCCTGCTCATCGACGAACTCGACAAGAGTGACATCGACCTGCCGAACGATCTGCTGAACGTGTTCGAAGACGGCGAATACGAAATACCGGAACTCGTCCGTCTCGCGAAACTCCGGTCGGAAGTCACCGTGCTCACGCACGACCGCGGCGGTACGGCTGTGGTCAAGGACGGCCGCGTCCGGCCGCGGGCCTTTCCGATCGTCATCATCACGAGCAACGGAGAACGGGATTTCCCGCCCGCCTTTCTCCGCCGGTGCTTGAAACTCGAAATGCGGCCGCCCACGTTCGAGCAGCTGGGGCTGATGGTGGCGGCCCAGTTCGGCGACACCGACGGCCTGGACATCCGGCTGCTCATCGAGCAGTTCCTCGAACGCAGTGAACGCGTGGGTGGCTTGGCGGCCGACCAATTGCTGAACGCCGTCCACATGGCCGCCGAACTCGCGACTTCGGGGGCATACCAGCGCGACGGCGACTGGACCGAACTCCTCGAAGCGATTTGGCACCCGTTGTCGTCCTTGGAGTCGGAGTGACCACGACGCCCAGTGGAGCTCAGCCGCCCCGGGAACCGGGCGCGGCCGAGCCGGCGCTGCGCGTGCGAGACCTCTCGTGGCGGGAGACCCGGGACATCTTGTGGCTGGCCGGCCGGCTCGGTGTGCCGCGAGCGGCGGCGAAACCGGCGAGGCCTGGCAAGAAGAACCCGCCGCCGGCGGTCGACGGGACAGACCAGGCACCGCCCGAAACGCCGGACACCGGCCCCGTTCCCCGGCAACCGGACGACACGGACAACACCGGGCCGGCGGGAGAGGCTGCCCCAGCGGACCCCGGGGCGTCATCGCTGCGCAGGCAGGACTGGCTGCCGGGGCCGACCCGTTTCGTCCACGCCGCGAGCGTGACACCGGACGACGGCCGGGAGACCGCGCCGCTGAACTGGCCCACTGCGCCTGCACTGCCGCAGGCGCGGGAGATCAGCCGGGCGCTCCGGCCGCTCATGCGGTCGTCGCCCTCGCCGTGGGCGACGATCCTCGACGAGGAAGCCACCGCCACTCGAGCCGCCGACGACGGGATGTGGTTACCGGTCTGGAAGCCGGACCTGTGGCACCGGTTCGAACTCGCGCTCGTGGTGGACACCGCGCCGTCGATGGAGCTCTGGCAGCACACCGTCGGCGAGTTCCGGAACCTGGCCCGCAGGCAGGGAGCCTTCCGGGACGTGCGGGTGCACCTGATGGACAGCTCGGAGCCGTCGGCCGGCGATCCCATCCTGCGCGCGGAAGGGAGTGGCGGGGCGGTCTACCGGGCCAAGGACCTCGCCGATCCGACCGGGCGCAGGTTGATCATGGTCATGACGGACGCGATCGGCACGACCTGGCACGACGGCGTCGCCCACGAAATGCTGGCCCGGTGGTCCGAGCAGATGCCCGTGGCCGTCGCGCACATGCTCCCGCAGCGGCTGTGGATGTGGGGCGGGCTTTCCCCCAGCAGGCTGCGGCTGTCGGCGTCCGCTCCCGGCGTGCCCAACCGCCGGTTGCGGGTCCACACCAAGAGGTCCGGCGCGCCCGCGACCGGCGACACGCCTTCGGCGGCGATCGAGGGCGCGGTCGCCGTTCCGGTCCTGACCTTGTCGGAAGCCTGGTTGCGGGACTGGGCCAAACTGGTTTCGACGGCCACCACGATCGAGACGACCGCCGTGCTCGCCCACCCCGACCACCGCAAGCGGCTGCTGGACGCCGCGGGCCAAGCCGAGCCGCCCGAAGAAGTGACGCCACGGAACCAGGTGCTCCGCTTCCGCACCTACGCGTCCGAGCAGGCCTTCCAGCTGGCGGGCCTGCTCGCGGCCGCGCCCCTGAACCTGCCGATCATGCGGCTCGTGCAACGCGTGCTGCTCCCGGGTTCCGGACTTCCCGCGCTGGCCGAGGTGCTCCTCGGCGGTTTGCTCCACCGGGTCTCGCGAAACCACGCCTCGGCCGATCCGTCGGAAGTGACTTTCGAATTCCGGGACGGTGTCCGGGCCGAACTCCTTTCCGGCGAGCGGCGTGACACGACTGTGAGAGTCGCTCGTGTTCTCGGTCAGTACGCGGGTTCTCGGATCGCGGCGTTGCGGAACTACCGCGAAGCGGTCGACGACCCAGATGCCGCGTCGTTGCTGGACGCCTCTCCGGAAAACGTGCCCTACCTGCGTGTTCAGGAAGCTGTATTCCGCGCGCTCTCGGGCAGGTACGCGCGTCGCGCGAAGAAACTCGAGGCGGATCTGGCACCGCACGCAGATCCGGCGAGCGGCCGTGCTTCCGGAGCCCCTAATGTGGTATCTGACACTGTTTCTGGATCAATTCAGAAATCCGGACCCGACCTCGAGGACCACGCCTTGACCACGATTGACACCCGGACCTCGTCGGGTGAGCCCGCGGGTACCACCACCCCCTCCGGAGGAGACGACGCCGTGACAGTTCCCGCCTCGCCTGTACCGGCCGCCACAGGTCCACAGCGAACATCACGGCCGCAGATCTGGGGAACAATTCCCTTGCGCAACCCGGATTTCGTCGGCCGGATCGATCTGCTGGACCAGCTCAGGGCCCGGCTCGTCCAGGCCGGTGGGGCGACAGCGGTGCTTCCCGAGGCCTTGCACGGCATGGGTGGTGTCGGCAAGTCGCAGACCGTGGTCGAGTACATCTACCGCCACGCCAACGACTACGACGTCATCTGGTGGATTCCCGCCGAGCACCCGTCGCAGATCTCGAGCAGCCTGGTCGACTTGGCCAAACGGCTCGGCCTGCAAGTTCCGGGTACGGCGGACGCGGCGGTGCCCAGTGTTCTGGAAGCACTGCGCAAGGGCGATCCCTATTCACGCTGGTTACTGGTCTTCGACAATGCGGACCGGCCGGAGATCGTGAGCCCGTTCTTCCCGGCGGTCGCCGGCGAAACCGGGCACATCGTCGTGACTTCCCGGAACTCCCAATGGTCCGGAGTGGCGCGGACGGTCGAGGTCGACCTCTTCACCCGCGAAGAGAGCAAAGAACTGCTTCGCCGCGCCGGCGGTGAGATCAACGACGGTGACGCCGACCGGCTCGCCGAGGCACTAGGAGACCTGCCGCTGGCCATCGAGCAGGCAGCGGCGTGGCGCGCGCAAACCGGCATGCCCGTCGCCGAATACCTGGAACTGCTCGACCAGAACCTGGCCGAGATGACGGAGAGCGAAGGCTCGGCCGACTACCAGCGATCCGTGGCCGCGGCGTGGAACGTCCCGCTGGCCAAGCTTCGCGCGTCGCACCCGGCCGCGCTCCAATTGCTCCAAGTGTGCGCCTTCTTCGGACCGGAACCCATCTCGCGGAACTTGTTCACTGCGGTGCGCGGCGTTCCGGTGCCCGATGATCTCGCCACCGCGTTCAGCCAGCCGATCAAGCTCAACCTGGCGATCCGCGAGATCAGCCGGTACAGCCTGGCCCGGCTGGACCACCGGAGCAACACCCTCCAGCTGCACCGGCTGGTCCAGACCGTGCTCAAGAACAAACTGGACGACGCCGAGCACGACGTGATGCGGCACGCCGTCCACATCCTCCTGGTTCACGGCGACCCGAACGACCCGGAGAACTCGGCCAACTGGAAGACGTACTCCGAGCTGCTCCCGCACGCCATGGTGTCGCGGATGATGGAGTGCCAGTCCGACGCGTGGGTGCGCCGGATGATGGTCAACCTGGTTCGCTACCTCGTCAGCTACGGCGACTACGAGGGCGCGCGCGAAACTTCGCGGCAGGCGCTCACCAAGTGGACCGAGATGTTCGGCGAAAGCGACCCCGACACGCTGGCCATGGCCCGGCTGCAGGGTGTCTCGCTGTGGCGGCTCGGCCGCACGGAAGAAGCCCGGGAACTCAACAACCGCACCTACGATCTGGTGCGGGAGACCGTAGGGGAGGACAACGAGCTCTTCCTGAACGTCGCCGGCACCGTGCGGCAGGACATGCGGTCCCTCGGCCGGTTCGACCGGGAGCTGGAAATGGGCGAGGACATCCTCGAGCGGTCGCGGCGGGTGCTCGGCGAGGACGACCCGGCGACCCTGGCCGCCGGTGGCAACCTGGCGAGCACGCTCCGCCTGGTCGGCAAGTTCTTCGAGGCGAGGGATCTCGACGAAGACGTCTGGCGGCGCAAGAAAATCGCGCTGGGCGAGGAGCACATCGACACGTTCCTGACCCTGAACGCGCTGGCCATGGACCTGCGTGAGTGCGGCCAGTACGTCGAAGCGTGCGAGCTTCAGGAGGGCACGTTGAAGCGGCAGCGCGAGGTCGTCGGCGACGATCACCCGCGCACGATCGGCGCGATGCGCAACCTCGCCGTCGCCCGGCGGAAGGCCGGTGACCACACGGGGGCGTTCGAGCTTTCGCAGGAATGCGTCGAGCGCTATCGCCGCCGGCACGGTGACCGCCACCTCGACACCATCACGTCGGAAACCTGCATGGCCGCCGATCTGCGGCACCTGGGCGACCTGGCCGGTGCCCGCAAGCTCGGCGAGTCGAGTCACCAGCTGTTCGTCGAGACCCACGGCGCGGAACACCCGTTCACCTTGGTGTCCGCCATCAACCTGGGAATCACCCTCCGCTTGATGGGTGACATCGGGCAGGCGCGGCTGATCGACGAACGGACGAGCGCGGCGCTGCAGCGGGTCTTCGGCCACGACCACCCGTCCACCATGGTGTGCGTGACCAACCTGGCCAGCGACCTCGAAGCGCTCGGCGAGACCGAGGCGGCGTACGAACTCGACGTCGCGAACCTGGAGCGGTCGGGCCGGGTACTCGGGACGGAACACCCCGCCACGCTGGCGATCGCCCTGAACCTGTCGATCGACATGCGCGCCATGGGCCGCGAGGACGAGGCCACGATCCTGCACGCGAACACGCTCGCCGGACTGCGCAAGGCCCTTGGCGAGCAGCACCAGGCCGTGGCCGCGGCGGTCAAATCCGAGCGGGCCAACTGCGACACCGACACCATGCAGCTTTGACGCACACGCTTCCGTGCTCGCCGTCAATCGGCGGGCACGGAAGCGGTGTTCAACCAGCGCACCAGCTCGACCGGCCGGTCGATCCGGTGGTTCCGGGCGAGCAACTTGTCCCGGACGGCGAGGACGACGTGCGGCGAAGTGAGCAGGACGCTGCGCGTCCCGCCGGCTTCGGCCGGCGATGTGAGCCCCAGCCCGAGCCATGCCTGGTCGTCCTGGGGGCTCGCGCGGATCGTGGCGGCGTAGGCCGCCCGGGCCTGGTTGCGGTCTCCGGTCACGTAGTGCAGGTCGGCCGTGGACAAGTTGCGCGTTCGCGCGGGTGGGACCGCGTTCTCCTGGCCCAGGAATCGCAGCTTGAGCAGATCGGAGCGAGGCGACCGGGTGAGTGACCGGTAGCACGGGACGACGACGGCCGGTTCGAGCGGGCCGGGAGGTTCCTGGGCGCCGGCCGACCAGGCTTTTGCGAGGGCGAGGACCTGGTTCTCGTCGGGGCGCAGGTGCTGGAGCCGCCACGCGGCCTGGTGTTCATCCGCGACCTTCGCCACCACTTCTCGTACCTCGTCGGTGACCTCGCTGTCTTCGACGGCCGACAACCGCTCGGCGATCGAGGCGACGAACCGGCGGCCGAATCCGGTCAGCGCCGGCGACGCGAGCAGCGTCTCGGCCGTCTGCCGCACTTGCCGTCGCCGGTAGGCGTAGTTGAACTGGGCGTACCGCCCATCGTCCTCGTCGTGCTCGGCTTGCACCCGCCAGAACTCCACGGCCGTCACGAACGCGAGGGCGCCGTGGAGCAGGCCGCCGATCGGACGAGGGTCGTCACGCCACGGCGCGTAGAAGAGTTCACCACAGTCCGGGTCGTGCAGTTCGACGAGATCGAACAGTGCGTTCAGCTTCGAATGCTGGAGTTCGTGGACGAGTGCTTCGGCCAAGTCGACGGCCGAATATTTCGCGGTCATCGCGATCGCGCCGAACGCGATGGACGAAGACGCGCCGGTGATGGAGTTCTCGCTTTCCAGTGGAACGAGTGCGGACATGCCGGCGGACAGTTCTTCGGCGAATCCCCGGTAGTGCGTGGTGAGGATGTCCCACGCCTCGTCGAGCAGTTTGGTCCATTCGGCGTACTCGAGCGGGTCGAGCGGGCGAGGGCGGATCGGCGCCGAAAAGGTCCGATAGGGGCCGCGGTCATCGATTTCGATCGAAAGGCGGAGCCGGTGCGAAGTCGCGGTGTGCCGGGCGACGGGCACGAATCCGGGGCTGGGTTCCGGTGCGGAGAACGTGACGGACGCGCTCGAGGTGAGCGCCCGCACGGCCGCCGTGCCGTCCGGCGAGACTTCGAGGACCGCGTGGCCCGCGGGGAACGCCGAGGGCAGGGTGACCTGGCCGACTGTTGGCAGCGTGATCACTCCGTGCACCACCGGTACTTCCAGAGTGCAGGGCAGCCCGCAGCGCGTCGCCGCCGCACCGGCGACCGAGGCGAGGTAGTCCAGGTCGGTCCGCAGCGGCGTGCTGTCCGTCGCCGCTCCGGATAATTTCCGGAGCGTCCGGGTCAGCCAGACACCAGCCGAGGGGTGCAGCAGCAGTTCGTTGACCAGCCCGGGATCGCGCCGGTCGGCCGCGACCAGGACGGACCAGGCGTGCGCTGGGCTGTCCGGCCTGGTGTCGAGGAGTTCCGTCAGTGCGCGAGCCTGCAATTTCCGCCGGCTGAGCTGCCCGGAGCGCAGGTTTTCGATGACGGCGGCCGATGCGGGCCCGGTGCAGAGCTGGACGAAGAACGACCACGGCAGCCGGTGACGCGGCAGTTCGGCCTGCATTCGATTATGCTCCTTTTCGCCGGTTCGCCTGAAGCGAATCACGGAGATTCAGGCGCAGGACCGTCCGTCGTGGATCAGATCGAAATCTGCCCTTGAATCTCGTCGACGTCGACTTGCCTGGAGCAGTCGAACACTTTTCTGATTGCCGTGTTCAGCGATGGAGTGTGGAGCGTGCGGAGTTCCCCGAGGGGAACTCCGGTGAGATCGAGCAATTCCGTGTGTACCTCTGAATCGGTTGACCTCACGCCGACCAGCCTCCCTATCGCGATCGCGTTGTTCCATTATGCATGAGGGACATACCCCACGGGAACCGTCCAGCGGCGGGTCTGGGCCGGGTTGTCCACAACTTGTCAAGCCGAGACGGGTCGGCTGCAGGGTGGCACGGAGGAGGAAATGAGTCGGCCCCTACCCGCGTTCTCGCTGGTAGGGGCCGGTTTTGCGCATTGGATCTGGGTGCCCTCGGCAGGATTCGAACCTGCGACACCTGCCTCCGGAGGGCAGTGCTCTATCCCCTGAGCTACGAGGGCCCATCGCTGGGCGACGTCAGAAGTTTAGCGCATCCCCCGTGACCCGCGCGGGCAGGGCGCCGCAAAACGTACTCGCTGGTCAGGGGGCTGAAGTTGATCCATTCGTGGGCGTCTCGATAGCGTGGGAGGCCCACCTGAAGGAGCTGTCGTGGTTGAGCCGTTCCGGGTACCGCTCGATGAGGCCGACGTCGCCGACCTGCGGGAGCGGTTGCGGCGGACCCGGTGGCCCGAGGCCGAGACCGTCGACGACTGGTCGCAGGGGGCGCCGCTCGCCTACGTGCGGGAGCTCTGCCGGTTCTGGGGCGAGGAGTACGACTTCGGCTTCGCCGGCCGGCTCAACGCCTTTCCGCAGTTCCGGGCCACCGTCGACGGCGTCGGCCTGCACTTCCTGCACGTCCGGTCGCCCGAACCGGACGCGCTGCCGCTCGTGCTGACGCACGGCTGGCCCGGGTCCGTCACCGAGTTCCTCGACGTGCTCGGGCCGCTGACCGATCCGCGAGCGCACGGCGGGGATCCGGCCGACGCCTTCCACGTCGTCGCGCCGTCGCTGCCCGGGTTCGGGTGGAGTGACAAGCCCGCGCTCAAGATCCCGCGGGTCGCCGAGCTGTGGGACGCGCTGATGACGTCGCTCGGCTACGAGCGCTACGGCGCCCAGGGGGGCGACTGGGGTGCCGCCGTCACCAACGCGCTGGCGCGGTTCGAGCGCGTCGCCGGGGTGCACGTCAACTACGCGCCCGTGTCGCTGGATCGGGACGATCCGACGGAGCAGGAGCGGCAGGCCCGCGCCGACCTGGCGGAGTTCCGGCGGACCGGCAGCGCCTACGCCGCGCAGCAGGGCACCCGGCCGCAGACGCTCGGTTACGGCCTGACCGACTCGCCCGCCGGGCAGGCCGCCTGGATCGCCGAGAAGTTCTGGGCCTGGACCGACCACAAGGGACAGCCCGAGGACGCCGTCGCCCGCGAACGGCTCCTCGACGCGATCTCCGTCTACTGGTTCACCGCGACGGCCGCCTCGTCGGCGCGGATGTACTGGGAGAACACCGACCGCGACCTGTCCCCGATCACCGTGCCCGCCGGGGTTTCGGTGTTCCCCAAGGAGATCGTGCGGCCGTCGCGGCGGCAGGCGGAGCAGTGTTACGCCGACCTGCGGTGGTTCGAGACGCTGCCCGTCGGCGGTCACTTCGCCGCGCTGGAGCAGCCCGAGCTGTTCGTCCAGCAGGTCCGCGGCTTCTTCCGGCTGGTGCGCTAACCGGAAGAAGCGCCGAAGCGTAATCGGTCCGCCAGGCGGGAAACCCCTCCTGGTGGATTGGTCGGCGCGCGCGTGCGGGGTACTTTTCGGATGGGTGAACTTAGGCTCCCCTCTGTTGCACATATGCGCATCCGACTATATGTTGGGCCTCGACGGTAACCGGGAACGGAGGCGAAATGGGGCACGGACACGGGCACGGCCAGGCGGCCGCGCCGGCGAGCGCGTCGGGCAGGTACGTCCGGAGCCTGACGATCGCCCTGGGCATCGGCGCCGGGTTCATGGTGCTGGAGTTCGTCGTGGGCTTCGCGACCGGCTCGCTGGCGCTGATCTCGGACGCGGCGCACATGTTCACCGACGTCCTCGGGGTCGGCATGGCCCTGACCGCGATCATCCTGGCCCGCCGCTCCGGCCCCACCGTCAGCCGCACGTTCGGCCTCTACCGCGCGGAGGTGCTGGCGGCGCTGGGCAACGCGATCCTGCTGTTCGGCGTCGCGGGGTACGTCCTCGTCGAGGCCGTCGGCCGGATCAGCGACCCGCCCGCGGTGGCCGGCCTGCCGGTGCTGCTGGCCGCGACGGCCGGCCTGGTGGCGAACATCGTGTCGTTCGCGGTGCTGCGCTCGGGGGCGAAGGAGAGCCTCAACGTCCGCGGCGCGTACCTCGAGGTGCTGGCCGACCTGATCGGCTCGGTCGGCGTGCTGGTCAGCGGCGCGCTGACGCTGCTCACCGGCTGGCGCTACGCGGACCCGATCATCGGCGTCGCGATCGGCCTGTTCGTGCTGCCCCGCACGTGGACCCTGGCCCGCCGCGCGTTGCGCATCCTCTTCCAGCACGCCCCGCAGGGCGTCGACGTCGGCGCGATCAGCGCGGAGCTGTCGGCGCTACCGGGCGTCGCGGACGTGCACGACCTGCACGTCTGGACCCTGACGTCGGGCATGGAGGTGGCGTCGGCGCACCTGACGCTCGCCCCGCCGGCGCAGCAATCGGACGTGCTGACCGAGGCCCAGAACCTGCTCTCGACGCGCTACGCGATCGAGCACGCGACCCTGCAGGTGGAGGCACCGCACTGCGCGCGCCGCTGCCAGGAACTCTCCTGGTAGCTCGCGCCGCCCCAAGCCCCGAAAGCCGTGAAGGCCTCCTTGCCGGCCATAAGAGCCGGTAAGGAGGCCTTCACGGACCTCGAAAGCTCGTCAGGGGAGTGGCTGGGCGCCCCGGCCCGCGAGCATCAGCTTCATCTGGTCCATCTCCGCGCCCTGGGACGTGAGGATGCTGTTCACCAGGGCCTTCAGCGCCGGCAGGTTCGAGTGCTCCGACGCGTACTGCGCCATCGACGTGCCGCCCTGGTGGTGGCGGAGCATCAGCTGCAGGAAGTAGACGTCGAACGGGCGGCCCGACAGTGAGCGCAGCTTCGTCAGCTCCGTGTCGGTCGCCATGCCCGGCATCAACGCGCCTCCTGACGGCGACAGCGACGACGGGGCCATCGACATGCCGTCGTGGCCGGACATCGGTTCCGTCATCCACTTCATCGGCGCGCCGATCGCCTGCTCCGGCTGGTCCCACAGCATGAGCCAGCCCTTCATGCGGCCGACCTGCTCGAGCTGCGTGCGTTCGATGTCGAACGCGAGCTGCTTGATCTCCGGGTCGGTCGTGCGGTCGCGGGCGATGCCCGACATCGTGACCGCCTGCAGGTGGTGCGTCGACATGTCCTGCGCGAAGCCGACCTCGACGGAGTCGCGGGCCGGGGTGGCCGTGGCCGCCGGGTCGTCGACGGCGCGGGTGAGGAACATCCCCGCGACGCCGCCGATCAGCAGGACCGCCAGCAGCGTCCCGCCGATGATCACCCAGCGCGACCACATCGGCTGCTCGACGACCTCATCGGTTTCGAGGTCGTCGAGGTCGGCTCCGGAACTCACTGGGACGGCGCGCCCGAGGCCGGGGCGGACGCGGGGGCGGTCGGCACGCCGCCGGGGGCGCCCTGCTCACCCTGCGCGGCGGTGCTGCCCTTGTAGTCCATCGGCTTCGCGTCCGGGCCCGGCTTCGACGGGTCGAACGGCGGCGGGTTGTCCGGGTCGAACGAGCCCGGCACCGCGTCGCAGGACGCGCCGACCTCGGGGTAGACGCCGTTCGGGTTGCTGCGCAGGGCCGCGATGAACTCGTCGATCCGCGGGTCGTCGGCGCTGTCCAGCTTCAGCTGGTGGCCCCAGGACTGCAGCGAGATCGGCTTGTCGAGGCCGGGGTAGGGCGACAGCATCGTGAACGGCTTGTCCTTGGCGCGCACGCTCAGCAGGTTCAGCGCGTCACCCGAGATCTGCTGCGGGTTGTAGGCGATCCACACCGAGCCGTGCTCCAGCGCGTGCACCATGTTCTCGGTGCGGACGGCGTTCGGGTAGACGATGCCGGTGCAGGTGGCCCACGTCTGGTCGTGCGGGCCGCCGAACGGCGGGGTCTTGTCGTAGGCGACGCGCTCGGTCGGCAGGACGTGCACACTGCCGGTGTAGGTCGCGGTGATGACGCCGGGGATGCGCTTCGAGGGATCCGGGTCGGACGCGGTCGGCGCGAACGCGGCGGCGGCCTCTTCACGGCTGGCCTGGTCACGCTTCGGCGCGGACGCCACCATGTAGTAGGTGATCACGGCGGCGGCGAGGGCGACGATGGCCACGACCGCGATGATCGTGCCCCACGGCGTGCCCTTCTTGCTGACCACGGAACCGCGGGCCGCTTTCACGGCCGACCCCTTTTTCCCAGTTGTCCGGTTCGCCATGGCTCCCGCGTTCTCCTCTGCTGGCTGCGGACGGATTCCCGCCCGGGCCAGTGTAGAGACCACACGTCTGATCACCGTTAACACCTCACACAGTGCCCACCGAAGGCCGGGGGCTCCGCCACCCGGAACCCCCGAAAAGCGGTCTGTGGACGCCCGCCGTGACGTGGCCGAGACCGCCGGAAGCGCCCGACCTGGGCACACCTAGAATTCGACGAGTGACTCCCGCCGCTCTCGCCGACCTGGTCCGCAGCTCCGCCGTGCAGGTACTGACCGCACGCGGCATCGACGACACCGTGCTGCCGGAGCAGGTGACCATCGAACGCCCGCGCAACCCCGACCACGGCGACTACGCGACGAACCTGGCCCTGCAAGTGGCGAAGAAGGCCGGCCTGAAGCCGCGTGAGTTCGCCGAGGCGCTGGCCGCGGCGGTCGCGGCGGCCGACGGCGTCGCTTCGGCCGAGGTGGCGGGCCCTGGCTTCCTCAACTTCCGCCTGGCCGCGGCCGCGCAGGGCGACATCGTGCGCCAGGTCATCGAGGCCGGCGCCGCCTTCGGCCGCGGGGACGCGCTGGCCGGCACCAAGATCAACCTCGAGTTCGTCTCGGCCAACCCGACCGGCCCGATCCACCTGGGCGGCACCCGCTGGGCCGCGGTCGGCGACGCGCTGGGCCGCGTGCTCGGCGCGCAGGGCGGCGAGGTCACCCGCGAGTACTACTTCAACGACGCGGGCGCGCAGATCGACCGGTTCGTCCGGTCCCTGATCGCTGCCGCGAAGGGCGAGCCCGCGCCGGAGGACGGCTACGCGGGCGGCTACATCAACGACATCGCCGCCGAGGTCATCAAGGCCGAGCCGAGCGCGCTGTCGCTGCCGGAGCAGGAGCGGCACGAGACGTTCCGCCGCATCGGCATCGGGCTGATGTTCACCGAGATCAAGGACAGCCTGCACGAGTTCGGCACCGACTTCGACGTCTACTTCCACGAGAACTCGCTGCACGAGTCGGGCGCGGTCGACGCCGCCGTCCAGCAGCTGAAGGACTCCGGGAACCTCTACTTCGCGGACGGCGCCTGGTGGCTCAAGTCGTCCGAGTACGGCGACGACAAGGACCGCGTCGTCATCAAGCAGGACGGCAACCCGGCCTACATCGCCGGCGACCTGGCCTACTTCAAGGACAAGCGCAACCGCGGCTTCGACCTCTGCATCTACATGCTCGGCGCGGACCACCACGGCTACATCGCCCGGCTCAAGGCGGCCGCGGCGGCGTTCGGCGACGACCCGGCCACGGTCGAGGTGCTGATCGGCCAGATGGTGAACCTGGTCAGCGACGGCAAGCCGGTGCGGATGTCCAAGCGCGCCGGTACCGTGATCACGATGGAGGACCTGGTCGAGGCGGTCGGCGTCGACCCGGCCCGCTACGAGCTGATCCGCTACTCCGTCGACTCCACTTTGGACGTCGACTTGGACCTGCTGCGCAAGCACTCCAACGACAACCCGGTCTACTACGTCCAGTACGCCCACGCGCGCCTGTGCACGATGTTGCGCGGTGCGGCCGATCTCGGCCTGAAGTCCACTGAGGACGTCGACTTCGGACAGTTGACGTTGCCGGTCGAGGGCGACCTCATCCGCACGATCGGCGAGTTCCCCGAGATGGTGCGCCGGGCCGCCGAAATGCGCGAGCCGCACCGGGTGGCGCGTTACCTGGAGGAGCTGGCGGGCGCGTTGCACAAGTTCTACGCGGTCCGTGAGGCCCGCGTGCTCCCGAAGGGCGACGAGCAGGCCACCGCGGCCAACTTCGCCCGGGTGGCCCTCTGCGAGGCGGCGCGCCAGGTGCTCGTCAACGGTCTCGCCCTGGTCGGTGTCTCTGCTCCGGAACGGATGTAATCGATGGCGCACCCCGCGGGCCCACGGCACGCCGACGTCTACCCCCACGCCGACTCCTCCGGGTTCCCGCCCGCGAGCGGCGACGAGCTCGACCGGCTCTACCCGAAGGTCTGGCCCCGCAACACCTTCCGCGGCGCGGACGGCGTCGTGCGGATCGCCGGCGTCGACGTGCGCGAGCTGGCCGAGCAGCACGGCACGCCGCTGTTCGTCGTCGACGAGGCCGACTTCAAGTCCCGCTGCGCGGACTACGCCGAGGCGTTCGACGACCCGGCGCTCGTGCACTACGCGTCCAAGGCGTTCCTCTCCATCGAGATCGCCCGCTGGGTGGCCGAGCAGGGGCTGAGCCTGGACGTCTGCAGCGGCGGCGAGCTCGCCGTGGCGCAGCGCGCGAGCTTCCCGGCCGAGCGGATCACCTTCCACGGCAACAACAAGTCGCCGGCGGAGCTCGAAGCCGCGGTCGTCGCGGGCGTCGGCACGATCGTGCTCGACTCCTACTACGAGATCGCCCGGCTGGCCGACACCGCCGCGCGCCACGACGTTGTGCAGCCGGTGCTGATCCGGGTGACCGTCGGCGTCGAGGCGCACACCCACGAGTTCATCGCGACGGCCCACGAGGACCAGAAGTTCGGCTTCTCGCTGGCCGCCGGGGACGCCGCGGAGGCGGTGCGGCGGGTGCTCAACGCGCCGTCGCTGAAGCTGACCGGCCTGCACAGCCACATCGGCTCGCAGATCTTCGACGCCGACGGCTTCGAGGTCGCCGCCCGCCGCGTCGTCGGGCTGCTCGCCGACCTGGCCAAGGAACACGGCCCCGAGCTGCTCGACCAGCTGAACCTGGTCGACCTCGGTGGCGGATTCGGCATCGCCTACACCGACAAGGACAACCCGCCGCCGCCGGCGCAGATGATCACGCAGATCCGCGAGATCGTCCGCAAGGAGTGCGCCTACGCCGGGCTCCCGGTGCCGCGCATCGCCGGCGAGCCGGGCCGCGCGATCGCCGGGCCGGGCACGATCACGCTCTACGAGGTCGGCACCATCAAGGACGTCGCGCTCGGCGACAACGCCGTGCGCCGGTACGTGAGCGTGGACGGCGGGATGAGCGACAACATCCGCACCGCGCTCTACGACGCGGTGTACGACGTCCGGCTGGTTTCCCGCTCCGCGAGCGACAACGAAGAGCCGGTGCACGCCGTGCTGTCCCGGGTCGTGGGAAAACACTGTGAGTCCGGCGACATCGTCGTACGAGACTGCTGGCTGCCCGACACGCTGGCTCCGGGCGACCTGGTGGCCGTCGCGGCGACCGGTGCCTACTGCTACTCGATGGCGAGCACGTACAACCGGCAGCCGCGCCCGGCCGTGGTCGCCGTGCGCAACGGCGGCGCCCGGCTGCTGCTGCGGCGTGAGACGACCGACGACATGCTGCGCCTGGAGGTCTGAGAAACCGTGTCCGAACGCAGTGACACTCCAAAACGTGCGATCAGGGTCGCCCTGCTCGGCTGCGGGACCGTGGGCGGCGAGGTCGCCCGGTTGCTCACCGAGCAGGCCGGCGAGCTGGCCGCCCGGGCGGGCGCGCCGGTCGAGCTGGCCGGCATCGCCGTCCGCCGCCCGGACAAGCACCCCGAACTGCCACCGGAGCTGCTGACCGCCGACGCCGAGAAGCTCGTGACCTCCGACGACGTCGACGTCGTGGTCGAGCTCGTCGGCGGGATCGAGCCGGTGCGCAGCTGGCTGCTGGCCGCGCTGAAGGCCGGGAAGTCCGTGGTCACCGCGAACAAGGCGCTGCTCGCCGAGCACTCCGCCGACCTGTTCGAGGCGGCCGACGCCGCCGGTGTCGACCTCTACTTCGAGGCCGCCGTGGCCGGGGCCATCCCGCTGCTGCGGCCGCTGCGCGAGTCCCTGGCGGGTGACCGGATCACCCGCGTGATGGGCATCGTCAACGGCACCACGAACTACATCCTGTCCGCGATGGACTCGACCGGCGCCGGCTACGCCGAGACGCTCGACGAGGCCAGCCGGCTCGGGTACGCCGAGGCCGATCCGACCGCCGACGTCGACGGTTACGACGCCGCGTCCAAGGCCGCGATCCTCGCCTCGCTCGCGTTCCACACCCGGGTGACGGCCTCGGACGTGCACCGCGAGGGCATCGCCGACGTCACCGCCGCCGACCTCGGCGCGGCGCGCGTGCTCGGCCGCACGGTCAAGCTGCTCGCCATCTGCGAGCGGGTGACCGACGACGACGGCGTCGAGTCGGTGTCCGCCCGCGTGCACCCGGTGATGATCCCGCGCAGCCACCAGCTGGCCGGCGTGAGCGGCGCGTTCAACGCCGTCTACGTCGAGGCCGACGCCGCCGGCGAGCTGATGTTCTACGGCCAGGGCGCGGGCGGCGCGCCGACGGCGAGCGCGGTGCTCGGCGACCTGGTCGCGGTGGCCCGCAACCAGGTGGCCGGCGGCCGCGGCCCGCGCGA
The DNA here is from genome assembly GCF_035982555.1 of Amycolatopsis sp. NBC_01286. NCBI lineage: Bacteria > Bacillati > Actinomycetota > Actinomycetes > Pseudonocardiales > Pseudonocardiaceae > Amycolatopsis > Amycolatopsis sp. NBC_01286. The sequence continues at coordinate 4,034,040 of NZ_CP108428.1, forward strand.
GTCGGCGCACGCGGCGCTGCCGGTGCGGCCGATGGGCCAGACCCCGACCCGGTACCACGTAAGCCTTTCCGTGGCCGACCGCGCCGGGGTGCTCGCCCAGGTGGCGCAGGCGTTCGCCGCCCACGGCGTGAGCATCGCGGCGGTCCGCCAGCTCCACGTCGACGACCGCGCGAGCCTGGTCGTCGTCACGCACCAGGCCCCTGACGCCGCCCTGCGGTCCACTGTGGACGAGATCGGGCGGCTCGACGTCGTCCACCATGTTGTCAGCGTGATGCGGGTGGAAGGCGAAGACGCATGAGTATCAAGGCCTGGCCCGGCATCATCGAGGCCTATCGGGACCGCGTTCCGGTCCCGGACGGCGCGCGGGTGATCACGCTCGGGGAGGGCAACACCCCGCTGCTGCCCGCCCGCTACCTGTCCGAGCTGACCGGCTGCGACGTCCACCTCAAGGTCGAGGGCGTCAACCCGACCGGCTCCTTCAAGGACCGCGGCATGACCGTGGCCATCACGCACGCGCTCGCCAGCGGGCTCAAGGCGGTGATCTGCGCGTCGACCGGCAACACCTCGGCCTCGGCCGCCGCCTACGCCGTGCGCGCCGGGCTCACCTGCGCCGTGCTGGTGCCCCAGGGCAAGATCGCGATGGGCAAGCTCGCCCAGGCCGTGCTGCACGGCGCGCGGATCCTGCAGGTCGACGGCAACTTCGACGACTGCCTCGAGCTGGCCCGCAAGACCGCGGCCGACTACCCGGTCACGCTCGTCAACTCGGTCAACCCGGTGCGCATCGCCGGCCAGAAGACCGCCGCGTTCGAGGTCTGCGACGCGCTCGGCCGGGCGCCGGACGTCCACTGCCTGCCGGTCGGCAACGCGGGCAACATCACCGCCTACTGGGCGGGCTATTCGGAGTACGCGGCCGATGGTGTGGTGAAGAACACCCCGCGGATGTTCGGCTTCCAGGCGGCCGGCGCGGCGCCGCTGGTGCTGGGCGAACCGGTGCGCGACCCGGACACGATCGCCACCGCGATCCGGATCGGCAGCCCGGCGTCGTGGACCGCCGCGGTCAAGGCGAAGAACGAGTCCAACGGGCTCTTCGAAGCCGTCACCGACGAGAAGATCCTCGAGGCGTACCGGCTGCTCGCCGGGCGTGAGGGCGTGTTCGTCGAGCCGGCGTCGGCCACCAGCGTGGCCGGCCTGCTCGCGACGGCCGCCGACGGCCGGCTGCCGAAGGGCGCCACGGTCGTCTGCACCGTCACCGGCCACGGCCTGAAGGACCCGCAGACGGCGCTGGCGGGCAACGTCGAGGTCGAGCCGCTGGCCGTGGACCCCTCGGCGGTCGCGGCGGCCCTGGACCTGCGGTGAGCGGCGCCTTCCGCGTCACGGTCCCGGCGTCGACGGCGAACCTCGGGCCGGGCTTCGACGCGTTCGGGATGGCGCTCGCGCTCTACGACGTCGTCGAGGTGCAGGTCACCGACGAAGGCCTCAAGGTCGAGGTGATCGACGCGGGCGCGGGCGGCGTCGCCGACGTGCCCACCGACGAGTCGCACCTCGTGGTGCGGGCGATCCGGCGGACCTGCGCGCACCTCGGCGTCGACCCGCCCGGCCTGCACCTGCGCTGCTACAACGCGATCCCGCACGCGCGCGGGCTCGGGTCGTCGGCCGCCGCGGTGGTCTCCGGCGTCGCCGCCGGGTACGCGCTGGCGGGCCGGGAAATCGACGAATTCGACGCGCTGCAGCTGGCCGCGGGCTTCGAGGGCCACGCCGACAACGCGGCCGCGAGCCTGTTCGGCGGGCTCGTGCTGGCCTGGTGCGAGGGCACGGTGTTCCACGCCGAGCGGCTGACCCCGCACGCCGGGATCCGGCCGGTCGTCGCGGTCCCGGCCGTCCGCTCGGCCACCGCGACCACGCGCGGCCTGCTGCCGGCGACGGTGCCGCACCGCGACGCCGCGCACAACGCCGGTCGCGCCGCCCTCGCCGTGCACGCGCTCACGGCGAAACCGGAGCTGCTGCTGGCGGCCACCGAAGACCGCCTGCACCAGCTCTACCGCGCACCCGCTTACCCGGCGAGCACGGCGCTGGTGGACACGCTCCGTGCACAAGGCGTGGCCGCGGCGATCTCCGGCGCGGGCCCGACGGTGCTCGCCCTGACCACGACGGGAATATTGCCGCCAGGGGCCGGTGTTGAGGGTTTCGACGTCTACGAGCTGCCCGCGGATCTCGCGGGTGTGCAGGTTGCGGCTCAGTAAAGGCTGGGTCACGTGCCTGCGGTGGGGGCCGCCACGCGGGGGGTGGTTGTTGCACCCGGCACCGGTGCGGTCTACCCTCGGGGGCGTTCGATCACCGTGCGTTTCCGCACCCGATGCCGGTCCAGGGGAGTTTCCCGGATCGCATCCTTCGTCGATCCGCCAGATCCGCACCGCCTGGCAAGCGGGGTAACGCGGAGGGACGCAGGCGGGTTTCCGGTCTCGGCGGTGTCGGATTCCGCATCCTCCGAATGGAGGACGCAAACCCCTGTGGTGGAGGCGCTCCAGCTGTGTTTCGCACGGCCGAAGAGCTCATCTCCCGTATCGGGGGGCAGTTACGCCGGTTCGCGATCAGAAGCGAGCGGCAGTCCGCTGATCCGCCTGGAGGCGTGGATCGGTCAGGAAGGACATGTGTGAGCAACACCGATCTTTTGAGCGACGTGGGTAACGGCGCCGCAGAGTCGAACGGCACGGCCCCCGCTCCCAAGAAGACGGTCGGCGGGTTGACCGGCAAGACTGTGGCCGAACTGCGTTCGCTGGCTGGGGAGCTCGGCGTCGGCGAGACGACGGGTATGCGCAAGGGCGACCTGATCGCCGCGATCCGTGAGCGTCAGGGCAAGTCTCGCAAGCGTGCGGCGAACGAGACCCTGCCTCTGGAAGGCGTCGGCGAACCGCCCAAGGCGGCCCCGAAGAGCGAGGCCAAGGCCGCGGCCCCGGCGACCAAGCCGGAGCCGAAGAAGGCCGTGGTCCCGGAGGCGTCCGTCGAGGCGCCGGCTGCGCCCGTCGCGGACACCCAGCCGCAGGCCGAGCGCCCGCAGCAGGACAAGCAGGACGGCCAGCAGGGCCAGGACGGCGCGCCCGAGGAGGGCGGCCGCAGCCGACGTCGCCGCGGTTCCAACCGCGCCGCCGGTGCGCCCGAGAGCCAGAACGGCGCCGACCGCCAGAACGACCGCCAGCAGGGTGGTGACCGCCAGAACGGCGGCGACCGCCAGCAGGGTGGCGAGCGTCAGGGCAGCGGCGAGCGTCAGCAGGGCGGTGACCGCCAGCAGAGCGGCGACCGTCAGCAGCGCGACCAGCGTCAGGGCAACCGGAACGACAACCGGCAGGGCCAGGACGGCAACCGTCAGCGCAACCAGCAGGACGGTGGCAGCCGCGGGCAGGACAACAACCGCGACCGCGACCGCGACAACCGCGCCCAGCAGCAGCAGGACGACGACGAGGAAGGCGGCCGTCGCGGCCGTCGCTTCCGCGACCGTCGTCGCCGGGGCACCGGCGGTGGCCAGCGCGAGGTCGGCGGTTCGCCGGACACCGAGATCCGCGAGGACGATGTCCTGCTGCCCGTCGCGGGCATCCTGGACGTGCTCGACAACTACGCGTTCGTCCGGACGTCGGGTTACCTCGCCGGCCCGAACGACGTGTACGTCTCGCTTTCGCTGGTCCGCAAGTACGGCCTGCGCCGTGGTGACGCCATCACCGGCGTCGTGCGTCAGCCGCGTGACGGCGAGCAGCAGCGGCAGAAGTTCAACCCGCTGGTGCGCGTCGACTCGATCAACGGGCTGGAGCCGGACGAGGCCAAGCGCCGCCCCGACTTCACCAAGCTGACCCCGCTGTACCCGAACGAGCGGCTGCGCCTCGAGACCGAGTCGCACAAGCTCACGACCCGCGTGATCGACCTGATCATGCCGGTCGGCAAGGGACAGCGCGCCCTGATCGTGTCGCCGCCGAAGGCCGGTAAGACCACGATCATGCAGGACATCGCGAACGCGATCTCGACGAACAACCCCGAGTGCCACCTGATGGTCGTCCTCGTGGACGAGCGTCCGGAAGAGGTCACGGACATGCAGCGCTCGGTGAAGGGCGAGGTCATCTCCTCCACCTTCGACCGGCCGCCGGCGGACCACACCTCGGTCGCGGAGCTGTCCATCGAGCGGGCCAAGCGCCTGGTCGAGATGGGCCACGACGTCGTCGTGCTGCTCGACTCGATCACGCGTCTCGGCCGCGCGTACAACCTGGCGGCCCCGGCGTCCGGCCGGATCCTGTCCGGTGGTGTCGACTCGACCGCGCTCTACCCGCCGAAGCGGTTCCTCGGCGCGGCGCGCAACATCGAGAACGGCGGCTCGCTGACCATCTTCGCCACGGCGATGGTGGAGACCGGGTCGACGATGGACACGGTCATCTTCGAAGAGTTCAAGGGCACCGGTAACGCGGAGCTCAAGCTCGACCGCAAGATCGCCGAGCGCCGCGTGTTCCCGGCCGTCGACGTCAACCCGTCCGGTACCCGCAAGGACGAGCTGCTGCTCAACCCGGACGAGCTGGCCGTGACCGTGAAGCTGAGCCGGGTGCTGCACGCGCTCGACTCGCAGCAGGCCATCGACCTGCTGATCTCCCGGCTGCGCAAGACGAAGACGAACACCGAGTTCCTCATGCAGGTCTCGAAGACCGCCCTCGGCGGCAACGAGGACGACTGAGTTCCGGTCGCAAGTCCGTGAAGGCCCCCTTACCGGCTCTTATGGCCGGGAAGGGGGCCTTCACGGCGTTCCCGGCCGGGAATACCAGGTCAACGGGGTCTGTTCAAGTCATTGTCAGCCTGTCTGGCAGAATCACCCGCTGAAGTCCGGCACCGGTTCACCCCGCTCGAAGACTGGGGACCCGGAGCCAACGAGAGAGGACACCATGAAGAGCGGCATTCACCCCGAGTACGTGGTCACGAACGTCGACTGCGACTGCGGTAACACCTTCACCACGCGTAGCACGAAGACCAGCGGCACCATCCACGTCGAGATCTGCTCCAACTGCCACCCGTTCTACACGGGCAAGCAGAAGATCATGGACACCGGTGGCCGCGTCGCGCGCTTCGAGGCTCGCTACGGCAAGCGTCAGAAGAAGGACGCCGAAGCCAAGTAGCTTGGTCAACGGCGCCCACCCGCACGTTCGGGTGGGCGCCGTTTCTTTGTCTGAAAAACCGGGCCTGAGAGGTGGCAGAGGTGGATTCGAGCTCGCTCAAGGGGCTGCTCGCCGAACACGCGGAGCTGGAGACCCAGCTCGCGGACCCGGCGGTGCACGCCGACCAGGCGCGCGCCCGCAAGCTCGGCCGCCGCTACGCCGAGCTGACGCCCGTGGTGCGCGCCGTCCACCAGCTCGACACCGCCCGTGAAGACCTCGTGGCCGCGCGCGAGCTGGCCGCGGAGGACTCCGGGTTCGCCGCGGAGGCCGACGAGCTGGCCGCGGGGATCCCCGAGCTGGAGTCGAAGCTCACCGAGCTGCTGCTGCCGCGCGACCCGTACGACGGCTCCGACGTCGTGATGGAGATCAAGTCCGGCGAAGGCGGCGAGGAGTCGGCGCTGTTCGCCGGCGACCTGCTGCGGATGTACCTGCGCTACGCCGAGCGGCACGGCTGGAAGGCCGAGGTGCTCGACTCGGTCGACTCCGACCTGGGCGGCTTCAAGGACGTCACGCTCTCGATCAAGACGAAGTCGGCGGTCGTCGACGGCGTCTGGTCGCGGCTGAAGTTCGAGGGCGGCGTGCACCGCGTCCAGCGCGTGCCGGCGACCGAGTCGCAGGGCCGGATCCACACGTCGGCGTCCGGGGTGCTGATCTACCCGGAGCCCGAAGAGGTCGAGGTCGAGATCGACCCGAACGACCTGCGCATCGACGTCTTCCGCTCGTCGGGCCCGGGCGGCCAGAGCGTCAACACGACCGACTCGGCGGTGCGGATCACCCACCTGCCGACCGGCATCGTCGTCTCGTGCCAGAACGAGAAGTCGCAGATCCAGAACCGCGCCCGCGCGCTGCAGGTCCTGCAGGCCCGCCTCCAGGCGGTCGCCGAGGAGGAGGCCGCGGCCAAGGCGTCCGACGCCCGCCGCTCCCAGGTCCGCACGGTCGACCGCTCGGAGCGCATCCGGACGTACAACTTCCCGGAGAACCGCATCTCGGACCACCGGGTGAACTACAAGTCGTACAACCTGGACCAGGTCCTGGACGGCGAACTGGACGGCGTCCTGGACGCCCTGGCGACCGCGGACCGCGAAGAGCGCCTGGCCTCGCAGTCCGGCTGAGGCCGTGTCGTCGCTCCAAGCACGCGTGTCGACCTTCTGATCACGCTAGCTGACCCTTCAACCACGGGCCGGGCGTGCACGGAACGCCGACACGCGTGATTGAGCAGTCGACTCGCGTGATTGCGGGGTCGACACTGCATCGCGTCAGCGACTCCCGGAACGCCTCGAACACGTGGCAATCCGGCTGAGGCCCGCCGCCCGCTCGGCGGACGGCGGGCTCGTCACGTCAGCCGCAGGCGACCGGTCCGGCCGAGGCGCGGAACTGGTTGACCTGGCCGGTGCCCAGCGAGAGGCTGCCGGAGACGTAGATGCAGTGGCCGTTCGTCCCGGTCACCACCACTCCGCCGGCGAAGGTGGAGAACGTGCCGGAGTCGGTCACCGTGGCGGAGGTGTCCGTCCGGATGCTGACCGACATGGAGTGCGACCCGGACGCGTCGTCGTAGACCTTCGCGCAGTTGGTGCCGCCGTTCGCGCTGGAGTACCACAGGCGCAGGGTGCCGGCCTGCTCGCCGAGCTGGTTCTTCAGCGGCTTGGGCAAGCCCTCCTTGTGGAGTTCGGTGCCCGGACAGGTCGTCACCGGCGCGGCCTCCGCGCCGGGCACCGCGACGAGAGTCGCCGCCACGACGACACCGGCGACGACGGCGAACTTCCGTACTGCTGACCGCACACTTGCCTCCCACAGGTAAGCGGTGTCCGGGCTGCTCCCGGACCACCGCCTTCCCCACGCCCGGGAGGCCGGAACGGTTTAGCGGACCGCGGGCTTCTCCGGCTCCCGGAAGGCGTCGAAGACCTCGGTCATGGCCTCGGACTCCGGCTCTTCCCCGGCGTCTTCCGGCACGACCCGGGACGGCCGCAGGAAGAAGCTCAGCACCGCGAACACCAAGGCCAGGAACGTCGGGAACAGCGTCAGCAGCTGGTGCTTCACGCCTTCCACGCCCTCGCCGAGCGCCGACAGGCCGAACTGGCCGATCGCGAACAGCAGCAGGAAGAACACCACCGTCCCGTACTCGCGCGCCTTGCGGCGGAACGCGCGGATGCCCGCCCAGCCGATCAGCAGCCAGAACGGGACCAGCGCGAACAGGCCCAGCGGCGCGGCGAGCGCGGACAGGCCTGACAGCACCGGCACCCGGTACTCCTGGGCCATCTGCGGGTAGCCGGCCGACTCGGCGAAACTGCCCAGCCGCGACGGGCGGGCCGTGAGCGTGTCGACCGCGCCCTGCTGGAGGACCTGCAGCGTGCGGGTCGGGTGGGACGCGTAGTACTGCACGACGTTGCGGCGGCTGATCTTGTCGCGGTAGGTGTTGTAGCCCGGGTCCGTCCAGGGGCTCGCTTCCCACCAGCCCTTGCCGATGAACTTCTTCGCGTCCGGCGGGAGGCCCAGCGCGGTCAGGTCGGCGTCGGTGTCGTGCTTGCCGTCCACGATGCTGTCGAACACCACGTGGAACATGTTGGCTTCGCGGTACTCGGCGTTGGCCGGGTCGCCCTTCGACTGCACCATCGCCGTGCCGGCGCCGACGATCACCAGCACGCCCAGCGGCACCAGCCACCGCGCGCGGCCCTTCGCGCCGAGCGGCCGGACCAGCGCCAGCGCGATCACGAACAGCGGGATCAGCAGCAGCGTCTGCGACTTCGCGTTGATCCCGATCAGCGCGCCCACCACGGTCAGCCCCGCGCCCCAGTAGCGCCACGCGCCCGTGCGGTGCATCAGCAGCAGCCCGCCCGCGGTCAGCAGCATCCCGACGAACCCGGCGCCTTCGCTCAGCACCGAGGCGAAGTAGCCGAAGAACGCCGAGTCGGCCATCACGAGCAGCAGCAGGACGGCGGCGATGACGCGGTTGCGGCGGCTCAGGTCCAGGCCCAGCACGGTGGCCGCGACGCCCACGGCGACCAGCACGCACGTGATCGCGCCGAGCACCAGCAGGTTCAGCTCGGCCGACGAGCCGAGCACGTGCCCGAGCTTGCTCGCGAACCAGTCGAGCCACGCCTGGCTCGAGATGTAGTCGCTCTTGCAGGCCGAACCCGGCCCGTAGCTGAAGTGGACGTAGAACTCGGGCTTCAGCTCCGGGTGCCGGCCGCCGAGGTTGCACAGCAGGCGCCAGCCGTCGCCGTTGTCGGCCATCCCGACCGGCCTCGGCACGAGGAACCGGAGCAGCAGGACGCCCAGGGAAAGGACGAAGACGCCCAGGCCGAAGCGCAGTTCACGGGATCGCACGCAGGTCAGCGTACGAGATCACGCTGAGTCGGCGGGTGTCGCACCGGGTACCGGCGTCACCGGCCGGTGGCGGAAGACGACGTAGTGGTAGAGCAGGTAGTTCCAGAACAGCCCGACGACGATCGCGGCGCCCTTGGGCACCAGCAGGTTGACCCCCGGGAACAGGTGGTTCACCAGGGTGATGACGAGGAACTGCACCACCCACAGCCCGAACGCGGTGACCACGAAGAACAGCACGGCCTGGCGGCGGACGTCACCGTCCTTCGCCCGGAACGTGAAGTTCCGGTTCAACGTGAACGACAGCAGCATGCCGACCGTCGTGGAGATGAAGTTCGCGACGAACGTCGGCACGCCGAGCGTGGCCAGCAGCGCGTACCCGAGGACGTCGACCAGCGTGTTGCCGATCCCGACGATGCCGAAACGCACCTGCGTGGCGGTGACGAGCCTCATCGGACGGTGCTCCGGCTGTCCTCGGCGGCCTCGTTCGCGCCCGTCCGCACCGACGCGACGCTGTAGAGCGGCCGGTTCTGCACCTGCGAGTACGTCCGGCCGATGTAACTGCCGAGCACGCCGAGCATGATGATCTGGACGCCGCCGAGGAAGAACATCGCGATGGTGATGAACGCCCAGCCGGGCACCGCGGTCTCCGGCTCGAACAGCTTGACGCCGATGACGTAGAGCACGCCGAGGAAGCTCAGCAGCGAGAACAGGTACCCCATCCGCGTGATCATCCGCAGCGGCGTGGTCGAGAACCCGACGATGCCGTCGGCGGCGAACCGCATCATCTTCGTCAGCGGGTAGCCGGTGGCGCCGGTGTGGCGCTTGTCGCGGTCGAACAGCACCGCCGTCTGCTTGAAGCCGATGTAGCTGACCAGGCCGCGCAGGAACCGGTCGCGCTCGCGGTACTTGCGCAGCTCGTCGACGACCTTGCGGTCGACCAGCCGGAAGTCGCCGGTGTTCTTCGGGATGTCGACGGCGGCCATCTTGCCGAGGAACCAGTAGAACGCGCTCGCGGTGAGCCGCTTGAACGGCGAGTCCTGGCGCGATCGCCGCTGCGCGTAGACGACGTCGAAGCCCTCTTCCCACTTCTCGATGAGCTCCAGCGCCACCCGCGGCGGGTCCTGCAGGTCGCTGTCCATGATGATCGCGGCGTCCGCGTCGACCAGGTCGAGCCCGGCGGTGACGGCCATCTGGTGGCCGAAGTTGCGGGACAGCTCGATGACCGTGATCCGGCCGTCGCGGGCGCTCAGCCCGGTGAGCGCGGCCAGGGAGCCGTCCTTGCTGCCGTCGTCGACGTAGATGAAGCTGAAGTCGTACTTCCCGGCCAGCGGCGCGGTGACCTCGTCGACCGTGCGCTGCAGCAGCTCGATGTTCCCTTCCTCGTTGTAGATCGGGAAGATGAACGCGACCCGGCGGCGCGTGGTCGGCTCTGTCGGCACTGGCGCTCCCGGGGTTCGGCGTCTCGGGCATCCTAAAGACCGGCGACGGCCTCGGCGAACGCGGTCATCCGCCGGTCGAACGCCTCGGCCGGGCCGAAGTGGACGGCCACCGCGTCCGCCCCGGCCAGGATATACGCCCGGAACCGGGCGACGGCGGCGTCGAGATCGGTCCCGTCCCACTCCATCCGGGCGGTCGGGCGCACGTCGCGGCCGGCGGCCAGCTCCCCGAGCTTCCCGGCCCGCTCGCCGAACTCGGCGGGGGACAGCCCGGCGCTCTGCCACGCCGAACCGACGCGGGCCGCGCGGCGCAGCGCGATCGTGGAGTTGCCGCCGACGGTGATCGGCACCGGTCCCGCCGGCCGCGGCTCGAAGTGGCCGCCGCCGGGGCCGCGGCCGGTGCGGAACAGCTCCGCGAGCAGGTCGAGGGTGGTGTCGGTCCGCTTCCCGCGCGTCGTGAAGTCGGCCCCGACCTCGGCGAACTCGGGCTCGTTCCAGCCGGTGCCGACGCCGAGGTCGAACCGGTGCCCGGACAGCGCATCGAGGGTCGCGACCTGCTTGGCCAGCGCGAACGGCTCCCGCAGCGGCACGATCAGCACCGACGTCCCGAGCCGGATCCGGCTCGTCAGCGCGGCGATGTGCGCGAGCGTGACGAGCGGTTCGTAGACCCCGCCGAAGACGTCGCCGAACGCGCCGGGCGGGATCAGGTGGTCGGGCAGCCACGCCGTGCGGTAGCCGAGGTCCTCGGCGAGCCGGGCCAGCTCGGCGGGCCGCCCGGGCGGCAGGTCCGGCTGCTCGTTCGGCAGTACGACTTCGAGGTTCACGACAGCCTCCCGAGGAACTTTTCGATCGCGGCGAGCCACTCGTCGCGGGCTTCGGCGCCGATGTTGTGCCCGGCTTCGACCTCGACGAGTTCGGCGCCGGGAATGCCGTCCGCGAGCTCCCGCGACAGCGCGGGCGACGCGAGCCCGTCGAGGGTGGTGGCGACGACGAGCGCAGGCACGGCGATCCCGGCCAGCTCGGCCCGGGTGTCGACCTTCGCGACCAGGGCGACGTGCTCGGGACTGCCGTCGGGGACGAACGCGGCGAGCTGGTCGACGGCCGTCTCCAGCTGCCCGGGCGTCAGGGCTTCGAGGTGGTCGCGGCCGGTCGCGACCAGCGTGAGGAACTTCGCGAGCAGCTTCGGGTCGTCGTGCAGCAGCGCGGCCCAGACGTCGACGGCGAGCCGGATCCGGTTGTCGAGCCGGGCGAAACCGCTGGTCAGGACCAACCCGGTGACCCGATCGGGGTGCCGCGTGGTGGCGCGGACCGCGACGGCCGTGCCGAGGGAGTAGCCGAGGATCGCGAACCGCTCCAGCCCGGCGCCGACGGCGATCGCGACCAGCTCGTCGGCGAGCTCGTCCAGGTCCAGCGGGGTCGCGCTGCGCGGCGTCGTGCCCGAGCCCGGGTAGTCCGGGCCGACGACGGTGCGCGTCCGCGCGAGGTCGTCGAGGATGGCGCCGAAGTTGCCCTCGACGCTGCCGCCCCCGCCGTGGGCGAGCAGCAGGCCCGGGCCGGTGCCGCGGACGACGTGGTGGAAATGTTCGGTCATGCCGGCGACGTTAGGTCTTCACATCAGTGTGAAGGTCAAGTCCGGGGGACACATGCGGATCGGCGAGCTCGCGGAACGGACGGGCGTCAGCACGCGCCTGCTGCGCTACTACGAAGAACAGGGCCTGCTGGTGGCGTCGCGCGACCGCAACGGCTACCGGTGCTACGGCGAGGACGCCGTCGTCCGGGTGCGGCAGATCCGCCGGCTCCTCGGGGCCGGGCTGACCACCGAGGTCATCGCGTCGGCGCTGCAGTGCGCGAGCGGCGAGGAGGCCCACCTCGACCTCTGCCCGGAGCTCGCGCAGCTGCTGCACCGCGAGCTGACGGCGATGGACGACCGGATCGGGACGCTCCAGCGTCGTCGCAGCACCTTGGCCGGGTACCTGACCGAGGAGGGCGGGTGACCGCTCGCTCGATACGCTGCACGGCGTGGGACCGGCGCGTGTCCTGACGGGGGAGTTCCGCCTGGTGTGCCAGGCTTGACGAGGTGAAGGACGACGAGTGAATCGGCAGCCGCTGCGCCTGGCCATCATGGAGGCCACCCGCATTCTCGAGCGGGCGGGCGTCGCTTCGCCGCGGTTCGACGCCGAAGTGATCGCCGCGCACGTGCTCGGGGTCGAACGCGGGCGGCTGCCGATGGTGCCCCTGGTCGATCCGCCCGTCATCGAGGCCATCGGCCAGCTCGTCCAGCAACGCGCGAAGCGGATCCCGCTGCAGTACCTGACCGGCTGGGCTGCACTGGGTGACATCACCGTCGCGGTCGGGGCCGGCGTGTTCGTGCCGCGCCCGGAGACCGAGCTGCTGCTCGAGTGGGGCGTCAAGTTCCTGCAGGGCCGGGAGTTCCCGGTCGTCGTCGACCTGTGCACCGGCTCCGGGGCGCTCGCACTCGGCGTCGCGCACGCGCGCCCGGACGCCGTCGTCTACGCGGTGGACGTCGACCCGCAGGCGCTGGCCTGGGCGCGGCACAACGCGGACGTCCACGCCGACGCCGGCAACACCCCGATCCGGCTGTACTCCGGCGACATCAGCGACCCGACGATGTTCGCCGAGCTCGACGGCCTGGTCGACCTGGTGCTGTGCAACCCGCCGTACGTCCCGGACGGCACGCCGGTGCCGCCCGAGGTCGCCGAGCACGACCCGCCGCGCGCGGTGTTCGCCGAGGAGAGCGGCCTGGCGGTGATCCGCCACGCGATCGCGGCGGGCGCGCGGCTGCTGCGCCCGGGCGGCGGCTTGGCCATCGAGCACGACGACACCCACGGCTCGGCGGTCCCGGCGCTGGTCCGCGCGCGCCGCGTGCTGACGGCCGTCGAGGGCCACAACGACCTGGCGGGCCGCGCGCGGTTCGTCACGGCGAAGCGGCTGGGCTGAGCAGCCCCCGAATTCCACGTTAGCCGGGGGAACCGACAGTTGCGGCTGCTCGCCGGGCCCGCGGGCGGACTTGTCCACAGTGCCGGGCTCCTGGCGATGCCTGACAAACCGGCCAGACTTTCGTCGTGGGGCAAGCGGGTAAACCCTCGCTTCGGGGCAGAACCGCGACAGCGCGGCTCAATACGGTCGATCACGGGACACCGCGACCCCGCCGGTTCCCAGTGAAGGAGCCGCAGATGCGCGCCAGAACCCCGAAAGCGCTCGCCCTGCTCGCCGCCGTCACGGTCTTGACCGGGCTCGGCGCCGGGACCGCGGCCGCCGAACCGCTCACCCGTGGCTGGCCCGCCCCGATCGACGCCGCGCACTGGGAGAACCAGGACCACATGACGTGGTCCGACTACCGCAAGGTGCCCGGGACGAACTGGGCCGACCCCGCCCTGAAGCCGACGCAGCGCGTCTTCAAGGGCGCCGTCGTCCTCGCCGACTACCCCGACCAGGACTTCGTCGTCACGCAGCCGCCGAAGTCGACCGTCTTCGGCAATCCCGGCCCCGAAGCCGCGAACATCCCGCGGGCGGGCGTCGCGCAGTACTACCAGGACTTCCTCAACAAGCCCGAAGCCCTCAACAACGGGCACACCATCAACGAGTACTGGATGGAGGACTCCGGCGGCCGCTTCGGCGTGCAGCTGACGGCGTTCGGCCCGTACCGGATGCCCGGCCAGTCCTACGAGTACGGCATGGAGTTCCAGCCGAACGCCTGCCCGCCGAGCGCGAACTGCAACCGGGACATCCGCACGGACGCCGGGAACGCCTGGCGCGCCGACGTCGGCGACACGGCGAACCAGTTCGACTTCGTCTTCTACCTCTCCGCCGGCCAGGACGAGAGCTCGACCTGGCAGGAGTTCGGCGAGATGAAGTTCGGCACCAAGGAGAACGTGCCCGACGCGTTCGGCCCGCCGAACCACGACCTGCCCAACTACGCCGCCACCCGGTACGTCCCGTGGACGTCGTGGGCGTCGGCCGCCAGCATCTGGCCCAACGCCGGGAACGGCAGCTCGGTGCAGGCCGAGAGCTCCGGGCAGTCGACCTACGCCCACGAGTTCAGCCACATCCTCGGGATCGGCGACAACTACAACAACCCGTTCGGCGTTCCACCGTCCCGCAGTTACAGCGGGCCGTGGGACATGCTGTCGCGCGGCACGTTCAACGGACCGGGCGGCCCGCACACGCGCTGGCAGATCCCGGCCACGCAGGGCAGTTCGATGGGCGCGCAGCACCAGCTGCGCAACAAGCTGAAGCTCGGCATCGTCGACCCGGCGGACGTGCTGCAGCTCGACCGCAACCAGCTGGCGACGTCCGGCCCGGTGTCGGCTCGGCTGACCGCCCGCGAGACCGAGGCACAGCCGGGTGCGTTCACCGGGCTGAACATCAAGCTCACCGGCGGCGACAAGAGCCCGAAGTGCGACCGCGCCAAGGACCCGTTCTGCGACGGCGGCGGCTACGACAACTACACCGTCGAGGTCGTCGACCGGATGGGCGCGGACTCCTTCGCGCCGGACTCCGGAGTCATGATCACCAAGACGAAGAACCAGGACAACGCGCCGTTCGACTGGGTGATCGACGCCAACCCGCAGGACATCGGCATCACCGACTACACCAAGCCGGACGGCACACCGGTGAAGATCACCATCGGTGACTACCGCCAGCTCAACGACGCGCTGTTCAAGGCGGGCACCGAAGCGGCGGCGCCGTACGAGTACACCGACCAGGCGAACCGGCTGAAGTTCCTGATCACCGACCTCGCCCGGGACCGCAAGGGCGTGCTCTCGTACACCGTCACGGTCGCTTCGCTGGACGGCTCGGGCAGCCAGGCGCGCGGCGCCGCGGTGACCCCGGCGCTGCCGGCGTTCGCCCGCGGCGGGCTCGCGACCTGCGACTTCGGCCTGTTCAACACCGGTTCGGCGAAGGGCGCGAAGGCGCCGTACGACACCGACACCTACCGGCTGAGCGCGTCGACCGGCGCGAAGGGCTGGCAGGTCCGGCTGCCGAACGAGCTGGCCACGGCGAAGTTCGGCCAGTTCGTGAAGGTGCCCGCCTTCGCGAAGCGCAGTGGCGGTGACCTGGCCGCCCGCGTGAAGCTCACGGCGACGTCGGTGAGCGATCCGTCGAAGACGGCCACCGCGAGCTGCACGGCGTTCGGCTTCTGACGCGCACCTCGTGACCACGACCCGGAGGGGCCTGCCGCGGCGGGCCCCTCCGGCGCGCGGGGCTACCCTTGGCGCCATGAGCGTGGTCTACGACTGCAGCAAGCGGGACTCCCGGGCGGACGGGCTGGCCGCCGCGGCCGGCGCGGTCCGGTCGAGCCGGCTGGTCGTCCTGCCGACCGACACGGTCTACGGGATCGGCGCCGACGCGTTCGACGCCGGCGCCGTCCAGGCGCTGCTGCGCGCGAAGAACCGCGGCCCGGACATGCCGGTCGGCGTGCTCGTCGGCTCGTGGTCCACTGTGGACGGTCTGGTCCTCGGCGTGCCGCCGCAGGCCCGCGCGCTCATCGAAGCCTTCTGGCCCGGCGATCTGTCCATTGTGCTCCCGCACGCGCCGAGCCTGCAGTGGAACCTCGGCGACGCCCGCGGCACCGTGATGCTGCGGATGCCGCTGCACCCGGTGGCGCTGGAGCTGCTGCGCGACGTCGGCCCGATGGCCGTCTCGAGCGCGAACGTCTCCGGCCGGCCGCCGGCGAGCACGGCGCAGGACGCGCAGGAGCAGCTCGGCGACTCGGTCGCGGTGTACCTCGACGGCGGCTCCAGCGGCGAGGCCGTCGCGTCGAGCATCGTGGACCTCACCGGCACCGAACCGGTGGTGCTGCGCGAAGGCGCCGTGAGCAAGGACGCCATCGCGGAGGTGCTCGGTGTCCCCGCGGAATCGTTGGCGTGAAGCCGGATCAAGGCGCCGGGCGCGGCACGATAGCGTGTCGCGGGTGACCCCGACCCCGCGAGCGTGACGCACCCGTGCCGCCCACATCCGGTCTTCTCCCGATCCGGGAATACATCCTCGTCGCGCTGACCGCGACGGCCGTGACCTACCTGCTCACCGGCGTCGTGCGCCGGCTCGCGATCCGCGTCGGCGCGATCGCGAACCCCCGCGCGCGCGACGTGCACGTCGCGCCGATCCCGCGCATGGGCGGGATCGGCATCTACCTCGGCGTCGCCGCCGCGATGGGCCTGGCCCACCAGCTGCCCGCGCTGTCGCACGGCTTCGACGCCTCGTTCGACTCGGTCGGCGTGCTGCTCGCCGCCGGCGTCATCTCGCTCATCGGCGCGCTCGACGACCGGTTCGAGCTGGACGCCTGGACGAAGCTGGCCGGCCAGGTCATGTGCGCCGGGATCCTGGTCATCTTCGGCGTGCAGTGGGTGTCGTTCTGGGTGCCGTGGGGCGGCACCGGCGCCTCGTTCGGCTCGGTGCTGGTGCTCGACAAGAACCAGGGCGCGCTGCTCACCGTGGTGATGGTCGTCGTGATGGTCAACGCGATGAACTTCGTCGACGGCCTCGACGGCCTGGCCGGCGGCCTCGGCTTCATCGCGGCGGCGGCCACGTGCGCGTTTTCGCTGGGGCTGCTCGACAGCTCGGGCGGCGACGTCGGCACGTACCCGCCGGCGCTGATCGCGGCCACCCTCGCCGGCGCGTGTCTGGGGTTCCTCCCGTACAACTTCCAGCCCGCCAAGATATTCATGGGCGACTCGGGCTCGATGATGATCGGCCTGATGCTCGCGGGCGCGACGACGTCGGCGTCCGGACGCGTGCCCTACCCGCAGTTCAGCGGCAAGGACGCGATCGCGCTGCTGTCCCCGCTGGTCGTCGTGGCGGCGGTGCTGTTCGTCCCGATGCTGGACCTGATCATGGCGGTCGTCCGCCGCACCCGCCGCGGCGAAAGCCCGTTCGCCGCGGACAAGATGCACCTGCACCACCGGTTGCTGGAGATCGGCCACTCCCAGCGCCGCGCCGTGCTGCTGATCTACTTGTGGGCCGGCATCCTGGCGTTCGGCGCGGTCTCGGTGACCCTGTTCGACGACGCCGCCGCGCTCTGGATCATCGGCGTCGGCCTGGTGTTCGCGGTGGGGGTCTCGGTCATCCCGCGGCTGCGCTCACGCCACCAGCCGCGTACCTAGTCCGCGGGGTTCTCTACACTCGGTGTCGAACCGAGCAGGGAGCCAGCTGTGAGCGAGACCGAGACTTCGACCGAAGCGCAGGAGAACCCGCACGCCAAGGTGGTGCTGCAGGCGGCCCGCGCCATGACGAAGGCTTCGCTGCTGGTGACCCCGCCGGCGGTGGTCGTCTGCATCGTGCTCTTCAGCGTCCTCAACGGCATGCCGGGCTTCTGGGGCTCGCTCGTCGGCGGGGCGCTGGCGATGCTGGCGTCGCTCTCGACCCTGGGCATGATGCGCTTCAGCGCCGGCCAGGACCCGATGTTCGTCATGGTGATCGCGCTCGGCGGGTACGTCGTGAAGGTCGTCCTGCTGTTCGGCGCGCTGACCCTGCTGAAGGGCGTCTCCGCGCTGCACCCGATGTCGCTCGGCATCACCATGATCGTGGCCATCCTGCTGGCCGCCGCGGCCGAGTTCGCCGCCTTCCGCAAGACCAAGATCCCGACGATCATCCCCTCCTGACGCCGTCCGGTCCGCCGGGGTGTTCCGTTACCCACGGTGAACCGGCCTGCGGCCACCCGGGTGTGACCGGCGTCACGGCCGTGCGCTTTCGCGCGGGACCCGAAAAGGGTCCCGGACGGCTCGCCTGCGACGTTCCCGGGAGGGTCCCGGCCCCCACCGGACCTGGGTCCCGGGTCGACCCGGGACCTAAGTCCTGGGCTGATCGGTTGGTATGGAGTACGCCTGTACGGCACTGATTGACCTGCTGGTATGGTCCGCGTCAAGGGTGGCGGCCTCGGCCGCGCGCTTCCTGAGACGAACCGCGATCAGCAGTGTGGCGACCGTGTAGTTCCGCCTTCCGCCGCTGGTCCGAAGTAGACCGCAGGGCAGTGTTCACGCGAGACAACCCCATGTGCAGAACGTGAAGCCGTGTTCATCGCACAGTGGGGCAGCCGCCTCCGACGTCCCGATACGTATCGGGTACGTTAAGTCCAGATCGTGACGATTCCCCCGGCGGAGTGAACGCCGGCCGGGAGAACCGGAAGGAGCCCAGTGGGCGCGCTGGTATTGGCCGAGGGTGCGATTTTCGAGCCCCCAGGTGCCGAGAGCTTCATCTTGCCGCCGATTTTCGGCAGTGTCACCAAGCCGATGGTGCTGGTCGTGCTCTCGGTCGTGATCATCGCGACGTACTTCCTCGTGGCGACCCGCAAGCTGAAGGTCGTGCCCAGCAAGGGGCAGTTCGTCGCTGAGTCCATCTACGACTTCAGCCGCAACAACATCGCGCGCGAGCAGATCGGCTCGAAGGACTTCAAGCCGTACGTGCCGCTCGTCTTCGCCTTGTTCACCTTCATCCTGGTGAACAACCTGTACGGGATCATCCCCCTCTTGCAGTTCCCGACCATGGCGCGCTTCGGTTTCCCCGTCGCGCTGGCGGTCCTCGTGGTCTACCCGGTGTACCACTACGCCGGGTTCAAGCGGCACGGGTTCGCGGGTTACTTCAAGAAGGAGCTCGCGCCGCCGGGCGTGCCCAAGGCGGTGCTGCCGCTCTTCTCGGTGATCGAGTTCGCGGAGAAGTTCTTCCTCAACCCGCTGACGCTCGCCATCCGTGTTTTCGCGGCCATGTTCGCCGGCCACCTGATCCTGGCGGTGTTCACCCTCGGCGGCACGTTCCTGCTGACCGAGACGTCGAGCTGGGCGCTGAAGCCGGTTTCCGTGGTGGCCTGGATCTTCGCCATCGGGATGACCTTCCTCGAGGCCTTCATCCAGGTGCTGCAGGCCTACATCTTCGCCCTGCTCTCGGCGGGGTACATCGGCGCCGCGCTGGCGTCGGAGCACTGAGAACACAAGCCCCCGATCCGCGCGAGCGCGTGGACCGAAGTGAAGGGAAATGCACGTGAGCAACATCGTTCTGGCCCAGCAGGCCGCCGAGGCCGTCAACCTCAACAAGGGTCTTGCTGCGATCGGTTACGGCCTGGGCGCCATCGGCCCCGGCATCGGTGTGGGTCTGATCTTCGCCGCCGTCATCAACGGCACCGCCCGGCAGCCGGAGGCCCAGGGCAAGCTGCAGGGCATCGGCTTCTCGACCTTCGTGCTGACCGAGGTCCTGGCGCTGATCGGCATCGTCATCTACTTCATCGCCTCCGCCTGAGTCCTCTGCTCATCGCTTAAGGAGACGTTGTGGTGACGAACGAACTGGTGTTGGCGTCCGAAACGCCGTTGCCTATCGTGCCGGACATTTCGGAGCTGATCCTCGGCATCGTCGCCTTCCTGATCCTGCTGTTCATCCTCAAGAAGTACGTCGTCCCTCGCTTCGAGGCCGCGTACGAAGAGCGTGCGCAGAAGATCGAGGGTGGCATCGAGAAGGCCGAGAAGGCTCAGGCCCAGGCCGAAGCCGCGCTGGCGGAATACCAGGCGCAGCTGAAGGAAGCTCGTGGCGAGGCCGCGAAGATCCGTGACGACGCCCGGCTCGAAGCCGAGCAGATCAAGGCGGAACTGCGGGCCGAGGCCGAGTCCGAGTCCCAGCGGATCGTCGCCCAGGGCCAGGCTCAGCTGCAGGCCCAGAAGGCGCAGATCATCGCCGAGCTGCGGGCCGACATGGGCCGCAACGCCGTGGAGCTGGCCAGCCGCATCGTCGGCGAGTCGCTCGAAGACGAGGCGCGCCGTCGTGGCACCGTCGACCGGTTCCTCGCGGAGCTGGACACGGCCGGTGCCGCTGGTGGAGCGGGGAAGTAGACCCGAATGACGTTGCATGCTGCGAGCCGTGAAGCGCTCGGCCTCGCCGAGGAACGCCTCGGCGAGGTTCTGGCCGACGCGGGAGCCGACGCGGCCACGGTCGGCGACGAGCTGCTCTCGGTCGTCGACCTGCTGGACCGGGAGATCGGTCTGCGCCGGGCGGTGAGTGACGCCTCGGCGACGCCGGAGTCGCGCACCACGCTGGTGCGCCGGCTGTTCGACGGCAAGCTGTCCGAACCGGCACTGAAGGTGCTCGACGCCGTGGCGGGCAGCCGCTGGTCCAGCCCTCGTCAGCTGGTCGACGGGCTCGAGTCGCTCGGGCACTCCGCGCTGCTCACCGCCGCCGGGAAGACCGGCAACATCGACGCCGTCGAGACCCAGCTGTTCCAGGTCTCGCGCGTCGTGGCCAACCACCCGGAGCTCGAGACCGCACTGGCGGACCTGGCCGGTCCCGCCGACGCCAAGCGGTCGCTGGTGCGCGGGCTGTTCGCCGACAAGGTGGACGTGGTCACCGAGACCCTCGTCGAGCAGGTCGTCCGCCGGGCCAAGGGCCGTGGTGTCGGCGCCGGGCTCGACGCGCTGGTCAAGCTGGCCGCGGAACGCCGTCAGCGCTCGGTCGCCTACGTGACCAGCGCGAGCCCCCTGACCGACGAGCAGACCGCCCGGCTGGGCGAGAAGCTCGACACCATCTACGGGCGGTCGATCGCGCTGCACGTCGAGGTCGATCCCAGTCTCGGCGGCGGGCTCGTCGTCCGCGTCGGCGACGAGATCATCGACGGGAGCGCGGCGGGTCAGCTCGCTGCCCTGCGCAGGCGGCTGGCCCGGGCCTAGTCCCCGGCCACACAAGACTTTGCATACTGGCAAGAACGAAGCGAGAGCGGGAAAGACATGGCCGAGCTGACGATCTCCTCGGATGAGATCCGTAGCGCGATCGAGAACTACGTCTCGAGTTACGCCCCGGACGTGAGCCGGGAAGAAGTTGGCGTCGTGATCGACGCGGGTGACGGTATCGCCCACGTCGAGGGCCTCCCCTCGGCCATGGCCAACGAGCTGCTCGAGTTCCCCGGCGGCGTCCTGGGCGTCGCACTGAACCTGGACGCGCGCTCCATCGGTGCCGCGATCCTCGGCGACTTCGAAAGCATCGAAGAGGGCCAGCAGGTCAAGCGCACCGGCCAGGTCCTGTCCGTGCCGGTCGGCGACGGCTACCTCGGCCGTGTCGTCAACCCGCTGGGCGCGCCGATCGACGGTCTCGGCGACATCGAGACCACCGACCGCCGTCCGCTGGAGGTCAAGGCCGCTTCGGTGGTCGAGCGCCAGCCGGTGTCGGAGCCGCTGCAGACCGGTATCACCGCCATCGACGCGATGACGCCGATCGGGCGCGGCCAGCGCCAGCTGATCATCGGTGACCGCAAGACGGGCAAGACCGCCGTCGCCGTGGACACGATCATCAACCAGAAGTCCAACTGGGAGACCGGCGACGAGAAGAAGCAGGTCCGCTGCATCTACGTCGCGATCGGCCAGAAGGGCTCCACGATCGCCGCGGTCAAGAAGTCCCTCGAGGACGCGGGCGCGATGGAGTACACCACCATCGTCGCCGCGCCGGCGTCGGATTCGGCCGGCTTCAAGTGGATCGCGCCGTACACCGGCTCGGCCATCGGCCAGCACTGGATGTTCGAGGGCAAGCACGTCCTCATCGTGTTCGACGACCTGACCAAGCAGGCCGACGCGTACCGCGCGATCTCGCTGCTGCTGCGCCGCCCGCCGGGCCGCGAGGCCTTCCCCGGCGACGTCTTCTACTTGCACTCCCGTCTCCTCGAGCGGTGCGCGAAGCTCTCGGACGAGCTGGGCGCCGGCTCGCTGACCGGGCTGCCGATCATCGAGACGAAGGCCAACGACGTGTCGGCCTACATCCCGACGAACGTCATCTCGATCACCGACGGCCAGTGCTTCTTCCAGTCGGACCTGTTCAACGCCGGCCAGCGCCCGGCCATCGACGTGGGCATCTCGGTGTCCCGCGTGGGTGGTGCCGCGCAGGTCAAGGCGATGAAGTCGGTTTCCGGCTCGCTCCGCATCGACCTGTCGCAGTACCGCGAGCTGGAGGCGTTCGCCGCCTTCGCCTCGGACCTCGACGACGCCTCGAAGGCGCAGCTCGAGCGCGGTGCCCGGCTGTACGAGGTGCTCAAGCAGTCGCAGTACTCGCCGATCCCGGTCGAGGAGCAGGTCTGCACGGTGTGGCTGGGCACGAACGGCCACTACGACTCGGTCCCGACCGAGGACGTGCGCCGCTTCAACCACGAGTTCCTCGACTCGGCGCGCCGCAAGCACGACGACGTCCTTAGCGCGATCCGCGACTCCGGGAAGTTCGAGGACGCGACCGCCGAGAAGCTGGTCGCCGCGGTGAACGAGTTCAAGAAGGAGTTCACCACCGCCGACGGCAACTCCCTGGTCGGGGTGGACGCCGACGCGATGGACGCCGACAAGGTCGGGCAGGAGACCGTCAAGGTCAACAAGCCCGCCCCGAAGAAGTGAGCTGATAGCTCATGGCCGCACAACTCCGGGAACTCCGGTCGCGCATCAAGGCGACCAAGTCGATCGGCAAGATCACCAAGGCGATGGAGCTCATCGCCACCGCGCGCATCACCAAGGCGCGGGCGAAGGTCGCCGCTTCCCGGCCGTACGCCGACGAGATCACCAAGGTGCTCTCGGCGCTGGCCGGTGCGGCGGCCAACCTCGACCACCCGCTGCTGGTCGAGCGCCCGAACCCGAAGCGGGCCGCTGTCCTGGTCGTGACCAGTGACAAGGGCCAGTGCGGTGGTTACAACTCCAACGTGCTGCGCGCGACCGGCGAGCTGCTTTCCCTGCTTCGCGACGAGGGCAAGGAAGCTCGGGTCTACGTCACCGGCAACAAGGGCCTGAACTACTACCGGTTCCGCGGCCGCGAGGTGGTGGACGGCTGGACGGGCTTCTCCGACCAGCCGAACTACGCCGCGGCGGTCGAGGCGGCCGAGACCCTGGTCGAGTCGTTCATGGCCGGCGTCGACGACGGGCACGGCAACGCCGACGGCATCGAGGGTGTCGACGAGATCCACATCGTCTACACCGAGTTCGTGTCGATGCTGACCCAGCGGCCGATCGCCAAGCGCGTCGCGCCGCTCGAGGTCGAGTACACGGACGGCGACGAGGAGCAGAAGCCCACCGGCGACCTGCTCCCCAGCTACGAGTTCGAGCCGAGTGCCGACAAGCTGCTGGACTCGCTGCTGCCGAAGTACATCAACACGCGCATCTACTCGGCGCTGTTGGAGTCGGCGGCGTCCGAGCTGGCCGCGCGCCGGACGGCGATGAAGGCCGCGTCGGACAACGCGAACGACCTGGTCGGCAACCTGACGCGGGAGATGAACCAAGCGCGCCAGGCGCAGATCACCCAGGAGATCTCCGAAATCGTCGGTGGCGCGAACGCGCTCACCGCAGCAGGAAGTGATGATTGATGACCAGTACTGAAGCCCCGCGCGCCAAGGGGCGCATCGTGTCGGTGACCGGTCCGGTCGTCGACGTCGAGTTCCCGCGCGGTTCCGTTCCCGACCAGCACAACGCGCTCAAGGTCGAGATCGAGTTCGAGCAGCTGCGCAAGACGGTGACGCTCGAGGTCGCCTCCCACCTGGGTGACAACCTCGTCCGCACCATTTCGCTGCAGCCGCAGGACGGTCTCGTCCGCGGTGCCGAGGTCACCGACACCGGTGGCCCGATCACCGTGCCGGTGGGCGACAAGGTCAAGGGCCACGTCTACAACGCGCTCGGCGAGTGCCTCGACGAGCCCGGCTACGGCGACGACCTCGAGCGCTGGGGCATCCACCGCAACCCGCCGTCCTTCGACCAGCTCGAGGGCAAGACGGAGATGCTGGAGACCGGCCTGAAGGTCGTCGACCTGCTCACCCCGTACGTCCAGGGTGGCAAGATCGGCCTGTTCGGCGGCGCCGGCGTCGGCAAGACGGTGCTCATCAAGGAGATGATCACCCGTGTCGCCCGGAACTTCGGTGGTACGTCGGTGTTCGCCGGGGTCGGCGAGCGCACCCGTGAGGGCAACGACCT
This sequence comes from Amycolatopsis sp. NBC_01286, assembly GCF_035982555.1. NCBI lineage: Bacteria > Bacillati > Actinomycetota > Actinomycetes > Pseudonocardiales > Pseudonocardiaceae > Amycolatopsis > Amycolatopsis sp. NBC_01286. The sequence goes on from NZ_CP108428.1 coordinate 4,057,899, forward strand.
CTTCCTGGAGATGAGCGAAGACGGCGTCATCAACGACACCGCCCTCGTGTTCGGCCAGATGGACGAGCCGCCGGGCACGCGCATGCGCGTCGCCCTGTCCGCGCTGACCATGGCGGAGTACTTCCGCGATGTGCAGAACCAGGACGTGCTGCTGTTCATCGACAACATCTTCCGGTTCACCCAGGCCGGCTCGGAGGTGTCGACCCTGCTGGGCCGGATGCCGTCGGCCGTGGGTTACCAGCCGACGCTGGCCGACGAGATGGGCCAGCTGCAGGAGCGGATCACCTCGACCCGGGGCCGGTCGATCACCTCGATGCAGGCGATCTACGTCCCCGCGGACGACTACACCGACCCGGCCCCGGCCGCGACGTTCGCCCACCTGGACGCCACCACCGAGCTTTCGCGTGGTGTCTTCCAGAAGGGCATCTTCCCGGCGGTGGACCCGCTGGCGTCGACGTCGACGATCCTCGACCCGGCCATCGTCGGCGAGGACCACTACCGCGTGGCTTCCGAGGTCATCCGGATCCTGCAGAAGTACAAGGAACTGCAGGACATCATCGCGATCCTCGGTATGGACGAGCTCTCGGAAGAGGACAAGCTCACCGTCCAGCGCGCCCGCCGGATCGAGCGCTTCCTCTCGCAGAACATGCTGGTCGCGGAGGCGTTCACGCAGATCCCGGGCTCGACGGTGCCGCTGTCGGAGACCATCGAGTCGTTCGACCGCATCGCCAAGGGTGACTTCGACCACTACCCGGAGCAGGCGTTCCTGGGTATCGGTGGCCTCGAAGACCTCGAGAAGAAGTACAAGGAAATCACCAAGAAGTGATCTCCTGAGGCGGCGGGGGCAGTGTCCATTGTGGACTCGGGCCCCCGCCGTTCTCATACCGGGATACAGACCTATTACACTCGGTGGCAACACCCCGAGCGAAGGAGTGCTACGTGGCTGAGATGTCCGTGGAGCTGGTGGCCGTCGAGCGCCGTCTCTGGTCGGGTACCGCCACTTTCGTGGTGGCCCAGACCACCGAGGGCGAGATCGGCATCATGGCCGGTCACGAGCCCGTGCTCGGGCAGCTCGTCGAGGGTGGCGTGGTCAAGGTGACGACCACCGACGGCGAAACGGTCTGCGCGGCCGTGCACGGCGGTTTCCTGTCGGTCACCGGCACCGGGGTGAGCATCCTCGCCGAAAGTGCCGAGCTTTCCGACGAAATCGACGTCGACGCGGCGAAGGCGGCCTTGACCGCCGACGACGAGACCGAGCGGACCAGGGCCTCGGCCCAGCTCCGCGCGGCAGGTCAGTCGGTCTGAGCGAGCGACGGGCAGGAGCCGGGCCGTGCAGATCACCGTGGTGGTAGTCGGGCTCCTGATCGTGCTCGTGGTGCTGGTCGGCTGGTACGGCCAGCGGTGGATCCGGATGCGCCGCGGTGGGGGCGTGAGCGTCGCGCTGCGGTGGCGTCCGGACAGCGCGCGGGCCAGCTGGCACCTGGGGCTCGGCCGCTACGAGGGTGACGAGTTCGTCTGGTACCGGGTGTGGAGCCTGCGCAGCGGCCCGGACCGCGTCTTCCAGCGCGCGAGCATGCAGATCGCCGACCGCCGTGACCCCTCCGGCAGCGAGGCCTACGCGGTTCCCGAAGGCGCCATCGTGCTGCGCTGCGAGTCCGAGACCCAGGAAGCGATCGAGATCGCCATGGGGCCGGGCGCGCTCACCGGGTTTCTCTCCTGGCTCGAGTCGGCCCCGCCCGGACGACGACTCCCGCGCGCGTCCTGACCTACCCTTGTCTCAAACCGAGACAGTCAGGGCCGCCGTTTTGGCCTACGGTTGAGCGCATGATCTTCATCGTGGTCAAGTTCCCGGTCAAACCGGAGCACGCCGAAGCCTGGCCGGACATCGTGGCGGACTACACCAAGAACACCCGCGCCGAAGCGGGCAACCGCTTCTTCGAGTGGTCCCGCAGTCTCGAAGACAAGAACACGTACGTGCTGGTCGAGGGCTTCGAAGGCCAGGACGCCGCCGTCGCGCACGTCGGCTCCGACCACTTCAAGTGGGCCACCGAGAACCTGGGTGCCTACATCTCGGACAACCCGCAGATCATCAACGTCCAGGACGCCTCCGACTGGGGCCCGATGGCCGAGATCGCCCCCCACTAAACTGGGGTTCGTGACCCTCGTCGACATCCCCGGCTCCAAGTCCGTCACCGCCCGAGGCCTGTTCCTGGCCGCCGCCGCGCGCGGCACCACCGTGCTCGGCCGTCCGCTGCACTCGGACGACACCGAGGGCTTCGCCGAGGGGCTCGTGAAGCTCGGTTACCAGGTCGACCGGCGGCCGGACGCCTGGACGATCGAGGGCCGGCCGTCGGGGCCGGGCGTGGCGTCCGCCGACGTCTTCTGCCGCGACGGCGCCACCACGGCCCGCTTTCTGCCCGCGCTGGCCGCGGCCGGCACCGGCACGTTCCACTTCGACGCGTCCGACCAGATGCGCCGGCGTCCGCTGGGCCCGCTCACCGACGCGCTGCAGGAGCTGGGCGTCGACCTGACCTTCGAGGGCGAGCCGGGCCACCACCCGCTGACCGTCCGCGCGAACGGCGTCAAGGGCGGAGACCTGACCCTGGACGCGGGCCTGTCGTCGCAGTTCCTGACGGCGTTGCTGCTGCTCGGGCCGCTGACCGCGGAGGGGCTGCGGATAACGGTGACCGACCTCGTGTCGGTGCCGTACGTCGAGATCACGCTGGAGATGATGCGGCGCTTCGGCGTCGACGTCCGCCGCGAGGGCAAGACGTTCGTCGTCCCGCCGCAGCCGTACCAGGCGTGCGACTACCCGGTGGAGCCCGACGCGTCGACGGCCAGCTACTTCCTGGCCGCGGCGGCGGTCACCGGCCGCACGGTGACCATCCCCGGCCTGGGTTCGACGGCGCTGCAGGGCGACGTCCGGTTCGTGGACGTCCTCGAGCGGATGGGCGCCCACGTGCAGCTCGAAGAGGACTCGGTGACGGTCGCGGGCCCCTCGGACGGCCTGCGCGGCGTCACGGTGAACATGCGCGACATCTCCGACACGGTCCCGACGCTGGCGGCGATCGCGCCGTTCGCGAGCGGCCCGGTGCGCATCGAGGACGTCTACAACACGCGCATCAAGGAGTGCGACCGCCTGGACGCGTGCGAGGAGAACCTGCGCGCAATGGGCGTCTCCGTGGAAACGGGCCGCGACTGGATCGAGATCCAGCCGGGCGTGCCCGCCGGTGCCCTGGTCAAGTGCCGCCGCGACCACCGGATCGCGATGGCGTTCAGCATCACCGGCCTGCTGGTCGACGGCATCACGCTGGACGACCCGGAGTGCGTGAAGAAGACGTTCCCCGGCTTCCACCAGGCCCTCGGGTCCCTGCGGGAGAGCTGGGGGATCTAGGAGGGCTGCCCGCCCGGCTGCCACAGCACGTCACCCTCGGGGTTGGCCAGCCGGGCGAGGATGAACAGCAGGTCCGACAGCCGGTTCAGGTACTTCACCGCGATCGGGTTCGTCGTCTCCGGCTCGGCCTCGTACAGCTCCCACGCCGAGCGCTCCGCGCGGCGTGACACCGTGCGCGCCTGGTGCAGGAACGCCGCGCCCGGAGTGCCGCCCGGCAGGATGAACGACGTCAGCTTGGGCAGGCGGTCGTTGAAGTCGTCGCACCAGCCTTCGAGCCGTTCGAGGTACTTCTCGGTGATGCGCAGCGGCGGGTAGGGCGGGTCGTCCTGGATCGGCAGGCACAGGTCGGCGCCGACGTCGAAGAGGTCGTTCTGCAGCACGCGCAGGACGTCCGTGATCTCGGCCGGCAGCGCGCCCATCGCGACGGCCAGCCCGATGACGGAGTTCGCCTCGTCGGTGTCGGCGTAGGCGCCCAGCCGGGACGATGTCTTGGGCACGCGCGACCCGTCGCCGAGCGCCGTCGTGCCGTTGTCGCCGACCTTGGTGTACACGCGGTTGATGCGAACGACCATGAAGCCACCATAGCGGCCCCCGCCCGGGTCGAATCCGGGCGAGAGGGCATGATTGGCGGCCATGAGCGAGCACTTCGACGTGCATGGCGGAGCCCGGCTGGTCGGCGAGGTCGACGTGGTCGGGGCCAAGAACAGCGTGCTGAAGCTGATGGCCGCGGCCCTCCTCGCGGAGGGCACCACGACCATCACGAACTGCCCGCAGATCCTCGACGTCCCGCTGATGGGCGACGTGCTGCGGAGCGTCGGCTGCGAGGTCGTCATCGAAGGCGACACGGCCACCATCACCACGCCGGCCGAGCTGTCCTACCGCGCCGACTCGGCGGCCATGGGCAAGCTGCGCGCGTCCGTCTGCGTGCTGGGACCGCTGGTCGGCCGGCTGAAGCAGGCCGTCGTGGCGCTGCCGGGCGGTGACGCGATCGGCTCGCGGCCGCTGGACATGCACCAGAACGGACTGCGCAAGCTGGGCGCGACGAGCACCATCGAGCACGGCTGCGTCGTCGCGAGGGCCGAGACGCTGGTCGGCGCGCAGATCTGGCTGGACTTCCCGAGCGTCGGCGCGACCGAGAACATCCTGATGGCCGCCGTCCTCGCCGAGGGCACCACGGTGATCGACAACTGCGCGCGCGAGCCCGAGATCGTCGACATCTGCACGATGCTCGTGGAGATGGGCGCGAAGGTCGAAGGCGCCGGGACGTCGACGCTGACCGTGCACGGCGTGGAGCAGCTGCACCCCACCGAGCACAGCGTGATCGGCGACCGGATCGTGGGCGCCACCTGGGCGTTCGCCGCGTCGATGACCCGCGGCGACCTGACCGTGCGCGGGGTCAACCCGCACCACCTCGACCTGGTGCTGGACAAGCTCCAGCTGGCCGGCGCCGAGGTCACCACGTTCGGCGACAAGGGCTTCCGCATCGTGCAGGCCGAGCGCCCGCAGGCGGTCGACTGGGTGACGCTGCCGTACCCCGGCTTCGCGACCGACCTGCAGCCGTTCGCGGTCGCGCTGTCGGCGGTGTCCGAGGGCACGTCGATGATCACGGAGAACGTCTACGAGGCCCGGTTCCGGTTCATCGAGGAGATGATCCGGCTCTCCGGCGACACCCGCACGGACGGCCACCACGCGGTGGTCCGCGGCGTCGAACGGCTCTCCAGCGCGCCGGTCTGGGCGTCGGACATCCGCGCGGGCGCCGGGCTGGTGCTGGCCGGGCTGTGCGCGGACGGCGTCACCGAGGTCTGGGACGTCTTCCACATCGACCGCGGCTACCCGCACTTCGTCGAGAACCTGAACCGCCTGGGCGCGCGCATCGAGCGCGTCAGCGGCGAGCCCGACCGCACCTGAGCCGTCACACGTCCTGCGCGCCCAGCGCGCGCAGGACGTACTCCACCAGCCGGTCCAGGTAGTCCGGCTCCACCGGGGCCCGGCGGACCACCATGCGCCAGTAGATCGGCGCGCCCAGGACGTCCATCGCCATCTCGACGTCGAGGTCCGCCGGCAGCTCGCCGCGGTCCATCGCGCGGCGCAGCATCACCTCCGCGCGGTCGCGGCGCGGGCCGCCGATGCTGGCGCGCGCGCTTTCGGCCATCTCGGGGTTTCGCGCGCCCTCGGCGACGAGGTCCGGCAGGATCCGCGAGAACACCGGGTGCGTGAGCCAATCGATCATCGCCTGCAGCGTCACGCGCAGGTCGCCGCGCAGTGAGCCGGTGTCTTCGAGCACCGCGCGCGACACGCTGAACTCCGCGACGACCGCGGTGATCATCTCGTGCTTCGACGTCCACCGCCGGTACAGCGCGCTCTTGCCGACGCCGGCCCGTTTCGCCACCGCTTCCATCGACAGCCGCCCGTAGCCCTGCTCGGCGAGCTCGTGCAGCACCGCGTCCGTGATGGCCTGCGTGACTTCGGGCTGGAGGACCGCGGCGCCGGTCGGGGTGCGTGCCATGCCGCACAGTCTAGCGGGTGGACGGAACGGTACCGTCCCGTCTACAGTGACGTCGGGACGGTACCGTCTCGTCCAAACGCTGAAGGAGGCATCCGTGCGACCGAGCGAACTCGTCGAGCACGCGCTCGACCTGCTGGTGAAGCACGACATGGCCGGGTTCGCCGGGCTGTGGGCCGAGGACGGCGTCCTCGAGTTCCCGTTCGCCGCGGCGGGCTACCCGGCCCGCGTCGAGGGCCGTGACGCCATCGCCGACTATCTGCGCGGCTACCCGGACCTGCTCGACGTCCGGGCGATCACGGCGAAGACCGTGCACGAGACCGCCGACCCGGGCGTGGTGGTCGTGGAGATGACCGCGGCCGGTGTCGTCGTCGCGTCGCAGAAGCCGTACGAGCTGTCCTACATCGCCGTGCTGACGGTCGAAGACGGCGAGATCCGGCGCTACCGCGACTACTGGAGCCCGCTCGCCGCGGCCGAGCTGATGGGCGGCGTCGACGAGCTGACGGCGGCGTTCGCCGGGAGCGACCGTGGCTGACGTCCTGGTCCTCGGCGGCACCGGCACCACCGGCGGCCGGGTCGTCGCGGGCCTGCGCGCCCTCGGCGTCACAGCGCGGGCCGCCACGCGCCAGGTGCGCGAGCCCGGTCAGGTGCGCTTCGACTGGACCGACCGCGGCTCGCAGGTGGCCGCGCTGCACGACGTTTCCGCCGTGTACCTGCTCGCCCCGATCGGCGAGGCCGAGCCCGCGCGGCTCGTCGAGCCGTTCCTGGCGGACGCGCTCGACGCCGGCGTCCGGCGGGTCGTGCTGCTCAGCTCATCGGCCGTCACCGCGGACTCGCCCGGGCTCGGCGAGCTGCAGCGCCTGGTGCGCACCGCGCCGGAATGGACCGTGCTGAAGCCGTCGTGGTTCATGCAGAACTTCACCGGCGAGCACCTGGTCGCCCAGGGCGTGCGGGACGGCGAGATCGTCACCGCCACCGGGGACGGCCGGGTGGCGTTCGTCGACGCCGGCGACATCGCGGCGGTCGCCGTCCGCGCGCTGACCGACGCCGAACCGCACAACACCGAACACGTGCTCACCGGCCCTTCGGCGGTGAGCTACGCCGAAGCCGCCGAGATCGTCGCCGCGCACACCGGACGTCCGGTGCGGCATCGCGCGGTGAGCACCGCCGAGTTCGCCGCTTTGGTTACCGCGTCCGGGATTCCCGCCGAGTTCGCCGCCGTTCTCGCCGCGCTCGACGAGGACATCCGCCGCGGCACCGAAGACCGCGTCACCCCGGCCGTCGAAGAGGTCACCGGCCGGCCCGCTCGTTCGTTCCGCACCTTTGTGATGGAGGAAATCCGATGAAGCAGCTCATGTTCACCGAGGACCCGCAGTTCTGGTTCGAGACCCTGCGCCTGTTCGGCCACGCGGCCTACGGCGGTTCGGACTTCGGCGAGGTGCTCGCGGCGGCGTCGACCGTGACGCCGGGGGACTACGACAGCTGGCACGACGCCTACCGCGCCCTGGCCGACCGGCTGTACGCCGAAGCGGCCGACGCGAGCCCGGTCACCGCGCGGGACCTGCTGCTGCGCGCGTCGACGTACTACTTCTCGGCGGACTTCTTCCTGCACGGCGACCCGGCGGACCCGCGGATCGCGGCGGCGTACGACCGCAGCGTCGAGTGCTTCCGGCGCGCGGGCGTCGCCGAGCCGGTCGAAATCCCGTACGAAGGCACGGTGTTGCAGGGCTACTTCTACCGCGCGCCCGGCGCCGGGCCGAAGCCGGTCTTGGTGATGCACAGCGGTTTCGACGGCAGCGCCGAGGAACTCCACTTCTTCGGCGCGGCGTCCGGCGCCGAGCGCGGCTACCACGTCCTGACCTTCGACGGCCCCGGCCAGCCGAGCGCGATGCACCGCGACAAGCTCGTGTTCCGGCCGGACTGGGAGCACGTCGTCACGCCGGTGGTGGACTTCGTGCTCGGCCTCGACGGCGTCGACCCGGCGCGGATCGCGTTGCTGGGCGTCAGTCTGGGCGGCGAGCTCGCGCCGCGCGCGGCGGCGTTCGAGCCGCGGCTGGCGGCGGTGATCGCGGTCGACGGCGTCTACGACGCGGGCTCCGCGGTGACGTCGATGCTGCCGTGGGACCGCGACGAGATCGTCCGCCGCGCGAACGCCGAGCACGACGAGGAGTTCGACGCGCTGCTCGCCGCCGGCCGGCAGGCCAGCTCGACCCTGCGCTGGGCGTGCGACCACGGCCGGTACGTCCTGGGCGCGGCGACGGACCGAGAGTTCGTCGCGAAGTACCTCGAGTACACGCTCGAAGGCGGCATCGCGGAGAAGATCACGTGCCCGACGCTGATCTGCGAAGCGGCGGACGACCTGTTCTTCGCCGGTGAGACGGAATCCGAGCCGCGCCGGCTGTACGACCACGTGACGGCGCCGAAGACGTTGCTGACGTTCACGGCGGAGGAAGGCGCGGACGCCCACTGCCACGTCGGCGCCCAGCGGCTCGCGACCGGCCGCGTCTACGACTGGCTGGACCGCACGCTCTAGCTTTCGACGGCGAGCGCGGCCCCGAAACCGAGCAGCGCGGCGCCGGTGACACCGTCGAGGGTGCGGCGGACCCGGCGCCGCAGCAGCCACGCGCGAATCCGGTGCACCCCGGCGACGATGACGAGCTGCCACAGCGTCGCGAGCACCCCGACGGTCCCGGCGAGCACTAGCGCTTCGGCGACGGTCGAGTCCGGCGTGAGGAACTGCGGCAGCATCGAGAGGTAGAAGACAAGGACCTTCGGGTTGGTGAGGTTGCAGAGAAAGCCCTCACGCCACCGCCGCCCACCGCGGGGCGCGCCGGCGGCGAGAGCCCGGTAGTCCCCCCGCCACGCGGCGACGAGCGCTTTGACGCCGAGATAACCGAGGTAGCCGGCACCGGCCCAGCGCAGAGCTTCGAAAACGGGTTCGGACCGGACGATCACGGCACTCAACCCGAGCGCGGCGGCCAGACCTTGCGCGAGGTTCCCGGACCCGATGCCGAGCGCGGTCAGCACCCCGCCCCGCCGCCCGCCGGCGAGCGAGTTCTTGAGTACCAGCGCGGTATCCGGCCCGGGCACGACGAGCACGAGAAGGACGAAGAGCAGGTAGGTGCCGTAGGTTCCCCAGGTCATGCCACCGAGGCTAGGACGCACGGCGGCGGTTGTCGCCGGATCCCGGAATGCGGTCCCGCCGGCCGCGGCTGTCACGACGCCCTTCGAGCCACGGCCCCCAGGCCCGCCCCCACCCTCCTCCAGGGGGGCGTGCCCAAGTCCAGTCTATCGGCGGGGACCGACCGGACCGGCCGTGAAGCGGTTTTCGCGCGGAGTTGTCCACATCGGGCGAGGCCTGTGGACAAGGCTTGGACCCGGCTCGCGCGGTGGCCGGAACGGGGTCTCGGAAAGCCTTGCCCCGGGGCGACGAAAGCCTCGCCCAGGGGCAGGCGAGGTCGCGTCAGCCCGGGAGCGGGCGGCGAAAGCGTCGCCCCAGGGGCAGGCGACGGAAGCGTCGCCCGGGGAGGAGCAGGCGACGAAAGCATCGCCCTGGGGGTAGGCAAACTCGCCCCCGGGAGCGGGCGACGTCAGCCTTCGAGGGCCAGCGCCGCGCCGAAGCCGAGCAGTGCCGTTCCGGTGACGCCGTCCATGGCGCGGCGCACCTTCCGCTGCTGCAACCAGCCGCGCACCCGGTGCACGAACAAGAGCAGCAGCACCTGCCACACCACGCCCAGGGCGGCGACCGTGTACGCCAGCAGCAGCGCGTCGCCCTGGTCCGTCACGCCCGGGGTCAGGAACTGCGGCAGCACCGATAGGTACAGCACGATCACCTTGGGGTTGGTGATGTTGGAGAGGAACCCTTCGCGGAACCGCCGGGCGCGGGACGCGCGCGCCCGGCGGACGTCGTCGAGCGCTTCGTAGTCTCCGCGCCAGGCGCCGCGCAGGGCCTGGACGCCCAGGTACACCAGGTAGGCCGCGCCGAGCCACTTCACCGTCACGAACACCGGCTGGTAGCGGGTGATCACCGCGCCCAGCCCGAGCGCGGCCGCCGTGCCCTGCAGGAAGTTCGCGACGCTGATGCCGCCGCACGCCCAGCCGCCGCCGCGCGCGCCGCCGGTGAGCGCGTTCTTCAGCACCACCATGGTGTCCGGGCCCGGCATCATTGCCAGCAACGCCATCATCGCCGCGAACCCGGCGTAGGTGCTCCACGTCATCAGGACTCCAGGGCGAGGGCGGCGCCGAACCCGACCAGCGCGGTGCCGGTGACGCCGTCGAGCGTCCGGCGGACCCGGCGACGGCCCAGCCACGCGCGCACGCGGTGCACGAACACCAGCAGCACCAGCAACCACAGCCCGCCGATCACGGCGGTGGTGTAGGCCAGCGCGAGCGCGTCCCACGTCGTCGTGTGCCCGGGGTCGAGGAACTGCGGCAGCACCGACAGGTACAGCACCAGCACCTTCGGGTTGGTGACGTTGGAGAGCAACCCCTCGCGGAACCGGCGGAAACCCCCGCCGCGACGGCGTTGCTGCGTCTGCTCGACGACGTCGTAGTGCCCGCGGAACGCGCCGCGCAACGCCTGGAAGCCGAGGAAGACGAGGTAGGCCGCGCCGACCCACTTGAGGGCGAGGAACACCGGCTGCGACTTCGCGATGAGCACGCCGAGCCCGAGCGCGGCGGCGCTGCCTTGCACGACGTTCCCGGTGAGGATCCCGAGCGACGCGAGCAGCCCGCCCCGGAAGCCGCCGGACAGCGCGTTCTTCAGCATCACCATCGTGTCCGGCCCCGGCGCGAGCACGATCAGGACCACGATGAGCAGGTAACTCCCGTACACACTCCACGTCACGGCTACCCACGCTAACCGACGGATCTCGGTCCGGTCTCGCGGATTTCCGTCACAGCGTCCGGCGCGTAGTTTGTCCGTATGTACCGGGGGGAACTGAGGCTTCAAGCCGGCGAAAACCTGCTGTGGCAGTGTTCGCCGCGACCCGAACCGCCCGAAGAGCGGAACAAGGCGGTGCTGGCTGGGTCGCCGCGGTCGTCGTTCGTGAGCCTCGGCCAGACGACGTTCGCCGCCGTGCTGGCCGTGTTCGGCCTCGTGTCGGGTGGCTGGTCCGAATACTCGCGGCGGCGGCACGCCGATCTGGTCGAGTAACTTCGCGACCGATCAACGGATCGTCGTCCACAGCGACGAAGAGGGCAAGTTCGCCGGCACGATCACCTTCGCCGGCGCCGAAGGTCGGCGCCGGCACCGGGTCGTCCACATCGACCGCTACGCCGAACCCGATCTCAGGCTCCGCGAGATCGACCACGCACAGAGGGTGTTCGCGCACGTACAGCGCGCTCGGCATGCGGCGCCGGACACCCCGGCAGAGTAGTGTTCGGCCATGTCAGCAGGGGAAATCGATCTTCTACCCGGTGAGCGCGTGCTCTGGGCGGGCGAGCCGGTCCAGCGCCCGTTCTACGTCGCCGCGGACGGGGTGATCGCCCCCGCCGGGCTCGTCGTCACCGCGGCCGCGCTGTGGTTCCTCCTCACGCAGCGACCCGAAGGCGCGGGCATGCTCGCCGGGCTGGTCGTGCTGGTGGCCGGCTTGTACGGCGCGGTCGGCCGGTCCGCCGTCCGCTACCTCGCACTCGGCCGGACGACGTATGCCGTGACGGACAGCCGGATCATCGCGCGCTCGGGCCTGTTCCGGCAGAAGGAACGCTCCAGCGAACTGGCCGGCCTGTCGGCGCCGGTCCTCAAGCCCGGTCGGTCGAGCACGGGCACCTTCGCCTTCCCCGAGCCCGGCTCGGTGACGCTGATGGGCGTCGGCGAACCCAAGCGCGTCCGCGACCTGCTGACCAAGGCCATCGACGAGGCGAAGAGCCGCCAGGCCCCGCCGGAACCGGACAGTTCGGCCGCCTGACGGGCAACCCGGACACCCGCCGGAGCGTGCCTCAGGTGTGCAGGCCTACACGGGTGAACAGGTGCTGTGGACGGGAAAGCCGGTCCACCGGCCGCTCTTGAACCGCCACGACCACAACGCCGTGCTCGTCGGGGCCGTGGTGCTCGCGGTCGTGGGGTACTTCGCGGCGGACCAGGCCGCCGCCGAAAGACCACACGCGCTCCTGGCGATGATCGGCTGCGGTGGTTTGCTGCTCTTCCACTTCGGCTTGCGGGCCGTGCAGCTCAGGCGCCTGACCTACGTGCTCACCGACCGCCGGCTGGTCGTCGACGCCGGTGCCGTGTGGCGGCGCACGCGGACCCAGCCCCTCACCGAGCTGGACGTGCCGGTCGTCGTGCCGGAGCGCGGCGGCGCGGGGACGATCACCTTCGGCCCGGCCGACCCGCGTCTCGTGGCCGCGGCGCGCTACGGCGCCCACCGGATCAAGGCCGTGCCCCTCCCGATCGTGCTGACGGGCATCGCCGAACCGGAGCGAGTACGCGCCCTGTTCGTCGAGGCGATCGGCGAGGCCCGGCGCAAGCAGGCGGCCGGCGAACCGGGTGACTCGCTCTTCTGACCCGAACAGGCAACCACCCGGTCCACGCGTGCGTGTTCCCACTGCTTACGGGGGAGTGGAGGCCACGGTGGACCTGCCGATGAACGTGCTGATGCCGGGAGAACGCCTGCTGTGGTCGGGCGGGCCGCGGCGCGTCGCGTTCGACGGCCAAGACTGGTACCGGCTGGTCTTCGGTCTGGTCTGGGGGTTTCTGACACTGGGGATCCCGCTGTTCGGGCACGCGCGGTTCTTGATCGTCTCGCCGATCTTCGCCGCGTTCGGGCTCGCGGTCGCCTGGGGCCCGATCGTCATCCGGCAACGGGCTCTGCGCCGCGCGGTGTACGCCGTGACCGACCGGCGGGTCGTGGTGGCCGATCGCGTCTCGGGCAGGATCCGCGCCTCGGCGTACCTGGGCGCGTTGCCGCCGCCGGTGGTGCGGGCCGGGCGCGCCGGCGCCGTCACCTTCGGGAGCACCGACGGCCTGCTGGGGTCGTTGACCGGGGCCGCGAACCCGGGGGCGTTCCTGGCTCGGTCCGTACGGCTGGTCGGCCTGTCCGACGCCGAGTACGTCCGGGACCTGATCGCGCAGGCCCAGGCCCGGCCGTGGGCCGCCGGCTGAGCGCGGCCGTCACCCGGACGTGTCCGATTCCACTCCGCCGCATAAGTTACCGGCCGGTACACTCTGTGGGTCGACCAGCGCCGGAGGTGCACAGTGCCGTACCCATCCGACCACGAGCGGGATCGCCCGTGGGTGATGCGCACGTACGCGGGGCACTCCTCCGCGGCCGCGTCGAACGAGCTCTACCGGCGCAACCTCGCCAAGGGGCAGACCGGGCTCTCCGTCGCCTTCGACCTGCCGACCCAGACCGGCTACGACCCGGACCACCAGCTCAGCCGCGGTGAGGTCGGCAAGGTCGGCGTGCCCGTGTCGCACATCGGCGACATGCGGCGGCTCTTCGACGGCATCCCGCTCGCCGAGGCCAACACGTCGATGACCATCAACGCGCCGGCCATGTGGCTGCTCGCGCTGTACGTCTCCGTGGCGCGCGAGCAGGCCGAAACCGAGGGCCGGGACGTCGACGAGGTGCTCGCGAAGCTCACCGGCACCACGCAGAACGACATCATCAAGGAGTACCTGTCCCGCGGGACCTACATCTTCCCGCCGGGCCCGAGCCTGCGGCTGATCACCGACATGATCGCGTGGACCGTGCACCACGTGCCGAAGTGGAACCCGATCAACATCTGCAGCTACCACCTGCAGGAAGCCGGCGCGACGCCGACGCAGGAGGTCGCCTACGCGCTGTGCACCGCGATCGCCGTGCTCGACGCCGTCCGCGACTCCGGGCAGGTCGACCCGGCCGACATGGGCAAGGTCGTCGCGCGGATCTCGTTCTTCGTCAACGCCGGCGTCCGGTTCGTCGAGGAGATGTCCAAGATGCGCGCGTTCACCGCGCTCTGGGACGAGATCACGCGGGATCGTTACGGCGTAACGGATCCGAAGGCACGCCGGTTGCGTTACGGCGTCCAGGTCAACTCACTCGGGCTCACTGAGGCCCAGCCTGAGAACAACGTCCAGCGGATCGTGCTGGAGATGCTCGCGGTGTCGCTCTCCCGCGGCGCGCGGGCCCGCGCGATCCAGCTGCCGGCGTGGAACGAGGCGCTCGGCCTGCCCCGGCCGTGGGACCAGCAGTGGGCGCTGCGGATGCAGCAGGTGCTCGCCTTCGAGACGGACTTGCTGGAGTACGAGGACATCTTCGACGGCTCGCACGTCATCCAGGCCAAGGTCGACGAGATCATGGCCGGCGCGCGCGAGGAGATCGCCCGCGTCCAGGACGTCGGCGGCGCGGTCGCCGCGGTCGAGAGCGGTTACATGAAGTCGCAGCTGGTCGGGTCGCTGGCCGAGTACCGCCGCGGGATGGAGAACGGCGAGCGGGTGCTGGTCGGGGTCAACAAGTTCGCGACGACCGAGCCGTCGCCGCTGCAGGCTGAGGGCGCGAAGGCGATCGAGACGATCGATCCGGCCGTCGAGAAGGACGCCGTCGCGGCGCTCGAGGAGTGGCGCGGCCGGCGGGACAGCGACGCCGTCGAGCGGTCGCTGGCCACGCTGAAGGAGACCGCGCGGACGTCCGCGAACCTCTTCGAGGCCACTGTGGACTGTGCGCGGGCCGGCGTGACCACCGGCGAGTGGTCCGGCGCCCTGCGCGAGGTGTTCGGCGAATACCGGGCGCCCACCGGGGTTTCCGCGACCGCCGCGGGCGGCGGCGACCCGGGGATCGAGCGGGTGCGCGCCCGCGTCCGCGCCACCGAGGCGGAACTGGGCGAGCGGCTGCGGATCCTGGTCGGCAAGCCGGGGCTCGACGGGCACTCCAACGGCGCCGAGCAGGTCGCCGTCCGCGCCCGCGACGTCGGCTTCGAGGTCGTCTACCAGGGCATCCGGCTGACGCCCGAGCAGATCACCGCGGCCGCCGTGCAGGAAGGCGTGCACGTCGTCGGGCTGTCGGTGCTGTCCGGCTCGCACCTCGAGGTCGTGCCGCACGTCGTCGACGGCCTGCGGGCCGCTGGCGCGGGTGACGTGCCGGTGATCGTCGGCGGGATCATCCCGCCCGACGACGCCGCGTTGCTCACCGAACGCGGCATCGCACGGGTGTTCACGCCCAAGGACTACGAGCTGACCGACATCATGGACGGCATCGTCTCGCTCATCCGGGAGCGCCACGGCCTCAGCTGAGGCCCGCCAGGATGTCCTTCGTGGACTTGACGGTGGCGAACTGGTTGTGCAGGTTCGCCGCCGTGACGCGGTACAGCTCGTCGGCGGTGACGACGTCGCCGTCCACGCCCGGCAGGTCGAACGTGAACGTGGCGTCGAGCGCGAAAGTCACGTCGTAGCCGAGGTTTCCGCCCATCCGCGCGGTGGTCTCGCAGCAGAAGTTCGTCTGGATGCCGGCGAGCACGAAGCTCGTGATGCCGCGCTTGCGCAGCCACGCGTCGAGGTCGACGTCGCCGATGAACGCCGAGTTGACCCGCTTGCCGAACACCAGGTCGGGGCGCGCGCCGTCGAGTTCGGGCTTGAAGTCGTTGCCCGGCTGGCCGGGCCGCAACGACGACTTCGGTCCCGTCGAGTCGTGGTGCACCAGCACGACCGGCAGCCGCCGCTCCTGCCACGCGTCGAGCAGGGCCTTGATGTTCGCTTCGGCGCCGGGGTTGTTGCGCGGTCCCCAGACGGGCTCGTCGAACCCGCGCTGGACGTCGATCAGGATGAGTGCCGTTTCGGTCATGACGTCGAGTTTCGCCGTTCCGTGCCGCCCGGGGGAGTGGCAGAAGACGCGCGATGCGGTACTTTTCTGCCATGCGCACGATCGGCGTCCTGCTCCTGCCCGGCACCCGGATGTTCGACCTCGCGGTGATCGGCGAGGTCTGGGGCCAGGACCGCACCGACAGCGGGATCGGCCCGTTCACCCTGCGGCTGTGCAGCCCGGGCCGGGTCCGCACGGCCGTCTCGCCGTTCGGCGACGTCGCGGCCACGCACGGCCTGGCCGGGCTCGACGGCTGCGACCTCGTGCTGGCGCCGGGCCGCGACGACCCGCTCGCTCCGGTGCCTTCTGCCGCCGGCGCGGCCCTGCGGCGGGCGCACCGCGCGGGGACGACGGTGGCGGCGCTGTGCTCGGGCGCGTTCACGCTGGCCGCCGCCGGCCTGCTCGACGGCCGCGCGGCGACCACGCACTGGCGCGACTTCGACGCCCTGACCGTCGCCGCGCCGCGCGCCGACCTGCGGCGCGACGTGCTCTACACCGACGACGGCGGCGTCCTGACCTCGGCGGGCGTCGTCGGCGGCCTCGACCTCTGCCTCTACCTGGTCCGCCGGGACCACGGCGCGGACGTCGCCGCCGCGCTCGCGCGCCGGCTGGTGATGCCGCCGGCGCGCGAAGGCGGGCAGCGCCAGTACGTCGACAACCCGCTGCCGCCGGCGACCGCCCAGCCGGGCATGGCGTCCACAATGGACTGGGCGCTGGCCCGGATCGGCGACGACATCGGCGTCGAGGACCTGGTCGGGCACGCGCGGATGAGCGAGCGGACGTTCCACCGGGAGTTCGCCGCGGCCACCGGCGTGACGCCGGGACGCTGGCTGCGCGTCCAGCGCGTCCGGTACGCGCAGCGATTGCTGGAGACGACCGAGCTGCCGGTCGAACGGGTCGCGCAACGCTCCGGCCTGGGCACCGCGGCGAACCTGCGGCGCCGGATGCGCGCCGAGGTCGGCGTCGGCCCGGACAGTTACCGGCGCACGTTCCGACGGGTTACCGTCGGGGCATGACCGAGTACGAGCACATCCTGGTCAAGCGCGACGGCGACACCGTCACGATCACCATGAACCGCGCGGCACGGCGCAACTCGCTGTCCGCGGACCACCTCGCCGAGCTGCTGGCCGCGTTCCGCGACGCCGGGACGTCCGACGCGACGGGCATCGTGCTGGCCGGCGCCGGCCCGGTGTTCTCCGCCGGCCACGACTTCGGCGACGTCGCCGCGCGCGACCTGATGGGCGTGCGCGAGCTGCTGACGCTGTGCACGGACCTGATGCGCACGATGCAGTCGGTGCCGCAGGTCGTCATCGCGCGGGTGCACGGCCTGGCCACCGCCGCGGGCTGCCAGCTGGTGGCCTCGTGCGACCTCGCCATCGCCGCCGAGTCGGCGGGTTTCGCGCTCCCGGGCGGCAAGGGCGGCTGGTTCTGCCACACGCCGGCGGTCCCGGTGGCGCGCTCGATCGGCCGCAAGCGCCTGATGGAGCTGGCGCTGACCGGCGACGTCGTCGACGCGCCGACCGCGCTCGACTGGGGCCTGGTCAACCGCGTCGTGCCGGACGAGCAGCTCGACGACGCCGTCGCGGAGCTGCTCGCGCGGGCGACGCGGGGCAGCCGGGCGAGCAAGGCGATGGGCAAGGTGACGCTGTACGCCCAGCTGGACCGGCCCGAGGCCGACGCGTACGCGATCGCGCTGGAGGTGATGGCCTCGGCGTCGCAGCTGCCCGGCGCCCGCGAAGGCATGGCCGCGTTCCTGGAGAAGCGCAAGCCCTCCTGGCCCGACTGATCACGGCTTCCCGGCGAGAGTCACCTGATCGGGTACCGCTCGGCCAGCATGAGCTGGGTCCATGCGGCCAGCGACTGCGCGTCGGTCATCTCGCCGGTGAGGATCATCTTCTCGACGTCGGCGCGGGTGAACCAGGCGCTGCGCATGTCCTGCTCCTCGATCTCGCGCTCGGGCTCGCCCTCGGTGAGCTCGGTGGCGAGGAACACCCAGCCGCGCTGGCTGCTCATCCCGGCCGCGACGTCGAGCCGGCCGAGCGTCACCATCGTGCCGGCGCGCAGCCCGGTCTCCTCGCGCAGCTCGCGGGCCGCGAGCTCGCCGGGCGGCACGTCGGCCAGGTCGGGCGCGGTGCCCTGCGGGAACTCCCAGCGGCGTTCGCCGAGCGGGTAGCGGAACTGCTCGACCAGCCGGAACCGGTCGCCGTCCTGGGCGATGACGAGCGCGTACGCCGGTTTGTCGATCACGCCGTAGATGCCGGCCGAGCCGTCGAGACGGCGGATTTCGTCCTCCCGGACGGTCATCCAATTGTTCCGGTACACCTCGCGGGACGCGACACGCTGAATGGGGTCCACCAGACCAGTATCCCGGACCTGTCCTACCCTCCTCGGGTGCGTCTCGTGATCGCGCGGTGCCAGGTCGACTACGCCGGCCGGCTGACCGCCCACCTGCCGATGGCTACCCGGCTGCTGCTCGTGAAGTCCGACGGCTCGGTGTCGGTCCACTCCGACGACCGCGCGTACAAGCCGTTGAACTGGATGAGCCCGCCCTGCTGGCTGATCGAGGACGGCAAGATCTGGATCGTCGAGAACAAGCAGGGCGAGAAGCTGGTGATCTCGATCGAGGAGATCTTCCACGACTACTCCCAGGCGCTGGGCGCGGAGCCGGGCCTGCAGAAGGACGGCGTCGAGGCGCACCTGCAGGCCCTGCTGGCCGAGCACATCAAGACCCTCGGCGACGGCTACACCCTGGTCCGCCGCGAATTCCCCACGCCGATCGGCCCGGTCGACATCATGGCCCGCGACGCCGACGGCAAGTCGGTGGCGGTGGAGATCAAGCGCCGCGGCGAGATCGACGGCGTCGAGCAGCTGACGCGCTACCTGGAGCTGCTGAACCGCGACCCGCTGCTGGCCCCGGTGCAGGGCGTGTTCGCGGCCCAGATCATCAAGCCGCAGGCGCGCACGCTGGCGGAGGACCGCGGGATCCGCTGCCTGACCCTGGACTACGACGAGCTGCGCGGCATCGAGTCCGACGAGTTCCGGCTGTTCTGAGTGGTGCAGCCCGGCCGCTACGTCCACTACAAGGGCCACGAGTACGAGGTGCTCGGCGTCGCGTCGCACAGCGAGACCGAGGAACAACTGGTCGTGTACCGCGCGCTCTACGGCGAGCGGGGCCTGTGGGTGCGCCCGGAAGCGATGTTCACCGAGACGGTCGAGACGCCGGACGGTCCGGTGCCGCGCTTCCGCCGGATGACTTCCTGAGCCACCTTCACCACAGTTCACGTCGAGCCGTTCGAGTGCCGGTTGTTCTTCGCCCTTGCAGGCTGAGGGCCGGTGGCGACTTGTTCGTTCAGCAGATCGGCGAACTCGCGGCCGGCGCGAGCACACCGAGGAACAGCACACGCGGGACGGTCACCCGGTCGTTGCGCCCGTACCGGGTTTCCACGTGAGCGGACAGGCCGTGAAGGGACGTTTCCTCCGGGCGGTCCGGTGGCGGGAAGACGCACCTGAGTCGCTTCACCCGTCGCCGCTGTCACGGTGATGCCGAATCGATGCCGTATTCGTGTATCTGATTCGGTGGCCATTACTCCGGCCGGGGAATTGTTGACCGGATAGCGCGCGTTGCGGTGGGCCGATCATTTCATCCGTCTTATCTTAATGCGCTGTTCGGGTGAGGTGCGGATCCATTGAGTCCGGCTCGTGGGATACTCGATTCGAGGGGTTCCGCCGGTACGTCCGGTGTGGCCGGAGGGTGGTGCGCTCGGCCGTCTTTCTTCGTCGTGCCAACGTTTGTTTCCGCCTTTGAGCTCGGTGTGCGCATGTCCTCCGGTCGATGTGCGCGCGTTTCGCCTGCACGGAGGAGGAAGTCATGCGTTATCGCCCGCTCGGTTCCGATCCGCTCGACCCGCGGCTGGGCCGGTTCATTCCGGACGACTGGGAGCACGTCGAACGGTATCCGTTGTCGGCGCTCGCCGACGACGACCGGCCGACGCGGTCGCCCGTCGTCATCGGGGTCAACTGGTACTCCGCTTTCGACACGCCGGAGCAGGACGAGAAGTCCGGCGAGTTCTTCATCGCGAAGGCGGGCGCCGACGCGCTCGGCCGGATCCGCGGCGGGCACTGCGTCTGCCTCGAACCGGGCGGTACCCCGGACACCGACGCCAACTACGCCTTCTACGACCAGGGCGCGGAAGGCGCCTGCGTCGGCTTCGGCTGGTCGCGGTGCATGTCGCTGTTCAACGGCGGCGAGTACACCGCCCGCTGGCTCTGGGACGCGGCCAAGAAGGGCGACGAATGGCCCGAGACCAACCCCGGTGACGACAACGGCACCTCCGTCCGCGCCGGCGCCGAGGTGCTCAAGGACGCCGGCCACGTCCTCTGGGACGACTCGTACAAGAACGACGACTGGGAGGCGCGGGAGAAGTACGTCCCCGACGCCAAGCAGGGCATCGCGGCCTTCCGCTGGGCCAAGTCGGTCGACGACGTG
Organism: Amycolatopsis sp. NBC_01286; assembly: GCF_035982555.1. Lineage (NCBI taxonomy): Bacteria > Bacillati > Actinomycetota > Actinomycetes > Pseudonocardiales > Pseudonocardiaceae > Amycolatopsis > Amycolatopsis sp. NBC_01286. Next base: position 4,078,058 of record NZ_CP108428.1, read on the forward strand.
CACGCCGTCCTCGGCAACCCGCGGGCCGACGAGCTCGGCGCGGTGCCGCTGCTCAACTCGTGGGGGCCGGAGTACCCGCACCGCACCTACCTGCCCGACGACGTGCTCGCCCGGCTGATCGACGAGGAGGGTGAGATCGCCGTCCCGACCGATCGATGATCCCCAACTGAGTCGCTCCCGCGGCGTCGAGGGCGCGTTTCCACTGGTCAGAGACCGGGAAACGCGCCCTCTGTGCACAATGGACAGCTCAGCGTGCCGACCCGGAAACCATGCAGTACTGTCCGGATCCGACAGGACAGTGGTGATTCCTGTCGGTTCTTGTCCAGTTTGAAAGTACAGCCGGGAGGTGGGTCGGGTGCTTCTCGCCGATGCGAACCTGCGACTCGACGCCAACGCGATCGACTACATCGAGCTGGCGTTCTACTTCGTCCTGGTGCTCGGCATCGGGTACCTGGCCCGGAGGCAGGTGTCGAGCAGTCTCGACTTCTTCCTGTCGGGCCGTTCGCTACCCGCCTGGGTGACCGGCCTGGCGTTCATCTCCGCGAACCTCGGCGCGGTCGAGGTCATGGGCATGTCGGCCAACGGCGCCCAGTACGGCCTGCCGACCGTGCACTACTTCTGGATCGGCGCGATCCCGGCGATGCTGTTCCTCGGCATCGTGATGATGCCGTTCTACTACGGCTCGAAGGTCCGCAGCGTCCCGGAGTTCATGCGCCGCCGCTTCGGCAAGCCGGCCCACCTGCTCAACGGCATCAGCTTCGCCGCCGCTCAGATCCTGATCGCCGGCGCGAACCTGTTCCTGCTGGCCAGCGTCGTGAACCTGCTGCTGGGCTGGCCGATCTGGGTGTCGATCATCATCGCCGCCGTGATCGTGCTCTCCTACACCGCGCTCGGCGGCCTCTCCGCCGCGATCTACAACGAGGTCCTGCAGTTCTTCGTGATCGTGATCGCGCTGGTCCCGCTGACGATCATCGGCCTGGTGAAGGTCGGCGGCTGGCAGGGCCTGGTCGACAAGGTCACCGGCAGCCCGGGCGGCACCGCGCAGCTGCACTCGTGGCCCGGTGACAACCTGACGGGCTTCGGCAACAACATCCTCTCGATCCTCGGCATCGTGTTCGGTCTGGGCTTCGTGCTCTCGTTCGGCTACTGGACGACGAACTTCGTCGAGGTGCAGCGCGCGATGGCGTCGAAGAGCATGTCCGCCGCGCGGCGCACGCCGATCATCGGCGCGTTCCCGAAGATGCTGGTCCCGTTCATCGTGATCATCCCCGGCATGATCGCCGCGGTCACCGTGTCCGAGTACGTCAAGGACAAGCAGGTCCTGCTCGACGGCGGCACCGCGGAAAGCGGCGTCACCTTCAACAACGCGCTCCTGCTGCTGATGCGCGACCTGCTGCCCAACGGCATGCTCGGCATCGCGATCGCCGGCCTGCTGGCCTCGTTCATGGCCGGCATGGCCGCGAACCTCAGCTCGTTCAACACGGTCTTCACGTACGACATCTGGCAGACGTACGTCAAGAAGGACAAGCCGGACGGCTACTACCTGCGTCTCGGACGCATCGTCACGTCGGTCGGCACGGTCCTCGCGATCGGCACCGCGTTCATCGCCTCGAACTCCGGCAACATCCTGGACTACCTGCAGGACCTGTTCTCGTTCTTCAACGCGCCGCTGTTCGCGACGTTCATCCTGGGCATGTTCTGGAAGCGGATGACGCCGCACGCCGGCTGGAGCGGCCTGCTGCTCGGCACCGCGTCCGCGATCACCGTCTGGGGCCTGTCGCAGGCCGGGGTGATCGGCCTGAGCGGCCAGGGCACCAGCTTCGTGGCCGCCGGTACCGCGTTCGTCGTCGACATCGTGGTGAGCGTCGTGGTCTCGCTGGCGACCAAGCCGAAGCCGGACGAAGAGCTGGTGGGTCTCGTCTACTCGCTGACGCCGAAGGCGACGCGGCAGCACGACAACACCGGCGAGAACGCGGGCTGGTACCGCAAGCCGGGCCTGCTCGCGGGCATCGTGCTCATCCTGACCATCGCCCTCAACGTCATCTTCTAGGAGGTCCCCGTTATGGCTACCGAGTCCGGCGCGCGGCCGAAGAAGGCGGGCGCTTTCGACATCCGGCTGATCATCGCCCTGCTGATCGGCGTCTACGGCGTCATCCTCACGGTGCTGGGCATCGGGTTCACGTCCGACGCCGAGCTGCAGAAGGCGGCCGGGGTGAACATCAACCTGTGGGCCGGCATCGGCATGCTGGTGGTCGCCGCGCTGTTCTTCACCTGGGCGCAGGTCCGGCCGCTGGTCGTGCCGGCCGAGACCGAGACCGAAGAGACCACCGACACGACCCCGGCGGCGGGCGAATAGCCGGGTTGTCCGGACAGCGGCGCGCTGCTGCCGCTACCGTGCATCGCGTGCTCCCTGATGTTCGACACCGCCGTCTCCCGAAGTTGTTCCTGCTGGTCACCGCCCTCACGCTGACGCTGACCGCGTGCGGGCAGGACCTCGGCCGGTCCAACTTCGCGCGGACGACGGTGCCCGCGGGGGCCGGCTCGGGCCCGGCCACCGACGGCCCGATCACCGACGCCGCGGTGGCCACCGGCGCCCTGCGCACGATCAAGCCGTGCCAGTTCCTGACCAAGGACGCCCTCGGCGCGCTCGGCCTCGGCACGGTCGAGGAGGACCCGACGCCGTCGTCGATCGCCTACGACCGCTGCACCAACAAGGTGAAGGACCCCGGCGGCAAGGAGATCCGGCTCGACTTCGAGATCGGCAACACCCTGCTGCCGCACGCGGACAAGACGACCGGTCTGGTCGGCGGGCTGCCGCTGCGCGTCGACAAGACCGACGACTCGGACTGCACGGTCGCGGCGATGACGGCGCTGAACCCGGACACGGCCATCACCCTGACGGTCGCCTACCCGGGTGATCCCTGCCGTCCCGGGCAGACGCTGATGGACGCCGTCGTGCAGAAGCTGCACAGCTCGCCGGAGAAGTACTCCACGCCGCCGGGCACGCTGCTGACCGCCGACCCGTGCGCGATGGCGGAGTCCTCTGTGGTCGCCTCGGCCGCGCCGTCCGCGAAGCCGGCGCCCTCGGGCCTGCACGCCTGCGATTGGAAGGCCAAGGCCGCCTCCGCGACGGTGACGGTCGGGTTCCTGCCGGGCCTGCCCCCGATCGTGGGCGACGGTTACTCCAAGGTGGACCTCGGTGGCGGGATCACCGGCTTCCAGAAGAAGGGCACGTCGGGCTCGTCGCAGTGCGACGTGGAGTGGCAGCACCGGCCGTGGCAGGGCGACGACGTCGAACTGGCCCAGGTGCGCTACCAGAACTACGACGCCAAACCGGACACGGACGACCCGTGCGGCAAGGCGGTCACCGTCGCGAAGAACGTCGTCACCTTGCTCCCGAAACCCTGACCTGGCGTACGGCCGCGCGGAGATGTAGGAAGAGGGCACCCACCCGCTGATGTGCCGGAGGTTGCCGTGAAGAAGATCATCAACGATCCGGCGAACGTGGTCGTGGAGTCGCTGCGGGGCCTCGCCGCCGCGCACGCCGACATCCTCCGCGTCCAGGAGGATCCGGACGTCGTGGTCCGGGCCGACGCCCCGGTCGCGGGCAAGGTCGCCGTCATCTCCGGCGGCGGGTCCGGGCACGAGCCGCTGCACGGCGGCTTCGTCGGCCTGGGCATGCTCGCCGCCGCCGTCCCGGGCGCGGTGTTCACCTCGCCCACCCCGGACGCCGTGCAGGCCGCCGTCACCGCGACCACGGGTGACGCCGGGGCCCTGCTGATCGTGAAGAACTACACCGGTGACGTGCTCAACTTCGAGACCGCCGCCGAGCTGGCCGCCGCCGAGGGCCTCGAGGTGCGCAGCGTCGTGATCGACGACGACGTCGCGGTCAAGGACTCGACGTTCACCGCCGGCCGCCGCGGGGTCGGCGGCACGGTGCTGCTGGAGAAGATCACCGGCGCGGCCGCCGAGCGCGGCGACTCGCTCGACGCGGTGACCGCGCTGGCGGAGAAGGTGATCGGCCAGGTGCGCTCGATCGGCGTCGCGCTGACCGCGCCGACCGTGCCGCACGCCGGCACCCCCAGCTTCGAGCTCGCCGACGACGAGATCGAGTTCGGCATCGGCATCCACGGTGAGCCCGGCCGCGAGCGGATCCCGCTCGAACCGGCGGACGCGCTGGTCGCGCGCATGGTCGAGGCGATCGTCTCGGACCTGCCGTTCGCCTCCGGGGACCGCGTGCTGCTGTTCACCAACTCGATGGGCGGCACCCCGCTGGTCGAGCTCTACCTGGCCCACGGCATCGCCGAGCGGCTGCTGGCCGAGCGTGGGATCGTGGTCGAACGCCGGCTGGTCGGGCCGTACATCACCAGCCTCGAGATGCAGGGGATGAGTCTGACGTTGCTCAAACTGGACGACGAGCTGACGGAGCTGTGGGACGCGCCGGTCAACACCGCGGCCCTGCGGTGGGGGCTCTGATGACCTGCAAGTCCGAAGGGGTCGCGGCGGCCGTGCGCGCCGCCGCGGCGGTCGTCGCCGAACACCGGGCCGAGCTGATCGAGCTCGACCGCGCGATCGGCGACGGCGACCACGGCGAGAACCTGAACCGCGGCTTCACGGCCGTCGTCGCGGCCCTCGACGCCGCCGAGCCGGACACCCCGGGCGGGGTGCTGAAGCTCGTCGCGACGACGCTGATCTCCAAGGTCGGCGGCGCGGCCGGCCCGTTGTACGGCACGGCTTTCCTGCGTGCCTCGGCCAAGCTGGGCACGACCGCCGAGCTCGACGTCCCGGCGCTGCTCGACGCGCTGCGCGCCGGGCTCGAAGGCGTCCAGGCCCGCGGGAAGGCCGTGGCCGGCGACGCGACGATGGTCGACGCCCTGATCCCCGCGCTTTCGGCCGCGGAGAAGGCGGCCGAGGACGGCGGGGACGTCGCCGCGGTGCTGACCGCGGCCGCCGACGCCGCCGACCGCGGCGCCGAGTCCACAGTGGACCTGGTGCCGCGCAAGGGCCGGGCGTCCTACCTCGGCGAGCGGGCGGTGGGCCACCTGGACCCGGGCGCGCGCTCGTCGGCCCTGCTGCTGCGGGCGTTCGCGGGAGCCGCCCGGTGAGCGTCGGCATCGTGCTCGTGTCGCACAGCGGGAAGCTCGCGGAAGGCCTCGCCGAACTGGCCGCCCAGATGGCCCCGGACGTCACGATCCTGCCGGCCGGCGGCCTCGCCGACGGCGGGATCGGCACGGACTACGACGAGGTCGTCGCGGCCACCCAGCGCGCCGACTCCGGCGCCGGGGTGGTGCTGCTCTACGACCTCGGCAGCGCCCAGATGACCGCCGAGCTGGCCGTCGAGTCGCTGGCCGACCCGTCGGCCGCCCTCGTCGCGGACGGCCCGCTGGTCGAGGGCGCGATCGCGGCGGCCGTCGCCGCGCAGGCCGGCGGGGACCGCAAGGCGGTGGCGGAGGCCGCCGCGGCGGCCGGGATGCCCGAGGACCTGATGCCCGCTCCGCCGGTCACCGGCGGGGGTGGTGGTGACGAGATCGAGCTGGAGCTGCACAACGAGGTCGGCCTGCACGCGCGGCCGGCCGCGGTGCTGGTGCGCACGCTGAGCGCGTTCGACGCCGAGGTGAAGGTGGGCCTCGGCGAGCAGGAGGCCGACGGGCACAGCGTGCTGGCCTTGATGTCGCTCGGTGCCCGGCAAGGTGACCGGATCCGTGTCCGGGCGAGCGGCCCGCAGGCGTCCGAGGCGCTGGCCAAGGCGAAAGAGCTGGTGGAGGGCAATTTCGGCGAGTGAGCCCGCGTTGCCGACCGGGTGACAAACGCCGTTCTGACTCGATTCCGTCTGGGCTTCAGAAGGCGGCGCGTGGCAGTATCGGGGCAATTACCGGCGAGTAACATCACTGGAGGCCTCGATGGCGCGGGACATCTCGACAGTCGGAGTGGTCGGCCTCGGCACGATGGGGGCCGGTATCGCCGAAGTGCTCGCGCGCAGCGGCCTCGACGTCATCACGGTCGAGCTGGACGAGACGGGCGTCGCGCGCGGCCGGGGGCACCTGGAGCACTCGACCGAGCGCGCCCTGTCCGGCGGAAAGCTCGACGAAGCCGGCCGCGAGGCCTTGCTGGGCCGGATCCGGTACAGCACCACGCTCTCGGATCTGTCCGAAGTGGACCTCGTGGTCGAGGCGATCCCGGAGAGCCTGGCGGCCAAGGCCGACGTCTTCACGCAGCTGGACAAGGTCACCCGGCCGGAGGTCGTGTTCGCGTCCAACACGTCCTCGCTCTCGATCACCGAGATCGGCGTGCACACCGCGCGCCCCGGCAAGGTCGTCGGCATGCACTTCTTCAACCCGGCGCCGGTGCAGAAGCTCGTCGAGATCGTGAAGACCGTGGTCACCGAGCCGGAGGTGGTCACCGACGTCGTCGCGTTCGCCGAGCGGCTGGGCAAGGTGCCGGTGGTGATCGGCGACCGGGCCGGGTTCATCGCGAACGCGCTGCTGTTCGGCTACCTGAACCACGCGGTGCGGATGTACGAGCAGCGCTACGCCACGCGCGAGGACCTCGACGCCGCGATGCGCTTCGGCTGCGGCTACCCGATGGGCCCGCTCGCGCTGCTCGACCTGATCGGGCTGGACACCGCGAACGAGATCCTCGACACGATGTACCACCAGTCCCGCAACCGGCTGCACGCGCCGGCGCCGCTGCTCAAGCAGATGATCACCGCGGGCCTGCTCGGCCGCAAGACCGGCCGCGGCTTCTACACCTACGACGCGCCGGACTCGCCGAACGTGGTCGCGGACGCCACGGCGACGTCCACTGTGGACGGTGTCGCGCCGCGGCCGGTCGCGAAGGTCGGCGTGGTCGGCACCGGCACGATGGCCACCGGCATCGCGGAGGTCTTCGCGAAGCGCGGCCTCGACGTCGTGCTGCGGGCCCGGAGCCTGGAGAAGGCCCAGGCTTCCGTGGCGAAGGTGAAGAAGTCGCTCGACAAGGCCGTGGTGAAGGGCAGGCTGTCCGAAGAGGACGCGGCGCTGGCCTTGGGGAGGATCACCCCGGTCACCGACTTCGACGCCCTGGCCGACGTCGACCTGGTCGTCGAGGCGGTGGCCGAGGAACTTTCGGTGAAGCAGGCGGTGTTCGCGGCCTTGGACGAGGTCGTCCGCCCCGGCGCCGTCCTGGCCACGACGACGTCCTCCCTGCCGGTGATCGAGTGCGCCGCGGCGACTTCGCGGCCGGGTGATGTGGTCGGTCTCCACTTCTTCAACCCGGCCCCGGTGATGAAGCTGGTGGAGGTCGTGTCGACGATCGCCACGGCCCCGGACGTCGTCGCCACGGCGAGCGCGGTCTGCCAGGCGGTCGGCAAGCACGCCGTCCACTGCGGCGACCGGGCGGGCTTCATCGTCAACGCGCTGTTGTTCCCCTACCTCAACGACGCCGTGAAGATGCTGGAGGCGCACTACGCCGGCGCCGACGACATCGACACGGCGATGAAGGTCGGCTGCGGCCTGCCGATGGGCCCGTTCGAGCTGCTGGACGTCGTCGGCCTCGACGTCTCCCTGGCCATCCAGCGCACGCTCTACAACGAGTTCCGCGAAGAAGGCTTCGCACCGGCGCCGCTGCTGGAGCACTTGGTCACCGCCGGCCGGCTGGGGCGGAAGACCGGGAAGGGCTTCAAGGACTACTGATCAGCCACCCAGGCTGAGCGCGACGTTGCCGTCGCGCGCGTCCTGCGGCGTCACCATGGTCCGGCCGCGGTGGGCGACCTCGACCAGGTAGATCTGCTCGCCAGCGGGGACGCTCTGCGCGGACAGGGAGAACACGCAGGTGCCCATGCCCGCCGGCCGTCCGGTGCCGAGCGCGCCCCGGGAGAGCACGCTGCCGGCGGCGTTGTAGACCGTGACCGCGGCGCCACCGGCGATGTCCGCGTAACCGCCGGAGCCGACGCACGTGCCGAAGCCGTCCCCGCCGCTGGTCAACGTGAAGGTGCCGCGCAGGTCGAACGTGTCCCCGGACGGGCCCGCGGGACCGCCGGAACCGGCCAGGCCGAGACCGGCCCACAACGCGCCGACCAGCGCCGCGCCGCCCGCGGCCGCGAGAACCAGGCGCCAGGGGCTGGTCCGGCACCTGGGCCGAGCCGGTGCGGCCGATGGTGCGCCGGGATCCGGTTGGTACAGGTCGGTCATCAGGACACCTCCGGTCGGCACGATCGGCGGGTCCGTTCGTGCGAAGGAGGTCGTCCGGAGGATGGCGCCCGTTACCCCGGGGCCCGGATCGTGCTCGGTTGGCGCAACGCTCGCCAGTACCGGTTCCGGGGCTGTCGGCCGCTACCGGTAGTACCCCTCGACCGGGACGCGGGCCTCGTCGAACAACGCGGGGCCGTCGAGCTTGTGGCCGCCCCAGGTGACCGGGGGCCGCAGGGTGAGGAACTGCTCGGTCGACAGCGCGTAGACGACCCGGCCGAGCCCGGACCGCTCGATCGCGCCGGCGCACATCCCGCACGGCTGGGTGCTGGTGAACATCGTGGTCGTCGCCGCGACCTCCGGGGCCAGGTGCTGCGCCGCCCAGCGGGCGAGCTTCAGCTCGGGGTGCGCCGTGATGTCGTCGTCGGTGATCGAGGTGTTGCGGTCCTCGGCCAGGACGTTGCCGTCGGCGTCCGCCAGCAGGGAGCCGAACGGCGGGTTGCCGTGCACCTCGCGCGCTTCGCGGGCCAGCTCGATCGCCCGCCGCAGCAGGGTTTCCTCGGTGTCGTTCACAGTTTCTCCTTCCAGGACGCGGCAATCACCGCGAGGTCTCGCCAAGCCACCTCCGGGTGGAGGGTCTCGGCCGGGTCGGCGTCGAACGGGTCGAGCACGACGGTGTCGGCACCCAGGTCCCGCAACCGCGCCAGGTCGTCGAGGACCTGGTCGAGCGTGCCCTCGCCGGCGCGCCGGTCCGGCCCGGTCACCGGCGCGTTCGTCAGCCGCAGCAGGATCCGCGGCGCGAACGCGGGCACCGGCCGGTCGCCGGCCAGGGTTGTCAAGCGCCCCAACCCTTCCCGGAACCCGGCCATGGTCAGCCGCAACGGGTGCCACGCGTCGCCGAGCGCGACCGCGCGGCGTAGCCCGGCGTCGCTGAGCCCGCCGAGCCAGAGCGGGATCGGGCCCGCGCGGTAGTCGTCGTGTTCGGCCCAGGCCGCGCGGATCGCCCGCAGGTACTCGGTGGTGAGCTTCCCGCGCTGCTCGAACGGGACGCCCAGCGCGTCGAACTCCTGCTTCGCCCAGCCGATGCCGGCGCCGAGCACGAGCCGGCCGCCGCTGAGCTGGTCGAGGTTCGCCGCCATCCGGGCGACCAGCAGGGGGTGGCGGTACGGCACAACCAGCACGGTGGTGCCCAGGCGCACCCGCGTCGTGACGCCGGCCAGCCACGACAGCGTCGTGAACGGCTCGTAGAACGGCGCCGGGTACTGCGCCGCGACGTCGGGCGTGATCGCGACGTGGTCGGACACCATCAGCAGGTCGTAGCCGAGGCCTTCGACGGTCTGCGCCCACGCGCGCAGTGCGCCGGGATCCGTGCCGGGGCCGAAGTTGGGGACGTTCACGCCGATCTTCACCCGCCAAGGCTAACGAGGGGAAACCTCTGATCGGAAGGGATCGGCCACGGCGTTCGCCGGCTTCGGCCGTGGATCTCGCGGTATATTCGCCGGATGACCGAGAGTCTCGATCCGACCGACTGGGCCATCCTGGTCGAGCTCCAGCGTGACGCCCGGCTGCCCCTCACCGAGCTGGGCCGCCGGGTGAACCTCAGCGCGTCCGCGACCACCGAACGCCTCCGCCGTCTCGAGGCCACCGGCGTGATCACCGGGTACCGCGCGGACATCGACCTCGGCAAGGTCGGGTACGCGGTGCTCGCCGTCGTCCGGCTCAAGTACCCGGGCAGCCGCCACGAGCCGCTGCACAAGCTGCTGGCCGAGCGCTTCGAGATCCTCGAATGCGTGCGCACCACCGGTGACGACTGCTACACGCTCAAGATCGCCGCGGCCTCGATGGCCCACCTCGAGCGCACGATGGACGAGCTGGCCCAGTTCGGCAGCACGACCACGAGCATCGTCTACAGCCAGACCCTGCCCTACCGCGGACCGCAGGAGCCCGCCCGTGACCTCGACTCCTGACCGGATCGTCGTCTACGGCGTCACCGGCTCGGGCAAGTCGACGCTCGCCGCGCGGATCGCCGAGCGCACCGGCCTGCCGTACCACTCCGTGGACGACCTGACCTGGCAGCCGGGCTGGGTCCAGGTGCCCGACGAGGAGCAGCGCCGCCGCATCGCGGAGGTCTGCGCGGGGGAGCGCTGGGTCCTCGACGCCGCGTACAGCCGGTGGAAGGACGTGGTGCTGCCCCGCACCCAGCTCATCGTGGGTCTCGACTACCCGCGCGGGCTTTCGCTGGGCCGCCTGCTGCGCCGGACGGCCGTGCGGTCGGTGACCCGCGAGCGGATCTGCAACGGCAACGTCGAGTCGTTCCGCCAGATGTTCTCCGCGGACTCGATCATCCGCTGGCACTTCGCGTCGTTCGCGCGGAAGCGGGCGACCATCCGGGGCTGGGCCGCCGAACCGCCGTGCCCCTCGGTCGTCCGGCTGACGTCCGCGCGCGAAACCCGCCGGTGGCTCGAGACGCTGTGACGTCGACGGCCGGACGTCAAGAGCCGGGTGGCAGCAGGGGGCCACCGCTCCAGTGCTGGAACACCAGGTTCGTGTGGACGCGGGCGACTTCGTCGCGGGCGGTCAGCTCGTCGAGCACCAGCCGCTGCAGTTCGCCGGCGGAGCTGGTGGCGACGTGCGCGAGGAAGTCGTCCGGCCCGGTCAGGTGGTAGACCGCGCGCACCTCGGGCAGGGACAGCAGGTGCTCGATGAACGGGTCCACCAGCGGCCGCCGGTGCGGGCGCACCTGGACGAACAGGAACGCCTCCAGCGGCCGCCCGAGTTTCGCCGCGTCGACCGACGCGTGCTGCCCGGTGATCACGCCGGTGTCCCGCAGCCGCGCCACCCGGTCCAGGCACGTCGACGGCGCCAGGCCGACCGCGGCCGCGAGGTCCTTGTTGGTGATCCGGGCGTCGTTCTGCAGCAGGCGCAGAACGTCAAGATCAACCGGACTGAGTTCGACAGAATCGGGCATCGGCGAATGATATCCGAGACTGTTGCCATGGATCCGGTGAAAGATCGAGCATGCTCGTATGACTTCCGCCCTGCGCACCCGCGCCGTCCACGCCGGCCGTGACGACCTCACGGATCTCGGCGTGCACGCCGCGCCGCTCGACCTGTCCACGACCTACCCGTCCCGGGACAGCGCCGGCGAAGCCGCCCGGATCGACGAGTTCGCCGCCGGCGGCGAGGTGGCCGGCCTGCCGATCTACGGCCGGGTGGGTAATCCGACCGTCGAGCGGTTCGAGCGGGCCCTGGCCGAGCTCGAAGGGTTCGACCACGGCGTCGCGTTCGCCAGCGGCATGGCCGCGGTGTCCGCGTGCCTGCTTTCCGCGGTGGCGCAAGGGAAACGCCATGTCGTCGCCGTGCGCCCGCTCTACGGCTGCAGTGACCACCTGCTCCAGTCGGGACTGCTCGGCACCGAGGTCACCTGGGCCACGCCGGACGCCGTCGCCGCCGCGCTGCGGCCCGACACCGGCCTGGTGTTCGTCGAGACCCCGGCGAACCCGACGCTCGCCGAGGTCGACATCGCCGCGCTGGCTCTCGCGTGCGGGGACGTGCCGCTGGTGGTGGACAACACCTTCGCGACGCCGGTGCTGCAGCGCCCGGGCCGCCACGGCGCCCGGATCGTGCTGCACAGCGCGACGAAGTTCCTCGGCGGCCACGGCGACGTGATGGGCGGGATCGTCGCGTGCGACGCCGAGGAAGCCGCCCGGCTGCGGCAGATCCGCTTCGCCACCGGTGGCGTGCTGCACCCACTGGCCGGATATCTTTTGCTGCGTGGGCTTTCCACGTTGCCGCTGCGGGTCGGCGCGGCGTCCGCGACAGCGGCGACGCTGGCCGAGCGGCTCGCCGCCCACCCGGCCGTGACGAAGGTGCACTACCCGCGGCTCGGCGGCCCGCTGGTGGCGTTCGAGGTCGACGGCGACCCGCACGCCCTGATCGGTGCCGTCCGGCTGATCACGCCCGCCGTCAGCCTGGGCAGCGTCGACACGCTGATCCAGCACCCGGGGTCGATCAGCCACCGGATCGTCGACGCCGGCGACCGCCACGACGCCGGCGTGTCCGAGCAGCTCATCCGGCTGTCGGCCGGGCTGGAAGACGTCGAGGACCTCTGGCACGACCTCGACCAGGCGCTGAAGGTGCTCTGAGGCCGGTCAGCCGCAGCAGCCGCCACCACAGCACCCGCCGCCACCGGCCGGGGCCGCGGGACCACCCGCGGCTCCGGTGAGGGCGACCGTCGTGAGCAGCTTGACGGTGTCCGCGTGGCCCTCCGGGCAGGCGGCCGGCGCGCCGGACTCGCTCATCGGGCGCAGGAGCTCGAAGGTCTCGGTGCACTCGCGGCAGCGGTAGGCGTAGGTCGGCATGCGGCGATTATCGCCGGGCAGGCCCCCGGATGGGAAGGTGGGCGCGTGCAGCCCCCTTCGCTCGCCGACGTCGCGCACCTCGGCCAAGTCGTCCCATCCCTGCTCGCCGCGCTCGGGGTGCCCGGGTGCGCGAACACGCTGGACCTGCCGGCGGCGCGGAGCGCGGCGGTGCTGCTGATCGACGGGCTCGGCTGGGAACTGCTGACCGAGCACGCCGCGGACGCCCCGGTGCTGACCGAGCTCGCCCGGCGGACGTTGCGCGTGGGCTTCCCGTCGACCACAGCCGCCGGGGTGGCCGCGATCGGCACGGGCCTCGCGTCCGGTGAGCACGGCATGGTCGGCTACACCTTCGAGATGCCGGGCGTCGGCGTGCTCAACGCGTTGCGCTGGCGCAGCCACGAGGACGGCGGCGACCTTCGCGGCGCGCTCCCGCCGCGTGAGGTGCAGCCGCTGCCGACGACGTTCGAGCTCGCCGCCGCGGCCGGGATCGACGCGGCCGTCGTGTCGTCCGCGCAGTTCGCCGACTCCGCGCTGACCCGCGCCACCCAGAGCGGCGCGCGTTACGCCGGGGTGCACGCGCTCGGCGACCTCGCCGCCCGGACGTTGTCGGTGCTCGCCGGACGGGCCTTTTGCTACGCCTACCACAGTGAACTCGACCTGCTCGGGCACGTGTACGGCCCGGGTTCGAACGCGTGGCGGATGCAGCTGCGCCAGGTCGACCGGCTCGTGGAGTCCCTTGTGGACGGTCTGCCGGCCGGTGCCCTGCTCGCCGTGGTGGCCGACCACGGCATGGTCACCGTCGAGGACAAGCTCGACCTCGAGGACGTGCCGGAGCTGCTGGCGGGTGTCCGGACGTTCGGGGGTGAGGTCCGGGCCCGGCACGTCTACACCGAGCCGGGTGCCACCGCCGACGTGCTCGCCGCCTGGCGGGCGGTGGTGGGCGACCGGGCCTGGGTGCGTTCGCGGGCGGAGGCCGTCGCCGAGGGGTGGTTCGGTCCCACCGTCAGCGACCGGGTGCTGCCGCGGATCGGCGACGTCGTCGTGGCGGCCCGCGGGCGGTTCGGGATGGTGCGCGGGCTGGCCGAGGCCGTGGAGACGTCGCTGGTCGGGCAGCACGGTTCGCTGACCACCGCCGAGCAGCTCGTGCCGCTGGCGATCGCCCAGGGGTGACGGCCGCCAGGTCGCGTACCCGGGCGGACGGCTCGCGTGCCCGGAGGGTCGGCTCGCGTACCTGGGCGGTCGGTTCGCATGCCTGGAGGGTCGGTTCGCGTGCTCCGGCGGGAATCTCGCATGACTGAGGAGGCATCTCACGTGATGGGAGGGGCATCACGCGTGATTGGAGCGCCGGCACGTGTGATCGGGGGGTCGACACGGGACGGGTGGGGGCTGTCACGCGGGTGCGCGGTGGTGGGTGGGGTGCGGTTACCGTTTGGGCGTGCCTCGACGCAACCGTCCCGGCCACCGCTCGGACGGTGGGCCGCCCGAGCGGGAGATCGGTGCTGCCACCGGGTGGGCCCGCGCCGAAGCCGGGAGCGACGGCGAGTGGCTGGTCCGGACGGTGCCCGGCGCGCAGGCCACGAAGTTCTACCGCTGCCCCGGCTGCGACCACGAGATCCGGCCGGGCACGCCGCACCTGGTCGTCTGGCCCGCCGACGAGACCGGCTCCGTCGCCGACCGGCGGCACTGGCACCGGCCCTGCTGGGACGCCCGCGCCCGGCGCCGCCCGCAGCGCCGCCGGTGATCCGCTTCTCTCTGGAGTTGTCAAACAACGCCCGGCTCAGCGCCGGTAGTGCCGGGACAACGCGCCTTCGTACGTTTCCTCCGTGTACTCGGTGAAGCCGAGCCGCTCGGCCACCCGCAGCGACGGCTTGTTGTCCACGTTCACACTGGCCAGCACCGGCAGGGACGCCTGCTCGCGGGCGCACCACTCCAGGACCGCGGCCCCGGCCTCGACCGCGTAACCCTTGCCCCACGCGGACGGCCGGAACCGGTAGCCGAGGTTGAGCACCTTCTCGCCGTGGAACTCGCGCAGCCGCACCCCGCACACGCCGATGACCTCCTTGCCGCCCGGTTCGGTCACCGCCAGGTAGCCGAAGCCCCGCTCGGCCCAGTGCGCCAGCCAGGCCGTGAACATCTCCGACGCCCGCGCGACGCCGGGTGGGTCGGGATTGAAGCGGTTGGTGCGCGGGTCGGTGTGGATGTCGACCATCGCCTGCCGGTCCGCCTCGTGGAGCGGACGCAGGTGCAGCCGGTCGGTTTCGATGTCGGTGAACACGTCGGCGAAGCTAGCGCGGGGGTCCGACAAAATGACGCGCATGACCGAACTGCCGCTGGTCCTCCTCCACGCCTTTCCCCTGGACTCCCGCATGTGGAACGCGGTGCGCGAACCCCTCGCTTCACACCTTCGGGTGATCACTCCGGACCAGCGCGGGCTCGGCCGCTCGCCGCTGCCGGAGTCCGGCCGTGAACCGAGCCTCGACGACGCCGCGCGCGACGTCGCCGCCCTGCTCGACCGGCTGGACCTGGACCGCGTGGTGCTCGGCGGCTGCTCGATGGGCGGCTACCTCGCGATGGCCGTGCTGCGGCTGGCGCCGGACCGGGTCGGCGAGCTCGTCTTCATCGACACCAAGGCCACGCCCGACACCCCCGAGGCCGCGCAGAGCCGCCTCGACGTCGCGGTGCGCGTCGAACAGGAGGGCACCGCGGGCTGGCTGGCCGAGGCCAACCTGCCGAACCTGCTGGCCGAGTCGACGCGCGAGGAACGGCCTGACGTCGTCGAAACCGTCCGGGAGATCATCGAATCCCAGCCGCCGGCCGGGATCTCGTGGACCGCGCTGGCGTTGCGGACCCGGCCGGACTCGCTTGGCCTGCTGCGGGACGCCGGTGTCCCGGCGCTGGTCGTCGTGGGCGAGGAAGACCCCATCACGCCGGTCGCGGCGGCGAGCGCGATGGTCGAGGCCATGCCCGGCGCCACGCTCGTGGTGCTGCCCGGTGCCGGCCACCTGACCCCGCTCGAGGACCCGGCGGGCGTCGTCGAAGCGATCCTCTCCTGGTACCCGGCGACTCACGAGAAGTAGGCAGCGAGTGCTTCGCGCGCTTCGGGAAGCCGGTGCGGGAACCGCTTCGCGATGATGAAGCGCCACGCGACGGCGAAGAGTTCGCGCAGCTCCGTACAAGCTTCGGTCGGGACGTCGGCCGAACCCGGGTAGGCGGCCGAATACTCCGGACCGCCTTGGCGGGCCAGGATCCCCAGGTCCCAGCCGAGCGGCCCGCGCCAGGTGTCCTCGAAGTCGAGCCAGCACGGCCCGGCTTCGGTGGCGATCAGGTTGCCGGGGTGCGCGTCGCCGTGCAGCGGTTGCACGGCGACGTCCGGCAGGGCGGCCTCGATCCGGGCGGCTTCGGCCCGCAGCCGCGGCGCCGCGCCGTCCATCGTGTCGCCGTGGCGGGCGAGCATCCGTTCGAGGTCGTCGAGCGGGCCGCGCCGGGGCAGTTCGCCCGGATACTCCCGCAGTGCCGCGTGCACCCGGGCGAGCGAACTCGCGACGACGTCCGGTGCGTACCGGTGGTCCGGATCGTGCGGTGTGTGGTGCCAGAGCGTGACCGGGAGGCCGTCCGCGAAATGCGGTCCGGCCGGGGGATCCGCGGCCGGTGAGACGACGAGCACACCACGTTCGGTGAGGAAGCGGGAGACGGCGACGTCGCGGGCCAGCCAGGGTGCGGGCGCCGGCCGGGCGAGCAGCGTCGTCGCCGGCACGCGCGCGACCAGCGGACCCAGCTTCACCAGCACGTTCGACCGCGCGTGCAGGACCTCCGGTGAGTGCTCCGGCAGGCCGAGCCGGGCGGTCACCGTGCGGGCCGCGCGCACTGCCGCGCGGGTGAACTCGTCGGCCATGCGCCGATCTTGCCAGCCGGTGCGCGCGACTGTCGGTAGCGAGGGCTACGATCCCCCTAAGCCGCCGGACCGGGTCTTCCCGGGCCCTGGCGGCGCGACGATGACCACCACAAGGTTTCAAGTGTTGGAGGCAGGAGTGACGGCCGTAGCCCCCAAGCCGATCGCGACGCGCCCGTATCCCGCGCGCGAGTCGGTCAAGGGTTCGTACCTGCTGCGGTTGTTCCGCACGACGGACCACAAGCAGATCGGGATCATGTACCTGGTCACGTCGTTCGCCTTCTTCATGGCGGGCGGCGCGATGGCCATGCTCATCCGTACCGAGCTGGCGCGACCCGGGCAGCAGTTCCTTTCGCAGGAGCAGTACAACCAGCTCTTCACCATGCACGGCACGGTGATGCTGCTGCTGTACGCGACGCCGATCCTCTTCGGGTTCGCGAACTTCATCCTCCCGCTGCAGATCGGTTCGCCGGACGTCGCGTTCCCGCGGCTGAACGCGTTCTCCTACTGGCTGTACCTCTTCGGCGGCTTGATCGTGCTGTCGGGCTTCCTGACGCCGGGTGGCGCCGCCGACTTCGGCTGGTTCGCCTACACCCCGCTGTCGGACGCGATCCACTCGCCGGGCGTCGGCGCGGACCTGTGGATCTCGGGCCTGGTGGTCTCCGGTCTGGGCACCATCCTCGGCGCGGTCAACATGGTCACCACCGTGGTCTGCCTGCGCGCGCCGGGCATGACGATGTACCGGATGCCGATCTTCACCTGGAACATCCTGGTGACGTCGATCCTGATCCTGCTCGCCTTCCCGATCCTGACCGCGGCCCTGATGGGCCTGCTGGCGGACCGGCATCTGGGGGCACACGTCTTCGACCCCGAAAACGGCGGGGTGATCCTCTGGCAGCACCTATTCTGGTTCTTCGGCCATCCAGAGGTCTACATCGTCGCGCTACCGTTCTTCGGGATCGTGTCGGAGATCTTCCCGGTCTTCAGCCGCAAGCCGATGTTCGGGTACAAGAGCCTGGTGTGGGCGACGCTGGCCATCGCGGCGCTGTCGGTCGCGGTGTGGGCGCACCACATGTACGCCACCGGCGCCGTGCTGCTGCCGTTCTTCTCCTTCATGACGTTCCTGATCGCGGTCCCGACCGGCGTGAAGTTCTTCAACTGGATCGGCACGATGTGGAAGGGCCAGCTGTCCTTCGAGACGCCGATGATCTTCTCGATGGGCTTCATCGTCACGTTCCTCTTCGGCGGCCTGACCGGCATCCTGCTGGCCGCGCCGGCGATCGACTTCCACGTGTCGGACAGCTACTTCGTCGTCGCGCACTTCCACTACGTGCTCTACGGCACGATCGTGTTCGCCACCTTCGCCGGCATCTACTTCTGGTTCCCGAAGATCACGGGCCGGATGATGGACGAGAAGCTCGGCAAGTGGCACTTCTGGACCACGTTCATCGGCTTCCACGGCACGTTCCTCGTCCAGCACTGGCTGGGCGCGGAAGGCATGCCGCGGCGGTACGCGGACTACCTGACCAGTGACGGCTTCACGACGCTGAACACGATCTCCACGATCGGCGCGTACATCCTCGGTGCCTCGACGCTGCCGTTCATCTGGAACGTCTTCAAGAGCTACCGGTACGGCGAGATCGTCACGGTGGACGACCCGTGGGGCTACGGCAACTCGCTCGAGTGGGCGACGTCC
Source organism: Amycolatopsis sp. NBC_01286 (assembly GCF_035982555.1). Classification (NCBI taxonomy): domain Bacteria; kingdom Bacillati; phylum Actinomycetota; class Actinomycetes; order Pseudonocardiales; family Pseudonocardiaceae; genus Amycolatopsis; species Amycolatopsis sp. NBC_01286. Next base: position 4,096,169 of record NZ_CP108428.1, read on the forward strand.
TGCCCGCCGCCGCGGCACAACTTCACCGAGCTGCCCCGGATCCGGTCCGAGCGGCCGGCGTTCGAGCTGCACTACCCGCACATGATCGAGCGCCTCCACAAGGAGGGCGAGATCGGCTTCTTCGGCAAGCAGAAGCTGAACAGCCACGGGTCGGCGCCGTCGCAGGTGCTCACCGAGGCCGTCATGCCGGGTGACCACAGCAAGGACAACTCGGGCGAGCAGTAAGACACCCCGAACGAGTGAGAGCGCGTGCCCGGCTTTTGTGAAGCCCGGCACGCGCTCTACTTATGTCCAAGGCCGGACCGGCAGACTGATCGTGCAGCGTTGCCGAGCGAGGGATGACCAGTGACCCAAACCCCCGTCCTGATCACGACGACCGGCCCTGACAAGCCGGGCGTCTCGTCCGTGCTGTTCGCCGTGCTGACCAGGCACGACGTCGATGTGCTCGACGTCGAGCAGGTGGTCATCCGCGGGCAGCTCGTGCTCGGGGTGCTCGCCGGGGTCTACCGCGACCCGGAGGGGCTGCAGGAGTCCGTCGAGCAGGCGCTGGCGTCGGTCGGGATGCAGGTCGAGGTCAAGATCGGGTCGGCGATCGGGGAGGACCCGTTCGCGCTCGGCCGCCGCGACTCGTCGCACGTGCTGGTGGTGCTGGGCCGCCCGGTCACCGCGCGGGGCTTCTCCGAGGTCGCGCGCCGGCTCGCGTCGCTCGGCGCGAACATCGACTCGATCCGCAGCGTCGCCGACTACCCGGTGACCGGGCTGGAGCTGTACGTCTCGGTCGACCGTGACACCCCCGACGCGGACGCCGCGTTGCGGACGGTGCTCGCCGACGCCGCCGTCCAAGCGGGCGTCGACATCGCCGTGGAGCGGGCCGGGATCACCCGGCGGGCGAAGCGGCTGGTCGTCTTCGACGTCGACTCGACGCTGATCCAGGGCGAGGTCATCGAGATGCTGGGCGCGCACGCCGGCGTCGAGCCGGAGATCCGCGAGATCACCGAGGCCGCGATGCGTGGCGAGCTGAACTTCACCGAGTCGCTGGAGCGGCGGGTCGCGCTGCTGGCCGGGCTGCCGGCCACGGCGATCGACGAGGTCGCCGCGACGATCGAGCTGACCCCGGGCGCGCGCACGACGATCCGCACGCTCAAGCGGATGGGGTTCAAGACCGGCGTGGTGTCCGGCGGGTTCACCCAGGTCATCGGCGGCCTGGTGGACGACCTCGGGCTGGACTTCGCGGCGGCGAATGAGCTCGAGATCGTGGACGGCAAGCTCACCGGCCGGGTGATCGGCGAGGTCGTCGACCGCGCGGGCAAGGCGAAGGTGCTTCGCCGCGTCGCCGGTGAGTACGACATTCCGCTGGAGCAGTGCGTGGCGGTCGGCGACGGCGCCAACGACATCGACATGCTGTCCGCGGCCGGCATGGGCGTCGCGTTCAACGCCAAGCCCGCGCTGCGCGAAGTCGCGGACGCCGCGCTCTCGCACCCCTACCTCGACGCCGTGCTGTTCATGCTCGGCCTCACCCGCGGCGAGGTCGAAGCGGCCGACGCCGCCGACGGGCTCGAGCTGATGCGTCCGTGAGCAGCGTTCTCGACCCGTTGGGCACCCAGTACGCCTACTGGCTCGGGTTGCCGCCCGAAGACACCTCGGACACCTCCGACGAGCTGCCGGAGGAAGTGCGGGCGATGCCGGTCGTCCTGCGCATCGAACGCGCCGAGCCGCCGGGGCGCACGCCGCTGCTGGAGGCCGCGGCGGCGGCCGCGCTGGCGGTCTGCCTGGACGAGCGGACCGAGCCCGAAGGCGAGTGGGCCGAGCCGATGCACGCGTGGCTCGACAACCGGATACGCAAGGTCGCGCGGCGGGCGCGGGGCGCGCACTGGGCGGCGGTGCAGGAGCTGCCGGGCATCACCGTCGAGGTCGACGGCGCCGAGGCGCGGGCCCTGGTGCCGGGCCTGGTCACCGAGACGCCCAAGGAGGTGTCGCGGCTCCAGATCTCGGGCAGTGAGCTGCCGCCGGACGAGCCGGGCCCGATCCCGGACGGCGTCCCGCTGCTCCTGCTCAACCCGCAGGTCCCGATGACCGTCGGCAAGGGCGCCGCGCAAGTCGGCCACGCCACGATGATCCTCGCCGCGCTGCTGGACGACGCGCAGCTCGCCGGCTGGGCCGCGCGGGGCTACCGGACCGCGGTGCGCACGCCGAGTGTCGCGCGGTGGAAGGAACTGCACCCGGGCGACGACCCCGAGGGCGCGTGGCGGCGCGACCGCGTCATCGCCGTGCGGGACGCCGGGTTCACCGAGGTCGATCCCGGCACGATCACCGTGCTCGCCCAGTTCCCGCCCACCCACTGGACGCCGGAACAAGCGACTTCCTGAGCCGGTTGGAGCCGATATGGGACTCGAAGTACAGCGCGACGGTCAGCACAGCTTCGTCGGACGCAACGACCGCGGCGCCGAGGTCCGGCTGGGCCGGACCGGTGCGGAAGGGGCGTTTTCGCCCGCAGAGCTGCTGCAGATCGCGGCCGCGGGCTGCAGCGCCGTGACGGCCGAAGAGCTGATCACACGACGGGTGGGCGAGGACGCGAAGTTCCGCGTGACCGTCTCGGCCGATCGACGTGAGGGTGCCGCGGAACTGGACGCGGTGCATGTCGCCTTCGATGTCGACGTGTCGACTTTGGCGGAGGATCAGCGGGAAGCGCTCGCCGGCGCCGTGGACCGCGCGATCGAACGGCTCTGCACGGTGAGCCGGACGCTCAAGAAGGGGATTCCGGTGACGGAGGAGTTCCCGACCGCGTAAGCGACGTCAGTTCTCGCTGGATTCCCAGACCACGTAGGCCTGGTCCGCGTCCGTTGTCATGGCTTCGACGAACTTGTCATTGTCGAAGCCCGGCAACGACTGCAGCCGCTCGATCAGGGCGTCGGCCGCCGGGTCGCCGCTCGGGACCGCTGTGCCCTTGCCGTCCGTGCCCACCAGCATGAAGAAGACGTCTTCGTTCCACGGGCCGTCGGGGATGACCCTGACCATCACCGAGGACAGGTCGGACCACGTGACGGCTTCTTCGCTGCCGTCCGCGAGGCGACGGCGCACGCCGGTGTCGTCGACACTGACAGTCCGGGACTGTGCGCTGGACGAATCCTGGGTCAACCGGTGCTCCCTTGTCGCTTCGGTTGCTTCACCGTACCGGTCGGTGTTGTGGACCGCGTCACGCGGGCGCGGCTGCGTCGAGGCGGCGCAAGGCGTCGCGCGCCACCTTCGGATCCATCGTGGGCCAGAACGGCGGCAGCGACGCACGGAGGAATCCGCCGTAGCGGGCGTTCGCGAGCCGCGAATCCAGCACCGCGACGACGCCGCGGTCGGTCACCGAGCGGTGCAGCCGGCCGGTGCCCTGCGCCAGCAGCAGTGCCGCGTGCGTGGCCGCCACGGTGAGGAACCCGTTGCCGCCGCGGGCTTCCACCGCGCGCTGGCGCGCCGACGACACCGGGTCGTCCGGGCGGGGGAACGGGATCCGGTCGACGACCACGAGCTGCAGCGACGGGCCCGGGACGTCCACGCCCTGCCACAGGCTGAGCGTGCCGAACAGACAGGTCCGGACGTCCTCGGAGAACTTCTGGACCAGCAGCGACGTCGCGTCGTCGCCCTGGCACAGCACCGGGAAGTCCAGCCGCTCACGCATTTCCTCGGCGGCCTGCTTGGCCGCGCGCATCGAGGAGAACAGGCCCAGCGTGCGCCCGCCCGCGGCCTCGATCAGCTCGGCCAGCTCGTCCATTGTGGACGACGCGAGGCCGTCACGGCCCGGCGGCGGCAGGTGCTTGGCCAGGTAGAGGATGCCGTTGCGCTGGTGGTCGAACGGCGACCCGACGTCCAGGCCGAGCCACTTCGGGCCGGTGCCGGCGTCGGACGGCGCTTCCTTGTCCGTGGCCGCGCCCGGTGCCTTTTCGACGCGGGCGCCGCCCGGCGGGAGCCCCCACTGGCGCGCCATCGTGTCGAACGTGCCGCCCAGCGTCAGCGTGGCCGACGTCAGGATCGTCGTGTGCAGGTTGAACACGCGCTCGCGCAGCAGGCCGGCGACGCCCAGCGGCGCGACCTTCAACGCCGGCGGGCGCGGGTTCGACGAGAACTTGTCGCCCGCGAGCCAGACGACGTCACGCTGGTGCGCCTGGTCTTCGTCGAACGCCTCGAGCAGCCGGACCGCGGTGTCGTGCACCTCGTCGAGCAGCGTGCGCGCCAGTTTGCGCGCGGTGGCCCCTTCGACGTCCTCCTTGCGGTCGGATCCGAGCGCGGAGATGCACGCGTGCGCGGCGTCGCGGACCGCCGGGATGGCGCCCTTCAACGCCTGCGGCAGCGCGTCCATCCGGCCGGCGGGCAGGTCGTCGACGATCAGGGCCAGCCCGTCACCCGCTTCCAGCAGGCGGTCCGCGACGTCGGCGTCGATCAGCTTGCCGCAGCGGCGGGCGGCGGCCGAGCACATCGCGCTGGTCAGCTCGCCGGTGGCGACCGAGGTGACCCGGTCGACCAGGTCGTGCGCCTCGTCGATGATCACGACGTCGTGGTCCGGCAGGACCTGGTAGCCCTGCAAGGCGTCGATGGCCAGGAGCGCGTGGTTGGTGATGATGACGTCGGCCCGGCCGGCCTCGGCGCGGGCCTTCTCGGCGAAGCAGTCCGTGCCGATCGGACAGCGGGACGCGCCGAGGCATTCCCTTGCGGTCACGGAGACCTGGCGCCACGCCTGGTCCGTCACGCCCGGGACGAGCTCGTCGCGGTCGCCGGTTTCGGTGTCCGACGCCCACTCCCGCAGCCGCGTGACCTCCTTGCCGAGGCGCGACACCGCGAACGGGTCGAAGAGCTGGGCGTCCTCCGGCTCGTCCGGCGCGCCGGAGTCCAGGCGGTGCAGGCACATGTAGTTGCGGCGGCCCTTGAGGATCGCGAAGGTCGGTTCGCGGCCCAGCGGCTTCTTCAGCGCCTTCGCGAGCCGGGGGAGGTCGCGGTCGACGAGCTGGCGCTGCAGCGCGATGGTGGCCGTGGAGACCACGACCGTGGCTTCCTTCTGGACCGCGTGCCGGATCGCGGGGACGAGGTAGGCCAGTGACTTGCCGGTGCCGGTACCGGCCTGCACGGCGAGGTGTTCGCCGGTGCGGATGGCGCGGCCGACGGCGTCGGCCATCTCGACCTGCCCCGGCCGCTCGGCTCCGCCCACCGACTCCACCGCGTGGGTGAGGAGTTCGAGGACGCCGGGGAAGTCAGTTCGAGCGGGCACAGCGACACATTAGCCGCCGCCACCGACAGGATCGGTGATCCGTCGCGAACGGGCCACTCGCGCCGTACTGGTAAACGGCGAAGGGCCCGCCGTCGCGACGGCGGGCCCTTCGGCGAGGGACCTCAGTCTTCGGTGCGGCGCGAGACCAGTTTCCACGTGAGCGGCAGCAGGCCGGCGGCCACGACGATCTTCAGCGCGTCGCCGACCAGGAACGGCGTCACGCCCTTGGCGAACGCCGTCGACAGGTCGAACCCGGTCGAGGCCACCAGCCACGGCACGCCGAACGCGTAGATGACGACGTTGCCGAGCACCATGGTGGCGGCGGTGCGCAGCGGCGTCCGGTCACCACCGCGGCCGGCGAGCACGCCGACGAGGGCGCCCGCGAAGACGAACCCGACGATGTAGCCGGCGCTCGCGCCGGACAGGCCCGCGGTGCCGTTCTGGAACCACGGCACGCCCACGGCGCCGACGAGCAGGTAGACCAGCATCGACGCGGCCCCGCGCGACATGCCGAGCGAGGCGCCGACGAGCAGCGCGGCGAACGTCTGGCCGGTCATCGGCACCGGGCTGCCCGGGACCGGGATGATCAGCTGCGCGGCGGCGCCGGTGAGCACGGCACCGCCGGCGACCAGCGCGATGTCCCGGACGAGCGAGCCGGGCACGAGGTCGGCCAGCACGGGCCGCTTTCCGGCGATGGACAGCGAAGACACAGAACCTCCCACGGTGGACACACGCGACGCCCGAGGTTAACGCTCGTTACCCCCGGGAAACGCCGGAAAGTCGCGTTCCTCACCGGCCACTCGTCCGGGTGGACCCGATCAGGCGGCCCGCCACGCCTGCCGATGATCCAGAGGACGACTACGAAACGTCACGAACCGAGGAGGCCGCTGCATGCGAAACGCCAGGAAGAGGACGATCCGGTTGCTGGCCGTGACGGCGCTGGCGGGGCCGTTCCTGGTCGCCGCCGCGCCGGTGACGTCCACTGGCTGGGCGTCCGCCGGTTCGCTCGACGTGCTGATCGACAACGAGCACGTCGTCACCGGTGAGCTGGCGAAGTGCACGGCCGACGGCCCGGCCTCGGCGCGGACGGACGGCGGCGTGACCGGCGACGTCGCGTCGTTCGGCTTCGGGGAGTCCGGCTGCGGCCGCTCGGGCGAGGTGGCCATCGCGCAGGCGTCCGGGCACCGCTTCGAGGCGACGGTCCTCAAGCGCTACGGCGGCCCGGTGATCACGGTCCGGACGTTCTCGGCGAAGTGCGCGACGAGCGCCACCGGCAGCGGTGGCGAGGTGACGATCGGCGCGGTCACCGGCATCACCGTCCCCGCCGAGATCCCGCCGAACGACCGGATCGTCATCCCCGGCGGCCCGGCGGGCACCGCGCTGGCCACGGTGATCCTCAACGAGACCGTGACGCCGCAGCCGCCGGACGGCAGCCTGGTCACCCACGCGGTGCACATCGTGCTGTTCCCGCAGGGCGGCCCGGCGAGCGGCGACGTCTACCTCGGCACGGCCGCCTGCGACCCGTACGGCAAGAAGAAGTGACTACGCGGTCGTGAAGCGGCCGGCGGCCGCGACGAACTCGCCGGCCCGGGTCGCCAGGTCCGGGAGACTGCCGGCGGAGGTCAGCGCGTCGCCCAGCAACGGCGTCGCCGCGGCCACCGCGATCGCGCCCGACCGCAGGTAGCTCTCGACGTCGGCCAGGTGGACGCCGCCGGTCGGGACGAGCGGCACGTCCGGCAGCGGCGCCCGGACCGCGCGCAGGTAGGCGACGCCGCCGACCGCCGCGACCGGGAAGACCTTCACCGCGGCCGCGCCGAGGCGCCAGGCCTGGTCGATCTCCGTCGGCGTCAGCGCGCCGCAGATCACCGGGACGTCGAGGGCGGCCGCCCGCTCCAGGACGGCCGGGTTGACGGTCGGTGTGATCAGGTAGCGCGCACCGGCGTCGACCGCGATGTCCACATCGGACGCTTCGCGGACGCTGCCGGCGCCGATCAGCGCGTCGTCGCCCAGGGCCAGGCGCAGCGCGGTGATCGCGGCGGGCGCGCCCGGCGTCGTCAGCGTGGCTTCGAGCAGCCGGATCCCCGCCGCGTGCAGGACCATCGCCGCGTCGGTGAAGCGCGCCGCGTCTTTGGCCCGCAGGATCGCGACGAGCCGGTGTTCCGCCAGCGCGGCCCGCAGGTCCTTCATCCGACGTGCGCCTCGCCGGTGTGCGCGACGCCGGCCTCGTCGAAATCGCGCAGCGCGCTGTCCACCGAAGCCCGGGCGATCCCGGCCGTGTGGTCGAGCAGCACGCGGACGCCGAAGCCGGCCCGGGCCGCGTCCAGCGCCGTCGCGCGCACGCAGTAGTCGGTGGCGATGCCGACGACGTCGACGTCGGTCACGTCGTGTTCGCGCAGCCAGGTCTCCAGGGACTTGCCGTCCCCGGACGCGCCTTCGAAGCCGGAGTAGGCCGCGCTGTACTCGCCCTTCGAGAACACCGCGCCGATCGGGACGACGTCGAGGGCGGGGTGGAACGACGCGCCGGGCGTGCCCGCCACGCAGTGCGGCGGCCAGCTGGCGACGAAGTCGGGCGTCTCGCTGAAGTGGTCGCCCGGGTCGACGTGGTAGTCGCGGGTGGCCACGACGTGCGAGTAGCCGCCGGTCGCGCTCAGCGCGGAGATCGCCGCCGCGGCCGCCGCACCGCCGGCCACCGCCAGCGAGCCGCCTTCGCAGAAGTCGTTCTGCACGTCCACCACGATCAGCGCGGTCCCCATGGGCTGACTCCGTTCAGAGGAAGAGCGTCGGGATTGCGGGCTCGCCGTGCGAGAGCTTCAGGCCCTCCCACGGCAGGCTGACCAGGCCGCGGCGCAACCGCTGCCTGGCGTCGTCCAGGGTAGGCAGATCCGGCTCGACGCGGCCGCCACGGATCAGCGGCAGCTGCAGCGGCCGGTCGTTCGGCTCCGGCTCGGGCGTGGTCCCCGCCGTCCAGACGACCTCTTCGACGGCCGTGCCGGTGCCGCGGTGGCGCCGCAGCGCGGACTTGCGCCCGCCCCGGGACTCCTTGTGCGCGCTGCGCTTGGCGACCGGCTTGCCGTCCACCTCGACCAGCTTGTAGACCATGCCGGCGGTCGGCGCGCCGGACCCGGTGACGACCGAGGTGCCGACGCCGTACGCGTCCACCGGCTCGGCCCGCAGCGCGGCGATCGCGTGCTCGTCGAGGTCGCCGGAGACGACGATCCGGGTGTCCTTCGCGCCGAGTGAGTCCAGCTGCTCGCGGGCGCGGCGGGCGAGCGGGCCGACGTCGCCGGAGTCGATCCGGATCGCGCCGAGCTCCGGGCCGGCGACGCGCACCGCGGTCTCGATGCCGGCGGTGATGTCGTAGGTGTCGACCAGCAGCGTCGTGTCCGCGCCCATCTTGCCGACCTGCGAGCGGAAGGCCTCTTCCTCGCTGTCGTGCAGCAGCGTGAAGGCGTGCGCGACGGTGCCGCGGGTCGGGATGCCGTAGCGGCGGCCGGCCTCGAGGTTGGACGTCGTCGCGAAGCCGGCCAGGTAGGAGGCGCGCGCGGCCGCGACGGCGGCCCACTCGTGCGTACGGCGCCCGCCCATCTCGATGATCGGGCGGCCGTGCGCGGCGCCCGACATGCGGGCCGCGGCCGACGCGATGGCGCTGTCGTGGTTGAGGATCGACAGCACCAGCGTCTCGAGCAGGACGCACTCGGCGAACGAGCCGGCGAGCGTGAGGATCGGCGAGCCGGGGAAGTACAGCTCACCCTCGGCGTAGCCGTCGAGGTCGCCGGCGAACTCGTAGTCCGCGAGCCAGGCCAGCGTCGTGTCGTCGACCACCGCGGTGGCCTCCAGCTGCGCCAGCTCGGCGTCGGTGAAGCGGAAGTCCGCGATCGCGTCGAGCACCCGGGCGGTGCCCGCGACGACGCCGTAACGGCGGCCGTCCGGCAAGCGCCGGGCGAACACCTCGAACACGCAGGGGCGCTCCGCCGTGCCGTCGGCGAGCGCGCTGCCCAGCATGGTCAGCTCGTAGTGGTCGGTGAGCAGCGCAGTGCTGGTCGTGGCCGGCTCCGGTGAACCCATGGGGTCAGCCTATTCACCCACATGGCCGGACCTGGCGCGGCGTGCCCTGTCGACCCCGTGACACCATGGGGTGCATGTCCACGCCTGTCGCAGCCGAGCAGACGCAGGTCGAGCCGGCCGGTGCCGAGGTCGCCGAGTCGGACACACCGTGGCGGACCGTGGTGTGGAACGACCCCGTCAACCTGATGTCGTACGTGACGTACGTCTTCCAGAAGCTGTTCGGGTACAGCCGCGACCACGCCACCAAGCTGATGCTGGACGTGCACCACAAGGGCAAGGCGATCGTGTCGTCGGGCAGCAAGGAAAAGGTGGAGGTGGACGTGGCGAAACTCCACGCGGCGGGCCTGTGGGCCACCATGGAGCAGAAGTCGTGAACGGTTGGCGGCGCAAGGGCGCGGTCATCCACGCCGGGTTCGAGCAGCAGGAAGCGGCCGTGCTGCGCGGCCTGGTCAGCCAGCTCGAGGACATGCTCACCGCGCGCGCCGAGGAGGCGCCGCAGGACGAGCTCGCCGAGCTGACCGGCATCCGCACCGGCCCGACCGAGTCGCCGGACGACCCGGTGCTCTCGCGGCTGCTGCCCGACTTCCACCGGCTCGACCCGGACAACCCGACCCGCGAGGACCTCGACTCGGCCGCGGCGATGCGCTCGCTGCACGAGCCGGAGCTGCTCGACATCAAGGTCGGCGTGGCCAAGATCGTGCTCGACACGCTGCCGCGCGACGGCGGCAACGTCCGGCTGACCGAAGAGCAGGCCGACGCCTGGCTGGGCGCGCTCAACGACGTCCGGCTGGCCCTGGGCACCGCGCTCGACGTCACCGAGGACATGCCCGACGAGCTGCCCGAGGACGACCCGCGGGCGCCGCACCTGGGCGTCTACCACTGGCTGACCTGGGTGCAGGAGACGCTGATCCAGGCACTGGCCGGATGATCACCGACGTCCCCGGCGTGCTGGTCGGGCACCACGAGCGGGTCGGGGACGGCTGGGCGACCGGGACGACGGTGGTGCTCGTGCCGGACGGCGCGGTCGGCGCCGTGGACCAGCGCGGCGGCGCGCCCGGGACGCGTGAGACGAACCTGCTGGAGCCGGAGAACCTGGTCGAGCGCGTGAACGCCGTCTGCCTCTCGGGCGGGTCGGCGTACGGGCTGGCCGCGGCCGACGGCGTCATGCGGTGGCTCGCGGAGCGGAATCTGGGCTTCCCGGTGGGCACCAAGCCGCACGAAGTCGTCCCGATCGTGCCCGCGGCGGTGCTGTTCGACCTGCCGCGCGGCGAGTGGGGCAACCGGCCCGACGCGTCCTTCGGCTACGCGGCCTGCGCCGCGGCGGCCGCGGGCCCGGTGGCGCAGGGCACGGTCGGCGCCGGTGCGGGCGCGGCCGTCGGGTCGCTGAAGGGCGGCATCGGCACGGCCAGCGAGGTCGTCGGCGAGTTCACGGTCGGGGCCGTGGCCGCGCTCAACGCAGCGGGCGAGGCCGTCGACCTCTCGACGGGCCGGGCGTACGCGGCCGACCACGGCGACTTCGGCGTGACCTGGCCTTCGCGGGCTGTTGAGCTGCCGTCGCGCCGGACCGACCTGAACACGACGATCGGCGTGGTCGCGGTCGACGCCGCGCTGTCGAAGGCCGAAGCCCGGCGGCTCGCCGTCGCGGCGCAGGACGGGCTGGCGCGCGCGGTCCGCCCGGCACACACGATGTTCGACGGAGACACGGTGTTCGCGCTGGCCACCGGCGCGCGGGAACTGCCGGAGGCGAGTCACCCCGCGGTCCGTCCGGCGGCGCTGGACGCGCTCTGCTCGGCGGCGGCGCGGGTGTTCGCGCGGGCGATGGTGCACGGCCTGCTGGCCGCGACCACGGCCGGCGGGATGCCGGCCTACCGCGAGGTCTGGCCGGAGGCGTTCGCCTAGAGGTCCGGGTGCGGGTCCTCGGGCAGGCCGTCGCGGCGCACTTCGAGGTTGGCGGCGCGGACGGCGCTCACGTACTCCTCGTCGATCTCCAGCTGCAGCTCGGCGACGGTGAGGACCGGGCCGAGCGAGGGGTGGACCTCGACCGGGCCGATCTCGGTGCGCCGGGGCAGCCGGTCGTAGACGTCCTTCGGCGTGTAGCGCCGGAAGCGGCCGCCGTAGAGCACCGTGATGCTCCGGTCGGTGACGACGACGAAGAACGCGGCCCGGGTGCGGATCCCGCGGATGTAGAGCGAGATGCCCGGGATCAGGTACTGGATCCGCTCGCCGTCCTCGAGGAACTCGCGGCAGCGTTCACGGGCTTTCGCCGGCAATGGCACCCTGGAAGTGTCCCAGGAACCTCTGATGAGCGGTATATCTCAGAGTCTGGACAGCTTGTGTCCACCACCTAAGATGACGGTGTGCTCCGGATCCGCCGTGAACTCGTCGACGAGATCGTCGCCCATGCCCGCCGTGACCATCCCGACGAGGCGTGCGGGGTGATCGCCGGTGCGGAGGGGTCCGATGTGCCCGAGCGGTTCATCCCGATGCTCAACGCGGCGCGGTCCCCGACGTTCTACGAGTTCGACTCGGGTGACCTGCTGAAGCTCTACCGCGAGATGGGCGCCAACGACGAAGAGCCGGTGGTCATCTACCACTCGCACACCGCGACCGAGGCGTACCCGTCGCGGACCGACGCGTCGATCGCGGCCGAGCCCGGCGCGCACTACGTGCTGGTCTCGACCCGGGACCCCGAAGTGCACGAGTTCCGGTCGTACCGGATCGTGGACGCCGAGATCACCGAGGAGCCGGTCGAGATCGTCGGCTGAGCTGTTCGGAACAAACCGCGCGCCGCAGGCGTCTGCGTGTAGGAACCCACCGGAGGTAAGAACCCATGGCCGTGACCGTCTCCATCCCGACGATCCTGCGCACCCACACCGGCGGCGAGAAGTCCGTCGAGGCGAAGGGCGCGACCGTCCTGCAGGTCATCGACGACGTCGAGTCCCGGCACGCCGGCCTCAAGGCGCGCCTGGTCAAGGAGGAGAAGCTGCACCGCTTCATCAACGTCTACGTCAACGACGAGGACGTGCGCTTCGCCGGCGGGCTCGAGGCCGAGGTCAAGGACGGCGACACCCTGACCATCCTCCCCGCCGTGGCCGGTGGCTGATCGATGGCTCGCTTCGAGTCCCTGCTCGACGCGCTCGGCGGCACCCCGCTGGTCGGGTTGCCCCGGCTCTCGCCGACGCACGACGTGCGCCTGTGGGCGAAGCTGGAGGACCGCAACCCGACCGGCTCGATCAAGGACCGCCCCGCGCTGGCCATGATCGAAGCCGCCGAGCGTGAAGGCAAGCTGCGGCGCGGCTCCACGATCCTGGAGCCGACGTCCGGCAACACCGGCATCTCGCTGGCCATGGCCGCCAAGCTCAAGGGCTACGGGCTGGTCTGCGTGATGCCGGAGAACACCTCGACCGAGCGCAAGCAGCTGCTGCAGGCCTACGGCGCGCGGATCGTGTTCTCCCCGGCCGCGGGCGGCTCGAACGAGGCCGTCCGGCGGGCGAAGGAGCTGTCCGCGGCGAACCCCGAGTGGGTGATGCTGTACCAGTACGGCAACCCGGCCAACGCCGAGGCGCACTACCGCGGCACCGGCCCCGAGCTGCTCAAGGACCTGCCGACGCTGACGCACTTCGTCGGCGGCCTCGGCACCACCGGCACGCTCGTCGGCTGCGGGCGGTACCTGCACGAGGCGAAGCCGGACGTCCAGATCATCGCGGCCGAACCGCGCTACGGCGAGCTGGTCTACGGCCTGCGCAACCTCGACGAGGGGTTCGTGCCGGAGCTGTACGACCCCAGCGTGCTCAACGGCCGGTACTCCGTCGGCGCGTACGACGCGCTGCGCCGGACGCGGGAGCTGCTGGAGCACGAAGGCATCTTCGCGGGCATCTCGACGGGCGCGGTGCTGCACGCGGCCTTGGCCGTCGCCGAGAAGGCCGTGGCCGCCGGCAAGCCCGCCGACGTGGCGTTCGTCGTCGCCGACGCCGGCTGGAAGTACCTGTCGACGGGGGCTTACGCGGGCTCGCTGGACGAGGCCGCCGAGCGGCTCGACGGGCAGCTCTGGGCCTGAGTCACTCGGTCTTCCAGAGCTCCGGCAGAGCCAGGTCGACGTCGTCTTCGGCGGCGAGCCGCTTGAACGTGGCCATCGTCGTGGCCAGGTCGTCGACCAGCTTCGGGAGCAGCTTCAACGGCTTGGACAGCGGCCGCCAGAAGGCGTCCCAGTGCACCGGGCGGACGACCTTCGGCCCGAGCACGCCGACCGTCTCGCGCCAGTACTCCTCCCGCCACGCCTCGGACTGCTTCCCGGCCGCTCCGGCGCCGAGGTAGACGACGTCCGCCGCGTAGCCGGCCAGGGCGCCCGGCACGAAGTTCGCCGACGGGTGGACCAGGATGTTCCCGGCGGGGTGCGCGACGTGGAACGAGTAGCAGCGCCCGGTCTTGAACGCGCTCGCCTTCGCCGGTACGCGGACCGGCTCGGTGATCTCACCCGGTACCCGGTCGCCGTCGCTGTGCCGGGCGTCGACGCCGGTCACCGTGAACTCGCCGAACTTCACCGGCTCGCCCGGCACCAGCTCGTGGAACGGCTCGGCGGCGAGGCCGTAGCTCTCCTGGACCCGGCGCGTCGACGGTGAGCCGCAGAGCGTGGCGCCGGTCCGCTGGGCGACCACCGGCGCGTCCAGGACGTGGTCCACGTGGGAGTGCGCCACCAGGACCGCGTCCAGCTTCGTGACTTCCAGCCGGCGCAGGCACTCGTCGATCCGGCTTCGAGACGGCGAGACCCGGGTGGCCAGCTTCAGCAGCGACGGCCGCGAGAAGAAGCCGTCGACGAGGATGGCCGACGTCCCGTCGCTGATCAGGACGTTGGACACGCCGGCGAACGTGGTGCGGACTCTCGTTTCGGGCATGCTGAACAGCATGAAGGTCATCGGGCTGCTGGGCGGGATGAGCTGGGAGTCGTCCATCGAGTACTACCGACTGGTAAACGAACGGGTGAAGGACGTTCTCGGTGGCTTCCACTCCGCGCACACCGTGCTGTATTCGGTGGACTTCGCCGCGATCGAGGCGATGCAGGCCGAGGGCCGCTGGGACGACGCGGGTGCGGAGCTGAACCGCGCGGCTCGCGCGCTCGAGGCGGCCGGTGCCGACTTCGTCGTGCTCTGCACCAACACCATGCACAAGGTCGCCGAGCGGCTGACCGACGGCCTGGGCATCCCGCTGCTGCACCTCGCCGACGCGACGGCGGCCGCCGTCCGGGCCGCCGGGATCCGCCGGGTCGGCCTGCTCGGGACCGGGTTCACCATGAGCCAGCCGTTCTACCGCGACCGGCTCGCCGCACACGGCCTTGACGTGCTCGTGCCCAGCGCCGAGGACCGCGACCTGGTGCACCGCGTGATCTACGACGAACTGGTGCTCGGCGTCGTGAAGCCGGAGTCGCGCGAGGCCTACCGGGGCGTGATCGCGCGGCTCGTCGAGGCCGGTGCCGAAGGCGTCATCTACGGCTGCACGGAGATCGAGCTGCTGGTGGGTCCCGAGGACAGCGCGGTGCCGACGTTCCCGACGACCCGGCTGCACGCCGAGGCCGCCGTCGACTACGCCCTCGGCAAGGCCCCGCTGCCCGCTTGAGTCACACGGCGACCACCGGCCCGCCGCTCACGTGGGCCTCGTGCTGGGCGACGACGACGCGCCACAACCGGTCGCGCTCCTCGGCCGTGAAAGCCGCCGACGGGATCCCGAAGATGTCGCCCGCCGCCGTCCACCAGGCTTCGGGTGACTCGACGAGTTCCTTGGCGCCGTGGCGGTTCAGCGTCAGCGCGCGCAGGGTGTCGACGCCCGCCGCGTCCCGCCGCTGGATGACGCAGACCCGCACGAACCCCGACTCCGGTGCCGTCGACAGCCACGCGTGCTTCTCGGCGAAGTCGGCCATCTCGGCGACGCCCGGCGCGAAGTCGAAGCCGGCGAAGCTGCCCGACGGGTCGTGGTCGAACCGCCAGCCGCCCGGCGCCACCTCCGACGGCCGCAGCCGGTAGGTGTGCGGACCCTGCGTGTAGGTGCCTTCCCGTAGGGGGAGCGGCTCGTGGATGCCGTCACCCAGCCCGGCGTCCACCAGCCAGGTCGCCGACGGGTCCTCCGGCAGGCCCGTGACGGTCAGCGCCAGGTGGTTCCGGTCCACGTTCGGCGCGTCGGCCGCGCCGCCCTGCACCCCGCCGAGGTGCCGGGTGACGGCGTAGCCGAGTTCGCCCAGCAGCGCCGAAAACGCGCCGTTGAGGTGGTAGCAGTAGCCGCCGCGGCCGCGCAGGATCCGCGCGAGCGACGCCGACGGCTCCAGCGGCGTCGGCCGGCCGAGGGTGATCTCCAGCGCCTCGTACGGCACGCGCTCGACGTGCGCCGCGTGCAGCCGCCCCAGCGCGGCCACGCCCGGCGGCTCCGCGTCGAGGCCGAGCCGCTCCAGATATCCGGTGACATCCATGGCGCGAACGCTAGCGGCAGGCACCGACAAAAACCGGCGATCCGGCCGTACCGGCGATCATCGCGGGCGGCGAGAAACCCCCGGATCAGGGATTTCACCCGAGGCGGACCCGCCGGGCCCTGACGTAGCGTCGAGGACGTGAGCACCTTGCCTGTGACCCCGGACCCGGAAACCGACGCCCGCAAGCGCGTGCTGCCGCCGAAACCGAAGGCGGCCGCGCTCGTCGCGTTGTCCTTCACCCTGCTGCTCTACCTGGTCGAGCTGGCCGACGTGATCCTGCCCGGCGACCTGGACCAGGGCGGCATCCACTCGCGTGAGCTGTCCGGCCTGGACGGCGTGCTGTTCGCGCCCGTGCTGCACGCCGGCTGGTCGCACCTGTTCGCCAACACGGTGCCGGTGCTGCTGTTCTCCTTCCTCGCGATGGCCGCCGGGATCGGCCGGTTCGCGCTGGTCACGGGCATCATCTGGCTCGTGTCCGGGCTCGGCGTCTGGCTGATCGGGCCGGCCAACACGGTCACGGTCGGGGCGTCCGGGCTGGCCTTCGGCTGGCTCGCCTACCTGCTGGTCCGCGGCATCTTCAACCGCGCGGCCGGGCAGATCCTGGTCGCCGTCGTGCTGCTGGGCATCTGGAGCGGGATGCTGCTGGGCCTGCTGCCCGGCAACACCGGCGTCTCCTGGCAGGGGCACGTCTTCGGCGCGCTGGCCGGCGTCCTGGCGGCGTGGCTGACCGGCCGCACGGGGAAGTCCCGCAAACCCGCTCCGGCGGCCACGGGTAGCCTCGACGTGTGACCCTGCCGCTCGCTGATGCCCCGATCGGTGTGTTCGATTCCGGCGTCGGCGGGTTGACGGTCGCGCGGGCGATCCTCGAGCAGCTGCCCGCCGAACAGATGCGCTACGTCGGCGACACGGCGCACAACCCGTACGGCCCGCTCCCGATCGCCACCGCCCGCAGCTACGCGCTCGCGGCGCTCGACGAGATCGTCGAGAGCGGCGTGAAGGCCTTGGTGATCGCCTGCAACACGGCGTCCGCGGCCTGCCTGCGCGACGCCCGCGAGCGCTACGACGTCCCGGTCATCGAGGTCGTCCTGCCCGCCGCCCGCCGCGCCGTCATCGCGACGCACACCGGGCGGGTCGGCGTGATCGGCACCGAGGGCACCGTGCGGTCGCGGGCCTACGAAGACGCCTTCGCCGCGGCGCCGGGCATCACGCTCACCAGCGTCGCCTGCCCGCGGTTCGTGGACTTCGTCGAGCGCGGCATCACCTCCGGGCGGCAGGTGCTCGGGCTGGCCCAGGGCTACCTGGAGCCGTTGCTGGACGCCGAGGTCGACACGCTCGTGCTCGGCTGCACGCACTACCCGCTGCTGCAGGGCGTGCTGCAGATCGTCATGGGCCAGGAGGTCACCCTGGTGAGCAGCGCCGACGAGACCGCGAAGGACCTCGTCCGCGTGCTCACCGAGCGGGACCTGCTGACGACCAGGGAGACCGCGCCCCGGCACGAGTTCCTGGCCACCGGCTCGGCCGAGCCGTTCACCCGGCTCGCCCAGCGGTTCATGGGTTTTGCCCCGGGTGTCCTCGCTCCCACCACCGCGTGATCACACCTTCGGGCGCTTAGGGTGGCGAAGTGCGACTGACCATCCTCGGGTGCTCCGGCAGCATCCCCGGGCCGAACGCGGCCGCGTCCGGTTACCTGGTCGAGGCCGAGGGCTTCCTGCTCGGCCTCGAACTGGGCAACGGCACGCTGGCGCAGCTGCAGGCCGTGGCCGATCCGTTCGACCTCGGCGCGCTCGTGCTCACCCACCTGCATCCCGATCACTGCGCCGACGTCAGCGCGCTCACCGTCCTGCGCCGCTACCACCCGGCGCCGCCGTACCCGGCCCGCCCGCGCCTGCTGCCGCTGTACGCGCCGGACGACGCGCCGGTCCGGCTCGCGAACGCGTACGCGCCCAACGAGACCGAGCGGGCCGGCACGGACCTCTCCGACGTCTACGCCTTCCACCCGCTGCGCTCCGAGCCGTTCCGGATCGGGCCGTTCGAGGTGGTCGCGGTCGAGGTCGACCACCCGACCCCGGCGTTCGGCCTGCGCATCTCCTACGGCGGCCGGATCCTCGCCTTCACCGGCGACACCGGCCCGTGCCGGGCGCTGAACGAGCTCGCCGACGGCGTCGACCTGCTGCTCGCCGAGGCGTCCTGGACGGACTCGGCGGAGCGCCCGGCCGGGGTGCACCTGTCCGGCAAGCAGGCGGGCGAGCTGGCGCGCGACGCCGGTGTCGGACGCCTGCTGCTGACGCACATCGCGCCGTGGACGGACCCCGGTGCCGTGCTGGCCGAGGCCGCGGCCGAGTTCGCCGGGGCCGAGGTCGTCAAGCAGGGTGCCGTCTACGACGTGTGAGCGGCGCGGTCCTAGAGTGCTCTTCGTGGCTCGAAAAGATGGCAGGAACGACGACCAGCTCCGCGACATCAAGATCACCCGGGGGTTCCAGCAGTGGCCCGCGGGGTCGGTGTTGATCGAATTCGGCAACACGCGGGTGCTGTGCGCCGCGAGTGTCACCGAAGGGGTGCCGCGCTGGCGGGCCGGTTCCGGCCTCGGCTGGGTGACGGCCGAGTACGCGATGCTGCCGTCCGCGACGAACACGCGCGGCGACCGTGAATCGGTCAAGGGCCGCATCGGCGGGCGCACGCACGAGATCTCGCGGCTGATCGGCCGTTCGCTGCGGGCCTGCATCGACCTGGCCGCGCTGGGCGAGAACACGATCGTCATCGACTGCGACGTCATCCAGGCCGACGGCGGCACCCGCACGGCCGCGGTGACCGGTGGTTACGTGGCCCTCGCGGACGCGATCACCTGGCTGGCCGCGGCGAACCGGCTCAACGACCCGCAGCCGCTGTCGTCCTCGGTGGCCGCGGTGAGCGTCGGCGTCGTCGACGGCCGGGTGCGCCTCGACCTGCCGTACGAAGAGGACTCGCGCGCCGAGGTCGACATGAACGTGGTGGCCACGGACGCGGGCACGCTGGTCGAGGTCCAGGGCACCGGCGAGGGCGCCACCTTCGCTCGGTCCACTTTGGACAAGATGCTGGACCTGGCGCAGGCCGGCTGCGAAGAGCTGACCCGCCTGCAGAACGAGGCGCTGGCGCTGCCGTACCCGGGCGAGCTGCCGGAGCCGCGTCCGGACAAGAAGAAGGGCTCGAAGTGACGAAGCTGCTTCTCGCCACGCGCAACGCGAAGAAGCTCGGCGAGCTTCGCCGGATCCTGCTCGCCGAGGGCATCTCCGGCATCGAGGTCCTCGGTCTCGCGGACGTCGAACCGTTCCCCGAAGCCCCCGAAACCGCGCCGGACTTCGAGGGCAACGCCGTCGCGAAGGCACGTGACGCCGTGGCGGCGTGTGGCCTGCCCGCGATCGCGGACGACTCGGGCATCGCGATCGACGCGTTGAACGGCATGCCGGGTGTGCTCTCGGCCCGCTGGTCGGGCGGCCACGGCGACGACGACGCCAACCTGAACCTGGTATTGGCCCAGCTCGGCGACGTCCCGGACGAACGCCGCGGAGCGCAGTTCGTCTGCGCGGCGGCGTTGGTTTTGACGTCGGGTGAGGAGACGGTGGTCCGCGGCGAGTGGCGCGGCACCATGGTCCGGGAACGCCGTGGCACCAACGGTTTCGGCTACGACCCGATCTTCCGCCCGGACGGCGGGACCCGGACGTCGGCGGAGATGGAGCCGTCCGAAAAGGACGCCGTCTCCCATCGCGGCCGCGCCCTTCGCTCCCTGCTGCCGGCGCTGCGGGACCTCGCGGAGAGCTAGCCGCCAGTCGCTTGTGGACGGTCGTCGTCGCCCGGCGGCCGGACGGTCTCCAGGTGCCACGCCTCGCGGAAGGCGCTGATGGTGAGCCAGGCGAGCCGGGCGTTCACCGGGAACAGCTGGCGCACCGAGGTGAGGGTGTCGAAGGACGTGTCACCTTCGGTGCGGCCGAGGTCGAGGGACCGCGGGCTGAAGGCGGGGCCGAAGACCTCCAGGATCGTGCCCAGGTAGTAGAGGTACCCCAGGGTTTCGAGCTGCAGCCGGTGCAGCTCGGCCGTTTCCGGCGTCCGCCCGCCCGCGACCGGCGGGTGCGCGGCCGCGTGCAGCAGTTTCGCCGGCTCGGCGACGGCGTGCGCGTCGATGTGGCGGACCAGGTCGCTGACGAGGACCTCGTCGTACGCGCCGCGGGTCACGACCGTGCGCAGGGCGCCGCGTTTCTCCAGGAGGTCCTGCTCGACGAGCCGGCGCGTGACGCGGTCGAGGGAACCGCTGTCGCCGACCACCTGCCGCGCGACGCGGATGAGCTCCCGCGGCAGCCCGCCGGCCAGGCAGTGGCACAGGCAGATGAACGGCTCGGGCAGGCCGAGGACGCGGCCGGTCAGCACCTGCCGCGCGTCGCCCAGCTTGAGGTACTCCACGCGGAAGATGACGTCGAAGGCGCTGTCAAACGCGTCCCGCACCGGCAGGCCCCGCCGCTCGAACGAGGCCAGGGCGTCCTCCGACACGGAGACGAGGAGCAGGAAGCCCGGGACGTCGAGGGTCAGCAGCGCCTTCACTTCGTTGACGAAGTCTTGGGCCGCGTCGGGGGCGACGATCTTGTCCAGCTCGTCGAGGATGATGACCACCGCCGGCCGCGAGACCTCCGGCTCCCGGGCGACGCACGTGATCGTCAGGTCGAGGAAGTCGCGGAACCCGCGGATGATCTCCGGGTACGTGCGCGGCTGCCGGGTCGTCTCCCGCGACCTGGTGGTGGTCGCCTCGACGCCGATCGGCAGGCCGGCCTTGCCCGACCAGCCCGCGGTGTGCTTCTGCTGGAACTCGATCTCGGCGAGCCGGTGGGTGGCGATCATCCGCAGCTCGGCCAGGCTGCCGGGCCGCGTCCCGGCGTGCTCGGCCGGCGGTGTGGTGGCGGCCGAGCCGGGACGGCGGCGGGCGGCCATCGCGGCCAGCCCGGCCACCGCGACCACGGACACCACCGGCCACCACATCGAGGTGAGCCACACCCGGAAGTCGAACTTCGGGTCGCGCAGGGCGAACGTGCCGGCGAGGCCCAGCCCGAGCCACGCCACCACCACCGCGGCGAACGGCCACAGCCGGCGAAGCCGGGCACGGCGGGCCGGCCAGGCACTGGGCGGCTTCGGGCTCGTCGTGGCCCGGCCGGCGCAGAAGTCGATCACCGCCGCGCACATCCGGGCGTAGAGGTACAGCGTGAACTCGCGGACGTCGTAGCGCACCGGGACGCTTTCGAGGAGCGCGACGTGCACACCGCCGGTCTTCAGGAGCTGCCCGGCCTGGTAGGCCTCCAGCAGGGTGGACTTCCCGACGCCGCGCGGCCCGGCCATGCCGACCGCGCCGCCGCTGATCCCCGCCAGGAGCGACTTCAGCCGGACACCGGCCGCCGTGTCCGTGACCACCCGGTCACCGGCCCGCATCTGGCCGAGCGAGCCGCGCTCGAGCTCCGGCAGCTCCGTGCTGAACGGCGGCTCCAGGACGGCGTTGAGGTGGTGCCGCACGCTGCGCTCGACGGGTGCCGCGGCCGCCTCCGACCACGCCTGATCGGCGGCCTCCTGCAGGTTCCGTAGCTCGTCGCGGCGCCGTTCCCA
The DNA here is from genome assembly GCF_035982555.1 of Amycolatopsis sp. NBC_01286. NCBI lineage: Bacteria > Bacillati > Actinomycetota > Actinomycetes > Pseudonocardiales > Pseudonocardiaceae > Amycolatopsis > Amycolatopsis sp. NBC_01286. The sequence goes on from NZ_CP108428.1 coordinate 4,117,549, forward strand.
CGCCCGGCTGCCGTACCGCGCGACGTCGTCCGACAAGGCGAGCGGTGCCAGGAGCGACAGCGGTCCGCCGAGCGTCGTCCCCGCGAGCAGGAGCGCGTCCAGCGCCAGCCAGATGACCCACGCGGGCCATGGCACCGGGACGACGCCGGTCAGCACCGGAGCCAGGAGCACGGCCACGACGACCGTGACGAGCAGCTCCCGGCGGACGACGGCCACCGCCAGGCAGCTCGCCTGCGGCTTTCTCTTGGCGGGCTGGTTGACGACGGCGTAGAGGACGAAGACCACGAACCAGACCAGCAGCGCCACGACGAACCAGACCACGACCGCCAGGACCGGGCCCATGCCCTCGGCCGACGACGTCCAGAGCCGCCAGAGGGACAGCGCGTACGTCGTGGGAACACCGAGCACGAGCAGCCAGCCGCCGCCGTCGAGCATCTTCCCGCCGGTGAGCCTTCGCCCGGCCCGCACCACGACCCGGCTCGCCGGCCACATCAGGAGGACGCCGGCCACCACGACCGCCACCGAGGTCCAGACGTGCCCGGACGTGCTCATCGGCGCCTGGAGCAGCTGCCAGAAGACCAGGGGGACAAGCACGCCGGTGCCGAAGACCAGACCCAGACCGGCGTGGGCGCGTTTGTCCCGTGCGTCCGGCAGCTGCGGGGCCGAGGGAGCCGGCCGCCGTTCGTGCGCGGCCAGGTCCCGGCGGGCCTGGCGCAACCGGGAGATCTGCTCGTTGGTTTCGCTGAGGAAGGTCGCCGCGTCCTCGGTCACGCGGTCCTTGATCTTCGTGCGCGCCGTTTCACGATCGGCGGCGTGGCTGATGCCTCTGTCCAGCCGATCCTCGAACCTGACCAGCACCTGCTCGGCCAGGCCCGGGATCCGGGCGTACAGCTCTTCGACCAGCTCGTCGGGGCCCTGGTCCGCCGGGACGGTGAGCTCGGCGACGTCGGCGGGGATCTGGCTCGGCACGGACACGGGACGAAAGCCTATCGGGATGTCACACGGCCGAATGGGCGAACTCTACTTGTCACTCGGGCCGAGGATCGAGACTTCGCAGTCGTGTTCGATCTTGTCCGCGTTCGGCGGTTGGGTGTCGCTTCCGTACGTCCACGGGGACTCGTCGTTGTCCGGGGTCTCCACCACGTGCATGCCCTTGTCGTTCATGCACTGCACCCACTTGTGCATGTTGTCCTGGTACGCCGGGTTGTCGCGGTCCATGCCCCACGGCAGCAGCGGCAGCTTCGCGCGGCACGCGTCACCCGCGGCTTTGTGGTCCGCGCTCCACTTCTCCGCGCCCTCGATGCTGTTCGGCTGCGTGTCGACGTCCGCGTCGTGGTCCTTCATGCACGTGCGCCACGGCTCGATCAGCCGCTGGGACTCCTCCGCCGTCTCGTCGACGCGGTGGCGGGGGCGGCCGCCGTCCGCGTCCGTCGACGGCGGTGCGGAAGTCGCCGACGTAGCCGCGGGCGTGGAAAGCGAAGCCACCTGAGGAGCCGCGGGTGGCGGGGACGAGCACGCGGCCAAGCCGAGGAGCAAAGCGAGACCAGCGAGGAAACGAAGTGCCATGAGCAGAGCATGACCGGCGCTTTTCAGGAACTCGTCAGGACGGCGTGAGCGACTCACGCCAGCGCCTGCGTCGGCGGCATCCGGGCGGCGCGCAGCGACGGGTGCAGGCCCGCCGCCACGCCGACGACCAGCGCGCCGAGCACCCCGCCCGCCACGGACAACGGCGGGATCACCGGCGGCCACCCTTGGTATGTCGCGTATCCCAGCGTGACCAGCACGCCCACCGACGTCCCGGCGATGCCGCCGAGGCCGGACAATGCCACGGCCTCGGTCAGGAACTGGTCGCGGATCTGGCCGCGCGTCGCGCCCAACGCGCGGCGCAGGCCGATCTCGCGACGGCGTTCCAGCACCGAGATGAACATCGTGTTGGCCACACCGACCCCGCCGACCAGCAGCGCGACGCCGGCCAAACCCAGGAACAGTGCGGAGAACGCCGTCTGCGTCGCCTGTTTCGCCGCCAGCGCGTCCGACGGCCGGGACACCTGGACCAGGCCGGGCAGCTCCGGGTTGAGCGTCGCCGGCAGCACCGCGCGGACGTCGCCGATCGCGTCCTCGCGGGACTTCACGTAGATCACGGTTGGGTGGCCGTCGAACGCCAGGAACCGTTTCGCCGAGCCCCAGCCGACGAGGACCGCGCGTTCGACGTCCGGCGCCAGCGGCATCGGCGCGAGCACACCCGTGACCGTGTACCAGGTCGTCCCGATCATCACGACCGGCGGCGCCTGACCCGGGACCAGGGAAGGGATGCCGAGCCGGGACGCGGCCACGTACCCCAGCGTGACCTCGGGCAGGTCCGAAGCGTCAAACCGTCCTGATTGGACACTCCCGTTCAACGCCGCCAGCAACCCCGGCGACGCGGCCAGCACCGAAAGGCCCGAGCCGTCCTGCGGGTCCGTGCGGTCGGACCGGCGGACGACGGCGTGGGTGTTCGCGACGGCCGCCGCCGTGGTCACCGGGCCGATCCGCCCGACGCTGCCCAGCGCGGACTCCGGCAGCACGACCGGCGGCGTCTGGTTCGGCTGCGGCTCGGCGCGGAGCATGTTCGTGCCCAGCGCCGTCAGCTTGTCCAGCAACGCCGCCTGGCTCGACGCCGGGATGCCGGTGACCACGATCATCGTCGCGATGCCCAGCGCGATCCCGAGCGCGGACAACGCCGCCCGCAGCCGCCGCGTCCGGATGCCGAGCAGGCCCAGGGAAAGCACGTCCACCAAGGAAAGCCGCGCCGCTTTCACGCCGAATCCCGCACGATCCGGCCGTCACGGAACTCGACCCGCCGGGGCAGCCGCGCCGCGATGTCCCGGTCGTGCGTGATGACCGCGATCGTGGTGCCGTCGGCGTGCAGACCGGTCAGCAGGTCCAGCACGGCCTCGCCGTTGGCGGTGTCCAGCGCGCCGGTCGGCTCGTCGGCCAGCACCAGCGCCGGGTCGTTGACGACGGCGCGGGCGATCGCGACGCGCTGGCGTTCACCGCCGGACAGCTCGTGTGGCCGGTGCTCGACGCGGTGCGCGAGCCCGACCCGGCCGAGCGCGTCCAGCGCCAGCGGCCGGCGCTGCCGGCGGGGGACACCCGCGTACAGCAGGCCGGTCGTCACGTTGTCCACAGCGGACAGTCCGTCGGTCAGGTGGAACTGCTGGAACACGAACCCCAGCCGCCTTCCACGCAACGCCGACAGGTGCCGGTCGCTCAGCCGCGTGACGTCTTCGCCGTCGAGTTCGACCGTTCCCGACGTCGGCAGGTCGAGTGTCCCGGCGATGTGCAGCAGCGTCGACTTGCCGGAGCCGGACGGCCCGGCGATGGCCAGCAGTTCGCCGTCGGACACGGTCAGCGTGACGTCGTCGAGCGCGACGACGTCGCCGGGATAGCGCTTGCTCACTCCGCGCAGGGCCAGCACCGGCGTCACGACGTCGTCACCACCTTCAGGCCTTCGGTGACGCCCGCGCCGCGAACCTCGACGAGGTCGCGCGCGAACATCCCGGTCTCGACGGCTTTCAGCGTCCCGTCCGGCAGCTGCACGGCGTACCCGCCTTCGCGCAACGCGATCAGCGCGCCGACCGGGACCGCGAGCACCCCCGCGTGGGTCTCGGTCGCGATCCGCACCTGCACCGCCGCGGAGTCGAGATCCGCGACGGACTGCGGGTCGTCGGGGGTGACCATGACGTTCACCTTGGGCGGTCCCTGTCCCTCCGCGACGTCCGTGCTGACCGACGTCACCTTCGCCGGGACGCTCTTGCCGTCGGGTCGGACCACCGAGACGGCGGCGCCGGTCTTGATCGCCGCGACGTCCGAGGCGTCCACCGGCGCGACGACCACCTTCGTCGTGGACGTCACCGTGAGCAGGGGTTCCGCGACCGGGTCGCCGGGCTGCGCGGTCACCGAGTTGACCCGCACCGGGCCGGTCAGCACCGCGACCTGGCCGACGTCGAGCGTGCCCGTCTCGTCCAGACCGGACTTCTTCTGCCACTTCTTCAGGACATCGGCGAACGTGAACGTCTTCGGGTGCCCGACTTTGTACCCCAGCGCGGCCAGGTTGGCGGCGACCATCGTGACGTCCGGTCCGGCGAGGTCCGGGTTGTCGAGCTTGCGGAACAACGGCGTGTCGCCGAAGAACACCGGCACCGGGTGACCGTCCACGGAGTACAGCGCCTTGCCGCGCTGGGCGACGTCCCCGATCGCGGGCAGCTTCGTCACGGTGCCGGCGCCGGTGCCCTTCAACGGCTGTGGCGTGCCGAAGCCGAGGGTGCCGGTGAAGGACTGCGTGTTCGCCAGGTCCGTCTTGCGGACGGCGACGGTCGTCACCGCGGGCGGCGGCGCGGCGGTGGCGGCGGTGCCGCGCCCGTGCCGGACGACGAAGAACGCCGTGGCGCCCAGCAGGACCAGGACGACGGCGGTGACAACCAGCCACACCCACCGGCGCCGGCCACCCGATCGGGTTGTGCTCATGGCGTCAGCCTCACAGCGGAATGTCAGGGACCCATGAGGAAATCGTGGTCTTCCGGTAGCCGCGCTTATGCTCGGGACCATGTGCGCCCACATCGTGCTGGCCGAGGACGACGCCAAGCAGGCCGAGCTCGTCCGGCGCTACCTCGAGCGGGAGCGGCACACCGTGGTCGTCGTCGGGGACGGCACCGCCGCGCTGGACCTGGTCCGTCGGCACCCGCCGGACCTGCTGGTGCTCGACGTGATGCTGCCCGGGATGGACGGCCTCGAGATCTGCCGCACGCTGCGCGCCGAGACCGACCTGCCGGTGCTGATGCTCACCGCACGCTCCACAGAGGACGATCTGCTCGCCGGCCTCGACCTCGGGGCCGACGACTACGTCACCAAGCCGTTCAGCCCGCGCGAGCTGATGGCGCGGATCCGGACGCTGCTGCGCCGCGCCGCCCCCGCGCGTCCCGGCGGGACGACCCGCGTGGGCGCGCTGACCGTCGATCCGCTGCGCCACGAGGTGACCGTCGACGGTCACGCGATCGAGTGCACTCCCGGCGAGTTCCGCCTGCTGGAGCTGATGGCCGCCCAGCCGGACCGGGTGTTCACGCGCGGCCAGCTGCTGGAGCACCTGCACGGCTTCGACCGCTACATCACGCAACGCGCGATCGACGTGCACGTGATGAACCTGCGCAAGAAGATCGAGGCCGACCCGCGGCGCCCGGCGCGGCTCGTCACGGTCTACGGCGTCGGCTACAAGCTGACCGCGGGTGCCGATGCGCCGTAGCCTCCTCCTGCGGTTGTTCGTGCTCTCGGCGCTGGTCGCGGTGGCCTCGATCGCCGCGACCGCGTGGCTCGCCGCGCGCACGACGTCCGGCGCGATCCAGCAGGAGCAGGGCCAGGCGCTCGCCGACGACGGCAACATCTACCGCGGCCTGCTGAAGTACGCCGCGACCCACCCGAACTGGCGTGACGTCGCCGCCGAGGTGCGCGGCACCGCGTCGATCACCGGCCGCCGCATCGCGCTGACGCTCACCGACGGCACGCCCGTCTTCGACTCGGCCACCGACGGCCGGCCGCTGCCGCTGCGGCCCTCGATCGTCGTCGACCCGCTGCAGGTCGACTCCGGGCTGGGGCAGGAAACGACCGCCGACCGGATCGACCCGGACGCCGTCGGGCCGTACGCGCTGTCCGCCGCCGACCGCACCCGCCTCGGCGCGCTCGCCCAGCGCGTCCTGCGGTGCGTTCAGACGCGCTCCGGCGCCGGCACCGTCGTGACGTCGCCGGGTGGGCACCCGCGGATCGACGGCGCCGACCCGTTCGTGCTGTCGTCGTGCAACGGCAGCACGCTCAGCCTGCCGGCGAAGTCCGAGCAGGCCGCGCTGGACCAGCTGTCGACGCTGGTGAGCGCGTGCCTGAACCGCGGGCCCGAGCCCAAGCCGCTCGCCCAGGTGCAGGTGCTGCTCGACTTCACCTGGGTGCAGAAGGGCGTGGTGCGCAGCGCCGAGTCGAACCAGGCCGTGCAGTCGTGCCTGAGCGCCGCGCGGCGGGAGCAGCTGACGCCGTTCGTCGCGCCCGCCGCGTCGCTCTACCTCACCGCGCCGGGCGGCGAAGCGCCCACGGGGTTCACGCTGTCGCCGGAGAACAAAGTCCGGCTTTTCGAGGTGGCCGGCGGAATCCTGCTGCTGACGCTGGCCGTCACCGTGCTCGGCGGGATCCGGCTGATCCGGCCGCTGCGCGCGCTCACCGGTGCGGCGAAGCGGATGGAAGGCGGCGAGAGCGGCGCCCAGGTCAAGGTGCGCGGGCGTGACGAGATCGCGCGGCTCGGGACCGCGTTCAACGCCATGTCCGCCAGCCGCGAACGGCTCGAACAGACGCGCAAGGCGATGGTCAGCGACATCGCGCACGAGCTGCGGACGCCGCTGAGCAACATCCGCGGCTGGCTGGAGGCGACGCAGGACGGCATCAGCCGGCTCGACGACGAACTGGTCGATTCGCTGCTCGAAGAAGCCGTCCACCTGCAGCACATCGTCGACGACCTGCAGGATCTGGCGCTCGCCGACGCGGGCGCGCTGCGGCTGCACCCGGAGCCGGTGGACGCGGCGCACCTGCTGGCCCAGGTCGCGGCGGCGCAGCGCCCGGCGGGCATCGCGCTCTCGGTCGAGACGCCCGCCGCCCTCGAAGTGACCGCCGATCCGGTGCGGCTGCGCCAAGCCGTCGGCAACCTGGTGTCGAACGCCGTCCGGCACACACCTGCGGGCGGTGCGGTGGTGCTGCGCGGCCGGCGAGACGGCGACGACGTCGTCATCGAAGTCGCCGACACCGGCACCGGGATCGCCGCCGACGACCTGCCGCACGTGTTCGACCGGTTCTGGCGCGCCGACAAAGCGCGGACCCGGGGGACCGGCGCCAGCGGTCTTTCGGGGGCTCCGGGTGGCGGAGCCCCCGGCCCGGAGCGAAGCTCCGGTTTTCACAGCGGCCTCGGCCTGGCCATCGTCCGGAAACTGGCGGAGGCGCACGGCGGCACGGTCACCGCGGCCTCCGTTCCCGGCCAGGGTGCGACGTTCACGCTGCGGCTGCCCGCTGGTACAGCGGCTGGGTGACGGCTGTCGTGAACTGCGGCCCGAACAGGTAGCGCGTGCAGTCCGGCGTCTGGTCGAGGCAGAGCGAGCCGTCGGCGTGCAGGTACCAGGCCTCGGTGTCGACGCCGACGACCACGCCGTAGCCGGTCGTCCCGGAGAACGCCGTCAGCCGCGGCCCGCCACTGGCGCCGCCGCCCATGTCGCACGGCACGCCCCACTGGCCGCGCGGCATCGGGACGTCGGCGTTGCCCGGGTTCTCCTTCGGCGCGCCCCAGCAGTGCGCGACGCGCTGCCCGGTGAACTCCGGACGTCCTTGGTGGCCGGGCGTTTTCGCGGCACGCGGGTAGCCGAACTCCTGCGCCGGCAGGGTGCCGGGCAGCCCGACGCCGAGTGGCTGGGCGGCCTGGGTGACGTCGGCGGCGCGGCGGCCGTGGCCGTCCGGGTTCAGCACCAGGAACGCCTGGTCGTGGCCGGACTGCTGGTCGTCGGTCACCCAGGTCGTGTCGGCGAAAGCCGCGCGGGCGACGAACTCGCCGTACGGGCGGGTGTTGTCGCGGAACCCCGGCACGAAAAGGAGTTTGTCCGTCCACTGTGGATCGTTGCCGATCAGGTCCATGGTGTGGACGCAGTGCCCGCCGGTCACGACGGTGCTGCGATTGGCCGCGGCGACGAGCGTCGCGGTGCAAGACGGCCGCGGCGAGCACGGGGATCTTCGCTGCCATGTGGGTGTCCTCCCTTTCGTAACCCGGGCAGCGTCCCGAAAGGGTGTGTGGAACCGATGAGCGAGCGGTCAGCCGCCGATCAGGCGGCTCACCGGTGCGGCCTCACGAAAGGGCTGGGCGGCATGCCGATGGCGCGCCGGTAGCGCGCGTCGCATTCCGTGCAGCGGTGCGGCGCGCCGCGGTCACATCGCCGCGCCAGTGCCTCGAACGCGGCGACGCCGCGGGCTCCGCAGAGCATGACCAGCGTTTGCCCGGGTTCGGGTATGCCCGGCAGCTGCGTCCGGTGCCAGTACCCGCCGAGCACCGGATGTATCGCCACCGGATCGATGTGGATCATGGCGCTGGGCAGTTCTTGGTTTCCTCCCACTTCTGTAGTCTCGGCAGCACAGCGGGTGAGATGAACCGAGGCGGTGTCTGCTGGTGTCTGCAACCGAGGGTGAGTACGAATCGGGCGCGCGATTACGCGCCGCTCGCGAGTACGTGAAGCTGAGCCTCGCCGAGATGGCGACGGCTGCGAACTTTTCCAAGTCCTACCTCGGGCAGGTGGAGACCGGGGTCCGGCCGGTTACCCTCGATGTGGTGACCGCGTACGAGAAGGTGCTGGGGAATGGCATGAAGCGCAAGGACATCACCCACCCGAAGCTCAGGAAGATCGAGGACGGCGAGCACCTGGCCGCCGTCAAGGCCGCGGTCGAAGCCGGTGATCCCGGCATCTTCGCCGAAGGGCCGACGTCGAGCACGATCGACGCGGCGGTCGCTCCCGTCGTCAGCGCGGCGGGCGTCGAGAACTTCCGCCGGTGGGCGGTCACCGGGAAGACGTCGACGTTGCGGGCCAACGCCGTGTCCATCATCGGGTTCCTGCCGGGCCGCGAAAACGCCGATCTCGTCGCTCGGGTGCTCGACACCGACGATCGGGTCCGTGAGCTGTGCCTCGCGTCCGAGGTGTCGCGGCTCATGCAGTGGGACTGGGCGACGTCGAAGGCCGTCGCGGCCGATCCGGTCACCGCGCCGGATCCGCGGAAGCTGGCCGCGAAGCTCGCCAAGGAAGCCGTTTGCGAGGACTCCGAGGCGCGCTGGTGTGCCGGTTGGCTGCTTCAGCGGCTCGCGCCGGCGTTGGCCGGCTGACGGCGTGAGCTGCCCGGCCCGTGACCGGGCAGCTCCGCGGTGATCAGGCGGCCAGGCCGAGGTCCCGGATCAGCTTCGCGACGTGACCGGTCGCGCGGACGTTGTAGAAGGCCTGTGCGATCTTGCCTTCCGGGTCGACGACGAACGTCGAGCGGATGACGCCCAGGTACGTCTTGCCGTAGTTCTTCTTCTCGCCGTACGCGCCCCATGCCTCGATCACGGTCTTGTCCGGGTCGCCCAGCAGCGGGAACGTCAGCTCTTCCGTCGCGACGAACTTCGCGAGCTTCGCCTGTGTGTCCGGTGAGATGCCGATGACCTGGTAGCCGGCGTTGTTCAGCTCGGCGAGGTTGTCGCGGAAGTCGCAGGCCTGCTTGGTGCAGCCCGGCGTGCTCGCGGCCGGGTAGAAGTACACGACGACGGACTTGCCGCGGAACTCGCGCAGCGACACTTCCTTGCCCTCGCTGTCGGGCAGTGCGAAGTCCGGGGCGTCGTCACCGGGGGAAAGGCGCTCGGTCATGCCGCCGAGCGTAACGGGCGCCGGCTCAGGCGGGTCCGCAGTAGGTGACCACGGCTTCTTCGGTTGTGCTCGGCCTGACCCGCAGCCGGAGCTGCGTCGGGTCCTGCGGCACCGCGAAGGCCAGGGTGACGTGCACCGAGCGGCCCGGCAGCACGTCCTTGCCCGCGTCGGCGATGCCGGTGAAGCCCTGCGTCGTGTCGACGACCTGCTTGACCGCCGCGCCGGACGCGGTGGCCGTGACCGCGAGGCCCGAAAGCTTGTACGTCGTGGTGCCGTTGTTGGTCAGCAGGACGTCGAAGGCCGCGCCGCGCGGGCTCTGCGGGTACGCCGACGGGCTGGGCTGGAACGACTGGGGCGAGCCGACCGAGATGGTGACGCCGCTGGCGAACCGGTGGTCGGCGCCGAACTTCAGGTCGTTGCCCGCCTGGGCCGCCGCGGCACCCGCGGGTGCGGGGGAGCCGGCGCCGAGCGCGGCGGTGCCTTCCTGCGCCGGGACCCCGCACGCCACCGCCAGGCACAACAGCCCTGAGGTGAAAATGATCTTGCACGTGCGCGCGAGCGCCATCGCGGGTACTCCAGTCGGCGGGTCGGGGGTGCCGTCGGCATCGGGGTGTGCCGGGCGAACCCGCTCCACTCTGGTCGTGATCGCGCGGGGTTACGAGGCGCCACGGGGGGTTGTCGCGCACCTGGTGCCGCCCCGTGGCCAATCCGTGACCGGAACGGCACGGGTGGTGACAATCACCATCCACGTGCCACTTAAACCGCGAGGGCGAACAACAGGATGAAGATCGCCACTCCGGCGACCCAGGCGGCCATCAGCCAGCCGAAATCGCGGACCGGGTCGACCGCGCGGCTCTCCTCGCCGGGCACGTAGACGCCGCGTCCTTCGAACCAGTCCGCCCAGCGGGCGAACCAGCCCAGGGGGTTGCGCGACGCCATGGCTCACCTCCGGGTACCGGCTTCCCCGTCACCCTACGGGTTCGGCGCCGGAGACCGGAAGGCGCGTGATGATCAGGAGTTTCGTCCCGAACCAGACACAGCCGCGCGCTCGTTCGAGCGGGTTCGACGGCTTCGATCGGCCGTCGCGGTGGCGGCGGGCGGAGGCCATGCCACCTCGAGTGGTCCGGTCGCCCGCCGGTCGCCGCCCGGCCGGCTCCGTTCGGTGACACCGGCACGTCGCGGTCCGTGGTCGTCTCACTGGCTGCGATGTGATACGCCACGGCCGAGTGAACGTCGGCGTCACCCGTGTAGAGCTTTCCGCGACGGTCGGAGGACGCCGTTGCGCTGCAGGATCGACACGGCACGCACGGTGGCGTAGCCGCGCCATTCGAGAGCTGCGGCGGGCGAGAAGCTCGCGAAGTCGACGCGCCAGCCGCCGTCGTCCTGCTGCTCCCCGGCGAGCCGCCGCAGCTCGGCGTCGATCACGTCCTGCTTGAACAACGCGCGCGCCGGGCGGTCCGGCAACGGCGCGAAGTCCAGGGCGCGCAGGGTTTCGCTCTCGGAGCCGCCGGCCACCGCGGCCAGGCCGTCGGCCGGGACGAACGCGCCGAGGTGGTCCAGCAGCTCGCTGGCGTCGGGGTGAATGTCGTGGGCCGCGTCGGCGAACTGCACCGCGAAGGACAGCACGATCGCGTGCGGGGCTTCGGAGAGTTCCTTGATGGCGCGGAAGCAGTACTGCGTCGCGCCGGCCAGCCACGGGTGGTCGCGCACGGTGCGGTCGTGCCGCGCGACGCGCAGCGCGACGGCGGCCGCGAACGCCGTGCTTTGCAGAGTGGCCTCGTCGGGATCGGCCTGGACCCAGAACGGCGCGCAGCCCGCCGGGTCGGCCACCGGCAGCGCGAAGGGCAGGCCACCGTCGGGGCGGGACGCGCCGGCCAGCCAGTCGCAGAGCTTCGCCGCGTGCGGCGCGGTGCCGGGGGCGATGTCTTCGAACACCTCGAACGCGTGCAAGGCGCCGCCGGGCTGGCTTTCCGGGGCGCGCAGGTCCGGCTCGAGGCCCCAGCCGTAGCCGCCGTCGGTATTGCGATAGCCGTCGACGGCGGCGAGCACGGCGGCGGCGTCGGTCTCGCCGAGAAGCAGTTCGAAGCGGCGGCGGTCGAGGAGACGGGCGTGCGTGGCCAGGAAGGACGCCGCCGCGGAGAGGTTCGCAGTCACCGGTTCAGGGTCGCACCGGCGCGGCCGGCGGTCTTGAACGGATCGGCGGTCAGGGCAGCTGCGCCGCCGGCGCCGCGGCCTCGCGCAGGCGCGCCGCGTCCTGACCGGGCGGCGCGCCGAACAACCGCCGGTACTCGCGGTTGAACTGCGACGGGCTGTCGTACCCCACGAGGTGCCCCACCCCCGCGATGTCGCCCGCGCCGGCGACCAGCAGGGATCGCGCTTCCTGCAAGCGGATGCGCTTCTGGAACTGCAGCGGGCTCATCGCCGTCACCGCGCGGAAGTGGCGGTGGAACGCCGACGGGCTCATGCCGGTCAGCCGCGCCAGCTCGTCGACGCGCATCGGCTCGGCGTAGTTGCCGCGGATCCAGCGGATCGCCCGGCTGACGTGCGACAGGCTGCTGTCGGCCAGGCCGATCTGGCGCAGCAGGCCGCCGTGCGGGCCGGTGAGCAGCCGCCACAGGATCTCGCGCTCGATCAGCGGCGCGAGCACCGGCGCGTCCGCGGGGTGGTCGAGCAGGCGCAGCAGCCGGGCGGTGGCGTCCAGCAGGTCGACGCCGGCGTCGCCGATCGCGATCGGCGACGTGTCGCGCGAGCGCGTCGGCGGTGTCTCCAGCAGGAGCGGCGCGATGGCCGCGGGCCGCAGGGCCAGGCCCATGCCCAACGCCGGCGTCCGCGGCGACGCGCCCACGAAGTGGCCGGTCACCGGCAGGTCCGTGGTGACCAGGAGGTACTGCCCGGCCGTGTACTCGTGCACCTGCTCGCCGAGCAGCAACTGCTTGCCGCCCTGCGCCATGACGACCAGCAGCGGCTCCGTCAGCGAATGGTGCGGCTCCGCGGAGTCCACTTTGGACAACAGCAGGCCCGGTACGCGGGTGCGCAGGTCCGCGTGGGCGTGCGCCGCGATGAGGTCGCGGATTTCGGCGAGCAGCATGCCTCAAGGGAACCAAGGTCGGCAGGATCGTGCAAGAGGCCGCGTGGATCGATCTACCGCTGAGCTGGCACTTCGCGTTTCCTGGTGACAGGCAATCCGACACGCAAGGAGCGTTTCATGTCACTCGGCCACTACGTCACCCTCAGCCGGTCCGGACTGCGCGTCAGCCCGTTCGCGCTCGGCGCGATGACCTTCGGCGAGGACCCGGGCGGCGCCGGCTGCAGCGTCGAAGAGTCCGAGAAGATCCTGGCGTCCTACTTGGACCTGGGCGGGAACTTCGTCGACACGGCCAACTTCTACACCAACGGCCACTCGGAGAAGATCCTCGGCGACTTCTTCGCCGCGCGGCCCGGCCGCCGCCAGCACGTCGTGCTGGCGTCCAAGTTCTTCGGCAACATGTTCCCCGGCGACCCGAACGGCGGCGGCGCGGGCCGCGCGTCGATCATCGCCCAGCTCGACCAGACCCTCCGCCGCCTGCGGACCGACTACCTGGACCTGTACTGGCTGCACAACTGGGACCGCAACACCCCGATCGAGGAGACCCTGCGGACCCTCGACGACCTGGTCCGCGCGGGCAAGATCCGCTACGTCGGCTTCTCCAACACCCCGGCGTGGGTCACCGCGCAGGCCCAGACGACCGCGCAGCTGCGGGGCTGGACGCCGCTGATCGCGCTGCAGGTCGAGTACTCGCTGCTGGCCCGCACCGTCGAGGGCGAGCTCGCCCCGTTCGCGCTCGACCAGGGGATCGCGCTGACGCCGTGGAGCCCGCTGAAGAACGGCTTCCTGTCCGGCAAGTACCGCCGCGGCGCCGGCACCCCCGACTCGGCCCGCACGGCGTACGTCGGCGGCCCGAGCGAAGCGGAGTTCGACGTCGTCGATGTCGTCGCGGCGATCGCGGGTGAGCTGGGCACGACGTCCGCCGCGGTGGCCCTGGCCTGGCTGCGCGCCCGCCCGGGCACAGTCGTCCCGATCGTCGGCGCCCGCCGCCTGGAGCACCTGAGCGGCAACCTCGCGGCGCTGGAGATCGCCCTTTCGGCGGACCAGCTCGCCCGGCTGGACGACGTCTCGGCGCCGACGCTGGACTACCCGGCCCCGATGCGCGGCGCCCAGCGCGCGATGCTGCAGTTCGCGGGCACGACGGTCGACGGGGAGCCGTCGGCGGTCTACCCGCCGCTGCTGCAGAGCGACGTCCGCTACTGACCGCGGAACGTCCGGCGGTAGGCGTCCGGGGCCACGCCGACCGTGCGGTGGAAGTGCCGGCGCAACGTCGTGGCCGTGCCCATGCCGACCGCCTCCGCGATGGCGTCGACGCTGCTCTTCGACGTCTCCAGCAGCTCCTGCGCGCGGCGGATGCGCTGGGTCAGCAGCCACTGCAGCGGCGTCGTGCCGGTGACCGTCCGGAAGTGGCGGGTCAGGGTGCGGGCGCTCATGCCGGCCCGCCGCGCGAGGTCGTCCACCGACAGCGGCCGGTCCAGGCGTCCGGCCGCCCAGGGGAACAGCTCGGTGAGCGGGTGGTCGTCCCGGGCGGGCACCGGGGCGGGGACGAACTGGGCCTGGCCGCCGTCGCGGTGCGGCGGCACGACCAGGCGGCGGGCGATCGTGTTGGCGACGGCCGAGCCGTGGTCGGTGCGGACCAGGTGCAGGCACAGGTCCATCGCCGCGGCCTTGCCCGCCGACGTCAGGACGCTCCCGTTGTCGACGTAGAGCACGTCCGGGTCGACGGTCACCGCCGGGTAGCGCGCGGCCAGCACGCCGGTGTGGGCCCAGTGGGTCGTCGCGCGCAGCCCGTCGAGCAGGCCGGCGGCGGCCAGCACGAACGCGCCGGTGCAGAGGGACGCCACCCGCGCGCCCCGCGCGTGGGCCTCGCGCACGGCGTCGAGCAGGTCGGCCGGCGGGTCGACGTCGACGTCCGCCCAACCGGGGACGAGGACCGTGTCGGCGCGCGCCAGCCGGTCGAACCCGTGCTCCGGCTCCAGCCGGAACCGGCCGACCAGCACGGGCGCCGAGCCGCAGACGGCGAAGTCGTACCGCGGGTTCTCGCCGAAGACCTCCGACGCGATGGCCAGCTCGAACGACAGCATCCCGTCGGTCGCGGCCAGCGCCACAGTCTTCATGTCCGGAATTGTACGCATGATGGCGTTCCGGACACTGTCAGCGCGGCGCCGCGCTCGTCAGGATGGCGGTATGACATCGGTACTGGTTTACGGCGCCTACGGGCACACCGGCCGTTTCGTGGTGGCCGAGCTGCGCGAACGCGGCTTCGAGCCGATCCTCTCCGGCCGCGACGCGGCGCGCCTGCCCGGCGGCCGGCCGGCGTCGGTCGACGACCCGGCGTCGCTCGACCGAGCACTGGCGGGCGTGGCCGCGGTGATCAACACCGCGGGTCCCTTCGCGGAGACCGCCACCCCGGTCATCGAGGCGGCGCAGCGGGCGGGCGTGCCCTATGTGGACGTCGCGGCCGAGCTGGAGGCCAACCTCGACACCTTCGCGCGCTTCGCGAACGCGGACACCGTGGTCGTCCCGGCGATGGCGTTCTACGGCGGTCTCGGCGACCTGCTGGCCACGGCGGCCATGGGCGACTGGGCGAGCGCGGACGAGATCCACGTCGCGTACGGCCTGAGCGGCTGGCACCCGACGGCGGGAACGCTCGCCGCGGGCCGCGTCTCCCACACGCGGCGGGGCGGCAAGCGCATCCGGTTCGCGGACGGTCGCCTGGAGTACCACGACGACGCGCTGCCGAAGCTGTCGTGGCCGTTCCCCGAGCCACTGGGCGCGCAGCCGGTGCTCGGCGAGTTCACGATGGCCGACGTCGTGACGATCCCCAGCCACCTGAAGGTCCCGTCGGTGACGACGTACATGACGTCGGTGGCGGCCGAGGGCCTGTCGGCGGCGCAGGAGCGGGCGGGGGCCCCGGAGACGTTCGTGGTCGACGTCGTGGTGCGGTCCGACGGCGAGGTGCGCCGGATGGCGGCGCGGGGTCAGGACATCTACGCGGTCACCGCACCGCTCGCGGTGGAGGCGGTGGAGCGGATCCTGACGGGCCGCACCAAGACGAAGGGCGTCGCCTCGGCGGGCGAGCTGTTCGACGCCCCGGACTTCCTGCGGGCGCTGGCACCGCACGTCACGCTCGGCTGAGCTTCAGGGGAGCCGGGGGCGAGGTCAGCGGGCGGTGTCGAGGTCGAGAATCGCGCTCGCCACCTCCGAGTGAAGCAGCGTCGACCAGATGACCTCGCCGGGCGCCGGTTCCATCTCCGCGAGCGGAGACGGCTCAGGCTGCCAGTCGTCCGGCGTGACGCCGGGAACACAGTCGAGGAGCAGGGCGAAGATCGCCGGGTCGGGAATGCCTTCGGCGATGATCGCCAGGTAGGCCTCGTGGTCCTCGTCGAGACGCACCAGAGCTTTGACGCGATGGCACACGCTGAGCTATGTCGGCAGGCCACCGAGGTTGTCGATCTCGGCGGCACTGAATCCGGTCATCAGGGAGATGGCGGCGGCGTCGGAGTTGAGCCGGCCGAGCGCGGCTTTGATGCCCGCGTTGATCTCGTCGCGGTGAGCATCGACGTACTCCCGCACGGCGGCGTCCACCTTGATCGGAGCCGTCGTGGCCATGGCCGAACTCCTCTCCAGGCGATACGAAGCGAGGACGCGGCCGAAGATCGGCGGAAGGCGTCGATGTGAACTCGAGAGCCGATCGGTTCGTCACGCTCGGCTGAGCGAGCGGGGGGATTCGAGTGGGCCCGGAGAGACTCGAACTCTCACTGGCACGGACCTAAACCGTGTGCCTCTGCCAATTGGGCTACGGGCCCTGCGCATCCGGAAGCGTAGCGTGCTGCGGCCTTCGCCACGCCGGGCCGTGGCCGGTGCGGGGTTCCGGGGGCGGGCCAGCTAACGTTGGCCACCAGCAGTCCCTTGCGGCGAGGAGGACCCGTGGCCCGCGATCCCGAGACGATCGAGCGTGAGATCGAGCAGGCTCGAACCGCCCTGGCGGCGACGCTCGACCAGCTGACCGTCAAGGCCGACCCGAAGAAGCTCGCGGACGCGGCCAAGAACGGCGTGCGCGCCAAGCTGGACAACCCCAAGGTCAAGTACCCGCTGATCGGTGCGGGTGTCCTGGTGCTCGCCCTGCTGGTGCGCAAGCTCCTCAAGTAGCTCAGGCGCGGGCCGGCTTGGCCGGGGTCTTCGTTTCGACCTCGGGGGCCGGCTCGGCCACCGGCTTGGGCTCCTCGACTTCCTTGGGGAGCTGCTTGCCCGTCGGCAGCACCGGCTTCTTCTCGGCCGGCTTCTCGACCTTCTCGACAACCTTCTCGGCGGTCTGCTGCTTCGGCACGCTGCCGGGCGGCGGGACCTCGAGCGGCGGGAGCTTCGGGAGCGTCAGCCGGGCGGTCATGTAGGCGCTGGTGAAGTCCAGCGCACTGCCGTTGATCAGGTGCACCACCGTGGTCCGGCCGCCGCCGGCCAGCTGTTCGACCAGCTGGTCCGCGCGGTCCCGCGCGGCGATGATGCCCGGTGCCCGGGCGGTCAGCTCCTTGCCCTGGCCGCTGACCGTGATCGCCCAGTCCGCGTCCTGTTGGACGTACGTCGCCGTGATCGCTTCCACCATCTGCCTCACGCCCCTCTCCCTCTCCAGCATGCCCTCACGCGTACGTGACCCGGTTGCCACGCCCTTATGACGTGGTTCCCGCCACCCTGTTCACGACCGCGCGAAGCCCAGCACACTTTTGTACCGTGTCATCGATACCGTAGAGCAACTCTGTGTCACAAGACACGGAGCGCAAAGTGCGCTGAGTAACGACCGAATGGCCTAATGCACGAGCAGATTACCGTGCACGACCCCGAAGTCCAGCCCAGAGGACGTCCATCGCGTACCCGGTGGCCATTTCGGGGGTCACTTCTTCGTGGCGTTCGCACCAGATAGCGAGCCGCTCGCAGGCTCCGACGACGAATTCCGCGGCCGCTTCGGCTTGCAGGTCGTCGTCTCCGGTGAAATAACCGCTCATCAGTGCGGCGATGAGGTCGGTCTGCTGCCGGCGGGTCTCTTCGACCTCGTCGGCGGCCGGCGTGCCGATCAGCGCCATCTCGTGCCGGAGCAGTGACCAAGCCTGCCGCCGCTCCCGGATGAACACGAAGAACGCCAGCAGGCCGCGCCGCAGGGCGTCCTCGGCGCTGGTCGCGCCCACCATCGCCTGCTCGGTGACCTCCCGCAGGACCGCGCGCGACTCCTGGATGCAGGCCAGGAGCAGGCCTTCCTTCGAGTTGAAGTACTCGTAGAGCATCGGCTTCGAGACGCCGACCAGCTCGGCGATCTCGTCCATGGACGCCGCCGCGTAGCCGCGCGCCGAAAAGACCTGCTCGGCGACGTCGATCATCTGCCGCATCCGCTCGGCCCGGGGCATGCGCTTGCGCTTGGCGGTGGTCACGGGCAACACTCTACCGGTAGTAACCTACTCTGAGTAAGCTGGACGACGGGTAACAGGAAACCGGGAGGCAGGTCATGGGCAACCGCACGGAGACCGGGGTCGTCATCGTCGGAACCGGGTTCTCCGGTCTCGGCATGGCGATCCAGCTGCGCAAGGAGGGGCGCGACGACTTCGTCATCCTCGAGAAGGCGCACGACGTCGGCGGCACGTGGCGCGACAACAGCTACCCGGGGTGCGCCTGCGACATCCCGTCGCACATGTACTCGTTCTCCTTCGAGCAGAACCCCGGCTGGTCGCGGGCGTATTCGCCGCAGCCGGAGATCTGGCGCTACATGCGCGAGGTGGCCGACAAGCACGACCTGCGCCGGTTCATCCGCTTCGGCCAGGAGATGACCGGGGCCCGCTGGGACGGCGAGGAGAACCGCTGGCACGTCGCCACGAGGGGCGGCGACGAGTTCGCGGGTCAGGCGCTGGTCGCGGGCGTCGGGGCGCTGCACCTGCCGCAGATCCCGGAGCTGCCGGGCATCGAGAAGTTCGCGGGCCCGGCGTTCCACTCCGCGCGGTGGCGCCACGACGTCGACCTCGCCGGCAAGCGGGTCGCGGTGATCGGCACCGGCGCCAGCGCCGTCCAGTTCGTGCCGCGGATCGCGCCGGAGGTCGGGCAGCTGACGCTGTTCCAGCGCACGCCGCCGTGGATCATGCCGAAGGCCGACCACGAGATGTCCGGCCGCGCGCGGACGCTGTTCAAGGCGTTCCCGCTCGCCCAGCGCGCTTACCGCAACTTCCTCTACTGGACGCTCGAAGCGCGCGCGATCGGCTTCAACGGCCAGACGTGGATGATGAAGATCGGCCAGCGCCTGGCCAAGCGCAACATCGACCGGGCCATCCAGGACCCGGCGCTGCGCCGCAAGGTCACGCCGGACTACACCATGGGCTGCAAGCGCGTGCTCATCTCGAACGACTACTACCCGGCGCTCGCGCGGGACAACGTCGACGTCGTGACCGACGGCGTCCGGGAGGTCCGTGAGCACAGCGTCGTCGACGCGGCCGGGGTCGAGCACGAGGTCGACGCGATCGTCTACGGCACCGGCTTCCACGTCTCCGACGCCTTCGACGACCTGGAGATCGTCGGCCGCGACGGGCGCAACCTCGGCAAGGAGTGGGCGACCGAGGGGATGCGGACGCACCTCGGGATCACCGTCGCCGGCTTCCCGAACCTGTTCTTCCTGCTCGGCCCGAACACCGGCCTCGGCCACAACTCGGTGGTGTTCATGATCGAGGCGCAGATCTCCTACGTCGCCGAGGCGCTGCGGCTCGCGGGCGGCCGGGCGATCGAGCCGAAGGCCGAGGTGCAGGAGCGGTTCAACACGCGGATCCAGCGCAAGCTCGCGAAGGGCATCTGGACCCGCGGCGGCTGCAAGAGCTGGTACCTGGACGCGAAAGGCGTCAACCGGACGATCTGGCCCGGGTTCACCTGGCGCTACTGGCTCGACACGCGAAAGGTGCGGCGCGAGGACTACCTGGTGGGCTGACAGCCGCGGTCGTGAGTGCGTAACAGTGTTCTAACACTGTTACGCACTCACGACCGGGCGGGGATCAGCGGGAGACGTAGCGGCGGAGGCTGGCGATCAGGTCCACAGTGGGCAGTTCGCAGAGCTCCGCCATCCGCTCCAGGGCGGGCAGGTCGAGGGCGACCTCGCCGGGGCCGTGGTCGCCGGCCGTGCGGAGGCGGTCTTCGGCCCAGCGGCGCAAGGGGAGCAGTTCGGGCGGCGCGTCGGCGACGACCTTGCGCAGGTCGACGCGGACCCGGCCGGGCTCGTCGACGAACACCCGCCGGTGCACCTTGGCCAGCAGGTCCTGGGGCAGCTCGTCCATCGCGACGCACAGCTCGACCAGCCGCACCACGGAACACTGTCTGGTGCCCAGTTCGTAGGTGGCCAGCGTCTGCAGCGAGATCTCGCTCTGCAGGTGCTGGTTCAGCTCCTTGCGCGTCCAGCCTCGGCTGCGCCTGAGCTTGCGGAGCTCGTCTCCGAGTATCCGCTGGTAGTCCTCGGCGTCGATCAGCACATCAATGTCCCCTGCCGTGTTCCTCCCGCGGCACCTTCACGGAGGTGGCAGTTTCCGTGCAGGTGCACCCTCACGTGTATGTAAGTGCGCAGGTGCCCGCGCATTACGCGGATTCCGGCATGTCTTTGATACCGATTGTGAGAGTTAGGCCTAACGGGTTAACGGCAGATGACCACGACGGGCAATTTGCAGGTTCCGTGACTCAGTTGACGCAGGGAACGCCCTCGGCGGTGATGGGCTTCTCCTCGTCGGCCGGCGGCGGCGCGGGCGCCTGGGACGTCGCGCCCCCCGCACTGGAGCCGGCGTTCGAGTCGGTGCTCGGGGCCTTGTAGTCGGAGCCGAGGAACACCGTCACGTGCCCGGCCTGGACGCTCTTGTCCTCCTGGACCGTCGGCGAGCCGCCGAGGGTGTCCGCGACGGCCTGGCCGGTGTCCTTGCCACCCTTCGGCACCCAGATCACCGTGGTCTTGCGCGCGGCCGAGTTCGCCGTGTCGCCCGCGGTGAAGCCCTTGGCCTCGAGGGCCTTGGCGACGGTCGCGGCCAGGCCGGTCTTGCCGGAGGCGTTGCGGACGTCGACCTTGGTCGCCTTGTTCGCGCTGTCGACCTGCGGCGCGGGTGTCGTCGCCCCCGGCTGCGGCCCGGCGAGGCCCTGGACGAAGTTCTTCACCTCGGCCGGGTCGACCTGGATGGCCGAGCCGTCTTCGGGGGTCTTGTAGTCGATGTTCTTCACCGGGATGGTGCGGAACTCGAGCTGGCCACCGGTCAGGCCCTTCATCTGCTGGGCGAACCCGAATATGTCCCAGTTCTGGTTCAGCACGACCGACTTCTTGATCGCGTCGATCAGGTCGCTGAGCTTGCCCGGGTTCGTCAGCGTGCCGGCCGAGAGCACCTTGCGGGCCATGCCGGCCATGAACACCTGCTGCCGGACGACCCGGTCGAGGTCGCCGTTGGGCAGGCCGTGGCGCTGGCGGACGAACTCGAGCGCCTCGACGCCGGAGATCGTGTGCTGGCCCTTGGTGAAGTTCGCGCCGGAGTACTCGTCCTTGACGGTGTTGTTCAGGCAGACGTCGACGCCGCCGATGGCCGTGGTGATCTCGCTGAAGCCGAGCAGGTTGACCGCGGCGTAGTTGTCGATGGTCGACCCGGTGAGCTTCTCGACGGTCTGGATCAGCTCCTTCGCCCCGGCCTGGTTGGCCTGGACGTCGAGCTGCTTGGGGTCGGTGAGGCCCTGCTTCTGCAGGTCCTTGCGGGCCGACAGCATCGCGCGGGCGTACGCGGAGTTGATCTTGTGCTTGCCGTAGCCGCCGGGGATGTCGACGTAGGTGTCACGCGGCAGCGAGATCGCCACGGCCTTGCTGCCGTCGTTCGGGATGTGCACGAAGATCAGCGAGTCGGTGTTCAGCTCGCCGTCGGAGTCGCCGGCCCGCAGCTGGTCGAGCACCTCGCGCGAGAGCGGGTTGCCCTGGGCGTCGGTGCGGCTGTCCAGGCCGACGAGCAGGATGTCGCGGGCACCGTCGGCCGGCTTGTCGCCACCGGCGTCGTTGCTGATCACGTTCGCGTAGTTGAGGCCGTTGACCAGGCCCTGCATGGCGGCCCACGCGTACCCGGTCAGGCCCATCACCAGCAGCGAGACGACGGTCAGCGCGATCTTCGCGCCCCGGAAGGAGTTGCGGCGGGCCCGCGGCGCCGGCCGCTTCGGCGGTGGCGCGCGGCGGGCGTCCACCGGTTCACGGCGAGGTGCGGGACGGCGAGGAGGCGGCGTGCCACGGCGAGCGTCGGCTCGTCCTGGCTCGTCCTGCCAGGGCCGGGCGGGGCGGCGGTCGCCTTGCCCGTTCCGAGGCGGGTGATCCACGCGGGCGCCTCCTCACTGCTCAGATCTGTAGGGCTACAGGATGGGACGCATGGTGCCTTCCCCTGGTTGCCGTAGCGTTACACATCCCCCTGTGGATGTGGCGTGCACCACCCATTTTCCCGCAGGCCTGCCGGTTTCGCCTGGTCAGGCCACTGCCTTCGCCGGACGCCGGAGTGGCCGCCGCGAAGAGCTGGGCGAACCGGTCTGCGCGGGGTGCCCCAGAAGGGTGCCGGTGTCCCACGGACGAGTGAACGCGAGGCCGAGCTTTCGCCAGGAAAGATGCGTCGCGGGGGCCCTCGGACGCATCTTTCCCAGGGAAAGCTCGGCCTTCGGACGGGTTCAGGGAGCCGCGTTGGCGGCCCGGCGGGCCGGGAGCAGCGTTCCGGCCGCGGCCAGCAGGGCGAACACCGCCGTGGCCGCGTGGAGCGTCACGCCCAGCAGGCCCGGGGTGCCGCCGTCGGCCGCGAAGAGCAGGGAGGGCGCGCAGGCCAGCGCCGTGGCCAGCCAGGTGCCCGTCGCCGCGCTCGCGCCGATCCGGATCGTGTGCAGCAGGAACACCCCGAGCAGCAGGTGCACCAGGCTCTGGATCGGGTCGAGCCGCAGGCCGAGGATGTCCGCGTCCGCCGCGACGCCGCCGAAGCGCGTCAGGGCGAAGCCGAACACCCCGAGCGTCGCGTAGCCGATGCCCAGCGCCGCCGCGGCCCTGGTCAGCACGGCCGTCCGGCGGCCGGGGAGCTCCGCCGCGCGCGGGTGGCCGGCGCCGTGCGTGTGCCGCTCGAACCACCAGAACACCAGCGCGCCCGGCACCGCGAGCAACCCGACCGCGACCAGGGTGCGCGGCCGGACCAGCCATGTCAGCCCGTCGGCGATCCGGCCCGGCAGGTAGACGAGCGCCACCAGCAGCAGCATCCCGGCGAGGAACGCCAGGTACAGGCTCATCGGCGCGCGCACGACGAGCCGGCTCATCGCCGTGACGCGGGCCCGGGAACCGAGCCGCGACAGCGGGCCGGCCAGCAGCCCGAGCAGGCTCAGCTGGGTCACGCCGAGCAGCAGCACGCCCCACGGCGGCGCCGAGAACGCGGCCGGCGCGCCCGGGCTGCCGAGCAGCAGCGGCGGCCCGCCCCGGACGACACTCACCACGGCGAGGGCCGCGACACCGGCGAAGGCCGCGAAGCCGAGAAGACGTCGTGACGGCCGTACGCCGTCGGCGTGCGCGAAGGCGAGTTGCTGGGCGAGGAGCGCGAGAGCGAACGTCGCCGCGTAGCGGGGCTGCGGCGAGCCGGTCCAGTTCGCCGCCAGTTCGCCGCCGACGACCAACGCGAGCAGGCCGGCCACCGCCGCCACCGGGGCGCGGCGGTGCAGCGCCAGCAGCGGCGGCGCGCAGACGATCGTCAGCAGGTAGACGCCGAGCAGCCACAGCGGGTGCAGCGCGATCCGCATCACCGTCGCCGTGGTGCCCGCCGGGATGCCGAGCAGCTCCAGCGCGAGCGGCGTCAGCAGCGCGACGACGGCGAAGATCAGCGCCGGGCGCAGCAGCGGGCTGGCGCGTTCGGCCAGGTAGTGGCGGTAGCCGCCGCCCGTCTCCTGCTCGGCGCGCCAGCCGGCCGCGTTGGCGTGCCCGCCGGCGAAGAAGATCAACGGCGCGAGCTGGGCGAGCCAGGTCAGCGGCCACAACGCCGGTTCGGGCGCCCCGGCCCAGTCCGCGAGCGCCGTCACGGACTCGCCGAGCAGCAGCAGGACGACTCCGCCGGCGCCGAGCAGCGCCCAGCGGCTCACCGTCGCGGGTGCGGTCGCGGGCCGCGGCGTGGGCGTCACGCGGCGGGCGTAGTGCCAGCCGCGCAGCCGGAACACCAGCAGGCAGGCGATCACGAGCACGCCGGCGACCATCGGGCCGATCGGGTCGCCGACCGGCGGGCCCCAGCGCTGGTGCCACGAGTTGACGACCAGCCCGGCCGAGTAGAACGACGCGACGACCCGGCAGGTGCCCGCCGAGTCCATCGGGTTGAGGTCGCAGGCGTGGTGCATGTCGTAGGACAGCCGGCTGTCGAGCGCTTCGCGGACCTCCGGGCCGAGCGGGTGGCCCTTGCGGTCGGCGTAGCGCAGCAGGTCGTACCCGAGGTCGTGCGCCTTGCACGGCACCGCGTAGTCCCACTTGGTGTTGTCGTCGCCCCACGGCGTCGAGCAGCCGCCGTCGACGTGCACCGCGCGGACGGTGCCGTCGCGGGCCGGCATCGAACCCGGCGTGACGCCGCTGAGCGCGGTGAAGTCCTTGGGCAGCAACGTGAGTGCGTCCGGGTGCGGGCCGGGGTGGACCAGGGCCTCGATCGCGTTCTGCGCGGCGAGGACGTCGCCGGTGGGCGGCCCCTGGTCGGGCGGCGACGGCGGGCGCGAGGCGATCAGCCCGAACGCGAACACCACCAGCAGCACCAGCAGCAGCCAGCCGGACGTCGACCAGGGTCGGCGGACACGCGGCGGCTCGGTCGGGGCTGGCATGGGACAAGGGTGCCAGCCCCGCCGCCGGGCCGACACGGGGCTAACCCCCGGGTGCGCGGTGGGGTTGCCCCATCGGCTGCCCGTTCTCGCCTCCCGCGGCCGGGCCGCGGTGCGCAGACTCGGGGCGGGGCGCGGTGACCAGGAGGACGTCCGGTGTGCTCGACCGATCGGCGGGTGCCGGTGGAGAACACCGTGCGCGCGCTGCGCCGGCTCGCCCCCGGCGCGTCCCTGCGGGAACCGCGGGACCCCGACGTCCGGGTGCTCGCCCGGGCGTTGCGGAGCGCGGAGCCGGCGTCGCTCGCCCGCGGCTGTCCCGGGGAGGTCGCGCGCGTGGTGCTGGCCGACCAGGTGCGGGCGCTCGGCCGGGCGGCGACCGGCTTCTTCGGCGCCGGGCCGCCGGAAGCGGCCCGGCTGGTGCGGGCTTCCCGCCGCGGCGCCGGCCCGGTGACCGACCGGCTGCGGGCCGAGCCCGGGCTGCGGTGTGCGGCGCTGGCCTGGGCCGAGGCCATGGGCCAGGGCGTTCTCGGTGCTTCGTTGCGCGGCGTACCGCCGGTTCCGGCGGGGGAGGACGGCCGGCGTGCGGCCGAGCTGACGGTCGCCGCGCTGCTGCCCCGCGCCGACCGGCTTCCCGGCGAGCCGGCGGCGCCGAAGGGCGGGGCGATCCTCGAGGTCCGCGGGATCCGCGTGGGCTCGAGCGGGTTCCGCGTCGACGTCGAAGCGGACCCGCCGGTGGAGCTGGCGTCCGGGCCGACGTTGCGGGCGCTGTGGTGGAACGGTCTCGGCCGGGTGACCGACGACCTCGGGTTCGAGTACCTGATCCTGGCGAAGGACCCAGCTGGCACGGGCCCGGTCCGCCACTGGTGCCACCCGCGCCCGGCCCCGGGCGCCCGGGTGCTGCGCCTGGAGTCAGCGGGCTACCGCGGCGAGCGGCTGCGGCTCACGCCGGCGGCGCCGGGGACGACGGCGGAGGTACTGGTGAAGGCCCGGCTCACGGTCCGGCTGGGCGGTTGAGGGGCGAGAACGGGTCGGCGCGGGCCGGTCGGCTTGACGCGGAGGTGTGCGGTTGCGCCGGTCGCTCCGCGATTCGGGGTTCCGCGGGTGGCTCGCCGTCGCGAGTTGCGCGAATTGGTGCGGTTGCGCGGGCTGGGCCAGTCGCCCTGAGGGTCGCGGCCGCGTGGGTTGTTCCGGTGGTCGGCTGAGGAGGGGACATTCGCGCGGCGACCCCTCTCCCGGAATCCGGTGAACGCGCCCGGGTGCTGCGCCTGGAGTCCGCGGGCTACCGCGGCGAGCGGCTGCGGCTCACCCCGGCGGCGCCGGGGTCGACGGCGGAGGTGCTGGTGAAGGCCCAGCTCACGGTCCGGCTGGGCGCCCGGCCGTCAGGACGCGGGTAGCTCGTCCGGGGTGTCCGGGGCGAAGCTCACCTGGTCGCGGCCGCTTTCCTTGGCCCGGTAGACCGCCGCGTCGGCCGCCTGCAGGAGCCGGTCGAGCGTGTCGCCGTGCCTGGGGTACCGGGCCACGCCGATCGACGTCGTGCGGTCGGCGATCGTGGCCGGGTCGCCGCGCTTGTCGGTGGTGACGATGTGCAGCTTGGCGATCGCGATGCGGATGCGCTCGGCGGCGTCGTGCGTGGCCTCTTCGTCGATGTCCGGTAGCAGAATGAGGAATTCCTCGCCGCCGAAACGGCCCACCGAGTCACTCGGTCTGGTCACCTCGTCGAGGGTTTGCGCAACAGTGCGCAGCACGTCGTCACCCGCCGGGTGTCCATAGGTGTCGTTAATCCACTTGAAGTGGTCGAGATCGACCATCAGCAGCGCCAGCTGATCACTCGAACGCGCGGTCCGTTCCAGTGCGCGCTCCGCCGTCTCCGACCAGCCGCGCATGTTGAGAATGCCGGTTTTCGGATCCGTCCGGACGTCGTTCTGCAGCTGGTCGAGTTCGGCCAGGCGATTGAACACGACCGTCACCACGGCCATCACCGCGACCATCGGCGGCACCACCGCCAGCAGGATCGCGGTCACCGCGCCGAGGCCGATGGTGATCGCTTCGAGCATGTTGTCGGCCGGGCTGCCGAGGACGTTGCGAACCGTGGGCTCCGACGACATGCCGAGCGCGAGCGCCCCGCCGACGTAGACGATCTGGATCGCCTCGTAGATCGCGCCGGTGATGACGATCGTGGCGAACTCGTACAGGAAGTCGCCCCAGCCGAGGCCCAGCAGGTGCGGTCCGAGCGCGACGTAGGTGAGGTGCGCGAGCACCCCCGCGAGGCCGTGCGTGAGCGACGAGAAAATGAAGTTGTGCGCCGGCCGCCGGGCGATGAACCAGTGCTGCAGCCGGATGACGAAGATGACCAGCAGAATCAACAGCGGGGGAAGGATCATCGCCGCCGAAAAGGTCCACACCGCGGTGAGGTCGATGAGGACCGTCTTTTTGCGGTTCCGGCGTCTTTCTTCCTGCCGCTGGGTCAGCTGGATGTGAATGGTGGCGCCGGCGGCGAGAATCGCGAAATTGATCCAGTCGCGCGGCACCAATGCCGGGGAACGGGTGAGCGAAAAAGCGAGGACGGCGACGGCGATCGCCTCGCTGGCGAGGATGAAGGCGACCACCCGCGGACGGCGGCGCCAGAGCGCCCAGTTGCGCGGCGAGTACGGGTGGTCGCGCCGGAGTGTCCCGGATGGACCACTGGTAGTGGTCGCCACCTGGTCCGGTTCCGCGCGCGACGACGCGGGCCGCGGTGCGCGGCGGCCTGCGGTCGGGGCGTCGTCTGGTCCGGGATGCAATTGGTCACCTCCTTTCCAGCCTACTTGGGGTCTTGAGTAATCTCATCGGTACCTGCCAGAGTGGTTCACGCATTCCGCCGCCGGGTATCATCCGACAGCAACGGAACTGCCGGGTCCCCGTCGTATCCGCCGGGAACGCGGCCCAAAAGCATCTTCAGGCTCCCCACACGGAGGTGGCACCGTTGAGCAACCGCGATCTCTGATCCGTCGGCTAATTGTCGTCCCTTGATTACTCCGAGAGGTGGCTCCCGTGCGCAACCGCGACCTGTGACGAGTGCGAATCCCATTCACGATCTTGACTTCACGGAGAGGTGGCTTCCGATGGCGAACCGTGACCTCTGAAACCAGACCTTTTCACCCCGGCTCATGACGGCGGTGGTTCCGGCCCGTCGACCCGGCGCCAGGCGAGCGCGACCGGGACGGCCAGCAGCAGGCCCACCGCACCGGCGAGCGCGATCGTCGTGTTCGCGGAGCCGACCCACTGCGCGACCAGCCCGCCGATCCCGACGCCCAGCCCCTGGGCGACCCGCAGCCCGGTCCGGTACAGCCCGCCGGCGCTGCCGCGGATGTCGTTGGGGACCCACGTGATGAACGTGGCCGACACCGTGATGACGTAGGCACCCGTCGCCCCCGCCAGCGCCAGCAGGACCAGTGCGGTCGCCAGCCCCGGCCGCAGCGCGAAGGCCGCCAGCGCGGCCAGCGGCAGCGCGGCCAGCACCCCCAGCAGCTTGCGGCGGCGTTCCGTCGAGACGAACCGCGACAGCACGAACGTGCCGACCACGAAGCCCAGCGGGTCGGCGGCCAGCAGCCAGCCGACGGCTTGTTCACCCGTGCCCAGTTGCGCGGCGAGCGGCGCGGCGAGGCCCTCCGGGATGACCGCCAGCCCGACCAGCCAGGACAGGTAGAGCAGCACTCGCAGCCGTTCGTCGCCGAAAACCTGCCGGATGGCGCCGAACCACGGGGCGCCGCCGTCGCCGGCGGCCGGGCGGCGCAGCACCAGCAGCTGAACCGCGGCCGCGGCGACCAGGAACGTCAGCGCGTCGATCGCCAGCGCCCACGACGTGCCGATCGTCGTCACCAGCAGGCCGCCGACGGCGAGGCCGCCCAGCATGGCCGTGTTGTTGGTGATCCCGCGCAGGTCCTGGCTCTGCAGGTAGACGTCGTCGTCGGTGAAGATCTCCCGGCCGAGCGCGTTCTGCGCGGCGTTGCCCGGCGCGTTCGCCAGCCGGGCGAGGACGAACAGCACGAACAGCCAGCCCATCGGCAGGCCGGGGACGGCCATCAGGCCGATCAGCACGGCCTGCGCGAGCGACCCGGCGGCCAGCACCGCCCGCCGCGGGAAGCGGTCGGCGAGCTGGGACAGGCCAAGGCCGCCGGCGAGCGCGGGCAGGAACGTCAGTGAGTAGACGACGGCCGAGAGCAGCGGCGACCCGGTCCGGTCGAACACGAGGATGGCCAGCGCGACGATGGTGAGCTGGTCGCCCAGCATCGACTGCGTCTCGGCGAACCACAGCGCGCGGAACTCGCGGTTGGCGAGGACGGCCCGGAACCGGGGTGTCGCGCGCGTCGTCACCTTCTGACCACCGTCCCCCGATCGAGTGAATATGGATCGCCCCGCATTGTGCCTCGTCAGTGACGATCCGGTCCGGGGGCGTCACACCCGCGCTCCCGGGACCACTAACAGTATGCCGTCGGCTACTCGCCGACGTAGGCGCAACGACGCGGTACCGCCTCCTCGAACCGATCGGGTTACACCGCCTGACCGGCGGCGGACGGTGGCCGTGACCGGTGCGCGGGTATCTCCGGGCTGATCGAACCGGACTCGCTCGGCGCAGGGCAGCGGCCGCTCGTCGTCGCGGCGATGCTCCGTTGGGCCGAACGGGCGAAGACTGGAGCCAGGACCGGCCGGGGTGGACGGGCCGCCGCGCCGACGGCGCCGCAGATCGGGGAGATGACGATGGACGACTTGATGCAGGGCAAGGCGGTCGTGGTGACCGGCGCCGGGCGGGGGCTGGGCGAGGCGTTCGCGGTGCACATCGCGCGGGCCGGCGGCGCGGTGGTCGTCAACGACATCGACGTCGAGCTCGCCGAGCGGACCGCCCGGACCATCCGGGACCACGGCGGCCGGGCCGTGGCCAGCGGGCACAGCGTGGCCGACGCCGCCGAGGCGCAGGAGATCATCGACTGCTGCGTCAAGGAGTTCGGCGGCATCGACGGGCTCGTCAACAACGCCGGGCTGAACTACGAGGCGCTGCCCTGGGAGGACGACGCCGAGCAGGCCCGCGAGCTGGTCCAGGTCAACGTGCTGGGCGTCGTCAACACCGGCCTCGCCGCGATCAAGGCGATGGTCGACGCGGGCACCGGCGGCTCGATCGTCAACATCTCCTCCGGCGCCTCGCTCGGCCAGCGCAAGCTCGGCGTCTACGCCGCGAGCAAGGGCGCGGTCGCGTCCCTGACCTACTCGTGGGCGCTGGACCTCGAAGACGTCGGCATCCGCGTCAACGCCGTCTGCCCGCTCGCGCACACGCGCATGGTGTGGAAGTCCGAACGCTCCCTGCGCGCCTGCCCGCCGGACCGCACGCCGTCGCGGATCGCGCCCGTGGTGCTGTTCCTGCTCGGCGAGGGCTCGGACGGCATCACCGGCCAGATGATCCGCTGCAACGGCCCGCAGCTGCACGTCATGGGCCAGCCGTTCCTCAAGCAGCCGATCCTGGAGCGCCCGGTGTGGGACACCGAGACGGTGCAGAAGGCCTTCGACGAGGTCTTCAGCGCGCACCTGGAGAACTACGGCCTGGAGAAGCGCGTCCCGCCGCGGCTGCGCAAGTGGACCGACACCTCGCCCCGCACCGCCTGAGGCGTCACTTTCACGTGAAAGTGACCACCTGGGGGCGTCACTTTCACGTGAAAGTGACGCCCTTCGGGGTCAAGAGCCGGCGGCGGGTTCCGGGTTGCGGGCGGCGGCGTAGAGCGCCTCGATGTCGGCCGAGTAGCGGTCGTTGATGATGCGGCGCTTGAGCTTCAACGTCGGGGTCAGCTCGCCCGACTCGGGCGTCCACGTCTTCGGCAGCACGTGGTAGCGCTTGATCTGCTCGATCCGCGCCAGCCGGCTGTTGGCCGACTCGACGGCGCGCTCCAGCTCCGCGCGCACCGCCGGGTGGTCGGCCAGCTCGTCCGGCTTCGCGTCGACGCCGTTGGCCGCGGCCCAGCCGGGCGCGATCTCGTCGTCGATGACGAGCAGCGCCGTGACGTAGGGCCGGTCGTCGCCGATCGCGACGGCCTGGCCGATCAGCGGGTGCTCCTTGAGCAGGCCCTCGATCCGCGTCGGGGCGATGTTCTTGCCGCTCGACGTGATGATCAGTTCCTTCTTGCGGTCGGTGATCGTCACGAAGCCGTCTTCGTCGATCGTGCCGATGTCGCCGGTGGCGTACCAGCCGTCGGCGTCGGTCGCGTCGGCGATCGTGCCGTCCTCCTGCAGGTAGCCGAGGAACACGATCGGGCCGCGGACCAGCAGCTCACCGTCGTCGGCGACACGCACGTCGACGTCGGCGAGCGGCTTGCCGACGCTGCCCGCGCGGAACGCGGCACCCGAGTTCGACGTCGCCGCGCCGGTCGTCTCGGACAGGCCCCAGACCTCGGCGATCTCGATGCCGAGACCGGCCAGGAAGTAGATGATCTCCACCGGCAGCGCGGCCGCGCCGCTGGAGGCGACGAGCACCTGGTCCAGCCC
Organism: Amycolatopsis sp. NBC_01286; assembly: GCF_035982555.1. NCBI lineage: Bacteria > Bacillati > Actinomycetota > Actinomycetes > Pseudonocardiales > Pseudonocardiaceae > Amycolatopsis > Amycolatopsis sp. NBC_01286. The sequence continues at coordinate 4,148,407 of NZ_CP108428.1, forward strand.
GAGCAGCGCCCGCACCGGCGCGAGGGCGGCCGCGTCGGTCTGCTTGATCCGCTCGGCCAGCTCCGGCGGGACCTCCTTGCCGGCGCTGCGCAGCTTGTAGCCCTGCTGCAGCAGCTCGTTCGCCGCGAGCAACGCCGCTCGCCGGTCTTCTGGCACGCCGCCGAGCATGTTCTTCAGCCCGGCGACCATCTTCTCCCACACACGCGGGACGCCGAAGAAGCTCTGCGGGTGCACCTTGCCGAGCGCGCCGACCACGCCGGACGGGTCGGCGAGTGTGTGCACGTGCCCGGCCCAGACGATCGGCAGGTAGACCGACAGCTCCCGCTCGGCGATGTGCGCGAGCGGCAGGTACGCGATGTTCGTCGCGTGCATCGGCGGGTGGTGCAGCTCCGTCACCGCGTACGCCTGGTGGATCGCGTTGCGGTGGGACAGCACGACGCCCTTCGGGTCACCGGTGGTGCCCGAGGTGTAGATCATCGACAGCGGGTCGTCGGGCTTGATGCCCTGCCAGGACTGCTCGAAGACCTCGGGGTCGGCGGCCAGCGCGTCCCGCCCGCGCGCCCGGAGGTCGGCCAGGGAGACGAACCGGTCGTCGCCTTCGGGGATCGCCGTCTCGTCCATCACGACGATGTGGCGCAGCGCCGGGAGGTCGTCGAGCACCGGCCGCCAGCGGGCCAGCTCGGTCTCACCGCCGAGCACGACGACCGGCGCCGCGCTGTGCAGCGCGACGAACCGGATCTGGTCCGGGCTGAGCGTGGCGTACGCCGTGCACGGGATCGCGGACAGGTGCGTCGCGGCGAGGTCGGCGATGATGTGGTCCGGGCAGCCGGGCGCCATGATCAGCAGCCGGTCGCGCGGGGCGAGCCCGAGCCCGGCCAGGCCGCGGGACACCTCGGCGATCGCGGTGCGGAACTCCAGCCAGCTGAGCGTCGGCTGCCCCTCGATGTCGAGCGAAGTGATCGCCGGCAGGTCGGGGTAGGTGACCGCGTTGCGGTGCAGCAGGCGCGGGATCGTCTGACCTTCGGTCTGCTCGGCGACGGACGGGGTGGTCAACACTGGCCTCCTGGTGGTCCGGATGGCCACACTTTAGGGGCTCCGCAGGCTGGTGGATAGAGAATCGCGGCCAGGTCAAATGTCTCCTTAATCCGGTTTCGGCCGGTCAGCTCCTCACGACCGGACCCAGCGCACGCGGGCGCCGGGCCGCGAACTTCGCTTGAATGGACGGGCCACGTCCGGCGCACGACAGGGGATCCGATGACCCGGCAGGCTCGTGAACTGCTCGACCAGATCCAGGCCGGGCTCGCCGCGCGCGACGACGACAACCGGCTGGTCCCGCTGATCACCGCCGGCCGCGCGCCGCGGCGGGTGTTCGCCGCGCTCGCCGCGGAGGAGAAACGGATCACGCTCAGTGACTGGCGGAGCTTCCACGCGCTGGCCGCACGGGCCGACGAGCCGAACGCGCGCACGTTCTTCGGCGGGCTCGCGCCGGGGGAGCAGCAGGCGCACCTGATGCTCGACGCGCTGATCGCGGCGGCTGGTCCAGACCACGGCGAAGAGCAGCCGCGCGCCGGCTGCCAGGCGTACCCGGCCTACGTCGCGTGGCTGGTGCTGAACGGCGAGCAGGCGGCGGCCACGGCCGGGATCTTCGCCAACTTCGCCGCCTTCGGCCGGTACTGCGCCGACGTCGCGGCCGGCATGCGCGAGCACTACGGGTTCGACGACGCCGCCTGCGCGTTCTTCGACTTCTTCGCCGCGGACATCCCGGAGATCGAGCAGCAGGCGCTCGCCGCGATCCAGGCCGGGATCGACGCGCACCGCCTCGACGTCCACGAGGCGCTGCTCTGCGCCCGGCTGTTCCAGAGTTACGAGCTGCAGTTCTGGAACACCCTCGCCGACGAGTTCCCGGGCTGAGGAAACCCTTGCGGTGAAAGGACTTCAGCCGCCGACGACGGCCTCGGCGGCGCGGATGAGGCTCGCGCGCACCGCGGGCGCGTCTTCGAGGTAACCGCCGACCATCGCGCCGTCGCGCAGCAGCGTCAGCTCCCGGGCGGCTTCCCCGGGTGCCGGGTGGCCGGTGGCGCCGAGGATCCCGGCGATCGACTCGCGGAACCAGGTGCGGTGCTCGTGCACGACCCGGCGGATCGGGTGGTCGGGGTCGGGGTACTCGGCGGCGGCGTTGATGAACGGGCAGCCGCGGAACCCCGGTCCGCAGATCTCGTCGCCGATGCCGAGCACCAGCAGCTTGACCAGTTCGGCCGGCGCCACGTCCGCCCCCGCCGCTTCCGCGACGCGCGCCCGGATCGCCGCGTCCTCCGCCGCCAGGTAGGCCTCGACCAGGTCTTCCTTGCCGGGGAAGTGCCGGTAGAAGGTGGCGCGGCTGACGTCGGCCGCCTCGATCACCTCGTCGACGGCGACGGCGTGGATCCCGCGGGTGTAGAAGACGCGCGACGCCGTCTCCAGCAGGCGGTCCCGGGCCGCGGACCGGCGTCCGGTGGTCGTGGTGCTCATGCCCCGAGTGTAGAGAACGCTCTGTCTCATCGCCGTCCGGTAATCGAATTCTTCGACGACGCGCTATTCCATTCGGAGCAGTGCTGCGGTATCGACTTCCGGAACCGGTTCCGGGCCTGTCGCGGGCCGGTCGAACTCACGATGCGCGGAATGGCGCGAATTCCGGCCCGCGCTCCGGTGAATCCGTGGCGCCGCTCGCGAATCTTGCGCATTTTCGCTTTCCGGCGGCCCGTGGGCCCGAACGAAGTGACGATGTGGCCTGGTCGTGGCACACTCGTGATGTTTCTCACCGAACGATTCGGCGCCGCTGTACGTAGCGCACCCTGGTGCGGCGACTGGTTCGACCGCGCCCGATCACAGCGTGCGCCCGTGGCGTGAAACGGAAGCCGCCCTGGGACGAACGTCACGACTTTCGGTGGTGGACTTTCCAAGCACGGGCAACGAGTGTGAGCAGGTCACCGTTTCCAAGATCACGGTTATCGCCGCGGACTTGACGTGCCCTGAAGGGCTGCCTAACGTCGTCGCGGGCGAAGCAGACCACGGTGATGTTGATCCGGCTGGTCGGAATCCGGGTGTTGACCGCCTCGGGCGACCCGAAACCATGTACTGCCGGAAGGAAAACGGACCCAGGTGAAGCAGATTTCTCTTCGACGCAACCGGGGATCCTCGATTCGGAAGCGCGTCCTCACGATCGCGCTCATCCCCAGTGTCGCGCTGTTGCTCGTCGGCGTGGCTCTCGCAGGTTACCTGATCTACGACGCCGTCACGGGCCGTGACTACGTGAACCGGATCCGCGGCTCGGAAGCGCCGTCGATCCCGTTCTTCGGCGCGCTGCAGCAGGAGCGCCTGGCGACCCTGAGCCTGCTCGCGGGCCAGGGCAACCAGCGCGCGGTGCTCGCGGCCGTCCGCCCGAAGACGGACCAGAACGCCGCGAAGACGATCGAGTACCTCAAGGACAGCTTCGCCGGCTACGACGACACCCCGCCGAGCGTCCAGAAGAACATCACCACGTTCTTCGGGCTCTACCAGCAGCTGCCGCAGACGCGCCAGGCGGTCGACAGCGGGCAGATCCAGATCAGCCAGGCCTTCAGCTTCTACAACAAGATCATCGACCAGTTCACCGACGGCCTGGCCGGGCTGGCGCAGAACGCGCGTGGCGCGCAGAACGCGTTCGACCGGCTGACCGCCATCCCGATGTTCACCGCGGCGGAGGCGATGCAGCGCAGTGACGCGCTCGCGGCCGCCGGGCTGGCCGCGGGCGGGCTGACGAACGACGACTTCCGCACCTACGTCGGCCAGGTCGGTGCCTACCACGCGCAGCTGGACGCGTCGGCGCCGAAGATGATCCCCGACGTCAAGGCCAAGTACGACCAGCTGCTGGCCAGCCAGCCGTGGCAGGTCGTGAACCAGGTCGAGACCGCGTTCCTGCGCGGTGACCTCACCAAGCTGCCGGTGGCGCAGGACCAGTGGCGCGCCGCCGCGAAACAGGTCGGCGACGCCCTGTCGGGCATCTTCGTCGCGCAGAGCGCCAGCGCGAGCCAGGCCGCGATCGACGACGCCGACTCGACGTTCACCGAGTCGCTGATCGCCGGTGTGATCGCCGTGCTGTTCGCGGTCTTCGTCGTCTTCGTCGCCGTCCGGCTGTCGAACCGGCTCATCGGCCGGCTGCACCGGCTGCGCGAGGACACCCTCGACGCGGCCGAGGTCCGGCTGCCCGAGCTGGTCGCCAGGGTCCAGGCGGGTGAGCCCGTCGACCTCGAGGAGGGCGGGCACTTCCTCGACCACGGCACCGACGAGATCGGCCAGGTCGCCGACGCGTTCAACAAGGCGCAGCAGACCGCCATCGCGGCCGCCATCGACGAGGCGAAGATCCGCGAGGGCACCAAGGCGGTGTTCCTCAACATCGCCCACCGCAGCCAGGTCATCGTGCACCGCCAGCTCAAGGTGCTCGACCAGGCCGAGCGCAAGCAGGAGGACCCGGAGCAGCTGGACACGCTGTTCCAGCTCGACCACCTCTCCACCCGCGCCCGCCGCAACGCCGAGAACCTGATCATCCTCGGCGGCGGGCAGCCGGGCCGGCAGTGGCGCAACCCGGTCGGGCTGGCCGAGCTGGTCCGCGGCGCGTCCGCCGAGACCGAGGACTTCGCCAGGGTGAAGACTGCGGCGCTGCCGCAGATCGCCATCCGCGGCCCGGTCGTCGGCGACCTCGTGCACCTGCTGGCCGAGCTGATCGACAACGCGACGTCGTTCTCGCCGCCGCAGTCGCGGGTCGAGGTCCGCGGCAACGTGGTCGGCAAGGGCGTCGTCATCGAGGTCGAGGACCAGGGCCTCGGGCTCGAGCCGGACCAGACCGAAGAGATCAACACGCTGCTGGCCGCCCCGCCGGACTTCGGCATCATGGCGCTGTCCGACGAGCCGCGCCTGGGCCTGTTCGTGGTCGCGCGGCTGGCCGCGCGGCACGGCATCCAGGTGCACCTGCGCGAGTCGGCCTACGGCGGCACCCGGGCCATCGTCCTGGTCCGCACCGACCTGCTCGCCCCGCTCGCCGAGCTCGAGCCGGAGCAGCCGATCACCCCGCCGAAGCCGGAACTGGTGCCGAACCCGGGCGAGACCGAGCCGCCGAACGACGAGGTCCGGCAGCTGCGGCGGCAGCCGCGCCGGCCGGCCCGCCACCGCACCGACCCGCCGCCGATGCCCACGCAGCCGGCCCCGGTGATCGCGCCGGCCCCGGCGCAGCCGCCGTCCGAGCCGACGCCGGTGCCGGTCGGGACCGTCTCCGAGCCGGTCAGCCAGCCCACCCAGATCCAGCCGGTGAGCCAGCCGTCCAGCCAGCCGACCCAGGCCCAGCCGGCGGCGTCGGCCCGGCCGCCCGCGCCGCCCGTCCGCTCGCGCCCGGCCCGCCCGGCCGCGCAGCAGCCGGTGTGGCCGCCGCAGGAGCCCCGGCAGGAACCCCGGCCCGCGGTGTCGGAATCCCGGCCCCAGCAGCCACGGCGTCCGGAGGCCCCCGGCCGCCCGCCGCTGCCGCAACGGCGACGTCAGCAGAGCCTCGTTCCCCAGTTGAGGGAAGATAGGCCCGCACAGCAGGAGCGGGAAGAGGTCCGGCTCGACTCACCGGAAGCAGCCCGCAGTCGGCTGTCCGCGTTCCAGCAGGGCACCCGCCGGGCCCGGGACGCGGAACCAGCCGAGAACGACGACACGTACGGAGAGCGCGAGTAATGGCCAACTCAGGCGTCAGTGAGCTCGACTGGCTGCTGGACGACCTCGTCAAGCGGGTCGCCGGAGCGGACCGCGCCGTGGTGCTGTCCTCGGACGGCCTGCTCATCGGGCGGTCCGGGAACCTCACCGAAGAGGACGCCGAACACCTGTCGGCGGTGGCTTCGGCGTTCCAGAGCCTCGCGCGCGGTACCGGGCGGCACTTCGGCGGCGGTAACGTCCGTCAGACGATGGTCGAGATGGACCACGCGTTCCTGTTCGTGACGGCGGCCGGGCGCGGTGCCTGTCTCGCCCTGCTCGCCCGGGAGGACGCGGACATGGGCCTCGTGGCCTACGAGATGAACCTGATGGTGAAGCGGGTCGGCCAGGTGCTCACCTCGGCCCCGCGGACCGGCGCCGGCGTCCTGCCCACGACGACATGAGTGCCAAGCACGAAGCCTGGTTCGACGACGAGGCCGGCCCCCTGGTCCGGTCCTACGCCGTCACGGGTGGGCGCACGCGGTCCGACACCCTGGGGCTCGACCTCATCACCCTGGTCGTCGCGCTGCGCACGGCGCACGAGGCGGGCATGCTCGAACCGGAGTACGCCCGCATCGTCGCGCTGTGCCAGCGGCCGGTCTCGGTGGCCGAGGTGGCCGCGCGGGTCGATCTGCCGTTGCCCGTGGTCAAGGTGATGCTCAGCGACCTCATCGAGCAGAACCTGGTGCTGTTCCGTACCGCGGCGCCGGTGAACGAAACCCCCAACAAACACGTACTCCAGGCGGTTCTTGATGGCATCCGGAAACTCTGAACCCCGGCGCAACCTGACCGCGACCGCGGTCAAGGTGCTGATCGCCGGCGGCTTCGGGGTCGGCAAGACCACGATGGTCGGTTCGGTGAGCGAAGTGCCGCCGCTGCGCACCGAGGAAGTCATCACGACCGCGTCCGAGGGCGTGGACGACCTTTCGGGCGTCGAGCAGAAGACCACCACGACGGTCGCGCTCGACTTCGGCCGCATCACGATCAACCCCGACCTGATCCTGTACCTGTTCGGCACGCCGGGGCAGGACCGGTTCTGGTTCATGTGGGACGAGTTGGCGGAGGGCGCGCTCGGCGCCGTCGTGCTGGCCGACACCCGGCGCCTCGACAGCTGCTTCGCCGCGGTGGACTTCTTCGAGCGCCGCAACCTGCCGTTCGTCGTCGGCGTGAACTGCTTCGACGGCGGCTACCGCTACGGCACCGAAGAGGTCCGGCAGGCGCTCGACATCGGCATGGACGTCCCGCTGCTGCTGTGCGACGCGCGCGAGCGGGAGTCGACGAAGCAGGTGCTGACCAGCCTGATGGAACACGTGATGGCGCGATCCGACCTGGCCGCCGCCCAGGGCGGCTTCTGAGCCGCGGACGGGTTTCGGCAGACTGGGCCGATGGCGGGCAAACGCAGTGCCGGGCTCCTGCTCCACCGCGGGCGGGGCGACGACGTCGAAGTGCTGCTCGGGCACATGGGCGGGCCGTTCTGGGCGAAGAAGGACGCGGCTTCGTGGTCGCTGCCGAAGGGCGAGCTCGACGAGGACGAGCCCCCGGAGGACGCGGCGCGCCGCGAGTTCCGGGAGGAGCTGGGCCTGCCCGCGCCCGACGGCGACTACGTGCCGCTCGGCGAAATCAAGCAGTCGGGCGGCAAGGTCGTCACGGCGTGGGCGGTCGAGGCCGACCTCGACCCGGCGGCCGTCGTGCCCGGGACGTTCACCATGGAGTGGCCCCCGCGGTCGGGCAAGCAGCAGGAGTTCCCCGAGCTGGACCGCGTCGAGTGGTTCACCCTCGACGTCGCCCGGGAGAAGCTCCTCAAGGGCCAGCTGCCGTTCCTGGACCGGCTGGTCGCGTCGCTGCCTAACGGCTGAGCAGCGCCTCGAGCGGCTTCGCCGTGAAGGACGGCAGGACGACGTCCGCCGCGCCGAAGTCGAGGCTCTCGGTGATCGCGTTGGGCACCGCGACGCAGGTCAGCCCGGCCGCCTTGGCCGAGGTCACGCCGTGCGGGGTGTCCTCGAAGGCGATGGCGTCGCCGGCTTTGGCACCCAGCGCGTCGAGGGCGGCGAGGTAGAGGTCGGGCCGGGGCTTGGCGGCGTGCCGGTCACCGGTGCAGACGGCGTCGAAGTAGCCCGCGATGCCGAGCCGTTCGAGGTGCGGGAGCACCCAGCCCCCGGACGAGCTGGACGCGACGGCCAGCTTCAGGCCGTGGTCCCGCGCGGCGTCGAGGTAGCCGAGGACGCCGTCACGCGGCCCGAGCGTTTCGAGGAGCTTGAGGACCCGGGCCCTGGTGACGGGACGCAGCGCCTCGGTGTCGACGCCCGGGACCCGCTCGGCGAGCAGGGCGAACATCGCGTCCGTGGTGTGCTGGGTGCCGATCACGGCGTACCAGGCTTCGAGCGGCAGCTCGACGCCGTGGTCGCGGAAGGTCTCCTGCCAGGAAGCGAGCACGGCGGACTCGGTGTCGGCGAGCGTGCCGTCGAAGTCGAAGACCAGAGCGCGAGTGGGCACGCCTGCACCTTGCCCGGTCGTTGATCGCTCAGGCAAGGGAGTTGTGACACGCGCGAAACGCGTCCATGGCCTCTTCGCCGCGGAGCGCGAAGACGATCTCCTCGACGTCGGTCTCCGCGGCGCGGACGGTGGCGAGCGCGATCTCGGCGGCGGACTCCATCGGCCAGCGGTAGATCCCGGTGGAATGGCGGGGAACGCGATGGTCTTGGCTTGGAGTTCGCCGGCGACCTTCAGCGTGTTCCGGTGGCAGTCGGCGAGGAGTCCTGACCGGTCTTCGGTGGTCGACCATACGGGCCCGACGGTGTGCACGACCCACTTCGCGGGCAGGTTCCCGGCGGTGGTGGCGACGGCCTGCCCGGTCTTGAGCCCCCGCCCGTAGTGCCCGGCCCGCAGTTCGCGGCACGCGGCGAGGATCGCGGGCCCGCCCTTGCGGTGGATGGCCCCGTCGACGCCGCCCCCGCCCAGCAGCGAGGAGTTGGCGGCGTTGACGACGACATCGACGTCGAGGGTGGTGATGTCGGCTTCGACGATCCGGATGGACGGGCTCATGGTGACCATGTTCCCGGGCCCGTCCACCGGTAATCGCGGCGATGGCAGACTTCCGGCGTGCTGCTGACCTGGATCGCCGAGCTGGGCGCCGAGGAGTTCCTGGTGGAGCCCGCGGATCCCATCGCGGAAGCGCGGCACAACACCTGGTCGCTGAGCGCCGGCCCGGTGGCGGTGCCCACCGGGGAGGTCGTTGCCGCGTTCGAAGCGCTCACCGAGGTGCTTGCCGGCCGCCTGACCGGCGTGACCCTCTACGTCTGGCACGACGAGCAGGTCGGGGCGCTCCGGTGCTCGGTCTCCTCGCGTGCCCCGGAGGCGTTGCCCTTCGGCGGCTCATATCGGCTGGCCGGCGACCTGACGCCAATCGTCGACGCGTTCCTCGCCGACCCGCATCCGGGCGCCGTTCTCTGGAGTGAGCTGGAGGACGCGCCGGACGGGGTGGACGAGCCAGAGCCGCCGCCATTTCCCGTCTGGGCGCGGGTGCTCTCCTAGCTCCGGAAGAAGTCCCTCAGCACCGGGGCCAGCGCCGCCGCCTTCACGATGTGTGTCTGGCCCGCCAGGGTCCGGTAGTCCGCCGATGGCAGGGCCTTCGCCAGTGCCGCCACGCCGTTGCGCATCCACTCCGGGCTCTTGCCGCCGTCGATGGTCACCGTGGGGATCTTCACCTGCGGCCACGCCGGGGACGGCAGCGCGGCACCCGACTGGTGGTCACCCACCACCGCCGTGTCGTACGGGAGGGTGTGGGCCACTCGCTTGAGCTTCGACCAGAACGGCATGATCCGCATCATCGCGACCACGCCGCCGCTCAGGCCGACGCCCTCCCTCATGAAGATCTTGACCGCCTTGCCGCGCTTGCCCGCCGCCACGGCTTCGTCGAGGCGGGTCGCGTAGTCGGCCGGGACCGGCTTGCGGGTGTCGTCGAGGATGAACGGCGGTTCGTACAGCGCCAGCTTCGTTGCCGGGAGCCCGCGGTCCACCGCTTCCAGCGCCAGCGCGGCGCCCGACGAGATGCCGAACAGCAGCGCCGAACCGCCCGCTTCCCCGACCAGCGCGTCGAGGTCCTCGACCTCGCGCTCGACCGCGTACGGCGTCGTGTCGGTGCTCTCGCCGCGTCCTCGGCGGTCGTAGGTGTAGACCGTGAAGTGCGCGGCCAGCTCCTTCGCCAGGTCGTCGTTGGGGGACGACCCGCGGTAGCACATCGCGCCGTCCACCAGGACGAGCGCGGGGCCGGACCCGGCGCGGGTGTAGGCGATCTTGGTGCCGTCGGCGGAAACCGTCGTGCTCATGGGGACTTCTCCTTGTCCGGTAGGGGTTTCAGCGCCGCGCCAGGTGGGCTGACGTCGTCGCGAGCCAGAGCCAGGCGACGGTGACCGCCGCCCAGAAGCCGAGCGTCGCGGCCGGGCTCGTCGAACCGGACGCTACGCCCGCGAAGCCGAGGAAGAAAAGCACGCCGGTGATCCGCGCGTACCAGGCCCGCCCCGGCGTGAGGTGCGAGCCGATGACGAAGCACGCCGCGACCAGGCCGGCGAAGCCGAGGCCGCCGCAGACGAAGTGCAGCGTGCCGTGCCAGCTCACCGACGCCGGCGGCCCGGCGGGCGTGCCGAGCGGGAAGCCGTCCTGCGGGTCGGCCCGGAAGACGCCGGCGCAGAGCAGGCCGACGCCGTAGACCGTGAGCAGTCCCGGGCCCCACCGGCCGGGGAGCGCCCGCCGGATCCCGGCGGCGGCCGCGATCGTCAGCAGGCCGCTGACCAGGAAGTTCGTGATCTGGATGAAGCCGAGCGAGCCGTTCGACAGCAGGCTCGCCGGGTGCCGCGTGAGGTCGAAGCCCGCTCGTGTCAGGCCCTGGACCAGCCCGGTCAGGACGAAGACGGGCCCGGCCAGGACGCCGCAGGCGAGCAGGGCGCGGGTCCGGCCGTCCGGCGTCGCGGCGGTGCGGGCGGGGCTCAGGGTGGTGGTCATGCCGCACAGCCTGACATCCGAGTATAAAAACTGTCAAGACAAAAAAACTTGTCGGTGATGCCGGAGAGAGGCCGCCCCGGGGTCGAGGCGGCCTGACTCAGGCGCGGCGCAGCGTGAGGAGCGTGATCTCGCTGGGCGCGAAGACCCGGAACGGCGGGCCCCAGAACCCGGTGCCCCGGCTGTTGTACAGCTGGGTCGGGCCGAACCGCTTGAGGCCGGACAGCATCGGCTGGTCCAGCCGCACCAGGAAGTGGAACGGCCAGATCTGGCCGCCGTGCGTGTGCCCGGAGATCTGCAGGTCGATGCCCGCTTCCCGGGCCTGCACGACCTGCTTCGGCTGGTGCGCGAGCAGCACCACCGGCACTTCGGACGGCACGCCGTCGAGCGCCGCGGGCAGGTCGGGGCCGTGGCCGGGCAGGCCGGACGACGCGCCCGTCGGGTCGTCGATGCCGGCGAACACGATCCGGTCGCCGCCGCGCTCCAGCAGCGTCGAGCGGTTGTGCAGCGGGTCCCAGCCGAGCCCGGCCATGTGGTCGAGCCAGCCCTGCGCCTCGCCGAAGTACTCGTGGTTGCCGGTGATGTAGAACCGCCCGAGCTTGGCCTGGACGCCGCCGAGCGGGTCGACCTGCTTGCGGCGCCGCGCCACCGAGCCGTCCGCGAGGTCGCCGGCGTGGCAGACGACGTCCGCGTCCAGCGCGTTCACCGCCGCGACGACCTTCTCCGACCACTTCGTGCGGTCGATCGGGCCGAAGTGGGTGTCGGTCAGCACCGCGACGCGCAGGCCGTCGAGCGCCGGGCCGAGCCGCGGGATGACGACGTCGGTCGCCTTCACCGGCGGCACGCGCATCGCGACGCGGTTGCCGTACACCAGCAACGAGACGGCGACGAGCGCCGCCGCGCCCGCGACGATCCGCGACCGCGCCGGGTCGTCGACGCCGAGCAGCGCGACGCGCAGCACCAGGCTCAGCACGGACCACGTGAACAGCACCCAGCTGACGGCGAGCAGCGTGTCGCCGAGGCGGGCACCGCCGTCACGCTGGCGCTTGCCGTGGCCGAAGACCATCGCGACGGGCATCGTCACCAGGCCCAGCGCGAAGAGCGCGGTGCCGGCGACGAAGCCCGCGGTACCCCACTCCGGCGCGAGAACGAGCGTCCACCACGGGACGGTGAACAGCAGAAGCAGCGCCAGAATCGGCACCGCGAGGAAAGGGCCTCTCATCGAACCAGGTTACAGCCCATCGGGCTGTTAGCACTTCGGCTACGCTGGGAGCGGAAGGAAGGGGACGGCCGCCGTGAACACGTTGCTCGAGCTGGCGTTCCCCGCGTTGATCAGCCCCACCGCGCTGGTCGCCTTCGCCTCCCTCGCCGCCGCGAGCCTCCTGGTCGTCCTGCTGGTCGGCAGCACGCAGCGCAGCGAGCTCGCGCTCTGGTCGGTGCCGGCGCGCAGCCGTGTCGCCGCCGCTCGCCGCCGCGCCCGCCGGGCCGAGTCCATCCGGCTCCGCGACCCAGGCGCACCCGGACGCAGCAGGCCACGAGCACCCGGTTTCCGCAGCCTGGCTGCGTAAAACCCTTTCACGCAGCCATTCCGCCTGCCCTTCTCCTTCTCACTCATGCGGAGTGCTGCCCATGTTCGGCTTTCTCGACGTGCCCGTTTCCGGCGCGTACCACCTGATCCACTGGCTGCTCGCGGCCACGGCGTTCACCGGCCCGCTCGCCGCGGCCCTGGCCATCGCCGGCTTCACCCTGTCTGTGCGGCTGCTGCTGCACCCGTTCGCCCGCGCGGCGGCCCGCGGCGAGCGCGCCCGGGCGGTCCTGATGCCCGAAATCAAGGCGCTGCAGACCAAGCACGGCCGTGACCGGGAGCGCCTGGCCGCGGAGATGACGAAGCTGCAGCAGGAGTCGGGCACGTCGATGTTCGTCGGCTGCCTGCCGATGCTGGCGCAGCTGCCGTTCTTCATGGTGATGTACCGCGTCTTCACGACGGCGACGATCGGCGGCGAGCCCAACTCGCTGCTCGGCGCGACGCTGTTCGGCACGCCGCTGGGCGCGCACGGCCTGGCCGGCAGCCCGCTCGTCTTCGTGATCGCGGCCGGGCTCGCCGTCGTCGCGTGGTTCTCCGTGCGCTGGCAGGACCGGCAGCGCGAGGCCGGCGCGGCCGACGTGCCGGGCGGGAAGCTGCTGCGGCTGCTGCCCTACGGCACGGTGCTAGCGACGCTCGTCGTGCCGCAGGCCGCCGGGATCTACCTGCTCACGACGACCGCGTGGAGCGCGGCGGAACGCGCGTGGTTACGGCGTGGCGCGTGACCGGCGCCAGTCTTCGAGCGCTTCCTCGACGTCGACCAGCGCGACGGTGAGCGGCGGCCCGGACAGGTGGTTGCGGTAGGCCTGGCGGATCCGTTCGTTGAGGTCCTCGACGACCTCCCGCACCCGCCGTTCGGTCCGCTCGCCGGCGACGGTGCCGGGCAGGTCCTGCACCTCGCGCTTGAGCGCGAGCGCGGGCGGCAGCAACGCCGCGGTGTCGTGGCCCTCGGCCCGGACCCGCCGCAGGACCCAGTCGGTCGCGGCGTCGTTGCCGGTGGGCGGCGGCAGCGGCTTGCCGGTGCCGGGCAGGTCGTCGAACTCCCCGCGGTCGCGCGCTTCGCTGATCTGGCGGTCGACCCACCAGCGGAAGGAGACCTTGGGCGGCTTGCGTCCGGTCATGTGGTCCAGGGTAGGTGGACGCGCGTCCGGATTCACGGGACCAACGTCCTGAAGTGCCAGGTGAGGGCGGTTCGCCGGTAGGATCCGGGAGGAGCGAGGGGAGCGCATGACCGCCGAACGCAGTGGTGCCGAGAACATCGACCGCACGCTCGGATTGCTCTGGCGCGCCCGGGGCGGCGGTGCCGAACCGACGAGGGGCCGCCGTCCGACGCTGACGGTCGAGCGGATCGTCGCGGCGGCGATCACGGTCGCGGACGCCGACGGGCTCGCGGCCGCGTCGATGCACCGCGTCGCCAAGGAGCTCGGCGCGGGCACGATGACGCTCTACACGTACGTGCCGGGCAAGACCGAGCTGGTGGACCTGATGGTCGACGACGTGCTCGTCGAGCGGCGGCTGCCCGGGCCGGGCGAGCCGCGCCCGGCCGGCTGGCGCGAGCAGGTGGCGCTGTACGCGTCGCGGACCGGCGACGCCTACCGCGACCACCCGTGGCTGTGCGAGGTCTCGCGGGTGCGGCCGCCGCTGGGCCCCGGGCAGCTGGCCGGCCAGGAGTACCTGCTGTCCATCATGGACGGTCTGGGCCTGCCGCCGCGGGACGCCGTCGCGGCGGCCAACGGGATCGGCACGTACGTCGACGCGAACGCGGCCATGGGCGCGGAGAACACGCGCCTGGAGCGCAGCACGGGACAGTCCACCGAGGCCTGGTGGCACCAGCGGTCGTCGTTCTGGGAGAACCACTTCACGGTCGAGGGCCACCCGGCGATCAACCGCGCCTGGCTGGGCGGCGGCTTCGACGGGACGGCGGCGGCCCAGGGCGAAGCGGCCTACGAGTTCGGGCTGCACCGCATGCTCGACGGCATCCAGGCCCTCGTGAGTGGTAATTCGGGTTAGAACCCGCATTGCCACTCACGACCAGCGGCACCGAGGTCTAGCGGCGCGTGGTGCGCAGCCACCGTGACCGGCGGCGTTCCTGGGCCGGGACCGACGGCTCGGCCGGCGTCGTGTCGCCGCGCAGGATGTCGCGGCACGTCGGGTCGAAGCGGCCCGGGGCCTCGATCATCGGGGCCGCCAGCACGACGTGCCCGCAGATCGCGCGGAACCGGCCGCCGTGGCGGCCCGTCGCGAACTCGTCCTCGGTGACGGCGTGGGTGTAGCCGTCGGTGTCGCAGCGGATGTGCACCAGGAACGGCTCCACCGCGCTCAGCCCGTCGGGCTGGTCGTGGTGGTGGTCTCGGTGGGCGTCTCCGCCGAGTCCGCCGGGGTCGTCGCCGTGGTCGACGGCGGCGGGGTGGTCGTGCTCGTGGTCGACGGCGGCGTGGTGGGCGTCGTCGGCGTGGTGGAGGCCGGCGGGGTCGACGTCGTCGGGGTGGTCGACGTCGCCGGTGACGTCGGGGACGTCGAAGTGGTCGGCGTCGTCGACGTGCCCGGCAGCGGGAGCGACCCCGGCGGGCCGGTGACCACCGGCGGAGCGGGCGGGGCGGGGACGCCGACCGGACCGCCGGCCGCGGCGTTGTCCGGAGCGCTCGGCGTGCCGATCGGGACGTCGCTGTCGGGCAGCTGCGCCACCCCGCCGCGGTAGGCCGTGGCCCACGCCAGCACAGTGTCCACATAGGACTGGGAGTTGTTGTAGCGGCGGACGGCGACGCGCTGGCCGGCGTCCGTCGAGAGGTCGAGCCCGCCCGAGCACAGGTACCGCGCGCTGGCCAGGGTCTCGTCGTAGATGTTGTTCGGGTTCGAGACGCCGTCGCCGTTGCCGTCGGAGGCGTAGCCGCGCCAGGTCGCCGGGATGAACTGCGTCGGGCCGACCGCGCGGTCCCACAGCGCGTCGCCGTCGTACTTGCCGCCGTCGGTGTCCGGGATCGCGGCGAACGCGCCCGCGCCGTTGAGCACCGGGCCGAGGATCGGCTCCAGCGTGTCGCCGGCCGCGTTGACGTACCCGCCGCGGGCGTGGTTCGACTCGATGCGGCCGATGCTCGCGATCAGCGCCCAGTCGATGTGGCAGCCCGGCTGTTCCTTGTTCAGGATGTCGGCGGCGTTCTTGTACGCCTTGAGCATGCTGGCCGGGATGCCGAGCGGCCCGGAGATGCCCGCCGAGCCGGCGTGCCCGCCCGGCACGATCAGCGGCATCGGCACGGGCGGCTGCGGCAGGCTGCCGTCGACCGCGACCGGCGGCATGACGATGTTCGGCTGCTGCAGCGGCGCGGCCTGACCCGGCAGCAGCGCGTCCCCGGTGTTCGCCACGACGACCGGCGCGGGCAGGCCGCCCGCGGTCAGCGTGGGCAGCACGACGAGCGCGCCACCGGCGAGCGCGGCGGCGGTCCGGCGAACGGAACGCGCGCTCTTGCGACGTGGCCGGTGCTTCGGCATGGTCGTCCCCGCTTCCCTCGATCTTCGCTGATCGCCCTCACCCGATCGGCCCCACCGCCGGTACTGGCCGGTAGGAGCAAGCTATCCGATGGAAGCAAACTTTGGCGAATGGCACAGCGAAATCCGGCCGCGACGGAGAAGTTCGTCCTGTTGGCACAAAACCTTCGTAGGGAATCTGTCACATTCACCAGGATTTAACGGGTCACTCAGGAGAGTTTGTCCAGTAGCGCGGCCGGGACGGTGATCCCGCGGTGACGCACGTCCGAACGAAACCGCCGGACGAGCGAATCCGACGGCGTAACGGTGAAAGTGACGACGTCGCGGTGCGGCGCGGGCTTCAGCCGCCGCAGCGCCCCGGCGAACGTGCGGGTCAGCGCCGTCGTCGGGACCAGGGCGACCCCCAGGCCCGCCGCGGCCAGCTCGGCCGCCGTCGCCGCCTGCTTCGTCCGCATCACCGCGTCGAGCACCACGCCGTGCTCCGCCACCACTTCGTCCAGCCAGCCGCCGAGGCCGTTGTCCCGGTGGTAGTGGACCACCGGCAGCCCGGCCAGGTCCGTGATCGGCACCGACGCGCGGGTGGCGAGCGGGTGGTCGGTGGCCAGGGCCAGGACGATCTCCTCGCGCCCCACCACCTCGGTGTGTCCAGTCCAGCGGCTCGGCCGCGGCCCCACCGCGACGTCGGCTTCGCCCGCCTCCAACGCCGCGACCAGCGCGTCCGCGCTCGTCGTCTCGGTGAGCGTGATCAGCACGCCCGGCCGGTGCCGGTGCCAGGCGCGCAGGACCGGCGCGAGCAGCCCGGCGGTCATGGACTCCGCGCACGCGATCCGGAGGGTGCCGGCACCGCTGTCCGCCACCGCGCGGCCGGTGCGGACCACCCGCTCGGCCGCCGCCAGCGCCGCGCGCGCGTCGGCCAGGACCGCCCGGCCTGCCGCGGTCGGCCGGACCCCGCGCGGCAGCCGTTCGAGCACGGGCGTGCCCAGTTCGCGCTCGAGCGCGCCGATCTGGTGGGACAGCGCGGGCTGCGACAGGTGCAGCCGCGCGGCCGCTTCGGTGATCGACCCCGCGTCCAGCACGGCGACCAGGCACTCCAGCGCGCGCAGCGTAGGCATTCGCCGATTCTATCGCAGCCATCGAAAACCTTCGGATCGCGACGGGATGGATCCGGCGCCGCCGTGCGCTGAACCCGGTGTGCGAGACGAAAGGAGCACGACGATGTCATTGGTGTCATTGATGTCATTGCGGGAAAAGCGATTGGTGATCGTGGGCGGCGGTTCGGGGATCGGCCGCCGGATCGCGGCGGACGCGCACGCGGCGGGCGCGGAAGTCGTCTTCGCCGGGCGGAATCCGGAGCGTTTCACCGAGCCGGGAATACGCGCGGAATTCGCGGATCTCGGGGACGAATCATCGCTGGAAACGCTGGCCGGGAAGGTGGGCGAACTCGATTATCTGGTCACCCTCGCCGCGGCCCCGGCGAACGGGCCGGTCGCGACACTGGAGCGGGACGGAATCACCCGGGCGTTCGACGCCAAGGTGATCGGGCCGCTGCTGCTGGCCAAGCACTTCGCGCCGCGATTCCGCGCCGGGGGCGCGATCGTGCTGTTCTCCGGCGTCGCCGCGTGGCGCCCGCAGCCCGAGCGGGCGGTCATGGCCACGACGAACGGCGCGGTCGCGTTCCTGGCCGAGGCGCTCGCGGTGGACCTCGCGCCGATCCGCGTCAACGCCGTGTCGCCGGGCATCGTCGACTCGGGCGCGTGGGACCGCCTCGGCGAAGCGAAGGACGGCTTCTTCCGCCGCACGGCGGAATCGAATCCGGCGCGCCGGGTCGGCACCACGGCGGATATCTCCGCGGCCACCTTGAGCGTGCTGGCGAATCCGTTCATCACCGGGACGACCCTGCACGTCGACGGCGGTGGCCGGTTGTCCTGAGCGCGGATCCTTTACACGGCCCCCGGTCATTCCTAAGATCGCCTCGACCGGCCGCGTCGCCACCGTCCGGTCGACCCAGGGTGGAGGGTTTGATGACACGTCGGGCTCCGCGCCGCGAGCAGGTCAGCGTGGCCGAGTTGCTGGTCAGGTCGGACAGCTGGCAGGACGCGCTCGAGTCGCCGCCGTCGCGGCACCGGCGCCGGTCACCGGTGCTGCGTTCGCTCGCCCGCGTCCGGGCGCTCTCGGTCGTCGCCGGGGCGCTCGCGATCACCGGCGGGGTCGCGGCCCTGGCGGCGCAGCCGTTCGAGCACGCCGCGGGCGCGGTCTGGCCGCCCGTCGGTCTCGAACCCGTGCCGCTGGCCCTGACGCCGTCGCCGGCGGACGTCGTGGCGCCACCGGAATCCGTGGTGCCGGAATCGAAACTCGGCGGAATCATTCCCGCGGCCGTGGTCCGGCCGTCGAATTCCGGAAAGCCGGCCGGAAACACCGCCGCGCCGTCGAACCAGGTGGCGCCGGTGCGGCACGAACTCCCGGACTGGGCCGCCGGTGCCGATCGGCACTCGGCCCAGCCCTCGAGTCCGTCGCGCCAGCAGGTTTCGCAACGGCAGCAGGTTTCGGAACGGCAGTCGGTCTCGCAACGGCAATCCGCCTCGTCGCGGCAGTCGGCGTGGTCCGGCGGTCACCACGACGGCGGCGGGCACGGCCACCACCGCGGTGGCGGCGGTGGCCGGCACCGCCGCTAGCCGAGCGGGATCTGGTACTGCATGAACCCCTTGTCGAGCGCGACCTGGTCGTAGAGCCGGCGCGCGGTCGCGTTCGACGTCTGCGTGTGCCAGTAGACGCGCACGCAACCCCGGGCCCGCGCCCAGCCGGCGACGGCTTCGATCAGCGCCCGGCCGACGCCGTGGCCGCGGGCTTCGGGCGCGGTGAAGAGGTCCTGCAGGTAACAGACGTCGCCCGACGTCGTGCTGGCGTGCGTCAGGAAGTGCGTGATCCCGACGAGCTCGCCGTCGAGCCGCGCGCCGAGCGCGTGCATCCGCTCGCCGGTCGAGAACTCGCGCCAGTCGCGATCCGCCAGCTCCGGCGTGAGCGGCCTGCCGTAGAACTCGTTGTAGCCGGCGAACAGGTTTTCCCAGGCCACACGGTCGGTTTCGGTCAACGCCCCAGTGGTGATCATGCGGCGAGGCTAACGCGGCGGATGGCCGGTCGAGGGACACGCCGGACACAACTGGTGAGTAAGGTGACGAACCCGAATTTGATTCATAGAATCAGCGCCATCCCGCACGGCAGCTACTCCCGGAGGTTCCCGATGGCGCGCACGCCACCCCGTGCCAGTGGCAAGCCCGTCACGGTCAGCGAGCTGTACCTGCGGCCGGACGTCCACGGCAGACGCCGGCCCGAAGATCTCGAAGTGCTCGAACTCGCCTACCGCATGCGTCGCCGGATCGGCCCGGAGGCGGCGGTGGCGCCGGTGCCGTCGTCGCGTTCGCGCGCGATGGCCGTCGTCACCGGGCTGCTGCGCCGCAAGCCCCGGTAGCCGCCGGACCCGCTCTCCTGCTGCAGGCCACCCTCGCCGAGGGTGGCCTTTTTGCTGCGCCCGGATCCGGCGCCGCTCCCGCCGTCTGCTGTCTTCTCGCGCACTTCTCTGCGCGGACTCTGTGTGAAGTTGCACGATACGACGATTGACGACGCACAAAACTGCACCTAACGTGACAGGTGTTGCGCACAACCGGCACGGATGGGGAGTTCATGAGCGGGACCTTCATGGCGGCGGAGATCGCGAGCCAGCCCGGCTGCTGGCGGGACGCGGCCGAGCTGGCCTCGGCGAACAGCGGGCAGCTGCCCGCGCCGGGCGCCCGGGTGGCGATCGTCGGCTGCGGCACGTCGTGGTTCGTCGGCCAGGCGTACGCGGTGCTGCGCGAAACCGCCGGGCTCGGCGAGACCGACGCGTTCGCCGCGTCCGAGTTCCCGGTCGGCCGGGCCTACGACCACGTGCTCGCGCTGAGCCGCTCGGGCACCACGACCGAGGTGCACAGCCTGCTCGCGCAGTTGCGCGGCCGGACCCGGACCACGGCGATCACCGGCGTGCCCGCCGAGATCGAGCGGGCCGCGGACGGCGTCGTCGACCTGTCCGCGGTGGACGAACGCTCGGTCGTGCAGACCCGGTTCGCCACCACCGCGCTCGCGATGCTCCGCGCGCACCTCGGCGAGGACCTGACCGGCGTCATCGCGCAGGCCGAGCAGGTGCTGGTGGAGCCGCTGCCGGAGTCATTAGTCGGCGCCGGGCAGTTCAGCTTCCTCGGCACCGGCTGGTCGGTGGGGCTCGCGAACGAGGCGGCGCTCAAGTTCCGCGAGGCGTGTCTGCTGTGGACGGAGTCGTACCCGGCGTGGGACTACCGGCACGGCCCGATCAGCATCGCCGAGCCGGGCCGGGTGACCTGGATGTTCGGCCACGCGCCGGACGGGCTGGCCGAGGACGTCCGCCGGGCGGGCGGCACGTTCGTCGAAAGCGGCCTCGACCCGATGGCCGACCTGGTCCGCGCGCAGCTCGTCGCGGGCGCGATCGCCCGGCGCAAGGGCCTGGACCCGGACAACCCGCGCAGTCTCTCCCGCTCCGTCGTCCTGACGTGAGCCCGCCGTGATCCTCACCGTCACGCCCAACACCGCGCTCGACGTCACGTACACAGTGGACGGTCTGCGGCCGGACGGCGTGCACCGCGTCCGGGAGGTCCGGAGCCGGGCCGGGGGCAAGGGGATCAACGTCGCGCGGGTGCTGCAGGCGCTGGGCGTCGACGTCCGCGCGGTCGCGACGGCCGGCGGGGCGACGGGGTCCGCGGTCGCGGCGGACCTCGGTGCGGCCGGGCTGCCGGCCGAGCTGGTGCCGATCGCCGGCGAGACGCGCCGCACCACGACGGTGCTGGGCGACGACGGGTCGGTCACGCTGCTGAACGAGCCCGGCCCGGCGCTGTCCGGCGGGGAGTGGGCGTTGCTCGCCGACGCGGTCCGGCGGCACGCGCCCGAGGTGCTGGTCTGCTCCGGCAGCCTCCCGCCCGGTGCGCCGTCCGGCGCCTACACGTCGCTGCTCACGGGAACGTCCGTGCCGTCCGTGCTGGATACGTCAGGCCCGGCACTGCTGGCCGGCCTGGCCGCGCACCCGGCCGTGGTGAAGCCGAACGCCGAAGAGCTGCGCGAGGTCACCGGCCTGGCCGACCCGGTCGCCGCGGCGGGTGAGCTGCGGAAGGCGGGCGCGGGTGCGGTCGTCGTGTCGCTCGGCGCCGACGGCCTGCTCGCGGTCACCGGCTCGGGCACGTGGCACGCGACGCCGTCCACCGCGCTCCACGGCAACAGCACCGGTGCGGGTGACGCGGTGGTCGCGGCACTCGCACTCGGCCTCAGCCGCCGCGAGCCGTGGCCGGACATCCTGCGCCGGGCCGTCGCGCTGTCCGGCGCAGCGGTGCTGGGTCCGCTGGCCGGCGACGTCGACCTGGCGCACTACGAGCGCGAACTGGACTTGGTCGCGGTGCGGGTCGTGAGTGGTTAGGGCGGTTAGAACCGCCCTAACCACTCACGACAAGCCGCGGCAGACCCGA
Source organism: Amycolatopsis sp. NBC_01286 (assembly GCF_035982555.1). NCBI lineage: Bacteria > Bacillati > Actinomycetota > Actinomycetes > Pseudonocardiales > Pseudonocardiaceae > Amycolatopsis > Amycolatopsis sp. NBC_01286. Next base: position 4,169,725 of record NZ_CP108428.1, read on the forward strand.
AACGACAGGAGTAGGTCATGCCTCTGGTGAGCACCGGGGAGATCGTCACCGCCGCCGCGGCGGCGAGACGCGGCTGTGGAGCTTTCAACGCCATCCAGCTGGAACACATCACCGCCATCGTCGACGGTGCGGCCGCGGCCCGAGCGCCGGTGATCGTGCAGCTCAGCCAGAACGTCGTCCGCTACCACGGCGCCCTCGCGCCGATCGGCGGTGCGGCGCTCGCCGCGGCCCGGGAGGCCGAGCCGGACGTCGCCGTGCACCTCGACCACGCCGAGTCCGCCGACCTCGTGCGGGAAGCCGTCGGGCTCGGGTTCGGCTCGGTCATGTTCGACGCGTCCAAACTGGACTACGCCGACAACGTCCGTGCGACCCGCGAGATCACCGCGTTCTGCCACGACCACGGCGTCTGGGTCGAAGCCGAGCTGGGCGAGGTCGGGGGCAAGGACGGCGTGCACGCGCCCGGCGCGCGCACCGATCCGGACGAGGCGGCGGAGTTCGCCGCGGCCACCGGGGTCGACGCGCTCGCCGTCGCCGTCGGCAGCTCGCACGCGATGCTGACCCGGGACGCCGCGCTGGACTTCGAGCTGATCGCGCGGCTGCGGGCCCGGGTGCCGGTCCCGCTGGTGCTGCACGGTTCTTCCGGGGTGTCCGACGACGGCCTGGCCGAGGCCGTGAAAGCCGGGATGACGAAGATCAATATCGCCACCCAGCTCAACAAGGTGTTCACCGCGGCCGCCACCGGCGACTGGCGTGCGCACCCGGACCGCGTCGACCCGCGGAAGTACCTGGGGGCCGGGCGGGACGCCGTCGCCGTCGAGGTGCGGCGGTTGCTCGGTGTGCTCATGCTGGTCACGGAGGGCGGGCCCAAGTGACGATTGAGCAGAATTTGTTCCAATGAGTGTTGACAGATGCGTGAAACCTAACAAAACTGCGCAGCAACGCGCAGAAGTTGCGTGAAACTCGAACTCTGGTGGTGGCGGATGCGGCGAAGCAAGGTCATGGCGTGTGCGGTGGGGGCCTCTCTCCTGCTGGCCGGCTGCGGCGGGGGCGCGGACTCCGGCAGCGACACCGGTGAGAACGCGCTGCCCGGTGTCGACCAGTACCTCAACGCGCCTTGCCCGGAGGCGGCGGTCAAACCCGCCACGGACAAGGAGTTCACCTACTGGGCGATGTGGACGGCCGACGAGCCCCAGGGCAAGGTCCTGCAGAAGGCCTTCAAGTGCTTCCAGGAGAAGACCGGCGTCAAGGTGAACGTGCAGTGGCTGGGGCGCAAGGCCTACACGCAGAACCTGGTGCCCGCGCTGAACACCGACGCGGTGCCGGACCTGTTCGACCAGGACGTCAGCAAGGTCGGCGCGGCGATCGCGACGCCGGGCGGCACGCAGAGCGTCGACGACGTCTTCGCGATGAAGGTCGGCGAGGGTGACAAGACCGTCAAGGACGTGCTTTCGCCCAGCTCGTACGACTTCCCGCAGAACAAGGACCGCGAGGGCCACAACTTCATGGTCCCCTACACCGTCCAGTCGAGCGCCTGGTGGTTCAACAAGGACGCCGCGGGCGACGTCCAGCAGCCGAAGACGATGGACGACCTGACCGCGCTGTTCGACAAGGCGAAGGCCGACGGCAAGGCCGCGATCAGCCAGGACGGCGACATCCCGTTCTACAACATGTACTTCTTCACCCAGCTCGCCGAGCGTTACGTCGGCTCGGGCGGGCTGAACAAGGCCGCGGCCGACAAGACCGGGCAGCTCTGGAAGACCGACCCCGGTTTCCTCAAGGCCGCCACCGAAACCGCGAAGCTGCCGAAGTACTTCATCGACGGCTGGGACGCGGCGAAGTTCCCGCAGGTGCAGCAGCGCTGGGCGGACGGCGACTCGCGCTACCTCTACGTCGGCACCTGGGCGCCGAGCGAGACGCGCGAGTACCTGGACAAGCAGGGCGCCGGGACGAAGATCAACTACGGCTCGTTCCAGTTCCCGATGCCGGCCGGCGCCACGCACGACACCGTCGAGCAGATGTCGATCGGCTTCGCCGTCACCAAGAAGGCCAAGCACGCCGAAGCCGCGAAGGCGTTCATCGCCTACTTCCTCAACAAGGACATCCTGTCCGGCATCCCGGCGGTGGCCGACAACCTGGTGCCGCGGGCCGACCTCGCCGTGCCGGACGACCTCAAGCAGGTCAAGGCCGCGATGGACGACCCGAAGAAGGAACACGTCCTGCAGTACGACGGGATCGACGGCATCGCCGGCGGCAAGTGGCAGACCGACGTCTTCGACCCGGCCGACACCTCGCTGCTCAAGGGCGAGCTGAACCCGCAGCAGTTCGTGGACCAGCTCGCGGCCAAGGGTGCCGACTTCTGGAAGAACCAGAGCTGATGGCCACGGTCACGACGACGGCGGCGCGGGATCGGGGGACCCGCGCCGCCGGGGCCGCGCACCTGCGCCGCAAGAAGCGGCTGTTCTGGCCGTTCGCCGCCCCGGCTTTGGTGCTGTACCTGGCTTTCCTCGTACTGCCGACGCTCGCGACCGTCGTCCTGAGCTTCACCAGCTGGGCCGGCGCGGGCGACACGCCCAAGCCCAATGGCGTCACCAACTACACGCAGATGTGGGCGAGCGACTCGTTCCAGTACGCCTTCCGCAACACGCTGGTGTACGTCTTCCTCGGCGGCATCGGCACGTTCGCGATCGCGTTCCTGTTCACCATGGTGCTGCGGGACATGCGGGGCGGCAAGGTCGTCCGGGCCATCCTGTTCTTCCCGAACATCGTCGCGCCGGTGGCGCTGGGCATGTTCCTCGGGTTCGTGTTCAAGTACCAGCCGGGCAAGCAGGGCCTGGCGAACTACGTGCTGGAGCACGTCGGCGCGGACGCGGCGAAGTTCCTGGCCCCGGCCAACGTGACCGGCGTCGTGACGGCGTCGCTGATCTGGGCCAGCTCGGGCTTCTACATCACCATCCTGATGGCCGCCGTCGACCGGATCCCGCCGTACCTCTACGAGGACGCCGAGCTGGGCGGCGCGTCGCCGTGGCAGAAGTTCCGCAACATCACGCTGCCGATGACGTGGGACGTCGTCGGCGTCGCCGGTGTCCTGTGGACGATCAACGCGCTCAAGATCTTCGAGCTGGTGTTCGTGCTGGCCGGGCCGGGCACCTACGCCCCGCCGAACCAGGCGTGGACGCTCGGGATCTACGTGTTCGACCGGACCTTCGGCTCGAACGGCACGCCGGACTTCGGGGCCGCCTGCGCCTGCGCGGTGGCGATGATCGCGCTGGTGTCGATCCTTGTTGTCCTGCTGCGCCGGTTGATGCGCCGTGACGCGATCCAGTTCTGAGGGAGATCCGATGACCGTCACCGAGACAGTGCCGGTGCGCCCGGCCGCGAAACCGCCGCGCAAGGTGCCGCGCAAACCGCGTCCCGCGCCGGGTTCGCGGAAGCTGAGCCCGTTGCGGCTGCTGGGTTCCGTGATCGTCTGGGCGTTCACCGCCGGCAACGTGCTGGTGCTGTACTGGCTGCTCACGGCGTCGTTCAAGACGCCAGTGGAGATCTTCACCAAGCCGTTCGCGCTGCCCTACCAGTGGTTCCACCTCGGCAAGCCGTTCCGGAACTTCATCTACGCCTGGAACAACGCGGGCTTCGGCGACGCCGTGCTGACGACGGTGGTGCTGGTCGGGCTGGCGACGGTCGCGACCGTCGCCGTGTCCGCGCCCTGCGCGTACGCGCTGACCCGGCTCGGTGTGCGCGGGTCCGGGCCGCTGACGAACGTCGTCGCGATCGGCATGGGCGTCCCGTTCCAGACGGTGATCATCCCGCTGTTCGTGACCATGAGCAAAGCCCACCTGGACAACGAGTACGGCCTGTTCCTGCTCTACGTCGCGTTGTCGATCCCGTTCACGGTGTTCCTGCTGACCGGGTTCTTCCGCTCGCTGCCGGACGAGCTGGAGGAAGCGGCCTCGTTGGACGGTGCCTCGCCGACGCGGACGTTCTTCTCCGTCATGCTGCCGCTCGCGCGCGGCGGCCTGATCACGGCGTTGACGCTGAACGCCATCGGCCTGTGGAACGAGACACTGCTGGCGATCGTGTTCCTCAAGGACCAGGCCCACTTCACGCTCTCGCGGGCGCTGTTCACCTTCTACGGCGCCGCGAGCTACCAGTCGGAGTACGGCGGCCTGATCGCCGGCGTGGCGATCGTCGTGCTCCCGATGCTCGTGCTCTACCTCGTGCTCGCCCGCCGGATCATCACCGGCCTGACCCTCGGCGCCGGAAAGTAGGACCTGATGGCCACCGTGAGTTTCCAGGACACGACCCGGTTCTACGCCGGTGTCGAGCGGCCCGCCGTCGACGGGCTCGACCTCGAGGTCGCCGACGGCGAGTTCCTCGTGCTGGTCGGGCCGTCCGGCTGCGGCAAGTCGACGACGCTGCGGATGCTGGCCGGGCTGGAGGGCGTCGACGACGGCTCCATCCACATCGGCGACCGGGACGTCACCGAGCTGGCGCCGAAGGACCGCGACATCGCGATGGTGTTCCAGAACTACGCGCTCTACCCGCACATGTCGGTCGGCGAGAACATCGGCTTCCACCTGAAGCTGGCCAAGATGCCGAAGGCCGAACGCGAACGCCGGGTGCAGGAAGCGGCGAAGGTGCTGGACCTGACCGAGTACCTGGACCGCAAGCCCGCGAAGCTGTCCGGCGGGCAGCGCCAGCGCGTCGCGATGGGCCGCGCGATCGTGCGTGAGCCGAGCGTGTTCCTGATGGACGAGCCACTGTCCAACCTGGACGCCAAGCTGCGGGTGCAGACGCGCACGCAGATCGCGTCGCTGCAACGGCGTCTCGGCGTCACGACGCTGTACGTCACGCACGACCAGGTCGAGGCGATGACCATGGGCGACCGGGTCGCGGTGCTCAAGGACGGCGTCCTGCAGCAGGTCGACACGCCGATCGGCCTGTTCGCGCGGCCGGTGAACGTGTTCGTCGCCGGGTTCATCGGCTCGCCCGCGATGAACCTGCTGGAGACCACTGTGGACGCCGACGGTGCCGTCGTCGGCGGGACGCACCTGCCGCTGACCCCGGCGCAGCGCTCGGCGCTGACCGGCCCCGGCATCGTCGTCGGCGTCCGGCCCGAGGGCTGGACGATCGGCGACGGCGGGTTCGACGCGATCGTCGAGGTGGTCGAGGAGCTGGGCAGCGACCAGTACCTGTACTGCCGTGACGGCGACCGGGTGCTGACGGTCCGCACGCCGGGCATGTCGCCGTGGCAACGCGGGCAGGCGATCGCGCTGGCGCCGCAGGTCGGCTCGGTCCACTTGTTCGACGCGGCCACCGGTGACCGGCTGCCATGACGCGCCTGTACCGGACCGTGCTGATCCTGCCCGCGGCCGAGCTGGGGCCGGAGAACCCGCTGCCGCCGCTGGTGAAGCCGGAGGCCGTCGCGTCAGTGTCCAATGTGGACGAGCTGCCGCCGGACCTCGCCGCTGGGCTCGAGTACGGGCGGCTCGACACCGTGCTGCCGTGCCGTCTTCAGGACGGCTACTCGCGGGAACGTGTCACACGGGAGCTGCCCGCGCTGGTGCTGGAGAACGACCGGGTGCGGGCGACCATCCTGCCCACGCTGGGCGGACGGCTGTACTCGCTGGTCCACAACGGACGTGAGCTGCTCTACCGCAACCCGGTGTTCCAGCCCGCGAACCTCGCGCTGCGGGACGCCTGGTTCGCCGGCGGCGTCGAGTGGAACCTCGGCAGCACCGGGCACACGACGCTGACGTGCGCGCCGATGTTCGCGGCTCAGGTCGACGGGCCGGACGGCACGCCGGTACTGCGGCTGTGGGAGTGGGAACGTACCCGCGACCTGCCCTACCACCTCGACTTCTGGCTGCCGGACGACTCGGACTTCCTGCTGGTGGGCGTGCGGATCCGCAACCCGCACCCGCACGACGTCCCGGTGTACTGGTGGTCGAACATCGCCGTGGCGCAGACGCCGGACACGCGCGTGCTCGCACCGGCCACGCAGGCCTGGCACTACGGTTATTCCGGCCGGTTGGATCTGGTCGACGTCCCGGGTGCGCTGACCTACCCGGCGCGGGCGGAGTCCGCCGCGGACTACTTCTTCGAGTGCTCGAAGCCGTGGATCGCCGCGGTCGACGGCGACGGGCGCGGCCTGCTGCAGACGTCGACCGAGCGGCTGCGCGGCCGGAAGCTGTTCCTGTGGGGCGAATCCGCGGGCGGCCGGCGCTGGCAGGACTGGCTGGCGCCGGGCGCCGGCGGCTACCTGGAGATCCAGGCCGGGCTGGCCCGCACGCAGCTGGAGCACCTGCGGCTCCCCTCGGGCGAGTCGTGGGACTGGCTCGAGGCGTACGGCCCGCTCTCGGCCGATCCCGCGGTGGTCCACGGCGACGACTGGCGGGCCGCCACCGACGCCGTCGTCGCGCCGGTTTTGACCGGGTACCACGAACAGTGGCGGAAGATCCTCGACGTCGAGCCGGGCCCGTTGCTGGCCACGGGATCCGGCTGGGGTGCGCTGGAGGCCCGCCGGATGCCGGCGTACCTGCCGGGCACGCCGTTTCCCCCGGAGTCGCTGGGGCCGGAGCAGGAGCCCTGGTTGTCCCTGCTGGACGGTGTCCCGCCGGCGGGTGACCCGCTGGCCGTGCCACCGTCGACGCTGGTCAACCGCTACTGGGCCGATCTGCTGGAGCACACGGCCGACAACTGGCTGACCTGGTACCACCGGGGTGTCGCGCGCTGGGCGGCCGGGCGTCACGAGGCAGCACGGGAGGCGTGGACGTCTTCGGTGTCAGCGGCCGAGAACCCGTGGGCGCTGCGCTGCCTGGCGGTGACAGCCGGCTCGGCGGAGGCGGCCCAGCTGTACGAACGGGCGTTGAAACTGGCGCCGGCTCTGGAGCCGCTGCTGGTGGAAGCCGTCGCGGCCGGGTGTGCGCCGGAGCTGCCGCCGGAACCGACGGGACGGCTCGCGCTGCTGGCCGCTCAGGCGCGGCTCGCACGGGGCGACGTCGAGGGGGCGCGGGCGATCTTCGACGCGGGGTTCGAGGTCGCGAACATCCGGGAAGGGGAGACGTCGTTGTCCGACACCTGGGCGGCGCTGTCGGCCGATCCGCTGCCGGGGCGCTATGACTTCCGGATGAAGTAGGCGGCGTGCCGCGTTTCGAGGACGGTGATCGTGCAGCATAATGCTCGAAACGGTGGTCAACAGCGCACTTCTTTGTGCACAGGAACCTAGGGAGTACCGCCGATGGCCCGGCACGAACGGTTGAGCACCCTGCTGGACATGCTGGGGCAGCGGGTAAAGATCGACGTCGAGGACGTCGCCGAGGAGCTGAGCGTCTCCGCGGCCACCATCCGCCGCGACCTCGACCACCTGGCCGAGCAGCAGCTGCTCACGCGCACGCGTGGTGGCGCGGTCGCCAACGACCTCGCCTACGACCTGCCGCTGCGCTACAAGACCGCGCGGCACGTCCCGGAGAAGCAGCGGATCAGCAACGCCGCGGCCGCGTTCGCCGCCAAGGGGATGGTCGTCGGCCTCAACGGCGGCACGACCACCGCCGGCGTGGCGCGGGCGCTGGCGATCCGCTCCGACCTGTCCGGGCGGGGTGACGCGCCGGGCATCACGGTGGTGACGAACGCGCTGAACATCGCGCACGAGCTGGCAGTGCGGCCGAACGTCAAGATCGTGGTGACCGGCGGGGTGGCGCGGCCGCAGTCGTTCGAGCTGAGCGGGCCGCTGGCCACGCGGGTGCTCAGCGAGCTGACGATCGACCTGCTGTTCCTCGGCGTCGACGCGTTCGACCCGGACGCGGGCGCGTTCGCCCACCACGAGGGCGAGGCCAGCATCAACCGCCTGATGGTGGAGCGTGCCGAGCGCGTGGTCGCGGTGACGGACGGGTCGAAGCTGGGCCGCCGCGCGTTCGCCCGCATCTGCGAGACGTCGCAGGTGCACGCACTGGTGACCGACGCGGAAGCGGACCCGGAGGTCGTGCGCGCGTTCGAGGCCGCGGGCGTCGAGGTCCAGGCCGTCTGAAGGTGGGTCTGCCGCCGCTCTCGTGAGTGGTAATGCGGGTTCTAACCCTCATTACCACTCACGACCGCCCAAGCGAGGGCCGCCGTGAGGACGCGGTGGCCGGCCGCTGTCGGGTGGACGTCGCAGCCGCCCGTCGGCAGCTTGATCAGCAGCCCGGCCGCGCACGGGTCGCCGCCTGTGCGTAGAGAGGCGAGCCGGAACGCCGTGAAGCCGTCGGCGATCTTCCCGTGGTAGCGGCGGGTCACCTGCGTGAGCGCCGCGTCGATCGCCTGCACCTGCTCGACCTGCGCCGGGTCGCGGTAGTCGAGCGAGTAGTACGACATCAGCACGACGTCGCCGCGGTAGTGGGCGCGCACGGCGCCGAGGATCGTCGCGACGTTGCGGCTCATCCGGTTCAGCGCCGCCTGGAAGTCCGGACCGGTGCACTGGTCCGGCGTCGTGGCCTGGCAGACGAACATGTCGTTGGCGCCGATGTTCAGCGTCACCAGCTTGGTGTCCTGGTGGGTGCGCAGGTACCGCGTGGCGTAGTCGATCTGGGTGCCCGCGTACGTCACGTGCAGCGGGAACGTCGTCCGGTAGCCGACCGGGGAGCCGACGGAGTTCTCGCAGCCGTTGCTCTGCGCGCCTATCTTCAGCATGCTTCCGGTCGTCTCGCCGGGACACGACGCGTTCGCGACCCGCAGGCCGCGCAGGGCCGCGTAGTTCTCGGCGTAGCCGCGGAAGTTGGCCGCGTTCAGGTAGTCCGAACCCGGCGTCACGGCGCCGGGGCGGTAGCCGAACGCCACGGAGTCACCGAGCGCGAGGTACCCGCCGCCGTGCCGGACTCCGGCGTCCGCGGGAGCCGTGGCCAGCCCGGTCAGCGTGACGGCGATCGCCGTGCTCGCGAGGAAAGTCCTGAACCGCATGACGGTCTCCTTTGCCCGCGACGTTGCGGGGCCGGAACCGATTGTGCCGCTCCCGGCCTCGCAACGGAAGCGTCAGAAACCGATCGTCACCGGCGCCTTCGGCCCGGCGATCCGGGCCTGCGACGCGCTCGGCTCCACGGCGGCGCAGTGCGTGCCCCGCGCCGGGAGCTTGCCGGTGATCAGGTAGTCGTCGGTCGCCTTGGTGACGCAGTCGCTGTTCTTGAAGTAGGCGCCGTGGCCCCAGCCGTCGTAGGTGAGCAGCGTGTTGCCGGTCTGCCGGGCCACGGTCTGCGACCACGCGTACGGCGTCGCCGGGTCGTACTTGCTGCTCAGGACCAGCAGCGGCGGCGCGCCGTGCACCTGCAGCGGGTGCTGCGGGTTGCTCGCCTTCTCCGGCCAGCCGATGCAGGCGGTCACGGCGGACCAGCCCAGCGAGTTGACCTTGACGTCCGGTGCGGAGGCCGCGGCCGCGCGCCGGTAGGTCTCCAGCTCGGCGTAGCTGTGCACCGGCAGTTTCCAGTCGTCGCAGAAGATGCTCTGGAACACGGTGTTGACCGGGATCTCGTCTCGCGCTCGAGCCGACGCGGCCGGCGGAGTGCCGTCCGCGAAGGACTTCAACGTCTTCGCCAGCTGGTCCCAGCTCGGGCGGTAGAAGGCGCCCTGGAAGATCGACGCGAGGTTCAGCGGGGTGATCGGCTCACCGCTCTGCGGCGCCTTCAGTTCCCCGCGCGCGGCCTTGCCCTGCAGGTCCCGCGTCAGCTTGGAGACGTCTTGGCCGTGCAACACGCAGGCCGGCGTCCGGCCGCACCAGCCGGCGAACTCGCCGAACTCCGCCTGCACGGACTGCGTTTCGCTGCGCAGGAAGTCCCACGCGCCCAGCTGCGAGTGGTCCATGTTGCTGTCCAGCACGAGCGCGCGGACCTTGCCGGGGAACAGCTCGGCGTACTGCTGGCCCATCAGCGTCCCGTACGAAACGCCGTAGTAGGTCAGCTTCTTCTCGCCGAGCGCGGCGCGGATCGCGTCCATGTCCCGCGCGACGGTCTTGGTGTCGGCGAAACGCGCGAGCGGCCCGGTGAGCCGGGAGCAGCTGTCGCCGACCTTCCGGTTGTACTGCGCGAGCTGCTCGAACTCGGCCTGGCTGCGCGGCACCTCGGGGTGGTCGGCGATGACCTCGTCGAGGCCGCACTTGATCTGGGTGCTGTCGCCGATGCCACGCGGGTCGAAGCCCACGGTGTCGAAGCGCTTGGTGACCTCGGCCGAGAGCGACCAGCCTTCCTTGACCTGGCCCGCGCCCGGCCCGCCGGGACCGCCCGGGTCCATCAGGACCGCGCCGATCCGGGCCTGCGGGTCGGTGGCCTTCCGCCGGGCGAGCGCGACGCTCGTGGTGCCCTTCTCCGGATGGGCGTAGTCGATCGGCACGGTCACCGCGCCGCAGTCGACGCCCGGCGCGTCCGCGCAGGGTTTCCAGTCGACGCTTCCCGTTCCGGCCGCCGACGCCGGCGCGGCGGCCAGCAGGCTTCCCGCTACCGCCGTGACCGCCGCCGCGGTCAGCAGCCGCTTGCGTACCCCCAGCATGACCCGTCCTCCCCGTCACTGACCGTGGTTGATCGGCTCCAGGAAATCACCAAACCGGTGATCGCGCCAGGTTCGCAGGTGGGTCCCATCGTGGCGTCCACTGTGGACGATCGCGCAGCGTGGCCGTCGCGGTGCCGGTCAGCTCTTTCGCCGCTCGGCGCGGCGCAGCCAGGCCGTCGCGACGGTACCGAGCACGCACAGCGCGCCCAGCACGCCGAACGCCCAGCCGAAGCCGGTCGCCGGATCGATCGTGAGGCCACGGGACAAGACGATCACGCACAACGCGCCACCGACCGCGCCGCCCACGCGCAGCACGATGTTCACCAACGCCGTCGCGTGCCCGAGTTCGCCCGCGTCGACCGAGGCGTACGCCGCCGTCGACGCGGGCATGATCGACAACCCCAGCCCCGCGCCGCGGACCAGCAGCAACGCCTGGATCAGCCACATCGGCGTGGCCGGGCCGAGCCAGGGCATCGGCACCGTGCTCGCCAGCACCACCAGCGACCCGGTGAACGAGACCGTGCCGCCGCCGTACCGGTCGGTCAGCCGCCCGGCCACCAGCACGAACACCGTGGTGGCCAAGCCCATCGGCGCGAGCAGCACCCCCGCTTCGGCCGGCCCGGCGCCGAGGCGGACCTGGAACCACAGGGGGAGCAGCAGCACCGCGCCGAACATCCCGGCGCCGGCGAGCAGCACGGCGGCCAGCGCCGCACCCATGACCGGCCGGGTGGCCAGCCGCAGCTGCAGCACCGGGTGCGGCGCACGCGTCGACCACCAGGTGAAGACGGCGAGCGCGACCGCGCCGACGGCCGCCAGCACGACGTTCAGCGGGCCGGTGGACCCGGGCGCGCCGAGTTCGGTGAGCGCGTAGACGACCAGCGGCAGGCCGAGCGAGACCAGGATCAGGCCGGGCCAGTCCACCGGCGGCGGCTGCCGCCGGTCGCCGCGCGGCACGAACCGCAGCGCCAGCCCGAACGCGACCACGCCGATCGGCAGGTTCAGCCAGAACAGCACCGGCCACGAGAAGTGCGCGAGCAGCAAGCCGCCGACGCTCGGCCCGATCACCGGCGCGAGCCCGACGACCAGGCCGAGCGTGCCCATGGTCCGGCCGAGCCGTTCCGGGCCGACGGCCAGCCCGATCACGGTCTGCCCGGCCGTGACCATGACGCCGGCGGCCATGCCCTGCACCGCGCGGACGCCGATGAGCGTCCCGACGTCCGGCGCCAGCGCGCACGCGGCCGACGTCACCAGGAACGCCGCGAGCGCGCCGAGCCACAGCCGTCCCGCGCCGAGCTTCCGGACGAGCCACGGCGTCAGCGGCAGCGCCGCGGACAGCCCGAGGAGGTACGCCGTGGCGACCCACTGGACCTCGACCAGGCCGACGCCAAGGCTCAGCCGCATCGACTCCAGCCCGACGGCGACGATCGAGCCGTCCATGTTGCCGAGGAAGCCGCCGAGGGCCATCACCCCGGAGGCGATCCAGACGGTCCGCGGGATCGGCGGCAGGAGAGCAGTCATGCCACCGACGGTAAAAGCTCAAGAATGGTTGAAGTCAACCGTGCCGGCGGGAGTGATCCGGAAGCGGCACTTTCACGTGAAAGTGCCGCTTTCAGCGCGTGGAGCTGCCCCGGACGATCAGCTGCGCCGCCATCGTCGTCGTGGTCGTCGCGGGGGATCCGCCGCCGATGCGGTCCAGCAGCAGCCGCGCCGCGAGCTGGCCCATCGCGTGGGCCGGCTGGGCCACCACCGTCAGGGTCGGCGAAATCAGCGTCGTCCACGGCGCGTCGTCGAACGAGACGATGCCGACGTCACGGCCCGCGCGCAGGCCCCGCTCCGCCATCGCCTGCAGCACGCCGATCGCCATCGTGCTGCTGGACACCAGGAGCGCGTCCGGGGGATCGGCCTGCGTCAGTAACTGTTTCGCCGCTTCGTATCCGCCGGTTTCGCGGAATTCGCAGCGGCGCACCAGCGGCGTCGAGAGCTTTCGGCCCGCGTCGCGAAGCCCGTCGCGGTAGCCGTCGAGACGGTCGTCCGCGGTGGTGATGCCCGGCGGCCCCGCGACGCACGCGATCCGCTCGTAACCGCGGTCGACGAGGTGCCGCACGGCATCCCGGGCGGCGACGCGGGAATCGACGAGCACCGCGTCGCAGTCGGCCGCTTCCAGCCGCCGGTCGACCGTCACGATCGGCGTGCCGTGCGCGAGCAGCGGCCGGACGTCGCTGTCGCCGGTGGTCGGCGACATGATCACGCCCGCCAGCCGTTCCTGCGCCGCGACCTCGACGTACCGGCGTTCCTTCGCGGTGTTCTCGTCGGAGTTGCACAGCATCACGGAGAACCCGGCGGCCTGGGCGGTGTCCTCGACCCCGCGCGCGATCGCCGTGAAGAACGGGTTCTCGACGTCGGAGATGATGAGCGCGAGCACCGCCGTCTCGCGGCGGCGCAGGCTGCGGGCCAGCCCGTTCGGTGTGTAGCCGAGCTCTTCCACCGCCCGCGCGACCCGTTCGGCCAGCACTGGGTCCACAGTGGACTTGCCGTTGAGCGCCCGGGACACGGTCGCGGTGGACACCCCGGCCAGCGCCGCCACGTCGGAGATCGTCGCCACCCGCGTCCTCGTTCACCTGTGTCGTTGACAGTGTTCCCGGCACACCATAGCTTGGTGGTAATCGATTTCCCGCATCAGTGGTGCGTGGAGGGCGGATGACGGGGCTGCTGCTCGGCGTGGACATCGGCACGGCCGGCTCGAAGGGCGTGCTGGTGGACGCCGAGGGCGCGGTGCTCGCCCGGTCCGTCCGCGAGCACGGCGTCTCGACGCCTCAGCCCGGCTGGGTGGAGCACGACGCCGAAGCCGTGTGGTGGGCCGACTTCACCGCCATCGTCGCGGACCTGCTGCGTGCGGCGAACGGCCGGCCGCTCGCCGGGCTGGGGGTCAGCGGCATCGGCCCGTGCCTGCTGCCGGCCGACGAGCACGGTGACCCGTTGCGGCCGGCCATCCTCTACGGCGTCGACACCCGGGCGGGCGCCGAGATCGCGGAGCTGAACGAAGAGTTCGGGGCCGGCGAGATCCTGGCGCGCGGCGGTTCGCCGCTGACCAGCCAGGCCGTCGGGCCCAAGGTGCGCTGGCTGGCCCGGCACGAGCCGGACGTCTACGCGCGCATGGAGAAACTCCTGATGGCGAGCTCGTTCCTGGTGCACCGGCTCACCGGCCGCTACGTCCTGGACCACCACTCGGCCAGCCAGTGCACGCCGCTGTACGACCTTGCGGCGGACGAGTGGGCGAAGGACTGGGCGGAGCGCGTCGCACCCGGGCTCGAACTGCCCGAACTGCGGTGGCCGAACGAGATCGCGGGCGAGGTGACGGCGGCCGCGGAGGCGCGGACCGGGCTGCCGCGGGGCCTGCCCGTCACCGCCGGGACGGTCGACGCCTGGGCGGAGGCGACCAGCGTCGGCGTCCGCGAGCCGGGTGACGTGATGGTCATGTACGGCACCACGATGTTCCTCGTCCAGGTGCTCACCGAACCGCGGCCGCACCCCGGCCTGTGGGGCACGCGCGGCGTCACGCCGGGCAGCTTCACGCTGGCCGCGGGCATGGCGACGTCCGGCGCGGTCACCGACTGGCTGCGCCGGCTCGTCGGCGGCGACTACGCCGGCCTGGTCGCGGAAGCCGCGGAGGTGCCGGCGGGCAGCCGCGGGCTCCTGCTGCTGCCGTACTTCGCCGGGGAGCGGACGCCGCTGTTCGATCCGGACGCCCGCGGCGTGCTCGCCGGGCTGACGACCACGCACGGCCGCGCCGACCTCTACCGCGCGGCGCTCGAAGGCATCGCGTACGGCGTGCGGCACAACCTGGAGGCGATGGCCGCCGCGGGTGGTGCGGCCGGGCGGCTGGTCGCGGTCGGCGGCGGCACCAAGGGCGGGCTGTGGACGCGCATCGTCTCCGACGTCACGGGCCTGCCCCAGCAGATCCCGGCCGAGACGATCGGCGCCTGCCTGGGCGACGCGCTCCTGGCGGCGGAGGCCACCGGCGTCGAGATCGACCCGGCCCGCGCCAACCCGATCGCGACGACGGTGACGCCGGACCCGGCGAACGTCACGCGGTACCAGGAGTTCTACGAGCACTACCGCGCGTTGTACGACGCCACGGCGAAGACGGCGCACTTTCTGGCGGCCCAGCAACGCGAGGCGGCTCGGTAGCCGCTACTCCGGTGGGGGCAGCCGGCGTACCGCCGGGCCGTGCCAACGTTGTCGGTCGACGCGGCCGCGGTAGTCCTCCAGCGCCGCGATCGACTCCGTGACCTGCTCGAAGGACGGCAGTGCCCGCACGTTCGCGATCAGCGTCATGTCCTTGCGCGGGATCTCGACGAAGCACACTTCGACTCCGGAGAGTGACGCTTTGGCGGCCACCTCGGCCTGCCACGTCGGCAGATCGCCGTCGTCGCCCAGCCATTCGTGCAGGTACACGCACCACTTGCCGCGTAGCAGCTCTTCGGCGATGGCGTCCTGTGCCACCAGATATGGCTCTGTCACTCGGTCGGACACTGCTTGTCCTGTGCGTACCACGGCATGACATCCCTCCTGCACCCGACGGCGACCCGACCGCCGGTAAGCGCTCTCTCCGGTCACCTCCCCGATCCCGTCGAGCAGCACGAGCCCCGATGGCTGATCCCCAGCCTTCGGTGGGCTGCCAACTTACTGCGGAAAGTGTTTCACAGCAAGCACTTCATCACTTGCTGACAACTTGCGCGCGCGAGCGCCGTGCGGATGCACGTGCTGTTGCACGCCGGAAAACGCGCAACGGAACCTGAAGTGTGACAACGGGAAACGGCGCGCGTCATCGTCCTGAATGGACAGAGAGATGCGATCTGCAATTTGCAGATGGAGTGACCTCTAAGACGCCGTTCAAGTACCCGGAGTAACTGTACAGCGGAAGGCCGACGGAAGTCGTGAGTCGGGGCGACGGAACCGGTTCAGTGGGTGACACTGCGCGAAACGTGCGCTATACAGACTCCAACATGCGTATTGATGCGCGAAAGGTGTCAGTAATGAGCAGAGTTGCGCAAACGCTCTGGTGTCTGGCGACGGCCGCCGTCCTCGGGCTCTCGCCCGCCACGGCCTACGCCGACCCGCCCGCGGCGCCCTCCGGGCAGCTCGGCGACCTGACCGGGATCTCCGCCGACGGCGCCACGGTGACGCTGACGTCGGGGAGCGCGGCGGTGCGCGTGAGCTTCCCGGCCGACGGCGCCGTCCGGGTCTGGCTCGCCCCCGACGGGTCCTTCACCGACCCCGCCGGCGGCAAGATCGTCCTCCCGAAGACCACGCCCCCGGCCACGCCGAAGCGCGTCGACAAGGGCGCGTACTGGGCCATCTCCACCCCGAAAGCGACATTGCGGGCGTACAAGCACCCGCTGAAGTTCGCCCTCTACGACGGAGCGGACCGCAAGCAGCTCTGGGCGGAGTCCGCGCCGCTGTCCTGGACCGGCTCGACGACCACGCAGAGCCTGACCCGGACCGCGTCGGAGCAGTTCGTCGGCGGCGGCGAGCAGAACGGCCGCTACAGCCACCGCGACCAGACGATCAAGATCTTCGCCGACGACAACTGGAACGACGGCGGCGCGCCCAACTCGCAGCCGTTCTACGCCTCGACCGCGGGCTACGGCGTCCTGCGGAACACCTTCGCGCCGGGCAGCTACTCGTTCACCGACCCGGTCGAGACCACCCACGACGAGCGCCGCTTCGACGCGACCTACGTCGTCGGCGGCAACCTCAAAGACGTCATCAGCGGGTACACCGACCTGGTCGGGAAGCCATTTTTGCCGCCGATCTACGGCCTGGAAACCGGCGATTCGGACTGCTACCTGCACAACGCCAACCGCGGCGAGCGGCACACGCTCGACGCGGTGAAGGTGGCCGACGGCTACGCCGCGCACGACATGCCGAACGGCTGGATGCTGGTCAACGACGGCTACGGCTGCGGCTACGAGAACCTGCCGCAGACCGGCGAGGGCCTGCGGAAAGACACCATGCAGCTCGGGCTGTGGACCGAGAACGGCGTCCCCAACCAGGCCGAAGAGGTCAAGGCCGGGGTGCGGGTGCGCAAGCTGGACGTCGCCTGGGTCGGCCCGGGTTACCAGTTCGCGCTCGACGCCTGTGACACCGCCTACAAGGGCATCGAGGACAACAGTGACGCCCGCGGGTTCGTCTGGCAGCCGGTGAGCTGGGCCGGCGCTCAGCGCTGCGGCGTGCTGTGGAGCGGCGACCAGTCCGGCTCCTACGACTACATCAAGTGGCAGATCCCGACGTACGCGGGCGCGACGACGTCCGGCATCGCGTACAACACCGGCGACATCGACGGCATCTTCGGCGGCAGCCCGCAGACCTACGTCCGCGACCTGCAGTGGAAGGCGTTCCTGCCGGCGGCGATGACGATGGACGGCTGGGCGTCGTCGGACAAGCAGCCGTGGCAGCAGGGTGAGCCGTACACCTCCATCAACCGCAAGTACCTCATGCTCAAGGAACGCCTGCTGCCCTACACCTACAGCTACTCCGCGCAGGCGCACCAGACCGGCGTCGGCCAGGTCCGGCCGCTGGCCCTGGAGTACCCGGACGACCCGAACGTGTGGACCGACAAGGCGAAGTACGAGTTCCTGTCCGGCACCGACTTCCTGGTCGCGCCGGTGTACGAGAAGTCGAACGTCCGCAACGGCATCTACCTGCCCAAGGGCACGTGGGTCGACTACTGGAGCGGCAAGACCTACACCGGCCCGACGACGATCGACGGTTACGACGCGCCGCTCGACACGCTCCCGCTGTTCGTCCGGGCCGGCGCCGTGGTGCCGATGTGGGCCGACGGCACGAAGTCGTGGCAGACGCGCGACAAGGGTGAGCTCGACCTGGACGTCTACCCGCAGAGCAAGGGCAGCTTCACCCTCTCCGAGGACGACGGCGTCACCCGTGGGTACCAGCGCGGGGAGCAGGCGAAGCAGACGTTCACCGTGGACGCGCCCCAGTCCGGCCCCGGCACGGTGACCGTCGGGATCGGCGCGAGTACCGGCACCTACGCCGGCAAGCCGGCCGCGCGGAACTACCAGCTGTCCGTCCACACGGGAACGAAGCCGGCGCTCGTCCAGGCGGGCACCGGGATCCTGCGGCAGTACGGCAGCAAGGTCGAGCTGGACAAGGCGGCTTCGGGCTGGTGGTACGACCCGGCCGCCCACGGCGTC
Source organism: Amycolatopsis sp. NBC_01286 (assembly GCF_035982555.1). Lineage (NCBI taxonomy): Bacteria > Bacillati > Actinomycetota > Actinomycetes > Pseudonocardiales > Pseudonocardiaceae > Amycolatopsis > Amycolatopsis sp. NBC_01286. The sequence goes on from NZ_CP108428.1 coordinate 4,187,442, forward strand.
GTGCGCGTGAAGACCGGGCAGATCGGCGCCGGTGCCCGCCAGGACGTCCGGCTCTTCGGGGCCAGTGCGGTCGGCGGGTTCTTCCCCGAGGACGACAACGGCACGACGACGCTGACCACGCCGTCGCTGGCCGCGCCGGGGCAGCCCACGGCGGCGACGGTGAGCTTCACCAACGGCACGCCGCTGCCCGTCCGGGACGTCGCGCTGTCGGTGCGGGGCACCGGGTTCCGCGCCGACGTCCCGGCGTTGCCGAAGCTCGTCCGGCCTGGTCAGACGGTGAAGGTGCCGGTGACGCTGACCCCCGACGCCGGGCTGAAGCCGGCGGACTACCAGGTCACCGCGGCCACGACCTACCGCGCGCGGCTGGACACGCACGAGGCCGTGGACTCGTCGACCGTCACGGTGCCGTACGCGTCCCTGGCGGCGGCCGCCTCCAACGTCGGCGTCACCGACGCGGCACACGTGACGGCCGGTGATCTCGACGGCGGGGGCAGCAGCTTCCGGGCCGAAGGCCTCGCCGAGGCCGGGCTCAAGCCGGGAGCGGCGTTCTCGGCTCTCGGGGTGTCGCTGACCTGGCCTGATGCCCTGGGTTCGAAGCCGGACAATGTCGTCGCGGCCGGTCAGACCGTGGCCGTGAAGGGAACCGGGGCGAAGCTGGTGCTGGCCGGCACGGGCACCGGGACCGCGAAGGGCACGGTCGTCGTCCAGTACGCCGACGGCAGCACCAGCCAGGCCGACCTCGGGTTCCCGAACTGGTGCTGCGCCGACCCCGCCCAGTACGGCGCGACGACCGTCGCGACCGTCCTGGGCAAGAACACCGGGACCGGCGCGGCCTACCCGACCACGCCGTACCGGGTGTTCGCGAACTCCGTCCCGCTGACCGCGGGCAAGGAGGTCGTGGCGGTGACGCTGCCGGCGAACTCGGCGTTGCACGTGTTCGCCGCGAGCGTCGCCTGAAGCAGGTTCGGCGAACCACCGAAGTAGGCGCCGTCCGTGACGAACAGCGTGTCGTCACGGACGGCGACCGCCGTCGGATTGGCCAGTCCGTCCTCAGTGGACAGAATGGTCTTGACGCCGTCGCGGCCGACGGTGACCACGCGGTTGTCCTGGTTGATGGCCGCGACGACGGTGTCGCCGTGGAAAGCGAAGTCGTCGACCGGGCCGAGACCCGACGTGACGACCCGGCCGGGGCCGCCGTGCAAGGGGAAGCGGACCAGCGTGCCGTGGTCCAGGTTGGACACCCAGAGCGCGCCGTCGTGGACCTTGACGCCGTTGGCGCCGAAGCCGCTCACCGGGGCGAGCAGCTCACCGGTGGCCCAGGCCGTGACGCGTCCCCGCGAAACCCGCCAGACCGTCGAGCCGAACGAGTCGGCGACAAAGAGGTCACCGGTCGCCGGGTCGCGCGCGACGCCGTTCTGGAAGCCGGACGGCGGCAGTTTCGCTACCTGCACCGGTGGCACCCCAGCCCTGACCCGGTAGAGGCCGGTGGCCGCCGTGCCGGTGGAGACGGCGACGTACAGGTCACCACCGGGCGCGCGGACGATGCCGCCAAGGAACAGTCTCTTGTGGACGACCGGGACGTCGCCGTCTTCCGGCACCGGGATCCGGGCGATGATGGTGACCCGGCCGCTGGGGGAGACCCGGCCGATCTCGCCGGTGTAGGCGAAGGTCAGGTCCGCGGAGCCGTCGGGCTCCAGGGCGATGTTCTCGGGCTGCTGCCCGGGGGCGAGTGGCACGATCGTCGGTGCCGCGCCGGCCGGGGTGGCCGGCAAGGCGACCATGGCGATCGCGGCCAGCGCGACGCCGATGTGCTTGATGCGCAAGGGAAAACTCCGTCTGAGTCGGGTGCGGCGGCCCGACCCTGGGCCGCCGTGCCTTCGACGGTAGGCCCGTGGTGTCCTCGCGAACCAATAGCTTGCCTTGGCCTGGTCATCGGAAAACCGATGGCGCTCAGAGATCCCGGGCGAAGCAGCGCGAAATCGATACGCCGCGGTACGGCCCGTAGGCCTCGATCGGCTCGTAGCCTTCACGCTGGTAGAACCGCATCGCGTCCGGCTGCCCGGTCCCGGTTTCCAGCAGCAGCCGCGGAATCCCGAGGTCGCGCGCGTGGTCTTCGAGCGCGCGCAGCAGGGCGGTCGCGACGCCGGTGCCGCGCGCGGCCGGGTCGACGTACATCCGCTTGATCTCGGCCGTGCCCGGTCCGAGCGGCCGGAGCCCACCGCAGCCGACGGCGGTGCCGTCGCGGTCGCGCGCGACGAGGAACACCGCCATGGTCTCGGCGGTCGGGAGCGCGCCGGGCTCGTGGTCGTCGGTGCCGTAGCGGGCGTCGAGTTCGACGCGCTGGGCCTCGCGCAGCCGGACGGCGTCGGGATCGTCCCAACTTACAGGCTTTATATCGCTCGTTTCGAGATTGGTCATCGGGCACCCCTCCGTTTCGTAACGAGCGTTACCGTAGCACCTGTTACGCTACCGGGGAAGGAGGTTCCGGGTGCCGAGACAGCGTGACGTGGAGGCGCAGCGCGAGCTGCTGTCGAACGCGGTGTGGCAGGTGCTCGCCGAGGCGGGCCTGCCGGGCCTGACGCTGCGCGCGGTCGCCGAGCGCGCCGGCTGCACGACGGGCCTGGTGCTGCACACGTTCCCGACGAAGAAGGCCCTGCTGCTGCACGCGCGCGACCTGCTCTACGAGCGCACGGCGATCCGCGCGGACGCGGCCGAAGCAGCGGCCGTCGACGCCCCGGCCGCACTGCGCGCGGTCCTGGGCTGCGCGATCGACCTACCGCACGGCCACCACGAGGAGTCGAGCGTCTGGGTAGGTTTCCTCGCGGCCGCCCTGGCGGACGACGACCTGGCGCAGCGCCACCGAGCGGCGAACCACTCGTTCCTCGCCCGCGTCCGCCGCCTGATCGCCGCCTGCCGTCCGGAATGGACGGACAACCACCTGGAGCTGACGACAAAGAGCTTGGTGGCACTGGTGGAAGGCCTCAACGTCCTCGCGGCAGCCGACCCCCGTGGCTACCCAGCGCGGCTGCAAGAGGAGGCCTTGGCCAAGGCGCTCCAAGACGTCGTGAGTGGTAATTCGGGTTAGAACCCTAATTACCACTCACGAGGGCCGGGCCGAAGCGGCGGCGGTAGGCGCTCGGGCTGAGACCTGTGTGGCGTCTCAGTTGCAGCCGCAGGTTCGCCGCCGTGCCGAAGCCGCTTGCCTCGGCCACCCGGTCCAGCCGTAGCTCGCCGCGTTCGATCAGGCGGCAGGCCAGCGTCACCCGCTCGGTCGTCAGCCACGCCAGCGGCGTCGTTCCCAGCTCCGCGCGGAACCTCCGGTGCAGCGTCGCCGGGCTGGTCGCCGCTCGTGCGGCCAGGTCGGCCACCGTCAGCGGGGTGTCCAGCCGTTCGAGGGCCCAGGCCAGCAGCGGCGCCAGCGAGGTGTCCGGCACCGCCGGCACCGGCCGGGCGATGAACTGCCGCTGCCCGCCGTCGCGGTGGCCGGTGAACACCAGGCGGCGGCTGACCGCGTTGACGACCTCCGCGCCGTGGTCGCGGTGGATGAGGTGGAGGCCGAGGTCGAGCGACGCCGCGCTGCCCGCCGCCGTGAGGACGTCGCCCTCGTCGACGAACAGGACGTCCGGCTCCCAGCGCACCGCCGGGAAGCGCTCGGCGAACTCCGCGGCCCACCGCCAGTGCGTGGTCGCGCGCCGGCCGTCCAGCACGCCCGCCTCGGCGAGCGCGAACGCGCCGGTGCAGAAGCTGACCAGCCGGGCGCCCCGGTCCGCGGCCCGGCGGATCGCCGCGATGATCGCCGGGTCGGTCGGCACGCCGGTGTCCGGGCGGGCCGGCGCGATGAGCGTGTCGGCCGTGTCGGCGGCCTCGAGCCCGGCGACGCCGGAGAGCGTGAACATGCCCAGGTTCATCCGCACGTCCGGGGTCGCGGCGCAGAGCGCGAAGTCGTACCAGGGCCGGTTCAGCTCGGGCCGCCGCAGCCCGAACAGCTCGGTCGCGACGCCCATCTCGAACGGGTTCGACTCCGCCGTCACGATCGCGACGACCCGGTGAGAGAATTCTTGCGGCATGTGCGATTCCTAGCACTCGTGCCGCTCACCCGCCAGATCGACCATGGTGGGCATGAACCCGATCGACCTGACCGAAGTCCTGGCGAGCTTCGACGCCGCCTGGAGCCCGCGGATCGTCACCCGCGTCAACGACTACGACATCCGCCTCGCGCGGTTCGCCGGCGAGCACGTCTGGCACGTCCACGAGGACACCGACGAGTTCTTCCTGGTGCTGGACGGCGAGATCGAGATCGGCCTGCGCGACCCGTCGGAACGAGTCGTGACGCTCAAGAGCGGCCAGGTCTTCGTCGTGCCGAAGGGCACGTTCCACAAGCCGTCGTCGAAGGCGGGCGCGAGCGTGCTCCTGGTCGAGCCGGCGGGCACACTCTCGGTCGGCGACCAGCACGACGACGTCCCGGACCACGTCGACGTCACGACCGGCCACCTGGTCTAGCTTCGGGGCATGGCGCTGACCTTCGTGCCCGTGGACTGGGCGGACCTGCAGGCGATCTTCGGCGACCGCGGGGTTCACGGAGGTGAGCCGCCCGACCGTGCGGCGGGTGGTCATGCGGCTGACCTGCTGAGTCTCTCCGGAAAACGGCGTACCCTCGGCCGCATGAAACGGACCTCGTTCGCGCAGTGGCCGTGCTCGATCGCGCGCACCATGGATCTGCTGGGGGACTGGTGGACGCCGCTGGTGCTGCGTGACGCCTTCTACGGCGTCCGCCGCTTCGACGAGTTCCAGCAGGCCCTCGGCATCGCCCGCAACACCCTCGCCGACCGGCTCAAGCGGTTGGTCGACGAGGGGTTGCTGGAGAAGGTCGCCTACCAGACCGAGCCGGTGCGCTACGACTACGTGCTCACCGAGAAGGGCCGCGACTTCTACCCGGTGCTGCTCGCGATGACGCGCTGGGGCGACAAGTGGCTCGCCGGCGATGGCGGCCCGCCGATCACCGTGCACCACCTGGCCTGCGGGCACGACACGCACGCCGAGATCGTCTGCGCCGAGTGCGCCGCGCCGATGACGCCGGACGACACGCGGATGCGCCGCGGCCCCGGCTTCCCGGCCCGGCTGGCGCAGCGCGCGGACGTCGAGGAGCGCTTCGCCCGGCAGGAGTGAGATTGACAGCCGGGTCTACCTACGCAACTATCGTGGTCAGAAGCTCACCGAGAGGAGTGGCGACCACGATGGAGTGGACAGGCGCGCGGTACGCGGACAAGCCGACGGCCGAGGTCTCGACCTGGATCGACGCCGCCCCCGAGGCCGTCTGGCCGGTGGTCTCGGACATCGGGCTGATGCCCTCCCTGAGCTCGGAACTGCAGTCCGTCGAGTGGTGCGACGGCGAGACCCGCCGCAAGTTCGTCGGCCGGAGCAAGCACGACGCGTTCGGCGAGTGGGAGACGACGTCGTACGTCGTCGAGTGCGAAGCGCCGCGCGTGTTCGCCTGGGCCGTGCAGGATCCGGCCGAGCCGAGCTCGGTCTGGAAGTTCACCCTCGAACCCGACAACGGCGGCACCCGGCTCTCGCAGTGGATGCAGATGGGCCCGGGCCGGTCCGGGCTGTCGTTCGCGATCGACCGGATGCCCGAGAAGGAACAGAAGATCGTCTTCGTGCGGCTCCGCGAGTTCGAAACCGCGATGACCGGCAACCTCGCCGCGATCAAGGACCGGGTCGAAGGCTCGTGAAGACCGCGACGACGGTCGAGTTCTCCCGCGACACCCGCTCGACGCTGGACTTCGTGCTGGAGGCGGAAAAGCTCGGCCTCGACGTCTGCTGGGTCGCCGAGGCCTGGGGCTCGGACGCGCCGTCCGCGCTCGGCTACCTCGCCGCGCGCACCGACCGGATCCGGCTCGGCTCCGGCATCGTCCAGCTCGGCACGCGCACGCCGGTCGCGATCGCGCAGGCCGCGCTGACGCTCGCCGACCTGTCCGGCGGCCGGTTCGCGCTCGGCCTCGGCCCGTCCGGGCCGCAGGTGATCGAGGGCCTGCACGGCGTGTCGTTCGCCAAGCCGCTGACGCGGATGCGCGAAACCGTCGAAATCATCCGCCAGGCTTTCGCGGGGGAGAAGATCTCCTTCTCCGGCAAGGCTTTCGAGATCCCGCTGCCCGGCGAGACGCGCCCGATGCGGCTGTCGACCGAGCCGAACCCGGACATCCCGATCTACCTGGCCACGCTCTCGCCGAAGCTCCTCGAGCTGACCGGCGAGGTCGCCGACGGCTGGCTCGGCACCAGCTTCGTCCCCGAAGGCGCCGGCGCGTACTTCACCCACCTCGACGCCGGCCTCGCGAAGTCGGGCCGCACGCGTGCGGACATCGACGTCTGCCAGGGCGCCGAAGTCGCCTTCGCGGCGAACGAGGACGAACTGCGCACGATGGTCGGCGGGCGCAAGAAGGAACTCGCGTTCAGCCTCGGCGGGATGGGCTCGGCCACCACGAACTTCTACAACAACGCCTACAGCCGTCAGGGCTGGGCCGACGTCGCCGCCGAGGTCCGCGAGCGCTGGCAGGCCGGGGACCGGGACGGCGCCACCGCGCTCGTCACCGACGAGATGGTGCTCGGCACCACGCTGATCGGCACCGAAGAGATGGTCCGCGCACGCCTGCGCGTCTGGCGTGACACCGGCATCGACACGGTCCGGCTGTACCCGGCCGGCGAGACGCTCGAAGCGCGGCTGGACACCCTCGGCCGCGCGCTGGACCTGCTGAAGCCTGTCGCGAATGGACGGATCGGATAGTCCGGGCAAACCGCTGCGGGACGGCGGCCTTTCGGTCATAGTGAGAACTCGACCGAAGGGGTGGCCATGCGCAAGATCGTGTCGAACCTGTTCCTCTCGCTGGACGGTGTGGTCGAGGCACCCGACAAGTGGTCGCTGCGCTACTGGAACGACGAGATCGGCCGCGCCGTCGGCGGCGGGATGGCGGCGGCCGACGCGATGCTGCTCGGCCGCGTCACCTACGAGGGCTTCGCCGAGGCGTGGCCCGGGCGGACGGTCGAGGACGACGCGGGCGCCGAGTTCATGAACAGCGTCCGCAAGTACGTGCTGTCGTCGACGTTGTCCGAGGTCAGCTGGAACAACTCGACGCTGTTGACCGGGGATCCCGTCGAAGCCGTCCGGGCGTTGAAGGCCGGCGAGGGCGGCGACATCATGACCAGCGGCAGCACCACGGCCGTGCGCTGGCTGCTGGCCGAAGGCCTGGTCGACGAGCTGAACCTGCTGCTGTACCCGATCGTCGTGGGCCGTGGGAAGCGGCTGTTCCCCGAGGAGGGGCCGGGTTTCCCGCTGGTGCTGAAGAAGTCGGCCACCTTCGGCAACGGCGTCGTGCAGCTGACCTACGTCCCGGCGTGATCACGCCGTTCCGGATCGACGTCCCCGAAGCCGACCTCGACGACCTGCGCGCGCGCCTGCGCCGGACCCGCTGGCCCGAGCCGGAGCCGGTCGGCGACTGGAGCCAGGGCACGCCGCTGGCCGTGCTGCGGGAATTCTGCGAGTACTGGGCGGCCGGCTACGACTGGCGCCGCGCGGAGGCCCGGCTCAACGGATTTCCGCAGTACCGCACCGAAATCGACGGCCTGGGCCTGCACTTCCTGCACGTGCGTTCGCCGCACCCGGACGCGCTGCCGCTGGTGCTGACGCACGGCTGGCCCGGCTCGATCGTCGAGTTCACCAAGGTGATCGGCCCGCTGACCGACCCGCCGGACCCGGCGGACGCGTTCCACGTCGTCTGCCCGTCGCTGCCGGGTTACGGCTTCAGCGACAAGCCGTCGGTGCAGGGCTGGGGCATCGAGCGGATCGCGGCGGCGTGGGCGGAGCTGATGGCCCGCCTCGGCTACTCCCGCTACGGCGCCCAGGGCGGCGACTGGGGAACGTCGATCACGACGTCACTGGCCCAGCGGGACGCGGCCCACCTGGCGGGCATCCACCTGAACCCGCCGATCGCCGCCCCCGACCCGGCGACGTTCGACGACCTGACCGCGGCCGAGCGAGCCGCGCTGGCGGCGTTGGAGCACGCGCAGCGCTGGGAGGACGGCTACTCGGTCCAGCAGTCGACCCGCCCGCAGACGCTGGGCTACGGCCTGGCCGACTCCCCGGCCGGCCTGTGCGGCTGGCTGCTGGAGAAGTTCCACGCCTGGTCCGACGGCTTCCCCTTCACCCGCGACGAGCTGCTGGACACCATCACGCTGTACTGGCTGACGGGCACGGCGACGTCGTCGGCGCGGCTGTACTGGGAGAGCATCGCCAAGGTCCAGAAGTGGTTCAGCGAGGCCACGGACGACACGGTCGACGTCCCGACGGGCTGTTCGATCTTCCCCGCGGAGATGCCGCGCCCGTCGCGCCGGTGGGCGGCGCGGAGGTACACGGACATCCGGCACTGGAACGAGCTGGACCGTGGCGGGCACTTCGCGGCGTTCGAGCAGCCGGAGCTGTTCGTCAACGAGGTGCGGACCTTCTTCCGCCTGGTCCGCTAGCGCTTGAAGCCCTTCGGGTCGGCCAGGTAGCGGTCCAGGTCCGGATCCTCGTGCAGCTCGGTGAACCCGTCCTCGACGGCCTCCCCGAGTTCACGGCGCAGCCGGGCCAGCGCCGCCCGGACGTCGGCGTTGAAGCGCCGGCACCGCGCCTCCCGCCACGGGCCGGGATCCGGCGGGTAGTCCCAGTTCAGCGACTCGTCGTACTGCTCCACGAGGCTGTCCAGCTCCGCGCGCAACCCGGAGCTGATCGGCAGCCGGTCCACGTCCGCCGGGCCGACGCCGGCCCAGAGCACCGCGCCCGAGCCCGCGTCGAAGAAGAACCTCAATTCACCCCTCGGGCCTGGTCCTGCCAGAACGGCTCCCGCAGCTTGAACTTCTGGATCTTCCCGGTCGCCGTCCGCGGCAGCTCGTCCAGGAACTCCACCCGCTTCGGGCACTTGTACCCCGCCAGGTACTCGCGGCAGTGCTTGATCAGCTCCTCGGCGGACACGTCCGAACCCGTCACCACCAGCGCCGTCACCAGCTCGCCCCACTTCTCGTCCGGGATGCCGATCACCGCGGCCTCCCGCACGGCCGGGTGCGAGCTGAGCGCGTCCTCCACCTCGATCGACGACACGTTCTCGCCGCCCGAGATGATCACGTCCTTCTTGCGGTCCGCGATGGTGAGGTAGCCGTCCTCGAACGAACCGCCGTCACCGGTGTGGAACCAGTTGCCCTCCTGCACCCGCGCAGTCTCGTCGGGGTTCTCCCAGTAGCCGTCGAGGTTGTGGTTCGACTGCGCGAGCACCTCGCCGTCGGTGTCGACGGCGATCCGGACGCCCAGCGCGGGCGTGCCGGCGCGGCCCAGCAGCCGGGCCTGCTCGTGCGGGTCGAGGCCGGCCCACTCGCTGCGCATCCGGTTCACCGTGAGCAGCGGCGCCGTCTCGGTGAGACCGTAGATCTGGATGAACTCCCAGCCCAGCTCGGCCCGCACCCGCTCGATCGTCCGGGTCGGCGGCGGCGCGCCGGCCACGACGATCCGGACGCGGTCGCGGCCCGGGATCTGGCCGTCCCAGCTCGCGGCGCCGTCGAGCGCCGCGCTGACCACCGCGGGCGCGGCGCACAGGATCGTGACGCCGTGCTCCTCGACGCGCCGCAGGATCTCGGTGCCGTCGACCTTGCGCAGCACGATGTGCCGCCCGCCGAGCCCGGTCACCGCGTACGGCATGCCCCAGCCGTTGCAGTGGAACATCGGGAGGGTGTGCAGCAGGACGTCGTTGTCGTTCAACGTCGTGTGCAGCCCGAAGACGGCCGCGTTGAGCCAGATGTTGCGCTGGGTCAGCTGCACGCCCTTCGGCCGCGCCGTCGTGCCGGAGGTGTAGTTGATCGTCGCGGTGGCCGACTCGTCACCCGCCCACGGCCGCGGTTCGCCGTCGCCGCCCCAGATCGCGTCGTCGTCGCGGCCCAGCACGAAGACGTGCTTCGCGGTGACGGTGCCGAGCAGGTGTTCCAGCTCGGGGTCGACGATCAGCACCTCCGCGCCGGAGTGCTCCACGATGTACTTCACCTCGGCCGGCGCGAGCCGGAAGTTCACCGGCACCAGCACCCGGCCCCAGGCCGAGACGCCGAAGAACGACACGAGCAGACGGGCGGCGTTGTGCGACACCACCGCGACGCGCCCGCCGACCGGCACGCCCAGCGCGTCGAGGTGGGCGGCCTGCGCGCGGGCCCGCCGCGCGACCTCGCGGTAGGTGAGCGAACCCCAGCTCGGCGCGGGCTGGTCCGGCTCGTCGACCACCGCGACGCGGTCCGGGTACACCGCCTCCGCGCGGTCGAGGAAGTCCCGGACACCCAGATCGAAGAACACGCGCCTTCCCTTCGTCGCCCCTGACCCGATGATGACTGTTCGCGGGTGCTCGCACCAGTCCGATGTGGTTGGCTGGGTGGGATGGACCTGAAGACGGTGGCCGGCGAGCTCTACGGGGGTGACCTCGCGGAGTTCGTCAGCGCGCGCAACGCGGCGGCGAAGACGGCGAAGGCCGAGGGCGACACCGACCTGGCGGCGAAGATCAAGGAGCTGCGGAAGCCGACCACGGCCGCGGCGATCGTCAACCGGCTGGCCCGCGACGACCCGGACGAGCTGCGTGAGCTGGCCGAGCTCGGCGACGAGCTGCGGGACGCGCACACCCGCCTGGCCGGCGACGACCTGCGCGCGCTGGCCCGCCGCCGCGGCGAGCTGGTGCGGCGGATCCTGCACGGTCTGGCCAAGATGAGCGACACCGTGGCGCGGGAGGTCGAGGCGACGCTCGAAGCCGTCGCGGCCGACCCGGACACCGCCGCGCTCGCCCTGGCCGGGTGCCTGACGTCGGTGGCGCACCAGGACACCGACCAGTGGTTCACGCTCGCCGCGACCGCCCCGCCGTCGACCGGCAAGCGCCCGGCGAAGCTGGTGGAAAAGGCCGAACCCGCGAAGGCCAAGCGGACCGAAAAGGCCGAGCGAGCCGAAAAGGACGCCAAGCGCGAGGACGAGGAGCGGGCCGAGCGGGAGCGCGTCCGCGCCGAACGCGAGCGCCTGCGCAAGGAAGCCGCCGAGCTGGCGAAGGAACGCGCGGTGGCCGAGCGCGACCTCGTCCGCACCGAGCGGGCGGCCGAGCAGGCCACGGCCCGCGTCGAAGACCTGCGGGCCCGCCTGGCGGAAGCCGAGGAACGCGCCGAGCGTGCGACGGCCGAGTTCGAGACGGCCAAGGAAGCCTTCGACCAGGCCGACGAAGCTGCCATCGCGGCGAAGGAAGCCGCTGACGACGCGCGCTGATTCCGTGCTACCGTGGAAGTGCGCCCCGGATGGGCCTACGCACGGAGGTAGTGGCTACTCAGCCCCCTGAGATCGACACGTCGGTGTCTCTCGTCTTTTCCCTGCTGTGGGACAAGTGTGCCTCCGTCGTGCCCTCTCACGCCTCCGGTCACTCCACATCGGAAGGACCACGCGAGTTTGATCCAGCTCACCACGACCGGTGCCCGCACCGGCCGGAAACACCGCGTCACCTTGGGAGCCCTGCACATCGACGGCCGGTTGGTCGTCGTCGCTTCGGCGATGGGGTTGCCGAAACACCCCGCCTGGTACCACAACATCCGCAAGAACCCTTTGGTGACCGTGGAAACCGGCACCGAGACGTTCGAGGCGATGGCCGCCATCGCCCCCGATCGTGACGCCCTGTTCGCCAAGGTCGTCGAGCAGCAGCCGGGCTTCGGGGACTACCAGGCCCGCACCACCCGGGAGCTGCCGGTGCTCGTGCTGCACCGCCTCGACCGCGTCCGCCGCATGGGCGACTGGATCGTCGAGGTGCACGACTGGCTGCGCACCGAGCTGCGGGACCTGCGTGCCCAGCTGGATTCCGGCGAACCGCTGAGCTTCGGCAAGCGCTGTCTCGGTTTCTGCTCGGCCCTCACCCGCCACCACGCGGGTGAGGACACGGCGATCTTCCCGATGCTGGCCGCGCAGTTCCCCGCGCTCGCCCCCGCGTTGACGAAGCTCGGCGAGGAACACGTCGTCGTCGCGCAGCTGCAGGAACAGATCCAGCGGCTCGTCGACGAGGAGTCCGACCCGGCCCGGCTGCACGAGGAGTTCGACCGGCTGGCGTCCGCATTGGACACTCACTTCACCTACGAGGAAAGCGTGATCGTCACGGCGTTGAACGCGCTGGCCCCGGCGCCGGGCTGATCAGAGCAGTAGGCCGGCGAGGATCCGGTGGTGCTCGGCCTCCACGTCCGGCGTGGGGCCGAGCACCTGGACGGCCACGTGGTCGGCTCCGGCGTCCACATGGGACCGCAGGCGCTTCGCGATGCTCTCGGGCGTGCCGTGGAGCACGAGGTCGTCGATCAGGTGGTCACTGCCGCCATCGGCGACGTCCGCCTCGGTGTACCCGTGGCGCCGCAGGTTGTTCACGTAGTTGCGCAGCCCGAGGTACGGCTCGCGGACGAACGGCCGGCCGATCGCGCGCGCCGCCACCGGGTCCTCGTCGACGACCACCTTCTGTTCCGGCGTCAGGAGTTTGCCCGGGCCCAGCACCGATCGCGCGTGCCGCGTGTGCGCGACCGGCACGAGGTAGGGGACCGCGCCGGCGGTGCGCTCGGCTGCCAGCTTCAGCACGCGGTCGCCGAGCGCCGCCAGAATCCTGGCCTCGACGGGCACGCCGGCCGCGTCCAGCCGGTCGAGGTAGCCGACGATCTTGTCGTACGGGCTCTGGTAAGCGGCGATCGACTCGGGGTGGCCGACGCCGATGCCCAGGAGCAAGCGCTTTCCGTACCGGCCCGCCAGCCGGTGGTACGACTCGGCCAGGACCTCCGGCTCGTCGGCCCACATGTTCACGATCGCCGTCGCCACGGTGATCCGCTCGGTCGCGGCCAGGACGTCCTCGACGAACGCGAGGTCGCCGACCGACGCGCTGCCGGTGCCGAACCAGACCGTGCCGTAACCGAGCTTGTCGGCCGCGACGGCGTGCGCCTTGCGCGTCTCGTCGTCGCGGTGCGGGGCCAGGAATACACCGAACTCGTTCACTACATTCGCCATACGACTCAATGTAGCAAATGTAGCGTCAGCTCGCGAGGCGGTGCAGCCACTCCCGCAGCAGCTGCCGCTCGGTGGTCGTCAGCTCGTCGACGTCGTCCGCGAGCGCGGTCGACAAAGCGACTGCGAGCGCGCTCGTCGACGACCCCGCGGCCGGGCCGTCGGTCAGCAGCCCGGCCAGCACGGCGTCCCGGACCTGCGTGGACATCGCCAGGTCGCGGGCACCTTCGGGCTGGGCGATCAGGCTGAGCGTGACGCCGCTGTTCGCCGCCGCGAACTGCCGCGCGGCCTCGGTCGCCTCGACGCGCAGCCGCCCGGCGCGGGCGAGCGGGGTGAACAGCTCGAGTAGCATCGCCTCGGCGCTGCTGGTGAGGTTGCACGGCACGCCGGGCTCGATCTGGCCGTAGAGCAGCACGTAGAACGCGGGGTTCTCCAGGCCGTACGCGACGTGCCTGTCCCAGCCCTCGCGGATCCGCGCCACCGGGTCGCCGCCGGTTTCGGGCGCCTGGACGTACTGGGTGAAGCCGTAGTTCACGACGGCGTCGAGCAGGCCCTGCTTGCTGCCGAAGTGGTGGTACAACGTCGGGGCCTGGACGCCGGCGCGTTCGCAGATCGCGCGCGTCGACACCGCGCCGCCGTCCGCTTCGTGCAGGAGCTGCCCGGCGGCCAGCAGGAGGCGGTCGCGGGTACTGGTGGCGTTGCTCGATCGTCCGGCCATGTAGCAAGTGTAGCGGCGATCTGTAACGTCACGCCGTCCCGTCGAGCGCGCGCAGCCGCAGCTGGACCCGGCGCAGGCCGATGAACGCGTCGAGCACGGCCGGGTCGGTCGCGAACGTGGCCGGGCGCACCGACCGGTACCCGTCCAGCAGCGCCTCCCGCAGCTCCGCGCGGTGCGGCAGGTGCGCGAACGCCTCGACCGTCACGGCCAGGTCGTAGGCGTAGTGCCCGTACCCGCAGTCGTCGAAGCCGACCACCGCGACCCGGCCGCGGTGGACCAGGTAGTTCTCCTGGTGCAGGCCGCCGTGGACCAGGCCGAACACGTCGGCGCCGAACCCGAGCGCGGCCCGCACCGCCCGCACCCGCTCCAGCGCGGCGCGGACGTCCTCGCCGGCCAGCGCGACCGCCCGCGCGACGACGGTCGCCGAGAAGCCGTCCACCTGCGCCCGGCCGAACGCGCTGAGGTCGTCGACGCGGCCGCGGTCGAGGCCGTTCATCCGGGCGCCGTGGCGCTGCAGCCGCGCGGTGACCTCGCCCAGCCGGTACAGCTGCGACGCGTTGAGCCGCTCGTCGAGGAACCGGCCCTCGACCCAGTGGCGCAGCACGCAGGTGCGCGGCTCGGGCACGGCCGGGTCGGCGACGACGGTGGCCGGCTCCCGGTGCCGCGTCGGCACCGGCCGCGGCACCACCAGGTCCGTTTCCCGGCACAGCGCCGCGAGCCAGGCCACCTCGGCCCGCACCTGCGTGACGCTCGGGCCGTCCGGCCGCTCCACGCGCAGCACGTAGCGGCGGCCGTCCGCACCGTCGACCCGGAACGTCGTGTTGCGCCCGCGTGCCAACGGCGTCAGCCGCGCCACCGGGACGTCGTAGTCGGTCAACGCCGCTTCGGCGAGCCGGCGCAGCCTGCGCGTGCGGCCCGCGCGGTCGAGTTCGGCGAACGGCCGGAGGTTCGCTTGGAAGTCGGCCATCGACCACGTGGTCAGCTGATCGACCGTTCCGGCTCGCGGGAGTGCGAGACGAGCTCGATCGGCGGCGTGTGGCGGCCGCCGCCGAGCCGCTCGACCCCGCGCAGTCCCTCGACCAGCCGCTCGACCTCGGTGTCCGGCCGCACCCCGAAGCGCATGAACTGGCTGGTCATGCCGATCTTGTTGCCGCACTGGCGCACCAGCAGGTGGTGCTCGGTGAGCAGGTAGTCGCACAATTCGGCGCCGTCGACCGAGCCGGGCAGCTTGACGAGCAGGAAGTTCGCCTGCGACGGGTACACCGTCAGCTCCGGGAACTGGCTCAGCTGCGAGTTCATCATGAACCGGTCGAGCGCGAGCCGCTTGAGGCTGTCCTCGTACTCCGCGCGGTGCTCGGCGAGCATGAAGATGACGGTCTCGGCCAGCGAGTTCAGGTTCCACTTCGGCAGCGCGGCCGACAGCTTGCGCGTCAGCGCCGGGTTCGACACCTGGTAGCCGAAGCGGATCCCGTGCAGCCCGAAGTTCTTCCCGAGGCTCTTCAGCACGATGACGTTCGGCCGCACGACGGCCTCGGCGGCCACCGACGGGTTCATCTCGGCCTCGACGAAGTCGATGAACGACTCGTCGATCACCACGAGGTCGAGGTCTTCCAGGGCGTCCATGAACCGGATGACCTCACGGCGCGACAGGTAGCCGCCGTCGGGGTTGTTCGGGTTGCACAGCACCGCGACCCGCGAGCCGCGGCGCTTGATGAATTCGATGTACTCGTCGACGCGCAGCTCGAAGTTGTTCGCTTCCTTCAGCAGGAACATGTCGACGCGCTTGCCGGTTTCCAGCGGCTGGTCGGTCCAACGGCCGAACGTCGGGATCGGCACCGCGATGCTGGCGTCCACCAGCAGGTGGTCGATCCAGGTGATCAGCTCGGTCGAGCCGTTGGCCAGCGAGATCGTCGAGGGGTTGAGGCGGAGCACGTGCGCCAGCTGCGCGGTGATCGCACCCGCGTCGCTCGGGTAGAACTTGAGGATCGTGCGGAGGTTCCGTTCCAGCTCGCCGAACATCCCGTCGGTCGGGAAGTACGGGTTGCAGGGGATGCAGAAGTCCGCGAGGTCGTCGCCGTGCTGGCCCATCGCCCGCATGACGGAGAAGAACGACGGGCTGTGGGCCTGACTCTGCTGGAAAAGGCCGTTCGTGGTCATGCCGTGCCGCACGTGGTCTCCGTCCGCCGCTTTACCGGCCCCTTGCCTTCCCATCGGAGATACGTACGAATCGGATACCCGGTTCAACGCCGCTCAGCGCGTAAAGTCCGGTGCCGGCCAGCGCGGCCGCCGCCAGGACGGACAACGCGAGTACCGGCAGCGGCGCGGCGAACGGCGAGACGCCGGTGAAGGACTCGACCCCGATCACGGCGGTGAGCACGGCGTCGGCGACCACCGCGATCTTGACGACACGCAGCCGGTGCCCCTCGGGCCAGCGGGTGAAGGTGAGCAGCCAGGCCAGCCCGGGCAGCACGAGGATCGCGTGCATCGCGACCGCGTGCAGCGGCTTGAGCGAGCCCGCGGTGGTGTAGGCCAGTTGCGGATCGCCGCTACGGGCCTCCACGACGCCGCGCGCGATCATCACGGCCCCGGTGGCCAGCGCGACCACCAGCACGAGCAGCCCGGCCCGGACGGCGAGACGCAGGCTCGGCGCGTCCGGCCCGGGTTCCACGAGCGCGGCCGCGGTGAAGCCGATGACGGTCAGGATGAGCACCCCGCCACCCGCGGCGAGCGTCATCGACACGACATTGTCGAACGGCGTCTCGAAGTCGAAGTGCGACGGCACACCACGCCAGGACTGCATGCTGACCAGGGCGACCTCGACGATGCTGGCAACACTGAACGCGCCGAGCAGTATCGACCGCCACCGCGTCCGAACGGTGAGGAACGACGTCGCCCAAGCGACCGAGGCCAGCGTCAGGCCGAACGACAGCCCGAAGGTGACGGCCTTGCGCATCGACAGCGGCCCCAGCCACGAGCCGCCGGTGGCGAGGAGCACGATCGCGTGCACGAGGCCGCTCACGAAGAGGACCGCGCCGACGACGTAGGCGATCCGCTCGGCGCGCCGGCCGTGCCGCCAGACGTCGTGCCGGATCCGGGTCAGTGCGTTCATGCCCCCGAGTCTCGCGCGTCACGGGGGCGGCCCGCATCGGCCCGGCGTCGACTCCCTGTCGTACGCCGATCTACGTACGGTGGATTCAGAAAGCCGCCGTAAAGAATTACCGGAATTCTTGACCGGAATATTGCCGAATACGGTGTCCGGCGCCACTCGGCAGGCGGATGCGGGGTGGCCGGGGGAGTTCTACTCTTGAATCATGTACATCGCACTGCTGACCTACACAGCGCCCGAGACAGAAGTAGACTACGCGCTCCCGGACCATTCGGACTGGTTGCGCACCCAATTCACGAGAGGAATTTTCCTCGTTTCCGGAAAGGGAACCGGAGCGGCCGACCACGTGATCCTCACCCGCCCGGTACTACGCGGCAAACTCGACGCGGTCCTCGCCAGCGACCCGTTCGTGGTCCAGCGCCTCGCCCGCTACGACGTCATCGAGTTCACCGCCACCCGCACCGCACAGGAGTTGCTGGCAATCAACGAGGCCATCGCCTCCTGAGAAGCCACGCCGACGGCCAGGTGGCCCGCAACGACGCCCGCCACCTACCGGCAAACGCCGACGCTCGCTCGCGCGTTGCGTCTTCTCGCCCTGTCCCACTTGCCTCATCCGGCCCTGCTCGCCCGCTCGCCTCGCCCGGCCCTGCTCGCCCGGTCCCCTTGTCCGGCCCTGCTCGCGTGGCCCTAGTCGCTCGACCCCACTCGCCCAGCCTGGCTCGCGTGGCCCCACTCACTCGACTCCACTCGCCCGGCCTCGCCTGCCTCACCCTTCCAGCCTTGCTCGCCCGATTTCGCTGGTCCGGCCTCGCCCGCGTGGCTCGCGCCCGCGTGGCTTGCTTGCCCGGGCCCACTCGCTCGACCTCCGTCGCCCAGCCTGGTCCGGCCCCGCTTGCCCGGCCTTGCTCGCCCGGCATCGCTGGTCCGCCCTCGGTCGCGTGGCTTGCTTGCCTGGGCCCACTCGCTCGACCTCCGTAGCCCAGCCTTGCCCGGCCCCACTCGACCGGCTTCGCCGGTCCGGTCTCGGTCGCGTGGCTTGTTTGCCAGCCGCGCTCGCTCGGCCCCACTCGCTCGACCCCGCCCGCTCAGCCTTGCCCGCACCCGCTTGCCCGGCCCCACTCGACCGGCTTCGCCGGTCCGCCCTCGGTCGCGTGGCTTGCTTGCCTGGCCGCACTCGCTCGGCCCCACTCGCGTGGCTTGTTTGTCCGGCCTGCTTGCTTGACTCTGATCGCCCGGCCCCGTTCGCCCCGGCCCCACTCGTCCAGCCTGGGGCTCGCGTGGCCCCGCTGGCTCGGCCCTGCTTGCCCGGCTTCGCTGGTCCAGCCTCGGTCGCGTGGCTTGCGCCCGCGTAGCTTGCTTGCCTGGCCGCACTCGCTCGACCCCACTCGCGTGGCTTGCTTGCCTGGCGCCGCTTGCCTAAATTCTGATCGCCCGGCCTCTGCTCACCCCGGCCCCGCTCGCCCCGCTTTGCTCGCCCGCCCACTGCGCCGCAGTTTTGTCGGTCCCCTCGGGTAGCATGGAGACCGGGGGCAGCGCCCATCACCATCGCGCGATTTCCCTTGCACCACAACAAAATCTCACGCCGAACCTCGACGCCACACATCACCCGATTCAGCGATGATCTTCGCACGTGTGTTCGGGTAACGTCGATGGCGTGACCAGAACGATCCGCCCGCCCGGCCGGGGCCGGCTACGAAGACAGCAGCCGGCGAAAGTGCTCCGGCAGCTCCAAAGCGCGTGCCGCCGCCGGCGTAAGCCACGCGAAGTCGTCGTGTTCTCCCGGATTGAGCACCACTTCGCCTGCGCCCGTTTCCTCGGCCGTGTAGAAGATCGCGTGGATCTGCAGCGGCCGTCCCGTGATGTCCGGCCAGGAATCGCGGCCGCGTTCCCCGGTGATCCGCACCGTCAGCCCGGTTTCCTCCGCCGCTTCGCGCACCGCTGTGGTCTCGAAGGGTTCGCCCGGTTCGGCCGTCCCGCCCGGCAGCTCCCAGTGCCCGGTGAGGAAGACCCCGGGCGCGCGGCGGAGAAACAGCACCTCGTCACCGCGGGCGATCCAGCAGTACGCGAGGTGCTTGTGGTCCGTCATGCCCGCGATTCTCGCTCAGTTGGTCTTCGACGTCGGCAGGTGGGCGCCCAGGTACCCGACGTACACCGTGCCCGTGCGATCGGTGTCGTCGAGGAAGTGCAGCCGCGGCGCCGGCGACTTGAAGCGCTCCAACGCGATGTGGGCGCCGAAGTAGTCGCGCCCCGCCGGGTTCGTCCGCGGGTCGACGCGGAACGTCCGCGCCTGCCGGAGCCGTTCGTTCGTCGTCACGGTGTCCGACTCGGCCAGCGCGATGATGTTGGCGCTGATCAGCGAGCCCGGCTGGCCGGTGCGGGCGAACGCGAGCACGTCCGACAGCTCGGGTCCCGGGTCCTGGCCGGCGTCGAGCAGCGACCGGCGAGCCCGCGCGTACGCGTCGAGCGTGCGGAGCGCGTCCCACGCCTTCCGGCGCCAGGCAGCGGCTTTCGGGTGGTGGTCGAGGATCGCCGTCGGCGCGGCTTCGGCCGTGATCTCCAGGTGCTTGAGCGTCGCCGCGGCCGCGCCGATGAGGTCGGCGAAGCTCGGGAAGTCGTCCGGCGGAAGCTCGGCGTCGGCCACCTCGGTGCCCGCGTCGTGGTAGCGGGTCAGCGTGCCGGCCAGCAACCCGTTGGCCCGTCTGAGCTCGTCGCGTTCGGCCTCCACCTCGTCGAAGGCGCGCGTGTAGTCGTCCAGCGCCTCCTGCAGCTGCGCGAGCTGCTCCTGCAGACAGGCGATGTCGGTCGCCGACAGCTCCTCGATGCGAGCGCGGAGCGCCTTCACCTCACGGGCCGCGCGATCTCGTTCTTCCGCGCCGGTCTTGGCCTTCTTGCGCAAGATGGTGATCACGCCGCGCGCCTCCGCCAGCTCGCGCTCGACGCGGTCCAGCTTCTCGGTCATCCCGGTGTCGGGTTCCCGCTCCGGCGCCGCGAACGGGTCCGCCGCGTACCAGGCCCGCACACTCGGCACGTCCGCCCACTCCTCGGGCAGCGGCGTCCGGCCCCGCGTCTGGATGAACCGCGTCATGGCGTCCTCGAGCGCCTGGTCCGCCATCGGGAGGGTCGCTTCCACGAAGTCCGGCAGCTCGTCGCACGGCGGGACGAACAGTCGCGCGCCCAGCGGCACCGCGCAGCCGAGTGGGAGGTGGCTGTTGAGGGTGCGGCGAAAGCGGTCGTCGACGTCGAACACGTTCACCAGGCCCGGCCAGCCCTCGACCGGCGCCGTCGGCGGTTCGGTGAGCACCAGCACCGCCGACGTTCGCCACGGCGCCACCAGCGCCTCGGCGAGCAGATCCGCGACGCGGTCGCACTCCTCGCGGGACCAACCGTGCATCGAGAGCACCGGCCCGTCGATCGGGATCTCGTCGCTGCCGCTGGCGCCCAGCTCTTCCAGTCCGATCCGCTGCGCCGGCGCTTCGTGGCAACTGCGCCACGGCCGCGTGCACGCCGCCGCCAGCAACCACGCCACGCGGTCCTCGCCGGCGCGGTAGCAGAGCGAAAGCAATACCTGAACGGAGTAGCGGCCTTCGTGGCCGAGCCACGCGAACTTCAAGTCGCACCGGCGCGACCCGCCGTCGTCGGACGAGCCGAGATCGGTGACGGTGTAGTCGTCGTGCTGCCGTTGTCGGCTGATGAGCCTGCTGCGCAACGCGTCCAGGGGGCGTTTCCCCTCGACGGGGACCAGTCCGTGGTGCCAGATCCGGTGCACCCCCACTGGACTCACTCCGTTCGCCGGGAACCGGTACCTCCAGCGAACATAGCGGATCCTGTGACCGTTCGAACGCAGGGTGTCACCTCATTCACGCGTCCAGAGGCAGAACGGATGCCCGGCCGGATCGAAGTAGACGCGGACCTTCTCCTGCGGCTGGAACGCCGAGAGCCCGGCGCCCGCGGCGATGACGACCGCGCCCGCCGCGTCGAGGTCGTCGACCTCGATGTCGAGGTGCAGCTGCATCTGCTGGGCGCCTTTCGCCTGCGGCCATACCGGCGGCACGTGGTCGGGTTCCAGCTGGAACGACAGGCCGGGCCCGTCGTCGGCGGGGCGGAGCGTCACCCACTCCGGCTCGTCGGTCTTGATCGACCAGCCGAGCAGGGTCGCGTAGAAATCGGCCAGCGCGCGTGGATCCCGAGCGCCGAGCACGGTCGAAGTCAGCTTCATGCCCGGTGTCTACCCGCCGGGGCGGCCGATCTACCTTCGGCGTCCCGACGTTGCGTCACGATGATGTCGCGAACACGCGGCGCCGGAAAACGCGAGCGCGCGCCGGCGCACCTGCCGAAGACCAGTGCCGGCACGTTGATCGGCAGCAACGCGAACCACAGCGAGCACCAGCACGAACGCCTGCGCGACCCAGGAGTACGTCCACGCGGCCATGGCTGGCGCCCGGACGATCACCCAGGCCGCCCAGGTCGCCACTGCCGGCGTCGGGCCGGCCGCGCCGATCGCGACGGCCGTGATCGCGAGGCCGCGTGACTTGGTTTCCGTGGGCTCGGTCTCGTCGTGAGGTTCCCGCATGGCGGGACTAGCACCTCCGCGCGTCGTGTTGCCCGGAATACCCCGGCGAGGCCCCGCCTTGCACCCTGGCGCAGGCGTAGTGATCACTGAGGGAGCCGCCATGTCGTCCGAGCACATCCAGGGAACCGTCGCCGACGGCTACGAGTCCGTTCGCGAGGAATTCGCCGCCGTCGCGACCGAGGAAGGCGGCGACTACGCTGCCCAGTTCGTCGCGCACGTCGCCGGCGAACGCGTCGTCGACCTTTGGACCGGCCCGGAGATCACGGCCGACTCGCTGACCGGCGTGTTCTCCTCCACCAAGGGCGCCGCACACCTGGTGGTCGCGCTGCTGGTGCAGGACGGCGTGCTGGACCTCGACGAGCGCGTCAGCCACTACTGGCCGGAGTTCGGCGCCGCGGGCAAGGCCGCGATCACGCTGCGGGACCTCCTGGCGCACCGCGCCGGCGTCGTCGGCGCGGACCACGGGTTCACCGTCGAGGAGATCGCCGACGACCGGATCATCGCCGAGCGTCTCGCGCCGCAGAAGCCGTACTGGCGCCCGGGGACGGCGTTCGGCTACCACGCACTGGTGATCGGCGCCCTGACCGGCGAAGTCGTCCGGCGGGTGACCGGCCGCAGCATCCAGGAGCACTACGAAGAGCGCGTGCGCAAGCCGTACGACCTGGACTTCTACCTGGGCCTGCCCGAGGACCTGGAGCCGCGTTTCCTGACCACGCAGCCGATGCTGCCGACCCCGGAGCAGCTGGCCGCGCTCGAGGCGAACGCGACGGGACCGGACAGCCTCACGGCGATCGCGTTCAACCGCAACCACCCGGAGGCCCCCGAACTGTGGGACCTCCCGAACCTCAAGCAGGTCCGCCAGCTGAGCCCGGCCTCGGTAGGCGGCGTGGCATCGGCACGAGGCCTGGCGGGGATGTACGCGGCGGCAATCAGCGGCCCCGAACCCCTCCTGACCCCGGAAACGGCAGCGGACGTAGCCCAGATCCACTCGATCGGCGACGACCTGTCGACACGAGGCCCCAACGCTTTCGGCTTGGGCTTCTCGGTCGTCTCGTACGACTACCCGGTCCTGGGCCAGGGAGCATTCGGCCACAGCGGAGCGGCGGGCTCCCAAGCATTCGCAGACCCCCGAACAGGCTTGGCGTACGGCTACAACCGCCGCAGGTTCGCCTTCCCGGGCGGCGCGGCCCCGGAGAACACCCGCCTGATCCAAACGATCCACACGGCGGTGACAGCAAAGCGCGCCTGACCCACAGACGCCCCCGACGCTCCCGGCCGCCAGGTCCGGACCACGAAGGCCCAGACTCCGAAGCACGGCCGGGAGCACCGGATCGCCTAGCAACAAAAGAAGTCCCCGCTACGCCCACCGACGCCTGCGGGGTATGCCAATCGATCCCCGCAGGAGTCCGCAGCCAGCCGTCCCGTGGTCCCGCGATCGGCAAGGATCCCCCAGGCATGGCAGCCGACGGCCTGCGCGTTGAGGCCGAACGTCAGCGGCTGAGCAGGTTCGCTCGGGTACGGCGCCACCAGTAGCGGTGTCCTGCCCGCATGACTCGCGACCTGGCCCGGCCCGCGCGACATCGCGCGGGTAGCGGACGCCGCCGTCGGCCCAGACGCGCTTTCCCAGCTCGCGCGCGGTGGCCGCGCACTCTGCCACGCGCCGAGCAGGTCACCGCGGCCGCCGCAGAGATCCACAAGTATCGCGCCCGAGCCGCAGCCCGTGGCTCGCCGCGCGCGCCCACCCACCCACCCACCCTTCTCTCGCCGCCGTCATCCGCCAGCATCGCCCGCCTGCGCCTGCGCCTGCGCCTGCGCCTGCGTCCGCCGCGCCCGCAGCCGGCGCGCACCGAGGCGGCGACCGAGCGCCGCCAACCAACCGCCGCACTAGACCACCTGAGCGCACGCTCAGTCGCACTCCGTGACCGGCGGTGTGCGTCGATCCGCATGGCCCCGACCGCCCTAGTCCAGCCAGTGGTGATGCACGCCCTGGTCAAAGCCGTTACAGGGTTCACTCGTTAGGACGGTTTGGCGAGCGCGTCTGCCCAGTTCACGCCGATCGGACTGACTTTCCGTAGTGAAAGGCCTCCCGATCACTGCTCCGTTGTGCAACTATTGGTCCGTTCGCGGGGAAGAGGGCCCCGCGGCGAGGGACTCACCGTCACCGGTCAGCGTCCCTATGAAGATCCCCAGGGGAGAGGAGATCGACCATGTCGACGCCCACGGACACCAAGCCCGAAGAAACCCCGGAGCCGGTCGAAAAGGCCGGACCGGTGGTCCCGCACCCGGAGGCCGACGAGCACGGCTGGGTGCACATCGGCCATGACCACCCGAAGAGTGACGGACCGGTCATGACCCCGAACTGCGGGAACCCGTGCTATCAGGTCATCAAGTCCTGAACTTCATCAATTCGTGATCACCCGCCTGCCGGATTTCGCCTGGCAGGCGGGCTTCTTTCTGCGACTGGCTGTGCTGTCATAGGAGAGTGCCTGTGACGAACCTGGACCCGACCGAAGTCATCGAGAAGGTCCGCGCTCTTCAGAAACAAGCCGCAGACGGGTCCTGCCTCAAGCACTACCGCGAGGGTGTCCGGCTGCTGCGACGCGGTATGAGCATGCTGGACTCGATCCACCCCGTTCCGGAGAGTCGTCGCACCGACTGGCTGGTCACGAGGATCCGGCTGGTCAGCCTCATGGCCGCGCTGTCTTCGGAGATCAGCGGGGACCTCGCCGCGGGCTTGGCCGGTCTCGACGATGCCCGGCTGCTCATCAACGCGGTGCCGAATCCCGTGCTGCAAGCCGAACTCAACGGCGCGCTCAACCACAACTACGCGGCGCGGTTGATGAGCGTCGGGCGCAACGAGGACAGCCTGATCGCGTTCGACATCTCCGTCGACCACCAGGAGTACCGCCTGGCGCACGGCCCGGACCCGGAGACCAGGATGGGCGCTTTCGTCCAGACGCTGTCGTCCCGGGCGTGGGTGCAGATCCGCCTGGGCAACGTCAGTGAGGCCCGGGCTGATCTCAACCGCTCGCTCGAGCTCGCCGAAAAGTTCGAGCTACGCTCGGTCGCCGCCGACATGCGGCGCACCATGGGCATGCTCGCGCTGAGGATCGGTGACGTCCCCGAGGCGTTGCGGCTGTACGAGGAAGCCGAACGGACCTACCGGGCATTGGACAGGGACGTTCCGAAGGAGCTGCGGTTCGAGCAGGCGGAGGCGTTGCTGGCGGCGGGGCTGGCCGATGAAGCCGGTGCCCACCTCGACGAGGTGCTTCCGATGCTGGTGGCCGGGCAGAGCATCAGCCGCGAGGTCGCGCGAGCGGAGCTCTACCGGGCCTCCGCCGCGTTGATGACCGACGACGTCGAACTCGCTAGGCAGATGGCCGATTCGTCACGGCGCAAGATGCTGCGGGTGGGCTGCCAGACCTGCATCGCGGACGCGACGCTCGCCGGGTTGCAGGCCGATGTCCGGGACGCGCTACGTGGCTCGGAGGTACCTGCCGCGCTACCGACTCGCGCGCTCCGGCTCGCGGCGAAGATGCCGATGCCGCAACTGACGGAACAGGCTGCGATGGCCCAGATGCTCGCCGTCCGGCTCGACATTCGGCGGGGGAACCTCAAGCGGGCCGCCGAGACGCTGCAAAAAGTGCCGCGGCCCGGGCAGCTGACTCCCATCGACTACCGGATGCTGCGCCGGCTTTGCCGGGCCGAGCTGGCCGTTGCTCAGGGGAGCCGGGCCAAGGCGCTCACCGAGATCCGGTCCGGGCTGACCGAGCTCGACGCCGTCCGGGATCGGATGGGTGGGCTGGACCTCGTGTCCGGGACCGCGCTGCACGGTCAAGAGCTCGCCGACCTCGCCGTGAAGTTGGTGCTGGAGCGCAATGACGCCCGGCGGCTCTTCGTCTGGCTGGAGCGGACCCGCGCGCAGACCTACCGCTACGAACCGCTCTCCGCCGGGACCGATCCCGAGCTGGCCGCGCGGGTGGCCGAGGTGCGGGGTCTCGGGCAGGCCATCCAGGAGGCCCAGCACGACGGGCACCCGATCGCGGGCCTGCGCGCCAAGTACAACGAACGCCTTCGGGAAGCGCAGCGGCTCGGCTGGCACACCGGGCGCTGGGGCCGGCCGCGGCCGGTGGCCGGGTTGGGCGAAGTCGTGGGGCAGCTCGGCGAGCGGGCCTTGGTCAGCTTTGCCGCCTCCGGGAACGAGCTGGTCGCGGTGGTCGTCGCCGGGGGCGAGTGCCGGCTGGTGCGGCTCGGGTCGGCCGGCGACGCCGCCGAGTCCGCGCGCGTGCTGAACGTCGACCTCGACGCGCTCGCGCCGGACAACCTGCCCGAGCGGCTGGCCGAGGTCGTCATGGTGTCGGCGCGCAAGCAGGCCGACAAGCTCGACGCGCAGCTGATCCAGCCCCTGGAAAAGCTGTTCGGCGACCGCGATCTCGTCATCGTTCCCACCGGGCCGCTGTACGCCGTGCCGTGGGGTGTGCTGCCGGGGCTGCGGGGCCGGCCGACCGTCGTCGCGCCGTCCGCGACCGCGTGGCTCGCCGCCGAGCGGACGAAGCTGTCTCGCGCCCGCAAGATCGTGCTCGTCCGCGGGCCGGGGCTGGCCGGCGCGCGCGGTGAGCTCGAGAAGCTGACCACGCACTACCGCACCGCGACGACGATGACCGGCGCCAAGGCGACCGTGAAGTCCGTGCTGCGCGCGATGGACGGCGCCAAGCTGGCCCACTTCGCCGCCCACGGCGCGCACGAGCCGGAGAACGCGCTCTTCTCGCGCCTCGAGCTCGCCGACGGCGCGCTGTTCGGGCACGAGATGGCCGGGTTGCGGCAGCCGCCGCGGCAGGTCGTGTTCGCCGCGTGCGAGCTCGCGCTCAACCGCATCCGGCCGGGCGACGAGGCCCTCGGGTTCGCCAGCGCTTTGCTCGCGAGCGGCTCGCGGACGGTGATCGCGCCGCTGTCCCGCGTCGGCGACCTCGCCTCGGCCGCCGCGATGGACGACTACTACCGGGCCCTCGCGGTTCGCGACAGTCCCGCGCTGGCCCTGGCCGACGCGATCGCGGTCGACCCGTTCCGCCGCCCCTTCGTCTGCCTCGGCGCCGGCTGACGGTCGTTTCGCCCGACGTAGTCAGGTGGATCTGGTCTGTCTGCTTCGGCGCCGGCCGGCAGTGGCCCGGTCCGAGACCCTCGAATTGGCTCTGTGGGCCGGGCCAATCCCGTCTTAGGCTGCCCGGCATGACCAAGCGTCTGCAGCAGGCCTGCGACAACGCCGTCGCGATGTGGACCGTCCTCGGCCGGGCTCGTGGCCACGACGTCCGGGAGCACGACGGCTTCGTGGCGATCGACGGCCCGGCCGGCGTGCGGATCATGCTGACCACCACGGATCCGGGGGAAGACCCGGCGCCGGCCGCGAAGACGTACCAGGACGGCGGCCGCGCCCTGGTCGTCGAGGATCCTTTCGGCACGCTCGACCTCACGGCCATCGGCATGACCGCGCGCTCCCTGCCGGTGATGGTGCGCGAACCGGCGCCCGCGCCCGCGCCCGTCGGTGTCCGCCGTGTCGAGACCGGCGACGACCTGGTCCGGGCCGGGCGCATCGTTGTGGACGGCTTCCCGCTGGAGCACTTCCGGGCCGATGACGTCTTCCCGCCGTCGCTGCTGGAGCAGGACGGTCCGGCCTTCTTCACCCTCGGCGACGCGGGTGCCTGCCTGACCATGGCCCACGGCGGCGTCGGCGGCGCGTACTGGGTCACGACGATGCCGGAGCACCGCTCGAAGGGCGTCGGGCGGACGCTGATGCACGCCGTGCTGCGGCAGTTCGACGGCCTGCCCGTGACGCTGACCGCCGCCCGGGCGGGCAAGCCGCTCTACGACTCCCTGGGCTTCACCAGCGTCGGTGACGCGCACTGGTGGAGCTGACGGCACACGGTGGACTCCGCCCTGTAGTCGCCCAGTAGGGTGACCCCCGTACGCGGCCAGGTGACGCCGGCAGGTGGAGGTCCTTCGATGGCACGCACGGGCGGTGAGGGCGAACTCCCCTCGGTCGCCGAACTGGTGAACCTCTCGCAGACGAAGCCGCTGATGATCCGCGGTGAACTCGACGCGAAGCTCGCCGAGGAGCTTGCCGCCGAACCCGAAGAGCCCAGACCCGACCCGCTCGCGATCCTCGACGCCGAGCTGGCGGCCGAAGACATCGCTGACGACCGCCCGCTCGACGCCCCGCCGGACGAGCGGCCGCGGCGCACGCAGCCGTTCGTCATCGGGGCGGTCGCGGCCGTCGCGCTCGGGCTGGCCGCCGTGGTGCTGTTCCAGCCGCACGAGGTCGGTGGGACGGCCGTGCCGCCGCCGGGGGCCGCCGCGCCACCGCCGCCCGCGACCTCCAGCGAGGCCGTCACGACGTTCAGCGCCTCGGCCGAACCGCCGCCGCTCACGGCCGGGCTGCAGGACACCCCCGTCAAGACGACGAGCCGGCCCGTCGCGGGGCGCAAGCCCGCGAACCCGGTGGCGACGTCGTCGACGCCGCCACCGCCCGAGGACCAGTGGCGCGACATGGTGAGCTCGGCGATCAGCTCGTGGCAGCACGGCCACGGCCGCCCCGGTCGCTGATCCGCGCCGCGATCATCGCCTCACCGGAACCTCGCGGCGCTGCCGAAGATCGGTGACGCGGCATGGCGACCAGTCGTTTGCCCGCGCCGCGCCCGTTGGCTCGTCGGCGCTGCTGCCCGACGACCGGTGACGCGGCACGGCCGCCCCGGCCGCTGGTCTGCGCCGCGATCATCGGCTCGGAGGAACCTCGCGCCGCCGCCGTCCGAAGGCCGGAGGCGCGGCCCGACCACCGCAGGATCTGAGCCGCGCCGCCAGCCGGTCAACCTCCACGATTCCCTGCGCCGCAACGTATCGCGGCCGCCTGAGTGTTAACCGGGCGCGGGACGAAGCGTTACTCAACGGCGTTCTGGTAACGCGCCGATGTTCCGGATGAAACCGTCCGGAAATGGTTCGCCGTTGCACTGATCGGCATGAACTTCGAGCTCGACGGCCTGCACCGGCCGGTGATCGTGGTCGGCGGCGGCCAGGCGGGACTCTCGATGTCCCACTGCCTGACCTCCGCCGGAGTCGGGCACCTCGTGCTCGAACGCGAGCGCGCGGGGCACGAATGGCGGACCCGCCGCTGGGACAGTTTCTGCCTGGTCACGCCGAATTGGCAGTGCCGGCTCCCCGGTTTCCCCTACCCGGGTGATGATCCGGACGGTTTCATGGTCCGGGACGAGATCGTCACCTACCTCGAGTCGTACGTGAAGGCCTTCGACGTCCCGCTGCGCGAGGGCGTCGAAGCGAAGCGGCTGCGGCCGCTTCCCGGCGGCGGGTTCCGGCTGACGACGTCGGCCGGCGAGCTGACCGCCGACCACGTCGTGCTGGCCACCGGTCCGTACCAGGTGCCGTTGAAGCCACGGCTGGCCGAGCGGCTGCCGGAGCACGTCGTCCAGCTGCACTCGGCCGAGTACCGCAACCCGGACCAGCTGCCCGACGGCGACGTCCTGGTCGTCGGCACCGGGCAGTCCGGCTGCCAGATCGCCGAAGACCTGCACCTCGCCGGACGCCGCGTGCACCTCGCCGTCGGGTCCGCGCCGCGCGTCGCCCGGCGCTACCGCGGCCGGGACGTCGTGGCCTGGCTCGACGAAATGGGCTACTACGCCCGCGGAATCGACGAGTTCGCCGACGCGGACGCCGTGCGGTTCCGCGCCAACCACTACGTCACCGGACGCGACGGCGGCCACGACATCGACCTGCGCGCGTTCGCCGCCCAGGGCATGCGGCTCTACGGCCGGCTCAGCAGCGTCCGAAGTGGACAGCTGACGTTCGCCGACGACCTGCGCCGCAACCTCGACGCGGCGGACGCAGTCTCCGAAGGAATCAAGGACTCCATCGACGCCTACATCGCGAAACGCGGGGTAGCTGCGCCGAGGGAGGACCGCTACAAGCCAGTCTGGGAGCCACAGGACAGCCGGAAGTCCCTCGACGCGGAAGCGCTTTCCGCCGTCGTCTGGAGCACCGGCTTCGGCCGCGACCACCGCTGGATCGACGTCCCGGTGTTCGACGGCAAGGGCTACCCGACGCACCACCGCGGCGTCACCAGCTGCCCCGGCCTGTACTTCCTCGGCCTGCCCTGGCAGCACACCTGGGGCTCCGGCCGGTTCTGCGGCGTGGCGGCGGACGCGGAATACCTCGCGAGGCGGATCACCGGAGGCGGCCGCGGCGACGTCCGCTGGCTGTCGGGCACGCCGGTCAGCACCTACCCGGCCGACGACGACTGGGTCGCACCGAGGACGGTCGCATGAAGCGCTGGACCAACGACGCCCACCGCCACCTGGGCGTGCTCCCGCCGTTCCCGTTCTACGGCGGGCCGCCGGTCGCCCCGGCGATCGGCAGCCGTGCGACGATCGGCGACCTGCTGGCCGACCTGGACCGTGAAGGCACCGAACGCGCGCTGGTGATCCCGAACTACGGCGTCCCGGACCCGGCGATCGCATTCTCCTTCAACGAGCTCTGCGTCGAGGCGGCGGGCAAGGACGACCGGATCAGCGCCGCGCTGTGGGTTTCGCCGCGAGCCGAAGACGCCGTCCGGACCGACGACGCGTTGAAGCTGGCGGGCGAGGACGGCGTGCGGGCGCTCAAGCTCAGCTTCCTGCTGGGCGGCAAGGCATCCGACCCCACGTGCAAGCCGCAGCTCGACAAGATCTTCGCCACCGCACGGGAAAACGACCTCGTCGTGCACGTCCACACCTCGCCGGGCGCGGCGTCGGACATCGACGAGGTCGGCAAGCTCGTCGACGCCTACGCCGGCGACGTCAAGCTGCACCTCGTCCACTTCGGCGGCGGGATGAGCGGGCACATCAAGCTCGTCGGCGGCCGCTTCTTCGACTGGATCGCCGCCGGGAAACAGGTCTACACGGACCTGTCCTGGGCGATCGGCTTCACGCCGCGCTGGCTCGTCGAGGAGATCTCACGCCGGGGCCTCGGCCACGACCGCGTGCTGTTCGCCTCCGACGAACCGTGGGGCGATCACGAGGGCGAACTCGCCAAGCTGGCCGCCGCGGCCGGCGACGGCGAGCTCGCCGACCTGGTTTTCCGCGGCACGTTCGACGTGCTGTACGGACCGAAGAAAGGGAAATAGACCGATGGCAGAGCTGACCGACACCGAAAAGACCAGCCTCGACGAGATCCCGCACCCGTCGCTGCCGCAGGGCTCCAACCTGTACGGCGGGACCAAGGTCTTCCCGGACTACCAGGCCGAACCCGGCCAGAGCTACTTCACCCTGGTCCACGGCATCGCGCACGAGTCGTCGGTGAGCTTCGTGGCGATCCTGCAGGCGACGCGCGCGCTGCGGAAGGGCTTCGAAGCCGCGATCTACTTCTACGGCCCGGGTTCGCTGAACTGCCTGGCCACGCGCGGCTTCCCGACCACCGGCAACGCTGCGTTCCCCGGCGAGCTGAACATCAACGACCAGCTCAAGACGTTCATCGGCGAGGGCGGCAAGGCCTACTGCTGCCGCTTCGGCCTGTCGCTGCACGGCGCCCGCGAGGAGGACCTCATCGAGGGCGTCATCCCGACGCACCCGCTGGACGTCCAGGACGCGCTGATCCACTACGCGCGCAAGGGCGCGATCATCAACTCCACCTACATGTTCTAGGGAGCGGTAGTGCGCGTTGGTATCGAAGAGGACCTGGACACCCGCGCCGACATCGCCGTCCGCGGGGTGCGAATGGACGCACCCGTACAGCGCAGCAAGGGCGCCGGGCCGAGCGACGACGGCCACCTGGTGGTCGACGGTGCCAACGCCACGCTGCCGCTGAACCCCGAGAGCCCGTACGTGGTCCGGGACGGCCGCATCTTCCGCGAGACGATCGACCTCGGCCTGAGTGTCGCCCCGGTGGGCCGGCCGCGGTTCTACGACCTGTCCACGGCGGATGGTGTGCCGTACCGCAAGATCGCCCTGCTGCATGGAAAGGACGTCCTCGCGACAACGGTCGTCCAGACGTGCATCCGGTACACGGAGGACCAGCGCTGCCGGTTCTGCACCATCGAGGAGTCATTGCGAGCGGGGTCCACGGTGGCCGCGAAGACGCCGCAGCAGCTCGCGGAAGTCGCCGAGGCAGCGGTGCGGCTCGACGGCGTCCGGCAGATGGTGATGACGACCGGCACGACGTCCGGGCCGGACCGCGGCGCCCGGCACCTCGTGCGCTGCGTCCGCGCGGTGCTCGGCGCCGTGCCGGGCCTGCCGATCCAGGTGCAGATCGAGCCGCCGGGCGACCTCGGCGTCCTCACCGAACTGCGCGACGCCGGGGCGACGTCGATCGGCATCCACGTCGAGTCGCTGGACGACGACGTCCGGCGGCGCTGGATGCCGGGCAAGTCGACGGTGCCGATGGCGGAGTACGAAGCCGCGTGGGCGGAGGCGGTCCGCGTCTTCGGCCGCAACCGCGTCTCGACGTACCTGCTGATCGGCCTCGGCGAGGACCCGGACTCCCTGGTGGAGGGGGCCGGGCGGCTCATCGACATGGGCGTCTACCCGTTCGCCGTGCCGATGCGGCCGATGGCCGGGACGTTGGCCCGGCGCGACGGCGCGACCGCGCCTTCACCCGCGCTGGTCGCCGACGTCACCGGCCGCATCGCCGCGCTGCTGCGGGCGGCCGGGATGACTGGCGCCGACCAGGGTGCGGGCTGTGCCGCCTGCGGCGCGTGCGGCCTGCTCAACGCGGCGGGAGGCTGACGTGGACCACGACATCCTCGCGTTGCTGGGTGACGTCCGCAGTGTCGCGGCGCGTCCGGCGTTCTCCATCGCCGAAGCCGACCACAGTGGACTGACCGCGTACCGCACGTTGCGTCACGAGGCGTTCGTGGCGCGGCAAGGACTCTTCGCCGGGCACGACCTCGACGACCACGACACCGACCCGCGCACCCTGTTCCTGGTCGCGAGGGACGCGGCGGGCGAAGTACTCGGCGGCGTCCGTCTCGGCCCGGCGACCGACGGTCCGGACCTCGGCTGGTGGCAGGGCGGCCGCTTGGTCGTCGCGCCCGGCTCACCGGCCGGGATCGGCTCCGCGCT
This sequence comes from Amycolatopsis sp. NBC_01286, assembly GCF_035982555.1. Classification (NCBI taxonomy): domain Bacteria; kingdom Bacillati; phylum Actinomycetota; class Actinomycetes; order Pseudonocardiales; family Pseudonocardiaceae; genus Amycolatopsis; species Amycolatopsis sp. NBC_01286. Next base: position 4,219,989 of record NZ_CP108428.1, read on the forward strand.
GGTCCGCGCGGCCTGCGCGCGGGCCGAAGCCGAAGGGGCGCTGCGGTTCGAGGCGACCGTGCAGACGCGCACCGAGCGGCTGTTCACCCGGCTCGGCTGGCAGCGGGTACGGCCGGTGACCGTCGCCGGCCATGACCACGTGCTGATGCGCTGGCCGATCGGCCGGATCGCCGCGCTGGCCCGCTCGACCAAGGCCGCGCTCGGCCCGTTGCTGCAGGGAATGACCGGCATACCCGGCTTTGTCGGCGATGACGGCGTCCCGCTGCCGGGCACCGACGTCGTCGCGGCCTGCGACGCGATCATCCCGTCGATGGTCGAGCGCGACCCGGAATGGGCGGGCTGGTGCTCGGTCCTGGTCAACCTCAACGACCTCGCCGCGATGGGCGCGACACCGACCGGCTTGCTCGACGCGCTGGGTGCGCGTGACGCGTCCTTCGCCGCGCGAGTCCTCGGTGGACTGCGGAAGGCGAGCGAGGCGTACGGCGTCCCGGTGCTCGGCGGGCACACCCAGTTCGGCGTCCCGGCTTCGCTGTCGGTCACGGCGCTGGGCCGCACCACCGATCCGGTGCCCGGGGGCGGCGGCAAGCCGGGTGAGCGTGTCTGGCTCACCGCGGATCTCGCCGGCGGCTGGCGGCCCGGCTACACCGGACGTCAATGGGATTCGACGAGCTTCCGCCGCACGCCCGAGCTGCGCGAACTGCTCGGCTCGGTCGCGAAGGCGCGCCCGGCGGCGGCCAAGGACGTCTCGATGGCCGGCATCGCGGGCACCCTCGGCATGCTCGCCGAAGCGTCCGGCTGCGGCGCGGTCCTGGACGTCGACAAGGTGCCACGGCCGCGCGGAGCGTCCACAGGGGACTGGCTGACCTGCTTCCCCGGCTTCGCGATGCTCACCACCGGCACGCCCGCGCCCGCGGGGCCGGCGGTCACCGCGGACTGCGGCGAACTGGTCGCGGGCACCGGCGTCACGCTGCGCTGGCCCGACGGCGAACGGACGCCCGCCATCGACGGCGGCGTCACCGGATTGGGGAACTCATGACGACACTCAGGATGGCCGCGGTCGCCGCGCCGTTCGACCGCGACCTCGAAGGCGACTTCGCGCGCATCGAGAAGCTGATCGGCGAGGCGAAGGCCGAGGGCGTGCGGCTGCTGGCGCTGCCGGAAGCGGCCCTCGGCGGCTACCTCGCCAACCTCGACGGCGGCGCCGAAGGCCCGCCCGCGCTGGCCGTCGACGGTCCGGAGGTGCAGCGGCTGGCCGCGCTGGCCGGCGACCTCGTCGTCACGGCGGGGTACTGCGAACTCGCCGGCGGCCGCCGCTACAACTCGGCCGTCTGCGTGACCGGCGACGGCGTCCTCGGGAACCACCGCAAGGTCCACCAGCCGCTGGCCGAAAACGCCAGCTACGGCGCCGGCCGCGGGTTCGCGGCGTTCGACACGCCGGTCGGGCGCCTGGGCATGATGATCTGTTACGACAAGGCTTTTCCCGAATCCGCGCGGGCGCTCGCGCTGGACGGCGCCGAGGTCGTCGTCTGCATGAGCGCCTGGCCCGGCAGCCGCACCAACGCGGCGGCCGACCTCGCGCAGGACCGCTGGAAACGGCGGTTCGACCTGTTCGACCGGGCCCGCGCGCTGGAGAACCAGATCGTCTGGGTCTCGGCCAACCAGTCCGGCACCTTCGGCGACCTGCGGTTCGTGGCCGGGGCGAAGATCGTCGACCCGGGCGGCGAGATCGTCGCCGACACCGGCGTCGCCGAAGGGATGGCGATCGCCGAGATCGACGTCCAGGCCGCGCTGGCCACGGCGCGCCGGTCGATGGGGCACCTGGCGGACAGACGCCCGGACGCCTACCCCGTTAGTGTCCCGTGAATGGGGCAGATCCGGATCGCCGCCGTCGCCGCGCACTTCGGCCGCGACCTCGACTTCGACCTGCAGCGCATCGCGACGCTGATCGACCACGCGCGCTCGGCCGGCGCCGCGCTGCTGGTGCTGCCGGACGCGGCCCTCGGCGGTTACCTCGCCGACCTGCGCCATCCGGACCCGGAAGCGCTCCCGCCGGCCCTCGACCCCGACTGTCCGGAACTGAAGACGATCCAGTCGCTCGCCGCGGAGATGGTCGTGTGCGTTGGTTACTGCGAAGCCGACGGGCCGCGGCGCTACAACTCCGCGGTGTGCGTCACGGGTGACGGCGTGCTCGGCCGGCACCGCAAGGTCCACCAGCCGCCGGGGGAGAGCATCGCGTACGAACCGGGCGCCGAGTTCGCCGCGTTCGACACGCCGGTCGGGCGGGTCGGCATGCTGATCGACTACGACAAGACGTTCCCCGAGTCGGCCCGCTCGCTGGCGGTCGACGGCGCGGACATCGTCGCCTGCCTGAGCGCGTGGCCGACCAGCATCACCAACCGCGCGCCGCGGATGGCGCAGGACCGGCAGTCGCGGCTGTTCGACCTCTACGACCAGGCGCGGGCCGCGGAGAACCAGGTCGTGCTCGTGTCGTCCAACCAGACCGGCGCGATGGGCGGCATGCGGTTCCTCGGTCAGGCCAAGGTCGTCGGGCCGGGCGGCGAGATCCTCGCCCGGACCTGGTCCAAGGCGGGGATCGCGGTCGCCGAACTCGACGTCGAACAAGAACTCGCGAACGCCCGCCGTGTGCTGCACCACCTGGGGGAACGGAAACCCGAGGTCTACCGGGAGGCCTGATGCGCATTGCCCTGCTGAGCTACTCGACCAAACCCCGCGGCGGCGTCGTGCACACGCTCGCGCTGGGCGAGGCCCTCGCGGCGCTCGGCGAGGACGTCACGGTGTGGACGCTCGGCCGCGGCGGTGACGCGGGGTTCTTCCGGCCGGTCGATCCCGCTGTCCGATTGTCGATCGTGCCCTTCCCGGACGTCCCCGGCGAGAGTGTCGGCGCGCGGATCCTGCGCTCGATCGCGGTGCTGCGCGCGGCGTTCACGCCGGACGCGTACGACGTCGTGCACGCGCAGGATTGCATCAGCGCGAACGCCGTCGACGCTTGCGTCCGGACGATCCACCACCTCGACACCTTCACGACGCCGGAGCTGGCGGCCTGCCACGAACGCGCGATCATCCGGCCGTACGCGCACGTCTGCGTGTCCGGGTCCGTGGCCGCCGAGGTGCGCGACGGCTGGGGCATCGAGGCGACCGTGATCCCCAACGGCGTCGACTACGACCGGTTCGCCAACGCCCGACCGGATACCGATCGAGGACGTTATGTCTTGGCGGTGGGCGGAATCGAGCCGCGCAAGGGTTCGCTGGACCTGCTGGAGGCGTACGCGCTGCTGGCCGAACCGGACGTCCGCCTGGTCATCGCCGGCGGCGAGACGCTCTTCGACTACCGCGAGTACCGCACCCGCTGGGAGAAACGCGCCGCCGAACTGGGCGTCGAGCCGGAGGTGCTGGGCCCGGTCGCGCACGACGAGCTGCCGTCGCTGATGGCGTCGGCCGCGGTGTTCGCCTTCCCGTCGACCAAGGAAGGTTTCGGGCTGGCCGCGATGGAGGCGCTGGCCGCCGGGGTGCCGGTGGTGACGCGGGACCTGCCCGTGCTGCGCGAAGTCTTCGGCGAGGTGGCCCGCTTCGCCGTCGACCCGCCCGGCTTCGCCCGGGAGCTGCGGGCCGCGATGGCGGGGGTCGACCCGGCGCCGGGCCGCGCGCTGGCGCAGCGGTACACGTGGCCGGCGGCCGCGGCAGCGCACCGGACGTTCTACCGCTCCCTGCTCAGCCGCGGCGCTTGAAGTACGGATTGGCGTCCGCGCGGAACATCAGCGTGAACCCGGCCATCGACAGGCCCAGCACGAGCAGGAACGCCAGGCCCCGCACCAGGTCGCCGGCATCGCGGGCGGACGCGGCGAAGAGCGCGAACAGCTGCAGCACGACGTCGAGGATGCCCAGCGCGCCGGCGATCGCGAGCACGACGCGCGCCCACCCGGCACCGCGGAACACGCCGTACACCAGCGGCGCCCACAGCCCGGCCGCGATCACGAACGCGAGCACCGCGACCGGCGTCGGCAACGTCGTCGCCAGCAACGCGTCGCGCTCCCCGGTCCCACCGACGCCGGCGCCCGGTGTGGCGTGCCCGCCCAGCAGCCGGCCGAGCAGCGAACCGAGGAACCAGCACGCCGTCGCTCCCCACCACGCGAAGGCCGCGCGCCGGACCGGTACGGGCGGCTCGGACATAACGGCAGCGTAGGCGCGGAAACCCAGGTAACGGGACCGCCGCGACCCGAACCGTTATGCACGCGGCGGAACACCGGGGTGCTATAAATCGCTACCCCCGGCGGGGCCGTGTGGTCGTAGGCGGCCGCGCCCGGTGCCGCTAGGGTGATCGCCTGCAAGGTGCCGCTGAACGGGAGAATCCGGTGACCGCCGACTCATCGTGGGATCCCCGCACCCGCTTGCGCGTGCTGCTGATCGAGGACGACGACGGCGACGCGCTGCTGGTCGACGAGATGCTCGCCGACACCTCCGTGCCGGTCGCGCTCGAACGCGTCGAGACCCTGTCCGCCGCCCTGGCCGCGCCGTTGACCGCCGACTGCGTCCTGCTCGACCTCCAGCTGCCCGACGCGATGGGGCTCGGCGGGCTCACCCGCCTGGCCCAGCACGCGCCCGGCGTCGCGGTCGTCGTGCTGACCGGCCAGCACGACCAGGCCACCGGCGTCGCCGCGGTCGCCGCCGGCGCCCAGGACTACCTCGTCAAGGACCAGGTCGACGGGCCGCTGCTGGTGAAGGCCCTGCGCTTCGCCCGCGAACGCAAGCGCGCCGAGCAGGTCGAGCAGCAGTTCCTCCAGCAGCAGCTGCTCGCCCGCGAGAACGCGCGGCTCGAGCGCGGCCTGCTGCCCAGCCCGCTGCTGCGCGACCCGCACCTCGAACTGGCCTCCCGCTACCGGCCTGGCCGCAACGGCTCCCTGCTCGGCGGCGATTTCTACGACGCCATCGAGCTCACCGACGGCAGTCTCAACATGATCATCGGCGACGTCTGCGGCCACGGCCCGGACGAGGCCGCGCTCGGCGTCGCGCTGCGGATCGCGTGGCGCTCGCTGGTGATGGCCGGCCTGCCGATGCCCGACGTGCTGAGCATGGTCGAGCGGGTCCTGGTGCACGAGCGGATCGAGCCGCTGTTCGCGACGGTCTGCATGGTCGTCGTCGCGCCGGACCGAAGATCCCTGCGCCTGTCGCTGGCGGGGCACCTGCCGCCGCTGCTGCTCACCCCCGGCGACGGGCACCTGCTCTCCGGCGAACGCCTCGGCGTCCCGCTCGGCGTCGTCGAGGGCACGAAATGGGAGGCCCTCGACGTGCCGCTGGACCCCGGCTGGTCACTGCTGCTCTACACCGACGGCGTGTTCGAAGGCCGCGTCGGCGCCGGGTCCGAACGGCTCGGCCACGAGCGGATGGCCGAGCTCGTGCTCGACATCCGCCACCAGGACGGCCTCCACGGCCGCGCCCTCCTCGACGAACTGATCGCCCGCGCCGAACGCCTCAACTCCGGCCCGCTGGACGACGACGTCGCCCTCGCCCTGCTGAACCACATCCCTGGGGAGACCGGCCGATGACCGGGACCGTGCGCGGCTGGCCGATCCGCCGCTGGCTGACCCTGCTCGCCATGACCGAGGCCGTGCTGCTGCTCGCGGCCCTGGCCGGCGGCGGGATCGCGTTGAGCAACCTCACCGACGCCCGGAACCGCCTGCTCGACGTCATCGGCTCCCAGCGGCTCGCCGCCATCCAGCTGTCGACGGCCATGCTGAACCAGGAGACCGGCGTCCGCGGCTACCAGCTCGGCCGGCAGCCGGACTTCCTCACGCCCTACACCGACGGCGTCCGCTCGCAGGCCGACGCCGTCAGCCAGCTGCGGCAGCTCGGGGCCACGCCGGGCACGCAGATCGGCGACGACCTCGACCGCGTGCTGCGGGCCGCGTCGGCCTGGCAGGCGACGATCGCGCCCACCATCACCCCGGCCGCGCCCGCGGTCACCCCGGCGCAGGCCGACCGCAGCCGGACCCAGTTCGACGCCGTGCGCGGCGCCCTCGACGCCCAGGCCGCCCACCTCACGACGCTGCGCGGCGAGGGCCGCGCCGACCTCGACAGCGCGGCGAACTTCCTGACCGCGATGCTCATCGCCGTCGCCGTGCTCATCGTGCTGTTGTTCGTCCTGCTGTTCCTGGGGCTGCGGCGCGTCATCACGCGGCCCATCCTGCGGCTGGCCGGCGAGGTCCGGCACGTCGCCGACCAGGACATCCACCGCCCGGTCCGCGGTGACGGGCCGATCGAGCTCGTTCAGCTCGGCAGCGACGTCGAGGCCATGCGGCAGCGGATCCTCGACGAGGTGGCCGAGCTGGAGCGGGCGCACGCGCTCCTGGACCGGCGGACGCACGAGCTGGAGAGGTCCAACGCCGACCTGGAGCAGTTCGCGTACGTCGCTTCGCACGACCTTCAGGAGCCGCTGAGGAAGGTGGCCAGCTTCTGCCAGCTGCTGCAACGGCGGTACGCGGGCCTGCTCGACGAGCGCGGCGAGCAGTACATCGAGTACGCCGTCGACGGCGCCAAGCGTATGCAGGGCCTGATCAACGACCTCCTGTCGTTCTCCCGCGTCGGCCGGAAGCCGGGGGAGCACGTCGTGGTCCCCGCGGGCGAGCTGGTCGACGGCGCGCTCGCGAACCTCGAAGTCGCCCTCTCGCTCAACCGCGGCAAGGTGACCTACGACGACCTGCCCGACGTCCGTGTCGAGCCGGTGCTGCTGACGGCCGTCTTCCAGAACCTCATCGGCAACGCGCTGAAGTTCCACGGCGAGGTGCCGCCGGAGGTGCGCGTCACCGCGGACCGCGACGGCGACGACTGGGTGTTCGCGGTGCGGGACAACGGGATCGGCATCGAAGCCGAGTACGCCGACCGGGTCTTCGCGCTGTTCCAGCGGCTGCACTCCCGCAGCGCCTACCCGGGCACGGGCATCGGGCTGGCCATGTGCCGCCGGATCGTCGAGTACCACGGTGGCCGGATCTGGCTCGACACCGAGGCCGGTGCCGACGGTGCCACTTTCCGCTTCACCCTGCCCGCGCGGCTCGAGCGCGGCGCCGAGGAAAACGAGGACGCATGACCGAGGCCCTGCCCCCGATCGACATCCTGCTCGTCGAGGACGACCCCGGCGACGTGTTGATGACCCAGGAAGCGTTCGAGCACCACAAGATCCGCAACGCCCTGCACGTCGCGAGCGACGGCGTCGAAGCGCTTCGCTTCCTGCACCGCGAGGGCCCGTTCGCCGACGCGCCGCGGCCGGGGCTGATCCTGCTCGACCTCAACCTGCCCCGCAAGGACGGGCGCGAGGTCCTCGGCGAGATCAAGCAGGACCCGGCGCTGCGGACCATCCCGGTGGTCGTGCTGACGACGTCGGAGGCGGAGGAGGACATCCTGCGCAGCTACGACCTGCACGCCAACGCCTACGTCACCAAGCCGGTCGACTTCGAGAAGTTCGTCGAGGTGGTCCGGCAGATCGACGACTTCTGGGTCACCGTGGTGCAGTTGCCGCACCGCTGACGCGGGCGTTGGCGCCGGGGCGCGGATTGGGGCACGATAAGTGGCCGTGAGCCCTTCACCCCGGGATCTCCCCGCCACCGAGCTGGCGGCCACGCTCGACTGGCGCGGCCAGGCCGCCGTGCTCCGCGTGGCGGGCGAAATCGACCTGCTCAGCGCCCCGGACTTCGAGGAAGTCGTCGACACCGTGCTCGCCGAAGGCCCCGAAGTGCTGGTGGTCGACCTGCGAGCGGTGACGTTCTTCTGTTCGGCGGGCCTGCAGGTGCTCGCGGCCGCGCACCGCAAACTGGCGGAGCACGCGTTGCGGGTGGTGAGTGACTCGCCGGTGACGTCGGGACCGCTGACGACCACCGGGCTCGACACGTGGATCGGCGTCCACCCGACGGTCGACGAAGCCCTCCGGAAGTGACGGGCACCGCGAGCCCCGGGCCGGGCAGAAAGGCGAACCCGATGCACGAATCCGCCGGGTCGGCGGCCCCGTTCCGCTGTCACGGCGTCGCCGCCGCACCCGAGGCGTTGCGGCGCCTGCGGCACGACCTCACGGCGTGGGTCCTGGCCGCGGGCGTCGAGCCGTCCCGGGCCCAGGACATCGCGCTGGCGAGCTACGAGGCGCTGGCCAACGTAGCCGACCACGCGTACCACGGCTCGGGCTCCGGCCTGGTCGACCTCGACGCCGCGATCCACGCCGACCGCGTCGAGGTGGTCATCGCGGACCACGGCCAGTGGCGCACGCCGGTCCCCGATCCCCGCCCGGTTTCGTTGCGGGGCCGGGGGTTGATGTTGCTGCGGGCGAGCGCAGACCGGGCGGACATCGCGTCCGGCAAGGACGGGACTGTGGTGACTCTAGCCTGGGATCTGGACCCAGTGCGTCCGTAACTCTCCGTCTTTCGCCCGATCGTGTGATGAACGGGTGTTCGATCCTGAGCTAGTGTTCGTGGTGTGGACAACGACCGGATGTGGCAGGCCGACGCGGCGGCATTAGCTGACCGCGTCGATGAGTTGGTGACCCGGATCCGTTGTGCGGAAGCGGAACTGGGCGCGGTGCTGGTCGAGATCGAGCACCGCGGCGTAGACGAGCTGTTCGGATACCGTTCAGTGGCGCGCTTTCTGGCAGACCGGGCGGACATTTCCGCTGGTGTGGCAGGAAAGCTGATGCGGCGGGCGCGAGAGTTGAACGCGGATCCCGCGCTGGCCCCTGCCGCCGCCGCGGCGGCCCGGGAAGGCCGGCTGAGCAACCCGGCGATCAACACGATCCTCGACACGGTGCGTCAGATCCCAGACGAGCATCGAGCGGATGTCGAACGCGAACTGGTGACGCTGGCCCGGACCACGGGCCGAAGACAGGTGGCCGTGTTGGGCGCGCACCTGCTCTGCCGCTTCACCCCGGACGCCACGTCTCCGCCGACCCCTGAGCGTCAGTTGTCGTTGCGGCGCAAGAGAACCGGAGTTTGGGAGCTACGCGGCCGATTCGACGACGAGACCGGCACTCGAGCCCATGCAATGTTGGATTCCCTGACCGAGCGCCGATCCGACGACCCCCGCTCTCCGAGGGAACGTTTCGGCGACGCGTTCTCGGACGTGATCGACCTGGCTCTGAATTCTCTCGAACTCCCGCGCCAGTCCGGCCGACGAGCCCCCACGCGCGTGACGGTATCCATCGCGGGCCGGAAAACCGGCACTGGCTCGACCTGTCTGGACGACGCAGGCGAAATCCCGGCAGCGGATGCCCTGATCCACGCGTGCGACGGCAGCACCATCTCCGCGGTACCGGACGGCGAGAGCGAGTCCCAGGACCCGGGCCGCCTCCGGCGCCTGATGACGGCAGGACTCCGCCGAGCCCTGCACTTGCGTGGCCGAGGCTGCGCGTTCGGTGGTTGCCACCGACCACCCCGCCAGTGCCAGGGCCACCACATCCGACAGCAGTTCGAGGACGGCCTGGCGAGCTGGGAAAGTCCAGTCCAGCTGTGCGGTTACCACCACCGTCTGCTGCACGGGTTGGGCTGGCAGATCCACATCACCCCGGACGGCCTAGCGGAGTCCACCCCGCCGACGTCCCACGACCGACGCCGAAAACCCGAGCGCAACAACGCCGACAGCCCGCTGCCCAGGGCGGCTTGATCGGCGGTGGGTTCCCGAACGTGGACGATCCCAGGCCGACCAGCGAACCGCGCCAGCAGTCGCTCGCCGGCTTCGACGTCACCGTCCGGACTGTTTCGAGGTACACGGCAGTCGACCTTCCGCGCCCTGAACAGCAAGACGGGCTCGCGGCCACCCGGCCACGAGCCCGTCAAGCACCACGAACTACCGATGCGCCACGGCCCCGGTCTTCGGGTCGAGCGTCAGCTTCGACGCCTGAGGCCACCAGAAGTTGAACATGTTGGACATCGAGTTCGCCCGTGAATCGTACGAGCTGTCGCCGATGCGGCCGGCGAACCAGTTGTCCTCGATGAACTTCAGTACCGAGGTCTGGTCCGTCAGCGTGTGGTCGACGTGGTTCACCTTGCTGTACGGGGAAATCACCATCAGCGGGAGCCGCGGGCCGTAGCCGCAGCGGTCCGCGTAGCCGCCCAGTGTCGTCTTCTTCGCCGTGCAGACGGCCTGGTCCTGCGAAGCGTCGTGAGAACCGTTGATCACCGGGGACGAGACGTGGTCGTACCAGCCGTCCGAGTCGTCGTACGCCAGGACGATCGCCGTCGAGCGCCAGTCGGGGGACTGCTGGATCTTGTTGACTTCGCTGACCACGAACTGCTGCTCGTCCAGCGGGTCCGAGTAACCCGCGTGACCGTCCTGGTACTCCGGGGCCTTCAGGAAGCTCACCGCGGGCATCGAGCCGGCCTGCAGGGAGTCGTTGAAGTCCGCGACGTCGTACTGGTGGTTCGCGCGGTCCGTCTGGCCGATCGCCTGGACCGACGACGGCGGCAGGTGCTTCGGGTTCGCCGTCGACGGGTAGTACTGGAACGGCTCGTGGTGCGGGCTGTAGTCCACCGCCGCGGCGCCGCCGATGTTGGCGTGTGTGGTGCCGCAGACCGCATAACCGTTGGCCGAACCGGTCGGGCGGAAGCCGCCCTGGAACCAGCCCCACGTCACGTGGCGCTGGTTGAGCAGGTCGCCGACGTTGCGGCCGTGCATCGTGGCCAGGTTGTCCGTGCTCGTGTGGTTCTTGTCCGAGCAGTCGTCCCACGCCGGGTCCGGGTCGTTGATCATCGTGCCGACGCCGTTCGCGTCCGGCGACTGGACCGCGTAGGCGTCGCTGACCGGCTCGTGCGTCACCGGGTTCACGGCCTGGACGCCGTGGGTGTTGCCCGAGACGAGGTTGATCGCGCCCGGGGTCGACGGTCCGAAGTTCGCGTCGAACGAGTTGTCGTTCAGCGAGTAGTGCTGCGCGTAGTTCCACATGCCGGTGACGGTGTTGCCGTCGAAGTAGTCCATCACCAGGCCGGGCTCGCCGAACAGCACCGGCTGGCCGGTGCACTTGTCCGTCTCGGTCTTCTCGACGAACTTGTCCATCTTGCCGCCGTTGAAGGCGGCCTGCTCCGCGCCGTAGTTGTGGTTCTGGTCGCAGGTCAACGCCTGCTCGTGCGTGAGCCGCTTCGGGTTGTACGCGTTCGGGTTGTCGGTCAGCAGCTTGTGGTCCAGGCCGTTGACCTTCGGGGTGTTGCGCGCGGCTTGGAACGGCGTGCCGTCCGTGTTCGCCGCGTTCGGGTAGGTGCCGAAATAGTGGTCGAAGGCGATGTTCTCGCCGAAGATGACCACGACGTGCTTGATCGGCGTCGAGGTGGGGATCCACTGCGCCGGGTACGGGTGCAGCGGCTGGGCTTCCGCGGTGGTCGCCGCAGAACCGGTGGCGACGGCCAGCACGGCAACCGAGGCGAGTGCCCCGGCGCCGAGCAGGCCGCGTCGCCGCCGGCGGGGTCGGGTGTCCACTTCGGATTCCTCCTGGTGTTTCGTGGTGGTGGGGAACGGTGTCAGGTCAGTAATGCTCGGCCGTAGTGGTCGTCCGGGCCTGTGACGCCCGGCAGCGCGAAGAAGTAGCCGCCGCCGAACGGGGAGATGTAGTCGGTCAGCGGCTCGTCGGCCAGCCGGGTCTGGACCGCCTCGAACTGGCGCTCCAGGTCCTGCTGGTAGCAGACGAACATCAGGCCCATGTCGAGGTTGCCGTTGCTGTCGACGCCGCGGTCGTAGTTCACGGCGCGCCGCAGGATCCGGCTGTTGTCGGTCTCGGGGGTGCGCGGGTTGGCCTTGCGGATGTGGCTGGTCAGCGGGATCACCGTGCCGATCGGGTCGTCGGCGTAGCGGGGGACGTCCTTCTCGTCGGTGCCGTCGAGCGGCGCGCCCGTGTCACGGCGGCGGCCGAACATGTTCTCCTGCTCGGCCAGTGAAACCCGGTCCCAGAACTCCACCAGCATCCGGATCAGTCGGACGACCTGGTAGCTGCCGCCTGCGGCCCACGCCGGTTCGCCGGCCCCGGTCGTCCACAAGAGGCTGTCCAGATCGGACCCTTCCGGGTTCGCGGTGCCGTCTTTGAAGCCCATCAGGTTCCGCGGCGTGCCAGACGGCCTCGGCGGCGAGCTGAAGCCGTTCAGCCGCCAGCGCAGCTGCATGCCCCCGCGAGTGGCGCGGGTGATGTCGCGCAGGGCGTGCAGCACCGTGTCGTTGGCGTTCGCGGAAAGCGTCAGGCTCAGGTCGCCGTGGCACTGCGCCGGGTCGAGGGCGTCGTTCGGGAACGTCGTCATCGGCTTCAGCTTGGCGGGCTTGAGCTTCGCCAGGCCGTAGCGGTCGTCGAACAGTGACGATCCGACGCCGAGGATCACGCCCAGATCGCCGCCCGGCACGACTGGGCCCAGCACTCCTGAGTCGGCGGGCGGGCCCGTGATGCCGAGCGCGGCCGGCGCGCCGCCGCCGGTGAGGAACCGGGTTCGGTCGGTGATGGCGCGGAACAGGTCGGTCAGCTCGGCCTTCGACTCCGCGACGACATCGAATGATGCGACGACCGTCTGGGTCGGGGGCGGCCGCAGGATCGCGGCCTGGTTGGCGCCGTGAAAGGGAACGGGCGACGTGCTGTCGGTGACGGCGGCGGACGCCCCGAGCCCGGCCCCGGCGGCCACGGTCAGGCCGGCGCCCATCGCGGCCCGGCGCAGAAACGAACGCCGAGGCAGGCCACCGGCCGAGTGGGGGACGGGACAACGAGGCTGGTCGGTCACGGGACCCTCCCCGGTTCGACGCTGGTGGTGATCGGTGTCGGCAGGTCCGCGGCGGTGGGGTGTGGCATGGGACAGGGAGGCTGGTCGGTCACGAGACCCTCCCCGGTTCGGCGCGGGCGGTGAGTCGGTGCCGGCGGCCGGGCGAGGACGGGACGGCGAGGTTGGTCGGTCACACGACCCTCCTCGGTTCGGCGCCGGCAGTGGTCGGCGCCGGCGGGACCGCGGAGGTGGGGTGCGGCGCGGGACAGGGAGGCTGGCGGGTCATGAGACCCTCCTCGGCTCGGCGATTGCCGCTATCGGGGCCAGCAGCTCTGTCAGCTCGCTCACGTCGGCGTTGAGCTTCTGTCGTTGCTTCACGTCCAGCTGGGCCAGCGGGGTCCACGTCCCGTCCGGGCGATGCGCCGTGTCCAGCGTCGTTTGCGTGCGGGTCAGCCAGCTGTCCAGCTTGGGTAGCTGCTGGTAGCGCGGCGTGAGGAGCGGGCGCAGGACGTCGAGGACGGCTCGGGTGCCGTCCAGGTTGGCGCGGGCGGTGGCCAGGTTGGTGCCGCTGCCGTAGTCCGTGCGGCCCGTCAGTTCGAACTGCAGCGTGTTCTCCATGATCTCGTGCGCACGCAGGGCTAGGTCGTTGCCGTCGACCTGGCTGTCGGCGAACGACGTCTGCAGTGCGTGGGCGTCCGTGTCCAGCTGGTCGGCGACGCCGGCGAGCGCGCCTAGGTCCTCGCCGCGCCAGAGGCCGGACTCCAGGCGGTGGAAGCCGGTGAAGCCCTCGTCGCTGGTGCCGCCGGGGAGACTGTCCGCGGTGCCGTTGAGTGCGCCGTCCGTGTCGCCGAACGCGTCGTATGCGGCGCCCAGGCGCTCGTACGTCAGGTGTGCGGTCAGCCAGGCCGTCTCGCTCGCCGCGCGGTCGCCGCCGTGGATGGCGTTCTTCAGCGCGCCCGTGTTCGTGACCAGCTCGCCCAGGCCGGTGGTGACGTGTGCCTGGTACGCCTTGAGCGGGCCGAGCAGGTCGTTGTGCGTCACCGGCGCTACCCCCGGGCCGGTCCGCTCGGCTCCGCCGCTGACCTGCGCGGTCGGCCCGACGATCGCGCCCGCGTCCTCGGGTAGGCAGCGGAACGCGTAGCTGCCGTTGCCCAGGTTGACCTGCAGCGGCCGGGTGGTCGCCGGGCCGAGTCCCTCGATCTCGCCGTAGATCACGCCGGTGGCGGGGTCGATCAAGTCGACCTCGGCGGTCACCGAGCCGGTGTTGTGCACGCGGAACGTCTGCGGGCCCGGCTTCGGGGCTGCCCAGCCGGTGCCGCACGACGAGCGCGACACGGCGATCTCCGGGTCCTGCGCCTCGGCGTCGCGCGGCCAGAACGCGACGACCGCGCCGGCCACGACGGCGAGGGCGACCACCGCCACGATCCAGCGGGTACGCACTGACCCCGGCACGCGCGCTCTCCCGTCACTCGATCGGACCATTCCCGGTCACGGATCATGCGAGCCTAACGCCCGTAAAACCACTACGGAGGCCGTCGGGAGTAGGAAATTCACCGGGACTTCAGCGGCACGCTCCCGAAAAGGGGAGGATTCAGACGTTTTACTGTGCCTGTTGTGTCTTTTTGGTCCGATAAGTCGGGGTTACGCAAGTGGGTGCCGGTCTGCGGGAGCGTCAGCAGGCTCGGCAGCGGTGTGCCCTGCGATTCCCAGCGTGACCGTGGCCTTCGTGCGGCTTTCCCCGCGCGGTTTCGGTGTTGACGCCTGCGCCTTTCACTCATTCCCGGGTGAAAGGCGCAGGCGCGGGAAAGTCCGCGGTAGGGCTCGGATTCGCGGACGACCTGTTCGGAACCACTCGCTTTCCGTCCAAGCCATCGACGAGCCTTTCCCGTTCTCGAAGGAAACAACTGCCGGGGCGTTTACGGGAAGCGGATCACGGCGATGCCGGCCAGCACGAAGAACACCAGGATCACCAGGGTGCTCGTCTGCCCGCCGGACGAGCGGGTCACGACCTGGTCGACCGTGCCCGTCAGCCGCACTCCGCATTCGGCGACCACCGTGTGCGGGCCGGCCTCGATCCGGGTGAACTGGACCGGTGCGGTGAAGGCGCCGGTGCTGTCGGTGTAGGCGGAGCCGACCTCGGCGCCGTCGGCCATCAGCGTCACCATCCGGCCGGGCTCGCAGCCCCTCCCGGACGCCGACAGCTCGTCGCCCGGCTGGACGCTCGGACGGTCGAGCACCAGCTCGCCCGGCTTCGGCACGGTGCTGGTCGTCGTCGGGGCGCCGGGCGTGGTGGGGGTGGTCGACGTCGGCGGCGTGCTGGTGGTCGTGGGTGGGGTGGTGGTCGTCGTCGACGGCGGGGTCGTGGTCGGGGTCCCGGGCTTCGAGGGCTTGGTCGTCACGGGCGGCGGCGTGACCGGTGTCGTGGTCGGCGGTGGCGGCGGGGTCGTGGTCGTCGTGCCGGTCACGGTGAACCGGCTGCCCGCGCTCAGCGGCCCGCCGGTGCGGGCGTTGGTGCACGTGCCGGTGACGGGGTAGGTGCCGGGCTGCGCGCCGCCGGGCACCTTGGCCGCGACCGTGCCGCTCGTGGTCTGCAGGGTGGCCGGGGTCGACCACATCGGCGTGCCGTTCCAGGAAAAGGTGACCGCGCCTTTGCAGGGGTAGAAACTCCAGGAAATGGTGAACGAGCTTCCGGCCGGTCCGCTCGACGGTTTCAAACCAACCGAAGAAGTGTATTGTGCGTTGGCGTTGGACGCGAACACGACCAGGAGCAACGCTCCGGTCACCGCGCCGAAAAACAACCGAACCACGTAACGCATCGGAACGTCCTCCCCAGGTGTGTGCTCGCTGTAGCATCCCGGACCAACTGGATTACGCAAGTAGGGGATGCCCAATGGGACGTGTCATCGCGGCGGGGGTTGCGTTGGGTTTGTGCGCGGTGCTGCTCGGCGCACCGGCCGCCTCGGCGGAGTCGGGTTCGCTCGGACTGCAGGTGTCGATCGACGATCGGCCGATCGCGGACGCCACCGTGCCGATCGACCCGGCGAGCCAGGTCAAGCTCGAGGTCGTGGCCACCAACACCGGCAACGCGCCGGTGAAGGTCCGCAGCGTGCGGGTGTCCGGCGTCGCCCTCGCGCTCACCTTCTTCGCCTACGACACGACAGCGCCGTTCGAGGTGCCGGCGCGCGGCAGCGCGACGCGGACGTTCGTGCTCGACCTCGGCGATCTGTCCGGGCAGGCGACGGGGCTGCTGCCGTCGTCGGTCGAGCTGCTCGACGCCGGGCGTGTGACGCTCGGCGAGGCGACCACGGTCGCCGACGTCCGGGGCTCGTTCTGGTCGGTCTACGGCGTCTTCGGCCTGGCGATGCTCGTGCTCACGATCCTGGCCTGGCTGACGGCGCTGCTCGCGCTGGCCCGCCACCGCCTGGCCGCCAACCGCTGGCGCCGTGGCCTGCGGTTCCTGCCCGCCGGGTTCGGCACCGGTCTGGTCGCGGTGATCACGCTGTCCGTGCTGCGGCTGGTCCCGCCGGAACCGGCGATCGAGATCCCGGTGGTGCTCGGCGCCGCGGCGATCGCGTTCCTGCTCGGCTACCTGACGCCCAACCCGGTGAAGCCGGCCCCCGAGCCCGAGTACGAGACCGTCGGCGACCAGACCGTCCGGATGCGCGTGCCCGCGACCCGGGACCTCGGCCGATGAGCGCACCGGCGGACCTGATCGCCGCGCTCCCGCAGTACGACATCGGCGCCGAGATCGGCGAAGGCGGCATGGGTGTCGTGTTCGCCGGGACGCACCGGACGCTGGGCCGCAGCGTCGCGATCAAGCAGCTGCCCTGGGACGTGCTCAACCACGCCGCGAGCAGCGAGCTGTTCGACCGTGAGGCCCGCGTGCTGGCCAGCCTGGACCACCCGCACATCGTGCCGGTGTACGACTACGTCCGCACCGGTCGCGAGCACCTGCTGGTGATGGAACGGCTCGACGGCGGCACCGTGCACAGCCGGTTCCACGGCGGTGGCGTCAGCGGCGAGCAGGCGTGCGCGATCGGCCTGGCGATGCTCGCCGGGCTGCACGCGGCGCACCGGGCGGGCGTGCTGCACCTCGACGTCAAGCCGCGGAACCTGCTCTTCAGCACGCAGGGCGTCATGAAAGTGGCCGACTTCGGGATCGCGCGCGTCATCAGCGAAGGCGCCACGCTCGTCACGCACGGCGGCGAGATCCTCGGCACCCCGGCCTACATCGCGCCGGAGCAGGCGATGGGCAACGCGCTGAGCCCGGCGGCCGACGTCTACGCGGCCGGCACGGTGCTCTACGAACTGCTGTCCCGGCAGCTGCCGTTCGACAACACGCGCGGCGCGATCAGCATGATGCGCCAGCACATGTTCACCGACCCGCGGCCGATCGCGGGGGTGCCGATGCCCATCGCGGGCGTGATCATGCGCAGCCTCGCGCGCGAACCCGAGTCGCGTTACCGGGAGGCTGAGGCGTTCGCGGCCGACCTGGCCGGCGCCGCCACCGCCGTCTACGGCCCGGGCTGGCTCGAACGCGCCGGCGTGCCGGTGCTGCACCTGACGCCGCGGGTGATCTCCGGGCTCAACTCGCCGACCGCGCCGGCCCCGCCGGTCGACGCCCGGACGCGGCCGGTCCAGCGGCCCGCGCCGGACCCGACGTTGTCCGCCACGCGCATTCCGCAGCAGCAGCCCGTGCCCGAAGAAGCGACGCCGTCGTCGGCGGCGACGCTGTGGTTCCGGCTCGCCGCGGCCGCCGCGCTCATCGCGCTGGTCGTGCTCGCCCTGCTCACCCCGGAACGGCTGCCGCACCAGGCGTCGCCCACGCTGAAACTGGGGGACGCGCCCGTGTCGGCGCCGGTCGAGGTGGACCTGAGCAAGCCGCTGACGGTGACCGGCCCCGGCAACCCCGGCCGGATCGCGCTCGACCTGACCGCCGCCGGGATCCCGCTCGGTTCCGCCGAGACGACGGCGAAGGCCGCCGGCAACGGCTTCACCGCCCAGCTCGAGCTGCCGGGCCTGGCGCGGTGGATCGTCGGCGGCGCGGTCACCGCGACCATCCAGACCGGGACCGTCACCCAGACGTTCACCCTGCTCACCTCGCAGCACCCGCTGGCCAGCGCCATGGGCGCGGGCAGCCTCATCCTGGCGCTGTTCGCGCTCGCCTACCTGGAGTCGGTGCTGCGGAACATCCGCAACGGCCACCGCGGGCGGGGCGCGCTGGTCGCCGGGCCGGTGCTCGGCGTGCTGTTCGGCGCCGCGGTGTGGCTGTGCGTGTCGGTGCTGCGCGTGCACGAACCGGCTGCGGGCTTCGGCGCCGGGTGCGCGGTGGCGGGCGCCGTCGCGGCCGGGTTCGTCGTCGCGGCGGCCCGGCGCAAGTCCACTGTGGTTAGTCGATCATCCGGACGGTGACGTTCGGGCTGTAGGTCTTGCGCCGGCTCCACCCGAGCTCGGCGCACAGGCTCAGCTGGATCGAGCGGTCGGCGGGCGCCCAGTAGCCGGTGCGGACGAAGTAGCCCTCCATCGTGCTGAGCGCGCCGAGGCTCTTGCGCGCCGAGCACATCTCCCAGCCCCACTGGCGCCCGGACTTCTCGACGCCGTTGCGGCGCACGGACAGGCGCGGGTTGCCGACCGCGCGGATGTCGGCGTCGCCCTGGGCGACGTAGACGACGCCGTCGATCTTGTAGAACCGGTTGTTGTCGAGCAGGGTCACCTGGCCGGAGAGGGTGACTTCGACCCGGCCGCCGTCGTCGCCGGTGAGTGTCCAATCGAGACAGTATTCCTGGAGTGGGAGTTCCAGCGACTGGGTCATGGTGCCTTTCCCCTGTTCTGGCCGTGGCGTCCCTTCCAGAAGATAGGGAATTTCCGGACGCCGGGAAGAGGTGGGGAAGATCTTCACCCGAAGCGGTTCCGGGCCGTCGAATGCCGTGCCACGCATGGGTTTTCAGGCGAGTGGGTGACGGTGGACACGGGACGTGAGAACCGGTCCCACCTCGGAGTGGTGTCGCCCCGCCGCCGGGGTGCCCGGTGCGGACGGTCACCGGCGAAGTCACGGTCCGGAGTCGAAGGTAAAGGAACCATTACCTTCGGCCGGGCGTTGTCAGGGCATGAGCGAGCCCACCGTCATCGAGCTCGGCCCGCGTGACCTGCTCGTCGTCGCCGGGCTGCCCGGCGCGGGCAAGACCACCATGCTCCGCCACGCGGCCGAGGGGCTGCCGGTGCTCGACTCCGACCAGGTCCGGGCGCGGCTGGCGACGGTGCTGCCGGACGCGGTGCCCTACCGCTGGTACCGGCCGCTCGTGCACGCGGGGCACCGGCTGCGGATCGTCGGGCGGGCCCTCTCCGTCGACGGGCCGCTCGTCGTCCACGAGCCCTCGACGCGGGCGTCGACCCGCGCGCTGCTCGCCCTGGTCGGGAGGCTGACCGGACGCTCGATGCGGCTGCTGTTCGTCGACGCCACCGCCGAGCAGGCCCTGGCGGGCCAGCGCAGCCGGGGCCGGATGGTGCGGCCGCGCTCGTTCGACCGGCACGTCCGCCGCACCGGGAAGTGGCGGGCGGAGCTGCTCGCCGATCGGGTGCCGCCCGGCTGGCGCAGCGTCCAGGTGGTCGACCGGGCCGGCGCGAAGCGCACCCGCCTGGTGGCCCGGCTGTTGGTCGCCTGCTGACGAGTTGGTCTGGACATTTCACTCAGTGGTCTAGACAATATGGTTCTCCGCGGTGCTACCGCGTCCCCACTGGAGGACCCGATGAGGCGTTCCAGATTCTCCGCAGCACTCGCCGCCCTCGCGCTGGCGCTCTCCGGCCTGGTGGCCGGCGGAGGCACCGCCGACGCGGTCAACCTGCTCACCAACCCCGGTTTCGAGGCCGGCTCGCTGTCGGGCTGGACGTGCTCGGGTGGCACGGCCGTGGCGACGCCGGTGCACTCCGGCGGCTACGCGCTGGCCGCCACCCCGGCCGGCTCCGACTACGCCCAGTGCGCGCAGACGGTGTCCGTACTGCCGAACACGACCTACACCGTGTCCGCGTGGGTCCGCGGCAACCCGGTCTACCTCGGCATCACCGGCGGCGCGTCGACCTGGTCGGGCAACGCGGGCGCCTACAACCAGCTTTCGCTGTCGTTCACCACGACCGCGGGCCAGACGTCGGCCCAGCTCTACCTGCACGGCTGGTACGGCGCGGGCACCTACTACGCCGACGACGTCGTCCTCGACGGTCCCGGCGGCAGCACTCCGGGCACGCCGGGAGCACCCGGGACGCCGTCCGTCGGCGCCGTCACGACCTCCTCGATCGCCCTGAGCTGGGGCGCGAGCGCGGGCACCGTCACCGGCTACCGCATCTACGAAGGCAGCACGCTCCGTACGACCGTCACCGGAACGAGTGCCACCCTCACGGGGCTGACGGCCTGCTCGACGCACAGCTACACCGTCGCCGCGTACAACACCGCCGGCGAGTCGCCGCGCACCGCCGCGGCCACCGGCAGCACCACCGGCTGCGTCGACACGGGGCTGCCCAAGCACTCCCTGATCGGCTACCTGCACGCGAGCTTCGCGAACGGCTCCGGGTACGTCCGGATGGCCGACGTCCCCGCGGCCTGGGACATCATCGACCTGTCCTTCGGTGAGCCGACGTCGGTGACCTCCGGCGACATCCGCTTCAACCGCTGCTCGGTCGCGGAGTGCCCGAACGTCGAGAGCGACGCCGACTTCATCGCCGCGATCCGCGCGAAGCAGGCGCAGGGCAAGAAGGTCCTGATCTCCATCGGCGGCCAGAACGGCCAGGTCCAGCTGACCACGACCGCCGCGCGCGACACCTTCGTCAGCTCCGTCTCGGCGATCATCGACAAGTACGGCCTCAACGGCCTCGACGTCGACTTCGAAGGCCACTCGCTCTCGCTCAACGCCGGCGACACGGACTTCCACAACCCGACGACGCCGTCGATCGTCAACCTGATCTCCGCGCTGAAGTCGCTGAAAGCCAAGTACGGCGCGGGTTTCGTGCTGACGATGGCGCCGGAGACGTTCTTCGTCCAGGTCGGCTACCAGTTCTACGGCGGCTCGGGCGGCGGTGACGCGCGGACCGGCGCGTACCTGCCGGTGATCAACGCGCTGCGCGACTCGCTGACCGTGCTGCACGTCCAGGACTACAACTCCGGCCCGGTGATGGGCCTGGACAACCAGTACCACAACATGGGCGCCGCGGACTTCCCGATCGCGATGGGCGACATGCTCAAGGCCGGTTTCAGCGTGGCGAACACCGGCCAGTTCTTCCCGGGGCTGCGGCCGGACCAGATCGCGGTCGGGCTGCCGGCGGCGGTCAGCGCCGGCAACGGCTACCTCGCGCCGTCCGTCGTCCAGACGGCGGTGACCTGCCTGGCCAAGGGCACCGGCTGCGGTTCTTACACGCTGCGCGGCGGCGCGTCGCCGGCGTTGCGCGGGCTGATGACGTGGTCGATCAACTGGGACAAGTACTACAACTGGGAGTTCCAGAACAGCCACGAGCCGTTCCTGAACGCCCTGCCGTGACGCGTCGCGGTGTGCCCCGCCTCCGGGTGGGGCACACTGCCTGACGTGGTGAGACCGGCCCACGGCGAGTCCGTGATTTCGCGCGTCGTCCGCGTCTTCGAGACGTTCGGGCCGGACACGCCGGCGCTGCGCGTGTCCGACGTCGCGCGGCGCGCGGGCCTGCACGTCGCGACGGCGTCGCGGCTGATCGACGAGCTCGTCGGGCACGGCTGGCTACGGCGTGACCCCGACCGGCAGGTCCGGGTTGGTGTCCGGTTGTGGGAGCTGGCGTCGCGCGCGTCGCCGACGCTAGGGCTGCGCGAAGCGGCGCTGCCGTTCATGGAGGATCTGCACGCCGTCGTCGGGCACCACACCCAGCTCGCCGTGCTGGAGGACCGCGAGGTGCTGTTCGTCGAGCGGCTTTCGGCGCCCGGCGCGGTCGTCAACGTGACGCGGGTGGCCGGCCGGCTGCCGCTGCACGCGTCGTCGTCCGGGCTCGTGCTGCTCGCCCACGCCCCCGCCGAGCTGCGGGAAGAGGTGCTGGCCGGGCCGCTTCCGGCGTACCGCCGCACCACGCTCACCGAGCCCGCGCGGCTGCGGCGGTTCCTCGCCGACGTCCGGCGCGACGGCTATGCGTACTGCGCGGGCTTCATCGACGAGGAGACGACCGGCATCGCCGTGCCGCTGCGGGGGCCGGCCGGCGACGTCGTCGCGGCGCTGTCGGTGATCGTGCCCACCGGCCGGAACGCCCGGATGCAGATCCCGGCCCTGCTCGCCGCGGCGCGCGGTATTTCGCGGACAATCTCTCAATGAATGAGAATGCCCTGGTGTGACGCGCGCTCTCGGCGTCATCCTCGGGGTTCAGCCGTCGAAAGGACGTTCCGCGTGCGCACCCAGGTCGCCATCGTCGGCGCCGGCCCGGCCGGGCTGCTGCTGTCCCACCTGCTCGGCCTCGAGGGCATCGACTCGGTGCTGCTCGAACGGCAGACCGCGGAGTACGTCCAGGCGCGCATCCGCGCGGGCATCCTCGAAGCCGGCACGGTCGAGCTGCTCCGGAACACCGGCTTAGGCGACCGGCTCGACGCCGAGGGCATGGAGCACCGCGGGATCCACCTCCAGTGGCCGGGTAACCGGCACCACCTGGACTTCGTCGACCTCACCGGCCGGTCGGTGACGGTCTACGGCCAGACCGAGGTGACCAAGGACCTGATGGCGGCGCGGGAAAAGGCCGGGCGGCCGGCGTTCTACTCCGTCTCCGACGTCGAGCTGCACGACGTCACCGGCGCGCCGTCGGTGTCCTTTGTGGATGGTGACGGGCGCGCGCAGCGGATCGACGCGGACGTCGTCGTCGGCTGCGACGGTTTTCACGGGCCCAGCCGGGAGTTCATGCCGCAGCAGAAGGTCTGGGAGCGGACGTACCCGTTCGCGTGGCTGGGGGTGCTGGCCGACGTCGCGCCGTCGACCGACGAGCTGATCTACGCGTGGCACCCGGACGGGTTCGCCATGCACAGCATGCGCTCGCCGCACGTCAGCCGGTTCTACCTGCAGGTGACGCCGGACGAGGACATCGCGCGGTGGAGCGACGACCGGATCTGGACGGCGCTGTCGGAACGGCTGGGCGTCCCGGGCTGGACGTTGCGGACGGGACCGATCACGGAGAAGAGCGTGCTGCCGATGCGCAGCTTCGTGACGACCCCGATGCGGCACGGAAACCTTTACCTGGCCGGGGATGCGGCCCACATCGTCCCGCCGACGGGCGCCAAGGGCCTGAACCTCGCGGTGGCCGACGTCGCGCTGCTTTCCACGGCACTCACGGCTTCGTTCCGGGGCGACGGCAGTCTCGTCGACGCCTACTCGGAGACGGCGTTGCAACGGGTCTGGCGTTGCACGCACTTCTCGTGGTGGATGACGTCGATGCTGCACCGTCACGGCGACGACTTCGACGCGCAGCTCCAGCTGTCCCAGCTCCAGCGCACGGTGACGTCGGAAGCCGCGGCCACCGAGCTGGCCAACAACTACGCGGGCCTGCCGCTCTAGCTCTCTGCCGCAGCCGGTCGTGAGTGTTTAGGGCGGTTCTAACCGCCCTAACCACTCACGACAAGCCGCGGCAGACCACGCACTCTTGACTTCAGGCCTGTCCCTCGCGCACCATACGCCGGTAGTAATTCGTATTACTCCGGCAGTGTGGCGAGATGCGGGAAGGCTCATGAGGGAACTGGACACGGAGATTCTGGTGGTCGGCGGCGGGCTCGGCGGGGTCGCCGCCGCGCTGGCGGCGGCCAAGGCCGGACGGCGCGTGGTGCTCACCGAGGCGACCGACTGGCTCGGCGGGCAGCTGACCGCGCAGGCCGTGCCGCCCGACGAGAACCCGTGGATCGAACGGTTCGGGTCCACCCGCACCTACCGTGAGCTGCGCGAAGGCATCCGCGGCTACTACCGGCGCCACTACCCGCTGCGGGCCGAGGCCGCCGCCCTGGCCGAGCTGAACCCCGGCGCCGGGAAGGTGAGCAAGCTCTGCCACGAACCGCGCGTCGCGCTCGCCGTCGTCGAGAGCCTGCTCGCGCCGCACCGCAGCGCCGGGCGGATCCGCGTGCTCCTCGAACACCGGCCGGTCGACGCCGTGACCAGCGGCGATCGCGTCGACGCTGTCACCCTCGAAGGCCGCGACGGGGAGCGCGTCACCGTGAAAGCGCGGTACGTCCTCGACGCCACCGAGGACGGCGACCTCCTGCCGCTCACCGGCACCGAGCACGTCACCGGGGCCGAAGCGCAATCCGAGCACGACGAACCCCACGCCCCGGCGGACGCCGATCCCGCCAACCTGCAGGGGATCACCTACTGCTTCGCCGTTTCGCACCACGAGGGCGAGCACCACGTCATCGACCGCCCCGGGATGTACGGCTTCTGGCGCGACTACCAGCCCGACTTCTGGCCCGGCCCGCTGCTCGGCTTCGTCGCCCCCGACCCCCGGACGCTCGAGCCCGTGAAACGCACCTTCGTGCCGAACCCGGCCGGCGACCCCCTCGCCGTCAGCGCCGACCAGAGCGCCGACGCGGGGGACAAGGAACTCTGGGCGTTCCGGCGCATCCTCGCCCGCGGCCTGCACGCCGACGGCGCCTTCGACTCCGACATCACCCTGGTCAACTGGCCGCTCAACGACTACTGGCTCAAGCCCGCGCTCACCATCCCTGGACACGCGGACGAGACCGTCGTCAAGGAAGCGCACCACGAAGCCAAGCAGCTGAGCCTGTCCGTCCTGTACTGGCTGCAGACCGAAGCGCCCCGCGCGGACGGTGGCACCGGCTTCCCCGGCCTCAAGCTGCGTCACGACGTCACCGGCACCGACGACGGCCTCGCGAAGTCCGCGTACGTCCGGGAGGCGCGGCGCATCAAGGCCGTCACCACCGTCACCGAGCACGACGTCTCGGCGGAGATCCTCGGCGTCGACGGCCGGGTGCGGCGCGCGGACGCCGTCGGGGTCGGGAGCTACCGGATCGACCTGCACCCGTCGACCGGCGGGGACAACTACGTCGACGTCGCGAGCGTGCCGTACGAGATCCCGCTCGGTGCGCTGGTGCCCGTCCGGGTGCGCAACCTGCTGCCCGCGGGCAAGAACGCCGGCACCACGCACATCACCAACGGCTGCTTCCGGCTGCACCCGGTCGAGTGGAACATCGGCGAGGTCGCCGGGCTGCTCGCCGCGTTCGCCGTCCGCGAGGGCGTCGAGCCGCGGGCCGTGCAGGCCGACGGCCGGCTCTTCGAGGAGTTCGCGCGCGAGCTGGACGCCGCCGGGGTGGAGCGCCGGTGGCCGGAAGTGCGGGGGTACTGAAAGTGCCGCCTGTACTGTGCCGATTGTCCGCGGCAGTCGCGCTGGAGGGAGTCATCGATGACGGCGGGTTCGGGCCGGGTCACGCAGGCCCAGGTGGCACGCCTGGCCGGCGTCTCGCAGGCCGTCGTCTCGATGGTCCTGAACGGCTCCGACAGCCTGCGCATCACCCCCGAGACCCGCGAACGCGTGCAGCAGGTGCTCCGCGAGACCGGGTACACCGTGGACATCATGGGCCGGCGGCTGCGCGGCAAGTCCAACCAGATCCTCGGCGTGTTCACCTACGAGTCGGTGTTCCCGTCCGGCGTGGCCGACTTCTACCGGCCGTTCCTGCTCGGCATCGAGGAGGAGGCCGAGGCGCAGGGCTTCGACCTGCTGCTGTTCACCAGCGGTGGCCGCCGCGACGGGCGCCGCCGCATCTACGACCAGGGCACGAACCGGCTGCGCATCGCCGACGGCTCGGTCCTGCTCGGCCGGCACAACGACCCGCAGGAGCTCGCGCAGCTCGTCGAGGAGCAGTTCCCGTTCGTGTTCGTCGGCCGCCGCGAGTCGCCGACCGGGCCGATCAGCTACGTCGGCGCCGACTACGTCGCGGCCACCCGTGAGGTGCACGAGTGGCTGTGGCAGCTCGGGCACCGCAAGATCGGCCTGCTGAGCGTCACCGAGGAGAACGAGCCGACGCTCGACCGGCGCACCGGCTACGACGCCGCGGCGCGCAAGCACCGCCGGCCGCCGCTGGTGTTCCTCGCCGACGACCCGGCGCTCGCGCTGCGGCAGGCGCTCGACGAGGGCGTCACCGCGCTGCTCGTCGAGAGCTCGGCGATGGCCGACGGCATCCTGGCGTGCGCGCACGACCTCGGCCTGGCCGTGCCCGACGACCTTTCCCTCGTCGTGCTGGGCGACGCCGACCCGTCGCAGCAGCCGGCGGCGCACGCGGTGCCGAGCACGGCCACGGACTGGTCGATGTTCCGCATCCCGCGGCACGAGATGGGCGCGCACGCGGTGCGCGTCCTGGTCGAGCTGCTCGCGGACCCGAAGCCCCGGCAGCTGCTGCTGCCGTGCACGTTCCACGAGGGTGCCACCGCGGCGGCACCCTCCACAGTGCACACTCAGAACTAGGCGCACTGGCTGTTGACAGCCTACGAACGAGACGTTTACCGTCGCTGCTAATTCGAATAACCAGGAGGCATTGTGGCCTACCCGAGAACCCGGCTGCTCATCGCCGCGGCGTTGTCCGCCGTCGCACTGGCTTCGACCGCCTGCTCGGGCGGCGCCGGCGACGACACGAACGTCGCTCTGCGCATGACGGTCTGGACGACGGACAAGAACCAGCTCGCCCTCTTCGACTCCATCGCCGCCGAGTACCGCAAGGCCCACCCCGAGGTCGCGTCGGTGAAGTTCGACGTCGTCCCGGGCGACACGAGCGCGTACTCGGCCGCGCTGACGACGCAGATGTCCGGCGGCAACCCGCCCGACCTCGCGTGGATCCTCGAGCGCGACGCCCCGGACTTCGTCCAGTCCGGCGCGCTCACCGACCTGAAGCCGACGCTGACCGCGACCGCGGGGTACAACGTCGGCGAGCTCGTCCCGTCCGCCACGAAACTGTGGACCAAGGACGACAGCCTCTTCGCCTACCCGTTCTCGACGTCGCCGTTCGGCATGTTCTACAACAAGAACCTGCTCACCCAGGCCGGGATCACCGAGACGCCGGACCAGCTGCTCGCGAGTGGCAAGTGGACCTGGGACGCCGCCAAGCAGATCGCCACCCAGGTCGCCGCGCGCGACACCGGCAAGGCCGGCCTGGTCGTGCGCGAGTTCGAGTACAAGCAGTGGGTGCTGCTCGCCTCGGTCTGGCGCGGCTTCGGCGCCGACGCCTGGGGTCCGGACGGCAAGACCTGCGGGTTCGCGACGCCGGAGATGACGTCCGCGATGACCTTCCTGCACCAGGCGATCTTCACCGACAAGGCGCTGCCCGGCCCGGGCACGACGGCGGACTTCTTCGCCGGTGAAGCGGGCCTGACCATCGCGCAGATCAGCCGCGCCGGGCTGCTGAAGGCCAAGCCGTTCGACTGGGGCATCGTCCCGCTGCCGGCCGGGCCGAAGGCGAACGCGCAGGTCATCGGCCAGGCCGGGATCGGCGTGCCGGTGAAGGGCAAGCACGCCAAGGCCGCGGCGGACTTCCTGGCGTTCTTCACCGACCCGGCCAACTCGGCGAAGCTCGGGCAGTACTTCCCGCCGGCGCGCGACAGCCTGATCAACGCGGCCACCCTGGCGAAGGCGAACCCGTTGTTCAGCCAGGAACAGCTGCAGAACGTCGTGGTGAACGGGATCAAGAACGGTGCGGTGCTGCCGTCGCACACCGGCAGCGCGCGGATCGCGTCACTCGTCCAGTCCGCGTTGGACCCGATGTGGAAGCCGGACGCGAACGTGCCCGCCGCGCTGGCCGGGGTGTGCCAAGCCATCGACCCGGTGCTGAGCCGGTGACTCTCACGTCGAAGAAGCGCGAAGAGCTCGCGGGGTGGATCTTCATCGCCCCGCAGGCTCTCGGCTTCCTCGCCTTTGTCGTGGCGCCGCTGGCCGCCGTGGTCTGGTACAGCTTCCAGGACGTCAACCTGCTGGCCGGGACGTCGTCGTTCGCCGGGGCGGACAACTACGCGAAGCTCTTCGACGACCCGACCGCGCCCAAGGTCGCCCGCGCGACGGCGATCTTCTGCGTCGGCCTGGTCGTGCTGAACCTCGCACTGGCGCTCTCGCTCGCGTTGCTGCTCAACCTGAAGCTGCGCGGCACCACGGTGTTCCGGACGATCTTCTTCTCGCCGGTGGTCATCACGCTCGTGGCGTGGACGATCGTGTGGAACTTCCTGCTGCAGGACAACGGCGGGATCAACTCGCTGCTGCAGACGATCGGGGTCGACGGGCCGAACTGGCTGCGTGGCAACGGCAGCGCGATGGTGTCGGTGATCGTGGTGCAGGTTTTGAAGAACGTCGGGCTCAACATGGTCCTGTTCCTGGCCGCACTGCAGGGGATCCCGGCGTCCATCATGGAGGCGTCCCAACTGGACGGTGCCGGGCCGTGGCGCCGGTTCCGCTCGGTGATCCTGCCGATGATCAGCCCGACCACGCTGCTCACCGCGATCATCACGGTCGCCGGCGCGCTGCAGGTGTTCGCGCAGATCCAGGTGCTGACCCTCGGCGGGCCCGCGGACAGCACCAACGTCCTCGTCTTCTACTTCTACCAGCAGGCCTTCGCCAACCACGACCTCGGCTACGGCGCCGCGCTCGCCGTCGTGCTGTTCCTGGTGATCCTGGTGCTGACGCTGCTGCAGTGGCGGATGCGGAGGCGGTGGGTGTTCCATGAGTCGTAGGGCGAAGATCACCTGCTACGTGGTGATGGTCGTGCTGGCGGTGCCGTTCGTCTTCCCCACCTGGTGGATGATCACGGCGTCGCTGCTGCCGGCCAACGAAGTGCTCGCGTACCCGCCGAAGCTCTTCCCGAAGCAGCCGCAGTGGGAGAACTACAAGGCCGCGTTCACCGACTTCCCGTTGGCGCAGCAGTACTTCAACAGCCTGTACATCGCGGTGCTGGTCACGCTGGGCACGATGTTCTTCTCCTCGCTGGCCGGCTACGCGTTCGCGCGCATCCGGTTCCGCGGTGAGAAGTTCTTCGGGCTGATCCTCGTCGGGCTGATGGTGCCGAGCGAGGTCACGATCATCCCGCTGTTCCGGCTGGTCGACGACCTCGGGCTGACGAACACGCACTGGCCGCTGATCATCGTGCCGATCTTCGGTGCGCCCAGCGTGCTCGCGACGTTCGTGATGCGGCAGTTCTTCATCACGATCCCGGGCGAGCTGGAGGAGGCGGGCCGGCTCGACGGCCTATCGCGCTTCGGGCTCTACCGGCGTGTCGCCATGCCGATCGCGAAGCCCGCGCTGGCGGCCGTCGCGATCTTCACGTTCCTCAACACGTGGAACTTCTTCCTGGAACCGCTGGTCTACCTGACCGACAAGGACATGTACACGCTGCCGGTGGCGCTGACGCAGTACGTCGACGTCTACGGCGGGCACCTCTGGAACGTCCAGCTCGCCGCCGCGACCACGACGGTCGTGCCGGTGCTGCTCGTGTTCATCGTCGCGCAGCGTCAGTTCGTCGAAGGCCTCGCCCAGAGCGGCCTCAAGGGTTAGCTTTCGGCAGCCGGACGGTGAACGTCGACCCGGCGTCCACTTCGGACTCGACGTCGATGGTGCCGTCGTGGGCCTGCACGAGGTGGCGCACGATGGCGAGGCCGAGCCCGCTGCCGCCGGTCTGGCGGCTGCGGGACTTCTCGGCCCGCCAGAACCGGTCGAACACGTGCGGCCGGTCCTCGGCGGCGATGCCGGTGCCGGTGTCCGCGACCGCGAGCACCACTTCGTCCACAGTGGACGAGACGTGGATCGTGACGCGGCCGCCGGGCGGGGTGTGCCGGATGGCGTTGGTCACCAGGTTGCCGGCGACCTGGCGCAGGCGCACCGGGTCGGCCGTCAGCCGGGCTTCGCCGGCGGCCTCGACGCTCAGCGTGACGCCGGCCGCGGCGGCCCGGTCGGCGTGCGCGGCCGCGACCTGAGCGGCCAGCTCGGCCGCGTCCACGGCCTCCGGGAACAGCCGCAGGTGCCCGGCGTCGGCCGCGGCCAGGTCCTGCAGGTCCTCGACGATGTGCTGCAGCAGCACGGTTTCCTCGAGCAGCGACGCGGACAGCGCGTGGTCGAACGGCAGGTGCCCGTCTTCGGCGGCCTCCAGCCGGCCGCGGATGACGTTCAGCGGGTTGCGCAGCTCGTGCGCGATGTCGCTGACCATCGCCTTGCGCTGCTCCTCGATGCGCTCGCGGCGTGCGGTGAGGTCGTTGAACGCGGTCGCGAGGTAGCCCACCTCGTCGCGGGACTTCACCGGCGCCGGCCGGTCCTGCTCCGCCGCCTCGGTCAGCGCCCGCAGCGGCCGGGACAGCCGCGTCGAGACCAGCACGGTGACCGCCACGGCCAGCGCCAGCACCCCGCCGGTCACCGCGAGGATCCGCGTCAGGTTCTCCCGCGACAGCGTGAACGTCGGCAGCGGCGAGTCGCCGGGCCCGAGCGTGAACAGCAGCGCGGGCGGCGCGACGTACGGGGCGAGCTGCGCCCGCCGGGCCGTGTCGACGCAGGTCTGGGTGGGGCCCTGGTCGGGGGCGCCGAGCGCCTCGAAGTCGAGGCTGAGCTTCACCTGTTCCCCGCCTTGGTGGGCGAGGCAGGCGTTCACGGCGTCGTCGAGACTGCCGAGCGCGGCCTGCTCGGTCGGCGTGGGCGCCGTGAGCTCGTAGATCCCGCACTTGGCCGCGAAGTAGCGGACGGTGACGGCGTCGGGTGAGCTGATCTGCGGCCGGCCGCTCGGCGACTGCCGCACGTCGCTGCGCAGGCCCATGTCGCCCAGGCAGGCGACGACCTTCTCGGCCATGGCGGCGACGTCGTCCCGTTCGCGGGGCGGCAGCCGGAACGGCCCGACCGCGCGCGGGTCGATGCCGCTGGTCCCGGCGCCCGGCAGCAGCACCGGGTCGACGTGCAGCGGGTCCACCGACGCGCTCGCCTTCACCGGCAGCGTGACCGGCGCGCCGCCGGAGTCGGCGAGCACCCGCCGGTCGATCGTGGTCACGACGATCCGGCGGCCGGTCTCCCCGGCCAGCGCCCGCAGTTTCGGGGCGGCCTGGTCCCAGGTGTGGTTCGCCGCGGCGAAACCGAGCAGCTCGGTGTAGATCGTCGCGTCGTCGGAGAGGGCCTGGCCCTGCTCCTGCTGGATCGCGCGGGTGGTGGTCTGCACGGCGAGCCACGCCGTCGCGGCGATCGAGCCGAGCGCGATGAGCAGCGAGACGGCCGACAGCCGCAGGACCAGGCTGCGGCGCCGCGGGAAGCGGCGCCGGCGACCTTCAGTCGCCATTCTCGGCGGCCAGCTTGTAACCGACGCCGAACACCGTCAGCAGGTACTGCGGCTTCGCCGGGTCCGGCTCGAGCTTCTTGCGCAGGTTGAGCACGTGGACGTCGATGATCCGGGTGCTGACGAACCGGTCGTCGCCGCGGGTCAGCTCCAGCAGCTGCCGCCGGGTGAACACCCGGCCCGGCTGCTTGATCAGCGTCTCCAGCAGCAGGAACTCACCCGGCGTCGTCTCCACCGGCCGGCCGGCGACCGACACCTCGTGCCGCACCGGGTCGAGCCGCAGCCCGCCCGCGCGCAACGTCGTGTCGGGCGGTTCGCGCCGGGCGGCGGTCCGCCGCAGCAGCGTGCGGACGCGCGCCATCAGCTCGCGCGGGCTGTACGGCTTGGTCAGGTAATCGTCGGCGCCGAGGTCCAGGCCGAGCAGCAGGTCGTCCTCGGTGGCCCGGGCGGTGAGCATCAGCACGGCGACGTCGGACTCGCCGCGCAGGATCCGGCAGACGTCCAGGCCGTCGACCTTGGGCATCATCACGTCGAGGACGAGCAGGTCGGGACGGTCGCGGCGGGCCTCGTCGAGAGCGGCCCGGCCGTCCGGGGCCAGCACGACGGTGTGGCCTTCGCTCTCGAGGTAGAGCCGGAGGACTTCGGCCTGCTTCTCGTCGTCCTCGGCGACCAGTACACGTGCGCACACGGCGTAGACAGTAGGCGTCCTGACACGGTGAGGACCCGATCCTGACCGGATCTTCATACCTCGGGGGAACGGGTCAAGTCTTTGTCAAAGTGTTGACCGCGCCCCCGGCGGCACGCAAAGGTCGGATGTCCAGGGCAGTTTTGTCTGAGCGGCCGCGGGAGGCATCGGTGCGAGTCAGATTCATGGCGGCGATCGTCGCGACGGCGGTGATCGGGATTCCGGCTGTCGCTTCGGCGACGCCGACAACGATGTCACCAGGAACTCCGCTGGTCAGCGACCCGTCGGTGTACGTCGACCCGCTGATCGGGACGGGTAGCGGCGGCAGTTCGGTGGGGGAGATCAACAACTTCCCCGGCCCGGCGACGCCGTTCGGGATGATGCAGTTCTCGCCGGACACCCAAGGCGCGTACGCCGGCTACCAGTACCACAGTGATCAGATCCGAGGTTTCAGCCTCGACCACGCCTCGGTCGGCTGCAACGCGTTCGGCGACGTGCCGATCCTGCCGATCACCGGCGACGTCGGCAGCGCGCCCTGGGACCGCACGGAGCACTTCACCCACGACGACGAGAAGGCCGAGCCGGGCTACTACGCCGTGACGCTCGCCGACTCGAAGGTCCGGGCCGAGCTGACCGCGACCACGCGCACCGGGCTCGCCGCGTTCACCTTCCCGGCCGGCGCGAACGCGCAGGTGCTCGTCAAGGGCGGCGCCAGCCTCGCCGGGAACTCGCACGCCGACCTGAAGATCACCGGCGACCGCGAGGTCAGCGGCTCGGCCACCACCGGCAACTTCTGCGGCAAGCCGAACAAGTACACGGTCTACTACGACATCACCTTCGACCAGCCGTTCACCGCGCACGGCACCTGGGACGGCTCGAGCGTCAAGCCGGACACCGACAGCGTCGACTCGCCGAAGGCGGGCGCGTACCTGACCTTCGGTGCCCAGAGTCTGGTGCACGCCAAGGTGTCGATGTCCTACGTGGGCGTCGACGGCGCGAAGGCCAACGCGGCCGCGGAAGTCCCGGGCTTCGACTTCGCCGCCGTCCGCAAGGCCACGAGGGACAAGTGGACGCAGGCGCTGGGCAAGATCCGGGTGGCGGGTCGCGATGCGGCTCAGCTCAAGACGTTCTACACCTTCCTGTACCACTCGCTGATGCACCCGAACACGTTCGACGACGCCGACGGGCGCTACATCGGCTTCGACGACCAGATCCGGACGTTGCCGAAGGGGCGGCACCAGTACGCGAACTTCTCCGACTGGGACACCTACCGCTCGCTCGCGCCGCTGCAGGCGATGCTGTTCCCGAAGGAAGCCAGCGACATGGCGCAGTCGCTGACCAACGACGCCGTGCAGGGCGGCTGGTGGCCGCGCTGGCCGATGGCGAACGACTACACCGGCCAGATGACCGGCGACAGCTCGGTCGCGCTGATCTCCAACCTCTACGCGTTCGGCGCGCGGGACTTCGACGTCAAGACGGCGCTGAAGTACCTGGTCAAGGGCGCGACGTCGGTCGACGACACGCCTGGCGCGTACCAGGAACGCAAGGGCATCGCGGACTACGTCGCCCGCGGGTACATGCCGAACAACGACGCCTCGCGCGGCGACCACGCCCGCGTCGGCGCGTCGATCACCCTGGAGTGGGCGATCGACGACTTCGCCATCGCGCAGTTCGCGCAGGGCATCGGCGACCGGGACGTCGCGCGCGAGTTCACCCAGCGCGGCCAGAACTGGCAGAACATCTTCAACCCGCTCACCGGCTACCTGCAGCCGCGCGGGCAGGACGGCCGCTTCCCGGACGGCCCGGCCTACGTCCCGCCGCCGCCCGGCAAGTTCGGTCAGGACGGCTTCGACGAGGGCAACGCCGCGCAGTACACCTGGCTGGTCCCGCAGGACCCGGCCGGCCTGGTGACGGCGATGGGCGGGCCGGCCGCGGTTTCACAGCGGCTGGACACCTTCTTCCAGAAGCTCAACGTCGGCCCGAACGAGCCGAACATGTGGGCCGGCAACGAACCCGACTTCGGCGTGCCGTGGCTGTACAACCACGTCGGGCAGCCGTGGAAGACGCAGCAGGTGGTCCGCGAGATCGCCACGACGCTGTTCAGCGCGACGCCGGACGGCGAACCGGGCAACGACGACCTCGGCGCGCAGTCGTCGTGGTACGTCTGGGCCGCGCTCGGCATCTACCCGGCCACGCCGGGCACGCCGGACCTGGTCGTGCACAGCCCGCTGTTCGAGCGCGCGGTGCTGTCCCTCCCGAATGGACGGACGATCGACATCCGCGCACCGAAGGCGTCTTCGGGCACCCCGTACGTCCACGACCTGTCGTTGAACGGCCGCGACTGGGACCGCACGTACCTGCCCGCGAACACGGTCCGCGACGGCGCCCGGCTGGACTTCTCCCTGCAGTCCACTCCGGACAAGCGGTGGGCGGCGAACTCGGCGCCACCGTCCTACCAGGACAACGAGAAGCCGTTCCTGGCGTCGGCGACCAACCAGGTCGTCGTCGAACCGGGCAGCACGGGCGAGGCCACGGTCAGTGCGCAACGGCTCGGCGGGCACGACCGCACGCTGGACGTCACGACGAAGGCGCCGGCCGGCCTGAAGGTCGCGGGGCCGCGGCAGCTCCGGCTCGACGACCGGACCGGCGGCGGCACCGCGAAGCTGACGGTTTCGGTGGCCGCCGGGACACCCGAGGGTTACTACCAGGTCCCGGTGACCGTCCGGGGCGGCTCGACGTCGGTGCCCGGCTCGGTGATCGTGCTGGTCGCGCCGAAGGGCGGGCTCACGGCCGCGTATTCGAACGTCGGCATCTCGGACGACGGCGACGTCGGCTCGGCGGACATCGACGGCGCCGGGAACAGCCTGTCCCGGGAGGCGCTGGCCGCGGCGGGCCTGGTCGGCGGCAAGACGTCGCAGGCCGTGGGCACGTCGTTCGTGTGGCCGGCCGCGCCGGCCGGACGTCCGGACAACGTCGTCCCGGCCGGGCAGACGGTCCGGCTGTCGGGGACGCGGCTGTCGTTCATCGGCACGGCGTCGAACGGCGACCACCAGGCCAAGGCCACGGTCACCTTCACCGACGGCACCACCGGGCAGGCCGACCTGTCCTTCGGTGACTGGGTGTTCCCGGGCGGCGGCACCGATCCGGTGTTCGGCAACACGCTCGTCGCGCGCGCCGACCACCGCAACCAGCCGGGCGGCCCGGGCGGCGGCGCGTCGGTCTACGCGACGGCGCCGTTCGACGCCCCGGCGGGCAAGCAGATCGCGTCGGTCACGCTGCCGACCGACGCGAACCTGCACGTCTTCGCCATCGGCCTCGGCTAACCGGTCGTGAGTGTTTAGGGCGGTTCTAACCGCCCTGAACACTCACGACCCCCAGCGCCAGCGGAAGGCGTAGGCGTCCAGGGCCGTGGCGAGCGGCGCCGAGGGCGGCGCGGCGATGACCACCACGGGTTCGTCGCGGTCCAGCTCGACTGTCACCTTGGCGTCGAGGTCCAGGGCGGCGACCTCGGCCTCGGCCACCCGGCGCAGGGTGTCCTGGCGCAGGGCCGGTTTGTACTGCTTGCCCACTGCCGTCAGCGGGATCTCCGGGACGACGTGGACGGCCTTCGGGACGGCCGCGCGCTCG
The DNA here is from genome assembly GCF_035982555.1 of Amycolatopsis sp. NBC_01286. Lineage (NCBI taxonomy): Bacteria > Bacillati > Actinomycetota > Actinomycetes > Pseudonocardiales > Pseudonocardiaceae > Amycolatopsis > Amycolatopsis sp. NBC_01286. Next base: position 4,255,276 of record NZ_CP108428.1, read on the forward strand.
GGGACCCGCGTGGCCGCCCACTCCAGCAACTCGGCGGAGGGTGTCGGGGCGTGCAGGGTTACGTAGACCACCGGGACCTCGCCCGAGTGCCGGTCGGGGCGTCCGATGGCGGCCGCGGCCGACACCGCCGGGTGCGTCAGCAGCGCCTCCTCGATCGTCGCGGGGTCGATGTTGTGGCCGCCGCGGATGATCAGGTCCTTCGCGCGGCCGGCCAGCCGGATGAACCCCTCGGCGTCGACGCTGCCCAGGTCACCCGTGTCGAGCCAGCCGTCGACGACCTTGCCCGCCGGGTCCGGCTCGCCGTCGCGCAGGTAGCCGGGGAAGACGTTCGGGCCGCGGATCACGAGCACGCCCGTCTCGCCGGGGAGCAGGTCGGTCCAGCCGTCGCCGTCGATCCGGACGGCCTTGACCTCCTGGTACGGCATCCGCTGCCCGACCGTGCCGGGCCGCGACACTCCGGGGCTGTGACATTCCAAGAAACCGCGGGCGGACGCGCAGGTGCCCTCGGTCAGGCCGTAGCCCTCGACCAGTTCGGTGCCGGTGCGCTCGCGCCACTGCCGTCGTACCGCCGCGGGCAGCGGCGCCGCGCCGACGATCGGGAACGTGAGACTGGAGATGTCCGCGTCGACCGGCAGGTGCGCGAGCACGGCGTAGACCGTCGGCACCGCGGACATCGCGCCGATCCGGTAGCGCTCGACGATCCGCCAGAACACCGGGTACAGCGCCGGGTCGCGGTAACCGAGCGGGCCCGCCCAGACGACGTGCTGGCCCTTGAACAGCGGCGCCAGCCCGGTCACGAGCAGCGCGTTGACGTGGAACAGGGGGAGCGCGGCGAGCAGCACGAGGTCGTCGTCGCCGGTCGACGCGGCGAGCGTCCAGGCCATGGCGACCTCGCCGGCCTGGGTGTGCACGGCGATCTTCGGCGTGCCGGTGGAACCGCCGGTGTGGAAGTAGCCCGCGAAGTCTGTACCCCGAGGCGGCTCGGCGTGCAGCCGGACCGGATCGGCGGCGTCGGCGCGTGCCGCCAGCTCCGTGAGCGAGAGGACCGGGCGGCCGACGTCCAGGTCCGGGTCGGCCGCGATGACCAGGCGCGCGCCGGACGTCTCGAGCAGCTCCCGCACCTGGTGCGGCGCGAGGCCGGGGTTGACCGGCGCGGCGATGCCGACGGCCTGGGCCGCCAGCGTCGCCGCAAAGACGTCGCCGCTGTTGGGCGCGAGCAGCGCGACCGCGTCCCGCCGGGTGACGCCCAGGTCGGTGAGCACGTTCGCGATCCGGTGGACGCGCGCGAGCAGGTCGCCGTACGTCCAGGTCTCCGCGTGCTCCCACGCCTCACCCGACGGCAGGAGCGTCAGCGCCGGACGCTCGGCGAACCGGCTCCCGGCCTGCCGGAGCAGCTCGTACGTGCTCTCCGGCAGGCCGCGATCCTCGAGCGGGACGGCCTCGATCGCCGCGAGGTCCCCGGGGCCGTCGTAGCGGGGCCAGGTCATCCGGGCGAGCCCACCGCGCAGATCCGGATCGGCGCGGCGTGCGCCGGGTCGAGCGCGTTGCGGACCAGGTGCCAGACGTTGAGGTCGTAGGCCTCGCCGATGTGCCCGACCGGGTCGAACGGGCAGGAGTCCTGGACGTAGCGGTTGTGCACGCCGGGCTCGCGGATGAACGACGTCTCGGTCGGGGTGACCAGCTCGTCGTAGCGCGAGGTGATGATCGTGTAGTCGATGCCGGGCTGGGCGACCGGCCCGGTGTTGAGCGCGACGATCGCGGCGCCGCCGTCCAGCTCGTCGGCGAAGATCGGCAGGCCGATCGTCTTGACGACGTTGTCCCACGTGCTCTTGCCGAGCAGCGTGTAGGCCAGCGTCAGCAGCCCGGACGCGTTGGCGCCGTGGGTCGGCGGCGCGATCGCGACGACCTTGCCGATCTCGCTCTGGATGCCCTGCATCTTGGCCAGGTAGATCGACTGGAGGCCGCCTTCGGAGTGCCCGACGACGTCGACCTTGGCCGCGCCGGTGGCCGCGCGGACCTTCTCGACGTAGTTCTTGATCTCTGCCGACGACTCCGCGACCGGCTTGAGGCCGCCCACGAACGGGAACTGCGGGTAGGCGCCGTAGGTCAGCGAGAACGTGCAGTAGCCGCGGGCGGCCAGGTCGGCCTGCAGGAAGTTGAGGTCCTCGTAGTAGGTGGCGAAGGTGCCGTGGAGCAGCACGACCGGGTTCGGGTGCGCGGCGCTCGGACGGCAGCCGAAGTCGTTGTTGCCGCCGCTCGCGGCCTGGGCCGGTGCCGCCAAGCCCAGGGCGAGCAGGCTCGCGATCCCGAGCCCGGCCAGCCATCGTTTTGTTCCCCGCGCCATTGCGAAGTCCCTTCAGTCTGGTTGCTCTGCACAGAATGCGGCACAAGATCAGGGCTGTCTGCTGGCAGAACGCGCAGAAAGTTGCCGTGGCCGTTTGTGCATGGTGACAATGTGGCATGGATTCCGTGGCCGAGCTGTTCCCTCGATCGGGTGAGATCGCCAGCGCGATGATCACTCGCTGCGCGGCCGAGATCCCCGAATACCGGCTGCTGCCCGCGAGTGTGCTGGCGGGTGACCTGGTCGCCAACGCGACCGCGGTGTTCGAGCTGTTCCTGACCACCGTCGCCGAAGGCCGGCGCCCGACCGACGACGAGCTGGCCCTGCCGATCGCCTGGGGCGCCGAGCGGGCCCGCGACGGCCTGCCGCTCGAAGCCGTCCTGAAGATCTACCCGCTCGCCGCGAGCGTCGCGTGGGAACGGCTGACCGGCGACCGGGCGCTGCTCGGCGCGCGGATGCTCGATTTCCTCGGCGAGGTGATGCCGCGCGTCGCCGAGGCGTACCTGCGCGAGCGCGAAGACCTCGACTGGGAACAGCGCGAGGACCGGCAGAACCTCGCGTCGAGCCTGCTCGCCGGCCGTCCGGTGCGCCACCGCGAGCTGCCGCCGGGCTACGACGTCGTCGTGTTCCACCTGCCCGCGCTGCCCGCTTCGGCCGGTTCCCGGGCGGCGACGGACCTCTTCCGCGCGGTCCGGTCCGATGTGGACAGTGCGGTCCTGGTGACCTTCAAGGGTGACGGCGGGGTGCTGCTCGTGCCGGACGGCGTCCCGGTGGACGCCGTCGCCGCGCGGGTCGACCGGATCTGCGGCCGGCCCTGCACCGCCGCCGCGGCGCGGGCGGAGACCCACGCCGGCATCCCGGCCGCGCACGCCGAAGCCGTGGAAGTGCTGGCCCTGGCGGAAAACCTGCGCCGGCCCGCGCGGCTCTACCGGCTGGCCGACCTCGCCATCGAGTACCAGCTCGCCCGCCCGGGCCCGGCGCGCGACGCCCTCGCGCGGGTGCTGGACCCGCTCGAAGACCACCCGCACCTGATCGACGCCCTGCGCGCGTTCGTCGTCTCGGGCTACAACCGAGGCGAAGCGGCGAGCGCGTTGAGCATCCACCGCAACACGCTCACCTACCGCCTCGGCCGGATCCAGCTGATCACCGGGTTCGACGCGACGCGAGCCGCCGACGCGCGGCACCTGGCCGCCGCGATGACGGCCTACGACATCACGCGGCAGAACGTCTGAATCCAACGGGATAACGCTTGGGTCGCGTTCTCCGGAAACTGTTGCAGAATTCCGCGGGCGGCCGATTCCTGGGGTGGCGAACACGGAAGAAGCTGATTTCCCATGAAACCCACCGGAATTCTCGTCGGCGCCCTGCTCCTGATCGGTGCCGCGGCCTGCGGCGTGCCCGTGGCGGGCGTGCCGGTCCCGGTCGCGGTGACCCCGCAGGCGGCGACGACCAGCGTCATTGCTGTGCCCGCACCGCAAACGGTCTACGTCCAGCAGCCGCCGGTCTACGTCGCGCCGGTGGACCCGTCGGCGGCCCAGACGGTGATCTCCTACTACGACGCGCTGAACCGCCGTGATTTCACCACGGCGTGGTCGCTCGGTGGCAGCCGCATCGCCGGGAGCGGCGGGTACACCAAGTACGTCAACGGTTTCTCGACGACGTCGTGGGACACGCTGACCGTCACCGACGTCCGCGGGAACACCGTGTACGTCGTGCTTTCCGCGATTCAGGCCGACGGCAGCACCCGCGTATTTTCCGGTTCCTACACCGTTTCCGGCGGCGTTCTCACCGGCAGTCACATGACCCGGACGAAATGAGCAGGACCATGCGTATTCTCCGCGCCGTGACGGCGCTTTCCGCGGTGCTCGCCCTGGCCGCGTGCGGGCTTCCCGGGCGCACGCTCGCCGGCAGCCCGGCCCAGGCCCCGGCCGTGACGGCGACCGTCACGGCCCCCAGCACCCCGACGGTCACCGCGCCCGTGCCCCAGACGGTCGTCGTGCCGGCGCCGCAGACCGTCTACGTCCAGCCGAAGAGCCCGGGCGTCGCGGTGACGAGCCAGTGGTACGCCCAGCCGAGCTGGTACAACGCCCAGCCGTGGATCTCCATCACCAACTCGGGCAGCCAGACGCCGTGCCAGTGGCTGTACTCCCGCGGCTACACCTACGCCCAGGCCTACGCGGCGTGGGCGCAGAACGGCTACCCGGCGAGCTGGTCGGCCACCGGCGACGGCTACCCGTGCCAGAAGTCCTACGGCGCGCAGCACTGATCAGGCGGAGGCGACCCAGGCGCGGACGACGTCGTCCAGCACCTTCAGCGGCACCGGCCCGCTGCCGAGCACGACCCCGTGGAACTCCTTGATGTCGAAGGCGTCCCCGAGCGTCTCCTCGGCGAACCGGCGCAGGCGGACGATCTCCAGCCGGCCGGTCATGTAGGCCAGCGCCTGCCCGGGGCACTCGATGTACCGGTCGGTCTCGGACTGCACCTCGACCTCGCTGAGCACCGTGTGCGTGCGGAGGAAGTCAACGCACTGCTCGCGTGTCCAGCGCAGCGCGTGCAGGCCGGTGTCGACCACCAGCCGCGCGGCGCGGACGGAGTCCTCGGCCACCATGCCGAGGCGCATGACGTCGCCGGAGAACAAGCCCATCTCGTCGGCCAGCCGCTCGGTGTAGAGCCCCCAGCCCTCGCTGTAGGCGGTCACCGGCGCGATCCGGCGCAGCTGCGGGAGCCCGGTCAGCTCCTGCGCCAGCGAGACCTCGAAGTGGTGCCCCGGCACGGCTTCGTGGAACGCGACGGTCTCGGCGATGAACCGGTCCCGCGTGCGCACCTCGTGGGTGTTGGTGAAGTAGGCGCCGGGCCGCGAGCCGTCGGGCGCGCCCGGCAGGTAGTACGCGGGGGCGGCGACGGGCGCGTCCGCGTCCGGGACGGCGCGCACGACGCACTCGGCGGCCGGCATCCGCGGGAACCAGCCCGGCGCCGCGGCGGTCGCGCGGGCGACGGCGGCGCGGGCGGTGTCGAGCATCTCCTCGGCGTCGCGCCAGCGGAGGCTCTCGTCGGTCCGCAGCCGGCGGCGCACCTCGGCCGGCTCGGTCAGCCCGAAGACGCGCTCGCCGAGCTCGGCGTACTCGGCATCGAGCCCCGCCAGGACGTCCAGGCCGAGCTGGTGCAGCTCCGCGGGCGTGTGGTCGGTGGTCGTGTGCATCCGGGCCAGGGCCGCGTACGTCGCTTCGCCGTCTTCGAGCCAGCAGAGCCCGGGCCGCTCGTCTGGCCGGCCGTGCCCGGCGATCTCGGTCGTGAGCACCTCGCGGTAGCGCGTCAGCGCGGGCCGCACGACGTCGGCGACGAGCTGCTCGTGGCCCGGGAACGGCGTCTCCTGCGCGAGGAAGCGATCGAGGAACGCGACGGCGTTGCCGACCATCCGCTCGACCGGCGTCCGGCCGGCCTCCAGGCCGTCGCGGTGCCGCTGGGCGAGAGCTTCGTAGAGCGCGGGCAGGGCGGCCAGCCGGGCCCGGAAGTCGGCCGCGCCCTGCTCGCCCGACGGCGTGAGCTGGGGCAGGAAGGAGAGGTGGCTGATGCCGACGGCGAACATCGGATCGGCCAGGGTGAACTCCACGACCCGCGCGTCGAGCTGGGTGAGAATGGCCTCGGCCTGCTGGACGACGACGCCCAGCGTGACGCGATCGTCGTCTTCCGAGGCTCGCGCCCGGGCCAGGACGTCCGCGGCCCGTGCTCGCAGCCGTGCGTGGGCGGCTTCGCCGGGATCGGTCAGCTCGGCGTCGTGGCCTTCGATGCCGACGAAGGTCGCTTCGAGCGGCATGTAGGTGCCCAGGACGTCGAGGAGTTCGTCGGCGAGCGCGATCGCGTCGGTGGTCATCACTTCATCGTGGCGGAAACGGGCCGGGCCGGGAGCGGATTCCGCTCCCGGCCCGGCCGGTCGTCAGGTCAAGCTCGAACAAGGTCTCGCATCGGGATCCTTGGCCCCGTTGGGGACCCACCGCACGTTCGCGAACGACGCCTGGAACGCGGCGTCGGTGTAGACCAGGAACGGGGTGTTGATGTGCTCGAAGTCGAGCCCGTTGTTGAAGCAGGACAACGGGATCTTGACCGTCGTCTTCGCGCCGCCCGCCAGGTCGGTGAACAGCTTCGTCGCGTTCACCTCGGAGAAGCACGGGTAGACGCAGTGCATGCTGATCACCGTCCGGTTGACCGGTGCCTGCTGCACGACGGTGTCGAACTCCAGCGCCCCGTCCGCGTTCAGGTAGCTGCGCAGGTCGTCCGTGCCCGCCGGGTTCTGGAGGTAGAGCTGGGCGGCACCCGTGCCGGTCCAGGTCGTCTTCAGGCCGTCACCCTGCACGTTGACGTCCGTCGGGACGGTGTTGATCTCGCTGTGCGCGGCGGTGCCGTCCGGGCCGATCTCGGTGCCGCCCCAGTTCTCCGCCGAGCCGATGAAGCTCTTGTACGGGGCGACGTCGGTCCGGTCGAAGATCGACAGGTCCTCGGTCGCCGTCCCGCCGCCACCGGTGGACCCGCAGGTCGCCGGGCCGGGGGTCTCGTCCAGCTGGCCGATGGTGACGCGCTGGCCGGTCTTGAGGCCGTAGCCCAGCTTGAACAGCGGGTCGTAGTCCGGGGACCACGGGTTGAGCGGCGACTGGCACGCGCTCTTCGGCCACGAGTAGGACAGCGTGCCCTGGTAGCCGGTGCCGTCCTTGCCCTTGACGAGCATGTCGGCGACGCCGCCGCCCTCGGTGCCGGGCAGCCAGGCCGCGACGAACGCGTCCGAGCGGTTGATCTCGTGGTTCATGTAGAGCGGACGTCCGCCGACGTAGACGGTGACGACCGGGGTGCCCTTGCCGCTGACCTTGTCCAGCACGGCCGCGTCCTCGGGGTAGAGCTTCGAGGCCTCGAGGGTCTTGCGGGTCAGGTCGCCGACACCCTCGGCGTACGGCGTCTCACCGATCACGGCGATGACGGCGTCGTAGCCCTTCGGGTCCACCGTGCCGGTGGCGTCGAAGGTGACGTTGGCGTCGCCGAGGTCCTGCTTGATGCCGGTGAGGATCGAGGTGGCGTTGGGGAAGTCGGCGTTGGTGTTGCCGGTGCCCTGCCAGCTCAGCGTCCAGCCGCCGGTCTGGTTCGAGATGTTGTCGGCGCTCTTGCCGACCACCAGGACCTTGGACTTCGGCTTGAGGGGCAGCACGTTGCCGTTGTTCTTCAGCAGCGTCTGCGACTCGCGGGCCGCGTCGCGGGCCAGCCAGTTGTCCTTCAGCGCCTCGTCCGAGTTGGCGTAGGAGCGGTCGGACGGCTTCTGCGACTCGAAGATGCCGTCACGGATCTTGACGCGCAGGATGCGGGTCACGGCGTCGTCGATGCGCGACATCGGGATCTGGCCGCTCTGCACCTGGGCGACGGTGTTGGTGATGAACGCCTTCCAGTCCGCGGGCACCATCACGACGTCGATGCCGGCGTTGATGGCCTGCGGGCAGGAGGAGTTCGTGCAGCCGGGGACCTGACCGATGGCGTTCCAGTCGGACACGACCAGGCCGTCGAAGCCGATCTTGCCCTTCAGGATCTCGTTCATCGCCTTGCTGCTGCCGGTCAGCTTGCCCTCGTTGATGCCGAGGTCCGGGTTGGTCCAGCTGTTGAACGACACCATCACGGTCTGGGAGCCGGCGGCGAGCGCGCCGTAGTAGCCCTGGCCGTGGAGGTTGATCATGTCGGCCTCGGACGACGGGTTGACGCCCTGGTCCTGACCCTTGGCCGTGCCGCCGTCACCGATGAAGTGCTTGGCGGTGGCGATCACGCCGTTGTAGCCGATGCGGCTGGTGGCGCCGTCCTGGAGGCCGTTGATGTCCTCGTAGCCGTAGGAGCGCGTGATCCGCGGGTCCTCGGAGAAGCCCTCGTAGGTGCGGCCCCAGCGGTCGTCCTGGACGACGGCCAGCGTCGGCGAGAACGCCCAGTCCTGGCCGGTCGAGCGGACCTGGCGGGCGGTGGCGCCGGCGACGTCGCGGACCAGGCACGGGTCGTGCGCCGCGCCGAGGCCGATGTTGTGCGGGAAGACGGTGGCGCCGTAGACGTTGTTGTTGCCGTGCACGGCGTCGATGCCCCAGATGACGGGGATCTTCGTGCGGCTGGTCTTGGAGGCGTTCCAGTAGGAGTCGGCGAGGTTCAGCCAGTCCTGCTGGGTGGCGTGCTTGTTGGCGCCGGGCCACGCGCCGCCGCCGTTGAGGACGGTGCCGATGGCGTACTGGCGGACCTCGTCGGGGGTGATCGAGGTGATCTCGGGCTGCGTCATCTGCCCGACCTTCTCCTCGAGGGTCATCCCCGAGAGGATCTGGGCGATGCGGGCCTCGTCACCGGCCTTACCCTTGAGCTGGCTGTCGACCTTGGGCCAGTCCGCGAGGGTCGGCAGGGTCTTCTCGATCTTGGCGCAGCCGTCCTTGTCGAGGGCGGGCTTGCCGATGACGGGCTGTGCCGGTGCGGCCTGGGCCTGCAGCGGTGCCGCCTGCGCGACCCCGCCGAGCAGGCTCAGGCTCATCAGCGTGACGAGCGAACTTCGACGCGCACGCGACCACGCGCGTGATCTTCCGGCCATGGTCTGGTCCATTCTGCGAGGGCGGCGGACCGGCCGATCCTCACCGGGCAAAGGGGACGGCGTCAATAGTTTCCGGCCGGTACGCTCTTCGTTAATTCTCGCCATAAAATAAGAGTCGTCCGGTGGGCGGCACCCCATTACCGCGCAGGTCGGGCCGGGTCAAGGGTGCGCGGGGGCAGCCGTTCTGCCCGCGGAGGCTCAGCTGTTTGCCAGGATGGCCGGATGGACATCCGCCGCATCACGACGGCCGAGCCGGCGCTGGCCGCCGCCGACCTCTTCGACGACCCGCCGGTTTCGGCGGCTCTTGAGCGATCCTCGCGTCGGAGGGTCACCACCTGCTGATCGCGTACGTCGACGACGTCCCGGTGGGCATGGTGACCGGCGTCGAGATGACGCACCCGGACAAGGGGACGGAGATGTTCCTGTACGAGCTGGGTGTCTCCCCGTCGTTCCAGGGTCGCGGCCTCGGCTCGGCCTTGGTGACGGAGCTGGCCGCGCTGGCCCGTTCGCGGGGGTGTTACGACATGTGGGTGGTGACGGAGGAGGACAACGCCGCGGCCCAGGCGACGTACCGCCGCGCCGGCGGAGCGGGGACGGGCCGCCAGGTGGTCCTGGAGTGGGACTTCACGTAGCCGACCCTCCAGGTACGCGAGCCGACTGTCCGGGTGCGCGAGCCGACCCTCCGTGATCGGACTCCGGCTCAGGGTGCAGCAGTTGCTCGGCGATGGCCTGGACGTGGATGAGCGTGACCGGGCAGTTCTCCAAGTCGATCGCTATGGCGGCGATCTTACGGATGGTGACCGTATCGGCCGATCGAACGGAATTTTCCGTGCTCGCCGGGAAGAGTGCGACCCTGGAACGATGGGGGATCTCCAAGGAGGAAACCGGATCCTGTCGAATCGGACGATCGCGTTTTCCGCGGTCGTGCTACTGCTGATCGCGGCCGCGGCGTGCTGGTTGTTGTTGTCGCTCTACGGTCAAGGAACCGATGCCGACAAGGCGCGTCTGGAGAGTGTCCGAACCGTCGGCACGATCGTGCTGGGCGCCGGCGGGATGATCGCGCTGTTGCTCGGCGCGCGACGGCAGCAAACTGCGGAACAAGACGCGGCGACGAAACGCCATGACCTCGTCCTGCGCGAACAGTCCAACGCGGATGTCCGCCACGACGCAGAAGAACGGCGGATCAGCGATCTCTACCTCAAGGCCGTCGAGCAGCTCGGCTCGGACAAAGCGCCAGTGCGCCTGGCCGGGCTTTACGCCCTGGAGCGGCTGGCTCAGGACAACCCCGCCCAGCGGCAGACCATCGCCAACGTGATCAGCGCTTATCTGCGCATGCCTTACGACCCTCCGGAGGACCTTCCGGTCGACGACGCTCACGGCGCGGAATATCGCGCATGTCTGCAGGAGCGGGAAGTCAGGATGACCGCCCAGCAGATCCTCACCGGCCACCTCGCGCCCGGTGATGGTGACGGGAGCCGGTTCTGGGCGGGGCTCGACCTCGACCTCAGCGGCGCCGTGCTGATGGACCTGAAACTGCACGACTGCTCGTTGCGGAACGCGAACTTCGCGCGGGCGCGGTTCGTCGGGCAGACCTCACTGCTGGGCATCAAGTTCCGGAGTAGCACTCGGTTCGACAACGCCGTGTTCGCCGGCGAAGCCTGGTTTGCCGAGGCGGAGTTCTCGGACAGCACCCGGTTTGACAACGTCGCTTTCCTCGCCGACGCGCGCTTCGACGAAGCCGCGTTCTTCGGCGCGACGGTGTTCCGCCGTGCCCGGTTCCAGGGCGCGGCACGCTTCGACAAGACGAAGTTCGCCGGGAAGGTCATCCTCAGCGAGGCTGTCTTCGAAGGTGGTGCGGACTTCGCGCAGGCGGAATTCGCGGACGAGGTGTACCTGCCCGGCGTTGATTTCGGGCGTGACGCGCGGTTCGTCGAGGTGACTTTCGCCCGCGACGGGTGGTTCATCAACGTCGAGTTCAGCGGCAATACCGACTTCGAGGACGTCACGTTCAGTGAGGACGTCCGGTTCGTCGGATGCACGCTGGATGGTGTCGCCTACGCCCCGGATGAGTGGAAACCGCGACCGGACGAGTACGACTTCGACTGAACCCGCAGGTCAGGCCAGGACTGAGCCGGGGAGTTCCTCGAAGATCAGCCACGTCCTCGTCGAGCGGACGCCGTCCAGGGCCTGGAGGCGCTCCAGGACCACGTCGCGCAACGTCGTGTTGTCCGGGGTCCGGACCAGCAGCAGGATGTCGAAGTCGCCGCCTACCAGGGTGACGTGGTCGACGTACGGGATCTCGTGCAGGTCCGTGGCCATCGTGCGCCAGGACGTCTGCTCCACCGTCACCATGATGTACGCCGACGTGCCCAGGCCCGCGCGGCGCGGGTCGATGCGGGCGCCGAAGCCCGTGATGACGCCCTCCGCCATGAGGCGCTCCAGCCGCGCGTACGCGTTCGTGCGCGAGATGTGCAGGCGCTCCGCCAGCGCCCGGACCGCCAAGCGGCCGTCGGCCGACAGCTCCGCCAGCATCGCGCGGTCGATGTCGTCCAGCGGCGCGACCGTCCGTCCCGGGTGAGCGCCCTGCGCCGGATCCGGAAAAGACGTTTGGTCACCGTAGGCGCCCAGAAAAGACTGTTTGTCGCTCATTTCGCGCAACCCTTGTACACAACACCGCCGAGAACCACCATCTGAGCATCATATGTCTGCGAGAGGTGGTGTGCGTCATGGCGACGGAAACCCTGCTGCCGTCCGCGTCGCCGGTGCGGTTCGTCGCCGAGGACGGGACGCGTGCCGACCAGGAAGGCGGCTACCGCGAGCCGGCCGAAGCGCGGCTCAAGGAGGCCTACCGGCTGATGGTCCTGGGCCGCCGGTTCGACGTCCAGGCGACCGCGCTCACCAAGCAGGGCCGCCTCGCCGTCTACCCCTCCAGCGCCGGCCAGGAGGCCTGCCAGGTCGCCGCCGCGCTCACCCTGAGCAAGCAGGACTGGCTCTTCCCGACCTACCGCGACTCCGTCGCCCTCATCGCGCGCGGCCTGAAGCCCGGCGAAGTCCTGACGCTGCTTCGCGGCGACGCGCACTGCGGCTACAACCCCGCCGAGACGCGCGTCGCGCCCCAGTGCACTCCGCTCGCGACGCAGACCCTGCACGCCACCGGCCTCGCGCACGCGATGCGGCGACGCGGTGAGGACGGCGTCGCGCTCGCGCTCATCGGCGACGGCGCCACCAGTGAAGGCGACTTCCACGAGGCGCTCAACTTCGCCGCCGTCTTCAAGGCGCCCGTGGTGTTCTTCGTGCAGAACAACCGCTACGCGATCTCCGTGCCGTTCGAGAAGCAGAGCGCCGCGCCCGCGCTGGCGTACAAGGGGATCGGCTACGGCATGCGCTCGGAGCAGGTCGACGGCAACGACGCCGTCGCGGTGCTGAGCGTCCTCGACGACGCCGTCCGGCACGCCCGCGAAGGCCGCGGCCCGGTCCTCGTCGAGGCCCACACCTACCGCATCGACGCCCACACCAACGCCGACGACGCCACCCGCTACCGCGACGCCGCCGAAGTCGCGAAGTGGCGCGAAGCCGACCCGGTCACCAGGCTCGAGACCTACCTCAAGGCGCGGAACGCCCTGCAGGACAACGAGATCGAGCAGATCCGCACGGACGCCGAGGACTTCGCCCAGACCGTCCGCGACACGCTCAACGCCGAGCCCGAGCTGGACCCGCTGTCGCTGTTCGACCACGTCTACGCCGAGCCGACCCGCCACCTCGAGATGCAGCGGGCTGCCCTCAAAGCCGAGCTGGAGGCCTGATGACGACCACGATGGCGCAGGCGCTCAACGCCGCCCTGCGGGACGCGCTCAAGGACGACGACAACGTGGTCGTGTTCGGCGAGGACGTCGGCGCGCTCGGCGGCGTCTTCCGGGTCACCGACGGCATCACCGCCGACTTCGGCGAGGACCGCTGCTTCGACACCCCGCTCGCCGAGGCCGGCATCGTCGGGTTCGCCGTCGGGATGGCCATGGGCGGCTTCCGCCCGGTCGTCGAGATGCAGTTCGACGCCTTCGCCTACCCCGCGTTCGAGCAGATCACCTCGCACGTCGCGAAGCTGCGCAACCGCACCCGCGGCGCGCTTTCGCTGCCGATGGTCATCCGCATCCCCTACGCCGGCGGGATCGGCGGCGTCGAGCACCACTGCGACTCCAGCGAGGCCTACTACACGCACACGCCGGGCCTGCGCGTCGTCACGCCGGGCACCGCGCAGGACGCCTACGACCTGCTCCGCGACGCCATCGACTCGCCGGACCCGGTCGTCTTCCTCGAGCCGAAGTGCCGCTACTGGTCGAGCGAAGAGGTGAGCTTCACGCGCAGCGGTCCCGGCATGGACAAGGCCGTGGTCCGCCGGAGCGGCAAGGACGTCACGCTCATCGCGTACGGCCCGATGGTCGCCACCGCGCTGGAGACCGCCGAAGCCGCGAAGGACGAGGGCTGGGACGTCGAGGTCGTCGACCTGCGGTCGCTGAGCCCGTTCGACGACGAGACCGTGACGGCTTCGGTGCGCCGCACCGGCCGCGCCGTCGTGGTGCACGAGGCCGCCGGCTTCGGCGGTTACGGCGCCGAGGTCGTCGCTCGCGTCACGGAGCAGTGCTTCCACCAGCTGCACGCGCCGGTGCTGCGCGTGACCGGCCTCGACATCCCGTTCCCGGCGCCGAAGCTGGAGCGTCACCAGCTGCCGGACGTCGACCGGATCCTCGACACGATCGCCCGGCTGCAGTGGGCCGACACGCCGGTGGTGGCCGGTGCCTGACTTCCTGCTGCCGGACCTCGGCGAGGGCCTGACCGAGGCGGCGATCCTGAACTGGCACGTCAAGATCGGGGACACGGTCAAGATCGACCAGATCGTCGTCGAGGTCGAGACGGCGAAGGCCGCGGTCGAGGTGCCCGTGCCGTTCGCCGGTGTCGTGTCCGCGCTGCACGGCGAACCCGGGCAGCTGCTGCCGGTCGGCGCGCCGCTGCTGAGCGTCGGCGGGTTCGCCGAGCCCGGCGTCACAGTGTCGACCACGTCATCGGGCAGCGGCAACGTCCTCATCGGCTACGGCACCGCGCCGACGACCCGCCGCAAGCGCGCCCGGCGTGGGGAAGCGCCCGTCGTGAAGGCCGTCGTGAAAGCCAAGGCGCCCGGCGTGATCTCGCCGTTCGTCCGGAAGATGGCCGCGGACAACGGGATCGACCTCGCGAAGGTCACCGCCACCGGCCCGGACGGGATCATCCGCCGCGCCGACGTCGAAGCGCTGCTGAACAAGCCCGCGCAGCAAGACGGCGAGCGCCGGATCCCGCTCACCGGCGTCCGCAAGGTCGTCGCCGACAAGCTCACGGCGTCGCGGCGCGAGATCCCCGAGGCCACGGTCTGGGTGGACGTCGACGCGACCGAGCTGGTCGCCGCGCGGGTGGCCCTGAACGCCAAGACGGACCGTCCCGTCAGCCTGCTCGGGCTGATCGCGCGGTTCGCCGTGGCGGGCCTGAAGAAGTACCCGGAGCTGAACTCGCGCGTCGAGGGCGACGAGATCGTGCTGCTGCGCGGCATCCACCTCGGGTTCGCCGCGCAGACCGGGCGCGGGCTCATGGTGCCGGTCGTGCGCGATGCCGGTGAGCTGTCGACGCGGGACCTGTCGGCGGCGATCGGCGACCGCGCCCGCACCGCGCGCGACGGCAAGCTCGCGCCGGCCGACCTGACCGGCGGCACGTTCACGGTCAACAACTACGGCGTCTTCGGCGTCGACGGTTCGGCGGCGATCATCAACCACCCCGAGGCCGCGATCCTCGGCATCGGCCGGATCATCGACCGGCCGTGGGTGGTCGGCGGCGAGCTGGCCGTGCGGAAGGTCTGCGAGCTGACGCTGGCGTTCGACCACCGCGTCTGCGACGGCGGCACGGCGGGCGGGTTCCTGCGGTTCGTCGCGGACTGCGTCGAGTCGCCGGTCACGGCCCTGGGCGACCTGTGAGACTCACCGGCCGCATTGGCCGGATGTGACGGTGGTGGCACTTAAAGTGTTCGCGTGACGACTCCAGCCCAGCACGACCGGGACCAGGCGGCGGCGCGCGTGGGCCGGCTCAAGCAGGACCTGGCGGGCCGGCTCGACACGGCGCCGGAGCCCGGTGCCGAGGACGCCGAGCCGATGGACCGGCTCGTGGCGGCGGCCGTCCGGCTGCTGGACGCCGAGGCGGACCACGACGAGGCCGTCCACCGGCTGGTGGCGGCGGAACTCGGCGCCCGCCACGCGGCGACGCAGCGCGCGGTCGTGTTCTTCGCGGCCGGCCCGGTGCTCGCCGGGCTGGTCTCGGCCGCGCTCGTGCTGTTCGGCGTGCTGTCGCCCGGGTGGCTGCCGTTGCTGGTCCCGCTGTTCGCGGCCGGGATGTGGGTCGGGTTCGCGCCCGTCCGGAAGGTGCCGGCGGTGCTGCGCGAGCGGACGCGGGCGGCCTGGGCGGGCACGCTGGCCGCGGTGTTCCTGGTGGTGGCGTTGCTGCCGTGGCCGTCGAGCACGGCGAACGTGGTGAGCACGATCCTGGCGGCGCTCGGGACGGCGGGCGCGATCGCGGGCCTGGTCCGGGAAAGCCGGATCCCGTGACGCGCGGCTACGCCACCTACGGCGACGACCCCGACTTCGAGGCGGAGTACGCCGACTACGCCGAGCCGGCCGACGACACGCGCCGCGACCTCGACGAGCTGTTCGCGGCCGTCGACGGGCTGCGCACCGCCGTCCAGGACGTCGACGCCCGGGACGCCGGGCTGCGCCAGGAGTTCGCGGACCTGGCCGACCGCCTCGGTCCCGGAGCGCCCCAGGAGCACCGGATCGACCAGCTCGGCCGGCAGCTCGAACGCCTGCACCAGCAGGTGCAGGCCTTGGAGCGCGCGGTGCGCGTGTCCGACGGCGTGCCGCAGGCGAACCTCGACGACGTCGGTGCGGAGACGCGCGCGCTGGCGGCGCAGGCCGCGCGCTGGGACGACCTGCACAAGGAGCTGGTGACGAAGGAGCAGCGCGCCCGCCACGAGCAGGAGATCGCGCGGCTGGGGGACGTGCGCGAAGCGGGCGCGCGTTGCGACGCCGACTTGCTGGACGTCATCCGCCGCCTCGCCACGACGGACCGCGGGTCCCGCGCTCGCGGGGACGCCGAGTCGTCGCTGCGCGCGTTGAGCACCCGGCGCCGCACGCTGCTGGACGAGGAGATCCCCGCGGCCTTCGACGCCGCGGAGCAGGCCCGGCTCGCGTTGCGGGAGGCCGACGCGGTCGACGCGCGCGTGGTCCCGCAGCTGGAGCGGGCCGAGCGCGCGTGGCAGGACCTGCAGGTCCGCCTGCGGACCCGGATCACCGACGCGCTCGGCTCCAACGCGCTGCTCCCGATGTGGTTCAGCCACGCTCTCGGCGTCGCCCCGCCGTCGGGAACTTCGGGTGACGCCTGGATCCGCACGGCGGCTTCGGTGCTCGCGTACCGGGTGACGTTCGGGATCAAGGACCCGGCCCTGCCGCTGGGCCCGCCGTCGACGGATGGGGCCGACACGACCGAGCGCCGCTGGACCTGGCGGGCCCGGCTGGAGTCCGATCTGGACGAACTGTCCCGCTAGGGCGGCGCGGCGTTCCGGCGGAGTGCGCGCGGGGCGTGGTGGGTGATGTAGTCGGACAGGACCGCGTCGCTCGCCCGCGGTTTCGCCCGGCGCAGCAGCATGCGCAGGCCGATCAGGAAGACCACCCGGTCGGCGATCCGCGCGACGCCGTAGATCAGCACGGGCAGGCCGGAACCACCGGCGATCGCGGCCACGGCGGCGGGGTCCAAACTCATCACCTCCGGACGGCGGGTCTTGTCATCATCGCCGATCGGCCGTAATAATTGCCATACCTTCTGACGAATTCGGACGGTTTCGGTCCGACGCAGGCGAGGAGGTGGCCGTGGCCGTCATCGGCAGGCCGGACGTCCCCGAAGGGGCGCACCGGCGGCTCGTCGACGCACTCCACGAGGTGTACCTGCGCGCCGGAGCGCCGGGCGTGCGGACGATCGCGCAGCGCGGCGGCGTCAGCCGGGACACCGCGCACCGCGTGCTGACGAATCCGGCCCTGCCGACCTGGCCGGCGCTGGAAGCCGTAGTGGCCGCGCTCGGCGGGGACATCGGACGGTTCCGTGCGCTCTGGGTCGCCGCGCGACAGCCGGACGCGGTGGTCGCCGAGCCGCCAGCCGAGCCGGTCGCCGGTGCGGGGCCTTCGGTGCGGGTGCTGATCGTCGAAGACCATCCGCTCTACCGGCAGGCGCTGGTCCAGGCCGTGGGCGCGTTCGGGCACGTGGTCGTGGGCACGGCCGCGAACGGGGAAGACGCGGTATCACTCGCGCTGGAGACCCGGCCCGAGGTGATCCTGATGGACCACTTCCTGCCCGGCCTGCTGGGCATCGACGCGACGGCGCGGATCCGGTCGGCGGATCCGGCCATCCGGGTGCTGATCATCAGCGCCGGCGCGACCGGGGAGCTGACGTTGGCCGCGTTGCGCTCGGGGGCGCACGGCGTGCTGAGCAAGGACGTCGAAGCCGACGGGATCGACCGCGCGATCCGGGCCGTGGCACGCGGGGAGGTCCACGTGCCCGCCGGGGCCGCCGCGCCGCCCGAGGTCGCCGAGCCGCGCGAAGCCGGCGAACAGGAACTGAAGCCGCGTGAGCGGCGGGTCCTCCAGCTGGTGGCGGAAGGCTACACGGACGTGCAGATCGCCGAGCGGCTCGCGGTCTCGGTCCGCACGGTGCGGAGCTACCTCGACCGCGTCCGCGACAAGACCGGTGAGCGGCGCCGTGCGGGACTGGTGCGCGTCGCGCTCGAGAGCGGTTTGGTCAGACCGCGGCCGGGCGGCGCAACGCCTGACGCCTCAAGCGGTTGAAGAGCTTCGGATTGTTCAGCGCGAACACCCCGACCGTCACGCCGTCACGCTGGTAGGTCGCCACGAACGACTCGTCCGCCGGGCCGCCCTCGACGAAGGTGAGTGCGTCGTCCGGGCGCGGGTGCCCGGCCAGCTGCAGCGTGCCCGCGTATTGGTCCGACCAGACGTACCCGCTCGGCGTGTACGTGCGTTCGGTCCGTCCGGCGAGGAGGTTGCCCACCGCGACCGGGGCCTGCTCGGACGCGTTCGTCCAGTGCTCGTGGCGCCGTCCGACACCGTCGGCGTGGTAGCGGGCGACGTCGCCGATCGCCACCACCTGGGGCAGGTCCGTCACCAGGCCCGCGTCCGTGTGGACGCCGTTGCCGGTCGTCAGGCCGGAGCCCGCCAGCCAGTCCGTGGCCGGGGTCATGCCGACGCCCACCACGACCACGTCCGCCGGTACCAGGGAACCGTCGGCCAGGTGGACGCCGGACTCGGACAGGCTCGCGACCGCGACGCCGCAGCGCAGGTCCGTGCCGTGGTCGGCGTGCAGCCGGGTGCAGACCGCCGCCAGCTCCGGGCCCAGCACCGGGGCCAAAGGCGCGTTCAGAGCTTCCAAGACGACCACGTCGAGACCCAGGGAACGGCACGTCGAGGCCACCTCGGCGCCGATGAACCCGGCCCCGACGATCGCCACGCGCACCCCGGGGACCAGCGCGGCCCGCAGTGCCAGCGCGTCGTCGATGGTCCGCAGCGTGTGGGCGCCCTCGAAGCCCGGCAGCGTGCGCGCGCGGCCGCCGGTGGCGATGACGACGCCGTCCGCGTGCACCGAGCTGCCGTCCGAGAGGTGCACCCGGCGGGCGGCCGGGTCCAGGGACGTCGCCCGGACGCCCAGGCGGAAGTCCAGGGCCAGCGACGCGAGGTCGCCGGCGTCGAGCAGCTCCAGCGCGGCGCGGGAGGTCGTCCCGGCCAGGAAACCCTTGGACAGCGGCGGCCGGTCGTACGGCAGGTGCGCTTCCTCGCCGATCAGCACCACGCCGCCGTCGTAGCCCTGCGCGCGCAGCTCCTGCGCGGCGCGGACCCCGGCCAGCGAAGCGCCGACGACCGCGACGCGCTTCACGCGGCGTCCTCGCGGGCCACGCCCTGGACGTGGATGACGCCGTCGTCGACCAGCACGGTGTACGTCCGCACCGGGGCCTTCGCCGGCAGGCAGCTCGGCACGCCCGTGCGCAGGTCGAACAGCGCCGCGTGCAGCGGGCACTCGACGAAGCAGCCTTCGAGCCAGCCGTCGGCCAGCGAGGCGTCCTGGTGGGTGCACGTGTCGTCGATGGCGTACAGCTCGCCGTCCTCGGTGTGGAACACCGCGATGGCGGGAGACCCCGGGATCCGGACGGACTCACCCGGGGGCAGCTCGTCGACGGTGCATGCGCGAATCATGACGCCTCCGCTAACTGTTGCGCATTGAGGAACATCGACTGTGATCCGCAACAAGTGTGAATTCGCCGGAGGGCGTCGTCAAGGGGGTACGCCCCGGTAGTTTCCGTTACCCGGTAACGGAGAACCCGGGCAGCACGACGCGCCCGTACCGGGGATGGCGGTACGGGCGCGTCGACGTCCGGTGCTAGTGCGCCGCGGCCTCGCCGTGGCGGTAGAACGGCTGCTTGAGCGGGGCCAGCGGGGTGTTGCCGAGGATCAGGTCCGCGGCCTTCTCCGCGGTCATCATCACCGGCGCGTAGATGTTGCCGTTGGGGATGTAGGGCATGACCGACGCGTCGACGACGCGCAGGCCCTCGGTGCCGTGCACCCGCATCGTCTGCGGGTCGACGACGGCCCCCTCGTCCACGCCCATCTTGGCCGTGCACGACGGGTGCAGCGCCGTCTCGGCGTCCTTCGCGACCCAGTCCAGGATCTCTTCGTCGGTCTCCACGGACGGTCCCGGCGAGATCTCCCCGCCGTTGTACCGGCCCATCGCGGACTGGTTGAGGATCTTCCGCGCCACTCGTACGGCTTCGACCCACTCCTTGCGATCGTTCTCCGTGGACAGGTAGTTGAACTTGATCGCCGGGTGCTGCCGCGGGTCGGTCGAGGTGAGCTTCACCGAGCCGCGGGTGTCGGCGTACATCGGGCCGACGTGCACCTGGTAGCCGTGGCCTTCCGTGGGCGCCGACCCGTCGTAGCGGATCGCCACCGGCAGGAAGTGGAACATCAGGTTCGGGTACTTCACCTCGTCGTTCGACCGGACGAACCCGCCGCCCTCGAAGTGGTTCGTCGCGGCCGGGCCGTTCCGCAGGAACAGCCACTGCGCGCCGATGTAGGGCCGCTTCCACTTGGCCAGCGACGGCTGCATCGACACCGGTTCCTTGCAGGCGTACTGGATGTACACCTCCAGGTGATCCTGCAGGTTCTCGCCGACGCCCGGCAGGTCCTTCACGACGTCGATGGCGAGCTTCTCCAGGTCGGCCGCGTTGCCGACGCCGGAGAGCTGCAGCAGCTGCGGGCTGTTGATCGCGCCGCCGCAGAGGATGATCTCCTTGCCGTACACCTCGGCCGGCACGCCCCGGCCTTCGCTGTACTCGACGCCGATCGCGCGGGTGCCGTCGAAGAGGATCTGCGAGACGAACGCGTGCGTCTTCACCGTGAGGTTGGCCCGGTGCTCGACCGGGTGCAGGTAGGCGCCGGCCGCGGAGAGCCGCCGTCCTTTGCGGACGTTGCGGTCGAACGCCGCGAAGCCCTCCTGCCGGTAGCCGTTGACGTCGTCGGTGCGCGGGTAGCCCGCTTCCTCGGCGGCGTCGAAGAAGGCCTGGAACAACGGGTTGGTCGCCGGGCCGCGTTCGAGTTCGAGTGGCCCGTCGTGGCCGCGCCACTGCCCGTCCGGCGCGTCGGCGAGGCAGTTCTCCATGCGCTGGAAGTACGGCAGGCAGTGCGCGTAGTCCCATGTGGACATGCCCGGGTCGCCGGCCCAGCGCTCGTAGTCCAGCGGGTTGCCGCGCTGGAAGATCATCCCGTTGATGCTCGACGAGCCGCCGAGCACCTTGCCGCGGGCGTGGTAGATGCGGCGCCGGTTCATGTGCGGCTCGGGCTCGCTGCGGTAGCCCCAGTCGTAGAACTTCGACCCGATCGGGAACGTCAGCGCGGCCGGCATGTGGATGAAGACGTCCCACTTGTAGTCGGACCGGCCGGCTTCCAGGACGAGGACCTTGTTCGACGGGTTCGCCGACAGCCGGTTCGCCAGCGCGCAGCCCGCCGAGCCACCGCCGACGATGACGAAGTCGTAGTTTTCACTCATGCGTCCTCCTCAGCCGGGCAGGGTGTCCGGGGCGTTGTCGGGCATGTGCTCGGGGCTCGTGTGCGACGAACCCCAGGTACCGCGCCGGATGTAGAGCATGATCGCACCGACGAGGACGATCAGCCCGGTGACGATCACCGCGCCCCACTGGAAGTACCAGTGGTCGTCGCCGTAGACCTCGGCGCGCGGCCAGATCAGGTTGACCGTCATCGCGGCGCCGTAGACGACCGCGACCAGGTTCACCAGCGTGCCCCAGCGGCCGAGCTTGAAGTACGGCCCGTGGCCCGGGCGCGGCCAGCCACCGCGCAGGCGGCGGATCAGCATCGGGCCGGTGACCATCAGGTAGGGGATGTAGAACAGGATGATCGCCGTCGAGGTCAGGATGAAGAACGCCCGCTGGTTGCCCAGGTTGATCAGCAGCACCACGATCGTGAGGCCACCGGTGAGCAGCGCGGGCACGACCGGCGTCTTCGAGCGCGGCGACACCTTGGCCATCGCCTTGCTGAACGGCAGCCGGCCGTCGCGGGACATCGCCCACGTCATCCGGATCGCCGCGGTCTGCACGGCCAGGCAGCACACCGTGATCGCGATCGCCGAGCAGATCAGGAAGGCGTCGCCGAGGCCCTCGCCGAGGGTGCTCTTCAGCAGGTACGGCATGCCGGACGTGCTCAGCTCCTTGGCGTTGAGGTCGCCGACGGCCATCATGCCCACGAGCATCATCAGCCCGCCGACGATGAACGCGGCGGTGATCGCCCGCAGGATCGCGCGGGGCGCGTGCCGCCGCGGCTGCGTCGTCTCCTCGGCCAGCGAACCGGCGGTGTCGAAGCCGTAGAAGACGTACGCGCTCATGAGCGACGCCACCAGGAAGGCCCCGAGGTACCCGAATGTGTGACCCTCACCGGTGCCGTGGGTGTCGAAGACGATGCCCGGGCCGCGCTTGATGTGGATGGCGAGGGCGATCACGAGCAGCACGCTCGCGCCGAGCTCCACCGCGACGCCGAAGTTGTTGATCTTCGCCATCAGCCTGACGCCGATGAGGTTCACGACCGTGGCGAACACGACCAGGATGAGCGCCAGGATGATGGCGTTCTGCGCACCACCCGGTGTCGACGTCAGGCCGGCGTCGTCGTCGCTGCCGACGATCTGGAACGCGGTCGACACCTGCGGCAGGATGATCTGGTAGGCCACCGCGACGGCCGCGGCCGTGACGATCGCGCCGATGATCATGATCCAGCCGGCCAGCCAGGACGTCGCGGGCTTCGCGATCTGCTTCGCCCACTGGTACACCGAGCCGGCGAGCGGGAACTGCCCGGCGAGCTCGGCGAAGCAGAGGGCGACGGCGGCCTGGCCGATGAAGACCAGGGGCCACGTCCAGATGAAGGCCGGCCCGCCCGAGCCGAAGCCGAAGAAGAACAGCTGGAACACGCCGGTCAGGATGGAGATGTAGCTGAACCCGGCGGCGAAGCTGGAGAACGAGCCGAGCGAGCGCTCGAGCTCCTGGCGGTAGCCGAACTTCTCGAGCTCGGAGCTGTCGTCCGGGGCAGGCCCCCCGCCCGCCTTCTGCGAATCGATGGTCATCGTCGGTCCTCACGTGGTGGGGTGGGGGAGTGATCAGCCCTTGAACCAGTGCTGCGGAACGGGATCGATGTTCTGGTAGACGTGCTTGCTCTCCTGGTACTCCGCCAGCCCGGACGGTCCGAGCTCGCGGCCGATGCCGGACCGGCCGAACCCGCCCCACTCCGCCTGCGGCAGGTAGGGGTGGTAGTCGTTGATCCACACGGTGCCGTGGCGCAGGGCCCCGGCGACCCGCTGGGCGCGGGACGCGTCCGACGTCCACACGGCTCCGGCGAGCCCGTACTCAGTGTCGTTGGCCAGCGCGATCGCGTCGGCCTCTTCTCGGAAGCGTTCGACGGTGACGACCGGGCCGAAGACCTCTTCCCGGACCACCGCCATGTCCCTGGTGCAGCCGGAGAACACCGTCGGGCGCAGGAAGAAACCGCTTTCGTACTGGGCGCCTTCGGGTCGCTTGCCGCCCGCCCGTAGTGTCGCGCCCTCCCGGAGAGCGCTTTCGATGTAGCCCTCGACCTTGGCGCGGTGCTGCGCCGAGACGAGCGGGCCCGTCTCGGTGGCGGGATCGAGGCCGTCGCCGACCCGGATCGCGTCGGCGCGCGCGGCGAGGTCCGCCACGAACCGGTCATGGATGCCATCCTGGACGATCAAGCGCGCGCCCGCCGAGCACACCTGTCCCGAATGGACGAACGCGGCCATCAGCGCGTAGTCGAGGGCGGTGTCGTACGCGGCGTCGTCGAACACCACGTTCGGGTTCTTGCCGCCGAGCTCCAGGGCGACCCGGCGGACGCCCTTCGCGGCGGCCGTCATGATCTTCTCGCCGGTCGCGTAGCCGCCGGTGAACGAGACGAGGTCCACGGCCGGGTGCTCGACCATCGCGGCGCCGACGGGACCGGGGCCGAGCAGGAGGTTGACGACGCCCGGCGGCACGCCGGCCTCGTCGAGCAGCGCGACCAGCTTGATCGTGGTCAGCGGCGTCACCTCGCTGGGCTTGAGCACCATCGTGTTGCCCGCGGCGAGTGCCGGGGCGACCTTCCAGGACATCTGCAGCAGCGGGTAGTTCCACGGCGCGATCAGCGCGCAGACGCCGACGGGCTCGTGCACGATCCGGCTGACGACGGTCGCGCTGCCGGCGTCGACCATCCGGCCGGCGTCTTTGCCGGCGAGGTCGGCGTAGTAGCGGAAGACGTTCGTCACGTCGTCGATGTCGATCCCGCCCTCGCCCAGCGTCTTGCCGGTGTCGAGGCTCTCGGTGCGGGCCAGGTCCTCGCGGTCGCGGACCAGCAGGCCGGCCACGCGGCGGAGCAGTTCGCCGCGCTCGGTGGCGGTGGTCGTGCGCCACGGACCGGCGTCGAAGGCCCGCCGCGCGGCTTCGACGGCGGCGTCGACCTCCGCGGGCCCGGCCTCGGCGACCTTCTCGATCACCTGGCCGGTGGCGGGGTTGAGCACGTCGGAGGCGGTGCCGCCGGCGGCGTCCGTCCAGCCTCCGTCGATGTACAGGTCCTTCATGCGGCCCCTTCCGATTCGGTAGTGGCTGCCTGGTCGCGCTTGAGTGCGTACATTTGTACGCGAGACGTGTACAGATGTCCACAAGTAGGGTCCGTCAGGTCGGCGTGCGACGATCTGTCCGTCGCGCCGGAGACGCACGAAGGGGGCTGCTCGACACCGATGTCGAAGACCGAATCCACCACGGCGTCCACGGCCGGCCGGCGGCGTGGTCCCAACGACCCCGACCGGCGCGCGCGGATCGCCAAGGCGGCGATCGAGGTCGTCGCCCAGCGGGGCATCGACGGCCTCACCCACCGCGCGGTCGCCGCCGCCGCGGGCGTGCCGCTGGGCTCGACGACCTACCACTTCGCGACCCTGGACGACCTGCTCGAGGTGGCGCTGCACGAGGCCGCCGAGAAGAACGTCCACGCGCTGAAGGAGTGGGAAGCGGCGCTGCCGCCGGACGCCGACTTCGCCGCGGCGCTCGCCGACCTGGTCATGGGCTACATCAACGAGCAGTACCGCGACACGGTCGTCGAGTACGACCTGTACGTCGCGGCCCTGCACCGCCCCCGCCTCCGCGCGGCGAGCGCGGCCTGGGACGACGCCCTCACCGAGTTGTACGGCATCCGCACCGACCCGCTCACCGGCCGGCTCCTGGCCGGCCTGTTCTGCGGCCTCCTCATGCAGGCCGCCCTGGCCGACCCCCGCCCGACCCGCGAGGAGATCGAAACCCTCTTCCGCCGGGCCATCCACGGCCCGGCCCTGTGATCAGAACGTCGGCACGCGTGATTGAAGGGTCGACACGGCGGGCTGGGGTGCGTTGGGCCGTGTTGACCCTCCAATCACGCGAGTTGACCCTGTAATCACGCGTGTCGGCTGAAACGTGCCGGAAATCTTGGGCGGGCGTTGAAAAACTCGGGTTGACAGCGGTCGTCGGCGGCAGTCACTCTGTTCCGGAGTGAGCAACAAGACGCGTTCTGCGCAACTACTCCCGTACTGACCGCGGAGAGGACCCCCGACGGTGACCACTACCGATCTCCCGCCGAGCCTGCTCGCCACGCTGCCCGGCTCCTACTACACCGATCCGGCGATCTTCGCGCTGGAGCAGGCGAAGATCTTCGAGGCCGACTGGTTCTGCGCCGTGCGCAGCGCGGACCTCGCCGGGCCCGGGGCGTTCGAGACGGTCCGGATCGGCAAGGAGAGCGTCCTGGTCTCGCGGGGGCGTGACGGGAAGCTGAACGCGTTCCTCAACGTCTGCCGCCACCGCGGCGCGCGGCTGTGCACCGCCGACTCGGGCACCGTGAAGCGCGCGTTCCAGTGCCCGTACCACGCCTGGACGTACGGCCTCGACGGCAAGCTGATCGCCGCGCCCAACCTCACCGGCATGCCGGACGTCGACCGCACGACGTTCGGGCTCACCCGCGTCCACCTGCGCGAATGGCTCGGCTACGTGTGGGTCTGCCTGGCCGCCGAGCCGCCGCCGTTCGAGGGCAGCGTGGTCGCCGCGGTCACCGAACGGCTCGGCGGCGAGCGTGCGATCGAGGCGTACGGCGTCGACGGCCTCGCGCTCGGCAAGCGCATCGAGTACGACGTGAAGGCGAACTGGAAACAGATCATCGAGAACTTCATGGAGTGCTACCACTGCGCGACGATCCACCCGGAGCTCACCGAGGTGCTGCCGGAGTTCGCCGACGGCTACGCGGCGCAGTACTACGTCGGCCACGGCGCGGAGTTCGGCGGCGAGGTCCAGGGCTTCACCGTCGACGGCAGCGCGGGCGTCGAGCGGCTGCCCGGCGTCACCGAGGACCAGGACCGCAAGTACTACGCCGTCACCATCCGGCCGCAGGTGTTCGTCAACCTGGTGCCCGACCACGTGATCCTCCACCGGATGTTCCCGCTGGCCCCGGACCGCACGCTGGTGCGCTGCGACTGGCTCTACCTGCCCGGCGTCGTCGAGTCCGGGCGTGACCTGACGCGCTCGGTCGAGCTGTTCCACCGCGTCAACCTGCAGGACTTCGAGGCGTGTGAACGCTGCCAGGTCGCGATGGACTCGCGCGCCTACGCCGGCGGCGGGGTGCTCGTGCCCAGCGAGCACCACATCGGCGAGTTCCACGACTGGGTCCGTGGTCGCCTCTCGTGAGTGTTTAGGGCGGTTAGAACCGCCCTAAACACTCACGAGGCTTCAGATGAGCGCGCGGATGGCGGCCTCGAAACCGGTGACGTGCTCCAGCGTGAGCGCGGCGGCCTTCTCAGCGTCGCCTTCGATGATCGCGGTGAGGAGCGGGACGTGCTCGTCGACGTGGCCGGCCATCCCGGGCAGCCGGGGGACGAACACGCACCAGATCCGCGTCGCGAGGTTGTCGTACCGGATGAGCGTGTCCTCGAGGAACGGGTTGTGCACGCACCGGTAGATCGCCCGGTGCAGGGCGAGGTCGGTGCGCAGCAGCTCGGCGTTGTCCCCGGCCGGGACGCCGGCGTCGAGCCGCCCGCGCAGCTCGGTGAGCGTGGCCCGGTCGGCCTCGGTCGCGCGCCCGGCCGCGGCGGCGGTGGCCATCGGCTCCAGCGTGCGCCGGACCTCGGAGATGTGCGCGAGGTCGGAGATGTTGACGTCGGTGGCGAACGTGCCCCGCCGCGGGTAGGCGACGACCAGCCGCTCGGACTCGAGGCGTTTGAGCGCCTCGCGGATCGGCGTGCGGCCCATGCCGAGGGTGGTGCCGAGCCACTCCTCGTTGATCGGGTCGCCCGGCCGGATGTCGAGCATGACCAGGCGATCACGGACGAAGAGGTACGCCTGCTCCGCCAGCGATGGGGGATTGACCTGTGGGTTCACGCCGCTTAGCCTACATCGACAATTGATATATCAGAAGTCGACCAGGAGGATACGGATGCCTCGCACCCCCGGCGCGGACCTGCCGGACCACCCTGACTTCCTCTGGAACGACCCCGACCCGAAGCCGGCTTACGACGTCGTCGTGGTGGGCGGCGGCGGGCACGGCCTCGCCACCGCCTACTACCTGGCGAAGGTGCACGGCATCACGAACGTCGCCGTGCTGGAGAAGGGCTGGCTCGCGGGCGGCAACATGGCCCGCAACACCACGATCATCCGCTCCAACTACCTCTGGGACGAGAGTTCCGGCATCTACGAGCACTCCCTCAAGCTGTGGGAAGGCCTCGAAGAAGACCTCGGCTACCCGATCCTGTTCAGCCAGCGCGGGGTGCTCAACCTCGCGCACAGCCTGCAGGACGTCCGTGACAGCGTCCGCCGCGTCGAGGCCAACAAGCTCAACGGCATCGACGCCGAGTGGGTGGACGCCGACGGCGTCAAAGAGCTGTGCCCGATCGTCAACACCTCGCCGGACGTCCGCTACCCGGTGCTCGGCGCGACCTACCAGCCGCGCGCGGGCATCGCGAAGCACGACTACGTGGCCTGGGGCTTCGCCCGCGCGGCGCACGCGATGGGTGTCGACCTCATCCAGAACTGCGAGGTCACCGGCATCTCCACGGTGAACGGCCGGGTCACCGCGGTCGAGACGTCGCGGGGCCGGATCGCCGCGGGCAAGGTCGCGTTGTGCGCCGCCGGGCACTCGTCGGTGCTGGCGAAGATGGTCGGCCTCGACCTGCCGCTGGTGTCACACCCGTTGCAGGCCCTGGTGTCCGAGCTGCTGGAGCCGATCCACCCGACGGTCGTCATGTCGAACGCCGTGCACGTCTACGTTTCCCAGGCGCACAAGGGCGAACTCGTCATGGGCGCCGGCATCGACAGCTACAACGGCTACGGCCAGCGCGGCTCGTTCCACGTCATCGAGCAGCAGATGGCTGCCGCGCTGGAGCTGTTCCCGGTGTTCGCGCGGGCGCACCTGCTGCGGACGTGGGCGGGCATCGTCGACGTCAGCCCGGACGCGTCGCCGATCGTCGGCCTGACGCCGGTCGAGAACCTGTTCCTCAACTGCGGCTGGGGCACCGGCGGTTTCAAGGCCACGCCGGGGGTCGGCGACGTCTTCGCGGCGACCATCGCGCGCGGCAAGCCGCACGAGTACGCCGAACCGTTCACCTTGGACCGGTTCACCACCGGTGCCCTCGTCGACGAGCACGGCGCCGCCGCCGTCGCGCACTAGGAGTCTTTGATGCAGCTCATTCCCTGCCCGTGGTGCGGCCCGCGTGAAGAGGCCGAGTTCCACTACGGCGGCCAGGCCCACGTCGCCTACCCCGAGGACCCGGCCGCACTGTCCGATGAGGACTGGGCGAAGTTCGTGTTCTTCCGCGCCAACCCGAGCGGGCCGTTCGCCGAGCGCTGGAGCCACTCCGCGGGCTGCCGCCGCTGGTTCAACGCCGTCCGCGACACCCGCACCCACGACCTCCTGGCGGTCTACCGCCTCGACGAGCCCAAGCCGGTGATCTCATGACCCGGCTGTCCGGCGTTCCGCTCAAGTTCACCTTCGACGGCCGCGAGCTGACCGGTTTCCTCGGCGACACCTTGGCTTCCGCGTTGCTGGCCAACGGTATCCACCAGGTCGCGACCAGCATCAAGTACGGCCGGCCGCGCGGCATCGTCGCGGCCGGTGTCGAGGACTCGAACGCCCTGGTGCAGATCGAAGCGCCGTTCCCGGAGCCGATGCTGAGCGCCACCACCGTCGAGCTGTACGACGGCCTGGTCGCGCGCGGCCTGTCCGGTCAAGGTCGCCTGGCCGCCGAGCCCGACCCGGCCCGGTACGACGCCAAGCACGTCCACTGTGACGTCCTGGTCGTCGGCGCCGGACCCGCCGGCCTCGCCGCCGCCCGCGCCGCCTCTGGTCGTGTCCTGCTGGTGGACGACCAGCCCGATGGTGAGGCTCCCGAGGGAGTCCAGTTCCTCTCGCGGACCACGGCGTTCGGCGTCTACGACGACGGGTTCGTGCTGGCCCTGGAACGCCGTGGCGAGCCGACGGCACCCGAACGGATCTCGCGGCAGCGGGTGTGGCGGATCCGGGCGAAGCGGATCGTCATCGCCACCGGCGCGCACGAGCGGCCGATCGTGTTCCCGGACAACGACCGCCCGGGCATCATGCTCGCCGGTGCCGCGCGCACGTACCTGAACCGCTACGGCGTCCTGGCCGGGCAGCGGGTAGTTGTGTTCACCACCAACGATTCCGCATACGACGCCGCCTCCGAACTGGCGGAGGCCGGGGCCGAGATCGTGCGGATCGTCGACGCTCGCGAGGGCTACGGCGTCATCGGCACCGACGGCGACGCCCACATCACCGCCGCCCACGTGGCGAAACTGGGCGAGATGCGGGGCGAGCGGGTCGAGTGCGACCTGCTGCTCGTGTCCGGCGGCTGGAACCCGGCCGTGCACCTGTACAGCCAGGCCCGCGGTGCCCTGCGCTACGACCCCCGGCTGGGCGCGTACGTCCCGGCCGGCGACCTCCCGAACGTGAGCGTCGTGGGCGCCGCGGCGGGAGAGGGGCTGCCGGAGGCCATGACGCTCTGGCAGGTGCCCGCACCGGAGTCCGAAGTGGACACCCGGTTCGTGGACCAGCAGCGGGACGCGACCGTCTCGGACGTCCTGCGCGCCACCGGCGCCGGGCTGCGCTCGCTGGAGCACATCAAGCGCTACACCACCATCGGCACCGCGCACGACCAGGGCAAGACGTCCGGCCTCCTCGCCGCGGGCATCACCGCCGAAGCGCTCGATGTCGACCTGTCGACGCAGCGGCCGACGACGTTCCGGCCGCCGTACACGCCCGTGTCGTTCGCCGCGCTGGCCGGGCGGCACCGCGGTGACCTGCACGATCCCGTGCGCGTCACCATGATCCACCCGTGGCACGTCGAGCACGGCGCCGAGTTCGAGAACGTCGGCCAGTGGAAACGGCCGTGGTACTACCCGCGACCCGGCGAAACGATGCACGACGCCGTCCAGCGCGAATGCCGCGCGGCGCGCACCGACGTCGCCGTGATGGACGGGTCCACCCTGGGCAAGATCGACGTCCAGGGTCCGGACGCCGCCGCGTTCCTCGACATGCTCTACACGAACATGATGAGCAACCTGCGCGTCGGCCGCATCCGTTACGGCGTGATGTGCGGCGTCGACGGCATGGTCATCGACGACGGCACGGTCATCCGCGTCGCCGAGGACCGCTTCCTCGTCACCACCACGACCGGCAACGCGGCCATGGTCCTCGAGTGGATGGAGGAGTGGCTGCAGACGGAATGGCCGCACCTCGACGTCTTCGCGACGTCGGTCACCGAACACTGGGCCACGCTCCCGCTGGTCGGCCCCCGCTCCCGGGAAGTCCTGGGCCGGTTGGCGCCGGACCTCGACGTCTCCAACGACGCCTTCGGGTTCATGACCTGGCAGGACGCCGAGGTCGCCGGGCTCAAGGCGCGGGTCTGCCGGATCAGCTTCTCCGGCGAGCTGGCCTACGAGATCAACGTCCCGTCCTGGTACGGCCGCGCGCTGTGGGAGTCCATAGTGGACGAAGGGGCCACGCCGTACGGCACCGAGACCATGCACGTCCTGCGCGCCGAGAAGGGTTACCCGATCATCGGCCAGGACACCGACGGCACGGTGACTCCCCAGGATCTCGGGATGTCCTGGGCGGTCTCCAAGAAGAAGGCCGATTTCCTCGGCAAGCGCTCGTTCGCCCGGACGGAGAACAACCGGCCCGATCGCAAGCAGCTCGTCGGCCTGCTGCCCGTCGATCCGTCGGTGCTGCTGCCGGAGGGTTCGCAGATCATCGAGTCCGAAACCGTGCCCGAACCGCCGGTGCGGATGCTCGGCCACGTCACCTCCAGCTACCACAGCGCCGCGCTCGAACGGACCTTCGCGCTGGCCCTGGTGCGCTCCGGGCGCGAGCGCGTCGGCGAAACGCTGTACGTCCCGGTCGGTGACCAGGTGGTGCCGGTGACCGTGACCGAGTCCGTGCTCTTCGACAAGGAAGGAGCCCGCCGTGACGGCTGAAGCGGTCGAAGAACCGTTCCGCACGCAGCTCACCGTGCGCCTGCGGGACGGACACACGCTGCTCGGCGTCGACCTGCCCGGGCCGTGCACCTTTACCAGCGGCAACGGCATCGACGTCCTCTGGATGGGCCCCGACGAGTACCTCGTGCTCGCCGAACCCGGCCGCCAGGCCGAACTGGAAGCGGCACTTTCACGTGAAAGTGCCGTCTTGGCGGTGGTCGACGTGTCGGCGCAGCGCGTGACCGTGCGGCTCACCGGGGCGCACGCGCGGGACGTGCTCGCCCACGGCTGCTCGATCGACCTCGATCCGTCCGTGTCGCCGCCGGGGACCTGCGTGCAGACGTTGTTGGCGCGCACCGGGATCGTGCTCATGGTCCGGGAAGACGGCTTCACGATCCTCGTGCGGCAGTCGTTCGCGAACTACTTCACGGCCTGGCTGGCCGACGCGAGTCCGGAGTACGTCTCGTGACCTTCACCTTGACCCTCAACTGCCCCGAACGCTCGGGCATCGTGCACGCCGTCACGACGTTCCTCGTCGGGCAGGGCTGCGACATCGTTGAGCACCAGCAGTTCGACGACGACGTCCGCGGCTCGCTGTTCCTGCGCACGTCGTTCACCGCACCCGAGCCGACCACAGTGGACGATCTGCGCCGCGACTTCGCCGTGGTGGCCGGGGACTTCGGGATGGAGTTCGGCCTCTCCGACGGGACACCGCCGCGGATCCTGGTGATGGTGTCGAAGTTCGGGCACTGCCTCAACGACCTGCTGTTCCGCTGGCGTGCCGGCGCTCTCGGCGCGGACATCGCCGTGGTCGTGTCCAACCACGAGGACCTGCGGCCGATGGCCGAGGCGGCCGGCGTGCCGTTCGAGCACGTGCCGGTGACGCCGGAGACCAAGCCCGAGGCCGAGCAGCGGCTGCTCGACCTGGTCGGCGAGTACCAGGCCGATCTCGTCGTGCTCGCGCGGTACATGCAGGTGCTGTCCAACGACCTGTGCGTCAAGCTCGAAGGCCGCGCGATCAACATCCACCACTCGTTCCTGCCCGGGTTCAAGGGCGCGAAGCCCTACCACCAGGCCTACGACCGCGGCGTCAAGTACGTCGGCGCGACCGCGCACTACGTCACCCCCGACCTCGACGAGGGCCCGATCATCGAGCAGGAGGTCGCGCGCGTCGACCACACCTACTCGCCGCGCGAGCTGGTGACCGTCGGGCGCGACGCCGAAGCGCTCGCCCTGTCCCGCGCGGTGCGCTGGCACTGCGAACGCCGCGTCCTGCTCAACGGCAACAGCACCGTCGTCTTCCGCTAGAAGGAGTTCCGCCATGACCGCACCGAAAGTCGTGATCATCGGCGCCGGCATCGTCGGCGCGAACCTCGCCGACGAGCTGACCGCCCGCAGCTGGGCCGACATCACCGTGCTCGACCAAGGTCCGCTGCCGCGCACCGGCGGGTCGACGTCGCACGCGCCCGGCCTGGTGTTCCAGACCAACGCGTCCAAGACCATGACGGAGTTCGCGAAGTACACCGTCTCGAAGTTCCTGGAGCTGGGTTGCTTCAACCAGGTCGGCGGCATGGAGGTCGCGACCACCCCGGCGCGCTGGGAGGACCTCAAGCGCAAGCACGGCTGGGCGACGTCGTGGGGCGTGTCGGGCTCCCTCATCGATCCCGAGGAGTGTGTCCGCCGCTGGCCGTTGCTGGACGGCTCGCAGGTCTTCGGCGCGCTGTACGTGCCGACCGACGGACTGGCGCTGGCCGCGAAAGCCGTCGGAGTCCTCGCCGAGCGGGCCACCACGCGGGGCGCCCGGTTCATCGGCTCCACGCGCGTGACCGACGTGCTCCAGGAAGGCGGCCGCGTCACCGGCGTTCGGACCGACCAGGGCGACTTCCCGGCGGACGTCGTCGTTTCGTGCGCCGGGTTCTGGGGGCGCGAGATCGGCGCGATGGTCGGCATGGACGTCCCGCTGCTGCCGCTGGCGCACCAGTACGTCAAGACCGGCCGGATCGACGAACTCGTCGGGCGCAACACCGAAGAGGTCGAAGCGAGCATGCCGATCCTGCGCCACCAGGACCAGGACCTGTACTTCCGCGAGCACGTCGACCGCATCGGCATCGGCTCCTACGCGCACCGCCCGATGCCGGTCGAGGAGTCCACATTGGACCCGTCGGTGACCGACAGCGCCATGCCGTCGATGCTGCCCTTCACCGAGGACGACTTCGCGCCGTCGTGGGAGCAGAGCCAATTGCTGCTCCCCGCGCTGCGGCAGGCGAAGGTCGAGGAAGGTTTCAACGGCATCTTCTCCTTCACCCCGGACGGCCAGTCGCTGGTCGGCGAATCGGCCGACGTCCGCGGCTTCTGGCTCGCCGAAGCCGTCTGGGTGACGCACTCCGCGGGCATCGCCAAAGCCGTCGCGGAGCTGCTGGTCAACGGCCGCTCGGAGACCGACCTGCACGAGGTCGACGTCCACCGCTTCGAGGAGGTGCAGCTCGCGCCGTCGTACGTGCACGAGACGGCGCAGCAGAACTTCGTCGAGGTCTACGACATCCTGCACCCGTTGCAGCCCAAGCTGTCCCCGCGCGACCTGCGCGTGACGCCGTTCCACGTGCGGCAGCGCGAGCTGGGCGCGGTGTTCCTGGAAGCGGGCGGCTGGGAGCGGCCGCACTGGTTCGAGGCCAACGCGCCGCTGCTGAAGAAGCTGCCGCACGACGCGCTGCCGCCCGCGCGTGACGGCTGGTCCGCGCAGTTCCACTCGCCGATCGCGGCGGCCGAGGCCTGGCAGACGCGCAACGCCGTGGCGCTGTACGACATGACGCCGTTGAAGCGCGTCGAGATCAGCGGGCCCGGCGCGCTGGCGTTCCTGCAGTCGCTGACGACCAACCAGCTCGACAAGTCCGTGGGCTCGGTCACCTACACGCTGATGCTGGACGAAGCGGGTGGCGTGCGCAGTGACGTCACGGTGGCGCGGCTCGGACCCGAGGAGTTCCAGGCCGGGATCAACGGCAACATCGACGTCGACCACTTCGTCAAGCACAAGCCGGCCGGTGTGCAGGTCCGCGACACCACCGGCGGCACGTGCTGCGTCGGCGTCTGGGGTCCGCTCGCGCGGGACCTCGTGCAGCCGCTGAGCCCGGACGACTTCTCGCACGCCGGGCTGAAGTACTTCCGGGCGCGCAAAGCCCGGATCGCCGGGGTGCCGGTCGTCGCGATGCGGCTGTCCTACGTGGGTGAACTCGGCTGGGAGATCTACACGAGCGCGGACAACGGCCTGCGGCTGTGGGACGCGCTGTGGGCGGCCGGGCAGCCCCTGGGCGTCATCGCCGGCGGGCGGGCCGCCTTCAACAGCCTGCGGCTGGAGAAGGGCTACCGGCTGTGGGGCACCGACATGACCACCGAGCACGACCCGTACGAGGCCGGCGTCGGCTTCGCGGTGCGCCCGGCGAAGGGCGAGTTCCTCGGGCGTGCCGCCCTCGAGAACCGGACGCCGTCACGGCGGCTGCGGTGCCTGACGATCGACGACGGCCGGACTGTCGTGCTGGGCAAGGAACCGGTGTTCGTCGACGGCGTCCCGGCGGGGTACGTCACGAGCGCCGCCTACGGCTACACGATCGGGAAGCCGATCGCGTACGCGTGGCTGCCGGAGTCGGCGGACGTCGGGAGCGGCGTGGAGATCGAGTACTTCGGCCGCCGGGTGCCGGCGACGGTGGCGGCGGAGCCCCTGTTCGACCCGGCGATGGAGCGGATCCGGCGGTGACCCGCGCGGCACTCAGTCGCTGAAGTCGCCGTTCATCGACTGGGTGCCGGCGCCGTCCCCGCCGCCGCTGCTGCTGGTCTGGAGCAGGCCGTCGACCTTCGCCGTCGCGTTCACCGAGCCGTCCGCGTACTGCATGACGACCTGGTACTCGTGCTTGCCGGTGTGCGGCGGGAAGCTGAACGTGCGGCTCCAGGGCAGCTTCACGTTCTTCTCTTCCGTCGGCTTGCCGTCGATCGTGCAGGTCAGGGTGGTGACGACGGCCGAGCCCGAGACGTCGAACACCAGCCGGTGCGGCTCGCCGGCCGCGGCGGAGGTCGCCTGCGGGGCGGGTGACGGTGTCCCGGCGGTCGTGCCGCTGCACCCGGCGAGCAGGAAGGCGGCCGCGAGCAGGACGGCGGTGCGCTTCATACCCGGAAGGGTAACGTCGATCACACGGGACCGGTCCCGGCGTTCGGGTGGGTACATCCACAGCAACTCCATGGAACCGGACAAGGAAATTCTCAGGAACGCGGCGTTTGCTGGAACGGCGAAGGCGTGCCGAGGGCTGGGAGCAAGGGCATGAGCGAGTACGACCAACGGCCACAGGGCGGCGGCGACTACCCCCACGGCCAGGATCCGTATGGCCAGGATCCGTACGGCCATGGCCAGGGTGAGTACTCGCAGGGCTACTACCAGTCCGGTTACTACCAGCCCCAGCAGCAGCCGCGTGACCAGTGGGGCCGCCCGTACCCGCCGCAGCCCTACCCCCAGCAGTCCTATGGCCGTGAGGGGCACCCTCAGGGCTTTTACGGCCATGAGGGTGCCCCTCAGGACTTCTACGGTCGTGAAGGTGCCCCTCACGGCTCTTATGGCCGTGAAGGTGCCCTTCACGGCTTTTACGGCCAGGAAGGCGGCGGCTACGGCTATCCGCCACCGCCACCGGCGTACCAGCCGTCGCCCGCGTACCAGCCGCCGCCGCGCAAGCGGCATCCGCTGCGGACGCTGACCGTCACCGTTGTCGCGGTGGCGCTGGCCGTGGTGGCCGGGCTCGGCATCGGGCACCTGATCTCGGTGAACAGCCCCACCGCCTCCGGCAACCAGGACTTCGGCTTCTCCGGGCAGCCCAGCGCGTCGGCCACGGTGCTCGACGCCGACGCCGTGGCCGCGAAGGTCAACCCGGCGATCGTCAACGTCAACACCGAGCTGGGGCTGCAGGGCGCGGCCGCCGCGGGCACCGGCATCGTGCTGACCCCGGACGGCGAGGTGCTGACGAACAACCACGTCGTCGCCGGCGCGACCAG
The DNA here is from genome assembly GCF_035982555.1 of Amycolatopsis sp. NBC_01286. Classification (NCBI taxonomy): domain Bacteria; kingdom Bacillati; phylum Actinomycetota; class Actinomycetes; order Pseudonocardiales; family Pseudonocardiaceae; genus Amycolatopsis; species Amycolatopsis sp. NBC_01286. Next base: position 4,291,396 of record NZ_CP108428.1, read on the forward strand.
CATCAAGGTCACCAGCATCGGCACCGGCGACACGTTCACCGCGCACGTCGTGGGCTACGACCGCAGCGAGGACATCGCGGTGATCCAGCTCGAAGACGCGTCCGGGTTGCCGACGGCGGCTATCGGCGACTCCTCGACGGTCAAGGTCGGTGACCAGATCCTCGGCCTCGGCAACGCGGGCGGCCGCGGCGGCGACCCGGTGCCGGCACCGGGCACGGTCACCGCGCTGGACCAGTCGATCACCGCGTCGGACGAGTCCAGCGGGTCGTCCGAGCAGCTCACCGGGCTGATCCAGGTCCAGGCCGACATCGAGTCGGGCGACTCCGGCGGTCCGCTGGTCAACGCGAACGCGCAGGTCATCGGCGTCGACACCGCGGCGTCCACCGGTTACCAGCTCAACGGCCGCCGCAGCGGCGCGGGCGGCCAGGGCTTCGCGATCCCGATCAACCAGGCCGTCGACATCGCGCACCGGATCGTCGCGGGCACCGCGACCGACAAGATCCACATCGGCAAGACGGCGTTCATCGGCGTCTCGGTGTCGGACGGTCAGGGCGGCGGCGCCCAGGTCCGCGACGTCGTCGCGCGCGGCCCGGCCCAGCAGGCGGGCCTCGCGGCGGGCGACGTCATCACGGCCATCGACGGCAAGGCGATCGACTCGGCGACGACGTTGACGAACGTGATGGACACCCACCACCCGGGCGACCAGCTGACGCTGACCGTGTCGGACGCGTCCGGGGCGCAGCAGCAGATTCAAGTGAAGGCGATCGAAGGTCCGGTCGGCTAAGAAGCCTAAGAAACTCAGCCCAGGATTTCGGTCAGCACCGCGCGGTGCGTCCGCTTCGCCGCGAGGTACTTCTCCCGGCCGGCGTCGGTGATCGTCACGAAGATGCCCCGGCGGTCCACGTCGCAGAGCGCGCGTTCGACCAGGCCTTCCTTCTCCAGGCGGGCGACCAGCCGGGACGTCGCGCTCTGACTGAGGTGGATCGCGCCGGTGAGGTCGGCCGAGCGGCACTTGAAGTCGCAGGTGGCCAGCCGTTCGAGGGCTTCGAACTCGTTCGCGCCGATCCCGTGGTTCTCCTGCAGGCGGCACTCGAGCGTGCCGAACACGGCCGAGTAGCGGGCCAGCAGCTCGTGCCACTCCTGCACCAGGCCGTCTTCGACCAGACTCTGCTCGTTCACAGCGTGCTCAGCGACGTCGCTCACGGCGACCAACTTAGCATGCGTGGGCATTTGATGCAAACACATAAGATGCTTAGACATTAGATGCGCGTGCATGTACTGTCGCTGTCATGAGTTCTTCCGCGGACCTGTCCACCACCTCGACCCGGTGGGACGCGCGCCTCTGGGGTGTCCTGCTCACGGTGTCCATCGTCATCGGCCTCGACGCGCTCGACGTGTCGATGGTCGGTGTCGCCCTCCCCGCCATCCAGGCCGACCTGGGCCTGTCCACCGCCGCGCTGCAATGGGTCGTCAGCGGCTACGTGCTGGGTTACGGCGGGCTGCTGCTGCTCGGCGGGCGCACCGCCGACCTGCTCGGCCGCCGCCGCGTCTTCCTCGTCGCGGTCGCGGTGTTCGCACTGGCCTCGCTGCTCGGCGGCCTGGTCGACGACGGCGCGCTGCTCATCGCGAGCCGCTTCATCAAGGGCCTGGCCGCCGCGTTCACGGCGCCGGCCGCACTGTCCATCATCACCACGACGTTCCGGGAAGGCCCCGCCCGCAACAAGGCGATCAGCATCTTCGCCGTTTTCGGCGCCAGCGGGTACTCCGCCGGGCTGGTCTTCTCCGGGCTGCTGACCGAGGTCGGCTGGCGCTGGACGTTCCTGCTGCCCGCGCCGATCGCCGTCTTCGCGTTCGTCGCCGCCTGGAAGCTGATCCCGTCCTACCGTCGCGAAGAGGGCCGGGGGTACGACTTCCCGGGCGCGATCACCGGCGCCGTCGGGTCACTGCTGCTGGTGTTCGGCGTCGTCGAGGCGCCGCAGGTCGGCTGGGCCTCGCCGCGCACGCTGGTCACGTTCGCCGTCGCCGTCGCGCTGCTGGCGGCGTTCGTCCTCATCGAGAAGCGCAGCGCCCACCCGTTGCTGCGCCTGGGCATCCTGAAGTCCGGGCCACTGGCCCGCGCCAACCTCGGCGGCGCGTTGTTCTTCGGCGCGTACATCGGGTTCCAGTTCGTGGTGATGCTCTACCTGCAGCGGGTGCTGGGCTGGTCCGCGCTGCAGACCGCGCTCGGCTTCCTGCCGGCGGCGCTGATCGTCGCGTTCGGCTCGCCGCGCATCGAGCCGCTGATCGACCGCGTCGGCACCCCGCGCACGATCTTCGCGGGCGTCGTCGCGCACGTCATCGGGTACGCGCTGTTCCTGCGGGTCGACGAGCACTCGGGCTACGCGGCCTACGTCCTGCCCAGCATGGTCCTGCTCGGCATCGGCTTCATGCTGGCGTTCTCCTCGCTCAACATCCAGGGCACGAACGGCATCTCCGACGACGAACAGGGCCTGGCCGGCGGCCTGCTCAACACGTCGCTCCAGGTCGGCGGCGCGATCGGGCTCGCGGTGGTGACGGCGGTCCTGACCGCCAACGGCGGCGGTGAGGCGTCGCCCGCCGCCCTGCTCACCGGGCTGACGCCGGCGCTGAGCGTGGTCACCGGCATCGCGGTGCTGGGCCTGCTGGTCGCGATCAGCGGTCTGGTGGCCCGGAAGCGTGTCGTCGAGGAACCGGTCGTCGAAGAAGATCTGCTCGCTCTCGCGGACTGAGAGCCGACAGCGGAAGGACCACCATCGCCGGGGGATGGTGGTCCTTCCGCGTTTCCCGGATCAGGCCCGCTCGTCCGTGCCGGGCACCTTCGCCGTGGTGATGGCGATGCGGTTCCACGTGTTGCTGGCGAAGATCACCGCGAGCAGCTGCGCCAGCTCCTCTTCGCCGAACTGGCCGGCGGCCCGGGCGTAGACGTCGTCGGGGACGCCTGCGGCCGAGATCAGCGTGACGGCGTCGGTCAGCGCCAGCGCCGCCCGCTCCTGCTCGCTGAAGAAGTTGGCGGCCTCCTGCCAGACGGTGATCAGGCCGAGCCGCTCCTCGCTTTCGCCCGCCTTCCGGGCGTCGGAGGTGTGGATGTGCAGGCAGTAGGCGCAGCGGTTGAGCTGCGCGGTCCGGATCTGGACCAGCTCGACCAGCGCGGGGTCGAGCCCGGCGCGGGCGGCGGCGTCGAAGCCGATCAGGGCCTTGAAGGCCTTCGGGGCGGACTTGGCGAAGTTGGTGCGCGTCATGACCAGAAATCTAGGGCCGGAATGACCGCCGTGTAGGGTGCATTTCCGTGCTGGAATCATGGGTCAATCTGGCCGAGCGGCTGGGCGCCGACCTGCACCTGGAGCTGTCCGGCACCGGCGGCAAGCGGGCCGCGCTCATCACCGCGCTGCGTGACGCCGTCCGCACCGGGCGGCTCGCCCCGGGCACCCGGCTGCCGCCGTACCGCTCGCTGGCCGCCGACCTGGGCATCGCCCGCAACACCGTCGCCGACGCCTACGCCGAGCTGGTCGCCGAAGGCCGGCTCACCGCCGTCCAGGGCTCCGGGACGCGGGTCGCCGACCGCGCGGAACTCCTCGCGCCGGTGCGGACGCCGAAGAAGGCGCCGGGCACCCCGGCACCGCGGTACAACCTCCGTCAAGGGCAGCCGGACGCGGCGTCGTTCCCGCGTGCCGAGTGGCTCGCCGCCGCGCGCCGCGCGCTGGCCGTGGCCCCGCACGACGCGTTCGGCCCCGGCGACCCGCGCGGCCGCCCGGAGCTGCGGGAGGCGCTGGCCGGGTACCTCGCGCGCGCTCGCGGGGTGCGCACCTCGCCGGACCGGATCGTCGTCTGCTCCGGGTTCGCGCACGCGCTGCGCCTGCTGTTCCCCGCGGTGCTGCCCGGCCCGCTCGCCGTGGAGTCCTACGGCCTGGCGTTCCACCGCTCGATCTTCACCGCGGCTTCGGTGGCGACGATTCCCTTGTCCCTCGACGAAAACGGCGCCCGCGTCGACGAGCTGACCGCGGCCGTCCGCACGGTCCTGCTCACCCCGGCGCACCAGTTCCCGACGGGCGGCCCGCTGCACCACGACCGCCGCACCGCCGTCGTCGACCACGCCCGCGCGACCGGCGGGCTGGTGATCGAGGACGACTACGACGGCGAGTTCCGCTACGACCGCAAGCCGATCGGCGCGGTGCAGGGCCTCGACCCGGAACGCGTGATCTACGCCGGCTCGGTGAGCAAGAGCCTGTCACCCGCGCTGCGGCTCGGGTGGCTGGTGCTGCCGGAGCACCTCGTCGACGCCGTCCTGGCGGTGAAGGGTGAGCGCGAGGCCTGGGCGGGTGTGCTGGATCAGCTCACCCTGGCCGAATTCGTCGAATCCGGCGCGTACGACAGGCACATCCGGCGGATGCGGCAGCGGTACCGCCGCCGGCGCGACCTGCTGGCCGGCGCCCTCGCCGCGCAGGCGCCGCACGTCGCGCCCGCCGGCGTCGCCGCCGGTCTGCACGCCGTGCTGCGCCTGCCGGCGGGTACCGAGGCGTCGGTGCTGAAAGCCGCGACGTGGCAGGGGATCGCGCTCGACGGCCTGGCCGCGTTCCGGCACCCGGCCGCCATGATGTCCACAGTGGACGGACTGGTCGTCGGGTACGCGACCCCGCCCGAACACGTCTACGCCGCGGCCGTCGACGCGTTGTGCCGCGCCCTGCCGCCCGCGTGAGCCGTTGTCCGACTGCGTCAGCCGACGATGTCGATCTCGAACGGGTCAGCGGAGCTGTAGTTGATGTCGGCCCACACCGCGCCCGGCAGCTCGTACCGCCGGTGCGACGTCAGCTTCGAGTTGTAGCCACCGACCTGCGCCGGGTTGTGCCCGACACCGTTGTGGTCGTTGCCCCACGCGAAGATGTCGCCGACCCACATCGGCTTCGAGAAGCCGTCACCGCCCAGCCGCGGGCGGACGACCACGGCCGAGCCCGGGCTGCCGGAAAGGAAGACCCGCACCGTGTTCTGCTCGGCGTTCGGCGGGGTGACGGTGATGCGTTCCATGATCTCCACTCCAGTCGAGGCGGATCCGTTGCCGTCCACTCCGGGCCAGAAGTCGACGACGGACGAGACGTCGTAACCCGGGGCGACGTCGCCGCGGTACTGCTTGGCGACGGCGCCGTCCGGGATGGTGGGATCGCCGTTGTAGTGGGCGATCCAGTAGTGCGGTTCGGCGACGCCGGCGGACGAGAACGCCGAGCGCACCGACGACCAGGTCGAGAGGTTGCAGTAGATCGTCGGGTCCGCGCCCGCCGCGCGGCGCATCCGGGCCCAGCCCGGCGCCTCGGCCGGGGTGGCGTCACCGGGTTCGACGTCGAGGACGTGCCCGTCGTTCGTGCTCGCCTTCTTGACGATCGTGACCTTGACCGCGTTGGGGAAGCGGGCCCAGTCGGCGGCCGACCAGGGTTCCAGCTTGATCTTGTCGATGTAGCCGGCTACGAGTTGCCCGCCGGCCGGGATGTTCGCGGCCGTGACCGCGTCGTACATCGTGCGCACGGGATTGCGTCTCCGTTCGGTGTATCGCCGGTTCCGGGGACGGCGAAGTCGTCTCCGCGATCCGCCATCGTGCTGTTACCCATGTGGGACGGGCGTCAAGCGCAAATGTTACGCAGTTCCTTTCTGTCACCGAGACGGCCGCGGCAAACGATTCCTTCACCACGGGATCACGCGGCGACGGTGACTTTCCGCTATCGGCACTGGCTTCGCGGTCACCCGGCTGGCAAGCTGCAAGCTCTTCACTAGGGAAGGTACGTGCATGGCCGCACACCCGGCGCGATCCCGGCGTCTCGACGCGCGGGTCGTCGTCCTGAGCGTGCTGCTCGTCGTGGCCCTGCTTGCCTGGTTCGGCGTGGACTACGTGAAGAACCGCCTGGCGAGCGGGGGTTGTGACACCACGACCCCGGTCCGCATCACCGCCGCGCCGGACGTCGCGCCGGTGCTCTCGGCGCTCGCGCGGTCGGTGCCGGAAGCGGACTGTTACACCGTGGACGTCACGGCGAGCGCGTCGACGGCCACCGCGACGGCCCTCGAAGCCAACGGCGCGAACGGGCCCGACGTCTGGGTGCCGGAGTCGAGCACCTGGCTGCTGCAGGCGCGCGACGGCGGCGCGTGGAACCTGCCGGAGACCGGGCAGTCGGTGGCGAGCTCGCCCGTTGTCCTCGCGCTGACCGACGAAGTCGCGAAACAGGCGGGCTGGCCGGCGAAGTCACCGTCCTGGTCGGACGTCGTCGCCGGCAGCCCGGTCGGGCTGCCCGACCCGGGCCGCGACCCGGCCGGGATCGCCGCGCTGATCGGCCTGCAGCAGCTGACGAAGAACGCGCCCGACCCGGCCGCCGCGTTCACCGAGGAGATCCGCCGGCTGTCGGCGGTGAAGGAGCCGTACACCGCTTCACCCGCGTCGGAACAGTCCGTGCTGGCGCGCAAGCTCGTCGCCGCGTACCCGGCCGTCGGGGTGCCCAGCTTCGACTACCCGTACGTCGTGCTGCCGCGCGCGTCGGAGGCGTCACGGACGGCGTCCGAACGGTTCCTGCGGCTGTTGCTCGACCAAGCGGCCACGAAGGCGTTCGCCGACGCCGGTTTCCGGACGCCGACGGGCCAGTTCCTGGGCGACCGCGCGCCCGACACCCGCACGAGCGCGGCGCCGCGGCCGGTCGGCCCGCCCACGCCCGAGGCGATGTACGGCGTGCTGCAGGCCTGGGCCGGGGCCAACCTGAGCGCCCGCGTCCAGGTGCTGCTCGACGTCTCCGGCTCGATGGCCGCCACCGTCCCGGGCACCGGCCGCAGCCGGATGGCGCTGACGCTGGAGGCCGCGACGCAGGGTCTCGGGTTGTTCAAGCCGACGACCGAACTCGGGTTGTGGCTGTTCTCCACCAAGCTCGACGGCGACCGCGACTACAAGGAACTCCTGCCCATGCGGTCCATCGCGGACCAGCTCGCCCAGGGCGGGCTGACGACGTTGCAGGCGGTGAAGCCGAAACCCGGCGGCGCCACCGGGCTGTACGACTCCATCCTCGCCGCGTACCAGAACGCCCGGCAGAGCTGGAAACTCGGCCGGATCAACGTCGTCGTCGTGCTCACCGACGGCCGCAACGAGGACAGCGACTCGATCGGGCTGCCCGGCCTGCTCGCCGAGCTCGGCAAGCTGCAGGACCCGCGCAAACCGCTGCCGGTGATCGGGATCGGCATCGGCCCGGACATCGACGCCGGCGAGCTGCGCCAGGTTTCGGCCGCGACCGGCGGCGAATCCTTCACCACGCCCGACCCGCGCAAGATCTCCGACGTCTTCTACCAGGCGCTGAGCAAGCTCATGTGCCAACCACCGGCGTGCAAGAAGTGAGGACTCCGTGCTGGACGAGCTGACCGAAGAGCCGCGGGTGCGCCCGAAGGTCTCCGCGGTGGTGGTCGCCGCGTTCGTCGCGGGCCTGGTCCCGTTCGTGCTGCACACCTGGGCGGCACTGCACGGGAATCTCGCCCAGGACGACTTCGTCGTGACGTACCGAGCGGCCGCCGCCGGGCCGTTCGACCTCGGGTTCCTGTTCCAGGACTACCACGGGCACCTGACGCCGGGCGGGTTCTTCCTCGCCGCCGTCCTGACCGCGTGGGCGCCGCTGAACTTCCCGCTGCTGGTGCTGCCGCTGCTGCTCATGCGCGCGCTCGCGACGGTGCTGTTCTGGTGCCTGCTGGTCCGGTGTTTCGGCCGCCGGTGGGCGATCCTGGTGCCGTTCACCGTGTTCACGGCGTCGACGCTGCTGCTCGTCCCGACGCTGTGGTGGGCCTACGGCGTCCAGATCGTGCCGGTCGTGCTCGCGACCGCCGGCGCGCTGTACTCCCACGTCCGGTACTTCCAGGACGGCGGCCGCTGGTGGATGGGCACCTTCGCGTGGACGCTGTTCGGCCTGGCGTTCTACGAAAAGGCCGCGGTGATCCCGGTGCTGCTGGCCGGCGTGACCGTCCTGCTCGGACAGTCCTTCCGGGACCGGTGGCGCTACTGGGCCGGGCACGTCGCGCTGCTCGCGGCGTTCGTGGTGGCCTACCTCGCGCTGACGTCGAGCCAGGTGACCCCGGGCGGCACGCCGATGTCCGCCGGCACCGTCGCCGACCTGACCGGCCGGATGCTCGGCGACACCCTGCTCCCCGGCCTCGCGGGCGGCCCGTGGTCCGGCCCCGGGCCGGGCGCGACCTGGGCGCCGTCGCCGTTCGTGGTCGTCGTCGTGGTGTTCCTGGCGGCGCTGGGCGTGCTGATCGCCGGGGTGCGCGCGGGTGGCCGCCGCGCGTGGCGGGCGTGGGCGCTGCTCGGGGTCCTGCTCGCCGTGGACGTCGCACTGCTGGCGCTGACGCGGCTGCGCGAGGTCGGCCCGGCGGCCGGTGACGATCCACGCTACCTCGCCGAGCTGGCGCTCGTCGCCGCCCTTTGTGGAGCGTTCGCTTTCCTGACCCCCGGCGAAGTTGCGCCGTCCGGCGGAAAGCGGGACCGGCCGATCGCCCTAGGCGTCTGCGTGCTTCTGCTCGCGAGCTCCACGGTCGGATTCCTGCAGCTGTCGCCCGGGATGCGGTTCGAGCACGCCGGCCAGTACGTCGCCAACGTCCGGGCCGCGATAGCCGAGGACCCGGATCTCGTCTTCTACGACAACTTCGTCCCGTCCGACGTGGTGTTCGAATGGTTCGGCGCGGACTCCTTCGCCTCGCGCGTGGTCGGCCTGCTGCCCGGCGCGCACTTCGACCAGCCGACCAGCCGGATGCACCTGCTCGACGCGGACGGCAAGCCGCACCGGATCACCGGCGTCGAACCGGTTTCCCGCGGTGTCCCCGGCCCGGTGCCGAACTGCGGCAACACCATCGGCGAGACGCTCGTGCGGATCCCGCTCGACACCCCGGTGCTCGGCCGGTACCTGCTCAAGCTCGACTACTACACCTCGGACGGCGGCGAAGGCCTCGTCGACCTCGAAGGCAAGCGCACGCCGGTCTGGTTCCAGGACGGGCTGCACTCGATGTTCGTGCCGGTGGACGGCCTGTTCGACCACCTCGGCGTGCAGCTGTCGAGCCCGGGTGCGCCGGTGTGCCTCGCCAAGGTGGAGGTCGGCAAGCCCGTCGTGAGTGGTAATTAGGGTTCTAACCCGCATTACCACTCACGACGGGGTCAGTAGGGGTCGTACGGGCTGTCGTGTCCGGCCAGCCGCGCCACCGGCCGCAGCCGCAGGCGCAGCAGGACCTTGATCCCGACGTTGCGGACGAACCACGGCAGCTGGGCCAGCACGCGCAGCCGGTCCGCCGGGGATGGCGGCGCGAGGCGGAACCGCGCCAGCGACGTCGCCCGGTCCAGATAGGTGTACCGGCGTCCGAAGAGGACTTTCGCGATCGTGCCGAGCGTGACGCCGATGGAGGAAAAGCAGTCGTGGACCAGGATTTCCGCACCCGGCGGCAGGTGGTCGGACCAGCGCAGGTCGTCGGTGTAGGTCCAGTAGTCGTGCTTGCCGTCGACGTAAAGCAGCTGTATGGGCCGGTCCCAGTCAGGGCGCAGTGCCGTGCTGTAACCGGCGACGAGCTCGACGACGTCGTCCAGCCCGGCCGCGCGGATGTTGCGCTCGAACAGTTGCCGTGTCGGCGATCCGCCGAACAGCCGGCCGTCGACGAACGGGTCGACCGCGATCACGGTGGCCCCGGCCGTGCGCGCCGCCGCGCCCAGCACGATCGTCGAGCGGCCCTGGTGGCTGCCGATCTCGAGGATCACGTCGCCCTTCTCCAGGCGGCGCGCGGCGTCCCAGAGCGCTTCGCCCTGCGCGCGCGTCAGCCAGCCCTTGACCGGCTCGGCCATGGCCCAGGCGTCGTCGAACGCCGTGTCTTCGGAAGGGATGACGCACCTGCCCAGGAAAGTCGGGGGACCGCGGAAATCGTCGGCACATGGTAGCCAGGTTTCGGCCTAGTATCTACCGGATGGTAACCGCCACCCGCGAACGAACCCGGGACGACGCCGATCCGGTGCGCCGCGCCCGGAAGTTCTCGCCGGGGGCGTTCCTCCGCCGGCCGAGCACGTGGATCGTGCTGGCGCTGACCACGTTGTCGTTCCTGCAGATGCCGGGGAAGACGACGTTCGACACCAAGCTCGACCTGGCCGTCGACCCGCTCGCGTTCCTCGGCCGCGCGCTGCACCTGTGGAACCCGGACGCCACCGCCGGCGAGCTGCAGAACCAGGCGTACGGCTACCTGTTCCCGATGGGCCCGTTCTTCGCGCTGGGCCAGGCGGCCGGCGTCCCGGCGTGGATCACGCAACGCCTGTGGGGCGCGCTGCTGCTGTCGGCCGCGTTCGGCGGGGCGCTGCTGCTGGCGCGCGCGATGAAGCTCGGCACCGAGCGCACCCGGCTGATCGGCGCGCTCGGGTACGCGCTCGCGCCGCGCATGCTGACCGAAATCGGCGGTCTGTCCGCGGAGATGCTGCCCGCGGTGCTGCTGCCGTGGGTCCTGGTGCCGCTGGTGCGGGCCGGGGTGACGGGCTCGCCGCGGCGCGCGGCCGGGCTGTCCGCGATCGCCGTGCTGTGCATGGGCGGCGTCAACGGCGCGATGGTCGTGATGGCGCTCGTCCTGCCCGGGTTGTGGCTGGTGACGCGCGAGTGGACGCGGGAGCACGTCCGGCTGGTGGCCTGGTGGGTCGTGTTCGTCGTCGGCGCGACGTTGTGGTGGATCCTCCCGTTGCTCCTGCTCGGCGAGTACAGCCTGCCGTTCCTCGACTACATCGAGTCCGCGACGAACACGACCGCGCCGATGTCGTTGTTCGAGGTGCTGCGCGGGACGAACCAGTGGGTCGCCTACGTCGTGCAGGGCACGCCGTGGTGGCCGGGTGGCTGGTCGCTGATCGACAACCCGGTGCTGATGCTCGCCACCGGGCTCGTCGCCGGCGTCGGCCTGTTCGGGCTGACGCGGCGGGGGCTGCCGGAGCGGCGGTTCCTGGTGCTGGGCGTCGTCACCGGCCTGACGCTGCTGACGATCGGGTACGTCGGCACGCTCGACAGCCCGCTCGCGGAGCAGGTCCGGCACCTGCTCGACGGGCCGCTGGCGCCGCTGCGCAACGTCCACAAGTTCGAGCCGGTGCTGCGGCTGCCGCTGATGCTCGCGTTCGTGCACGGCATTTCCAGCCCGGTGCACGTGAAGTCCGCGCGCCGGTTCCTGCGGCCCGCCGTGGGGCTGCTGCTGGTGCTGGTGATGGCCGCGCCCGCGTGGCTGCTGAACCTGCGCTCCGGGCCGGGCTGGGACGAGGTGCCGGGCTACTGGTACGACGCGACGAGCTGGGTCGCGAAGGCCGACCCGAACGCGCGGACGCTGCTGCTGCCGGCGACCGGCTTCGGCGAGTACGACTGGGGCCGCACGGTCGACGAACCCGCGCAGGCGATCGCGAAGAGCCCGTGGGCGGTGCGCAACCAGGTGCCGCTGGGGTCCGAAGGAAACACGCGGCTGATGGACTCCGTCGACGCCGCGCTCGCCGACGGCCGCGGCGATCCCGGGCTGGCCGCGCTGCTCGCGCGGTCCGGCTACCGGTTCCTCCTGCTGCGCAACGACATCGACCGGGTCCGGACCGACGCTCCGTCGATCGCCACCCTGCGCTCGGGGCTGGCGGGTTCGCCGGGCATCGGCAAGGCCGCGACGTTCGGGCCGCTCGAGGTCTACGAGGTGCGGCGGCCGGTGCCGCTCGCCACCGTGACGTCCACAAAGGATGTTCCGACGGTGAGCGGCGGCCCGGAGAACCTGCTCCCGCTGCTCGACTCCGGTCAGCTCGACCCGGCGACGCCGACCGTGCTGACCGGCGACGGCGGCTCGCCCAGCGGGCCGCGGCTGGTGACCGACGGGCTGCGGCGCGCCGAACGGAACGTCGGCGGCGTGCGCGACAACCTCAGCCAGACGCTCACCGCGGGCGAGGCGTTCCGGCAGGAGCGCGCGGCCGGCGACCTGCTGCCGTTCCCCGGTCAGGAGCACCAGACCGTGGCCGCCTACCGCGGCATCCGCTCGGTGACGGCGTCGACGGCGGCGTCGTTCGCCGACGCCTTCGGCGGGTCCGACCCGAGCCACCAGCCGTTCGCCGCGATCGACGGCGACCCGCGCACGGCGTGGCAGTCGTCGTCGTTCACCGGCCCGGTCGGCCAGTGGCTGGAGGTGGAGCTGGACACCCCGCGCCTGGTCACGGCCGTCGACCTGCAGATGGTCGACGACCTGCGCGTCGGCTGGCCGGCGACCCGCGTCCGGATCACCACCGACAACGGCTCGGTCGACCAGCAGGTCATCCGCGGCGCCGGGGCGCACAGCTACCCGGTCGCGGCGGGCGTCACCACGAAGGTGCGGATCACGTTGCTGTCGCTGGTGGTCGGGCGGCAGGACGGGAACGTCGGCATCGCGGAGCTGGACATCCCCGGCACCGAGCCGCAACGCGCGCTCGAGGTGCCCGCGGACCTGCCCGCCGGCGCGGCGCCCGGGTTCGCCTTCACGCGCGGCGCGCAGCCGCGGTACGCGTGCCTCCCGACCGGCGGCGCCGTTCGGTGCGACGCGACGGCCGCCCGCGACGGCGAGGAACCCGACGGCATCCGGCGGTTGTTCGGCACCTCGGCGGACGCGACGTTCCTCGTCGGCGGCTCGGTGCTGCCCGCGGGCGGCGGCAAGAACCCGGTGTCGCTGCCCGGGGTGACGGTCGCGTCGACGTCGCAGCTCGGCGGCGACCCGGCGGCGAGCGGGTTCGCCGCGGTCGACGGCGATCCGGGCACGACGTGGCGCCCCGACGTCACCGACCTGCGGCCGACGTTGACCCTGGGCTGGACCGCGCCGAAGCGGATTTCGGGGCTGCACATCGGGGTTTCGCCGTCGAGCGGGGCGAAGGCGCCGCGGCAGGTGGAGCTGGTCGGCCGGACGGGCAACCGCACGGTGCCGCTGGACGAGAGCGGGTCCGGCACGTTCGAGCCGCTCGACACCGACCAGCTGCAGATCATCGTCCCCGGTGACGACGACGATCCGGCGGCCCGCGCGGTGGTCGGCGTCGGCAGCCTGGAGCTGTCCGGCACGGACGGCCTGCTGCCGGGCCCGGACCCGGCGTTCACGGTGCCGTGCGGCGCGGGCCCGAACATCCACCTGGACGGCCTCGACTACCGGACGTCGGTGACGGGCACGCTGTCGGACATCATCGACCACCGCCCGCTGCCGCTGACGATGTGCCGCGACTCGGAGGGCGGCATCGAACTGCCGTCCGGCGGCCACGAGCTGCGCACGGACCGGTCGGAGTCGTTCGTGGTCCAGGACCTGTGGCTGCGTCCCGCCGTGGCCGCTGCGGCGCCGGCTTCGCACCGGGCGGTGCAGATCGGCACGTGGGACGCGACGTCGCGCTCGGTGACGGTCGCCCCGGGCGACGAGTCGGTGCTGGCCGTCCCGGAGAACGCGAACGCGGGCTGGGTGGCCACAATGGACGGCAAGCCGCTGACGCGCACCCGCGTGGACGGCTGGCAGCAGGCCTGGATCGTCCCGGCGGGTGCCGGGGGCGTGGTCTCGCTTGCGTTCACCCCGGATTCCACTTACCGCACGGGCTTGTTGATCGGGGCTTTGGCGGTGCTGCTGGTGCTGGTGGGCGTCGCCTGGCCGGCCCGCCGCCGCCGTTTCCCGGTGGTGGCGGGGGGCGCGGTCGTGGTGCCGGTGCTGCTGATCGGCCTGCTGGTCGCGCTGGGCGGGATGCTGCCGGTGGTGCTGTTGATCGCCTGCTTGCTGGCACGCCAGTTCTCGGAACGGGCACCGAGGTTCCTGGCGTTCGGCGGCATGGCGGTGGCCGCGGCGGTCTCGGTGACGGGCCGGGTACTGGGCCACGGCCAGGACTGGGCGTACGGCCCGGTCACCCAAGCGGCACTGTTGCTGGCGGCCGCGGCCACGGTAGCGACGTGCATCGACTGGTTCGCCCGCAAGGAGAACCCCACCGAGCCGACCGCCGGAGGGGCTTGACGATGGAGGATCTGGGACGTCAGGTGGCCAGAATCCTCCATCGAACTCACCCGGTGTGCACGTCCGGGCGGGGTCGGCCGCGGGCGATCCCGTAGGCCGCTCGCAACTCGGCGAGGACCTTCTGCGGTTCACTGCGGAGCCGGGCAGGCAGGGTCTGGAGCACTACCACGCCCGCTCTCAGGTAACGCGTGTTCCGCGCGAGCGTCCCGGCGTGCTCGCCCGGCCCGGAGTGGTGTCTGCGCGAGTCGATCTCCCAGGCGAGACCGACTTCGTCCCACCAGGCATCCGGGGTGGCGATGTAGCGACCGTCCGCGGTGAACAGCTTGATGTTCCACCGGCACTCAGGCAGTTTCGAGCGGCCGAGCAATCGCCACGCGTCCACCTCGGCCACTGAGCGTGCGCCGCCGAGCAAAGGCGCCAGCGCACGGGCGGGCAACACTCTCCCCGCGCGCTTGCCGTCCGCGAGTTCACGCGCAAGGGCTTCCGGCGTGCAGCGGCGACGCTGGATAGCTTCGGCCATCATCGCGACCACGGCATCGTGGTTTCGCATGCGCCGCGCGGCGTCGATCACCGCCCGGTGCGTCGGTACCGTCGGGACCTCTCGAAGCACTCGGGCAGGAGGCAGCCGTGTGGTTCGTTCGACGTGGACGAACGCCATGCTGCCGACGCGGCGGTCCGCGGGCACCAGCACGTGGACATCCGTCGGTTCGGGAGCGCTGCGGAGCCCGTGCCGGAGCATCGCGTGGATCCCGGTCAGCAGCGCGCCTTCACGGCCGTGCAGCAGCGCGGCGCGGATCCGATGTTCGTCGGTCGCCACCCGCGGACCGCCAGGGGATAGAAGCGGCTGCCGGGTCCAGTCTCCTCTTCGCACCCCTCCAGGATGAAACGATCTTCGCCGGAACGAAAGCGAAACGCACGAACGGTCCGTTCGTGCTCAGCCCGCGCGGCGAGCCCGGATCTCCACCAGCGCCCCCGCCACCGCCAGCCCGCCCGCGCAGCACGCCGCGACCGTCACCACCTGTGTCGCCGATCCGTGCAGCCAGGCCGGGATCAGCACCGCCTCCACCGCGACCGCCGCCCACATCAGGACCGTCACCCGGCGGTCACCGTCAGCCAGCCGCGCGTACAACAGGATCTGCACCAGCGCCAGCATCGACCCCGCCAGTGCGAACGGCCACAGCGGCATCGTGCTGCCGGCGTACCGGGCTCCGCCGATCAAGGGCAGCAACCGGGACCCGAACAGGAGCATCACCAGCACCACCACCGCGTCCAAAGCCGCGCACACGCCCAGCGCCACCGGCAACGCACGGCGGCGGGCGGCACCGTGAGCGAACCGGGGGAGCACCAAGACGCCCACCGCCTGTGGCAGCCAGTACGCGATCTTCGTGACGATCGCGCCCAGCGCGTACTCGCCCGCCTCCGCGGCGGGGAGCGTGTGGCGGGCCAGGACCAAGTCCAGGTTCACCAGCAGCACCAGCGCCAGCATCGCCTGGGCCGTGTGCAGGACGTCGCCGCCGTGGCGGTCGGCCCAGCGGGGGCGCGGGCGGCCGCAGATCTGCCAGCTCGCCGTGACCACCGCCAGGGACCCGATCGCCGTCCCGGCCAGCGCGCCCGTCGTCGAACCCGAGACGAGCAGGCCTGCCAGTGAGCCGCCGACCTTGCCGACGCCTTCGAGCGCGATGAGCCCGGCCAGCGTCGCGAAGCGGTGGCTGCCCTGCAGGAAGCCGTGGAACAGCCCCAGCAGCGTCAACGGCCCGAGTGACGCCGTCACCAGCAGCGCGGGTGCCAGCGAGCCCAGGTGCAGCAGGAGCACCAGCAACGGGCTGAGCGTCAGCGCCGCCGCCGCGACGATCCCGCTCGTCACCAGGCCCAGCGCGAACAGCGACCCCGTGTGCTGCGGCGAGCGCGCGACGCGCAGCGCCACCACCGTCTGCAGCCCCATCGCCGGGACGACGCCGATCACCAGCACCGCCAGCAGCGAGCTCAGCTCCCCGAACGCGCCCGGCGCGAGGATCCGCGCCGCCGCGAGGCTCAGGACGTAGCTGCCCGCGTTGTTGCCCGCGAGCGCCAGCGAGACGAGGATCGCCGCGACCCGGCTGCCGGTCCGCGCCGGTTCGGCTTCGGTGTCTACGCTCAACGACGGGCTCCCATTACCGGCGAGTAATGAGCAGCGACGATAACCGCGCGGAAGACGGAAAGGAAGGGCCGTGGACGCACCGGGCAGGCGGCTGGCCCTTCCCGCCGTCTCCGCCGTGCTCGCGTTCGCCGTCTGCGCGCCCCTGCTCGGCCGCGGGTTCGTCCTGAGCTACGACATGGTGTTCGCGCCGCGGCAGTACTTCGTGCCGGACGCCTTCGGGATCGGCGCCACGCTGCCGCGGTCGGTGCCCGCCGACGCCGCCGTCGCGCTCGTCACCACCGTGCTGCCCGGCGACGTCGTCCAGAAACTCGTGCTGCTGCTGGCGATCTTCTTCGCCGCGTACGGCGCGGGCAAGCTCGTCCCGACCGAGCACACCGGCACCCGGCTGGTCGCCGCGACCGCGTACGCCTGGACGCCGTATCTCGCGGAACGGCTGTTCATCGGGCATTGGCCGCTGCTGGTGGTGTACGCGTGCCTGCCGTGGATCGTCCGCGCCGGCCTCGCCGCCCGCGACCACGAACCGAAATCCCTGTGGCGCCTCGTGCTCACCTGCGCGCCCGCGGTGCTGACGCCGCCGGGCGGGGTGCTCGCCGCCGCCGTCGCCATCGTGGCCGCCGGGTCACGCCGGATCCCGGCGACGCTCGGCATCGCCGTGCTGCTCAACCTGCCCTGGCTGGTGCCGACGTTCCTCGACGCCGGCGGCACGTACTCCGACCCGGCCGGCGTCACGGCGTTCAGCGCCCGCGCCGAAAGCTGGGGTCCGGCGCTGCTCAGCGTCCTCGGCCTCGGCGGGATCTGGAACGCCGAGACGGTGCCCGGCAGCCGCGCGATGCCGCTGATCCCCGTGCTCGTGCTCATCACGGTGGCGATCGCGCTGGCCGGGCTGAAACCGCTCGCCGCGCGCTGGGGCACCCCGCCGGTCCGCGCGCTCTTCCTCCTCGGCGTCGCGGGCGTGCTGCTGGCTTCGCTCGCCACGCTGCCGTTCGGTGACGCCGTGCTGGACTTCGCGACGCGGCGGCTCCCCGGCGCCGGTCTGCTGCGCGACGCCCAGAAGTGGGTGGCCTGGTGGGCGTTGCCGCTCGCGATCGGGTTCGCGCTCGCGATCGAAGCCGCGGCGGCGAAACTGCGGACGAGACAGGGACGCACCGGGCTCGTCGCGGCCGCGGCGCTCTTCCCGATCCTCACCATGCCGGACCTGGCGTGGGGTGGCTGGGGCCGGCTCGGCACCGCGCAGTACCCGGACGACTGGCGCGCGGTGTCCGAAGTGCTCGGTGGCGACGATCGTCCCGGTGACGTGCTGGCGTTGCCGCTCTCGACGTTCCGCGGCTTCGCGTGGAACGGCGGCCGCACGCAGCTCGACCCGGCGCCGCGCGTGCTCCCGAAACCGGTGCTGATGGACGACACCCTGCAGGTCGGGGCCGACCGGATCGCCGGTGAGGACCCGCGGATCGGCGACGTGCGCGCCGCGACGTCCGCCGGGGAGCTCACCGCGGCCGGGGTCGGCTGGATCCTCGTCGAACACGGGACCCCGGGCGACGTCGACCCGCGGCTGCTCGCCGGCGCGACGCCGGTGTGGTCCGGGGAATGGCTGACGCTGTACCGGACCCCGGGTGAGGCACCCGTGAAAGCCGTTGCGTGGGGCCCGGCTTTGCTCGCGGACGGAGTAGCGCTCACGTTGCTCTGCGTCGCACTGTTGTGCCGCATGTTACCGATGCGTACATTGAGCCGCGGCAGGACTTTCCCGCCGCGGAAGAAGGAGTGACACGTGGGCACGCTCATCGGGGTGGTAGCCGCCGTCATCATCGGTGGCGGTCTGGCGACCGGCGCGGGCTTCGCCCTCATCCAGAGCGCCGACCCGGACAGCACCGCCCAGGTGCAGGACCAGCTCAACGCGCAGGTGAAGTACAACCCCGCGGACCACCCGGCCAAGCTGTACGGGAACCGCTGACGCGCATGACGCAGTCCGCCACCGACCACGCGCACCGCGTGGTCGGGCTCTACGGCGACCCCACCGTTTCCTGGAGCATCCTCCTGGAAGCGGACCTCTTTTCGGCCCCGGACCCGGAGAAACTCCGCGCGCGGCTGGCGGCCGTCCTCCCGCAGTACCCGCTCCTCGGCGCCGCGCCGGCGGTCGAACAGACCACCGCGGCCGGGATTTCCCGGGTCCGCGCCCGGTTCGCGGCCGAGCCCTACGAACGCGGCGCGCCCCTGGTGCGCGTCGCCGTCAGCACGGACGAACCGGCGTTGCTCGTCGCCGGCCACCACGGCGCGCTCGACGGCCTCGGCCTGCTCGCCCTGCTCGGCTTCCTCCTCGACGTCCCGGTTTCCTCGGCGGCGCGCGGCATCGGGGCGCGCGCCGACGGCGGGAAGCCGTTCCTCGTTTCGGCCGTCCAGCGGCTCGCCGAGGCGCTTTTCGCGCCACCGGGCCGGATCGTGCCCGACCGGGACGGCGAGACCGCGGGAGACGTCTTCGAAGCCCGCCGCGTGCCCCGGCTGCGGCTGGGTGCCGCGGGGTTCGTCGCGGCCGCCACCCGCGCGACCGGACGCTGGAACCACGCGCACGGCGCCCGCACGGTCCGCGTCGTCGCCGCGCTGGGTGCGTCGTGGCGCTCCGGCGCCGCGCCGGAACCCGTGCACGACAGCGCGTTCTTCCGGTTGCGGCTGCCGGCCGACCCGGACTCCGGCGCCGTCGCGGACGTCCTGCGCGCACAGCCGCCCGAGCCCGATTTCCCCGCGCGCAGCAGCCGGATCGCCCGGCTGGGCACCCGGGTGCTGGCGAGCAGGCTCGGCTCGACGTTCCTGGTGTCGAACCTCGGCGTGGTGTCCACCGGGGACACCGTCCGCTCGATCGCGTTCTACCCGGCCGCGAGCGGCCGCTCAGGCGTGGCGTTCGGCGCGGCGACCACGGGGGACACCACCACGGTGACCGTGCGCGCCCGCCGCAAGGACTTCGGCGCGGCGGCCGCCGGCCGGCTGGTGGACCGGTTCCGCGACGCGGTGCGGGAACAGGCCGGCTGAACTCAGGACGCGGGGCCGCGGCGCGGGCCGGCCGGCGACGTCCCGCACGAGGGACGCGAACTCGCCGACGCTCTGGTCCCAGCTGTACTTCCCGGCCCGCTCGGCGCCGGCCAGGCCCATCTCCGCGCGGCGCAGGCCGTCCGCGAGCAGGCCGTCGACGCGGGCGGTGAAGTCGTCGAAGTCGTCGGCGAGCAGCCCGGTCCGGCCGTCCACGATGGACTCGGCGACGCCGCCCGCCGCGCGGTAGGCGACCGAGGGCACGCCGTGCGCGGCCGCCTCCATGATGACGATGCCCCAGCCCTCCTTGACCGACGGGCACAGGTGCAGCCACGAGCGCGCCAGGATCTCGTGCTTGGCCTGCTCGTCGACCCAGCCGTGCAGGGTGACGCGGTCCGCGACGCCGCGCTCGGCCGCGTGCGCCCGCAGCACCTCGTCCCACGGCCCCTGGCCGACGACCTCGAGCCGCAGCTGCGGCCAGCGCCGCGCGAGCCGCGCGACGACGTCGATGGCGTGCTCGATCCGCTTGTGCGGCACCAGCCGGCTCACCGCGACCAGCGTGGGCGAACTGTCGCGTCCGGCCGCCACCGGCGGGGGCGCGTCGAGGCCGTTGGCGACCACGGTGACGCGGTCGCGGTCGACGCCCAGCCCGGCGAGCTCGGCCTTGGTGACCTCGGAAACCGTGACGTAGGCGCACTCGCGGAACAGCCACGGCGCCAGCCGCGACTCGATCCACCAGCCGATCCGGCCCAGCGTCTCGCCCAGCGCGCTGATCCACTGTTCCTTGTGGACGTGGTGCACGAGCACCAGCACCGGACAGCCGGCGACCAGCCGGGCGAAGAACGGCATCCCGTTCTGGACGTCCACCACCAGGTCCGCGCGGGCCCGCCGGATCGCCCGCAGCGCGTGCGCGTAGACGCCGAACTTGTTGCCGCGGCGCCGGTAGCGGACGCCGTCTCGCCATTCGCCCGCGGTCGCGCCGGGGTAGGCCGCGCACTGGATCTCGACCCGGTAGCCCGCTTTCGCGAGCCCTTCGGCCATCCGCTCGACGTACCGCTCGGACCCGCCGCCCTCGGGGTGGCCGGTGTCGCGCCAGTTGACCAGGAGCACACGAGGACGGTCCATCGGGTTATCCAAACTGTAGCGACGATGCTAGGTTACCGGTGCGTACACAGTATGCGTACACAGTAGAGGAACGTATTTCGGAAAGCGATGGTTCAATGGCAGTAAATCCGGTCGTCGCCCCGAACACCGAGCCGCACCGCGCGACGCTCCACCGTTCCGTGACGCTCTTCCGCACCTTTCTCACCGAACAGACCGACCCGGACGGCTTCTACTCGGCGCTCGCCGCCGACTCCGTGCGGCAACTGGCGGCCCACGCTCCGCTGTCCGGGCGCACGGTGCTCGACGTCGGGGGCGGTCCGGGGTATTTCTCGGACGCCTTCCGCGCGGCCGGCGCGACGTATCTCGGGGTCGACCCGGACGTCGGCGAGCTGTCCGCGCGCGGTGAGCCGGGGGAGAACATGATCCGCGCGAGCGGCACGGAACTGCCCGTGCGCAGCGGATCCGTGGACGTCTGCTACTCGTCGAACGTGCTGGAGCACGTCGCGAAGCCGTGGGTGATGCTCGACGAGATGTGCCGGGTGACCAAGCCCGGCGGCACCGTCTTCGCGTCGTTCACGCCGTGGTATTCACCCTGGGGCGGGCACGAGACCGCGCCGTGGCATTTCCTCGGCGGTTACTACGCGCGTCAGCGTTATTTCCGGAAGCTCGGGAAGCAGCCGAAGAACAAATTCGGCGAAAGCCTTTTCCCGGTGTCGGTCGGCGCCGCGCTCCGCTGGGCGAAGGCGACGCCGCTGGCCGATCTGGTGGCCGGGTACCCGCGTTATCACCCGAGCTGGGCGATGTGGATCGTGCGGGTCCCGGCCCTGCGGGAAATCGCGTCCTGGAATCTGGTCCTGGTGTTGCGGCGGCGCTGATCCGGCGGCGCGGCGTGATCCGGCCCGCCCGCGTGATTCAGGGGCCGGCGGTGAAGAGCACCTTCCGCGGCGGCTGCTTACCCCGCGGCGCGACCGGGGGTTCGGGCCGCCGGCGCCGGGCCAGCAGCACGATCGAGCCGATGATCAGCACGCCGCCACCGATCCCGAGCCACAGGGGACCGGTGCTGGAGAGGAACTCCAAACGGCCCTTGTTCGCGTTCACCTGGTCGGCCATCTTCGCGACGGTCTCCGCGGTGAAGGCGAGCGTCCCGTCGAACACCACGGCCGAGCTGGTGAGGGTGCGCAGCTCCTGGTGCTGCTGTTGCTGCTGCTTGACCTCGATCCCGGTGACCGGCTCCACCCACATCGTGTTGACACCGCGGTAGTAGAGGTCGGCCTTGACGGTCGGGTCCGCGGAGCCGACGAGGGAGCCCGGCACGTCCTTCGTGGCGGTCTTGGTGTCGGGGATGTCCTGGACGAACTTGTAGGTCTCGATCCCGTCGACGGTCTCGGTCCCGGAGTACTTGGCGGTGACGGCCGCGCCGGTGTTGTCGTCGTAGACCTTGTAGTCCTGCTGCTCGGTGCCGAACGGGAACTTGAACTGCAGCCCGGGCTGCGCCTTGTAGTCGTTCGTCTCCGGCGGCTTCTGGCCGTCCTTGTCCGCCTTGTCCTTCAGCTCGGTGACGAAGCTGCTCTTGGCGTCGCACTGCGGGTCGGACTCGCCGCGCGGCTCGTAGCCCTCGCCGGTGCGCCGGTCGAAGCAGACCTGCCGCTTGCTCGCGCTGAGCACGGTGTTGTCGGCGTCGTCGGTGACCTGCACGGCCAGGAGCCAGACCGCGTAGTCGGTGTCCTGGTGCATCTCCGGCGCCGCGAAGTTCGCCTGCACGTGGGCCGTCGCGGTCAGCTTGGCGTCCTTGCGGATCGCCGAGACCGGGCCGGAACCGTTGTCCGTCACGGCGAGCACCTGGCTCGCGGTGCCTTCGAGCAGCGACGTCGAATCCTGGTCGAGCGGCACCTTGGCGAGCTTGGGGTAGACGTAGGTCGGCAGGAGCACGGCACCCGCGACCGCGAATACGCCCAGTGCCAGCAAGATCAGGCCGAAAGCACGTCGCAACGGTCCTCCTGGTGTCACGCAAATTACCGGGCGGTAATCAGTGCCCGGATAGTGGCCCGCGCCACGCCGGGCGTCAAAGTGTGACCGGCGGTCACAGACACCCGGTACGACCGGAAGGTCGCATGTGCGCCGCCATTCGCACCAAGCGACCAAACATGTTTGTTCCCGGGCACAACGGGCATGGGCCCACCATCGGACGATCCTCACTCCGCCGCGCAGTACCGCAAGGGAGAATCCCCACTTTGTCGCAGGATCCTCCGATGGTCGCCATCGCGGCCACCGCTCGCTGGCGCGCCCGGATCGTGGCGGCGGCCGCGAGCGTCGGTGTCAGTCTCAGTGATCCGTCGGCGGGCATCCCGGGCATCCGCACGCTCGTCTGCGATCGCGGCGACCTGGCGCGGTTCGTCCCCCGCCTGGCCCGCGACGCCGAGCCACCCCGCCCGGCGATCGGCGCCCATTCGGACTCGATAGCCGACCGCGAGCTGCGCGACGCCGTCGCCGACGTGGCGGCCCTGCTTTCGTTGCACGGCAACGTGGTACTCGACCTGGACGCGGGCGGCCGCCGCCGCCCGGCGCCGCGAGCGGACGTGGTCGTCTCGGCCGCCGTGAACCGTCCCCAGTGGACGGAGCCGGCGGTGACGCTCCCCGTGGGCACGGCCCGGCGCGGGGGCCCGCTCACGGTGGAGCTCACCGCCGGCCCCGGCTTCGAGGGCACCCTGCTGGAACTGGCGAGGCTGGTGGAGCTGGACGCGGCTTAGCCCGGGGCCGAACGGCTCCCGCCGAGTCGGCCCTGCCGCACGCCGTGTCAGGAATTCGCGGCCGCTCCCTTCCGGTGGACCTCGCAGTCCGGGTTCGGGCATTCGGCCGCGAGCCGGGTGTTCCACGCCGCCAGCATCGACTCGTGGCGCCGCGCGAACCGGGCGTCCCGCCGCGCCTGCCACGCCGACGGGTTCACCATGCGGGTCACCAGGAACTGGCCGGGCATGTAGTCGTTGCCGACGTCGGCGACCTCCAGGCCGGCGGCCGTCAGGATCGTCCGCATCGCCTCGGCCATCGCTGCCCCGATCGCGGACGTCAACCGCCCGAACGCCGCGCATTCCGCGCCCTCGCGGTGCGGGTCGTCGCCCCAGGCTTCCTGCGCCGCGTCGAGCAGGATCGCGTGCTCGTACCAGTCGACCGCCACTCCGCGCAGATCCGGCACGTCGACGTACACGACCGCGCCGGCGGTGCCGGTCGGGTGTTCTCCCGGCGCCACCGGCAACCCGGCGGCGGCCAGTTCGGCCTGGACGATGTCGCGGAGGGTCTCCAGCCGGAACCGGCGGTCCGGTTCCGCCGCGGCGGGTGTTTCCGTCATGCCGCCATCGTCACAGACACCCCCGACAAAATCCGGGGGCTCAGCTCACGACGGCCGTGGCCCGGATCTCCACCCGCATCCCCGGTGCGCCCAAAGCCGCGACGCCGAGCTGGGTCCAGATGGGCGCTCGGTCGCCCATACGCTTGCGGAACTGCTCCACCATGACGCGCGTGTGGTCGTCGCCGATGGTGTCGGGTGCCGTGGGGATGTGGAACGAGTCCACCGCGACCACGTCGGTCCAGCTCGCGCCCGCGGTGGCGAGCGTGCGCTCGACGTTCTCGAAGGCCTGGACGATCTCCTCCTCCAGGGACTCGGGGAAGACGGTGTCGTCGTCCCAGCCGCCCTGGCCCGAGATCTCGACGCGGTCGCCGATCCGGACCGCCTGCGTGTAGTGCAGGGCGGCCAGGTGCTTGGGGCCGTAGCCGGGGGTGACGAAGAACTCGGGCATGACGTTCCCTTCGATTGACTTCACGCTTGAAGTCAACGTATCAGACTTCAAGAGTGAAGTCATGCCGAGCTGGGTAGAGTTCCCCCATGGCACCCGATGACGACGAGCCGCGCTGGCTGACGCCGTCCGAAAAGGACGCCTGGACCGGGCTGGCCTCGCTCGTCCTGCTGCTGCCGGGCAAGCTGGAAGCGCCGTTGCAGCAGGAAGCCGGCGTGACGCTCTTCGAGTACCTGGCGCTCAGCCAGATGTCGGAGGCGCCGGACCGCCGGCTGCGGATGA
Source organism: Amycolatopsis sp. NBC_01286 (assembly GCF_035982555.1). Classification (NCBI taxonomy): domain Bacteria; kingdom Bacillati; phylum Actinomycetota; class Actinomycetes; order Pseudonocardiales; family Pseudonocardiaceae; genus Amycolatopsis; species Amycolatopsis sp. NBC_01286. Next base: position 4,315,711 of record NZ_CP108428.1, read on the forward strand.
GCGAACTCGCCTACCTGGCCAACGGTTCGCTCTCGCGACTGTCCAACGTGGTCAAGCGGTTCGAGCAGCGGGGCTGGGTCGAACGCTCACCCGATCCCGGCGACGGCCGCTACACGCTGGCCGCGCTCACTGACGCGGGTTACGCCGTGGTCGTCGCCGCGGCGCCGGCGCACGTGCGGGCCGTGCGGCAGCTCGTGCTCGACCCGCTCACCGCGGCCGACCAGCAGGCCCTGGCCCGGATAGCCGAAAAGCTGCGGGTGCGGCCCGTCGACCTCGCTTAGTCGTTCTGTCCGGGGAGGTTGCGATCGGTGCGACACGTGATCGGATGATCTTGGTGTGAGGGATTGCGACGTCTACACCGAGCAACGGAGACCCTCGTGACCCACGCTGACGCACCTCTGACCCCGACCGGCAGGCTGCGCTCGGCAACATCCCCGACGGCGCGGCCACAAAGTCCACAGCCGTGAATGACCACTCCCGGCTGACCGACAACGGATCCTGCTACCGCTCACTTCCCTGGCGCGACACGCTGCGCGACGCGCACATCGTTCACAAGCGCACCCGGCCTTGCCGGCCGCAGATCAACGGCAAGGTCGAGCGGTTCGACCGGACCCTGCTCGAGGAATGGGCCTACGGCCGGCCCTGCCGCACCGAGACCGAACGCCGGGCGGCCCTGCCGGGCTGGCTGCACACCTACAACCACCACCGAGGACACACCTCACTGGCTAGTCAGCCACGCCCCCAACCTCACAGGGCAATACACCTAGTCGTCGACCCACTCCAGCAGGTCGCCGGGCTGGCACTCGAGGACCCGGCACATGGCTTCCAGCGTGCTGAAGCGCACGGCTTTCGCGCGGCCGTTCTTCAGGACGGCGACGTTGGCCGGCGTCAGCCCGACCTTCTCCGCGAACTCGCCGACGCTCAGCTTGCGCTTGGCGAGTTCGACGTCGATGCGCACGACGATCGCCATCAGATGACCGCTTCCATGTCGGTACGCAGCGTAGTGGCCTGGCGCAGCAGGGCGCGCATGACCACCATCAGCAGGCCGATCACGGTGATCCCGACGGTGGCCAGGAACAACACCATCGGCATCCCCGGGTCGTCCGCGTTGAAGCCGACGAAGATCAGCATGCCGGCGAAGACCACCCACGCGGCGACCACGGCCCAGACGATCGCGTCGACCCACTTCAGGGCGCCGCTGGTGAAGATCCGGTCCTTCTTGACCAGGGTCAGCAGCTTCCACGTCGCGACCACCACCACCTCGACGCACAGCACGAGGAACACCGCGATCGCGGTCAGCGGCCACCGGAGGCTCGCGTCGTTCGGGTTCTGCGACGTCGTGTACGCGATCCCGCCGGGCAGCGAGAGCGTCTGGAAGACGACCAGGACGGCGAACAGCACGACGAGGAAGACCCGGAGCGCGGGTACGGCCCACTTCTCTGCGAACATGTGACGACTATCGCTGGATATCTATCGAAAGTCAATCGACGGGATCCAGTCGTACCGATTCGAGGGCGACGTACAGCTCGCCGATGTCCACCGGATCGGTCAGGTCGCGCTTGGTCAGCTCCTGCACGCGCCGCAGGCGGTAGCGGACGGTGTTGGGGTGCACGAACAACCGGTCCGCCGCCTCCTTCGCCGACCCGTGGCCGCCGAACCACGCGAGCAGCGTGTCGAGCAGGACCTTGCGCTCGGCACCCGGCAGCGTGAGCACCCCCGACAACGCGGACCGCACGACGTCGCGGGCCATCCCCGGCGCGGCCGCGACCAGCGTGGTCACCGGCGAGTCGCCGAACACCACCACGCCCGCGGTCGCCGACGGCAGTGAGCGACGCGCGATCCGGGCCCGGTGCAGCGCGTCCGGGACGTCCGGGAACCCGGTGAACGGCCGGCTCAGCCCGGCCGCGACCGGCAGCGAACCCAGCACCTCCCGCAGCCGCCGGACGTCTTCGATCCGGTCGATCGCGACCAGGCCCGCTTCGCCGCCGGGCCGCCAGGCCGACCGCCAGCGCCGCGCCCGCATCAAGGCCTCGACGGTGTCCTGTCCGTCCGGTTCGACGCGTTCGGTGACGACGGCGACGAACATGCCCGCGGTCGGCAGCCCCAGCTCGCGGGCCGCGGACTCCATTTCGGACTGACCGGCCAGCCGGCCGCGCAGCAGGTCGTCCAGCCGCTGGACGTTCGCGTGCGACGGCTCGGCCGCGACCTCGTCGTACGCCGTGGTCAGCGCGTCCGAGTAGAGGTCGATCGCCTTCCAGACGTAGGAGTTGATCTCGATCGTGCGGGTGGAGCTGAGGAACTCGGGCCCGGCCAGCTCCAGCAGGGCCTCGTAGACGAACGTGCCGCCGATCCGGAACGCGCGCAGCACCGCCGGGAGCGGAATGCCCTGCCGCGCTTGGACGAGCCCGGTCTTGCGGGCCGCGTCGAGGGCGAGGCCGTGGCCGTCGGCCAGCGCCGTGAGCGCGCGTTCGAGGTTGGCGTGGCAGACCTTGCGCAGCTCGGCCGGCGCGACGTGGTCGACCTGGCGGTAGAACTCGTCCTCGTCGCTGAGCAGCCGGGCGAGGCGATCGGCGAACTCCGGCAGCCGGCCCAGCATTTCGCGCACCAGCTCACGGTGTTCGCGAGGTACCGGCCTGGCCAGAGCTTCGATGCCCATCCCTCACTTTAGCTCGGGTTCCGGCGCCCGGGATACGCACGAAGTTGAGTAAAATTCATATCCGCTGGGTGATCTTCCCGGTGAGGGGTTGACGCCACGACTGACTCACGAAACCCGGCGCGCGGTCAGGTAGACGTGCGGCTCGGGCGCGGCACCGGGGTGGTCCGGGACGAACTCCGCTCGCTCCTCGCGGATGATCTCCAGCCCGGCCGCGCGCAGCAGCCCGGCCAGCGCTTCGGCGGTGAAACTGCTCGCGCGCACGGGGTGCCCCATGAAGACGATGTCGAGCCCGTCGACATCCGCCGGCACGGTGGCCAGCAGGACCAGACCGCCCGGTTTCACCCAGGCCGCCAGCCGGCCGATCACGGTCTCCTGCTCCGCGCGCGTGAGCTGCAGCAGCGAGAAGAACGTCGTGACCGCGTCCCAGGTGCCGTCCTCGAAGGTCAGTTCGCGCAGGTCGCCGAGCTCGAACCGGGCGGCGGGCACCTGCGCCCGCGCGATCTCGACCATCTTCGGCGCGATGTCGTACCCGGTGACGTCGTGGCCCGCCGCGGCCAGCAGTTCGGCGACCGGGCGCCCGGTGCCCGAGCCCAGGTCGAGCACCTTCGCCCGCGGGGGCAGCGATTCGATCAACGCCGTGATCGCGTCCCGCTGGGCGATCGCGGTGCGGAAGGCGGCTTCGTAGTCCTTGCCGAGCGCGTCGAAGACCTCGGCGGCGGATTCGGGACGAGTCATGCCCCGACCGTGCCAGAAACCCACGCCCGCGCGGGAGTGAACGTCCGATTGCGCAAGTCTGCGACCGCACAACGCAAGTTCGGAGTAAGTTCGGGCAAAATTGGGGCAACGTCTTGTGGCCTGGCCGAAGTGCGACCTACTCTTCCGCCGCACGCCCGAGAGAAACGAGTCCCGCGATGTCGCGAAGCACCCTCGGAGCCGCGTTCGTCGCGGTCGTCACCGCTCTTGTCTCCGTCGCCGTCCCCGCGTCGGCCGCCATCGCCCGGCCTGTGGTGACGCGCGCCGCGCTCGACCCCGCGCTGGTCGCCGGGCGCGGCGCCACCGTCGGCTTCGCCGAGCAGGAGGCGGAGAACGCCCGCACCGACGGCACCGTGATCGGCCCGGACCGCTCGGCCTACACGCTGCCCGCCGAGGCGTCCGGCCGTCGCGCCGTGAAACTGACGGCGGGGCAGCACGTCGAGTTCACGCTGCCCGCCGCGGCCAACGCGATCACCGTCCGCTACAGCATCCCGGACGCGCCGCACGGCGGCGGGATCACCGCGCCGCTGGACGTCACCGTCGACGGCGGCCACCGGCAGGCGATGACGCTGACCTCGCAGTACGCGTGGCTGTACAACCAGTACCCGTTCACGAACGACCCGGACGCGGACCTGCTGCACCCGGACTGGTGGATCACCGAGTGCTCGTGCGTCCCCGCCGCGACCACCCCGCCGCCGGTCGTCGCGAAACCCTTCCGTCCCAACCACTTCTACGACGAACAGCGCCTGCTGCTCGGCAAGACCTACCGGGCCGGGGACAAGGTCCGGCTCACCGTCCCGGCCGGGACGCCCGCCGCGTGGACGGTCGTCGACCTGCTCGACTCCGAGCTCGTCGCGCCGCCGCGCGTCGACCTCGTGGCCGCGAACGTGCTGTTCTTCGGCGCCGACCCGACCGGCAAGCGCGACTCCGCCGACGCCCTCGACCGCGCGATCGCCTTCGCCCGCCGGGCGCACCTCAAGGTCTACCTGCCGCCCGGCACCTACCAGGTCAACCGGCACATCATCGTCGACGACGTCACGATCGAAGGCGCCGGCAACTGGTACACGATCGTCAAGGGGCACGAGGTCAAGCTTGACACCCCCGCGCCGGACGGCTCGGTGCACACCGGCGTCGGCTTCTACGGTCGTGACGCGTCCGCCGGCGGCAGCCACAACGTCCACCTCTCCGGCTTCGCGATCGTCGGCGACGTCCGGGAACGCGTCGACACCGACCAGGTCAACGCCATCGGCGGTGCGCTCAGCGACTCCACTGTGGACGGCCTGTACCTGCACCACACCAAGGTCGGCCTGTGGTTCGACGGCCCGATGAAGAACACGCGGATCACGAACAACGTCATCGCCGACCAGATCGCCGACGGCTTGAACTTCCACACCGGCGTCACGGACTCGTTGGTGTCGAACAACTTCGTCCGCAACACCGGTGACGACGGCCTCGCGATGTGGTCGGAGAAGACCGAGAACGCGCGCAACACGTTCAGCCACAACACCGTCCAGACGCCGGTGCTGGCCAACGGGATCGCGCTCTACGGCGGCACCGACACCACCGTGGCGGGCAACCTGGTCGCCGACCCGATCCGCGAGGGCAGCGCGATCCAGGTCGGCTCGCGCTTCGGCGCCGAGCCGTTCACCGGGTACGTGCGGATCACGGACAACACGACCGTCCGGGCCGGGACCTTCGAACTCAACTGGAAGATCGGGCTCGGCGCGATCTGGTTCTACGCCCTGGAAAAGAACATCGACGCCGACGTCCAGGTGACCGGCGACGCCTTCCTCGACAACACCTACAACGCGATCATGCTGGTCAGCGACTTCCCGGTGAAGGACCTGTACTCGATCAACGGCCTGAAGTTCGCGGACCTGCGCGTCGACGGCGCCGGGACGTCGGTGCTGAGCGCCCGCGCGGCCGGGTCGGCGTCGTTCCGCGACGTCGACGCCCGCAACGTCGGCGCGGTCGGCGTCAACAACTGCGGGTCGTTCAACTTCCCGCCGACGGGCTCGGAGTTCTCGCTGACCGACCTCGGCGGCAACTCGAGCTGGCTGGCCCCCTGGCTCCTCCCGAACACGATCACCTGCGACGACCGCCCGCCGGTGGTCCCGCCACCCGCACCGTCCACCTGGTGAGTGCCGCCCGGGGGTCGTGAGTGTTTAGGGCGGTTAGAACCGCCCTAAACACTCACGACCGGCCGCGGCAGAGGGCCCGGCCGCTAGGGTTCGTGGGGTGGCTGGGTTGCGGGGTGTGTTCGCGGGGTTCGGGAAGAGCAAGGCGTTCGCGGTGGTCGGGCGGGCGTTGATGCCGGCCGACCGGGTGCTGCTGCGGATCAGCGGTGGCCGGGTCGGCGTCGGCACCGCCGTCGGGCTGCGGACGCTGCTGCTCACCACGCTCGGGCGCCGCAGCGGCGAACCGCGTCAGGTGCCGCTGTTGTACGTCGAGCGCGGCGGCGGGTACGTCGTCATCGGCTCGAACTGGGGCGGCGAGGCGCACCCGGCGTGGTCGGCGAACCTGCTGGCCAACCCGAAGGCGACCGCCGCGATCGCCGGCCGGACGGCCGAGGTCACCGCGCGGTTGCTCATCGGGGAAGAGCGCCAGGAGATGTGGGACGCGGTCGCGGAGTACTGGCCCGCGTACGACCGCTACGCCGTGCGGGCCGGGCACCGCGAGATCCGCGTCTTCCTGCTGGAGCCGGTCAGTCGATGAGGTCGGTGTGCCGGATCCGGTACACCTGCAGCCGCAGGTTGTAGTACTTGTCGGTCTCGCCGACCCACTGCATGCCGAGCCGCTTGGCGACGGCGATCGCGCGCGTGTTGTTCGGCCGGGCGACCGCGAACAGTTCGTCGGTGTCCTGGGTGAACGCCCACTGGATGAGCGCTTGCGACGCCTCCGACGCGTAACCCTGGCCCCAGACGCCGGGGCTCAGCTGCCAGCTCAGCTCCAGGTCCTCTTCGAACGGCGGGAGCAGCCGGATGCCGAGGCCGCCGATCACGGCGCCGTCCTCCTTGCGCTCCACGGCCCAGCGCCCGCGCGGCGGCCAGAGGTTGGGCTGCGCCTCCTGCCACGCGTTCAGCACGGCGCGCATCGCGCCGACGTCGCTGACGCGGTCCATGGCCGGGGTCAGCCAGTGCGTGACGTCTTCCGCGCCGTAGATCTCGAACGCGGCTTCGGCGTCGTCCACCGTCCAGTCCCGGATCACGAGCCGGTCGGTGCTCAGCGCAATCTCCATATCAAGACGCTACGCCGGGAGGGCCGCGGTTGTTCCCGCCGGAAAGTGCTCAGAAGGTGAACACTTCACCCCCGATGATGTGGGCATGGAGACTTTGGACGGCATCGCGGTGCTGAAGGTCACGTCGGTCGCGCAGTGGCGGGAGTGGCTCGCGTCGCGCGGCACGGCGGCAGCGGTGTGGCTGGTGATCCGGCGCAAGCACAGCGCGTCGCCGGGGGTGCTGGTGCACGAGGCGATGGAGCAGGCGCTGTGCTTCGGCTGGATCGACAGCAAAGCGCTGCGGCGGGACGCGGAGAGCACGTACCTCTGCTTCACACCGCGGAACCCGAAGAGCACGTGGAGCCGCGTGAACCGCGACCGCGTGGCCCGGCTGACGGCGGCCGGCCTGATGACGCCGTCCGGGCAGGCGGTGGTCGACCTCGCCCGCCGCACCGGGACCTGGGACGCGCTGGCCGAGGCGCAGGACGGCGTCGTCCCGCCGGATCTGGCGCGGGCGTTCGACGCCGTCGCGGCCGCGCACTTCGCCGCGTTCCCGCCGTCGTCGAAGCGGCTGATCCTGGAGTGGATCGCGAAGGCGAAGCGCCCGGAGACGCGGCAGCGGCGCATCACGACGACCGCCGAGCTGGCCCGGGAAAACGTGCGGGCCGCGCACCCGAAGGCCGCCTAGAGTCGGGGCCGTGGACGAACTGCGTGACCTCCTGGCCCGGGCCGCCGCGCTGGCCGCGGACCACCGGGACTCCCTGGCCGAACGACCGGTGGCGCCGGCCGCCGACGCCGCCGCGTTGCGCGCGGGCTTCGGCGGGCCGCTGCCGACGGACCCGAGCCCGCCGTCCGACGTGCTCGAACACCTCGCGCGGGCCGCCGCGCCCGGGCTGATGGCGACCGCCGGGCCGCGGTTCTTCGGGTTCGTCATCGGCGGGGGACTGCCCGCCGCGACCGCCGCCGACGTCCTCGCCGCGGGCTGGGACCAGAACGCCTTCAACGCCGTGCTCTCACCGGCCGCCGCGGCCGCGGAAGACGTCGCCGGCGGCTGGCTCAAGGAGCTGCTCGGCATCCCGGCCGGCGCGACGGCCGGGTTCGTCACCGGCGGGCAGGCGGCGAACACCGTCGGGCTCACCGCCGCGCGCCACCACGTGCTCGCCGAAGCGGGCTGGGACGTCGAACGCGACGGGCTCTTCGGCGCCCCGCGCGTCCGCGTGGTCGCGAGCGCCGAACGGCACGCGACGATCGACCGCGCGTTGCGGCTGCTGGGCTTCGGCACGAGCGCCGTCGAGGAGGTGGCGGCCGGTCCCCAGGGCGCGATCGACGTCGCCGACCTGGTGCGGATGCTGGCCGCCGGGACCGGTCCGGCGATCGTCTGCCTGCAGGCGGGCAACGTGAACACCGGCGCGTGCGACGACCTGCGCGCCGCCCGCGAAGCCGCCGGTGACGCCTGGGTGCACGTCGACGGCGCGTTCGGCCTGTGGGCCGCGGCCAACCCGGCCACGGCGTCGCTGCTCGACGGCGTCGAGCTGGCCGACTCCTGGGCCTGCGACGGGCACAAGTGGCTCAACGTGCCCTACGACTCGGGGTTCGTGTTCTGCGCCCGGCCGGACGCCCACGCCGCGGCCTTCGCCAACCGCGCGGCCTACCTCGTCGGCGCGGGCGAGGTGGCCGGCATGGGCGACCTCACGCCGGAGTCGTCGCGGCGCGCCCGCGGGTTCGCCGTCTGGGCGGCCCTGCGCGAACTGGGCCGTGACGGCGTGGCCGAGCTCGTCGACCGCTGCTGCCGGCTGGCCCGCCGCTTCGCCGCGGCGCTCGCCGACGGCGGCGCGGAGATCGCCAACGACGTCGTCCTCAACCAGGTCCTGGTGTCATTCGGCGACGACGCCCGCACCGACGCGCTCGTCACGGCGATCCAGCGCGACGGCACGTGCTGGCTCGGCGGAACCACCTGGCGCGGCCGCCGGTACGTGCGGATTTCGGTGTCGAACTGGTCCACGACGGAGGCCGACGTCGACCGTTCGGCGGCGGCGATCCTGCGGCTGGCCGGACTTGGCCAGGGACTTCAGTAGCCTTCACGCACCGAAAGCGGCTCCGATTTCCACGAAATCGTCTTCGCGCCACCGGTCGGCCACGCCGACGAGAGCCGCCGCCGCACGCTGCCGAGCGCACCGAGGGTGACCAGGTCGACGCCGGAACCCTGCGCTGCCAACGAGTTCACCTCGGTGCCGGTCAACGGCACGATGTCGAAGAACTGGGCGTCCGCGCCGCCGGTCCAGTCGACGAACTCGGTGAAGATCGAGGCGAACGCCTGGCCGCATTCCGGACATTCGCGCAGGGAAACGCCGAAGTGCGACTGCTCCACCAAACGGTGGGTTTCCCGGAGCCGGGTCGTGCAGAACGCCATCGCGGTCAATGCGTCTTTGCCGCAACAGCGGGCGCAGCCGAACTCCGTCATGCGGGGATCTTCGCACACGGTGAATCCGCACCCGGCTGCGACACGACCGGGAAATCTGTTCGCCGCCCGCTTTTCGCTCTGTCCGCAGTGGTCTGGACCTGTTAGCCTCAGCCGGTCCGCCCAGCCGGTCCCGAAAGGGCGGTGACCCCCGAAGGGAAAGCCGTGCTCCGCATGAGAAAACGCATCGCCGTGATCGCGCTGGCGCTCGCCGCCGCCGCCGTCGTCGCGCCGCCCGCGGAAGCCGGGCCGGCCCACGGCGGTCAGTCCGACGGCAAGGTGATGGCCTACTTCGCCGACTGGGACGTCTACGCCCGCAACTACCACGTCAAGGACATCGAGACGTCCGGGTCGGCCGCGAAGCTGACCCACATCAACTACGCGTTCGGCAACGTGACCGGCGGCGGCTGCGCGGTCGGCGACCCCTGGGCCGACCACGACATGCCCTACGACGCCGCCGGCAGTGTCAACGGCCAGGCGGACAGTGGCACGCTCCACGGCAGCTTCAACCAGCTCCTGGAGCTGAAGAAGCTGCACCCGAAGCTCAAGGTGATCTGGTCGTTCGGCGGCTGGACCTGGTCGAGCGGCTTCACCGAGGCGGCGAAGAACCCGGCCGCGTTCGCCGAGTCCTGCTACAACCTCGTCAACGACCCGCGCTGGGCCGGCGTCTTCGACGGCATCGACATCGATTGGGAGTACCCCAACGCCTGCGGCCTGAACTGCGACACCAGCGGGCCGAAGGCGTTCACGGGCCTGGTCAAGGCGTTGCGCGCGAAGTTCGGGCACCAGCTCGTCACGGCCGCGATCACCGCGGACGGCTCGCGCAACGGCAAGATCGACGCGAACGACTACGCCGGGGCGAGCCGCTACCTCGACTGGTACAACGTGATGACCTACGACTACTTCGTCGCCGGCGGCAGCCCGGCCGGACCCACCGCGCCGCACTCGCCGCTGCGGTCCTACCCGGGCATCCCGACCGCCGGGTTCTACGCCGACGCGGCCATCCAGAAGCTGCGCCACCAGGGCGTCCCGTCGTCGAAGATGTTGCTGGGCCTCGGGTTCTACGGCCGCGGCTGGGACGGCGTGACGCAGAAGCAGCCGGGCGGCACGGCCACCGGCCCCGCCCCGGGCACCTACGAAGCCGGCGTCGAGGACTACAAGGTCCTCAAGACGACCTGCCCGGCGAACGGGAAGGTCGCGGGCACGGCGTACGCCAAGTGCGGTTCGCAGTGGTGGAGCTACGACACCCCCGAGACCGCGGCGGCCAAGGCGGGGTACGCGAAGTCGCAGGGCCTCGGCGGGGTGTTCGCCTGGGAGCTGTCGGGTGACACGACCAACGCGGAACTGCTGCGGGCCATCTCGTCCGGCCGCTGCTGAAAGCTGGAGGGCCCGGGCGCGAGCCCGCCCGGGTCCTTCGTCCAACTCAATACCGCTCAAGACGGCTGCACTCAAGACGGCTGCGGGAAGCCGTGCCGCCGGGCGCCGAGCACCACGGCGAGCACCGGCACCAGGAGCACGAGCAGCGTCCACGGGAACGCGGTGGGACCGGCGGCGTCGAGCAGGACGCCGCCGGCCACCCCGCCCGCGGCCATCGCGGCGTTCCACAACGTGACGAGCATGGCCTGCGCGTTGTCCGCGGCCTCGCCACCGGCGTTGCCGGCGGCGGTCTGCAGCAGCGTCGGGACGCCGCCCCAGCCGAGGCCCCACAGCGCCACGGCGACGTAGATCAGCGCGGGACTGTCCGCGATCATGAGCGCGGCGGCGACGGCGACCAGGATCGTGCTGAGGATCGTGAGCCGGCGCAGCGCGCGGTCGATCCGGGCGCCGACGATCCCGATGCCCGCCAGCGACGCGACGCCGAAGACCAGCAGGACGACGTCCACCGAGCCGCCGAGCCCGGCGTGGCCGAGGAACGCGGCGACGTAGGTGTAGAGCACGGTGTGGGCCAGCACGAACACGAGCGTCACGACCAGGACGGGCGCGACGCCCGGCACGGTGAGCGTGCGCAGCACGGGCAGCCGGCCGCCGCGGGCCTGCCCCGGGTGGTCCGGCACGCCGACGGCGATCCAGGCCAGCAGCACGACGGCGATCGCCGACATCACGCCGAACGCCGAGCGCCAGCCGAACAGGCCGCCCAGGAACGTCCCGGCCGGGATGCCGAGCGACAGCGCGAGCGGGATGCCGGCCATCACGACCGCGATGGCCTTGCCCTCCCGGCCGGCGGGCGCCAGCCGTCGGGCGTACCCGGCCAGCAGCGCCCAGACGACGCCCGCCGCGATCCCGGCGACGAACCGGGCCACCATCGTCAGCGCGTAGTCCGCGGACAGCGCCGTCACGGTGTTGGCGACGGCGAACCCGGCCACGCCGGTGAGCAGCAAACGTTTGCGGGGCCAGGTCGACGTCGCCGCGGCCAGCGGGATCGCGGTGAGGGCGGTGCCGAGCGCGTAGATCGTCACGGCCTGCCCGGCCGCGGACTCGCCGACGCGCAGGCCGGCGCTCATGCCGGGCAGCACGCCCGCGGGCAGGGCCTCGGTGAGCACCGTGACGAAGGCGGCGGTGGTCAGGGCGAGCAGAGCGGGGGTCCTCATGGGGATATGCTCGAACCCTCACATGGATGTGAAGGTCCAGCCCGGCGGACGTGAGGTGGCGCACATGCGGATCGGCGAGCTGTCCGAGCGCACCGGCACGTCCCGGCGGCTGCTGCGGTACTACGAGGAGCAGGGCCTCATCATCGCCTCCCGCGGCTCGAACGGCTACCGCGACTACGACGAGACGACGGTCGACCGCGTGATCCAGGTCCGCGGACTGCTGGACGCCGGGCTGCCGACGCGGATCATCAAGCAGATCCTGCCGTGCCTGGACAAACCCCGGGCGATCTACTTCCCGGACGCGACCCCGGAGATGCTGGCCACGCTGGAAGCGGAACGCGACCGCATGGCGCGTCGCGCGGAGTGCCTGCTGCGCAACCGCGACGCGATTTCCGGCTACCTGGACGCGGTCCGCGAGTACAACCGCGCCTGACGCCGCTGTCCGCTCGCCGAAGTCCGTGAATGCCACATCGACGGACACCATGTCCCTCGATGTGGCATTCACGGACCCGCGACGGTGGCCGGGTCGGCCGGGGCGGGGTTCGTCGCCGCGACCCAGTGCAGTGTGTCGGCTTCCGGCCACCAGCCGGCCGGGTCCGGGCGGGGACGGGCGCCCTCCTCACCCCACCAGCGCGGGGGCGCCTCGTCACCCATGTCCCCGACCGTAGGAGAGCCGCGCCGGCCCGCGCACCGGTCGGGTGCGGCCAACGTCCGGTACCGGCCAGCCGGCCGGTGGCCGGTACCGGACACTGACCGAAACCGCCCCTGCCGCCGCCGGCCGGGCGGGCCTAACTTGGCCGGGAGATCCCCGCTCCGGAAGGAAGACCATGATCAAGCGAGTGCTGGCCGGCCTGCTCGCCGCGGCGGCCATCGGCACCCTCGCCGTCCCGGCGGCCGCCGCGGCGCCGGGAACCGGCACGCCGGGGGGCCGGCCGCCCGGGACCGGCTGCGTCTGGATGTGGACCCAGGGCCCGCCGGAGTGCCGGAAGCTCGAGTAGCGCCGGCTCAACCGAGCCAGCCCAGCCGGGTGGCCGCGAACACCGCGGCCACCCGGTTGTCCGCCTGCAATGCCTCCAGCAGCCCCTGGACGTGCCGCCGGACCGTGCGCTCGCTGACGTCGAGGTGCCGCGCGATCGCGCCGTCCGTCATGCCGGTGGCCAGCAGGTCCAGCACCTTCGCCTGGGTCGGGGTGAGGCCGTGACGGGGCTGCGCGCCACCGCCGTCCACCGCGACCGCCTGGCTCCAGACCAGCTCGAACAGCATGCGCAGGGCCGCGACGATCGTCGGGCTGCGGACGAACAGCGCGCCGTCCATGCCGCTCGGGTCCAGCGGGACCAGCGCGGAATGGTGGTCGGCGACGACCATCTTCATCGGCAGCTCCGGCGCCACCCGCATGGCCCACCCGGCCGCGACGCTGGCGGCCACGACCTCCTTGGCGCCGTCGAACTCCAGGGCCGCGCGCTCGTAGACGTTGCGCAGCCGCACCCCGCGTTCGGTCACCGCGTCCGGCAGCCGCAGCACCGTGCCCGCGTCCGGTTTCCGCTTGAAGTGCCGCGTGGTGAACGTCAGGAACTCCTCGCGCGCGGACAAGCACAGCTCCAGCGACAGCGAGCCGATGCGCTGCGGGTCCGTCAGCACCTCGACGCCCGGGTCGCCGCCGCTGCCGTGCGCCGCGCGGTACACCGCCTGCAGCATGTCCAGCTGCTGGCGCGCCGCGACGATCTGGCGCTGCTGCTCCACGAGCCGCTGCTGCGCGCCCAGGATCGCGTGGTCGACGGCGCGCACCGGCTCCATCGGCGCGATCACCGGGTCGTCGCGGTAGTCGCGGCGCACGAAACCCTGGTCGAACAGCTCCCGCATCTCCGGGCTCTCGGCCCGCGGATCGTCCAGCGGCAACGGCCCGGTGCGCACCATCGCGTCGTACAGCGCGCCCGCGCCGGGCGTCAGCAAGCCCTCGAGCATCCGTGCCCCTCCTCCGGCAGCGGCGGGGACGTGGACGGCCGGATCCGGCCGGTGTCCGCTCTGCCACCTACCCCACGCGCCGGACGGCGGAAAGGATTAGGCCGGTCGGGAACTTCGCCGCCGGACCCGTCGAGGGGGCAGGTCCGGCGGCGGACCCGACAGGAGCCGGACAGCGTCGTGCAAGGGGACTGCGGCACGGTGACGCCGTCGTGGCCGGCACGAACCGCCGAGGGGGCGGGTCGTGTTCCCCAGCACGACGACCGCGGACCGGACTGTCGAGGTCCGGTGAGGTGGCGGGGCCGGACCCGGCCCCGCCACCTCACCAGCGGCGGGACGGGTCGATCACGTGGACGGCCGCTTCCTCCGCCGAGGCCGCGCCGCCGTCGACGCCCGCGTCGGAGGCGTACAGCTCCTCGTCGGTGTCCGCGCCGAAGCCCTCGTCCGAAGCGACGAGCCGGCCCGCGCGGACGTCGCCGACCTCGTCGTCGACCAGTTCGCCGTCGGTGTCCTCGCTGTCGCCCAGGCCGTCGTCGTCGGCGTCGTCGGCCAGGTCGGGGACCTCGCGGGCGAGCCGGCCGTCGAGGCTTTCGCCCTCCGCCGTCTCCCGCGCGGTCGTGCCCCAGTCCTCGGTCGCGCGCGTGTGCTCCGGCGGCGAGTAGCCCTCGGCCAGCTCGTCGCGGTCGAGCAGGGTGTCCTCGGGGTCGAGCACGCCGTTGTCGGCGTTGTCTTCGATGTCGTCGTCCATGGACCCCATCTTCGTCCAGCTCCTTGGGCCGCACCCGGTCCGGGTGATATCACGTGCAGGCCGCCGCACGGGCGGTGTTCCGGTGAAAGGTGATTCCCCATGCCGATGAGACGCAGGGTGCTGGCCGCGGGGCTGGCCGGGGTGTTCGGCGCCGCCGTGTCCGGGCGGACCGCGCAGGCCGCGACGGCGACGACCCCGCCGGTGCGGCTCGACCAGCTGAACCTGGTCAACCTGTCGCACGTCAACGACCCCGCGAAGACCAACGTGTTCCCCGGCGATCCGGCGTTCTCGCTGGAGACCATCGCGACCATCCCGGACGACGGCTACTACCTGCAGTTCGTCCGCGAAGGCGAGCACACGGGCACGCACTGGGGCGCGCCCGGCCACTTCAACACCGGTCAGCCCCTCGCCGACGCGATGGACCCGGCGGATCTATTCCGGCCCGCCGTCAAGATCGACATAAGAGCGAAGGCCGCGGCCGATGCGGACTACGGCGTCACGATCGACGACCTCAAGGCCTGGGAGAAGCGCCACGGCCGGATCCCCGACGACGCCGTCGTCGTGCTCTGGACCGGCTGGGACGCCAAGTGGGGCACCCCGGCCTACCCGAACACCGGCGCCGACGGCGTGCTGCACCAGCCCGGGTTCTCGATCCCGGCGGTGAAGTGGCTGATCGACACCGGCCGGCTGGGCCGCCAGGGCGGCACGGGCACCGACACGTTCAGCCCGGACGTCGGCACCGACGAGACGTACACCGTGTCCAAGCTGGTCTACCAGCGTCACCGGATCAGCCTGGAGATCCTGGCGAACCTGAAGGCGCTGCCGACGACGGGCGCGTGGGTGCTGGCGGGCGGCCCGATCAACCGCAGGGGCGCGGGCTCGACGGCGACGATCTTCGGCGTCCTCCCGCCGGGCGTGCACGCGGACTGAGCGCTGGGGCTCGTGAGTGTTTAGGGCGGTTAGAACCGCCCTGAACACTCACGACAAGCCGCGGCAGACCCGGGTCAGCTCGCCGAGAGCGGCGCGGCGCCCGAGAGGCGCAACGCCGACAGCGGCGCCGGGCGGCCGAAGCGGTAGCCCTGGGCCGTCGTGCAGCCCGCGCGGGTGATCAGCTCGGCCTGCTCGGCCGTCTCGATGCCTTCCGCGACCACCGCGAGGTCGAGGTCGGCGCACAGCCCGACCAGCGAGCGGCACAGGGCGGCGTCGCGCTCCGGCTGGATGCCTGTCGTCAGCGCGCGGTCCAGCTTGATCAGGTCGACCGGCAGCGCGTGCAGCACGGTCAGCGAGCTGTACCCGGCGCCGAAGTCGTCGAGCGCCACCCGGACGCCGAGGGCCTGCAGCCGCCGGATCGCGTCGGCGCCGGCCGCGAGGTCCGGCACCGGCACCGTCTCGGTGATCTCGACGACGAGGCGGTCCGCGGGCAGGCCGTACCGGGCCAGGCTCGCGCTGACGCTCTGCTCGAGCGTGGCCGCGCCGAGCCGGCTGGCGCAGACGTTGACGTGCACCGTCAGGTCCAGCCCGGCCGCGGTGATCTCGCGGCAGGCCAGGTCCAGCACCAGCGCGTCCAGCTCGGCCCCGAGGCCGGCGCCTTCGACCGCGCGGACGAACGTCTCGGGCGAGACCGGCGTGCCGTCCGGGGCGCTCCAGCGGGCCAGCGCTTCGACGGCCACCGGCGTCTCGTCGGCGAGCCGCACGATCGGCTGGAACACCAGCCCGAAGCCCTCCGGGACGCCGCCGGCCGCGCGGCGCAGCGCCGACGGGAAGTCCGGCGGGCCGTCCTGCGACGGCCGGTAGACCACGGTGGTGTCCTTGCCGAGGCGCTTGCCCGCGTACATCGACGTGTCCGCGCGGCCCAGCAGCACGTCGGAGGTGACCAGCGGCTCGGCCGGGTCCGGCACGACCAGGCCCATGCTCGCCCGCACCACGACCAGCGTGCCGTGCACCGAGAACGGCCGGCGCAGCGCGCCGCGGATCCGGTCCGCGACCGCTTGCGGCGCCTCGACCTCGCCTTCGAGCAGGATCGCGAACTCGTCGCCGCCGAGGCGCGCGACGGTGTCGGTCGAGCGCACGCAGCTCAGCAGCCGCTGCGCGACGCCGTGCAGCAGGAGGTCACCGCCGGCGTGCCCGAACCGGTCGTTGACCTCCTTGAAGTCGTCGAGGTCGACGAAGATCAGCACGAGCGGACGGTGGTCGCCGGTGGCTTCCGCGCCGTCGGCGACGGCCCGGTCGAGCCGGTCGCCGAACAACGCGCGGTTGGCCAGCCCGGTGAGCGGGTCGTGGTAGGCCTGGTGGGTCAGCTGCTGCTGGCCCTCGTACACCCGCCGCAGCAGCAACCGGTTGTCCAGCACGGAAAGCAGCTGCCGGGCGAGCACCAGGAACACCACGAGCACACCGACGAACACCTCGACGCCGTCCGGCCCGGCCCCGGCCACCAGCTGCGCGGTGATCAGCAGCGCCACGGCCGTGACCGGGATGTAGGGCAGCGCCAGCTGCCACCAGTCGACGCCGCCGGACTGGCCCGCGTCGTCGCGCCGGCGCGCGTTCGGCGTCGCCAGCAGCGCGAACGCGATGAACATCGGGCCGAGCACGAACCCCGCGTCGGCCCACGGCTTCATGCTCTCCGCGCCGATGCTGACGAGGTAGGCGAACACGCTGTCGGAGCAGGCGAGCGCGACGATCCCGACGGCCAGCAGCAGCAGGTTCGCGCGGTAGGGCCGGTCCACCCGGTCGAACACCACCAGCAGCACCGCGACGACCACGATGACCAGGTCCGACAGCGGGTAGGCGATGGCCACGGCCCATGAGCCCGCGTCCGGCGCGGTGGCCCGGACCAGCTGCCCGAGCGCCGCGGTCCAGGTCAGGATGAACAGCGAGCCGGTGACGACCAGGCCGTCGAGCACCACCGCGATGCCGAAGTGCGCGGTCCACTGCGCGGGCTGCCAGCGTTCGCGGTCCGGCCGGATCCGCGCCCGGGCCAGCGTGAACAACGCCGCGAGCGCGAAGACCGGGAAGCTCAGGTAGCCGACGTCGGCCAGCGACGGCGACGGCAGGCCCCGGCCGTCGACCAGCTGGAACCAGGACCAGACGCACTGCCCGAGCGACCAGCCGGCCATGCCGAGCGCGACGAGCAGCCGCCACCAGCGCTGGTGCCCGCGGAAGCGGCGGGCGACCAGGCAGCCGCAGACGACCGCGGCGACCCCGGCGCTCAGCTGCATGGCGTCGTCGATCCACAACGCGAAGGTGTCGCCCCAGAACGCGAACCCGTTGCCGGCGATCAGCGCCGCCGTGACGACGACGAGCGTGATCGCCACCGGGTACCGCCGCACTGTCATGGCACCTCACGTGGTCAAACCCGGTCAGTCGAACTGAGAAACACTACACCGGGCACGACCGGGAACCGGCTCACCGCACCGGCACCATCAGGCGATGTCACGCCGGTGGAGCAGCCACCCGCCGAGCACGGCGAACCCGACCAGGTACCCCGCGATCACCACGGTGGCCTGCCCGGACCCGACGATCTGCCCGACCCCGGGAGCACTCGCCCCGAACGACGCCGCGAGCGCGCCGGCGTTCGGCCCGGGCAGCACCTTCTGCAGCTCGGCGACCCACGTCAGCAGCGGCGCGGCGACCGAGGCGAGCAGGTTCTGCACGGCCAGCAGCCACACCAGGCCCAGCCCGATCGGCAGCGCGACCGAGCGCAGGCCGATGGCCAGCAGCACGCCGAGCGCGCCCCACATGGCCGTCACCAGCCAGCCGGCGCCGAGGCCCAGCAGGACGTCGGACGCGCTCGGCCAGACCAGCGCCTGGCCCTGCAGTGAGGCGACGAGCGCACTCGCGCCCGCGGTCGCCGCGAACAGCGTGAGCACCGTGGCGAGTGCCGCCGCCGTGACGACGACCAGCTTCGCGCCGAAGACCGTGACGCGCGAAGGGTTCTGCACCAGCACGGTCTTCCACGTGCCGAAGCCGTATTCGCTGCCCGCGACGAGCACGCCGAAGATCAGCGCGAGCGCGCCGACGAAGATCGGCAGCCCGCCGAGCGCGCTGCCGACGAACGCGTCCGGCAGCATCGCGCTCAGCCCGCGTCCGGCGCCGGGCCCGCCGGCCGCCGGGGCCCCGCCCAGGCCCGCGTAGGGGACGGCGTAGCCGAAGGTCAGCGTCAGCACGACGGCGACGGCCAGCAGCAGCCAGCTCGCGGGCCGGCGCGCCTGCTTCAGGAGCTCGGCTCGGATGTCACGCGGCATCGGGGGTACCTCCGGTCAGGGCGAGGAACGTCTGTTCCAGGTCGGGTTCGCGCCAGCGCAGCTCGCTGACGTCGAGGCCGGCGCCGACGAGCGCCGCGTTGATCCGCCCGGCCTCGCCGGGGTCGACGTCGAGCTCGAGCGCGGCGCCGTCGGCGTGGACGCGGTCCGCGCCGAGCAGCCGGCCGAGGTGCGCGCGGGCCTGGTCGAGCGGCCTGGCGACGACGCGCAGCGCGCCACCCGCCCGCAGGTCCGGCACGGTCGTCTCGGCGACGAGCCGGCCGTGGTCGAGCACGCCGACGCGGTCGCAGATCAGCTCGATCTCGGCCAGCAGGTGGCTCGAGAGCAGCACGGTGCAGCCGTCCGCGGCGAGCTTGCGCAGCGTGACGCGCATGTCGGCCATCCCGGCCGGGTCGAGGCCGTTGGTGGGTTCGTCGAGCACCACCAGTTCGGGCTTCTTCAGCAGCGCGGCGGCGAGGCCGAGCCGCTGCTTCATGCCGAGCGAGTACGTCGCGTACTTGTCCTTCGCCCTCTCGGTCAGGGTGACGACGTCGAGCACGGCGTCGACGCGGCTGCGCGGGACACCGGCGTGGTCGGCGAGGACCCGCAGGTTCGCCCGGCCCGAGAGGTACGGGTAGAAGGCGGGGCCTTCGATGAGCGCGCCGACGCGGGCGAGGCTGGCCGGGCCCGGTTCGGCGCCGAAGAGCCGGACGCGGCCGGACGTCGGCCGGATCAGGCCGAGCAGCATCCGCAGCGTCGTCGTCTTGCCGGCGCCGTTCGGGCCGAGGAAGCCGTAGACCTCACCGGCGCGCACCGACAGGTTCAGCTCCGCCACCGCGGCGGCCGGTCCGTAGCGTTTGGTCAGGGCGATCGTTTCGACGGGCAGGTTCACGGGTCTCCTTCCGGACGCGGCCCCACGGCTTGAAGACCGAGAGGACGCTGGCGAACAGCAACAGGCTGGGGGCGACGATCACGGGGTAGAGCAGGCCGGCCGGGTCACCCTGCGGGGTCTGCTCGGCGGCGAGCTGACGGCCGTACTCGGCCGCGTCGTAGAGCCCCGGGCGCAGCGCGAAGAGGATCAGCAGCGCCATCACGACGTTCACGGCCAGCTTCACGGCCACCCACCAGTAGCGGACGAGGCCGTACTTCGTGCCGAGGCCGAGCACGACGCCGGTGCCGAGCGTGAGGAGCGCGGCGATCAGCATCGGCCACACGGCGAACAGCTCCAGCGCCTGCAGGCTCGTGGCGACGACGGCGGGGTCACCGGAGATCAGCGCGGTGGCGACGAGGATGCCGAGGACCGCGTCGATCCCGATCCACGCGCCCCCCGAGACGATGTGGGCCACCAGGTACCACTTGCGGGCCCGGGCGCCGAGACGGCGTGTCATGGGTCCCTCCTTTCGCTGCCACCCATCCTCGGGATCCGCGCCGCCGGGGGCGTCCCCCGGCGTACGGCACTTGGGCCTACGGCAGCGCGCGTAGCCGGGTACGTCCGGTGTGGTGTGCGGGCCGGTTCTCCGGCCGCGTCCCGGGCGCCCCGATAGACTGAGTCCGGCACGCAGGACGAACCGGCAGGTGGTGCAGGTGACGCAGGCGAAGGAGCGGACCCGGGAGCGCATCTCCCGCAGCGGGGTGGACAAGTTCACCGAGCGGCGGGCGCAGCTGGCCGGGTCGGCGCTGCGGACGCTGGCCGAGCTCGGTTACGCGCGCACGAGCCTGCGGGAGATCGCCCAGAACTCGGAGTTCTCGCACGGCGTGCTGCACTACTACTTCGCCGACAAGGTGGACCTGCTCACCCACTGCGTCCGCCAGTTCGAGGAAGTCTGCGTCACCCGCTACGACGAGATCGTGGCCCGCGCGCGGACGGCCGAAGAGCTGAAGCGCGACTTCGCGGCGGCGATGGCCGCCACCCTGCGCGCGGACGCGAAGATGCACCGCCTCTGGTACGACCTGCGCAACCAGAGCCTGTTCGAGGAGTCGTTCCGCGCGGACGTCCTCGAGATCGACCGCCGCCGCGAAGAGATGATCTGGCACGTGGTGACGCGCTACGCGGACCTCGCGAAGACCCCGGTGGAGGTCCCGGCCCCGGTCGCGTACGCCCTGTTCGACGGCCTGTTCCAGCAAGCCCTGCTAAGGCACTTGGCCGGCGCACCCGA
This sequence comes from Amycolatopsis sp. NBC_01286, assembly GCF_035982555.1. NCBI lineage: Bacteria > Bacillati > Actinomycetota > Actinomycetes > Pseudonocardiales > Pseudonocardiaceae > Amycolatopsis > Amycolatopsis sp. NBC_01286. The sequence goes on from NZ_CP108428.1 coordinate 4,336,484, forward strand.
CGTCCCGGAGGAGCTGGAAAGCGCCGTCCCGTCGGTGCTGACCCGGATCGTGGCCGGCTAGCGCCTCGCCGTCACACCGGCCGGACGCGGGTTTCGCCGACCACGACCGGGTCGAGGCCGGGTTATGACGGCGCCGGAGCGTCGCCGGGGGTGGCCGGCCGGGTTCCGGGGCCCGGCCGGCCGCTGTGCGCACAGCCCGTGTTCGTCACGCATGGCCCCGTCCTCAGCCGAAGACGACGGTCAGCAGGGCGAGGATCAGCCCGATCGCGTGGGTCTGCATGGTTGGCGCACCTCCTCTCGGCGGGCGAAGACCAGGGAGGCGGCCCGGCCACCGGAGTGGTGAAAACGCACCGGCAACCGTCATTTCGACTCCTTCGACAGTGCGCACCAGGGCAGCACTCGGCGCGGGGTTCACCCCGTGGTCTTCGGTTTTTGCCGCGGAATCGCCGCGGCCCGCCAAGAATGCGGCCGCCCGGAACGGCCCGGCAAGGAGTTTCCCGTTTCCCACAAGGAGAGGAAAGGAAACTGCGGCATAACGATCCGTATGTCGTGCCATGATCGACTGGACAGCGGCCGCGGGGCTGACGAGTATTGACGACCGTGCGCGGAACGGCGAGGGGAGGAACGGTGGTCCTCAAAGCGGCGGATGTGGTCGGCGAGCTGAAGATTCTCCGCAAGGGGAGGGGAATTTTCACCACACCGCTGGGGGAACGGGTCGGGCCGGCGCTGCGCGAGATATGCGGCATTCTCGAAGATGACGACCAGGCCGAGGTGCAGCGTAAACTGTCCGGCCGTTTGCTGCCGCTGGTCGAGGCGCTGCCGGAGGACCTGAAGATCGTCCTGCTCGCCGCGTTCGCGCTGCACGAGAGCGCCCGCAAGCCCTTCTACCAGGAACGGGTGCACTGGGCGGCGATCACGCTGCAGCGCGACGACCGGACGGTGCGCCGTCGTATCGACGAAGGCATCGAACAGATCGCGGCAATGGCGGTCAAGGTGACCGAGCCGGATCCCGGACCGCGGTATCCGAGCCGCAGTTGGCACACCGAAGAACTGCGGGTCGCGCTGACGTTGGGCGACCCGTCGGCCGAGGCGTTCGAATTCCGGCGGGTCGTCGCGGACGCCGACGAAATCACCGAGCTGGATCTGGCGCTGACGCTGAGCGCGGCCGCGAAGTCAGGCGAATCCGTGCACGAGTCGGATCTGGAAGTGGACGTCTTCCACGGCGGTGTGCTGACCAGCCGGGCGATGGAGTCGAGCGACCGGATCGGGCTGGCGTTGCGGTTGCCGGAACCGTTGCGGCGCGGGGAACAGCACGAAATCGCGTTGCGGTTCCGGGCGAGCATCCGGGAACCGCACTACGTGTGCGTGCCGCGGCACCCGTGCGATCTGTTCGACCTGCACGTCAAGTTCGGCGACCGGGTGCCGGAGCACATCGTCCTCCTGGAAAAGGCTTTCCAGGAGGACGCGCGCGACACGTCCCGGCGCGGGACGCTGCTCAAGGCCGACGACTCCGGCGAGGTGCACGTCCGGTTCCGGCACCTCGCCCCCGGTTTCGCCTACGGCATCCGCTGGGAACCCGCGGACGTCAACTGACCCCGGCCCGGCCGGGCCAGATCAGCCGTTCGACGGTGAACAACGCCGACACGAACGGCTGGGGCAGCCGCACGACCTGCCGGGCGGCCTGGGCCTTGGCCGCCAGCTCGGTGCTGACGCCGAGCGCGTCGACGACGTCCAGCGCGGCGCCGTCGACCAGCCCGGTCGCCCGGTCACGCGGGCCGTGACCGCTCAGCGCCAGCGCGATCCCGAGGTCGAGGCGGCTTTCGATGGTCTCCGGGTGGGTCCGGCCGAGCAGCCGGATCTGCGGCTCCACAATGCCTTCCAGCAGCTCGGCCTGGCGGCCGAACTCGCGCAGCTGGGCGTGCGCCAGGCCCATCCCGTGCCGGATCCGGTACCGCAGCCGGTGGTCCCCGCCCAGCACCCGCAGCACGACCCGCTCGGTCGCGGACAGCACGGCCAGCGCGCGTTTGGGCTGGCCCAGGGCCAGCAACGCGCGGTCGGCGTGCGCCGCGGCCGTCAGGGTCAGCGGGTTTTCCGAGCCGTAGCGGCGCGCGTAGCTCTCCTCGAGCTCGCGCAGTTCGGCCGCCGAGCGCTCCCAGTCGGCCGGGGCGGCCCGCAGGTCGGCCAAGTCGAGCGCCAGCATCGCGTCGGCGCGGACGAGCTCCGCTTCACCGCAGCGGACGTGCCGCTCCCGGCCCGCCGCGTGGTAGGCCGCGACGACCTCGCCGGCAACCTCCCGCGCCCGTCGCGGTTGCCCGGACAGCTGCAGGCTGCGCGCGTGTTCGAGCCGGACGGCCGCCGGTTCGTCGCCGTCCGGCGGGGCGTCCCGCAGCTCCGCGAGCACCGGTTCGAGGAGCGCGACGGCCTCCCGCGGCCGGCCGCGCAGCCGGTGGGCCTGCGCCGCGACGACGGCGGCCCGGTAGCGCTCGCCGCCGTCGTCGGGCAGCCGGTCCCCGATGCGCCGCCAGAACGTCCGGTCGGCTTCGGCGTAGTCGCCCTGGCAGTCCAGGGCCTGCGCCGCGGTCAGGCCGGCCGCGTACTGCTCGGCTTCGCTGTCCGCGAGCACGAGCGCTTCACGCGCGTGCCCGACGGCCTCCGGGTACAGGCCGCACGCGATTTCGACGCGGGCCGCGCGGGTGTGGTCCGCCGCCGTCGCCTCGCCGCTCGCCAGGATCACGGCGTGGATCTCGCCGGCCGTCGTCGGATCGCCCTGGGCTTCGAACGCCGCCGCGACCGGCCGCAGCAGCCGCACCCGGTGCGCCGGCGCGGTTTCGGCGAGAGCGCGGGCGTGCTGGAGCAGGAAGTCACGCCGGCCCCGGTGGCCGGCCAGCCAGGCGAGCAGGACGTCGGCGGCGCGGCCGGGCAGGTCACCCGGGTCGAGCCCGGTGCGGGCGACGTCGAGGGTGAGACCCAGGAACCGCAGGTCGCCGTCCGCTTCGGTGGCGAGCCCGCGGCTGACGAGCGCCGCTTCGGCACGAGAACCCAGCACCTCGGCCGCGAACTCCGCCGGGACCGGCACGGGCGCGAGCACCGCACCCAGCCGGACCAGGTCCCGGGCCGCGGCGCCGAGGCCGGCGAGCAGGTCCCGGACGGCTTCCGGCGCGGTGTCCGGCAAGGCGTCGAGCACCTCGCCGGCCGGCGGCCGGAGCGCCGCGGCGCGCAGGGTGACCGGATGGCCGTCGCAGCGCTCGGCGAACCGCAGCACGGCCGCGCGCTCGGCGTCGCCGGCAAGCGTCCGGAACAGCCGCAGGCTCTCCTCGCCGGTGAGGCCGGCCAGGTCCACGGTCGCCGCGTCCCAGCGGCCCGACCGGCTGGTGACCAGGGTGCGGACGTGGTCGCCCGGCAGCACGAGCCGGTCGAGGACCGCGGGCGGCAGCCCGGCCGGGACGTCGTCGACGAGCACCAGCACCCGCTCGCGAGCGGCGTCGATCCGGTCGGTGAGCAGCGCGCGCAGGCGGTCGAGGTCCAGCCCGGAGACGTCGGTGCCGAGCCGGTCCGCGGCGGCGCGCGCGAGGGCGAGGGGGAACTGCGCGAGGAAGTCGTCCGGGTCGAGGTGCCCGAACGGGCCGGTCCGGAGCACCCCGCCGGGGAAGGCGCCGGCGAACAGGCAGGCGTACTGCTCGGTGAGCGCCGTCTTGCCGATGCCGGGCAGGCCGCGCACGACCACCGGCCGCGGATCCGCGGTGGCGCCCGGGAAGAGCGCGCTGTGGACGGCCCAGAGCGCCGGGTAGCGGCCGGCCGGCGGGCCCGGCCGGCCCAGGGGGACGTCGGTCGCGGCGACCTTCGCGCGGACCTGGGCGACGAGGTTCGCCGAGGTCACGGCGAACCTCGCGTCCCGGAGTTCGGCCGGCTCGAGGTGCGCCGTGTCGGATTCGGAGTTGAGCACCAGGACGCGATCCGCCGGGTCGCCGTAGTGCCAGGCAGCGGCCAGCGCGGCCGTCAGCTGCCATTGGCACGCGTATTCCGCCGGCAGGGCGGGTGAATAGCAGGCGAGCAGGACGCGCGATCCGGCGAGGGCGTCGATGGGCGCGTCGAAATCGTCGAATCGGGCCCGGAATACGCGCAGCCCGTCGGCTTCGAGCGCTTCTTCGACCCGTTCCACCGCCGGGTCGGCTCGCGGGGAACACAGGAAGACGTCGAACCGGTCCGTCACGGGGTAACCGTGCGGGCCGGAATCGGAATCCGTCATCGGGGCACACTCTCCGGTGGCGTTCAATGGGTGATCATCGGTGGAGGTCCTGGGGGTAGGGGGCGGTCACGGGCGAAGCATCGGTGCGCGGCGCGATTTCGCTACCGGTTCCCGCGGTGTGGCGACTACTGTCAAGAATCTGACCAGCCGGGCGGGGCCGACCGCCGGGTATGCCGAGTGGGCCGTTTCTCGTTAACGGACAATATGTGGACAAGAACCACAGCACTGCAACGTTGCTGGTCAGCGCCTCGATAATCGAATGCGGGAACAGAAAACGAGTTCCTGCGGAGTAGGTATTTCCGGGTGGCCGGAACGAGGAGGGAACCCCATGGAGACCATGGCGTTGGACACGGTTCCGGCCGAAGAGGTCGACGGCTACACCGTGCTGAAGGAGCTGCCGCGACCGGAAGGCCGGCTGACCAAGGAGGACCTCGACCCGGTGGTCGCGGCGGCGCGCACCGGTGACCCGGCGGCGATCCAGGCGCTGCTGCGGCTGATCAAGCCGACGGTCGCCCGCTACTGCCGCGCCCGGATCGGCGGCCGCGACCTGTCGTACCTCTCGGCCGACGACGTCGCGCAGGAGGTCCTGCTCGCGGTGCTGAAGGTGCTGCCGGGCTACCAGGACCGCGGCGGCTCGTTCCTGTACCTGGTGCGGGCGATCGCGGCGAACAAGGTCGCCGACGCGTTCCGCTCGGTGGCGCGCGACCGCTCGAAGCCGGTGTCGGAGCTGCCGGACCGCCCGCTGGGCGGCAACGAGCCGGAGAACCACGTGCTGGAGATGGACCTCGGCGCCCGCCTGGGCCGGCTGATGGCGACGTTGCCGCCGCTGCACCAGGCGATCCTGTCCCTGCGGATCGTCGTCGGCCTGTCGGCGAACGAGACGGCGGAGTCGCTGGGGATTTCGCCGGGCAACGTCCGCATCACGCAGTACCGCGCCCTCCAGAAGCTGCGCGCGATGATCGGCGAAAACGAGGTCTAGCGCGTCACTCCAGGTATTCGGTGATGAAGTGGTCGCTTTCGTGGATGTGCACGGCCTCGTAGACCCCGGGGCCGAGCACCGCGAACTTGTGCGCGGTGCCGGCCGGGACGACGAGCACGTCCCCGGCACCGCCGTCACGTTCCTCGGTACCGATGGTGAACCGCGCCCGCCCCCGGATGATGACGAACGTTTCGGCGTAGGGATGCCGGTGCAGCCGCGGCCCGGACCCCACGACGTCGCTGCTTTCCCGGATGACGGAGATCCCGGACCCGACGTCGCGCCCCTCGAAGTTCTCGCTGTCGCTCACCCGCTCCAGCGTAGGCGCCCCACGCAGACCGCGGTGCCGGTTTTCGCGCGGCCCCGTGTCGACCCCCCAATCACGCGTGTCGACCCTCCAATCACGCGAACTGACCCTCTGATCACGCGAGCCGACCCTCCAGGCACGCGAGCCGACTCTCCGGGTACGCGAGTTCGCCGGTCCGGTACGCCGAACTCGCGTGATCAGCCGCGGATCTCACGTGATTGAAGGCGGATCTCGCGTGATTGGGGGCGCATCTCGCGTGATTGGGGGCGCATCTCGCGTGATTGGAGGGACATCACGTGTGATTGGGGGGTCGACACGGCGTCAGGGGCGGGACTCCAGGGCGGCGATCCAGTGCGGGGCCTTGCAGCGGCGGGCCAGTTCCAGGGCTTGGCGGTAGTGCGAAGCCGCGGGACGGTTCAGAGCCGTTGCCAGTTCGGCCAGGTAGAACGCCACCGGGCGGAGGGTCAGCATGCCGCTGCCCGCGCCGGCCAGCTCGGCCGCCGCCGGGAGGAGCGCGTCGTACAGGCGGGTCATGGCGGGGACGTCACCGGTGTTGATGGCCGTCAGGGCCTGGAGGGACAGGCGGGCCTCGTACAGGAGGTCGTGTGGGGCGTCGCCCGGGTAGTCCACTGTGGACGCTCCGCGTTGCACCCGGTGGCACCGCAGGGCGAAGTCGAGGATGCCGTCCTCCAGGCCGGTCATGCCCGTCCCCGGGAGGCGGGCGGCCGCCGCGCGGAAGAGCGCTTCCGCCGCCGGGTCGTCCGCGATGCTCGCCCGCAACGCGCGGTACCACTGCGTGAACACGCCGACCAGCGGCAGGTCGTGGTCGGCGGCCAGGCGGTCGGCCGCCTCGGCGTGGACGTCGGCCGCGGGCAGGTCGGCCAGTGCCGAAAACGCCTGGACCAGCACCAGATGACCCAGCACTTCGAACGTCACCAGGCCGTGCGCCGCGGCGACGTCGACCAGTTCACGCCCGATGCGCGCCCGCTCCGGCGCCAGCCCGGCCCGGTCGAACGCCTGCATGAACCGCGCGTTGAGCGCGAACGCGAGCAGCGCCGGCTCACCCAGTTCCCGCGCCAGGGCCTCGGCTTCGAAGGCCGCCTCCCGGCCGCGGTCGCCGCCGGTGTTGCGCAGCTCCAGCGCGAGCGTCGCCAGCAGCCGCGCGCGCTCGGCGCGGCGCTCCGGCGGCAGCGCGACCAGCGTCTTCTCGACGACCGTGACGATCCGCGCGGCCAATTCCGGGTCGTCGTTGGCTGTCCACACCGCCGGGACGTCGAACGCGCCCAGCACGGACGCGGTCAGCACCGGGTCGCCGAGGGACTCCGCCAGCGTCACGGCTTCCGCGCGGTGCTCGCGGGCCTGCGCCAGCGCACCCGTGACGGCCAGCGCCCGCACCAGCCCCATGATCAGGTCCAGCCGCTCCCGGACGTCGTCGCCGGCCCGGTCGAGCGCGGCCCGCCACAGCCGCGCCGCCTCGTGCGGGGCCACCCGGCGCTCGGCGCGCTCCGCCGCCAGCCGCGCGTACCGCACGGCGGCCGGGCTTTCCGCGAGCAGGAAGTGGTGGGCCAGCGCGTCGACGTCGTCGGGGCGCAGCCGCTCCAGCGCCTCGCCGACGTCGGCGTGCCAGCGGGCGCGGCGCGTGCGCGAAAGATCGTGGTACAGCGTGTCCCGCACCAGGTCGTGCGCGAACCGGACCCGCCCGGGCGCGGGCTCGACCAGGAACCCGGCCCGGACCGCGGCTTCGACGTCGTCGAGGACGTCGGTGCCGGCCAGCGAGCCGAGCAGCCCGAGGTCGACGTCGCGGCCGAGCACCGCCGCACGGCGCAGCACTTCCCGCGTGCCGGCGGGCAGCTGAGACGTGCGGTGGCGGACGACGTCGCGGACCCCGGGCGGCACGACGGCGTCGGAGTCGGCGTCGAAGAGCCGCGCGAGCTCCCGCACGAAGAACGGGTTGCCGCCGCTGCGCCGGTGGATCGCCGCCGCGGTGGGCGCGGGGACGTCGTGGCCGAGCGTCGCGCGGACGAGGTCACGCACTTCGGTGGCCCCGAGCCCGCCCAGGTAGACGCGGGCGGGTTCGGCCCGCGCGACGCGCCCGAGGAAGCCGGCCAGGGTGGCGGGCAGATCGGTGCTGCGGTGCGTCCCGACGACGAGCACCCGCCGCACGGACGGATCCGCGACGACGGAGGCCAGCAGCGTGAGGGTTTCCGCGCCGGCCCACTGGAGGTCGTCGAACACGAGCAGCAGCGGCGTCTTGCGGCCGAGCGCGGCGAGGTGGGCGGCGACGGCGCGGTGCCGCCGGAACCGCGCGGCCACGGGATCGCCGCCCGGTTCGGGATCGAGCGCCACGGCCTCGCCCAGCACGCGGGTCCACGGCCACACCGCGGGCAGGCCCTCGTCGTCCGGGCTGGCGCCCCACGCCGTGGTCCAGCCGTTGGCGGCCAGGCGCGCCGAGAACGCCTCCGCCAACGCGGTTTTGCCCGCGCCCGCCTCGCCGGAGATCAGCGCCAGCCTCAACCGGCCGGTGCGGGCGGTGGTTGCCTCCGCGGCCAGCCGGGCCAGTTCGTCCGCGCGTCCCACCAGGGGCGAGACGGCCGGAGTCGCCGCCAGGATGTCCGCCTCCGCCTGACGCAGCCCGGGGCCGGGGTCGATGCCCAGCTCCGACGCCAGGACGTGCCGCGCCCGCCGCAACGCGCCCAGCGCGTCACCCTGGCGCCCGGCCCGGTAGAGGGCCAGCGCGAGCAGCCGCCAGCCGTCCTCCCGCAACGGCCACGCCTCGACGTGCGCCGCCAGGTCCGGCACCGCCTCGGCCGCGCGGTCCAGCTCCAGCAGCGCCGCCGCCCGCCGCTCGACGCCCAGCCGGCGCAGCTCGTCGAGGCGGTTGATCTCGCCGCGGGCCCAGGGCTCGTCGGCGAACTCCGCGTACGCGGGCCCGCGCCACAGCGCCAGGGCTTCGTCCACTTCGGACAGTGTCGCGCCGGGCGTGGTCACCGCGGCCTCGAAACTCCAGGCGTCGACGGACTCCGCGCGCAACGCGTACCCGGGTCCCGAGGTGACCAGCAGCCGGGCCGGGGTTCGCGGCGCCCGATCGGGTTCCAGCGCGCGGCGCAACGCGGACACGAACGTCTGGAGCGCGCCGACCGCACCCGCGGGCGGGTCCGGCCAGAGGTCGTCGACCAGGACGTCCACCGGCACGACCCGGCCGCGCGCGATCAGCAGCCGCGCCAGGACCGCCCGGTGCCGCGGGCCCTTGAGCGCCAGGGGACCCCGCTCGTCCTCGGCCACGAGCGGACCGAGCACGCCGAACCGGACCATGCACGCACTGTAACGCGCTCAGCCGGCGCTGACCCGGCGCTGATCGGCTTGACGCAGGCTCGCCGGGCAACCACCGCGAAAGGACGTCCATGCAGATCCCCGGGTTCGACTACCAGCGCGTCACGGTCGGTGACGACGTAGCTCTCAACGTCGCCGTCGGCGGCTCCGGCGCCCCGATCGTGCTGCTGCACGGCTTCCCGCAGACCCACCTGATGTGGCGGCACGTGGCCGCCGACCTCGCCGCCGACCACACCGTGCTCGTCCCCGACCTGCGCGGCTACGGCGCCAGCGACAAGCCGGCCGACACCGGCGAGACGTACGCCAAGCGCACGATGGCCGCTGACGTCGTCGCCGTCGCCCGCGCGTTCGGGCACGAGCGGTTCGCCCTCGCCGGGCACGACCGAGGTGCGCTGGTCGCCATCCGGGCCGGCCTCGACCACCCGGCCGCCGTCTCCCACCTGGCGATCCTCGACGTGCTGCCGACCCTCGACACGTGGGACGTGCTGCACGGCGTGAGCGCGGCGGTCGGCTTCCACCTCTACCTGATGGCCCAGCCGCCGGGCCTGCCGGAGACGCTCATCGCCGGCGCGCCCGACGCGTTCTTCGGGTACTTCCTCGACGCCTGGACGCAGCGCCCGGACGCGATCCCGGCCGACGTCCGCGCCGAGTACCTGCGGGCCAGCCGCGAGGCCGTGCCGTCGATCGTCGCGGACTACCGGGCGACGGCGACGGTGGACGTCGAGCACGACACGGCGTCACGGACGGCGGGCGACCGGCTCGGCATGCCGGTCACCGTGCTGCAGCAGGACTGGGGCGCCGCGCTCGGCTACGACGCGACGGCGTTGTGGCGCCCGTGGACGGCCGATCTGCGCCACCGCACGGTGTCGTCCGGGCACTTCATGGCCGAGGAGGCACCCGCCGACGTCGTGAAGGAACTGCGGGAGCTGGTGGCACGCTGAGGGCATGACCTTCGGCGTGCACCACGTCCAGCTGGCCATCGAGCCCGGCAGTGAGGACCGCTGCCGCGCGTTCTACGTCGGCGTGCTCGGGCTGACCGAGATCCCGAAGCCGCCGGAACTGGCCGCCCGCGGCGGGCTGTGGTTGCGGGCCGGCGGGCTGGAACTCCACCTCGGCGTCGAGACGGACTTCCGGCCCGCCCGCAAGGCCCACCCGGGCATCCTCACCGACGACCTCGACGCGCTGGCGGCCCGCCTCGAAGCGCACGGCAGCCCGGTGGAATGGGACGACGGTTTCCCCGGCCACCGCCGGTTCTACACAAGCGACTGCCTCGGCAACCGCCTGGAATTCCTGACCCCGGTTCCACCGCCCGCTTGACCCGAAGTCCGTGAATGCCACATCGAGGGACACCAAGTCCCTCGATGTGGCATTCACGGCTTTCAGCGCAGGTGTTGTCAGAGATCCGGTGAGCGGAACGCGTCCAGCACGCGGCGCTCCCTTTTGGTCGGTCGGCCCGCGCCGCGCTCGCGGCGGGCGACCGGGATCACGGACTCCGGGGTCGGCTTCGGCGTCCGGTCCAGGAAGCACGTCGCGGCGTCCGGCGCGCCCACGCGTTTCTGGATCACCCGTACCACGTCGAGGATCCTGGTCGTGCCGCCGACGCGGACGCGGACCTCGTCGCCGGGGACGACGGTCGTCGCGGGCTTCGCCGGCTTGTCGTTGACGCGCACGTGGCCGCCCCGGCACGCCGCCGCGGCGTCCGGGCGGGTCTTCATCAGCCGGACCGCCCACAGCCAGCGGTCCACACGGGTCGACTCCACAGTCGTCCATCATGGCCCATTCGCGCCAATGCTGCGCCGTGCCTGGAGGTTACTCGCGGGTATATGTCGACTTGTCTGTACCAGTGAGCTATAACGTGTTCTAAATACCTCAACGGTGAGGAACATCACATGAGCGACGAAGCCATGGAGAGAACAAACTCTGGCGGTCTTTCCCGACGTCTCTTCATTGCAGGAACAGGTTCTATCTTGGCCGGGGCCGCGCTCGCCGGCCGAGCCGCCGGTGCGACGCCGAGAGCGGCCGGCCCCATCCCCGACGGGGCCCGGGTCCCGGCCCTGGTGATCGGCTCCGGCTACGGCGGCCAGGTCACCGCCCTGCGGCTCGCGCAGGCCGGCGTCGACGTCCAGCTGGTCGAAATGGGCATGGCCTGGGACACGCCCGGCTCCGACGGCAAGATCTTCGCCAACACGACCACGCCCGACCAGCGCTCGTTCTGGTTGCGCACCCGCACGAAGCAGCCGCTGTCCAACTTCCTCGGGTTCCCGATCGACAAGGACATCCCGAAGTACACCGGCATCCTCGACGCCGAGGAGTTCAGCGGTATCACCGTGTACCAGGGCCGCGGCGTCGGCGGCGGCTCGCTCGTCAACGGCGGCATGGCCGTGACGCCGAAGCGGGAGAACTTCGGCGCGATCCTCCCGACGGTCAGCGCCGACGAGATGTACAACACCTACTACCCGCGCGCCAACGCCGGTCTCGGCGTCGGCCTCATCGACCCGGCCTGGTTCGACACCGCCGAGTGCTACCAGTACGCGCGGGTCGGGCGGAAGCAGGCGCAGCGGTCCGGGTTCCCGTACGTCTTCGTGCCGGACGTGTACGACTGGAACTACATGAAGCAGGAGCAGGCCAACACCGTGCCGCGCTCGGCGCTGGCCGGGGAAATCCTGTACGGCAACAACTACGGCAAGAAGTCGCTGCAGAAGACCTACCTGCCGCAGATCCAGGCGACCGGCCGCGTCACCATCTCGCCGCTGCACCGGGTGGCGAAGGTGACGCCGGCGTCCGGCGGCGGTTACACCGTCACGATCGAGCAGCTCAACACCACGGGTGACGTGTCGGCGACCAAGGTCGTGACCGCGGCCAAGGTCTTCTTCGCCGCGGGCAGCGTGGGCACGAGCAAGCTGCTGGTGAAGTTCAAGGCCACCGGCGCGCTGCCGAACCTCAACGGCGAGGTCGGCAAGAACTGGGGCGACAACGGGAACGTGATGGTCGGGCGGGCCAACCAGATCTGGGACCCGACCGGCAGCCTCCAGTCGTCCATCCCGTGCGGCGGCATCGACAACTGGGCGGCCGGCGGCGCGTTCGCGGAGGTCGCGCCGCTGCCGACCGGGATCGAGACGTGGGCGTCGTTCTACCTGTCCATCACGAAGAACCCGAACCGCGCGCAGTTCAGCTGGAACCCGTCGACCCAGAAGGTCGACCTGAACTGGCAGACGGCGTGGAAGCAGCCGGGCATCGACATGGCCAAGACCATCTTCGACAAGATCAACGCGAAGGAGGGCACGATCTACCGGTCCGACCTCTTCGGCTTCTACAAGATCTGGGGCGACCATCTGACCTACCACCCGCTCGGCGGCGCGGTGCTCGACAAGGCGACCGACAACTACGGCAGGCTCGCCGGATACCAGGGCCTGTACGCGATCGACGGTTCCCTGATCCCCGGCAACACGAGCGTCAACCCGTTCGTCACCATCACCGCGCTGGCCGAACGGAACATCGAGAAGATCATCGCCACGGACTTCTAGGGTCTGCCGCGGCTCGTCGTGAGTGTTTAGGGCGGTTCCAACCGCCCTAAACACTCACGAGCGGTGGGACGGGAGGACGCAGGCGACGTCGAGACCCAGGACGTGGTTGAGCCGCCCGAAGGCCAGCCACGAACCGAGGCTCATGCTCAGCTCGACGACCTCCTGCTGCGTGTAGTGCTCGGCCATCCGCTTCCAGAACTCGTCGTCGATGCTGTGGTGGTCGAGCGCGTACCGCTCGGCGTACTCGGCCGCCAGGCGCGTCCGCTCGTCGAACAGATCCGTCGTGCGCCACTCCGAAACGGCGTCGGCGAACTCCTCTTCGACCTTGACGCCGTCGCGTTCGGTGCGCCAGTCGAGGCAGAAGACGCAGCCGTTGATCTGCGCGATCCGCAGCCGCGCGGCCTCGAACTCCCGCAGCCCCAACGTGGTGTGCGAATAGACCGCCAGCGAGAACTTCGAGGCGGCGACCCCGATACCGGGCACCATTTCGCCCCACACGTACCCGATCGGGTCCTTGCCCTCGGGGATGTCGATGTTCACGAGCGCCTCCTTCCGAGCTTGCCGGCTGCCGGGCGCAGCGGGACGTCGAGTGCGTCGTAGAGGCCGGGTTTCGCGTCGGCCAGCCAGTCGATCGCGCCGACGAGACGGCCGACCGCGGTGGCGTTGCCGCCCGCGGACCGGTTTTCGCCTTCGTCGCTCGCTTCGACGCTGACCTCGATGCGCGGCCGGCCTTCGATGATCACGCGGTGGGCGCCGTCGCCGCTGGGCGGCGTCGGCCAGTCCGGCGCGCACGCCGGGTGGATGCGGGTGACGTGCTCGATGACGATCCGCGGCTCGCCGTCGACGATGCCCTGCACCTCGAACCGCACCGCGCCCTGAGTGCCTTTCTCGAACTCGCCCATGGTCCGCGTGGACACGGTTTCCTCCAGCGGACGCCGGTGCAGCGTCTCGCGCAGCTCGTCCACCTCGACGCCGAGGCCGCGCGCGATCAGCCGGACCTGCCCGCCCCACACCATCGACGGCACGCCGGTCATCAGCATCGGCGGGTCGTAGTCCATCGGCTGGCCCATGCCGACCAGGTACCGCACGGAGTCGGGCTGCTCGTAGGTCGAGTAGTCGAAGATCTCCTGGCAGCGGATGACGTCGACGTCGGTGCCGAGCCCGCTGATCAGCAGCGGCAGCACGTCGTTGCCCCAGCCGGGGTCGACGCCGGAGACGAACAGCGAGCCGCCGCCGTCGGTGATCGCGGCCAGGACCGGGTCCCGCAGCTCCGGCGGCGCGTTGCGCTGGTCGTAGAGCGGGTAGAGGGCCGGCGTCACGACGATCGCGCCCGAGCGGATCGCGCGCACGATGTCGGCCAGCGCGTCGTCGAAGCGGATGTCGCCGGAAGCGGCGTAGACGATCGCGCGCGGACTCGCCGCCAGCACCGCCTCGACGTCGTCGGTCGCGGTGACACCCAGGTCGCCGACGCCGGCGAGCGCGCCCGCGTCCTTGCCGACCTTGTCCGGGTCGTGCACGAGAACGGCGGCGAGTTCCAGTGCCGGATGGGCCTCGACGGCCCGGATTGCGGCCCGGCCGACGTTGCCCGTGCCCCACACCACTGTGGCGATCATTTTGCCGAGTTTTCGCCGGTTCGCGAAGGCGCGGGAAGCAAATCGTTCCGGTGAGCGGACCGCGCGGACGCGGGTAGCATCCAGTGCGTCCGAACGTCGTATCGGAAGGCGCGTCATGACGATCGACCCGAAGCCCCGCAGCCGCACGGTCACCGACGGGATCGAGGCCGCACCCGCCCGGGGCATGCTCCGCGCCGTCGGGATGGGCGACGACGACTGGCGCAAGCCGATCATCGGCGTCGCCAGCTCGTGGAACGAGATCACGCCCTGCAACCTGTCGCTCGACCGGCTGGCACAGGCGTCGAAGGAGGGCGTGCACGCGGCCGGCGGTTACCCGCTGCAGTTCGGCACGATCTCCGTCTCCGACGGCATTTCGATGGGCCACGACGGGATGCACTTCTCGCTGGTGTCGCGCGAGGTCATCGCGGACTCCGTCGAGACGGTGATGCAGGCCGAACGCCTCGACGGCTCGATCCTGCTGGCCGGCTGCGACAAGTCGCTGCCCGGGATGCTGATGGCCGCCGCGCGCCTCGACCTCGCGTCGGTCTTCCTCTACGCCGGCTCGATCGCCCCCGGCTGGGTGAAGCTCACCGACGGCACCGAGAAGGACGTCACGCTGATCGACGCCTTCGAAGCCGTCGGCGCGTGCCGGGCGGGCCGGCTCAAGACCGCCGACCTGGACCGCATCGAACGCGCCATCTGCCCCGGTGAAGGCGCTTGCGGCGGGATGTACACGGCGAACACGATGGCGTCGGCGGCCGAGGCGATGGGGATGAGCATGCCGGGATCGGCCGCGCCGCCGTCCGCGGACCGCCGGCGCGACAACTACGCGCACCTGTCCGGCGAGGCCGTGGTCGGGCTGCTCGAAAAGGGCATCACCGCGCGCGACATCCTGACCCGCGAGGCGTTCGAGAACGCCATCACCGTCGTCATGGCCCTCGGCGGCTCGACCAACGCCGTGCTGCACCTGCTGGCCATCGCGCACGAGGCGAAGGTCGCGCTCGACCTCGACGACTTCAACCGCGTCGGCGACCGCGTCCCGCACCTGGGCGACCTGAAGCCGTTCGGCAAGTACGTCATGAACGACATCGACCGCCACGGCGGCATCCCCGTGCTGATGAAGGCCCTGCTCGACGAGGGCCTGATCCACGGCGACGCGCTCACCGTCACCGGTAAGACCGTGGCCGAAAACCTGGCCGAGCTGGACCCCGAGCCGATCGACGGCGAGGTCCTGCGCAAGCTGGACAACCCGCTGCACCCGACCGGCGGCATCACCATCCTGCGCGGCTCGCTCGCGCCCGAGGGTGCCGTCGTGAAGTCCGCGGGCTTCGACACGGCCGGCTTCGAAGGCCCGGCGCGCGTGTTCGAGCGCGAGCAGGAGGCGATGGCCGCGCTGAACGAGGGCCACATCGAGGCGGGCGACGTCGTCGTCATCCGCTACGAAGGCCCGAAGGGCGGGCCGGGGATGCGCGAGATGCTCGCCATCACCGCGGCGATCAAGGGCGCCGGGCTCGGCAAGGACGTCCTGCTGCTGACCGACGGCCGGTTCTCCGGCGGCACCACCGGCCTGTGCATCGGGCACGTCGCGCCCGAAGCCGTGGACGGCGGGCCGATCGCTTTCGTCCGCACCGGCGACCGGATCGCCGTCGACATCAAGGCCCGCAGCATCGACGTGCTGGTCGACGCGGCCGAGCTGGCCCGCCGTCGCGAAGGCTGGGAGCCGCTGCCGAACAAGTTCCCGGAAGGCGTGCTCGGCAAGTACGCGAAGCTGGTCCGGTCGTCGTCCTACGGCGCCGTCACGACCTGAGCGAGGGCGCGTTTGTCGACCTTGCCGACTTCGGTGAGCGGCAGCGCGTCGGTGAAGGACACGCTCGCCGGGACGTAGTGCTCCTGGCCGAACGCTTTTCGGGCGAGGGCCTGCAGTTCCTCGACGGTGATCGGGTGCGTCGCGACGACGACGGCGTGCAGCACCTGGCCGTCCACGGTGTGCTTGCCGAAGACGGCGGCCGCGCGGACCGCCGGGTGCGTCGCGAGGGCGTGCTCGACGACGGTCGAGGGCACCTTCGTGCCGTGCTCGCCGACCACGACGACGTCGTCCACGCGGTCGAGCAGGTAGAGGTAGCCCTCGTCGTCGAAGCGGCCGAGGTCGCCGGTGCGCAGCCAGCCGGCGCCGACCTCCGGGCCGCCGAGGTAACCGTCCATCATGGACAGTCCGCGCACCTCGACCTCGCCGTCGGCGAGCCGCGCCTCCATCCCGGGCACGATCCGGCCGACCGAGCCGAGCCGCTCGGGGTGCCCGGCCAGCTCGGCGGCGGAGATGCTCGCGATCATCGGGGCTTCGGTGAGGCCGTAACCCTGGCCGACGACCGGGCCGAAAACGTCGAGCGCCTGCGCGAGCCGGTGCGGCGGCAGCGGCGCGGCGCCCAGGGAGAGCGAGCGGACGCTGCTGACGTCGGTGCTCGTCAACGCCGGGTGGTCCAGGACCGCGGCGAGGCGCGGTGGCGTCAGGGAGAGCGTGTCGATCCGGTGCTCCTGGATCGCTTCGAGGACGGCGCCCGCGTCGAAGCCGTCCTGGAGCACGAGGGTGTCGCGGCGCAGGAGCGCGCCGAACACGGTGGCGTTGCCGGTCATGTGCGTCATCGGCGCGACGAGCAGCGTGCGGCCGGGGCCGTCCGGCGACGGGGCGAAGATGTAGGCCATGCCGTCGTAGATGCCGCTGTGCCGGATGAGCTTCGGGGTGCCGGTGGTGCCGCCGGTGGGGAACAGGACGCGGACGGCGCTGGGAAGGTGCAGGTCCCGGGGCGCGCCGTCGAGGTCGTCGAGGGTGCGGACGTCGTCGCCGGGCCAGTCGTCCGGCCGGTCGGTGACGACGGTGGTGACCCCCGCCGCGGTGGCCGCGGCGAGCCGGTCCGGCCGCGGCGCCGAAGCGGCGACCAGCAGCACGGTGGCGCCGCGCAGGAGCGCCGCGAGCTGCACGAGCAGGGTCTCGGGCCGGTTCCGGACGTCGATCGCGACGACGTCCACCTCGCCCAGGCCGCCGTGCAACCGGCGCAGGCGGTCCCGGGCCTGGTGGTAGGTCGTGACGCCGTCCTGGTGGAACAGGACGCGGTCGCCGCCGTCGTCGAGGGCGGCCAGGACGGTCGTCAGGAAGAAGCTCACCCGGCGACGGTACTGCTCAGTCCTGGTACGAGAGCTTCTCGAGTTCGGTGTCGAAGTCGAACCAGTCGCTCTCGCTGCCGGCCGGGATGACCTCGTACGTCGTGTCCAGGAAGGCGGCGAGCTCCTTCGCGGGCGCCTCGAGCACGGCGGCGCCGTCCGGGGAGGTCAGCTCGACGATCACCAGCTCCGGGTTGCCGGCGGGGCCGATGCGCACGTCACCGTCGCCGCAGCGGGCGAGCAGGCCGTCGGCGAGCAGGTCGCGCCCGAACAGCCACCGGACGGCATTCGCGCCCGCGTGGAGCACGACGGCGACCGCGTACGGGTCGCGGGTGTCGTACTCGAGCTCGGCCGGCACCGGCTTCGGCTCCGCCCCGAAGGTGCGGAGGGCGAAATCGACGCTGGTGCTGGTCAGGCTGTGCGGCTCGGCCATGGGGTGGCCCCTCACGTCTCGTCGGTTCTGTCGATCTTGCTCTGGAGATAACCCATAGTGAGGTCAATGCCTTCTCAATGCGAAAGCGTTTCACTCCATAGGGGGACCGAGAAGTGCTAAAGGTCACCGTGAGCGTGAACAAACGGGCAACGCGCAGCCTCGAACGTGAAGGATTCGTCGCGACTTTCACGAAGCGGCCGGACCGGACCGAGTCCGCGACACCAGGTCTTCGGAGCCGCTGACCGGACGGATGGGTCCGGCTGCCGAACTTGCCCCGTCCGGGTGGGACACGCCACCTCATCGCCGCACAGACCAGTCCGCCGCGCCCGCCGGTCGCGAATCCCCCGCAGATGCCGGAGGGCGTCGTGGGTGACGTGGAGGTTGCCGGGGATGGGTGAGCGTGGGCGGCTGCGGCTGCATACGGACGAGGCTCCGGTGACCGTGGCCAGTGCCGAGGAGCTGCTGCAGCGGGTCGGGGCCGGGGACGAGAGCGCTTTTTCGGCGCTCTACGACCTCATCGCCGGTCCGGTGCTGGGTCTGGCGATGCGCGTGCTGCGCAACCACGCCCAGGCCGAGGAAGTGGCGCAGGAGGTACTGGTGGAGGTGTGGCGCAAGGCCACGAGGTTCGCCCCGGAGCGCGGCAGCGCGCTGTCGTGGGTGCTGATGATCGCCCACCGCCGGGCCGTCGACCGCGTGCGCTCCCACCAGGCCGTGCTCGACCGCGAGGACAAGGTCGGCCGGATGGACGTGCAACGGCCGTTCGACGAGGTCACCGAGTCCACCATGGCCAGCCTGGACCAGGAGCGGGTGCGCCAGTGCCTGTCCGCACTGACCGACCTGCAGCGCGAGTCCATCGTGCTGGCCTACTACAACGGCTACACCTACCCGGAAGTGGCCGAGGTGCTGAAGGTGGCACCCGGCACCGTCAAGACCCGGATCCGGGACGGGCTCATCCGGCTGCGCGACTGCTTGGGGGTGGAACGATGACTGCCGAACTGCACACGCTGACCGGCGCTTACGCGCTCGACGCGGTGTCCGATGCGGAACGTGCCGAGTTCGAACGGCACCTCGGGGAGTGCGCCGCCTGCCGCCAGGAGGTCGAAGAGCTGCGGGCCACCGGCTCGCGGCTCGCCGTCGCCGTGGCGGTCGACCCGCCGGCGGAGCTGCGGGCCCGCGTGCTGGCCGAGGTGGCCCGGACCCGGCAGGTGCCGCCCAAGGTGACCGCCATCGGCGCCGCGCCCGGCCGGGCGCGGACCTGGCAGGTGCGCGTCGCGCTGCTCGGCGCCGCCGCCGCGGCCGTCGTGGCGGTCGCGTTCGGCGTGCACACCGCCTCCAGCGACCGGCAGCTCGACACCGCCCAGCAGGAACAGGCGTCGCTCAACTCGGTGCTGACCGCGCCGGACGCCTCGACGCTCAAGGGCTCCGGCCAGAGCGGCGCCACGCTCGTGGTGTCGCGCGGCCAGGGCAAGGCCGTCCTGCTCGCCTCCGGGTTCCCGGCGCTCGACGCGGGCCACGCCTACCAGGTGTGGTTCACCGGCACCGACGGCACGCGGTCGGCGGGGCTGATGCAACCCGAGTCGCCGCACCAGATGCGCCCGATGCTCGCCGCGATCCCGCCGGGCACCGACCACATCGGGATCACCGTCGAGCCCGCGGGCGGTTCCGCGGGTCCGACGACCGCGCCGGTCAGCACGATTTCCCTTTCTTGACCGGTTTCGCCGAAACGCCGGCAGGGTGACACAGCTTCGCTTTCACCGCACAGTGAGCCGTGTCACCCGATCGGACCCAATCCGTTTTCACCGCAGCCCCGAATGACCCACAACAAACAGTTCCGAGTGAACTGTCCAAGCCGCTTAATGGAGTGATTTTCGTGCGTAACCTTCGTATTGCCGGTATCGGTCTGACGGCGGCCGCCGCGCTCACCCTGACCGCGTGCAGCGGCAGCGACACCGCGTCGTCGGGCAGCTCCAGCGCCCCGGCTCCGTCGTCCTCGATGGCCGCCCCGTCCTCCAGCGCCGACGCCGGTGCTTCCGATGGCATGACGACCAACGCCGACGTCTTCGGTCCGGCCTGCTCGCAGCTGCCGCAGGGCTCCGCGCCCGGCTCGCTGGACTCGATGGGCCCGCAGCCCGTCGCTTCCGCCGCCTCGACGAACCCGCTGCTGACCAAGCTGGTCGCCGCGGTCAAGGCCACCAACCTGGTCGACACCCTCAACAGCGCGCCGGCCATCACGGTGTTCGCGCCGGCCGACCCGGCCTTCGCCGCTTTGGGTGACGCCAAGTTCAACGAGCTGGCGGGCAAGCCGGCCGAGCTGTCGCCGATCCTGCAGTACCACGTCGTCGGCAAGCGTTACGACGCCAAGGGCCTCGCGTCCGCCGGCACGCTCGACTCGCTCAACGCCGCGGGTGGTCCGCTGAAGATCGAGGGCACCGGGGACAACATGACCGTCAACGGCGCGAAGATCCTCTGTGGCAACATCCCCACCAAGAACGCCACCGTCTTCGTGATCGACAAGGTGCTGACCCCGGGCACCAACAAGTAAGCATTCCCCGGATCAGTCCACAGTGGCCTCATCGAGGCCACTGTGGACTTTCCGCGTCTCAGGGGTGCCGGCCGAGCTCCGGGCCGAGCTTCGTCGCGATGTCCGTGAGGATCTGGACGTAGTCCTCGTGCTCGAAGGTGAACGGCAGCGCGAACGCGACCTCGTCGATTTCCCGGAACGCGGCGTGGGCGTGCAGCCGCTCGGCGATTTCCGCGGAAGTGCCGACGAAATCGGGGGAAAACAGCATTCGCGCCGGGCCCTGCGGCGTTTCCGTGCGCGGCAGCCGTTTCGCGGCGAACTCTTCGTATTTGGCGCGCTGTTCCGGCGTGGCGCTGTCGGTCGGGACGACGACGAGCCCCTGCGAGACCCGCGCGTTCTCGCCGTCGGGGTGGGCGGCGCGGAAGGTCCGGATGTGGGACAGCTGGATGTCCGCGAAGTCGTCGGCCTCTTCGGCCTTGACGACGCTGCTGGTCAGGAAGTTCATCCGGTGCTTGCCGGCCCACTCCGCCGAGCGCAGGCTCGCGCCGCCGTACCAGAGGCGGTCGCCGAGCCCGGGCGCCTGCGGCTGGACGCGGTCGGAGAACACCTCGAAGCCCGCGGTGCCGCTGAACTCCGTCGCCGGCTCGCCGCGCACGAAGCCGAGCAGCCGTTGGACGCGCTCGTAGCCGAAGTCCTCGACGTCCGCGGTGTCCGGGTAGAGGGCCGGCTTGACCTCGTCCCAGCGCATCGGCGGCCCGACGCTCAGGCCCGGGTTGAGCCGCCCGCCCGAGAGCAGGTCGACCGTGGCGAGGTCCTCGGCCAGCCGCAGCGGGTTCTCCCAGCCCAGCGGGATCACGGCGGTACCGAGGTGGATCCGGCTGGTGCGCTGCGACGCCGCGGCCAGCACGGCGACCGGCGACGAGATGCCGTACTGCAGGTGGCGGTGGCGCACCCAGGCGCTGTCGAAGCCGAGCTGTTCCCCGAGCTCGATGATCTCGAGGGTCGATTCGTGGCCGCGGCGCGGGTCGGCCGCGTCGAACAGGCCGATGGTCAGGAAGCCGAGCTTCCGCAGGGGTCGCGACACCGGTGTTCCTCCACGATCCGGGACGGGATGACGCTCTCGATTCTGCCCCTCGGACGCCGTCGTCCCACCTGCTGAACGTTTGGACCAAGTGCGGCTACGTCCGGCTCAGGTCTCGAGGAGGCGGTCCAAGCCGTCGAGGATGAGGTCCAGACCGAACTCGAACTCTTCCTGATCGTCGCACCAGCCCAGCGTCGAGTCCGGGTCGTCGTGGGCTATCTCGCTCAGCATGCCCACCAGGTTGGGCAGCTGGCCGGCCAGGTCCGCGGGGGTGCTGTCGCCGCTCTCGGACGGGTCGAACAGCTCCTGGTTGAAGCCGAGCGCGCGGCTGCCCAGGGCGTGCAGCGAGTGGTGGACCAGGTCGTACGAGAAACCGCCCGCACGCATCAGGCCGACCAGGGCGTCGTAGTAACGCAGGACCGCCAGGCTCGTCGACGAGCGCGTTTCGAACAGTGCCGGTGCCCAGCGGTGGCGGAGGAACACCTCGCGCGCCGCCAGGATTCGTTGGCGCACCGCGGCTTTCCAGCCTGGAGCGGAGATGTTCGCGACGGCTTCGTTGATCTCCTGGGCCACCGCGTCGACGATGCCGTCGAGCACGTCTTCCTTCTTGGCCACGTGGTAGTAGAGCGACATCGCCTCGGCACCCAGCTCCTCCGCGAGACGGCGCATCGTGAGCGCGCGCAGGCCGTGCTCGTCCGCGAGTTCGACCGCCGCGCGCAGCACGCGCTCGCGGCTCAGCGGGGTCCGCGGTGCGGGGACGGCGTCGGTGGCCACCCGCAAGATCGTACAAGGTAAGGCTGGCGATCATGCGCCTTACGGCGTACGGTCGCCTTACAACGTACGACTTACGTTGTAAGAGCCGGGGAGACGTCATGAAAGCGCTGGTCCTGCACGCGTACGGCCCGCCCGAGCACCTGAGTTTCGAGGACGTCGCCGAGCCGGTGCCCGCCGCCGGTGAGGTGCTGGTCCGGGTGCTTGCCACCTCCGTGAACCCCTACGACTGGCACTACATGCGCGGCGAGCCGCGGATCGCGCGCCTGATGCCCGGCGGCCCGCGACGGCCACGCGCCGTGATCCTCGGCTGCGACCTGGCGGGCCGGGTCGAGGCGGTCGGCGAAGGTGTGACGGCGTTCCGGCCCGGCGACGACGTCTACGCGCTGCTGCCGCACGGGGCATACGCCGAGTACGTCACCGTTCCCGAAGACCTGCTCGCCCCGAAACCCGCGAACCTGTCCCACGCGCAGGCGGCGGCGATGCCGATGGCGGCCGTCACCGCGCTGGTCGCCCTGAGCGGGGTGGAACGCGGGCACCGCGTCCTGGTCAACGGCGCTTCCGGCGGGGTCGGTACCTTCGCCGTCCAGCTGGCCAAGGCGCTCGGCGCGCGGGTCGACGCCGTCTGCAACGCGGCCAACGCCGACCTCGCCCGCTCGCTCGGCGCTACCGAGGTGACCGACTACCGCGAAGACGACTTCACCCGCGGCGGCCGCACCTACGACGTTCTCCTGGACATCGCGGGCAGCCGATCGCTTCCGGCCTGCCGGCGGCTGCTGACCCGGACGGGCCGGTTCGTCGCCGTCGGCGGCCCGGCCGGGCGCTGGGTGCAGCCGGCCGGCCACGTGTTCGGTGCGCTGGCCGCCGGGCCCTTCACCGGACGGAAGGTCGTGCTCGCGGACGCGGTGGCCTGCCGCGACAAGAAGGCGGTCCTGAGCAGGCTGGCCGGGTACGCCGAGTCCGGCGCCCTCACGCCGGTGATCGATCGGAGTTACCCGTTCGGCGACCTCCGCGAGGCGATTGCGTACCAGGAAGCGGGGCACGCCAAGGGAAAGGTCGTCATAACCCGGTGATCGCCGTGTGCTCCTCGGGGCTCAGGGCGAGGTCTTGCGCGGCCAGGTTCTCCCGCACGTGCGCGATCGACGTCGTGCCGGGGATCGGCAGGACGGCCGGGGAGCGGCCGAGCAGCCAGGCCAGCGCGATCTGCGAGACCGTCGCGCCGTGCCGCGCGGCGATGGGCTCGAGCACGCGGCGGACCGCGTCCGGCCCGGCGGTGTCCGTGGGTGCGCCCGGGACGGACAACGACACCGGCTGCCACGGGACGAAGACCGCGCCGGCCTCGGTGGCGGCGTCCAGCAGCGGTTGCTCGTGGCGGTCCGCGACGTTGTAGTGCGCGGTGACGGCGGCGACGTCGACGATGCCCTGCGCGGTGCGCAGCTGCTCGAGCGTCACGTTCGACAGGCCGATGTCGCCGATCACGCCCTCCTCCCGCAGCTCGGCGAGGGTAACGACCTGCTCCTCGAACGACGCGTCCCGCGCCCAGCCGCTGTGCAGGTAGTAGAGGTCGATCCGCTCGACGCCGAGACGCCGCGCGCTCAGCTTCGCGGACTGGCGGAGGTACTGGCGGTGGCCGAGCGCGGCGATCGTCGCGAGCTCCGGGCCGCTGCGGACGAACCCGCCCTTGGTCGCGATCCGCAGGTGCTCCGGGTACGGGTGGAGCGCGTCGCGGATCAGCAGCTCGTTGGTGTGCGGGCCGTAGACGTCGGCGGTGTCGATCAGCGTCACGCCGGCGTCGGCGACCTGGCGCAGCAGCTCGACGCCGCCCTCGCGGTCGGGGTACTCGCCCCAGTGGCCCGGCCCGGTGAGCCGCATCGCGCCGTAACCGATTCGTGGAGTGGTCATGACCCCACCGTCGGCCGGCTGCGGGCGCCGGACCAGGGAGGGTGTTGCCTATGCACGCGCGTACCAGGCAGCCGGGCGCCGACCGGCGGACACTGGAGGGATGGATGGCACCGAACTGGGCGAGTTCCTGCGGGCCCGCCGCGCCGCGCTCGACCCGCGCCGGGCGGGGCTGCCCGACGACGGCCGGCCGCGGCGGGTGCCCGGCCTGCGGCGGGAGGAACTGGCCCAGCTCGCGCACGTGAGCACGGACTACGTGATCCGGCTGGAGCAGGGCCGCACCCGGCGGGTGTCCCGCACGATCCTGGACGCGCTCGCGGACGCCCTCCGGCTGGCCCCGGACGAGCGCGCGTACCTGTTCACCCTGGCCGACGTCGCGCCGCGCACCTCGCCCCGGCCGCCCACGGCGGATCGGGTCGCGGGCCCGTTGCGGCGCCTGCTCGACGGCATGCCCGACATCCCGGCGCTGGTGCTGAACCGCCGGCAGGACGTGCTGGCGTGGAACCGCGCGGCCGTCGCCCTGCTGATCGACTTCGGCGCGTTGGCGCCGGCCGAGCGCAACCTGATCCGGCTGACGTTCCTCGACGCCGGTTACCGCTCCCGCTACGCGGACTGGCCGCGGGCGGCACGCGCGTGCGTCGAGGTGCTGCGCATGGAGGCCGGCCGGGACCCCGCCGACCCGGTGCTCGCCGCGCTGGTCGGCGAGCTGGTGCTGAAGGACGCGGAGTTCCGGTCGTGGTGGAGCAGCCACCAGGTGCGCGGGCCGCGGGAGCTGACCAAGACCTACGTGCACCCGGTGGCGGGCGCGGTCACCTTGGACGTCCAGCAGTTCTCGGTGGAGACGCACCCGGGTCAGCGGCTGGTGGCCTACACCGCCGAGCCCGGGTCCGACTCGGAATCCGCGTTGCGGTTCCTGTTGCAGTGGGCCACCGAGCCCGCGCGGCGGTGAAGCGCGGGCCCGGCGGACCGGTCAGCCGGCGTGCGGGCAGTTGCCCCGGTAGTCGGAGATCGTCGTGCTGGTGCCCGGGATCGGGCAGAGGAATCGCTCGTACCGGGTGTCGTCGTCGATGAACCGCTTGAGCCAGGACAGCGTGTACTTCGCGATCGTCGTGTTCGCCGAGTTCGGCGCGAAGTGGCTGGCACCGCGCAGTTCCAGGTACGCCTTGTCCAAAGAGGACGGCAGGCTCGTGTAGAACGGGATCGAGTGCGACGCCACTGGGGCGACGGTGTCCGCCTGGGCCCCGACGACCAGCGTCGGCACCCGCACGGTCGACCAGCTCTTCGTCAGGTTCCAGCCGGTCAGCGGGATGGCCGCCTGCAGGGACGGCCGTGAGCGCGCCGCCTCCAGGGTGCCGCCGCCGCCCATCGAGTGCCCGACGACGCCGAGCCTGCTGCTGTCGATCCGCGACCGCACCGAGCTCTGCTGGGTCAGGTAGTCCAAAGAGGACAGCAGCTGCCTGCCCCGGCTGTCGGGCTGGTCGCTCGTGGTCAGCGTGTCGATGGTGAACACCACGAACCCCTGCGACGCGAGCCGCGGGCCCAGCCAGGAGATGCTCGACTGGGTGGCCGTGAAGCCGGGGGCGATCGAGATCGCGCCGAACGTGCCGGCGGTCGTGCTGGTCGGGTAGTAGATGGTGCCGCCGCCGAAGCCGGAGACGGCCAGCCGGGACACCGTGGTGGTGCCGGTCGCGAAGCTGCCGCGGCTGGCTTCGATGCTGGACGTGGTCGGTGCCGGACCCCGTTCGTAGGGGTTCGCGGCGGCCGGGGCCGGCGCGACGACACCGGTGGTCAGCGCCAGCGCGGCCGCCACGACACCGGCGGTCTTGCTGCGCCAGCCGAGGCGGCGGGTTTTCTCACCCGAGCCAGACGACGTCGGCGGGCTGGTGAGTACGGACATGGATCGCTCTCTTTCCCCGGGCAGGCGAAAGTGCGCCCGGATACGGACGGCGGATCGATGGAACCGTTGCACGGCAGGGGAACGCATGCCGCGTGCGAGGAGGCGGAGTGGGCCGCTCCCGTCGCCCCATGAAACACTTCGTCGAAATGTTCCACAACGGCCGAACGGGTGAGGAATTGTCCGGTTGTTGGTGAATGAGCGCCCAGGAGCTGTCCTGTGAGTCATCAGAGCCAGAGCGCGATGGCGGCGGTGGTGAAGTTCGGCCTGGTAGTAGGCAGCGCGTTTGGCGTAGCGGATCGCCAGGTCACGGAACTGTTCGAGCCGGTTGAAGCAGCGTTCGACGACGTTGCGGTGCTTGTAGATCTTGGCATCGAAGGCAGGCGGTCTGGTTGTCCCGCTCCGGGCTGACGAACCTGATTCGCCGGTCCCGCGTCGCTTCCCGGGTCGAGGGATGCGGGAGCCCTTGTCCGCGATGATCGTCTCCGACCGGCATCGTGGACGCCCCGGTCCGACGCGGGCGACGCTGATGCCGCCCGGCAACGGCACCAGCTGAGGGTTGTCGCCGGCCTGGCCCGGGGTGGGCAGGAACCGCATCGGCAGGCCACGTCCGTCGACGGCGAGGTGAATCTTGGTGCTCAGTCCGCCGCGGGATCGTCCAGCTCAGCCACGTACAGGACAGCGCCTAGCGCTCCAAGGCGCCTTGGACGAGCTTGTCGAGCAGCGTCGTCGCCACCGCGAGGTCGACCGCGCGCGCGGCCAGGACGTCCGAGTAGAGGAACGACTCGCCCAGGCGGACCACGGCGAACGCCAGGTCGGGCAGCGGGACCAGCGGGGTGAGCCCGGCGGCCTCGGCGTCGGCGCGGAACAGGTCGACGTGCGCGTCGACCAGGGCGGGCTGGACGCCGCCGCGCGGGTCGGTCAGGACCCGCAGGGCGACCGTCGACTCGGTCGCGAACAGCTTGCGCATGCCCTCGTTGCCGGCGACCTCGCGGCGGTACTCCTCCATCACCCACAGGCAGCGCAGCCGCCCGTCCGGGCCGCGGACGTCGTCGCCGTGCTTCGCGTACCAGCGCTCCAGCGCCTGCTGCCAGGTGCGGTCGGACAGCAGCAGGAGCCCGGCGCCCATCAGGTCGTCGCGGTTGCCGACGCGGCGGAAGAACGTCGTGCGCGAGATCCCCAGCTCGGCGGCCATCCGGCCGAGGTCGAGGCGGGTGCCGGCGAACAGCAGCCGGGCCGCGTGCCGGACGATGTCGTCGGTCGAGACAGTCACCGGGCGCAGCCTAGTACCCGCCCGGATCCCCCTGAGCGCAGGGAATTCCCCGCAGGTCGCCGACGGTTACGTTGAAGTGCGTGGTGCCCCGTGGTTACGGTGGTGGGAGTTCCCGATCAAGGAGTACGTCGTGCGCGTCGACATCTGGTCCGATCTCGTCTGCCCGTGGTGCTACCTCGGCAAGCGCCGGTTCGAGCAGGCCGTGGCCGAGCTCGGTGTGGACGTCGAGGTGGTGCACCACTCGTTCCAGCTCGACCCGTCGTTCCCGCGCGGGACGTCGCGGCCGACGCGCGAGCTGCTCTCGGAGAAGTACGGCCGGACGCTCGAAGAGGCCGACGAGATGGAGGCGCAGATGGAACAGCGCGCCGCGGCCGACGGGCTCGAGTACCACCTCGACGGTGTCCACATGGGAAACACCGTCGACGGGCACCGGCTGGTCCACCTCGCCGCCGATCGCGGGCTGGCCGATGAGGTCGTCGACCGCTTCTACCGCGCGCACTTCACCGAGCGGCGGTCGCTGTTCGACCGCGACTCGCTGGTCGAGCTGGCCGCCGAGGCGGGCCTGGACGCCGACGAGGCCCGCGCCGTGCTGGCGTCCGGCGCCTACGAAGCAGAAGTCGAGGCGGACGGCGAGCAGGCGCGGGCCCTCGGGGCGACCGGCGTGCCGTTCTTCGTGATCGACAGCCGGTTCGGCGTCGCCGGCGCGCAGACACCCGAGGTGTTCACCCAGGTGCTGCGCCGGGCCTTGGAGCCCGCGGCGGGCTAGCGGGGGTCAGCGGCGACGACGGCTCCGGCTGAAGCGCGAGCGGTCGGTGGCGACACCGGCCAGGTGCAGCGCGACGCACAGGAGCCCGGCGGTGGTCAGGGTGCTCGTGGTGATGACCGGGCCGAGGCTGAACCCGGCGAGCTCCATGATCAGGGCGATCCCGAACAGCACTGCGGCGACGATGGCGAGCATGACGTCCTCGTTTCCTTGGTGGACACCGCTGAATGGTCCACACCACTACGGCATTTGCGTTACCGGGCAACAAAATCGCCGTCCGGCTGGTGGCCAGTAGTTCCCCCTGGGACGTGGGGTGAAACCGGCTATTCCGGCGGCGGTGCCGTGCTGGCGCGCACGACCAGTTCGGTCGGGACGGTCACCGGCGCGCCCGCTTCGACGTCCGCCGCGATCTCGGCGAGCAGGGCCGCCACCGCGTGACGGCCGACCGCCTCGAACGACTGGCGGATCGTCGTCAACGGCGGCCAGAAGTGGGCGGACTCGTCCATGTCGTCGAAGCCCACGACGCTCACCTCGCCCGGCACGCTCCGGCCGGCTTCGTGCAACGCGCGCAGCAGGCCGAGCGCCATCTGGTCGTTCGCCGCGAACACCGCCGTCACCGCCGGGTCCGTGGCGAGCCACCGGCCCGCGCGGTAGCCCGATTCGGGGGACCAGTCGCCGGTCAACGCCGGCGGCACCTCGCGCCCGGCGCACTCCAAGGTGGCCTGCCACGACTTCCGGCGCCGCTCGGCCGCGTACGACTGCGGCGGGCCCGCGATGTGCCACACCGTGCGGTGCCCGAGGTCGAGCAGGTGCCGGGTCGCGGTCGCCGCGCCGTCGGCCTGGTCGGTATCGACGACCGGGTAGTCGTAGCGGGCGCTGGAGTCGATCACCACGACCGGGAGGCCGTGCGGCAGCTCGATCTCGCTCTGGTCGAGCTGGTGCTGCTCGATGAGGATGACGACGCCGTCGACGGCCTGCTCGTTGAGCTTGCTGAACGCGCCGGTGACCTCGCCCTGCGTCGGGCGCGTCACCGGCATCAGGATGATCGAGAAGCCCTCCGCGACGACCGCCGCCGCGATGGCGTCGAGCGTGCGGCTGTTCCCGAAGGTCGGCAGCGCCGAGATGATCACGCCGATGCTGCGGAACGTCCCGTTGCGCAGCGCGCGGGCCGCGCTGTTGGGCCGGTAGCCGATCCGGCGCATCGCGGCCAGTACGCGCTCGCGCGTGGCGTCGTCGACGTTCGTCCGGCCGTTCGCCACCCGCGAGACCGTCTGGCCCGAGACGCCGGCCTCGCGGGCCACGTCCGCCATCGACGGTCCACGGCGGGCGGGTGCAGCCGGCACGGGTGCTCCTTGGTTGGTGTCCTGGACATGTTTACGTCAACACGTTACCCTCCCGATCGTCCATGTTGACGTAAACATCAGCACGAACCGCCGGAGGGACGATGACGTCCACAGTGGCTTCACTGACTCCACTGACCCGCCGACCACGGCGTCAGTGGCGTGGCTGGCTCTTCGTCGCCCCGTTCATGGTCGTGTTCGCGCTGACGTTCCTCGCGCCGATCATCTACGCGTTCGGCCTCAGCCTCTTCCGCGACCAGGCCTTCTTCGGCGGGACGACGTTCGTCGGCGCCGCCAACTACGCCGACGTGCTCGCCGACGCGAAGTTCTGGGCATCCTTCCTGCGGGTGCTGCTGTTCCTCGCCGTCCAGGTGCCGGTGATGCTGCTGCTCGCGCTGGTCGCGGCGCTGGCGATCGACAGCGCCCGGCTGCACGCGGCCGGCTTCTTCCGGATCGTGATCTTCCTGCCCTACGCCGTGCCCGCGGTGGTCGCCGCGCTGATGTGGGGCTTCATCTACGGCGACCACTTCGGACTGGCCGCGGACCTGAACCACCTGCTCGGCCGCGACGTCGTGAAACCGCTGTCCGACCACTGGATGCTCGCCTCGATCGGCAACGTCGTCACGTGGGAGTTCGTGGGCTACAACATGCTCATCTTCTACTCCGCGCTGAAGGTGATCCCGAAGGAGCTGTTCGAGGCGGCGGCGATCGACGGCGCGGGCGCGTTCCGCACCATCACGAGCATCAAGCTCCCGGCGTTGCGGGGCGCGATCGTGATCGCCACGATCTTCTCGATCATCGGCAGCTTCCAGCTGTTCAACGAGCCGAACATCATGCGGACGCTGGCACCCAACGTGATCGGCACGTTCTACACACCGAACATGTACGCCTACAACCTCTCCTTCGGCGGCCAGCAGTACAACTACTCCGCCACGGTCGCGATCGTGATGGGCGCGATCACCGCCGTCATCGCCTACGTCGTCCAGTTGCGCGGCGCTCGGAAGGGGATGTGATGACGACGGTCTCCGTGACGCGCCCCCGCCGCTCGCGCGTGCTCACCACGGTCATGGCGCTGTACCTGCTCTACACCCTCGTCCCGCTGGTGTGGCTGCTGATCAACGCGACCAAGACGCAGGCCGCGCTGTTCACCAGCTCGGGCCTGTCGTTCGGCGGCCCGTTCGCGCTGTTCGACAACATCGGGCAGACGTTCACCTACGACAACGGGATCTTCCTGCGCTGGCTGGGGAACACGCTGCTCTACGTCGGCGCCGGGGCCGGCGGCGCGACGATCCTCGCCACCGCGGCGGGGTACGGGATGGCCAAGTACCGCTTCCCCGGCCGCAAAGCGGTCTTCGCCGTCGTCCTCGGCGCGGTGGCCGTGCCCGGGACGGCGCTCGCCGTGCCGACGTTCCTGATGTTCAGCAAGCTCGGCCTGACCAACACCCCGCTGGCCATCATCATCCCGTCGCTGATCAGCCCGTTCGGGCTCTACCTGATCTGGGTGTACGCCACCGAAGCCATCCCCGACGAGCTGATGGAGGCGGCGCGGATCGACGGCGCGGGCGAGCTCCGGATCTTCTTCACCGTGACGCTGCGCCAGCTGATCCCCGGCGTGGTGACCGTCGCGCTGTTCACGATGGTGTCCACCTGGAACAACTACTTCCTGCCCTTGATCATGCTCAGCGAGCCGAAGTGGTACCCGCTGACCGTCGGGCTGAACCAGTGGAGCGCGCAGGCCTCCGGCGCCGGCGCGCAGCCGGTGTTCAACCTGGTGCTCACCGGCTCGCTGCTCACAATCATCCCGCTCGTCGTCGCTTTCCTGCTCCTGCAACGCTTCTGGCAGTCCGGGCTCAGTGCGGGCAGCGTCAAGCAATAAACCGTCACACCGTCGTGAAGGGACACTCGATGTCACGCACCCGTAGTCGCGCCAAGGCGTTCGGCGCCGTCGCGCTGGCCGCACTGCTGGCCGTCGGCTGCTCGTCCGGAAGCTCGTCCGGGCCGGCCGGCGCCACCGGTACCCAGGACTCCGTCGACGCCGCGCTGAAGGCCGGCGGCGAGATCACCTACTGGAGCTGGACGCCGTCGGCGAAGGACCAGGTCGCCGCGTTCGAGAAGGAGTTCCCCAACGTCAAGGTCAACTACGTCAACGCGGGCACGAACAAGGACGAGTACACCAAGCTGCAGAACGCGATCAAGGCCGGCTCCGGCGCCCCGGACGTCGCGCAGGTCGAGTACTACGCGCTGCCGCAGTTCGCGCTGACCGACTCGCTCGCCGACCTCGGCCAGTTCGGCTTCCAGGCGTTCGAAAAGGACTACAGCGCGTCGACCTGGGCCCAGGTGAAGAACGACAACGGGCTGTACGGCCTGCCGCAGGACTCCGGCCCGATGGCGTTGTTCTACAACAAGGAGGTCTTCGACAAGAACGGCATCACCGTGCCGAAGACCTGGGAGGAGTACGTCGCCGCGGCGAAGAAGCTGCACGCGACCGACCCGACGAAGTACATCACCTCCGACACCGGTGACCCCGGCTTCGCGCTGAGCATGATCTGGCAGGCGGGCGGGCACCCGTTCACCACCGACGGCCGGAACGTGAAGATCAACCTGGCGGACGCGGGCGCGAAGAAGTGGACCGCGCTGTGGGACCAGCTGATCGCGGGCAAGCTGCTCGCCCCGGTCAAGGAGTGGTCCGACGACTGGTTCCGCGCGCTCGGCGACGGCACCGTCTCCTCGCTGGTCACCGGGGCCTGGATGCCCGGCAACTTCAAGTCCTCGGTCCCCGGCGGCGTCGGCAAGTGGGCGGTGGCGCCGATGCCGACCTACGACGGGCAGCCGGTCACCGCGGAGAACGGCGGCAGCACGCAGTCGGTGCTCAAGCAGAGCAAGAACCCGGCGCTGGGCGCGGCGTTCGTGCGCTGGCTCAACCACGGCAACGGCGTCAAGCCGTTCATCGAGAGCGGCGGTTTCCCGGCCACCACGGCGGACCTGACCTCGCCCGCGTTCGTCGACGAGGCCGTGCCGTACTTCGGTGGCCAGAAGGTCAACCAGGTGCTGACGCAGGCGTCGAAGGACGTCGCGACGGGCTGGACGTACCTGCCCTACCAGACCTACGCGAACAGCGTCTTCACCGACACCGTCGGCCAGGCCTACCTCAACGGCACGAGCCTCGAGGCCGGGCTGGCCGCGTGGCAGAAGGCGCTGGTCGACTACGGCAACCAGCAGGGCTTCACGGTCACCGCGGGATGAGCGTCCGGATCGAAGGTGACGTCCGCAAGGCTGTCGGGCCGGTCCCGCGTCGCCTCTTCGGCTCGTTCGTCGAGCACCTGGGCCGGGCCGTGTACACCGGGATCCACGAGCCGGGACACGCCACTTCGGACAGTCGCGGCTTCCGCGGCGACGTCCTGGAGCTGGTCCGGGAGCTGGGCCCGACGGTGGTGCGTTATCCCGGCGGGAACTTCGTCTCGGCCTACCGCTGGGAGGACGGCGTCGGGCCCGACCGGCCGGTCCGGCTCGACCCCGCGTGGCACAGCGTCGAATCGAACAGGTTCGGGCTGCACGAGTTCGCCGCGTGGGCCGAAGCCGCGGACGTCGAGGTGATGTACGCGGTCAACCTCGGCACCCGCGGGATCTCCGAGGCCGCCGACGTCCTGGAGTACTGCAACCACCCCGGCGGCACCGAGCTGAGCGAGCGGCGGCGCGCGAACGGCGCCGACCGCCCGTTCGGCTTCCGGCTGTGGTGCCTGGGCAACGAGATGGACGGCCCCTGGCAGATCGGGCACAAGACGGCCGACGAGTACGGCCGGCTGGCCGCCGAGACGGCCCGGGTCATGCGGATGATCGACCCGGACGTCGAGCTGGTGGTCGCGGGCAGCTCCCACGCCGACATGCCGACGTTCGGCGCGTGGGAACGCACGGTGCTGCGCCACACCGCCGGGCTGGTCGACCACATCTCGCTGCACGCCTACTACCAGGAGCTCGACGGCGACACCGACAGCTACCTCGCGAGCGCGTCGGCGCTGGACGCCTACATCCGCACGGCGGCCGGGATCATCGACGAGGTCGGCAGTCCCGTCGGGATCAGCGTCGACGAGTGGAACGTCTGGGACCTGCGCCGCTGGACCGAGACCGACCAGCCGCGGCTCGTCGCCGGGGGCTGGCGCGAGCACCCGCCGCTGCTCGAAGACACGTTCACCCACACCGACGCGGTGGTCGTCGGCTCGCTGCTGGGTTCGTTGCTGCGCAACGTCGACCGCGTCACCATGGCCAGCCAGGCGCAGCTGGTGAACGCCATCGCGCCGATCCGCACCGAGCCCGGCGGTCCGGCCTGGCGGCAGCCGACGTTCCACCCGTTCCGGCTCGTCTCGTCGCTGGCCCGGGGCGTGAGCCTGCGATTGGGTGTCGAAGGAGAGCGGATCCGGACTGCGCAACACGGTGAGGTCGATCTTGTCGACGTCGCCGCGACTCTCGACGGGGCCACCGGTGCGGTGTTCCTGACGAATCGCGCCACGAAGACGAGCACCGACGTCGAGATCCGGCTCCGCGGCGGGCGGTTCGCGGTCGCCGCCGCCGAAACCCTCGGCGCCGCGGGCCCGGTGCCGCTGCCCGGCCCGGGAGCGACGTCCGACGCGAAGGGAACCGTCATCACCGCGACGCTGCCGCCCCTGTCCTGGACCGTGCTCCGGCTGGCGGGCGCGGATGCCTGAGTTCGCCATCGGGGACACGGACTTCCTGCTCGACGGCCGGCCGTTCCGGATCCTGTCCGGCGCCCTGCACTACTTCCGGGTGCACCCGGACCTGTGGGCCGACCGGATCGACAAGGCGCGGCGGATGGGGCTCAACACCATCGAGACGTACGTGCCGTGGAACGCGCACGCGCCCGAGCCCGGCACCTTCGACGTCACCGGCGGCCTCGACCTCGACCGGTTCCTGCGCCTGGTCGCCGACGCCGGGATGTACGCGATCGTCCGGCCCGGCCCGTACATCTGCGCGGAGTGGGACAACGGCGGGCTGCCGGCGTGGCTGTTCCGGGACCCCGCGGTGGGCGTGCGCCGGTTCGAGCCGCGGTACCTCGCTGCCGTGCGCGAATACCTGACGCGGGTGTTCGAAGTCGTTGCGCCGCACCAGATCGACCGCGGCGGGCCGGTGC
This sequence comes from Amycolatopsis sp. NBC_01286, assembly GCF_035982555.1. Classification (NCBI taxonomy): domain Bacteria; kingdom Bacillati; phylum Actinomycetota; class Actinomycetes; order Pseudonocardiales; family Pseudonocardiaceae; genus Amycolatopsis; species Amycolatopsis sp. NBC_01286. Next base: position 4,370,754 of record NZ_CP108428.1, read on the forward strand.
TGCTCGTCCAGGTCGAGAACGAGTACGGCGCGTTCGGCGACGACAAGCGGTACCTGAAGGCGCTGGCCGAGTACACGCGCGAGGCGGGGGTCACGGTGCCACTGACCACAGTGGACCAGCCGGACATGCTCGAAGCGGGCGGCCTGGACGGGCTGCACCGGACCGCGTCGTTCGGCTCCGGCGCGGTGGCCCGGCTGGCGGTCCTGCGCGCGCACCAGCCGACCGGGCCGCTGATGTGCGCCGAGTTCTGGAACGGCTGGTTCGACGACTGGGGCACCCACCACCACACGACGTCCGCCCCGGACGCGGCGGCCGAACTTGACGCGCTGCTCGCCGCGGGCGCGTCGGTCAACCTGTACATGTTCCACGGCGGCACCAACTTCGGCCTCACCAGCGGCGCCAACGACAAGGGCGTCTACCGGCCGATCGTCACGTCGTACGACTACGACGCGCCGCTGGACGAAGCCGGCGACCCGACGCCGAAGTACCACGCGTTCCGGGAGGTGATCGCCCGCTACCACGACGTTCCGGACGCGGCACCGCCCCCGGCGCGGGCCGCCCCGACGCCGTCGGCGGCGCTGGGTGACCCGGTGTTCCTGCTCGACGCCCCGGAGCGCTGGGGCACGTGGCAGTGGTGCGAAGAGCTGCCGGTGTTCGACGAGCTGTCCCCGGTGCCGCGGCTGGCGCTGCTGCGCACCTGGGTCGACGGGCCGGGTGTGCTGGTGTTCGGCGAGGTCCGCGACCGGGCGACGGTGTTCCTGGACGGCGTCCGCGTCGGCACGCTGCTGCGGGAGCACCACGACCGCGCGGTGCGGCTGCCGGCGTCGGGGAAACTGCTGGTGCTGGTGGAGGACCAGGGCCGCGTCGACTACGGCCCGCGGATCGGCGAGCCGAAGGGCATCGTCGGCGGCGCCTCGGTGGCCGGTTCGCCGGTGCTGGGCTGGGAAGTGCTGCCGATCGACCTGGCCGCGCTGCCGGGCTCTTCGGAGCCGTCCGCTCAGGTTGCGGGTCCGGTGGCCGGGCCGGTGCTGCTGCGCGCGTCCTTCGACGTCCCCGAGCCGGCCGACCTGTTCCTGGACACGGCCGGGTGGGGCAAGGGAATGGTGTGGTGCAACGGTTTCCTGCTCGGCCGGTACTGGCGCCGCGGGCCGCAGCGGACGCTGTACGTGCCACGCCCGGTGGTCCGGAGCGGGGCCAACGAACTCGCGGTCCTCGAGCTGGACACGCTGCTGGACCCGGCGGTCCGGTTCGTACCGCGCCCGCTGCTGGGACACACCGAGGCCTGAGCGGCGCCGGAGTACCGGCGGGCTGTTCGACCGGCTGTGCGGGTCGGTCGTCCGCGTCGTGCGGGCTGTTCGTCCGGGGTCGACGCCGCCGACGTCGGGCGACCAGCCGTGGTGGTTCTCCTGTTCGGCCATGACGGCCTCCTCGATCACCGCAGCGCAGTCACGCGTCGGGTACCGCGGGCCGGCTGCTCCATGCCGGTGCCAGGCCGAACGCAGGGACCAGCGCCGGGTCGTTGAACGCCGTGATGCGCGCGATCCGGTCGCCGGCGAGCGTCAGCACCTGGACGCCGTGGGCCTCGAAGCCGCTCCCGGTCCTGGCGTACTCCACCAGCGCCGGCTGGCCGTTGGCGCGCGTCGGGACCAGGTGCCAGCGGCCCTCGCGCAGCACCCGGCTCGCGAGGAACCCGACGACCGCGTCCCGGCCGGTGAACCACGTCGGGATCGGGGGCATCTCCAGCTCGACGTCGGCCCGCAGCAACGTCACCAACGCGCCCGGGTCGGCGCGGACGAACGCGTCGACGTAGTTGTCGAGCAGCGTCCGGCGGGCGGGTTCACCGGGCTCGGCGAGGTCGTCTTCGGCCAGCGCGGCCTCGGCGAGCCGGGTGCGGGCACGCCGCAGCGCGCTGTCGACGGCGTCGGTCGTCGTGTCCAGGATGCCGGCGACGTCGGCGGCCGGGAACGCCAGCACGTCGCGCAGGGTCAGCACGGCCCGCTGCCGGGCGGGCAGCAGCTGCAGCGCGGCGATGAACGCCAGCCGCACGCCGGCCCGGCCCGCGGTGATCGCCGCCGGGTCGAGCAGCGCGTCCGGCACCGGCTGCAGCCACGGCACCGACGGTTCCGCGTCCGCGACGGGCACCCGGTGGTCGTCGGCCGGCGCGCCCAGGCCCGACGGCAGCGGCCGCCGGGCCCGGGTCGCCAACGCCGTCAGGCAGGCCGTGGTCGCGATCTTGTACAGCCACCGCCGCACCGAGGACCGGCCTTCGAACCGGCCGAACCCGCGCCACGCCCGCAGGTAGGTCTCCTGCACGAGGTCCTCGGCGTCGTGGATCGAGCCGAGCAGGCGGTAGCAGTGCGCGAGCAGCTCCGGCCGGAACGGCTCGGTCTCCGCGGCGAAGTCGGTCATGGTCCCGTCCACGTTAGAGCGCGCGCAGCCCGGAACCGTCGACCTGGTACTCCGCGGCGCTTCCGGCGTCCGAAGCGACGTCGAGGACGGCCTTCGCGACCTGCTCCGGCGTCAGGACCGGCTGCAGGCCCTCGATGAAGGCGTCGCGGTCGACGCCGGCGCGCGCGGCGTAGCCGGTGACGCCCGCCGCGCCGACACCCGCGGTCGGTGTCAGCTGCGGCAGCAACGTGACGAACCGCAGGCCCAGCGCGGCGCGGTCCGACTCGCCGGCGGCGTACCCGCGCAGGTACCGGACCGCGGCCTTCGCGCTGGCGTACCCGCCGCTGAGCGGCGACCCGCCGAGGGCGGCCCCGCTCGACATCGACACGACGACCCCGCCGGGCGCGAGGGGTTCCCGCAGCGCGGCGCGCGTCCAGGCGAAGACGTGCCGGGTGTCGACGTGCCAGTTGCGGCTGAAGGTCTCCCAGGTCTGTTCGTGGATCGGCGCCATCGGCGGCACGGCCCCGGCGTTGAGCACGAGCAGCGCCGGCCGGTGCTCGTGGATGACGTCTCGCGCGAGCGTGTCCTCGGTCGCGTCGGCGGCGACGGGCACGAAGCGCTCGCCGAGCTCGTCCCGGGCCGCGTCGAGGTCGGCTTCGCTGCGTGCGATGCCGACGACGGTGTGGCCGTCGGCGACGAGCGCGGCGGCGATCGCGCGCCCGAAGCCGCGGCCGGCTCCGGTGACGACGGCGGTCTGGCTGGAGTGGGACATCGGGCCCTCCGGGGGTGGTGCGGTGCGGTCGGGATCAAGACCGGCGGGAGCGCCGGAAACCGTCGCGACGACGACGTGAGCTGGGTCACAGTTGAATCCGGGGCGGCGGCCCGATCCAATGGCGTGGTGACCTCTTCGCTGCTCCTGCGCAACGCCCGCCTGCTCGACCCGCTGACGGGGGAGTACACCGAGGGGGACCTGCGGTGCGCCGACGGCCGGATCGCCGAGGCCGGGCCGGGGCCGGCCGCCGCCGACGTGCGGACGCTCGACCTGCGCGGCGCCGTCGTGCTGCCCGGGCTGATCGACGCGCACGTGCACGTCGCCGCGTCGACCGCGGACCTCGGCTCGCTGCCGGCGCAGTCACCGGCCTACGCGGCGGCTCAGGCCGCGCGCATCATGAGCGCGATGCTCGACCGCGGTTTCACCACGGTCCGCGACGTCGCGGGCGCCGACTACGGCCTCGCCGACGCGCAGGCGGAGGGGCTGTTCCGCGGGCCGCGGCTGCTGTTCTGCGGCAAGGCGCTGAGCCAGACCGGCGGGCACGGCGACAGCCGCACCCGCGGCACCCACGTCCGGGACGACCACCCGTGCTGCGCGGGCCTCAACCGGATCGCCGACGGCGTCGACGCGGTCCGCGTCGCGGCGCGCGACGAGCTGCGCAAGGGCGCCCACCACCTCAAGGTGATGGCCTCGGGCGGCGTCGCGTCCCCGACCGACCGGATCGACTCGACGCAGTACTCGGCCGACGAACTGCGCGCGATCGTCGAGGAGGCGGAGGCGGCGAACCGGTACGTCGCCGCGCACGCGTACACCGCCCGCGCCGTCAACCGGGCGCTGGAGCTGGGCGTCCGCTCGATCGAACACGGCAACCTCCTCGACGACCGCAGTGTCGAGCTGTTCGTTTCGCAGGACGCGTACCTCGTGCCGACGCTGGTGACGTACTGGGCGCTCAAGGAGGAAGGCCGCGAGCACGGCCTGCCGGAATCGAGCTGGCGCAAGGTGGACGAGGTCCTCGACGCGGGCCTCGCCGCCCTGGAGCGAGCGGCCCGCGGCGGCGTCAAGCTGGTCTACGGCACCGACCTCCTGGGCGGCATGCACCGCCACCAGAACCACGAGTTCCGCCTGCGAGCCGAAGTCCAGTCACCCCTGGAGGTGATCCGCGCGGCAACGTCCACGGCCGCGGACCTGCTGAACCTGACGGGCGAGATCGGCACCCTCGCCATCGGCGCGCACGCGGACCTCGTGGTGGTGGACGGCGACCCGCTGGCCGACATCGGGGTGCTGACCCGGCCGTTCCGGCACGTGGTGCAGGGCGGGGAAGTGGTGGCCTAGACCCAGTTCCGCACGCTCGGCGCGTAGCCCTCGGGCTTGTCGCCGACCTTCAGGCCCGGGGTGACGATCCAGTTCTGGTAGCCCGGGGTGAACATCTGGTAGACCGACGCCGGGGGGAGCGCGCTCGCCTCGTCGAGGAGCGTGCGCAGCTCGGCGGGGATCTCGAAGTCGAGGGCGGCCATGCTGGCGCCGAGCTGATCGGCGCTGCTGGCGCCGACGATCGCGGACGCGATGCCCGGCTGGGTGGCGACCCAGTTGAGCGCGACCTGGGCCATCGTCACGCCGAGCTTGCCCGCGACCTCTTCCAGGGGCTTGAGCAGCTGCCAGTCGCGGTCGGTCCAGGTCTGGGCGTCCGGGTCGGCGAACCGGCCTTCGGTCCCGGTGCGGTATTTGCCGGTGAGGAAACCGCCGGCCAGCGGGCTCCACGCCGTGACGCCGAGGCCGAGTGTCTGGCCCAGCGGGACGTGCTCGGTCTCGATCTGGCGCTGCACCAGGGAGTACGGCAGCTGCAGGTTGATCACCGGCGTGAGCGCGTTCGCCTCGGCGTAGGTCTGCGCGCGCGAGGCGTACCAGGCGGGCACGTCGGACAGGCCGGCGTAGCGGATCTTGCCCGCGCGGACGAGGTCGTCGAACGTGCGCACGACCTCCTCGACCGGGGTGAGCCGGTCCCAGGTGTGCAGCAGGAAGAGGTCGACGTAGTCGGTGCCGAGCCGGCGCAGCGACGCCTCGAGGGCGCGGATCATGTGCTTGCGCCCGTTGCCGCCCGCGTTCGGGTCGCCGTCGGCGACACTGTTGGTGAACTTGGTGGTGAGCACGACTTTTTCGCGGACGTTCGCTTCGGCGATGAGCTTGCCGAGGATGGTTTCGCTCTCCCCGGCGGTGTAGAAGTCGGCGGTGTCGATGAAGTTGCCACCGCCGTCGAGGTAGCCGCGGAAGATCGGGCGGGCCTCGTCCTCGGTCTTCCCGTAGGCGGCGTGGAAGCCACCGGTGCCGAAGTTCATCGTCCCCAACGCGAGCCGGCTGACGCGCAGCCCCGAGCGGCCGAGGAGGTAGTACTGGTCGAGTGCCATGGGAAGTGCTCCTGTGCAACGGAAATCTGGTGGACTCCTCCAGGGTGCCGAGAGTTTTTTGGACCGGCAAGTCCAGTCATCGGCCGCACGTCGGCCTGGACGTGGACCGGTTCTGAGGTCTGCCGCGGCTCGTCGTGAGTGGTAATTCGGGTTAGAACCCGAATTACCACTCACGACCTTCCGGCGTCGCGCGGCCCTCCGGGGCAGACGTCATCGGGGTTCGTTGTGGACCTGCGTGTCAGGCGAGTTCGGCCGAGACGACCGTCGGGAGTTCGCGCAGGCGGTCGAGCAAGCGGCCCGTCTCCTCGTCCGGGAGCAGGAGCGCGCAGGCCAGTGAACTCTCACGGACGCCGTCGCGGATGTCGACCGAGAGTTCGTGGATCATGCTTGCCTGCTGGGTGAGGGTGCCGACCAGGGCGGGGATTCCCGCGGCGCCGCCGGTGAAGTACGTGGCGATGCGGCGGCGGACCAGCAGGGAACTGGCGAAAGACGTGGGGGCCATGACGGATCTCCGGAAGTCGGGTTCTCAGGGGATCCGGGCCAGGCCCCGGGGGCAGAACATGGGTCGTCAGCGCTGCGCGCCGGCGACCTGGTTCAGCCGGCGCGCCGGGTTACGAGTCGCGAGGACGTCATCAGGCGCTGCACGGCGACAGGCTAACACGGACTCATCCGGTCGCCGGGAAATGCGGGTCCACCAGGGTCGCGAGGTGGTCGTCGAGCAGGTCGGCCTGCCGGTCCGGTGGGAACGCCTGCGGGTCGAACAGTGCTTGGACGACCAGGCCGAGCGTGAACGCGAGCGCGCCCGCGGCGATGCGCTCGGGGTCGCCGGGGCGCAGCTCGCCTAGGTGTTGTGCTTCGACGATCAGGTCGCGCAGGCGGTCGCGGCTCTCGGCGTACTTCCGTGCGTACGCGACGCTCAGCGCCGGGTCGGCCAGCGCGGTGTCCCAGGAGGACACCCAGATCCGGTTGCCCGTGGTCGCGTCGGCGGTCAGCGGCAGGATGTCCAGGAGCCTCGCGCGCACCGCGGCGAGGCCCGGGCCGGTGGTCCGGCGGGCGCGGGTGCTCGTGCGCTCGTCCAGCAGGTCGAGCGCGTGCGCGAGCAGCTCCTGTTTACCGCTGAAGTAGTGGGTGAGCAGGCCGGTGGTGGCGCCCAGCTCGGCCGCGACGGCGCGCATCGTCAGGCCGCCGAACCCGTGTGCGGTCAGGACGCGCCAGACCGCCTCGGAGACGTCGCGGCGGCGGGCTTCGTGGTCTCCCTTGGGGCGCGGCACGCGTGTTAGCATAACAGTCGTTGTGTGAATGGGGGCAGCCGTGTTCTTCAGACCGTTGACGGAAAACGCCCGGCTCGAGCCGCTGGAGCCGTGGCAGGCCGAGGAGTTCGCCGGGCACCTCGAGCGGGCGCGCGAGCACATCCGGCCGTGGGTCGGGCCGGCGTTCGTCACCGACGACGTCGAGGGCGCGCGGGCGACCCTGCGCCGGTACGCCGAGCGCCAGGCCGCCGACGGCGGCCGGCTGTTCGGGATCCGGCTCGACGGCGTGCTGGTCGGCGGCGTGATGTTCGTGGAGTTCGACGCGGGTGTGGGCTCGTGCGAGATCGGCTGCTGGCTGGAACCGGGCGCCGAGGGCCACGGCCTGGTCACACGGGCCTGCGAGGTCCTGCTCGACTGGGCGTTCACCACGCGCGGCCTGCACCGCGTGGAGTGGCGCTGCCGCGCGGACAACGTCCGCAGCTCGGCGGTGGCCGAACGCCTCGGCATGGTCCGCGAAGGCGTCCTGCGCGAGTACTGGCCGTACGACGGCGCCCGCTACGACAAGGAAATCTGGGCCATCCTCGCCCCGGACTGGGCCGACCGAACGTCGTGAGGGGCACCTTCAGGGCTTATATGTCCCTGAAGGTGCCCCTCACGGCAGGTCAGGCGCCGGTGGCGGCCTTCAGGTCCGCGGCGCGGGCGGTGCTCTCCCAGGGGAGGTTCAGCTCCGGACGGCCGAAGTGGCCGTACGCGGCGGTCGGGGCGTAGATCGGGCGCAGCAGGTCCAGATCGCGGATGATCGCCGCGGGCCGCAGGTCGAACACCTCGGTGATGGCCTGCTGGATCTTCGACGGATCCACCGTCTCCGTCCCGAACGTCTCCACGAACAACCCCACCGGCGCCGCCTTGCCGATCGCGTACGCGACCTGCACCTCGGTCCGCGTCGCCAGCCCGGCGGCAACGACGTTCTTGGCGACCCAGCGCATGGCGTACGCCGCGGAACGGTCGACCTTCGACGGGTCCTTGCCCGAGAACGCGCCACCACCGTGGCGGGCCATGCCGCCGTAGGTGTCGACGATGATCTTGCGACCGGTCAGCCCCGCGTCACCCATCGGACCACCGATCACGAACCGGCCCGTGGGGTTGACCAGCAGCCGCGCGCCGGACGTGTCGATCCCGAGGTCCGCCAGCTCCGGCTCGACGACGTGGTCCTTCACGTCGACGCCCAGCATGCGGTCGAGGTCGATGCCGTCCGCGTGCTGCGACGAGACCACGACCGTGTCCAGCCGGACGGGCCGATCGCCCGCGTACTCGATGGTCACCTGCGTCTTGCCGTCGGGACGCAGGTACGGCAGCACGCCGTCGTTCCGGACCGCGGTCAAGCGACGGGAAAGCCGATGAGCGAGGGCGATCGGCAAGGGCATCAGCTCCGGGGTGTCGGAGCACGCGTAACCGAACATCAGGCCCTGGTCACCCGCACCCTGGCGGTTGATCTCGTCCTCGTCGGACTCGACGCGGGACTCGTAGGCGGTGTCGACGCCCTGGGCGATGTCGGCCGACTGCGACCCGATCGCGACGTTGACGCCGCACGAGTTGCCGTCGAACCCCTTCGCCGAGGAGTCGTACCCGATCCGCAGGATCACGTCCCGCACGATCGTCGGGATGTCGGCGTAGGCCTCGGTGGTCACCTCACCGGCGACGTGGACCTGGCCGGTGGTGATCAGGGTCTCGACCGCGACGCGGCTGCGCGGGTCCTTCGACAGCAGCCCGTCCAGGATCGAGTCGCTGATGGCGTCGCAAATCTTGTCGGGGTGCCCTTCGGTCACCGACTCCGAGGTGAACAACCTGCTGCCGGACATGACGGGTCCTCGCTTCCGTGGAGTTTTCGTCGGGAGTTTTCGTCGGGAGTTTCTTCGGGAGTAATAGACAGCGGCAGGCACTCCCGCACGGAATGCCTGCCGCTGGTGGTGAACCCGAGTTAAAGTCTTTCCCCAGTCCCCAGTGAACTTCGGTCGAACTCGGTTTCCCCGGTGGTGCGTCGGAAGGCGGTCAGCCTTCCTTCTTCCCCGATATCGCGTGGTCGTCGCCCGGCAGCCCGATCACGGTGTCCGCCGCGTTGTCCAAAATGGACACGATCCACGAGAGCAGGTCCTGCTTCGTCGTGCTGGCGGCCTCGAGCCATCGCTGCTTCCGGTCCGCCGGCACGTTCATCTCGATGCTGAGGACGTCGCTGCCGCCCTCGTCGTCCGCCGCCCGCGCCGCCTTGCGGCTGGCCCGGACCCGGTTGCGCAGCTCGTTGCGGGACCAGCTGAACTTCTCCGCCCGATCGAGCCAGTTCTCCTGCTGTTCCTCCGGCAGGCTCGCCAGCTCCGCGTGGTGCTGGAAGCTGAGCGCCGGCCGGCGGCGGGTCACCGAGTACCGCCGCGCCACCCACGCGTAGTTGCGGAGCGTCTGATAGTCCAGCGACGTCTTCGCGATCGCGTGCATGTAGCGGTCGGGGTACTGCGCCTGCCCGTAGATCAACCAGTCGCCCAGCCACCACGTCGAGGACTCCGAGATCACGAAGATCTCGTGGCCGATCCTGCTCCACTCGTCGAGCGGGATCTGGGGTGGCAGGTTGAGGCTGGTCCGCCTGGTCAGCATCCCGTCGGTGAACGGCCGGCCGGCCAGCCGGCCCGGGGGCGACGCGACCGGTGACCGGTCGGTGTCCCGCGGGCTGCCGGCCGGTTCGGCGTGCCGCGGAATGCTGCCCTCTTTGCTCGTCATCATCACCATTCGTCTCCTAGGCGTCATCGACATAGACGACCTCGACCCGGCGAACGTGATCGCCGGGCCGCCCTGTACTCCTCCCCATTGGCCTTCTCCTCCTTCCACGATCGGGTGAATTCCTTGGTGTCAGCACCCTACACGCGGGCATGGTGCGGGGCGGGTTTTCCGGGATTCCGCGGGGCGGCTTCGCGCGCCGTTCCGGAATGCGGGCGGTGCCGCTCGCCGGGGTGCCCGGCCGCGGGGATCGGAACGGCGCGCGGCCGCCCTCGCCGTCCCATTCCGGGATAGCACCACAACGGTGTGGTGGATTGGAAAAGTGATCCCGGGCACACGTCCCGCCGCCCGGACGGGGTCCTGCCGGTTAGTCCACGCCGTGGACTAAATGAAGATCATTCGGGTTTGTCCGTTGGCTCCCCGGCCCGGCGCGCGCGTCCGCGTCCGCCGCTGCCGGTCGTGCACGAGCCTCGTGCCGAAACGGTCGTGTCCAAAGCGCCCCCAGGTGCCCCAGTGGTACGGGCCTCTTCGGGGCCCGCGTCCGGCCGACGGTGGCCCGGGTGCGCGGGCGATGCCGCGCAGAGGCGGACCACCTCGGTGACCAGGTGGATTCTGGCACCGCTGTAGGCCTTTGACAAGTTGGGCGGGCTGTGTCCACGTCGGACTCGGCACCGGTTCCGCGCCGGTCCGCCGGGTGCCGCGCGCGGGCCCGGCGTCCCGCCGGCGGGACGTCCGGCCCGCGGCGGCGCGTTCCCGGACCGGCTGGGAGCGCGACCGGAAATCGCCGCCGCGCGGCCATCGGGGAGAAGCGCTTCGATGCGGTGCCCGCACCATTGACGCCCCCGCGTCGCCTTGCCTAGTGTTCCCGATATCCACATCGCGGCATTCTCATTCTCGCCTCGCGGTCGACGTATATCGACGAATGGACCCAGAAAATGAACAAGGCCATGAAAGGAATCGTTCTCGCCGGCGGAACCGGTTCGCGGTTGTACCCCCTGACGAAGGCGACGTCTAAGCAGCTGCTCGCGGTCTACGACAAGCCGATGGTCTATTACCCGCTTTCGGTGCTGATGCTCGCCGGCATCCGGGAGATCCTGGTCATCTCGACGCCCGACAGCATCCCGGCCCTGCGCGCGCTGCTCGGTGACGGCTCCGACCTGGGGCTCGACATCAGCTACGCCGAGCAGGACCAGCCGCGCGGCATCGCCGAAGCGCTCCTGATCGGCGCGGACCACATCGACGGGAATCCGTCCGCGTTGATCCTCGGCGACAACATCTTCCACGGTGCCGGGTTTTCCCGAATCCTGCGCGCCGCGCGCGAGCGCCTCGACGGCTGCACGCTGTTCGGTTACCCGGTCTCCGATCCCGAGCGCTACGGCATCGGCGAAACGGACGAGCGCGGCTCCCTCGTGTCGATCGAGGAGAAACCGCTGCGCCCGCGTTCCGACAACGCGATCACCGGGCTGTACCTCTACGACTCCGACGCCGTCGAGATCGCCCGCGGCATCGAGCCGTCGGCGCGGGGCGAACTGGAGATCACCGACGTCAACAAGGCCTACCTCAAGGAGGGCCGCGCGCAGCTGTGCCGGCTCGGCCGCGGGTTCACCTGGCTCGACGCCGGGACACACGACTCCCTGCTCGCCGCCAGCCAATACGTTCAGGTGATCGAAAAGCGCCAGAGCGTCCGGGTCGCCTGCCTGGAGGAGATCGCGCTGCGCATGGGCTACATCGACGCCGAGCGGTGCCGGGCCTCCGGCGAGGCGATGAAGAGCTCCGAATACGGCAAGTACCTGATCCAGCTCGCCGAGACGCTGGGCTAGGGGGATGGGATACGCGGAGCTGACCCCGCACGAGCTGCTCACGCCCGGGTTCGCGGCGCCGGAGGTGACCGGGCGCGCCTGGCAGGTCCGGTGGGACCGCGAGCCGGCGATCGGGCCGGACGCGCTGCCCGCCGTCGTCGACTTCCACACCTCGGGCACCACCGGGCCGCGCCGGCAGTGGCGGCGGTACGGGCCGAAGGTGTGGGCCGAGGCGGGGATGCTCGCCGACCTCGTGGCGCCCGGTCGGCCGGACGCCGTCGTCTCGTTCGTGCCGCCGGTCCACCTGTTCGGCGCGCTGGCCACGGTGCTCGTCCCGGCCCGCCTGCGCGTGCCGGCGTGGTACCGCGACGGCTTCTACGGCACCCTGCCCGACATCGGCGGCCGCCCGGTGGTGATGGCGACGCCGTGGATCTTCGAGCTGCTGCTGCGCCACCTGGACTGGGTGCGCGGGCTCGACCACCTCACCGTGCTCTACGGCGGCGCCATGCTGCCGGCCACCGCGGGTGACCTGCTGCGCGAGCTCGGCCCCGAGCGGGCCCTGCTGGTCGAGGTGCTCGGCTCCACCGAGGCGGGCGGCATCGCGACGCGCACCTGGCGTGAGGGCGAGCCGCCGGAGTGGCAGCTGTTCCCGGACGTCGAGTTCGCGGGCCGGGTGACGTCGGGTGCCGAGGTGCCGCTGGCCGTCACCAGCCCGCGGCTGGCGTTCCGGCCCGGCGAACCGGAGCCGGCGTCCTGGGAGGCCGACGACCGGGTCGTGCCGCTCGGCGAGCGCTCGTTCCGGCACGCCGGCCGGGCCGGGCGCCTGGTCAAGGTCAACGGCCGCCGGATCAACCTGGACGACGCCGAATACGCCCTGCGGGCCGTGCTCGACTGCGCCGACCTCGCGCTGCTGCCGGTCACCGACCCGAAGATCGGCGAGCACGTCGAACTGCTCGTCGCCCTCACGCCCGGCACCGAGGTCGCCGACCTCGATCTCGCGGCCGCGTTCGCCCGCCTGGGCGTCCGGCCGCGCAAGCTGCACGTCGTGCCCCGGATCGACCGGTCCGCCCTGGGCAAGCTGCGGCACGTTCCCGCCCCCACCACACCCGACGAGGAGGTCGCAGCGAGGTGACACCGATCGCCGAAAGCCAGGGCCGCGAGCTGACCAGTTCCCTTTACCTGGGCGAGATCGTCTGGAGCGCCGACTGGGACGCGAAGATCGACCCGTGCGACGACGCGGACATCGCCCGGATGCGGGCGAGCGCGCGCACCATCGAGGAGCACCTGACCGCCGACAAGCCGGTGTACGGGCTCACCCAGGGCTTCGGGCCGCTGGTGGTGTTCGACGCCGACTCCGAGATGGAGCAGGGCAGCTCGCTCATCTCCCACCTCGGCACCGGCCAGGGCGCACCGCTCTCGCCCGACGTCTCACGGCTGATCCTGTGGCTGCGCATCCAGAACATGCGCAAGGGCTACTCCGCCGTCACGCCGCGGTTCTGGCAGATCCTCGCCGACCTGTGGAACAAGGGCTTCACCCCGGTGATCCCGCGGCACGGCACGGTCAGTGCCAGCGGGGACCTGCAGCCGCTGGCGCACGCCGCGCTGGCGTTCGGCGGGCAGGGCCGGGCGTGGCGCCGCGACGGCGGCGGCCGGTGGATCACCGTGCCCGCGAAGGACGCGCTGGCCGCGCTGGGCCACGAGCCGGTCGACTGGCCGGTGCGGGAGGCGCTGGCGTTCGTCAACGGCACCGGCGCGAGCCTCGCCCAGTCGATCGTCAACCACCAGTCGTCGCTGCGGCTGGTCCAGGCCGCCGCGATGCTGACCGGCCGGCTCGCGAAGCTGCTGGGTGCCAACCCGGAGCACTACGACGCCGGGCACGGCATCGCGCGCGGCCAGCTCGGCCAGCTCACCGCGGCCGAGTGGATCCGGCGTGAGCTGCCCGACAGCCAGACCCGTGACCCGAAGCGGCCGCTGCAGGAGCCCTACAGCCTGCGCTGCGCGCCGCAGGTGCTCGGCGCGGTGCTCGACCAGCTCGACAACGTCGGCAACGTGCTGGCCCTGGAGGTCGACGGCTGCCAGGACAACCCGATCACCTTCGAGGGGCGGCTGCTGCACGGCGGCAACTTCCACGCGATGCCGGTCGGGCTCGCTTCCGACCAGACCGGGCTCGCCATGCACATGGCGGTCTACCTGGCCGAACGGCAGCTGGGGCTGCTGCTGTCCCCGGCCACCAACGGCGACCTGCCGCCGATGCTGACCCCGCGCGCCGGCCGCGGCTGCGGCCTGGCGGGTGTGCACATCAGCGCGACGTCGTTCGTGTCGCGGATCCGGCAGCTGGTCTACCCGTCGTCGCTGACGACGTTGCCGACCAACGGCTGGAACCAGGACCACGTCCCGATGGCGCTCAACGGCGCCAACTCCGTGGCCGAGGCCCTGGAGCTGGGCTGGCTGGTGATCGGCTCGCTCGCCCTCGGCGTCGCGCAGCTGGCCGTGATGACCGACGCGCCGCCGCCCGACGGCGGGATCTGGGCCGAGCTCGCCGGGATCTCCCCGCCGCTGGCCGAGGACCGGCCGATGGCGGCCGAGGTGCGGGCCGCGCGCGACCTGCTCAACCGCTACGCCACCGACGCCCTGGCCAACGGCGACGCGGGATGAGCCTCGAGATCAAGGGGATCTCGCTGCAGGTCGACGAGGTGAGCGAGGAGGTCGCCGCGCACGACCTGCGCGCGATCAAGGAGCAGCTGCACTGCACCGACGTCATCCTGATCGGGATGGACCTGCCGAAGCTGTTCGCCGCAGCGCACAACGCCCTGACGGCCGGCCTCGACGTCTGGATCGAACCGCACCCGGTGGACATCGGGCGGCGCAAGGTGCTGCGCACCCTCGAGGTCGCCGCGCTGGCCGCCGAGCAGCTGCGGCGCGGCTTCCCCGGCCGCGTCAACCTGGTCGTCGGCTGCGAGTTCTCCCTGCACCTGGCCGGGATGATCCCCGGCAGGCCGGAGGCGATGCGGCTGCTCGTCACCATTCACTGGCGGCGGCGGTTCGAAAAGCGGATCAACCGCAAGGTGAACCGGCTGCTGGCACGGGCGCTGGGCCGCGTCAAGCCGGTGTTCGGCGGTCCGGTCACCTACGCGGCGGCGTCGTGGGAGGACGTCGACTGGTCCGGCTTCGACTACGCCGGGGTGAACCTCTACCGCACGGCGTCGAACTCCGCGCAGTTCGAGGTGCGGCTGAGGGAACGGCTCGCGCGCGCCGGGAAACCGCTGCTCATCACGGAGTTCGGCTGCGGGGCCTACGTCGGTGGCGCGCAGCGCGGGCCGGGATCGTTCAAGATCGTCAACTGGCTCTCGGTGCCGCCCAAGATCCGCAAGGGCAACATCCGCAGCGAGCGGGTGCAGGCCGCCTACGTCGGCGACATGATCGACGTCTACGCGCGCAACGACGTCCACGGCGCGTTCGTCTACACGTTCGCGTTGCGCGACTACCCGCACTTCGCGGATCCCTTGCGGGACCTGGACATGGCGTCGTTCAGCGTCGTCAAGATCGATCCCGACGACCTGGACCGCTGGGAACCGAAGGACGTGTTCCACGAGATCGCGCGCCGGTACGCCGTTCCCGCGGTTCAGCTCGCCGGGGGTGGCCGCGCTAGCATCGAGCAACCATGATCGGTTAGACCGCTTACGGGGGACCCATGGAAATTCACCAGCTGCAGAAGCACGATCGGTTCCACATCCGGCAGAAGCAGAAGCTGATGGTCATCCGCTACCACGTCTACGCGGACGACGGTCAGGGCCAGCCGGGTGACCTGGTCGCCTTCATCGAGGAGAAGCGCCTCACGTTCAAGGAACACGCGACGTTCTACACCGACGAGAGCAAGGAAACGGTGCTCGCGAAGTTCCGTTCCCACAAGGTGGAAGAGCTGTCCAGCGCGTACCAGGTGCTGGGCGCCGACGGCGACGAAGAGGTGCTCGGCCTGTTCGGCAAGAAGTTCGGCAAGTCCTTCTACCGCTCGACCTGGGTGCTCGACCAGGACGGCCGCGACCGCCTGACGGTCAGCGAGCGCAGCCAGGGCATGGCGGCGTTCCGCCGGATCTGGAAGCTGGTCCCGTGGCCGGGCGACGTCGAGGTCCCGTTCTTCTGGAAGTACCACTTCGACTTCACCCGCGGCGAGGACCAGGTCGTCGGCGCGGTGGAGAAGACCGCGCGGCTGTCGGACAACTACCTGCTGCGCCTGGAAGACGACGAGATCGACCGCCGCCTGGCCCTCGGCCTGGCGATCGGCCTGGACGCGTTGCAGTACAACTGATCCTCCCGCGGCTCCGTTCAAAGCCGTGAAGGCCTCCTTACCGGCTCTTATGGCCGGTAAGGAGGCCTTCACGGCTTTACGGCGTCAGGTGAGCTGGTGCTTGCGGGTGAGCTGCTCCAGCTGGGCGACGAGGTCGTTCGGGCCCGGCTGGGCCTCGATTTCGGCGCGTAGCGCCTGGGCTCGGGTGCGGAAGCCCGGCTCTGTGAGGAGCCGTTGTAGCGCGTCGCGGACGGCTGGGCCCGTTGCGTCGTCCGAGTGGACTGTCAGGCCCGTTCCCTGTTCCTCCAGTTTGCGGGCCAGCAAGGGGGCGTCGAAGTCGTACGGGAGCGTCAGCTGGGGGACGCCGTGGCGGGAGAACGTCGCCAGGGTGCCGAAACCGCCGTGGTGGATGGCCGCGGTGCACGTGGCCGCCAGGGCGTCCAGGGGGACGTACGGGACCACTCGCGCGTTCGACGGGATCGGGCCCAGTGACTCCGGGTCCGCGATCGTCGCCACCACCTCGATGTCCATTGTGGACAATGCGGCCAGGATGTCGCGGACGTTCACCGTGTAACCCGAGTACTCCGTCGCCGACGTGCCGAGCGTCAGCGCGACGCGGGGGCGGTCGAGCGGCTTGGTCACCCAGGGTGGGACCACCGCCGCGCCGCCGTACGGGGTGTAGCGGACCGGCAGCGCGTCCAGGGAAACGGCAAGGCTCGGCGGGAGCGGATCGAGGGTGAAGTGCCCGGCCCGCAGGTGATCCTCGTACGGGAGGCCGTGGCGGGACGCGGTCTCCGTGAGCCATTCGGTGAGGCGGTCGGTGGCGGTGAAACGCCGGATCCAGTCGTGCGTGACGCCCAGGAAGTCCGTGCCGAACAGCACCCGGCCGTGCGCGGCGCCGCACGCGTGGGCCGCCAGCGCGCCGCTGTAGGTGAACGGCTCCCACAGCACCAGGTCCGGCCGCCACGCGCGGGCGAACTCGACCGCGCCGTCCAGCAGTGGCTCGTTGTCCTCGCCGAACGCGTACGTCACCATCATCTCGAACGCCTCGGCGCGCTCGTCGGTCCAGTCGGCGGGCGTCGGCGTGAACTCCGCCAGGTCGTATGGCTTCGGCAGCCCGCGCCGCAACGCGTCGCGCGCTTCCTGCGCTTCCGGCGTGTCGTCCTCGGGGTCGGGTTCCGGGTCGTGGCCGAGCGGGACGGCGGTGAGGCCGGCGCGGGTGATCGCGTCGGTGAACCCCGGCGTGCTCGCCACCCGGACCTCGTGCCCGGCGGTGCGCAGCGCCCACGCGAGCGGCGCGAGCGCGTAGAAGTGCGTCAGCTGGGGCAGGACGCAGCACAGGACCTTCACGGCCGGCCTCCGCGGTGTTTCGTGGTCAGTTCTTCGAGCCGCGCGACGACGTCGTTGGGGCTCGGCATCGCGGCGATCTCCTCGGCCAGCGCGGTCGCGGCGGCCCGGATGCCCGTGTTGCCCAGCAGTTGTTCGACGCTCCACCGGATCCGGCGGCCGCTGGCCTGGGCCGGGTCGACCGTCAGCCCGGCGCCCTGGGCCGCGAGCTTGCGGCCGAGCAGGGGCGCGTCGAAGTCGTGCGGCAGAGTCAGCTGGGGGACGCCGTGGCGGGCGAACGTCAGCAGCGTGCCGAACCCGCCGTGGTGGATCGCCGCCGCGCACGTCGGGGCGAGGGCGTCGAGCGGCACGTACGGCACCGCCCGCACGTTGTCCGGCACCGGCCCGTCGACCGTTGCCACGACTTCGATGTCCATTGTGGACAATACGGCGAGCAGGTCGGTCACCTGCACGGTGTAGCCGCCGTACTCCAGTGTCGCGGACGTGCCCAGGGTGACCGCGATCCGCGGGCGTGACGGGGTTTCCCGCAGCCAGGCGGGAACTTCCGCCGGGCCGCCGTAAGCGACGTACCGCGCCGGGACGTACTCCAGCTCCGGCGAAGCCAGCCGCAGTGGTGACGGCAGCTGGTCGACGGTGAATTGCCCGGACCGCAGGTCGTCGGTGTAGGGAACATCCAACGAAGCGGCCGTCGAAGTCAGCCACCCGGTGAGCCGGTCGTCCGGGACGTGGGCGTGGATCCACTCGTGCGTGACGCCGAGGAAGTCCGTACCGAACAGCACCCGGCCGTGCGCCGCCCCGCACGCCGCCGCGGCGAACGCGCCGGCGTAGGTGAACGGTTCCCACAGCACCAGATCGGGCTGCCAGGAGCGGGCGAACGCGACCAGGTCGTCGAGGATCGGCGCGTTGAACTCGCCGAAGGCGTAGGTGACCATCGCGTCGAACGCCTCGGCGTGGCCGTCGGTCCAGTCGGAGCCCGACTCCGCGAGGTCGTACGGCGCGGGCAGCCCGGCCGGCGCTTCCTCGGCGATCTCCTCGTCGTCCTCGGCGTCGGCCGGGCCGACCGCGACGGCGGTGAGCCCGGCGTCCGTCACGGCTTCGGCGAAGTCGGGCGAGGTCGCGTACCGCACCTCGTGCCCGGCCGTGCGCAGCGCCCAGGCGAGCGGGACCGTGGCGTAGAAGTGCGTCAGCTGCGGCAACGCGCAGAACAGGACCTTCACGAGGCACCGCCGCGGTGCTTGACGGTCAGCGCTTCCAGCTCGCCGACCAGCTGGTTCGGCGTCGGCAGGGCGTGCATCTCGTCGCGCAGCCGCGCCGCCCCTTCGGTGAACGACGGTTCTTCCAGCAACCGCAGGACATTCGCGCGGATCGTGTCCGCGTCGATCGGGATGCCGTGCATGTTCAGCCCGGCGCCGGTCGCGGCGAAGCGGCGGCCGATCAGCGGCTCGTCGAAGTGGTACGGCAGGGTCAGCTGGGGGACGCCGTGCAGCGCGAACGTCGAGAGCGTGCCGACGCCGGCGTGGTTGATCGCGACCGAGCACGTCGACGCGAGCGCGTGCAGCGGGATGTACGGCATCAGCAGCGCGTTCTCCGGGATGCTGCGCAGCTTCTCCTGCTCGTCCTCCGGGACGGTCGCGTACAGCTCGACGTCGAGGTCGGCGAGCGCGTCGAGGACGTCCTGGATGTCGATCGTGTAGCCGGCGAAGTGGCCGGTCGCGGTCAGGCCCATGGTGAGCGCGACGCGCGGCTTCTCGGGCTTGATCTCCAGCCACCACGGCGCGATCGCGACGCCGCCGTACGGGACGTTGCGCATGTGCAGGTAGTTGAGGTCGGCTTCGCACTGCAGGCTGGCCGGCATCGGGTCGATCGTGAAGTCGCCGGTGATCAGGTCCTCGGTGAAGTCGAAGCCGTACTTGCGGCCGTAGGAGGCGAACCACTTGGCCAGCGGGTCTTCGGTCTGGCCGAAGCCGCGGAAGATCTCGCGGGCGCGGCCGTAGACGTCGGCGCCGAACAGGAGACGCGCGTGGGCGGCGCCGCACGCCTTGGCCGCGATGGCCCCGGCGTAGGTGAACGGCTCCCAGATGACCAGGTCCGGCTGCCACGACCGGGCGAACTCGACGAGCCCGCCGATCATCGAGAAGATCTCGTAGCGGCAGCGCTCGACGTCGTCGACGTAGCCGGTGAGCATGCTCTCCCAGTCGGCTTTCGACGGGTCCTCGACGGCGTCGTACGGCGGGTGCAGGCCCTCGCGGGCCTCCTCGAGCATGTCCTCGGTGACCTGCATGGCCACGAGGAGCCGTCGCGGGTCGACTTGGCGACCCGCCGGGACCGCGGTGAGCCCGGCCTGCGTCACCTCCTCGACGAAGTCGGGCTGCGTGGCGACGACGACCTCGTGCCCGGCCGTGCGCAGGGCCCAGGCCAGCGGCACCATCGGCTGGAACATGCTGCCCTGGTTGGCGGTGGTGAACAGGATGCGCATCGGGTCTACCTTTCGTGCGGTGCCGGTCGTGAGTGGTTAGGGCGGTTCTAACCGCCCTAACCACTCACGACGGGCACCGCGCTAGCTCGTGGGCGAGTTCGTTGGGGGTGGGCAGGGTCCGGATTTCCTTGCGCAGCGCGGCGGCGCGCTCGCGGAACTCCGGTTCGGTCAGCAGCCGTGCGACGTGCTCCCGGATGGCCGTGGGGGTGGCCTGGTCGCCGGGGAGGGTGAGCGAGCCGCCCTGGGCGGCCGCGCGGGCGGCGAGCGCCGGCTCGTCGAACGTCCACGGCACGGTCAGCTGCGGGACGCCGTGGCGCGCGACGGTCAGGAAGGTGCCCGGTCCGGCGTGGTTGATGACGACGTCGCAGGTCGGGGCCAGGACGTCGAGCGGGACGAAGGGGACGACGCGCGCGTCGACCGGGCCCAGGTCGTCCGCCACGGTGGCCACCACCTCGGCGTCCAAAGTGGACAACTCGGCGAGGATGTCCTTGACGCTCACGGTGTACCCGGCGAACTGCTCCGTGGCCGACGTGCCCAGGGTGAGGCCGATCCGGGGGCGGTCGTGGGGTCGTTGCAGCCAGTCCGGGACCGTCGACGGGCCGTTGTAGGGGACGTACTGCATCGAGCGGTAGTCGAGGTCGGCGTCCAGGCGCAGGGACGTGGGCAGCGCGTCGAGCGTGAACTCGCCCGTGATCAGGCTTTCGTCGAAGTCGAAGCCGTACTTGCGGCCGTACCCGCTGAGCCAGTTCTTCAAGGGGTCGGCGCCAGGTGAGAGGGCAAGGAAGCGTTCGCGCGTCACGCCGAAGACGTCGAGGCTCCACAGGAACCGCGCGTGGGCCGCGCCGCACGCCTTCGCCGCGATCGCGCCGGCGTACGTCGTGGCTTCCCAGATCACCAGGTCGGGCTGCCACGCGCGGGCGAACTCGACGAGCCCGGGGACCAGCGCGAAGTTGTTCAGCTTGTGGCCGTGCTCGATCATCCGCTCGTAGCCGGCCCGCATTTCCTCGACGCCCACCGGGCGCAGCGCGGCGTCGTACGGCGACGGCAGGCCCGCCCGGTCCGCTTCCGCTTCGGCGGGGTCCAGGGAGAGCAGCCGCCGCCAGGTGTTCGTGCGTTCCCGCCCGACCGGCACCGCGGTGAGCCCGGCCGCGGTGATCGTGTCGGCGAAAACCGGGGGAGCGGCGACGCGGACCTCGTGCCCGGCCGTGCGCAATGCCCAGGCCAGCGGCACCATCGGCTGGAACACCGTGGACTCGGGGTAGGTGGCGAACAGGACGCGCATCGGGCTCACCGGTTCTTCTCGACGAGGGCTTCGATCTCCTCGGCGACGTCGTTGGGGGACGGCAGGCCGCGCAGCTCGTCACGCAGGTCCGCGGCGCGGGTCTTGAACGAGGGTTCGGCCAGCAGCCGTTCGACGCCCTCGCGGATCCGGACGCCGGTCGCCCCGTCGCCGCGGATGGTGAGCGACCCGCCCCGCGCGGCCGCGCGGCGGGCCAGCTCGGGCTCGTCGAAGTCCCACGGGACCGTCAGCTGCGGGACGCCGTGGCGGGCCACGGTCAGGAACGTGCCCGGCCCGGCGTGGTCGATGACGACGTCGCAGGTCGGGGCCAGCGCGTCCAGCGGGACGAAGGGCACCACGCGCGCGTTGGCCGGGATCGGGAACGCGGGATCCTTGACCGTCGCGACCACCTCGACGTCCAATGTGGACAGTTCGGCGAGGGTGTCTTCGACGCTCACGACGTACCCGCCGAAGTGCTCGGTCGCCGTGGTGCCCAGGGTGAGGCCGATGCGCGGGCGCTGGGTGGGCAGCCAGTCCGGGGTGGCGGCCGGGCCGCCGTAGGGGACGTACTGCATCGGCCGGTAGTCCAGGTCGCCGGCGCGCAGGCCGATCGACGGCGGCACCTGGTCGATGCTGAACTGCCCGGTCGTCATGTCCTCGCTGAACTCGAAGCCGTACTTGCGCCCGTAACCGCCCAGCCAGTCCGCGAGCGGGTCCTCGGGAGCGCCGTTCGCCGTCCGCCGGTAGATCTCGCGGGTCGCGCCGAAGACGTCGAGGCTCCAGAGCAACCGGGCGTGCGCCGCGCCGCACGCCTTCGCGGCGATCGGGCCCGCGTAGGTCAGCGGCTCCCAGATCACCAGGTCCGGCTCCCACGCCCGAGCGAACTCGGCGAGGCCGTTGATCAGCGGGAAGTTCTCCAGCTTGTGGCCCTCGTCGACGGCGACGCGGTGGCCCTCGCGCAGGTCCTCCCAGTCGGCGTTGGCCGGGTCCTCGACCACCCGCCACGGGCTCGGCAGCCCGGCCCGCGCCTGCTCCAGCAGCGCCGGGTCGAGGCTCTCCATCCGCCAGATCGTCGCGTCGCGCCCGACCGGGACGGCCGTCAGCCCGGCCTGCGTCACCACGTCGGCGAACGCCGGCTGGCAGGCCACCCGCACCTCGTGGCCGGCCGTCCGCAGCGCCCAGGCCAGCGGGACCATCGAGCAGAAAATGGTCCGCTCGGCGATGACGGTGAACAGGATCCGCATCAGCGCGTCCGGAACTTCACGGTCAGCTCTTCCAGCTGTCCGACGACGTCGTTGGGCGAGGGCAGCGCGAGCATCTCGTCCCGCAGGTCGACGGCCCGCGCGCGGAACCGCGGCTCGGCGAGCAGGCGCGCGACGCCGTCGGCGACATCCTTGCCGGTCGCGTGGTCGCCGCGGATCATCAGCGCCGACCCGTGCGCGGTGGCGCGGCGCGCCAGCTCCGGCTCGTCGAGGTCCCACGGCAGGGTCAGCTGCGGGACGCCGTGCAGCGCGACGGCCAGGTAGGTGCCCGCGCCGGCGTGGTTGATCACGACGTCGCAGGTCGGCGCGAGGGCGTGCAGCGGCGCGTACGGCACGATCCGGGTGTTGCGCGGCACGGCGGTGAGCCGGCCGCGGACGTTGTCGGCGACGGTGGCGATCACCTCGATGTCGAGGTCGCCGAGCGCGGTGAGGACGTCCTGGACGTCCACGGTGTAGCCGTCGAAGCGGATGGCGGCGGTGCTGCCCAGGGTGAGCGCGACGCGCGGGCGCGTCGGGGCCGCCCACAGCCAGTGCGGCACCGACGCCGGGCCGCCGTAGGGGACGTGCTGCATCGGCAGGTAGTCGACGTCGTCGGCGGCCATCCGCAGCGAGCCGGGGAACTGGTCGACGCTGAACTGGCCGGTGACCATGTCCTCGGAGAACTCGAAGCCGTAGCGCTCGCAGTAGCCCTCGTACCAGTCGGCGAACGGGTCGTAGCGCTGGTCTTCCGGCTGCTGCGCCATCAGCCGCCGGTAGTGCGACCGGGTGACGCCGAACGCGTCGAGCCGGCCCAGGAGCCGGCCATGGGCCGCCCCGCAGGCCTTGGCCGCGATCGCGCCCGCGTAGGTCGACGGCTCCCACAGCACCAGGTCCGGCTCCCAGGCGCGGGCGAACTCGACGAGCCCGGCGATCATCGGGAAGTTCTCGGGTTTGTGGTCGGTCCACACCGCGCCCGCGTAGGCCGGCAGCATCTTCTCCCAGTCGGCGCGCTCGGGGTACTCGGCGACGTCGTAGGGCGCGGGCATCCCGGACTCGAGTTTCAGCAGCTCCAGGGCGTCTTCGTCGGAGACGCCCTCGAACTCGGCCTTCAGCTCCGCGTTGTGGTCGAGCGCGCCCATCACGGCGTCGAGACGGCGGTACAGGTCGACGTCGCGACCGACCGGGACGGCCGTCAGCCCGGCCTGGGTGATCGTCTCGGCGAACATCGGGGCCGCGGCGAACCGGACCTCGTGCCCGGCCGTGCGCAACGCCCAGGCCAGCGGGGCCATCGGCATGAACGTCGTCGGCTCGGGGGTGTCGGTGAACAGGACGCGCATGGGATCTCCTGGGCTTCTACTGGCGGGTGCGGTGCCGGGCGGTGAGCTCTTCGAGCCGCGGCACCAGGTCGTTCGGGCTGGGGGCCGAGAGGACTTCGCCGCGCAGCGCGACGGCCCGGCGGCGGAACTCCGGCTCGGTGAGCAGCCGCTGCACGGCGTCGCGGACGCTCGCGCCGGTCGCCTCGGTGGTGTGCAGCGCGAGCCCGGCGCCGTGCTCGGCCAGCTTGCGGCCGAGGATCGGCTGGTCGAAGTGGTAGTGCACGGCCAGCTGCGGCACCGGGTAGCGCGACGTCGTCAGCAGCGTCGCCGCGCCCGCGTGGTGCACGATCGCCGCGCAGGTCGGCACCAGCGCGTGCCACGGGACGTACGACACGACCCGGACGTTGTCCGGCAGCGTCCCGAGCTTCTCCTGCTCGGCCTCGGCGACGGTCGCGACGACCTCGACGTCCAAAGTGGACAGCTCGGTGAGGACGTCCCGCAGCGGGACGGTGTAGCCGGTGAAGATCTCCGTCGCGGTCAGGCCGAGGGTGAGGCCGACGCGCGGACGTTCCGGCGGGCGCTTGAGCCAGTCCGGGATCACGGCCGGGCCGCCGTAGGGGACGTACTGCGTGCGGACGTAGTCGAGGTCGGCGTTCTCCTGGAGGCTCGCGGGGAACTGGTCGATCGTGAAGTGCCCGGTCGTCATGTCCTCGGTGAACGCGAAGCCGTACTTGCGGCCGTACGCGCCGAGCCAGTCGGCCAGCGGGTCTTTCCCTCGTTTCGCCTTCAAGAAGTGCTCGCGGGTCAGGCCGAAGACGTCGACGCTGAACAGCATCCGCGCGTGCGCCGCGCCGCACGCCTTGGCCGCGATCGGCCCGGCGAGGCAGAACGGCTCCCAGATCACGAGGTCCGGCTGCCAGGCCTGGGCGAACTCGACGAGCCCGGCGAGCATCGGCACGTTGTCCGGCCGGTGGATCGACGCGACGGAGTGTTCCTGCTTCTCGACGAGGTCGTCCTCGTTTCCGTCGAGGACGTCCCACGGCGACGGCAGCCCGGCGCGTGACTGTTCCAGCAGCTCGGGCCGGGTACCGCGCCACTTGTCGACGTCGCGTCCGACCGGGACGGCGGTCAGGCCGGCCTGGGTGATGACGTCGGCGAACCCGGGCTGGCTCGCCACCCGCACCTCGTGCCCGGCGGTCCGCAACGCCCACGCCATCGGCACGAGGTACAGGAACGTGCTCTTCTCCGGGTTGACCGCGAACAGGACGCGCATCAAACCTCCGTTTCCGGGTCTGCCGCGGCTTGTCGTGAGTGTTTAGGGCGGTTAGAACCGCCCTAAACACTCACGACCGGGTGCGGTGCTTGGCGGTCAGGGCTTCGATCTCAGGGACCAGGTCGTTGGGGCTGGGCAGCGCGCGGATCTCGGCCTGGAGGCGGCGGGCCGCGGTGGTGAAGGACGGCTCGTTGAGCAGGCGGAGGACGCCTTCGCGGACGTTCGCGCCCGTCACCTGCGTCGGGTCGAGGTTGAGGCCGGCGCCTTGGGCGGCGAGGCGGTGGCCGAGCGCCGGCTCGTCGAAGTGGAACGGCAACGTCAGCTGCGGGACGCCGTAGGGCGCGAACGCCGTCAGCGTGCCGAAACCGGCGTGCGTGATCGCCGCCGTGCACGTCGGGGCGAGCGCGTGCAGGGCCACGTACGGGACGAGCCGCGCGTTGTCCGGGATCCGCGCCAGCTTGGCCTGCTCGGCCTCGGCGACCGTCGCGACCAGCTCGATGTCCAGGTCCGCGAGGGAGTCGAGGATGTCCTGGACGTTCACCGTGTAGCCGGAGAAGTACCCCGTCGCGCTCAGGCCCATGGTGAGCGCGACGCGCGGGCGTTGCGGCGGCAGCTGCAGCCAGCGCGGGACGACCGCCGCGCCGCCGTACGGGATGTACGGCGTCCGCAGGTAGTGCAGGTCCGACTCGGTCTGCAGGCTCGCCGGGATCTGGTCGATGGTGAACTGGCCGACCGTCATGTCCTCGCTGAACTCCGCGCCGTACTTGCGCGCGTACCCGCCGAGCCAATCGGCGAGAGGGTCGTTCCGGCCGTTGCGGATGCTCAGGAAGTGCTGTCGGGCAAAGGCGTAGACGTCGACGCCGTAGAGCAGCCGGGCGTGGGCGGCGCCGCACGCCTTGGCCGCGATCGCGCCGGCCGGGGTGAACGGCTCCCACACGACGAGGTCCGGTTCCCAGTCGCGGACGAACTCGACGAGCGCCGACATGATCGCGAACGTCTCGAACCGCGCGCCCTCGGCGACCTCGGTGAACGCGCGGTGGGCGCGGTCCCAGTCGGTCGAGCCGGGGTCGTCCAGCACCGCGTACGGGTCCGGCAGCCCGCGGCGGGCCTCCTCCAGCGTGGCGCTGTCCATGCCCATGGCCAGGAGCAGCCGCGGGATGCCGAGGTCACGCCCGAGCGGCACGGCGGTGAGCCCGGCCTGGGTGATCTCGTCGGCGAACGCGGGCTGGCTCGCGACGCGCACGTCGTGCCCGGCGGTCCGCAGCGCCCAGGCCAGCGGCACCATGCTGTTGAACACGGTCGTCCCCGGGCTGACGGTGAACAAAACCCGCATTACTCCTCCGTTTCCGGGTCTGCCGCGGCTGGTCGTGAGTGGTAATGAGGGTTAGAACCCTCATTACCACTCACGACCCCCTGCGGTACTGGGCGGCCAGCTGCTCGGCGACCGCGTTGGGTGTGGGCATGGCGAGGATTTCGTCGCGCAGGACGGCGGCCTGGTCCGCGAAGGCGGGCTCGTCGAGGAGGCGGGCCACGGCGTCCGCGACCACCTCGCCCGTCGCCTGGTCGGCGCGGACGGCGAGGGCGCCGCCTTGCGCCGCGGCGCGGGCGGCGAAGACCGGGCCGTCGAAGTCCCATGGCGTGCACAGCTGCGGGACGGCGTGGCGCGCGGTCGTCAGGAACGTGCCGAAACCGCCGTGGGAGACGACCGCCGAGCACGTCGCGGCCAGGGCTTCGAGCGGCGCGTACGGCACGATCCGGACGCCGTCGGGGATGCTCGCCAGCTTCGCCTTCTCGACGTCCGGCAGGGTGGCGACGACCTCGACGTCCAGCTTGACCAGATGATCCAGCACGTCCTGCACGGCGACCGAGTACCCGGCTTCGTGGTCGGTGAGGCTGATCCCCATGCTCAACGCGACGCGCGGCTTCTCGGGCGGCTTACGCAGCCAGTCCGGGATGGACGCCGGGCCGCCGTACGGAAGGTATTGCAGCGGCAAGGTTTCCAGCGACGTCGGCAGCCGCAGCGACGCCGGGAGCTGGTCGATCGTGAACTGCCCGGTGACCAGCTCCTCGGTGAACTCGCCGCCGTGCTTGCGCGCGTACGCGCCGAGCCAGTCTCCCAGCGGATCGCCGGCGGCGGGAAACGACCGGGCGACGCCGAAGACGTCGGTGCTCCACAGGATCCGGCCGTGCGCGGCGCCGGACGCCAGCGCCGCGATCGGGCCCGCGAAGCACAGCGGCTCCCACAGCACGAGGTCCGGCTCCCAGGCGCGGGCGAACTCGACCAGGCCGCCGATCATCGGGAAGCACGCGGGCTTGTGCCAGTAGTGCAGGATCGCCGCGTACGACTCCTCGAGGTACTCCGGCGTCGCCTTCTCCGGGAACTCCGCGACCTCGTACGGCACCGGCAGCCCGTAGGCCGGCCGCCACTGGGTGCCGCGGTAGTCGGGGTGGCGCGGCATGAGGTCCCACAGGTCGCCGTCGCGGCCCACCGGCACCGCCGTCAGCCCGGCCTGGGTGACGACGGGCGCGAACTTCGGCTGGCACGCCACGCGCACCTCGTGCCCGGCGGTGCGCAGCGCCCAGGCCAGCGGCACCATCGGCAGGAAGTGCGCCTTCTCGGGGTTGGCGGCGAAGAGGACCTTCACGCGATGGCCACCTTCGCGACGCGACGGGCGAGCTGGTCGGCGACGTCGTTGGGCGTCGGCATGGCGAGGATCTCGTCGCGCAGCCGGTGCGCGCCCTCGGTGAACTTGGGCTCGGTGAGCACGCGCAGCAGCCGGTTGCGCAGCACCCCGCGTGCCGACGCCTGGTGGACGTGCAGCGCCAGCCCGGCACCCTGCGCGGCGACGCGCTTGGCGAGCGCGGGCCCGTCGGCGTTCCAGGGCACGATGACCTGCGGTTTGCCGTGCAACGCCGTTGTCGCGAGGGTGCCGTAGCCGGCGTGGTGGATGACGGCGGTGCAGGTTGGGACCAGCGCGTGCAGCGGCACGAACGAGACCATCCGGACGTTGTCCGGGACCTGGCCGAGCTTCTCCTGGACGCTCTCCGGGATCGTCGCGACGAGTTCCATGTCCACATCGGACAGTTCTTCGAACAGGTCCTTGAGGTCGACCATGTCGCCGCTCGACTCGGCGATGCTGATGCCCATGGTGAGCGCGACCCGCGGCTTCTCGGGCGGCGTGCGCAGCCAGGCCGGGAGCACAGCGGGGCCGCCGTAGGGGACGTACCGCATCGGCACGTAGTCGAGGTCGGCCTCCACGCGCAGCGACGGCGGCAGCAGCGAGATCGTGAACTCACCGGTGACGAGGCGTTCGCTCCACGGGACGCCGTACTTGCCCGCGGCCGGCGCGAGCCACTCCTTCAGCGGGTCTTCGGCGCCTTCGGGGCTGAGCCGGGTGAAGTGGTCGCGGGTGACGCCGAAGGTGTCGAGGCTGAACAGCAGCCGCGCGTGCGCCGCGCCGACGGCCTCGGCGGCGATCGCGCCCGCGTACGTCGACGGCTCCCAGATGACCAGGTCGGGCTGCCACGCCTGGGCGAACTCGACCAGGCCCGGGATCAGCGGGACGTTGCTCATCTTGTGCCACTTGGTGACGTGCAGCTTGTAGCCGTCGCGGAGGTACTCGTACGAGACGTCCTCGGGGCGCCAGTCGACGGTGTCGTAGGGCACCGGCAGGCCGTTGAGCCCGACGCTGAACCAGTTCGTGTCGCGGGCCATCAGCTGCCACAGGTCGCGGTCCGGCCCGACCGGCACGGCGGTGAGCCCGGCCTGCGTGACGACGTCGGCGAACTTCGGCTGGCACGCGACACGCACCTCGTGCCCGGCGGTGCGCAGCGCCCAGGCGAGCGGCGCCATGGCGAGGAAGTGGGTCTTCTCCGGGTAGGTGGTGAACAGGACGCGCATGTCTCTCCTTGCGAGCGGTGCCGGGGTCGTGAGTGTTTAGGGCGGTTAGAACCGCCCTAAACACTCACGACCCGCGGCGGGCGGCCAGGTGCGCGGCGACGTCGTTGGGTGACGGCATCGCGAGCATCTCGTCGCGCAGGTGGGCGGCGCCCTTGGTGTACGCGGGTTCGTGCAGCAGCCGGACGAGTGCGTCGCGGATGCCTTCGGTGGTCGCTTCGGTGGCGTGGATGGAGATTCCGGCGTCCTGTGCCGCGAGGCGGGCGCCGAGCGTGGGCTGGTCGACGTCCCAGGGCAGGGTCAGCTGCGGGATGCCGCGCAACGCCGTCGACGCCAGGGTGCCGACGCCCGCGTGGTGGATGGCGACCGAGCACGTCGTCAGCAGCGCGGTCAACGGCACGAACGGGACCAGGCGCGTTCGCGAGGGGACCCTGCTCAGCCGGGTCTCGGGGGTGACCGTGGCGACCAGTTCGACGTCGAGGCCGTCGACCGCGTCGAGGATGTCCTGCAGGTCGACCGGGTAGCCGCCGGTGCGGTCGTGGGCGGTCAGGCCCATGGTCAACGCGACGCGTGGGCGTGAAGGTGGCGTCGAAAGCCAGTCCGGGACGACCGCGGCGCCGCCGTAGTTCACGTACCGCATCGGGACGTGCTCCAGCGACGCCCGGTGCCGCAGGGACGCCGGGAGCTGGTCGATCGTGAACTGCCCGGTGACCATGTCCTCGCTGAACTCGCCGCCGTACTTGCGCGCGTACGCCCCCAGCCACTCGCCGAGCGGGTCCGGCGCGCCGTCCGGTCGCAAGCGCAGGAAGTGGTCGCGGGTCAGGCCGAAGACGTCCTCGCCGATGAGGATCCGGCCGTGCGCCGCGCCGCACGCCTTGGCCGCGATCGCGCCGGCGTACGTCGTCGGCTCCCACAGCACCAGGTCCGGCTGCCACCAGCGCGCGAAGTCGACGAGGTCGTTGATCAGCGGGACGTTGCTCGTCTTGTGCCAGCGCACGGCGATGTCGCGGTAGCCGCGCAGCACGTGGTCCCAGTCCGGTGTGGACAGTGCGGCCGTGTCGTAGGGCGCGGGCCAGCCCGTCTCGACGCCGAACAGGTGCTCGGGTCCGGTGCGGCGCAGCAGGTCCCACAGGTCGCGGTCGTGCCCGACCGGGACGGCGGTGAGCCCCGCCCCGGTCACCGCCCCGGCGAGCTTGGGCTGCACCGCCACCCGGACGTCGTGCCCGGCGGTGCGCAGCGCCCACGCGAGCGGCACCATCATCAGGAAGTGGGTGCGCTCGGCGTAGGTGGTCAGCAGGACGCGCATGTCACCGCGCCCGGTGCTTCACGACGAGCTCTTCGATCCGCGGCACGGCCTGGTTCGGGGTGGGCAGCGCGAAGATCTCGTCGCGCAGGGCCACCGCCCGGTCCTGGAACACCTGCTCGGTGAGCAGCCGGTCGATCGCCGTGCGGAACTTCTCCGGCGTGACCTCGGAAACGTGGATCGACAGCCCGGCGCCCTGCTTCTCGAGCATCTTGCCGAGCGTCGGCTGGTCGTAGTGGTAGGGCAGGGCCAGCTGCGGCACCGGGTGGCGCGCAGTGGTGCCCATGGTCGCGGCGCCGGCGTGGTGCACGACGACCGAGCACGTCGGGGCCAGCGCGTGCATCGGCGCGAAGTCGACGATCCGGGCGTTGGCCGGCGTCTTGCCGAGCAACGGCTGCTGCGACGCGGCGACCGTGGCGACCACCTCGACGTCGAGGTCGGCGACGGAGTCGAGCAGGTCGCTCAGCGGCACGTTGTAGCCGCGGTACACCTCGACGGCGCTGTTGCCCATGGTGATCGCGATCCGCGGCTTCGCCGGCGGCGTCTGCAGCCACTTCGGGACGACGGACGCGCCGTTGTAGGCGATGTACTGCGTCCGCACGTACTCCAGGTCGGCCTCGTCCTGCCAGCTCAGCGGGAACTGGTCGAGCGTGAAGTCGCCGGTGAACATGTCCTCGGTGAAGTCGAAGCCGTACTTGCGGGCGTAGGCGCCCATCCACTCGGCGAGCGGGTCGCGGCGCTGGTCGGCCGGCTGGGCGTCCCGCAGCTTCACGAACTGCTGGCGCACCTTGCCGAAGACGTCGACGCCGAACAGGAGCCGCGCGTGGGCCGCGCCGCACGCCTTGGCCGCGATCGCGCCGGCGAAGCTCAGCGGGTCCCAGACGACGAGGTCGGGCTCCCAGTAGCGGGCGAACTCGACGAGCCCGGAGATGATCGGGAAGTTGCCGTACTTGTGCCACTCGATGCCCTCGTTGGCCATCGTCGAGACCATGTGCTCCCAGGTGGCCTTCTCGGGCTCTTCGTAGACGTCGTAGGGCGCCGGGATGCCCGCGCGCTCGTTCTCGACGCCGCGGGTGCGGGCGGCGACCTTGTGCATGTCGCGGCTGTGCCCGACGGGCACCGCGGTGAGCCCGGCCTGCAGGACCTCGTCGACGAACTCGGGCTGGCTGGCGAACCGGACCTCGTGCCCGGCCGTCCGCAGCGCCCAGGCGATGGTGAACATGTACTTGTAAACGGTCCGGGGCGGGTTGGAGACGAACAGGATGCGCATGGGCTTTCCTCCGGTCAGCGGGCGACGTGGGCTTCGAGCGCCTGGACGACGTCGTTGGGCGAGGGCGTGGCGGCCATCCGCGCGGCCAGTTCCCGCGCCCGGGTGGTGAACGACGGCTCCGACAGCAGCCGCAGGACGCCCGCGCGGACGGCCTTGCCCGAGACCTCCGAGCCGGTCAGGGTCAGTGCGGAACCGTGGACCGTCGCGCGGCGGGCCAGCTCCGGCTCGTCGAACTCCCACGGCACGGCCAGCTGCGGGACGCCGTAGCGGGCCGTCGTCAGGTAGGTGCCGGGACCGGCGTGGTTGATGACCGCCGCGCACGTCGGCACGAGCGCGTGCAGCGGCACGTACGGCACGATCCGGGCGTTGGCCGGGACTTCCGTGACCTTGGCGGCTTCGGCGTCCGGCAGCGTGGCGACGATCTCGGCGTCCACATCGGACAGTGCGGCCAGGATGTCCGGGACGCTCACCGTGTAGCCGCCGAAGTGCTCGGTGGCCGTCGTGCCGAGGGTCAGGCCGATGCGCGGCCGGTCGCTCCTGCGCTTCAGCCAGTCCGGGACGCTGGCCGCGCCGCCGTAGGGGACGTACTGCACCGGCAACGTCGGCAGCCGCGTGTCGAGGCGGATCGGGTCCGGCACCGGGTCGATCGTGAACTGCCCGGTGATCAGCTCCTCGTCGAAGGCGAAGCCGTACTTGCGGCCGTACCCGGCGATCCAGCCGGCCAGCGGGTCCGGGCCCGGACCGAGGGAAAGGAACCGTTCGCGGGCCGCGCCGAAGACGTCGATGCTCCACAGGAGACGGCCGTGTGCCGCACCGCACGCCTTGGCCGCGATCGCGCCCGCGTACGTCGTCGGCTCCCAGATCACCAGGTCCGGCTGCCACGCTCGCGCGAACTCGACCAGACCGGTGACCAGGGGGAAGTTGTTCTGCTTGTGCCACAGCTCCAAAATGGACGCGTAGCCGTCAGTCATCTCCGCACGCGTACCCACACCGGAAACGGCGGCGTCATAAGGCGAAGGCAGGCCGACGCGCTCGGCTTCGGCCAGGTCGGGGTAGGCCTCGGTGAGCCGCCGCCAGTTGCCGACGCCGCGGCGGCCGACCGGCACGGCGGTCAGCCCGGCGTCGGTGATGACGTCCTCGAAGCCCGGCTGGGTCGCCACCCGCACCTCGTGCCCGGCGGTGCGCAGCGCCCACGCCAGCGTGACCATCGGCTGGAAGATGGTCTTCTCCGGGTAGGTGGTGAGCAGGACGCGCATGGTCTCTCTTCCGGGGTCTGCCGTGGCTGGTCGTGAGTGGTAATGAGGGTTCTAACCCTCATTACCACTCACGACCCCCTGCGGAACTTGGCGGTGAGGTCTTCCAGGTCGGGGACGATGTCGTTGGGCGACGGCAGGGTGTCCATTTCGGACTGGAGGCTCGCCGCGCCGCGCGTGAAGGACGGGTCGTCGAGGAGGCGACGGACGCTCTCGCGGATTGTGTCGGCCGTGGGTGAGCGGAGGTCGATGCCGGCGCCGGCGCGGGCCAGGCCGGCGGCGAAGATCGGCTCGTCCAGGTGGTGCGGCACGCACAGCTGGGGGACGCCCGCCCGGGCGAACGTGGCGAGGGTACCCAGGCCGCCGTGGTGGACGGCGGCCGCGCACGTCGGGGCGAGGGCGTGCAGCGGGACGTACGAGACCAGGCGGACGTTCGCCGGGACGGTGCCGAGGCCCTGCGCCGTCGCCACCACCTCGACGTCCACATCGGACAGTGCGTCGAGGACGTCGGGCAGCGACAGGTGGTAGCCGCCGAAGATCTCGGTCGCGCTCAGGCCCATGGTGAGCGCGATCCGCGGGCGCTCGGACGGCCGTTGCAGCCAGTCCGGCACCGAAGCCGGGCCGCCGTAGGGGACGTACTGGAAGCGCAGGTACGGGAGGCCGGCCTCGATCTGCAGGCTGCCCGGGAGGTGGTCGAGGGTGAAGTCGCCGGTGACCATGTCCTCGCCGAACTCGAAGCCGTACTTGCGGCCGTAACCGGAGAACCACGCCTCGAACGGGTCCGGCTCGTCGCCGCGCAGCCGCAGATAGTGGTCGCGGACGCCGCCGAAGAGGTCGATGCTCCACAGCATCCGCGCGTGGGCCGCGCCGCACGCCCGCGCGGCGATCGCGCCCGCCTGGCTCAGCGGCTCCCACACGACCAGGTCCGGCTTCCAGGCCCGGGCGAACTCGACGAGGTCGGCCACGATGGGGAAGTTGCTCACCCGGTGCCAGCCGCGCACCGCCTCGGTCAGCCCCGGCTGCAGGTAGCCGAGGTTCTGCTTGGCGACGTCGTCGAAGGCGTCGTAGGGCGGCATGATCCCCTCGCGCATCGCCTCCGTGCCGCCGGCGCGCGTCTCGGTGATCCGCCAGAAGTTCCGGTCGGACCCGACCGGCACCGCGGTCAGCCCGGCCTGCGTGACGACCGGCGCGAACTTCGGCTGGCACGCCACGCGCACCTCGTGCCCGGCCGTGCGCAGCGCCCAGGCGAGCGGGACCAGGTGGTAGAAGAACGTCTTCTCCGGGTAGGTGGTCAGCAGGACTCTCATCGGACGCGCGCCTCGATCTCCGGCACGATCGCGTTCGGCGACGGCAGCCCGAGGATCTCGTCGCGCAGGTCGGCGGCTCGGTCCTTGAAGGACTGTTCGGTCAGCAGTCGTTCGACGCTCTCGCGGATCCGCGCGCCGGTCGCGCGGTGGGTCGGCAGCTCCAGCCCGGCGCCGTGCTCGGCCAGCTTGCGGCCGAGGAACGGCTGGTCGTAGTGGTGGTGCAGGGCCAGCTGCGGCACCGGGTGCCGCGACGTCGTGGCCATGGTCGCGGCGCCGGCGTGGTGGACGACGACCGAGCACGTCGGGGCCAGCGCGTGCCACGGCACGTACGAGACGATCCGCGCGTTGTCCGGGATCCGCGTCAGTTCCGCTTGGGCCTTCTCCGCGACGGTCGCGACCAGGTCGATGTCGAGGTCGGCGAGTGCGTCGAGGGCCTCCTGGACGCCGACGGTGTAGCCGTTGAAGTGCTCGGTCGCGGTCAGGCCCAGGGTCATCGCGACGCGCGGGCGCTCCGGCGGCTTGCTCAGCCAGCTCGGCACCACGGCCGGGCCGCCGTACGGGATGTACTGCGTGCGCAGGACGTCCAGCTCGGTCGCCGGCTGCAGGCTCGCCGGGAACTGGTCGATGGTGAACTGCCCGGTCGTCATGTCCTCGGAGAACTCGGCGCCGTACATCCGCGCGTACCGGCCGAGCCACGCGCCGAGGTGGTCGACGCGGCCGGGTTCCTCGGCCAGCCGCCGCCGGTACTGCTCACGGGCCGCGCCGAAGACGTCGACGCCGAACAGGAGACGTGCGTGTGCTGCGCCGCACGCCTTCGCGGCGATCGGCCCGGCGTAGCAGAACGGCTCCCAGACGATCAGGTCCGGCTGCCAGGCGCGGGCGAACTCGACGAGCCCGCCGACCATCGGGTGGTTGGTCAGCCAGTGCCAGCCGCGCACCGCGTCGGCCATGCCGGGCTCGAGGTACTCCCAGGTGGCGCGCTCGTAGTCGTCGAAGACGTCGTACGGCGCGGGCAGCCCGGCGCGCCCCTCTTCCCGGCCGTCGACGTCGTTGAGGCGGCGGTTGCGGGTGTGCCCGACCGGCACCGCGGTGAGGCCGGACTGCGTGATCACGTCCGTCAGCGCGGGCTGGCTCGCGAAGCGCACTTCGTGGCCGGCGGTGCGCAGCGCCCACGCCATCGGCGCCAGGTACAGGAAGACGCTCTTCTGCGGCGTGGTGGCGAACAGGACGCGCATGGTGCTCCTTTCCGGGTCTGCCGCGGCTGGTCGTGAGTGTTTAGGGCGGTTCTAACCGCCCTAAACACTCACGACCCCGTGCGGTGCTTGGCGGTCAGCTCTTCGAGCGTTCCGGCCAGTTCGTTCGGGGTGGGGAGCGCGAAGATCTCGTCGCGCAGGTCTGCCGCGCGGGCTTTGAAGGACTGCTCGGTGAGCAGGCGCGCGACGGCGTCGCGGACACCTCCGCCCGTCGCGTCGCCGGTGTGGATCTCCAGGCCGGCGCCGTGTTCGGCGAGCTTGCGGCCGAGGTAGGGCTGGTCGAAGTGGAAGTGCAGGGCCAGCTGCGGCACCGGGTGCCGCGCGGTCGTCGCCAAGGTTGCCGCGCCCGCGTGGTGCACCACCGCGGCGCACGTCGGGGCGAGCGCGTGCCACGGCACGTAGGGCACCATCCGGACGTTGGACGGCATCGGCGGCAGCGTCCGCTGCACGTCCTCGGCGACCGTCGCGACGACCTCGACGTCCAATTCGGACAGTCCTAAGAGGATCTCCGACAGTGGCACGTTGTAGCCGCCGAAGACCTCGGTCGCGGTGAGGCCGAGGGTCAGCGCGACCCGGGGACGTTCCGCGGGCCGCTTCAGCCAGTCCGGTACCACCGCGGCCCCGCCGTAGGGCACGAACTGCACCCGCACGGTGTCGAGACCGGCGTCCAGGCTCAGCGACGCGGGCAGCTGGTCGATGGTGAAGTCGCCGACGGCGAGGTCCTCACCGGCGTCGAAGCCGTACTTGCGGGCGTAGCTGCCGAGCCAGTCGGCCAGCGGGTCGACGCGGTCGGCCGGCGCCTGCCGGGCCTGCGTCCGCAGGTAGTCGACGCGGGTTGCGCCGAAGACGTCGATGCCGAACAGCAGCCGGCCGTGCGCCGCGCCGCACGCCTTGGCGGCGATCGCCCCGGCGTAGCAGAGCGGCTCCCACAGCACGAGGTCCGGCTCCCAGTACCGGGTGTACTCGACCAGGTCGGCGACCATCGGGAAGTTCGTCAGCCGGTGCCAGCCCTTGACCGCCGCCGTCATCCCGTCACGCAGGTAGTCCCACGTGGCCGACCCGGGGACGTCGAACAGGTCGTACGGCGCGGCCACCCCGGCCCGCAGCGCCGCGCGTTCCTCCGGCCGGTTTTCGGTGATGCGCCACGGGTCCCGGTCGTGCCCGACCGGGACCGCCGTCAGCCCGGCCTGGGTGATCGTGCTCGCGAACCGCGGCAGGCTCGCCACGTGCACCTCGTGCCCGGCGGTGCGCAGCGCCCAGGTGACCGGCACCAGGTAGTTGAAGATGCTCTTCTCGGCGGGCAGGACCAGCAGGACGCGCATCGCCGGCCCCTCAGACGCCCGACGAGACGGCGTCGCGCGCCATCGCCGCCGCGAGGTTCTCCAGGCCGTGCTCCAGCGAGACGCGCGGCGCCCAGCCGGTGGCGTTCCGGAAGCCCGACGGGTCGAGCACGAAGTCGAGCAGGTCGGTCGGCATCGAGTGGTCGGCCGGCGGCACCGACACCACCGGCACCGGCTCCCGCCCGGTCTGCGCGGCGACGGCCTTCGCGACCCCGCCGAACAGGTCGCCGACGCTGGTCGCCAGCCCGGTGCCGACCAGCCACGGCCGGCCGTCGACGGCGTCCGGCTGGTCGAGCGCGGCCAGGAAGGCGCGCGCGACGTCGTCGACGCACACCAGGTCCCGCTTCACGGTCCCGTCGTGCCACATGGTGAGCGCCTCGCCGGCGAACGCGCGGCGCATCATCGCCGAGACGACGCCGCGGTCGAGCGCGGGGGAGTCGGAGCCCTGGGTGTAGAGCGTGGCCAGCCGGAGCGACGCGCCCCGCAGCAGGCCCGTCTCGACGGCGTCGCGGATCGCGTGCTCGGCGTCGAGCTTCTGCCGGTCGTAGGTGGTGAGCGGCTGGTCCGGTTCGGTGCCGTCGATCCGGCCCGAGATCGAGCGCCCGGCCTGCGACATCGACCCGGCCAGCAGGACCACCGGCGGGTGCACCGGCCGCTGGTCCTTCACGGCGGCGACGAGGTCGTGCACCAGGCCGACGTTGACGCGCTCGGCGACCGGGTCGTCCGACGACACCCGCCAGGTGCTGGCCCCGGCGATGTGCGCGACCAGGTGGATCACCGCGTCGGCGCCCTCGACGGCGTCGGCGACGGCACCGTCGGCGGTCAGGTCGGTGGTGCGGACGTCGATGTCGGCCCGCGCCCCGGCCGGGACCGTGGTCGGCCGGCGCCCGGCGAGGCGCAGGCGGACCGGCCGGGCGGCCAGTTCGCGGGTGATGGCGGTGCCCAGGAGCCCGGACGAGCCGAGCACCGTGATCAGCGGTCGTGCCTGTTCGCCCACGGCTTCTCCTCCAGTTTCGCGTGAATGGGTGGAATGGCTCTTCCGGGAATAGCCGGAACGTCTCGGCCGGTGAGCTGTCCGCAGTCTAAGTCAGCTTCGCCGCCGTATCCAAAGAATTGCGCGATCATTTCGACACGACGGCTTCGCGGTGTTCGTCCCAGCGCTTTTCGCCGGTCGCCACGGGCAGTGTGTCGATGTCGCGCAGGTCCGCCGCGCTCAGCCGGATCCCGGCCGCGCCGACGTTCTCCGTCAGCCAGCGCAGCCGCCGGGTGCCGGGGATCGGCACGACGTTGTCGCCGTGCGTGGTGAGCCAGGCGATCGCCACCTGCGCCGGGGTCGCGCCGTGCCGGGCGGCGACCCGCTGCAGGCCGTCGACGATGCGCTGGTTGTCGGTGAGCGCGCCGGCCTCGAACCGCGGGTCGCGCCGCCGCGAGTCGCCGTCGACCAGCTCGTCGACGGCGACCTGCCCGGACAGGTAGCCGCGGCCGATCGGGCAGCAGGCGAGGAAGCCGACGTCGTTCTTCCAGGTCCACGGCAGGATCTCGTCGAGGTTCCGGCGTTCCCAGACCGACAGCTCGTACTGCACCGCGGCGATCGGGAACAGCGCGTGGATCTGCTCCAGCTCCTCCACGGTCGCGTGCGAGATGCCGAGGCCGAGGACCTTGCCCTCGGTGACGAGCTCGGCCAGCGCGCCCCACGACTCGGTCAGCGGCACGGCGGGATCGACGCGGTGCAGCTGGTAGAGGCCGATCGCGTCGACGCCCAGCCGGCGCAGCGAACCTTCGCAGGCCTCGCGCAGGTATTCGGGGCGCCCGTTGCGTTCCAGGGTGCCGTCGGGCCGCAGGATCAGGCCGACCTTGGTGGCGATCGTGGTCCGCGCGCGGTACGGCGCGAGCACCTCGCCGAGCAGCTGTTCGTTCGTGAAGGGGCCGTAGACGTCGGCCGTGTCGAACACGGTGACGCCCAGGTCGACCGCGTGCCGGAGCACCCGGGCCGACTCTTCGTGGTCCCGCGCGGTCCGGGCGGGCCCGTAACCGTAGGACATCGAACTGCAGCCGAGCCCGATTTCACCGACGGAAAGCGTTTCGGTGAGCCGTGTGTGCCGCATATTCACCTCCGATAGCCACAAGGGCGATTCATGAAGCGTCCGATCGCGGGGCGAAATGCGAGTCGGCCGGGGGCGTCCCGGTGCCGGAAAGGAATTCGTGCGCGAGGTCCGGGTCGGCGCCGGCGACGAACGCGAGGGCCTGCTCGGTGCCGGCGTCGATCGCGCGGTAGTAGCGGTCGCCGGCCGCGGTCGGGACGCCGATCGTCATCCGCGAGCCCAGGCGCTGGAAGATCGTCTGCCGCAGCCGCCAGCCGATCACCGCGCGGGTGCGCAGCACGGTCGTCGAGCGCCCGGCCGCGCCGCTGCGCACGACCAGGTACGGCCCGACCAGCGCGTGGCCCAGCGTGCGGTAGGCGACCCAGGCCAGCGCCCAGGTCAGCGGCAGGAGCAGCAGCGGCAGCGGCCACCACGACGCCGGCACGACGCCGGTCGCGCCGAGCCAGGCGAGCAGGCCCGCGACGGCCGCCGGGCCGTAGGTCGCCCAGTAGAGCCGGCGCCGGAACGCGCCGGCCGGGTGCCGCAGCAGCGGCGCTTCGAGGGGCTGGTGGCCGTCCGGGAAGACGAAGCTCGCCGCGTGCCGGGCGTCGTGCAGCGGGGTGCGCGGCAGGATGTTGGCCGACTCGTTGAGCGAGGCGTTGAGCCCGGTCGTGATCACCTTGGTCTCGGCGAGGCGCATCCACCGCCACAGCAGCGGTTCGTGCAGGTGCACCCCCCGGATCCGGCGGTCCTCCCGGTGCACGGTCTTGGTGGTGAACAGGCCTTGCCGGGTGCGCAGCTCGGTGCCGTCCTCGCCGCTGGTCGTGCGGACCAGCTCGAAGTTCCAGTGCTTCGCGGCGAAGTCCAGGCCGAGCGAGAAGTAGCCGAGGACGAACGTGATCACGACGGACGCGCCGATCGTGCGCCAGACGCCGAGGTTCGCCCAGTGGATCAGGCCGGCGATGACGTCGATCAGGTCGACGGCGAACGTCTGCATCGTGAAGTACAGCGACACGAGGAAAAGCACCCCGGCGAGGATCGCCCAGACGTGGAAAACGTTGTACCACAACCAGATCCAGCGCAGCCGGGCGATGACGACCTCGCGCTCCGCCGGTGCTTCGGCGTCGCGGGGGATCAGGTCGCGCCGCAGCTGGGCGGCCGTCTCCTTCGACAGCGCGTCGAGCTTGAACGCGGGTGAGAAGTGCTTGCCCTCACCCGATCCGATGTGGACGACGCGCAGCTTCACCAAGCGGTGCCGCAGTTTCGCGCTGCTGCTGACGCTGCGGATGCGGTCGCGCCCGACGTGCCGCTCCTCGCGGACCAGCAGGCCGGTGCGGCGCTCGACGCGTTCGGGGGTGACGCGGTAGCGGGTGAACAGCCAGCGCCACAGGTCCCGCAGGGTCATCAGCGCGCTGATGCCGCTGACCACCAGCAGCGGCCAGACCGGGCCCGAGTCGTAGAGGAAGTAGCTCGTGATGCTGATGGCGAAGGAGATCGTGAACTTGGCCGCGTTGACGTAGAAGAGCTTGATGTCCAAGCGCAGCCAGGGAAGTTCGCTCTCTTCGGCCGACGCGGGAGACACCGGTTCGGCCGTCGCTTCCGCCGTCACGTCGCGTCCCCGGGGGTGGCCTGGGCGATCTCGTTGAGCCGGCGGACCGCCTCCTCGGCGATCGGCGTCTCCAGGCCTTCGATCTTCACGTGCCCCTCGTGCGAGGCCGTCGTGACCTTGATTGTCGAGAGGCCGAGCAGCTGCTCGATCGGGCCCTGCACGGTGTCGATGCTCTGGATCCGGGACACCGGGACGATCCGCCACTCCCGGGTGATCCAGCCGCTGAGGGAGTACACGGCCTCGTCGGTCGTCTCCCAGCGGTGCACCAGGTAGCGGTAGGTCGGCATGAACAGGAAGTTCGCCGCGAAGATCGCGCCGACGCCCCAGGTGATCGGGTCCAGCCAGGTGCGGATGCCGGCGAAGATGATGTGGAGCGTGACGAACACGCCGAGCACGCCGATCGCCCAGAACAGCGTGTTCAGCGTGCGCCACAGGATGAAACGGCGCGCGAGCCGGTGCCGCGGCGGCCGGACGGCGAGGGGTTCGGGCCGGACCGGGAGCACGGGCCGTGAAGAATCCGTGGTGGAGTGGTCCATCGGCTGAGCGTCCGATCTGTGAGGAGAACCGTGTCTCGCCGGCGGGACCCGGTGTGCGGACCCGGGGCGCCCGCACACCGGCGTCTGCCGCGGCCGGTCGTGAGTGGTTAGGGCGGTTCTAACCGCCCTAACCACTCACGAGCACTAGGCCGGGGCGTCCGGAGCGGCGGCGTCGGGGGCCGCCGTTTCGGCTGTGGGGGCCGGGGTTTCGGCCGGGGCCGCGTCCTCCTCGGCGACGATCTTCACGATGTAGGCGGCCAGGTCGCGGAACTCCTCGCCCTCCGTGAAGTCCTCGAACTTCTCCAGCAGCTTGCGGTCGGTCGTGTTCTCGACCTCGAGCAGCACCTGCACCACGGAAAACGAGTCGAGGTCGCGCAGGCTCTCCGGCTCGGGCATGTCGGGCTGCTCGGCGCAGATCATCCGGGCGATCTCCCGGACCATCTCCTCGACGTCGTCGACATTGGTGAGGTCGACTTTCGTGGCGTTCTCTGACATGACAATTCAGCCCTTCCGCTTAATCGTCCGTGTGGCCGCGCGGCGAATCCTTCCCCTGATGCGGGGTGACGCGCTCCGGGCGAATGCCCCCAGTCGGCAGCCGGAACCCGGCCGAGGTTAGC
Organism: Amycolatopsis sp. NBC_01286; assembly: GCF_035982555.1. NCBI lineage: Bacteria > Bacillati > Actinomycetota > Actinomycetes > Pseudonocardiales > Pseudonocardiaceae > Amycolatopsis > Amycolatopsis sp. NBC_01286. Next base: position 4,411,812 of record NZ_CP108428.1, read on the forward strand.
CAGCACTCCGGCCCCGGTCAACAACACCGTGGCGGCCGTTGTCCCGCCGGCGGGACGGGCCGGTCAATGCGCGTCGAATGATGGCCGGCAAGGCTGTGACAGCCGAGCGGAAGTGTGCTTCCATGACTCCGGCGGCGCTGGGCAGCAAAACGAATAGGCGTCGCGTTGAATAGCCCATGTGTTGCGGCGTCCCGGAAGTTCACCGGGAATTCGCCCGCGTCGTACGAGCCCTGTCCGGTCGTGCCACGGCCGATCCCCTGGAGGTGACCCGCCCTGATGGCTCAATATGTCTGGGGTTATTTGCCGGAGTACGAGAAAGAACGGGACGACATTCTCGACGCCGTCGACACGGTCTTCCGCTCCGGCAAGCTCGTGCTCGGCCCGAGCGTGAAGGCGTTCGAAGAGGAGTTCGCCGCCTACCACGGCGTCGAGCACTGCGTCGGCGTCGACAACGGCACCAACGCCATCGTCCTCGGCCTGCGCGCCCTCGGCGTCGGGGCCGGCGACGAGGTGATCACGGTGTCCAACACCGCGGCGCCGACCGTGCTGGCGATCGACCAGATCGGCGCCGTGCCGGTGTTCGTCGACGTCCACCCCGGCACGTACCTGATGAACGTCGAGCAGGTCGAGGCGGCGATCACCGAGCGCACGCGCTGCCTGCTGCCGGTGCACCTGTACGGCCAGTGCGTCGACATGGCGCCACTGGAAGCGATCGCGGCCGAGCACGGCCTGCCGATCCTGGAAGACTGCGCGCAGGCGCACGGCGCCCGCCACCACGGGAAGATCGCCGGGTCGATGGGCAAGGCCGCGGCCTTCTCCTTCTACCCCACCAAGGTGCTCGGCGCCTACGGTGACGGCGGCGCGACGATCACGTCGGACGCCGAGATCGAGGCGAACCTGCGGCGGCTGCGCTACTACGGCATGGAGAAGGTCTACTACGTCGTCTCCACGCCGGGGTACAACAGCCGGCTCGACGAGGTGCAGGCGGAGATCCTGCGGCGCAAGCTGACCCGGCTCGACGACTACCTCGTCCGCCGCCGGCTCATCGCCGAGCGCTACGCCGAGGCCTTCGCCGGCACCGACCTCGTGACGCCGGCGCTCGCCCCGGGCAACGACCACGTCTACTACGTCTACGTGGCGCGGCACCCGTTGCGGGACAAGATCATCGAAGCGCTCAAGCCCGAGGGCATCGAGCTGAACATCAGCTACCCGTGGCCGGTGCACACGCAGTCCGGCTTCGCGAAGCTCGGCTACCGCGAAGGTTCGCTGCCCGAGACCGAGGCGGCGGCCCACGAGATCTTCTCGCTGCCGATGTACGCGTCGCTGTCCGACGTGGACCAGGAACGGGTCGTGGAAAAGGTGCGGGCGGTGCTGGCGAAGCTCTGACCCACCCGGTGGTCCGACAGACAGGAGAGCACGAGCATGAAGCGACTCGCGGTGCTGCACCGGGAACTCAACCCCGGGCCCGGAACCACCGGCGGCAGCATGATGTCCATGGTGGAGTTCCACGACTGGTGGGCCGAGCGGACGGCGGCCGGGCACTTCGCCGTCGACCGCATCCCGTTCGCCGAGCTCGGTGACTGGGCGTTCGAGGCCGGCACCGGGAACCTCGGGCACAAGAGCGGGCGCTTCTTCACCATCGAAGGCCTGCAGGTGCGCGAGGGCGGCGTCCCGACGTGGTCCCAGCCCATCATCAACCAGCCCGAGATCGGCATCCTCGGCATCGTCGTCAAGGAGTTCGACGGCGTGCTGCACTGCCTGATGCAGGCCAAGATGGAGCCGGGCAACGTCAACACGCTCCAGCTGTCGCCGACGGTGCAGGCCACGCGCAGCAACTACACGCAGGTGCACCGCGGCGCGACCACGCGCTACCTGGAGTACTTCGTCGGCGCCGGCCGCGGCCAGGTGCTGGTGGACGTGCTGCAGTCGGAGCAGGGCGCGTGGTTCTGGCGCAAGCGCAACCGCAACATGGTCGTGCTGGTCACCGGCGACGTCGAGCTGCACGAGGACTACTGCTGGCTGAGCCTGGCCCAGATCGGCGAGCTGTCCCACCGGGACAACCTGGTGAACATGGACGCCCGCACGGTGCTCTCGTGCATCCCGTTCGCCCTCCCGGACGGCGACGGCGCGACCGGCGAGGACTTCCGGGACGCGCTCGTGCGCTCCTACCAGTACGCCGCCGAGGACGCGCCGGGCCCGGCCCTGCACACCGCGGGCGACATCCTCAGCTGGTTCACCGAGGCCAAGACGCGCTGCGACTGGTCGGCCCGGCTGACGCCGCTGTCGGCGACGACGGGCTGGCACCGCGACGACGAGGAGATCGCCGACGACGCGGCGGCCAACTTCCGCATCATCGGCGTGCGGGTCGAGGCGGGCACCCGGGAGGTCAAGGCCTGGCGGCAGCCCCTCCTCCACCCCAGGGGGGAGGGGCATGCCGCCTTCCTCGCCCGGCGCGTCCGCGGCGTGCTGCACCTGCTGGTGCAGGCCCGCCCGGAGTACGGCCTGATGGACATGGTCGAGATGGCGCCCACCGTGCACCTGCTGCCCGGCCAGGACGCGTCGTCGATCAAGGAGCCGTTCCTGCGGGACGTGCTCGAGGTCGGCGGGGTCAAGACGCACTACGACCAGAAGCTCTCGGAGGAGGGCGGCCGGTTCTACCACGCGCTGACCCGCTACCAGCTGATCGAGGTGGGCGAGGAGTTCCCGGTCGAGGTGCCGCCGAACTACTGCTGGATGACCGTGCGCCAGCTGATCGACCTGCTGCGCCACGGGCACTACCTGAACATCGAGGCCCGCAGCCTGCTGGCCTGCATCCACAGCCTCTGCTGACCCGAGGCGGCACTTTCACGTGAAAGTGCCCACCTGGGAGCGGCACTTTCACGTGAAAGTGCCGCCTGGCCGGAAACCGCACAGGGAAAGGAAGTTCGCGTGCGATTGCTGTTCACGACCGCGCCGTTGCGCGGCCATCTGTTCCCCCTCGTGCCGCTCGCCTGGGCGGCCCGGGCGGCCGGGCACGAGGTCCTGGTCGCCACGACCGAGGCGTTCGCGCCGGTCGTGCTCCGGTGCGGGCTGCCGGTCACGTCCTGGGGTGCCGCGCCCGACTTCGTCGAGCTGGTCGGCGGCGAACCGCCGGTGACGGCCGAGAGCACCGTGCTGCGCCGCGCCGAGCACGGGCACGCGTTCGGGCAGATCGCCCGGGCCTGCCTGCCCGGCGCGCGCAAGCTGGTGGACGCGTGGCGGCCCGACCTCGTCGTCAGCGAGCGGGCGGAGTTCGCCGGCCCGCTGGCGGCCGCGGCCGGCGACGTCCCGGTCGTCGCCTACCACTGGGGTGTCGCCCCGCTGACCGAGTACGCCCGGGCGGCGGCGATCGAGCTCGCCGTGGCACCGCCGGACCCGGTCGCCACGCTCGACCCGTGGCCGCCCGGGATGCGGCTGCCGCACGCCGCCGGGCACGAAGGCGTGCGGGGCGGGTCGTTCAACGGCGACGTCCACCTGCCGGACTGGGTGTTCGAGCCGCGCGAGCGGCCGCGGGTGTGCGTCACCTTCGGCACCGTGCTGCCCGGGATGGCCGCCCTCGGGCTGCGCGAAACCGTGGCACCGATGCTGAAACTGCTCAAGGAGCTCGACGTCGAGCTGGTGGTGGCCGCCGCCGACGACGTGCTGGCGGACTGGCCCGAGCTGGCCGCCGCGGCCGACCGCGCCGGGCAGCTCCCGCTCGCCCAGGTGCTGCCGGCCTGCGAGGCCATGGTCAACCACGGTGGCCAGGGCACCGTGCTCACCGCGCTGGAGGCCGGCTGCCCGCAGCTGGTGCTCCCGCAGTTCGACGACCAGTTCGACAACGCCGCGGCCGTGGCCGCGAGCGGCGCGGGCCTGCAGCTCTCGCTGGACGAGGTGTCGCCGGAGCGGGTGGCCGAGCGGTGCCGCGCGCTGCTGGACGAACCCGCCTTCACCACCGGCGCGGTGCGCGCCGCCGCCGCGGTCCGGGCCCAGCGCTCGCCCGCGGAAGTCGTGGGCCTGCTGGAGAAACTGGTCGCGGCATGACGAACTCTTTCTGGGACGAATTGGGGAGCTGGTAGCTATGCCGGGCGGAATGCGGATCGAAGAGACCAAGGTCCCGAATGCCTTCAGGCTGTTCCCGGAGCAGTTCCCGGACCAGCGGGGCCGGTTCCACGAGGCGTTCCGCGCGGACGCGCTCTCGGACCTGATCGGCTACCCGTTCGTGGTCAACCAGGTGAACTACTCCACGAGCCGCCGCGACACCGTGCGCGGCATCCACGGCACGACGCTGCCACCGGGCCAGGCGAAGCTGGTCACGTGCGTGCGCGGCGCGGTGATGGACGTCGTGGTGGACCTGCGCGTCGGCTCGCCGACGTTCGGCGTCTTCGACGTCACCTACCAGGACGAGGACTCCGGCACGGCGGTCTACCTGGCCGACGGCCTCGGCCACGCCTTCCACGCCCTGACCGACGACGCGTGCATGAACTACCTGTGCTCGCAGAACTACGTGCCGGGCACCATGCTCGTGCTCAACCCGATGGACCCGGACATCGGCATCCCGTGGGAGCTGACCGGGCCGCCGATCATGTCCGAAAAGGACGCGAACGGCGTCGGCCTCAAGGAGGCGGAGTCCGAAGGGCTGCTGCCGACCTACGAGGAGTGCCTCGCGCACTACGCGGCACTGGGGGCGGGCGCCGCCGCGACGCCGGCGAGCCGGCCGACCTCCCCACTTCCCGACGAGCAGCGGAGCTTCTGCCGATGACGAGCTACCAACCGGCCCAGCGGCTGCGCTTCGGGGTGATCGGCTGCGCGGACATCGCCTGGCGGCGGACGCTGCCGGTGATGGAGACCGACCCGGCGATCGACGTCGTCGCGATCGCCAGCCGCGACGGCGACCGGGCCCGGACGTTCACCGACCGCTTCGGCGGCACGCCGTACGCCGGCTACCAGGCGGTGGCCGAGCACGAGGACGTCGACGCCGTCTACATCCCGCTGCCGCTGATGCTGCACGCGGAGTGGATCGAACGGTGCCTCGACGCCGGCAAGCACGTGCTGGTCGAGAAGCCGATGTCCGACGGCTACAAGGAGTCGGCCCGGCTGCTCGACCTCGCCCGCGAGCGCGGCCTGGTGCTGCTCGAGAACTACATGTTCCTCTACCACTCCCAGCACGCGGCGGTGCGCAAGCTGCTCGCCGACGGCGCGATCGGGGACCTGCGCGGCTTCCACAGCGCGTTCACGATCCCGCCGAAGCCGCCGGGGGACATCCGTTACCAGGCGGACGTCGGCGGTGGCGCGTTCCTCGACTTCGGCGGCTACCCGATCCGCGCGGCGCAGCACCTGCTCGGCCGGGACCTGTCGGTGGAGGGCGCGGTGTTCCGCCGCGACCGCGCGCTCGACGTCGTGATGTCGGGCAGCGTGCTGCTGGCGTCGCCCGAAGGCGTGCCGGCCCAGCTGACCTTCGGCATGGAGCACTCCTACCAGAACAGCTATGCCCTGTCCGGCAGCACCGGGCGGCTGACGGTGGACTGGGCGTTCACCCTGCCGGAGACGCACCGGCCGGTGCTGCGGATCGAACGGCAGGACCACCGCGAAGAGGTGGTGCTGGCGGCCGACCACCAGTTCGCCGGGGCGATCCGGGCCTTCGTCGAAGCGGTCGTCACCAAGGCGCCGCTGCGGGAGGAGCACGACGGGACGCTCGAGCAGGCCGCCCTGATCGAGCAGGTGCAGCGGGTCGCCCGCAACGTCTGGATCTGAAACTTTCCCATACCCAAGAGGGAGATTGTGAGCATGTCGAACACAGCCGAATGCCGGATCTGCGGCGGCACGGTCGAAGAGTTCTTCGACTTCGGGCGCCAGCCGCTTTCCGACGCCTTCGTCGCGCCCGGCGCGGACCCGGGTAAGGAGTTCTTCTTCCGCCTCGCCGTCGGCCTGTGCGGCGGGTGCACGATGGTGCAGCTGATGGAAGAGGTGCCCCGCGAGGCGATGTTCCACGAGGAGTACCCGTACTACTCCTCGGGTTCCGTGGTGATGCGCGGGCACTTCGAGAACCTCGCCAAGCACCTGATCGCCACCGAGCTCACCGGCGACGACCCGTTCGCCGTCGAGATGGGCTGCAACGACGGCATCATGCTCAAGACCCTGGCCGACTCCGGCATCCGGCACCTGGGCGTCGAGCCCTCCGGTGGCGTCGCCGACGTCGCGGCGTCGAAGGGCGTGCGCGTGCGCAAGTCGTTCTTCGAGGAGTCGACCGCGCGCGAGATCCTCGCCGAGGACGGCCCGGCCGACGTCATCTACGCGGCCAACACCCTGTGCCACATCCCGTACATGGACTCGATCCTCGACGGCGTCAAGGCGCTGCTCAAGCCGACCGGCGTGTTCGTCTTCGAGGACCCGTACCTGGGCGAGATCGTGCGGCGCACGTCGTTCGACCAGATCTACGACGAGCACTTCTACTTCTTCACCCTGCGCTCGGTGCAGCAGATGGCGCAGCGCCACGGCCTCGAGCTCGTCGACGCGCAGCGCCTCGACGTCCACGGCGGCGAGGTGCGCTACACGCTGGCGCCGGCCGGGTCCCGGACGCCGTCGGACGCCGTCCGCGAGCTGCTCGCCGAGGAGCAGGCCGCCGGGCTGCACGAGCGGGCGACGCTGGAGGCGTTCGGCGCGAAGGTGCTGCAGGTCAAGGAAGATCTCGTCACCCTGCTGCGCAAGGCGAAGGACGAGGGCAAGCGCGTCGTCGCCTACGGCGCCACGGCGAAGAGCGCGACCATCGCCAACCTGTGCGGCCTCGGCCCGGACCTCGTCGAGTTCGTCTGCGACACCACGCCGGCCAAGCAGAACCGGCTCACCCCGGGCACGCACATCCCGGTGAAGCCGGCCGCCGCGTTCTCGGACCCCTACCCCGACTACGCGCTGCTGTTCGCGTGGAACCACGCCGACGAGATCATGGCCAAGGAGCAGGCGTTCCGCGACGCCGGCGGCCAGTGGATCCTCTACGTGCCGACGGTCCGGCTGGTCTGATGACCGAGACCACGACGTTCCCGCTCTCCTGGATCGGCGACTGGGCGCCGGAGCCGATCCCGGGCGGCGCGGCGGGCATCTTCAACTCGGCCGTGGCGGCGTTCGCCGTCGCCACGGCCTGGGAGGCCGGCGCCCTCGACGCGCTCGACGGCGGCGGCACCCTGGACGTGCCGGGGTTCTGCGCGCGCCGGGACCTGCACGAGCCGTCGATCCGGAGCGTGTTCGCGGCGCTGGCCTCGGTCGGCATCGTGGTGCGCGAGGGGGACGCCGTCGTGGCCGGCCCGGAGTTCGCCGAGGTGTACCGGGCCAAGGCGTTCTTCCACTGGCTCACCATCGGCTGCGGCGAGCTGTTCGCGAACATGCCGCGGATCGTGCGCAACACCGAGCGCACCGGCGACTTCTTCCGGCGCGACGCGGCGGCCATCGGGTTCGCCTGCCGGGACATCAACCGGCAGGCGTTCGACCCGGTGTTCGCCGACGCCCTGGCGGACCTGGACTTCCCGGTGACCAAGGTGGCCGACCTCGGCTGCGGCAGCGGCGGCCGGCTCATCGACCTGGCCCGCCGGTTCCCGGGCGTGCGCGGCGTCGGCGTCGACATCGCCCCGGCGGTGCTGCGCTCGGCGGCGTCGAACACCGAAGCCGAGGGACTGGGCTTCGAGTTCGTCGAGGCGGACGTCCGCGCGCTGGGGCCGTCGCCGCGCTTCGAAGGCGTCGAACTGCTGACGTGCTTCATGATGGGCCACGACTTCTGGCCGCGGGAGCGCTGCGTGGCGACCCTGCGGATGCTGCGCGAGGCGTTCCCGGACGCGCGCCGGTTCCTGCTCGGCGACACCGCGCGCGTCGAAGGCGTGCCGGACCGCGAGAAGCCCGTGTTCACCCTGGGGTTCGAGACCGCGCACGACCTGATGGGCGTCGACCTGCCGACGCTCTCGCAGTGGGACGGCGTGTTCGCCGAGAGCGGCTGGCGCCTGCTGCGCGCCCGGCCGGTCGAGGTGCCCGCCGCGTCCGTGATCTTCGAACTGAGCTGATCTTCTGAGCTTGCTTGAGAGGGGACGACATGCGGGTCCTGGTGACCGGCGGAGCGGGTTTCATCGGCTCGAACTACGTCCGGCGGGTGCTGTCCGGGGGCTACCCCGCGCTGGCCGACGCCGAGGTGACGGTGCTCGACAAGCTGACCTACGCCGGGAACCGGGCGAACCTCGCCCCGGTGGCCGGCAGCGAGCGGCTGAGGTTCGTCGAAGGCGACATCTGCGACGCCGCGGTCGTGGCGGACGTGATGCGCGGCGTCGACCTCGTGGTGCACTTCGCGGCGGAGTCCCATGTGGACCGGTCGATCGCCGGGTCGGGCGACTTCGTGCTGACGAACGTCCTCGGCACGCACACGCTGCTCGAAGCGGCGTTGCGCGCCGGGACCGGCAAGTTCGTGCACGTGTCCACCGACGAGGTGTACGGCTCGATCGACGACGGCTCCTGGCCCGAAACGCACCCGCTGGAGCCGAACTCGCCGTACTCGGCGGCGAAGGCGTCGTCGGACCTGCTGGCCCGGGCGTACTTCCGTACGCACGGCCTGCCGGTGTGCGTGACGCGGTGCTCGAACAACTACGGGCCGTACCAGTTCCCGGAGAAGGTCGTCCCGCTGTTCGTCACCAACCTGCTCGACGGCGAGCAGGTGCCGCTCTACGGCGACGGCCTGAACGTGCGCGACTGGCTGCACGTGGACGACCACTGCCAGGGCATCCAGCTCGTCGCCGAGGCGGGCCGGCCGGGCGAGGTGTACAACATCGGCGGCGGGACCGAGCTGAGCAACCTGGACCTGACCGGCCGGCTGCTGGACGCGGCCGGTGTCGGCTGGGACCGCGTCCGCCGGGTGGAGGACCGCAAGGGGCACGACCGGCGGTACTCCGTGGACATCTCGAAGATCAGTGCCGAGCTGGGGTACGCGCCGCAGGTGAAGTTCGACGACGGCCTGGCCGCGACGGTGGCCTGGTACACCGCGAACCGGTCCTGGTGGGAGCCGTTGAAGGAACGAGCCGCCGAAAGGTGAAGACGTTTCGGGCCGGGGTCGGCTATGTTGGCCTCTTCGGTCGGCGTGCTGGGGGGTCGGAGGCGATGGAAGGTGCGGGCCGGTACGACCTCGTGACCGAGCGGCGGTTCCTGAACCCGCTCGAAACCGAGGCCGACACGGGCCGCGCGCCCGCGGTGGTCGGTGACCGCTACGAGCTGGGCGAGCTGCTCGGCAGCGGCGGCACCGCCCGCGTCTACCGCGCCCGTGACCGCGACACCGGCACCGAGTGCGCCGTCAAGCTGTTCCACCGCAACGCCGCCACCCTCGGTCCCCGCCGCGCCCGCGAGACGGCGATCCTGCAGGGTCTCGACCACCCGGGGGTCGTCGGCCTGCACGACGCCGGCCTGGAAGACGGCCGCGCGTACCTCGTGGTGCAGCTCGTCGAGGGCGAGGACCTGGCCGAGCGCCTGCTCACCGGGCCGCTCGGCCTCGACGAGATCACGGTCGCGGCCCGGCGGCTGGCCGACGCGCTGGCCCACGTGCACGAGCGCGGCGTCATCCACCGCGATCTCAAGCCGGGCAACGTGCTGCTGGGCGCGGACGGCGCGATGATCACCGACTTCGGCGTCGCGTACCTGCTGGACACCACGCGCGTCACGGCGGTCGGCTCGGTCGCCGGGACCGCGGCGTACATGGCGCCGGAACAGGTCCTCGGCGAGCCCGTGGGCCCACCCGCCGACGTCTACGCGCTGGGCCTCGTGCTCATCGAAGCCGTGACGGCCGAGCGCGAGTACGCCGGGCCGCGTGTCGAGGCCGCGCTCGCCCGGCTGAGCAGGCAACCCCGCATCCCGGAAGGCCTGCCGGACGAGCTTTCCCAGGTGCTGCACCTGATGACGGCCCGCGACCCGGCGTTGCGCCCGACCGCCGCCGAGGTCGTGCGGGCGCTGTCGGAGGTCTCGTCACCGTCCGAGTCGTCACCGTCCGAGCCGCTGCCGTCCGGCCTGGTGACACCGCCTTCGCTGCCCGCGTCCCGTCGCAAGCGCGGCGTGGTCGCGGCGGCCGTCCTGTCGCCGGTGGCCGCCGGGCTGGTGCTGGTCGCGCTGGTGACGGGCAGCGGCCGGGTGACCGACAGCCTGCACTCGCCGTCCTACCCCGACCCCGGCCGGATCCCGGCCACGTCGTTCGCCCCGGCGCCGTCGTCCATCGTGATCCTCACCCCGGTCGGTTCGGACGTGGTTTCCCCGCCGGGCGAAGGGAAAGCGCCGTCCGGCGGCACCGCGGCGGCCGTCCAGGCACCCCCGCCGTCGATGACCACGGTGACGTCGACCGCGACCCGCGGCCCGCACCGCGGGGTCCGCCACCACACCCCGCTGAAGCACGCGACCAAGGCGATCCCCTCGGGCAAAGCCAAAGCCCGGTAGCGCCGCCGCCGCGGGGCAGGCCGAAGTCCGTGAATGCCACATTCACGGACACTGTGTCCCTCGATGTGGCATTCACGGACGTTCGCCGGACGTGTGGCCGGGCTCACGTGGGTGCGCGGAAACTCGTGGCCGTCGGAGGCCGGGATCGCCGAGCGCGTCCGGACGGTTACCGGGAGCATGGGGGCATGGCGCGACGTCTGGCTGCGGCCCTCCTCCTGGTGGCACTGTCCCCGTTCGTCGCCGAGTTCCTGCTCGGCGACCAGTACCTCAGCGGCACCCCGCGACCCGGGCAGCAGTTCGGCCAGTTCGGCATGTTCGTCGCCTTCTACGGCAGTGGCGCGCTGCTCATCCGCGAGATCGCCCGGCACCTCAACCGCGGCTGGCCGACCATCCTCACCCTGAGCCTCGCGTTCGGCCTGCTCGAAGAAGGCCTGCTGACGCAGTCGCTGTTCAACCCGGACTACCTCGGCATCCGCGTGCTCGACGCCGGGCACATCCCGGCGCTCGGGATCGGCGCGCCGTGGACGGTGTACGTGCTGACGCTGCACGTCGTGTGGAGCATGGGCACGCCGATCGCGATCACCGAGGCGTTGTTCGGCCGGGAACCGTGGCTGGGCAAGCTCGGCCTGGCGTTCTGGTCGGTCGTGTTCGTCCTCGGCTGCGCCGCCGAGTTCCTGATCTCGCTGCTGGTCGGGCCCGCGCCGTTCATGTCGGCGCCGGCCCAGCTGATCGTGGCCGGCCTGATCGTGGCCGGGCTGGTGGTGCTGGCGATCCGCGGCTTCCGCAAGCCGCCGCGTGACGCGCCGAAGGGCAACCGCTGGGCCGGGTTCGCGGTCGGCCTGGTCGCCGGCACGGGCGTGCAGCTGCTGGAACGCTGGGAGTCGATCTCGCCGTGGCTTCTGGCCGCGCTGATGCTGGCGCTGGTCGTGGTGGCCGCGGTGGTCGTGCGGGCCCTGAACCCACCGGCGTTCGCGCCGGCGGCGGGCACCCTGCTGACGTACTGCTGGGTCGGCCTCAACACCGCGATCGGCCAGGGCGTGGTGGCGATCATCGAGCAGACGGTGCTGGTGGCCGTCGCGGTGGCGCTGCTGCTGGTGACGGCCCGCCGGACCACGGCGGAGTACTGAAGTCCACAGTGGACAGCGCCTGGCGGGACGCCGTCCAGTGTGGACTCAGGTGCCGGCCGGCTCGGTCAGCAGCGCGGCGTCGACGGCGCGGCGCATGGCCGCCGCGGTGGCGGGGCTGTCCCGCGCGGTCGCGATCGCGGTGTTGACGAGCACCGCGTCCGCCCCGAGTGCCAGCGCTTCCGAGACTTGTTCGGGAGTACCGAGCCCGCCCTCGGCGACGACCGGGACGTCGACGGTTTCGATCACGGCCCGCACGGCGTCCGGGTCGAGGACTCCCCGCGCGCTCGCCACCGGTGACGCCATCACACGCAACGCCACGGCGCCGAGGTCGACCAGCCGCTTCGCCAGGCCGGCGTCGGGCCGGATGAACGGCAGCACCGAAAACCCGTCGCCGATCAGGGTTTTCGCCGCGGCCACGGTGGGTTCGCCGTCGGGCAGGTTGTCCGGCGTGCGGACGTCCAGCTTGATCACCTCGATGCCGAACGCGTCACGCAGTTTCTTCGCGGTGTCCACCGCTTCCCCGGCCGAGTAGGCGAACGAGGTTGTCCCGATCCAGCCGTACCGGGTGAGGTCCATCGCCTCGTCGAGGTCCGAGAGCAGCAGGCTCGCCCGGTCCCCGGTGGGGTCGTAGGTGGTGATGAAGACGTCGCAGCCGCCGGCGGCCAGGACGTCGGCGACGAGCCGGGGGTCGGCGTACTGCTCGATCCCGACGATCAGCCGGGAGGTGAAGGAGACCCCGCCGGCCACCAGCCAGGGGGTGTTCACCGGTCTGTTCGCGTCGTGCACGATCCTCCTCGCAGATCGATGACTTCGACACCGGCGGCCGCCGGCGCCTCTGACCGAGGATGCCGCATCCTGGTCTGGACCAATAAAGCGGCCCTCTCCGAACGGGTTTCGCTAGAGTCGCGACCATGGATTTCCAAGACGTGGTACGGCGTCGGCGCATGGTCCGGGAGTTCGGCCCGGAGCCGGTGCCCGCCGGGAGCCTGGAGCGCCTCCTCGACAACGCCACGCGCGGTCCGTCCGCCGGGTTCTCGCAGGGACAGGCGTTCCTGGTCCTCGAAGGCGACGCGCTCGAGCGCTTCTGGGCGGTGGGCCTGGACGCCGTCCAGGACTCGGTGCGCACCGCGCCGCTGGTGATCGTGCCGCTGTCGTGCAAGCGGGTGTACCTGGACCGCTACGCCGAACCGGACAAGGGCTGGACCGACCGCGACGAGTCGCGGTGGCCGGTGCCGTTCTGGCACATCGACACCGGGATGGCGGCGCTGCTGATCCTGCAGACCGCCGTCGACGAGGGCCTGGGCGCGCTGTACTTCGGGATCGTCCCCGAGCAGGTGGCGCCGTTCCGCGCGCTGTACGGCGTGCCGGACGACCAGGAGCCGATCGGCGCCATCGCCATCGGGTACCCGGCGGAGACCGTCCCGGTCGACCGGGAGCGGTTCAAGCGGCGCCGGAAGCCGCCGGCCGACGTCGTGCACCGCGGCCACTGGAGCTGACGCCCGGATCCGGACCGTGGAATCCGTAGCGGCCCGTGTCGCCGCCGTCGCTTTCCGGGGTCCGGTTGCGCCGGTCGAGTCGGCCTTTCGCATTCAGCTAGCGAGGGCCAAACGGCCGTGCCAAATTGATCCCATGAGCGAATACCCGAGTTATCCGGCTTCGTCCGACCCATCCGCTTCGAGCGCCGCCGCCCCGGCCCGGCCGAGCACCATCGAGGTCTCGTTCTGGGCGTTCATCGCCTCCACTGTGGTCAGCCTGATCGGCGGCATCCTGGTCTTCGGCAACAGAGACGCCCTGACCACCGCCACCCGCGACGCGAGCAGGCAGAACGGCACCGGCCTGACCGAGGCGCAGATCGACCAGGCGGTGACCATCGGCCTGGTCGTGGCGGTGGTGATCGCGGTCGTGATCGCGCTGCTGTACCTGCTGTTCGCGTTCAAGCTCCGCGCCGGCCGCAACTGGGCCCGCATCGTGCTGACGGTGATCACGGTGCTCCAGGTCCTGTCGGTCCTGGTCGGCCAGAGCACGTGGGTCACGTACGTGAGCGTCGTCGCCGCGGTGATCGGCGTGGTGTTCTCGTTCCTGGCCCCGTCGAGCGCCTACATCAACGCGAGGAAAGCCGTCCGCTGACCCCGCGGGCCGCGCCGCATCCCCCGGCGGCGCGGCCTGGGGTCACCCCGCTCAGCCGACGGCCGCTCGGGCGGCTTCGACGTCCGGGTGGATCTCCAGCATGTCGGCCAGTCCCAGCAGGGAGATCGGCCTCAACACCGCGCGCTGGCGGGTGACGAGGACGAACCTCGTGCCGGCCGCGTCGGCGGCGCGGTGGGCGTGGATCAGTGCCGTCAATCCGGTGGAGTCGCAGAACGTCACGTCGGTCAGGTCGGCGATCACCGGGGTCCCGGACTCGATCGCCGTCGCGAGCCGGTCGCGCAGCTCGCCGGAGACGGACGCGTCGATCTCGCCGGCCGCCTTCAGCACCGTCGCGGCGCCAGTGGACGTCAGCTCGAGCGCGAAGTTGACGCGGGCTGGCGGGCCTTCGATCACGGGTGGACTCCTCCGGGGGGTCAGCGCGGGATCACGCATGACGGAACCACGGCTGGTGTCTCAACCGTATTGACACGACCGTAGCAGCCGGGGCCGTCGGCGGCGCCGCTCCGGAGGCCGCGAAGCCGCGTACCGTGTGGAGGCGGCGACTGAGGAGGTCCTGGCGTGGATTGGTTCCTTGACCGGCAGGACCGCGCCTCCGCGTCGCTGCTGCGCCGCGAGATCACCGCCTACCTCAGCCGCCACGCGGTGGACCAGGCCGAGCAGATCGACGACGCCGCGTTGATCGTCGCGGAGCTGCTCGCGAACGCCTACGACCACGGCCGCGGCGACATCTGGGTGTCGCTCCAGTGGACCGAGGTCCGGCCGGTGCTCGAAGTGCACGACATGGGTGAGGCGTTCACGCTGCCGCGGGAGGCGCCGACGGCGGAGCAGTACCGCGGGCGTGGCCTGTGGCTCGTATCGCAGTTCTCCTCCGAGCTCGCGGTGGCCGCGAAGCGCGCCGGCGGGAAGTTCGTGCGGTCGGTGCTGCCCGTGGTCCGGCCGGTGGAGCTGACGCTCGACCTGCCCGCGCGCCGCGTCAGCCCGCTGCCCGCCATGTCCGAGGCCCGCCCCGAGGGCGGGTTCGGCCGCGAAAGCTTCCTGCGCGCCCTGGTCGTCCAGTTGTCGACGGCCGTCGAGCAGCAGCAGGGCCCGGAAGCCGCGCAGCGCGCGATCGCCCAGGTCGCGGCCGACATCGGCGGCCAGATGGAGCAGGAGTACCGCGACGCCATCGCCACGCAGGCGGCCCAGCTGGCGCCCGAGCAGATCGCCGAGTGCCTGGTCCGGCTGAAGGCGGCGATCGGCGGCACGTTCCAGGTCGTCGAGATCACCGGCGACCGCCTGGTGTTCGTCAACTCCGACTGCCCGTTCGGCGCGGCGGTGCGCCAGTCGCCGTCGTTGTGCCGCATGACGTCGTCGGTGTTCGGCGGCATCGCGGCCCGCAACGTCGGCGAGTCGGCGGTGACGCTGGAGGAGCGCATCGCGGTGGGCGATCCGCAGTGCCGGGTGGTGGTCCACCTGGGCGCGGCGGCGGCGAAGGCGGAGAACGCGCACCGCTACACCGCGAGCGCCTGACTCCTCGGCGGCGCCGGGGATCGAGGCGGTGGCCCCGGGTCTTGGCGGCATCGCGGCCCGCGTCGACGGTGACACTGGAGGAGCGCATCGCAGTGGGCGACCGCAGTGCCGGGTGGTAGTCCACCTTGGGTGGGGCGGCGAAGAAGGCGGAGAACGCGCATCGCTACACCGCGACCGCCTGACCTCTCACCGTCGCCGAGGATCGAGGCGGTAGCCCCGGGTCTCGGCGGCATCGCGGCTCGCAACGTCGGCGAGTCGGCGGTGACGCTGGAGGAGCGCATCGCGGTCGGCGATCCGCAGTGCCGGGTGGTGGTCCACCTGGGCGCGGCGGCGGCGAAGGCGGAGAACGCGCACCGCTACACCGCGAGCGCCTGACTCCTCACCGCCGCCGGAAGGCCAGCAGCGCGATGTCGTCCTCCGCGGCTTCGCCGAAGCGGTCCAGCAGCGTGTCGCACAGCGTCTCCAGCTCCGCGTCGTGGGTGACCGCCGTGCGGAGCAGGTCCATGCCGTCGTCGATGACGCTGCCTCGGCGCTCGATCAGGCCGTCCGTGACCAGCAGCACCAGCGTGCCGCGGTCGAGGGTCAGGGCCGTCGCCGGCGGGCGGGGCAGGCCGATGCCGAGCAGGGGCCCCGCGACCTCGACGTACCGGGCCCCGGCCGCGTCGGCCAGCAGGGGTGGGATGTGGCCCGCGCTGGCGATCTCCAGTGCGCCCGACGCGGGGTCCAGCACGACCAGGCAGAGCGTGGTGAGGCTGCGCGGGTGGTAGCGGCGCAGCATGGCGTCCAGCAGGTCCAGGATCTCGACCGGCCCGTGCCCCTCCACCGCGTACGCGCGCAGGGCGTGCCTGACCTCGCCCATCACCGTGGCCGCCTCGATGGAGTGCCCGACGACGTCGCCGACGGCGATCAGCAGGCGGCCGCCGATGTCGGAGACCTCGTAGAAGTCGCCGCCGATCTCCGCGTTGTCGCTCGCGGGGGCGTAGCGCGCGGCCATCTCCAGCTCGGGCCGGGCCGGGAGCTCGCGGGGCAGCAGGCTCTGCTGCAGCGTCAGCGCGAGCTGGTGCTCTTCGGAGAACGTCCGCATCGCCTCGCACGCCAGCGCGGTCGCCTGGCCCAGCTGCAGCAGCAGGTTGCGGTCGTCCTCGGACTTGATCCCGCGCGCCGCCACGGTGATCGCGACGGGCAGCCGGGACGGGTTCGGGTAGACCAGCGCCACCAGCGAAAGCCCGTCCGGGGACGGGAAGACCGAGGACGCCGGCGCGTCGGCGGCCACCGCCTTGGTGGCCTGCTCCAGCGCGCGCGGGGTGTCCGCGTGGACGACCGGGACCTCGGCGGCGTCCTCGGTGGTGGCGGAGCGCACCTGGCCGCGGTGGCTCGCGCTGACGACCGAGGCCGGGCCCTCGAAGATCGTCGCCGCCCCGGTGGCGGCCGCGGCGAGGACGTCGTCGAACGTGCGGGCGCTGTTCATCGCGAGGGTGGCGCGGGTCAGCCGGCCCAGCCGCAGCGCCAGCCGCTCGGCGTGGGTCCGGGCCCGGTAGTACCGCAGGGCGGCCTCGACGGTGGCCACCAGCTCGCCGGGGTCGACCGGCTCGATCAGGTACCCGTCCGCGCCGCGGTCGAGGCCGGTGGTGCGGTCCTCGACCTCGATGGCCGTGGCGGAGATGTGGATGACCGGCATCGCGGCCGTGCGCGGGTCGCCCTTGATCCGCTCGCAGACGTCGAACCCGCTCATGTCCGGCAGGTTGACGTCCAGCAGGACGATGTCCAGCTCCTCGGCGGCGATGGCGGTCAGCGCCTCCCGGCCGGTGCGGGCCTCGGTGACGCGGTAGCCGTTGCGGCGCAGCCAGCTGCTGGTCAGGTACCGGCTGGCCTCGAGGTCGTCGACGACCAGGATGCTGGCCCGGCCGGGTTCGCCGGGGGTGCTCATCCGGTCACCGTCCTCGCCACGACCGCGAACGCTTCACCGATGGCGAGCCGGAGGGTTTCCGGCGTGACCTGCGACTTGAGCAGCAGGCCCGCGCGGAGACCGGCCCCGGTCAGGTCCAGCCCGTCCGGCGGCGACGAGGTGACCACGACGACCGGGATGTCCCGCAGGCCGGGTTTCTCCCGCAGCACCTGGAGCACCTCCTTGCCGTTCATCCCGGGCATGAGCAGGTCGAGGAAGATCAGGCCCGGCCGGTGCTCGTCGAGGGCTTCAATGGCCTCCCGCCCGTCCGCGGCGTGCCGGACGTCGGCGGCGACGCCGTGGACCAGCCGGGCGAGCCGGTCCCGGAAGTCGGCGTCGTCGTCCACGATCAGCAGCGAGTCGACGCGGGCGGGCGAGGGCCGGCTCGGGTCGGGACGCGGCAGCCGGAGCACGACGGTGGTGCCCGACCCGTGCTCGCTGGCCAGCGTCAGCCCGCCGCCCAGGATCTCCGCGAGCCGGCGCGCGTAGGGCAGGCCGAGCCCGGTGCCCGGGGCCCCGGCCTGCAGGTCGTTGTGGACCTGGTGGAACTCCTCGAAGACGCGGTCCTGCTGGTCGGCCGGGATGCCGATGCCCGTGTCGGTGACGGTGAACCGGACGTCGCCGCCGTCGGCGTCGATCCGCAGCCGGACCTCGCCGCGCTCGGTGAACTTGAGGCTGTTGGACAGCAGGTTGCGCAGGATGCGGACGAGCATCGTCTCGTCGGTGACCAGCTGCGGTTCCGGGCCGGGGTCTTCGATCACCAGCTTGACCTCGGGCGAGGTCACCGTCGAGCGCAGGGCGCCCCGCAGCTGGAGGCAGACGGCGGTCAGGTCGACCTGGGTCGGCTGCGCGACCAGCCGGCCGGACTCGGCCTTCGCGGTGTCGAGCAGCTCGTTGACCAGGGAAAGCAGCGTCGACCCGGCGTCGTTGACCAGGCTCACCTGACGGCGCTGGTCGTCGGTGAGCGGATCCGCGCCGGGGCCGGTCAGCAGGCGGGCGAGGCCGATGACGGAGTTGATCGGCGCCCGCAGCTCGTGGCTGATGTTCGACCAGAACCGGGTCTTCGCCTCGCTGGCCGCCTTGAGCTGGCTCGACTTCTCGTTGAGCTCGGCGTAGAGGGCGACGACCCCGCGGTTCGTTTCCTCGAGCTCTTCGGAGAGTTCCTTGTACAGCGCGACGACCCCGTGGTTGGTCTCTTCGAGCTCCTCGTTGACCCGCATCAGCTCCTGGCTCTTCGCTTCGAGGCTCTCCAGGGTTTCGATCAGCTCCTGGTTCTGCGCCCGCAGCTCGTCCATCGGGGTGCTCACCCCGCGCAGCGCCAGTGCTTCGCGCAGCCGGTCGAGGTCGGCGGCCGTGGGCGTCTTCGCCGCGGGGGAGCGCAGCTTGTGCAGCGCGACGACGTTGCGGTCCGCCTCGCGGGTGACGCGCACGTCGTCCATCAGCCGGTCCGCGGTGGCCCGGCCGGACCTGAGCACGGCGTCGGCCGGGCCGCCGGGCCAGCCGAACTCGACGACGAGCGCGGGCGGCGCGTCCTTGAGGAGGAACCGGACGGTGGCCTGCACCCCGGCGTGGACGAGGTCACGCCCGATGTCGCTGAGCACGGTGGCGACCCGGATCTGGTCCTGGCTCTCCAAGCCCACCGCTTCGGCCACCTCGCGGCCGCACCGGCGGATCGTGAAGACGTCCGGTTCCGCGCCGACCGGCAACCGGATCAGCTCGTCGCGCTGCCGGGTGGTCATGGGCGGGGCTTGCCGACCAGCACGCCGGCGTCGTCGTGGCGGATCCCGGCGTCGCGCAGCAGCGCCGCCGCGATCGCCAGGGGAGTGGCGGCGAACAGCCGTTCGCGGCCGTCGACGCTCCACCGCTCGGTGAGGCCGTCGGAGTGCAGGACCACCGTCGAGCCGGGCGGCAGCGGGTAGTCGAACGCGCGGATCGTGCGGGCCTGGTGCCCGGCGACGCCGGGTGCGGAGATCATGCCCTGCTTGCGCCCGCCGGCCACGACGCAGCCGGCGATGTTGCCCAGGCCGGCGAACCGGACGGTGCCGGCCGCGGTGTCGACGTCCGCCACCGCGACCGCGCCGCCGCGGGTCCGGCGCAGGGCCTCGTGGATGTGCTTCACCACTGCCTCCGGCGGCTCGGTCGCGTGCTCGCGGAAAACGTCGGCGGCGGCGCGGGACGCCGCGGCCGCCAGCGGGCCGTGGCCCGATCCGTCACACATCATCAGCCGGAGCCGGCCGGGCTCGTGGTGCACAGCGTAGGCGTCGCCGCAGACTTCTTCGCCGCCGATCGGCCGGGTGATCCCGGCGAAGCCGGTCTCGGGGATCTCGGCGAGCGGGCCGCGCCGGGGGTGGAACCGCGCGGTGACGACGGTGCCGTGGCCGGGCTCGGAGAGCACCGAGGCCACGTCGGCGAGCCGGCGCACGGCCCCCATGCCGATCCCGAGCGTGCCGGCGGTGGACTCGCCGTCCTGGCCGGCGGCGACGGCGTCGGCCATGCCGGGGCCGCGGTCGATCGCGACGACCTCGACGGCGGCCTCGCTGACGCCCCGGACGGACCGGACGACCACGACGCCTTCGACGGCGTGCTTGGTGAGGTTCGTCGCGAGCTCGGTGACGGCCAGCCCGATCTCGGCTACCCGGACCTCGCCGAAGCCGAGCTGGCCGGCGAGCGTGGCGGCGGCGCGCCGGGCCCGGCCGTGCGCCGTCTCGTCTTCGACCCGGATCCAGGCGAAGTCCTCGGTGACGGGAAGGGAACCGGCGGTGGTCATCGCGCCCACTTGACGACGGTGATGTCCGTCCCGCGGCCGACCTCGGTGTCCAGGTCGAACTGGTCCACCAGGCGCTTCGCGCCGCCGAGCCCGAGGCCCATGCCCTTGCCGCTGCTCCAGCCGTCGGCCAGGGCGACGGTGACGTCCGGGATGCCGGGGCCGTCGTCGTGGAAGTGCGCCCGGACGCCCTTGCGGCGGCCGTCGGTGATCTCCTCGACGCGGGCCGTCCCGCCACCGCCGTAGATCAGGGTGTTGCGCGCGAGCTCGCTGGTCGCGGTGACCAGCTTGGTCTGGTCCACCAGGGACAGCTTGACCTGCAGCGCGTAGGCGCGGACGAGCTGGCGGACGCGGACGACGTCCTCGTCCGCCCGGATCACCTGCTCGTCCGTTCTGCCGGGGTCGGTCATCCCGTCACCGGAACGGGTTCCTCGTCCGGGCCGGCCGTGGTCCCGGCGCGCCGGGCGGCGAGTGAGTCGAGCACCTTGATCCCGCGCTCGAGGTCGAGCGCCGTGCGCACGCCACCCAGCGTCAGACCCAGCTCGACCAGGGTGATCGCCACGGCCGGGCGCATGCCGACGACGACGGTCTCGGCGTCGAACAGCTTCGACAGCGAAGCGATGGTCGCGAACATCCGGCCGATGAACGAGTCGACGATCTCGACCGCGGAGATGTCGATGACCACCCCGGACGCGCCGGTCGTGCTGATCTTCTCCGCGAGATCCTCCTGCAGGGCCAGCACGCTCTGGTCCTGCAGGTCGATCTGGATGGAGACCAGCAGCATGTCGCCGATCTTCAGGATGGGGACCCGGTCCATCAGCGCGTCCGCTCGCGGGTACGGGTCACGACGACGCCGTCACGCTGCAGGGCGTGGCGGAGCGCGTCGGCCAGCGTGGCCTTGGTGGTGATGTCGCCGAACTCGATCCCGAGCGCGACGATCGTCTGCGCGATCTGCGGCCGGATGCCCGAGATGATGCATTCGGCGCCCATCAGCCGCGCCGCCACGACGGTCTTGAGCAGGTGCTGGGCGACCTGGGTGTCGACGGCGAGCACGCCGGTGATGTCGACGATCGCGTGCTCCGAGCCGGTCTCGACCAGCGCCTCCAGCAGCTTCTCCATCACGACCTGGGTGCGCGCGGAGTCCAGGGTGCCCACCAGCGGCACGGCCAGCACGCCTTCCCAGAGCTTGACCACCGGCGTGGTCAGCTCGAGCAGCTGCTCGGACTGCTCCCGGATGATCTCCTCGCGGGCGGCGGCGTAGGTCTCGAACGTCCACAGCCCGAGGGTGTCCAGCAAGGAGGAAAACGCCAGCACCTCGCGGAACACCTGGGGGTCGGCGGCGTTCTCGGTCAGCTCGGACACGGCCTGCTTGAGGGCGAAGACGCCCGCGGCGGTCTCGGAGGGGCTGAAACCCTGGCGGGCCCGGCTGCGGGAGAGGTCGGCCAGCTGCGCCTTGAGCTCGGTGAACTCGGACCGGTCCAGACCACCGTCCAGGGTGATCACGGCGGCGATCGCGGTGTACAGCTCGCGCAGGTCACGCTCGAGCTCGGTGGTCGTCAGCCGCCCGCGCAACGCCGACCCGGCCAGCTCGGCCCAGCGGCCGACCAGCCGGTCGCGGTCCGTTTCGAACACCTCGGCCAGCCGGTGGACCGGCCCGCTTTCCGCTACCACGGTTTCTCCTTGCGACGTCACTTGTGGTGCTGACAGTAGCCGGTGGCCCCGGCCGGGTTTCCCGTCGCGAGGGGTAATCCCGATGGGGGTACCCGCGCACCGCAGTTGGTGCGTTATTCACGAAAGGGGGAGCGGTGTGATCGGCGCGGCACCGGGGTAGTCCGGGGAAATGACGATGACCAGGGCCTACCGCGGCGGCGAACTGAAGAAGGAGGGTTTTCCGGTCGAGCAGGTGTCGGATTTCCTCGCCGACGAGGACACGATCGTGTGGGTCGACCTGTGCGAGCCGACGGAAGCGGACCTCGCCGCGCTGACGGCGGAGTTCGGGCTGCACCGCCTGGCCGTGGAGGACGCCGTCCACGAGCACCAGCGCCCCAAGCTGGACCGCTACGACCGGCACGCGTTCCTGACCGCGTATTCGGCCGAGTTCGACCAGGAGAACGGCCGGGTGCGGACGTCGGAGCTGGCCGCGTTCGTGATGCCGCGCGCGCTGGTGACCGTCCGCAAGGACGACCGGTTCGCCATGGACGCCGTCGTCGCGCGCTGGGACGCCGCGAAGGACCTGGCCGGCTCGGGCGTGGCGTACCTGCTGCACGGCCTGCTCGACTACGTCGTGGACGGGCACTTCGAAGCCGTGCAAGCTCTCGACGACGAGATCGAACGCCTGGAGGACCTGGTCTTCGACGACCGCCCCGACCAGGCCGAGCTGCAGCGGCGCTCGTTCCGGCTGCGCAAGAGCCTGACCGCGCTGCGCCGGGTGGTGCTGCCGATGCGGGAGGTCGTGAACGCGCTGATGCGCCGCGACCAGCCGTTCTTCGACGAGGCGACCGCGCCGTACTTCCAGGACGTCTACGACCACGTGCTGCGCGCGTCGGAGTGGACGGAGTCGTTGCGGGAGCTGGTTTCCACGATTCGCGAGACGCAGCTGAACCTGCAGAGCAACCGGCTCAACCTGATCATGAAGAAGGTGACGGGCTGGGCCGCGGTGATCGCCGTCCCGACCGCGGTGACCGGCTTCTTCGGCCAGAACGTGCCGTATCCGGGCAGCGGGAGCTCGCTCGGTTTCTGGATGTCGACGCTGGCGATCGTGCTGTTGTCGGCGTTGCTGTTCGGTATTTTCCGCCGTCGCGACTGGCTCTGACGACTAGGCGGTGTCCTGCAAGTCTGCTCGATGGGCTTCGTGATCCAGGTGGTTCCTGACGGCGCGGGCGGGTCACCCTCGTACTGGGCCGTACTCGGGTGATCCCGCCCGTGCCGTCAGGGGCCGCCTGGGCGCGAAGACCGCGAGCTTGACTTGCAGGACACCGCCTAGCCGCGGAGCAGGACGAAACTGGCCCGCGCGACGGTCGTTCCCGCCGACGTCACCCGGCACGACGTGAAGACCGCGCGGCGGCCGACGCGGTCCACCGTCGTGGCCACTTCCAGCCAGCTGCCGACCGCGGCCGCGGAGAGGAAGTCGACCGTCGAGCTGACCGTGCGGACCACCGCGCCCTCGCCGATCGCGTGGCGCGCGGTGCGGCCGGCGGCGATGTCGGCCAGCGTCATCAGGAAGCCGCCGTGGGCCGTGCCGAGCGTGTTGCGGTGCTCGTCGCGGACGTGGACCCCGAGCACTCCGGCGTCGTTGACGTGCAGTGGTCCCACCAGCCCCGAGAACGGCGACGACTCCAGCACCACGAAGCCCGGCGGCGGGGTGTTCACCGGGCCGCCTGGAGGAGCCGGGCGAGGCGGTCGAGGTCGTCCTCGAGGTCGATCGACGGGTCGAGCAGCCACTGCGCCTGCAGGCCGTCGGACGCCGCGATCAGCACCCGCGCGGCGAAGTCCGCGTCGACCGGCGGCGTCTCGGGCCGCGGTGACCGGGTGAACTTGCGGGCGAGGATCTCGCGCAGCTCGCGGTAGCGGCGCGTGAAGAACCCGTGGGCGGCGTGTTCGGGGTCGGGCGCGGCCGCGGTCATCTCGAGGAAGAGCCGGACGAGGCCGGGCGTCTTGGCGGTGTGCGCGGTCACCGCGGCGAGGTCGTCGAGGGGGCCGTCCGGGTCGAAGCTCGCGCGGTCGGCCGCGTCGCGCTCGGCGAGGATCGCCACGAACAGCTCGTCACGGGCCGGGAAGTAGTGCAGCAGCCCGCGTTCGCTCAGCCCGGTCCGCTTCGCGATGGCCCGCAGCGACGGCCCGGTGCTGTCGCTCTCGGCGTAGGCGGCCAGCGCCTCGCGCAGGATCTGCTGCCGCCGGGCGATCCCCTTGGCGTACGGGCCGCGACGTGTCGGTTCGGGCATGGGCCGACGGTACCGGGAAATTGAAAACACAGCATCGCTGGGTTTTCGTGTACCGTCCTCGCCGTGGAGAGATCGCCGATGATCGACGCGCGCGCCTTGCGGCTGGGCCGCCTCGGGCCGTTGCTGCTGCTCGGCCAGCTGGCCTGGGCCGCGCCGGGCGCGGCGAGCGGCACCCTGCTCGCGGCCCTGCTGGCCGGCGTCACCCCCGCGCACAAGGTCGGCGTCTTCACCGCCTACGCCGTGGCCGGCGCGGTGACCAGCGCCGCCGGCACCGTGCTCGGCGGGCTCCTCTCGGACCGGACGCGCAGCCGGCTGGGCCGGCGGTCGCCGTGGCTGCTCGGCTCGGCCCTGCTGGCCGCAGTGGCGCTCACCGCGGCCGGGCTCACCAGCGATCTCGTGCTGGTCGGTGCCTGTTACGCGGTCTTCCAGCTCGGCGTCGGGACGTGGGTGGCCGCGTTGTCGGCGCTGATCCCCGACCACGTGCCGGCCGGCTCGGTCGGCCGGGCGTCGGCGTTCGCCGGCTTCGGCTTCCTGCTCGGGCAGACCGCCGGCGGGGTCGTGGCGGGCGCGCTGGTGACGACGCCGGCGCGCGGGCTGATCGTCGTCCCGTGGCTGATGGTGCTCGTCGCGGTCGTCCTCGCGCTCGCCGTACCCGGGCGCGACAACCGGGACGAGCCCCGGCGGATCGCCCGGCGCGACCTGGCGCTCCCGGCGTCGCGCGACTTCTGGCTCGCGTTCACCGGGCGGTTCCTGTTCATCTTGGCGATCCTGATGATCACGACGTTCCAGCTCTACCTGCTCACCGACTACCTGGGCCTGCCCACCGCCGAAGCCGGCCGGGTCGTCGGCCTGGCGACGCTGCTGGTGGGCGTGCTCTCGGCCGTCTCGGTGATCGTCGCGGGGGTGCTGGCCGACCGGCTCGGCCGGCTGAAACCGGTGGTCGGCGGGGCGCCGGTGCTGCTGGCGCTCGGCCTGGTCCCGCTGCTCGTCGCGCCGGGGCTGGGCACCGAGCTGGTGTTCTTCGGGATCGTCGGGCTGACGCTGGGCGCGTACCTGGCGGTCGACCAGGCCCTGATGGTCGCGGTGCTGCCCGATCCCGACACGGCCGCGCGCGACCTCGGCGTGCTGAGCATCGGCTCGACGCTGCCCGGCGTCGTCGCGCCGATCGCCGGCGGCCTGCTCGCCGGCGCGGCCGGCTACCTGGCGATCTTCGTGGTCGCCCTCGTCCTGGCGGTGGCCGCGGCCGCCGTCGTCCTCGGCATCAGGAGTGTGCGATGACCTTCCCGCCCGGTTTCCTCTGGGGCGTCGCGACCGGCGCCCACCAGACCGAAGGCGGCAACGTCGCCAGCGACTGGTGGTACCGCGAGAACCGGCCGGACTCGCCGGTCGCCGAGCGCTGCGGCGACGCCGTCGACAGCTACCACCGCTGGCCCGAGGACCTGGACCTCGCCGCGGGCGCGGGGTTCACCGACTACCGCTTCGGCATCGAGTGGTCCCGCGTCGAACCGGCCGACGGCCACGTCTCGCACGCCGCTGTCGCGCACTACCGCCGGATCGTCGAAGGCGCGCGCGAACGCGGGCTGCGGCCCCTGGCGACACTGCACCACTTCACGCTGCCGCTGTGGTTCTCCGCGGCCGGCGGCTGGCTGCGACCCGATGCCGTGGACCGGTTCCTGCGGTACGTCGACGCGCTCGCGCCCGTCCTCGACGCCGGCGTCGAGCGTGTGGAGACCATCAACGAGCCCAACATCGTCGCCATCTTCCCGAAGCTGACGGCGGCCGGGGAGCTGGCCCACGGCCTGCCCGAACCGGACGCGGCGACGACGGCGGCGATGATCGCGGTCCACCGGTCCACTGTGGACCGACTGCGGGCGAACCACCCGGGCCTGCTCGTGGGCTGGGGCGTCTCGGTGCAGGACTACCAGGCCGAACCCGGCGCCGAGGCGGCGCTGGAGGCTTACGCCGAGCCCCGCGACCAGGTCTTCCTGCGGGCGAGCGCGGGCGACGACTTCGTCGGCGTCCAGACCTACACCGGCGGCCGGCTGCGCGCGGACGGCACGGTGGCCGAAAACCCGGCGGCCGAGCGCACGCAGACCGGCTGGGAGTACACGCCCGGCGCCCTGGGCGGAGCCGTGCGACGGGTGGCGCGCGTGGCCCGCGACGTCCCGATCATCGTCACCGAAAACGGCGTCGCGACGGCGGACGACGACCGGCGCGTCGCCTACACGACCGGAGCGCTGGAGTCGTTGCGCGAAGCGATGGCCGACGGCGCCGACGTCCGCGGCTACTTCCACTGGAGCCTGCTCGACAACTGGGAGTGGGGCCACTGGGGTCCGACGTTCGGCCTGGTCGCCGTCGACCGCACGACGTTCGCGCGCACGCCCAAGCCGTCGCTGAAGTGGCTGGGCGGGCTCGCGCCGTCGAGGATGGACGCGTGACCCCCGAAGACGCCGGCCTCTCGCCGGCCGGACTGGACCGCGTCGACGCCGCCGTGCAGCGGCAGGTCGACGACGGCGTGATCGCCGGCGCCGTCACGCTGGTGGCGCGCCACGGCGAGGTCGTGCGCACCACGGTGCTGGGCCGCGACCGCCGGTTCCCGCGCAAGCCGCTGCGGACCGACACGATCTTCCGGATCTTCTCGATGACGAAACCCGTCACCGGCCTGGCCATGTCCATCCTCGCCGACCGCGGGCTCTGGAAGCCGGCCGACGCCATCGCCGAGCACCTGCCCGAGCTGCAGGACCTGCGCGTCGTCACCGGGTTCGACGACCGCGGCCGCCCGGTGCTCGCCGACCCGGTGCACCCGCCGACGATGCTCGAGCTGCTGACGCACACCGCGGGGTTCGCCTACGGCTGGGACAAGGCCGACCCGATGACCCGGCTCTACCGCGCCGAACGGCCGTTCCGGGCCACGAGCCTCGACGACTTCGTGGCGCGCGTGAGCCGGCTCCCGCTGGCCTACCAGCCGGGGACGAGCTGGCGCTACAGCCTGTCGATGGACCTGCAGGGCGCGATCATCGAGCGGCTCAGCGGCCAGTCGCTGCCGGACTTCTTCCGGGAGCACATCTTCGAGCCGCTGGGCATGACCGACACCGCGTTCCACACCCCGCCGGAGAAACGCCGGCGGCGGGCGGCACTGCACTTCACCGGCGGCCCGGTCCGGCTGCTGCCGATCCGGAACCCGCTCTACCGCGACTCCGCCACCCCGCCCGCGGCGGCGATGGGCGGCATGGGCCTGGTCTCCACGATCGGCGACTACGCGAAGTTCGCCCAGCTGCTGCTGAACCGCGGCGAGTGGCACGGCCGCCGGATCGTCAGCGAAGAAGCTCTCGCCGCGCAGATGTCGAACCAGCTGCCGGAATCCTTGCTGGAGAAGGGTTTCCACGCCGGGCACATGGACCTGCGGCCCGGGTTCGGCTACGGCTACGACGGCGCGGTGTTCCACGACCCGGCCCTGGCCGGCGCCCCGGTCGGGCGCGGCACCTACCAGTGGGACGGCGCCGCGGGCACCTGGTTCTGGGTCGACCCCGAGCACGACCTGCTCTACGTCGGGATGATCCAGCTGCTGTCGTACGCGGCGCCGCCGCTGCAGAAGATCACCCAGGCGCTGATCGCCGAAGCGCTGCTCGACCGGTGACCGCGACGTTCCCGCTCGGGCCGTTCGAGCCGAGCCCGGCCAACCCGATCCTGCGCCCGCGCGGTACCGGCTGGGAGTCGGCGAACCTCTACAACCCGGCCGCGATCGTCGTCGGCGACCGCGTCGCGCTGCTCTACCGCGCGCACGCGGCCGACCGCGTCTCCCGCATCGGCCTCGCCTGGAGCGCGGATGGCATCCGGTTCGACCGCGAAGACGACCCGGTTCTGGTCCCCGCGCACGACTACGAGCGGGCCGGGTGCGAAGACCCGCGGATCACGCGGGTCGGCGAGACGTACTACCTGACGTACACCGGCTTCGACGGCGCGCAGGCCCAGCTGTGCCTGGCGACGTCGGCCGATCTGCGCACCTGGACGAAGCACGGTCCGCTGTTCCCGGGCTTCAACACCTGGCGAACCTTGCCTTACGGGCCGGACAAGCCGTGGAGCAAGGCCGGCGTCATCCACCCGGAGAAGCTCGGCGGCCGCTACTGGATGTGGTTCGGCGAAGGCACGATCCACGCGGCGACGTCGGCGGACCTGCTGCACTGGACGCCGGTCGCCGGCGACGAGCACCCGATGCACACGCCGACCCCGGGCGAGTGGGACGCGACCCTGGTCGAGATCGGCGCCCCGCCGGTCCGCACCGACGACGGCCTGCTGGTGTTCCTGACCAACGGCGCGACCGCGACGTCGCCCACCGAGGTCCACTACCGCTGCGGCCAGATCGCCGTGGCCGCAGCGGATCCGGCGACGGTCGTCGCGCGCACAACCGAGCCGTGGCTGCGCCCGACGAGCTTCGAGGACACCCACGGGATGGTCTCGAACGTCACGTTCGTCGAGGGCCTGGTGCACTTCCGCGGCCGGTGGTTCGCCTACTACGGCCAGAGCGACACGACCCTGGCCGTCGCGATCTGCTGATCACCGTCGTTCCAGGACGACGATGGGGATCTCGCGACCGGCTGCTTTCTCGCGGTACTCCGGGAAGTGCGGCCAGAAGGTCTCCGCGATCCGCCACCAGCGGTCTTTCTCCGCACCGTGCACTTCGCGCGCGCGGACGGCGAGGACGTCGTCGTGGTCCTGCACGCGCACGAGGGGATCGGCGAGGACGTTCCGGTACCAGGCGGGGTGCTCGGGCGCACCCCCGGCGGACGCGACCACGGCGTAGACGCCGTCGTGCTCGATCCGGATCAGCGGGGTCTTGCGGACCTTGCCGGTCTTGGCGCCGGTGGTGGTGAGGATGACGACGGGCTGGCCTTCGAGCGTCCCGCCCTCACGGCCACCGGTGGCTTCGTACCGGTCAACCTGCTCGCGAACGCGGTCACTGGGGCTGGGTGCGTAATCCATGGTTCGTGCTCCTGTCTTCAGATGGCGGTGCGGCCGCCGTCGGCGGCGATGGTCGCGCCCGTGACGTAACTGGCCTTCGGGGACGCCAGGAACGCCACCACTTCGGCGATCTCCGCCGGGTCGGCGGCCCGCTTCATCGCGGTCGTCTCGGCGAGCGCGTCGAACAGGTCGCGGGCCTCCGGGCGGGTGTACACCGGGCCCGGCGCGACGGTGTTGAAGCGGACGCCCCGGCCGCTGTACTCGGCCGCCCAGCCGCGAGTCAGGGCGGCGAGCGCCGCCTTGGTCGCGCCGTACGCGGCGCCGTTCACCAGGCCGACGCTGCCCGCCATGCTGCCCAGCGAGATCACGCTGCCCGACCCCCGGGCCGCCATCGCCGGGGCGAACGCGGCCACCAGCAGGAACGGCGCACGGACGTTGCCGGCGAACATCGCGTCGTAGTCGGCGAGCTTCAGGTCCTCGGTCGGCGCCCAGACCGACTGGCCGGCGTTGTTGACCAGGACGTCGACGTCGCCGACGTCGGCCGCGAGCCGCTCGATGGCGGCCGGGTCCTCGAGATCGGCCTCGACGAACCGGGCCCGGCCACCCGCGGCGGTGATCTCCTCGACGGTCTCGGCGCCGCGGCGGGCGTTGCGGCCGACCGCGATGACGGTCAGCCCGTCGGCGGCCAGCTTCTTCGCCACGGCTTTGCCGATCCCGGACGTCGCGCCGGTGACCAGGGCGGTAGCAGGCTGAGCGGACATGGTCGGCACCTTCCGAAGTCGTCATCCAGACCGGTCTGTCTGGCAAGAATCAACCTAGACAGACCGGTCTGGATGCGTCAAGGGTGACGCTCGCCTCAGCGCAGACAGACCGACCTGTCTGCTATGGTTTGCGCATGTCCGAGAAGGCGCCGTCACCCCGGGAACGCAGCGCGGCCGCGCGAGCGCGGCTGCTGGCCGCCGCCGACGAGCTGTTCTACGCCGAGGGCGTGCAGTCCGTCGGCATCGACCGGGTCATCGAGCACGCCGGCGTCGCCAAGGCGACGCTCTACAGCGCGTTCGGCAGCAAGGACGGCCTCGTCCGCGCGTACCTGGAGGCGCGGCACGCCGCCACGGCCGACCGGATGGCCCGCGAACTCGAAACCCGTTACGCCACGCCGAAAGAGCGTCTCGTCGGCGCCTTCGAGGTACAGGGCTTGTCGTTCACCGAGCCGGGGTTCCGGGGCTGCGCGTTCGTCAGCGCGAGTGCCGACGCCGCGCCGGGCGGCGTGGTCGAGGAGACCGCCGCCGACTACCGCACCTGGCTGCACGACCTGTTCTTCGACCTCGCCCAGCAGGCGCGCGCGACGGACCCGAAGCTGCTCGCGCAACAGCTGGTGCTGCTCTACGACGGCGCCGGGATCAGCGCGTGGATGGACCGCGACCCGAGCGCCGAATCGGCCGCTCGCGGGGTCGCGGCCGCCTTGGTGAGCGCCGCCGTCCCGGACTGATCACGTCGCACCGGCGAAGGCGACGACTGCCTCCAGGACGACCGTCGTGTCGGGGCCGTACAGCGCGAGCGTCGGGGTCGAGCGCGGCACGTTACGCGCGTGTGGCGCGGGTGGAAACGATCCGGGACCACCCGCCTGGCCGAGCGCGGGCGCGGTGCGCGCGCCTACGCTGGGGGCGCGCCCCGGACCCAGGCGACCGCAGTCGAACGGCCCGAGGAGATCCGCCGATGACCACCACGCACCGGGAGCTCGATCCCGTCGAGATCGAGCAGATCGGCACGGAGCTGGACAAGCTGCGCACCCGCGTCGCCGGGGAGCTCGGCGCGGAGGACGCCGACTACATCCACAACGTCGTTGCCGTGCAACGGTTCTGCGAGGTCTCCGGCCGGGTGCTGTTGTTCGCGGGCTGGTTCCCGCCCGCCTGGGCCGGCGGCGTCGCGGCGCTGACGCTGTCGAAGATCCTCGACAACATGGAGATCGGCCACAACGTCATGCACGGCCAGTACGACTGGATGAAGGACCCGGCGCTGAACTCGCGGACCTTCGAGTGGGACATGGTGTGCCCGGGTGAGCAGTGGCGCCGCTCGCACAACTTCATGCACCACACCTACACCAACATCCTCGACAAGGACCGCGACGTCGGTTACGGCATCCTGCGGATCACCGAGGACCAGCCGTGGCACCCGTACTACCTCGGCAACCCGGTCTACGCCGCGGCGCAGGCGGTGTTCTTCGAGTACGGGATCATGCTGCACGACCTCGAAGTCGACCGGATCGTGCAGGGGCGCCGCGGCTGGCGCGACGTCCTCCCGCTGCTGAAGCCGATGCTGCGCAAGACGGCGCGCCAAGCCGGACGCGACTACGTCGTCTACCCGCTGCTCACCGGCCCGCTCGCGCCGCTGACCCTGACGGCGAACGTCACGGCCAACGTGCTCCGCAACCTCTGGGCGTTCTCGATCATCTTCTGCGGCCACTTCCCCGACGGCGCCGAGGTTTTCGCCGAGGAGGAGAGCGAGCACGAGAGCCGGGGCCAGTGGTACCTGCGTCAGATGCTCGGGTCGGCCAACATCACCGGCAGCCCGCTGTTCCACGTGCTGTCGGGCAACCTCAGCCACCAGATCGAGCACCACCTGTTCCCGGACCTGCCCAGCCACCGCTACCCGCGGATCGCCGCCGAGGTGCGGGAGATCTGCGAACGGCACGACCTGCCGTACAACACGGGATCGCTGTCCCGGCAGCTGGGCTCGGTGGTCCGCAAGATCTTCCGCCTCGCGCTCCCGGGGCGTCTACTTTAGACGGTCCAGCAGCATGTCGACGGTGTCGGTGCCGTCCCGGTGCGCCGCCGCCATCTGCACGTCGTGCGCGGCTTCCGGGTTCGCGTCCGAGGGAACGATCAGCAGGGTCACGCGGTGGCGGTCCGACGCGCCGATCACGGTGAGCGTCCCGGCTCGCTGCGAGCGGAACCCCTCCAGCCGGACCCGCTCGCCGTCGTACTCGATTCGCCTTGGCGGGTCGGCGAAATCGCCGAGGTGGAAGGTGACGCGCTCGATCCGGCCCAGCCGGACGGCCAGTACGGCGAACAGTTCCGGCAGCTCGCCGACCAGGTCGGCCGAGCGCGGCCACCACGCGCCGTCGACGTACCCCGTCGTGGGTCCCTTCGGCTTCAACCGAAGCCGGAGGGCGTGCTCCTCGGCCGCGGGGGTGGTGACAGTGCTGGGGGCCGACGTCATGCCGGGACTCCCGTCCCCGGCCGCCGATCGCGACCGGTACGCGCCCGAGGACGGCGCGGGCTCGAGCGCCCGCGCGCGAAATGCTCTCGGTCACCACAGACACTACACGCACTGTGTGTTAAGACTGGGGTCTACCAAAGGGGCCCTCGTGGACCAGCTCACCCTCGGCGTCGTCTCCCGTTCACGGAAAGAGAACGAACGCCGGCTTCCCATCCACCCCCGCCACTTCGAGCGGATCGATTCCGATCTGCGCGAACGCATCTTCCTCGAACACGGCTACGGCGAGAACTTCGGCGTCGCGGACGAACAGCTGGCCGGCCTCGTCGGCGGCCTGCGCACCCACGAGCAGCTCGTCGCCGAGTGCGACGTCCTGTTGCTGGCCAAGCCGTTGCGGGAGGATGTCGCCGAGCTGCGGACCGGCCAGGTGCTGTGGGGCTGGCCGCACTGCGTCCAGGACACCGGGCTCACGCAGCTGGCGATCGACAGCAAGCTGACGCTGATCGCGTTCGAGGCGATGAACCACTGGAACCGCGACGGCTCGTTCGGGCTGCACGTCTTCCACAAGAACAACGAGCTCGCCGGCTACTGCTCGGTGCTGCACGCGCTGCAGCTGGCCGGTGCGACCGGGGACTACGGCCGCCGGCTGAAGGCGGTCGTGATCGGTTTCGGCGCGACGGCACGGGGTTCGGTGACCGCGCTCAACGCGCACGGGGTGCACGACGTGCACGTGCTCACCGGCCGGGGGATCGCGGCGGTCGGCTCGCCGATCCACTCCGCCACGATGGTGCACTTCGAGCACGACGAGAACAACCCGGGCGACCTCCGGCGCAGCCACGCGGTGAACGGCCGGGGCCGCGTGCCGCTGGCCGGGTTCCTCGCCGAGCACGACATCGTCGTCAACTGCGTGCTGCAGGACACCGCCGAGCCGCTGACGTTCCTCATCGAGGAAGACCTCGCCGCGTTCGCGCCGGGCAGCCTCATCGTCGACGTCTCCTGCGACGAGGGCATGGGCTTCAGCTGGGCGAAGCCCACCACGTTCGCCCACCCGGCTTTCACGGTCGGCGACGGCATCACCTACTACGCCGTCGACCACAGCCCGTCCTACCTGTGGAACTCGGCCACGTGGGAGATCAGCGAGGCGCTGCTCCCGCTGCTGCGGCCGGTGCTCGGCGGACCGTCCGAATGGGACGGTCACGAGACCGTGCGGCGCGCCGTGGAGATCCGCGACGGCGTCATCGTGAACCCCGCGATCCTGGCCTTCCAGCACCGGTCGGCCGCGTACCCGCACGTAGCGGGGTAGGGTTCGGTGCGGCCGCGGTGGCGGAGCTGATCCGGACCCATGTCCTTTCCGAGTCGGTGTGGCGGTGCAGGACACCGACCCGGAGGAGGCCCGCATGCGCCGGCGTGTGGTGGGTGGCTGAGCTCGACGCCCTGCGCAGCGGCGTCCTGGCCGCCCTCGCCGGCGGCCGGGCGGGCAGCGGCGTCGACACGGTCGGCCGGGTGTGCCGGGCCTGCGTCGAGCTGCTCCCGGTCGACGGCGCCGCGGTGTCGGTGATGGCCGACGCCGGGCACCGCGAAGTCGTCTACACGAGCGACGAGGTGAGTTCCGCGCTCGCCGAAATGCAGTTCTCGCTCGGCGAAGGACCGTGTTTCGAAGCGTTTTCCCAAGGCGGGCCGGTGCTCCACCCCGACCTCGCCGCCGGGCTCCCGCCGGCCTGGCCGGTGTTCGCCGCCCAGGCCGCCGAGCACCCGGTGGCGGCGTTGTTCACTTTCCCGCTGCAGATCGGGGTCGTGCGCGTGGCGACCCTCGACACCTACCGGTCGACGCCGGGCTCGCTCACCGCCGCCGAGCTCTCGACGGCCCTGCAGGTGGCCGACATCGCCGCGCTGGCGCTGTCCGGCCTGCTCGGCGGCGACCGGTGGCTCGACGGTGACGGCCGGTGGATGGAAGGTGCCGGGATGCGGCACCGGGAGGTCCACCAGGCCACCGGGATGCTGATCGCGCAGCTCGACGTGCCGGCCGAGGCGGCGCTGGCCCGGATGCGCGCGCACGCCTTCGCCGACGGGCGCCCGCTGCTCGACGTCGCCGCCGACATCGTGGCCGGCCGGCTCCGGCTGGACCGGGAGCCCTGATGGGGGCCACCGTGAAGACATCCGACGAACAACCAGGAGGTGGTGGGCATGGCCGACCGTGAACGACAGGTGACCCGGACGTTCGTCGCACTGGCCGACACCCTCGTCGACGACTTCGACGTCGCCGACCTGCTGCACACGCTGGTGCGGCGGTGCGTGGACCTGCTCGACGTCGCCGCGGCCGGCCTGACGCTCGTCGACGAGCGCGGCAGCCTGCAGGTGCTCGCGTCGTCGACCGAGCAGGCCCGGCTGCTCGAGCTGTTCCAGCTCGGCATCGACGAGGGCCCGTGCGTGGAGTGCTTCGCGAGCCGGACCCCGGTCCTGGTCGCCGACATCGCCGCGGCGGCCGGCCGCTGGCCGCGGTTCGCCGCCGAGGCCGCCCGCGAGGGGTTCGCCTCGGTGCACGCGCTGCCGATGCGGCTGCGCAAGCAGACCATCGGCGCGCTGAACCTGTTCGGCGCCCGGCCGGGCGAGCTCGCGGCCGACGACGTCTACCTGGCCCAGGGGCTGGCCGACACCGCGACCATCGGCATCCTCCAGGAGCGGGCCGTCCGGCACGGGGAGACGATGTCCGAGCAGCTGCAGACCGCGTTGAACAGCCGGGTGACGATCGAGCAGGCGAAGGGCGTCCTGGCCGTGACGGGCGGGCTCACCATGGACGACGCCTTCGCCGCGCTGCGGGGCTACGCGCGCAACAACGGCCTCCGGCTGAGCGACGTCGCCCGCGCGCTCGCCGAACGGGCATTGGACCCGGCCCTCGTGCTGGCGGGCCGCAAGGCCTGATCACCGGCGGGTGCGAGCGACCGGCGGAACCACCCGGCTGGAGCTGCCGCGGTGCCGCGGCGCTCACGTAGGCTGGATCATCGCCCCGGACCACGGCGACGAGAGTTCGTCGACGAATCGGGGCTGTGCGGTGGAATCGGCAAAAGCGTTGGACGACGAGTACCCGGTGGGCTGGGTCCTCACCTACCGGGACCGGCGGGTTCCCGGCTGGTCGGCCGGGGTGGTGCTCGGGTCGCCGGTGCGGGATCCGCGCACGGGCCTGGAAACGATCCCGCTGGCCCCGCTGGGCGACGGCCCACCGGTCTGGGTGCCGGACAGCGACGTCGTCGGCATCGAACCCCGGCGCCCACCATCCGAGTAACGTCCGTCCTCAATGGACTGCTCCGACGGAACCACCCACCTGGCCGAGCCCGCCGAGCCCCGCCCGGGCTTAGGCTGGACGCCACGCCCCAGCCCCCGGCGCCCTTCGACGTTCGAGCGAGCGGGGTGACGAGATGGCCACGGCCGAGGATGCCGAACCCGGCGTGTACCCACCGGGCTGGCAGGTCCGCTACCGCGGCCGCCGGGAGCCGTCGATGCCCGGGTTGCGAACGTCGCGGGAACGCATCGGCACGATAGCCGGCCCCACCCTGCGCGACGAGCACACGTGCACGACGTGGGTCCGGGTCAGACCGTTCCGCGCGGCCCCCGGAACCCCGCTGAGGCTGGTGCGCTCGACGGACATCCTCGACGCCCGCCCTCCGGGCGGGCCGATGCCCCCACCCCCCGCAAACGACGACGACGAAGGCCGCACGGTGGTCATCGAACTACCGGACCGCGGCCCGTGAGCTGTCGGGCGGCCGTCGCATGAGCGCTGACGCGGGCGCGTAAGCGATGACGGGGGGCGCGTGAGCGCTGACGCGGGCGCGTGAGCGAAGACGCAGGCGACCGGTGGTCGCCGAGCCTTCGGAGCCGGGCCCGGGAGGTCAGGTCGCGTGCCGGGAGGGTCGGCTCACGTACTCAGAGGGTCGGCTCACCTACTCGGACGGTCGGCTCACGTACTTGGAGAGTCGGCTTGCGTCCTTGGACGGTCGGCTCGCGGGTACGGAGGCCGGAACTCGCGTGATTCGAGCCGGAACTCGCGTGGTCCGGGTCGGGACTCGTGTGATCCAAGCCGGGACTCGCGTGATCTGGGCCGGGACTCGTGATTGAAGGCGGAACTCGCGTGATTGGACGGTCAACTCGCGTGATTGGAGGGTCGGCTCGTGTGTCTGGAGGGTCGGCTCACGTACTTGGAGGGTCGGCTCGCGATACGGGAGGCCGGGACTCGCGTGATTCGGGCCGGAACTGGCGTGATTCGGGCCGGGACTCGCGTGATCCAAGTCGGACTCGCGTGACCAGAGCCGGGACTCACGTGATCTGGGCCGGGACTCGTGTGATTGAGGGCGGGACTCGTGTGGTTTGGGGTGACTCGGTGTGGAGGCGAGCGGGTTAGGGGGGTGTGGGGAGGTGGCCGGGGCGGAACTGGACCAGCAGGGCCGTTGCCGTTGCGCAGACCACGTTGCCTGCTCGGAGTTCGCCGGTGGCGTGGACCTTGCGGCCGTCGCGGCTTGTGAAGCGGCCCTCCGCCGTCAGCGGGACGCCGTACGGCGTGCCCTGGTGGTAGTCGATCGTCAGGGAGGCCGTCATGCCGGGGAAGCCCGCCGCCGCGGTGGCGCGGCCCAGTACGTGGTCCATGACCGCCGCTACCCAGCCGCCGTGCACCCGGCCTGGCGGTCCCTCGTGCGCCGGGCCGAGGAGCAGCTCGGCCCGCACCCAGTCCGGCCCGACGTGCACCCACGACAACGGCGGCGCCAGCGGGTTTCCCGGCCCTTCGACCGGGTTGTTGATGCTCAGGTACCCGCCGCCCTCGAGCGCGGCCAGCAGCAACGGCGACTCGCCGCCGGCGGCGCGCAGGGCCTCGGTGACGGCCTCGATCCGGTCCGCCGCGGCGACCAGGTCGGCTTCGTCGTCGCGCACGCACACGGCGGCCTCGATCAGGTCCCGGATCCGTGAACCGAGCAGGGCCCGCGCGGGTGGCACGCCGGGGACCACCGGGTACGCGCTCCTGAGCTGCGGTTCGGCCATCGTCCTCCTGCCGCCGGAACTAGAACACGTTCCACATTAGCAGGATCTTCACCGGCCGGTACGGCGCCGGGCGACGAGGCACTGATGGAGGCGGGCAGGCCGGAACCGGCCTGCCCGCCGACGGTTCACCCCGTGACGAACGGGTTCGCGTCCAGCCCGCAGGTCTTGCCCGCCGCCGGGAACGTGCCGGCGATCAGGTAGTTCCGCTTGACCTGCTCCGTGCACGTGCTCGGCGCGTACATCGACGAGTGCCCGAAGCCGTCGGTCACGAACACCTTGGCGCGCGCCAGTTCCGCGGCGCCGTCCTGTGCGCCGTGCAGCGGGGTCGACGGGTCGTAGCGGTTGTTGATCACCAGGATCGGCGCCGACGTCCAGCGGTTCCACGGCCCGGTGTACCGGTCGGTGTCCTTGGCCTTCCAGTACGCGCAGCTCATCATGTCCAGCGCGCCGATCCGCCCGAAGTACGGCACCCGCTGGTCTTCCGAAGCGGCATAACGGCTGTAGATCGCCGGATCGGCCGGGACGTCGCTGTCGGTGCACTGGATCGCGTTGAACGCCTCGGTGCGGTTCGAGGTGTACTGCTCACCGGTGGCCGCCGACAGCCGCGCGACCGTGTTCTTGGCGTTGTACAAGCGCTGCAACAGGTCAGCGATGTCCGGCCAGCCCCGCAGGTCCGAAAGGTCGCCCGCGGTGTTGATGATCCCGGAGTACGTCCAGGTTTCCGGGCCGTCGGCCCCCTGGACGGTGATCGGGCCCTGCTTCGCCCGCGCCGTGATCGCCGTCCACTTCGCCTTCGGGTCACCCGAGGAGAACGCGCAGTCCGGCCCGGCCGCGGTGCACTGCTTCAGGAACTGGTCGAACGTGTCCGCGATGCCTCGCGGGACGTCCTGCCGGGTGTCGAGGGGGACCGTCGGCCCGGTGCCGTCGTGGCCGGTGGCGCTGCCCACGAAATCCATCGAGCCGTCGAAGACCATGGCCCGGATCCGGTCCGGGAACAGGTTGGCGTAGACGGCGCCGAGGAACGTCCCGTACGAGATCCCGTGGTAGGTCAGCTTCTGGTCACCGACGGCGCGGCGCAGCAGGTCCAGGTCCCGCGCCGTGTTCGCCGTCGAGACGTGCTGGAGGATGTTCCCCGCCTTCTGGCCGCACCGGTCGGCGAGGTCCTTCGAGGCGGCGTAGAACGGCGCTTCGCCGCTCGGGTCGCCGGGCATCTCCGGGAAGGCACCGAAGAACGCCTGCTGGCCGGCCTCGGTGTCGAAGCACCGCACGGCCGTGCTGTTACCGATGCCCCGCGGGTCCCAGGACACGACGTCGAACCGGGACCGCAGCTCGGCGGAGAACAGCCACGGCCACTTGCCGCGCTCGCGCAGCCGCTGCAGCCCGGACGCGCCGGGGCCGCCGAAGTTGACGAACAGCGTCCCGATGCGCTTCGCCGGGTCGGGTGCCGGGAGCTTGATCAGCGCCAGCTGCACCTGGGCGCCGGTGGGCTGGTCGTAGTCCAACGGCACCGGCGCCGTCGAACACTGGAAGCCGTCCTGGCAGTCGGACCAGGTCAGCTGCGGTGCCGCCGGTTCCCGTGGGGTGGCGGCGGTGGCCGGTACGCCGGGCAGGGCCAGGGCGGTCGCCAGCACGGCGATCACGAGCCGGCGCGCACGGCGGGGGAGAAGGGTGGGCAAGGGGGAGTCCTCCAGTTTTGCCGCTTGTGGTGTCGCCTCCTCTTGCCCGCAACCGTGAAAGGTGTTCACGCGGGTGCCGGATCGCTCCGGCACCCGCGTCGGAGATCAGTTCGCGGCGCTGGTGTTGACCTCGCCGTTGACGCCCTTGGGGAAGAATCCGCCGGAGGTGGCGGCCTTGTTCGTCAGGTAGACGATGTTGAGGACCTGACCGGGTGAGCGGCTGTAGGCGATGCCGTTGGCGTCGGTGGGGACGATGTTGGCGTTGCCGTGGCTGTCGATGACGCCCTGGTCGTCGTCGGTGGGGCCGTCGAGGCTGTCGCGGGCGGCCGAGAGCTTGACGGTGGCCTTGCCCTCGCCGCGCTGGTAGAGCGCGCTGCGGATGTTGGCCGCGTGGTAGG
This sequence comes from Amycolatopsis sp. NBC_01286, assembly GCF_035982555.1. NCBI lineage: Bacteria > Bacillati > Actinomycetota > Actinomycetes > Pseudonocardiales > Pseudonocardiaceae > Amycolatopsis > Amycolatopsis sp. NBC_01286. The sequence continues at coordinate 4,450,960 of NZ_CP108428.1, forward strand.
CCTCGACGGCGAGGATCCCCGCCGCGGCTTCGAGGTAGGTCTTGTTGGTGATCAGCGGCGCGGCGCCCTTGTAGGCGGTGACGCCGACGTCTTCGAAGAGGAACGCGGCGAGCAGGAAGTTCTCCTCGCAGGAGAACGCGTCGAAGCTCTGGCCGGGCTTGACGAGCCCGGCGGCCTGGGCCGCGGCGGTGAAGCTGGAGCGCAGGTCGATCGCGGGGCGGCTGACCGCGGCGGAGCCGAGGGCGGAACGCAGGAACTGGACGTGCGCCTTCTCGTCGCCGGCGATCTCCTGCGCGTACTGCTTGGCGGCCTTGGTCTGGAAGCGGACGGCGCGGCCGCCGGTGACGCCGCCGCGGGCGCCGGTGCCGGTGGTCATCGCGTCGGCGAGGCCCTTGCCGGTGACGGCGTGCAGGTAGAACTCGGCTTCGAGGTACTCGAGGTTGAGGGCGAAGTTGAGGACGGCGGCGTCGCTGACGCCGCTCGGCGCGGCGGCCGCGGCGGCGGGCCGGGCGGTGGCCGCGGACGCGGTTCCGGCGGTGAGACCGCCGAGGGCTCCGGCGCCGACGACGCCGAGTCCGGTCATGCCGGCCGCTTTGAGGAAGCGGCGGCGGTCCTGGTCGTTCTCGGCACTCCGGTTGATCATGGCTGCTGCGTAGCGTTTGCCGAACACGGGCGAACTCCTCCCCGCCCGCACGCGTACGGCGGGCGACACCCGCTCGCCGGGCTTCCCGGCGGCGGGACGGATCCATCGTGGACGTTTCCCTTTCGGGGCCGTCGGCGCCGTGGATGGGTCGGAAAGCGAACCAAATACCCGCTACTCAGCGGTAGGAAACCCTTTCGGGTAAAAGAAAATAACTTGGATCTACCCCAATCCGGTGATGGCGTTCGCCCCGAAAGACGACTGACGGTGAAGTCGCCACTCGAAAGGGGGTGAGATGATGGATACTTCCCTGACGGACACAACGCCGGCCCCGCACCCGTTCGTGCTGCGGATGCTGATCTTGGCCGGCGCGTTGTTCGGGTTCACCGTGCTGGCCCTGCTCGTGTCGGGCACCGCGAACGCTGCCGAAGGTTCGCCGCCACCCGACCGGCCCGGCCTGCTCGACCAAGCCGGGCAAACCGTGCACGGCGTGCTCGAGCCCGTGGAACCGGCCCTCAAGCCGGTGACGGGCACTCTGCACGCGGTGACAACGCAGGTGGAACCGGTGCTGAAGCCGGTGACGGGCACCGTGCACACGGTGACGTCGCAGGTGGCGCCGGTGTTGAAGCCGGTGACGGACACGGTGTACGCCGTGACGTCGCAGGTCGCTCCGGTGCTGGAGCCGGTGACGAGCGGGCTCGAGCCCGTCGTCGCGCCGCTGATCCACGCGGTGAAGCCGGTGACGAGTCCGGTGCTTTCGGCCCTGCGGCCGGTGACCCAGCCGGTGCTGCACGCGCTTTCTCCGGCGACGGAGCCGGTGCTGCAGTCGCTGTCCCCGGTGACGGAGCCGGTACTGCACGTCACGGCTCCGGTGACCGCGTCGCCGGTCCGTCCGATCCGGACTGACCAGGTGGTTCCGGCCGTGACCGGGCAACCGGCCGTGCCCCAGCCGCGTGAGGGTGCCAGTGCCTCGCCGGTGCAGGCCCGGGTCTTCGCGGTGGTCCACAGCGGTTCTTCCCAGGCGGTCGCCAAGACCGCCGACACCGCGGTTCCGATGTCCGGATCCGGCGGTGGCGGGTTGCCCGCCGACGTGTCCGGCACGAGCGGTGCGATGTCGGCGAGCCCGGGTGGTCAGCACGGTGGTGAATACGCCGTGACGTCCGCCGGTTCGCGGGTGCTCGGCACCGACCGGGCCTGGCGCGCGCCACCGGGCGCCGCGTGGTCGCTGTACTGGCTGGTCTTCTACGGAAACGACCATCCGAGCTGACTTTCCCTTTCCACCTCCGGAATCCATAAAGGACAGATGGTAAGGAAAGGGAAGTCATGCACAAGTACGTGCGACGCGGCCTGACCGCCGCATTCATCTCCGGCGGGTTCGTCCTGCTGGGCAGTGCGGTGGCCAGTGCGGACACCGGCAACACGAACCCGCTCGGCGGGCTCGGCAACACGCTGCACTCGGTCGTGACCGGCACCGCCACCGGCGGCAACGGCGGGACCTCGGGCAACGGCGGCAACGCGACCAGCGGCAACACCGCGGTCAGCGGGAACTCCGGCAACTCGGGCAACTCCGGTTCCACCGGCGGCAACAGCGCTTACGGCGTCTGTGTGCTGGCCAAGTGCAACACCACGGTGTCCTCGGGCAACTCCGGGAACACGGGCGCGACCGGCTCGACCGGGAACGCCTCGAACACCAGCACCACCACCGGTGGCCACTCCGGGAACGCCGGCGACGGCGGCTCCGGGACGTCGGTGGCCTCGGGCAAGAACACCGCGGACTCGCGGGGCGCCCGCGGTGTCGGCAAGGTGCTCGGGACCGTCACGGGTACCGCGAAGGGCGGCAACGGTGGCAACTCCGGCGACGCCGGGAACGCCACCAGCAGCAACTCCGCGACGTCGGGGAACTCGGGCAACTCCGGGAACTCCGGCTCGACCGGTGGCAACAGCGCCTACGGCCTCTGCCTGCTGGCGCAGTGCACCACCTCGGTGACCTCGGGTGACTCCGGGAACACCGGCGCCACCGGCTCGACCGGCGACGCCACGAACACCAGCACCACCACCGGCGGTAACTCGGGCAACGCGGGCAACGGTGGCGACGCCACCGCGGCCGGCACGGGCCACAACTCCGCCACGAACAACGGTGGGCACGGCTGGGGCTGGAACCGTCAGGGCGGCACCACGGGCGTCCTGGGTTCGGTCACCGGCACCGCCAAGGGCGGCAACGGTGGCAACTCCGGCGACGCCGGTAACGCCACCAGCCACAACTCCGCGGTGACCGGGAACTCCGGCAACTCGGGTGACTCGGGCTCCACCGGCGGCAACACCGCCATCGTGTGGACCCTGGGCGGCCAGGACAACGGCCGCGGTCACCAGAGCGGCGGCTGGAACCACGGTGGCTGGAACAACGGCTGGAAGCACGACTCCGGCTGGAAGCACGAGGGCACGAAGTCGGCCACCACGGTGACCTCGGGCAACTCGGGTGACACCGGCGCCACCGGTTCGACCGGCGACGCGTGGAACACCAGCACCACCACCGGCGGTAACTCGGGCTGGGCGGGCAACGGTGGCGACGCCACCGTCGTGAGCACCGGCAAGAACTCCGCCACGAGCAACAACGGTGGGCACGGCTGGAACCGTCACAACCAGGGCGGCACCAGCAGCGTTTCGGGCACGGTCACCGGCACCGCGACCGGCGGCAACGGCGGCAACTCCGGCGACGCCGGTAACGCCACCAGCGGCAACGACGCGGTGAGCGGCACGTCCGGCAACTCGGGCGACTCGGGCTCGACCGGCGGCAACACCGCCGTCACGTCGACCCGTGGCCACGAGCAGCAGGGCCGCCACCACGGTGGCTGGAACAAGGGTGGCTGGAACAACGAGAGCGGCACGAAGTCGGCCACCACGGTGACCTCGGGCAACTCGGGTGACACCGGCGCCACCGGCTGGACCGGCGACGCGGGCAACACCAGCACCACCACCGGCGGTAACTCGGGCTGGGCGGGCAACGGCGGCGACGCCGGCGTCATCGCCTCGGGCTGGAACACCGTCGCGCACAGCCCGCACACCGTCTGACGGTAAGCGGGAGAACGACCGAGCGGGGGCACCGGAATCCGGTGCCCCCGCTCCGTGCGTGTCAGGGCGTCGGCCGGGCAGTCCGGCCGCACCGAGCCGGTTGCACCGAGCCGGTTGCACCGAGCCGGTTGCACCGAGCCGGTTGCACCGAGCCGGTTGCACCGAGCCGGTTGCACCGAGCCGGTTGCACCGAGCCGGTTGCATCGAGTCTGGCCGCGCCGAGGCCGGTCGCATCGAGCCTGGCGGCATCGAGCCTGGCCGCGCTGAGCCTGGTCGCATCGAGGCCGTGTGCGCTGAGCCCGGCCGCGCCGAGCCGGGCGGCACCGAGGCCGGTCGCGCCGAGCCCGGCGGCACCGATCGCGTCAGGGCAGGGTCAGGGCAGCGCCAGGGCGTCGTCGACCGTCGGGACCAGGGTGATCAGTTCGTGCGCCCCGGCGAGCTGGATGGTCTTGAGGACCGTCGGGCCGTCCGCCACCACCCGTAGCCGCGTGGGGTTGTCGTTGGCGTCGCGGCTGGCGCGGACGATGGCGTTGATGCCGCTCGAGTCGAGAAAGGTCACCGCCGTCAGGTCCAGCACCACGGGCCCGGCGGCGGCCGCCTGGATGGCGGTCAGGGTCCTGCTGAACTCCGGGACGGTCAGGAGGTCGAGCTCGTCGGCCACGGCGACGACGACCGCGCTGCCACGGCGGCTGACACTGCACTGCAAGGCCGGCTGCTCGTCGGGGATCACCAGCGGCGGCGGCTCAGGGGGTTCGTTGCTGGACACGGGTCAAGTCTCTCCCGGCCGTCCGGCCTCCGCAGCGTGGTCCCCGAGGTCGAGTGCCGGTTCTCACTCCGGCAGCGTCGCGCTCGAGGTCACGGTCCGCAGCGCGGCCCGCAGCAGCCGGGCGATCTGCGGCGGCGTCCAGCCCGTGCGCGTGGCGAGTTCGGCGGTCGTGAGGCGGTCCACGGCGGTGGACCACAGGGCGAAGCGCTGCCGCGGCGGCAGCTGGGTCACCTCGTCGAGCAGGACGGCGTCGCGCAGGGCCGCGTCCAGCGTGGCGCGCTCGATCCGCGGCGCCAGGTCCGCCCGCAGCGCCACCAGCACGCGGGCCCGCACCTGCCGCTCGGCGGCCGCGTCCCGGCACCGCCGGTCCACCTCCGGCGCCGCGGCCAGCACCCGGCGGCACAACGCGGTGCTCGTGCGCTGGGAGCGCCCGGTCTGCTTCGCGACGCGGTAGACCAGCGTCAGCATCCGCCCGGGAAGATCGGTTTCGGCGGACTGCCAGGTGAGCACCGGCCGCGTGCGGCTCTCGGTCTTCATCCGTCCACCTCGGCGCCGGTCCGGGCGCACGGATCGCCGGTCAGGTGGCCCAGCAGCCAGGTGAGCTCGGCGGCGTCGATCAGCCCGGCGTCCGCCGCGCGGATCCAGGCGCCGGCGGCACGACGGGTGAACTCGCGCGTGAGAACGGGACTGGTCGCGTGCTGAACGCTGTTCATCAGCTGCTCCCGATCGGCGAGTGGTGCGTGTTCGGCCACCGGGGTCCGGGGGTGCCGCGACTGGCTGAATCCTAACCCCCGCCCGCCTCCGTCGCAGTGGTCAGGACCCCAAACCGAACCGTTGCGCTGCGGAGGAGTTGCAGTCGTAGATCCGTAGCCGGTCACCGGCCTTCCCGGCGTTGTCCGGGTCGTCGAGGCACCGCCCGGAGCCGACGTTGCGCAGCGCCCCGCCCGTGCCCGCGACCCACTGCTGCGCGGCGCTTCCGTTGCAGTCCCACAGCTGGACCGGGGTCGCGTTCGCGGTGCCGCCGTTGACGACGTCGAGGCACTTCCCCAGCGTCCGCAGCGACGCGTCACCCGGCGCGGACCAGCGCTGCGCGTCGGTGCCGTTGCAGCCGTAGAGCTGCACCCCGCTGCCCGACGCGGGGTAGGCGTCGACGACGTCGGCGCAGAGCCCGGCCGGCCCGGTGACCGGCGCCGGCGGGAAGCGCCAGGCCTGGTCGGTGGTGTCGGCGCAGTCGGCCAGGCGCATCCCGTCACCCGCCGTCGTGGCGGCCAGGCACCGGCCGGCGTTCAGCAGCTTGCCCGCCGTGGTCAGGCTCCACGCCTGCGCGGCCGTCCCGTTGCAGGTGTAGAGCTGGACCGGCGTGCCGGCGGCCGTCGAGCCGCCGGCGAGGTCGAGGCACTTGCCGAGCACACGCACCGTGCCGCCACCGCTCGGCGGGGTGAGCTGCTGGCCCGCCGAGTGGTCGCAGGCGGCCAGTTCCAGCGCCGTCCCGTCGGCCGACGCGCCGCCGTGGACGGCGAGGCAGAGCCCGCCGCGTCCGGTCACCTGGCCCGCCGCCGGGTTGTCGGCGGCGCTGCCGGTCAGGGTGACGGTGTGCCGGGCGTTCGACGGCAGGCTCGCCGTCGTCACGGTGACCGTGCGGGAGTGCGCGTTGTAGGCCCACGCCGTCTCGGGCAGCCGCTGCCCGTCGACCGAAACCGCGGTCGGCGCGGCCGAATTGGCCAGCCGCAGGGTGTAGGCCTTGGCCGGGGAGGTGCCGGAGGCCGCGTCGACCGTCAGCGTCTTCGCGGTGTCCTGCCAGCCGAACCGGGTGGTCGACGACGCTCCGGCGCCTTCACCGGAGTCCTCGTACAGCGAGAAGTTCCCGTCGGCGCCCGCCGTCACGTTCAGCGTGAGCTGGTCGAGCGGCGCGGCGGCGTTGTCGACGTAGTTCGTGCGCAACGGCACGACGCCACCCGCCTTGACGAGCACCGGCATCTCCGACAGCGGCTTGGTGATCGTCGCCGTCGACGGTCCCGTGTAGACGGTCCCGGTGAAGTAGTCGGTCCAGGTACCCGGCGGGATCCACGCCGAGACCGAGCCGCTCGCCGTGGTGATCGGCGCGACGAGGACGTTGTCGCCGTACAGGTATTCCTGCGGGTGGGTGTAGGCCGCGTCCTGGTCCGGGTAGTTGAGGTAGAGCGGCCGGGTGATCGGCACGCCGGTCTGGTTGGCCTGCTTGGCGAGGGTGTAGGTGTAGGGCACCAGTGATTCGCGCAGCCGCAGGAACTTCTCCGCGCTGTCGCCCGCCGCGCCGGGGTAGTCCCACGGCAGCCGGTCGCCGTGGTCGGAGTGCAGCCGGTCGATCGGCTGGAACGCGCCCAGCTGCAGCCACCGCGCGTAGAGGTCGTCGGGCAGGTGCCCGCCGTGGAAGCTGCCGATGTCGTGGCTGACGTTGCTGAGCCCGGCGGCCGCCTCGTCCGGCGTGAAGTGGGCCTCGTAGGCGAGCATGTCCCAGCTCAGCGGGGTGTCGCCGGTGAACTGGAGGGTGTTGCGGCGCTCCGACCACGGGCCGAGCGGGTAGCTGCTGTGGATGCCGCCCTGCTCGGCGCCGCCGATCCGGCCGAAGGAGAAGCCGCGCAGGCCCTGCGCCGCCGCGTGGTCGGCGTAGGCCTGGTTGATGAAGTTGTCCGGCGCGACGCCGGGGTCCGACGCCGTCGACCGGCCGCAGCCGGAGCAGTAGTCCAGCCACCACGTCCGGACGCCCTGGGCGTCGAACGGCTTGTGCAGGTCGAAGTAGGAGCGCAGGTGCGCCGGGTTCGACCAGTCCCACACGTAGTTGGAGCCGTCGGCGATCAGGCCGCCCGCCGTGGCGTTCGCCGCCGCGAACTTGGGGTCGTTGCCCGCGATGGACGTGTGGATGTTGAGCGAGACGGCGAGGCCCTGCTGCTTGGTCCAGTTCAGGAACCCTTGCGGGTCCGGGAAGAGCCCGGTGTTCCAGTTCCAGCCGTTCCACTGCGACGGCGACTTCCAGTCGGTGTCGACGACCAGCCAGTCGATCGGGGTGAAGCTCGAACGGAACTTCGGCAGCAGCGAGGTGCGGTAGTCGTTGTCGGAGTAGGCGAAGTAGCGGGAGAACCAGACGCCGTAGGCGGACCGGGGCAGCAGCGCCGTGCCGCCGGTGAGCGCGTTGAGATCGCCGAGGCCCTGCTTGAAGTCCTTGCCGTAGCCGAAGAAGTAGCCGTCCTGGTAGGGCTGCGCGCCGTGCGACGCCCGGTCCGTGACGGTGCGGTCGGCGTTGAGGACCGCCGAGCGCGTGTCGTCGAGCAGGTACCAGCCGTCGCGGTCGAGCAGGCCCGGGTGCTGCGGCGTCGGGACGGCCTCCGGGTTGTCCAGCGAGCGGTCCCAGCCGCCGAGCACGGACTTGGGGCCGGCGCCGTAGGCCGTGGTGAGCAGCGAGGTGTCGGCGGCGGGGTAGGCCCCGGTGGCCGTGGTGACGGCGAGGCTGTCGAGGTTGACGTTGCCCGAGTCGCCGGACTTGCGGTCGACGCGCACCGCGTTCGTCCCGGCGTTGAGCGGCACCGTCACCGACGCCGTCGCCCAGGTGTTCCACGACGACGTCGCCGGCAGCGAGAGCTTGGGCCCAGGCGCGCCGTTGACGGTGGTGGACAGCGTGCGCGTGGTGGTCTGGCCGTCGCCGCCCTGGGCGTTCGCGTAGCGGACGGTGAGCCGGTACTGCCCGGCCGACGGCACCGCAGAGACGTCCTGGGCGAGCGACGCCCCGACCGAGGTGAAGCCGGCGAGGAAGCCCGAGCCGGTGTTGCCGGTGTGGTCGTAGGCGGTCGCCGCCGACCCGCCCGGGACGCCGTTTTCGGCCTCGCAGGCCGTGGCGAAGGCGCAGTAGGACGGGAACAGAGGAGCGGCGGTCACGTTCGTCGTCGTGAGCAGCACCGACGTGTTGTCGCGGGTGAACGGGCCGCTGTTCTGCCGGTACCGCAGGGTCAGGCCCGCGGTCCTGATCTCGCGGACGCCGCCGGTCACCGTGGTCGTGTAGGCCGGGGCGGGGAAGGACCGGTTGACGGCGTTGAAGGTGGTCAGGTCCTGGAACCGGTCGTCGCCCGCGTACTCGAGCCGGATCAGCGTCGGCGTCAGCACCTCGAACCGCGCGTGCCCGTCCTGGACGACGGCTTGGTCCACCTGCTGGGGTCTGAGGTCCTGGGCGGCGGCGGTGCCGGTGACCGTGGCGACGCCCGTCACGACGGCGACCAGGGTGTGGATCAGCTTCAGCGACGGTGATCGGAACACGCGCACTCCCTTGTCCACGCAGACCAGCTGATCCACTGTCAACGTTGTCCACCGGACATGTCAGCCGCCGAATGCAGCAGAACCGGCCGAAGCGTCCACAATGGACGGACCACGGCGGCGCGCTGGTCCGGTGCGGTCGACTCTTTCGGGTACCGGCGGTTCGCCCGGGCCCGTGCGGGGTAAGCCGGGGGCGAGACGGTCTTCGCCGGTCAAACAGCCGGCCGGTGAAGACCGTCTCGGCCGGGTACCGGAACCCGCCGGGCGGCGTCCGCCTGACAGGATGACCCGATGGACGCGCGCAGCAGGAACAACGTGGTCGTCACGGGTCCCGCCGACGGCCCGGTGGTGCTGCTCGCCCACGGGTTCGGCTGCGACCAGAACCTCTGGCGGCTCGTCGCCCCGGCGCTGGCCGAACGCTTCCGCGTGGTGCTGTTCGACCACGTCGGCGCGGGCCGCTCGGACCTCTCGGCGTGGTCGGCCGAGCGGTACGCCGGCCTCGACGCCTACGCCGAGGACGTCCTCGAGATCTGCGCCGAGCTGGACCTGCGTGACGTGGTGCTCGTCGGGCACTCGGTGTCGGCGATGATCGCCGTGCTGGCCGTGAACCGCGCGCCGGAGCGGTTCGCGAAGCTGGTGCTGCTCACGCCGTCGCCGTGCTACCTCGACGACGGCGACTACCGCGGCGGGTTCAGCCGGGCGGACATCGACGAGCTGCTCGAGTCCCTCGACGCCAACTACCTGGGCTGGTCGGCGGCCATGGCCCCGGTGATCATGGGCAACCCGGACCGGCCCGAGCTCGGCGGTGAGCTGACGGACAGCTTCTGCCGCACCGACCCGGTGATCGCGCGGGTGTTCGCCCGGGCCACGTTCCTCTCCGACAACCGCGCCGACCTGCCGGGCGTCTCGGTGCCCACGCTGGTCGTCCAGACCGCCCAGGACGCCATCGCCCCGCCGGCGGTCGGCGCGTTCGTCCACGACCGGATCGCCGGCAGTGAACTGGTGACGCTGGACGCGATCGGGCACTGCCCGCAGCTGAGCGCGCCCGAGGCGACCACCGAAGCGATCCGGGCGTTCGCGGGCACGCCGTGATGTGCGAAATCGGGGACACCGGCGGCAGCGAGGACACGGTCGGGGCCGCGTTCGGCGCCCTGCTCGAGGACAGCGCCGAGGACCTCTACGAGCACGCCCCCTGCGGCTACCTCTCGACGTTGATGGACGGCACCATCGCGAAGATCAACACCACCCTGCTCGGCTGGCTGGGCCACGGGCGCGCCGACCTGGTCGGGCGGCGCCGTTTCGCCGACCTGCTGACCGTCGGCGGCCGGATCTACCACGAGACGCACATCGCGCCGATGCTGGCGATGCACGGCGAGGCCGGCGGCCTGGCGCTGGAGCTGCGGACCGCGGACGGGACCCGGATTCCGGTGCTCGTCACCTCGACGGTGAAGAAGGGCGAAGACGGCACCGCCCAGCTGATCCGCAGCACGATCTTCGACGCCCGTGACCGCCGCGCCTACGAAGAAGAGCTGCTGCGCGCCCGCCGTCAGGCCGACGACGAACGCGACCGGGCGCGGGAGCTGGCGGCGATCCTGCAGCGCACGCTGCTGCCGCCCGCGCTCCCCGCCGTCCCCGGCATGGAGGCGGCGGCGTACTACCACCCCGCCTCGGCCGACGAGGTCGGCGGCGACTTCTACGACCTGTTCCCGCTCACCGGCGACACCTGGGGGTTCTTCCTCGGCGACGTCTCCGGCAAGGGCGCCGTCGCGGCCGCGGTGACGTCGCTGGCCCGCTACACGCTGCGCGCCGCCGCCGTCTACGACCCCGATCCCGTCGGCGTGCTCGCCAACCTCAACACGGTGCTGAACCAGGAGTTCCACGGCGCCGACCCGCGGTACTGCACCGCCATCTACGGCGCGCTCACCCCCGAACCCGGCGGCTACGGGATCACCCTGGCCAGTGGCGGCCACCCGCCGGCGATCCTGGTCCGCGCCGACGGCACCACCGAGTTCCTCGACACCCCGGGCGGCATGCTCGTCGGCGCGGTGCCGAACGCCCGGTTCACCAGGATCGGCCTGCACCTGGCCCCCGGCGACACGCTGCTGCTCTACAGCGACGGCCTCACCGAAGCCCGCACCGCGGCCGGCCGGGACCGCTACAGCGAAGAGCAGCTGCTGGAGTTCCTCACCACGCGCGCGTCGACGACGGCCCCGGCGCTGATCGCGGCGCTGACGGCCCTGCTCACCGGCTTCGGCGACGGCGTCGAGGACGACACCGCCCTGCTGGCCCTGAGCATCCCCGCCCGGACCCGGCCGTGACCGCGGCCTTCACCACCGCCACCCGCCGCTCCGCCACGGGGACCGTGCTCGAGTTCGCCGGCGAGCTGGACGCCGCCACCTCGCCCGACGCCCTCGCCGCGATCCAGGCGCTGACCCTGAACCGCGGCGAGCACCTGGTCGTCGACCTGTCGGCGTTGACGTTCTGCGACTCCAGCGGCATTTCCGCCCTCCTGGCGGCCCGCAACCTGGCCCTCGCCGCGGACGCCGGGATCGCGCTGGTCGCCGTGCCCGGCCAGCTGCAGCGCAGCCTGCGGCTCATCGGCCTGGCGGACTTCTTCCCGGCCCACCCCACCCTCGCCGACGCCGACGCCGCGTGGGCCGCCGCACGGCGTTAGCGCGTGTCTGACAATGCCGTGTTGGCCGCTCCGGTCGCCGTGTCGGCGCTTCCGGTCACCGTACTGTCCGTTCGTGAACGGCCGAGCGCCTGCCGACGGCCACCGCAGTGCCCGGAGTGGCCAATACGGCGACCGGAGTGGCCAACACGGGCGCTGGGCACCGCTTTTCGCGCCTTCGCCACGTGGTCGGCCGGCAGGTGGGTGGGGTACGGCACGACCGTCGCGAGGACGGTGAGCCCGAGACCGGCGTACAGCGCGGTGATCGCCCCGCGTTCGGTGCGGGTCATCGGTGCGCTCCCGCGTCGAGGGCGGTGCGGAGGAACTCGAGGATCTCCGCCCGCGCGGCCCCGGCCTGCGGCGCCACGCCCGGCATGCTGAGGAACGCGTGCCCGGCGCCGGGGTATTCGCTGAGCCGCACGGAAGTCCCGGCCGCGCGCAGCCGGCCGGCGTAACGACGGCCGTGGTCGGCCACCGGGTCGTCGGTCGGCACCACCACGAGCGCCGGCGCCAGTCCGTCGAGATTTTCCGCGTACAGCGGGGAAACCGCGCGGGCGTCGGTGCCCGGCGGCACGGCGAGCCGCTGGAACAGCCGCAGCTGCCCGGTGGTGAGCGTCGGGCTGACGGCGTACTCGGTGGCCGACGGGTAGCCGAACATCGTGGCGGTCGCGTCGACGGCGGGGTTGACCAGCACCTGCGCCCGCAGCGGCAGGCCGGCGTCCTCGGCCCGGATCGCGGCCAGCGCGCAGATCAAGGCGCCGCAGCTCTCGCCGAAGACGGCGGTCCGCGCCGGGTCGACGCCCCACTGCCCGGCGTGGTCCAGCAGGTGCCGCAACGCGTCCCAGCCGTCGTCGACGGCCGCCGCGAGCGGCGTGGCGGCGTCGAGGAGCCGGTGCTCGACCGAGACGACGACCGCGGGCAGCCGGGCGGCGACGTGGCTGGTGACCCAGTCGCACTGCGCCGCCGTGCCCACGAAGCCGCCGCCGTGCACGTGGAGCACGAGCGGCAGGACGTCGTTCCCGCCGACCGGCCGGTGCACCCGGACCGGCAGGTCGCGGCCGGGCAACGCCAGTTCCCGCCACGCGATCGCGGCGCCGGGATCCGGTTCCCCGGTGATCACCCGCGCCGCCGCGGACGCCCGGACGCGGTTCTCCGCCTCGCGGTAGCCGACCAGCTCCTCGTCGGTGATGGCCGACCAGTCCGGCTCGGGCGGCCGCTGGGCCAAGGTGGTTTCACTCATGCGCTTCTCCTCGCTTCGCCAATTACGCTACCTCAGGTATCGATACCAAGGGTAGCGAAAACCGGTATCGTCCGGCCATGAGTTCCGCCCGGCCCCCCGGCCGCCCCCGCACCGGCGTCAACGAGGTGGTCTTCGCGGCCACCTTGAGCACGGTCCACGCCCTCGGCTACGCGGCGGCCACGGTGGAGCGCATCGCCACCGCGGCCGGCGTCGCCAAGACGACGATCTACCGCCGCTGGCCCTCGAAGGGCGAGCTGATCGTGGACTGCCTCCTGGACGCGTTCGGCCCGCTGCCCCTGACGGGCGGGGGCCGGGTGGAGCTGATGGCGTCGTCGATCCGCTGGATCGCGGCGAAGATCGCCGAGCCCGGGGTGGGCGACGCGTTCGCGGGCGTGTTCAGCGACGCCGTCAGCGACCCGGCCCTGCGCGAGATCCTGGCCGCCCGCCTGCAGGACCCGTACCGCGAGGCGCTCCAGGACGCCCTCGACGAGCCGGAGAACCGGGTCCTGTTCTTCATCGACGTCGTCGTCGGCACCCTGCTCCACCGCATGGGCATGACCGGCGAACCCATGGCGGACAACGACGTGGCGGCCCTGGTGGAGATGGTCCTGCCCCACTTCACCGCGGGGAAGCGCGCCGGATGATCACCTTCCGGACGGGCCGCGACTAGGGCATCCTTGGCGGCCTGACGAGGAGGATCATGCTCGACGATGTGATGACGGCGCTCGACACCGTCCTGCCGCGGCTGGCGGCGGTCACCGGCACGCCCGGGGTCGCCGTCGCGGTGGCGACGAGCAGCGAACTGCGCACGGCCGCGACCGGGTTCGCGGACCTGGCCGCGGGCGCGCCGATGACCGCCGACACCGTGGCGCCGGCGGGGTCGCTCACCAAGCCCGTCACGGGGCTGGCCTTCATGCAGCTGGTCGAAGCGGGCGAGGTCGGCCTGGACACGCCGATCGACGCGCTGCTGCCCGCGGGGCTGCGCGGTCCCGGCGCGGCGTCCGTCACCACGGCCATGCTGGCGGCCCACCAGGGCGGCTACTACAACGACATCGTCACGGCCACGGCGTTCGAGGCGCCGGCCGAACCGGTCCTCGACTACGTCCGCCGTCGCCACGAAGCCGGGCGCGCCGTCGAGTACGGCGGGGCGCTGCCGCTGGTGACGACGCCGGGGCCCTACTCGTACTCCAGCTTCGGCGTCGGCGTGCTGGGCGGTGCGCTCGAGCACCTGACCGGGGACGCCTACGGCGCGCGCCTCCACCGGGACGTCTTCGCCCCGGCCGGGATGACCGGCACGAGCGTCGACGACGGCACGCGGAACCCGTGGGCGACCGGCGCGCCGGGCCGCGGCACCGACCGGGCGACGGGGTACATGGCCTTCGGCGACTGGTGCGTGCCGAGCCCGCCGCTGCGCACCTCGGCCTACCCGGGCGTCGGGATGCACACCAGCGCCGCGGACGCCGGGCGGCTGCTGCAGTCCTTGCTGCGCACCGCCCGCGGCGACCGCGGACTCGTCCGGCCGGAGTCGCTCGCGGCGATGGTGACGCCGCGGGTCGCCCGGCCCAGCCACGGCGCCCCGTCGTTCTCCGGCCTGACGCTCGAGCTCGCCGACCCGGCGCTGGGCGACGACTGGTGGTGGGGCCACACCGCGGCGTTCCCGTGGGGCTTCTGGTGGGAGGCACGGGTCTGGCCGCACCGCGACCTCGCCGCCGTCGCGGTCGGCACCCGGTGGGACATGGCCCGCTTCCACAACCCCGCCACCCGCAGCGCCCCGGGCCTGGCCGTCGAGTGGGCCGGCCGCTGGGCCGTGTCCGGGGTCCCCGCGAGCCTCCCGGACACGGACGCGCGCCCCCGCTGGACCGGACCGAGCCCGACACCGGAAACCTCGCGCTGGATGGGGGTGCTGGCCGGGGAGCGCACCCACGGCCTGCTCGGCGTCACCGACCCGCTGCCGGCCGCGACGCTGACCGCGATGACCAAGGGAGCGCGCTGCCTCGGCGACGCCGTCCCGGACGGCTGGGACCCGGACGCGTTCACGCGCGGGGTGGCGCAGGCGCGCGCGGTCGCCCCCGATCCGGACGCGCTCGGCGCACTGGGCCGGAACCTCGGGCCCGCCGCGGCGCTGTGGATGCTCGAGTGCGGGGCGTCGAGCGCCGAGGTGACGATGCCGGTCGGCTTCTACGCGCGGGCGTAGCGACGATCAGCGCAGCCGGACGTCCAGGTTGACGCGGTGGCGGCCGCGCGGCAACGGCACCCACGCCGGTTCGGTCACCGGGGACACCTCGGGGAAGCGGGCGAACAGGGTGCTCAGCGCGACCTCGGCCTCCAGCTTCGCCAGCGCGACGCCGAGGCAGAAGTGCGGCCCCCAGCCGAATCCGACGCTGCCCTCGCGGCCGCCGTAGAGGGCCTGCCATCGCACGTCGGTGTCGTGGGGGTGGGCGAACTGCGCGGGATCGCGGTTGGCCGCTCCGAGCACCGCCTGCACCGCGTCACCCGCGCTGATCCGCACGCCGCCGACCTCGAGGTCGGTCGCGGCGTAGCGCAGCCGGGCGAGCTGCACCGGGCCGTCGGTGCGCACCAGCTCGCGCACCGCGGCCGGCCAGAGCTCGGGCTCGGCGCGCAGCAGCTCCCGCTGGGCGGGGTCGCGCATCAGGGCGAGCGCCGCGTTGGACAGCATGTGCGCCATGGTTTCGTGCCCGGCGAGCACGAGGAACACCAGGACGGCCACGGCGTCGACGTCGGTCAGGTCGTCCTTGGCGACGACCTGGCTGATCAGGTCGTCATGCGGCTCGGCGCGGCGCCGGTCGATCAGGGCGTGGCAGAAAGCGAACATCTCGCCCAGCGTCGGCGTGATCTGCGCCGGGTCGCCGCCGACCAGCACCTTGCCCCAGCGCCACCAGTCCGCCCAGTCGGCTTCGGGGACCCCGACCAGTTCGCAGACCACGGCCATGGCCAGCGGGTAGGCGTACTCGTCGAGCAGGTTCACCGTCTCCGCCGCGGCGAAGCCGTCGAGCAGCTCGTCGACGATCTCCTGCACCCGGGGCCGCAGCGTGGCGACCTGGGCCGCGCTGAAGGCGTGGCTGATGCTGCGGCGCAGCCGGGTGTGCTCGGCACCGTCCAGGCTGAGCAGGCTCGCCCGCAGGTAGGGCAGGTGTTCCGGGGGCGTGCCCAGCGCGAGGAACGCCTGCTCCTGCGTCTGGGCACCTGCCCCCGGCAAGCCGGTGGGATCGTTGCGCACGGCCGGGTCGGAGAGCACGGCGCGGACGTCGTCGCTCCGGGTGACCAGCCAGCCCTCCTCGCCGCCCGGCAGCCGGGCCCAGCAGACCGGTGACTCGGCGAGGATGCGGTCGTAGCCGGACACGGGGTCACCGAGGATGGCCGGATCACGCAGGTCCACAACGGGTTCGGGCGGCACCCGGCCATCCTGCCACGAAGATCGCCCCGGGCGGAGCGGCCCGCGTCACTTGCCCGGCTGCGGCCCGAGCATCGTGTTCACGTCGATCGGCGACGGGATGGCGCCCAGCTGCAGCAGCAGGTCCGGCACCCGCTGCAGCCGCCGTGAGTCCAGGCTCGACCCGTAGCCCGGCAGGGTGAGCAGCTTGGCCGTGTCCTCGTCGATCTTGGCGAACCGCACCAGCAGCGGCTCGACCTTGGCGCGGTCGTTGGTGGCCTCGTGGGTGGCCTTCTGCATCGCCCGCTGGAACGCGGCCAGCGTCTTCGGGTTCTCCCGCACCCACTTCTTCGTCGCGCCGAAGCCGGTCAGCGGGAAGTCCTGGGTCGCGCCGGTGTTGATGTCGATCACCGGGATGGCGCCGGCCGTCTTGGCGGCCTGCGTGATGTAGGGCTCCGGCAGGTACGCGGCGTCGGCCTCGCCCTGCTGCAACGCCGCCGCGACGTTCGGCAGCGGGAGCAGCACCCACTTCACCTTGCTGAAGTCCACGCCGTGGTCCTGCATCACCGAGCGGGTGAGCAGATCAGCGGCGGTGTTCTTGGCCGTGATGGCTATCTTGCTGCCTGCCAGGTCGTAGATGGTCTTCACCGGCGAATTCGGCACCGTGACGATCGCGTTGCTCTTCGCGTTGACCGACGTCGCGTCGGCGACCAGTTCCATGTCGGCGGCGCCGGTGCTCTTCGCGATGAAGAACGGCGGGTAGGTCGAGAACGCGATGTCGGCTTCACCCGAGATCGCTTTCGTCAGTGAGGCCTGCCCGCTGGCGGCGACCACGGACGTGACGTCGAGCCCTTCGTCCTTGAAGTAGCCACTGTCCTGGGCCAGCCAGAACGGCCCCAGGTCCGTGGTGGGCAGGATCGAGACCTTCAGCGCGGTCTTCTCCAGGCCGGTGCCCGCAGAGGCTTTCGAATCGGTCGAACCGAGTGCCCCGCAGCCGGTGACGAGTGTGACGACGGTGGCGGCCGCGAGGGCGAGGGTGGCGCGAAGAGCGCGATCCCGGCTGCTCCTGGCGATTCCAAACAAGACCTGCTCCTTGACGGAGATGATGGTTGATGTACCGAATCCAAAGAAGCCGGGTGAATAATTCCCGGAGTCAGGCAGGTGACTGTAGGCACCTGCGAACCGCGTGGCAATGCGTTGGTGCGCCCCAAAACCGGGATTTCACCAGAATGGCGGTGCGTATTCTTGATCGACGATCATGAATTGATCTTCGCTGCGCACGGCGTAATTCTACGAATCGCTGCGGCTGACCGGCGGGGCGCTGCCGATTCCTTCGGCCGTGGCCGGAGGAATCGCGGATTCGCGAAAGAGCCGGTGGTGGCGGGTGGTGACCGGTGGTGTGCGGTGGCCACCCATCCGGCCCAACGGTGCCGATTCCCGCTCACCACGAGAGTCCATTGTGGACTCGATAAAGTGCCTAAGCGGTGACGCGAAAAGCGTCGATCATGCCGACGGACGTGCTGCGGTTGACGATCCGGACGGTGTGCTGCGCCGCGCTCAGCCCGCTCTTCTGCCAGACCACCTGCTGCACCTGCCGGGCGCCGTCGGCGTGCAGGTCCACGGTCGCCTGGAAGGTGTTGTCGAGGTAGACGTCGACGGTGCCCATGTCGCCGTTGCGTTCGGAGAGGTACTGGATTCCGGTGCCGGTGAAGGAGTAGTTCGCCGTGGCGCCGACGACGGTCGAGTGGTGCGTGTCGTCGTTGTAGTCGCCGTAACCGCGGTTGGTGGTGGCGAACCAGTTGCTGTCGTAGCCGGCCTCGGTGTCGTTGACCAGACCGCCGCCGCCGGCGTTGAGGCCCAGGGTGGAAGCGGTGCCGCTCAAGGCTTTGGCGCCCTGGTTCGGGCTGCCGGTCAGCCGGGTCGTCGCGTACGAGGTCAGCGGCTTCGCGGTGCGCTCGACGACGTAGGTGGTGCCGCCGGCCGTGGGGAACTCGAACTCCGCGTCGGTGGTGGTCAGGAGGATCGTGTTGTCCGACGCGCGCCGCACGCGCACCTGCTGCCCGCTCCAGGGGTTGACGACGTGGGCGGTGGCGCCCCACTGGCTGCGCAGGCCGACGTACTTCGTCTCGTTGGCCTCGCGCTCGGCGCTGACGAGGAAGCCGTTCTTCGCCAGCAGCGTGAACTTCCCGACGAACGCGGAGTTTCCGGGCACGGCCGGGAAGACGCGGATCTTGTCGTTGTACGACTGCAGCAGGGCCTCGTTCATCGCGGAGAGGTTGACGCCGTGGTACTCGAAGACGCCGTTGGTGTTGCTGGTGAACCCGTTGGGGTAGTTCTGGTACTGCCGCAGCATCCGCTTCACGCCGTCGAAGGTCTGGTCGCCGAGCCCGAGCCGCGCGGCCTGCACGGCGTCGTTGGCCCAGACGTTGCCGTAGGGGAAGGGCCGGCTGTTCCAGGCGTTCAGGGCGGTCTGGTAGTCGGGGGCGCCGATGCCAGTGACGTTGTAGGGCCAGATCAGCTCCGAGGCGACGTTCTCGTTGTTGCGCGTCTGGGCCAGTGGTGGCTGGTGCGGCTGGTAAGCGCCGTTCTGCTGCGGGTAGGCGACGAGGTTGGCGAGGACGCGCTGCCATTCGGGCCGCAGGTTCGCGTCGGCGCCGAGCTGCTGGGAAACCTGGATGGCGATGGGGAAGATGCTGCGCACGGCGGCGAGGTCGGTGATGGCGTTCGGGACGTTCCAATACGTCTCGTGCGCGTTCGAACCGGCCATGTAGTACTTGCCGTTGCCGTCGACGGAAAGCATCCGGGAGTAGAACTTCGCTGTTTCCCGGATGAACGGGTACGCGACGGTGCGCAGGTAGTTGTCGTCGTTGGTGTAGCGGTACTGCAGGTACATGTTGTACGCGGCTTCGTAGCCGGTGGAGAGGTTGTTCTTGGTGTAGTCGCTGCCGACCGTGCCGCGCGCGTTGCCGTCCCAGCCCATGGTTTCCGGCACCCACAAGCCGTCGACGCCGTACCGGGTCTGGGTGTAGGACTTCAGCGCGGTGTAGTTGCGGCTGTAGAGGTTGTCGAAGGTGTTCATCAGGTCGACGTGGTTCGAGGCTAGGAAGGAGTTGTAGACGTCGCGCTGGTTCCAGTACCAGTAGGCGTTGCTCCACTTCGTCTGGTCGCCGGTCGCGCGGAAGACGCCGTTGATGAAGTGGTACGGGTAGTTGCCGTAGCCGCCGGCGGCGATCAGGTACGTCGAAAGGTAGTAGACGTTCTCGAGGTAGTCGGCGTCGCCGCCGAGCCCGCCGTACTGGACGAAGGACTTGCTCCAGAAGCTGTGCCACCAATTCCGGTAGGCCGTGTAGGTGCTCGGGTAGCCGGTGGCCTTGACCGCGTTGAGCGCGGTTTTCGCCTGGTTGACGGAGTTGTTGCCGGCGGCGTTGAGCCGGGTGCTCGCCGTGAACCACACGGTGTAGCTCGACGTGGGCGTGATGGTGAGGCGCACCCGGCTGTTGTTGACGACCGAGGCGCTGTAGTTCGCGCCTTCGACGGTGGCCGCGAGGGTGTAGCCGAACTTCTGCGGGTCGGCCTGGCCGCGGCTGATCCCGGCGCCACTGGCGTCGGCGTAGCTGGACACCTGCCGCCAGGTGCTGATGTCGGGCACGTCGCCGCTGTTGGCCAGGTTCGCCACGTCCCACAGCGACAGCTCGAGGGTCACGCTGCTCACGCCGCCGCGGGTGTCGTCGACGTGGATGCCCATGACCTCGGAACCGGGCTGGCCCATGATCGTGACGGTGCGATTGCTGTCGTACTTCGTCGTCAGCGTCCCGTCGTAGAGGGACAGCCGCTGCTGGTAGGCGGTGTAACCGGAGTCCATCGCCGGCGTGGTGGCCAGGTTGACCAAGCCGGCCCCGAACGCGGTCTGCTGCGACGCGTCGACGTTCGACACCTGCATGGTCAGGCCGCCCGCCTGCCACACCATCGCCCCGGTGCGGCCGTTCCCGACGGTCAAGCCGTAGTCCGGGTTGGTGTTCGGCCGGTTGTAGACGATGTCGTGCTTGGCCAGGTAGCCGGCGTAGTCGACGTCGAGGCGGCCGGCCGCGGGGGAGAACGCGGCGTCACCCGGGGCGGCCAGCGCGGGCGAGGTGACGGGGACGGTGAGCGCGGCACCCAGCAGCACGGCGACGGGCAGCAGGCGGATCGACCTCATGGAGCACCTTCCGGAGCCAGAGATATGATGAATCGATCAGATCTTGAGCGCGTAACCGGGCTATGAGCTTGTTTAAGGTTGTAGCAGACGTCAGGCATCGCGTAAAGAACCGATGTCTGGACCTTTGGCTGCGAGAGGCCTACGGATCGGGCGGGCACCAGGTGTCGGACGTCGGGCCGTTGGCGGCGCCGCAGAAGCCGTGCACCGACTTGTCGACCTCGCCGCCGGCCACCCCCATCACCGCGACCGGCTTGTTCTGCGGCACGTTCCGGCTGATGTCGCCGCCGTAGTCGATGATGCCGGTGACGCCTTCGAGGTACTTGTTGACCTGCTTGCCGTCCGGGCGCGAGGTGTGGATGGCGGTGATCTCGCGCCAGATCGCCCCCGGCGTCACCGGGATCTCGGCGGCGGTCTCCCGCAGGTACGCCGCCGCGACGATCATCACCTGCGCGGCGTCGTAGGCGAGCGCGGCGTGGCCGTCGTACGAGCGGCCCTCCGGCGTCCGCTCGAACGGGAACAGCGTCTGGTCCAGCGTCGTGTAGAAGTCGAGCGCCGCGCCCCGCGGCTCGGTGACCGGCGCGGTGGCGAACGACATGAAGTAGTACGGCAGCGCGCGGTTGCGCTGGCGTTCGCCCTGGTCGGCGACGAACCGCGTGACGTCGTCGTCGCCGATCACGGTGGCCCGGCTGCCGCACAGCGCCGCGCTGCTGATGAACTGGCCGAAGTCGGGGACGCCCCGGCCGGCGAAGAACACGAAGCCGTCGTAGGAACAGGTGTCGCGGCCCGCCGCGCCGGCGTTGCCCACCAGCGTCTCGCCGTACCGCAGGTGCGACGGCGGCCCGCCGGGCCCGCCGTCGGGCGTGAACGCCCGCGCCTCGACCTGGAAACCCTTGTCCCGGAACGACTTCAGCGTGTCGTCGCGCAGGTTGGTGCTGTAGACGTCGGCGTCGTCGTCGGAGTAGTAGACGCGGATCACGCGCGGCCCCGGCAGCTGCTCGACGAACCCGGCCGCCACCGCGGCCTCGCGCCGGTTCTGCGGCGTGACCTGGAAGTACATCGGGTTCAGGTCGGCCAGCGGGTCGGCGGACAGCGTCGAGGCGACCATCGGCAGCCCGGCGTTGGTCAGCGCGGCGATGGTCTGCTGCGTCGGCTGGCTGCTCAGGTCCAGCCCGACCACGCCGACGATGCTGCGGTCCTGCTCGGCCTGCTGCCGCAGCTGGTTCGCCACCCGCACGCCCTGGCGCATGTCGCGGCCGGCGTTGGCGATGAGCAGCCGGACGATCGGGTCGGCCGACCCCGGGGCGTTCAGCTGCCGCAATTGGGCGACCGCGAAGCCCTCCAGCGATTCGCGCTCGCTGGTCAGCCCCTCCGCGAGGTTGTTGGACGACGTCAGCGCCTCCAGCGCGACGAGCGTGATGTACGGCCGCTCCGGGTGGGCCTCGTGCAGCTTCTCCGCGCGGTGGTTCTGGTCCAGCACCACCGCTTCGACCTGCCGGATCGTCGCGTCCGACGGCTGGAAGAGGTCCTGGGCGCCGTCCGTGGTGCCGACGCACTCGCTGCCGGTCCAGGTCAGCCAGGGGTTGTCCGAACCGCAGTGCTCGGCGTAGGTGTCGTGGCTGCGGTAGGCGATGAACCCGGCGACCAGCGCCACCACGACGACCGGCACGCCGATCCGCGTCCACCGGCTCGCCCACCACGGCGGGCGGACCTGCCGGCGGAACCGGTAGTCGCTGCCGAGGGTCTGCAGCATCTGCTGGACCTTCGGCTCGTCGGCGTCGGCGGGCGGCCGGACGCCGATCGGCAGGTACCACGCGGTCGGCTGCCGTTCCCGCCGGTCGCGTTCGAGCTGGTTCTGCCAGGCCACGTAGGCCGCGCGCGCCTGCTCCGCCTGGAACTGCGGGCGGCGCGAGGTCGGCACCGCGTCCGGCGGCGGCGCCGGGCTGGCGCTGACCACCAGCAGCGGGTCGAACAGGCCGACCTGGTTGCGGACCGAGTTGACCAGCTCCAGCAGGCGGTAACCGCCGTTGCCGACGCTCACCTCGTCCAGCAGCAGCACCGGGTACGTCATCCGGCGCCGCCGCCACACCCGCCACGGCCGCAGCCGGTAGGCGCGCCGCAGGTCCTCGAGGAAGGCGTTGAGCAGCAGCCGGCAGACGTATTCGGGCGCCTCCTCCTGCCACTGCCCCTCGGTGAGCCGCCGCGCGAACCGCACGAAGCTGCCGGACATCTCCGGCGCCAGGTGCGGCTGCCGGAGGAACCAGCGATACCGGCCGGACAGCAGCGGGACGCGCCCGGTGACGGCGATCCGGAAGGTCAGCAGGGTCAGCCCGCGCACGAGCAGCGAGAAGACCTTCCAGATGCCCTGGTTCTCCGGCAGCTGCTTGACCGCGTCCTCGGCGGACGAGCTGAACCGCTCGGCGAGGCTGATCCGCCGGATGGCCCGCCGCAGCACCCCGTCGGGATCGTCACGGCCGTCGTAGTCCTGCAGCATGAGCCAGTAGACGAGGTCGAACAGCGGGAACGGCAGCCGGCTGGTGTGCGCCGTCGCGCTGTCGCCGAGCTCCTTGCGCGCCTCCCGCAGGACGTCCCGGACGACGGTGACGGAGTCCGCCGTCGCGGGCCCCGCCTCGTCCCGGTCCTCGTGCTCGGCGAGCCCGGGCCGCGCGTACCGGATGCTGCCCTGCGGTTTCGCGGTCTTGAGCCGATCCGCGACGGCGGCCAGCACGTCGGCGCTTTCCGGTGGCCGGACCAGGCACACCATCGGCAACCCGCGCCGTTCGGACCGCTCGTCCTGGTAGTCCGTCCACTCGCACTGTTCGTCGAGTTTCCGCGGCCGATCCCCGAATCGCGGCCGCAGGCACAGCGCACCGAGCAGTTTCACCAGCGCGTCGGCCCCGAGAAAGCCGAGCGGTCCCGTTCTCCCCATGGGCCCAGAATGGCACATTGGGAGCGCGGCTGGTCCCGGAAATGTACCGACAATGCCGGAACCGAAATCCTATCCCCGCTGGACGTCGGGCCCGCCGGCGGCGGCCGGACCGGTGTAGCGCGCCCCGCCGAAGGCGAGAATCAGGTAGCCGATGATGGAGAACACGAACAGCCCGAAGAACCCGAAAACCCCGCTCTTGCCGAACGCCTTCGCGACGTCGATCGAGACGATGATCGCCACGACCAGGTTGACCACCGGGATCAGCAGCAGGAGCAGCCACCACCCGGAGCGGCCGGCGATCTTCAGCAGGATGTAGGCGTTGTAAATCGGGATGATCGCCGCCCAGCCGGGCCGCCCGGCTTTGGTGAACACCTTCCACAGCGCGATGATCGTGAGCACGGCGAAGATCAGGCCGGAACCGAACCCGATGCCGAGGCCGAAGACGGACGTCGAGTTTTGATCGTTCATGGAGCGGGAGTGTCCTTCCGGGAGCGTCAGTCGTGACGGGTGACCTTAGCGTCGACCGAATCGGCTCACCGCAGGTGGGCGGTCATTTCCCGCGGCTTTCGAATATCGGGCGGCCCACCGCATTCGAACGGGACGGGATCACGGGCGTTGCTCAGCCCAGCCGGCCGGCTTCCGCCGCGGCCCGGGTCACCGACTCCGCCGCGCGGCGGGACGAGCCGGTCAGCTTCCCGCGGGCCATCGCCAGGAGCACGGCCGGCTTCGGCGGGAACGCGCCGAGCTGGCTGAGCATGGTCAGGTCGTCCCGCACCGCCTCGTGACTCGTGACGCCGTCCGGGCCGACGCGCAGCACGTGGATCTGCTCGAAGTCCATGGCCCGCCCGGTGGCGGGCAGGATCTTGTCGGGCTTGCCGTCCCGGAAGCGGACGAACGGCCGGTTCTGCACCCCCTGCATCCGCAGCCGGACCCAGGCCACTCCGGCGTCGAAACCCGCGTCGAGCACCGGGAACCGCAGATCGTCGAAGGCGGCGCGCATCCAGGCACCCGAGGCGAGCAGCGCGCCGGGCCCAGGCACCGAGCAGGCGGGCGGGGCGACCGCGGCCTCCCGGTTGACGAACGCCGGCGCGGCCACCGACCGCGCGAGATCGGGATCGCCGGTCACCAGGACCCGGAAGACGTCGATCGCGGACTGCAGCTCGGTGCTGGTGGTCACGGTTCCCTCCTCGGACCGGACCGCGCTGATCCGGTGTAGCTCCATCTAATGATAGTAATGCGTTCCAGTCAATGTGACGCATGACGGTGAAGTACGCTGAGCGGCGTGACGCGCCCCTACAAGTCCGCCAGGCGGACGTCCGCGGCGGCGGAAACCCGCCGCGCCGTGCTCGCGGCCGCACTCGCCCTGTTCGAAGAGCGGGGCTACGTCGGGGCGACGCTGGCGGAGATCGCCACGCGCGCGGAGGTGGCGGTCAACACCGTCTACACGAGCGTCGGCGGCAAGCCGCAGCTGCTGATCGAGCTGATCCGCGAAGCCGCGAACAACGACCAGATCGACGACTCGCTGCGCAGGCTGAACACCGCCCGGTCCGGCCGAGAGGTCATCGCCGAAGTCGCGGAGGGCACCGCAACGGTCTTCCGCGACCGCGCTTGGCTGCTGGGCGCGCTGTACGACAACGCGGGCACCGAGCCGCTGTTAACCGAGGCGGTGGAAAGCGCCGAGACAGCGTACGCCGACAGACTCGCCGAGGCGGCGTCCCGAATAGCGGCCCTGGGCGAACTCCGCGAGGGGGTCGACATCGCGACCGCGTCGGACATCCTCTGGTTCCACTTCGGTTTCCGCCCATGGCGAGACCTCCGAACACGAGGCTGGTCCTGGGAACGAGCGACCACCTGGCTGACCACCCAGGCGGGCCACGCACTGCTCACCGAGCCACCAGCTCACTGAGCGTTGGTTTCACCAGGCTGCTTCGAATCCGCGGACACCGTCGCGCTGGAGCCGCGACGAACGGCATTCCCGGCCCTGCCACAGTTGGCCGCACCCCGCACGACCCGGGTCGTCGCTCGGCGGGTCGTTCGCCCAGTCGGAGCCTGTTGCCAGGGAGGCCGGCCGGCCGACGCCGCCACCGAGCTACCGGTCCGCTCGTTACCTTCGGGACGTGTCCAGCGAACCCGTTGTCACGGCCCGGGGCAGCCAGCGTTTTCGCGACCACGAGCAGCAACACGACGGCCACCGCGAGCAGGACCCGGCCGCCGCGGTGCTGACGCCGGCTGCGGCAGCTGCACGACGCGGTGCGTCGGCTGGTCCGGGCAGGTGGCGCGGGTCCTCGTCGTGCCGGTACCCGATTGGGCACGGTCACGCGCGTGCCGGCGGCCTGTATCGGACGCTGGTCTCCGCGGCGAGCCGAGCACCGTAACAATCAGCCAAGTCAAGCGACTCTCAGGGGAGCGGGCAGGCATTCTCGCTCGGTCTTGTCGCGATGACAGGTGAGGGGCCGATGAGCGGCAGTGGTGACGATGCGGACGTTGACCGCCTGGTCAGCGTGCTGCTGGTGGTGCGGCCCGATGCGGAGTCGGATCCGGACGTAGCTGAGCGGTTGGCTCGGCAACTGCGTGCCGAGCTTGTCGAACTGGACGTTGAATCGACTGCTTTGGTTACTGATGGGGCCAGTCCGGACGGCGCGAAAGGTGCCGATGCAGTCACGCTGGGAGCGCTCGTCATGGCGTTGAGCGCGTCTGGTGGGGCGTTCACTGCTTTGATCGGGACTTTGCGCGATTGGCTGAGCCGTCATTCCGCACGTCATCGGATCGTGATGACCGTCGACGGTGACACCATCGAGTTGGAGCGGGCGTCGGCCGAGCAGCGGCAGGCGCTTGTCGACGCATACGTCCGGCGCCATACAGGTGGGCAGGCGGGGTAGCGGGATGGGGCGGCGGCTGGCGCTGTTGATAGCCACTTACCTGTACCAGGACAGCGGCTTGCGGCAGTTGACCTCGCCGGCCCACGACGCGGAAGCGTTGGCCGCGGTGCTGGGCGATCCGGCCATCGCCGGGTTCGAGGTCACCACGTTGATCAACGAGCCTCATCACCGGGTCGGGCAGGCCATCGGGGAGTTCTACCGAACACGGCGACGCGATGACCTCACGTTGCTCTACTTCACCGGCCATGGCCTGAAGGACGATGATGGCCGGCTCTACCTGGCGATGACCAACACGCTGCGCGACAATCTGCTCTTCACCGGGTTGCCCGCCGAGCAGGTCGACCAGGCGATGGAAAGCTGTGTGTCGCGACAGAAGGTGCTGGTGCTCGACTGCTGCTACAGCGGGGCGTTTCCGGCTGGTCGGGTCGCCAAGGCCGACACGGCGGTGCATGCGCTGGAGCGGTTCCAGGGACGTGGCCGCACGGTACTGACCGCGTCGGATGCCACCCAGTACTCCTTCGAGGGCGATCAGCCGCATGGCCGAGCCGTCCAGTCGGTGTTCACCCATCACCTCGTGGCCGGCCTGCGCGACGGCAGCGCGGACCTCGACGGAGACGGTGACATCACCCTCGACGAGCTGTACAGCTACGTCCACGACCGGGTTGTAGCCGAGATGCCGCAGCAGCGGCCCAAGAAGCAGGACAACGTCGAGGGTCGCACCGTCATCGCCAGAAACATCAACTGGACACTGCCCGCCTATCTGCGCAACGCGGTCGTCAGCCCCATCGCCACCGACCGGCTCGCCGCGTTGGAAGCGCTGGCCCATCTGTACCGGATCGGCAATGACCTCGTTCGCGGCCACGCTCGGGACCAGATCCGCAACCTCACCGACGATGACAGCAAACTCGTTTCAGCCGCCGCCACAACACTTCAGCGGTCGCTCACCCGCGAACCACGCGCACCGTCCCCGGAGCTCGTCGACAGCGAGCAGGTCGACACGAAAAGACCCGCAGCGTTCGAATCCGCCGATTCGCCCCAAGCCGAGGATGTCGGTCACGGGAATCTTCCGCCGAGCACCCCGGCTGCCGAGACCGACCCGCCGACGACAGCCGGTCCGGCGGCGCTCAAGACGGTGCCGCCGAAAAGCGAACCGCCCGCGACGATGGCCCAGGACAGTGATCCGGCACCGGCAGAACCGACACCGGAGAGCGAGCACCGCTCGAGATCCCGCTACTTCTCCATTGTCGGCGGCATCTTGACGCTGGCTGCGGCACTGTTGATTCTCGCTGGCCAGACCGTGGGGATGGGCAGCCTGGGCGATCGGTATCTCAATCTCTTCGCCTTGGTCACCGTGATGGCCGGATCGTGTCTGCTCGCGCCGCGGACACGGATGTTGGTCGGCCCCGGCATGCTGCTCGGCCTGGCTGTCGCGGCGATCTGGGGAGGAGTCGGCTTCGGACTCGAACTCCCGGAGTACCCGTGGCATCACGACGTTCTGTTGTTCACGCCCGCCGGACATGCGATCTTGTACGTGGCGGCTCTTGTGGTTGTGGTGCCCATGTTCGTGAACGGCAGCGTCCGGGTCCGACTCCGACGCACGCCGGACGCCCTCACCTGGAGGCACATCGGTCTGCTCACTGCCGCGTCGTGTGGTGTGAGCGCGGGTCTGGTCCTCGTTCATGGAAGCAACCAACTCTTCAAAGCGAGCTATCTGGTAGCCGCGGTCCTCGCGATCGTTGTTCCGCTCGTCGTCGCCGTGCTCGTGCCGCGCAGGTTTGGACTGTCCGTCCTAGCAGGGTGGCTGGCCGGCCTGTGGGTCGTCTGGCTGGCAGCCGACGCTGGGGTCGACTACCAGGACGCGGTCAACGTCTACATCGGACTTCCCATCATCGCCCTATCAGGCGGTGCCATTCTGCTACTCACACTGGTGTCCGCGGCTGTCACCGTCAGCGGAGCACCCAGCGATCGCCCGTCGCCGACGCGAGTTCCGCCCCGTCGGCCGCGCCTGCGCATCGCCGCCTACGTCGCCGCGGCCATCGTGGCCGTTCTCCTTGCCGGTCCCGGGATCGCCAGCTATTTCACGGACCGCAACCAGCCCAGCCTTCTTGTCCTTGACAGTCAGGTCGTCAGCGTGGCGTTCAGCCCTGACGGCAAGACCCTCGCCACCGGGAGCAACAACGACAAGCGGGTGCGGCTGTGGAACCTGGCCACCGGTGAGACCGTCGGCGACTTCGAGACCGAAGCCAACCCCGCCTACGCGTTCAGCCTCAACGGAAAGACTGTGGCTGTTGCCGGCGAGTTCCAGACGAGACTGCGGGTTTGGAACCTGGAGACAGGCCAGGCTACCGCCACCATGACCAGTAACAAGGAGATTCAGAGCGTGGCGATAAGCCCTGACGGCAACACCGTCGCCACCGCTGTCGGCGATGACGGTACTTGGCTGTGGAACGCGAACACCGGCGAGCACACCGGCACCCTGCCCGAACCCTACGAATTCTTGGGCGGAGACGTGGCGTTCAGCCCTGACGGCAAGACCATCGCCACCATCGGCCACCACGACAATCAGATGCGGGTGTGGAACGTCAGCACAGGAAGGGTAATCACAACCATCAGCCCGGATCCTGGCGACGCCTTCGGGAGCGTGCAGTTCAGCCCCGACAGCAAAACCCTGGCCACCAGCGGCCGGGGAAACAAATCACAGGTGTGGGACGTCAACACGGGAAAGGCCACCACCACGCTCACCGGCCGGGATGCCGTCATCCGAGCGTTCAGTCCCGACGGCAAGACCCTCGCGACCGCAAGCAACCACGATGACAATGACAGCCAGGCGCAGCTGCGGAACACCGCTACCGGCAAGATCGTCGCCACGCTCACCGGACACACCGACTACGTCAGATGTGCGGCTTTCAGCCCAGACGGCAAAACCCTCGCCACCGGTAGCTACGACGGTCGGGTC
Source organism: Amycolatopsis sp. NBC_01286 (assembly GCF_035982555.1). Classification (NCBI taxonomy): domain Bacteria; kingdom Bacillati; phylum Actinomycetota; class Actinomycetes; order Pseudonocardiales; family Pseudonocardiaceae; genus Amycolatopsis; species Amycolatopsis sp. NBC_01286. The sequence goes on from NZ_CP108428.1 coordinate 4,479,974, forward strand.
CGGCTGTGGAACGTCGACACCGGCCAGGCCAGATAGTCTTTTCCGGACGCAGCCCAGCACCGTGTCCGCGGCAGCCCCTTTGGCTCATCGCGGATAACCACGCAGTCGGCTTCGATAGCTGCTCGCAGCCGGGTCTCGGCCGTCAGCCGAAGTCGATCACCCGCATTTGCTCCACACGTACGTGCTTACGATGGGCGAGATCCTCGGCATCACCGCCGAGGTGATCGAGGCACCGACGGGCTTCTCGGCATTTCCGGTTACCGCTCGGGAGGTGTTCGACGTCGCCGAGGTGTCGGAGGCGTATGAGGTGCTCCCGATCGACGTGGATTCCCTGCCGAAGTCGATGCGCGGCGGCGACGATGCCGAAGAGGCCGCGCTGGTGCTCCAGGACGCCGTCCTCAACGTCCGAGAAGGCGCGAAAGGGACCAAGCTCGACGATCGGTTCGAACTCGACGTCGGGTTCGATCGAGGACTTCACGCCGACGCCGTTGATCCACGACGCGATCGCCAAGTGAAGGCGTCGAGCAACAAGTCGGACAACCGCGGTGTGAAGGTCGGCGACTGCGACGTCGTGCTCGCCCAGGCACAGAAGAACATGCTTTACCTGGACAAAGATCTGCTCGTCGACCGGTTGGCGAACACCACCCTTGCGGAGCCTGGTTGTCGTGCAGCCGCCATTGAAGATGGCGCGCATCGCGGCGGTCAAGCACGTGACCGATCCGACGGTGATCGGCAGCGGTCAGGTCGTGAGAACCCGTGCGGCGTGGACGGCTCCCGGGCAGTCGAGGACGGCCGATGCGAACTGAGCGCAGAGCAGGTCGTCGCTCAGCCACCGGTCGAACTTCTCGGTAGCCTTGCTCTCGATCTTGCGGGCGAGTTCGCCCGGGTCGGGCGCAGGCCCCTCGGCCACCCTCGTCAGCGCGGTCAGCGCCGCTTCGCGGGGCGTGCCGACCAGTCGAAGAGCGGCTCCGTCGACTGCGGCCTCCATCCTGGTGTCGTTGAGGATCGCGGCGAGAGTGTGCAGCCGGCGGTCGCCGGTCCACGGGAACAGCAGGGTGTCGGAGCCGTCGGCGATGACCGGGCGACTGTCGAGTTCGAGGGCCGCGTACTTCCGCCGGGCTTGCTCGAGCAGCGTTCGCGACTGCTGGTCGAGGTAGGCGGGAGCGTGGTCGCCTTCGAGGAGCGTTCGCATCTTCGCCCGGACTTCGCTGTGCACCAGACCGCCGGAGTCGCCGAGGTGCGGAGGCTTGCCGCCGGGCGCCGGGGTGAGCTGGACGACTTTGTCTTCTTCGTGGACGGCGACCACGCGCCATCGTTGGCCGGCGAAGACCAGCAGGAGTCCTTCGTAGAGGGGGAAGTCGATCGGCATGGTGCCGAGCTGACGTCCACTGTGGACAAGGCGGTACTCCTCGGGAGTCTGGAAGGCGGCGTAGAACGTGTAGTGGTTGACGGTCGGCTCTCCGCGTCCACCGAGCAACAGGGTGCCGTCGCCGGCCTGAGTCAGCACATCTTCGGCGCCGAGAGTCCTGAGCAAGTCCGCGAACTGCGTTGTGGTGACGTTCGAGAACGGGCTTCCGCGTCCGCACAGCACCCGGTACGCCTCGACTGGTTGTGCTCCGCCGTGCTGGGCGATCAAGGACAGAAGTTGCTGGATCAGGGTGGACAGGTGCAGCCGGGACGGCTCCGGTGGCTCACACCAGCGTTCGAGCAGCAGGTCGATCGACGCAATCGTCTGCACCAGCGGCAGCTGCAGGCTGTCGAGGAGCGACGTCTCGGCGTCGATCGCCACCGTGGCGCAGTAGGCGCGGAGAATCGCCGGCTCGTCGCGACGTCCCGAGCGGCCGAGCCGTTGCCGCAGGGAGGCGACCGACGGCGGTGGGCCGATCTGCGCGACCTGGGCGATGGCGCCGATGTCGATCCCCATCTCCAGCGTCGTCGTGCAGACGGCCGTGGTCGGCTTGGTGGGATCCCTGAGCATCGCTTCGACGTCTTCGCGGAGTTCCTTCGCAAGGTTGCCGTGGTGAGCGTGAAACTCGTTTGAGACCCCGGCGGTGACGCTGCGGTCGGCTAGTTCGGCCGCGTACAGCTCGACACGTGACCGTGCGTTGGCGAACACCAGGTTGGTCCTGCCTCGCAGCATCGCGAACAGATGGTCCGCGATGCTGCGGACCGCGGTGTCCGAGGCTTCCTCGGAGTCCGGTCGTTCGTCGACGTAGCTCCTCAGCTGCAGTCGCAGCTCCTGACCGGTCGCAGCCGATTCGAGGACCGTCACCCGGTCGCCGTTGTCAGGACGAAGCTGATCGGCGGCCAGGGACATGTTTCCCAATGTCGCCGACAGCCCGATCCTCGGAACTCGTCGCTTGACAGCGATTTCGAGGCGGTGAAGCTGAGAAAGCAACTGGGCCCCGCGTTCGGTGCCCAGGAACGAGTGCAGCTCGTCGACGACCACGTACTGCAATGACCCGAACAGCCGCGTGATCTGCGTCCCGCGCAGCACGAACATCGCTTCCAAGGACTCCGGGGTGATCAGCAGGATTCCGGAGGGATCGCGCAGCAACGCCTGCTTGCGGGTGCCCGCGACGTCGCCGTGCCAGCGGTGAGTCCGGATGTCGAGTGCTTCGCACAGCTCTTCGGTTCTCCGGAACTGGTCGTTGATCAGTGCCTTGAGCGGCCCGACGTACAGCGCCTGAATTCCCGGGCCCGTGTTCTCGGCGAGCCTCGAGCAGATCGGCAGGAACGCGGCTTCGGTCTTTCCCGCGGCGGTAGCCGCGCCGATCAGGACATCGGTGTCGCCTTCCAGGATGGCGGGGATGGCCGAGTCCTGGACGTCGCGCAGCTCGCTCCACCCTTGTTGCCACACCCACCGCTGCACTTTCGGATGCAGCAGGCCGAAGTTGACGGCTTCAGATGCGGAGACTGGTGAGTTCATCGGTGCCGTTCGTGTTCGAGGCGTCGAGTTCGTCGGGCAGAGGCTCGAGATCGGGGTTCGTCTCGGTGTCGATCGAGACGTTTCCGAGCAGCTGCCGCCAGTCGGCGCCGGGGTTCTGGTCGAGCACGGCCAGGAGGTTGACGAACTCCTTGATGGTGTTGCGCGGGGTGCGGAAGTACGCGTCGCCGATCCGGCCGGCGCAATGCTGCATGAACGCGGCCAGCGCCTCGTCCGGGACGAGGTAGGCGGCGGGGTCGCCACCGGCGTAGACGTGGCGGAGGTGCTCGAGCAGCACGTGCATGTCTTCCGGGGTCAGGTTCGCCAGCCGCAGGACGGGACCGGAGTAGTCGACCAAGCCGCCGACGGCGAAGTTGTTCTCGGCGAGACGGCTGCGGAGGGCTTCGTAGCTGTAGAGCCCGCGGCGGGTGTCCATCAGCATTTCCGGGGTGCCGCCGAAGCAGAAGCCGAGACCTTCGACGTTGCCCTGGAGGCAGTCGTTGACGATCCGCAGCACCTGCTCGTAGTTGGACTTGCGGGCTCCGGTGTGAGCGAGCTTGTAGAGGTTGACCATCTCGTCGAGGCAGACGAGCAGACCGGAGAAACCGGCAAGCCGGACGAACCGCGCGACGAGCTTCAGGTGGTCGTAGAAACCGGCGTCGTCGACGATGCTGCGCACACCCAACGCGGCCCGGGCATCGGTGCGGGTCGCGAACTCGCCACGCAGCCAGCGGATCGCGTCCGACTTCAGCTGCTCGTTACCCGTGTCGTGGCCCTTCCAGTAGGCGGCGATGACCTGGGCGAAGTCGTACCCACCGACGCTTTCCGACAGTTGTTCGAGCCGGCCGGCGATCACGGTGGCAGGCGAGGTGCCGGCACTCGTGGCCTCCTGGATCGCCGAGGTCACGAACCGCTCGACGATACTGGGCAAGGCGTTGCCGTCCGGAGTCGAGCGAGTCGCGATGTTGCGCATCAGCTCGGCGTAGAGCGAGCGTGCCTGACCACCGCTGGCGTGCAGCCGCCGATCGGGGCTGAGGTCGGCGGAGGTCGTGACGAGCTTGCGCTCGGCGGCGATGGACCGGACCAGGTTGAGGAAGAACGTCTTGCCGGCGCCGTACTCGCCGATCACGAAGCGGACCGCGGAACCGCCGTCGGCGATCCGGGTGATCTCCTGGCTCATCGCCGAGACCTCGGCGGCGCGTCCCACCTGGATGTGCTGGAAGCCGGTGCGGGGCACCACTCCGGACCGCAGGGAGGAGATGATCGCGTCCCGGTCGCGGGGGCGCAGGCGAGCGGGTTTCTGAGCGGGTGTGGTCATCCGAGCATGTCCTTCACGATGTCCTGGTTGATCTCGATGGGGTCGGAGCCCTCGCACAGCGGCTCGTCGGTGCGGTCGTAGGCCGCGTCGTTGAGGACGTCGAGGGCGCCGTCGGGCAGGAGACCCGCCTCGGCGGCCAGCGCGTCGAACTCGGAGCGGCTCCACGAGTCCCGCTCGACGAGCCGGTGGAACAGCTGTGCGTGTGCGGGGTCCAGCCCGCCGACGGTCGCTGTTTCCGGCGGCGGGGGTGGCGGCGGAGCCGGTTCGCCTTCGGCGAAGATCTCGGCGAGTTCGGCGGCGACCCGGACCGATTCGGCCCGTGTCCGGGCGAGCCGGTCCGGGTCGAGGGTCAGCGTCGTGGTCGGGCTGGTGGGTGGCGCGGGGATCGTGCGGCCGGATCGGGGCGTACCGGGAATCCGGGCGCTGGTCAGCTCGTCCGTCGAGGTGGCTGCCGCGTGCAACGTGCCGTACACATCGGCGGGATCGAGGCCGAGAGTGGTGAACAGCCGCTCGAGGGTACGGATCTCGTCCGGGGTGACCTGGCCATCGGCTGCCGCGATGGTGGCGAGCAACTGCCCCACCGTGGCCTTGCGGGAGGTCGGCAGGGACTCCAGCCGCCGGCGCAGGACCGCGGGGGTGGGTGGTTTGGTCAGGACGAGAGCGGCGTGGGCGTCGAGCCGGAGCCGCTCGTCCTCGCTGAGATCGAGGTCGTCGATCGCCAGCTCCCGCAGTGCACGTCGTTCGGGTTCGCTGACCGTGCCGTCCGCGGCGGCGACGAGCATGCCGAGGTTGATGATCGCGAGCGCGGCCGCGTACTCGGCGCCCGGGGCGCTGACCACGTGGTCCGCTCGCCGGAACAGGACGACCGACGACGTCGGTGTCGGGGTGCTCCCGCCGAAGCGCACGTCGGGTTCGATGCCGAGCCCGCGGTTCTCGAGCAGCTGAGCCACCGCGACGGCATCGGCCTTGGCGAGCTTGCCGGTCTTCGTCGGCCACCGCGAGATCAGCTCCTGAGCCGAGGTGACGCCGCGGCCGTCGCTGCCGATGCTCTGCGCGGCCCACGACCACAGCGCCTCGGTCTCGGGGCTGGGCTTGTGCGTGACACCCTCCGGCAGCAGCGCGATGGCGGCGGGGGAGCCCGCGCCGTCGGGATTGCGGCCGAGGTAGCGGCTGTAGGCGTCGAGATCGCTGGTCACACCCTCGACGATGTCCCGCAGCTTGGTGATCGGGCCGGTCAGCTTGCCGACGTCGGGCAGCTTCGTGTTTTCGAGCGTGACGTGCCCGTAGAAGCCTCTGCTGGCCGCGTAGTAGCCGACGGAGAGGCGCGGCTTGTTCGGCTTGACGACCATGCCGTCGCCGTACTTCGCGCGGTACCGCTTCGTGAACAGTTCCAGGAACTCGTTCGCGCAGCGCACCGCCGGCGTGCGCAGGTACGAGTCCGGGTGGTGGCCGTACCAGGACAACGCCCAGTCCGCCGGGACCGGACGTCCCTCGACAGCCAACTGCGCCAACCCCACCTTGAGGTCCACGGGAAGCTCGTGACTCCACTCGCCGACCGGTGGCGCCGCGCGGTCGTACCGCACCGTGGGGTCGAGCAGGGCGACCGCATCGAGCAAGCCTTCGGCGTAACCGCGGAAGGATCGGTTGCCGCGGTAGATGTCGAGCAGCCGGCGGACTTCGCTCACCAGGGCCGCGAACTCCGCGCCTGCGTCGTCGAGGTCGGGAGCCTCGGTCAGCAGGCGACGCTCGAGACCGTAGAAATACAGGAACACGTAGCCGATGTAGGCATTCGGGTTCGCGCGGCCACCGGCCAGCCATGCCAGGTAGGCGCCGCGTGCCCGTGGCGAGATATCGGCGTAGCTGGGCCAGTAGCCCATCGATTCGCCCGGCCAGTCCGGGTTGCGCAGGTCGACCGGCAGGGCCGGGTCGATCAAGGCGGGTTCGATCCCGACGCCGGCGGCGTCGGGCATACCCGTGCCGAAGTAGAGCAGTCCACCCGGCAGCGTCGTGCCCGCGACCATGACCCCCCGGCCCGGAGGAACCCAGCCATGGCCACGCGCTGGCCGGTCCGGTCGAGGTGGGGGCGGAGCAACGGCCTGCGTGCTGGTCGAGGGCCGATTGTTCAGCGGCCGTGAGGGGGCAGGCTGCGCCGGCACCTCTGGTCGGATCTGATGCGGAGCCGCCCGGAATTGAGCCGGCTGCTGTTGCGATGCCGGAACCGCGCGCGGCTGCGGCGTGGCCTGCGTCCTTTCAAGGCCAGGGGTTCGCCTGATTCGCCGAACCAGCCAGATGACGATCACCAGCACGACCAGGAACGCGATCAGCGCTGCCAAAGAACCCCCTTGGTCGAATACCTTCAGGCGTCGAACCCCTCCAGGTCGGCGCCGCCCGGCCTCGGGTGATGATCGGTGCCCGCCGGACGAGAGTTACCGGCTTGACCGAAATGTCACCGAGAAGTGTGGTCCGGAGCGGCCGCGGCTGCCCGTCGAGTCGTGGGAGCGAGTGGCGCGTTCTGGTGGGTGAGCACCGCCGCGGTCGCGATCCTGATCGCGGTTTGAACGTCCTCCGTCTGCGACGGCGAGGAATCATCCTCGCCGCAGGCGGGCGGCTTGCGGTGATCTCGGCCCGGCTCAGCCCGGCCCGGCCGGCTACGCCGGTTACGGTGTCTCAGTGAGGGTGCGGCCGATGTGGTCGTCCGGGGCGGCTGTGGTGCCCGGTAGGACGAAGAAATACCCGCCGCCTACCGGGAGTACGTACTTGTCCAGGGCCTGGCCGGCCAAGCGGCGTTGCACCGTCGCGAAACCCGCCTCGATGTCGCGCTGGAAGCAGACGAATACGATTCCCTCGTCGCGGTCGGTGGTTGGGGTCGGGTTCGTGCGGAATGAGTAGCCGCGGCGCAGGATTCGGTTCGGCTCTGTCTCCGGGGTTCGCGGGTTCGCCCGCCGGATGTGGGAGTCCAGGGCGATTGATTGCCCGGACGGGTCGGCTGCGTAGTCGAACGCGGCGTCCTCGCGGTCGTGGCCCAGTGGGGCGCCGTCCGTCTTGCGGCGGCCGATGACCGCCTCCTGGCGGGCTGTCGGTTCGGCGTCCCACAGTGCCGGTGAGAAGCGGATCCGGCGCACTACCTGGTAGGTGCCGCCCGCGGCCCAGGCCGGTTCGCCGTCGTCCGCCCAGACGAACCTCGCGGCGACGGCTGGGTCGCGCACGTCCGGATTGCCTTCGCCCTCGCGGAAACCGAACAGGTCCCGGGTCGCCGCGCGGCCGTCGGTGGTGGTCGTGTTCTCCTCGCGGAAGCCGTCGATCCGCCAGCGCGGGCGCAGCGCGCCGCCCACCGGTGCGAGCGCGCGGCGCAGGGCAGCGTCGGCGGTCCGCGCGTCGTGCGAAGCCACCTGCAGGAGCAGATCTCCGTGGCACAGCGCGGGATCCAGGACGTCGTTCGGGAACGCGGGCATCGCGCCCAGCCGCCGCGGTGCGCGCTTCGCCAGGCCGAACCGGCCGTCGAACAGCGACGCGCCGACCGCGATGGTGACCTCGGCGTCGGTCGCGCGCGTCCCGGGGGTCAGGGCCCGGAAGACCGCCTCCGGCGTTCCGGAAACCACGTCGAACGCGGCGAAGACGGCGGCCGCGGGCGGCGCCGTCACCACGCCCGGTTGGTGGGGGACCGACGCCACGGACGGCGCCGGAGCGGGCGCCGCGGATGGCGCCGGGGCCGGCGCGCAGCCCGCCACGCCGAGCAGACCGGCGCCCGCCAGCACGGTTCGCCGCCGCACGCTGGTCAACAGCCCACGGCGGCTAGCACGTGCTCGTACCGCGGGCGCGACGGCGAGTCCGGTGGGTACGCGGTCGTCAGCAGCTCCTTCGCCCGCTCGGGCTCGCCCAGCACCAGGAACGCGGCCGCGACGACGACGGGTTCGGCGCCCCACTGGCCGTCGTTGCCGCCGAGCCGGGTGATGACCTCGGCCTTCGGCTCGGCGAAAGCCCGCACCGTGCGCCTCGCGTCGAGGTGCGGCAGGACGCCGGTCCGCAGGTACCCCTCGATCGTCGGCACGTGGGCGGCCAGCTCGGCGGGCGTGCGGAAGGTGAGCACCGGCGGGTTGCGCACCAGCGTGCCCAGCAGCTCGCGCTGGACCAGGTCCGGCTTACCGCGGACGAACGGCTCGCCCCGCAGCTCGGCGGCCTTCGCGCCCACCTCCGGCAGCAGCAGCGAGGTGAACAGCGTGAGCTGCACGGCGTCCTTGGCGTACCGCGGGCGCATCACCAGGTCGAAGTCGATCCGCTGCTTGCCGCCGTCGATCTTCCGCGTGTAGGCGATGCTCTTCGCCGGCCGCGTGAAGCCCTCGGCCCGCAGCGGCTCGTCCAGCCGGGCCGCCAGCACCTCGCGGGTCCAGGCCGCCGCCGTCGCGCGGTCGAGGGGACCGCCGTCGCTCGTCATGGGACGTTCCACTGGTACACACCTACCACCTGCCGGCCCGCATGCCTACCGACGCCGACGGCTTCCGCACCCGGTGTCGTGTTGAGCCAGGTGTCGAACGCCCGCTGCTCCGGGGTCAGCCGGGCCGTGCCGCTCTTGACCTCGATGCCGATGAGCCTGCCGTCGTCGGGCCGCACGATGGCGCCGTCGAAGATCCGGGTCTGGCCGTCGTTGCCGGTGACCGTCACCGGCTCGCGGATCACCTCGTAGCCCAGCTCTTCGAGCCGGTCCCAGACGTCCGCTTCCGCCTGCGAGCCCGGCCGCGCCCCGGTGGTGCCGACGAAGTGCCCGGCGTGGTCCCGGATCGAGCCGTCCGGGTACTGGAAGGTGCCGTCGCCGAGCGCGATGCGCCGCGGCTTCTCCGGGATGGCCGGCTTCGCCGACGTGCCCAGCGGGTCGACGAACGTCGTCGGGGCGTCGCCGACGTAGGCGTACAGGTTGGTGTCGCCGCCGCCGAAGCCCAGCGAGTCCTGGCCGAGGAAGCGCTGGTCGGTGGTCGAGTAGTACCGCGAGCGGTACTGGTACAGGCCGTTGCCCTCGTCGTCCCGGCCGGTGAAGCGGGTCGGGTTGCCGCCGTCGTCGCCGGTCAGCGTGGTGGCCCCGAACGGTTGGTAGGTGTACTCGCCGGTGACCGTCCCCGCGCCGTCGGCGACGGCGATCGTGCTGCCGAGCCGGTCGGTGAGCAGCGAGCGGGTGGTGCCCCCGGACGTCCGGGCGAAGACCTCGTCGACACCGCCGGTGAGCAGGTTCGCGCTGGGCGTCCCGCCGGTGAGCTCCTGGACGACGTTCAGCCCGTCGAACAGGTACCCGGTGGTCACGCCGCCGGTGGTCTTGCCGGTGCGGCGGCCGAGACCGTCGTAGGCGTAGGTGGTGCTCACCCCGGCCCTGGCCGACGACGCCAGCTGCCCGCGCGCGTCCCAGACGTAGCTCGTGGTGCCGTCCGAGGTGGGGTTCCCGTCGGCGTCGTAGGTCCGGGCGACCCCGGCCAGGCTGGTCAGCTGGTTCGCCGCGTCGTACACGGCGGGCCCGTAGGCCGCCGGGACGTCGCCGCGGGCGTAGCTGCCGCCCGCCTGGGTCAGCCGGCCGGCCGGGTCGTAGGCGTAGGACAGGTCGCCCAGCGCCGTGCCCGCCCTGGCGTACCCGATCGCGGTGATCCGGTCGTCGGCGTCGTAGGTGTAGTTCTGCGCGATGCCGTCGGGCAGGGTGACCGCGCTCCGGCGCCCGGCGGCGTCGTAGCCGAGGGTCACGGTGTCGGTGCCGCGCTGGACCTGCGTCAGCTGGCCGTCGGCGTCGTAGCCGTAGGTGATCTGCGGCTGGCCGGCGACGGTGAGGCCGGTGCGCTGGTCGGCCGCGTCGAAGGTGTAGTCGAGCTGCCCCTGCGGGCTCACCGCGCGGGTGATCCGGTCGAAGCCGTCGACGGTGAAGGTCGTGGTGCCGCCGGCCGAGTCGGTGATCGAGGTCGCCCGGTCGCCCGCGTCGTAGGCGTAGGCGATCTGGCTCTCGGCCGTGCTCCCGGAGACGCCGAACCGGGCCTGGGTCAGGCGGCCGAGCGAGTCGAACGCGTAGTCGCTCGCCTTGCCCCGGGCGGTGGTCAGGCCGGTCCGGTTCCCTTCGGTGTCGTAGGACGTCGTCGTGACGCGGTTGAGCGGGTCCGTCTCCGTGATCGCCCGGTTGGCCGCGTCGTAGGTGTAGGCGGTGACGCCGCCGCGCGGGTCGGTCAGCTTGACCGGGTTCCCGTTGGCTTCGTACTCGTAGGCGGTCACCCGGCCCAGCGGGTCGGTGATCGACCGGACGCGGTCGTCGGCGTCGTAGGTCGCGCGGGTGACGGCCCCGGCCCGGTCGATCTGGGCGACCGGGCGGCCCGTGCCGTCGGTCACCCGGCGGGCGACGCGGCCGAGCGCGTCCGTCACCGTGACCGGGTCGCCGAGCAGGTAGCCGTAGCTCGTCGCGTGCGAGAGGGGATCGGTCACCTTCGTGACCCGGCCCTGCTCGTCGGTGTCCACAGTGGTCACCCGCGTCAGCGGGTCGGTGGTGGTCCGCGGCGCGCCGTTCGCGCCGTAGCCGAACGTGGTGACCCGCCCGAGCGGGTCGGTGGCCTGGCTCAGCTGGCCGAACGGCCCGGCGTAGGCGTAGGTCCGGGTGCGGGCGGCCGAGGTCCCGGCCAGCTCGGTGGTCCCGGTGACGTCGCCGAAGGCGTCGTAGGTCAGGTCCGTGCGCCGCCCGAGCGGGTCGGTCGTGCTGGTCACCAGGTTGGTGGCCGGGTCCCGCGCGATGGTCGTCGTCCGGGCGAGCGCGTCGCCGAACGCGGCGGTGTCGGACGTGCTGTAACCCGCCGCGTTGAAGGTGACCCGGCGGACGGTGCCGCGCGGATCGGTCAGCTTGGTCTCCGTCACCTTGCCGGCGGAGTCGGTCAGGTAGGCGAACTGGTAGGTGCCGCCGCCGGCGACGGTCTGCTTGCTGACGCGGCCGTTGGTGTCGTAGAGGTTGGTCAGGTAGACGGTGCCGCGGGGGTCCTTCGCCGTCGCGAGCCGGCCCTGCCCGTCGTAGGTGTACGTCGTGACCGCGCCGGTGGCGTCGGTGAACGTCGAGAGCCGGCCGCTCGCGTCGTAGGTGTAGCCGACCGCGCGGCCCGTGTTGTCCTCGGCGCGGGTGATCCGGTTCGCCGTGTCGTGCGCGAAGCTGATCCAGCGCCCGTTGGGCGAGGTGACCTGGGTGATCGGGCCCTTCGCCCGGACGTGCCCGTCGGTGTCGGCCTGCGCCGGCCCGCGGGTGATCGTCACGGTGTTGCCGAAGCGGTCCCGGATCGCCTGCAGCGGCGCCTCTTCGCCGAACACCAGCGTGGTGCCGTCGCGCAGCCGGAGGTCGAAGCCGTTGCCGTTCCAGGCCAGCACCGAGCCGGCGTACTTCGTCGGCGTCGGGTCGGCGGCGAACGCGGCCGTCAGGTAGTCGGTCGGTCCGGTGCCGCCGGGGGTGATCCGGTGGTACTTGACCTTCGCGCCGTCGGGCAGGATCAGCTGCCCGTCGATCCACTGCTGCTGGGCGTAGAGGTAGACGTCGTAGTCCGAGCCGGTGCCGACGCCGAACGTGCGGCGCCCGGTGTCGGCCTGCTGGTAGGTGCGGGTGACGCCGATCGGCAGCGTGTCGGACACCGTGAGGTCGGTGTGGGTGTCGCTGAGCAGGCCGCTGCCCAGGTCGACGGGATCGCCGCCGACGGTGTCGCCGCCGGGGGCCGGCGCGGCGTCCGGCGGGGCGTCGACGCCCGGCTCGATGAGCATCGCGCCGGTGAACTGGTAGACCTCGGTGCCGGGATCGGGCACGACCTGCTTGCCGTCCGGGGTCACCTTGCCGTGCCCGTAGACGAACCAGCCGCGCCCGGCCGGGTCGTAGTGCCAGAAGTCCATCGCCGCGCCGGGCGGGGCGTGCGGGTAGTTCGGGTAGATCACCCGCGCGCCGGTCGGGAAGACGTAGGAGCTGCCGGGCTGCACGGTGAAGTACGTCGGGACGTTCGACTTCGGCAGCGGGAACGGCGGCCGGTCCACCGGGATGGCCGTGATGCCGAGTTCGGTGACGACCTTGCCGGCGCTGTCGCGCACGACGGCGCCCTTCGGCAACCGCACCTCCAGCCCGGGGATGGCCGGGGTCGTGACGACCACTTCGGCCGGTGCCGGCGACGCGAACCGCACCACGTGCTTCGTGTCGAGCGCGGTCATCCAGATCGGGTACGGCAGCACGGTGGTCCGCCCGGCGACGAGGTCGACGCCGTCGTCGTAGAGCCCGAACCGCCGGTCCGGGGTGCTCGCGCTCGCCCCGTCGATCCGCAGCACACCGTGGCCGGGGGTGACGCCCTCGAGCAGGAACCGGCCCTGCGCGTCGCTCACCCCGCGGGTCGCGCCGACGGACAGGGTGACGCCGGCCAGCGGGTGGCCGTCCAGGGTGCGCACCCGGCCGGACACCGCGGTCGAGCCCGGCTTCCCTTGCAGCGCCGGGGTTTCGTCCCCGGTCACCGGGGGCAGGTGCGTGGTCCAGTCGGCGCCGGACAGGTTGCGCGCGTCGGGGACCCAGGAGGCGCCGGCGGCCGGGCTGGTCTGCGTGCCGGTGTCGGGCCGCTCCGCCCTCGGCCGGTTGGCGGGCTTGCCGCCCTCGGCCAGTGCACGCGGGACACCGGGCAGCGGCGCCGCCGCCGTCGCGCGCGGGGCGGACGGCTGCGTGACGAGCGGCTGCAGCGCGGCCCGCGTGACGAGCTTGAGGGTGTCCGATCCGGTGTAGGAGTAGGGACTGACGACGATCTCGTAGGTGCCGGTGACCGGCAGCGTCGCGATCGGCACCGACGCGGCGCCGGCGTGCTGGGTCAGCACCGTGCCGTCCGGCTTGCGCACCTCGACGTACGGGTAGTAGGGCAGCGTGGTGCTGGTGGAGTTGAGCGAGAGGTTCTGGCCCGCGGTCCCCGCGTACGTCAGCCGGACGCTCTGCCCGGCGCGGCTCATCGTCACGGTTTTCGCGGTGTTGAAGGCGATCGCGCCGCCGTCGAGCTGCTGCGACAGCGTCGCCGAAACCGAGCCGGTCGCGTTCGCCCCCGGGGCGAGGATCAGCCGGTACGTCCCGGCCGCGCCGACCTTGGTGTCGACGGCGCCGCTCTTGTAGACGAGGATGTCTTCGCTCTCGACGCCGTTCGCGTCGACCACGCGGGCGCGGAAGTAGCCGGCCGCGGGGAAGGTCCAGTTGGTGAACCCGATCGACAGCCGCTGGTTCGCCGTCGCGGTGAAGGACGTTTCGACGTACTTGCCCGCCTGCGCGACGGTCATCGTCTTCGCGGCCCCGCCGACGGTCGCGGTGCCGGCGTCGGTCCGTTCGGCCAGGGTCAGCTGCGCCGTACCGGTTTCGGCGAACGGGTACACCACGATCTGGTAGGTGCCGGCGGCCGGCAGCGGCCCGAGGTCGACCTGCGTGGCGGTGATCGTCCCGTTCCGCAGCAGCCCGCCGTCCGGCCGGATGACCATGACGCCCAGGTAGTAGGTGAAGCCGTAGGACGGGAAAGCCAGGCTGAGCCGCTGGTTCGCGGTTCCGGTGAAGCTCAGCCGGGTGGTCTGGCCGGGCCGGGTCGCCGAAACCGTCTTCGGGGTGCCGACGGCGACGGTGCCGCCCGCGGTTTCCGCGGACAGCGTCACGGCGGCGGAACCGGCGCCGGACCCGTCCGGGGTGAGCAGCAGGCGGTACGCGCCGGAAGCCCCGGGCACGAACCAGAACGTGCTGAGCGAGCCGACGTCGTAGGCCGCTTCGACCTCTCCCGTCGGCTTGATCACCTGCGCGAGGACCGTTCCGGGCAGCGTCCAGTTCGTGAAGGCGAGCGACAGCCCGCTGCCGGCCGTGGCGGTGAAGGCGAGCGACGCCGTCTGCCCCGACTGCGGGAGGTTCACGGTGACGGCCGGGCCGGTGGTGGTGAGGGTGCCCGCGTCCTGCCGGGTGGTCAGCAGCAGCGTCGCGGACCCGGTGGTGGACTGCGGGCTCACCGTGATCAGGTAGCCGCCGTCGACCGGCAGCGCGGGGAAGTCCGCGTGGTAGCCGGACGGGCCCGCGTAGAGCGCCGAGCCGTCGGGCTTGGTGACCGTGAGGTAGGGGAAGTAGCCGAAGATGTACTGGTCGAAGTCGAGGCTGAGCTGCTGGCCGGCGACCCCCGCGTAGGTCAGCCGGGCGTCCTGGCCGGGCCGGGAGATGGCGAGGTTCCTCGGTGCGCCGAGGGTGATCGCGCCCGCTTCGAGGGCCGGGGACGCGGTGACCGTCAGCGAGCCGGTGGTGGCGTCCGTCGAGCCGACCACCAGCGTGTAGGTGCCGGTCTGGCTCGGGACGAAGTCGTAGTCGCCGCCGCCGTCGGACTTGAGCAGGCCGCGCGTGGAACCCTGGGCGTTCCACAGCAGCGGGGTGCCGTTGGGTTCCTTGACCGACAGCGTGAGCTGGGTGCTCGCGGCGAAGGTCGACCCGCTGAACCCGACGCCGATGTGCTGGCCCGCGGTCACCGGCAGCGTCAGCTCCGCCTGCTGCCCCGCCCGGGCGAGGGCCACGGTGACCCCGGCGCCGGCCGGGTCGAGCGTGCCGGTGACGCGGCTGGACAGCGTCGCGGTCACCGAGCCGGTGCCGGCCGCGCTGGGATCGACGACCACCTGGTAGACGCCGCTGCTGGGCAGCGGCGGCAGTTCGTAACCGCCGTAGAGGTACGTGCTCAGGCGCGGCGCGTCGTAGTCGTTGCGGGCGAAGGGCGCGCCGTAGGGCGTGAAGACCGCGACCGAGTACTCGGTGGTGATCGTCGAGCCGGTGAGGCCGAGGCTCAGCCGCTGGCCCTTCGTGCCGGCGAACCGCAGCAGCGCGACCTTGCCCGACGCGGCCACGGACACCGTGGCCGCGGTGCCGTCGACCGCCAGGGTCGCCGCGGACCCGACGTCGGCGACGGCGTAACCCCTTGGCACGACGACGAAGTCGGTGCCGGACACCGCGGCGGTGCCGCCGGGCGTCGCGACGGTGATCCGGCCGGAGGTGGCCGCGTCCGGGACGGTCACGGTGAGGCTGGTGGCCGTGGCCGCGGTGACGCGGGCGCGGGTGAGGCCGAACGTCACGGTGTCGTCGGCCGCGACGGGGGCGAACCCGGTGCCGGTCAAGGTGACCGTCGTGCCGGCGACGCCGGTCGCGGGGCTGAAGCCGGTGACCGCCGGGGCGGCGGTGGCCGCGTCGACGGTGAAGGACTGCTGGCTGGTCGCGGTGCCCGCGGTGGTCGTCACCGTGACCGGGCCGGTGACCGCGCCCGTGGGCACGGTCACCTCGAGGGAGGTGGCGCTCGCCGTCGTGACGGTGGCGGCCTTCCCGCCGAACTTGACGGTGTTCGCGCCGGCCGTGGCGGCGAACCCGGTACCGGCGACGGTGACCTTCGCGCCGGCGGCGGCTCGCGCGGGGACGAAGCTCGAGACCGACAGCGCCGAAGTGACGGTGCGGTCGATCGAGGTGACGTTGCCCGAATCGTCGTAGTTGTACCGCGCGGCGGCGCCCGAACCCGTGCTCTGGGAAACACCCTTCACGCGGCCGGCCGCGTCGTAGGCGTAGTTCGTCGGGGTCGAGGGCAGCGCCGCGGCCTTCGCCGTGGCGGCGGCCGGCTCGGCGCCCGCCGGGTGCGTGAACCCGGCGATCTGGCCCGCGATGAGCAGGGCGGCCGCGAACGCGGCGAATCTGGACGACCTGGCCATGAGCTCTAGTCCCCTCGTGCCGCATCCGGTCGGGGAAAGCATGCGCCGGGCCGTGCCCAGATCTTGCCCAGATTCCGCCCAGGCCCGGCACTGTGACGCCGGACCGCGTTTCCCGAACTGCCGTTGTGCGTTGAGGTACCGGCGTAGCACTATGCGTAACGAGGGGAAGACTAGGGGGACTCGATGCGATTCGACCTGCTCGGACCGCTGGAGGCGCGAAGAAACGGGCGGACCGCGGAGCTGGGCGGGCCGCGGCAGCGTGCCGTGTTCGCCGCTTTGCTGGTTCGTGCGAACAAACTCGCCAGCGTCGACTACCTGGCCGAAGCCGTCTGGGACACCCCGCCGGCCAGCCCGGAGTCGAACCTCCGCACGTACGTCGCCGGCCTGCGCCGCTGCCTCCGCGAAGCGGGTGACGTGGAGGACCGGTTGCTCACCCGCGCGGGTGGTTATCTCCTGCGCGTCGAGCCCGGCGAACGCGACCTGGACCTGTTCGACCGCTACGCGTCGGCGGCCGAGGCGGCCGCCCGGCTCCACCGGTATTCGGACGCGCTGGAGTACTACCAGCAGGCGTCGGCGTTGTGGCGCGGCCGCGCGGGCGAAGGCCTGCGGGTGGGGGCGTTGCTGCACGCCGAACTGCTGGCGCTGGAGGACCGCCGGACCACGCTGGCCGAGCGCCAAGCCCAGGTGCACGCGGAACTGGGCGAACACGACCAGGCGGCGTCGGAGCTACGGGAACTCGCGGCACGCAACCCGCTGAGGGAAAGCCTGTGGGCACAGGCGATGCGGGCCCTGGCGCACGCGGGCCGCCGGGCCGAAGCGCTGGAGGCGTACCTGCAGATCCGCCGCCACCTGGTGGAAACCCTGGGAGTGGAGCCGGGAGCGGTCCTGCGCGAACTGCACCAGCGCATCCTCCGCGGCGACTTCCCGGGCGACGCGGTCTTCACGGCCCACACCCGAATCTTCGGCTGAGGTTCTTCAGGCCCGGCAATGGGTCAACGCGACGTACACGGCCGCGGTCGGCTATCAGCGGTGCGAAGTCCGACAACCAGAACTACAACTGGACGCCGGTCTGGCATAACGACCCCTGCTGAGTCGCAGCGTCGCCTTGCGCGCGGCCTCGACCCGGCCGCGCGCAAGCCCGACGGCACCGCCGCATCGGCGCCGCTACGACACGGTCACCGAGGACCGGAGGTCGTTGAACCCGGTCGCCGCGTCCCACAGGCCCGTATTGGCCGTCCGGATGGAGTACTCGGGCCGGGTGGGCAGCAGGGGATCGGCCAGTTCCAGCAGCAGCGCGTACGTGCCCGGAGCCAGCGACGACGGCACCGTCACGGTTTGCGCCACGGTCTGCGCGCCGGGCAGCCAGGTGCGGGGGTCGGCGGCGAGCGGGATCCGTGTCACCGCTCCGGTGGCGGTGTTGCGCAGTACCAGCGTCACGTTGCGGGGATTGGTCGCCGCCGCGTAGCCGTCGTTGGTGAGCCCGATCCGGATCGCGAGGCCCGACCCGCGCACGGCGGTGGCCGGGAAGGTGCCGTCGCGCAACGTGAACCGGTAGCCGAGGCGGTCGGTCACGTCCGCGAGGCAGCCCTGGGCGGCCCACGACTGCAGGACCGCCTGCTGGTAGTCGGTGTTGAGGAACGTCCAGTGGAACCGCGACAGCTCACCCGTGGCCGTGGGGCAGTCCGAACGGGGCGGGTTCAGCGCACACGTCTCGCCGCCCATCGGCACCGTCCGGGTCTCGCCCTCCAGGTACGGGTACTCCACGGACGGGTTCTCGTAGGTGCCGAAGTCGTCCGGGCCGGCCAGGAAGCAGTCGTTGTGGTGGCCCAGCCGCGTGTTGCCGCCCGCGTAGAGGGTGCGCTTGATCTTCGGCGTCCGCAGCTGCACCGCCCGCGTGGCGGGCAGGACGCTCAGCAGCTTGTCCACCACGGCCTTGCGGTTCGCCCAGTCGGCCGCGGTGATCGTGCCCGCGTTGCCGAAGTTCTGCGTGTAGTACCACTCGCCCCACGCGCCGATGAGACCCGCCTGCACCACGTCGATGACGTCCGCGTTCGCCTTGAGGTAGGGCGCGAGCTGGTCCAGGTGCCCGAGCACGCGGTCCTTCGGCGCGTCGTCTCCGGCGTCCGACGCCGTGTAGGCGAAGCGCAGCACCAGTTTCACCCCCGCCGCGCGGGCCGCGGCGAACTGCCGGCCCAGCCGGTCCAACGCGCTCTGGGCGATCGGCGCGGTCTTGTACTCGGCGAGGTAGAAGATGCACATCACCAGCGTGATGCCCTGCGAGACCCGGTACTGGCGCAGCGTGTCGGCGGAGAAGTCGGCCTTGTCGCAGTCCTGGGTGTGGTGGTAGAGCCCGCGTTCCGGGTTGGCGATGAGGTCGGCCGAGGGCTGGTAGACCGGACCGCTCGCACCTCCGGTGTAGGTGTAGGTGATCTTGGCGGAGGTCTCCACCGGGGCTTCCACCTGGAACACCGCGTCGGCGTCGTTCGGGCTCGCCGATTCGCCGATGTCGGCCCGGTCCACCGTCCAGCGCGCGATCCCGCCCGACGACGTGAACGGCACCGGCTTCACCGGCGTCCACGCCCATCCGCCACCCGCGTGCCGGTAGAGGGATCCGTTCTCCAGCAGGAAGTCCGCGCCGACCGCACCCTGGGCGAACCCCGTGCCGGTGTTCCGGTCCACGTCGAGGTAGACCCGCGCGAACGCGGGCGCGCCGGTATACCCCATCTGGTAGGTGACGGTCGTGGCGGTGCTGGTCACCGTCGGAGCGGTGATCGCGGCGGCGGCGGGAACGGCCGCGACACCGGTGAGGACCACGGCCAACACGAGGGCTCGCACGATCTTCGGCACGCGCTTCTCCGTTCCCGCCCGCGGAGCGACTGCCGTCACCCAGCGGAAGACGTCTTCGGTGGAGCCGACCACAGTGATCGAACGTTAGACGCGCGCGCCGCAGGGGTCAATATCCGGGGGCAGGATGCGGACCACACGGTCAATCGATCATTTCCCGCCCGTCCGTGAATGAGTGAAGCTCACGCGAGAAAGCGCTTTCACAATTGACTCACGGCGTGGACCTGGAATCGGCGCCGTGGTCGTAGGCCTGCTGGGCCTGCTGGATCCGCGCGCTGTGTTCGACCGTCCAGGAGTAGAGGTGACCGAACGGCTCACGCAGTGACTCGCCCAGCGGGGTCAGGGAGTACTCGACGCCGACCGGCGAGGTCGGCAGCACGGTGCGGCGGATCATCCCGTTGCGTTCCAGGCGGCGCAACGACTGGGTGAGCACCCGCTGCGTGACCCCCTCCAGCCGGCGCATCAGCTCGTTGAACCGCGTCGGCCGCTCCAGTACCGCCATGATCATCATCGACCACTTGTCCGCGATCTGGTCGAGGATCGGCCGGCTGGGGCAGTCCGAGCGGAACACGACCCGGCCGCCGGTGGCGTCCGCGGCCGCGCCGAGCAGGTAGGTATCCCTCATGATCCCTGGTTCTCCCAAAGTGCGTTCTTGATCTTCACTGTCGTGCTGACCAGCATGGGTATGCATCGCAAACCTACAGGCCGATCAGTAACGCGAGGGATCCGTGATGACCGAACAGCCCTACTCGACCCTGCACGTGAGCACTGGTCGCGGGGTCGCCCGCGTCGTGCTGCACAACCCGCCGGTGAACGTGCTCGGCGCGACGATGATGCGGGAGCTGCGCACGCTGCTCGACGGGTTCCGCGACGACCCGTCGGTCCGGGTCATCGTCTTCGCCGGCGCCGACCCCGAGTTCTTCCTCGCCCACGTCGACATGCTGATCCTGGAGGACGCCGACGCCCTCGACGCGCTTGCCGAGGCAGCACCGGCGGGGGTCAACGTGTTCCAGGCCGTCGGCGAGCTGCTGCGCCACCAGCCCCAGGTGACGATCGTCGAGCTCGCGGGCAAGGCCCGCGGCGGTGGCGCGGAGTTCGTCGCGGCCGCGGACATGGCCTTCGCCGCGGCCGAGACGGCCGGGCTCGGCCAGATCGAGGCGCTCATGGGCATCGTTCCGGGTGGTGGCGGCACGCAGTACCTGCGTGAGCGGGTCGGGCGCAACCGCGCCCTGGAGATCGTCCTGGCGGCTGACCTGTTCGACGCCGAGACCGCCGCGGCCTACGGCTGGATCAACCGGGCCGTGCCGGCCGCAGAGTTGCGCGGTTTCGTCGACCGGATCGCCCGCAACATCGCCGCGCTGCCCGACGGGGTCATCGCCGCGGTGAAGCGCGTTTTGCCCGCCGACGACCTCACCGCCGGATACCGGCGTGAGCACGACGCCTGGGCGTCCCAGGTCGAATCGCCCGCCGTGCAGAAGCTGATGGCCGCGGCGTTGCCGAACGGGGTTCAGACTCGCGACGGTGAGCGCGACCTCGAAACGCTGATGCGCACCATCGCCCGCTGAGCGTCAAGGAATCGACCGCCGACGTCGGTCCCGTGCGTGTGAGGGGAAACGCGAATCGCCGTTCTCAGCCGTGCAGGGCGCTGCCGGCCTGCCAGGCGCTCCAGCTGATCGCCCAGTCGCCGTGGCCGTTGTTGATCGACAGCTGCGGGCCGCCCGAGTCGGTGACCTCGACGACGTCGCCGGTGTTGAAGTTGTCGAAGAACCACTTGGCGTTCTCGGTGTTCATGTTGAGGCAGCCGTTGGAGACGTTGTCGCTGCCCTGCACCCCGACCGTCTTCAGGTTCTCGTGCAGGTACTCGCCGTCGTTGGAGATCCGGACGTCCCAGTTCTCCGGCGCCTTGTAGTAGCCGGGGTCGCCCTCGCACACGCCGTAGCTGCAGGAGTCCATGATCGTGTGGTCCACCTTCGACAGCACGGTGTGCGTGCCGTTGAACGTCGGCGTCGGGCCCCGCGGCGGGGTGTCGACGGTCTTGCCCATGCTGATCGGCGCGGTCTTCACCAGCTGACCGTTGTGGAACGCCTTCATCTGGTGCGTCTTGCCGTCCGCCTTGGCGACCCAGGAGTCGTGCACCTTGTAGCTGGCCGAGACGTCCTGGCCGCCGTACACCCCGCCCCCGATGGGCATCCCGAAGGTCGTGGTCTCGAGCTTCACGGTCGAGCCGGCCTTCCAGTACTCCTTCGGCCGGAAGTGCACCTCGCGCTTGCTCACCCAGTACCAGCCGCCGCCCTGCGCGGGCGAGGACGTCACCTTGAAGGACTTCTCCACCGTGGCCTTGTCGGTGATGTCGTGGTCGAACTTCAGCCCGAGGACCACGCCGACGCCGATGTCACCCGACGCCGGCTGGAACAGCGAGGCGGTGGCGACCCCGGACGGCTTGAGGGTGTGCACTTCCCCGCGTTGCTCGGTCGCCGCGCCCGCCTGGTTCACCGCGGTGGCGACCGCTTGGTAGGTGGCCCCGTACCGCAGGTTGTCCGCGCTGGTCCAGGTCGTCTTGTCCGGCGAGAGGTCACCCTTGACGGCGTTGCCGGTCTGCGGGTTCGTGACCGTGACCGCCTGCAACGTGCCACCCGACGCCCTGACCACGATCGGGTCCTTCGGACTCAGCTGGTCCCCGCCCTCGAACGCCACCGTCGCGGCCGGCATCCCGGGCACCGTCGCCGTCCCGGCCACTCCGACCGCTCCGACTGCCTGCGCAGTCCCGCCGGTCTCGTTCTGTCCACTACACGCGGCCAACAGCAGGGTCACCAGGCCGAGCCCGGCGATGCGGATCACTCTCACGGTCCATCAGACGTTCGACCCCACGCCAAGTTGCGTCACGATCCGGTCACTCGTGGACAAAGTTGCCGCCGGTCGTCCGAGCCGCTCGCAGCCTCGCCGGTTCCGTACCTGTCGTCGGCGTCCGGCTGGCATCGCCTGATGCCGATCCCAGCCGGACGGGGTACCCACCCAGCCCGAGGTTTCTCGGGCTGGGTGATCATGCCGCATCGCCTACGTGTGACGCCCACGTCGTCTCGCGTCTCTTCACACGGCCGCTGCTGGGCAACCCGACGGATCAGCCGCCGAGCAGCTCGGCGAAGCGCTCCGGGCTGATGTTGCCGCCGCTGAGGATCACGCCGACCCGGCCCGGCGCGGTGATCTGCCCGCTCAGGAGGGCAGCGATCCCGGTCGCCCCGCTCGGTTCGAGGACGAGCTTCAGCCGCTCGAAAGCGAACCGCATCGCGTCCCGGATGGCGTCGTCGGTGACCAGTGCGATCTCGTCCACGAGGTTCCGGTTGATCGAAAACGTGAGTTCGCCGGGGATCTCGGCGGCTTGGCCGTCGGCGATCGTGTGGGGCACGGGAATCGCGACACGCTCGCCGGCCGCCAGCGACCGCTTGGTGTCGTCACCGGCGGCCGGTTCGACGCCGACGACCCGGATGCCGGGCTGCAGTGCCTTCGCGGCCGTGGAACTGCCCGCGATGAGGCCGCCGCCGCCGACGGGGACGACCAGCGTGTCCAGCGAACCGGCCTCCTCCAGCAGTTCCAGCGCCGCGGTCCCCTGACCGGCGATGACGTGCGGGTGCTCGTAGGGCGGGATCAGGGCGAGCCCGCGCTCGGCGGCCAGCGCCTGCCCGATCGCGACCCGGTCGCCGGTGTACCGGTCGTAGGTGACGATCTCGGCGCCGTAGCCCCGGGTCGCGTCCACTTTGGACTTCGGGGTGTCCTCGGGGACGAGGATCACCGCACTGCTCCCGAGTTCCCGCGCGGCGAGCGCGACGGCCTGGGCGTGGTTGCCCGAGGAGTAGGCGGCCACGCCCTTGGCCAGCTGCTCCGGCGTGAGGCGGGAGACGGCGTTGTACGCGCCGCGGAACTTGAAGGCCCCGATGCGTTGCAGGTTCTCGCACTTGATCAGCACCTCGGCGCCGACGAGGTCGTCGAGGGTGCGGGAGCGCACCACCGGGGTCCGGTGCGCGACGCCGGCCAGCCGGGCGGCGGCGTCGCGGATGTCGTCGAGGGTCACGGGCGCGGTCATGGTGCTCCTTGGGCGCGGATGTCGGCGAGGTAGTTGTAGGCGGAGGCGCGGGAAATGCCGATCCGGGCCGCGACCTGCGGCACCGCCCGCCGCACGGCGAACACGCCGCGGGCGTGCAGGCTGCGGAACAGGTCCAGCCGCTCGTCGCGGCTGAGCGCGGCCCAGGGTTTGTTCAGGCGCAGCTGGTGCTCGTCGACGATCGCGTCGACCACGGCGTCGACGTCGTCGCCGAAGGTGGTCATCGGTGGTTCCGCGGTTGTGCCGACGTCGGCCAGTTCGCCCACGAGGGTCCGCAGCCGGCCCAGCGCGGTGACGTCGAGGTTCACGCAGAGCGCGCCGAACACCGCGCCGCCGCTGTCGCGCACCAGCATCGTGGAGGACTTCACCAGTTTCCCGGATGCGGTGCGGGTGACGTAGTTCAGCTGGTCCTCGGCGTCGTCACCCCGGGCGAGCAGGCCCATGCCGATCTCGCTCATCGACCCGCCCACCGAGCGTTCGGTGACCGACCCGGCGATCGCGACGACCGAGCTGTCCGGCTGCCGGAAGTCGTGCACGACGACCTCGCAGAACGAGCCGAGGGTCGCGGCGATGCCGTCGGCGACCGGGGCGAGCGCCGCGAGGATCGCGTCCCGCTCGGAGACCTCAGGCATCCCGCACCCGGGCGAGCGCTTCGACCTCGACCACGGCGCCGTAGGGCAGCGACGCCACCCCGACACAGGTGCGCGCGGGCCGGGGCTCGGCGAAGAACCCCTCGTAGACGGAGTTGAGGCCGGGCCGGTCGGCGATGTCGGTCAGGTAGGCCACGACCTTCACCACGTCGGCCCGGCTCGCGCCCACCGACCGCAGCGCGGCGTCGAGGTTGGTGAAGGCCTGCGGGCACTCGGCATCGAACCCTCCCGGCACCAGCTCGCCGGTCCCGGTGACACCGAGCCGCCCGGACACGGAAACCAGATCGCCGCTGCGGAAGGCCGGCGGGTAGGGGTGCTCGTTGCTCATGGACTCAGCGTATAGCGGTTGGACGAACTGTCCAGATGGCTTGCGTCACGCCGTTGCCGAGCAGGCCCTCACGTCGGCCGCGGGGAACCGGTGCGGGTGCTAAAGCGCAACGTGCGGCCGGTCGCCACCCAGTGCGGCCAGCACGGTCCGGTAGGTCAGGTCGGCCCGCGCGCCCACCTCGCCCGCCGCGGTACCCAGCGCCGGGGAGTCCGTCGGCAGCCGTGCTGCCTCGTGGACGACAGCCAGGTAAATGGCGCAGCACCACGCGGTGTCGGTGGCGGTGATTTCGCCGGCTTCGCGCAACCGCTTGAACAGCAGCTCGAGCCCGGCCGTGACCTCGGGGCTCATGGGTGTCATCTGGGTGGCCGGGTCCGCGGTGAGTTCCATGATCGCCCGGCTGCCGACCTTGAGCTCGAAGAGCAGCTCGGTCAGCCGGTACAGCGCCGCGACGGGCGGGGCCGTCGCCACTCGCGCCTGCTCGAGCCCGCGCAGGTAGCGCTCGTTGAGCACGCCGGTCAGCGCCTCCAGCAACGCCTTGCGGGACGAGAACCGGCGGTGGACGGTGGCGCGCGCGAGCCCCGCGGCGTCGGCGATCCGCTCCAGCGTGGCGTTCGCGTCGACGGCGAGCACCTCCTCGGCGGCCGCCAGGATCCGCGCCGTGCTGCGCTCCGCGTCCGCCCGCAAGCGCCGCGGTCCGGCGTCTGCGCTCATCCGAACCCCTCCTCGTCCCGGATCAGCCTACATTCGAAGCGCTGCCGTCTCGACTCCTGGACTAACTGAGACTCTCGTGTAGCATTTGTGTGGTCAAGTCAGACGCGAAGGGAACGTCATCATGGATCTGGATCTTGCGGGCAAGCGCGTCCTCGTGACGGGGGCGAGCAGGGGCATCGGACTGGCGACGGTCGAGGCGTTCCTCGCCGAAGGCGCCGAAGTCGTTGCTGTGTCGAGGAAGAGCACTCCCGAGCTCGAAGCCACCGGTGCGACGTTCGTGTCCGCCGACCTCCTCGACCCCGCCGCGCCGCGGCGGGTGCTCGACACGGTGCTCGCGAACGACCCGCGCCTCGACGTGCTCGTCAACAACGCCGGCGGCGGCGATGTGGCCGAGGCCGACCTCCTCGACCCCATCGGCGGTTCCGGCGCGGTGTGGAGCGACGTCCTCGCGCTGAACCTCGGCGCCGCCGTGGAGATGACCCGGGCGGCGCTGCCGGCGCTGTCGCGGGCGCGAGGCGCGATCGTGAACATCAGCTCGAGCTCCGCGCGCGACCCGCGTGGGGTGCCGCTGTCCTACGCCGCGGCCAAGGCCGGGCTGAGCGCGTTCTCCCGCGGACTGGCGGAGAAGCTGGGAGAAACGGGCGTCCGGGTCAACGTCGTCACCCCCGGCGCCACCCGGACCGCGATCCTGACGAGTCCGGACGGCTACGTGGGGAGGCTGTCGGCGAGCATGGGCATCGACCAGGAGACGGTGCTCGCGGCGATGCCCGAGCAGTCGGGAATGGTGACCGGCAAGCTGATCGAGCCCGCCGAGATCGCCCGGGCGGTGCTCCTGCTGGCATCGCCGGCAATGCCCAGCGCGGTGGGCTCCAACTGGACCGTCGACGGGGGCATCCTCAAGACACCGTAAGCGTCCTGCCGAACCCCCACCCGCACCTCGTGCTCGGGGTGATCGGGTTCTTCGTCCCCGGCAACGCCGGGTCGGCGCCCGCCGGTCCATTGTGGACGCAGTATTCGGTGCTGATCTTCAGCGTAAGCCGGTTCCTGAACGCCTTGCACACCCTCATCGGCGTGCTGGGGCATCATGGCCGCGCGCCTGACAGCTCCGCGGAGGCACGCCGGTGTGACCGGTTCGTGTCCGAAATGTTCTTCCCCGCTCTCGCTCGCCGGTTATAGTCGCTGGCCAGGGCTCTGGAGTGCCGGGCCCTTCCTTGGGGGAAGGAAACGACGTCGGATGAGCGGGTTCGTCACCGCGGCTTTGGCTTTTCCTGCCGTGCTCTTCAGCTTCCTGCTGATCGTCGTCATCGGGTACTGGGTGCTGGCCCTCGTCGGGGTGCTCGACGTCGAGGACGGTGAAATCGGCTTCTTCGGCGGGGTTCCGCTGCCCATCCCGCTGTCGCTGCTCGTCGCCTTCAGCTGGTTCCTCAGCCTCGTCGGGACCGTTCTCATCGACGGCGTGGGCACACCCCTGCGGGTCGGGCTCGGCTTTGGCGTGCTGGTCGCCGCGCTCGTGGGAGGGGCGCTCGGGACCCGGCTGGTCGTCGTGCCGTTGCGGCGCGTCTTCGCCGGGGCCGTGCCGAGCCGGCAGGACTTCGTCGGCCGGGTTGCCGTTGTGCGGACCTCGACCGTCACCGAGGACTTCGGGCAGGCCGAAGTGGCCGCCGCCGATGGGGCGTCGGCGATCATCTCCATCCGGCTCGCCGGGGAAGGCAACCTCGGGCTGGGCAGCCGCGTGGTCATCTACGACTACGACAGCGAGGGTGAGTTCTTCTGGGTCAGCCCGCTGGAACTCGAAGCAGAAAAGGACTGACGCATGGATGCCATCGGCCTGGGTGCCGGCGTGTTGATCGCCGTCGTGGTGCTGATCCTGCTGGTGCTGTTGTTCGTCGTGAGCCGGCTGTTCCGGAAGGTGCCGCAGGGCAAGGCGCTGATCATCTCCAAGGTGCGCAAGGTCGACGTCACCTTCACCGGCGCCGTCGTCCTGCCCGTGCTGCACAAGTCCGAGGTCATGGACATCTCGGTGAAGACGATCGACATCGAGCGCACCGGCCAGGAAGGCCTGATCTGCCGGGACAACATCCGCGCCGACATCCGGATTTCGTTCTTCGTGCGGGTCAACAAGACGGCCGAGGACGTGGTGAAGGTCGCGCAGGCCATCGGCACCGAACGCGCGAGCGACGAGACGACGTTGCAGGCGCTGTTCAGCGCGAACCTCTCCGAGGCGTTGAAAACCGTCGGCAAGCAGCTCGACTTCGTCGACCTCTACACCAAGCGCAACGAGTTCCGCGACCAGATCATCCGCGTCATCGGCACCGACCTGAACGGGTACAGCCTCGAGGACGCGGCGATCGACTACCTCGAGCAGACGCCGATGACGTCGCTGGACGCGGCGAACATCCTGGACGCGCAGGGAATCCGCAAGATCACCGAGCTGACCGCGATCGAGCACGTGCGCACCAACGAATTCCGCCGCCACGAAGAGAAGGAGATCACGCGCCAGAACGTCGACGCCCGCGAGGCGATCCTCGAACTGGAGCGGCGCCAGGCCGACGCGGAGATCAAGCAGCGCCGCGAGGTCGAGACCATGCGGGCGCGTGAAGAGGCGGAAATCCTCAAGGTGCAGGCCGAGGAGCGGCTCAAGTCGCAGGCCGCGCAGCTGCGCACCGACGAGCAGCTCGGTATCCAGCAGCAGAACCAGCAGCGCGAAATCGAAGTCGCCGGCAAGAACCGGGAACGCGTCATCGCCATCGAGTCCGAGCGGATCGAAAAGGACCGCCTCCTCGAAGTGATCGGCCGCGAGCGCGAGACCGAGCTTTCCCGGATCTCGAAGGACAAGGAACTCGAAACGGAGAAGCGGTCGATCGCCGAGGTGATCCGCGAGCGGATCGCCGTCGACAAGACCGTCGCGGAGCAGGAAGAGAACATCAAGAAGCTGCGCGTGGTCGAGGAGGCCCAGCGCACACGCGAGGCCATCGTCATCCGGGCCGAAGCCGAAGCCCAGGAGAACCTGGTCAAGGGCATCAAGGCCGCCGAGGCTTCGGAGCAGGCCGCCAAGCACAAGGCGCGCGAGGAGCTGACCCTCGCCGAGGCGCGCCAGCAGACCGCCGAGCTGGAGACGCGGGCCAAGATCCGGCTGGCGGAGGGCATCCAGGCCGAGGAGGCCGCCGCCGGCCTCGCCGCGGCGCTGGTCAAGGAGCGCGACGCCGACGCGCTGGAGAAGGTCGGCCGCGCCGAAGCGATCGTCGAACGCGAGAAGGCGATCGTGATCGCCGAGGCGCTGCGCGACAAGCTGAAGGGTGAGGCCGAGGGGCTCACCGAGAAGGCCGCCGCGCTGGCCGCTCTCGACAGCGCGAGCCGCGAGCACGAGGAGTACCGGCTGCGGCTGGAAGCGGAGAAGGAGATCCGGCTGGCCGCGCTCGATGTGCAGCGTGACGTCGCCGAGGCGCAGGCGACGGTGCTGAGCGTCGGGCTGGAGAAGGCCGACATCGACATCGTCGGCGGCGAGACCATGTTCTTCGACCGGATCGTCGGCTCGATCGGCCTCGGCAAGAGCGTCGACGGCTTCGTGCAGCACTCCGACGTCGTCCAGTCGCTCGCGCGGCCCTACCTCGACGGGTCGGCCAGCCTCACCGACGACCTCGCCAAGCTGATCGGCGCGGTCAGCACCGAGGACGTGAAGAACCTGACGCTGTCGGCCTTCCTGGCGCAGCAGCTGAAGGCGGGCGGCCCGGACACGGACAAGCTCCGTGAGCTGATGACCACGGCGCAGCGGCTCGGCCTCGCCGAGACGTCGGTCGCCACCGTCGTCGCCGCGAAGCAGTGACGGCGGCCGAGACGGAGCTGGACGCGGGCACGTATGACGTGCTCCGCGTCCGGCTGGCCGCCCAGGCCGCCGAGTTGGCGAAACGCGCGGACGAGCTCAACGCGCACCGGCTGGCGGTCTTCGGCAGCGCGCAGCTCGCGCTGATCGGCACCGAACGCATCCGCACCGCGAACAACTGCGTGCCCCGGGACATCGTCGCGGTCGGCGGGCAGATGTTGTTCGGCTACAACGTCTTCATCGGGCTCAAGCCCGAGACGGCGGTCGATGACGTCTTCTCGCTGCAGCGCTTCAGCCACGACGAAAACGCGTTCCGGTTCGACGACGTGAGCGCGCAGGACCTGCCCGAGCTGCTGCGGGACGAGCAGTTCGGGCGGGACTTCGGCGAGCTGTACCGGTACTACCGCCAGGCGAAGCTGCTGCAGCTGCGCCGGCTGGACGGGAAGCTGCTCGCGGTGTTCCAGATCGGCCCGCGCACCGAGGACATCCGGGTGCTGCGGTGGGGCATCGCGTCCGACGGCGCGGTGTCCTACCTGGACAACCGCGGTGAGCGCGATCACGTCTTCCCGCCGTCGCACGATTTCGAGTGGGTCGAGACCACGCGCGAGAACCACGTCCTCGGCCGGCATCCGCACATCTCGATCGAGGACGAGGTGTTCGTCGAGACCGTCGGCGGCAACCTGACGGTCAAGGTCGAGAACAACACCGAGACCGGCGCCGGCGTCTACGCCGAGCCGGTCGACGAGCCGTTGCAGAGCCTCGCCGACGCCGAGGTCTCCTACGCCCGGATCGGCCCGCTGATCCTGCTGCGCATGCTGCCGTACAAGGAAACCACCCACCGCTACCTGGTCTTCAACACGCGCACCCAGGACGTCGTGCGGCTCGACGGCATCGGGCAGGCGTGTCAGCGGCTCCCCGAGGACCACGGCATCATCTTCCCCGGCGGCTACTACCTCGACACCGGCGTGAGCAAGACGTTCGACACCACGGTGGACGGTCTCGAGTTCGAGCGCGTGATCCGCTCGCCCAACGGCGAGGACGTGCTCTACGTCTTCCACGCGCGGGCCGAGGGACGCTCGCTCCTGCTGCCCTACAACGTGATCCGCAAGGAGGTCGCCAACCCGATCCCGTGCCACGGGTACTCGCTGTTCGACGACGGCACGATGATCCTGTTCCGCGCGCTGTCCGGCGAACCGAGCCGGGTGCACCCGATGCAGGTGTGGCGCACGCCGTTCCAGTCGGACACCTACGCCGCGTCACAGCCCGCCGGGACCGGGCCGCTGGAGCGCGTCGGGAATGCCGATCTCGTCCGCGGGATCTCGGACTGCCTCTCGATCACGACGATGATCGCGGACATGGCGCCGTCGGCGGCGGTGTTCGAGGCGCTGATCGCCGCGTGCGCGCGGCTCTTCGACCACTACCACTGGCTCGGCGAGTCCGAGCTGGGTGATCTGCGCTCGCCGCTGTCCGACGTCCGGGTCACCGCCGAGCAGGTGCTGGACGAGTTCGAGACGGTCACTTCGCTCACCGCGCAGGCGGCCGAGGCCGTCGACACGGTGGCGGCCGACACCGCGTCCCTCGTGCGGCGGGTCCGCGGCGAGGCCCTGAACACAGCGGACGCGTGGGTGCGCCGCCTCGCCGAAATGCACCGGGCGCGGGGACGCCTCGTCACCGTGCGGGAGCTGCGCTACGCCGGCACCGCGCGCGTCGACACGCTGATCGGCGAGCTGGACACGGAGTTTTCCGAGGCCGCGCACCGCGCGGTGCGGTTCCTGCAGGGCGAGGAGGCGTTCACCGGCTACCACGCCGAGGTGGACGCGCTGGTCGCCGGGGCGGCCGCGATCGCGACGGTCGCCGAGGCTGGCCCGGTCGCCGAGCGGCTCGACGAGCAGTCGGCCGGCCTGGAGGTGCTCATCGACGTCGTCGGCGGGCTCGACATCGCCGACGCCGTCGTCCGCACGAAGATACTGGAGCGCGTCGGCGAGGTGATCGGCGCCGTCAACCGCGCCAGGGCCACCTTGGACGCGCGGCGCCGGGAACTCCTGGAGACCGAGGGCCGGGCGGAGTTCGCCGCCGAGTTCGCGTTGCTCGCGCAGGCCATCACGGGCGGGCTCGCGGTCGCGGACACCCCGGAGCGCTGCGACGAGCAGCTGGGCAGGCTGTTGCTGCAGCTGGAGAACCTCGAATCGCGGTTCGGGGAGTTCGACGACTTCCTGACGTCGCTCGGGGAGAAGCGCACCGACGTCTACGAGGCGTTCTCCTCGCGCAAGCAGGCGCTGCTCGACGAGCGGGCGCGGCGGGCGGACCGGCTCGTCGATTCGGCGGGCCGGATCCTCGGCAGCGTGACCCGCCGGGCCGGTTCGCTCGGCTCGGCCGACGAGATCAACACCTACTTCGCGGCCGATCCGATGGTCTCGAAGCTGCGCAGCGTCGTCGAGGACCTGCGGGCGCTCGGCGACCAGGTCCGCGCCGAAGAGCTCGAAGGCCGGGTGAAGGCCGCCCGCCAGGAGGCCGGCCGGAGCCTGCGCGACCGGCTGGACCTCTACGGCGAGGGCGGCGGGACGATCCGCCTCGGACGCAGCACCTTCGCCGTCAACACGCAGGACATCGACCTGACGCTGGTGCCGCACGAGAGCTCGATGAAGTTCGCGATCACCGGCACCGACTACCGGGCGCCGGTGCGCGACGAGGCGTTCGAGGCGACGCGGCCGTACTGGGACCAGCTGCTGGTCTCGGAGTCGCCGGAGGTGTACCGGGCCGAGTACCTCGCGACGTCGATCCTCGCCGAACGGCCGGTGGCCGAACTGGTCGAAGCCGACCTGCTCGACGTCGTGCGGAGCGTGGCCGGGGAGCGTTACGACGAGGGTTACGCGCGCGGGGTGCACGACCACGACGCGGCCGCGATCCTCGCGGCCCTGCTGCGCCTGCGGTCCGCCGCCGGTTTGTTGCGCTACCCGCCCGCGGCCCGTGCGGCGGCTCAGCTGTTCTGGGCCTTCGGCGCCGACGAGCGGGCCAAGGCCGCGTGGACGACGCGGGCCGCGTCGCTGGGGCGGGTGCGGGAGGCGTTCGGCCACCCGAAGGCGCTGGACGACCTGGCGCGGGAGCTCACGGACGCGATGACGGCGTTCCTCGACGGCGCCGGGCTGCGGCTCGGGGCCGAGTTCGCCGGGGAGTACCTGGTCGAGGAGCTCGCCGTCGCCCAGCCCGGGTTCGTCACCGACAGCGGCGCGCGCACGGTGCTGGACAAGTTCCGGCTCGACCGGCGGAGCTTCGCCGAAGACCTGCGTTCCCTCGACGCCCTGGCGGACCGGTACCAGCTGGCCGACGCCTGGCTGCGATCCTTCGTGGCCGCCGCCGGGCTGCCGGCCGACGAGCTGCCGGAGGCCGTCGCGATCGAGCTGTGCGACCTCCCGCGGTACGACTCGTCGGCGACACTGACGACCACTGTGGACGGTCTGCTCGGCGCGCACCCGCGGATCACCGGGCGGTCGGTGACGCTGCGGCTGGACGAGGTGCTGGCCAGGACGCACCGGTTCCGGCGTGATCGCGTGCCGGGGTTTCGCGCCTACCAGCGGCTGCGCAACGAGCTCGTCGCGGCCGAACGCGACCGGCTCCGGCTGGACGAGTACAAGCCGAAGGTGATGAGCGCCTTCGTGCGCAACCGGCTGCTGGACGA
This sequence comes from Amycolatopsis sp. NBC_01286, assembly GCF_035982555.1. NCBI lineage: Bacteria > Bacillati > Actinomycetota > Actinomycetes > Pseudonocardiales > Pseudonocardiaceae > Amycolatopsis > Amycolatopsis sp. NBC_01286. The sequence continues at coordinate 4,512,040 of NZ_CP108428.1, forward strand.
GGTCTACCTCCCGCTGATCGGCGACAACCTGGCCAAGCAGCTCGGCGCGACCGGGGACGCCAGGCGCACCGACCAGTCCGGCCTGCTCCTGCTGATTTCGCCGCCGGGGTACGGCAAGACGACGCTCATGGAGTACGTGGCCAGCCGGCTCGGGCTGGTGTTCGTGAAGGTCAACGGGCCGGCGCTCGGCCACGACGTCACCTCTGTCGACCCGGCCGACGCGCCCGACGCGACCGCACGGCAGGAGGTCGAGAAGATCTCGTTCGCGCTGGAGCAGGGCAACAACGTGCTGCTGTACCTCGACGACATCCAGCACACGTCGCCGGAGCTGCTGCAGAAGTTCATCTCCCTGTGCGACGCGCAGCGACGGATGGAAGGTGTGTGGGAGGGCCGCACGCGGACCTACGACCTGCGCGGCAAGCGGTTCGCGGTGTGCATGGCCGGGAACCCGTACACCGAGCAGGGCAAGCGGTTCCGCATCCCCGACATGCTCGCCAACCGCGCGGACGTGTGGAACCTCGGCGACGTGCTGTCCGGGAAGGAAGACCTCTTCGCGCTGAGCTACGTCGAGAACTCGCTGACGTCGAACGCCGTGCTGGCGCCTTTGGTGTCCCGCGAACAGTCCGATGTGGACGTCCTGGTGCGGATGGCGCGCGGTGACGGTTCGGTGCGCACCGACCAGCTTTCGCACGCGTATTCGGCGACGGAGCTGGAGCAGATCCTCGCGGTGCTGCGGAAACTCCTGCGGGTGCAGCGGACCGTGCTGGCGAACAACCGGGCCTACATCGCCTCGGCGGCGCAGGCGGACGCGTCCCGCACCGAACCGCCGTTCCAGCTGCAGGGTTCGTACCGGAACATGAACAAGCTGGCCGAGCGGATCGTGCCGGCGATGAACGACGCGGAACTCGAGGCCCTGATCGACGACCACTACGCGGGCGAGGCGCAGACGCTGACTTCGGGCGCCGAAGCCAACTTGCTCAAGCTGGCCGAGCTGCGGGGCCGCCTGTCCGAGGAGCAGGCCCGCCGGTGGGCCGACGTCAAGGCCGCGTACCTGCGGGCGCAGGCACTGGGCGGCGACGACGAGGACCCGATGAGCCGTGCGGTCGGCGCGGTGGGCCTGCTGGCCGACCGGGTGGGCGCGGTCGAAACCGCCATCGGACGTGCGGCACAACGGCTTGTGCGCGAAGAAGCTTAGTCCGGCCGCGGTTTCGCCCGTGCGGTAGCGCCGGACGAGAACCTCTGTGATCGCGTCGTCACCCGCTTCGGCAAGAGCCGGGCGACCTGCTCGGGCACCTGGACCAGCGACCCCACTCTGGCGCCGTTGACCTGCTGGTACTGCCTACTCTGCGAGTGTATACGCCGCGTGTATACGCGTCCGGTATAGTGGTCCCTGCTCGGGGAGACCCGGGCAGGGAGGAGTGGGAATGTCGGTTTCGCACACCTTGCTCGCGTTGCTCGAATCGGGCCCGCGGCATGGCTACGACCTCAAGCGGACGTACGACGAGCAGTTCGGGCAGGACCGCCCGCTTGCTTACGGGCAGGTCTATTCGACGTTGTCGCGGCTGCTGCGCAACGGCATGGTCGAGGTGGCCGGCGTCGAAAGCGGCGAGGGGCCGGAGCGGAAGCGCTACACGATCACCGACGCGGGGGTCACCGATGTCGAGACGTGGTTGCACACTCCGGAGAATCCGCAGCCGTACCTGCAGAACACGCTCTACACGAAGGTGGTGCTCGCGCTGCTGTCCGGGCGCAGCGCCGCCGACGTGCTCGACGTCCAGCGCGGCGAGCACCTGAACGTGATGCGTTCGCTGACCAAACGCAAGAACGGGGGCGACCTCGCCGATCAGCTGATCTGCGACCACGCGCTCTTCCACCTCGAGGCGGACCTGCGGTGGCTGGAGCTGACCGCCGCGCGCCTCGGCGAACTCGAGAAGGCGGTGCGCTGATGACCACGCCCGGAACGCCGTTGCTCGTCGGCAACGGACTGCACAAGTCGTTCGGCCGCACACAAGCGCTCGACGGGGCGGCCCTGTCCGTCTCGACCGGGGAAGTGCTCGCGATCATGGGCCCGTCCGGCTCCGGCAAGTCGACGCTGCTGCACTGCCTCGCCGGCATCGTCCGGCCGGACTCGGGCACCATCCGCTACGGCGGCGCCGACCTCGTCGGGATGGACGACAAGGAACGGAGTGCGTTGCGGCGCACCGAGTTCGGCTTCGTGTTCCAGTTCGGCCAGCTCGTGCCCGAGCTGTCCTGCCTGGAGAACGTCGCGCTCCCGCTGCGGCTCACCGGCGTCAAGCGGAAGCCGGCCGAGGCCAAAGCGGCCGAATGGCTCGCCCGGCTGGAGGTCGACGGACTGGCGAAGCGCCGTCCCGGCGACGTCTCCGGCGGGCAGGCACAGCGGGTCGCGGTGGCGCGGGCGCTGGTGACCGAGCCGAAGGTGGTCGTCGCGGACGAGCCGACCGGCGCGCTCGACTCGCTCAACGGCGAGAAGGTCATGCAGATGCTCACCACCGCGGCGCGGGAAACGCACGCCGCGGTGGTGCTGGTGACCCACGAGCCGCGGGTCGCGGCCTATTCGGACCGGGAGGTCGTGGTGCGCGACGGGCAGACGGTCGACCGGGAGCTGGTCGCGTGATGCGGGATCTGGCGCTGGGGCTCCGGCTGGCCGTCGGGGGCGGCCGGATGTCCGGCGCGGCGCTGCTGCGCCTCGCGATGACCGCGTTCGGGATCGCGCTCGCGGTCGCCGTATTGCTGCCCGCGGCGGCGGTCCAGCACCTGACCGGCGCGCAGGCGGAGCGCAAGGCCGCGATCGCCCAGGTCACCGAGCCGCGTGCGGGCGTCGCCCCGCTGCTGACCTACAACTGGTACCCGTCGGTCGGCGACGACTTCGTGAAGGTCACCGCGGTCGCGGCGACCGGACCCGGCTCGCCGGTGCCGCCGGGACTCACCCGGCTGCCCGCGCCGGGCGAGCTCGCCGTGTCACCGGAGCTCGCCGCGAAGCTGGCCGCGCCGGGCGGCGGTTCGCTGAAGGCGCAGCTGCCGGGGCAGGTGGCCGGCCAGATCTCGCGGGACGGCGTTTCCGGCGCGGGTGATCTGGCCGCGTTCTACGGGGTGCCGGCCGCGCAGATCGAGGCCGAAGGCGCCAGGGGCAACAAGGTCTACGCGTTCGGCAAGCCCTACACCGGGCTCGGGCTGTCGGCGGCCATGCTGGCCATCATCCTGCCGATCGCGGCGGTGCTGCTGCTGCCGTTGCTGATCTTCGTGACCACCGCGTCGCGGATGGGCGCGGCGCAGCGGGAACGCCGGCTCGCCGCGCTGCGGCTGATCGGCCTCGACTCCCGGCAGGTCAAGCGAGTGGCAGCAGCGGAGTCACTGGTCGGGGCGGTGATCGGGCTCGTGGCCGGCATCGGGTTCTTCGCCGTGCTGCGCACGTTCGTCGCGGACATCCTGCCGTTCGGCCTGCGGATCTTCCCGGAGGACTTCGTCCCGGACTGGCCGCTGGTCGTGGTGATCGTGCTGCTGGTGCCCGGCCTCGCGGTCGGCTCGGCGATGTTCGGGCTGCGCCGCACGATCGTGGAACCCCTCGGCGTGGTCCGCCAGGGCAAGCCGATGCGCCGGCGGATGTGGTGGCGCTGGGCGCTCACCGCGACGGGTGTGCTGCTCCTGGCCGCGAGCTTGGCTCTCGGACGCGGGACAAGCGACACGACCGCCGGGATGACACTCGCGACGGGCAGCGTGTTCCTGCTGGTGGGCGTCGCGGCCCTGCTGCCCTGGCTGGTCGAACGGCTCGTGGAGCGGTTGCACGGTGGTCCGCCGTCGTGGCAGCTCGCGATCCGGCGGCTGCAGCTGGACAGCGGCACCGCCAGCCGCGTCGTGTCCGGCCTGGTCGTCGTGCTGGCCGGCACCATCCTGGTCCAGGGCGTGCTCACGTCCCTGACCGGCGGCGTCGAGCAGCAGGTCTCGCCGGACAGCGTGGCCGCGGCCCCGGTGCGGGTGCAGACCACCACCGCGCACCAGGCCGAGGCCGCCGAGCGGGCGGCGTCGGCGGCCGGGGTGACCGGGACGCACCCGGCCACGAACATCATGGTCCAGTCCGGGCGGGAGTCGACCTACGGCGTGGTCGGTGATTGCGTCGCGCTCGAGGTGGCAGCCGACATCGGCGGCTGCGCCGACGGCGACGTGTTCTACGTCGTGCCGTCGCGAGGCGGTACCGCCCCGGCGGGAACGGTGCAGCTGCGGAGCTTCCTGCACGACAGCGAGGCCGATGGTCCGGAGTGGACGGTCCCGGGCGGCGTCAAGGTCGTGCCGTCGGCCACCACGGCGACGGCGGCGGAGGGGACGTTGTTCGTCACACCGGGTGCGCTCGGCGGGCTCACGGTGCCGGCCTCGTCGGTCGCGCTGTACGTGTCGGGCACCGGCGACCCGCAGGCGCTGACGGACAACGTCGCGAGGGCGGTCAACGCGCTCGCGTGGAACGCCACGGTCAGCAAGAGCAGCTACCTCGACGACTTCCACGCCCAGGACCAGCGGATGGTGGAGAACTTCCGCTCGGTGCTGATCACGGCGGCACTGTTCGTGCTCGCGGTGGCCGCGATGAGCCTGCTGATGCTGTCGATCGAGCAGATCAGCGAACGGCGGCGCCCGCTCGCGGCGTTGTCCGCGGCCGGCGTGCCGATCGGGGTGCTGGCCCGCGGAGCGCTGTGGCAGACCGCGGTGCCGGTGGTGGTCGGCGTGGTGCTGGCGATCGCGGCGGGGCTGGGGCTGACCGCGCCGATCCTGTCGCTGGCGGACCGGCCGATGATCGTCGACGTCCCGGTGCTGCTCGCGCTGGCGGGCACGACGGTGGCGGCGGTGCTGCTGGTGACCGGGTTGACGATGCCGTTGTTGCGGCAAGCGACCCGGTTGGACACGTTGCGCTCGGAATGAGCCGCTGCCGGCGCGTCGCGCCGACCCGACCGGCGATCTTGTCCAGCCGGCGGGTGAAGGACACCGGCAGTGGCAGCGGCTCGGGAGTCACGTCGTGCTCCGGTCGCGCAGTGCGGTGGCGAGTTCGGCGAGGCCGGCGGCGGTGCGCAGATCCGGCGGGTCGAGCCGGCCGACGCGGTGGTCGTCTTCTTGCAGTGCGGTGACGAACCGGGCGACGTGCTCGGGTGCCGGGGTGATGGTGGGTCCGCCGAGGTACCGCACGACGACGAGGTCCTGGCCGGAGTGGGTTTCGATGGCGGCGGCCCAGCCGCGGGTCTCGTCCCACAGCAGGGCGACGTCGCGGCCGGGGTAGCCGGGCAGCTGTTCGTCGAGGGCGACGTAGGCGGAGACCGGGGTGTCGTGGTCGACGAGGCAGGATTCAGGACCGATGCCGAGTGCGGTGGTGACGTCGGCGAGGTAGCCCCACAGGGCGGTGAGGGCGGGGTGGCCGGTCGGGATGTGCAGCGATGCGGTCACGGGCGCGGGTGCCTTCCGGGACAGTGTCGTTCGAGGACAGTGTCTTTCGAGGACAGGGCCTTTCGGGGACTTGCGGGGCCGGCGCAGGACCGGTTCGGGGTTCCGGTCCTGCGCCGGGTGGGCTCGTCAGGCCTGGATTTCCTTGTGGTCGCCGGCGGTGCCGGTGATCTCGATACGGCGTGGCTTGGCCTTTTCGGCGACCGGGATGCGCAGGGTCAGGACCCCGGCTTCGTAGTCGGCGGCGATGTGGTCGGTGTCGAGGGTGTCGCCGAGGAACAGCTGGCGGGAGAACACGCCCAGCGGCCGTTCGGAAACCTGCATCTGGACGTCGCCGCCGCCGGGGAGGGGTCGTCGTTCGGCCTTGACGGTGAGGACGTTGCGCTCGACGTCGAGCTCGATGGCGTCGGGGGTGACGCCGGGCAGGTCGAAGCAGACGACGAACTCGTCGCCGGCGCGGTAGGCGTCCATCGGCATCGCGGCCGGCTTGGACCAGGTTCCGGGGGCTGCGGCGCCGAGCACCTGCTGGGCGAAGCGGTCCAGCTCACGGAACGGGTCGGTGCGCATCAACATGGTTCCACCTCCTGGGGTCGTTGATCTGGTGTCAACACGCCCCACTGTTCTAACATGTCATCACAACGATGACAAGTGAGTAGTCGTCAAAGGGATGACAGGTGGTGGACATGGATCCGATCCGTGCCGCGCGAGACGTGCACGAGGTGGTCCTCGCGACCGGCCGCGGCGAGGTGCCGCCCGACCGGCTGCTGGGCGCCCTGGCCTCGCTGCGGTCCCTGCGTGAGCAACTCACCGGGTGGGAACCGGAGCTGATCGCCGCGGCAAGGTCCGAGGGCGTCAGCTGGGCGGCTCTTGCCCCGGCCCTGGGTGTGGCCAGCCGGCAGGCCGCGGAACGGCGGTTCCTGCGACTGAGGCCGTCGGCGACGGGCGAGACGACGGGGGAGGCGCGCGTCGACGCCGAGCGGGACCGGCGTGCGGGTGATCGCGCGGTCGCGGACTGGGCTCGGCGCAACTCGGCGGTGCTGCGGCAGCTGGCCGGTCAGGTGAATGCGCTGGAAGACCTGGACGGCGCGGCTCGCGCGGACGCCGACCGCCTCGGCGCGGCACTCGGCGGCGACGACGTCACCAGTCTGCTGCCTCCACTGGCGGCGGTTCGTGGCCACCTGGGGCGCGATCATGCGGGCCTGGCCGACCGGCTCGGCGCCATCGAAGACCACGCCGACATGGTGCGCCGTGACGCCACCGGGCACCGTCGTGATCGTGCCACCTGATCACTGCAGGACCACTTCTCGTGTCATGTGGTGGCGCATCGGAGGCTGATGGAACCCACCGCCAGGAGAACAGCTCGATCGGCCACCTGCCGGCGTGACTCGTTTCCGGCAATGGCCGCACCGTCGGTTGTGGCGCGATCGACCCGCCGCCCCGAGGACGCCGAGTGGCGAAATTCGGCACCCCTGCTCGCGGCCGTGGTCGCTGTGCGTCCCGATCACGTCGCCAGGTTGGTGGACCTCCCGCGGCGAACCCCGCGCGTCGATACCGACGAACCTCTTCTTCGTGGCTCTCGGGTGGTCAGGTCCACCGGGACGTCACGGCCGGTCGGCACACTCGCGATGCAGGGCCGCGCCACGCTTTCCGCGGTACTGACCGCGATCTGCCGCACCAGCGCGCGATGTGCGACGTCGGCCGGCCTCTCGTTCGCACGCGCGTCTGTGGTCCGGTCCCGCTCGGGATCGCCATCGGACGGCTCGGTCGTGATCACCACGTCTCCGGTCGCGCGGGCACCGACTGTCCCGTGTCGTTCACCTGGGTGGGCCTTCCGGGTGCTCAGGCGCCGAGGCGGCTGTAGATGCGGCCGGCCAGGGACGCGGCCAGCCGGTTCAGCGCGCCCAGCGGGTCGAGTTGCGCGAACTGCCCGAGCAGCTCCGCCGCCGCGTAGGCCTCGGCCTCCGACAGCACCGCCGCGCACCGCTCCCGCCGGCCCCGTTCCAGCAACCGCGTCAAGGCTTCGGCGTATTCGCTCAGGTCACGTACTCCGGCCAGGCCGTACCGCTCATCGAGCGGGCTCTGCTGCGTGATGTCGTCGCTCATGGCCGCACGCCCTCCTCATCACTCGTTCGACTGCCTTCAGAAAATCTATGACGGTCGGAGTAGACATTCAACGTCGGGTGTGTGTACTGTTCTGCTCATACCGAGAGAGACAACGTCAAGCAGGCGCGGGAGAAGACGTAACTACCCGCGAGGTGAGACAAGGCGGTCAGGCAGCACGGAGCCGATCTGGAGAACAAGGTTTCGGCTGGTGACCAGGAGTGTTGCTCCGGAGACCGGGTCGTGAAGAAGGTTTGACCGAGTAGTACCGGTCCGGAGTGGAAGTGCAGGACAAGGGCAGTGGCAGGACCGGTCAGGTGGCCGGGGCCGATCGGTGAAGGGGCTCCGGGCAGTGGCCAGCGGCGTCAGCGTGCTGGGACCGATCAGTGGAAGGGTTCCGGCAGTGACGTACGCAGCAAGTGATGTAGCGGTAACCGGTAAGTGGAAATCGCCGGAGAGAAGGGAACGGGAACATCATTGGATCGCCCGCGGCGGCCAGGCAGTACTGCCGCGCGGGTGCCGTGGTCCCATCGAGTCCGGAGGTGGTGCTCGGTCACGAGTAAGCGATCCCCGCACGATCCGGCTTCACGCCGGACGCGGGTGCAGGAAGCCGGCGGTCGCGCCGGTTGACAATGGTGAAGATCCCTACCCTCGAGGACCCCGGGTGCCGTGCGCGGCGCCCGGGGTCCTTTGTGACGTGGAGGTGGAATGATCCCAGACCAGCAAGGCCCGGCCACGCCCAGCAAGGCCGACAAGTTCGACGACGACCTGTACCCCGCCTACACGATGGGCCGGGCCGCCGACATGCTCGGCACCACGCAGGGGTTCCTGCGCAGCCTCGATGAGGTTGGCCTGATCACTCCGCAGCGGTCCGCGGGCGGGCACCGTCGCTACTCGCGCCACCAGTTGCGCCTGGCGACGCGGGTGCGGGAACTGGTCGATCAGGGCACCGCCATCGAGGCCGCCTGCCGCATCATCACCCTCGAAGACCAGCTGCACGAGGCCCAGCGCCGCACCATCGAACTCCCCACCGGCGACTGAATCCCGGCTCGGCACGCGGCCTCGGTGCCGCGTGCCGATGTGCGGCCAGGCCCGGCTTTCCGTGCCATGGCAGGGACGCCGACCACGGGCGCCTGCTGGGTGAACGAGTCTTGCTCGACGGCAGAATGACGCCTCGTCCGGCGTCCGGCGGCCAGTTCAGAGCGGAGTTTGCGGACTCGTCGACAGCTGGATTCGTCCTTGGTTGATCACCACGTCACGGGCCGAGAGCCGTTCCGCGAAGAGCACGTCGTCGCCGTCGAGCTGGGCCGTAGTGGCCGACGACCGCGGCAGGTCTTCCAGGCAGGGCATCGCCGCGTCGCGCAACGACGACCGTCGTCGGGGCCCGGCACCGGCTCGCGGTGCCGGGCCCCGACGGTGGAGTGGATCAGTTCGCGGCGCAGGCCGACGTGATGCCGTCGGCGCTTCCGGTGCCCTGGAAGCCGAATTCGGTGGACTGCCCGGCCGCGACGCTGCCGTTGTAGCCGACGTTGGTCCAGTTCACCGTGCCGCTGGTGCCGCTGTTGCCGGCGCTCCAGCCGTTGGTGACGGTCGCGCCGGAGGGCAGGTTCGTCGTCACCGTCCAGCCGTTGAGGGCGGTCGCTCCCGCGGTGACCTTCACCGTCGCCACGAACCCGCCGTTCCACGAGTTGAGGGAGACCGAGGCGCTGCAACCGCCGGGCTGGGACGTGGTCGTCGTCGTGGGCGTGGTGGGAGTCGTCGGGGTGGTCGGTGTCGTCGGCGTGGTGGTCGCGCCGCCGGCGTTCAGGGCGTCGAGGACACTCGTGTACGCGGCCTTCTTGTTCCCGTTGTTGTCGAACAGGAGCGGGTTTTCACCCGTGCGCCAGGAGTCGCTGTCGCGGATGCCCCAGACGGTGATGCCGGCGCAGCGGGCGACGGCCATGCAGGCGCGCGTGACGGTGCCGTAGACGGCGGCCTGGTTGGAGCCGGAGATGTCCAGCTCGGTGATCTGGACTTCGACGCCGAGGTCGGCGAACCGCTGCAGGTTGGCCTGGTAGTCGCCCGGGGCGGAGTTGGAGAGGTGGGACTGGAAGCCGACGCAGTCGATCGGGACGCCGCGGGACTTGAAGTCCTGCACCATGTTGTAGATTCCGGTGCTCTTGGCGTTGATCCCGTCGGTGTTGTAGTCGTTGTAGCAGAGCTTCGCGCCGGGATCGGCGGCCCGCGCGGCGCGGAAGGCGGCTTCGATCCAGTCGTTGCCGGTGCGCTGCAGGTTGGAGTCACGCCGGCCACCGCCGCCGCCGTCGGCGAAGGCCTCGTTGACGACGTCCCACGAGTAGACCTTGCCCTTGTAGTGGGTGGCGACCTGGGTGACGTGGTTGATCGCGGCCTGGCGCAGGGCGGAGCCGCTGAGGCCCTGGGCCCAGCCGGGTTGCTGCTGGTGCCACAGCAACGCGTGCCCGCGGACGCGCTGGCCGTTGCTGACCGCCTGGTTCAGGATGCGGTCGCCGCCGCTGTAGCCGAACTGGTTCTGGTTCGGTTCGGTGGCGTCCCACTTCATCTCGTTTTCCGCGGTGACCATGGTGAATTCGCGGTTCAGGATGCCGGTGTAGGTCGCGTCACCGAGCTTCCCGGCCGAGACGGCGGCGCCGAAGTACCGGCCGGTCTGAGCGGCCGACGCACCCAGCGTCGTAGCGGCGCCGGCCGAGGTGGCGAGCACCAGCGAAACCCCGAGCGACGTCGCCAGGAGCGTCGAAGCGACTGCCGCGCGGGACAATGACCGCGATGTCATCTTCATGTTCACACCTTCCGGAGTGCACCTGGGGGCCAGGCGGGGCGAGCTTTCAGTTGACGTTGGCCGAGAACGAGTTGACCGCCAGGCCGGCTCCGCCGCTCCACGGCTCGAACCCGGCCTGGACGCTGGTCAGGTACCAGGAGCGATCGACGCGCGTCCGGGCGTCGACGTCGTTGACGAAGTCCATGACGTTGAACGACCAGCCCGAGATCGGGGACTGGGCGACGTAGGAGACCACGTCGTTGCCGCCGTTGTTGCCCTGCCACACGTCCCAGCCCCGGCCGCCGAGACTGGTGGTGCCCACCCGGCCGCCGACCGGTTGCACCGATCCCGTGCGGTTGAACCAGATCATCAGCTCCATCTGGTTGACCCCCGTGGTCTTCGCGGCCGGGTCCATCCAGATGTCGTAGGAGGCGTCGAAGACGGACCCTCCGACGTAGGTGTAGGAGATCGAAGACGGTGCGCTGCCGATCCGGTTCAGCTGCCGCGGCAGGTTCGTACCGGGGGAGCAGTTCCCGTAGTGGCAACCGACGTAGACCGCCGGGTACGACAAGGGGGCGCCACCGCTGGTGGATCCCTGCTGGGTCTGGATCCGGAACCCGCTGCCGGTGACGTTGATGCACTGCTGGGCGCTGCTGCCCCACCGGTTGTTCATGACGACGTACCGGCCGCCGATCGTGGTCGTCCCGTACTGGTCGCAGATCAGGGTGTCCGCGTGCGCGGCCGGTGCCGCCGTGACGGCCGGCGCCACGAGCCCGGCTGTGACCAGTGCTACCGCGGACAGAGCGTGCTTCAGCTTCACGTGCCGCCTCCACCTCATTGTGGGAGTGTGCCTGGGAGCGCTCTCAGGCCGACCGCTTCCGATGAAACCACAGGGGAACCGGTGAGCAAAGAGTTCACCCGTGATCAATTTTCCTTTCTCCCGACGAAAGTTTCGCCGGTGATTGCCAGGGGGTGTGCGTGGCGGCTACCGTGCTGGGAGCGCTCCCAGCCTGGATCACCATCAGCACGCCGACGAAGACGAGGAGATGGCGTATGCGGGCAACGAAGTCGCGGGCCGGTCTGGTCCTGCTGGCCGCGGTGGCGCTCGGGGTGACGGCGGCCGCCGTGCCCGCGGCGGCCGCGGACTACGAGCGCGTGCTCAACGGGACCTTCTCCGGCGGCACCCTCGACCCGTGGTGGGCCGGGGCGGGGACGACCGGCCGCGTCGCCGGCGGGGAGTTCTGCACCGACGTACCCGGCGGCACGGCCAACGGCTACGACGCGCTGGCGGGTCAGAACGGGGTGCCGTTCGAGGCGGGACAGCCGTACACGCTGACCTTCGACGCGCACGCGACGAGCACCCAGCAGATCTCCGCCGTCGCGGGCGAGGCCGTGTCGCCCTACCGGCAGATCTCGCGGACCGACCTGACGGTGACGCCGTCGACGCAGCACTTCACGGTCACCTTCTCGTCCACTTTGGACTTCCCGGCCGCCGGTAACGGCCAGCTGGCGTTCTGGTTCGGCGGTCAGGCCGCCGCCAACACCGTGTGCCTGGACAACATCTCCCTCGTCGGCGGCGTCGTGCCGCCCGGTGGCCTGCCGCCGACGAGCGGCATCCGGGTGAACCAGGAGAGCTACGTGCCCGGCCTGCCCAAGCGGGCGACGCTGATCAGCGACTCGACCTCGCCGCTGACGTGGACGTTGAAGAACGCCGCCGGGAGCGCGGTGGCCACCGGCCGGACCACGCCGCGGGGCGCGGACGCGGCCTCCGGTGAGAACGTGCACGAAATCGACTTCTCCGCCTACGACACCGCGGGCACCGGCTACACGCTGAGCGTCGGGTCCGAGACCAGCTTCCCGTTCGCCATCTCCGCCGACGCGCTGCAGAAGCTGCGCCAAGACTCGCTGGCCTTCTTCTACCACCAGCGCAGCGGGATCGCGATCGACGCCGTGTACGTCGGGGCCGCGTACGCGCGTCCGGCGGGGCACGTGAACGTCGCGCCGAACCAGGGTGACGACAACGTCCCCTGCCGGTCGGACCTGAACTGCGGCTACACCCTCGACGTGCGGGGCGGCTGGTACGACGCGGGCGACCACGGCAAGTACGTGGTCAACGGCGGAATCGCGGCCTGGGAACTGCTCGACGAGTACGAGCGGGCGCTGCGGCTGGGGGACGCGAGCGCGCTGGGCGACGGCAAGCTGGCGATCCCGGAACGGGCCAACGGCGTGCCCGACATCCTCGACGAAGCCCGCTGGGAGGTCGACTTCCTGCTGGAGATGCAGGTGCCGGACGGCAAGCCCCAGGCGGGCATGGTGCACCACAAGATCCACGACGCGCAGTGGACGTCCCTGCCCACCCGGCCCGACCAGGACAGCCAGCCGCGCCGGCTGTCGCCGCCGAGCACCGCGGCGACCCTGAACATGGCAGCTGTCGCGGCGCAGGCGTCCCGGCTGTGGCGGACCATCGATCCGGCGTACTCGGCGAAGCTGCTCGCCGCGGCCGAGAAGGCGTACACGGCGGCGAAGGCGAACCCGAACGTCCTGGCCGACCCGAATGACGGCACCGGCGGCGGGACGTACAGCGACAACACCGTGAGCGACGAGTTCTACTGGGCCGCCGCCGAGCTGTTCACGACCACCGGGAAGAGCGGCTACCGCGCCGACGTCACCGGATCTGCGCTCTACCGCGGGAAGAGCTTCACGACGCACGGCTTCGACTGGGCCTCGACGGGCGCGCTCGGGGACATCACGCTCGCCGTGGTGCCCACCGACCTGCCGGCGACGGACGTCGCGGCGATCAGGACGGCGGTCACCACGACCGCCGACAGCCACCTGGCGCAGATGGCGTCGATGGGCTACCCGGCGCCCTACCGCACGGCCGACGGTTCGTACGAGTGGGGTTCCAACGGCCTGGTGGCCAACAACGGCGTGGTCCTCGCCCTGGCGTACGACTTCACGAAGCAGGACAAGTACCGGGGCGGCGCGTTCGCGGCGATGGACTACCTGCTGGGCCGCAACCCGGCGAACTACTCCTACGTCTCCGGCCACGGTGACCAGCCGGTGACGAACGTGCACCACCGGTTCTGGGCGCACCAGCTGGACGCTTCGCTGCCGACCGCCCCGCCCGGCGCGTTGTCGGGCGGTCCCAACAGCGGCCTGCAGGACCCGACCGCGGCGCGGTTGCTGGCCGGCTGCGCGCCCCAGCGGTGCTTCGTCGACGACATCCAGGCGTACTCGGTCAACGAAGTCGCGATCAACTGGAACTCGGCGCTGGCCTGGCTGGCCGGCTGGACCGCCGAGAAGTCGTCGTCCACTGTGGACACGACCGCGCCCACTGCGCCCGGCACCCCCGTCGTGTCCGCGGTGTCGAGCGGCGGTGCCACGCTGACCTGGACGGCGGCCGCGGACCCGGAGAGCGGCGTCAAGAGCTACGACGTGGTCCGCGTGACCGGCTCGGCCCGGACGGTCCTCGCCACGGTCACCGGGCCGACGGCGAGCCTGACGGGTCTATCGCCGTCGACCGCTTACACGGTTGTTGTGGTAGCGCGCAACGGCGCGGGCCTGGCGAGCCCGGACTCACCTGCCGCGCAGTTCACCACACAGCCGGCCACCCCGGCGGGCGGCTGCCAGGTGACGTACGCGGCGAACACGTGGAACGGCGGCTTCACGGCCACCGCCACGCTGAAGAACACCGGCACGACGGCGTGGACGAACTGGAAGCTCGGCTTCACCTTCCCGGGCAACCAGAAGGTGACGCAGGGGTGGTCGGCGACGTGGGCGCAGTCCGGCGCCGACGTGACCGCCGCGGCCATGCCGTGGAACGGCTCGGTGGCGCCGGGGCAGTCGGTCGCGATCGGGTTCAACGGCAGTTACACGGGGACCAATCCGAATCCGTCGGCTTTCACGGTCGACGGGAGGGCGTGCGCCTGACGACCGGCCCGCTCGCCGGGTCCCGAGAACCCGGCGAGCGGGTGTTCCCCGCTCAGAACCAGTGCCCGCGGCCGCCGACCTTGCGCCCGGTCCCACCCAGGACGGCGAGGATGACACCGGCGACGGCCAGCACGATGCCGATCGTGTACAGCACGGGAATGCCGATGAGAAAGCCGAGGACGATCAGGATGACGCCGAGGATGATCACGGTCGGGAAGCTCCTTCTGCTCGCGGAGGGCCGGGCACCGGGATGTGGTGGCCGCTCGCCCGGGCCCGGAGTGCCCAGGGATCTCCGCGGTCAAACAGACGTCTTCATCCCATCGGTCCACGAGCCTTTCAGCGCAGCGTCCACCGCTGGTTCGCCTGCCCGCTGCAGGCCCAGAGGATCAGCTGGGTGCCGTTGGCCGTGCCCTGCCCGTACGCGTCGAGGCAGAGGCCCGACTGGACCCCGGTGATCGTGCCGTCGGTGGTGACGGTCCACTGCTGGTTGGCCTGGCCGTGGCAGTCCCAGACGATCACGGGGGTGCCGTTGGCCGTGCCGTGGCCGGACGCGTCGAGGCACTTGGTCCCGCCGACGGTCAGCTCCTGGCCGGCCCGGGTCCACGCCTGACCGGTCTGCCCGCCGCAGTCCTGCAGCCGCACCTGGGTGCCGTTGGCGGCACTCGCGGCGTCGAGGCACCGGCCCGACTGCGTGCCGACGATCTGCCGGGCCGCGGACGTCCCCGGGGTGCCGATGCTCCCGGACACGGACTGCAGCGCGCCGAACCAGGTGGCGGCCATCTTGTCGTACCCGGTGGCCGTGGGGTGGATGCCGTCGGTCAGGTCGCCGGTGGTCACGGCGGAGTGCATGTCGACCAGGTGCACGTGCTTGCCGGCGTTCTGGTCGCTCTGCACGATCCCGGGGATCGCGGAGTTGAACGTGCGGACGGCGGACTCCTGCCCGGAGTCGGCGAGGGGGGTGATCATCGCGACGAAGACCTCGGCGTCCGGTGCGGTCGCGGTGATGTGGTCGATCAGCCCGGACAGCCGGGCGGGCGCGCGGCCGACGTCGTAGTTCTGCAGGACGTCGTTGGTGCCGAGGTGCAGCAGGACCGTGTGCGAGCCGGTGTTCCGCAGCCAGGTCACGATGTTCGCGTCGATCTGGTCGATGCGCCAGCCTGGGTGACCCTCGTGGTCGTGGTCACCGAGGGCGGCCGGGCCGTTGTACTGCGAGCCGGTGAAGTCGACCTGGTAGCCGCCCGCGCTCAGGCGCTGCCACAGCCCGATCCGGTACCCGCCGGGTACCTGCGTGCCTTCGGTGATGGAGTCGCCCAGCGGCATGACCCGGACGCCGCCGTTCGACTCGGCGGCCGCCGGGGTGCCCGGGAGCAACGCGCTCAGGAACAGGGCTGTCGTGGCCATGACGAGTCGGATGCGCATGGTTCTCCTCGATCGGTCAGCCGAAGGTCCACTTCTGGTTGGCTTGCCCGGTGCAGGTCCAGAGCCGGACGGCCGTGCCGTTGGCCGTGCCGCCGCCGGTCACGTCGAGGCACAGTCCGGATTGGACACCGGTGACGGTGCCGGCCGAGGTGACCTGCCAGCGCTGGTTGGCCCCGCCGTTGCAGGTCCAGATGACGACCTTGGTGCCGGGGGTGGTGCCCTGCCCGGAGGCGTCCAGGCACCGGGTGCTGTCGCCGCTGTAGACGGTCAGCTCGCCCGCGGTCGTGCGGGTCCACGACTGGTTGCCGCCGCCGTTGCAGTCCCAGATCTGCACCTGGGCGCCGGGGGTGGTGCCGGCACCGTTGACGTCCAGGCACCGGCCCGCGCCGGCCGCGCGCACCGGGCCCGCGGCCGGCCCGGTACCACCGGGGCCCGCGGCGGCGATGACCTGCTGCGCGCCCGAGGGCCAGCTGGTGCCGCTCACCTGGACGTTCCCGCTCAGGACGTTGTTGTGCGGCGAACCGGTGGCCACGTTCGTCGCGCCGCCGTTGTACCAGTTCCCGCTGAACGTGCTGTCGTCGGTGTTGTTGCTGCCGCTCGCGTTGGTGAAGGCCCACACCCCGGAGTCCTGGATCACGTTGGCCGACAGGGAAACGTAGCGGGAGCCTTCGTCCAGGTACAGGCCGACCGTGCGGTTGTTGTCGTAGACGTGGTTGTGGTCGATCGAGCTGCCCGGGTTGGCGGAGAGGTTGTAGATGCTCCCGCCGTCGTGCATGAGCTTCTTCGTGCCGTGCACCCGGTTGTAGCTGACGACGGTGTCCCGCAACGTCGTCGCGGTGGAGTACACGGGCTGGTAGGCGTACAGGCCGCGGTTGCGGTAGTCCTGGCTGCCACCGGGGTCGTTCGCGCCCCAGCCCCAGCCGACGTCGATGCCGTCGTAGGTGAGGTCGGCGACGTCGTTGTGCGTGATCACGGCGTGCGTGACGTAGGTCGACAGGATGCCGGCCATTTCCCGGTAGTCCAGGGCGACCCGGCTCACCGTGTTGTTCGACAGCGTGATGTCGCGGTCGGTCATCGCCGCGTTCGACGGGTGGTGGGCGTCCGGCCGTACGCCGCCGACCACGATGCCCGCGCCCGAGTCCTCGGTGAAGGTGTTGTGGTCCACGGTGATCGACGACGCCCCGAGGCCGACCCCGGACGCGTGGGCGTTCGCGTCGTTGCCGATGCCCAGCGCCACCTGCCCGAGGTGGGTGAAGGTGTTGCCGCTGAACGTGATCCCGGTGGCGGCCGAGACCTGGACGGCGGCCGGCGCCTGCGCCCAGCCGTTGCGGGCGCCCTCGAACAGCGGGCAGCCCGACTGGCAGGAGCTCAGGAAGTCGCCCGGCATCGATGCCGCGGCCGGGAGGAAAGTGCCGCTCTGCTGGTCGGCGTAGCCGGCCGACGTGCCGGGCGTGAGCCAGGTGGTGTGCTCGAAGTGCAGGCCGCTGAAGGTGAGGCCGCGCACCGGGTTGTCGTAGCCGCCGCTGATCTGCAGGAGGGACGTCAACCGCGGCAGCTCCACGTCGTGGCTGCCGGGAGCCCAGCCGCTCGGCGCCTTGTAGTAGAGCTTCCCGGCCTGCGGGTCGAGGTACCACTGGCCGGTGTTCTTGAGAAAGGAGTAGGAGTTCTCCAGGAACAGCCGGCCGCCGCCGAAGGGCTTGGCGAGGGTGTCGTAACCCCAGTTGTTGTTGTTCCACGCGGGTTGCTGCATGACGACCGAGGTGCCGCTGACGTGGTCGACGGGGGAGTACCGGTCGGTGAAGGAGTTCTGGCTCTCCACTTCGATCCGGTTCTGCTGGGGCAACGTCGCCAGGTAGTCCAGCGCGGAGTTGACGATGGTCATGCCGGCGGTGGTGATCTGCACGTCGCTGCGGGAGATCGGGATCGAGGCGCGTGGCGCCGTCGCGCCGTCGACGAACAGCTGCCGCGAGTCGGCCCCCCGCGGCACCGAAGCCACCCAGACGTTCTGGCCCGCGTCCTGCACCGTCCAGCCGGTGACCTGCGTACCGCCGGACAGGATCGGCGTCTGGCCGGAAGCGGCCCGCCAGGTGACGGTGTGGCCGTTGCGCCCGGAGTCGGCGCTGGTGAACGTCAGCGGAGCGGCGAGCCGGTAGGTGCCGCCGGCGAGCTGCACGACCACGTCGTCGGCGGCGGACCGGGCGCGGGCCAGCTGCTGCGCCCTGGCCGGGGTGGCGACGGGCTGCTCGGGGGTGCCGGGGTCGGCGTCGTCACCGGTGGGCGACACGGCGATGGTGACGGTCGCGGCGTGGGCGGGTGGCGCGGCGAGCGCGGTCACCACGAGGGCGGTGACGAGCGCGGCGGCCACGGATCCGGTGCGCGGCGGCATGGCGGTACCTCTCCGGGGACGGGTCTCGGGCGCCCGAAAGTCCACAGTGGACCAGGCGAACCTGGGAACGATGTGTACGACTCATACGAGGTCAAGGTCGGGTCGACGTCAAGAGACGAAAGGACCCATCGTCCCCATCCGGCATCGTCACCTGCGGGAACGTATGTAAGTTTCACCTTGGGCTTTCCGGGTGTTGACCGGACAGGTGAGCCGCGAGGTACAGTCACTGAACGGCGCCCACAGAGTCATACTCATCGGGTGACTCGTAACGAGGAAGCCGCACCGCCGGCCCCGTACCGGCCCGGCTACGAAGTGGTGGCCGAGCAGATCCTGAATCTGATCGCCGAGCTGGAACTGCGGCCCGGTGACCGGATGCCGACGGAGGTCGAGCTGGCGGCGCGGATGGGCAGCAGCCGGACGGTGGTGCGGGAGGCCGTCAAGATCCTCTCGGCGATCGGCCGGGTACGAGCGCACAAGGGACGTGGGCTGTATGTGTCCGACGACGAGAGCATGCTCGGCGCTTCCCGGTGGGGCGGTTTCTTCCTCCCTGCCGATCTCGACCACGTCTACATGCTGTTCGAGTTCCGCCGGGTCCAGGAGACCGCGGCCGGCAGGCTGGCCGCGGGGAACGCCACCCCGGTCGAGCTGCGCGCGATCGAGGCCGCCGCCGAGACCTGCCGGTACGGTCACCTGACCGGGCAGAGCGCGCTGTTCGATCGGGGCGACAACGACTTCCACCTCTGCGTCGCCACCGCGTCGCACAACCGGTTCCTCGTCGCGGCCGTGCGCGAAGCCCGCCGCCTGCAACGCCAGACGAACAT
Source organism: Amycolatopsis sp. NBC_01286 (assembly GCF_035982555.1). Taxonomy (NCBI): domain Bacteria; kingdom Bacillati; phylum Actinomycetota; class Actinomycetes; order Pseudonocardiales; family Pseudonocardiaceae; genus Amycolatopsis; species Amycolatopsis sp. NBC_01286. Next base: position 4,530,911 of record NZ_CP108428.1, read on the forward strand.
CATCGGAATGTCCGGCGCGACAGGCGGCCACGCTTCGGACGCGATCGAGGAGCACGCCGCCATCTACCGGGCGATCCGTGACGGCGACCCGGACGAGGCGGCCCGGGCGGCCGCCGTCCACCTCGACAACACCCTGGAGGACTATCGGCGCGAGATCCAGCGGCGTCTCTTCGGTCAGTGAGCAGAGAAGTGCGTACTCGGGGCCTGGCTTCGGGTACGCAGTCCTGTGCTCACTCCTTTGTGGACGGCCGCCATCGAGGGACGGGCACGATCCGGTGCGGATGAGTAAGTTTCACCGCGCATTGACCTTTGCCGCCGCCCGCTTCTATCTTGGCTCTTGCCTGTTCGGTCGGTGACCGGACGATTCCGGAGCGCGCATCGACTTTCCTCACGACCCTGGAGAACGACGATGTTCGAAGACCAGAGGGAGCCCCGCGATGGTGAGGTTCAGAGCCCTGTTCGCGTCCGTGGCCGTCGGGGCGCTGCTCGCGATGGCCGGGACCGGCACCGCACAAGCCGCACCGGGTGTGCGGTCGGCGGCCGCCGCCGGGACCGCCGGCTGCGGAGCCGCCCCCGGCCTGGCGAGCGGCAACCACACGATCTCCAGTGGCGGCCAGAATCGCGGCTACATCCTGCGGATCCCGGCAAACTACGACAACAGCCACCCGTACCGGCTGTTCGTCGGGCTGCACTGGCGCGGCGGCACGGCCGACGACGTCGACTCGGGCGGGACCGACGGTTACAACTGGTCCTACTACGGGCTCCGGCGGCTGGCGGACAGCGCGGGCAACACCACGATCTTCGTGGCACCCCAGGGCAACGGCAACGGCTGGGCCAACCCCGGCGGCCAGGACGTCACCTTCGTCGACGACCTGCTGAGGCAGCTCGAGGCGGCACTGTGCGTCGACACCTCGCAGGTCTTCGCCGGCGGCTTCAGCTACGGCGCGGCCATGAGCTACGCGCTCGCCTGTGCCCGGCCGGCGGTCTTCCGCGCGGTCGCCGTCTACTCCGGGGCGAACCTCAGCGGGTGCAGCGGCGGCACCCAGCCCGTCGCGTACATCGGTCTCCACGGCCTCCGGGACGACGTGCTGCCCATCGCGTCCGGACGTTCGCTGCGCGACCAGTTCGTCCGGAACAACGGCTGCACGCCGCAGAACCCGCCCGAGCCGGCGCCGGGCAGCCTGACGCACGTCGTCACCGCCTACTCCGGCTGCCGGGCCGGGTACCCGGTGGTCTGGGCCGCGTTCGACGGGGCTGGGCACGACCCGGGCCCGAGGGACGGGTGCACCTGCGACGGCTGGCAGACCTGGACCTCCGGTGAGGTGTGGAAGTTCATCACGCAGTTCGACTCGTCGACCCCGCCGGCCGGGGCTCCGGTGCAGGTCGGGGTCAACTACACCCTGATCGCCGAGCACAGTGGCAAGCTCCTGGACGTCAGCGGCGTCTCCACCGCGGCCGGCGCCTTGCTGCAGCAGTGGCCGGCCACCGGCGGGCAGAACCAGCAGTTCGACTTCCTCGACTCCGGCGACGGTTACTACCGCGTCCGGGCCCGCCACAGCGGCCTGGTGCTCCAGGTGGCCGGTACCGCCACCGGCGCGGACATCAGCCAGCAACCGGACTCCGGCGCCACCGCCCAGCAGTGGCGTGTGGTCGACCAGGGCGGCGGTGTGGTCGGCTTGGTCAACCGGCTGAGCGGCCTGACGATGGACGTGTGGGGCGCCTCGACCGCCGACGGCGCGCGGATCTCCCAGTGGACGGCCACCGGCGGTGCCAACCAGCGATTCCGGGTCCAACGAGCCTGAGCGGCCCGTTACCCGGCGGTATCGTCGAGCGAGCCCCGCAGAGACAATGACGTCTTGGGAGAGCGAACGTGTCGTCCGTCGAGTTGCCCCAGCTCCGTCCGACCCTGGCCGACGTCGCGCGAGCGGCCGGGGTGTCGACCGCCACCGCGTCCCGCGTGCTCAACGGCTTTCCGCGGGTCCGGCCGAAAACGCGCAAGCAGGTCGAGTCGGCGATGTCGGCTCTGGGCTACGCCCGGCAGAGAGCCGCGCGGGCGACGGCGGGGCGCACCGGATCGGTCGCGCTGGTCGTGTGCGAGGAGGTGCTGCGGCTGTTCGCCGACCCCTACTTCGCCCGCATCTCCGCCGGTGCCGGGAAGGAGCTGACCGAGGCGGGCCTGCAGCTCGTCCTGCTCACGGTGCCCGCGACGGAGAACTACCAGGCCCCCGTGGTGCGCTACCTCGACGGCGGCCACGTCGACGGCGCCCTCGTCGTCGGCATGCACGGCCGCCGTCCGCTCGACCTGGACTGGCTCGGCATCCCGGTGGTGTTCGGCGGCCGCCCGGTCCGGGAAGGGGACTGCTCCTCCTACGTCGACGTGGACAACCGGGGTGGTGCGCGGCAGGCCACTCAGCGCCTCATCAACGCGGGCCGGCGCACCGTGGCGACCATCGCCGGACCTCAGGACATGACCGCGGGCGTGGACCGGCTGCTCGGCTACCGGGAGGCGGTGGTGGGCGCCGGCCGCGGCGACCGCGGCCTGGTGGTGTTCGGCGACTTCGGCCAGGCGTCCGGCGAGCACGCCACGGCCCGCCTGCTGGACCGCCGGCCGCACGTCGACGCCATCTTCGCGGCCTCCGACATGATGGCGGTCGGCGCGCTGCGGGCCCTGCAGCGCGCGGGGCGGCGGGTGCCCGGGGACGTGGCTGTCATCGGGTTCGACGACCTGCCGATCGGCCGTCGGACGGATCCGCCGCTCACCACCGTGCGCCAGCCGATCGAAGAGATGGGCGCCCGGATGACGGGTGAACTGCTCGCCATGCTCGGTGGCTCGGCCACGCCCCGCTGTGCCGTGCTGGACACCAAGCTCGTTCTGCGCGCGACGGCATGACTTTTGTGTTAGCGCTAACAATCCGTCTGCGGAGAAGTCCGCGGCGCTCGAAGGAGGATTCGTGACCACTCGAGTCAAACCGGTGCGTGCCGTCCTGGTTCTGGCCGCGATGCTGGCGGCCGCCCTGACCGGCGCGCCACCGGCGTCCGCGGCGTCGACGTCCCTCGCGAGCGCGGCGTCGGGGCGGTGCCTGAACGTGACGGGCGGCGTCGACACGCCGGGAACGGCATTGGAGATCCGGGACTGCACCGGCCAGGCGAGCCAGGCTTTCGAGTTCACCGCCGCCGGTGAGCTGCGGGGGATGAGCGGGACGCGGTGCGTGGACGCCTACGGCAACCAGACGGCGCCCGGCACGGCGGTGATCATCTGGTCCTGCACCGGCGGGGCGAACCAGCAGTGGCGGCAGAACTCCGACGGGTCGGTCACCGGGGTCCAGTCGGGGTTGTGCCTGGACGTGAACGGGGCCGGGACGGCCAACGGCACCGCGGTCATCCTGTGGACGTGCCACGGCCAGAGCAACCAGCGGTGGAGCACGAGCACCCCGCCGCCGACGGGCGCGGGCCCGTGCGACATCTACGCTTCGGGCGGCACGCCGTGCGTCGCCGCACACAGCACGGTTCGTGCGCTCTACGGCTCCTACAACGGAAACCTGTACCAGGTCCGGCGCGCGTCCGACAACGCCACCCGGAACGTCGGCGCCCTGGCGGCGGGCGGTGCGGCCGACGCCGGAGCCCAGGACTCCTTCTGTTCCGGCACGTCCTGCGTCATCACGGTGGTCTACGACCAGTCCGGGCGGGGGAACGACCTGTGGTACCAGGGGTCCAGCGTGGTGCCCGGGTCCAGCCAGAGCAGTCCCGCGAAGGCCACCACGGAGTCCCTCGCGGTCGGGGGCCAGAAGGCTTACTCCCTGTACATCAACCCCGGCAACAGCTATTGGCGGGACGGCCACCTGACCGGCGTGCCCACCGGCAGTGCGCCCGAGGGCATGTACATGGTGACGAGCGGGACGCACGTCAACAGCGGCTGCTGCTTCGACTACGGCAACAGCGAGACGACCAGGAAGGCCGACGCGGCCGGGGCGATGGACGCGATCAACTTCGGCAAGCAGTGCTGGTTCGGCGGGTGCTCCGGCACCGGCCCGTGGGTGCAGGCCGACCTCGAGTGGGGGCTCTACCCCGGCGGGAGCCAGTCGTGGAACCCCGGCCAGCGGGCGTTCGGCAGCAAGTTCGTCACGGCGGCGCTGAAGAACAACGGGACGTCACGGTTCGCCATGAAGGGCAGCGACGCCCAGTCCGGCAGCTTGACGACGCTGTGGGACGGCGGGCTCCCGAGCGGGTACAGCCCGATGAAGAAGCAGGGGGCGATCGTGCTGGGCAGCGGTGGTGACTGCTGCAAGCCCGGCGGCGGCGCCAACCTGAGCGCCGGGACGTTCTACGAAGGAGCGATGGTCGCGGGTTATCCGTCCGACGCGACGGAGAACGCGGTGCAGGCCAACATCGTCGCCGCCGGTTATCGCTGACGCCGGTTCCGCTCCCGGGGAAGAACCGAACGCCCGAGCCGTATCCGGCGGCTCGGGCGTTCGGGACGGTCGCCGGGGATCAGACGCGGCTCCACCGCTGGTTCTGCTGTCCGTTGCAGCTCCACAGGATCGCGTGGGTCCCGTTGGCGGTGCCCGCGCCTTCGGCGTCCAGGCACAGTCCGGAATGGACGTTGCGGACCGAGCCGTCCTGGCCGAACGTCCACTTCTGGTTGTCCTGCCCGGTGCACGGCCAGCTGAGCACGCGGGTGCCGTTGGTGGTGCCCTGGTGGTCGGCGTCGAGGCACTTGTCGCCGAACACGCGGACCTCGCCGTTCTCCCAGGTGGTCCACAGCTGGTTCGCCGCGGTCTGGCAGTCCCAGATCAGCGCGCCCGCGCCCGCGGCCGTCGAGGCGTTGTCGACGTCCAGGCAGCGCCCGGAACCCGCACCGCGCAGCCGGGACGTCGTGGCGGCCAGCGGGGCACCGCCGGACACCCGGTACGCCGCGACGCCGTGCGCCGGCACGCTCGCGCCGATCGGGCCGCCGGTCGTCGAAGTCGCGCCGGTCCACACGTCGGTCAGGGTGAACGCCGAGCCGGAGAGCCCGATCTGCGCGGCGGTCGTGCTCACGGTGGTCGTGGCGCTCCCGCGGTTGAGCAGCCCGACCGCGACCGAGCCGTCGGCCAGCGGCTTCGCGAAGACCTCGACGTTGCCGTCGTCACGCACCCGGCGGCCGCCGGCGCCGAGCCGGTCCTGGTCGACCGCCAGCAGCCGCGGGTTCCGCAGCACCGCGCTGATGTCGGCCGACATCGTGCGGATGTCGTTGCCCGCCATCAACGGCGCGGCCATGAGCGCCCACAGGGCGAAGTGGGCGCGGGACTCGGTCAGCGACAGCCCGGGCCGCCCGACGACGAGCATGTCCGGGTCGTTCCAGTGCCCCGGGCCGGCCTGCGCGGCCAGCGGGGCGGTGACGTCGAGGACGTTGCCCACGCCCATCGGGTAGCTGTTGGTGTTGCCGTTCTGCCAGACGTCCAGCAGGTCCTCGGTGGTGCGCCAGAGGTCCGCGACCTGGCCCCAGTCGTACTTGTCGCCGGTGATGGCGTGGTAGCTGTTGGGGTTGATGCTGTAGACGATCGGGCGGCCGGTGGCGCGCACGGCGTCGCGCATCACCGTGAACCGGGCGACCTGCTCGTCGCGCGTGCCGGCGGGGGAGCACCAGTCGTACTTGAGGTAGTCCACGCCCCAGGACGCAAAGGTGGTGGCGTCCTGGACCTCGTGCCCCGCGCTGCCGGTGGAACCGGGGTAGGTGCCGGTGCGCTGGGCACAGGTGCGGTCGGTCGGCACCTGGTAGATGCCGAACTTCAGGCCGCGGCCGTGGATGTAGTCGCCCAGGGCCTTCATGCCGCTCGGGAACTTCGACGCGTTGGCGCGCAGGGCTCCTTGGGAGTCGCGTTGCGGGTCGAACCAGCAGTCGTCGACGACGACGTACTGGTAGCCCGCGTCCTTCATCCCGGACGAGACCATCGCGTCGGCCGCCTGACGGATGGCGGTCTCGGTGACGCCGCAGCCGAAGCTGTTCCAGCTGTTCCAGCCCAGCGGCGGGGTGAGCGCCGGGCTGCCGGGCGCGGCCACGGCGGCCGGCGGGGTCGGTAGCACGGTCGCCAAGGCCAGTGCGGTGGCCGCGGCGGTGAGCAGGTGCAGGATGCGGTGGCGCGGTCGAACGGGCATCGTCGCCCCTTTCCGGGAGTGGAAGCGGAGTGGCGGCCGGCCGGCGACGCCGAAGCGCTCGTTCACCCGGGCCGGCCGCCGATTCGTGACGTCAAGCGGCGAACTGCCACCAGTTCACGTTGAACAGGTAGCCGCTGCCGCCGGTGAAGCGGAGGTACAGGTCGTGCGTTCCCGTAGCCCCGGTCACCGGGCAGGACACGCTCGTCCAGGTCTGCCAGCCACCCGTACCCGGAACGGTGCAGGTTCCCGCCAGGGTGCCCCCGGTGCTGTCCAGCCGGACTTCGATCCGGCCGCCGGCGGCCGCGGAGGCGACTCGCGCGGTGAAGGTCCGGGCGCCGGTACCGAAAGCGGCGCCCTTGACCTTGATCCAGTCACCGTTCTCGAGGTAGCCGACGTTCATCCCGCCCTCGGTGGACGGCTCGGTCTCGACGCCGGACTCCCAGGCGATCGTTTCCGCTTCCTGCCGCGTGTACGGGTTCAGCGTGCCCACCTGCGGCACGCCCGTCGTGCTCATGCCGATCGTGGGGATGGTGCCGTCGGCGTTGTAGGTGAACTTCTCCACGGCCACCGAGCGCGTGTAGCCGCCGCCGCCCGGCAAGGCGCCGTTGTGGTAGAAGAAGTAGGAGTTCCCGTTGAAGTCGATCACGCCCGGGTGGTTGGTGAAGCTGCCTCCCTGGGTGGGCATGACCGTCCCGCGGTACGTCCACGGTCCGGTGGGGCCGGGAGCGGTCGAGTACCCGATGAACTCCGAGCAGCATTTCGCCGCGAACACGTTGTAGTACAAGCCATTGCGCTTGTAGACCCAGGGACCTTCCTCGAACAGCGTCGGCCGGCTCGCGTTCCCCGTGCGGGTGCCGAACCCGGCGGTGGTCAGGGGGATCTGGGTCGGTCCGCTCGAGTAGGAGATCATGTCGGCGTTGAGCTTCACGTACCACAGGTGCGGGTTGCCCCAGTACAGGTAGGCTTGCCCGTCGTCGTCGACGAACACCGTGGGGTCGATCTCGCCGTTGCCGACGAGCGGGTGCCCGAGTGCGTCGCTGAACGGCCCGGTGGGGCTGTTCGACACGGCCACGCCGATCGCCATCGCGCCGGTCGCCCGGACCGTCATCGGGACGTACCAGTAGAACTTGCCGTTGCGGTAGACGGTCTGGCCCGCCCAGGCGTTGGCGCTCGCCCACGTGAAGCTGGCGAGGTTCAGGGGGGAGCCGTGGTCGGTCCAGTTGACCATGTCCGCCGACGACCACACCCGCCATTCTTTCATGGTGAAGTACGTCGAGCCGTCTTCGTCGTGTCCGGTGTAGAGGTAGACGCGGCCGTTGTACACCAGCGGCGCGGGATCCGCGGTATAGATGGTCTGGACGATCGGGTTGTCCGCCCGGGCCACCGCCGGGAACAGTCCCAGGGCACACAACAGGCTGACGATCAGCGTGAACGCACGCCGGGGTTTGACGATCGCCGAAGGTGAGGACGCGACTTTCACAGGTGCTCCTTGGGTAGTGGTCACCGTTTGCTCGCGCTCCAGAGCCAGGCGAGGAGCAGTGTGACACGGCACTGTTCACGCTCACAAGCATTCGCCACGGCGCATGAAAGTTACACCTTGCCCGTGTGTTCCACGCTGGGGTTTAGCGGCGGCCGCAGGTCCGGTTGGTCATGGGGGTTGACCATCGGCTCCGGCTGAGCCTAGACATGGTGTCAGTTCCGGTGATCCCAGGCGGCACTTCGTCCACCACATTGTGTTAACGCTAACTGTTTCGGAGCCGAGGAGGCTTTCCGCGATGTCCGAGTTCAGCCGTCGCACGATGCTGGGTCTGATCACGGTGAGCGGCTCGGCGGCCGCCGGTCTGCTGCGCGGCGGGACCGCCTGGGCCACCGCCGGGCCGGGCAGCTACACGCCGACCTGGTCGTCGGTCGACCAGCACCCGCCCGCGGCGGAGTGGTTCTGCGACGCCAAGTTCGGCATCTACTTCCACTGGGGCGTCTTCAGCGTCCCCGCGTTCGGCAACGAGTGGTACCCCCGCAACATGTACGTCGCTGGCTCGGCCGAGAACAACCACCACCAGGCCGTGTACGGCGACCCGTCGGCGTGGCCCTACCACAACTTCGTCAACGGGGCCCGCGACAAAGCCGGCAACTTCGTGCAGTTCGCGCCGAAGCTCAAGTCCGCGGGCGGCAACTTCGACCCGGCGGAGTGGGCGCAGCTGTTCGCCGACGCCGGCGCCAAGTTCGCCGGACCCGTCGCCGAGCACCACGACGGCTTCTCGATGTGGAACAGCGCCGTCAACGAGTGGAACTCGGTCGCCAAGGGGCCACGGCTGGACCTGGTGCGGCTGCACGCCGACGCGATCCGCGCCCGGGGGCTGAAGTTCATGGTGTCGCTGCACCACGCCTACCACTTCACCGGCTTCTACGACCACGTGCCGGCGCAGTCGGACGCCGGTCTGCGCAAGCTGTACGGCCAGCTGGGCGCGGCGGCGGAGAACCAGCTCTGGTACGACAAGCTGACCGAAGTCGTCGACGGCTACCAGCCGGATCTCTTGTGGCAGGACTTCAACCTGCCGCGTGTCGACGAGTCCCGGCGGCTGAACTTCCTGTCGTACTACTACAACAAGGCCGTCGCGTGGAACAAGGACGTCGTCGCGACCTACAAGGACGGCTTCGACAACCGGGGCGAGGTCTTCGACTTCGAGCGCGGCGGACCGGGGGACATCCAGAACCCGTACTGGCTGACCGACGACAGCATCTCCAGCTCCAGCTGGTGCTACACGACCGGCATCGGCTACTACTCGATGAAGGCGATGCTGCACGCGCTGATCGACCGCGTCAGCAAGAACGGCACGATGCTGCTCAACATCGCGCCGATGGCCGACGGCACCATCCCGTCCGGGCAGCGGACGATCCTGCTCGGCATCGGCGACTACCTCGGCCGTTTCGGGGAGTCGATCTACGCCACCCGCGCCTGGTCGGCCTACGGCGAAGGCCCGACGCAGATGGGCGGCGGCTCCTTCACCACGCCGCGTGAGGGCACCAACCGCGACATCCGGTTCACCCGGAGCAAGGACAACACCGTCCTGTACGCCACGGTCCTGGGGTGGCCGGGCAGCACGCTGGACGTCACGACGCTCGGCTCGAGCCGGATCAACCTCGGCTCGCTGAAGACCGTGCAGCTGCTCGGTGCCACGGCCGGGTCCTACACCGACCTGCCCGACCGCACCCAGGACGGCTCCGGGCTGCACATCCGGCTGCCGTCAGCGCCGTTCAGCGCCCCGGCGTACGTGGTGAAGCTGACCTTCACCGGCCAGATCCCGGCTCCGGGGTCCGGACCGCTCCCCACCGGCTGGGTGCGGATCGCGAACGTCACGACCGGCCTGGTGCTCGACAGCGGCGGGAGCGTCGCGGCCGGGTCGGTGCTGAAGCAGTGGTCCTACGACGGCTCGGCCAATCTCCAGTGGCAGCTGGTCGACCTGGGCAACGGCTACTACCGGATCGTCAACCGCACCAACGGCATGGTCGCCGACAGCGGCGGCCGGACCGGCAACGGCGTCAACGCCGTGCAGACGTCCTGGACCGGGAGCGACAACCAGCAGTGGCGGCTGACCGGGCTCGGGAACGGGCACTACCAGATCGTCAACCGCGGCACCGGCACCGCACTCGACGGAGCGGGCACCACCACGGCCGGCTCCACGGTCGTCCTGTGGGCGCCGAACACCAGCACCAACAACCAGTGGACCGTCACGGCCGTCTGATCCCCCCTGCGTCGGAAGAGAGAACCGCCATGCCCGGAGCCTTGTTCCGCAGGGTGCGAACCACGATGGCCGTGGTCGTCGTCCTGGCCGCCGGCGTGGTGGCCGGGGCCGCGCCGGCCCAGGCCGCCACCTCGATCACGATCAACGGCGGATCGGCCGGCCGCACCTTCGACGGCGTCGGCGCGGTCAGCGGCGGCGGTGGCAACAGCCGCCTGCTGATCGACTACCCCGAGCCGCAGCGCGGCCAGATCCTCGACTACCTGTTCAAGCCCGGTTACGGCGCCGCGCTGCAGATCCTCAAGGTGGAGATGGGCGGGGACACCAACTCCACCAGCGGGGCGGAGCCCAGCCACGCCCACTTCCGCGGCGACCTGGACTGCAACCGCGGCTACGAGTGGTGGCTCATGGAGCAGGCCAAGGCGCGCAACCCCGGCATCAAGCTCGTGGGCCTGCCCTGGGGTGCGCCGGGCTGGATCGGCAACGGCACGTTCTTCTCCGACGACCTGACCGGCTACTACCTTTCGTGGCTCGGGTGCGCCAAGCAGCACGGGCTGACGATGGACTACCTCACGACCGTCCAGAACGAGAAGCAGTGGAGCGCCGACTGGACCGTCACCATCCGCAACGCGCTCAACGCCAACGGGTACAGCGCCGTCAAGCTCATCTCCGGCGATTCCTGGCCGGGGGACTGGGGGCCCGCGAGCGCCATCTCGACGAACACGGCCTACCGCAACGCCACCGACGTGCTCAGCGCCCACTACACCTGTGGTTACCTCAGCGCGCAGACGTCGTGCAGTGTCCCGGCCGGCGTCACCAACACCGGCAAGACGCTGTGGTCCAGCGAGAACGGCTCCCAGGACTACAACGACGGCGCCAAGCCGCTGGCCCGCGGCATCAACCGCGTCTACCTCGACGGCAAGATGACCGCCTACCTCAACTGGGACCTCATCGCCGCCACCACGCCGAACATCCCCTGGCCGACCGTCGGGCTGGCGCTGGCCAACCAGCCGTGGTCGGGCTACTACTCGATCGGCAAGGACGCCTGGGCGCTGGCGCACACCACGCAGTTCACCGCGCCCGGCTGGAAGTACCTCGACACCTCCAGCGGCTACCTCGGCGGCAACCGCGCCAACGGCAGCTACGTCTCGCTGAAGTCGCCGAACAACACCGACTACAGCACGATCATCGAAACCATGGACGCCACCTCGGCCCAGACGCTGAACCTGAACGTCACCGGCGGGCTGTCCACCGGCCAGGTGCACGTGTGGGCGACCAACCTGAACTCGAACAACCCCGCGGACTTCTTCGGGCACACGGCCGACATCACTCCGTCCGGCGGCGCGTTCTCCCTGACCGCCCAGCCCGGCTACCTGTACACGATCACGACCACCACCGGGCAGGGCAAGGGCACCGCGACCGGCCCGGCGCAGGGCTCGCTGAACCTGCCCTACAGCGACGACTTCGACGGGTACGCGACGGGCAAGGAAGCCAAGTACCTGATGGACATGGAGGGCGCCTTCGAGACGTCCGCCTGCGGCGCCGGCCGTTCCGGCACGTGCGTGCGCCAGTCCGCTCCGCAGAAGGCGATCCCCTGGAAGAAGACGACCGATCCGTACGCGTTGCTGGGCAACGTGGCCTGGAGCACCTACACGGTCAACGCGGACGTGCTGCTGGAGAAGTCCGGGTACGTCCAGCTGCTCGGCCGGGCCGGCTCCCAGGACACGGGCAACCAGGGCGCGCTGAACGCCTACTACCTGCGGGTCGGTGACACCGGTGCCTGGTCGATCCAGCGCAACAACACCAGCCAGCAGGTCACGACGCTGCGCAGCGGTACGACGACCGCGTTGGGCACCAACCGCTGGCACAAGCTGTCCCTGGGCTTCTCCGGCAGCACCATCACCGCCACCGTCGACGGCGTGGTCGTCGGGACGGTCACCGACACCACCTTCCCGGCGGGCCAGGTCGGGATCGGCACGAGCCAGGGGGAGACCGCGCAGTTCGACAACCTCGCCGTGACCGGCTCGGGCGGCGGGTCGACGTCCGTGCTGCGCAACACCGGCTCGAGCCGGTGCCTCGACGTCCCGAGCGCGTCGCAGACCAACGGTACCCAGGTGACGCTGTGGGACTGCAACGGCGGCGGTAACCAGCAGTGGACCCTCACCTCCGGGAAGCAGCTCCAGGTGTACGGCACGAAGTGCCTCGACGCCGAGGGAGCGAGCACCGCGGCCGGCACCCGGGCGATCATCTGGGACTGCACGGGTGGCACCAACCAGCAGTGGAACGCGAATGCCGACGGCACGATCACGGGTGTCCAGTCAGGACTGTGCCTCGGCCCGAGCGGCACCGGGAACAGCGCACCGGTGACCCTGCAGGCCTGCACAGGCAGCAATGCCCAGAAGTGGAACCGAAGCTGACCGCGGCCGGTCGTGAGTGAGAAACAGTGTTCTAACACTGTTTCTCACTCACGACCCCTGGCACGGCGAGAGCATCCCCGACCGGACAAAGGAGTTCGCTCATGACCCCACGATGGAGAAGGTCGCTGCAAACCATGGGCGCCGCGTTGGCGCTCGCCGCGGGCGCGCTGGCCGGCCCGGCCGCACCGGCGCAGGCCGCGACGCAAGGGCCGTGCGACCTCTACGCCGCCGGCGGGACGTCCTGCGTGGCCGCGCATTCCACCACCCGGGCGCTCTACGGCGCGTACAACGGCGCCCTGTACCAAGTCCGGCGGTCCTCCGACAACACGACACGGGACATCGGCGTTCTGAGTGCCGGCGGTGTCGCGAACGCCGCGACCCAGGACTCGTTCTGCGCGAGCACGACCTGCCTGATCACCGTCATCTACGACCAGTCCGGCCGCGGCAACCACCTCACGCAAGCCCCGCCCGGCGGGTTCTCCGGCCCGGCCGCCGGCGGGTACGACAACCTGGCCAACGCCACCGCCGCCCCGATCACCATCGGCGGCCAGAAGGCGTACGGCGTGTTCGTCGCCCCCGGAACCGGCTACCGCAACAACAACACGAACGGTGTCGCGACCGGTGACCAGCCGGAGGGCATGTACGCGATCTTCGACGGTACGCACTACAACGGCGGCTGCTGCTTCGACTACGGCAACGCCGAGCGCAACAGCCGGGACAACGGCAACGGCACGATGGAGGCCATCTACTTCGGCAACATCAAGGTCTGGGGTTACGGCGCCGGACCGGGGCCCTGGGTCATGTCCGACCTCGAGAACGGCCTCTACTCCGGCGTCAACGCCGGTTACAACGCCAACGACCCCACCGTCAACCACCGCTACCTGACCGCGATCCTCAAGGGTGAGGCCAACCACTGGTCCATCCGCGGCGGCAACGCGCAGTCCGGTGGCCTGTCCACCTTCTACAACGGCTCACGCCCCAACGTGTCGGGCTACAACCCGATGCGCAAGGAAGGCGCGATCATCCTCGGCACCGGGGGCGACAACAGCATCGGCTCCGCGGGCACCTTCTACGAAGGCGTGATGACTTCGGGCTACCCGTCCGACGCCACCGAGAACGCCGTGCAGGCCAACATCACCGCCGCCGCGTACGGCACCGGCGGCAGCGGCACCAGCACCGGACCGCTGCACGCGGTCGGCGCCGGCAAGTGCCTCGACGTCCCGGGCTCCACCACGACGTCCGGCACCCAGCTGCAGATCTACAGCTGCAGCGGCCAGGCGAACCAGACCTGGACCCGCACGTCGTCGAACCAGCTGACGGCCACCGTCGGCGGGCAGACGCTCTGCCTGGACGCCTCGGGCAACGGGACCAGCGCCGGCACGAAGGTGGTGACCTGGTCCTGCAACGGCGGGGCCAACCAGCAGTGGACGGTCAACTCCAATGGCACGGTCACCGGCGGGCAGTCCGGCCTGTGCCTGGACGTGACGGGTGCGTCGACGGCCAACGGCGCGCTGGTCGAGCTGTGGACCTGCAACGGCGGCAGCAACCAGCAGTGGACGCTGGGCTAGGACCTTCGACGAAGGAACGAGGTTGTCATGACTACCAGCCCATCCCGGTGGCGGACCGCGCTCGCCACCGCGGCGACCGCCGGACTCGCGGCGAGTGCCCTGGTGCTGTTCCCCGGCACCGCCGGCGCGGCGAGCACACTCGGCGCCGCGGCGGCGCAGAGCGGAAGGTACCTCGGCGCCGCGATCTCCACCAGTCACCTCGGCGAAGCGGCGTACGTGAACACGTGGACGTCGGAGTTCAACGGCGTCACCCCGGAAAACGAGATGAAGTGGGCGACGGTCGAGCCGAACCGCAACCAGTTCAACTTCGGGCCCGGGGAGCAGATCGTCAGCCAGGCCAGGAGCAAGGGGATGAAGATCCGCGGGCACACGCTGGTGTGGCACGGGCAGCTGGCCGGGTGGGTGAGCGGGCTGGACGCGAGCAACCTGCGGTCGGCGATGCAGAACCACATCAGCCAGGTGGCCGGTCACTGGAAGGGCCAGCTCTACGCGTGGGACGTCGTCAACGAGGCGTTCGAGGAGAACGGCACCCGCCGGCAGTCGGTGTTCCAGCAGAAGCTCGGTGACGGCTACATCGAGGACGCGTTCCGCGCGGCTCGCACAGCCGACCCGAACGCCAAGCTCTGCTACAACGACTACAACACCGACGGCGTCAACGCGAAGAGCACCGGGATCTACACCATGGTCCGGGACTTCAAGAGCCGGGGCGTGCCGATCGACTGCGTGGGCTTCCAGAGCCACCTCGGCTCGAACTCCAACCTCGGCAGCTACCAGACGAACCTGCAGCGCTTCGCCGACCTCGGCGTCGACGTGCAGATCACCGAGCTGGACGTCGGCGGCTCGGGCTCCGGTCAGGCGAACGTCTACCGGCAGGTCACCCAGGCGTGCACGGCGGTCTCCCGCTGCACCGGCATCACGGTCTGGGGCGTCACGGACAAGTACTCGTGGCGTTCGGGCGACACACCGCTGCTGTTCGACGGCAACTACGGCAAGAAACAGGCCTACACCGCCGTTCTCGACGTGCTCAACAGCAGCGGCGGGAACGGTGGCAATGGCGCGATCCGCGCCGTGGCCGCGAACCGGTGCCTGGACGTGCCCAGCTCGTCGACCACCCCCGGCACTTCGCTGGGGATCTGGGACTGTCACGGCGGGACGAACCAGCAGTGGACCCGCACGAGCTCCGGGGCGCTGACCGTCTACTCCGGTGACGGGCAGCGGTGCCTGGACACCGCGAGTGGCGGGACTTCCGCCGGGACCGCGGCCGTGATCGCGAACTGCACCGGCGGCAACGGCCAGAAGTGGACGTCGAACTCGAACGGCACGATCACGAACGGCCAGTCCGGGCTGTGCCTGGACGTCAACGGCGCCGCGACCGCCAACGGGACCGCAGTGATCATCTGGACCTGCAACGGCGGAGCCAACCAGCAGTGGACCGGCCCGGCGACCTGATCGCGCCGAAGCCCGGACTCCACGCCTGCATGCCCGGGATGCCGGAGTTCGCTGCGGACTCCGGCACCCCGAGCAGCAACAGCCCGGCAAAGCGAAGGCGGTCGACGCCCGTCACCCCCTTGGGTCGACAGCCGTCTTGTCCACAGTGGTCTCCGGTGACCTCATGATGGAGACAAGCCTGATCCGGACAGGTTATGTCCGGTATTCAGGATAGCGTCGTGATCATGACAACGAACACCGTCCAACTGGCCTCCGTCCGCGTGATCACCGACGACCTACCGCAACTCGTCCGCTTCTACGAGGTCCTCACCGGCGCCACCCCGCAGTACCTGACTGACGACTTCGTCGAGCTGGTGACACCGTCCGCGACGTTCGCGCTCAGCACGCCGGAGCGGGTCGCTTTCATCACGGACAACCCACCGCGAGCGGCCGCCAACCGCACCGCCATCGTCGAGTTCGTCGTGGAGGACGTCGAATCCCTGCTTGCCCTCATGAAGACCGAACTCGGCGATGACCTCGACGTCGTGCAGGCGCCGACGATGATGCCCTGGGGCAACATGTCCGTTCTGATCCGCGACCCCGAAGGGTCACTCGTCAACCTCTACACGCCGGTCACGCCGCAGGCGCTGCGACTGCAGCAGAACCGGACACCCAAGATGCCACCGCCCACCAGCAAGGCGGACTGACCACAGACGCAGGTCGAGCACAGGTACGACGCGACCTGACGGACCTTGAACGAGGAGTCGCCACGCGGTCCTAGCCCGAGTCGCCGCCGGGATCGACGATCGCCGCGGCGATCAGCTTCTGTCCCAGCGCGGCAACGACCCCGTGCAGAGCCTTCGGCTGCTCGATGACGAACGGCCGATCGAGAGCGGCCAATCGTCCCGCGACCCACTCCAAACGTTCCGCACGTACGAAAATTCTCAGCCAGTGACCATTTCCGGCGACGCCGGCTACCGGTTCGACCGACGCCAGCGTCTCCGGGAACAACGCTCGCACACGCATTGCGTCAGCGTCGACGAGCACTGACACCTCGTGTCGCCCGGGACTCGCTGCGAGCGGGCCCACAACCCGCTGCACCGGGTTCAGGTCATCCGGCACCTCGAACGTGCCCTCCAGCAGGCGCAGGCCGGCGATGCGGTCCAGGCGGAACGTCCGCTCCGCCTGGCGCCCGACGTCGTGGCCGGTGAGGTAGAGCAGCCCGTGGATGGCAACGATGCCGTGCGGATGAACGGTGCGTAACCGTGCACGTCCGTGCCGCGGCATGTAGTCGAAGGCAACCGGACGCCGTTCGCCCGTCGCCTGCGCCAGCCCGAGAAGCACTCTCGCGCTTGCCTCCTCGCCACCCCCGGTGTGCTCTGCCTCGCCGATCCGACCGCCGGTGAAATTCACGGTGTCGACCACTGTGTCAATCTGTCGTGCCAGGGCCGGGGGCAGTACCCGGCGCACCTTCGAGGTGGCGGCCTCCACGTCACCGATCGAGGCCGGACCAGACCCCGACCGGCCCGTCAGCAAAAGCCCCCAGACGACCGCCAGTGCTTCCTCGTCGGTGAGCATCAACGGAGGCATCCGGTAGTGGCGCGCCAATCGGTAACCGCCGTAACGACCACGCACGGAATCCACCGGAATGCCGAGGTCACGCAGGTGCTCCACGTAGCGGCGCACCGTGCGTCCATCCACGTTCAGCCGCTCGGCCAGCTCAGCAGAGGTCCGGGTGCCACCGGACTGCAACAACTCGAGCAACGTCAACACCCGAGCTGTCGGCCGTGCCACGTCACCCCACACCATGATCGGGCTGACGTAGTCCGGCAGGGTGCCGGTCACCGCCGCGGCGACGTGCAGGCCGACGACGCCGCGCGGCCAGGTGAAGCGGACCACCCCGGTGACGGTGACGCCGAACGGAGCCTTCAGTCGCAGGACCCGCCGGTGCGCCCGCACCGGGCAGAGTTCCTGCGGAGTCGATCAGCACGTTGACGCCATGGTCGCCGGACGCATCCATGGGGGCCCACACCTCACCAGCGAACACCTCAGCGCGCACCATTCGCCCATCCTCGGCCCGAGAGGTCAAATAATCAGGAGACACGCCCTAGGACATCACGCGCCGCCCACCGTGACAGATCACGCGGTCGGTTCTTGCCGTCGTGACCCGCGTCGGGTGGGGGTGCGAGGATTGTCTGCAGCGCCGGACCGATGTGCCGGACGATCGCCTCGGTCTCCCCTTTGGCGAGTACGGCCACTTGCACGATCTGCCGGCCGACGACGATGCCGACGAGCATCGAGGCCGCCAGAGCGACGCGGACCGCCGGTGTCGTGACTATCCGAAGTGGACTGCCGGGCACCTTCGGACAGGCGCGCTTCGCGGCCCGGTCCAGGGCGATGTCGAGCGCGACGCAGCCGCCGGCACCGTAGCGGCGGCGATCAACGAGTGCGTCCAGCGCCGGCCGCAGACGCGCAGGCGCGGCCGCCGGCGGTTGCGGGCAACGATGACGGAGCAGGGCGGGTGCCGGGGAGGTCTTTCAAGCGCGTGTTCCCCTCGAGCCATACGGCAATCGAAGGCCGTCGAGGCTCAGCCCACGCGAATTTCACTGTGTGAGGGTGTACACGTGGGCGCCGACGGCGTGGTACTCGACTGGATCACAACCGTCTTTCGTCCGCTGCATCTGGGGGCTAGCCGGATCGTCGGTACACCGGGCTCAGCCGACCAGCTTGCGCAAGGTGCGCCCGGCCAGGTCGACCACACCGGGCTGGTGTCCGTTGGCAACCAGGTTGATGATCAGGCCATCGACGCCGGGATCGAGGACCCTGGCTTTCAGGTCTGCGGCGACCTGGTCGGGATCACCGACGAACTGACGAGCCGTGACCGCCGCACGCTCTTTGTCAGTGAGCGCGTCGAGGTCGATTCCTCGGCTGCGGAGGAAGGCACGCTGCTGTTCCCTGGCCCGGTCGCCGTTCTCGTCGATCATCACGAAGCCCAGGAAGCTCGTCTCCAACGTGGACCGGTCCCGGCCCGCCTCGGCGCATCGCTGGTCGAGCGCTTCGAGTTTGCGAGGCAGTTCTGCCGGGTCGCAGATGATGTTGAGGTGCTGGGCGAACCGCGCCGCCAGTGCGAAGGTCTTCTTCTCGCCGCTGCCACCGAGCATGATCGGTAGGTCGTCGCGAATCCTGGGCTCGTTGATCGCGTTCTCGGTGTGGTACCACTTGCCGTCGAAGGTCGGGCGCTGACCGCGCAGCATCGGTTCGATGATCTGCAGCGCCTCGTCGAGACGTTCAAACCGGTCGGTGAAGGTGCCGAACTCCCAGCCGAACTGCCGGTGTTCCAGTTCGAACCAGCCTGCGCCGATGCCCAGTACCGCACGTCCGCCGCTGACCACGTCCAGCGTGGTGACGTTCTTGGCCAGCATCGGCGGGTTGCGGTACGTGTTTCCGGTGACGAGCGCGGACAGCTGGATCCGCGAGGTGGCGGTGGCCAATCCGCTCAGCGCGGAGTACGCCTCCAGCATCGGTTCGTCCGGCTCGCCGATGCCGGGCAACTGGTAGAAGTGATCCATCACGAACGCGGCGTCGAAGCCGGCATCTTCCGCCTCCCGCACCTGGCGGATCACCGTGGGGAACAGGTCCGTGACCGGCGTCCCGTAGCTGAAGCTGGGAATCTGGTAACCAAGCCGAATGCTCATGGTCCCAACGCTAAACCTTGGAGTGCGCTCCAGGGCAAGCTGCAGGGCGTGGACGTCGGAGGACAGGAGCGTGGCGGCCGGGTCGGAGTGGTCGTGCCGCCGACGATCGCGAGCCGGCCCAGTGCCTTGGTATCCCGCTCGGCGGGCGTCGGCTGCCCGGATGCCGTGGATGGCCTGGTGTCCGAGATGGACTCGGCTCGCGGTCACGCCGACCCGGGCGGACCACGGCCCGAGCCGGCAAGGGCGCGTTCAGAGGGGCGAACTCCACCCGGGCGCGTCGGCGCCGGGAGCCATGAGGCCGGGTACCTGCCCGAAGTACTCGGCCATGAACGGCTGCTGAACGTGCTTCACGAGCGAAGCTCCGTTCTCCCATTCCTCGTAGATGAGATAGGCCGAGGCGTCCTCGTGCGAGCGGTTGACCGTGTAGTGGACGTTCCCGTCCTCCTGCCGGATCTTCGGCAGGATCGAGCGGATCAGCCCTTCGAACTCGGCTTCCTTCCCCGGGAGGAGCCGGGCTTGACCGACCATGGCGACCGGGCCGGTCGCGGTCGCGATCTCGACCGGCAGCGGACCTTCGGTCACGTCGGTGTCGCTCATTCGTTGTGCCTTTCGCCAGTGGGCCGTGAAACCTGCTACCAAGAGCCTAACCAGCAGATCTGGGCCGAACAATGACACAATGGAGCGCTGACTTGTCCGTTTGGCCCATTCGCTCTAGGGTGAGGGCATGGACGTCCTGTCCGAAGTGCTCGCCGCGTCCGGCATCACGGCAAGCTCGGGACTGCGTATCGTCGCGGGCGGCGACTGGGGCATGACGCGACCCGAGTGGACGGACGCCGCGCTCTACGGTGTCGTCTCCGGAGAAGGAGTTCTCCTCACCCGGGAAGACGGCCTACGTCCGTTCGCCGCGGGCGACGTCCTGCTGCTCACCTCCGGTATCGCGCACGTCATCGCCTCCTCCCCGTCCGCCGAGGCCGCGATCTGCGATGGCCGGGCCGTCGCCGAGGCGCAGCACAGCGGTGACTTCATGAGGCTCGGTACCGGCGACGCCACCGTCCAGCTGGTCGCCGCGTCCTATTCCCGCGACATGATCGCGCCGCTGCCGTGGCTTCAGCAGCTCCCCGATGTGATCCACATTCGCGCCGAAGCCACCGACGCGCGCACGGTGACGACCATGCACTTGCTCGACCTCGAGCTGACCGAGCCCGGCGCGGGTTCACGGATCATCATCGACCGGCTCGTCGACGTCCTCCTGGCCTGCGCGCTGCGATCCTGGGCGAACGGCGACACGGAATGCGAATCAAGCCTGTGGCGCGCCCTCCGCGACCCCGCCGTCGTCTCCGCGGTGGCAGCGATTCACCGAGACCCGTCCCACGCCTGGACCGCCGCCACGCTCGCGAAGGAGGCAGCTGTGTCGCGCACGACGCTCAACCGGCGGTTCGAAGCCGCGACCGGCGACGGTCCCGCCACCTACCTCACGCGCTGGCGGATGCACCTCGCGGCACGCCGTCTCCGCGACAGCGACGACACCGTCGAGCACATAGCCGCCGAAAGCGGATACACGTCGGTCGCGGCCTTCAGCCGCGCGTTCCGCCGGGAACTGGACACACCACCGGCACAGTTCCGGCGCGACTCCCGCATCACCTGAGTACCGTCGGTGCCGTCGACGTCGAAGCCCGGCCGGCCTCGAATGGCGGTGACGTGGCAGCCCCAGGCGGCGAGCACCTGGAGGGCGATGTGCCCCAGGCCGCCGACGCCGACCACCGGGACACCCTTGTACCCGCGCACAGCAGCGGGGCGGTTTCAGCGGACGTCAGTGCGACGGGATCGGCGGGACGTGCCGCCAGTCGCTCGCGCGCACCTGACCGGCGAAGGTGCCACCGGTGCCCGCAGGCGTCGCGCTCCGGCTGCGATATATGGACTTGGTGTTCACGCGGCCGGACGGCAGCCCACTGCACCCGGCCGATGTGGCCGACGAGTTCGCTCGGTTGATCTCGCTCGCGGGTTTGCCGCCGATCACGTTGCACGGTCTTCGGCACGGTGCTGCGACCCTGGCATTGGAGGCCGGGGTGGACATCAAGGTGATCCAGCAGTGGCTGACGATGCTGCGCGGAAGCTGGCTGGGGTGATCCGCGGAGGGCGTTGCACCCCGGCTTGCGCTCTCGGGCTCCCCTCGGGCTCCCGACCGACCACAGTGGACAGTCCGGAGGCGGACGAAAAGTTTCCGGAAATCACAAATCCCCAGGCCGAAGAGATCTTCGACCTGGGGAGTGAGGGTGCGCCATCAGGGACTCGAACCCCGAACCCGCTGGTTAAGAGCCAGCTGCTCTGCCAATTGAGCTAATGGCGCCGGTGTCTGCCGGAGGTTTCCCTCGGCGACGTGGAAAAGATTAGCACCAGCCGCCGAGCCTGTTTCAGGGGGGTCCCCTTGTGCGGGTTCGGGCGTTCCCGCCCCGGTGTCCGGGCTGGTCGGGCACACTGGAGCCGGACATGGACGACTAAACAGGCGGGTGGCATGAGGCGTTCGAGCGGCAGGTGGGCGCGGTTGCTGGTGGCTGCGGGGGTGATCGGCCTCACGGTGGCCGGGTGCAGTGGCAGTCCTTCGGGTGAGCCGCCGCAGGTGACGACGTCCGCGTCCGCGTCGAAACCGGTGCTTAAGCCCGCTGCGCTCACGCTCACTCCGGCCAGGGACGCCAAGGACGTCGCGCCCGGTGAGCCCGTGACCGTCGCCGTTGCCGACGGGAAGGTCGGGGACGTGAAGCTGACCGGGGCCGACGGGAAGGCCGTCGGCGGGAAGCAGCGGGCGGACGGCGCCGGGTGGGACTCCGCCGAGCCGCTCGGGTACGGCAAGACCTACAAGCTGACCGCGACGGCCACCGGGACCGATGGGAAGCCGGTCACCGCGGAGTCGAGCTTCACCACCGTCAAGCCCGCTCGCCAGCTCGGTGTCTCGGTGAACCTCGTCGAGGGCGAGACCGTCGGCGTCGGGCTGCCGCTGATCTTCACCTTCACGGGCAACGTCGCCGACAAGGCCGCGGCCGAGAAGGCGCTCAAGATCACCGCCGAGCCGGCCACCGAGGGCGCGTTCCGCTGGTCCGGCGACAAACAGGTGACCTGGCGGCCGAAGGACTACTGGAAGAGCGGGACCAAGATCAAGGTCGACGCCGCCGTCTACGGCAAGCCGCTCGGCAACGGCAGCTACGGCCGCGAGGACAAGACGATCACCGGCGCCGTCGGCGACAAGCTCGTCGCGGTCGCCGACGGCGGTACCCACCAGATGACGGTCACCGTCAACGACAAGGAGGTCAAGACCATGCCGACCTCTATGGGCAAACCGGGCCACACCACGCCGGCCGGGACCTACACCGTGATGAGCGAGCACACCGGCTACACGATGGACTCCGGCACCTACGGCGTTCCCGAGGACACCCCCGGCGGCTACCGCACCTTCGTCCAGTACGCCGTCCGCCTGTCCTACAGCGGCATCTTCTACCACTCCGCGCCGTGGTCGGTCCGGCAGCAGGGGCACAGCAACGTCAGCCACGGCTGCCTGAACCTGTCCACCGAGAACACGAAGTGGCTGATGGACACGTCCAAGAAGGGCGACGTCGTCACCGTGCAGAACAGCGGCGGCCCGAAGCTCGAGCCGACCGACGGCTGGAGCGTCTGGCAGCTGTCCTGGGACGAGTGGCGGACCGCCGCGAACTAGCGGTTGTCGTACTCCTCGCGGGCCGCGTCGATGTGCGGCAGGTGCTCGATGCTCCACGCCAGCAGCGGCGCGGTGGCCTCCCGCAGGGTGCGGCCCATCGGCGTCAGCTCGTAGCTGACGTGCGGGGGCATGACGGCGACGACCGTGCGGGTCAGGATGCCGTCGCGCTCGAGGTCGCGCAGGGTCACCGTGAGCATCCGCTGGCTGATGCCCTCGACGGACCGCTTGAGCTCGGTGAACCGCCGCGGCCCGTCCTTGAGCATGCGCACGACCAGTAGTGCCCACTTGTCCCCGACGATGCCGAGGACTTGGCGGGCCTTGCACGGGTCCTCCATGGTTACCTCCTGAGAACCGGGGCACCAAAATGTGCCGTATTGCCCGGTGCGCGTCGAGTGGATCACGATGGTCTCGGTTACCAAATGGTACCGAGGCACGAGGAGGAACCACTCGATCATGACGACATTTCTGCTGGTACACGGCGCTTGGCACAGCGGACGCAGCTGGGACCGCGTGGTCCCGCTGCTGGAGGCCGCCGGGCACCGGGCGTTCGCGCCGTCCTTGACCGGCTACGGCGACAAGGCGCACCTGCTGGCCCCGGACGTCGGGCTCGGCACCCACGTCGACGACATCGCCGGCCTGATCGAAGGTGAGCAGCTCGACGACGTCGTGCTCGTCGGCCACAGCTACGCCGGGATGGTCGTCTCGGGGGTGGCCAACCGCGTCCCGGAGCGGATCGTGCACCTCGTCTACCTCGACGCGATGGTGCCCGAAGACGGCGAAACCGCGATCGACGTGATGCCGATCAGCAAGCAGCTCGTCGACGCGGCCGTCGATGGCTGGCGCGTGCCGCCGCTGCCGGAACTGCCGCCGCCGCTCGGCTTGTTCGGCGTCACCGATCCCGACGACGTCGCGTGGCTGCGTTCGATGCTCTCGGACCAGCCGGTGCGGTGCCTGACGGAGCCGGTGCGGCTGGACGACCCGGCCGTGCGGGCGATCCCGCGCACGCACATCCACTGCGTCGCCGGCCGGCCGGAAGGCATCACCCGGCGTCCCGTCCCAGCGGGCGAGCGGGTGCGGGAGCTGCCGACCGGCCACGACTGCATGATCACCATGCCCGCCGAGCTGGCCGGCCTGCTGCTCGAAACGAGCTAGCCCGATTCCCGGACGAGCTTCCGCGCCTCGGCCTCGGTGTCGACCGCGGGGCCCGAGCCCCACAGCGGCTTGTTCGCCGTCTCGCGGCTGAAGTACACCGCGACGGCGCCGATCGCGCCGGCCGCCATCATGTACCAGGCCGGCCAGAAGTCGTGGCCGGTGGACGAGATCAGCGCCTGCATGACCAGCGGCGTCGTGCCGCCGAAGAGCGACACGGAGATGTTGAACGCGATGGACAGCGCGCCGTAGCGGATCGCGGTCGGGAACAGCGCGGGCAGCGTCGCGGGCATCGAGACCTCGAAGCAGAGCAGCAGCAGGCCGAGCCCCATCAGGCCGAGGAAGGTGACGACGAGACCGCCGTCGTGCACCAGCAGCATCAGCGGCCAGGAGAGCACGAGGAAGCCGAGGCAGCCGGCCATCATCACGGGTTTGCGGCCGATCTTGTCGGTGATCCGGCCGCCGACCAGGATGATCAGCATCATCACGACCATCACGACGATGATCAGCAGCAGGCCGTGCGTCGCGTCGAGGTGCAGCTGCTCGGACAGGTACGTCGGCATGTACGACAGCAGCATGTAGTCGGTGACGTTGAACACGAGCACCAGGCCGATGCAGATCAGCAGCGAGGGCCAGTAGTCGGTGAACATCTTCCAGAACGGCTCGCCGGAGCGGCCGCGCTTCTCGGACTCCGCGGCGTGCTTCTGGAACGCCGGGGTCTCTTCGAGCTTGAGCCGCATGTAGAGGCCGATGATGCCGAGCGGGCCGGCGACCAGGAACGGGATCCGCCAGCCCCAGTCGAGCAGCGTCTCGTGCGGGACCCAGGTCTTCATGCCGGTGACTACGGTCGCGCCGAGCACGTAGCCCGAGAGCGTGCCGAACTCGAGCCAGGAGCCCATGAAGCCGCGGCGTTTGTCGGGGGAGTACTCGGCGATGAACGTCGTCGCGCCGCCGTATTCGCCGCCGGTGGAGAAGCCCTGCACCATCCGGGCGAGCACCAGCAGGATCGGCGACCAGACGCCGATGGAGCTGTACGACGGGATCAGCCCGATGCAGAGGGTGCCGATCGCCATCATGATCATAGTGACGGCGAGGACCTTCTGCCGCCCGATCCGGTCGCCGAGCGGCCCGAACACGAGCCCGCCGAGCGGCCGCATCAGGAACGCGGCGGTGAAGGCCCCGAACGTCCCGATCAGCCGAACCCCGGGCGCCACGCTCGCCGGGAAGAACACCTCGGAGATGGTGTCGGCGATGTAGGCGTAGACACCGAAGTCGAACCACTCCATCGCGTTGCCCAGCGCGGCCGCCGCGACGGCCCGCTTGAGCAGCGACTGGTCGACCACGGTGATGTCCTCGTACCGCAGTTTCTTCTTGCGCAGCGTCACCCGTGAACGTTCCACGAGATCACCGTGCACCCCGGTCGAGAGTCCCGCACGTTGAGCCATCCGGTCGTGAGGGTTACCACCGGCAGGCGAAGGCCATCCGGGTGAACACGGATCGCTACACTGGCCGCGCGCCTCTCGCCGCAGGGCGTTTTGCCAGGTTTCGAGGGGTGTGCTGCTGCTCGTGGTGCCCCGAGGGGGTTACCCGATGTCGACGGTCGTCGTTCCGGAAGCACCGGTCGAGCGCAGGTTGCCGGCGCCGCTCTGGTGGTCCGTGCTCTCCGGCCTGTTGCTGCTGGTGGTGTTCGCGGGCTACACGGTGTGGGCCGGGATCTGGACGTCGACCGGCATCTACCTGGAGGACTTCAAGTCCTACGTGGCCACCGGCCAGGCGGTGCGGGCGGGTGCGCCGCTGTACGAGCCGGGCGTGTCCCACCTGCCGACGATCGGCGGCACGTTCAAGTACACGCCGTTCGCGGCCGGGGTCTTCGTCGCCCTGACGCTGGTGCCGAAGCTGCTCCTGCCGATGCTGGCCCTGCTGGTGAACCTGTTCTCGCTGCTGGCGGTCGTCTGGATCTCGCTGGGGCAGCAGGGTTACGCCCGCGACCACGGCCGCGTCGCGGCGACGGCGGCACTGACGGCGTTGGCGCTGCCCCTGCAGCCAGTGCTGATGAACTTCACGGCAGGCCAGGTGAACCTGGTCCTGCTGGTACTGGTCCTGGCGGACCTCACGGGCCGCAACCGCTGGTGGACAGGCGTCGGCGTAGGAGTCGCGGCGGGCATCAAACTGATCCCAGGCATCTTCGTCATCTACCTACTGGCCACCCGCCGCTTCCGAGCAGCGGCAGTAGCAGTAGGCGCATTCGCCGTAACGGCCCTAGCAGGCTTCGTAGCCCTACCAGGCGACTCAAAAGCATTCTGGGCAGCCAACCTGGCCGACCCGTCAAGGATCACGGGCGACAGCGACGCAATGTCCCCGGAAAACCAGTCGATCCGCGGAGCACTCGCACGCCTACTGGGCATAGCGGACGTCCCAGGCCCCATCTGGATCCCAGTAGCAGGAGTAGTCGCCCTGGCGGCCCTCTGGATAGCAGTCCGAGCCCACCGCGAAGGCCGCGAACTGCTGGCAGTGAGCGTCATAGGCGCAACAATGGTCCTGGTAACCCCCTGGACCTGGACGCACTACTGGGTCTGGTTCATCCCGTTCTTCGCAATGGCCGCAGGCGGCGCCCTACGCTCCCGCACTTGGTGGCCAGCAGCAATCTTGACAGTGACATACCTGCTGACATTCGCCTGGAAGGTAGGAGCAGGACGCTCAAACGTCCCACTGGTAGGCCTGGTAATCCTCCCGGAGAACTACCCGCCAGCAGCCCAAGCACTAGCCCACACCCTCTACGTGCTCATGGCCCTGGCCCTACTGGCCTTGGCGGCAGCACGCCCAGCCTGGCTGAACCCGTCAAAGGAAGACTTCATACCCACAATCTGACCCCCAGGCCAACCACACGGGATGGGGGTCCGGGGGCACCCCCCGGCGGGGGTGTGGGGGTTCGACCCCCACAAGAAAAGGCAAAACCCCGGCTAGGGGAGGGGCCCGCAAGGGCACCGACCAAGCCGGGGCAACGGGGTGAGCGACGGGTTTCGAACCCGCGACCTCCTGGACCACAACCAGGTGCTCTACCAGCTGAGCTACGCCCACCATCTGAGGCAACCGCGTGCGATCACCTCGATGTCGTAATCGTAGCGGGTGCCCGCGCGTGGTTTTCCGGGGGGTTACCCCTGGTGCTGTTCGCGCACTTCAGCGGCGGCGGCTTTGGCTTCGTCGCTGCTGGGGCCGGGTTGGGCGACGAAGGCGACGCGCCGGTAGTAGTCGAGTTCGCCGATGGATTCCTTGATGTCGGCGAGGGCGCGGTGGGCGAGGCCCTTTTCCGGCTTGGCGTAGTAGATGCGCGGGTACCAGCGGCGGACGAGTTCCTTGATGGAGGAGACGTCGACGAGGCGGTAGTGGAGGTGCGCGTCGAGGGCCGGCATGTCGCGGGTGATGTAGCCGCGGTCGGTGGCGATGGAGTTGCCGGCCAGCGGTGCGGTGCCGGGTTCGGGGATGTACTCGCGGATGTACTCGAGGACGCGGCGCTCGGCTTCTTCGAGGGTCACCGTGGAGCGGCGCACTTCTTCGGTGAGGCCGGAGTGGGCGTGCATCTCGCGGACGATCTCGGGCATACCGGCGAGTTTTTCCTCGTCGGCGTGGATGACGATGTCCACTCCCTCGCCGAGCACGTTGAGCTCCGCGTCGGTCACGAGGGCGGCGATTTCGATCAACGCGTCCTTGCCGAGGTCGAGCCCCGTCATCTCGCAGTCGATCCAGACTAGGCGGTCGGTCACCTGGTGACCCTAACCCGACACGGGGACAAGAGGTGCGTTACCTGCACGTACGGCGCGTTTACGCTCGCGGGGCCGCCACCGGTGTGGTGCAGGACACAGATCGGGGAGTCGCGAGTGACGGAGCAGGGGACGCCGGCGGGCGAGATCGCCGCCGGTTATGCGAGTGAGGGTGCCGCGCTGGAGCTGGGTGCGGTGGTGATCGACGGGCAGGTGGACGCGGGTGCCGCCGTGCGCCTGCCGTTGGCGACGCTGAACCGGCACGGGCTGGTCGCGGGGGCGACCGGGACGGGCAAGACGAAGACGTTGCAGCTGGTGGCGGAGCAGCTGTCGGCGGCCGGGGTGCCGGTGGTGCTCGCCGACGTGAAGGGTGACCTGTCGGGTCTCGCGGCGGCCGGCGAGGCGAACGACAAGGTGTCGAAGCGCTCGCAGGAGCTGGGTGACGACTGGGCGGGGACGGCGTTCCCGGTGCAGTTCCTGTCGCTGGGGACGGGCGGGAAGGGTGCGCCGATCCGGGCGACGATCACGAGTTTCGGGCCGGTGCTGCTGTCGAAGGTGCTGGGGCTGAACGAGACGCAGGAGTCGACGCTCGGCCTGATCTTCCACTGGGCCGATCAGCGCGGGCTGGCGTTGCTGGACACGAAGGACCTCCGGTCGGTCATCACGCACCTGACCAGCGACGAGGGCAAGGCGGACCTCAAGGGCATCGGCGGCGTCTCGGCCGCGACGGCCGGGGTGATCCTGCGTTCTTTGTCCAATCTGGAGGCCCAAGGCGGGGAGGACTTCTTCGGCGAGCCGGAGCTGGACGTCCACGACCTGATGCGCGCCCGCGACGGCAAGGGCGTCGTCACGCTGCTGGAACTGGACAACCTGCAGGCGAAGCCGGCGTTGTTCTCGACGTTCCTGATGTGGCTGCTGGCCGAGCTGTTCGAGGAGCTGCCGGAGGAGGGCGATCTCGACCAGCCGAAGCTGGTGTTCTTCTTCGACGAGGCGCACCTGCTGTTCAACGACGCGTCGAAGGCGTTCCTGGAGCGCATCGAGCAGACCGTGAAGCTGATCCGGTCGAAGGGCGTCGGCGTGTTCTTCTGCACGCAGCTGCCCACGGACATCCCGAACAACGTCCTCTCCCAGCTGGGCGCGCGGATCCAGCACGCGCTGCGGGCGTTCACCCCGGACGACCAGGCGGCGCTGGCCAAGACGGTCAAGACCTACCCGAAGACGAAGTTCTACGAGCTCGACACGGCGTTGACGTCGCTGGGCATCGGCGAGGCGATCGTCACGGTGCTGTCGGAGCGGGGCGCGCCGACGCCGGTGGCGTGGACGCGGCTGCGGGCGCCGCGGTCGAAGATGGGCTCGATCGGCGCGGAGGCCGTCGCCGCTTCGGTCGCTTCGTCGGATCTGCACGCGAAGTACGCCGAGACGATCGACCGGGAGTCGGCCTACGAGAAGCTGGCCGCGAAGGTGGCCGCGCCTGCGCCCGACGCTCCTGCGCCTGAGTCCGCGCCTGCGCCCGCTCCCAAGAAGGAGAAGGAAGAGCCCGGGATGATCGAGTCGGCGATGAAGAACCCGGCCGTGAAGTCGTTCATGCGGTCCGCGGCCAGTGCGCTGGGCCGGGAGATCACGCGCGGGCTGTTCGGCAACCGGAAGCGCTGAGAAAACCTGACGCGACCTGTCAGGTATCGCTGCCAAGCTGGCGCCCACCACCGACGAACAGGGGAAACCAGCCATGACCAGCACCGCCACCGCGTCGTTCGTCCTCGACAAGTGGGAGCCGCAGGCGACCGACGAGGCCGCGGGCACGGAGTTCGCCCGGGTGGCGATCGCCAAGACGTTCACCGGCGTGGTCGAGGGGACCAGCACGGTCGAGATGCTGACGGCGTCCAACGCGACTTCGCGCGCGTACGTCGCCTTCGAGCGTCTCGCCGTCTCGGTCGACGGCCGCAAGGGCGCGTTCGTCCTGCACCACACGGCCGACGACACCGGCCTGACGCTGAAGATCCTCACCGGCTCCGGCTCGGGTGAGCTGGCCGGGATCTCCGGCACGGCGAGCATCGAGATCGACGAGGAGAAGAACCACACCTTCACGCTCACCTACGAGCTGTAGACAGCGCGAAGGCCGTTTCGAGAGCCCCCGATTGACTCTCGAAACGGCCTTCGCCGTGTTCCCCGCTCCCCGAAGCGGGAGGGACGGGCCGCCCCGAACACGACCCGTCCACGTCTTTCAGTTGTTCACGATCTGGTCGACGATCTTCTTGGCGTCGTTGATCGGGATGGCGAAGCCGATCCCGACGCTGCCCGCGGAGCCGTTCGCCGATGCCGTCGGGCTGTAGAGCGCCGAGTTGATCCCGATCACGTTGCCGTTCGCGTCGACCAGCGCGCCGCCGGAGTTGCCCTGGTTGATCGAGGCGTCCGTCTGGATCGCGGTGTAGCTGGGCGAGTCGCTGGTCTGGTTCGAGGTGCGGTTGAACGGCGACTGCTGCTGTTGCTCGCCCTGGCCGATGTCGGACAGGTTCCGGTTCAGCGCGCTGACGATGCCGGTCGTGACGGTGTTCTGCAGCCCGCCCGGCGAGCCGATCGCGATGACCTCCTGGCCGACGGCGAGCTTGCTCGAGTCCCCGAGGCTGGCCGCCGCCAGGCCACTGGCGTTCTTCGCCTGGACCACCGCGATGTCCGCCTTGGTGTCCGCGCCGACCACACTGGCCTGGTACTTCGTGCCGTCGGACGTCGTGATGACGACGCTCTGGGCGCCGTCGACGACGTGCGCGTTGGTCAGGATCCGGCCGTCGGCGCTGAGGATGACGCCGGAGCCGATCGCCTCGCCCTGGTCGGTGGTGACGTTGATCTGCACGACGCTCGGTGTCACCTTCGCCGCGACGCCGCTGACGTCACCGGACGTGCTGTTGGCGACCGTCTGCCCCGTCGCCGCCGGTGCGCTCACCGACGTCGTGCCGTCCGCCGAGGTCGCGGTCAGCCCGACGATCGCGGCGCCGCCGACGCCCCCGACCAGCGCGGCGCCGAGTGCGGTCGCGCCGACCAGCATCGCGACCCGGCCGCCCCGGCGCGGCTTCTTGAGGGCCTGCGGTGCCGGCGGCTGCGGGGTGAAGAGCGGATTCGGCGCGGCCTGCTGAGGGTAGGCGTACTGCGCGTACGGCCCGTACTGCTGGGTGTGCTGGTGCGGCTGGTGCCCACCGGGTGAGGCGGGGCCGGGCCGACTCTCGTTCTCGGTCATGAACCAAGATTCGCGCGTGTGCTTGTGAGCAACCTGTGGAAATCCCTCAGGCTTTGCTGAGAAGAATCAGCTGAGAAAACTCAGGCGGTTCTCAGGCTTTCCGCGCGCCTCAGTCGAAGAACGCCGGAACGTCCAATGCACCTCCCGCCGCTTCGAACTCGTCGTGGACGGCTTTCCGCAGCTCGGCGTCGCCGAGGTAGTCCGCGGCGGTCAGGGCCAGCCCGAGCGCGCCGTCGCGGACGCCCGCGTCACCCGTCTCCGAACCGGCCGCGGCCGCGAACTCCTTGGTGTGCAACGCGACCGTCGGCCCCGAGATCCCGAGCATCGGGTGCAGCGCCGGCATCCGGTAGGAGAGGTTGCCGAGGTCGGTGGACCCGGTGAGCGACTCCGGGACGATGCCGGGTGGCAGCGGCTTGCGGCCGGTGCCGGCCTGGTTGACCGACCAGCGCCCGGCGAGCGTGGTGTTGAACCGGATCGGCAGGTAGGCGGCCTGGGCGTCCCAGATCAGCTCGACTCCGCAGCCGGTCATCGCCGCCGCGCCCTCCGCGATCGACGTCATGCGGGTGGCCAGGTCCCGCAGGGTCTCAGGGTTCTGGGAGCGCAGGTAGAACAGCAGCGCGGCGCGGGCCGGGATGACGTTCGGCCGCGCCCCGCCGTCGCTGAACACGCCGTGCACGCGATCGCTCTGCGGAAGCTGCTGCCGCAGCGCCGAGACGCCCTGGTAGGCCGCGACCGCGGCGTCGAGCGCGTTGCGGCCCATGAACGGCTGGGCCGAGGCGTGCGCGCCGACGCCGTGGAAGACCATCTCCAGCTGACGGCGGCCCAGGAACGGGTGCAGCGCGACGTCGTGGCTGAACGGGTGCAGCATGATCACCGCGTCGACGTCGTCGAAGACACCCGCGCGCGCCAGGATCTCCTTGCCACCACCGCCTTCCTCGGCCGGCGTGCCGATGAGGCTGACGCGCCCACCGAGCCTCTCGGCCACCGCTGCGGCGCCGAGGAAGCCGCCCGCGGCGGTGGTGCAGATGACGTTGTGGCCGCACGCGTGGCCGAGACCGGGCAGTGCGTCGTACTCGGCGAGGACGGCGATGTGCGGGCCGTCCCGCTCGGGTGTGCTCACGCGCAGCGCGGTGTCGAGGCCGCCCACGCCGACGGTCGCTTCGTGGCCGTGGCGCGCCAGGAGTTCCGCCAGCGCGCCGACCGAGCGGTGTTCCCCGAACCCCTCCTCGGGGTGGGCGTGCAGATCTTGGCTCAACGCCACCAGATCGGGTGAACTGCGCTCGACCGCTGACGTCACCTCGGCCCGGGTCGCCTCGTCCGCGCCGGTGTGCGGCGAGGACAGCGGCTCGGCCGCCGCCACCGCGTCGGCCGTGGCTTCGACCAGGGAACGGAGGTAGCTGTCGTCGGGCGGGACGGGTTCGGCGTGGGTCATGGGGCGATGCTAACCGCCACCCCCGACAGTTCGCGGCGCTCAGCCCAGCCGGGCCGCCACGATCTGCGTGACCCCGGCGTACCGCTCGGTGATCTCGGTGAAGCCGCGGGCGCGCAGGCTCGCCGCGATTTCGCCGCGGTCGAACATCTTCTGCCCGCTGACGATCCCGCCGACGGACTCCAGCAGCCGCGCGGGTTGCCGGCCGCGGCGCGCGCTGGTGAGCAGCACGATCCGGCCGCCGGGCTTGAGCACGCGCGTGAAGGAGTCCAACGCGGTCTCCGGCTCGGCGAACATGTGGAGCGCGGCGAAGCAGCAGACGGCGTCCACAGTGGACTCTCGCAGGGGGACGCGCACCGCGTCCGCGCGCAGGTAGGCGACGCTGTCCGGGCCACCTTCGGCCACGGCCTTGGTGAGCATCGTGCGCGCGCCGTCGAGGCCGATCGCGAGCCCGGCCGGGCCGACGGCCTGACCGAAGGCACGGGTGAACCGGCCGGTGCCGCAGGCGACGTCCAGCGCGGTCCGGCCCGGCCTCAGATCGAGGAGTTTCGTGGCGAGCCGGACCTCGCCCGCCATGCTGGGCCCGGCCGGGCCCTTGAGCGCGCGGCCGAGCGCGGGGCGCCAGTACCGCTCGTAGACCCGCGGGAGCAGGGTGGTGCGCATCAGGCGCTGCGTGATGCCGGTGGACGGGCCGGCCTGGTCCGCCGTGCCCAGCAGGTCGAGGAAGCCCGCGCGGGTTTCGGCCGGGGTTTCCAGCAGCTTCTCGAGCCGGTCGGTGGCGGTGGTCGGCACAGGCGCTCCCGTCGTTCGGATACCGGCAGTATGCCCAAGCCGAGGTCACTCGACCGAGTGAACAACTCCGGGCGCGGGCCTTCGAGGCCCGGAAATTGTCGGTGCCCCTTCCTAACGTCGTCGGCGAGGTGGCGATCCACCGATCACCGACTCCGAGGAGGAGACATGGCGGTTTCCAAGATTTCCGCACCGAGCGGGGAGATCCCGGTCCGCGGCCCGTTCGACCTGGCCGCGGCGGCGAAGTTCCTGACCGGGTTCGCACCCGCCGGGCGGCCGGAAGCGGACACGGAGCCCGGAGCGCTCCGCGTGGCGTTCCCGGTCGACGGCGCGTGGACGCCGGTGGGAGCGGTACTGAGACAGAGATCGCCGGGCGTGGTCGAAGTGGAGGTCCACGCCCCCGAGGAGCACACGGAAGCCGTCCTGGCGCAGGTCACGCGGATGTGTTCGCTGGACGTCGACGCTACGGGTTTCCCGGAAGCCGGCGAGCGCGATCCGGTCGTCTCGATGCTGCAAGGCCTGCACCCGGGGCTGCGGCCGGTCCTGTTCGCCTCGCCGTACGAGGCGGCGTGCTGGGCGGTGCTGAGCCATCGGATCTGGATGTCGCAAGCGGTGCGCCTGCGCCGCGGCCTCACCGAGCGCCACGGCGTCCAGGTCGAGGTGGATGGAGCGAAGCTCTGGTCGTTCCCGGCGCCCGGCGAGCTGGCGAAGCTGGAGTACTTGCCGGGCGCACCGGTGCAGAAGCTGCACCGCCTGCGAGCGATCGCCGGGGCCGCGGCCGAGGGCCTGCTCGACGCGGCGACGTTGCGGGCGATGCCGGCCGACGATGCGCTCAAACAACTGCAGCTGTTGCCGGGCGTGGGCCGGTTCAGCGCGGAGCTGATCCTGATCCGCGGCGCCGGGCACCCGGACGTCTTCCCGCGAGGGGAGAGCCGCCTGCACGAGATCATGCGCGAGGCGTACCACCTCCCGGACGCGGGAGTGGCGGAGCTGGCCGAGATCGCCGAGGCCTGGGCACCGTTCCGGAGCTGGACGTCGTTCCTGTTCCGGGTGGAGGGCGAGGCCCGGATGCGGGAGTCGCGCTGAGCTGAGCCGCGGCTGTCGTGTTGTCCGCGGCACCCTGATCACCATCCCCGCCCGAGCCGAGGAAGGAGGTGCACCAACGAGCCGAACCCATACCGGAAGCCGCGGACCTCGCTCCGGTGGGGACTCACCGTAGCCAGATGTCGCCTGTGGTGAGGTGTCCGGGTGAGCTCGCCCGTTCAACTCGCGCTCGACAGCACGGCCCGTGACGTCCCGGCGGCCCTCCAGGCCGCCGCCGACCCGGCCGCGACCCTGCTGGAGCAGGCCCAGACGCCTGCCGTGATCACGTTGGTCGCCGGGGGTGTGGCGCTGCTGGTGGTGCTCGTCGGCGGCACGATGTGGCGGCGGGCGCGCAACGTCGTCACCATCGTGCACGAGGCCGGCCACGGGCTGGCCGCCGTCCTGGTCGGCCGGCGCCTGCAGGGCATCAAGCTGCACTCGGACACCTCGGGCGTCACCGTCTCGCGCGGCAAACCCGAGGGGCCGGGGATGGCGTTCACCGCGATGGCCGGGTACCTGGCGCCGTCGGTGCTGGGGCTGCTGTTCGCCAGCCTGCTGGGCAACGACCTGGTCGGCACGGTCCTCGTGCTGATCGCGCTGTTGCTGCTCGGCGTGCTGGTGATGGTGCGCAACGCCTACGGGGTGTTCACGGTCGTGGCCAGCGCGGTGGTGCTGGCGCTGGTCGCCTTCGTCGCGCCGGTCGAGGTCCAGGCCCCGTTCGGCTACCTGCTGACGTGGTTCCTGCTCTTCGGCGGCGTCCGGCCGGTGATCGAGCTGCAGACCAAGCGCCGCCGGGGCCAGGCCCGCGACTCCGACGCCGACCAGCTCGGCCGCCTCACGGCGGTCCCGCCGATCCTCTGGGTCCTGGTGTTCGCGGTGGCCACGGTCAGCTGCCTCATCGCCGGCGGCCTCTGGCTGCTGGAGCCCGTGGCCAAGTAGCCACCGGCCTGGCGGGCCCGGCACGGCACGGCGCGGCGTGCCCGGCGCAGCGGCCCAGCGGTACGGCTGTGGCCGGTGCTGCCGTGCTCCGGTCCGCTGGGTCGTGGCGCACTCGAACCGTGGCACGTCTGCACACTGCGCACCTGAGCCTGGCGTCCCCCCACTGCGGAGCACACGAACCGTGGCGCGCTCGAACGCTGCGCACCTGAGCCGTGGCGCTCCCCACCGCGGCGCGCTCGGGGCTGTGGTGCGCTCGACCCGTGGCGCCCCCTGGCCGCCGGGCCTGGCCCATGCGGCAAACTGGACTCTCGCTGGTCAGCCGGAGGGAGCCGAACGATGGACGAGGTCGCCAAGGCCGTGGAGGAATGCGCACGGGCTGCGAAGCTGGCCGCGCCGTCGCTTGCCGCCGCCAGTGCGGAGGCCGTCGACGCCGCCCTCGCCGGGATGGCCGAGCGGCTGCTCACGCACCGCGACGAGATCCTCGAGGCGAACCAGGCCGACGTCGAGCGCTCGAAGGCCGAGGGGATGAGCGCCGGTCTGCTCGACCGGCTCACCATCACCCCGGAGCGGCTGACCGGCATGGCCGAGCAGCTGCGGCTGCTCGCCGGCGCGCCGCACCAGGAGCGCTCGGTCGAGGTGTCCACGCTGGACGGCGGGCTGCGGCTGGTCGAACGGCGCCGTCCGGTGGGCGTGATCGGCGCGAACTACGAGGCGCGCCCGAACGTCACGGTCGACGTGGCGTCACAGCTGGTCAAGTCGCGCAACGCCGGCGTGCTGCGCACGGGTTCGGCCGCACTCGGCTCGGCGCAGCGGCTGCGTGAGGTGGTCATCGCGCCGGCGCTGACGGAGGCCGGCATCGACGCCGACTGCGTCCAGCTGGTGCCGCGCGTGGAGCGCGAAGCCGCGTCCGCGCTGGTGCGGCTGCCGGACCTGGTGCCGCTGGTCATCCTGCGCGGCAGCGGGGACAGCACCCGCGCCCTCGCCACCGAGGCCGCGGTCCACGGCGTGCGCACGCTCGCCCACGCCGACGGCGGCGGCGTCCTGTACGTCGACCGCGGCGCGGACGTCACCAAGGCACGCGACCTGGTCTTCGCCAGCCTCGACCGGCTGGGCGTCTGCAACCGGCTCAACCTGCTGCTGATCCACGAGAACATCCACGACGACGTCTGGCCGGGCATCGCCGACGCGCTGGCCGAGCGGGGAGTGACGCCTTCGCTGGCCCCGCACGAGCACGCGATCGGCTACGAGTGGGCCCTGGACTCCGACCGCGAGGCGACGGTCACGGTCGCCACGGTCGGCGCCCTCGCCGACGCCGTCGAGATCGCGAACGAGCAGACATCGGGCCTGGCCGCGGGCATCGCGACCGAGGACGAGGCCGCCGCCGACGCGTTCTTCGACGGCTACACCGGCACGGGCGTGTTCTGGAACGCCCCGACCCGCCTCCTGGACGGCTTCAAGCTCCTCGCGGTCCCGGAAACGGGCATCAACCTGGACAAGGTCCCCGGCCCCCGCGGCCCGGTGACGTACACGGACCTCTACGTCCGCCAGTACGCCGTCCTGCCCGCCTGACGACGACCCGCAACGAAGGACCTGCTCGGCCGCTATGGACGGCGGCCGAGCAGGAGCCTACTGGGATCCACAGAGCGACAGCACGCGGGGCGGAACCGGCAGGTCTGAAACCGCAGGCTGACCGCCGTGCCCCTGGCCACGCCTAGGATTTCTGGAATCGGCAGGTCTGAAAACCGCGGGCTGGCCGCCGTGCCCGTGACGGCAGCCAGGATCTCCGGAGTCGGCAAGTGTGGGACCGCGGGCTGACCGTCGTGCCGTTGACCGCGGCCAGGATCTCCGGAGTCGGCAGGTCCGGGACCGCAGGTGGACCGCCGTGCCCCTGACCACAGCCAAGATTGCGCGGGCCGTCGAGCAGCGCGTCGGACTGCCGTGCCGAGGCGGCTCCCGGAGCCGGAATCTTGCGGCTCCGACGCCCGCGGGGATGATTTCGCGAGGCCGGACAACTGCGCGCCGACACCTGCGGCGCCGGGACCTCGCGCATCGACCCCCGCGATGCGACCTTCCCCGGCGGTTCGACCCCGTGGTGCGAAACCTGCCGCGCTAGCGGCGGCGGCGCAGCTGCCGCACCGGGGCTATGCCGGTCAGCGTGTGCAGGTCGTCCGCTGTGTCGGCCGCGTTGGCGACCAGCTCCGGGCGGTCTTCCAGGTCGTGCAGGTGGCGGAAGATCGCCGTGGGGCCGTCGCCGACCGCGATGACCGCCACCAGGCGGCCCTCCGGGTCGCGGGTGAGGCCGGTCGTCACCGCTATCTCGCGGCCGACCGTGTCGAGCGTGGTGAGCGTCCGCTCCTTCTGCCAGCCTCGCGTGGTCATGTTCCCCTGCTCCGAGTTCGGGTGGTGACACGTCGTAGACGTCCCGATCGCCCGCGGTGTTACGGCCCGGCATACTGGATCGGGTGATCGACCGGCCGCACGTCCTGCTTTCCGCCGCGCAGTCCCTCGACGGCTTCCTCGACGACACCTCGCCCGAACGGCTCGTGCTGTCCACTGAGGACGACTTCGCCGTCGTCGACCGGCTGCGGGCCGAGGCCGACGCCATCCTCGTCGGGGCCGGGACCGTGCGGGCCGACAACCCGCGGCTGCTCGTCCGGTCGCCCGACCTGCGGCGGCGACGCCTGGAGCAGGGGAAGCCCGAACAGCCGGTCAAGGTCACCCTGACCACCCGCGGCCTCGATCCCGGCGCGCAGTTCTTCACCGTCGGGGACACCGAGAAGATCGTCTACGCCCCGCCCGGTGCCGCGGACCAGCTCAAGCACGTCGCCACCGTCGTCGACGCCGGCGATCCGCCCGACTTCGGCCGCGTCCTCGACGACCTCGGCGCGCGCGGCATCAAGAACCTGCTGGTCGAGGGCGGTGGCGGGATCCACACGCGGTTCCTCGCCGAAGGGCTCGCCGACGAGCTGCGGCTGGCGATCGCGCCGTTCTTCCTCGGGCAGCCGGACGCTCCCCGATTCGTCGGGCCCGGGCTCTACCCGCGGCCGTTGCGCCTCACCAGCGCCCGCGACCTGACCGGCATGGCGATCCTCGAGTACCGCGCGGCCGACGAGCCGACTGGCCGCGACGTCCAGCGGCTCCGGGAGGCCATCGCGCTCGCCGCCGAGTGCCCGCCGAGCCACACCTTCCGGGTCGGGGCCGTCGTCACCGATGCCGACGGCGAGGTCATCGCGACCGGGCACTCCGGGGAGGGCGATCCGCTCAACCACGCCGAAGAAGCGGCCCTCGCCAAGTGCGAAGGCGACCCACGGCTGGCCGGCGCGACCGTGTACAGCTCGCTCGAACCCTGCAGCAACCGCAGCTCGCACCCGCGCAGCTGCACCCAGCTGATCCTCGACGCCGGGATCCCGCGCGTCGTGTTCGCCTGGCGCGAGCCGCCGGTCTTCGTCGACGCCCAGGGCACCGAGCTGCTGCGGCAGGCCGGGCGGCATGTCGTCGAGGTGCCCGCGCTGACCCCGGAGGTCCAGCGCGAGAACACCCACCTGACCTTTTGACGAGCGAAGGCCGCCCCGGGAGAACCCGGGACGGCCTTCGGTGGAACAAGCTCAGCAGGCGCCGTTGTCGGTCCAGACGCCCCATTCGCCGGTCGTGCCCGGCTCTTCGCCCTGCGTCCACCACTTCGCGGTGAACTTGTGGCTGTTGTGCGAGACGGCGTCGTCCTTGACGTAGACCTTCGCCTTGTCCCACGCCGCCGCGGTGCAGGAGCCGCCGCCCGGGGTGGTCGGGGTCGTGGTCGTCGGCGGGGTCGGCGTCGTCTGGGGCGGGGTCGCGCCGGCGAAGCGGACGCTGAACTTCGTGAAGTCCCAGTCGTTCTGCGGCACGTTGCTGCAGACGCCGTTGTCGGTCGTGCCGACGCAGGCGCGGTCGCGGTTGACCGACCAGAACGTGAAGCGGCCCAGGCCGTGGCTGGTCGCGTAGTCGTACACGGTCTGGAAGTCCGCGGTGTAGAACATCTCCGACGCGTCCGACTTGCCGTTCATGCCGGAGAAGCCTTCGTGCGAGTACGCCGTCGCGCTGTCCCAGCCCATGTGCGACATCAGCAGGCCGTGCAGGGCCTCGAGCGCGGACACCTGCGACGAGCCGCCGTTGAAGCCGCCGTCGAACGGCATGATCGAGAAGTTGTTGGGGGAGAAGCCGATCGACTTCGCCTGGTCGAGCAGCTGCGTGCCGAACCAGCCGGTGCCGGCCGCGGTGCCCGGCATGGTCACCGACACGAACAGGCCGGGGTTGTTGGCCTGCAACGTCTTCGCCGCGCCGAGCTCGTTCGCGATGGCCGCGGTGTTCTCGTACTCCGGCTCTTCGAGGTCGAAGTCGATCGCCTTGAGCGAGTACTTCGAGATGACCTGCTGGTACGCGGCGGCGGTGGCGGCCACGGTCCCGCAGGTCTGGCCGAGCTTCGTGCCGCCGTAACCGCCGACGGACACCGAGACGTCACCGCCCGCGCCGCGGATCCGCGAGATCACGCCGGCGACGTTCGTGTCCGAGGAGACCGCGGCCGTGCCGTCCCAGGTCGGGCTGCAGCCGCCGCCGTTGGGCGCCAGGATGAACGCCAGCTGGAACGCCTTGAGCCCGGTCGCGTTCATCACGGTGACCGGGTCGGGAGGATTGTTGCTCACGGGCATCAGATACGGCGCCGCGGCGTACCAGTTGTTGCCCAGCGCCGCTGTCGCGGAGGGCGCGCCGATCACGAGACTCACTGCTGTACCGATGAAGGTGGCGGCGGCGAGCCCGACGGCGGCCAGTCTGCTTCTGCGCATGATCTGTCCTCCCGGTGGGGTTCGAGGGTGGTCAGATCATTGGACTAGACCATTTCAAAGTCAAGACGAAGGCGGAGTTACGGGCGAAACCCGAGAAATGTCGCATTCCGAAGACGACGAAAGGCGGTTGCGCCACCGACGCAACCGCCTCCGTCAAAGTCATTCAGCCCAGATCACCCGAAGGCAGGCCCCCACCCTCCACCGGGGGGCGTGCCCTGGTCCAGTCTATCGGTGGGGCACGACGGGAAGCCGTGATCCGGGCGGGAAGACGAGGGTTGTCCACACCCTGATCGAGTGAGGACAACTGCGTCACTCCGACTCCAGGTCGCCCTCCAAGGACAGGTAGACCTCGCGCATTTGGGCCAGCAGCTCGGGGTCCGGCTCCTCCCACAGGCCGCGGTCCGCGGCCTCGTTCAAGCGCTCCACGATTCCGCGTAGCGCCCACGGGTTCGCCTTGCGCAGGAACTCCTGGTTCGTCTCGTCCAGGACGTACGTCTCGGTCAGCTTCTCGTACATCCAGTCGCCGACCACGCCCGCTGTTGCGTCGAAGCCGAAGAGGTAGTCCACCGTGGCCGCCAGCTCGAATGCGCCCTTGTAGCCGTGACGCCTCATGGCCGCCAGCCAGCGGGGGTTCACCACGCGGGCGCGGAACACGCGCGCCGTCTCCTCGCCCAGGGTGCGGGTGCGGACCGCGTCCGGGGTGGTGCTGTCGCCCACGTAGGACGCCGGGGCCGTGCCCGTCAGTGCGCGGACCGTGGCGATCATGCCGCCGTGGTACTGGAAGTAGTCGTCCGAGTCGGCGATGTCGTGCTCGCGAGTGTCGGTGTTCTTGGCCGCCACCACGATCCGCTTGTACGAGCTTTCCATGTCCTCGCGCGCCGGGCGGCCGTCCAGGTCGCGGCCGTACGCGAAGCCGCCCCAGACCGCGTACACCTCGGCCAGGTCCTTGTCGTCGCGCCAGTTGCCGGACTCCATCAGCGGCAGCAGGCCGGCGCCGTACGCGCCCGGCTTCGAGCCGAAGATCCGGGTCGTCGCGCGCCGCGTGTCACCGTGTGTAGCCACGTCGGCGTCGACGTGTGCTCGCACGAAGTTCTCCGCAGGGGGTTCGTCCAGGCCGGCTACCAGCCGTACCGCGTCGTCCATCATCGTGATGACGTGCGGGAACGCGTCGCGGAAGAAGCCGCTGATGCGGATCGTGACGTCGATGCGCGGGCGGCCCAGCTCGGTCAGGGGAATCGCCTCGATGCCGGTGACGCGCCGTGACGCCTCGTCCCACACCGGCTGGACGCCCAGCAGCGCCAGGACCTCCGCGGCGTCGTCGCCGGACGTGCGCATCGCCGACGTGCCCCACACCGACAGCCCGACCGAACGCGGCCAGTCGCCGGTGTCCTCGCGGTAGCGGCGCAGCAGCGAGTCCGCGAGCGCCTGGCCGGTTTCCCAGGCCAGCCGGCTCGGGATGGCCTTCGGGTCGACCGTGTAGAAGTTCCGGCCGGTCGGCAGCACGTTGACCAGCCCGCGCAACGGCGATCCGCTCGGCCCGGCCGGGATGTAGCCGCCGTCCAGCGCGTGCAGGATCGCGTCCAGCTCACCCGCGGTCGCGGCCAGCCGCGGCACGATCTCGTTCGCCGCGAACTCCAGGATCAGCCGGACCTGCTCGTCCGGGCCGCCCAGCTTGTCGTCGATGATGCCGCGCACCGCCGTGACGTCCCAGGAGCGCCACTCCATCGCCTCGATCAGCGAGCGCGCCGTCTTCTCGATCTTGTCCACTTCGGACGTCGGCGCGTCGGAGTTCTCCTTGAGTCCCAACGCCGACCGCAGCCCGGGGATCGCGCCTTGCTTGCCGCCCCAGATCTGCTGGGCGCGCAGCATCGCGAGCACCAGGTTGACGCGCGCCTCGCCGGTGGGCGCCGCGCCGAGGATGTGCAGGCCGTCGCGGATCTGGGCGTCCTTGACCTCGCACAGCCAGCCGTCGATGTGCAGCAGGAAGTCGTCGAACTCCGCGTCGTGCGGGCGCTGCTCGACGCCGAGGTCGTGGTCCAGCTTCGCGGCCTGGATGAGCGTCCAGATCTGCGCGCGCACCGCGGGCAGCTTGGCCGGGTCCATCGCCGCGATGTTCGCGTGCTCGTCGAGCAGCTGCTCCAGCCGCGCCATGTCGCCGTACGACTCGGCGCGTGCCATCGGCGGGATCAGGTGGTCGACGATCGTCGCGTGCGCCCGCCGTTTCGCCTGCGCGCCCTCGCCCGGGTCGTTGATCAGGAACGGGTAGATCAGCGGCAGGTTCCCGAGCACGGCGTCCGGCGCGCACGACGCCGAAAGCCCGGCCGTCTTGCCCGGCAGCCATTCGAGGGACCCGTGCTTGCCCAGGTGGACGACGGCGTGCGCGCCGAACTCCTCCTCCAGCCAGCGATAGGCGGCCAGGTAGTGGTGGCTCGGCGGCAGGTCCGGGTGGTGGTAGATCGCGACGGGGTTCTCGCCGAACCCGCGCGGCGGCTGGATCATGATGATGACGTTGCCGCTCTGCAGCGACGCCAGCACGATGTCGCCGTTGTCGACGTACAGCTCGCCGGGCGCCGGACCCCAGTGCCCTTCGACGCCTTCGCGCAGCTCCGCGGGCAGCGCGTCGAACCACTCCTGGTAGCGCGCGGCGGGCACCCGGATCGGGTTGCCGGCCAGCTGCTCCTCGGTGAGCCACTCCGGGTCCTGGCCGCCGGCGGCGATCAGCGCGTGGATCAGGGCGTCACCGTCGGGCTGGTCGGTGCCGGTCGGCTCGACGCCCGGAAACGCGTCCTTACCCAGGTCGTAGCCCAGATCCCGCATCCGCCGCAGCAGCTCGATGACCGACGCGGGCGTGTCCAGCCCGACCGCGTTGCCGACGCGGGAGTGCTTCGTCGGGTACGCGGACAGCATCAGCGCGACGCGCCGCTCCGGAGCGGGCGTGTGCCGGAGACGCGCGTGCGCCAGGGCGATCTTCGCGACGCGGGACGCGCGCTCGGCGTCCGGGATGTACCGCGGCAGCCCGTCTTCGTCGAGCTCCTTGAACGAGAACGGCACGGTGATCAGCCGGCCGTCGAACTCCGGGACGGCCATCTGGTTGCCCGCGTCCAGCGGGGAGAGGCCTTCGTCGCTCGCCGCCCACGTCTCGCGGTCGCTGGTCAGGCACAGCGCCTGCAGGATCGGGACGTCCAGCGCGGCCATCTCGGCGACGTCCCACGCCTCGTCGTCGCCCCCGGCGCCCACCTCGGACGGCTTCGTGCCGCCCGCCGCGAGCACCGTGACCAGCAGCGCGTCGACCTTGCCCAGCTCGGCCATCATCGCCGGCTCGCGCGTCCGCAGCGACGCCGTGTAGACCGGCAGCGCGCGCCCGCCCGCGGCCTCGATCCGGTCGGCGAGGGTGTGCACGAACGCCGTGTTCCCGGACAGGTGGTGCGCGCGGTAGTAGAGGATCCCGATGACCGGGCCGTCCGTGTGCGAAGGAGGCCGATCGAGGATGCCCCAGCCGGGCTGCACGGCGGGCGGCTCGAAGCCGTCGCCGGTGAGCAGGAGCGTGTCGGAGAGGAACCGGTGCAGCTGCGTGAGGTTCGCCGGGCCGCCTTGCGCGAGGTAGGCGTGGGCCTCGGCGGCGATGCCCGCCGGGACGTTCGAGAGCTTCATCAGCTCGGCGTCCGGCGTCTGCTCCCCGCCCAGGACGACGACGTGCGCGCCCGAGGAGAGCAGCGTGTCGAGGCCCTCCTGCCAGCTCCGCGGGGTGCCGAGGATGCGGACGACCACGATGCGCACGCCGTCGAGCAGGCCCGGCAGCTCGGCGACGTCGAGCCGCGAGGGGTTCGCCAGCCGGAACTCGCCGTCGCACGAACGCGCGCTGAGCAGGTCGGTGTCCGAAGTGGACAGAAGCAGGATCACGAGGTTCCTCCTCGGGGTCCGCGCCCCGGGTAGACGGGCGCGCCGGCCGGAGTTCCTGGCTTCCCGGAGAGCGGGCTCTCCGGTGACAGTGGCGGGACCGCCCCGGACTCTCACCGGGTTCCTCCACCTGCCGACGCGTGGGTATCGGACTTACTCTCCGGTGCGCCCGGGCGTGGCGTCAAGGTGACGTGCACGGCTACCGGGTCGGTAGCCTGGTGGCCGGGCTACAGGATCGGGGTAGGGCCACGGTGGATTCCTTCCTCCACGACTTCACCGACGCGCAGTCGAGCCGCCACCCGTACCGCGTGCCGACCGCGGCGGAACTCCGGATCGCCGAAACGGGGTTCGCCGCGTTCCTCGACCGGCGGCCGCACAACCTCG
Organism: Amycolatopsis sp. NBC_01286; assembly: GCF_035982555.1. Lineage (NCBI taxonomy): Bacteria > Bacillati > Actinomycetota > Actinomycetes > Pseudonocardiales > Pseudonocardiaceae > Amycolatopsis > Amycolatopsis sp. NBC_01286. The sequence goes on from NZ_CP108428.1 coordinate 4,575,074, forward strand.
CCGAGCTGGGGTTTTCCGTCGAGGACGACACCCTGGTCGTGCAGGAGCCCGGCACCGAACGCGCGTGGGGGCTCTACGTCGTCGACCGGTCTGCGCCGCCCTCGCTGGTCGTCGAGGTGCCGCACGCCTCCTCCGACCTGCGGACCGAACGGCTCGGCCTGGCCCTCTTCCGCGAGACGCCCGGGGCCGTGCTCGTGGTCGGGGGCGCGCACCGCCGCCGGGAGGACCCCGCGCACGAGACCCGCAGCGTCTTCCACGTCGTGACGACGCTGCTCGCCCGGCGCGGCCTGCCGCAGGTGCAGCTCCACGGCTTCGGCGACGCCACCCTGACCTCGGCCGACGTCGTGCTCTCGGCCGGCGCGGCCGAGGCCGGCGACGCGGCCCGCCGGGCGGCGGACCGGCTCACCGCCGACGGCTTCCGCGTCTGCCGGGCCTGGGCCGAGCCCTGCCGGGGCCTGGCCGGCACCACGAACGTGCAGAGCCAGGCCGCCGCGGGCACGCCGTTCCTGCACGTCGAGCTCAGCCGCACGGTCCGCGAGACCCGCCGCGCCGACGTCGTGCGCGCGCTGGTGGACGCCGACCTCCGCAAGCCCTAGGCGGACCGCTCTCCCAGCCGCGGGAACGGCTTCGTCGAGAACAGGACCTCGACGTTGACCTCGAAGAAGTCCGCGATCCGCAGGGCCAGGTAGAGGCTTGGGCTGTACTCGCCGCGCTCGAGGTAGCCGATCGTCTGGTAGTGCACGCCCAGCGCGTCGGCCAGCTCGCGGCGCGAGATCGACCGCTCCGCGCGCAGCATCGCGATCCGGTTGTAGACGACCTCGCTCATGACTCACCCCACACGCTGCATGGCCTTCTCCCGCCTTTCGGCCACCGACGAACCCGACTCGCGCCGCGCCATGCGGCGGAGCAGGACCGGGGCCAGGGCCAATCCGATCACGGACCACGCGACGAGCACGGCGAGGGTCGGCAGCGGCCGCCACGAATGGCCGATCTCGGCGACGACCGCGCTGTCCGGCAGCAACGCCGAGCGCATGCCGAGCCCCAGCCAGTACATCGGGAACACCTGCGCGATGCCCTGGACCCAGACCGGCAGCGCGATCACCGGGTAGAAGATCCCGGAGATCGCGCCCAGCCCCATGACCGGCAGCACGATCAGCCCCGTCGACCGCGGGCTGCTGATCAGCGAACCCAGCGCGGCCCCGATCGGCAGGGTCGCGAACAGCCCGAGCACCAGCACCCCCAGCAGGTGCAGGTAGGACCAGAGGCCGTCGGGCCCCAGCGACGGGTACAGGAACAGGCACGGGATCAGGACCACCAGCAGCGACGCCCCCTGCCCGAGCGACAGCGTCGTGGTCTTCCCGACCAGGTAGCCGAGCATGCCGTTCGGCGTCGCCTTCGCCCGCAGCAGCGTGCCGTCCTCGCGGTCGATGACCAGGTAGCTCGCCGCGCCGGTGAGCCCGGTGAACACGATCCCGCCGCCGAGCACGCCGGGCACGGTCGCCGCGCCGAGGGAGAACCCGGTGCCGGGCACCGTGGCGTCGCGCATGAAGAACACCACGCCGAGGAAGAGCGCGGCGAAGACGATCTGGCCGAAGACGTCCTCGCGGTTGGTCCAGGTCTGCTTGAACTCGATCCAGCCGCGGGCCAGCCCGGCCCGCACCGCGACGGTGTTCATCGCGCACCCGCTTCCTGGAGCCCGAGTTCCGTCTCGCCGTCGGTTTCGGCGCGGTGGACGAGTGTCATGTAGGTGTCCTCCAGCGACGCGCGGCGGACTTCGAGATCCGCCACCGCCTCGCCGTGCTGCTTGAACAGGTCGTGGACGTACTTCGTGGCCTCGGTCGTCGAGTGGACGAAGTGCCGGCCGTCGATCGTCCAGCGGACCTCGGCCTCGCCGGCGATCTGCCGGCTCAGCGCGTCGGCCGAGCCGTCGGCGATGATCCGGCCGCCGTTGAGGATGAGGATCCGGTCGGCCAGTTTCTCGGCTTCGTCGAGGTCGTGCGTGGTCAGCAGGATCGTGGTGTCGAGCTCGTCGGACAGCCGGTGCACCAGGTCGTGGAACTCGCGCCGGGCCTCCGGGTCGAAGCCCGCGGTGGGCTCGTCGAGGAAGAGCAGCTCCGGACGGCCGACGATGCCGATCGCGACGTCGAGCCGCCGCCGCTGGCCACCGGAGAGGCTCTTGATCTTCTTGTGCGCGTGGTCGGTGAGCCCGACCGCCGCGATCAGCTCGCCGGCGTCCCACGGCCGCGTGCACGCCGGTGTCGAGTACGGCGCGTAGTACCGGCCGAGGTGGGCGAGCAGTTCGCGGACGCGCCACTTCCCGTGGTCGCGCCAGGACTGGAGCACGACCCCCAGGCGGGCCCGCCAGTCCTCGCCGCCGTGGGCCGGGTCGACGCCCAGCACGCTCACCTCGCCGGCCGACCGCATCCGGAAGCCCTCGAGGATCTCGATCGTCGTGGTCTTGCCCGCGCCGTTCGGCCCGAGCAGGCACACGACCTCGCCTCGGTACGCCTCGAACCCGACGCCGTGCAGGACGTCGTTCGCGCCGTAGCGCATCCGCAGCCCGCTCGCGCGGACCACGGGATCCGCTGGATCTCTCATGACCTGACCCCCATCCGACTGATGCGATCAAATGTAGCACATCTGCTACATTCGGTCGGACTTGTGGTGCACCCGGAACTTGACCGGCGGTCATCCGGTTCGCGGGGCATGGGAACTTGGCTGGGGCTGGCCCTTCCGGGCGGCGTGGTGATCCTGCTGGTCATGGCCGCGATCGAGCTGCGGCCGCGCAAGAACGGCTCGCGGTTCAAGGCGCGGCTGTCCGCGACCTACGTCGAAGAGACCACCGCGTTCCTCTACGGCACCAAGCGGCGTGAGCTGGAACACCGGGAAACGATGTCCATGCTCGTCGAGCAGGACGCCGACGGCGCGCCTCCCCGGCGTGACGTGGACCTGGACGCCGGAACGGCCGTGCTGCGCCCGCGTCCGGCCACGAAGGAGCCCGGGAACCGCGAGTTAGAGTGACCTCATGCCGACCCCCGCGCGTGTGCGAGCCGACGCGTGCCCCGGTGTTTTCGCCACCCACGACGCCGCGGACGGCCCGTTGGCGCGGGTCCGGCTGCCCGGGGGTGCGGTTTCCGCCGTGCAGCTGCGGGCGCTGGCCGACTGCGCCGAAGCGTGCGGCGACGGCGACCTCCACCTCACCTCGCGCGGCAACGTCCAGCTGCGCGGGGTGACCCGGCCCGGCCTCGCGGGCCGGCTGGCCGACGCGGGCCTGCTGCCGTCGCCGTCGCACGAGCGGGTCCGGAATGTCCTCGCCTCACCGTTGAGCGGCCTGACCGGCGGGCTCGCCGACGTCCGCGGGCTGGCGGCCGCGCTCGACGCCGTCCTGTGCGCGACGCCGGAGCTGGCGTCGCTGCCCGGGCGGTTCCTCTTCGCGTTCGACGACGGACGCGGTGACGTCGCCGGCGAAGGCGCCGACGTCTGCTGGCGCGCGACCAGCTCTTCCGAAGGAACCCTGCTGCTCGCGGGCGGCGACACCGGACGTCGAGTGGCTCTGGGCGACGCCGTCTCGACGCTGATCGACGTCGCGCTGGAGTTCCTCCGAGTGCGTGGATCCGCCTGGCGCGTCGCCGAGCTCGACGACCCGGCGTGGCGCGGGACGCCGGCGCCGCGGGTCGACGTCCAGGTCCCGGTCGGGATGCTCTCCGCGTCCGCCGCAGGGGTGGTCCCGAGGTTCGGGCAGCTCTCGGCCGCGCAGGCCCGCGCGCTGGCCTCCTGCGGGCCGGCGCTGGTCACGCCGTGGAAGTCCGTGGTGCTGCCGGACGCGCCCGTCGACGTCTTCGAGCGGCTCGGCTTCGGCGGCGAGCCGCTGGGCACGAGCGCGTGCATCGGCCGTCCGGGCTGTGTGAAGTCGCGCGCCGACGTCCGCGCCGACGCCGTGTTCCGGCCCGGGCTGCGCGCGCACTTCTCGGGTTGTGAGCGGCGGTGCGGGAAGCCATCGCAGTCCACTGTGGACGTTGTCGCCGAAGCGGGCGGCTACCGGGTCGACGGCCGGTGGGTGCCGTTCGAAGAGCTGAAAGGAACGCTGTGATCGACTACCTGCGGGACGGTGCCGAGATCTACCGGCACTCGTTCGCCACGATCCGCGAGGAAGCGGACCTGGCGATCCTGCCCGACGACGTGGCCGGCCTGGCGGTCCGGATGATCCACGCCTGCGGCATGGTCGATCTGGTCGACGACGTGCGGTACACCCTCGACGTCGTCGAGTCCGGCCGCGCCGCGCTGGAGGCGGGCGCGCCGATCCTGTGCGACGCGCAGATGATCGCCAGCGGCGTCACCCGGCGTCGCCTGCCCGCGGGCAACGACGTCGTCTGCACGCTGTCGGACCCCAGCGTGCCCGGCCTCGCCGAGCGGATGGGCACGACGCGCTCGGCGGCGGCGCTGGAACTGTGGCGCGACAAGCTGCCCGGCTCGGTCGTGGCGATCGGCAACGCGCCGACCGCGCTGTTCCGCCTGCTGGAGATCCTGGACGAAGGCGTCGGCGCGCCCGCGGCGATCATCGGCGTGCCGGTCGGGTTCGTGGGCGCGGCGGAGTCCAAAGTGGAGCTGGCGAAGCGGGCGCCCGCGCCGTACCTGGTGGTGCACGGACGTCGTGGCGGCAGCGCGATGGCCGTCGCCGCGATCAACGCGTTGGCGAGCACCGAAGAATGACCGGCACGCTGTACGGCGTCGGGCTCGGTCCCGGCGACCCGGAACTGATGACGGTCAAGGCCGCGCGGCTGATCTCGGAAGCCGCGGTGATCGCCTACCACAGCGCGCGGCACGGCCGGAGCATCGCGCGGTCGGTGGCCGAGCCGTACCTGCGTGCGGGGCAGATCGAGGAGAAGCTCGTCTACCCGGTCACGACCGAGACGACCGATCACCCCGGCGGTTACGAAGGCGCGATCGCCGACTTCTACGAGCTGAGCGCGAAGCGGCTCGCCGAGCACTTGGACGCGGGCCGCGACGTCGTCGTGCTCTGCGAAGGCGACCCGTTCTTCTACGGCTCGTACATGTACATGCACGAACGGCTTTCCGGCCGGTTCGCCGCCGTGGTCGTGCCGGGGGTGACGTCGGTGAGCGCGGCGTCGTCGGTGCTCGGCCGCCCGCTGGTCCAGCGCGACGAGGTCCTGACGATCCTGCCGGGCACGCTGCCCGCGCCGGAGCTGGCCCGGCGTCTCGCGGACACCGATGCGGCGGCGGTGGTGAAGCTGGGACGTACGTTCGGTTCGGTGCGGGAGGCGTTGGCGGAGGCCGGGAAGCTCGACGACGCGTTCTACATCGAGCGCGCGACGTGGGGGGAGCAGCGGATTTCGCCGTTGGCGGACGTCGATCCTTCGACGGTGCCGTACTTCTCGCTGGCGTTGCTGCCTTCGCCGGCTTACGCGTCGCGGCAGGCTCCCGCGGTTGCTCCGGTCCCTTCGACGGCCACCGGTGAGGTCGTCGTGGTCGGTCTGGGTCCCGCCGGTCCGGAGTGGCTGACGCCGGAGGCCTTGGCGGAACTGGAGGCGGCGGAACACATCGTCGGGTACGGGCCGTACGTCGCGCGGGTGCCGCAGAAGGCCGGGCAGCAGCGGCACGCTTCCGGCAACCGGGTCGAGGCGGACCGTGCGGTGGAGGCGTTGTCCTTGGCGGCCTCCGGTGGGCGCGTGGCCGTGGTGTCCTCGGGCGATCCGGGGGTGTTCGCGATGGCGTCGGCGGTGCTGGAGCAGGTGTCTTCGGGCCACGGCGCGGGCGTCCGGGTCCGGATCGTCCCGGGCGTGACGGCGGCCCAGGCGGCGGCGTCCCGGGTCGGCGCGCCGCTGGGGCACGACTACTGCGTGCTCTCGCTGTCGGATCGGTTGAAGCCGTGGGAGATCATCGAGAAGCGCTTGGACGCGGCGGGTGCGGCGGATCTGGTGCTGGCGCTGTACAACCCGGCTTCGCGCACCCGGACGACCCAGCTCGCGGACGCCCGCTCTGTCTTGCTGCGGCACCGCACACCGTCGACTCCGGTGGTGGTGGCCCGCGACGTCGGCGGCCCGGAGGAGGACGTCCGCATCACGACGCTGGGCGAGCTGGACCCGTCCACTGTGGACATGCGCTGCCTGCTGATCGTCGGCTCCTCCCGCACCCGAGCAGAGAACGGCATCGTCTGGACGCCGCGCAGCTACTGAAGTCCGTGAATGCCACATTGAGAGACCTAGTGTCCCTCGATGTGGCATTCACGGACAACGTCAGCGGGTGGGGTCCTTGCCGTTCGGCTGGCTCGGGCCCGGGCCCGGGGACCACCAGCCGGGCACCGTTTTCTCGCCGTGGATCACGGTCGGGGCGATGCCTTCGGTGAACGGTTCGATCTGCAGCAGCTGGCCCCACGACTGGCTCGGCTGGCCGATCAGGTAGCTCGGCACCTCCGGCTCCTCGGCCAGTTCCTCGAGCCAGCCGATCGGGCCGCCGTTGGTCGAGGACGCCCACTCCGCCTCGTCCGCCAGCCCGCCCGCCGTGATGCGGTACTCCGGGACCTGCGAGATCCCGTCGTGGGACATCACCGGCTGGGCGCACGGGTACACGAACGACGCCGGCCAGTCGATGTACACCGGCTTCGAGCCGATCTTGTCCGTCAACGTCGTGAACGTCGGGACGCGCGGGGCCGACGCCGCGATCCAGCCGTCCTCCGTGAGGTCGTTGTCGACGATGTTGATGCGCAGCGCGTTCGTCTCCTGCGGGAGGTCGCGCAGGTTGATGCGGGTGTCGTTCCAGCCACCCGTGCCCCCGCCCGGCGGGAGCACGAACTGGCTGCGCAGGATCTTCACGCCCTCGGGGGTGTTGACGCCGTAGTCGAGGCTGACCGACGTCGGCCGGCGGGACGCGCCCGCCGTCGCCACCACGACCTGGCCGTCCGCGGGCTTCTCCGTCAGCGCGTACCAGTCGCTGCGCAGGCGGCCCGCGCGCGTCTCGGGGTCGAGGTAGCTCGACCACATCGGCACGTTCTCCGGCGTGAACCCGTGCGGCGGCTCCGCCAGGGGGTCCTTGTCGTCGACCGAGCGGGTGTGGAAGCCGGTCTGGACGCGACCGTTGTCGCGGTCGGGGTTGGGCAGCGGCGAGTTCTCCGGCGGCTTGGTCTCGTCGGGGACCGTCCGCTGCTCGGACTGCGGGTGCAGGATGCTCGTCGCCGCGTCGCGCTCCACCATGACGTGGTCGGAGAGGTTGCAGCTCTTGCCGAACAGGTGCCCGACGTTCGCCGCGCCCAGGCTGTAGCTGCCGGCCTGGTTGTGGATCGCCCACGCCATCGTGACGAACTCGCCGCCCGCCACCAGGCCGCAGACCACCACCAGCGACAGCGAGCCGAGCCGCAGCGCGCGCAACCGGCCTTCCTGCACCGGTGGCGCGGCGGTGGGCCGGTGCGCGCGGACGTTCTCGACGAACGCGTACACCCCCGCGATCGCGGCCGCCACCAGCAGGATCGTGGACAGCGGGATGCCGCCGATCGACGGCGCCACGTTCGTCCACTGGACGCCGAGGCGCGAGACGAACCAGTACGTGTTCGGCCCGGTCGCGGCCAGCGCGCCGACGACCAGCAGCCCGGCCAGGAACGCGGCGCGGTTGCGTTTGGACCGCAGCACGGTCGAACTCGTCGCGAGGGCCGTCAACGCCGCCATCGACGCCCCGACCGCGGCGAACGCGCCGAAGTGGTGGGTCCACTTCGTCGGCGTCAGGGCCAGGAGCAGGAAGAACAACGCCGTCGTGCCGATCAGGCGGCGCGCGGGGCCGAGCGACGCGCCCTGGATGCGGCCGCGGCGCAGCAGCATCACCAGGCAGGTGGCGGTGCACAGCACGATCAGCAGCACCGGGAACCGGCGTGGCGCCGAGCCGTCCGGCAGGTCGGCGAACAGCAACTGGTAGCGCGCGAGCTCCTGGAACCACGACAGGTTCGGGCCGACCTGGGTGCGGATCCGGGTCGCCTCCTGGACCGTCGCGAACGTCTGGTCGGCGAACACCACGACCAGCACCAGCAGCCCGGCCGCGGCGACCGGCGCGAGCACCGGCAGCCAGCCGTTCTCGTTGGCGCGCTGGCGGATCAGCTTGAACAGCGGACGCGCGGCGACCAGGTACGGCGCCACCGCGATCAGCCCGGTCGGCGTCGCGGCCAGGGTGAACCCGGCCGCGGTCAGGCCGAGGCACAGCGGCAGCAGCCGCCGTGTCACCAGGGTGCGTTCGACGGCGCAGATCGCCAGCAGCGAGCCGAGCGCGGCGACCGGTTCGGGCCGGACGCCGTTGTTGTAGGGCATCCACCAGACCAGGAACACCGTCGCCGCGGCCCAGCTGGCCGGGCGGCTGGTGCGGACCTGGGCGCCCAGGCGCGGCATGACCTCGCGGCTGATCAGCAGCCAGCACAGGACGCCGAGCAGGAACGACGGCAGCCGGATCCACGGCGGCACCACGCTGACGTGCGCCATCAGCTCGAACACGTGGTAGAACCAGCCGAACGGCGCCTCGGCGACGCCGAACCAGCGGTGGTAGTTCGTCAGGAACCCGGTCTGCTCGGTGACCCGCGCCATCGTGAGGATGTAGCCGTCGTCCGAGGTCACGGGCCCGATGAAGACCCACGCGCCGAGCGCGGCGATCACCGTGGCGTCCCGCATCGTCAGCCGCCACCAGCCGACCGGCGCCCAGCGCGGGGCGCGGCGGGCGAAGCCGGAGTCGCGGCGCCAGACCGCGATCATGCAGCCGATCAGCGACAGCACGGCCAGCACGCCGACGGTGATCTTCAACGCGGTCGGCGACGTCTGGTACCGGGTGTCCGGCACGACCGAGACGTGCAGCCCGGCGATCGGGTCCTTGCTCGAGTTGATCGAGGAGTAGATGCCGACCACGCGCGGGCGGACGTCGCCGTCGGCGTGGAACACCGGCGTCCCGGCGACGGCCAGGGTCATCTGCTTCGCGTCGACGTCCAGCTCGACGTCGCACTTCTCGGCCGGCAGCGGCTGCTGGGCGATCTGCTGGCCCTGGCTGGAAGCGATCAGCACCCCGTTGTCGACGCGCAGCTGCATCCCGACGCCCTTGCCGGACTTCGGGTCGGTGCGGCCGTCGGGCACGGTGGCGAACAGGAGGCCGGGGCCGTTCGTGCGGGCGTCGACCGAACGGACGGCCGCGCACGGCAGCTCGGCGCGCAGGTCCTGGGCCCAGTACCCGGTCAAGGGCGCGTTGACGGAGCGGGTGTCGCTGCCGGTCGGCCAGACGACCTCCGCCGTGTCCTGCACCACCGGCAGGAAGGGGAAAGCCAGCGCGCACAGGGCCGAGAGCAACCCCAGCGCTACGGCAATCAGACGCATCGGCGCAACGCTAACGGGTCAGACCGAGGCGGTTCACCCAGACCCCGGGTCACGCGGCGTGAACCGCCCGTGGTGTATCGCCCCGGCCAGGGGACGGCGGCTGCGCCACCCGTGGCGCTCCAGGTCGGGCACGGTTTCGAGCCGGCTGACCGGGCCGGTGCACAGCCACGCGACGGGCCGCACGCCGTCCGGGATGCCGAGCAGTTCGCGCAGGAACGGCTCACGGTAGAAGCTCACCCAGCCGACGCCGAGGCCTTCGGCGGTCGCGGCCAGCCAGAGGTTCTGGATGGCCAGGCAGACCGAGTACAGGCCGGCGTCGGCGATGGCGTGCCGGCCGAGCACGTCGGGCGCGCCGCGCGCGGCGTCGTAGGTGACGACGATGCCGAGGCTCGACTCGAGGATGCCCTCGATCTTGATGTTCGCGAAGGTGCCGGCGCGCTCTTCGCTGAGCTGTCCGGCGAAGACGTCCCGCTCGTCGTGGACGTGCTTCGCGAACCGCTCGCGGGTCGCGTGGTCGTCGACCAGCACGAAGTCCCACGGCTGGCTGAGCCCGACGCTCGGCGCGGCGTGCGCGGCTTCGAGGATCCTCATCAGCGTCGCTTCGGGGATCGGCTCGCCGGTGAACTCGCCGCGGACGTCGCGGCGCTTGCGCAGGACTTCGTAGAACTCTTCGATCATCGGTTCAGCACCCATTCGACGGCCTCGGGCCCGGTCGCGGCGGTCTCGGTCACCGGCCTCGGCGGTCGCCGGACCAGCAGCACGGGCACGCCCAGCTCGCGGGCGGCTGTGAGTTTGGCACTGGTCAGGTCGCCACCGGAATCCTTCGTGACGAGGACGTCAACCCGGGTGAGCAGTTCGCGCTCGCTGTCCACTTCGTACGGTCCGCGCGCGAGGAGCAGTTCGTGGTGCCGGGGCAGCGGCGGTTCGGGCGGGTCGACGCAGCGGATCAGGAACCAGAGGTCGTCGAGGTGTGCGAAGGCGGGCAGTCCTTGGCGGCCGCTGGTGAGGAAGACGCGTTTCCCCAGTTCAGGGAGTTTCCTGGCGGCGTCGGGGAGGTCGTCCGCCCAGTGCCAGACGTCGTTTTCACCGGCTTCCCAGCCGGGCCGGGCGAGCCGCAGCAGCGGGATCTTCGTGAGTTCGGCCGCCTTCGCCGCGTTGGCGCCGATGCGCTCGGCGAAAGGGTGCGTCGCGTCCACGACAGCGCGTACGTCGTTCTCGCGCAGCCAGGCCGCGAGACCGTCCGCGCCGCCGAAGCCGCCTACGCGCACTTCGCCGACCGGGAGCCGTGGCCGCGCGACGCGTCCCGCCAGGGAAGACACGATGCGCACTCCGCGGTCGGTCAGGTCCGAAGCGAGCTTCCGCGCTTCGCCCGTCCCGCCGAGGATGAGGATCACGAAGGACGTCCGTAGCCGACGGCTTCCCGCCAGCGGTCGAGCGTCCGCATGTTGGCCAGCGTCTCCGCCCAGGTCAGCTCGGGCGCCTGCCGGTCACCGACGTGCGCCGCGACGTGATCCGCTTCGCGTGCGAAGAGCCCCTGGCTCGCTTCGATCTCGATGACCTGGGGTTCTCCGCCGAGCGGGGTGAGGACGATCTGCGACGTCACGGGCTTGCGCAGCGCGTGGATCCACGCCGGCCGCGGCACGTGCAGCTGTCCTCGGCTGCCGTAGACGTGGATGCCGTCCTCCTGCGCGAGCCGGAACCCGCACGAAAGCCGCGCGAGGATGTCGCCGGGCAGCCGCAGCAGGCCGGTCGCGTACTCGTCGACGCCGGTCGCGGAGAGCTTTGCCATCCCCGTCACCTCTTCCGGCTCCACGACGTCGACGCCGAGCGCCGCCTGCGCGACCAGCCGCGCCAGCGACGTGCAGTAACAGCCGACGTCGAGGATCCCGCCGCCGCCGAGCGCGAGGTCGCCGAGCCGAGCCACCTCGCCACCTTCACCGTCTTCGCTGGCGTAGCTGAAGGTGACGTCGACCGCGCGCACCTCGCCGATCGCGCCGGACGAGATCAGCTCGGCCAGCCGCCGCGTCTGCGGGTGCAGCCGGTACATGAACGCCTCCATCAGGAAGACGTCGTGCGTGCGGGCCGCGGCGATGACCTCCTCGGCGTCGGCGGCGGTGACGGTCAGCGGCTTCTCGCACAGCACGTGCTTGCCCGCTTCGGCCGCCGCGATCGCCCATTCCCGGTGCATCGGGTGCGGCGTCGAGACGTACACCGCGTCGACCTCCGGGTCGGCGAGGAGGTCTTCGTAGCTGCCGTAGGCCTTCGGGATCTCGAAGCGCGTCGCGAACTCGCGCGCCCGGTCGGCGGACCGCGCGGCGACCGCGGTCAGCACGCCGTGCTTGCTCTCGTCGACGCCCGCGGCGAACTCGGCGGCGATGGTCCCGGCGGCCAGCAGGCCCCAGCGCAGGTGCGTCACAACGACTCCGGTTGGTTCGCCCGGTCGCGGGCACTGGAATAGAGGAAGCTGTCCGGAAACCCGGCCGCGGCGAGCACCCGGCCGACGAAGATGGTCGCCGCCCGCGTCATCCCGGCCGCGCGGACCAGCTGCGGGAGTTCGCCGAGCACCCCGCGCACGACGGTTTCGCCGGGCTGGCTCGCGAGCGCCACGACGGCGACCGGGCAGTCGGCGCCGTAGTGCGGGGCGAGTTCGCCGGCGACCCGTTCGACGTGGTTGATCGCCAGGTGCAGCGCGAGGGTCGCCCCGGTGGCGGCGAACGCGGCCAGCGTCTCGCCCGGCGGCATCGCGGTCGAGCGGGCCTGCACGCGTGTGATGATCAGGCTCTGCCCGACCTCCGGCACGGTCAGCTCCCGCCCGAGCACCGCAGCCGACGCGGCGAAGGCGGGCACGCCGGGCACGATCTCGTACGGCACGCCGGCGGCGTCGAGGCGTCGCGCTTGCTCGGCGACGGCGCTGTAGAGCGACGGGTCGCCAGAGCACAACCGGACGACATCGTGCCCGGCCCGGTGCCCTTGGACCAGCTTCTCGACGATCTCGGCAAGGCTGAGGTTCGCCGTGTCCACCAGCTCCGCGGACGGCGGGCAGTACGCGAGCAGGTCGGTGGGCGTCATGCTGCCGGGGTAGAGGCAGCCGCCGCAGCGAGCCAGCAGGTCACGCCCGCGCACGGTGATCAGGTCCGCGGCCCCGGGCCCGGCACCGACGAAGTACACGGTCATCGGCTGCTCTCCGGGGTGCGGGCCGCGGTGGCGCAGCCGGTCGTTCGCCGTGCGCGGTGGGCACGGACCGAGGCGGCGTGGCCCGACGGTCGCCATGCGCTGTGGGCACGGACCGAGGCGCCGCGGCCGGGCGGTCGCCATGCGCTGTGGGCACGGACCGAGATGGCTTGGCCGGTCGGTTGCCGTCGCCCGCAGCTGCGGGCCGCGATGGCGCGGCCGGACGTTGGCTGTGCGCCGTCGGTGCGGACCGAGGTGGCGTGGCCAGACGTTGGCCGTGCGCCGCGGATGCGGGCCGCGGCTGCCGCCGTGGCACGGCCGGTCATCGGCTGCTCCACTGCGTCACGGTCCGCGCCGGCGTCCAGCCGGTGAACCCGCCCAGCGGGGCGGCCCGCTCGACCGCGATCCGCAGCAGCTCACCACCGTGCTGCTCGTACGCCCGGGCCAGGACCTGCTCGGCCTCCAGGGTGACTCCGTGCGCCACCACTCGCGCGCCCGTGGTCAGGCACGCGTCCAGTACACCCGGCACCGTGACGCCGCCTCCGATGAAGACGGCGTCCGGCGCGGGCAGCGCGCTCAGCGCGTCGGGTGCTTCTCCGGTCACCACCTCCAGTTCCGGTACTCCCAGGTCGACCGCGTTGCGGCCGATCCGCTCGGCGCGTTCGGGATCACGCTCGATCGCGATCGAGCGGTTCATCGCGTGCATCCGCGACCATTCGATGCCGACGCTGCCCGCGCCCGCCCCGACGTCCCACAGCAGGTCGCCGGGGCTCGGGGCGAGGCGGGCCAGCGCCGAGACCCGCAGGTCGCGCTTCGTCAGCTGGCCGTCGTGGGCGTACACGTCGTCCGGGATGCCGATCAGGGGCAGCGCCGGGCCGGTGCACTCCAGCGCGAACACCGTCAGCGGACCGGGATCGCCGGTCCAGCCGTCGGAGATGCGCTCTTCGGGCCCGCCCAGGTTCTCCAGCGCGAACAGCTCGCTCTCGCCATAACCCCGCACGGTGAGCAGGGAGCGCAGAGCCGCCGCGTCGGCGCCCAGGACGAGCACCCGCCGGCGCGGCGCGAGCACCCGGGCCGCGCGCGCCGACGATCGGCCGACGAGGGTCACCACCTCGGTCTCCTCGGCGGACCAGCCCAGCCGGGCCCGGGCCAGTGTCACCGACGAGAGCGCGGGCAGCGCCTCGACCTCATATCCATGAGCCACCAGAGTAGAACCCACCCCCGACAAAAACGGATCTCCGCTGGCCAGGACGCACACGCGGTGGCCGTCGTGCTCGGCGAGCAGCGCGTCCAGGCCGGGCAGCAAGGGCGAAGGCCACGGCACCGCCGGCACCTCGGCGGGCAGGTACCCCAGCTGCCGCGGCGCGCCGATGACGACGTCGGCGCCGAGGACGAGGGCCTGGGCTTGTTCCGAGAGCCCGGGCCAGCCGTCGGCGCCGATCCCGACCACCGTCAGACGTCGTGGGCTCCGCGGCGGGAGGTCGTCGGAATCCCCGGGTCCCGTTGCAGGTCGACGTGATTTTTCGCGCACGATTTCCCACCCTAAGCGAGGCGGGCGCTGTGCGATGATCGGCCGGTCGCCGACCTCCGCCGCTGAAGGAGTGCTGTTGAAGCCGTACCCGTTCACCGCCGTCGTCGGGATGCCGGACCTGCGCCTGGCGCTGATCCTGTCCTCGATCTCGCCCGCCGTGGGCGGGGTGCTGGTGCGGGGTGAGAAGGGCACCGCGAAGTCGACCATGGTCCGCGCGCTCGCGGGCCTGCTGCCCGGCGTGGACGTCGTCGACGGCTGCCGCTTTTCGTGCGATCCCGCGGCTCCCGACCCGGTCTGCCCGGACGGCCCCCACGACGGCGCGAGCAGCCACCGGCGGCCCGCGCGGCTGGTCGAGCTGCCCGTCGGCGCGGCCGAAGACCGCGTCGTCGGTTCGCTGAACCTGGAGCGCGCGCTCGCCGAGGGCGTCACGGACTACCAGCCCGGCCTGCTGGCCGCCGCGCACCGCGGGCTGCTGTACGTCGACGAGGTCAACCTGCTGCACGACCACCTCGTCGACACGCTGCTCGACGCCGCCGCGATGGGCCGCGCGACCGTCGAGCGCGAGGGCGTCTCCGTGTCGCACGCGGCGCGGTTCGTGCTGATCGGCACCATGAACCCCGAGGAAGGCGAGCTGCGTCCGCAGCTGCTGGACCGGTTCGGCCTGACCGTCGAGGTCGCCTCCAGCCGCGATCCTGAGCAGCGTGTCGAGGTCGTCCGCCGTCGCCTGGCCTACGAAGCTGATCCCGACGCCTTCGCCGCCGGGTACGCCGACGAAGACACCCGCCTCGCCGAGGAGATCGAGTCGGCGCAACGGCTTCTGCCCGCGGTCAAGCTGCCCGACGACGCACTGCGGCAGATCGCCGAGATCTGCGCGTCGTTCGAGGTCGACGGCATGCGCGCGGACATCGTCACCGCGCGCGCCGCGGTCGCGCACGCCGCCTGGGCCGGGCGCGACGAGGTGACCACCGAGGACGTCCGCGTCGCCGCGCGGCTCGCGCTGCCGCACCGGCGCCGCCGCAACCCGTTCGACGCGCCCGGAATCTCGGAAGAGCAGCTGGAGCAGGCCCTTCAGGACGCCCAGCCGCCGGAACCCGGCCCCGAGGACGACGGCCCGGGCAGCGGTTCGACGCCGGAGGACGCGCCGCAAGACGTTCCGCCGGACGTTCCTCAGGGAGGAGACGCGCCGCAGGGCCAACCCCAGCAACAGGGCGGGCAGCAGAAGACCGTCGGCGCCGGCGAGACGTTCAAGGCCCGCGTGTTCCGCGTCAAGGGCATGGGTGAAGGCGAGCGCGGACGCCGGTCGCGCGCGATCACCGACAGCGGACGCACCATCGGCGTCCAGCCCCCGAGCGTCCGGGACGGGCGGCCGCACCTGGTCGCGACCGTCAAAGCCGCGGCACCGCACCAGAAAGCCCGTGGCCGCGAGGGCGCCGGGCTGAAGATGCGACGGCAGGACCTGCGGTTCGCGCTGCGCGAAGGCCGTGAAGGCAACCTCGTCCTGTTCTGTGTCGACGCGTCGGGCTCGATGGGCGCGAAGGCCCGCATGCGCGAGGTCAAGTCCGCGGTGCTGTCGCTGCTGCTCGACGCATACCAGCGCCGCGACAAGGTCGGGCTCGTCACTTTCCGCGGTGACAGCGCGGAACTCGCGCTGCCGCCGACGATCAGCGTCGACGCGGCCGCGTCCCGCCTCGAAGGCCTGCCGACCGGCGGCCGGACGCCACTGGCCGAAGGCCTCCTGGAAGCCGCGCGCGTGCTGCGCGTCGAAGAGATCCGCGATCCGCGACGCCGTCCGCTGCTGGTCGTCGTCACCGACGGCCGCGCCACCAGCGGCGCGAACGCCGTCGCGCGCGCCCAGGCCGCGGCCGGGCTGCTCACCGGCGTCACGACCGTGGTGATGGACTGCGAGAGCGGCAAGATGCGGCTCGGTCTCGCCGCGGATCTGGCCGTCCGCCTCGGTGGCGAGCACGTGCCGCTGTCCGACGTCGCCGCGGAGTCGCTCGCCGACGCCGTCCGCGCGCGCACCGCGGGACGGGCCGCCTGATGCCGCAGGGGAAACCGGAAGTCGTCCCGAAGGACGGGCTGACCACGCGCCAGCGCCGCAACCGGCCGCTGCTCGCCGTGCACACCGGCGAGATGAAGGGCAAGTCGACCGCGGCCTTCGGGATGGCGCTGCGCGCCTGGAACCAGGGCTGGTCGATCGGCGTGTTCCAGTTCGTCAAGTCGGCGAAGTGGCGCGTCGGCGAGGAAGCCGCGTTCCGCGCGCTGGGCAAGCTGCACGACGACACCGGCGAGGGCGGGCCGGTCGAGTGGCACAAGATGGGTGAGGGCTGGAGCTGGGCGCGCAAGTCCGGCACCGACGAGGACCACGCGTCGAACGCCCGTGAGGGCTGGGCGGAGATCAAGCGACGGCTCGCCGCCGAGACGCACGACTTCTACGTCCTCGACGAGTTCTCCTACTTGCTCAAGTGGGGCTGGCTCGAAGTCGACGACGTCGTGTCCACATTGGTCGACCGGCCGGGGCACCAGCACGTCGTCATCACCGGCCGGTACGCGCCGCCGGAACTGATCGACGCCGCCGACCTCGTCACCGAGATGACCAAGGTCAAGCACCCGATGGACGCCGGCCAGAAGGGCCAGCGGGGGATCGAGTGGTAGCGCGCGTGGTCATCGCCGCGCCCGGCTCCGGGCACGGCAAGACCACCATCGCCGCCGGCCTGATGGCGGCCCTGCGCACGGCCGGGCACCGGGTGTCGGGGCACAAGATCGGCCCGGACTTCATCGACCCGAGCTACCACGCGCTGGCGACCGGCCGCCCGGCTCGCAACCTCGACCCGTTCCTGCAGGGTGAGGACACGCTGATCCCGTTGCTGCGCCACGGTTCCCGCGATGCGGACATCGCCGTGATCGAGGGCGTGATGGGCTTGTTCGACGGCGCGCTGGGCACCGAGGGTTACGCCTCGACCGCGCACGTCGCCCGGCTGATCGACGCGCCGGTGGTGCTGGTGGTGGACGCGTCGGCGGCTTCGCGCAGCGTCGCGGCGACGGTGCTCGGGTTCGCTTCCTATGACACGCGGGTGCGGCTCGCCGGCGTCATCCTGAACAAGCTGGGCTCGCAACGGCACCTCGACGAGATCGCGTCCGCGCTGGAAGCGACTGGCGTCCCGCTGCTGGGTGCGTTGTACCGCAACGAAGAGATCCACGCGCCGAGCCGGCACCTCGGCTTGGTGCCCGCCGCGGAACGGTCCGCGGAAGCCGAGCGCGTGCTGCCCTCGCTCGCCGCGTGGGTCACCGATGGCGTCGACCTGGAAGCGATCGTCCGGATCGCTTCGGGGGCGTCCCGGCTTTCGGCTCCGATGTGGACACCGTCCGGTGTGGACGGTCCACGTGCGACGGTCGCGGCCGCGGGCGGGCCGGCGTTCACCTTCCGCTACACCGAGAACATCGAGCTGCTCGCGGCGTGCGGGATCGACGTCGTGGACGTCGATCCGTTGCGGGACAAGACGTTGCCCGACGGGTGCGCCGGGTTGTACTTCGGCGGCGGGTTCCCCGAGGTGCACGCGGCCGAGCTGTCGGCGAACACGGCGTTGCGCGCCGAAGTGGCGAAGGCGGTCGACCGCGGGATGCCGGTCAGCGCGGAATGCGCCGGGCTGCTGTACCTGTGCCAGTCGCTGGACGGCGTGCCGATGGTCGGCGCGGTGCCGGCGGACGCCAAGATGACCGCGCGGGGCAAGCTCGGCTACCGGCGCGCGGTCGCCCTCGGGGACAACGTGCTGGCCGCGGTCGGTCAGCGCGTCACCGGGCACGAGTTCCACCGCACCGAGGTCACGCCGTCGCACGGCGCGTCGGCGGCCTGGGGCTGGGACAGGCAGCTGGACGGCTTCGCGTCGCCGACGCTGCACGCGTCCTACCTGCACGTCCACTGGGCCGGGTATCCCGAGCTGGCGCAGCGGTTCGCCGGCCGCGTCCGGGCCTTCGCCCATGGATGAGTACGACCTGCACCACCACGGCGACCGCGAAGTCGGTCCGGGGCTGGTGGATCTCGCGGTGAACGTCCGGCTGCCGCGGCCGCCGGCGTGGCTGCGGGCCGAGCTGGCGTCCGCTTTGGACACTCTCGCGGCTTATCCCTCTGCCGTTGAAGCAACTGCTGCCGTGGCGGCGCGACACGGCCGTTCTCCTGCGGACGTGCTGGTCACGGCCGGTGCCGCGGAGGCGTTCACGCTCCTGGCGTCGGCGCTGCGGCCGCGGCGCGCGGTGGTCGTGCACCCGCAGTTCACCGAGCCGGAGGCGGCGCTGCGAGCGGCGGGGCACGAGGTTTCGCGGGTGATCCTGTCCGAAGTGGACGGATTCGTGCTGGACCCGGCCGCGGTGCCTGCCGACGCGGATCTGGTGTTCGTCGGCAACCCGACGAATCCGACGTCGGTGCTGCACCCGGCCGCGTCTCTGCGTGCGTTGGCCCGGCCCGGTCGGTTGCTGGTCGTCGACGAGGCGTTCTTGGACGCGGTTCCCGGGGAGGCCGAGAGCTTGGCTCACGGCGTTCCCGGCGTCGTTGTGCTGCGCAGCCTGACGAAGACGTGGGGTCTGGCCGGGTTGCGGGCCGGGTACGTGCTCGCCGAGCCTTCCGTGATCGAGCGGCTGCGTGCGGTCCAGGTGCCGTGGTCGGTGTCCACTTTGGCCGGTGTCGCGACGGTGGCGTGCTGCCGTCCGTCCGCTGTGGAGGAAGCCGAAAAGCTTGCGGTGGCGGCGGAATCGGACCGCGAGTACCTGGTGTCGGGCCTGACCGCGGCGGGCGTTCGTGTGCTCGGCGAGCCGCGTGGCCCGTTCGTGCTGATCCGCGTCCCCGGCGGCGCCGACGTCCGCCTGCGGCTGCGCGAAGCGGGTTACGCGGTTCGCCGCGGCGACACGTTCCCCGGGCTGGGGCCGGATCATCTGCGCCTGGCGGTGCGGGATCGTGAAACGACGGACGCGTTCCTGACGGCTATTCGCAGAGGTGCTTGAACGCCGTCGCGCCGCGCCGGACCAGGAACCGCACCTCGTGGCCCTGGTCGTCGCGGAAGATCATGTCCCCGGAGTCGGTGAAGAACATCGTGCCCTCCTGGTAGGGGTTGCCCCAGCCCGCCGGCGCGCCGCCGTTCGGGCCGTACAGCGGCGTTTCCGCCTCGAAGTAGGTCAGGCCGCTGCGCGTCTCGTCGACGCCGCAGTGGGTGAGCAGCGCGAAGTTCGGCAGGAAGCCGTGGGTCTGGCGGGGCAGCGGCACCGCCGGGACGACCGGCACGGGCGCCGGTGCCGGGCGGCTCGCGAGGATGATCCCGCCGGCGACCAGGATCGTGACGGCCGCGACCAGGGCCGGGACGAGCACCCGCCGTCGCGGTGCCGGTGCGGTTTCCCGGACGTCGACGTTGTCGGCGAGGGCTGCGAAGGCGGCGCGCAGCCGCGTTTCGACGTCGGTCATCGGAGCTGTCCTTCCAGTTTCGCGAGCGCGCGGGAGGCGCAGGTCTTGACCGTGCCGCGGGAGACGCCGAGCGTGTCGGCGATCTCGGCTTCGGAGAGGCCGGACCAGTACCGCAGCACGAGCACCTCTCGTTGCCGCCGCGGCAGCTGCCGCACGGCGGCGATGACCTCGCGGTGTTCCTCGTCGAGCAGGGCTTCGGCGTCGGCGGGCGGCCCGTCGTCGCGTTCGGCTTGCTCGGCTTTGCGGTGCCGCAGCCGCAGGGCCGCGCGCCGCTGGGCGGAGCGGGCGCCGTTGACGACGGAGACGCGCAGGTAGCCGCCGGCACCGGCGGGGTCGTCGAGCGGCCACCGTTTGAAGAGCGCGACGAAGGCGTCCTGCACGACGTCCTCGGCGAGCCCGCGGTCACCGAGCAGCAGCACGGCGAGCCGGACGAGGCCGGGGCGGTGGGCGCGGAAGAGTTCCGCCAGGTCCACGGCGATGTCGGTGCTCAGGGCGTCCTCCTCGGCGTTTACCTGGTACACGCCGGGCGGAGGCCTCAGGTTGACAGCGCGAGCAACGCGGCCGCGACCCCGGCTTCGACGCCCGCGCCGAGGACGTCGCCGGTGACGCCGCCGAGCCGGGTGGTGCAGCGCCGGAGCAGTGCCGCGGCGACGGCGTAGGCCAGCAGGACGGCCAGCGGTCCGCGCCACCACGGCAAGCCGGGAAGGAAAGCGGTGCCGGCGGCCGCTGCGGCGGCCAAAGCTGCCGCCGCCGACCGCGGCACCGAGCCCGCGACCGTCGCGCCCAAGCCCTCCGGTCGGGCCGACGGGACGCCTTTCGCGCAGGACATCGACAGCGTGCAGCGGCCGATCAGGATCGCGGCGCAGGCGGCGACGCCGTGGTCCGCCGCGATCGCCCCGGCCAGCGCGCCGACCTGGACGAGCAGCACGAAGACGAGCGTCGCGACCCCGGTCGGCCCGGAGTCGCCGCGGCGCATGACGTCGAGGGCTTTGGCGCGGTCGTAGGAGGCACCGAGGCCGTCGGCGGTGTCGGCGAGCCCGTCGAGGTGCAGGCCACGGCTGCCGAGCGCGACCGCCCCGAGCGCGAGCGCCGCGACGGCGATCGCGGGAAGCGCGTGCCCGGCCCACACGATCAGCCCGGCGGCCGCGGCCAGCGGGACGGCGGCCAGCGGCGCGAGCACCATGGCGCCGCCGGCCACACGCCGGTCGATGACGCGCGGCGCCGTGACGGGCACGGTGGTCAGCGTCCCGACGGCCATCCGCGCGGCATCACCCCAGCGGCTCACGTCGGCTCGCCCGCGGTCCGGCCGCGGCCGGCGGAGTTGTCCACAGCCGCATCGGCGCCGGCGGAGTTGTCCACAGCCGCGTCGGAGCCGGCGGAGTTGTCCACAGATCGCCGAACGGGGCTTCCGACCGGCCACCTGCCGATAGACTGGACAGGGGACGCCCCCCAGGGAGTGGTGGGGGCTGCGTTCACGCCAAGTCCGCCAGCAGGCCCATGTCCGCGATGATCGCGCGGGCCGCGCGCAGGGTCGGGATCGCCTGCACCGCGCCGCTGCCTTCGCCCAGGCGTAGCCCGAAGTCCAGGATCGGCTCCAAGCCCAGCGCCTTCAACGCGAACGCCTGCGACGGTTCCGTCGAGCGGTGCCCGGCCAGCCACCACTGCTCCGCCCCCGGCGCGATGTCCCGCGCCACCAGGGCCGCCGCGCCCGAGAACACGCCGTCCAGGACCACCGGGATGCCGCGGACCGCCGCTTGGACCAGGAAGCCCGCCGTCGCCGCGACGCAGGCGCTGCCCAGGGCCGTCAGCCGCTCGAACGGGTCATCCACCCGGCCCGCGGTCCGCGTCAACGCCGCCGAGACCGCCGCCGTCTTGCGCTCCAGGCCGTCCGCGTCGACGCCGGTTCCGGTGCCGACCACCTCGGACGCCGGCAACCCCAGCGACGCCGCGACCAGCGCCGCGCACATCGCCGTGTTGCCGATGCCCATGTCGCCCGGGATGAGCACGTCCGCTTCGCGCTCTTCGTCCGCGATCGCGCGGCCCGCCTCGAAAGCCGCTCGCGCTTCGCCCGGCTCCAGGGCGTCCTCGACATCGATCGAGCCCGAGCCGCGGCGGATCTTGTGGGCCGTCACGTCCGCCGGGACGTCCGAACCGTCCCAATCGACGCCGAGGTCGGCGACCCGGACCCGCGCGCCGACCTGCGCGGCCAGCACGTTCACGCCGCTCTTGCCGGCCAGGAACACCCGCACCATCGCCGCGGTCACCTCGCGCGGGTACGCCGACAGCGCGGACACGCCGTGGTCGCCCGCGAAGACGACGACGCGGACGTCGTCCAGGGGGCGCGGCGGCACGCTGCCGTGCGCCGCGGCCAGCCAGGCGGCGATCTCCTCGAGCCTGCCCAGCGAGCCGAGCGGCTTGACCAGGCCGTCGAGCCGCTCCTGCGCGGCGGCGCGGGCGGTGGCATCAGGCACGGGTACGTCGAACACGAGCGCCTCCGGGGTACGGGTCCTACAGGTCGAGCACCCGCCCCGCGACGACCAGCTGGACCCGGTCGGCGTCGGCGGACACCCGGTTGTTGAGTGCGCCCAGCACATCACGGAACAGCCGTCCGGACGACGTTGCGGGCACCACACCGCTGCCGACCTCGTTGCTGACCGCGACCACCGGCACCCGCGCCGCGGCCCACGCGGCCAGGAAGTCCTCGAGCCGGTCGTCGAGCCGGTGCTCCCAGCCCCGCTCCTGCTCCCACGCGCCGACCTCGTCGAGCACCCGCGAGAGCCAGGTGCCGAGGCAGTCGATGAGGAGCGGCTCGGTCGCCTTCCTGAGCGTGCCCGCGAGGTCCGTGGTCTCGACGGTCTTCCAGTTCGACGGCCGCCGCGCCTGGTGCGCGGCTACCCGCGCGGCCCATTCGGGGTCGTCGTCGCTCGGGAGCAGGCCGGGCGCGACGTAGACGAGGTGCGGGTGGCGGGCGACGAGCCGCTCGGCGTGCCGCGACTTCCCCGAGCGGACCCCGCCGAGGACGAGCACCTTTCCTTCGTCGCGTCCGTACCGGCGGAGGGCGCGGGCCAGGTTTTCGAGATACCCGGCTAGCCGGTGCGTCAGCTTGGTCATACCGGGCATTGTGGTGCACGCGCTAACGTGCGCCACGTGCCACTCCGTCTAGGGACAACCGCGGCCGGACTCGTTACCGGATATGTCGCCGACACCCTGTTCGGCGACCCCCGTCGGGGGCATCCGGTGGCGATCTTCGGTACCGCCGCGGCGGCTCTCGAACGCCGCGTGTGGGCCGACTCGAAGCCGCGCGGAGCCGCGTACGCGGGGTTGTGCACCTTCGCGGCTGTCGGCCTCGGCGCCGCGCTTCAGACCGCGACGCGGCGAAGTCCCTTCGCGCGCTTCGCGGCGACTGCCGTCTGTACGTGGGTAGTGCTCGGCGGACGTGGTCTCGCGGCCGAAGGCGCGGAGATGGCGAAGCTGCTCGAAGCGGGCGAAGTCCCTTCGGCGCGTGTTCGGCTCTCGCACCTCTGCGCGCGTGACGCGACGACGCTCGACTCCGCCGAGCTGACCCGCGCCGCGACCGAGTCGATCGCCGAGAACACGTCGGACGCCGTGGTCGCACCGCTGTTCTGGGGCGCCGTCGCCGGGCTGCCGGGCCTGCTCGGCTACCGCGCGCTCAACACACTCGACGCGATGGTCGGCTACCGGTCACCGCGCTACCAGGAGTTCGGCTGGGCCGCGGCCCGCGCCGACGACCTGGTGAACCTGGCCCCGTCCCGCCTCGGAGCCGCGCTGACGGCCGCATGCGCGCCCCTCGTCGGCGGCCGAGCGCGCGCGGCCTGGCGGATCTGGCGCCGCGACGGCGGGCACCACCCGAGCCCCAACGCGGGCCAGGTGGAGGCGGCTTTCGCGGGAGCGCTGGGCATCCGGCTGGGCGGCACGAACAGCTACGGCGGCGAGGTCGAGCGCCGGGCGCGGCTGGGGGAAGGGCGCAATCCCGAGCCGGTAGACCTGCGGCGGGCGGTGCGGTTGTCCCGGCTGGTGGGTGCGGCCGCGCTGACTGTGGCCGTGGCTGTGGTGGCCGGCGCCGGGATCGGCCGTGGCCGCGATTAGCACCGGGATCGGCCGTGGCCGGGCTGGTCGCCGAGCGGCGGCTGCGGCTGTCACGTCCAGGATCGGCATCGGGCTCGCGATGGCAGCCCCCACCACTCCCTGGGGGGCGGCCCCTGTCCAGTCTATCGGCCGGCGGTGGGGGCGAAGCCCCGTTCGGCGATCTGTGGACAACTTGGTGGGTACCGCGCGATCTGTGGACAACTCCGCGGGTGTCACGCGATCCATGGGCAACTCTGCGGATACTGGGCGATGAGCGGACAACTCCGCGAGTAGTGCACGAGCTGTGGACAATCCGCGGGTGCCGGGCGACCTGCGGACAACTCCGCGACTAGTGCGCGACCTGCGGACAACTCAGCGAGTACTGCGCGAGCTGCGGACAAATCCGTAGCTACCGCGCGATCTGTGAAAGGAGCACCTATGAGCGGCCTGCTCGTCGCCGGGACGACGTCCGATGCCGGGAAGAGCCTGGTCACCGCCGGGATCTGCCGGTGGCTCGCCCGGCGTGGGGTGCGCGTCGCACCCTTCAAAGCCCAGAACATGTCCAACAACTCGATGGTCTGCGCCGACGGCGCCGAGATCGGACGTGCCCAGTGGCTGCAAGCGCGTGCGGCGCGCGTCGAGCCCGAGGCCGCGATGAATCCCGTGCTGCTCAAGCCCGGCAGTGACCGGCGCAGTCACGTTGTCGCGCTCGGGAAGCCGTTCGGGACCCTCGAAGCGGGGGAGTACGCGACCGGCCGCGCCGGGCTCGCCGAGATCGCCTTCGCCGCCTACGAAGACCTCAGTGCGCGCTACGACGTCGTCGTTTGCGAAGGCGCGGGCAGCCCCGCCGAGATCAACCTGCGCGGCGGCGACTACGTCAACCTGGGGCTGGCGCGGCGGTTCGGGCTGCCGGTGCTCGTCGTCGGCGACATCGATCGCGGTGGCGTGCTCGCCGCGATGTTCGGCACCCTCGCGCTGCTCTCGGCCGAGGACCAGGCGCTGGTCGCGGGCTGGGTCGTCAACAAGTTCCGCGGTGATGTCGGGCTGCTGCGCCCGGGCCTGGACAGCCTGGAGAAGGTCACCGGCCGGCCGGTGCTGGGCGTGCTGCCCTGGCTCCACCGGGTGTGGATCGACTCGGAGGACGCCCTGGCCGCGGCCGGCTGGCGCCGGGAGGCCCATCGCGGCGGCTTGAGCGTGGCCGTGGTCCGGTTTCCGCGCGCCTCCAACGCCACCGACGTCGACGCCCTCGCCGCCGAACCCGGCGTCACGGTGTCGCTGACCGCCGACCCGGACACGGTCGCCGCGGCGGACGTGGTCGTGCTGCCCGGTTCCCGCGCCACGGTCGACGACCTGGCCTGGCTGCGCGCCCGCGGTCTCGACACGGCGCTGGCGGCCCGCGCCGCGGCCGGGAAGCCGGTCCTCGGCATCTGCGGCGGCTACCAGATGCTCGCGGACTCCATTGTGGACGACGTCGAGTCCGGCGCCGGCGAGGTGCCGGGCCTGGGCCTGCTGCCGGCGCGAGTGACGTTCGCCGAGGAGAAGGTGCTCGCTCGCCCGTCGGGCGAGTGGCGCGGCACCCGCGTGGACGCCTACGAGATCCACCACGGCTCGGTGACGGCGTCCGCGCCCCTGGAGTCCTTTCTGGACGGTCACCGCGCCGGCGCTGTCTGGGGCACGCTCTGGCACGGCGCCTTCGAGAACGACGCCTTCCGCCGCGCGTGGCTCACGGAAGCGGCGGCGCAGGCGGGCGTTTTGTGGACGCCGTCCCCGGACGCGCCGGGCTTCGCCGACCTGCGCGAGGACATGCTGGACCGGCTGGCGGACGCCGTCGGCGAGCACCTCGACACGGCGGCGCTGCTGACGTTGCTGGAGCTGGGCGCGCCAGTGGGCCTGCCGTTCGTGCCGCCCGGAGCGCCCTGATGGTCAGGGCTGGAGCGGCCCGGTGAGCTTGCCGTCCGGCTTTCCGAAGGTGCAGGTCGCCTCCCGGGCTCCGGCGTTCCAGGACGACTCGGTCGGGATGTGCGCCAGGAACTCCAGGCCGGACAGCGGGGTGCCGTGGGTGAAGTACGCCGCCCCCGCGATCCGGCACAACGGCTGCGCCAGCTCCCGCAGCGTCGTGAGCCCCGGGTAGGACGGGTACCCGCCGCTGACGTCGACCCGGTCGGCGATCTGCTCGTCGTGCGGTGCGTCGCAGGCGGCCCGGATCACTTGCTCGCCGTCCGCGTCCAGGCAGTCGCCGATCGCCATGCCCTGGATGTAGTCCGGGCCGGGCGCCGCCTGCGTGACGTGTTTCGGCCCGGTCGTGATCAGGCTGACGCCCAAGCCCAGCCAGGCCACGCTGAGCGTCAGCCCGGCGATCGCGAGCCCACGTCCGGACCGGCCACTGCCGCCGATCCGGACGAGCGCGCGCCAGCCGAACACCACGCCGAGCGGGACGAGCCCGAGCAGCCCGCAGACGAGCGACGCGATCGCGAACCCGTCGGTCCCGGCGGGATCGACGAGCCCGCGGACGGTCGTCTGGTCGTGGCCGGCCAGCGTGGAGCGTGTTTCGTCGAACAAGATTCCCCTCCGGAGTCCCCCGACCCGGCGGGGAAATCCTAGAGGAGCGACACCAGGTTCTTGATCACGAAATGGCGGCGGCCGGGGCCTTCTTGGTCAGCGACTTCTCCGCGAGGGCCCCGAAAGACAGGCCCAGGGCGAGCCAGAGTGTGGCCTGGGTGCCGATCGACGCCGTCCGGAAACGCCAGAGCGTCGACGCCGGGAACGCCGCGGGGACCTCGTCGACCACCGGCATCAGCCACGCCACCAGGGCGACCACCACGAGGTAGCCCGCCGCGGCGAGGAGGAAGCCGTTCAGCGCGCCGAACCGGTCCGCGAGCTTGCGGCCGAACACCGTCGCGAGGATGCCCGCGAGCAGGGAGACGGCGACGAACCCGAAGTACAGCTCGGTGCGCGAGCCGATCGTGCCCGGCTGGCCCACCGCGGGCGGGTTGGCCGGGTACTTGAGGAACGGGATCAGGAACACCACGGCGAACGCGCCACCGGTGAGCAGCAACGCCGTCACCCGCGGCCGGAGGCTGCCGAGACGGCCCTGGACGAACGCGAACGCGAGCGAAAGCAGCCCGCCGATCGCGACGGCGTAGACCAGCACGCCGGCCAGCAGCCCGACGGTGCTCTGGATGTCGCGGGGGACGAGCTCCTCTTCGGGCGCTTCGGCGGCCTGCCCGGCGCCGGCGTCGGCGTCCGTTCCGTGGGCATGATCGTGGGAAAGGATCTCTTCGAGCCCGATGGACGTGTCGACCGGCGGCTCACCGAAGGCGTAGGCGAAACCGAACGCGAGCACACCGGCGATCAGGCCCGCGAGCATGCCGCGGACCAGCAGGGACTTCATCATGGGAGTACGTGCCGCCGATCAGTGGCAGGGGAAGGCCAGCAGGTGCCGGCCGTCGTGCACGAACTCGTGGACGTACATGTTCGCGAAGATCGAGGTGGCGCCCTGCTCGGCGCTGACGAAGTACACCGCGATCAGGGCGAGGAGCACCACGAACACCGCCCACGGGACGATCTCACGGATCGGGATCCGGACCGGGAGCGGAACGGCGGGGACTGCCGCTTGCGACATGGTGGGGGCCTCCTCGGGCTTTCGCGGCCTCATCGGGGTTCATACGACGGTCCGGGTCTGGCTTCCCCCTGGCGGGGGTCACAGTGGCGCGACCGCGCGGACTTGCACCGCGTTCCGGATTCCGTCGTCTTGCCGGTTGAGCGTAGGTCCGCACTTCCGGGCCCGTCAATGTGACAATGCGCCGGTGACTCGAATGGTGGCGGCCCTCGACGTGGGCGGTACGACGATCAAGGCGGCGCTGCTCGACGAGCAGCTGCAGCCGAAGGCGACGCTGCGGGCCGAGACGGCGCGCAGCGCGGACGGCACGGCGCTGGCCGAGCAGGTGGCGGAGATCGTCGACATGCTGGCCGGGCAGGCCGGCACAGTGACACCGGCCGCGGTCGGCGTGGTGGTGCCGGGGATCGTCGACGAGGAGACCCGGATCTGCCACTTCTCCGCCAACCTCGACTGGCGCGAGGTCCACTTCGGCGAGCTGCTGGAGGACCGGCTGGGGCTGCCGGTGGCGTTCGGCCACGACGTCACCGCGGGCGGCATCGCCGAGTTCCGCGTCGGCGCCGGCCAGGGCGCGCGGAACGCGGCGTTCATCCCGGTCGGCACCGGGATCGCGGCCGCGCTGCTGCTCGACGGCCGCATCCACCGCGCGGGCGGGCAGGCGGGCGAGGTCGGCCACATCGACGTCGGCCACTCGCTGAAGTGCGGCTGCGGCGCGACCGGCTGCCTGGAGGCGATCTCCTCGGCGGCGGCGATCGCCCGCCGCTACACCGAGCGCACGGGCCGCCCGGCCGACGGCGCGCGGGAGGTCGTCGACCTGGCCCGCCACGGCGACGAGGTGGCGGTGGAGGTGGTCCAGGACGCGCTGGACGGCCTCGGCCACGGTATCCGGACGCTGCTGACGCTGCTGGGCCCGGAGGTGATCGTCCTGGGCGGCGGGCTGTTCACGGCGGCGGACTACGTGCTCGAGCCGGTGCGCGACTGGCTGGCGTCGCACCTGACTTTCCAGCGGATGCCGGAGCTGCGGATCGCGAAGCTGGGCGACGAGGCCGGGCGGCTGGGGGCGGGGCTGCTGGCCTTGGACCGGCTGGCGGCGCACTGACGGAGCTGCTGTGCCTCTTCCGGATCCGCTCCGGCTGTGTCTCCGACGTCTCTGACGGATCTGCCCGGCTGTGTCAAGTCGCTTGTCCACAGCCGGGCGGTTGTCCACAGATTTGCCGGAGCCCGTTTTTGCAGGTCACAGGCGATAGACTGGACGTGGGACGCCCCCCAGGGAGTGGTGGGGGCTGGTCTGGGGGGCTGGGGGTTTCCACACCGGCCAGGAACGGGCGTGACGCCGACCGGAGCGGACGGGCCTTTGGCCGCCCGCTGGGGGTGTAGCTATCCCGGACACCTCGCCGCCGCCCCGGCGACCTCACCGCCGACGGCCGGGCAGCCGGTCAGGCTGTGACGACCTCGACTCCCGCCGCTGTGAAGGCCGCTATCTGGTCCGGGTCTGCTCCCGAGTCCGTGATCAGCTGGTGGACCGCCGTGGTGTCGCAGATGCGGGCGAATGCGTGGCCGCCCAGTTTGCCGCTGTCCGCTATCACCACCACCTGACGCGCTCGGGATGCCAGCAGGCGGTTGATGCTCGCCTCGCCTTCGTGGTGGGCGTACGCGCCGCGCTCGGGGTCGAACGCGTCCACGCCCAGGAACACCAGGTCCAGGGTGATCTGGTCGAGGAACAGGCTGGCCAGCGGGCCCGTCAGCTCGAACGAGTGCTGGCGGGCCACGCCGCCCGTCACGACGATTTTGATATTGGGGCGGACCGCCAGCTCGTGGGCGATGTTGAGCGCGTTCGTCACCACCGTCAGCGCCGGCGAGCCGTCGCGCTCGGCCAGTTCCGGGCGCAGCGCCAGCGCGCGGGCGACCTCCGTGCTCGTGGTGCCGCCGTTGAGGCCCAGGACCATGCCGCGCTCGACCAGCCGTGCGGCGGCCGCGCTGATGCGCTGTTTCTCCGGCGCATTGCGCGCGGCCTTGTGCCGCAACGGCAGGTCGTACGCGACGTTGCTCGCCACCGCACCGCCCCGCGTGCGGGTCAGCAGCTGGCGACCGGCCAGGTGGTCCAGATCCCGCCGGATCGTGGCGGGGGAGACGTCGAGCTCCTCCGCGGAGGCCTCGACGTCGATCTTGTCCCGCTGCCCCACCATGTCCAGCAGTGCGCTGAGCCGTTCGTGCCGGTCCAAGCCCGTCCCTTTCGCCGCTTCACCAGGAGCGGTAAAGGTACCGGGTAATCAGAGCGAGCGTAGGAAGGCGAGCGACGGCATGAAGAAGTATTCGCCGCCCTTGAGCGTCACCGCCTGCGGCACCGGCTCCGCCGCGCGCTGCGCCGAGCCGCCCCAGTCGACCGTGTAGTCCGACGGCCCGCGCGCGCCCTGGCCGATCACCGGGTCCAGGCCCGGCGTGACGCCGTCGACGATCGGGAAGCCCGGGTTGTCCGCCCAGATCGCCTGGGTGAACTCGAACTGGTTGCCCAGCACGGAGTTGAAGGCCATGAACAGCAGCCCGACCCCGCCGCTCGGGCGCGCCCCGGGCGGCAGGTCCGCGTTCGGGTCGTCCGGACGTTCGCCGTAGGTGACGCCGCGGCGGGCCATCAGGTGCAGCCGCTCGCCCGCGGGGTCTTCGGCGCCGCCGGAGCCGCGCGGGTTCGTCTTGCGGATGTGCGCCTGGAACGGGCACTTGAGCGCGTCGCGGTCGCTGTCGAAGGTGAAGTTGTTCGACACCGGGCTCTCGGCGCCGTCCTCCCGCTGGGTGGTCAGCGGCGTGCCGTCCTCGAACCGGCCGATGATCATCGCGCCGGCGCGCTCGCGGTCGTCGCCGGTGAGGCCTAGCGTGTCGGCCAGGTCCGCTTCCGCCTGCTTGAACCGGCGCACGTTCTGCTCCAGCTTGCGGAAAACGAAGTAACTGCCGAAATGCACGCCGGGATCCGGCGCCGCGGTGTCGGGCACCAATACCTGGGAAAGCGGCGCCGCCGGATTCCAGACGTTGATGCCGTCGGTGTTGTTCTTTTCCGCGTCGACGTCTTCGGTGAGGAACAACGGCTGGCTGCGGCCGTCGACGTAGCCGAAGTGCTCGATGCCCTCGCCGCGTGCGTTGACCCGGCCGAGCCCGGTTTCCTCCGCCACGACGGCGACGGAGTCCGGCAGCAGGTCGAGGATCTCGTTGCGCCGCGCGGTCATCGCTTTGTCGGTGGCGTCGCCGACGAGCACGACGGCGTGGATTTCGCCGTGGTAGCCCGGATCGAACGTCGAGCGCGGCGGATCGCTCAGCTTCCGCCGCGTGTCCGGCGCCGCCATGCCCCGCAGGAACGCCTCGTCCTGCGGGACGTTCTCGACGCCGAGCGCGCGGTAGCCCGCCGCGGTGAGCCCGGCGCCGACGTACGGCGTCCCGGGGGCGCCGCCGCTCTTGAACCCGCCGACCTCGGCGAGGTGTTCCTTGGCGGACTTCATCTTCCCGGTGACCGAGACGAGGAACGCCCGCGCCTCCGCCGGTTCGCCGAACGTCAGGAACAACGCGGAAAGGTGGTCGCGCACGTGCGCTTTGAGGATGTTCGGCTGCAACTCGCCGAGCATCGTGGCGGCGTCACCGCTCGCCGTGGTCCAGGACAGTGTGGTGGACAGATCGACAGACATCAGGGTCCCCTCCCCAAGTAAACCGCCTAGCGGCGGTACCCGGCCGGCTCCTCCCCTGCGGCCGGCCGGGTCCCCTGAACACAGAATGCAACGAACGGGCGGCTTCGCGCCACCCGCTCGGCGGTTTCACACGAAAGATTAAGTTGAACGCGTAATCGGTGCGGAAACGGAAACGCGGGCCCCGGCCGGGACCCGCGTTCCGTTCAAGCGGCTATTCGATCAACTGGTCAGGACCACCACTGGGACGTGCCGCCCGAGATGAAGTCCCACAGCTGCAGGCGCGTGCCGTTGGTCCCGGCCGACCCCTCGGCGGTCAGGTAGCGCGTGCTCGCGCCGCTCTGCAGCCGCAGGTAGCCCTCCGGGTTGACGGTGCCCGCCCACCACTGGTTCTTGCCACCGGCGATGAAGTCCCAGAGCTGGACCTTGGTGCCGTTCTTGCCGATCGTGTTCAGGTCGGCGTCGAGGTACCGGTTGCTCTGGTAGTTCTGGAAGCGGTAGAAGCCCTCCGGGTTCTGGGTCAGCCAGAACGCCTGGTTCGGCGCCGTGTCGTTGCAGTCCCAGAGCTGCACCTTCGTGCCGTTCGCGCCGATCGTGTTCAGATCCGCGTCCCAGCAACGGCCGGACTGAGCGGAGACGATCAGCCACGGCCCCGGGTCGACGTCGGCCGCCGCGCGGTTGGTGGACCGCTGCTGCTTCGCCGCGTCGGCCACCTTCGAGTGCCGGAGCGTGACCCCGGCCAGCGAAGAGACCTTCACATCCCCCTTGCCATCGGCCGGCGCCGCGCCGGCCTGCGGTACGGCGACCAGGCCCAGCAGGCCCGCCGCCGCGGCGACCGTCACCATCAGTCGCTTGATCTTCGTCATCGTTCCCCTTTTCGGCATCTGGATGGCACCTGATGACGGGGAGAAGGCAGGCGCCACCCAGCCCCGGGCCACAATGGACCCGGCGCATAGCAAAACCGGCGAATCCCCCTCGTCGAGACCCTCAAACCCCCGAAAGCGGGCCTCTGAAAGCCATCATTCAGGGGAGTTCCTGCCTCGTCGAGTAGATTTCCCGGAGCGGCAAAGACGCTGGTCAGCGGTGTAACGGAACGGTACGGCGGCCGATAGAGGGGGACAGACACCCGGGGGGCCATCGGTGCGCATCGAGCTGACGTTGCACGACCTGATCCGCGTCGGGCTCGCCGCCGCGGCCGACCCGATGGCCGAGCTCGCCGCGAGCCTGCAGGTCCTGCAACGGCGTGACGGCGGGCGCAACGCGGCGTCGTCGGCGTTCAACCGCTGGCGGCACCGGGTGTGGCAGGGTCTGCCGGACTCGGCGGCCGTGCTGATGTGGCTCTGCCGCCCGGACGCGCCGCTCCCGGAGTTCCTGCTGCCGGCCGCGGGCCGCTACGACCTGGAGTCGGGGCTCACGGCGGTGCTGAAGACGGACCCGACGGCGCTGAAGATCGGGTTGCGCACCGCGCCGGCCGACCACGAGCTCCCGGGCTGGGCGACGGCGCTCGCCGACGGCGACACCGCGGGCCTGCCGCGATTGGTCCAGGCCATGCAGGACTACCACGAACTGGCCCTCGCGCCGAGCTGGGACTTCGTCGGCGCCCAGGTGGACGCGGACCTCGGGATGCGCACGCAGGTGCTGCTCCACGGCGGCGTCGACGCGCTGCTGACCGGGTTGCGTCCGATGGTCCGCTGGGCGCCCCCGGTGCTGGAGACCGACGACCGCACCGCCGGCGGGCCCGTGTCGGAGGGCACCGGGCTGCTGCTGGTGCCGACGTACTTTTCGGTGTGCCCGGCGCTCGTCACGCCCGCCCCGGGCGGGATCCCGCGGCTGCTCTACCCGTGCGTCCGCCAGGCTTCCTACGGGTCGGGGCCCGACCGCGCGGCCCGGCCCGTGCGCGGCAACGCGCTGGCGGACCTGCTCGGCCCGACCCGCGCGGCGGCGCTGACGGTGCTGGCGGTCGGCTGCAGCACCTCCGAACTGGCGGCGCGGCTGGGCGTCACGCCGTCGGCGGTCAGCAAGCACGCGACGGTCCTGCGCCGCGCGGGGCTGATCATCACGCACCGGGAGCGCAACACGGTGCTGCACTCGCTGACCCCGCTGGGCAGCGCGCTGCTCGACAGCTGATACGGAAGCAGGAGTTTCGGCGGTGGCCGCTCTGGCCGGACTTGCGGGCTGTGCCGACGGTCCTGTCGACCGGCGGGCGCTGTGCACCGAGTTCGACGAGCTGTGAACACACCAGTCACCACCGGCGCCGCGGCGAACGGCTGAGCGGCGGGACAGCGCCGGCGGCGGTGACGACTCTGGCACCGCCGCCGGCGCCGGGTCTTACGTCAGCGGGCGGTCCGTCGGGGCGATCGGGGCCGGCAGGATCCCGCGGCCCGTCAGGAACGCGTCGACGCCCGCGGCCGCGGAACGGCCTTCCGCTATCGCCCAGACGATCAGCGACTGGCCTCGGCCCATGTCGCCCGCGACGAACACGTTGTCCAGGCTCGTCTTGAACGTCTTGTCGCGTGCGACGTTGCCGCGTGCGTCCAGCTCGACGCCCAGGTCCTCGATGAGGCCCTTCTTCTGCGGTCCGAGGAAGCCCATCGCCAGCAGCACCAGCTGCGCCGGCAGCTCGCGTTCGGAACCGGGGACCGGGACGAACTTGCCGCCCTCGTTGCGCACCTCGACCAGCTTCAGCGCGCGCACCCGGCCGTCGGCGTCGGCCGCGAACTCCTGCGTGTTCACCGAGTACAGTCGCTCGCCGCCCTCTTCGTGCGCCGAGGACACCCGGTAGATCATCGGGTAGGTCGGCCACGGGTGGGCGTCCGAGCGGGCCTCCGGCGGCCGCGGCATGATCTCCAGCTGCGTCACCGACCGCGCGCCCTGGCGGTGGGACGTCCCGACGCAGTCCGCGCCTGTGTCGCCGCCGCCGATGACGACGACGTCGAGGCCCGAGGCGTCGAAGGGCGACGACTCGAGGTCACCCGACGCGACCCGGTTGGCCGGCGGGAGGAACTCCATCGCCTGATGGATGCCGTCGAGCTCGCGGCCGGGGATCGGCAGGTCGCGCCAGTCCGTGGCGCCACCGGCCAGCACCACCGCGTCGTACGACGACTGCAGCTCGGCGACCGACAGGTCCACGCCGACGTTCACCGACGTCCGGAACTCCGTGCCCTCGGCTTCCATCTGCGCGAGCCGGCGGTCCAGGCGGTGCTTCTCCATCTTGAACTCGGGAATGCCGTAGCGCAGCAGCCCGCCGATCTTGTCGGCCCGCTCGAGGACCACGACGCTGTGGCCCGCGCGCGTGAGCTGCTGCGCCGCGGCAAGACCCGACGGGCCGGACCCGACGACCGCGACCTTCTTGCCGGTGCGCGCGGCCGGCACCTCCGGCGTCACCCAGCCCTCGGCGAAGGCGCGGTCGATGATCGAGATCTCGACGCGCTTGATGGTCACCGGATCGTCGTTGATCCCCAGCACGCACGCGGTTTCGCACGGTGCCGGGCACAGGGTGCCGGTGAACTCCGGGAAGTTGTTGGTCGCGTGCAGCCGGTCGGCCGCCTGCTGCCAGTCCTCCCGCCACACCAGCGTGTTCCACTCCGGGATGAGGTTCCCGAGCGGGCAGCCCTGGTGGCAGAACGGGATGCCGCAGTCCATGCAGCGGCCGGCCTGCTTCTCCAGCTTCGTGGACGCGAAGTCCTCGTAGACCTCGCGCCAGTCCATCAGCCGCAGGTCGACCGGACGGCGCGTCGGCTCTTCGCGCGTGGTGGTCAGAAAGCCCTTGGGGTCAGCCATGTGCGGCCTCCATGATCGCCTCGTTCACGTCGCGCCCGTCCCGCTCGGCCTGCACCTGGGCGGCGAGCACGCGCTTGTAGTCCTTCGGCATGACCTTGCCGAACCGGTCGACGCCGGCGTCCCAGTCGGCGAGCAGGGCGCGCGCGACCGCGGACTCCGTTTCGTCGTAGTGCTTTTCGAGGGCCTCGCGCAGGAAGTCCGCGTCCTCGGAGTCGAGCGGGTCGAGGTCGACCATCTCCGGGTTGACGCGGTGCGCGGGCAGGTCCAGCACGTACGCGACGCCGCCGGACATGCCGGCCGCGAAGTTGCGGCCGATCGACCCGAGCACGACCACCCGGCCGCCGGTCATGTACTCCGCGCCGTGGTCGCCGACGCCTTCGACGACGGCCAGCGCGCCCGAGTTGCGCACGCAGAACCGCTCGCCGACCTTGCCGCGGATGAAGATCTCGCCGCTGGTCGCGCCGTAGCCGATCACGTTGCCGGCGATGATGTGCTCCTCGGCGGCGTAGCGCGCCTCCTTGGACGGGCGCACGATCAGCCGGCCGCCGGAGAGACCCTTGCCGACGTAGTCGTTGCCGTCGCCGTAGAGCCGCAGCGTGATGCCCTTCGGCACGAACGCGCCGAACGACTGGCCCGCGGTCCCGGTGAAGGTGACGTCGATGGTGTCGTCCGGCAGCCCTTCGCCGCCCCACCGCTTGGTCAGCTCCGAGCCGAGCATGGTGCCGACGGTCCGGTTCACGTTGCGCACCGGCAGTTCCAGCCGCACCTTGTCACCCGAGTTGAGGGCGCCTTCGGCGAGCTGGATCAGCGTGTTGTCGAGCGCCTTCTCCAGCCCGTGGTCCTGCTGCGTCTGCTGCAGGCGCAGGCCGGCCGGGGCCATGTCCGGCACGTGGAAGATCGGCGACAGGTCCAGCCCGGCCGCCTTCCAGTGGTCGACGGCCTTGCGCTTGTCGAGGAACTCCGCGTGCCCGACGGCCTCGGCGATCGTTCGGAAGCCCAGCTCCGCCAGGTACTCCCGCACCTCCTGGGCGATGAACTCGAAGAAGTTGACGACGTACTCGGCCTTGCCGCTGAACTTCTCGCGCAGCTTCGGGTTCTGCGTCGCGACGCCCACCGGGCAGGTGTCGAGGTGGCAGACGCGCATCATGATGCAGCCCGACACCACCAGCGGCGCGGTCGCGAACCCGAACTCCTCGGCGCCGAGCAGCGCCGCGATGACGACGTCGCGGCCGGTCTTGAGCTGGCCGTCGGTCTGCACGACGATCCGGTCGCGCAGCCGGTTGGCCAGCAGCGTCTGCTGCGTCTCGGCCAGGCCCAGCTCCCACGGGCCGCCGGCGTGCTTGATCGACGACAGCGGTGACGCGCCGGTCCCGCCGTCGTGACCCGAGATGAGCACGACGTCGGCGTGCGCCTTCGAGACGCCCGCCGCGACCGTGCCGACGCCGACCTCGGACACGAGCTTCACGTGGATGCGCGCGGCCGGGTTGGCGTTCTTCAGGTCGTGGATCAGCTGGGCGAGGTCCTCGATCGAGTAGATGTCGTGGTGCGGCGGCGGCGAAATGAGGCCGACACCCGGTGTCGAGTACCGCGTCTTCGCGATCCACGGGTACACCTTCGCGCCGGGCAGCTGCCCGCCTTCACCGGGCTTCGCGCCCTGCGCCATCTTGATCTGGATGTCGTCGGCGTTGACGAGGTACTCGCTCGTGACGCCGAAGCGGCCTGAAGCGACCTGCTTCACGGCGCTTCGCCGCTCCGGGTCGTACAGTCGCTCCGCGTCTTCGCCGCCTTCGCCGGTGTTGGACTTCCCGCCGAGGCGGTTCATCGCGATGGCGAGGGTCTGGTGCATCTCCATCGAGATCGAGCCGTAGGAGATCGCGCCGGTGGCGAACCGCTTGACGATCGAGGAGACCGGTTCGACCTCGTCGATCGGCACCGGCGGCCGCTCACCGTACTTGAAGCCGAACAGCCCGCGCAGCGTCAGCAGCTTCTCGGCCTGGTCGTCGACGGCCTTCGTGTACTCCTTGAAGACGTCGTACTTCCCGGACCGGGTGGAGTGCTGGAGCTTGAACACGGTCTGCGGGTTGAACAGGTGCGGCTCGCCCTCGCGGCGCCACTGGTAATCCGCGCCCGTCTCCAGCTGGCGGTGGGCGGCGCGGACGCCGTCGGCCGGGAACGCGTACTGGTGCCGCTTCGCGACCTCTTCGGCCAGGGTGTCGAAGCCGACGCCGCCGAGGCGCGAGGTCGTGCCGGTGAAGCAGTTCTCGATGACCTCTTCGCCGAGCCCGATCGCCTCGAAGATCTGCGCGCCGGTGTAGGACGCGACGGTCGAGACGCCCATCTTGGACATCGTCTTGCGGACGCCCTTGCCCAGCGCCTTGATCAGGTTCCGGGTCGCCTCCTTCGGCGTCACGCCCGGGATCAGGCCCTGGTGGGCCATCTCCTCGACGGTCGCCATCGCGAGGTACGGGTTGACCGCGGCGACGCCGTAGCCGACGAGCAGCGCGATGTGGTGCACCTCGCGCGCGTCGCCGGCCTCGACGACGAGGCCGACCTGCGTGCGCGTCTTCTCGCGGACGAGGTGGTGGTGCACCGCGCCGGTCAGCAGCAGCGACGGGATCGGCGCGTGGTCCTCGTCGGTGCCGCGGTCGGACAGCACGATCACCCGCGCGCCGTCCTCGATCGCCTCCGACACCTCGGTGCGGATTTCGTCGAGCCGCTTGACCAGGGCCTCGCCGCCGCCGTGCACGTTGTACCGGCCGAGTACGGTGACGGCCTGGAACTCGGGCAGGTCGCCGTCGTCGTTGACGTGCACCAGCTTGGCGAGCTGGTCGTTGTCGAGTACCGGGAACGGCAGCGCGATCCGGCGGCACGACGCCGAGTTGCCGACGAGCAGGTTCGGCTCGGCGCCGATCTGCGCGCCCAGCGCCGTCACCAGCTCCTCGCGGATCGCGTCCAGCGGCGGGTTCGTGACCTGGGCGAACAGCTGGATGAAGTAGTCGAAGATGAGCCGCGACCGGCTGGAGAGCGACGCCAGCGGCGAGTCGTTGCCCATCGACCCGATCGGCTCCGCGGCGGTGCGGGCCATCGGTTCGAGGATGGTTTCGAGGTCTTCCTCGGTGTAGCCGAACGCCTGCTGCCGGCGCACGAGCGTGGCGTGCAGCGGGACCTCGCGGTCGCGCTCGGGCAGCTCGTCGAGCTGCAGCAGCCCGGCCTCGACCCACTCGTCGTACGGGTGCGCGGTGGCCAGCTCGCCCTTGATCTCCTCGTCCTCGACGATCCGGCCGGCCTCGGTGTCCACCAGGAACATCCGGCCGGGCTCGAGCCGTCCCTTGCGGACGATCGTCGCCGGGTCGATGTCGAGCACGCCGACCTCGGAGGCGAGTACGACGAGGCCGTCGTCGGTGACCCAGTAGCGCCCGGGACGCAGGCCGTTGCGGTCGAGCACCGCGCCGATCTGGCTGCCGTCGGTGAAGGCGACCAGCGCCGGGCCGTCCCACGGCTCCATCAGCGTCGAGTGGAACTCGTAGAAGGCGCGGCGCGCCGGGTCCATCTCCTGGTGGTTCTCCCAGGCCTCGGGGATCATCATCAGCACCGCGTGCGGGAGCGACCGGCCGCCGAGGTGGAGCAGCTCCAGGACCTCGTCGAAGCTCGCCGAGTCGCTGGCCCCGCGGGTGATCACCGGGTAGATGCGCTTGAGGTCGCCCGGGATCAGGTCGGTCTCGAGCAGCGCCTCGCGGGCGTCCATCCAGTTGCGGTTGCCGCGCAGGGTGTTGATCTCGCCGTTGTGCGCGACGTACCGGTAGGGGTGCGCCAGCGGCCACGACGGGAACGTGTTGGTGGAGAAGCGGGAGTGCACCAGGCCGATGGCGCTGGTGACGCGCTCGTCGGTCAGGTCGGCGAAGAACCGCTCGACCTGGGGCTCGGTGAGCATTCCTTTGTAGACGATCGTGCGCGAGGACAGGCTGGGGAAGTAGACGTCTTCCGCGGCCAGCTCGTGCTCCACGCGCTTGCGGACGCAGAACGCGCTGCGCTCGATCGACAGCGGGTCGGCGTGCTCCGGCTTCGGGCGCCGCGCGGCCAGGAACAGCTGCGTGAAGTGCGGCATCGTCTCGGCCGCGGTCGGCCCGCAGTGCTCGGGGTTGACCGGCAGCTCGCGCCAGCCGAGCACGCGCATGTCCTCTTCGGCCGCGATGCGCTCGATGGTCGTCATGGCCCGGCCGCGGCGTTTTTCGTCCTGGGGCAGGAAAGCGGTGCCCACGGCGTAGGTGCCCGGTTCGGGCAGGGCGAAATCGACGACTTCGCGGAAGAACTCGTCCGGGATCTGGATCAGGAGCCCGGCGCCGTCCCCGGTATCCGGTTCGGCGCCCCGCGCCCCGCGGTGTTCCAGGTTGCGCAACGCGACCAGGGCCTTCGCGACGATGGCATGATCCCGGCGTCCGGTGAGGTCGGCGACGAACGCGACACCGCAGGCGTCGTGTTCGTATTCGCTCCGGTAGAGGCCCTTGGCCTCGGCGTTGCTGAGCTGCTCCCCCGACGGGGGGAGGGCACTGGCACGGTGGGTCACGGCTGGCCGCCTCCCAAGGCGTTGGCGTGACCGGTACTCACCTCATCGAGTGGTTCGAACTGAACCGGTTAACGAAGTGGTCCGGTACCGCGATGGTCAGTCGAGAACAGTTGCTGTTGTCGAGGTGCAAGATGCCGCGAGGTATCGGCCGGGCTGGTCGGCGTCACCGAAGGAGCCCGGAAACCGGACGCGGGTCATCTGGGAGGCCGCACAACACTGGGCAGCCGAACGTGTTCGGTACTGCGTGCGCGCAGAGGCAGACCACTGTGGTGGGGGTCAGCCGGAGCGCGCGGTGTTACTCCCGGGTTCGCCGGGTCTTATGACGATAGTGTGAATTCGCTGTTATCGACATACGTCGTCGCCCCCGGGTGGGAAATGCCACGCTTGCGTTGACGGGCACGGGGGCAGTCCCATATGCCAGGCCGCGTCTCCCTCCGCTGCGGAAAATATCGCCTTGACCTGCGGAAACGTCCGTCTCAAGTGGTCCGAGGCGGGTGCCGGTGCCCGGCTCCGGGGTGAGAAGCTGGGTACATGGTGAACCCGGCCGATGACTGATCGTTATCTCTCCGTGGCTCGGGAGGGCAGCCACGAGGTCGAGATCAAGCGCTCCCGCTTCCTCTGCGCGCTCGCTCCGGTGACGTCGGAGGAGGCCGCGCGCGCGTTCATCGCGGGCCGGCGGCGCGCCGGACCGGGCGCCCGGCACCACTGTCTCGCCTTCGTTCTCGGCCCGGATGGACGGACCCGGCGTTCCAGTGACGACGGGGAGCCGGCGGGCACCGCGGGCACGCCGATGCTGGAAGTGCTGCGCCGCCGGGAGTTGACGGACACGGTCGCGGTCGTGACGCGTTACTTCGGCGGGGTGTTGCTCGGCGCGGGCGGGCTCATCCGCGCGTACGGACAGGCTGTGGCACAAGCGATCGACGTAGTAGGCGTACTAGAACACCGTCGACTCCAAGTGGTTGAGGTCGCCGTGAGCTACGACCGCGCGGGCCGGCTGGAGAACGACCTGCGCGCGTCGCGGTACGTCCTGCGCGCGACGCGCTTCGACGAGCTGGCCCGCTTCGAGATCGGCCTGGCGCCCGGCGAGTCCGAAGTGTTCGCGAGCCGGCTGGCCGACCTCACCGGCGGCGAAGCGAACGCCGTCGAACTCGGCGAGCAGTGGGTCACCGGGGGCGCGTGAGTGCGGACCACCACCGGCTAGTGGGCTGACAGCACGCGCATTCGGTTGGCGCACAAGGGGGATTCGGACTTTCGGTGCTACCGCGGAGGTATTCGCCCGTGGCACCATGTCCTTCCCCCGACCACCGGATCACCCGGCCCGCCCCGAACCGGGCCGCGCACCACCCTCGATCACCACATCAGCCTCACGAGCCTCAAAAAGCTGCACTTTCCCTGGGAAAGTGCAGCTTTCGGGCCGATTGACAACGTTGTCAGCCACTGCGTGCCGAGGAGAGGAAGGTTCCATGTCCGGACCACTGTCAAGGTTCAGGAGACGGCTTCGGGGAGCGGCGCTCGCCGCGGTCCTCGTGGGCGCGGGGCTCGCCGCGCTGCCCGCTCCGGCCGCCGGCGCCGCGACGCTCGCCCTTACGCAGTACGTGAATCCCTTCATCGGCACGGACAACAGCAACTCGCCCAACCCGGTGCCCGGCGGCGCCGGCGGCAGCACGTACCCGGGCGCCGTCGTGCCGTTCGGGATGACGCAGTTCAGCCCGGACACCCCGACCGGGTCGCCGTCGGGCTACCGCTACAGCGACACCAGCATCGAAGAGTTCAGCCTCACCCACTTCAACGGCGCCGGCTGCCCCAACAACGAGGACCTCGGCCTGCTGCCGATCACCGGCGCGATCGGGACGTCGCCGGGCACCGGCTGGACCGGGTACGCCGGGCGCTACACGAAGGCGAACGAGTCGGCCGCGCCCGGCTACTACAAGAACAAGCTCGACAACTACAACACCACCGTCGAACTGTCCGCCACCCAGCGGTCCGGCTCCATGAAGCTGACCTACCCGAACACGACGACCGCGCGGCTGCTCGTCAACACCGGCCGCAGCGCGACCGGCAACCGCAACGGGTCGATCGCCATCAGCGGCAGCCAGCTCACCGGCACGGTGACCGGCGGCGGCTTCTGCGGGTCGTCGAAGACCTACCAGATCTTCTACGTGGTCCAGTTCGACCGCGCGCCCAGCGGCTTCGGCACCTGGCTCGGCGGGACGGTGAGCGCCGGGTCCGCGAGCACCAGCGGCACGAACTCCGGCGGCTACGTCACCTTCGACACCTCGAGCAACACGACCGTGCAGGCGAAGGTCGGCATCTCGTTCGTCAGCCTGGCCAACGCGCAGGCGAACCTCGCGGCCGAGAACCCCGGGTTCGACTTCGCCGGGGTCCGCGCCGCGGCCGACACGAGCTGGAACACCATCCTCAACCGCGTCCAGGTGACCGGGGGCGCGGCCGCGGACCTGCAGAAGTTCTACACGGCGCTGTACCACGTGTTCCAGAACCCGAACATCGCCAGCGACACCAACGGCCAGTACCGCGGGTTCGACCAGGCGATCCACACCGCGACGCACACCGTGTACCAGAACTACTCCGGCTGGGACATCTACCGGTCGTGGGCGGCGTTGATCGGGCTGGTCGCGCCCAACGAAGCCAGCGACATCGCGAAGTCGATGGTGCTCGACGGCCAGCAGGGCGGGCTGCTGCCCAAGTGGTCGCACAACAACAACGAGCACTTCGTGATGACCGGGGACCCCGGACCGATCGTCGTCGGCAGCATGTACGCCTTCGGTGTCCGCGGTTTCGACACGGCGGCCGCGCTGACGCTGATGGACAAGAGCTCCAACGGCGGCGCCGCGCAGGGGCAGGCGATCCGCGGGCGCCAGTCCGGGTACGTCAGCCGGCACTACGTCACCGAGGACCCGTCGGACTCGCTCGAGTACTCGGCGTCGGACTTCGCGGTGGCGCAGTTCGCGAAAGCCGTCGGTGACACCACGAAGTACAACACCTACATGCAGCGCGCCCAGTGGTGGCAGAACGTGTACGGCACCGACTCCGGCTACATCCAGCCGCGGGGCAGCACCGGCACGTTCGCCTGGCCGGTCGTGCCGTCGAGCAACAGCGGCTACACCGAAGGCAACCCGTCGCAGTACACCTGGATGGTGCCCTACAACTACCAGGGCCTGATCAACCTGATGGGCGGCGCGAAGACCGCCGTCCAGCGGCTGGACCACCACTTCACGCAGCTCAACGGCGGCCTCACCCAGCCGTACTTCTACATCGGCAACGAGCCCGAGCACGGCGTGCCGTGGGCGTACAACTACGCCGCCCACCCGCAGGGCACCAGTTCGGCGGTGCGGCGCGTGATGAACGAGTCGTTCACCACCGGCGCGGGCGGCGAGCCCGGCAACGACGACCTCGGCGCGACCTCGGCGTGGTACGTCTTCGCCGCGCTGGGGATGTACCCGGCGACGCCGGGCGCGGACGTCCTGGCCCTGCACGGCCCGCTGTTCCCGGCGGTTTCGATCATCCGCCCGAGCGGGACGATCCAGATCAACGGCAGTGGCGCCGGCCAGGGCTCGCAGTACGTGCAGAGCCTGAGCGTCAACGGGACCGCGACGACGAAGTCGTGGATCCGCTACGGCGACATCGCGGGCGCGTCGACGCTGAACTACACGATGGGCTCGTCGCCGAGCGCGTGGGGCACGAACGCGGCGGACGTCCCGCCGTCGTACAACGACGGCTTCACGCCGCCGGCCGCCGCGCCGAACCTCGGCACGAACCTGGCGCAGGGCAAGGCCGCCACGGGCTCGGCGGCGTGCAACTCGGCCGAGGGCGCGGGCAACGCCGTCGACGGCAGCCTGATGAACAACAGCAAGTTCTGCACCACGGCCGCCACGAAGTTCCTCCAGGTGGACCTGGGGTCGGCGCAGAACGTGTCGTCGTTCGTGGTCGAGCACGCGGGCCTCGGCGGTGAGACCACGGCCTGGAACACCGGGGCGTTCACGATCCAGACGTCGACCGACGGCACGAACTGGACGACGGTCGCGTCCGTGACCGGCTCCCGGGCCAGCCGCACGTACCACCCGATCACCGCGAGGTCGGCCCGCTACGTGAAGCTGAACATCACCACCGCGGCCAACGACGGCAACGGCGCGGCGCGGATCTACGAGTTCGAGGTCCACGGCTGAGCCTTCTGCCGCAGCTCGTCGTGAGTGTTTAGGGCGGTTCTAACCGCCCTGAACACTCACGACCGCGACCCCCACTGCTCGCGCGTGATCGCGTACTCGACTTCGCCGTGTTCCGCGCCCGGGGCGAGGTCGTGCTCCGGGAACTCGTCGAAGTACGTGCGGATGAGCGTCATCCCCAGCTTTTCCATGACGCGCCGCGAGCGCTGGTTCACCGTCATGGTGAACGCCGTGACGCGCTTGACCCCCAGGTCGTCGAAGCCTTTCGCGAGCAACGCCATCGAGCCTTCGGTGCCGTAGCCCTTGCCCCAGGCCGCTCGGTGCAGCCGGTACCCCAGTTCGGGCTCGTCGGGCGGGTCCGCCGGCCGCGGCCGGAAGTGGAACCAGCCCAGGAAATCGCCCGTGCTCTTCTCGATCGCGGCCCAGAACCCGTAACCGGGGAACCGCTCGTAGTAGCCGAGGAACGCGGGGAGGTCGAGGGTGACGATCTCCGTGCGATCCGCCGGCCGGCCCCCGTCGATGTACTTCATCACCGCGGCGTCGTCGTAGAGGTCGAACAGCGCGTCGGCGTCGCTCTCGGTGAACCGGCGCAGGATCAGCCGCTCGGTCTCGAGGAATACGTGCATTCGGGCGATGCTGGCAGGGCCCCCACTGCGCGGCAACGCAATTACGCGGCGGTCGCGAAGACCTCACCCAGTGCTTGCGAA
The DNA here is from genome assembly GCF_035982555.1 of Amycolatopsis sp. NBC_01286. Classification (NCBI taxonomy): domain Bacteria; kingdom Bacillati; phylum Actinomycetota; class Actinomycetes; order Pseudonocardiales; family Pseudonocardiaceae; genus Amycolatopsis; species Amycolatopsis sp. NBC_01286. The sequence continues at coordinate 4,619,174 of NZ_CP108428.1, forward strand.
CCGGCTTCGGTGAGTAGTGCCGGGACGCGCTGGCCGCACTTGCCCGGGCGGGCCGGCGCGATCAGGCCCAGGCGGGCCAGCCGGTGCACGGTGGACTGATCGCAGCAGCTCAGGCCGTCGATGAAGAGGTCGGGCTCGCAGCTGCAGCTGATTTCGGCGTGACCCTCGGCCACGGCTCTCAGTGTGGCCCGCTCACGATGGTTCAACGTGGTGATCATGGCGGTGCCTCCTTCCGTCGTTTTCATTAGACGCTTCACCACCGGCAGTTTCCCCTCTCAGCGTGCGAATCCGGGTATTCAGGGGGTGTATTCAGGGGTGATGCGCAGTCTTCGTCCGGGTACCCCTTAGGCCAGTGGTTCCAACGTCGTCTTGCGCAGGTGCCGGAAAATGATCGAAGTGCGGAAGCCGACGATCTCCCGGCGGATCGCGAGGCGGTCGGTGAGGAAGGCGTGCAGCCCGTCGATGTCGGGGGCGGTGACTTCGATCAGGAAATCGTCGCTACCCGCGGTCACGTACACCGACAACACCTCCGGCAGTTCGGCGATCGAGCGCTGGAAGGTGTCGATGACGGCCCGGCTCAGCGGCCGCACCTGCGCCGCGACCAGGGCCCGGACGCCGCGGTTGAGGCTCGCGAGGTCGATGTCGGCGTGGTAACCGCGGATGACGCCGCGCTCCCGCAGCAGCCGGATCCGTTCGAGGCACGTCGACGGCGCGATGCCGACCTTCCGGGCGATCTCGCGGTTGGTCTGCCGGGCGTCCTCCTGCAGCAGGCGCACGATCGCCGAATCAAGTTCGTCCAGCACCGGGTGCTCCTCGTGATTGCCGAATTTAGTTCGGCGACACGTCGACATCGCCGACGATCACTCTAACTTCAGTGCCCATGACCGCACATGAGCAGCTCATCGCCCGTCGTGGCCGCCGATCCGGCGTCACCACGATGGTCGCGATCCATTCGAGCGTCCTCGGCCCGGCCGTCGGCGGCTGCCGCCTCAAGGCCTATCCGAGCCTGACCGACGCCGTCGACGACGTCCTGCGCCTCTCGGCGGCGATGACCGCGAAGTGCGCGGTCGCCGGCCTCGACTTCGGCGGCGCGAAGAGCGTCATCGCGCTGGAGCCCGGCCGGGTGCTCTCTCCGGCGGAACGGCGGGACGTCCTTCTGGACCACGCCGAGCTGATCGCCTCGTTCGACGGCGCGTACCTCGCGGGCCCGGACGTCGGCACCGGCCCGGCCGACATGCTGGTGCTGCGCGAGGTCTCGCCGCACGCGTTCTGCACACCCGAGTCCGCGGGCGGCACGGGCTCGTCGAGCGGCCCGACGGCGCTCGGCGTCCTCGCCGCGCTGCGGGCGGCGTCGGGCACACGCTCGATGGCCGGCCGCCGGGTGGTGATCAGCGGCTACGGCGCGGTCGGGGCCCACCTGGCCGCGAGCCTGCAGGCTTCGGGTGCGTCGGTGGTGGTCTCGGACGTCGACCCGGCGAAGCGTGCCGAGGCTCGCGGCTTCGAGTGGGTCCCGCCGGAGAAAGCGCTCACCCTGACGGCGGACGTCGTCATCCCGGCGGCGGTGGGCGGCGTGCTGAGCCCGGAGAGCGTGGCCCGGCTCGACACGCCGCTGGTGGTGGGCCCGGCGAACAACCAGCTGACCGACGACGCCGTCGCGGACGCGCTGGCCGCCCGGGGCGTGCTGTGGGTGCCGGACTACGTCGCGAGCGCGGGCGGGATCTTGTACACGCTTTCGCGGGAGGCGGAGGGCCTGGACCACGACGCCGCGCTGGCCCGCGTCGAGTCGATCGAAGGGACGGTGGAGGGCATCCTCACGGCCGCACAGGCGCACTCGACGACGCCGTTGCGGGAGGCGGCCGCGCTGGCCGAGCGCCGTCTTACGGCGCCCAGCCCTCGCTGAAGCCGGAGGTCGTGAGGGGCACCCTCAGGGACTTGAGCGCCCTGAGGGTGCCCCTCATGGCACGGCGGCCGGGCGCAGGGCGGCCAGCACCTCGGGCGCCGTCGTGAAGTCGCCCAGCCGGACCGGCTTGCGGTCGCCGTGGAAGTCACTCGAGCCCGTCGTCAGCAGCCCCAGCTCCGCCGCCACCTCCCGCAGCCGCCGCCCGACCTCCGGCGGCTGCTCCGGGTGGTCCGCTTCCAGCCCGGCCAGTCCTGCCGCGGCCAACGTCGCCAGCTGAGCGTCCGACACCTCCGCCCGGCGCTTCGACGAGCGCGGGTGGGCCAGCACCGCCGTGCCGCCGGCCGCGCGGACCAGGGCGATCGCGTCCGTCGTGGGCAGGACGTGCTTCGGGACGTCCGCGCGGCCGCCGTCGGCGAGCCAGTCCGGCGTGAACGCGTCCGTCACCACGCCCGCCGCCACCAGGGCCGCCGCGATGTGGGGGCGGCCAAGCGGGGCGCCGGCGGCGATCGCCTCCACCTGGGCCAGCGTGATCGGCGCGCCCAGCTCGCGGCAGCGGTCCACCATCCGGACCGCGCGGCGGGCGCGGTCGGTGCGGATCAGCTCCAGCTCGGCCGCCAGCGACGCGTCCGCCGGGTCGGCGAAGTAGCCGAGCAGGTGCACCTCGGCGTCGTCGAGCCGGCAGGAGATCTCGACGCCGGGCACCAGCTCGACCCCGGCTTCCGCGGCGGCGGGCGCCGCAAGAGCCAGGCCGGCGAACGTGTCGTGGTCGGTGAGCGCGACCACGGTCAGGCCCGCCCGGGCCGCCAGCCGGGGCAGGTCCGCGGGCGGGGTCGTGCCGTCCGAGGCCGTGCTGTGGGCGTGCAAGTCGATCGTCACACAGCGGATCGTGCCACCGATCGACTTGAATGGGGGCGTGGAGATCCTCACCGACACCGCCACGCTCGCGCTGTACACGACCGACGCCTCCAACTACCGCCACGTGCCCTGGGGCGTCGTGCTGCCGGAGACCGTCGACGACGTCGTCGCCGCGGTCGCCGCCGCCCGCGCCCGGGACCTGCCGGTGATCGCCCGCGGCGGCGGCACCAGCGTCGCCGGGAACGCGTGCGGGCCCGGGCTGGTGATCGACACCTCGCGGCACGTCGGCGGGGTGCTTTCGCTCGACCCGGAGACGCGGCTCGCGCGGGTGCTGCCCGGGACCGTGCTCGACGACCTCCAAGCCGTCGCGGCGCCGCACGGGCTGCGGTTCGGCCCGGACCCCTCGACGCACAGCCGCTGCACGATCGGCGGGATGATCGGCAACAACGCGTGCGGCTCGCACTCGGTGGCGTGGGGCCGCACGGTCGACGTCGTGCGCTCGCTCGACGTCCTGCTCTACGACGGCACGCGGCTGCGGCTCGGCCCGGGCGAGCCCACCGAGGGCCGGGTCTTCGACGAGCTGCGCGCGCTGGTGCGGGACAACCTGGCGTTGCTGCGCAAGGAACTTTCGACGTGGCCGCGGCGCGTCTCCGGCTACGGCCTGGAGCACCTGCTGCCGGAGAACGGCTTCGACGTCGCCAAGGCGCTGGTCGGCTCGGAGGGCACGTGCGTCACCGTGCTGGAGGCGACGGTCGCGCTGGCTGAGCTGCCGCGGCACCGGGTGCTGGCCGTGCTGGGCTTCCCGTCCGACATCGCGGCGGCCGACGCGGTGCCGTCGATCCTGCCGTGGTCGCCGCTGACCGTCGAAGGCGTCGACGCCGAGCTGGTCGCGATGCTCCCCGGCCGCGGAAACGACCTGCCGCCGGGCGGCGCGTGGCTGTTCGTCGAGCTGGCCGGCGCGGACCCGGCCGAGGCCGCCGGACGCGCCCGCGCGCTGGCCGCGTCGCTGGAGCTGACCGGGTCCGTCGTGCTGGACGACCCGGTCGCGCAGCGCAAGCTGTGGCGGATCCGCGAGGAGGGCGCGGGCCTGGCGACCCGGCTCGCGGACGGCTCCGAGGCGTGGCCGGGCTGGGAGGACGCGGCCGTCCCGCCCGAGCGGCTCGGCGCGTACCTGCGCGAGTTCAAGGACCTCATGCGCGCGCACGGGCGCAAGAGCGTCGTCTACGGCCACTACGGCGAGGGCTGTCTGCACCTGCGGCTGGACTTCGATCTCTTGTCACAGCAAGGGATCGCCGGGTTCCGGCGGTTCCTCGAAGAGGCCGCGGACCTCGTCGCGGCGCACGGCGGCTCCCTGTCCGGCGAACACGGCGACGGCCAGGCCCGCTCGGAGCTGCTGTCCCGGATGTACAGCCCGGAGATGATGGCCGTCTTCGCGCGGTTCAAGGCGATCTTCGACCCGGCCGGGCGGATGAACCCCGGCATCATCGTCGAGCCGCGCAAGGTCGACGCGAACCTGCGCGTGCGCCCGGCACCACTGTCCATCGAGGACGTCACGGTGCTCGGCTACCCGGAGGACCGGGGGAGTTTCGGGCAGGCGATGCGCCGCTGCGTCGGCGTCGGGAAGTGCCGCAACACCAGCGGCGGCGGCGTCATGTGCCCGAGCTACCGCGCCACCCGCGAGGAGCAGCACTCGACGCGCGGGCGGGCGCACCTGCTCGCGGAGATGCTCGACGGCGAGGTCATCACGGACGGCTGGCGCTCCGCCGAGGTCCACGACGCGCTCGACTTGTGCTTGTCCTGCAAGGGATGTCTGTCGGACTGCCCGGTGGACGTCGACATGGCGACGTACAAGGCGGAGTTCCTGCACCAGCACTACCGGCGGCGGCTGCGCCCGGCGGCGCACTACTCGATGGGCTGGCTGCCGCTGTGGCTGCGGGCCAGCGCGCGGGCGCCGCGGCTGGCCAACGCCGTCGGCCGCTCGCCGCGGCTGTCCGGCCTGCTGAAACGGCTGGGCGGGATCGCGCCGGAACGCGCGCTGCCGGAGTTCGCGCGGAAGCCGTTCACGACGGCGCGGGCCGACCTGCGGCGCCGGGCTTCCGGCGACCGGAAAGTCGTGCTGTGGCCGGATTCGTTCAACAACTACCTGACGCCGTCCGTCCTCGACGCGGCCCACGAGGTGCTGACCGCGGCCGGCTACGACGTCGTGCTGCCCGACCGCGGTGTCTGCTGTGGACTGACGTGGGTCTCGACCGGCCAGCTCGACGTCGCCCGCCGGGTGCTGCGCCGGACCCTGGACGTGCTGGCGCCCTACCTCGACGCGGGGTACGAGGTCGCCGGGCTGGAGCCGAGCTGCACGGCGCTGTTCCGCGGCGACCTCCCGGCGCTCCTGCCGGACGACGAGCGCGCGTCGTTGCTGGCAGCTCGGACGGCCACCTTCGCGGAGCTGCTGGAGCGCGCCACGATCCCGTTCGCGGCCTTGGACGTCGACACGATCACCCAGGTCCACTGCCACCAGCACGCGGTCCTCGGCTTCACGGCCGACGAGTCGGCGATGGCGGCGGCGGGCGTCCGCAACACGACGCTCGACTCGGGATGTTGTGGCCTGGCGGGCAACTTCGGCTTCGAGCGCGGCCACTACGACGTCTCGAAGGCGGTGGCGGAGGACCGCATGCTCCCGGCGATCCGCGCAGCTTCGGAAGACACGGTCGTCGTCTCCGACGGCTTCAGCTGCCGGACCCAGATCGCCCAGGAGTCGGGCCGCCAGGCACTGCACCTGGCGGAACTGCTGCGGCGCGCGTTGCCCTGACGAGGCGGCACTTTCACGTGAAAGTGCCGCCTTGCTCGAGCGTTATTCCGTGCGCTCCAGCAAGGTCCGGGTGGCGGCGAGCACCAGGCGGCAGATGTCGTCCGGGTCCGCGCTGGCCAGGGGCTCCTTCGCGGTGACCTCGCGGACCAGGCCGATGCCCAGCAGCCAGGCCAGCGCGAGGTCGGCGCGCAGCTCGGCGTCCGGTGCGTCGGTCAGGCCCGCCAGCGTGCCGGCGTACTCGCGGCCCAGCTCCTGCCGCATCGCGGCCGCGGCACTGTCGCTGCCCGGTGACCGCAGGTACGTCTCCAGGGTGCGGTTGCGCTCGCCGCCCGGTTCCAGCATGGCGCGCAACGTCGCGCTGAACAGCCGTTCCGGCGAGTTCGAGGCGATCTGCTCCCGCGTGTTCCGCGCGATGACCGCCTCGAACAACGCCTCTTTGCTGCCGAAGTAGCGGAAGAGCAGCGACTGGTTGGCGCCTGCTTCCTTCGCGATGTCCCGCACGGTGGTCCGGTCGAAACCGCGGTCGGCGAACAGGTCCGCGGCGGCGTCGAGCAGCGCCAGCCGCGTCGCGGCGGCGTCCCGCTTCCGGCCCGGCTGTTCGGTCACCGCTGAAGGTTAACCGGCAAACCGGACGCGGGTGCGGTGCGGTCAGGCCTCGGCGAGCCGGATCGCCGCGGCCGGGCAGGTCAGCTCCGCCTGGCGCGCCGCGTCCCGCTCACCGGCCGGCGGCTCCTCCGCGAGGAGGACCACCGTGCCGTCGTCTTCGTTCTGGTCGAACGTCTCCGGCGCCAGCAGCACGCACTGGCCCGACGAGACGCACTTCCCGGTGTCGACGCTGATCTTCACGGGGTGCTCCTCACCAGGTGACGGGGACGCGGTCGACGCCGCCCGCGACGCGGTTCACGCGGACGGCGATGTCGTCGAGGCCGACGGCCAAGCGCATGTCCGGGAAGGCGCGGAACAGAGCGGGGAAGACCGTCCGCAGCTCGGTGCGGGCCAGGTTGGCGCCGATGCAGACGTGCGCACCGGTGCCGAAGGCGAGGTGGACGTTCGGGGTGCGGCCCGGGTCGAACTCGTCCGGGTCGGCGAACGCCGCGGCGTCGCGGTTGGCCGCGTCGCTGGAGATGAGCACGGCGTCGCCGCGCATGATCCGGGTCCCGGCGACCTCGACGTCCTCGTGCGCGTAGCGCAGCAGGCCGGTGCCGCTGGTGGCCGTCATCCGCAGGATCTCCTCGACGGTCTGGTTCACCTCGCCATCGGGATCGGCCACGAAGCGGTCGCGGCGGGCGGTGTCGGTGAGCAGGAACAGCACGCCCATCGCGATCCGGGTGGACGTCGTCTCGTGGCCGGCGAACAGCAGTCCGGCGGCGAGCCGCGCGAGGTCGTCGTCGGTGAAGGCCGGGTCGTCGGCCTGGACCGCGACCATGTCGGAGATGACGTCGGCCTGCGGGTTCGCGCGCTTGGCGTCGGCCAGGCCGGTCATGTAGGCCTTGAACTCGGTCATCGCGGCCTGCGCGTCGGCGCCGCCGTCCATCACGGCGATCCGCTCCGACAGGTTCCGGAAGTGCTCGCGGTCGGCGAACGGGACGCCGAGCAGCTCGCAGATCACCAGCACCGGCAAGGGGAACGCGAGCAGCTCGGTCAGGTTGACCGGCTCGCCGGGGTGGGCGTCGTGCGCCGCCCGCATGTCGTCGAGGCAGCGGGTGGTCAGCTCGTCGATCCGGTCGCCGAGGGCGCGCATCCGCGGCGCGGAGAAGGCGGGCGCCAGCATCCGGCGCATCCGCTTGTGCTCCTGCTCTTCGGTGTCGAAGTCGCCGCTCGGGCCGTCCTGGATCGCGGCGTGGGAGATGCGCGACGCCTGCTCGGGCGCCGGGTGCGAGCGGCCGAAACGCTTGTCGCGGAACACTTCCTTGGCTTCCTCGAACGACGTCACCAGCCACGCCGGGTCGCCGGCGGGGGTGAGCACCCGGCTGACCGGGGCCTGCTGCCGGAGCGCTTCGTAGTCCGGCGCGATCGCGAGCGCGTTGGCGCGGGCGAAGGGCAGCCGAGGGGTTTCTTCAGTGGTGGTCATGAACCGCTCCTCGTTTCAGTTCGGCGAGCCAGGCGCGTTCGGTGTCGAACTGCTCGCAGACGTGCCGCATGGTGGCGCGGCTCCACGGATCGGCCTGGTCGGCGAGCAGCCGGGTCAGCCGCTCGTGTTCGGCCGCGAGCCCGCGGTCGCGGACGTCGATGACGCGTATCCGCTCGCTTTCGCGCAGCCAGCCGAAGTTCCCCACCCTGGCGAGGAACTCGGCTTCGTTGAGCGCGAGGTCGTCCGGGAAGTCGGCGAGCATGTCGTGCAGCAGCTCCCGCCCGACGTCGGTGACGGTGTAGACGTGCCGCGGCGGTTTGGCCTCCTGTTCCTCCGCGCTGCGGCTCACCGCGCCGGCGTCGACGAAGCGCCGCAGCGTCGGGTACAGCGAGTTGTTCGACAAGGTGTGGCCGGTCGAGGCCTCCACGGCCTTGCGGAGCTCGTAACCGTGCATCGGTTCGCGGGCCAGTCTCGACAGCAGCAGGATCTCGATCCACACCTAGGTCACCGTAACCTAGGTTTCCGTGACTCGGCAATGGCTCATGGTGACAACCGGCCGGAAACTTTCCGTCGTCCGGCGCGGCGCCACGACCTGGCAGGATCGCGGCATGGAACGTGTGGTCGGCATCGGTGGGTACTTTCTCCGCGCGGCGGATCCGGCGGCGCTCAGCGCCTGGTACCGGGAGAAACTCGGCCTTGACACCGACGAGCACGGGGCCTGGCGGCAGGAGGCGGGCCCCACGGTCTTCGCGCCGTTCGAGGCGGACACCGACTACTTCGGCGCACGCTCCCAGCAGACGATGCTCAACTTCCGGGTCCGCGACCTCGACGCCATGCTGGCGCAGCTGCGCCAGCATGGCGCCGACGTCGCGGCCGAGGCCCAGGAGTTCGACGGCGTCGGCAAGTTCGGCTGGGTCACCGACCCCGAGGGCAACCGCGTCGAACTCTGGCAGCCCGCCGGCTGAGCCGCCCGCGGTGCACGCAGCGTGGTCACCGGAACGCTCGACGTGAGCCCCGAAGCTGTGTAGCGTTTTAAGCAAGCGGTTGCTTACAAACGAGACCACGGGGGGTTCCCGCATGACCACCACGCACACCGAGGCGCTCGCGTACCCGTTCAACGAGGAGGCCGGGCTCGACCTGAACGAGGCCTACGCCGCCGCCCGCGACGCGGACGGCATGGTGCGGGTCAAGATGACCTACGGCGAGCCCGCCTGGCTGGCCACGCGCTACGCCGACGCCCGGCTCGTGCTGGGGGACCGCCGTTTCTCGCGGGCGATGGAGAAGGAGAAGGACGCTCCCCGCCGCTCGCCTGTGCAGCGCGACGGCGGCATCCTGCAGATGGACCCGCCCGACCACACGCGGCTGCGGACGCTCGTCGCGAAGGCGTTCACCATGCGCCGCGTCGAGCTGCTCCGCCCGCGCGTCGCCCGGCTCGCGGCCGAGCTGATCGCCGACATGAAGGCCTCCGGAGCGACCGCGGACCTCGTCGACGCCTACGCGCTGCCGATCCCGGTCGCCGTGATCTGCGAGCTGCTCGGCGTCCCGGTCGCGGACCGGCCGAAGTTCCGCGTCTGGAGCGACGCCGCGCTGTCCACCAGCGGGCTGACCCCCGAGGAGTTCGAGCGCAACCGCGAGGAGCTGCGCGACTACATGCGCGGCCTGATCGCCGAACACCGCTCGGCGCCGCAGGACGACCTGATGACGGCGTTGATCGAGGCCCGCGACACCCGCGACCGGCTGACCGAGCTGGAGCTGGTCGACCTGTGCGTCGGCATCCTCGTCGCCGGCCACGAGACCACCGCGAGCCAGATCCCCAACTTCGTCTACGCGCTGCTGGACCAGCCCGGGCAGTGGAAGCGGCTGCAGGAGGACCCGGACTTGATCCCGGCCGCGGTCGAGGAGCTGCTGCGGTTCGTGCCGCTGGGCGCCGGCGCCGGGTTCGCGCGCTACGCCACCGAAGACATCGAGGTCGGCGGGGTGCTCGTGCGGGCGGGCGAGCCGGTGCTGGTGGCGGTCGGCGCGGCCAACCGCGACCGGCTGCAGTTCGACGACGCGGACCGGTTGCGCTTCGACCGCGGAGACAGCCACCACCTCGGCTTCGGCCACGGCGTCCACCACTGCCTCGGCGCGCCGCTCGCCCGGCTCGAGCTGCAGGAGGCGCTCCGCGCGTTGGTCACCGAGCTGCCCGGGCTGCACCTCGCGGGCGATATCGTGTGGAAGACGCAGATGCTCGTCCGCGGACCGCGGTCGATGCCGATCGGCTGGTGACTCGGAAGGTGACCATGAGCTGGCACGTGGAGGTCGACGAACACACCTGCATCGGATCGGGGATGTGCGCGTCCCTGATGCCCGAGGTGTTCGCGCTGGACGGTGCCGTCGCGCGCACGGTCACCGATGAGGTCGACGCGGACGAGACGGTGCTCGACGCCGCCGACTCGTGCCCGGCGATGGCGATCCTGGTGACCGACGGCGGCCGCGAGATCGGCCCGCGTCCCTAGGGGACGTAGCGGCCGTTTTCGGTGACCACGGCGGTGATCAGCGCCGCCGGGGTGACGTCGAACGCGGGGTTGAACACCTCGGCGCCCGGCGGCGTGATGCCGACGCCGGCGTATTCGGTGAGCTCGCGGGCGTCGCGTTCCTCGATGGTGATGCCCGTGCCGTCCGCGAGCGATCTGTCCACTGTGGACGACGGCGCGACGACGACGAACGGCACGCCGTGGTGCGCGGCGGCGATGGCCAGGCCGTAGGTGCCGATCTTGTTGGCCACGTCGCCGTTGGCGGCGATCCGGTCGGCGCCGACGAGCACGCAGTCGACCATCCCGCGGGCCATCGCCGCGGCGGCCGCGCCGTCGGGCTGGACGCGGTAGGGCACGCCGGCCTGCGCCAGCTCCCACGCCGTCAGCCGGGAGCCCTGCAGCAGCGGGCGCGTCTCGTCGACGAGCACCTCCTCGACGAGCCCGCGCTCGTGCAGGTGCCAGACGACGCCGAGCGCGCTGCCCCACGCGACGGTCGCGAGCCGGCCGGCGTTGCAGTGGCTCAGCAGCCGCAGCGGCCGGCGCGGGCACGCGGCCAGCACGATCTCGGCGGCGTGCGCGGACGCCGTCCGGTTGAGTTCTTCGTCCTCGGTCAGCAGGGCGCGCGCTTCGGCGAGGACGGCGTCGGCCCCTTGGTCGAGCTTGGCCAGCGCGCGTTCCACCCCCCACCGCAGGTTGACGGCGGTGGGGCGGGCGGCCGCGACCAGCTCGGCGTCGGCCCGGACGTCGCCGCCGTGCCGGGCCGCGAGCGCGACGCCGAGCGCACCGGCACCCCCGAGCGCGGGCGCACCGCGGACGGCGAGCCGCTTGATGGCGTCGACCAGCTCGCCGACGGTGCGCAGCTCCAGCAGCCGGTAGTCGCCGGGCAGCGCGGTCTGGTCGATGATGACGATCGCGCCGTCCGCCCAGTCGATGGTCCTGCGCACGCGCCCTCCCGAAATCCGGTTGCCCGCCCGGAGAGGATGCGGGACGTGACCATTCAACGGCAGAACCCGCCCGGCCTGCACGCGACGCCGGGCTACCACCACGTGACGGTGGCCGCGGCGGGCCGCACGGTGTACCTGGCGGGCCAGTGCCCCCTGACCGCGGCGGGCAAGGTCGTCGACGGAGACGTGCTGGCCCAGACCGACCAGGTGGTCGCCAACACCCTGGCCGCGCTGGCCTTCGCGGGCGCGACCCCGGAGGACGTGGTCCGCACGGTGATCTACGTGGTGACCGACGACCGCGCGACGCTGTCGGCGGTCTGGGACCGCCTGACGGAGTCGCCACTCGGCGCGGCCTTCACCACGGCGAGCACGCTGCTGGGGGTGGCACAGCTCGGGTACACGGACCAGCTGGTGGAACTGGACGTCACGGCGGCGCTGGCCTGAGCCCGCCCGCCCGAACCAGCTCCGCCCAGCCCCAGCCCCGCCCGAACCGGCCCGCCTGCGTCCGGCCCACGATTCCCAGCCCTGCTGGGGTCAGAGTCCGGCCATCAGGTCCGTCTCCGTGATGCCCGGGCCCTGGCCCGCGCGGATGTACCACTCTGTGCCGAACGCGAAGGCGAACGCTTCGTCCGGCATGGCCAGCATGAACGTGTCCTCGCTGATCTGGCTCGGGTGGGCGCGCATCGCCGCGCGCTTGGCGTCCACGTATTTCGAGACGTCCACCGCCGCCGTGATCTCGGCTTCCGGCTTGCCGAACTCGACGTTCTCCGGCGGGTTCGGCCTCGCCTCCGGCGGCATCAGGCCCTCCTCGACCGCCGCGTCGAAGCCGCGCTGCATGAACTCGCGGTTGAACGTCGCCTGGAAGACGCGGGGGGTGCCGGCCAGCTCGGCCGCGCGGACGCCGACGCGGTGGACCTGGATGTGGTCGGGGTGGCCGTAATCGCCGTTGTCGTCGTAGACCGTCAGCACGCTCGCCGACTCTTCGCGCAGGATCGCCGCGAGCTGGACGGCGGCCGCTTCGACGTCGGCCTGCCAGAAGCACGCCGGATCGTCGTTCGTCGCTTCGCCCATCATCCCGGAGTCGCGGTAGCCGAGGAACTCGACGCGCTCCACGCCGAGGATCTTCGCGGCCGCGTGCGCCTCCTGGACGCGGCGGTCCTCGAGCTTTTCGCCCTCGGCGAGGAATCCGTCGGGTACTTCGCCGACCTCGCCGCGCGTCGCGACGACCAGCACGACGCGGTGGCCGTCCTCGACGGCCTTGCGCATGACGCCGGCGGTGCGCAGGCACTCGTCGTCGGGGTGGGCGTGGAAGGTGACCAGTGTTGCCATGAAACCGACGCTACCGGCAACCCCCGACAAATTCCGCGCGGACCGCTAAGGTCCGCGGTCGTGGACGGTGAGAAGCGCACGCTGCTGCGGTACCTGCACGCCCAGCGGGCCGCCGTCCTGGCGATCCTCGAAGGACTGGGGGAGCCGGCGCTGACGACACCGGTCCTGCCGTCCGGCTGGACCCCGCTGGGCATGGTGGAGCACCTCGGGTACGCCGAGCGGTTCTGGTTCCAGGAGATCGTCACCGGCACCGCCGGCCCGGTCGCCTGGCCGGACGACGACCACGCGCCGCTGACGACTCCGCGCGCCCCGGCCGTCGTGTTCGCCTTCTACCGCGAACAATGCCGCCGGTCCGACGAGATCTTCGCCGCGACGCCGCTCGACACGCCGTCGAAGGGCCGGTTTCCCGACCTGCCCGAGGCGGAGATCGCCGACCTGCGCGGGGTCGTGCTGCACGTGATCGAGGAGACGGCCCGGCACGCCGGCCAGCTGGACGTCGTGCGCGAGCTGATCGACGGCCGCACCGGGCTCGGCCCGCGCTAGGCACTGCCGGAGTAAGTCAAGCTCGCGGTCTTCGCGCCCAGGCGGCCCCTGGCGGCACGGGCGGGATCACCCGAGTACGACCCGGTACGAGGGTGACCCGCCCGCACCGCCAGGAACCACCTGGATCACGAAGCCCATCGAGCAGACTCACTCCGGCAGCGCCTAGTCCAGCTGTTCCTTCGAACACCACCACGTAGACCGGCCGCCGACCGTGCCGTGCGCCATCTCCGCGCCGCAGCGGGGGCAGTGGTCGCCGGCGCGGCGGTGCCCGATGATCTCGCCGGTGTGCACCCCGCCGTGCTTGATCGCGGCGCGCAACGCCTTCTTCAGTGCCTTGTGGAGCTCGGTGAGCTCGTCGCCGGTCAGGCCGTCCACCGGCCGCGACGGGCTCAGCGCGGCCTGCCACAGGGTTTCGTCGGCCAGCAGGTTGCCGATGCCGGCCACCACGGACTGGTCGAGCAGCCGCGCCTTCAGCGGCGCCCGGCCGCGGCCGACGCGCTCCCGGAAGTCCGCCCGCGAGATCTCGCCGGCGTCGGGGCCCAGCGCGTCGAGATCGGGGTCGAGCCGCACCCGGCCCAGCCGTCGCGTGTCGAACAGGACCAGCTGTTCGCCGTCGGTGAAGGTGATCCCGAACCGGAACCACTCGGGTTTCTCCACGCGGCCGCTGAGCTGCTCCGGGCCGAGCGGCCCGCGCTCGTCGCCGAGCCGCAGCTGGCCGGCCATCCCCAGGTGCAGGCCGAGGTTCGGGCCGGGCTGCCCGTCGCCGCCTTCGGTTTCGCACCACAGCGTCTTGCCGCGCCGGCGCGCGGCGGTCAGCCGCCCGCCGGTCAGCGCGGCGGCGATCTCACCGGGCGGATGCGGCCGGCAGACCCAGTCGTCGTGGTCGTCGACGTCACGGATCTTGCGGCCGAGCGCGCCGATGAGAACCTGACGGGCGAGCTCGACCTCGGGGAGTTCCGGCACGCCGCCCAGTCTGCCCCAGCTCAGCCGGGCCGGCTGAGCCACTCGTCCAGCAGGGTGCGTTCGGCGGCGGTCAGCTTCGACAGTCCCGGCACGACAGCGCCGGGCGCCGGTGCGTCGCCGAGGATCGCGTGCAGCACGGCCTGGTACATCGTGTCGGCGAGCCCGGGCTCCCGGTCGTCCGGCGGCACGGCCAGCAGCGTGAGCACGGCGCCGGTGCCGGCCGCGTGGATCACCTCGACGGCCCGGCGTTCGGTGACCCGCAGGCGCCCGGTCGCCGCGACACGCCGGACGCGGGCGCGCAGGACCGCCAGCCCGGCGGCCGCGGCGCCGCCGGACGTCCGCCGTGGGTCGATCAGCAGGCCGAACAACGCCGCGTTGGCGAGACCGAAGGCGATGTGCGCGTCCCACCCGGCGCGCAGGTCGGCCACGGGATCGAGCGTCTCGTCGACGGCCTTCCCGGTGACGTAGGTGCTGAAGACGTGCTCGGCGACGACGTCGAGCAGGGCGTCCTTGTCCGCGAAGAACCGGTAGATGGCCGGCGGCTGCAGGCCGGCCGCCTGCGCGACGGCGCGGATCGTGACCGCGGCCACGCCCTGGTCGCGCAGGAGCCGCGCCGCGACCTCGACGATGTTCGTGCGCGTCTCGCCCCGGACCGTCCTCATGGTTTCGATGATAACGCATCTGTGGTATCCATGATGCTAACGTCGTTACTATCAACGTTAGTGAGAGGTGGACCATGATCGTCATCACCGGTGGGACCGGCAAGCTCGGTTCCCGGATCGTCGAGCGGCTGCGCGAGCGCGTCCCGGCCGAGCGGATCGGCGTCAGCGTGCGCGACGTCGGCCGCGCCGGCGACCTCGGCGTGCGCGTGCGGCGCGGCGACTTCGGCGACCCGCAGTCCCTCGCGGAGGCTTTCGAGGGCGCTACGCAGGTGCTCATCGTCTCGGCGAACGAGACGGGCGGGAAGGCGGTCCAGAGCCACGTCACGGCGATCGAGGCCGCCCGGGACGCGGGTGCGGAGCGCATCCTCTACACGAGCCACCAGGGCGCGGCCGACGATTCGCTGTTCGCGCCGATGCCCGACCACGCGGCGACGGAGGCGTACCTGGCCAAGGCGGGCATGCCGTTCACCGTGCTGCGCAACGGGTTCTACGCGAGCACGGTGCCCCAGCTGCTCGGCGCGGCACTGGAAACCGGCGAGCTGGTCGCCCCGGCGGACGGCCCGGTGTCCTGGACCGCGCACGCCGACCTGGCCGAAGCGGCGGCGATCATCCTGGCGTCCGACGGGTCTTTCGAGGGCCCGACGCCGCCGTTGACCGCCCCGGCGGCGCTGGACCTCACGGACGTCGCGCGCATCCTCTCGGAGCTGACGGGCCGCACGATCCGGCGAGTGGTGGCGGACGACGAGGAGTGGGTGCAGTCGCTGACCGGCCACGGCGTCCCGGCACCGCAGGCGCGGATGCTGCTGGGCATGTTCCACGCGTCACGCCGCGGCGAGTTCGCGACGGTGGACCCGGAACTGGAGCGCCTGCTGGGCCACCCGGCGACGTCGATGCGGTCGGTGCTCGAGGAGGTCATCGCGGGTTCGGCGTAACAAAGCGACGCCCGGCGCGACCATCGGAGCATGACGGCGTTCGTGCAGTTTCCGCACCCGGGGGCGGAACACTGCCCGGAGAGCGACGACATGCCCTGGAACATCGGTCGCCACGGGCGCAAGTTCCTCGTCTCGGACGGTCGTTACGTCGATGCCGATGGCCGGCGCCGGGAGGGCGAAGTGGTCTTCTGGGGTGAGTGGGAGCCGCCGTCGCACGTGGAGCGCCGCTGGCCGCGGGACGGGCGGTTGCCTCGGGTGTTGCACCGGCCGTACTGGACTCGTGGGCGTGGGCAGAACACCGATCCGTGGGTGTTCGGGGACCGGATGCGCTACAGCAACTGCAAACAGGCCCTCGGCGACGCACGAAAGGCCACGTCGATGCAGAGGCTGTCGCCAGGATCGGTGATCTGCTTCGGGTCGAGGCTCGACCACGAGTTCCGCGTCGACACCGTGTTCGTCGTCGCCGATGCCCGGCCATGGACGCCGGCAGAGTCTGCCGACCTCGACGAGGACGAGGCGTTCAAGGCCTGCACCGCCGAGCCGATGGCCGCCGGGGCCGACGCCGGCACGTCGTTCACCCTCTATCGCGCGGCGACGTTCGAGAAGCCCGTCGACGGCATGTACAGCTTCGTGCCGACCAAGCCGGCCGATGGCGAGGGATCGCGGTTCGCCCGGCCCGCGCTCCGCATGCCCGATCTGATCAACCCGGCCAGCTGGCAGAGCACCCGCGGTTCGAAGCAGCCGCTCGCCGAAGCCGAAGTGCGAAGCGCCTGGAACACCGTCCGCGAGCAGGTCTTCCAGGCCGGTCTAGTCCTGGCCACCCACCTCAAGACCCCCGACCGGTCCGCGAACGCGCCAGAGTCCGAAGCAGTCGGTGGTGGCTGCTCGCCGGTAAATGAGTTGGACTGCTCAAGCCGAGCCGGTAGCGTCACCAAAAGACCGTGTACTGCCTGAGGAGGTGAGCCCCGTGACCGTATTGCCGTGGGTGCTCCCTTCCCGTGTCACGGCCGGGTGGTCGGCGTAGGTGTCGCCGGGAGCGTCCTGACTCTCCCGAAAGGCAGCACCTCATGCACTTCACCGCAGAAACCTCAGCAAACGGCGTTCTCGAACGCGACTTCACCGTGGGCGACGTCCCCGGTGTTCTCTGGTCACCCGCCGCGGGTGGCGAGCACCTTCCCCTGGTCCTGATGGGCCACGGCGGCGGCACGCACAAGAAGGCCCCCGCCATGACCGGTCGGGCCGAGCGGATCGTCGCCGGCTGTGGGTTCGCCGTCGCCGTTCTCGACGCGCCCGGGCACGGCGACCGGCCGCGCACCGACCATGACGAGCGGGAAATCGCCGTCATGCAGGCGGCGATGGCCGCCGGTGAGCCCGTCGGCCCGATCGTCGTCCGGTACAACGCGCACCTGGCGGAGCAGGCCGTCCCCGAATGGCGGGCGGCGCTCGACGCGCTCCAGGACGCCGGTTTCGACGGGCTGGTCGGCTACTTCGGCCTCAACATTGGTACCGCGATCGGGGTGCCGTTGACGGCGGCCGAACCCCGGATCGCCGCCGCGGTCTTCGGGCTCTTCTGGCCTGAACCCCTTGCGGAGACGGCGAAACGCATCACGATCCCGATCGAGTTCGCGCTCCAGTGGGACGACGAGCACATCCCGCGCGAAGCCGGCCTCGCGTTGTTCGACGCCTTCGGTTCGAAGGAGAAGTCGTTGCACGCCAACGCGGGCGCGCACAAGGAGCTGCCGCGGTTCGAGGCCGACAGCGCCGTCCGGTTCTTCGCCCGGCACCTCGGCGGTGCCCGATGAACCCGCCGGACACGCACGAGAAGACGGTCGTCACCCGGGTCGCGGAGCGGCACTGGCACGCGCTCGAAGACGACCTCGTCGTCGGCCGCGGCGAGGCGTCGCGCCGGCCCGACGGGCGGGTCTTCCTCAGCGTCGACGCCTGGCACGGCGCCGTCTTCGACCACCTCGCCGAGGCCATGCTGCGCGATCTGCCGCGGCCGCTGTACACCGTGGTAGACGAGGCCGACCTCGACCTGACCACCGACTGGCTGCGCGCCGGTTTCTCGATCCGCCGTCGCGAGTGGGAGTACGTCGTGCCCACCCGCGCCGACCTGGCACCGGCGCCGTCTGGCGTGACCATGATCGGCGTCGGCGATGCGGAAGAAGGTCCGCTGCGAGAGCTGGATCGCGTGATCCGCGACGAGGTCGAGGCCACGATCGGCTGGCAGGAGATGCCGGCCGAGGTGCGGTCCGTGCTGGACCCGTCGCGGTACGCGGTGGCCGCGCGGGCCGGTGACTACGTCGGGATGGTCCGGATCGTGCCGCTCCGGCAGCCGCGGATCGGGCTGATCGCCGTGCGCGCCGACCTGCGACGCCGGGGCGTCGCGCGGGCGCTGCTCTCCTACGCGCTGGGTGCGCTGCACCGCTCCGGCGTCGCCACGGCGTCGGCCGAGGTCAACGAAGCCAACGCGGCGGCCACGGCGTTGGTCGAGGGCGCCGGCGCCCGGCGGGCGAGCAGCAACCTCGAGCTGGTGATCCGCTGATGGCGAAGACCGGCAGCATCGAGATCGAGGGCACGGTCGTGGAGTGCCTGCGCAACGCCACTTTCCGGGTGGAGCTGGAAAACGGGCACAAGGTGCTCGCGCACATCAGCGGCAAGATCCGGCGCAACTACATCAAGATCCTGCCGTACGACCGGGTGCTGGTGGAGCTCAGCCCGTACGACCTGAGCCGCGGCCGGATCCTGTTCCGCTACCGGAGCTGAACGCCCGCCGGTAGGCACCCGGCGTCGTGCCGACCAGGGTGCGGAAGCGGCGGCGGAGGTTGACCGCGGAGGTCAGGCCGACGCGCGCCGCGACCGCCTCCACCGGCAGGTCGGTCTCCTCGAGCAGGGTGCGGGCCTCGGCGACCCGGCGCGACAGCAGCCAGGCGCCGGGGCTCGTGCCCAGCTGCCCGGCGAAGCGCCGGGCCAGCGTGCGCGGCGAGACGCTCAGGTGCGCGGCCAGGTCGCCGACGGACAACGACGTCCCGAGGCGTGCGCCGGCCCAGTCGAGGAGGCCGTCCAGGGCGTCCGCGGGCGGGGCCGGCGGCGCGTACTGCGCCTGGCCGCCGTCGCGGTGCGGCGGCATCACCATGTGCCGCGCGACGAGCGCCGCGTGCGCGGCCCCGTGGTCCTGCCGGACGAGGTGCAGGCACAGGTCGATCCCGGCGCCCGCACCGGCGCTCGTCGCGACGTCGCCGTGGTCGACGTAGAGCGCGTCGGCCTCGACCCGGACGTCGGGGAACTCCCGCTGCAGCTGGGCGGCGCGCTGCCAGTGCGTCGTGGCCGAGCGGCCGTCCAGCAGCCCGGTGCGGGCGAGCGCGAACACGCCGGAGCAGATCGTGACGAGCCGCGCGCCCCGGGCGTGGGCCCGCAGCAGGGCCCGGCGCACGCGGGCGGGGAGCGGCGCCTCGACCGGCGCCCAGCCCGGGATGATCACCGTGTCCGCGGCCGCGAGCGCCGAAAGCCCCAGCGGCACGGACATCGTGTACCCGGCCGACGTCGGCACCGGGCCGGGCGTCTCGGCGCAGACGTCGAACTCGTAGTGCCGCGGCACGCCGGTCCGGGGCGTGCCGAAGACCTCGGCGGCGCAGCCGAGCTCGAAGGTCGACTGCACCGGCCGGACCAGGGCCACCACACGATGCATGGCAGGAAAGTACCCCAAGGTGTCTTTGTCGACACTGTCCCCGCGCCGCCCGGGCGCGGCACGGTGGGGGACATGCACCCCGAGATCCTCGCCCAGCCGGGCTACACCGCTGTCTCCGTCGAGGAAGCCCCCGTCCGGGAACTGTTCCCCGGGATCCGTCACCGTCCGTTGTGGACGGATCCGGCCGGCGCGCACGCCGGCGTGCTGGAGATGGACCCGGGCACGTCGTGGCCGCGCCGCGACGTCCACGAGCCCGGCCCGGAGGAGGTCTACGTCGTCGCGGGCACCTTCAACGACGGCGCCCGCGACTACCCGGCCGGGACGTTCCTGCACGCGCCGGCCGGCTCGTGGCACGTGCCCGCGACGGCCACCGGCTGCACGCTGTTCCTCTTCTACCCGCAGGGCTGAGGATCGAGGCTCTCCTCGGGCGACGGGACTTCGTCGCCGGCCGGCGGGGCCTCGACGTCGTCGTCCTCGGACAGTTCGGCGAGCCGGGCGAGCAGGTAGTGGTGGCACATCAGGACTTGGCGGCCATCGAGGCGGCTTCCCAGGTGAAGCCGTCGGGGTCGGTGAGGGGCGCGTCGCCGCCGACGACGGCGATCCGGTGCGAGCCCCGGCCCTCGGGGGACACGCCGGCGTCCTTCGCGAGGGCCTTGTGCCGGTAGAGCCCCAGCTTGACGCCGGTGGTGGCGAACTCGACGTACATGCGGCCGAAGCTCTTCCCGACGGCGAGGCCGTGGTCGGCGTAGAACTTCTTGCTCGCCACGATGTCGCTGACGCCGAGCAGGAGCGCGACGTCGTCGACCTGCTTGGTGGCGGGGCCGGTGTTCTTCTTCGCGGACGTCGCGACTTTCCAGATGGTGCCGTCCGGGGCCTGGACGACGCCGCCGTAGCCCCACATCGACTTCGCGGCGGGCTTGAGCGTCGTGGCGCCGGCTTCGAGAGCGGCGTCGATCAGGGCGTCGACGTTGGCCGGCTGGGACACGATGAGCGACAGCGTGAACCCGCGGAAGCCGGTGCTGGGCGCCTCGGAAGCCCGCAGGCGAAGCCGGTCGCCCAGCCCGAAGGCGGCGGCGTAGAAGCGTTCGGCGGCGGCGGTGTCGGCCACCTCGAGGGTGATGTTTTCGATGGAGGTCATGGCGGTAACGCTAGGCGCGACCCGGTGACCAGGGCTTCTCGATTCCTGATCGGTCTGGGGCGGGTCCGCGCGTAGGGTGACGCTGCTGTTCCTCCTTCGCAGAGAGAGCGTCACATGGACTTGAAGCTGTCCGGCAAGGTCGCCGTCGTCACCGGAGCCAGCAAGGGCATCGGGCTGGCCATCACCCGCGCCCTGGTCGCCGAGGGCGTCCACGTCGTGGCCGGCGCCCGCACGGTCCCGCCCGAGCTGGCCGGCGTCCGCGTCGTCCAGGGTGACCTCACCACCCCGGAGGGACCCGCGCAGCTGATCGACGCCGCGATCGCCGAGTTCGGCGGGCTGGACATCCTGGTCAACAACGTCGGCGGGGTCACGCCGCGCACCGGCGGCTTCCTGTCCGTCACGGACGACGACTGGCTCACGGCCCTGACGATCAACTTCCTCGCCGCGGTCCGCACGACCCGCGCGGCCGTCCCGCACCTGCTCGAACGCGGCGCGGGCAGCATCGTCACGATCGCGTCGGTCAACGCGACGCTGCCGGACCCGCTCGTCATCGACTACAGCGCGGCCAAGGCGGCGCTGCTCAGCTTCTGCAAATCGCTGTCGAAAGAGCTGGGACCGCAGGGAATCCGGGTGAACACGATCAGCCCGGGCCCGGTGAGCACGGGCCTCTGGCTGGGCGACGCGGGAGTCGCGGCCACGGTCGGCCAGGCGAAGGGCCTGGACCCGGACGCGGTGGCGAAGCAGGCGGCGGGCGACGCGGTGACGGGCCGGTTCACCCAGCCCGAGGAGGTCGCGGACCTGGTGCTGCTGCTGGCCGGAGGCCGAGCGGCAAACGTGACGGGCACGGACATCCTCATCGACGGTGGGATGACACCGACTCTGTGATTCCGGGCGCCCTGTTGCCCGGCTCCCGCCGGCAGCAGGGCGCCTCATCCACCGGGCTAGCCGTCAGGGACGTTCCGCGAACCAGCGGAGGTCGGCCGGTGCCACGGTATCGGCCACCTCGCCATCGCGGATGGTCCACGACGTCGATCCCTGCCGTTCGTCGCTCAACAGGAAGAACCCGACCGGCCTGTCCAGGTCGTCGTCCACCGGGTTCAGCCTTGCCAGTTCGGCGACCTGTTCGCGGAACGAAGCCACGGCTTGTTCCCTGATGTCGCCGCCGTAGAAGACGTAAAGCGTGGAGTTGAACGGCCGCGCCGGAAACGCCCAACCGCCCGCGTACTGGTCGTCGCGGTGTTCGGCCAGAGTCCGCTCGACCTGCTCTCGCTGTCCGTGGTCGAACTCGAGCCAGCCGCGAACGGCGACGTACATGCCCACGGCAGTCTCAGTACTCGTTCTTGATGACGAAGTACGAGCCGCGGATCGTACCGGCCAGTTTGGACTTCTGGCGGGCGAACTTGAACGCCCCGAGCTCCTCCGGGATCTCCATCCCGTCCGACAGCTTGAACCCGACCGCGCGTTTCCCGCCGTCCTCGAGGGTGTACATCACGTTGATCGACAGGCCGCTCTCGTAGAAGACGTACGCCATCCGGATGTTCTCGACCTGGAACTCGGTCGCCTCCAGTGGGGGTGAGGCGATGGCGATGCCGCGTTCTTTCTCGAGGATCCGGGTCACCCAGTCGATGGACTGCCGGGCGTCGCCCGCGGGGTCGACCGTGAAGGTGTGGTCGTACTTGTTCTTGAAGTAGCGGGCCTCGTTCGCCCGCAGGCCGGCGAGGGCGGCCGCTACCGGTGACGACTCCAGGCCGGCCGTCGATACGGTGGCGAAGTCCACGGCGTGGGGCATGGCGGATCCTCCGGTTCGTGTCGGGTCGGCGAGCTTCCGCCGAGGTCCGGAGCCAGCGTAGGCGAAGGAGACCCCCGGTCGTGGGTACCGCTGGCTTCCCCGGCGGACTCGTCCTAAGTTCGAGCAGCGAGCCGAGCATGGAGGCGTGATGGCCGAACGGACCAAGTACATCCTGGACGAAGCCGATCTCCCGACCCAGTGGTACAACGTCATCCCCGATCTTCCCGAGCCGCCGCCCCCGCCGTTGCACCCCGGCACCCGGGAGCCGGTCGGGCCGGCCGATCTCGCTCCGCTCTTCCCGCAGGCGCTCATCGAGCAGGAGGTGACGACCGAGCGCTATGTCGACATTCCCGAAGAGGTGCTCGAGGTCTACCGGCTCTGGCGGCCGTCGCCGCTGTTCCGCGCGCGCCGGCTCGAGAAGGCGCTCGGCACGCCGGCGCGGATCTACTACAAGTACGAGGGCGTCAGCCCGGTCGGCTCCCACAAGCCGAACACCGCGGTGCCGCAGGCGTTCTACAACGCGCAGGAGGGCGTCACCCGGCTGACCAGCGAGACCGGCGCCGGCCAGTGGGGCAGCGCGCTCGCGTTCGCCTGCGCCCAGTTCGGCCTCGAATGCGAGGTCTGGCAGGTCCGGGCGTCCTACGACCAGAAGCCCTACCGCAAGCTGATGATGGAGACGTTCGGCGCGACCGTCCACCCCAGCCCGTCCGAGCTGACCGAGTCCGGCCGGGCCATCCTCAAGCAGCACCCGGACTCGACCGGCAGCCTCGGCATCGCCATCAGCGAGGCGGTCGAGCAGGCGGCGCAGGACCCGGACACGCGGTACGCGCTGGGCAGCGTCCTCAACCACGTGCTGCTGCACCAGACGATCATCGGCGAGGAGGCGCTGCGGCAGTTCCAGCTGGCCGGTGACACCCCGGACCTGCTGGTCGGCTGCACCGGCGGCGGCTCGAACTTCGGCGGGCTGGCGTTCCCGTTCCTGCGGGAGAAGCTGGCCGGCCGGATGGACCCGGTGATCCGCGCGGTCGAGCCGGCCGCGTGCCCGTCGCTGACGCGCGGCCGGTACGCCTACGACTTCGGTGACACCGCCGGGCTGACGCCGTTGCTCAAGATGCACACCCTCGGCCACGACTTCATCCCGGACCCGATCCACGCGGGCGGCCTGCGCTACCACGGGATGTCGCCGCTGATCTCGCACATCTACGAGCTGGGCCTGATCGAGGCGATCGCCATCGGGCAGCAGGAGTGCTTCTCCGCGGGCGTCCGGTTCGCTCGGTCCGAGGGCATCATCCCGGCCCCGGAGCCGACGCACGCGCTCGCCGCGTGCATCCAGGAAGCGTTGCGGTGCAAGGAAACCGGTGAGGAGAAGGTGATCCTCACGGCGCTGTGCGGCCACGCGCACCTGGACCTGCCGGCCTACGGCGCGTACCTGGCCGGGGACATGGTAGACAACGAGCTGTCCGACGCGGTTCTCGCGCAGTCCCTGGCCACGCTGCCTTGACGTCCGGTGGGGCCTCGCACCGCGCGAGGCCCCACCGCGGGCTCAGACGGTGAGCACGACCTTGCCCCGGAGGTGGCCGCCTTCGAGCAGCCGGTGAGCGTCGGCGACGCGCTCGAACGGGACCGTCTCCTGCACGTGGACCCGGAGCTTGCCCTGGTCGACGAGGTCGACGAGACCGCGCAGGGCGACCGGATCGGGGTCGACGGCGATGCCGCTGAAGCGCATCCCGGCCGCCTCGAACTTCGCGATGAGCTGCGCATCCTCGTCGGCGACCGCCGTCACCAGGTGCCCGCCCGGGCGGAGCACGCCGAGTGAGCGCTCGGCGGTGTCGCCGCCGATCGTGTCGAGCACGACGTCGACGTCGCGGACCACCTCGGCGAAGTCGGCCGCCGTGTAGTCGATCACCTCGTCGGCGCCGAACCCCTCGACGAACGCCCGTTTGCTCCCGCTCGCGGTCGTGATCACGTGCGCGCCGAGCGCTTTCGCGAGCTGGATCGCGACGTGGCCGACCCCGCCGCCACCGCCGTGGACCAGGACGCGGTCGCCTTCGGTCACGCGGGCGAGGTCGACGAGGCCCTGCCACGCCGTCAGCCCGGCGACCGGCAGCGCCGCCGCCTCGACGTGCGAGAGCGACGCCGGCTTGCGCACCAGGTGCAACGCCGGAGCGGCCACGACCTCGGCGTAGGCGTTGGCCGCCCGCGGGAACAGCGGCATGCCGAACACCTCGTCGCCGGGCCGGAACCGCCACGTGTGCGCCTGCTCGACCACGCCGCTGACGTCCCAGCCGAGAATGAACGGCGGCCGGCCGAGCAGCGGGAACTCGCCGGCGCGCAGGCGCGCCTCCAGGGGGTTCAGCCCGATCGCTTTGACGCGGACGAGGACCTCGGTCGGCAGGGCCCGGGGCGCGGGCGCGTCGACGACGGTGAGCACGTCGGGGCCGCCGAGCGTCTGCTGAGTGATGATTCGCATGACGCCCAGGCTAGGTTTCCCACAGGAACCCGCAGGTACCTTAGGATCATGAGCGGTTTCGGTCCTGGTGATCCCTTTCTCGCCGACTGCCCGGCACGCCTGGCGCTCGAGCTGATCGCCGACAAGTGGACGGCGGTCGTGCTCTACGGCCTCAGCGAGGGCCCGGTGCGCCACGGCGACCTGGTCGAGCTGATCGGCGGCATCTCCCGCAAGGTCCTCACCCAGACGCTTCGGCGGCTGGAGGCGCACGGACTCGTCAGCCGCCACGCCTACGCCGGGGTACCGCCCCGCGTCGAGTACGAGCTCACTCCGCTCGGGGCGACGCTGATCGAGCCGATCCACATGCTGACGGAGTGGGCGCGAGCGCACGGCGACGAGGTGCTCGACGCGCTCGACGCCGGGTCGGCCACGGCTGAGGTGTCCTCTTAGGACACCTCGGGCCTGCCCGGCGTCGGGCAGGCCCGAGGAGGACTCAGCGTTTCAGCGTGAAGGTGAAGTCGCCGGAGAGCTTGCCGCTCAGCCGGACCGCCGAGACGAGCTTTCCTTCCGTGAGCAGCTTTTCGGCCTCGGCCCGTGAAAGATCGCACCCTTCGGCGATCAGCCGCAGCGGCCGGACCGGAATCCTGGCCGCGAACCGGACCGCGACGTCGATCACCTCGCGGTCGCGGAGGTCCGCGCCGCCCGTGTCGAGCCGCCAGGCGCCGTCCCAGTCGAGGGCGACGCGGTTGCGGTGGAGCACGACCGGATCTCGGAGCAGCTCGGCCGCCAGGCCGGAATCGTTGTCGTGCAGCCGATCGAGCAGCTCAGGCCGGACGGAGCGCACGGGCACCCGCTCCAGGAACGTGAGCTTCACGGTGTCCCCGCACGCGACGCAGCGCGCGAGGAGCCAGGCGTCGAGGAGCTTGTGGTGGGCGTTGACGCGGAACTTGCCGTTGACGCGGAAGCGATCGGCCGCGCAGGCGTGGCAACGGCGGCGGACGAGTGGCAGGCGAAGGGGCACGACGGCCCAGTTTTCGAGCATGGGAAAGACACCGTTCAGTGAGAAATCCGCAGCAGAAAGGAACGCGGCGCACCAACGCGACGCGTGAGGAATCAGCGCTCGGAAGATCTCAACGGATGTACAACGGCACGTCCTCGCCTGGACGACTCGGTCACGCAGCACGGTAGTGGCCCGTGGCGGCGCCGATCCACCGGTTTTCGGGCCGGGCTCAGAGCACGTCGGGGATTTCGGGCCGGGCCAGCTCGCTGCGGGTTTCGGCCAGGACGACCTGGTCGCGGCCGGCTTCCTTCGCCGCGAACACGGCGTCGTCGGCCGCTTGCAGCAGGATCGTGTAGTCCGTGGCCGTCTCCGGGTACACCGCCGCGCCGATCGACGCCGTCAGGCCGGTGATCACCTCGGGCTTGCCCGGGCGGACCACCGGGACCTTCACCTCGATCCGCGCGATCGCCGCGCGGATGCGGTCGGCGACGGCCACGATCTCCGTGGTCGTCGTGCCCGGGAGCAGGACCACGAACTCGTCACCGCCGAAGCGCCCGACGTAGTCGCCGCCCCGCACCGAGTTCTGGACGACCGCCGCGATCGCGCGCAGCACCTCGTCGCCCGCCAGGTGGCCGTTGCCGTCGTCGATGGCCTTGAAGTGGTCGATGTCGATCATCAGCACACCCGCGGTCGACGACAGCTCGGCCGCGCGCGCCAGCTCGTTGCGCGCCAGCTGCACCCAGAACTCCGGCGCCAGCAGCGAAGTCTTCGAATCCGTGCGCGCGGCGGCCTGGAACTGCGGCAGCAGCAGGCCGATGTGCAGCGCCACCGGCGTCACCATGAGCACGGGCAGCAGCCACGGCCGGACCGTCATGACCAGCGCGATGCCGCAGCCGACGCCGACCGCGGCGAGCACGATCAGCACGTCGGACGGGTTGCCGAACGCCTGCCGCGGCGGCTTGCCCGGGTTGCTCATCACGATCGCGAGGATCACCAGCACGTAGTTGAGTCCGAAGTAGACGATCCCGGAGACGAGCAACGCGGTCATCCCGCCGAAACCGTCGAGGTAGGGGATGTACGGCGCCACGTGCCCGCCCGTGCCGACGGTCAGCACCACGCCGGCGGCGGTGCAGGCCAGGATCACCGTGGCACCGGAGAACACTTTCCGGTGAACAACGCCACGCCTTTTGTAGACGCGAACCCACGAATGGGCGTAACTGACGACGATCACCACAGTGGCCAGTGGCGGTGGCAGCAGGAGGAGCCCGGCGAAGATCCAGATCGACTGCAGGTGCATGTGCGGCCGGCCGTCGGCGGCGAGCTCGCGGATGCGCTCGATGCGTTGCGCCGCTTCGAGGTGCACGATCTCGCCGGCCAGGATCAGACCACACCAGAGCATGGCTTGACCGCTGATCGGCACGAGGCCGGCGGTCGCCAGGATCGCGACCACGGCGAGCGCGTCGACCACGAGGACATAGCCGAACACCGGAGTGGGCAGCTTCCACATGGCCCACGTACGGATACCCGATCGTGGACGTTCTGAGCTGGGCTTACGCCCTTGGGACCCGGAGAATCCCACGGAACGCCCCTCTTTCCAGGACGGAACTCTTCGCGGAATCGTCACTGTAATCGAATGAATGCGGTGTGTCATTAGGCTGGTCGGGCTACCGTCCGATTACGCACCGTACAAGATCGCCCCACATTCGTACACCACAAGGAGAAATCATGTCGCACTTCCTGTCCAACGCCAACATCGTCCCGTCCCGCCGTCGCGCGCAGCGGCCCACCGACTGGACGCGGCAGCTGCCGACCGACTGGACCCGCGCCATCCCGACGGACTGGACCACGCGTCAGATGCCCACCGACTGGACCGCGCGCGAACTGCCGACCGACTGGACCGCGCACCAGATCCCGACCGACTGGGCCAATGCCGACACCGACGTCGACGTCGCACCACTGCCCGCGTGCCCGACCGACTGGACGACCCGCACCGGTCAGCGCCCGACCGACTGGACGCGGTTCTGAGAACCGAACCCGGTGACCGGGACCCACTGGGGACCGGTCGCCGGGTCCGGACCGCCCGGCTCGTGGCCGGGTGGCCCGGAAACCGGCCGGACCGACAAGACCGCCACGGCGGCTCAGGACGGCTCGGCCGCCGGTTGCGCCCGGCGCCAGAGCCGGGCCGCGCCGAACGCCGCGAGCACGCCCAGGGCCCCGGCCGCGGCGACGACGCCGTGCGGGGCCGCCCGCTCGGCCGCGAGCCCGGCGAGCACCACGCCCAGGCCCTGCGAGACCCGCAACGCCGTCAACGCGAAGCCGAACGCTTGCGCGCGCTGGGCTTCCGGCGTCAGCTGGACGAACGTCGTGTTGGCGATGAGGTTGTACGAACTGGCGATCCCGGACAGCGTGAGCAGCGCGAGCGTCGCTTCGAGGTCCGGCCGCAGCGCGCAGCCCAGCAGGGCCGCGCACGCCAGCATGGCGAGCGGCCCTAGCAACCGCGCGCGCCGCTCCGGCGGCACGCGGGACAGTGCGGCCATGCCCACGACGTTGCCCAGCGCGTACGCCCCGAGCAGCAGCCCGACGACCACCGCGCCGCCGCCCAGCTCGGCCGCGTACGGCGCCGCGATCGCCTCGCCCGCGATGTAGATGCCGGACACGCAGCCCAGCGCCACCAGTGCGAGCCGCCGCGGGTCGCCGACGACCACCGTCCAGCCCGCGCGGACGTGCCGCCACCAGCGGACGCCGGGTTCGGCGCGTGGCGGGCGCGGGCGCACGCCGATGGCCAGCACCACCGCCGACGCCGCGAAGCTGACCGCGTCGGCCAGCAGCGCCCCGGCGGTGCCGAGCCCGGCGACGAGCAGCCCGCCGAGCGCGAACCCGGCGACCTGCCCGGCCTGCACCAGGATCATCAGCAAACCCATGCCGGGCACGAACGTCTCGGCCGGCAGCACCTGCGGCATCAGCGCGGCCCGCGCGGAGTTCCACACCGGGTTGAACAACTGGACGCCGACGAGCAGCGCCGCGACCGCGGGCAGCGGCAAGCCGGGCCACGCCATCGCCGTCACCGCGACCGCGCGCACGACGTCGGCGACGACCATCACCCGCCGCGGCGGGTAGCGGTCGGCGAGGCCGGACAGCAGCGGGCCGCCGACGAGGTCGGGCAGGAACGTCAGCGCGTAGGTCAGCGCGGCCCAGCCGGGCGAGTTCGTGCGGTCGTACACCAGGATCGACAGCGCCACGCGCGCGAGCTGGTCACCGGTGACGGAGACCAGCTGGGCGCCGAACAGCGCCCGGAACTCCGGTACCGCGAGGACGTCCCGGAACCCTGCCGCACGTGCCGTCATGGCGCCCCCGGTGACTCGCGGAAGCACTCAGCGTACCGGCGCGGACGCAGCCGGTGAACGGCCGTTAGGAGGGGTCGCAGGTGATTTTCGGTTGCGGGTTGTAGCGGACGGTCCGCGTCGAGCGGCTGACCTCGCGGCCGGACGAAGCGTCCTTGAGCACGCGGGTGTCGGTCGTGGTGAACCCCGGCGCGCCGTTGGAGGCGTGGCAGTTCTCCGCCGGGCCCGGCTTGGTCTGCGGGTCGGTCGGGTTGGACCGGCTGCCCGGGATCGACTCGACGGTGTAACGCTTGGTGCCCCACAGCTTCACGGTGATCGACGACGGCGTCCAGATCGTCTGGATCGCGATGCCGGTCGCCGAGTCGTTCGTGAACTTGATGTCGATGACGCTGGCACCGTTGGGGTTCTGGAACACCGTCGCCTCGCGCGCGGCGGGGTAGCGGCTGATGTAGTAGCTGTGTTCCTTGTGGCCCGCGTCTTTCATGCCCGAGAAGTAGGACGCGTTGTACAGCGTCGTCGCGAACTGCGAGATACCGCCGCCGACCTCACGCGCCGGGGCGCCGTTCTCGATCACACCCGCCTCGACGTACCCCTGCGGCTTGCCGCGCGGGCCGGTGAACCCGTTGAGGCTGAAGGTTTCGCCCGGCTTGACGATCGCGCCGTTGACCTTCTGCGCCACCACGCGGATGTTCGTGCCGGAGTCGGCCGCGAAGCCGTTGGTCGTGAACTCGCCGACGACCTCCTTGACGCCGAGCTGGTTCGCCTGCTCGGTGGTCACCTTGGCCGGGCTGTCCTTGTAGATCGCCGGGACCTCGCGGCCGTCGGTCTTCTTCAGCACCTCGGGCAGCGGCTTGAGGCTCGGGTCCCAGTCGATCGCTCGGCCGTCGGTCGACGGGTCGACCGTGGGCTTGCCGCCTGCGAAGACGATGGTCGCCTCCTTGCCCTCCTTCTCGGTGGACTTCAGCTGCGGCTTGGCGGCGTCGGCGATCTTGGCGTTGTCGATCTTCGGCGTCAGCCCGCCGCCCTCGGCGGGTTCGAAGCTCAGCGCCGCGGCGATCGCGTCCGGCTTCACGGTGGCGTCCTTGCCGTCGCCCTTGACGACGAGCGGGCCCGAGACGGCGGGCTTCGCGAACTGCTCCAGCGCGGCCTGCACGCCTTCGGGCGTGGTGCGGACCGGCGTGCTCGTGACCGGCAGGGCGAGAGTCTCGCCGCGGGCCCACTTCTCGACGACGGCGGCCTTCGCGGCCTCGACGTCGAGCTTCTGCCCGGGCTTCGGCGCGACGGCGACCGGGTTCGTGCCGTCGAACTTCACGGTGCCCTCGGCGGGCTCGCGGTCGACCTGGCCGCGGAGGCTGTCGAGCGCGGCGGCGAGCTTGGTGTCGTCGGCGTGGCTGACGACACCGACCTCACGGCTGGAGAACAGCGACGCGAGGCGCGTGAACGGGTTCAGCGGCTGCTCGCCGGCCTGGTCCAGGGTCTGCGTCCAGTCGAGGCGCAGCCCGGCGAGGGTGGGTGACAGGCTGCCCTGGACGTCGCCGGCCGTCACGGCCAGCGGACGGGTGAGCCGCGGCTCGATCTGCCCGCGCAGCTGCTGCTCGGCGGCGGCGCGGTCCATGCCGCCGACGTCGACCCCGGCGACGGTCACGCCGCGCGGGACGCTGCCCTGGCTGACCATCAGGTCGACGCCGTAGACCACGACGAGCAGCCCGAAGACGCCACCGGCGATCCAGCCGGCCTTGCGCAGGCTCTTCGGCCGGTTCGCCGGAGCTTCGGGTTCGGGTTCGGTGTCGGGGCGGACGACCGGCAGGACGTCCGTCTGCTCACCGTGTGACTCGGGCCAGCGCGGTTCGTACGGCAACTCTCCACCCCTTCAACGCGGCGCCCGATCGCGCCGGTGACGAGGTCAGCGTACGTGGCACCCGGACAAGCCGTACGACTCGCCCTAACGGGGGATGAACCGGTCACTCGGCCAGGGGTCGTGAGTGCGTAACAGTGTTAGAACACTGTTACGCACTCACGACCTCAGCGGGCGTCGGGCTCCGGGTTGTGGCCCGCGCGGGCCAGGAAGTCGAAGTCACAGCCTTCGTCGGCCTGGGTGATGTGCTCGGCGTAGAGCGCTCCGTAACCGCGCTCGAACGGGGGCGCCGGGGGAGTCCACGCGGCACGGCGCCGGGCCAGCTCCTCATCGGACACCTCCAGCCGCAGGACCCGTGCGGGGACGTCCAGCGTGATCAGGTCGCCGTCACGGACCAGGGCCAGCGGGCCGCCCACGTGGGACTCCGGGGCCACGTGCAGCACGCACGCGCCGTAGCTCGTGCCGCTCATCCGGGCGTCCGAGATCCGGACCATGTCGCTGACCCCGGCCGCCAGCAGGTGCGAAGGGATGGGCAGCATCCCGTACTCCGGCATCCCGGGGCCGCCGAGCGGGCCCGAGCCGCGCAGCACCAGCACCGAGTCCGCCGTGATCGCCGGGTTCTCGATCCGCTTCTTCAGGTCGCGGTAGTTCTCGAAGACCACCGCCGGGCCGGTGTGGGTCAGCAGGTGCGGCTCGGCGGCGAGGTGCTTGATCACCGCGCCGGACGGCGCCAGGTTGCCGTGCAGGACCGCGACCCCGCCCTCGGCCGCCACCGGGTTGTCGCGCGGCCGGATGACGTCGTCGTTGTGCACCGCCGCCGCGGCCAGGTTGTCGCCGAGCGTCCGGCCGGTGACCGTGAGGCGGTCGGGGTGCAGCAGGTCGGTCAGCCGCGACAGCAGCCCGGGCAGGCCGCCCGCGTAGTAGAAGTCCTCCATCAGCCAGTCGCCGCCCGGGCGGATGTTGGCCAGCACCGGCACGTGCCGCGCGATCGCGTCGAAATCGCCCAGCGACAACGGGATCCCGCTGCGCCCGGCCATCGCGATCAGGTGGATCACGGCGTTGGTCGAGCCACCCAGGGCGAGCACGGTGGTGATCGCGTCCGCGTACGCGCGCTTGTCGAGGACCTGCCCGATGCGCAGGTCCTCCCAGACCATGCCGACGATCCGCGCGCCGCTCGCCGCGGCCATCCGGTGGTGGGCGGAGTCGACGGCCGGGATCGACGCCGCGCCCGCCAGCGTCATGCCGAGCACCTCGGCGGCCGACGTCATGGTCGACGCCGTGCCCATCGTCATGCAGTGGCCGGGCGACCGGGCGAGCCCGCGCTCCAGTTCGGACATCTCGGCGTCGCCGATCCGGCCCGCGCGCTTCTCGTCCCAGTACTTCCACATGTCGGTGCCGCTGCCGAGGACCTCGTCGCGCCAGTGCCCGCGCAGCATCGGCCCGGCCGGCACGAAGATGGCGGGCAGGCCCGCGCTCGCCGCGCCCATCAGCAGCGCCGGCGTGGACTTGTCGCAGCCGCCCATCAGCACCGCGCCGTCGATCGGGTAGGACCGCAGGATCTCCTCGGTCTCCATGGCGAGGAGGTTGCGGTAGAGCATCGGGGTCGGCTTCTGGTAGGTCTCCGAAAGCGTCGCGACCGGGAACTCCAGCGGGAACCCGCCGGCCTGCCACACCCCGCGTTTGACCTGCTCGGCGCGTTCGCGCAGGTGCATGTGGCACGGGTTGATGTCGCTCCACGTGTTGAGGATGCCGATCACCGGCTTGCCGAGGTGCTCCTCCGGGTTGTACCCGAGCTGACGGCTGCGGGCGCGGTGGCTGAAGTCGCGCAGGTCGTCGCCGCCGTACCACCGGTGGCTGCGGAGCTCCTCGGGCGTCTTTCGGGGACTCGGGTTCATGTCGACCAGTATGGCATCTGATATATGATCCGGTGGGGCTGGTTGAATGGGCTCCGACACGACCGAGGGAGCCGCGCCATGACCGGGACGTTCAGCCTGCCCGCATCCCGGACCGAAGTGGTCCTGGAGGAGATCCGCCGTGGCATCCTCACGCGCGAGCTGCTCCCCGGCCAGGCACTGGTCGAAGCCGAGCTGGCCGCGCGGCTGGGCGTGTCCAAGACGCCGGTGCGCGAGGCGCTCAAGGTGCTGTCCAACTCGGGCCTGGTGACGTTCAGCCCGTACAAGGGCGCGTCGGTCTGCGTGGTCGACGCCGACCTGGCCCGGTCCGTCTACGACGTGCGGATGGTGCTCGAGCCCGAAGCCGTCCGGCGCACCGTCGAGCGGCGCGACGCCGACCTGCTGGAAGACGCCGCGGACGCGCTGAAGGAGGCGTCGGCGGCGATCGCGGACAAGGACCAGGTCGCGCTGAGCCTGCTCAACCGCCGGTTCCACCGCGCGCTCTACCGCGGCTGCGGCAACCCGCTGCTGGTCTCGATCCTGGACGACCTCAAGGACCGCGCGGCCCTGATCAGTGTCGTCGGCTGGGAGGCCAACCCCAGCTGGAAGAAGGAGTGGACCGAGCACCGGGCCGTGCTGGCCGCGGCCAAGAAGGGCGACGCCGAGGGCGCGGCCGCGCTGCTGCGCGACCACATCGGCGGGTTCCTGGAACGGATCCTGAAGGCCATCGAGTGAAGCTCCTCCTCATCTCCGACACCCACCTCCCGGGCCGCGCCCGCGTCCTGCCCGAGCCGGTCTGGCGGGCGGTCGAGGCCGCCGACGTCGTCGTGCACGCGGGCGACTGGGTCGACGTCGCCCTGCTCGACGAGCTGGAAGCGCGCAGCAAGCGCCTGATCGGCGTTTACGGCAACAACGACGGCCCGGCACTGCGCGAGCGGCTGCCGGAGATCGCCCGCGCCGACCTCGACGGCGTCCGCCTGGCCGTCATCCACGAGACGGGTGCGAAACAGGGCCGTGAGCAGCGGTGCGACGCGCAGTTCCCGGACACCGACGTCCTCGTGTTCGGCCACAGCCACATCCCGTGGGACACGGTCGCGCCGTCCGGCCTGCGCCTGCTCAACCCGGGCTCGCCCACCGACCGCCGCCGCCAGCCGTTCTGCACCTACCAGACGGCCCGGATCTCGGAAGGTGCGCTGACGGACGTCGAGCTGCACGAACTGCCCCCGAGGGGGTAGGAAGGTCCCATGGATCCGGCGTGGGCGTTGCGGGAGATCGCGTTCCAGCTCGAACGCGCGGGTGAGCCGAGCTACCGGGTGCGCGCGTTCCGCAACGCGGCCGCCACCGTCGACAAGACCGACGCCGACCGGCTGGCTTCGATGGCCGGGAACGGCACGCTCACCGCGTTGCCCGGGATCGGGAAGGCCACCGCGGGCGTCATCGAAGACGCGCTGGCCGGCCGTGATCCGGCGTACCGCGAGAAGATCGTCGAGGCGAAGCTGCCCGACGGCGAACCGCTGCGGTCCGCGCTGAAGGGCGACTGCCACACCCACTCCGACTGGTCGGACGGCGGCAGCTCGATCGGCGAGATGGCCGTCGCGGGCCGGGAGGTCGGGCACGAGTGGATGGTCCTGACCGACCACTCGCCGCGGCTGACCGTCGCGAACGGGCTGTCGCCGGAGCGGCTGCGGACGCAGATGCAGATCGTGGCGAAGGCCAACGAGCTGATGGCGCCGTTCCGGCTGCTGCAGGGCATCGAGGTCGACATCCTCGACGACGGCGCGCTCGACCAGGAGGAGGAGCTGCTCGGGCAGCTCGACTTCGTCGTCGCGAGCGTGCACTCGAAGCTACGGATGCCGGCGCGGGACATGACCCGGCGGATGCTCGCCGCGGTGCGGAACCCGCACGTCCGGGTGCTCGGGCACTGCACCGGGCGGCTGGTCGTCGGCCGCGGCCGGCCGGAGTCGGAGTTCGACGCCAAGGCCGTGTTCACCGCGTGCCGCGAGAACGGCGTCGCGGTGGAGATCAACTCGCGGCCCGAACGCCTCGACCCGCCGATGAAGCTGCTGCGCCTGGCCGCGGAGCTCGGCTGCGAGTTCGCCATCGACAGCGACGCGCACGCGCCCGGCCAGCTCGACTGGCAGGGTTACGGCTGCGAGCGGGCGATCAAGGCCGGGATCGGGCCCGAGCGGATCATCAACACCCGTTCGGTGGACGACTTGCTCAGCCGCTGACCGAGATGTCGGCGACCGGGTGCCGCGCCGGGTCGAGCCAGCGCATCACGGCGTCGAGGTCGGCGCCCGGGATCGAGACGCAGCCCGCGGTCGGCTTCCCGTTCGAGACGTGCAGGAAGAACGCGGACCCGGCGCCCGGCACGGCGGGCGAGCGGTTGTAGTCGAGGACGACGGCGTGGTCGTAGACCGGGCCCGCCTTGCCGAGATCCTCCCCGGCGGCCTCGTTGAACGGACACGTGCCGGGAACGCAGGAGAAGTGCGTGTTGTAGTACGGGGACTTCACATCGGACACCCACCAGTCCGACGTCGTGACCTGCCGGTACGGCAGCCGGGTCCCGTTGTTCGGCTGGATCCCGAAGGCCTCGGTCAGCTTCCACACGCCGGCCGGCGTGTGCGACGTCGACTCGCTGGCCTGGCCGACGCCGTCCTTGCCGACGAACGCGCTGACCGGACCGTAGGCCCTGGACCAGCCGGTTCCGGTGCGCTGCCAGGCGGTGAGGACGGCGGTGGTCGCGCTCGCGGAGTCCGCGACGACGGTGACGACCTGGCCCGCGTCGCCGCGGAAGGACAGCGGGACCGCGTCGGCGGGGGTGGCGGCGGTGCTGGTCAGCAACGTGGCCGCGACCAGTGCGGCCACGACCAGCGTGGCGCCGAGGAATCTCCTGCCCATGCCGGAGACCCTAGCGGCGCCACGCGGGTCGCGCACCTGCGTCAGTTGATGGTGTAGGAGTCCCCGTAGACCTTCCACTTCAGCGGGGTGTGCAGGTCGAAGTTGCCCGCGTTGAGGAACGTCACCTGCTCGGTGTCGATGCGCGAGGTGTCGGAGTGGGCTTCTTCCTCGTTCATGACGACCTTGCGGGCGGCGAAGAACGCCTTGAGGTAGGTCGCTTCGTCGCCACCCTGTGCCGGCGGCTTCGCCTTCTTGATCGCGGCCGAGCGGATGCCGCCGAAGCTGCTGTGGTCGGTGCCGGGGCCGTGCATGACGATGGCGTCGTAGTAGGCGAACTGGCCGAGGTTGCTGAGGCCGTCCGTCTTGCCCTGGCTCACCGCGGGGTTGAAGTAGACGCGGTCGCGCTCGTTGTTCTGCGCGGTCTGGAACGCGGTGGTGGCCGCGGCCGACTTCCACGCGCTCTCGAACGCCGAGCCGAGCCCGCTGTGCGAGTCGGTGCCGTTCACCTTCTTCAGCGCGGGCAGGTACTTCGCGAGCGGGTTGTTCGGGACGGCGTCGGTGTAGGCCTGGACGAGCTCCAGCATGTCGCCGGTGCCGGAGCAGAAACCGATGATGCCGGCGGTGTACCCGCGGCCGTCACCGATGTCCTCGATGTACTTGTACTGCGCTTTCCAGTCCAGGGAGGAGTTTTCCGCGCTGGAGACCAGCTTCATCGCGATCTCCTTCTTGGCCGCGACGGAGAGGTCACCGGTCGCCTGCACCGAAGCGCTTTGCGCGGCCGGCGGCGCGGGGGCGGCCGAGGAGAGCGCGGGCGTGGTGATCACGAGGGCCGCGACGGAGGCCGCGCCGAGCGCGCCGATCAGGACCGGCCGCAACTTCTTGCTCATGGGGGAAAACCCTTTCCGCAGAACGTGCCGTGGGGGATCACGGCGTCTCGGGCATGGCGGACAGCACCCGGAATTCGACGGCCTTCGGCTGCCGGAAACGGGTTGCTGGTGGTGCTGCGGCGTAGCGCCACGGTAGCGAAGGGTCAGCACCGCCACAAGGGGGGACGAAGTTGTTTGCAAATAGGGAAAAAAGCCCGGGGAAAGTAGACGATTTCGGTGTGGTCAGCGGGCGCCGGCGAAGATGCGGATGACGTCCGGCAGCACGTTCACCGGGATCGTCGGGTCGATCGCCCGCTGCACGCCCAGGCCGATCCCCAGGCTGAGCAGGGCCGTGGCGGCGTCGTCGGCCGACATCGGGAGCGTGATCCCGAACCGCTCCGCGTAGCCCGAGAGCAGGCTCGCGATCGTGTCGCGGATGGTCTTGTCCCGCGCGGCCAGCTCGGCCCGCACGTGCGGGTTGCGCCGGGCGTTCGTGGCGAACTCGACCTCCAGTGCCGTCCACGCCTCGTCGCCGATGCTGCGCTCGGCCCACGCCTGGAACGCCGTCAGCAGGTCTTCCATCCCGTCGGCGCCGACCAGCGCCCCGGCGATCGCCTCGACCTGCTCGTCGTGGATCCGGTCGAGCACGGCGAGGCAGAGCTCGTCCTTGTTGCGGAAGTTCGAGTACACCGCGCCCTTCGAGTACCCGGCCTCGTCGGCGACCTTCTCCAGCGACGTCACCGAATAGCCGTCACGCAGGAACAGCTCCCTGGCGGTCTCGATGAGCTGTTCGCGGGTGCGCGCCTGGCTTTCCGCGCGGGTGAGTCGGGCCATGCCGCCACTGTAGCGAGTCGCGGAATCGGGGTACCAGCAGTATTGAAATACTGTTAGTCTCCGAAAATGGAACAACGCGACTTCGCGGTCCTCGTCGTCGGTGCCGGGGCGTCGGGCCTGGGTGCCGCCGTCCGCCTCGGCCAGGCCGGGGTCGACGACCTCGCCGTGCTGGAGAAGGCGTCAGAGCTCGGCGGGACCTGGCGCGACAACACCTATCCCGGCTGCGCCTGCGACGTGCCGTCCGCGCTCTACTCGTACTCCTTCGCCCCCAATCCCGAGTGGACGCGCGCGTTCGCGGGGCAGGCCGAGATCAAGGCCTACCTGCGTGAGACGGCTTCGCGGTTCGGGGTCACCCCGAAGATCCGCTTCGGCGTCGAGGTGACGCGCGCGCAGTGGAACGCCCGTGCGGCGCGGTGGGAGCTGGAGACGTCCCGGGGCCCTTACACCGCAAGGATCCTGGTCGCGGGCACCGGGCCGTGGCACGAGCCGCTGATCCCGGACCTGCCCGGCCTCGGCACCTTCCCGGGTGAGGTCTTCCACTCCGCGCGCTGGAACCACGGCTACGACCTCGCCGGCAAGCGGGTCGCGGTGATCGGCACCGGCGCGTCCGCGGTCCAGTTCGTCCCGGAGATCGTGCCCGCCGTCGAGCGGCTGCACCTGTTCCAGCGCACCGCGCAGTGGGTGCTGCCCAAGCCGGACCACCACGTCCCGGGCGTCGAACGGGTGCTGCTGCGGCGGTTCCCTTTGCTGCAGAATGCGTTGCGCCGCGTCGAATACGGCGCCATGGAGACGCTCGGGTTCGGCTTCCGGCACCCGTGGCTGCTGCGGCAGGTCCAGAAGCTCGGGCTCGCGCACCTGCGGCTCGCGGTGCGGGACCCGGTGCTGCGCCGGAAGCTCACGCCGGACTACACGCTCGGCTGCAAGCGCCTCTTGATGTCGAACACGTACTACCGCGCGCTCACGAAGTCCACAGTGGATGTCCACACGACGGCCGTCTCGTCGGTTTCCGGAAACCGGGTGGTGGGCGCGGACGGCTCCACGGCGGAGGTCGACGCGATCATCTTCGGCACCGGCTTCCACATCCTCGACATGCCGGTGTCGGCCCGCGTGTTCGACGGCGACGGCCGCAGCCTCGACGACCACTGGAAGGGCAGCCCTTCGGCGTACCGCGGGACGACGGTGGCCGGGTTCCCGAACCTGTACCTGCTGCTGGGCCCGAGCCTCGGCACCGGGCACACGTCGGCGTTCATGATCCTGGAGGCCCAGCTGCGGCACACGGTCGCCGCGGTGACGCGCACGCTGCGCTCGGATTGGGCGTCGGTGTCGGTGCGCCCCGAGGCGCAGGCGACGTTCAACGCCGAGGTCCAGGCGGCCCTGCCGGGCACGGTCTACCAGTCGGGCGGCTTTTCGAGCTACTACACGGACGTCAACGGCCGCAACAGCTTCAGCTGGCCGTTCTCCACGAGCCGGCTGCGGTCACAGGTGGGCTCGTTCGACGAGGAAGCCTACGAGATCACGCCCGCGCAGGTCACCGGTCGTGAGTGTTTAGGAGGGTTCTAACCCTCCTAAACACTCACGACCGTCAGTCCCACTCCCAGACCATGCCGTAGACGCCCGGCTGTGCGTCCAGCACCGCGATGTGGCTGGTCAGGCTCGGGCCGACCGGGAGCTCCGGCTCGCCGACGACGTCCGAGGAGCCGTCGCGGGGGCGGTGGTAGCGGTAGCAGCGCACCGGCACCGCCGCCGGGTCGAAGTGCGCCTGCAGGACCACCTGCCGGGCCGGGGCGCGGATGCCGAACTGCAGGTAGCTCGTCTCCGGCGGCTCGCCGTCGTAACCGAAGTCGAAGTCGAAGACGTACGTCTCGCCCGCGCGCAGCGGGTAGTCGAACCGCAGCTCGACGGCCAGCAGCTCGGACGACGGGTCGCGGCGGATCCGGCCGGGGCGGCAGCAGTGCGCCGAGCGCAGCGCCGGGTGGTGGGCGCCGCCGGTCTGCGGCCGGAAGAACGACACCCAGCGGTCGACGCCGTCCTCGCGGCTGGTCACCACCATCTCCGTGCGGACCGACCCCTCGGTGCGGTCCGCGGTCAGCGTCGCCCGCTGGTGCACCGACGCGATCGCGAGCCGCGCGTTGCCGTCGAGGTCGATGCCGTCGCACGAGCCCAGCTCGGTCGGCTCGGCGCCGAGCGCGCTGGCCAGGCTGACGCCGCCGGGAAACGGCTCGGCCCGCCGGGCGCGCGGGCGGGCCGGCGTCACCAGGGCGGTGAGGGCGTCGGCGGGCAGGCCGAGACAGCCTTCCGCGACCCGCACGGCGTGCAGTGAACGTCCCCCTTCAGGGTGACGGCGGCCGCGTCGCCAATAGCTCAGCGTCGCCAGGCTGACCTGGGCGCCGCGGATCGC
The DNA here is from genome assembly GCF_035982555.1 of Amycolatopsis sp. NBC_01286. NCBI lineage: Bacteria > Bacillati > Actinomycetota > Actinomycetes > Pseudonocardiales > Pseudonocardiaceae > Amycolatopsis > Amycolatopsis sp. NBC_01286. Next base: position 4,658,846 of record NZ_CP108428.1, read on the forward strand.
CATCCGCCGCTGCAGGCCCTCCAAGCTCAGCCCGCGATGCCGGATCACCAGGTCGAAGGCCACGTCGAACGGCCCTTCGCGGACGGCCGCGGCCGCCTCGGTGGGCAGGTCCGCGTCGGCCGGTTCAAGCGCACTCGCCTCCATGCTCACCTCCGATCGGGTAAGCATGAGTACTCGGCGCAGCCGACGCAACGAGGCCTGCCACCAAAGTAGGGGGCAGGCCTCGCCGGTCACCGAGCGCGGATCAGCTCACGGTGAGCGCGGTGTCGTCGACGACGAACGACGTCTGCAGGGACTGGTCCTCGATCCCGGCGAACTTGAGCGTCACCGTCTGGCCGGCGTAGGACGACAGGTCGATCGTCTTCTGCGCGTAGGCCGAGTTGCGGTCGAGGTTCGAGTACGTCGCCACCGCCGTCGAGCCGGCGGACACGACGAGCTTGTCGTAGACGACGTTCTCGGTCTCGGCGGTCCCGACGCGCAACCAGAAGGTCAGGCTCGCGTGGCAGCCCGCGGGGATGGCCACCGACTGCGTCAGCGTGTCGGTGTGGGTCACGCCCTGGCCGCCGAGCCACGACGCGTAGCTGCCCGAGCGCGCCGGCGCCTGGCTGCCCCACTGGCCGATGGTGGTGTTCGGGTCGGACCACGACGTCTTGCCCGACTCGAAGCCCGGGTTCAGCAGCTTCTGGCCGGTGCAGTTGCCCGGCGGCGGTGTGGTCGTCGGCGGTGTCGTGGTGGGGGGCGTGGTCGTCGGGGGCGTGGTGGTCGGGGTCGAGTCGGTGCACGTCGGGTCGCCCGACTGCGCCGGCACGCTGACCGCGTTCCAGGCCGCCTTCACGGCGTTGAACTCGGTGCAGCTGTTCGGGTACAGGTTCTTCGCGGCCTGCAGCGTCCACGTGCGGTAGCGCACGTACGAGCTGCCGGACGTCTTGAGCTGGACAGCGCCGTGCATGATGTTGATCGCCTTGCGGATGCCCAGGCCGGCCACGGTGGTGTTGTTGCAGGTCGGGCTGGTCGGCTGGCCGTTCGTCGGGTTGCTGCCCTCGGCGAGCAGGTAGAACCAGTGGTCGCCGGGCCCGGCCGCCTTGTGCACCTCCGCGTTCGGGGTGGAGCTGGAGTAGCAGTTCGGGTCGCCGACCTTCGAAGGGTCGTACATGTAGCGGATCGCGCCGGTGCCGACCAGGTTGACCTCTTCGCCGATCGCGTAGTCCGGCGGGTCGTACTGCGACGGCTCGTTCGCGTAGAACTCCGTCGCCGTGCCGAAGGTGTCGGCGATGAACTCCTGCGTGCCGCCGCCGGAGAAGCCGCCGGAGCCGGAGTAGTCGTCGACGCCGTGGCCCATTTCGTGGCCCAGGATGTCGAGCGAGCCGACCCATTCGCCGCTCGGGTTGTGCCCGAGGTTCACGTACGCCGGGCGCGAGTTGTAGTAGTAAGCGTTTTCGTCGTCGAGGCCGACGCGGATCTTCCAGGCGCCGCCGTTGCCGGTGAAGCCGTTGCGGCCCACCCATTCCGACAGCATCTTCTTCTCGGTCTGGGTGACGAACAGCGCGTCCGCGCAGCCGGTCTCGATGTTCGTGCCGGTGCCGTTGCCCCAGCTGTCGTCGGTCCCGGTGAGGATCGAGTCGCTGCTGTAGTTGCGGCAGTCCAGGTTGGGCGTGTTCGGGTCGGCCATCGAGTAGGTGCTGCCGGACTTCGTGGTGTTCAGCGGCAGCGGGGCCGGCCCGTTCCACTTGCCGTTGCCGGTGCCCGCGGCGACGTGCTGCACAGTCCGCAGCACCCGGCCGTCCACGGCGTCGACGTAGACGCTCAGGCTGCTCGGCTCGCCGTGTTCGTCGGTGCCTTCGACGTTGCTCTCGTAGGCGAGGCGGCCACTGCCGTCGGCGACGACGACGAGCTTCCCGCCGGGCAGGCCCTTCGGCCCGCGGACCTGCTTGGCGGCGACGGCGTCCGCCTGGGCCGCGGTGAGCTTGGCGCCGTGGACGTTCAGGTCGCCGAGGGGCTGCTGCTGGGCGACGGAGGTGGTCTTCACGGTGCCCGCGGAGTCGGTGGCGATGACCAGGTCGCCGCCGATCACGGGCAGGCCGTCGTAGGTCCGGTCGTAGACGACGTAGGAGAGGCCGGACGCGGACCGCACGTCCCGCTGGACGAACTTGTCGTGCGACCCGGCGAACAGGGCGGCCGGGCGGGCGTTGACCAGGCCGGCCGCCGCGCTGGTGGCGTTGGCCTGGGCCTGCGCGGCGGACACCGCCGGGGGTGGCGTGGGGTCGGGCTGCGCGGGCGCGGCGACGGCGATGCCGACCACGACCATGCCCGCCGCCGTCGCCCCGCCGAGCGCGGCGAACCGTTGGGGCAATCTCATGACGCTCCTCGGGAAAACTGGGGAAAGGGGAGGTTCCGCCCAAAAGATCGATGCAGAACCCGGTCGACGCTAGACGCGGCCCGGGAGCGGCAGAAGATCCATCACACCGGCAAAGTTTCACGCCACGGCCCTGTGAAACCGCGTGAAACGGCGGGCCCGGAAGGAGCGGTCGTGAGTGAGTAACAGTGTTAGAACACTGTTACTCACTCACGACCGGGTGCGGCAAGGGGCGGCGGTCAGAGCGTCTCGAAGCGGATCCCCGCCTTGGTGAGCCGGTCGATCAGCGCGTCGCCCATCGCGGCCGCCGTGGTGACCTGGCCGGCCGTCTCCGGGAGGTCGTCGGTCGCCAGGCACAGCGCCGACTCCGCGAGCATCTTCGCCGTCTCGTCGTAACCCGGGTCGCCGCCGGACACCTCGGTCACCACGCGCCGGCCGCCGCCCTCGCCGATGAACCGCACCGAGAACCACGACCGCGCCCGGCGCTCCGGGCTCGGGCCGCCGCCGGGCGCCAGCAGCCGGGACAGCGCCCGCCGGGCCGGCGGGACCTGCGCGGCGGCGAACAGCGCGCCGACGCCGACCGCGCCGCCCGCCAGCACCGGCAGGTGCTTGACCGCGGCGAAGTGCCGGTAGGTGAAGTCCGGGCCGTAACGCTCGACCGCGGCCGCGGACCGGCGCACGATCTCGGGGTCGATCGTCGGCAGCGGCACGGCCCACCAGCCCGCGCCGGCCACCCGGTGCGGCCGGCCGAGCGGGGCCCGCGCGAACCGGCCCGTCGGCCGCGGCTCGGCGGCCGCGCGCTCGCGAGCCGCCCGCGCCCCGGCCGGCATCCGGGACATCACGGTCAGCGCGCTGAGGAACGTGCCGCCGGACGGCATCCCGCTCGCCCGGACGTAGCCGTCGACGCGCAGCGGCACGCCTTCGGGCAGCTGCCGCACGGTGAACCAGGCGCCGAGGTCGTGCGGGATCGAGTCGAACCCGCACGCGTGCACCAGCCGCGCGCCGGTCTCGCGGGCGCGTCGATCGTGCTTGAGGTACATGAGGTCGGCGAACTCGGGCTCGCCGGTCAGGTCGACGTAGTCGGTGCCCGCCTCGGCGCACGCCGCGACCAGCGGCTCACCCTGGTTCAGGTACGGCCCGACCGTCGTGATCACGACCTTCGTGGCCTCGGCGACCGCGCGCAGCGACGCCGGGTCGCCCGAGTCGGCGACGAGCAGGTCGAGCGTCGCGAACCGGTCGTCGATCTCCGCGAGCTTCGCCCGCACGGCCTCGAGCTTGCCGCGATTGCGCCCGGCCAGCGCCCAGCGCAGGTCCGCGGGCGCGTGGCGGGCCAGGTACCCGGCGGTGAGGCCGCCGGTGAAGCCGGTGGCGCCGAACAGGACCACGTCGTGCGCGCGCATGTCTCCTCCAGGGGACGTCGACGGCGGACCTGCCCAGGTTACTAGCCGGTCACTTCCGGTCGCCGGTGTAGACGACGGCCGCCGCCACGGCTTCCACCGCGGTGATCACGTCGGCGATGCGGCGCGGCAGCGACTCGTGGGTGTCGGCCATCCAGGCCCGCACCTGCGCCCGCCCGAGCTCCGGTTCGCACAGGTCGGAGACCCCTGCGGTCCACGCGAGCAGCGCCAGGCACGCCGAGTGCGGGTCGGGCCGTTCGACGCCGAACACCGCCGACCGGGCCTTGCTGCGCGCGGCCGTCGAGACGAGCACGTCCGCGGGCGGGTAGCGGTGCGTGCGGCGCAACAGCACCCGATCCGGCGCCCGGCGCACGAGCCCGAGCGCGATGAGGTTGTCGGCGGTGATCGACGGCAGCGTCGCGCGCAGGTGGTCGATCCAGTCGCGCACGCCGTACGCGGCGGATTCGGTGAGGATTTCGGAAAAGATCCGGTCCATGGTCGGAATTCCCGGCGGCCGCCGGGTGATCGGCCGGACTTTGCGGTCCTGGACGGTGATCCGGTCGGCGAACAACAGGTCGCACAACACCGCGCCGGCGAGCCCGATGCCGAGCGACGTCCGGCCGAGCACCGCGCGCCCGGTGAACTCGTCGTGCCCGAGGAAGAAGAACGAATCGACCAAGGTGAGCCGGCGCATGACGGAAATGGGCCCCCTGGGCTGTCGACGGGAAGGATCCCGAAGATAGCGGTAGGGCTTCCGGCGGTTTCCGGCGCCACGGGTGTTTTACCCCGATCGGCCGTACCGCGGGCGGGGGCGCTGCCCCTACTCTGTGGACCGCCGCCATGATCAGCTTCGGCTCGAACGGCGCGGGGGTAATGGGGCGTGCCCGGCGGCACCACGGGTTTTCCGAGCGGTGGGAAAGGTTCATGCGCACGCACACGCCGGAACGGCGCGGCCTCGGCACCCGGCGCCTCGGTGCCGTTCAGATAGTGTTCTTCGTGGTCGCGGCGGCGGGCCCGCTCTACGCGATCGCCGGCGGGGTTTCGGCGACTTACGCTGTGACAGGCAGTATCGGCGTGCCACTTTCGTTCGTGGTGCTGGCTCCGGTGCTCGCGTTGTTCGCCGCCGGGTACGCCGCGATGAGCCGCTACATCACGAACGCCGGCGCGTTCTACCCGTACGTCGCCCACGGAATCGGGAAATCGGCGGGCACCGGCGTCGCCTACGTCACAGTGGTCGCCTACAGCTCGATCCAGCTCGGGATCTACGGCATCTTCGGCCTTTCCGTCTCGACGTGGCTGGGCACGCTGTTCGGCGTGCACGTGCCGTGGTGGCTGATCGCGCTGCTGACGGTGCTGCTCGTCGGCGCGGCCGGGGTGCTGCGGATCGACCTCAACGCCAAGGTGCTCGGTGTCGCGCTGGCGCTGGAGGTCGCGGTGCTCGTGGTGGCGGACGTCGGGATGTTCGCGCACCCGGCCGGCGGCCACGTTTCGCTGACGCCGCTTTCGCCGTCGAGCCTGTTCACGGCGGGTGTCGGCGCGGTCTTCGCCTTTTCCATCGCGGTTTTCCTCGGTTTCGAAGGCGCCGCGACCTACGGCGAGGAATGCCGCGACCCGAGCCGGACGGTCGGCCGGGCGACGTACATCGCGATCGGCGTGACCGCCGTGCTGTTCGTCGTTTCCTCGCTCGGAATGGCGGTCGCGACCGGGCCGGACCACATCGTGGAACGGGCCGTCGCCGAAGGGCCGGGACTGCTGTTCGGGCTGACCGGGGAACACCTCGGTCCGGTGTTTTCCCACGTGGCCTACGTCCTGTTCCTGACGAGCCAATGCGCCGCGATGCTGAGTTTCCACAACGCGGTCGGGCGGTATTTCTTCGCGCTCGGCCGCGACGGGCTGCTGCCCGTCGGGTTCAGCCGCACGAGCAAGCGCACCGGCGCCCCGATCGGCGGCTCGCTGGTCCAGACGACGATCGCGTTCGTCGTCGTCGCGGTGTTCGCGCTGGCCGGGCGCGACCCGTTCACCGACCTGTTCACCTGGACCGGCGTCACGGCGTCGACCGGCGTCACGATCATCATGATCGCGGTTTCGCTGTCGGTGGTCGGTTTCTTCCGGCGTCACCCGGGGACGGAGACGCGGTGGCGGCGCCTGATCGCGCCGCTGCTGGCCACGCTGGCGCTGAGCGTGATCCTGGTGCTCATCGTCGCCCACTTCGACGTCCTGCTCGGCCCGGCGGGTGCGAACCCGCTGCTGCGCTGGGGCCTGCCGGGGCTGCTGGTGCTGGCCGGGCTGGTGGGCTTCCTGCGGGGCGAGTCGCTGCGCACCCTGCGTCCGGACGTCTACGCCGGGATCGGCGGGCCGGTCCGCGAGGTGGAGGAGCTGATGAGCCGATGAGCGACGTCCGGGCCGCTGATCCGTCCGAAGTGGACGTCGTCATCGGCATCCTCGTCGCCGCGTTCCAGGACGACCCGATGAGCCGCTGGGTCTTCCCGGGCGACGACCGCCGCCGTACCCGCGCCCACCCGGCGTTCTTCCGCGCGCTCGCCGAGCTGGGGTTCGCGGCCGGGAGCGTCGATCTGACCACCGACCACTCGGCCGCGGTGATCTGGACCCCCGCCGGCGGGGACGGCGACCTCATGATCCCCGGGCTCGACGACGACGAGCTGCACCGGCTGGGCGCCCTGCTCGGGCTGATGGCCGCCCACGAGCCGCACGAGCCGCACTGGCACGCGCAGTTCATCGGCGTCCGGCCCGGCCGGCAGCGGGAAGGCGTCGGCACGCGGCTGCTCCGCCACGGCCTCGACCGCTACGACGCCGCGGGCGCGCCGACCTACCTCGAAGCCAGCTCGCCGGACAGCACGCGGCTCTACCGGCGGCTCGGGTTCCTCGACCACGGCCCCGCCTTCTCACCACCCGGCGGCCCGCCCATGCAGCCGATGCGGCGTCTCCCCGTCTGAGCCGTACCGGCGAGTACAGTGCGCGTTCGAACGCGAGGAGGCAGACGTGACCGAACGCTTCGGCAGCTACCAGAACGAGCTCTACCTGCAGGGACTCGGTGGTCAGCTGCCGCCGTGCTCGACCGACGCGACGAAGCTCGAAGCGTCGGCGCGCGAGGTCATGGCGCCCGGCCCGTTCTCCTACGTCGCGGGCGCGGCCGGCTCCGGCGCCACCGCGCGGGCCAACCGCGAGGCGTTCGACCGCTGGCGCGTCGTGCCGCGGATGCTGACCGGCGCCACCGACCGCGACCTGGCGACCACGGTGCTCGGCACCCGGCTGCCCGCGCCGGTGGCCGTCGCGCCCGTCGGCGTCCAGTCGATCGTGCACTCCGGCGCCGAGTCGGCCACGGCGCGGGCCGCAGCCTCGGTCGGCCTGCCGTTCATCCTCTCCACGGCGTCGTCGACCGGCATCGAGGACGTCGCCGCGGCCAACGGCGACGGCCCGCGCTGGTTCCAGCTGTACTGGCCCGGCGACCCGGACGTCTGCGCGAGCCTGCTGGCCCGGGCGAAGGCGGCCGGTTACACGGCGCTGGTCGTCACGCTCGACACGTGGACGCTGGCCTGGCGACCGTCCGATCTGGACCAGGGCTACCTGCCGTTCCTCAAGGGTGAGGGGCTCGCCGTCGCGTTCACCGACCCGGTGTTCCGCGGCCTGCTGGAGAAGACGCCGGAGGAGGATTCGGGCACGGCGATCCTGCGCTGGCTCGGCATGATCACCGGCGCCGACCGGACGTGGGACCAGCTGCCGTTCCTGCGCGAGCACTGGGACGGCCCGATCGTGCTCAAGGGCATCCAGCACGTCGCCGACGCGCGCCGCGCCGCCGAGGCCGGGATGGACGGCATCGTCGTGTCCAACCACGGCGGCCGCCAGGTCGACGGCGCGATCGGCGCGCTGGAGGCGTTGCCCGGCATCGTCGCGGCGGTCGGCGACCGGCTCGAGGTGCTGTTCGACTCCGGCATCCGCACCGGCGCGGACGTCCTCAAGGCGATCGCGCTCGGCGCCCGCGCGGTGCTGGTGGGCCGCCCATGGGTCTACGGCCTGGCGCACGCGGGCGAGGACGGCGTGCGGCACGTGCTGCGGAGCTTGCTGGCCGACTTCGACCTGACGATGGGACTTTCCGGCCACCGCACCCTCGCCGACCTGGGCCCGGACTCGCTCCAGCGGACGTGAGGTAACAAATCGGGAAATCCGGGGACAGGGTCCGGACCGGTCGTTATCGTTCGAGTCCCATTGCGGGCCGTCGGGGGCGGTCTGCTCCTGTTTTCCTTGCCCGTTGGGGGTTTTCCTTGTCTTCCATCATGATGCGGATCGGCATCCTGCTCGCCGTCCTCGGCTTCGGCACGTTCGTCCTCGAGCAGTTCGACATGGAGTTCCGGCTGCTCTCGTGGGCCGACGACATGCAGCCCACGTTCGGGATCGTGCTGGGCCTCGTCGGCGTCGCGCTGATCGTCGTCTCGCTGGTGCTCAACCGGTCCAAGGCCGCGCCGCAGCCGCAGCAGCAGTTCGCGCAGCAGCCGCCGGCCCCGGGCGCCCCGCAGGGCTACCCGGGCCAGCCGCAGCAGCAGTTCCCCGGCCAGGCCCCGCAGCAGCAGCCGTACGCCCAGCAGCAGTACCCGCAGCAGCCCGGCCAGCCCGGCTGACGCTCGTCGTCCGTGAAGGCCTCCTTACCGGCTCTTATGGCCGGTAAGGAGGCCTTCACGGCTTTCCGGGGTGCCGCCGGTCACGCCGCGGGGATATTCAGGAGCCCGCGTCGTCACGCACGGCTATCCTTGGCCCGAGTATGTCCACACCATCCCCGTTCGAAGCGCTGCGTGCGCGCCTGCCCGAGCTGATGCCGCGCGACGAGCACCGGCTGCGCAGGCGGCTCGACGGTGCCCGCAAGGCCCGCGACCGCGACTCCGCCCTCGCCCGGATCGCCGCCGACGTCGACGCCGCCGAGCTGCGCCTGCTGTCGCGCCGCGAGAGCGTGCCCAAGATCGAATACCCCGAAGAGCTGCCGGTCAGCAGGCTCAAGGACGAGATCGGCGCGGCCATCGCCGCGCACCAGGTCGTGATCGTCGCGGGGGAGACCGGCTCGGGCAAGACCACCCAGCTGCCGAAGATCTGCCTCGAGCTGGGCCGCGGCGTCCGCGGCCAGATCGGGCACACGCAGCCGCGCCGGCTGGCCGCGCGCACGGTCGCCGACCGGATCGCGAGCGAGCTCAAGACCGAGCTGGGCGACACCGTCGGCTACAAGGTGCGGTTCACCGACCAGTCCGGGCAGGACACGCTGGTCAAGCTGATGACCGACGGCATCCTGCTGGCCGAGATCCAGACCGACCGCTCGCTGCGCCAGTACGACACGCTGATCATCGACGAGGCCCACGAGCGCAGCCTCAACATCGACTTCATCCTCGGCTACCTCAAGCAGCTGCTCCCGCGGCGTCCCGACCTCAAGGTGATCATCACCTCGGCGACCATCGACCCGGAGCGGTTCTCGAAGCACTTCGACAACGCGCCGATCGTCGAGGTCTCCGGCCGGACGTACCCCGTCGAGGTCCGCTACCGGCCGCTCGTCGACCCGGAGGATCCCGAAGGGGACGACGAGCGCGACCAGACCCAAGGCATCGTCGAAGCCGTCGAAGAGCTGTGCGCCGAGGGCCCGGGCGACGTGCTGGTGTTCCTCTCCGGCGAGCGCGAGATCCGCGACACCGCGGACGTGCTCAACCGCGCCGACCTGCGGGGCACCGAGGTCCTGCCGCTGTACGCGCGGCTGTCGGCGGCCGACCAGCACCGGGTGTTCCAGCAGCACACCGGGCGCCGGGTCGTGCTCGCGACGAATGTCGCCGAGACGTCGCTGACCGTGCCGGGCATCAAGTACGTCGTCGACCCGGGCACCGCGCGCATCTCGCGCTACAGCCACCGCACCAAGGTGCAGCGGCTGCCGATCGAGCCGGTGTCGCAGGCGTCGGCGAACCAGCGCAAGGGCCGCTGCGGCCGGACGTCGGACGGCATCTGCATCCGCCTCTACTCCGAAGACGACTTCGAGGCGCGGCCCGAGTTCACCGACCCGGAGATCCTGCGGACCAACCTGGCCTCGGTCATCCTGCAGATGACGTCGCTCGGGCTGGGCGACATCGCGGCGTTCCCGTTCGTCGAGCCGCCGGACCGCCGTCAGGTCACCGACGGCATCGGCCTGCTGCAGGAGCTGGGCGCGTTCGACAGAGAGGCCGCCGGCAACAGCGACCGGCGGCTCACCGAGACCGGCCGCAAGCTCGCGCAGCTGCCGGTGGACCCGCGGATGGGCCGGATGGTCCTGGAGGCCGCTCAGAACGGCTGTGTTCGCGAAGTGATGATCATCGCGGCCGCGCTGTCCATCCAGGACCCGCGCGAGCGGCCGTCGGAGAAGCAGCAGCAGGCCGACCAGCAGCACGCGCGGTTCGCGGACCCGACGTCGGACTTCCTGGCCTACCTGAACCTCTGGGAGTACGTCGCCGAGCAGCAGAAGGCGTTGTCCAGCAACCAGTTCCGCCGGCTGTGCCGCAACGAGTACCTGAACTACCTGCGCGTGCGCGAGTGGCAGGACATCTTCAGCCAGCTCCGTCAGCTGGCCAAACCGCTCGGCATCTCGCTGAACACGAACACCGACGCCGTCGACCCGCAGAAGGTGCACACGTCGCTGATCGCCGGGCTGCTCTCGCACATCGGGCTCAAGGACCCGGCGAAGGGCGACTACCTGGGCGCGCGCGGCGCCCGGTTCGGCGTCTTCCCGGGTTCGGCGCTGTTCAAGAAGCAGCCGCGCTGGGTGATGTCGGCCGAGCTGGTCGAGACGTCCCGGCTGTGGGCGCGGGTCAACGCGCGCATCGAGCCGGAGTGGGTCGAGCCGCTGGCGCAGCACGTCGTCAAGCGCAACTACTCCGAGCCGCACTGGGAACGCAAGCAGGGCGCGGTGATCGCGATCGAGAAGGTGACGCTCTACGGCGTCCCGCTGATCGCCGACCGGCGCGTCAACTACGGGCGGATCGATCCCGAGATGTCGCGGGCGCTGTTCATCCGGCACGCGCTGGTCGAGGGCGACTGGCAGACGCGCCACCACTTCTTCGCCGAGAACCGGGCGCTGCTGGAGGAGGTCGAGGACCTCGAGAACCGCGCGCGGCGCCGCGACATCCTGGTCGACGACCAGACGCTGTACGAGTTCTACGACTCCCGCGTGCCCGCGGACGTCGTCTCGGTGCGGCACTTCGACACGTGGTGGAAGAAGACCCGCCACGAGCAGCCGGACCTGCTGTCGTTCGAAAAGTCGATGCTCATCAACGAGACCGCGGGCGGCGTCCGCGAGGGCGACTACCCCGACTCGTGGACGCAGGGCACACAGGTCTTCGCGCTGACCTACCAGTTCGAGCCGGGCGCGGACGCCGACGGCGTCACCGTGCACATCCCGCTGCCGGTGCTGAACCAGGTCACCGAGGACGGTTTCGACTGGCAGGTGCCCGGATTGCGGTCGGAGCTGGTGACGCAGCTGATCAAGTCGTTGCCGAAAGCGGTGCGCCGCAACTTCGTCCCGGCACCGGACACCGCGAACTACGTCCTTTCGCGAGTGTCGCCTTCGGACGGTCCGCTGCTGGAGGTGCTCGGCCGCGAGCTGCGTGCGTTGCGCGGTATCACGATCCCGTTCTCCGACTGGGACCTTTCTTCGGTGCCGGACCACCTGAAGGTGACGTTCCGGGTGGTGGACGAGCGCGGCAAGCGCGTGGCCGAGGGCAAGGACATCTCGCTGTTGCGGCTCAAGCTGGCGCCGAAGGTCCGGGAGACCATCTCGAAGGCGGCCAACAGCCTGGAGAAGGCGGGCTTGACGAAGCCGTCGTTCGGTTCGCTGCCAAGGGTTTTCGCTTCGACCCAGCGCGGCCACGACGTCAAGGCGTACCCGGCGCTGGTCGACGAGGGCGCGACGGTGGCGGTCCGGATGCTGGACACGCCGGCCCAGCAGGAACACGCGATGTGGGCGGGCACGCGGCGGATGCTGCGGCTCAACCTGAGCTCGCCGATGAAGTTCATCACGCGGTCGCTGTCCAACTCCTCGAAGCTGGTGCTGAACCGCAACCCGCACGGCAGCGTCGCGGCGCTGCTGGAGGACTGCGTCGACTGCGCGGTGGACGCCCTGATGGCCACCGCGGGCGGCCCGGCGTTCGACGAAGCCGGGTTCGCGGCGTTGCTGGAGAAGGTCCGGGCCGGCCTGCACCAGACGGTGCTGGAGGTCCTGACGGAGGTGGAGAAGATCCTGCGCGCGGCGAACGACGTCGAGGTGGCGCTGCCCGCGACCCGCGGCCCGGCGGAGTCCCTCGCGGACGTGCGCGCACAGCTGTCATCGCTGGTGTACCCGGGTTTCGTGACGGCGACGGGCGCGTCCCGGCTGCGCAACGTCGTCCGCTACCTGCAGGGGATCTCACGGCGCTTGGAGAAGCTGGTGTCGGAACCGACCCGCGACCTGCAGCGGACGGCGGACATCGCGTGGATCACTTCCGAGTACGCCGAGGCTCGCGCTTCCCTCCCGCCGGGCACGTCGTCCCCGGCACTGGACGAGGTCCGCTGGATGATCGAGGAGCTGCGGGTCTCGTTCTTCGCCCAGACCCTGGGCACGGCCCACCCGGTGTCGCTGAAACGGATAACGAAGGCTTTGGACGACGCCCTGGCCTGACGCCGTACCTGGACGGTCGACTCGCGTACTCAGAAGGTCGGCTCGCGTACCTGGAGGGTCGGCTCACGTGCCGGGGCTCCGAACTCGCGTGATCAGCGGCGGGTCTCGCGTGATTGAAGACGTAACTCGCGTGATTGGGCGCGTGACTCGGTTACTTCGCGTCGGCGTAGGTGTCGACTGGGGCTATGTGCATCGGGAAGCGGACCGGGCATGCCTCGCCGAACAGCATGGTCGCCGCCTCCGTGATGCTGTCCACAATGGACGACGAGACCACGTCGGCCAGCTCCGCCGGGGTGTGGACGATCACCTCGTCGTGCTGGAAGAAGACCAGGTGGGCGGGGGCGGGGAGGCGACGGCGGAGCGTGGCCAGCATCACCGCCGTCATGTCCGCCGCGCTCGCCTGGACGACGAAGTTGCGCGTGAACCGGCCCCAGCCGCGCGACGCCCGGCGGGCCTTCAGCTCCGCCGCCTCGTCCGACGCCAGGCCGCCGGTCAGGGCACGCCAGGCGGCGGAGGGGGCCGGCGAGGTGCGGCCGAGACGAGAACGGACGCGCTCGCCGCGTTCGCCCGCTTGGGCCGCGTGCTCCACATAGGACACCGCGTCCGGGAATCGCTGGCGCAACAAGGCCAGCAACGGCCCCGCTTCGCCGGACGTGCCGCCGTACATCGCCGACAGCATCGCGATCTTCGCGCGGGCCCGGTCGTCGCGGTCGTCGTCCGGTGACAACGGGACCCAGTGGGCGCCCGAGAACAGCGCTTCGCCGAGGCGTGCGTACAGGTCCGTCGCCGCCGCGACGTCGGCCAGGCGGCGGTCGCCCGACAGCGCCGTCAGCACCCGGGGTTCCAGCTGCGCCGCGTCGGCCACCACCAGCTTCCAGCCCGGGTCCGCGCGGACGCACGTGCGCAGCACCTTCGGGATCTGCAACGCCCCGCCGCCGCGGCTGGCCCACCGCCCGGACACCACGCCGCCGACGACGTAGTGCGGGCGGAACCGGCCGTCGGTGACCCACTCCTCGAGCCACGTCCAGCCGTTCGCCGTGTAGAGCCGCGACAGCTCCTTGTACTCCAGCAGCGGCCCGACCGCCGGGTGGTCGATCCCCTTCAGGAAGTACTTCCGCGCGGACGGTATCTCGATCCCGGCCCGGGCCAGCGCCCGGACGACGCTCGGCGGCGAGTCCGGGTTGACCGCCCGCCCGCCGAACGCCTCGGTGATCTTCGCCGCCAGCTCCACCAGCACCTTCGGCCGGTGCCCGGCCGGCACGCGGGGGCCGAGCCGCGAGACCAGCAGCGCCTCGTGCAGGTCCGCGCGCCAGGGCAGGCCGTCGGCCGCCATCTCCACCGCGGCCAGCGCGCTCGCCGACTCCGCGGCCAGCAGCAGCCGGAACCGGTCCGGGTGCTCGACCGCCGCCGCCCGCCGGTCCTGCTCCGCGAGCACGCGCTTGACCGCCGTGACGACCGTCACGCCGTCGGGCAGCGTCGGCGTCCGCGTGTCGAACAGTGTCGGCTGAGCCAGCTCGACGGTCGCCGAATCCGACGGCGGTTCCTCGCCGTTCGCCCTGGCCCAGGCCGCGCGCAGGCTCCGCGACTGCCCCTCCTGACCCGCGTGCGCCAGCAGCAGCCCCTCGGCCAGCGAGAGGTCGTGGCAACGCCGCAGCCGGACCCCGGCCGCCACCAGCACCGGGTAGGTGACCTCGACGGACGGGAACACCCACCGCGGGTCGAGCGCGGCCTCCAGCTCCCGGGCCAGCGCCGCGAAACCCGCCTCGTCCAGGCCGGTCACGGTCGAGGACGGCGAGTGCACGGTGAAGCTCCCGTCCTCCTCCTGCCCCGCGATCACCTGCACGGACTCATTGTGCCGACCACCACCGACAGTTTCGGCGAGACCACGTCTGGTGCGGGGGCGACGGGCTTGGTTTACTGTCCAGTAGCCCCCATACCGCCGGTACGTCGTGCCGTCGGCGTGGGTCTCTTCCCGCAGCAACGGAGGTGCCCGGATGAGTCTGGTCGCGCTCGCCACGCAGGTGGCGGACAAGGTGGCCGAGACGGCGCGCAGTGTCGACGTGATGCGGCGGGCCGGGCTGGTGCCCTTCCCCCGCGTCGACGAAGGCCTCCGGTCCCTGGTCGCGATCCGCAAGTACGGGCCGTTCGCCGGCGCCAACCACATCTCCGCGCGCCGCGACCCGACCGCCGTCGGCATCGTCGACGAGGTCGGCCCGCTCACCTACAAGCAGCTCGACGACCAGTCGAACGCGCTGGCCCGGGCCTGGTCGGAGCGCGGGATCAAGCCCGGCCAGGTCGTCGCCGCGCTGTGCCGCGACCACCGCGGCCTGGTGCTCACGATGGCCGCGGCCGGCAAGCTCGGCGTGCGCCTGCTGCTGATGAACACCGGCTTCGCCAAGCCGCAGCTGGCCGACGTCGCGAAGCGCGAGAACGTCACCGCGCTGGTGTACGACCAGGAGTTCACCGGCCTGCTGGACGCCATGCCGAAGAACGTCGACCGCTACCTGGCCTGGGTGGACGCCGACAGCGACCTGTCCGACCGGGACGTCCCGGTGCTCGCCGAGATCATCGCCAGCACCGACGACCGGCCGTGGCCCGCGCCGGCCAAGCCGGGCGGGTTCGTGCTGCTGACCAGCGGCACCACCGGGACGCCGAAGGGCGCGCCGCGGCCGCACACCTCGGCGCTGGCCTCGGCGCAGTTCCTCGACCGGATCCCGCTGCGCGCCAACGAAGCCACGTACATGGGCGCGCCGCTGTTCCACGGCACCGGCCTGTCGCAGTTCATCCTGTCCTTCGCGCTCGGCTCGACGGTCGTGATGCGCCGCAAGTTCAGTCCCGAAGAGACACTGCGCGGGGTGGCCGAGCACAAGTGCACCGCGCTGGTGCTCGTGCCGACCATGCTGCAGCGCATCGTCGACCTGCCGAAGGACGTCCTCGGCAAGTACGACACGTCGTCGCTGCGGATCGTCTTCGTCGCCGGCTCGGCGCTGTCGCCGGATCTGGGCAACCGCGCCAACGAGGCGTTCGGCCCGGTCGTGCACAACCTGTACGGCTCGACCGAGGTCGCCGTGGCCACCGTCGCGACGCCGGAGGACTGGGTGAAGGCCCCGGGCACGGTCGGCCGTGCGCCGGTCGGCTGCAAAGTCGCGCTGTACGACGAAAAGGGCGGCCGGGTCACCGAGCCGCACGTCACCGGCCGCGTGTTCGTCGGCAGCGGGCTCAGCTTCGGCGGCTACACCGACGGCCGCCACAAGGAGATCATCGACGGCCTGCTCTCCAGCGGCGACGTCGGCCACTTCGACGAGGACGGCCTCCTGTTCATCGACGGCCGCGACGACGAGATGATCGTCTCCGGCGGCGAGAACGTGTTCCCGATCGAGGTGGAGAACCTCCTCGTCGAGCGCGAGGACGTCCTGGAGGCGGCGGTGATCGGCGTCGAGGACCCGGAGTTCGGCCAGCGGCTCAAGGCGTTCGTCGTCCTGGCCGACGGCGCGGACCTCGACGTCGACGCGGTCCGCGACTACGTCAAGGCGAACCTGGCACGCTACAAGGTGCCCCGCGACGTCGAGTTCCTCGACGAGCTGCCGCGCAACGCGACCGGGAAGGTGTTGCGCACCAAGCTTTCCTGAGCCGCTACTCCCAGTCGATGCCGAAGACGCCGGGGCCGAAGTCGAGGGCCACGGCGTGCACGCCGTCCGCGCCGTCCAGCTTCAGCGGGCGGCGCGACATCGAGCCGGCGTTGTCGTTGCGCGAGTACTGCCAGCAGTGGCCGGGCGCGGTGCCCGGCGCGAACCGGACCTCCAGCAGGTATTCGCGCACCGGGCGGCGGAACTCGCGGTAGTGGGTGTTGCGGCACTCCGGGTACGGCGGGCCGCTGTTGGTCAGGGTGTACTCGATCAGGTGCGTCTCGCCGCGGTCGATCGGCTGGTCGAAGACGAGCTCGGCGACGACGAGGCCGTGCTTCTCGTCGACCTCGGCGCGCCCGACCCGGCAGTTGCGCACCGCGTGCAGCTCCGGTGGCCCGGCGGCCGGGTCGTCCTGGGTGTAGACCAGCAGCCAGCGGTCCAGGCCGTCGGTGCCGGCCTGGAAGACCGCGCGGGCGGTCACCGAGCGCTGGCCGCCGTCCTCGGCGATCTCGCAGAGGTCGTGCAGCCCGACCATCTTCAGCGGGTGCTGGCGCTCGAGCGCGTCCGGTGCCCCGACCTTCGCGAGCATCGGCAGCAGCACTTCGCGTGGGAACGACATGGGCTCGCCGCCGGCTTGGCGCTTCCCGGCGCCGCCGCGGGGGCGCGGCGGGGGCAGCAGACCCAGCAGGGACCCGGCGGGGACGTCGAGGATTTCTTCGAGGCTGCGCACCGCCGACAGGGAGCTCTGCCGCTCCGGCTGTCTTTTGCCGGACTGCCAATAACTGAGCGCGGTGACGCTGACGACGACGCCGCGGGCCCGCAGCCGGGCCTGGATGCGGTCGAGGGAGAGCCCGCTGGTGGCGATGGCCGCGCGCAGCCGGGTGGCGAACGCGGTGCGTTCACCTTCCTGACCGCCGCTCACCACGTGGTCCGCCGTGCTGCCCGCCATTGCCGATCCGACCCGCCCCGTGCCGTCCCCCGACGATCCCCGACACGGTGCACGTTAGCAGGATTCCGGGCATGATCCGCGTCCCTCTTCACCGGGGCTGTCGATCGCTACGGACGTGCGTCCACTCGGGCGAACGGGCTAGTACTGGCAACTGTGAACCATTGCCCCGGCCTGGGCGGACGCGCTTGTATGACTTGCCTGCGCCGGTGGCACCGCCTCCCCCTCACGGCCCACCCGGGCGCAGGCGAACCGGCCGCGTGAGCGGTTCCGGCTCCGGTTCACCCGGCCGCGTTGTGCGACCGGCCGGTGTGGCCGCGCGATGACCGGTGGCCCGGCGACGCCCCCAGCGCCGGGCCACCGGTCTTATTACCACCGGGTAGCATCCGGTCCATGACGCTCCGGAAGAACATCCTGATCACGGGCGCGAGCAGCGGCTTGGGCGAGGGCATGGCCCGGCAGTTCGCGGCGAAGGGACGCAACCTCGCGTTGTGCGCCCGGCGCACGGAGCGCCTGGAGAAACTCGCCGCCGAGCTGATGGCGGCCCACCCCGGGATCAAGGTCGTGACGCGCACCCTGGATGTCACCGACCACGACAGCGTCTTCCGCGTCTTCGAGGAGTTCCGCGCCGAGCTGGGGTCCCTCGACCGGGTGATTGTGAACGCCGGGCTCGGGAAGGGGCAGCCGGTCGGCAAGGGCCGGTTCGACGCCAACCGCCAGACCCTCGAAGTCAACTTCGTCGCGGCCGCCGCGCAGATCGAAGCCGCCGCCGGGATCTTCCGCGAGCAGGGCTCCGGGCACATCGCCGTCGTCTCGTCGTTCAGCGCGATCCGCGGCCTGCCCGGCAACCTCACCGCGTACGCCGCGTCGAAGGCGGGCATCTCGACGTTCGTCGACGGCACCCGCGCCGAGCTGAAGCGCAAGGGCATCAAGGTCACCGACATCCGGCCGGGCTACATCGAGTCCGAGATGAACGACCGGATCGGCCGGAACCCGTTGCTGGCCAAGGCCGACACCGGGGCCCGCGCGCTGGTGAAGGCGATCGAGGCCGAGGGCTCGCGGGCGTACGTCCCGGCGTGGCCGTGGGTGCCGCTGAGCCTCGCCATGCGCGTCGTGCCGGTCTGGATCCTGCGGAAGTTCGCGTGAGCATCAACAGCACCGACAGCACGGTCGACGTCCGCGCCGAGGACGTCTTCGACGCCGCCGCGGTGCACGAGTGGCTGGCGGTCCGCGTCGACGGCCTCGGCGACGAACCGCCGCGGGTCCGGCAGTTCCCCGGCGGCGCGTCGAACCTTACCTACCTGCTGACCTACCCCGATCGGGAGCTGATCCTGCGCCGCCCGCCGGCCGGGCACAAAGCCGCGTCGGCGCACGACATGCGGCGCGAGTACCGCGTGCAGCACGCCCTCAAGCCGGTGTTCCCGTACGTGCCGAAGATGCTCGCCTTCGGCGACGACCCGGCCGTGCTCGGCGGCGACTTCTACGTGATGGAGAAGCTCGACGGCCTGATCCTGCGCGGCGACCTCCCCGAGGGCATGACGCTGGCGCCGGAGCAGGCGCGCGAGCTGTCCGGCAAGGTCGTCGACCGGCTGGTCGACCTGCACGCCGTCGACGTCGAGCGCGCCGGGCTGAGCGACCTCGGCAAGGGCGCGGGGTACGTCGAGCGGCAGATCCGCGGCTGGTCGGACCGGTTCACCGCGGCGCGCACGGACAACGTCGGCGACTTCGCCGAGGTGCGCGCGTGGCTGGCTTCGAACCAGCCCGGCGAGGTCAAGATCTGCTTGATCCACAACGACTACCGCCTCGACAACCTGGTGCTGGACGGCCCGTCGACGTTGAACATCACCGGCGTCCTCGACTGGGAGATGGCGACGCTCGGCGACCCGCTGATGGAGCTGGGCAGCATGCTGGCCTACTGGGTGGAGGCCGGCGACGACGACGTCATGCAGGCCAGCCGCCGCCAGCCGACCCACCTGCCGGGCACGTTCACCCGCGAGGAGTTCGTCGCGCGCTACGCCGGGAAGACCGGGCTGGAGATCGGCGACTGGCGGTTCTACGAGGTCTACGGCCTCTTCCGGCTCGCCGCGGTGCTGCAGCAGCTCTACCGGCGCTACCACGACGGCGCCACGCGCAACCCGGCGTTCAAGGACTTCTGGCAGTTCGTCGGTTACCTCGACTGGCGCTGCCGCGAGATCATCGCGAAGGGGAAAGTGTAAGTGGGCGCGATCTACCTGGTCCGGCACGGACAGGCGTCGTTCGGCGCGGCGGACTACGACGCGCTGTCCCCGCGCGGCTTCGAACAGTCCACTGTGGTCGGTGCGGAACTGCTGCGCCGCAACGTTTCCTTCAGTCAGGTCCGGTCGGGCACGCTCGCCCGGCAGCGCGACACCGCGGCGACGGCGTTGAAGGTGCTGGGCACCGACGTCCCCGTGGCCGAGGACCCGCGCTGGAACGAGTACGACCACGTCGACATCGGCGTGCACCACGCGGGCGGCGCGCCGCAGGAGGACTCGCGCGCCTACCAGGGGGTGCTGGACAAGGCGCTGACGTCGTGGATCGAGGCGGGCGCCGACGGGCCGTGCGCCGAGACGTGGCCGGCGTTCCTCGCCCGCTGTCGCGGCGCGCTGGAGGACCTGGTCGCGACGCTGGGCAAGGGGGAGCACGCGGTCGTGTTCACCTCCGGCGGCGTGATCGCCACCGTCTGCGGCGCGCTCCTGGGCACGCCCGAGGTGGGCCTGCTCAAGCTCAACCGCGTCACCGTCAACGGCGGGATCACCAAGCTGGTGTCCGGCCGCGGCGGCGTCACGATGCTGTCGTTCAACGAGCATCCGCACTTCGAAGCGGACGCGGCCCAGCTGCTCACCTACCGGTAGGAGACGTTCGATGCGGTTCGGCGAAGTCACGCTCCTCGAAGTGGGCGGCCACGGCCCGGAGGACGTCGTCCTCGACGGCGAGGGCCGGATCTACACCGGCGTCGACGACGGCCGCATCCTGCGGCACACCGCGGACGGCCGCGGCGCGGAGACCATCGCCGACACGGGCGGCCGTCCGCTGGGCCTGGAGCTGTACGGCGACGACGAGCTGCTGATCTGCGATGCGCGGGCCGGGCTGCTGGTGATGCCGCTGGCCGGCGGCACGCCGAGGACCCTGGCGACGTCGGCGCTGGGCCTGGACTTCGTGTTCTGCAACAACGCCGCCGTGGCCGCGGACGGCACGATCTACTTCACGGACTCCTCGCGCCGCTTCGGCATCGACAACTGGCGCGACGACCTGATCGAGCAGACCGCCGGCGGCCGCCTGCTGCGCCGCACCCCGGACGGCGCGATCGACCTGGTCCTCGACGGCCTCCAGTTCGCCAACGGCGTCGCGCTGGCCCCGGACGAGTCGTTCGTGGCGGTCGCGGAGACGGGCGCCTGCCGCGTGACGCGCGTCTGGCTGGACGACGGCCGTTCCGACGTCCTCGTCGACGACCTGCCGGGCTTCCCGGACAACATCTCCACAGGCACGGACGGCCTGATCTGGATCACGCAGGCGTCGCCGAAGGTGGCCGCTTTGGACGTGGTCCGGCGACTGCCGACGTTCTTGCGAGCCGGCGTCCGCGCGCTCCCGACGTGGCTGCAGCCCCGCCCGGGCCGCGAGGTCGGCGTGCTGGGCGTCGCACCGGACGGCAAGGTGCACCGCGAGCTGCGCGGCGAGATCGACGGCTTCCACATGCTGGTGGGCGTCCGCGAGTGGCGGGGCCAGCTGTACTTCGGCTCACTGGAGGAGTCGAAGATCGCGGTGACGCGGGTCTAGCGGCCGGTCCAGCGGGGTTCGCGGCCCGCCGACCAGGCCGCGTAGAACTCCTTGTGGTCCTTTGCCGTCATCAGCAGGGCTTGAGTCATCGCTTCCAGCTCGATCGCGCTGCCCAGGTCCATGTCCAGCTCGCGGGTCAGCAGCACCTTCGTCGTCGCGTACGCCAACGCCGGGCCGTCCGCCAGGCGGCGGGCCAACGCCGTTGCGGCGGCGGGCAGGTCCTCATCGGGAACCACCTGTGTGGCCAGGCCGATCTCGGATGCGCGAGAAGAGGACACCTTGTCGCCCAGGATCAGCAGTTCCGTCGCGCGGCCCAGGCCCACCAGGCGCGGCAGGAGGTACGCCGAGCCCATGTCCGCGCCGGCCAGGCCCACCTTCGTGAACAGGAACGCGAACTTCGCCGACTGCGCCAGCAGCCGGAAGTCGCTCGCCAGGGCGATCACCGAACCCGCGCCCGCCGCGACGCCGTTGACCGCCGCGATCACCGGCAGCGGGCACTCGCGCAGGGCCTTCACCACCGCGCCCGTCATGCGCGTGAACTCCAGCAGCTCCGCCGTCTCGAACTTCTGCAGCTCGCCGATGATCTCCTCGACGTCGCCGCCGGAGCAGAACCCGCGGCCGCGGCCGGTGATCACCAGCACCCGGACGTCCTCGTGCTGCGGCAGCTCGATGATCAGGTCACGCAGGTCGGCGTAGACGTCGAAGGTCAGCGCGTTCAGCTTCTCGGGCCGGTCGAGCGTCACCGTGGCGACGCCGTCGGCCACGGTGAACTCGAAGTGCTCCCACTCCTTCGTGAGGGGTGCGGTCGCGCGGAACGGGCTCATAGCTGGATTCCTCCGCCGTCGAGTACGAGGGTCTGGCCGTTGATCGCGGCGGCCTCGGGGGCCGCCAGGAAGGACACCGCGAACGCCACTTCGTCCGGTTCCAGCAGTCTGCCGAGCGGGGACGCGGCCGCCAAAGCAGCTTCCGCGGAGGAAGAATCGCGCCCGGTGCGCTCCTGGATCCGCGCCACCGACGTCGCCGTCATGTCGGTGCGGACGAACGCCGGGCACACCGCGTTCGCCGTGACGCCGGTGCCGGCCAGCTCCGCCGCGACCGCCCGCATCAGCCCGGCCGCCGCGTGCTTCGACGCCGTGTAGCCGGCCGTGTAGCGATAACCGACGTGCGAGGCGGTCGACGCGACCGTGACGATCCGGCCGCTGTCCCGTGAGCGCATCCCCGGCAGCACCGCGCGGGTGCACAGGAACGCACCGGTCGCGTTGACCTCGATCTGCTGCCGCCAATCGTCCAAAGTGGTCCGGGAAACCGGTGCACTGGAAGAGATCCCGGCGTTGTTGATCAGCACGTCCACCGGGCCCGCCGCCGCGAAGTACTCCGAGACGGCGTTCTCGTCGGTGACGTCGCAGTCCGCGCGCCCCGGCGCAAGCACGGTGTCACCCGCGTCGCGAAACCGCGCGGCGATCGCGGCGCCGATGCCACGCGTGCCGCCGGTGACCACGACCAGGCGGCTCACGGGCGGGCCGCCAGCGCGCGCCGGTCGAGCTTGCCGTTGGCGGTGCGGGGGAGTTCGGTCACGAAGACCACCTCACGGGGGTATTTGTGCTTGGCCAAATGTGCCTTCGCGTGGTCCTTCAGCTCGTCCGCGGCCACCGACGCGCCCGGCGCGAGCACGACGTACGCGCGCGGCAGCACCAGGCCGCCGGCCTCGTGGCCGACGACCGCGCAGTCCATCACGGCCACGTGGCCGAGCAGGCAGTCCTCGATCTCGCCGGGCGCGACGAACACGCCGCCGACCTTGA
This sequence comes from Amycolatopsis sp. NBC_01286, assembly GCF_035982555.1. Lineage (NCBI taxonomy): Bacteria > Bacillati > Actinomycetota > Actinomycetes > Pseudonocardiales > Pseudonocardiaceae > Amycolatopsis > Amycolatopsis sp. NBC_01286. Next base: position 4,681,430 of record NZ_CP108428.1, read on the forward strand.
GCAGCGCGTCCGCGCGGCCGTGGTGCCGGAAGAACCCGCCGGACCGGCTGAACAGGTCGCCCGACGTCAGCGTGTCGCCGTCGAACGTCTTCGCGGACTTCTCCGCGTCGCCGTAGTACTCCAGCGCGATCGTCGGCCCGGTGACCCGCAGCGGCCCGATTTCGCCGTCGGGCAACGGGTTCCCGAGTTCGTCGACGACCTGCGCGGTGTAGCCGGGCACCTCGGTGCCGAGCGTGCCGACCCGAACCGAGCCGGGCCGGTTCGACAGGTAGATGTGGTACGCCTCGGACGATCCGATGCCGTCGACCACCGGCACGCCGAACGCCGCGTCCCACTTCCGGTGCAGCTCCGCGGGCAGCGCCTCGCCCGCCGACGTCGTCATGCGCAGGCAGCTCAGGTCCTGCTCCGCCGCGGCCGGGTGCGCGATCATCGCGCTCATCATGGTCGGCACGTTCACCAGCACGCTCGGGCGGTAGCGCGCGATCAGCTCGAACATCAGGTCCGCCGTGCTGCGTTCGGGGAACGCGATCCCGGCCGCGCCGACGCCGAACGGGAACAGCGCCACCAGATCGCGCGCGTACCCGAAGAACAGCTTGGGCACGGCCAGGATCCGGTCGTCCTCGCGCAACCCGAGCACCTGGACGGCGTACCGCTCGAAGCTCTCTTTCGCACTCCGCAAGGGATGTACGCACGCCTTGGGCGCACCGGTGCTGCCGGTGGTGAACTTCCAGATCCCGACGTCGTCCAGCGTGGTCGGCGCGGCTTCGAGTTCGTCGGACGCGGTGTCGAGCAGTGTCCGGAATGGACGCTCACCCGGCCGTAACTCGCTCTCGGGGACGCCGGTGACGAGCAGGTTCCGCGCGCCCGCCTCGCGGAGTGCGGGCAGCGTGACGGCGTCCGCGATCACCGCGACGGCCTCGGTGTACCCCAGGTAGTACGTGTAGTCCTTGGGCTGCAGGAACGGGTAGACCTCGGCGGTGACCGCGCCGATCTTCTGGGCGCCGTACCAGGTGGCGACGAACTCCTCGCCGTCGCTCAGGGCCAGCAGCACCCGCTGTCCACTTCGGACACCGGCGTCACGCAGCACGTTCCCGGCGCGGTTGACCAGCTTCGCCAGCGACGCGTAACCGACCTCCCGCGAGCCGACGAACAACGCGGTCCGGTCCGTTGACGCGTGCCGGTCGACGAAGTAGGACGCGAGGTTGAACGGCTCAGGCACGGGCCAGCTCCCGGATCGCTTCCACCAGCAGATCGGTCAGCACCGAGAACGTCTCTTCGCCCTCTTCGGCCGTCGCTTCGGCGGGCTTGCCGCAGTAGGCGTCGGCCATCCCCATTTCGACGAAGCCGCCGTCGGACGGCGCCGAAGCCAGGCTGACCGGGACGTGCGGCAGCTCCCGCATGACGGCCTGGTCGACCAGCTCCGGCCGGTCGGCCAGCACCAGCGACGTCTCGTACCGCCCCGCGTGACACTCGCCGGACCGGAACTCTTCGGTGAGGCGCTGGGCGTGCCGCCGCCGGACCAGGTCCAGCAGCGCGACGTGCCCGTCGTAGGCGAAGTTGAGCGTCTCCACCGCGCGCCGCAGCGTGACCAGGTGCGCGGGCTCGAAGTGGTTGTTGACGAGCAGGATCCGCGGCAGTCGCTGGCCGATCAGCGCGGCGCCGACGTCCACCAGCAGCGCGTGCAACGTCTCCTCGCCGATGTGGATGCCGCCGGCGAACCCGGCCGCGAACCGCGTCACGCCGTACGGGATCTCCGGGAGGATCAGCACCCGGACTTCGTCGTCGGCGGCCAGCCGGGACGCCGCGCGCTCGCACATCCCGCGCGAGATCAGCGGGTCCGTGCCCAGCGGCGCGTGCGGGCCGTGCGGCTCGACCGCGCCCAGCGGGAGCAGCAGCACCGGGACGCGCGGGCCGTCCGAAATAGCGCCGACCTGGCGCGAGCTGAGGTCCGCGAAGTACGTCACGCAAATCAAGCTACACCGCAGCGGCCTGAGGTGTATAGAGTTGCGCCCGTGCCCGTCGACGCCTTCGAAGCCAGCCCCCAGGAGCTGGTCGTGACGTTGCTGGGCAGCTACGTCCACCCGCGCGAGACGCGCCGGGTGTGGTCGGGCGGCCTGGTCGCGGTGCTCGCCGAGCTGGGCTTTTCCGACGGCGCGGCCCGGATCGCGCTCACCCGCCTGGTGCGGCGCGGCCTGCTCACGCGCCACCGCGAAGGCCGCACGGTGCACTACTCGCTGACCCGCCGCACGGTCGCCCTGCTCGCCGACGGCGACCACCGGATCTTCTCCCTCGGCCGCCGCGAGCGCGCCGCGGGCGAGTGGACGGTGCTGTGGCAGAGCATCCCCGAGACCCGCCGCCAGGCCCGCGAACGCCTGGTGCGGCGGCTGCGGTTCCTCGGCTTCGGGCCGTACGCGGACGGCACCTGGATCGCCCCGCACGACCGCGAGGCCGAGGTGGTCGCGCTGCTCGGCGAGCTGGACGTCACCGAGCACGCCGGGCTGCTGCTCGGCCGGCCGTCGGCCGCGCTCGACGTCCGCCGGTTCGCCGGCCGGGCCTGGGACCTCGACGAGCTGGCCGCGCGTTACACGGCGTTCGTCGAGCAGTTCGGCGGCTGCCGCGGCGAGGAGCTGACCGACAAGACCGCGTTCGACGTCCGCACGCGGCTGGTGCACACCTTCCGCGCGTTCCCGTCGCTCGACCCGGAACTGCCCGCCGACCTGGTGCCCGCACCGGATCACCGGGCGGCCGCGGTCGAGTTGTTCCACGATCTGTACACCGCGCTGGCCCCCGCGGCCCAGCGCCACTTCGACGAGGTGACCAACGGATGACCGACATCGACGCCAAGACCCAGGAAGCGCTGAGCTACACCTCGTACCTGGCGCTGGACGAGGTGCTGGGTGCCCAGCGGCCGCGTTCGGAAGAGCACGACGAGCTGCTGTTCATCGTGATCCACCAGGTGTACGAGCTGTGGTTCAAGCAGATGCTGCACGAAGCGACGTACCTGCAGGAGTGCTTCGAAGCGGGCACGACCGCGCACGCGATCCGCACCGTGCGGCGGATCCTGTCGATCCTCAAGGTCGCCGTCGCGCAGATCGACGTCCTCGAGACCATGACGCCCAGCCAGTTCACCAGCTTCCGCACCCGGCTGGACGCCTCCAGCGGCTTCCAGTCGGCCCAGTTCCGGGAGCTGGAAGCGGTGCTCGGGCGTCGCGACGAGCGCGTCTTCGCGCACTACCCCGAAGGCGGCGAGCAGCGGAAGGGCATCGCCGACGCGATGGCGCGGCCGTCGTTGTTCGACTCTTTCCTCGCGTACCTCAAGGCTTCTGGCTACCCGGTCGAGTGTGATCGAGACGTCACTCGACCGGTGGAGCCCTCCCCGGCCCTGCAGGCGATATTGCTGGACATGTACCGCGACGACGGCGGCCCGTCGGTCGTCGCCGAATGTCTGGTGGATCTCGATGAAGGGATGCAGGAGTGGCGCTACCGGCACGTGAAGATGGTCGAACGCACCATCGGCGACAAGACCGGGACAGGGGGCTCATCCGGCGCGACTTACCTGCGTACCACGCTCTTCCAGCCGATGTTCCCGGATCTCTGGGCAGTACGGAGCCGATTGTGACCTCGCTCGACGACATCCGCGCGGACTCGAACGCCCTGGCCGCGCACTACACGCGGTTCTCGGTGCGGGAACGCCTCCTGCTCTCCGGGCATTCGCACCAGGCCTGGCCCGACGTCGCCGAAGAAGGGCTCCTCGAGTCCTTCGCCGACGCCGCCCGGGACGTCGACCTGAAGTGGGAGCGGGCCTTCGCGAAGGCCGACGAGCTGCGCGCGGGCTTCCGCCTGCTGCTCGGCGACCCGCACGGCGAGTACGCGCTCGGCGCGAGCACCCACGACCTGGTGCTGCGGTTCCTGTCCGCGATGGAGCTGCCCCGAAGACCACGGCTCGTGACCACCGAAGGCGAGTTCCACACGCTGCGCCGTCAGCTCGCGCGCCTCGAAGAGGAGGGCGTCGAGGTCGTGCGCGTGCCGGTCGAACCGGTGACGACGCTGGCCGAGCGCGTCGCCGCCGAGGTCGACGACCACACGGCCGCGGTGCTCGTGTCGGCCGTGCTCTTCGAGACGTCCCGGCTGGTCCCGGGCCTCGCGCACCTCGCCGACGTCTGCCGCGACCGCTCGATCGAGCTGGTCGTCGACGCCTACCACGCGCTCGGCGTGGTGCCGTTCCCGCTGCACGACCTGGGCCTGACCAACGCCTGGGTGCTCGGCGGCGGGTACAAGTACCTGCAGCTGGGCGAGGGCAACTGCTTCCTGCGGCTGCCCGCGCACGCCCAGGAGCTGCGGCCGGTGATCACCGGCTGGTACGCCGAGTTCGGCGCGCTCGCCGACGAACGGCGTCCCGGTGGCGTCGCCTACGCCATGGGCGGCGACCGGTTCGCCGGCGCCACCTACGATCCGGCGAGCCACTACCGCGGCGCCCGCGTCCAGCGGTTCTTCGCCGAGCAGGGCCTCACACCGGCGTTCCTGCGCGAGGTGTCGCAGCACCAGGTGGGCCTGCTCGCCGACGTCTTCGACAAGCTCGCGCTGCCCGAGGGCGTCGTCACCCGTGACCGCGAGACGCCGCTCGGCCTGCTCGGCGGCTTCCTCTCGCTGCGGTGCGCCGACGCGGGTGCGCTGCAGGCCGCGCTGGCCGCGCAGGGCGTCCGCACCGACAGCCGCGGGCCGTACCTGCGCTTCGGCCCGGCGCCGTACCTCTCCGACACGCAGCTGGAGACGGCGATGGGCACGCTCGGCGCGGTGATCAGGGGCTGAGTTACCGGTCCGTATCGCGGGACCTGTACTGGTCCGGCGAGCGGCGGCGATCTAGGTTGGTGCCGGGAACCCGTGGGCGGACGACCTCCGCGTTCGGTCCCGTCAACCATCGAAGCGCGTCCCGGCCACGAACCGGGCGCGGGAGACAAAGGAGTCACCACCGTGACCGAAGGAGTGTTCGCCCGGAGCTCCGGGCACGAACAGGTCGTGTACTGCCACGACGAAGCCAGTGGCCTGAAGGCCATCATCGGCATCTACTCCACGGCGCTCGGTCCCGCACTGGGCGGGACGCGCTTCCACCCCTACGCCACCGAATCCGACGCGCTCGACGACGTGCTCGCGCTGTCGAAGGGCATGGCGTACAAGAACGCGCTGGCCGGGCTCGACCTCGGCGGCGGCAAGGCCGTCATCCTCGGCGACCCGAAGACGCTCAAGTCCGAAGCGCTGCTGCGCGCGTACGGGCGCTTCGTGCAGTCCCTGGGCGGCCGCTACATCACCGCTTGCGACGTGGGCACGTACGTGCACGACATGGACGTCGTGGCGCGCGAGTCCCGGTTCGTCACCGGCCGTTCGCCCGAGGACGGCGGCGCCGGCGACTCGTCCGTGCTGACCGCGTTCGGCGTCTTCCAGGGCATGCGGGCCTCGGCCGAGCACCTCTGGGGCAGCCCGGACCTGGCCGGCAAGCGCGTCGGCGTGGCCGGCGTCGGCAAGGTCGGGCACATCCTCGTCGGGCACCTGGCCGAGGCCGGGGCGCAGGTGACGATCACCGACGTCTACGCGCCGGCGATCGAGCGGACCCTTTCGCTGTACCCGGACGTCAAGGCGGTGTCCGATGTGGACACTCTGCTGCGCGCCGAGCTGGACGTCTTCGCGCCGTGTGCGCTCGGCGGCGTGCTGAACGACGAGACCGTGCCGGTGCTGGGCGCACGCATCGTCTGCGGTGCGGCCAACAACCAGCTCGCGCACGCGGGCGTCGACAAGCAGCTCGCCGACCGCGGTGTGCTGTACGCGCCGGACTACCTGGTCAACGCCGGGGGCGTGATCCAGGTCGACGACGAGCGCCACGGGTTCGACTTCGCGCGCGCCAAGCGCAAGACCACGGCGATCTTCGACACGACGAAGGCCGTGTTCGCGCTGGCCGACGCCGACGGCGTCCCCCCGGCGACGGCGGCCGACCGGCTCGCCGAGCGGCGGATGGCGGAGGTCGGCCGGCTGCGGTCCATCATGACCGTGTGAGTCTTTCTTCTCTGTTCGAGGCGGTGGGCGTGCGGGGTTTCCTGCACGTCCGCCGGCTCGGTTCTCCCGCTTGTGTGGGTGTCGCCGCCGACGCGCCGGTCGTCCTGGCGTCGGTGGTGAAGGTGGCGCTGGCGTTCGAGTTCGCCCGCCAGGTCGAGGCGGGCCTGCTCGACCCGACGGACCGGGTCCGGGCCACGGCCGCGGATCGCCTGGGCGGCAGCGGCTCGGCCGGCTTCGCCGACGACGTCGAGTACAGCCTGCGCGACGCGGCCCTGCTGGCCCTGTCGGTGTCCGACAACACGGCCGCGGACCTGCTGTTCGACCGCGTCGGCGTGGAGAACGTCCGGTCACTGCTGGCCGAGCTGGGCCTGACCCGCACGACGATCATCGGCGCCCCGCGCGACCTGCTGCGCACGATCATCGAGGACACCGCGGCGGGCGTTCCGCTGCGAGCCCTGGATCCCCTGCGTACGACGGCAAGCACCCCACGCGAGATGACCGGCCTGCTGTCGGCGATCTGGAGCGACGACATCGCCGGAGCCCAGGTCCGCGAGTGGCTTTCGGCGCAGGTCAGCTGGCACCGCCTGACCGCGGGCTTCCCGCCCGACGTCGCGGTGGCGGCCAAGACGGGCACGATGCCGGGCATCCGCAACGAGATCGGCATCGCGACGTACCCGGACGGACTGTCGTACGCGATCGCGGTGTTCACAGTGGGCGGCGCGGAAACGTTGCGCCGCCCGGACATCGACCGAGCAATCGGAGACGCGGCCCGAGCGGCGGTCGAGCAGCTGCGCTCGTGAGTGGTTAGGGCGGTTAGAACCGCCCTAACCACTCACGACGTGGTGGGGGCCGCCCGAGCCGGTCAGCCGCGGTCGTGAGTGTTCAGGGCGGACCTGCTTTTGGTGACCAGCCGGTTCCGGCTGGCGGTCTGTGGTTGCCGAGGCGTTGCGGCTGGGGTCGTGAGTGTTTAGGAGGGTTCTAACCTTCCTAAACACTCACGACCGGTACCGGTGTGGCCGCGGTCGTAGAAGACGTCCCATGGCCGGGCGCCGCTCGGATCCGGGGGCACGATCCGTGAAACCCCGTCGTCCCGCAGCACCTCCGCCGCGATCTCCGCCAGCGTCGCCGCCTGGGGGTGCGGGCTCGACGACGGCCAGGCGAACGCCATCCGCGCGTCCAGCTGCTCCCGCAGCGGCCGCCAGACCACCCATGGTTCCTTGCGCGCGGTCGGTTCGAACGCGACGCCGTGGCCGGCCAGGACCAGGCCCAGCGCGAACTCCGGGTTGCGCGCGTGCCGGACGGCCGCCGGGCGGAAGCCGTGTTCCCAGCACGTGCGCAGCAGTGCGTCGTAACTTCCCGGCGCCGCCGCGCGTGGGGCGTGCACCAGGCCCTCGCCCGCCAGGTCGGCCAGCGCCAGCGACGAAGCGCGGGCCAGCGGCGAGTCGCGGGGGAGGAGCACGCCCAGGGGTGTGTCGATCGCGGGGCCGAGGTCGAGCCCGACGACGTCGACCGGCAGCTGCAGCAGCCCCGCGTCCAGTTCGCGGTCGGCCAGCAGCCGGGTCTGTTCGGCGGTGGTCAGCTCCTGCAGGTCGAGGCGGATGCCGGGGCACCGCTCGGCGAACGCCGTGAGGATCGCGGCCAGCACCCGGCCCGGCAGCTCCGGCGGCACGCCCGCGCGCAGGGCGTCCAGCTCGCCGCGCTCGGCCTTCGCGACCAGCGACGTCATCCGCTCCCAGCGCGCGAGGAGGTCCCGGGCCTCGGTCCGCAGCACCTCGCCGGCCTCGGTCAGCGTGACGCGGCGGCCGCGGTCGAACAGCTTCGCGCCCAGCTCGGCTTCGAGCCGTTTGATCCGCTGGCTCAACGGCGGCTGCGCGATGCCGAGCCGGTCGGCGGCGTGCCCGAAGTGCAGTTCCTCGGCGACGACGAGGAAGTACCGCAGCGAACGGAGGTGGTCCACGCTGCAATGATAGCTGTTTACATATCGACATGCCGACGGATCGATCTTGGACAGTGGCGCCGGACCCGTGATCGGGTGGCGGCCATGAACACAGGACTCAGCAGACGCGGGCTGTTCGGCGCGGGCGCGGCGGCGGCCACGATCCTCGCCGGGGTATCGACGGCTTCGGCCGCCACCAGGAGGACGTCGGAGATGACGTTGCGGTGGTGGGGGAACAACAGCTGGGAGATCCGCGTGCCGGGCTCGACCGGCACGAAGACGATCCTCATCGACCCGTGGCTGACCCGGTTCAAGACCGGGACGTACACCCCGGCGGGCGCGGACCCGAAGACGCCGCTGTCGGTGAACGAGGCGCTGATCGACGGCTACCTCGACCGCGGCGAGCTGCGCGCGGATCACATCCTCGTCACCCACGGCCACTACGACCACCTCACCGACGTCCCCTACCTGGCGAAACGCACCGGCGCGACGGTCTTCGGCACCGAGACCCATTTGAGTCTCATGGCCGCCCTCGGCGCCCCGGAGGACCAGCTCGCGATCGCGCACGGCGGCGAGGACCTGACCTTCGACGGCTACTCGATCCGGATCTTTCGGTCCCTGCACTCGGCGACGGGCGACCGGGCGCGGGTGCCGTTCCCCGGCTCCCGCCCGCTGTCGCGGCGTGACAAGCCGAAGGTCATCGAGGACCTCTACGAGGGCGGCACGCTGGCCTACCAGGTGACGGGCGGCGGTGCGAGCGTCCTGGACTTCGGCGGCTCGAACTACGTCGAGTCCGAGCTGGCCGGCCTGCGCCCGGACGTCGTCCTGGTCCCCGGGGGCGGCGCGAAGGTGACGCAGTACGTGCCCCGCCTGCTGCGCACCCTGGGTCACCCGCGCTACGTCGCCCCCACGCACTGGGACGACTTCGACCTCCCGCTGGGCCAGGCGAAGGACCCCAACGGCGGCCTGGAGGTCCTGCGCGAGGCGGTGACGGCGGCGAGTCCGGCCAGCGCGTTCGTGGTGCTGGACCACCTGGGCTCGTTCACGCCCTGAGCTGGTCCCCGAAGACGTGTCTGCGCAGGTACGGGCTGCGGAAGGCGCCCCGCGGGTCGAGCTCCTCGGCCAGCGCGCGGAACCGCGGCAGCTCCGGGTAGCGCTCGGCGGCCCACCCGTCGCCGTGGAACACCTTCCCCCAGTGCGGCCGGGCGCCGAAGGGGGCCAGCCGCTCCTGGATCAGCGGCAGCAGTGCCGCGACCGCGTCCGGCTTCGGCTGCCAGGTGAAGTGGATGCCGACGCGGTCCCCGCCGTGGCACGGGCTCAGCCACAGGTCGTCGCCGGCGACCGTGCGGATCTCGGACACGTGCAGAGCCGTGGCCAGCTGCTCGCCGAGCGCGCGGATCTCGGTCAGCGCGGCGACGGCGTCCGCGCGGGGCACGAAGAACTCCGACTGCAGCTCTTCGCCGATACTGGGCACGGAATCCAGCCGGAAGTGCGGCAGCCGGTGGTGCCAGGGCCCCGGCACGCCCCAGTCGGTGAAGTTCGCGCCCGGCGGCGAAGTCATCCGCGTCCCGCCGTGGAACTCGGTCAGCTCGGGCACGGTCGCGGCGACACGGCGTTTGAGCAGCACCAGGCCCGCGATGTCGCCGACCCAGGGAGTGAACAGGCTCACGCTGTAGCCGGCGGCCTGCAGCTCGTCGAAGCCGTCGAGCACCGAGGACCACGGGATCGCCACGAACCCGTCCTGCTGCACCGAGAACGACGGCACGAGGTCGAGGGTCACCCGCGTGACGACGCCGAGCGCGCCGAGGTTGACCACCAGGCCGGGGAAGATCTCCGGGTCCTGCGAGCGGGTGTAGCGGCGCAGCGTGCCGTCGGCGGTGACCAAGTCGAGGCCGGACACCGCCGCCGAGAGGTTGCGGACCCGCTCGCCGGACCCGTGGGTGGCGGTGGCGACGCTGCCGGCGACCGTGCAGTGCGGCAGCGACGCGAGGTTCTCCAGGGCGAACCCGGCTTCGTCGACGGCCTCGACGAGGTCGCCGTACCGGGTCGCCGCGCCGACGGTGACCGTGGCCGCGGCGGTGTCGACGACCGTGGGGACGTCGAGGCCGGCCAGGTCGACCAGGACACCGCCGGGGAAGTCGGCGACGTCGTTGAAGGAGTGCCGGGTCCCCAGCGCCTTGACCTTCGGCGCGTCCGCCACCAGCTTCCGCAGCTCGTCGACACTCGACGGCCGGGCGATCCGGTCCGCGGCGAAGTGGTGGTTGCCCGCCCAGTTCTTCATCTCCGCACGGTATCGGGGCCGCGTGCGGGGCGGTGCCGCTCGGAGCGAAGACACGGGAAACCCCTGAACACGCCGAAGGCCCCCACCGCGAGCGATGGGGGCCTTCGGCGGGGAGATCTCAGCCGCTCTTGCGCCGGAACGTGCGCTTGTTCGCCGCCGGGCCGTGGGCGTGCTGGTTCTTGCCGCCACCGCTCTCGTTCGACGCACCGGAGCGCGCGTGCGCCTGCTTGCGCTCGAGCGCCTCGCGGAACTTGCGCTTGACGTCGTCCTCCTCCTCGCCGCTGGGCGAGGGATTCGGTTCACTCATGCTTACCTCCGGAACTGACGACGTGTGACCACTCCAGCCTGGCAGTGGCCGGAGCGAATGGCGAGTCGATTAGGTCACGCCGTCACCGTTTGGGCGTCGGTACTCCGCCGAACTGCACCGACTTGCGGGTCAGGGGACGGCCGCAATGGTCGCACAGGAGCATCGGCCGCAGCCGGTTGCCGCATTCGACGTGGTTCAGCGTGATGTCGGGCTCCTGGCCGGTGACCTCGAACCCGCGCGACCACTCGGCGATGAACGCCAGTGCCGGGAAGAACGCCAGGCCCTTCGCCGTCATCCGGTAGTCACGCGCGTCCGTGCGCGTGGCCGCCGTGCCCGTGCGCAGCACGCCGACCTCGACGAGCTTGCTCAGCCGGGCCGAGAGCACGCTCGGCCCGATGCCCAGCTCGCGTTCGAACTCCGAGAAGTGCCGCGCGCCGAGCAGCGCTGACACCAGCAGCCCGGTCGACCAGCGGTCACCGAGCAGTTCCATCGTGTCCGGGAAGAACATCAGCGGGTCGCCGGCCAGGCCTTCGGCGTCCTTGCGGCGGAAGCGCTTGGACGCCGTCGCGGCGGCGACGCCGGTGCTGTCGAGGCGTTCGGCGCGGACGTCGCGCGCGTCCACCCGGCGGCCGCAGGCGCCGCACCCGAGGGGCGCTGATGTAGTCAGCTCGCAGTCGAGGTGGATCAGCGTCGGCAGCACCTCGCGGCGGCCGTCGACCCACTCGCGCTCCCAGGCCCAGATGGAGATCAGCAGCGGCCACAGCTCGAGACCGCGCTCGGTGAGCCGGTACTCGTGCCGGGTCCGGCGGGCGTCCCGGTAGGGCACGCGCGTGAGCAGGCCCGCTTCCACCATGTCGCGCAGGCGCCCGGAAAGCGCGGTGGGGGAGATGCCGAGGCGCAGGCGCAGCTCTTCGTACCGCCGGAAGCGCAGGAAGAGGCTCTGCAGGATCAGCAGCGTCCACTGGTCACCGACCAGTTCGAGTGCCCTGCGGAGTGGATCCCCCGCGGGCCTGACCCGCTGTGCAGTCGCTTCACTCACGCGTTCCCCCTTGTTACATCGGCGCCCAGCGTACACCTGGCTACAGGAAAAGAAGCCTATTGACACCTGGCTACACAAATCATAGTCTCGTCTCCATCAGCCAGCGCGGTGAGGCCGAGAACCAGGGAGAAGCCCGATGACCAGCACCTCCGAACAGCCGCTCATGGTGGCCCGGACGGCGGACGGCGACGAGGCCAACCCCTACCTCCTGGGCGTCTACGCCCCGGTCGGCACCGAGATCGACGCGGAAGACCTGCAGGTCATCGGCGAGATCCCGAAGGACCTCAACGGCGTCTATCTGCGCAACGGCCCCAACCCGCGGTTCGCCCCGGAAGGCCGCTACCACTGGTTCGACGGCGACGGCATGATCCACGCCGTCCACCTGGAGAACGGCAAGGCCCGCTACCGCAACCGCTGGGTCCGCACCAAGGCCTTCGAGGCCGAGTCCGAAGCCGGCAAGGGCCTCTGGACCGGCGTCATGGAGAACCCGAAGGGCAACCCCTTCGGCAACGGCCACGGCCTGGGGCTGAAGGACAACGCCAACACCGACGTCGTCTTCCACCGCGGCCGCGTCCTCGCCACCTGGTACCTGTGCGGCTCGCCGTACGGCGTCGACCCGCTCTCCCTGGAGACGCTGGGCGCCGAGGACTTCCTCGGCACGCTGGTCGGCGACATGATGGCCCACCCCAAGGTGGACGAGGCCACCGGCGAGCTGTTCTGGTTCGACTACGGCCCGCGCCCGCCCTACCTGCGCTACGGCGTCATCAGCGCGGACGGCCAGGTCGTCAGGACCACCGAGATCGAGCTGCCCGGCCCGCGGCTGCCGCACGACATGGCCATCACCGAGCACTACGCGGTGCTGATGGACCTGCCGCTGGTCCAGGACCTCCAGGCCGCGAAGCAGGGGCGCCACAAGCTGCACTTCGACCGCTCGATGCCGAGCCGGTTCGGGGTCATGCCACGCTACGGGGAAGGTAGCCAGATCCGCTGGTTCGAGGCCAGCCCCTGCTACATCTACCACGTCGTCAACGCCTGGGAAGAGGGCGACGAAGTCGTCCTCGACGTCTGCCGCGTGAGCAAGCCGCAACCGCGCGCCGACGCGCACACGCCGCTGGCGAAGATGCTGTCCTACCTGCGGCTCGACGCCCAGCTGCACCGCTACCGCTTCGACCTGCGGACCGGCGCGTGCACGGAGACGCCGCTCGACGACGCCAACACCGAGTTCCCGACCGTCGACGCCCGGAGCGTCGGCGCGCGGAACCGGTACTCCTACACGGTGCACATCTCGCCCGAGTCGACGCTGAAGTTCGACGGGCTCGTGCGCTACGACAATCTTGCCGGCTCCAAGACCGAATACCGGTTCGGTCCCGGTCGGTGGGGCAGTGAGGCGCCCTTCGCACCCCGCGATGGCGCATCCGTCGACTCGGCGGACGGTTATCTGGTGACGTTCGTGCAGGACGAGCGTGAGGGACGCTCGGAACTGGACATCTTCGACGCCGCCGATCTCGCTGCCGGACCCGTGGCCAGGGTCCTGCTACCCCAGCGGGTGCCACTCGGATTCCACGCGACGTGGGTCCGGGCGGACCAGCTGGACAGCCTCCGCGCATGAGGTGCCATCGAGAGGGTCGTGCCCGGGATCTCCGGGCACGGGGATGGTGGGGTGCGGAGACGATCGACCGGCTCGTGAAGGAGCGGGTCAGTGCCGACCCGGAGGGTCTCGCGCTGGTCGATCCACCGAACACCACCGCACTGGTCGGACGCGACCCGGTGCGGTGGACCTGGAACCGGCTCGACGAACGTGTCGACGTCCTGGCCGCGTTCCTGCTCGCCAGAGGGGTGCGAGCAGGAGACGTCGTGGCCGTGCAGCTGCCGAACTGCTCGGCCCTGGTCCAGGCGTTCCTCGCGATCGTGCGGATCGGCGCGATCGTCACCCCGTTCCCGGTGTCCTACCGGGAGCACGAGATGGGCCCGATGTGCCGGCGCACCGGGGCCGTCGGGGTGATCACCGCATCCAGATACGGCGAGCACGAGCTCGCCGGGGCGGCCCTTGGGCTGGGCGTTGCGGCGCCGTCGGTCCGGTTCGTCGTCGCCCGGGGGGACGACGAACCGGCCGGCGCGCTGGCCTGGCCCGAAGAGTCACTGTCCACGGCGGACAAGTCCGCTTTGGACGACTATCTGTCCACACTGGACACCGACGTCAACGACTGCGTGACGATCTGCTGGACGTCCGGTACCGAAGCCGAGCCCAAGGCGGTCCCGCGCTGTCACGGCGACTGGCTCGCCACCGCGGGCGGCTGCGCGCAGGCCGCCGGCCTCACGAGCGACGACGTCCTGCTGTCGCCGTTCCCGATGACGAACATGGCCGGCATCGGCGGGATGTTCCTGCCGTGGCTGCAGACCGGCGCGGTGTTCGTGCCGCACCACCCGTTCGACCTGCCCGTGTTCCTCGGCCAGCTCGCGGCCGAGCGCGTCACGTACACGCTCGCGCCGCCCGCGTTGCTGACCATGTTGCTGCACAACGAAAAGATCCTGTCCGGAGTGGACATTTCGGCGCTGCGGCAGATCGGCTCCGGCTCGGCGCCGCTCTCGCCGTGGCTGGTGCGCACCTGGGCCGAACGGCACGGGATCGACATCATCAACTTCTTCGGTTCCAACGAGGGCACCGCGCTGCTGTCCGGCCCGATCGACCTGCCGGATCCGGACCAGCGCGCGAGCTTCTTCCCGAACTACGCCGCCGACGTCACCTGGTCGACCCCGGTCGCCGGCTGGACGTCGGTGCGGCTGCACGACCCGGTGAGCGGCGAGCACGTGACCGAACCCGGGCAGCCCGGCGTGCTGCACATCGCCGGACCGACGGTGTTCGCCGGGTACCTGACGCGGCTGGGGGAGCCGCTCGACACATCGGCCTTCGACGACGACGGGCACTTCCGCACCGGCGACGTCTTCGAGATCGCCGGTGAGCGCGGCGAGTTCCTGCGCTACGTCGACCGCGCGAAGGACCTGGTCATCCGGGGTGGCATGAACATCTCGCCCGCCGAGGTCGAGGGCCTGCTGGCCGGGCACCCGGACGTCGCGGACGTCGGCGTCGTCGGCGTGCCCGACGAGGTGATGGGCGAACGCGTCTGCGCGGTCGTCGTACCGGGGGAGCGCAAGCCGTCGCTCGAAGACCTGGTGGCCTACCTGCGCGAGCGGAAGGTCGCCGCGTTCAAGCTGCCGGAGCGCCTGGAGTACGCGGAGGCCTTGCCCCGCAACCCGGTGGGGAAGATCCTGAAACGGCAGCTGCGGGAGAGTCTGGAGTGAGGCCATGACGGTGTTTGTGCTGGGCGGGGCGCAGACCGACTTCGCGCGCAACTTCGCGAAGGAGGGGCGCGGGATCTTCGAGATGTTCGCCGAGGTCGTGCCCGCGGCGCTCGCCGACGCCGGTGTGTCGGCGGCGGACGTCGGCGTCGCGCACGTCGGCAACCTCGCCGCGGAGCTGTTCACCGGGCAGGCCCAGCTCGGCGGGCTGCTGGTGGCGGCCGTCCCGGAGCTGGACGGCGTGCCCAGCACCCGGCACGAAGCCGCGTGCGCGTCGGGCAGCACGGCGGTGCTCGCCGCCTGCGCCGACCTCGAGTCCGGCCGGTACGACCTCGCGCTCGTCGTCGGCGTCGAGCTGATGCGCAACACCGACGGGCAGCGCGCGGCCGAGTACCTCGGGTCCGCCGCGTGGGCCGGGCACGAAGCCGTCGCCGCGAAGTTCCCGTGGCCCGCGCTGTTCGCCGACGTCGCCACCGCCTACGACGCGCGCTACGGCCTCGACCCGGCGCACCTCGGGCAGTTCGCCGAGCACGCTTTCGCTCGTGCGTCGCGGAATCCGCTCGCGCAGGCCCGCGACTGGCAGTTCCCGGCCGGCGCGTTCGGCGCCGACGACGAGCTGAACCCGGTGATCGAGGGCAGCCTGCGCAAGCAGGACTGCGGCCGGATCACCGACGGCGCCGCGGCGGTCCTGCTGGCCTCGCCGGAGTTCGCCCAGCGCCTCGGCGGTGACTTCCCGCGCATCGCCGGGTTCGGCCACCGCACCGCGCACATCGGGCTCACCGAGAAGCTGGCGACTGGCGGCGAGTACCTGTTCCCGCAGCTGCGCGGCGCCGTCGTCGACGCCTACCGGCGCGCGGACGTGCCCGGGCCGGACGCGCTCGACGTCATCGAGCTGCACGACTGCTTCACGATCACCGGGCTCGTCGCGCTGGAGCACCTCGGCGTCGCCCCGCCGGGTGACGGCGGGCGGTTCATCGCCGACGGCGGCCTCGACACGGCCGGGATCAACCCGAGCGGCGGCCTGCTCGGGCTCGGCCACCCGGTCGGCGCCACCGGCGTCCGCATGCTGCACGACGCCGCGCGCCAGGTGACCGGCACGGCGGGCGAGACCCAGGTCGACGGCGCGCGGACGGCGTTGACGCTCAACGTCGGCGGGTCGTTCACCACGGTCGTCACGACGATCGTGACGCGATGACGGCGTCGGTGCTGCTGACCGTGCGGACACCGCGCGGCAAGGCGTCCCCGCGTGGCGGGCTGGCCTCGGTGCCGCCGTTGTCGCTGGTCACGTCGCTGTTGGACGCGCTGGTCGCGCGCGGTCTCGATCCCGCGGTGGTCGATCAGGTGATCCTGGGGTGCGCGTCGCAGACCGGTGAGCAGGGCGCGAACCTGGCGCGGACGGCCGTGCTGGCGGCGGACTGGCCGGTGTCGGTGGCCGGGATGACGGTCAACCGGTTCTGCTCGTCCGGTTTGGACGCGGTCGCCTTGGGGGCCGCGCTGATCCGCGCGGGCGAGGCGGAAGTCGTGGTGGCGGGCGGCGTCGAGTCCGTTTCGCGCGTGCCGATGTTCACCGACGGCGGTCCACTGTGGACCGAAGAACGGTTCGGCGCGGGCAACATGGGCATCGCGGCCGACCTGGTGGCCGCCGACGAAGGCTTCACGCGCCCGGAACTGGACGCTTACGGACTCCGGACGCAGCAGCTCGCCGCCACGGCCTGGAAAGACGGCCGGTACGACGAGTCGCTGGTCCCGGTGGCCGGGCTGACGCACGACGAGCACGTCCGGCCTTCGACGTCCGCCGAAGCCCTGGCCGAGCTGCCGTCGTCGTTCGGCGGGCTGCACACGCGCGGGACGTCGCCCTCGCTGGCCGACGGCGCCGGGCTGGTGCTGCTGGCTTCGCCCGAGGCGGCTGCGCGGCTGGGGCTGGCGCCACGAGCGAACGTCCTGGGTTCGGTGACCGCGGGCAGCGACCCGATCCGGATGCTGCTGTCGGGACAGCTGGCCGTGTCACGGCTGCTGGACCGGCACGGTGTGCATCCGTCCGAAGTGGACGTCGTCGAGTTCGCCGAGGCGTTCGCCGCGCTGTGCCTGAAGATCCGGCGTGATCTCGGCTTTGGCGACGACGTCTTCAACGTCAACGGCGGCACGATCGCGATGGGCCACGCTTTCGGGGCCACCGGGGCGATCCTGCTGGCCGGCTGCGTCGACGAGCTGACCCGCCGCGGCGGGCGTTACGGTGTCACGGCGGTCAGCGGCGCCGCGGGATCGGGGACGGCGGTACTCGTGGAGCGTGCGGTGTGAAGCTTTCGGTGTCGTTGGGGCTGTGGCAGGACCGGGCGCCGGAAGAGGCCCTGGAGACGGCGCGCGCGGCGGAGGCCGCCGGGTACCCGGAACTCTGGATCGGCGAGATGGCGACGTGGGACGCGTTCGCCCTGGGCACGGCGATCGGCGCGTCGACGTCGCTCTCCCTGACTTTCGGGCCGCTCGCGGTGACGGTCCGGGATCCGGCGACGATCGCGATGGGCGTCGCGTCGGTCGCGGCCCTGACCGGCCGCGAGACCGGCGTCGCGCTCGGGACGTCCAGCGACGTCGTGGTCCGCGGCTGGCACGGCCGGTCCCGCGACCACGCGGCGACGGCTCTCGAAGAGTCCGCGGTGGCCGTCCGGCAGCTCCTCGACGGCCACAAGTCCACTGTGGACGGCTCGGTCGTCGGCTCGCGAGGCTACCGGCTGCGGCTGCCCGCACCGAAGTCGCCGTTGACGATCGCGGCGTTCGGCCCGCGCGCGCTGGACGTCGCGGCCCGGCACGCCGACCGGATGGTGGTCAACCTGGTCAGCCCGGCGGCCGCGGCAGCCCTGGTCCAAGGTCTGCACGAGGCTGCTTCGCGGGCCGGGACCACGCCGCCGCCGGTGGCCGCGTGGGTCGTCGGGGCGCTGGAGCCGTCGCTGGCCGCGATCGAGCAGCTGCGCCGGGGCGTCGTCGGCTACCTGGCGGCGCCGGGCTACGCGGACATGTTCCGCGCGGAGGGCTTCGGCGACCTGGTCGACTTCGCGCGCACCCGGCCGCACCCGCGTGAGCTGCTCGCGGCGGTCCCGGTGGAAGCCATCGCGGCGGTCGGCCTGCTCGGCTCCCGCGACGACATCGCGCGCAAGATCGCCGACTTCGCCGCGGCGGGTGTCGACGAGCTGGCGATCGTGCCCGCGACGAGCGACGAGGACCCCGGCGGCGCCCGGACTCTCGCCGCGTGTCGAATCGGCGTGAGCTCGTTCGACGTAGAGGTATGACAGAGCCGATCAAGACCAAGAACCTCGACCGGTACGGGTCCGCCGCGCTCGCGTGGAGCCGGGCCCGCGACATCCTCGTCGCCGACACCCCCACGGCCGACCTGACGTTCTTCGTGGGAACGGTGCGCCCCGACGGCCGGCCGCACTCCGCCGGCGTCGGCGCGGTGTGGGTCGACGACGCGCTGTACTTCAAGGCCGGCCCGGGCACCCGCCGGGCCCGCAACCTGGCGGCGAACCCGGCGTGCACCGTGTCGGTCCGGCTGCGCGGCATGGACCTCACCCTGGAGGGCGAGGCCGACCAGGTCACGGACCCGGCCGTCGTGGAGCGAGTGGCGGCGGTCTACCGCGAGGGCGGCTGGCCGGCCACCGCAGAGGGCGCCGCGCTGACCGCGCCGTACAGCGCCCCGAGCGCCGGACCCGCGCCCTGGCCCCTGTACCGCCTCTCTCTGCACCGCGCGATAGGCCTGGCCACAGCCGAACCCCACGGCGCAACCCGCTGGGACTTCGCAACCTGACTCTCTGGGTGCGCGAGCTGACCCTCCAGGCACGCGTGTCGACCTCCCAATCACGCGTGTCGACGCTCCCGTCACAGCGCTCCGGCCGTCGCATCACGACCCCGCGGGCGCCAGTTCGACGAATTCGAGTGGCCAGAAGGTCAACTCGCGTGATCGAGGGGTCAACTCGCGTGATTGCACGGTCAACTCGCGTGATTGGAGAGTCGACACACGTACCTGGAAGGTCGACACGCGTACCTGGAGGGTCGGCCCGCGTGCCCGGGGAGTCGGGTTGTGTGCCTAGAGGGTCGGTTCGTGTGAGTGGAGGGTCAGCTCGCGTGATCGGGGGGTCGACACGGCCCGGTGGGGAACGGGGACCGGTGCGGGCCGGCGCTCGGCCACGCCCCCCGGGCGGCGGGGTGCCGGGATCCGCGCTGGTGTCCGGGCGAGCAAGCCCGAAAGCCGGCCGGCGGCGAGGGACGAGGCCAGGACCAGCGCGGCCAGCGCCGAGGCGGCGTCGAAGGTCAGCTCGCCGTAGTGGCCCAGTGCGAACCCGGCGTCGAGCGCCCAGGCGACCACCGACACCCCGGACGCCGCCACGAGGGTCGTCCGGTGGGCCGTCGCCAGCACCACCAGGCCCAGCGTGACCAGCGCGTACCACGGGCTCGGCCCGGCCAGGTGCGCCGCGATCACCGCCGCCACCGCGGCCACGCACCCGAACGGGAACCCGAAACCACCAGTCATGCCCGAAGTCCACCCGACCACGACAGCCGCAAGCGGACTCTGGACGCGATCCCTACGCCCGCGCCCCCGGTTCTTGACGCGCTATTGACCCGTCACGCGCACGATCGCGTCGGCGACCTCCGGCCAGACCGCGCGCGGCAGGTTGTGGCCCATGCCCGGGATGACCAGCAGTTCCGCGCCCGGGATCGCCGCCGCCGTCGCCTTGCCGCCGCTCACGTCGATCAGCGGGTCGGCGTCGCCGTGGACGACCAGCGCCGGCAGCTCGACGGAGTGCAGCCCGGACGTCCGGTCGCCCGACGCCATCACCGCCGCCGCGTGGCGCAACGTGCCCTCCGGGTGGCGGGCGCGGTCGAAGTGCATCGTGGCCTTGGCCAGCAGGAACGCCTCGTCGTCCGGGTAACCGGGGGAGCCGAGCCGCCGGTAGCCCTCGATGCTGTCGGCCAGCGCCTGCTCGCGCGTGGTGGCCGGCGGCCGCGTCAGCACCGCCAGCGCCCACGGCTCGGCCTGCCCGACCGCCGGATCGCCCGTGGTCGACATGATCGACGTGACGCTCAGCAGCCGGTCCGGGTGGTCGATCGCCAGCTGCTGCACGATCATCCCGCCCATCGACGCGCCCACGACGTGGGCCTTCGCGATGCCGAGCGCGTCGAACAGCCCGACGGCGTCGTCGGCCAGATCGGCCAGCAGGTACGGCGCGCTCGACCGGTCGCCGGCGAAGAGCGCGCCCAGATCCGGCGGCGGCAGCTCGTCGAAGTACGTCGAGAGCCCGACGTCCCGGTTGTCGTAGCGCACCACGAAGAACCCGCGGCTCGCGAGCAGTTCGCAGAAACCGTCGTCCCAGGTGATCATCTGGGCACCGAGGCCCATCACCAGGACCAGGGGCGGAGCGGCCGGATCGCCGAAGGTGCCGTACTCGAGTTCGAGACCGTTGGCCTGTGCGCGTGCCATGCCCCGATCTTGCCCCAGACTCGCGGCGCTGGCACCGGCCCGGTCCGTGCGGATACCGTATCGCCCCATGCCGACCTCATCCTCGGGCACCGGAGCACGGCCCCGGTCGCGAGCCGCAGCGGGACTGCCGGCGATCACGGCCGAACGGGTCGTCAGCGCGGCCACTCAGCTGACCTCCGACGTCGGTCTCGACAACTGGACGCTGCGGCAGCTCGCCCGCGCCGTCGACGCCTACCCGGCGGTGATCTACCACCACGTCGGCGACCGGGACGCGGTGGTGAACGCCGTGGTCGACCGGGTCGTCGGGCTGCTGGAGCTGCCGGACCCGGACCTGCCGTGGCAGGTGTGGTTCACCGAGCTGCTCGCCGGGCTGCGCTCGGTGCTGCGGACCTACCCGGGCTGCGCGCGGCGCCTCGCGCTGTTCGGCCCGTCGGTCGACGCGGCCACCCTCAGCATCGACGCCGGGGTCGGGGTGCTGCTGACCGCCGGTTTCGGCAGCGAGAGCGCGCTCGCCTACAACCTGATGGTGATGACGGCCTGCCAGTTCGTCGCCATGGAGGACGACCGCGAGGGCGCGCTGGCGCTGCGGATCGAGAACACCGAGGCGTACGCGACCTATCGCGAGCGCTCCGACCTGCCCGGGATGGCCGAGCTGGGTTCGGCGATGCACGACCTGATGGGCGATCCCGACCTGGCGGCGAACTATTACGCGCAGCTCTACGACTACGCCGTCCAGCGGTGCCTCGACGGGCTCGCCCACCGCCTCGAAGAGCTGCGTGACCAGGGCTCCACCGGGTTGACAGCGACTTGACAGTGCTCCGGCGTACCGTGAGCGTGCGTCGGTGGTTCGTCCATCGACCCGAAGCTCCCGGCGCCCTCCTCCCCCTCGTGGCGCCGGGGGCTTCGGTCTGTTCGAGGCACTAGGCCAGGTCGCCCTGCCGCGGCGCCGGCGGCGCCTGCTGGATGGCCGGGAAGATCTCGCCGACCAGCGTGACCAGCGACTTCGACAGCAGCAGGTGCACCTGCTCCCGGGTCAGCGAACCGCGCACCAGCCACTCCCGCCCGGCCGACTTCACCATCCCGCCGAACGCGCGCACGAGCGCGTTCAGCTCGCGGCCGTGCTCGCTCTCGCTGGACAGGCCGACGGCTTCGAGCACGCGATCGGCCGACTCCCGGTCGGCCTCTTCGAGGATCCGCTCCACTTCGAGGTCCCGGCCGATGCCTTCGGGCGCGATCGCGGCCAGCCACATCCGCTCCTGGCTGGTGACCATGTCGAGGAACCAGTCGATCGCGACGTCGGCCCGCAGTTCGAGCGGACCCTCGGGCAGGATCTCGATGGCCAGCCGCGGCACGGTCAGCGCGCGGCGGATGATTTCCAGGTACAGCTCGCGTTTGGTGCCGAAGTAGTGGTTGATGAGCCCGCGCGCCACGCCCGCCGCGGCCGCGATGTCCGAAGTGGACACTTCCGAGTAGGGGCGGTCACCGAACAGCCGCGCCGCGCAAGCGAAGATCTGTTCCTTCCGTTCGTCCGGTTCCAGTCTTCGCCATCGCGGCGCCGGCTCGGTGTTCATGCGGCCTATCGTCGCATGGCCCGTTGCGCCAGGCAGTTCAATCTCCCGCGATGGCAGACGGGGTACCACGATCGGGGCACGGCTCAGTCCGGCAACGCGATGGGCGCGATGTCGGCGAATCCGTCACCCGGGCCGGGGTTCGCGGGATCCGTCTCGCCGCCCAGGTGGTGCAGCACGCCCCACACCGCGTTGAGCGCCGTCTGCACCGCGCCCTCGGCCCAGCCGGCCGTCCACGAGACGTCGTCGCCCGCGAGGAACAGGCCGCGGTAGCGCGGCGGCAGCGAGTCCTGCACGAAGTGCGTGAACAACCGGTGCTGGTAGCGGTAGTGGCCGGGCAGGTTGGCCTTGAACGCGCCCATGAAGTGCGGCTCGGCCTCCCACGACACCGTCACCGGGTCGCCGATGATGTGCCGCCGGACGTCGACGCCGGGGTAGATCTCGCGCAGCGACTGCAGCATCACCTCGACGCGCTCGCCGACGGTCAGCGGCAGCCACTTCAGCGAGTCGTCGGCCCACGTGTAGGACAGGCAGATCACGGCGGGCGCGGCCGGGTCGTCGCCGAGCAGGTAGGTGCCGCGCGGCATCCGGTCGGTGAGCGTCATGCTCATCGTGTCGCGCCCGGTCACCGGGTCCGGGTCCAGCCAGAACGGCCGGTCCACCGGCACGAACACCTTCGACGACTCCATGTAGTGCGTGCGCTCGATCGCCGTCCAGTGGTCGATCGGGAACAGCGCTTCGTCGCATTCGATCTTCGACAGCAGCATCCAGCTCTGCGCGGTGAACACCGCGGCGGGGAACGTCCGGATGCGGCCGTGCGCGTCGGTCACCGTGATGTTGTTCGGCGCGGTGCGGTGCAGCCGCGTGACGCCGGGGTTCGGCCGGCCGCCGTGCAGGGTGCTCAGGCTCGTCCCGGCCGGCCAGAACGCCATCTCGGCGGGCGCGTGCTCCCAGAGCCGCTGCGGCAGCTGCTGGCTGCCGCCGACGATGCTGCGGTGCTCGTCGTCGGCGCCGGTGTAGACCACGCGCAGGATTTCCAGGATGGAGTTCGGGAAGTCCGTGTCCCAGCCACCGGTACCGAAGCCGACCTGGCCGAAGATCTCGCGGTTGCGGAAGGACGCGAACGCGGGCGAGTCGCAGAGGAAGCCGTAGAACGTCTGGTTGTCCAGCTTCGGGACCAGCTCGTTCCACAGCCGTTTGATCGTCTTCGCGTCGCGGTCGCGGATCGCCGTCTGCATCTCGGCGAACGACGCGTGCTCGCCCAGCGTCCGGTCCCACGCGGCGGCGACCTCGGCGAACACCGCGGGCAGGTCGGCCGGCGTCCGCGCGTAGTGGCTCTCGCCCTTGAGGTCGACGACGGTGCTCGGCGTCTCCGGAGCCAGCGGGTTCGGGAACGGCGTCGTGGCCAGCCCGACCTTGTCGATGTAGTGGTAGAGCGCGGTCGACGCGGGCGGGAAGCGCATCGCGCCCATCTCCGCGACGACGTCGTCCGGGCAGCCCGGGAAGCGCACGCTGCGCAGCCGGCCGCCGATCTCGGCGATCTCGTAGACGACCGGGCGCAGGCCGAGCTTCATCAGCTCATACGCCGTGACGACGCCGGAAAGGCCGCCGCCGATCACGGCGACCTCGGTGCCGTGCCGCTCGGGCGGCACCGAGCCCAGCCCGGCCGGGTGGGCGAGGTAGTCGTCGTAGGCGAACGGGAAGTCGGGGCCGAACATCGTGATCGGGCGGCCCGCCGGCTCGTCGTGGTGGATCGCGGTCGGGACAGCGGAGGTCATGCGGTGGTTCCTCGGTACAGTTCGGGCCGGCGGTCGGCCAGGTGGGTGTTCTCGAGCCGGGACGCGACGAGCGCGTCCCGGGTGACGTCGGCGTGGATGAGCGCGGGTCCGGCGCCGGCGCGGGCCAGCACTTCGCCGGTCGGCGCGACGACGCAGGACCGGCCGCAGTAGGTCAGTTCCCGCTCGGTGTCGCACCGGTTGGCGTAGGCGACGAACAGCTGGCTTTCGTAGGCCCGCGCGGGCACCAGCGTGTCGGCGACCAGCTCGTACGGGCTCATCAGCGCGGTCGGCACGACCAGCAGCTCGGTGCCGGCCAGCGCGTGCGCCCGCACCATTTCCGGGAACTCGACGTCGTAGCAGATCAGCAGCCCGACGCGGACGCCGTCGAGGTCGGCCTGCACGACGGCTTCGGTGCCGGGAGCGAACCAGTCCTTGTCGATCTCGCCGAACAAGTGCGTCTTGCGGTAGTTCGCCAGCCGCCGTCCTGCGTTGTCGATCAGCTGGACGCTGTTGTAGACGTGCTCGCCGGCGGACTCCGGGTAGCCGTAGGCCAGCGCGACGCCGGTTTCCCGGGCCAGCGCGGACATCCGGGCCGCGGTCGGCCCGTCGGCCGGCTCGGCGAGCTCGTGCGTGCGCGCGCCGATGTGGTAGCCGGTGGTGATCATCTCGGCCGCGACGACGAGGTCGGCGCCGGCCGCCGCGACGGCGCCGGGCAGCTCGGCGAACGGCCCCTGGTGGACGGCGACCCTCATGACAGCCGCGACTTCCGGATGCCGTAACCGAAGTAGATCACCAGGCCCAGCAGCATCCAGGCACCGAAGACGACCCAGGTGGCGCCGTCGAGGCTGAACATCATGTACCCGCAGCACAGCACGCCGAGCAGCGGCGTGACCGGCGAGAACGGCACGCGGAACGTGCGCGGGGTGTCCGGCTGACGCCGCCGCAGCAGCAGGACGGCGATGTTGACCAGGCCGAACGCGAAGAGCGTGCCGATGCTGGTGGCGTCGGCCAGCTTGCCCAGCGGGATGAACGCGGCGAGCACGGCCACGAAGCCGGAGACGACCAGCGTGTTGGTCCGCGGCGCCCCGGTCTTGGCGTCCACTGTGGACAGCGCCTTCGGGACGAGGCCGTCGCGGGACATCGCGAACAGGATGCGTGTCTGCCCGTAGAGGACGGTCAGCACGACGCTGGAGATCGCCACGATCGCGCCCACGGCCAGCAGTGCGGCCCACAGCTTGTTGTCCGACACCGCCGAGAGCACGTGCGAGAGCGCGGCTTCCTGGCCGTCGAACTGCTGCCACGGCAGCGCACCGACGGCGGCCACGGCGACCAGGCAGTACAGCACCGTGACGATGACGAGCGAGAGCAGGATCGCGCGCGGCAGGTCGCGCTGCGGGTTCTTCGCCTCCTCGCCGGCGGTCGACGCGGCGTCGAAACCGATGTAGGAGAAGAACAGCTTCGCGCCGCCGGCGCTCATCCCGGCCAGCCCGAGCGGCAGGAACGGCGAGAAGTTCTTCGCCTGCACGGCCGTGAACGCGATCACGCAGAACAGCACCAGCGTCGCGATCTTGACGGCGACCATGATCGTGTTGGCCCGCGCGCTCTCCTTCGCCCCCGACAGCAGCAGCACCATCGCGAGCAGCACGACGACGATGGCCGGCACGTTGACGATCCCGCCCGAGCCGGGCGGCTGGCTCAGCGCGTCCGGGATGGCGAACCCGAAGACCAGCCGCAGCAGCTCGTTGAGGTACTGACCCCAGCCGACGGCGACCGACGCCACCGAGACGCCGTATTCGAGTATCAGGCACCAGCCGCAGACCCAGGCGACGAGCTCGCCGAGCGTGGCGTAGGCGTAGGAGTAGGACGAACCGGACAGTGGGATCATGCCGGCGAGCTCGGCGTAGGACAGGGCGGAGAACAACGCGGTGATCCCGGCGAGCACGAACGACAGCACGACCGACGGCCCGGCCACCGGGACCGCTTCGCCGAGCACGACGAAGATCCCGCTGCCCAGCGTCGCGCCGATGCTCAGTGTGGTGAGCTGCCCGAGGCCGAGCGACCGCTTCAACGTGCCATGATCACTTTCGGCGATCAGGTCGGCGACCGGTTTCCGCCGCACGGTCGCGGCTCGCAGAGTCATGCCGACGACCGTATCCGCCGTCGCGGAAGCGCAAAACAGGAGAACATTGCGCGTAAAGATGAATCACAGGTGATTCATTGCACAACACGCGCGATCCGTGGCGAATCATTCCACCGGGATTCGGCGGTCACGGCGGGCTGGACGCGGGCAGGAGCAGGGTGAACGTCGGCGGGGCCGGCAGGCTCAGGCGCAGCCGGCCGCCCTCGGCTTCGGCGAGGCTGCGCGCCAGCCGCAGGCCGATGCCGTGGCCGCTCGGCGCGCTCGCGAACGGGTCGGTCTCGCCGAGGTCCGGGCCTTCGTCGGCGACGTCGATGGCCAGCGCGTCGCCGGCGTCGCGAGCCAGCACGGTGACCGTGCCGCGTCCGTGCGTCACAGCGTTGTCCAGCAGCACACCGAGCACCTGCCGGACCGCGGCGGCGGCCGCGCGGGCCGGCGGCGGGTCGTCCCGGACGATCCGCAGCTTCCGCCCGTGCGGCGCGAGCAGCGCGTCCCCGGCTTGGCGGACCTCGTCGAGCAGGACGTCGAGCGCCAGCTCGGCCCGCGGCGCCCGCCGTTCCCGGCCCAGGGCCAGGAGGTCCTCGATGGTGCGTTCCAGCCGGTCGGCGGACGCGATCCCGGCGCGGATCGCCGCGTACGGGTCGCTCTCCGGCGTCTCCAGCGCGGCTTCGAGCTGCAGCCGCAACCCGGTCAACGGCGTCCGCAGCTGGTGGGACGCCTCCGCGGAGAACGCGCGCTCACGCTCCAGCGTCTCGCCGATGCGGGTCGCGGTGGCGTCGAGCGCCTCGCCGACCTGGTCGATCTCCGCGATCCCGGCCCGCGGGGCGCGGGCGGTGAAGTCGCCGTCGCCGAGCCGCTCGGCCGCGGCGGCCAGCTCCTCCAGCGGCCGGACCAGCCGGGACGTGGCCCGCCGGGCCATCAGCCGGCTCGCCCCGATCGCCACCACCGCGAGCGCCGCCATGGCGAGCCAGGTCAGCCCGACCCGCAGGTAGAGGTCGGACACCGGCAGCGCGGCGCGGACGACGCCGATCGTGCGCGTCCCGTTGACCACCGGGACGGCCAGCACCACTTCGCCGTCCTGACGACCGGTGACGACGTCCTCGGTGGCCTTCGCCGCCTGCAGCTCGATCGAGCCGCCGACGGCCGGCCCCTGCCCGGCGAGCAGCCGCCCGTCCGGCGCGTAGACGCCGACCGCGCCTTCGGCCTCGTCGCCCTCCAGCGGCGGGACGACCGGCGGCAGCCCGGCGTTCAGCTCGTGGGCGACGGCCAGCGCGGCGGCGTCGGCGGCGCGCTCCAGGTCCGACGTCGTGTCGTCGCGGTAGTACTGCATCACGGCCACGCCCAGCGGCAGCGCGAACAGGACGGTCGCCACCAGCGCGGCCAGCACCGTCAGGGAGATGATCCGGCGGCGCACGGCTACCGCTGCGCCCCGGTCCGCGCGGGGTCCTCCAGGCGGTAGCCGTGCCCGCGCAGGGTGGCGATCAGCGGGACGTCCGCCCCGGCGCCGGCGGCCGCGGCGAGCTTGCGGCGCACGGCCGCGATGTGCACGTCCAGCGTCTTCGTCGAGCCGTACCAGTGCGCGTCCCAGACCTCGGCCATCAGCGTCTCGCGGCTGACCGCGACGCCGGGCTGCTCGGCCAGCCGGGCCAGCAGGTCGAACTCCTTCGCGCGCAGCACCACCTCGTGCCCGTTGACGCTGGTGCGGCGCCCGGCGATGTCGACGGTGAGGCCGCCGACGGTCACCGGCGGCCGGGCCGTGGGGGGCGCGCCGCGGCGCAGGTGCGCCCGCACCCGGGCCAGCAGCTCGCCCAGCCGGATCGGCTTGGTGAGGTAGTCGTCGGCCCCGGCGTCCAGGCCGACGACGACGTCCATCTCCTCCTGCCGGGCGGTGAGGATGACCAGCACCGCCGCAGGCAGCGCGGCCCGCAGCCGGCGGCAGACCTCGACGCCGTCCAGGTCGGGCAGGCCGAGATCGAGCAGGACGAGGTCGAACTCGCCGCCGTCGGCGGCCTGCAGCGCGGTGCGGCCGTCGCGTCGCCAGGACACCTGGTAACCGTGCAGTCGCAGAGTCGATTCGAGCACGCTGCCGATCGCGGCGTCGTCCTCCACCACCAGCAGGTTCGGCATGCCGGAAGCGTAACCGGACGGCCGCCGAACCACGTCAGGGCTGGTCGGGGCGGGTGCCGAAGCCGATCCGGGTGATCCGCCGCGCGGCCGCCGTCACCGACGCGCCGAACCCGGCGGCTCGCGGTCCGGTGAGCCGCGTGGTCGGCCCGGTGATCGCGAGCGCGGCGAGCACCCGCCCGTCGGCGTCGTGCACCGGCGCGGCGACGCTGGACGCCCCGGCCTCCGGTTCGCCGTGGCTGGTCTCGGCGCCGCCGGCCGCGCCCGCGTCGAGCACCAGGCCCGCCGCGCCGCACGTCAGCGGCAGCTCGTCACCCACGCGGCCCACGTGCCGGATGCCCTGCGGGCCCTCCTGCTGGGCGACGCAGACGAGCACCGTCGTGCTGCGGACGTAGAGCCCGGCCGTCTCGCCGCACTCCAGCGCCAGTTCGCGCAAGACCTGGCGGACGGGTTCGGGCAGCTGCCACGCGGTGTTCGCCAGCGTGGCCCAGCGCAGCAGGCCCGGCCCGACGGTGACCCGGCCGTCCGGGCGCGTCCAGAGCAGGCCGCGCTGCTCGCAGGTGGCGACCAGGCGCAGCACGGTCGTCTTGGCCAGGCCGCTCGCCGCGGTGAGGTCCTTGACGGCCCAGGTGCGGTGGCGCTCGGTGAACAGCGCGAGCAGGTCGAAGGTGCGCAGCACACTCCGGACCGCGCCGTCGTCACTCTGCTGGTCCGTCACCGAGCGACCCCCCGTCCGCCTGATGGACTCGAGGCTACCGGCGGCCGGACGTGTCAGGCCACGTACCGCCCGAACGCCGCGATGGTCTCGGCGAGCACCTCCGCACCCGGCCGGGCCCACAGGTCGTCGTTGAACACCTCGACCTCGATCGGGCCGGTGTAGCCCGCGGCCTCGACGCGGGCACGCAGGTGCCGGTGGTCGATCGGGCCGTCGCCCGGCAGCGCGCGGCCCAGCAGCGGGTCGGGCAGCGGCACGAGGACGTCGCACACGTGGAACCCGGCGATCCGCCCGGCGGCCGCGGCGATCGACTCCTCGATCCGCGGGTCCCACCAGACGTGGAACTCGTCGACGATCACCCCGACCTGCTCGGCCGGGTGCTCGAGCGCGATGGCCAGCGCTTGGTCCACTGTGGACAGCACGGACCGGTCCGCGCACTGCATCGGGTGCAGCGGCTCCAGGCCGAGGCGCACCCCGCGTGCCCCGGCGTAGGGCGCCAGCTCGCCGACGGCGTCCGCGACGCGCTGCCGGGACGCTGTGAGGTCGTTGCCCGCGACACCGCCGACCACCAGCACGAGGACGTCGGCGCCCAGCGCGGCGGCTTCGTCGATCGCCTCCCGCGTCTGCGCCACACCGTCCACAGGGGACCCTTCGGGCGTCACGCCGGTGAAGAACCCGCCACGGCACAAGGAAGAGACGCGGACGCCGTGCTCCTTCAGCAGGCGCGCGGCCTCGTCGACGCCGGTCTCGGCGACCTTGTCGCGCCACAGGCCGATCCACCCGACGCCCGCCTCCGCGCACCCGGCGACGGCCTCGGGCAGCGACCAGGCCTTGGTGGTGATCTGGTTGAGGCTGAGCCGCTCGTCCATCACGCCACCCCGGCGGCCAGCAGCAGCGGCCGCATCCGGGCCACGGCCAGGTCGGGGTCGGCCAGCACGCCGGCGTCGTCGGCGAGGCGCAGCAGGGTGGCGAGGTGCGTGATGGTGCGCGCCGACTCCTGGCCGGCGATCATCCGGAAGTGGTCCTGGTGCCCGTTGAGGTAGGCGAGGAAGACGACGCCGGTCTTGTAGTGCCGGGTCGGCGCGCGGAAGATCTCGCGGGCCAGCGGCACGGTCGGGTCGAGCAGCGCGGCGAACCCGGCGCGATCGCCGTCGTCGAGCCGGGCGAGCGCGGCCCCGGCGACCGGCGCGATGGGGTCGAAAATCCCGAGCAGGGCCTCGCTGTGCCCGTGTTCGTCGCCCGCGATGAGCTCGGGGTAGTGGAAGTCGTCGCCGGTGTAGCACCGCACGCCGGCCGGCAGCGCCTGCCGGAACTCCGTCTCGACGGCGGCGTCGAGCACGGACACCTTCACCCCCGCGACGGTGCCGGCGTGCTCGGCGCAGAGCGCCCCCAGCTCCCGCGCCGCGGCGCGGACGTCGTCGTGGCCCCAGTAGCCGGCCAGCGCGGGGTCGAACTGCTCACCCAGCCAGTGCAGCAGGACGGGCCCGCCGGCCTCGGACAGCAGCTTGCCGTAGGCCGCGTGGTAGTCACCGGGCCCGGAAGCCGCCGCGGCAAGCGCCCGGCTGGCCATCACGACCGGCACCGCGCCGGCGCCACCGACCAGGTCGAGCTGCTCCCGCCAGGCATCCACAATGGACGCGATATTGGTCGGCCCATCGGCCAGCTGATCGGTGCCGACGCCGGCGACCCAAGGCCGCCCGTTCGCGGCCGCGCCGGTGCGGGTGACCAGTTCGCGGGTGGTCGCCCAGTCCAAGCCCATGCCACGCTGCGCGGTGTCCATCGCGTCGGCGACGCCGAGCCCGCGGGCCCAGAGGTGCTCGCGGAAGGCCAGCGTCGTGTCCCAGTCCACGGCATAGGGCTCATCGGCCAGAGCATCGGCCACAACGTGCGCGGCGGCATAGGCGACCCGAGAGGTCGGAGGTGCGGACGGCGGCGCGGGCGGTCGCGGCCCGCCCGGCGACCACGTCGTGAGCTCGCCGCCGGGGGTGGGGAGCACGAGCACGGGAACCTCCGGAGGCGTCGTCAGAAAGCGCTTTCTCGCCGACTACGGTAGGGCCTGCACGGGAGCGCGACAAGGCCTGCCCGGTGAGCGCTCGGGGTGGGAGGAGATTCTCGTGGCGCGAGTTCGGCGGCTTGGCTGGCCTGTTCGTTCGGGGCCTGGGGGATGAGTAGTGCTTCTTGCGGTGCGACTTCGCTGGCTCGGCTGGCTGGTTCGGTCTGGGTCTGAGGGATGAGCGGTGCTTCTTGCGGTGCGACTTCGCTGGCTCGGCTGGCTGGTTCGGTCTGGGTCTGAGGGATGAGCGGTGCTTCTTGCGGTGCGACTTCGCTGGCTCGGCTGGCTGGTTCGGTCTGGGTCTGAGGGATGAGCGGTGCTTCTTGCGGCGCGATTCGGTGGCTCGGCCGGGCTGTCGGGTCAGCGCTTGGGTGGGCGGTGCATTCGTGCAGCCCGATTCAGCGGCTCGGCCGGTCGGCGCTCGAGCGTGTGCTTTCGCGCGGGGTGATTCGCCGGCTCGCCCGGCTTGGCCGGTCAGCGTTCGGGTGGTGTGGTGCTTTCTCCAAGCGCGATTTCGGCGACTCGGCCGCCGATTCGGTCGGCGTCTGGGCGCGCGATGTTTCGCGACGTGAATGCGCGGGCTCGGCCGCCCCGTTCGGCCTGCGCTGGGCGGCGATGGCTCTCGCGGCGTGAATTCGCCGGCCCGTTCGGTCGGTGCGGGGGAGCGTGCGGTGCTCTCGTGCCGACCGGCCCGGCCGGAGTTTGGGGCGTGCGGCATGACTCCGGCGGCTCGGCTGGGCGTCGGGTCAGCGCTTGGGGCGGGTGGTGCTCTCGCGCAGTACTACTTCGCCAGCCAGGCGGATCGTCCTCGGGCGGCTGGCGCTGCCGCCCTTGATGGCCAGGTCCATTGCTCGCTCGCCCAGTTCCTCCAGTGGGAGCCGGACGGTGGTGAGGGCTGGGGCCAGGTCGCGGACTACCGGGATGTCGTCGAAGCCCGCCAGGGAGATGTCGCCGGGGATGGACAAGCCCGCCTCGCGCAATGCCGTCATCGCGCCGATCGCCATCACGTCCGTGACGGCGAAGATGCAGGTGGGCAGCTTGCGCTTGCGGCCGGCCAGCAGCTGCTTGGTCGCCTCGTAACCGCCGTCGCGGGTGAACGCGCCCTCGACGACGTCGTCCTCGCGCAGGTCTATGCCGTGCGCGGCCAGGCCGTCGGTGAAGCCGGCCAGCCGGTCGATGACCGTGCTCAGGCGGCGCGGGCCGGCCAGTACGGCGAAGCGTTTGTGGCCGAGGCCGACCAGCGCGTTCGCCAGCTCGGCGGCGCCGCCCTTGTTGTCCGGCTGGACGGTGTCGATCTTGAGGCCGCGGTGGCGGCTGACCGCCGCTACCTGGCCGCCGCCCCGGCGGTAGGGCTCCAGCTCCGCGGCCATCGCGCGCTCCCACGCCCGGTCCTCGAACGCCGAGCCGATCAGCAGGATGGCCGCGGCCCGCTGTGCGCGCAGCGTCGAGACGTAGGCGACCTCGCGGTCCGGGTCGCGGAACGTGCCGGCCAGCATCACCAGCAGCCCGTTGTCCGTGGCCACCCGCATCACCCCGCCAGCGATGGCGGCGAAGTACGGGTCGCTGACGTCATGGCAGATCACCCCGACCGTCCGGTGCGTGCCGCCGGCGAGGGCCTGCGCGTGGGCGTTCGGGGCGTAGGCCAGCTCGGCCGCCGCGGCCGAGACCCGCTCCCGCAGGTCGGCGCGGACGGACGCGGTGCCGTTGAGCACCCGCGACGCCGTCGCGAGCGAGACGTTCGCGCTGCGTGCGACGTCTTCGAGCGTCACGTGCGGCCGGGCCTTCATGGATCCTCCAAGATCGGTCTCGGGCGTGCGGCCCGCATACCCTGCTCGTCGGCCGGGGCGGTGCCGGCGGCGTGCTGCCGGACCGGGGCGACGGGAACGCAATCTACTGGGGAGGAGTGCGGGAACCGAGAGGGTAAGCCCGCTCCGGTTCGCCCAGGTGGTCCGGGTGGTGGTCACAGCCTCGACGCCGGCCGGAATTTACCCCGATCGAGTGAAGCGGGTTCGGGGAAGATCGACGGCGGGCCGGGTGTTGGACACCAGGAGAACCACGACGTGGTGAGTTCGCCACGCCCCGAAGATCACGAGAGGAACACCGCATGCTGTTCGGTGACGAGCACGTCCGCCGCTACGAGGAGACCGATGGAGAGGTCGGGCACGAGTGGCGGGACGGCGTCCCGGCACTGGTGCTGACCACCACCGGCCGCAAGACCGGCCAGGAGCGGAAGTTCGCCCTCATCTACCAGGAGGTGGAGGGCGACGCGGTGATCGTCGCCTCCAAGGGCGGCGCGCCGAACCACCCCGGCTGGTACTTCAACCTCCTCGAGCACCCCGAGGTCGGCGTGCAGGTGAAGGCCGACAAGTACCGGGCCCGCGCCCGCACGGCCTCCGGCGAGGAGCGCGCGAAGCTGTGGGACGCGCTCGCCGCCGTCTGGCCGGACTACAACGAGTACGCGAAGAAGACCGACCGCGAGATCCCCGTCGTGGTGCTCGAGCGGCTGTGATCTGCGCCGCGTTCCGGGCGTGACCGGGGCGATCCGGCCGGTCGTCGGCTACGAATTACGTCCATGACCGACCGCTGGACCGCCCTCGACCTCGAGGGTGAGCTGCTCACCCGACGCCAGATGATCGCCTACGGCCGGCGCTTCGCCCGCGCCGGCCGGGGCGCCTGGTACAGCTTCGCGATCGAGGTGGTCTGGCAGTTCCTCGTCCAGACCACCCGGTTCCGGGTGCGGGGCTCGGGGAACATCCCGAAGACCGGCGGGGTGCTGGTGGCCTCCAACCACCTGTCGTTCGCCGACCCGACGACGCTGACCGCGTTCTGCCTCGCCGCCGGCCGCGTGCCGCGGTACCTGGCCAAAGCCTCCCTGTGGAACCTCCCGGTGGTCCGTTCGGTGATGCGTTCCGGGCGGCACATCCCGGTCTACCGCGGCGCTGCGACGGCGTCCGAGGCCTTCCGCGACGCCGTCGCGTCCGTGAAGGCCGGCGAGTGCGTCGCGATCTTCCCGGAGGCGACGTTCTCGAAGGACCCCGCCGGCTGGCCGATGCGCGGCAAGACCGGCGTGGCCCGGATCGCCCTGGAGACCGGCGCGCCGGTGATCCCGGTGGCCAACTGGGGGACGCACCGCCTGCTGCCGGCCACCGCGTGGTTCCCCCGCGGCCTGCCGCGCAAGACCGTCGAGCTGGTCGCCGGGCCGCCGGTCGACCTGTCCGACCTCGCCGGCCGCGAGCTGACCCGCGCGGTGCTCGAGGAGGCGACGGCCCGCATCATGGCGGCGGTGACGGACCTGCTCGCGACGCTGCGCGGCGAGCGCCCGCCGGTCGCCGCCTGAGGCCCGGGTCACCCCGCCAGGCGGGGCGCCGAAGGGTAGTTTCGGAAGCATGAGTGCACAACACTTCGATGTCGTCGTGCTGGGAGCCGGGGTAGGTGGCTACGTCGCGGCGATCCGGGCGTCCCAGCTGGGGCTGAGCGCCGCCGTGGTCGAGGAGAAGTACTGGGGTGGGGTCTGCCTGAACGTCGGGTGCATCCCGTCGAAGGCGTTGCTGCGCAACGCCGAACTGGCGCACGTGGTGACGCAGGAGGCGAAGGCGTTCGGCATCTCGTCCGACAGCCCGATCCGCGTCGACTACACGGCCGCCTACGAGCGGAGCCGCAAGGTCGCGGACGGGCGCGTCAAGGGCGTGCACTTCCTGATGAAGAAGAACAAGATCACCGAGTTCGACGGGCACGGCACGTTCGTCGACGACCACACCCTCGAGGTGAACGGCTCGCAGGTGACCTTCGACCACTGCGTCATCGCGACGGGCGCGACGACGAAGCTGCTGCCGGGCACCTCGCGCAGCTCGCGGGTCGTGACCTACGAAGAGCAGATCCTCTCCAGCGAGCTGCCGTCGAGCATCATCATCGCCGGGGCCGGCGCGATCGGCGTCGAGTTCGCTTACGTGCTGCACAACTACGGGGTCGACGTCACGATCGTCGAGTTCCTCGACCGGATGGTCCCGCTGGAGGACGCCGAGGTGTCGGCGGAGCTGGCCAAGCGGTACCGCAAGCTCGGCATCAAGGTGCTGACCTCGACCCGGGTCGAGTCGATCGACGAGTCGGACGCGTCGGTGCACGTGACGGTGTCGTCGGAGAAGGACGGCAAGCAGGTCCTCGAAGCGGACAAGGTCCTGCAGGCGATCGGCTTCCAGCCGCGGGTCGAGGGTTACGGCCTGGACAAGACGGGCGTCGCCCTGACCGACCGCGGCGCCATCGCCATCGACGGCCGAGGGCGCACGAACGTCGACCACATCTTCGCGATCGGCGACGTGACGGCGAAGCTGATGCTGGCGCACGCGTCCGAGTCGATGGGCGTGGTGGCGGCGGAGACGATCGCGGGCGCCGAGACGATGGAGCTCGACTTCCCGATGATCCCGCGCGCGACGTACTGCCAGCCGCAGATCGCGAGCTTCGGGTGGACCGAAGAGCAGGCGCGCGAGAAGGGCTACGACGTCAAGGTGGCGAAGTTTCCCTTCACCGCGAACGGCAAGGCGCAGGGCCTCGGCGACGCGGGTGGGTTCGTCAAGCTGATCAGCGACGCGAAGTACGGCGAGCTGATCGGCGGTCACCTCATCGGGCCGGACGTCACGGAGCTGCTGCCGGAGCTGACGCTGGCGCAGCAGTGGGACCTGACGGTGCACGAGGTTTCGCGCAACGTGCACGCGCACCCGACGCTGGGTGAAGCGGTGAAGGAAGCCTTGCACGGCCTCGCGGGGCACATGATCAACATGTAGGTCGCCGCCTGCCCTGGCCCGCGGTCGCGGGTCGGGGCGGACGGGGGTCTCGGTGGTCCGGGTCTGAGCCATGTCCCGCACGCTACGAACGGGCACCGACAGTTTCGGCGCGAGCGACGGGTGGCGGACCTCGATCGGCCTCGGAAACTGTTGCGGCACAACGAAATCCTCGATCGGGTGAAAGGTCTCGGACGGACAGGTCGGCATCTCGCCGCCGGGTGCGTGACGCAGACCGTGTGAACGTCTTGACCTCCAGGTAGCTCGAAGTATCAAGCTGAGGGCCGACAACCTGGAGGGAATCATGAAAGCCGCAGCCTTCACCGAGGTCGGTGGGCCCGAGGTGCTGAGGGTCCTCGATCTGCCCGAGCCGCACGCGGGGCCCGGGCAGGTCAGGGTGCGCGTGAAGGCCGCCGGTGTGCAGCCCTACGACGCCGCCGTGCGAGCCGGGTGGGAGCCGCCGGGTCTCAAGCTCACCTGGCCGCGGGTGCCCGGGAACGAGTTCGCCGGGATCGTCGATGAAAGCGATTCCGACATGGCGGTGGGCACCGAGGTGCTCGGGTTCACCGCGGTCCAGGCCGCCGCCGAGTTCATCGTCGTGCCCGCCTCCGACGTCACGCCGAAACCGCCGGAGATGCCGTGGGAGGTGGCCGGCGGGTTCGCCGCGGGGACACAGACCGCGTCGATCGCCCTGGAAGCGTTGCAGGTCAAGGAAGGCGAGACGCTGCTCGTGCACGGCGCCGCCGGGGCTGTCGGGACCGCGGCTGTGCAGCTCGCGCGGCTCAAGGGCGCCACGGTGGTCGGGACGGCGAGTGCGGCCAATCAGGACTACGTCCGTGAGCTGGGCGCGACCGCCGTCGTCTACGGCGACGGGCTCAAGGCGCGGGTCGAGGCCGCCGCGCCGCAGGGGGTCGACGTCGTGCTCGACGGGGCCGGTGGGGCCGCGCTCGACTTGTCCCTCGAACTGGTGAAGCGGCGCGACCGGATCCTGACGCTCGTCGAGCACGGGAAAGCGGCGGGTCTCGGCGTGCTCGTCTCGAAGTCCGGACGGTCTGCCGCACGCCTCGCCGAGCTGGCCGCGCTGTACGCGAAGGGTGATTTGCGCTTCCTCGTGCGCCGCGCTTACCCGTTCACCGAGGCCGCCGCGGCCCACCGCGAAATCGAGACCGGGCACGGCCGGGGAAAAATCGTTCTCACGTTTCCCTGATCGTTCCACGATGTGGACGGCTGGACGTTCCCGACTTTGGTCGCTGGACCGGTGATCGGTCACTCCTTAGATTCTCCCCATTACACCCGGTCGGGTGTCATTCGGTCGAGCGGCCGAGTACCACAGGGAGAAATCGATGGTGAGATTCAGCCGGGTCGCCGCGCACGCGGTTCCACTGACGGTCGGCGCCTTGCTGTTGTCGACGGGGGTCGCCGTGGCCCAGCCGTCCACGGTGGACGCCGCGACCGCGCGCACCGAGGCGGGCATCAGCGCGCTGCAGAGCATCAAGAAGAGCTTGACCCCGGCCGAGCGCAAGCAATCGAGCCAACTCGTCGTCGAGAAGCGGTTGCGTGCCGACCATTCCCTGGCCGCGAAGCTGCCGGAATACCGCTCCGGCGTCGGCGTGAGCGGTGCCGGCACCGTCTCGGTCGACATCGCCACCCGCGACCAGGCCGTCGCGAACGCCGTCAAGGCGGCGGGCGGCACCGTCCGCTACGCCGCGCCGGACGCCGTCCGCGCCGAGCTGCCGCTGTCCGCTTTGGACGCGATCTCCGGCCGCGCCGACGTCACCGAGGTCAAGCCCGCCGCCCAGGCCACGACCTGGAGCGAGCCGGGCAACCGCGACCTGCGCCAGGCGCTCGCCGCGAAGGCCCCGGCCGCGACCCAGGTGTCCGAAGGGGACAAAGCGCACGGCACCGACACCGCCCGCACCACCTACGGCGTCAGCGGCTCCGGCGTGAAGGTCTGCGTGCTCTCCGACGGCGTCGACTCGCTGGCGAAGTCGCAGACGGCCGGCGAGCTGCCGACCGTCGACGTCCTGTCCGGCCAGAAGGGCAGCGGCGACGAGGGCACCGCGATGCTCGAGATCGTCCACGACCTCGCGCCCAACGCCACCCTCGGCTTCGCGACGGCGTTCACCAGCGAAGCGAGCTTCGCCGCGAACATCCGCGCGCTGCGCACCACGAGCCACTGCCAGATCATCGTCGACGACGTCTCCTACTTCGACGAGTCGCCGTTCCAGGACACCCAGGTCGCGCAGGCCGTCAACGACGTCACCGCGGCCGGCGTCCTCTACTTCTCCTCGGCCGGCAACTCGGGCAACGCGACCGACGGCACCAGCGGCTACTACGAGGGCGACTTCCGCGCGTCCTCGACGAAGATCAGCGGCGTCACCGGCACCCCGCACGACTTCGACCCCAGCGCCACCACGCAGAACTTCGACGCGCTTTCGGCGGGCTCGCTCGGCAAGCCGGTGACGCTGTTCTGGTCGGACCCGTGGGGTCGCTCCGCCAACGACTACGACCTGTTCATCCTGAACTCCGCGGGAAGCGTCGTGGCCTCCAGCGAGAACGGCCAGTCCGGCTCGCAGAACCCGTACGAGATCGCGAACGTGCCGGCCACCGGCTCCGGCTACAAGGTCGCCGTGGTCAAGTACAGCGGCGCCGACCGCTTCATCGCGCTCAACGTGATCCGTGGCCGGTTCGTCGCCTCGGGCTCGCTCAAGGCGTTCAGCACCAACGGTGTCACGAACGGCCACTCGGCCGCGGCGAGCGCGTTCAGCGTGGCGGCGGCCCCGGCGGCGGGCGCGTTCACCCGGCCGCTGGAGACCGGTGACCCGGCGAACCCGGCCGGCCCGTACCCCGGCGTGTTCACCGCGTCGAGCAAGTGGGAGCGGTTCTCCTCCGACGGCAAGCGGCACCTGTTCTACAACGCCGACGGCACCGCGATCACCGCGGGCAACGTGTCCTCGACCGGCGGCACGACGCGCAACAAGCCGGACATCACGGCGGCCGACGGCGTCTCGACCTCGGTGACGGGCTTCCAGCCGTTCTTCGGGACGTCGGCGGCGGCCCCGCACGCGGCGGCCATCGCGGCGCTGCTGCTCTCGGGCAAGCCGACGGCGACCCCGGCGCAGATCCGCACGGCGCTGGTGTCGTCCGCGATCGACCTGGGCACGCCCGGGTTCGACACGGTGACCGGCAACGGCCTGATCATGACGGGCCCGGCGCTCGCCGCGCTCGGGGTCCAGCCGAAGTAGTTCCTCCTTCGCGAAAGGGCCCGGCACTCGCCGGGCCCTTTCGTTTAGGGTCGGCGGCATGGTGAAGACGGCGGTGGTGACCGGGGCCGGGTCGGGCATCGGGCGGGCGGTGGCGCGAGCGCTGCTCGACGAGGGCTTCGAGGTCGCGCTCGCCGGGCGCCGGGCCGACGCGCTGGCCGAGACAGCAGCAGGGCGCGAAACCGCGCTCGTCGTGCCCACCGACGTCGCCGACGAGGACTCCGTCAAAGCCCTCTTTGACGCCGTCCGCGCCCGCTGGGGACGGCTCGACCTGCTGGTCAACAACGCCGGGATCGGCGCGGCCGGCACCGTCGCCGACCTGTCCGTCGCGGATTGGAAACGGACCGTCGACGTCAACCTCACCGGGATGTTCCTCTGCGCCCAGCAGGCCGTGCTGCTGATGAAGGACCAGGACCCGCGCGGCGGCCGGATCGTCAACAACGGCTCGATCTCCGCGCACGTGCCGCGGCCCGCGAGCGTCGCCTACACCGCCACCAAGCACGCCGTCACCGGCCTGACCAGGTCCATCTCGCTCGACGGCCGGGCCTGGAACGTCGCCTGCGGGCAGATCGACATCGGCAACGCGGCCACCGAGATGACCGAGCGGATGGCCGCCGGCATCCCGCAGGCCGACGGCCGGGTCGTCGCGGAGCCGACGTTCGACGTCCGGCACGTCGCCGAGGCGGTCGTCTACATGGCGGGGCTGCCGCTCGACACGAACGTCCAGTTCCTGACGATCACCGCGACGACCATGCCGTTCATCGGCCGCGGTTAGGGGATCACCCGGGCTTTGCGGAACTCGTCGAAGAGCCGGTAGAACATCTGCTCGGTCTCGACGTAGGTGTGGAAGCCCGCGCGGCGCGCCTTCGACGTGTCGGCGAACACGTCGTAGTCCCAGCCGAACACGAAGTCGCCGAACGCCCAGGAGGCCGAGACGTCCGCGTAGGACGCCGTGAGGCCGTGCTTCGCCGCCATCGACGTCCACAGTGGACCCTTGTCGGCCATCACGTCGGACAGCGACATCCGCAGCGGGGGCGCGACGTCGAGGTCGAAGTAGGCGGCCAGCTTCGGCCAGAGCTCGCGCCAGCGGAACAGGTCGCCGTTCGCGATGTTGAACGCGCCGCGCTGCCCGGTCGCCCAGACCGTCGCGCCGGCCAGGAGGTCCGCGTCCGTCATCTCCAGGAGGCTGTCGTACGCGCCGGGTTTGCCCGGGAACCGCAGCGGCAGGCCGAGTTCCTTCGAGATCGACGCGTAGACCGCGATCACCAGCGCGAGGTTCATCGGGTTGCCCAGCGCGGTGCCGCCGACGACCGACGGCCGGATCGCCGACCACGTCCACGGCCCCTGCCGCCGCTCCAGGACCTGCTGCTGGTCGACGTTGAACTCGGGCGGCATGTGCCCGGCGTCGGACTCGCGGGCCGGCGTCTTGAACGGGCCGAGGTGCGCGCCGTAGACCTTGTAGCCCTGCATCAGGCTGACGTGCTCAAGGGCGGCCGGCGCCAGGGCGTCGACGAGGTTGGTCAGCATCGCCACGTTCGGCGCGACCAGCTCGGCCCACGTCGGTTTGTCCTGGTAGGCGGCGTAGAACAGGTGGGTCGTGCTGGTCAGCTCGCCGACCTTCGCCTGGGTGTCGGCCGGGTCGAGCAGGTCGACGGCGACGTTCCCGGGCCCGCCGCGCCGCGACAGGCCGACGACGTCCCAGCCGCCGGCGGCCCGCAGGTGCTCGATCAGGTTCCGGCCGATGATCCCGTTGGCCCCCGCGACCAGGGCTGTCTTCGTTTCCATGACCTCAGGCTGGCCGGGTTCATGACATAAGTCCAAGGCTTAGTTTTCAGGCCAGCGATAAGCTGTGGTCATGACGAGTCTTCGGCAGCTCGAGTACCTGGTCACGGTGGTCGACACCGGGTCGTTCACGCGCGCGGCGGAGCAGCTGCACGTGACGCAGCCCGCGTTGTCACACCAGATGCGGGCGCTGGAGCAGGGGCTCGGCGGGCCACTGCTCGAACGGCTGCCGCGCGCCGTCCGGCTGACGCCGATGGGCCGGGCGATGCTGCCGCACGCGCGGGCGGCGCTGGCCGACGCCGAACGAGCCCGCTGCGCCGCGCGGCTCGCGTCCGGCACGACGGCGGGAGAACTGCAGGTCGCGACGGTGTACTCGGTGAGCCTCGGCGTGCTGCCGCCCGCGTTACGCGTGTGGCGGCGCGACCGGCCCGACGTCGACGTCCGGCTGATCGAGTTCCGGCACGCCGACGAACTGCGGGACGCGATGGCCGCGGGCGAGGCCGACGTCGCGCTCGGGCCGGTGCCGTCGGACTGGCCGGGGCCGGTGCGGCCGCTGGGGGTCGAGGAGTTCGTCGTCGTGCTGCCCGCCGACGGCGCTTCGGAGGACGACCCGGCCGGGGTGGTCGACCTGGCCACGCTCGCCGGCTGCGCGTGGGTGCACTACGCGCCGGGCAACGGCCTGGCCGAGCTGGTCGACGCGGCCTGCGCGGCGGCGGGGTTCCGCCCGCGCGCGGCGGTCCGCACCGAGCAGACGGCGGCCGCCCCGATCCTCGCGGCGGCGGGCCTCGGCCCGGCGCTGGTCCCGGCGAACGTCCTCCCGGCGCGTTTCGACGGCCGGGTGCTGCGGCCGTCGGTGCCGGTGCGGCGGACTCTTGCCGCGTACACCCGGGCGGCGCCGGATCCGCTGACGGCGGCGTTCATCGAGACCCTGGTCGTGCACGCGACGGTTTAGCCGATTCAAGCGAAGACGCGGATCAGGATCAGGACGAGAACAATCGCTCCGGCAAGGCAGGCCGAGAGGAGCCAAGCATTCATCCTCTTGCGGGAGCGCGGCGAATCGTCTCGCGCGGCTTCCCGCGAGCTGCCACGGTTCGTCTGTTCGCGATGGGCTTCCCGTGCGTGAGCAGCAGAAAGAAAGTGTTGCGTGGCAGGCGTACCCGTACGCACCTATGTCGTGATCGCGGCCAGTGCCGGGCCGGTGAACGGCGCTGTCGTGATGTTGTGGATGCGGTTGCTCCAGACGGCGTGGCCATGGCCCGACCACAGTGGGGCCACCGGGAGGTCGCGCAGCAGCTGGTTCTCCGCGAGCCGGTACAGCTGGCCTGCCTCGTCGGTCGTGGCCGCGGCGTCGGCGAGGGTGAGGTTCTGGCGGAACACCTCGTCCGTGTAGCCCGACGCCTCGGCCAGGGCCGACAGCAGCTCGTACGGGCTCGGTGTCGCCAGCTTGACGTCCAGTGTGGACGGTCCGTCGAGCGGGCCCGCGGGGCGAGCCTGCGCCGTCACCGAGACGTCCAGCGCCTTGTGCAGGCCGACCACCAGGGTGCGCGTCCACCCTTCGGCGCCCGGTCCGAAGTAGATGGTCGCGCCGCCGGGGAAGGACGTCTGCTTCAGCAGTGCCTTGCCGGCCGCCGTGTCGAAGCTGCACGGGCGGCACGTGCCCGTGCGCTCGCCCGGCGCGTCCGCCGGGGGCAGCAGGGCCTTGGCCGGGTCGACCTGGTGGGCCAGCGGGCCGGACTCCAGGGCCGCGCGGTCGACGCCCAGTGCGAAGCCGTGGCGGACCGTCGCGTCCGTGAACTTCGGGTCGGTCACCGGGAACGCGAGGTAGCCGGCCTGCGGCAGCGCCCACGTCGCGTGCCGGTCGCCGAACTCGTGCATGGCGTCGTGCTTCTCGCCGGGGACCTCGGTCGCCAGGTCGAGGGTGCCCGCCTTGACCGCGTCGTACTGGGCGGCCGGCTCGCCGACGCGCAGCTCGATCGTCGCGGCGCCGCCTTCGCCGACGCGCTTCAGTGTCCCGCCCGAACCGGGACGCCACGGCCCGTCGAGCCGGTACGGACCGTTGCCGACCGGCGCCTTCGCGAAGCCGTTCCAGTCGTGGGAGGCGAGCACCGACGCGGGCAGCGGCACCAGGCCCGGCGCCGACAGCAACGCCGGGACCTGGCCGGACGGGCGGTCGAGCGTCAGGGTGAGGACGAGTCCCGACGCCTTGATCTCCTGGGCGCGCAACAGCTTCGTGAGCACCGGCGAAGCCACCCAGTGTTCGGCGGCGACCGCGCGCCAGGTGTCCACATAGGACTGCGCGGTGACCGGGGTGCCGTCGTGGAACGTCGCGGGCCGCAGCTTCACCGTCCAGTGCACCCGGTCGGTGCTCCCGATCGACTCGGCCGCGCGCGGCGTCACCTTCCCGGTCGCCGCGTCGTAGTCGGCGAGCGGGGTCCACAGCGCGGCGGTCACCAGCCGGCCCGCCTGGTCGGAGAGGTCGGCCGGCAGCAGCGTCGCGGGCTCCCGGAGGCCGACGGACAGGACGCCGGGGGCCGGGGCGGGGTCGGAGCACCCCGTGACGGCGAGGGCCAGGACGGCCAGCAAGGCGAGCAAGCGCATGGGCCAGTCCTACCAGTCGGAAGGCAACCAAAGGCGGTTGTGTCCGGTTGATCTCCGTCGTACGGTTCGGGTGATCACGCCCTTTGGGAGGTTTTGTGCGCACCTGGCTACGGTCGTGCTTCGCCGCCGTCACCGTCAGTGCCACGCTGGTCGCGACCGGGTTGCCGGCCGCCGCCTGCGGCGAGGACGACAAACCCGCGGTCCCGGCCACGCGGACGGCGGGTGATCCGGGGGCGATCAAGAACGTCAAGTCCGTCGGCAACGTGCCCGACGCCGCCGGCGCCATCTCGATCAACTTCCTCGACTACGGCCGCCGCGACGTCATGGTCGTCTCCGGCGAGTTCGGCTTGAAGGTCTACGACCTGACCAAGAACCCGGCCGCGCCGAAGCTGGTCGGGCAGGTCAGCCTGCCGGGGCTGTGGGAGACCGAGGACACCGAGGTCGACCCGGTCCGCAAGCTGGTGTTCCTGTCCCGCGATCCGCGCGCGTTCGGGGGTACCACGCAGACCGGGGAGTCCGGCATCTACGTCGTCGACGTCGCGAAGCCCGAAGCGCCGAAGATCATCAGCTACGTGCAGGCGCCCGCCGGGCACACCACCAGCTGCGTCGACGGCTGCCGCTACCTGTGGACGGGTGGCCCGTCGAAGGCCGCCGACCAGCCGGCGGAGTGGGGCGGGCGGCCGATCTGGGTCACCGACATCCGCGACCCGAAGCACCCGAAGGTGGACCCCCAGCCGATCGAGCTGGCCCGCAACGACGGCAAGACCGACTACGTGCACGACGTCCAGGTGGACGACAACGGCGTGGCCTGGGTGTCCGGCCGCGGCGGCGTGCGCGGCTACTGGACCAGCGGCGTGCACCGCGACCCGCTGACGAACAAGCTCCGCCGCGCGACGGCGCACGAGCCGATCCCGTACGCCGGCGGCGGCATCGCCGAGACGGCCGCGCCGTCTCGGTTCATGCACAACAGCTTCCACCCGGCCGGGCACCGGGTCGGCGACGGCGCCTGGCGTGGCCAGGACCTGATCTACGCGACGGAGGAGAACTTCGTCGACGGCTGCGCGGGCGACGGCGTGCTCACGATCTCGTCGCTGGCCGGTTCCTACCACGGCGAAGGCTGGCGTTCGACGCCCGAGCAGCCCTTCCGGCTGCAGAGCGTCGGCACCTGGGGCGTCAACGGCCAGGAGGGCAGCGACCCGGCGTCCGACGACTGCTCC
Source organism: Amycolatopsis sp. NBC_01286 (assembly GCF_035982555.1). Taxonomy (NCBI): domain Bacteria; kingdom Bacillati; phylum Actinomycetota; class Actinomycetes; order Pseudonocardiales; family Pseudonocardiaceae; genus Amycolatopsis; species Amycolatopsis sp. NBC_01286. The sequence continues at coordinate 4,725,812 of NZ_CP108428.1, forward strand.
GCGCACTACTTCGACGTCCGCGGCAAGGTCCTCGTGCAGTCGTTCTACTCGCAGGGCACGCGGTTCCTGGACGTGAGCGACCCGACGAACCCGCGGCAGATCGCGTACTACCGCCCGGCGGACGCGAGCGCGTGGGCGCCCTACTGGCACGGGAAGTACGTCTACGTCGCGGACAACGCGCGCGGTGTGGACGTGCTGCAGCTGACGAAGTAGCCCACCGAAGCAGGCCACCGAAAGTCCGTGAAGGCCTCCTTACCGGCCATAAGAGCCGGTAAGGAGGCCTTCACGGCTTTCAGGAGGTGCGGAGCCAGACCGCGGTGTCGGTCGGCAGGGAGCCGTCCACCGGGCCGCTCGCCAGCAGGACCTCGCCCGTCGGCAGGGGGACCGGTGACGCCGAGAAGTTCAGCGCGAACGTGAAGCCCGGCTCACGCGTGAACGCCAGGACGCCGTCACCCAGCGACAGCCACTCCAGCGTGCCCGCGCCGAGGGCCGCCTGCTCTTCCCGGATGCGCAGGCCGTCGCGGTAGAGGCTCAGCATCGACGTCGGGTCCGCGGCCTCGGCGGCCGCCGTGAAGGACGACCACTCCGCGGGCTGCGGGAGCCACGCGTCCCCGGCACCGAAGCCGAACGGCGGCTCGGAACCCGACCACGGGATCGGGACGCGGCAGCCGTCGCGGCCCGGGTCGGTGCCGTTCGTGCGGGCCCACACCGGGTCCTGGCGCAGGTTGTCGGGGATGTCGCGGATCTCCCAGAGCCCCAGCTCCTCGCCCTGGTAGACGTACAGCCCGCCCGGCAGCGCGAGCGTCAGCAGCGCCGCCGCGCGAGCCCGGCGGGTGCCCAGCTCCCGGTCCACCGGCAGCTCGTGCAGCCGGTTCGCGAAGCTGAACCCGGTGTCGCCCTGCCGGCCGTAGCGCGTGACGTGCCGGGTGACGTCGTGGTTCGACAGCACCCACGCGGCCGGCGCGCCGACCTCGTCGTGCGCCCGGATCGTGCGGGTGATGACGTCGTGGAAACGCGCGGCGTCCCACGGGCAGACCAGGAAGTCGAAGTTGAACGCCGAGTGCAGCTCGTCGCGGCGCAGGTAGCGCGCCGCCCGGGACATGTCCGGCAGCCACATCTCGCCGACCAGCACGCGCTCGCCCGCGTAGCTGTCGGCGATCTTGCGCCACGACCGGTAGATCTCGTGCAGGCCCTCCATGTCGGAGAACGGCGTCTCGTCGCCGTCTTCGACGTCCGGCAGCCGCGGGTCCTTGACCAGCCCGTCGGCGACGTCGATGCGGAAGCCGTCGACCCCGCGGTCGAACCAGAACCGCAGCACGTCCTCGAACTCCTGGCGGATGTCCGGGTTCTCCCAGTTGAAGTCCGGCTGGCGCGAGCTGTAGAGGTGCAGGAACCACTCGCCGTCCGGCACGCGCGTCCACGCGGGCCCGCCGAAGCGCGACTTCCAGTTGTTGGGCGGTTCGGCGCCGTCCGGGCCTCGGCCGGGCCGGAACCAGAACCGCTGCCGCTCCGGCGAACCCGGGCCCGCGGCGAGCGCGGCCTGGAACCACCGGTGCTCGTCCGAGCAGTGGTTGGGCACGATGTCGATGATCACCCGGATGTTCCGGGCGTGGGCCTCGGCGAGCAGCTCCTCCGCTTCGGCGAGCGTGCCGAACAGCGGCTCGATGTCGCGGAAGTCGGCGACGTCGTAACCGCCGTCGTCCATCGGCGAGGGGTACCAGGGGGTGAACCAGATCGCGTTGATCCCCAGCTCGGCCAGGTGGTCCAGGCGCGAACGGACGCCGGCGAGGTCGCCGATGCCGTCGCCGTTGCCGTCCGCGAAGCTGCGGATGTAGACCTGGTAGATCGCCGCGCTACGCCACCAGCCGGTCTTGTCGGTCACGGAAGTGCCCTCCTAGTAGTCGTGGAAACCCCGGGCGCGGCTTCAGCCCTTGACGGCGCCGGCGGTCAGCCCGGCGAGGATCTGCCGCTGGAACGCCAGGAACAGCGCCACCATCGGCAGGCTGGCCAGCACCATCCCGGCGACGAGCACGTTGAGCGGCATGTCGATCGCCACCCGTTGCAGCATCACCGAGAGGGTCTGCTTTTCGGTGTCCGGGAACACCAGCAGCGGCCAGATGAAGTCCTTCCACGCGGTGACCACCGCGAGGATCGACACCACGGCCAGGATCGGCCGCGAGATCGGCAGGATGATCCGCCAGAGCGTGCGCACCGGCCCGGCGCCGTCGATGCGCGCCGCTTCGATCAGCTCGTCCGGGATCTGGTCGAAGAACCGCTTCAGCAGGTAGATGTTGAACGCGTTCGCCGCCGCGGGCAGCCAGACCGCGGTCGGCGAGTTGATCAGGTTGAGGTGCAGCAGCGGCAGGTCGGTCACCGTCACGTACGTCGGCACCAGCAGGGCCGTGGCCGGCAGCATCAGCGTCGCCAGCATCAGGCCCAGCACGACGTTGCCGAACTTCGGGCGCAGCTTCGACAGCGCGAACGCGGCCGGCACGTCGATGGCCAGCTGCGCCAGCCACGCGCCGCCGGCGACGATCAGCGTGTTGAGGAAGTACTTGCCCAGGCTCAGCTGGTCCCACGCCTCGCCGAACGTCTCCGGGTGCCAGTCGCGCGGGATGAGCGTCGCCGGCGTCTGCGCCAGCTCCTGCGGTGACTTCATCGCCCCGGTGATCACCCAGTACAGCGGGAACATGAACGCCAGGATGAACACCGCGAGCGTGCAGGCGAAGATCACGGCGTAGACGGCCTTGCCGCGCCGGCTGCGCAACGCGCCGGGGGAGACGAGGGTCCTCATGACTGGTCCGCCTTCCGCGTCAGCCGGACGTACCACGCCGAGAACACGCCCAGCGCGATGAACAGCAGCAGGCTCATCGCACTCGCCGAGCCGAAGTCGTTGTAGACGAAGGCGTACCGGTAGAGCAGCAGGAGCACGGTGACCGTCGAGTCGTCCGGCCCGCCGCCGGTCATCACGTACGGCTCGGTGAACACCTGCATCGTCGCGACGATCTGCAGCAGCAGGAGCACCAGCAGCACGAACCGGGTCTGCGGGAACGTGACGTGCCGCAGCCGCTGCCACATCCCGGCGCCGTCGAGCTCCGCGGCTTCGTACAGCTCGCCGGGGATCGTGCCGAGCGCGGCCAGGTAGATCAGCGTGGTGCTGCCCATGTTGGCCCAGGTGGAGACGAAGACCAGCGACAGCATCGCGGTGGTGGAGGAGTCGAGCCACTGCCCGCCGGGCAGGCCCACCGCGCCGAGCGCGGAGTTGAACAGGCCGGGACCCGGGTCGTAGAACCACTTCCACATCAGCGCGGTGACGACCGGCGGCAGCATCACCGGCAGGTACACCGCGAGCCGGAAGAACGCCTTGGCGTGCCGGATCTCGTTGAGCAGCACCGCGGTGAGGAACGGGACGGCGAACCCGAACACCAGCGCGAGCCCGGTGAACAGGAGCGTGTTGCGCCAGGCGACGCCGAACAGCGGGTCGTCGAACAGGCGGCTGAAGTTGTCGAACCCGACCCACGTCGGCGCGTTGACGAAGTCGACCTGCTGGAAGCTCAGCAGCACGCCCCGCACGATCGGGTACCAGGAGAACATCGCGAACACCAGGAGTGCGGCGCAGAGCAGGCCGTACGCGGTGAGGTTCTCCTTCAACTTGCGGCGCAACCGGACGCGGCGGCGCTCGGCCGGGGACGCGGCCGGGCGCCTGGCCCGCGACGAAGACGTCGCGGGCCAGGCGAGGAGGCTACTTGACCTGGGCGAGGACACTGTTGACCTTCGACGAAGCGGACGACAGCTGCTGGTCGATGTTCGCGTTCTGGTCCGTGAGCACCGCCTGCATGACGCTGTCGAGGGCGGCGTACACCTGTTGCGCGTTGGGCGGCTCGATGCTGCCCTTGATCTTGCTGGTGGTGTCCACGTAGGACTGGTAGTTCGTGGCCGGGACGTTGGCGAACTTGGCCTTCAGGGCCAGCTGCTGGTCACGCACCGCGCCCTGCCAGACGTCCGGGGTCGGCTCGGCGGGCAGGCCGACCGGCTGCTTGCCGTCGACGTACTGCTGGATGTGCTTCTCGAAGCGGTCCGGGTTGAGGTACTTCCACTGGATCCACTCGAGGCCGGCCTTGATCTTCTCCGGCGACGCCTTCGGGTTCAGCATGTAGCCTTCGCCGCCGAGCAGGGTGCCCTGCCCGCCGGGCATGCCCGCGACGCCGTAGTCCTCGTACTTGCCGTTGAACTGCTTGACCAGCACCGGGATGTTGTCCGGCGCGGCCATGTACATGCCGAGCTGGCCGGCACCCATCATCCGCTGCACGTCCGTGGCTTCCAGCAGCTGCTTGGCGCCCATGGAGTTGTCGGTCCAGCGCATGTCGTGCAGGTACTGCAGGGCCTGCTTGCCCTTCTCGTTGTCGAAGTCGGCGACCCACTTGTCGCCGTCCTTGCGGGCGATGTCGCCGCCCATCGAGTACAGCCAGCTGGTCATGTGCCAGCCACCCTGGTTGTTCTTGCTGTAGTCGGCGTACCCGACGGTGCCGTTGCCCAGCGCGGCGATCTTCTTCGCGTCGTCGCGGACCTCGTCCCAGGTCGTCGGCGGCTTGTTCGGGTCGAGCCCGGCCTTCTGGAACAGCGGGCGGCTGTAGACCAGGCCCATCGTGTAGTTCATCGTCGGCAGGCCGTAGAGCTTGCCGCTCGCGTCACGGAAGTTGTCCAGCAGTTCCGGCTTGATGTCGCCGATGTGCGGGACGCTCTTCGACGCTTCCGTGATGTCCGCGGCTTGATGCCGCGTGATGATCTGCGCCGGGTCGGTGAAGTAGACGTAGTAGACGTCTTCGAGCTGGCCGCCGGCGAGCTTCGCGGAGAACGTCTTCGGGTCCATGAACCCCTCGTGGGGCTCGATCTGGATGTTCGGGTGGGATGCCTCGAACTCCTTGACGTCGGCGTCGAAGACGCCGCGCTCGAACGGCTGGCTGGTGGGCGGCTGGCCGGTGACCGTGATCTTCACCTTGCCCCCGGGCGCGGCGGCGTTGCCGTCGTCGCCGCAGGCGGCCACCCCCAGAGCGAGGCCACCTGCGGCCAGCAGGCAGAACATCCGGCGGGGCAAGGATCGGGACCAGGGACTGCTCATCTCAAGCCTCTTCTCGGGTCGCGACGGCTGTCACGTGATTGCGGTCACTCTAAAGTGTGAGACCGGATCGACGCAATAAGACGACGAGACTTTGCAAGTTACGAACAGGACGCGAACGTGCTGGCGAAGAGAAGCGGGTGGAATGGGTACCGCCGAACGCTCCAGCGTGTCCCGGGCGCGCGAAAAGGCGCGACGGCCCGGAAGCCGTCGCGCCTGGGGGTGACGCTGGGGTCAGGCGATGCGGCGGGCCGTCGAGCCGCGCACCACCAGCTCGGGGGCGAACAGCAGCTCCTCGGCCGCCACCTCGCCGCCGTTGATGCGCTTGACCAGCAGCTCGACCACCGCGCGGCCCATCGCCTCGATCGGCTGGCGGGTGGTCGTCAGGGGCGGGTCGGTGCAGTTCATCAGGGCCGAGTCGTCGTAGCCGACCACCGAGACGTCGTCGGGCACCGACAGGCCCTGCCGGCGGGCCGCGCGGACCGCGCCCAGGGCCAGCAGGTCGCTCGCGCAGAGCACCGCGGTCGCGCCGCGCGGGTAGAGCCGGGCCGCCGCCGCGTGGCCGCCTTCGATGGAGAACATCCCGTGCTCGACCAGCTCGTCGAGCACCGGCAGGCCGAGCTTCGCCGCGTACGCCTGGAACGCCTCCAGCTTGCGCTTCGACGGCACGTGGTCGGTCGGCCCGAGCACCAGCCCGATCTTCTCGTGCCCGAGCGAGCTGAGGTGCCCGACGACCTGCTCGACGGCGACGGCGTCATCGCACGACACCTGGGGCAGCCCGAGGTGGTCGACGGCCGCGTTGATCAGCACCGTCGGGAGCCGCCGCTCGACCAGGTGGTGGTAGTGCGAGTGCACCGCGTCGGACTGCGCGTAGAGCCCGCCGGCGAACACGACGCCCGACACCTGCTGCTGCAGGAGCAGCTCGACGTACTCCGCCTCCGACACCCCGCCCGCGGTCCGGGTACAAAGGACGGGGGTGAAGCCCTGCTGCGCGAGCGCGTTGCCCATGATCTCGGCCAGTGCCGGGAAAATCGGGTTCTGCAGTTCGGGGAGCACGAGCCCGACCAGGCGGGCGCGCTCGCCGCGCAGCTGGGTGGGCCGCTCGTAACCCATCACGTCGAGCGCGGTGAGCACGGCGGCGCGGGTGCTGGCGGACACCCCCGACCGCCCGTTGAGCACCCGGCTGACCGTGGCTTCACTGACCCCGACCTGGCGGGCGACTTCGGCAAGACGACGCGTCATGAGTGAAACTTTACAGCAACTGCGCGCAAAAGTAAGACAAGCCCGTCCCGGTGTCAGGAGCCGGGACGGGCTTGTCGTCAGTCCGGAGTTACGAAGCCGCCACCTCGAACTCGGACACCTGACCGGCGGGCCAGCCGGTGTTGCCGGTGAACGTCAGCCGCACGAAGCGCTGCGACGTCGCCGTGAACGACGCTGACGCCGTGTTGCCCGACGCCGGGTCGAACGCGTAGCCGCGCGAGCCGACCAGCGTCGTGTACGAGCCGCCGTCCGTGCTGCCCGAGACCGTCACCGTCTGGGTGCGCGCACCCCACGCCGACGACGGCGGCAGCTTGAGCGTCACCTTGTTGATCGACGCGGCCGCGCCCAGGTCCACGGTCAGCGTCTGCGGGAACGCGTTGTTCGCGCTCTCCCAGTAGCTGTCCGCGTTGCCGTCGTTGGCGTTGCCCGGCGGGAACCCGCCCTGCGACGACGACGAGCTGATCGCCTTGCCCCGCGCGATGTTGCTGCCCGACTGCGGCGGCTGCTGCGGGCCGGAGTTCGGCGCGGGCCAGGTCGAGCAGTCGCTCCACGTGCCGGTCCAGCCGCTGTTGCCCGAGCCGCCGAACGTCATCCTCGGGATCGACGACGGGTACGGGCAGTTGTACGTGCCGGTGACGCCGACGCCGGACGCGCTCAGGTTGCTGATCGACACCGATCCCTGCGTCTGCGACTGCGCCACGAACGTGCCCACGCCCTGCACCGAGACGCCGTCGATCGTGACGCCCTGGATCTGCTTGCCGGCGCCGTTGCCGTCGATGAACTGGATCGCCTCGTACGGGCTCTGGATCGCGGTGAACCCGGTGACGCGGATCGTCACGCCGGTGATCGCCTGGTCACGCGCGTCGAACCACAGCGCGCCGACGCCGAACTGCCAGTTCGGGTCGAGCGCCCCGGCCCGCAGCGCGGTGTTGTTCGACAGCGTCACCGTGCCGCCGAGCGGCACCGAGCTGAACCGGTTCGCCACCAGGTAGCCGCCGCCGAGCGCGTTGGTGTCCTGCACCAGGTTGCCGCTGACGGTGTTGTTCGACCCGCCGTAGAGCGCGATGCCGTTGGCCAGGTTGGGCTGCACGACCGTGTTGTTCGCGATCGTGTTGCCCGAGTCGGCCTGGCCGTTGGACCAGAGCGCGAGGCCGTCGTCGCCGTTGTTGCGCAGGTAGTTGTTGCGCAACGCCGAGTTCGTGACGGCGCCGTCGAAGTTGACGCCGTCGGCCTGCGTGTCCTGGATGCGGTTGTTCTCGATGGTGAGGTTCGACGACGCGCCGCTCATCAACCACAGCCCGCACTTGGTGTTCTGGATCCACAGGCCGCTCACCACCGAGCCGTTGCCGAGAACGCCGTGGAACGCGTTGTCCGGGCTGCCGTCGTTGCGCTCGGTCACGTCACCGAACACCGCGAAGTCGTACAGCTTGATGTTCCCGGACGCGCCGCCGTTGTTGAAGATGTTGTTGCCGTGCAACACCGTGTACCACGGACCGGCGCCCCGGACGGTGGTCTGGTCGATCTGCAGCGCCGACCCGATCTCGAACCGGCCGGACGGCACGAACAGCTCCTTGCCCTGCGACCGCGCCGCCGACAGGCCGTTGCGGAACGCCTGGGTGTCGTCGGAGGAGTCGTTCGCCGTGGCGCCGTAGTCCGTCACGGACAGGGCGTTGGCCGGTTTCGCGCCCGCGCCGCCGACCTGCTCGAAGTCGGCCAGGTCGATGGTCGCCTGGCCGACGTCGCCGGAGTCGGCCTGGACGCGGACCTTCGTGCCCTGGGCCGCGTTCTGGCCGAAGAGCAGCCGGGCGTCGTCGAAGAAGTGGTGCGTCTTCGAGCCCGCGATGAAGCCGGTGTCCACATAGGAGTACCGCGACGTCACGGACAGCCCGCTGCCGAGCTTGGCCCCGCCGACGTACACCGAAAGCCGCCCGGACGAGCCGTCCGGGATGTTGTAGTGGACGTTGATCGAGTTGGCCGCCGCCGGCAGCGTGAACTCGACGTACTGGCCGGACCCGATCCGGACGGCTTGGCGTCCGGACGCCTCCGAAGCGATGCTGGCTTGCGTGTAGTCGGGGCCGACGGCCGAGCCGGTGGTCGCCGAGCACTCGGCCTCGACCGTCCGGAACGGCACGCTCGCGCCGCCGGACGCCGTCGTCGGGCAGGTCGCCGCGGCCGCGGGAGTGCCGCTGAACAGGACAGTCAGGCCGGACGCGGCGAGGGCCGCGGCCAGCAGCGCCGCGCGGCGCCGTGGTGATGGGGACATCGTCGTCACCTCTCTAGCTGAGTTCAGGACGAATAGGCTTCGAGTTCGGACAGCTGTCCCGCCGGCCAGCCGGTGTTGCCGGTGAAGGTCAGCCGCAGGGTGCGCACGGACGTCGCCGGGAAGGTGATCGTCGCGGTGTTGCCGGTCGCCGGGTTGAAGGTGTAACCCGCCGCGGCCTTGACGCCGTCGACCGCGATCGTCTGCGTGCGGGTGCCCCACGCGGACGGCGGCGGCAGCTTCAGCACCAGCCGCGACACCGAAACCGTGGCGCCGAAGTCGACGGTCAGCGTCTGCGGGAACGCGTTGTTCGCGCTCTCCCAGTACGAGTTCGCGTCGCCGTCGACCGCGTTGCCCGGCGGGAAGCCGCCCTGCGACGCCGACGCGCTGATCGCCTTGTGCAGCGCCAGGTTCCCGGTCGGCGGGGTCGTCGTCGTGGTGGTGGTCGGCGGGGTGGTGGGTGTGGTCGGGGTCGTCGGCGTGGTCGTGCCGCCGTTGTCCGAGCCGTACACCGGCGTCGGCCACGAGCCGCAGAACGTCGTGCTCCAGCCGGAGTTGCCGCCCTGGTCGACCAGGCCGGTCAGTGCGTCCGGGCCCATGCAGTTGTAGACGCCCGCGCGGCCGATCCCGGTCGCGACGACGTTCTTCACCGTGCCGGTCGGCTTGGCCTGCAGCTGCCAGGCGAACGTGCCCGCTCCGGTGATCTTGACGTTCGTGAAGTGCACGTCCGTGGTCTGGCTGTCGATGAACTGGATGGCCTCGTAGTTGTTGTCCAGCAGGTCGAGGTCGGTGACGTCGACGCGGCCGGTGATGGCGCCGTCGCGGCCGTCGAACCACAGGGCGCCGACGCCGAACTGCCAGTTCGAGTCGAGCACACCGGTGCGGATGGCGGTGTTGCGCGCGACGGTCGTCGTCCCGGCGAGGGGCACCGCGCTGAACCGGTTGGCGATGTGGATGCCGCCGCCCTGGTCCTGGGTGTCGGCCACGACGTTGTCGGACACCGTGTTGTCGCGCCCGCCGTAGATCGCGATGTTGTTGGCGAGGATCGGCAGCAGCACGGTGTTGAAGGAGAACGTGTTGTTGTGGTCGGCGTCGTGCTCGGACCACATGGCCAGGCCGTCGTCGCCGGTGTTGCGCAGGAAGTTGTTCGTCACGGTGACGTTGCTGATGCCCTGGTGCAGGTTCAGCCCGTCGGCGGTCTGGTCGAGGATCCGGTTGCCGGACACGGTGAGCCCGTCGAACGGCCCGTCGAGCCACAGCCCGACCTTCGTGTGCTGCAGCCACAGGTTCTGCACGACCGAGCCGCCGCCCAGGGCGCCGCCGATGGCGTTGGACTGGTCGCAGTCGACGCGGGCGTCGACCTGGCCGATGATCGCGAAGTCGTACAGCTTGACCGCGCTGCTCGTGCCCGGGACGGCGCTGTTGCCGGGATACGTCGACGTGCCGCAGCTGGCCGGTTCACCCTTGCCGAAGATGCCGGCGCGCGGGCCGGTCAGCACGGAGTACCACGGGCCGGCGCCGCGGATGGTCACCTGGTCGACGGTGATGTGGTGGCCGAGGGTGAAGGTCCCGGACGGGATCCAGACCTCCTTGCCCTGGCTCTTCGCCGCGGCGACGGCGGCGTCGAACGCGCCCGCGTCGTCGCTGGTGTCGCCCGCGGTGGCGCCGTAGTCGGTGACGGACAGCGAGTTCGCCGGCTTGGCCGCGGCCGCGCCGACCTGCTCGAAGTCGGCGAGGTCGATCGTCGAGGTCGTGACGTCGCCCGCGTCGACCTGCAGCTTGATCTTGGTGCCTGCCGGGTAGTTCGTGCCCAGCAACGCGCGGGTCTCGTCGTAGAAGTGGTGCGCGTGGCCGTCACCCGGGGTGTTGGTGAACGGGTACGAGCCGTAGTACCAAGCGTACTTCGACGTCAGCGCGACGTCGCGGTTGTGGGAACCGTTGACGTACAACGAGATCGAGCCACTCGTGCCGGTGCCGTTCCCGGAGTCCGGGAGGCTGAACCGGAAGTCGATCGAGTTGGCCGGCGCGGTGAGCGTGAATTCGACGTACTTGCCTTGACCGCCCAGCGTCACGGCTTTGCGGCCGGACGCCTCACCGGCGAGGGTGCCGGAGTTGCGGTCGGGGCCGATGACCGTGCCGTTGGTCGCGGCGGTCTCGGCCTCCTGTTCGAGGAACGGCACGGTCGCGCCGCGCCCGGCGGCGAGCGCCGAACTCGCGGGGGCCGCGGCCAGGGTGATGACGGTCAGGCCGGTCGCGGCGGCGACGGCGGCGGCCAGCGCGCCGAATCTCGCGCGCCGGCGGGGGACGGGGGCACTTCGGGGCGCGCTGAAGACAGGATGGGGAGACATGGAGCAGCAACTCCTCGTCGAGTGCAGGTGGGGACCCTTGTGACCTGGATCATACGAATCCGGGACAAGATAACGCAATAGATGAACGAACTTACGCAAATTTGCGACAGAAACTGACGGCTGCGCCGGATGCCGGACGTCGGTTTCCGTCGCGCGGAGCAGCGCCACCGGCGTCGTGGATCCCCAGGCCGCTGCTAGTTTTGAGCCCATGATTGAGCGACGTGCCGACGGAAGCGCCGGTGACGCCGACTACGGCGCGATCGGCGGGGTGTACACGGACTACCGCGTGCCGGACCCGCGGATCGGGCAGTACGTCCTCGACGCGCTCGGCGAGGCGCGGACCGTCCTCAACGTCGGCGCGGGCGCCGGCGCCTACGAGCCGCACGATCGCGAGGTGACGGCGGTCGAGCCGTCGGCGTCGATGCGCGCGCAACGGCCAGAGGGCCTGCCGCCCGCGATCGACGCCGTCGCCGAGAAGCTGCCGTTCCCGGACCGGGCGTTCGAGGGCGCGATGAGCACGTTCAGCGTCCACCAGTGGAACGACCTGTGGACCGGGCTGAAGGAGGTCCGCCGGGTCACCCGCGGCCCGGTCGCCATCCTGACCTGCGATCCCGCGCTGCTGCGGCGGTTCTGGCTGCTCGACTACGCGCCCGAGGTGATCGAGACCGAGGCGCGGCGCTATCCGCCGGTCGACGACATCGCCGACGGGCTCGGCGGCCACACGTCGATCATCGGCGTCCCGGTGCCGATCGACTGCACCGACGGCTTCAACGAGGCCTACTACGCCCGCCCCGAGCAGCTCCTCGACCCGGGCGCGCGGCTGTCGTGCTCGGCGTGGAGCTTCGTCGACGACCGGGTGCACCACCGCTTCGCCGCGGAGCTGCGCCACGACCTCGACGACGGCACGTGGGAACGCCGCTACGGCCGGTTCCGCGAGCAGCCGACGTTCGACGGCTCGCTCGTGCTGGTCGTCTCGGTCCCCGAGGGGGCCTGACGTGCCGCCACCGCCGTTCGACCCGGAGCTGGCGCCGATCGTCGAGCAGCTGCGAGCGGCCCGTCCGCCGCTGAGCACGCCGGACGACATCACCGCGCGCCGTGAGTTCGTCGCCGGTGCCGAGCAGACCGTCGACGAGCTGGCCGCGGCGCACCCGGGGTTCGAGTTCGCGGAGGAGCACGCGGGGGAGGTGCCGTTGCTGGTCGCGCGCCCGCCCGAGAGCCGCGGTGTCCTCTACTACATCCACGGCGGCGGCCTGATCGTCGGCAGCCACCTCGGCCCGGACGTGCCGAACGTGCTGCGCTGGGCCGGGGAACTCGGCGTCACGATCGTTTCGCCGGGTTACCGGCTCGCGCCCGAGCACCCGTACCCGGCGCCGGTCGAAGACTGCTACGCCGGTCTGTCGTGGACGGCCGGGCGGCTCGCCGGTCCGATCGTGATCGGCGGCGTCAGCGCGGGTGGCGGGCTGGCGGCGGCCACGGCCCTGCTCGCCCGCGACCGCGGCGGGCCGGAGCTCGCCGGGCAGCTGCTGATCTGCCCGATGGTCGACGACCGCGACAACACACCGTCGGCGCTCGACCTCGACGGCCGCGGCCTGTGGGACCGCACGGCCAACAACGTCGGCTGGGCGGCGTACCTGGGAGACCTTCGCGACGTCCCGGCCTACGCGGCCCCGGCCCGTGCGACCGATCTTTCCGGCCTGCCGCCGGCGTTCCTGGACGTCGGCACGGCCGAGACGTTCCGCGACGAGGTGGTCGCCTACGCGAGCCGCCTCTGGCAGGCGGGTGGCGAGGCGGAACTGCACGTGTGGCCCGGTGGGTTCCACGGCTTCGAGTCGCTGGCCCCCGACACCGCACTCAGCCGGGCGGCGCGGGCCGCCCGGCTGAGCTGGTTGCGCCGCTTGCTCAGCCGCCGGCCAGCAGCTCCTGCAGCTCGCTGACGGCCTTCGCGAGTTCGTCGGCGAAGCGGTACATCTCCGACGACACGTGCTTCGGCGTGCTGAGGTAGAGGTTCCAGCGGTCCGGCAGCAGCACGTACGCGATGCCGATGCACTGCGGGCTCGTCGAGCCGAAGCCGAAGTACTGGATGTTGACCGACGGCGCCGAGCTGGTGCTCAGGTAGTCGTCGCGCATCTTCAGCCAGCCCGGCGAGCTGTACAGCGCCGGCGTCTCCGTGTCGCCGCGGCGCTTGGCGATCAGCTGCAGCTCCCACAGGTGCTGCTCCGGCGCGTCACCGGCCTGACACTCCTTCGCCCGCGAGACGTGCTTCGCCGCCGCCGTGCGGAACGCTTCCCGCTTCTCCTCGGGCGAGCCGTCTTCCATCGCGGCGACGAACCGGAAGACCTCCGGCGTCACGACGCGCATGGCCTCGGTCCGGCCGTTGCGGAACTGCCGGGTGGCGATCGACTCGTACGTCGCGCCCGTCAGGCCCTTCGCGCGCTTGTGCGCGAGCTGGTAGGCCATCTGCGCGAAGGCGTCGGGGGACATCCCCAGCTCCTTCACGCGGTTGGCGCCGAAGTCGAACGACACGGTCTGCGTGGCCGTCGCGTCCGCGTACGCCGCGAAGGACTCCCCGGCGGCGCGGGCGTCCTCGCGGAGGGCGTCGGTCAGCGTGAACTCGACCGTCTCGAACCCCGGGACGCCGTCGGCGGCGTCACGCGGCAGCCGTTCCCCGCTCAGCAGCGCGTCGGTGAAGCCGAGGATCGTGGTGCCGTCCAGTTCGCAGTGCTCGACGTTGATCCCGGCCGTGCCGTCCTCGAACACGATCAGCGAGACGGCCTTGTCGTACCAGCGGTTGGCGCCGTACAGCAGCTGGTCCGCGGCTTCGAGCGTGGTCGACGGCGTGACGTCGTCCAGGCAGACGCAGAACAACGCCGTCTCGAGGGTCTCGAGAGCTTCGGCGTTGCCCGCGTCCAGCAGGGCCTGACGGCTGGCCGCCCACTCCGCGCGGGCCTTTGTGGTGAAGTGGCCGGCGGGCACGTCCGTGGCGTGGTCGTCCTTGAAGATCGCCCGCAGGCCGTCGGCGAGCTGCTCGGCGGAGTACGGCCGGCCGTCTTCGGCGACGACGTCCATCCGGAACGGCGTGTTCCGGTGGAACACCACGACGTGCCGCGCCCGCGACGGCCCTTCCCAGCCGTCGCGGTACGGCGTCCGCGCGCTGTCCAGCACCTCACCCGGGATGCGCGTGGCCGAGAACAGGAACTTGTGCTGCACCATCGACTGCGGCGTGCCGCGCACGAGCACCGGCGGCACCAGTTCGTCGTCGAGCCGCAGCTTGTAGTCCACGGCGGACGCGGTCAGCTCGGCCGCGCGTTCCACCTGGCCCAGCGGCGATTCGGCGAACAGGAAGAAGAAGTTGGCGTTGAGCGCGATCCGGTCGCGGCGGCCGAGGTAGCGGTACGGCCAGAAGGTGTCCAGCCAGCTGTGCACGCCGGGTGACCGGTCGTACTCCTCCAGCGCGGCCTGCAGTTCGTGGGCCGGGCTGCCGGGCGCGAGAAAACCCGCGACCGCCGCTTCGGTCTCCGCCAGCTCGTCCGGCGTCAGCAGCGGACCGCACCATTCCAGGAAGCGGCGGCCGCTGTCGGCCAGAGCGGGCACGGGGACCCGGGGAAGCCGGTCCTCGTTGCCGAACGTGCGGGGGGACCATTCCGGACTGCTCACTCTGTCATCCTCGTTCGTCGGGTGCGGTGTCTTCGTCTTCGGTGGCAACGGCGTTGAGCGTGGACGCGAGCCCGGCGGCCGCGCCCTTCTTCGGTCGGGAAACATACAGCTGCGCGTACAGCCAGCCTTCGGCCTCGAGCCCTTCGGGATCGACGCCGGCGGTGCCCAGCGCGTCGAGGATGTGCTCCTGCTCCTCGGTGGAGGCGAACCGCCGCTGGCGGTAGACGCCGTCGATGGCCGCGGTCTCGTAGCCCAGCTCGGCGAGGCTTTCCGCGACCGGGTCGTAGGAGAACATCCGCAGCACGAAGTGCGCCATCCACGGCCGGGAGCCGCGCGCGATCCGGGCGATCGACTTCTCGGTGACGTAGCCGACACAGCCGGTCGACACGACGAGGTCCACCTGATCGAGGAGCGCCTGCTGCTTCTCGTCCGGGTCGTAGCGCTCGAAGTCGGCGTAGATCGTCTCGTCCAGGAAGCCCGCTTCACGCGCGTAGTCCAGCGCCGCCCCCGCGGCGTCGAGGCCGAAGAACCGGGCACCGTCGGAGGTCGCGCGGCTGCGCACGAGCCGCTGGTCGCGCTCGAGCAGGGCGGTGCGGCCGAGGCTCTCGACGCCGGGCGCGGTGTACTGCTCGTAGAGGTCGTCCAGGGTCGTTTCGCACCGCAGCAACGCGCTGTTGACGCCGTAGGAACAGCCGACGTCGAGCACGGTCGGCCGCGCGATTCCGCGTTCCGCCTGGTATTCCTCGATCAGTTTCGTGAAGTACGGCTTCGCCAGTTGCGGAATCTGGTAATCCACGCGCTGCAACGTTCCGAAGAACGGACGGGGGTCGGGCGCGGTGTAAATGTGGTCGAACGAGATCTTGCCGGTCGAGTCGAAAGGCACGGGCCAGGCTCCTAGATCTAGTCGAGCAGGGCGTCGCCCCGCACAGCGTGACCAGCCAGGTGCTCAGGCAGGACCCGGCCGAAGAGCTGCCTGGTCCGCTCCGGGCTGCCGATGACGCCGGGGCGCTCGCTGTAAGCGAAGATCGCCGAGTGGCGCGCGATCTTCCCTTCCACCCTAGTGACCCGATGCAAGGCGAAGCGGCCTTTGAACAACTGCAGATCGCCCGGACGGAGGCCGAGGCGCTGGACCGGATGGGTGCTTTCGCCGGAAAGAACGCCCCGCACGGCGGAGAAGTTTTCCGCATCGGCGGAACGGATGTTCGGGCAGTATTCGAACGTCCCGCCGTCGCTCGCGGCCTGCGTCAGCATGCTGACGGTGTAGGAGTTCGTGTCGAAGTGCCACGGGTGCGCGCGGCCGGGCGCGATCACGTTGAGCGTCAGCCCGGACAGCGGGTCCGCGAGCTCGTGCAGCTCCGGCAACCCGAAGCAGTCGGCGATGAACCGCTGGAACACCGGGCTGCCGTGGAGCCGGCCGATGATCGCGCCGGCCGGGATGTGGTCGCGCGCGACGAAGGCGTTGCCCCGCTCCATGATCCGCCGGCCGGGGTGGTCTTCGGGCAGGTCCGCGTCGATCGCGGTGTTGTAGGCATTGACCTTTTCGATCTTCGTGTACGCGTGCGGTTCGAGTGCGGCGCACTCGGCCCGCAGGACCTCGTGCAGCTCCGGCCGGATGAAGTCGGCGAGCACGCTGCAGCCGACGTCGGCGAGGTCCGCGCGGGTGCGGGCGACGACCGCCCGCCACGCTTCGCTGCCGGTATCAGTGAGCGGATAGCGGTCCGAGTCGATCATGTCCAGCGCGGCCACGGAGGTGCTCATCGAAGTCCTTCCGGCAGGTGAAGCTACGGTGCTTGCCCTGGTCGTGAGGAAAACAAGTAGCACAAGGCCCCGGCGGTGAACCGTGGGTTTGTGAGCGGTGACACAAAGTGGTCAGTGGCCGATTTCGGTGGCCCACGCGCTGAGCTCGACGGTGTCCGTGGTGCCGAGGTCGGTGTCCAGCGGCTGCGTCTGCGCGGCTTCCCCCGGAACCGGGATCACCGAGATCGCCGCGCCGGTGTGCTTGTCCCCGGACGTCACGGTGGCCGACCAGGCGAGCACGGACAGGACCGTCCCGCCCGGTTGGACGGTCAGGTCCCGCGGGCCGGGATCGGGCGCGAAGTAGGACGTCTCGTGCAGGACTTTGACGTCGAGCGGCGAGCCGTCGCCCGCCAGGATCTTCAGGTCCGGGTAGCCGGTGACCTTGCGCGGCTCGCTGTCCCGGTTGGTCAGCGTCAGCACGCTGGCGCGGTGCCCGAGCCCGGCTTCGACCTGGCCGACCGAAACCGACAGACCGCTCGACGGCGGCGGCGCGTACGTCGGGCTCGGCGTCGTGGTCGGCAACGGGACGGGCGGCGGAGGCGGCGGAGTGCCGCAACCCGCGAGAAGCGCGACGAAGAGAACTGGTGCGAAGCGGAAGACCCCCATGCGGCCGAAGAGTAGCGGGCGCCCCGGAGGCGGGCGCCCGCTACCGCTTTCTACGGCGTGAGCAGAGGCAGCAGCGGCTTCCGAACCGCCGTCGCGACGCCGTCGGACGCCTCCGCCGCGGCGATCCGCTCGGCCGAGGGCCGGCCGTAGCCCGTCGTCCGCTGCACGAGCGGGCGGCCCAGCGGCTCGACCATCTCGCGCATGTCGCTGATCGTCTTGTACGAGCCGTTCGACGCGCCGGCCATCCGGCTGATCGTCTCCTCCATCAGCGTGCCGCCGATGTCGTTGACGCCGCCCTGCAGCACCGCGCGGCTGCCCTCGGTGCCGAGCTTCACCCAGGAGCTCTGGATGTTGTCGATCATCCCGTGCAGCAGCAGCCGGGACAGCGCGTGCACCGCCCGGTTCTCGTTCTGCGTCGCCCCCGGGCGCGCGAGGCCGGCGAGGTAGATCGGCGAGCTCTGGTGGATGAACGGCAGCAGCACGAACTCGGAGAAGCCGCGCTTGCCGTGCTTCTCGAGGCCGTCGCGCTGCAGCTTCGCGAGCAGCTTCAGGTGCGCGACCCAGTGCGCCGGCGTGTCGACGTGGCCGTACATCATCGTGGACGTCGTCGGCAGGCCGACCTCGTGCGCGGTGGTGACGACCTTGATCCACTCCGACGTCGGCAGCTTGCCCTTGGTGAGCACCCAGCGGACGTCGTCGTCGAGGATCTCCGCGGCCGTGCCCGGCAGCGAGTCGACGCCGGACTCCTTCGCCTGGATCAGCCAGTCACGCAGCGAGAGGTTGGTCCGCGAAGCGCCGTTGACGACCTCCATCGGGCTGTAGGAGTGCAGGTGGATGCCCGGCTGCCGGCGCTTGACCTCGGCCGCGAGGTCGAAGTACGCGGTGCCCGGCAGGTCCGGGTGGATGCCGCCCTGCATGCAGATCTCGGTCGCGCCCGCGGCCCACGCCTCGTCGACGCGGTCGCCGACCTGTTCCAGCGAGAGCGTGTACGCGTCGGCGTCGGTGCGACGCTGGGCGAAGGCGCAGAAGCGGCAACCCGTGTAGCAGACGTTGGTGAAGTTGATGTTCCGCGTGACGACGAAGGTGACGTCGTCGCCGACCGTCTCGCGCCGCAGGTCGTCGGCGAGCTTCGTGAAGGCGTCGAGCTCCTTGCCGTCGGCGGACAGCAGCGCGAGCGCGGCGTCGTCGGACAGCCCGGCAGGGTCCTTTTCCGCACTGCGCAAGGCTTCCAGGACGGTGGAGTCGAACTTCTGCGGCCCGGTCTTGATCCGGTCGCCGATCTCCTTCCAGTCCCCGTACACCGAGTCGAAGTCGCTCCGGCGGTCTTCCGTCCGGCCGGTGGTGTCGATCTCGGTGTGCAGGTCGGTGCGGCCGGACTGCTGCCAGCCGCCGTCCGGCTCCTGCCACGGGATGCCGACGGGCATCGCGTCCTCGCGCGCCATCCCGGTGGCCGGGTCGACGAGCGCGGCGACGTGCCGGGTGATCCGCGGGTCCAGCCACGGCTCGCCGGCCTTGATGTACTCGGGGTAGATCGTGAGCCGTTCCTTCAGCTCGAAGCCGGCCTTCTCGGTGCGGCGGGCCAGCTCGTCGATCTGCGGCCACGCGCGTTCCGGGTTGACGTGGTCCGGGGTCAGCGGCGAGACGCCGCCCCAGTCGTCGATCCCGGCGCGGATCATCAGGTCGTACTGGTTGCCGATCAGGTTCGGCGGCGCCTGGATGCGCATCTTCGGGCCGAGCACGAGCCGCGCCACGGCGATGTTCGCGGCCAGTTCTTCGAGGTCGGCGTCCGGCGTCGCGCGCATCTTCGTGTCCGGCTTGGCCCGGAAGTTCTGCACGATGACTTCCTGGACGCCGCCGTAGGTCTTGGCGACCTTGCGGATCTCGAACAGCGCGTCCGCGCGCTCCTCGTGCGTCTCGCCGATGCCGATCAGCACGCCGGTGGTGAACGGGACCGAGCTGCGGCCGGCGTCTTCGAGCACGCGCAGCCGGACGGCGGGGTCCTTGTCCGGCGACCCGTAGTGCGGGCCGCCCTTCTCGCTCCACAGCCGGGTCGCGGTGGTCTCCAGCATCATGCCCATCGACGGTGCGACCGGCTTGAGCCGCTGGAAGTCCTGCCAGGTCAGGACCCCGGGGTTGAGGTGCGGCAGCAGGCCGGTCTCCTCCAGCACCCGGATCGCCATCGCGCGGACGTAGGAGAGCGTGTCGTCGTAGCCGTGCGCGTCCAGCCAGTCGCGGGCGGCCGTCCAGCGGTCCTCGGGCCGGTCGCCGAGGGTGAAGAGGGCCTCCTTGCAGCCCATCTCGGCACCCTTGCGGGCGATGTCGAGGACCTCGTCGGGCGAGAGGAACGGCGATTCGAGCCGGCCGGGCACGGTGACGAACGTGCAGTAACCGCAGCGGTCGCGGCAGAGCCGGGTGAGCGGGATGAAGACCTTGCGGCTGTAGGTGATGACACCCGCGCGGCCGGCCTCGGCGAGACCGGCGTCACGGATGCGGGAGGCGTACTCGGACAGCTTCCCCAGATCTTCACCGCGGGCGTGCAGCAGGACGCTCGCCTCGGCTACGTCGAGTGTCTTCCCGTCACGCGCCCGGGCGAGCGCACGGCGCATCGCGGAGGCGGTCGGGGTGGTGGCGTCAGGATCGGGTCCCATTCCGCCCACGCTAGGACCGTCCTCGTGCGACCAGCCAGTGTGTCTTCCACACCCGGCTCACCCGATCGTGGATCGTGATCGTCGTCGCAGGTCAGCGCGGCGGGATGGTTGTCGATCAGCCGTCCGGCGTGTATTACCTAAAGGGTGGCCTCGGTGATCGGGAAGAAGATCGGCGGACGGACGTACTACTACCTCGCGGAGTCCGCGCGAGTGGACGGCAAGCCGCGTGTGGTGACTCAACGTTATCTCGGTACCGCCGACGAGATCGCCCGCGCGGTCCCGGGCGGTGAACCGGCGTCGGCACGCTACCGCGCGTACGGCGACGTCGCCGCGGTGTGGGCGACGCTGCGCCGGCTCGACTTCGTCCGCCGCGTCGACGAGGTCGCCGGGCCCCAGCGCGCGAAGACCACGCTCGGGCTGACGCTGGCGATCGCGGTGCTGCACCGGGCCACCGCGCCGGACACGCCGATCGCGGACTGGTGGGCGACCGGGGCCGCCCCGGACCTGGTGCGGCCCCGGGTGTCCACAGTGGAAGGATTCTGGCGGGCGCTGGAAAGGCTGACCCCCGAACGGATCACGCGCATCGAGGAGACCGTCGCCGCCGCGGTCTTGGAGATCCTCGACGACCACGCGGCCCTCGCCGTCGACGTCCCGCAGTTCGCCGCGTTCGCCGCCGCGGACTGCACGCTGCCCTCGGCCTGCCAGAGCGTGCTCGCCGGCGTGGGCCTGCGGGTGACCCGCGACGGCGCGATCCCGCTCGGCTCGCGGCTGTACCGGCGCGACGACGGCACGGCCCCGACGTTCGCCGCGTTGACCGGCGAGCTGGGCCCGGCGACGCTCATCTTCCACACGGGCCAGGCCGCCCAGCTCGACCTGGGCTCACGCAGCGGGTTCGTCGGCTCGCTGCCGCTGACCGACCACCCCGAGCTGCTGACCCAGCCCGCGTCCGCCCGCAAGCGCGTCGACCCCGAGCGGTTCGCCGGCCTCACCGCACTGGACACGCACGCGGTCGTCGACGGCGTCCGGCGGCGGGTCGTCCTCACGCACTCGGCGACGCTGCACGCGGCGCAGTCCCGTGCGTTCGCCGACGAGCTGGCCACCGCGACCCGCGAGCTGGACGGCCTGGCCGGCGCTCTGGCGGCGGGCACCCACCGCGGCGACCGGGCCCAGGTGCACGCCGAGATCGGCCGCGTCACCCGCGGCCGGCGCGTCGAACGCGTGCTCACCGCGGTGCTGAGCGGGAGCCGGGCCGGGGAGATCCGCCTCGAGCGGCGGATCGACACCGCCGCCGTCGCCCGCCTCGACGACGAGTTCTTCGGCAAGCAGGTGCTGGTCACCGACCGGGACTGGCCGGTCGCCGAGCTTGTCACCGCCTACCGGGCGCGCACCCACCTCGAGTCGACGTTCCGCTGGCTGACCGGGCCCGCCGTCACCGGCCCCACCCCGCGCTGGGAGTGGACGCGGCAGCGCATCGCCGCGCACGGGCTCGTCTCGGTGCTCGCCGCGACGGTAACGCACCTGATGCGGCGCGAGGCCGACCGGGCCGGGATGAACCTGTCCGTGAGCGAGCTGCTCGAGCGGCTCGCGGGCATCGGCGAGCTGGTGCTGCACTACCCGTCGACCGGCGGGCGGCCGCGGACCGGGCGCCGGCCGACCGAGCGGGACCCGGCGCAGCAGGCGCTCTTCGCCCTCTTTTAGGACTCGCGGTGGATCTGCAGCGCGGAGAAGCTCTGCACCACCGGCATCAGCTCGATGACGTTGATGTTCACGTGCTTCGGCTGGCTCGCGGCCCAGTAGACCGACTCGGCGACGTCGTCCGCGGTCAGCGGGGTGGTGCCCGCGTAGACCTTGTCGGCCTTGCCCTGGTCGCCGTCGAAGCGGACCTTCGAGAAGTCCGTGCCGCCGACCATGCCGGGCTCGATGTTCGTCACCCGGACGCCGGTGCCGTGCAGGTCGCTGCGCAGGTTGAGGCTGAACTGGTGGACGAACGCCTTGGTCGC